>CAVULR010000001.1:0-1082070 GCA_963742425.1 uncultured Alphaproteobacteria bacterium
AAAACGGCGCCGCCGGCCTTCGAAATGGCCGTCACGGCTGACTTTGACGCCCAATCGGCGGTCGAGAGAGAACTTGTCCTCAGGCTAGCAAGCGTGTTGTGGCGGCTGCGCCGCGCCACCGCCATTGAGAGCGGCCTATTCAGGATTCAGGCGAAACACTGCTTCAGGTTCCGACAAACGCGAAGCGCCCATCGCGACCGCCAGAAGATGATCGATGACAGTACCGGAAGCCATTTCGGTCGATCAGCAAATCAACAGGACCTGACTTGCGAAACAATAGGTTCAACATCGACTGGCGACCCAGTGGTCAGTTCGATGACCTCACGCAGTCCTTTGTCCGCCTGCCACCTGCCGACCTATCCCCTGGATAGGCTGAGCCGCTATGAGGCGACCCTTTGGCGCAGGCGTCGCAGGTCCTTTTTACGCTGCAGTATCTCGACCGCCGCAAGCCGTGGGAAAGACGAAGGTTGCGTTGAGCCCGACGCCACTTTGATCACTCAGTGATCACGGCGCCCGTGTGCTGGGTCCGATCTGCGACCGCCCTGTGGGCCGTCGAGATTGCATCACGGTGTGCCAAGATAACCGTGTCCTCCAATTGGGAAAGCGCGTCACAAGTATCGGCGAGCTCACGCGGTTTCTGAACAGGCTCGTCCATTGCATGATCAAGCTTCGCCATCTGAGGCGCTTGGTCTGAGATGCCCTCATCGTCAATCGTTACTTGGGATGCGTTAGAGAAACGCTCGACAATGAGCAAACCCAGCCCCACGAGCAACAGGCCGAATGTGACCCAGGCGGTCAATACGCAGAGCAGAATACTCATGATCGTGTTCCGCAGCACTGGCCGAGCAGACAGATCTAGATATCTACGCGCGTGAGTATTTATACGGAACGCGCTTTCCCCGCACAAGTGGCAACGCTTCGACAGCAAGGGAACTCGTCGGTATTCTAAGAACCCAGTGTCGCCACCGCGTTGAATTATCAGACCTCACAGCTTATGGGCGGCGAAGCGCCTGAGCACACCCATCATCTGGGTTTCGCCCGAACGCGGCCGTTGCGTCGACATTCCAATTCTAAAGGCTTCGATCGTTTGTTGTCTGTGCCATCAACCACTCGGCGACCCTTGACCTGAAATGCGCGACATCAAAGCATTTTACCAAATCGTTTCGCTGCCGAGACGAGCCATTGCACAATACGTCAGCAATCGCTTTCACCGGTTCGCGATCCGTCCACCTTGCTACCGACCACCGGAACACTGCAGTACTATTACTTTACCGATAATTCTCAGAACGCCTCCGGGCCGCAGGACACGATACCAATCCTGCAAAACTACCGGGACATCTGACCGGAAATCGATGTGCTCCAGAATATGCTCCGCGAGAATACCCGACACAGACTCCTCAGCAAGCGGCAAGCGGCGTCTGATGTCGAGACACAACGCGGTATCCCGCATGCGAACCATTTCTATATTGATCCAATCGGGCAAACCTCTTCCGCCGCTCCCTATGTTGACGGACAAATCGCCACAGAAACTCAATTGTCGACTCTTTCGCCAGTAGAAGGGATTGAGAGCGTTGCGAAGTCGCGTAAGAATTGCACGCAGTTCATAGCGCAAAATATCAAAGGTCCGCCTGTTGATTGGCGTCTGCTCCCAGTGATATCTGACCTCCGTCCCCAGACGTCCATTGCTTTGGAAATCGCTCCAATTTCCTGTGTTGCCGAGGCCCTCGACGGTTTCCTCAGCTGCGCCACCACGTGCCGACGGCAATCATTGCTTGGGTTGGTGAGACCGCTATCCTTTTCCATCAGCGCGTCGTGATAGGCGAAGAACGCCCGGAATTCGTCGGGCCGATAGGCGAAGGTCAGGTAGATGTTCGGAAGAACCATGCATTTTTCCTGCACCGTGAGCAGGCGGGCGCGGTATCGCTCGGAAGGCTGTCGATGGAGGGTACCGGGAAGCGCTTGGCGATCGGCTGCGTCATGGATTTGGGATCGCTCACGCCGCGTGATGCGGCGGCTTTCGGGATCATAGTCGATAGCGGCAGCTCTCGCAAAGCACGCCGCGCGTGGCCGCAGGCGTCGCGAGCCGTCAGCGCAACGGCTTTTCAGGAGCGAAAAGCGATCGGGATCGAGGCCCATCGACGGCTGCAGCATCGGTGCGTCCAACGTCGCCGAACGTGCCGCGGGGCGTTCGTTGCTGGAGGAGTCATTGGGGGACGTCGCGATGCGAGGTAGTGGCGCCGCGCCAGCGTTCAAGCACGGCGTCGACGAAATGCATATCGTGGCCCGCGGTGGTCGATGGCACCGTTGAAAGGGTTGCTTCGCTGCGCGGCAATTGATGCACCGGCACTTCCTTGAAGCGCAGCCGGGTCGGAAGCGCCACGCCTTCGCCGAACGCAAGCACTTCGCGGGTGCCGAGCGAGGGGACGAACGACAGCAGGTTCGCGGCGGCGTCCGAGACCGCCGAGCGCAACAGCGCCTGGTCGCGCTCGTTGGCAAGGCGCATCGTAAACAGCGTGTTGCACTGGGAAATGATGGTGGCGTCGAGTTCGGCGGGGCGCTGCGTGACCAGTCCGAGATACACGCCGTATTTGCGGCCTTCCTTGGCGATACGCGAGACCGCCTTGCGCGTCGGCCCGAAACCGATGTTGCGGTCGGCGGAGGCGTAACGATGGGCTTCTTCGCAGACGAACAGCAGCGGTGAGACGCCGTCGCTCCACAGCCCGAAATCGAACGCCATGCGGCACAACACCGACACCACGGAATCGACGACTTCGGCGGGGAAGCCGGCCAGCTGCATGATGGTCATCGGCCTGCCGTTGGCCGGCAGCCGGAACAGATGGCTGATGACTTCCGCCATGGTGTCGCCGCCGACATTGGCGTTGTCGAACATGAAGGCGTAGCGCGGATCGTTGCGCACGGTCTCGATGCGCGAGATCAGCTTGTGATAGATGATGCGCGAGGAGCGGTTCTCGAGCTTGCCCATGCGCTCGTCGATCAGCGAGATCAGGTCTACCAGGCGATAGGGCACCGGCGTATCGACGGTGTAGCCGATCGCCTCTTGGATCGGTGCGCTTCAACCCGAGCCGGTCGGAATTCTGGTATTGCGTATAGATTCCCTTCGCCATGCGGAATGACTTCGGCGAGAATGTCGAGTTCCTCAGGCACGCCGGGCCGTCCGCCGAACAGCACATCGACGATCTCTTCGAAATTGAATAGCCAGAACGGCAGCTTCAGATTGCGCGGGTTGAGAACCAGCGATCGCTCGCCGAAACAGCGGCCATATTCGTTGTGCACGTCGAGCAGGAAGATTCGCAAATTCGGCCGCGATTTGAGAATCTCGTTCAGGAGCAGCGACACGCCGGTCGATTTGCCGACGCCGGTCGAACCGAGCACCGCGAAGTGCTTGCAGAGCATTTCCTCGATATCGACATAGGCGATCACAGACGGATCCTGCTGCAGGGTGCCGACATTGATCTGATCCGATCCGCTCGGCGCATAGACCGTGCGAAGCTCCTGATTGGTGATCAGCTCGACGGCGTCCCCGATGGTCGGATAGTGGGTGACGCCGCGCTGGAATTTCGGGCGCTCCGGACTGCCGAGGATTTCGCCGAGCAGGTCGACCGAGGCGCTGGCGATGTAGTTATCCGAGGTCGGCAGGTTTTCGCACGATACCTCGGTGATCATGGCGACGATGGTGGAACTGGCGCAGCGGATGCTGACGAAGCGACCGACGGTGGCCCGCACTTCAGAGAGGCCCATCTGGCTCACCGCCAGAAGTCCGATCCGGGCGAGCGACCCCCGTACCGAAATCACGCGTCCGAAGGATGTCACAGATGTTGAAACTGGCATGTCATCGATTTGAGTTAGATCGCAGACCACCATGGAGGCGCCGGCTGGAGAAACGGTTAAAGCGGGGCGGTTCCGGATCGATTAAATAAGCGGTACATTGGTCGGGAAATTCATTTGGCAGGGCTCTGGCCGGCCGGGATCGCCGGCTTTTTGCTGAAAAACGCTCCTCCAAGCGCCGGCCATCAAAGTCCCTGCGGGCTTGGGCTTAATGTCCTGTTTACCAACCGCGAAAGCTCGGGGGTCGCCCACCTTCCTTGATTGGTCCTGGACTCGCGCAACGGCCGTTCGGATTTTGTGACGATCTAAATCCAGAGGAGGCAAATGCGGAAATGGATTCGCTGCCGTTCGTTCGCCGCGCGCCCGGTTGACGACGAAAACCGTCGCGACCCTCCCATAATTGACACCGGCAATATCGACGCTACGCTACGGCCCACTTCGGCAAGACAATTTCCACGGCAGGGAAATCCGTTTTTCCGGAGCAACAAGAAACAGGGCAGGGGTGGAACGCGATGAAACGCGGCATCGAATCTTGAGCGGGCTCGCGCGGCCGTCCGCGCTCGCACCCTTCCGCATCCGGAATTATCGCTTCCAGTGGCCCGCCGATCTGCTCACCTCGTGGGCATTCGAGATGGAAACGCTCATTCTCGGCTGGTACGTGCTGGTCGAGACCCGCTCGGTTTTGCTGCTGAGCCTGTTTGCCTCGCTGACCTACGTCGGTACCCTGATTGCGCCGATGTTCGGCGTCATAGGCGATCGCATCGGTCACCGCGACCTGCTGGCCATGATGCGGGTGAGCTATACGGTGCTGGCGACCATCCTCATGACGCTGGCGCTCACGGGCCGGCTGAACCCGCTCGATGTCTTTATTATTGTGGCGATCATGGGTCTGGTCCGGCCATCGGATCTCGGCGTGCGCGGCGCGCTGGTCGCCAACATCATGCCGCACGATCAATTGATCGGTGCGATCAGCATTTCGCGAACCACGATGGACAGCGCGCGGATCGCGGGCGCGCTGAGCGGGGCCGGGTTGTTCGCAGCACTCGGCATAGGGCCGGCCTATATCGCGATCGTCGCTCTTTATGTGATCAGTACGATTCTTACCCTTTGCGTCGTCGCGCCGGCGAAACCGCACCCCGTCGATGAACTGGCTGACAGCGCCTTGCATCGCTCGCCGCTGCGCGACCTGAAGGAGGGCCTGGCCTATGTCTGGACCACGCCGCGCATGCGGGCTGCGATCTGGATCGCGTTCCTTGCCAATCTGACGGCGTATCCGATCTCCAACGGATTGCTGCCCTATATCGCGCGCGATATCTACGGCACCAACCAGACCGGGCTTGGATATCTGTCGGCCAGTTTTGCCGTCGGTTCGCTGGTCGGCTCCATTCTGTTGAGCCTGATCGGCGGCATCCGGGTCGCCCGGCTCATGATCGCTTCGGCGGTCATGTGGTATGCCGCGCTTCTGGTATTCGCCCAGATGCAGAGCGTGCCGTCGGCGATGGCCTGCCTGATGCTGGCGGGCTTTTCGCAGAGCTTGTGCATGATCTCTATCGCGGTAATCCTGATGCGGACCGCGAGCGAGCATTTCCGCGGCCGGGTGATGGGCGTGCGCATGCTCGCGATCTACAGCCTTCCGCTCGGCCTGCTGGCGGCCGGCAGCCTGATCGGCGAGATCGGCTTTACCGCGACCGGGACGTTCTATGCGGCCGCGGGTCTTGCCCTGATGCTGGCCATCGTGCTGCACTGGCGCGCGGATCTTTGGCATATCCATGCGCCGGCCAATGCGAAGTGATCGAACAACCGGAGTCCCAGTGAGATGACCATGCGCTTGCGCACCTTGCTTGGCAGCCATCCATGCACGGCCGCGCTGAAGGATGGATCGATCAAGTCCGATCTGGTGGCATTCGATTTCGCGGAGTACTCGCCGACCAATCGGGGGTTCAAGCCGATGGTGCGCGAGGGAGCTTTCGACATAGCCGAGATGGCCATCGTCACCTATCTGATGGCCAAAAGCTTCGGCAAGCCGATGGTGCTGCTGCCGAGCGTGGTGGTGGCGCGGTTTCAGCACGGCCACGCGCTCTATAATGCCAAATCGGGCACGCTGACGCCGCGCGATCTCAACCACAAGCGAGTCGGCATCCGGTCCTTCACCACCACGACCGGCGCCTGGCTGCGCGGCATTCTCGCCAACGACTACGGCGTCGACCTCGATTCGATCGACTGGGTCACGTTCGAGGACGCCCATGTCGCCGAATTCAGGGATACGACCAAGCGCGCCCTGGCGGGCAAGGAGATCATCCAGATGCTGCTCGATGGCGAACTGGATGCGGTGCTCGGCGAGAAGGTCGAGCGCCCCGGCGTGATGCCGCTGTTTCCGGATGCGGCAGCGGAAGAGAAATCCTGGTTCGCCAAACACAGGGTGGTGCCGATCAACCATATGGTGGTGGTGAGCGAAGCACTGTCCAAAAACCATCCGGAGACCGTGCGTGAAGTTTTCCGGATGCTGCAAGAGAGCGCGGCGCGCGCGCCCGCCGGCGACCCCACGAGGTTCAGCCCGGATGAGATGCGCGGTTCGCTCGAATTGATCATCAAATACATCGCCCAGCAGGGCCTCATTCCCCGCCCCTTCGCAGTGGACGAACTGTTCGACGACCTGACGCGGACGCTGCGGTAACGTTGGCACCGGCGTTGTTTCGGGCGGGATCGGGGGACGATCGACCGGCTGAGGCTTGGCCGCGCAAAGCGCGAGTCTGGCTGGGGAACTAGGATTCGAACCTAGACAAACAGAGTCAGAAGTCTGTTGTGCTACCGTTACACCATTCCCCAATAAATACTGTAATAAACCCAAATACTTAACGCGCGGCTTTGAAGTCTTGCGGCAATTCAAGGCGACCGAGCCCAAGCGTGCGCCGTTCTACTCGCTCCGTCAGGTCCTTGGCAAGCGCGCCGGGATGGGGTTCGTGGGAAGACAAGCGCGCGTGTCAAAAGCGGCGCGTTTCGCAGGGCGGTCAGCGCATGAGCCTGTATTTCGAAGAGCTGGATTTCCGCCCGACGCCGATGGGCGTGCTCTCCTTGCGCCGGCGAAGGCATCTCGCCTCCGGCGCCGACATTTACGAAATCAAACTCGGCGACGAATTTTTGATGTCGAGCCTGTTCACCGTTGCCGAGATTGCGCTGGCGCGGCTCGGATTGGCGGCGCTGGCGCGCGCCGATCTCGACGTCGTCGTCGGCGGGCTCGGGCTCGGCTACACCGCGGTGGCCGCGCTTGAAAATCCGGCAGTGCGATCCTTGATCGTGGTCGATGCGCTCACTGAAGTCATCGAATGGCACGAACAGGGATTGCTTCCGCTCGGCAAGCAATTGACCGGCGATCCGCGCTGCCGCCTCGTTCACGGCGACTTCTTTGCGATGTCGCATTTGGCCGAGGGATTCAATTCATCCGCCCCCGGCCGCCGCTTCGATGCGGTTCTGCTTGATATCGATCACTCTCCGAAAGACCTGCTGCATCCGCGTCACGCCGCGTTGTACACGCCGGAGGGACTTGAACAACTTGCGCGCCATCTCAATCCCGGCGGCGTCTTTGCACTTTGGTCGAATGACCCTCCGGATGACGCGCTCGAACTTGTCCTGGCCGGCGTCTTCGCAACATCGGCTGCGCATGTCGTGAGCTTCGACAACCCGCAGCAACATCGCGAGGCAAGCAATACGGTTTACATCGGGGTCAAGGCCGGCCTGCCGGAGCGGGGTCCAAACTTGCCCCTGTGAACCGGGCATGCCATGCTGAGCGCACCAAAGAAACAAGCGGAGCGGCCGGCGGCGATGCCCCGTGCATGCCCCAAAATTTGGCATCGGGTGGCACCTCTCGGAGATTTTCGACATGAGATTGAACCATATCCTCGGGCTGCTTTCTGCCGCCGCGATATCCGTCGCGCTGGCGGGCGTGGCGTCCGCCCAGGACAAAACCGTCAAGGTCGGCGTCATCTTTCCCCTGAGCGGCAACGCCGCCAGCGCCGGCGTGCATGGCAAGGCGGCAATCGAGACCGCGATCGACATCATCAACAACGCCCATCCGGAACTCGGTAATCTGCCGCTTGCAAAAAATGCCGGTCTGGCGGGTCTGGGCGGCGCCAAGGTCGAGGCGATCTTCGCCGACAATCAGGGCAGTCCGGCGGTTGGACAAAATCAGGCGCTGCGTCTGATCACCGAAGAGAAGGTCGTCGCGCTGACCGGCGCCTACCAATCCGGCATCACGCTGACCACAAGCGCGATCGCCGAAAAATACGGCATCCCCTTTGTCAATGGCGAGTCGGTTGCGGCCAACCTGACCGAACGCGGCTTCAAATGGTTCTTCCGCGTCACGCCGGTGGCCTCGGATTTCGCCAGGATCTATCTCGACTTCCTGAAGGACATGAAGGCCGGTGGCCAGAAGGTCGATAACATCGCGCTGGTGCATGAAAATACCGAATACGGCACCTCGGTCGCGAGCGTGATCACCAGCGTTTTCAAGGAGAATGGCCTGAGCATCGCCCAGGATATCGCTTACTCGGCCAATACCACCGACGTGCAAAGCCAGGTGTTGCAGCTCAAGGACAAGAAGCCGGACGTGGTGATCATGATCAGCTATACGTCCGACGCGATCCTCTATGCCAAGACGTTCCAGGCGCTGGACTACAAGCCGGCGATGATGATCGCCGATAACGCGGGTTTCTCCGATCCCTCGACGCTGAAAACCGTCGGCAACCTGGTGCAGGGCATTTTCAACCGCTCGTCCTTTGCCATCGGCGCGCCGGGATCGCCGACGTTCCTCATCAATGAGATCTACAAGAAGAAGAGCGGCGGGGACGATCTCGACGATACCGCGGCGCGCCAGATGCAGGGCTTCTTCGTTCTCTGCGATGCGCTCGACCGCGCCGGCTCGACCGAGCCTGCCAAGATCCAGGCCGCGCTGAAGGCCACCGATCTCAAGCCCGAGCAATTGATCATGGGCTACAAGGGCGTCAAGTTCGACGACAAGGGCCAGAACATCCTTGCCGCGGGATTGGTGATCCAGCTGCAGGACGGCGCGACATATACGGCGGTCTGGCCAAAACAACTGGCCAAGACGCCGCCGGTGTTTCCCTACAAGGGTTGGTAAGGACTCAAAGGGCGGGACGTCCATCCCGCCCTTTGTGATTCTGCGTTTGCGATCGCCGAGATTTTAACCCGCAGGACTTGCCGCTGACATGTCCGCCATTCTTGTTCAAGTCGTCGTCGGCGGCCTGCTGCTGGGCGCGGTCTACGCGCTGTTTTCATCCGGCCTTACCTTGATCTGGGGCATGATGAACATCGTCAATTTCGCGCATGGCGACTTCGTCATGCTCGGGATGTATGTGGCGTTGATGGTGTGGACGCTGCTCGGCGTCGGGCCGTTTGTCGGCGCGCCGGCAGCCGCCCTGGTGCTCGCGACGGTTGGCGTCATCGTCTATTTCGGACTGATCCGCAGCGTGATGAAAGGGCCGATGCTGGCGCAAATCCTCGGCACCTTCGGGCTGGCGCTGCTGCTGCGCTATTCCGTGTTCTGGGGTTTTGGCGCTAACTTCATGACGCTGCCCGAAAATCTTGTCGGCGGCACCTTCGACGTGTTCGGCATCCGAATCCAGGCCTCGCGCCTGCTCGCCGGAGGGGTCGCGTTGCTGGTGACGCTCGGCCTGCATCTTTTGCTCACGCGCACCTCGCTCGGCTCGAAAATGCTCGCGGTCGCGGAAGATTCCACCGCGGCGCAATTGATGGGCATCCGTCCGGATTCGATGCAGGCGATCGCCTGGGCGATCGCCGCGGCTGCCACCGGAATTGCCGGCGCGCTGATCGCGACGTTCTTTTACATTGCGCCAACCGTCGGCGAGACGCTCGGCATCGTCGCCTTTGTCACGGTGTCGCTCGGAGGTTTTGGCAGCGTGCCGGGCGCGCTGGTGGCGGGGCTGTTGATCGGCGTGATCGAGTCGGTCTCGGCATACTGGATCGGCGCCGTCTACAAGGACATCGTGGTGTATTCGCTGTTTCTGTGTTTCCTCTGGTTCCGGCCGCAGGGCCTGATGGGCAAAACGTGATGCGGCGCCTGGTTTGGCCTTCGATAGCGCTGGCATTGGTGATCGCCTATCCGCTGTGGTTCACGACGCCATTCCAGCAGCGGCTGGGCGCGCTGGTGTTGCTCTATGCGATCGCGGCCTCGGCGTGGAATATCGTCGGCGGTTATGCCGGCCAGGTCTCGGTGGGACATGTGGTGTTCTTCGGCTGCGGCGCCTACGCCTCGATGGCCGCCTATGCCCATTTCGCGCTGCCGCCCCTGGTCGGGATTCCCGCCGGCATTGTCGTCAGCGTGCTGATTGCCGCGGTGATCGGCGTGCCGACGCTGCGGCTGTCCGGCCACTACTTCAGCATGGCCACCATCGCGGTGGCCGAACTGGTGCGGCTGATTGTCTCCAATACTCCCTTTCTCGGCGCCGCCGTCGGCCTCAGCGGCCCGACCGTGCCGCGAAACCTGTTCGATCTCTCGTTCACTTCAGCGCTTCCCTATTACTATCTGTTTCTCGCGGTACTCGCGATCACGCTTGGCATCACCTGGTGGATGACCAACAGCCGGATGGGATTTTATCTCCGCGCCATCAAGGATTCCGAGCGCGCGGCGCGCTCGCTCGGCGCTCCCGCAAGCCGCACCAAGCTTTACGCCTTCATGCTCAGCGCCGGGCTGACCAGCGTCGCCGGCGCGCTCTATGCGATGATGTTCGGCTTCGTCGATCCGGATTCGGGGCTGGGCATCCTGATCTCCGTGAAGATGCTGATCATGGCGGCGCTGGGCGGCGCCGGCCTGCTGTTCGGACCCCTGGTCGGCGCGGCGATCCTGGTGCCGCTGGAGGAAATCTCCAACAACCTGCTCGGCGGCAAGGGCGCGGGCCTGACCTTCGTCGCCTACGGCGCGATCATCGTGCTGATCGCGCGATTTCAGCCGGGCGGAATTCTGCCGCTGCTCAAGCGGCTTTGGGTCACCGGCGACAAGGCCGCGGAAGCCGCAATCGCGGAAGGAGCCGCCCATGCTCCTTGAGGCGCGCGATGTCACCAAGGCCTTTGGCAGCTTCAAGGCGGTCGATGCGGCGTCCGTGACGCTGGCGCAGGGCGATATTCTCGGTCTGATCGGGCCCAACGGCGCCGGCAAATCCACATTGTTCAATTGCCTGACCGGCGATCTCTTGTCGACATCGGGCAAGGTTCTGTTCGAAGGCCAGGACATCACCCATCTGACGCCGGAGGCGCGCGCCCAACTCGGTCTCGCCCGCACCTTCCAGGTGCCGCAGACCTTCGAGGGCATGTCGGTGCTGGAGAATGTGATGATCGGCGCATTTCTCCGTACGCCCCATCGCGCCGCCGCCGAGATGCGCGCGCGCGCCGTGCTAGAGCGCGTCGGCATGATCAGGCTGGCGGACGCGCCGGCACGGTCGCTGGGAACGCCCGGACGCAAGCGGCTCGAAATCGCGCGCGCGCTGGCCACCGAGCCCAAGGTCCTCCTGCTCGATGAGGCCATGGCCGGCCTCACCCAACGCGAGGTGCAACTGGCGATCGATCTGGTCCGCGACATCCATCGTTCCGGCATCACCCTTGTCATCGTCGAGCACATCATGGAAGTCATCATGTCGCTGGCAACGCGCGTGGTGGTGTTTCATCAGGGCCGCGAGATCGCGCGCGGCAGTCCGCGCGAGGTCACGGGAAACCCGGCCGTGATCGCCGCCTATCTGGGGACGCGCGCCGCCAAGGCCGCCGCCGGCCATACGCCGATCGAGCTGATGGGCGGACCCGCGACATGACGGGCCCTCTGCTCAAGATCGAGCATCTCGAAGTGCGTTACGGCGACTTGATCGGCGTCTCCGATGTTTCATTGGAGGTAGCCGAAGGCAGCGTCGTCGCGCTGCTCGGATCCAATGGCGGTGGCAAAACCACCGTTCTCAACGCCATCGCCGGTCTCATTCCCGTGCATTCCGGATCGATCGAATTTCGGGGCAGGGAGATCGGCGGCGAGAGCGCGTTTTCGATCGTGCGCAGGGGCCTTGCGCTGTCGCCGGAAGGCTGGCGGCTGTTCGTGCAGCAAAGCGTCGAGAACAATCTCAAGCTGGGAGCCACCCCCTTGCGCGACAAGGCGCGCGTGGCGCCGTTGCTCGATCGTGTCTACGAAATCTTTCCAAAACTTGCGGAGCGGCGCAGCCAGCGTGCCGGCACCATGTCCGGCGGCGAGCGGCAGATGCTGGCGGTCGGCCGGGCGCTAATGAGCGACCCCAAACTATTGATGCTGGACGAGCCGTCATTGGGCCTCGCGCCGACCGTGGTCGAGTCGATGTACGAGACATTTGGAAGGCTGCACCGCGAAGGGTTGACGATCCTGCTCGCCGAGCAGTCCATCGAACTGGCCCTTGAGGTTTCGGATTTTGCAACCGTGCTGCAGGTGGGAAAGAGCGTCTTGTCCGGCACGGCGGTGGAGCTTGCCAACGATCCGCAAGTGCAAAGGGCATATCTCGGCACCGCCTGACGCGCAAGCTCCGGCTGCCCGCAAGCGGACGCATCAAAGTCGGATCATTCGGCGGCTTGCTTGATGGAGCCATGCTGGCTCGCCGGGCGTTCCTCGCCGGTGTCGCCGAATCGGCCCCACTTGGCGAACGCGTTCGAAAGCCGGTCGAGATAGAGATAGACCACCGGCGTCGTAAACAGCGTCAGCGCCTGGCTGACGATCAGTCCGCCCACCATGGCATAGCCGAGCGGCTGGCGGATTTCGGCGCCGGTGCCGGTGCCGAGCATCAACGGCACGCCGCCGAGCAAGGCTGCCATGGTCGTCATCATGATCGGCCGGAACCGCAGCAGGGCGGCCTTTCGAATCGATTGTTCCGGCGAGAGATGTTCGTCGCGCTCGGCGGTGATCGCGAAGTCGACCATCATGATGCCGTTCTTCTTGACGATGCCGATCAGGAGAATGATGCCGATCAACGCGATCAGGCTGAAATCGAATCCGAACGCCATCAGGATGGCGAGCGCGCCGACGCCGGCTGACGGTAGCGTGGAGAGAATGGTGAGCGGGTGAATGTAGCTCTCATAGAGGATACCGAGGATCAGATACACCACGACGAGCGCTGCCAGGATCAGCAACGGGATGGTGCCGAGCGATTGCTGAAAGGCCTGCGCGGTACCCTGGAAGCTTGAGCTCAGCGTGGCCGGGGTCCCGAGTTCGACCATGGCCCTCTGAACGGCTTGGGTCGCCTGGCCGAGCGCCACGCCCTGCGCGAGGTTGAAGCTGATCGTGATCGCCGGGAATTGGCCCTGGTGGCTGATCGAGAGCGGCCGCACCGGCACGCTCGTCCATTTGACGAATGCAGACAGTGGCACCTGATCGCCCGTGGTGGGCGATTTGACGTAGAGCTTGTCGAGCGTATCGAACTTGCCCTGCAGGTCGGGGAGGACCTCCAGGATCACGTGATAGCTGTTGAGCTGGGTAAAATATTGCGCGACCTGCCGCTGACCGAATGCGTCATAGAGCGTGTCGTCGATCAGCTGCGGGGAAATGCCAAATCGGGATGCCGTATCCCGATCGATGGTCAGGGTCAGGGTGGTGCCGGTCGTCTGCTGGTCGGTGGCGACATCGCGCAACTCCGGCAGCGTCTGCATTTTTTCGAGCACCTTTGGCGCCCACGTGTTCAGTTCGTCGAGGTTGGCGTCCTGCAGCGTGTATTCGAATTGCGTGCGGGTCGCCCGGCCGCCCAGCCGCACGTCCTGAGCGGCCTGCAGAAATTGCCGCGCACCCTCGACCTTGTCGAGCTTCGGACGCAGCCGCGCAATGATCTGCTGCGCCGACGCGTCCCGTTCATCACGCGGTTTCAGGGTGACATACATGCGGCCGGTATTGAGCGCGCTTCCGCCGCCGCCGATGAACATCGCAATGCTGTCGACGCCGGGGTCATTGAGGACGATCTGCCCGAGTTCTTCCTGGTGCCGCTTCATGTCGTCAAAGGATATATCCTGTGCGGCTTCAGACGTTCCCAAGATCAGGCCGTTGTCCTGTTGCGGGAAAAAGCCCTTGGGAATGATGACGAACAGGTAGACCGACAGTGCCACCGTCGCGAAAAAGATAAGCAGCGTCGTCTTGCTCCAACGCAAGGCGCGGTCCAGGCCGCGTTCATAGGAATGAAGCATCGCCTCGTAGGCCCGCTCGCTCCACTGGTAGACCCGGCCATGGCGGATTTCGCTGTGAGCTCTCAGGAAGCGTGAAGCCATCATCGGGGTGAGCGTGAGGGACACCACCAGGGAGACGAAGATCGCCATCGCAAGGGTGACTGCGAATTCGCGAAACAGGCGTCCGATGATGCCGCCCATCAGCAGCAGGGGAATCAGCACCGCGATCAGCGAAATGCTGATCGACAGAATGGTGAATCCGATTTCGGCGGCACCTTTGAAAGCCGCCGCCAGCGGCGTCTCACCTTGCTCGACATACCGGGTGATGTTCTCCAGCATCACGATGGCGTCGTCGACGACAAAGCCGACGGAAATCGTCAGCGCCATCAGCGAAAGGTTGTCCAGCGAATAGCCGAACGCCCACATCAGCGCGCAGGCGCCCAACAACGCCAACGGAACCGTCACGCTTGGGATGATGGTCACCCAGAAGCTTCTAAGAAAAAGGAAGATGACCATCACCACAAGAATGATGGTCAGCAGCAGCGTGAATTGAACGTCGTCGACCGCCGCGCGGATGGTCACGGTACGGTCGCTGATGATCTTGATCTTGATGGCCGGGGGAATAGCGGCGATCAGTTTGGGCAGTTCGGCCTTGATCCTGTCGACGGTTTCGATGACGTTGGCGCCGGGTTGCTTGAAGATCACGAGGAATACGCCCCGCTTTCCATCGGCCCAGGCCGCCCGTTTGGTATCCTCCGGCCCCGATATCGCCTGACCAATGTCGCGAATTCGCAACGGTCCACCGTTTCGATAGGCGATGATGACGTCGTTCCAGTCCTTCGACGCGGTCAGCTGGTCGTTGGCATAGATGGTGTAGCTGCGGGTGTCGCCATCGATGTTGCCCTTCGGACTATCGACGGTCGTCAGCGTGATCTGGTTGCGGATATCCTCCAGCGAAAGTCCTTTTGCGACCAATTTGGCCGGGTCGACCTGGATGCGGATCGCAGGCTTCTGCTGGCCGCCGACGAACACCTGCGCCACGCCGGATATCTGGCTGATCTGTTGCGCAAGCTGGGCATCGGTATCGTCACTGACGGTCGTCAGGGGCAGGGTGTCCGACGTTGCCGACAGCAGCATAATGGGTGAATCGGCCGGATTGACCTTTCGATAAGTCGGCGGGCTCGGCAGACTCTTGGGTAATTGGCCCCCGGCCGCGTTGATGGCGCCCTGAACGTCGTTGGCCGCGCCGTCGATATTGCGATTGAGATCGAACTGAATCGTAATCGAAGCCGATCCCAGCGAACTCGTCGAGGTCATCTGGGCGATGCCGGGAATTTGCGCCAACTGCCGTTCCAGCGGTTGGGCCACCGAGGAGGCCATGGTTTCGGGGCTTGCGCCGGGCAGATTGGCGGAAACCTGGATGGTCGGAAAATCGACCTGCGGCAGCGGCGCTACCGGCAGCAGCGGATAGGCAACGAGGCCGACGAAAAGGATGCCCGCCATCAGCAACGAGGTTGCGATCGGAAATCGAATGAACGGCGATGAGATGCTTTCGTTCATGGCTGTTCGGCCTTGGCCGGAACCTGATCGGAATCGGCCACCTTGGTCGCGACCGTCGATCCCGGCTGCACCTTGTATTGGCCCGCCACGATCACGCGCTCGCCGGGCGCAAGGCCCTGATCGACCACGGAGCGTCCGTCGATCGACCTGGATACCTTGATCTTGCGCAACTCGGCCTTGTTGTCGGAATTGACGGCGAATGCGTAGAGGCCGTCGGTTCCGCGCTGCACCGCGTCGTCCGGAACCACGGTCGCATCTTTCAGCGTGGTCACGAGCAGCCGGGTAGAGACCGACTGGCCCGGCCACAATGCATGGTTCTTGTTGTCGAACACCGCCTTGAGGCGAATGGTGCCGCTCGTGGTGTCGACCTGATTGTTGACGACCGACAATGAACCCTCGGAAAGCGCCTTCTTGCCGTCCGTCGTCATCGCGATCACCTTCAGCGCCTGCTTCGATTGCGCTTCATTGATGTCAGGCAACTGTTCTTCCGGCGCGGTGAAGATCACGGCGATCGGCTCGATCTGCGCGATCGTCACGATACCGGTTTGCGTCGAGGCATTGACGATATTGCCGATGTCGACTTGCCGCAGGCCTGCGACCCCCGAGATCGGCGATTTGACGGCGGTGTAGCCGAGTTGGGTCTCGGCGTTGGAAATGGCGGCATCGTCGGCGGCGATCTGTGCGGTCAGTTGCGCGACCGTCGATCGCTGGGTGTCGGTCTGCTGCCGCGTGGCGAATTCGCCGAGCTTGGTGTAGCGTTGCAGGTCCAGATTCGCGTTGGCAAGGTTGGCCTCGTCCTGGGCCTTCTTGGCCTTGGCCTGATCGAGCGTCGCCTGGAAGGGCCGCGGATCGATCTCGACGAGCAGGTCGCCCTGATTGACCAACTGGCCCTCCTTGAAGGCGACCTTGTCGATCTGGCCGTCGACGCGGGTGCGGACGACCACGGTGTTGAAGCCCTGAACGGTCCCGAGGCTATTCAGATAGACCGGAAAATCGGTCTTCGCGACAGGTGCGATGGTTACCGGAACGGCGGCGGTGCGCGCAGACGCGGGTGATTTTTGCTCAGCCCTTATCGCCGCGTCAGGTCCGTGAAGTCGCTGCCAGCCGAAGTACCCCAGCAGAACGACCGCTGAGGTCAAAAGTAACCAACGGATCGTCCGCGGCTTGTTCATGCCAGCTCATGGGTTCAAAAATTAAGTGTCGGGCCATGAAAACGGTTCCCAGAACGCTATCATGTAATATGCGAAGTATCTGTGTAAACACACTATAACTTGAGAATTCTAAACAATTGGAAAGCTTTAGGCCGCCGCGCTCAGGTTGTATTGCAGGACAATGGCGTTGACACCCTTCATTCATCTCTGATGTTATGCCATCCATCGCGGCAGGGGCCTGGAAGGGCTTCCGGGCCTGCGAGCAGGGCGTCTCTCGGCATGAAGTGGCTCCGAACCAACATCAAGCATGGATCGCGGCTCGCGCTTTTTGCGCTGGCGGTTCAGTTTGTGCTTGCGTTCGGACATTTCCACGGGGCCGCCGTGCTGGCGGGGCCAGCCGTTCAATCGGACCCGGCGCAGGTCCAGTCTGGCAACGCCGATCATCTGTTCGCACCTGATGCGATCGATCGGTCCGCGCAGCAGCAGCCGGTGTCCAATCACGGTACCGATCAACACCCGAACGACGCTTGCGCGATCTGCGCCGTTATCGCGCTCGCAAACACCGTGCTGTTTGCGACGCCCCCGCTGTTGTCGCTTCCGCAAGCGAAGGAATTTGTCTATCTCGGCACCGACGCCGGGTTCTTCCAACTGAACTCCCCCCGCGTGGGTTTTCAGCCTCGCGCTCCTCCCGTCTCCTGACATCGAAGGCTTGATGATCCCAGCCGAAGGCCACTGCGCAAGCGTGGCCGGCAGCGGGATCAATCGAAATCAGCTGCCGTATCTCGACGGCAACCCTCCAATTCGTCGACGACGAATTTGCCAGCGGTTTATCAGGATGGGGACAATGCCACTCTTTTCAAGAAACGCTTTACTGCTCTCCAGTTCGGCCTCGCTGCTGCTCGGCCTCGGCGGTACCTCTGCAATGGCGCAGGCGGCTGCGCCTTCTGGCGGCGGCGTCACCGCACTTCCCAAGATCGAAGTCATTGCGCCGCGCCGCGCCCAGCCGCCGCGCCGTCCGCGGACGCGGGTGGTGACGTCGGTCCGCCGCGAAACCCCGGCCGCGCCCCCGCAGACCGAAGCGCAAACGATTGCCGGTCGGAACGAAAAATTCGACGAGGCGCGTCACAACATTTTGGCGCCGACCGGCGCCAGTTCGCACGAGTTGACCCGTCAAGCCATCGAAGCGTTGCCGCAGGGGAATAATACGCCGCTGGACAAGGTTCTTCTGCAAACTCCCGGCGTCTCGCAGGATTCCGCGGCAAGCGGCGAATTGCACGTTCGCAACGAGCACGGCAATGTTCAATACCGCATCAACGGCATCATGCTCCCGGACGGCGTCGGCGCCTTCGGGCAAATCCTCGACACCGGGATCGTCGGCAGGCTTTCCCTGATTACCGGCGCGCTGCCGGCGCAATATGGCTTGCGTACCGCGGGCGTCGTGGACATCCAGACCAAGACGGACGCATTCAATAACAGCGGCAGCGTCAGTGTCTATGGCGGCAGCCACCAGACGATCACGCCGAGTTTCGAATATGGCGGCACGGTCGGGCAAACCGAGTATTTCGTTTCCGGCCGCTACTTCGGCAGCAATCTGGGAATAGAAAACCCGACGTCGGCGAACGAAGCGATTCATGATCGCACGTCGCAGCAAAAGGGATTTCTCTACGTTTCCACGTTGCTCGATCCGACCAGCCGCTTGACCTTCATGAGCGGCGTATCGAATGCAAGCTATCAAATCCCGAACAATCCAGGGCAGCCGGCTGGCTTTGCGGCCTTCGGGCTGACCGACTTCGATTCGTCTCGACTCAATGAACGGCAGTATGAACTCAGCCAGTTCAACGTCCTTGCCTACCAAAAATCGGTGGAGGACGTCGACTACCAGATTTCGTATTTCAACCGCTACAATCAGTTGCACTTCAGGCCTGATTTGATCGGCGACGTCCTTATCAACGGGGTAGCTTCTGACGTCTACCGGCAGAGCTTTGTTAATGGCGTCCAGGAAGATACCGCTTGGCGTATCGGCTATGCCCATACCCTCCGCTTCGGATTTTCCGTCAGTGCGGAACGCTCTCTGGTCACCGACATATCCAGTGTCTTGCCGGTCGATCCGACAACCGGCAATCAGGTCGATCCCGTAACCGGCGCTCCGTTCGGTCCACCGTTCACTGTTTTCGATTCCAGCTCCAAAACCGGCTGGCTGCTTGGCACCTATCTTCAGGACGAGTGGAAGATCGCCAATAACCTGACCTTGAATGCCGGTCTGCGGTTCGACCAGATGTATCAATACGTCAACGCCAACCAGCTCAGCCCGCGCGTCAGCCTGACCTGGAAACCATACGACGGAACCACCTTCCATGCCGGCTACGCGCGTAACTTCACGCCGCCGCCGCAAGTCGTAGCCGCGCCGGTCAACCTGGCGCTGGTGCAAAACACCACGCAGCAACCCACTGTGCCGCAGAACGATCCGGTGCTGCCGGAGCGCTCGCACGTGTTCGACGTCGGCGTGGTGCAAAAGGTTTTCCCGATACCCGGTCTCGAAGTCGGCGCCGACGTCTACTACAAGATCGCGCGTGACCTGCTTGACGATGGGCAATTCGGCGCCGCCTATGTCTTGTCCGGATTCAATTATGACCGCGCCAATAATCTTGGCCTCGAGCTCAAGACCACCTACAGCAACGGGAATTTACGGATCTATGGCAACCTCGCCTGGGCGCGCCAGCTCGGCACCGATATCGTGTCGAACCAATACCTGTTCGACCCCGATCGCCTGGCTTACATCGCCAGCCACTACATCTACACCGATCACAGTCAGGTCCTGACCGCGTCAGCCGGCGCTTCCTATCTGTGGAACGGCACGCGCTTCAGCGCCTCGATGATCTACGGCAGCGGCCTTCGCTCCGGCTTTGCCAATACCGATCACGTACCGTCCTACACCCAGGTCAATGTCGGGCTATCGCACGAATATCTTTTCCCGGGATGGACCAAGCCGACGACGGTGCGGTTCGACGTCGTAAACCTGTTCGACAAGATCTATCAGATCAGGGACGGTTCCGGCATTGGGGTGTTCGCACCGCAATTCGGTCCGCGTCGCGGCTTCTTTGTCGGCGTCTCACAAAAGATATAAATGACCGGATTCATGCGTTACAATCTGTTCCACACACCGGCACTGGGCCCAACCATGAATATCTTGCCTCGAGCGATTTATGCGGTGATGTCGGCGCTGGTGTTGCTGACGTTGGTCTCGCCATCGCTGGCCCAACAGCAAATGCCGACAGGTCCGGCGCAGTCGGTTTCGCCAGCAGCGGCGCCGCCGGCGGCGGCTCAGTCCGTCCCTGCACCCGCAGTTCCCGACGCCAGTGCGACGCCCGGCGATGCCGGCGGCAAGCCGCAACGAACGACGGCCGTGACGCTGCGCGAATTGTCGCCATGGTCGATGTTTCTGTCGGCGGACATTCTGGTCAAGGCTGTGATGATCGGGCTGGCGTTTGCTTCGCTGGCGACCTGGACCATATTCATCGCGAAAATGATCGAGCTGTCTCTGGTCCGCCGCAAGCTGCGCGCGGCCCTGGGCAGGATCGGTGATGCAAGATCACTGGCGGAGGCGCAATTTGCACTCGGCACTGGCGGCGGGGTGTTGTCATCATTATTGGCAGCTGCGATGCGCGAGGCGCGGCTGTCGGCGGGAATTTCCGGCGACGCCGGTATCAAGGAGCGGGCAGCGTCCAGCTTTGCCGAAATCGTGCGCGCCGAGGCGCGCCGGATCCGGCTCGGCATGGGACTGCTCGCGACCATTGGTGCGACCTCGCCCTTTATCGGGCTGTTCGGCACGGTGTGGGGCATCATGAACAGCTTTATCGGCATCTCGAAATCGCAGACCACCAATCTTGCGGTGGTGGCGCCGGGAATTGCCGAGGCGCTGCTCGCCACCGCCTTCGGGCTCGCCGCGGCAATTCCGGCCGTCATCATCTATAACCATTTCACGCGGGTGACGAAAAATTATCTCGAACTGGTCGGCCGGTCCTCGGGCGCAGCCGCGCGGTTATTGTCGCGCGATCTCGACCGCACCCATGGCAGCGCGCCGTCGCGCGCAGCGGAGTAGGCGATGGGCGCTTCGATTGCGGATACCGAACTCGACGATGACAGCGATTTCGCGGAAACCCACGAGATCAACGTCACGCCGTTCATCGACGTCATCCTCGTGCTTCTGATCATCTTCATGGTGGCGGCGCCGCTGTCGACGGTCGATCTTCCGATCGATTTGCCGTCGTCGAGCGCGACAGCGCAAAAGAAGCCGGACAAGCCGACCTATGTCAGCATCAAGCCCGATCTCGCGGTGGCGATCGGGGAAACTCCGGTCAAGCGCGTCGATCTGGTTCGCTCGCTCGATGCGATGGCGGACGCCAGCAAGGATCGCTTCATTTTCCTGCGCGCCGATCGTGCCGTGCCCTATGGCGAACTGATGGACGTGCTGGAAATATTGCGCAGTGGAGGTTATCAGAAGATCAAGCTGGTGGCGCTGGAAGCGGCGTCTCCGGTCACCGAAACTCCAAAACCATGAAGGGCAGCGAGATCGAGATGTCCGGCCTCGACAGCGAACCCAGACCTTCCCGACGACTTTGGATTGTCGCCGGTATCGGCGCCCTTGCACTGCACATCGGCGGGGCGGCGCTGGCGGTCGCGCATCTGCGCACCGTCGATGCCGACGATACCCTCGGCGCGCAGGCGATCGAGATCGGCCTGGAAATGATGTCGCCGCATCTGGAAGCGACCGACCTGCCGCCGGGTCCGGACACCGAGGCATCGGTCGCTTCGCCCGAGATTGCCGAACAAAAGGCCGAGCTGAAGGAGACCGAGCTTCCGAAGGACATACCGACCGAGACCAACGACCCGGATCGGATGGTGTCGCCGACCAATTCCAACAAGCCGAGGGAAGACGATACCAAGGTCGCTGCCGTAGAAACCTCGGCCTCATTGCAATCGGAGGCGGCAGAAGCAACCGCGAGGCAGACCCTCGATGATTCTGCGCCCAAGGCAGACGTTGCGAGCGCGCCCAACCTCGGATTAGGCAAGGACAATCGAAAGCTCAGGGCGAAGTGGGAGTCGAAGCTTAGTGGATATATCAAATTGCATATGCGCTATCCCAAGGTTCAAAAGGACAAGGCTGCGATTGTCACCGTTAGCCTTGTCATCAACCGTCAGGGCAAGGTTCTGTCTGCCGGTGTCTTCCAGTCATCCGGCGACCCCGTATTCGATGAGGCCGCCATTTCCACGATCCGCCGCTCGGATCCGTTGCCGCGGCCGCCGGTCGAGTTGACGGGCGAACAGTTCAGCTATGTTCTGCCGATGAGTTTTGCCGATCGGAAATGATTTGCCGGCGGTGCGCCGCCCGCGTCACGGCCAGAAATACCGCAAGCCGACATAGACCACGACGAGGCAGGCGAATATCAGCGCCACGGGAAGCCGGGGTTTGGCCCGCAGATCGCGTGTGGCCGTGGGCCGGGAGGCGGGCGAGCGCTTCAAGGCCGTGACGTTGCCCGTCGCCTGATTTTTCGATTGGGCTTTGACCTCGGGGGGCGCGCCGACCCCGCCCATTTCGCTGTAGTAACTCTTGTAGAGGAGATTGATGGCCGCCTCGGTGGCCTCGGCCTCCGTCATCTGCTTGAGAAGCACCTTGTAGCGATCCAGGAACGCCTGGGCCTCGGTGGGCAACGAGGAGGTGCCGTTCAGCTTGGCCAGCATTTTCCAGGTCGCAAAATCGGCTCTAGCCCTGGTGTCGGCGCGTCGCGCGATCAACATATCGGCAGCTTTGATCAAGATCGCCTCAGGCCCTCGGGCCGCTGATGTGGTGGCTTAGCCGTTGCCCGTTACCGCAAGTATCGCGCGCAGCACGTAGCCGGTCATTGTCCGCAGTATCGCCGAAATAACATCAAGATTTAGGCCGAACTGCGCGCCGGCCAAGGGGAGAATAATCAGAAATCCGATCAAAATCAGCATCCCGAACGGCTCCAGCCGGGCAAGCGGGGAGGCCAGTGCCTGCGGCAGCAATCCCACCGCGACCCGACCGCCATCCAGCGGCGGAATGGGCAGCATGTTGAAGATCGCAAGCACGATATTGATGAGGATGGCATTCTTCAGGTTGTCGGCGAGCCATTGCGCGGTGCTCGCGGGCGCCAACGCCAGGCCGTGAAACGCCAATGCCGCGAGCAAGGCGAGGGCGATGTTGGTGGCGGGTCCCGCCAGCGCCACCAGGACCATGCCGATCCGCGGGTTTCGCAGCGCGCGAAAATTCACCGGCACCGGCTTGGCATAGCCGAACAGGAAGGGCGAATGCGACAACAGCAGGATCGCCGGCAGCACGAGGGTGCCGAACGGGTCAATGTGGCGGAGCGGATTGAAACTGACGCGGCCACGGTCAAAGGCGGTGTTGTCGCCAAGCCGGTGCGCGACAAAGCCGTGGGCAGCCTCATGAAAGGTGATGGCGATGACGAGCGGCAATACCCACACCGAGATGTCGTAAGCCGTGATGTTCAAGCTGACCCGCCCCCGAGACGTTCAATGTGTGCTCGCGGGCTCAGCCTAGCACACCACCGTCACCGGGAACTATCCCGACGATCAGGCAATGCACCCTGACGCTTCCTCTGCCGCCAATCCTTCAATAGGTCGCCCGCCCGCCGGAAATGTCGAACACGGCGCCGGTTGAAAACGCGCAGTCTTCCGAGGCGAGCCATGCCACCATCGCCGCGAGTTCTTCCACCAGGACGAAACGTCCCTTCGGAATCTTCGACAGCATGAAGTCGATGTGCGCTTGCGTCAGCTGGTCGAAGATCGCGGTTTTCGCGGCGGCTGGGGTTACCGCGTTGACGAGGATGTCGTGCTGCGCCAGCTCCTTGCCGAGTGATTTTGTCAACGCGATCAGGCCGGCCTTGGAAGCCGAGTAGTGCGCCGCGTTGGGATTGCCTTCCTTGCCGGCGATCGAGGCGATGTTGACGATGCGGCCGTAATTCTGTTGCACCATCGATGGCACGATCGCCTTGCAGCAGATGAACGGCCCGTCGAGATTGATGCGCAATACCTTGCGCCATTCGTCGAGATCGGTTTCCCAGACCGTCTTGTTGATCCCGGCGATGCCGGCATTGTTGACGAGGATGTCGATCTTGCCGAGCGCCTTAAGCGTCGCGTCGCGCGCCTTTTCGACCGCGGCAAGGTCCGACACATCGACCTTGAACGGGGTGACGCCGGCGCCGATTTGCTTTGCCGTCTTCTCGGCGAATGGCCCATCGTGGTCCCAGATCGCGACTTTCGCGCCGGAGGCGATGAAGCGCTCCGTGATCGCGCGCCCAAAACCTTGCGCGCCGCCGGTGACGACGGCGCAGCGGCCGTTCAGATCGATCTTGTTCATGGGGAAACGTCCTTTCGGTTAGTGATCCTCATGGTGAGGAGCGCTCTTGCGCGTCTCGAACCATGAGGCCCGTGGCCTATCCTTCGAGACACGGCCAAGAGGCCGCTCCTCAGGATGAGGAGTTTTTTCGTTGTGTCTACAGCGTCCAGCCACCGTCGATGATGTGCGCGACGCCGGTCGTGAAGGCGCTTTCGTCGCTGGCGAGATAGACGGCGAGCGAAGCGATCTCTTCGGCGGTGCCGAGCCGCCCCATCGGCTGCCGGCTCACGAACATCTCGCGTCCGCCCGGACCCGCGGCCGCGGCGCGGTTCAACATCGAGGGCGTCTCGATGGTGCCGGGGCAAATGCAGTTGCAACGGATGCCCTTGGTGATGAAATCGGCGGCGACCGCGCGGGTCAGCGCGGCGACGGCGGCTTTGGTTGCACCGTAAACGTAGCGGTTTGGCGCCGCCTTGAACACGCCGGCAGCCGAGGAGATGTTCACGATCGAACCGTGACCCCGCTCCAGCATGCCGGGCAGAAACGTCCGGATCGTCCGGTGCATCGATTTGACGTTGAGATCGAACGAAAAATCCCAGTCTTCGTCGGAGCAATCGAGCACGGTGCCGTGATGCACGAAGCCGGCGGCATTGAGCAGGATATCGATCGGGCCAGTGCGTTTGGCGATCGCCGCCACCGCCGCACTGTCGCGCACGTCGAGCCGCGCCACTTCCGAGACGCCCTCCCTGGCGAGCGCCGAAAGGCCCTTTTCGTCGATGTCGGTTGCAAACACGGTCGCGCCTTCGCGCGCAAAGGCGATGGCCGCGGCGCGACCGATACCCGCCGCACCCGCGGTCACGAACGCGCGCTTGCCCCTGAGGCGGTCTGACATTCTTGATCTCCCTTCATTTTCTTCGTCATTGCGAGGAGCGCAGCGACGATGCAATCCATCTTTCCGCGGTGGGATGCCGGATTGCTTCGCTCCGCTCGCAATGACGGTCTTGCTGCCTAATGATTGTCACGGGCGACGCCGACCTTGCCGGCGATATCGTGATAGCGCGTCGCGAATTCCATGCAGGCGCCGGTGGCCTGCTGGCCGACAGTCGAGCGATAGAGTTCCTGCCACGGCGTCTGGTGGGCCGGATAGGAAAAGCCGCCTTGGGCTTTGAGTTCGGCGTGGCGCTTTTTCAATTCCTCATCGGAAATCAGAATGTTCGCGCTGCCTTTATTGAGGTCGATGCGAACCTTGTCGCCGGTCTTGAGGATCGCAAGCCCGCCGTTGGCCGCGGCTTCCGGCGTCGCGTTCAGGATCGATGGCGAACCCGAGGTGCCGGACTGGCGGCCGTCGCCGATGCAGGGCAACGACAGGATGCCGCGTTTGATCAGCGCCGCCGGGGGCTGCATGTTCACGACTTCCGCGCCGCCGGGATAGCCGATCGGACCGGTACCGCGCACGAACAGGATGCAGTGCTCGTCGATCCCGAGCGCGGCATCGTCGATCCGCTTGTGATAATCCTCCGGGCCCTCGAACACGATGGCGCGACCCTCGAACGCGTTCGGATCCCTGGGGTTGATCAGATAGCGGTCGCGGAATTCCTTCGAGATCACGCTGGTCTTCATGATCGCGGAATCGAAGAGATTGCCGCGCAGCACGAGAAAACCGGCATCCTTCACCAGCGGCTTGTCGTAATTCCAGATTACGTCGCCATCGGGTTTGGGCGCGTCGCGGCAGTTGTCGCCCATGGTATGGCCGTTGACGGTCATGGCATCTTCATGGATGCGTTTGTGGCCCATCAATTCGCGCACCACCGACGGTACGCCGCCGGCGCGGTGATATTCCTCGCCGAGGTAGAAGCCGGCCGGCTGCATGTTCACCAGCAGCGGAATTTCATGTCCGAATTTCTGCCAGTCCTCGATTGACAATTCGACGCCGATATGGCGGGCGAGCGCATTGATGTGGATCGGTGCGTTGGTCGAGCCGCCGATCGCCGAATTGACGACGATGCAGTTTTCGAACGCCTTTCGGGTCAGGATGTCAGACGGTTTCAGATCCTCCCAGACCATGCCGACAATGCGCGTGCCGGTCTCGTAGGCGATCTGGCCGCGCTCGCGATACGGCGCGGGGATCGCCGCACAGCCCGGCAGCGACATGCCCAGGGCCTCGGCCAGCGAATTCATGGTGGAGGCGGTTCCCATGGTGTTGCAGTGGCCGACCGATGGCGCCGATGACGCCACGATATTCATGAACTCCTCGTAGTCGATCTCGCCGGCAGCGAGCCGTTCGCGCGCTTTCCAGACCACGGTACCGGAACCCGAGCGCTCGCCGTTGTGCCAGCCGTTCAGCATCGGCCCGCCCGATAGCACGATGGCCGGCAAATTGACGGTCGCCGCCGCCATCAGGCAGGCGGGAGTGGTCTTGTCGCAGCCCGTGGTCAGAACCACGCCGTCCAGGGGGTAGCCGAACAGGATCTCGACCAGACCGAGATAGGCGAGGTTGCGGTCGAGTGCCGCGGTCGGACGCTTGCCGGTTTCCTGGATCGGATGCATCGGAAATTCCATCGCGATGCCGCCGGCGGCACGGATGCCCTCCCGGACCCGATGCGCCAGTTCAAGGTGATGCCGGTTACACGGTGACAGATCGTTGCCGGTCTGGGCGATGCCGATGATCGGCTTGCCGGCCTGCAATTCGTGCCGGGTCAGGCCGTAATTCAGGTAGCGCTCGAGATAGAGCGCGGTCATTCCGGGATTATGCGGGTTGTTGAACCATTCGCTGGAGCGGAGTTTACGTCTGGTGATCCCGGTAAGCGGTTTGTTCATGGTTTCTCCCAAAGCGCACACGCCTCGTTTTTGTGCTTGATTTTCGCATTGGCGGCGGATGTTTGCATGTCAAAGCCCCCTCCGCAACGTTCGCGAAAACGGGAACCTCCCTACGACTTTGATCCGAGGACATCGCCAAAAAAGTCTGATAAGACCCCGGTCAACAGGATGAGGCCGGCGGCGTTTGCCGCCGGTATTCATGTGAATCGGGGAGTGCTTGTATGTCGTCGGTACAAATTCGCGACGTGCGGAAATCGTTTGGTGGCTTTGAAGTTCTGCATGGCGTGTCGATCCCGATCGAGGACGGCGCCTTCGTCGTTCTGGTCGGCCCTTCCGGTTGCGGCAAATCGACCTTGTTGCGGATGCTGGCCGGGCTCGAAAACATCACCTCGGGGACGATTTCGATCGGCGACCGCGTCGTCAACAACGTCCAGCCCAAGGAACGCGACATCGCGATGGTGTTCCAGAATTATGCGCTCTATCCGCATATGACGGTCGCCGACAATATGGGATTTTCCTTGAAGCTGCGGGGCGCCAGTGCCGACGAGATCGGCAAGGGGGTCAAGCGCGCCGCGGAAATTCTGGCGCTCACGCCGCTACTCGATCGCTACCCCCGGCAATTGTCCGGCGGCCAGCGCCAGCGCGTTGCGATGGGCCGTGCCATCGTGCGCGATCCGCAGGTGTTCCTGTTCGACGAGCCGCTGTCCAACCTCGACGCCAAGCTGCGCGTTGCGATGCGCACCGAAATCAAGGAACTGCATCAGCGGCTGAAGACCACGACGGTCTACGTCACCCACGACCAGATCGAAGCCATGACAATGGCCGACAAGATCGTGGTCATGCATGAGGGCATCGTGGAGCAGATCGGAACCCCGCTCGAGCTCTATGACAAGCCCGACAACCAGTTCGTGGCGGGTTTCATCGGCTCGCCCGCGATGAATTTCCTTAAAGGTAAAGTGAAATCGAACGGCAGTGCCGGCTTCGAGGGCCCGAACGGGGTCAAGCTGCCACTGGCGTCGGCGCCTGCCAATTCCGACGGAAGGCCCGCGGTGTACGGCATCCGGCCCGAGCACTTCACCATCGCCGACGACGGCGCGGAAGCCGAGATCGTGGTGGTGGAACCGACCGGCTCGGAGACCCAGGTGTTCGCCAAGCTCGGCGGCGAGCAGGTCGTCGCCGTGTTCCGTGAACGCCACCAGTTCAATCCGGGCGAGAAAATCCGGCTGAAACCTGATCCCTCGCTCGTGCATTTGTTCGACGAGACGACAGGCAAGCGAATAAATGCCTGAGAAATCAAGAAACACAAAGGGAGTATCGACTATGCATGACTTTACCCGCCGCACGCTTCTTCAGGGCGGAACTGCGCTGGCAACGGCTGGCGCGCTGACCGGGCCGGCCTTGCTCAACTTCGCCAAGGCCTGGGCCCAGGCCGCGCCGTGGAAGGCCGAGCCGGGCGCCAAGCTCACCGTGATGCGCTGGAAGCGATTCGTGCCGTCGGAGGACGATGCGTTCAATGCGACCGTCGCGGCGTTCAAGGCGGCGACTGGAGTCGAGATGAACGTATTCAGCGAAGCCTACGAGGACGTACAGCCGAAGGCTTCCGTCGCCGCGAACACCGGCTCCGGTCTGGACCTCGTCTGGGGCCTGCACACGACGCCGCAGCTGTTCCCGACCAAAGTGGTGAAGATGAACGACGTCGCCGACTACCTTGGCAAGAAGTATGGTGGATGGACTGACGCGGCCGCAAAGACCTGCAAGCTGGGCAACGATTGGCTTGCGATTCCCGTCGCGACCGGTGGCGGTTACATGACCTACCGCAAGTCGGCAACGGACAAGGCGGGCTTTAGCGAATTCCCCAAGGACTTCCCGGGCTTCCTTGAGCTGTGCAAGGCGCTCAAGAAGAACAACACGCCGGCCGGCTTCGCGCTCGGGCATGCCTCGGGCGACGCCAATGGCTGGCTGCACTGGGTGTTGTGGGGCCACGGTGCCTACACCGTCGACAAGGACGACAAGGTCATCATCAACTCGCCGGAAACCGTGAAGGCGCTCGAATATGCCAAGGCGCTGTCCGACACCTTCATTCCCGGTGTCGCTTCATGGAACGACTCGTCCAACAACAAGGCGTTCCTGGCGGGCGAACTCTATTGTACCGCCAACGGCATCTCGATCTATGTCGCGGCCAAGGACGATCCGACCAAGAAGGATCTCGCGGAAGATACCTATCACGCGCTGTGGCCGGTCGGCCCGGTCGGCAAGCCGA
The DNA here is from genome assembly GCA_963742425.1 of uncultured Alphaproteobacteria bacterium. GTDB lineage: Bacteria > Pseudomonadota > Alphaproteobacteria > Rhizobiales > Xanthobacteraceae > Bradyrhizobium. The sequence continues at coordinate 29,195 of CAVULR010000001.1, forward strand.
CCGAACTGCAGCTCTGCTACCCGATCATGGCGTTCAATTTCACCAAATATCCGAACGCCGCAAAGGCCTTTATCGCCTTCATGCTGGAGAAGGAGAACTTCGACAAGTGGCTGACCGGGGCGCGGGGTTATCTGACCCAGACGCTGAATGCCTATGACTCGTCGCCGGTGTGGACCGCCGATCCGAAGAACCAGGTGTTCAGCCAGGCCAGCAAGCGCACGCTTCCTGCTTCCGGCATCGGTACGGTCGGTGAGAAGGCGGCGACCGTGATCGCCGACTTCCTGGTGGTCGACATGTTCGCCAACTACTGCACCGGACGCGAAGACGCCAAGGGCGCGATCGCGGCTACCGAACGGCAGTTGAAGCGCATCTACCGCTAAGTAACCAATGGGAGCGGGCTGCAACCCGGATTGCAGCCCGCTTCATCCACTAAACTACGACCTGCCGCGTGAACCGGGCAAGGACGGCATCACCACGTCAAATGGATTTCGTCGATGGCTGACATAGCATTGCAACCCCGGTCGGCCAGGCCCCAGATTCGCGAGGCCACCGCCTGGGACCAGCTCCGAACCAACCGAGACTGGCTCGGCTTCTGGTTCATGCTGCCGGCGATGGCGTTCCTGATATTTTTCCTGGCCTATCCGCTGAGCCTCGGAATTTGGATTTCGTTCACCGACGCGCGCATCGGGCGCCCGGGCGTGTTCATCGGCACCGAGAATTACGAGTGGCTATGGGGCGATTCGATCTTCTGGCTGTCGGTGTTCAATACGTTGCTCTACACATTTGTCGCGAGCGCGATCAAATTCGCGATCGGTCTGTACCTTGCGCTGCTGTTGAACGAAAACATGCCGTTCAAGGCGATGCTGCGCGCGCTGGTACTGATCCCCTTCATCGTGCCGACCGTGTTGTCGGCGCTGGCGTTCTGGTGGATCTTCGATTCGCAGTTCTCGATCATTTCGTGGTCGCTCAAGCATCTCGGCCTGATCACCCAGAACATCAACTTCCTCGGAGACGTCACCTGGGCACGGGTTTGCGTGATCTTTGCCAATATCTGGCGCGGCGTACCTTTCGTTGCGATCACCTTGCTGGCGGGCCTGCAGACCGTGCAGCCCTCGCTCTACGAGGCCGCGACCCTCGATGGCGCCAGCAAGTGGGAGATGTTCCGCTTCATCACCTATCCGCTGCTGACGCCAATCATCGCCGTCGTGATGACGTTCTCCGTCCTGTTCACCTTCACCGACTTCCAGTTGATCTGGGCGATGACCCGTGGCGGCCCGGTCAATGCCACGCACCTGATGGCCACGTTGTCCTATCAACGCGCCATTATCGCGGGCCAGCTCGGCGAGGGGGCGGCGATTTCCAGCGCGATGATCCCGTTCCTGCTCGCCGCAATCATGGTCTCCTGGTTCGGGCTGCAGCGGCGTAAATGGCAGCAAGGGGAAAACAATGACTGATATCCCCGCTCTCCGTCGTGTCCCGGGCGCGCAGCACGCGGTGATGTGCTGCAGAACCGGGACCCGGCTGTCTCCTTCAAACATGGGTCCCGCATCTGCGGTGCACCGTTACACGCGGCACCGCGTGCGGGATACGAGACCATGACTGATCTTCCTACCTCGCGGATTGACCTCAAGGCCGTATTGTCGGGCTCTTCGCCGACGGTTGCCATGGACGATCACAGCGAAGGCATGAGCTACCTGCAGTCGCTGCCGCGCCGCCTCGTCACACTGTATCTGCCGCTGTCGATCATCGTCATTATCCTGCTGTTCCCGTTCTACTGGATGGGTCTGACCGCGATCAAGCCGGACGAGCAACTGCTCGATCTCGACAAGTTCAATCCGTTCTGGACCTGGAATCCTGACCTTCAAGCATTTCCACAAGCTGTTGTTCGAAAGCTATTATCCGTATTGGCTGTGGAACACGATGTATGTGGCGATCTGCGCCACCGTCCTGTCGATCGTCGCCAGTGTTTTGGCGGCATATGCGATCGTGCGGTTGCGCTATCGCGGCGCGCATTGGGTCGGCGGCCTGATTTTCCTTTCCTACCTGGTGCCGCCCTCGATCCTGTTTATTCCGCTGGCGACGGTCGTGTTCCAGTACGGCCTGTTCGATTCGCCGCTGGCGCTGATCCTCACCTATCCGACCATCCTGATCCCGTTCTCGACCTGGCTGTTGATGGGTTACTTCAAGACCATCCCGTTCGAACTCGAGGAGTGCGCGCTGATCGATGGCGCGAGCCGCTGGCAAATTCTGATCAAGATCGTGCTGCCTCTGGCGATACCCGGATTGATCTCGGCCTTCATCTTCTGCTTCACGCTATGCTGGAACGAGTTCATCTATGCGCTCACCTTCCTGCAATCGACCTCCAACAAGACGGTGCCCGTCGCGATCGTCAACGAATTCGTCGACGGCGACATCTATCGCTGGGGATCGCTGATGGCGGGTGCGCTGGCAGGCTCGCTGCCGCTGGTGATCCTCTACGCGTTCTTTGTCGAGCACTACGTGTCGGCGATGACAGGGGCAGTGAAAGAGTAAACGCGCGGGGCCCGCGTCAGAAATAGAACAAAGGAGCTGGGTCTTTGCACATTCTGGTTTTGGGCGCCGCCGGCATGGTCGGGCGCAAATTGACCGAGCGGCTGTTGCGCGATGGGCGTCTCGGCAAGCGCGATATCACCCGCATGACGCTGCAGGACGTGATGGCGCCTGCGAAGCCTGACAAAGCGGGATTCCCGGTCGATACCGTGACGGGCGATTTCGCGGTGCCCGGTTTTGCGGAAAAACTGGTGGCCGATCGTCCGGACATGATTTTCCACCTCGCCGCGATCGTATCGGGCGAGGCGGAGCTCGATTTCGACAAGGGCTATCGCATCAACCTCGACGGTACGCGAATGCTGCTCGATGCGATCCGGCTTGTCGGCGGTGGCTACAAGCCAAGGGTCGTGTTCACCTCGTCGATCGCGGTGTTTGGCGCCCCGTTTCCGGAAAAGATCGGCGACGAATTCTTTCACACGCCGCTATTGAGCTACGGCACCCAGAAGGCGATCGGCGAACTCCTGCTCGCCGACTATTCGCGCCGCGGCTTCATGGACGGCATCGGCATCCGCCTGCCGACCATTTGCGTCCGGCCCGGGCTTCCCAACAAGGCGGCTTCCGGCTTCTTTTCCAACATCCTGCGCGAACCGCTGGCCGGCAAGGAAGTGGCGCTGCCGGTGTCCGAGGATGTCCGCCACTGGCATGCCACGCCGCGCTCGGCGGTCGGCTTCCTGCTTCATGCAGCGACCATCGATTCCGCGGTCGTCGGCCCGCGCCGGAACCTCACCATGCCCGGCCTTTCGGCGACCGTCGGCGAGCAGATCGCGGCACTTAAACGGGTCGCGGGTGACAAGGTGGCGGCGCGGATCAAGCGCGAGCCTGATCCCTTCATCATGGGGATCGTCGACGGCTGGCCGCGCAATTTCGACCCGGCGCGGGCCCTCAAGCTCGGCTTCACGACAGCCGAAAAAACATTCGACGACATCATCCGGATTCACATTGAGGACGAACTTGGTGGTAAGTTCGTGGCCTGATTTGTTCGCCGCATTCCAAGGGAGACAACCATGACCGCCAGCATCGTCGGATGGGCGCATACGCCGTTTGGCAAGTTCGATACCGAGACCGTGGAGAGCCTCGTGGTCCGGGTTGCGACCGACGCACTCGCTGATGCCGGCATCTCCGCCGCCGACGTTGATGAGATCGTGCTCGGGCATTTCAACGCCGGTTTCTCGCCGCAGGATTTTACGGCCTCGCTGGTGCTGCAGGCCGACCCGCAGCTTCGCTTCAAGCCGGCAACCCGGGTCGAGAATGCCTGCGCGACCGGTTCGGCGGCGGTGCACCAGGGCATCCGGGCCATTGCCGCGGGCGCTGCGAAGATCGTGCTGGTGGTCGGTGTCGAGCAGATGACGCGGACGCCCCCGACTGAGATCGGCCGCAACCTGTTGCGGGCATCTTATCTGCCCGAGGACGGCGATACCCCCGGCGGTTTCGCCGGCGTATTCGGCAAGATTGCGCAGGCCTACTTCCAGAAATATGGCGACCAGTCCGATGCGCTGGCGATGATCGCCGCCAAGAACCACAAGAACGGTGTCGCCAACCCCTATGCGCAGATGCGCAAGGATTTTGGCTATGAATTCTGCCGCTCGGAGAGCGAGAAGAATCCCTTCGTGGCCGGGCCTTTGAAGCGCACCGATTGCTCGCTGGTGTCGGATGGCGCGGCCGCGTTGGTGCTGACGGATTCCGAAACCGCGAAGTCCATGGGCAAGGCGGTCAACATCAGGGCGACCGCGCATGCCCAGGATTTCCTGCCGATGTCGAAGCGCGACATTTTGCAGTTCGAGGGCTGCACCGTGGCCTGGCAACGCGCGCTGCAAGCGGCAGGCGTGCAGCTTTCCGATCTCTCCTTTGTCGAAACCCATGATTGTTTCACCGTCGCCGAACTGATCGAATACGAGGCGATGGGACTGACGCCGAAAGGGCAGGGCGCGCGCGCCATCAAGGAAGGCTGGACCCAGAAGGACGGCAAGCTGCCGATTAATCCGTCCGGCGGCCTGAAGGCCAAAGGGCACCCGATCGGCGCTACCGGCGTTTCCATGCATGTAATGAGCGCCATGCAATTGCTGGGTCAGGCGCCCGAGGGCATGCAGCTCAAAAATGCGAAACTCGCGGGCATCTTCAACATGGGCGGGGCGGCGGTTGCCAATTACGTCTCGCTGCTGGAGCCCGCGAAGTAAGCCGCTTTAAACTGCCGAGGGCCTTGAGCGAATGAACGTTGCCGAATGGCTGGCGGCGAGCGCGCGCCTGCGTCCCGAAGCGCCGGCGCTGCTCACCGGCTTCGATCTCGATGCCGACTACGCCACGTTTGCCCGGCGCGCCGGGGCAATCGGCAGCGCCTTGTCGCGCGAATACGACATTGCACCGGGCGATCGCGTCGGCCTGTTTGCGACCAATTGCACCCAATACCTCGAATGTCTTTACGGGATCTGGTGGATCGGCGCGGTGGCGATCCCGATCAACGCCAAGCTGCATGGCCGCGAGGCAGCCTGGATTTGCAGCGATGCCGGCGCGAAGCTGGTATTTGTCTCCGACGACACGATCGCAGCCCTGCTCGAAGCCAAAAGCGAGCTGCCGGCGGCAATGATCATGCGATCGATGGACGGCAGCGCCTTTCGCGAGATGCGCGAGGGCGAGGGCGCGCTTATGCCACTCCCCCGCGAGGCGAACGATCTGGCCTGGCTGTTTTATACATCAGGCACCACGGGCCGGCCGAAGGGCGTGATGTTGAGTCACGGCAATCTGGTGGCGATGTCGCTGTGCTATTTCGCCGACGTCGATGCCGCGACGCCGAACGATGTGTCACTCTATGCGGCGCCGATTTCGCACGGCGCGGGTCTTTATAACTTCCCGCATGTCCGTATGGGGGGGCGGCATGTCATCCCCGAATCCCGGGGCTTCGACCCGGACGAAGTGCTCAATCTCGGCAGGCAGCTCGGCAATGTCGTGATCTTCGCAGCTCCCACCATGGTGCGGCGCCTGGTCGATGCCGCAAAGCGCCGCGGCGAGGACGGCGAGGGGATCCGCACCATCATCTATGGCGGCGGGCCGATGTATACAGCCGATATCCGGGACGCGATCGCGACCATGGGCCAACGCTTCGTGCAGATTTACGGTCAGGGTGAATCGCCGATGACCATCACCGCGCTCGGCCGCGAGTGGCACAGGCGTGTCGGTCTTCCCAGCTATCTGGAACGGCTCGCTTCGGTTGGGACGGCGCAAAGCGTGATGCAGGTCCGTATTACCGGCGCCGACGGCAAGCCGCTCCCCGTGGGCGAAACCGGCGAGATCGAAGCCAAGGGGGCCGCCGTGATGCTGGGCTATTGGAACAATCCGAAGGCCACCGCCGAGACGTTGAAGGACGGCTGGCTGCGCACCGGCGATGTCGGCCGACTGGATCGAGATGGATTCCTGACGCTGTCGGACCGTTCCAAGGATGTGATCATCTCAGGTGGCACCAACATCTACCCGCGCGAGGTCGAGGAAGCGCTGCTGACACATCCCGACGTGCGCGAGGTGTCGGCGATCGGGGTTCCAGACCCCGACTGGGGCGAGATCGTTGTCGCCTGCGTGGTGCTGGAAGCGGGCGCCGTGGCCGATGACACCAAACTCGACGCGCATTGCCTCACCACCATCGCCCGTTTCAAGCGGCCGAAGCGTTACGTCTATCTCGAGGCGCTGCCGAAGAACAATTACGGCAAGGTGCTGAAGACCGAATTGCGCATGATGATGGGGAAGTAGGAGCGCCGCCCGTTTCCCTATCCCGGACGCGGTGCAGCACGCGCGCGATGAGCGGGGGCCTATTCTACTTTGCATGGGTTGTTTTCGCGATTTTGTGCCCGGGCCCTGCGGGGCAGGCGCCGAACAGGCTGCGTTCCGCCTATACGTTAACCGCCCTTGATCTTGCCGGCTCCCTGCCGTTACTAGACCGAGAAATGCGTTGCCAGGCGTGGAGGGAAGATGGGGCCGCTGGAGGGCGTCAAGATCATTGATATGACGACCGTGCTGATGGGCCCTTATGCCACCCAGATGCTTGGCGACTACGGCGCTGACGTCGTCAAGGTGGAGACGATTGATGGCGACGTGACGCGCCTGATCGGCCCGACGCGCCATCCCGGCATGGGGCCGGTCTTCCTCAACACCAACCGCAGCAAACGCAGCATTTGTCTCGACCTGAAAAAGCCTGCCGGGCGCGAGGCACTGTTGCGGTTGATCGCCTCGGCCGACGTGCTGGTCTATAACGTGCGGCCGCAGGCGATGGCGCGGCTGCAGCTCGGCTATGACGTGGTCTCCAAACTCAATCCGCGCCTGATCTATGCCGGTGTGTTCGGCTTCGGCCAGGACGGGCCTTATGCCGCAAAACCCGCCTATGACGATCTGATCCAGGGCGCGACCGCGCTTCCCGCCCTGATGGCAGAGACCAGCGATGGCGTTCCGCGTTATGTTCCAAACGCCCTTGTCGACCGCATCGTCGGACTGGCGGCCGTAGGCGCGATCTGCGCCAGTCTTGTGCATCGCGACCGCACCGGGCGCGGTCAGCGCCTGGATATTCCGATGTTCGAGACCATGGCGGGCTTCGTGATGGGCGACCACATGGGCGGGCTAACCTATCAGCCGCCATTGGACCGAGGCGGTTATGCGCGGCATCTGTCGCGCGACCGGCGTCCCTACAAGACGTCCGACGGCTATATCTGCGTGATCGTCTATAACGACAAGCAATGGGAGAATTTCTTCGGCGCAACCGGCCGCGACGATCTGCGCCGCGATCCCCGCTTTGCCACCTTCGCCGGGCGCGCCGTCAATATCGACATCGTTTACGCGGAATTGGCGCGCATCTTCGAGACGCGCAGCACCGCCGAATGGACCGAACTGCTCGAGAAGGCCGACGTGCCGGTGATGCCGATGCACGATCTCCAGAGCATGTTGACGGACCCGCATCTGGTCGCGACGGATTTCTTTCCGGTCGTCGATCATCCGACCGAGGGTCGGATCCGCAACATGAAGGTGGCCGCGACCTGGTCGGAAACCCCGGTGGAGTTGCGGCGGCTGGCGCCACGCCTCAACGAGCACGGCGCGGAAATCTTGCGCGAGGCCGGCTTTTCGGCCTCCGAAATCGCCGCGCTGGTGCGCGACGGCGTCACCAGAGCGACCCCCGACACCCCAAGGAATTAGGACACATGGACTTCGCGCTCTCGGCCAACCAGGAATCGATCCGTGACGCGGTCGGGAAAATCTGCGCGCGCTTCGACGATGCCTATTGGCTGAAAAAGGACAAGGAAGGCGGCTACCCCGCCGACTTCCACAAGGCCCTGGCGGATGCCGGCTGGCTCGGCATCTGCATTCCCGAGGCCTATGGCGGTTCCGGATTGGGCATCGTCGATGCCGCGATCATGATGCGGACGATTTCGGAATCGGGTGCCGGAATGTCGGGGGCTTCCGCCGTCCACATGAATGTGTTCGGGCTCAATCCCGTTGTCGTGTTCGGTACCGATGAACAGTGCAGGCGCATGCTGCCGCCGATCGTTTCGGGGAAGGAGAGGTCCTGTTTTGCCGTCACCGAACCGAATACCGGCCTCAATACCACCCAGCTCAAGACCCGCGCGGTGCGATCGGGCAACAAGTACGTCGTAAACGGCCAGAAAGTCTGGATTTCAACCGCGCAGGTCGCCGAAAAGATATTGCTGTTGGCGCGCACCACGCCGCTGGAAGAGGTGAGAAGCCCGACCCGCGGGCTCAGTCTGTTCTATACCGATTTCGATCGCAGCCGCATCGCCGTTCATGAAATCGAGAAGATGGGCCGCAAGGCCGTGGACTCCAACGAACTGTTTATCGAGAATTTTGAAATCCCGGTCGAAGACCGCCTCGGCGAGGAGGGCCGCGGCTTTGAATATATTTTGCACGGCATGAACCCCGAACGCATCCTGATCGCGGCCGAAGCGGTCGGGCTTGGCAAGGTGGCCTTGTCCCGCGCGGCGGCTTACGCCAAAGAGCGCAACGTGTTCAACCGTCCGATCGGCAAGAACCAGGCGATTCAGCATCCGCTGGCGCAGAACTGGATGGAGCTGGAAGCGGCCTGGCTGATGACGCTGTCGGCGGGCTGGCAATATGATCAGGGTCTGCCATGCGGCCCGGCGGCTAATGCCGCGAAATATCTCGCCGCCGAAGCCGGTTATCATGCCTGCGAGCAGGCCGTGATGACGCATGGCGGATTCGGCTACGCCAAGGAATTTCATGTCGAGCGCTATTTGCGGGAATCCCTGATCCCGCGCATCGCGCCGATCAGTCCGCAGCTCATTCTCAGCTTTATCGCCGAGAAGGTGCTGGGCCTGCCAAAGTCGTACTAGCGATGAGCTTTATCACCGGCGTCGGACTGACCGCTTACGGCAGGCATGAGGGCTCCTCGACGCTCGATCTCATGAGCAAGGCAGCCGCGCTTGCGATCGCCGACGCGGGGCTGAAGCGCGCCGAGGTCGACGGCATTCTCTGCGGCTATTCCACGGTCTCGCCGCACATCATGCTCGCCACCGTGTTCGCCGAGCATTTCGGCATCCGGCCGGCTTATGCTCACGCCGTGCAGGTCGGCGGCGCCACGGGGCTCGCCATGACAATGCTGGCCCATCACCTCGTCGAGTCCCGAGTGGTCCGGCACGTGCTGGTCGTGTCCGGTGAAAACCGGCAGACCGGGCAGAGCCGCGACGCCTCGATCCTGGCGCTGGCGCAGGTCGGACATCCCGATTACGAAGTGCCGCTGGGACCGACGATCCCGGCCTATTACGGGTTGGTGGCATCACGCTACATGCACGAATATGGCGTGACGCAGGAAGACCTCGCCGAATTCGCAGTGCTGATGCGCGCCCATGCCTCGATGCATCCCGGCGCGCAATTCCGGGATCCGATCACGGTGGCCGATGTGATGGCCTCGAAACCGGTCGCGCTGCCGTTGAAACTGCTGGATTGCTGCCCGGTGTCCGACGGCGGCGCGGCTTTCGTGATCAGCCGCGAACGCACCAGCGAAGTCGGCGTGCGCGTGCTCGGCAGCGCGCAGGCCCACACCCATCAGCATGTCACGGCAGCCCCTGCCTTGAGCGCACTCGGCGCCGAAATCGCAATCGCGCGGGCGAAGCAAGCCACGGGCGTCACGATCCCGGATGTGCGCTATGCGGCGGTCTATGACAGCTTTACGATTACGCTGGCGATGCTCTTGGAAGATCTCGGTTTGGCGGGGCGCGGCGAGGCGGCCTCGCGCGTGCGCGCCGGACATTTCAGCCGCAACGGTGCGATGCCGCTCAACACCCATGGCGGATTGCTGAGCTACGGCCACTGCGGCGTTGGCGGTGCGATGGCGCATCTGGTCGAAACCCATCTGCAGATGACGGAGCGCGCGGGAAATCGCCAGGTGCGCGACGCCTCGATTGCGCTGCTGCATGGCGATGGCGGCGTGCTGTCGTCGCATGTCAGCATGTTCCTGGAGCGGGTGCGATGAGCGACAAGGCGCAAGCCGACTGGACTACCGGCGCGGAAGCGATCGTTTATCAGGCCTGCACGCCCTGTGGCGCACGGCAATATTTCCGGCGCAACTTCTGCGTGGCTTGCGGCGCGCCAGAGCCGGTCGAGAAACGCGCCAGCGGCGAGGGCTCGGTTTACGCCACCTCGCTGGTGTGCCGCGCAGCCACGCCGGAGACGCGCGCGCATATCCCCTACAACGTCATTCTCGTCGATACCGTGGAGGGCTTTCGCATGATGGCTCACGGCGATAACGATCTTGCGATCGGCGACAAGGTCACCGCGCGCTTTGTGCTGTTTGCCGGCCGGCTGGTTCCGTTTTTCGAAAGGACATAAGCCGTCCCCTTGTCGGGCTCCGCGGAAGCAACCCCACCGACGCGGAACCGCGGACTGGGTTGCTTCGTCGCGTTGCCTCCGGGCGATAGCCGTTTTGGGTTTGGCTTCATCGCCAATAGAAGACAAAGCTGGCGATGACGAGCATCGCCGTCACCGCCAGCGTTTGCGCGAGCGCTTCCGAGGCTGCCCTTTTGGTGGCTTCCTTCATGACGTTTCCTCAATTTGGGCATGACTCATCGCTGCGCGAGAGAGCGCGATCGATGGTCAATTTTTAACTCGGAACACCCCGCGACGAATATTCGCTTTGATTTTAAGTCCCCACTCGGCGAATCTCGACGGTGCCAAGGTCGAGCAGCAATACGGCGCCATTTTGGCTCGTGCGCAGCCGATTTGTGCGCGAGTGATGGAATTTTGATAGCGGCGTCTCGGGTGTTCGCTGCTCGCCGGGCGGTTGCTCCGGCATCGGCCGCCGGATACTCTTTGACCGGAAAATGCCAATTCAGCAGTCAACAACAGCCTACAGATCCAAGGTGAACCATGGCCCGGATAGACTATTGCGATACTTCTAAATCAAGCGAACGCACCCGCGAGATTCTGGGCAAGAACCGCAACGTCAATATTCTCAGGATGATGTCGCACTCGCCGAAATATCTCGAGCAATATTGCCGGCTCGGCGGGGCGATCCGCCACCGGGGCGAACTGGATCCGGTCGTCCGGGAACTGGCGATCACGCGCACGGGTATCTTGTGCGAGGCGCCCTATGAGATCGTCGCGCACAAGCAGATCGGCAAAGGGGCAGGGGTTACTGATGAGCAAAATGCAGCGCTCGAGGACTGGAAATCGGCGACCTGCTTCAACGAGCTGCAGCGCGCAGCGTTGGCCTTCACCGATGAAATCGTCGGTCTGCGCCGTCCAACCGATGCGACCTTCAACGCCATAGCCGAAAAATTGACACCGGCGGCGCTGGTCGAACTGCAGCTCTCCGTCGGCTTCTACATCATGACCTCGAAATTCCTGGAAACCTTCGACATCGACATGCAGCCGGTGTCGGAAGTGGTCTAACTGTCAGATCAAATCAATTCGCCCTGAAATCAAACCGCGCGGTATGATTGCACAGCGGGTTCGCATCAGTACGTGCTGCTCACGTGTCGGGCAGGATGAGACATTGCAGAATTTCCAATGGCTTGGCGTTCGGATCTGTCCCGCGGTGCGCTGTGCGCGGTGACCGTATTCCCTGTTTTACCGAACATTCAGGTATTTCCTGTAAAAGCCGTCATTCGCGTAGAATAGCGCTCCAAACCGCTCAGGATGAGCGATGCAAGCCGCAAATTTATCGATCATCGACGAAGTCGAAACAGCAATAAATACCGGTTCGGCGGAAAAGCGCCTGGCGACCATCAAGCGTGTGACTGATCTGTTTCTGTCATCCGCGGGCAGCTTCACTGGCGAGCAGATCGAACTATTTGACGACGTGCTTGATCGCCTGGTCAAAACCCTGGAAATTCGGGCAATCGCGGATGTCAGCGCCCGCATAGCGCTCGCTGAAGTAAGCGCGCAACTGGCTCCCGTCTCCAGGGCACCGCCCGCAGTCGTCCGCCGGCTTGCAAGACACGACGAGATCACCGTCGCGGGGCCCGTTCTGACGGAATCCGCGCGCCTGAGCGCTGAGGATCTGATCGAAGTCGCGGAAACCAAGGGGGAGCAGCACCTGTTGGCGATCGCAGGGCGTTGGTGGCTAAAAGAAGTCGTCACCGACGCGTTGTTGGCCCGACGGTATCCGTCCGTCAGTCGCCGGATCGTCAACAATCCGGGTGCGCGGGTTTCCGCTGGCGGATTTGCAATCATCGTGGCACAGGCTGAATCCGACCCCGAGCTCGTGGTCGAAACCGGAATCCGGGTCGATCTGCCGAAAGAGCTCCGTGACCGACTATTACAAAGTGCGACCGAAGCGGTCCGGTCTCGGTTGCTGGCGCGCGCGCCTCCTCATCTTTTCGAGGAAATTCGAACTGCAATTGCAAACGTCGCAGCAGGCGTAAACCGCGAAATGTCCAAGATTCGCGACTTCACCGCCGCCAAACTTTTCGTGGCGTTGCTGAGCGACAAGGGCGAGCTTAACGAAGCGACCTTGTTCGGGTTCGCCAAACAGCGAAAATACGAGGAGACCGTCGCTGCACTCGCCGAGCTGTCGCAAACCACCATCGAGGTCATCCGGCCCTTGATGCAAAGCCTTCGTGACGACGGCGTGCTCATTCCGTGCAAGGCAGCAGGCCTTAGCTGGAACACGGTGCGCGCGATCCTGGAATGCCGATTTTCGACCGGCTCCATAGGGCCGCGCGAATTGGCCAAGGCTCAAGGTCAATTCGCCAAGATTACACCGGAGAACGCGCGCCGGTTGCTGAGGTTTTGGCAGGTGCGGTCGCCGTCTCATTGAAATTGACCCGGCGTTTACCTTGTCTGAGATACAGCACCTTTGACTTAATTTTGAAATTCGGAATTTACCGGCTCTTGCCGCCTTTCAGGTAAATGGTTTGACAAGCTGCTTCCATAATCAACGGATTGCGCTGATGGAAAAACGAAACACCGAACGTCATGAGGTCCTCAAGGCCGGGACAATTTCGTTCCAGGGCTCCAGCATCGAATGCACGGTCCACAACATCTCGATTGGCGGTGCCAACCTGGAAGTAGAAAGCCGCGCCCGAATCCCCGACTCATTTGACCTCACGATCGATGCAGAAGACGGCACGCAACATTGTCATGTCGTTTGGCGCACAGATCGGCGGATTGGAGTTTCCTTTACTTGACCCCGTGAGCCCTGGTTGGCGCATTCGGGGTTGGGCAAATGGCGTGCTGTGGTCGACGCAGTGACAGCCCTCAGGTCTCGATGATCGCCAGTACCTGACCTTCCGCAACCACGTCGTCGAGGCTGACAAGGATCGATCTCAGCGTTCCGGCGGCGGGCGAGGCCACCGGAATTTCCATCTTCATGGCCTCGACGAAGACGATGTCATCACCGTCACCGACGCTGCGGCCGACCTCTACCGGAAGCGCACAGATGCGCCCCGCCACTTCGGTCACGATCTTGATCTCTGGCATTCCGTTCTCCGGGACCGTCAAGAGCATGATCCGGAAATGATCCTGCTCAAACAAGAGATGAGATCTTGATCCAATTCTATTTGATCGGATCGTGATCTGGTGTCGCGAATTCGAGGTTCGCCCCAGCTTGCGGCGGCCTTCGAACTGCTTTCGGATTCGGCACGACTCTGGAAACTGATGGTTTCAGTGTGGGTTGGGCTAAGAAGCTCTCGCGTTGGACCAGCAGCGACAGGGAAGAAAACTTCGGCCCCCCACACTGACAGACCATTGCCGGAACGGCTTTCTGTTGTGGCCGCACTTTGCCTGAGGTAGTTTGTTCTGCAAGTGGAATTTTATTCCGCATGGCGGAATGGCAGGGGCACCGCATGGGACGACGCTCGGAGCGGCTTAGCAAGCAGGGAATGCTCGCCAGCGATCTTGCAGGTGAGGGCGATGTTATTCAGGTGGTGTCGCGCGCGTTCGACGTGTTGCGCTGCTTCGAGGGCCATGAGGCGCGGCTCGGAAACCTCGAAATCTCCAACCGCTGCGGGCTGCCGCGATCGACGGTATCGCGCCTGACCCACACGCTCACCCGGATGGGGCAACTGGTCTATCTTCCACGCGACCAGAAATACCGCATCGGTCCGAGCGCGGTCGCCATGAGCACGTCGATGATGCGCGGGCTGCAGCTGCGCAATCTGATCCGGCTGCGGCTGCAGGATATCGCGGAGCAATTGCCGGGAACGGTCGGTTTCCTGATTCCCGATCGCTTCCACCTCGTCTATCTCGAATTCGCCCGTGCCGCCAACGCGCTCGGTCTGCATGAAAGTACCGGCAGCCGCGTCGCCATGGCAACCACCGCTGCCGGTCATGCCTACACCGCCGCGCTCGACGAGGACGTCGGCGACGCCTTGCTTGCGGAAATGGAACGAGAGCTGCCGGAGGGCGCCAAGCTGCTGCGGCCCCGTATCGCAAACAATCGCCGCTTGCTGCGTGAACATGGTTATGTCGTTGCCTGCGGATTATGGAGCCCGCATATCAACGGCCTCGCCGTGCCGCTTTGGTCGCCGCAATATCAGACCTACGTCGTCGTCACGATCGGTCTTCTGGCGGCGATGTATGATGAGAAGCGGCTGCTCAAGGAGGTCGCGCCGCGCATGCTGGAACTGGGCGCCGCGGTCGGTAGCATGCTGGAAGGCGCCGACGGCGAACTCTTCAGCAGTCGGCTGGAAGGAAAAGCGCTTTCGGTGTCAACCCATAATAAGATCAAGACGGAGCAACTGAATGATCTGGAAGCCGGAGCTCGACGACCTCGCCCGCCGCGAAGCGTTCGCGCGCGCGATGGGAGGCGTTGACAAGGTCAAGCGTCAGCGCGACCAGGGCCGGCTCACCGTTCGCGAGCGTATTGATGGGTTGGTCGAACTCAGGCAGCTTTCACGAGATTGGTGCGATTTCCGGAAGCGCCGAATATGACGAGCGCGGCGAACTGAAGAATCTGACGCCGGCCAATTGCGTATTCGGCCGCGGCAAGATCGATGGCCGCACGGTGGTCGTGGTCGGCGACGATTTCACGGTGCGCGGCGGTTCCGCCGATGCCTCGATCTCCACAAAACCCTTGATGGCCGAGGAGATGGCGCATGATTTGCGTCTACCCATCATCCGGCTCATCGAGGGCTCCGGCGGCGGCGGCTCGGTGAAGACCATCGAAACCAAGGGCGCGGCCAATCTGCCAGGGGGCGTCGGCGGAACCCGCTGGTACTGGTACACGACCGCGAATATGGCCAAGGTGCCGGTGGTGGGCCTGGGCCTCGGCTCGGTCGCGGGCCTCGGCGCGGCTCGGCTGGCCGCCACCCACTATTCGGTGATGACAAAAAACTCGGCGATGTTCGTGGCGGGGCCGCCAGTCGTGAAGCGGCTCGGCCAGGATCTCAGCAAGCAGGAACTCGGCGGCGCGGACATCCAGACCCGCGCGGGCGGGGTCGACGATGCCGTCGATACCGAGGCGGAGGCTTTTGCGTGCGCCAAGCGCTTTCTCTCTTATCTGCCGTCGTCGGTCTACCAGTTGCCGCCGACCATACCTTGCGACGATGATCCGGAACGATCGGAAGAATCGTTGATGAAGGTGGTGCCGCGCAACCGGCGCCAGGTCTACAAGATGCGCCCGATCATCGACGCCGTCGTCGACAGAGGCTCGTTCTTCGAGGTGGCTGCGAATTTCGGCCGCCCAATGATCACGGGCCTCGCGCGTCTGGAAGGCCGCGCCGTGCTGCTGCTGGCCAGCGATCCCTTTCACTATGGCGGGTCGTGGACGGCGGAGGCTTGCCAGAAGGTGGTACGCTGGGTCGACTTCGCCGAGACATTCCACTTGCCGGTGGTTTATCTGATGGATTGTCCTGGTTTCATGATTGGGCTGGAGGCCGAGAAGGCCGCCACCATCCGTCACGGCGTGCGCGCCATGGCTGCCGTCAACCAGACCACGGTTCCCTGGTGCACCATCATCGTGCGCAATTCGTTCGGTGTTGCCGGTGTCGTGCACCAGCCCGCCGACCGGTTCTCACTCCGATATGCCTGGCCCTCGGCCTATTGGGGCTCGCTGCCGCTGGAAGGCGGCATCGAGGCGGCTTATCGCGCCGACATCGATGCGTCGGACGATCCGAAAGCCAAATTGCAGGAGATCGAGGATCGTCTCAACAAGTTGCGCTCGCCATTTCGGTCGG
Organism: uncultured Alphaproteobacteria bacterium; assembly: GCA_963742425.1. Lineage (GTDB taxonomy): Bacteria > Pseudomonadota > Alphaproteobacteria > Rhizobiales > Xanthobacteraceae > Bradyrhizobium. The sequence continues at coordinate 45,406 of CAVULR010000001.1, forward strand.
CCGAACGGTTCTGGGTCGAGGAGATCATCGACCCGCGCAAGACCCGTTCGCTGCTCTGCGAGTTCGCGCGGCTCGCCGAGCCGTTGCGAACGCCGGGGCCGGCGACCAACATGACGATCAGGCCGTAAGGCGCGGATAGCGAAGCCTACCGCTTCCGGTCGATAAAGCCCTGCATCAACCGATGCGGCTCGTCGGTCAGGAACGATTGCCCGAAGACGCCGATGCTGAGGTTGACGGATTCCTTCAGCGGCAATTCTTCCCATTGCCGGAGCAGGGCTTTCTGAGCGCGCAAGGCTTCCGGCCCGCATTCCAGCAGGGCTGTTACCGTCTTCTCGATCGCGGCATCGAGGCCGCCTGGTGGTGCGACCACGTCGACCAGCCCCCATGCCAGCGCGGTCGGCGCATCGATATTTTCCGCCGTCATGACCAGCCAGCGCGCGCGGCCCCAGCCGATCAGCCGCGGCAGCAACGCCGCATGGATCACCGAGGGGATCCCGACCCTGACTTCCGGCATGCCGAATTTGGCGTCGGACGCCGCAATCCGGAAATCGCAAGCCGCGGCGACCTCGAGCCCGCCGCCGAGACACCAGCCCGGCATCCGCGCGATCACCGGTCCCGGAAACGCGCGCACGGTCTCACAGAGGTCGCGCAGGCCCGTGATGAACTTTTCGGCGGACGCCTGATCGAGCGTGGCCATTTCCTTGATATCGGCGCCCCCGATCATGCTTCTATCGCTTTGGCCGGCGATCACCAGTACCCGTATCCGCCGTTCGGTCGCAAGCACCTCCAGACCCTCGCGAACGCCGTTGATCACGGCCGATCCCAGGATATTGAGCGAGCCGGCGTTGCAGATCGTCAGGCGAACGACGCCGCGCGCGTCGCGCTCGACGCCGCAATAGGGATTGAGCATATGCATGGGATGATCTCGCAATTCGCAAGTTGCGCCAACCTCAGCGCATGGCACCACTTCCCGGGCAAAATCCCGGACTTGTCAAGGGGAGGGGGAGAAGCGGGTCGCGATCCCACCGACGCGTTGCGTGGCTGTCGCTTGTAATATTACAGTCATCATTTATCATGAAGCAGCCCACGGCAGCACGATACCACCATGGGTTGCGCGTCTTTCGACATGCTGGCGTCGGGGCAGGGTAGCGACCTTGACCTCAATTCTGCTATTTGCGGAACGCGGTGTAAAATCGGGAATGATTTTCGCCAAAGGAAAGGTTATCAAGTCTCCGCACGCGCGGCTTCGCAATGCACGCGATTACAATCTTCAATCGTTGGGGGCGGGGCGAAGGAGATAAAAGCAGCTTTCTGCGGCGGGAAATGCGATGATATGACCGCAAACATATTATGGGATAATTGATGCGTTACTCCAGGGAACACAAGCTGGAAACCCACGCGCGGATCGTGAGAAAGGCCTCGGTGCGGCTGCGCGAGAGGGGCGCGCATGGCATCGGCGTGGCTGACCTGATGAAGGATGCGGGCCTCACCCATGGCGGTTTTTACGCCCATTTCGATTCGCGGGAAGCTCTCGTGATCGAGGCGTTTGCCTATGCGATGGACCGCTCGACGGAGCGCTGGCGCAAGCTCGCCGAACAGACGCCGCCCGACAGGCGGCTGGCGACAATCGTGGATTCATATCTGACCGCTGTACACCGCGACGATCCCGGTCACGGCTGCGCCATTCCGGCGCTTGGCGCCGAAATCGCCCGCGAGAGCCCGAAGACCCGGAAAGCCTTCGTCGCCAAGCTCGACCAGATGATCGAGATGCTTGCTGCGCTGGTGCCAGGCAAACCCCACAAGGCTGAGCGCAAGCGGGCGCTGGGTGCCCTCGCAACCATGATGGGGACGCTGGTGCTGGCCCGCATAGCGGGCAATGGGGACTTTTCTGACTACATTCTCGGTGCCGGACGGGACGCCGTGCTCGACCGCGCGGGCGCGGTAAAGCGTACGGCGAAGAGATCTCGAGCCAAAAAGGCCGCCGCGCTGCGACGGCAATGAAAACGAGCCGCGGCAATCGCATTGGACAATGGTCGTAGGTAGCCGGGAACGCGGGCCGTGCCCGCATTTTCGCAAATGCGCCGCGCGTCGAAACCCTTTTCAAAGGGTGTAAAGACTGCAAGATGCCGTCAAAACCGGCACCTGCAGGTATACGTGCAGGGATATTGGAGGAGCACATGCGCACAATCGGACATTTTATCGGTGGCCGTGAGGTCAAGGGCACCTCGGGGCGGTTCGCAGATGTGTTTGAGCCCATGACCGGCGACGTGCAGGCCCAGGTGGCATTGGCCTCCAAGGCCGAACTGCGCGCGGCGGTCGAAAACGCCAAGGCGGCCCAGGTGGAATGGGGCGCGACCAATCCGCAGCGCCGCGCCCGGGTGATGATGAAGTTTTTGGAACTGGCGCAGCGCGACTACGACAAGCTCGCCGACCTCCTGGCGCGCGAGCACGGCAAGACCATTCCCGACGCCAAGGGCGACATTCAGCGCGGCCTTGAGGTGGTCGAATTCGCCTGTGGCATCCCGCATTTGATGAAGGGCGAATACACCGAAGGCGCTGGTCCCGGCATCGACATCTATTCCTTGCGGCAGCCGCTGGGTGTGGTCGCCGGCATTACCCCGTTCAACTTCCCGGCGATGATTCCGATGTGGAAATTCGCGCCCGCTATCGCCTGCGGTAACGCGTTCGTATTGAAGCCGTCGGAGCGAGATCCCGGCGTGCCCATGGAACTCGCCAAGCTGATGATCGAGGCGGGACTTCCTCCGGGCATCCTCAACGTCGTCAACGGCGACAAGGAAGCCGTCGACGCCATCCTCGATGATCCCGACATCCGCGCCGTCGGTTTCGTCGGCTCGTCCCCGATCGCGCAATACATCTACCAGCGCGCGGCCGCGACAGGAAAACGCGCGCAATGTTTCGGCGGCGCCAAGAACCACGCCATCGTCATGCCTGACGCCGACATGGACCAGACCGTCGATGCCTTGATCGGCGCGGGCTATGGCTCGGCCGGCGAACGCTGCATGGCGATTTCGGTAGCGGTGCCGGTCGGCAAGACCACGGCTGACCGTCTCATGGACAAACTGATTCCGCGGGTGGAATCCCTGAAGATCGGCACCTCGATCGATCCGTCGGCGGACTATGGTCCGCTGGTGACCAAGGAAGCGCTCAATCGCGTCAAGAATTATGTCGAGATCGGCATCAAGGAGGGCGCCAAGCTCGCGGTCGACGGCCGTGGCTTCAAGATGCAGGGCTACGAGAACGGTTTCTATATGGGCGGCTGCCTGTTCGACAACGTCACCAAGGATATGCGGATCTACAAGGAAGAAATCTTCGGTCCCGTGCTCTCGGTGGTGCGCGCGCACGATTACAACGAGGCCTTGAGCCTGCCGTCCGACCATGACTACGGCAATGGCGTGGCGATCTTCACCCGTGACGGCGATGCTGCCCGCGACTTTGCCGCCAAGGTCAATGTCGGCATGGTCGGCATCAACGTGCCGATCCCGGTGCCGATCGCCTATTATACCTTCGGCGGCTGGAAGAAGTCCGGGTTCGGCGATCTCAACCAGCACGGGCCGGATTCGATCCGCTTTTACACCAAGACCAAGACGGTCACCGCACGCTGGCCCTCCGGCGTCAAGGAAGGCGCGGAGTTCTCGATTCCGACGATGAATTGAGCGTGCGCACGATCTCTTAAGGCAAGCGCGGATACCGAATGCAGTTCGCTCTCAACGAGGACCAGATTGCGGTTCGCGATATGGCGCGGAGTTTTTCCGCGGCAAAGATCGCGCCGCATGCGATCCGCTGGGATGAGGAAAAGCATTTTCCCGTCGATGTGATGCGCGAGGCGGCCACCCTTGGCATCGGTGGCGTCTATATCCGCGACGACGTCGGCGGCTCGGCGCTGACCCGGTTCGATGCGGCGCTGATTTTCGAGGCGCTGGCGCAGGGATGTCCGACGGTGTCGGCATTCATCTCGATCCACAACATGGCATCCTGGATGATCGATGCCTTCGGCAATGACGCGCAGCGAAAAAAATGGTTGCCGAAGCTTTGCGCCATGGAACTGTTGGCAAGCTACTGCTTGACCGAACCGGGTGCCGGATCGGACGCGGCGGCGCTGCGGACCCGCGCGGTGCGCGACGGCGATCATTACCTGCTCAACGGCCAGAAGCAGTTCATTTCCGGCGCCGGCAAGGGCGACATCTACGTGGTGATGGTCCGCACCGGTCAGGATGGTCCCGGCGGCATCTCGACGCTGGTGGTCGAGGGCGACACACCCGGGCTCTCGTTCGGCGCCAACGAGCGCAAGATGGGCTGGAACGCCCAGCCGACGCGCGCGGTGATTTTCGAAAATGCGCGGGTGCCAGTCACCAACCTCCTCGGCGAGGAGGGCATCGGCTTCAAGATCGCGATGGCGGGCCTCGACGGCGGCCGCATCAATATCGCGGCATGTTCGCTTGGCGGGGCGCAAAGCGCGCTCGACAAGTCGCTGGCCTATATGAAAGAGCGCAAGGCCTTCGGAAAGCGGCTCGATGAATTCCAGGCCCTGCAATTTCGCCTCGCCGACATGGCGACCGAACTGGAGGCTGCTCGAACCTTCGTGTGGCGCGCGGCAGCCGCGCTTGACCGCAGGGATGCCGACGCCACCATGCTGTGCGCCATGGCAAAACGCTTCGGCACCGACGTCGGCTTCGAGGTTGCCAATCAGGCGCTGCAATTGCACGGCGGGTACGGCTATCTCAGCGAATACGGCATCGAAAAGATCGTCCGCGACCTGCGCGTGCATCAAATCCTCGAGGGCACCAACGAAATCATGCGGCTGATCATCTCGCGCAAGCTGATCGAGGGCGCACGATGACGGCCCAGGCTGCCGCCATAGCGGGTTCCGAACCCGACCTGATCGCGCGGCGCGAAGGTGCCGTCGGCGTTATCCGGCTGAACCGGCCGAAGGCGATCAATGCCGTGACGCTCGAGATGTTTCGCGACGTCGACAAGGCGCTCGACCAATTCGAGGCCGATCCGGCGGTGAGGGCGATCCTGCTGGAGGGCGCCGGCGAGCGCGGCCTGTGCGCCGGCGGCGACATCCGGGCGCTGTATGAAAGCTCGAAGGTCAAGGGCGACCTCGGCAAGATCCTTTGGCGCGAGGAGTACATTCTCAACGCCCGCATCGCCAGGTTCCCGAAACCCTATGTGGCCTTCATGGACGGCATCGTAATGGGTGGCGGCGTCGGCCTTTCAGCTCATGGCAGCCACCGCGTCGTCACCGAGCGGACCAAGCTTGCGATGCCGGAGGTCGGTCTTGGTTTCTTTCCGGACGTCGGCGGCACCTGGCTGCTCTCGCGTTCGCCGGGAGAGATCGGTACCTATTTCGGCCTGACCGGCCAGACCATGAACGGTCCCGATGCGGTTTATGCCCGTTTCGCGGATACGGTTGTCCCATCAGGCAAACTTGCGGCGTTACGCGAGGCGCTCGTCAACATCGCAGCGGGCGCGGGTTCACCCGAGGTGAAAGCCGCGATCGATGGTTTCGCAACCGGCGAGACATCGGGGCCTGTTGCGGCGCTACAGCCGCAAATCGATCGCTGGTTTGCCCACGACCGGATGCAGGATATCGTCGCGGCCCTGCAACGGGATGGTTCGGAACTGGCGCAATCGACCCTTAAGACATTGAACGAGAAGTCGCCGCGCGGCATGGTTGTCGCGCTGAGGCTGCTTCGGCTGGCGCGGGCTTCGTCCTCGCTGGAGCAATGCCTGGTTCGGGAATATCGCGCCGCGCTCGAAGTATTCGCCAGCGACGATTTTCGCGAAGGCGTGCGGTCGGCTGTGATCGACAAGGATCGCAATCCCCGCTGGTCGCCGCCGGCGATCGAGGATGTTACCCCCGCGATCGTTGCGCCTTACTTCGCCGAAATCGGCGCCGACGAACTCGTGTTCCACGAAGCAAGATAGAAACGCCTCAAGCGGAGGGAATGAGACATGGCAGCAGTCGCATTTATCGGACTTGGCAACATGGGCGGGCCGATGGCCGCCAACCTGGTGAAGGCCGGCCACAAGGTGGTCGCCTTCGATCTGGTGGAAGCTTCGCGGAACCAGGCCAAGGCCGACGGCGCGGGAATCGCCGACAGCGCGGCAGCTTCGGTGAAGGGCGCCGACGTCGTCATCACCATGCTGCCCGCGGGCAAGCATGTCATTTCGGTTTGGACCGACGTCATTCCGTCCATGACAAAGGGCGCGCTGATCATCGATTGCTCGACCATCGACGTCGAGAGCGCGAAACAGGCTCATGCGCTGGCGGCGTCGCACGGCGTAGCGTCGGTCGATGCGCCGGTGTCCGGCGGCACCGGCGGCGCCAAAGGCGCTACCTTGACCTTCATGTGTGGCGGCGACGACAAGGCATTTGCCGCGGCAAAGCCCGTGCTGGAGAAGATGGGCAAGAAGATCGTGCATTGCGGCGGCGCCGGTGCGGGCCAGGCGGCCAAGATCTGCAACAACATGATCCTGGGGGTTTCCATGATCGCCGTCAGCGAAGCCTTTGCGCTTGCCGAAAAACTGGGCTTGTCGCATCAGGCCCTGTTCGACGTCGCATCGACCTCGTCGGGGCAATGCTGGGCGCTAACGAATTATAGTCCGGTGCCGGGTCTGGTGCCGACGTCGCCTGCGAACAACGCGTACAAACCGGGTTTTGCCGCGGCGCTGATGGTGAAGGATCTCACGCTGGCGCAGGATGCGGCGAAGGCGGTGGGCGCGGCAACGCCGCTTGGAAAGCACGCGCAGGAAATCTACAAGGCATTCGACGCGGCCGGACATGGTGGGGTGGATTTCTCGGGGATCATCCAGCATGTCCGCGGGCTGGCGGGAAAATAGCGGGCAGCACATGACGACGTTCCAGGAAGCGCGCAAATTCTTGCTCAAGCACAGGACGGACTACGACAAGGCCGTTACCGATTTCCGATGGCCGGATCCGGTGCCGTTCAACTGGGCGCTGGACTGGTTCGACGCGGAACTGGCGCGCAATCCGGAAAGCAAGGATCGCCCGGCGCTGTGGATCGTCGACGCCGGTAGCGATCGTGAAACCAGGCCATCGTTCGAGACGATGGCGCGGCGTTCCAATCAGGTCGCGAATTTCCTGCGCGCGCAGGGCCTGAAGCGCGGCGATCATCTGCTGCTGCTGCTCGGCAACGTCGTCCCGCTGTGGGAGACCATGCTGGCGGCGATGAAGCTTGGCGTGGTGGTGATTCCCGCGACAACGCTGCTGACGCCGGACGAGTTGCGCGACCGGCTCGACCGCGGCCGCGCCAGGGTCGTGGTGGCCTCGCAGGACCAGGTCGCGAAATTTTCAGGCCTCGGGGGCGATCGGCTCATTCGCATCGTCGTCGGCGCCTCGTCGACCCATGCCGGATGGCTGCCCTACGAGCGGACCGCGGACTTTCCGGAAACCTTCACGCCGGATGGGCCGACCCATGCCGACGATCCGATGCTTCTGTATTTCACGTCCGGCACCACGGCCAAGCCAAAACTCGTGCGGCACAGCCAGCGCAGCTACCCCGTCGGCGCGCTATCGACGATGTACTGGCTCGGGCTGCAGCCGGGCGATATCCATCTGAATATTTCTTCGCCGGGCTGGGCCAAGCATGCCTGGAGCTGCTTCTTTGCTCCGTGGAATGCTGGCGCCACGGTGTTCGTGGTCAATCAGCCGCGTTTCGACGCCAAGGGGTTACTCACAATCATCGGCAGATGCGGCGTAACCACGCTGTGCGCGCCGCCGACGGTGTGGCGGCTGTTCATTCAGGAGAAACTTGCGGACTTCAAGGTATCGCTGCGCGAGGTTTGCGGCGCCGGCGAACCGCTCAATCCCGAAGTGATTGATCAGGTGCGCGCAGCATGGGGCCTGACGATCCGGGACGGCTACGGCCAGACCGAAACCACGGCGCTGGTGGGAAATTCGCCGAGCCAGAAAGTAAAAATCGGTTCGATGGGCCGACCGATGCCCGGTTACCGTGTGCAAATCACCGATGGCGACGGGCAGGTCACGACCGAGGGCGAGGTTACCTTAGTGCTCGGGGCCGACCGGCCCGCCGGTCTGATGCAGGGTTACCAGGGTGACGATGGCAAATTGAGCGGCGCGGACGGCGATCTCTATCGCAGCGGCGACGTGGTGTTTGCCGACGAGGAGGGTTACCTGACCTTCGTCGGCCGTTCCGATGACGTGTTCAAATCATCCGACTATCGGATCAGCCCGTTCGAGCTCGAGAGTATTTTGCTCGAGCACGAAAAGGTCGCGGAAGCCGCCGTTGTTCCCAGCCCCGATCCCATTCGCCTTGCGATCCCCAAAGCCTATGTGCTGCTGGTGTCGGGCGCGGAACGCTCGGACGAAACCGCGCTGTCGATCTTTCGGCACCTGCACACGCGGCTGGCGCCGTTCAAGCGCATCCGCAGGATTGAGCTGGTGACGGAACTGCCGAAGACGATTTCCGGCAAGATCCGCCGCGTGCAGTTGCGCCGTCTGGAGCACGACAATGATCGCGACGACCCGCTTCGGGGCAAGGAATTCCGCGAAGAGGATTTTCCGGAATTGCAAAAGGTGCGGGCGGCCGGGAGCTAGGGAGTTCGTGAATTTCGGAAAACGAGGCACTGCGGAGAATTGATCGAATGAATGAAGTCTGGAAGAAGCCGCCGATTTCGCTCGAGGCCTACCAAAAGATGGTCGGCCACGAGGTTGGCGTGTCGTCATGGCATCTGGTCGATCAGAAGCGGATCAACGTCTATGCCGATGTGATCGAGGATCATCAATTCATCCATGTCGATCCGGAGCGCGCCAAACGCGAAACCTCGTTCGGGACGACGGTGGCCCATGGGTTCCTGACGATGTCGTTGATGAGCATCATGTCCTACGAGGTGATGCCGGTCATCTCGGGCACCACCATGGGCGTGAATTACGGCTTCGACAAGCTGCGCTTCATCTCCCCGGTGCGCGCCGGTTCGCGCGTTCGCGGCCGCTTTACGCTGGCAGATGCCACGCTGCGCAAGCCGACCGAACTGCTGTCGCGCACCAATGTGACCGTTGAAATCGAGGGCGAGGCAAAGCCCGCGCTGGTGGCCGACTGGATCGGCCTGATTTATTTTGCTTGAGCCCACCCGTCATGGCCGGGCTTGACCCGACAATCCATCACTGATCAAGAATGGCATCGTCATCGGTTTCTTTTTGATGGATGCGCGGGTCAAGCCCGCGCATGACGAAAGAGACAGAATCCAGGAATCCTACTCATGACAATCAGGTTTGACGGGCGCGTCGCCATCGTTACCGGTGCGGGCAATGGTCTTGGACGCGCGCATGCACTGGGGCTGGCGAGCCGCGGCGCGAAAGTCGTGGTCAACGATTTCGGCGGCGCCCGTGACGGCACCGGCGGGTCGCTGACCCCTGCGGAAGCCGTGGTCGAGGAAATCCGAAAAGCCGGCGGCGTGGCGATGGCCGACGGCGCCGATGTCTCGAACTTCGAGCAGGTCAAGGCGATGGTGGATCGCGCCACCAAGGAATGGAACAGCGTCGATCTGCTCTGCGCCAATGCCGGCATCCTGCGCGACAAATCCTTCGGCAAGATGGACATAGCCGATTTCGCCAAGGTGCTGGACGTGCATCTCACCGGCACCTTCTATTGCTGCAAGGCGGTGTGGGACGGCATGCGCGAGCGCAATTATGGCCGTATCGTCATGACCACCTCATCGTCGGGCCTGTTCGGCAATTTCGGCCAGGCCAATTACGGCGCGGCCAAGACCGGCATGGTCGGGCTGATGAACGTGCTGGCCGAGGAAGGCCGCAAGAACAACATCCGCGTCAACACGATTTCGCCGACGGCGGCGACGCGGATGACGGAGGAATTGCTGCCGCCGCAGGCGCTGGCGCTGATGAAGCCGGAGGCGATCACGCCGGCGGTACTTTATCTCCTCGGCGAGGACGCGCCGACCCGCACCATCATGGGCGCCGGCGCGGGCTCGTTCGCGGTGATCAGGATCCTGGAAACCGAAGGCATCAACCTCGCCCAATCCGACTGGACCCCAGAGGCGGTATCGGCGCATTTCGCCGAAATCAGCGACATGTCGACGGCCAAGGCGCTGGAAGGCGCGTTCCAGCAGACGCAAAAATATGTGGGCCAGGCCGCGGCGAGGGCGGGGATCAAGCTCTGACGGTCGGCTTGGGTGTGGCGTCGAAATCCGGCATAGGCTGCGTGGATGTCACCCCTTTCCAAAACTCAGGTCGCTATCATCGGCGCCGGTCCGGCCGGGCTGATGGCGGCCGAGGTGCTGGCGCAAGGCGGCGCGCAGGTCGCGATCTATGAGGCGATGGCCTCCGCGGGCCGTAAATTTCTGATGGCGGGACGCGGCGGACTCAATCTGACGCACAGCGAAGCGTTGCCCGCGTTTCTCCGGCGTTATGGCGAAGCGATGCCGCAGCTCGCAACCGCGATCACGGCATTTCCGCCGGATGCCTTGCGCCAATGGAGCGAAGCGTTGGGACAGCCGACGTTCATTGGGTCCAGCGGGCGGGTATTTCCGAAAGCGTTCAAGGCCTCGCCACTGCTGCGCGCGTGGCTGCGGCGGCTGGATGCCCTGGGCGTGCAATTCAAGCTGCGCCACCGCTGGACCGGCTGGGATGAGAATGGCCGCTTGCTGTTTCAAACTCCGGACGGACGACACGCCGTTGACGCCGCCGCAGCCGTGCTTGCGCTGGGCGGCGCGAGCTGGCCACGCCTCGGGTCCGATGGGATGTGGGCGGAAATTCTCGGCCCGAAGGGCCTTGTGATATCGCAGCTCAAGCCGGCCAATTGCGGGTTTACGGTGCAATGGTCCAGCATCTTTCGCGACCGTTTTGAGGGCCATCCCCTGAAGGGCGTTGCGTTGTCGTTTGGCCGTCAAACCGTTCGTGGCGAAGCCATGATCACGCAGACTGGCATCGAGGGCGGCGCGATCTATGCGCTCTCGGCCCAGTTGCGTGAGGCCATCTTGAGTTCGGGACAGGCAACCCTGCGGATTGCCTTGCGCCCCGACATGGAAATCCGCGACCTGGCCGCACGGTTGTCGGCGCCGCGAGGCAAGCATTCGTTTTCGAACTGGCTGCGCAAGGCCGTGCATCTTTCACCTGTTGCGATCGGCCTGTTGCAGGAAGCGGCGAAGGTATCGGGCGTGTTGCTCTCGGCGCTTTCACCTGAAAACCTCGCCGAACTGATCAACGCCGCGCCGATCCAGCTCAATGGTCTGGCGCCGATCGCACGCGCCATTTCGACCGCGGGCGGGATAGCCTTCAGCGAAATCGACGCCGACTTCATGATCCGCCGTTTACCGGGGGTCTTCGCGTCCGGCGAAATGCTCGACTGGGAAGCCCCGACCGGCGGTTATCTGCTGCAGGCGTGCTTTGCGACGGGTGCTGCGGCGGGGAGAGGTGCGTTGAAGTGGCTTGATCCTCATGGTGAGGAGCGCAGCAGAGCTGCGCGAACTCGAACCATGAGGCCCGCGGTCCATGCTTCGAGACGCGCGCAAGAGCGCGCTCCTCAGGTTGAGGTCACCGCAACTTCCCGCGCGCCGCCACCTCCAGCGTGCCGATGATCTCATCGCCGCGGACCATCACCACCTCGTCCATCATGTTGACGACGACGCAGACATGGTTCGGCACGATCCGTACGACATCGCCGACATTGGGGCGCGTGTTGCTGCGGGTGAGGTCGAGGAAGCCGTGCTCCTCGGCGAAACGCGCGATCTTCGCCTCGGGATGCTCGAGGATCAGTCCGTGGCCGTCGAGCCCGCCGCCGGTATCCGATGTGAGGGTCTTCGAGCCGGCGTCGAGAATGCCGCGGTCCGGGCCGGCGCGGCTTACCACGGTCGAATAAATGTTCAGCGCGCAATCGTCCCAGCCGGCAACGCCGGCGGCGACCTGCATGCGGTCATTGTAGATATAGGTGCCGGGCCGATGCTCGGTGGCGCCTTTGAGTTTTCCCACATTCTTGAGATTTGGCGTGCCGCCGGTGGAAACCATCGCCGCATCCAGCCCATGCGCGCGCACGCCGGCCAGCGCCTCGTCGTAGAACTTCTGCGCCTCCGCCCAGCCGGTCTCGGTCGGGTACAGCATGAAGCCGGCGAACACCAATCCCTGGGAGGAGGCGATCTGGCGCGCGAGAGCGATGGCTTCCGCCGGCGTTTCGACGCCGGCGCGCTTGCGCCCTGTATCGCATTCGACCACCACCGAAAGCGGGCGCCCGGAAATACCGGCCGCCTGCGGCAGGCCCGCAATCACGACCGGGTTGTCCGCGGCGACGGTCATGTTGGCCTTGGCCTGCAGCGCGCCGAGCCGCGCCATCTTCTCCTCGCCGATCAGGTTGTAGCTGATCAGGATGTCGTCGATGCCGGCGCCCGCCATCACTTCGGCTTCGCCGAGTTTCTGGCAGGTAATGCCTTTTGCGCCGGCGGCGATCTGAAGCCTCGCCAGCATTGGGCTCTTGTGGGTCTTGATATGGGGACGGTTGGCGACCCCGGCGGTGTCGCAAGCGGCCTGGATGCGGGCGATGTTGCGCTCCACGCGGTCCATGTCGATGACGGCGGCGGGCGTGCCATATTCCCGGGCGATTTTGGCGGCGAGAGGTGTGGTCACGGGGTTTACTCCATTGTCAACATCCTCGTCATTGCGAGCGAAGCGAAGCAATCCAGTTCGGTATGGTGACTGTGGATTGCTTCGTCGCTACGCTCCTCGCAATGACGGCGAATGCGGCTTACGCCTGTTCGATCTCTTCACGGAGCACTTCGAGCTCCAGCCACTTGTCCTCTGCCTCCTGAAGTTCCTTTTGTGCTTTCGCAAGCATGTCAGAGGCTTGGTCGAATTTCTTGCGATCCTTCTGGAACAGATCGGGATCGTCAAGATGCCGCCGCTGTTTGGCGATTTCGGCCTGTAATTTCGCGATCTTCTTCGGCAGCGTCTCCAGCGCGTGCTTCTCGTTGAAATTGAGCCGCCGCTTCGATGGGCCGGAGGGCGCAGCGGCTTTCGCTTCCCTGACGACCCCGGCAACGGGAACCTTGATCGCCGCGCGCTTCAGGTCGGCGCCGCGTTGTGCCAGCATGTCGGTATAGCCGCCGGCATATTCGATCCAGCGACCGTCACCTTCCGGCGCGATCACCGAGGTCACGACGCGATCCAGAAAATCCCGGTCGTGGCTGATCAGGATCACCGTGCCCTCGTAGTCGCCAAGCATTTCCTCGAGCACGTCGAGGGTTTCCAGATCGAGATCGTTGGTCGGCTCGTCCAGCACCAGGAGGTTCGAGGGCTTTGCCAGCGCGCGCGCCAGCATCAGCCGTCCGCGCTCGCCGCCCGAGAGCACTTCCAGCGGCGTGCGCATCTGCTCCTGCGCGAACAGAAAATCCTTCATGTAGCTGACCACGTGCTTCGGCTTGCCGCCGACCATCACCTGGTCGCCGCGGCCGCCGGTCAGCGCCTCCGCCAGCGTCGAGCGGGGATCGAGGCTTTCGCGGTGCTGATCGAGCGTCGCCATCTCGATATTGGCGCCGAACCGGATGGTGCCGCTATCGGGCGGATTGGCGCCGGTCAGCATGTCGACCAGCGTGGTCTTGCCGGCGCCGTTCGGCCCGACGATGCCGATGCGGTCGCCGCGCAGCACGCGAATCGAGAAGCCATCGACGATTTGGCGGCCGCCATACGACCGGCTGATGTTTTTGGCCTCGATGACGAGCTTGCCGGATTTGTCGGCTTCCGCGGCGGCGAGGTTGGCATCCCCGGTGGCGCCGCGATGGTCGCGCCGCTGCTGGCGCAGCGCGTAGAGGTTTCCAAGCCGCTTGACGTTGCGCTTGCGGCGGCCGGAAACGCCGTAGCGCAGCCAGTGCTCCTCGTTGACGAATTTGCGGTCGAGCTTGTGCTGGTCGCGCTCCTCTTCAGCCAGCACCTCGTCGCGCCAGGCCTCGAAGGAGCTGAAGCCGCGCTCGATCTGCCTGATCTGGCCGCGATCGAGCCAGGCAGTAGAGCGCGACAGGTTCGACAGGAAACGGCGATCGTGGCTGATGATGACCAGCGCGCTGCGGCGGCTGTCGAGTTCGCTCTCCAGCCATTCGATCGTGGTGAGATCGAGGTGATTGGTCGGCTCGTCCAGGAGCAGAATATCGGGCGAGGGCGCCATCGCGCGCGCCAGCGCCGCGCGGCGGGCCTCGCCGCCGGAAAGATGCGCGGGGTTCTCGTCGCCGTGAAGCCCGAGCTGCTCCAGAACGTAACGGGCCTGGTAACGGTCGTCGCCGGGACCTAGACCGGCTTCGACATAGGCGAGCGTCGTTTCAAAGCCTGCGAAATCCGGCTCCTGCGGCAGATAGCGGATGGTCGCGCCGGGCTGCACGAAACGGCTGCCACTGTCCGGCTCCACAAGGCCCGCTGCAATCTTTAGCAGCGTCGATTTGCCGGAGCCGTTGCGGCCGATCAGGCACACGCGCTCCTCCGCTGATACCGATAGTTCGACCCCCGACAACAGCGGCGTGCCGCCGAAGGTCAGCTTGATGTCTTTCAACTGGATCAGTGGCGGCGCCATTGCTGTTCGTCAATTCCGATTTGGCGCGGATTGATCGGCGCGCTGGCGCTGGATGCGGCGGATGGTCTGATCGAGTGCGGCGAGAAACGCCGAGCGGTCACGCGGGGCGAACGACCGGGGGCCACCGGTTACCTCGCCCGCGGAACGCAGATCGGTCATCAGGTTGCGTACCGCAAGCGTCATGCCGATCGATTCTTCTGTAAACGGCTTGCCGGTCGGCGCGATCACCTCGGCGCCTGCCTTCACGCAGCGGCTGGCGAGCGGAATATCCGATGTAATGACGATGTCGCCCTTTCCGGCGCGTTCCGCGATCCAGTCGTCGGCGGCATCCGTTCGGGAACCGGCGGCAACGCGCTCGATCAGCGGATCCTGTGGCACGCGAATGAATTGACCGGCCACCACGCTCACGGGTAACCCATGCCGGATGGCGACGCGGTAGATCTCGTCCTTGACCGGGCAGGCATCGGCGTCGACATAGATGCGGGTGGTGTTCAAGACTGCTGACATCGGTTGGAATTTTAGGTTGGGAACGCATGGCGCTCCGGAGCGGGTGGTACCCCATCGCAGGCGGAATTGCGAGTAAAACAGGGATCGGAACATGCTTGTCACGGCATATTCTTCGCGTACGATTGCCGCGCGAAAAGGCAACAAAAATCAGGGGAAACCCAGGACATGACAAGCCGCAGCGAAGCGTATCGCGTCCAGGCCTACAACACCGCGAAACTTTCCGAAAACAAGATGCACGACGACACCGTGGCAAAACGGTTCGGGTTTAGCGGCGGGCTTGTCCCCGGCGTCGACGTGATGGCTTATATGATTCATCAGCCGGTCGCGAAATGGGGCCGCGCGTTTCTCGAGCGCGGGTTTATCGAGGCGCGTTTCGTCAAACCGGTTTATGACGGGGAGATCGCTGACGTCACCGGGAAAGAGAGCAATGGCGTGCTGGCGATCGAAGTCGAGAGCCGCGGCCAGCTCTGCGCCACCGGCAGCGCCTCGTTGCCCGCGTCGGCACCATCGGTGTCGATTTCGGATTTCACCGAAACCGCCGCTGTGGCCGAGCGCAGGCCTGTCGATGCAACGTCATATGAACTCGGCAAGTGGCTGGGCACGGTGCCGCGCGCCTGGGCCGGCGAGGCGGCAAAGGAATATCTGACCGACATCCGTGAGCGCGATCCGATTTACACCAGCGAAGGGCTTGGCCATCCCGGCCTGCTGCAGCGGGTCATGAACCGCCTGCTGGTCGATAACGCCATTTTGGGTCCGTGGATTCACGTCGGCAGCCGGATGCAGCTACTCTCCGCCGCCAAATCCGGCGATGAAATCACCGCGCGCGCCAGGGTCACCGGCAATTACGAAAAGAAGGGCCACCGCTTCGTCGAACTGGACGCGCTTGTTGTCGCCAACGGCCGCACCCCGCTCGCCCATTGCCAGCACGTCGCCATCTACCAGCCGCGCGAGCAGGCAGCAGCGTAGGCACTTTTCTTACCTCGCCCCGCTTGCGGGGAGAGGTCGAAATTCTCGCATTGCGAGAATTTCGGGTGAGGGGGGGTCACCACGGGTACTTCATCTGCGGAATTTGCGGAAACAACCCCTCACCCCAGCCTCTCCCCGCGAAGAGCGGGGCGAGGGAGCAGGCAGCCGCGCGAGCAGGCCGCGGCGTAGGGGAAAAGGGCACTACGCGTCCACATCATCAATTGTCATCCCCCGCGAAAGCGGGGGATCCAGTACGCCGCGGTCTCTCGGTTGGTCACGACCGCCTCTGGGATACTGGATCGCCCGGTCAAGCCGGGCGACGACGGCTGTGCGCGTAGTCGCTATATCGCGTTAACACCGCGTCTTACGCCACCTTCTTCGCGTCCCTGATGGCGCGCCAGATCTTCTCCGGAGTTAACGGCATGTCGATGTGGGTGATGCCGTATTCGGAGAGCGCATCGAGCACCGCATTGACGATCGTGGAGAGGCTGCCGGCGCAGCCGGCTTCGCCGCACCCCTTGGTGCCCAGCGGATTGGTCTTGGCGGGCACCGGATGGTCGCCCACCTCCATCATGGGGATGTCTTCGGCGCGCGGCATCGCATAATCCATGAAAGAGCCGGTAATCGGCTGGCCGTTGGAGTTGTAGCTGACGCACTCCATCAGCGCCTGTCCGATGCCCTGCGCGACACCGCCATGCATCTGTCCGGCCACCAGCATCGGATTGACGATGGTGCCGAAGTCGTTGACGCCGGTATAGCGGACGATCTGCACGATCCCGGTTTCCGGATCGATCTCGACTTCCGCGACATGGCAGCCATTGGGGAAAGTCGAGGGCACAACGTCAGTCGTATGGTCGACGTCGAGCGAGGATGGCACGCCCTCGGGCATCTTGCTGCCACGCAGACGACGCGCCAGCTCGATGATGTCGATGCTGCGATCGGTGCCGGCGATGGTGAAACGGCCGCCTGCGAATTCGATGTCGCCCTCCGCCGCTTCCATCAGATGCGCGGCTGCGCGCTTGCCCTTTTCGATGACCAGCTTCGAGGCTTCAACGATCGCCATGCCGCTGGCGGTGATGGAGCGCGATCCGCCGGTGCCATTGCCGGAATGCACGACGTCGCTGTCGCCCTGCTCCAGCCTGACGCTCTCGAAGGGGACGCCGAGCTGCGCGCACAGCACCTGGGCGAACGGCGTCGCGTGGCCCTGGCCGTAGTCGAGCGTGCCGGTGATCAGCCGCACCGAGCCGTCATCCTCGAACACGATCTTGCCGAGTTCGACGCCGGGAGGGGCGGTGACCTCAAGATACGAGCCGATCGCAATACCCCGGAGCTTGCCGCGCTTGCGGCTCTCTTTCTTGCGCCGGGCAAAATTGGCGTGATCGGAGATCTCGAGCGCCTTGTTGAAGACGCCCTGGAAATCCCCGCTGTCATATGTGACGCCGGAGGACGCCGCGAACGGCATTTGCGCTGGCCTGATGAAATTGCGCTTGCGCAAGGTCAGCCGGTTGATGCCCATCTCATCGGCGGCGCGATCGATCAGCCGCTCCATGAAATAGTTGGCCTCGGGACGTCCGGCGCCGCGATAGGCGCCCATCAGCGTGGTGTTGGTGAGAACCGTCTTGATGTCGACAGTCATCAGCGGCGTGCGATACACGCTGGCAATGTTCTTGCCGACGTTGAGCGAGAGCGGCAGCGGCGCAACTCCGCTGATATAGGCGCCGAGATTGCCGTAGCCCGACACCTTGAGCGCGAGGAACTTGCCTTCGGTATCGAGCGCAAGTTCGCAATGAATCTGCTGCGCGCGGCCATGGCTGTCTGACAGAAAACTGGTCGACCGTTCGTCGGTCCATTTGACCGGACGGCCCAGCACCTTCGCCGCGTGCAGGATACAGATATATTCGGGATAGTTGATGTTCTTCATGCCGAAGGAGCCGCCGACATTGGGGGTCAGCAGATGGACCTTCTCGTTCGCGACCTTCAGCAGGTTTTTTGCCAGGTTCAAGCGATTGCCGGCGACGCCCTGCGTCGGAACCTGGATCGTGTAGCGCTCGCTTGCTCTGTCGTAGGAGGCAAGCGCGGCGCGCGGCTCCATCGCCACCACGGCAACGCGGGTGTTGGTGATATCGAGTTTTGTGACATGGGTGGCGGCGGAAAAAGCGGCCTCGACCTTGGCGGCGTCGCCATAGTGATAATCCAGCGCTACGTTGTTTGGGATGTGATCGTAAAGCTGCGGTGCGCCAGGTTTTGCAGCCTCTTCGGCGCTGGTGACGGCGGGGAGGGGATCGATATCGAGCACCACGGCTTCGCCGGCATCGCGCGCCTGCGCCAGCGTCTCGGCCACGACGAAGGCTATGGGGTCGCCGACATAGCGCACCTTGTCGGACATCAGCGCGCTGCGGTTGGTCTGCAACAGCGGGGTGCCGTCCCGGTTCTTCAGCGGCAGGCCACAGGTGAAGGGGCCGTAATCGGCGGCGGCAAGATCGGTTCCGGTCCAGACGCCGAGCACGCCGGGCATTTTTTTGGCGGCGGACGTGTCGATCCCGCGGATAATTCCGTGGGCATGGCTGGAGCGCACGATCCACGCATAGACCTGGCCGGGCAGGTTGAAATCGTCGGTGTATTTGCCCAGCCCCCGCACCAGCGTGTCATCTTCCTTGCGGCGGACTGGTTGCCCGACGCCGAATTTT
This sequence comes from uncultured Alphaproteobacteria bacterium, assembly GCA_963742425.1. GTDB lineage: Bacteria > Pseudomonadota > Alphaproteobacteria > Rhizobiales > Xanthobacteraceae > Bradyrhizobium. The sequence goes on from CAVULR010000001.1 coordinate 64,133, forward strand.
TGCAGTGCGATAGTGTTTTCCAGAGAAACTGATGACGGATGATCCTGCATTGAATGGTCCTGAAATGCTTGTTTTTGCCCGATTTCACGGATTGCCCTCAGATAAGCCACCCTTATTAGAACGACAACGCCTGATTGGGCATGGTCCTATGTCGGGCTGTTGCGCCATGGCGGCGCGCTGCTAGAGTTTCGGCGAGCGGAAATTCCTCGTTGGCCTGGCATGGCCGCGGAAAGACATTTTGGATGAACGATGAGACGCGGCTTCGCGATGGCCTTGGGCCGCGCGGAGGCGACGGTCAGGGGCCGCGCAGAAGCGGCGCGGCCGGACCGATTGATCCGCCGGGAACCGGCGTCTACGCGGCGCTCGACCTCGGCACTAATAATTGCCGCCTCCTGATCGCCTGTCCCACTGGCGAGGGATTTCGCGTGGTCGATTCGTTCTCGCGGATCATCCGGTTAGGGGAGGGCATCTCGGCGACCGGCTGCATCAGCGAGGCCGCCATCGATCGCGCCATCGCTGCGCTCAGCATTTGCCGCGACAAGATCCAGTCCAAAAAGGCGAAGCGGCAGCGGCTGATCGCGACCGAAGCCTGCCGCGCGGCCTCGAATGCCGAAGATTTCCGCGACCGTGTCGCCGCCGAAACCGGCATCCGGCTCGAGGTCATCGATCGCGAGACCGAAGCGGCGCTCGCCGTGATCGGCTGTTCGCCGCTGCTTGACCCGAACGGGCGCGGCGCCATTCTGTTCGACATCGGCGGTGGTTCGACCGAACTGGTTCGGATCGAGCGTCATCCGGACGAGCCAAACGCAGCTCCGCGGATCAAGGCGTGGATGTCGATCCCGCTTGGCGTCGTCACGCTGGCAGAACATTTTGGCGGCAAGGATGTCACGCCGCAATCCTATGCCTCGATGGTGGCGGAGGTCGCCCGGCACATAGCCCCGTTCGCGGCCGAGCACGGCGCCGATCTCGGGGATATGCACCTGCTCGGCACTTCCGGCACGGTGACGACGCTCGCCGGCGTACATCTCAACCTGGCGCGATACGAGCGCCGCAGGATTGACGGGGTCTGGATGGATGATGCCGATATCACCGCGACGGTCGCGCGTCTGCTTGGTATGAGCTATCAGGAACGCGCCAGTAACAACTGCATCAGCGTCGAGCGCGCCGACCTCGTGCTGGCGGGCTGCGCCATTCTCGACGCGATCCGCCATGCGTTTCCGCTGCGCCGGCTGCGGGTTGCCGATCGGGGCTTACGCGAGGGCATGCTGGTCGACATGATGCGCGAGGACGGCGCGTTCGGTGGAAGCCGATAGGGCAACTGGCCGGCGGAGTGCCAGAGCGGCATCATTCTCGAGAGCAAGCGATCGATATGGCGAAAGACACCACCGGGCGGCTGCATGTCACGGTAAAATCAGGCGGCAAACGCAAGCTGTCGTCAAAACTCTGGCTGGAGCGGCAGCTCAACGATCCCTATGTGGCGCAGGCCAGGCGGGACGGATGGCGCTCGCGCGCCGCCTTTAAGCTGATCGAAATCGACGACAAGCATCACCTTCTCAAGCCCGGCATCACCGTGGTCGACCTCGGGGCGGCGCCCGGCGGCTGGAGCCAGGTCGCGGCCAGGCGCGTGGGCGCGGCCGATGGCAGGGGAAAGGTCATCGCCATCGATCTACTGGAAATGCCGGAAATCCCGGGTGTTGCCTTCGCGCAGCTTGATTTTTTAAGGGAAGACGCACCTGACAAGCTTTTGAAAATGATCGGCGGCCGCGCCGATGTCGTGTTGTCGGACATGGCCGCCAATACGACAGGCCATCGCAAGACCGATCAGCTGCGGATCCTCGGTCTGGTGGAGGGAGCGGCCGCCTTCGCGGCCGAGGTGCTCAATCCCGGCGGGACCTTTGTCGCGAAAGTGTTTCAGAGCGGCGCTGATGCCACCCTGATGACGCAGCTCAAGCACGACTTCGCCAGCGTCAAGCACGTCAAGCCGGCGTCGAGCCGCAAGGATTCCTCTGAGCGTTATGTGTTGGCAACGGGGTTTCGGGCCGTACGGATAAGGCGGCTATCCTGAGCATAGGCAAGCATTTCTGCAGTCGCGAAACTGATTTTCGTCCCTATCCAATCGCTGGTTGAGCCGATACGATTGACCGATGCTGTTGAAAAAGTCTTTTCTGACTGACCAACATAACGATCTAGTGCCGCTGGTGCGTCCCATGCGTATCAACGTGAGGGTGGCCAACCCCATTAGGTGATCCATAGCAGGTGTTAGTTCATACCATGACTGAGCTGGAGCTAACCGGAGAACGGACCCCCGGCATTGCGGAAAGATCTTTTCCCCGGAGCAGGTCGACACGATGGATCGCGCGTTTCAACGCCTACGATATCGCCACCATCGTCCTCATCGCCGCGCTCGTCGTCATTGCGCTGTGCACCTTCAAAGACTACGCGATCTCCAACGATGAAAGCGTTCAGCATCACTACGGTGAATTGATCATCGCCTATTATACCAGCGGCTTCACGGCCTTAGGCGTCTTCAACTTCCAGAACCTGTATCTCTATGGCGGCCTGTTCGACATCGCTGCCGTCCTCCTCAGCCATCTGGTTCCGATCGATCCGTATGATCTGCGCCATATCCTCTGCGCGCTGATCGGCATTAGCGGGATCGCCGCCGCTGCCGCGACCGCGCGGCTGATCGCGGGCCCGCGCGCGGCCCTGATCGCCGCGGTCGGGCTGAGTGTCTGCGGCGCGTGGTACGGCACCATGTTCAACCACACCAAGGACATTCCCTTCGCCGCCGCGATGATGGCCGCGACGCTGTTCCTGATCCGTACCGCGCGCTCCCTGCCGTCGCCTCGCGCCGGCGACCTGACAGCGTTCGGCCTTCTGGCGGGGGCAGCGCTCGGCATTCGGGTCCTCGGTTTGCTGCTGGTGGTGTACGTCGTTGTCGCGATCGTCCTGTACCTGCCTCGGTCGGGCCACGGCCGCCCGCAGTGGCGCTTTGCGATCGAATCGTCGCTGCGGCTTCTGCCGGCGCTGCTGCTCGCCTACGTCATCATGATCCTCGCCTGGCCGTGGGCGGCGCTGGCGCCGCTCAATCCGATCCGCGGCTTGCTCGCGTTCTCCGAGTTTCAGTACGGCGTCCGCACGGTCCTCGCCGGTCAGGTTTACGAAATGGCGAATGCGCCGCGACTATATGTGCCGATCTACATTCTGATCCGCGTGCCGTTGCTGACGCTGTTCGGTGCGGCACTGGCGATGCTGTTCGCGCTGTTACCGCGTCTTGCCGCCGGTGCGAAGGTGCTGCGGCGCAGGGATATCGCCCTGGTATCGCTGACGGTGATTTTTCCCCTGGCCTGCCAGGTGATCTGGCGCGGTCCGGCGTTCACCGGATTGCGCCATTTCCTGTTCGTGATTCCACCGTTGGCAGTCCTCGCCGGCATCGGTCTCGATGCGGCGGTGACGGCGCTCGCGACGCGCGGTCGCCTGGTCGCCTCCGGCGGGTTCGTGGTCGTGACCGCATGCTTGCTCCTGAACGCAGCGACCCTGGTCAGGCTGCACCCGTACGAATACCTGTTCTACAACACTGTCGTCGGAGGTCTTGAGGGTGCGTCGCGGCGCTATGATCTCGATTATTGGTTCAGCAGCATGCCCGAAGCGCTAAATCAGCTGGAAGGTTATCTGCGCCGCGAGCTCGTCGACGCCAGCCGGCCACCGGAGGTCTATTCCGTCGCGGTTTGCGGAGAACGCCTGCCGTTCGAGAAGACCGTCACGCTCCCGCAACTGCACTTTGACTTCAAGCCCCAGTGGAATCAGTCCGAGTTCTTTATCGCGCCGACCCATATGAATTGCGACAACGATCTCGACGGCAAGGTAATCGGCACCGTCGAACGGCTTGGCGTTACCATCGCATACGTCAAGGACCGTCGGGCGCTGATCCGGCCGGTGGCAACGGCGGCGGTGCGGTAAGCGTTAGCCCCCTCCCGCGATGTCAGCGTTACCGCCAGCTGTCCGCGACATACCCTTGTCGGAATGCTTGTACCATGAATTCAGCCAGGCCGCGGCGGACATGATCAAAATTCCAAGAAAGCCGACGAGGAAATGAAGGCCGATGCCGCCAGAGATCTCGGCCAACAGGAAATACCCGGCGAATGCGAGGAACACGCCGAGGCAGAAAATCTCAAGGGAATGCTGCCCGCACAGGACCATTGGCAACAGCCAGCGCGATCTCAATCCGGGCCAGTCGCCCGGCACGAAGCGCACGGTGATCGCCGCCAGCGCCAGAAAATGCGCGAACCTGAGCACATCCAGGTCGGTCTTGCTGATTGGGTACATCCATTGCTCGAGCCGGCGCGGCATCAGAAAATTCAACTGCGGGAAATACCAGGTCATTGTGACGCAGAACGCCGCGAGCAGATAGGCGATCGAAATCCACAGCGTGATCGGTGACGAGAGAATCGGTGACATTCGCCTGCCGCCGCCGAGCGCGCACCACGCACCGAACACGAACAGCAATTGCCAGGCGAACGGATTGAAGGCCCAGAAGCCGTTCGGATAGGCTGTCAGGTACAGGTCAAATTGCCAGGTGGCGGCGTAGAGTGCGACGGACAGCGCCAGCGCGACATCCGCCCTCCACTTCATCACCCACAGGATGACGGGGAGAAAAAACATCAGCACGACATAGAGCGGCAACACGTCGATGTTCAGCGGGCGAAATCGCAGCAGCAGGGTCTGAAGCAGGACGACACCGGGGTTCGTGAGAAAATCCACGACGCGCATTTCCTGGGAGTAAAAGGGGTTCTCGAAATTGGCGTAGGCAATCTCCGCGAGGAAGACGGCAACGATGAACACATGCGCGACATAGATCTGCCAGACCCGCCGCAGGATGCGCGCGGTTGCGACCGCGAAGCCGGACTCCAGCATCGCACGACCGTAAACGAACGCCGCCGTGTAGCCCGAGATGAAAATGAAAATCTCGGCGGCGTCGCTGAAACCGTAACTGCGGATCGTGAACCAGGTTAAAATATCGGGCGACATATGGTCGATGAAGATCAGCCACAGCGCCAGCCCGCGGAACAGATCGATCCGCAATTCGCGCTCGGCCCCCACTGGAAGCGTAATAACCGGTTTCACGACGGTCGCCGGCGCGGGTCCCTGCGCGATCGTGTCCGCTGCGCTCGCAATGGTTGGTGTGGCAACTCGATCGGCAATCGACACCATTTAGCCCCGTCTTGAGAAGATCGGCTTATGTGCTCGTACCCACGAAAGATAGCATCGGTCGGCGGTTTGTAGGCAAGTTATGGGCGGCATGGCCGTGAGTTGAATCGGCAGAATCTATACCGCAACCTACCCCAGCCGCTGATCCCTGGCATCGGCGGTCTCGGTCGCTGCGGTTTCCTCCGGTTCGGCGTCGCGCTCCGGACTGGTGACGACGATGACGCCGCGCCCCGACACCTGATGACCGGCATCGGCGGGCATCTCGTAGAAGAAGTAGGCCGAAATCGTCGAGATGATGGCGACCACGATGAATCCGGGCGCGAAATCGCCCGCACTCAGCGCCTCCACATGGCGCATCAGCATGGTCGATTCCACCGAGAATGCACCGACCGCGACGCCGGCCGAAATCGCCAGTTGCTGGTTGACGCTGACCAGAGTGGTGGCCCGGCTCATCTGCGCCGGTTCAACTTCGGCATATGCCAGGGTGTTGATGGCGGTGAACTGCAGCGAGCGGAAGAAGCCGCCGACCACAAGCAGGATCATGATCAGCAGCAGCGGCGTTGCGATGGTGAACAGCGCACAGGCCGCGAGGAATACCGAACTCACGACCGCATTGATCACCATGATATTGCGGTAACCGAAAGTCTTGATGATCCGCGCGGCAAGCGTCTTCATGCCCATGGCGCCGACCGCGGACGAAAACGTCACCAGCCCCGATTTGAGCGGCGACAGGCCAAAACCGACCTGCATCAACAGCGGCAGCAAAAACGGCAACGCGCCGATCCCGAGACGGAACAGAAAGCCGCCGATGATGCTGGCGCGCATCGTCGGCAGGCGCAGCAGCGAGAAATCCAGAACGGGCGAAGCGGTTCGCCCGGCGTGGATGCCATAAAGCGTCATCGAAATGATCCCGATGGCGATCAGTGCGACGACGACGGTCCACGGCACGAGGTTGAGGCCTGCGATCGAAAGGCCGAACGCGATTCCGCCAAGCCCGATCCCGGCCAGCACCAGCCCATAGAGATCGAAGCGCTTGGGATCTTCGCTGCGGATCGGGTCGATATAGCGCAGCGCCATGAAGATGCCGAGCAGCCCGATCGGAATGTTGATCAGGAAGATCCAGTGCCAGGAAAAGTACGTGGTGATGAAGCCGCCAAGCGGCGGGCCGATCACCGGGCCGACCAGCGCCGGTACGGTCACCCATGCCATCGCGTTCACAAGCGCGCTTTTGTCGATGGAGCGCAGCAGCACCAGCCGCCCGACCGGCGTCATCATCGCGCCGCCGGCGCCTTGCAGGATGCGCGCGATCACGAAGTCGGTGACCGAGGTGGACAGCGCGCAGCCGATCGAGCCGATCATGAACACGGCGATCGCGATCGAGAACACCATGCGCGCGCCGAAACGATCGGCAGTCCAGCCGCTCGCCGGAATGAACACCGCGAGCGACAATAGATACGATGTGATCGCGAGTTTCAGCGTCAGCGGGCTGGTGCCGATGTCGGCGGCGATCGCCGGCAGCGATGTGGCGATAACCGTTGAATCCATGTTCTCCATGAACAAAGCGGTGGCCACGATGAGCGGGATTAGCCTCGTTCTGTCAATCACTTAGTAAACCAGTTGAATTTCATGAGGCCATTTTTGCCGGATCTCTGCCAATCTTGTTCTGGTTGTAAGCCTTTTCAACGAAGGACCCAAATATTGAGGAACGGGGTGAACGCCCTCGACGGGGTGGATCGCGTGATCGATGTCGGCTTCAGATCTCAGAGCAGACTCAAGTCGGACATCGCACCATGTCCGTTTCCAACCAGACCCAGACATCGCGCTCATTCGATCACCTCGTCAGCCCGGCCTAGCAGCGAGAGCGGCACGGTGATCCCGAGCGCCTTTGCAGTCTTTAGATTGATCAACAGCTCAACCTTCGTCGATTGCATGACCGGGAGGTCCGCTGGCTTTTCGCCCCTGAGAATCTTCCCGGCCTGAAGGCCGACCAGACGATAATATTCGCTTTCATCGCTGCTGTAGCTCAGCAGGCCGCCAGCCTTTACGAATGGGCGGTAATGATAGACCACCGGCACGGCGTGCCGAATTCCCAGCGCGGCAAATTGTTCGACCTGGGCATTGAAAAAAACGTCGGGACACATCAGAAGTGCGCTGGCTTTCTGTTGGGCCAGTGCCGCAAACACAGTATCGAGATCGCGTGTAGTACTCGCATTGAAAACACGGAGCTGCATTCCGAGGACACGGGCCGCTGGCTGCAAGCTCTGCAAAAAGCGTTCACCAAGGGCGCGACTGTTCGGGTTGATGAGTACTGCAATGATAGTTGCGCTGGGCAACAGTTCGTGCAGCAACTCCAGTCGCTTCGGACCCATCTCCACGTTCAAGTTGGTCACGCCGGTGACGTTGCCGCCGGGTTTGTCCAGGCTGGCGACAAACCCGCTCGCAACCGGGTCGGCCGCTGTTGCGAAGACGATTGGAATGGTCGTAGTCGCCGCCTTGGCCGCCATTGACGCAGGTGTGCCGCCGCCCGCTACAATTACGTTCACTTGACGGTGAACCAGTTCGGCTGCGAGTGCCGGAAGTCGGTTGTATTGATCATCCGCCCAGCGATATTCAATGGTGACGTTCTGGCCTTCGACATAGCCCGCATCTTTCAGCCCTTGCCGGAACGCACTTAGGCGGATCGCGTATTCGTTCAGTGACGCGCTGCTAAGAAATCCGATCACGGGTAGCGACGGCTGCTGCGCAACAGCCGAATGCGGAAACGCGACTGTCGAACCGACAATGACTTTGATGAAATCTCGCCGGCGCATGCAACCCTCCGCTGTTACAATGCCAATTTGAAAGCCTATCAGATCAGGGTGGCAATGTCCGCTTCGGGTCATTACCGGAAGTGGTCCCGCTGGAACGGAATGTTCTGGATAGAGACCAAAATCGTTCGCCAATCAGAAAGAAACGCTGTGCAGCAAGAGTGGAGCCCTTCATTTTCCAAAACAGGTGGATCTTTTCAACAGATGGACTCCCACCTCCATGAAGCGGTGACCACCATGAGCGGGATCTGACGTCCTTTGTTCATGAAGATTCGGCGAGAGGGACGGAGATGGATGGAAGAGGGGGCTGTATCAGCCGCTCGTCGCGCAGGCCATTGCGGAACCCGCCAAACCACCTAAATCCTGGTTCACGCCGCCGGAGATCCGACCATGATTTATGTCCTCGCTGCGCTCGTGCCGCCGCTCGGGCTGCTCCTGAACGGGCAGCCTTTTTCGGCGATTTTCAACCTGATCCTGATCGTGTTTTGCGTGATTTTCGGGCTGATTTTCCATGTTCTGCTGCTGGTACCCTCGGCGCATGCGCTGATCGCGGTTCACATGAAACGGGAAGAACGCAGGCATCGGGAGGTCGTGGAGGCGATCCGCCAGCACGGTCCGCCGCCGGGTTACCCGGGCTGACGCTTGCCGAAACCGGGTTATCCGCGCGAGACGCCAGAAAAGCAGCTTTCGGCGGCGAAAAGCCCGGACATCGCTGCGAAACCCTTTGATTCGGCGTTCGGCCATGCTATCGACCCCCGTCAACCCCACCGATGGGCCTCGATTCGACGGCAGCGCAGCTAGCGCAGCCGAAGGCGACGTTCATCCGTATTTATACCGCGGCGGTACGCCGCCGAAAGGAGTTGGCAATGGCGCAGGGACTTCAGGCGATCCGTGAAGCCTATACGTTCGACGATGTCCTTCTGAAGCCGGGCCCTTCTGAAATTCTGCCCTACGAGACGGACATCCGCTCCCGCATTACGCGCTCCATCCCTCTCAATATTCCGATCATCGCATCGGCGATGGACACCGTCACCGAAGCGCGCATGGCGATCGCGATGGCGCAGGCCGGCGGCGTCGGCGTCATCCATCGCAACTTTGACGTCGATGGCCAGGCCGCCCAGGTGCGGCAGGTCAAGAAGTTCGAATCCGGAATGGTCGTCAACCCCCTGACCATCGGCCCCGAGGCGATGTTGTCGGACGCCTTGACCCTGATGAACGATCACGGTTTCTCCGGCATTCCCGTGGTCACCGGCGCCGCCAAGGGCGTGCCGGGCAAACTGGTCGGCATCCTCACCAACCGCGACGTGCGCTTTGCGACAGATCCGCGCCAGAAAATCTCGGAATTGATGACGCATGAAAACCTCGTCACGGTGCGCGAGGGCGTCAGCCAGGACGAAGCCAAGCGGATGCTGCACAAGCACCGGATCGAGAAACTGCTCGTGGTCGACGATCAATTTCGCTGCGTCGGATTGATTACGGTCAAGGATATGGAAAAGGCGGTCGCGCATCCCTTGGCCTGCAAGGACGCGCAGGGACGTCTGCGTGTGGCCGCCGCGACTACGGTCGGCGAGAGCGGTCACGAGCGCACCGAGCGGCTGATCGATGCCGGCGTCGACCTGATCGTGGTGGATACTTCGCACGGTCATTCCGCGCATGTGCTTCAGGCCGTCAACCGCATCAAGCGGCTGTCAAATGCGGTGCAGGTGATCGCCGGCAATATCGCCACCTACGAGGGGGCGCAGGCGCTGATCGATGCGGGCGCGGATGCAATCAAGGTCGGTATCGGTCCGGGTTCGATCTGCACCACGCGCATCGTTGCCGGTGTCGGAGTGCCGCAACTGACCGCGATCATGGATGCCGTTGAAGCCGCCAAGAAAGCCGATATCCCCGTGATCGCGGACGGCGGCATCAAATATTCCGGCGATCTGGCCAAGGCGCTCGCTGCCGGCGCCGACATCGCGATGGTCGGCTCCTTGCTGGCCGGCACCGACGAGACGCCGGGCGAGGTATTCCTGTGGCAGGGTCGATCCTACAAGGCCTATCGCGGCATGGGCTCGGTCGGGGCGATGGCGCGCGGCTCCGCCGACCGCTACTTCCAGCAGGACATCAAGGACACGTTGAAGCTGGTGCCCGAGGGGATCGAGGGGCAGGTGCCCTACAAGGGCCCGGTCGGCAATGTCATGCATCAGCTCAGTGGCGGCCTGCGCGCGGCAATGGGATATGTCGGCGCGCGCAACCTCGCCGAGTTCCACGAGAAGGCGCAATTCGTGCGTATCACCGGCGCCGGCCTGCGTGAAAGCCACGTCCATGACGTCACGATTACGCGGGAGAGCCCGAACTATCCAGGCGGCGTGTAATTCTCTGGAGATTTTGCGCCGGGCCGGTACTTTCGATCAGAACCCATCAGGCTTCAGCCCAAATTGCCTCCCACAAGACAGGCGAAACGCGGTATTGTTTGAAGACCCGCGGTCGCGCAACTTTGGTCTCTTCACAAGTCAAGACGAGAAGCTGGTCTTTATGGTTGATTGGTCTGACGACAGGATTGCGGCGCTTTCAGATCAGGATCTGAAGAATCTGCTTGTCAACGCGGAGCGCAAATCCGTCGAGAGCCTCATCGCTCAATGCAAGGCCGAGATGGAAAAGCGGGATGCCGCAAAGCCCCGCAAGGCGCCGAAGCCGCGCACCGAATTGAAGGAATTCGAGCATGACGTTGCAGGGCAGCTTGCCGCAGTCGGCAAGCAGATGGCGGAGAAGTACGATCTGTCCGAGCAGACCGCGAAGGCAAAGTCGGCTGACGTGAAGGGATTTCGATCGCATAAGCTTCTGGATGCCAAGGGTTACGCCAAGCTCGGCGGATATCAGCGAGACGGAACGGTGGCGATCGATCGCTATATCTCCTACCGGCGCGGCAACGGCATCGTGACATTGGGTGTCTGGCTGATGAAGGACGCGCCGATCGAGGACCATGAGTTTCACGTCAGCGCGCCGGCTGGAATGATCGAAGGCGGCAAAACCTTCTCCGAGGTCCGGCCGGTCGTTTCGGAGAAGGACGCGCAGGAAACACGGCAAATTCGCACCTTCAAGGATTTGCCGAGCGCGGCCGCGGCGTTCGACGCGGCGCTGGCGAAAATCACCGCTTAGATCAGAACCGTCATTGCGAGCCAACGGGTCGCGCGAATGCGCGCCCGATGATAAACTCCGCGAAGCGATCCAGCTTTGCCAACAAGGAAGAATGGATTGCTTCGTCGCTTCGCTTCTCGCAATGACGAGAATGAATGAACAAAGTAAAACCAAAAACAGGAGGAAACCAATGTCTCAACAAGCCAAGCGCATCGTTCTGGTCTCTCGCCCCGTCGGCGAACCAAAGGCGTCGAATTTCCGTGTCGAGGACTGCGCGATACCGGCGGCCGGCGAGGGCCAGGTGTTGCTGCGCACGATCTGGCTGTCGCTCGACCCCTATATGCGCGGACGCATGAGCGAGGGCCCGTCCTATGTGCCGCCGGTGCCGATCGGCGGCGTGATGGAGGGCGGCACGGTGTCGGAGGTCGTCGCCTCGAACAATCCGGGTTTTGCCAAGGGCGACATCGTTCTGTCGCGCGCCGGCTGGCAAACGCATGCCCTCTCGGACGGCAAGGGACTTAGCAAGATCGACCCGAAGCTGGCGCCGGTCTCGACCGCGGTGGGCGTGCTCGGCATGCCCGGCATGACCGCCTATACGGGCCTACTGGACATCGGCAAGCCGCAGGCGGGCGAGACGGTGGTGGTTGCGGCCGCATCCGGCGCGGTCGGCTCCGCGGTCGGCCAGATCGCCAGGATCAAGGGCGCGCGCGCCGTCGGCATCGCGGGCGGCAAGGACAAATGCGATTACGTCAAACGCGAACTCGGCTTCGACGATTGCGTCGATCACCGCGATCCCAATCTGGCGGCAAATTTGAAAGAGGCTTGCCCGAAAGGCATCGACGTCTACTTCGAAAATGTCGGTGGCGCGGTGTTCGAGGCGGTGTTTCCGCTGCTCAACGCGTTCGCGCGCGTTCCCGTGTGCGGCCTGATCGCGCACTATAACGACACCGAAGCTTCGGCGCCGAAATGGGCATCCTCGATGATGCGCAACGTGCTGACCAAGCGATTGACGATCCGGGGATTCATCGTCAGCGATTTTGCCGCGCGTCATGCCGACTTCCTGCGTGACATGTCGCAATGGGTACGCGAGGGCAAGGTCAAGCATCGTGAATTCGTCACCGAAGGTCTCGACAGCGCGCCCGCTGCTTTCATGGGCCTCCTGAAGGGCGCCAATTTCGGCAAGCAATTGGTACGCATCGGGCCGGACAGGGCTTGAACGAGCGAACCAGAGGTCCGTAGACCGAGCGGACCTCTGCAAACCCCCAAATCGTTAGAATTCGCTGCATCTCGTTGCGAGCGCGCTAACCAGCCCGCTTTACGCGCCCTCAAGCTTTGCCGACTAGCAGTGAACGACGGACTCCTTTTTGCGGGGATGTAAGATGCGTACCATTGCAGCCGTCTTGGTTTTTGTCGCAGCCAGCGTTTCGACAGCATCGGCGCAAAGCGGTCCACGGGGTTCATGGGACATGGATCATGGACACGCGGCCGACGCGGCGCAGGCCGCAAGAGCCGCGGCCGCCGCGGCCAGAGCCAAGGAGGCGGCGATCGCCGCCGGACTGCCGCTTAGCCCCAGCCAGGCGACTAACTTCGCCGTCAATGGCAACAGCGTCATTCGCGCCGCCCGGCCCCGATCGGTGGAGGAGGAAAAGGCCGACGCGGAGGGACGCGCCCTCTGGCAAGCGCGTTGTCGTCCGACCGTGATCGAAGACCGCGAAGGAATGCGGCGGGCGAAGTATGCCGAACCGGATTGCGACCTTTCCCGTTTCAATACCGCCGGGACGCCATAGGCAAGCCAAGCCGGGCCTCGCGCGCTTTAATTCGTCATAAACATCGTAGCCGCTGGCCGCTTCGGTGCGTCGGGCCGGTAACAGCCTCTTAAGCAAACCTGCCTAGTCTTTCGAATTGACGCACGCTCGTCCCTTTCACAATCGGTGGAGCGGCAGCGCGCCGTCCCACAAACGCCCCCGGCCCAGTTCATGATGAATTCCACCCACAATCCCAACCGCAGCCTCGTCCGCATCTTTTGCCTGTCGCTGAGCGGCCTGCTGTTCGTCTATTCGACGATCGCGGTGTTCGGCCTGTTCCAGCTTGAAACGATCGATGCGGCGGCGCTGGCAAGCTGCTTGATCCGGATTGCGCCGGGATTGATCGCACTGGGCGCGCTGTTTCGCTGGAATTCGCTCGCCGAGCCGCTGGAGCGCCAGGTCGGGCTGATGGGCGCCGGCTTCGAGGCCGATTATGCCAACCTGAGCACGAAAACCAAGATCAGATCGATCGTACTGGTGACGATGCTGAGCCTGTTGCTGGAGCTTGTGCTGATCCGCTGGCTCGCATCGGTTTTTCCGGTGTATTCGTTCTACAAGAATTTCACGATGCTGGCGTGCTTCCTTGGTCTCGGCGCGGGTTACGCGGTCGCCGAACGCCAGCCCTGCGCGCCGGCGCTGGTGCTGCCGATGCTCGCGCTGTTCGTCGGTGTCATCACGCTATTGCGTTACGATACCGGCGCGGCGTACCTGATATTCTCGATCGGCTGGCTCAGCACGTTCGATCTGCCGGTCTACTTCCTGCTCGGGGCAAGCTTCGTCATCTGCGCATGCATCTGTTATCCGGTGGGCCAGCTCTGCGGCAAACTCCTGCACAGCTCGAATTCGCTCAACGCCTACAGCCTCAACCTTGCAGGCAGCGTTCTCGGGGTCGTCGCGCTGTTTGTGATGAGCCTGTACTGGACGCCGCCGGTGATCTGGTTTGCGGTGACCGGCGGGGTCATGCTGCTGTTCGTGCTTTCGCGCGACGATTTCCTGGCCGTCGGGATCGCAAGCTTCTGCGTTCTAATGGCCATCCTGGCCTGGCCCGTACAGCCCGAGACGCAGCGGATCTATTCGCCCTACCAGTTGCTGGAACGGACGGCCAAGGCCGACGGCTTGATGCAGATCCTGTCGGGCGGGAGCTACTATCAGAAGGTCTACAATTTTGCGGACAGCAAGCGCGGTCAGGAATCCGATGCGGACCGCTATGTCCGTGCCTATTACGAGTTTCCCTATAACTTCAAGAAAACGCCGGAGCGCGTTGCCATCGTCGGCTCGGGCAGCGGCAACGATGTGGCGACCGCGCTGCGGCTCGGCGCCAGCCATGTCGATGCGATCGAGATCGATCCGGCCATCGCATTCCTCGGCACCAAATATCATCCCGAGCGTCCGTACGACGACCCCCGCGTCAATTTGTCGATCAACGATGCGCGGAACTTCTTCCGTACGGCGAACCAGCAATACGACCTGATCGTCTATGGCGTTCTGGATTCGCATACGGCGTTGAGCCATGCCTCCAACCTGCGCGTGGATTCATACGTGTATACGCGCGAAGGAATCGCCGAAGCCTACAGGCTTCTCAAGCCCAACGGCGTGCTTTCGATCTCGTTCACCCTGGTCAATGACGCGCTCGGGTTCAAGCTGTCGAAGATTCTCCGGGAGCTGCCGGGCGCCGGCAAGCCGCTGGCCGTGCGGGTGCTGTATGATTTCTCGAAAACCACCGCCTTTATCGTCAGGAAAGGCGCGCCCGTCACCATGCCCGACGTGAACGCCTTCGCGTCGATCGGCTTTACCGATGTCTCCGACTATTTCTCGCAGGCCTATCCGGAGTCCGCAGTTCCGACCGACGACTGGCCGTTCTTCTACATGGTCGAGCGTGCTTATCCCGTCACCTACATGATCGCACTCGGGATGGTTCTTCTGCTCAGCTATTTCTTCGTGCGCAAGACCATCGGCTTTACCGATCCCATCGACCGCAGCTACTTGCCCTTCTTCTTCCTCGGCTCCGGCTTCATGCTGGTGGAAACCAAGGCCATCACCGAGCTTGGACTGCATCTCGGAGGGACCTGGTTCGTGATCGCTGCGGCCATCATGCTGGTGCTGGTGATGGCGTTCCTGGCGAACCTGATCGTCACGCGCAGCGACGCGCAAGCTCGCAGGGCCCGCCTATTTCGGATTGTTCGTCAGCCTGCTGATTGGATACGGTCTGGCGACCAGTCACGGCCAATGGGTGTTCGGTCCGCCGCTGATGCAGCTCGCGCTGAGCTGTTTCGTGCTGACCATTCCCCTGTTCTTCGCCGGCATCATCTTCTCCAGCCTGATCGGCGAGGCCAGGATCAATATCTCGACGGCGTTTGCCTACAATCTGATGGGCGCTCTGTTCGGTGGCGTGATGGAATACAATTCGATGTATTTCGGATTTGCATTCCTCTATCTGCTCGCGCTGGCATTTTATGTGCTGGCCTGGGCGTTTTCGCGCAAGTCCTGGGACTTCTCGTGGAAATCGATGTCGCTGGTTCGAACCGGGCAGTGAGGCCGGTGCTCTCGCCGTTAGAAGCCTTGCCCAACAGCGAAACCGGATCCGACAGCCCTGACATGGCGCACTTCAAAACTGTCGGGCCGAAAGCGATATTCCGCCAGCCCGACCTCCTTTGATTGATAGCCAGTCGAGTTCTTGCTAGCCTTCCTGGGGGAGGGCAGAGGGGTATGACGGTTAAAGTCTCACCATGCCGCGGTAGATCGGTTTTCTCTAAGCACTGTAGACGCTTTGCAAAGAAATACCGATCGAGCCGGTGACCGACACGACCATAAGAACGCGTCTGGTATTTCATATCGGCGGCTTCGATCCCAGCCCGCCGATCATGGTGCACGGACGATTCGTCCGGGAGTTGCGGCGGTTCGAACGCACCTGGTCGGCGACGGCTTCGGTCTCGGCAATTGCGGTTGAGACGGATCAGGCGGTGTGGAGCGTCGTCACCTCCGGCCCGAACTGGCAGGTCGAAAGCCGGTGCCATCTGGTGCGCTGGGACGACATCATCACGGAACTTGGTTGCCTGCCCGCGTGGCGTCGGATCCCGCTCGGCTTGCTCGCGTTCGCGGACTTCGTGTCGGGTGGCGCGCTCCGGGGTTATGCTCGCACCAGCGTGCGCTATGCGCTGTTTTTCCTCTATCCGTATGTCATCTTCGCCGCCACGGCAGCGCTCGCCGGGTTCGCCGGCACGTTGATCGCGGACGTCAGCGGCTCCGTGTCACTCGGGATTGCAACCGCCGTCGCCGTGTTCGTCGCTCTCTTGGCAGGCGCGTCGCGTTGGCTCTATCTTCTATTGATGTTCGACGACTGGATCTTTTCGCGCACCTATATCCGCCGTGGCGATCCGATCCTCGACCGCCGGCTCGAGCTTCTCGCCCGTCAGATCGTTGCCGCTGCGCGCGCGAAGGAGGCGGACGAAATTCTCATCTTCGGTCACAGCCTTGGCGCGGTGATCGGGGTCGACCTTGTCGACCGCGCGCTCCGCTATGACCCGGATTTCGGTGTCGCCGGGAGCCGCGTCGCGCTCGTGACGAGTGCATCGTCAATCCCCAAGATCGGATTGCACCGGGGTGCCAACCGCTTCCATGCGGCGCTCGCGCGCGTGGCGGCCGTACGCAGCCCGTTCTGGGTCGATTATCAGTCTCGCGCCGATTGGCTGAACTTCTTCAAGACCGACCCGGTGGCGGGATCCGGTCTGAGGGCGACGGGCCGTCCGGTGCTGCGCAACGCGCGAATAAGGGACATGGTTGATGCGGCCGCGTTCATCCGGCTTCGCCGCAACTTCTACCGGCTGCATTGCCAGTTTGTCAGCGGCAACGAGCGACGTGCCTCCTATGACTACTTTATGCTGTGCTGCGGACCGCTGTCGGCCGAGTATCAGGTCAGCCTGCCGGACGGCGCGTGCTCGGCGATCGGCAAGGACGGAGCGTTGCTCGCATTGCCGCGGCAGCAGCCGTGGATCGCTCCCGCGTCGATCTAGGGAATGCCAGGTCGAATGGCTCGTCGACGGAGCGGCAGTCGTTGCGTTCGCGCCCGACGGAACCTATCGTCATCCATCAATAACCGTCGCGCCCCGCTAAGGCCGGCAACAAGAATATCCGAGGGCATCGATGTGCGGCATTGCCGGCGAGTGGGCTTGGAGCGGCGAGCCTCCAAGCAAGAGTGTGATCGCTGCGATGATCGATGCGCTTGCGCATCGCGGCCCGGAGGGGTGCAGCCACTGGTTTAGCGCGGATGGCAAACTTGCGCTGGCGCATGCGCGACTCTCCTTTTTCAAAGCAGCCCCGGCGCAACCCGTCCACAACGGCCGCAACTCGATCTTCGTGGTCTGCAACGGCGAGATCTACAATCATCGCGAGTTGGCCGGAATTGTCCGCGCGTCGGGGTGTGACATCGATATCAAATCGGACATCGAGATCATCTCGCACATCTATGAACTGCACGGCCCGGACTGCTTTGCGATGTTGCGCGGTGAATTCGCATTCGCTCTCTTCGACATCGACCAGCAGGCGCTCTATCTCGTCAGAGACCGGTTCGGCATCAAGCCGCTATTTTATCATGTCGGGACCGGCTCGGTCGCATTCGGGTCGGAAATCAAGGCGCTTTTCGCCGATCCGCGAATTCCACGCACATTTGACAAGGAAACCGTCGCCACCAAGCTTTTTGGCATCACGCTTCCCGGCGCCACCGCGTTCTCGATGATTTGCGAGGTCAAGCCGGGGTCGTATCTGAAAGTGACCGAATCGGGGATCTCGGAGCATGCCTACGCGATCCCCAGGCTCGAGCCTTCCGCAATACCCAGGGATCTGGGTGAGCTGGCCCGCGAATTCCTGCCCGTGTTCGACGAGGCTGTTCGCGTTCGCCTGCACGGCGATTTTCCGATCGGCGCGTATCTTTCCGGCGGGATCAACTCATCGGCGGTGCTGGCTTCGATGGTTCACTCCGGCGCGCAATCTCTTGAGGCCTTCACGATCAGTTTTGAAGACAAGGCGCTCGACGAAAGTCCGGTCGCCACCCAAACGGCCTCGCGGCTCGGTGTACGACACCATCTCGTGCGGGTGAGCGACCGCGACATTGCCGAGAATTTCCTCCACTCGGTTTGGCATAGCGAGATTCCGGTCATCAATTGTCACGGCACGGCCAAATTCATTCTGTCGCGTGCGGCGTCAACCCATGTCAAGGCAATTATGACCGGCGAAGGAGCCGACGAGCTGTTTGCCGGTTACAAATACTTTGGTACGAACATCGAAGCGAGCAAGCGATCCGGCCTCAGGCAGCAGATTGCCAATTGGTACCGCATGCTCCGGTCTGACCAGCTCGCTTCAGGCTTTCTCACGGTTCCACGCGAGAAAGATCTCAACCGGCTCCAGCATATCTTTGCTTGCGTGCCGCATCTGGGGATGCGGGCGCTTTTCTACGGCCGCTGGATTCGCAACCTGCTCAGTCGCGATTTTGTGCGCTACTATTCGCCATTGGGCACTCTCGAAAAGATCAAGCGGGAAATCGAGTCGGACGATGCGGGAACGTTGAGCCGAACGAACCTGGATCGCTTTGTGGCTCTCAGATATGATCTGCCGGCCTATCTTTTGAATTTCCTCGGGGATCGGCAGGAGATGGCGCATTCCATCGAAGGTCGCGTTCCGTTTCTCGACGACAAGGTCGCCGCATTCGCGGCCGCGCTCCGCGAGGAATCGCTGGTTGGGGAGGCCGCCGGAAAAAAACTGATCCGGGTAGCTTTCGCAAAGCGGCTGCCGCCTGAAACCCTGGTTGCGCCCAAGAAGATTTTTCTTGCGCCGCCGGCGGGCACCGACGAAATCCTCAGATCCGATTGGGGACATCACCTGCTGTCAAGGCCGGTGACGGAGGCTGTTGGAGTGTTCGATTGGAGAAAGCTGGAGTTGCTGAGAATAGGCTTGAAGATCACGCCTGCGCATTCGGGCGCGGGCAGCGCCGTGCGCTCGCTGATGATCCTGGTAATTTCGTTGCACGCTTTGCATCATCTCTTTGTGGCCGGCCGCAGTCGGAGCTAGGGCACTTGGCCAATATCGGGCCAGAAATCACCAAAATTCTTGCCGATGGGTCCCCGCGGCGGCGATGCGGGTTCGACCCGCCGGCTTTCGGGTTTGTTGCGGGGAGCGCGCGCGGTCGCTATAGCGGGGGTTTCGCGCTCGAAACCCCGGAGAATTCCGATGTCGGTTCAATTGGTCTTGCTGCCGGTCTTCGTGCTGGTGGGGCTCACCTTCTTCCTGCTGATGTGGATGGCTGGCGCACGCCGGCAGGCGCTGGTCAGCGGCGAAACAAAAATCAGGGACATCGCGCTTCGGCAGCCGAACTGGCCGGTCCGCGCCACCCAGATCGCCAACTGCTTCAGCAACCAGTTCGAACTGCCGCTGTTGTTTTATATTCTGATCGCGCTGGCGCTGCCGCTGCGTCACGCCGATTTTGTTATTGTGGTGTTGTCCTGGGTATTCGTGGTGACGCGTTTCGTCCACGCCGGAATTTTCGTGACCTCCAACGATCTCCGGCAACGCTCGCTCGCCTGGTTCGCGGGCGTCGTGGTGCTGTTCATCATGTGGGTCTACTTCGCGCTCAGGATTTTGCTGCTGATCTGATCCCGCATCTGCTTCTTCCTCGAGCTGAAAGCTTTGGATGACTCCCGCAGCCCGCCTCTCGGCGGCCATCGAACTGATCGAGACCATCGACGCCCAGCGCGTTCCGGCGGCCAAGGCGCTGAAGGAGTGGGGCACCGCGCATCGCTACGCCGGGTCGGGCGACCGCGCCGCGATTTCCGGTCTGATCTGGGACGTGCTGCGCCGGCGCGCATCGAGCGCCTGGGTCATGGACGCGGATACGCCGCGCGCGCGCGTTCTCGGCATGCTGAAGCTCGAGCGGCGGATGGATGTCGAGGCCATCGCCGCGCTGTGCGACGGCGGCCGTTTTGCGCCGGAGCCGCTGACCGAACACGAGCGCGCCGCGCTAGGCGAGCGATCCCTTGAAGGCGCCCCCGCCCATATCGCCGGCGATTATCCGGAATGGCTCGATGGATATCTCGCGCAAGCGTTCGGCGAGGACCGCGTCGCGGAGGCGACCGCCATGGCAAGCCGGGCGCCGCTCGATCTGCGCGTCAACACGCTGAAAGCCAAACGCGAAAAGATCCTCGGCTCGCTCGCTTATCTCGGCGCGAAACCGACACCGTGGTCGCCGATCGGCCTGCGCATCGAACTCGGCGCTGATGCCCGTAATCCCGGCATTCACGCCGAGGAAGCGTTCATCAAGGGCGCAATCGAGGTGCAGGACGAGGGCTCGCAGCTTGCGGCGCTATTGTCGGCGGCAAAGCCCGGCGAGCAGGTGATCGACCTCTGCGCCGGCGCCGGCGGCAAGACGCTGGCGCTGGCGGCGATGATGCAGGGCAAGGGCCGGCTGATCGCGACCGACCATGACAAGCGGCAACTCGCGCCGATCCACGAGCGGCTTTCCCGCGCCGGCGTCCACAACGCCGATATACGCACCCCCAAGGGCGACAGTGACACGCTGGGCGATATCCGTGCCTCCGCCGATCTGGTGCTGATCGATGCGCCCTGCACCGGTACCGGCACCTGGCGGCGCAATCCGGACGCCAAGTGGCGGATGCGTCCGGGCGCGCTGGAGGTGCGGCTGAAGGACCAGGTCACCGTGCTCGACCGCGCCGCGGCATTGACAAAACCAGGCGGGCGGATCGCCTATATCACGTGCTCGGTTTTACCGCCGGAAAACGGCGAGCAAGTCCGCGCCTTTATCGACAGGCATCCGGATTTCGCGGTGGTGCCGCCGGCGCAGACCGCCACGGTACTGTGGGACAAGGCCGAGGAATTTTCGGCGGCGACACTGCAATCGCCGGAGGGGCTGTTGATGACGCCGCGCCGCACCGGGACGGACGGATTTTTTGTCTCGATCCTGAAACGCAGAAATTGAAATGGGGAGCAATCGGGATGAAGCGAAGTTTTAGGGTCGGCTTGCTGGGCCTTGCGGCAATCATCGCGGGCCTTGTCGGCGGTTCGGCGCTTGCCGACGAGACGGTCAGCATTGGCGGTTCACGCGCCGTGCTGATCAAACCCAAAGCACCGCACGCGAGCGTGATCCTGATGCCGGGTGGCAGTGGCGTGATCGCCGCGGGCGACCACGGCGAGATCAACGGGGCCAAACTCAACCAGCTGGTTCGGACGCGAAACGCCTATGCGGCGCGGGGGTTGGCGGTGCTCGTGGTGGATGTCGGAACGCCCCTCAACGCCGCGGTTCAATACATGGCTGCGATCAAGCGGCCGGTCACGGTGATCGGCACCAGCCTCGGCACCATCCGCGCCGCCCAGGGGATCGCAAGCGGAGCCCGGCCGGATGCGCTGGTGCTGACATCGGGTTTACTCAGCGCCGAATCCGGCAGCGGTCAGAATGTCATGTCGATCCTCGGCTCGCCGGCGTTGTTGCCGCGCACGCTTGTCATCCATCACCGCCAGGATGCCTGCCGCCGGACATTGCCCGCCGGGGTAGAACCGTTCATCAAATGGTCGGCCGGCCGGGCGCGGGTGGTCTGGGTGAGCGGCGGGGTCAGTGAAGGCGACCCTTGTGAGGCTCTGGCGTATCATGGATTCAACGGAATCGATGGCCAGATCGTCGGGATCGCGGCGGGCTTTCGTTGATGCAGGCCGCGGCTGCGGGACGGATGGATTTTGAAAAAGCAGCTTCATCCTGAGCGTTCGTATACTTGCGGCGCGATGCCTTCACCCTCCCCTGGAGGGGGAGGGTCGACGCGAATGAAATAAGCGGCGGGGTGGGGTGACAGTCTCTCGTTTTCGGATGGTACCCGAGTTGAGAGATCACCCCACCCCGTCTCACATTTCGCTGCGCTCAATGTGAGCCGACCCTCCCCCTCCAGGGGAGGGTAAGCAAGAGCACGCCTTCTCATCGGATCCCCAATTACCCCGCCCATGACGGTTCTTTCAGGGTTGCGACCTCGGCCCCGGTCGTTTAATTCCTGTCCATGACTTTAGCCCGGCCTATCAGCGAGCAGAGCGCCCCGGTGGCCTCGGCGCATGACAAGATTCTGATCGTCGATTTCGGCAGCCAGGTGACGCAACTGATTGCGCGCCGGGTCCGCGAGGAGGGCGTCTATTCCGAAATCGTGCCGTTCCAGAAGGCGGAAGCGGCGTTTCTTCAGATGAAGCCCAAGGCCGTGATCCTCTCCGGCGGCCCGGAATCGGTGCACGAGGCGGGCTCGCCCCGCGCGCCGCAATTGATCTTCGATTCCGGCGTTCCCGTGCTCGGCATCTGCTACGGCCAGATGGCGATGGCGGCCCAGCTCGGCGGCCAGGTCGAGGGCGGCCACCACCGTGAGTTCGGCCGTGCCGATGTCGAGGTCAAAGCCGAAAGCCGGCTGTTCAATTCCACCTGGCGCATGGGCGAGCGGCACCAGGTCTGGATGAGCCATGGCGACCGCATCACCAAAATGCCGCCGGGTTTTGTCGTCGCCGGCGTCAGCGCCAATGCGCCGTTCGCGGTGATCCAGGACGAGAAGCGCAAATATTACGGGCTGATGTTCCACCCCGAGGTGGTGCATACGCCCGACGGCGCGAAATTGATCCGCAATTTTGTCCGCAAGGTCGCAGGGCTGACCGGCGACTGGACCATGCGCGCGTTCCGCGAGGAAGCGATCGAGAAGATCCGCAAGCAGGTGGGCCCGGGCAGGGTGATCTGCGGACTGTCCGGCGGCGTCGATTCCGCCGTCGCCGCGGTGTTGATCCACGAGGCGATCGGCGACCAGCTCACCTGCGTGTTCGTCGACCACGGCTTGCTGCGGCTCAACGAGGCCGAGACCGTGGTCGATCTGTTCCGCCATCACTACAATATCCCGCTGGTACATGTTGATGCGTCGAAACAATTTTTAGCCGAGCTGGCCGGCGTCACCGACCCCGAGACCAAGCGCAAGACCATCGGGCGCCTGTTCATCGATGTGTTCGACGCGGAGGCCAAAAAAATCGGTGGCGCCGAATTCCTGGCGCAGGGCACGCTTTATCCCGACGTGATCGAAAGCGTGTCGTTCACCGGCGGGCCTTCAGTCACGATAAAATCGCACCACAATGTCGGCGGGCTGCCGGCGCGCATGAACATGAAGCTGATCGAGCCTTTGCGCGAACTGTTCAAGGATGAGGTGCGCGTGTTGGGGCGCGAACTCGGCCTGCCCGAAATCTTCGTCGGCCGCCATCCATTCCCGGGCCCGGGCCTTGCGATCCGCTGTCCCGGCGAAATCACGCCGGAGAAACTCGAGATCCTGCGCAATGCGGATGCCGTCTATATCGACCAGATCCGCAAGGCCGGTCTCTACGACAACATCTGGCAGGCGTTTGCCGTGCTGCTGCCGGTCAAGACCGTGGGCGTGATGGGCGATGGCCGCACCTACGAATACGTCGTCGGCCTGCGCGCGGTGACCTCGACCGACGGCATGACCGCGGATTTTTATTCCTTCGAGATGAAATTCCTGGGCGAGACCGCGACCCGCATCATCAACGAGGTCAAGGGTGTCAACCGCGTGGTCTATGACGTGACGTCAAAGCCGCCGGGTACGATCGAGTGGGAGTAGGGGTGATCGCAGTCGGTTCGCGATACCCCGACGATCTTCCGTCAAAAGGAGAGATATTTGAGCATTGGAAGGGTCGGCTGCGCGGATTGGGCTGCCGCATTAATTGGGGCGAGCCAGGATGCTGGGCTTGCGGATTTCGTTACGGCACCCGGTACGACATCAAGTGGTCTGGTGCCGGCTGGGACAAAGTTTTGCGCTGTTGGAACAAGATTCCGCTTCAGCGCTGTCATATCGTTCCACCCACGCTCGGTGGAACAAACGATGTGTCAAACCTTTTCTTGATGTGTCGCGAGTGTCACGACCTCGCGCCTAACACGAGCTTTCCTGAGATATTCTTTGAGTGGGCGCGTGCTCAAAGTTCGGATGCTCGTGAGTCTGCCAAGCTCATGGCGGCAATCAATGCTTTCAGCGTCGGCGGTGTAGCCCTGCAGGAGTTTGGCGAAGTGATAACCTCTGAAGGATTCAGGTCCTGGGCCTCCGGCAGGTTTGGCTTGCATCGGCCACAGTCAAATTACGCTCCAATATCCGCTCGACTTACCCCGGCTACTTATGTGGGGCTCGCCGCCTACTATTGGCGCAACTCTCAGATTTCTTAGTGGAACTGCGAATTTGCAACGCACATGAAGCGATCGATCGTTGCCTTTCGATGGTGTTGTCGCTCGGTCAAACCCAGTTTTCGACTCTGATTCCCTTCACGCGGCTGAACTCGCGCATATTGTTGGTCACGATGATCAGCCCCTGGCTGCGGGCATGGCCGCCAATTTGCATGTCATGCGGCCCGCACGGCGTTCCGGCCCGCTCCAGCTCCGCTCTGACCTGCCCGTAATGCGCCGCGGCCTTCTCGTCGAACGGCAACACCTCGAGACGCGCCACGAAATGCTCGACGGCGATAAGGTTGTCGGCGCGCCGTGCCGACTTCTCCGCGCCGTAGTGCAATTCCCCCAGCGTGATGCTGGAGATGCAGAGTTGCTCGGCCAGCGAATTGAACTTGTCCCGCAACTCCTGCGGATAATTCTTCATCACATAGATGCAGATATTGGTGTCGAGCATGTAAGCGAGCATCAGAGCGGCTCGCGTTCCTCGGCCAGGGGCTGCTGACGTTCGGCCATGAAATCCTCGCTCGCGCGCGGGCCGCTATGAAATAGGTCGTCCCATCGCTTGCCTTGCGGCACGATTACACGGCTGCGGCCGATCTTGAGAATGTCCACCTGATGCACATCCTCCGGAAAGGCGACCGCTTTGGGCAGCCGTACCGCCTGGCTGCGATTGCTGGTGAACACTGTGGAACTGGTCATCGCACTATCCTATGTATATCCAATTGGGATATACATAAATCAAATACGATGTGCTTGCAAGGGCGTCGTGGGCCTGCGCGCGGTGACATCGACCGACGGCATGACCGCGGATTTTTATTCATTCGACATGAAATTCCTCGGCGAGCCCGCCACCCGCATCTTCAACGAGGTCAAGGGCGTCAACCGCGTGGTCGTGACGTCAAAACCGCCGGGGACGATTGAGTGGGAGTAGCAACGGACGGTGCTTGGAGTCGGGCCTAGGCACGCGCAGGGTTAATTCGCCAATTCGTCAGCCGTAACGCGGTGGCTGGTCGTGCCTTTGGCCGACCCGCTCCGTGCGCTAATCAAGTGCAGGACGCTTGGTTCCCGATCATGACGCCATTGCATGTGCGTGACCTGTCTCCTTCCGCCCCCGGACTTTTGCATCATCCATGAGGTGAAGGGCGTCAACCGCGTGGTTGTGTTATGCAATCGGATCAATGACCAAAACGGAAGGGAGCTTGTTGTGGCGAGAGTGCGTGTTGCAGGTTTTACCATCTCGCTCGACGGTTTCGGAGCAGGGCCTGAGCAAAGTCTTGAAAATCCCCTCGGCAAGCGCGGGCGGGAACTGCACCAGTGGATGTTCGGTACGCGCATGTTCCGGGCAATGATCGGCCAGGAGGGCGGCTCGGACGGCGTCGATCAGGCCTACGCCCATCGATCGATGGACGGGTTCGGCGCCTTCATCCTCGGCCGCAATATGTTCGGGCCGATCCGCGGTCCCTGGACGGACGAGAGCTGGAAGGGCTGGTGGGGCGACAATCCGCCCTATCACGCGCCGACCTTCGTGCTGACGCACCATCCGCGCGATCCGATCGAGATGGAAGGCGGCACTACTTTCTTCTTCGTGACCGACGGTATCGAGGCGGCTCTGGATCAGGCGAAGCAGGCTGCCAATGGTCGCGACGTGAAGATTGGCGGTGGCGTCGAGACGGTGCGTCAATATCTTCGCGCCGGGCTGATTGACGAGCTGCATTTCGCCTTGTCCCCGGTCGTGATCGGACGAGGCGAAGCAATGTTCGCCGGGATCGATCTGCCGGCGCTCGGCTACCGCGTCAGCGAACATCAGGCGACCGAGCGTGCCACCCACATCGTTCTCAGCCGATAGAGGTCTACCATGACCGTTGCGTTCCGCGAGCACCCCGTAATGGCGGGTTACGCTTTCGCTAACCCGCCCTGCGCCCTTCAAAGCGCGCTGCGTCATAGCCGGCTTTATCCCCTCATCCTGAGGAGCATCGCGAAGCGATGCGTCTCGAAGGATGCAGGCCCGGAAAATGGGGCCACATGGTTCGAGACGGCGCTGACGCGCCTCCTCACCATGAGGATTAAGTGACGCAGTAGGACTAACCTCACCCCAACCCGGAGCCGCCCGCGACAATCTTCTCGTTCAGCTTCTGATCCACGATTTCGACCGTGCGATCGATCTCGCCATTGGGCACGCCGAGTTGATGGGAGATCAGTTTCACCAGCAGGTCGACCCGCTCGATGAAGGGCGCGCCGCTGGCGACCGCGCGGGCCGCCGATGAGGGTTTGAGAAGACTTTCCGCGGCCTTGGCATATTTTTCGAAGGGCACCTGATCCTCGGGGTCGGCGCCGAGGCGGCGGGCGATGCTGTCGACATGGTCGTAGATCGATTGCGAGAGTTTCAGGTCGCTGTGCACGGCGTCGCGGATCGCCTGCGGTTCGTGCAGCGTGATGCATCGGTAATTTCCGGTCAGCAGCATCGACCATTTCGCCAGCGGCACGAATAACGAGTCGAACACCTTGAGCTTCACCGGAACGTCCCGCCCGTCGAGCTTCACCGCGTCGATATCGGCTTCCAGCTCGCGAAGCAGCTTGTTGTGTTTGTCGTCCTCGAAGGCCGCCGCCTTGAAGTTGGTCGCCAGGCCGACATGAAGCACGTTCGCCGCTTCTTCCGGCGGACGGAAGGCCTGCGGATCGGGCGAGCAGAGCGACACCAGTCCCGGCTTGAAGCGTTCCCACACCTGGGCGTTGGTATAGGCCTCTTCCAGATCCATCTCCGCCAGCGCCGGGATCCGCTTGAGATAGGGCAACGGCGGCATGTTCATGATCGACAGGCAGGGCAGCCCCGCCGCGGCGATCTTGATCATGAGAACGCGGATCGTATGGTTGGTGTATTGCGGCTCCTGCATCGCAAGACCCACCAGATCGTAACGGGTGAGGTCGACGTCGCCGGGCGTGCGCGCATCCAGCTTTCCCGGCAGGTCGCGCGAGAAGATCGCCCGGTGCATCGCCTCGTCGCGCAGCTTGAGGCGAACCTGGGTACCGTCGCGGTTGATGAGGTCTGCCGTCTTGTTCCGGCACACCAGGGTCACGTTATGACCCGCCATCAACAGCTTGGTCGCCAGCAATGAGCCGTAGGAGGCCCCAAGGATCAAAATATTGCGCGCCATACTTTCTCTCTCAACAGATATCGCCGGGGTGCCTAGCGCATATCGAGGGGCATGACAATCGCATCGCTATGGATTGCTTCGCTTCGCTCGCAATGACGAAAACTCAATTTGGGGTGCGACAAAACAACCCGACGGGCAAATCACCAAAAGTCTGTCCAGCCCCGCGCGCAAAAATATTCCGCTTTCCCCGTCGGGCAAATCAATGATTTAACTCCGCGCGTCTCACCCAAGAGAGGGGCGTATCATGATCGTCACGAACGTTGTGGTGGGATGCGGTGGACGCGGGAATTACGACTGACGAGCGTAATTCAAGCGGACGGCGAAGTCGTGTGGTCCTGACACCCCGACGCTTGGTGTCAAGTCGGCGGAAGGTGATTCCGCCGGCGACGGTAGCAAAAGAGCCCGGTCACCGGGGAGAGCACGAAGGAAACCGTTAAAACCATTGCGCGGGGAATGCCGGGTGTTTTCCGGTGTGACCGTGGTGACTACGCTCGCATGTTTATTTTATTTTGCATGCGAGGCTGCGGGTGCATCGCGCGCCCGGCATTCCCTGCGCCCTCTGCTATCGGAGGGTTGAAGGAGATTTCTTCGAATGCCTCGGGCGCGACGCGCGGCGAGATCGCGAAGGCACGACTACGTGCCCCGGATGCTGCGCAGCGCGCAGCGATGCGCTGCTGATCCGGGGCCCAAGAGATGAAATTTGGATGGGTCCCGGCTCTGCGGCGCAGCGTGAAGGACGCTGCACCGCGTCCGGGAAACGGCGGCTCGCAATGACGGTCGCCCTGGCTTTTTGAAAATTGAATCAGCGGTTCGACTGCGAGTCAGCCGGAGAAATTAAAATGCGTCAGGCTGCCTTGCGGTTGGGGTCGGGACCGGGATCGCCGCCGGGGGCGGCTTGAGCCAATCTTGCGAAGTAGTGGGTCCAGCCCTTCTCATGGCTGGCGCAGGCGGCAGCGTCGGGCAGGCCGCTATGGGTCATGCGCAGCAGCGTTCCATCCGGCGCGCGATCGAGCAGGTCGATCTCGACCAGGCTCGACCCCGGCGGTACATTTTTTTCGCGGTCGTCCCACCCAAAACTGTAGGCGAGGCGGTGGACCGGAATGACTTCGGTGAACTTGCCGCGGGCGAAGTCCTTGCCGGTGACGTTAAGGAGATAAATCCCGCCGGGATGCGGCTCCATCGTTGCTTCCGTGCCCATCCACCGCAGGATTTTCTGGGGATCGGTGAGGAAAGCGAACACGGTCGCCGGCGGCGCAGCAATCTGGACCTCGCGTCGGACTACGAGCGGTTCAATCATCGAAAACCTCCATTTTTGTCTACGAGCCTAGTTGGGTAACTATTCCATGGTGACAAGGTCTCCCTCGCGGCCGCATTGTCCGCGCATGAAGTTGCCCAACACTCTTGCATGGCTGCTCGACGAGGCCAGCACCGCCGCTAGCGCTGACCGTTTCCTGGCAGCGCTCGGCGCGCAACTGATCGCCGATGATTTGCCGCTCGCAGGCGGTGCGCTGACGCTGACGGCGCCGCATCCAATGATCGCCAGCCGCACCTGGCTATGGCGGGCCGAGACCGGCGTAGTGATCGAGGCGCTGGGCTTTGAGGCTTTGGGCTCGGCCGCGCCGGGGCAGAGCGACGTCGGCCGCGATTGGCTCACGCGACTTGGTGGCGCGGTGGTGCAGAGGGATGTCGCCGCGCCTTCGTCGGATGACGCGGTGCTTGGCTGGTCGATCTTGCGGCCGCTCACCGAGCAGGAATCCGCACTGCTGCAGCAGGCGGAACGTTTCGCCGCGGCGCCGCTCGCCGTGTTGGCCTCGCGGTCGACGCTTACAGCACTGCTCGAGGCCTATCTCGGCCGGCGCAGTGCGGCGCAGGTGTTGGCGGGACGGCTGCGGCGCGCGACAGGAGAGACCATCCGCGCGGTGCTGCTTTTTGGCGATCTGCGCGATTTCACGGCTCTGTCCGAGGCGAATCCGCCGGAGGCGGTGGTCGCCGCGCTCGACGCCTGGTTCGACCGCATCGCCGGCGCGGTTCACGCCTTCGGCGGCGAGGTGCTGAAATTCATCGGCGACGGGGTGCTTGCGATCTTCCCGATCGGCGACCGGTCGCCGTCCGCCGCCTGCGATGCCGCGCTCAGCGCCGTCGGCGCGGCCCGGGCCGGCATGAGCCATCTCGACCAGGCACGCGAGCGGCAAGGCCTGCCGCCTCTGTCCTTCGGTTTGGCGCTGCACCTCGGCGAGATGCTCTGGGGCAACATCGGCACCGCCGACCGGCTGGATTTCACCGCGATCGGCCCCGCCGTCAATCTGGTCAGCCGGCTCGAAGGGCTGTGCCGGCCGCTCGGTCGCAGCGTGCTGATTTCGGGCGCGGTCGCGGCGGAGACGAGCACGAGGTTGATCCCGTTGGGGGAGCACGACTTGCGCGGCATCGCCACGCCCTGTGCGGTGTTCACTCTGCCGGAGGATTGAGAGCGGCAATGAAGTTGTTGATCGCGCAAGGCGTATCGCAGGCCACAACCGTCGCCCTGGTCGCTTACCCAATCATTCAACAAACCGGTTGACTATCGAAAAACACCCGCTTATATTCAACCTCATGGTTGAATTAGAAATGACAGAGCTCGATACCGTCTTTCACGCCCTCGGCGACGCCACGCGCCGGCAGATGCTTCGCGAACTCACCAGGGGCGAGCGAACGGTCAGCCAGCTTGCTCAACCCTTCACGATCTCGCTCGCGGCTGCCTCGAAGCACATCAAGGCGTTGGAGAACGCCGGGTTGATCCGCCGCGAGGTGCGCGGCCGCACCCATCTGTGTCGCCTTGCCCCCGGACCGCTCGCCAGCGCCCACCAATGGCTGGGCTTCTACGAGCGCTTCTGGATCGACCGTCTGGATGTGCTGGAACGGCTTCTCCACTCCGAGGACGCGCGCAAATCCAAGAAACAATCCATCCCCAAAAAAGGAGACGACCGATGACCGACCTGGCAACCGAGGACGCCTATGGCGTGCTGACCGAGCCCGCGACGTTAAAGATCCAGCGCCTTTTGCCCGGTCCCATCGAGCGCATCTGGGCCTATCTCACGGACAGCGACCTGCGCCGCCAGTGGCTGGCAGCGGGCCAGATGGAGATGAAGGTCGGCGCGCCCGTCGAACTCGTCTGGCGCAACAACGAGCTGACCAACCCGCCCGGCCAGCGGCCGCCCGGCTCTTCCGACGAGCACCGGATGCAGAGCCGTATCACGGAGCTCGATCCACCCCACAAGCTCGCCATCACCTGGGGAAGCACCGGCGGCGTCTCCTTCGAACTGGAACCGCGGGGCAACCAGGTGTTGCTCACCGTGGTCCATCGCCGCGTGCCCGACCGCACAACCCTGCTGAATGTCAGCGCCGGTTGGCACATGCACCTCGACGTTCTGGTCGCCCGCGCGACGGGCAAGGAGCCGGCGCCATTCTGGGACGGCGTGAGCCGCCTGAAGAAGGACTACGACCGGCGGATGCGGGCCTGACAACTCGACCGATTTGGTCGTCTCACCCAACAAGTATTCCAGCAAGGAGGAGGTCAACCATGCAGACATCGCTCAAGAGCAATCGGAAAGACGGTCAGCTCGCCATGAGCACCCCAACGGTCGTGTCGCCGCAGGAGTGGGAGACCGCGCGGGAGCAGTTGCTCGTGAAGGAGAAAGCCCTGACCCGCGCGCGTGACGCGCTGGCCGCCGAACGTCGGCGGATGCCCTGGCTGGCCGTCGAGAAGGCGTACGAGTTCGAGGGGCCCGAAGGCAAGACGAGCCTGCTCGGTCTGTTCGGCGGCCGCCGTCAGCTGATCGTCTATCGCGCTTTCTTCGAGCCCGGGGTGCATGGCTGGCCCGAGCATGCCTGCATTGGCTGTTCCCTGGGCGCCGACCAGGTCGCCCATCTTGCACACCTGAACGCGCGCGACACGACGCTCGTGTACGCCTCGCGTGCGCCGCAGGCCGACATCGCGCGCCTGAAGGCGCGAATGGGTTGGGAAATTCCCTGGTACACGATCACCGACGGCTTCGACGCCGATTTCGGGGTGAACGAATGGCACGGCCACAACGCGTTCATCCGCGACGGCGAACGCGTATTCCGCACCTACTTCATCAATTCGCGCGGCGACGAGGCGATGGGCACCACCTGGAGCTACCTCGACATGACAGCGCTCGGGCGCCAGGAGGCATGGGAGGACTCGCCGCAAGGTTACCCCCAGAGCCGACCGTACAAGTGGTGGAACTGGAACGAGAGTTACGTCCCCGATGCTGCGCCCGACCCGAAGTGGATCAACGTGTCAGACGCCGGAGAGGCCGCCTTTCGGAAGAGCGACGCCTAGTCCCAGAGGCGTGGCATCGTTGGCGCGGCGAGTGCGGCTCGCGCGCCGCAGGCTCCATCTTGGGCGCAACGACGCCCTGTTGCAGGGGAGAAAGGATGAGCAAGGCTTATTGCGGCGGACCCGACGGCGGCGCGATGTCTCGTGAAAGCGGCAACGCGGCCGCGCTCGGCTTGGCTGACTGGTTATGCCTCGCGGCCACGCCAACCTTTGCGGTCATGGCGCTGCTGACGGGCGTGTTTGGCGGCGCATCGCCGGATGCCATGTGTGCGATGGCGAGTGCGTCGCCGCTGGGCGGAATGGTCCCGATGTACCTGCTGATGAGCGCCTTCCATTCGGCGCCGTGGCTGAGGCTGATCTCCGGCGGGCGAAGAACGATTCGGCCCGGAAGCCCAAAGGCAGAGATGCCGCCATGCGTTTCACGCTCGAACTCGACTTGCACGGATTTCGCTCACAAAACTGTGACGCCCTGTCGTCCCGGGACCGCCGGATTCGTCTTAAACCCGAAAGACGGTTTGGAACGGAGATTGGAAATGACCAATTCACGCTATCGCTGGGTGATCGTCGCGGCCGGTGGCTTGCTCGGTTGCGTAGCGATCGGCTCGATGTTCTCGCTGCCCGTGCTGCTTCAACCGATCGTGCGGGATACCGGATGGTCGGTCGCCGGCGTGTCCAGCGCCATGACGGTCGGTTTCATTGCATTGGCGGCGGCCAGCATGGTGTGGGGCACCTTGTCCGACCGTTATGGGCCGCTGCCGGTAGTGCTGACAGGTGCAACCGTGCTCACGGCAAGCCTCGCGCTGGCGAGCCGCGCGACGTCGCTGGTCGAGTTTCAGCTGGTCTTCGGGCTTCTGGTCGGCGGGGCGTGCGCCGCCATCTTTGCGCCGATGATGGCCTGCGTCACCGGTTGGTTCGATACCCATCGCAGCTTGGCGGTCTCGCTGGTCTCGGCGGGAATGGGGATGGCGCCGATGACGATGTCGCCGCTGGTCGCCCGGCTCGTCACGATCTACGACTGGAGAACGACGCTCCAGATCGTCGCCGTCATCGTCGCCGCCATCATGATTCCGGTCGCGCTCCTGGTGCGCCGTCCGCCGGCGCTTGCGGGCGGCAATGCGGCTGCTTCCGTCGGCGGCGGGCCGCAATCCCAGATGTCATTGGGGCAGGCAGTGCGATCGCCGCAATTCATCATCCTGCTGCTGACGAATTTCTTCTGCTGCGCCACGCATTCGGGCCCGATCATCCATACCGTGAGCTACGCGGTGAGCTGCGGCATCCCCTTGATCGCCGCCGTTTCGATCTACAGCGTGGAAGGGCTCGCCGGCCTCTTCGGCCGCATCGGGTTCGGCCTGCTCGGCGACCGGTTCGGCGCCAAGCGCGTGCTGGTCACGGGATTGCTGGTTCAGGCCTTTGGCGCGCTGGGCTATGTCTTCGTTCGCGAGCTTGCCGCGTTCTACGCGGTCGCAGCCCTGTTCGGATTCATCTATGCCGGCGTCATGCCGCTCTATGCCGTGCTGGCGCGCGAAAATTTCCCGCTCAAGATGATGGGCACCGTCATCGGCGGAACGGCCATGGCCGGAAGCCTCGGCATGGCGACCGGGCCCATCGCCGGCGGCCTGATCTACGACACGTTCGCGAGCTACACGTGGCTTTATGTCGGCGCCTGGGGCATGGGAATCGGCGCGTTCCTGATGGCAATGACCTTCAGGCCCTTCCCAAAATCCCAGACAGCGCCTGTGCCGGCTTGAAGGATCGGACTCTCGGCGACATCAGGGCGGCCGCAATTTTCCTGAAGCAGGAGCCCGATCCTGAACTGGCTGGAGTTGGCCACGTTTCATGATTTAGTCCCGCCTGTTACGGGCACCAAAGGAAACAGCACGGTAAATCGCGTGCCCTGGCCGTCGTCGTCACGGCCGACCCGCAACATCCCGCCAATCTGTCTTGTGAACGCTTGAATAACCTTCATCCCCAAGCCCTTGCTGGCGCCGGGATCAAAACCTTCCGGTAAGACCGAACCGTCATTCCAGACCGATAGCGCGTAGCCAAATTCCGGATCCGGCTGCAGTCTGATAACGATCCGGCTCTTGCCGTACTTTACCGCGTTGGTGATCATTTCACTGGCAATAAAGCCGAGTGGAATCGCAGTCGAGGCCGGCAGGTTCGTTTCACTGCCCTCGACAATGATCTGCTCCGGGCGCTCGTCGGAAGAAACCATCGCCGCGAAGTCGCGGCTGAGGTCCTTGAGGAATTTTGTAAATTCGATCGCCTGCACGCCTTCGTAGGAATTGAGTCGATGGTGGATGCGCGCGATCATGGCGACGCGATTGGCCGCAACGGTCAACTGCGCAGCCGCTTCCGGATTGGTCGACGTCCGGCTCTGCATCGACAGCAGGCTGATGGTCATCTGCAGGTCGTTCAACAGCCGATGATCCGACTCCCTCTTCAATAGCGCCTGTCTTTGGATCAACTCGTCTTTCTGCCGAAGGCGCTCCTCGCTTTCCGCGAGCGCATCGCGCAATCGTATTTCCATTGATCGGTACTGAACGAGCTCGCGTTCACAGCTTTCGATGGTCCGGCGCGCGGGAAGTCTGGGAATGCTTGTCACGGTCGCTGGCACAGGCCAAGTGCCCCGGTTTTCGGCGTCAAGAACCCGCTGCGAATTTGTTGCCGGATTGTTCATGTTGCAGAAGATGCAAACTGCGGAGCCGCCGCATTGATCCACGTCAATTCTAAGTTGGAAAGCGGACTTGCCCTGCCCGAGGAGAGAAGACATGAGCTGGTTTTCGCCCCCGGAGGGGCTGGCTCGCGATCGTGACGAAAGCGGGGCGGGACGGCCCATCCGCCGATCTATGTTGTTCGCGGTGCAGGTTCCTTGCTGGCGCGCGAACCCTATTTGGGCGCGTTGCAGATATGGTCAGCCATGATCGGGCCGCGGCCCCGCTGCACCAAATGCATATCCAAGAGCTTTCCATTCGCATGGGATGGTAACGTCATCATTTTTGAAGAGTCTCAAAAGCGATGTCGTATACCGACTACGTTCGCGTTATTCCCTTCTTTCAAGGCACCCAGCGTTCCATAGGCACCGGAGCGATGCTGGATGCGAAAAACCAGTTCGGTGTTGGGAGAATTTGCTAAAGCAAACGCAAGGTCGAAGCCCAGGTAAAAAAGAACCGTGGCGCTGCCTTGATGGACAATTTGATGCTCAGCCTCTTGACCTATTAGATTCGATATGGCGCTCAGCCCGAACACAAAGCCCGGTGAAATTCGGACTGCATCGAACAACGCTATGCCCTGGTGTCGAAGAGAGATACCGCCCCACAGCTCTGCCGAGTGCACTACGCTGTTGGAATAGACAATGGTATCGCAGCAAATCTTATAATGACCGAACCGATCAGCAAGTCCAACTTCCCCACCAACAAGGATCCCGCTGTTAAACTGAAAAAAGTCCCGCTGATAGGATCCGCCCAGGATATAGTTGTCGTAAAACTTCTGCTCTGGTGCACCAGCGCCGTAAAAGAACGTACTCCCGAGATTTCCAGAGTTTGTACGACCCCCAAAAGCGAACACTGACTGCTTTAGATTGGGCTGAGAAACCAGTTTGAACGGAGTTAGGAGATAGGAAAAATCTTCATCATCTGCCGGTTTGCCGTGGTCATCAGCGCGGATTTCGGCTGCTTCGACTACTGGCGGAGCTTGCGATTGGTTGGCGATGATATCGGCGGATCGGCCTGACGCAGGAACAGTCACGCCAAACGCCAGTGTGCAGATTATGGTTCGAATGACCGAACGCAACGCATATCCCCCGTTTGGCCGGCATTTCTGCCGGCAAAGCTACTGAGAGAGATCTGAACAAGACGCCTGCTGATGTGGTTGCCAAGGCGCCGCTCCCGGTTGCGGCACCGATTTTAAATTGGGCCGGGTTCTCGCAGGATTCCGATTTCCATCTACGACTTACGCGACCATGCCCCTAAGAGGCGTGCCCTTTTGGCAACAGCCTTTTTTTCAAACATGACTGAAATACGGCACAGTGCGTCTTGATCGCAGAGGTCAGGTGGGCAGCTCGTATCGTCAGGGGCATTATCGCAATATGACGGCGTGTGACTATTTGCGACCGCGGTCTTGGCCGACGCTTTTTGATAAATGTTCAACTCGTCGCGACCACGCCCAGTCCGCCCGGACAATTGATCGGCGCAGGCGGGCCGGCCAGCGGCCCGCAACACGACATCGTCCAGCCCGTACAGCAAACACTGGCCTCCGATCAGTACTTCGGTGACACCCGGAAGGCCACCAAGGACCAAAATGTTCTCAATGTGCTGAACAAGCTCGACGAGATTCGCGATGGCAGCCCCACTTGGATTATTCTTGCTTCTATCGCGCGCATTTTTGGGGAATCCATGACTTGACGTCGAAGCCGCCGCCGACGATGGAGTAGTTCGACCCGGGCCGCATGACGAAAATCGGGGAAGATTGATATTACTCCCACCTAACCGAAAGCAGGACCCCGATGGCACGCGTGCGCTGTATCACCGAAATGGGCATGGGCGTCGATGTCCACGGACGCGACGCCACCAAGGCTGCCAGGCGCGCGGTCTCCGACGCCATCCGCCACTCCAGCCTCGGGTTCTTTCGGATGCTGGGCAAGACGGCAAAAGACATGTTCGTCGATGTCACCATCGGCGTGCCGGATCCCGGCGCGGTCGATACTGCCGCGGTCGCGAAAGAGCTGCCCTACGGAACGGTGACCGTCACCGCGATCCAGGGCGGGCTCAAGGTAGATGACGAGCGCGGCGGCGACGCCATCATCATTGCTAACGCCGCCGTGATTGTCAGTTTCGATGACGGCGCCGGCTAGACAGTCAACCAGCCGCGGTTCAAGCTGTCCGGCTGAGGGTGCCCGCGTGCAAAATCGCATCAACGACGAAAGGGCGTTGTCGTCATGAACCGGTTTGCCAATCATTTACTCGTATCGGCTGCGCTGTACGTCGCAACGCTTTTACCGGCGCAAGCCGAAATCGATGCCATCGCTCTCAAGGCCGCGATCGGGACATCGCTGGAAGCTGACTATCCAAAACTCGACACGCTCTACAAGGAGATTCATGCTCATCCGGAATTGGCCTTCGAGGAAGTAAAGACTGCTGCCAGGCTTGCCGCTGAAATGCGCGCGCTCGGCTTCGAGGTCACCGAGAAGGTCGGCAGGACAGGGCTGGTCGCGATCTACAAAAATGGCGACGGCCCGACCATCATGGTGCGCACCGAACTCGACGCGCTGCCGATGGAAGAGAAGACCGGCCTTGCCTATGCCAGCCACGACAAGACCGTTTGGCGCGGCGTGGAGACATTTGTCGCCCATAGCTGTGGCCACGACATTCACATGGCAAGCTGGGTCGGAACGGCGAAGACACTGGTCGGCCTCAAGGACCAGTGGCACGGCACGTTGATGTTTATCGCCCAACCTGCCGAAGAAACAGTGTCGGGTGCCAAGGCCATGCTGGCCGACGGTTTGTTCACGCGATTCGGGAAGCCCGATTTCGGCTTTGCCCTGCATGATGGGCCTTTTCCCCACGGCTATGTCCGTTACCGGGTCGGTGTCGGCTCGTCCAATGCCGACGGCCTTTATGTGAAATTCCTCGGCCGCGGCGGCCACGGCGCAGTGCCACAGTCGACCATCGATCCCGTCATGATCGCGGCCCGCTTCATCGTCGACGTCCAGAGCGTGATTAGCCGCGAAAAGGATCCGACTGAATTCGGCGTGGTCAGCATCGGTGCGATCCATGCCGGCACCGCCGAGAATATCATTCCGGACGATGCGCGGGTGCTCGGAACCATCCGTACCTTCAAGCCGGAGGTGCGCGCAAAAATGCTGGCCGGAATCGAGCGGACCGCGAAGGCCGCCGCCGCGATGTCGGATGCGCCCGCGCCCGAGATCAAGATCACCGAGGGCGCCAAGGCCGTGATCAACGATCCGGCCCTGGTGGCGACCGCCGAGAAGGCGCTGAAGGCAGCGTTCGGCGACAAGTTCAGGACGTCGCCGCCGGGCACGCCGAGCGAGGATTTTTCCGAGTTCGTAAATGCCGGAGTGCCGTCAATGATGTTTAATATCGGCGTCTATGATATGGAGCGGTGGACTGCTGCAAACAATGGTGGACCGCCACTTCCGTCCAATCATTCGCCGCTGTTCGCGCCGGTGCCGAAGCCGACCATCGAAACCGGTGTTACGGCCATGACGCTCGCCGTACTCAGCGCTTTCGATCAGCATGCCCGGGGCAAATGAGCGCGGGTACGTTGATGCATCCGCTTGACCATCCGATCTGGAGCGCGCTGACGACCCGGCAGCAGGCCTTGGCCGAAGGCGGCGCGCTGGC
Source organism: uncultured Alphaproteobacteria bacterium (assembly GCA_963742425.1). GTDB lineage: Bacteria > Pseudomonadota > Alphaproteobacteria > Rhizobiales > Xanthobacteraceae > Bradyrhizobium. The sequence goes on from CAVULR010000001.1 coordinate 102,159, forward strand.
GCGGCGCTTTCCTCTGGCCATTACGCCGTTCGCGGATATGGCCGAAATATCCCCCGAAAGTTTCGCCGCACTCGGCGCGCTGATGTCACCATCCGAAGTGGCGGTGCTGTTTACTCCCGACCCCGTGACCCCGCCCGAGGATTTCAAGATTTTCCTTGCCGAGACCGGAGAGCAGATGATCGGAACGCCGGAGGCAAGCTCGCTTCCCGGCGTGGAGCCCGTCACGCTCGGCGCAAATGATGTCCCCGACATGATGGCGCTGACCGATCTGACAAAACCCGGTCCCTTCAGCGCGCGAACGCATGAATTGGGAACGTTTCTCGGGATCAGGATCGATGGTCAGCTTGTCGCGATGGCAGGCGAGCGAATGAAGCCCGCCAACTATACCGAGATGACGGCAATCTGCGTGCATCCGTCGCACCGTGGCCGTGGCTATGGGCAAGTGCTCCTTGCCGAGATTTCCCGCCAGATTTTGGCTCGCGGAGAGATTCCGTTCCTGCACGTATTCACCAACAACCATTCGGCGATCGCGCTCTACCGGAGGCAGGGCATGGAAATCCGCCGCCGTCTTCACGTCACGGTGTTGCAGAGGCACAAGTGACGGATCGGTTTCGGGCGATGGCCTCACGCACTTCGCGGCCAGTGGTCGAACGGCACCAGCCCTTCGCGCTCGAATGGAAGTCCCACGGCGGCTGCGATTTCGGACGCTAGCGCCTTCGCCGTCGTGTCGCGCTCTGACGCAACACAGACGTCAACCGTGCCGTCGCGGCCGATCAGATAGACATTCGCGAAAAGATAACCCCCGCTACCTCCGGGGACAGGCCCGCCGTAAATTACACGGACAGCCTTGAATTGGCCAAGCCGAAACGTTCCGACCGGACCGGGAAGGCGCAGCGGACCGAGCGTGCTCGGTTCCATCACGACAGCATCGCGATTGATCGCGCCCTTGGCGAGGCCAGAGAAGGTTCTGATGAATTTGCGGGCGGCCCACGCCAGAAACACGGCAGCGAGCGGGAAAGGGGTGGCGGCCAGCGGCCCACTCTTGAAAAGCATCACCAATGCGAAGAGCGCCATCAACGCACTGCCCCCAACAAATGCGCCCAGGATTTTCCTGGGCAGCGCCATGGTGTCGAATTCATAGGGAAGCGTAACGGCCAACGGGCTCTCCTCAGTGTCTCCTCGGCGCCGCGCAATCTCGATGCTGCGGCGCCCAGCCCCTTGTCACCTCGGAAGCTGTACAATAACCGTGGGACGGGTTGAAGCAAATGGCCGGATCAGGAACGACGGAATGACCATTACCATCTACGGCATCAAGAATTGCGACACCATGAAGAAGGCCCGCACCTGGCTCGACAGCCGCGGCGTGGCTTACGGTTTTCATGACTACAAGACCGCTGGCATCGCCAAGGACAAGCTCAAGCAATGGAGCGACAAGCTCGGCTGGGAGACGCTGCTCAATCGCGCCGGCACCACGTTTCGCAAACTGCCTGATGGCGACAAGGAAGGCCTGAACGAGCGCAAGGCGCTTGCCTTGATGCTGGCGCAGCCCTCGATGATCAAGCGGCCGGTGCTCGATCTCGGCGGCAAATTGCTGGTTGGATTCAAGCCGGAATTATATGCCAGGGAAGTGAAATCGAAATCCTAGTTGAATTCGATCACGTCGCCGGCCGCGACGCGGCCGGGCGTGCGGTGGAAAAGATCCTGGTCGACAACGGCGCGAAGCTTTGCCGTCGGCAGGGAGTCGTTGCCTCGCATCAGATTCTTGATTTCGAATCCGCCGTCTTCGCAAATGGTCTTGAGCGATGCGATAATATGAGTGACGCCGCCGGCTTCTGAAAACGGCATCAGCAGCCGCTCATAGGCCACGATCCGCCCGTAAATGTCGTCGATGTTGGAGATGGTGTAGACGGGCAGGCCGCGCTCCACGCATTGGTAGTAGACCGGCATCACGACCGATACCAGCGTCGGCCCGATATATTCGTCGAGATACCGGCCCTTGCCGGTGTGGCCATAGGCGCTCGACATGCGCGTGCCGTTGCTGTCGATTGTCAGGCGCGGAGGAGACCGTGTAGTGTCGACGGTATAATAGACCAGGTCAGCCAATTCGTCGGCGAGCCGCGAGGGTTGATATTCCTCGATGCGCGGCAGCCTCTGGTCGCGGGCGTACAGCCGCAACCAGGTGTTCAACAGATCCCGCTGCTTGATCGATTTCACAACCGACGGGTTGGCACTTTGGAATTCCAAGGCTGCGATCCGTTCTCGATACAAATACCGATTCATGATCGGCTCGCCGCCAGAAAATATTCTATGAAGGTGCCGGGCTGCATCTAAATAGCGTTAACGACGGCCTTCCGGACGGCGCAACGGCGCCTCGGGAAACGGCGGTCCATTCGACTTAGGGCGTATCGATGCGTCCGCGGGCTGCCACGGATGCCCAGCTTTGCACCTTGCGCATAGCAGGCCGTTGCAGGCATATTCGTGCCTGGAGGCGGCCGATCCGGGACGGGATTTTCGGGGGCGTCCTCGAGCGACTGCCGTTTAAGAAAAAATTAGCCACGTGCGATGGTTGCGTTGGGCTGATGGGGGAAATTTGATTGGCCGATGAGTTCATCCTCGAAACCCACGGACTGACCAAGGAATTTGCGGGATTCTTCGCTGTACGCGATGTCGATCTTCGGGTTCGCCGTGGCAGCATTCACGCGCTGATCGGTCCAAACGGGGCCGGCAAAACCACGTTCTTCAATCTTCTGACGAAGTTCCTGAAGCCCTCGGCCGGTCAAATTCTGTACAAGGGAAGGGATATCACCGCGATGGCGCCGGCCGACGTGGCGCGGCTTGGGCTGGTGCGCTCGTTCCAGATTTCGGCGGTGTTTCCGCATCTGACCGCGCTGGAGAATGTGCGGGTCGCGCTGCAGCGCCAGCACGGGCAGTCCTTCGATTTCTGGCGTTCCAAAACGGTGCTCGACCGTTTCAACGCTCGCGCTCACGAATTGCTCAACGATGTGGGCCTGAGCGAGTTTGCAAAGACGCCGGCGGTCGAGATGCCCTATGGGCGCAAACGCGCGCTCGAAATCGCAACGACATTGGCGCTTGATCCGGAAATGATGCTGCTCGACGAGCCGATGGCGGGCATGGGACACGAAGACATCGACAAGATCGCCGCGCTGATCAAGCGCATCTCCGCGAAATACACGATCCTGATGGTGGAACATAATCTCAATGTCGTGGCTCATCTGTCCGACATCATCACGGTGCTGACCCGCGGCCACGTACTTGCGGAAGGCAACTACGCCGACCTTTCCAGGGATGAGCGCGTCAAGGAAGCCTATCTGGGGGCCGGTCATGCCTGATCTGAAAATGGCCGACGCGCCCACCACGAGATCGCAGGCGACCGGCACCGCGGCGCCGGTGCTGGCGGTTCAGAATCTCGAAGCCTGGTACGGCGAGTCCCACATCCTGCACGGCATCGATTTCAACGTCGGCTCAGGCGAGGTCGTCACCCTGCTCGGACGCAACGGCGCCGGTAAGACCACCACGCTGAAGTCGGTGATGGGGATCATCGGCAAGCGCACCGGCTCGATCCGCTTCAACAATCAGGAAATCGTGCGGGCGAGCTCGGACAAGATCGCGCGCATGGGGGTCGCCTTCTGTCCCGAGGAGCGCGGAATTTTCGCCAGCCTCGATGTGCGCGAAAATCTGCTGCTGCCGCCGATCGTCCGCAGCGGCGGGCTATCGCTCGATCAAATCTTCGATCTGTTTCCGAATCTGAAGGAACGGCTCAACAGCCAGGGGACCAAATTGTCGGGCGGCGAGCAGCAGATGCTGGCGATCGCAAGGATCCTGCGCACCGGCGCGCGGTTCTTGATGCTGGACGAGCCGACCGAAGGCCTCGCACCCGTCATCATCCAGCAGATCGGCCATACCATCGCGCGTCTGAAGAGGGAGGGTTTTACCATCCTCTTGGTCGAACAGAACTTCCGCTTCGCCGCCACCGTCGCCGACCGCTACTACATCGTCGAACATGGCAAGATCATTGATGGTTTTGCAAACTCGGAGCTGCAGGCCAACATGGACAAGCTCCACACTTATCTTGGCGTCTGAACGACGTCTTCAAGCATCCACGGAGACAAACATGAAAAACAGAATTTCGGCTTTTTGGCTTGGCGCAGCGTTCGCGCTCGCCGTGAACGGCAGTGCTTTCGCGCAGGATAAAACCGTGAAGATCGGCGTTCTCACCGATAATTCCGGGCTTTACTCCGATCTCGGCGGCGCAGGCTCCACGGTTGCCGCGCAGATGGCGGTTGAAGATTCCGGCATGGCCGCCAAAGGCTGGAAGATCGATGTCATTTCCGCCGACCATCAGAACAAGCCCGACATCGCAACCAACATCGCGCGGCAATGGATCGACGTCGAGAAGGTCGACATCTTCATGGATGTGCTCAATTCCGGCGTTGCGCTGGCGGTCAACAATCTTGTGAAAGAAAAAAATTCCGTCATGATCAATACCGGCGCGGCGACGTCGGACCTCACCAATGCGCAGTGTTCGCCAAACACGATTCACTGGGTTTACGACACCTACATGCTGGCCAACAGCACGGGGCAGGCGCTGGTGAAGGCCGGCGGCGACACCTGGTTCTTTCTGACGGCCGACTACGCGTTCGGCGCCGCGCTGGAGCGCGACACCACCGCGGTCGTGGTGAAGGCCGGCGGCAAGGTGATCGGGGGCGTCAAGCATCCGCTGAACACGGCGGATTTCTCCTCGTTCCTGCTGCAGGCGCAGGCCTCGAAGGCCAAGATCATCGGAATGGCCAATGCCGGCGGCGACACCACCAACACGATCAAGCAGGCGTCGGAATTCGGTATCGTCGCCGGCGGCCAGAAACTCGCCGGGCTTCTGCTGTTCATTACCGACGTTCACTCGCTCGGTTTGAAGGTCGCGCAGGGACTGAATTTCACCGAAACCTTCTACTGGGACATGAATGAGGGCACCCGCGCCTTTTCCAAGCGCTTTTCCGATCGCATGAAGAACAAGGCGCAGCCCTCCATGGTGCAGGCGGGCGTCTATTCCGGCCTGATCCACTACTTCAAGGCGCTCGAGGCGATGGGCGGCAATCCGCATGACGGCGCCAAGGTGGTGGCGAAAATGAAGGAAATGCCGACCGACGATCCGCTGTTCGGCAAGGGTTCGATTCGCGCGGACGGCCGCAAGATTCACCCGGCCTACCTGTTCGAGGTCAAGAAGCCGGAGGAATCCAAGGGACCCTGGGACTACTACAAACTGGTCGGAACGACACCTGCGGACCAGGCCTTCAGGCCGCTTTCGGAAAGTGCCTGTCCGCTGATAAAGAAGTAGCAATGCAAACCCGCCGGCGCGGCGCCGGCGGGTTTTGCCGGGCTTTACAACAGCGTGCGAAAGATCGATCGATGCAAGCTCTCTACGCGCAGCTTCTGGTGGGACTGATCAACGGCTCGTTCTACGCGCTGCTCAGCCTTGGGCTCGCCGTGATCTTCGGCATGCTCAACATCATCAATTTCGCCCATGGCGCGGTCTACATGATGGGCGCGTTCGTCGCGTATTTTCTGCTGAACGTCGCGGGCATCGGCTATTGGCCCGCGCTGATCCTGGCTCCCATCGCGGTCGGTATCTTCGGCATGATCCTGGAACGGACCATGCTGCAATGGCTTTCCGGCCTCGATCATCTCTACGGGCTGTTGCTGACCTTCGGGCTGGCGCTGATCATCCAGGGCGTCTTCCAGAATTATTTCGGCTCCTCGGGTCTGCCCTATGCGATCCCCGATGAATTGAAGGGCGGCATGAATCTCGGCTTCATGTTCCTGCCGATCTATCGCGGCTGGGTGGTGGTGTTTTCGCTGATCGTTTGCCTCGCCACCTGGTATCTGATCGAGCGGACGCGGCTCGGCGCCAATCTGCGCGCCGCCACCGAAAATCCGACGCTGGTGCGCGCCTTCGGCATCAACGTGCCCCGGATGATCACGCTGACCTACGGGCTCGGCGTCGGCCTTGCGGCGCTGGCCGGGGTGTTGTCGGCGCCGATCAACCAGGTGCGGCCGCTGATGGGCGCCGATCTGATCATCGTGGTGTTCGCGGTGGTGGTGATCGGCGGCATGGGTTCCATCATGGGATCGATCATCACCGGCTTTGCGCTCGGCGTGATCGAGGGATTGACGAAATACTTTTATCCGGAAGCCTCCAACACCGTGGTATTTGTCCTGATGGTGCTGGTGTTGCTGGTGAAGCCTTCGGGACTGACGGGACGGGCGACCTGATATGACGGCCATGACCGACGATACGCTGCCGGCGACCCCGCGCACCATCCGCGACGAGATGATCGCGTTCGGCATCATGACGGCGCTGCTGCTGATCGTGCCGTTGACCGGCGTCTATCCGTTCTTCGTGATGCAGGCGCTGTGCTTTGCGCTGTTGGCCTGCGCTTTCAACCTGCTGATCGGCTACGGCGGATTGCTGTCGTTCGGCCATGCGATGTTTCTGGGCACGGCGGGCTATATCATCGGCGCATGCGCTGAAAGTCTGGGGGCTTACGCCGGAACTTGGAATTCTGATCGGCACCGCGGGCGCCGCCGCACTTGGCGTCATCACCGGCGCTCGTCGCCATCAGGCGCCAGGGCATCTACTTCTCGATGATCACGCTGGCGCTGTCGCAGCTGTTGTATTTCATCTATCTGCAGACGCCGTTCACCCATGGCGAGGACGGCATCCAGGGCATTCCGCAAGGGTATCTGTTCGGAATTTTCAATCTCGCCAACCCGACGATGCTTTATTACGTCATCCTTGCCGGGTTCCTGTTCGGCTTTCTGCTGATCTTTCGCACCATCAACTCGCCGTTCGGCGAGGTGCTGAAAGCGATCCGCGAGAACGAGCCGCGCGCGATCTCGCTCGGCTACAAGACCGATCAGTACAAGCTGCTCGCCTATATCCTGTCCGGCACGCTGGCGGGCTTTGCCGGCTCGCTGAAGGTGTTCGTGGCGCAGAACGCCTCGCTCACCGACGTGCACTGGAGCATGTCGGGCGAAATCGTGCTGATGACGCTGGTCGGCGGTCTCGGCACCGTGTTCGGCCCGGTGGTCGGCGCCTTCGTGATCATCGCCATGCAGCAATATCTGGCCGGCTTCGGGCAGTGGGTGACGGTGATCCAGGGCGTGATCTTCGTGGTCTGCGTGCTGACCTTCCGCCGCGGCGTGATCGGCGAGATCGCGCATTATTTCCGGCGCTCGCTCTAAACGGGCCGATTTCCGGAACATTTCCGCGCCCTACAAAGCGGTGGATGACCGGTTTCGGTCGCCCGCCGCCGCGCGCTTTGCCCGGAAAATGGTTTATGACAGTTATGTGACAGGCCGCCTTGACCGGCCATTTTCGCAACAATGGACATGTCAGATGCTGATGCGTTGGTTTCGCGTCTTTCTGCCGAAGGAGGAACGGTTTTTCGATCTGTTCGCCCGGCATTCCCAGACCTGTGTGCAGGGCGCGCTGGCGTTGCAGGGCATGCTGCGCGGCGGCGAGGAAACCCCGGTATTCTGCCAGCGCGTCAATCAGTTCGAAAATGACGCCGACAATATCACCCGCGAGGTGCTGACCGCGGTGCGCCGGACCTTCATCACGCCGTTCGACCGCGGCGACATCAAGAACCTGATCACCTCGATGGACGACGCCATCGACCAGATGCAGCAGACCGCCAAGGCCGTCATCCTGTTCGAGGTGCGCACCTTCGAGCCGCCGATGCGCGAGATGGGAACGCTGCTGGTCGAATGCGCCAATCTGGTCGGCCGCGCGCTGCCGCTGTTGCAAGTCGATCGGCGACAATGTCGCGATGCTGACCGCGATCACCGAGGAACTGACCAAGCTGGAAGGCCGGGTCGACGATCTCCACGATATCGGCCTGAAGGAGCTTTTCCTCAAGCATCGCAACGCCAATACGATGGATTTCATCGTCGGCGCGGAGATCTACGACCATCTCGAGAAAGTCGCCGACCGGTTCGACGACGTTGCCAACGAGATCAACAGTATCGTGATCGAACAGGTATAGGGCAGGGCCGCGCAGTGGACGCCACGCTTGGTCTTCCGATTCTGGTCGGATTAATCGCAGTCGCGCTGCTGTTCGACTTCCTCAACGGGTTGCACGACGCCGCCAATTCGATTGCGACGATCGTATCGACCCGGGTGCTGCGGCCGCAATACGCGGTGCTGTGGGCGGCGTTCTTCAATTTCGTCGCCTTCCTGGTGTTCGGGCTCAACGTCGCCCACACCATCGGCACCGGGATCGTCGAGCCCAGCATCATCGATGCACAGGTGATTTTCGCCGCCCTGGTCGGCGCCATCGTCTGGAACCTGATCACCTGGGGACTCGGGATACCGTCGAGCAGTTCGCACGCCCTGATCGGAGGGCTGGTCGGCGGCGGAATGGCCAAGGCCGGAATTTCGGCCGCGGTCTGGAGCGGGCTGTCGAAGACATTGCTGGCCATCGTGCTGTCGCCGCTGGTCGGATTCCTGCTGGCGCTGGTGCTGGTCGCGATCGTGTCCTGGGCGTCGGTACGCTCGACGCCGTTCGCGGTCGACCGCGCGTTCCGCATCCTGCAATTCGTCTCGGCGTCGCTGTATTCGCTCGGCCATGGCGGCAACGATGCGCAGAAGACCATGGGCATCATCGCGGTGCTGCTCTATTCGCAAGGCCATCTCGGCAAGGAATTTTCGGTGCCGTTCTGGGTGGTGCTGTCGTGCCAGGCGGCGATGGCGCTGGGCACCCTGATGGGCGGCTGGCGGATCGTCCGCACCATGGGATTGCGGATCACGCAAGCTGACGCCGATGCAGGGATTTTGCGCGGAGACCGGCGGCGCCGCGACGCTGTTCATCGCGACCTGGCTCGGGGTTCCCGTCTCGACCACGCACACCATCACCGGCGCCATCGTCGGCGTCGGCGCGGCGCGGCGGGTCTCGGCGGTGCGCTGGAACGTGGCGAGTTCGATCGTCTATGCCTGGGTGATCACGATTCCGGCCTCGGCCGGCGTCGCGGCGCTGGCCTATTGGGCGGTGTCGCTGCTGCGATAATCGGATGGCCCTCCGATTGGAGTTAAGCCGCGCAATCCCTATATGGATCGATGCCGATCCTGCTTGATCCGGCCCGGTTTCCCTGCCAAACGCTCGAGCCCGATGTCCGACCTCGCCATTGCAGCCGAATCGCCGTCCCGCTCGCCGCTCGCCGCGGAAGTGGCGCGGCGGCGGACCTTTGCGATCATTTCGCATCCCGACGCCGGCAAGACCACGCTGACCGAGAAACTGCTGCTGTTCGGCGGCGCGATCAATCTGGCCGGCCAGGTCAAGGCCAAGGGCGAGCGGCGCAACACCCGTTCCGACTGGATGAAGATCGAGCGCGAGCGCGGCATCTCGGTCGTCACCTCGGTGATGACCTTCGAGTTCGAGGGCCTGGTGTTCAACCTGCTGGACACGCCGGGCCACGAGGATTTTTCCGAGGACACCTACCGCACGCTGACCGCGGTCGACTCCGCGGTGATGGTGATCGACGCCGCCAAGGGCATCGAGGCGCGGACCCGAAAGCTGTTCGAGGTCTGCCGTCTCCGCGACATTCCCATCATCACCTTCATCAACAAGATGGACCGCGAGAGCCGCGACACCTTCGATCTGCTCGATGAAATCGAAAAGACGCTGGCGCTCGACACCACGCCGATGACCTGGCCGGTCGGCCGCGGCCGCGATTTCCTCGGCACCTATGACGTCGCGACCGGCGGCGTGCGCCTGCTCGAGGGCGGCGGCGCCAAGACCGGCGCGACGCAACAGATCGACATCGCCGATCTCGCCGGCCGCAATCCCAATCTCGACGTCGGCGCGATCAAGGAGGAACTCGCGCTGGTGTCGGAGGCCTGCAAGCCGTTCGATCTCGAGGCCTTTCGCGAGGGCCATCTGACGCCGGTCTATTTCGGCAGCGCGCTGCGCAATTTCGGCGTCGGCGATTTGCTCGAAGGCCTCGGGCGTTTCGCGCCGCCGCCGCGCGCGCAGGAGAGCAATCTGCGCAAGGTCGAGGCGTCGGAGCCGCGCATGAGCGCCTTCGTGTTCAAGATCCAGGCCAATATGGATCCGAACCATCGCGACCGCATCGCCTTTGCGCGGCTGTGCTCGGGCAAGCTGACCCGCGGCATGAAGGCCAAGCTGGTGCGCACCGGCAAGAACATGTCGCTGTCGAGCCCGCAATTCTTCTTCGCGCAGGATCGCGCGCTGGCGGACGAGGCCTTTGCCGGCGACGTCGTCGGCATTCCCAATCACGGCACTTTACGGATCGGCGACACGCTGACCGAAGGCGAGGACCTCACTTTCGTCGGCGTGCCGAGCTTCGCGCCGGAAATCGTCCGCCGGGTCCGGCTGACCGATGCGATGAAGGCCAAGAAGCTGAAAGAGGCGCTGCAGCAGATGTCGGAGGAGGGCGTCGTGCAGGTGTTTCGCCCGCGCGACGGCGCGCCGGCGCTGGTCGGCGTGGTCGGCCCGCTGCAGCTCGACGTGCTGAAGGCGCGGCTCGATGCCGAATATTCGCTGCCGGTGGAATTCGAGGTCTCGGAGTTTCAGCTGGCGCGCTGGATTTCGTCCGACGACCGCAAGAAGCTCGATGCGTTCATCGCCGCCAACGGCTCCGGCGTCGCCGACGACGTCGATGGCGATCCGGTGTTTCTGGCCAGGAACGAATTCTATCTCGGCTATACCAAGGAACGCGCCGAGGGCATCAAGTTTTCCAGCATCAAGGACGTGAAGAAGAAGGCGTGAGGGCGGCGCACTGCGCGCGCTCACACCGCCGTCATACCCGCGGATGCGGGGTATCCAGTACGCCGCGGCCTCACGATTATACTAACGCTCGGAATACTGGATCGCCCGGCATGCGCGGAGCGACGCCGATCGAATGCTGCCGGGCTATGACGCCGGTTGTCGCATCAGAGCCGCTTCATGCTGCGACGGCCTCTTATGCTTCTCATCGTCGTCCTAGTCTGCGCCGGCATCGTTGCCGCAACCGCCGATGCCCGGCCGCGGCATCAGATCAATCCAACGCCGTTTTCGCACGCGCCCTGCAGCGTGCTGGATCGGCGGCCGTGCACGCCGTCATTCTGCAGCGTGTTCAATCACGGGCCGTGCATCCCCGAGATCGATTATCCCTATGGCGAGAACCTGCAACTGACAATCCAAAGCATGCCTCCGCAGGATGACGCCGCGAAATACGTCAGACCCGACCACGATCTCGACACCATCGGCGATCTGTTTGCGGCGTTGCGCTCCTGCTGGTCCCCGCCGCCGGCCGAGAGCGCGCGCGAGGGCATGCAGATGTCGGTGCGCTTCAGCTTCAAGCGTTCGGGCGAGATCATCGCAACGCCGCGCATGACCTATGCCACCGCGGGCGTGGCCGCCGATACCCGCGCGGCCTATCTCAGGGCGATCGACGCTTCGCTTGAGGCCTGCATGCCCCTGAAATTCACCGGCGGGTTGGGCGGCGCGATTGCCGGGCGGCCGATCGCCATCCGCTATGTCGATAACAGGCAATTGGGCAAGCAATCGGGAACGCCGTGACGTGAGACGGCTGAACGGGGAAAGCCGCCCTACGATTGACACTGGCCGGCGCATTCTGGCGGATTGCAGTTCAAGCCCTTAAAGTGATACGCGAAACCTGCGAAACGGCCTGACAACGGAGAATACCATGGGACTGGCGGTGATGATCCTGGGCCTCGTGCTGTTCCTCGGCGTCCATACGCTGACGACACAGCGTGAGTTGCGCGCGCGCCTGATCGCCTCATGGGGTGAGGGCGGCTACAAGGCCGGTTATGCGCTGGTCTCGGCCGCAGGCCTTGCGCTGATCGTCTGGGGTTTTGCCCATTACCGCGCAACGGGGTGGATCGACGTCTGGTATCCGCCCAAGGCGCTGAAGCATGTCACGGTCGCGCTGATGCTGCCCGCCGTCATCCTGGTGGTGGCGTCCTATGTCCGCGGCCGCATTTACACCGTGGTGAAACATCCGATGCTGGCGGGCGTCAAATTGTGGGCGGCAGCGCATCTGCTGGCCAACGGCGATCTCGGTTCGATCATTCTGTTCGGTTCGTTTCTCGCATGGGCGGTCTACGACCGGATCTCGCTGAAACACCGGGCCGATCCCGGGGCGCCGCCGATTCCGGTTGGCGGGCCCGGCAACGACCTGATCGCGGTGGCGGTCGGGATCGTCGCCTATCTGGCGCTGGCCTTCGTGTTTCATCCCGTCGTCATCGGCGTTGCCGTGGTTGGAAACTGACGTGAACTGGTCGCAATACTCCATTCCGCCGATGCGCCTTGAGGCGCGCTTTGGCGACCGCGTGGTGCCGGCGTTCTGCGAACGGCCGAACAACATTTGGGCGATGATAGCGGCTGCGGTCGCGAGAAATCCGGACGGCGAAGCGCTGGTCTGCGGCAACAGACGGATGACATGGCGTGAAGTCGCGCAGCAATCCGCGCGGATCGCGGCCGGGTTCCGCAAGATGGGCCTTCAAACCGGCGACCGCGTCGCGCTGTTGCTCGGCAATCGCATCGAGTTCGTGCTGGCGATGTCGGCCGCCGCGCATCTCGGCCTGGTGACGGTGCTGCTCGGCACCCGCCAGCAGAAGCCGGAAATTGCCTATGTGCTGACCGACTGCGGCGCGAAACTCCTGATTCACGAAGCCGCGCTTTCGGATCGTCTGCCCGATCCTGGCGATGTTCCCGAGTTGATGCACCGAATCCCCGTCGATGACGACGACAACGCGTCACAATTTTCCAAGCTGGTCGACGACGGGCCTTCGCCGGAGCCGGCTCCGGTCGGCGAAGAAGATACCGCGATGATCCTGTATACCTCGGGCACGACCGGCCGTCCCAAAGGCGCGATGCTCGCGCATTGCAACATCGTCCATTCGGCGATGGTCTACGAGGCCTGCATGGAGCTCTCGCCGGCCGATCGGTCGATCGCGGCGGTGCCGCTTGCCCATGTCACGGGCGTGGTCGCCAATATCATGAGCATGGCGCGCTGCGCGGGAACGCTGATCATCGTCGCCGAATTCAAGGCGGCGGAATATTTGAGGATTGCCGCGCGCGAACGCGTCACGCAGACCGTGATGGTGCCGGCCATGTATAATCTCTGCCTGCTGCAGGCCGATTTCGACCAATACGATCTCTCGGCCTGGCGTATCGGCGGGTTCGGCGGCGCGCCGATGCCGATCGCTACAATCGAAAAACTCGCGTCCAAAATTCCCGGATTGAAACTGATCAATGCCTACGGTTCGACCGAAACCACATCGCCGTCGACCATCATGCCGCCGGAATTGACCGCCGCCCATATCGATAGCGTCGGATTGCCGTGTCCGGGCGCGCAAATCATCGTGGTGGACGCCGATGGCCGCGAGTTGCCGCGCGGTGAGATCGGGGAGATCTGGATTCGCAGCGGTTCGGTCATCAAGGGATACTGGAACAATCCGAAGGCGACATTGGAGAGTTTCACCGGCGGGTTCTGGCATTCCGGCGATCTCGGTTCGATCGACACCCAGGATTTTGTGCGCGTGTTCGACCGCCAGAAGGATATGATCAACCGGGGCGGCCTGAAGATCTATTCGGCCGAAGTCGAGTCCGTGCTTGCCGGCCATCCCGAGGTGGTCGAAAGCGCGATCATCGCCAAACCGTGCCCGGTGCTGGGTGAGCGCGTCCACGCCGTGATCGTGACCCGCGATGGCGACACCAGCGGCGAGGCCTTGCGCGCCTGGTGTGCCGAGCGGCTTTCGGACTACAAGGTTCCCGAGACGATGATGCTGACCAAGGAGCCCCTGCCGCGCAACGCCAACGGCAAGGTCTTGAAGCGACAGTTGCGCGAGGCATGGGCGGCGGCGCAAACGTAGCCGGGCGGGCCGGCGGCTTTCGTTCAAATCGGTCTATACACACGGTTCGGGTCCCTCGGCGATGCCGACGGGTCGCGCGAACGCGCGTCCGATGCCAAGCCTCCGCATCGTTTGGTGCGATCCGGGTGAGGGGATCCTCCGCCGGCTCAGGCGCCGTACAAGTTTTGTCTCATTCGATCACCTCGTCTGCACGCAGCAGCAGAGATGGCGGCACCGAGATGCCGAGCGCCTTGGCGGCTTTGAGGTTTATCGCCAACTCGTACTTGCTCGGCGCCTGTACCGGCAGGTCGGCCGGCTTTTCGCCTTTGAGAATGCGGTCGACATAGCCGGCCGCATTGGACCATTGATCGATCTGATCAATGCCGTAGTAAAGCAATCCACCGTCCCTGACGAAATATTTGAACGGATATATCGCCGGCAACCGATATTGAGCGGCCAATCGGATAATTGAATCACGCCGCGTGTTGTTGACGGGGCCCGGCAGAACGATCAAGCCGCGGTCTGTCTGACCAGCCAGCGCAGTGATGGTTTGCTCGATCTCGTCTCGATCGCTCACCGCGGATGCAAATATTTGTGTCTTGAGCAAACCAGCGGTGGCTTCGATAACGTTCAGGAATGCTTGATGATTCTGCTGTTTCGGGTCCGCAAGAACCGTCACTCGACTGACAAGTGGCGCAGCTTCCCTGAGAATTTCCAGCCATTTTCCGCCAATGGACGTATCGAAATCGGTAAAGCCGGTGATATTTCCTGTTGGCCGCGCGTAACTGGTGACATAGCCGCTGACGATCGGATCGGCGACCTGGGCGAATATGATCGGAATTGTCTGGGTGAGAGACTTGAGTATCCCGATCAGCGGAGTGCTATTCGCAACGATAACGTCTAACGGCATGCCGACAAACTCCAGCGCGTCGGCGCGCATTCGATCGGATTGGCCGGCGGCCCAGCGCACGTTGATCTGGATGTTGCTTCCCTCTGTCCATCCGAGCTTTTTGAGTTTGTCCCGGAGTGCTGAAAGCCGAGCATGGCCCTCAGGATCGGCCTCGGCGTAAACCATGATCACACCGATCCTGCGCATACGAGCGCGTTCCTGCGCGCGTGCCACCAGCGGCCACGCCGCCGCGCCGCCAAGCAGGGTGATGAAAGCGCGTCGTCGCATGGGCGGTTATTCTATCACCTCGTCGGCGATGGACAAAACGTTGGCCGGGATCGTCAGCTCCAGCGCGTTTGCCGTCTTGCGATTGAGTACAAACTCGAATTTTATGGGCTGAAGCACTGGCAAATCGGCAGGCCTGGCGCCCTTTAAAATGCGCGCAGCATATGTGCCGATGAGTTGGTAGGTGTCGGGTAAGTCATTTCCATAACTCATGAGACCACCTGCGACGACGGACTCCCTCAGCGAATAGATCGCCGGAACGCGACTTGAGGCCGTTAATTCGGCCAGCCTGTCTCGGGCGGCTGCGAAGAAAGCATCGGCGGGCACCAAGAGCGCAGGAATGCGCTTCTCAACGATGGATTTGAAAGAGGCATCAAGATCGGGATGGTTCCTGGCTTCGAAAAACTCAACCTTGAGACCGATCGTCCGCGCTGCTTCCGCTATGTCCCTCCGCTGAGTCGCGGCCGTGATGCTGTCTGGGTTCAAGAGTGCGCCCACGGCGTCTATTCCCGGCTTCACGTCCCGCAACAATCCAATGCGCTTTGCCTCGATCACGGCGTTCAAATTACTGACGCCCGTTATGTTGCCGCCAGGCCTATTCAGACTTGCAACGAACCCGCCCTCAACCGGATCACCAATGAAGATTGCAACGATTGGAATCGTGTGGGTAGCAGCGGCTGCCACTTTGGCGGTCATGTCTCCGCCGACCGATATCAGCACCGTGAGCTGTCGATCCAAGAGATCGGAGGCATGTCCGACGAGACGCTCGTAGTGGCTGTCTGCCCAACGGTAGTCGAGGGTAACGTTTTGGCCCTCGATGATGCCGTACTCTGCCAAACCTTTGCGAAAGGCATCGACCAGATGCTCGCTCTCCTTGGCCGACCGTGCACTAAGAAATCCGATAACGGGCTGGTTGGAAGGCTGCGCACCCGCAGCCAGCGGCCAAGCGGCCGCGCTGCTCACTACAACAAGAAAATCTCGCCGCCGCATGCCCGCCTCTTGGCTCAGGAGACGGCATCATATCGGCTTGGATGCGTGCATTTCTAGGGCTGAAGTCGCGAATTGCGATACGCCAGCGGGTCGCGCGAACGCGTGAACAATGGCGGGTCCGCGCCGAAGCAATCCAGTCCGTTTCCGCGGCGCTTGACTGCTCCGCTCCACCCGCAATGACGGGCTGCCGCATTGGTTCCTGGTACGAACTGGCGGCAACGGCGCAAGAACTCGAGACGGCGGCCCCAGTCTAAAGTTTCGGCGCGCTGCCCTGCGGCACCGGGTTGCGCTCGCTCTTTTCGGCCGCAAGCGCATCGCCGTCGATCGCGGCCGCACTGACAATGCGCTTGAAATCCAAGAGCGTGAATTGTGCCATGCCGACCCGGTCCGGCGCGGCGCCGGTCGCAAGCTGCACGCTAAGCGCGCCGTCGCAATTGGCGCCTTTTGCTTCCTCCAGCATGGCGGTCAGGGTCTTGTCTTTGGTCTGCAAGCGTTTCACGGCGGCCACGCAGCTGCCTCGGCCATTGGCCGCATTGAGCTTGATCGCGGTTCTCGGCTCCAGTGGCTGGTCGACAGCCTGTAGCGCCGCCGCTTCCTTGTACTTGGTGCCCACCGAAACGATCTTGCCGGCGCGATAGATGTAATAGAGGTGCTGATCCCCCACGATGGTCGGCGCGCCGTATTTGTCCATGACCTGTTTGACCATCGCGGCCTTGGACGGCTGCTGGTCCTGCGCAAACGTCAGGTTCCGGTCGATGAAATAAGCGCGGTTGGCGCTGGCGGGCGAGGAGAAGCTGCTGGAAAGCACCTCGCCGGTTTGCTTGGCGCCGGGCGGAAAACTGAAAACCAGCGCGGCGGTATAGCTGGTGGCGGTGTCGCCGAACTTCTGCCGCTGGATATCGGTCTTCGTCTCGGAGCGTCCCTTGAAAGACGATTCGAAAATTGCCCGCGCGGAATCAGCCGAGGAATCCGTGGAGAGGCCCAGGATATCCGGGCGCAGTTTTGCCGCGAATGCGGACTGCGGCATCGTCGGTTTGATTTCGTAGGCTTCCGAGGCCGTGGGCAGGGTTGCCGGAACCGTGGCAAGAATGACAACCAGCGCGCGACGAAACATGAGCCACCTGCAAAATCAAACGAAAGAAAAGCAAAGCCAAAGGATTACGCCAAACTTCGAACCGCGATGTCAACAAGGCGCTGGCGACGATAGCGCGCATGGGCGGATCGGGCCTGGGCGCTTGCGGGGGGCAGGTTAAGGCTTTGATCCGGCTGGTTTTGCCTTGCCACCGCCATAACGCTAGGATATCGCCGCCGCCACGCAGGGAAGGGTGCCGGGTGGGCCTGTGGCTCGGGTGCGGCCGGCCGGGATGGGATATCTTTAAGTGTCTGAAATCTTTGACGAAGTCGACGAGGACGTACGTCGCGATCAGCTTAAAAAGCTGTGGGATCAGTATTCGATCTACATTGTTGCCGGCGCGCTGTTGATCATTGCCGCGGTGGGCGGCTGGCGGGGCTATCAGTATCTGGAGGCAAAGAGGGCGGCCGAAGCCGGCGTTGCCTTCGACAAAGCCGTCGAGCTCTCGGAAGCGAACAAGCACGCCGAGGCCGAAGCTGCCTTTACCGAGCTCGCTGCGAAGGCGCCGTCAGGCTATCGCATGCTGGCGCGGCTGCGCGGGGCATCGGAGCTCGCCCTCCGCGATCCGCAAGCGGCGGCGAAACAGTACGATGACATTGCAGCCGATCGCGGCGTCGGGGCGTCCGAGCGGGAGCTTGCCCGGATCCGCGCGGCGGAATTGCTGTTGGAGACCTCAAGCTACCCCAATATGCTTCAGCGACTCGAGACCGCGACCGCGCCGGAGGCGACCTTCCGCCATACCGCACGCGAACTGCTCGCTTTGTCGGCCTGGCGCGCCAACGATACGGCGGCTGCCAGGCGGTGGCTGGATTTGATCGCCAGCGATGGCGAGACACCGTCAAGCCTGCGCTCGCGCGCTGACGCGCTGCAGGCGCTGCTGCCACCGGTCGCCAAGAGCTGACGCCGGGAGTGAATGAGTTGGGTGGGAAATCGACCATGCGCCGCTCGCAACGTCTGATCGCAGCTTCAGTCCTCATCGCGCTGTCCGGTGCGCTGGCCGGCTGCTCCACCAGCTTGACCAATTTTGATCCCAGCGATCTCCTGGATTTCCTCGACACCAAGAAAAAGCTGCCGGGCGAACGCAAGCCGGTTTTCCCAGACGGTGTGCCGGGCCTCGAGCAGGGCGTGCCGAAGGACTTGTACAAGGGCTCGGCGCAGGAGCGGCTTGATCAGCAGAACGCCCAGGCGGCGGCCGCGGCTGCGCCCGCCGAGGAGCCAAAACCAAAGCAGGCTGCCAAATCCAAGGGCAGAAGCAAGCAGCCCACGACCGCCAGCACGGCGCCTGCCGCGGCGCCCGATCCCGACGCCGCGCCCGAGGAAGACAGCACCGCGGCAGCCCCACCGGCTCCCAAGCCCCAGAAAATTGTTCGCCGCCGCACCACCGCGCCGCCGCCCGATCAATCTGCAGCAACGCCGGCACCGCCCGCACAACCCGCGCAGCAAACTGCCGTTCCATTTCCGGCCCCGTTGCCGAGCGGCACGTTCACGCGCTAATTCTGCCGTCTCATGGCGTTGACGCGCGCTTCGAGCCGATAAACTGCCGCGTATTTTAATCGCATATCCGCTACACAGCTTTTTTGGAAATTCGCGCGTGGGCGCGCAGGGATCGCCGATGTCCTTCACCATTGCCATCATCGGCCGGCCGAACGTCGGAAAATCGACGTTGTTCAACCGGCTGGTCGGCCAGAAGCTGGCGCTGGTCGACGACGAACCCGGCGTCACGCGCGATCGCCGCGAAGGCGAGGCGCGTCTCGGCGATCTCGACTTCACCGTGATCGATACCGCGGGCCTCGACGAGGGCGCCAAGGGTTCGCTGACGGCGCGGATGCAGGAGCAGACCGAAACCGCGATCGGGCTCGCCGACGCGCTGATGTTCGTGATCGACGCGCGCTCGGGCCTCACGCCGAACGACCGCGCTTTTGCCGACTTCGCGCGCCGCGCCAACAAACCGGTGGTGCTGGTCGCCAACAAGAGCGAAGGCAAAGCGGGCGATGCCGGCGCGATGGAGGCTTACGCGCTCGGACTCGGCGAGCCGATCCAGATTTCCGCCGAGCATGGCGAGGGCCTGAGCGATCTCTACGACGCGCTGCGCGCCTTGATGCCGGAGCCGGTCGGCGCTGGTGAAGAGTTCGATGATGACGACATTATCGAATCCGATGAGGATATCGCAAAGCGGCCGATCCGCGTCGCCATTGTCGGCCGTCCCAATGCCGGCAAGTCCACGCTGATCAATCATTTGCTCGGCGAGGAGCGGCTGTTGACCAGCGCCGAGGCCGGCACCACGCGAGATTCCATCGCCGTCGAGATCAACTGGCAGGGGCGCGATTTTCGCGTGTTCGACACCGCCGGGCTTCGGCGCCGCTCGCGGATCGAGGAAAAGCTGGAAAAGCTCTCGGTGGCGGACGCGCTGCGCGCCATTCGTTTTGCCGAAGTCGTGGTGCTGGTGATGGATGCGCAGAACAAGTTCGAGGAACAGGATTTGCGGATCGCCGACCTGATCGAACGCGAGGGCAGGGCGCTGGTGATCGCGGTCAACAAATGGGATCTGATGGGGCGGCAGGCCAGCCTGATTTCGGCGTTGCGCACCGATGCCGACCACCTGTTGCCCCAGGTCAAGGGCATGCCGATCGTCGCGGTGTCCGGCCTGATGGGCGAGGGCATCGACCGCCTGATGAGCGCCATCGAACAGGCCTATGCGGTCTGGAACAGGCGGGTGCCGACCGCTTCGCTCAATCGCTGGTTCGAACAGGCGGTGGACGCCAATCCGCCGCCCGCGGTGTCGGGGCGGCGGCTGAAGCTGAACTACATCACGCAAGCCAAGGCGCGGCCGCCGAGTTTCGTGCTGTTCTGCTCGCGCGCCGACGCCGTGCCGCAATCCTACCTGCGCTATCTCGTCAACTCCTTGCGCGAATTCTTCGAGCTTCCGGGCACGCCGATGCGGATCGCGTTGCGCGAGAAGGCCAATCCATTTGCGCATAAACGCAGGCGGCCTTCGTGAGCGAGGGAGCTTCAGAGGGGGTTGTCGAGGCGCGGCCGGAAGGCTCGCGCGCGCGGGGGGCGGCGGTCGCCTTTATCTTTGTCACCATTCTCCTGGATATGCTCGCGCTCGGCTTGATTGCGCCGATCCTGCCCAAGCTGGTTGAAAGTTTTGTCGAGAACGACACCGCGAGCGCAGCACGGATCTTCGGCCTGTTCGGCACGGTCTGGGCGCTGATGCAATTTTTCTTCTCGCCGGTGCTCGGCAGCCTGTCGGACCGCTTCGGCCGGCGGCCGGTGGTGCTGCTGTCGAATTTCGGGCTCGGGCTCGATTATGTCCTGATGGCGCTGGCGCCGTCGCTCACCTGGCTGTTTGTCGGTCGGGTCATCTCGGGGATTACCTCGGCGAGCGTTGCCACCGCGTTCGCCTATATCTCGGACATGACGCCTCCGGAGCGGCGCGCGGCCGTGTTCGGCAAGATCGGCGTTGCCTTTGGCGCGGGATTTATTCTCGGGCCCGCAATCGGCGGTCTGCTCGGCGATATCGATCCCCGGCTGCCGTTCTGGGCCGCGGCAGGCTTAAGCTTTGCCAATACACTTTATGGCCTTCTGATCCTGCCGGAGTCACTGCCGCGGGAGCGCCGTTCGCCGTTCCGCTGGACAAGCGCAAATCCACTCGGCGCGCTGCATCTGTTGCGCTCCGGCCGGGTACTGTCGGGATTGTCGGTGGTCAATTTCGTGGCCCAGCTCGCCCATGTCGTTCTGCCCTCGACCTTCGTGCTCTATGCGACCTATCGCTATGGCTGGGAGGCAAGGACGGTCGGTTTGACGCTCGCCATGGTCGGCATTTGCTCAATGGCCGTACAGGGCGCGGCGATCGAGCCGATCGTCAAGTGTCTCGGCGAGCGCCGGGCCCTGCTGCTCGGGCTTGGCTGCGGCGCCATCGGCTTTTTGATTTTCGGCGCGGCGCCAAATGGCACGCTGTTCTGGCTCGGCATTCCCGTGATGGCTTTGTGGGGCGTCGCGGGGGCGGCAACGCAGGCGCTGATGACGCAATTGGTCGCGCCGGATCAGCAGGGACAATTGCAGGGCGCGACATCGAGCGTGCAGAGCGTGTCGCAGCTCGTGGGGCCGTTTCTGTTCACGCTGACATTTGCCTATTTCATCGGCCCGCATCCCCCAGTGAAATTGCCGGGGGCGCCGTTTTTCCTGGCCTCGGTGTTGTTGTTGCTGGCGCTGCTGATCGCGGCGCGAACGCTCCCGGCAGCCCGGGCTCGTTAGCAACCGGCCGGATTTTTTTCAAAGCCCGGCCGGCGCGTTTCCAGTTACTTCTTCACCAGCGGGCACTCGCTCGCCTCGAGCGGCTTGGCAGCGTCTTCCGCCGAGATCGTGGCGATCTGCTTGTAGTAGTCCCACGGATATTTCGACTCTTCCGGCTTCTTCACCTCGAACAGAAAGGCCGGAATCATCTTGCGGCCGTCGGCGCGAATAGTGGCCTTGCCGAACAGCTTATCGTCGCTTGGCAATTCCTTCATCTTGGCAACGACTTTGGCGCCATCATGCGAATTGCCGCCGGCCGTTTCCAGTGTCTTGAGATAATGCAACACGCCCGAATAGAGGCCCGCAACGGTCATCGAGGGCATGGTTCCCTTTGGCGAGAGCTTCTGGAATCGCTTCGACCATTCGCGCGTCCCATCGTTCATGTCCCAGTAGAACGATTCCGTGAACGTGAGGCCTTGCGCGGTCTTTAGCCCCAGCGAGTGTACGTCGTTGATAAAAAGCAGCAGCGCCGCGAGCTTCTGGCCGCCTGCGACAATACCGAATTCGGAGGCCTGCTTGATAGCGTTGGTGGTGTCGCCGCCGGCATTGGCGAGTCCGACCACTTTTGCTTTCGAGGCCTGCGCCTGCAGCAGGAATGACGAGAAATCAGAGGTATTGAGCGGATGCTTGACGCCGCCTAGCACCTTGCCGCCATTGGCGGTCACGACCGCCGCGGTATCGCGTTCCAGCGCGTGGCCGAACGCGTAGTCGGAAGTCAGGAAGAACCAGGTGTCGCCGCCGGCCTTGGTCAGCGCCTTGCCGGTGCCGTTGGCGAGCATATACGTATCGTAGGTCACCGACACTGTGTTCGGCGTGCAGGCATTGCCGGTAAGGTCGGCGCTGGCGCCGCCCGAATTGATCAGGATCGAGTTCTTCTCTTTCACCAAATTGGAGACCGCGAGCGCGACGCTGGAGGTTGGCGTATCGACGATCGCATCGACCTTGTCGACATCGATCCATTGCCGCGCGATGTTGACGCCGACGTCGGGCTTGTTCTGGTGGTCGGCGCTGAGCATGTCGATCTTCCAGCCTTTTTGGGCCAGTCCGGAATCCTCGATCGCCATCTTGACCGCAACCACAGAATTAGGCCCGCCGATGTCGGCGTACAGGCTCGACATATCGTTGAGCACACCGATCTTGACGGTCTTGTCCTGGGCGAAGGCCGGCGCGGCAAGGCCGATGCCGGCAACGGTAATCAGCGCAGCGAGGCGCCGCGCAGCGGGTGTGGTCATTAGTTTACTCCATCTGTGGTCACGCAGCGACCGGCTCTGTTGAAGCCTGGCCCGGCTGAACTGTGAATGTGTTAGATGGTCCTGATGTTCCCGGCAATCCGCTTATCGTAGTGCGTCGGAAGTCAGTTTGAATTTCTGGATGCGTTTTGCGTTGTCGACCTCGGCGGTATAGACGTTACCTTTGGCATCGACCGCCATCGCGTGAATCCAGTGGAACTGCCCGGCGTTACGGCCGCTCCGCCCAAAACTTCCGACCACCGTGCCGTCCTCGCGCTTTAGCACCCGGACCTCGTTGTTTTCGCCATCGGCGCTCAACAACCAGGTTTGCTTCGGATCGGGCCAGATCGCGACGTCCCATACCGCGCCATTGCCGAGCGTGTTCTTTTCGAAGAACCACTCGTTGACGAAGGTGCCATCCTTCCTGAACACCTGGATACGATTGTTGATGCGGTCGCAGACATAGACCAGGCCATCATTGGCGATCTTAACGCAGTGCACGGGATTGGCGAACTGTTGCGGGGCCGGGGCTTTGGGATCGTAAGGCGGCTGCTTGTCGTCGTTCGGCGGCTTGCCATAGGCGCCCCAATGCCGCTTGTAGGCGCCAGTGGTGGCGTCGAATACGATGACGCGATGGTTACCGTACCCGTCGGCGACATAGAGTTCGTTGGCCTCCTTGTCGATGGCGGTTTCGGCGGGCTTGCCGAGTTGCGTGGTGTCGTTGCTGCCCTTGCTCGGCGCGATCTTGCCGATCTGCATTACGAATTTGCCGTCGAGCGTGAATTTCAGCAGCGCGTTGTCGTTGTCGGCGTTACCGCCGACCCAGACAAAACCTCGTTCATCGACTTCGATGCCGTGTTCGCGCCCGACCCATTCATAGCCTTCGCCGGGGCCGCCCCACGAGCGCAACAGATTGCCGTCGGTGTCGAATTCAAGCACGGGCGGCGCCGAAGCGCAGCATTTCGAGCGCGGCGGCGTCAACGTCGCGCCCTTCTCATCGTCGGTGAGCGAGCGCGGCCGGTGAATGACCCAAATATGTCCCTGCCAATCGACGGTGATGCCGCCGACCTGCCCGAGAATCCAGTTGTTGGGCAGCGGCTTCGGCCAGGACGCATCGACCGCGAAGGTCGGAATTTCACCGGCATGGACGGGCTGCGGAAGTGCCGCGGCTCCAATCAGCGCGGCGGACGCGACGCAGATGGTTCTCACAACACAGCCGACAGCACGTGTCGAGTGGCCGCGTTCACGTCTCATGGCATCCTCCCATTTTTTTGCGTTCGGGTTTTCCCGTTTTCGGGATCAGTGAATAGCGGGCATGTACCGCTGTCAATTGTGTGGGAAGCGCAACTCGGTCGCATCACAAATGGTTGTCGTCGCCCGCGAAAGCGGGCGATCCAGTACGCCCGCGGCCTCTCAATTCAATCACAATCGCCGCTGGAATACTGGTCCCCCGCTTTCGCGGGGATGACGACCGATGATGTTGGAACACGCAGTGCCAATCATCGAAACTTACGCCGGCTCTCTAAAACTCTGCAGCGTGCGGGTCGGATAATCGTAGAGCTTGCCGGTCTCGCTCCAGTCGGGCGCACACATCGAGACGATGAATGCCGCGGCCTGATCCGGCGTATCGAGCGTCAGCGGATCTTCGCCGGGAAACACGGTGGCGCGCATCCGCGTCCGGATCGGACCGGGATTGAACAAATTGACGCGGATCGGGCTCGCCGCCGTTTCCTGCGCCCAGGTCCGTGCCAGCACCTCAAGCGCGGCCTTGGAAGCTGCGTAGGGACCGAGATAGGCAACGGCCTTGCTCGCCGCGGCCGACGTCACGAACACCGCGCGGCCGGCGTCGGATTTTTTCAGCAGCGGCTCCATGCAGCGGATCAGCTGAAAGTTCGCCGAGGCGTTGATGGCCATCACCTCGTTCCACGGCTTCAACTCGATATGCCCGAGCGGCGAGGAGGGACCGGCGATGCCGGCATTGCCGACGAGAATGTCGAGCTTGCCGTGGCGTTCATGCAGTGCCGCGCCGAGGCGGGCGATGCCGTCGAAGTCGGTGAGATTGAGCGGCACCAGGGTCGCTGCTCCACCTCCTTTGCGGATTTCGTCGTCGAGTTCCTCGAGACCGCCTTGGGTTCGCGCCACCGCAACCACATGCGCGCCGGCTTTTGCCAGCGCGCATGCGGTGGCATAGCCGATGCCGCGCGAGGCGCCGGTGACAAGCGCGATCCGGGAGGTAAGGGGTAGAACCATCGAGGCAATTCCAGCGCAATACAGACGATGTCATACGCGGGCTCGACCCGCGTAGCCATCTACTTCGCAAGAGACTTTCACGAAACGATGGATTGCGGGTCAAGCCCGGCAATGACGAGCTGTCAGCTCGCTTCCGCCAGCAGCGACAATTGCCGGGGCTGGGGTTCGACCTGGGTCTGGTCGGTGAGGCTGGTGGGATAAGCGCCGGTGAAGCAATGGTCGGAAAATTTGGGATTTGCCGGGTCGCGGCCGGGCTCGCCCATGGCGCGATACATACCGTCGATGGTCAGGAATGCCAGTGAATCGGCGCCGATGATCTGGCGCATTTCCTCGATGTCGTGGGTGGCAGCCAGCAGGCCCCCCCGGTCGGGCAGGTCGATGCCGTAGTAATCGGGATGAACGATCGGGGGCGAAGCGAGGCGGAAATGGACCTCGCGCGCGCCGGCGTCGCGCATCATGCGGACGATCTTCTTCGACGTGGTGCCGCGCACCAGCGAATCGTCGATCAGGATGATGCGCTTGCCCTCGATCGCGGCGCGGTTCGCATTATGCTTCATGCGCACGCCGAGTTCACGAACGCTTTGCGTCGGCTGAATGAAGGTACGGCCGACATAGTGATTTCGAATGATGCCGAGTTCGAACGGCACGCCCGAATGCTGGCTGTAGCCGACCGCGGCGGGCACGCCGGAATCCGGCACCGGCACCACGACGTCGACCTCGACATGGCTTTCGCGAGAAAGCTGCGCGCCGAACGCCTTGCGGACCTCGTAGACCGAGCGGCCGCCGACGATGGAATCGGGCCGCGAGAAGTAGATGTATTCGAAGATGCAGGGCCGCGGCGGTTTCGGCGGAAACGGCTTGTGGCTTTGCGCGCCGTGCTCGTCGAACACGATGACCTCGCCGGGTTCGACGTCGCGGACGTATTTCGCCCCGATGATGTCGAGCGCGCAGGTCTCCGAGGCGAGAATCGGGCGGCCGTCGAGTTCCCCCATGACCAGCGGGCGGATGCCGAGCGGATCGCGCGCCCCGATCAGCTTCTTGTTGGTGAGCGACACCAGCGAATAGGCCCCCTCGATCGCGCGCAGCGCCTCGATGAAACGGTCGATGAAGCGGTTGCGCTTGGAGTGCGCGACCAGGTGCAGGATGACTTCGGTATCGGTAGTGGATTGCATCATGGCGCCGTTGCGCACCAGTTCCCGGCGCAATGTCAGCCCGTTGGTGAGATTGCCGTTATGGCCGACGGCGAACCCGCCGGCATTAAGTTCAGCGAACAGCGGCTGCACGTTGCGCAGGATGGTCGCACCTGTGGTCGAATAGCGGACATGACCGATCGCGGCATTGCCGGGGAGGCGATCGATCACCTCGCGGCGGGAGAAGGTGTCGCCGACGAGGCCAAGCCGCCGTTCGGAATGAAATCGGGATCCGTCGAAGGACACGATCCCTGCGGCTTCCTGGCCGCGATGCTGCAAGGCGTGCAATCCGAGTGCGGTGATGGCAGCGGCTTCGGGATGACCGAAGATGCCAAACACACCGCATTCCTCGCGCAGCGTGTCGCCTTCGAGGTCATGGTCCCTGAGATGCAGGGGGCCGAGGTCCAGTTCGCGTTGTTCGGCGTCGTCGGAAGGGCTCTGTTTAAAGTCCATCGCGCCTCTCTTTGTGGCCTGGTCTCAACGCGCCGCGGGCTTCTCGATCAGCTTTTTCAGGCTGTCGCGGGCAGGTTTGGTATAGCCATCGCCACTGGCCGGAGCCCCTGGCTCAGTGTCAGTTTGTTCATCATCTGGTTTATTCTTCTTGAATCTCTTCAAGATGGTGTTCTCTGGGTCATCCGGCAAGAGCGACATCAGCCATTGTCCGGTTCCGTCCAGCACGGTGCGGGACTTCGCCCCCGTCACCCAATCGGGCCGCTGCTTGTCGGGGACCAGCCAGCTAAAGAACAGGAACGCGACGACCACGATCAAAAGACCCCTTGCGAGGCCAAACAGGAACCCGAGCGTGCGATCCAGCGCGCCGATCCGGGAATCCAGGATCATGTCGGAAATCCGCACCGTGACGATCGAGACCACGATCAGGGTACCGACGAAGACGCCGGCGACCACGACCACGGTGGCGACCGTGTCGTTGTTGTTGAAGTAGGTTTTGGCGGTCGGCAGCAGCTTCGAGAATGAATAGAGCGTGACCAGCGCCGCCGCGCCCCAGGCGGCGATCGACAGGATCTCGCGCATGAAACCGCGTACCATCGCGAGCAGGCCGGATATCAGCATCACGGCAAGCAGCACGAGATCGAGTATCGTTATCGGCATCGGCTAGTCAGGTCCGCTCGTAACGTCAAACCGCGAATCGGCGTGTCGGTGCCGCCTCAGGTGTTGGCCATATAACCCGGTCCCGCAAGGTGACCTGTTCCACAAGGCCGGAAATCGAGCCATCCGGGCCCCGCGCGCGGGTTGTATAGCGGCGAGGGCGGGCGCCGTCACGTCCGGCTAGCCTTCTCCGCGCCGGAATCTCGCGGGTGTGGCATTTTTCTCCCCCACGCCTTCCCGGCTTGTTTCCCTGTTTCCTAAGAGGCTTCCCTTGGAGTTGCCGCGCGCGGCGATATCGGCGACCAGGCTGGTCAATCCACCCACGGTATGGAGGGCAAGACCGGCGTCGCCGCCGACCTCGCCGCGGCCCGATTCGGGCAGCACGGCGCGACCGAATCCAAGCTTGGCTGCTTCCTTCAGCCGCGCGGCGGTCTGCGCCACCGGCCGGACCGCCCCGGACAGGGAAATCTCGCCGAAATACACCGCATCCGTCGGCAGCGGCGCATTGACCAGCGAGGACACCAGTGCCGCCGCCGCCGCAAGGTCGGCCGCCGGCTCCTGGATCCGCAAGCCGCCTGCGACATTCAGATAGACGTCATGGCCCGACAGTTTCACCCCGCAATGGGCTTCCAGCACCGCCAGTACCATCGACAGCCGGCTCGGATCCCAGCCCACCACCGCGCGGCGAGGGGTGCCGAGCGAAGTCGGCGCCACCAGCGCCTGCAGTTCCACCAGCACCGGGCGGGTACCCTCGATGCCTGCGAATACGGCCGTGCCCGGACTGCCCAGGTCGCGCTCCGAAAGAAACAGCTCGGAGGGATTGGGGACCTCGCGCAGGCCAAGGCCCGTCATCTCGAACACCCCGATCTCGTCGGTCGGCCCGAACCGGTTCTTGACCGCGCGCAGAATCCGGAATTGCTGCGAGCCCTCGCCCTCGAACGACAGCACCGCGTCCACCATGTGCTCGACCACGCGTGGGCCCGCGATCTGGCCGTCCTTTGTCACATGGCCGACCAGAATGATGGCCGCTCCCGATTTCTTGGCAAATCGAATGAGCGCCTGGGCGGAAGCGCGCACCTGCGTCACCGTGCCCGGCGCGGATTCGACCGTGTCGGTCCACATGGTCTGGATCGAATCGATCACGATCAGGCGCGGCGCCGGGCCTTCGGACAGCGTGGAGACGATGTCTTCGACGGAGGTCTCGGCCGCGAGCTGCACCGGCGCGTCGGCCAGCCCCAGCCGCTCGGCGCGCAGCCGCACCTGGGCTACGGCCTCTTCGCCGGAAATATAGACCGCCCGATGGCCTGCGCGGGCCATCAGGGAGGTAGCTTGGGTCAATAGTGTGGATTTGCCGATGCCGGGATCGCCGCCGACCAGAAGCACCGAGCCCTTGACAAAACCGCCACCGGTGACGCGATCAAGCTCGGCCATGCCGGAGGGCAGGCGCGGGGCCTCATGGCTCTTGCCGGTCAAGGTTTCCAGCGCGAACAACCGGCCCTTGCGCTTGCTGCGGATCGATACCGGCATTGTGGTCGCGCCGGTCACATCTTCCTCGCTCAGCGTGTTCCACTCGTCGCAGGATTCGCACTTGCCCTGCCAGCGGTTATAGGCCGCGCCGCAGTTCTGGCAGACGAAGGAGAGAGCGGATTTGGCCATGGGGAGAGTGCGCCGGATTCGAATGTTCTTATTTTGTTCTATAACTCATTAAGGATCGGTTCGCGACAGAAAACTTGCTTACCCGGATCCCGCGCGGGCCGGTCGGGTCCTGATCCGGCTCTTATCCACGATTAAAGAGGCAGCCGCGTCATCCGCCTTCGCTAGCCATGGCGGACGGGGGGTCGCCCACCGCCCAAGGGCGGCTACTCGACCGCCGCTCACGCAAGCCCGCTGCCCGCCTTGGTTAATTGGCCCTTCACCGCGAAACCCAAAATCTCAGCGGTGTTTCGGCCGGCTCCTTAAAATTTGAGGCGTATTCAAGGGATCGCGCATCCGAAGAAGATGAGTGACGCGATGATGGACCAACATTCGTTTTACGGCCTTGACCGGCACGCTGTTCTGACGAACGGATCGGATAACGGCTTTCCCTGGTTTGCCGTCGCCATGCTGGCCGTGGAATCCTGCGAGGTCGTCCGTCTGCGGCTCGAGAAATTCGCAAACCACGACAACGACGCAGAGCAGGAAGCGCGCCTGATGGTCAGCGAGAAAATCGCGGCCGCGTTCGAGGCCGGTGCAAATTGGCTCGCCGGTGCCAGGCCGGTTTCGATCATCAGTCGCTATCGCGAGCAGGTCGCGGCCAATGTGAAGCGCCTTTCGTCCATTTGATCCAAGAGGCGAAGGTGTCTCTCTGCCCGGGCATGACGGCCCCGCAAAGCAAGCCAACTTCCTTCCTGACGCCGTCGTGGATTGCTTTTCTAGCGCTCGCGATGACGATTTCAGGCTGTTTGAAAATCTAGCTCAACACGACCCATGCTGGCGCATGGTCGCTGGCGCCTTCCTCGGCCCGGGTCTTGCGGTCGACGCCAGCCTTGGTCAGGCGCTTCGCCAGAGCGGGGCTCAGCAGGAGATGATCGAGCCGCAGTCCCGCGTCACGCGGCCAACGGTTTCGCTTGTAATCCCAGAACGTGTACATCGGCTCGGAGGGATGCAGGGTGCGGATCGCGTCGCACCAGCCCTGCGCCACCAGCGATTTGAAAGCCGCGCGGCTTTTCGGCTGGATCAGCGCATCCTTGTTCCACGATTTCGTCGGATAGATATCCTGTTCGGTCGGGGCGACGTTGTAGTCGCCCGCCAGCACCACGGGAACGTCGGCTTTGAGGAATTTTGCGGCGTGCAGACGCAGCCGCCTGAACCATTCGAGCTTGTAGTCGAATTTCGGGCCGGGCTGCGGGTTACCGTTCGGCAAATAGAGGCTGGTGACGATGATACCGCCGATGGCGGCTTCGATATAGCGCGCTTGCCCGTCGTCGCGGTCGCCAGGCAGTTCGGTGCGAATCAGCACGGGATCGGCATTCCGCGCCAGGATGGCGACGCCGTTCCAAGTCCTCTCGCCGCGCCAGACCGCGCCATAGCCGGCCTTGCCGATGGCGCCAAGCGGAAAATCCGCATCAGCCGATTTCAGCTCCTGCAAGGCAACGACGTCGGGTTTGGCCGTCCGCAGCCAACCCAGCAGGTTCGGCAGCCGCCGGTTGATATTGTTGATGTTGAAGGTTGCGATTTTCATGCCCGACTAGAGACGTCAGGCCGGTGCCGTGGCGGCGGGCTCAACCGCGATCGCGCCGCCCTTGTAGACCCGTGCATAGCGCGGGCCCAGGCTGGTCAGCACCTCATAGCCGATGGTGCCGAAATGGTGGGCGAGTTCGTCGACGGTGATGCCTTCGCCAAGCAGCGTCACCAAGTGGCCGCGCCGCGCGGCGTTGTTGGGCAGGTCGGTGATGTCGATCGCCATCAGGTCCATCGAGATGCGCCCCGCGACCGGGCAGCGCTTGCCCGCGACCATTACCTCGGCGCCGCGCGTGCCGTCGTTGCTGCCGCCAGCGCGAAAATATCCGTCGGCGTAGCCGGCCGATACGATCGCGAGCCGGGTCGGCCGCCGCGCGGTCCACGTTCCGCCATAGCCGACGCTGTCGCCGCGCTCGATATGGCGCATCTGCACGATGCGGGCCTTCAGCTCGGCGACCGGTTGCATGGGATTGTCGGCCTCCGGCGTCGGATTGACCCCGTAAAGTGCCGCCCCTGGCCGCACCATGTCGAACTGGAATTGGGGTCCGAGAAAAATGCCCGACGAATTCGACAGCGACGCCGGCACGCCGGAAAACAGGCTGGCGATCTCGCGGAAGGTTGCGAGCTGCCTGGCATTAAGCGGATGATTGAGCATTTCGGCGCAAACCAGATGGCTCATCACCAGCGCGATGCCGTGATCGCCGGCATTGATCCTGGGAATGATGCCTTGCGCCTCCGCAATGGTCAGGCCGAGCCGGTTCATTCCGGTATCGATGTGAATGGCCGCAGTACCAGCCCAGCCGGAACGCCGGCAAAAAACGTCCCATTCGGCAAGTTCATTGAGGTCGCCGATGACGGGCCTGGCGTCGATCTTGGCGTACACCTCGCCGCTGTTCTGGAAAAAGCCGTCCAGCACGTAAATTGCAACCGAAGGCACGACGGCGCGGACGGCGCGAGCTTCATCCAGAGTGGCTACGAAAAAAGTTTTGCAGCCGGCGGCGGCCAGCGCACGCGCGACGGCTTCGGCGCCGCAGCCATAGGCGTCCGCCTTGATCACGCCCGCACACTCGGCAGGCACCGCGGTTTTCTCGAGCTTGCGCCAGTTCGCGACGATGGCGTCGAGATCGATCGTGAGCACGCCGGTGGCGGTGGCAAGCGCTGCGGCCTGGTTCGCTTCGGGCGAGAGCACGCCGCCCGGAATGGACTTGGGATCGGAAACGATGTTCATGCCGCATTTTACGCGCCGGGACGAGCCGGTTCAACCGGCTCAACGGCCTCAATAGGTGCGCTCGGGCAAATGATGATCCGGCACCGGATCAGAAAAGCGCGTCACACTGGCCTCGAATTGCAACGGCACCGTGCCGGTCGGACCATGGCGCTGCTTGCCAATGATGACTTCGGCCTTGCCGTGAACCAGCGACATGTCCAACTGCCATTTTTCGTATTCCGGCGTGCCCGCGCGGGGTTCTTTATTCGCGAGATAGTATTCCTCGCGAAATACGAACATCACCACGTCGGCGTCCTGCTCGATCGAACCGGACTCACGCAGATCCGACAATTGCGGACGCTTGTCGTCGCGGCTTTCGACCTGGCGCGACAACTGCGACAGCGCGATGATGGGGACGTTGAGCTCCTTGGCGAGCGCCTTCAGGCTGGTGGTAATTTCGGTGACTTCCTGCACCCGGTTGTCGCTGCGCTTGCCGGAGCCCAGCAGCAGCTGAATATAGTCGACCACTAGAAGGTCGAGACCCTTCTGGCGCTTCAGCCGGCGCGCGCGCGCCGTAAGCTGGGAAATCGAAAGGCCGCCGGTTTCGTCGACATAGAACGGAAGCGATTGCAGCTCGATCGAATAATCGCGGATCTTTTCGAAATCGTTCTCGGTGATGCCGCCGCGCCGGATCGTGCTCGAGGGAATCCCGGTGCGTTCGGCGATGATGCGGGTGGCGAGCTGTTCGGCGGACATTTCGCAGGAGAAGAAGCCGACGATGCCGCCATTGACGGAGCGCATGGTGCCGTCGGCCTGAACCTCGGCGCGATGCGCCTTTGCGACATTATAGGCGATATTGGTCGCGAGTGCGGTTTTGCCCATGCCTGGACGGCCCGCGACAATGATCAGATCGGAGGGCTGCAGGCCGCCCATCTTGATGTCGAGATCGCGCAAACCCGTTGCGATGCCGGACAATTTGCCGTCACGCTGGAAAGCTTTCGCCGCCATGTCGACGGCGACGGTAAGGGCCTGCGCAAAGCGTTGGAAACCGCCGTCGTAGCGGCCGGACTCGGCGAGTTCATACAGCCTTCGTTCGGCATCCTCGATCTGGGCTCTCGGCGCGAAATCCACTGGCGCATCGAAGGCGACGTTGACCATGTCCTCGCCGATCCGGATCAGATCGCGGCGCAGCGCCAGTTCATAGATCGTGCGTCCATAGTCCTGCGCATTGATGATGGTCGTGGCTTCCGCGGCGAGCCGGGCGAGGTATTGGGCGACCGTCATGCCGCCAATGTCGGTCTCTGCCGGGACGAAGGTCTTCAGTGTGACCGGGGTCGCGATTTTGCCCATCCGGATCAAACTGCCGAGCGTTTCGTAAATCGTTTGATGGATCGGTTCGAAGAAGTGCTTCGGCTCCAGAAAATCCGACACCCGATAGAACGCATCGTTATTGACCAGAATGGCGCCGAGCAGCGCCTGTTCGGCTTCGATATTGTGCGGCGCGCTCCGAAAGGCCGGAGTTCCCGCCTCGGGGGCGAGCTTGTGAACGTTCGAATCAAGAAGGGCCATGAGCTGGATTATGCTTCGGATCTTGTTGTTATTGGGATTCTTGGGTTGGGCAGCGATAAAGCGCCTGTCGCGGGCGGACTGAAAGCGGCAACGCGCCTTATGCCCGATTCCCACAGTGCGCATTGGGAAATCGCCTCGGTGTGGCGCAATCGTGCTTGACGGGTATCGGGAGCCGCAGGGCCGGCGGAATGCCGTCTGGTCAGATCAAAATCAGATCAGAACAAGATAGATCAGCGCGATCAAGGCTGCGCCGACGCCCGTGGCGATCAGGGCATAATCGGTGCGGATGTCGGCGTTCGGATCGAACGATGGCTGGCCGTTTTTCCTGGTCATTCCTCAGGTTTAGGCCAGGCCGGTTGAGGCCTTCTGTGAACCAGCTCACATCTTGCGGTTTTTCTTCAGCCTTGCCCAGGGAACCGTTTGGCGCCATCGGGATTGGTAAAGGCAAGTTTCGGGGTGTTTTTGTGCAGGGAAAGCCGATGGGCCAGCAACTTCAGCCCAGAGTTCGGCCTTGGCGATCGGAAGACGATCGCCGTTTATGGCTGTCGCATTTGATCGACACCATGGAGGAGATCTCCCGCCCGGAAGTCCGCGCGATGCCCTGTGGTATTTCCTTGCTGGCTGCCGTGAAGGCGCAGCTCGCCCGGCCCGCATCGTCGCGCATCCGTTACGCCTCGGATTTCAGTCTGCGGAACTAGCGCTGGTCGAGCCTATTCGCCAGCAATCTGCAGCCGCGGCCGCTGCCCGCGCTCGGCGCCGCGCAGCTTGTTTTCCTCGATCGCGATGTAGTCACGGGTCATCGGCACCGCGTCCTGGCGCTTGGCGAGCTGGATCTGGAAATTCATCAGGCCCTGCTTGCGAAACGACATTTCCGAGGACGCCAAATAGAATTCCCACATCCTGGCAAAGCGCTCGTCATAAAGCTGCACCGCTTCCTCCCGCCGCGCCATGAAACGCTCGCGCCAGGCCTTAAGAGTTTCAGCGTAATGCAGCCGAAGGATTTCGATGTCGCAGACCAGAAGGCCGGCGCGTTCGATTGCGGGGATCACTTCGGAAAGCGCGGGGATATAGCCGCCGGGGAAGATATATTTGGCAATCCAGGGATTGGTGACGTCGGGTCCGGCCGACCGGCCGATCGAATGCAACATCATGACGCCGTCGTCGGTGAGCAATTCGGCGCATCGTCTGAAATAGGTCTCGTAGAAATCGACGCCGACATGCTCGAACATGCCGACCGATACAATGCGGTCGAACGGTCCGGCGACGTCACGATAGTCTTCGAGCAGGAATTTCGCCGACCGCGCCAGGTTTCTTTCCGCGGCGCGGGCGTTCGACACCTGCAGCTGCTCGGTCGACAGCGTGACGCCGGTGACGCTGGCACCGGTCATTTCGGCCAGATACAGGCTGAGTCCGCCCCAGCCGGAGCCGATGTCGAGCACGCGGTCGCCGCGCCGGATCAGGAGCTTCGCGGCAAGGTGTCGCTTCTTGGCAAGCTGGGCGTCGTCAAGTGTCGCAGCGGGCGTCTCAAAATAGGCACAACTGTACTGCTTGTCGGCATCGAGGAAGAGGGAGTAGAGCCGCCCGTCGAGATCGTAGTGGCGCGCGACATTATCCTTCGAACGGTCGCGGGGATTGAACTGACGCGCATGCCTGACAAGATAGCGCAACCACCACTGCAGTTTGGCCCAGCGGGGCAATATTTCGGGCTGATCCAGCAGGATCGCCAACGCGTCGGCGATCGTGCCATTCTCGACGACGAAGTTGCCTTCCATGTAAACTTCGCCCAGCGCAAGTTCTGGATTGAGCAGAACCCTGCGTTCGGCATCGGTGGTGAGGAATCGCACGGAAACCGGGTCGCCGGTTCCATCGCCGCAGTTAAAATTAGCGCCGCTCGCGGTCGTGAAAGTCATGGCGCCGCGGCGGATGAATTGGTTCAGGAAGTAACGCAACAAACGGTCCATCGAAACCACCAAAAAGAGCGATCCCGCAGAAGCTTACGTACCGGCCGTCACTTAACGCACAAGGTGATCGAAGGGCTCCCCTGTGTCAAACATAATAGTGATCGTTCATTCGCGCTAGTGCCTTGTACACAAAGCGGATATTCGCAAACGCTCCGTTCACGCAGTTGCGTCTTATGTACGCTTCCATTCACGGGATAATCGGCTAAAAGGTGACCGCCGCAGACGGGCCGGATTGTGGGCCGCTGACGGCGATTTCCGCATCTGGAGAATCAATGGGAATGTCGAGCCGACCGCTCAGTTTGGCGACGGTGACGCTTCTGTTCGGCTGTTTCGCAGCAGGGCAGGCGCTGGCGCAAAACCTGGAGGCCGGCAAAAGCCCCGCCCAGATTTTCGCGGGTGCCTGCAATGCCTGCCATAAGGGCCCGCGGGGTTTGCTGAAGACCGTGCCCGCCGGATCCTTGCCGGGATTCCTGCGGCAACATTACACCACCAGCGGCGAGATGGCCTCGCTGCTCAGCGCCTTTCTGGTCTCCAACGGAGCGGCCGATACCCGCTACACCGGGAACCAGCCCAAGGCCGGCAAGGACGCAAAACCGGAGACCACACCGGGCGGTTCGCCCGAGCAGCTCGACCGGTTTGGCCGCAGGCTGCACCCGCGTGCGCCGTCCCAGGAGGTTGCAAGGCCCGACGGAGAGCCAGGAGAGATCGCCAAGCCCGCTCCAGCCCGGACTCAGGCGGCGATTGAGCGTGGCCCGGATGGCCGCAAATTGTCGGCCAAACAAAGACTGGGCAAAAGAGGCAAGCCGGCCGTCGAGGAACCGCCGAAAACCGACGCAGCCAAGGACGAGGCCGCCAAGGAAGAGGCTGCCAAGGGCGTGGCAGCGAAGGAAGAGATGCCCAAGGGCGAATCCGCCGAGAACGGGGATGACAAGCCCGAGGCCGCCAAGCCGCCCGGCGAGGGCAAATCAGAATCCGAAACGTCTGAATCGGCCAAGCTTGAATCGGCCAAGCCTGAATCGGCCAAGCCTAAATCGGCCAAA
The DNA here is from genome assembly GCA_963742425.1 of uncultured Alphaproteobacteria bacterium. Classification (GTDB taxonomy): domain Bacteria; phylum Pseudomonadota; class Alphaproteobacteria; order Rhizobiales; family Xanthobacteraceae; genus Bradyrhizobium. Next base: position 138,417 of record CAVULR010000001.1, read on the forward strand.
TCGGCCAAGCCTGAAATCATCCGAATCCGGGTCCGCAAAGCTCGAGGCTCCGAAGGAGCCGGGCGGTGACACCCCGGTCCTGCGGCCCGACCCGGTTCCCCCGGTCACCCCCGCGCCCGCCACGCCGCCCGCGGTGTCCGCAGCGGTTGGGAGCGGGGCATCCGAGCCCGCCGTCGCACCCCCACCAGCCCCAGCGAAACCAGCGCCGCCGCCGGCCGTCACGGCGTCAGTGCCGCCGCTGCCGCCGGTTGCTCCCGCCGGACCACCGGCGCCGCCGATCTCGCAATAAGCTCGCAAAGACCTGGCAAAAATCGGCAAGCCTGTCCGATGGGCGCCAGCCTTGCATGCATGCAACTTGCTACTTGTCGGAAGCGGCTTGCGGCTGCAGCTCGACGTCGTCGCGGCGGGCTTCCGGATCGAAGAACTCGCCGGCGGCCGCGAGCGCCTCGGCGGCCGCGTCCTGATCTTCCTGCCGGGTGGAGATATCCTCGCCGCGATTGATGCGCTCGGCCTCATCGGCGCTGCGCGCAACGGTCACGGTAACGCCCACCTCGACTTCCGGATGCACGGCGATGGCGATCTTGTGCTTGCCGATGGCCTTGATCGGCGCGTTCAGCATGACCTGGCCGCGGCTGATGGCGACGCCGTCGCTCTCAAACGATGCGATGATGTCGCGCACCGTCACCGACCCGAACAACTGGCCGCTTTCGGAGGCCTGACGCAGCACCACGACGTTGCGGCCGTCGATCTTCTGCGCGACTTCAGTGGCCTCGCCCTTGGCCTTGAGGTTGCGGGCTTCGAGTTCGGCCTTCATGCCGTCGAACTTGGCGCGATTGTCGGCGGTGGCGCGCAGCGCCTTGCCGCGCTTCAGGAGAAAATTACGGGCAAATCCGTCCTTGACGCGGACGACTTCGCCCATCTGGCCGAGCTTGGCAACGCGTTCGAGCAAGATGACTTCCATGTTGGGTCTCCGTTGATCTGTGATGCTGAGAGTTTGAGGGCTCGAGTTAAAAGGTTGGAGTTCGGGATACGGGTAGCGGCGGCGGCCTGCTTTGCAGAAAGCGACGGCGAATTCCGAAAACGGCATCGGCAAGTCCGAGAACCGTGATCGCCAGAACGGGCCAGGTGAACACCACCACGATGACATAGGTACAAGCGAGCCAGAACACGCGCCTTTTCAACGCCCTCGTCAGGGTGTGCAGGACCGCAAATCCGGTCAACGCGTAAGCCATCATCAGCGCGGCCGCGATGATCTTCGCAAGGATCGCAAGCAGTCCGCCAGCAAAGCAGAACGCAATCCCGAGACACAATGCGGCAAGCGTCATCGGCGGCAATACCGTGCTTCTGAGGTCGGGCCACGGCCGGTGCAACCGCCCTGAGGTCGCCGTGATTTGCGCGGCGAGCCAGAGGTTCAGCGTCAGCGTCATCATGGTGATGGTCGCAGCCGCAATCGGCGCGATGGCGACAAGTGCATCGATCCATTGTTCTGCCTCCCCGGTCGCAGCCGTGGCGCGCGCGCCGAAGATCCTGAGCAAGCCTCCTCGCAGCGCGCCGGCGATGGCGGCCGCGTCGGTGCCGAGCGTGAGCAGCGCTGCCAGCGTGGTCAGGGCGGCAAAGCCTGCGATCCAAAGTATGATGCGGCCGACCGGATACCACTCGAGAGCCGGCGCGACCGGCGCGGCGCCGTTGCCCGCCGTGCTGACGTTGGTGATCGGCCGTCCAAGAAGTGCGAGATGGCCGAGCCACCAGGCGGGCAGCGCGACCGCGACGGCGTAGGCGATACAATAGGGAAGGCCGAAGATCGAACCAAGACCCGTGGCCGCGACGATGCCGCCGATCGTAGCGCAAAGCGGTCCCCATCCGAGCGCCGCCACCATCAAAGGCAATGGCGCGAGATAAAGCAGCAATAGCGAGATCAGCGCGCCCGAGATGATCGAGGCGAACATCAGGGCCGACGCGCAGCCGGCCGCTAAGGCAACGAGGACGATCGCAATCATCAGCTGTCCCGCTCCTTTCGAGCGGTTAGAGGTCCTTTTGGAACCCCAACCATCGGCAACCGGACGACCCGGAGGCCTTATGAAGAGTTGCGGCCGCGGCGCGCATGCCGCGGTCGCATATTTCTCACCTGATAACGTAAGGCAGCAGGCCGAGATAACGCGAGCGTTTGATGGCGCGTGCAAGTTCGCGCTGCTTCTTGGCGGAGACGGCGGTGATGCGGCTCGGCACGATCTTGCCGCGCTCGGAGACGTAGCGCATCAACAGCTTGGAATCCTTGTAGTCGATCTTCGGCGCGTTCGGACCCGTGAACGGACAGGTCTTGCGGCGGCGGAAAAACGGACGGCGTGCACCAGCTTCAGCCATGATTGTTATTCCTCGATCACTGCGTCGTCATCGCGGGGCCGGCGTGGACCACGGTCGCCGCGGTAGCCGCCGCCGTCACGGTCGCCGCGGAATCCGCCATCGCGATCGCCGCGAAAACCGCCGCCACGGTCGTCGCGATCGCGGTCGCGGTCCGCTTTGCGCATCATCGCCGAGGGACCTTCCTCGTGCTCGTCGACGCGAACGGTGAGATAACGGATCACGTCTTCGCTGATCCGCTCCTGCCGCTCGATCTCTGAAACGGCCGCCGAAGGGCCGTCAATGTTGAGTAGCACGAAGTGCGCCTTGCGATTCTTGCTCATCCGATAGGTGAGGGAACGTACGCCCCAGTTTTCCATCTTGACGACCTTGCCGCCGAGTTGTTCGACGATGCCGGTCATCTGGGCGGTCAATTCTTCGACCTGCTGGGTGCTCGCATCCTGACGTGCGAGAAAAACATGCTCATAGAGAGGCATGGTGTCCTTTCCTAATGTTGGCGCGGTTCCCGGCGGCAAGCCCTTCGAGACCTTCGGAAAGGACTCGGAATTAGCTCAGAAGGCGGAAGCACGGGACGACGGGCCAACTGGCCCTGTCACATCAACATCGCCGATACGGTGAAATTGCTGAGACCGTCCGTTCAGCTCCCGGCCGGGATCCACGGATGGCGCGGTTTAAAAGGATTTTCCCCCCGTTGGCAAGGGAAAGTAACGGTTTTTGCGCTGTCAGGCTTGAGGACCGGGAACCGGCATCGCTTGACATAACGGTCTCCAGCGGTGTCTTTCGGCCGACTTTAGCGATTTCCGGCTGACCTCAGGGGTATTGATGACGGCGGCATTCACTTTTCCAGGACAGGGGTCCCAGGCGGTCGGCATGGGCAAGGCGTTTGCGGAGGCCTTTCCGGCCGCGCGTGCCGTGTTCGACGAGGTCGATGCGGCGCTTGGGGAAAAGCTGACGGCCATCATCTGGGATGGCCCCGCCGAGACCTTGCAGCTTACCGAAAACGCACAACCGGCATTGATGGCGGTCTCGCTCGCGACATTACGGGTGCTGGAGAGCGAAGCGGGCTTCTCGGTAGAACGACACGCCGCGTTCGTTGCCGGGCACTCCCTGGGGGAATACTCCGCGCTGGCGGCCGCCGGCAGCCTCAGCATCAGCGATACCGCGCGCCTGCTGCGCACCCGCGGCCTTGCCATGCAGAAGGCGGTACCGGTGGGCGTCGGCGCCATGGCCGCTCTGCTCGGCCTCGATTATGAGACCGCGGTCGCTGTTGCCGATGAAGCTGCGCAAGGCCAGGTCTGCCAAGCCGCCAATGACAATGGCGGGGGACAAGTCGTGGTTTCCGGCGACAAGGCCGCCGTCGAACGGGCGCTGGAGATTGCCAAAACCAGGGGTGCCAAGCGCGCCATGCTGCTGCCGGTGTCGGCGCCGTTTCACTGCCGGCTGATGCAGCCCGCGGCTGACGCGATGGCGAAGGCGTTGGCAGGTGTCATGATCAAGCCACCTGTCTCGCCTGTCGTGTCGAACGTGCTGGCAGCGCCGATCAAAGATCCGGACGAAATCCGGCGCCGCCTGATCGAGCAGGTCACCGGAACCGTGCGTTGGCGCAAGTCGGTGGCTTATATGGCAAGCCATGGCGTTGGCAGGTTCTTCGAAATCGGCGCCGGCAAGGTACTGAGCGGACTCGTCAAGCGCATCGCCGACGGCGCCGTAGGTATTGCGGTGGGCGGGCCGAACGACATTGCCGCGGCGAAAGCAGCGCTGTCCGCCGCACAGTCTTCCTGAGCGAGGAGAGACCATGATGTTCGATCTGACTGGCAGGACCGCGCTCGTCACCGGTGCGACCGGCGGCATCGGTGGCGCGATCGCGCAAGCCTTGCACGCGCAAGGCGCCACGGTCGCGATTTCCGGAACGCGGCGTGAGGTGCTGGAGACGCTCAAGGCCAAGTTGGGAGACCGAGTTTACGTGCTGCCCTGCAATCTCGCCGACGCCGCCGAGGTCGAGGCGCTGGTGCCGTCGGCCGAGCAAGCCATGGGCCAGGTCGACATTCTCGTCGCCAATGCCGGCATCACCAAAGACAATCTGTTCGTGCAGTTGCGCGACGAGGACTGGGACGAGGTCATAAAAGTCAATTTGACGGCGACCTTCCGCCTGGCGCGGGCCGCGACCAAACTGATGATGCGCAAGCGCTTCGGACGCATCATCGCCATCACCTCGATCGTCGGCGTCACCGGCAATCCCGGCCAGGGGAATTACACGGCGTCGAAGGCGGGGCTGATCGGCATGATCAAGACGCTCGGTGCTGAATACGCCAAGCGCAACGTCACCGCCAACTGCATCGCACCCGGGTTTATCAAGACGCCGATGACGGATGCGCTCAACGACAAACAGCGTGAAACCATCCTTTCGAAAGTTCCTGCTGCGCGGCTTGGAACGCCCGAAGATATTGCAGCCGCGGCGGTTTATCTAAGCTCCAACGAAGCGGCTTATGTCACCGGCCAGACGATTCACGTCAATGGTGGAATGGCCATGTTTTGACCCGGTAACGGCCCCCGGGGCCGAGACCGGAGGCCGTTTTCGGTGGCCGATCGAGGCTTATAGTCAAGGCTTGGGAAGTATGATAACCGAACCCCCAACGGATGGGCAAAGAACGCCATTGCAGGAATTTGAAACCCTGTATATTGGCACCGGAGCCTGCCGTGTCGTTCGCCAGGCCCGGTCGGCTGGGACGGGCCAAATCAAGACTGTGCGCGATTGCGAAGGAAAATTTAACGACCAGGATGGCACTCGTATCGTCTTGGGGACAAGTCTAGTGGGAACAAGCACGAGGTTGAACGATGAGTGAGATTGGCGAGCGAGTTAAAAAGATCGTGGTCGAGCACCTTGGTGTTGAGCCCGAAAAAGTGGTCGACAACGCGAGCTTTATTGACGACCTCGGCGCCGACAGCCTCGATACCGTCGAGCTCGTGATGGCGTTTGAAGAAGAATTCGGCTGCGAAATTCCTGATGATGCCGCGGAAACGATTCTGACCGTCGGCGACGCCACAAAATTCCTCGAAAAAAACGCGAAGAGCTGACGCCCCGCGCGGACACTGACAACGCCCGACGGGCCGCGGTCGAGCGGTCCACCTTGTTGCGGGCCGTGAATCGCGGGCTGGAGTGCTGGATATGAGGCGGGTTGTCGTCACGGGCCTCGGCATGGTCTCACCACTCGGCTGTGGCGTGGAGCCGACCTGGAAGCGCATCCTCAACAGCGAGAGCGGAGCCAAAAAGATCGATACATTTGACGTATCCGATCTAACCAGCCGGATCGCCTGCGTAGTTCCACGCGGTGACGGCAGCGGCGGCACCTTCAACCCCGACCAGTGGATGGAGCCGAAGGACCAGCGCAAGGTCGATGATTTCATCATCTTTGCCATGTGCGCGGCGCATCAGGCGCTCGATGACGCCAATTGGCATCCTTCCACCGAGGAGGATCGTTGCGCTACCGGCACGATGATCGGTTCGGAAATCGGCGGCCTTTCGGGCATTGCCGACACGGCGCTGCTGCTCAAGGAGCGCGGACCGCGCAAGATATCGCCATTCTTCATTCCCGGACGTCTGATCAATCTTGCGTCGGGTTATGTCTCGATCGAACACGGACTCAAGGGTCCGAACCATTCGGTGGTGACGGCATGTTCGACCGGCGCGCACGCGATCGGCGATGCCAGCCGGCTGATCGCGCTCGGGGACGCCGACGTAATGGTGGCGGGCGGAACCGAATCGCCGATTTGCCGGCTGTCGATGGCGGGATTTTGCGCATCGCGCGCGCTGTCGACCGGCTTCAACGATACCCCGGAGAAAGCCTCGCGTCCCTACGACAAGGACCGCGACGGTTTCGTGATGGGGGAAGGCGCGGGCATCGTGGTGCTCGAAGAATACCAGCACGCCAAAAACCGCGGCGCGCGAATCTATGCGGAAGTGACGGGTTACGGTCTATCCGGCGATGCCTATCACATCACCTCGCCCTCGCCGGATGGCGATGGCGCCTTTCGCAGCATGAGCGCGGCCATGAAGCGCGCCGGGATCAGTTCTTCCGATCTCGACTACATCAATGCGCACGGAACCTCGACACAGGTCGGCGATGAAATCGAACTCGGTGCCGTGGAGCGGCTGCTCGGCAACGCAGCTTCCAGGGTCTCCATGTCGTCAACCAAGTCGTCGACGGGTCATCTGCTCGGCGCCGCCGGAGCGGTCGAGACGATTTTCAGCATCCTGGCGATTCGCGATAACGTAGCTCCGCCCACGATCAACCTTGAGCACCCGTCGGTCGAAACCGCGATCGATCTGGTGCCGCAAGTGCCGCGCAAGCGCGAGATCAATGTCGCGCTTTCAAATTCGTTCGGTTTTGGGGGCACCAACGCATCTGTGATCCTGCAGCGCGTGGCTAACTGACGCGCATCGGGAAAAGTCCACCGTTTCGCCGTATTCGATGATAAATCCTAGAAATGGGCGTAGACTACAAGCCGTCGCGGGAAGTTCGCGAAGCTGCGATTGAACCGACAGGATCCCAGGTTGCATCGATGAGTGAGAGGCCGCCCATTTCGCCACGGAGCCCGCGCGCCGCGCTGGAGCCCGAGCAGGTACCGCCGCCGCCGAGGCGATCCGAGCGCGCGCGCAATCCGTTCGTCGTGGTCGGCAATGCCATCATCACTGTCGTGCTGGTGCTAATGATCGGCGCCGGCGCCATCTACTTTTACGGCCGGCAGAAGATCGAGGCGCCGGGGCCGTTGCAGGAGGACAAGATCGTCAACATTCCCTTGCGGGCGGGAATGACCGACATTGCCGATATCCTGCAGCGCGAAGGTGTCATCGACAATAATCGCTGGGCCTTCATCGGCAGCGTGTTTGCGCTGAAGGCGCGCTCGGAGCTCAAGCCCGGCGAATACTCGTTTCAGAAGAATGCCTCCTTGCGCGATGTGATCGGCACCATGGTCGAAGGCAAGGTGGTTCAGCACGCGGTCACGATTCCCGAAGGCCTGACCTCCGAACAGATCGTGGCCCGGCTTTCGGAGAATGATATTTTTTCGGGCTCGGTCCGAGAAATGCCGCGCGAGGGCACACTGCTGCCGGAAACCTACAAATTTCCACGCGGTACCTCGCGCGAGCAGGTCATTACGCGCATGCAGCAGGCGCAGAAGCGCGTGCTGGCGGAAATCTGGGAACGTCGCAGCCCGGATATTCCGATCAAGACGCCGGAGCAACTGGTGACGCTTGCCTCGATCGTCGAGAAGGAAACCGGCAAGGCCGACGAACGCAGCCGGGTCGCCGCGGTGTTCACCAACCGGTTGCGGCAAAAAATAAAGCTGCAGTCCGATCCGACCATCATCTATGGCCTCGTGGGTGGCAAGGGAACGCTGGGGCGGCCGATCAAGCGCAGCGAAATCCAGCAGCCATCGCCGTACAACACCTATGTCGTCGACGGCCTTCCGCCGGGACCGATCGCCAATCCCGGCCGGGCCTCGCTGGAAGCCGCCGCCAATCCGGCGCGCACCCGCGATCTGTTTTTCGTCGCGGACGGCACCGGCGGGCACAGCTTTACCGAGACCTATGACCAGCATCAGAAGAACGTCGCCAAGCTGCGCGCGCTGGAGAAGCAGATTCAGAATGACACCGTCGAACCGGCGGACGATCCCCCGCAGGCCACGGCGGCAGTGCCGCCGGCTGAGGTGAGCCCCGCGGCGACGGCTGCAAAACCGGCTCCGGCCAAAAAACCCGTTCGTACCGCGCCTGCCGCCAGGCAAGGTGCGGCGCAAACGCCGGCAGCGCCCGCGGTGATCGAGCGCTAGCCGCGCGGGGACTTGGCTGCGAGAATCTTTCAGTAAAACGCTCAGTCCGGTTAGCTGGGTATCCCATCGGCAAAACCGGTATCCACTTTTATGCATTAAGGGATAAGCTCGCGCCGTTCTTGTCGGCGAGTTCGATACCCAACTTCCGGAGAAATTCACGCGATGGTGCTGTCGAGCATGACCGGTTTTGCCCGAAGCCACGGTGCCAGCGGACCCTACGCGTTCGAATGGGAACTGAAATCGGTCAATGCCAAAGGGTTTGATCTGCGGATGCGGCTGCCGCCCGGATGGGACGAGCTCGAAGCCTTCGCCAAGAAGAGCGCCGGCGAGATGCTGTCGCGCGGCACGGTATACGCCAACTTGAACGTCAAGCGGACAGGAGCGGTCTCGAACGTTCGTATCAACGAAGACGTACTGGCCTCGATCGTGAAGGTAGCGGGCGTGCTTGCCGGAAAGATCGATGCGGTGGCCCCGAGCATCGATGGGTTGCTCGCGATCAAGGGCGTCATCGAGGTTGTCGAGCCGGAAACGAATGAGGACGAGGACAAGGCCGCGAAGGCGGCGGCTGCGGCTGCATTCGGGCAGGCGCTGGCCAATCTTGTCGAGATGCGCCGGCGCGAGGGTATGACGCTGGGGCGAATTATTCTCCAGCGGATGGACGAGATCGAGGCTCTGGCGAAGAAGGCTGAAGCTGCGCCGGGCCGTCAGCCTGAAGCGATCAAGGCCCGGCTCGGGGAGCAGATCGCGACATTGCTGGAAGCGTCCGATCGCTTCGATCTGGACCGGCTCAATCAGGAAGCGATCCTGCTCGCGGCAAAAGCCGATATCCGCGAAGAACTCGATCGCATCGCCTCGCATGTCTCGCAGGCCCGCGAAATGATCGGAAAGGGCGGAGCGGTCGGAAGGCGGCTGGACTTCCTGGCGCAGGAATTCAACCGCGAGGTCAATACCTGTTGTTCCAAGTCGAACGATCTCGAATTGACCAACATCGGCCTCGCGTTGAAAAACGTGGTCGAGCAGTTCCGTGAACAGGTTCAGAATCTGGAGTGACAGATGACGGCTGGGGACCACGGCTTCGACGGGGTTGAGCGGCGCGGATTGATGTTCGTGCTGTCATCGCCCTCGGGCGCGGGAAAGACCACGCTGTCGCGCCTGCTTATCGAGCGTATACCCGGCTTGAAGATGTCGGTATCCGCAACCACGCGGCCGATGCGCCCGGGCGAAGTCGACGGCCGCGATTATCATTTCATCGACAAGCTCAAATTCGAAGACATGGCAAAGCGCAGCGAATTGCTGGAATGGGCGACTGTGTTCGACAATCGATATGGCACGCCGCGGGCGCCGGTCGAGGCGGCCTTATCCAAGGGGCATGACGTGCTGTTCGATATCGACTGGCAGGGTACGCAGCAGTTGAAGGAAAAGGCGCGAGCCGATGTCGTCAGCGTATTCATCCTGCCGCCATCCGCCGCCGATCTGGAAATGCGGCTGCATTCCCGAGCGCAGGATTCGGACGAAGTGATCCGGAGTCGGATGAGCCGCGCCAGTCATGAAATGAGCCATTGGGCCGAATACGACTACATCGTGATCAATCGCAATATCGATGAAGCGTTTGCCGAGGTGCAGTCGATCCTGAAGGCCGAGCGGCTGAAGCGCGAGCGCCGTACAGGTTTGACGACGTTCGTGCGGGATTTGCAGCGTCAGCTCGAGAAATAGCGAAACCTCAGGCCGGCGCCCGCCTGGAAAGCCGCGAGAAAAATTCCGCCGCCCTGTCCCGATCTCCTCGGGCAGGGCCGGTCCGGCGCCACGGAGCATCCGCGTCCGGAGGAGCCGACAGCACGATGCGGTCGTCATCGGTGGGCTCCCAGATCGGGCCTCGGCGGATGCGAACCTTGGCCTGTCGCCGGCGTCGGGGGCCGCGGGGTTTGATAATGACATTCACGATCATGCCTGCCAGCGCCAATGCCGCCATCAACACCGCCAACCGTGCGGATACCGGATAGGCGGAGATTTGCGACCACAAGTCTCCGACCCCCTGTCGGAAGGCCGGGGGTGCCGTTGTCGGCGGTGCTTGCAGGGTTGTGGTTGTGCGCGCGGCGAGCGTGCCTTTATCGGGCGCTGGATCGGGCGCCGCATTTACTTCGGTCTCGCCGGGCCAACGCGAAGCAATCACGGAGGGCTGTAGAATGGCATTCTGGTTGCTCGGCGGTCGTTCATTCTCGATACCGGAGTCAATTGGCACGGCCGCTGTAATTTGTTTTCCAGCGTAGAGATTGTTTTGTTGCTTCAGATCCTGTTTGACCCGGTTTTGTGGGGGCAGCGCAGCGCGCGCGTCCGCGATCGACGCTTGCATGGTTGCTTCCTCCGGCAATGCCGGCGCCGCGGAGGAGGGCGCATTTGAACCGGCGATTTGCAATGGCTTTCCGACCTCGCCCCGCAGATACCAGCAATGGCGCTTGGTGGCGCGATCGATACGATAATACCAATGGCTGCCGTCGGGCGTTTTGTCCCTTGGAGCGGAAAGACAATCATTCACCGCGCTCTGCGATGTCGTAGTGAAAGCGGTACCCGCGAGAAAACCGACGAAGAGAGCCGACGCGAATTTCGCGGTTCGGATGGACATGTGCATCTCCGGAGATGAATACGCGATACTTCACACCTCCGGAACTTCCGAAAAAACTTGGGTCGCAATGCGCCGCAATTTCGGACAGCATGAGGCTTAATTCGGGCTTGCATTGCCGGCGACGAGGCCCAAAAAATCTTGGCCCTCGTGCTATTGGCTTGCGAGCACGTCCGTGAACAGCACGTAACGCGTTCCATCGAAACGCACCAGCCGCATCTGCTGAATCGGGCGCAGGTCTTTCGGGGTGGTCTTCAGCCGGATTCCCGGCAGCAATAGCGGCAGCTCCATATCCAGATGGGAAGCCTGCTTCATGATATTTTCGCGCGTGAGATTGTCGCCGCACTGCTTGAGCAGCTGCACCACCGCATAACCGATGTTGTAGCCATAGGGCGCGTAATAGTCGCTCTTGCTGATGCGGGGATTGTATTTGTCCATCCACACGTTCCAGGCCTTCATGGCCGGGTCGTCCTTCCATTGCGGATCGGCCGGATCTTTTTGATAGGCCGCCGAGATGATGCCCTTTGCCGCCTCGAATCCGGCCGGCTTGATCGCGCCCGCGATCGAGGAGCCGACGCTGACCACGAATTCCTGCGGGTGCCAGTCGATGTCGTAGGCCTTGCGAATGGCCTGCGCGGAGAATTTTGGGATGGTGACGATGAAGAATACGTCGGCGCCCGCGGCCTTCAGCGAAACCACCTGGGAATCGACGGTGGGGTCGGTGGTATTGTAGGTCTGCGACGACACGATCATCGTTGACGCCTTGTCGCCGAGCCCGTGCTTGAAGCCCATCAGATAGTCGCGGCCAAGGTCGTCGTTCTGCGACAGAATTCCGATCTTCGCATCGGGTTTTTCCGAGAGTATGTATTTGGCGTAGATCTCGCCTTCCGACGCGTAATGCGGCGTCCAGCTCATCGTCCACGGATAATGTTCGGGGTCGTTGAAGACTGTTGCGCCGGAGCCGACGAAAAGGTGCGGGACTTTTTGCTGATTGATATATTTGACGACCGACATGTTGGTCGCGGTTCCTACGGGGTTGACGAGAAACAGCACCTCCTCGCTTTCGATCAGGCGTCTGATCTGCTCCACCGTCTTGGGCGGGCTGTAGGCGTCGTCCAGACTGATGAAATTGATCTTGCGCCCGTTCACGCCGCCCTGATCGTTGATCATGGTGAAATAGGCGGTCGCCGAGACCGCGCCGGCCGAATAGGCCGATGCCGGTCCACTATAGGGCGTCGTGGTCCCGATCTTGATTTCCGTATCGCTGACGCCGGGACCGTATTTCTTCTGCGCCGACGCGGGTGCCGTGGCCAGCGTCAGGGAAATCGCCGCAACGGCGGCAAGTGTCGCACGTTTTTTCGAAACCATCGCAGCACTCCTGTTCAAGCTAGCTATTTCGCGCTCCGCCTTTTTGGCGAGGCCTATGAGGTGCTCGGCCTCAGTTCTTCAGCACGATACGGCCCACGACTTTTCCGGCCCGCAATTCCTCGATCCATTTCTGGACGTCGCCCATCGGCTCTTCCTTCATGGGCGTCGGCTTGATCTTGCCCGCGCGCGCCAGCGCCATCAACTCATGCCCCTCGGCCAGCGTTCCGACCATGAAGCCCTCGATCGTCATGCGCTTGTAGATCCATTGTACCATCGGCAGGCTGAAATTGCCGCCCATTAATCCGGAGACCACGATCTTGCCGCCGCGCGCGACGGTGGCAACCGCAAAGGCCATGGATTTCTCGTTGCCGGCAAAGTCGACGATTTCGTCAAAGCCACCCTCGGTCTCCCTGATGATGCGCTTGGCCACGTCGGGCTCGGACGGGTCGTAGGCGACGCTGGCGCCGTTCTTTATCGCCACCTCGCGCGCGGCCGGGCTCAAATCCGCAACGGAGATCTTTTGCTTGAACATGGCTTGTGCGAGCGCCAGTCCCATCATGCCGACGCCGCCAAGCCCGATCAGCAGGAGATTGCGCTGCCGCGGCCGTTCGACCAGGCGCTTCAGCGCGCCGTAAGCGGTCACCCCGGAGCACATCAGGGTTGCGGCCTGGTTGACCGGCAGCGGATCGTAGTCCAGCAGGTATTTTTCGTCGGGTACCAGCACGTGGCTGGCAAAGCCGCCGTCGATGGAAACCCCGAGAAAACGCTGCTTGAGGCACAGATTCTCATCGCCATTGAGGCAGTCGCGGCACTGCCCGCAGCCGATCCAGGGGAATACCGCTTTCTTTGCGCCAATCAGGCCCTTCGAAGCATCGGAACCGACTTCCTCGACGATGCCCGCGATCTCGTGTCCCAGCGTGAACGGTAGCGTCATGCCGCGCGTGGTATCGAGCTTCTTGCCGCCGCCGAGGTCGGCATAACCGTCCTGGATGTGCAGGTCCGAATGGCACAGCCCGCAGCGCTCGATCCGGACCAGGACTTCCTTGCCTTGCGGCTTCGGCGTCTCCACGATGGTTTCACAAAGTGGCGCATCGAATTTGACCAGCGATTGGCGACGCATGAGCGCCATGGTGTTTTCTCCTCAGGAAATGTTCAACTTTGTGTTTCGTATATTGGTCAATTCGCGGGCCATGGCAACAAAGCCGCTGACCGGTACGGTCTCGGCGCGCCGCGTCAAATCGACATGCGCTGCATTGGCCAGCCGCGTCGGGTCGACCGCCAGCGACTTGAGGCTTTGCCGCAGCATTTTTCGCCGCTGGCCGAATGCCGCCGCCGCGACCTGTTCCAACGCGCCGAGGTCGCACGTTTCCGGCGTGCTGCGGGGCACCAAACGCACCACGGACGAAGTGACCTTGGGCTGCGGCACGAAGGCGGCGGGCGAAATATCGAACAGGATTTTCGTCTCCGCGCGCCAGTTGGCGAGCACGCCGAGCCGTCCGTAGGCCTCGTCGTTTTCGCGCGCGACAATACGCTCGGCCACTTCGCGCTGAAACATCAGCACCATCATGTCGTACCAGGGCGGCCACGGCGCAATCGACAGCCAGTCGATCAGGAGCGCGGTCGCGATGTTATAGGGCAGGTTGGCGACGATTTTCGCAGGTTTGCCGCCGAGCAGCGGACGCGGATCGAAATGCTGTGCGTCGGCGCAAACGACTTCCAGCCGGAGCGGATATCGCCTCTTGATCTCTTCGAGCGCTGGCAGTGCGCGCTCGTCGCGCTCCACGGCGATGACGCGCTGCGCTCCCTGGGCCAGCAATGCGCGTGTCAGCCCGCCGGGACCGGGGCCGATTTCGATGACGGTCGAATCCTGAAGCGGGCCCGCCGCTCGCGCGATCCGTGCAGTGAGATTGAGGTCGAGCAAGAAATTCTGGCCGAGCGATTTGCGGGCCGACAGGGCATGGCGGCGAATGACCTCGCGAAGCGGCGGCAGGTCGTCGATCGCGCTCATGCCGGCCGCGTCGTCGCCATCCGGGCGGCCAACCGCAAAGCCGCGATCAGGCTGGATGGATTGGCTTTGCCGGTGCCGGCAATGTCCAACGCGGTGCCATGATCCGGAGAAGTGCGAATGAACGGCAAACCCAGCGTGACGTTGACGGCGTCGTCGAAGGCGAGCGTCTTCACCGGTATCAGCGCCTGGTCGTGATACATGCAGATCGCGCAGTCGTAGGTTTTGCGCGCGGCATCGTGAAACATGGTGTCGGCGGGCAGCGGCCCCCTGATTTCGATGCCGTCGCGGCGCAGGATTTCGATGGCGGGCGCGACGACCGCCTGGTCCTCGGCACCGAGCGCGCCATCCTCGCCGGCGTGGGGGTTGAGGCCGGATACCGCAAGCCGCGGGCTGGCGAGCCCGAAACGGGTCTTCAGGCCGGCCACCGCGATGCGGGCCGTGGTGACGATCAGTTCGCTCGACAGCCGCGCGATCGCTTCACGCAGCGAAAGATGGATGGTCACTGGTACGACGGCGAGGGCAGGGGACCACAGCATCATGACCGGTTGCGGCGTTTGCCCGCCGGCCGATGCGAGTTCGGCGAGATATTCGGTATGACCGGGATGGCGGAAACCGCGCCGGTAGAGAACGCTTTTGGCAATTGGATTGGTGACGACGGCGCTGGCCCGCCCGGCAATGACGTCGCCGACCGCCTGCCGGATAGAGGCCAGGGCCGCATCCGCGCTGGTGTGGTCCGGCCGGCCAGGTTGCGCGGACGCCGGGTAGCCGGTGGCCGCGACAGGCAGGGCGTCGGCGAATGTATCCAGCGCATCCTCGGCGCGAACGTCCGCAAGCCTGACGTCGAGCCCTAGAGCGTTGGCTCGATGATTCAGAAAGTCACGATCGCCAAGGAGGTAGAATGCCGGGAGTTTCAGCTCATCGCGGCGCAGCCACGCCATGATGGCAATGTCGGGCCCGATGCCCGCAGGCTCGCCTAAAGTCAGCGCGAGAGGCTTGGCCATGCGTCAACGAAATTCAATCATCGCGGCCTTGCGGACTTCCTGCAGGTAGGACTTCGACTTCGCCTCGTACTTCTGGACATACATCTTGTCCCGGATTTCCCTCTTTTTCGGCGTGTCGACCGTGGTCGGATTTCGTGCGCACAGCGCGACCATCTCCACGCCCTGTTTTGTCACTTCGGGCGGGGTCAGGTGGCCGATCGGAGTCTTGTCGAGCAACTCGCGAAGCACCGCGGGTATGTCGGCCGAGGTCTTGACGACGGCCTCGCGTATCGCCGCATTTTGCATCGACTTGAAGAAGGCGTTGGCTTCATCGCAGGTCTGCACGCGGCTGCGCAGGGCTTCGGCCTCCTTCTGCCTCACCTCGATCGCGGCGGGAGCGGATCCTCGTGGGACGATCAGGACAATCGGCTGCATCTTGTATTCGAACGACTCGGTATCCGGCTTCTCGTCGCCTTGCACTGCGGCGGCGACGTCCTTCTCGCCGACCTGCAGGCTCTCCTTGAAGCGTCCGCGGACGAGGCTGGTCCAGACCATGTCGGCCTTGATGCGGGCTTTCAGCGTATCCGCTCGTACGCCCTGAGTTTCCAGAGTTTTCGTCAGCTGCTCGGGGCTCAATCGCATCCTTGAACTCATCGCCTCGAATGACTGGTCGATATCGGTGGCGGTGGGGTCGACCCCGTATTTCTTGGCTTCCTTGATTTTCACCTTTTCATCGATCAGTTCCTCGATCACCTGCTGCCTTACGGAGGGCTTGTGAGTCGTCAGGGTGTTCAGTTTGCTGCGTTGTTCGATATCGTAATTGGTGATGGGTTCGCCGTTGACCATGACGACGACGGTTTGCGCGCGCAGCGGCAAAGTCCCTCCCGTCAGGATCAGGAAGGTGGCGCAGGTCAGAACCAGGGGCGAGAGGCGGTGAGAGGATTTGGTCGTCATGATCTTGTTCGCCATATCAACAATTTCGAATTGGGCCCACCGTTTAACCGTCCTCCGGCGGCGCCGATGCCGGTCCTACTGGAGACCAGTTCCGGTCGCGGACGTGGCGGTGTTGGCAAGGGTCCGCAAGCCGATCTGCAGCATAAAGGCGTGACTGAGGACAGGCGGTGTGGTGCCGGCGGCATAGCTGTAGGACGTCACGTAATTGGCCGCCAGCACGAAGCAGTCGTCCACATAGCCCGCCCCGACTATGTACTGATTGACCTTGTTGGCTTCGAGATCCCATCGGGCGGCTCCCGTCACCACCCAGTTCGCCGCCACCTTGAACGACGCGCTGCCCAGAAGTCCTTCGCGGCGGGTCAGGTATCCCAACTCCGGTTGCTCCGCATAATTGCCATACAACATGCTGACCGACCAGCGGTCGAAGCTGGCGCGGCCTTCAGCCTCGAAACGATTGATATTCAGCGTTGCTTCGTCCAGGCGGGCGCGCATGCTGAAGGTATAGGTTCGGTTCGGCGAATAATTGACGCGGGCGACGTAATCGGACCGTGTGTTCTGCAGGCCGGAATCGACGCCGGTATTGGTGGCGTCGGCGACCGCGAACGAATTCATGCCGAACAGCTGATAGGATTGTCCGAATAGTACGTTGACTGAGCCGCCGCGGTCGAATTGCGTGGTCGCCTGCACGCCGACATTGGCGCGGCCGCCGCCTTCGACGCGATCGTAGCCCGAGAATTTGTCGACGCTGAACAGGTTGCTGGCGTCAAACACCATGCTCTGTGCGTCTTCGTTCGGAAGCTTTCCGGCATAGCTTTCGTTGGGACGAATAATGACCTGCGCGATCGGCTCGATCGTCGTGCTGCCCCAGGGCTGAACGTTGATGAAGGGATAGCGATATTCGAGGCCGACGGTGGGCATCACGCGAAGCGCCTCGGTGTCGCCGACCGGGAGGAAGTTCGAGACGCCCGGCTGGTTTGAGATCGAGGCATCGATCGCATCGGCGCGTACGCTTGCAAACGGCGTCCAGATCTGGCCTGCGGAATCGGTGAACGAGCGTCGCCACTGTGCCTCGGCCGTGAGCCGCGTGTAAGTACCCGGCATGCCCCGCAGCAGGCACTGTGCCGGGATCCGCGCCAGCGGATCGGCGGACGCCGTCGTACACAGGCTGGTGGTATTGGCCAATGTCGTGATCGGGTCGAAGGCCGCAGTGTTGCGCGTCAGGCTTGTAAAGTTGGTCTTGTAGCTGACCTCTCCACCAAAGATCGGGCTGTTGAGAACGTTGGAATAATCGACCACCGGGTGAATGACGGGAACCTTCTCCTGGAATCCCGAGAAGCTGAGATAGTAGATCGTGCGCGCGTCGAAGTAGCTGCGATTGCCGACGCCGGTCAAATAAAGCTGGGAAACGGCTTCGGTCGGCAGGCTGAGGAATGAGTTCAACGGGTCGCGGTATTGGGCGAGCCTGTAGTCGGACATGAAATAATAATCCGTCAGCAGCACGCCGTCCCAGCCCCATACCCATTTGTCGTTCAGCGCGAACTGCCCCTTGGTTTCGACGCCGCCGCGGAACTGACGGTCTCCGGGCTGACCGGCGAAGGCTCCGGGGTCCAGCTGGTCGATGCCGTAGGCGCGGATCTGATAGGATCCGTTGATCAGGCGCTGGCGAAATTCGCCCTGGAACAGCACGCCTTGCCGGGTGGTGAAACGCGGGTTGAAGGTTGCGTCATAGTCGGGAGCGATCGCCCAATAGAACGGGGTTTCGACGCCGAATCCGTAGGTCGAAACCGAGGTGAAGCTCGGCATCAAGAACCCGGTCTTGCGTTTCACGGTCGGATCGGGTGTCGAGAAATACGGCAGATACGCCATCGGAACGCCGAAGAACTCGAGCTGGGCGTTCTCAAAATACAGCATCTTGTCGACCTGGTCGTGAATAATCCGCGCGCCCTTGACCTGCCACAAGGGCGGCTTCTTCGGATCGTCCTTACAGGGCGCGCAGGCGGTGTAGACACCGTTCTCGAAGACCGTGTAGTTGCCGCTCGAGCGGTCCGCGCGGCTAGCGGCCATTCGCGTCGCGTCGGCAGTGTCTACGCGCAGCGAATCGACGAACCCATCGCGATAGTCATCGCTCAGGTCCATGATGTTGGCATAGGTGATCTTGCCATCCGCGTCCGTCAGGCGGATGTTGCCTTCGGCGTGAAGCCGCTTGGTCTTCTGATCGTAGATGACCTTGTCGGCCTCGATGCTTGTTCCGTTGTAGAACATCTGCACGTTGCCGACCGCCGACACGCGCGAGTTGTTGTAGTCGTAGTCAACCTCGACCGCCTGGACGAGCATTTGTCCATCATTGGCGGGACGGGGCGTTACCGGATGCGGCGGTCTCGGATTGTAGGTGAAGCCCTGCGCCGAGGCGGGGCTTATCGCGGCAAGCGTGGCCGCCAGCGCAATCCCCAAAACAAGCGCAACAACGGGTCCGATCGCGGCGATCAAAGCGATACCATCGCGGCGCACGGGGGTGCGCCGCCCGAACGCAGGCGACCGTCTCTGGCGGGCGGCGACAATTGCCACTACCCGTCCTCCTGGTACAGCAAGGCCAAAAAGCCGGTGAGGCCGCCCACAAGCACGGGCAGCCACGCCGAAGCGATCGGATGCATCAACTCAGCCTTGCTCAAATCCTCAGTTACTTTGGACAAAACGTAGAGCAGAAAGCCCGCTCCCACGCCACTTAAAACCATCTTTTGCACGCCGCCGAAGCGGAAGAAGCGCAGGCTGACGGCCGCCGCCAGCATGACCATCGCAGCGAGTAAAAATGGCTGTGCGAGAAGCTTGTGGTACTGCAGCCGATACCCGGCAGTCGCAAATCCCGAGCTTTCCGAAGACCGGATATAGCTCGGAAGTTGCCAAAAAGACACAGTCTCGGGGGTGGAGAAACTATTGCGGACCTGGGCGGGCGTCAGACTGGTCGCCAGCGCGAAGCTTTCCTGGTCGACCGGAGGTTGATCGAGGGAGTAGCGGCGGGCGGATTTGAATAGCCAGCGCCCCTCCTCAAGCGTCGCCTCGCGGGCCTCGATCCGCTCCTTGAACTGGTAGTCGGTACCGAACCGGAACAACGTCAGACCGGTCAGCCGGACGCCCTGTTGTTCGCTGCGCAGGGCGTTGATGATGACCTGGCCGTCGCTATTGACCTGATTGATCCAGAAGCCGGAGGCGTCCTGAACGCCTGCGCCGGGCGCCGAGCCGAACAGCTCGGCTTCCATGCGCTTGGAGAGCTCGCGTAAATTGGCGGACATCGGATTGTAAGCGGCCGTCGCAAGGACGCCGAGCGCAACCGCGCTCGCCAGCGCCGGCGCGATGAATTGCCACGCCGAAACGCCGGCGGCGCGCGTGACGACGAGTTCAAGTCGTCGTGAAAGCGCGAGGTAACAGGTCATCGCCCCGATCAGGATGCAAAACGGCATCATCTTTTCGAGCAGTTGCGGCACCCGGAACAACGACGTCTCTGCGACCGCGATGGCGGACGCCGAAGCCAGCCCCGACGTCTTCCTGACCATTTCGATGTAGTCGACCAGCACCAGCAGCACGAAAATACTGGCGAACACGCCCAGCGCCGAGACCACGAAGCGGCGGGCAAAATATCTCCCGAGCGTGTTGGTTATCATGCTCATGCTGTGGCCGGCCGTCGGAATAGCCGCAAAAGACGCGCGTTGGATTTATTGATGGTTTCGATCAGTGCCCCCGACGGTTCGATGACAGTGCCGCTGATGATGATCCAGAGGCTCACGCCGATCGCGGCGGCCAGCATCAGATATTGAATGATCGGCGCGAGCGGCGATTTCACCGCCACGACCGAGCAGGCGAATCCCGCAATCCGCAGCGCAAACACGACCAGGATCGAACCGCCGATCGAAAAATTCAGGCTCTGGCGCGTGGTGCGCGGCGCGCCGAGAAACGCAAAGGTGAGCGCTGCAAATGCAAAGGGATAGATTGGCGCCATGAAACGATCATGCAATTCGGCGCGGAACTGTCCGGGCAACTTCAGATAAACCGGGTCATCGGCGGCCGGCGACAACAATTCCCAGAGGTAGCGCTCGCGAATACCCAACGTAACGTCATGGCCCTGGTTAGAGAATTTCGACATGTCGAAGGCATAACGACCGAACGCCACCAGCGCCGGATCACGCTTGCCGGTTTCGAAACGTTCGAGATTTCCGTCCTCGAGAATCAAAAACGATCCGCCGCCGTTTTTCAGCACCGTTCCGTGGTCGGCGACGATGCTGACGCGCTCCTTCGGATCGCGGCGGTCATCGAGGAAGATGCCGGCGAGCACGCCGCCCGGCTGCCGTTCCCGGATACGGATGGTCAGGTTCTGATCGAGCTGGGCGAAGCGGCCGGGCTGGAGAATGTTGGTCAGGACGTCGGCGGTGATTTCGGCGTCCCAGTTCTTCAGGCGGCGCATGCCGTCGGGGGCGAGATAGGTGGCGATAAAGCCGACCATCACTGCCACCACGACGGTTGCAAAGAAAAACGGGCGGAACAGCCGGAACGGCGAGAAGCCGGCCGCATTCATCACGATGATCTCTGAGTCAGTGGCGAGCTTGTTGAGGGTGTGGGAGATCGCGATCATCAGCGCGATCGGCGAGATGATCAGCACCAGCGCCGGAATGACGAGGCTCGTGACGCCGAGAAAGGTGACGATGGTCTGACCCTGGCTGGTCATCAGGTCGATGCCGCGCAACGCCTGTGTAATCCAGATCACCCCCGTCAGGCTGACCAGAACAAGGGCAAACGACGCGAGCGTCGTTCGAAAAATATACCTGTCGATCGACCCCATCGTTACCGCACGATCCCCGCCTCGCGACCTGGACCAGCGGCTTGCGACCAATCCCGAAAATAGGATCCCCGAGGCCCGCAGCGCTATTCGTCCAGCCGTTCACTTTCTCACTACCATCCCTTTGATCCGTCAACAAAATGGCTGTGCCATGGCACCCTCGGGATATGGTTAATAATTCAGGTGATGTGGCCCCTTGGCCACTGCTCGCGCTTGGCAGCACAGCCGCTGGCAGGCCATAGTGCCCAAACCATGCTCTCGAGGGACCAAAATCCCGGCCAAAGAGAACATTTCGACCACCGGCTGGCGGGATCCCTGCCGGCCGCAGCCCTTATTTTCGGAGGAATTTCCTTATGTCCGACGCCGTCAAGGTCGGCTTCGTTCCGTTTTCCACCGCCCCGCGCGGCATTCTGGTGGTCTTTTGCGGCGATTCGCTGAAATTCGGCGCCGCCACCCGCAAGGCGCTGGGGGCCGCAGCCAACCTTGTCAAGCGCGCCGCTGAAACGAACGGGTTCAAGGGAAAGAACGGGAGCACGCTCGATATCCTGGAACCAGGGCGTCTCAGATCCTCGCGGCTGATCGTGGTCGGCGTGGGCAAGCCCTCGGAACTCAAGGACAATGATTTTCACAAGCTCGGCGGCGCGGCGGCCGGCAAGCTTCGCGCCGGTAAAGATGCCGTGACCATCATCGCGGAACTGCCCGATGGGGCGATGAAGCCTGATCAGGCCGCCGCTGTCGCCGCTGGTGTGCGACTGCGCGGCTACAAATTCGACCGCTACAAGACCAAAAAGAAGGACGGCGATGATGCACCATTGCGTGCCGAAGTTTCGCTTGCCGTCAGCGACGTGGCGGCGGCACGGAAGGCGTTCGTCCCGCAAGCCCACATCGTGGACGGGGTCGTCACCGCGCGCGACCTGGTCAATGAGCCGCCCAACGTACTCTACCCCGTGGAATTTGCGCGCCGCGCCGGCAAGTTGCGCGAGCTCGGCGTTGACGTCGAGGTTCTCGACGTCAAGGCCATGACCAAGCTTGGAATGGGCGCGCTGCTCGGCGTTGCCCAGGGTTCGACCCAGCCCGGCCGCACCGTGATCATGCGCTGGAACGGCGGCAAGCGTGGCGATCAGCCGGTTGCCTTCGTCGGCAAGGGCGTCTGTTTCGATACCGGCGGCATTTCCATCAAGGGCGCCGCCAGCATGGAGGATATGAAGGGCGACATGGGGGGTGCGGCTTGCGTCGTCGGACTGATGCATGCGCTGGCCGGGCGAGAGGCGAGGGTCAACGCAGTCGGCGCCATCGGCCTTGTCGAGAACATGCCCGATGGCAACGCGCAGCGCCCGGGCGATATCGTTACCTCGATGTCTGGCCAGACCATCGAGATCATAAATACCGATGCCGAAGGCCGTTTAGTGCTGGCCGACGTGCTCTGGTATGTGGCGAAGAAGTTCAAGCCGAAGTTCATGGTGGACCTTGCAACCCTGACCGGCGCGATCATGGTGGCGCTCGGCACCGAATATGCGGGCTTGTTCTCCAACAACGACGAGTTGGCCGAACGCCTGAGCAAGGTCGGACGTGAGACGGGAGAGCGGGTCTGGCGAATGCCGCTTGGTCCCGAATATGACAAGCTGATCGATTCGCAGTTTGCGGATATGAAAAACACCGGTGTCCGCAATGGCGGTTCGATCACCGCCGCGCAGTTCCTGCAACGCTTCGTCGACAACACGCCGTGGGCGCATCTCGATATCGCGGGAACAGCGATGGGGGCGCCGAAATCCGACATCAACCAGAGCTGGGGTTCCGGCTACGGCGTTCGCTTGCTGAACCGGCTGGTTGCGGATTATTACGAAACCGGAAATAGCTGAAGCCGGATGACGGAAGTTCTGTTTTACCACTTGCAGAACATGTCGCTCGAGAGCGTCTTGCCGCCGTTGCTTGAGAAATCGCTGGAACGCAACTGGCGGGTGGTCGTGCAGTCGACATCGCAGGAACGCATCGACGCGCTCGATGCGCATCTGTGGACTTATCGCGACGATTCCTTCTTGCCGCACGCCTCCTGGCGCGCCGGCGATGATGCGCGGGATCAGCCGATCGTGCTGGCAGTGGAGGACGGCAACCCGAACCTGGCCAATGTCAGATTCCTGATCGACAACGCCGCTCTGCCGGCGGATTCGGGGGCCTACGACCGGATGGTTCTGGTTTTTAACGGCGACGATGGGGAGGCGCTTGCAATCGCCAGGGATGCCTGGACGGATTGCAAGGCGCGGGGGTTCGAAGTCACCTATTGGCAGGCTGACGAACGGGGCCGGTGGCAGCGCCGGGAATAGCGATATCGGGCAATTGATGATAATCTGCGGTTTCGGCCGGCGCGCTTGCGCGATAGCCACGGTCACGCCGCAAAGTGATGGTGGACAGGCGCCCAAGGGGCGGGTGGGAATTTAATACATCGTGCGAGACAAAAATCGTCATCGAAAACGAATGCTGGCGTTGTTTGCGCTTGCCCCGCTCGTCACGGGCTGCTCGAGCGTGTCCAATATGTTTTCGTCGGATGTTCTTTCGAAAGATGCGGATTGGTTCTCGCGTCCCGGCAGGCTTTTCATCAGAAATATCTCGATTGAAACCCCACCGCTCACGCCCGACAAACCTGTCGCGCCCGACGATCTGGTCAGCTCCGAAGGTTCTTGCCCCGGAATGGGTCCCGGCGGCCCTGCGGAGGCCAACGCACTGACCGAGGGCGCCGCCGCCGCGCCACATCCCTCGACAACGGGAACGGTGGCGCTTGGCCATACCGAATGCGACGTCGTGCGTGGCATCGGCGCGCCCGACAGCGTCAATCTCTCAACTAACGCGCGAGGGGACCGGGTGGCGCTGGTCAGCTATTCGCGCGGACAGCGCGCCGGCATCTACACGTTCACTGCCGGACGCCTGACTTCGATCGAGCGCGGACCCGAGCAGGTGGCGCCGCCGAAGGCCGCAGGGTCGAAAGCGAAGAAAAAACCGGCGGCGACCTGATCGTTCATTCCGCCTCTCGCGGCTGAATTGTCTCAGCCGGTAGCCTCGTCATACTGCGAACTCGCCGCCAGCCATTCCTCTTCGGCCCGCTTCAGCGCGCTCTCTGCGCCGGCGCGCGCCCTGGAGAGCTGCGCTGCCTGCTTTGGGTCGCGCGTGAACAGATCGGGCAGGGCGAGCGCGGTGTCGATTTTCGCGATGATGTCGTTGATGCGCGCGATCTCGGTCTCGGCATCTGAAATCTTCTGCTTCAACGGCGCGCGCTTCTCGTTTCTGCCGCGTTGAGGCTTGTCGCGGCCGATCCGCTCATCGCGACCACGATCGCGCGAGCTCGTGCGCATGCCGCGTGCGGCCAGTACCATGCGCCGGTAGTCGTCAAGGTCGCCGTCATAGGGCGTGACGGCCCGATCGGCGACGACCCACAATTGATCGGCGCAGGATTCGATCAGGTAGCGGTCATGTGAGACCATGATGACCGCGCCGGGAAATTCATTGATGGCCTCGGCAAGCGCTGCGCGGCTATCGATATCGAGATGGTTGGTCGGCTCGTCGAGAATGATCATGTTGGGGCCGAAGAAGGTCGCAAGTCCTAGCAGCAAACGGGCTTTTTCACCTCCCGACAGGTTGCTGACGAGGGTATCGCCGGCTTTGCCCGAAAAACCGATCGCACCGGTTCGGCCGCGTATCTTGGTCTCGGTAGCGTCCGGCATCAGCCGGCGCACGTGATCGTAAGGCGAGCCGTCGAGATCGAGTTCGTCGACCTGGTGCTGCGCGAAATATCCGACCGACAGTTTATCCGCGCGCGTGACGCGCCCCGAAAATGGCGCCAGCTTGTTTGCAATAAGCTTGACCAGCGTCGACTTGCCGTTGCCGTTGGAACCGAGCAACGCGATGCGATCGTCGGTATCGATGCGCAGCGTCACGCGGTTGAGCACCGGCTTTTTCGGATCGTAGCCGACCGAGACGTCGTCGACCGCGATGATCGGTGGTGACAGCATTTTCTCCGGGGCCGGAAAGGAAATTTCGCGCACATCCTGCGTCACCAGCGCGGTAACGGGCTTCATTCTTTCCAGCATCTTGACGCGCGACTGCGCCTGACGGGCTTTCGAGGCCTTGGCCTTGAAGCGATCGACGAAGGCTTGCAGCCGCTTGCGTTCGTCGGCTTGCCGCTTGGCATGCTTGGCATCGAGCATTTCGCGCGTGGCACGCTGCTCTTCGAAGGAAGAATAGGTCCCCTTGTACAGCGTCAACTTGCCGCGATCGAGGTGCAGGATCTGGTCGATCGAGGTGTCGAGCAGGTCGCGATCGTGACTGATGACGATGACGGTGCGCTGATAATTGGCGAGATGGTCTTCGAGCCACAGCGTGCCTTCGAGATCCAGATAGTTGGTCGGCTCGTCGAGCAGCAGAAGATCCGGAGCGGCGAACAGGGTCGCTGCGAGCGCGACGCGCATCCGCCAGCCGCCGGAAAATTCCTGGCAGGGCCGCGCCTGGTCCGCGGTGGAAAATCCGAGGCCGTCGAGGATCGAAGCCGCGCGCGCGGGCGCCGAATGAGCTTCGATGTCGACCAGCCTGGTCTGAATTTCGGCGATCCGGTGCGGGTCATGGGCAACCTCGGCTTCCCGCAGCAGCGCGTCGCGTTCGACATCGGCCTTGAGCACAATATTGACAGGACTCTCCGGGCCGTCGGGTGCTTCCTGGGCGAGACTTCCGACGCGCCAGCGCGGGGGGATCGCGATGGTGCCGGTTTCCGTCGGCAGCTCGCCGCGAATCGCGCGAAACAGCGTCGATTTGCCGACGCCGTTGCGGCCGACGAAGCCGACTCGCGCGCCCGGGATGATCTGCACGGAGCTGTGATCGATCAGAAGCCGTCCGGCAATCCGGACCGATATGTCGGTGATTGAAAGCATGCGGGGTTGTCACCGGAGCCGCCGCCAAACGCAACCCGTTTTTGCGCAAAATATCGTCTCCGAAGCCGCCCAGTG
The DNA here is from genome assembly GCA_963742425.1 of uncultured Alphaproteobacteria bacterium. Lineage (GTDB taxonomy): Bacteria > Pseudomonadota > Alphaproteobacteria > Rhizobiales > Xanthobacteraceae > Bradyrhizobium. The sequence continues at coordinate 164,341 of CAVULR010000001.1, forward strand.
CCGAACGCATGCCCAACCGCAGCGCGGGCCCCCGATGCACACGTCGGCAAGGCCTTGCCGCCGCGGTTTTTTCCGTCTATTTGCGTCTCTGACATCAAGAGTTGAGCTGACGCTCGACGCCAACCTGCTCCCGAGCAAGGTGGTATCCCCGCAAACAGGGGAGATGCGGCCGATCCGGCAACAAACGGGATAGCGCCGCGCTTGCGTCAGCTCTGCCTCGATGGTGGAGACCTGATGAACCAGAGGCGGTGCGGCATGAGCGATCCCCAGCAATTCGCAAGCGACAATTACTCCGGAATTTGTCCGGAAGCGTGGACGGCGATGGCCGAGGCGAACCAGGGCCACGCTACCGCCTATGGCGAGGATGAGTGGACGGCGAGGGCGGCGGATGCCTTTCGCGCGCAATTCGAAATCGATTGCGAGGTGTTCTTTGCTTTCAACGGCACCGCGGCCAATTCGCTGGCTTTGGCCGCGCTCTGCCAGTCCTATCACAGCGTGATCTGTTCGGGCTTCGCCCATGTCGAGACCGACGAGTGCGGTGCTCCGGAGTTTTTCTCCAACGGCTCGAAACTGCTGGTGGCGCCGTCTGCGGACGGCAAATTGACGCCCGACGCAATCCGCGCGGTCGCCACCAACCGGAACGACATCCATTTTCCCAAGCCGCGCGTCGTGACAATTACCCAGCCGACCGAGACCGGGCAGGTCTACGGTCTCGACGAACTGCGGGCCATCTCAGCCTGCTGCCGGGAACTCGGTTTGAGCCTCCACATGGACGGCGCACGCTTCGCCAACGCATGCGCCAGTCTAGGATGCAGCCCGGCCGACATGACGTGGCGCGTCGGGGTCGACGTGCTCTGTTTCGGTGGAACGAAGAACGGCATGGCCGCGGGCGAAGCCATCCTGTTTTTCAATCCTAAGCTCGCGGAGGATTTCGCCTATCGATGCAAGCAGGCCGGGCAACTGGCCTCGAAGATGCGCTTTCTTGCCGCGCCCTGGGTGGGCATGTTCGGAACCGGGGCCTGGCTGCGCAATGCGGCACATGGCAATGCCTGCGCCGAACGCTTGCTGCAGCAGATCGGCGGATTGCCCGGGCTCGAAATCATGTTTCCGGTCCAAGCCAATGCCGTGTTCGTTCGTATGCCGGAGGCCAAATTGGCCGCGCTGCGCGATCGGGGCTGGCGCTTCTACACCTTCATCGGAGGCGGCGCCCGGTTCATGTTTGCGTGGGATTCGGTGCCACGGCGCGTGGATGAGTTGGCAGCCGACATCATGCAAATCGCATCGGGCGGCGCGGCATGAAGCGGCGGTTTAGATCGATGCCCTTTGACGAACCTCGCCGTCTCGCTTGTGCAACTCATCCATCAGATGCTGGAGATAAGACGAGGGACGCAAAGTTTCCGGGCGAAGAGCCTGCCGCAGCCGCTCGCCAACGCCGTCACAAATCGACTGGCTGGTCTTACGGTCGATCTGTTCGAAGTTTTCGGCGATTCGGCTATTCATATCGAGTTCCCCCTCGTTTCCATCTCAGGAGCGACGTAGAACCAAGTTGTCGGCGCGGAAATTGTTTCGCTGTCAGGGTCGATTGGCTATTTTTTTAGTAAAAATTTCATGAAAGCCGCGCGGGGGTTCCATTTGTTCGAATCCAAACGAAAGCCCCGGCGCGACGGGGCCGGGGCTTTGACGTCCGGGATCGGGCGATCGACTCAATAGCAGCGGTTCACCAGGCGCCAGCGGGGTCCCCAGGGCGTCGGAACCAACTGCCGCACATAGCAGCCGCCGTAACCAAAATAGGCCGGGCCAGCGACAAAGCGCGGTCCGCCCCAACCCCAGCCATGATGATGCCAACCACCGTGCCAGCCACCCCAAGCGGAGGCGGAGGTCGGTGCCAGCGCGGCCGCACCCATCGAAGTTGCGGCAACTGCAGCGAGTAAGAGTTTGCGTAACATGGGTCATCTCCTCAGGTTCGGCGCGGTCCGCGCCCATCGGTGATATTGCAGCCGCAACGCCCCTAACCGCCGAGGCGTCCGGTCCATCAAAACCTACGCCCGAGAAGGTGAACGGTAGCGGGACAATGGTTTCAGAGAGGGTTCACCTTCGTTAAATTGTTGTAATTCATAGACCGCCTGCCGGCGCGGGGGACAGGGGCGTTTTGCCGGATCGCTTGCCGTTCGCCGGTCGCGCCGATATAAGCCCGGCAACTCCCCACAGCGCTTGTCCAAGGAATAATCATGGCGATTGAACGCACCTTCTCGATCATCAAGCCCGACGCGACGGCTCGCAATCTGACAGGCGCGATCAACGCGCTGATCGAGAAAGCCGGACTTCGCATCGTCGCGCAAAAGCGCATCCGCATGACCCGCGGTCAGGCCGAAACCTTTTACGCCGTTCACAAGGCGCGTCCGTTTTTCGGCGAGTTGGTGGATTTCATGATATCGGGACCCGTCGTCGTCCAGGTGCTCGAGGGGGAAAACGCCGTACTCAAACACCGCGACGTCATGGGCGCCACCGATCCGTCGAAGGCCGCTGATGGAACGATCCGCAAGCTGCATGCGAAATCCATCGGTGAAAATTCGGTGCATGGCTCCGATGCCCCCGAGACGGCGGCCATCGAGATCGCCCAGTTTTTCTCGGGCAACGAAATCGTCGGCTGATTGACATTGGCGCCGGCGCGCAGCTCTAGTTGGCAATCAGCGGGGCCAGACGTTTATGCCAAGGGGGGCAGGTTGTGAATTGGCTGTGGCAGGTCGTTGATCCCGCGAATATCGGCGCGTTCTTCGCCCAGGTTCAAGTCGACATGCAATCGCCGGTGTTCTGGCTGGCGGTGGGCAAGATCATCTGGATCAACGTGTTGTTGTCCGGTGACAACGCGCTCGTGATCGCGATGGCCTGTCGCGGTCTTGCGCCCCGCGAACGCCTGTGGGGCATGGTGATCGGCGCCGGCATCGCAGTGGTGCTACTGATCGCATTCACCGGCATCGTTGCGAAACTGATCTTGCTGCCTTATCTCAAGCTGGTTGGTGGAATTGCGCTGTTCGTGATCGCCGCCAAGCTTCTGGTCCCTGAAGAGGGAGGGGACGACGTCGCGGCGGGCACCAGCCTCTGGCACGCCATCCGGATTGTCGTGATCGCCGACATCGTCATGAGCCTGGACAATGTTATCGCCGTCGCTGCCGCCGCCAACGGTCAGATGTCGCTCTTGATCCTCGGCCTTGCCGTCAGCATTCCAATGATTATCGCGGGGGCTGCGCTGATCATGATGGTGCTCGACCGGTTTCCAATTCTGATTTGGCTCGGCGCAATGCTGCTTGGGTGGATCGCGGGCGACGTGATCGAGACCGATCCGGCGGTGCACCCCTTGCTGCAGCGGCTTCTCGATGGCCAGATTGCACTCAGTCTCGACGCGACGTCGGCGATCTTCGGCGTATCGCCGCATTTCAGTCTGGATGGCGATCTGGTCGGGTATCTCGCCTCGGTGCTGGGCGCGGTCGCGGTGCTGGTGGTGGGATCGATCTGGCGAAAGCGCAGGCTGCAGCAGCTCGAGCATCTCGCGCTGCCGGCGAGAGGGGAAGCGGCTCTACCGGCCGACCTGCCGTAATTGATCGAATCAGGAGGCGATGTCGGGATCACTTCACTGTTAATCGATCAAACGGCAGGAGGCGATATCGGCTTGACTCATATTTTGCGAAGGAGAAGGAAGCGTGGTCGTGAGGCGATCGGTCGTCATCGTTACATATCTGGCAATCCTGATGCATTCGGCGATTGCGGCAAGTCCCCCCGAAGGCCGAATTGGTTACTTTGAGAGCAGCGGGCACCAGGTCGCGGTCGACATGGTTCGACCTCTTCAGCCCGGCCCCCATCCCGTTATCTTGCTGCTGTACGGACGAGGCGGCCTTAGTTTTTATGGGTCCGGCTTTGTGCAGCTTTCACAAAAGCTGGCCGATGCAGGTTTCGCCGTTCTGACGCCTCACTATTTCGACGCAAGCGCCAGCCCTGATTCCCCCGAGGTGACCGGCGTCAGTTTCGAGACCTGGCGCAAAGCGCTGGAGGACGCGCTGGCCTTTGCGGCCAAGCTTCCGGACGTCGACCCGAAGCGAATTGGGGTTGTCGGCGTTTCGCTCGGCGGTTTCCTTGCCGCCGTTGAGGCCGCGCAGGATGAGCGCGTGGCGGCTCTTGTCTCGGAATCCGCGGGAGTTTCCACCTGGTTTCCAGAGCGTCCAACGCGGATGGCGCCGCTTTTGATCGTGCATTCCCGCGAAGATGCGATCGTGCCCCTGTCGGATGCCGAACACCTCGCCGAGATCGCCCGGTCGTTCCGCGTGGAGCCGGAATTTGCGCTTTATGATGGACGCAAGCATGTGTTGACGGGCGATGCTGCCCAATCTGCCAATGACAGAATTGTCGATTTTCTAACGCGCATTCTGCGTCGAAGCGTTCCCTAGAACGGCTTGCCTTGGTGGCGGACGCGCTCAGCGCCTCACGATCGATCCGGAGCGGCCGATCAGCCGCGCCAGCTGCTTGAAGCGGCTGCCGACGCGATCGGCGACGAGATCGACCATCTTGTGTTCGAACACCAGCATCAGCTTGCGGCCCCGGCTTCGAAAGTGGGTCAACGGCAATACGCCCGGGCGTGCCGCCGAGATCAGATGGGCGACACGAAATGCCGCACCGAGAACGCGCGCCCGCTCGAGCATCGCCGGCGGCACCAGTTCCCGAATAATCGCTGGCGGTTCGTTTTGTTCGCTTAAGCCCGCGTAGCGATAGAATACCGACAGCGCGACAAACGCCCGGCCTTGATGGCTGATCGCGCCGAAATTTCCGTTGATGATGAGACTGAGCGTTTCCTCGCCCCGGTGGTCGGGATGCACCCGCCATCCGATGTCCGACAGCAGGCAGGCCGCATGACGCAGGCGGCGATCCTCGGCTGTTTCCCGCAGCCTTACCACCCGCACCAGCCGATCGGTCCATTCGATCAATTCCTGGGCATGGCGCGCGGACCGCGACAACAGCTCATTTAGCGTCTGCGCCGCGCAGATCAAGCCGTCGCTTGCGCGCTCGGCCTGCGGCAACATTTCGTAAAGCATGCCTTCGCGCACCCCGAACGTCGAAAACACGATCGACTTCGGCTTTGCGACCCGGATGATGTATTCGAGCACGAGCGCGGCATAGGTCAGGAGCGGCCGTCGGGCAGGGGCGACGGCATCGATATTGGCCAGCATGTTCGCCGCTGCCAGACGGCGCAGGCGCCGCGCGAAGTCGAGCGCGTCCGGTGCCGGTATCGAATAGCCATGCATCACCCCGAGCGGGTGTCCGCTCTGGATGATGTGGATGCGAGCCAGTGCCCGCCATGTTCCGCCGACGGCGTAGAAAGTGCGGCCGCGGCCGGCCTTGAGCTGGGGCACGCCGGAAAGCTCGGTTCTGACGATACGCTCGGCGCGCTTCAGCGATTTATGCGATAAATCCTGCAACGCCAGGCCGCCGAGCGGAAGCGTCACGCCGCGGCTGACGCGGTTGCCGCGCACGTCGATCAGCTCTACCGAACCGCCGCCGAGATCGCCGACGATGCCGTCCGGTTTGTGGATGCCTGACACGACACCGAGCGCGGACAATTTCGCCTCGCGCGCACCCGACAGAATCTCGATCGGTACGCCGCAGATGCGCGCCGCCTTGGCGATGAAGTCGGGACCGTTGGTGGCGTCGCGGCAGGCGGCGGTGGCGATCGCATGGACGCGGCCGACCTTCATCACCCGGCACAGCGCGCGAAAGCGCCGTAACGAGGTCAAGGCCTTGGCGACCGCGTCCGGGGCCAGCAGGCCGGTGGACTGGACCTCGCGTCCGAGTCCGCAAAGCGTCTTCTCGTTGAAAATCGAGACAAGGCTTCGCGTCATCGATTCATAGACAACGAGACGCACCGAGTTCGAGCCGATGTCGATGACCGCAACGCTGGATGCGCGTTTGCGCGGCCGCTTCACAGCCAGGATCCCTTATGACGGATGCAAACGCTCGTTGCGGCGCGTGAGACGGCGCGGCGAAGATTCCTTAAGCGACTTTCCACGGCCTGACAAACTCGGATTCGTCATGAAATAATTATGCAGGTTGAAAGGCTCTTCGCCCTTCGCGGCCTTCATACGCGTAGACGACCCGTCCGGCAACAATTGCCAGCTTTGCTCGGTATCCTTCAGATTCGCGACCATGATCTGCTCGAGAACCTGCTGATGCACCGTGGGATTTTGCAGGGGGCAGAGGATTTCGACGCGGCGGTCGAGGTTGCGCGGCATCATGTCGGCCGACGAGATATACACAGCCGCTTTTGCGCTGGGCAGCCCCTGTCCCATCCCGAAGCAGTAGATTCGGCCGTGTTCGAGGAAACGGCCGATAATCGATTTGACGCGGATGTTCTCCGAAAGTCCTGATATCCCGGGCCGCAGGCAGCAGACGCCGCGCACCACGAGTTCGATGGAGACGCCCGCCTGCGACGCTTCATAGAGGGCGTCGATGATATCGGGGTCGACCAGCGAGTTCATCTTCATCCATATCGCGGCCGGCCGGCCGTGGCGCGCATGATTGGTCTCGGTGTGAATATGTTCAATGATCCGCTTGCGCAAAGTCAGCGGCGACACCGCCATCCTCTCGATGTCGCTCGGTTCGGCGTAGCCGGTGATGTAGTTGAATACCCGTGCGGCATCGCGACCGATGATCGGATCGGAGGTGAAATAGGACAGGTCGGTATAGATGCGCGCGGTAACCGGATGATAATTTCCGGTGCCGGTGTGGACGTAGGTCGTGAGGCTGCCGCCCTCGCGACGCACGATCAGCGACAGCTTGGCGTGGGTCTTCAACTCGATAAATCCGTACACCACCTGCACGCCGGCGCGCTCGAGGTCGCGCGCCCAGCGGATGTTGGCTTCTTCGTCAAACCGCGCCTTGAGTTCGACCAGCGCGGTGACCGACTTCCCGGCTTCCGCAGCCTCCACGAGTGCGCGCACGATCGGCGAGTTGTTTGAGGTGCGATAGAGCGTCTGTTTGATGGCGACGACATCGGGGTCTCGGGCAGCCTGCTGCAGGAACTGCACAACGACGTCAAACGACTCATAGGGGTGATGAACGATCAGATCCTTCTGCCGGATCGCCGCGAAGATATCGCCGCCGTGATCGCGCACCCGTTCGGGATGACGGGGGACATAGGGCGCAAATTCAAGATCGGGACGGTCGAGCCGGGTCAGTTGCGATAGCTCGTTCATCGCGAGCACGCCGTCGACCAGCAGAACCTCGTCGTCGGCGGTGGAAAGCGCCCGCTGCACAAAGGCGCGCAGTTCCTCCGGCATCTTGGCTTCGATTTCGAGCCTGATCACCGACCCCCGCCGCCGCCGCTTCAACGCGGTTTCGAACAATCGGACCAGGTCTTCCGCTTCTTCCTCGATTTCGAGTTCGGAGTCCCGAATGATGCGGAACGCGCCCTGACCCTTGACGGTATAGCCGGGGAACAGCCGGCCGATGAACAGCCCCGTGGCCTGCTCCAGCGTGATCAGGCGCACCGAGCCATCCTTGCCCGCGGGCATGCGGATGAAACGGTCGATCTTGCCGGGCATGCGGATCAGCGCATTCATCGGCTTGCCGTCGGAGACCCGCGCCAGTTGCAGCGCAACGGTAAATCCGAGACTCGGGATGAACGGGAAAGGATGCGCCGGATCGATCGCAAGCGGGGTCAGCAACGGGAAAATATTATGGAGGAAATGATCCTCGATCCAGGTTCGCTCCGTCTTGGTGACATCGCGGCCGTCGACAAGAACAATGCCGACGTCGGCAAGGATGCCGCGTAGATCGCGCCAGATGGCCTGCTGGTCGCTGGCGAGCCTTGAAACGGTCTCGTTGATGAGGACGAGCTGCTCGGCGGGGGTCAGTCCGTCCGGACTACGCTCGGCAATGCCCTCCCGCACCTGCGCCTTGATACCGGCGACCCGGACCATGAAGAACTCATCAAGGTTATTGGCGGAAATCGACAGGAACCGCACCCGTTCGAGGGCGGGGTGGCCGGGGTTGACGGATTCTTCCAACACCCGGCGATTGAAATGCAGCCAGGAGAGCTCGCGATTGATGAAGCGTTCGGGGCTGGAGGCCATTGACGGGCCAGCCTCGGTTGTCGCCTCTTTCTCTTTGATTGCAATGGCTTGCGAGGAATCCATCAAGTTTCAATCCATCCTTTGGCAGACGGCGCGGTCTTCCGGCGAAGACGGCACAAAGCATGTGTTACCGTAACGACGTTTCGATGACATTGACGTTCCTGCAGGTCGCGCCGTCAAGATGCGGATGGACGGCAAAAATCAGGTTTGCCGCAACAATTCAGCCGCAAGAGCTCGCGTGACCGGCCGGCCCAGCCGTAAGGCTTCGAAGTCCAGGAATTCGACCGCCCGCCGCGCTGCGGCGTAGGACCGCTCGATCCTGGTGGCAAGATAGCTCACCACCGCTTCATCGACGGTCAGTTGACGGTCCGCGCACAATTTGACGATCAGGGCGCGAAAGAGCTGATCGTCAGGCGGGTGCAGCGATACGCTCGGCACCGCTCGCAGTCGTGAGCGCAGATCGCGCAATTCGACCTGAAACGCCGATGGTGGCGCGCGTGCGGTGATCAGAACGAAGGCGCCGTCCTCGCGAGCCAGGTTCAACATGTGGAACAAGGCCCGCTCGTCGAAATCCGGGGTTTTCAGGTCTTCGACCACCAGCGCCCCGGTCGCCAGTGCACCCGGCACCGTGGCCGCGGTCAATGCGCGCGCCATGGTCGATCGTGCCCCGGCCTCGTCGGCCCAGATCGCGGCCAGATGGCTTTTGCCGGAGCCTTCCGGCCCCACCATCAACATGACCCGGTTCGGCCATTCGGGCCAGCTGTCGACCAGTGCCAAGCCCGAGGCGTTGGCGGGTCCTTCGAGAAAGTTGTCGCGGGTCAGGCTCTCTGCGTGCGGCAGCGCGAATGCAAGCTGTCGAGGTTGAATGCGGCCTGCCACGAAAGCTACTCCATGCCGGGATCCCGGCGCATCTCAGGTTGCTTCAATCGTGCTCATGTGCCGCACCCACTCCACGAGATAGAGCGACACGGAAACCAAAGTGAAGACCGTGACCAGACCCATCAGGATCAGATCGTACGGCGTCGATTTGAAACCGAAACCGAGTGCAGCAAGCACCAATGCCGCGAACGCCACCTGCGCCACCGTATTGAGCTTCGATACCATCAATGGCTTCATCGGAATCGGTTTGCCGAACAACCATGACACGATCACGGCAGTGACGATCATGATGTCGCGCGAGACTACCAGGATGACGATCCAGCGCGGCACTGCACCCCAGATTCCAAGCGCCACGTAGATCGAGACCAGCAGCGCCTTGTCGGCCAGCGGGTCGAGCAGCGCACCGAGCTCGCTCGCCATATTGAAGCGCTTGGCCAGAAAGCCATCGATCGCATCGCTGACACCCGCTACAACAAAGATCGCAAACGCGATTTCCATCTGGCTGGAGGCGATCGCCCAGACAATGAACGGCACCAGCAGAATCCGGCCGAGGGTGATGATGTTTGGAATGCTCACACGGCGCTTCCCGGCTCCCTGCATGTTTTCGCAAATATCCGGCCCTTCGCAGCACGAACCGGTTCCCGTCTACATAGTACGATTTTGAGATCGTTTCCTAGCCCTTCCCAGCCAGCCTCATTCTCAGTAGATTGCGCTCAGATCAGAACGGATAGGCCAACGTCCGCTTTGGCGCGACTCAATTCGGACATCGCGTCAGGTCCGAAAAGTGCCCAAGGCGGATGCCTGCGACAACCGGCCTGGGTGTGCTGATTAGGCGGTGACACGAGCGCACCGAAGCGTTACTTGCGGCGCGAGGAGTACTTAAAAAGATTTGTCGGCGCCCGCACAAGCGCAGCCATTTGGCGGCGCTGCGGGTTATCAAGATTTCCGCCGTGAAACCGGCTCAACGTGGTGGCCAGGCGAGCGATAATTTCCAGCCGTCGGTTCGCACAATATGCAAGCATTTTTTGTCATTATCGACTTTGTTCTGGAAATATACAGCTGGATACTAGTTGCGCTCGCCGTCTTTGATCTTTTGCGCGGATTTGGCATGATCGACGTTCAAACCCGACCTCTCGAGGTAATCTATCGCTTCTTCTACAGGGCGACCGCCCCGGCCTTGTGGCCTATCCGGCAACTAATGCCGGAGCTTGGTGGAGTTGACCTTTCGCCAGTGATTTCGATCGTGATTTTGATGACGATTCGATACGCGATCGCACTCTATGCCGTGCCGAAATTTGCTTGACGTCGAGCGAGTGTTTTCTCGCCCCGATTCAGCTTCCAAAAGCAACTGCGTGCATGATCCGCGTGGGAAAGAAAGTGAAGCCCGCGCCAAGAACCATGATCGTCATCAAAATAATCATGGCCAGGCGATGGTACCCCCGATTTCGTAACCGCGCCTGAAGTATCGCGTAGGGGACAAACAGCAGCACGAAAACGGAAAGGATATGAATCGATCCGCACCTGACCGTACCAAGGCTGCATAAGAAGTCACGACAGCATATCTTCGGGCTGAAGGGGCCAAAAGACAGCACGTCATGATTGAAGAAAGCGGTGAAGATCATCAGCGAGACGAGAAAAACCCAAAGCCAGCCGGCCGCTCGATGCGGAATGGTCCCCTTCGGAGCAAACAACTGCGCGGCGCCCACGATCAGGGCGCCGATCGCAGACAAAGCGTGCAGCTGCACCATGAAAGGTGCACCAAAAAGCGGAGCCAAGGTCATAGGGCGGAACGCGCCTGAAGGCGCGCCGCTAAAACGATTTTAAGCATTGACAAAGCCCCCCAACCCCCTTTGCCGACGATCTAAGGTACTGGCCAAGGGCAGATTTCGTCAAGAATTATGCGCCTGGCCGCGAGAGGCGCGACCAATGCTGGTTCTCTGCCGAGCGCCCAAAAAGGGGAAAGTCTGCTTCGTGAGAGCAAGCAATATAAATCGGTAACCGAAAGTCTCTTGCTTTAACCGCGGCGTGCACTTATCGGCATACCGTGGCGGCGGTCATTCATCAATAACGCAATAACAGCCGGTCGCTATTTCCAGATTGCTAACCGATCCTCGGACCGACCATTTCCTCACGGGGACGCCGTTTAACTTCTGTATCCGGTAGCTTCTGAAAACCCCCAGGCGGTTACAATCTCCACCCCCGTCCTTTTCCTGCTTGATGGGTTCGACGCCGCAATAGGACGCCGAGCGCATGATAGCCGTGCTCGATAGTCCTTCAGATTCACGATCCGCTGCCTCGCAAGCGTTCATCCTCATCAAGAAAATCACCATCGAAAATGCGGCGACTGAAACCAACTTGCGCATGGTTAGTGCTCCGGAGCTTCGCGAGGTCATGTCAGTTTTTTGGGTTGCCGTTGAGGCGACTTTGCGGCGTGCGGACCGTCCGATTTGGCGGGTCATCTTCGCGCCGGTTTGGTCCTCACGGTATCGATCGCCAAAAACCCAACGATGGTTTTCCATCCTGCCAATAAGCACGGCCAATGCCCTTCCTTCCAGTCTGGAAGCCCGCCAAAGTCAAACGGTCCGTTTTAACCCTAACTGGCCAAAGGCTTGGAGCGGGGCCCGCCTGGGGATTTCTCCGTCCAGCACACCGCGAAGAAGACCCCGGGCTAGGGGCGGCTCGCCGGGGCGCGCACCGCTTTTTTCAGCCGGGAGGCTTCTCGAAGCAGGTGCGGGCGCTGCTTGCGAGCCATTGCGCATGAACGGAATCCGACGTAACCAGCCGCCATAATCTGGAATAGGCCATGATCGACCGTAAGAACGGGCTGACTTATGCAAGTTCGGGCGTCGATATCGATGCCGGCAATCGTCTGGTCGATCTCCTCAAGCCGATGGTTCGGGCTACCGCCCGCGCCGGCGCCGATGCCGAAATCGGCGGGTTCGGCGGACTGTTCGATCTAAAGGCGGCTGGTTTCAAGGATCCGGTGCTGGTCGCAGCGACCGACGGGGTCGGAACCAAAGTCAAGATTGCGATCGAGACCGGTCTGCATGGTGGGATCGGCATCGATCTGGTGGCGATGTCGGTCAACGACCTCGTGGTGCAGGGCGCCGAGCCGCTGTTCTTTCTGGATTACTTCGCTTGCGGCAAGCTCGATCCGGAGGCTGCCGCGACCGTCGTTGCGGGAATTGCCGAGGGTTGCCGGGAGTCCGGCTGTGCGCTGATCGGCGGCGAGACCGCCGAGATGCCCGGCCTTTACAAGGACGGCGACTACGACCTCGCGGGCTTTGCGGTTGGCGCAGCCGAGCGCGGCACGCTGTTGCCGCGGCCCGATATTGCCGTCGGTGACGCCGTGCTCGGCCTGGCCTCGTCGGGCGTTCACTCCAACGGATTTTCGCTGGTCCGAAGAATCGTCGAACTCTCGGGCCTTGGTTTCGAGGCACAGGCGCCGTTTTCACCGGTCATGACGCTCGGCGGTGCGCTTCTGATGCCGACGCGGCTTTACGTCCGATCGTGCCTGCGCGCCATCCGCGAGACCGGCGCGGTCAAGGGCCTTGCTCACATCACCGGCGGCGGATTCACCGATAATATTCCGCGCGTGCTGCCGAAACATCTCGGCGTCGGAATCGACCTTGCGCGCCTGCCGGTGCTGCCGGTATTCAAGTGGTTGGCAGAGCAGGGGGGCATTGCCGAACTCGAAATGCTGCGCACCTTCAACTGCGGTGTCGGCATGATCGCCATCGTCGAGCCGGGAGCGGTTGAGAAGATTACCGCGATCCTCAAGGAAAGCGGTGAAAGCGTTGCGCTATTGGGCGAGGTGATCCCGGCTGCCGGCGAACATCGCGTGGTCTATCACGGTCATCTCGATCTCTCATGGTGAGGCCATGAAGCGCCGTGTTGCAATCCTGATTTCAGGGCGTGGATCGAATATGGCCGCGCTGATCCAGGCAGCGCGGCAGAAGGATTACCCGGCCGACATTGCCTTGGTGATTTCCAACCGCGCCGATGCCGGCGGTCTCGACCGAGCCCGGGCAAGCGGCGTCCCCGCCGTGACGATCGAGAGCAAGCCCTTCGGCGCGGATCGGGCTGCGTTCGAAGCCGTGCTGCAATCGGCGCTGGACGAACACGGCATCGAGCTGGTTTGTCTGGCCGGCTTCATGCGGCTGTTTACCGCCGAATTCGTGCAGCGCTGGTACGGCCGGATGCTTAACATTCATCCCTCCTTGCTGCCGTCGTTTCCCGGCCTCGATCCACAGGGACAAGCGCTGCGCGCCGGCGTGAAGATTTCCGGCGCGACCGTGCATTTTGTCGTTCCGGAAACCGACGCGGGCCCGATTGTGATGCAGGGTGCGGTTGGTGTTCGCGACGACGATACGCCGGAGACGCTGGCGATCCGGATTTTCGGAATCGAGCACCGTATTTACCCGGCGGCGCTGCGGCTGGTCGCCGGCAGTCTGGTCCGGCTGGAGGGAGATATCTGCAAAACGACGGGCAACGCCAGCCCGGACGGTAGCTTGATCTCGCCGGGTGGAAGCTAGGCGTGCCGTTGCACCGCGAACGCGGATGCGCGCCTCAAGCGCGCAGATTGAAAATAAAATCCCCCGGCATAGGCCGGGGGTGCATCAGGATTGCTTGCGCGGGGCGCGACGAAGCTTAAGAGACCTTCAGATTCTCGGCGGAAGTCTTGCCGCGATTTTCCACAAGCTCATATTCGATCACCTGGTTTTCATTGAGGGTGGTGAGCCCAGCGCGCTCGACCGCCGAGATATGGACGAACACGTCCTTATCGCCGGCCATCGGCTTGATGAACCCATAACCCTTGGTCGGGTTGAACCACTTGACGGTGCCTTTTTGCATCGCCTGTCTCCTGGTCTAGACATAAAAAAGACGCGGCCACGCATTTTGCGTGCCACGCCACAAGCGGGCTTTTCGGATGTCTGCTCAATTTCTTAGTCGCGAAACGCACAGCCGATCGGCCTAAATCCGATTGTACCGGATATAGCAACACGAAATCCGTCCGTTAGCAAGCTTTTGGCGTGGCTCAAGAAATCGGCGGGCGCCGACATCGCCCTCAGCGACCTGTGGCAACGGAACAACAATCCCGGGCAATCGCCCCTTGCGCCGGGCCATGACCGATTGACGCTCCCGTCGGACTGAGGGCAAATCGGCGCAGGCCGATGGGATTCCGCAGTGTTGCCAAGTTGGCGCTCCGTTGGGGATAACTTTGATGTGGCGCTCATCGCGGCGATTGCGAGCCAAGCCGACCGGCAGGGGTCGGCGGGTGAGGGCTGCCGCGATCGCTTTCGCCCTTAGCGGGGTGGTTGTGTATGCTTCACCGCAGGCAAAGGCACAGGTTGCATTTGCGGCGAGGCAGCCTCCGCCGCCTCCGACTCCAACAGCAGTTGAAATCACGTCCGAGCTGTCAGCGGCTGCGACCATGGCAAATCTCGGCAGCAGTTTCCTCGAGCGCCTTGGAAACCAGACGTCATCCGGATTTCGCGGCGCCCTGCGGAATAATCCTGACGGCGGCGGGGCCTCCGAGGTAACCGAGCCCCCGCCATATCGGAGCTGGGCCGAGGGATACGGAATTTCCGCAAGGAATGGCCCGCAAGGCATCTTCGTCGGCGATCGGCGCCAGACCTGGGGCGGCGTCGCGGGCCTGGGCGCGCGCCTCGCACCCGGCCTCAATGTCGGCTTTTCCATCGATCAAAGCCGAACATCGATCGACGTTCCCTTGGCGCTGCAGTCGGCAACGCTCGATCTGACCCAGCTTGGGTTCAACGCATCGGTCGACAGGGGGCCGTGGTCCTGGGGCACCGCACTGGTTCACGGCTTCGGCAGGATCAATTCGAGCCGCGACACCGGACTGGGCATCGCCAGTGCGGGCTACAACGCCCACATCGACGGGGCGCTAACCGAACTCAGCTACTACTGGAATATGGACCAGAGCCGCATCGTGCCGAAGGCCGCGCTGGAATACGTCCGCTCCGCGACCGGATCGTTGCAGGAAGTCGGCGGTCTTGACCCGGTGATGGCGAGCGGTGCGACGGCCGAACGTGCGCGATTGCTTGCGGGCGCGGAGATCGGACACTACTGGATTTTCAGCCAAAAGATTTTCGATCTGTCGGCATACGGCAAGATTGTCGACAATTTCATGCAGAATTTCAATTCGGTCACCGTCAGCCTCGGCGCCCAGAACATTACGGTGCAGGGCATCGGCGAGAGCCGATATGGCGCGGATGCCGGCGCCTCCGCCTCGCTCAACCTGAGCAATACCGCGCGGCTCTACCTCAATTATGATGGCAAGTTTCGCGCTGCGATGCAGTCGCATCAAGGCACTCTCGGCCTCGAGTTAAAGTGGTAATTGGGTGAAACAGCGCTGCGCGGTGTCGCGGATATCAGGTCGATCGGCGTTTCAGGAAGCCGAAAAACGAAGCGGCACCGAGCCGGCGATAGACGTCAGTTTCGGTCGACCTTGACCACCCGGCCTTTTTCGATCGCGAGCGCCAGCCGGCCCTGCTTCAGCGAGAGCGCCGCCTCCCCGAACAGTTCACGGCGCCAGCCCCGCAGCGCGGCTACATCAGCGTTATCGTCAGCGGCGATCTTTTCCAGATCGTCGACGGTTGCGATCACCTTGCTGGCAACCGCGTGACGCTCCGACGTCATCCGCAGCAGTACTTTCAAGAGCTCGACGATCGCCGCTCCGTTCGAATTGCCGCGCGGCTTTTCGATTTTCGGCAGACTGGCGGGATCGCGCGCGATCCCCCGTTGTACCGCAGCCACAATATCGGCCCCCCATTTCGAGCGGTCAAAACCCTTTGGCAGCGAGCGCAAATTGGCCAGCCGATCGAGACTGGTCGGCGCATGGGTCGCGATGTCCCCGACGGCGTCGTCCTTCAGCACGCGACCGCGCGGTACATCGCGGCTTTGCGCCTCCTGTTCGCGCCAAGCCGCGACCTCCATCAGCACCGCGAGTTCCTTCGGCTTGCGTACCCGCGTTTTCAACCGTTCCCATGCGCGTTCGGGGTGGAAGTCGTAGGTCTTCGGCGAGGTCAGAATTTCCATTTCCTCGCTCACCCAATCGCTGCGGCCGCGCTTCTTGAGGTCGGCATCGAGGGCTGCGAACACATCACGTAAATGGGTGACGTCGGACACCGCATATTCCATCTGGTCTTCGGTCAGGGGCCGCCGCGACCAGTCGGTGAAGCGATGAGTCTTGTCGGGGCGATGGCCGGTGATGCGCTCGACCAGCTGGTTATAGGCGATGGATTCGCCATAGCCGAGCACCATGGCCGCGACCTGGGTGTCGAAGATCGGGTGTGGAACGATGCCGGCCCGATGCCAGACGATTTCGATATCCTGGCGGGCGGCGTGGAAAACCTTCAACACCCTTTCGTTGGCCATCAGCGCGAAGAACGGCTTGAGGTCGATGCCCTCGGCCAGAGTATCGATCACGACGGCTTCGTCCGCGCTCGCCATCTGCACGACGCAGAACAGGGGATAATAGGTCGTTTCGCGCAAGAATTCCGTATCGACGGTGATGATCGGGTGCCGGGCAAGGCGCGCGCAAACAGCTTCTAGTTCCGAAGTGGTAGTAATCAGATCCATGAACGATCCATAACGCTTCTTGTGACGGCGATCTGCCGAAAGCGTAGATATGTCAAGGGTCTTGCGACGAATTCGGGGCTTGCATTTCCGGTTGGCAGGACATTATGGCGAGACTCGAACGACCGACCGCACCTGATGGCGCGGCTTGGTGTATGCAATCCCGTAAAATGGGGTCGCTCAGTAGTCGCTGATGTGCCGCCCAGATGGCCGACGCGAGGACGGAACCGCAAGCACGATGACGCAGAGCGCGACCATCGCAAGCCCCATGAATTCAAATACCAACGCGTCCACGGCAGTCCCTCCGCCAAACCGTTAGATTTGCGAAGAAGCAATTGACCGTTTCTTAATTCTGGGGCCGGCATGCAGAGGCGCGTGAGCCAATGGTGCATGAGCGCTTAACAAGCGGGGTTAACTGGCTCACGTTCCGCAAAATGTTCGAAGCACGCATTGGTGCGGTTCGGGCGCCTGCGCATAGGCCGCGTAGGCTGGCTGATCTGCGTAAGGATTGGACAGAACGGCCAGAAGCTCTTCGAACGGCGCGAAATCGTCCCGGGTCACGGCGGCCTCGATGACCGCTTCGACCCTGTGATTCCGCGGAATGAAGGCGGGATTGACGGACCGCATCGCTGTCTGCCGCGCAGCCGAATCTTGCGGCTCTTCGCTGAGCCGCTTCCGCCAGAGCACTTCCCATTCGTCATAGGCGGCGGGGTCGGCGAACAATTGCCGGACGTGGCCGTCGGGGTCGGCCGCGGCGTCGCTCAAGCGCCGGAAGGTCAGGGTAAAGTCGGCCTGGTTCTTGGCCATCGCGTCCAGCAGATCTTGTGCGAGCGCCCGATCGCCGTCCTGCGCCGTGAACAGGCCGAGCTTGCGCCGTAAACCCGCCTGGTAGGCGCTGTTGAAGACTTCCGCAAAGTTAGCGAGCGCCGACTGCGCTTCGGATATGGCCTTGTCCTGCTCGTCGGAAAACAGCGGCAACAGGCATTCCGCCAGGCGGGTCAGGTTCCAGAGCGCAATTCTGGGCTGGTTGGCGTAAGCGTAGCGGCCTTGTTCATCGATCGAACTGAACACCTTCGCGGGATCGTATTGATCCATGAAGGCGCAGGGACCGTAATCGATGGTCTCGCCCGAAATCGAAGTGTTGTCGGTGTTCATGACGCCGTGGATGAAACCAATTAGCAGCCAGCGTGCGACCAGATCGGCCTGGCGCGCGATCACCGCTGCCAGAAGCGCGTGATAGGGGCGCTCGGCATTCCCCGCTTCCGGATAATGTCTGGCGATCACGTGATCGGCGAGCTGCCGTACACCCTCGGTATCGCCGCGCGCGGCAAAAAACTGGAAGGTGCCGACGCGGATATGGCTCGACGCAACGCGCGTGAGAACGGCTCCCGGCAACATGGTCTCACGCACCACGTTTTCGCCGGTCATGACGGCGGCCAGCGATCGGGTGGTCGGAATTCCCAATGCTGCCATGGTCTCGCTGACGATGTATTCGCGGAGCACCGGACCGAGCGCCGCGCGGCCATCGCCGCGGCGCGAAAACGGCGTCGGGCCCGAGCCCTTGAGTTGAATGTCGCGGCGAATGCCATCCGCATCGATTACTTCCCCTAGCAGGATGGCGCGGCCGTCGCCGAGTTGGGGCACGAAATGACCGAACTGGTGGCCGGCATAGGCCATGGCTATCGGGTCCGCACCGTCGGGAATCCGTTTTCCCGCAAGGATCTCGGCTCCTTCCGGGCTGTCGAGCCGGTCAGGATCGAGACCGAGCTGGACGGCGAGCGGCCGGTTCAGCTTGATCAGCCGGGGTGAGGTGACGGGCGTCGGCGCGACGCGGGCGAAAAAATTCGCCGGCAACGCCGCGTAGGTATTTTGGAAGGGGAAATGCACCGTCATGGACCCCAACATAGGCATGGCCGGGAATTACACAATTGGATTTGGCCCCGTGCCGGCTCAAAGCCCTCGGAGTTTTTCCATGATTTTTTGCGGTTTTTGGCCAAGCGCCTGGGGTGCGGTTTTGACGCGCATTCGGTTGCCGCGCCTGACAGGCTCGGGTAAACCCTGACGATCCTTCCGGGGCTGGCCCTGGTCCCCCGATTCCATCCTCCGACATCTGATTTTGGAACGTCAATGCATCGTTACCGGTCCCATACCTGCGGCGCCCTCCGCGACAGCCATATCGACCAGGCGGTTCGCTTGTCGGGTTGGTGCCACCGCATCCGCGACCATGGCGGTGTTCTTTTCATCGATCTGCGCGACCATTACGGCCTCACGCAATGCGTTGTCGATCCCGATTCCAGGGCCTTCAAGGACGCCGAAAAGTTGCGCTCGGAATGGGTGGTACGGATCGACGGCAAGGTGCGTCGCCGACCCGCCGGCACCGACAATCCGGAATTGCCGACCGGCGCGGTCGAGATTTACGTCAGCGAAATCGAGGTGCTGGGTCCGGCCGGCGAGTTACCGCTGCCGGTGTTCGGCGAGCAGGAATATCCTGAAGATATCCGGCTCAAATACCGTTTCCTGGACCTTCGCCGCGAGCGGCTGCACCAGAACATCATCAAGCGCGGACAGATCATCGATTCGATTCGCAGGCGGATGAAGGAGCAGGGGTTTTTCGAATTCCAGACCCCGATCCTGACGGCGTCCTCGCCGGAAGGCGCGCGCGACTTCCTGGTGCCGTCGCGACTGCATCCGGGCAGGTTCTACGCGCTGCCGCAGGCGCCGCAGCAGTTCAAGCAACTCACGATGATTGCGGGCTTCGACCGCTATTTCCAGATCGCACCCTGTTTTCGCGACGAGGACGCCCGCGCCGACCGTTCGCCCGGCGAGTTTTACCAGCTCGATATCGAGATGAGTTTTGTTACCCAGGACGACGTGTTCAACGCGGTCGAACCTGTCATGCGCGGCGTGTTCGAGGAATTTGCCGACGGCAAGCCGGTGACGGCGAAATTCCCGTTGATTCCGTATGCCGAAGCGCTGCGCAAATACGGCACCGACAAACCCGATCTGCGTAACCCGATCGAGATGCAGGATGTTTCAGATCATTTCCGCGGTGCCGGCTTTAAGATTTTCGCGCGAATTCTGGAGACGGATCCGAGCTCGGCGGTTTGGGCAATTCCGGCTCCTGATGGCGGGTCTCGCGCCTTCTGCGACCGCATGAATTCGTGGGCGCAAGGCGAGGGCCAGCCGGGACATGGTTACATTTTCGATTGCCGAGGAACAGATACGGGATTTCAGCGGCCGCAGGACCGGTGGCGCAAACAATGTCGGATCTGAACGCGACCGAGCAGATCTGGGTGCGGACGAGCTTGCGGGCACTAAGGCGGGCGATGCGGTGTTCTTCGTCGCCGGCAATCCGGGGACTTCGTGAAATTCGCCGGTCCCGCACGCACCAAAATCGGCGAAGACCTCAACCTCATCCAGAAGGACCGCTTCGAGTTCTGCTGGATCGTCGACTTCCCGATGTTCGAGTGGAACGAGGAGGACAAGAAGATCGACTTCTCACATAACCCGTTTTCGATGCCGAACATGGCGCCGGATGCGTTCCTCGCGCTGGATCCGAAGGACAGCGATACCATTCAGAATATCAAGGCGATCCAATACGATATCGTCTGCAACGGAATTGAATTGTCATCCGGCGCGATCCGCAACCATCGCCCCGACGTGATGAAGAAGGCATTTGGCATCGCGGGCTATCCGGAAGATGTGCTGGAGCAGAAATTCGGTGGAATGCTGCGCGCGCTCTCGCTCGGCGCGCCGCCGCATGGCGGCATCGCGCCCGGCATCGATCGCATCGTCATGCTGTTGTGCGGCGAGGAAAACCTGCGGGAAGTAGTGCTGTTCCCGATGAACCAGCGGGCCGAGGACCTCATGATGGGCGCCCCCTCCGACGTCACGCCGAAGCAGTTGCGCGAGCTTCACATCCGGCTCAATCTGCCGCAAAGCTAGGGCATAGCCACCGAGGTCCTGGATTCGGGCCGAGGGAGTCGCGGGGGAGATTGATGTCGTCCCATTCTGAAGACCTGCAGTCCGCGGCGCTTGCTTATCACCGCTTGCCGCGGCCGGGTAAGCTTGAGATTCAGGCGATCAAGCCGTTGGCCAACCAGCGCGACCTCGCGCTGGCCTATACGCCGGGTGTGGCCGAGGCTTGCACGGCAATCGCCGCCGATCCCGCCCAGGCGGCATCGCTGACCATCCGCGCCAACCTTGTTGCGGTTGTCACGAACGGCACCGCTGTGCTCGGTCTTGGCAACATCGGCCCGCTCGCATCGAAGCCGGTAATGGAGGGCAAGGCGGTCCTGTTCAAGAAATTTGCCGGTATCGACGTGTTCGACATCGAAATCGCAGCCGACACGATTGAGCGCGTGGTCGAGACCGTGGCTGCGCTGGAGCCGACCTTCGGCGGCATCAACCTCGAGGATATCAAGGGCCCCGAGTGTTTCGAAATCGAGGCGCAGCTCAAGCAGCGCATGAAGATCCCGGTGTTCCACGACGATCAGCACGGCACCGCCATCATCGTCGCCGCCGCGATCACCAACGCGCTGCTGCTCAACGGCAAGAAACTTGCGGACGTCAAGATCGTCGCCTCGGGCGCCGGTGCAGCCGCTATCGCCTGTCTCAATCTCCTCGTCTCGATGGGCGCGCAGCGCAAAAATATCTGGGTCTGCGATATCGACGGCGTCGTGCATGAGGGACGCAACACGCTGATGGACCGCTGGAAGACGGTCTATGCCCAGAAGACGGACAAGCGCGTGCTGGCGGATGTGATCGGCGGCGCCGATGTCTTTCTGGGCTTGTCGGCTCCTAACGTGCTCAAACCCGAGATGGTCAAGGCGATGGCCGACAAGCCATTGGTGATGGCGCTGGCCAATCCAACGCCGGAAATCATGCCGGACGAAGCGCGGAAGGCGCGGCCCGACGCGATGATCTGTACCGGCCGCTCGGACTTTCCCAATCAGGTCAACAACGTCCTGTGCTTTCCGTTCATCTTTCGCGGGGCGCTTGACGTTGGCGCCACGGCCATCAACGAGGAAATGAAGCTCGCCGCGGTCGCTGCGATCGCGCAGCTGGCGCGTGATCCGCCGGTAGACGCGGTTGCGCAAGGCTTTGACAGTGGTGAGGCGCAGGGATTTGGCCCGGGCTCGCTGATCCCGAGCCCGTTCGATCCGCGGCTGATTTTGCGCATTGCGCCGGCGGTTGCGAAAGCGGCAATGGATTCGGGCGTCGCTACCCGCCCGATCGGGAACTTCGAGGACTATGGCGCCCAGCTGGAGCGTTTCGCGTTCCGCTCCGGCCTGGTCATGAAGCCGATGTTTGCCAAAGCAAAGACCCAGCCGGTCCGCGTGATCTACGCCGAGGGTGAGGACGAGCGTGTCCTGCATGCGACCCAGGTGGTGCTTGAGGAAAAACTGGCGCGTCCGATACTGGTCGGACGGCCTTCGGTGGTGGAGGCACGGATCAAAAGGTTCGGCCTTGCCATCCAGGCCGGACGGGATTTCGATCTCATCAATCCCGAGGACGATCCGCGCTATCGGTCCTATGTGCAGTCCTACATCGATGTCGCGGGCCGGCACGGCGTCACTCCCGATGCGGCCCGCACGGTGGTGCGAACCAACGCGACCGTGATCGCGGCGCTGGCTGTCATCCGCGGCGAAGCCGATGCAATGATCTGCGGCGTCGACGGGCGCTACATGACCCATCTTCGCCACGTGCGCGAGATCCTCGGCTTTCGCCCGGGCGTCAGCGATTACGCGGCGCTTGCCCTGATGATCACCAGCAAGGGTGCCTATTTCATCGCGGATACGCAGGTGCGGCCGAACCCGAGCGCCGAGGAGCTGGCCGAAGTGGCGGCACTGGCGGCACTTCACGTCCAGCGCTTCACCATCAAGCCGAAGATCGCGTTCGTGTCACATTCCGACTTTGGAAATTATGATACGGACTCCTCGCGCAAGATGCGCCGCGCCACCGCGCTGCTGAAGCAGAACCATCCGGAACTCGAAGCCGACGGGGAAATGCAGGGCGACACCGCGCTTTCTGAAGCCGCCCGCAAGCTGGTGCTGCCTCACTCGAAGCTCGAAGGCGAGGCCAATATCCTGATCATGCCGAACCTCGATACTGCCAATGTCGCCTATCAGATGATCAAGGCGCTGGCCGATGCCCTTCCGGTCGGACCGATTCTGATCGGTCCCTCGCGTCCGGCGCATATTCTCACCCCATCGGTGACGGCGCGCGGCATTCTCAACATGACCGCGGTTGCCGCGGTCGAAGCCCAGGAGCGCGCCGGGCGCCAGCAACCGAGCTTGTTCGGCTAGCCAATGGGGTTTCCGTTGCGGCCGGCGCTGCCGTTCCGGATTCGATTTGATCGTTTGAAAAGCTGACACGGAACGACCATAATCATTCAGCCGATAGCGACCCCGCATTTGCGGCATTCAATGAGGCCGACCATGCCAGCGTTTATTACATTCGGACGAATATTGTTTGCGGTGCTGTTCATCGTATCCGGGGCCCTGCAGCTTTACGATCTGACGGCGACCGCAAAGGACATCGCCGAAAAACTCGTCATTCCCGCGGCGCTGGCCGACTATAAGTCCCAGATCGAAACGCTTACGGGCATGCCGATGCCGCAAATACTCGCGATCACGGCTGGCTCCGTCGAATTGTTGTGCGGATTAATGATTGCGCTGAATATCGGCGTGCGCTTTTTTGCCATTCTGCTGATCTTTTTCGTCGCCGCTGCGACTTTCTATTATCACGACTTCTGGACCCAGACCGGCCCCGAAGGCAGAAACAACATGGTCCACGCCCTGAAAAACCTGTCGATCATCGGGGCGCTGTTCATGATCGCGGGATATGGCCGGACGCCACGGACCGCAGAACCCGTCTATGATGTCTGAGCCACACGCTGCCACGGCGTCGCGCGGACGTCGTGGGCACTGTCCAGGATCAGGGCCTCACCGGCCATCATGCCATGCGCGGTCAGAATTTCCTGCGGCGAATGCGCTGGCACGCCGGGAAAACATGGCTCACCGCCAGGTAACCGCACCCGCGGCGCCTGCGATAGCCAGAACGTGTCGTAACGGTCCATGAACATTTCGAACACGGCGGGCCCGCCGATGATCGCAACGGTGCCGGAACGCACGCCCGCGAAAGCGCAGGCGGCTTCGAATGAAGCGCCGGCGGGATTCCACAGGGTGGCTTTGGGGTTGGACGGGTCGGGCGCGACGGCGCCGATCCTGCGGGTCACGAAGATCCGCTTTCGAAGCGGCGAGGTCGGCTGATCCTCGAAGGAATTTCGGCCATGCACGATCAGGTCGGCGCGGTCGAGGGCGGCAGTGAAGAATTGCTTGTCGCCCTCGAATTTCAATTGCTTCGGCATCACATGGTCGGCGTTCGCCAGCATGCCGTCCGCCGATACGATGACGTAGCCATCGACGCGTAGCGCTGGCACCGGCGTTGCCATGCGGAAGGCTCTATTCCGAAATCGTCTGCACCACGCTGGAGACCGGCCGGGAACTCACGGTCGGCAATTTAGCGTCCTTGAGAATTTCCTCGTCGTACTGCGCCAGCGTTTGCACGGGGTTCTTGGCCCTCATCTGGACGACCTTGTATCCGCCGGCCTTTAGCTTGTGCAGCAATTCGGGAAGCGCCTCGGCGGTGTGCTTCTGGAAATCGTGCAGCAGGATGATGCCCTTGCCCAGTTTGTCCACCTTCTTCATCACGCTATCGATTACGGTTTGCGGCTTGCTTGCCTTGAAGTCGAAGGAGTTGAGGTCGCATGAGAAAATCGCAACGTTGCGGGTGCCGAGATAGGTTACCATTTCAGGCGGGTGCTGCAGCGCCGGGAAGCGGAAGAATGGTGCGGGCGACGCGCCCAAGGCCCATTTGACCGCGCTGAACCCTTTCTCGATCTCTTCCTTGCGCTGATCCTCGGTCAGCTTCTTGTTGTTCAAATTGGCGTGCGACCAGGTGTGCGCGCCAATGGTATGCCCAGCCGCCGCGACCTGCTTCAAGATTTCAGGATAGTAGGTCGCGTGCTTGCCGATCGGAAAGAAGATGCCGGTCGTGCATTCTTCCGCAAGTGTCTTCAAAACCGAGGGCGTATTGACCGGCCACGGGCCATCGTCGAAGGTCAGCACCACTTCCTTGTCGCGCAGGAAATCGAGTTGCTTGAAATGTTCGAAGCCGAAGCCCGGTCCGCCGGTGGTGTCGATTTCAACGATGCGGGCGATGCCAAGCGCGTTTGGATTGGCACAGGGCGTTTTTGCGGGGGCAGGGGCGGGAGCGGGGGCCGCAGCCGTCTGCGGGGTCGCCGTCTGGCCCTTGGGAGCGGGGGTCTGTGACCAAGCTGCACCAGACGCGTAGAGCGAAACCGTGCCTGCAAAAATCAAACCTGCCGCAATTCGCATCTTTTTGTTCCCTTGCACTGTTTTTATGCCCGGCGATTGCTTCCGCCGCGCCCCCGAGTCATTTCCTGCTCGGCCAATACTAGCCCAGAACGACCCGAGCCGCCACGGCAACGGGCTCAATCTCGGGGGATGATTTGCTGACTTGCCCCGGTTGATTCACATGAGGGGCAAGGGCGCATCAGGTCTCGGCGAGTGCCCGCGCGATGGCGGTTTTGACGCGGGTATCCGACGGCTCCACGGTCTCGGGAAACACGTCTGCGATGTAGCCGTCTCGTCCGATGAGATACTTGTGGAAGTTCCATCGTGGAACGTCCTTGGGCCGGGCTTCCGCAGCCCATTTGTAGAACGGGTGGGCATTCGGGCCCTTCACGACCGCTTTGGCGGCAATCGGAAAGGTCGCCCCATATTGATGTTGCGCGGTCTCGGCGATCTCGGTGGCGCCACCGGGCTCCTGACCGCCGAAATCGTTCGAAGGAACACCGATGATCATCAGGCCCCGATCGTGAAACTCGCGCCACAATTCCTGCAATCCGGCGTATTGCGGCGTGTAGCCGCATAACGACGCCGTGTTGACGATCAGCAACGGCCGGCCGGTGTGCTCGGCTAGCCTGATATTGCCGCCGGCGAGGGCAGGAAACGAAAAGGCGTAAGCCGTGATCCGGCTCATGCTCGCCTGTGCACGAGCCGACCGGGTTGGGGCTGGCCCCGCGATCGCGGCCAGCGCAGCCGTTATGAGTGTCCTGCGGTCGATCATGGGCGTCCCCTGTCGGATTCGGATCGCGGCCAGCATAGCCCAACGGGCAAGCGGCCGCTTTTCAACAAGCCGTTATGGCTGGCCCTGCGGCTGTACCGGGGGATTCTTGCACCACGGAAACTGCCACAGCGGAAGGTAAAACGGTCGCCAGTTGCATGTCAGCTCCGGGCCCCTGCGCATGAACGCATACTTGACCGGCTCGGCCTGGCCGACGGCGATATGCAGTCCGAACAGGACCATGACGACCGCATAGGTCCATTTGCGAAACCGCAGATCGGCAAGGCAATCGAGCAGGATCGCGCCAGCGATGATAATCAGCGGGTCGGTAAAAATAAAATATTCCGACTTCAGTCCGCGCCGCACGCCAAGTGCGTCGATCCCGATCGCGGCCATGAGCAGCACGAGGGCCTGGATCGGGGCGGATTTTTCACCGCGCCGCCACGCATAGACGATTCCCGGCGCGATCAGCCAGGTCAGGAACACCGTCGGCCGTGGCGAGGAATGCAGCACGAAGCTGTAGCGCGCGAGAACCGATGCGATGCCGTCGAGCAGGAGCAGGATAATGCCCGACAGGTTCGATCCGTTGGCGGCATCCGAGGTGGCCCCATCCGCAAAGGTCAGCATTTTTTCCAGCGGATTGAATACCGCGATGACATTGCTTGGATGGTATTCGAGGTCGAGCGCGAGCAGCGCGACAAATGCGCCGGCTGCAATTGCAAGCATCGAGGCGATCGTCTCGGCCGCA
Organism: uncultured Alphaproteobacteria bacterium; assembly: GCA_963742425.1. Taxonomy (GTDB): domain Bacteria; phylum Pseudomonadota; class Alphaproteobacteria; order Rhizobiales; family Xanthobacteraceae; genus Bradyrhizobium. Next base: position 190,840 of record CAVULR010000001.1, read on the forward strand.
CTGACGCGCCAGATCGCGGCATAGGCAATCATGCAGGCGCCGATCAGAAGTAGCAGCGCAAACTGATAGACGCCGAAACGGCCCAGGAACAACGGATGAAAATGCGCAGCGTCGAGCAGCGCCCGATCGAAACCGACCGCGACGAGCGGCCACGCCGCCCATGCGGCTGCGATCGCCGCGACGGCCGCCAGGCCCGCTGCCGGCCAGCCCGATCGGGCCACGCGCCAGAATGCAACGCTTGCGGTTTCCTTGGTGCCGAACGCCAGCAGCATCAGCGGCAGCGCCGCGATCAGCAAGATCGCCTGCACCTTGTTTTCGAGGCCGAGCACGCACAACCCGGCTGCGGCCGCGATCGCAAGCGGACGCGTGATGCTGGCGCGCCGCCCGGCCACGATCAGGATCATGAGGGCAAAGATGGCGGGACAGGCCGCAACCAGTTCACTCCGCAGGACGCGCGAGTGAACGGCGATGCCGCCGGAGAATGCAAATGCCAGTGTTGCGATCATCGCGACACGCCAGTCGCGCAACATCCGCCGCGCCAGACCTGCGAAGATCAGGACGCAACCGGTCGCAATCAGAAAAGCCAAAAGGCGTCCGGCGCGGACGGCGCCGGTCATGGCGGCGTCGAACTCGGCGGGATTGGCCGCCGACGGAATCGAGGAGAGCGACCAGGCGTCGAGCAGGCCAAGGGAATGCAGCAGTTGAAACCAGAGTTTCAGCGAAAGAATGGTGATGTACGCGGTGTGATCGAAGAACACCTGCGGCTTGCCGTCGTTGAGGGCAAGCGCGCTGTAGATCACCATGAAATCCATGTCGGCATTGCGCCAGTAGATCAGCGCGTAGCCATACAGAAAGAACGATACCGCAAGGCCGGCCACGATCGCCGTCAATCCCCATCGCCAGCCAAGCAAAATCAGCCGGCCGAAGGCGTCCTTCGATGCGTCGGTCGTTGGCTCGCCGGTTGAAATCGCGGGAGAAGGCTGGTTCATGCGGGCCGTCTTTTAGCCCAGCTCCCGGTCAAAGGCGACCGGCGGCGCGGGGACAAGGCGAAGCCGTCCTATGAAAACGTCCTATCGCAGCGACACCATGAAATCCGTGCCTTCGCCGGTTTCACCCGCGGCGATGCCCTGATCGGAAACGATGATGGAGCTGCCCGTCGATAGCGCCTCGGTAATTCGCGCCGTCGCATCCGCGGGAATCGTCAGACGGTCCAGCGCCTCTGTCGGGCTGTCCGGCTGCTTTATTTCGGCGGCGCTCACGATTTTGCGCCGCCGCGATGCACGCTCGTCCTCGTCGTGCCGCTCGGCATGACGCGCCGGCGCGGGAAGCGAGACCACCGACCAGTGCAAGGCGTTGCCGGCGTCCTTTTCGACCCGCACGGTGAACACGTGCGTTCCCAGCGGCCGGTCGCTTGAGGCGATCTTCACAGGTGCCTCGAACAGCGGCGCGAAATTCTGCCGCACATAGAGCTTCGAATCCTTGCGGCTGACGAACACCGCGATCTGCCCGGCAAGCTTCGGCGGCGTTGCAGCGACCGGATCAGGTTTTGGCGTGGCCGGCTTGTCCATGTCGGGCAGGTGGGGCTGATCGTTCTCCCCGCGTTGCATCGCGTTGCCGGCAGACGAGTTTGCATCGGTCATGGTGGCGCGGGCTTTTGCTGCCGACATAGCGTCGGCGGTCTCGCTCCGTTCGGGCAACGACGCCGACGCCCGCGCTTGCTCGATCGGAGGCTGCGCATTGTTGTGACCGGCGGTCGATCGCAGTTCCAGAAATGATTCCGGGATCGCGGGCCCGATCACCGGATCGGCGGCGGTCGCCTTGTCGGCTATCCCGGCGGCCGGCGTTACCATCTGCGCCTCGGTGAAGGCAGCCGGCTGTGGCATGATCTTTTGTGTGGCCAGCAGCGGGTGCGAAAAGTCGGCGGGCGTGGTCTCACCGGGAGTGATGACGACGCGTACGCCCATCTTGGTCCAGTTCCACATCTTCACGGCAAAGGCCATCGGCATGCGGATGCAGCCGTGCGAGGCCGGATAGCCCGGCAATACGCCGGCATGAATGGCGACGCCCGACCAGGTGATCCGCTGCATGAAGGGCATCGGCGCGCCGCTATAGATGTTGGAATGGTGCAACTTGTGTTTTTGAATAACGCTGAAAACGCCCATCGGCGTGGGATGACCTTTCATCCCGGTGGAAATCGGAGTTTCCGCGAAGAAGCCGTTGGCGTCGTAGATCTTCAGGTTTTGTTTTTCGATCGAGATCGCGATGATCAGCGGTCCCCGCGGTTTGGCCAATTCCTTTGCCGGCACCGCGATCTTTTTGGTCGTATGGCGAGATTTTTGCCGTCGCTGCTGATAGGTCAGCGCCGGCCGATAATAATAGCCGGAGTACGAATACGGCCAGTAGTAGAATGCGGCTTCGGCGTCCGCGGCCGCGCAGAACGCACCGGCCACGGTCAAGACGGCGATTCGCCAAAACTTTCGTTTTGCCCTGGCAGCGTTATGCCGGCCCGCGCCTGTCATACTCGAACCCCCAAGCCATCGGCATTTGATGTTGCCGGCGAAAACTGCACGCACCAGCGTAGGCATCCAATCCCGGCGGTTTCGCGCCGAGCCTAGCAAAAAAGCCTCACACTACGTTAAATGCGGGACGGCACCGGTTACCGGTGGCCTTCCTTCGGGCTGGGCGGAACTTACATGAGGGGAGCCCCGATCCAACGGAGAAGTCCATGACATGCAAAGCCGTAATCCCACCGCGATGGAGAATTCTGGCCTTGCTGCTGCTTGCCCTGATGCCGTGGCCGGGTTCACCCACCTTTGCCGCCGACGAGCCGGACCTGATCTTCCGCCGTTCGACCGTGTTCAAATGGGTCAGCCCGAACGACAAACTCGCGACCTACGGCGTGGATGATCCCGAGATCGAAGGCGTGGCCTGCCATTTCACCGTTCCTGAAAAAGGCGGCTTCAAGGGCTGGCTTGGGCTTGCTGAACAAGTCTCTGATATTTCGCTGGCCTGCCGTCAGATCGGCCCGATCCGCTTCAAGGACAAGCTGGAGCAGGGCGACGATATGTTTCGCAAACGGCGCTCGCTGTTCTTCAAGAAGATGCAGATCGTCCGCGGCTGCGATGCCAAACGGAACGTCCTGGTTTACATGGTCTACTCGGACAAGCTGATCGAAGGGTCGCCGAAGAATTCGACCTCCTCGGTGCCGATCATGCCTTGGGGAGCCGCCGATGCCGCGGTTCAAAAATGCGGCGAATTCATTCAATGAACGGCTTTGTGACCTATTTCACGGGAGCCGGGCGCGCCCGAACCTGCGGTTCGGGCCGGGGCGTGGGGTCACGGTAGCCCACCAGTTGCACGAGTTTTTGCGGCGCCGATTGGTTGGCGCGGCCGGCATCGCCCCGTTGTCGCGACATCGCGCCGCAAATCCGTTTGGGTTTCGGGGAATTTGCTCGTTCAGTTACAACCGGACCTTTGACGATCGGCTGGCCGGCGTTGCCGGTCGGACGTTTGTTGCCAACGATGTTGCCCTTTTCCACGACTGGCTTTCCTTTGTTGGGTCAGATTACAACGCGGAACTGCACAGAAAAGTTGCGCAGCGTTTCCGTGAGTTGCTGGCAAGTCTCCAACAACCAAACGTTTGAAGGAGACACCGGGTATCGAAGCCGCAATCCCCGTTCCATAGGCCAACGAACGATTTCGATCCGGCCAATGAACGACGGGTTCATTGGCCTGATCCGTTGAAACCGAGGGATTTTTGCGGGATTGTTGCGTCCGCGGGAGCGCCAATCTCCCTGGAGACGTCATGCCGTCCTACCACGTGCCGAAAGCGCTGTTATTGTACTCGTTGAAGATATCGCGGGGCGCGACGGGCTTGTGAGCGTGAGGGAACGAATGCGATTACGCCGAATCCTATTGCCGTGCGTGGCGCTGGCCGCGCTGACATTGCCAGCTTTAGCCGCCCCCGACGAAGCGCAATTGGGCAGAGCGGCGGGGTATCCTATTGGTACACCCGCCAACTGGTTCTTCGATGAGAGCGTGCGGGTCGGATCGTTCAGCAACCTTGACAAGCTGCTGCCGTACTACACCTTGCCGAAGGCAGCCGTGTCGCTGCCGCTTCCCGCCGTCGCGCGTGAGCCGAAGATCGAATATCAGTTCGACGACCGGACCTACACGATCGAAGATTTCCTTGCGCGCCAGCGCATCACCGGATTGCTCGTGATCAAGGACGGTGAGGTTCTGCTTGAACGCTACCAATATGATCGCACACCGGCCGATCGCTTTGTTTCCCACTCGATGGCGAAATCCATCGTCAGCATCGCGGTCGGGATGGCGCTTGCGGAAGGAAAAATAGCGTCGCTGGACGATACCGTCGCCAAATACGCACCGGCGCTCGCCGGATGTCCATACGGGGAGACGTCGATACGAAATACCCTGAGGATGTCATCCGGCGTGCCGTTCAGCGAAGTCTATGACGGCAAGGACGACCTGTCGCGCTTCTCGCTGATTCGTCGCACCCAAGGCTCCGTCGAAGCCTTGCGCTCGTTCGAAGTCCGCGATGCTGAACCGGGCACGCGTTTTCACTACGCCTCCAGTGAAACGGTGGTTCTGGCCGTGCTGCTGCACGCGGTGACGGGAAAAACGCTGAGTGAATATCTGACCGAGCGGCTGTGGCAGCCGATGGGTGCAGAGGCCGACGCTACCTGGATCAAGGGTTCCGACGGTCTCGAAGCTGCGGCAGGAGCCTTCAATGCAACCTTGCGCGACTATGGGCGCCTTGGAATGCTGCTGGCCAATGACGGCGCTGTCGGCTCCAGACAGCTTGTGCCCAAAGAATATTTGCTCGAAGCAACCGATTGGCGACGGCAACCCGATGCGTTTGCTCCGAAAACAGCCACGCCGTATTATGGATATGGCTATCAGTTCTGGCTTTACCCGGGGAAAAACGGAGGTTCGCCCTGCTCGGTGTCTACGGCCAATCGATCTTCGTCGATCCCGAACTCAAACTCGTCATGGTGATTACCGCCGTCGCAAAGAACGCCAGCGTCGGCAAGGAAACTCTGGCCCGGGAACGCAACACGCTCTGGCGCGGGTTGATCGACAAATATGGGAGCTGGTAAGGCGGTTGCCGCTTCGCGAACCGGCAACGGGACGCATCTATCTCTTCCCCAGACGCGGCACGCATTGGCGCGCGCGCAGAATCCCGCTTGCGGTCATCCTGGAGCCATAGACTTCCTTGATCTGGCCGGCCGGGCAAGACCCGTCATCGACGAGAATGCGCTGACCCAGCCGCAGCTCGACGATGTCCTGCTCACGCGACACCTGGTCGGCCATCGCGGGGGTGACAAGCGCGACCAGCACGAAAACGCGTGGCACGAGATTCCGTAAACGTTTGATCGCTGAAACCATCATGATCTCTGCAGCGAATAGGTTCACTTGTTTTGTATCTTCAGTCCGTTCGGGCCGACGTTGATCTGCAGGCCCTCCGGTTCCTTCTTGGTCTGGTAAAGATTGTAACCGAGCACGCCCACCGCGACGATCAGCGCGCCGATAATGAGATACAGGATATTGCGGTTGCCGGGCATCCGTGTCTCCATGGCGTGAGGTGTCGTTCGGGAGTGTATGGGCGGGCCAATGATTCTAAAAGTGGCAACGGGAGCGATCACCTAAAATGAACGCCATCGACACCGCGCGAAAAATTATCGACGCCGTCGACGCCAATTTCGACGCGCAGCTGGCCACCACGCAGGATTTTGTCGCGATCCCCTCGACCCGCGGCGCGGAAGGGCCGTGCCAGGACATGATCGGCGATCTGCTGCGGCAACGCGGCTACGAGGTGGACGACTGGCACATCGACGTCAACGATCTGAAAGATTTGCGCGGCTTCGGCCCCATCGAGCATGATTTTTCGAAGGCGCGCACGGTGGTCGGGACCTATCGTCCCGCCACCAATGCCGGAAAGTCGCTGATCCTGCAGGGCCATTGCGACGTGGTGCCGGCCGGGCCGCTCGACATGTGGGAGACGCCGCCGTTTTCGCCTGTCGTCAGGAACGGCAAGATGTACGGCCGTGGCGCCTGCGACATGAAATCCGGCACCATCGGTGCGCTCTATGCTCTGGATGCAATCAACGCCGCGGGCCTCAAGCCTACGGCGCGGATACATTTTCAATCCGTGATCGAGGAGGAGAGCACCGGCGTCGGCGCGCTCTCCACCTTGCAGCGCGGCTATCGTGCCGACGCCTGTTTCATTCCCGAGCCGACATCGGGCAAGATGGTGCGTTCCCAGGTCGGCGTAATCTGGTTTCGCCTCAAGGTGCGCGGCCATCCCGTGCATGTGTTCGAGGCCGGCTCGGGCTCCAATGCGATCACGGCAGCCTATCACCTCATTCAATCCCTGGAGAAGCTCGAGGCCGAATGGAACGAGCGCGCCAAACGCGACCGCCTGTTCAAGGCGGTGACGCATCCGATCAACTTCAACCCCGGCATCATCAAGGGCGGCGACTGGGCTTCCAGCGTGCCAGCGTGGTGCGATGTCGATTGCCGGATCGCGATTTTGCCGGGCTGGTCGGTTGCCGATTGCCAGGCGGAAATTCTGAGCCATGTCTCGGCTGCGGCGCGCGATCACCGCTTCCTCTCCAACAACCCGCCCGACGTGGAATGGTCCGGGTTTCTGTCGGAAGGTTATGAGCTGAAAAACTCCGCCGAACCGGAGGCTGCCTTCGGCAAGGCCTTTCAGGCGGTCTATGGCGGCGCCGTGCAGGACCACCACTTCACCGCGCTCACCGACACCCGGTTCTATGGGCTCAACTACAACATTCCGAGCCTGTGCTTCGGCGCCAGCGGGGCTGCGATGCATGGCTTCAACGAATATGTCGATCTGGATTCTTTGCGGAAATCGACCAAGGCCACGGCGCTGTTTATCGCGGAGTGGTGCGGCGTGGAGAGGATATAGGCGTCATAGCGAGCGAAGCGAGGCAATCCGCTCCGGCCACAACGCCGCGACGATCGCATCGAGCCCATCGGTCAGTGCGGCCGGGCCGGGCTGCAGGATCAGCGGCGACTTGATCTCGACGATTCGATCGTGGCGGACCGCCGGAATCTCGTTCCAGCCGGGCCGCTTTCGGATTTTGTCGGGAACGACTTTCTTGCCGCACCATGACGCCAAAATCACGTCGGGTGCTGCGTCGCGCACGACATCCGGCGAAATGATCCGGTCTTTCGCCGCTTGCTGAAACCGCAATTTTGGCAGCACGTCTTCGCCGCCGGCGATTTCGATCAGCTCGGAGACCCAGCCGATGCCGCTAATCAGCGGATCGTCCCATTCCTCGAAATAGACTTTCGGTTTGGGCAAGGGCCGGACGGCCGAGGCAATACTCGCAAGCCGGGCTTCATAGCCGCTTGCGAGTTGATCGGCGCGCTCTTGCGCGCCGACCAGCGCGCCCAGCGTGCGGATCATCGCCAGGATGCCCGTCACGTCGCGCTGGTTGAAAACATGGATGGCGATGCCCGCGCGCACCAGGTCGGCAACGATATCCGCCTGCAAATCCGAGAAAGCCAGCACGAGATCCGGCTCCAGCTTCAGAATTTTCGGGATGTCGGCCGAAATGAATGCCGACACCCGCGGCTTCTCGCGCCGGACTTGCGGCGGCCGCACCGCGTAGCCGGAAACGCCGACGATCCTGTCCTGCTCGCCAAGCAGGTACAATGTCTCCACCGTCTCTTCGGTGAGACACACGATCCGGCGGGGAGGGAATTGGCGCATGGCAAAGGATATGCAGAATATGGCGCCCGTTGTCACCGTGCCTATTACCTGAGACGTCATTGCCGGGCTTGACCCGGCAATCCATCATTTTCGTAACAAGCGCTTGATGAAGTTTGATGGATACGCGGATCGAGCCCGCGTATGACGGCTGGGGAAAACTGAAGGGAATGCCGACCATGACGCCACTTGAAAAAGTCAATGCGATGAAAATGCCGTTTGCAGAGCTGAAGGGGGTAACCTTTACCGAAGCCGAGAGGGATCGCGTGGTGGCGCGGATGCTGGTGCGGCCGGACCTCTGCACCCTCGGCCATACCCTTCATGGCGGGGCGATCATGGCGTTTGCGGATTCGGTCGGCGCAGCGGCAACCGTCATCAACCTTCCCGACGATGCCAAGGGCACCACCACGATCGAGAGCAAGACCAATTTTATCGGCGGTGTGAAAGAGGGAATGACTGTGATTGCGACGGCGACGCCCGTGCATCGCGGCCGTCGCACCCAGGTCTGGCAAACGCGGCTTCAGACAGAGGAGGGCAGGCTGGTCGCCATCGTGACGCAGACCCAGATGGTTCTCTAATGTCTGATTAAACTCCGGTAACCATTTGACATTCTGGTGTTATTTGAAACCGGCAGGGTCTTGAATTTTATGTTGCGATGCACAAATTGCAGTTATAGGGAGTCGACGCCTCCTTGAGGGCGATTCAAGAGGAGAGATCAAGTGCGACACCAGGAAATTCCCCTTTCGACACGCGCCAATGGCTATGTCCGGACCTTGCGCCAGCAGGAGGAGTTGCCGCTGCTGCGCGACCATCTGCTGCGGCTCGATCCGCAAAGCCGCCATGATCGCTTCAATGGCTTCATGGAGGACAGCTTCATCGAGAGCTACGCTGCGAAATGCGCCGACGATGGCACCGTCATCATCGCCTATATCGAGAACGGCGTGGTGCGCGGGGCGGCAGAATTGCATCCGCCCGATCAATCGCCTGACGCGTTGCCGGAAATCGCGTTCAGCGTCGAGGCATCGGTACGGCGACAGGGCGTCGGCAGCATCCTGTTCAGGAGGCTGATCAAGGAGGCGCGGTTCAAGGGTTACCAGAACTCTCCGGATCACGACCGGCGCACAGAACGAGGCGATGCGGGCGCTCGCCAACAAGTTCGGCGCGCACCTCGCCTTCCGCCAGGGCGAATCCACCGGCAGTATCGACCTGACGAAGCAACCCCAGGCGGAATTTGCAAGGCTTGCGTTCGCGGCACCGGCCAATGCGGCACGTGCCATGATCCAGTTCAATCGGACGTACTGGAAATGGCTTTTCAGAATGTATGGTTGGGGAAAGACGGCCTGATCAAGCGCGCCCGAACCGGTTCAAGACCCTTCGCGCCTGGCGCTGCTAGGTCCAGGTGCGCTTGTCGTTACCGAATTTCCTGACCGCCCGGCGTTCGACGACGACCGAGCGTTGTGCGCCCTGTTCGCCCGTGATCACCCGCGTCGCGGAACGCGCGGAGGTGCGCGCGATCTTTTTCACTTCGGCAACCACAGATTCGATCGGCAGTCCCATCAGCGAAGCAGCGATCTCAGCCTGCTCATTTTGATCGTCGGTGATGCCGATTGCGGCAAAGATGGCTTCATCCAGCGTCGGCGGATCGCGCCGGACGCGCCGCGGTCCATATTTGGTAATCCAGTCTTCGCTCATCAGGGCCTCACACGTCTCTTCTGGTTACTTAGATGCGCGTATGTTGCAATGCAATATCAAATCGTAATGGCAATCCAGCCATGCAGTGTTGGGTTCAGAGGCCTTCCAGCCGGTCGGCTTCACACGCGATCGGCCCTCCACAACGCCGATCGATGGCTGCCGTTCCCACTATCATCGCGACCCCCGATCGCATCACGTCATTGTCAGGAAACAGCGTCGCCGGCGCGGGCCAATTCCAATGGCTGCTGCGGCCAGCGTTTCAGCGCGGCGCGCCCGGCGTCGGTCAGGACATAAATGCCGCGCTCGGCGCGATCGAACCAACCGTAGACGTTATGCTGCAGGATTTTGGGCGCATCGGGAATCTCGGGCTTGAGATCCCGCACGCGCCGCGGCCCGCGCGAGAGCGCCGCCGCACAGGCGAGTGCCTGCTGGCGATAGGCCGTCATGATCGGCGTGCGGGTGCTGCCGCCCAGCGCCGGATCGCCCTTGCGCCGCTGATGCTCGGCAACGAGGCGGGATCGCTTTTTCGGATTGCGCCGCGGGCTGGTGGTGGGAGGCCTGACGATCACCTCGACATCGCCCGACCTGGTGACCGCGAGCATGCCAAAGCCGAGCCGGCGGCAGAGATTGCGATAGCGCGCGTCGCTCTCGCGTCCCTTGCCCTGCGCAGACATCCTGGCGGCAAGCCAGACCTCGTCGCAGGCGCCGGCGCGATCGACCGCCTGCAGCACCAGTTCGAGATTGAAGGAAAGCTTCAATTCGCCGATCACCACGATCGGAGGATCGTCGCCGCTCAGCGCCACAAGGTCGCAGCCGCCGACCTCGCCCTTGACCGTGAAGCCGAGATTTTCGAGGAAGCGCTTGACCGGTAGGTAAAGTGTGGTTTCCAAGGCGGCTCCCGTGGGCTCCGGTGCGCTCCCGACGCCGGTTTCGCAACTCAGTGCCTCCAGTCTAGCCCGGATCGCCGGAGGCGCAGACCCCCGGGATTTGATCAGGATAGGCGGTAGCGGCTATCGTCTTTGCCGGGACCGGATGGGCGCGACACAATGTTGATCAGATGGGGGCTCTACCATATCACGGTGGAGAAGCCGGGCGGCGTTCGCGTGGGGTAATCGGGGCGTCACGGACGTGCGCGATGGTTCGGTGGGCGACCGATGCTTTTGTGCCAAGGGGAAAATGTTAGAGGGGCTCTATAAAGTCGAGATGCGTACGGTGCACGGTTCGCGCCGTGGCGTCCTCTACGTCTACGACGGCAAGATGATGGGCGGCAATTCCGCATTCGCGTTCATCGGTACCTACCGGGATCGCGATAATGGCGAGGTATTGGTCGACATATCGTCATTGCGCCACAACGAGGATCCAAAATTTCAGCCGCTGTTCAAAAGCGACAACATCACGCTCGCACTCGTTGGCAGGAAGCAGGGCGAGCAATATCATTTCGAGGGGGGCACCGCGCAATTGCCGGGCGTTGCCTTCCATTCGGTGATGACCCCTATCAGCGAAACCGCCGCGCCGCCTGCTTTTTCGGCTGGAGCAGGCGAGATCGCGAACGGTCTTTATTCAATTCATATCCGGATGCTTGACGGCATCGACGGCGGCAACACCGGCGTCATGGTCCTGCACGATGGCCGGATCCGCGGCGGTGATGCCTTTTTCGATTACATGGGCGCCTACACCAGCGCGAACGGCAGGTGGAAGGGGGAACTCGTCAACCACGAGCACACTCCGAGCCAGGGTGAGCGGCCGGTGTTTGGCGGCTACGAGGTCGGCATCGGGTTTTCCGGTACCTACAGCGATGACGGAGCTGTCGCCGAAGCGACCGCGCTCGCCGGCAAACGCAGCATTCGCTTCAGCGCGGTGCTGAAGAAACTTGCCGACGCGTGAGATCTGAACCCCGGGGCAGAAGCCTAAACCCGCCCGTTCACGGGAACCAGCGCGCCGGTGATCGCGCTGGCGGCCTCGCTTGCGAGAAACAAGATGACGTCGGCCAGTTCCTGCGGCGTCACCCATTTTCCAAAATCCGCTCGCGGCATGCTGGCGCGGTTGGCCGGCGTGTCGATGGTGGAGGGCAGCACGGCATTGACCGTGATCTTGCCTTTCCACTCGGCGGCGAGGGCCTCGGTGAGGCGGTGCACGCCCGCCTTTGAGGCCGCGTAGGCGCCCATGCCGGAGCCTGCCTGCAGCGCCCCCATTGCGCCGACATTGACGATCCGCCCGGAGCGGGACGCCGCGAGATGCGGGATCGCCGATCGCGACGCATTCAGTGCGGTAAGCACGTTGAGCGCGTACATGCGCTGCCAGGTCTTCGGATCGCCGTCTGCGACCGTCTCGTACGCAAAACCGCCGGCGATATTGATCAGCGCATCACAGCCGCCGAAGTGTTTGATAACGGCGTCGATCGCGGTTCGGGCCTGTGCCGCATCGGACAGGTCGACGCCGCCGAGTTCGAGCCGGCTTTCCGTCGCCGGTATCTGCGAGGCCGCATGATCGAGCCCGGCCACCCGCGCGCCCCGAGCCAAAGCCTGGTCCGCGACCACCCTGCCCAGTGCGCCCAAAGCGCCGGTCACGATAACGACTTTTCCGTTCACGATGGTTCTCCGGACGACAGAGCGAGGAGGAGGCTTACACTACCGCTATTGAATAAAATTTGCCCGAATTCTGTAAGCGGATTTCAGAGCGATCCCGCTATACGTCGCCCCGCGTGCAATACAGGGGTTGGAACATCGCCATGAGAAATCTACCCGATCACGGTTTACCGCTGGTGCAGCTCAAGGAGCAGCGGCGGGATATGATTGTAGCCTTGCAAAACCGCAATACCCCGGTCAGCGGCTGGGAACTGATCCAGATCGCGGCCGTGCAGCAGGCGATCTCGGCGTTCGAGGACGTCATTGCAGACCTCGACGCGGAACTGGAAGCGGCGGCCTAAGCGTTCCCTTTATCGCTCGCCCTGAGCGGACGGCGCTTCAGGATTCCAGGTAGCGGGCTTCCAACTTCGCGCGTTCGCCTGCGCGGACGCCCAATCCTTCGATGAAATAGGTTTCCAGATCTCCATACTCGGCGCCGATCGCCTCAAAGGCGGCGGCGAGGAACGACGTCTCCACCGAGCCCAGCACCTCTCTGACATCATCGGGGAGATCGCTGCTGGTGGTGGGGCGACGATAGAAGCGGTTGGTCAGCAGATAATCTTCATCAATGATGTCAGCGGGTACGCCGAGTGCATGCAGGATCAGCGCGCAGGCAAAACCGGTGCGATCCTTGCCGGCGGTGCAGTGAATGACCAGCGGCGCGCGATCCTCGATCAGGTGGGCGAACAGCGCGCGGTAGCTCGGCGTGCTCTGGCGAACATAGTCGCGGTAGGAATTGCGCATCACCTCCAGCGCATCGGCCGGCGAAACCGATCCGCTGGCGGCGAGGCGGGAAAGCAGTTCCGCAGTGACGGTCGGCTCGATCGGCAGCGAATGCACCACGATTTCCTCGAGCGCGCACGTCGCCAATGCACGCTCCTCCAGGCCGCGGAAATCGAACGCGCTCCTCAGGCCAAGGCTGCGCAGAACCCTGATATCGGCTTCGGTGACATGGCCCAGATGGTTGGAGCGAAAGATCTGCCGCCAGCGAACCCTGCGGCCGTCTCCGGCGGGATAGCCCCCGAGATCGCGAAAATTGCTGGCACCGGCTAGATTGAGGTGGCGGGCAGGGGACTCTGACATGCGATAGATCTAAACCATCCGGTGCGCCGGAGAAATGGCTGACAGGGGCGTGCGGCCTGCTTTAGCCTGGCTTATACTGGTTTTTAGCGGCCATTCCACAAATGTGGATACCGGTTTCGCGGATAGAACAGGATCGAGACGAACATGGGCGGGCGCAGGATCATTGTTTTCGGTGCGGTGCTGGGTGCGGCCGGCTTCGGACCGGCACCCGCGTCAGCGCAGACCTTTCAGAACTATCGTTGCGCCGACGGCACGCAATTCATCGTGGGATTTTTTGAATACGACAAGCGCGCCCATATGCAGATCGATGGGAAGGCGGTGACATTGGCCAAGCGCCCGGCGCTGTCAGGCGCGCATTATTCGGGCGGCGGCGTCACGTTGAAAATCACCAAAACAACTACCACGGTCAAGCACGCCAAACGGGCGGCGACGACCTGCGAACCGAGCTAAAAACGCCAAAACGTTTTCCGGTCCGCCGTGCGGAGCGCTTCAACGCTCCCGCCCGGGCTTCGTCTCCTGGATGGCCGCTTCGTGATACCAGCCACTGCCGCAGGCGGCCTCGTGGACACGCAACGGACTGGGTTCGGCCGTGGGCTTGGACGCCTCATAGCGGCGTCCGCCCAGAGCCGCCCGGCCCCCGGCAGGGAATTGGTAGATCTTGGCGGGCCCCTGCTTCAAACTCGTATTCATTGTCGATCTCCATTACGTCGAGGCGCTCGCGCTCATGCTGCGCCCGACTCATTCTCGATTCGTTACTGAATCCGATATCGTCGGTGCTCTCCGCCCGTGCAACATGATCAAAACGAAACCATTTTCTGAATAAAATTTAGGCATTTTATCCTTTGCTTTTCGAAAAGCATTTCAGGCTCACTAACGCTTGTGCTGGGGCAGGGGTTGCCACCGGCGTTGTGTTTTCTCCGCGAGCCTCGCCATCCAATGGCGCAGCTTTAAGCGGTTCAATCGGGTCGGTCGGGAATTGCCGCGGAATCGGGCGTGATTTGCGCCTTGCCGGCACCTCCATTCGCCGTCGGCCAGCGCTGCCCGCGCGGCTTTGCCGCACCCGATTTGGGTACGTTTTTCGCATGCCGGGCGTCCCGCAGCGCAGCGATTTTGGCACTTTAATTGCTTTGCATGGAGCTGGCCGATGGTGGCCGGGCAGCTTTCGCATCATCAACTCAAGAGAGGCTCAATGACCAAGTATAAGCTCGAGTATATCTGGCTCGACGGATACTCACCGACGCCGAATCTGCGCGGCAAAACGCAGATCAAGGAATTCGAAGTGTTTCCGACCCTCGAGCAGCTTCCGCTGTGGGGTTTTGATGGAAGTTCGACCCTGCAGGCTGAGGGCCACAATTCCGATTGCGTGCTCAAGCCTGTCGCCATTTACCCGGACGGCGCGCGGCCCAATGGCGCACTGGTGATGTGCGAAGTCATGATGCCCGACGGCACGACCCCCCATCCCACCAACAAGCGCGCCACCATCCTCGACGATGAAGGCGCATGGTTCGGCTTCGAGCAGGAATATTTCTTTTACAAGGACGGCCGTCCGCTCGGCTTTCCCTCCAGCGGTTATCCCGCGCCGCAGGGCCCGTACTACACCGGCGTCGGATACAAGAACGTCGGCGATATCGCGCGCAAGATGGTGGAAGAGCATCTCGACCTCTGCGTGGCCGCCGGCATCAACCACGAAGGCATCAACGCCGAAGTTGCGAAGGGCCAGTGGGAATTCCAGATCTTCGGCAAGGGCTCCAGGCGCGCAGCCGACGAAATGTGGATGGCCCGCTATTTGATGCTGCGCCTGACCGAAAAATACGGCGTCGATATCGAATTCCACTGCAAGCCGCTCGGCGACACCGACTGGAACGGCTCGGGCATGCACGCCAATTTCTCGACCAGGTACATGCGCGAAGTTGGCGGCAAGGATTATTTCGAGAAGTTGATGGAAGCGTTCAAGAACAACCGCGCCGACCACATCGCGGTCTACGGTCCGGACAATCACATGCGCCTCACCGGCAAACACGAGACCGCCTCGATCGATACCTTCACCTTCGGTGTCGCCGATCGCGGCGCTTCGATCCGCGTGCCGCACTCCTTCGTCAATAACGGCTACAAGGGATATCTCGAGGACCGCCGCCCGAATTCGCAAGGCGACCCCTACCAGATCGCTTCGCAGATCCTCAAGACGATCGCTTCGGTCGCGACCTCTGCCAAGGCGGCCGCGGCCTAAAGGACGTTCGACCTATCGCCCGGACCTGAGGGGGTATCCGGGCAGCATTGATCCGCCAAGGCGAAAAACCGCTTTGGCGGATCATTGCGTTGGGTGGGTTGTGCTTCTTAAATGCATTTTCCTTCGTTTCGAACCGCGCTGGCGGTGGCCTCCGAAAGGCGCTTTGAGTGGAAAATGTCGTTCGCGTGCTCTCGACGCTGGCCCTGAAAGGCGCGGTCCGCGGCCTTGCCGGCCCCTATGAAGCAGCGGGCGGGGCACGCATCGACGCCGATTTCGCGCCGACACTCGCAATCCTCGATCGGCTGCGCGAGGGCGAGGCCGCCGACGTCGTCATTTTGACCCGCGAGGGGCTCGATGAACTCGTGAGGTCGGGCGCCGTCGCCGCGGAAACCTGCGTCGATCTCGCGCGTTCCCTTGTCGGCATCGCGGTCAGGGCCGGCGTCGTTCATCCCGACATCACGACCCAATCCGCGTTGCGCGCAACGCTGCTCGGCGCCCGGGGGGTGGCCTATTCGCGCATCGGCGCCAGCGGCATCTTGTTTGCACAATTGATCGAGCGCATGGCCATCGCCTCCGAAATCAACGCGCGCGGGCGGATCGTCCCATCGGGCTTGACGGCCGAATTGCTGGTCAGCGGCGAGGCAGACCTCGCCGTGCAGCAGATCAGCGAACTGAAGCAGGTGGAGGGCGTTGACATCGTCGGACCGATCCCGCGCGAACTGCAGACGCCTGCGGTGTTTTCCGCGGGCCGCATGGCGGCGTCGAACGGGATAGCGCCGTCGCAGGCGTTCTTGAAGTATCTCGCTTCCCCGGAGGTGGCGCGTGTGCTGCGCGCCGCGGGGCTCGAGCCCTGAACGAACGGTTGCGGCGGGGAACACAAAAGGGCCTCCCGCGATTAACTTGCGGGGTGATCGTCAAGTGAGGCACGCGTCCCATGATCCGGAAACTGCAATCGGGTGAATACCGGCTCTATTCGCGGAAGGTGAATCCGAAAACCGGCAAGCGCCGCAATCTCGGCACCTTCAAATCCCGTGCAGCGGCGGAAAAGCACGAGCGCGCCGTGCAATATTTCAAGCGGCATTAGCCGGCCAGGACCATCCATCGTCATTGCGAGCGATAGCGAAGCAATCCACGGAAATAGAGCATCAATTTCTCAGCAGTGGCGGTGAACTACAAGGGGAGAGGTAATGCACGCTCGCGCATGCGCAGAGCGTTGCGGGATCGCGGCCGCGCGATCATTGCCCGCGGTAACCATCACGCAGGCTTCGACCGGGCGCGAACATTACGCTGGACCGGATATTGCAATTATTGGCACGCGTCGTTGATGTCCTGACGAAAACATGCGGGTTCCTGGCAATATGCCCGATTTCCACGGTGATTTCAGCGCGAATGACGCGAGAACCGAACGGTCTGGTCCTTTCAGCACACCTGAACTGTCCCGACTGTCCGATTTTGCAACACGCCGATGAAGATGCCGAAATGGAGAATGACGATGAAGAAGCTCATGATGACCGCAGCGCTCCTCGCGTGCGCATCGCCCGCGCTCGCAGGTTCGGTCGTTAAATCGTCGAACTGCAAGTATTCGCGGTTTTACGGGTATAGTAACTGCAGGACAACAACGACTGAAATTCCCGACCCGGTTCGCAATCTCGAACAGGAGCGGCTGGACGCCACCGCGCGCCAGAAGGAAGACGAGAAGTGGGAGGCGTTCTGCAAACCCACATTCAAGGCCGACGAATTCGGCGTCCGCCGCGCGTCCTATGCAAAGAAGGGCTGCGAGTTCGGGCTCAGCGAATAAGGCCGGGATCGAGGAGTTCCGGTTCCACCTATTGGCAGGCGACCGTTCAGGAAACATGACAACAGTCACCGGTTCTAGCCCGCGGCCAAAGCAATGATCGCTTGCGCCTCCCGAGAAATTGCCGGAGCTGCCCAAGCGTATGGGCGCATATATTTAAACGCTTGTGGATTCTTTGCCAATTCGCGCGATGTAGCGCGCGACGGATGCGGCGACCACCTGCTTGCCGTTTGCGTCTATTTGTCCCCGGCCCGAAAACGCGCCGTAGACCGCGTCGAATGCGAATGGCTCGAGGATCTCCGCCATGCGACGAACCGTGGCGGCGGAGAGGGGCAGCAGGTTTGGGTAGGACCACATAAAGCTGACATGCCCGCTCGGGACTACTTGCAGGATGTCGCCCGACAGCAGGACACCGCGACCGTCGCTCCAGTCCGCCCAGTGCAGGACGGTGCCGCCGTCGAAGTGTCCTCCCAACCGAACCAGCGTGAGGCCGGGTGCGATCGGCTTGGTGTCCCCCTCCCAGAACTGCACGGCGGAATCCGCCCGCATCACCCACTGACGATCAGCCGCGTGCAAATAGATAGGCGCTCCCCCCAGCGCGCGGCTCCACTCCACCATCGTCGTGTAATAGTGCGGGTGCGAGACGGCGATCGCCGTGACGCCGCCCAGGCCGTTCAGCAGATCTACCGTGGCGTCATCGATCAGGGCGATGCAGTCCCATAACACGTTGCCGGCCGGCGTGCGCGCAAGGATCGCGCGCTGCCCGATGCCGAATGCGGGAGTGGTCTCGATGCTCGTAAGCGCCGTCGCCAGGCGACGAAATTTATTGCTGTGCGCGTTCCGCAGTCCCTGCAGCGTGATCCAGGATTGGCCCGAAGCTGGGACAAACTGCCGATCGTCGATACATATGGGACACGCAGCGGGCACAGCCTCGGAGGGCGGATACTGCGTGCCGCAGGCGTTGCAGATGAAGGCGGGCATGGCGGCAGGATACACCGGCTGCCGCTTTGGGAAAATGAGTATGTGCGCTTTGGGTCGGATGCTGATCCCTCGATCAGCATCATTCGATCACGCGCATGCGCGCGGTTTTGCGAGATCGCCGCCGCACACGCAGCCATCGCCTATTCGATCACTTCGTCGGCGCCGGTGAGCAGTGCGGTCGGCACGGCGAGTCCAAGCGCTTTGGCGGTTTTAAGGTTGATGACCAACTCGAATTTGGTCGGTTGCTGCACCGGCAACTCTGCCGGCTTGGAACCCCTGAGAATTTTATCGACATAAACGGCGCTCTTGCGCGACAGATCCGCCAAATTAGCTCCGTAGGACATCAGCCCTCCGACATCCACTCCTTCGCGCGCCGCGTATATTGTCGGCAACCGGCTGTCCGCGGCGAGGCCCGCGATACGGCCGTATTCGGAGAACAGCATTGGGCTCGGAAACAGACTGAGCGCCTCGGCGCGCGCGCTCGTCATCGCTGAGAATGCGCCGGCTATATCGTCAGGGCCGTTCACTGGCACGAGTTGAAGCTGCGTTCCCATCGTCTGGGCCGCGCGCTCGATCTCCGTGCGCATGCCGGCCATCGTCCGTTCGCCGTATGCACGCGGATGCCAGAGGACGGCGACGCGAACAAGTTGCGGCACGACCTCTCTGAGCAACTGCAGCCGCTTGGCGACCAGTTCCGGGCCAAGAAAGGTTGTCCCCGTCACATTACCGCCCGGCCGTGCAAGGCTGGCAACAAGATCGTCCTCGACGGGATCGGCCATTCCTATGGCGACAATGGGAATGAGGCTGGTCGCTTGTTTGGCCGGCCGCGCGGCGGTCGTACTCAATGCAACAATGACATCAACCTTGCTTTCAACCATCTCGGCGGCAATTTCGCGGAGTCGATCCTGGTTTGATTCTGCAAACCGGCGTTCAATCGTGATATTCTTACCCTCTGTGTAACCGAGCTCCTGCAGGCCAGTCACGACAGCGTTGAGCGTTACGCGACTGGCATCTGGACCCGCGGAGTGGCCGGTCGCCAGCAGGCCTATCCGGGGCATCTTCGTTCCCTGCTGCGCGCGGATGGCAAGCGGCCAGACAACCGCTGCGCCGCCAAGAAACGTGATGAACTCGCGCCGCCGCATGTAAGCCCCAAGCCCGGAGTAAGCATTGTATCGACTCAAACGTGCTTGAACAGAGCCTAACACCGGGTGCGACATGCTAAGACACGAGCCCAGTATATCTAGAGCTGTCGCAGTCTCCCTTCCTCGGGCTGACGATGCGCGGTACGATCCGGTGCCCCGAACGTTGGGTGCCCGATGAGGCGACGGGAATTCACAGTTGGAGTTTTGCTTGCCGCTGCGACGTCGTCGGCGCGGGCGCAGCAACGATCGATCCCCCGCATCGCGCTATTCCATCCGGCCATCCCGGTAGCCCTGCTCACTGAGACCGGCGGCGGAAGCGCATGGCGCGCGTTTTTCGCGGAGCTGCGCCGCTTCGGCTATATCGAGGGACAAAATCTCGTTATCGAACGCTCCTCCGCCGAAGGTCATCACGAGCGCTATGCCGATATGGCGCGGGACATCGTGGCCGGTAATCCGGACATGATCGTCACCGGGACCAACCCCGTCGTGCTCGCCTTCAAGGCCGCGACCAGCACAATTCCGGTCGTGGCGTTCATGGTCGATCCGTTGAAGGCGGGGCTTGTTACAAGCCTCGCCCGGCCCGGCGGCAATCTCACCGGGATCGCGCTCGACGCCGGGATCGAGATCTGGGGCAAGCGCCTCGAGCTCTTGAAGGAAGCCATGCCTTCGATGACGCGAGCGGCCTTTCTGGGCATGCGCGACGGATGGGAAGGGTCGTTTGGACAAGCGATACGCGACGTCAGCGACAAGTTGGGAATTTCGCTGATCGCAATGATTCCGAACGGCGGCTCGACGGCGGAGATCGAACGTGTCTTCGCGGAGATGGCCGAGCGCCGGCCGGATGCGGTACTGCTCAGCGGGGAGGGCGACCAATACGCGAGCCGGCAGCTGATCGCCGAACTCGCGGAGAAATACCGCATGCCGATGATGTGCCCTTACCGCGATTACGTCGAGGCGGGCGGACTGATGGCCTATACGGTCGATCTTGCCGAGCTCCTCAGGCGAATGGCCGGCGAGGTGCATCAGATCCTCACGGGATCGAAGCCTGGCGACATTCCGATCTATCAGCCAACCAAATTCGAACTCTTGATCAACGGCAAGACGGCGAAGGTGCTCGACCTCGCCTTGCCGCCCACGCTGCTGTCACGCGCCGATGAGATTATCGAATAGGTTCGGCCGCCGACAGCGATCTCCGCGTCAGCTACGGAGCCTGCGGATCATGTAGTTGTCGTAGGTGGCTTCGCAGACCTGGTCCCACTGATATTGCTCGTTGCGGAACGCGATCATCGAATCGTACAGCTTCTTGAATTTTTCATTCTTCGCCGAAATCTCGGCAAATAGCTCGTTGGTCGCCTTGAACGACGCGTCGAGGATTTCCGTTGAGAAGGGCCGAAGCTGCGCGCCGGCCGCGACCAGCCGCTTGATCGCTTGCGCGTTGCGGGCGTCATATTTGGCGGGGAGATCGCCCGCGACCAAGCCGGCGGCAATCGTCATCATGTCCTGGTAGGGCTTTGGCAGTTCGGCCCATTTCGCGGTGTTGACGTAGAGGAAATTATTCGCGCAACCTTCCCACCAGCCGGGATAGTAGTAATAGGGCGCCACCTTTATGAAGCCGAGCTTCTCGTCGTCATAAGGGCCGATCCATTCGGCGGCGTCGATGGTGCCCTTTTCCAACGCGGGATAGATGTCCCCGGGCGGAAGCTGCTGCGGCACGACGCCGAGCCGGCTCAGCACCTGCCCGGCGACGCCGCCGACGCGGAATTTGAGGCCCTTGAGGTCATCAAGGGTTTTGATCTCCTTGCGGAACCAGCCGCCCATCTGGGCGGTCGTGTTGCCGAAAGGCAGGCCGAAAACGTTGTATGGTCGATAGAGTTCGTTGAGCAGGTCTAGGCCGCCGCCATAGGCGAGCCACGCGTTCATCTGCCGTGTATTGAGGCCGAAGGGAACGGCCGTTCCGAAGGCAAACGCCAGGTCCTTGCCGACGTAGTAGTAGGAGGCGCTGTTTCCCATTTCGACGGTGCCGTTTTGCACTGCGTCGAATACCTGAAAGGACGGCACGATTTCCCCGGGACCGAAAATGCTGATCTGGAATTTTTGCTCGGAGAGATCGGCGACCGCCTTGGTGAACATCTCGCATGCGCCATAGAGCGTATCGAGTGTCTTGGGGAAGGAGGTCGTGAGCCGCCATTTCAGGGTGGGAGTGGACTGGGCGATGGCGGGCGCGCTGACAGCCGTCGCGGCAGCGCTAAGTCCTACGCCCCTGAGAAGTTTCCTGCGGTCCATGGCCAGTCCCCCCGTTTAAACCAACATGGGGGCGGATCCGGCGAAGCTCTCGTTTCGGGCGCCCCGATATCCTTCCTGCCATTGTTGAAGCCGAAGGGCAATCATGCGCTATGTTGGCAATCCTGAGGCCTGGCCGAAAAGGGAGAACCTGATGCGAGCCGATTTCGAGACGATCGTGGTTTCCCGGCGCGACGATCAAATCCTGCTGGTCACGCTCAATCGGCCCGAGGTGTCGAACGCGTTGAATACGCGCATGGGACTGGATCTCGTGGAATTGTTCGAGGCGCTTTCAGTCGATCTGGAAGATTTTCGGATCGTGATCGTCACCGGCAGCGGCGACAAGGCGTTTTGCGCCGGTGGAGATCTCAAGGAGCGGAACGGAATGACCGACGAAAGCTGGCGGTCGCAGCACCTGATCTTCGAGCGAATGGTGCGGGCGATGCTGGGGTGCCCGATTCCGATATTGGCGGCCGTCAACGGCGCTGCCTATGGCGGCGGCTGCGAGATCGCTTCCGCTTCGGATTTCGTCTATGCCGCAACCCATGCGCGTTTCGCCCTGACCGAAGTCACGCTTGGAATCATGCCGGGCGCAGGCGGTACCCAGAATTTGACCCGGGCGGTCGGCGAGCGCAGGGCAAAGGAGCTTATTCTTTCGGGCCTTCCATTTTCAGCCGCGGAGGCGGAAGCTTGGGGACTTGTCAATCGTGTCGTCGCATCGGCCGACCTTTTGGAGACCACGATTGCGATGGCCCGGCGCATCGCGGCGAACGGGCCGATCGCAGTACGTCAGGCCAAGCAAGCCATTTCTCGCGGCGCGCAGATGTCATTGTGGGACGGCCTGGCGTTCGAGATCGAGGCCTACAATCGACTGGTCTCCACCGAAGACCGCCGGGAAGGGGTGCTGGCGTTCAACGAACGCCGAAAGCCGATCTTTCGCGGACGTTAAATTGTGATGGGCCACAAGTGGACTTATGCAGCAGGCTGAAGGTCCCATCGACGCTCTCATCGGCGCGTAGCCAACAGCATCCCGCGCCAGCGTAAGCTGGGCGGGATTGCCTGGACCGGTGACAGGATGTCTCAGCCGTGCTTGGCCGCGACATAGCCGGCAGTGACCTCGTCCTTGTGAGCTGCGAAGGCTGCCAGGACCTGGCCCTTCTCGGGCTTCGGGACCTTGAAGAAGTCCAGCGTCCGTCCGAGTTCAGCTGCGACCTCATCGAATTCAGCCGGCGAGATCCGGAGGTTTCGGTGGGCTTCCTCAAGGCCGAGCGCCGTAGTGCCGGGCTTGGTGGCCGTGTACTGGAAAGGCCCACCCGAAATGTTGCAGACCCACAGCGTTCGCATGAATTTGAGGCCGGGCAGCCTGCCCAGATTCTTGGTGTGCCATTCCCGCAGCTGCGGGTTCTTGGACTTCTGGCCCACGATAGGGTTCTTCACCACGGCGTCGCTGAAGTGATCCACGACCGCGGCGATCGCAAAGACGCCGCCCAACCGCTCGTACAGACTTTTCTCGGGCATGGCGTCCTTCGCCTGCGCGTACGCGTTATCGGCTTGCGCCAATACAGTCATCGGGGCGGCGGTCAGCGCCAACCCCGCGACCACGCTTCGTCTTGTCATGGAAGTCGAAAGAACCTGTGCCATTGGTTACGTCCTTGGGGTGAGGGTTCATTGCCGTCCGAGCGCGTATGCGCCCGGCAATAATCCGACGTACCAACGGGTCCGTCGGCATGCTCGTTCTGTCTCCTCGACGCACTCGTACTGCCCACCTAGATGGTTTTGAATTGGAAAGGTTCCCGTAAAAAGCGAACCCGGACATTTCGGCAGAATCGAATGAGCGATTGCGTCAAAAAAACCCGGCCGTTGAAACCAGCGAACAATGTTGGCATGTTTCGTGCGATGCTCACGCAACGTTCGGATTTCATTGCAAGAGGTTTCGACCGATATGAGCCTGTTTGACGCTCCATTCGACCTCGCGCGCGAGGCAGCGCTCGTCACGGGAGCCGGCAACGGCATTGGACGCGCGATTGCGCAAGCCCTGGTCGGCGAAGGCGTGCGAACGGTGTTTGCCGACGTGAACCGGGAAACCGTCACAGCCGCGGTCAAAACCTCGCCGCGGCCGGAACTGGCCGTTGCGTTCGTCGGCGACCTCTCAAGCCGCGCCGCATGCGATGCGCTGCTGGCCGACGCGCGCGCCGCGGTCGGGCAGGTGACGCACTTCGTTCACTCGGCCTCGCCGCCGCGGCGCGAGGCCGATCATGCACTTGCGGTGAGCAGCGAGACCTGGGAGCAAATGCGCGCGGTCAACGTCGACGCCGGCTTTCACCTCGCACGCGAACTCGCCCGGCAGCTGATCGCGGCCGGCGAGCCTGGATCATTTTTGTTTCTCACCTCGCTGCACGCCGGCACGCCGCGCAACCTGCCGCACTATTCCACGGCGAAGGCAGCCCTCGCGATGATGGTGAAGGAGTTTGCAAAAACCTTCGGTCGCTTCGGAATCCGGGTCAACGCTCTGGTACCTGGCGCCATCGCCGCCGGCGGTTTCGTCGCCGATCCGGCGCTAAAGCGGCACATCCCGCTCGGCCGGCTCGGCCAGGCCGAAGACCTCGCCGCGATGGCGCTGGCGGTGCTATCGAACCGCGTCTCCGCCTACGTCACGGGAGCTGCGATCGTGGTCGACGGCGGCTTGTCGCTGACGAACTGGTTTGAGCCGCCGGCGCTGGAGGAGATGTGAGAATATTTTTCATCCGCGCGGCATCAGCTGCGTGGTCAGCGGACCGCGGATGCGCTAAGCTGATTGCAATTGACAGGGAACAAGAAGTCGGGAGCTGACGCCAGAAGTATTCCAAAGCGGGGGCATCATCAATGATGACGATACCGGAATTGGCGGCAGACGCCCTGGAAGAGTTTCTCGGCTCCTACATGCGCCGCCGGTTCGGGTCTTCGGAGGCGCAACTCGTGGAGATCGTGCCGTCGGCCGCCCGCGTCGCCCTCGAATGCATCGGCAACAGCGATGCGCTTTACCACAATGTCGAACACACGCTGCTGGTGACTCTTGCCGGCCACGACATTCTCCGCGGCCGCGCGCTGCATACCCACACCACGGCGGATGATTATGCCCACGTCATCATCGCCTGCCTGATGCACGACATCGGTTATGTCCGCGGCCTCTTCAAGGGCGACGGCGAGGACGGCTTTGTGATCGATTCGACAGGCAAGAAAGTGGCTTTGCCGCGCGGGGCGTCGGACGCCAGCCTGATGCCTCACCATGTCGACCGGTCGAAGCTTTACGTGATCGAGCGGATCGAAGCGATGGCGCCGCTCAACGAGGAGCGAATTGCGGTTGCGATCGAAGGTACCCGGTTTCCTCCCATCGAAGGCAAGGAGTGCAGTGAGGAGGCCTCGATCGTTCGCGCGGCCGATTTGATCGGGCAGCTCGGCGATCCGAATTACCTCAGGAAGGCAAACGCGCTCTATCATGAATTCGAGGAGGTCGGCATCAATCGCCAGCTCGGCTATGATTCACCCGCCGACATCGTCCACCGTTACCCGCAGTTCTACTGGAACAGCGTGGCGCCCCATATCCAGACCGAAATCCGCTACCTCAACATGACGTCGAAGGGACGGCAGTGGATTGCCAATCTTTATGGCAATGTGTTCCGTGCCGAACGCGAGATCTCGCTTTCGGGCCCGCAGAAATAGCAGGCCGGGTTCGGCTCAGATCGGCAGAAGGCCGTCGGTGAGGAATCCGAGTTCCTCCTCCGGCCGTTTTTCCTGCTGCTCCCAGCCCGGAAAGCCGCCCCAGCGAAAAACGATGCGGAGATACTCGACGAAGGACACCCCATGGCGCTCGCCCTTGAGCGGCGCATCCGCTGCGGGATCGGGCAGCGATATCGCATAACCGTAATCGAGTTGCTCGTCGGCAACCCCAAGTCGCGCTTTGGCCTGCGCGGTCCAACCGACCACGGCGTCGAGCGTCGGGATCTCCTTTGATCCTTTCGCCTCCTCCAGCCAACCCTCCAGCTCGTAGAGGTCAGGGAGCATCATGAAGGGGTCGGCATAGACGCCAGGAAAACCGACACCTTCAAAGAAGCTGAGAGTCGGATGTGCGCCGATCAGGCAGACATGCCCGACCTCCTCGATCCAGGCGCGCAAGGCGAGCGGCAGAAAAAAACCCTTCTTCTCCATGCCCGGGATGCGCTTGATGAAGCGCTGGTCGATCGCGCCGATGACACTCTTGTCGGTGAGATGGTCGGTGATGCTGCGTCTTTTCGCGTCCTCTTCGGCTTGGCGCGTCGCCTTCGCCCGGCGTTCCGTGTCTTGCCGGCGCATCATGCCCTCAAGCTGTTCAAGCCCCTTTGGCGACAGCTTGGTCTCCTGCTCCCGCCGCATCTTTGCGATTCTCTCCTCGATCGGCGGCAAGACCAACAGCCGGCCCGGGGGCTTCGGTATCTCGAAGCGATAGTTGAGAGAATCGAGGCGCCGGATCAGGAGCTCGAAATTGTGCCGTGTTCGGCGCATGGTTTCGACGGCGACGGCGCGTGCGTCCTTGAAATAGGGCGGCTCGCGCACCTGCGAGCCCAAGGCGACCATCTCTGCCCACACGCCTTCATGCTCGCCGGCCCGATAACGGCGCAAAAGATGATCTGAACTCTGTCGTTTCGTCATCGGGGTGATACTGAAGCTTTGCGAAAGGCGCTACCCTAAATTGCAATTGCAAAGACATCGTAAAGGCGCTCGGTTTGGTCACCTGCCGCCGATGAACTGCTCCCATCCTTCCCGCTGCGCCTTGAGCAGGCTCTTTCTTTCCTCTTCCATCTCGCCGACGCGCTTTGCGGCTGCCGTCATGGCCTGGGCTGCGACATTGTAGCGGTCCACCGTGCGTTGAAACGGAAAAATGAATTCACCGTTGACGACCTTGTAGGCGCCGAACTCCGTGACCAGGACCGCGACATATTTTTCGTAGGCGCGATAAAAATCGGCGCGCGCCGCCGATAATCCGGAGGTAAAGGCCGCGATTTCCGCATGCCGCTTGTCGATGTGACCTAAAAAATCTCCGATGGTTTCTTTTCCGAGATACAGTGAGCGCGCGTATTTTTCCACATTGTCGCGTTCGGTTTTCAGCAGCGCGGCAGTGCGCGGCACGAGTGCCGTCGCATTGGCTTCCGCCGTTTTCAAATCGCGGCGAAGCGCCTCTAGGTCATTGCGGCTTGCCGCGCCCAAATTCGCGTTTTTTGAAATTGCCGGCGGCTCGACGTCTTTCGACAGCTGTTCAATGGCGGCATTGGTTTCATCGGCCGCCCTGGTCGCCATTGCCATCAGCCGCAGGAATTTGTTCTGGGGGTGCTGACGAAGCGCCTCATTTATTTGCGCGGGATCACCGATCCCTTGCAAGGCCGCCCGGCTTTCACGCGCGGCGATCATCTCCTGCAATCGGTCCAGGTCGGCCACGAACCAGGCGCCGACCGACAGCACGACCATAAATACGACCAGCAACAGAAAGGCTATTCGCACGCGCGTCTTCGCGTTCGGATCCGAAGCCATATCCGATCGGCCTCCCATCGAAGGTCGCGCCCTGGCGGGCGACGGAAGGTATCAAGCGGGAACGGGAAAACCTAGTCCGGATGCAACGTTCGACGCGGCGCGACGCGGGAGCGGTCGACTGGCTTTTGCGATGGCAGGCGATACACTGGCTGAAAATCGCCGCTCGCGATCAAATGTGGGATTTACTGCCGATGTCGATGCTTCGCCTGGCCGCGCTTTGCGCATGTCTGCTGTCATCGCTTGCGGCCAACGCGGAGGTGATCCGTTTTGAAGTGCTGCAGAGCGGTCCGGCATTCGAGGGGAGAAGCTTTGGCAGCGTCGGCCCCTATGTGAAGATCACCGCGCGCGCAACCATTGCCGTCGACCCGGCCGACCCGCGCAACGCCATCATTGCCGACATCGACAAGGCGCCGCGGGACGAAAAAGGTCTGGTCGAAGCGACCGCCGATGTCGTGCTGCTGCGCCCGGCCGATCCCCTCCGCGCCAACGGCACCCTTCTTGTCGATATTCCCAATCGCGGCACCAAGCTCGCGCCGCAACTGTTCGACGATGCCGCCAAGCCCGGGGGCAACGACGCCGAAAAATCGGCGGACGCGGGATCGGGTTTCCTGCATGGGCAGGGCTACACGATGGCCTGGATCGGCTGGCAGGCCGACATCGCCGCAAAGCCCGGCCAACTCGCGCTCGCAGCACCCGTGCTGCAAGGCGTGACCGGGCCCGCGCGCGAGGAGTTTCTGTTCGATCACATGCGAAGCCCCGCAACCGCGGCGTTGACGTGGCCGATCGCCGATCCATCCTCGCTGGCGGTGACCGTGCGGTCGAAGTGGGATGCGCCGCGCGAGCAGCCGGCCGGGCTTGCCATTCGTGCGACCGGCGCGCAGACGGTTGAAATCATCAGACCGGCAGGCGGGTTCGATGCGGGTGCGCTCTACGAGGTGACCTATGTGGCGCGCGATCCCGCCGTGCTCGGGCTTGGATTTGCCGCCACGCGCGACGTGGTTTCCTTTCTCAGGCGCAGCACCGCCCCGGAAAACCCGCTTGCCGCCGGTGGCAGTTTTGCCCGGCGCACGATCGGATTTGGCGTATCGCAATCCGGTCGATACTTGCGCGATTTCCTCTACCTCGGTTTCAACGAGGACCTTTCCGGCGGGATGGTGTTCGACGGGCTGATGCCGCACGTGGCCGGCGGCCGGCGCATGGCGACGAATTATCGCTTCGGTCTTCCCGGGCGCAATCCGCGGCATCCGCAGGATCCGGCCTGGCAGGCGGACCTGTTTCCGTTCACCTACCAGACCCTTTACGACCCGTTGAGCGGCCGGCGCGACGAACTCATGCTGCGGTGCCGCCTGAGCGCGACCTGTCCACGGATCATCCAGACCGACAGCGAACATGAATGGTGGGCGTCGCGAGCCTCGCTGCTGGTCACCGACCTCGCGGGCAACCATCTCGACCTGCCGCCGGATGTGCGCGCCTACATGATCGCGGGCTCGCCGCACTTCGCCGAACCGGGAGCGCGGATGCGCAGCGCGCCGGCGATGGCGCTTGCCGTCAACCCCATGCACGCGGGCGCGCCGATGCGCGCGCTGCTCACCGCCATGCAGGCGTGGATCACGACCGGCGTCGAACCGCCGGCGAGCCGTGTTCCGATGCGCGCCCACGGCACCCTCGTCGAAGCGTCGGACGCGGTGCCCCGCGGCATCCCGGGGCTGCCATACACCGGCATTCATACCGGCGCGGGCTTTACCGATCCCACCGTGATCCCGGCGAAGGTGCTCGGGATGTATCCCGTGTTCGTTCCGCGCGCCGACAGGGATGGCATGGCCATCGCCGGCATTCGCATGCTGCCGCTTGCCGTGCCGCGGGCGACCTACACGGGATGGAATCCCCGCGCGGAAGGCTTTGGGGCGGGGACCTTGTTTCCGCTGCAAGGCGCGGTGGTTCCGTTTGCCGCCACCCGCGCCGAGCGCGAAGCCTCCGGCGATCCGCGTCCTTCTCTCATCGAGCGCTACGCCGATAGTGCGGCCTATGTCACCGCGGTTCAGGCGGCCGCAAGCGAAATGGTGGCCGAGCGGCTGTTGCTGCCGCAGGATGCCGAGCACGCCATCGAGCTTGCGACAAAGGACGGTCTGTCGCAGTTGCACTGATGCACGCATGCGGCAATCGAGCGCGCCGCCTCACGTCCCCTTGAATATCGTCAGGCGGCGCGGGCCGATTTTGGCCTCGGGACGAACCGGCGGCGGCTCACCGGCTTCTTCGGTTCGACCGCTGCTTGATGGTGCTCATTCTGGTTCGGCTCCAGCGAGGCGCGGAGCTGGGCGATCGCCCGGTCGCAAAATTCATTCAGTTTCTGAAATCTTTCCCGCTGGGCGCGGAGGCCGGCGGCGATCGTTGCGAACTCTTCTTGATCGGGCGCGGTTGGCGCAGGGAAAGAACAAAGCAGTTCGGCCGGAACCGACTTGATATCATGATGTTTCATGTTGGCTCTCGCACTCACGCAACCACGCTGGTCCCTTCATTGACGGCCGCCTTTGAGGACTTATTTGGGCGCTTCCGCGCCGCTTCGATGATCGAAGAAGGCGAAATTCGAGCTGACCGGCATCGCCGTTGGCCTTGGGCTGCCAACGCGTCGCGCGGGGATCGCGGCAAGCGGCGGATTGCGCTATACTAATCCGCGCGACCGACTGGATTGGCGATCATTTTCGGAGAATAGCCATGAACAAGCCTGTGCCCGTCAACCCGCCCGAACTTCGCTCGACCCTCGTCGCCGCGTCGCGCATGGCCTGGCAGCGAACGGAATTCGAAGGCATCGACATGAAGATCCTGTACCAGGACGACGAAGGGCGCTCGACCATCCTGTTCAAGATGGCGCCGGGCGCGGTGGTGCCGTTGCACGAGCACACCGCGCTCGAACAGACCTTCATGCTGGAAGGATCGCTGGAAGATTCGGAAGGGGCTTGCGAGGCGGGCGACTTCGTGTGGCGGCCCGGCGGCAACATCCATGTCGCGCACGCGCCCCGGGGCGCGACCTTCATCTCCATCTTCAACCGCCCGAACCGCTTTTTCGACGGCACGAAGTTTTTCACCGCCACGAAAGAGGGCGTCTAGCGCGGCGTGAATTGCTGATAACAACCGGCCGTCATACCCCGCGAAGGCGGGGTATCCAGTACGCCGCGGTCTCTCGATTTCATCACCCTCGCCGGTGAATACTGGATCACCCGCTTTCGCGGATGATGACGGTTGGGAGTGGCGTCGTCGCATCCCGTTCTCGGCAATGCCATCGCCTCAGCCCTCTGGACATGAGCCGGCTGCATTGTCCAAACTCGGCCCGAACAGAGGAGATGCCCCGATGGCGATTATCGATTCCCAGGTCCATGCCTATGAGGCCAACACGCCGAAACGGCCGTGGCACAGCGTGCCGAACTGGCCCGATCATGTCACCGGAGACGAGATGGTGGCGGCCATGGACAAGGTCGGCGTCGACGGCGCGATCTTCATCTCGGCCTTTTCGCTGTACCGCTATGACGCGAGCTACGCCGTGGAGGTCCAGCGGGCCCATCCCGGCCGGCTCGCCATCGTCAAGCCGGTCGACCCCGACAATCCCGACGTCGCCGAAGTCGTCGCCGAGTGGAAGAAGACGCCAGGCGCGGTCGGTATCCGCATCATGCTCACAAAAGAGAACAAGCGCTCGCCGGATGATCCCGGGCTCGACCGCATCGCCCGCGCCGCCGTCCGCTACGACTTTCCGCTCAACATACTCTGCTGGGACAATCTGGAGGCGGGCACAGCGCTGATCGATCGCCATCCCGACACGCGGTTCATCATCGACCATCTCGGCATCCTGCAGCCGCGCACCCCGCCGGCGCCGCCAAACCCCTGGGCCGATCTGCCGAAGGTGCTGGAGATCGCCAAGCGCCCGAACCTGGTGATCAAGGTCAGCGGCGCCT
The DNA here is from genome assembly GCA_963742425.1 of uncultured Alphaproteobacteria bacterium. Lineage (GTDB taxonomy): Bacteria > Pseudomonadota > Alphaproteobacteria > Rhizobiales > Xanthobacteraceae > Bradyrhizobium. The sequence goes on from CAVULR010000001.1 coordinate 221,908, forward strand.
GCACGCTGTCGAAGCAGCCGTATCCGTTCGCCGACATCTGGGACCCGCTGGCCCGCGTGTTCGATGCCTGGGGTTTTGACCGCTGCCTGTGGGGCACCGACTGGACGCGTGCGTTTGCCGTCGTCAACTACGCGCAGGCCGTCGAGCCCTTTATCAAGACGGACCGCCTGAGCGCCAGCGAGCGGGCGATGCTGATGGGCGGCGCCTGCGCCAAGGCCTATGGCTGGCAGCCGAAGAGGGGTTGAGCTGCCTCCAAACCAAAAAATATCGAAAACAACCCCATGCAAAGTAGAACGTAGCGCCAGGGTGCCGTTGGCGCTTCATAAACGGCCGTCATACCCCGCGAAAGCGGGGTATCCAGTACGCCGCAGCCTTTCGATTACGTCACGGGCGCCGGTGGAATACTGGATCACCCGCCTACGCGGGTGATGACGGTTGGAGGGCTCGCGCGTATGCGGGGTATCCGGGCTACGCTCGCTTCCGTCATACTCCGCGAAAGCGGGGTATCCAGTACGCCGCAGCCTTTCGATTACGTCACGGGCGCCGGTGGAATACTGGATCACCCGCCTACGCGGGTGATGACGGTTGGAGGGCTCGCGCGTATGCGGGGTATCCGGGCTACGCTCGCTTCCGTCATACTCCGCGAAAGCGGGGTATCCAGTACGCCGCAGCCTTTCGATTACGTCACGGCCGCCGGTGGAATACTGGATCACCCGCCTACGCGGGTGATGACGGTTGGAGGGCTCGCGCGGGAACGGCGGATTACGCTGCGCCAGTCCGCCCTACGGACTTCGGCGACAAGTCGCTCCGCGCATCCGCCGCTCGACGAGCGAAGGCGAAAGCTCGGTTTGGCTTTGTTTGAGCCATCGAAGCGGCGCGGAAGCGCCTAAATATGCTCTCAAATGTCCACGCCAATGAAGGACCAGCGTCGGGCCCATGTAAGTGTGAGGGAGTAAAATGAGATCCGGTGGTCTTAGACTAGTGCCCGCGGGCGGGTCGTCACTTGATGAGCAAGCCCCGTCCGAACCTGCCGAGCCTGCGGTGCTCGCTGACGAGGTTGATGCGCAGCTGCAAAAAATCGAGCCGCTGAGCAGCTATTACGACGAGGTTGTCGCCGAGCTTCTCGCTTTGCTCGATGCGGTTCACGACGAAAGCCGTTGAATTCGTCCGATCATGCCCGCCTGCCTGGTTTCGAGCAGGCGGGAAGGGCGCAATAGCCATCGGGTCGGTACGACGTGCCGCCCGATGACAGGCTCGGCGAAGCAATCCAGAGCCGCGTAAAGAAGCCGCGTAAAGAAGATGGATTGCTTCGGCGCGTTGCGCCTCGCAATGACGGAAGAACGGCGGATTACGCTGCGCTGATCCGCCATGCGGACTTCGGTCGTCATACCCCGCGAAGGCGGGGTATCCAGTACGCCGCAGCCTTTCGATTCCATCACCGGCGCCGGTGGAGTACTGGATCACCCGCCTACGCGGGTGATGACGATTGGGTGGCTCGTGAACCCTGCGGCTCAGTTCAATGCGCAGGGATCATGGAGTGCCGTTTTGATCCGCCCCGGCCGGCGTTGCCCACCGCGGCATAGGAATTGTTTGTCGCGGAGGCCCCACCAGCCTGCTGCAAGGCCAGTCTGCCTGCGGGCGTGAGCTCGCCGCCATTCAGCACATCCCGATTTGGATACATCGCCTGAAAAGTTGCCGGGTCTGAAAGTGCATCCTGCGCCAATGCGCAAGCTGCCGGGATGGTCGATATCAGAGCCGCCGTGACGAGCATTTTTAGTCCAGTCATCGTGATTCTCCATTCCTTTTCCGCGCCAGAATTTCGCGCTTGCGCGACTGCGATATGAAAAGCCAATGCCACTGACTCCCCCGGGGATTTGCGGGTTCAGGTTGGTGCGATTGCCGAGCCATAAAGCGATGAGATAACTTATGCATTCCGTATCAATGAAGAGAGCGAAGACCATCGATTTATTCCGGCAAACCTCGCTTGCCAGGGCAGGCCTCGGCATCGACGCCCTAACATTTGCGTGAAAATTCATCGGTCATGAAAAGATGCGCCGCTGCACGGGGCGCGTACATATGCGGCGAGCTCCTGGTGGCGCTTCACAACCTTCCGCCATACGCCGCGACCCGTCTACGCCGGAGGCTTCGCCGGGCTTCAGTGCCAGTCACGAAACGGTTTTAGCAGGTCGTGTAAGGACCAAAATGATCTGGCAAATCGCGCCAGGGTGCCCCGGATCGCAGGACCCAGAAGATGCCGTTGAGGACACGCCGGTCGTTTACCCGAGGAACGCCACGCGGCTTGTTGGGCAGCATGGGCTTGATGGCAACCCATTCATAGTCGGCGAGTTCGTAGCGCATGATTCGACCCCCAGTTTGGGAGTTTGAATCACGGGGGTCCGTCCAAGCGCAACGCTTCTGGCCGGCCCTGGTTCGCGGCTAACGGGGTAGAAGCGGAGATCAACCTGCCGACAACCCCCGCTGAATCCGTCGAAAATGACCCATTTCGGAAGTTGGCGACCCGCCAGATTTTTTATTGCGGAAGGCCCTCGGACGTCTTCCCTGTATCCAACTCGGTTTCTTAGACTGCTGCGATCCTGAACCTTGGGAGCGGGGCATGAAGCGCCGCGAGTTTATTGCAGGTCTGGGCGGCGCCGGGAAAGCACTCTCGCGACGCTCTGTCCTGACCGGACTTGCGGCAACCTGCGTTGCGGCGTCGGCGAAGTGGAGTTGGGCTGCCGGGAGCGGCGATGGCCCGTCTTTTTCCGCCAGTGGCCCGGACGCCGAGCTTTACGGTGCGGCCGAGAACTACCCGATCAAGGACCGCTGGCGGATCTACCAGCCCGGCAATCCGGCATCGCCGAAATATCGCGTCGGCGCATTCAGTCACTTCGACGAGATATTTCCGACGCGTCATGTTGTTCGCGCCGCAACGGCCTGGCCGTTCAAGCGGGCGCCGTCGGATGTCAGCTACCAGTACAAGGGCAGCGGCGCTTCCCTTGCAGAGTATCTGGCGCGCAATCCGGTGACGGGTCTGTTGATCGCCAAGGACGATCTGATTCTGGTTGAGCGCTACCAGTACGGCCGCACCGATCGGGACCGGCTGATATCGCAGTCGATGGCAAAATCGATCACCGGAATGCTGATAGGGATCGCGATCTCGGAAGGCGCGATCAAGTCGATCGACGATGCTGCGGAGACCTATGTTCCCGGCTTGAAAGGCACGGAATACGGTGCAACGCCGATACGCGCGCTGCTGCACATGTCGTCTGGCGTGAAGTTCGGTGAAGAGAACGACGAAGCGAAAGGCAGCGGAGACGACCTCGATCGCCTGTGGGGAGACATGGTGCGCAAGCACTGGTTTTCCCAAAAAGGCACCGTTGCCAGCATCGCGCAATTCAACCAACGGATCGCGCCGCCGGGGACGCGATTCCATTACGCCAGCATCGAGACGGATGTGCTTGGTCTCGTGCTGCGTTACGCGACCGGTCAATCAATGTGCGGCTATCTCCAGGAAAAAGTCTGGCAGCCGATCGGCACGGAAGCGGATGCCAAATGGCTGATTGATGCGGAAGGCCGTGAGGTAGCGCACGGGTTCTTCAATGCGGTACTGCGCGACTACGCGCGGCTCGCCCGTCTGCTGGCCCACGACGGAGCGTGGGAGGGCAAACAGATCATACCTGCACAGTGGATGATTGATGCGACCACGGTGCGCGCCTCCGAGACGTATCTGGCAAAGGCCGAGGGAGGGTTCGGGTACGGCTATCAGGTCTACCTGTTTCCCGGCAGCAGACGGCAATTCGCGCTCTTGGGGTACCTCGGGCAGCGCATCCTCGTTGATCCGCCCTCGAAGCTGGTCATGGTGCAGACCGCCGTCGATGAAAAGTCCCCCGAAATCTGGCGTCTGTGGTCAGCCGTGGTCGCGCAGTTCGGGTGACGCCACCTTCCTTCTCCTCTTGTGGGAGAGGGGAAGAGAGATCACTCCGCCCTCGACGTCGGAATAGAACTGTATCGCAAAGAACTTGCCGTCGACGATGTAGCTTTCAAGCTTGGCGGCTTTCGTTTTGCGGACGATGTCGCCTCATGGCCCATCGCGACATATTGCGCTGCCGCACAACTCGGCGGCTGCAGGGGCAAAGCAGACATTGCGTTCGTCGCTGGGTTTATGGGTACACGGCCTAGTACACTGCAGCCTATCGATTAAATCGCCGGCGCCGGTGGAGTTACTGGATCACCCGCCTACGCGGGTGATGACGATTGGGGCGCGGGCGGGCTAGCCCAACGGACCGCTGAGAATGCGCGGCCCGATGACAGGCTCCGGGCATGTGCCGGGGCAAGCCGCAATCCTATCCCGGTTTTCGGGTACAATCCTTGTGTGATCTGCCGGCTGATTCGCCGGGAGGATCGAGATCCGCGAGGAAATTGCCATGGCATTCTTCAAGCGTGAGCTCAGCCCCGTCGAGCGCTTCGAAAGCGCGCTCAGGGAAAAGCAGGCGGCGCGGCTGAAACTGGCCGACAGGGTGAGCATCGCCGAGGCGGAACTTGCAGAAAAACGCGGCGCGGCCAAACAGCTTGCAGTGGCCGGTGCCAGCAATGCGAAGCTCGATCGGGCAGAGGCCCGGCTGCGCGCCGTCGAGGACCGCGCCAAGACCCTGCGCGCCGCATTGGCGGAATTCGACGAGCAGGTCGCTTCGACCGAGCGCGCTTTGGCTGACGCCAGGGCGCAGCGCGAACGCAACATGAGGGCGGACGCAATCGAGGCGATGGCCGCGGCAATCGAACAGGCCGCCCCGGGATTTGGCGCCGGTGCCGCGGCGCTGGTCGAGGCTGTCGCGAAAGGCGCGGTGTCGATGCCGGAAGCGATGAGGTTCTCGGCCAGCGTGGACGCGGTGCGGCGTGAGGTTCTCGCGGCGACCGACCTGGTTTGCTGGGAGCTGCGGTCCGCCGCGGTGCGCACGCGCGCCGGCAACGCAAACATTGCAGCCGTCGGCGTCACCCGAGCCGGAGCAACCGCCGCCTCCGGAGATCGAGCGGCATATGATCTACACGCTCAACCCACTGCTTTGGCGGGAAGGCAGCGAGGTGCGCAGCGTTCCGGCGTTTGCGCTTGTCGGTTTGCCGGAAAAGTTGCTGCCGGTCGCGCTGCGGCATCAGCATGTGGACTATCTGAATGCCCGGCGTGTGCAAACCCTGATGCACATTCACGGCAGCGGACGGTTCGATGGCGATATCAGTCCCGACGATCCGCAGCTCGTCGATCTCGATGCGCTCGCCGCGGCGGAGACAGCGCGCGCGCGGGCCGATGTTGCGTGAGGGAGTATGGCGCAATAGCCAACGGGTCGCGCGACCAGTCCGCCGGCGAACAGGTCGCTCTTCTTCTCCCCTCCCTCCGCTTCGCGCAGCGAAGTGGCGGGGAAGGGTCGGGGGTGGGAGTGCTTCAGCAAATCACGTCAGATCGTCGGGCTCAGCCAATCAACCGATCGTAGTCGGCGTGCGAGCCGATCCAGAACCAGAGATAGCCGCCGTCAACATCTACAGCGAGCGCTCGATAGCGCAGGCCGACCCGGACGGACCAATAACGTCCGACTTTTTTAAATTGCAACGACGGATGGCGCGGATCGTGTTTGAGAAGCGCGTAATTGGCGTCGGCCAACTTTCGAACCGGAAGCGGCAAGGCCTCGTAAGCAGTCCAGAATTTTGGTGAAGCGAAATGCCTCACAAGTCGCGCGAGCGCCCGGCGCGATGCGCGGCAAGGGCTTCATCTGCATGCGCGTCGAGCTTGCCGGCCCGGGCGTCCCGCTCGATTGCGGCGTCGAATTGCTCCGCGTCGAACGTTTCGAACCACGCGCGAAATCGCGCCAGCTCACGCGGGGCCAGCTGTTCGACGGCCTTTTCGATGTCTTCGGCGGTGGTCATGCGTGAGATATAGCATTTCCGCGCGAGGCGTAAAAGGGCGTAGGGCGGGTGGAAGATGATGGCTCGAAGTTGATGGAGCATGAGTGGTCTCACGTTGATCCATTCGGCAAGAAGGCCGCCAATGAGGGTAAGGAGATAATCCCGGCGGATGTCTTTCTGGCTGGCGATCACCCAGAGGCACTGAAGGCCAAGGTGCGAGCAGCGATAGCTATGAGATGCAGCAACACGGCCTGAAAGCCTACCTCTGGCGCTCGCCAAAACTATCCGGAAGACGATATTAGCGTGTTTTGCGACCAATCGAACTTCGCATGCGATCCTTCGTTGCAGTCGGAAGAATTTGGTGATTGGGACGGACGCGAGACGTCAGCATGATCTCATAGTTAGACAGCAGGCAAATTTGTGTCGGAATTAAGAGACACGGAGGACGGCAGACATTCGAGCTCCAAGGATACGGTACGCCAATGGTCAGTAAAGATATTTTGCCGACGTACGCTACGCATCAGTATCTGCAAAGATGCGGCGCGACGTTTCGGACGCGAAATTCGATAGTTGAGCGTTGCTGAATTGGAATCTGAGCGACGAGGCGGTCGATGCGAGTCAGAAGCGTGTCTGCAATTTGCTGCGACATAATGACTCGTTGGGCTCATGAGCAGATCTATTCCGTGCGAGGCTTGCCCGCACGAGTACGGCAGACGTTCTGGATTTCGCAGCAGAGCTGTGCCGAGTTACGATGCGACCGAAATATCAGATGAAAGATAAGAAGAAAGCGCGGAAGACACGAAGACGATGAAGGTTTTACAGATTGTCAGCGTTACAATCTAAGATTGGCGATGAGATGTTCTCAACTTACAAGCGACGAGTGAGCTTTACGGATTCGAACGCTCTCGTGGCTAACGGAGTATCCGTAAGCGAACTACAAGAAATCATCCGCCGGAAAATTTTTGAGGAATTCCGGGCAAGTTAGAGGGAAACGAGTTTCGGAAAGCCGCTTCGGAGCTAAAGACCATAACCGGGTCGAATTACGATTTTCGTAGATTTTATATTGGCGACAAGGATTTGTTACTTCTCTGACAATAAGACGTGGGCGCTCAGCAATCGGTCGATAGCGTTTCTGCCGCAGCTGGATCAATTGCTAGCAAAATACCCACAAGCCAAAATAAATTACTCGAATGCAAGCCCAGTGTGAGCTCGTAGGGCGGGTTTGCCGGAGACGTAACCCGCCGCTTTTTCGTCCGAGACGGCAGATTACTCTGTCCCTTAATCCGAGCTACGGGCGGACAGAACTACCGGAAATTCAAGTTCGGCGACGAAGTGGCAGTAAGGGTCCGGCGGCATCGAACGAATTCGAGAGGTCATTGAGGACGTGCTTGAACGAGATGGACGCTCGATGTGTCGCCGCATGTCGTCCCTGCACAATAAATGCAGCCCGAATGGTCAGCCAAAATAATGCAGTCTAGATTATCTCGCCAAGGCATCTATTGCATGGGGTGCTTTCGGTTTAGCTAAAGTCCAAAAGGCGGCCTCTCGGCCGCCCTTTATCCGTGGATTCCCGGGTCATCCCCGATCTAGTCGGGGACAGGCACCCGGGCTTGACGGTCAGTGAGAGCTTACGAACACCCCGTCGTGCTGCCACACGTGTCGCACTTCATGCACGTGCCATTCCGCACCAGCGTGAAATTCCCGCATTCGCCGCACATCTCGCCTTCATAGCCTTTGGCTTTCGCTTCCGCCCGGCGTTCGGCCTTTGACGGGGCGGCGGCGGCCGCGGCGCCGGCCTTGCTCCACTGCAAGGCTTCCAGCTTTTCGGTCGGCGACAGATCGTGCTGGGCTTCCTGCTTCAGCGCGACCGCGCCTTCGATGGCGTCAGAGGCGCGGGCGTTGGCGTTGTGGGAGGAGAGGGAGGTGACGTTTTGCGTCCCCCCACCCGGCCCACTGCGTGGGCCACCCTCCCCACCGAGGGGGGAGGGTGAAGAGCCGCGCATGACAACGAGATTGTCGGTGCGCGAGCGGGTCAGGCCCTTCGACAGATACTTGTTGTTGGGGGCGTCCGGCGCGCGGCCTTCCTCGACGCCCTTGCCGATCGCATCGAAGTTGGATTCGGAGGGGTCGACATGGGCGAGATCGAACCGGCCCATGTAGCTGACCGCAAGTTCGCGGAACACATAGTCGAGGATCGAGGTCGCATATTTGATCGAGTCATTGCCCTGCACGGGGCCGGCCGGCTCGAAGCGGGTGAAGGTGAAGGCGTCGACATATTCCTCCAGCGGCACGCCGTATTGCAGGCCGAGCGAGACCGCGATCGCGAAGTTGTTGATGAAGGAGCGAAGTGCCGCGCCTTCCTTGTGCATGTCGATGAAGATCTCGCCGATCCGGCCGTCGTCATATTCGCCGGTGCGCAAGTACACCTTGTGCCCGCCGACCACGGCCTTTTGGGTATAGCCCTTGCGCCGGTCCGGCATCCGCTCGCGCTCGCGCATGACCACGATGCGCTCGACCAGCCGCTCCACCACTTTTTCCGAAAGGGCCGCGGTGCGCGCGGCCATCGGCTTCTCCATGAACAGCTCGATCGCGTCGTCTTCCTCCTCGTCGTCGCTGATCAGTTGCGAGTTCAGCGGCTGCGACAGCTTCGAGCCGTCGCGGTAGAGCGCGTTGGCCTTCAGCGCGAGCTTCCAGGACAAGAGATAGGCGGATTTGCAATCCTCCACCGTGGCGTCGTTCGGCATGTTGATGGTTTTTGAGATCGCACCGGAGATGAACGGCTGCGACGCCGCCATCATGCGGATGTGGCTTTCCACCGAGAGATAGCGCTTGCCGATCTTGCCGCAGGGGTTGGCGCAATCGAACACGCTGTAATGCTCGGCCTTCAGATGCGGCGCGCCTTCCACCGTCATCGCGCCGCAGATGTGCACGTTCGCGGCCTCGATCTCGCGCTTGGAAAATCCGACCGCGGCGAGCAGGTCGAAATTGGGCGCAGCGATCGCTTCCGGCTCGATCTTCAGCGTGTCGCGCAGAAAAGTCCTCGCCAAAGGTCCATTTGTTGAAGGCGAATTTGATGTCGAAGGCGGTCGGCAATGCGGCTTCCACCTTTGCCAGAGCATCGTCGGTGAAGCCCTTGGCTTTCAAGGTGGAAATGTTAATGGCCGGCGCATTGGAGAGCGAGCCGTGGCCGACCGCATAGGCCTCGATTTCGGCGATATCGGCCTCGCGATAGCCGAGCGCGCGCAGCGCCTCGGGAACGGCGCGGTTGATGATCTTGAAGTAGCCACCGCCGGCGAGTTTCTTGAATTTCACCAGCGCGAAATCCGGCTCGATGCCTGTCGTGTCGCAATCCATCACCAGGCCAATGGTGCCGGTCGGCGCCACCACGGTTACCTGCGCGTTGCGGAAACCATTGACCTCGCCGAGCTCGAGCGCGCGGTCCCAGGCGGCCTTGGCGTGCTCGATGATATCGGCCTGCTTGCAGGAGGCATGATCGAGCGGCACGGGATTGACGGCCAGCGCCTCATAGCCGCGGCTTTCGCCGTGCGCAGCGCGGCGGTGGTTGCGGATCACCCGCAGCATGTGCGCGGAATTCTTCCTGTAGCCGGGGAAGGGGCCGAGCTCCTTCGCCATCTCGGCCGAGGTGGCGTAGGAAATCCCGGTCATGATCGCGGTCAGGGCGCCGCACAGCGCGCGGCCTTCTTTACTGTCGTAGGACAGGCCCATGGTCATCAACAGCCCGCCGATATTGGCAAAGCCGAGACCCAGCGTGCGGAATTCGAAAGACAGTTGCGCGATCGCCTTGGAGGGGAATTGCGCCATCATCACGGAGATTTCGAGCACGATGGTCCAGAGCCGGCAGAGGTGCTCGTAAGCGCCCACATCGAACTGCTTGGTCGTGGTGTTGTAGAACGTGATCAGGTTGGCGGACGCCAGATTGCAGGCGGTGTCGTCCAGGAACATGTATTCCGAGCAGGGATTGGAGGCGCGGATGTCGCCCGAGGCCTTGCAGGTGTGCCAGTCGTTCATGGTGGTGTTGAAGTGCAGCCCCGGGTCGGCCGACGCCCAGGCGGCGTGACCGATTTTTTCCCAGAGGTCGCGCGCTTTCAGGGTTTTCGTCACCTTTTTGTTGGTGCGGCCGATCAGGTTCCAGTCCCCATCGGTTTCCACCGCGCGCAAGAAATCGTCCTTCAGCGATACCGAGTTGTTGGAGTTCTGGCCTGATACCGTGAGGTAGGCCTCCGAATCCCAGTCGGTGTCGTAGATCGGAAAATCGATTTCCTTGTAGCCCTGCTTCGCAAACTGGATGACGCGCTTGATCATGCCGTCGGCGACCATGGCGCGGCGGGCGAGCTTGATTTCACGGCGGAGCGCCGGGTTCTTCTCGGGGTCGAAACAGTCGTCGCCAGAACCCTCGCAGTTGACGCAGGCTTTCAGCACGGCCTTGAGGTGCCGCTGGTTGAGTTTTGAGCCGGTGACGAGGGCGGCGACCTTCTGCTCCTCCTTCACCTTCCAGTCGATATAGGTCTCGATATCCGGGTGGTCGGCGTCGACCACGACCATCTTGGCGGCGCGCCGCGTGGTGCCGCCGGATTTGATGGCGCCGGCGGCGCGGTCGCCGATCTTGAGGAAGCTCATCAGGCCGGAGGAGCGGCCGCCGCCGGAAAGCCTTTCGCCTTCGCCGCGCAGCCGCGAGAAATTCGACCCCGTTCCGGAGCCGTATTTGAACAGACGCGCCTCGCGCACCCAGAGGTCCATGATGCCGCCCTCGTTGACGAGGTCGTCCTCGATGCCCTGGATGAAGCAGGCGTGCGGCTGCGGATGCTCGTAGGCCGATTTGGATTTGGTCAGCTTGCCGGTCTTCCAGTCCACGTAATAGTGGCCCTGGCCGGGGCCATCGACGCCGTAGGCCCAGTGCAGCCCGGTGTTGAACCATTGCGGCGAGTTCGGCGCCACCATCTGCTTCGCCAGCATGTAGCGCAGCTCGTCGGAGAAGGCGCGCGCGTCTTCTTCCGAACTGAAATAGCCGCCCTTCCAGCCCCAATAGGTCCAGCAGCCGGCGAGGCGGTCGAACACCTGCTTGGCGGAGAGCTCGCTGACATAACGCTCGGATTCCGGGAGGTCGGCGAGCGCCTCGGTGTCGGGCACCGAGCGCCACAGCCAGGACGGCACGGTCTCTTCCTCGACCTTCTTCAGGCGGGCGGCGACGCCGGCCTTGCGGAAATACTTCTGCGCCAGCACGTCGGAGGCGACCTGCGACCAGAATTCCGGCACCTCGACGTTTTCGAGCCGAAAAACCACGGACCCGTCAGGATTGCGGATCTCAGATGTCGTAAATCTGAAATCAATCCCTGCGTAGGGTGACTGGCCTTCAGTGGTGTTGCGCCGTTCGATTCGCATTGTCGTACCCCATTTTTTGTTTTGACCGGACCACCGTTTTATGGCGGCGCCGGGTGTTGTTTCCTTGAGCGAACCCACCAAAGTCGGAGACGACTTTGGCCCAAGAGTCCGCAAGCTCGACCGGGTGGACCCGGCCCTGTTTCACTCCCATGTCCTGACGGAACGCCGCTTTTCCGTTTTTCCAGGTCATGCCCTCAACGCCACCCCTTGATTGGCCCATGGCTCCCAACCATGGCTCCATCACCTAACGCCCCAACGTGTCACCTGAGCCATTTTTGGCCCGTTTTTGGCACTCCCAAAATCTCCCAAAATCGGGACAGGACAGCCCGTCCCCGCGGCCTCGACCGGCCGGCGGAGTGGTGATTTACGGAACCCATCTGGGAGGACCGGCGGGACCCAAACACACTCGCGCCGAACAGTTAGAAAGCTAGGACAACTCCGTTGCGCCCGTCAAGCACTAGTACGAGTTCCTGAATCAAATACTAAATATGGTGGAAATCAGGGGAAAACAGGGGTCGCTCCGCGACCCCCGTCTCGCCCAAGTATCAGTGAGTCCTCAGGGATTCCCAAGCGAAAAAAAATGTTTTGGGAGAGAAGTTTTTGGCTTCGTCCCGCTGTTCACAGGACAACTATTTATTGTGCCTGAGGGGTTGCCACGGGGAGACTCACGTAACGCTACGGAGGTAGAGGCAGGCATGCCGGCCGATCGATGGCCAGGGGCGCCCGATAACCGGCATGGTGCCCGCCAATTCCTGCCGGTCGAACACCCGATGACAGATTTAAAGCCGATCGTTCGGCGGGCTCATATCACGCCCGCGGGCCTCATGTTCCTCGCCATCACCTCGGTCGGCTGGGGTTTTAATTGGCCCGTCACCAAATACCTGCTGGCCGAAGTGCCGCCGCTGATTCTGCGCGGCACCACCGGCGTGATCGGCGCGGGCCTGCTGGCGCTGCTGGCTCTTTTCAGCCGCCAAAGCCTGCAGGTGCCGCGCGACCAGTGGCCACGGCTGCTCATGGCGGCCTTTCTCAACGTCGCCTGCTGGATGGTGCTGATGGGGCTGGCGCTCTTGTGGCTGCCGGCGAGCGAGGCTGCGCTGATCGCCTACACCATGCCGATCTGGGCCTCGCTGATGGCCTGGCCCGTGCTCGGCGAGCGGCCGAACCTCGTGCGCGTGATTTCGCTGGTGATGGCGTTCGCGGGCTTAAGCGCGATCATGGGCGGCAACGGTTTTGCGGCGAGCATGGAAAAGCTGCCGGGAATCATCATGGCGCTGTGCGGCTCGGTCGGCTTTGCGGTCGGCACGATCCTGGCGAAGAAGCTGCCGCTGAACCTGCCGCCGCTGTCGGCCGCTGCCTGGCAGATCGGGATCGGCTGCCTGCCGGTGGCGCTCGCCGGCTGGTTCGTCGAGAAGGCCGACCTGGCCGCGGTGACCCATCTCGGCTGGACCCTGATCCTCTATTCCACGCTGGTTCAGTTCTGCATCGCCTATGTGAGCTGGTTTGCCGCACTCGCGCGGCTGCCGGCGTCCGTCGCGGCGATCGGCACCATGGCGGTGCCGGTCATCGGCGTGGTGACATCAGCGCTGGCGCTGCACGAGCCGCTCGGCCCGGGGCAGATCGCCTCGCTGGTGTTTACGCTTTTGGGCGTCGTGCTGGCGACGCGATCGTGATGCCGTGTCCCGGACGCGGTGCAGCGTTCTTCACGCTGCTCCGCAGAGCCGGGACCTACACCAGAACACTGCAGGGATGGACCCCGGATCAGCAGCGCACCACTTCGTGCTGCTCTGCATCCGGGGAAGGGGCAAGGTTACGGGCAGGGATGCCGAAAACCGTCGTAACCGAGATAGGTCCCCGACGCCGGGTCGTAGGACTGGTAGGTCTGCATGCACCAGGCGACCGCATCGTCGCCGCCGGGGGCGGGCGCCACCGCGACCGGACCCGCATCGTAATACTGGTCATCGTAGTAGCCGGGCGCGTAGTAGCCCTGTCCGCCATAATAACCGTAGCTCTGCGAAGCGACCGCGCCGCCGATGATCGCGCCGGCCGCAAAACCGGGGCCAAAGCCGCCGCCGTGGCGATGTCGATCGCCATCACGCCAGCCGCTGCGACCGTCGCTGAAGCGCGCTTGCGGCGCACCGCCGCTGACCATCGGGCCAGCGCTGCCGCCGCCATTGAAACGCGCGACCGGGGCACCGCCGCCACCGTTGAAACGTGCAGCGCCGCCGCCACCGTTGAAGCGCGCAGCCGGTGCGCCACCACCGCCACCGACGCGGACGCCGGCTGCGGCTCTCGGATTTTCGGCGAAACTTGCCGTCGGCGCGGCCATCGGCAACAGCACGGCGATTGCGGCAACCGTACTCAAAACTCGAAGATTAATCATCATTGGCTCCATATGCGGGACATTCTCGAAAGCTAACCTTCTGCGAAGGCAGGCGTTCCCGCGCTTCGCACGATTGTGCGCGCGCTTGAGGCTGACAAAACGAAACTGTATCCGGCATGAACGGATTGCGCCGATTCCACGGCGATGGGCCGCCAAACCGGCGGATCGCAGGCTGCGACCGACGTGACAGTGGCGGACTTGTCTGGACAATTCCGCCCGCCGGTGGCATCAGGGCCGCAATTGCCCCCCTCGAACCGGCCCGGCCCATGAAGCTCTTTCTGCTCAAACTGTTCACATGGTGGAACGGCCAGACTTTCGGCACGCAATTGTGGACCTGGCGGTTCGGCGAACTGGTCGGCGAGGACGAGCAGGGCAACCGCTATTTCCGCACCCGGGGCCGCAAGATCGATCCGACGCTCGGCTTCGAGCGGCGCTGGGTGATCTATAACGGCTATGCGGAGGCAACCCGGGTGCCGCCGTCCTGGCACGGCTGGCTGCATCACACCGTCGACGTCGCGCCGAGCGAAGAGAGCTACGAGCCGCACGAATGGGAGCAGCCGCATCTTGCCAACATGACGGGGACGCCAGCGGCCTATCGTCCGCCGGGCTCGACGCTGGCCAGTGGCCGCCGTCCCGCGGCGACCGGCGATTACCAGCCCTGGACGCCGGGAAGCTGAAATTCTCGAACTAATCAGCCTGTGAACAACGGGATCAACGGGGACATCTGTCGCCCCGCTGTTGCCGTCGGCCCGCGATGGTGGCTCAATGAGCCATCTTACGGAGGTGGGAGACCATCGCGTACGGTTCGGGCTCCAGTTCGCGACTGTCCCGATTTGCAGCGGCTACCGATCAGAATACGGCCGGGAGATAGGCCCCCGGTGCAGAGGTTCTGAAATCGCCCGTCAATGTGAAGCTGCCGTAGGACAGGAAAGGCCGTCTGGGAAACCGGGCGGCCTTTTTCTGTTTGCGGTTGAGCAAATGAGACGCCGTGTCCCGGACGCGGTGCAGCGTCCTTCACGATGCACCGCAGAGCCGGGACCTCACCCGCAAGAACGCGGCTTGATGGACCCCGGTTCAGCAGCGCACCACTTCGTGCTGCGCAGCATCCGGGGAACGTTGCGCCGTCACTTCGGCGTCTTGCCGGGATCCTTCACCGCCTCGAAGGTCGCGAATTCGACGTTGTAGAGTTCGCCGTCCACCTTCTCGACCTTGCGGATGTAGATGTTCTGCACGATGTCGCGGGTGTCGGGATCGATCGAGATCGGCCCGCGCGGGCTTTCCCACTTCATGCCCTTCATGGCTTCGACTAGGCCATCGCCGTCGGACTTGCCGCCGGTTTTCTTCAGCGCCTCGT
Source organism: uncultured Alphaproteobacteria bacterium (assembly GCA_963742425.1). GTDB lineage: Bacteria > Pseudomonadota > Alphaproteobacteria > Rhizobiales > Xanthobacteraceae > Bradyrhizobium. The sequence goes on from CAVULR010000001.1 coordinate 236,934, forward strand.
AGACCAGGTGAATGCCGTCATAGCCGCCGACCGCCACGAAACCCGGGCGCGAGCCGAACATCTTGCCGTAGGCCGCGACGAATGCCTTGTTCTTGGCCGAGTTGTGGGCGGCCGAATACATGTGCGCGGTGACCGCGCCGAGCGCGGCATCGCCCATGTTGTTGAGGAGATCGTCGTCCATGACGTCGCCGGGGCCGATGATCCGGATCCCGGCCTTGTCGAGCCCGCGCTCGGCATATTGCTTCATGAAGTTGCCGCCCTGTCCGCCGGGGACGAACACATACAGCGCATCGGGTTTGGCGTCCTTCATGCGCTGCAGGAACGGGGCGAAATCCGGATTGACCAGGGGAACCTTGACCTCGTCGGCGATCTCGCCGCCACCGGCGACAAAGCGGGCCTTGAAGAACTGAAGCGCGTCGTTGCCGGGCGCGTAGTCGGTGGTCAGTGTTGCGACCTTCTTGATTCCGTTCTTCGCCGCCCAGTCGCCGATGATCACCGACGACTGCGCCAGCGTAAAGGAGGTGCGCACGATGTAGGGCGATTTCTCGGTGATGATGGAGGTGCCGGCCAGCATGACGATTTCCGGGATCCGGGCTTGCGTCGCGAGCGGTGCGGCGGCCAGCGCGGCAGGGGTGATGCCAAATCCCGCAATGATGCCGACCTTGTCGTTGACGATCAGCTCCTGGGCGATGCGCTTGGTGTTTTCAGGCACCGCGCCGTCATCCCTGACGATGACCTCGATCTTCCGCCCCGCAACAGTGTCGCCGTTTTCGCTCATGTAAAGCTTGACCGCATTGGCCAGTTGCTTGCCGGTCGAGGCCTGGCCCCCGGTCAGCGGCACGATCAGGCCGATCTTCAAGATATCCTCGGCCGCGGTGGCCAATTGCGGTTGCGCCAGAAGCATGCAGACCGGCGCGAGCCATCGAACCAACAGTTTCGTCAACATCAGCCTGCTCCTGCAACTTGGAGGGAAGCGGTCGAACGGCGGCGCTACTGTGCGGCAAAGGAGATCGTCGCGGTATCGTAGTCGCCGGGTCCCATTTGGCCGTCGGGAAAGATCTTGTGCCTGGCGATCCAGTCGAAGGATTCCTCGAACACCTGTTTCGAATAGGGTTCGAACACAATTCGTTCGCCCGGTCCCCAGCGCCGCGTATCCATCATGGCATGGAAACGCTCGGGGAATTCGTTTTTGTAGTAGTGGGTGTAGAGTTCGGGGCGCAGATCGATGTCGCGTTGCGCCACGCGCAGCGCGCGAAAATAGCGGCGAATGTCTTCCGGGTCGGGCTCGCCCTTGATCATCGCCGATATCATGAAGGTGGTGTCGATCACCTTGCGGAAGCCGAGCTGTTCGGCGAGGTAATAGGGGCCGTTGAACAGCGCCGCCGCCGGACTTTTGCCGTCGATGAACCGTTCCATGCGGCTGAACAGCATGCCGTCCTCGAAGATCAGGTTGATCCGGTTTTGCGGCAGATACTGCTCCAGCGCCTGAATGGTCGAATAATGGCTGCCGGACTGGAAGCCGACCGAGATCGGCACATCGGCGAGATCGGCCGGCGTGCGCACCTTGGAATCGGCGGCCACGAAAATCCCGGACGGCGCGACCGAGTACAAATCGGCGTACAGTTTGGTGTGGCCGCTCGAGGCCGCCACGTTGACCGTCCAGTGGCAGGCGCAGCTGACGTCGGCCTCGCGGCCCTGTTCGATGCTCTGGAAAGCGCCGCGGCCGCCCTTGTTATGGTGCTGACCTTCGGTCGAGCGGATCAGTTCGCGAAACTCGTAGTCCAGCCCCTGGTCGCGAAAATAACCCTTTTCCTCCGCGACCCATTCCTGCAGCCGGAAATGCGGCTCGACGATGAACTTGGCCATGGGAGCTCCTCCGCTGCCGGCCTGAAGCCGGCTGATGTCATTGACGGGAGCCTAGCTCCCGGCGGAGACTTAAGCCATGCCGAAACAGGAATGATAAAGATGGACTTACAAGCATATCCGGAGTTGAGCCTGCGCGAGCTGCGCGTCCTCGATATCCTGCTTCAGTTGCGCAGCATCACCCGAACGGCGCAGGCGATGGATACGACGCAGCCGGCCGTCAGCAAGATGCTTGGGCGCCTGCGGGCGCAGTTTTCCGATCCGCTGTTCGTGCGCAACGGCCAGGCGATGCAGCCGACCGCAAGGGCGCTCGATATCGCCGATCGCTTGCGCGTGCTTCTCGCGGCCGCCGACGGCCTGCGCTCGGCGGCGACCGGCTTCGATCCGGCCGCCTCCAACCGGCGCTTCAGCCTGCTTCTGACCGATGTCGGCATGATCATGTTTCTGCCGCCACTGATCGCGCGCCTTGCGGCGATCGCGCCCGGCGTCAGCGTGCGCGCGGTGCCGCTCGATGCGCGGCAGTTCGAGTCGAGGCTGGAAACCGGCGAGGCGGACCTTGCGTTCGGCGCGTTTCCCAAGGCCGCCCGCCACCTGCGGCGCCAGCGCCTGTATTTCGATGGCTATTCCAGCGTGCTCCGCAAGCGTCACCCGCGCGCGTCGAAATCACTGTCGCGGTCGAGCTTTCTCGCCGAACGCCACATCCTGGTGACGGGTTCGGAGACCGGACACGCCGCGCACCGCACCGCGCACCGCGTGCTGTCTTCCGCGATCGCGCCGGCCAACGTCATGCTGCGCCTTCCGAGCTTTATCGCCGGCGCCATTGTCGCAGCCGAAACCGACGGCGTGGCGACGCTACCGACCAACTTGGCGCGGCGGCTCGCTGAGCCGCTCGGTCTGGTAGGGTACGAGACCCCGATCGCGCTGCCGCGCATCGAGATCGCCCAATTCTGGCATGAGCGCTACCACCGCGACGCCGGCCACACTTGGCTGAGGAACATCACCTTCGAGCTGTTCGCCCGCCCGGTCCGGTGAATTCTTGCGCGGTTCACGCCACCGACGAATGCGGCGGCGTCAGCCGCGCGGCAGCGCGGCGGATGGCGTCACCGCGCCGGGCTTGCCCGGGCGCGATCCGTTCCTTGATGAGCGCGAGAATTTCCGCCGGCGCGGTGTCGGGCGAGCCGGCATTGAACGGCGGCGCCGGGTTGTATTCGAGACGGAGCTGGATCGCTTCCGCGGTCTGCCGGTTGACCAGCATCGATACCAGCGTCAGCGCAAAATCGATTCCCGCGGTGACGCCGCCGCCGGTGACGCGGTTGCGGTCGACGCAGACCCGGCGTCTTGGTCGGGGTCGCGCCGAACTCGCCCAGAAAATCCATCGCCGTCCAGTGCGTCGCCGCCGGTAGCCCTTGCAGCAGACCGGCTGCGCCCAGCACCAGCGATCCCGTGCAGACCGAGGTGATGTATTTCGCGCCCGCGGCCTGCCTGCGCAGGAAGGCCAGCATCTCCTCGTCGTTGATCATGTCATCGGTGCCGACCCCGCCGGGGACGCAGATCACGTCGAGCTGCGGGCATTCCGCGAAGGTGATGGTCGGCGTCAGCGTCAGCACCGAGTCGCTTGCGACCGGTTCGATCCGTTTCCAGATCAGATGCACCTTGGCGCCGGGCACGCTTGAAAACACCTGCACCGGTCCGGTGAGATCGAGCTGGGTAACCCTGGGAAATATCACGAGGCCGATCTGAAGTGGGCGGACATGGCGTGCCTTTCGAGGTTTTGAGAGTTGTCATTGCCGGGCAAAAGCGCAGAGCGCGTCTTCGCGCAAGGTGACGAACTTCTCCACTTGACCTTGCATATCCTGCCATGATGGTCTTCTGTCCGAAATGCCATATTTCCCTCATTTCAGGACATAGCACGATCATGATCGGCGTTCTCGTATTTCCGGGTTTCCAGTTGCTCGACGCCGCCGGCCCGATTTCGGTGTTCGAAATCGCCGCGCGCCTGGCCGGCCAGCCGCCGTCGATCAAGGTGCTGGCGGCGGCGCCGGGGCCGGTGCGCAGCTCGTCGGGCGTCGAGATGCTGGCGCGCAGCCTGAAGGCGGCCGGTGCGATCTCGACGCTGATCGTGGCCGGCGGCGAGGGCGTCGATGCGGCGGCGACTTGCGACAAGACGCTGGCGTTCGTGCGCGCAGTCGCAAAGCGCGGCGTCCGCGCTCGCCAGCGTCTGCTCCGGCGCCTACATGCTTGCCGAAGCCGGCCTGCTCGACGGCCGCCGCGCCACCACGCATTGGCAGCGCACCCGGCATTTTCTTTCGATCTTTCCCGGGGTGAAACTGGGAGCCCGACCGCATCTTCGTCCGTGACGGCAATATCTGGAGTTCGGCGGGGATCACCGCCGGCATCGATCTGGCGCTGGCGATGGCGACGGAGGATTTTGGCGAGGAGATCGCGCGAAAGACCGCGCGCCAGCTCGTGCTCTATCGATCGCCGCAGCGGCGGCCAGTCGCAATTCTCGACGCTGTTGGAATTGAAGGCGCCTTCGGGGCGCTTCGGGCCGCTGCTTGACCTGGGCGCGCGAGCATCTCGATGCGCCGCTGACGGTGCGAAGACCTCGCCGAGCAGGCCGGTATGAGTTCGCGGCATTTTACCCGCGCCTTCATCGCGGAGACCGGCACCACGCCGTCGAAGGCGATCGAGCGCCTGCGGATCGAGGTGGCGCGGCAGCGCGTGCAATCCTCCGGCGAGGCGATCGAGCGCGTCGCGCAATCCACCGGCTTTCGCGATCCCGAACGGATGCGCCGCGCCTTCATCCGCGCCTTCGGCCAGCCGCCGCAATCGCTGCGCCGCGCGGCGCGGGCGGGGTAGGGCCAGGGAAACGATCCGAGAAAGTGAGAACCGGTTTGCCTCCAGCGGCTCCACCCGCTCGCGAGTGCACTGATTTTTAACCAGAGCAACTCCAAGCTGTTGGGCGGTTAAATCTCACCTGGAGATCACAATGGCCGCGCGAGGGCGCAGATGAGCTGGCTGCAGATTTCCTTGCGGGCCGAGCCAGACGGCGGATTTCTCGTCCGGCCGCTCGGCACCTCACCGCTCGTGTTGCAGATCGATGCGCCGACCAGGGAACGCCTGGTGCGATTCGTGCGCGTTTATCATGCATGGCAATTTTGGGGGCTTCTCCTCTCCGGCCTCATCACCCTGCCGGTTATTCTCAAATTCTGGCAGGACTGGTTTTGGTGGGCGTGCGCGGCAGATCTTGGCCTTTGCTACCTCTTCAGCATCGCATTCCTGTGGATGGGCGAACTCGTCATCCTGCGCAAAGCCGCCCGCGTTCCGGGAGCCGCATGGCCGGAGATGGCAATGGCCACGCCGCGTGCCGGGTGGTGGCGCGGTGTGTTGCTGCCGATCGTCAGCGTTTTGCTGTTCGTCGCCATCGCCGAGGGACCGCTGCACTTTCCGTTTTTCCCATTGATGTGGATCGCGCCCGCCCTCGCAGTCGCCGTTCTCGTGCTGCTGGTCCGGATGCATATCGCCGAACGACGGACTTTCGCAGGGGTTGCCGGGACCGCGCCGTCGCCGCCGCCGGTCGATCCTGCAACACGGCAGCGTCGGATCGTGCTGGGCTCGCTGGCGGCGGCGCTTGCAAATCCGCTGGCCGCCCTTCTGGTCATCAATCACGTGATCGGCACAGGGGCAAACCCGCTACCGCTCGGCACCGTCGGTCTCCTGCTCGCGCTTTCCGGCTGCTGCGGGCTGCTGCTGGGCCTTTGTGTTCGTCTGACGCGTGGAAGCGGCGGGATCCGGTGGCACCTCGCTGCAGCGACTATCGCGATGCCGGTGCTGTCGGCGATCTTCTATTTCGCGGTCTATGGCTCCGCGACGGCGATACACGAGCTGGCGATCTGGCTGAGCTTAATCTCGGCCGCCGCCATCACCTTTCCCGTCGCCGCCGCCTTCTGGCTGATCGCGCGACCCGAGCGGTATGCCTGAGGGCTAACGCCCACTATGGCGTCTCGCATTCGGAAGACGCGATTAGACTGGTGTTCAAGGCTGCAAACGCTGGGCGGGATCGGTCGCGCGCTTGTTCTCATAGGCGCGCATCCGCGCAATCGCCTCATCGCTGCCGCACAAATCCATGAACAGGTTGCGCTCCAACTGCAGACCTCGATCCAGCGGCGTTTCCACCGCGTTCCGGATCAGCCGTTTGATATGGCGAACGGATTGCGGGGTATGCGATGCGAGCCGCCTGGCAATTTCCATGGCGCGGTCCAGGGCTTTTCCCGCAACCGCCTCGTGGACAAACCCCTTCTGCGCCGCTTCGAGCGGGGAGAGCGTGACCCCCCGTGAGGATATGCATCAACGCTGCCGCCGTTCCGACGATCCGCGGCAGGCGCTGGGTGCCGCCGCCGCCCGGTAAAATTCCGATATTGATCTCCGGCAGCCCGATTTGATAATCGCCGGCTTGCGCGATGCGAATGTCGCAGGCCAGGGTAAATTCAAACCCGCCACCCATCGCGGTGCCGGAAATTGCCGCGATGACCGGCTTCGGCATCTCTTCGACAAGGCGCATCGCGGCGGCGAAGCTGCCGGGATTGTAGGGCGCATCCTCGGACCATTGTTTTCCGGAGCTCTTGAGCCGTTCACCCGAACTAATGAGTGCGGCCACCGAGTAGTGCCGCACGAAATATCCCGGCGCACCTCCGGTCACCACCACGACGCGCACCGCGTCGTCGCCGGCAAGCGCGGTCATCACCGCCAGGAGAGCGTCGCTCAATTCCGGATCGAAGAAGATCCGGGTCGGACTCCCCAGTGTTACAACAGCCACGCCGTCCTCGACCCGCGTGGAAAGAACCTCTGAACTGACCATCATCCTGCTCCCTTCAATTTCGGTTTTTCTTTTGACCTCATAAACCCGATCACGTCGGCCAGACGCTCGACCGCGGGATTGATCGACCGCGATGGAAAGCCGCTGAAGCCAAGCACAAGCGCCGATCGCGGCGGCGCGGCAACATACAGGCGGCTCATGGCACGGACGATGACGCCGTGTTCGCGTCCCTGCCGCTCGATGGCAACATCCGAGAGGCCCCGCCGCGTGTAGGCAACGAGGTGCATCCCCTGGTCCGGCGCCTCAACCGTCAGCTCGGCGCCGAGGCGGCGCTTGAGGGCAGCGACCAGATGATCGCGCTGATCCCGATACATCAGCCGCATTCGACGAATATGCGCTGCGAAATGTCCCTCTTGCATGAAAGCGGCAACAACCGCCTGGGACAAGGTCGGCGGCTGCCGATCCATCAGATAGCGGGCGGCGACAAACGTTCGCAGCAGCCCACGCGGCACCACCGCATAACCCATTCGCAAGCCTGGAAAGAGCGCCTTGTTGAACGTGCCGATGTAGATCACACGCTCACCCTCGTCGAGGCCCTGAAGCGAGGCCAATGGCCTTCCACCATACCGAAACTCGCTGGCATAGTCGTCCTCCACGATCCACGCACTTTTCTTGCGAGCCCAGGCGAGCAGTTCGAGGCGGCGCGCCATCGAAAGCGCCACTCCGGTCGGAAATTGATGGGAGGGGGTCACGAACGCCGCGCGGGCGTTCGGTGCCGATTTGATGCCGGCGCCGACGTCGATGCCCTGCCGGTCGACCGGAATCGGATGGGCTTTTGCGCCGGCGGCGATCAGGGCCTGTCGCGTCAGGGGATAGCCGGGATCTTCGACCCAGACGTCCTCACCCCGGCCGAGAACGCGGATGACAAGGTCGACCGCCTGCTGCGTGCCGGTCGTCACCACGATCTGCTCGGGATCGCATCGCACCGCTCGAGCGGCCTGCAAGTAATCGCAGATTGTCCTTCGAAGTTCGATCGTTCCCCGCGGGTCGGAATATCCGAGGTGATCGGGGTCCAGCGAACGCGAGGCGCGGGCATTGAGCTTGCGCCAGAGTTTTACCGTCCGGGTGTCCACAAGCGTACGTCCGAGATTGAACGGGCGCTGTTCGCTTTGAACCGTGACATCGACGAAATCACCGATCGGCCGTGTTGGCGCGGCCCTGGACGTGATCGCCGCAACCGCTCGCTTGCGTCGCTGCGCGCTGCCGTCAATCGGTTCGGGAAGATCGGACGATATGTAAGTGCCGGAGCCGCGCCTTCCGGAGGTATATCCTTCCGCGAGAAGTTGCTCATAGGCGGCAACCACCGCGGAACGCGACACCCCGAGCAGCGAGGCCAGCTCCCGCGTGGACGGCAGCTTGGTGCCCGGCCGCAGGCGCCGGGACAGCATCGCGGAGCGAAGCTGTAAATAGAGCTGGCGGAACAGCGGCGTGCCGTCCGCGCGCGTGACCTCGAAGGCGTACAGGTCCGCCCAGCTCTGCCGGCTTTTCACGACATCACCCCGAAATCCACGTTCGCAAAGTGGTATGCGGCAATTGCAAGAAGTGGACCTTTTCGAAAGACCATTACGACGCTATGCCCGGCGCCAGAGCAATTCAAGCTGCTGTTCAGGAAGTTCGCATGGGCACGCCACAGCTCCGTCGCGCCGACCGGGTGATGCCCGAGCAACGGGCCCGGCAAATGCTGGAGCGCGGCTTCAGCGGACGGCTCGCCACGGTGGGCGAGGATGGCTATCCCTATTGCATTCCTCTTCTCTACATCTGGATGAATGGCGAAGTGTATGTTCACACCTCCAGCGCGAGGGGACATTTTCGCGCCAACGTCGAGTGCGAGCCGCGCGTCTGTTTCGAGATCGATGAGCCGGATGAGGTGTTCGACTATGGCCGCTTTGAATGCGATTCAGGCCTGGCGTACCGAAGCGTGATCCTGTTCGGCAAAATACGAATCGCGGAAGAGCGGGCGACAAAGCAACGTTTCTGCGAGGCGCTGATGGCGAAATACGGCAAGCCGGATACCGGCCGGCCGAAAGGCTTCTTCCCGCGCCTCGACATCATCACGGTTTACGCCATTTCCGTCGAGCGGATGACCGGCAAGGAAATGGCGTTACCCGCACTCTCCGAGCAGTGGCCCGCGAAAGACCGAACCAAAACGCCAGACGCGCGGCCTTAAGGAACGCAGTTGCGGCGCTCGCTCCTCAATAGTGCTTTGCTACCGATCTTTATCCAACAGACCGAGTCTTCGTCCCAGCCATTCGGTCGTTGGCGCCTGGATCAGGATCGTCATCAGGATGGCGACGAAGGTGACCGAGGCGATCATCTGCGCGCCCGGCGCCTTGATGCCGAGCAACAGGCCTGCGAGTGCCGCCGGAATGACGCCGGTCTCGCGCGTCCAGCACATGAACAGCATTTCCTCAAAACTCCATCGCGCGCGGGCGTCGGGCCACGCGCACAGGAAAACCGTGACCGGGCGCGCCACAAGCATCAGGACGGCAACGACGGCGACGCCGCCGAGCCAGTATTGGCCGATCAGGTGAAAATCGACCTGGGCGCCCAGCAAAATGAAAATGAACAGACGCATGATAAACGCCGTGGTCAATACGAATTCGTCGAGCTTCTGCGCTTCGTCTTCATCCATCCGGAAGCCGAAAATCTCCTTGTTGCCAAGCACGATGCCGAACACGAATACCGCCATGAAGCCGCTGGCCTGCAAACCATCGGCGGCGAAATAGGCGCCGATCACGGCCACCAGCGTGACCACAGGCGCATATTCCTTGAGAAAGGCCCATCGTTCATGCGCGATCAACAGCGCGGCGAGGTATCCGAGCGCGATGCCGGCGACAACGCCGATCGCGGCGTGCGTCAGCAGGTCGAACAGCGCTGATGTCAGCGAGAAATCTCCGCTCCCCATCGCAATCGCGAGCACGCTGAAGGTGACGATCGCGCCCATGGCGTCGTTGAACGCGGACTCGCTGATCACGGTCTGCGCGACGCGATCGCGGATATGGAGCTTTCGGAAAACCGGCACCAGCGTCGCCGGATCGGTCGAGGCCAGCGTCGCGCCCAAGAGCAGCGCCGAGATCAAGGGGACATCCAGGATGAAACGGGCGGCCAGGCCGGTGATCGCGGCCGTTATGACGACGCCGAGCGTGGCGATGACGAGAATGGTGATCCAGACCTGCTTCAGTACAGACAAGCGCAAGGAGGCGCCGCCATCGAACAGGATGTAGCTGGCGCCGAACAGCAGGATGATCTGGTTCAGCGCCGAGTCCGCGGCAATATGCACGAGCCCCAGCGCTTGCGGGCCGATCGCGATACCTGCGACGAGAAACACCGCGACATCGGGAATTCCGATCTTTTGCGCCAATAGGCCCGCGATGGTGCCGACGGCCAGGATGAGTCCGCAGGCAAGCAGCGTGTCCCTGGCAATCTCGAGGGAGGCCGACGCGACCATGATCTATTCCCGGTAAAGCGAAATCAGAATTTTCCGGCTCGTCCTAGTTCAGCGCTTTCAGCCAGGCGGCGATTTCGCCGGCCGCGACGTTGGCCTGGTCCAGCAGCTTGCCCATGGTGAAGAAACCATGGAATTGGCCGGGAAAGTGCCGGAAGGTCACGGGCACGCCGGCTTCCTTCAGGCGTTTGGCGTATTCGTCGCCTTCGTCGCGCAAGGGGTCGCCGCCGGCGGTCAGCACATAGGCCGGCGGCAATCCGATCAGCGTGCCCGCGCGTACCGGCGATGCCCGCCAGTCATGCGTATCGGCCGAGCCGTTGAGATAGTGATCGCGAAACCACCTGATAACGGAGTGCGTGAGCAGGATGCTGGTCTCGGGCTCGCGGTGCGAGGCGTGCGTCATTGCAAAATCGGTAGCCGGATAAATCAGCACCTGGCCCGATATCGCCGGGCCATTACCGTCGCGCGCCGAGATCGCAACCACCGCGGCAAGGTTGCCGCCGGCGCTGTCGCCGCCGACCATCAGCCGCGAGGCGTCGACGCCGAGTTGCCCGGCATTGCCGGCGATCCATTGCGTCGCCGTGATCGCGTCGTCAACGGCGGCGGGAAATTTGTGCTCCGGCGCCAGCCGGTAATCGACGGAAATAACGATCAGCTCGCCTTGATCGGCCAGTTTCCGGCACACCACATCGTGGGAATCGAGATCGCCGATCACCCAGCCGCCGCCGTGGAAGAATACCAGGCAGGGCGCGAGCCCGCCCGTCTTTCGTAGCCGCTTTGGCGTGTAGAGGCGCGCAGCGATGGCGCCGTGCGGAGCGGGGATCGCGAGCGGACGGACGGATTCCAGCTCCGGCGGCTCCGGGTTGCTGACGACGCGGGCGGCGAGATAGAACGCGCGCGCCTCGGCCGGCGTCAGCGTTTCATAAGCGGGCCGGCCGGCTTCCTGAAATGCCTTGAAGACGGCGGCGGCATCGGGATCGAGGGTAACGGGCATGGTGGGGCAGACCTGTAAGGATTTGAGATTGTCATTCCGGCGCGGCGAAGACGCGTACGTTAGTGACAACGTCTAGCCCGTGGTTCGCCCGCCGTCGACGGTATAGGCGGAGCCCGAGACATAGCTTGCCTCGTCGGAAGCCAGGAACGCCACGATGGAGGCGACCTCGGATGCCAGGCCGAGCCGGCGGGCCGGAATGCGTTCCACGATCTTCTCATTGGGGACGGGGGCATTGCCGGGATTGCGGCCCTCGATGATCGCGCTCAGCATCCGGCTGTCGATCAAGCCGGGGCAGACGCAATTGATGCGCACGCCGGTGGTGGCGCATTCGAGTGCAGCACTCTTGGTCAGCCCGATCACGGCATGCTTGCTGGCGCTGTAGACCGCAAGGTGGGGCGAACCCATCAATCCGGCGATCGAGGCGGTGTTGATGATCGAGCCCTTGTTCGCCTTGAGCATCACCGGCAGCACATGCTTCATTCCCAGAAACACGCCGACGACGTTGACGTCGAGCACCCTGCGAAAGGATTGCAGCTGATAGGCCGTGATCGGCGCGACGTCGCCCTCGACGCCGGCGTTGTTGTAGAAGGCATCGATGGTGCCGAACTTTTCCACGGTGGTGCGGACGTATTCGGCTACCTCGTCCTCGTCGGTGACGTCGGCGGTGATGGCGATCGCCTGGGCTGACGCCGGCAATCCCTTGATGGCGGCCTGCAGGTCCTGCTCCCTGCGGTCGACCGCAACCAGGCGCGCGCCGCGCTCGGCCAGCAGCCGCATGGTTGCGGTGCCGATGACGCCGGCGGCGCCGGTGACGACGGCAACCTTGCCATCCAGGCGAATTCGATCGGGCATATTGCGGTTTCCTTAATCGCTCGTCCGGTTGTTCCGGCGGTTCGACGTGTGAGGTTTGCGTGCTCGACTATTTCATCCGGGGCAGGGCCTGACCAGTGGGCAGAAACCGCCCTTTCCCCGCCGTATTCGCCGTGTTAACCGGGGTCCTGCGAGCGGCGGATATGTCTAAAATGTCGCGAGCCCGATTCGCCTGTCAAAGCCGCGAGATGCTTCGAACCATTGCCCTGACCGGTTTTGCGGCCCTCATCGCCGCCGCATCGTTCACGCTTGCGCCGCCGGCGCGCGCGCAGATCGGCAGTATTTTTTCCGATCCCCCGTTGCGCCCGCCCGGCAACATTCCCCGCGGCAACCAGCAGCAGCAACCGGACGACGACGAGGAGGTGCCGGAATTGCCGCGCGGCCGCTTGCTGCCGACGCCCAACCGGCCGCTGCCGGGCCAGGGCGTGCCCGCGCCGGGAGCCGTGCAGTCGCAGCCGCTGGCGCCGCCGCCGGGCACCACCGTCATTCCCCAAAATACCGCGCCGGGCATCGCGGTCGCGCCGCCGCAACCCGGCCTCGATGCGCAACCGCCGGGACAGCGCCAACCCAAGGGCGTGCCGCAATCGCCGGCGACATTGCAGCCCGGCGACGAAGTCGTGACCGAGCCGCCGGCGCAGAAGATCGTCAACAAGAAGGCCAGTTTTTCGGGGCTCGACAAGATTACCGGCCGCATCATCAATTTCGATGAAGACATCGGCGAAACCGTCCAGTTCGGCGCGCTGCGGGTCAAGACCGACGCCTGCTATACGCGTCCGGCAACGGAGGCCGCCAACACCGACGCTTTCGTCGAGGTCGACGAGATCACCCTGCAAGGGGAGGTGAAGCGGATTTTTTCCGGCTGGATGTACGCGGCAAGCCCCGGCCTGCACGGCGTCGAGCATCCGATCTACGACATCTGGCTGACCGACTGCAAAGTCCCCGACGCGACCGTGGTCAGTGCCCAGCCTGATCCGCCAAAACCGGCGCCGGCGCCGCCGCCTCCGGCCAAGCGCCCGCCGAAACAGGTCCAGCGTTCATCGCCGCCGCCGCAGCCGCAATTCCAGCAGCAGCCGCAACCCGCGCCGCCGCCCCCGCCGCCGCAATCCGGCGGCCTGTTCGGGATTTTCAGGTAGCAAGCGGGCGCGGATCAATTACGCCCGGCGATGATCGCAAGCGCCTGCGCGCCGCTGATCGGGCGATCGACCGGCAACCTGGAAAAATCCGCGTTCCCCCTGATCGCCTTGTCGAGCAGGACGGTATAGCGCCGGCGCGGGATCTCGACCGCGCCGAAGCTGCGCAGATGTTCGGTCACATATTGGGTATCGAGCAATTCGAAGCCGCCGGCGATCAGCCGCGCCACCAGATGCACCAGCGCCACCTTCGAGGCGTCGCGGACGCGGTGGAACATGCTCTCCCCGAAGAAGGCGCGGCCGAGGTTAACCCCGTAGAGGCCGCCGACAAGCTCGTCATTGTCGAACACCTCGACGCTGTGGCAATGCCCGCGTTCGTGCAAGCCGACATAGAGATCGCGGATGCGCTTGTTGATCCAGGTGTCGTCGCGGCCGGCTTGCGGCGCGGCACAGCCGGATATGACGGCCTTGAAAGCGGTATCGACGCGAACGGTGAAAACATCCGAGCGCACGGTGCGCGCCAGGCGCGAGGCAACGCGAAAGCCGTCGAGCGGGATCACGCCGCGCATTTCCGGTTCGACCCAGAACAGGGTCGGATCGTCGGCGCTCTCGGCCATCGGGAAGATGCCGCAGGCATAGGCGCGCAACAGCACTTCGGGCGTGATCTCTGAAGAAGCGGAGTCGCGTGACGTCATGCGGGCAGGATAGCAGGGCGAAGGGCGGCGCGCGACGGGCCCGGCCAGCGTAACAGCCGTCGCGGGCCGGCTATCCGCCCGGCTGGCCCGCCAGATACTGCTCCAGCCAGTGAATGTGATAATCGCCGTCGATGATGGCAGGTTCCCGCACCAGCGCGCGGAACAGCGGCAGCGTGGTCTCGATACCTTCCACCACCATCTCGTCGAGCGCCCGGCGCAGCCGCATCAGGCATTCGCCGCGGGTCTTGCCATGGACGATCAGCTTGCCGACCAGCGAGTCGTAATAAGGCGGGATGACATAGCCCTGGTAGACGGCGGAATCGATCCGCACGCCCAGGCCGCCGGGCGGGTGGTATTGCAGGATCTTGCCCGGCGAGGGCCGGAAGGTCACCGGGTTTTCGGCGTTGATGCGGCACTCGATGGAGTGACCGTTGATGACCACTTCGTCTTGCGTCAACGGCAGGTCGCCGCCGGCGGCGATGCGGATCTGCTCCAGCACCAGGTCGATATCGGTGATCATCTCGGTGACGGGATGTTCGACCTGGATGCGGGTGTTCATCTCGATGAAATAGAATTCGCCGTCTTCGTAGAGGAATTCCACGGTGCCGACCCCGAGATATTTCAACTGCTGCATCGCCTTGGCGACGGTGGCGCCGATTTTGGCGCGCGCGGCGGCGTCGAGCGCGGGCGAGGGACCTTCTTCCCAGACCTTCTGATGGCGCCGCTGCAGCGAGCAATCGCGCTCGCCGAGATGGATGGCGCCGCCGCGGCCATCGCCGAGCACCTGGATCTCGATGTGGCGCGGCTTCTGCAGGTATTTTTCGAGATAGACCGAGGCATCGCCGAAAGCCGATTTGGCCTCGTTGGCGGCGGTCGACAGCGCCAGCATCAAATCGTCCGGTCTCTGCGCGACCTTCATGCCGCGTCCGCCGCCACCGGAGGCCGCCTTCACCAGAACCGGAAAGCCGATGGCTTGCGCGATTGCCATCGCGTCGTCGCCAGCGCCGACGGCGCCGTCGGAGCCGGGCACCACGGGAATGCCGAGCTTGCTGGCCGTTTTCTTGGCCTCGATCTTGTCGCCCATCAGGCGGATGTGCTCGGCCTTCGGTCCGATGAAATGCAGATTGTGGTCGGCGAGGATTTCGGCAAAGCGGGCGTTTTCGGAGAGAAAACCGTAACCGGGATGCACCGCGTCGACGCCGGTGATCTCGCAAGCCGCCAATAGCGCGGGGATGTTGAGGTAGCTGTCCTTCGAGGGCGGCGGGCCGATGCAGACGCTCTCGTCGGCGAGCCGCACATGCATGGCGTCGGCGTCGGCGGTGGAGTGCACCGCAACTGTCGCGATGCCGAGTTCCTTGCACGCGCGCAGGATGCGCAGGGCAATCTCGCCGCGATTGGCTATCAGGATCTTGTCGAACATGTTTTTCCAGTGGCGAGCAGCCAATAGTGCGTAGCGAATGCTAACGCCGACACACTACTCGCTATTCGCCATTCGCTATTCGCGCCCTTACTCAATAATCACCAGCGGCTCGCCGAATTCGACCGGCTGGCCGTCCTCGACGAGAATCTGCGTCACCGTGCCGGCGCGCGTCGATGGAATCTGGTTCATGGTTTTCATCGCTTCGATGATCAGAAGGGTCTGTCCGACCGACACTTTGGCGCCGACCTCGACGAACGGCTTGGCGCCGGGCTCGGACGCCCAATACACGGTGCCGACCATCGGCGAGGGCACGACGCCCGGGTGTGTGGCGACATCGGCGATGTCGACCGGCGCGGCGGCTACAGGTGCGGAAGACGCGGGGGCAGCCTGAAAGTTCGACGGCATCGACGCTGCGATGCTGATGTTGCGCGCGACCCGCACCCGCAGGCCGGCGCGCTCGATCTCGATCTCGGTGAGACTTGTCTCGTCCAGCAAAAGCGCGAGTTCGCGGATCAGCGCGCTATCGTCGCTTTTGAATTTTGCGTCTGTCTTGTCTGGCTGGCGGGCCATGATCTTGATCCGGAACTTTCCAAAAGGGGTGGGGCGGATATGTCAGGCTTTTTGACGTTAGATTTTAGGTTTGGCGCCGATCCTGGCGGCAAGGCCATTGATCGCAAGACGGTAACCGTCGATGCCGAAGCCGCAAAGCACCGCGAAGGCGGCGCTCGCGGTGAAGGAATGGTGCCGGAAATTCTCGCGGGCGTGAATATTGCTGATGTGGACCTCGACAGTGGGGATTTTCACGGCCACCAGCGCGTCGTGCAGCGCGATGGAGGTGTGCGAATAGCCGGCCGCATTGATGACGATCCCGCCCGCTTTCTTGGCATGCGCCTCATGAATGAAATCGATCAGTTCGCCTTCGCGATTGGACTGCCTGCAATCGGCCCTCAGGCCGAATTGCGCCGCGGTCTCGTTGCAAAGCTTCTCGACGTCGCCGAGCGTCGCATGGCCGTAGGTCTCCGGCTCGCGGGTCCCCAGCAGGTTGAGGTTCGGGCCGTTGAGCACGTAAATCGTCTGGGCAACAGCCATCCAAATCCCGGCAATGTGGCGGTAGATTGCGCGGTTATAGGTAACAACAGGGCGAAGGGGAAGCCTTTCACCCGGCCCGGGGCGGCCTCAAATGCCTCATCCCGTTCGTAAAAAGCCTCGTGGAACCTGGGGAAACCACGCGTTAACCATCTTTGATGCCACAAAAAACGAAGCCCCCGCCGAAAATTCGGCGGGGGCTTGTCTGCAGTCCAAAGGGCGTTCGCAACCCTTCAGCTATTAGCCTTCGATGATGTAGACGATCTCATGGGTCCGCGGGCGAACAATGATGTATCGGCCGTTGACGAAGATGAAATCATAGCCGCGCCACTCCGGATAAATCTCGACGATCCGTAACGGAAGCGGATGGAAGCGGACCGTTGTGGGAACAACGGCGCCAACCGAGATATTGAAGTTCACGTTTTTGACTTCCTCGACCTTCTCCGACCTGATGGCGGAGGCGATCTGAGTCTGCTTTTCAGCCGGAGGGGCAGCGGTCGCCGAGGTGGCGGCGTTACCCGTGGTCTGGGACTTGCTGTCGGTCGTCCCCTTGGTCTGGGCGGTCGACTTGCTGTCCGAGCTCATGCTGCCGGACTTGGTGTCGCGACCTTCGGCCTTCATGTCCTTGTCGTGACCTTCGGTCTTCATATCCTTGTCGCGGCCTTCCGCCTTCATTTCCTTGCTGCCCTTGGCGCCGTTCGTCTCCGAGCTCATGCTCTTCGACTTCTCACCCTTCATGCTGCTGTCCTGGGCGGATTTTTCGCCCTTGGCACCAGCCTTGAGGTCGTCCTGGGCGCGCATGTTCTTGGTGCCCGGAGATTTCTCTTCGGACTGGGTGGTCTTGGCGGCGGGCTTTTCCTCACTGCGATTCATTGTCGCGGACGAAGGTGCACCGCGATCGGACGACGGCGAACTCTGCTGCACGGTGGAACCGGCGGACGGGTTGTTTCCGGTGCCCTGTGCATTGGCGAAGCCAGCCCCGGCAAGCAGTGCCGCTGCGGCAACAGAGATCATAAAGCGATTAGTCATGGAATTTCTCCTGGGGTGTTTATGTTGCCCGCGCCGACAACCCATGCGCATCGATCAAGTTCCCCTGAAATCGGCGGTTCCACCGGATTTGTTTTGTGAATGCCAAATGAACAAGCGCACCTGAAATACCCACGCAAAAAGGCCGGCAAAATGCCGGCCTTTCAATTCACGGATGCGGCGGCGCCTGGCTCAGCAGGTCGCCTTGCCGCAGCGGGCAATTCCGATTTTTTCCTTCAGACTCTCCAGGCCGACCGCGCCAATGACCACCTGTTTACCGATCACGTAGCTCGGCGTGCCGTTCATGCCCATCGCTTCGGCGAGCTTGAAGTTCTCCTCGATCGTTGCGCGCACCTCCGGGCTTGCGAGATCCTTTTCGATCCGGCCGATATCGAGGCCGGCTTCCTTGGCCGCGGCCATCGCGCGCGCCTTGTCGGCGGCGCCGCGGCCGCCCAGCAGCTTCTGGTGGAAATCGAGATATTTCTTGCCGCTCGCATCCTGCATGCGCACGGCGACCGCGACCTGGGCGGCCTCCACCGAACCCTGGCTCAGCACCGGGAATTCCTTCAGCACGACCTTCAATTTCGGATCGGTCTTCATCAGGTCGAGCATGTCGGCCATCGCGCGTTTGCAGTAGCCGCAATTGTAGTCGAAGAATTCGACGAAGGTGACGTCGCCTTCCTTGTTGCCGAGCGCCACGCCGCGCGGTGAATTGAAAATCGTCTCGGCGTTCTTGGCGATGCTTGCCTCATGCTTCTCGGTCTCGGCGGCGGTCTGACGCTTGCTGAGCTCCGTCATGGCTTCTTCCAGCACCTCGGGATGCGCCAGCAGGTAATTCCTGACGATGGTCTCGATATCGCCGCGCTGGATGTCGGAAAAACTCTGCGCCGATGCCGCAGGCGGGGCGCCGCAGAGCGCGAGCGCGAGCAGGGCAGGAACGAGCAGGCGGAACGAAGGCATTGGCAAATCCTTTTGGCGAAAGCCGGGTTTCGAAAGCGTTTGTAGCTTGTCTGGGTTTATTTCTAGTTGCTCTTTTGGCCGGGCAGCGGCCTAGCGGCGACGATGTCGTCGGCCTTGACCCATCCGGGCGTGCCGATTGCGAAACGGGTTTTTGCGCGCGAGGCAAGTTCGCGCGCGGTCTTGTTGTCGCCGCGAAGGAAAGCGGCCTGGGCGGAGGCGAGATCGGCCTGCGCGTAATCTCCCTTCCGGCCATAGGCCATCGCAAGTTGGGTGTAGCCGAGCGGCGCCTCGGTCTCGTGTGCCATGGCCGCCCGCAATATCGTAATCGCTTCCTCGGTGTAGGCCTTATTATCGGTTCCGACGAGCGCCTGCCCAAGTAAAATCTCGATGAGTGGGGCGTGATTCGAGAGCGCTGCGGCCTTGCGCAGCGGAGCGATGGCCTCCGCCGGCCTCGCGCCTTCGAGCAGCGCCTGGCCGCGCAATTCATAAAAATAGGGGTTGTTCGGCTGCAGCTGGATCAGCCCGTCGATCTGGGCGAGCGCGGTGCGCAAATCGCCGTGCCGATAGGTGGCGATCGCGTGCGCATAGCGCGCGGGCAGGCTCTCGTTGGACATCGGATAGCGGCGGTAGACGGTGTCCTGCCGTTCCATGAAGGCCGAAATCTTGGCCCGCACCATGTCGTGACGCAATTGCAGGGCGGAATCGTCCTTCTTGTCCCAGTAAGGACTTGAGCGTGCGAGTTCCTCGAGCGCGGCGACGCGCTCGGCGGGCATCGGATGCGATTGCAGGTAGGGATCCGAACCGTGCGCGGCGAACAGGCTTTCGTTGGTAAAGCGCTTGAACGTTTCGTACATGCCCTTGGCTGACTGGCCGGTGGCGGTCAGAAACTTCACCCCGGCGCGGTCGGCATTTTCCTCCTGCTGGCGGACATAGGCGATCAGGGTCCGGCGGATTATTTCCTGGGGTGCTGCGACCGCCGCTGCGCCGGCATTGGCGAGGCCCCCATTGCTGTTGCTGCTTCGTGCGCCTGCGACCATCGCGCCGGCGCCCACCAGCATGGCGATAATCATCTGCGTCTGCGCCTGCGCCAGTTGCTCGCGCATCTTGGCGAGGTGGCCGCCGGCCAGATGGCCGGTTTCGTGCGCCAGCACGCCGGTAATCTGGTTAGGGGTCTCGGACTGCATGATTGCGCCGAAGTTCACGAAGATGCGGCGGCCGTCCGCGACAAATGCGTTGAATGTAGCGTCGTTGATGATCACGACCTGGATATTCTGCTTTTCGAGGCCGGCGGCGCGCAGGATCGGCCTCGTATAGTCGCGAAGCAGTTGCTCGGCCTCGGTATCGCGGATCACGGGCGGCGGCTTCTCCTCCTGCGCACGCGCAGAGGAGAGCGGGGCAATGGCAAGTGCGACCGCCGTGACGATGGCGGTCAGGTCCGAGGTTTTTTTGTGTAACGCGAGGCGGAGCGGCATCGAGCGTTCTTTAAACGATTGGCGGCGGGGCGGATACGTTATATGCCCTACCAAACCGCGGAATGCGGCCAGTCTGGGGCACCGGGCAACTACCTGACGAAATAGCAGATATCGATGCTTGAAGCGACACTGAGAGATCGTGCAAGGAACCTTCTGACGGCCTCGGGGCGAAGCGACGTCCCGCCCTTCATGGTGATGGACGTGATGGCGGCGGCGGCGCGCATCGAGGCGGCCGGCGGCCACGTCATCCACATGGAAGTCGGACAACCCGCGGCTCCTGCACCGAAGACGGCGATCGCGGCCGCCCATGCGGCGCTCGACGGCGCGCGGATCGATTATACCTCCGCGCTCGGCATCCCCTCGCTTCGCGAGCGCATTTCGAGACACTATCTCGAGACTTACGGTTGCAACGTCGATCCCGGCCGCATCGTGGTCACGACGGGCTCGTCGGGTGCGTTCATCCTGGGATTTCTGGCAATGTTCGAGCCGGGCGATCGCGTTGCAGTCACGGTGCCCGGTTATCCGCCCTATCGTCACATCCTGACGGCGCTGGGCTGCGAGCCGGTGCTGATCCAGACATCGAGCGAAACCCGGCATGCGCTGACCGGCGAAGCCCTGCTTGCTGCACACCGCAAAACTCCGCTGAAGGGCGTGCTGGTCGGAAGTCCGGCCAATCCCACGGGCACGATGATGTCCCGCACGGCGCTCACCCAACTGATAGCCGCCGCCGAAGACGCCGGCATTCGGTTCATCTCCGACGAGATCTATCACGGCCTCGACTATGCCTTCCCGGCGGTGACGGCGGCGGAGCTTTCACCGCACGCGCTCATCATCAATTCGTTCTCGAAATATTTCTGCATGACGGGCTGGCGGGTCGGCTGGATGGTGGCGCCGGAGCAGTTGGTGCGGCCGATCGAGCGGCTGCAGCAGAATCTCGCGATCTCCGTGCCGACCTTGTCGCAGATTGCCGCCGAGGCGGCGTTCGAAGGCCGCCAGGAGATGGAAGTGGTCAAGCGCGGCTACCAGGAGAACCGCGGCATTCTGATTGCGGGCCTGCCCCAAGCCGGCCTCGACAAGTTCTTGCCGGCTGACGGCGCGTTCTACCTCTACGCCGACGTCTCCGCATTCACCTCCGACAGTTTCGAGTTCGCCAAGCAGATGCTGGAACAGGCGCGCGTTGCGGCAACGCCCGGCATCGACTTCGATCCGGTTCATGGCCATCGCTTCATTCGCTTTTCCTACGCGCGATCGGCCGATGAGATGCGCGAGGCGGTTTCGCGCATTGCCCGGTGGCTCGCCTGAGCGCACCGGATCGTCGGGCATCTTGCACTGATCAAACAGGAAAAGGCCGCCGCACCATTGACTCCACCGGGCTAATTGACTTTCGCTGTGTTCGGCAACAACGGCCGGCAGGCAATCGCGACATAGCGGCGGGCCAACGATGGGGGAGCGATCATGGCGACAGCAACCGTAGCCCAGGCTCGCGCGGCGAAACCCTGGTACAAGATACTCTATCTTCAGGTTCTGATCGCCATCCTGCTCGGTGTCGTCGTCGGCTGGTTATCGCCTCATCTGGCGACCAATGATTGGATCAAGGCGCTCGGCGACGGCTTCATCAAGCTGATCAAGATGGTGATCGCGCCGATCATCTTCTGCACGGTGGTATCTGGCATTTCACATATTCAGGATGCCAGGAAAGTCGGCCGCGTCGGCGTCAAGGCGCTGGTCTATTTCGAAGTGGTCTCGTCGTTCGCGCTGATCCTCGGCCTTTTGGTCGGCAATCTGGTTCAGGTGGGTCGGGGTCTCGCCGAAAAGCCCGACGCCGCGGCGGTCGCAACCTACGTCAAGCAGGCGGAGGCGCAGAAGTCGGTCGACTTCGTCCTCAATATTATCCCCGACAGCGTGGTCGGCGCGCTGGCGCGGGGTGACATCCTGCAGGTGCTGCTGTTCGCCATCCTGTTCGGCTTTGCACTGATGGCGCTCGGCGAACGCGGCCACCGGCTGCGCGACGTCATCGACGACACCGCACATGCGGTGTTCGGCGTGATCGCCATCGTCATGAAGGCGGCGCCGCTCGGCGCCTTTGGCGCGATGGCCTATACCATCGGCAAGTTCGGCCCCGCAGCGCTCGGCAACCTGGTCGGGCTGATTGCGGTGTTCTATCTGACCGCGGCACTGTTCGTGTTCGTCGTGTTAGGCCTGATCGCGCGGTTCGTCGGTTTTTCCATCTTCAAGTTCATCGCCTATATCAAGGACGAACTCCTGATCGTGCTGGGGACCAGTTCATCCGAAAGCGCGCTGCCGCAATTGATGGAGAAGCTGGAGCGGCTCGGATGTTCCAAGCCGGTGGTCGGGCTCGTGGTGCCGACGGGCTATTCGTTCAATCTGGACGGCACCAATATCTACATGACGCTGGCGACGCTGTTCATCGCGCAGGCGCTCGGCGTCGATCTGACGTTCGGCCAGCAATTGACCATCCTGGTCATCGCGATGCTGACGTCGAAGGGGGCGAGCGGGGTGACCGGAGCAGGCTTCATCACGCTGGCGGCAACGCTGACCGTGGTCAATCCGGCGCTGGTGCCGGGCATGGCGATCGTGTTTTCGGTGGACAAGTTCATGAGCGAGGTGCGGGCGCTGACCAACATTACCGGTAACGGTATCGCCACGGTATTCGTTTCGTGGTGGGAAGGCGAACTCGACCACGACCGGCTGCACGCCAATCTCGATCGGCAGATCGATCCGTCTGATGTGCAGACGGCGATCTCAACGGGCTAGCCGGGAAACGGGATATCCTCAGTCGGGGTTACGGGATCGAAGGCCGGGCGATACGCGATCCTCGCCCGGCCAAGCCGGTTATTTTTCGAAGGCGCCATAGACGAGATTTTTGAGCGCGACGCGAATCCGCGAGCGCTCCGAGACCGTTTGCGCCATGAAGACCACGAACATGTTCTCCTGCGGATCGATCCAGAAGGTGGTGCCGCCGGCACCGGACCAGTTCATCTCGCCGACCGATCCCTCGACAGGGCTCACGCCTGTGTCGGTGCGAACGGCAAAGCCCAGTCCGAAGCCGAAGCCGGGTCCAGGCAGGTAATAGGGCCCCGGAGCCACGCCGGACCCGGGCCCGACATGGTTTGCGCCCATGTATGCGACCGTTTTCGGGCTGAGATATCGTTTGCCGCCCAGCGTGCCGCCGTTGAGCATCATCTGCGTGAAGCGTGCATAGTCAGCGATCGTCGATACCATGCCGCCGCCGCCGGACTCCCATTTCCTGGCGATACGGGGATCGTTCATCTCCGCGTTGTTGCCGATCTTGCGATCGTTCGGGAGCGGTTCGGCTACCCGCGCCTGCTTGGCCGGATCGGTCACATAGAAGCTGGTATCATTCATGCCGAGCGGATCGAGCAGTCGTTCTTTCTCGAACTGGTAGAGTGATTTTCCGGAGATCACCTCGATCACCCGGCCCAGGATGTCGGTCGAATTGCTGTAGTCCCATGTCGAGCCGGGCTGATAAACCAGGGGCATTTTGGCGATCCGTTCGGCGAACTCGGCGTTGTCGTAATCGCCGGCACCTACCTGCGCGTCCAGATAGGCCTTCTTGACCAAACCTTCGCCGAAGAAACCGTAGGTGATCCCCGAGGTATGGCGCATCAGATCCTGGATGGTGATCGGACGCTTGACGGGCACCATTTCAAGTCCCATCGCCCCGTCCTCGCCCTTCTTCTCGACGCCTACCTTGACGTTGGCAAACGCCGGAATGTATTTCGACAGGGGATCGTTGAGCTGCAGTTTGCCTTCTTCGACCAGCATCATCGCAGCCACGGTGGTGATGGGTTTCGACATCGAGTAGATGCGGAAGATGCTGTCGGGCGTCATAGGAGCCTTGGTGCCGGGATCGCGGACGCCGAAGCTGTTGAAATAAGCTGTTTTGCCGTTGCGCACGATCATCATGATGGCGCCCGGAATCCGGTTTTCGGTGATTTCGTTCTTGAGGTAGGCATCGATGCGCGCGAGGCCCGCGGCCGTGAAGCCGGCCTCCGTGGGATTGGCGGTGACGGGCACTTCGGCGAACGCTGCGGGGATGGCGACAAACAGCGCGGCGGCGGCGGCAACGTTGCGTAAGCGAATGGATGAGAGCATGCGGATCCTCAACAGGTGTTGGACCTTGACGTCCGAGCGGACGGCGTCACATGACGACGACCGGTAGCCGTCGATAGTTGCCCGGCAGGATGCCGCTGACAAGAGACCTCGCAAGCGAGGTGGCACCGACCTTGATCGTCCCGATCATTCCGCGGGCGCGCCGACCGAGGAGCGCGGAATGCGGTCTGGAATGTGCAGAAACAGCGCGCAAACGATCGCAGCCATCAGGCCAAGCAGGGCGAGCCCGTAAAGTCCGCCCGCGTAACTGCCGGTCAGATCCTTCATGACGCCGACATACCAGGGTCCGAAAAAACCTCCGAGATTGCCGAGCGAGTTGATCCAGGCGATGCCCGCGGCAAGGCCGGCGCCGCTGAGAAACATCGGCGGCATCGCGAAGAACGGTCCCTTGGAGCCATAGAAACCCATCGCCGCGATCGACATTCCCACCAGCGCCCACCAGCTCCCCATCGTCATGCCGGCGATGATGAGCCCTACCGTCGAGAACACGCACCCGATGAACAGATTCCAGCGCCGCTCGTTCATGCGATCGGAGATGCGCCCCCACACCACCATGGCGATGCCGCCGCAGGTATAGGGGATCATGGTGAGCCAGCCGACCGTCATGTTGCTGTAGTTACCGAGCGACTTGATCATCTGCGGAATGAAATACAGCATGCCCAGACTGGCGGTGACGATGCCGAGATAGTTCAGCGCCAATAGCAGCACCTTGGGATTGTAAAGAGACTGCCACAACGTGAATGTGCGCACCGCCTCGGTGGCGCGGCGCTCGGCGGCGATCGTGGTGACCAGCCAGTTGCGTTCCTCGGCGGTGAGGAATTTGGCCTGCTCCGGCTTGTCCGTGAGTACGAAGAATGTGACTACCCCGATCACCACGGTCGGGATCGCTTCGGCGATGTACATGACCTGCCAGCCTCGCAAACCGAACAGGCCGTCGAGGCCGAGAAGCCCGGTCGATATCGGCGCGCCGATCGATACCGCGATCGGCAGACCGACGAGAAAGCCTGACACGATGCGGGCGTGGTGATGACTCGGGAACCAGTAGGTGAAGTAAAGGATGATGCCGGGAAAGAAACCGGCCTCGGCGACGCCCAACAGGAGACGCACGATCGAGAAGCTCGTCGAACCTGTCACCGCGGCGGTGAGGCCCGCCAGGATTCCCCAGCTGATCATGATCCGGGCGATCCAAATTCGGGCGCCGACCTTTTGCAGGATCACGTTGCTTGGGACCTCGAAAATGAAATAACCCCAGAAAAACATGCCGACGGCAAAACCGAAGGTGCCGGCCGACATGCCGAGGTCGTCGCGCATGGTGAGTCCGGCGAAGCTCACATTGATGCGATCGATGTAGGCCAGCACATAAGACAGGATCGCAAACGGCAGCAGGCGCAGATAAACCTTGCGCATGGTCGATCGTTCGAGCGTGCGGTCCATTTGGGTCCCCTAATGTTCGCGGTCCGTCGGGGCGAGCTTAGGCCGCTTTTGAAACCGATGGGTGAGATAAGATTCGTCGGGTCCCCGATCCCGAACGTTCGTGCGGTGCAAAAGATGGGACAGCGTTACTGTCGCAACTCGCCGCGATGATATTCCGGCCAGCTCGATTATTCCTAAAACAGGGGCGCTGCTATATTTCAGCATCGTACGAGGCGCGTTTTCAGGGAGATGCATGCAGCGGCGCAAGTTCATCGCGTTTTTGGCCGGCGCGGCAGTTGCGTGGCCGCTTGGGCTGCGTGCACAACAACCGAAAATGCCGGTGGTCGGATTCCTGAACGGCGGCTCCCCGAGCGGATACGCGCCATACGTGAGCGGTTTTCTCCGTGGTCTCAATGAGACCGGATACGTCGAGGGTAAAAACGTCACGGTGGATTACCAGTGGGCCCGGGGTGAATATGGGCGCCTCGCGGTAATGGCTGCCGATCTCGTTCGTCGCAAGGTGGCTGTGATTGCCGCAAATACGCCGACCGCACCGGCGGCCAAAGCGACCACCAGCGAGACGCCGATCGTCTTTGTGAGCACCGGCGACGCCGTCGTGGCCGGCCTCGTCACGAGCTTCAATCAACCCGGGGGCAACATCACGGGCGTGAGCCTTCTCGGGCCGGAACTGGAGACCAAGCGTCTAGAGCTTCTGGACCAACTTATTCCTGGAACCGCCCCGATCGGTGTGCTGGTCAACCCGACCAATCCAGCTGCCGACTTCCAGTTGCGCAAATTGCAAGAAGCTGCAGCTGTGATCAAACGACAAATAGAGATCATGCGCGCCAGTACGGCGCCTGACATTGATACGGCCTTCGAGACCGCCGCTCAAAAAGGCGCGGCGGGGCTGCTTGTTGTCCAAGACCCGTTCTACAACAGCCGACGCGAGCAGCTCGTGGCGCTGGCGGCCCGCCACAGGCGGCCCGTCTTCTTTCCCTTGCGCGAATTTGCAGAAGCCGGCGGTCTTATAAGTTACGGACACAACCTTGTAGACGGGTATCGCCAAATGGGTGTTTACGCCGGGCGAATTCTCAGGGGTGAGAAGCCTGCCGATCTTCCAGTGGTGCAGCCGACGAATTTCGAGTTCGTGATCAACCTAAAGACTGCAAAGGCGCTTGGTCTGACCATTCCTCCCCCGCTGCTTGCCACTGCAGACGCGGTAATCGAATAAATTCTTGTATTGCGGGAACCCTTTGGTCAGCGCCCTTCGGGTCAGCCGACCGCGGCACGAAAGATGCGCATGTAATTGCCGCCGGCGATCTTGCCGGCCTCGTCGGGCGCGAATCCGCCGCGCAGCATTGCCGCGACGAGCTGCACCCATTGCGAGTAGTCCTGCAGACTGCCGGGGGCGACCTGCTGGTCCGTGCCGATACAGACGTGGTCTATGCCGACGACATCCACCATTTCCTTCAGGCCGTCGACATATTTTTCCAGGCTCGGAAAAAAGTGCCAGATGCCGATTGCGCCGCCGGTCTCGGCGATCACGCGCGCGTGGTCGCGGCTGATCTGCCTTCCCGTGAGCGGTGTCGGGCCCATCGCCGCCGATCCGGAAAGCGCGGTGTGTGACAGCAGCAGGGGCCTGGTCGCGACTTTGGCCGCCTGCTTGACCATCTCCTCGGTCGCATGCGCGACGTCGCAGACAAATCCGAGCCGGTGGCAGGCCTGGATCACCTCGGCGCCGAATGAGGTCAGTCCCTGATGCGTGACGACGCCGGTCTGGAAATCGCCGATATCGTTGGGCGTGTAGTGCACGAGTTGAAGGTGCCTGACGCCGCGCTGATGGGCCTGTTCGAGCCGCTCGAGTTTTCCCTCGAGGAAGTCGAGCCCCTCGACGTCGCCGACGATCGAGGGTTGGCCCGCGGCGTGCGCGGCCTCGAGGTCGGCGGCCGAAAGCGCGCGGCGCAGGCCATGATTGGCGACCATCTGATCCACCCAGTCGAGGCGCTCGAGATGGTACTGGTAGAGCTGGCCCGGGTCCGGCGTGCGCAGCGCGCCCAGCACCCCGTCCGCATTTCTGCCGAGAATGGGACCGTCCGGCACGTCCGCGAGGCAGGCGACCGCCAACGATCCCGCGCGCATGCCGTTCGCGAGATCGTCATTGGGCGGCGCCTGAGATGTAATTCCGGTCGTTCCGCCGTGGGTATGGACATCGACGGAAATCGACTTGCGCAACACGTCGAGCGCGGCGGAGGCGGTTTCGGCTGTTTGTGCCGCGGCTGTTGAACCGAGCGGCCCTCCGCTGCCGGAAAGCATCGCGCCAACCGAGGTTAGCACCGTGCTCCACATCCACTGCCGGCGAGTGAGCCCGTGGCCGTGACAGAGACCGTGAACATGACCGCAGCAATCCATACCGTCCTCCCGAGGAAAGGCCGGCGTCTTGGCCGACATGTTTTATCTGATCGATTGAACCCCAAGGGACCATGGGGTTCAAGCCACCCGCACAAGCCCGAGCGAACAAGGGCTTTCACTCCTCGCCGGCCTTTTCGATGACCGGCGCAAGCCAATCGCGCCTACGTCGCGAAGATGATGGTAAACATGCAAAGTAAATTCCTGCGCTGGTCGGTGAGCCCTGAGCGCAGCTGGAGTTTCTTGATCGGCCAAGCGGCCGCGGGTTCCCGAATTAACGCGCAGCGCGGATATCAAGCTTAATGCGCGAGTTTCGTGGCGGTCGAATCCTGCATCGTCTATTTTCCAGCAAGTCCGCCTACCCGAGGCAACGTCGTCGTCAAGCAACATCAACAAGACGTGCGGGGCGGTTCGCGTATTGACCGCGAGGAGCGGTGCGCCCCGATGAGAGTTAAGCGAAACGTTTCCCCGAAGTCCGAAGCAGTCAAGCAAGACAATCGGCGTCCATCCGCCGAGCCCGCGCCAAGACATGGCCTCGCGCGCGTGATCTATGTTGCTGCAATCGCCGTGGCCACGATCGGGTGGCTATGGCTCATCGGTTGGATAGCTCTCAAACTGACCTAAACGGTCGCCGGGTCTGGGCAGCAAAAGATAGCCCGTAATGACCAGACTGGGCGTCCAGAATAGTTCAAGCCAGAAGATCGTCGATTCAATCGCGCTCATGGTCGTCCCCACGCATGATCGATTTATCAAAGTCTGACGGGGCTGGCTGATTTGCCAAGCGAAAAATGTTGTGCAGTGCAAACTCGGCGCGGCGCGTGTATGCGGATCCCTGACCACTTCAGATTGAAATTTCGTCTTGAGACCCAAGGGGGTTCGATTGATTTGTCGCGGTCTTTTCGCTCCCATGCCTTGCAGGCCGTGGAGTAACCAGCATTTATCGGTGGAATCGGGCCGGCGGGTGATCGGCCGAAATTCCTCGCCGACGGCAGCACAAACGGAAGTCAGCCAGGCGTCGCCGCGGATTTGGACGATCGGCGGGCCGCGATCACTTCTTTATGAAGAAAAACCGCCCGGTCTTGCCGGGCGGTTCTCGTTTCCAAAGTCGATTCCTATTCGCCGTTGCCGAAGCGGCGCGACCACCATCCCGCGCGCCGGGGTTGGGTGTCGCTCGTTGTTGCCTGATCGGGTTGCGGAGCCGGCTCCGGGGCAGGCGCCGATGCAGGGGGGCTGCGAGTGATGGGTTCTGCCGTATCGGGCTGGGGCTCGGACAGGAAGCTTACCTTCTCGCGCACCGTTGAACGCCGCCGTGCGGCGCGCTCGGCTTCTTGCGCGCTTTCCGCCTCGGCTGACGCACGGCTCGCCTCGGGCTGACTGCGTTCGGCATATTGTGGTTGTGGCTCCGCCGGTGGTGTCACCGGCTGGGGTTGATAGGCCGGGGCTGCCGGCGCCGGTGGCAAATATTCGTCGAAATCGGCGACCGCACTCGTGGCCTCCGGAACTGAAGCTGGCCGCAACTCGTCCACAATCGATCCGGCAAGTCCATCTTCGAGCCCGCCGCGCCGGCGGCGTCCGCCACGACGACCGCGCCGGCGAGGCCGCCGCTCACCGCCTGACGTCTGGTCGGTGCGAACCTGACCCGGCGGTTGGTCGCTATCATACTCGTCGGTCTCGCCTTCGTCGGCGATGACACCGGTTGCTGCGATCGCCTCTGGCGGCAGGTGGGCCAAATCGTGTGCCTCGCGTGCGGGTCCGCCTTCGCGCGGCTCGCCCGGCCGGCCGCGCCGGCGCCGCCGCCGCTTGCGCTTGTGGCCATCCGCCTCGGCCTCGCTGCCGGTTTCTTCGCTCGCTGCGGGATCGTCGGTCAGCCCCTCGCTCTCTTCGGTTTCAACTTCCGATTCGACTTCGATGTCGAACGGCCCTTCCTCGTCGAACGCCTCCTCGGATTGCGCCGGGAAGGCTGCGACCTGCGCCGCCAGCAGGGCTTTCGCAGCTTCCAGCGTGTGCACCTGCTCGCCGCGGTCGATGACGAACGACTGCTGGCCGCTCACCGTCGGATCGGCAATTACCGCAAGCGTCACCTTGAAGCTGTTTTCGAGATCGCGCAGATGGCCGCGTTTGTGATTGAGAACGTAGAGCGCGACGTCGGTCCGCGTGCGCACCACGAGATTGTGGGTCGCGCCCTTCATCAGTATTTCCTCGAGCCCGCGCAGCAATTGCAGCGCCACCGATGATACCGAGCGGACATGTCCGCTGCCGCCGCATTGCGGGCAGGGCTCGGTCGAACTTTCGAGCACGCTGGCGCGAATGCGCTGACGCGACATTTCGAGCAGGCCGAAATGCGAGATGCGCCCGACCTGGATGCGCGCACGGTCCTGCCGCAGGCAGTCGCTGAGTTTGCGTTCGACCGAGCGGTTGTTGCGTTTCTCGTCCATGTCGATGAAGTCGATGACGATCAGGCCTGCGAGATCGCGCAGGCGCAGCTGTCGCGCCACTTCCTCCGACGCTTCGAGGTTGGTCTTCAGCGCGGTATCCTCGATATGATGTTCGCGGGTCGAGCGGCCTGAATTGACATCGATCGAAACCAGCGCTTCGGTCTGGTTGATCACGATGTAGCCGCCGGACCGCAACTGCACGGTCGGCGAGAACATCGCATCGAGCTGAACTCTCGACCCCCATTCGCGAGAACAGCGGCTGGCCGTCGCGGTATTGCCTGACTGCGCGCACGTTCGAGGGCATCAGCATCTTCATGAAGTCGCGCGCTTCCTGATAACCGGCTTCGCCGGCGACCTGGATCTCGTCGATCTCCTTGTTGTAGAGGTCGCGCAGCGATCGCTTGATCAGCGAACCTTCCTCGTAGACCAGGGTCGGGGCCTGCGACTTCAAGGTCATGTCGCGCACGGTTTCCCACATCCGGATCAGATATTCGAAGTCGCGCTTGATTTCCGGCTTGGTGCGCGATGCACCGGCGGTGCGAAGAATGATGCCCATGCCCTCGGGCACGTCGAGGTCCTGCACCACTTCCTTCAGCCGCGAGCGATCCTGCGCGGAGGTGATCTTGCGGCTGATGCCGCCGCCGCGCGCGGTGTTGGGCATCAACACCGCATAGCGACCGGCCAGCGACAGGTACGTCGTCAGCGCGGCGCCCTTGTTGCCGCGTTCTTCCTTGACGACCTGTACCAGCATCACCTGGCGGCGCTTGATGACTTCCTGAATCTTGTACTGACGGCGCGGACGGAAAGCGCGTTCCGGCACCTCTTCCATGACGTCGTCGCCGCCGACGGATTCGACGACTTCTTCCTCAGCCTCGTCGCCTTCGTCTTCATCGTCGCGGTTTTCGTCGCCGTTCGGGGCGAGGGCCTGTCCGCCCTGATCCAATGCCACGGGCTCACCGCCAGCGTGTTCGACGTGCTCGCTGCCGTGTTCCTGCGCATCGTCGGCATGGGCGGCATTTTCGTGCGCGTGTTCCTCGCGATGGGCGTGTTCGTCTTCCTCTTCCTCTTCGCGAACTTCTGCCGCAGCGAGTTCGGCAGCGGCCGTATCGGGCAGGGTCACCGCGGCCAGCGTCTCGCTGGCATGGGTTTCGGTGCCCTGATCCGGCGCATGTCCGTGCTCGTCATCGGGATGTTCGTGGTCGGGATCGTGACCCTCGTGATGATCGTGATCATGATGCGCCGCATCGGCGTGATGATGTTGGTCACCCTCGCCGGGGGCGTGGCCATGATCCGTCTGCCCGTGCTCGGCGTGCGCCTCACTCTCATGCGGCTGCGGCATCTGCGACGGATCAGAACTTGCGCTCTCCACGATACCGCTCTGGATACGCTCGCCATTGCCACGGCGGCGCGAATTGCGGTGGCGCGGTCGGCGGCGGTTGGAGCGGTTTTCGCTCTCTTCCTCGGCCTCGCGATGGGCGCGCTCGTCGGCCTCGATCAGCGCCTGGCGATCGGCGACCGGAATTTGATAATAGTCAGGGTGAATTTCGCTGAAAGCGAGAAAGCCATGACGGTTGCCGCCATATTCGATGAAGGCGGCCTGCAGCGACGGCTCTACGCGCGTGACCTTGGCGAGGTAGATATTGCCGCGCAGTTGTTTGCGTTGCGCGGTCTCGAAATCAAATTCTTCGACGCGGTTGCCGCGGACCACAACGACCCGGGTCTCTTCCGGGTGGGTGGCATCGATCAACATTTTGTTGGGCATTTTGGAACTCTTGACGGCGGCGGGCGCGTATCACGGTAAGCGCGTATCGCGCCGCCGGGTGACGCGACGGTCCACCTGATTCGGGGGTGAGGGGAAGGCCAAAACGCAACCCGGGGCGCCCCGCCGAACGGGATCCTCTCGGAGCAAGACGTCGCGCGGAGCTATCGCTCCGCGTCGGTGTGGTTGTTCCGTGAATCATGGTCGGCAACACAGTCTGGCGCATCTCGCGTCGGCCCGTCTGAACACGTTGGCGGCAAAAAGGAAGCCGCCCTGTCTATCGCCAAAGGCCCGGCGCGGCGCCAAAGCGCCCGTCGGATGTCGCATATCGGGCCCAGGTGGGGCCGGATAATCGGTTAAGCCGTCTCTTAAACCGTCCCTGGAACAAGATGGTAGCCTGGGATCGGACGCCGCTCGGGCTCGAAAACCGCCGCTCCTTGTGGACCGCGCGCTGCGCTGGCCGTGGAGGGATCGGAAAGACGCGGGAATCCCCAAATTCGAGGTTTCCTGCGCTGCACCGGGAGGCTGAACGCGACACAACCGGGAGTATTAGCCGTCAGCCCCCTGTACATACGTGGATTGCCACGCGCGTGCAAGGGAATGCCAGCGGTGCAGGGGAACCGTCGCTGGGCAGCAACACTCAGCCTTATTCGCCGTAATTGCTTTAAGCCACGGTTAACCCTGCGGTTCTATTGCGGTAATACGGCTGCTCGGAGGCACAGAATTGTTGGCGGGCCGCGCAAATCATCGTGTTTTGCTGGGATGCGCGCTTCTGTGCGCCGCAGCATTTGCATGCGCCAGGATTAGCATTGCCGGGATGCCCGAAGACCGGCCATCGGGTGCGGTGGCGGCATCGGATTTCCCGGTCGCTTCGGACGCTCGCCTCGCCGGCGATAACAGGCAAACCCGCTTCGTGCTCGATCTCGACAAGACCATCCGGTTTCATGCCTTTGCGCTGGCCGATCCGTATCGCGTGGTTGTGGATATGCCCCAGGTCGAATTTCGCCTGGCCCCCAACAAGGGCAGCGCCGGGCGCGGGCTGATCAAGGCCTTCCGCTATGGACTGGTCATGCCCGGCGGCTCACGGATCGTGTTCGATCTGACCGGCCCGGCCAAAATCGCGAATTCCTTCGTGCTGGAAGCGGCCAATGGGCAACCGCCACGGCTGGTGCTTGAGTTCGAAGGGGTCGACCGCACCACTTTCGTTCAGTCGCTCGCAGCCGAAGCAAGGCCTGAGCTGAGGCCCGCCATCGCCGATACCGCGGTCGCGGCCGTGCCAGCCGAAGCCCCGGCTGCGTCCACGCCCGTTGCACCTGCGGATTTGCGGCCGGTGGTGGTGATCGACCCCGGCCACGGCGGCATCGATAACGGCACGCAGGCTGGCGGTCCCAACGAAAAAGAGCTGGTCCTGGGATTTGGCCTTGCCTTGCGCGACCGCATCGAGAAGTCAGGCAAATATCGCGTGGTGATGACCCGCACCGACGACACTTTCATCCCGCTCGCCGATCGTGTGCGTGTGGCGCGCAATCAGTCGGCAGCGCTGTTTGTTTCGATTCATGCCGACGCGTTGCGGCGCGGCGAGGGCGATGCCCAGGGCGCCACCATCTACACGCTGTCCGATCGGGCTTCCGACGCGGAGGCCGAACGGCTGGCGGAAACCGAAAACAAGGCGGACGCCATCGGCGGGGTTAACCTGACAGAAGAGCCGACAGATGTGGCTGACATCCTGATCGATCTGGCGCAGCGCGAGACCCGCACCTTCTCCAACAGGTTCGCGCGCCTGTTGATGGTCGAGATGAGGAACACCGTCCGGATGCACAAGCATCCCCTGAAATCCGCCGGCTTCAAGGTGCTGAAGGCGCCCGATGTGCCGTCGGTGCTGATCGAACTCGGCTATGTCTCGAACAAGGGTGACCTCGAGCACCTGGTTTCGGAGAATTGGCGTTCGCGCACCGTCGGATCGATTGCGCAAGCGATCGACGCCTTCTTTGCCAAGCGCCTGGCGACCGCCGGACCGGCCCGTTGAAAAGGAGGGCTTGCGCGGCGAAAGCCCTAGTTTGGCCACAGCGACGGCCATATAAAAAACTGACCATGGGGGCCCCGGAATTGATCAAAATGCCCATCGGTCGACGTATGATACGCGCGCACGACGGCTACGGCGCCAAGGTTGAAACGGATATTCGATAATGCGCTTGTTGGTGCGGTTCCTGGGTTTCCTGTTCGCTGCCGGAACGGTCGTGTTCCTGGTCGGCGTCGCCGCGACGGCGGGCTTGATCTGGCATTTCTCCAAGGACTTGCCGGATTATTCACAGCTTCAGGATTATGAACCGCCTGTGATGACGCGCGTCCATGCATCTGATGGCGCGCTGCTCGGCGAATATTCCAAGGAACGCCGCCTGTATTTGCCGATCCAGGCGGTTCCGAAACTGGTCATCAACGCGTTCCTCGCCGCCGAGGACAAGAACTTCTACGAACATGGCGGTATCGACTTTGCCGGCATGGCGCGCGCTGCCGTGCTGTATGCGCAAAATTACGGCTCCAACCGCCGCCCGCAGGGCGCTTCCACCATCACCCAGCAGGTCGCGAAGAATTTTCTCTTGACCAACGAGGTGTCGTTCACCCGCAAGATCAAGGAAGCCTTGCTGGCGATGCGGATCGAGCGCGCTTATTCCAAGGACAAGATCCTCGAACTCTATCTCAATGAAATCTATCTCGGCCTCGGCGCTTACGGCGTGGCGGCGGCTTCGCTGGTCTATTTCGACAAATCGGTCAACGAACTCACGGTGTCGGAGGCGGCCTATCTGGCGGCGCTGCCCAAGGCGCCGGCGGCGCTGCATCCGGTGCGTAACCGCGACCGCGCCATCGAGCGCCGCAACTACGTCATCGACCGCCTCCTCGAAAACGGCTGGGTCAAGGCGGCCGACGCCGACAAGGCCCGCAAGGACCCGTTGAACGTCACCAACCGGAGCAACGCCGCGCATATCTTCGCCGGCGAATATTTTGCCGAGGAAGTCCGGCGCGACGTGTTCGAGCGATACGGCGAAAAGAAACTCTATGAGGGCGGCCTGTCGGTAAGAACCACGCTGGATCCGAAGATTCAGGTGATGGCGCGCAAGACTATGGCTGCCGGCCTCGTCACCTTCGACGAACAGCAGGGCTGGCGCGGTGCGATCAGCAAGCTCGATACTGTAGGCGACTGGGGGGTAAAACTCGCCGACGTCAAATCGCTGTCGGACATCTCGCCCTGGCGCATGGCGGTGGTGCTGGAAGTCAGCGACCAGTCCGCGCGAATTGGTTTCCAGCCCGGCCGCGAACTGGGCGGCGCCGTCAGCAAGGAGCGGCAGACCGGAATCATCTCGCTTGACGGCGTCAGGTGGGCGAAGGCTGCATCGGGCCCGACGCGCTTCAAGACACCGACATCGGTATCGCAGGTACTTGCGCCGGGCGATGTGATCTATGCCGATCCCTTGATCACCAAGGACGGCAACAAGGTCGAGGGCCAGTACCGGCTGCGTCAATTGCCGGAAGTCTCCGGTGCAATGGTGGTGATGGATCCCTGGACCGGCCGCGTGCTCGCCATGGTCGGCGGCTTCTCGTTCGACCAGAGCCAGTTCAACCGCGCCACGCAGGCCTATCGGCAGCCGGGCTCCTCGTTCAAGCCGATCGTGTACTCCTCGGCGCTCGACAATGGCTATACGCCCTCGACGGTGGTGGTCGATGCGCCGATCGAAATCGATCAGGGGCAGGGGGCTGGCGTCTGGCGCCCCGAAAACTATTCGTCGGGCAAATACAACGGTCCGGTGACCCTGCGTAACGCGCTGCGGCTGTCGCTCAATACAGTGACGGTGCGGCTGGCGCAGGACATCGGCATGCCCCTGATCGGCGAATACGCCAAGCGTTTCGGGGTCTACGACGAACTGCCAAATTATCTGTCCTACGCGCTCGGCGCCGGCGAGACCACCGTGATGCGGATGGTCACGGCCTATTCGATGTTCGCCAATGGCGGCCGCCGCGTGAAGTCCACCTTGATCGACCGCATCCAGGATCGTTACGGCCATACCATCTTCAAACATGACGCCCGCGAATGCCGCGGCTGCGACGCGCCCGGCGGCTGGAAGAATCAGCCCGAGCCGCAGCTCGTCGACCGGCGGGAGCAGGTGCTGGATTCGATGACCGCCTACCAGATCACCTCGATGATGGAAGGCGTGGTCCAGGGCGGCACGGCGATCGTGGTGAAGGAGGTCGGCAAGCCGATCGCGGGCAAGACCGGCACCACCAACGACGAAAAAGATGCCTGGTTTATCGGCTTTTCGCCCGACATCGTCGTCGGCATCTACATGGGCTACGACAAACCGCGCAACCTGGGGCGAGGCGCCACCGGCGGTCATCTCGCCGCGCCGATTGCGAGGGATTTCCTAAAACTTGCGCTCGCCGACAAGCCGGCGATTCCGTTCCGGGTGCCCGCCGGCATCAAGCTGATCCGGGTCGATGCCAAGTCCGGAATGCGCGCCGGCCCGGGCGACGGCAAGACCATCCTCGAAGCCTTCAAGCCGGGCACTGCGCCGCCGGATAATTATTCCGTCATCGGGGTGGCCGACGCCGACGGGCGTTCACTGATGCCACCCGACAGCGACCGCACCATCATGCGTTCAGGCACCGGCGGCCTGTACTAGTCTTCTCTCCCCATGCATCTCCGATCCAACGCCAGCAGGCCGTGTGCGCGGGTGAATCGGCTCGAATAAAATCAGAGGTAGTGAATAGGTATCAGAGGGTTCACTTACCATTATACCGGCCTGGACGAATCAGGTACCCCGTTACTGAATTTCAGTTGGGGGACTGCAATGAAACCGATCGTTTTACGGGTCGCCTTTCAGTTAAGCCTTGCAACTTCAGCGTTGATCATCGCCACCACCGGTCCAATTCCGAGCGCCGCTGCGGCCGCCGACGAGCAAGTCAGCGCGGACGCCATCGCCAAGATGAAAGCGCTGTACCGTCGTCCCGAGACGATCCCTTTTCCAAAGGATAATCCCTATACCTTGGCGAAGGCGGAACTCGGCAAGAAGCTCTATTTCGATACGCGGTTGTCGGCAGCGAATGTCTTGTCTTGTGCGACCTGCCACAGCCCGGCCTACGGTTGGGGCGACGGTCAACCGACCGGCGTCGGCCACGGGATGAAAAAGCTCGGCCGCCGCTCGCCCACCATCATCAATGCGGCTTTTGGCGAAATCTTCATGTGGGACGGCCGGGCTGCGTCGCTGGAGGCGCAAGCACTCGGACCTGTCCAGGCCGACGTTGAAATGAATATGCCAATCGAGCAACTGCTCGAGAAGCTGAACGCGATCGAAGGATATCACCCGCTGTTCGAGGCGGCCTTTCCCGGCAAGCCGGTGGCCGCCGAAAGCATCGCAAAGGCGATCGCGGTCTACGAACGCACGGTGGTATCGGGTCGATCTCCCTTCGATGACTGGATCGACGGCGACGAGAAGGCGATCTCGGAACAGGCCAAGCATGGTTTTGTGGTGTTCAACACCAAAGGCAATTGCGTGCAGTGTCACAGCGGCTGGAATTTCACCGATGACAGCTTCCATGACCTCGGGCTTGCCAGCTCCGATATCGGGCGCGCCAAGATCGCGCCGGGCGCCGAGAAGATGATGTACGCGTTCAAGACGCCGGGCCTGCGCGAAATCACGATCAGGGCTCCATACATGCACGATGGTTCGGTGCCGACGCTCGAAGCGGTCGTGGAGCACTACAACAATGGCGGGATCGATCGGCCCAGCCGCTCCGAACAGATCAAGCCGCTCGGCCTCTCAGTTGAGGAATCGATGGATCTCGTCGAGTTCATGAAGACGCTGACGAGCAACATGGCTCCGACCCCGGTTCCCACGCTGCCGCGCTAGTGGAGCGCCGGCAAGAGAAGGAGTTGATCGAGATGAAGCCGCTCGTCATCGCCGTCGTGGTCGGCATCACCTGTGGTTCTGCGGCCGCGTACGCCGCCCAGAAATCTATTTCGCAGAAAGACAAGGCTTTCTCCGAAACCGAAGTCACCATCAAAGTCGGCGACGACGTCGTTTTTGTGAACGATGACAATATCACCCACAACATCCTCTCCAACAGCGCGGGCAATACCTTCAATCTCGGCTCGCAGGCGCCCGGTGTCACCGTGTCATACACATTCAAGAGCGCGGGCGAAGTGGACGTCGGTTGCGGTATTCATCCGCGGATGAAGTTGAAGGTCAACGTCACCAACTGAGTCATGGGGAAAAGCCAATGACAATCCGCCACAAGACCTTTTTACTCGCCAATGTTTTGTCGGCCCTTGCCGCCGGTGCGATCGCAGGCACGGCAATGGCCGCCGACTTGAAATTGCGGCCTCAGGTTCGATCGGCCGATACCAGCGATTACGATCGAACGCCGCCGACGGCGAAGTCGAAAATGCTGGCGGAAAAGAAGACTGCGCCCAATACGCGCGACGTCACGGGCACGGTCGAATCGCCGGCAAGAGCCCGCGCAGGCCTGACGCCGGTCGACACCAGCGATTACGATCGAACACCGTCCGCGGCGAAGACGAAAATCCTGGCGGAAAAGAAGGCGGCGCCTGGCACGCGCGATGTGACGGGCACGATCGAATCGCCGGCAAGAACGCGGGCAAGCCTGACGCCGGTCGACACCAGCGATTATGATCGAGCGCCGTCCGCGGCGAAGACGAAAATACTGGCGGAAAAGAAGGCGGGAGCCAGCACGCGTGACGTGACCGGCACCATCGAATGGCCGGCCAGTGCACGGGCAAGCCTGACACCGGCAACCGCCGCGATCAGCCATACCTACTCGGCACGCGCGTCCTTTGCCAAGGCACACTCCGCCATGGAGAGCGGAATCTTGCTTCGCGAGGACGTTCCGAAGCCGAATTTTGCTTCGCTCGAAGCGGCCACGGGGGACGTGCTTTCCGAATTGAAGGCGCTCGACCAGGTGACCCAACTTCGCTCCGATGCGGCGATCAAGAAAGCGATGGCCTTGGTACAGGATTGGTACGACACGGGGTTGAAGATCATCAAGCCGCCGCCGCAGGGCGTAACCGCGTTGCCGTTTCCCTCCACCGTCGCCGCCAAGGCCAATGCCGTTTCGGCCGCACTCGATCAGCTGATCGAACAGGCGAATGCGGCCGTCGCCCCCAATCGCTCCGAGCAGAGGTCGGATGCGCAAATCAAGTCGCCGGGTTCCATCCCGGCGGCTCCCGGCCGTGTTCCGCCCTCGAAGCAGTAGAGGCAGGGGCTGCAAGATGCTGTAGAGGCGGTGAGGGCAAGGCCGGGTAGTTTCGAACGGTCATCGTCCCGGCGCGGATGTCTTTCCGCGTCGCGCTGATTTGGGCTGATCAAGCTCAAGCTACATCCCGGTCACAGGGTGCCGCGCAAGGGAAAAAACACGGAAAATGCAGGACCGCGCCAATTGCGCTTTGTCGCGCATGCCGTTACATCCCGCGCAAGCATCACGGAAATCGCGGCCTCAGGCCGCAGATCAGAGAGCTCATGCGCGCCGAAGTCGAACGTCTGGTGGAAGAGATCAAGCAGTCGGTCGGGCTGCTGAGGAGGCATCTTTGACGTCGATGCATCCACCGCGCGCCTTGCCGAGCTGAACAAGCTCGCCGAAGATCCCAATCTCTGGAACGACCCCCAGAAGGCGCAGAAGCTGATGCAGGAGCGGACCTCGCTGGAGGATGCGCTCGATGGCATCGGCAAGGTCGAGCGCGAACTGGAAGAAAATATCGGCATGATCGAACTCGGCGAAGCCGAGAACGACCAGGGCGTCGTCGCCGAGGCCGAGACTGCGCTTAAAAACCTGAAGAAGGAAGTCGCCCGCCGCGAGCTGGAAGCCTTGCTGTCGGGCGAGGCCGACCGCTTCGATTCCTATCTGGAGGTTCACGCCGGCGCCGGCGGCACCGAGAGCCAGGACTGGGCCGAGATGCTGCTTGCGCATGTATACGCGCTGGGCCGAAAAGCACGGCTTCAAGATCGAATATCTCGAGGAGACGCAGGGCGAAGAGGCCGGCATCAAATCCGCCACCATCCAGATCAGCGGACACAACGCCTATGGCTGGCTCAAGACCGAGGGCGGCGTGCACCGGCTGGTGCGGATATCGCCGTTCGATTCCAATGCGCGCCGGCACACCTCGTTCTCGTCGGTCGCCGTCTTTCCCGTGGTCGACGACAGCATCAAGATCGACATCAAGGAATCCGACGTGCGTACCGACACCATGCGCTCGGGCGGCGCCGGCGGGCAGCACGTCAACAAGACCGAATCCGCGGTGCGGCTGACGCACATCCCGACCGGGGTCGCGGTGGTCTGCCAGGCCGGCCGTTCGCAGCACAAGAACCGGGCGCAAGCCTGGGACATGCTGCGGGCGCGGCTCTACGAAATCGAATTGAAGAAGCGCGAGGCGCAGGCCGCCGCCGACCAGGCCGCCAAGACCGAGATCGGCTGGGGCCATCAGATCCGCTCCTATGTGTTGCAGCCCTATCAGATGGTGAAGGACCTTCGCACCGGCGTGCAGACCTCGGATACTTCGGGCGTGCTGGACGGCGACCTCGACGAGTTCATGGCCGCGACGCTGGCGCAGCGCGCCTTCGGCACCACGCCCGGCGCGGTCGAGGATGTGGATTAACCCATGACACACGTCGCTTTCATCGGTCTGGGGCGGATGGGTCACGGCATGGCCGGCCGCTATCTCGATGGCGGGTTCACCGTAGCAATCTGGAATCGCAGCAAGGCGAAGGGCGAGGACCTGATCGCGCGCGGCGCGCGCTGGGCTTCTTCCCCTGCGGACGCCGCCCGTGGCGCCGACGCCATCGTGACCATGGTCGCCGATGATGAGGCGTCGCGCACCGTGTGGCTCGGCGGGGATGGCGCAGCATCGACGGCGAAGGCCGGTGCGCTGGCAATCGAATGCTCCACCGTCTCGTACCGGCATGCGCTTGATCTCGCGAGCGAACTGCGCGGACGCGGCCTGGTCTATATCGACAGTCCCGTGACGGGCCTGCCGGATGCGGCGGCAAGTGGAAAACTGACGCTGCTGGTCGGCGCGGAGCCTGCCGATCTCGAGAAAGCCCGGCCGTTTCTCGCGCCGCTTTCCTCGACGATCCGGCATTTCGGCGCGGCCGGCACCGGTACCGTCTACAAACTGATCAACAATCTGATGGGCGCGATCCAGATCGCCGGCATCGCGGAGGGCCTTGCAATCGCCGAACTGGCCGGTCTCGACATGAAGCTGGTGCTGGAGGCGGTTGAGACCGGCGTCGCCGCCAGTCCGCAGGTGATCCGCCATTCCCGGCGCATGGCGGCGCGAAATTTCTCCGGCGCGAATTTTACTTCCGCGCTGCGGCACAAGGATGCCGCCTACGCCGTGGCATTGGCCGAAAGCCTGCTGTCGGATGTCCCGGTGATGGGCCGCGCGGCGGTCGAGGCCTATGCGCGGGCGAAGGCCTATGCGCCCGATGACGATGAGGGCAAAATGATCGAGATCGTGTCGCGAGGGAGACGCAACGCGACCTAATCGGCCGGCTGCCGTGCTTCATTCCACGCCGAGAGCCAGCCGGTAAATCGCCCGCTGTCGCGCGGTCCGCCGTGCCATGCCGCGAACACCGCGCCGTCATTTGCGATCAGCAGCACCACATCGAGACCTCTGGAGCGGCGCAGCGTATCGATCGCCTGGCTTGGGGTCTGCGCGATCGGACCTGCGACATTGAAGGAGGTGTTGACCGACATCTCGACGCCGATGCGGCGGCCGAGCGCCTTCAAATACGCATGAGTGAGGGGATCGTCTGCCTCGCGCACGATCTGGATCCGCCCGGTGCCGTCGGCATGGATCACCGCCGGAATTTTGGAAAGCGCCTGCGGCTTCGATCGCGCGGTGAGGACCATGTAATTATAGGCGTTGTAGTCGGCGTCCGAGGCGCCGTCGTGAAGCTCGAAATATTGCTTTGCCGCCTCCAGCGTCGCCATCGGCGCCAGCGGCCTGATCGCCTCGCGGTATTTGACGCGTTGGTTGAGAAGCTCGCGTGCGCCGGGGTCGCAGGGGTTGGCGAGGATCGAGCGGTGGCCGAGCGCGCGCGGCCCGGTTTCGGCGGCGCCTTGATAGAGCGCGATGACGCCGTTCTGCGCCACCATGAAAGCCATCAAATCGGCAATGGCCTCGCGTCCATCCGCCCGCGAGATATCCCCGACCCGGGCGGAGGCGATGTCGTCGGCCCGAAGTGCCGCGGCAATATCCTCCGGCAATGGCGCGAGACCGCAATAAAACGCTGACGTCAGGGGGGCACCGCGCGGGGCGCCTGCAAGATGCGCCAGCAGCCAGGCCGCGCCGATGGTGACGCCGGGATCGGCCGGTGTCGGCGGCACCCACAGATGTAAATGCGCGCTGGTTTGCTGGGATTTTTCAAACCACGCCGCGTCGAAATGCTCGAGCAGCCGCATGTTGCCGACCGCGTTGAGCGCGACGCCTCCCGTCAGCACCAGCCGGTTCGCGCCGGTCAAACGCAACAGATGATCCACCACATGGATTATCGCATCCTCGAACACCAGTTGGGTCGCAGCCGCCTTGTCGAGGCGATCCTTGGTCTCGGGGCGGTGATGGATGTCTTCGACGCGCAACACCGCGTCCGGGTTCCAGAGCTGATCGGGTTGGAGCGGCGCTCCGAGAATCGCGATCAGCGGCGCATGGTAGGGGTTGTCGAGGGGATCGCTGTACCAATTGGCCATCGCACGGTTGAGCTTGATCTCGCCGTCCGCACCCAGCTGCAGCACCTCTTTCAGCCGCGCATAATAGGGATTGGTGGCGCGGTTCATGTCGCCCCATGCCGCGGCACCCATGTAGCGCCCTTCGCTCGACAGCCAGGTCCAGCCGCCCTGGGTTGACGAGATCACGCTGTAGAAGGCGCCGAGCGAGTCGAACACGCTGTCATTGCAATAGAGCTGGCGCATCGCGCCATCCTTCGCAACGTAAAGCGAAATCGAGCCCTGATCGCCGGTG
Source organism: uncultured Alphaproteobacteria bacterium (assembly GCA_963742425.1). Lineage (GTDB taxonomy): Bacteria > Pseudomonadota > Alphaproteobacteria > Rhizobiales > Xanthobacteraceae > Bradyrhizobium. Next base: position 279,962 of record CAVULR010000001.1, read on the forward strand.
CCGTCGATCACCGCGATGGCCACGGGTTCATTGCTGTCGGCGAACGGCGAGGCCGCGAACGAAAACCAGGCATGGTTGTCATGATGCGGCATGCAGATCAGCGGAACGCGCCCGGTCAGGCCGAGTTGCCTCGCGAGAATTTTCGGCGTGCGCCGCATCTGGTCCATGCGGCGGCGGTCGATGGCCGGACCAATCGGCATCGTCAGGAGCTTGAGGCTTGCGGGCGCTTCCTCAAGAACCGTTCGCACCAGGGTCGCCAACAGCACCGGATAATCCCAGGTGGTGACGAAGGCTGCGATGTCGTCGACATCGCGTCCCATTCGCTGCAGCGTCTCGACCATGGCGTCGATCGACGCCCTCGGGTATTCGGTGGTGTGCTTGTTGCCGGAAAATCGCTCTTCCTCGTTGTTGACGACAATACGCGGGCCGCCGGCCTGGGTGACCTCGATCAGCGCAACCCCGGAGTTGTGCGTGCCCGAACACGCGAGGCCCGCGATGTAAACCGTGTCGCCGCGCTGCAGTCGCTCCCTGATCGAGGCAATCCTGAGATTCGCGAATTCGCTGCCGATCCGACAGAAGCCGATACGCGCCATAGCCGGTTCGGCGAGAGCGCGCGCGAGGTGATAGCCTGCCGCTGCGATCCCGGGATGCCGCGGTCCGATGCGTATGGGTGGCGCGTCCAAGCCAGTTGCCTCGACCATCTGCAGTATTGCCGGAACTGATCATAATCAGAACGGCACGACAATGGTCGTTTCGTCGCACGGAATAACGCCGCTTGCATGCGCACGCGCCTCTTGCGACACTTGACCAAAATTACCGCCAAGGGAGAGAACGATGCCAGCTCGAATCCGAAGCTTAATTGTCGTCGCGGCACTCGCCACGGCCATGACCGCGACGGCGGCCAGCGCGCAGAAGAAATATGATCCGGGCGCCAGCGATACCGAGATCAAGATCGGCAACATCATGCCCTATAGCGGCCCGGCATCCTCCTACGGCGTGATCGGCAAAACGGAAGCGGCGTATTTCGACAAGGTCAACGCCGAAGGCGGCATCAACGGCCGCAAGATCACATTCATTTCCTATGACGACGCCTACAGCCCGCCCAAGGCGATCGAGCAGGCGCGCAAGCTGGTGGAGAGCGACGAGGTGTTGCTGATCTTCCAGCCGCTGGGAACGCCTTCCAACACGGCGACCCAGAAATACATGAACGCCAAGAAGGTACCGCAGCTTTTCGTCGCCACCGGGGCGACCAAATGGGGCGATCCGAAAAATTTTCCGTGGACCATGGGCTGGCAGCCCAACTACCAGAGCGAGGGGCGCATCTACGCCAAATACATTCTGGAGCACTATCCCAACAGCAAGATCGCGGTGTTCTGGCAGAATGACGACGCCGGTCGCGATCAGGTCAAGGGCGTGCGGGACGGGCTCGGCGCCAAGGCCAATATGATCATTGCCGACAAATCCTATGAGGTCAGCGATCCCACCGTCGATTCCCAGATCGTCGCGCTGCACGATTCGGGCGCCGATATCTTTATGACCTGGGCGGCGCCAAAGGGGGCGGCGCAAGCGATCCGCAAGGTCGGTGAACTCGGCTGGAAGCCGAAATTCTTTCTCGCGAACGTTTCGACATCGGTCGCCGCGGTGCTCAAGCCGGCGGGCCTGGAAAACGCCAAGGACATCATCTCGACGGCGTATTTGAAGGATCCGACCGATCCGGCCTGGAAGGACGATCCGGGCGTGCAGACCTGGCGGGCCTTCATGGACAAATATTATCCGGATGGCGACAAGACCAACAGCAACAATATCTACGGCTATGCCGTGGCGCAGACCATGGTCCAGGTTCTCAAGCAGTGCGGCGACGACCTGACGCGGGAAAATGTGATGAAGCAGGCCGCCAACCTGAAGAACTTCGCGAGCGACGTCATGCTGCCCGGAATCAGGATCAACACCGGCCCGGATGACTTTTTTCCGATCGAGCAGATGCAACTGATGAAGTTCAACGGAGAAAGCTGGGAGTTGTTCGGCGACGTCATCACCGGCGAGGTCACGCACTGACCTGCGATCGGACAGGCTGACGGCCCGCCGCGGGTTCAGCCCGCGCTCAACCGCACGCCTGCGCGCAAAAATTTCTGCGGATCGACGGCGTCGCCGTCGATCCGGGTTTCATAATGCAGATGCGGACCGGTCGATCTGCCGGTTGAGCCGACGGCGCCGATCACCTGTCCGATTTTGATCTGGTCGCCGACCTTGACATTGATCTCCGACAGATGGCCGTAGCGGGTCGACAGGCCGTTGCCGTGGTCGATCTCCACCATGCGGCCGTAGCCGCCGCTCCATCCCGAAGACACCACTTTTCCGTTTGCGGTCGCGCGCACGGGGTCTCCGGTCGCGGCGCGAAAATCGAGACCGGTGTGCATCGCCGGGCGGCCGAGGAAGGGATCGCTGCGCACGCCGAAACCCGAGGTGAATTCGACCTCGCCGATCACCGGCTTGCGATACGGCACCAGCGCGAGCGTCCGGTTGAGCCGCTCCACCTGCGCGCGCGTGATATTGATCCGGTAGAGCTGGCGTTCGAAGGCGCCGGCGCCGGCAGGTAGTTTGACCGGCACGAACGGGCCACCCATGCTTGCGCGCGGCGTTGCGGCTTCCAGTTCCGCCATGTCGAGGCCGAGATCGGTGAAAACGCCGCGCATCCGCCGCACCCGCGATTCCATGCCGTCTTCGACCGCATTGAGCGCTGCCATCTGACGCTTTTCGACCTGGTCGAGCGAGGTCTGCAGGCGTACCAGGACGTTGTCGACGCCCTGGATTTTGGCGAACTGATTGGGTTGAACGTGGGCGATGACGGGCGCGCGCGATTCAAGACGGGCTTCGCGGTCGGGCGGTGCCACGAAAATCACGGTGTCGCTGATCGGCGAGGGTTTTGGCGTTCCGGAAGAAGATCCGTCTCCGGTCACCCGCGACGGCGGTCTGATCGACCCGGTGACGGAGGGGTCGGGGACCGTGCCCAGTGCGGTGGCGCGCGATTCCAGCGCGGTCTGCCGGCGCATGATCTGGTCGAGTTTCTGGTCGAATTGTTCCTGGTCGAGCAGCTGGCGGCTGGTGGTGCGATCGACTTTGGCGCGCAACTCCGCGATTCGGTCTTCATAGGCGTATTGCATCTCCGCCTGGCGCGCGATCAGCCGGGTCAGGACGTCGTCGCGGAACGCGAAATAAGTCGCGGTCGCTGCCGACCACATGCCCAAAACCGTCACCGTGCCGACCACGATCCAGAACACGACCGGCCCGAACCGGACCTGTTTGCCGGCATGAACGAGGGTGTAGCCGTCTTTGGCGTGCGGCGCGGGAACGGCTGCTCGCGGGGCGGCGGGCAGATGGCCTGCCATGATCCTGTGGTGGTGTTCGGCGTACTCGGAATAATGACCGGAACGGTACGACATCGGCACTCCCGCGCCGGTCGGACATCTGTTCCGTACGGCCAAATTCACCGAGCGTGATTTGACCTTCTCATGGTTAATTTTTAGCGAATGCAGACGCTCAAATCATAGCGCCCGCACCGCGGACAGCACCTCGTCGGCATGGCCGTCGACCTTCACATTGCGCCAGATCCTGATAATCCGGCCCTCCGGCGCCGATCAGAACCGTGGTGCGAATAATGCCGAGGAAAGTCCTGCCATACATGGATTTTTCGCCCCACACCCCATAGGCCTCCAGCATCCGATGCTGTTCATCCGAGACGAGAGGGATCTTGAGTTGATGCTTGTCCCGAAAGGCTTCCTGGGCGCTCGGGGGGTCGGCCGAAACACCGAGGACCTCGGTATGGCTTTCGGCGAAGTCGCCCGCTAGCCGGGTGAAGTCGATGGCCTCCCTGGTGCAGCCCGGCGTGTCCGCGCGCGGATAGAAAAACAGCACCAGTTTCTTCCCCGAGAAATCGGACAGGGCGACCGTGCCGCCGCCGTCGCGCGGCAGACTGAACGCGGGCGCCTTGGCACCCTCCGCCGCGACTGCGATCTCGACCGCTTTGCGCGGGGCGGGCGGGTTGATCTTCCTTAACTGTTTTGAGGGGGCCTTATGGGATGTTCGAGGGGCAGCGGCAGCGGCTGGTTTGGCTGCTCTCTTGCCAGACTTACTGGCGGTCGCCCGTCGCGTCTTCGATGGTGGCTGTTTCGCCGATGTCGCCGAAACGGCGCGGGCCGCCTTTCTGGAGGCCGGTTTGGGGGATTTCTTGCGCGTTTTCTTGGACATACGCCTTCCTTTCGTCGCTTTCGGCAGATCAATCATTGGGTATTGCGGGTCCTGTTCTACCGCTGGATTCGGGCCGGCCGCTGGGCAAGTCGGATGAGCCGCGGAGTATGCTTACAAGGAACTCGACGCACCACCCATTCGCTCGCCCGACGTCTTGGGCGAAATGACGAGTAACATTATTAATCGAGGATAGGCAGCGATGCCGGCACCGGAGCCCTCGTTACGTGCCGAGGTGCGCCGTGGCGATCAATCTTACAATCAGCGCCAGCACCGAGAGGCAATGGCAAGGAATACATCGCCCCAGGGGTCCAGTCCGCGTGCTGACGATGTCCAACTCTCGCAATGGGATGATGCCGGTTGGGATCAGGACCATGACGAGGCGGCGGGCCATCGCGCGCGCCGGCTGCTGTCAGGATCAAAATCCGGTTTTCATCGGCTTGGCGATCGCTTCGAAGTGATGCGCCGATGGCTCGCGGCGCGAACGCTGGGTAAGGCGCCTGGCCGTCGTGATTGGGGTCGTGATGGTGGTCTTCGCAGCCTGTTTCGGCGGGCTGTGGTGGCGGCTGGGCGCGGGTCCGATCAATCTCGAAATGGCGACGCCATGGCTGGCTGCGGCGATCGAGGACAACATCGGTCACGGCAATACCGTCGAAGTGGGCGGCACGCAAATCGAGCGCGCCGGCAGGATCCGCATCGCGGTGCGCATCCGCGACATCGTCGTCAGGGATCGCGACCACGCGATCGTTGCGAGCGCCCCCAAGGCGGAGGTGAGGCTTTCAGGCACCGCGTTGATGATGGGGCGCCTTCGCGCCGAGAGCCTCAATCTGGTGGACGCCGAACTCGCGGTGCGCATCACGCCCGACGGTTACGTGACGGTTTCGGCCGGCGACAACTCCAAACCGCTGGCCACCGGGGTCGCCTCGAAAAAGCAGGCCGGCATCGCGCCCACGTTTCCGCGTCCGGTTCCCGGCGCGCAATCCGCCGCTGCGGCGACGGCTCCGGACAGCGCCCCCAACGGGCTGCTTGCCGGCCTCGATTGGCTCGACAGCCTGAGCCTGACCGGATTGGACGGACAAAATCTCAACGAGATCGGTCTGAAGAACGGAAGCCTGATCATCGACGACCAGCAACGCGGCAACAAATGGAATTTCGAAAACATCTCGCTCAGTCTTCGCAGGCCGAGCGGCGGCGGGGTGGCGCTCAGCGTCGGCGAAGAAGGCAGTCGCGCCTGGTCGCTTCGCGTCTTGGTCGGACCGCCCGCCAACGGCGTGCGGTCGGTCGATATTCGCGCCGACAAGGTTTCGACCACGAATATCCTGCTGGCGTTGCGGCTGAAGGACGTGACCTACAGCGCTGACCTGCCGCTGACCGGCGAATTGAAAGGCGAATTGGGCCGGGACGGCCTGCCGACCTATTTCCGCGGCAAAATCACCGCGGGCGCGGGAACCATCATCGACGGCGATACGCCCGATTATCCGATGGAAATCGATTCGGCGGAAATGAATGTCGAGTGGGATTCCGCACGCCGTGTGCTGGTGGCGCCGTTCAAGATCATTTCCGGCGCCAACCGGATCACGCTGCTGGCCCATCTCGAGCCGCCCAACGACAGCGTGACCGACTGGCAACTCGGCTTTTCCGGCGGCACCATCGTGCTGGCGGGGATCGACAACGAACGGCCGCTGATTTTCAATCGCATCGCGATCGGCATGCGCTTCGACACCGACAAGAAGCGCGTGCTGCTCACTCAGGCCGATATCAGCAACGGTGAAATCGGCATTGCCGGAACCGGCAGCCTCGACTATTCCGGCGAGCCGCGCATCGCGCTCGGATTTGCAGGAACGCCGATGTCAGCGCTGGCGCTCAAGCGGATCTGGCCGACCTTGATCGTTCCGGAAGTCCGCGAATGGGTTATCGAACGGGTCGAACGCGGTTCGATTCAGCGCATCGAGGTCGGCGTCAATTCGCCGGTACGAAACCTCTCGCGGCGGGGCCCGCCGATTCCCGATGACGGCCTCGCCATCAACATTGTCGCCTCGGGCGTGACGTTGCACCCGGTCGACGAATTGCCTTCGGTGCGCGATGCGGATTTGAAGGCGCACGTCACCGGCCGCACCGCGACCGTCACCATCCCGCAGGCAGCCGCCGACACGCCGATGGGCCGCAAACTCAACATTTCCGATTTTGTCTTCGAGGTACCCGATATGGCGCCCAAGCCCGCGCCGGCCCGGGTGAAATTTAGGATCGACGGCCCAGTGCCCGCGGTGGCCGAAGTTCTCGCCTCCAATCGCCTCAGCGAATTTTCCGGCACCCTGGTCGATCCGAATTCGAGCAAGGGAACGGTTTCCGCCGTTGTCACCCTCGGCCTGCCGATCAAGCGCGAACTGACCAAGGCCGATACCACCTACGCCATATCGGCCGATCTCGGCGGATTCGCGGCCGACAAGCTGGTGATGAATCAGAAACTCGAGGCCAATGCGCTCAAGGTCATCGCCAACAACGCCGGTTATCAGGTCAAGGGCGAGGTGAAAATCAACGGTCAGGCCGCCACGCTCGATTATCGGAAGCCCGCTCAGGGCGATGCGGATATCCGATTGCTGGCGACGCTGGACGACGCGAGCCGCGCCCGGCTGGGATTGGATCTCGGGCCTGCCGTCACCGGCGTCATTCCGATCAAGCTGGTCGGCAAAATTGCCGGCGCCGAGGGCGATAGCCGCCTTGGCATCGACGCCGACCTGACCGGCCTGAAGCTCGACAATATCCTGCCGGGCTGGGTCAAGCTGGCGGGCAAGTCGAGCCGGGCGGTCTTCAACGTGGTGCAGAAACCGCAATCGACCCGTTTCGAAGACATCGTCGTCGACGGCGGCGGCGCATCGATCAAGGGATCGATCGAGGTCGATCAGAACGGCGATCTGATGAATGCCAACTTCCCGGTCTATGCGCCCTCCGAGGGCGACAAGACCACGCTGAAGGCGGAACGCGGCCCGGACGGTGTCGTGAAAGTGACGATGCGCGGCGATGTGTTCGATGGCCGCGGCTTTCTCAAGTCGTTCATTTCGGGCAAGGACCCCGACCCCAAGAGCAAGACCAGGAATATCGATTTTGACGTCGACCTGAAGCTCGGTGCGGTCGCCGGCTATTCCGGCGAGGCATTGCGCAGCGTCGATTGCAAGGTATCGCGGCGCAATGGCCTGATCAAGAATTTCGCCCTCAGCGGCAAGCTCGGGTGGAATACTCTTCTGACCGGAGATTTGCGCGGCCGCGCGCAAGGCCGGGAAGTGATCTATTTCGAGACCAGCGATGCCGGTGCATTCTTCCGTTTCACCGACACCTACGCCAAGGTGGCGGGCGGCCAGCTTACGCTGGCGATGGATCCGCCGACGGTCGAACCCAGCGCCAGGGAAGGGCTGATCATCATTACCGACTTCTCCATCAAGGGAGAGAGCGCGCTCGATCGGCTGGCGGCGGGCGGGTCGGCCGCCTTGCAGAGCGGGGTTTCCTTCTCGCGGGTGCGCGCCGAATTCACCCGGCAAAACGGGCTGCTTACGATTCGCGACGGCGTGGTCAAGGGGCCCATGATCGGCGGGACCATCGAGGGCAACATCGATCTACCGGGCGACCAGGTGCGAATGAGCGGCACCTTCGTTCCGATGTACGGGCTGAACAATATGTTCGGCCAGATTCCGATTTTCGGGCTGTTCCTGGGCGGCGGCAGCAATGAGGGGCTGATCGGCGTGACCTACGAGGTCGTCGGCACCCCCGGCCATCCCGTGCTTCGCGTCAATCCGATTTCGGCGATGGCGCCCGGGGTGTTGCGGAAAATCTTTGAATTCGGCACCGGCAAGCAGAACAACCCGGTGGAATTTCCGCCGAACAACTGACCCGGTTGTGCCGTCGCAGCGATAGGCTACCTGCAAGCGTAGCTAGTGGCCTCAGTCGCCGGACCGCTGCCGTTCCATGTCGTCATTTGCGGATAGACGCAGACCGGAAATCTTACGCTGTTGTCGCGCGACGTTAACATGATCTCGCCGGGAGCCGTTCCCTTCTCCACCCAATCGACCAGCGCAGTAAAGAACTGATCCTGCTCGCGCGTCGGGGTCTGGTTGGCGTTGCCAGGAAGTTTCGGCAGCGGCACCGCGTCGTTATGGCCGCCGACCGTGTAGGCCCGGCCCTGTGAGCTGTGGGCCGCGCCCGGCAGAAGGTACATCCGCATGAACTTCTGCACCTCGGCATGACCGCCCATCGCCGCCACCACGCGCTCATGATAGTTGATGCTGCCCGCGGGCGGGATAGCGTCGTCGGCCAGACCATTATAGACGACCACCTTGCGGCCGAGGTCGCGCAGCTTTGCAAGGTCCGTTTTGTCGGTAGCAAGATCGCTGAACAACGTGGATTGGGAGGCGGCATACCTGTTCATGGCCTCGGCCAATCCGCGATAATCGAGCTCCAGCCACTTGTTCCTGATCGTGGTGGATCCGTTTGTGATCGGGGTCGACGAGGTCGTGCTGGCGTCGGCGGCGTAGCGCACATCCTGCAGCGCCAAGGCGACGCTGTCGGTCGACGCGCTTGTGATCAGGGAACCGATTGCCGTACCCCTGGTGAAGCTCCACCATAGCTGCCCGGTGCCGAGCGACTTGCCGCCACGGCTGTCGGAAGTTTGCGCGGCGTCGAAGCTGCCATCGACGGTGGCGCCGAACCAGATCTTGTCGAGCGCCAGCGCCTCCTTCGGACTCATGCAGGTCGCGGTATCCGGATTACTGCCGGTCACGCCATTGCCGGCGGCGCCCGCGCATAGCGCGGCAGAATCGCGCGTGGGGTCGTAGTCGCACTGGAACGGATTGAGAAGAAAGCCGAGCCCGGGTTTATCGCAGGCGGCAACGGCGCGCTTGTTGGCGGCAGCCACCTTCGCGGCAAAAGCCGCAGCCTCAGGCTTGTTCGCAGCCGTGTAACCGAGCTCGGTCTTCATGACGATCTGAGGGTACAGAGCCGCCGTTCCGAACATCGGGATGCTCAACGCCGGCGCGGCGATCATGTAGCCGTCGTAGAGTTCCGGATAGTCCTGAACGATCTTGTAGCCCTGCCGGCCGCCCTGGGAATGGCCGTCGTAGTAAGTGTATTTTGGCGCCTTCCCGTAAAAGAGGGCGACCAATTGCCTGGTCTTGACGGCCTGCTCAACTATCGCTCGGGCGGAAAAATCGCGAAACGCTTCGGTGTTGACGCTGCCATTGGACAGAAAGGCAAACGAGCCATCCTGATACCATGGCTGTCCCGCATCGGTGGTACCCGACGCATAGCCCATATTGGCATTGACGATTGCCGGCGCCTTGCTGCCGATCTTGTCGGCGTAGCGGTGTCCACCGCCGACCCAGCCGCCACCGCCATAATTGCGAATCCGTTCGTTCCAGTTGGCCCGCGTCGGCAGCCAGACTTCGATGCCGATGCCTTGCGAGTATGAGCGCGCAGCGCTGTCCTTTTCCGCGGTCACGCCGGGTCCGACCAACAACTTGACCAGGCACAGGTCGGCGGCCGCGATCATGGGGGGCTTGGGCACATCCTGCGCAGCCAGCTCTTCGCCCTTCTTCACCAGCCTGACCGCGATAACGGAGGTGTCGGCGTCGGGGTGGAACGCAGTCTTGATTCCATCGTCGCAGGCGAGCGGCTCGGCATGCGCGGGCATCATGCCGCCGCCGGCCCCAAGCAGCAGCGCACAAAGTCCGCCCCATATCGTTCGCCGAAGTGGACGGCTGCCGCGCGGTTTGTCGCGATTGACGGACGAACGGGCACTATCTCGAGCAATCATCGGATTACATCCTGCCTGAGCTGACTTGCCAAACCGCCGGGCATCATTACGGCAGCGGCGGTTGCTGACAAGCTCGTACTTGTCGGTGCCCGTTAGCGCCGCAGCGCGGGCACGACCAGAAACGGAATCATCCCGAGCAGCACGCTGGCCAGCGAAAACGCGATCAACCAGTCATAACTGTGGGTCCAGTCGTGGATCAGGCCTCCGCTCCAGGAGCCGATTGCCGATCCCAATCCGCTGCCGATCGCAATGGTCCCGTAGATGGTCCCGACCCGCTCGCCGCGAAAGATCTTCATCGCGGTTGCCGTGAGCAGCGGGCCGCGCGAACCGATCATGCTTCCGAAACACACGACGAATCCCGACAGGATCCAAATATTCGGATACCATTGCAGCAGCCAGAACAGCAGGATCCCGACGATCGAGACCGCATAGCTGAACAGCACCGACGGTCTTCGACCGATGATGCCGTCGAGCGCGCTGACGCCGAGCATGCCGAACAGCAGCACGACGCCGGAAAAACCCCAGGCGGTCGCCGCCTGAATTGGCGGGAAGCCTGCTTCGACCAGATAGGCTACGATCTGCGGCGCGATCGCATACATCCCGACCGCCGTGAAGAAGAAGGTCGAGAACAGCGCCCAGAAGGCGTGATGGCCCATCGCGCTGGTCAAGGTCCAGCCGTCGCCTGCGAAATCGGCGGCGGCGCTCTTGGCCAGATGCGGGGAGCCTGTCGAGAACAACCGCCAGGGCAACACCAAGAGCGGCACGAGGAGCACCAGCGCGGCGCCGCCGAAGATCCGATAGGCTTCGCGCCAGCCGGCATCGTCGATCAGGAGTTGCGACGCCGGCAGCAGGATCAATACGCCCGCGCCGTTCGCGGAATACACAATGGCCATCGCGGTCGGCAATCGCGAACCGAACCAGCGGCCCAGCAGGATGGAATTCGGCACGTTGCCGATAAAGGCGATGCCGAGGCCGACACAAAGGCCAAGGCTCAACTGGAATTGCCAGAGATGCTGGGCATGGGCTGCGATCAGGAAGGCCCCGCCGAGCAGCGCCAGTCCAAGCGAGTAGACGGTTCGCGGCCCCGACCGGTCGAACAGCCGGCCGGCCAGCGGCGAGGCGAGGCCGCTTGCGAGGGAGGCCAGCGAGTAGACCGAGACGACCTCGGCGCGGTCCCAGCCGAAATTCTCCGAGATCGGCTTGAGGAACACGGTAAAACTCTCGCCGAGCCCGCGGCCGAGCACCGATAACGCAAAACACAACACCAGCACGCCGAGCGCCACGCGCTCCGGTTTCAGCGGCTTCCCCTGTATTTCCTGCCGCGGCGCATTTTGATCCATGACCGGCAAGGAGCGCGTTTTCACCTCCGCGTGCAAGGGTCTAAAGTGATTGCGCCTATGCAGGCTTGAGCAGGATGTGGCGCTTTTTGCCAAGCGACAGCTTGATCAGTCCTTCCGGGGTGAGATCGGCGGACTTCAGGATCATCTTCTCGTCGGCAACAGCGACGTCGTTGACGCGCAGGCCGCCACCCTTGATCTGGCGGCGCGCCTCGCCATTCGAGGCGACAAGTCCGGCCCTGACGAATGCGGCCAGCACGCCGATGCCGGCCTCGATTTCGCTGCCGGGAATCTCCACCGACGGAAGATTTTCCGCGATCGCGCCCTCCTCAAAGGTCTGCCGCGCGGTTTCGGCGGCCTCGTTGGCGGCATCGCGGCCGTGCAGAAGCGCGGTCGCTTCCGTTGCCAGCACCTTCTTGGCCTCGTTGATTTCAGCGCCTCCCAAACTCTCGAGCCGCGCGATTTCGCTCATCGGCAGGATCGTGAACAGTTTGAGAAATTTGACGACGTCGGCGTCTTCGGCGTTTCGCCAGTATTGCCAGAAATCGTAGGGGCTGCATTCATCCGCGTTGAGCCAGATCGCGCCCTTGGCGGTCTTGCCCATCTTGTCGCCCGAGGCCGTCGTCAATAGCGGCGTGGTCAGCGCGAACAATTGCGGGGTCCCCATGCGGCGCCCGAGATCGACACCGTTGACGATATTGCCCCACTGGTCCGAGCCGCCCATCTGCAGGCGGCAGCCGGTCCGCCGCGATAGCTCGACGAAATCGTAGGCCTGGCAGACCATGTAGTTGAACTCGATGAAGCTCATCTCCTGCTCGCGTTCGAGACGCAGCCGCACGGAATCCATGGTCAACATCCGATTGACCGAGAAATGCCGGCCGATATCGCGCAGCATCTCGATCCAGTTCAGCTTGGTGAGCCATTCGGCGTTGTCCAGCATGACCGCATCGCTCGCCCCCGATCCATAGCGCAACACCTTGGCGAACACGCCCCGGATGCTGGCCTTGTTGGCTTCAATTTCCGCAAGACTGCGCAGCGCGCGCGATTCGTCCTTGCCGGAGGGATCTCCGACCATGGTGGTGCCGCCGCCCATCAATGTGATCGGCTTATTGCCGCTTTGTTGCAGCCAAAAAAGCATCATCATTGTCAGGTAGTTGCCGATGTGCAGCGACCGGGCGGTGCAGTCATAGCCGACATAGGCGGTGGCCTCACCTTTCGCGGCGAGCGCGTCGAGGCCTTCGAAATCGGAACATTGGTGGATGAAGCCGCGTTCCTGCAAAGTATTCAGGAAATCTGATTTAAAAGCAGTCATTTGCGTGCGACTCTGATTATGCTTATTTCACGGTAGTTCTATACGAGTTGCGGAACCCTGAAGGCGCGAACTGCCGCCGGCGGGCGCTGTGGCATTATAAGATGTGCTTGTTTGATACAAGTTGGGCGTCCGGGGCGGGGGGTCTCGCGAAGGCACAACGGCGATGATGTTGACGGCAATCGGTCTGATGAGCGGCACCTCGCTCGACGGGGTCGACGTCGCCTTGATCGAGACCGACGGCAGGCGGGTCAAGGCGTTCGGACCCACCGGCTATCGGCCCTATTCCGCCAAAGAACGTGGACTGCTGCTGCAGGCCCTGACCGAAGCCGTCCACATGACGCACCGCGATGCCCGGCCGGGTATCCTGGCCGAGGCCGAGCGCGCCGTCACCATCGCCCATGCGGAGGCCGTTGCCAGCTTTGCCGCGCAGAACCGTATCACCAGCGAGGACATCGATATCGTCGGCTTCCATGGTCAGACCGTGCTGCACCGGCCGGCGCAAAAAATGACGGTTCAGATCGGGGATGCCGCCGCACTTGCCAAGGCTATCCATATCCCCGTCATGCACGACTTCCGCGCCGCCGACGTTGAAGCCGGCGGGCAGGGCGCGCCGCTGGTGCCGGTCTATCACCGCGCGCTGGCCCAATCGCTCGAGCGCGACGGGCCGATCGTGGTGCTCAACATCGGCGGCGTCGCCAACATCACCTATATCGACGGCGCCGATACGCTGATCGCCTGCGACACCGGACCCGGCAATGCGCTGCTCGACGATTACATGTTCCGTACCCTCGGCCAGCAATTCGATGTCGACGGGCGCTTCGCCGCCCAGGGCACCCCCGACGAGGCATGGGTTGCCGGTGCGCTTGAGCATGGGTTCTTCGCGCTGCAGCCGCCGAAATCGCTCGACCGCAACGATTTTGCGTCGCTGGCGCTGCCGGTGCTGCCGCCTGCCGATGGCGCGGCGACGCTGACGGCATTCACGGTGGAGGCCATTGCCCGGATCGTTCCGCTGTTGCCCAAGCCCGCGAAGAGCTGGATCGTGGCCGGCGGCGGCGCCCGCAATCTCACGATGTTGCGGATGCTGCGCGAAAGGCTGCAGCCCGCGACCGTCGAGGCCGCCGAGGCGCTGGGATGGTCGGCCGACGCCATCGAAGCGCAGGCCTTCGGTTTCCTGGCCGCGCGCGGCTTGAAGGGATTGCCGCTGAGCTATCCCGCGACGACAGGCGTCCCGATGCCGATGACCGGCGGCCTGATCGCCCGGCCCTGATCAAGCACCGGTGAATTGCGCCGATCTTGACAGTTTCATGCAGGTGCATTTAGTTAGATGCAGATGCATGGAACTTGCGGGATTTCGCCAATGGCCGCGCGCCTCAAACTGATCAGCCACAAGCTCTGTCCCTATGTGCAGCGCGCCGTGATCGCGCTCACCGAGAAGGGTGTCGCCTTCGAGCGCATCGGCGTCGATCTCGCCAACAAGCCGGATTGGTTTTTGGCGATTTCCCCGCTCGGCAGGACGCCGGTGCTGCAGGTCGGCGAGGTCCCGATTTTCGAATCGGCCGTCATTCTGGAATATCTTGAGGAGACCCAGCCGAAACCGCTGCATCCCGGCGATCCCCTTGTTCGCGCCGAGCACCGCGGCTGGATCGAATTCGGATCGGCCATCCTCAACGACATCGCCGGTCTTTACACCGCCAAGGACGAAGCGGCCTTCAAGGCGAAGGCATCGCAACTCGAGCAGCGTTTTGCGCGGCTTGAAGCGCGCACCAAAGCCTCGCTTTGGTTCGACGGCGAGAATTTCTCGCTGGTGGACGCGGTATTCGGTCCGGTGTTTCGCTATTTCGACGTGTTCGACGAAATTGCCGACTTCGGTATCCTTGCGGACAAGCCGAAACTGGCGCGCTGGCGCAGCGCGCTTGCGGCGCGGCTTTCCGTGCGCGAGGCCGTCAGCGCCGACTACCCGGCGCTGCTTGCCGATTTTCTCAAGCGGCGCAATTCGTGGATATCGGGCCTGCAGGCCCGCGCCGCGGCGTGACGCTGGGCCTGTGTCCCGGGCGCGATGCAGCGGGCAGCGCTGCTTCGCAGAACCGGGATCCATTATCAGTGGGCGGCGCAACCGGAGGATAGACCCCGGCTCTGCGGAGCACCACTCGTGGTGCACCGCGTCCGGGGCACGCGCCAGACTCAGCGGACGTTGGCGAGCCGCATGTCGAGATAGCCCGTCACCGTCTCCATCAGCGGCTGCAGTTTGCCGTCGAAAAAGTGGTTGGCGCCCGGGATAATCTGCTGGTCGATCACGATACCCTTCTGGGTCTTGAGCTTCTCGACCAGGGTGTTGACGTCCTTGGGCGGGACCACCGCGTCACGTTCGCCATGCACGATCAGTCCTGAGGAGGGGCAGGGCGCGAGGAACGAGAAGTCGTAGAGGTTGGCGGGCGGCGCGATCGAAATAAAACCTTCGACCTCCGGCCGGCGCATCAACAGCTGCATGCCGATCCAGGCGCCGAACGAGAAGCCAGCAACCCAGCAGGCGCGCGCTTCCGGATTGATGGTCTGCGCCCAGTCGAGCGCGGATGCCGCGTCGGAAAGTTCGCCGGTGCCGTGATCGAACGATCCCTGGCTGCGGCCGACGCCGCGGAAGTTGAAACGCAGCACCGAAAACCCGCGATGGGCGAACGCGTAATAGCACTGGTAGATGATCTGGTGATTCATCGTGCCGTGAAATTGCGGATGCGGATGCAGCACCATCGCGATCGGCGCGTTCTTCTGTTTCGCCGGATGATAACGGCCTTCGAGGCGGCCTGCGGGGCCGGTGAAAATGACTTCAGGCATGATTGATCCCTTGGCAAAATCAACCGACCTTGCCGGGTTCATCTGGTGCTTCGGCAGACGAAACCCCGCAAAGAAAGGGGTGATCAGGCGTCGTCGGGCGGAATGCGAACGGCGCTCAGTGAAACTGGAGGCCGCGTTCTAGCATGAGGCGAGGGGCAAAAAGCAAGCATCTTGAACATCCCTTTGCACGTTCAAGGCGTTAGCTCCGCGTTTGCCGCAAGACATCGTGATCGGCAATTGCCATAAGGAAGATACTACCCAAAATCTGCCACCGCCGCCGCCAATGGCGGCCCAAGGTATGATTATACTTAATGACTGACCGGGTTTACCTCGACTGGAATGCGACCACGCCGCTCCGCCGCGAGGCGAGGGAGGCGATGCAAACCGCGTGGAGTCTGGCGGGCAACCCGTCGTCCGTCCATGCCGAAGGCCGCCAGGCCCGACGTTTGGTCGAGGAGGCGAGGGCCTCGATATCAAGCGCCATCGGCGCGCTGCCCCGAAACGTCGTCTTTACATCTGGTGGTACTGAAGCCAACGCGCTGGCGCTGATGCCGGGGATTCGGCGCGCATCAGGGCCTGCGGTCAAGCGGCTGGTGGTCTCGGCCATCGAGCACGCTTCGGTCCTTGCCGGCGGGCGGTTTCCAAGTGATGCCATAGAGACGATCGGCGTCAGCGGGTCCGGCGTCGTGGACCTCAAGCGCCTGCGCGATACCCTGGAAAACAAGCCCCCGGCGTTGGTGTCGGTGATGCTCGCCAACAATGAAACCGGCGCCGTACAGCCGATCCAAGAGGTGGCCGGGATCGTCCATGCCGCGGGGGGATTGCTGCACGTCGATTCGATCCAGATTTTTGGAAAAATGTCCTTTGATATCAATGTTATAAATGCCGACCTGGTAACGCTGTCGGCGCACAAGGTTGGCGGCCCGAAGGGCGTCGGCGCGCTGGTTCTGGCCGACGGGTTGGCCGGCTTCGAGCCGCTGATCCGCGGCGGCGGCCAGGAACTTGGCCGGCGTGCCGGGACCGAAAACGTCGCGGGGATCGCGGGGTTCGGTGCGGCAGCGAAGGCCGCCAAGGCGGCCATGGAAGGTGATGCCATTCGCGTCGAAGGCTTGCGGAATCGGCTCGAAAGGGGTTTGCGCGAGACACCCGGCGCCATTGTGTTGTCCGACGACGTGCCGCGGCTGCCGAATACGACGCTGTTTACGGTTCCAGGCCTTAGGGCGGAGACCGCAGTGATCGGCTTCGACCTTGCCGGGATCGCGGTATCCTCGGGCTCCGCCTGTTCCTCGGGAAAGGTGCAGCCGTCCCACGTCCTGCAGGCCATGGGTTTTGGGCCCGAATTGGCCCAGGGAGCGGTGCGCCTCAGTCTGGGCTGGTCCACGTCTGAGGAGGAGATCGATTACTGCCTTGAGGCTTGGCGAAAGCTTGCAGGTACCTTACTTACAGGTGAGCGACGAAACACGGCTTGAACGGTTCTAAGCAGGTGATTTCGTCGGGAAAACATCGTACTAGTTTTGCGGAACAGATCCACCGCGGTCCTTGAAACCGCGAGCGGAGGATGGAATGGCTGCCGTGCAGGAGACGGTCGATCGGGTTCGCCGGATCGACGTCGATCAATATCGATACGGATTTGAGACGCTTATCGAGTCCGACAAGGCCCCGAAGGGGTTATCGGAAGATACCGTCCGCTTTATCTCGGCGAAAAAGAACGAACCGGTCTGGATGCTGGAATGGCGGCTGGAGGCCTATCGTCGCTGGCTGACCATGACCGAACCGAAATGGGCGCGCGTCAACTATCCCAGGATCGACTACCAGGATCTGTATTATTACTCCGCGCCGAAGCCGAAGAAGACCATCGGCTCGCTTGACGAAGTCGATCCGGAAATCCTCAAGACCTATGAGAAGCTCGGCATTCCCTTGCGCGAAGTCGAGGTGCTCGAAGGCGTGGTGCGTCCCGAAGGCGAGCGCAAGATCGCGGTCGATGCCGTATTCGATTCGGTGTCGGTCGCAACCACCTTCCAGAAGGAATTGAAGCAGGCCGGCGTGATCTTCATGCCGATTTCGGAGGCGATCCGCGAACACCCCGAGCTGGTGAAGAAGTATCTCGGCACGGTGGTGCCGACCTCCGACAACTATTTCGCCACGCTGAATTCGGCGGTGTTTTCCGATGGCTCGTTCGTCTACGTGCCCGCGGGCGTGCGCTGCCCGATGGAGCTGTCGACCTATTTCCGCATCAACGAGCGCAACACCGGCCAGTTCGAGCGCACGCTGATCATCGCCGACAAGGGATCCTATGTCAGCTACCTCGAAGGCTGCACCGCTCCGCAGCGCGACGAGAACCAGTTGCACGCCGCCGTCGTCGAACTGGTGACGCTCGACGATGCCGAGATCAAATATTCGACGGTGCAGAACTGGTATCCCGGCAACTCCGAAGGCAAGGGCGGCATCTACAATTTCGTCACCAAGCGCGGCGATTGCCGCGGCAACAATTCGAAGATTTCATGGACCCAGGTCGAAACCGGCTCCGCGATCACCTGGAAGTATCCGAGCTGCATCCTCCGCGGCGACAACTCGCGCGGCGAGTTCTATTCGATCGCGATTTCGAACGGCCACCAGCAGGTCGATTCCGGCACCAAGATGATTCACCTGGGCAAGAACACCACCAGCCGGATCATTTCCAAGGGGATCGCCGCCGGCGTCTCGCAAAACACCTATCGCGGCCTCGTCACTGCGCACCGCAAGGCGACCGGCGCGCGCAATTTCACGGCCTGCGATTCGCTATTGATCGGCGACAAATGCGGCGCGCACACCGTGCCCTATATCGAAGCCAAGAATTCATCGGCGCTGTTCGAGCACGAGGCGACCACCTCGAAAATATCGGAGGACGTGCTGTTCTACTGCGTGCAGCGCGGGCTGAACCAGGAGGAAGCCGTCGGCCTCGTGGTCAATGGCTTTGTGAAGGACGTACTGCAGCAACTGCCGATGGAGTTCGCGGTCGAGGCGCAGAAGCTGATCTCGATTTCGCTGGAAGGATCGGTTGGATAGTGCCTCATCCTGAGGAGGCCGCGTCGCGGCCGTCTCGAAGGATAACAAGGAAAAATTGTCGGTGCCGTCCTTCGCGACGCGCCTTCGGCGCTCCTCAGGACGAGGAAAAACGGAAGAATGTGATGCCTCTACTCGAAGTCAAAGACCTGCACGTTCGTGTCGATGAACGCGAAATCCTCCATGGGCTTTCGCTTGCCGTCAATCAAGGCGAAGTGCATGCCATCATGGGACCGAACGGCTCGGGCAAATCGACGCTGAGCCACGTCATCGCCGGCAAGCCCGGCTATGAGGTGACATCAGGGGAAATCCTGTTCAGGGGCGAAGATCTCCTGGCAATGTCGCCTGACGAGCGGTCTGCCAAGGGCGTGTTCCTCGCGTTCCAGTATCCCGTGGAAATTCCGGGTGTCGCGACCATGACATTCCTGCGCACCGCGCTGAACGCCCAGCGCAAGGCGCGCGGCGAGAGTGAATTCTCCACGCCGGATTTCCTGAAGAAAGTGCGCAGCGTGGCGGCGAGCCTCAATATTCCCCAGGACATGCTTCGCCGCGGCGTCAATGTCGGCTTCTCCGGCGGCGAGAAGAAGCGCAACGAGATTCTGCAGATGGCGCTGTTCGAGCCGAGCCTGTGCATCCTCGACGAGATGGATTCCGGCCTCGACATCGACGCGTTGCGGATCGCCGCCGACGGCGTCAACGCGCTGCGCTCGCCGGAGCGCGCCATGGTGGTGATCACCCATTATCAGAGGCTATTGAACTACATCGTGCCCGACTTCGTGCATGTGATGTCAAAGGGCCGCGTGGTGAAGAGCGGCGACAAGGAACTGGCGTTGCAGCTCGAGGCTGCCGGCTACGCGCAATTCGAAGACGCGGCCTGACGCCGGAAAGCTGAACTCAACATGAATCTTGCCGTGGCAAAAACCGGAACCGCAGGCGCGCTGAGCGACAGCTTCGCCATCGCGCGCGACCGGCTGCCTGGCGACGGCAAAGTCGCCGGCATCAGGCAGCAGGCGCTCGAGGCGTTCGAGCGCGCGGGCCTGCCGCACCGGCGGATCGAGGAGTGGAAATATACCGATCTGCGGGTGCTGATGCGCGAAGTGCTGCCGCTTGCACCGGCCCCGGATGCCGCGGCGCTGAAGCGCGCGGCTGCGGCCCTGAAGCCGCATGCGATCGCCGGCGTGCGCAAGCTGGTGCTGGTGGACGGCGCGTTCGCGCCAAAATTGTCCGAAACCGCCGATCTGGAAAAAGGGCTCGTCATCCGCACCTTGCGAGAGGTGCTGGAGGCGGGCGATAGCGCGCTGCAGGCGCAATTGTTCGCACCGGATCATTCCGATTCCATGGTGGCGATCAACAGTGCGATGGTGACCGATGGTCTCGTGATCGAGGTGGCCGACGGCGCCGCGCTGACGAGGCCGCTTCATCTCGTCCATATCGCCAGCGGCGGTGCGCCCGCGGCCATGTTCACCCGATCGATGTTCCGGCTTGGCAAGGCCGCGAGCGCGACGCTGGTGGAGAGCTATGTCGCCGCCGACGGCGCGAAGGCCTACCAGGTCCACGATTCGCTGATCGTTTCGATCGGCGATAACGCCCGGCTCGATCATCTGCGTTTGATCGAGGACGGCCGCGAGGCCTTCAACATTTCCTCATCCACGGTGCGGCTCGGCGCCAGCGCGCACTTCAATACCTTCGGCATGACCAGCGGATCGCAGGTCAGCCGCTATCAGGCAACCGTCGCATTTGCCGGTGAGGGTTCGCGGGTCGAGACCAATGGCGTCAATCTGCTCAACGGCCGGCAGCATGCCGACACCACATTGTTTCTCGATCACGCGGTGCCGAACTGCGCAAGCCGGGAAGTCTTCCGTGCCGTGGTCGACGACCGCGGGCATTCGGTATTTCAGGGCCGCATCATCGTTCGCCCCAAGGCGCAGAAGACCGACGCCAAGATGATGACGCGGGCGCTGTTGCTGTCGGACGAGGCGGAAGCCGACAACAAGCCCGAGCTGGAGATTTTCGCCGATGACGTGACTTGCGGCCACGGCGCCACCATAGGTGCGCTCGACGATAGCCTGCTGTTCTATCTGCGCGCGCGCGGCCTTTCGGAGAAGGAGGCGCAGGCGCTGCTGATCCAGGCGTTCGTCGGCGAAGCGATCGAGTCCATCGTCAATGACGACTTGCGCGAACTCGCGATCTCCGCGGCCCAGCGCTGGTTGGCGGCACGGGGATGACCATGCATCCGGCAGTCGCAAACGGTTCATATGACGTCGCCCGGGTGCGGCAGGATTTTCCTGCGCTCTCGCTCGAGGTCTATGGCAAGCCGCTGGTCTATCTCGACAACGCCGCCTCCGCGCAAAAGCCAGATGCGGTGCTCGAGCGCATGGCGCAGGTCTACCGATGCGAATACGCCAACGTGCACCGTGGACTGCATTACCTCGCCAATACCGCGACCGAAGCCTATGAAGGCGGCCGCGCCAAGGTCGCAAAATTCATCAACGCGGCGCGCACCGAAGAGATCGTCTTTACCCGCAACGCCACTGAGGCGATCAACCTGGTGGCCTCGTCCTGGGGCGAGCCGAACATCAAGGCCGGCGACGAGATCGTGCTCTCGATCATGGAGCACCACTCCAACATCGTGCCCTGGCATTTTCTCAGGGAACGCCACGGCGCCATCATCAAATGGGCCCCGGTCGACGATGAGGGAAATTTCCTGATCGGCGAATTCGAAAAGCTGCTGACCCCTCGCACCAGGCTGGTTGCCATCACCCAGATGTCGAATGCGCTCGGCACTATTGTGCCGGTCAAGGATGTGGTGAAGATCGCCCATGCCCGCGGCATCCCGGTGCTGGTCGACGGCAGCCAGGCCGCCGTTCATCTGGCGATCGACGTCCAGGACATCGACGCGGATTTCTACGTCTTCACCGGCCACAAGCTCTACGGCCCGACCGGTATCGGCGTGCTCTACGCCAAACATGATCACCTGGTGGCGATGCGCCCCTACAATGGCGGCGGCGAGATGATCCGCGAAGTCGCCAGAGACTGGGTTACCTATGGCGATCCGCCGCACAAATTCGAGGCCGGGACACCCGCAATCGTCGAGGCGGTGGGACTTGGCGCGGCGATCGATTACGTCAATTCGATCGGCAAGGAACGCATCGCCGCGCATGAGCACGACCTTTTGACCTATGCCGAGGGACGCCTGCGCGAAATCAATTCGCTGCGGCTGATCGGCACCGCGCGCGACAAGGGGCCGGTGATCTCGTTCGAGATGAAGGGCGCCCACCCGCACGATGTCGCGACCGTGATCGACCGGCAGGGCATCGCGGTGCGCGCCGGCACGCATTGCGTGATGCCGCTTTTAGAGCGGTTCAATGTTACGGCGACGTGCCGCGCCTCGTTCGGGATGTATAATACCCGCGAGGAAGTCGACCATCTGGCACAGGCGCTGATCAAGGCGCGGGAATTGTTTTCATGACCGACACGGCCGAAGTCAAAATAAGCAATATGGAAACCCATTCGGCGCTGCCGCCGGAGGAGACCGAGCGGCTGGGCGGCGAGATCGTGGCCGCGTTGAAGACCGTATTCGATCCGGAAATTCCGGCCGACATTTATGAACTCGGCCTGATTTACAAGGTCGATATCAAGGACGATCGCACCGTCGACGTCACCATGACGCTGACGACGCCGAACTGTCCGGCCGCCGGGGAATTGCCGCAGTCGGTGGAGAACGCGGTCGCCAGCGTTCCCGGCGTCGGCGTCGTCAATGTCAATCTGGTCTGGGACCCGGCATGGACGCCGGACCGGATGACCGACGAGGCGCGCCTCGTGCTCAATATGTGGTGAAGCCGTTAGGGAATTCCGACTTATTCTTGTTCAACTGACCGCGGCCGCATTGATCGGCTGGCAGGAATGACCACATGACGAATATGACAACGACCTCACCGCCACCCGCCGCCAAGCCCAAGCCACGGCCCCGTCCGCAGGTGATGAAGCTCACGGAAGCGGCCGCGCAGCGGATTGCCGAACTGACCCATCGCGCCGATTCCGAAATCGTCGGTTTGCGGGTCGGGATCAAGAACGGCGGCTGTGCGGGACAATCCTATACGGTCGAATATGCCCACGATATCCGCCCGACCGACGAGATCGTCGAGGACAAGGGCGTGAAGATCCTGGTCGACCCCAAGGCCGTGCTGTTTCTGCTGGGCACCGAGATGGACTACAAGGTCGACAAGATGTCGGCTCAGTTCATTTTCAATAACCCGAACCAGACCGGCGCCTGCGGCTGCGGCGAATCCGTGCAGCTCACGGCAGCCAAGGTCTAGTCTCGTGTCCCGGACGCGCTGCAGTGTGCTTGCGCTGCTGCGCTAAGCCGGGACCCGCTCAATATGGTGCTGCAGGAAACGATGGGCCCCGGCTCTGCAGCGCACCTTTTCACGCTGCGCTGCGTCCGGGGCACGGATCATGGCTCATGGACCGCGATTTCCTGATCGACCTGTTTGCCGATTTCGGCCCGGTGTCGATCCGCCGGATGTTTTCGGGCTTCGGTATCTCCGCAGATGGGATCAACTTCGCGCTCGCGCTCCGCGGCGGCCTCTACCTGCGCGCGGACGATCAGACCATCCCGTGCTTCGAGATGGAAGGCTCAAACCCGTTTCAGTATCAAACGCGGGCCAGGATCGTCACGGTCAACTCGTACTGGCAGTTGCCGGAACGGCTGTATGACGATCCCGAGGAGTTGACCGACTGGGCGAGGGCGGCATTGGCGGCGGCCCAGCGCGCGGCCCTGCGCAAGCGGCCGAGGGCGCGCAGGGTAGCAAAGAAGGCTTCGAGCGCGGCGGCCGGAAAGACCGCGTCGAAGAAGCCTAAAAAACAAAACATCCGAGAGAGGGAAAAGGTCCTCATCGATCGAGGGACTGCGGTCAGGCGACCTGGACCTGGATCTCGGCGGCGTATTCCGGGTCGATTTCGCACACGACGCGGTTGCGGCCGTTGCGCTTGGCCGCATAGAGGCAGGCGTCCGCGCGCTCGATCAGCGAATCGGTATCGTCGTCCGGCTTCAGCATGGAAACGCCGACCGAAATCGTGACACGGCCGAGAATTTCGCCGGTCGATTTTTTCTTCAATTCCTTCGCCATCACGGCGCGGCGGATATGATCGGCGACCGTCAGGGCCTGGCGCAGCGCGGTATTGGGCAGCACCACCGCGAATTCCTCGCCGCCGTAGCGCGCGGTGATATCCTGGCCCTTGATGGTCTGCTTCAGCGACATGCCGACCAGCCGCAGCACCTGATCGCCCGTGAGATGGCCGTAGCTGTCGTTGAACGACTTGAAGTGATCGATGTCGAACATCAGAAGCGAAAGCGGCTCGCCGTTGGCGAGCGCGTTCTCGACCTCCATCTGGATCGAGCGGTCGAAATATTTGCGGTTGCCAAGCCCGGTGAGCGGATCGGTCAGGCTTTCGGCGCGGATCGCTTCGAGGCTCTGCTGCAGGTTGCTGATTTCGGTCTTGGAAAGCGTCAGCCGGTCCTGCAGTGCCTGGTTGGTATCGCGCATCCGCCGGGTGGATGTAACAAGAAATTCGACGACCGCCTTGATCTCCTCGGGTTCCCGGGCGGCCTCGAGCTTCTTGCTGGCCCCCGACAGGTTTTCCTCGAAACTCGTCGACATTCCCAGCGCGTCGCCGATCAGCCTCGTCACGTCGTCGATTTCGCCGATCACGCGCGAGCCGACCTTGTCGATGCGGTCGGTGGTCTTGATTTGGGAAAGATACGTCTCGTAGATCTGTTCGAGATCGGCTTCGGTCAGCCTGCCGTTGCGCGAAAGCGTCTCGTTGATGATCTTGTTGAGTTCGGAATTGTATCCGGTCGCGTAGACGTACCAGATCTCGTAATTGCGAGGGATGGCGGTTTGGCGAAGCGATTTGATCTGGCCGAGCGCTAACTCGGCAAAGGCCATCGTACGTTCATGGTCGTCGAGCACATTGACCAACGATCAAGCCCCCAATGGCCGACAGCACTGCCCGACCGGGGCAATGATTATGCGATCCGAATCACGTTAACGGACGAGAATGAACGACCGGTAAACGGTTCCAGGTCGCGTTCCCGTTTAAACCCGCGCACGAACCGGCCGCAGCAGGAACGCCGGAAGGTGCGAGTGATCGGCAGGCTCTGAGCCGGGATCGCGGGGGGCAGGCGGAGCCTCGGCGCGGCCGATCGAGGGCGTGCGCGAGACGGCAGGCACCGATGGAGGGGTGAACGCCGCCACCGCGGCCTGCGGCTGGGGGCCGGAATTGCGGCCGCCGCCGGGGCGACGGGGTTCGCGTTCCCTGCGCGGCTTGCGGCCCGCGCGTGAGCCTTCCCGTGAGCCTTCTTTTTTTGCGCCGCGCGGGCCTTCGCGTCCGCGCGAATGTCGTGGCGATTGGCTCTCGGCGCCGGAGGGAGCCTCCGGAGCGTCCGCCGGCTCAGCCTGAATGCCGCCCTCGACCCGAGGAATGGTTTGCCCAATCAATTTTTCGATCGCGACCATGGATTTTTGATCGAGCGGAGTGACGATGGAAATCGCGGTACCGGCGCGCCCCGCACGCCCGGTGCGGCCGATGCGGTGGACATAGTCGTCGGCATGATGGGGAACGTCGAAATTGAAGACGTGGCTGGTGATGGGAATGTCGAGGCCGCGCGCTGCGACGTCGGAGGCGACCAGCAGCGGGATCTCGCCCTTGCGGAATTGATCGAGGGCTGCGGTACGTGCCGACTGGTCCATGTCGCCGTGCAGGGCGCCGACGGCAAAGCCGTGCTTGAGCAGCGATTTATGCAACAGTGCGACTTCGCGCTTGCGGTTGCAGAAGATGATCGCGTTCTGCAGATCCTTGGCGTCGCGCAACAGCCGGCGCAGCGTTTCCCGTTTGTCGTGCGGTTCGCGGCCGACCGCGACCTGAAACTGCGCCACTCCCTCGGCGGTCGTCGCGGGCCTGGACACTTCGATCTTCGCCGGATTGTGCAGGAAGGTTTCGGTGATACGCGCGATTTCGGGGGGCATCGTCGCGGTGAAGAACAGCGTCTGTCTGGTGAACGGGATCATCTTGCAGATGCGTTCGATGTCGGGGATGAAGCCCATGTCGAGCATTCGGTCGGCTTCATCGATGACAAGCAGTTCGACGCCGGTGAGTAACAACCCGCCGCGCTCGGTATGATCGAGCAGCCGGCCTGGCGTTGCGATCAATACGTCGACGCCGCGCGTCAGCTTGGTGTCCTGGTCGCCGAACGAAACGCCCCCGATCAGGAGCGCGACGTTGAGCTTTTGGCCGGCACCGTATTTATCGAACTGTTCCTTGACCTGGGCGGCGAGTTCGCGCGTCGGTTCCAGAATGAGGGTACGGGGCATCCGGGCGCGGGCGCGGCCCTTTTCCAGCAGTGTGAGCATCGGAAGGACGAAGGCAGCGGTCTTGCCGGTGCCGGTCTGGGCGATGCCGAGAACGTCTCGGCGGGCCAGAACATGGGGGATCGCCTGTTCCTGAATGGGGGTGGGGGTGGTGTAACCGGTGGCCGCGACGGCGGCGAGCACCTTGTCGGACAAGCCGAGATGGGAAAAAGACATTGAGCCTCTGGTAGAAACCGCCGCTTGGAATCCCGGAAAACACTGTTGCGCTCAACCCCGGAACGGCACGCAAATTTGCACGGGATTTTCGGATACGCAGACAGGCGGCTAGTTCAAGATATCGCGTTTCGATATCGGGCCGCGTCGAGCCGGAACATAGGGACGAATTGGCAGAAGTCAATGGACAAGCGCGGAAAGCGCTGAAAAAGCTTAATGTTTTTGTCAGTTGGCATCGGTGGATCTGACCTGCCGCGGCGACGGCATCTCCGAGATCCCGGAATTTCCGGCACCGAGGGATCGGACGGCGGACGCAATCTCAATTCCTCGATAACCATAAACCGCAAGCTGTCCGTTTCGTTTCGCGACATTGGGCGACGCGCGGCCATTGTCGACGAATTGGCAAGAACTCCTCGCTAAGCAGCTATTGGGGAATAGCCGAGGGGTGGAGAAAATGTTCCGGACAAAATTTGTTGCCGCCTTGGCGTTATCAGCCACGCTCGGTGTCGGTTCTGCTTCGGCCGCGGATTTGCCGGCTTGGCCCAACACGGCGCCCGCTCTGCCTTATTCGGCTTACAACTGGGCCGGCTTTTATATTGGTGGTCATGTCGGCGGTTCCTGGACCAACCAGATTTGGACGAATACCGCCAACACCAGCTTCTTCGGAGATCTGATTCCGGGTCAGGGATTTGGCCAGCATGGAAGCGGCGCATTTGGCGGCGGGCAGATCGGCTACAACTGGCAAGCCAGCAACTACGTGTTCGGCGTTGAAGCCACGGCTTCGGCGATGGACAATCGCGGCGGCCTGCTCAACAGGGTTTTCGGTCCGGCATTGGACGATCAGTTCAGCTGGCGAACCAACTGGATGGCCACCATCACAGGCCGGACCGGTATCGCCGTGAACAACAATCTGTTCTATGTGAAGGCCGGTTATGCCGGCGTGAGCAGTCACATGGCGGTCGTCGATGTGGTCCCGCCATTTGTCGGCTCCGGCTCCGATACGCACTGGCACAACGGCGCGACGGTGGGCGCAGGCTGGGAATACGGAATCACCCGGAACTGGATTGTCGGCCTCGAATACGACTACGCGGCCTTCCAGACCAAGAGCTATCAGCTCGGTGGCACCGCCCCAGGCCCCTATAATTTCGACGCAAAACCACGCGATGTTCAGTCGGCGGTGGCCCGCGTCAGCTACAAGTTCGGTGGCCCGCTCGTTCCGCGGTACTGACGCGCGCAGTTCAAGCGACAGCAAAGCCCCGGCAGCGTCCGGGGTTTTTCGTTTTGAAGCGGGTTTCGCCGGGCGATGCGCAACCGTGGGCGACGGCAGCGGCTCCATAATCAGGAACGCCGGACGTTCAAGCCTCGAGTTCCCGATTGTTGCTGACGTGCAACATCCGCGCCGAAAGTGCATTCAGACGGGGGAAGAACGCGAGTTCCTTGGGCACACCTATCCGACTTCGGCGTATATGTCTCACAACATATGTTTTGGAACATCACTCTAGCGTTTGGGGACTGATATGCGCCAACATTTAGGATGGGCTCTCGCTTCCATTGTTTCGTTCACTGTGATCGGGGTAGGGGCTGCGTCGGCCGCCGATATGCCGATGAAGGCCATGCCGGCGCCGATCGCCGCCGCGCCTGTCTATAACTGGACCGGATTCTATGTCGGTCTAAATTTGGGCGGCGCCTGGAACGATACGCAGGACGATGTCTTCCCGACGGGCTGTTTCATCACGAGCGTAACTTGCGGTCTCGGTCCCACCGTCAATCCGCTGCGCTCGGATTCAGTCCATTTGAACGGCTCCGGCTTCACCGGTGGTGCGCAGGCGGGCTACAATTGGCAAGCCGCCAACTGGGTCTACGGTATCGAAGGCGACATCAACTATAGCGGAATCAGTGACGGTAGTTCCATCAATCGCCCTGTACTTCCGCCTCTGGCCGGAAACTTCATTCACACAGAGTCGGACAAGCTGAACTGGTTTGGAACGTTCCGTGGCAGGCTTGGTGTGACCGTGACGCCAAGCTTCCTGATTTACGGAACAGGCGGTCTGGCGTTCGGCCAGGTCAGGTCTGCATCTACCGTTGCCTTCACCACCACGACGGATACTTATGCGGGCTCGATTGACGATACCAGGTTCGGATGGACTGCCGGAGGCGGTGGCGAGTGGATGATTGCGCCGCAGTGGTCGATCAAGGCGGAATACCTCTTCGTCGATCTGGGACGGGCGAGTTATACGCAGGTCTGTACGGCGCCGGGCATCTGTACTTCGCCCCCTCAAGTTTCGGCGGCGAGCTATCAGACCGACTTACACGTTCGCGAACATATCGCTCGGGTCGGCGTGAACTACCATTTCGGCGGCCCGGTTGTGGCGCGGTACTGATCCCGACTTCTGCTGCACTCAAGCCCCGGGTTCGCCCGGGGCTTTTTTGTTTGCGCGGGAGACGTTGGCCAGCTTGTTTTGGCCCTTAGAGCATTTTCTAGTTCAATGGCTTCATCCTTCGAGATGGCGCGGAGCCTGTCATCGGGCGCGCATTCGCGCGACCCGTTGGCGCCGCCTGGGGATGAGGTCTTAGACCCTCATGGTGAGGAGCGCGACAAGGCCGCGCGTCTCGAACCATGTGGCCATGGATACACGACGCTTTACCCCATCACCGAAAATCCGCCATCCACGGGAATCGCTGTGCCGGTGACGAAATCCGAGGCACGCGATGCAAGAAACACCGCGATGCCGGCGAAATCGTCGGATGCACCCCATCGACCCTGCGGTGTTCGCGTCAGCACCCGTTCGTGCAGGCCATCGATCTGCTCGCGGGCGCGTTTGGTGAGATCGGTGTCGATCCATCCCGGCAACACTGCGTTGGCCTGGATGTTGTCGGCGGCCCAGGCGCATGCGCAGGAGCGCGTGAACTGCACGATGCCGCCCTTGCTCGCGGCATAGGCCGGCGCAAAACTGGCGCCGAAGATCGACATCATCGAGCCGATATTGATGATCTTGCCGCCGCCGGCTTTCTTCATCGCGGGATAGACCGCCTGCGAGCACAAAAACGCGCTGGTGAGGTTGGTCCTGATCACGCTGTCCCATTCCCCGATTTCGAGCGCGTGCGGAGGCTTGCGGATGTTGATGCCGGCGTTGTTGACGAGGATGTCGATCCGGCCGAGTTCGCGCAACGCCCGCTCGACCATGGCCGTGACAGCGGCTTTGTCGGTGACATCCGTTGTGATGGAGATCGCGCTGACGCCGAGCTGCTTGAGTTCGGCGACCGCTGCGATCGACTTTCCTTCATTGCGCCCGACGACGGCGATCGCGGCGCCGGCTGCCGCCAATCCGCGCGCCATGCCAAGGCCGATGCCGCCATTGCCGCCAGTGACGATCGCGACCTTGCCAGTGAGGTCGAACGGTGAAGTTGGCATCGGTGTTATCCAGCTTGGAGGCGCAGCGATCTAACAAACTTCGATGTCGTCCCTGCGGACGCAGGGGACCCATAGCCACCGATGTTAGTTTTCGCCGAAGGCTGGAGCAACCGCTTCGCACAGCCACAAAAGCCTGGGGTTATGGGTCCCTGCGTCCGCAGGGACGACAATGTAATTGTTGCTGCAAATTCAGCGCCGGCTCTGCCAGATCAGGACCAGGCCGAGCGCGGCTAGCGCTGCGCCATATCCGGCCCACTGGATCTGCTTGATCATGAAGCTCGACGCCGGCCAGTTGACCACGCCGGTGCCCTGACCGATCCAGAGCAGGCCGATGGCGAGCGCCAGCAAGCCAACGATCAACAGCAATTTGGGCATGGGAGAGTTCCTCGCTCGCGGTGGCCGCGCGGTTATCGTGCAACTGTCGCCAGAGTGGCGCGGCTGCAGAGCCGGGGCAAGGGCAGGGAGCACGTCTCTCCGCGCCGGGCCCATCATTGGCTAAAGGTACAAAAAAGCCCCGGACAATGCCGGGGCCTGAATGGAGCAATGTCGAGAAGATCAATAGGCCGCGACGATCGGACCGCCAAACCTGTAGTTCAAGCCCACGCGAAGAATGTTGTCGTTGAAGGTTCCTGTCCTTCCGGTGAACACGTTGGAAAACCCTGCCGGTACCGTCGAAACCAAACCGCCCGTCCCAGCCAAACCGTTGAATTGGGCGTAGAGATATTCCGCCCTGACGCTCCAACGATCAGCAAGTGCATATTCGGCACCCGCGCCAACGGTCCAGCCCGTTTTTGTTTGCGAAACGGAGAAGGCCCCGGAAGAAGCCCCGAGGGTCGTGACCATGCTCTCCCTGTATTCGAGCCTCGTGAACGCGGCACCTCCCGTCGCGTAGACCAGCAAGCGATCCCACACCAACCCGACCCGAGGCCGAATGGTGGCAATCCAGTTCGAATTGGATTGGTTGGTGACTGTCAGAATATCACCGGTTGTCACGATGCCAGTCTTGGCCAGGCTTGTGCCGCGCTGAAAATAATCCACATCGGCTTCCAGACCGATCAAGAATCCTGAAGATTGCCAGTTGTAGCCGGCCTGGACGCCGCCAGCGAACCCGGCACCGCTGCTTGTAGATCCAGTTCCCAGAGCCGATCCGAGGGCCTGGTTTAAAGGATTACCAAACACGAGGCCGCCCGCCCCACAGGCGCCCCCAACGACGCAGTTGGTCAAATTGGTCGTGTAACCGGGGTCATCCCGCCACCCGAAGCCGACATTCAAGCCGGCGTAGAAGCCGGTCCAGTTATAAGAGGAATTGACAACGACCGGACCAGCTTTAACGGCCATGTCGGCGGCGGACACCGCATCAACGCCGATGATCGCGCTGACGGCGACAACGGCGGAAACAATCGATTTGGAATTTCGCATGGAGTACC
Organism: uncultured Alphaproteobacteria bacterium; assembly: GCA_963742425.1. Lineage (GTDB taxonomy): Bacteria > Pseudomonadota > Alphaproteobacteria > Rhizobiales > Xanthobacteraceae > Bradyrhizobium. The sequence continues at coordinate 310,946 of CAVULR010000001.1, forward strand.
TCGTTGAGTCCGACGTGGTTCCTGAACCCAGGAACATCCTATTTCAAAGGCTGCAGTCCGCTTATGCCTTTAGGAGGCGTTCGGCTGATTTTGGCCCGATGTTGCGAAAAGGCCGCAGCGCGCCCTGCGCCGATACGCTGCGGGCTCGGCTGGCTGAAGGCTTCTACGACCTCGGACCTTGATCGACCGTTGAACTATTCGACATGAACGCCGGCTAATTTGGAGGCACGAAAAAAGCCCCGGAGGATGCCGGGGCTTTTGAGTTGTTCGATTTCAGCAGAGATCAATACCTCGCGGCTATCGGAGCGCCACCCCAGTTGAAGCGGTACACCAGCGAGGTGCTGATGGTCTGCACGATTGGCTTGAAGGTGATCGAAGCCGCCACAGCGACTGGTGTAAAGCTGGGATTGGTATCAGGAAGAACGATTCTGTCGTACTGAGCTAAGCGGTACTCGGTCTTCATGAACCAGCCTGGAGCGCTCCAGCCGAAGAAATTGAGGGAGTTCTCCACGCCGCCTCCCAGGAACCAGCCGTTACGATTGAACGACGGTGTTCCAAAACCAGAGGCGTTACCGGCGATGGGAAATATGGTGAAGACCATGTTCGTGCCCGACCATTGCGAACCGGTGTAGCCGCCATTGACGTAGGAGAGAACATTCGGTGCCACGAGGTAGCCGATCCGACCGCCAACGGCCCAAGTGCTCCTCAGCGTTTCCGTGCCCGCAAAGAACGGACCTTGATCCTGGAGTGTGCCCGAGATGCTACCGAACTGCCCGTCGGCAAATACGCCGGCAACCCATGATCCCCCGAACTGGAAGTCATAACCGCCGCCGACCGTGCCGTACCAGCCCTTGCCGCCCTGCCTTTGATTGACACAGAGGATGCAGGTGCCGGAGGTAGGAAATCCCGGGGGAACTATCGTGGTCGTATCAGCCGCCCACAATCCGTAGCCGAAACCGCCAAAGAGATAGAAGCCTGTCCAATTATAGACAGGGGCCGGCGCCTGTATCATGGGCGCCTTGGCGGGAAGATCAGCCGCAAGGGCCGATCCGGTGAACGCCGCGGCTGCCGCGAGAGCGAGCACTAATTTCTTCATAGCCAATCCCCAATATTTAAGCGTTTGGACCCGAACACCTGAGGTGCAGATGCACGATCCCCGAAATCCATGCAGCCACTATGGTCCGATCATAGTCCGATCCGATGAAAATGCTGTTGCCGGGCGGGCACACCCGCCGGAAAACGGGCAGGCAAGGGGTGATATTCCGGGCTGCGCTTTGTCTCCCCCGATCGCGCCAAGGCACAAAAAAGCCCCGGACGATGCCGGGGCTTTTGAGTTGTTCGATTTCAGCAGAGATCAATACCTCGCGGCTATCGGAGCTCCACCCCAGTTGAAGCGGTAGGAGAGCGTGCTGATGACCGTTTGGGTGAACAGCTTGTCGCGGCTGAAAAAACCGGTGTTAACGCCGGTCGCGACCACGAACTCATTGTTGTTCTTCCAATCAAACTCGGAGAACCGGTACTCGGTCTTCCAGGTCAGGTTCGGAATCCAGCCGATCTGATGTTCAATACCGCTGCCCAGGAACCAGCCTGTGGCAGTGCCCCCTGCGAGACCGACGCCAACCGGCAAGTTCGTAGCGGTCAGGTAGTTGCCGACACCTGTGCGATGGGCCTCGGTGTAGCCGGCGGAGAAGTAGGTGAGGGTTTGCGGGTTGACCAGCCAGCCGATACGGCCGCCGATAGCCCAGTACCGGTCGACCTTCTCGGTATTGCTAACCAAACCGACGTTAACGCCGTCACCAGTGAAATTGCCCTTGATGTCGGAGAAATTATAGTCACCGAAGGCGCCGACCACGAACTGGTTCGTGCCCAACCCGAATTGATAGTCGCAGCCGCCCTGGAGGGTGCCGATCCAGCCCCGGCCGCTCTGATCGACAGGTCGGTTAACAATAATAGCGGGGTTCGGGGCGGCGATTGCCGGCGCTCCGAATTGCTGCTGCGTGTTGATGTCGTACAGGCCGTAGCCGCCGCCGGCGCCGACGTAGCAGCCGGTCCATGAGGGGGCATAAGCCGCCGGAGCCGCTCTCATCGGGGCCTTTGCGGCCATATCGGCTGCAAGAGCCGGGGCCGAGAATGCCGCGACGGCTGAAAGCGCGAGTACTAGTTTCTTCATTGCCCATTCCCCAGTTACTTAGCGCCGATTGCCTGAGGGTGTGCAGAATGCACGATCCCCGAAATCCATGCAGCCACTATGGTCCGATCATAGTCCGATCGATTGAAAATGCTGTTGCCGGGCGGGCACACCCGCCGGAAAACGACGCGGGAAAATACGTTGAAGAAACAGGCAAAAAAGCTAATTTTCGGCTCAAATCGCGCTGTAGCGGCAGACAAACGGCACCTAAACACCTATGGGCCGCGCCAACCTCCTAGACGTCGAGCAAATCCTCACTGGCGAATTCCGCCTTGTCGGAGATGAAGGCAAAGCGCGCTTCGGCCTTGACGCCCATCAGCCGCTCGACTGAGTCGGCGGTGCCCTCGCGGTCGTCGGCCAGAAGCACCACCCGCAGAAGGGTGCGCTTGGCAGGGTCCATGGTGGTTTCCTTGAGCTGCGCCGGCATCATTTCGCCGAGGCCCTTGAAGCGGCCGACATCGACCTTGGCGTTGGCGTTGAATTCGCTCTTCAACAGCGCGTCCTTGTGCGCGTCATCGCGGGCATAGACCGTTTTCGCACCATGGGTGAGGCGATAGAGCGGCGGCACCGCGAGGTAGAGGTGGCCTTCATCGATCAGCCGCGGCATCTGCCGGTAGAAGAATGTGATCAGGAGCGAGGCGATATGCGCGCCGTCGACGTCGGCATCCGTCATGATGATAATGCGCGCATAACGTAGATCCTCTTCGCGGTATTGCGCGCCGGTGCCGCAGCCGATTGCCTGCATCAGATCGGCAAGCTGCGCGTTGGCGGACAGCTTGTCCTTGGTCGCGGAGGCAACGTTGAGGATCTTGCCGCGCAAGGGAAGAATCGCCTGCGTCTTGCGGTCGCGCGCCTGCTTGGCGCTGCCGCCGGCCGAATCGCCTTCGACGATGAACAGTTCAGAACCTTCCGAGGCGGTGTTGGTGCAGTCGGAGAGCTTGCCGGGCAAGCGCAGCTTCTTCACCGCGGTCTTGCGCGAGATTTCCTTTTCCGCGCGCCGGCGCAGCCGTTCGTCGGCGCGTTCGACCACGAAATCCAGGAGCCTGTTGGCCTGCAGAGGGTTGCCCGACAGCCAATGGTCGAACGGGTCCTTGATGGCCTGTTCGACGATACGCTGCGCTTCCGATGTCGCGAGGCGGTCCTTGGTCTGGCCCTGGAATTCCGGTTCGCGCACGAATACCGAGAGCATCACGGCGGCGCCCGCCATGACGTCTTCGGAGACGACATTGGCCGCGCGCTTGCCCTGGCCGACGCGCTCGGCGTGATCCTTCAGGCCGCGCAACAGCGCGCTGCGCATGCCGGACTCGTGGGTGCCGCCGTCTTGGGTCGGCACGGTGTTGCAATAGGAGGACAGAAAGCCGTCGGCGTCGGCGGTCCAGGCCACCGCCCATTCGCAGGCGCCGTGGGCGCCGACGCGTCCCGACTTGCCGGAGAAAATATCCGGATGCACCAGCGTGTCGTTATGGATCGCTGCGGCCAGAAAATCCTTCAGACCGCCCGGGAAGTGAAAACTGTCCTCGGCCGGAACATCCTCGAGGCCCTTCAGCAGCGCCGGATCGCAGCGCCAGCGGATCTCGACGCCGCCGAACAGATAGGCTTTCGAGCGCGTCATCTTGAACAGGCGCTGCGGCTTGAAGGCGGCCTTGGCGCCGAAAATCTCGGCATCCGGCCTGAAGCGGATTTTCGTGCCGCGGCGGTTGTTGATCTTGCCGAGGTCTTCGAGCTTGCCCTTGGGATGACCGCGTTCGAACGCCATGCGGTAGAGTTTTTGGCCGCGCGCGACCTCGACCTCGAGCCGCGAGGACAGCGCGTTGACCACGGAGACGCCGACGCCGTGCAGCCCGCCCGAGGTTTCGTAAACCTTGGAATCGAATTTGCCACCGGAATGCAGCGTGCACATGATGACTTCGAGCGCCGATTTCTTCGGAAATTTCGGATGCGGGTCGATCGGGATGCCGCGGCCATTGTCGGTGACGGTCAAGAATCCATCACTGCCCAATTCCACTTCGATGAAGGAGGCGTGACCGGCCAGGGCCTCGTCCATGGCGTTGTCGATCACTTCGGCGAACAGGTGATGCAGCGCCTTTTCGTCGGTGCCGCCGATATACATGCCGGGCCGGCGCCGAACCGGCTCGAGGCCTTCGAGCACCTCGATATCCCGCGCCGTGTAGCCGGCTTCGGCGCTCGAATTGCGCGAGGCGACCTTGAGCGTAAGGCGGCCCTTCGGCTCCGCGGCGCCAAACAGGTCGTTGCTGGCTTTATTTTTCGTGTTTGCTTTCAGTGGTTTGGACATGGCTTTTCATGTTTTGCGCGCGCATTGGGCGCAGCGAATCGGTCCCCCTGACTATGCCACGGATGAGCTTAAAAAGTGACGTCGGGAGCAACGCGCTAGGTCCGGAAACCGGAAGCGCCTGTTCCACTCAAAGCCGGGATCGGTTCCCGCGAAGGGTGGAACCCGCGTTGACTATGCCCAACGCTGTCGCGAGCGTCCTCTTGCCTTCACCCTTGGGTTGCGCGAGGTTGCCCCCGAGTGGGGGAGATCCAGATGATCAAATTGCTTTTGGCCGCAGCGCTCGCGCTGCCGTGTATCAGTTGCGCCTCGGTGACGCGGGGAACGACCGAAAACATTTCGATTTCCTCGACGCCCGCGGGCGCGACCGCCGAGCTCTCCGGCCTCGATAATCCCACGGCCTGCGTGACCCCTTGCGTGGTCGTCGCCAAGCGCAACGCCGATATTACCGTGACGATCAACAAAGCGGGCTACGAGCCGCAGGTTATTCCGCTCACCAAGGAAATTCCCGGCAACGGCGCGGTTGGTTTCGCCGGCAACGTTTTGGTCGGCGGGTTGGTCGGCATGGGCGTGGATGCCGCCACCGGCGCGGCGATGGATCACAAACCGAATCCGGTGACCGTGACGCTGCAGCCGGTTGCGCCAACGATGCGCGCCCGGAAGCCGCGGCCGGAGAAGAGGCCGACGCCCGAGAGTTGAAATTGGCTCGACGGTCAGGCCTGGGAAGTCCTGAACACGATCACCGCAAACAGCGCCATCGCCGCGGTTACAATCAGGGACCCGACAATAGGCACAACGATGAGCGAGGCATCCTTTACGAGCACAAGCGCGATGCCCGCGGGAAACAGGATCGCGCCTGAAATATGGAGCCAGCCCTGCACCTTTGCCAGAACAGTCGTTCCGGCGGCGGGAACAAGCCGGTAATACAGTCCAAATACGAACAAAAGCACGCCACCGATCAGGTTAAAGTGGGCGTGGGCCGGCGCCAGCAAGAAGTCCTGCTGGATGCCCATCACGATGCCCGCCAGCATCCCAGCCAGCAAGACCACAGCGCTTACGCGCATCATCAGCGATCCGATCATTGATTCTCCCCCGATTTGGCGTGGTGAATAGCCAATACGCGAAACCCGCGCTCACGCAATATCCCTATCCCCGCCTTTGTGACTTGATGTCGCGGAACGGGCTGGCTTACCTGTTCTTAGGCTTCGAACCCTAGGATCAGAGGCGCGGCCAACCGGCGATGACCGCGAAAGGGCGTTTTGAATGGAAGATTTCGCGCACGCCATGGCCGACTTCGTGCGCGACCATCAGGTTTGGGCCGCGCCGATCGTGCTGGTGCTGGCGTTCGGTGAATCGCTTGCCTTTATCTCGCTGTTGATTCCGGCCTGGGGGGCGCTGGTAGCGATCGGCGCATTGATTGGCGCGAGCGGCATCAGCTTCTGGCCGGTCTGGATTGCCGGCGGGATCGGGGCCGCGCTTGGCGATTGGGTCTCCTACTGGTTCGGCTTCCGGTTCAAGGAGCATGTCGCGGAGATGTGGCCGCTGTCGCGCTACCCGAAAATACTGCCCCGCGGCGAGGCCTTTGTGAAAGACTGGGGGGTGCCGAGCATTTTCATCGGCCGTTTCTTCGGTCCGCTGCGCGCCTCGGTGCCGCTGGCCGCCGGCATTTTCGAGATGCCGTATTGGCGTTTTCAAGTTGCCAATTTCGTCTCTGCATTTGTTTGGTCGGCGGCACTGCTGCTATTCGGCGACGTGATCGCACAAATCGCCGAGTGGGTGTGGCGCGCGGCGTGAACCCCTGGTGGAAAACATGCTGGTCGGCCGCGTGAGCATTGCGTTGCCGTTTTTGGCGTGGTTCTGATCCGCCTGTTGCGGACCCATGACGCCGGCCGCCAGCCGGAATAGGCTAGGGGATGCGGGGTTAACCCTTTGAACATCGGCCGTTGCTTCAGCACCTTACTTATCGCGCCAGTGCAAAAACGCTGGTAAAAGTGGCCGCGATCAAAATCCAGAAAGCGGGGAATCCCGCACCAAAATCATTGTTTCATTGGGAGGACACCAGCTATGGAATTAACCCGACGACACGCACTCGCCACGGCGGCGGCGATCACAGCTGCACCGCTATTGCGGTCGATGCCCGCAAAGGCCGCCGCTCCCGTCGCGGACAAGCAGGCCCCGAGTTTCTACCGCTACAAGGTCGGCGACGCATTGGTGACCGTCATTTCCGACGGCGTGAATACGTTCCCGCTGGCCGACAGCTTCGTGGTCAATGCGAAGAAGGAGGAGGTCAACGCCGCGCTCGAAAAGGCATATTTGCCGAAGGACAAGGTGAGCATCCAGTTCGCGCCGCTGGTGATCAACAACGCGGGCAAGCTCGTGGTGATCGACACCGGTAACGGTCCCGCAGCATTTGCGTCGAGCAAGGGCAATGTCGGCCAGTTCGCGACCAACATGGCCGCCGCGGGCTTCGATCCCAAGGCGGTCGATACGGTCGTGATCTCTCATTTCCACGGCGATCACGTGAACGGATTGCTCACCGCCGATGGCACGCCGGCGTTTCCGAACGCGGAAGTGCTGGTGCCCGCGACCGAGTGGAAATTCTGGATGGACGACGGCGAGATGAGTCGGCGCCAGCGGCGATCGGATGAAGGGGCTGTTCAAGAACAACCGCAACATTTTCGAGGCGGGCCTCAAGAAAAAGGTAACGCCCTATGAATGGGGCAAGGAGGTCGCGCCGGGCCTGCTCGCGGTCGAGACCGTCGGCCATACGCCCGGACATACCTCCTACGTATTATCGTCGGGGTCGGGCAAGGTGTTCATCCAGTCCGATGTGACCAACAGTCCCGCGCTGTTTGCGACCAATCCGGGCTGGCATGCGTTCTTCGACCAGGACGCGGATGTGGCGGAAAAGACCCGCCGCCGGGTCTACGACATGGTGGTCGCCGACAAGCTTCAGGTGCAGGGCTTCCACTATCCGTTCCCCGGCCTCGGCAATGTCGAAAAGGACGGCAATGGTTACCGGGTCATTCCGGCGCCGTGGAATCCAACGATCTGAGCAACTAGTCTTGACGACAACCGGGCGCGGCCTTATAGCCGCGCCCATGATCAACGCCGCGACCACAGTCATCGCTCGCCGCCGCCGCACCCAAGCGGCCAGGGCGGACGTCTGCGTTTAAGCGATCAGCCCCTGCCGCCGGATCCACTCCGCGGCCTCTCCCTTCGTGAACCACGCGGTCTGATCTGGCGGCTCCTACGTCAAGCAGGAGTTTGAGATGTATACGCCTCCGATGTTCAAGCCAGATCGCGCCGCGAGCCTTGCCTTTGCGCAAGCGCGCGGGTTCGGCACCGTCTGCGCGTGGGACGGAGCCAGGCCGATCGCGTCCTCGCTGCCGTTTTATCTCACCTTTGCCGAAGACGGCTCGCCACGCGCAGCGTTCCACGTCGCGCGACAGAATCCACTGGCAAAGCTTGCGGACGGCAAGGCGTCGTGGCTGATCACCGTCAACGGCGCTGACGCCTATGTGTCGCCGGACTGGTACGCCTCGCCGGATCAGGTGCCGACCTGGCTTTACCAGGCCGTGCATCTCACTGGCACGGTGCGGATATTGTCCGACGATCAACTCGGCCGGCATCTCGACGCGCTCAGCGCCAAGTTCGAGAGCTGGCTGGCGCCGAAGCTGCCGTGGACGACGTCGAAGATGACGGCAGGCCGCCTGGAAGCATTGAAAAAAGCGATTGTCGGGCTGGTGATGTCGGTGGATGAGGTCGAGGGCAGCTTCAAGCTCAATCAGCACAAATCCGACGTCGATCACGTGGCGATCGCCTCGGCGCTGGCGGGGCAGCAGGACGATGCCGGACAGGCAATCGGAGGCCAGATGGTCGCGCTGCGGCCGGGGTTGAACTACATATCATCATCGAACGTCAGCGATACCCGAGGATGGAAGGAACGCGCTATGACCCTCTCCGATACTAGCAGCCGAAAGGCCGGTCCACATCCGCAGGCGCCTCGAAGGCGCCCGCCGTATTCGTGGACGGCGCGTCGGGAACAACGGGCCTCGGCATTCGCGAGCGCCTCGGGCTGCAGAACGACGTCACGCGTGAAAAGCATCGCTGAGGAAAAACGCAAGGATGCTGGTGCAAAGCGCGCGCTGATGGAGGAAGTGGACCTGGTTATCCTCTGTCTGCCCGACGATGCCGCGAAGGATACCGTCGCGCTGATCGACGGCATGGGGGCCAACGCGCCCAAGATCCTGGACGCATCGACGGCGTTTCGGGTCGCAAGCGACTGGACCTACGGTTTCCCGGAACTCGCGCCGGACCAGGCGGAGAAAATCACGGACCGCGCGGAAAGTCTCGAACCCGGGCTGCTATCCGACCGGCGCCGTCGCGCTGCTGCGGCCGCTCGTCGATGTCGGTCTTGTGCCGGCGGACTATCCCGTCACCATCAATGCGGTCAGCGGCTATTCGGGCGGCGGCAAGTCCATGATCGCCAGTTTCGAAGACGGCACGGCGCCGGCTTTTGAACTCTATGGCCTCGGCTTCGAGCACAAGCATGTGCCGGAAACGCAGCTTATATTCAAAGCTCACGCGTCGGCCTATCTTCGTTCCCTCGGTCGGCGACTACCGCCAGGGGATGCTGGTGTCGGTGCCTTTGCACCTCGACACGCTTCCGGGCAAGCCCGATGGCGCACGACCTCCACGCGGCGCTGGCGAAACGTTATGCCGGATGCAAATATGTCTCGGTCATGCCGCCGAACAACGCGGCTGCCAAAAGCGGACGCATCGAACCTGAGGCGCTCAACGAGACCAACATGCTCGAGCTATATGTCTTTGCGAGTCCGAAATATCGTCAGGCGCTTCTGGTCGCGCGCCTCGACAATTTGGGCAAGGGAGCCTCGGGCGCTGCGGTACAGAACATGCGGCTGATGCTGGGCCTTGCCGATCCATAAGGCTTGGAACCAGGAAGATCGCGCGATTCCGTAATAGGTTTGTTCCGTGGACAAGGCAACGCTCCGGTTCTATCGCGAGAACGCGCAAGCCTATGCGGAGCGCGAGATCGCGGCACATACGCGGCTGACCCGCTTTCTTGCGCTGCTGCCGCCCGGCGCAAGCATTCTCGAACTCGGGTGCGGAGCCGGCGCGGCTTCGGCCCAGATGCTGGCCGATGGATTCGACGTTTGCCCGACCGACGGATCGCCGGAAATGGCTGCCGAGGCATCGCGTCGGCTCGGCCGTCCCGTCGAGACGCTGCTGTTCCACGACCTCGACAAGACGGAGGCCTATGACGGCGTCTGGGCCAACGCCTGCCTGCTTCACGTCCCGCGGCCCGAGCTCGCCCAGGTGCTGACGCTGATATGGCGCGCGCTGAAGCCCGGCGGCCATTTCTACGCCAGCTTCAAGACGGGAGATGCCGAGGGGCGAGATACGCTCGATCGCTACTACAACTATCCATCGCCGGACTGGCTGCGAGCCACTTATTCCGGCGCCGGCACGTTGGAGTTCATTTTCGATCGAGACGGGCGAAGTCAGAGGCTTTGACAATGAATTGGCCGCGATGCTGTTCGTCGTGGCCCGGAAAAGCCTCTGACCTTTTTCAACGCGCCCCGGCCGCCGCGCAGCGGCCAAGCAGTGCGCTGCTGAGCCGGGCCCATCGTTGAAGCGCCGTAGCGCTTACAGGTCTCGGCTCTGCGGAGCAGCGTTACACGCTGCACCGCGTCCGGGACATGAACTCAAACAATCTTGAAAATCGCCAGCGCCAGCACGGCCTGCGCCAGGAATCCGACGGTGAAGGCGAGCGTGCGAAACACCGGCACGCCCATGGTGTAGACGATCAGGTGCGCGACACGGGCCCAGAAATATACCGCGCAGGCGAGAGCCGTCCATTTCGTCGAATAATCGATCTGCGCCAGGATCAGCACCAACGGCGCGAAGATGACGAGGTTCTCCACCGCGTTGTCGTGCGCGAACATCAGCCGCGTCGCCCATTCGGCATGCGGCTTGTCGTTGCGCGACGGATTGGCCATCGCGCCGCTGAGGCCGCGAACCTGGACGCGATTGAGGATGTAGGGGACCCACAACAGCCCCGTCAAAATAACCGTCAGCGTCAGCCAGAATAATTCGCGCGTCATCGGTTTCCCCCTCATTTCGAGTATCGAATCTCGTCCCGGCGGGACAGCCGGTTATAGCCCAAGCATGCGTCGCTGCGCTATGCGCGGACCCGGACGTAGCTGCCGGGCGCGTCTTCGATCGGCGGCAACGCGTCGGTGCCGACTGCGCGCGCGGGCACTTGCTCGGCGTCGATGCTCTCAAGCCATGCCCGCCAGTCGGGCCACCAGGAGCCCTTGTGCTCCTGCGCGCCCTTGAGCCAGTCGGCAAGCGTCACGTCCTTGATGTTGTCGTTGGTCCAGAACTGATACTTGCCCGATGCCGGCGGATTGACCACGCCGGCGATATGCCCGGACCCCGACAGCACGTATTTCACCGGGCCGCCGAAAAACTGCGAGCCGTACAAGCACCGAGTCGGCCGGCGCGATGTGGTCCTCGCGCGTCGCCAGATTGTAGATCGGCACCTTCACCTTCGACAGATCGAGCAGCGTGTTGTCCAGCACCATGCTGCCGGTGGAAAGGCGGTTCTCCAGATAGCAGTTGCGCAGGTAATAGGAATGGTTCGCCGCCGGCATCCGCGTCGCATCGGAATTCCAGTGCAGCAGGTCGAACGCCGAGGGCGGCTGGCCCTTCAGGTAGTTGCTGACGACGTAGGACCAGATCAGATCGTTGGAGCGCAGCATGTTGAAGGCCATCGCCATCTTGCTGCCTTCGAGCACGCCGGCCGCCTGCATGTCGCGCTCGAGCGCGGAAATCTGGTCTTCGTCGACGAACACCAGAAGATCGCCGGCATGGGTGAAATCGACCTGCGCCGCCAGAAATGTCGCCGAGGTCACGCGCACGCGGCGCTTTTCGGCAAGCCACGCCAGCGTCGAGGCGAGCAGGGTGCCGCCGACGCAGTAGCCCATGGTGTGGATTTTCATTTCGCCGGTGACCCGCTCGATCGCGTCCATCGCCGCCAGCGGGCCCTCCTTCATGTAATCTTCGAAGGTCTTGGCGCCGAGGTCCTTGTCCGGGTTGACCCAGGAGATCACGAACACCGTGACGCCCTGGTCGACACACCACTTGATGAAGGATTTGTCCGGCTTGAGGTCGAGGATGTAGAACTTGTTGATCCAGGGCGGCACGATCAGGAGCGGCGTGCGCAGCACGTTTTCCGTCGCCGGCTCATACTGGATCAACTGCATCAGCTCGTTCTGGAAGATCACCTTGCCCGGCGTCGTGGCCATGTTGACGCCGACCACGAGATTGGAAGGGTCGGACTGCCGGATGCGTAGCGTGCCGTTTCCCGCCTCGATATCCTCCGCCAGCATCTTCATGCCGCGCACGAGATTATCGCCGTTGGTTGCAAGCGTCTCGCGCAATACTTCCGGATTGGTCAGAACGAAATTCGACGGCGCGAGCGCGTTGGTGATTTGCAAGGACGTAGAACTCGGCCTTCTTGCGGGTATGCGGGTCGAGCCCTTCGGCATTGCGCACCAGATCCTGGGCCCACTGCGCGGTCAGCAGATAGAACTGCACCACGAAATCGAAGAACTGGTTCGATTTCCACTCGGGGTCCTTGAACCGCTTGTCGCGCGGCGAGGGCGAGATCGCGGGCGGCGCTTGTTCGCCGGCGAGGCGGCGCGCCGACGAACCCCAGAGATCGAGATAGGCCTTGCCGATTTTCACCTGCAATTCGGCGGCCCGCTCCTTGTCCGACAGCCAATATTCGGCCACCGCGTTGAAGGTCTTGATGACCTCGGCGATTTCGTTCGGCGGCTTGTCCCGGGGTTCGCCGCCCTCGCGCGGCTTGAGGTAGGCTGCGAGCGCCTGTCCGCCGCTCTCCATCGCCCGCGCGAGGTTCATCGCGAAGGTTTCAGGATCGAATTTTTTCGACGGCTGCGTTTCGGTGCTAATGTCGCTCATGTCCGGGACACTACAGGTTCATGTTGGGTTCGTCATCGCACTGAACGGACATGGCAGCTTCGAGGTTAATCGGAACACCGGCCTATTGCACTGCGACAAAGTATCTTTGTTCGGTCATATTGGGGCCGCAACCGTTCCGTCTGTTGTTCAGGCTTTAATCGTTTCGGGCGACAATGGTTCGAGGCTACAACGCGGCTTGATGAAATAAGCGTCAGGCGATTGCAAAAAATTACCGTCGAGAGGTAGGGATTTTCGTCTTCGATGCCGCTCAATCGAAACAAGAGGGCACTGGCATTTGCATCGCTGCTGTCGTCGGCGCTCGCGCTCGGCGGCTGCGCCACGTCGATTGCGGATTTGCCGTTGATCGGCACGCCCGCCGACGCGCCTGCGCGTCCGAAGGAGGCCGGCGCCTACCTCCCGGTTCATGATTTGCCGCCGGATCGCGACGAAGCCGCTTTGCCGCCGGCGGAGCGGGCCAAGATCGCCGCCGAACTGGCCGCGGCACGGGACCGTCAGGCCTCCGCGCCCGCCGCCAAGGACCCGGCCACGAAGTAACCCTGTCGGCGCCTAATCGCTGGCGCGGCCGGTCGTCCGTGGTAAAAGAACCCAATTCAACCGCAACTCAGGGCGAAGACATCAATTTTGCGCCTGAATTCGCTCTAAATTCATGATTTGGTGCGATTTCCGGACGAAGCCGAATTCCGCTTCGCAAAAGCTGTTGTCGGCGATTCCTCCCGTGACGGGTTGCCGGAGCGAGGCCCATGGAAGAATTTTATCGCATCCGCCGTCTGCCGCCGTACGTGTTCGAGCAAGTGAACCGGGCCAAGGCGGCTGCGCGCAATGCCGGCGCCGATATTATCGACCTCGGCATGGGCAATCCGGATCTGCCGACGCCGGCCCATGTCATCGAAAAGCTCAAGGAAACGCTCGGCAAGCCGCGGACCGATCGTTACTCGGCTTCGCGCGGCATTACCGGCCTGCGCAGGGCGCAAGCGGCATATTACGGCCGGCGCTTCGGCGTGAAGCTCGATCCGGAAACCCAGATTGTCGCGACGCTGGGCTCAAAGGAGGGCTTTGCCAACGTGGCGCAGGCCATCACCGCGCCCGGCGACGTCGTGCTGTGTCCGAACCCGAGCTATCCGATTCACGCGTTTGGATTCCTCATGGCCGGCGGCGTGATCCGCTCGGTGCCATCGGAGCCGACGCCGCAATTCTTCGAGGCGGTGGAACGCGCAATCATTCATTCGATCCCCAAACCACTGGCGATCGTCGTTTGCTATCCCTCCAATCCGACCGCCTATGTCGCGAGCCTCGATTTCTACAGGGATCTCGTGGCGTTCGCGAAGAAGCACGAAATCTTCATCCTGTCGGACCTCGCTTATGCGGAAGTTTATTTCGACGACAATAAACCGCCGCCCTCGGTGCTGCAGGTTCCCGGCGCGATCGACGTGACGGTCGAATTCACCTCGATGTCGAAGACGTTCTCGATGGCCGGCTGGCGCATGGGTTTTGCGGTCGGCAACGAGCGCATCATCGCGGCGCTCGCACGGGTAAAATCCTATCTCGATTACGGGGCGTTCACCCCGATCCAGGTCGCGGCGACCGCGGCGCTGAATGGCCCGGTCGACTGCATCAACGAGATGCGCGACACCTACCGCAGACGTCGCGATGCGCTGGTGGAATCCTTCGGCCGGGCGGGATGGGATATTCCGCCGCCGGAAGCCTCGATGTTCGCATGGGCGCCCCTGCCCGCGGCCTTCCGCGAGGTCGGCAGCATGCAGTTTGCGACCCTGATGGTGGAAAAATCCGGTGTGGTGGTGTCGCCGGGGGTTGCCTTCGGCGAGCATGGCGAGGGCTTTGTTCGCATCGCCTTGGTGGAAAACGAGCAACGTATCCGCCAGGCCGCGCGCGGCGTGCGCCGCTTCCTTGAAAGCGGCATTGAAACGTTGCACAACGTGGTTCCTCTCGCCAACCGGCGGTAGGCGATGGTCCCGCACAGCATGTCGTCGGGCATGACCCGGGGACGGAAACGATTTTCGGACCACGGCATGCCCAATCATTGTATTTCCGGCAGGTTCTTTTAGTCATGGTCGCATCCCTGAGAGTGGGCATCGCCGGGCTCGGCACAGTCGGCGCCGAAGTTGTGCGCCTGATCGAGAGCCAAGGCCGCGCGCTGTCGGCGCGCAGCGGTCGCGGCGTGCGCGTGGTCGCGGTCACCGCGCGTTCGAAGGTGAAAAAGCGCGGCCTCGACCTGCGCGGCATCGAATGGGCCAAAAATCCCCTGGCGCTGGCGACCGATCCCCACATCGATTGCTTTGTCGAACTGATGGGTGGCGCCGGCGATCCCGCGCTGTCGGCGATCGAGGCGGCGCTGAAATCCGGCAAGTCGGTGGTCACGGCCAACAAGGCGCTGATCGCCAAACACGGATTGCGGCTGGCGAAGTGGGCCGAAAAGCACGGCGGGGCGTTGAATTTCGAGGCGGCGGTTTGCGCTGCGATCCCGGTTATCAAAACCCTGCGCGAAGGTCTCGCCGGCACCGACGTCAACCGCATCTACGGCATTCTCAACGGCACCTGCAACTACATCCTGACCCGGATGGAGCAGGAGGGCCTGTCGTTCGCCGAATGCCTGAAGGACGCGCAGCGGCTCGGTTATGCGGAGGCCAACCCGTCGTTCGACGTCGACGGCCATGACACCGCGCAAAAGCTCGCGATCCTCGCCAGCCTCGCCTTCGGCACCAAGGTCGCGCAGAGTGCGGTCTATGTCGAAGGCATTTCATCGATCGCGCCGGAAGATTTGCGCGCGGCGGAGGAACTGGGCTTTCGCGTCAAGCTGCTCGGGGTAGCGGTGCGGACCGCGAAAGGCATCGAACAACGGGTACATCCGACCATGGTGCCGAAGTCATCCTCGATCGCGCAGGTGATGGGCGTTACCAACGCGGTGACCATCGACGGCGAGGGGATTCCGCCGATCACGCTGGTCGGCCCTGGCGCCGGCGGCGCTGCGACGGCGGCTTCCGTGGTCGCCGATATTGCCGATGTCGCGCGCGGCATCCGCGCCAAACCGTTCGGGCGGCCGGTGGCGCGACTCCGGGCCACCAGTAAGGCGCCGATGGAACGTCACGAGGGCGGCTACTATATCCGCCTGATGGCGCGCGATCTGGCCGGTACGGCCGCCACCATCGCTACCCGGCTTGCCGAGCAGAAAATTTCCATCGAATCGATTGTGCAGCGCCACCCTGATGGCGTTGACGCGAGCGGCGCGGCTAGGAAAGCTTCGCCGGTGCCGGTCATCCTGATTACCTATGCCACCAGCGAGGACGCGGTACACCGCGCGCTCCAGGCAGTGCAGCGCGACAAGGTGATCAGCGGCCGGCCGCAGGTGATACGAATAGAAAAAAACTAGAAGTTTTAGGGAGTGCGCCGATGACGACCCATATTTCCGTTCCGCCGCAGCTATTGCTGGAGCGCATTCTCACGCTCGAGATCGTGCGGGTAACGGAGCGCGCCGCGGTGTCGGCGGCGCGGCTGCGCGGCCATGGCAACGAGAAGGCGGCCGACCAGGCAGCGGTCGACGCAATGCGGCGCGAACTCAACAAGCTGCCGATCGAAGGCACCATCGTGATCGGCGAGGGCGAACGCGACGAGGCGCCGATGCTGTTCATCGGCGAAAAGGTCGGCATGAACGCCGGGCCCGCAGGTCGATATCGCCGTCGATCCGCTCGAAGGCACCACGCTGTGCGCCAAGAACATGCCCGGCGCGATCGCAACCATGGCGATGGCCGACGGCGGCACGCTGCTCCATGCGCCCGACGTCTACATGCAGAAGATCGCCGTCGGTCCGGGTTACGCCAAGGGCGTCGTCGAGCTTGACGCCACGCCCGCCGACAACGTCCAGCGCCTCGCCAAGGCAAAGGGCGTTGAGGCTTCCGCGATTACGGTATTGGTGCTCGATCGTCCGCGCCACGCCGATATCATCGCCGGCGTGCGCGGCACGGGCGCGGCGGTGCGCCTGATTACCGATGGCGACGTGGCCGGCGTCATTCACTGTGCCGATCCGGAAAATACCGGCGTCGACATGTATATCGGCACCGGCGGCGCACCCGAAGGCGTGCTGGCGGCGGCGGCCTTGCGCTGCATCGGCGGCCAGATGCAGTGCCGGCTCATCCTCGACACCGAGGACAAGCGCGAGCGCGCACTCAAAATGGGCGTTACCGATCCGCGCATGATCTACGGCATCGAGGACATGGTGAGGGGGGACTGCCTGTTCGCGGCGACCGGGGTGACCACCGGTTCGCTGCTGTCGGGCGTCAAGTTCCGAAAGAACGTCATCGAGACCGAAACCGTGGTGATGCGCTCGGTCACCGGCACGGTACGCTACATCAAGGCCGACCACCGCCAGCTTGAGAAATTCCACCTCGATTGAGGTTCTTTGAAATGGCCGACAAGATCGCCATCCGGCCCGTCGGTGAAGACGAACGGCAAGCCTGGGATCCTCTCTGGGCAGGCTATCTGGCGTTCTACAAATCCGCCCTGACGCGGGAGATCAGCGATCTCACCTGGCATCGATTTCACGACCCCGACGAGCAGATTTTCGCGTTGGGAGGCTATGTCGACGGTGAGCTGATGGGGATTGCCCATTATCTGTTTCATCGCTCGACGTGGGCCCCACAACGGTACTGCTATCTGGAGGATTTGTTCGTCGCGGAACGCGGGCGCGGCCGCGGGCTCGGCCGGGCGCTGATCGAGGCGGTTTATGCGAAGGCGCAGGCGGCCAATGCAAGCCGCGTCTATTGGCTGACGCATTCCGACAACGCCCAGGCGCGGATGCTCTACGACAAGGTCGCCGACAATCTCGGCTTCATTCAGTATCGCAAGGTGCTTTGAAGCCCACCGGTCGAGAAACAACAAGACAGGGAGCGGAAATGTCCGATATTTCGGCGGTGAAGGCACTGGTGTTCGATGTGTTCGGCACCGTGGTCGACTGGCGCACCAGCCTGATCGCGGATTTCACCAAATGGTCCGAGAGGCGCGGCATCAAGGCCGACTGGACCGCGCTGGTCGACGGCTGGCGCGCGGTCTATGCCGCCTCGATGGACGAGGTCAGAAAACATCCCGAACGCGGCTACGTGATCCTGGACAGGCTTCACCGGCAGTCGCTGGAAAAACTGGTCGCGCAGTTCTCGATTTCCGGATTGAGCGAGGCGGACCTGCATTATCTCACCATGGGCTGGCACCGGCTCCAGCCCTGGCCCGACAGCGTCTCCGGACTGACGCGGCTGAAGACAAAATACATCATCGCTCCGCTCTCGAACGGCAATGTGGCGCTATTGACCAACATGGCGAAGGCGGCGGGATTGCCGTGGGACCTGATATTGTCGGCGGAATTGTTCGAACATTACAAGCCGGATCCCGAAACCTATCTCGGCGCCGCGCGCCTGCTCGGCCTGCCGGCCGAACAGGTCATGATGGTGGCCGCGCACAATCACGATTTGAAGGCCGCGCAGAAACTGGGCCTGAAGACCGCCTTCGTGGCGCGCCCGACCGAATACGGCCCGCTGCAGAAATACGATTTCGAGGCCAAGGGCGACTGGGACATTGTGGCCAAGGATTTTAACGGCATCGCCGACCGGATGGGGTGTTGAATAACGCCACGTGTCCCGGACGCGGTGCAGCGCACTTGCGCGGCTCCGCAGAGCAGCGCACCGCTTGCGCGCTGCGCAGCATTCGGGGCACGAGATTTGCGGAACCATTGCTTCATATCTAGCTTCAGAAATCATCATGACGCTTCCCGCATCCGCATTGCCCGTCGAAGCGCCGCCGGCGTTTCTCGGCGTGTCGCATTCGGCGACCGGAAAGCTGTGGCGCGACCGGCTCGATGCGCGCGGTGCGGCGCGGGCGCTGGCGATCGCGCAGCGCTATCAATTGCCGGAAATGCTGGCGCGGGTGCTGGCCGGGCGCGATGTCGGGATCGACGCGGTCGAGGATTTTCTCGATCCGACCATTCGCAAATTGATGCCCGATCCCTACACCGTGACGCAGATGGAAGCCGCCGCCAAGCGCATCGCGGAGGCGGCCACGCGAAACGAAAAGGTCGCGATCTTCGGCGATTACGACGTCGACGGCGCCACGTCGGCGGCGTTGCTCGCCTGGCATCTGCGCCATTGCGGGCTCGATCCGCTGATTCATATTCCGGATCGGATCTTCGAGGGCTACGGACCCAATGTCGAGGCCGTGCGCATGCTCGCGGAGAAGGGCGCTACGCTCCTGGTCACGGTGGATTGCGGCACCACCAGCCTCGGAGCCGCTGGCGTGAAGCGCGGCGGCTCGGGATGTCGGTCGTCGTGATCGACCATCATCAATGCGGCGATGAATTGCCCGATGTCGACGCGCTGGTAAATCCGAACCGGCCGGACGATCTCTCCGGCCTCGGTCATCTCGCCGCCGTCGGCCTCGTGCTGGTCACGCTGGTTGCGGTCAACCGCGAGCTGCGCGCGCGGGGCTTCTGGACCGCCGAGATGCCCGAGCCGGATCTTCTGGGCATGCTGCATCACGTGGCGCTCGGCACCGTCGCCGATGTCGCGCCGCTGATCGGGCTCAATCGCGCCTTTGTCGCCAAGGGCCTGATCGCGATGCGCCGCCGCGATCATGTCGGCCACACCGCGCTGATGGATGTGTCGCGCTGAACGGCCCGCCCGAGGCATGGCATCTCGGCTTCATGCTGGGGCCGCGCATCAACGCCGGCGGACGGATCGGACGCGCCGATCTCGGGGTGCGGCTGTTGCTGGAAGGCGACGTCTCCGAAGCCGCGCGGATCGCCACCGAGCTGGACCGGCTGAATAGCGAACGCCGCGTCATCGAGCAGATGGCGGAGGCGCAAGCCGAAGCCGAGGCGCTGGCCTCGCTCGGGCTGGAGGACAAGGGCTCGGTCATCGTCACGGCGTCGGAGGGCTGGCATCCCGGCGTGGTTGGCCTGGTCGCCTCGCGGCTGAAGGAAAAATTCTCGCGGCCTGCGTTCGCCATCGCACTCGAACCCGGCGGCATCGGCACCGGCTCGGGCCGCTCGATCGGTGGCGTCGATCTCGGCAAGGCGGTGCGGCAGGCGGTGAAGGACGGATTGTTGATGAAGGGCGGCGGTCACGCCATGGCCGCGGGCGTCACCTTGCGCAAGGAAAGGCTCGCGGAATTCCGCGCCTACATGGAAAGCGCGCTCGCCCACGACGTGGCGGCCTCGCGCCATGTCAACGAACTCTTCATCGACGGCGCGGTCAGCGCACGCGCGGTGACCCCGGAGCTTGCGGCGACGCTCAATCGCGCCGGGCCCTTCGGGAGCGGAAATCCCGAGCCTGTGCTGGCGTTGCCGTCGCATCAGCTGGTCTATGCCGATGAGGTCGGCCAGGCGCATTTGCGCGTGCGCTTCAAGTCCGGCGACGGCGTCGATCGTAAACGGCATCGCGTTTCGCTCGATCGGCCAGAAGTTCGGCAACGCGCTGGTCCAACATCGCGGCCAGCCGCTGCATGTGGCGGGATCGCTGGCGGTCGATCGCTGGCAGGGTACCGAGCGCGTGCAGTTTCGCGTGCTCGACGTCGCCGTGCCCGATCAGGGGCCGGCGGTGATCCGGTAGCGCAATGCACGACGAGATCGCCAGGACCGTGGGGGCGCTGTTCATCGGTGAAGATGGCAGAATACTTCTCGGTTTGCGGGCCCCCACGAAAAAAGTATGGCCGAGCCATTGGGACACGATCGGCGGGCGTGTCGAGCCCGGCGAGAGTCTCGATGAAGCCCTCATCCGTGAACTTCAGGAAGAAGTCGGTGTGACGCCGACCCGGTTTAGATTGATCGCAATCGTCCAGGAGCGGCAGCCTGAAATTTACGGGGAGGCGTTGCATCACATTTATGCCGTTACGTCCTGGCAGGGCGGGGAGCCCGCCAACGTCTGCGACGAACATACCGAGCTGAAATGGTTCAGCGTCAGCGAAATGCGACGGCTTACCAACATCGTAGACAACGACTATCCGTTGTTTGCCCAACAGGCCCTGACGGGCGAAGCAAGCTAGCGCGTTCACGTTGGCAGGCGGTGATCAGATAAGATTCAACAAGGGCAGGGAGCGGAAATGGCAGGGCAGGTTCAAGAAAAAGTCGCATTGGTCACCGGCGGATCATCGGGCATCGGCGCAGCGGTCTGCGAGCTGCTGGCGCGCGAAGGCGCCACGGTCGCGGTCACCGATATCGACGATCTCAAGGGCCCGGAGGTGGTCGCTGGCATCAAGAAAGCCGGTCACGAAGCGGTGTTTCTGCATCAGGACGTCACCAGCGAGCCGCGTTGGGCGGAAGTGGTCGCCGAAGTCGAAAAACGCTTCGGCCGACTGGACATTCTGGTGTCCAACGCCGGCATCGGAATATCGGTGCCGTCGATCGTGCACATGTCGCTGGAAGACTGGCGGCGACAGACCGCGATCAATCTCGACGGCGTATTCCTGTCTGTGAAGCACTGCCTGCCCGCGATGCGCCGGCGCGGCGGCGGGTCGATCATCATGATGTCGTCGCTGGCCGGCTTGCGCGGCGCGCAAACGCTGGCCGGCTATTGCGCGACCAAGGGTGGGGTGCGGCTGTTCGCGAAAGCAATCGCGATGGAATGCGCGTCCTTTGGTGACGGCATCCGGGTCAACTCGGTTCATCCCGGAATTATCGACACGCCGATCTGGGGCAAGATTCCAACGGAAGCATCGGGCGCCGGAAGAAACGCGCCGATCGATCCCGAAGAACGCGCGCGGTTGGCAACGCCGCTCGGTCGCGCCGGCCATGCCATGGATATCGCCCAGGGCGTCTTGTATCTGGCGTCCGACGCCTCGCGCTATGTCACCGGAACCGAACTGGTCATCGATGGCGGCATGAACGCCGGCGGCGTGGTTCGCAGCGCGTAGGGGCTCGCATGGCGAGGCGCCGATAACCGCGGCCTAACCGCCCTGCCTCAAGCGCGCCAGCACCTTCAATCCGCCGTAGCCGTCGGCGGGCAAGAGGCCCGCCTTGGTCTGGAAATCCCTGATGGCCTTCATGGTGTCGTTGCCGACGCGGCCATCGGTGCCGCCGGTGTCAAAGCCGGCTTTGGTCAAGCGGGTCTGCATTTCCTGGACCTCGGCGAGCGTCAGCGCACGCTCGGAGCCCGGGAACGGTTGAATGAAGGGTGGCGCGCCCAGGATGCGGTCGCCGAGATGGCAGATCGCGAGCGCGTAGTTCATCGACGGGTTGTAGCTGCGCACCGCGTAGAAATTCGGACCCAGCAGGAAGGCCGGCCCGCCGGGGACGGGAAGCCACATCTGCGCAGTCGCGCTCGGTTGCGGGAACGGCTGGCCATCGGCGCGCGAAATGCCGGCGCCGGCCCACGCGGCGTAAGTACGGCTGCCGCTGGAGGCAGCGCCGGGCAAGCGGACCTCGTAGCCCCAATGTTCGCCGCGACGATATTTGCCCCGGGTGACCAGAAAGCGCGCGCTGGAACCGAGCGCATCGTCGGGCTTGCCGAACGGCGAAACCCGGCCGTCACGATCGTAATCCATCCCGACATTGAGCCAGACTTCCGGCATCCACTGGGTATGGCCCATCGCGCCGGCCCACGATCCCCGCATTTCCTCAGGCGTGCTCCAGCCGCGATCGACTATTCTGAGCGCGTTGATCAGTTCGGTTTCCCAATAGGCGCGGCGGCGCGGTTCGTTCCAGGCGAGCGCCGCCAGCGAGGGAAACACCGGGCGCATATGGTTCTGCTGCACCAGGGGATCGCCGTAAGCGGACTCGACGCCCCACAGCGCCAGCAAGGTGCCGCGCTCGACGCCGAAATCCCGCTCGATCCGCGCAAACAGCGCCTCGTTGTTTCGCAGCGCTTCCTTGCCGGCGATGATGCGCCAGTCCGAGACGCGGCGATTGATGTATTGCCAGATCTGTTCGTTGAATTCCGGCTGCCTCTGCATCTGCCTGAATACGGACATATCAGGTTCGATATGGCCCATCACGCGGGACCAGGTCGCCTCCGAGATGCCTCTTGCAAGCGCACGGGCGCGAAAGGCGTCGCGCCATTGATCGAAACCGGGCGGCGCCGAGGCCAACGCAACAAGGGGATGGGTGAGCAGAGCACCGGCGGCAAGGCTCGATCGAAGCAGGGTGCGGCGTGTCAGTGTCTTCTGAGAATCAGGTGGTTTCATGAGCGCATTCTAGCGGTGAGGCGAGGGGCACCGCAAAACGTGATGTCCGCCGCTCCGGTTCCATCAGGTGACGCCGGATATGATGGCTCCTATAATAGATCAAAACGTGGATACCCGGAGGCGATGAAAATGTCACACGCCCGCAGCGAACCAAGAGACTTCAAGGCGCTGGCGCCCGACGCCTACGATATCATCGCGGCCCTCGGCCAGGCCGCCGCGAAGGCCGGGATCGACAAGCAACTGCTCGAACTGATCAAGCTGCGCGCCTCGCAAATCAACGGCTGCGCTTTCTGCGTGCAATTTCATATCCTGCAAAGCGAAAACCTCGGCGTGCCCGTCGACAAGCTGAACCTCGTGGTGGTCTGGCGCGAGACGCCGATATTTTCCGCGCGCGAGCGCGCGGCGCTGGCCTGGACCGAAGCGCTGACGGTGCTGACCGCAGGCGTTAGTGACGAGGTCTATGCGCAAGCGAGCGCCGAATTCTCCGAGAAAGAGCTGGCCTACCTCACCTCGGCGATCGCATCGATCAATGTCTGGAACAGGTTGGGCGCCAGCTACCGCTGGACCCCGCCGGAACGGCAATCCGCGCGGCATGCCGCGGCGTCGTAATCAGAGGATCAAGTCCGGATATCAATCGAACGGACTGGGCCTCCTGCTTTGACAGGATGTTCCTAACCTGATCCATTTCAACCACTCCGGGCGTCTGTGACGCAGGGGCATCGAGAGATGAATAGAGCATTCAGTACCAGCGAGGAGCCGGGCCAATGAAAGAGCGGGAACTTCGAGACCTGATTGCAGACGTCAAGACCGGCCGATTGTCGCGGCGGGCCTTTGTCCAACGGATGATCGCCGTCGGCCTGACGGCGCCGATGGCCGGGATGATGCTCGCCCAATCCGGCGTGGCGATGGCCGCGACCGCAATCCCGTACAAGCCGACCAAGGCCGGTGGCGGCGGGCTGCTGAAACTTCTCTATTGGCAGGCGGTGACCCTGCTCAACCCGCATTTCGCCGTCGGCACCAAGGATCAGGAAGGCTCACGGATCTTTTACGAGCCGCTGGCAGGATGGGACGGCGAAGGCAATCTGGTTCCGGTCCTGGCCGCCGAGATTCCGAGCAAGGAAAACGATGGTCTGTCCGAGGACGGCCTTTCGGTCGTCTGGAAGTTGAAACGGGGCGTCAAATGGCATGACGGAAAGCCGTTCACCGCGGACGATGTCGTGTTCAATTGGGAATATGCGCGAACGCCGGAGACCGCCGCCGTCTCGATCGCCAGCTACAAGGATATCAAGGTCGAAAAGATCGACGATTTCACCGTTCGCGTGACCTTTGCCAAAGCCGACACCGTTCTGGGCCGATGCCTTTGTCGGCGTCGTACGGCATGATCATCCCGAAGCATCTGTTTGCCGATTATATCGGCGGCAAGTCGCGCGACGCGCCGACCAACCTGAAGCCGGTGGGCACCGGTCCCTATCATGTTCGTCGACTTCAAGCCGGGCGACGTGGTGCACGCCAGGCTCAATCCCGACTACCACGTCCCCAATCGGCCGTATTTCGATACGGTCGAAATCAAGGGCGGCGGCGATGCGGTTTCGGCCGCGCGCGCGGTGCTGCAGACCGGCGAATATGATTACGCCTGGAACATGCAGGTGGAAGACGAAATCCTGCTCAGGCTGGAAAGCGCCGGCAAGGGCAAGGTAAGCATCGTTGACGAGCGGCAATATCGAGTTCATCATGCTCAACGTCGACCGATCCGGCGGTCGAGGTTGACGGCGAACGCTCGAGCCTCAAGACCAAGCCATCCGCTGTTCAGCGACCCGGCGGTGCGCCAGGCCATCGACCTGCTGATCGATCGCGCTTCGATCGAGAAATTCATCTACGGCCGCACCGGGAGCGCCAGCGGCAAATTTCCTGAACAACCCGGAGCGCGTGCGGTCGAAGAATACCAAATTCGAATTCAACATCGAGAAAGGCCAACCAGATTCTCGAGGCCGCCGGCTGGAAAAAGGGCGGCGACGGCGTTCGCGCCAAGGACGGCAAATCGCTGAAGTTCGTATACCAGACCTCCATCAATGCGCCCCGGCAGAAGACGCAGGCCATCATCAAGCAGGCCTGCCAGAAGGCGGGCATCGACGTCGAACTGAAGTCGGTCGTGGCATCGGTGTTCTTCTCGTCCGACGCCGCCAATCCCGACACCTACTCGCATTTCTACTGCGACGCGCAGATGTACAACACCACCATGCTGCAGCCCGATCCGCAGTTCTTCATGAACCAGTACCTGTCGTGGCAGGTGGCGACCAAGGAGAACAAGTGGCAGGGGCGCAATGTCTCCCGCTGGCACAAGCAAGGAATATGACGAGATTTACGGTCAGGCCGAACATGAGCTCGACGCGGTGAAGCGGGCGGCGATGTACATCAAGCTCAACGACATGGTCGTCGGCGACAATTATATCCAGCCCTTGCGTCCGCCGGCCGAGGGTCACGGCCCTGAGCGGCAACTTGACCGCGCATCTCAGCGGCTGGGACAACGATCTGTGGCAGCTCGCGAGCTGGTACCGGGACGCGTGAGACCATGAGGCTTGCGATGCGAAGAATCTGAACGGGCGACGCGGGACGACGATGGGAAAATACATTCTCAGACGCCTGGTCATCGCTCTTCCCAGTCTGCTCGGCATCAGTCTCATTCTTTTTGTGCTGCTGGCGCTGGCGCCGGGAGATCCGTTCGGCGAGCTCGCCGCCAACACCAATATTCCGCCCGAGGTCCGGGCGGCGCTTGCGGGTGAAATTCGGGATCGACGATCCCATTTTCGTTCGCTACCTGCGCTGGCTCGTCGCGATGCTGCACGGCGACTGGGGCTTTTCGTTCGCCAGCCGCATCGACGTCGACCAGCTTGATCCTGCAGCGCGTCCCGACCACGTTGTTCGTGATCGGCTCGTCGCAGATCCTGGCATTGGCGGTCGCGCTGCCGGTCGGCGTCTATGCCGCGATGCGGCCCTATTCGATCTTCGACCAGATCGCCAACACGCTTGCCTTCATCGGCTTTTCGCTGCCGACGTTCTTCACGGGACTGCTGTTGATCCTGATCTTCAGCGTCAATCTCGGCTGGCTGCCTTTCGTCTATCGCGTCGATATTCGCCGCCACCGGCTGGCACTGGTATTGGGAGAATTTCAAGCAGGCCATCATGCCGGTCACGGTCCTCGGCCTGTTTCAGGCGGCATCCTATACGAGGTACGTGCGCTCCGCGGTGCTCGATGTCATCCGTCTCGACTATGTCACGACCGCGCGCTCGAAGGGCCTCAACGAAAGCAAGGTCGATCGTCAAGCACGTGGTTCGCAATGCGTTGATCCCGGTGGTGACGCTGGTCGCGCTGCAAATGCCCGCCGTGTTCGGCGGCGCCATCGTCACCGAACAGATCTTCCGCATCCCCGGCATCGGCTCGCTGCTGATCACGGCGATTCTCGCCAATGACACGCCCGTCATCATGGCGGTGACGTTCGTGTTCGCCTGTCTCGTCGTCGTCTTCAACCTCCTGGCTGATATCATCTATGGCTGGCTTGACCCACGCATCTCCTACCGCTGATATCGCCGTCCCGCTCGAGTGGCGCCCGCGCCGCATCTCGCCCGGCTTCGAGGCGTGGCGAAAGTTTCGCCGCCATCGCATGGCTGTCGCCAGCGTGGTGATCCTGGCGCTGCTGGCCTCGGCCGTCGTGTTCGGGCCGTTCGTCTGGCGCGTGCCGATCAACGAAATCGACTTTACCGCGCGGCTCGGCGCGCCGATCGTGGCAGCACCCGTTCGGCACCGACGATCTCGGCCAGGACCTGCTTGGCGCGCATGCTGTATGGCGGACGCATTTCGCTTGCGGTCGGCTTCGCGGCCATGGCGGTCGCCATCATCGTCGGCACCCTGATCGGCGCGATATCGGGAATTTCCCGGGGCAGCGTCGACGCCGTGTTGATGTGGATCACCGACCTGTTTCTGGCGTTGCCGCAATTGCCGCTGCTGTTGCTGGTGATCTATCTGTTCCGGGATTTTCTCAAAAATCTGGTCGGCCCGGAAGGCGGCGTCTTCATCCTGATCGTGCATGGTGATCGGCGGCGTTTCGCTGGATGCCGGTGGCGCGGCTGGTGCGCGCGCAGTTCCTGTCGCTTGCGCGAGAAGGAATTCGTCGAAGCGGCCCGCGCGCTCGGCGCCACGACGCCGCGCCTGGTGATCCGGCATATCCTGCCGAATTCGCTCGGACCGGTCATCGTCGCCGGCACCATCGACGTCGCGGCGGCGATCATCGCGGAATCGACGCTGTCGTTTCTCGGCCTCGGCTTTCCGCCGGATATTCCGACCTGGGGCCGGCTGCTGTTCGATGCCAAGGATTACCTGGACATCGCGCCGCATTGGGCGCTGTTCGCCGGCGCCGCCATCTTCCTGACCGTGCTTGCCATCAATTTCATCGGCGACGGATTGCGCGACGCGCTCGATCCCAGGAAAGTCATGTAGATGTCGCGTGAGACGCCTGTGATGGAGCTCGACGGAAATCCGGCAACGCGGATACGCTGCTCGATATCAGGGGGCTCAAGAACTCACTTCGTCACCGACGACGGCATCGTGCACGCGGTCGATGGGGTCGATCTGACGGTCGGCGCGGCGAGACGGTTTGCGTTGTCGGCGAGTCCGGCTGCGGCAAGACGGTGACCGCGCTGTCCGTCCTGAAGCTCATCGCGATGCCGCCCGGCCGCATCGCCGGCGGACAAATCCTGTGGCAGGGCCGCGACATCGTTCCGATGCCGCCGGACGAAATGAACCGCATCCGCGCCCGAGAAATCGCCATCGTGTTCCAGGAGCCGATGACCTCGCTCAATCCCGTCTACACCATCGGCGATCAGATCGGCGAGGTGATCGCCCTGCATGAGGGATTGAGCCGCCGCGCCGTGCTGGAGCGCACCATCGACATGCTGGCGCTGGTTCAGATCCCGAACTCCGAAGCGCCGCGTCAACGATTACCCGCATCAGTTTTCGGGCGGCATGCGGCAGCGCGTGATGATCGCGATGGCGCTGTCGTGCCGTCCCAAACTCCTGATCGCCGACGAACCGACGACGGCGCTCGACGTCACGATTCAGGCGCAGATCCTGGATTTGCTGCAGGACATGAAATCGCGCTTCGGCATGTCGATCTTGCTGATTACCCATGCCATGGGTGTCGTCGCGGAGGTCGCGCAGCGCGTGGTGGTGATGTACGCGGGCAAGGTCGTCGAGGAAGCATCGGTCGGACGGCTGTTTGCAAATCCTCGCCATCCCTATACCCAGGGCTTGATCCGCTCGATCCCGCGCATCGATATGGCGGCGGTCCGCAAGACCCGCCTGCAGACGATCGCGGGAACCGTACCCAGGCTGATTCGACCCGCCGGCCGGTTGCCGCTTCGCACCTCGCTGCAGCTTTGCAACGGATGAATGCAGGTACGCGCAGCCGCCGTTGCGCGAGCTCGAACCGGGCCACAAGGTTGCGTGTATCCACGCGGAAAACACGGTTACCCAATGAGTGAACCGCTGCTACGCGTCGAGAATTTGAAAAAGCGGTTTCCGCTCAAAGGCGGTCTGTTCGGCCGCAAAGCCGGCAGCGTCCACGCGGTCGACGGCGTCGATTTTCACATCGACCGTGGCGAAACCCTGGGGTTGGTCGGCGAATCCGGCTGCGGCAAATCGACGACCGGGCGCTGCGTGCTTCGCCTGATCGAACCGACCTCGGGCGAGATACGCTTTGAAGGCGAGGACGTCAGGTCGTTGAAAGCCAGCGATCTTCGCATCCTGCGTCGCGATATCCAGATTATCTTTCAGGACCCCTATGCGTCGCTCGATCCCCGCATGAGCGTCGGCGCAATCGTCGGCGAGGCGCTGATCATTCACAACCTGACGAAGACCAGGCGGCAGTTCGAAGAGCGTGTGGTGAATTTGCTCGAAACCGTCGGCTTGCAGGCCGATCATATGGGGCGCTACCCGAACGAGTTTTCCGGCGGACAACGTCAACGTATCGGCATCGCGCGGGCGCTGGCCGTCGAGCCCAAGCTGATTATCTGCGATGAACCGGTGTCGGCGCTCGATGTGTCGATACAGGCCCAGGTCATCAATCTGCTGGAGGACCTGCAGCAGAAATTCGGGCTGGCCTATCTCTTTATTGCCCACGATCTGTCGGTCGTCGAGCACATCAGCGAACGCGTTGCAGTGATGTATCTCGGTCGCATCGTCGAGATCGGCGGCTGCGCGGGAACTTTATACCTCGCCGCTGCATCCCTATACCGAAGCGCTATTATCGGCGGTCCCGATTCCGGATCCGAAGGTGAAACGGCAGCGGATCAGATTGGCCGGCGAGGTTCCGAGCCCCATCGACCCGCCGCCCGGCTGCCATTTCCACACGCGATGTCCGATCGCGCAGTTTCCGGTATGCAAAAGCCAGACGCCGCCGCTGAAGCAAAGCTCCGATGGGCATTGGGTTGCCTGCCATTTTCGCTGAAGCTCATGACGGGATCAACGCAAGCCGACGGGAGAGGGGGCCGGGCGGCCAGATCGCCAGTGGCCCACGGCCAAGGTACCAAGCTGGCACTTGATTTTCGGCTGCGACCAGCGAGAATGACGACGCGCCAGCATCCGGTACCAAGCCCTCGATAAGACGGGAAAACCCGCACGGCGACGGCAACACCGCTGCTGCGCGGGAGGGTGCCGGTATGGGGTATGTCGTATGCACTGGCTGCAGCCTCCGCTGCAAAGTATCCATGCTGCCTGCTGGAAGCATGCAAATACCAACACGTGATCGACGAGACAGCATGTTGCGCATGCGAGAACGTGCGCAAACGCTGAAGCACGGAGGCGCGATAGCCTGAAAGGGACTTCAAGCCGGCGTCAGACCGGCCGAAGGCCATCACCAAAGGAGGAATGCATGACGACCGTAACCCGACGTAGCGTCCTCAAGAGCGGTACTGCGCTCGTTGGCGGCATGGCCGGAATTCTGGCCACCGGCCGCGCGCCCGCTTTTGCGCAGGGCGTGACCGTAAACTGGCTGCGCTGGAATGACTTCGTGCCGGCTTCCGATCAGCTGCTGCGCAAGGAACTGCTGCCTGCTGCCGAGAAGGCGCTCGGAATCAAGATTAATCTCGAGACCGTGAATGGTAACGACCTGCAGCCGCGTATCACCTCGGGGATTCAGTCGGGCTCAGGCCCCGACATCATCATGCTATTCAACAACCATCCGCAGATCTATTCGGAGAGTGTCGTTGACATGTCCGACCTCGCGAGCGCCATCAACACGGCCGAAGGCGGTTACTATGATCTGTGCAAATCGAACTCCGCTGACGGCCAGAAGTGGATCGCGCTGCCATGGACCATCGTCGGCGCGATGATCGCCTACCGAAAATCGTGGTTCGACGAGATCGGCTCGCCAACTTTCCCGGATACCTGGGAGAAGTATCGTGAGGTGGGCAAGAAGCTCAAAGCCATGGGCCGGCCGGTCGGTCAGACGCTCGGCCACACATTCGGTGACGCCCCGACCTTCAGCTATCCCTATTTGTGGTCGTGGGGCGGCACCGAGGTTGAGAAGGACGGCAAGACGGTCAAAATCAACAAGAAAGAGGTCATCGACTCCGTCAAGTTCATGACGGCCTTCTGGAAGGAAGCCCATGACGAGGGCGGCCTCGCCTGGGACGACACCAACAACAATCGCGCGTTCTTGTCGCAAACGATCTGCGCTACGCTCAATGGCGCGTCGATCTACATCGAGTCACTGCGCAACCCCGACAAGTACATCACCGAGAAAGGCGCGCAGCTTAAAACCGACATCCAGCACTCGCCCTTGCCTAAAGGTCCGGCCGGGCAATTCGCCATGCACACCTACTTCTCTCACGTCATCCCGAACTACTCGAAGAATCAAGCGGCCGCAAAGGAGCTGCTGAAGTGGATCCACACCAAGGCGAATTACGAGCCGTGGTTCGTCTCCCAGAAGGGCTTCGCGACGCCGCCAACCCACGAATGGGAGAAGCACAAACTGTGGGATGAGGACAAGGTGATGGCGCCCTTCAAGGTTGCCGGCCTCCTTGGCCAGACGCCCGGTTATCCGCTGCCTTCATCGGGCAAGAAGCCCGCCGAAGTGCTCACCAAATACATTATTACCGACATGTACGCCAAAGCGGTCCAGGGCAGCACGGCGGAGGATGCCGTGAAGTGGGCAGAAGAGGAACTCAAGAAGATTTATGCTTGAAACTACGCTCGGTCCGTGTGGCCGCTGCATGCCGGCCGCTTCGGGCTTGGGCGGTCGCGCCGTCTGCGACGGCAGACTGCGTCCCGGGACTGGTCAACTCTGACACCCCGCGGGGTGTCAGGACATCGAAGGTATCGCAAGAGGCGCCAACCGGCGCGCGCATCGAGGTGAAGCTAAATGGCGATTGCTGAGACCCAAGTCTACATGCCGCCGGCACCGCGACCTAAACTCCGGCTGCTCGAGGACGAGCGCTGGCTCGCCCTCGTGCTTCTGGTGCCGACCCTGGTGCTGCTCGGCATGTTCATCGCCTATCCCTTCGTGCGCGGCATCCAGCTCTCGGTAACCAACACGCGCGTGGGTGTGCCAGGCGACTTCGTCGGCCTCGCCAACTTCTACAAGATCTTCAACGACGGGATCTTTCGAACCTCCGTCTACAACACCTTCGTCTATACCGGCGTGACCACCGTCTTCAAGCTGGCGCTTGGCTTGTGGCTCGCCATGCTGCTCAACCGTAATTTCCGTGGCAAGGCTTTCACCCGCGCCTTCATCCTGCTGCCCTTCATCATCCCGACGGTGCTCTCGACTTTCGCGTGGAAATGGATGTTCGACCCGACATTCAGCGTTCTCAACTGGCTCCTCTATCATCTCGGCCTGATCACCGGCCGGATCAATTGGCTGGGCGATCCGGACCTCGCGATGATCTCGATCATCATTGTCAACATCTGGCGTGGGGTGCCGTTCTTCGCCATCAGCCTCCTCGCCGGCCTGCAGACCATCAGTCCCGAACTCAACGAGGCCGCCGCCATCGACGGCGCCAAGCCGTTGCAGCGGTTCTGGCACATCACCTGGCCGTTGCTGCTGCCCGTGACCATGGTCGTCATGCTGTTCTCGGTGATCCAGACCTTCGCCGACTTCCAGATCGTCTATGTCATGACCGGCGGCGGACCCGCCAACGCCACGCATTTGTTCGCTACCTACGCCTATCAGATCGGCATCGGCACCGGCCTGTTGAGCGAGGGCGCCGCGATCGCGCTCACGATGTTTCCGGTCCTGCTTCTGGTCGTCATCTTCCAGCTACTCTACATCCGCCGCGTCGAGGTCCGCTGAGCCATGATCGAGGGTGCAAGGTGGCGAACGTGGGTGTTCTTCTATGCGCCGATGGCGTTGTTCCTGGTTTTCCTGCTGTTTCCGTTCTACTGGATGGTGATCACGTCGGTGCGGCCGGACGGCGAACTCTACCGGCCGTGGAATTCGATCAACTACAATCCGTTCTGGACCTGGAAACCAACCTGGGACCACGTCAGATACCTGCTAGAGGAGACGCTGTTCGCGACGTGGCTGTGGAACACGACGTTCATCGCGCTGGTGTCGACCGCGATCTCGCTGGTGTGCGGCGTGTTCGCCGGCTACGCGCTATCGCGGCTGAGCTTTCCATTTGCCGGCAGCCTCGGCACCGGCATCTTCATCACCTATCTGGTGCCGCAGACGCTGCTGTTCATTCCGCTGGCGGAGATGATCCGCAACTATCGGCTCGGCGACACGCCGTGGTCGCTGATCCTGACCTATCCAACCTTCCTGATTCCGTTCTGCACCTGGCTGATGATGGGCTACTTCAAGGCCGTGCCCAAGGAGCTCGAGGAATGCGCGCGCATTGACGGCGCCTCGCGCTGGCAGGCCATGCTCTACATCGTCATCCCGGTGGCGGTCCCCGGCATTCTCTCGGCCGGCATCTTCGCCTTCACGCTGTCGTGGAACGAGTTCATCTATGCGCTGGTCTTTCTTTCTTCGCCTGGACAGAAGACCGTGCCTGTGGGGGTCACATCGGAGCTGATCCGCGGCGATGTATTCTTTTGGGGGCCGCTGATGGCCGGTGCCCTGCTCGGATCGATCCCGGTCGCCATCGCCTATTCGTTCTTCGTCGAGCACTACGTCGCAGGTTTGACCGGATCGGTGAAGGGCTGATCGCCCGGAGCCGAGATTGAAGCGCGCCCTTCAAGCGCAACAGGCCGTTGGGAGACAGGTGGAGCTGATGGGACAGGTCGTCCTCAAGGGGATCAACAAGTTTTACGACGCCGTGCACGCGGTCAAGGACGTCAATCTGCAGATCCGCGACAAGGAGTTCGTGGTGTTCGTCGGACCGTCCGGCTGCGGCAAGACGACGACGCTCAGGATGATCGCCGGGCTTGAAGCCATCAGCTCCGGCGATATCTCGATCGACGGCAACGTGATCAATCAACTGGCGCCCATGGACCGCGACATCGCCATGGTGTTCCAGAACTACGCGCTCTATCCACACATGAGCGTGCACGACAACATGGCGTTCGGCCTGAAGATGCGCAAATTCGAAAAGGCCGAGATTGACAAGCGGGTGCAGGAGGCGGCCGACATCCTCGGCATCGGCGAATTGCTGAAGCGCAAGCCGCGTCAGCTCTCCGGCGGTCAGCGCCAGCGTGTGGCGCTGGGCCGCGCCATCGTGCGCCATCCCCGCGTGTTCCTGTTCGACGAACCTCTGTCGAACCTCGATGCAAAGCTGCGAGTGCAGATGCGGGTCGAACTCAAGAAGCTGCATCTGCGTCTCGGCACCACCGCCATCTACGTTACCCACGATCAGGTCGAGGCCATGACGCTGGGTGACCGGGTGGTCGTCATGAGGGACGGCCTGGTGCAGCAGGTTGGGGAGCCACTTGAGCTGTACAATCAACCCGCCAACAAGTTTGTCGCAGGCTTCATCGGCTCCCCGGCCATGAATTTCGCCAACGTGACAGTGACCGATACGAACGGATCACTGGTCGCCGAGAACTCCGGCTTGCGCATCAAGCTGCCGGACGAGACCGCGCAGCGCCTGCGCGGGCAGATCGGTCAAGAGGTCACACTCGGCGTGCGTCCGGAGGACCTGACTGTGGCGGGCACCGCCGATCCCGACCACCTCTGCTTCAATGCCGTGATCGAGGTGGTCGAGCAGCTCGGCTCGGAAATCCTGCTCGATATGAAGGTCGGCGAGGATGTCATGGTCGCGAGCGTCGAGCCGACCGTGGGGGTGAAGGTGCGCGACAAGCTGCGGATCGCCGTGCGCCCTTCCAGGATTCACGTTTTCGACGCGAAGACCGGGGCCGCACTTTGATTGCGCAACGTGGGCCAAATCGGAACATCCGCCAGCACTCTGGCTAGCCGTTAATTTTCGCTGCCTTCCTGGGTGTCGTAACGCATCGCGTTCTCGAAAGCCGGCGTGGCCCGCGCCATGGCGGGCGACGAGGTTGAATCGGGCCCGATCTCGCGGCCGCGGCCGTGGATCAGACGCTCGTAGGCCGAGACCAATGTGGTGTAAGGATTGACCCAGAGCCAGCCGTCGCGCGTGAACACTTGCACATCGAAGTGCAGGTGACGGGTGGTACCGTTGGGGTGGTTGAGATAATTCGAGACCACGCCGATCTTGTCGCCTTCCCCGATCCTGCGTCCGTTCAGAATGCCGTCCGCGTCCATGGCAGCCGGATTCATATGCATGTAGCGAAAGCGGATATGTTCGTTTCGGGTGTTGATCTGGAGGGTCGCCGCCTGCTGCTTCGGCGCGCGGATCACGACGCCATCGCGCACAGCGACCACCGCCTGTTGCCGGGGGTCGCAGGCCTCGGTGCCGTCGCCGGGAGATGAACAGGATGCCGGACGCAGATCCTGCCCCTGATGGCCGAAGCCGCTTGCGCATTGTCCGACGCCAAAACTGCGCGCTTCGCAAAAATTGTCCTGCCAGGGATAGCTGGTATTTCCGCCGGCCGGTTCGTCAAGCGGCGCTGGGCTCGGTTTTCGGCTACGGAAAGATTGCGAGCCGGCAAGGGCCGGCGTCCGTTCCAGGGGAAAGCGGATTTGCGAATAGACGGTGAAGTCGGCGCGGCCGCTCTGTTTGCGATAGCCGCTGCCGGCGACGATGTCTCCCGCCGGGTGATAGGTGAAATCGGGGGAGGGGCCGGAGGGCCGCGCGGCGATTTCAGCCGGAATATCTCCTCGGGGGCGGGCGGACAGGCCTCCGGCAACGCGCAGCGCCCTCAGAAAGCGCTCGGCCACGGGGTAGGCCTCGCGGCAGGCTAGCCGCCGGGCCAGAGGGGTGCTGTCGAGACACTGGATCGACACCACATAGGGAACGCCGAAGCGGGTGAAGGCATAGCGGACATAACCCTCGCGGATGAAGCGGCGCAGATCGGGGAATTGCCCGGCCAGCGCCTTAACCGGCTCGCCCTTGCCGCCGAGGGGGTCGCTGATGTCGTAGGTCAGGATCGAGCCGGTGATCTGCACCTCGACCGGTTTGGCGAAGGTGCGTTGCTGTGTGCCGTCGCCTGAACCGGCCTCGGGCTCGAGTGAGAACACCGCGTCGTATCCGGCCGGGCCGGCGTCGAACACATCGGCGGGGCTGAAGCCGGCCTGATAGTGCGACAGCGACAGGTTTGCCGGCGCGCCGTTCAACCCGGCGTCAAGAAATGCCGCGGTGTCGAACGGCAACAGCACCGGCACCGGACTGCGGCCGATACCGGTGAAAAACTGCGAAGTCACGGCGTTGAGTTGGATCAGCGCCGGCATCGCGCGTGGATCGAATGCCGGCAGCCGCCGTTGGCCCGAAAAAGTGAAGGCCGGCGCAACAGCCGGCTGGGCGTTGATTTCGGACCGGAGCTGCTCGAGGGCGGCACGCCATTCGACGCGGGCGGCCGATACCGAGGGCGTCCTGAATTCGTCGGCGCAAAGAACGGCAGTACCGGCGATGAGCCAGGCGAAAGCTGCCACTAGACGCGCGACGGACCCCCCAACCTTCGTACCCAACGTCGCCCCCCGGCGCCAAAGTATTCGAGCTTCAGCTTAATCCTTTGCGCGCTCGACGTAAGAGCCATCTTCGGTCATGACCACAATTCGCGTCCCGGTGCCGATATGGGGAGGCACCGCCGTGCGCACGCCGTTGGAGAGAATGGCAGGCTTATAGGATGACGAGGCGGTCTGGCCCTTGGTGACGGGCTCAGTCTCCACAACCTCCAGCGTCGCGCGCTGCGG
Organism: uncultured Alphaproteobacteria bacterium; assembly: GCA_963742425.1. Classification (GTDB taxonomy): domain Bacteria; phylum Pseudomonadota; class Alphaproteobacteria; order Rhizobiales; family Xanthobacteraceae; genus Bradyrhizobium. The sequence continues at coordinate 346,896 of CAVULR010000001.1, forward strand.
CATCTGGATGGCCACCGGAATGACCCCGTGAAGCGAAAGCTTGACGGTCATGTTTTCCTGCAAGTAGGGCGCGGCCGAGCCGACCACGTCCTTCGGCACCTGAACCTGATCGTAGTTGTCGGTGTTCATGAAGTGAAAGCCATCGGCATCTTCGTAGAGATAGTTGAAGTTGTGGTCTTCGATGGTGGCTTTTTCGACCTGGTCGGTGGTCTTGTAGCGCTCGGAAATCTTTACCCCGTCGCTAATTCGGCGCATTTCGATCTGACTGACCGGCGTTCCCTTGCCGGGATGGATGTTCTCGGCCGTCAGAACCACGTAAAGCTTGCCGTCCTGCTCGATGACGTTTCCCTTGCGGATAGAACTTGCGATGACTTTCAAAGCTGTTTTTCCTGATATTCTGGCCCGGGACCGATCAGGACATGGGCGTCCCGGGGCCAGCGAAGCGGTTTCGGGCTGCAACATACTGATTTTGCCGCACGATGCCAGCGTTTTGCGGTCGTATGAGGCAGCTCGTTCATGACCGAAAACGAACAGCTTTCGCCGTGGTGGACCCCCGCGCGGCACGCCGATATCAGGCCGTTCCTGACGGCCCGGAGCGCCGTGATCAAGGCAATCCGGGCATGGTTCGACGAGCAGGGTTTTGTGGAGGTCGAAACCGGAATTTTGCAGGTTTCGCCTGGCAATGAGATCCACCTGCACGCGCCACGCACCGAACTCGTCGGCGCCGATGGTGGGCGGTCTACACGTTACTTGCGGACTTCGCCGGAATTCGCCTGCAAGAAATTGCTGGCGGCGGGCGAAACCAAGATTTTCGAATTTGCGCGGGTGTTTCGCGACCGCGAGCGCGGCGATCTGCATCTGCCGGAATTCACCATGCTGGAATGGTACCGCGCCAATGCAACCTACGACTTCGCCATGGCCGACGGCATCGTCGTCATCGCCCACGCCGCGCAGGCAACCGGCATCGGACAGTTTTCGTTTCGCGGTAAAATTGCCGATCCCTTTGCCGAACCGGAACTGTTGACGGTGGCGGCAGCATTCGAGCGTTTTGCCGCGATCGATCTGCTTGCCACCATCGGGGATGGCAAGGGCAATCGCGCCGCCCTGGCGGCGGCGGCACGCGAGCGGGTGCGAATCACGGAGGACGACACCTGGTCGGACATATTCAGCAAAGTGCTGGTCGAACATGTCGAACCCCATCTGGGGCAGGGGCGTTTGACGGTGTTATTCGAATATCCGGTGCCCGAAGCGGCGCTGGCACGCGTCAAACCGTCCGACCCGCGCGTTGCCGAGCGTTTCGAGATTTATGCCTGCGGCGTCGAACTCGCCAACGGATTTGGCGAATTGACCGATGCGCGCGAGCAGCGCCATCGTTTCATGCAGGCGATGGATGAAAAGGCGCGGCGCTATGGCGAGCGCTATCCACTCGACGGAGAATTTCTCGACGCGGTCGGGGTGATGCCGGATGCAAGCGGCGTCGCACTCGGCTTTGACCGCCTGGTGATGCTGGCCTGCGGGGCGTCCAGGATCGATCAGGTGCTGTGGACGAAGCCATCGGGTGAGGCATGAGCAGGCGCAATCTCACAATCGCGACGACCTTGCGCCGGCCCACCGAGCTGGTCGCGCATGGGTTGGCCGCGGCGGTCGATCTTGCCGATCTGGAAAAAGTTGCCGCGCGCTATGCGGTCGCGGTAACGCCCGATATCGCCGCACTGATCGACCCCAATGACCCCAACGATCCGATCGCGCGGCAATTCATTCCGACATCAGCGGAATTGGTCATGGGGGAAAGTGAGGATGCCGATCCCATCGGCGACCATCCACACTCCCCGGTCGCCGGCATCGTGCACCGCTATCCCGATCGGGTGCTGTTCAAGCTGGTTCAGGTCTGCGCGGTGTATTGCCGCTTTTGCTTTCGCCGCGAGATGGTGGGTCCGGGCAAGCCGACTGCGCTCTCCCAAGCCGCCTACGACGCGGCGTTGGATTATATCCGCGCGCATCGGGAAATCTGGGAGGTCATCCTGACCGGCGGCGATCCGCTGATGTTGTCGCCGCGCCGGCTCACAGAGGTCATGGCGGACCTCGCCGCAATCGATCACGTCAGGATCGTCCGCATCCATACCCGGGTGCCGGTCGCGGATCCCGCGCGGATCACGAGCGAGATGGTCGCCGCGTTGAGGGTTGCCGGCGCCACCACCTGGGTGGCGCTGCACGCCAATCATGCGCGCGAATTGACCGGCAGGGCGCGCGCCGCCTGCGCTGCCATCATTGAGGCCGGCATCCCCATGGTCAGCCAGTCCGTGCTGCTGCGCGGCGTCAACGACAATGCCGCGGCGCTGGAAGCGCTGATGCGCGCCTTCGTCGAATGCCGGATCAAGCCGTATTATTTGCATCACGGCGATCTCGCACCGGGCACGGCTCACCTGCGGACGACGTTGGCGCATGGGCAGGAACTGATGAGGCGCTTGCGTGGGCGGGTGTCCGGGCTATGCCAGCCGGATTACGTTCTCGACATTCCCGGGGGCCACGGCAAGTCACCGGTCGGCCCCAACTATTGGACGACTGCAAATTCTTTTTCGCCGGAGCGTGAACGGCCGCCGGAAACGCGCTATCGTGTCGCCGACTATTGCGGCGACGTCCACCTCTACCCTCCGAAGCCATGACCTGCCGATGATAGATGGAGGAGAGGCAGCGCCGGAACCGCCGGACAACCAGGGCAATCGCAACATTGAGAATGCGGTGCTGCTTGGTTTCCTGGTGGTACTGGTGGCAGCGGGCATCTGGTTGCTCGGCACCATGGCCGATGTTCGCAAGGTTCAGGATTGCGCCGCGCAGGGGCGCCGCAATTGCGCAACGATCGAGGTTCCCGACCGGGCGCGATGACGCAGACGGGAGAAGCAAGATGCCAAAGCTCTTCAAGATCAATCCCATCGCGACCATGCTGATCGCGACGATGGCGCTTACGCTGGCTGGCGGGCTCGCCGTGATGGCGCAGACGGGATCGCCGGGCGCTGCGAACAAGTCATCGACGTTTCGCGAAGCCCCGGTTGGTCACCGGCAACCGCGCGCCGATCAGGTACCATCGGAGAAAAATTTGAGCGACCCGAACAACTCCATCAACAAGGAAGACGCCGCGCTTGACCGCAAGATCAAGAGCATTTGCCGCGGCTGTTAGCGTCCCGAAACCGAATTTGAGCGTGGCGCACGGCTTGTGCTCGCGAGGGCCCTGGCAGGATCAGCCGTTGCGCGCGGCGAGCGCCATTCCGATCAGCGAAGCGCCGCCGAACACAAGATTGATGCCGACCAGAAGGCCGACTGCCCAGAGCGCGGACCCCGGAAGTCCGGCGACGATGATGGCGGCGATCAGCAAATCCATGATGCCCGCGACCAGCATCCAGGACCATCGCTCCGACAATTCACGGCGGTGCTCCAGCGCATACATGATCGTGGCGACCCCTTCCGCCAGAAAATAGGCGCCGACCACGATGGTGAGGGTCAGCGTGCCCTGCACCGGCTGCATCAAAAGGATGATGCCGGCGCCGAGCGCCAGCACGGCTGAGATCAGCGACCACCAGAAGCCCGGCATGTGCCGGGCCCAAAACGTCAATGCGAGACCGGCTGCGCCCGAGATCAGAAACATCCAGCCCAGCAAGATCGTGACCGCAAGGCTCGCAAGCGGCGGCACGATCATGGCGGCGAGCCCGAGGATCGTGAGCAGGATGCCCTCAATCAGGAATGCTTTCCAATGCTCGCGAACCGCTGCGTTCATTTCGGATTGCAGCCTGGCATTATCGTGGGGAAGCGTCATTGAAATCTCCCGATGCGGCCATGGAATGCGGAAAGTATAGCGCGGTCTAGGCGGCGGGGCCAAATTTGTTCATTGGCAGGCATTGACGGTCAAACGGCGGCGCTTTCCGTCAACCCTGTCCGGAAGCGGACGACAAGCCCTGTGGCGTCGAGCGGATTCGGTTGCGGCCGAGAACATAGATCGCCGTGGTCGCTATCAGCAGCGCTGCGCCGATCAGGATCGATGTGAGGCCGATGGGGACGAGAACAAGCGCCACGTCACGATCGGGGTTTATCAGCCAGTGGTGGATCGATGTCAGCACAAAAGCCACGCCTGCAAAGCCTGCGCCGCCGCCCAAGAGCAGCAATGCCCACATCCGTCGCAGCCGGCTCAGCCGTTCGTGGGCGATTTCGGTTCGGGGTGCGTGATGACGACCGACCCTTCGCACAAGGCGTACCGCAAAGCCGATCGCACTGAAGCCGATCAGGACGCTTGCCGATCCCAATACCAGTCGGGTGGATGGATCGATGTCCGAATTTTGCTGCAGCGTCAGCAGGGGGAAATCGAAACCGGCATGCAGCGCCAGCGGCCCGAACAGCACCATAACGCGGCTCGAGATTCGCGCCCGGTCGCGATGATGCCGGTGCGCGCCAAGCGCCGTGCCGGATCGAGCGATCGCAAGGTATGCGCCGGCGATAATACCAAGCGCGCCGTGAAATGGCACGGTCAGGATGCTGCGCAGCGCGGCCAGCGAGCGCCAAATCTCCGCGTGCTGGACGAGATAAGCGAGGTTTTCGTAGGCCGCAAAGCCGAGGCCCGCGGCCGCGCCGTAAATCACGGTGTCCATCGGGTCCGCGAAAGGCCGGCGGCGGGCCGAGATCGCGGCGATGACGAGGATCTTGACCGTTTCCTCCGGGAGAGCGACCCCGAACACCGAATACAGGATCCGCGCCAGCCAGGGGTTTTCCGGGCCAACCAGGATCGCGACAAACGGCGTGCGCACGGCCCCGAGCAGCGAAATGCTGGCGGCGCCGAGCAGAAACGCCGTCCATACCTTGGCAGGCGGACCCGGGTGCTCGCCCGCGGCGATCACCAGCCACAAGATCAGCAGAGCCGGCGCTACCGCAGCGGTTCCGATGACGGTCGGAAGGGATTCAATGAGATTCATCGAGGCGGCAAACCGACCGGGTTTCGGCGTGATCCACGGTGAAATGCGTCGAGGTGCCGCTGGTGACCGCATTCAACGATTCCGCCGGGATCGTTGTGCTTCCGCATCGCGTGCTCAGCAACCCCGGCAGATATTTTTCAGCCGCGCGTTCATCAGCGCATCCTCGGCGCCGATCGTATCGACATATTTGGCCCTATCGACATTTGTAGCCGGGGCTTTCGTCGACGCGGGGGCAGCAGGTTTTGCTGACGCAGCAGGCGAGGGGGCCTTGTCGTAGCAGGCCAGCCTGGCGCCAGCGTCCGATATCGATTTGCAGTCCGGCGTCTGGGCGATTGCGGTTTGAGAACCGGCGCAAATCGCGATGAGTACGGCAAAATTTCTCATTTCAATTCCTTAGCTAACCGCCGGAATACGGCCATGAAATCGTGGAATTTCCAAACTAACTGCGATTATTCAGTCAAATCAAAGCGTTTGCAGGTTCAATGCAAAATGCACGCATTCGCCGGACGTGTCCATTGATGATTCCCCGACGCGAAAACAACTCCCCGACGTGAGGACGCGCCGGCGTGATAGGTTCGGTCGTGCCTAGATAAGGAGCATACCGGGTGGTTTCATTCCGCGGAGCAGAAACGCATACCAGGTCGGTCCTCAAAGCCGTGAGTTGGCGGACCCTGGGAACGCTCGACACCTTTGCAATCAGCTGGTTCCTGACGGGCAGGGTTGCCATGGCGGGCTCGATCGCCGCCCTCGAACTCATCACCAAGATCATCTGGTACTATCTGCACGAACGGATCTGGGCCGCCATCAATTGGGGACGGCGTCAGCGCTGAACGCGGGCTGTCGCCTGCCTCACGAAGGGCGTGCGCGCGAGCCGGATACACTCAGGGGGGTTATGGTTCATTCCCCCAAGTAACGATCTGCGAAGGGTGCGGCTTTCCCGTCGGCGCCAACAGGCCTACGCCGCCTTCACTGCCGTGAGAAACCGGTCGACCTCCTGCTTCAATCCGGTCGCTTCACCGGAGAGCCGCGTTGCCGCCTCGAGCACGACGGTGGCGCTCTTGCCGGTGTGGCCTGCCGCGATGCTGACCTCGCCGATGGTTCCGGAGACATCCTGCGTGCCAACCGCGGCTTGCTGCACGTTCGCCGCTATGTCCTTGGTCGCGGCCGCTTGCTCCTCCACGGCAGCGGCGATCACCGCCGCGATTTCGTTGACCTTCGAGATCGTGCCGCCGATGCGCTCGATGGCCGCAACCGCTTCCCCGGTCACCTGCTGCATGCCCAGGATTTTGCTGCTGATGTCACCGGTCGCCTTCGCGGTCTGAACGGCGAGGCTCTTCACCTCGGAGGCGACCACGGCAAAGCCCCGGCCCGCATCGCCGGCGCGCGCGGCCTCGATGGTCGCATTGAGCGCCAGCAGATTGGTCTGCCCGGCGATGTCACTGATGAGCTTGACCACCTGCCCGATCTGCTCCGCGGCCTCGGCCAAACTTCGCATCGTCCGGTTGGTTCCCTCGGCCTCCGAAACCGCGGCCTGGGTGATACGGGCCAATTCGCTGACCTGCCGGCCGATCTCGCCGGTCGAGCCAGCCAATTCTTCGGTCGCGGCGGCCACGGTTTGGACGTTGGCCGATGCCTGTTGCGAGGTCGCCGCCGCCGTCGTCGATTGCAGGCTGGTTTTCGCCGCCGTTTCCGTCATCGAATGAGCGGCATCCCGCATCTCGACCGCCGCCGACAAGACCGTTTCAATAACCGCGGTGGCTTGCTGATCGAATGCCCGGGTGAGTTCGGCCAGTTGGTCGGCCCGCTGCTGCTGACGTTGTTGCTGCCGTTCGCGTTCCGCCGAGCGTTCGACGGCGCGTGAGCGGCCATCGGCGACCTCGGCGAGCATCCCGTTGAACGCCGCGGCCAGGCGTCCGACCTCGTCGCGGCTGCTGTACTCGATGCGCAAGGAATAGTCGTCGGTGGTGCGGACGTCGTGGGCGAGGCGCTCGAGGCGGGTCAGGGGACCGACGATCTGCCGCAGCATCACGAAGGCAAATGCCACGCTCGCAAACACGATGGCGCTCACGATCGAAAGCGTGATCGTCAACGTGGTCTTGAAGCGGGCGATGCGTGCGCTCACCAGACGGTCGAGTTGCGTCGCCGCCGCGGCCCAGAGTGCGTCGACCGCCCTCATCACGGTCGCGTAATTCTGAGTGATTCTCTGGCCATCGACCTTCTTGCCGTTACGATCGATCAGCGCTTCCTCGAGGTTGAGGGTGAAGGCGTCGGCCGCTTTGGCGAATGCGGTCAAAGGGCCGTCAATCTGCCCGGCAAGGCTGCCGTCGTTGCGGAGGGCACCGGCCAGATCCGCACGCAGGCCGTCGAGGTTGGCTTTCAGCCTGCCCGACAGGGTAAGCAGGCGTACGCGTTGCTCGGTCGAGAATTCGTCCTGCGCGACCACCATCGCGGCAATGTCCCGCTCCGCGACGAGTTCTCCGATGATGGGGGGCAGTCTCAGAACGATGACGCTGCCGAGGTAGTAACTTGCGAGCTCGGGATCGAGCGATAAATTCGAATTCCTCGGCGACGCGCGCGAGCAGGCCGGTCGCTTTGTCGATTGCGGCATCTCCATCGCTCCCGTTGGTTGCCGACAGTTGCGCCGTAAAGGCAAACTCGTCGGCCAGTACCCCAACCTCCTTGCTCTCGCGAAGTTGCTTCTGCGCCTTCCGCGCCGCTTCTATTGCAGCCGCAGTGTCCTGCGCCTTGGTGCCCGTCGCCAGGGCCAGTATCGCGGGGCGTACCGCCCGAATATAGGCGCTGCCCTCCAGTTCTCGCTCGGAGCTCGCGATCAGCGCTTGCTTGTCATTCGTGATCAGCCAGATCGAATAGCCGATCGGCACCAGCAGGAGCAGAACAATCAGAGAGATTTTGGTCCGCGTGCGGATGTCCTTCAACCGCAGACCTGGAAGTTTCGCAAACATATTGGCTCCCCCCGCTTCTGCTTGACGCCGCCGCCCCCGGGGCTATCAAGCAGTCCTTGCGCGGCTACGTCACTGCAATGCCAGTTTGGTCACGATCTCCGCAATCGGCTGATACTCCACATCGGTAACTGCCACATAGTGTTTCGCTCGCAGGACCTGCAGGACCGCGTCATCCTTGCCGGGAGCCAGGCGGAGAAAGGCGTCGGCGAATTTCTTCTGCATCGCTGCGTCGACATCCTTGCGAGCCGCCCAGACATAGTCGACGAACGGCGGCGTGGTGTAGAACACACGCACCTTGGATGCATCGACCTTGCCGTCGGCCACCATTGCCTTGAAGACGGTCTCGTCCGCCGATCCGGCGTCGGCGATTCCCGCGGCGACGGCTTGTACGGTCGCGGCATGACTTCCGGTGAAGCGGGTCCACTGCAAGTCCTTTTCCGGATTGACACCCGCCTCGATAATGCTGCGATAGGGCATGACGTGGCCGCTTGTCGAAACCACGTCCCCGAAGGCGAAACGCTTGCCCTTGAGATCGGCGATCGAATTGATCGAGGAGCCCGCCTGGGTGATGAACAGGCTATGAAATTGCTTGTCGACGTCGCGCTGGACCAGCGGGATCACACCGAATTTCTGGTGCGCCTGCACGTAGCCCACGGCCCCAAAAATGGCGAAGTCGAACGAGCCGTTGCCGAGGCCTTCGATCGTCGACTTGTAATCCTTCGGGATGATCAATTTCACCGGCACGCCAAGCGCCTCGGTCAGATAGGTTTGCAGCGGCTTTTTCTCTTCGAGCGATGCCGCCGTCGCGCTGGCGTCGGGCACCATGCCGACGCGAATCACGTCCTCGGCAATTGCAGGCAGAGCGGGCAAGGCCAGCGTCAAGAATGCACCCGTAATCGCGGCCGCACGAAATTGATGAAGAGAGAGGGACATACGAGTCTCCTTGGAAGGCAGGGATGCGAAAACACGCAAGCGAACGCTCTAAGCGCTTCATACCGGTATTCTTTTAAGAAAGGGTAAGTATGTAGGGGTACAACCTTAACGATTGGAAATGCTGATCGATCTCTCGAGCAGCAGAAAGAAAATCCGACAGAAATAAAAGGAAGTTGGAGCCAGTGGGCGAGGCCAGCGTGCTCATCCCGCCAACAGGCGCCGGCAAGCGTCAACAAAGACATTCGCGCCCGTCACGATATCGGCGTCGCCGGTGTTCTCGCTCCAGTGATGGCTGACGCCGCCGATCGAGGGCACAAACAGCATGCCCGCGGGCATGATCGTGGAGAGGATCTGTGCGTCATGGCCGGCGGCGCTGGGCATGCGGATGGACCGGCCGTCGGCGAAGGCCAAGCTTGCGGCTTCGATTGCATGCTGAAATTTGGCGTCCATCATGGCGGGCGCGCCGGTGCGAATGCGTTCCACCGTGACACCGCAGCGGCCTTTTGAACTTGCCTCCACGTCCATGCTTTGCAACAGCACCTCCAGGCGATCGATCACAGCGGGGTCGTCGTCGCGAATCTGAAACAGCATTTCCGCGCGTCCGGGAATGATGCTCGGCGCTCCGGGATCGAGGGTGATGCGGCCGGTCGTCCATACCGTGCGTGGCCCGCTGAGATCCGGGAAACGATCGTCGATATCGACGCAAAATCTGGCCAGCGCCACACCGGCGTCCCTGCGAACCTCCATCCGCGTGGTGCCCGCGTGATTTTGCTCGCCGCTGAAGGTGATCCGATATTGCCAGATACCAACGATGGAGGTGACGATGCCGATGCAGAGCGCGCGGCTTTCCAGCGTTCGACCCTGCTCGATATGCGCCTCGAGGTAACCGATATGACGTCCGGGTTCAGCTTTCACGCGCGCGCGGCCGGCAAGGCCCACCTCGCTCAGGACATCCCGCATGGTTCGGCCGCTGACGCGATCTCGGGCGGCGTCGATGTCATGCTCCGTCACAGCGCCAACGTAAGACCTGCTGCCAAGGAAACTTCCGAAATGTCCTTCCTCGTCGCACCACGCCGCGACTTCGACGGCGCCGTTTGCGTTCGGGTCGGAATTGATAACGCGGGCGGCCTCGAGGGCATACACGACGCCAAGCGTTCCATCGAGCCATCCAGCGAAATTCTGGCTTTCGAGGTGCGATCCGGCCAAAAGTTTCGGTCCGGATTTTGAAATGGTACCAATCACATTGCCGATGCCGTCGATCTCGGCCGTGAGCCCGGCCTCGGGAAGCCGCTGCGCGAGCCATTGCAGCGAGCGCATATGGGCTTCCGAAAAAGTCGGCTTGTGAACGCCGGTCTTGTACGCACCGATGTTGCGCAGCGCATTGAGGTCGGCAAGGACCCGAGTGCCGGAATTGTCTTGGCTATTCAGAGCGTCACGGGCGGACATTCGCTTTTCGATTGGCTGACTTGGAAGACTGATCGCATTCAATCGAGGCTGGCGAGAATCGCCCGAATGAATGGTTCTTTGGCAGCCAGGTATTCCTGAATGCCATCAATGTTTTCTCGTTCCAACTTAAACTTCAATTCTTGGTGTCTCAAGCGATCCGCCGAATGTTGGCGCAGATGATCTCGAAATCTCAACATTCTGGGGATTGTCGTATGACCTTTGCGGCAAATGCGAGCGAAGCTTGATATCACTGCCTGCAAATGCGTCAACGTCCGTCGTCTCGCCTTCTTGTCGTCAATAGGGAAGGCCGCCTGCTGCTGTTCAAGTTCGAACATCGCACGGGCCCGTTAAGGGGAAAGGAATTCTGGGCTACGCCCGGCGGAGCTCTCGATGCTGGTGAGACCTACGAACAGGCCGCCTGCCGGGAGTTATTCGAGGAAACCGGTTTGCGCGTCAGTGATCCCGGGCCTCAGGTCGCCCAGAGGACGGTCGTCTTGCAAATGCCTGATGGCGAAACTGTCATTGCAGTCGAGCGGTTTTTCCTTTTTCGGATCAGCGAACTGGAGGTCTCAAGGACGGGGTGGACCGAGCTTGAGTCTCAGGTTATGGCGGATCATCGATGGTGGTCGCGCGCCGAGCTACGTCTCACCAACGAGCAGGTGTGGCCCGAGGATCTGCCGGAAACTCTGCGCCAAGCCGGTGTCTGGCCGGATACCGGATAGGGCGTCGACCTGTGCAAGATCGTGAAAATCAATCGACTGATTATCCAATGCAGGTCACGTTCGTTCGGATTGATCTAGAGGGAAGGTACACGACGCAGATTCAGCGCGACGATGGCGTGCGTTTTTCTATTCAAGGTGTCGGCCACAACTTCGAAATCCCCCACGATCTCGCCCACTTCGTGGTCGAGAAGGCGATCGAGTTCAAGACAGGCTTTTGGGGTACGATCGCGGATGGGGCTGTGTTTCCTTCGATGATCTACGAAGGCGGCCGGAGAAAGCCAAGGGCTGCAGAGCGGTCGATGGCGATCTTGAAGGCGAATACGCGCAGGCTCGTCGAAGCTGAAATTTTTGTGAACGTGTTCAGCGAGACCATCGGGGAAGGCCACCCCGAAACTTCGCCCATTTTGCGACGGCGCCTGCGCGAACGCCTTCCGATGCTGGAGCGGGAAATCACGGCTTGCAAGATTGCATGCACTTATAGCGGCTACCGTCGGGCGTTGGCCGACTGGACCGTGCTTGGAGTGGGCGAGGGCATGCGCCTGATTTGGTGAGGTCCTTGATTTTGAAACTCACGAAAAAGTCTTTGGCTGATAAATTTTGCTCGCCGCTTCGTGATCCCGGCTGCTTGTAATAATCGGCATCGTCCAACGAATTCTCCGGGGAAGGCGCATATCGCGAGGTGCATTCGCTCTCGCCGCGGACCTTTATCATGGAGACTACAATGCGAAAGATAATCCGGACCGTTCTGGGCACGGCGCTGCTTGCTGCGTCGGCCGTCAATATGGCCGCGGCCTCCGAGCACGGCGCTCGGAATGCAATGCGCGCGGCGAGCCCGAAAATTCAGCAATTCCAAAACGCCAATAATTCAGCGGTTCGGACTGCCGAACCAGGCGGGTACGACTCCGCCGGGCCGGGCGGGTATAACTCCGGTCGATGACTCCAGAGCTCATTGCGATGAAAGCCCCGGGCAACGGCCCGGGGCTTTTTTAGCCGCAAGTCGCAATAGTGAAGAGCGTAGATTCGATTGACTCAAAAATCACAAAGCAAAAACGCTTGCCCCGTTTTTGGGGACTGCCATCAAAAGAGAAAGACCAAAATGGCGGCAGAGCAGCTGGCGCTCCCTAGCGGAATCGAACCGCTCTCTCCACCGTGAAAGGGTGGCGTCCTAACCGATAGACGAAGGGAGCGAAAGCGTGAGGCTTTGCTAAAACCAATCTGGTTGCGGCATTGCCGGTTTGCTTGGTCACTCATAAACCTCCGGCGGATCACCGCGTCTGGCCCGCGATGGCGCCGTGCCGAAGCCTGATCCTGGCGAATGATCCCGGCGGCGGCGGGCGAACGTATAGTGGCGTTTGCGCGGGCGGGCAAGCCGTCGGAAGACCGGGGATCGCCCGGCAATCGGGCATTTTTCCCCGGTAATCGGGGGTGCGAATGACATTCACCTGATCTCAATGGTTTGTGGGCTAGGGCTGAGGGTCAGGAGCAATCGACAATGGCCGCGGTCAAGAAGCGGGAAGTGCGCAAATCGCTGCACCAGCCCGGATGGATCATCCTCGAGGGCGGTTTCGGCGCGCGCCGGTGCGTGGTGCAGAATATGTCCGCCACTGGCGCGAAGGTCACGGTCGAGGATCCGAACTCGCTGCCCGCCAAATTGCGGCTGGCGTTTGCGCGCGATGCAAAAACCGGGCGGAGGTGCGAAGTGGTTTGGCGCCGCGGAAAGACGGTCGGCATAAGGTTCGTCAGATAGCCGCGGTGGGGATGCACCCGCCAATGGCGGGCTGCGGCAACCTGACCGCCACACCGCTTCTCCTTCGGCGGGCCACGCGCGAATCACGACATCGGCGGCGCAATGAATTGCTTGAAACCAGGACGTCCGGCGAATTGGGCGAACCAGCGCTCCAGATGCGGCAACTTCGGTTTGTCGATGCCTTCGACCCCGAACCAGCGCCGCGCATAGGCGCCGAGCGCGATGTCGGCAATGGTGAAATCATCACCTTCAATGAAGCGCCGCCCCGAAAGCCGGGCATCGACGATGCGCCATTGCACCGCCTCGGCGTCGGCATCCTTCTGGATCGCGACCATGTCGCGTTGTTCGACGGGAGTTCGCACCAACGCCCAGAACACCGGACGGTCGACCGGCTGCAGCGTCGACAGCGTCCAGTCCAGCCAGCGGTCGACGCCGGCGCGCACCCTCGGCGCAGCCGGGTAGATCGGCGATCCCGGGCGATAGGCGAGCACGAGGTAGCGCATGATCGAATTGGATTCCCAGAGCACGAAATCGCCGTCCACCAGCGTCGGCACGCGCGCGTTTGGATTCATCGCGAGATAATCGGGCTCGTGATTGCGGCCAAACGCCATGCCGGCGTCGATGCGCTCATAGGCGAGGTCCAGTTCACGCAGGCACCACAGCACTTTTTGTACGTTGACCGAATTGGCCCGGCCCCAGATTTTAATTTGATTGTCGTTGGTCACGTTTTTTCGCTCCCCGATGATCCGTCTCGGGGGTCATATCGGAATTTTACGGAAAAAGCGCGGGCCGTGTGTGAATAAGAACAGGATGGCCGCACATGAAAAATCAGGCCCCGCCGTCAGCGGGCCTGATTTGTGTGAGGCGCGCGACGATCGCTGAAATCAGTGTCCGAAAAACAGCCATAGCAGAATGATTACCGGTATCGGCACGCCGAGCAGCCAGAGCAGCAGTCCTTTTCCCATCTTCGCCTCCATGAATCCATCATGAAGGCAAACGCGGCAGCGAGCGTGAGGTTCCGGCTAAGGCTGCAGAAAGCCCTCACCAATGTCCGGTGTTCGGCATCGAGGTCCACGGTTCAGCCGGCGGCTTGGCTTCGCCCTTCTGCAACAGCTCGATCGAATGCAGATCCGGCGAGCGGATGAAGGCCATCTGACCGTCGCGTGGCGGACGGTTGATGGTAATGCCCATCTTCATCAGGCGATCGCAGGTCGCGTAGATGTCGTCGACCTCATAGGCAAGATGACCGAAATAGCGGTCCTCGCCGTATTTCTCCTCGTCCCAGTTGTAGGTGAGTTCGACCAGCGGCGCGCCGCGGGTCTTGGGCAAGTTCTTGAGTAGGCCCTCGTCTTCGGCGGCGCAGAGGAACACCAGCGTGAACTTCGCCTTGTCATTGTCGATGCGGCGGACTTCCTTCAATCCAAGCGCGTCCCGATAGAATTTCAGCGCGGTATCGAGGTTGCGAACGCGCAGCATGGTGTGGAGATAACGCATGTTTCCCTGGCTCCCTTGGAGAGATCGAAGCGGTTGTTGCCGGTTTCCGGGGCACTCATTAGCAGCAAAATGCAGGGAGGGCCAAGTCGCATCAACGACAGCTCAGGGAGGGCCGACTGAGGAGTTGGCTTTGCCGCGGTGATTTTGCCAAGCCATCGTGCCGGCCATTTGGCCGACGCAAAGCCCGACGCGATCGGGCCGGCGGTTTCACTGGGCAAATTGCTGAAGCGCCGCGCTACGGTGAGAATGGCGGGCGTCCCGCCGGGCGGTGACGATTTTCCGGGACCAGGGCGTTTCCCAATGTCACCACAAAGAATTCGTGCCGCTCGCGTTCGAATCTTTGCTGGGTGGCTTTGAAATTTGCGACGCGGACTGTGATCTCTTCCCGCTCCAGAGCGGCGTTATCCTGCGGTTCGGTCATGTCCTGCCTTTTGATTCTCGTTCCACTCCATTGAGGGAAGCGATTGAGGCGCGAATTGGGAGCAAGCGTCGCAGCATTGTGATTGCGCAGGCTCGTTCGAAGTTCGCGGTGGATAAAATTTATCGCGGTGGAAAAGAGCAGCGCCGTCCTTGTGGCCTGCGGGGCTTCCCGGTAGCCAAAAGAAAAACAGGAGGGACGGCATGGCAAAGATTGATCTGGATTCACTAAGCATCGAGGAACTCGCCGCCTTGCGCGACCGCGCCATTGAGAAGCTGGCGGAAAAGGTCGTGGCGCGGCAGGCTGAGTTGGAGGCCGAAATAGAACGGCTCTCGCAATACGGCAAAGCTTCGAAAAAATCAGCGGCGACAGCTCCGGTCGCAAAGCCGAAGAAGCGTGACGACGGTAAGCGTGACGAAAGCAAGCGCGACGAGACGAACAGTGACGGTGAGGTGAGAAACGGCGAGGGGACAGAGCCGATCGCGGAAGCCGCCTAAAATTTCGACGGATTGCGTTGATTGCGGACATCCGGGGGATTGACGGGCAATCCGGGCGGTCGTGCTATGATCGGCACAGCCCCAACCCCTGGACGTTCCCATGATTGCTACCGATCTTCGCAGCGGGGTGGATCAGCTCGGCGAAATGATCGCCGAGGCCTCCACCATATTGCCCTTTACCGGCGCGGGCATTTCGACCGAATGCGGAATTCCCGATTTTCGCTCGCCCGGCGGGATATGGACCCGCCACCGCCCGATCCCTTTCGACGAATTCGTCGCCAGTTCCGACGCCCGGGATGAAGTCCTGGCGGCGCCGCTTTGCGATGGAGCCGACTTTTGCGGCGGCCAAACCGGGTCGTGGCCACCGCGCGCTGGCATCGTTGTACCGGGCCGGCAAAATTCCCGCGATCGTCACCCAGAACATCGACAATCTGCACCAGATATCGGGTTTCGCCGGGGATCATGTGGTGGAATTGCACGGCAATACCACCTATGCGCGCTGCATCGGCTGCGCTCAGACCTACGATCTGACCTGGGTCAAGCAGCGTTTCGACGAAAAAGGCCGGGCGCCCGATTGCGCGGCCTGCGGTGAGCCTGTGAAGACCGCAACCATTTCGTTCGGCCAGGCGATGCCGGAAGATGCAATGCGGCGTGCCACCGAACTGGCCCAGCATTGCGACCTGTTCATTGCGATCGGGTCGTCGCTGGTGGTCTGGCCGGCGGCCGGCTTTCCGATGCTGGCGAAAAACTGCGGCGCCCGGCTCGTGATCATCAACAACGAGCCCACCGATCAGGATGACATCGCCGATCTGGTAATCCGGCACGACATCGGGGAAACGCTCGGCCCGTTCGTCGGCAACTGATGCCGGATTGATTCGCGGCTGTGCAAGACTGTTCATAGGTTCCCGCAAATTTGTTTTTTGTCTATGCGCCGCAAGCGGGAGTGTTATCTTTTGATTCGAGAGATTCGCGTGGCGCCATCATGAAATCAGGATGGGCGCGTGTTCCCGGTGCCGTCGTTTTAGCAGATGGCCCGTAGATGATGTGTGGGGTCCGGGGTCATGGGGTCGGACGGTTTTGAGTCCAAGAAGCTTGGCGGTCTGCCGGGCGGGGCGGTACCGAACAGGATAGGGCCGGGCGAATTTGCTGCCGGCGTCGAGCGCGACCCGGCGATCGACGCGATTTCGGGCTTGGGCGATACCGCCGCGGGTCTCGTCGAAATTGCCGGCGTCATCAAATGGTTCGATGCATCAAAGGGCTACGGCTTCATCGTACCCGACAATGGCTGGCCCGACGTGCTTCTGCACGTCACCGTGCTCAGGCGCGACGGCTATCAGACGGCATATGAAGGCGCCCGCCTGGTTTGCGAGTGCGTGCAGCGCGCCAAGGGCTACCAGGCGTTTCGCATCCTCTCGATGGACGAATCCACCGCGATCCATCCGGCGCAGATGCTGCCGCCGCGGACCCATGTCAGCGTCACCCCGACCAGTGGTCTAGAGCGGGCCCAGGTCAAATGGTTCAATCGGCTGCGTGGGTTCGGCTTCCTGACCTGCGGGGAGGGAACCCCGGATATTTTCGTGCACATGGAAACCCTGCGCCGCTTCGGAATGACCGAGTTGCGGCCAGGCCAGTACGTGCTGGTACGCTACGGGCCCGGCTCCAAGGGCATGATGGCGGCCGAAATCCAGCCGGAAACCGGCTCGCCGGGCCTGTCGTCGCACTAACCCCGCCGCCGTCTGGTATTTGCCATGATCCTTGGGCTAGGGTCGCCCCGGCAAAAAAGCTGGGACGGCGTTGTCCATGAATTTCAATCGATCCCGATCTACGTTTGGCTTTCCTGCGCAACCCTGGTTGTGGGCGGCCGCGGTCGCGCTTTGCCTCCTTGGCGGGTTCCAGGCGCGGGGCGCAACCTTTCAGCCGCTCGAAATCGTCACCAAGTCGGGCGTGCAGTTTTTCTCGGTTGAGATGGCAACCACGGAAGAAGAAAAGACCACCGGCCTGATGTACCGGAAGGAGTTGCCGGACGGGAAGGGAATGCTGTTCGATTTTTCCCCGGAACAGCAGGTGTCGATGTGGATGAAAAATACCTACATTTCGCTCGATATGATCTTTATCAGGGCCGACGGACGTATCCTGCGAATTGCCGAAAATACCGAGCCGCAATCCACCAGCATCATTTCCTCGGGCGGCCTGGCAAAGGGAGTGCTGGAAGTGATTGCCGGCACCGCGAAGAAATATGGCATTCAGCCCGGGGATCGGGTCGGGCATCCGTTGTTCAACGGTCGCTAGGCGACCGTCGCCTTGCTGGCGGCGCTTTATGCGTGTATCGACGTCTTTTCCTGAACAATCGGGGTATAGCGCAGCCTGGTAGCGCGGCAGTTTTGGGTACTGCAGGTCGTTGGTTCGAATCCAGCTGCCCCGACCAATAGCACCGGGGTCCGTTCCGGACACTTCCGCCAGTTGATGGCAGCTTGCCGGTGGCTAGCTGGCGCCCGCAGACAGCGGCAGGGCTCGCGAGAGGCGTGGCGAGTTCCTGTTCCGGAAGCGGCGGATGCGGTTGTATCGACGATGCCGCAATGCCGCGACGCGCCGTCGTCTCGGGCCGTCGATCTTCTCGAGAAGTTCGAGCCAGACATCAAGCAGACCGGAGCGCCGTCGAGGCGCCTTCGCCGCTTTTTTCCTGGAATGGTGAGGGCGAGTTCCCATGCCGGGCACAATAGCCCAATGATGGTTGATGACTGGTTGCCAGGACCAAAAAAGCCGCCGCTGGGTTGAGTTCAGCGGCGGTTCGAGTTGCCCATATCTTTTTGACCATCCCCAGAAGGTCAGGCTCTGCTCAACAGGTTAACCAATCGTTACCGCGAACTGGGCGACTCCCCCTTATTTTGCCTCATGACGGCTCGAAGCAGGGTCTGGACGACGCAAAATCAGAACGAGGCAAAGCGGACTAGCGCTTCGACTTCTTGGCCTTCAGTTTCTTCGCACGCTCCTTCGCGGTTTTCCCGGCGTTGGCTTTGGCAGGCGCGCCATGCTTTTCCACGACCTTGTGGATAAAGTGGATAACTCCTGACGATGTGGAACGTCTGGGCCGGCCCGGGGATTGCTCGGGCTCCGAGCTCGACACACCGGGAGCTGACCATGACCATCCGCTTCTTGCCGCCTCCGCTGGACCGCTATGATGCTGCCGTTGAAGATGTCATCGCAACCTGTAACGGGGACCTGCACGGTGCCGTGAAGGCGCTGATGCTCCTGAACGAGGTCCTCGAATCGCAAATCGAGGAATTGCAGGCTGCGATGCGAGGCGGCAAAACCTGGACCCAGCGAACCAACAAATCGCTGCAATAGTTTCCGCAGATTACTAACCGGAGGGTCGCGGTTCCGCGCCGCGGCCGAGCGCGAATTGACCGACTGCGCCCTCGACGTGGAATTCGCTCCCGGTCATCTTCTCGAACAGCTCGATATTATTGGTTCCGATCGCGCATCCGCCCAGTCCCATTTCGGTTGCCATCAAATAGAACGTCTGGATCAAAACCCCGACATCTTTCAGGATCAGCGAATAGGCGACCGAGCTGTATTTCCATGAAACCCGGCCAAAGCGCGCTGCGATGGTGATCAGGATTTGTGGCGGGGCAGGCGCGTCCATCGCAAGTTCGGCTCGCGTCAATAGGGCCTCGAACTGATGCGCAGGTGCATCGATCGGCATCAGGGCATGTTCGCCGGCGTCATAATGATAGAAGCCGCGCGCAAGCCCCTCGCAATTGGTGACGGCCAGATACAGTTCGAGTTCGTAAACGCTGCCGGCGGACGGATATGGTCTGGCGGTGTATTCGATATCGGGGCCGCCATCGTCAAGATCGGATGCGGTTTTCCATCTGGACTGGACGCGCGCGGTGCTTTCGAGAAATCGTGAAAGCTCCTCGAGCGTGATGGGCTTGAGGTCGTCGAAGTCGCGCGTCGAATGCCGTTCGCGCAGCAGCGTCGCAACCGGCGAATTGGTCGGCGCGGCCGAAAATTTGCGCAGATCGATCTTCCTTCCCGGCCAGCGCGGCCGCACCGCGGCAAGCGGAGATATGGCACCCCCGTGGGGATAAACCCCGCCCAGCGGGTTGGCCTGGCGGCCTTCCGTAGAGCGGGTGTGGAATAGAAGGTCGTGAAAGTCCCAGAGGACGAGGTTGTCGTCGCCCTCGGCCGCCCGGAGATTGGCGTTCCCGGCGGCCTCGAGCTTGAAGAGCATCCGGCAATCCACCAGCAAAGCGAGAAGCTCGACCCCCGGAAAGTCTTTCCGCCGCCGCAGCCGGCTGATCTTTTGCGGCGTCGACAACGCTGCGATGACGGTTGCGATGTCGGGATCGCAAATTCTAAACAGCGCACCGGCCCGCGGAGATTCCAGCACCATCTCATTGCCGCGCCGCCTGAGGTAAGCGAACCGCGACAGGACAAGCGTTTCGGCATCGCCGAGCCTTGGCATCCGCGGCCAATAATCCGCCATCTGTGGTTCGATAACGACCTGGTCCTGGTCGCCGCGGGTGAGGCGGTATTCCAACAGGCCGCGCCGGGCCAATCGCCGGACCAACAGATCGATCTCCTTTTCGACCGAACGGCTCGAGGAGGACGAGCCGAGGGGCAGACCTGTGCGCAGCTCCTGCGCACGCCTGCCCGCGCCGGCGCTGAATTTTCCTAGCCGGTCCGAAAAACCATCGAAGCAGGCAAAGATATCTCCGTCCGGATGGGTTTCGAGCGTGACCTGAGCGCTCTGGCGGGCGGAAAGGGTCGGCGGTGCAGTCCGCTGCCTTCTCTTTTTACCGGGTGTTCGCAACGCGGCATGACCTCAGGAGTGTGGAAGGAACGACGTCAGTTCGCTCTCCGGCAATGGCCGATCCTGCCATCCAAGTTTCACCGGAACATCGTACAGCCGCCCCGGTCCAAGCCGGCGATAGAAATGCCGCAGGCCGGGAACAATCACGCGGACGACGGGAACCTCGACGTCGGGCCGCGTTTGATCGAGTACAAGGAAATCGAGGCCCGCACGTCTAGCGATGTCGACGCAGGCGTCGACCTGCGCGCGTGTATTGTCGAGGGGGCCGAATACAGGGCCCAGGTCCGGCCGGACTGCCGGTTCGCTGTTCGGGATCAGGAAGGGATAGGCCTCCAGGCGCAAGGGTGTGATGCCGTCGAGGCTGGATTTTTCGCCGCTTCCGCCTCCCATCAGGCCGATCGACAGGAACTGGTTCAGCTCCGTCAGCGTGCGCAGCATGGCAATGCGGGGATCGAAATGCGCGCCGGAACCGAACTCGATATTTTCCTGTCCGTTTTGCATCCAGTGCAAGATCGCGACATAAGTCGGAATGCCGAGATCGCTGGTGACGTCCAGCACCCATAGCTTGCGTCCCGTTTCGGCAAGCTGGGTCTGCAAATCCCGGACGTAGGAGTCGTTGAAGTGGGCGAGGTCCACTTCCGCCCGTCGCAACCGGTTGTACCACCAGATCGCATAGGCATCGCGTTCGACGAGCTCTAGGAATCCCTGGACGATCGCCTCCTCGATTGTATTGCCGGCCGCACAGCCGTTGGAATCGGCATGGAAGGCCGCAGGGCCGCTGTAGAAAAAATACAACAGGCTGGTCGGAAGATATTTGAAGCGCTGGTCGCGCAGGGACCAGACGGGCGACCACTCGATCCTGGCGGCTGGATCGAATGGCGCAGGAATAGGGTGCCCGTCGTCCGAACCTTCTGCCGGCAATTCGTTCGGCCGGAATTGTGCTTCGCTGTACAGCAAGACGTCGTTGGGTGGGATGGCCTCGCCGGGCGCGAAATCCGTAAACCTCCGGGTTACCCTGATTTCGTCGCTTTGAAAAATTCCGGAATAACGTTCGATCGCCTCCATGAGCGCGCTGGCTTCGGCTTGCTCGGCGGTGGAGCCCTTGCCGAAGCTGCCGCCGGTCAGTCCCGCCCTCAGCTCGTTGACGTTCTGGGCCGGCGCCGAGAAATTATGCGCCGCATAAAAATTGGTGTTCATGGGCAAATCGGCCTCGATCCGCTCGAGCCGCGTGACGACACCGGTGAGGGGGCTCACATGCTTTCGGAAGCGTGCGACCGTCGCCCGCGACGACACAGTCCGATACCCCCCGCTGGTCATGACCAGCTTGGCGCCGCAGCCAAGCGCGATCGGCGATGGGGGTCGGCGTGGATCCCGCAGCTTTTTGCGGCCGCAGCTCGGACATTGCGGGCGGGCCGCCACGTAATGCTTCACGATGGTCGCACCCAACAAATCGTGGCTGATGATGTGGTCGTTCACCTCGGTGCGAAAACCGGTCGCGATCGCCTTGGCGACCTCGAGCGCGGCGAACTGAATGGCACCCTGTCCGACCGCGTTGCGGGTGAGCGATGAAACGGCAACGGAGCGCGCCGATCCGCGGTCGAGAAACCCCTTGACCTCCCGATTCCTGATCATGCGATCGAAAAGGCAGGTCCAGCAGGCGCCGTTACCTTTGCCGAACACGGGTCCCACCAGGGGGAAAGCGCCGGAGGGCTGGACCAGCAGCCAGGGCGCACGATCCGATACCCGCTGCCGGTTCAAATCGGCCAGCCTTCGTTCCAGATAGTCGTTTACCAGCGTGACCGTGAGGTCGGGGGAACGTTTGACGACGTTGACGCCGAGTTCGCCCAGGGCGGCAGCGAGTTCGGCTGCACCGTTCACGTCAATCGATTCGATGCGTACACGACAATTCCTGAGATTTTGTTCCGCCATTCCCGGTGGCAAGCCCAGGCTCGCCCAGTAGCCGGCCATGGCGCCGGCGGAAGCGAGCGGCGCCGGGACGATGTGGCGGCGTTCAATCAGCCGCTTGAGGGCTTCCTCAACTTTATCGGGCGGAAAATCGCGCCCCAGTTCGCGAACCAGCGTCGACAGGTTTTTCCCGCCTTTTCCAATGGCCGCGGCAAGCGCGCAATATAACTCGCCGTGAAGAAAGAACTTCCGATCCTCGGAATAGAGGCACACGACGTCTGGCGGCAACACATAGACGGTGAAATTCGGCGCGAACTGCGGAATGTCATTGCCGGCGCGCCGCGTACGGCTGGTCCTGCGATCACTCGTCATGTTGCACGTGCGCTGCCTTGGTACGCCGGCGCAAGGCGTATTCTCCGATGAACATCACTCGGCCTTCATATGCTAGCCCGCCTGCGGGCGAAACCAAAAGACGGCCCCAGAACACATGGTTTGGCCGGGTCGACTTAGTCGAGCCCGGCCAAAACAACCTGCACTTGTCAACTGATCGGACGTGGTCCGGCTTAACAGATGCGGCATGCACCCCACGACAGGCAGCAAGATCCACCCCAGTATGCGCAACCGACACCGCAGCCACATCCCCCGCAAGCTCTGCAGCCTCTGCAGCCTCTGCAACCCCTGCAGCCTCTGCATCCACCGCAGCCCCGCGCGAGCTGCACGCCGTTTCGGGCGGCTTCGGTGCTCTCCTTGTCGAATACATAGAACGTCGCCAGGCTAACGTCGGCGATTTCCTCTTCACCGAGCGTGATGGCGTGACCCGGTGCGAGGTTAGGCGTCTTGGGCTGGTCCGTTGTCGGCACCGCCGCAGCGGATGCACCGCCCACTAGTGAAAAAGTCAAACCGGCGGCCCCTAGTACCGGTACGGATTTTGCTACTCTCGTTCGTTTCGAAGCTTGCTTCACCCGTGCCATACGCGCATTCCTCCATATCATGTGAGATATTCTTAGAGTCCCGCGCCAAGAGTTTACGCCTTGCAACCACACCATGCAACCGCGTTGGCACGGGCCCACGTGCGGCGGCGAATCAAATTTCTGAAATTCATGTTCATGAACTGATGTTCATCCACCAAGGCAGGCGCCGCGAATTGATCACAATAAATTCAGAATTCTTCTGACCACACTTAAAATGATGAACGGCTGCGGGGCGAGACTGCTCGAATCAAAAATTGCATCGAAGCCTGCGATCGGCAATCAGTATGCAGCCTTTGGTCTGGACCGGAACTTGCGGCGCGGGCTCAGAACGGAGAAACCGACATGGTCGATTATTCCGGCCGGTTTGCATGGTACGAACTGATAACCACGGATATGGCGGGCGCTAAAGCCTTCTACGCCGGAGTCGTGGGCTGGCGCTCGCAGGATGCGTCGCTGCCCGGTCTGGCTTACAACTTGTTTACTTTCGAAGGAACCTCGGTGAGCGGGCTCATGGACCTCCCGGAACACGCCAGGAAGATGGGTGCGACGCCGAGGTGGATGGGTTACGTGGGTGTCGGGGACGTGGACGCTACCGCCGATCGGATCAAACGCCTTGGCGGAGCCATCTATGTCCCACCGACCGACAGCAACATCGGTCGCATTTCGGTGATTGCAGATCCACAAACGGCAACGCTTGCATTGGTCAAGGGGCTGAAACCCGGCCAAGCAAAGTCGGCCGATTTGGGCAAACCGGGCCATGTGGGTTGGCATGAATTGCATGCCGCCAATTGGGAGAAGGCGTTTGATTTCTACGGCGATCTTTTCGGTTGGCAAAAAGCGGCGACGGATATCGGTCCGACCGAGACGTATCAGTACTTCTCCTCCGGCGGGCAGACGATCGGCGGCATGTTCACCAAGCGTCCGCAGGACCTCCTCCCGTTCTGGCTCTATTACTTCAATGTCCGCGACATCGACGCGGCAGCAGCGCGCGTCAAGACCGGAGGCGGAAAGGTTTTCTCGGGTCCGATCGAGTTGCCGGGCGGCAACTGGATCGCCCGATGTGGCGATCCTCAGGGCGCCGCATTCGCCCTGCAGGGACCGCGAAACCAGGCCGGGATTGGCTGGTCCACCGACTGGGACGGGTTTTCATCCAAAGGCAGGTTGGTCACCAAGCCCTTATGATCCCGGTCAATTGGATTGTGCCAGCCTCAATCAGGCCGGCTTGGCCGCAGCAGCTTTCGGCAGCGGCTTGTCCTGCTTTTTCGACCAGGAAATGTAGTAGGCGACGATCGTCATGATCGCGATCCCGCTGATGCTGACGAAAATCTGCGAAAGCAGCGAGCCCGAGCTCATCGAGAGTACGAAATGTCCGACAAAGGACAGGAACACGCCGACGCAGAACACCGCGAGCGACTGCTGACCGCAGACCACGATAGGATCGAACACCTTCCATTCCAGGCCCGGCCAGTCCTTGGGCACAAACCTGATGACCAGGATCACGATCACCACGAAATGCAGGAATCGATAGGGCGCAAGATTGGTTTTGTCGTTGGGATTGAAGGTCGAATAGAGCCAGTGCGGGAACAGTGCGCCGAAATCCGGAAACTTTCCGGCCATGGTCATGACAAGGCCGAGAATGAGATAGCCGATGCAAAGATAAAGCGTGATGGGCGCATTGATGATTGATATGGACTTCCTGGCGCCGCCAAGCGCGCACCATGAGCCGAACACAAACAGCAACTGCCAGCAGAACGGATTGAAATACCAGTTCCCGCCGGGATAGGCGGGCAGGTTCCAGCCGGTCTGGCGGGCCGCCAGCCACAGCATGATCGACCCAAGCATCGTCAGGTCGGGCTGGCGCAGCATCAGCCACAGCACCGGCGGAAACAGTCCCATCAGCACGATATAAAGCGGCAGCACGTCGAGGTTGACCGGCTTGAATTTGAGCAGCAAACCTTGCCGCAGCGTTTCGGTCGCCTGATCGACAAGGCCCGTGACATTGAACTCGCTGATAATCTCCGAATCGCCAAAACGCTGGGCGAGATAACTGATCGCGGCGATATAGATCACAAACAGAATGATGTGCGCGACGTAGAGCTGCCACACGCGCTTCGTGAGCCGCGTGGCGCCGACGATGAAGCCGCGTTCGAGCATCATCCGGGCGTAGACGAAGGATGCGGTATAGCCGGAAATAAAAACGAACAGGTCGGCGGCGTCGCTGAAACCATAATTTCTCGTGGTGATCCAGTTCACGACGTTGTCGGGAATGTGATCCAGAAAGATCGCCCAGTTCGCGACCCCGCGAAACAGGTCGAGTCGGAGATCGCGTCCTTTTTCAGGCAGGGTTGCGTTGATTTTCATGGGTGCCGTTTCGAAGTGATGCGTTCGCAGGGGTCATGCGGCGGGCGAGGGGGCGAGATGCGCGGGCGGCCAAGATTGTCACAGCGCAGCATTATGACTATACGGGTCGGAAAAACGGTACATCCAGGGCCGGGAATCACCGATCAAATTGCTGAAAGTTGTATACTATCCCGGCCATTTCCACCAAGCGCCTCAATGGCGCATATCTCACAGGGCCCATCGTTCATGACCGCACGCATCTTCAAGCCCGCAAAAAACGCGATGCAATCGGGCACCGCC
Organism: uncultured Alphaproteobacteria bacterium; assembly: GCA_963742425.1. Classification (GTDB taxonomy): domain Bacteria; phylum Pseudomonadota; class Alphaproteobacteria; order Rhizobiales; family Xanthobacteraceae; genus Bradyrhizobium. The sequence goes on from CAVULR010000001.1 coordinate 372,403, forward strand.
AAGACCCGGGAATGGCAACTCGACTATGAGCCCGAGCAGCCGCGCGCGATCGAGCCGTTGATGGGCTGGACTTCTTCCGGCGACATGAAGCAGCAGATCAGCATTCGCTTCGACACCAGGGAAGAAGCCGTCGCTTATTGCGAGCGCAAGGGGATCGCCTACCAGGTCTTGGAACCGAAAGAGCCGGCCCGCCGGCAGGCCGCCTATGCCGACAATTTCGCATTCCGGCGCGGCGAGCCCTGGACCCATTGAACGGCGGCAACTGACGATGACCCAATTGCCGCGGCACCCCTTCAAGTTCAGGGTTGCCTAAGGCGGCGGCACAATGACACCATAACGGCCGAACCCCAAGCGCAAAATTGCGGCGCACAATAGACTGCCGAGGGCCATGCCGCTTCATTCAACGGTCGAACCTGCCTCCACCGACTTCGCGCGCAATGCCGAGGCCATGCGCGCGCTTGTCGCAGGACTGCGCGAAAAGCTCGATCAGGTGGCCGGCGGCGGCGGCAAAGTCTCCCGCGCCCGGCACACCGCGCGTGGCAAGATGCTGGCGCGGGAGCGTGTCGATCTCTTGATCGACCCGGGCACGGCGTTCCTAGAATTGTCGCCATTGGCGGCCTATGGCCTCTATGGCGGCGACGTGCATTCGGCCAGCGTCATCACCGGCGTCGGCCGAATATCGGGGCGCGAATGCGTTGTCGTCGCCAACGATGCCACCATCAAGGGCGGCACCTATTATCCGCTGACGGTGAAGAAGCATCTTCGGGCCCAGGATATTGCCCGGCAGAATAATTTGCCCTGTGTCTACATGGTCGATTCCGGCGGTGCGTTCCTGCCGATGCAGGATGAGATTTTCCCCGACGAGCGGAATTTCGGCCGCATCTTCTACAATCAGGCGCAGATGTCCGCGGCCGGCATCCCGCAAATCGCCATCGTGATGGGATCGTGCACCGCGGGCGGAGCCTACGTCCCGGCGATGTCGGACGAGAGCATTATCGTGCGCAATCAGGGCACGATCTTTCTCGGCGGACCGCCGCTGGTGAAGGCGGCGACCGGCGAGGTCGTCACCGCGGAAGAACTGGGGGGCGCCGATGTGCATTCCAGGCAATCCGGTGTCACCGATCACTATGCCCAAAATGATAGCCATGCGATCGGGATCGCGCGGCGCATCGTCGCCACGCTGAAGCAGCCCACGCGCGCGCCCTTGAACATGCGCGAGCCGCGCGAGCCGCTGTTTGCTCCGGAGGAGGTCTACGGCGTGGTCCCCGCCGACGGGCGTAAGCCGTTCGACGTCCATGACATCATCGCGCGGGTGGTCGACGGCTCCGAGTTCGACGAGTTCAAGAAGCTGTATGGCCAGACCCTGATTTGCGGCTTTGCCCATATCTGGGGCTATCCTGTCGGCATCATCGCCAACAACGGCATCCTGTTCAGTGAAAGCTCGCTGAAGGGTGCGCATTTCATCGAACTGTGTTGTCAGCGCAGTATTCCGCTTGTGTTCCTGCAGAATATCACCGGCTTCATGGTCGGCCGGAAATATGAGGCGGGCGGCATCGCGCGCGATGGCGCCAAGCTGGTGACGGCGGTGGCGACGGCGGGGGTGCCGAAATTCACCGTCGTGATCGGCGGCTCCTACGGCGCCGGCAATTACGGGATGTGCGGCCGCGCCTACAGCCCGCGCTTCCTCTGGATGTGGCCGAACGCGAAAATCTCCGTGATGGGCGGCGAACAGGCCTCGATGGTGCTGAGCCAGGTCCGTCGCGACAACATCGAGGCCAAGGGTGAGACCTGGTCGGCGGAGGAGGAGGAAAAATTCCGCGCGCCGATCCGCGCCCAATATGAGAGCCAGGGCAGTCCCTATTACGCCACCGCGCGGATCTGGGACGATGGTGTGATCGATCCCGCCGATACCAGACTGGTGCTCGGCCTCGGACTTGCGGCCGCGGCCAACGCGCCGATTGAGCCTACTCGTTTCGGCCTGTTCAGGATGTGAGGATGGATCGCTCCAAACTGTACCGGCCATTTCGGACGCTGCTGATCGCCAATCGCGGCGAGATCGCCTGCCGCGTGATCCGCACCGCAAGAGCCATGAGCCTGCGCACGGTTGCGGTCTATTCCGAGGCCGACCGCGAGGCCATGCATGTCGCGATGGCCGATGAGGCCGTGCTGCTCGGCCCGGCGCGGGCGCGTGACAGCTATCTCAACATCGAACGCGTGATCGAGGCGGCGCACAAGAGCGGCGCGGAGGCCGTGCACCCCGGCTACGGCTTTTTATCCGAGAGCGCCGAATTCGCCCAAGCCTGTCTCGACGCGGGGCTGGTATTCGTCGGTCCCACCGCCGGCATGATCAGGATGATGGGTTCGAAGTCCGGCTCCAAAATGCTGATGGAGGAGGCCGGCGTGCCGCTGGTGCCCGGCTATCACGGCGAAGCCCAGGATGAGGCGACGCTGGCGAAGGTTGCCGGCGAGGTCGGCTTTCCCGTTCTGGTCAAGGCTTCCGCCGGCGGCGGCGGCCGCGGCATGCGTATCGTGCGCGGGGCCGGCGAGCTTGCGGCCGCCATCGTCAGCGCCAAGCGCGAGGCCAAGGCTGCCTTCGGCGACGATCGCATGCTGATCGAAAAATTCGTCGATAATCCTCGCCACATCGAAGTGCAGATCATCGGCGACAGTCACGGCAATCTGCTGTCGCTGTTTGAGCGCGAATGCACGTTGCAGCGGCGGCATCAAAAAGTGGTCGAGGAGGCGCCATCGCCGACGCTCGATGCCAGGCAACGCGAGGCGGTGTGCGCCGCCGCACGCAAGGCCGCCGCCGCGGTGAATTATGTCGGCGCCGGCACCATCGAGTTTGTTTCCGACGGCAAGAACGTCTTCTTCATTGAAATGAACACGCGGTTGCAGGTCGAACACCCCGTGACCGAGCTGATCACGGGCATCGATCTCGTCGAATGGCAGTTGCGGGTCGCGTTCGGTGAAAAGCTGCCGCTGACGCAGGACCAAATTGTGCTGAACGGTCATGCCGTCGAGGCGCGGGTCTACGCCGAAAATCCGCACAAGAATTTCATGCCCTCCGTCGGCCGTATCAGAACCTGGCGCATGCCGGAACAATCGGATGGCCTGCGCATCGACGCCGGCTATCGCGAGGGCGATACGGTTTCGCCGCATTACGACGCCATGCTGGCCAAGGTGATCGCGTGGGCGCCCACCCGAGCCGCCGCGATCGAAAGGCTCAATCGCGGACTTGAAGAAACCGACGTTCGCGGCATCGTCACCAACATTCCCTTCCTCTCGGCGCTGGTGACGCATACCGACGTGCGCGCCAATGCCATCGACACCGGCTTTATCGAACGCGAACTGAAGAATCTGACGCCGGCGCCGGCAGCGCCTCACGATCTCGAGCTTTGCGCGGCGGTGGCGGCAATTCTCGGCGCAGAAGCGAAAGCCGCCGAAACGGAGGCGCGTTCACCGTGGCGCACCGCCGGCTGGATGCCAGTCGGCCGGCGAGAGCGGGTGTTCGAGTTTCGGCATGGGCAGGGTGCGGAGCGGGAGGTCCGCCTGACATACGGCAACGGTCCCGCCACGCTGTCGATCGGCGAACGCGAACTTGCCTTCAAATTCTCAGCAGGCGTTGCCGGCAGCTTCGATCTGACGCTGCATGGCATCAAATCTCATGTCGTGGCGGTCATCGAAGGCCATGAACTTTATTTGCGAACCCGTAACGGGCGTTTCGACCTGCATTGGGTCGATCCCTTCGGCGGCGACGACGAGGAGCAGGTCGGCGAAGACAAGATCGTCGCGCCCTTGCCGGGCACCGTGGTGGCGTTGCTGGCCGAGGAGGGCGCCCGCCTTGAAAAGGGCGCGCCGATCCTCACGCTGGAGGTCATGAAGATGGAGCAGACGCTGCGCGCGCCGTTTGCTGGCGTGCTCAAAAAGATAAAGTGCAAGGTCGGCGATATCGTGCAGGAAGGCGTCGAACTCGCCGAGGTCGAGCCGGCAGGCCAGTGAGGTCGGCATGAGCGAAATTGTCCGCATCGTCGAGGTCGGACCGCGCGACGGCCTGCAAAACGAAAAGATGCCGGTCAGCGTCGCCGATCGGATCGCGTTTATCGAAGCGCTGGTCGGTGCCAGACTGCACACAATCGAGGTCGGAGCCTTTGTCTCGCCGAAGGCGATCCCGCAAATGGTCAATTCGGATTTGGTGCTGCGCGGCGTAACCCATCTCGCCGATAGCCGAATTTCACGTGCTGGTGCCGAACGAAAAGGGTTATGAGGCCGCGCGCGCGGCCGGCGCAAAGGTGGTTGCGGTGTTTGCTTCGGCGTCCGAGGGCTTTTCGCGCGCCAATATCAATTGCTCGATTGCCGAGTCGATCGAGCGCTTCAAGCCGGTCATCGTCAGGGCCAAAGCCGACGGCATCAGGGTGCGCGGCTATATCTCCTGCGTGCTCGGTTGCCCCTTCGACGGCGAGGTGAAGCCGCAGGCCGTCGTCGACGTCGCGAGGGCGCTGTGGGAACTCGGCTGCTACGAAATCTCACTCGGCGACACCATCGGCGTCGGCACGCCGATGAAGGCGCGGCATCTGCTGCGCGCGGTGGCGGGCAGCGTGCCGATGGCCCATCTGGCGATGCATTTCCACGACACCTACGGTCAGGCGCTGGCCAATCTTTATGCGGGGATGGAGGAGGGCGCCGGCGTGATCGATTGCGCCGCCGGTGGGCTCGGCGGTTGCCCCTACGCGCCGGGCGCTACCGGCAACGTCGCGACCGAGGACGTCGTTTACATGCTGGAGGGGTTGGGCGTTAAGACCGGAATCGATATGCCGAAGCTGGTCGCAGCCACCAACGAGATCAGCCGGCTGATCGGCCGCCCACCTGTGAGCCGCGTCGCCGCGGCGATCAATGCGAAGAGGCGAATAGCGAGTAGTAAGTAGCGAATGGAAGCTCCTATTCGCTACTTACTACTCGCTATTCGCTATTCGCCACTATCACCGTCCGCCGTCCGGCCCCATCACCAGATCGGGCAGATACGTCGAAATTTCGGGCACGAAGCACAGCACCACCACCGCCGCCATCATCAGGAGCACGAAGGGCAGCGTGCCCCAGATCACTTCGCTCAAGGGGATATCGGGCGCGACGTTGCGAATGACGAAAATATTCAGGCCCACCGGCGGATGAATTAGGCCCATCTCCATGACGATGGTCATGACGACGCCGAACCAGATGATATCGAAGTTTGCCGCCCGCAACGGCGGCAGGATGATCGGCGCGGTCATCAGGATGATCGAAACCGGCGGCAGGAAAAACCCGAGCACGATGACCATGACCAGAATCGCCGCCAGCAATTCCCAGCGCGGCAAGTGCATGGCGACAATCGACTCTGCGACCGATTGCGAGATGTGCAGATAGCTCATCACATAGGAATAGAGCAGCGACATGCCGATCAGCATCATCAGCATGGTGGAGTCGCGGATCGTCGACTTCATGATCGGCGCGAGGTCGCTCGGCGTCCATACGCTGTAGATCAGCGCGATCAGCGCCAGCGCCAGCAGCCCGCCCAGCCCCGCGGTTTCCGAGGGCGTCGCGTAGCCGCCATAAAGCGCGATCATCACCCCGGTCAGCAACAGCACGAACGGCAGCACCCGCGGCAGCACGTTGAAGCGCTCCGCCATGGTGAAATCGTCGCGCGTAAGGATCGCCGACGTCGCGCCGGTCTCTTTGTAGATTGCGCGCGCGGCGGCATATTCTTTCTGAAAGCGGATCACCGCGTAGCCGCCGAACAACGTGACCAGCAGCAGGCCCGGTCCGATGCCGGCAAGGAACAGCCGGCCGAGAGATTTTTCCGCAGCGACTGCGAACAGGATCATGGTGATCGAGGGCGGCAGCAGAATGCCGAGCGTGCCGCCGGCAGCGATGATACCGGCGGCGAACCCGCCGGAATAACCGCGCTTGCGCATTTCGGGGATGCCGGCTGATCCAATCGCCGAGCAGGTCGCGGGCGAGGATCCGGCCATCGCGGCGAACAAGGCGCAGGCAAACACATTGGCGACACCGAGCCCGCCGGGCACCCGATGCAGCCAGGCGTGCAGCGCCGAATACAAATCCTGCCCGGCGCGTGATTTGCCGATCGCGGCGCCCTTCAGGATGAAAAGCGGGATCGACAACAGGGTGATCGAGGCCATTTCCTCGTAGACGTTCTGGGTCACGGTATCGAGCGAGGCCGCGGGCATGTAGATGCCCATGAACACGACGGCGACCGCGCCCAGCGCAAACGCGATCGGCATGCCCGAAAACATCGCAAACAGGGTGGCCACGCCGTAGCTGATGCCAATTCCAAGTACGGTCATCGGCGCGCCGTAACCATGAGCGGAATTGCGATCTGCAGCAGGATCTGCATGCACAAAAGGGTCATGCCGGAGGCCATCAGTACGTACGGGATCGCCAGCGGCGGCGACCACATCGAGTTCGACACCTGGCCGTCGACCCAGGCTTCATGCGCAAGCGTCCATGATTTCCAGGCGAAGAAGGCGCAAAACAGCAGGCTCGCGACATCGACCAGCCACAACCGGACGCGGTTGACCATCGGCGACAACAGCCCGACGAACGCCTCGATGCCGATGTGGCCGCGCTGGCCCTGCACGTAGGCCGAGGTCATGAAGGTCGCGCCGACCAGCAGAAACACCGCTGCTTCGTCCTGCCAGTAATTGGCGCTGTGGAACAGCGCGCGACTGAGCACGCTGTAGCTGAGGATGGCGCAGGCCGCGATCAGGGCTACGGCCGCGATGACCACGATGATGTCGTTGCAGAGCGCAAGCGCGCGCTGGAACGCCGCCACGAGCGGATTGCCCGCGGCGGTGTCCGAACGCTCATTTTGATCCGTGAGCGGACCATGCATCATGCGTTGACGTCGGAGGCGAGCTTGAGAAGGTTGGCTGCGGTGGCAGTCTTGGCGCCGTAGTCCTTCCACGCAGTGTCGCGAGCGATGTCGCGCCATTTGCCGACGGTGGCGACGTCAAGTGCAGCTGATCTTGCAGCCGGCCTTCTGGTAGACTTTGGCCACCTCGACGTCGTCGTCCTGGGCGCCCTTCTTGCCGAACGCCTCCAGCTCGGTGCCGACCGCGAGGATGATGTCCTGGTGCTTTTTCGGCAACCCGTCGAAAATCGATTTCGACATCATCAGCGGCTCCAGCATGAACCAGTAGGACGCGCCGCCGCCCGAGGTCAGGGCCTTCGAAACTTCCTCGAGCCGGAACGAAATCAGGCTGGTGGAAGAGGTGATGCCGGCGTCGCAGGCGCCGGTCTGCATCGCCGCATAGATTTCGTTCGACGGCACCGAGAGCACGGACGCGCCCGCGGCCTGCAGCACCATATCCATCTCGCGCGAACCGCCGCGCACCTTGAGGCCCTTGGCGTCATCAGGGGCGACGATCGGCCGCGATCGGCTGGCAACGCCGCCGGCCTGCCAGACCCAGGTGAGCAGGATGATGCCCTTGTCGGCCAGGAAATCGGTGAGCGCCTTGCCGACCGGCTTCTTCTTCCAGCTCAGGCCCTGATCGTAGGTCGAGACCAGACCGGGCATCAGGCCGATATTGGTCTCCGGCAATTCGCCGCCCGCATAGGGCATCGGATACAGGCTGATATCGAGCGCGCCCTTGCGCATTGCCGAGAACTGCGCGTTGGTCTTGATCAGCGATGAGTTCGGATAGATTTCGGCTGCGATGTCGCCGCCGCTGCGTTTGGCGATTTCGGCGGCGAACATCCGGCACATGCGGTCGCGGAAATCGCCCTTGTCGATGGTGCCGCCGGGAAACTGGTGCGATATTTTCAGCGTGGTGGCAGCTCGCGCTGTTCCGGTCCCAAGACGCAGGATGGCTGGGGCGGCAAGCGCCGATACGAGGACATGGCGGCGTGTAAGCATTGAACTCTCCCTGGACGATTTGTGCTGGATGCTCGGATCGGCGTTTGAAGTATCTTAGCCTGTCTTCGGCCGTATCTCTTCTAATCTCATAGTTCGAGGCCGGATTAAGGCTCTAATTCTTGTTGCGGCGCACACTTGCCGAAAGATTCGACGGAAAAAAGACCGAAAAACAACTTTCAGCAGCCCTAATTCAAAACCCCGGACTTCCCTCGAACACCCCTCACAGAAAAATTTCCGGTTGCAGGTAACAAACCCGATCCCGGGACCGTCGTGGGGTTGGCGGCATAAGTCGCTTTCAAAACCGGTTTTAAGGGATGACCACAGATGACCATTAGCACCCGTATCACGCTTGGAGTATCGGCCGCCGTTCTGTCGCTCAGTCTGGCGCTTGCCCCTGCCGCCTTCGCCCAGGACAAGATGGGCAAGGACGACGGCATGAAGAAGGACACCATGTCGAAGGATGGCATGAAGAAGGACGACGGCATGAAGAAGGACGGGATGACCAAAGACGGCATGGCAAAGGACGGCATGAAGAAAGACGACGGAATGAAGAAGTAAGCCTGCACGCTTCGTTTCCTTACAGGCTCGCCTCGAAAGCGGCGGGCCTGTAAGCTTTGGGGGCGGCTACGCCGCGCGCGAGAGACGGCCTATTTCCGCTTTTTGCGCGCGGCGTAGCGCGCATCGCGCGCCGCCTTGCGTTCGGCCTCCAGCGCTACCTCGCGCGCGGCCGCTTCTTGTTTTTCACGGGCGAGCTTGGCAGCAGCCTCGGCTGCCGCTTCGGCATCGTGGCGTTTCTGTTCGGCCTTGGCGGCTTCGCGCACCAGTTTGGCCTTGGCGCGGTCGGCGGCCTTCTCGCCGCGTTCGATCTGCCGCTGTTTGACCTTGGGATCGTCGGGTCCCGGCTGGCTGCGAAACTTGTTCAGGATGTTTTGCCTGGCTTGCTGGGCCGCTTTCTGCCGGTCCGCGAAGCTAGGTTCCTTGAATCCACTCATTCGATAGACCCTGTGATTTTCATGGGTGGTTACGCCGATCGAAGGCGGTGTACATCCCGCCGGGCCGCGACGCCATCAATATCGCTAGCCGGCGCAAAGTCGCGAGAAAACCGGCGCCCAGGTCGCTTTGCCTGCGAGGTTTCGAAAATCCCAAATCCATTGCGGCGCCCAGCCATTTGGCGTGCCCGGGTGGCGGCTTTTTCATAATTGTCGTGATATGAGGGGGGTTAACGGTCCCATAGCTCAACTGGATAGAGTAACGGATTTCTACTCCGTGGGTTGCAGGTTCGAATCCTGCTGGGATCGCCATTATTTTCAATCCATTAGAGGCCTGTTCTGCACCGGAGTCGGAGCTCGCCTTGGTGATGCGGGCCAAGCCGGCCGCCCGGTCAGCCCAGACGCCGGCGAACCTCGTTGCGCATGCTTTCGCGAAAGGCTTCCCGGCGTGCGGGCCTGTCCTTTTCGTCGATGTTGTAGCGGTCGAAGATATTGAAATTCTCCAGGATTGGGTGGCGATCGCTGGCCATCGCCAGGATTCGAAGCAGTTCACCTGCCGGCCCGCTCGGGCCCCGCACCTCCCATCGACGAATGGTGTCGGCGCCGTCACCCGGCTCAAGGCCGCATAGCTTGGCCATGTCGGCTACGGTGAGGCTTCTGCCGACGGCCTCGCCAAGATCGTTACGGAGCTGTTTCAGTTCGGAGCCGGTCACGGTGATTCACGTCCTGTGGAGGATTCAGCCGGCCTTGGTATGGACAAACCTTGCCGAAGTCACGACGCGTAATCCGGCCGCCGTGGAGTTTTCACCAAATTGCGGTGCCCGCGCGGGCGGATTTTTCAGCTTCCGAACCCTTTTGTCCGGCGGCGCGACAAATCCGGGCAGCGGTTCAAGGCGCCGGCTCGCCCTTATGCGATCCTGCGCCGCGGTCGGCTGCCGATGGCTATGAGTTCAGCTACGACAAATGTTGCATGCGACTTTTTCGCTAGCCTGTAACGCCGCCATGAGTCCGTCACGTTTTCGCGCACTTCTTTTCGAAACGCGGCATTGGTCCGCGTCAAGGAGCTCCCTATGATCGGTTTGGTTCGCGCCGCAACGCTCTGCGCAACGCTGGCGCTTGGCCTCGTCACGGCGCAGGCGGCGGACAAGGCCTTCAAGCGCGACGATCTGGCCGATTCGGCGCTCAAGCTGGAGGCCCAGATCAAGAGCGAGGCCGGCCCCATCGCCAAATCGGGCGCGAGCTTGCGAACCGACGCCGATGCGGCCTTCAAGCGCAGCGATTTTCGCACCGGTCTGCAAATCCTCGGCCAGATCGCCGCCACCGCGCCGGACGACAGCGGTAATTGGCTGCGTTTGGCACGCGTTATTTTCCAGATCCAGCCGAAAAACCCCAGCGAGCAGACGTTTCTCCTCGAGCGCGCCTCCACCGCCGCCTACATCGCCTATCAGCGTGCCGGCAATGCGGGGGAGGAGGCGGAGGCGCTTGCCGTGCTCGGCCGGGCGATGTCCGAACGCAGGCTGTGGCGGCCGGCGCTCGATGCGATGCGGCTGTCGCTCGATCTGCGCGAAGTCGCCGATGTGCGTGGCCAATATGAAAAAATGCGCGACGAACACGGCTTCCGGCTATTGGATTACACCGTCGATTCCGATGGGGCGTCGCCCCGCGCCTGTTTCCAGTTCTCCGAGGATCTCGCCAAGCGCACCGACTTCGCGCCGTTCCTGGCGCTGGCGGGCAGCGACAAGCCGGCGCTGACGTCGGAAGGAAAGCAGCTCTGCGTCGATGGGCTGCGGCACGGCGAGCGCTACAACATCAATCTGCGCGCGGGGCTACCGTCCGGCGTGAAGGAAACCCTGCCGAAATCGGCCGAATTCAACATCTATGTGCGCGACCGGAAGCCGTTCGTGCGCTTTACCGGGCGCGCCTATGTGCTGCCGCGCACCGGCCAGCGCGGCATTCCCTTGGTCAGCGTCAATACCCCGGCGGTGAAGGTCGACGTTTTCCGGATCGGTGATCGCAACCTGATCAACACCTTGATCGACAGCGATTTTCAGCGGGCGCTGAGCAAGTACGAACTTTCCAGCCTCGGCGGCGAGCGCGGCGTCAAGGTCTGGTCCGGCGAACTTACGACCGCGATGTCTCTCAACCAGGACGTCACGACCGCGTTTCCGGTCGACGAGGCCCTCGGCGATTTGCAGCCGGGCGTGTACGTCATGACGGCTGCGGCCAAGGGCCCTGGCAGCGACGATGAAAATTCGCTGGCGACGCAGTGGTTCATCGTTTCCGATCTCGGTCTTGCGGCGTTCTCCGGCAATGACGGCATTCATGTTTTCGTCAATTCGCTGGCTTCGACCGACGCGGTCGCCAGGGCGGAAGTGCGGCTGGTCGCGCGCAATAACGAGATACTGGCAACCCGCAAGACCGATGAGTCCGGCCACGTGCTGTTCGAGGCGGGACTTGCGCGGGGCGAGGGCGGCCTGTCGCCGGCGATGTTGACGGTGAGCGGCGAGAAATCCGACTACGCCTTCCTTAGCCTGAAAACCAGCGCGTTCGATCTCTCCGATCGCGGCGTTTCAGGTCGTGCGGTACCGGCTGGCGCCGATGCCTTCGTCTATGCCGAACGCGGCGTCTATCGCTCGAATGAAACGGTGTATCTCACCGCGCTCCTGCGCGACGGCCAGGGCAAGGCTGTGACCGGCGGACCCCTGACGCTCGTTGTCGAGCGGCCCGACGGCGTCGAATTCCGCCGCGCGGTGCTGCCGGATCAAGGCGCGGGCGGCCGGAGCATGAGTCTCGCGCTCAATTCCGCCGTCCCGACCGGGACCTGGCGGGTGCGGGCATTCACCGACCCCAAGGCCGCACCCGTGGGCGAAACCACGTTCATGGTCGAGGATTATGTCCCCGAACGCATCGAATTCGATTTATCCAGCGAAGATAAGCTGATCAAGGCCGATCTTCCTGTACAACTTAAGGTTAACGGCCATTTCCTCTATGGAGCGCCCGCTTCGGGCCTCCAATTGGAGGGCGACATGCTGGTGGCGCCGGCAACGAGCCGGCCGGGCTTTGCCGGTTACCAGTTCGGCATTGCCGATGAGGAGACCACCAGCAACGAGCGTACCCCGATCGAAAACCTGCCTGAAGCGGACGCCAACGGCGTGGCGACCTTCCCCGTCGCCCTCGCAAAGCCGCCATCATCGACGCGGCCGCAGGAAGCCCAGATCTTCATCCGGATGACGGAGGCCGGCGGCCGCGCGGTCGAACGTAAACTGGTGCTGCCGGTGGCGCCGGCAGCACCAATGATCGGCGTCAAGCCGCTGTTTGGCGACAGAAGCGTCGCCGAAGGCGACAGGGCCGGTTTCGACGTCGTGTTGGTCGCCCCCGACGGCAAGCAGCTGGCGCGCGATGGCCTGCGTTACGAGCTCTTGAAGGTCGAATCCCGCTATCAATGGTATCGCCAGAATTCGTCCTGGGAATATGAGCCGGTCAAATCAACCAAGCGCGTCGCCGATGGCGATCTGTCGGTCGCTGCCGACAAGCCGTCGCGGATCACGCTGTCCCCGGAGCCCGGCCGCTATCGCCTCGACGTCAAATCGACCGAAGCCGACGGGCCGCTGACATCAGTGCAATTCGACGTCGGTTGGTATTCCGACGGCAGCGCCGATACGCCCGACCTTTTGGAAACCTCAATCGACAAGCCGGAATATCAATCCGGCGATACCATGGTGGTCTCGGTCAACGCGCGCTCGGCCGGCAAGCTGACGATCAACGTGCTGGGCGACCGACTGCTCACCACGCAAACCGCCGATGTCAGGGAAGGCACCGCGCAGGTCCGGATTCCCGTCGGCAAGGATTGGGGCACCGGTGCCTATGTGGTGGCGACGCTGCGCCGGCCGCTCGATGCGGCGGCTCTGCGGATGCCCGGCCGCGCCATTGGGCTGAAATGGTTCGGTATCGACAAGAAAACCCGCACGCTCGAGGTCAGCCTTTCGCCACCGGCTTTGGTGCGTCCCGGCACCACGCTGAAGCTGCCGGTCAAACTGGGTGGACTGAGTGCCGGTGAAGACGCCAAGATCGTCGTTGCCGCCGTCGATGTCGGCATTCTCAATCTGACCAATTACAAACCGCCGGCGCCGGACGATTATTATCTTGGCCAGCGCCGCATGACCTCGGAAATCCGCGACCTCTATGGCCAATTGATCGACGGCATGCAGGGTACCCGCGGCCAGCTCAAGACCGGCGGCGATGCCGCGGGCGCCGAGTTGCAGGGGAGTCCGCCGACGCAAAAGCCCCTCGCGCTGTATTCCGGTATCGTCACGGTTGGCGCCGACGGCTCGGCTGAAATCAGCTTCGACATTCCGGAATTCGCCGGCACGGCGCGCGTCATGGCGGTGGCCTGGACCGCGACAAAACTCGGCCGCGCCACGACCGATGTCACGGTGCGCGATCCCGTGGTGCTGACCGCGACGTTGCCGCGCTTCCTGCTCAATGGCGACCACGGCACCATGAGTTTTGATCTCGACAATGTCGAAGGTGCGCCCGGCGATTACACCATCAACGTCAAGACGACGGGTCCCGTGAAGGTCACGGGCAGTCCCGATGCGACCGTAAAACTCGCCGCCAAGCAGCGAACCTCGCTGTCGCTGGCGCTGGACGCCGGCGGCGCCGGCACGGCGAACCTCGACGTCGACATCAGGGGACCGAACGGGCTGACGCTGGCGCGACATTACGCGCTCGACGTCAAGGCGGCGACGCAGATCTTGGCGCGCCGTTCGATCCGGACGCTCGCCAAGGGCGAGAGCCTGACCCTGACGTCCGACATGTTCTCCGATCTGGTGCCGGGCACTGGCGGCGCCTCGCTGTCGGTCAGCCTGTCGACGGCGCTCGATGCCGCGACCATTCTGAAGGCGCTGGATCGCTATCCCCACGGCTGTTCGGAGCAGATCGCGAGCCGCGCCATGCCGCTGCTCTACGTCAACGATCTCGCCGCCGGCGCCCATCTGGCGATGGATACCGAGGTCGATCAGCGCATCAAGGACGCCATCGATCGGCTGTTGGCGCGGCAGGGCTCGAACGGGTCGTTCGGACTGTGGTCGGCCGGCGGCGACGATGCCTGGCTCGATGCTTATGTCACGGACTTCCTGACCCGCGCCCGCGAAAAGGGATTTGCGGTGCCGGACGTGTTGTTCAAGAACGCGCTCGATCGCATCCGCAACTCCGTTGTCAACGCCAACGAGCCTGAGAAGGACGGCGGACGGGATCTTGCGTACGGGCTCTACGTGCTCGCCCGCAACGGCGCGGCGCCGATCGGCGATCTGCGCTATCTCGCCGACACCAAGCTGAACAACCTGGCGACATCGATTGCAAAGTCGCAACTGGCGGCGGCGCTGGCGCTGGTCGGCGACAAGGCGAGGGCGGAGCGGGTCTATGCCGCCGCCCTCGAAAGTCTCGCGCCGAAACCGGTGTTTGAGTTCGGCCGGGTCGACTACGGCAGCGCCTTGCGCGATGCCGCCGCGCTGGTTTCGCTCGCCAGCGAAGGCAATGCGCCGCGCGCCACGCTGACGCAAGCCGTTGCGCGCGTCGAAGTGGCGCGGGGACTTACGCCTTACACCTCGACCCAGGAGAATGCCTGGCTGGTTTTAGCCTCGCGCGCGTTGTCGAAGGAGACCATGACCCTCGATCTCGATGGTGCGCCGATCAAGACTGCGCTGTACCGCAGCTACAAGGCGGCCGAGATGGCGGGCAAGCCGATCAAGATCACCAACACCGGCGATGCTCCGGTGCAGGCAGTGGTCTCGGTGAGCGGCGCGCCGATCACGCCGGAGCCCGCGGCCTCCAACGGCTTCAAGATCGAGCGCAGCTACTTTACGCTCGACGGCAAGCCGGCCGATGTATCGAAGGCCAGGCAGAACGACCGCTTCGCCGTGGTGTTGAAGATCACCGAGGCCAAACCGGAATACGGTCATATCATGGTGTCGGATTATCTTCCGGCGGGGCTCGAGATCGACAATCCGCATTTGGTGTCATCCGGCGACACCGGCACGCTGGACTGGATCGAGGACGGCGAGGAGCCTGAAAATACCGAATTCCGCGACGACCGCTTTACGGCCGCCATCGATCGCGCCGCCGATGACAAGGCGGTGTTTACGGTGGCCTATGTGGTGCGTGCGGTCTCGCCGGGCAAATACGTGCTGCCGCAGGCCTATGTCGAGGATATGTACAATCCCTCGCGCTACGGCCGTACCGGCACCGGCGCTGTCGAGGTTCGTCCGGCGAAATGAGCGCTTCCCGTGACAAAAACTCTCCGTCATGCCCGGGCTTGTCCCGGGCATCCACGTCTGTTGCTGTTGCCAAAGAAGACGACAAGCCCGGCCATGACAGAGTTAAAAGCCGGCGCTCCGTCCGCGTCGCTCTTATCGCTCTCGGACTCTTCTCTCCCGTCACCATTGCTGTAGGTTTCTGGGTCGTCTCGCTGGGTCCGCTGCCTCTGACAGCGGCTCGCCAGGTCTCCACCGCGATCGTCGACCGCAACGGCAAGCTGTTGCGCGCCTATGCCATGGCCGACGGCCGCTGGCGGCTGCCCGTCGATGCGAGGACCGGCGTCGATCCCGGCTATCTCAAACTGCTGTTGAGTTACGAAGACCGGCGCTTCCGCTCCCATGCCGGCGTCGATCCCCTGGCGCTCGGCCGCGCCGCGCTGCAACTCATCACCCGCGGCCATATTGTCTCGGGCGGCTCGACGATCACGATGCAATTGGCGCGGTTGATGGAGCCGCGGCGCGAGCGTTCGGTCTATGCCAAGTTGCGGCAAATGGTGCGTGCGCTCGAAATCGAGCGGCGGCTGAACAAGGAGCAGATTCTCGATCTGTATCTCGCCCTGGCGCCATTCGGGGGCAATCTTGAAGGCATTCGCTCAGCCTCGATCGCCTATTTCGGCAAGGAGCCGAAACGTCTGTCGCTTGCGGAATCGGCGCTGCTCGTGGCGTTGCCGCAATCACCGGAAAATCGCAGGGTCGATCGCTACCCTGACGTCGCCCGCGCCGCGCGCGACCGCGTTCTCGACCGAATGGTCGAAGAGGGCACCGTATCCCGGCAAGACGCTGATCAGGCGAAATCGACGCCGGTGCCCCGATTGCGCAAACCGATGCCGATCCTTGCGCCGCATTCCGCCGATCAGGCGCTTGCCACCGCCAAAGATTCAGCCGTCGTCAGGCTGACGCTTGATTCCGGCTTGCAAAGTAATCTTCAGGCGTTGGCGCGCGACCGCGCGATCGCGCTGGGCCCGGACATTTCTGTTGGCATTATCGCTGTGGACAATGCCAGCGGCGACGTGCTGGCGCGTATCGGCTCGCCGGATTATTTCGATGACCGGCGCGCGGGCCAGGTCGATATGACGCGCGCGGTGCGCTCGCCGGGATCGACGCTGAAACCGTTTATCTACGGTCTCGCCTTCGAGGACGGTTTCGTTCATCCGGAAAGCCTGATCGACGATCGGCCGATCCGGTTCGGAAGCTACGCGCCTGAAAATTTCGATATGACCTTTCAGGGAACGGTGGCGGTGCGCAAGGCGCTGCAACTTTCCCTGAACGTGCCGGCGATCGCGCTGCTGGACCGCGTCGGCGCCAGCCGCCTGTCGTCGCGTCTGAAACAGGCGGGAGCAAATCTGGTGCTGCCGAAAGACGAGGCGCCGGGACTGGCGATGGGATTAGGCGGCGTCGGCATCACGCTGCAGGACCTGGTGCAGCTCTATAGCGGGCTCGCGCGGCTCGGCAACACGCGGCCGTTGCGGGAAATCGCGAACGATCACCCGCAGGATTCGCGGCGGCTAATGGATCAGGTCGCGGCCTGGCAGGTTGGCAATGTGCTGATCGGGACCCCGCCGCCCGAAAATGCCCCACATAACCGGATCGCTTTCAAAACCGGTACCAGCTACGGCTATCGCGATGCCTGGTCGGTCGGGTTCGATGGCCGCATCACCATCGGGGTCTGGGTCGGGCGTCCCGACGGTGCGCCGGTACCGGGCCTTGTCGGCCGTACCGCGGCTGCGCCAATCCTGTTCGACGCTTTTGCCCGTACCGGGAAACTGCCGGTCGCCCTGCCGAAACCCCCAAAAGGGGCGCTGATGGCGAGCAATGCAAGGCTTCCGCTGCCGCTGCAGCGCTTTCGGCCCGTCGGCGAACTGGTCCGCACCGGGGGCGAGAAGGCCCCGCACATCCAGTTTCCCTTGAACGGGTCGCGGATCGACGTCGCGGGATCGGACGGCGCGCAAATCCCTGCAATGCCGGTGAAGGTGGCTGGAGGGGTACTTCCAATGACCATGCTGGTGAATGGCGTTTCGGTGGGCGAAATCGACGGCCGGCGCCAACGGCTGATCGATCCGCCCGGTCCGGGCTTTGCCAGATTGACCGTGATCGATGCAGTGGGCGCCGCGGACACAGTCGTTGTCAGAATCCAGTAGAGATTGGCTAACCGGTTGTCGGAATGATGGTTTCGGCGTATGCGGAACCGATGGCCGAGACCTACATCCGTCCCCGATTTGGCGAGCCGCGCCAGCCGAAAAACCGGGTGAATCCGGCTAGCCGGTTGGTCCGGGTGCTCGATTTTGTGACGGGCAGTCATCTCCGCGCGGTCGCATTCCTCGTCCTCTGCGGTTTTTTGCTGTTCCTTCCCGGCTTTTTCACAATCCCGCCGATCGACCGCGACGAAGCGCGGTTCGCTCAGGCGACCAAGCAGATGGTCGAGACCTCTGATTTCGTGGATCTGCGCTTTCAGTCGGACGTGCGCTACAAGAAGCCGGTCGGTGTCTACTGGCTGCAGGCCGCGGCCGTTGAAACGGCCTCGGCACTGGGCTTGCCGCGTGCGCAGCTCCGGATCTGGTTGTACCGAATTCCTTCGCTGATCGGCGCCATCGGTGCGGTGCTGCTGACTTATTGGGCCGCGCTCGCGTTTGTGACGCGGCGCGGCGCCATATTGGCCGGGCTCATCATGGGCAGTTCGGTACTGCTCGGCGTCGAGGCGCGGCTCGCCAAAACCGACGCGATGCTGCTGCTCACGGTCGTCGCGGCAATGGGTGCGCTGGCACGGGTGTATTTGTCCTGGCAGCGGGGCGATGATCCCGTGCATCCGCCATGGGGATCGCCTGCCATCTTCTGGTCCGCGCTCGCCGGCGGCATCCTGCTGAAGGGCCCGCTGATCCTGATGTTCGTCGTCTTGACCATTGTAACGCTGGCGATCCTCGACCGTTCCGCAGCGTGGCTGGGGCGCCTGCGTCCGGTCTGGGGCCTGATGTGGATGCTGGTTCTGGTGATGCCGTGGTTCGTCGCCATCTTCTGGCGCGCGGGCGATACATTCTTCACCGATTCGATCGGTGGCGACATGTTGAGCAAACTGGCCGCCCAGGAATCCCACGGCGCGCCGCCGGGCCTTTATCTGCTGCTGGTGTGGGTAACGTTCTGGCCGGGAGCCCCGCTCGCCGGGATGGCAGCGCCGGCGGTCTGGCGGGCGCGGCGGGAGCCCGGCGCGCAGTTCCTGCTGGCGTGGTTGCTTCCGTCCTGGATCGTGTTCGAACTCGTGCTGACCAAGCTGCCGCACTACGTGCTGCCGCTTTATCCTGCGATCGCGATCCTGACGGTCGGCGCGCTGGAGCGGAGCGTACTGTCGCGATCGTGGTTGAGGCGCGGCGCCGCCTGGTGGTTTTTGGTTCCCGCGGTGGCGTCAATCATTGCCGTCGTTGGTGCGATCACGCTGACGCGCCAGCCGGTGTTTCTGGCCTGGCCCTTCGTGGCGGCCGCGCTGATCTTCGGACTGTTCGCCTGGTGGCTTTACGACGACAACCGCGCGGAGCGCTCATTGCTGAACGCCGTGGTCGCGGCGATGTTTCTCGCTGTTGCGATTTACGGCGTCGTGGTGCCGGCGCTGACCCCGCTGTTTCCGAGCGCGGAGATCGCGCGGGCGCTGCGCAACGTCGTCTGCGTCGGACCGAAGGCCGCCGCGGCCGGCTTTCACGAGCCGAGCCTGGTGTTCATGACCGGCACCTCGACGGTGCTCACGGACGGATCGGGCGCCGCGGATTTCCTTGGACAGGGCAGTTGCCGCTTCGCACTGGTGGAGCAGCGCTCGGAACGCGGCTTTGCCGCGCGCGCCGAAGCGATCGGGCTGCGCTATAATGTTGCCACCCGCATCGAGGGCTATAATATTTCGCAAGGCCGCGCGGTTTCCATCGCGATCTTCCGCTCCGAAGGTACGGAGTAAGATGTCCGCGCAGGCCGGCACCGGCCAATCCTCAAGTTACCGTGTACGATTCCTCGCCACGATATGGCTGTCGCTTGCACAACTGGTGCGCTCGCCATCGCACTCGCGACGGGCCGAGGCGGCGCGGAGACTGGCGCGCCATTCGTTGCTGATGGCTGGGATCGTCGGGGCCGCAATCATCGCGCTGATGTACTTGTTCGATGCAAGGGAGATCGGCTTGATGCCGCCGCGCGGCGTTCCCGCCCTTTGGCCGGTCCGTATCCTGACAGATTTCGGGAAATCGGCCTATGTGCTGTGGGTACTGGCCGGGGCGCTGTTTGCCGTTGCAATCCTTGCCCCTCGAC
Organism: uncultured Alphaproteobacteria bacterium; assembly: GCA_963742425.1. Lineage (GTDB taxonomy): Bacteria > Pseudomonadota > Alphaproteobacteria > Rhizobiales > Xanthobacteraceae > Bradyrhizobium. The sequence goes on from CAVULR010000001.1 coordinate 391,890, forward strand.
TGCGAGGAACCTCGCAATCCATTGTCCTCGCCTTTGGCAGACGCCTGCAGTTTGTTTTCCTTGCGGTGCTGGTGCCGGTGCTCGTGGGCGAGATCGTCAAATGGATCGTCGGGCGTGGGCGGCCGTTCGTGGGAGGCGACGCCAATCCCTTCAACTTCGCGCATTTCGCCGGAACCGAAGCTTACGCCAGCTTTCCCTCGGGCCATGCCATCACCAGTTTCGCGCTGGCTTTTGCGGTTAGCGTGCTTTGGCCGCGGGCGTGGGTCGCCATGGCGGCGTATGCTCTCGTGATCGCGATCAGCCGGTTGGTGCTGCTGGCTCACCATCCCAGCGACGTGGTGGCGGGGGCGCTGATCGGCGTGGCCGGCGCGATGTTCGTGCGCTACTGGTTCGCCGCCCGCCGCCTGGGGTTCGCGATCGGTCGCGATGGCGCGATTGTGCCGCTGGCCGGACCCTCATTCGGGCGCCTTAAAGGAGTTGCCCGAGGGGCGTCGGCCCCATAAAAGCGGACGCCGCAAACGCCGGACGGAAAAGCGCTACCGGCCGCAGCCAACGATGAGTTCCGATTTGTCAACTTCTGACGCAACCGCAATGGCCGTCTCCATCGTCGTCCCCGTGCGCAACGAGGCCGAGAATGTCGGCCCGCTGATCGCCGAGATTGCGTCTGCCCTCGACGGACGGTGGAATTATGAAATCATCTGCGTCGATGACGGTTCAACCGACGCTACCGCCGCGCGGCTTGCAGAAATCATGAAGCTGCGCGGAAATCTGCGCCAGATCCATCATGCGACGTCTTGCGGTCAGTCGGCGGCGGTGCGCAGCGGGGTCCGTGCCGCGCGAAGCGCGATCATCGCGACGCTCGATGGCGACGGGCAAAACAATCCGTTTTTTTTGCCCGCCCTGATTTCGGCGATCCAGGATGGCGGCGATCGCATCGGTCTTGCCGCCGGTCAAAGGGTCGGACGTCAGGACTCCGGCTTCAAGAAAATTCAGTCGCGCATTGCCAATGCCGTGCGCAGCTCGGTTTTGCGCGACGGCACCCGCGATACCGGTTGCGGCCTGAAAGCGTTTCGCCGCGACGTTTTCCTGATGATGCCTTACTTCGATGGGCTGCATCGCTTCCTGCCGGCGCTGGTACGCCGCGAAGGGTACGAGATCGCCTATGTCGAAGTGATCGATCGGCCCCGCCGTTCTGGCGTGTCAAACTACGGTTTCTTCGATCGGTTATGGATCGGAATCATGGATATGGCCGGCGTTTGGTGGCTGATCCGCCGCAAGAAGCCGACGCCCGTTGCGACCGAGGTGACGTCATGATCGACCTGTTCCATGCACTGACGAACTATCTGAACGACGTCTTTATCATCCGGTTCGATGGTTGGGTTGTTCTGGGGTTCGTGGCCCAGGGATTTTTCACCATGCGCTTCGTGGTGCAATGGATCGCGTCTGAACGCGCGAGAAGAAGCGTGATCCCGGTGGCATTCTGGTTCTTTTCGATCGGCGGCGGGGTATTGCTGCTGATCTACGCGCTGTACCGGCGAGACCCGGTATTCATTGCCGGCCAGGCGCTCGGCTTGCTGGTTTACATCCGCAACCTGTATTTTATCGCCATCAACGGACGGCAGGCTTCGGCGGATGCCTGAAGGCCGCGCCTGCCCGAGAGGTATCGACGCGCAGCGACCTTGTGGACAAAATTCTAAAAGGCCAAAGCCCGCTGACTTGCCCGTGGAGCAACCCACGACCTTTGAACTGGTCGTCAACCTCAAAACCGCTGAGGCGATGGGATTGACCTTGCCCCGGCGTTCATCGTTTGCGCGGGCAAGAGGCTGATCTTCACGCCAACGCCTGGCGTCCGCCGTGAAAACCACGGCCCTGCCGCACGTGGCCAAGTAGGGGCTTTTGGTGTTCTGCCGGGCAGGTGGTTTGGCGGAGGCAAGCCCCGCACCACCCGAAAAGCGGTCTCGGCGCAGAATTCGGTAAAAATTATCCAAAACGGACCAAGGGATTCCGGGGGGTCGCGCTAGGCAGATTCCAATAATTCTTCTTTAAAAGCGATGGGAACGCCGGATGAATGATTATCAAGCAAGGGCGAAGGATCAACATGTTAGCAAATCGACGCAGAAGCGAACGGCAAGTTTGCAGAAGTCTCGCGAAGATCCAGCTTGGGGCTGGGTTGCCGCGCGACTGCACGATCACGGATATGTCACAAGGCGGCGTGAAGGTGATCGCCGAATACATCGAGATTCCTCCGCAGTTCACCATCATATTCTCGGCCGGCCGACCACGCCAATGTCGGCTGGCCTGGCGAATCGGTTGCGAATTCGGCGCTGAATTCATCGACTAGGCCGGAAAAGTCCTGTCCATCCGTCGGCTTGGTTCGCGTCCCTGCTGGCAAAACAAGGCCCACCAAACCCTCCGGTTCCCGGCTTAACCGGACGTTAGGGTTAAACTGTGAGCATCCCTGGTCAGTCGCCTACCAGGGTCAAGGTACATGCTCCGGCCGTTGCTCGCGCCGTCTTGCGTCGCAAGACTAGTTACATTCACAGCGTCGTCCGCGATCCTGGTATTGACGCTCTGCAGCTGCCAGACCGCAGGCCTGTCGGATATTACGGGGTCTCTGGGTGAAAAGGCAGAATCAAGCCATGCCGAGCCCCGGCGCGATCTCGAATCCTATCGAGACCGCTTTCGTGCGAACCCAAAGGACGCCGACGCGGCGTTACAATACGCAAAGGCGCTACGGGCCTCCGGACAGCGATCCCAGGCGGTCGCGATGCTCGAACAGGCCACGCTCGGTCAACCCGATAACAAGGCGCTGCTCGCCGGCTATGGCCGTGCGCTGGCCGACAACGGCAATTTCCAGCAGGCATTCGACGTCCTCAGCCGCGCCCATACACCCGACGATCCCGATTGGCGGATCCTCTCGGCTCAGGGAGCTGTGCTCGATCAGCTTGGCCGATACGAGGAAGCGCGGCAGTATTACGCGAGCGCGCTAAAAATCGCGCCCGACGAGCCAACGGTCCTGTCCAATCTCGGTCTTTCCTATGTCCTTACGAAGGATCTTCCCAAAGCGGAGGAGACCTTGCGCCGCGCGCAGAGCGGGGCGGATGCGGATCCGCGTGTGCGGCTGAATTTGGCGATGGTAATAGGCCTGCAGGGCAGGGTTGCGGAGGCTGAAAGCATCGTGAGGGCCGATCGTCCGGCGGAGGAAGCCGAGGCGAACGTCGCCTATCTGAAGCGACTGCTGTCGCTGAAGGAAAATGCGCGCGCCCATGCGGAGAAGATATCGGGGACCCCGATCGCGCGCCCCAATTGACCTTTGACGAAATCGGGGCCGGATTGCTTCGGCTGCGACAAAATCGGCGTTTGCGAAACGCCGAAGGCGCTCCACGCGCGGACTATTTTGCCCGCAGTTTCCTGAGGAGTGGCGACAGGAATGACCCCCGCGGCATTTTGGTCTCGCCGCGGCCGGTTAGCCGTTGCGCCATCTGCAGAAGGGTCTTGGTGGTGCGGTGGCCCGCGGAGATTTCGGCGATCATCTGACCGTTGTTGGCAGCCGATCCGAACATGCGCGAATCGAATGGAATCGCTGCAATCGGCGGATACTCCACGGCCTTGGCGAATTCGCGTACGCTGATTTCAGGGCGCTTCGGCATGCCGACCTGATTGAGACAATATAGCGGCATCCGATCGTTGGGCCGCGCCGCCGTGAGCATGCCCAGCAGGTTCTTGGTATTGCGCAGATTGGCGAGGTCGGGCTCGGCAACGATCAGAATTTCGTCGGCGCCGACCAGGGCGCGCCTGGTCCATCCCGACCATTGGTGGGGAATGTCGAGCACGATGCAGGGCGTCGTCATGCGCAGCGTATCGAAGATCGCATCGAAGGCCTGCTCGCCGAAGTCGTAGACCCGCTCGAGCGTCGCCGGCGCCGCGAGCAGGCTGAGGTTGTCGGTGCATTTCGCAAGCAGGCGTTCAATCAGCGCGGTATCGGGCCGATCGGTTGAAAACACCGCGTTAGCGATACCCTGCAGCGGATCCTTGTTGTAATCGAGACTGGCCGTGCCGAATGCGAGGTCGAGATCGATGACGACGGAATCCATCGCGAGATCGCGCGCAATCGCCCAGGCCACGTTGTGGGTGATGGTGGATGCGCCAACGCCGCCCTTTGCACCGACGACCGCGATGATCCGGCCGACGGTGATGGCCTCCGAGGCCGAGAACAGGCTGCAAATCGAGCGCACCACATCAAGGGTAACGACCGGGCCGATGACGTAGTCGTTGACGCCGCGGCGCACCAGTTCGCGATAGGGCGCGACGTCGTGGGCGCCGCCGATCACCACGACGCGGGTTCCGGCATCGCAGACGGTTGCAAGTTGATCGAGGCCGGCGAGGATATCGCTATGGGCTTCGGTTTCGAGAATGATCACGTTAGGCGTGGGCACCGTGCGATAGGATTCGATAGCCGCTGCCACACCGCCCATTTGAACGGTCAGATGGGCCTTGGCGAGGCGGCGATCTTCGCCCGCCAATCTCACCGCGGATGCGGTTTCCACGGATTCGCAAAAAGCCTGCACCGACACGCGCGGCGCCGGCGCGATGTAATCGTCCACGTGCGGGGTGTCGTCCTGCAGCTCGTCGGATTTCTGGCGGGCGTGGCTGATCATTTTCCTGTGTCGCTGAGTTTGGCCTTGTCGGCTTCGGGATAGACGGTCGTGGTCGTATTGCCCTTGCGATACTTGTCGAATGCGATGTCGCGCCGTGTCGTATAGGCAGGCGTTTCCGGCCGCGGCTGCTCGAGATCCGACGGATTGTCGATCATCGCCGCGAGGTTACGCTGCGTGGCGCAACCAAAATTGTGATAGGGTTTGTTTTCGTTATAGCCATTGTCCAATACCGAAGGTCCGATATCCTGCGGCCACAGCCCGCAGGGGCCGGCCACTGCTGAAATCCTGGGATAACTCAGCCTGATCGTCGCCAACGTCCGCGGGTCGTCCGGATGGTAGTGATGCAATCTGATCCCGTGCGGCGGCACGCCACCGGCTGCAAGCAGCGTCTGAATTTCCCGAAACGAATCCGCCGCGGCGCGTGCGTTCGGGGTATCGACCGGCACGTCCGCCACGATCGCTCCGGTGCCTTCCTGAACCCAGATTCGCGCCAGTCCCACGACGTCGGCACGTTGCGGAGCGGTCAGGCCGCCGCGTGCATGACCGACGAAAATAACGATTGAACGGTTGGCTTCCTGAACAGCGATCGGGTGACGCAGGCGGTAATCGTTGGCAACGCTCGCCGTCACGATTTCTTCGCCAGTCAAGGTGCATGCACCGAGTGCTGCGGAAAGGCCGGCGAGGGCGCAGAGCAGGCGCACCGCCCGGTACCGATCCACTGGTGTTCTGTTGGTCATTGTTCCGTCCTCGTCCCGCATTGGTCGGGCAGCCCCGTCTCAGTCGATGATGAAGCCAAAATTGCCCTGATGGCTTCCAATCGCCTCGACGCGCGCGGGAAGGCCGTAGATCTGGGTAATCTGGGCGAGCAGGGTCGATTGGGAGTCCGAAGCGGGCGCAAACCCGTCATCGGGGCGCGACAATTCTTTCTGCGCCACCGCCCGCACGACATAGGGCGTCACCAGCACCATCAGTTCGGTCTCGTGATTGATGAAGTCCTGGCTCCTGAACAGCGCGCCAAGAACGGGCACTTGATCCAGACCCGGCAATCCGCTGACGGCCTGCTTGGTCTGTTCCTGAATCAGGCCTGCCATCGCCATGGATCCTCCGGAGGGGATTTCCAGCGTGGTTTCGGCGCGGCGGGTCTTGATCGAGGAAATCGTCGTTCCACCGGCACCGCCGGTCAGAGCATTTTCGGCCGAGACTTCCGACACCTCGGTCATCACATGCAGGCTGATCCGTCCCTCGCTCAGCACCACCGGCGTGAAGTTGAGCGAGATGCCGAATTTCTTGAAGGTCACGGTCTGGATGCAGTTTCCGATCGCGCCCTGCACGGTGGTTTGGCAGGTTACGCCGGTCGGAATTGGAAATTCGCCGCCGGAAATGAATGTCGCGGACTCGCCGGAAATTGCCGTCAGATTGGGCTCCGCCAGCGTCCGCACCACGCCCGCGTTCTCCATCGCCCGCATCGTCGCGGTTACCGAGGGCAGGCCCTTGGTCAGCGCCCCGGCAGCCAAGCCGTTGTTGGGGACGAGCGGCCCATTGTTGGCGGTGAATGGGTTCGTGTTGTTGAAATTCACCACCGCGGTGCCGAAATTCATGCTGGCGCTGAGATCGACGCCCAATTGCTTGACGATGTCCCGCCGCACTTCGGCAACCGAAACCTTCAGCATCACCTGATCGCGGCTGCGAACCACGATGGAGTTGACGACCTTGTCGGCGCCACCCACCAGCCGTGCGGCAACATCGCCCGCCTGCTGCGCCTCGATCGGACTGGATACCGAGCCGGTCAACATGACGCCATCGCCGACGCCTTCGGCCTGGATACCGGACGTCGGCAGCATTTGCCTCAGCGCGGCGCGCACGCCGTTGAGGTCGCGTTTGACCGCGATGTCATAGGAGGCGATCTGCTGATCCGCGGCATCGAAGAATACCACGTTGGTCTGGCCGACTGCCGCGCCGATGATGTAGGCGCGCTGCGGGGAGCGCACGACGGCGTTTGCGATCTTGGGATCGGCGACCAAAACGTCCTTGATGCCGCGCGGCAGATCGACCACGACCGATTTGCCGATGCCGAGTGCAAGAAAGCGCATTTTGGTTTGTGCGGGAGCGACCAGCGGCGTGTCGTCATTCGCCGCCGCCGGCGTCAGGACCGGTTCGAGAATCAGCGTCGCGGCGACCGAAAATGACAGGGTGCGGATTAACGCCCGCATTGTCAGCTGATTTCCCCTGCATTTCATAACGGACGTCCTTTCAGTCACTTCTGTATTGTCGTCGTACTCGGCACGCCGTAGCGAACCGTGCTGATGCTATCGCCGCGCTTGAGAGCCTGATCGTCGGAGCTGTTCTCGACCACGTTGATGTCGGTGATGCTGCGAAGCGCCAGCGCCAGCGTGCCGGTCTGGCGCGCGCGCGCCAGCGTCTCGGCCTGCTCGGGCTTCAGCTCGAGCGTCACGGTCTTGCCGACCACCGCGTTCTGGCCGTCTTTTTCCTTGGGCGCCTGGTCGATCGCGAGAACGCGGACATTCGACAAGATGATTTCGGAGGTGATGATATCGGTCGAACCTGACGGACTCTTCTCGCGCTTCGAAAGAATAACGTCGACGCGGTCGTTCGGCAGGATGAAGCCGCCGGCGCCAGTCTCGGGCGAGATTTCAGTCGAGATGCCCCGCATGCCCGTGGGCAGGATCGCCGCCATGAAGCCCGATCCGTTAGGCTTGACGAGCTTCGGCTCCCGGATCGGCTCGCCCGCGAGGAATGGCGCGCGAGCAATCGAGCCGGCGACATCCTTTGTGGCGTCGGGACGCTCGCTGCGGCGGATAAAATTGTTGCTTGCGGTCGCTGCCGGCCAAGTCTGCCACTGAACATCGCCCGGCGTGACCGTCTGGCCAAGACCGATGTCGGACTTCGCCACCAGCACGTCCACAGTTTGCAGTTGGGCGACCGGCGCGGAAGGGGGCGGTTTGTCGGATCCGCTCGCGAGATATGCGGCGACGCCACCGGCGCAAAGAGCGATGGTAAGGACGACAATACGTGCGATATTCATACGCTTACTACTTACTTTTACGCAGGAACGCTGAAACTCGGCGGCAGCTTCTCCTTCAGGCATGACTAAGCGGTAAAAGTATAAGCGAACTTGAGGCCCTCAGGAGTTTGTCGAAAGGAATTCGAGGATTTGTCCTCATGGTGAACGGAGTGTTATCGTTAAAAAAGCCAAAACGCCCCACGCCCTGCGCAAGTTACTCGACCACATCCCGATTACCGGCAACGGGCCGACGCGAAGGCCGCGGCCTCGCAACGATGATCCGGCCGGCGCCATAGCGGGTGGCTGGCACACCACGTGCCGGTGGTTTGCTGCATGGACAGGGTGTTCTAAAAGCCATTGGATTCGATTGGCCGACCACGTAGCGTGATATTTTCGTAGCTGGGAGCGCAAGAGATAGAGATGGAGAGACGCCTATCGGCCATCATTTGCGCGGACGTCGCCGGCTACTCGCGAATGATGGGTGCCGACGAGGCGGGAACCCATGCCGCGTTCAAGGCCCATCGAAGCGCGGTTTACCCGGTCATTCTCAATCATGGCGGCCGGCTTGTGAAGAACACCGGCGACGGCTTCTTGCTGGAGTTTCCGAGCATCGTAGGGGCACTGGAATGTGCCATGGCGGTGCAAACGCTGATGGCCGAGCGCAACAGCGAACTGCCGGCGGATCGGGTTATGCAATTCCGTCTGGGCGTCCACATGGGCGATGTGATGGCCGACGAAGACGAAGTATTCGGCGACGGCGTGAATATCGCCGTCCGTCTCGAAGCGATTGCGGTCCCCGGCGGCGTGGCAGTTTCGGCAAAGGCCTACGATGAGGCGAGCAAGCACCTCAACGCAACTTTTGTCGATGCCGGCGTGCACCGGTTCAAGAATATCGCCGAGCCGCTTAATGTCTGGACCTGGACGCCCGCGCGGTCCGGCACTCGCGAGGCCGGGGATACGTCAGACCTGCCGGCCCAGTATCGTACGGCGATCTTGGGAGTGCTTCCCTTCAAGAATCTCAGCGACAGCGCCGACGAATATTTTTCCGACGGCCTGACCGAAGACTTGATCCACGCGCTGTCGTTGCAATCATTTTATCGCGTGCTGAGCAGAAATTCCACTTTTGCATTCAAAGGCAAAAGCCAGAACATGCGCCTGATCGCGCGCGAGATTGACGCGAACTACCTGATCCAGGGTTCGGTGCGGCGTGCCGGAAATAAAATCCGTGTAACCGCCGAACTGATGGTGCCCGAGACCGGCGAGCAATTATGGACCGGCCGATATGACCGGGACATCGGCGAATTGTTTGCGATGCAGGACGAAATTACCGCGAATCTGTCCGCCGCATTGGCGCCGGAGATATTTCGTGCGGAAGCATCCGCGCGGGCTCGATCATCCTCCACCAGCCTGACCGCTTGGGACCGGTTCCTGAGGGGGCTCTCTTACTATTATCGGCCGACAAAGGGCGATTATGAAGACTCGATCGTCTTGCTCAGGCAGGCCATTGCGCTCGACCCGTCGCTTTCGATCGCGCGCGCCTATCTCGCCACGATCCTGGTGCAGGGCGTGCAGTTCGGGTGGATCAGGAGTACGCGCGAATTGTGGACGGAGGCGATGAGTTCTGCGGAAAACAGCGTTCGGCTCGATCCACGCTCGTCGTTCGCATATTCAATTCTCGCCTATATCCAGGCAATGGGGGGCAACCACGAGGCTGCGCTGGATGCCGCGAAAAAGGCGGTCGAACTGAATCCGTACGATATGGGCGCTCGCGGCGTTCTCGGAATTTGTTATCTTGTCATCGGCGAGCATCGAAAGGCGATCGAACTGTTTTCGATGGCCGTGCAGCCCGGCAACAGCGATCCCAGATATCAATGGGCGGCGTTGAACGCATTCAGCCATTACCTCCTTCGGCAATACGACGCCTCGCTGTCGTGGGCCCGCGAAGCCCTGTATTTGAATCCCAGTCATCTTCAAGTGCTCGCGGTACGCGCGGCCGCGCTTGCGCAATTGGGGCGGACGGAGGAAGCGGCAAAAGCTGCCGAAGTTTTGTTGAACGGCTTCCCCGGCATCACCGTTGAGCGGCATCTCAGAAATTTCCGTTGGAAAAATCCGGCCGACACCGCCCATTATCGTGAAGGACTTTTGAAAGCCGGCGTGCCCTCGACCAAATTGACTCTGGTCGAAACCGCCTCAAAGCGCAGGGCGAATCTTTAGCGGGCGTTGAGATCGCCTTCGCGCTTCGCCCTAGACCGTGGCGTTGAAGGCTTCAAACCCGCGCACGAGATCGGCCTTGAGATCCTCGACATTCTCCAGTCCGATATGGAGTCGCAGGGTCGGGCCGCCCGGCGCCCATTTGGTGGCGGTGCGGTAAGCCGCGCAGTCGAACGGGATGACAAGGCTCTCGAAGCCGCCCCATGAATAGCCCAACCCGAACAGCTTGACGGTGTCGAGCATGGCATCCACGGCTTTTTGCGGCGCGGGCTTGAGAACGATACTAAACAGGCCGGAGGCGCCGGTAAAATCCCGCTTCCAGATCGCGTGGCCCGGATCGCCTTCGAGCGCGGGATGCAACACCCTTGCGACCTCGGGCCGTGTCGCAAGCCAACGCGCCATTTCCAGTCCGGCCTTGTTGTGCTGCTCAAGCCGCACCGCGAGTGTCCGCAATCCGCGCAGCGCCAGAAACACGTCATCCGGCCCCGCGCAGACGCCGAGAAGCTGGATCGCTTCCGCAACCAGCGGCCAGGCTTTTGCATTGGCGGCGATGGTGCCGAACATGATGTCGGAGTGCCCGCCGATATATTTGGTCGCCGCCTGCATGCTGATGTCGACGCCTTGTTCCAGCGAACGGTGATACAAAGCCGTGGCCCAGGTATTGTCGTCGATGACCAGTGCGCCGCGCGCATGCGCAAGCGAAGCGACCGCGGGAATGTCGGTCATTTCGAACGACTGCGAGCCGGGCGCTTCGACCACTACCGCTCTGGTATTCGGCCTGAACAATGCGGCGATGCCGGCGAGGTCCAACGGATTGAAGTAGCTGGTTTCGACGCCATAGCGGGCGAGCATGCCGTTGCAGAAATTTCGCGTCGGGCGGTAGGCGTTGTCGCACACGAGAAGATGATCGCCAGCCCTCAACACCGAAAGAAGGGTAGTGCTGATCGCCGCCAGCCCCGAAGGCGCGATACCGACGCCGGCGCATTGCGGGCCTTCCAGCGCCATCAGCGCTTCCTGCAACGCCTTGGTGGTCGGGGTGCCGCGGCGGCCATACTGGAATTCGCCGCGATGGGCGTGCAGATCCTCCGCGGTCGGATAAAGCACGGTCGAGCCATGAACGACTGCGGGATTGACGAAGCCCTTCTGCGCCTTGGTGTCGCGGCCCGCCGTGACCAGGGTGGTTTCGGCCCGCTGCGGGCTCGATGGCCCGTCATCTTTGCTAGAACTCATGCGTGCGCCGCCACCAAAAACCCTTGCCGCAGCCGCGACGCCCTTGAAAGCCCGCCGGACGGCGGGTTTGGGCCGGGTTTGTTAATAACAGGACACAGAAGTCGCTCGTCAACCCCTTGACCCGGATCGCCAGTCGTTCTGTGATGCCTGCCAACTATTCCGTCGCTGCAAGTTGAGGGGCCTGCCGCGACCATCGATCCATCGCTTGACCGGATGAGACGCCAAATTGCCCGTCGGGCCGGCGTTCGCAACGGTGGATCGCAGGGTTGGCCCTTTGACGGCGCAAGCAATGGTAAGCGAACGTTCCCGGACGACCTTGAAAGGCTTTGCCATGAAACGCGTATCTCTGGTTTTTACCCTTGTTCTCGCCGCCGTTCTTTCGACCGGGGCCGCCAACGCGCAAACGCTCAAGACGGTCAAGGACCGGGGCATGGTTTCCTGCGGCGTGGGCCAGGGCTTGCCGGGCTTTTCGGTGCCCGACGACAAGGGCAACTGGACCGGGCTTGACGTCGACGTCTGTCGCGCGATCGCGGCGGCGATCTTCAACGATCCGAGCAAGGTCAAGTTTGTGCCGTTATCGGCCAAGGATCGCTTTACGGCCCTGCAGTCCGGCGAAGTCGACCTGCTGTCGCGCAACACCACCTGGACGCTGTCGCGCGATACCTCGCTCGGCGCGAATTTCACCGGCGTTACTTATTATGACGGCCAGGGCTTCATGGTGAAAAAATCGCTCAAAGTGAACTCCGCGCTGGAACTGAACAGCGCGTCGGTTTGCGTGCAGACGGGGACCACGACCGAGCAGAATCTCGCTGACTACTTCAAGGGCAATAATATGAAGTATGAGGTGATTGCGTTCGGCACGAACGACGAGGCCGTCAAGGCCTATGAGTCCGGCCGCTGCGACGTCTTTACCACCGACGTGTCGGGGCTTTATGCCGATCGTTTGAAGCTTTCAAACCCGGCCGACCACGTGGTGCTGCCGGAGATCATCTCCAAGGAGCCGCTCGGTCCGATGGTGCGTCATGGCGACGATCAATGGTTCGACATCGTGAAATGGGTGTTGTTCGCCATGGTGACCGCCGAAGAGATGGGGGTAACCCAGAAGAACGTCGATGAAATGGCAAAATCCGACAAACCGGATTTCAAGCGGGTTTTCGGTACCGACGGCAATCTCGGCGAACAACTCGGCCTCACCAAGGATTGGGTATCGCGGATCGTGAAGGCGGTCGGCAATTACGGTAAATCGTTCGATCGCAATGTCGGCGCCGGCTCGAAGCTCGGAATTGCGCGCGGGCTCAACCAGCTCTGGAACAAGGGCGGAATTCAGTATGCGCCGCCGATCCGCTGAGCGCAGGCCAGGCGGCCGCGGCGATGAGCATCGAGCCCCGAAAACCACCGCCGCAGTTCGTCGCCCGGTTGCGGCGCGCCCTCGGCGGGCGTGCGGGGTGGGGTGGATTTTTCTTCCAGATCGTATTCGTCGCAGCCTTGGCCTGGATCGGTTATGAGATCGTGGCCAATGCGCGGGCCAACCTGGAGACGCAGCGGATCACCTCCGGCTTCGGGTTTTTGAAAAATAATGCAGGTTTCGACGTCAGCCAGAGCCTGATCCCGTATTCCGGATCCGACTCCTATATGCGGGTGTTTGTTGTCGGTTTGCTCAATACGTTGCTGGTCGCAGTCATCGGTATCTTCTTTGCGACCATCCTCGGTTTTCTGGTAGCGCTGGGTCGGTTGTCGCCAAACTGGCTGCTGTCGCGCATCTGCGGCGGCTATGTCGAACTGATACGCAACCTGCCGCCATTGTTCCAGATCCTGTTCTGGTATCTCGCCGTGCTCGGCGCGCTTCCCAACCCCCGGCAGAGCATCTCGCTGTTCGACGCCTTCTTTCTCTCCAACCGCGGTTTGGTGATTCCCAAGCCGATCGCCAGCGCCGGCCTGGAGCCGTTCGCGTTCGCCGTCCTGGTCGCCATCGTCGCCTGCCTGCTGTTGCGACGCTATGCGCGCCGCCAGCTGTTCGAGTACGGCAGACTGATCGCGATCTGGCCTTACATGATCGGCGTGCTGATCGGGCTGCCGCTGCTGACCGCGCTTTTGTTTGGCGCGCCCCTGACGTTTGAGTTGCCCGTCCTCAAGGGGTTCAATTTCTCCGGCGGATCGCGCGTCATTCCCGAATTCGTGGCGCTGACGTTGGCGCTGTCGACCTACACCGCGGCCTTCATCGCCGAAATCGTGCGTGCCGGCATTCAATCGGTGCATAAAGGGCAAACGGAAGCCGGAGCATCGCTTGGCCTGGCACGCGGTTCGACCTTGCGGCTGATCGTGGTGCCGCAGGCAATGCGGGTGATTCTGCCTCCGCTCACCAGCCAGTATCTGAATCTTACGAAAAACTCGTCGCTGGCGGTGGGGATCGGCTATCCCGACCTGTTTTCGGTGTTTGCGGGAACGGCGCTCAGCCAGACCGGACAGGCGATCGAAATCATCTCGGTCACCATGGGGGTCTATCTCTTGATCTCACTCGTCACCAGCGCAATCATGAGTTTCTACGGATGGCGGCTCGGCCGGAGTCTCGGTCCATGAGCGATATCGCCACACCGTCTTTTGTCCGCGAGGTGTTGGTTCCCGAACGGAACGCACCAGTCAAGACCACCGGCTTTGTCGGCTTGCTGCGCACGCGTCTGCTCAGTTCGCCGGCCAATATTCTGATGACGATTCTGGGCGCGCTGCTGCTGTGGTATACGGTCGTTCCTGCGATAAGATTTCTTCTGATCGATGCGGTCTGGACCGGCCAGGATCGCAACGCCTGTCTGGCGGAAAATGCCGGACACGCGGTCGGCGCCTGCTGGCCATTCATCGAGGCGAAGTTCACCCAGTTCGTTTACGGATTCTACCCGGAGGCCGAGCGGTGGCGGGCCAACCTGACATTTTTCCTCGCAGCGCTGCTGCTGTTGCCGCTGTTGATTCCGCGACTGCCAGCCAAGGGCCTCAACGCTGGACTGTTCTTCGTGGCGTTTCCGGTGGTCGCCTTCTTCCTGTTGCACGGCGGCGGTTTGAAGGGGTTCGGGGTAAGCTGGACGGCTGGATTGCTTTCGGGGCTAAGCGACAGCATCGGCGAAGGCGGCCGCAAGCTCGCCGGCGTGGGCGAAGCGACCGCCGTGATCGGTCCGCTGCTGTGGTTGCTCGGCAAAATACTGCTGCTGCTGAGCGCGGTTGTTTCCTGGCTGATCTGGCCGCTGACCTGGCTTGGCGATCGAATTCAGGCCTCGGCCAACCCGGTGTGGTTCGATTTCGCCGCCACCGCGACGATCGTTTCGACGGGTTTGTTCGTTCTTAACGGCGGCGTTCGCGCCGGCTGGCGCTCGCTGATCATCAGCCTGGCGATTTTTGCCGGCACCGGGATCGTCATTGCGGCGATGGGTCTCGATCGTGGCGGCTTGCCTGTGGTCGATACACGGCTTTGGGGCGGTCTGCTGGTGACACTGGTGGTGTCGGTCACCGGCATCGTCGCCTCGATGCCGGTCGGCATCGCTTTGGCGCTCGGGCGGCGCTCGACCTTTCCGCTGATCCGGATTTTCTCGATCACGTTCATCGAATTCTGGCGTGGCGTTCCCCTGATTACCGTGCTGTTTTTCGCGACCTACATGCTGCCGCTGTTCGTTCCCACCGGCTTCACGGTGGACGGGCTGGTGCGCGTCCTGATTGGCGTCGCCCTGTTTGCCGGCGCCTATATTGCCGAGGTCATCCGGGGCGGCCTGCAGGCGATCCCGCGCGGGCAGAATGAGGCTGCGAAGGCGCTCGGCCTGTCCTGGGGCAAGACCACCGGGCTGATCGTGATGCCGCAGGCGCTACGACACGTCATTCCCGGCCTCGTCAACAGCTTCATCGGCTTGTTCAAGGACACCTCGCTGGTCTCGATCGTGGCACTGTTCGATTTGCTTGGGCAATTGCGGGCGGCGTTTTCCGATCCGGTCTGGTCGACGCCGACGACGCTGTTTACCGGCTTTGCGTTTACCGGAATCATCTACTTCGTTTTCTGTTTTGGAATGTCGCGCTATTCATTGTTCGTCGAGCACCGCCTGAACGCTCACCGCGGGTAACTGAGTAAAAAAAACCATGACCGATAACTCCATTGTCAGCATTGCCGACCTCAACAAGTGGTATGGCGATTTTCACGTGCTGCGCGATATCAACCTCGATGTCGGCAAGAGCGAGCGTATCGTGATCTGCGGCCCGTCCGGTTCGGGCAAGTCGACGCTGATCCGCTGCATCAACGCGCTTGAGGAATTTCAGGAAGGCGAGATCGTCGTCGACGGTATCGAGCTCGGTCCGAATCTGCGGCGGGTCGACGAGGTCCGGCGCGAAGTCGGCATGGTTTTCCAGAGTTTCAATCTGTTTCCGCACCTGACCGTGCTCGAGAATTGCACGCTGGCGCCGATCTGGGTGCGCAATATTCCGAAGAAGGATGCCGAAGCCGCCGCCATGAAATATCTGGAGCGGGTGAAAATCCCGCAGCAGGCGAATAAATTTCCGGGCCAATTGTCGGGCGGCCAGCAACAGCGCGTGGCGATTGCGCGGGCGCTGACCATGAACCCCAAGGTCATGCTGTTCGACGAGCCGACCTCGGCGCTGGATCCCGAAATGGTCAAGGAAGTGCTCGACACCATGGTCGATCTGGCGAAGGAAGGCATGACCATGCTGGTCGTCACCCACGAAATGGGATTTGCCCGCGAAGTGGCCAACCGCATCGTGTTCATGGACGCCGGCCAGATTATCGAGGCAAACACGCCGGCAAACTTCTTCGCCAACCCGCAACACGCGCGGACCAAGCTTTTTCTCAGCCAGATTTTGCGGTGATGGACGGCAAATAGCGAATTTCCACTCGCCGCTCGCTATTCGCCTCCCGGACGATCACACCTTCTCGAACGGCACGTCGATTTTGCTGTGCCGCTCGAGCCACGCCGGCACCGGCAGGTTCTTCGAGCGCATGAAGTCCGGATTGAACAGTTTAGATTGATAGCGATTGCCGGAATCGCAGAGGATCGTCACGATGGTTTTGCCGGGTCCGAGCTGTTTGGCGAGGCGGATCGCGCCGGCGACGTTCACGCCGCTCGAGCCGCCGAGGCACAGGCCTTCGTGCTCGAGCAGATCATAGATCACCTGCACGGATTCCTCATCGGGGATCAGAAAGGCGTCGTCGACCTTCGCGGTCTCGATCACGGGCGTGACGCGGCCTAGCCCGATGCCTTCGGTGATGGAATCGCCCGGCGTCGATTTGGCGTTGCCGTGCTTGAACAGTTCATACATCGCAAATCCCGGCGGATCGGCGCAGGCGACGACGATGCCCGGGTGCTTTTCCTTCAGATAACGGCTGGTGCCGGCCAGCGTGCCGCCGGTGCCGACCGAGCAGATGAACCCATCGAACTTTGCCGCTGGTCTGCTGCCAGATTTCCGGACCGGTCGAATCGTAGTGCGCCTTGGCGTTATCGAGATTGTTCCACTGGTCGGCGAACAGCACGCCGTTCGGCTCGCTCTTGCGCAGCTGCGCGGCCAGCCTCTTGCCGACATGCTGGTAATTGTTGGGATTTTTGTAAGGCAGCGCCGGCACTTCGATCAGCTCCGCGCCGCATAGCCGAAGCATGTCTTTCTTTTCCTGGCTCTGGGTTTGCGGGATCAGGATCAATGTCCGGTACCCACGCGCGTTCGCCACCACCGCAAGACCGATACCGGTATTGCCGGCGGTCGCTTCCAGCACCAACCCGCCGGGCTTGAGCTCGCCGCGCTTTTCGGCTTCGAGGATCATCCATTTGCCGGCGCGGTCTTTCACCGACTGGCCGGGATTCATGAATTCAGCCTTGCCGAGAATGGTGCAGCCGGTCGCTTCGGATGCGTGCCGCAACTTGATCAGCGGCGTATTGCCGATGGCTTCGACGACGTCTTTGTAGATGGTCATTTGCGAAAAATTGCCAGTCTGTTGCGAAATCCGGCGATGACCCTAGAGCGCGGTCGGGGAAAGTGAAAGCGCGTTCTGCGCCGGATTCCGCAGTGCAGCTAGTTGGATTTCGCGAACACGACCTGGCGGACGTCGATATTTCCCGACAGGAATCCGGCCTCGCAATAGGCGAGGTAATATTCCCACAGCCGCCGAAAGCGGTCGTCGAAGCCGAGCGGCGTCAGGTTCGGCCACGCCGCGCGGAAATTATTTCGCCATGTCGCGAGTGTCTTGGCATAATCTTGCCCGAAAATGCGTTCGCGAATGACGGGAATGCCGAAGCGCTCGCCGAGCGATTTCAGCACCTGCGGCGAGGGCAGCATTCCGCCGGGAAAAACGTAACGCTGGATGAAATCGACTTCGCGGCGGTAGGTCTGGAACAGGCTGTCCTGAATGGTGATCGCCTGGATGCCGGCGAGCCCGCCGGGCAGCAGCCGGTCGCGGACTTGTGAAAAATATTTCGGCCAGAACTGCTCGCCGACCGCCTCGATCATCTCGATCGAGGCGATCCGGTCGTAGTGGTCGCGCTCGTCGCGATAGTCCTGCAACCGGATCTCGACCTTCTCGCCAAGGCCGGCGTTCTGGATGCGGGCTTGCGCGAAGTCGCGCTGCTCGCGGCTGATGGTGAGCCCGACCACCCGGGCGCCCCAGATCTTGGCGGCGTATTCCGCAAAACCGCCCCATCCGCACCCGATCTCCAGTAATTTCTGGCCGGGTTGCAGATCGATCGCTTCGGCAAGTCTGCGGTATTTGTTGTTTTGCGCGGCCGCGAGGTCAGGCGTGTCATCCTCGAACAGCGCCGAGGAATAGGTCATGCTCGGGTCGAGCCAGGCCGAATAAAACGCGTTGCCGATGTCGTAATGCGCGTAGATGTTGCGGCGTGCCTGTCGTTTGGTATTGCGATTGAACCAGTGCCGGACGATCTGCACAAAGCGCATCAGCGGCTTGTCGCCGAGCATCGCCTGAATCAAATCGTGATTGACGCAGAAGAGATAGAGAAACTGCGTCAGGTCGGGCGTGTCCCATTCGCCGTTCAGATAGGCCTCGGCTATCCCGATGTCGCCGCCGTTCAGGAGTCGCGAGGCAAAACCGTAGCCATAGAGTTTCATGGCGGCCTGCGGGCCCGGCTCCATGCCGCCCAGCCGCAGCATGCGGCCATCGGGAAGCGTTACAAGGAGCGTGCCGCGCCGCAGCCTCGATCCGAATCCGAACGCCAGCCGAACCAGCCGGGGCAAGTCCGACAGCACGGTATCCACATTGTCGGGTGTGACTGAGATCAACGCAGACATGTCCGAACCCGCCGAGTGAGCTCTGTGTCCGTGTTTCGCCTGGGCCGATTAGTCCCAGCTCCTGCCTTCACTGGACCAGAGCGTTTTGCCGCGTACCGGGCTCGCGCCCGACGGCAGATAACGCGGTGCCAGTATAATCGTGGTGTTCGCCAATCGCCAAGCCGGGAGGTGGGGCCTTCGGACGTGGCACCAGCCGCGCGCCCTTGAGCCACAGCCGCAACGCCTCCCAGTGGATCGCGGAGACGATCTTCAGGGTCACGAGCGGCAGCGAGAAGAAGGAGCGCAGCAGCGCCGCGGTGGTCAGCTCGCGGCGGCGGCCGTTGAAGGTCGCGGCCAGCAGCGGGCCTTCGCGGTCGGTTTCCAGGATTCGCAACCTGACGTGTTCTCCCGGCGGCGATACCCGGAAATGATAACGCATCGCCATTTCGATGAAGGGCGAGACGTAAAACAGTTTTTCCTGGGCTTGCCGGACACCGGCCTTGCTGACCTCGCCGGGCTTCACCGGAAGGACATAGGCGTGGATGTCGCCGAAGGTATTGCGCACCTCATAAATCATCAGGGCGAGTTCACCGCCGGCGCGGTAACAGAAATAGACCGACAGCGGATTGAAGGTGAAGCCGAGCAGGCGCGGATAGCACAGCAGCAAGACGCGACCGTCCGTGAGGTCGATGCCGCACTCGGCCGCGCGGCGTTGCGCATACGAGCGCAAGCGCGATCCGTCGCGCGCGCCGTGATCGGCCTCGTTGAAGCTGTACAGGGCCGCCCGGTTCACGCCGAACAGTGGCGACTGACGGTCGGCGGCATCCAGCCGGTCGAGATCGATCAACAGGCTCATGACGCGATAGCTGAAGCGGTGGCCCATCGGCTTGAGGCGGGCGTGCATCACCTCGCCGAAATACAGCGCCGCGGCTGCGTCATGCGGATTGCCATGGTCTTCAGCTTTGGCGGCTTGGTCCAGCATGCCTTACTCCGCGGCTTGCGCCAGTTCGGGCGCCGGCTCCCGCCAGGGTGCCGTTGCGCCCAACGCTTCGGCCACGGCGAGCCCGGACCGCAAGCCATCCTCATGAAAGCCGTATCCGGTCCAGGCGCCGCAGAACCAGGTATGGCGCCGGCCCTGAATTTCGTCCAACCGCTTCTGGGCGGCAAAGGCTGCCGCATTATACTGCGGATGTTCGCAGATATATTTGCCGAATGTCAGTTCCGGAGCGGGCTCGAATGGCGGATTGAGGCTGACAAACAGCGGTTTGTCGGCGTCGATGCCCTGCAGCCGGTTCATCCAGTAGGTCACCGCGACGTCGTTTTCGGTGGTGCCCTCGCGCTGCCAGCGGAGGAAATTCCACGATGCCCAGGCGCGCCTGCGCTTCGGCATCAATCTGATATCGCGGTGCAGATAGACGGTGTTGGGGGCATAGCCGATGGCGCCGAGTATTGCGCGCTCGCAGTTGTCGGCATCCGGAAGCATGGCGAGCGCCTGATCGCTGTGCGCGGCGATCACGACGTGATCGTAGGTATTTTTTCCACCGTGGCTGTCATGGACGATGACGCCGTGCGGCGTGCGTTCGATCGATGTCACGGCGCAGCCAAGCCTCAGTCGGTCGCGGAATGCGGCGGTCAGCTTCTCCACATAGCGCTGGCTGCCGCCCTTGACGGTGCGCCAGACCGGGCGGTCGTATTGCAGCAGTCGATGGTTGCTGAAGAAAGCGACGAAATTCTCCGCAGGAAAATTCAGCATCTCGCTGGCCGGTGCCGACCAGATCGCGGCTCCCATCGGCGCGAGATAATCGGTCAACAGGCGGGGTGCGAATTTGCGATCGCAAAAATACTCGCCGAGTGTAAGGCCGGCCAGGCTTCCCGCCGCATGGTCTTCTACACTTTGCGTATTGAAGGTCAGGATGTCGCGGAGCATGCTCAGGTAGGACCGGGAAAGAAGGTTGGAAGGCTGCGCAAACAAGCCGATTGCGGTTTCCTGCCAGTTGTTTCCGCCACCTTTCCATTCGAAGCGGCCGGCGTCGGCGGTGACCGCAAAACTCATGCAGCTTTCCACGGTCTCAACGCCGAGATGGGCGAATAATGCGGTCAGGTCCGGGTAGTTCAGCTCGTTGTAGACGATGAAGCCGATATCGACAGGAAGCGGCGTTCCATCGTAATCGATGGTGACGGTGTGGCTGTGTCCGCCGGGCCGCAACTCGCGATCGTAGACCGTCACCGGATAACGCTTCGACAAGGTCCAGGCGGCGGCATTGCCGGCAATTCCCGTTCCGATAACCGCAACCCGCATTACCTGCCCCCATCCGTTGATGGGCGAGATACGGTGCATCCGAAGCGAAGTTTCAGTCGGGTGGCGCGCGGGGGTGATCCCAAATCCGCCGGGCGGAGCAGGACAACATGAAATGTTGGTAAGATTGCCGCTTGCTAAGAGCCGCTTTGATCCACGAAAGCCCAACAAAATATCGAAAACCGGGCGGTTCACGCTGCCGCTGGTAAGCTGTGAATTCAACGGTATCGCGGGGACAGAGAGCGGAACAGGCCTGTCCGCCCCCTGATCCCCCGGTTAGTATGGGGATCAGCTTTTTTGCGAAGAAATGCAGCGGTGAACGTGTTGCGGTCAGTCCCCAGGCATCCGCCAATCGGTGCGGCGGTCCCATCAGCGTCAGATGCGGGGCGTCTGCCCGTTGCGTGGCCGTGCGTGAGTCGCGTGGCAAGACGGCTCGCAGCGCTGTGCGTTGTCGCGAGTTCGATGGGTTGCGTCCTGACCCAGGATCTGCCCGATCCGGCGCTGGATATTCCCGACGGCTACAAGGCCGCACGACTGATCGATCCGGATGCGCCTCCGACGCTCGACTGGTGGCGCGGGTTTCGTTCGCGGGAATTGACCGCCTTGATGGAGGATGCCCAGCCGGTCAATCTGGACATCGCGGCCGCCACCGCCCGCTTCATCCAGGCCGACGCGCAGGCGCGTATCGCAGGCGCGGCATTGCTGCCGAGCCTGAGCGGCACCGGGCAGGAGACCTATTCCCGCAACTCGGGCTCGAGCGCCAGCGGGTTGACCAATGGCGGACGCGAGATCGTCAACTATACGGCCTCGCTCAGCGCCAGCTATGAACTCGATTTCTGGGGCAAGAACCGCGACGCCGCGCAGGCCGCGGAGGAAACCGCGATCGCCAACCGCTTCGATCGCGACGTGGTCGCGCTCACCACGCTGACCAGCGTCGCCAATGCCTATTTCCAGGTGCTGGCCTCGCAGGACCGGCTTCGCACCGCCCAGCACAACATCGCCAGCGCGACGCGCATTCTCGAGGCGATCAAGCAGCGGCTTCAAGGCCGGCACCGGAACCGACCTCGACGTCGCGCAGCAGGAAGCCGTTCTCGGCCAATCAAAAGGCATCGGTGCCGCCGCTGCGGCAGACGCTGGCGCAGAACATCAACGCGCTGGCGACGCTGGTGTCGCGGCCGCCGGAAAGCGTGCACGTCACCGGCGGTTCGCTCAATCGGATTTCACCGCCGCGCGTGACGCCCGGTTTGCCGTCGGAGTTGTTGACGCAGCGGCCGGATATCAGGCGCCAGGAGGCGCAACTCGCCTCCGCCACCGCCAATGTCGGCAATGCCCGCGCGCAGTTTTTCCCGAGCATCCAGCTGACCGGGCAGGGCGGCTATCAGAGCTCGTCGCTGGTGTCGCTGTTCCAGCCCCATGCGGCGTTCTTCAACGTGGTCGGCAGCCTGACGCAGCCGATCTTCGACGGCGGAAGGATTCTCGGCAATTTCGAATTCACCAGGGCGAAGCAGGATGAATTGCTGCAGACCTACCGCAAGACGGTGGTTTCGGCATTTGCCGATGTCGACAATGCCCTGGTCTCGATCAAGGAGACCACGGCGAAGCTGCGGCTGCAGCGCGAGGTGCTGGCAGCCTCGCGGCGGGCCTTTCAATTGTCCGAGCAGCAGCTTCGGGCCGGAACCGCGGACATCGTAACTGTGCTAAATACCCAAACGACGCTATTTCAGGCGGAAGATTCGCTCTGGCAGGCCCAGCTTGCCCGGCTGCTTGCGATCGTCAGCCTGTACCAGGCGCTGGGCGGCGGCTGGGAGCCGAGAATGGAGAGACCGGTCAATGCTCTTTAAGCCGGATTTAAACGAAACTGCGAAGGCCGCCGGCGAGCGCGTTGCCCGCGTCGCGTCGCGCGCGCGCCGACGTACGGTTTCGATCACGATTACGCTTCTGATCCTGGGCGGCCTCGGCTACATCGCCTGGACGTCGCTGCAGCAAAAGAAGGCCGCCAACGGCGCGCGCCCCGATCTGCCGGTGCCGGTGCTGGCGGCGACCCCGCGCATCCAGGACGTGCCGGTCTATCTCGACGGCGTCGGCGCGGTCCGCGCGCTGAACACCGTGATCGTGCGCTCGCAGGTCGACGGCAAACTGATCTCGGTCAATTTCACCGAAGGCCAGGACGTCAAGAAGGGCGACGTGCTCGGCGAGATCGATCCGGTGATCTACAAGGCGCAGTACGATCAGGCCGTCGCCAAGAAGGCGCAGGATGAAGCGCTGCTCGCCAACCAGCGCCTCGACCTGATCCGCTATCAGCAACTGGCCGCCTCCAATGCCGGCTCCAAGCAGCAGGCCGATACCCAGCGCGCCGTTGTCGCCCAGCAGGAAGCGCTGGTGAATGCCGATCAGGCGGCGATCGACAATGCGCAGGCAACGCTCGGCTATACCAAGATCATCGCGCCGTTGTCGGGTCGCGCCGGGCTGCGTCAGGTCGATCAGGGCAACATCATCCACGCCGCCGATCCCACCGGTCTTGTCATCATCACCCAGTTGCAGCCGATCGCGGTGCAGTTCAGCCTGCCGCAGCAGCAGATCGTGCGGGTCAATGCGGCATCCGCCAAGGGCGCGCTGCCGGTCGATGTGTTCGGCAATGACGGCACGACCGTGATCGACACCGGCACGCTGAAAGGCATCGACAACCAGGTCGATCCGACCACCGGGACGCTGAAGCTGAAGGCCGAATTTCCCAATGCCAACTTCCAGCTTTGGCCCGGGCAATTCGTCAATGTGCGGCTCAAGGTCGACACGCTGATGCAGGCGATCGTGGTGCCGACATCGGCGGTGCAGCGCGGTCCGGCCGGGACGTTCAGCTACGTCATCGGCGACGGCAATATCGCCACCGCCAAACCGGTCGTGGTGACGCAGCAGAACGAAACCGATGCGGTGATCGCGAGCGGACTGTCGACCTCCGATCGCGTGGTGACGACCGGCTTTGCCAATCTGTCCGATGGCGCCAAGGTTATCATCGGCAAGGACGAGCAGACGCCGACGGCCGATCTCGCGCCGCGCAAGAAGGGCAGCCGGGCCCCGCAGGGCCAGGACGGTCAAGCAAAGGGCGCCAAGAAAGGTCAAGCCGGCCAGAGCGAGGGCGATCAAAAGGGTCAAACCGGGCCCGCGCCGGCACGCGCCGTCTGGCGGCGCAGCGAAGTCGCAGCCATGACCTTGAAAGTCCGTCGCTGGCAAACCTTCTTGGTGAATGCCTGACTTCGCAAGCGTGAGCACGCAACCATGAGCGTCTCCGAACCGTTCATCCGCCGGCCGATCGCGACCTCGCTGTTGGGGATTGCGCTGTTGATCGGCGGCGCACTCGGCTATTGGGCGCTGCCGGTATCGGCGCTGCCGCAGGTCGATTTCCCGACCGTGCAGGTGACGACGCAATTGCCGGGCGCCAGTCCCGATGTGATCGCTTCGCTGATCACCGCGCCGCTGGAGCGTCAGCTCGGGCAAATTCCGTCGCTGTCGTCGATGCAGTCGACCAGTTCGTTCGGCGTCAGCCAGATTTCGCTGCAGTTCGATCTCAACCGCGACATCGACGGCGCCACCCAGGACGTGCAGGCCGCGATCAACGCCGCCGCCGGCGTGTTGCCGAGAACGCTGCCGTATCCGCCGACCTACGCCAAGGTCAATCCCGCGGACGCGCCGGTCATGACGCTGGCGCTGACGTCGGAGACGATTTCGCTGCGCGCCATGAGCGATCTCGCCGACACCATTCTGGCGCAGCGCCTCAGCCAGATTTCCGGCGTCGGCCGGGTCACGGTGCTCGGCGGGCTGAAGCCGGCGGTGCGGGTGCAGGCCGATCTGGCGCGGCTCGCCGCCTATGGCATCGCGATGGAGGATCTGCGCAACGCCATCGCCGGCGCCAACGTCTCCGGACCGAAGGGATCGCTCGACGGCGCGCAGCAGGCCTACACCATCGCCGCCAACGACCAGATCGCGGCGGCCGAAGCCTACAAGCCGATCATCATCGCCTATCGCAACGGCTCGCCGGTCACCATCGGCGACGTCGCCATCATCGTCGACGGGCTGGAGAACGACCGCACCGGCGGCTGGTACCAGGGCACGCCGGCCGTCATCATCGACATCCAGCGGCAGCCCGGCGCCAACGTCATCGAAGTGGTCCGCCAGATCCGCGCCGAAATTCCAAAACTGCAGCGCGCGATCCCGGCCGGCGTCAACCTGACCGTGGTCAGCGACCGCACCGTCACCATTCGCGCCTCCGTGCACGACGTGCAGTTCACGCTGATCCTCAGCGTGGTGCTGGTGACGCTGGTGGTGCTGCTGTTCCTGCGCTCGCTGCGCGCGACGCTGATCGCGGGCGTGGCGCTGCCGCTGTCGCTGATCACGAGCTTCGGCATCATGTATTTCTCGGGCTTCAGCCTCGACAATCTGTCGCTGATGGCGCTGACGATCGGCACCGGTTTCGTGGTCGACGACGCCATCGTGATGATCGAGAACATCGTCCGTCACATGGAGAACGGCGAATCCGCGATGGAGGCCTCGCTGAAGGGCGCCAGCGAAATCGGCTTTACCGTGATTTCGCTGACGGTGTCGCTGATCGCGGTTTTCATCCCGCTGTTGTTCATGTCCGGACTGGTCGGGCGCATGTTCCGCGAATTCGCGCTGACGCTGACGATCGCGGTCGTGACCTCGGCGATCGTGTCGCTGACGCTGACGCCGATGATGTGCTCGCGGCTGTTGAAGCACGCCGGCGAGGAGATCGACGGTCCCCGGGCTTGCCGCGGTCAGCCGCTTCATCGACCGCATGGTCGACTTCTATCATCGCACGCTGCTGTGGGTGCTGCAGCGCCAGCGCGCGACGATGCTGGTCACGTTCGCGACCATCGCCGCGACGCTGATCCTGTATGTGGTGGCGCCGAAGGGCTTCCTGCCGTTGCAGGACACCGCATCGATCACGGCGGTGACCGAGGCCGGTCCCGACGTTTCCTTTGCCGAAATGCAGAACCGGCAGAGCCAGGCCGCGACCGCGATCAAGGCCGATCCCGACGTGACCGGCGTCGTCTCCGTGATCGGCGCCGGTTCGGTCAATCCCGACCACCAATGTCGGCCGCCTGGTGATGACGCTGAAACCGCGCGGCGAGCGGCGCGACGACGTTTCCGTCGTGGTCGACCGGCTGAAGCAGCTGACGGCGTCGATCCCGGGCATGACGATCTATTTCCAGCCGGTGCAGGACGTGCAGATCTCGACCCAGTCCAGCCGCTCGCAATATCAGTACACGCTGACCGGCACCGACGCCGCGCAGGTCGCGCTGTGGGCCAACAAGCTGGTCGCCGAAATGCGCCGCGATCCGCTGTTCCGCGACGTCTCTTCGGAAGCCCAGGAGGGCGGCCTGCGCGCCGCGCTCGACATCAATCGCCAGCGCGCCGGCCAGCTCGGCGTCAATCTGCAGGGCGTGACCGACACCCTGAACGACGCCTTCGCGCAGCGGCAGATTTCGACCATCTACGGGCAGGCCAACCAGTATCGCGTGGTGCTGGAAGCCCTGCCGATGTACCAGCGCGATCCCTCGATCCTGTCGAAGCTCTATCTGCCGGGCGCCGCCGGCGCGCAGGTGCCGCTGTCGGCGGTCGCGACGCTGACGCGCACCACCGCGCCGCTGGCGATCTCGCATCAGGCGCAATTTCCGGCCGTCTCGCTCAGCTTCAATCTCGCGCCCGGCGCGGCGCTCGGCGATGCCGTCGAGGCGGTCAAGTCGATCGAAACCCGGATCGGCATGCCCGGCAGCATCGTCGGCGTCTATGCCGGCGATGCGGCCGAATTCTCGAAATCGCTGGCCGGGCAGCCGTGGCTGATCCTGGCCGCCGATCGTCACGATCTACATCGTGCTCGGCGTGCTCTACGAGAGCTACATTCACCCGATCACCATTCTCTCGACGCTGCCGTCGGCGGGCGTCGGCGCCATCCTGGCGCTGATGCTGTTCGGGCAGGATCTGTCGGTGATCGGCCTGATCGGCATCATTCTGTTGATGGGCATCGTCAAGAAGAACGCGATCATGATGATCGACTTCGCGCTCGAAGCGGAGCGGCATCAGGGCATGTCGGCGAACGACGCGATCGTGCAGGCCTGCCTGCTGCGCTTCCGCCCGATCATGATGACGACGCTGGCGGCCCTGTTCGGCGCGCTGCCGCTGGCGGTGGAAAGCGGCACCGGCGCCGAGTTGCGCTTTCCGCTCGGCATTTCCATCATCGGCGGCCTGCTGCTGAGCCAGTTGCTGACGCTCTACACGACGCCGGTGATCTATCTGGCGCTCGACCGGCTCAACCGCCGGATCGAGAAGGCGGTGCCGCCGGTCGGACCGAACTGCCGTCGCCGCCGGTCGCGGGAGCCACCGAGGGGATGCAGTAATGGCATCGATCTCGGAGCCCTTCATCCGCCGGCCGGTCGGCACCACGCTGCTGGCGATCGGGCTGTTTCTGGTCGGCGTGGTCGCCTACGTATTCCTGCCGGTCGCCGCGGTTCCCAATGTCGACTTTCCCTCGATCCGGGTTTCCGCGACGCGTCCGGGCGCCGACCCGTCGGTGATGGCGGCGACCGTCGCCGCGCCGCTGGAGCGGCGGCTCGGCGAAATCGCAGGCATCGACCAGATCACCTCGACCAGTTCGCTCGGCACCACCAGCATCCAGCTGCAATTCTCCATCGGCCGCGACATCGACCGCGCCGCGCGCGACGTGCAGGCCGCGATCAACGCCTCGCTCGCCGATCTGCCGAGCGATCTGCCGACGCTGCCGAAATTCCGCAAGGCCAATACCGCGGCGGCGCCGGTCTTCGTGCTGGCGCTGACGTCGAAGACGATCCCGTCAAGCGCGATCTACGACGTCGCCGATACCGTGCTCGCGCAGCGCATCTCGCAGGTGCCGGGCGTCGGCGAGGTCACCGTCAGCGGCGCCGACCAGCCCGCGGTGCGCATCGCGCTCAATCCGGTGGCGCTGTCGAATGCCGGGATCGCGACCGACGACGTCAGGCTCGCGATCATCAACGCCAATCCGCTGGGGCCGGTCGGCATCTTCAACGGCGGCCGCCAGAGCGAGACGTTGTCGATCAACAGGCAGATGCGCACCGCGGCCGAATTCCGCGACATCCTGATCAAGAGCTTCGAACGGCAATTTCGTCCGGCTCTCCGACGTCGCCGAGGTCGAGGATTCCGTCCGCAACAGCCGCTCGATCGCCTGGTTCAACAAGCAGCCGGCGGTGCTGATCCAGATCACCAAGCAGGGCGACGCCAACGTCATCGATACCGTCGACCGCGTGCGCGCGCTGATCCCCGAACTGAAGCAATGGATCCCCGGCGGCGTCGAGATTTCGACCCTGGTCGATCGCACCGGCACCATCCGCGCCAGCGTCCGGACATGCAGCTGACGCTGCTGGCGACCGCCTTCCTGGTCATGGTGGTGGTGTTCGTGTTCCTGCGCCGGATCACGCCGACGATCGCGGCCGGCGTCTCGGTGCCGCTGGCGCTGGCCGGCACCTGCGCCGGCATGTGGCTCGCCGGTTTCTCGATCGACAATCTGTCGCTGATGGCGCTCGCGATCTCGGTCGGCTTCGTGGTCGACGACGCCATCGTCATGATCGAGAACATGTACCGCAACCTCGAGCACGGCATGCGGCCGTATCAGGCGGCGCTCGAGGGCGCCAGGCAGATCGGCTTCACGGTGCTGTCGATCAGCCTGTCGCTGATCGCCGCCTTCACGCCGCTGATTTTCATGGACGGCATCGTCGGCCGGCTGTTGCGCGAATTTTCGCTGACCCTGACCTTTGCCATCGTGGTTTCCACCGTGGTGTCGCTGACGATCACGCCGATGATCTGCGCCCATTACATCAAGGAGACGACCTCCGCCAGCGCGACCTGGTTCGACCGCGTCGTCGAAGGCACGCTGTCGCGCATGGTGGCGTTCTACGCCTGGACGCTGCGCGTCGTGCTGGATTTCCCGTTCCTGACGCTGCTGGTGTTCTTTGCGACCATCGCGCTGACGGTGACGCTCTATATCAAGACGCCGAAGGGCTATTTCCCGACCGACGACTGCGGCTTCGTGATCGGCGCGACGCGGGCATCCGCCGATATCTCGTTCCAGTCGATGCTCGGGCTGCAGCAGCAGCTGGCCGACATCGTGATGGCCGA
Organism: uncultured Alphaproteobacteria bacterium; assembly: GCA_963742425.1. Taxonomy (GTDB): domain Bacteria; phylum Pseudomonadota; class Alphaproteobacteria; order Rhizobiales; family Xanthobacteraceae; genus Bradyrhizobium. The sequence goes on from CAVULR010000001.1 coordinate 420,742, forward strand.
TCCGGCGGTGGCCGGCATCGGCTCGGTGCTTGGCCGGCGGCGGTCCGGTCGGCGGCGGCTCCAATCGCGGCACCATGTTCATCAGCCTCAAGCCGCCGGAGGAGCGGGCGGAGTGACGACGGCGCACGTGATCGATCGCCTGCGCAAAAATCTCTATCGCGTGGCGGGCATCCGGCTGTTCATGTTCGCGGCGCAGGACGTCCGCGCCGGCGGGCGGCAAAGCGATTCCAATTATCAATACACGCTGTCGAGCACCGATCTCGATCTGTTGCAGAAATGGGCGCCGATCGTCGCCAAGCGCATGGAGACGGTCGAGGGCATTACCGACGTTTCCAGCGACCGCGATCCCGGCGGGCTGCAACTGACGCTGTCGATCGACCGCCAGAAGGCCTCGGCGCTCGGCGTTCGCGTCCAGGACATCGACAACGCGCTCAACAACGCGTTCTCGCAGCGGCAGATTTCGATCATCTATACCCAGCGCAACCAGTACATGGTGGTGCTGGAGATCGATCCGAAATTCCAGAGCGATCCGTCCAACCTCGAACGCATCTTCGTCGCCGGCGCCAACGACGCGCAGGTGCCGCTTTCGGCCGTGGTTCACTACCAGCGCGGACTGTCGCCGCTCGCGGTGTTTCACTCGCAGTCGTTGCCCTCGACGACGGTGTCGTTCAATCTGTTGCCCGATGTGCCGCTGGAGGTCGCGACCTCGAATATCCAGCGCGCGGTGGAGGAATTGCATATGCCCGAGGGCATTCGCGGCAGTTTCGACGGCAATGCCGGCGATTTGCAACAAGACCAGCCGCCGGCAATCGCTGCTGATCCTCGGCGCGCTGGTGGCGATGTATATCGTGCTCGGCGTGCTCTATGAGAGCCTCGCCCATCCCCTGACCATCATCTCGACCTTGCCGTCGGCCGGGCTCGGCGCGCTGCTGGCGCTGCAGGTGACCAACACGCCGCTGACGATCATCGCCTTTGTCGGCATCATTCTCCTGATCGGCATCGTCAAGAAGAACGGCATCATGATCGTCGATTTCGCGCTCGACGCCGAGCGCCACCGCGGCCTGTCGTCGGCGGACGCCATTTTCGAGGCCTGCAGCGTCCGGTTCCGGCCGATCCTGATGACGACGATGGCGGCGCTGTTCGCCGGGATTCCGCTGGTGATCGCCACCGGCCCCGGCACCGAGCTGCGCCGGCCGCTCGGCATCACCATCATCGGCGGGCTGTTCGTGTCGCAGATCCTGACGCTGTACACGACGCCGGTGATCTATCTCCTGATCGACCGGCTGCGGCGGCGATCCGAGCCGGCCGCGGTCGCAGCGCCCGCGGAATAGACGGGTCCCACGGTTGTAGCGGCGCCTCGGTGCGGCGTATAGCGGGCGCATGTCAAAACATCCAACGCTGAGGCCGGCGCCGCGCTTGCGGAGGCGATACCGGACTGTCCGCACTGCCGCAAGCCGTTGCCGCTGTGCATCTGCGACAGCATCACGCCGATCGAGAACAGGATCTCGCTGTTGATCCTGCAGCATCCGCAGGAGCAGGACAGGGCGCTCGGCACGGCGCGGCTGACCGCGCTGCATTTCAAGAATGCGGTGGTGAAGATCGGCTTGTCGTGGCCGAGCCTTTCCAAGGCGCTGGGGCGGCCGGTCCACGATCCCTCGCGCTGGGCGGTGCTCTATCTCGGCTCGGCGAAGGTCGCCGATCTCGATACCGACAGCGATATCGTCGCCATCAACCGCAAGGGCGAAATCGAGGACAACCAGCGCGCCATCCTGAAAGACATCGAAGGCATCGTGCTGCTCGACGGCACCTGGAGCCAGGCCAAGGCGCTGTGGTGGCGCAATGCCTGGATGCTGAAATGCCAGCGCGTCATCCTCGGTCCGACGCGGCCGTCGCGCTACGGCAAGCTGCGCCGCGAGCCGCGCCGCGACGGCCTCTCCACCATCGAGGCGGCGGCGATGCTGCTTGCGGGCCTCGAGAAGCGGCCCGATATCGCCGAGACGCTGCACGCAAGTTTCGAGCGGATGCTGGCGCGATATCGCGAGGCGCAGCGCGAACTGCCCGAACTTGCGCCCAAACCCCGGCCGAAGCGCGATTACCGCCGCCGCAAGCGCGCCTGATCGCAGCGTTTTCGAGCGAATGCCCGCCTCAAATGGGCTTCAGGGCGCTTGGTTGCCTATCCCTGACGGGGCGTATATGAGTTCGGCCCCATGGGGCCACGTGGCGGAGTGGTTACGCAACGGTCTGCAAAACCGTGTACACCAGTTCAATTCTGGTCGTGGCCTCCAATCTATTCCTTTGAAATTCCCTGCTGTTTTAATTCCGCAGCCGTTCCCCAAAGCGGCCTGCTATTCCCCCATGTTTGTTCCCGTTTCCGAGCCGCGCCCGTGGCGGCTGTCCTGGCTGCTCTTGGGACCGCAGCTGAGATGCACTGTTCCGCACCGCCTAGCGTTAGCTGGAAGATGATTTAAGCAACTCCAAAGCTATGCGGCGACTCTCCTCCAGTTCCAGGTGGCGGAGGTCGCGCCTCAACTGGTCCAGCTGTCTCTGGAGGCGAACCAATCTCCTCCAGGAATGGACCCCAATTATTCCTAAACCACACCAAAGGACAAAAAGAGCGATCGAATAACTTTGCGGCGGCAAACCTTCAAACGTCGAACCAGCAAAGTTGATGATGTCATCGATCTTTTGCATCATGACAACCTTTCCCCGCCAGAGAGATTTGTTTGTCAAAAGCCGTCGCCTTCGGCTTACGCGTCGGACCGAGCCCGACGCGCTCTGGGGACGATAGAATTTCAAATTGTCATCGCAACTAAACTCGCTGATTAAGCTTGATCCGCCAAATTGTATTCAAATGCCGTGAGAAGCGATTAGGTGCGGATGTTGCGAGGGTACGGCAACGCGAGGGAATAAGGATCGAGCGTGCGTGCCCGACGATCTTCAACAAACGACATTCTTGTTGAGGGGTTCTTCCGCTCGCGCGCGGATCGTCTCAAGGAACGTTATTGCCGGAGAATGCCTGCTTCGATGTCGGTCACGTCGACGTGCTTTCGGCGAGGCGTCCTCGCCCTGGATGCCATCTGCACCATTCCGCGATGAGAGGGTATTTTGCTGGCTTTTGAACGGTTTATTTTACCGGATCGCAATTCCTGATCTGCCAAGGTCCGAGCCTTCGCATCACGGGAGTTACCAAATGACCAAGCTCTTTGCGCGCTTCCTGCAGGATCAATCAGGCGCCACCGCCATTGAATATGGTTTGATCGCCTCCGGCATCGCCCTTGCGATCATCGCTGTAGTCAACGGCCTCGGCACCAACCTGAACAACAAGTTCACCTCGATCAACACCTCGCTGAAGTAAGCCAACCATCTTCGGTGTATACCTGCGTAAAAGCTGCCGCTGATCTCAACCCAGCGGCAGCTTTTTCTATTGCGAGTTGGCAACGGTGGGATTTACGGGACGCGGCGGAACGCCGGGTTACGCGGTCAGATGCTGGAGCGCGAACCGCAAAACCGTGTACACTCATTCTGGTTGTGGCCCACATCAATACAATCAGTATCTTGCATTGACCAATTGAGGGAGCGGGAGCTTTCGCGCGGGCCTCAGCAGGTCGCGTGCCAGCCCTCGGGAAACGGAACCGGCGGCCAGGCAAGTCCGTTGTCGTTGGCGGCCTTTGGCTGCTCAGGGAGCGTCTGCCGAAAGGCCAGGAAGTCCACAGGCGGAGCGGGTTCGATCGCCATTCTCACGGCATCGAGCAATCGGTCGAATTCAGCTTCGCTCATCGCGCGCGCTCCAGGTTTGGGAGCGCACGGTCGCAAAAGTCCTTTGTTTCCGGATTGAACGGATCGTTCAAATTGTATCGATCGGGCGATCGCGGCTGGCTTGGTTACCGATGTCTTGATCCGGCGGGCGGCCGCAGGTTCCGGGGTTCCATGTCGACCTCGTGCCTTCGTCCGACCTAAAATGTTAAAATACCAAATCTCGAAGCGTCGAATCAAGGAATGATCCGTCGATGAAATCCAATCCGCGTTCGGTCTTCCTGGTCGAGGACGAAACCTTGATCAGGATGATGATTGCTGGCATGGCCGAGGAATTGGGTCATACCGTTGTCGCCGAAGCCGGCAACATCAAAGATGCCCTAACCCTGGCGCGCACCGCGAATTTCGAAATCGCGGTTCTGGATATCAACGTGGGCGGCGAGAGGATCGAGCCGGTGGCGGAAATTGTGGCCGGCCGCGATCTGCCCTTCATCTTCGCCAGTGGATATGGCGCGGCCGGCGCCCCTCAAAAATTTCGCGACCGGCCGATTTTGCAAAAACCGTTTTCGGTCGAGCGGCTGGGAAAAGTCATCGAGGAAGTTTTCCAGAACGGTGCAAAGCGCCACTAGTCGACGCCGCTCGCGAGTGCCTGCACCACGATCCGGCACGTCTGCAGAACTGCTGGTACGACAGGGCTGCTATCAGGGAGTTCGAGCCATGACCGTCTGCGCTTTCTTCTCATAGTCGTAGTGATCCTTGCCGCCACAACACAGATTGTCGCCGCTGACGACAAAAAATCATCGACCAAATCCGGCACCAAAGGCATCGAAATTCAGGACTACGGATTCGGCAGTTCGTCGCCCACCTCAACATCGAGATCGGGCGCTAATAAAACCGGAAACGGCGCACCTTCGGCGGGAAACGACGGAAGATCAGGCAGCCGGCACTAAGGCCGGCTCCATTGTCTAGTCGGCCGGCATGACTTGATCCGAAAATTCCCCGCTCGAAGAATAAATTTTGGCTTGCCTCGAGACCGCTACTTGCAGCTTGATCCGGCGGTTCAGCAGGCAAGGCTCTCAGAAGATCGGGGGTCGGAGGGCGTCCGGTGATCACTGAGGGCAAATATTCGGTCTGGTTCAAAACACCGGTCGGCGAAGGCGCTGGGGTCGTGGAATTTGGCGCCGCGGGCAAGCTCAGCGGGGGCGATACGACCTTCTCTTACGCCGGGGATTGGGAGCAGGACGGCACGCGATTCAAGGCAGCCCTGACGGCCAAGCGAACCTTGCCGGGGCCGCCCGGCGTGTTTGGAATGGATGAAATAGACATCGTCGTCTCCGGCCTTTCCGACGGTGGCGCAAACGTTTCATGCACCGGCTTTGCAAAGCAAGCGCCGGGCTTGAAGCTGGAGGTCACGCTGATCCGCTTGCGCGATGATGAGTGCGGATGAGAAAGAACGGATGAGACCATCCGAACGGCTGCCGGGGACTAAATTCGAACTGGGCAGAAATCCGGACTGGACGTCCTGAAACCCGGCCTCGGCCGGGGTTTTTGTTCCCACTTGCGGCCATTGCCTTTCGGCCACGATGCGCCGAACAAACCGCTATCGGGTAATGCCTTCTGCCCTCGTTTCGGAAGCAAGGGCGCATCCGGCTTCGCGCTCTTTAGCTTTCCAATTCCCCAACTCAGCAAAGAATGGCTTGGGATGCAAAGGCAACCTAAAAAGCTCGGGCTGAAGGCGAAGCAGTAAAAGCGGGGATCGGATTGATCTCCCGAAGGCGAAGAAATGAGCGGCCTTCGGGGAGGTCGGTGGTAGGATCGTTCGCGTTGTCGGCTGCCGCGATAGGGACAAACAGTCGTTGTCACTGCCTCGGGCCGTTGCAATTGAATCAATCCGCCAAAACAGGAGGATAGATCACCATGGCGAAACCTACCGAAGTTGCGGAAGACTTTTTCAGACGTGCCCAAGGCGCGTGCACGCGAGGAATAATGAATTCCCAAAATGACTTGAGCGCGGCTGACACGTTTGCAGCACTCAGTAATATCTGTGAGGGACTGGCCAATCTGGCCGTCGGCGTGCGCGCAACGTATCTCCTAGCAGAGGAGGTTCAGCGAAAGCTTCACCGCTGACTTGGACGGGAGAGCTGGCGGGGGGCCGGCGTCCCGCAATTGCGCTTGCTTCGTCTTCCGGTTGCGCTTGTCTGATTGTGACCGGGGGATCAGCAAAATGCGTATACTGGCAATCGTGGTGCTCTGCGCCGCGCTGGGCGGCTGCGCGGCATCACGGGAAGAAGTTTCCGTGTGCCTGGGTGAACATTATAATATCGGAAAAAACGCGGACGCCCTCGTTATCGATTTTGGGCCGCCGGCGAGCACGTTCAAGATGAATAGCGGCGAAGCGTAAGCCGTTGATAGGCGTTCTGGCTCCCCGGGCTGGATTCGAACCAGCGACCATTCGATTAACAGTCGAATGCTCTACCGCTGAGCTACCGAGGAATAGGCGAAAGCCGCCTTTCGCAAGCCGCAGCGTATAACAAAGCCCCCGGCGCTTTGCAAAGCACGAAATCGGCCGTTCTCATGGGGCATCAAGAGGATAGGGAAACGGCCTGCGCGGCCCTGATTTCTCAGTGGTTCGGGCGGCCGCAATTGTAGTTCCCTGCCTCGCTCGCGCCGTGCCCGCGCCGGCTCGGTTTCCACAGCCGAGCGCGAAAAAGACTAATTCTGAGACGAGCCTCTATGATGCCGGGATCGAGAGGTGATTCGATGCCAAACACACAGACCAAACTCGCCAGGACGGTGCCCTCGATCGTCCCACCCGAACAACCTGAGATGAGCGACGACGAGTGCCTGATCCGGCTCGCGCAAGCCGTCGAGGCCCGCGATACCGCGCGTTTGGAGGAAGTAGCGCGGTTGATCGGACGGCTCGCCGTCACCATCGAATAGGGCCATCGAGACCGAAGGGAATACCGGAGCATCGCTCTCGGCGTTGCGTTTTGGGCTGCGCTGTACCAAATAGGACGCGGTTTTTCAGTTTGTCCTGCGGCGAATCGCCCGCACCACTTTCCAAGGTCCGCCTATGTCCGGTTTTTCGGCCGCGCGTCAGAAAATGGTCGATGGTCAGGTGCGTACCCGCGACGTCACCGATATCGGGATTATCGATGCGATGCTGGCGGTGCCGCGCGAAGCATTCGTTCCCGAAAGCCGGCGCGCGCTGGCCTATCTCGACCGCGATCTCGATGTGAGCGAAGGCGGCGCGGCAAGGCGTTTCCTGATCAAGCCGGTGGTCATAGCAAGGCTGCTGCAGGCCGCCGGGATCACGCCGACCGATAAGGTTTTGGTCGCGGGATGCGCGGCCGGATATACCGCGGCGTTGGTTGCAAGGCTTGCCGGGCAGGTGGTTGCGACCGAAAGCGACCCCGCCCATGTGGCGAAGGCCGCCGAGGTTCTGCGCGGGCTCGGCCTTGCCAATGTGACCTTCCGCGCCGCTGCCGTGGGCGAGGGGGATCCGGCGAACGCGCCCTATGACGCGATCGTCCTCGATGGCGCGACCGAAATTGTGCCCGAGCGGCTTTACGGGCAGCTTGGGGAGGGCGGCCGGCTGGTCGGGGTTTTCGCCATGACGAACCCGCCGAGGGCCACGATCGTCACGCGTTCCCATGGCGATTTCGGGTCCCGGGCGCTTTTTGACGCAGCGGTAGCGGTCTTGCCCGGACTGGAGCACCGCCCCGCGTTTGTTTTCTGAGCGGCGCAGGCGCAAAACCCCGTTTTGAATCAGAAGTGTGTCCCGGATGCCTCAGGTGAAGAGTTTCCGACCGGTTTGGCCGGCGCGGGGTTCCGGCCTGCGCGCGTGCGGAATAAGATGCCGGAGGGGCAGTGACTCCTCTGATGCGACAAACCGGCCCGAATTCGTTCGAGCCGGCAACGAAATGAATGGAATACCGGGGATGCGTTGTTTGAGGTTGGCTACCGCGGCGTCGGCTGCGGTCCTGCTGATGGCGTATGCGGGCATCACGCCGGCCCTGGCCGATACCATCGAGGCTGCGCTGGTGCGCGCCTATCAGAACAATCCGCAGCTCAATGCGCAGCGCGCGCAGGTCCGCTCCACCGACGAGAACGTGCCGCAGGCGCTTTCAGGCTATCGTCCGAAGGTCGCCATCACCGGCAGCGCCGGCTACCAATACACCGATACGCTCACCACCGCGGGTGGCGGTCCGACCAACCTCGTGAGAACTGAAATCCACGGCACCAACGCGCCGCGCAGCCTTGGCGCCACGGTTTCGCAAACGCTTTTCAACGGCCAGCAAACCGCCAACAAGACCCGAGCGGCGGAAAGCCAGGTTTCCGGCGCGCGCGAGGCGCTGCGGGTACTCGAACAGACCGTGTTGCTCGCGGCGGCCACGATCTACATGGACTACCTTCGTGACGCCGCCATCGTCGAGGTTCAGCGCAGCAACGTTCGCGTTCTCGACCAGACGCTGAAGCAGACCCGCGATCGATTCAATGTCGGTGAGGTGACGCGCACTGACGTCGCGCAGTCGGAAGCGCAGCTTGCCGCCGGCAAGACGCAACTGCTGACCGCCGAGGCCAACCTGGTGACGACGCGGGCGAACTTCCGCCGCATCATCGGCAACGAACCGGAGCAACTTGCGCCGGGCTCGCCGGTGGATCGCTTTTTGCCGGGAACGCTGCCCGGCGCGGTCGAGCTCAGCCTGATAGAAAATCCGAACGTGACGGCGGCTATGTTCGGCGTCGACGTCAATTACCTCCAGGTCAAGGTGAACGAGGGCGCGTTGCTGCCCACGGTGACGATGCTGGCCTCGGTGCAGCAATCCTATGAACAAACGATGACCGTATTCCGGTCGTTCGGCGCCTCTGCCGTCGCACAACTTTCGGTTCCGGTGTACCAGGGTGGCGCGGAGTACTCGCTGATCCGCCAGTCCAAGGAAACCCTGGCGCAGCAGCGCCTCAATCTCGAACAGGTTCGCGACCAGACCCGGGCCAACACGGTTACGGCATGGGGGCAATTGGTGGCGGGCAAGGCGCAGGTCGCATCGGCGCAGGCGCAGGTGTCCGCATCCGAGATCGCCCTCAACGGCGTGCGTGAAGAAGCCAAGGCCGGTCAGCGCACGACGCTCGACGTGCTGAACGCGCAGCAGGCGCTGGTCAACGCCCGCGTCGCGCTCGTTACCGCGCAGCACGATCGCGTGGTGGCCTCCTATGCGGTCCTGACCGCCGTCGGGCGGCTTTCGCCGCAGGTGCTCAATCTCCCGACCAACGTCTACGATCCGAGCGTCCATTATCAGCAGGTGCGTGACAGCTGGTTCGGGGTCCGCAACCCGGACGGCCGCTGATCGCTGGCGCAGGCGGCCCGCCGGATCGGCAAATGCGACAAGTTTTTCCCCAACCGCGGGCATTTTGGCGAATCACGCGCTTCCGCCTTGCTTGCACAATTGTTGCCATGACGTACCTTCCCCGGAAGGCAGCAGAGCAATTCGCGCCCGATCCGGCAGCAACAGGCCGCGAAGCTTCGGTGCCCTGAGCGGAAGCGGGACCGCGCGCGATCCATCGTGCGGCGCATGATCTGGGGACAAGTCAGGGTTGCGCGATAAAAAGCCCGGGCTGCACATCCGGAAGACGGCAAATCCCCCCTCGCTTGGTGTAAAACGCATGCGGCGTGTATTCACGCAAAGCTGGCTGCCGGTGTTGCGATCGGAATGCGCGCAAGTTTATTAAGTGAGAGCATTTTCTGACGGTTACCGGACCGGAAAATGTTCGAGCGGTTGATGATGTGGAGTTGGAGATGACGCAGCCTGCGAAGGTCCAAGAACCCTCGATGGAGGAGATTCTGGCGTCGATCCGGCGCATCATTGCCGACGACGAGGCAAAACCGCCTGCCGGCGGCGAAAAACCGCCCGCCGCGGCAGCTCCGGCAAAGCCGGATAAACCGGCTGCGCCGCCGCCACCGCCGGCCAAGCCGGCGGCGATGACGCCAGCACCCGCGGCGCCTGCGTCGAACGAGGCTCGTCCGCCGGCGGCTCCCGCGGCGCGGCCTGTCGTCGCAAAGCCGCCGCCACCCGCGAAACCCGCGCCACCTCCCGCCGAGCCACCGCCGGCCGCGTCAAACAGCCAGGACGACATCGACGATCTGCTTAACGGCCTCGATGAAGCGACCACGGCGGAGGAAATACGCCCGCCGTTGCCCGACGGCGAAGTGTTCGAACTCACCGACGAGATGGTGCTGCCGCAGACGCCGCAGCCGCCATTCCAAAAGGTCGATCCGCCGGACGATCTCGAATTCGCAGAAATGCCTGCTGCCAAGCCGGCGCGCCGACAGCCCGCCTTCGAACCGCCGGCGCTGGAGAGCAGCCCTGCGGCTCCGCCGCCGCAGATCCTGTCGCGCTCGACCGTGTCGGCCGTCGAATCCGCGTTCAATACGCTTGCCCATACCGTGCTCAGCAACAACGCCCGGACGCTGGAAGACCTGGTCAAGGAAATGCTGCGGCCGATGCTGAAGTCCTGGCTCGATGACAATCTGCCGGGCCTCGTGGAGCGCATCGTCAAGGCGGAAATCGAACGGGTTTCGCGCGGCGGGCGGTGAACCGGACGAGCGGCGGGCCGGTCACCGGCCCGATTTTGGCCGCGCCCGGGGTCCAGTCCGATTATTGGCCTATACTGTCGTGTTGACTTGGCGCGCGCGTGCGGCTTTCTAGCCCCTCCACCGGCGCCTCCGACACCCCCGATTGCTTCGCAATGATCGAAAAAAACTACCAGCCCGCCGACATTGAAACCCGCATGTCCCTGATCTGGGAAGACAGCCGGGCGTTTTCGGCCGGCCGGCCGGAGCGGCGCGACGCCAAACCCTTCACCATCGTGATTCCGCCGCCGAACGTCACGGGCTCGCTGCATATGGGGCATGCCCTCAACAACACGTTGCAGGACATCCTCTGCCGCTTCGAGCGCATGCGCGGCCGCGACGTGCTGTGGCAGCCGGGCACCGACCACGCCGGCATCGCGACCCAGATGGTGGTCGAGCGGCAATTAATGGAGCGTCAGCAGCCCGGCCGGCGCGATCTCGGCCGCGCCAAATTCGTCGAGCGCATCTGGCAATGGAAGGCCGAAAGCGGCGGCATCATCGTCAATCAGTTGAAGCGTCTCGGTGCGTCCTGCGACTGGTCGCGCGAACGTTTCACCATGGACGAGGGCCTGTCGCGCGCGGTCATCAAGGTGTTCGTCGAACTGCATCGCGAGGGGCTGATCTACAAAGACAAGCGGCTGGTGAACTGGGATCCGGAGCTGGTCACGGCGATTTCCGATCTCGAGGTGCAGCAGATCGAGGTCAAGGGCAGCCTCTGGTATCTGCGCTATCCGCTGCAGGGCAAGACCTTCGATCCCGGCGACCCCGCGACCTTCATCGTGGTCGCCACCACGCGGCCGGAGACGATGCTCGGCGATACCGCGGTCGCGGTGCACCCGGACGATGAACGCTACACGCATCTGGTCGGCAAGCATGTGATCCTGCCGCTGGTCGGGCGAAAGATCCCGATTGTCGCCGACGAATATTCCGATCCGGAAAAAGGCTCGGGCGCCGTGAAGGTCACGCCCGCGCATGATTTCAACGATTTCGAGGTCGGCAAACGGCACAGTCTGCCGCAGATCAGCGTGCTCGATCAGGAGGGCGCGCTCGCTCTCGTTGACAACGAGGATTATCTGCGTGGCTTGCCGGAAGGATCGGCGCAGCTAGCGGAGGAATTGCACGGCGTCGACCGCTTCAGGGCGCGCAAGCAAATCCTGGCGCGGCTGGAGGATTTCGGGTTCCTCGAGCGGGTCGAGCCGAATACGCATATGGCGCCGCATGGCGATCGCTCCGGCGTCATCATCGAGCCCTATCTGACCGACCAGTGGTACGTCGATGCCAAGACGCTGGCAGAGCCCGCGATCGCGGCGGTGCGCAGCGGCGCCACCACGTTCGTGCCGAAGAACTGGGAGAAGACCTATTTCGAGTGGATGGAGAACATCCAGCCCTGGTGCATTTCGCGCCAGCTCTGGTGGGGTCATCAGATACCGGCCTGGTACGGGCCGGACGGCAAGGTGTTCGTCGCCGAAACCGAAGACGAGGCGGTCGGCCACGCGCTCGGCTATTACGTCGAGCAGGAAGTCATCACGCCGGCGCAGGGCCGCGAGATGGCGCTCGATCGCAACAAGCGCGAAGGTTTCATCACGCGCGACGAAGACGTGCTCGACACCTGGTTCTCCTCGGCGCTGTGGCCGTTCTCGACGCTGGGCTGGCCCGATCACGACAAGGACGTGAAGCGCTATTATCCGACCGACGTCCTCGTCACCGGCTTCGACATCATCTTCTTCTGGGTCGCCCGGATGATGATGATGGGGCTGCACTTCATGAAGAACGTTCCATTCCCGACGGTCTACATCCACGCGCTCGTCCGCGACGAGAAGGGCGCCAAGATGTCGAAGTCGAAAGGCAACGTCATCGATCCCCTGCACCTGATCGACGATTACGGCGCCGACGCGCTGCGCTTCACGCTGGCCGCGATGGCCGCGCAAGGCCGCGACATCAAGCTTTCGCCCCAGCGTGTCGAGGGTTACCGCAATTTCGCAACCAAGCTCTGGAACGCGTGCCGCTTCGCCGAGATGAACGCTTGCGCGTTGCCTCCGGGATTCAATTCGACCAAGGCAAAGCAGACGCTGAACCGCTGGATCGCGCATGAGACCGCGCGCGCCACGCGCGAGGTGACCGAAGCCATCGAAGCCTACCGCTTCAACGACGCCGCCGGCACGATCTATCGCTTCGTCTGGAACGTCTATTGCGACTGGTACCTCGAACTCGCAAAGCCCGTGCTGCTGGGCGAGGACGGCGACGCCAAGGCGGAGACCCGCGCCATGGTGGCCTGGGCGCGCGACGAGATCCTCAAACTGCTGCATCCCTTCATGCCCTTCATCACCGAAGAGCTCTGGGCGGTGACGGCCAGGCGCGACGGCCTGCTGGCGTTGGCGCCATGGACGCGCAAGGCCGACACGCTTTCGCCGGAACAACTGGCGCTGATATCGACCACAAGCCTCAACGATCCCCTGATGCCGCCGGTGCTTCTGGCCCTCGATGCCGCCGATTTCAGCGATCCTGCCGCCGAAGCCGAGATCGGCTGGGTGGTCGACCTCGTGACCGCGATCCGCTCGGTGCGTGCGGAAATGAATATTCCCCCGGCGACGCTGACGCCGCTGGTGCTGGCCGGGGCGTCCCGGGAAACAAGGGGGCGTGCCGAACGCTGGAACGATGTCGTCAGGCGGATGGCCCGGCTCGCCGATATCGCCTTTACCGACAGCGCACCCGAAGGCGCGGTGCAGCTATTGGTGCGCGGCGAGGTCGCAGCGCTGCCGCTCAAGGGCGTGATCGATTTTTCCGCCGAGCGAGCGCGGCTCGACAAGGAATTGGCCAAGGCCGAGGCCGACGTCAAGCGCGTCGACGCCAAGCTCGCCAACGAGAAATTCGTCGCCAACGCACCGGAGGAAATCGTCGAGGAGGAAAAGGAAAAGCGCGAGGCGGCTACTGCGCGAAAGGCCAAGATCGTCGAGGCGCTGGAGCGGCTGAAGAACGCCACATAGAGTATCGCCCCGGTTCGGTGGCTTCATCCTTCGAGACGGCCGCGTTGCGGCCTCCGCAGGATGGGGTCTGAGATCCTCATGGTGAGGAGGCGCCCTTGCGCCGTCTCGAACCATGAGGCCGATACGCAGCGAAATGCACGTCAAGGGAATCATCCATGCTCGACCACGTCTCCATCACCGTGTCCGATATACCTTCCGCCGAGCGCTTCTATGATGCGATCATGAAGGTGCTTGGCGTGGTCAAGGTCGGCCGCCGCGAGGACTGGCTGGGATATGGCGAACGCTCGCGGCCCGCCTATCCCGATCGCGTCTACATCTCGATTCGCAAGGGGCCAAAGCCCGAAGAGGCCTTTGGGCGCCACTGGTGCTTCAAGGCGAAATGGCGCACCCAGATCGATGCCTTCTGGGATGCAGGGATAGCGGCGGGCGGCAGCGACGACGGGCCGCCCGGCGTGCGCAGCAATTATCACACCTCCTATTATGCGGCTTTCCTCAGGGATCCCGACGGCAACCGGATCGAAGCCGTTTGTCATCAACCGGTCTAGAGCATGATCGGGAAAAGTGGGAACCGGTTTTCCGAAAGGATCATGCTTAAACAAAGAGATGAGATCATGATCCTATTCAATTTAATCGGATCATGATCCAGGAGGTCACGGTGCTGGACGGACGACCAAGTCTGACCGCGCGAGGAGCCGCCGCCTATCGCGCCAGCCACCAGACGCTGGAGGGCGGCGCTATCTTCAGCGATCCCTTCGCTTTGAAAATTCTCGATGACGAAACCCGCGCCATGCTGGGGGAGGCCGACCTGTCGTCACGGCCGATGCGCCTGTTCATCGCCGTGCGCAGCCGATTTTCCGAAGATACGTTAGGTGCCCGCGTCGCCCGCGGCGCGCGGCAGGTCGTGGTGTTAGGGGCCGGCCTCGATACGTTTTCGTTGCGCAATCCCTATGGCAGTCTTGGCGTGCGCGTATTCGAGGTCGACTACCCGGCAACGCAGGATTGGAAGCGCGAACGCCTGGCGCAGGCGGGTCTCGCGATACCGGCCTCGCTCACCTTTGTTCCCGTCGATTTCGAGCGGCAGAGCCTGGCCGAAGGTCTCGCGGAAGCAGGCTTTGAGGCGGATCGTTCCACCTTCTTCCAATGGCTGGGCGTGGTGCCCTACCTCACGCGCGAGGCGATCGCTAGCACGCTTGCTTTCATTGCCAGTATTCCGGATTCCGAAGTCGTATTCGATTACGCCGAGCCGCTCGAAAATTATCCGCCCAGACGCCGCGCAAACATGATGGCGACCGCCGAGCGCGCCGCTTCGCGCGGCGAACCTTGGCTCAGCCTTTTCGATCCGGCCGAACTATCGCAGATGCTTCGCGACAAGGGTTTTGGATTGGTCGAAGACCTCGGGCTTGCCGAACTCACCGAGCGTTTTTACGGACCGTTGCGAGAGGGCATCGTGATCGGGCCGGGCGGGCATGTGGTTCGGGCAGCAACGGCCCGCTAATCCGCACGAATGCGCCGCCGGGCGCGGTAGTTGCCCGACGGGCAAATCAGTGCCGCCGCGCCGCGGGAAAGTGGAAGTATGGTCCGACACATCGTCATGCCCGGGCTTGACCCGGGCATCCATCAATCTTCGAAAGCATTTTCTTGGAGACGACTGATTGCGGGGTCAAGCCAGGCAATGACGGCGTGTCGCACCCTCACTCGTCATCACCCGCGCATGTGTGTGATCCAGTAACCCGGAGACGTCGATGATGGAATCGAGAGGTCGCAGCGTACTGGATCACCGGGTCAAGCCGGGCGACGACAGGTTCCGCGGGTGGCGAAGTGCTCGCCCCATCAAAACGGCTTGCTCAAAAACCGCGATCCCTTCCATCCATATCGCCAGGGCAACTCGACCGCCTTGGTGATGCCGATCCGCACGCCTGCGACGATCTCGGGCTTGCCCGCGCGGGCATGCAGCGCGATCGGCGGGGCATCCAGCGAAAGTCCGTTGTGCTTGTCGGTAATGGCAAGTGCTTCCGTGAGCTTGCCGGGGCCCGAGCACAGCGCCCGCTCGTCGTGCAATCCGCGCCGCCGCCGCATCGCTGACATGCCGTGGGTAGGCCTCAGCGCACGGATCAGGACCGCGCTGGCGGAGCCTTCCTTCTCGCAGACGAAATTGACGCACCAGTGCATGCCGTAGGAACGATAGACATAGGCAAAGCCGGGTGGACCGAACATCACGCTATTGCGCGGTGTCGGCCCGCGATACGAATGCGCGGCCGGTTCGGTGTGGTGATAGGCCTCGACCTCGACGATGATGCCGCCGACACCGTCCACGAGCAGCGTCGCACCGACCAGGTCGGGCGCGACCTTGTGCACGCTGCGGGCAAAGAATGCGCGCTTCAGCGGTTTGCCTAAAGCGGGTGCGGCTGGGGCAGGGGAAGAGCGGCTTTGAGCCATTAAAATCGCGGCTGGGGGAGGGTGGAATGCGCAGGAGATGGCAATATGCTAAAGCCTATCGGCTAACAAGCCGGGCGGTTGCAATTCTTCTTCAAGCGGATTAGCTAAGTTTCGAAGGATATGGAAAATTCCATGGTTGTGGTCGTCGATACGGTCTCCGCTACGCCGCTGCGTCCGCGTCACCCTGAAAAGGTGAACCGGCCCGATGCGCTGTCGCCGCCGAAGCCGGACTGGATTCGCGTGCGCGCGCCGAATACGCGCGGCTATGCCGACACCCGCAAGATCGTCAAGGAAAACGGCCTCGTTACGGTTTGTGAGGAGGCGGGCTGTCCGAATATCGGCGAGTGCTGGGACAAGAAGCACGCCACCTTCATGATCATGGGCGACACCTGCACCCGCGCCTGCGCCTTCTGCAACGTCAAGACCGGGATGCCCGGCGCGCTCGATGCCATGGAGCCTGAGCATGTAGCCGAAGCGACCTTTAAGCTCAGCCTCGCCCACATCGTCATCACCTCGGTGGATCGCGACGATCTCGCCGACGGCGGCGCCGAACATTTCGCGCAAACCATCCGCGCCATCCGCGCGCGCTGCCCGGCCACGACGATCGAGATCCTGACGCCGGATTTCCTGCGCAAGGACGGCGCGCTCGAGATCGTGGTGGCGGCGAAACCCGACGTGTTCAATCACAATCTGGAAACCGTGCCGGCGCGTTATCTGAGCGTGCGCCCGGGCGCGCGCTATTTCCATTCGATCCGCCTGCTGCAGCGGGTCAAGGAAATCGACCCCGCCATCTTCACCAAATCCGGCATCATGGTGGGTCTCGGCGAGGAGCGTCACGAAGTGTTGCAGGTGATGGACGATCTGCGCTCGGCGGACGTCGACTTTCTCACCATCGGGCAATATCTGCAGCCGACCCGCAAGCATCACGCCGTGATGCGCTATGTGCCGCCCGACGAATTCACGGGTTTTGAGAAGATCGCCTATGCCAAGGGGTTTTTGATGGTGTCGGCGAGCCCGCTGACGCGTTCGTCGCATCACGCCGGCGATGATTTCGCCAAGCTCAGGGCGGCGCGCGCGGCGCTTTCGCGCTAGAGCATCGGGCGATGAAGAAATTCTCCAGCAAGCGCCGGGTTCACCACAGCGCCGCCGAGATGTTCGACCTTGTGGCCGACGTCGAGCGTTATCCCGAATTCGTGCCGCTGTGCCGTCAGCTTAAAATTCGCCAGCGTACGTCGAAGCCCGACGGCACCGAAATCGTCGTCGCCGACATGACGGTGTCGTTCAAGCTGGTGCGTGAGGCCTTTACCAGCCGGGTGACGCTGGATCGCCCAAACCTGAAGATCCTCGTTGAATATCTGCAGGGGCCGTTCAGCAATCTTGAAAATCGCTGGAGTTTTGAACCCAAATCGGACACTGACTGCGAGGTCGGCTTTTTCCTCGCCTATGAGTTCAAAAGCCGGATGCTGGCGATGTTGATGGGCACGATGTTCGACACCGCGTTTCAGCGTTTTGCGGCGGCGTTCGAAAAGCGCGCCGATGCGATCTATGGAAAAGCGAAGCTGCCGTCAACGTGAGTGTATAATCGTCATTGCGAGGAGCGATAGCGACGAAGCAATCCACGGTTATTTTTGCCGCGCGATGGATTGCTTCGCTGCGCTCGCGATGACGCGGCTTTACGCCCGCGGCGGGCGCCGCCGCTTGACGGCGGTGCGCCGCGGCGACCGCGCCACGCGCGGATGCACGCGGCTCAAGCTTTCGCGGCGCGGTTTTGCGGCGACTTTCGGTCCGCGCGCCAACTCCATCAGCATGCGCAGGGCTTCCACCACAGAGCGATGGCGTACCGCGCTGCGGCCGATCGCGCCGAAACGGCATTCGCGATGCAGGATCCGGCCGTCGCGGGCGGCGACCGCGAAATGCACCAGACCGACCGGCTTGCCTGGCGTGGCGCCTCCCGGTCCTGCGATGCCGGTGATGGAGACGGCGAGATCCGCACCGGCTCTTTCCAGCGCGCCGATCGCCATCGCGGTCGCAGTCTCCTTGCTGACCGCGCCGAAGGTCGCAAGCGTCGTCGGCTTGACGCCGAGCATCGCGCGCTTGGCGTCGTTCGAATAGGTGACAAAACCGCGGTCGATCACATCGGAGGAGCCTGGAATATCCGTAAGCGCGCCGGCGACCAGGCCGCCGGTGCAGGATTCCGCGGTGGCAATGGTAAGCTTTCGCATCCGGCAAAGATCTAGCAGCGAGCGGGAGAGGGCGCGGGCGTCGCTGCCGCTCATGTCAATCGCTCCGGCCTTGATCGGTCTGGCCCCTGTCATCCCACGGCAGTCGGATGGTCGCGGCCGCGGTCGCAGCGATGCCTTCCTCGCGGCCGGTAAAACCGAGCCGTTCGCTGGTGGTCGCCTTGACGGCGATGCGTGAAATGTCCAGGCCACTGATCGCGGCGATCCGTGCGCGCATGGTATCGCGAAGCGGGCCGATTTTCGGGTGCTCGCAGATCAACGTGACCTCGAGATTTGCGATGCGCCCGCCGCGGGCGGCGACCCGGTCCACCGCATGTTTCAGAAACCGGTCCGATGCGGCGCCCTTCCATTTGGGATCGCTTGGCGGAAAATGCGAACCGATATCGCCGTCCGCCAGCGCACCGAGGATGGCGTCGACCAGCGCGTGCAGGCCGACGTCGCCGTCGGAGTGGGCGAGAAAGCCACGGCTGTGCGGCACGCGGACGCCGCAAATCATCAGATGATCGCCCTCGCCAAAAGCGTGAACGTCGTATCCGGTCCCGGTTCTGACATCGCCGAGCAGGCTCGCAAGGCGGGCTTCCTCGCGGACGAAATCCTCCGGCGTTGTCAGTTTCATGTTCGCAGGATCGCCTTCAAACGTCGCCACCGTCAATCCCGCCCATTCGGCAATCGCTGCGTCATCGGTGAAATCGCCGCGGCCCTCGCGCGCGGCGCGGCGATGGGCATCGAGAATCGGTTCGAACCGAAACGCCTGCGGCGTTTGCGCGATCCGCACCAGCGCGCGCTCCGGTGTCGCCTCGACGTTTCCGGTCGCCCCGATCAGCTTGATGGTATCGGCAACGGGGATGGCGGGGATGGCGGCACCGGTGCGGCCGGCGGCATCGATCGCGCGCGAGATCAGCGCGGCCGAGACGAATGGCCGCGCCGCGTCGTGGATCAGAACCACGTCCGGCTTCTGGCTGGCGAGCGCTTCAAGTCCGGCATGCACCGAAGCCTGGCGCGTTGCCCCGCCTTGGACGGGCGGCTCATGCCGCAGCGTGCTCACCGCCGCATTGAAGACCGCCGTGTCGTCGGGATTGAGCACGGGCTGCACCGCAAAGATCTGTGGATGACGGCAAAATGGCTCCATCGCCCGAAAAATCACGGATTTCCCGCCGATCGAACGGTACTGCTTCGGCGCGCCTTCGCCGGCGCGAAGCCCGCGCCCGGCCGCGACAAGGATGGCTGCGGTCCGCTCAACTTTCGGCATAAGGTTCAAATACTCAGGGAAAAACAGGTCGATCGGCGCACAGCCCTTATCATGCGCTTGGCCAAAGCAGAATGATTCCGTTCAACGTGGAAATGGCATTTTCTGTTGCAGTGCACTTGCGTTGTTGGCATAATTGTCTAAAGTGTAGGCATGCAACTTGACTGCACAAGATTTGTGCTCAAAATGGACCACAGCGGCTCCCATCTGGAGTTCCGCCTAAACAACGAGAAGTCCGTGACCGGGCTGTGCCACCTACGATCTAAGCCGCTGAAGATAGGGGATATTCAGGTCGCCAGCCGAGTTCTCCTGGCGCCCATGTCGGGTGTCACCGATGCCCCCTTTCGACGCCTGACCGCAGCCCTCGGCGCCGGACTCGTCGTGTCCGAGATGACCGCCAGCGAAGACCTCGTCAACGGCCGTCCGATGTCGCTGCTGCGCTGCGAGGCGACCGGAATTGGACCGCATGTCGTTCAACTTGCCGGCTGTGAAACGGGATGGATGGCTGAAGGCGCGCGAATTGCGGAGGCCGCCGGCGCTGAAATCATCGATATCAACATGGGCTGTCCGGCGCGCCACGTGACGGGAGGCCAATCCGGTTCGGCGCTGATGCGCGATCTCGATCATGCGCTGCGACTGATCGAAGCGACGATGTCGGCGGTCAAGGTGCCGGTGACGCTGAAGATGCGCCTCGGCTGGGATGAACGTTCTCTGAACGCGCCGGAACTGGCGCGGCGCGCAGAGGCGGCCGGGGTGCAGATGATTTCGGTGCATGGCCGCACCCGCTGCCAATTCTACAAGGGCGAGGCCGACTGGGGCGCGGTGCGCGCGGTCAGGGATGCGGTTCGCATCCCGCTTGTCGTCAACGGCGATATCACGTCATTTGAGAAGGCCGTTTGCGCCCTTGAAATGTCGGGCGCCGACGCGGTCATGATCGGTCGCGGCGCGCAGGGCCAGCCCTGGCTGCCCGGCCAGATCGGACGCCGTCTCGATACCGGCATCGTCGAAGCGGCGCCGTCGCTTGCCGAGCAGCTCAAACATATTCGCGGGCTCTATGATGAGGTCTGCCGTCATTATGGACTGCGCATCGGCCTTCGCCATGCGCGCAAGCATCTGGGCTGGGCGCTGGAGATCGCGGCTCGATTTAGTTGCGCGCCGGCGCAGACGCTGAAGGCCTGGCGCGCGAAGATTCTGACATCCGACGATCCCTCGGGCGTGCATCGATCTCTTCAAGACGCGTTTGACGATTTTGCCTGGAGCACCGCTGCATGACCTCTGCCGCCGAACATCGCCGGCCGACGCCTTCGGATGGCGACGCCATCCTGAATGCGCTGCCCAATCCGGTGCTGCTGGTTGCGCCCGATGGCAGGATTGTCGATGCGAACATGGCCGCGGAATCGTTTTTCGAGATTTCCACGCAATTCCTGCAACGCCAGTCGCTGAAGGAACTCGTGCCGTTCGGCAGTCCGCTGCTGGCGCTGATCGATCAGGTGCGCTCGAACGGCTCGCCGGTCAACGAGTACAAGGTCGATCTGGGAACGCCGCGAATTGGCGGCGATCGCCAGGTGGATCTCCACGTCGCACCGCTCACCGAGCGGCCCGGCCATATCGTGGTGATGCTGCAAGAGCGCACCATCGCCGACAAGATGGACCGGCAATTGACCCATCGAAGCGCGGCGCGTTCGGTGATCGCGCTGGCAGCCATGCTGGCCCATGAAATCAAGAATCCGCTGTCCGGAATCCGCGGCGCGGCGCAGCTGCTCGAACAGGCCGCGTCATCCGAAGACCGCATGCTGACGCGACTGATTTGCGATGAGGCTGACCGAATCGTCACGCTGGTCGATCGTATGGAGGTGTTCGGCGACGATCGGCCGGTGGCGCGGGGCCCAGTCAACATTCATTCGGTGCTTGATCACGTCAAGCGACTGGCGCAATCGGGCTTCGCCCGTAATGTCCGCTTCGTCGAGGACTACGATCCGTCGCTGCCGCCGGTCCTGGCCAATCAGGACCAGCTGATCCAGGTATTTCTCAATCTTGTGAAGAACGCCGCCGAGGCGGTGATGGATCTCGGCACCGACGCGGAAATTCAACTCACCACTGCATTCCGTCCGGGCGTTCGGCTCTCGTTGCCGGGCAAGAAGTCGCGGGTGTCGTTACCGCTCGAGTTCTGCGTCAGGGATAATGGCCCCGGCGTGCCCGAGGACCTTCTGCCCAACCTGTTCGACCCCTTTGTGACCACCAAGCCGACTGGCAGCGGGCTAGGTCTCGCTTTGGTGGCCAAGATCGTCGGCGATCACGGCGGCATCATCGAATGCGAATCCCAGCCCCGGAAAACCACCTTCCGCGTGCTGCTGCCCATGTTCAACACTGCCAAACATTTCGACCAAAGCAATCGCGATGACGTTTCGGGTACGTCGTTGCATGCCTCACAAGACTGAAGATGAGGAATGACGATGCCCGCAGGTAGCATACTTGTCGCCGACGACGACACCGCGATTCGTACGGTTCTGAACCAGGCCCTCTCTCGCGCTGGCTACGAGGTGCGGCTGACCGGCAACGCGGCGACCCTGTGGCGCTGGGTTAGTCAGGGCGAGGGCGACCTCGTGATCACCGACGTGGTGATGCCCGACGAGAACGCCTTCGATCTGTTGCCGCGGATCAAGAAAATGCGTCCCAATCTGCCGGTCATCGTGATGAGCGCCCAAAACACTTTCATGACTGCGATCCGCGCGTCCGAACGCGGAGCCTACGAATATTTGCCAAAACCCTTCGACCTCAAGGAATTGATCGCCATCGTCGGGCGCGCGTTGGCGGAGCCGAAGGAGCGGGTGGCCAACCGAACTGAGGATACCGAATTCGATTCCATTCCGCTGGTCGGCCGCTCGCCCGCGATGCAGGAAATCTACCGGGTGCTGGCGCGTCTGATGCAAACCGACCTCACGGTGATGATCTCCGGCGAATCCGGCACCGGCAAGGAACTCGTGGCGCGCGCGCTTCACGATTACGGCAAGCGGCGCAACGGTCCTTTCGTCGCGGTCAACATGGCGGCAATTCCGCGGGACCTGATCGAATCGGAACTGTTCGGCCATGAACGCGGCGCGTTCACCGGCGCCAATATCCGCGCCTCCGGCCGGTTCGAGCAGGCCGAGGGGGGCACGCTGTTTCTCGACGAAATCGGCGACATGCCGATGGAGGCGCAGACGCGTCTGTTGCGGGTGTTGCAGCAGGGCGAATACACCACGGTCGGCGGCCGCACCCCGATCAAGACCGACGTGCGCATCGTGGCTGCGAGCAACAAGGATCTGCGAATCCTGATCCAGCAGGGCCTGTTCCGCGAGGATCTGTTCTTCCGCCTCAACGTGGTGCCGCTGCGCCTGCCGCCATTGCGCGAGCGGATCGAGGACCTGCCCGATCTGATCCGGCATTTTTTTGCGCTTGCCGAGAAGGACGGGTTGCCGCCGAAAAAGCTCGACACGCTGGCGCTGGAGCGCATGAGGCAGCATCGCTGGCCCGGCAATGTGCGCGAACTTGAAAACCTCGCGCGCCGGCTCGCGGCATTATATCCGCAGGAGGTAATTACCGGCTCCGTCATCGAGGGGGAGCTGGCGCCCCCGGCCGTGAACTCGGGCGGCAGCGTTCAACTCGGTATCGACAATCTCGGCGGCGCCGTCGAAGCCTATCTGTCGTCGCATTTCTCGGGCTTTCCCAACGGTGTGCCGCCCCCCGGCCTCTATCACCGGATTCTCAAGGAGATCGAGGTGCCGCTGCTGACGGCGGCACTGGCGGCGACCAGGGGTAACCAAATTCGCGCCGCCGATTTGCTGGGTCTCAACCGCAATACGCTGCGAAAGAAGATTCGCGACCTGGACATTCAGGTCTACCGGAGCGGAGGTTAGGGCTTCGCGGCCCGATAGCTGAACCCCGTTTAACGCGGCCCCGCATGGAGACGGGCGATTTTGGAAGTCAAGGGCGCCGTCGAATTGTCGCAATTTGGCAACATGTGATATGAATGCATCAGTCCGCAATGTTGGCGGACATAAAGCCATCAGCTCACCATTGCCGGAATGACCAGCGCAGACACCTCGGCCGCATCGTTCAATCCGTCTTTCGCTGAATCCAAGGGGGCGACCTTGCGGAAGTGGCTGGCGCCGTTTGCCGTCGGCCTGGCTTTGCTGTCGACCTTTCTCACCTTCGTGGTGCTGACCGGCCTTACCCGAATCCAGCCGACGCCCGAAGTGGTCGTTTCCTTCCTTCTGATCAATACCGGAACCATCCTGCTGCTGACCGGTATCATCGTCAGAGAGGTCTGGCAGGTGGTCCAGGCCCGCCGCCGGGGCCGGGCCGCGGCGAGACTGCACATCCAGATCGTCAGTCTGTTTTCCGTCATCGCGGTGTTGCCGGCGGTGCTGGTGGCGATCGTCGCGAACGTGACGATCGATCGTGGATTCGACCGGCTGTTTTCAGGCCCGACGCGCGTGGTGATCCAGAATTCGGTGATCATCGCGCGGGCCTATATGCAGGAACATGCCCAGCTTATTCGTGGCGACATTCTGGGAATGGCCAATGATATTGCGCTCGCCCGGCCATTGTTCGATCAGGATCGCAGATCGTTTCGTGAGCTCCTGACCGCAAGTGCGGCCTCGCGCAACCTGCCAGGCGCGATGCTGATCGACAAGGAGCGCAATATTCTGGAGACGGCGCAGACCGGCATTCAGCTCGCCTTTGCGCCGCCGCCTGCGGAATTCCTCGACAATGTAAAGGAAATCGAGCCCGAGATCGCGGTCTTGCCGGAGGAAAATTACGTCGCCGCCGTTATCCGGCTGCGTGCTTTCCAGGACACTTTCCTCTACGTGGCCCGTTACCTCGATCCACGTGTGGTCGCGCAGCTCAGGCAAACCGAGGCGAGTGCCGCCGAGTATGCCGAGATCGAGGCACGCCGGCTCGGCATCCAGGTGAATCTGGCACTGATGTTTGCGGTGATTGCGCTGACCATCCTGACGGCCTCCATCCTGATTGGGCTGGGTTTCGCCAACTGGCTGGTCGCCCCGATCCGACGCCTGATGAGCGCCGCCAACATCGTCTCCACCGGCGATCTGCATGTGCAGGTGCCGGTCCACCGGTCGGAGGGCGATCTCGCGCAGCTCGGTGAGACCTTCAACAAGATGACGCACGAGCTGCGCACCCAGCGCGACGAATTGGTGAGCGCAAGTGGGCTGATCGACAGCCGCCGCCGGTTCATCGAGGCGGTACTGTCGTCGGCCAGCGCCGGCATTATCGGCGTCGACGCCTCCGGCAGCGTCGGTATTCTCAATCGCTCCGCTGAAAAACTGATCGGCCACGCGGAATCCGAGACGCTGGATCATCCGCTGTCGGATGTGCTGCCCGAGCTCGACGACATGATGAAGACCGCGCGCGACGGCGCGCAGCGGCTGGTGCAGGGCCAGATCACGATCAACCGCGGCGGCACCGAGCGCAATCTTTCGGTTCGCGTCAGCGCCGAGCAGACCAGCCAGTCACGTGACAGCTACATCATCACGCTGGACGACATCACCGAACTGGTTTCCGCGCAGCGCACCTCGGCATGGGGTGACGTCGCGCGCCGCATTGCGCACGAGATCAAGAATCCGCTGACCCCAATTCAGCTTTCGGCCGAGCGCATCCGCCGCAAATTCGGCCGGGTCATCACCGAGGATAAGGCCATCTTCGAGCAATGCACCGACACCATCGTGCGGCAAGTCGATGATATCAGGCGGATGGTCGACGAATTCTCGCGCTTTGCGCGCATGCCAAAGCCGGTCATGGAGGGCGAGGACGTCGCCGATACCGTGCGGCAGGCGGTGTTCCTGATGCGGGTCGGACATCCCGACCTCGATATCGAGGCCGAGATCAGGGACGAGCCGATGCGGGCGCAGTTCGACCGCCGGCTGATCTCGCAGGCGCTGACCAACATCATCAAGAACGCGACGGAGGCCATCGAGGCTGTCCCGGCGGAAGAACTGGGGAAGGGCCGTATCGATGTCATCGCCGCGCGCGACAACGACGACATCGTGATCGACGTCATCGACAACGGCGTCGGCCTGCCCAACGTAAGCCGTGCGCGCCTGCTCGAACCCTATGTAACGACGCGCGAGAAGGGAACCGGCCTTGGGTTGGCGATCGTCGGCCGCGTTCTTGAAGATCATGGCGGCCGGATCGAACTCCATGATGCAGCCGACATCCGGCCGGGTCAGCGCGGAGCCTGGATGCGGTTGCGGTTCGCGATATCCGGCCAGGCGCCGAAAATCGAAGCGAAGCAACCCGCTTCGGAAATAAAGCCATCGGCATCCGAAACCACGGAGCCCGCTGACGCGACTAACAATGAAACAAAAATCGAAGCCGCAACAGGCACCTGAGAACACGGGGCATAACCCATGGCAAGTGATATTCTGATTGTCGACGACGAAGCAGATATTCGGGATCTGGTCGCGGGAATTCTTGATGACGAGGGCTTCACCACCCGTACCGCGCGCGATAGCGATGCCGCGCTGGCGGAAATCTCCAATCGGAGGCCGCACCTGGTGTTTCTTGACATCTGGCTGCAAGGCAGCAAGCTCGATGGGCTGCAGTTGCTGGAACAGATAAAGCGCGACCACGCCGATCTTCCCGTGGTGATGATCTCCGGGCACGGCAACATCGAGACAGCGGTCGCCGCCATCAAACGCGGCGCCTATGACTTTATCGAAAAGCCGTTCAAGTCCGACCGGCTGATCCTGGTGGCGACGCGGGCGCTGGAAACCTCGCGCCTGAAACGCGAAGTGAAGGAACTCAAGCAGCTTGCGCCCGCGGCGAGCATCCTGACCGGGCGTTCGGCTTGCATGAACCAATTGCGCCAAACCATCGAGCGGGCCGCCAAGGCCAACAGCCGCATCCTGATCGTCGGTCCCTCCGGCGCCGGCAAGGAACTGGCGGCACGGACCCTGCACAATGCCTCGGGCCGCGCGGAAGGACCGTTCGTCGTCATCAACGCCGCGGCGATCACGCCGGAGCGCATGGAAGTCGAGCTGTTCGGCATCGAGCAGTCCAATGGCGAACATCAACGCAAGGCCGGGGCGCTGGAAGAGGCCCACGGCGGCACGCTATTCATCGATGAAATCGGCGACATGCCGCGCGAAACCCAGAACAAGATCCTGCGCGTGCTGGTCGATCAGACGTTCCAGCGTTCGGGCGGCACAGCCAAGGTCCACGTCGACGTTCGGATCATTTCCTCGACCGCGCGCAATCTGGAGGAGGAAATCGCTGAAGGACGGTTTCGGGAGGATCTCTACCACCGCCTGTCGGTGGTGCCGATCCGCGTGCCGCCGCTGTCGGAGCGCCGCGAGGACATCCCCGAACTGATCGATTATTTCATGGACCAGATATCGGTCTCGACCGGCTTGCCGAAACGCCAGATCGGCCAGGATGCGATGGCGGTGCTGCAGTCGCATGTGTGGCCTGGAAATGTCCGGCAACTTCGCAACAATGTCGAGCGCGTCATGATACTGGCCGGTGGCGGTCCGGAGGTCATCATTACCGCCGATATGCTGCCGCAAGACGTGGGCTCGATGGTGCCGGCGATGCCGACCAGCAACAACGGCGAGCACATAATGGGCTTGCCGCTTCGCGAGGCGCGGGAAGTGTTCGAGCGCGACTACCTGATCGCCCAGATCAGCCGGTTCTCGGGCAATATCTCTCGGACTGCGGAATTTGTCGGCATGGAGCGCTCGGCGCTACACCGCAAGCTCAAGGCGCTGGGCGTGGGCTGAACGGCATTCCATGCATTTGCTTGGAAATGAGCTATGCCCCGGGTTTTCTTCAGATAGACCGGCGCGCGAACTTGCTTGCCTAAAAACCGCGCCTGCCTTCTAATCATACAGCCGAACGCCCGGAGGGGGATCTCAGGGCTGTCGGCAACCGGAGATGCTCCGAAAGAGGGTAGCTGCCGGTTCAATAAAAAGAAGCAAAACACTGCGGGATAAAAACAATGGCGGCAGACCGCGCACAAAATCTACAGGACACCTTCCTTAATCACGTTCGCAAAACCAAAACGCCACTGACGATCTTTCTGGTCAATGGGGTGAAGCTGCAGGGGATTGTCACCTGGTTCGATAATTTCTGCCTGCTGCTGCGGCGCGATGGACATTCGCAGCTTGTCTACAAGCACGCGATTTCGACCATCATGCCCGGCGCTCCAATCCAGTTGTTCGAGGGTGGCGAGGATGCTCCGGCTTGAGAGTGATCTGATTGGAACCCCGCCAACTTGAAGGGGGTGCCGACCGTCCGCGGTCGGCAGGGGGTAAGGCAACCGGGCGGGTGATCGTCATCGGCCCATATTTGCGCATGCGCCGCGGCGATCCCGAGGCGCAACCGGATCAGCATGTCATTCGCAATTCGGAGGCGCGGCTCGAGGAAGCCGTCGGCCTGGCGCGCGCCATCGACCTGACGATCGCCGATGCGCTGATCGCGCCGATCAGTCAGATCAGGCCTGCGACCTTTCTCGGCAAGGGCAAGGTGGAGGAGATCGTCGGACTCATCACCGGGCACGAGATCGAACTTGTGGTGATGGATTGTGCGCTGTCACCGATCCAGCAGCGCAATCTCGAGAAGGCCTGGAACACCAAGGTCCTCGATCGCACCGGTCTGATCCTCGAAATCTTCGGGCGCCGCGCCAAGACCCGGGAGGGCGCGCTGCAGGTCGAACTCGCGCATCTGAATTATCAGCGCAGCCGCCTGGTGCGATCATGGACCCATCTGGAGCGCCAGCGCGGCGGTTTCGGATTCATGGGCGGACCCGGCGAAACGCAAATCGAAGCCGATCGCCGGCTGATCGGCGACCGCATCACGCGTCTTGAGAACGAAATCAGGAAGGTGCAGGCGACGCGGCGGCTGCATCGCGCCGGCCGTCAGCGGGTGCCGTATCGCGTGGTGGCGCTGGTCGGCTACACCAACGCCGGCAAGTCCACGCTGTTCAACCGCCTGACCCGCGCCGACGTGCAGGCCGCCGACATGCTGTTTGCGACACTTGACCCGACCTTGCGTGCGCTGAGCCTGCCGCATGGCGGCAAGGCGATGCTCTCGGACACTGTCGGCTTCATTTCCAACCTGCCGACGCAACTGGTCGCGGCGTTCCGGGCGACGCTGGAGGAGGTGCTGGAAGCAGATCTCATTCTCCATGTCCGCGACATCTCGCATGAAGATGCGGAGGCGCAGCAGCGCGATGTCGATACCGTGCTGCGTCAGCTCGGTATCGATCCGGATGCGGGCGGGCGGATTCTTGAAGTCTGGAACAAGATCGATCGCTTCGATCGGGACGCGCGCGAGAACCTGGCGAATATCGCTGCCCGCCGTCCTCCGGACCACCCGTGTTTCCTGGTTTCCGCCGAAACCGGGGAGGGGACCGATGGGTTGCTTGCCGCCATCGAGGATCGGCTGGCGGCGGCGCGCATGACGCTGGATCTGTCGATCGACGCTTCCGACGGTGCCGGCATCAGCTGGCTGCATCGCAATTCGGAAGTGCTCAACAAGGAGTTTCACGACGGCCGCTTCGATATGACCGTGCGTGTCGATGACACCAAGCGCGACATCGTGGTCAACCGTTTCGACGCGGTTCCGCACGTGGCGTGATGATCGCGTGTATCCGGGACGCTGCGCTAGCCGCCTGTTCGGCGGTGAACCGCAGGGCCTGGACAAAAAATTGCGAAAACAACCCCATGCAAAGTAGAATTTCTCAGGGCTGACGCTGTTGGCGGACCTGTCCGCCGAGGATGTCGGCACAATTCATCCGCGGCCAGGCTGCACTTGGGTCGTTGCAGGCGCCACAGGCCGCTCGGCGTCTTTAGCCTCGTTCCACAGCGTATCCATCTCGGTGAGCGAGGCACCATCGAGCGAGCGGCCTTTGGCCGCCAGCGCGCGCTCGATATAGGCGAAGCGGCGCTCGAATTTGGCGTTGGTGCCACGCAGCGCCAATTCCGGATCAGCGCCGACATGCCGCGCCAGATTGACCAGTGCGAACAGGAGATCGCCGGTCTCGGCGGCAAGTTCTTCGGCATCGCCGCGGTCGAGCGCCGCCTCGATCTCGTCCGCTTCTTCGCGGATTTTGTGCAGCACGGCTCGGGGATCGTTCCAGTCGAAGCCGACGGTGGAGGCCTCGCGCTGCAACTCCATCGCGCGCGTCAGCGCCGGCTGGCCGGCTTTCACGCCTGACAGCAGCGATTGACGTTCCTGGCGAGGGCGGCGCGCCGCGCGTTCGGCTTTCTCCTCGGCCTTGATGCGATCCCAGGAGCCCCTGACATCCGCCGGCGTCAGCCGCCCCTCGCTGTCGGCGAAGACATGGGGATGTCTTCGGACCATCTTGCGCGTGATCGCCTCGACCACGTCAGCGAAAGAGAACGCATTCTGTTCCTCCGCCATGCGGGCGTGAAACACCACCTGAAGCAGGAGATCGCCAAGTTCGTCGCGCAAATCCTCGAGATCACCACGCGCGATGGCGTCGGCAACCTCATAGGCTTCCTCGATGGTGTAGGGCGCAATGCTCGCAAAATTCTGCTCGAGGTCCCATGGGCAGCCGGTGCCGGGCGTTCGCAGCGCCGCCATGATTTCGAGCAGGCGGGAAATATCGCGGAAAGGGGTCATGGCGCTACCAAGCCTGGAGGATGGATCAGGCTTTATGCCGCAAGACGCGCGTCCATCCCAGCGCGACGAGGCGAGCGGGACGCTATTTCCGCCGATTGGCCTGCAGATCGATGAGTGCTATGGGGCAGGCCATGAGCGACCCACTCCAAACCGAAACCGCGCTGGTGCTGTTTTCCGGCGGGCAGGATTCCACGACCTGCCTCGCCTGGGCGCTAAAACGCTTTGCGCGGGTCGAGATGCTCGGCTTTGACTATCGCCAGCGTCACGCCATCGAACTCGAGTGCCGCGACCGGCTGCTCGCGGGCATCAGATCGTTGCGCGCGGATTGGGCCCCAAAACTCGGCGAGAGCCACACCCTCGAAATTCCGACATTGGCGGAGATCTCCGATACCGCGCTGACACGCGATGTCGCGATCGCGATGGGAGAAGACGGCCTGCCCAATACCTTCGTGCCCGGCCGGAACCTGGTCTTCCTGACCTTTGCGGCAGCACTAGCCTATCGGCGCGGCATCCGTCACATCATCGGCGGCATGTGCGAGACCGACTATTCCGGTTATCCGGATTGCCGCGACGAGACCATCAGGGCGTTGCAGGTCGCGCTCAATTTCGGCATGAACACGCGGTTCGAACTGCACACGCCCTTGATGTGGCTGGACAAGGCGAGCACCTGGAAGCTCGCGCACGAGCTCGGCGGGGCAGGGCTGGTCGATCTGATCCGCGAGCATTCCCACACCTGCTACCTCGGCGAACGCGGCGCGCGGCACGCTTGGGGCTATGGTTGCGGCGAATGCCCGGCCTGCGCGTTGCGCGCCAAAGGCTGGCGGGAATATGTGGGGTCTTCCGCGTAGGCGCCGCTCCTTGGGGATGGCATGAACAGCGTTCCCCGGATGCAGCGCAGCGCTTTCCGGAATCGCGCTTCGCGCGACTCCGGCGGTGCGCTGCTGATCCGGGGTCCATCGAATTGGCCATGTGTCCCGGCTCTGCGGAGCAGCGTTTGCACGCTGCACCGCGTCCGGGACACGGCAGCTCGATCGCTCACAGCCTCTCAGGACGAGCAGGGCGGCTTTAAGCAAAATCCTCCGGCCGCAGTTCGATCGGCGAGCCGTGCGGCGTGCGGTCGGCGGCGTGGTCCCAGGCATCGCGGTAGCGGTGCAGGGTTTCGCGGGTTGCGACCCCTTTCGCCGAAACAAGTCCTTCCAGCGTCGCCAGCCAATGCCGGTAATAGGTCTCGCCGGTGTCGGGATCGCCGGCGGCCTGCGCGCGTTTGATTTCGGCGGCGAGGGCTGCTGCCCATTCCGGCCAGGTGAAAACGCCGCGCTCGTGCAGGGCCAAAGCCATCGCAAATGCCTGGGCTTCCCATGGTTCGCGAAAGACGGGGCCGTCGGCATCGCGGGGAATGCCGGGCACGGCGCCGGTCGCACGGCGTGCTGCGGTGATGTCCATCATGCCGGCTCCAGATACGGCTCAAACGCATCGATCGAAACCTTTAGCGTTGGGTCCGCGTCGCGTCCCCACAGCTCGGTCCCGTTGAATACGACCGTGTAGAGCCATTGCGGGTTTTCGCCGGCGCCGGTCGCGGCACTATCGGGAAACACCTGGCAGCCATGGTTAAGTTGGACAACTCCGACATGACCCCGCGCGTAACGCGGCAGCCGCGTGTGTGTTGCGGGATGGATGTTCCTGGCGCGCACGCGATCGCCCGGTTTGAATTTCGCGGGCGCGGGGGCGGCGCGGCCGAATTTGCCGCGCACCATGATGCGCTCCACGTCATCGCGGGTGAACTTGCCGCGCTTGAGCGGTTTTCCCGGTTCGATCGCGTGACCAGTCGCGATTTCGCGGGCGGCGATATATCCCTTGGCAATCAGCAGGTCTTCCAGCCCGAGCAGCCATTTTTTGTAATATGAACTGCTGAGATAAATATGGGGCGGCAACGCTTCGCGATAGAAGCGTGAGGTGTCGATGTTAAATGCGCCGGCCGCGCCCATCGCGCGCACCATTGCCAGCACGCGGGCTTCCCATTCGGTGTGAAACATCGGCTCGTTCGGCTCGGGCTCGACCTTGCCGAAGCCGTCCATGCCGCCCATGTCATGCACGCCGTTCATGAGGTCGCGCCGGGCACTTTCGGAAATCCGGTGCCGATCATCGAGTCCCTCGTCACAAGCTCGGCGAGCTGTTGCTCGCTCCAGCCCTCGGTGCCGGCGGGACGCATCGGTAGCACGAGGAAACGTGTTTCCGCGGTCGAATCCCAGACCCGGATCTCGGTTTCCCTGGGCAAGCTGACGCCGAAGTCGGCGAGTACGCCGCGCGGATCCTTCACGGCGCGGGAACGATAGGGCGCGGCCTTGTACCAGACCGGCGGAAGCCCCAGCATTTCCCAGGGATAACAGGAGCACAGCGTGCACACGACCATGTTGTGACGGTGCTGCGTGTTCTCCACGGCGACGAGATGATCGCCGACCCGGCTGACATGGCCGAGCGTGCTCACCGCCTTGGTGGCATCTTCCAGCAGGGCCCGCTTGAAAGCAGGATCGGACCAGGCTTTTGCGACGACCTGGGCGCCGTTGTGCGGGCCGATCTTCGTCTCATAGGCCTGGATGATGCTGTCGAGCGCGGCCGGCTCGACATAGCCCTTCTCGGTTAAAATCGTCTCGAGCGCGCGCACGCGCAGCTCCGTTTCGGACAAGTCCGAATGGTCATGGTCATGGTCGTGGTGATGGTGATCGGCCATGCCGCGAGGATAATCGCATAATCCGGCGGATGTCGAGATGCCGACTCTGCTAGGGTTTCGGCATGGAGCGTGGATCAAGATGGGCGGCTTGGGCCGCGGCAGCGGCTATCTCGATGCTGCCGGCGGACGACGCGCGGGCGGCCAATGGCGCCTATGCGGTGGATGCCGCCGATATATCCGAAGTCGGATCGTGCAAGGTCGAAAGCTGGATATCGGCTGCGACCAACACCGATTTTTCGGCCGTGGCCAATCCGTCCTGCGCGGTCAATATCTTCAGACCGGTAGAACTGAGCCTGCAAACCCTGAGGTCTCGCAGCGACGGGGACTGGAGCACCACCATCGCGCCGAAGGCCAAAACCAACATCGCGCCCACGGGTATCGGCCGATTGGGCTTTTCGTTGTTCGCCGGCGGTTCCTTCGATGTCCTGACCGGCGAAAACCTCAGCGCATTCGCCGTGGTGCCGGCGACGTTCCGGCTTTCCGAAACCATGCGGATCAACTTCAATGGCGGCTGGCTGTGGGACCGCACCGCCGATCGGCATTACCTGACGTACGGCCTCGGTTTCGACTGGAAATTCACCGATGTCTTGCAGTGGACGATCGAGGCGTTCGGGCAGGCCGGTGCATCAGATATCGCGAGCGTGGTCCGGCCAAGGTTTCAGACCGGCGTCCGTTACCGGCCCAACGAGATTTTCTCGGTCGATCTCATCTACGGCCGCAACATCACCGGCGAAAATGCCAACTGGATCACACTGGGAACCACGATCCGGTTTCCGGTCCCGGAAGGCAAGCCGGCGCGGGAGCGGACCGGGCATTTATGAGCTATGGTTGCAAACAACAGCGGGCAGGGAGACGGTCGGTTGGCGGAATTTGTCACTATCGAAAAAGGGCTGGGGCCCGAAGAGCGCATCGCCGTGGTGCGCTTCGACCGCGGCGACGGTCTCAACGCGCTATCGCCGGAAGCGTTGCGTCAACTGACCGAGGCAGCACGCAGCTTCGAGGACGACGGCGAAACCTCTGTTGTCGTGCTCACCGGCGGCGCCAAGGCGTTTAGCGCCGGCTTTGACTTGAAGGATGCCGAAGGCCGGTCGCGCCGAAGCATGGATCTCGGGGCGTTGCGCCGGCACCTCAAGCTCGGACCACGGCTGACCCGCGCCTGGCAGGAAATGGAGCAGATCACCATCGGCGCGATCGAGGGCTTTTGCATCGGCGGCGGCGTGGCGCTGGCGGTGGCGCTCGACTTTCGCATCATGGCCCGCGACGCCCATCTCAGGGTGCCCGAGATCGGGCTCGGCATGAACATGAGCTGGCAGAGCGTTCCGCGCATGCTGCACCTGATCGGGCCGGCGCGAACCAAGCAGGCGGTGATCCTTGCCGATCAGCGTATCAGCGCCACTGAGGCTCATGCATGGGGGCTGGTGGAAGAGGTGACCGATCCCGGCCGGGCTTTCGACGCCGCCATGGTGCTCGCTGCCAAGGTCGCGGCGCAGCCGCCGCTGTCGGTTGCGATGACCAAGCTGACCGTCAATCGGCTGGCGCACGCGCTCGACGATCTTGCCAGCCACATGGACGTCGACCAGTTCGCGCTGGCGAGCCTGACCGAGGATCACAAGGAGGGCGTGGCGGCGTTCCTGGGCCGCCGCAAGCCGCGGTTCAAGGGGCGGTAGTCCGGAACGAAATCAGGAAAGATGCGTGCGTAGGCCAATATGTCGGATTCGCATAAGGTATATTATGGAATATCTTTAATTGCGATATATCAAAGACTTGCATACATTTATCCCTAAATTGCGTGGAAACGGGCTTTCTGCCGTTGATGGTCCCAATAGGCTACGATGCGCTGGCGCCATCGAGCGCGCGCCCAAGTCGCGCGGTTTGGAATGGAGATGACCGATGAGTGGGAAGCAAAGCCAGTATGATGCCGGTCTGGAAAAAACGCCCGCCAACTACGTGGCATTGACGCCGCTGAGCTTCCTGGTGCGCACGGCCGCCGTCTATCCCAATCATGTCAGCACCGTCTACGAAGGCCGGGTCTTCACCTGGTCGCAGACCTATGCGCGCTGCCGGCGCTTTGCCTCATATCTCGCGGGCCTGAACATCGGTTACGGCGATACGGTCGCAGCCATGCTGCCGAATATTCCAGCGATGAACGAAGTTCATTTTGCGGTCCCGATGGCGGGCGCGGTGCTTAACGCGCTCAACATCCGGCTCGATGCGGCGTCGATCGCGTTTCAGCTCGATCATGGCGGCGCCAGGATCATTCTGGTCGACCCGGAATTTACCGGCGTCATCACTGAGGCGCTCGCCCTGATGAAGGGTCCAAAACCGTTCGTCATCGATGTCGACGATGCCACTTTCCCTGGCGGCAAGCGGATTGGCGGGATCGAATATGAGGATGCGCTGTCCAAGGGCGACGAAAGTTTTGCTGCAAGACTGCCGCAGGACGAATGGGACGCGATCGCGCTCAGCTATACCTCGGGCACCACGGGCAATCCGAAGGGTGTCGTGACCCATCATCGCGGCGCTTACCTTAACGCAGTCAGCAACATCCTGGCCGGCAATCTCGGCCAGCATCCGGTCTATCTCTGGACCCTGCCGATGTTTCACTGCAACGGCTGGTGCTTTCCATGGACGGTAGCAGCGGCAGCCGGCATTAACGTTTGCCTGCGCAAGGTCGAGTCAACAAGGATTTTCGAGCTGATCAAAAGACATGGCGTCACCCACATGGCAGGCGCGCCGATCGTCTATAACACCCTGATCAACGCGCCGGATGCACCGAAGGGCAAGGCCGCGCGGCCCGTGGTCGGATTGATCGCGGGCGCCGCCCCGCCGGTGGCCGTGCTCGAGGGTGCCGAAAGCATCGGGATCAGGCTGACGCATGTCTATGGCCTGACCGAAGTCTATGGCCCGGCATCGGTTTGCGCGGAGCAGCCGGGCTGGGACGATTTGCCGGCCGATCAGCGAGCGCAGCTCAAACGCCGGCAGGGCGTGCCCTACCCGCTCCAGGAAGCGGTCACGGTGATCGATCCCACAACCATGCGCGAGGTGCCGCGCGACGGCGAGACCGTCGGCGAGGTGATGTTCCGCGGCAATATCGTGATGAAGGGTTATCTCAAGAACGAGAAGGCGACCCGGGAGGCCTTCGACGGCGGCTGGTTTCACACCGGCGATCTCGGTGTGCTCGACCAACACGGTTATGTCATCATCAAGGATCGTTCCAAGGACATCATCATTTCCGGCGGCGAAAACATCTCATCCGTCGAGGTCGAGGACGTCCTGTACAAGCATCCCTCGGTGCTGTTCGCAGCCGTGGTGGCAAAACCCGACAAAAAATGGGGCGAGGTGCCCTGCGCATTTATCGAATTGAAGGACAACGCGCGCGCCACCGAAGCCGAGATCATTGCGTTTTGCCGCAGCCAGATGTCGGGCTTCAAGACGCCTAAGGCGGTCGTGTTCGGCCCCATCCCGAAGACCTCGACAGGCAAGATCCAGAAATTCATGCTGCGCAATCAGGTGGACTCCGCAAAGGCGATTTCTGCCTGAGAGCTGACCGAAAAAGCAGCCAGCATTTTGGGTCTCTCTAACACCTGAAAATGATACGGTTTTTCGTCATGGCCGGGCTTCGTCCCGGCCATCCACGTCTTGCTTGCACGAGTGAAGCCAAGACGTCTGGCATGACGAGGTTCGAACGCCCTATTCGATTTCTTGGGAAACCCCTGGCATTGACGCCCGTATTTTGGGTGGGTCTCAATCCCTGGGGTAAATCGGCCAAAGGATGTGCTTTTCGCTGATGTTGCTCTATTCTGCTCTCGCGGGCGCCCGCCATGCTGGACGACGCCCGGCTTTCGCAAGTGTTCTGGCGTGCCGCTTCTCTACCCCTGGTGCAAACCCCGAGGCAAAATGGACAGGGCATGATGGCCAAACAGGATTTCGTACCTATCTCGCATGCCGTCGAGCGTGACCTCCGGCTCGATCTCTTCCGCGGCATCGGGCTGTGGATGATTTTCCTCGATCACATTCCGGACGACGTCGTTTCCTGGTTGACGCTGCGCAATTACGGCTTCAGCGATGCTGCCGAGTTCTTCGTGTTCATTTCCGGTTATCTGGCCGGCTACATCTACGGTCCGATCATCGGCGCCGGGAATTTTGTTGCTGCCCTCAAGCGGCTGTGGACACGCGTCTGGCAGATGTACGTTGCCCACATCATGCTGTTCCTGCTGTTCACCGCGCAGATCGCCCGCACGGTCAGGAAATTCGACAACCCGATGTATGAAGATGAATTCAATGTTCATGCTTTTCTCCAGCATCCCGACATTCTGATCGGGCAAGCGCTCACGCTGCGCTACAAGCCGGTCGACCTCGACGTGCTGCCGCTCTACATCACCCTGATAGCGGCTTCACCCTTCGTTATTTGGTGCCTGTTGCGTCGCCCGAACTGGACGTTGTTTGGCTCGATCCTTCTGTACATCGGGGCGCGCATGTTCGACTGGAATTTTGCCTCCTATCCGCATGGGACGCACTGGTACTTCAATCCGTTCGCCTGGCAGTTGATGTTTGTGTTCGCCGCGTGGTGTGGCGTCGGAGGCGTGGCCCAGCTTCAGGCTATCATCATGTCTCGCGCCGCGCTGATAGTGGCCCTTGCGTGGATGGCCTTCGCGTTCCTGATCGTCATGACCTGGCACGTCCCGTTCCTGGATGCCATGGTGCCGAAATGGATGATCAAGGCAATCTATCCGATCGACAAGACCGACCTCGATATGCTGCGTTTCACGCACTTCCTCGCCTTGGCGCTTGTGGTCGCCCGATTTTTTCCGCGCAAAGCAGAGATACTCAGCTCCAAATGGCTGCGTCCGATGGTGCTGTGCGGTCAGCATTCACTTCCGCTGTTTTGCTTCGGCGTATTCCTGTCCTTTGGCGCGCACTGGATCCTGGTTCAACACGCCCAAGCGGGTGCGCGCGCTCTCTGGATGCAACTGCTCGTCAGCGTCGGCGGCATCCTGATCATGATTGCGCTTGCATGGCTTCTGGATCGGGCTGGAAAGGTCCCCAACCTGTTCGTCGAAACGAGCGAGTCCGAGTTACAAAAGGCAACTATCCAACCCGGGAAAGCGTGATCCCGCACGCAGCGGCGGTCGACAAGAAGAAGCCCCGGCAGAGCGGCCGGGGCTTCTTTTTTTCCGACGGCAGGGTTCGGGCTAGAGCGGCTTTGAGGCGCCGTCAGACAGGCTTGCCGCGCAACACGCCATCACAATTTGTGCCCTTTCTGGCGCAGCGCTTGGGTCAAGCGCGCACGCAGATCCTCGGCCGCCTTGCGGCTGGCGTCCTGGGCCACCTGGTTGGTCTGCTGGGCAATTGCCTGCGATTTTATCAAAAGCTTCTGCCCGACCGGCTGACGGTAGAACGCCTCGATTTCGCGCATCTCGCCGGCCGTAAAATTGTTGGCATAGATAGTGGCGATGTTTTCGACCATCGCATTATTGTACGGAGCGAACGCATCCACGATCGTTGGCATCATTGCATCGTAATCGCGTTCGATCTCCGGTCGGTCTTGAGTAAGCGCGGGTCTAAGGCCGAGCAGGATAGCCGGCAAAAGCGCTTTGTACTGATCGGATAGCTTCATTGTCGTCACCAGGCTGCGCGCCGCCGTCATGGCGTCGGGTGACGGTGTTTGCGCCTGCGAGGCGCAAAGCGATGACAGAAGCATGCTGGCAGCGATCAAGAGGTGTCTGGACATGGCTTGCTCCGATGACAGATCGCGCGATGATACCCGAAAATCGGGTTTCCCCAACCGGCAGACTTGCCCACGCCCTTCCCCGACAGGGTGAGATTGCGGGGTTTTGCCCCCTATTTGGATTAAAAGGCCACGGCGCGGCGGGCGTTTCAGCCTAGCTGCTCCAACGATAGCCGCATGCCGTCATAAGCCGGAATAACGCCCGCAGGCAGGCTCTGGCGCAGCACCTCGTAATCCAGGTCGGAATGCATGTTGGTGATGACGGCGCGGCGCGGCTTGAAGCGGTCGATCCAGGCCAGCGCGTCATTGACGCTGAAATGGCTGGGGTGCGCCGCATAGCGCAGCCCGTCGATGATCCAGAGGTCGAGGTTTTCCAACGATGGCCAGCTCTCAGGCGGGATGTCGCTGACATCTGGCGTATAAGCGGCATCCGCGATCCGGTAGCCGAGAGCCGGAATATTGCCGTGCTCGAGGGCGAACGCGGAAAGCGTCACCGCACCGCCCTTCCCTTCGATGCTGCGGTTTTCGCCGGCCTCGACGGCGTGATTGTCCAGGATCGGCGGATACTCGCTGCCGGGTGGCGACACAAAACAGTATGAAAACCGAAGCAGGATGTGTTCGGCAGTCGATTTGTTGAGATAGACCGGGATGCGCCTGCGCTGGTGCAGTACCACCGAACGCAGATCGTCGATGCCGTGGGTCTGGTCGGCGTGCTCGTGGGTCAGAAATACCGCGTCGAGATGATCGACGTGAGCCTCGATCAGCTGCTCACGCAGGTCGGGCGAGGTGTCGATCAGGATTCGCGTCACCCCGCCCGCACCGGCCCTCTCGGCAAGCAACGAGCAGCGGCGGCGGCGATTCCTGGGGTTCTTGGGATCGCACGCCCCCCAGCCGAGCGCTGGACGGGGAACCCCGGCCGAGGATCCGCAGCCGAGGATCGTCAGGGTCAGCGTCATGCCGCCGGCACCTTGGAAAACAGCCGAAAGAAATTCTCCGTGGTTTGACGTGTAATCTCCTGCAGCGAGACCCCCCGGGTCTCCGCCAGCACTTTGGCGATTTCACCGACATAAGCGGGTTCGTTGCGCTTGCCGCGAAACTTGCCGGGCGCCAGATACGGCGCATCGGTCTCGACCATGATGCGGTCGGCGGGCAGTTCGGCCGCGAGATCGCGCAAGGCCTGCGATTTCTTGAAGGTCAGGATTCCCGTAAATGAAATCGAAAGGCCGAGCGCAATCGCCTTCATCGCAAGCTCCCGTCCCCCGGTGTAGCAATGCAGAACGGCGCGAAACGGGTCCTTCGCCATTTCATCTTCGAGGATACGCCCGCAGTCGTCATCGGCGTCGCGCGTGTGAACGACGAGCGGCAGGCCGGTGGCGCGGGCGGCGGCGATATGGGCGCGAAAGCCCCGTTCCTGCGCAGCCCGCGAACCGTGCTGATAGAAGTAATCCAGGCCCGCTTCGCCGAGCGCCACGACCTTGGGATGCCCGGTCAATCGGATCAGCTCGTCGGCGGGAATACCGTCTTCCTCGTCGGCGTGATGCGGATGGGTTCCGACCGAGCAATAGACCTGCGGAAACCGCTCGGCGATTTCAAGCAATCCGCTGAGCTGCCTGACCCGTGTCGAGATGGTCACGATACGTCCAATGCCTGCGGCCGAAGCCCTCGCCACGATGCCCTCGAGGTCGCCGGCAAAATCAGGAAAATCCAGGTGGCAATGGCTATCGACCAGCATACCGCTCACGCTGCCGGCGGCTCGATAAATCGCGGAAACACTGCCACCGGCGCCGGCAGTACCGTTCCCGGCTTCATCCGCCTGCCAAGCGCTGCGAAATCCCGCGAGCCAGTCTCGTTGGGAACACCGAGAAGATCGAGCAGTTTGGCAGACGCTTCCGGCATCACCGGTTGCGTCAGGATGGCGATCTGGCGAACGACCTCCGCCGTCACGTACAATACGGTTCGCTGACGCGGCGGATCGGTCTTTGCCAGCGCCCATGGCGCCTCGCCCGCAAAGTAGCGGTTCGCTTCCGCAACGACGGCCCATACGGCATTCAGCCAATGATGAATCTGTTGCGTGCTCATCGCGGTTCGTGCCAGCGCAATCATGCCGTCGGCTTGCGCGAGGATCGCCTTGTCGTTGTCAGTGAACTTGCCGGGCTCGGGCAGCACGCCCTGATGCTGCTTTGCGATCATCGACAGCGACCGTTGCGCCAGATTGCCGAGATCGTTGGCCAGATCGGCGTTGATCCGCGCGACAATGGCTTCGTGATTATAGCTGCCGTCCTGTCCGAACGGCACCTCGCGCAGGAAGAAATAACGAACCTGATCGACCCCGTAATGAGAGGCCATGTCGAACGGGTCGACGACATTGCCGACCGATTTCGACATCTTCTCGCCGCGGTTTAGCAGAAAGCCGTGACTGAATACGCGGCTGGGGACTGCAACGCCTGCCGACATCAGGAACGCAGGCCAATAAACGGCGTGGAATCGGACGATGTCCTTGCCGGTGACGTGAAGGTTCGCTGGCCAGTAGCGCTGGAATTCAGCGCCATCAATGTCTGGATAGCCCGCGGCTGTGATGTAATTCGTCAGTGCATCCATCCAGACGTACATGACATGCGATGGGGCGCCCGGCACCTTGATGCCCCAGTCGAACGTCGTCCGTGAAATCGACAGGTCCTGCAGGCCGCCTCTGACAAAACTCGCGACTTCGTTCAGCCGTTCGCGCGGCAGCACGAAGTCGGGAACGCGCGCATACAGGTCGAGCAGCCTGTCTTGATAGGCCGACAGGCGGAAAAAATAAGTCTCCTCCTCGGTCCATTCGACCGGTGAGCCAAGGGGCTCGCGGCGGATACCGTCGTCACCGACGGTGGTTTCCGCTTCGTCGAAATAGGCTTCCTGACGAATCGAATACCAGCCCGCGTATTTGTCGAGATAGATGTCGTTGTTCTTCTCGATCGCAAGCCAGAGCGCCTGGCAGGCGCGCTCATGGCGCGGTTCCGTGGTGCGGATGTAATCGTCATACGAAATGTTGAGCGCGGTCATCATGTCGCGGAAGCGAGCGGAGTTACGATCCGCAAGCATCAGCGGGGTCAGACCTTCCGCGACGGCTGTTTGCTGCATCTTGAGGCCATGCTCGTCGGTTCCCGTGAGAAACCGGACATCGAACCCGTCGAGTCTTTGAAAGCGGGCGATCGCGTCGGTTACCATTGCCGTGTAAGCATGCCCGATGTGCGGCACGCCGTTCGGATAGAAAATCGGCGTTGTCAGAAAATAAGGTGTCAATGTGCTGGTCGGCGAGGCACTGCGACGAGGACTCGCGCTTGCACCAGCATTTCCAGCAAAACGCTTCGATTTGGTGGCAGTTGTTCCGTTAGGGGCTGACTTTGTTTGCCTGGAAGATTTTTTTGACGGCTTTCCAGCGGTCCTCTTCGCGGCCGATATCTTTGCTGCCTTCTTGGCCTTTTTTACCGTACGCTGGCTTTTCTTCGCTGCCTTCTTCGGCGCTGACGTTTTGGCGGCGCGCTTCGATTTGGCGGCCTGCTTGCCGCCTTTCTTCTTGACAGATTTCTTCTTGGCCTTCGCCACCACAATTTCCTTTACCGCTCAAACAGATTGTTGGGGGATCACCGACAGCGGAGCGCTTAACGCGTTGCTTCCGCGAGCATCCCGAACACCGAAAAAACCAGCGGTTTTCGCTCAAGATTGTATTCTGCGGTGTCGCGCGCGGCGCGGCTGATCTTTTCCCATACCTCCGCCAGCCGTGCAAGGCGGGCAAGGTTCGTGTTGGCATTGGCCTCGTCGCTGCGCAGCCGCTCGCCGACCCAGCGATCCACGCTGTCGATGAAGGCCGCGAGCGCCACGCGGTCGCTGCTGCCGAGTGCCTCGCCCAGCGAATGCAATTCGCGCGGATCGACCCGCGGCAACGTCGCCAGCAGCGCTGCGGTCCGCTGGTGAAGTTTCAAGGCATCGCCGCCGAGTAGCGTCAGCGCGCGCGCAACACTGCCATCCG
Source organism: uncultured Alphaproteobacteria bacterium (assembly GCA_963742425.1). Taxonomy (GTDB): domain Bacteria; phylum Pseudomonadota; class Alphaproteobacteria; order Rhizobiales; family Xanthobacteraceae; genus Bradyrhizobium. The sequence continues at coordinate 463,144 of CAVULR010000001.1, forward strand.
CCGCCTCCGCCGCCTCGGCAAGCGCGGGGTCGTCGGCCGCGATTTCTGCGGCCCGGGAGGCCGCACGGATGACGTCGGCGGTCGCAAGCGGCCGCAACGGCAATTTGCGACAGCGCGACAAGATCGTCGGCAGCACCCGCGCGGGCGCGTGGCTGACAAGAAGGAACAGCGATTGTTGCGGCGGCTCCTCGAGGATTTTCAGCAGCGCATTGGCGGCATTCGGATTGAGTTCATCGACGGTGTCGACGATGCATATCCGCCAGCCTTCGGCCGCCGCGGTCGAACCGAAAAACGGAATCGTCTCCCGCGTCTCGTCCACCGTGATCACGGTTCGCATCACGCCCCTGTCGTTTAGCGTCCGCTCGAGCGTGAGCAGGCCGCCATGGGCGCCCGCTGCGACCTGGCGCGCGACCGGATCGGACGGATCGACGTGAAGCGTCTCGGCACGCTGCACGTCGCTCGCAAGCGGATTACGATGCGCCAGCGCGAACCGCGCCATGCGATAGGCCAGTGTCGCCTTGCCGATACCGGCCGGGCCTCCAATCAACCAGGCGTGTGGAATCCGGCCGCTGCGATAGGCGTTCAGCAACGTCGTCTCGGCCTCGCGATGCCCGAACAATGCGGTGGTTTCGCGCGGAAGAATGGCCGCGATCTGCGGTTCGACCTGACGGGCGCTCATGCCGAACTGGCCACGTTGCCGGCGCCTGCCGTGAAAAAGCGATCGCGCAATGCGGCCCAAACCGCGGCGGCAACCGTGCCGGCATCGGTATTGGCATCGATCAAAACGCATCGCTGCGGCTCGCCAGCGGCAATCTGCCGGTAGGCTTCGCGCAATTCCTGATGGAACCTGACATCTTCCGCCTCGAACCGGTCAGGCGCGCTGCCGCCGCGTCGCGCGGCCGCGCGCTTCATGCCGACTTCAACAGGGACATCCAGAATGATGGTCAAATCGGGTTTGAGATCGCCGATGGTGACCCGCTCCATGGCATTGAGAACCGCCGGCGCGACCTTGCCCAGGCTGCCCTGATAGGCCCGGGTCGAATCCGAAAACCGGTCGCACAGCACCCATATTCCCTGATTCAACGCCGGCTCGATCACGTTGCGCACATGGTCATCGCGCGCGGCCGCGAACAGCAGCGTTTCCGCCTCCGGGCCCAGCAGCTTGCCCATGCCGGATAATACCAGATGCCTGATGATTTCTGCCCCCGGCGATCCGCCAGGCTCGCGCGTCACGATCGTGCGCAGCTTTGCGGCGCCGAGCCGTTCCGCGAGCGCCTTGACTTGCGTGGATTTGCCGGACCCCTCTCCGCCCTCGAAGGTGATGAATCGTCCACGCCCGGATGGTCTTTTGACGCCTGCCTCGGTCATCGTCAGAACTTCTCGGCGCCGGCGCGAAACATTCCGATGACGAGTTCGCTCGCGCCATCGATCGCTCGCCGCATCGTCGATCCCTTTGCCACGGGTTCCGCCGCGTAGATCGGCGCTTCCATCGCAAGGTTCGCGCCGCGCCAAACCCTGACGACGCCAATTTGCTGGCCGGCCTCGACGGGCGCTCGCACCGGTCCGGGATAGACCACGCGCGCGATCAGTTTGTCAGCGCCATTTTTCTGAACCATGACCTTGATCGGACTGGAGCTTGCGAGCTTCACCGAACGGCTGTCACCGCCAAACACCCTGGCATAGCCGACCGGTTGCTGTGCGGCGAACAGGGTTCGCGCCTCGAAGTTGCGGAATCCCCATTCGAGCATCTTCTTTGCTTCCGAGGCGCGGTCGTCGGGGTCTTCGAGACCATTGACGACGACGATCAGCCGTATGCCGTTCTGGACGGCGGACCCGACCATGCCGTAACCGCCCTCCTTGGTGTAACCGGTCTTCAGCCCGTCGGCGCCTTCGAGCGAGTTCAAAAGCGGGTTGCGGTTCTGCTGCCGGATCTTGTTCCAGGTGAATTCCTTCTCGCCGAACAATTTGTAGAATTCCGGATAGGTCTGGATGACATAGCGCGCAAGCTTGGCGAGCTCACGCACGGTCATCTTGTTGCCGGGATCGGGCAGCCCGTTGGAATTGGCAAAGGTCGATTTGGGCATGCCGAGCTCCCGCGCCCGTTTGGTCATCATGTCCGCGAAGGCTCGCTCACTGCCCGCGATGCCCTCCGCCAGCACCATGCAGGCATCGTTGCCGCTCTGGATAATGGCGCCGTGCAGGAGATCGTCGACCGAAATCTTGCTGTGGATGGCCGCGAACATGGTCGAACCGCCCGCAGGCGCGCCCCCATTGCGCCAGGCATTTTCGCTAACACGGTATTCGTCGGTGAGTTTGACCTCGCCCTGCTTGATGGCATGGAACACCATCTCGGCGGTCATCAGCTTCATCATGCTGGAGGGCGCGCGCAACTCGTCGGCATTCTTCTCGAACAACACGCTGCCGCTTGCGGCTTCGATCAGGATCGCGGTCGGGGCATCGCCGTCGAACCCGCCCTCTTCCTTCTTGGCGCCCTGCACGCTGTTGTTGGCGGCGTACACCATGCCGCCCCACCCGACCGCGGCGGCAATGACGGCCGCAAGCAGTCTGCACGAGAAGCGTCGTGACGCCGGCTTGGGTATTTGGAAAGGTAAGGTTTCGGCTGCCATCGATGATGCCTTGGAGCGGCGTTCTAACAGTTGGACGCAGCGCAAACAACAAAGGCCTCGGGAATTGCCACGCGGCCGATCCGATTGCGGCCCCACGTAAACAACCCTATCGTGCGACTTCACAAAATTCCCGAAACAAGGCGGAAAAGCGATGCCGTCCTCACGCAGTGTTTCCGCCAACGGCATCGAGCTCGCGCTGCTCGAACAGGGCGACGGTCCGCTGGTGGTGCTTTGCCATGGTTGGCCTGAATTATCCTATTCATGGCGGCACCAGATCCCGGCAATTGCGGCCGCCGGTTTCCATGTCGTGGCCCCGGATATGCGGGGTTTCGGCCGCACCAGCGCGCCTGCCGACGTCGAGGCTTACAGCATCTTCGACACCGTCGGAGACATGGTCGCGCTGGTAGCGGCACTCGGTGCAAAGCGCGCGGCCATTGTCGGGCATGATTGGGGGGCGCCGGTTGCCTGGCACGCCGCGATGTTTCGGCCCGACATCTTCAGCGCCGTTGCGGGCCTGAGCGTCCCCCCGCCATCACGGGGCCGGGCTCTGCCGCTCGCCAGCTTGCGCGAAAGCGGGATCACAAATTTCTACTGGCAATACTTTCAGGAACCCGGCGTTGCCGAAGCCGAATTCGAGCGCGACGTCGCCTTGAGCATGCGCACGCTGCTTGGCCGCGGATTCTCCGATCCGTCCGCCTCGCTGTTCATCGAAAAGGGTAAGGGGTTTCTCGGCGAGGCTCGCGCCGATCGGCCGTTGCCGGATTGGCTCAGCGAAGCCGATCTCGCGTTGTTTAGCGAGGCATACCGGAAATCCGGCTTTCGCGGCGGCCTCAACTGGTATCGCAATATCGACCGCAACTGGGAACTGACCGCTCCATGGCAGGGCGCGCAAATCCATCAACCATCGCTGTTCATTGCGGGATCGAAAGACTCCGTCATCACGGGCATTATGGGCGGCAAGCGGGTCGCGGAGATGGAGCGCGTTCTGCCAAACCTGAGACAGAAGCTCATCATCGAAGGCGCCGGCCACTGGATTCAGCAGGAACGCTCAAGCGAGGTCAACGCAGCCTTGATTGCGTTTCTAAAGGAGAATGCGGTTCAATAGAGCCCGCGTCCGGTCAATAGCTCGCTCGGTCCGCGCGGATCGATCGGCGCATAGGCGTTGACCGGCCCCACGCTATAACGTTCGTCGGTTTCGTAGGATACCGCGCGCCGATTTTCGAGCATGCGGCCGCTCGAACGGCTGCGGCTGGAAGCCGACATCTCCGAGGTCGCACTGATCGAGGCGAGATCGGCCGGCGTGCTGCCGAGGCTAAAGGGACGGCCCTCCGGCATCGGGACCTCGCCCCGGATCGGGCGGGCATTGGACGGGATTTCCGGTACGAACGAACGGGCTGAGGCCACCCTGACCATGGACGGCAGAGGCGCCGGCATGCCGGTGCGCAGGGTCGCCATCAACTGGCGGTCGTCAGAACCCTCCAGCGGCGCCCGGCCGACATATTCGACCCGCACCCGGGCGACACCATTTCCTTTGAATTCAAGAAGTTCGGCGGCTCGGTTTGAGACGTCGATGAGCCGGTTACCGTGATATGGCCCGCGGTCGTTGACCCGGACGATGAGCGATTTGCCGTTGGCGAGGTTGGTCACGCGCGCATAGGACGGCATCGGAAGGGTCGGATGGGCGGCGGTCAGCGAAGCCATGTCGAACACCTCGCCATTGGCGGTCTGCCTGCCATGGAAATCATCGCCGTACCAGGAGGCCATGCCTTCCTCGCGGTAGCTTGTGTCCTCCTCCGGCACATAGACCCGGCCTGCAACGACATAGGGCTTGCCAATGCGATAGGTACCGCCCCCCTTCGGCACGGGCTCGCCGAAGCCCACCACCCGCGGGCTTGAGGAAACCCCGTATTTGGGATCGACGCGGCTGGCGAATTTGTCTGATGAGGCGCAGTTGGCAAGGATCAGGCACACCGCCACGGCGGTTGCGCCTCGCACCTTCAGCGCAAACCGGTATGCCCGCGAAATCCCCATCGCCCCAAATACCATTCGATCGCCAGCGCGCCCGTTCCGAGGGCATCCGGCGATACCATGTCCTGATGCAGCCCACCTCCGCATCAAGGAATGACGATATCGCATTCCGAACACGGCGGAAATGGGGTGAGCCGCGGGTGGTGAATTAATAGTTGCCGCCAAAACTGTTGCGCCAAATCATCAGTCAGGTCCCGAATTTCGATTTCCGGCAGGATTCCTTTTGACTGTGCAGGGTCATGGTCGTTTTGTCTGAGCCGGGGCGAAATGGACGCGTGTCATGAATGAAGCAATCACTGCGGTTTTGGGCCTGATCAGCATCGGCATTTTTCTTGCCCATGCGGTGGAAGGGTTTCGCTCGCGAACCTGATTTCAAGGCATCACGACAGGCCTCATGCAAGGAGGCCGATTTCGAAATTTTTAATCAATTTGGACCAGCATCGAGCGTAGCAGGTGCACCATGCGCAATCATGATTTGGTCTCCAACGGGTTCCTCGCACTGACGGCGGCAGGCTTTGTGCTGCTTTGCTCAGGCTTGCTGGCTTTCGCATTCGGCTAGTCCCCGGCCAACCCGGCTCGTATCGTCCGATTCTACTGGCTAAGGCCGGCTGGATGGGTTGCGGCAGCGATTGATCCTTTCCCGGCGCGCACACCCCTGCTAAGTCGCTGAACTCCGACGGAAGGGTGGCCGAGTGGTTTAAGGCACCGGTCTTGAAAACCGGCGTGCCTGCAAGGGTACCGTGGGTTCGAATCCCACCCCTTCCGCCATGCCATGTTTTGTCCAGCCCGGAGACATGGGTAACAGCTTGTACCTAAGACATGGGTGACAACCTCGTGCCGAACGGGTTGTCGAGGGATTGCAGGGTTTTCGCCGGGCCGCCGCATGAGGCGCGCAATATGAAGAATGCGGCCCGCTACGATGTTGGCAATCGTCGGCTCGCATCAGGTCTCTAGCCGTGCTGGCGGCCAATGTCCTCGTTAGTGAAATCACCAGGATTGGCGAAACAGGGTCGCCTGCGTAATCGGTGCTCGCGCCTATCGCACGATCGAGCTGCCGTTTCTGCGCATGAGACCAAGATACTTTATCCCGTGTGATGCTCGGGGGGCCCCCCCGTGATGGGCGGCTTGCCCGCTCCATGGCCTCCCAACAGCGATAGGAAGGCCGCCCCCGGCCTCGGGCCGGAGCCTCTAGGCTCGATGAAGCTTTCAGCCAAATGGCGCCGTTGGTTTGAATGGTCGAGGACGGGTTTTCGCTCTTTGCCGCGCCACCTTGATAATCGCTCGTAGATTAGGTGAAGACGGTTTTTTAAAACCTTGATGGTCTTATAGAAAGGCCGCACCGCCGCGCGGCCGAATAGCCGGGCGCCGCCTTTAACCTACCCCAGAGTGCGTCGCGCTCGGCTATTTGCCTAATTCCCGGCCGCCGGGGGTTTTGCGATGAACGCGAAGGGGGACAGACCCGGCCCCTCGATAGCCGCATTGCGGTGACATCACGCTACGATGAATCTCCTCGTCCCGAAGTCCGAATGGGCTCTCCTCTTGCTTGCCGGCGCCTTGCTATCGTCCTGCGCCGGCCCAACCGTGGGCGAGCGGCTAGCGGACTTGCCGCATTGGATGGGCGGCGAGCCGGACGGTGTGCCGCCGCGACGCGGCACGCCTGAATACGATGCCTGGATGGCAGCGCGCGCCGAGGAAGCGGCGAGACCAAAGACCGATCAGCCCAAAGAGGCCCCCTGACCCCTCCTCGTTGCGGATAAATCGGCGCCGGGCGCGGTCACCGGGCGCCTCGCCTGTGTATTGTCGCTGCATCTCTGTTGCGCTGGTGCGCGGATTGCGAAACACTTTTCGGCAATGTGTGGGGCGTCAGATGCGAAAGCCGGATGTGGGGTTTGATTTCCGTCGCTATCGGCAATTGCTTGCCGAAGCAGTCGACGAGAAGAAGCGGCTGGCACTGATCGAGCTGTTGATCGAAGAGAAAGCCAGGGAACGGCTGGAGGCCCAACGCGCCTCGGACCGGGCGGCCATGACCGCGATGGTGATCGCCAGGGTTCTCGGCACATCAAAGACCGTTTCGGGCGATTGAACGGCCAGCTGTGAGGGCGAAGTTCGGCCCGGCACCGGCTGGTCAGCCCCTCCCCCATTTATTGCGATTTCATTAACGACGTGTCGCAAGGGCCTATAAAGAATTTGTCCTTAGAACCTCCGAGCCCGAACATTCAGGGCTAACAAAAAGGGGGGTTCCAATGACGACAATTTCCATGGTTGGCATGCATGCGGTTTCCAAGGCGCAGGCCAACGATCATTCGGTCAAGGCGATCGCGCTGTTTTCGTTCATCGGGCTGGTCGGGTCAGTTTGCCTGGCGATGCTCGGCGTGGATCTTGATATGAGCGCCAGCCTGCTCTGACCGAGGGCGCACGCGCCACGGCGACAGGCGGCAATGTTCCGCCGCCTGTCGGTCTCAAACCTCTCTCGTCAATCGAAATCGAAGCGCTGGAAATCTAGCTGCGATCCGGTCCCTGTGGCGCGGCAGCGAAAGTCACGCCGATCCGGTTTCGCTGGATCCAGGCTACGCTGCATTCGTAGACCGAGGAGTCGTCTGCCATCACGAGGCGAAAACGCGGTGGAACAAAGGCCGGGTTATAGACATCGATGGCGGCGCCTTCGGGCGAAATGTTCCGGACCCTGCAACTCATGACGGAGCCGCCCGACGACACGTAAGCGGGCTCGTCGATGTTCGTCCGCGTGTGCTTTCGCCGTTCTTCCATCAACGTTCGCCTTGATCGGCCTTCATTCGGCAAGGCTAGCGCCAAACGTTAAATAAATTGGGTTTGCGTGTTTCCCCCGATGAAGCCGGACCCGAGGTGCCGTCGGGCCCGACAGTTTTGGCGCGAACCGATAAAAACTACAATCTGCGGTCGCGCATCAGCTCCCCGCCTCGTCCCACTGCTTTACATTTGCTTCGCGCGCAAATGCCTTCCGAGGGCATGGGCTTCCGTTCGCCGTGTCGGCAGCGTAGCATTGCCTTTATCGGCGAGACGTCAGGCGCGCCGCTCGCCAGCACGAACATGCGCCAGGGGGAAGATCGCCATGTTCGAGTTACTTGATCGCCGCACCAGTCTCACCGGCAACCAGATCAAGATCCTCTCTGCCGCTATCATCGGCGACGCGCTGGAATTCTTCGACTATTTCCTGATTGGTTTTGTGCTCGCCTTCCTGATCGGGCCATGGAAATTGACCTTCGGACAATCGGCCACCGTTTTGATGAGTTCCGGCATCGGCGCCATCATCGGCGCCTATGCATGGGGCTGGCTCGCCGACCGTATCGGCCGCCGCAAGGTCTTCATCGGCACTGTGCTGAACTTCTCCATTGCGACCGGCCTGCTGTACTTCACGCCGGACAATGGCTGGATCTATCTCACCATCATGCGCTTCTTCGTCGGCCTCGGCGTGGGCGGGCTCTATTGCGTGGACCTGCCGCTGGTGCAGGAATTCATGCCCTCCTCCAAGCGCGGCTGGGTCGGCGGCATCGTCACCTGCGTGATTCCGCTCGGGGTCGGCCTTGGTGCCGTCATGGGCGCCATGGTCGGCAGCGGCCAATGGCGGCTTTTGTTCGCCGTCGGCGTGCTGCCTGCGCTCCTCGTTCTGCTGGTCCGGCTTTGGGTACCGGAATCGCCACGCTGGCTCTGCCGCCAGGGCCGTTACGAGGAGGCCCGCAAGTCGCTTGCCTGGGCGCTGCAGATGGAACCGTCGACACTGCCTTTGCCGACCGCCGCCGACGCCGGGCCGATCATCAAAAGCAACTGGCTCGATCTCTTCAAATATCCGCGCAGCCTGATCGTCTCCTGGCTCGGCAATGCCGGCGCACAGACCGGCGTCTATGGCCTCACGCTGTGGGCGCCATCGCTGTTCGTGCTGTTGTTGAAAGTCACGCCGCAGGAAGCCGCCAAGATGATGATCCTGCTTTCGGCCTTCGGCTTCGTCGGACGGTTGTCGTTCTCGTTCTTCTCGGAGCTGATGGGACGGAGAAACGCCGGCGGTCTTTTGGGTTTCGGCGCCGGGATCATGACCATCGTGGCGGGCTACAATTACGATGTGATGTTCATGGGCGTCTCGGCGTTCTGGCTGCTGCTTGCCCTGACCTTTTTCTTCGCGGACGGCGGCTTTGCCATCGTCGGGCCCTATGCCGCGGAGGTCTGGCCCTCGCACCTCAGGACCTCCGGCATGGGCTCGGCCTACGGCTTCGGCGGCATCGGCAAGATCATCGGGCCGGTCGGCCTCGCCCTCATCGTGGGCTCGGGCAATTACCTCAAGCCCGACGTGCCGCTGCCGCAGATCCCCACGGCCTTCGTGTATCTCGGCTGCTGGTTCCTGATGGCCGGAGCAGTGTATTATTTCCTCGGGATCGAGACCAGGGGCAAGTCGATCGAGCAGATCGACAAAGAACTGGCCGCGGGCATCGCTTGATCGGCGCGGTTGCTGCAACGGGGATCGCCTTGGACACGCTGATTGCCAGTTCTGCCGACCTTGCGGGTGACCAGAACGTCATCTCGCGCGCCGAGAGGGTGGGCCCGGTGGTCGCGGCCGCCTCCAATGAAATCGAGAGCACCCGTCGGCTGCCGCCGGCGGTGCTCGACAAGCTTCATGAGGCGGGGCTGTTCCGCCTGCTGCTGCCACGTTCCGCCAACGGCATCGAGACGGACCCCCTCACTTTCTTTCATGCGATCGAGACCATTGCGCGCGCCGACGCTTCGACCGCCTGGTGCCTCAGCCAGGCTGGCGGCTGCGCCATGTCGGCGGCCTATCTCGATCTGCCGGTCGCGCATGCCATCTTCGGCAACGATCCGCGCGCGGTCCTTGCCTGGGGCCCCGGTCCCAAGGTCAGGGCGATGGAGTGCGAGGGCGGCTACAAGGTCACGGGCGTATGGGCGTTCGCTTCCGGCGGCCGCCATGCGACCTGGCTCGGCGCCCATTGTCCGATCTACCGGGCCGACGGGACGCCGCGGCTTGACGTCAATGGCGTCCAGCAGGAACGCACGATGCTGGTGCGTGCCGGGGACGTGGAGTGGACCGATATCTGGAACACCGTCGGCCTGCGCGGCACCGCCAGCGACCAGTTCGCGCTGAAGGATTTTTTCGTTCGATCGGATCATTCGATCACGCGCCAGTTTGACCAGGAGTGCCGCGAGAGCGGACCGCTCTATCGGATGGGCGCCAGCACCTGCTACCAGGTGGGCTTTGCAGGCGTTGCCTGCGGCATCGCGCGCGGCGCGCTCGACAGCTTCATCGAGGTAGCGCGCGACAAGATCCCCCGCGGTACCAGGAGTCGGCTGCGTGACAACGCCGTGGTGCAATCCAATCTGGCTCAGGCCGAAGTCAATCTGCGCGCCGCGCGCGGCTTCGTGCTGCAGTCGATGGCCGATACCTGGAAATCCCTCACCGCCGGCGCCACCATCACCGTGGCGCAGCGCATCAACATCCGCATGGCCGCCACCCATGCCATCCACAAGGCGCGCGAGGCGGTCGACTTCGCCTACAATGCCGCGGGCGCCACGGCGATCTTCGAAGATCACCCGCTGGAGCGCCGTTTCCGCGATATCCACACCGTGACGCAGCAGCTGCAAGGGCAGCTCTGGCATTTTGAAACCGTCGGCGCCTGGATGCTGGGCGTCGATACCGATCTCACTTTCGTCTAGGAGAAGCCCATGCCACTCGGCGGACTGCAGCACTACACCATCGAGCCCTCCGATCTCGAGCGCACCAAGAACTTCTATTGCGATGTACTCGGGCTGGAAAACGGTGATCGGCCGCCGCTCGACTTCCCCGGCTACTGGCTCTACTCCGGCGGTACCGCCACCGTGCACTTGATGGGCACACGCAAGGCGCGCGAAGGCATCGTGGTCCGCGGCACCGAGAAGAAATACGAAGACACCGGCCGCCTCGACCATATCGCGTTTGCCGCCACCGACGTCGACGGAGTGCGCAAACGCCTGCAATCCCACAACGTGAAATTCCGCGAGAGCATCGTGCCGCGTACCGGCGATACGCAATTTTTCCTCTACGATCCCGACGGCGTCGGCGTCGAATTGAATTTCCCCAAGGCGTAAGCGCGTCGACACCGAAACGGGTGTGCACATGACCGGCAAACTTCGCGACAACGAGGCGCGCCATCGCTTCGAACTCGATGTCGACGGCATCACTGCCTTTGTCGATTACCGCAAATCGCCTGGAGGCATCACACTGGTGCATACCGAGGTGCCGCCGGAATTGGGCGGTCGAGGCGTCGGATCGCAGCTTGCCCGCGCGACCCTCGATGCCGTGCGCGCGCAAGGCAGGACGCTGTCCGTCGAATGCCCTTTCATCCGGTCGTTCATGACCAAGCATCCCGAATACAACGATCTGCTGGCGCCTGGCGAACAGACGAAGTGAAATGCTTCGAGGCTTCGCCATGAAAAGCGGCGACACTGCCGTTGCCGGGCCGGGATCGGCGGCGCACGCGTGAGACGCCGGATCGGATTATCGAGCGGATTTACCGTTGAGGGCCGCGGCGGCGCGTATCAGCGTCTTGAAGGCATCCTTGTCAATTTCATCACCCTCATGGATATCGATCGCGCGCCTGGTGTTGCCCTCAAGGCTGGAGTTGAACAGTTTTGCAGGGTCCTTGAGCGAAGCGCCCTTGGCGAAGGTCAGCTTGACGACGCTCTTGTAGGTTTCGCCGGTGCAGATGATTCCATCGTGGGACCAAACCGGAACCCCTCGCCACTTCCACTCCTCGACGACTTCAGGGTCGGCCTGTTTGATGAGCGCGCGGACACGGGCGAGCGTCTTGCCCCTCCAGTCGCCCAGCTCCTTGATCCTGGCGTCGATCAGCCGTGAAGGGGATTCCGCCTTGTCCGTTGCGCTGTTTTTCATGCTGTTTTCATTCGGCTGTTTTGCAGGGGTGCGAAGGTATCGATCGTCAATCGTCAGCGCCAGCCCGCAAGAGTCCCGCGCCGGCTCCTGGGTTCCCCCAAAATCCAGTCCCCCGGCGAATTCCCGACAAGGTCACGAGCCCGCCATCTCTCGGGCGTGAATCGGTCAGGCTTTCTTCAATTTTGCATGACGAATTCAAGAGCCGCGCCGCTGCGGCAGGATAGCCGGGTGCCGCGCTTCTCAACCTACCCCAGGGCACGGTGCCCGGTTATTCGCAAAACGCGGCGTCGGCACCCTCGGCTTGGCTAGTCCAGCCCACGCTCATGGCTCAAACGCACCATCTCCTCGATGAACAGCGCTTTTTGCTTGTCATTGAGGCTGGCGAATAACGGCTCGGCCGCGTCGGCGACATTGCGCTGATCGACGGCCCGGTCGTTGAGAAACTGGGCTTCGTTGCGCATCTGCTCGATGATGTCATCAGGAGGATCGCGCTTGGCGCGCGCAATTCTCAGGTTGAGACGGTCGGCGCCATTGTGGCCGAGATAATGCATCGCGCTGTTGAAATCGGTCCAGTTCTTCTCCTGCTCGGGCGTGAGCTTCAGTTCGGCCTTGATCCGGTCGATATTCGCATCGCTGTTTGCCACGATCTGTTCGGCGGTCAGTTGCGGCGCCCCTTCCTGCGTCAACACCGCCTGCTTGCTTGCCTTCGCACCTTTACCGGCTTTGGCCGCTTTCGCCGTATCGCTCTGTTTCGGCCCGCTCGCCCCGCTCGGTGCACTCTCGGCGGGGGCTTCGCTTTTGCCGGCCCCAAGCACGCCGGTGAACACACCGACCACGCCGCCGATCGCGCCTCCGAGCACGCCGCCGACCGGGCCCGCCGCCCGGTTCCCGGCTTGCGCACCCTGCTGCACGCCCTTGACCAGCCCTTGCGCATCTGCCGCCTGGGGCACATTGAGAAGCAGGACGACAACGGCCCCAAGCCTGAGGTGCGATCTCAACTGGACACGCGCAGGCGATGCCGGGCTGATCATTATGGGTCCTCCTTGGTGGTGACGAATGCGTCCGTGGGTTTTTGGGACGGCATTTTGCCGCATCCGAACATTATCGTTTTCACGCCGAGCGAGTCTACCGTCCCTCCGGTGTTCGCCATCGTGTGGAATTGCTTGTCGCGAAAAGCCGGTTAAACCGCGCCGAACCTGAACTGCGGCGCCATCGTACACCCCTATCTCCAACGCGGTGTGTGCAGCGCAATATCATCGGCCGATGCAGTGCTGTCTGCGGTAGAGGAATGCTCACTGCCTCCAATTTGAACAGGCCTTTAGTCTTGGGGACCCGGTCAACCTGATTTCTCGACAGCGGCCGCCAATTCTGCTCTGATCCGACAACGAAATCTCCGCGCGATTACGCAGTTCCGGTTCGGCGTGAGGTGGCGGGAAGGCTAACAGCAAAAGCAACATTTGGCTCAGCAGAGAAGGAAACGTTATGTCACGGAGAAAGCTGTCTCGACGACAATTCGTAGCTGCTACCGCAATGTCATCCGCGGCACTGATCACGGCGCCATATGTTCGCGGCGCCTACGCCGCCGGCAAGCTTACGATGGGTTTCTGGGATCACTGGGTGCCCGACGCCAACAAGGCGTCGACCGCCCTTGTCAATGAGTGGGCGGAAAAGGAAAAAGTCGAGGTTTCCATCGACTACATCACCAGCAACGGCAGAAAGAACGAGATCACGATCGCTGCCGAAGCCCAGGCGAAGTCCGGGCACGATATCCTCGCGATGGCGACCTGGTGGCCGCACGCGCAGGCCGATCTGCTTGAGCCGATGAACGATGTGGTCGAGCCCCTCATCAAGCAAAACGGCGAGGTCAACGGGACCGTCAACTATCTCGGCAAGGCCGGAAACAAGTGGCTTGCCGTGCCCACCTGTATCGGCAGCCAGATCAAGGGACCCTGCTCGCGCATCGACCTGATGAAGAAGTTCGCCGGGATCGATGTGCAGGAGATGTATCCGGCAGGCAGCCCGCCCAAAGCGGACAACTGGAACACGGACACCTTCCTCAAGGCGGCCGAGGCCTGCCACAAGGGCGGCGTGCCCTTCGGGATCGGTCTCGGTGAGACCAGCGACTCCGTCGATACCGTCGGCGCATTCTTTCTGGCTTTCGGCGCCGAGGTCGTCGACGTCAAGGGCAACGTCGTCGTGAAGAACGACAACGTGCGGCAGGCGCTCGAATACTACAAGAAGCTGATGGCCTTCCTGCCGAAGGACGCGCCGGCATGGGACGATGGTTCCAACAACAGATGGCTGATCTCCGGCAATGGCGCGTTGATCATGAACCCGCCAAGCGCGTGGGCCGTGGCCGTACGCGATGCACCTGACGTTGCCGCGCAATGCTGGACTCACGGCTTCCCGTCCGGTCCGAAAGGCCGTTTCGCGCCGTACCTGCCTTATTTCTGGGCCGTGTGGAATTTCTCCAAGAACAAGGAAGCGGCAAAGAGCCTGTTGACGCATATGTCGCAACCGGCTTCGGTTGAAAAGCTGGTGGCGGCGAGCCACGGCTATGATTTGCCGGCATACGAGAAACTTACCACCTTCAAGACGTGGGCTGACGAAGGGCCACCGAAGGGCACGCTGTTCCATTACCCCGATCCCTACAAACACCAGAAGCTGTCGATCGCGGCATCGCCGGCGCCGCCGAAGGTTGCGCAGCAGATCTACACCCAGGCAACCCTGACCAAGATGTGCGTGCGTTTCTATCAGGGCGAAGCCATGGAGAAGACGCTGGCGTGGGCCGAAGGTGAACTCGAAGGCTTTATGCGCAGTTGACGTGTCCAATCGCGATGGCGGTCGTGCAAACGTATGATCGCCATCGCAGGCACGCGGAGCGCAGCCGTGCCGACAAGATAGGGGGCCGGCGTCATGCCGGCTCATCGATTGCCTGGAAATCCGGTTCCCAAGAAATGACGCGCGCGAGGAGAGTGCATTATGGTTGACGTCGCATTTCAGCCGAGCAGCGTTCCCGAAACGCGAACCAGGCGAAAACGCGCAAGTCTGCGAACCGCGCTCAAGCGCAAGTCAAGCGCTGCCTTTCTGATGACGCTGCCGCTGATCCTTCTGATCGCAATTCTGGTGATCTATCCCGCGTTCTATTCCCTGCATTTGGCGACGCTGAACAAGTCGATGCAGCGCTTCATCGGACTTGGAAACTTCCAGTTCCTGTTCAAGCGCGAGACGTTCTGGCTGGTCGTCGAGCAGTCCTGTATCTTCGCCATCACGGCCGTGGTCTTCAAGGCGCTGATCGGCTTTATCGTCGCCCATTTCGTTCACAACATTCCGGCAAAGGGACAACGCAAGTGGCGCGGGATGCTTTTGGTGCCGTGGGTAATTCCCCCGGCCATGAGCACCCTGGCGTGGCTGTGGCTGTTCGATCCCTCCTACAGTGCCTTCAACTACACGCTGTCTTTTTTTGGCGTCGGACCGATCGCCTGGACCGGCGATGCCTATTGGGCACGGTTCTCGGTGATCCTGGTCAATGTCTGGTTCGGCGCGCCGTTTTTCATGATCATGTATCTGGCGTCGCTCAAATCGGTGCCCGAGCAGCTTTATGAAGCCGCCGCGATCGATGGCGCCAATTGGTGGCAGCGCATCTGGTACGTGACGTTGCCGATGATGCGCAACATCATCGCGATCACGACGCTGTTTTCCCTGATCGTGACATTCGCCAACTTCGATATCGTGCGCATCCTGACTTCCGGCGGCCCGCTCGACCATACCCATATCTTTGCGACCTGGGCGTTTCGCGTCGGTATCGAGGGCGGCGACATCCCGCTCGGTGCCAGCGTGTCGCTGTTCATGTTCCCGATACTTGCGGTCGCCGCGATCTTTATCCTGCGCGACATCAACAAACGCGGGAACGAAGCCTGATGACGAGCACCGTGGTAGTCGACAAGGCCGCGCCGACCCGCGTGGTCAAATACGGCAGCATGAGCCGTGATCGTACATGGGCACTGCGCTGGTCGTACTTTTTCCTGACGTTATTCGCGATCTTCTCGCTGGTGCCGCCGCTTTACATGGTGATCACCTCGCTCAAGACCAGCTCGGAGATTTCGGCGGCGACCAACCCGTGGTGGGTGTTTCATCCGACGCTGTCGAATTACGTCGGCCTGTTGACGTCGAACCAGTTCCTCACGTTTTTCCGGAACTCGGCCTTCGTATCGATCTTCGTCGTTACCATCACCATGCTGATCAGCGTGCCCGCCGCTTTCGCGCTGTCCCGCATGCGGTTCTGGGGCTCGGCGACCCTCGCCACCGGGGTATTTCTGACCTATCTGATCCCGGATACGCTGTTGTTTCTGCCGCTATTCAAGATGTTCGCCGTGCTCGACGACTGGACCGGCATTCAGCTGATCAATCACTGGTACGTGCTTCTGTTGCTCTACCCGACGCTCACAGTGCCGTTCTGCACCTGGATCATGATCGGCTACTTCGCCTCGATTCCCAAAGAGCTCGATGAAGCCGCCATTATCGACGGCGCCTCCTGGTTCCAGACCCTGACGCGGATCTTCATTCCGGTCGCCCTCCCCGGCCTGATCGCCGCGACCATCTTTGCCTTTACGGTTTCCTGGGCGCAATTTCTTTATCCGTTGGTGTTCACGACCTCGACCGATCAGCTGGTGCTGCCGGTCGGCATCATCACCTCCCTGATCAAGGGAGACGTCTTCAACTGGGGGCAGATCATGACGGGCGCGCTGCTCGGCGCCGCGCCCCCGCTCATCATCTATGCGTTCCTGATGGACTACTACATTGCCGGCCTGACTGCCGGCGCGACAAAGGGTTGAATCTCATGGCCGACGTCACGTTGCGTAAGGTAACCAAGCGTTACGACGAGGTAGAGGCCGTGCGCGGCATTGACCTAGATATCGCCGACCATGAATTCGTCGTGCTGGTGGGGCCGTCGGGCTGCGGAAAATCGACCACGCTGCGCATGATCGCAGGCCTCGAGGATATCACCAACGGCGACATCATGATCGGCGGCGACGTCGTCAACGACGTGCCGCCGAAGGACCGCGACATCGCCATGGTGTTTCAGAACTACGCGCTGTATCCGCACATGACGGTTGCCGAGAACATGTCGTTCGGACTTCGTCTGAAACGCTATCCGAAAGCCGAAATCAAGTCGCGGATCGACGAAGCCGCCCGCATGCTGGATATCGTCGAACTGGTCGATCGCAAGCCCAAGCAATTGTCGGGGGGCCAGCGCCAGCGTGTCGCGATGGGCCGCGCTATCGTTCGCAACCCCAAGGTTTTCCTGTTCGACGAACCATTGTCCAACCTCGACGCCAAGCTGCGGGTGCAGATGCGGATCGAAATCAAGAAGGTGCACCAGAAGGTCCGTACCACCACCGTCTATGTGACCCACGACCAGGTGGAGGCGATGACGCTGGCCGACAGGGTCGTGGTCATGAACCACGGCCGGATCGAGCAGATCGGCACGCCCAATGAACTCTATCACAAGCCGGCTACGCGCTTTGTCGCGGGCTTCATCGGCTCGCCGGCGATGAACTTCATGGCATGCCGGCTCGAGGATGTCGGCGGCAAGCTGCATGTTCGCCTGACCGATCGCATCGCCTTCCCGCTCCCTCCAAATCGTGCAGCGCGATATCAGAGCGTCGCGCGCAACGAGAAATTATTGCTGGGTTTGCGCCCCGAACACATCACCGAAGCCAAGCAGCATTCCGAGCCGGGCGTCGAAACCTTCGAGACGGTACTTGACGTCACCGAACCAATGGGGATGGAGACGCTGATTTATTTCCTGCTCGACGGCGTCGAAGTCTGCGGGCGAGTCAATCCAAACGCCGGCGCGCGTGTCGGCGCCCCACTTCGATTGGCAGTGGACCTCAACAATATGCACCTGATAAACGAGGCCACCGGCGCCGTCATTTGACGGTCCAATCACAGCACGACAAGAACAAGAAGAAAAGCCGAGGGAACGGTACGGGAATGGCGACCAACAAGAAGAAAATTTTCATCACCGAATCGATGTCGCAGCCAGGTCGGGCTTTGCTCCGGGAGCGGGACGATATCGAGATCGTCGAATTCCCGAATATGATTTCCGCCAGGGATTTCGAAGCGATGCTCAGGGAGCAGGCACCTGTCCACGGTGTCGCGCTCGGCGGCACTCGTTTCGGCGAGCCCGAGCTCGAGGCCTCCAGGGACATGCAGGTGGTCACCCGGATCGGCGTCGGCTTCGATGCGGTGGACGTCCCCGCCCTTAGCCGCCGCAAGATCCCGCTGATGGTGGCGGGCACCGCCAATTCACCATCGGTCGCTGAGCAGGCGATGTTCATGATGCTGACACTTGCCAAGCGCGCCACGGAGATGCATTCCATCGTCAAGGACGGCAACTGGGGTCATCGCCTGGGTAAACTGCCCTTCGATCTCTTCGGCAAAACGGTGCTGATCGTCGGCTTCGGCCGCATCGGCACGCGGACGGCCAAGCGCTGCCTCGCCATGGAAATGACCGTTCTGATCTACGATCCCTACAAATCTGCCGCCGAGATCAAGGCGGCGGGATGCGAGCCCGTCGTCGATCTCGATACGGCGCTGCCGCGCGCCGATTTTGTCAGCATCCATTGTCCAAAAACGCCGGAGACGGTCGGCATGTTCAACGCGGCGCGGTTGAAGCGCATGAAGGCGACCGCCTATCTCATCAACACCGCGCGGGGCGGCATCGTCGAGGAGGCCGCGCTGTACGACGCGCTGGCATCGGGCAAGCTCGCGGGCGCGGGCCTCGATGTGTTCGAGCAGGAACCGCCACCATCAGGCCATTCGCTGTTTGAGCTTCCCAACGTCATCATGGCCCCGCACGTGGCGGGCGTGACGCGGGAGGCTGTCGACCGCATGAGCGAGCAAACCGCGCGCAATATCCTGAGCGCGCTCGACGGCGAACCGATTCGACAGAACGTCATCAATCAAGACGTGCTCGGCATTGCTCCCTGATATAATGCCAGTCCGCTGCCCGGTCGCCGAGAATTGGTGGCGCCGCGCTGGCCGATGCCATTCCGGCGGCGATCGAAGGACAGTTGCAATATTAAAAGGCCAAGTTACTGGCAGGAGGGCGAGACGAGAAGGTTCGGATCAGCTGGCCTGGTCGTCCAGTATCCCCGCTGATTAAACCCGACCTTGTCTGTTGTCGGCGCGCATAAGTAACTTGTCTTGCCGACGCAAAGCGGCGAGCCGATGGAGTAGATAAGGTTCTCGTAGATGCAGTAGTTGCCGATCCCGGATGACAGATCTGTCGGCGGGGTTGGGGAGCCGCCCATAAAAGGCGGCGGTTGATCCTGCGCCCCGGCTGCCTGCGTGGAAATCAAAACCGTCATTATTGCGATGAAGCGTAGCATTGAATCCCTCCGCTCAATGGATATCGCGAGGCGGATACGCAGTTACGGCCCCTAATAGGGGCCGAAGATAAGCTAACCCGTAACCCTGCGAAACTGTAACCGTTACAAAACCCAACCGCAGATGATCCTGTCGCAAAAATTAGCCGCGGCCAAGTGTTTAAGTAGGGCAGCGTGAACCGGGCCCCCCGCGAACCTGCGCCGCAATTGTGCGCGGCTCTCATGGCATCATCGGCTCGAAAAAAGCCTTGCAATTCGGCCCCCCGTCCTGCGGCGCAATCGCGCTTTTACCGGAGTTTCTTCTAACGCACATTTCATTGACATTACGACACAAAACCCTTCAATAACGGGCTCAATCATGACGTGCCTCGACTGAACTTTCACGGCTTCGCCGCTGACTTCGTCGCTTCTAGATCGCAGGTGTCAAAAATGGCCTTCAGGGAATACGGCAATTATGACGGACTGGGACTGGCAGAACTCGTCCGCAAAAAGCAGGTCACGCCCAAAGAATTACTGGATGAGGCGGTCGCCCGGACCGAAAAGGTCGATCCGCAGATCAACGCGGTCGTCGTCAAGCATTACGACTATGCGCAGCGGCAAATCGACAAGGGACTTCCGGACGGTCCCTTCACCGGCGTGCCGTTTCTTTTGAAGGATCTGGATGTTCTCGAAGGTACGCGGACGACTTGGGGAGCCAGCATCTACAAGGACCAAGTCGCCGACCATACCGCCACCATAGCCCGGCGTTTCCTCAATGCCGGCGTTACCATGTTCGGCAAGAGCTCCAGTCCGGAATTTGGATTAATGCCGACCACCGAGTCACGGCTGTTTGGTCCGACCCGAAATCCCTGGAATCTCGCTCATTCTTCAGGGGGTTCTTCCGGCGGGGCGGCAGCGGCGGTGGCGGCGCGCATCCTTCCTGTTTCGCATGCCAGCGACGGCGGCGGTTCGATCCGTATTCCCGCCTCCGCCTCCGGCGTCTTCGGATTGAAACCGACGCGGGCGCGCACTCCGCAGGGACCCGACCGTGGCGAAGGCTGGGGCGGATTTTCCTGCGGACATGTCGTGAGCATCAGCGTGCGCGACAGTGCGGCGATGCTGGACGCGATCCACGGGCCGGAGCCGTCGAGCCCCTATGCCGCGCCGCCGGCGGAACGGCCCTTCATCGAGGAAGTCGGCCGTGATCCCGGCAGATTGCGCATCGCCTTTACCGACAAATCGCCTTATGGCGATTCCATCGATCCCGAAATCGCCGCGGCGACGCGGGAAGTAGCAAGCCTGTTGGCCGGCCACGGCCATCATGTCGAGGAGCGCGCACCCGTGTTGGCTGCCGATCCGGCGGCCGTGATGGCGACCATCGTGGCCGCCAACACCGCGCTCAGTGTGCGGCTCGCCGAAGAACGCTTCGGCCGTGCGATGACTGACAAGGATTTCGAGACGTTGACACTAGCGTCAGCCTACAACGCGAAAAAGGCAACCGCGACCGATTACGTGGCCGCGCAACTCAGCGCCTTCCAGATTTCGCGAGGGCTGGCCGCCTTCTTCGAGAGCTGCGACGTGTTCCTGTGCCCCACGCTTTGCTCGCCCGCGCTGCGTATCGGAGAGCTCAACACCATGTCGACGGATCTGTCACATATCGCACCGATCCTGCGGCGCTATATGCCGGCGACCAGCATGTTCAACATGTCCGGCCAGCCGTCGATGTCGATGCCACTGGCGTGGAACCGGACGGGGTTACCGCTCGGCATGATGTTTTCCGCGCGCATCGGCGAGGAGGCGACCTTATACCGTCTGGCGTCGCAACTTGAACAAGCGCGTCCCTGGAGGGCCAAATTGCCGCCCGTCTGCGCATAGGCCGATCAGGCCGCGCCGCGTTCGAATGGAACTTGCCATTGGCACGCTTGCCCGAGCGCGGAATTCTGTTTTTTCTTGTCACCGGCATACTATATTCAGAAACATCATTGGGAGATCGATACGTTGAGCCAACGCGACCCGACCGATCAGGCGCTCGCCGTCATCGCGAGTATCCGCGATCAACCGGAATCTCATCGCGAGGCCGATAAGGCCGCGATCGAAGAAACGCCGGTCGCGCCTGAGCTGAAAGCCGACGGCTATCAGAAGGTCGGTCCCGGCCCCATGGCCGCGATCCGTTTCAAATGGACGGTCCGCCGGGGGGACGACGGCAATTATTACGTCGACGAGACGATCGGCGAAAACTCCACGCCGATGGCCAGCGAGCCGATGTCCAGGGATGCCGCGATGAAGTTCGTGGACGATCGCGAGAGCGAGGCACGGCGTCGGTTTGAGGCGCTCCGAAGCGAGATGACCGGGCGTAGCGCGGCGGTGCACCTTGTCCGTAAGGACGGCGGCGAAGCGTAGTTCCCTCACGCCTGCGGAAATTGAGCCGGCGTTCCCAGAAAATCCTTCTTGGCAAGATCGACACCGCAATGACGCAGGATGTCGTAGGCCGTGGTGACATGGAAAAAGAACTGCGGCAGGCTGAACGTTAGCAGCAATGATTGCCCGGTAAATTGTCGCTCCGAGCCATTCCGAAACCTGAACACGACCTCTTTCGTTGCCGCGCCATTGATGTGGGTGGGCTGCAGACCCCGCACGAATCCGATCGCGGTCGCGATGCGCGTCTTGAGTTCCGGGATATCCGGTTCGGTATCCGGAAAGACCGGCGGCTCCGCGCCGGCGAGCAGGCCACAGGCAACAACCGCATGCCTGATCGCCTCGCCCACCTGACGCGTGAGGTTATACATGTTGGGATAGAGCCGCGCATTGAGCAGGATCGAGGGATCGATCTTGCGCGCTTCGGCGGACGAGGCCGCGTGATCGAGAAGGTCGGACAGACTGGCGAGAAACTGAGTGAAAGTGCCGACAGCCAGTCTGTGCATGGAAATGGTCATGTACGGTCCTGCTCACAGCGGCGCGAAACGCCCGATGTCGAAAACCAGAGATGCCTACCCGCCGACCTTTACGGAATATTCCGCGTCGGTCACATGTTCCATCCAGTTCGCGTGGCTTCCATCCAGCGATTCCTGCATCGAGATGTGGACCATGCCAGTGGTCGGCGCACCGCCGTGCCAGTGTTTTTCCCCCGGGGGAATCCACACGACGTCGCCCGGCTTGATCTCACGTACGGGACCTCCCTTGGTCTGAACCCGGCCGACGCCAGAGATGACATAGAGCGTCTGGCCCAGGGGATGGGTATGCCACGCGGTTCGCGCGCCGGGCTCGAAGGCCACCCGGTTTGCGACCAGGCGCGCGGGCGCTTGCGGCGTGATGATCGGGTCCTGCCAAACCGTGCCGGTGAAATTCTCTTTCGGCGCCAGGCGTGACATTCGCGAACCAGCCGGATGGATGTCCATGGCGTACCTCCCAGTCCTGTATGGTTAGTCCGGTTATTTCTTCGACGCCGCGTAGCGTGCCTTGGTCTCCGCATTCATGGGATAGAGACCCGGCAGCACCGCGCCGGAGTTCACCTGATCGACGATCCAGGCTTCCATTCGCTCCTGTTCGGCGCCCTCCGCCAGAACGAGATCGAGAAAGGCCTGCGGGATCACCACCGCGCCGTCCTGATCGGCGACGATAATGTCATTGGGGAAAATTGCGACGCCGCCGCAACCGATCGGCTCGCCCCAGCCGACGAAGGTCAACCCGGCAACCGAGGGCGGCGCGGCAAAACCATCGCACCACACCGGAAGGCCGGTGCCGAGCACGCCTTCGAGATCGCGCACGACGCCGTCGGTTACCAGCGCCGCGACCCCGCGCTTGACCATGCGCGCGCAGAGAATATCGCCGAAGATGCCGGCATCGGTGACGCCCATGGCATCAACGACGGCGATACAGCCGTTTGGCATGGCTTCGATCGCGGTGCGGGTCGAAATCGGCGATGACCATGATTCAGGCGTGGCCAGATCCTCTCGTGCCGGGACGAAACGCAGCGTAAAGGCCGGTCCGACCAGTCGCCTCTGTCCCGGCCGTAGCGGCCGCGAACCCCGCATCCAGACGTTCCTCAGGCCCTTTTTGAGGAGAACCGTGGTGATGGTGGCGGTGGACACGGCGGACAGGGTCTTGACGGCTTCGGGGGTCAGGGACATCGAACAGGCAACTCCGGTAAAGAAATGATCGGGCTTGTGCATCTTGCGGGGCACGGACACGGCGTCAAGTGGTTCGCCAAGCCGAAGAGTCGCTTCGCAATCGGGCCGGCAGCCCTGCCGCCAGGCTAATTCCACTTCTTCGGAAAACAAGTTAGTGTAGCGCGTGATGGTCGCGACGATCTCCCCGCCCCGTATTCTGCCAAGTGGCGACAGCGCCATCACGGTCGAATTCAGCCGCAACATCGATGACGCCGCCAACCAGCGGGTACTGGCGCTGGATCGCACGCTTGCGGAGCGGCCGGTGTCCGGCATCACCGAAACGGTGCCGACCTATCGTTCCCTGCTGGTGCATTACGATCCCGAGGCAATCGATTTCGACGCGCTGAGCTTGAGGCTTGTTGCGCTCGCACAACTTCCGGCTCCGCCCGTCACGAGGACGCGGCGCTGGCGCATCCCCGTCGCCTATGGCGGCGAGCATGGCATCGATCTTGAGGATGTCGCCAAAACGCTGAAAACGACGCCGGACGATATTGTGGCGCGGCATGCCGCCGGCGATTATCGCGTCGCCATGATCGGCTTTACGCCGGGATGGTCCTATCTCAGCGGGCTCGAGGACGGACTTCAAATGCCGCGGCGGCAAAATCCGCGCCTGCTGACACCCGCCGGCACGATCTCGATCGGCGGCGTGCAGGCCGGCGTGCAATGCCTGCCCGGGCCCAGCGGCTGGCATCTCCTGGGCCGGACGGCGGTTCGAACCTATCAGTTGCATCGCGATCCGACCTTCCTGCTGGAACCCGGCGACCGCGTGTCGTTTTCCGTGATCGATGCCAGGACCTTCGCCGAACAGGACCGTGCCGCGGAAGCCGGCGAAATCGTCGCCGAACTGATCGCCTCATGAGCAAACTCGCCGTTACCGCCATCGGGCCTGTGAGCTCCGTGCAAGACGGAGGCCGATACGGCGCCCAGCGCTACGGCCTGACGCCGAGCGGCGCAATGGACCGGACGGCCCTTGCCGCCGCCAACACCCTGGTCGGGAACGCGGCATTCTCCGCCGCGGTCGAAATCGGCCCGTTCGGCGCTGCCTTCAGGGCGGGCGGCGGCGCGATCCGCGTCGCGTTTGCTGGCGCCTCGCGCCGCGCCGACATCGCCGGGCGCGCGGTCGCATCCGATACATCGATGACGCTGGCAGATGGCGAGACCCTGACGCTGGGCTTTGCGCGCGGCGGTTCGTTCAGCTATCTCGCGATCGAGGGCGGGATCAAGGGCGAGCCCGTGTTCGGCAGCCTGTCGGTGAACGCCCGGGCGGGACTTGGCAGTCCCTATCCGCGCCCGCTGCAGGCCGGTGATGAATTTCAGACGACCGCGGCAAGCGGGGCAGCCGAACGGCGGATCGATCTTCCCGCGGCGATCGATGGACCGATCCGCGTTTTATTGGGCCCGCAGGACGACGAGTTCGGGGACGCCATCAAGTTGTTTCTCGACAGCGAATGGAAGATATCGCCGACCAGCGATCGCATGGGTTATCGGCTCGACGGCCCGGTGATACGGCATCTGCATGGCCACAATATCGTTTCCGATGGTACCGTGAACGGCAGCATCCAGATTCCCGGCAATGGCGCGCCCATCGTGCTGATGCCGGACCGCGGCACCACCGGCGGGTATCCCAAGATCGCGACCGTCATCTCGGCCGACTTTGGACGGTTCGCCCAGATGCCCGCGGGCAAGGGCCTTCGGTTCAAGGCCGTCAGCATGGCCGAGGCGCAAGCGGAAGCCCGAAAGTTTTTTGATATGCTGCGCAATCTGGGCGACCGGCTCCGTCCGATCGACAATTTTGATCTCAATATCGAGGCGCTGCAGGACGCTAACGTCGCCGGCAGCGCGGTCAGCGCGATCGACGCCGGAACCTGGCAGATTCATTTGGCGGACGTGCAGTTACCGGACTAACCAGGATCCATTCGCGCCAAGGGGGCCAAACATGAAGACCATCGACTTGAATTGCGATCTCGGTGAGGGATTTGGCGCCTGGGAGATGGGCAATGACGCCGCCATGATCGAGCTTGCGACCTCGGTCAACATCGCCTGCGGTTTCCATGCTGGCGATGCCGATACCATGCGCAAGACCGTGGAGCTTGCCAAGTCGCGCGGCGTCTCAATCGGCGCGCATCCCGGTTACCGCGATCTGCATGGTTTTGGCCGCCGGCCCTTTCCAGGCATGAAAGCCTCCGAGATCGAGAACCTGGTCGCCTACCAGATCGGTGCGTTACAGGCGATCGCAACAGCGGCCGGGCACAAGGTGACCCATGTCAAGGCGCACGGCGCTCTATCGAACGTCGCCTGCGAGGACGACACGACCGCCAAGGCAATCGCCTCCGCTGTCAAGGCGGTGGATCCCAACCTGGTTTTTGTGGTGCTCGCCAATTCGCGCCTGGTGCAGGCCGGCGAAGCCGCCAATCTGCCGATGGTGCATGAGGTGTTCGCCGACCGCGCCTATGAGGATGACGGCTCACTGGTATCGCGCCGCAAACCCGGCGCGGTGCTGCATGATGCGAAGGCGATCGCCGAGCGCGTGGTTCGGATGGTGCAAGATGGCGCCGTCGTGTCGGTCACCGGCAAAGTGATAAAAATGCGCACCGACACCGTCTGCATTCACGGCGATACGCCCGGCGCCGTCGATATCGCCCGGGGCGTCCGGCGTGCCCTAAAGGACGGCGGCATTGACGTGGCCCCGTTCAAGCCAAGGTAGCGGTCCAAATCTGACACTGGCAACGTGCACACGATGCTGTAAGCTTGTCGCCGGACAGGCCGGCCTTCCCCTGCCCGGCCGCTTGAACGCAACAAAAAAGCCATTTCGGAGGACGTCCCATGCCAGCTCCCTCGAGCCGCATCTTGCTTGATCGCCGCACGCTTCTGCGCGCGAGCGCCGGCATGGCCGGCATTCTCGCCACCGGCCGCGCACCGGCATTCGCGCAGGCTCAGCCGAAAAAACTCGTGTTCGCGCATATCAACGCCGTCCCCGAATCGGCCGCGGTCGCGTTTGACTGGATGGCGAAGGAAGCAACCGCGCGGTCCAAGGGCGCACTTGACGTGCAGTTCTTCGGCAAGACCCTGATCCCGCAGGAGCTGGAGGTCATGAACGCGGTCAAATCGGGCAGCGTCGCAATGGGCAGCCCGGCGGGCGCCGCCGCAACGGTGTTTCCGGAAATGGGCGCCCTGCTGGTACCCTATCTGGTGAAGGATTATGCCTCGGCCTACGCGATGCTGAACGGGCGGATCGGGGACAAGCTCAGCAAGCAGATCGAGGATAACTACAAGCTCAAGGTTCTCTGCTATTTCGATTACGGCTTCCGCCATTTCTGGACCTCGAAAAAGCCGATCGTCGAGCCGAAAGACCTCCGCGGCCTGAAAATCCGGGTGCAGCAGGCCAAGATATTCGGCGACACCATCAACGGGCTCGGCGGCAACGCCGTGCCGATGGCGTTTGGCGAAGTGATCACCGCCGCCAAGCAGGGTGTGATCGATGGCGGCGACCTGCCGATCGTCAATATGAAGGCGCTGAAAATTTACGACGTGTCGAAATATGCCTCGATGACCTATCACAATTACGGCCCGACCAACGCGGTGATGAATCTGGAAATCTGGAACGGGCTGTCGGCCGAGCACCAGAAGCTGATCATGGATCTGTCGCGCGCGGCGCAGGAGAAAATCCGCGAGGCGACCGAGTCGGTCGACAATTTCGCCAAAGCCAAATCGGAGCTGGAGCCGTTCGGCATGACCGTGGTGGAAGCCAAGGTCGAGGAATTCCGGAAAGTTGCGCAGCAGAAGATATGGCCGGTGTACAAGGCCCAGTACGGCGCCTTATGGGACGAGATCGAAGGCTTCAAGGCCTGAATTAACAGCGGGCAGAAGCCGCGCCAGGCAGTCTTCGGCCCTATCGTCCGCTCATCAAGCCATCCGGGTTCCTTCGCACATGCTGCGTATTCTCCAAGCCGTCCCGAAGTTCACGGTCACGGCGCTGATCATCCTTGCCATCGTCAACTTGCTGGTCGGCGTGATCCTGCGCTATTTCGTCGGCGCCATCACCGACTGGCTCGACGTCGACCCGGTGCCTTTCACCTGGGTCGAGGAAGTGGGCGAGCTGTCGCTGGCGTGGCTGACGCTGATTGGCGCCGCGATCGGCATCCAGTCACGTTCGCATTTCACGCTCGCCGTATTCGTGCATCGCCTGCCGGAAACCGCGCAGCTTTGGATCCATCGGGTCAATCACGCGCTGATATCGGGCGTCGGCCTGCTCGCCGCATGGTACGGCTTCAAGCTCTGCCTGCTCAATCGCACGCTTACGACCCCCGGTCTCGAAATCAACCTCGCCTGGCTCTACGCCTCTTGCGTGGTCGGCGGCATCCTGATCGCCGTCTACGGTTTCGCGACGATGATCTCCCCGCTGCCGCAAGGCGAACTCCAGCACTGAGGCGGACATTCATGCTGCTTGGGACTGTCGCCATCGTTTTCGCGGTTCTGGTACTGCTGTCGATGCCGATCGTGTTCGCGCTTGGCGTCGCCGGGGTCGTCGGACTGTGGATCGGTGGCTATCCGATGCAGCAGTTTTCCTCGGCGCTGGTGTCGGGCTCACAGAGCTGGGTGCTGTTGGCAATTCCGGCCTTCATATTCGCCGGCAATTTGATGGAACGCTGCGGCATGAGCCATGCGCTCGTGGAATTGGCGCGCGCCATGATCGGCTGGGTCAAGGGCGGGCTCGGGATGTCCGTGATCGTAGTGGCTTATTTCTTCTCCGACATCTGCGGATCGAAGATGGCAGAAGTCTCCGCACTCGGCTCAGCCCTGATGCCGCCGCTGACCAGGGCCGGCTACGACCGGCGCGATTCGGCCTCACTGATCGCCGCCGGCACCGCGATGGGCATGCTGGTGCCGCCGGCAATCTTCATGATCGTGATCGCGCAGGTCACCAACACATCGGCAGTTGCGCTGTTCGTCGCGGGCTTCGTTCCCGCCGTCGTGATCATGCTGTGCCTGATGGCAGTGGTTTACGTCCGCGCGCGCCAGAACGATTGGCCGGTCGACTCGCGGCCGAGTTTCAAGCGCCTCGGCCATGCCGCGCTGCACGCCGCCGTGCCGATGGTGGTGCCGTTTGTGATCCTCGCCGGCTTCATTCTCGGCATCATCACCGCGACCGAAGCCGGCGCCGTGGTCGCAGGTTACGCGTTCCTTGCCGCCAAACTCTACTACCGCAACGTCTCGTGGCGCGAGATGGGCAAGATCGCCTACGACAGCGCGATCCTCACCGCGGCAGTCGTGTTCCTGCTCGCGGTAGCCTCAGTCTATCAATATCTGATGGGCGTGAGCGGCGTGCCGCAATTGCTCGGCCAGTTGCTGGGGCCGCTGAAAACCCACCCCTGGCTGTTCCTGATCGGGACCGCCGTGATGACATGCTTGTTCGGCATGCTGCTAGAAGGCCTGCCCGCCGCGGTCGTGCTGATTCCCGTGGTGTTTCCGATTGCCGAAGCCATGGGCATCGACCCGATCCATTTCAACATCGTGCAGACCGCCGCCGTCGGCATCGGCCTGTTCCTGCCGCCTATGGGCGTCGGACTATTGATGGCGTTGCGCTTTGCAAATCTCAGCGTCGGACAGCACTTCCGCACCTATGTACCGTACGTGCTGGCGCTGTTCGCGGGGTTGCTGCTGATCATCTGCGTTCCCGAAATCAGCCTGACACTGCCGAGGCTGGCGGGATTGATCAGGTAAGAGTCGATCAGGTAGCCGACCCCTTGATCAGAACGGATGGACCGAGAGGGTGCCGAACACTACGGCCGCGATCAGGGCGAATGCACCATAGAGCGCAGCCGCGTGTAGCCCGGTCGCTGTCCGGCCCGAAAGGGAGCGCGCGTAAAGGTGCAGACGGGCCTCCGCCGATAGTTCGCGCATGATCGATCTCCAACGCCGCATCGAACGTCATGAAATACCGTTCGTGGCTGGATTCAAGGCGGGCTTCGAAATAGCGATATCGACGCTTCGCCGGACTCCGATCGCAGACAAAAATTCTCTGCGGTGGATTCGGCCGAGAATTTTATTCGTTAATATTTGACGCTGCTGGAACCGTATCAATAGACGTCCTGTTGGAACCTGCCCTTCTTCTTGAGTTCCCCGACGAACAGAACAGCTTCATCCGTTGTCCGCGCGCCGAACTGGGCAACGATATCGACCAGCGCGCGTTCGACATCTTTCGCCATCCGCTTGGCGTCGCCGCAGACATAAACGTTCGCACCCTCCGCCAGCCAGGTCCACAAATCGCGGCCAACCTCGCGCATGCGGTCCTGCACATAGAATTTCTTGTCGCCGTCACGCGACCATGCCAGCGACATCCGGGTCAGCAGACCCGAGGTTTTCATGGCGTTCAGTTCGTCGGAATAGAAGAAGTCGCATTCGCTGCGCTGATGGCCGAAGAACAGCCAGTTTTTTCCGGGTGCGCCGGTTGCCTTGCGGTCCAGCAGGAAGGCGCGGAACGGTGCCACGCCGGTACCCGGCCCGATCATGATAATCGGCGTGTTCGGATCCTTCGGTAAAGCGAAGGCGTGGGGTTTTTGCACATAGACCCTCACCGCATCGCCGGGATTGACGCGTTCGGCGAGGAACGTCGACGCCAGCCCGAGGCGCGTGCGCTTGCCGACCAGGTACCGCACGCAGTCGACCGTCAGCGACAACTTGCCGGGCGTCGCATTGTGCGACGAGGAGATCGAAAACAGCCGAGGTTGCAAAGGCTCCAGCGCCTCGACGAAGGCCTCCGGATGCGGCCTCACGCCGGTGAATTTCTGCAGCGCGGCCATCACATCGAGCGTCGCGGCGTCGCCATCGGGGTCCTCC
This sequence comes from uncultured Alphaproteobacteria bacterium, assembly GCA_963742425.1. Classification (GTDB taxonomy): domain Bacteria; phylum Pseudomonadota; class Alphaproteobacteria; order Rhizobiales; family Xanthobacteraceae; genus Bradyrhizobium. The sequence goes on from CAVULR010000001.1 coordinate 493,085, forward strand.
CCTTGCGCCAGCGCGCGCGCCTTTTCGCGTTGCACGCCGCCGGTAATGAAGGAGAGCAACTCGAACAGGGAATCCGGCGCTGGTGCCAGCGAAACATCCGATATCAGCAGTTCGCGCAGCGTCTTGCCCCTGACCTCGGTGGTATGCGACGCACCGAGCATGGCGATGATCTGGTCCACCAGTCCGACTTCGTTGCGCGCAAAGATACCGAAGGAATTGCCGACGACATAGTCGAGGCCGCAACCGCTGAGGTCGAAATCGATATGCCAGGTTTCCTTTTCCGAGCCCTTCTTGTTCAGCAGGCGGCGCGACAGGAAGGTCGCCGCTATCGGATTGTCGCGCGAGCGCCCCGGCTCCGCCGCGTTGCCGGGGGGCGCCTCGGCAGGCGCGAGCGAGGGGCTCGCCGCGGTTGCCGGCGCCCTCTCGAGTTCTTCGTGCAGCGCCTTCAGCATCCGCGCGGTTTCCTTGCCGCCGGGAACACACAGATTGAGACGCGCCTCCGTCTTGTTGGCGATCGCGTCGGAATAGTCGTTGCAGTTGTAGCCGCACTGGCCGCAGTCCTGCTGTGCCATCGCCGCCATCATGCGTCGGCGCAACGGGCGGCCTTCCGCGAGCTTCATCCGCTCTGATATCGCCATGGTCTGGTCGTGCCAGGGCGCTTCGCCGTCGTCGCCATCGCCCACGGGCGCCGGCACCGCGCCGTCTTGTCCGGGCACCAGCGGCACCGAGCCGTCAAGCGCCAGCATTCCGACCAGAAAACCGTTCAGCCACGAGCGCTGGCCTTCCGAGAACGGCGCGTTCGCCGGAATGATTTCGAGCCGCGGCGGAGGGGTCATCTGGTTCATGCCGTCGCGTCCGCCAGTTTGCGAAGGCCATCGCCGTCATGGCGGCGTGAAAAGGCAAGAAACGTCTCGTCAGCGGAGACGCGGTTGGCGAGATACGCCTTGAGCAGGCGCTCCACTGTCTTCGGGGCGTCCTCGGCCCTGACGTCGCGATAGACCTCCTGCCCGAGTTCGGCATCCGGTCCGAAGCCGCCGCCGGCGTAGAGGTGATATCCCTCTACCGTATCGTCCTCGCTGCCACCTGGCACCTTCGCCGCGAGCAAGCCGATATCGCTGATGTAATGCTGGGCACATGAATGGTGACAGCCGGTGAGATGGATATTGAGCGGCGTCTCCATGGGAACGCGGGTTTCGCACCAGTCGCCGATCGCGGCGGCGTGCCGCTTGGTGTCGGAGGCGGCAAACTTGCAGCCGGTATTGCCGGTGCAGGCGACCAGTCCGGCACGGATCGGCGATGCCTTGACGGCAAGACCGAGCTTGTCGATCGCAGCGGTCGCGAGATCGACATTGCCGTCGGTTACGCCCGAGATCAGCAGATTCTGCCAGACCGTAAGGCGGATATCACCGTCACCGAGGTCTTGCGCGATCTTGGCAAGCCCCCGCATCTGGTCGCAGGTTAGCCTGCCGATCGGCAGCACGACGCCGATCCAGTTCAGTCCCGGCTGCTTTTGACGGTGAACCCCGATATGGGCCAACCGATCGAACGGCGGCCGCGGAGCGATCGCATCGGCCGGCGCGCGCACCAGTTTGCGGCCGAACTTTTCCTCGACGGCCACAAGGAATTTTTCGACACCCATGCCATCGAGCACATATTTGAGGCGCGCCTTCAGGCGGTTGGTGCGGTCGCCGGTTTCGATGAAGACCCGCACGATGGCATCGGCGACCATGGTCGCCTCCTCGGGCTTCACGATGATTCCAGTTTCCCTGGCGAAATCGCGGTGTCCGGTGATGCCGCCAACGCCCAGGCGAAACCAGATGCCGGGCTCGACGCCGAAACCGTCCCGCACTTCGACCGCCGAGAAGGCGATATCGTTGGTGTCTTCGAGCACCGCAATCCTGCCGGCGCCGTCGAAGGCGACATTGAATTTGCGCGGCAAGCCGGTCAGCGAGCGGTCGTTGAGAATGTGATAGTGCCATTCGCGGGCGAAGGCGCGGGTGTCGATCAGTTCCTGCGGATCGATCCCGGCGGTCGGCGTGCCCGTGACGTTGCGGATGTTATCGGCGCCGGAGCCGCGCGAGCACAGCCCGATATCCTGAATTCCCTCGATCAGTGCCACCGTATGCTTCGGCAATATCTCCCTGATCTGAATATTGGCGCGGGTGGTGATGTGCGAATAGCCGCCGCCATAACGTTCGGCGAGATCGGCCACTTCAGCGAATTGCCAGTGCTTGAGAATGCCGTTCGGAATTCGCAATCGCGACATGAAGGAATCTTGCGCCGGCGCCACATAGAACAGCCCGTAGAACCGCCAGCGGAAATTGTCAGGCGCTGTCGGCGGCGTGTTGTGCCTCGCCTGCTCCTTCAGGCGCTCATAGGCATCGAAGGGATGTTGCTCGCGCTTGAATTTCTCCGGATCGGATAGCTTCTTGCCGTCCTGGAGAAACCTGTCCTGAGCTTTGCGGCCGGCGGCGTCCGGGCCGATCGGTTCCGGAGCGGCTTTCTCGGCCGCCGTCCCGCTGCCGGGAATGGTGATGCCCCTGCCGACGCGTCCAACCTGCAGGCCGGACATGAATCCTTCGAGATAGCGCTTCTGCTCGTCGCTGAAATCGGCGGCGGTTGTTTCAAGTTTCATGATCGAGCAACGTTTCCCTACTCTGCGGGAACTTGCGCCGGTACCTGCGACGCCGTTGGCCGCCCGGCGGGCTTATAGGTCGCGTACAGCGCGATCCCGGTGAAGAGCAGACCTCCGACGACATTGCCGAGCGTGACGGGGATCTGATTCCACACCCACCATTGGTAAACACTGACCTTCGCGCCCATCAGCATGCCCGTTGGAATGATGAACATGTTGACGACAGTGTGCTCGAAGCCTTGAGCGAAGAATGTCACGATCGGCAGCCATGCGGCCGCGATCTTGCCGACGGTCGAGGTCGACGTCATGGCCATCACGACGCCCATGCACACGAGCCAATTGCAGAGAATGGCCTTGACGAAAACGCTGATCATGCCGGCGGCGCCGATCGCTTCGTTGGCGACCGTCTTGGCTTCCGCAATGGCAACGATGCGTGCGGCGACGCCAGCCGGCGCGGCGGTTCCCATGTTGGTCAGGGCGATGGCCAGCAGCCCGCCATAGAGCATGCTGCCGAGCAGATTTCCGAGAAATACCCATGACCAGTTCGACGCGACACTTCCCCAGCTCGACTTGCCCTCCATCGGCGCCAGCGGCAAAAGTGCGAAACTGCCGGTGACAAGTTCAAGCCCGAGCAGCACGATCATGACAAAACCGACCGGAAACACGATGGCGCCGACCAAGGGCTGACCCGTGGTGACTGCGGCTCCAAAAGCGAGGCTGGTAGCGGCGCCCAGCAGCGCGCCGGAAATCGCACCACGAATGAGAAGGTCCCGTGGAGCAAGCGCCAGTTTTTTACAACTGGCATCGATCATCGAGGCGACGACATCGGCAGGTTTTGCGTAATCCATATCCAAGCTCCAGTTGTCACGCGCAAGGCGTGACCGCGACGAAGAAAACGGCGTTCGATTGCTCGGGATCGATCCGAAAACGAACGCCGCATCGGATGTTTTCGGAGAAGTCCGAGGAGCCCTCGTTGCTGCGGAAATCCATCCTGAACGAAGGCCGGCGGGCATCACTACCGCTGGCCCGCGAGAGACTATTCAAGTTGTGTGCCAGTGCAGCAATTCGAAAGAATTATACGGCAATTCAATATCTTAGTTTATATTGCGATGCACCAAAATTGTTAAAATAAGTTGTTCCGATTGCTCCTTCAAACAGCAAAAGCCCAAAAAATGGGCGGTGAGCCGACCTGCACTATTTTTAGTCGCAGTTCGCCTGCAAGCCCGTGAAAGAGGCGCTCATTTCAAAGTTCAAACGATCAGGATCGATCGCTGCGATCTTGCCGATCGTTTTTTGCTCGGGCATCGCGGCTAACACCTTGCGATATCCAAGCGCGGATTTGACGCGATCGAGTGGCCCTGCGGTTTGAAGAAAATGTATTGAAGCGCGAATGCAGAGATCGAGGATCGGTTGATCCGTTCTTGCTTCACCGGGCACATCGCTGCCGTGTTTATCCGGATGGAAACGGATGATGTCAGGCTCGAGCGCATAGATCTGGCTCATCAGACACTGCGCCGTTGATGCTCACGACACCGGTAGGGCCTGCGTCTCGCGTCACTCACAACCGGCCGGGCAAAGCCTTGTAATTGTGGGCAATTGGGACTAGCTCCTGCCCATCCACCAGGCAATCAAATATGCAACAGCCCGCGCCCAAAGTGAGCTTCGTTTCGCTCGGATGCCCCAAGGCGCTGGTCGATTCCGAGCGCATCATCACGCGGCTGCGCGCGGAAGGCTACGAACTCGCGCGCAAGCATGACGGTGCCGATCTTGTCATCGTCAACACTTGCGGCTTTCTCGACAGCGCCAAGCAGGAATTGCTCGGCGCTATCGGCGAAGCGATGGCTGAGAACGGCAAGGTCATTGTCACGGGCTGCATGGGCGCCGAACCCGAACAAATCGAGGCGGCCTATCCCGGCGTGTTGTCGATCACCGGGCCGCAGCAATATGAAAGCGTGCTCGACGCCGTGCATCGCGCGCTCCCGCCGGTCCACAATCCCCATCTCGATCTGGTGCCGCCGCAGGGCATCAAGCTGACGCCGCGGCACTACGCCTATTTGAAGATTTCCGAAGGCTGCAATAACCGCTGCAGCTTCTGCATCATCCCCAAACTGCGCGGCGATCTGGTGTCGCGCCCGGCGGACGATGTGTTGCGCGAGGCGGAGAGACTGGTCAACGCCGGTGTCAAGGAATTGCTCGTTATCTCGCAGGATACCTCGGCCTACGGCGTCGATCTGAAATATGCCTCGAGTTCGTGGCGTGATCGCGAAGTCCGCGCAAAATTCTTCGATCTTGCAAAAGAGCTCGGCGAATTCGGCGTTTGGGTACGGCTGCAATATGTCTATCCCTACCCGCATGTCGATGAAGTCATCGGTTTGATGACGCAAGGCAAGGTCCTCCCCTATCTGGATATTCCCTTCCAGCACGCGAGCCCGGAAATCCTTAAGGCAATGAAACGGCCGGCAGCCCAGGAAAAGACGCTGGCGCGGATTGCGAAGTGGCGCGAGGAATGCCCGGACCTCACCTTGCGCTCCACCTTCATCGTCGGTTTTCCCGGAGAGACCGATGCCGATTTTGCGTATCTGCTCGACTGGCTGGAAGAAGCCGAAATCGACCGTGTCGGCTGCTTCAAATACGAGCCGGTCCGGGGCGCCTCGTCGAACGCGCTCGGTCACGCCGTACCAGAGGAAGTCAAGCAGGAGCGCTGGAACGCGCTGATGGCGCGGCAGCAGAAAATTTCAGCACGCCGGCTAAAGCGAAAGGTCGGCACCAGGCAGCAGGTCATCATCGACGAAGTCGGTCCGACCGTCTCGAAAGGCCGCTCCAGGGCAGATGCCCCGGAGATCGACGGCGCGGTCTACGTCTCGAGCCGCCGCCCCCTGCGGGTCGGCGAAATCGTCACCGCGAAAATCGAACGATCGGACCCATACGATTTGCACGGCAGCGTCGCCGGATTCTAGCGCGCTGATGGAGCGGCACATCAGACAGGCGCAGTTGGGAACTTCATCGGCTGCAGATGGCCATACATCAAGCTGCGCCATAGCCATTCGACCGGGCCGAAATTATACCGCTGCAGCCACCAACGGCTAAAGATCACCTGCGCGCCGTATACGGCGGCGCCGAATGCAAGCGCGCTCGAAGCTCCAAGCTGGCCAAACCATCCCAAGCCATAGCCATAGAACGCCCAGCCGAAGATCACGGATTGTGCGAGGTAATTGGTAAAAGCCATCCGGCCGAGCGGCGCCGCCCAGCCGAGCAGTCTTGCCCCCAATGGCGTGCTCGTGACGCCGATAATGAATGCGCCGTACCCGAACGCCAGGGTGACTGTGGAAAGAGGTCTGCCCGCGCCGATGCTCAGCACCAGTGCGGTAAGCGCTGCACCGAACAGAAGCTCGCGATTCGCGACGGCGCGCTCCAATATGCCGGTTCGCCAGATGAAAGCACCGAGCAGGAAAAGGGCAACCGTGCGAGAAAATATCCAGATGTGCAGAACCGCGATCGCGCGTAGCTCACCGATCCGGAATGAAAGCACTTCGGAAAAACCGCCCGTTGCGTAGACGCGGTTTGCCTCCTGTATGTGTGCGTGCAGCCAGCCCCCATCGAGAAGTGGCAGGAGCTGATTAAGTTGTATTGTCAGGTAAAGGCCCAAAAACATCAAACCAGCGGTCCCCAGCAACCAGCGTGGGCCAAACAGGAACGGCAAAACAACCAAGCCCGCCAACGCGTATTCGGTCAAGATATCGCCGTTCCAAATCAGGGTCAGATGGATCAGGCCGATGGCCAGCAACACCAGGAGGCGTCGCAGCAGCAAGACCGCGTGCCGCTTGGCAGCAAGCCGATCGAACTGAATGGCGAGGCCCACGCCGAACAATAGCGAGAAGAGCGCGAATGCCTTCAACGATACGAATTTATCCAGGAATTCCACGACGGCATGGTCGAGCGGCGATGTGATCTTATATGAGGGCACGAGTTGTTCGAAAATCGAGACTCGAAATTCAAACACGATGTTAATGGCCATGACGCCGAAGAGTGCGATGCCGCGAAGGATATCCAATGCGGCGAGCCGGTCGGCGGCAGCCAGGGGCGCTGGCAACTTTGGTATCGAACGCTCACTTGATCCCCTTGCTTCGCTCATGCCGCATCGCCCACGTTCGTCCAGCCGATCCTATCAAGGGAGAGCCGGCGCCGGCATTGCAAGCGACTTTTTACGGGCGTCTCCTCGCGGGCCGGCTCGCCGCATTGCGGCTTTGGACGGCCATCCTTGACACCGACAGCCTTTCGGATGTATCGGGGCGCCATGGCACTCAACCGGAGCATCCGCCGCGCAGCTTTCCGTCGTCGCTCGTTCGACGATGATGGGTTGCGCCGTGTCCGACGACAGCGCTGATAGATCAGCAACGTTTTCGAGAAGGCCGCACCCTCAAAAGTGCGGCCTTCTTGCGTTTCGGCCGTCCATTCACGCAACCGACAGGAGAACTTGACATGACCCAGGCCACCCATCCCTATGACGCGCTGATGGATATCACGGCGCGCCCGCCGATCGTCTTTGTCAGGGGCGAAGGTTCGTTTCTGTGGGACGATAGCGGCAAGCGCTACCTCGACTTCATCCAGGGCTGGGCGGTCAATTGTCTCGGCCATTCGCCGCCGGTATTGGCCGAGGCGCTTGCGGCGCAAGCAAAACTGTTGTTGACACCGAGCCCGGCCTTTTACAACGCGCAGAGCCTGAAGCTGGCAAAGGCGCTGGTCGATCGCAGCTGTTTCGATCAGGTGTTCTTCACCAATTCGGGGGCGGAAGCCAATGAGGGCGCCATAAAACTCGCGCGCAAATTCGGCGCACTGCACCGCAATGGCGCGCACGAGATCATCACATTCGAGGGCGGCTTCCACGGCCGGACGCTGGCAACCATGTCGGCCTCCGGCAAGAAAGCCTTCGAACCCCTGTTCGAGCCCAAGGTATCGGGCTTTCCGAAAGCCCAACTGAACGACCTGGCATCGGTGAAACGGCTCGTCACCGACAAGACCGTTGCCGTGATGCTGGAGCCGATCCAGGGCGAAGCCGGGGTCTGGCCCGCGCCAAATCAATTTCTGCGTGACTTGCGAACGCTGACCAAAGCCCACGGCCTGTTGCTGATCGTCGACGAGATCCAGACCGGCATGGGCCGGACCGGGAAACTCTTTCACTACCAGCACGCGGAGATCGAGCCCGACATCATGACGCTCGGCAAGGGCATCGGCGGTGGCGTGCCGCTCGCCGCATTACTTGCGACAAAGGCTGCTTCCTGTTTCGAACACGGCGATCAGGGCGGCACCTTCAACGGCAATCCACTGATGTGCGCGGCCGGGCTCGCCGTTCTCGAATGTGTCGGAAAAGCCGATTTCCTGAAATCGGTGACCGAAACAGGGTTGTTTCTGGAAAGCGAGTTGCAGCGGATTTCGGCGCGACATGGTCTCGGCGAGGTCAGGGGCAATGGGCTCTTGCTGGCACTGAATCTCAACCATCCCATCAGTTCGTCGATCGCCGCACAGGCGCTCGAAGACGGCGTGCTGCTCAACGCGCCGAGACCGGACACGCTGCGGTTCATGCCGGCCCTCAATGTGACGCGCGACGAAATCGCATCGATGACCGATTGCCTGGACGCAATCCTGACCAGGATGGGAGCCGCAAGACGCGTCGCGTAGAGCTCCACACGCGGCCCCGCGACCCGGCGAAGCCTCTGGCGTAGACGGGTCGCAGGGACGACATGAACTTACGGCTTCAGGATCGAGGCCCCCGTGGTGAGGCGGCTTTCCAGCTCGGTATGGGCCCTTGCCGCGTCCTTCAATGCATAGGCGTGGTTGATCGGGACATGCAGTTTGCCGTTGATGACGGCGGCAAATAACGTGTCGGCGCCTTCCAGGAGTTCCGATCGCTTGGCGATGTAATCGTTGAGCTTGGGCCGGGTCGCAAACAGCGAGCCGTGATTGTTCAGTTCAGCGATCGAGAATGGCGGCACCGGACCCGACGCGTTGCCGAAACTGACGAACATCCCGCGCGGTTTGAGGCAGGACAGCGAGCCCGGAAACGTCGTCTTGCCGACACCGTCATAGACGACGTCGCAAAGTTCGTTGCGGCTGATCTGCTTCACGCGCGCCACGAAATCCTCCTCCTCATAGAGGATGACGTGATCGCAGCCGTTGGCGAGCGCGAGGTCGGCTTTCGCCTTGGATCCGACAGTGCCGATGACATGCGCGCCGAGCGCCCTCGCCCACTGGCAGGCGAGCAGGCCGATGCCGCCGGCGGCGGCGTGAATCAGCACGCGGTGATGCGGCTCGACCTTGAAGGTCTTGTGCAGGAGGTACCAGACCGTCAGTCCCTTCAGCATCAGGACGGCGCCCTGCTCGTAGGTGATGTGATCGGGCAGCTTGACCAATTTATCGGCGGGGATATTCCGCTCGGTCGCATAGCCGCCAAGATTGAAATAATAGGCGACGCGGTCGCCGGGGTGAAAATTGGTCACGCCGGGCCCGACCGACTGGACCTCGCCGGCTGCCTCATTGCCGGCAATGAACGGCAGCGCCGGCGCCTTGTACAGGCCGGTGCGATAATAGACGTCGATAAAGTTCAGGCCGACGGCATGCTGGCGGATGCGCACCTCGCCGGCTCCCGGCGCGGGCACGTCAACGGCTTCATAAACCAGGGCTTCCGGCCCCCCGACCTTGTGCACGCGCACGGCCTTCGTCATAGCAAGCTCTCCTTCGGCACTCTCCTCGGATCAAGCGAAAGCCATCGGGGCCGCGTTGTCAACACGCGGCTCCGCGCGAACGTCTGCCGACCTGGTCAGCGACTTTTTTTCCGGTTGCGTTTGGCAAGAACATTGAAGAATTCGACCGCTGCGGAAAATACGATGGCAAAATAGATATAGCCGCGCGGGATGTGAAATTTGAATCCGTCGGCGACCAGCGCAACCCCGATCAGCACCAGAAATGCCAGAGCCAGCATCTTGGTGGTCGGATGCTGCGCGACGAAATTCGCCACCGGACCGGAGGAGCCATACATGACGAGGCAGGCGATCACGACGGCCGCAATCATGATTTCGAGATCCTGCGCCATGCCGATGGCGGTAATGATGGAATCCAGCGAGAATACCATGTCGATGACGATGATCTGGACGATCACCCAGAAGAACGCGCCTGCCCGCGGCGTGCTCTCGCTCTCTTGCTCGCCCGCCTCCACCTCGGCGTGAATTTCATGGGTTGCCTTCCCGATCAGAAACAGTCCGCCGCTGATCAGAATGATGTCACGCCACGAAAATGCGATGCCCTTCAGGGTGAAAAGGTTCTGCGTCAGGCCGATTAGCCACACCAGCAGGCTGAGGAACAGAATCCGGAACACCAGCGCCAGCGCCAGCCCGATTTGTCGCGCGCGTTTGGCCTGCGCTTGCGGGATGCGCGAGACGATCACCGACAGAAAGATCACATTGTCGATGCCGAGCACGATTTCCAGCGCGGTCAGGGTCGACAGCGCCGCCCATGCTTCGGGACTGGTCAACAGCTCGATCATGACTTGGCCGATCTCACCAGCCGGATCGCTGCATCGCTCGTCACGATATAAGCGGCGATCGCGCAAAGCGCGATTTTAACAAGCGCGCCGACATCGAACTCATGTGCCAGTGTGGCGACCGCCAGCACCGCCCAGACCGCGATCAGCGACAGCGTGAGCCAGCGCAGGCGCACGACGCGTATCGGATGGACGACGTGGAAAGGCAGAAAGGTCGATATGATCAAAATAACGACGCCCAGGCTCGAAATCGCCGGCGGGGGCTGCAGCAGAAACAGGTAAAACGCCGCGACATTCCACAATCCCGGAAAACCGCGAAAATGATTGTCGGCGCTCTTCATGCGGCGGTCAGCGAAATACAGCGCGCCGGTGACGACGATGCCCATGCCGAGCAGCGGGGCCGCCAGCGGTAGCAGCAGGCCGCTGGCGACGATCGCGTAGGCCGGCACAAAGACGTAAGTGACAAAATCCACCACGAGGTCGAGCACCTCGCCGGACCAGTCTGGTTGCACGCGGGCGACATCAAGTCTCCGTGCGAGCGGGCCGTCGAGTGCGTCCACCACCAACGCGGCGCCAAGCCAGGCAAACATCGCGGCCCAATGCTCGCGGACCGCCTCTAGTAGCGCGATCAGGGCGATGCCCGCCCCCAGCGCCGTCAATACATGCACGCAAAATGCGGCCGCCCGCTTTCCCGGCGATATCGACGATGACTCCAGCGGGTTTGTCTGCTCCATCTGCCCGGCATTGCTATCAGGAATCGCCTCGATTTGCACATCCGCTATTGCGGCGTTCCGCCGCGCGATCGGCTGGAACATCAAGGCGCGATGCCGGCTTGAAAATATCTCCGGGAACATCAATTGTCCTGATATGAGCGATGCATCAATGTCTTGCGATGTCGCGGTGATCGGTGGCGGGCCTGCAGGCCTTGCAGCCGCCATTGCGCTCGCACAAGCCGGCGCAAAGACCATCCTGATCGCCCGCCGCGCGCCCTATGCGGATAATCGCACCACCGCGCTGTTGGGAGGGTCGGTCGATTTCCTGCAAGCGCTCGATGTCTGGCCGCGCTGCAAGGACCGCGCGGCGCCGTTACAGGCGATGCGACTGGTGGACGATACTGGTCGTCTGATTCGCGCCCCCGAGGTCCGGTTCTCATCCGACGAAATCGGTCTCGATGCGTTCGGCTACAATATCGGGAATCGCCTCCTGACGACTGCGCTGGAAGCGCGCGCAACGGAACTTGCCGAACTGACGTGGCTCGACGATGAAGCGGACACGGTCACTCCGCAAGACGCGGATGCGGCGATTCGTACCGGTCAGGGCAAGTCGATATCCGCTCGCCTCGTCGCCGGTGCAGATGGGCGTCATTCGCTTTGCCGCGAGGCCGCCGGCATCCACGTCAGGCGGCGCAATCTTCATCAGGCCGCGCTGACCTTCAATGTCAGCCATTCCCGGCCGCACCGGAATATCTCGACGGAGTTTCATACCTCTCAAGGCCCGTGCGTATTCGTGCCGCTGCCCGGCGACCGCTGCAGCGTCGTGTGGGTGGCGGCGCCAAAGGAGGCCGAAAGGCTGATGGCACTCGGCGATGCCGAACTGTCCGAGGCTGCGGAAAAACAATCGCATTCCATTCTCGGCCGCATCGATATCGAACCGGGACGCCATCTATTTCCGCTTGCAATCGAGCATATCAGGCAATACGCGCGCCACCGCATCGCACTGGTCGGCGAAGCCGCGCATGTGATACCGCCGATCGGCGCGCAAGGCTTGAACATGGGATTGCGCGACGCCGCCGACCTCGCCGACATCGTGCGCGAGGCGATGGTGTCGGGCGAAGACCCAGGCTCGCCGCAGGTGCTGCAGCGTTACGATTCGGCACGGCGCACCGATGTCGCGAGCAGGACTTTCGCCATCGACATCGCGAATCGTTCCTTGCTCAGTAACTTGTTACCCGTGCAATCCTTGCGCGCGGCGGGTCTGCACCTGATCGGTTCGGTTGGGCCGCTTCGGCGCTTGGCCATGCGGGAGGGGCTTGCGCCGTCATGGCGACCGCCGCGAGGGGCCACTGAGCCTCACGGAAACGTCAGCCTGCGACAGGCCGGCCACAGCGAAAGTTAATTCGTCAGTTACCTCTAGCATCGGCCACAATCATGGTCTATTCGACGAACCATGATCAAAGCGCGGACCGCCAAATTTCAGATCGGACAGATCGTGCGTCACCGGATCTTTTCGTTCCGGGGCGTGATTTTCGATATCGATCCGGTATTCAACAATACCGAGGAATGGTGGTTGTCGATCCCGGAGGAGGTCCGGCCCCACAAGGATCAGCCGTTCTACCACCTGCTTGCCGAAAATTCGGAATCTGAATACGTCGCCTACGTCTCCGAGCAGAACCTGTTGCCCGACGAATCCGGCGAACCAATCCGGCATTCGCAGGTCGCCGAGATATTCGTAAAAGACAAATCCGGCAGCTATCGCCCGCGCAATCCGTCGCTGAACTAACCGAAATCCGGACAATAAAAAGGCGCCCGAACCGGGCGCCTTTTTCGTGTGTCCTAACCGGGCTGCTGCAGATTACTTCGAAGCCGGATTGGCCGCGGGCGGGTTAGCCTCCAGTTTCTTGCGCGCTTCTTCCGCGCGCTTCTGCAGCTCTTCCTGCAGTTTCTTCTGGGTTTCCTCGAACACCTTCGGGTCGGTAGGCGGGCCATCATAGGCCTTGGCGAATTCCGCAAGCGGCAGCGCCAGCGTCAGCGGCGCGCCGTTCGCGTTGATCGCCTGGACCACGAGGTTCTGCCCCTTCTTCATGTTGCCGAGCAGTTCCGGACTTGCGTCGTAGTCCGACATGCAGCCATTGGCGAAACAAATTACATAAGGGCTTTGCGCCGGGGGATTGCCGTCGACGATAATGCGGGTACCGTGAATGAGCTGCATGCCAAGCGGCAACGTCACGCGCAGGATCTTCTTCGGTTCGCCTTCGGGTTCGATGATGACGGCGGCGATCACGGGCTGGCCGGACTCGATGCGGCCATCCTTGCCGGTGAAGCAAACCTGTTTGGCGTTGGCGTCCTGGCCCTTCAGGCAGAATTTTGTCCACGGTGCATAAATCAGCTGGACCTGGTCGGAAGCCGGCTGGGCGCCTGCCGCCGGAGGGGTGGCGGCCGGGGGCGCTGCCTGCTGGGCGGCCGGTGCCGGCGCGGCAGGCGCGGCTTTGGGGGCGGCCTTCGGCGCTGCCGCCTTGGCTTTCGGGGCCGCCGGAGTGCTCGGCGCCGGCTGCTGGGCGTGAATTTCGGGAGCCAGCAATGTAACAGTCAATGCCGTCGCCGCCAGCAGGGCGACGAGCCGCCCACGCGGCCAGACCGGCGCGGCCAAGATACGGAAATTCATTGCGGAAACCCTTTCTGAACGGGAACGCCCGAAAACGCCGCAGGCAACGACACCTGGCTGTTTTGAACGGCTGTCTCCTAGCCAAATAAGGCGGTTAAGTGACAGGTCCCGCCGTCTCGGTCAATTGCACGTCTTCATACAGCGGCGGACGAAAAGATCAATGCCGACAAGCGTCTCGGACCCGCACGGCGGCCCGATGCCGGGCGGCTATGATAAAACGCCTCAGTGAGCCATAACGAATCAAATCGGCGTGCCGGGCTGCGGATTTCGAGGTGCATGTGCTTTCGTGCGTTCATCTGCGGCGTTCTTGCCTTCGGCGCCGCCACTGCGATGAATGCCCGGAGCGCGTCGGCGGCGGAAAGCTACGCCATTGCGATGCACGGCGCACCGGCTCTGCCGGCCGGCTTCACCCATATGCCCTATGCCAATCCCGCTGCCCCGAAGGGCGGACGGTTGGTCCAGGCCGTTCTCGGTACCTTCGACAGCCTCAATCCCATGATCGTCAGGGGCCTCGCCGTACAGCAAGTCGTCGCCGTACAGCAGATGCGAGGCCTCGTGATTGAGAGCCTCATGGCGCGAGGCGACGACGAGGCCTTCACGCTTTACGGTTTGCTGGCAAAGAGTGTGGAGACCGATGACGCCAGGAGCTATGTCACCTTTCATCTCAATCCGCTGGCGCGTTTCTCCGACGGACAGCCGGTGCTTGCCGAAGACGTGCTGTTTTCATTGGCCCTGTTGCGCGACAAGGGCCGGCCGAACCATCGATATTATTATTCCAAGGTCACAAAGGCCGAAGCGCCCGACCCGCTCACGGTGCGGTTCGACTTCAAAGACGCCAGCGATCGCGAACTGCCGCTGATCCTCGGCCTGATGCCGATATTACCCAAGCACGCCGTCGACGCCGCAACGTTCGAGGAAACCACGATGACGGCGCCCGTTGGTTCGGGTCCCTACCACGTCAGCGCGGTCAAACCTGGCGCCAGCGTGACCTTTACGCGCAATCCCGGTTATTGGGGTCGTGACCTGCCGGTCAATAGCGGTTTATGGAATTTCGACGAGATCAGGCTCGATTATTATCGCGAGGCCAACGGTCAGTTCGAAGCCTTCAAGCGCGGCCTCTACGACTTTCGCGTCGAGACCGAACCGCTGCGCTGGCATGAGGGTTATGATTTTCCGGCGGCCCGCTCCGGCGAGGTAGTCCGCGAAGCCATCAAGACCGGGATGCCGCAGCCGTCGGAATTCCTGGTTTTCAATACACGGCGTCCGATGTTCTCCGATATCCGCGTGCGCCAGGCCCTGACCCTGCTATTCGATTTCGAATGGATCAACCGCAATTTCTTTTTCGGACTTTATACGCGTTCAGCGGGGTTCTTCGCCGGATCCGAATTATCGGCGTACGGCCGGGCCGCTGACGAGCGCGAGCGCGAGCTGTTGAAGCCCTTCTCATCGTCGCATATGCCCGAAAGCATTCTCGACGGCAGCTATCGGCTTCCCGTCAGCGACGGCTCGGGCCGCGATCGCACTACCCTGCGCAACGCGCTCGATCTGCTGGCCGAGGCGGGCTACGCGCTCGACGGCACCGTGTTGCGGCAACGCTCGACCAAATTGCCCTTTACCTTCGAAATTCTGGTGACGACGCGCGAACAGGAACGGATCGCGCTTGCGTTCACCCGCGACCTGAAGCGCGCCGGGATCGAGGCATCGGTGCGCGCGGTCGATGCGGTTCAATTCGAACAGCGCCGGTTAGGTTTCGATTTCGACATGATCTGGAATCGCTGGGATCAATCCTTGTCGCCGGGCAATGAGCAATCGTTCTACTGGGGTAGCGAGGCGGCGGATCGCCAGGGCACGCGCAACTACATGGGTGCGAAAGAGCCGGCCATCGACGCGATGATCGCGGCCCTATTGGAGGCGCGCGAGCATCCCGCGTTCGTCTCGGCGGTGCGGGCCTTGGACCGCACCCTGATCTCGGGTTTCTACGTTATTCCGGTATTTAACGCCGCAGAGCAATGGATCGCGCGCTGGAATCGGATAGAACGGCCGGGTGCCACCGCCCTGACGGGGTATCTCCCTGAGACGTGGTGGCATCGGCCTGACCCGCGACGGAAGTAATCCCGTGATCCAGACAAATGCACCGCCCACGCTCGACGGATTGTTTCAGCGGATCCTGGCGCGAAAACCGGATGCGCTGGCGCTGCTCGATCCCTCCAACAAGCAGCGCATCACAGGCCAGCCGCCAAAGCGCCTCACATTTGCAGAAGCCGACCGGGCGATATCAGCGCTTGCGGCGCATTTCATCGAGGCCGGCCTGCCAAACAATTCCGTTATCGCGGTCCAACTTCCGAACACCGTCGATTTCATGTTGACGGTGCTCGCGGCACATCGCGCAGGCCTGGTCGTCGCAGTGCTTCCGTTGTTGTGGCGGCAAGCCGAGCTAACGAGTGCGCTCAATCGCACCGGCGCGCGGGCAATCGTAACATCTGGCAAGATCGACGGTGTGGTGCATGCCGACCTCGCGATGAATGCTGCCGCGGATGCGTTTTCGATACGGCATGTCTGTGGTTTCGGAAATGATCTGCCGGAGGGCATGGCCTCGCTCGATCTTGCCCTCGAAACTCAATCGACAACCTCCCGCGCCGTCACGCAGGACGGCCGCCGGGCGGCGATCATCTCTTTCGACGTGACCGGCGACGGCCTTCGACCGGTGCCGCGCACACATCTCAACCTGATTGCCGGTGGGCTGGCGCTGTCGCTCGAAAGCGACCTGCCACAAGGCTCGATCGTGATGTCGGCGTTCGCACCATCCTCGTTCGCAGGCCTGGCCTCCTCGCTGGTGGTCTGGCTGCTGTCGGGCGGAACGCTCGCACTGCATCATCCGTTCGACGGCGAGGTGTTTGAGCAGGCCATCAACGAGCATGGTTGCGAGACGCTGGTCGCGCCGGCGCAACTGGCGATGTGGTTGGGCGAGATCGACCTGGCCTCGCGGATGCCGAGTTTGCGCCATGTGATCGGCCTGTGGCGCTCGCCGGAGCAGGTCGCATCGAGTCCGGCCTGGAGCAGCGAGCGCGCCGTCCTGACGGACGTCTATCTATTCGGCGAAGCCGGGTTGTTCGGAGCTCGCCGTGCGGCCGACGGTGCGCCTGCCCCCATTCTGCCCGGACCTCACGGCACGCCGCGGGACGTACCGGGTTCGTCGATATCAGGCGAGATTCTGGTGACGCCACGGGGAACGCTGGCGTTGCGGGGGCCGATGGTAACGCCCGCGGCCTACGCGCCACCCCTGCCTCCGAGCAATTCGCTGGTGGCGCCGCCGCCTCGCGATTTTGTCGACACCGACTATGCCGCCCGGCTCGATCGTTCGACCGGTGTGATTTGCATTACGGCGCCACCCGCGGGCGTCATGGCGGTCGGCGGCTACCGGTTTCTGTCGCAGGACCTGCAAGAATGGGCAAGACGTCTGGGGCCGGGCGCGCTGCTGACAGCTTTGCCGGACCGGCTAAGCGGCCACCGCCTCGCCGGTCGTGCCCTCGACAACGCCCGCGCCCGCGAGGCACTCAGTGAACTCGGGCTTAATCCATTGATGGTGGAAGCGTTTCGCGATCGGGCACATTCGGCCTGAACGACGAGCATCGCGTTGACGCGGCATTAAGGGGGGCAAACTAGGATTTGCGCCTTCAATCGATCCCGTCAATCCGAGTTCCTGGATGTCCCAGCAAGGCCCGATTATCGTCGTTACCAATGCAGGGCGGCCGGCCTTTGCGCGTGACCTTGATGCGGCAGGGATCTTTCCGATCATCGACAGCGCCGGGCTCGACGCGTCGCGCGCGCTCGAGCAGCTTGCACCAGCCGCAATGATCATTGCCTCCGACGTGGTTGAATCCGGATTCGAGACGCTCGCGAAACAGGTTGCCGCGCGCAAGCCGTATCTTCCGTTGATCGCGATCGATCCGCGGGCCTCGCTTCCTGCGAACGCCATTCCCTTCTCGCCGAGCGGCGGTAATTTCGATCGTTTGCCCGCGCGTTTGCGCGCCGCGTTGCGAACCCGGTCGCTGCACTCAACCCTCATGCGCCGGCTTGGCGGCGACCTCGCGACGCGAACCGCGCCGGCGAGCGACGATTACGCCATTGACGCCAGTGTGCTGCTGATCGGCCGCGGCGCGGCCTATCCCGCGCTTTCCGTCTCGCTTGGAGAACGGATGGGAGTCGTCGGCGCGCTTTCGATCGAAGCGGCCGCAAAACAACTCACTGTGCGCGACATCGACGGTATCGTGCTCGGCGAAGGTTTCAGCGCGCGCGTGGTCGATGCCTTCCTGACGGTGCTGGCCGAGGATGCGCGCTTTCGCAACCTTCCGGTCGTGGTGACTTCGGATGCGCTGGTGCCGACCTATGATTTGCCGAATCTCGAAATCATAAGCGGCGAGCCCGAACGCATTGCCGCCAATACATTGCCCTTGGTGCGGATGCACGCCTTCGAGGGCCTTCTCAGCCGCACGCTCCGGTCGATCGATGCCGGCGGCCTGCTCGATCCCAGGACCGGTCTTTTGATACCGTCGGCGTTCGACCGGGATTTTGCCACGGCCGTGTTTGAGGCCTTGTCGCACGGCGGCGGCCTGTCGGTCGCCCGCTTCGCCTTCGATCCGGCCCATCCGCGCGCGCAGACCGATGGCGCGCGAATTCTCAGCCGCCTGAAGCGGCAGATGGACTTCGGCGCCGCTCAGGAGGATGGCTCGGTAATCGTCGTGTTCGTCGAAACCGATTTGCGGACCGCCCATATGATCGCGCGGCGGCTTTCCAGCGTCATGCGGCACACCAGTCACGGCAAACGCGACACACGATCCGAGCCGGTCGTGACAATTGCGACCTTGCTGCCATCTGATTCAGCCAAAACTCTGCGGGCGCGACTCTACGACGACGGCCGCCGGGTCGCCTCGTGACGGTCTAGCCGACATTGCCGAGGGAACAACTGCGCCGGTCTCGCATTGTATTTCATCCGTTTTGCAATGGAGACCTCGATGAAGAAGATCGCACTGATTGCCGCTTCGCTTGCCGTGCTGGTGAGCCCGGCTTTCGCCGAAGATGCCAAGACCACCGGTACTGCGCCGGCTGACGCCAAGTTTTCGACGGTGTCGAAAGACGAGATGTTCAGCTCGAAGCTGAAGGGACTGAATGTCTATAACCAGAAGGACGAGTCGATCGGTGAGATTGCCGATCTTGCGATCAAGAACAATCAGCTCGACGCCCTGATCCTTTCGGTCGGCGGATTCCTTGGAATCGGCGAGCACTATGTCGCGGTATCGCCGTCCTCGGTCAGCGTTCGCCACGACAGCAAGAACGACAAATGGCTGGCGTCGATGAATACCACCAAGGAGGCGCTGAAGGCGGCCCCGGAATTCAAGTATCCGAAGTAAGCGTTGCGGATTTGAACAATAGCGGTCGCTGGCGGCAATGCCGGCGGCCGTGTCGTTTATCACCCGCCTCGTTACGGAGCGCTCGCAACAACCTCACGCCGCCTTGCGATCCTCGGCGAGGTTGGCGAGCTGGCGCAGGATTTCGGTGGTGCCCGTCAAGCGCTCCTCCGGTGTTTCCCATTCCTGGAAAAACACCACCTTCATGTCCGGCCGCACCCGCGCCGCCCGGCCGTGCTGCCGTATGAAATAGACGAGGCGATCCGGCTGCGCGAACGTGTTGTCGCGGAATGCGATGACGGCACCCTTGGGGCCGGCATCGACCTTTTCGACATTGGCGCGGCGGCAATAGGTTTTGATCGCCGCGATCTTCAGGAGATAGCGCACTTCGTCCGGTAGCACTCCGAAGCGATCGCGCAATTCGGCAGCGAAATTTTCGATCGCGTCCTCCGTCTCAAGATCGGCAAGCCGACGATATAGCGACAGCCGAACCGCAAGATCGGCGACGTATTCTTCCGGAATCAGCACGGGCATGCCGACCATAATCTGCGGCGACCAGCGGTCCGCGGCTGGCTCGACCACGCCGGCCTTGAGGTTGAGGATCGCCTCTTCCAGCATCGACTGGTAAAGCTCGAAACCGACCTCCTTGATATGGCCGGATTGTTCCTCGCCGAGCAGATTGCCGGCGCCGCGGATGTCGAGATCGTGCGACGCCAGCTGGAATCCGGCGCCCAGCGTCTCCAGCGACTGCAGGACCTTCAGCCGCCGCTCGGCCTGGGCGGTGATCTTCTGCTGCGCCGGCAGCGTGAACAGCGCATAGGCGCGCAGCTTCGAGCGCCCTACCCGGCCGCGCAGTTGATAGAGCTGCGCCAGCCCGAACCTGTCGGCGCGGTGTACGATCAGCGTATTGGCGGTGGGAATGTCGAGGCCGGACTCGATGATGGTGGTCGAGAGCAGGACATCGTACTTGCCATCATAGAACGCCGACATGATGTCCTCGATAACGGCCGGCGGCATCTGCCCATGCGCGACCGCAACCTTCATCTCCGGCACGTTCTTTTCAAGGAAGTCTTTTACGCCCGCCAGGTCTTCGATCCGTGGCACGACGTAGAACGCCTGTCCGCCGCGATAACGTTCGCGCAGCAATGCTTCGCGGATCATCAGCGGATCGTGCGGCGCCACGAACGTGCGAACGGCGAGGCGATCGACCGGGGGCGAGGCGATAATGGAGAGATCGCGCACCCCCGTCAGCGCCAGTTGCAGCGTACGCGGGATCGGCGTCGCGCTCAGCGTCAGCACATGCACCTCGGCACGCAATTGCTTCAGCCGCTCCTTGTGGCTGACGCCGAAATGCTGCTCCTCGTCGACGACCAGAAGGCCGAGATCCCGAAACTTGATCGACTTGCCGAGCAGCGCGTGGGTGCCGACCACGATGTCGAGCGAGCCGTCGGTGATTTTTTTCTTGACCTGCGACAGATCCTTCGGCGCGACCAGACGCGAAGCCTGCGCGATATTGACAGGGAAGCCGCGGAACCGCTCGGCGAACGTCTTGCTGTGCTGGCGGGCCAATAGCGTCGTCGGCACCACGACCGCGACCTGCTTGCCCTCGAGCGCGACCGCGAAGGCCGCGCGCAACGCCACCTCGGTCTTGCCGAAGCCGACATCGCCGCAGATCAGCCGGTCCATCGGCCGGCCGCTTTCGAGGTCCTTCAACGTGGCATTGATCGCGCCAAGCTGGTCCTCGGTTTCCTCATAGGGAAAGCGCGCGCAGAATTCGTCATAGACATGCGGCTGCACCGGCATTTTCGGCGCTTCGCGCAGATGCCGTTCGGCGGCGATCTTGATCAACTCGCCGGCAATCTCGCGAATACGGCTTTTGAGTTTTGCCTTCCGCGCCTGCCAGCCGCTTCCCCCCAGCCGGTCCAGTTCCACATTGGCGTGGTCGGAGCCGTAACGCGACAACAGTTCGATGTTTTCGACCGGCAGAAACAGTTTGGTATCGGCAGCGTAATGCAGCTCGAGGCAATCATGCGGCGCGCCGGATACTTCAAGCGTCTGCAGCCCGACAAATCGGCCGATGCCATGCTCGACATGAACCACGAGATCGCCGCTGGCAAGACTGGTAACCTCGGAGATGAAATTGTCGAGCTTGCGGCTCACTCGGCGCGGCCGCACCAGCCGGTCGCCGAGGATGTCCTGCTCGCTGACGACGGCGACATCCGCGGTCTCGAAACCGGATTCCATGCCGACCACGGCCAGCATGGTTTCGTTGCGCGGCGTCGCTTGCACCGTGCGCCAGGCGTTGACGCTGGTGAGGTTGCTGAGCTTGTGGTCTCTCAACATGCTGCCCATGCGGTCGCGCGAACCTTCGCTCCACAGCGCGATTACCACTTTCTTGCGGGCGGCCTGCAACGCGCCGACATGGGCGACGACGGCTTCGAACACGTTGACCGAACTATCGGTGCGCTCCGGCGCAAAATTGCGTCCCTGCCGCGCGCCGGCATCGATGGCATCGGCGCTGCCATCGGGCACTGCAAATGGGGTGAGCCGCGCCAGCGCGGTTTCCTCAAGGCGGCTGGTCCATTCGACTTCGGTCAGATAAAGCCGGTCGGGCGGTAGCGGCCGGTAGATTGCGCCGGCGCCCGGATGCTCGAGCGCTTCGCGCCGTGCCTGGTAGTAGTCGGCAATCTGCTTGAAGCGCTCACGCGCGGCGTCTTCGCCTTGTGGCTCGATCGCGACCGGCGCATCATCCAGATAGTCGAACAGCGTATCCATCCGTTCGGAAAACAGCGGCAGCCAGTGTTCCATCCCCGGATAGCGGCGGCCCTCGCTCACCGCCTCATACAGGGGATCGTCGCGCTCCGGGGCGCCGAAGGTCGTGACATAGCCCATCCGGAAGCGGCGGATGGTCTCGGTGACCAGTTGGAATTCCGAGATCGGAACCAGATCGAGCGAGCGCATGTCCAGCAGCGTGCGCTGGGTCTCGGCGTCGAACGTGCGGATCGATTCCAGGCTGTCGCCGAAAAAATCGAACCGCACCGGCTGATCGAGGCCGGCCGGAAACAGATCGAGGATGCCGCCGCGCACCGCATATTCGCCGGGTTCGCGCACCGTCGAGGAACGGCTGTATCCGTTGTGCTCGAGCCACGACGCGATCGAGGCCATCGGCACGACATGGCCGGGTGCAACCGACAGCGCTTGCGCCGCGACAGCTTCGCGCGCCGGTACCCGCTGCACGATGGCGTTGACGGTGGTGAGGACGATCAGCGGCTTGTCGCTGCCGGAAAGTCGCGAGAGCCGCGCTAGCGTCGTCAATCGCTGTGCCAGGATGCCGCTATGCGGCGACACCCGATCATAGGGCTGACAGTCCCAAGCCGGGAACTGCAAGACCGGCAAATCGGGCGCGAAGAATTCCAGCGCACGAGACAGTTGCTGCATGCGCGGGCCGTCGCGGCAGATCACGGCAAGGCTGACCGCCGGCGGCTTTGGCCGCACCGCTACCGCGCGCGCGAGGTCGGAGACAACCAACCCTTCCGCGCCCTCGGCGACGTTGGCAATGGTCAGCGCGCGCCCGGGCGCCAGCAACTCGGCAGGCGATCGAGACGGCGCCTTCATGTGTCGCGATCCCCGCGAAATGACTTGATGCGATCGAACAGGCGGTTGGCATATTCCGGCGCCGGCGGCATCTCGCCGGTCAATGCCGCATAGAGATCAGGGTCGGGCACATCCATCAGATATTCGAATTGAGCCAATTCGTGTTCTGAAAGACTGCCGATCTCGGCATCGGCAAAGCCGCCGAGAATGAGATCCATCTCGCGGGTGCCGCGATGCCAGCAACGGAATAACAGCCGCTTGCGGCGGTCGTCGAGGCCGTCGCTCGATCGTGTCGATCCCGTCATTTTGCCAGTCCAATCCAAACGCCAAAAGCCCGGACGTGCCGGGCGGGATTGATATAACGATGGCAACGCCTGTTGTCAGCACCTGTTCTCGCATTGCATTTGCGCCAAAATGCATTCAAGCCTTTACAAATCGAGCATCGGCCAATTTCCTCGAGTTGTTTGATGCGCCCTCCCCTGCTCAATCCGCTGTTTGCGCCGATCACGAGCCTGGCCGGCGTCGGCCCCAAACAAGACAAGCTGTTCCGATATCTGCTCAGCTGCGATCAGACGCCGCGGATCGTCGACCTGCTGCTGCATCTACCCGCCAGCGTGATCGACCGTCGTGCCCGGCCGAAAATCCGCGATGCGGTGCCGGGGACCGTCGTCACCCTGGAGGTCACCGTCGACCGGCATCGTCCGACGCCGGGGCGCAATCCCCGTGCGCCGCATCTGGTCTATGCCAGCGACGACACGGGCGACGTCGTGCTGACCTATTTCCGCAGCCCACCCGGTTATGTGGAAAAGCTGCTGCCGGTCGGCGCCAGGCGTTTCGTTTCCGGCACGGCGCAAATGTTCGACGGCACCCTGCAGATCGTGCATCCCGACCGGGTCGTCGATGAGGCGGGCTTTGCGAAGCTGACCGGCATCGATCCCGTCTATCCGCTCACGGAAGGGCTGGCACTGGGTTCGCTGCGCCGCGCGATGGCGCAGGCGCTGCAAAAACTTCCCGACCTGCCGGAATGGATCAGTCCCGAGGTGATCCGCCGCTGCAAGTTTCCGCCCATCGTCGAAGCGTTCAATCGCGTGCATATGCCGGTCGAACTGACGGATATCCTCCCCGACAGCCGGTTCTGGTCGCGGCTTGCGTTCGACGAGCTTTTGGCCGGTCAACTGGCACTGGCGCTGGTTCGTGCGCAGTTGCGCCGGCCCGCGGGCGATCGCCACGCCGGTGATGGTCATCTGCGCAAGAAGATCATCGATGCGCTGTCCTATTCGCTGACGATTTCGCAACGAAAGGCCGCCGCCGCCATTTCGGAGGATCTGCGCCAGCCGGTGCGCATGCTGCGGCTGCTGCAAGGCGATGTGGGATCGGGCAAGACCGTGGTGGCGTTGTTGGCCGCCGCCGCGGTCGCCGAGGTCGGCAAGCAAGCCGCGCTGATGGCGCCGACCGAGATTCTCGCGCGCCAGCACATCAAGACCATCACGCCGCTGGCCGAACGCGCCGGCCTTCGGGCAGCAATCCTCACCGGCCGCGAAAAGGGCAAGGAGCGGCGGGATATATTGGCGCGACTGGAAGCCGGCGAGATCGACTTCCTGGTCGGCACCCACGCATTGATCCAGGACGATGTAACGTTCAAGGCGCTGGCGCTCGCGGTGGTCGACGAGCAGCATCGCTTCGGCGTACGTGAGCGGCTGGCGCTGACCGCCAAGGGTGGGGCCGTCGATGTCCTGGTGTTGAGCGCAACCCCGATTCCGCGCACGCTGGTGTTGACGTATTTCGGCGACATGGACATCTCGGAGTTGCGCGAGAAGCCTGCAGGGCGGCAACCGATCGATACCCGCGCGGTGCCAAACAGCCGCCTCAACGAGGTCATCGATGCGGTCGGCCGCGCGCTGTCGGCCGGAAAGCTCGTGTACTGGATTTGCCCGCTGGTCGAGGAATCCGAAGCCGAGGGCGCCGGTCATCTGACCAACGCCACGAAGCGGTACGAAAGTTTGCAAAAGCGTTTCGGCGACCGCGTAGGCCTGGTGCACGGACAGATGAAGGGAGCCGAAAAGGATCATGTCATGGCGCAGTTCGCCGCGGGCGAGATCGGTTTGCTGGTGGCGACGACCGTAGTCGAGGTCGGCGTCGATGTCCCCGCCGCCACCATCATGGTGATCGAAAACGCCGAGCGCTTCGGGCTCGCGCAATTGCATCAGTTGCGCGGCCGGATCGGCCGTGGCTCCGAGGCTTCGACCTGTCTGTTGCTCTACCAGGAGCCCTTGAACGAGATGTCCATCGCGCGGCTCAAAGTGATTCGGGAAACCACCGACGGCTTTCGCATTGCCGAGGAAGATCTGAAGCTGCGCGGCGAAGGCGACGTGCTCGGGGTCAGACAAAGCGGCTTGCCCGGCTACCGCATCGCGCGCCCCGACGTCCATGCCCAATTGATCACGCGGGCACGCGACGAAGCGCTGCGCATCATGAAGGACAATCCGAAGCTGAAAGGCGAACGCGGCGAAGCGCTGCGCTGCCTGCTTTATCTGTTCGAGCGCGATGAGGCGATACCGCTGATCGGCGCGGGGTGATTCCTCCGGTCATTGCGAGCCAACGGGTCGCGCGAATGCGGCTCCGCGAAGCAATCCATTGCCGGCTACTCACCATGACGAAGAGGGGTTATCAATCCACCTTCGCCGGCGCGGGCTGCAGCGGGGATGCATTGGCGACCTGAGCGGCATGGGCCATTCCGGCGAGTGCGGCGATCCGCTTTTGCGGGTCGGAGCCAGGCTGCACCACGCCTGCCGACATGATCAGGGTCGCGGCATCCTCGGCGGTCATCTCGATTTCGATGATCTTGCTCTTGGGCACATAGAAGAAGAAACCCGTGGTCGGGTTGGGCGCGCAGGGCAGGAACACCGAAATGTGCTCCTCCTGGCCGGGAAGACTGTTGGCGACCTCTACGCTCGGCGCTTGCGAGAGCAGCACGATCGACCACATGCCGGGCGAGGGAAATTCGACCAGGCCGACCCGGCGAAAGCTCGATCCCTGTCCGGAAAACAGGGTCTCGAACACCTGCTTCAGCCCGCGATAGATGGCGCGCACTACCGGCATGCGCCCGAGCAGCTTCTCGCCGAGATCAACCAGTGTCCGGCCGATCAGGTTTGCGGTGAGGAAGCCCAGAAGCGTCAGCGCGAACACCGCGACGATCAGACCGGAGCCGGGCAGTCCGAACGGCAGATAGGTTTCCGGCCGATAGGCCACGGGAACGAACGGCCTGACGATGCCATCGACCCAGGTTACGAACCACCAGGTCAGATAGAAGGTGATCGCGATCGGCCCGGCGACGATCAAGCCGGTCAGAAAATAATTCCGAAATCGGGCCATGAAACCGATGTGGACTTCCGGCGGGGTTTCGGCCGGGGGCTCTGTCGGAGGCAAATTGTCGCGATTCATTGGGTTTCCAGGTCGGTCCGGCTTCTGGCCTACATCACCAGCTAGGCTCTTCTAGCAGATTTTTGAAGGCCTGAAGCGACCAAGCAAGCGCGATAGGCGGCCTATTCCACCGTCACCGATTTCGCAAGGTTGCGCGGCTGGTCGACGTCGGTGCCCATGATGACAGCCGTATGGTAGGCCAGGAGCTGCACCGGAATGGCATAAACCATCGGCGTGAAGGTTGCGTCCATATCGGGAAGCACGATCGTCACCAGCAATTCGATCGTCGCTTCCGCCGCGCCCCTGGCATCGGTCATCAGAATGATATTGCCGCCGCGAGCGGCCACTTCCTGCATGTTGGAGACGGTCTTGTCGAACACGCGGTCGTGCGGGGCGATCACTACGACCGGCATCGTTTCGTCGATCAGCGCGATTGGTCCGTGCTTGAGTTCGCCGGCTGCGTAGCCTTCGGCGTGGATGTAGGAAATTTCCTTCAGCTTCAGCGCCCCTTCCAGGGCCAGCGGATAGCTGGTGCCGCGGCCGAGATAGAGCACATCCTTGGATTTCGAGAGATCGCGCGCCAATTTCTCGATTTGCGGCTCGGTCGCGAGCGCCGCCGCCATCAGGCGCGGGATTTGGACGAGGCCATGCACTAGCCTGGCTTCATCGGCGTCGGACAACTCGCCGCGCGCCCTGCCCGCGGTCACCGCGATCGCGGCCAGCACCGTCAACTGGCAGGTGAACGCCTTGGTCGAGGCAACGCCAATCTCGGGACCGGCCAGCGTCGGCAGCACGGTCTCGCTTTCGCGCGCGATGGTCGAGGTCGGCACGTTGACGACCGAGAGCGTGTGTACTCCAGCTTGCTTGGCGTAGCGAAGCGCGGCCAGCGTGTCGGCCGTCTCGCCGGATTGCGAGACAAAGATCGCAAGATCGCCCTTGCGCAGCGGCGCCTCGCGATAGCGGAATTCGGAGGCGATATCGAGCTCGACCGGCAACCGGGCGAAACGCTCGAACCAGTATTTGGCGATATAGCCCGCATAACTCGCGGTGCCGCAGGCGACGATCGAAATGCGCTGAATAGCGTTGAAGTCGAACGGCAATTTCAAGGGCAGTGCGATACGCTCGGTCGCCATGTCAACGTAACGCGCCAGCGTGTGTCCGACTACTTCGGGCTGCTCGTGGATTTCCTTGGCCATGAAATGGCGATAATTCGCCTTGTCGACCAGGAACGACGACGCGCCGGATTTGAGCACTTCGCGATTAACCACCATGCCCTGTTCGTCGTAGATCACGCCGGTCTTGCGGGTCAGCACCACCCAGTCGCCGTCCTCAAGATAACTGATGGTGTCAGTGAAAGGCGCCAGCGCAATCGCGTCCGACCCCAGATACATCTCGCCGTCGCCGTGTCCGATCGCGAGCGGCGAGCCCTTGCGGGCCCCGATCATCAGATTGCCGTGCCCCCTGAATACAAACGCCAGCGCAAACGCGCCGCGCAACTGCGGCAGCGACGCTTTCACCGCCTCCTGGGGCGAGGCACCCTTGAGAAGGTAGGAATTGACCAGATGCGCAACGGTTTCGGTATCGGTTTCGCTCGCGAATTTGGCACCCTGCTTTTCCAGCATAGCCCGCAGTTCGCGGAAATTCTCGATGATGCCGTTGTGAACCACGGCGACGTTGTCGGTCGCATGCGGATGGGCGTTGCTCTCGGTCGGTTTGCCGTGGGTTGCCCAGCGCGTGTGTCCGATGCCGGTATGGCCCGCCAGCGGCTCGGCCTTCAATCGCGTCTCGAGATTTTTGAGCTTGCCTTCAGCACGGCGGCGCTCGAGATGGTCGCCTTCCAGCGTGGCGACACCGGCGGAATCGTAACCGCGATATTCAAGGCGTTTGAGCAAATCCACAATCTGATCCGCGACCGGACCGCGCCCGAGAATGCCGACAATGCCGCACATGCGGATCAATATCTCCAGATCAACCGAAAATGCGTCCGCATCTCCTTAACGAGAATCGCGGCTGCCCAGATACTCAATAATTATTGCCGATTGAAACAGCGTTAAGCCTAAAGCTTAACAAGTCTGCAGCTAGCCGCCTTTGGGCGGTTTGCCGCGGGTTTTCATCTCGCGGTATCGCTTCGCGCCGTCCTCTCGGTTGATTTGCTGGCCGCGCTCCACCGCCATCGCATCGTCGGGAACGTCCTTGGTAATCACCGAGCCCGAACCGATATAGGCGCCCTTGCCGATCTTCACGGGTGCCACCAGCGACGAATTGGTGCCGACAAAGGCGCCTGTGCCGATCTCGGTCTTGTGCTTGCCGAAGCCATCATAATTGCAGGTGATGGTGCCGGCGCCGATGTTGGTGTGGGCGCCGATATGGGTGTCGCCGATGTAGCTGAGATGATTGACCTTGACGCCGGCATCGAGCGTCGAGGCCTTGGTCTCGACGAAGTTGCCGATCTTTGCGCCCTCGCCGAGCGACGTTCCCGGCCGCATGCGCGCGAACGGGCCGACCAAGGCGTTTCTGCCGATCGATGACTGCACAATATGGCAGAACGAATGGATCACGGCGCCGTCGGCGATCGAGACGCCCGGACCGATCACCACGAACGGTTCGATCGTGACGTTGTTGCCGAACGTTGTATCCGTGGCGAGGAAAACCGTCTCGGGAGCGATCATGGTCACGCCGGCCTCGAGCGCCGCCTTGCGCAACCGCGACTGCATGGCTTGCTCGGCCTCGGCGAGTTGGGCCTTGGTGTTGATGCCGCGTACTTCATCCTCGCTGGTTTCAATCACCATGGCCTTCAATCCTTTTTGGCGAACGATGGTAACGGCATCGACCAGATAATACTCGCACTTGCTGTTGGCATTACCGATCTTTTGTATGATTTCCAGCGCCTTGTGGCCATCGAAAGCCATGATGCCGGCGTTGCAAAGGGTGATGGCGCGCTCCTCGCGGCTCGCGTCGGCGTGTTCGCGGATCGCCACCAGCCGGCCGCCTTCGACCAGCAACCGGCCGTAGCCGGCGGGGTCGGCGGCCTGGAAGCCAAGCACCGCAATGGCTGCGCCGTTCTGCAAAGGCGTGCGCAGCCGCTCGAAGGTCGCCGCCGAAATCAAAGGCGTATCGCCGAAAACGACCAACAGATCGTCGGCGCCGCGCGCGATGGCATCGCGGGCAGCCAATACCGCATGCGCGGTGCCCAGACGCTCGCGCTGAACGAAAATGGTCGCGTCCGGCCGCTGTCGCTTGACCTCTTGTGCGACGGCCTCGTGGTCCGGCCCGATCACCACGGCAAGCGCGGCGCCGGGTCCTTTTGGCGCGGCCCCCAGCACGTGTGCCAGCATCGATTGACCGGCGACGGGATGCAGGACCTTTGGGATCGAAGATCGCATCCGCGTGCCCTCGCCGGCCGCGAGCACGATCGTGAGGCTGGTTCGAGCAGTCATTCCTGATCCCTGATTGGCGGCCGGTATCTGCCGCCGCCGTCATAAAGCCTTTTGGCGGGGAACGGAAACCCGAATCACCCCGGGTATAACCCGCCGTTTTCAAGCTGGAGGCGTATTTCCTGTTAATGTTTGCGGGTGATTCGGGAGGGGCGTAAGGGGGCCCGAAAAGGTCGTGGCTGACAGTTTTGAGACCGAAAATACCGGCGGTTTGCTGAGCGGGTTCCTGGCCGAAGAGGATCAATTTGACCGGCGCGCGCTATGGCGGCTCGGATCGTGGGGGGCTGCCTCAGTCGGAGCCGTAGTCATCGCGATGCTCGCCAGCCAGTCCTCGATCGGGAAGAGGCGCGAGGTGGTTGCCGCCGCCGACCTGGTGCGGCAGTCCCAGCAGATCCAGTCCGTCGCCAAGGAGAGCCAGGACGAAGCTCGCCGCCTCGCCGCCGCCATCGATACGCTCAACGGCGATCGCGACCGACTATATTCCCGCGTCACCATCCTGGAACAGGGTCTGGACACCGTGACCGGGGCGATTGCGCGGCAAAATCCCGCTACGGCCTGGCCCCAGGCCGCTGTCCCGGTCGCCGCAACGCCGGAGCCGCCGGCGGTGTCGCAAAATCCCACCCCTGCTCCGGCGGTGTCCCCGGTGACTACCACGACCGCGAAGACGTTCGAAAAACCAAAGCCGGAGATCCCGCTGGCGGCCGAAAAACCCAAGACCGACACCAGTGTTGTGGCGGTCGAAAAGCCGGAAAAGCCAAAGACCGACGCGATCGTGGCAACTGAGAAGCCGAAGATCGATGCAGGCGTAGCAGAGCAAGGTCCCGCGAACCTCCCCTCCGCGGGCCAGGGCGCCCCAAACACAGCGGTCATGGTGTCGGCGAACTCATTGACGTCGTCGAAGTCCATGATGGCTCCGCCTGATGCGGCGGCGGTAAAGCTGATCGAACCCGACAAGCCGTTGAGCATCGCGCCGCCGGCACCTATGCCTGAAACCGTTGCCGCGGTTTCGTCCGCGGTGCGGGATCCTCCGGAAACCACCAGTCCCAAAGTCACCATCCAGCGAACCGAATTCGCAGTCGATGTCGGTGGCGCCAATTCGATCGGCGGCCTGCGCGCATTGTGGCGGGGTCTTCTGAAATCGAATACGGCGCTTGCCGAATTGCGTCCGATTATTGTTGTGAGGGAAGGCAGAACCGGACTTGGTATGCAGTTGCGCCTGGCAGCCGGGCCGCTCAGCGATGCCGCGGCGGCGGCGAAAATCTGCGCCGGGCTGATCGAAAACCAGCGGGCCTGCGAGACGACGGTATTCGACGGCCAAAGCCTTGCGATGAAGGCGGACGAGCCCGCCGCTATCGTCAAGCCCGTCGGAAGCAAATCATATTCGCGCCGGCGCGGCAATTACAGACGCGTGACGAGTGAGAATGTGCCAAACCGAGCGGAAACCTCCACGCTGGCGTCATTCTTCAACCGCCGTTAGCCCGAATTCAATTGAATTCCTGATTCCAAGGCCTTGGGGCCATTTTTTCACGCATTTTGGCAAACGTGTCCGTGCCTGCCAGACATGGCTTGTCCCATCTTGCTTTCCCGACCATATTCGCGCCGCGCTGATCCTTATGTGCATGCGCAACAATTCATCGGCTGGACGCATTTGCGGCTGGCCGGGTTCACTTGGCCGGATAAGTTTTGATGAAGAAAATTCCGTTCCGGCTGACGCCCTATCAGGTGCAATGGTTGCTGGTGGTCGGTTTCCTGACTGTCGGCTATGCGCTCTATTTGCGCTATCTCGCCATTGAGTTCTCGAGCGTCGCATTGGCGTGCGATGCCGGCCTGCACACGATGCTTTGCAAGACCCGGATTCTTGCGACGTACCTGTTTCAAAACTCGGTGTTCGGCGCCGTCGCAGTGATTGTCGCTGCGCTTCACGTAATTCGGCCGTCGATCGTGCTGCTTACGGGCGCGCTGATCGCCGCCGGATTTGGAATAGTGCTCTACAATGTCGCGTTGTCAGGTCTCGCGATCGGCTTGCTTATTTTGGGATTTGCACGGCCCGCGCCCGCCACAGCGTGACCGCGAGCAGCAAATACATGGCGCAGGTCCATATCGATTGCCAGTTGTCGGCGCCTTCGTTGAAGGCGATGTAGAGCGCAGCCCCCGCCAGCAGCCCGGCAAATACACCCTCTGCGATCGGCCGCTCCCCCTCCTGCGGGCTATTGAGAAGCATCACCGTGCAGAACGGCACTACCGCCATGGTCAAGGCGGCAAATGGAAAATCGCGGTAGCGCGGATCGAAGACGAAGCCGAGCGCGGTCTCCGCAGCGATCAAGGTGGTCACCACAAGGGCGATGCCCACGATCACGTTCGGGAACGATCGGGTTCGCTGATCGCGGGGGCCCAGCAGTTCCAGAAAAGTCGGCAGCGGTCGGCCCGACATCAGAGCATTGGCGCAAAGCAGCGGCGAGGCGATCCCGGCCATCATTAGCGAGCCCCAGCCCAACCAGCCACCGAGGCCGTAACTTTCGTAGATCATCTTGTCGGCGGCGATCCCTGACAGGATCCCGGCCGTGGTCGCGGAGAGGCCGACCGCGACCCAGGATACGGGACGCGGCTTCCAGGGCCGCCGCCGCAGTGTCAGCCCGGCCGCGCCAAACACGAGAACGCTCAACGCCATGCCACATCCCATCTGCAGCTTCCAGAACGGATAGTTGCTGATGGCCTCGCCCGGCGGGTATTTCAGCACCCGCTTGGCTGAATCGAACAAGCCCCAATATCCGCCGACCGTGCCCTCGAGCTGCCGCTTCCACGGCTGGTCGTAGGCCTCGATCAGATTGACGCGAAAGCCCTCTCGCGCTGCCAGGTCGAGAATTTCCGACACCACCCGCGCCTGATTGGTGCGCGAGGGCAGTGCGCCTTCGCGCATTCTTCCCGCGCTCGGCCAGCCGGTCTCGCCGATCAGAATTTCCTTGGTTGGAAATGCCACGGCCATCCGTCTGCGGATCGCCTCGACATGCGCGGCGGCATATTTGGCGCGCACGGGCAAGTCTTCCCAGTAAGGCAGGATGTGGATCGTGACAAAATCGACGGCGTCGTAGACCTCGCGATTGCGAAGCCAATACTCCCAGACATCGGCATAGGTAACCGGAACGGCAATTTGAGATTTGACCGAGCGGATGGTGGCGGCAAGGTCGGCCGTGGTCATATCGCCGCGCAACAGGACCTCGTTTCCGACGACGACGGAGCTGATGACGCCCGGATATTCTTTTGTCAGCGCCACCACGGTCGAAATCTGCGCCAGGTTTTTCAGCCGATTACTGCTGAGCCATATCCCCTGGATCACCTTCAATCCCGCTTTGGCGGCAAGCGCCGGGACCTGGTCGAGGCCGTTTTCGATCGAATAGGTGCGCACGCAATCGGTTATTTTGGAAAGCTGCGCCAGGTCCTGGGCGATCTGTTCGGACGCGATCTGGGTTGTCCGCACGAGCGGCGTCTGGTCACCCCGGAACGGCGCGTAGGACACGCACTGCAGTTTGGCGTTGGGATCGATCGGGGCGCGCGAAAGCGTAATGGGCAGCGCCAGCCACCACCACATGGCAGCGATCGCACCCAGGGATATGAACAGAAGCACCAGTGGCGTACGAAGAGAAATCGGTTCCATCCTCCGGGCCGGGATCGTCGATTAGCCGGTCGCCGGCCATCTGCCAAGAGCGGGATCGGTGCGCCCGGGGGTTTGTCGGGCGGCAGCTTTACCAAGATGCTATAATGTTGTGACTTTGCTGGACAAAGTACCAAATGTCCGTCATGGAAATTCGACGCTGTCTCCGCCGCATTGGAGACCCAATTGAACGTCATCAAATCAGGGCGTTGCTGGCCAAGGCAAGAAACAAATCGGGGAATTTATGCGTCGAGGTGTGCGTCGGTTTCCAAATGCGGTTTTGCGTCACCTCGCCTGCTCCGCGATCGCACTGCTGATTGGTATTGGAGGCGCTGCCGCCCAAAGCGGCGACACGCGCGCCCAGGACCAGTCGGGCAAACCGGCCGCCGGAAATGCGGCCCCTGCGGCCGATCTAGCCAAGGACAATCAGCGCAAGACCGACGAATTCGTGGAGGCGGCGCAGGCCATTAACGGCCCGGCCGGCAACCCGGAATGTGTCTGGCTCGGGCGTCGCGTGGTGCGCCTGATGTGGCTCGACGACCTCGACACCGCCTTTCGGCATCTCGACCTCTACGACCGTTTCGGCTGCCCGGGTGGCCACGTCCAGGCGACGTTTCGTTGCCTGACCCGGTTTGGCGGCCAGATCGACCCCAAGGTGTCGGAGACACTGAGTAGCCGCGTTCACGCCTGCTGGATCAATCCGGCGGCCCAACCACAGGCGGCCGCGGCGGCCGCCCCGGCCTCGACCGCCGGCAACGCCGGACCAGCTGCCCCGGCTCCCGCCGCCTCCCCCGCTCCAGCCGCCGCGCCGGCCAAATAATCCGCCGTCGGAACGTTCCTAAATTTTCCCGGTTTGGATGAGACGCCCTGAAAACGCCACGGCGTCATAAGAGTTGTTAAATAGCGTGGCAGAGATATGCTCGATTTGCCGCTGACTCGGTCGGATCGCGGGGACGGGTCCGCATCCCCGCCATATTGGCCCCGTATGGTTTAGTTGCGATGCGCGCCGTCGTCGCTGTTTTGTTGTTTGTGACCGCCACGCATGCGGCGATGTGGGGGGTATTCCGGGATCAGCAGCGGGCTCCCGACTTCACGGGCGTGCTGCCGAGCGTTTCCTACGCACCGTTCGAAGGAACGGCCCATCCCGACGTCGACAACATCCCCAGTGTCGAAAAAATCCGCGCCGACCTGAGAAAGCTGGCGCCGCTGACGCGGGCGATCAGGCTTTATTCCTCGACCGGCGGCGTCGAACTGGTGCCACCGATCGCGGCCGAATTCGGATTGAAGGTCACCGTCGGGGCATGGATCGACAAGAACATCGACCGCAACGAGCGCGAAATCGACGCCGCCATCAATCTTGCCAAGCGCAACAGCAACGTCATCGGCGTCGTCGTCGGCAACGAGACGGTCTACCGCGGCGAGCAAAAGGTCGGCGAACTGATCGAGTTGATCAAGCGCGTCAAGAAGTCGGTCAACGTGCCCGTTACGACCGGGGAAATCTGGAACATCTGGCGCGACAATCCGGAACTCGCCTCCGCGGTCGATTTCATCGCCGCGCACGTGCTGCCCTATTGGGAAAACTTCACCGACAAGCAGGCGGTCGATCAGGCGGTCTATCTCTATCAGATGCTTCGGAACCAGTTTCCCGGCAAGCGGATCGTGATAGCGGAGTTCGGCTGGCCGAGCGCGGGCTACAACCTGAGAAACGCCGATCCCGGCTCGTTCGAACAGGCGGTGGTGCTGCGCAACTTCGTGACCCGCGCCGAAGCCATCGGCATGGAATACAACATCGTCGAGGCGATCGATCAGCCCTGGAAGTTCTTCGAGGGCGGCGTCGGTCCCTATTGGGGCATCTTGAATGCCGCGCGCGAGCCGAAATTCGCCTGGAGCGGACCGGTCGTCAACGAGAACTACTGGAAGCTCGCGACGATTGCGGTTCTCGTCGGCATCCTGATGTCGCTCCCGATCCTGCGGTTGGCGAAACCGACCGTGATGCAGTCACTGACGCTGTCGGCAGCGGCGAATGGCGTCGGCGCCTGGGTTGCGACTGTGTTCGCTTACTGGACCGGCCACTACTTCGTTTTCGGCTCAGCCTTCGCCTTGACGCTGGGGCTGATCCTGCTGGTCCCGCTGGTGCTGATTGCGATGGCGCGGATCGAAGAAATCGCCGCCGTCGCTTTCGGCCGAAGACCGCGCCGGCTGATCGCCAAGGCCGAAACCCTGGCGCCAGCGACTATCGGCGACACCATCACCTTTCCCAAAGTGTCGATCCACGTGCCTGCCTATTTCGAGCCGCCCGAGATGCTCAAGCAGACGCTCGATGCAGTCTCGCAGCTCGACTACCCGAATTTCGAATGCGTCGTGATCATCAACAACACGCCCGACCCCGCATTCTGGCAGCCGATCCAGGATCACTGTCGCACGCTCGGCGAACGTTTCAAGTTCGTCAACGCCGAGAAGGTAACGGGCTTCAAGGCCGGCGCCTTGCGCATCGCCATGGAACGCACGGCCGTAGATGCGGAGATCATCGGCATCATCGACGCCGACTATGCCGTGGAGCCGGATTGGCTGAAGGATCTGGTGCCGATATTCGCCGATCCCCGCGTCGGCCTCGTGCAGGCGCCGCAGGATCATCGCGACGGCGACCGCTCGCTGATGCATTACATCATGAACGGCGAATATGCCGGGTTCTTCGATATCGGCATGGTCCAGCGCAACGAGGCCAACGCCATCATCGTTCATGGCACCATGTGCCTGATCCGGCGTGCGGCCATGGAAATGGCCGGCGGCTGGGCTGGCGATACCATCTGCGAGGACACCGATCTTGGCCTGTCGATCATCGAGCATGGCTGGCTGACGCATTACACCAACCACCGTTACGGCCGCGGCCTTTTGCCCGACACCTACGAGGCCTTCAAGAAGCAGCGCCATCGCTGGGCTTATGGCGGATTCCAGATCGTCAAGAAACACTGGCGGCGTTTCCTGCCCGGTGCGAGCAGGCTTACGCCCGATCAGCGGCGCGAATTCGCGCTGGGTTGGCTTAACTGGCTCGGTGCCGAAAGTCTTGGCGTGCTTGTCGCCATCCTCAATCTGATCTGGGTGCCGATCGTCGCATTTGCCGACATCGCCATTCCCGACAAAATCCTGACGCTGCCGATCATAGCCGCCTTCGTGGTCTCGCTGCTGCATTTCCTGGTGATGTACCGCCTGCGCGTGCCGGTGAAATGGGGCCAGATGCTGGGCGCCATGGTCGCGGCGATGTCGGTGCAATGGACGGTGTCGCGCGCGGTGGCCAACGGCTTGATCACCGAGCACCTGGCTTTCGCGCGTACTTCAAAAGGTGGCTTCTCGCTGATGTCGGTCGAATTCCAGGCGTTCTGGGAAGCGGTCATCGGCGTGTTGCTGCTGATCGGCGCCGCCGTGCTTGTCGTCACCAACAGCCAGAAGGAAGTCCGCGAAATCTACATATTCGCTGCCGTCCTGGTGCTGGAAAGCCTGCCGTTCCTGTCAGCGGTCGCGATCGCCATATTGGAAAACTCTCGCGTCAATTTGTTTTCGTTCTGGCGCGATACCGGCGTGAGGACCGCGGAACTGATCGGGCTTCGACCCGTAACGATGCCGAATGTGGTTGCGGGCTCGCAACCGGTAGCGTCGGAAATTCGTCCCGATGCCAACTGACCGGAGGCGCGTTGTTCTCCTGGCGCCGGCGTGAAAAAACGGCACTAACGGATGGCACAACCCTGGGAAATCCGGGTCATCCGGTTGGCCGATTTCGGTTCGGCCGCGCTATTGACCCGCACCAAGCCGCCCCCTACACAGCCGGGCTAAGTGAGCGCGTAGCTCAGGTGGTAGAGCACGTGACTTTTAATCATGGGGTCGAGGGTTCGAGTCCCTCCGCGCTCACCAACTGCGCCCACCACACTGAAAGCTTCGAGAGATTGAACAAGGCATTGGGACTTGCGAAGGGCACGCCGTTGTCGGAGCGAATGGCAAGCGGCAGGCCGCGCTGGTGGAACAGCCGTTCAAAGGCTGTAATTGCAGGGTCTTCGCGCGTTAAGTCCAGCGCTTCACAGAGCAACAAGAAGCGCGAGGCATGGTCGGTGACGGTCAGCGGATAACAGTATCGGCCATTGCCAAGCTTGAACTCGCCCTTGAAGTCGGCACACCACAGATCATTGGGAAGCGTGCCCTGCGACAGCGGCGTGCCGCGCGCGCGGTGGCGCGGGCCGCCGCCGCGCTTCACCAGGCCGTGGCGGTCGAGGACCGCGTGAATGGTGCTTTTGGCAGGAACCTTGATGTCTCCGTCGAGGCGACGCACCAGCAGTTCGCGGATCTTGCGGGCACCCCAGTGCGGCTTCTCGCTCTTCAGCCGGACGATCAGGGTCTCGAGCTGTTGCGGGAGCTGGTTGGCATAGCGCACCGGCCGCCTGGTGCGGTCGCTCAAGGCCTCAAGACCGTGCTCCCGGTAGCGGTCGAAAATCTTGTAGCCGGTCTTGCGGGAGATGCCGAACTCCCGGCAGACCTCGGTCATGGCCTCGCCATCCAGAAGCCGGGCGACAAAGCGCAGGCGCTCTTCCATTACCGAACTCGCTTTCCACGGCATCTACCCCTCCCGCAGAACAAAAGCGGAAAGTGTAACCCATGTGTCCGGTACGTTTTGTCACCTATGTCTCGGGCCGCTCAGAAGATTAGGCAACGCCCGGTGCCGATGTCCGCACGCCAACGCGAACGCCTATTGACAGCCTCTTTCATTGCAGGAAAGCTGATTTCGGTCGTGGTAGGTTTCCTGTTGGGAGCGACAGCCATGAATTATCATTAGCAATTATCATTAGCGTGTTTCCGAACTGGACATTGCGGTCCGTTCGATCTTCGCAATCCCAATTAATAACAACATGCCTGGTCGCTCATGCAGAGCGGCAGGCCGGAAAAATTTGAAGCAGCGCAGGGCGTGAAGACGTCTGGCATGCCGAGATCATGCGACATCCTCAAGTTCATGCGCGACATGTGTCACGAGAGGAGAATTGCCATGAATTCCCAGAACATGAATAAATTCGCTTTTCGCGCCGCGCTCCTGGCGGCGGCGGCCGCGTGGCCTCTGGTCGGAAGCTCCGGGGTCAGCGCTCAGGTCATCCAAGGACCCAAGGGCGATATCGGCGATAGAGGTGACAGAGGCGATAGAGGTGACAGGGGCGATAGAGGCGATGTCGGTCCTCCGGGACCTGCCGGACCGCCGGGCCTCCGGGACCTGCCGGACCCGCTGGGCCCGTGGGCGCGATCGGGCCTGCCGGCGCGGCGGGACCGGCTGGACCTGCGGGACCCGCTGGTCCGGCAGGACCGCAGGGAGCAACCGGCGCAACTGGAGCGGCCGGACCAGCCGGAACGCCAGGCGTAGGCGCGGGCCTCACGCTGAATTGCGGGTTGGGTGGCACGTCAGCGGCGGGAGCCACCATCCTCTTGGCTCCCGGCACCGGTTTCGGAACGACAATTACCTCAAGCGGCGCGGGAATGGTCCTGCAACCGGGTTTCTATCTCGCGCACTTCGATGCATCGAATGTGGAGGTCAACGCCAACCCGCCCGTGGTCTTCTTCAACGTGGTCGACGGCCCATTGACCTCCTCCTACGAAATGGTGGGACAGTTCAGCAACGGTTCGGCCATCTTCAGCGCAGACCGTCTCATTCAGGTCGTCCATCCGAACACGACCGCGAATTTATCGATGGTTCAGGCAATGAATTTCGTCTGGGGCTGCAGGGTCATCGTGGTCCAATTGAACTGAATTTCGGCGGCGATAGCCGAGACGGCCCATCCGGCCATTCGTGAGTACACGCCCTGGTGTCAGCCGTTCACCATGGGCGGTGGAGATTACTGCCGGGGTTTTGAGCACGACGGACGTATCGCCGACTGCAAGCGGGGAGGTAAATTATTCGCGTGCAAGCTTTTCCGAATTGGAGACCATTACTCGAATATGGCTCCATTGGTGGCGTGGCCAATTTTGCGCGCCACGTCAAGAATTCGCCAAGGCGATCCGCCTCACCGTTCCCGATAAGCTGCTCGCGCCCGCAAACGATGCCCCGGCCCGGACACGTGGGTAACGTCACGTATCGATTAGGAAACTGTTAAGTCGGCGGTCCTACCCTGAACGGATGATGGCATACTTTCGGCCCGCTCTTTTGCCTCTCAACACCATGTTGATTGTGTGGCTTGGATATTACGTCTTCAAATTGCCCGGCGATCTACTTGGCTATGCTCTGCTTCTTTTCTTGTCGGCAAATTTGATTTTTCTACTGCTCTTCCCAGTTCGCCCAATTCGGTGATTTTGGTTTGATGCTGCCCCAAAGCGCGGACCGGAAGCCCGCGCCCTCGATCTGCCGGTCATGCGGTCGGAAAAATTCGAGCTGGTGATCAATCTGAAGACCGTCAAGGCGCCCGGTCTTACCGTTCCTGATAAGCTGCTACGCGCTCGCAGAAGAGGCTATCGAACGACATGCCGCGCAAGCAGGTACTGATCGCCGGCGCCAGCGGGCTGGTGGGCTATGCGGCGATGAGACATTTCGGCGCCGATCCCGACTGCGACGTCGTCGCCCTGTCGCGGCGGGCGCCCGACGAAACTCATGGTGCGCGCTTCGTGGCGTTGGACCTCAACGATGCCGCCGCCTGTGAGCAGCTTGCCGTGAGCCTGCCCGGCGTTACTCACCTGGTGTACGCCGCGCTGTACGAACGCCCGGGATTGGTTGCCGGCTGGCGGGAAGTCGAGCAGATCGAGACCAACGAGCGGATGCTGCGCAACCTGCTCGACCCGCTGGAACGGCACGCGAAGAATCTTCGCCATGTGACGCTGCTGCAGGGCACCAAGGCCTATGGTGTACATGTGCGCCCGCTTTCGGTACCGGCGCGCGAAAACCGCTCGGAGATGCACGAGCAGCCGAACTTCTACTGGAACCAGGAAAACCACGTGCGCGCCCTGCAACGCGGCAAGGACTGGAGCTGGTCGATCCTGCGTCCGGTGCTGATCATCGGTTATTCCACCGGCAGCGCCATGAACGTGATCCCCGCCCTCGGCGTCTATGCCGCCCTGCGGCGCGAGGCAGGGCTGGACCTGCCCTTCCCCGGTGGCGCTCCGCGCGTGGCCCAGGCGATCGACGCCGACCTGTTGGCCCGTGCCATCGCCTGGGCCGGTGAGGCAGCCAGCGCTCGCAACGAGATCTTCAACATCACCAACGGCGACGTGTTCGTCTGGCGAAACATCTGGCCCGCGATTGCCGCATCGCTGGGCATGCAGCCCGGCGGTCACGTGCCGCTCTCGCTCGACCGCGAAATCCGCCCGCGCGAGGCTGAATGGGAAAAAATCCGCGCCCGGCACGGGCTGCGCTCGGGCAATCTGCGCGACTTCGTCGGCCTGTCCTTCGAATATGCCGACTACACCATGGGCTATGGCCGCAATGAGCCCGGCCCGCCGGCGATTGTCTCCGCCATCAAGCTGATGCAGGCCGGCTTTACCGAGGTAATGGATACCGAGGTGATGTTCGCCAGATACTTCGCCGAGTTCCAGGCCAACCGGCTGCTGCCACCCACCTGATCGTTGCGTCGCACAGCGCTCGTCGGCGATCCCTCCGGTTTGTTGGATCGAGGTTCACGGATTTGGAAACGCGCGACCGAAAGCTATCCTGCACCCGAGCCCGGTGTCGGCGCAGGACTGAGCGGGGCGCCTCCGACCGAAACAGGTCCGACAGGTTTGGGCAATGTAGGAATTACTTTTCGTGACGTGCGGACGACCCGAGCGCGTGGATTTGGATGCGGGATGCTGGAAGTCGTCAACGGCGTCACGGCATTCTGCAGAGCGTCCGTCTGCGCCGATAGCGAAGAGAGTTGACGGGATATTCTTCTCAAATCCGCTTGTTGAGTTGCGGAGCTCTGCGCGAGCGACACCAACACGGCTGCGTTTTGCTGCTGCGACACCTGAATGTCCTTCAGTGTCGCGCTGACGGCGGGATCCAGTACCGGGACTGAAACCGTCTCACGCGGAGGCGGTGCAGAGGGTTGATTGAAAGTCGGCAGGGAGAAGCGATCGAAATTTGGCAAGGAGAAATTCGGCAAAGTCGGCAAGGAAAAACGATTGAAATTCGGCAACGATAAGCGACTCAAATTCGGCAATGAATTGGCCGTGGCCGCGCCAATGATGGCCAAGGCGGATAAGGACGCCATTATCACCGGCACCCGACTCGAAGCATTCTGCTGTGCCGCCTCAAGCGGTTTATCTACTTGCGTTTCTTTATCCG
Source organism: uncultured Alphaproteobacteria bacterium (assembly GCA_963742425.1). GTDB lineage: Bacteria > Pseudomonadota > Alphaproteobacteria > Rhizobiales > Xanthobacteraceae > Bradyrhizobium. The sequence continues at coordinate 534,412 of CAVULR010000001.1, forward strand.
GTGTTTCCGCCACCTGCGTTCCCTACGTGTCAGCCCCGTCGCAAGATTTTTCCTCGCCGCTGATCAGAAAAACAACAACGAACCATCACCTGGACAATCCAGCGACGCGCGCGATTGCCCAACCCAGATCGAGTTCAAATCATGGGCTTATATGGTTAACGATCGGTTATTCTCGGGTGACATGCGACGCGTTCTGTCGCCGGTTGCCGACCGTTCTTCTTTCGATACTTGAGGCAGTTACCACGGATCTCGTTTCACCATCTGGCTCAAGCGCAGGACCAAAAATCCTTAGCTATCCAAAGCGCGGGCCGGAACCCATCTTTGCGTCACTAGCGGACATGAAGCCGGAGACGACACCTAAGTCGCCACCCGCCCCCTCGAGCGGCTCCATGAGGTCAGGATGACGGGTACCGCCTGACCGTGCAGCGCGAGGGCTCACATGCCACCACCGCCACCGCCACCACCACCACCACCACCGGCTTGTCTCGACATCTCGGTTTCGCGGTCCAGGCCAACGGCTGCACCAGGCGCTTGACCGAAGGCTCTCGGATAGCCGTGCTCCGGGCGCTGGGCTCGCATCGCACGCAATGGAACAGAGCTGCCCGGGTGACTCTTTTTGGCGGCCTTATGCTGCTCACCTGCTGTCTTGCCCGCTACACCCTGCGCAAGCCCGATGGGTCCGGCGGCGATCAGAACCGCGGCGGAAAGTACGATGATCGTTGTCTTCACTTTTCCGTCCTCCCACTTGGAATAAAAATTCGCGGCCGACTGAAATTAGACCCGTTCCGTGAACCGGTTGCATCACGCTGCGGTGAATGCGTAGCGTCTCGAGCCGGCGAGGTCTTGGAAACCGACCATGCTGAACGAGCCCTATCCTTGCTTGGTACCGTGGTTGACGTCAGCATCCCCTGCAGATGCTGAACTCCTCATCGCGAAATCTCTGCCGCTGGCGAACGGTCTCATGAGACGGCGAGCGACGGAGTTCGCGGCGCGACAAGGCCGCGGACCGCCCGTTCACCCTTGCAACGATCCGCGTGGCCCTTGGCGAAGGGCGGCTGGAGATGACTGGTGGCGCAGACGGCACCACCGGGACCGATATGCTTGGCGAGGGCGCCGGCGGGATCCTCGCCGCATTGCCAATTCCGCTGGGGTCGTTGATCGAATTGTTCAAGCCGCCGGCGCTGCCCGGCCCGTGCGGGATGCCGCTAACGCCCGCATCTTGCGCGGGCGAATTTATCGGCGCGCTCAAACCGGTTAAAATTGCTAGGACCAAGACTGCCGGCTTGCCGAACATCGCTCACCCTCCCGTAGCGTGCTAACGGGCCGGCAGGCTTACCGGTTCCCGCCGGAACATCGCCGTCCACTGTGAGCGGCGGATTGTCGTTGTCGCAACCGGATCACGCAATGCCCTGCCGACGAAAGGCTGGAACGTAAAGAAAACGCCGCCCCAAGGCGGCATCTCACAATTCAAACTTCATGATTCCGGGATCAAGCGGCCATCAACCGCGCGTTCGAATTATTTCTGGGTGCCTTTCATGAAGCCTCCCATGAGATCGGCGAGGCTTCGGTTTGGTCACCGCGAGAATGATCGGTCCCAAGCTTCTTACCAGCTTAATAATCGCGCTTCCGCGGTGGCCGCTGTGGCGGCTGTCCGAATAAAAACCGCGGGTTCTCTCCGCAATAAGAATCCGTCCCTGAGGCTGTGGCCTGGCATTGCTGATAGCTTGTGAAATCACATTTGCCCGGATAGCCCCATTGCCGACCTTGCAAGCAAAAGGGGTAATCTCGGGCGCTTGCTGGCGCGGCGGTAAGAGCTATCGCGAGAAACGCTGCGGCTCCGATGATCTGGCGCATGTAGCTCTCCTCTTTCGATGCTGCCTCAAGTTCAACAAACGGAATTTTCACCCGGACGTTCCTCAAATCCGGCGTGACCGGCTTTTTGGCAGCTCGACCCTAAGCCGTCATCCCTCGAATTGCGTTGACCTGGATCAGGGCCGATCCCCGGCCTGAATATGTTTGGAAAATATCCGCACTACATATCCTTTCATGCTCGGGGCCTTGTCGAACAGGTCGGAGGCTATCTGCTCGATCGCGTCGCGATGGGTCACAAATTGCGCTTGCCTCGCGATGCTTTGGGTACCTCGGACGCCTGCGAGTTCATCCATCGCCGCGTCGCTGATCTGGCATTGGACCGTTTCGCCGCCGTTGATCATCGTAAATGCGAACGCCAACCGCTCGTTGTTATGTCCCACAATTTGGCCACGCGTCAGCGGCATCGAAATCCCCATCCTGGAAGTTTAGCGTCCTGTTCCCGACGCTTGCGTCGCGGGACGGCATCCTAACGGTTCGACCGAACTTCACGGAAGGGGGTCAAACCACATCGGGTTCCATGCCAGTACATGCCGCCTCGCCCTCCCCTGTTGATAACCTTTTGCCTGCGGTGCGGACGGGGTGACAGGTACCTCCGGCGTGTTATCGACGGGTGACTTGTCTTGCGCAGGACGGAAGAACGCAATGCGGATTACCCTCGTCGGCTCCCGCCACTTCGGCGTGACCACCCTGAACATGTTGCGCCAGCACGGGGTCGACATCATCAGGGTCGTTGTGGCCGACGCCGAGGACCGGCTTGCCGCGGCGGCCCAGGCCGCCGGCATCGAGGTCAAGGTACAGGCCGATCCCAAGCTGGTGATCGCATCCGAGATCGCCCCGGGTACCGACCTGATCGTGACCGCCCATAGCCACGCCCGTGTGGCCGGGGCGGCGCTGGCCGCCGCAAAGCTCGGCGGGATCGGCTATCACCCCTCGCTGCTGCCGCGTCACCGTGGCATCGCGGCCGTGGAATGGACCATCCGGGAGGGCGACCCGATCGCCGGCGGCACGGTGTATCATCTCGCCGAACGCATGGATGCCGGCGCGATCGCCGCCCAGGAGTGGTGTTTTGTCAAAAAGGGCGAAACGGCACGCGAGTTATGGGAGCGGGCGCTGGCGCCCCTCGGTCAAAAACTTCTGGGCGAAGTCATCGACTACGCAAAGACCCACAAGGCCCTGCCCGCAAAACCCCAGGACGAGCAGTTCGCGACCAAGGCGCCGAGCCTCTCGGAGTAGGAAAATACCGTTTCCCGCTTTTGGTTACTTTCTTGTCCCGATTCAACGCTGTGAGCGCAAATCGGCTGACTAAATTGAACGCCCGTCTCGGTTTAACTATTTGATATTTCACATCTTTATTTGAGCATTGCGTCGCACCAACTTTTGAACACATTCTGCCCTGATAAGGCGAGACCTCACAGAAATCAGGGAATTGGTTCATGCGGCTTAATCGCATTTTTACTGTGTTGATTGTTTCAGCGCTGACCGCCGCAGGTGCCCTCACCGTTGCCCCTGCAGTTGCCCAGACGCCCTATGACGGGCTTTGGAACGTCACCATCATGACCAAGGCCGGTTCCTGCGAACCGCAGACGCGTTCCACACTTACGGTCACCGACGGTAAGGTCTCCGCCGCCGGCGCCGACATCACCGGTAGCATCGGCCGGGAAGGAATAGTGCGGGTCACCATCTCCGGCGCCTATGCAAACGGCCAACTCAGCGGCAACGCCGGTTCGGGAAAATGGAATGGCGCGTCCGCGGGCGTACCATGCAGCGGCCGATGGGAAGCTTCCCGGCAATAAGAGGCCTGACGGCGAGGACCTTTGTCTTCAAACGGCGGCTGGTATTTGCAGCCGCCTTTTTTGCGGCCTCCGTTTTCAACGGATAGCCGGCAACGGTACGGTGATCGGGCTAGTCTGCGGCCGTTGCCCGGAAATTGCCTATTCCGCCGGGACGAAGGCGGTGACTTCGATCTCGACCTTCGCACGCTCGTCGACAAGCCCTGCGATATAGAGGAGCGTCGAGGGTGGGAAATTCTTCCCCAGCGTTTCACGCCAGGCTGCCCCGATACCTGCGCCCGCGGCCGCATATTCGCTGCGGCTTGTGAGGTACCAGGTCAGGCGAACGATATGCTGCGGCCCGGCTCCGGCCTCCGCCAACAACTTGATGATCCTCCGCAAGGCGATTGCCACCTGCCCGGCCATATCGGCTTGATATTCGCCCTTCTCGTCGCCGCCGGTCTGGCCGGCGAGGACAATCCACCGGCCGGGACCATCGACCGCAACACCATGCGAAAAGCCGCGCGGCTTCGACCATTCGGCGGGTTGCAGGATATGCATGAACTGGGTTCTCCCTCAAAAACAGACCCGATCCCTTAACACTAATCGTACCGCCTTGCGACCGCGCCAAACGCGGGATCTATTTTCCGGCCGCCTTGCGCAGCGCATCATTGATGCGATCCTGCCAGCCGGGCCCGCCCCCCTGGAAGTGTTCGAGAACGTCCTGATCGATCCGGAGAGAAACCAGTTCCTTCACGCTCGGAAGGGCTGCCTTCTTCGGCGGCAAGTCCGGAACCTTGGTCGTGGTCTTCTTGAACGCAGCCTCGGCTTCGGTCCGGGCGTCGTTCAGGGTTCTCGGCCGTCTTGGTTGATCCGCCATGATCAAATTCCTTCAAACAATACCGTTGACAGGTAGCGTTCCGCGAACGAAGGCACGATCGCGAGGATGACCTTGCCCGCGTTCTCCGGCCGTTTGCCGATCGCAAGTGCGGCCGCGATCGCCGCGCCAGCGGAAATGCCGCCGGGGATGCCTTCGTTGCGCGCCAATGCGCGCGAAGTTTCGATCGCCGTTGCACTGTCGATCCTGATAATTTCGTCGATCACGGAGCGGTCGAGGATGTCGGGGACGAAACCGGCGCCGATCCCCTGAATCTTGTGCGGGGAATGATGTCCGCCGGAAAGCACCGGACTTTCCTCGGGTTCCACAGCGACGATCCGCAATGACGGCTTGCGCGGCTTCAGAACCTGCCCGACGCCGGTGATCGTGCCACCAGTGCCGACGCCGGCGACGAAGCAATCGATGTCGCCGCCGGTGTCGTTCCAGATCTCCTCCGCGGTGGTGCGGCGGTGAATTTCGGGATTGGCGAGGTTCTTGAATTGTTGCGGCATCACGGCATTGGGCGTGGTCCGCACCAGCTCTTCGGCGGTCGCGATCGAACCCTTCATGCCCTGGGCCGCCGGCGTCAGGATGATTTCGGCCCCCAGAAACGCCAGCATCTTGCGCCGCTCGATCGACATCGACTCCGGCATCACCAGCTTCAGCCGATAGCCGCGCGCGGCGGCCACGAAGGCCAGCGCGATCCCGGTATTTCCCGACGTCGGCTCGATCAGCACGGTGTCCGCCTTGATCATGCCAGCCTTTTCCATTGCGATGATCATGGCCGCCCCGATGCGGTCCTTCACGCTCGCCGCCGGACTGAAATATTCAAGTTTGGCGAGAATGGTCGCGTGGACGCCTTGCGCCTGCGGCAATTTTTGCAGGCGCACGATGGGGGTATCGCCGAGCGCGTCGACGATGCTGTCGAAGACCCGTCCCCGGCCGGGACGGTGCGTCGCGCGCGGGCCTGCCGACGCGTCCATGATAACTCCTGCGGCTCTGAAGCATTTAGTAAAACACTATGCTCATTAGAGGCAGCTCGCATCCACGTGCAAGCTGGATTTCCGCTGACCGGACATTCGCTGCATCGCAAAAGTTTCCCGCGGCGAAATATCGCAAAACGAACGCAATTGTGTTGCGGCATCGTCAAACAATTTATGTAATGATGATGCAAGGTCAGATTGCAAGTCAGGGGAGGTCACGATGTCAGCAGTTGCTGAAGTCCTGTCGACCGAAAGGCCTCGTCCCGACCCGCGCGAAAGCGATTTACCGACCTGCCGGGTTTGCGCCAACTCCATGGTGGCCGCGGAAGCCTCGGCTTATCTTTCCGACAACATCATCAGCTATCTCTGGACCTGCGATACCTGCGGTTATGGCTTCGTGACCAAGCATGCCCTCAAGCGATTTGCCTGCAATTAGACTGCTTTGCTGTTAGCGCGGCGGGATATCGCCCTTGGCCCATTCTGCGCGCGTGCGCTCGCAGAAGCTCGCGAAACTTCCGGCTGAAATGGCATCCCTGATGTCCTGCATCAGGCGCTGATAATACGCGATGTTGATTTCCGACAGCAGCATCGCCCCCAGCGTCTCGCCCGACCTCACGAGGTGATTCAAATAGGCCCGCGAGTAGCTGCGCGCCGACGGCCACGCGCTTTCCTCGTCGAGCGGGCGCGGATCGTCGGCGTGGCGGGCGTTGCGCAGATTGATCTGGCCGAACCGCGTGAACGCCATTCCGTGACGGCCGTTTCGGGTCGGCAACACACAATCGAACATGTCCATGCCGCGAGCGACCGCCTCCAGCAGATCTTCGGGCGTGCCGACGCCCATCAGGTAGCGCGGCCGTCCCTCGGGCAGCAGCGGCGCGACCTCCTCGATCATGGCCAGCATCACCGATTGCGGTTCGCCGACCGCAAGCCCGCCGATCGCGTAGCCGTCAAAGCCGATCTCGACCAGCCCCCCGGCGCTGGCATGGCGCAGCGCGGGCACGTCGCCGCCCTGCACGATGCCGAACAGCTGGGTGCCGGGAGCGGCCTTTTCGAAGGCGCGCTTGCTGCGTTCGGCCCAGCGCAACGAGAGCTGCATCGCGCGCTCGATATCGCCGCGTTCGGCCGGCAGCCGCACGCATTCGTCCATCTGCATGGCGATATCGGCACCGAGCAGCCGCTGCACCTCGATGGAACGTTCCGGCGACAGTTCGACCGTGGCGCCGTCGATGTGCGAACGAAAGGTCACGGCGTGTTCGCTCACCTTGCGCAGTGCGGACATCGACATGACCTGAAAGCCCCCGGAGTCGGTCAGCATGGGCCCGTTCCAGCCGGTGAATTTCTGCAAGCCGCCCAGCGCTGCGATCCGCTCGGCGCCCGGCCGAAGCATCAAGTGGTAGGTATTGCCGAGCACGATATCGGTGCCGGCATCGCGCACCTCGCGCCAATGCAGGCCCTTCATCGCCCCCGCCGTGCCGACCGGCATGAAGGCTGGCGTCCGCACCACGCCATGTCGCGTCGTCAGCCGGCCGGCGCGCGCCTTACCCTCGGTTGCAAGCAGCTCAAAATAACTGGAGAGGCTCATGCGTCAGCTTATTGCCTGACAATGCGGCACGTTCAACCTCGTTGGGCGGATTTTCGACCCAAACCAGTTGACCCCGGGCCGAATATCCCGCATAAGCCCGCGCCATGGTCACGAACACCAAACGCACCGCGAAAACCGGAAAGCCCCATCGGGCTTCGGGAGACGTGCGCGCGTAGTCGGACGATCGCAGCAACTGCACCGAAGCCCCGCCTGAAAAGGTCCGGGGCTTTTTTGTTGCCGGCCGTGTTTCCGGAAAAGCATCGCTTAACCAAAGAGGACAGCCAAAGTGAAGAACGATCCCGTTGTTGCCATAGCCGGCGTGACCGGCGCTGTCGGCGCCGAATTCATCGCCACCATGGACAGACGCGGTTTCCGCGTCGGCAAGCTCAAGGCGCTGGCGAGCGCGCGCTCGGCAGGCAAAATCATCGATTTCCGCGGCGAGCGGATTGTGATCGAGAAGCTCGACGAAAACTCCTTTGCGGGCGTCGACATCGCGCTGTTCTCCGCCGGCGGCGCCGTTTCCAGGAAGTTTGCGTCGAACGCGGTCAAGGCCGGCGCCATTGTCATTGACAATTCCTCCGCCTTCCGCATGGACAAACATGTGCCGCTGGTCATTCCCGAGATCAACGCCGAGCGTATCAGGGAGCACAGAGGCATTATCGCCGTTCCGAACTGCGCGGCGATCACCGCGTTGATGCCGCTGTGGCCGATCCACCGCAACAACCGCATCAGGCGGGTGATCCTGTCGACCTATCAGGCCGCCAGCGGCGCCGGCGCCGCTGCCATGGAGGAATTGGTGGAATCAACCCGCGCCAGTCTTAACGGACAGGCGTATGCGCCCAAGGCGATGCCGCACCCGTTCGCGTTCAACCTGTTCAACCACAACAGCGCGATCGATCCGGCGACCGGTTACAACGACGAGGAGACCAAGGTCATCAACGAAACCCGAAAGATCTTCGAGGACGACCGCATTGCCGTTGGCGTGACCTGCGTGCGGGTGCCGGTGCTGCGCGCGCATTGCGCGGCCATCACCTTCGAATGCGAAAGGCCGATCACCGAGGATGAGGTGCGCGCGATGCTGTCGGATGCGCCGGGGGTAAAGATCGTGGACGATCGGACCAAAAACTATTTTCCGATGCCGATCGATGCATCGGGCCAGGATGACGTCCTGGTCGGCCGCATCCGCCGGGATCTCAGCGACGCTAGCGGTCATTCGATCGCCATGTTCGCAGCCGCCGATCAGCTATTGAAGGGCGCGGCATTGAACGCGATCCAGATAGCAGAGCGGCTGCTTTAGCCGCCCCGGTCATGCGCTGGCCCGAAATAGCAGGCACGCATCGCCATAGGAATAAAACCGGTATCCAGCGGCGATCGCATGGGCATAGGCGTTTTTCATGGTGTCGAGCCCGCTGAAGGCGGAGACCAGCATGAACAGCGTCGAGCGCGGCAGGTGAAAATTGGTCAGGAGAATATCGACTGCGCGAAAACGATAACCGGGGGTGATGAAGATCGCGGTCTCGCCGGAGTATGGCTGGATCGTGCCGTCATCGGCGGTGGCGCTTTCCAACAGCCGCAGCGAGGTGGTGCCGACCGCGACGATGCGCCCGCCCTTGGCGCGCGCCGCATTCAAAGCCTCGGCGGTCGCGCGGGAAACGCTGCCCCATTCCGAATGCATCTTGTGCCCGGCCGTGTCTTCCGCCTTGACCGGCAGGAACGTCCCGGCGCCGACATGCAGCGTGACCCGTTCGATCCCGACGCCGTGCGCGCGCAATGCGTTCTCCAGCGCCGGCGTAAAATGCAATCCCGCGGTCGGGGCCGCGACGGCGCCCTCGTTGGTCGCGAACATGGTCTGATAGTCGGCGGCGTCGCGCTCATCGGGCGTGCGCCTGGAAGCGATGTAGGGCGGCAGCGGTGGGGAGCCGAGATCGGCGATGGCCTGATCCAGCGCGGGCCCGTGAAATGAGAAGGAAAGCGTGATCTCGCCGTCATCGCCCTTGTGTTCGACTTGCGCGTCGAGGTGGCCGAGCAGGCAAACCTTGCCCTCATTGCCGAAACGAACGATGTCGCCCGGCGACAGTTTCCTGGCCGGCTTGACCAGCGCCTGCCAGCGTGAGCCGTCGATCCGTTTGATCAGGGTCGCCTCGATCTTAGATTCGGCGGACTGGCCGATGCGGCGGCCGCTGAGCTGAGCCGCAATCACCTTGGTATCGTTCACGACCAGCAGATCGCCGGGCTCGAGCCATTGCGGAAGATCGGCAACCCTGCGGTCGCGCAACACGCCATCGCGCTGCACGACCAGCATTTTGGCCGCATCGCGCGGGCTCGCCGGGCGCAGCGCGATGCTGGCGGCTGGAAGTTCGAAGTCGAAGAGATCGGTGCGCATGGTCACAGTGTCATTGCCGTACTTGATCCGGCAATCCATCTTCTACGCAAGACCCTACTGAAGATCGAGGGATACGCGGGTCAAGCCCGCGTATGACGATCTTGAGGTTTACCCCGCGTCGACCGCCATGCGGGCCTTGACGATCTTGTCGGGGTTCTGCACCGGCTCGCCGCGTTTGATCTTGTCGACGTTCTCCATGCCCGAGGTCACCTTGCCCCAGACCGTGTACTGGTTGTTGAGGAACGACGCATCGTCGAAGCAGATGAAGAACTGGCTGTCGCCGGAATCCGGACTCGCCGCGCGGGCCATGGAAGTGGTTCCCCGCACATGCGGTTCCTTGTTGAATTCGGCCTTGAGCTTCTTGCCGGAACCGCCGGTGCCGGTGCCCTGGGGACAGCCGGTCTGCGCCATAAAGCCGTCAATCACGCGATGGAACACGATGCCGTCGTAAAATCCTTCGCGCACCAGTTCCTTGATCCGCGCGACGTGGCCGGGCGCAAGGTCGGGCCGCATCTCGATGGTGACGGGGCCCTGGGTGGTTTCGAGGATCAAGGTATTTTCGGTGTCAGCCATGCTCTCTTCTCTAAGGGTTGGGGTGAAGGTTTCCGGTTGTGGAACTGGATGGCGAACGGCCGGCCGGCAGCGGCGCCGGCCATCGCTTCGGTAAATGGCATCGGCGTGCAGCGTTGCAACGCCTCCATTACGGCGATCCGGTATTTCAGCCGGTCGCGGTCGGTAGCCTGCTCCGATTCATAGGTGATCCTTGGATGTCCCAGAATGTCTCCGGCGCGGTTGAAGCTCACGAGCACGGTGATGTCGACGGGATTGGCCTGCGATCGTGGCGGTGGTTTCCAGCAGGTCCTGAGCTTCGCAAGCAGGTCCCCAATGGTATCGACCTGCGCCGGTTGCGCCTGCCCGGTCGATGCGCAAAGGCCAAACAGCAGCGTCACCGCCACCCCGACAAGCGGCTTGCGGGCCCGCACCACCATCGCTCACTTCATGTCGGATGCGACCTGCACCGTCACCATCTTGTCGGGATCGGTCACGCTGCCGCCTTGCGATCCCGGCGGGGCCTTCTTGAGTTTGTCGACCACGTCCATTCCCGACACCACCTCGCCGATCACGGTGTACTGGCCGTTCAGGCTCGGTGCGTCGGCGAACATGAAGAAGAACTGCGAGTTCGCGGTATCGACGCTGTCGCCGCGCCGCGCCATGCCGACGATGCCGCGCTTGAACGGCACGCTGGAAAACTCCGCCTTCAGGTTGGGATATTTCGAACCGCCCGTGCCGTTGAAATTCTGGCCATCGCCGGTCTGCGCCATGAAGCCGTCCATCACCCGGTGAAACGGCACATTGTTGTAATAACCTTCGCGCGCGAGTTGCTTGATCCGCTCGGCGTGCTGGGGCGCAAGGTCGGTTCGCAGCTTGAAGACGATGCGGCCCTTGGTGGTGTCGACGACGATCGCATTCTGCTTGTCGAGTCCAGCGGGAAGCGGCTGGGCGATCGCAGGGGATGCGCAAACCAGCGCAACGATGATGGCGAGAGCTCGGATCATGGAAACTCCGGATCGGTGAGAGCGTGATGGTATCTGATTTAATGGTGGAACTTGGTCTTGAGGCTGGCCGCGACCTGCTGCGGCACGAACGCGGATACGTCGCCGCCCATGCCTGCGATTTGGCGCACCAGTGTGGCGGTGATCGGGCGGACGGACGGCGAGGCCGGAACGAACACCGTATGCACGCCGGGCGCCATGGTTTCGTTCATGCCGGCGATCTGCATCTCGAAATCGAGGTCGGTGCCGTCGCGCAAGCCGCGGATCATGATGGATGCACCATGTTGCTGTGCCGCGGTCACCGTGAGGTTTTCATAGGTCGTGCAGTCGAAAGCGCAGCCGGCCTTCGCTGCCACCGGGGCAAACACCGCCCGGACCATTGCCAGCCGCTCGTCGGTCGAAAACAGCGGCTTTTTGCCTGAATTCACGCCAATCGCGACAATCAGCCGGTCGCAAAGCACGACGGCGTGCCTCACCACGTCCAGATGACCGTTGGTGACGGGGTCGAATGAGCCGGGATAAAGGGCAATGCGGGGCATAAACCCGTCTACCCCGCCCCGGGCGGCCCCGCAAGCTGGCCCGGTCCAGGGCCCGCCAAACCGGGCCAACTGTTTTATTTGAACCAAATGCACCCTCACGGCGTCTCCTTGGTGCGGGCCGTGTTTCTTCGTCCGATTGACGACGAAACAAATCTCCCGGCGGACGAAACCATTTTCACCGTTGGCGAAGACGTCCGGAAACCAGGGCTTTGTATCAAATCGTTAACGAAAACGGGCCGCAAAGGCTCAACGACAGGGGACCGTCATGATCAAAGCTCTTTCCGCAATCATCGTCGCTGCGTTTGTCGCGGCATCCCTCACCATCCTGCCCGGCTTTGCTCCGCAGGTCGAAGCCAGCGTTCCGCAAGCCCTCGCCAAAGCCGACCGGCTCGACATCCACACCATGGGTCCGAGCTGCTCGCAGAAGGCGTGGCCGAATTTCGAGGCTTCCTGCCTGCGCGTCGCCGGCTCCAGGACGGGAATCCAGCAAGCCCGGCTGGTCACGGCCGACCGCACGCCATAGAGCGCTGGCAGATTGCGTTCGGATTTGAGCGGACCTTTTTGGCCCCCGCTGGCGTCGGCCGCTGCGCGCGAGCGCAGCCAGCCCCGGATCACCGTCTCGAGGGAGGCTCCCCGCTGGCCTAACCGCCATTTCCGTTGCCGTTGCCGTTTTCGGTCTCCTCGCCGATATGCTCGACGGACACCACATGCTCGTCTTCGGCGGTATCGAACACGATGACGCCCTGGGTCGAGCGGCCCGCAATCCGGATGCCCTCGACCGGGCAACGGATCAACTGCCCCTTGTCGGTCACCAGCATGATCTGGTCGGAATCCTCGACCGGGAAAGAGGCCACCAGCTTGCCGTTGCGATCGTTGACCGACATCGCGACGATGCCCTTGCCGCCGCGGCCGGTGGTCCGGTACTCGAACGACGAGGAGCGCTTGCCGTAACCATTTTCGCTGATGGTCAGCACGAACTGCTCGTTGGCCGACATCTCGACATAGCGTTGCTCGCCGAGCTCGATGGCGCCCGAGGCATCCTCATTGTCGGTCCCCGCTTCATCTTCGGTGCCGCCACGCCGCACCGCATTGGCGCGCCGCAGATAGGCGGCACGTTCCTCGGCATCGGCATCCATGTGGCGCAGGATGGTGAGCGAGATCAGCTTGTCGTTTTTAGCCAGCGCGATGCCGCGCACGCCCATCGAGGTACGGCCCTGGAACACCCGCACGTCGGTGACGGGGAAGCGGATGCATTGGCCGCCGGCCGCCGTCAGCACGACGTCGTCGCGCTCGGTGCAGATCTGCACGTCGACGATGGCCTCGTCGGCGTCGAGCTTCATGGCGATGATGCCGGAGCGCCTGACATCGACGAAGTCGGACAGCTTGTTGCGGCGGACATTGCCGCCGGTGGTGGCGAACATCACGTCGAGATTGGCCCAGGAGGATTCGTCCTCCGGCAGCGGCATGATGGTGGTGATGCGTTCGCCCTGCTCCAGCGGCAGGATGTTGATCAGGGCCTTGCCGCGTGCGTTCGGCGCGGCCACCGGCAGGCGCCAGACCTTCTCCTTGTAGACCTGTCCGCGCGACGAGAAGAACAGCACCGGCGTATGGGTCGAGGCCACGAAAACCCGGCTGACGAAATCCTCGTCGCGGGTCTGCATGCCCGCGCGTCCCTTGCCGCCGCGCCGCTGCGCCCGATAAGTCGACAGCGGCACGCGCTTGACGTAGCCAGCATGCGAGACCGTGACCACCATGTCCTCGCGCTGGATCAGATCCTCGTCCTCGACCTCGTCCTCTTGCTCGATGATGACGGTCTTGCGCGGGGTGGCGAATTCGTCCTTCACTTCGGTCAATTCGGTCTTGATGATCGCCTGGACGCGGGCGCGCGAACGCAGGATGTCGAGATAATCGGAGATCTCGCCCGCGAGCTTGTCGAGCTCTTCGGAAATCTCCTCGCGGCCGAGCGCGGTCAGGCGCTGCAGGCGCAGTTCCAGAATCGCCTTGGCCTGCTCCAGCGACAGCCGCGCGGTGCCGTCGGCCGCCATGCGGTGCCGCGGGTCGTCGATCAGCGTGATCATCGCTTCCACATCCCTCGCCTGCCAGTCCCGCGACATCAGGGTGTCGCGGGCGGTGTTGGGATCGGGCGAGGTCCGGATCACGCGAATGATCTCGTCGATATTGGCCACCGCGATGGCGAGACCGACCAGGATATGGGCGCGGTCGCGGGCCTTGTTGAGCTGGAACTTGGTCCGGCGCGTGATCACCTGTTCGCGGAACGCGATGAACAGCGTCAGCAAATCCTTCAGGGTCATCGTCTGCGGCCGGCCGGAATCCAGCGCCAGCATGTTGGCGGGGAAATTCGACTGCAGCGGCGTGAAACGATAGAGCTGATTCAAGACGACGTCTGCCATCGCCTCGCGCTTCAGTTCGACGACGACGCGGAACCCGTCGCGGTCGGACTCGTCACGGAGGTCGGAGATGCCCTCGATCTTCTTCTCGCGCACCAGTTCGGCGATACGCTCGACCATGGTGGCCTTGTTCACCTGGTAGGGAATTTCCGTGATCACGATCGCTTCGCGGTCCTTGCGGATGGTGTCGATCGATAGCTTGCCGCGCATCACGATCGAGCCGCGGCCGAGATGATAGGCCGCGCGGATGCCCTGCCGTCCAAGGATGATGCCGCCGGTCGGAAAATCCGGTCCCGGTATGATTTTGATGAGATCGTCGATGGACAACGCGGGATCGTCGATCAACGCGACGCAGGCGTCGACAACCTCGCCCAGATTGTGCGGGGGGATGTTGGTCGCCATGCCGACGGCGATGCCGCCGGCGCCATTGACCAGCAGGTTCGGAAATTTTGCCGGCAGAACCGACGGCTCTTTTTCTGAATTGTCGTAGTTCGCCTGAAAATCGACGGTGTCCTTGTCTATATCGCCGAGCACCGCGAGCGCCGATCGCGTCAGGCGCGCTTCGGTGTAGCGATAAGCCGCCGGAGGATCGCCGTCGACCGAGCCGAAATTGCCCTGCCCGTCGATCAGCGGCACGCGCATGGAGAAATCCTGCGCCATCCGCACCATCGCATCGTAGATCGACTGGTCGCCGTGCGGGTGATATTTGCCGATCACGTCACCGACGACGCGGGCGGACTTGACGTACTTCTTGTCGGGCGTGTGCCCTTGCTCGTACATCGAGTACAGGATGCGGCGATGCACGGGCTTGAGACCGTCGCGCGCGTCGGGCAGCGCACGCGCCACGATCACGCTCATGGCGTAATCGAGGTAGGAGCGCTTCATCTCGTCGAGAATGGATACGGGACGAATATCGGATGGCGCCGGCGGCTCTCCGGGCTTCGTATCTTCAGTGTCAGACAATGGGGAAATCCGGTCCGTTTTAGCTGGGAATCATATAGCGTATCGAGTGGTTCCAGACCACATTTAACTCCCTCGAAAAAGCGGTTTTTCCCTTAGTTTTTTCAGGGACTTACCAGGGAGCGGGAAGCCCCCTGCGGACGCCCCAAAACCGGACCGCAAAACTGTATGCGCAGCCTGTGCGAATCACGGCGGCGGCGGCCGCGGAGGGCGGCACCAAGCCATCGAAAATGAGATGCGCGTGCCCCGGATGCTGCGCAGCGCAAAGCGGTGCGCTGCTGATCCGGGGTCCATCAAATAGTGGCAAGGTCCCGGCTCTGCGGAGCAGCGTAAAGAACGCTGCACCGCGTCCGGGACACGCCCGCTCAGAACGGAATATCGTCGTCCATGTCGCTGCTGCGGGCGCCGGCTGCGACCGCGCGGCGGGGCGCGGCAGCGGATGGACCGCTTGAGCCGAAATCGCCGCCGGATTCATCCGATCCGAAACTGCCGCCCCCGCCCCCGCTGCGGCCGTCGAGCATGGTCAGGTTCGAGTTGAACCCCTGCAGCACAACCTCGGTCGAGTATTTCTCGACGCCTGCCTGGTCGGTCCATTTGCGCGTCTGCAACGCGCCCTCGAGGTAAACCTTGGCGCCCTTCTTGAGATATTGTTCGGCGATCTTGCAGAGCCCTTCGTTGAAGATCACGACGCGATGCCACTCGGTCTTTTCCTTGCGCTCGCCGGTCGCCTTGTCGCGCCAGCTTTCGGAGGTCGCCACGCTCAGATTGGCGATCGGGCGCCCATCCTGCGTCCGCCGGATCTCCGGATCCTTGCCGAGATTTCCGACCAGAATCACCTTGTTTACGCTTCCCGCCATTGCCGCTCTCCACTCCTAAAAACCACCGCCCTGATCGCCTTGAACCCGACCCTATACGCTTGCCGATCCTGCCAGCCTGGCGATCCCCGGTTATCCACATATAGCATCGGTGGCCGGAGTGTTCCAGTTTTGTTCCATCTAAAATGGCGCAGACGGTATCACAGTGCGGTAACCGGCAACCCCTGAACTTGGGGTGTTTGGTATTGCCCATGAGTTCCCTGAAAGTTCTGAGAAATCATTAGCTTCCCGAGGGTTTACTTCGTCGGCGAGTGTTGCATTCCGGTGACGGCATTTGCCCCCTCTCCGGGATAGACTGCCAGGCAGAAACGGATCTCGAACGCTTCGCGAGCGAAGCGCAAAAAAAACGAAAAACGAAAAGAAAGTCTGGAGATATAGCGATGAAGAAATTTTTGCTCGGTGTCGTCGGTCTCGCTGCGTTGGGAATGTCTGCTCCCGCTTCCGCCGCCGATCTTGCCGCGCGTCCCTACACCAAGGCGCCTCCTCCGATGGTGGCGGCGATCTATGACTGGAGCGGCTTCTACATCGGTCTCAACGGCGGCGGCGGCTGGAGCCACAAGTGCTGGGATCGCGAGCACCGGTTTGGGCGGGACATTCCTTGCCAATGAGGGCTGCCATGATGCAACCGGCGGCGTTTTCGGTGGCCAGATCGGTTATCGCTGGCAGAGCGGCGCCTGGGTGTTCGGCCTGGAAGCTCAGGGCGACTGGGCCAATCTCAGGGGATCCAACACCAGCCTGATTGTGATCCCTGGTGGTCCAATTGTATCCTTGCCTGCGCGCCAGTGACTACCGGGGACCGTTCGAGGATCGACGGCTTTGGCCTGTTCACCGGTCAGGTCGGCTACGCCTGGAATAACGTTCTCTGGTACGTCAAGGGCGGCGCCGCCGTCGTCGCCGACAAGTACACCGGCTTCTTCCCGGCTACCGGACTGACATTCGACTGCGGTCAGCGATACCCGTTGGGGTGGCGTGGTCGGCACCGGTCTGGAATTTGCCTTTGCTCCGAACTGGTCGGTGGCTTTCGAATACGACCATCTGTTCATGGGCAACCGCACCCTGGACTTCAACTCGACCACCACTCCGGGCTTGTTCTCCCGCGAAGATCGCATCCGTCAGGACGTCGATCTGGCGACCGTCCGCGTGAACTACCGCTGGGGTGGCCCGGTTATTGCGAAGTACTGAGTACTGTCTGATCTGATCCTCCCGAACTTTAAAAGGCCGGCCTCGCGCCGGCCTTTTTGTTTGCGCTGGCACTACGATCCTGCTGCCTGCTGCTGCCAATCCGCAACAAACCGTTGATGGCTCGCAGCGAGCACTGGAAATCCCCTCGCGTTCTTCCTATGTTCCGAGTTCACCCATTGGCGTCGATCCCGGGCTCCCGGCGATGCACGCCGCAACGCGGCGCGATCAACGCGCCTGGAAATGCCGCTATGGATGAAGTGATCAAGGCGAAGCGCCAACAGACCGCCGGCTCGGGCACGCGCGCGATCACCATTCGCGGCGCGCGCGAACACAATCTCAAGAACATCGACGTGGAAATTCCGCGCGACAAGCTCGTGGTCTTCACCGGCCTGTCCGGCTCCGGCAAATCCTCGCTCGCCTTCGACACCATCTATGCCGAGGGCCAGCGGCGCTACGTCGAATCGCTGTCGGCCTATGCGCGCCAGTTCCTGGAGATGATGCAGAAGCCCGATGTCGACCAGATCGACGGCCTGTCGCCGGCGATCTCGATCGAGCAGAAGACGACATCGAAGAATCCACGCTCGACCGTCGGCACCGTAACCGAGATCTACGACTACATGCGGCTGTTGTGGGCGCGGGTCGGCGTGCCCTATTCGCCCGCGACGGGCCTGCCGATCGAAAGCCAGATCGTCTCGCAGATGGTCGATCGCGTGCTGGCGCTGCCCGAGGGCACACGGCTCTATCTGCTGGCGCCGGTCGTGCGCGGTCGCAAGGGCGAATACCGAAAAGAACTCGCCGAATATCTCAAGAAGGGATTTCAGCGGGTCAAGATCGACGGCACCTTTCACGAACTGGCGGAAGCGCCGGTGCTCGACAAGAAATTCCCGCACGACATCGACGTGGTGGTGGACCGCATCGTGGTCCGGCCCGACATCGGCCAGCGGCTTGCGGAAAGTTTCGAGACCGCGCTGAAGCTCGCCGAGGGGCTGGCGGTGATCGAATATGCGGATACGCCGGGCGCTCCGTCATCACCGGGCCGCGCCGAAGGCCGCGAGACCCGGTGATCCATCGTCTTCAAAAGAGATGGATGGCCGGGTCAAGCCCGGCCATGACGAGAAGAAAAAAACCGCAAAAATTCACGACAAGAGCGGGCCGGAGCGGATCCTGTTCTCGGAGAAATTCGCCTGCCCGGTGTCCGGCTTCACCATTCCGGAAATCGAGCCCCGGCTGTTCTCGTTCAACAACCCCTACGGCGCCTGCCCGGCCTGCGGCGGTCTCGGCGTCGAGCAGCACATCGACGAGGACCTCGTCATTCCCGACAAGGAACTGACCTTGCGCAAGGGCGCGATCGCGCCGTGGGCGAAATCGTCCTCGCCCTATTACATCCAGACCCTGACCGCGCTCGGCAAATTCTACAAGTTCACGCTCGACACCAAGTGGAAGGACCTGCCGAAGAAGACCCAGAGCGCCATCCTGCACGGCTCCGGCGAGGACGAGATCAAGTTCTCCTATGAAGACGGCGTGCGCTCCTACGACACCAAGAAGCCGTTCGAGGGCGTCATCACCAATATCGACCGCCGCTACCGCGAGACCGAGAGCGAATGGGCGCGCGAGGAACTGGCAAAATATTTCTCCGATATTCCCTGCGAGGCCTGCCACGGCCACCGCCTCAAGCCGGAGGCGCTGTGCGTCAAGATCGGCGGCAAGCATATCGGCGAAATCTCGGAATTGTCGGTGCGCCGCGCCGGCGAATGGTTCGAGACCGTGCCGAAGGCGCTCAACGCGCAGCAGAACGAGATCGCGGCACGCGTGCTGAAGGAAATCCGCGAGCGGCTGTCGTTCCTGCTCGATGTCGGCCTGAACTACCTGACGCTGGCGCGCGCCTCGGGCACCCTTTCAGGCGGCGAAAGCCAGCGCATCCGGCTGGCCTCGCAGATCGGCTCGGGACTGACCGGCGTGCTCTATGTGCTGGACGAGCCCTCGATCGGCCTGCACCAGCGCGACAATGCGCGGCTGCTGGAAACGCTGAAGCGGCTGCGCGACCTCGGCAATACCGTGATCGTGGTCGAGCACGACGAGGACGCCATCCGGCTGGCCGATCATGTGCTCGATATCGGCCCCGGCGCCGGCATGCATGGCGGCCATATCGTCGCGCAGGGCACGCCCGTCGGACATCATGAACAATCCGAACTCGCTGACCGGAAAATATCTCACCGGCGAATTGTCGGTCGAGATCCCCGAGCGCCAGCCGCCGAACCATCGCCGCACCATCAAGGTGATCAACGCGCGCGGCAACAATCTGAAAAACGTCTCGGCGGAAATTCCGCTGGGGCTGTTCACCTGCGTCACCGGCGTTTCCGGCGGCGGCAAGTCGACGCTTGTTGATCGACACGCTCTACAAGGCGATCGCGCGAAAACTCAACAACGCCAGCGAGGGCGCCGCGCCGCACGACCGCATCGAGGGGCTGGAGCATATCGACAAGATCATCGACATCGACCAGTCGCCGATCGGCCGCACCCCGCGCTCCAACCCCGCGACCTATACCGGCGCGTTCACGCCGATCCGCGAATGGTTCGCCGGCCTCCCCGAAGCCAAGGCGCGCGGCTACGAGCCCGGGCGGTTTTCCTTCAACGTCAAGGGCGGCCGCTGCGAGGCCTGCCAGGGCGACGGCGTCATCAAGATCGAGATGCACTTTCTGCCCGACGTCTACGTCACCTGCGATGTCTGCAAGGGCAAGCGCTACAACCGCGAGACGCTGGAGGTGCTGTTCAAGGGCAAGTCGATCGCCGACGTGCTGGACATGACGGTCGAGGAAGCCGCCGAGTTCTTCAAGGCGGTGCCGCGCGTGCGCGAGACTTTTAAAACATTGCATCGCGTCGGGCTGGATTACATCCACGTCGGCCAGCAGGCGACGACCTTGTCCGGCGGCGAAGCCCAGCGCGTCAAGCTGGCAAAAGAATTGTCAAAGCGCGCCACCGGCCGCACGCTCTACATCCTGGACGAGCCGACCACGGGGCTGCATTTCCACGACGTCAAGAAGCTGCTGGAAGTGCTGCACGAGCTGGTGTCGCAGGGCAACACGGTGGTGGTGATCGAGCACAATCTCGAAGTGATCAAGACCGCCGACTGGGTGATCGACCTCGGCCCCGAAGGCGGCGACGGCGGCGGCGAAATCGTCGCCTGGGGCCCGCCGGAGGATATCGTCAAGGCGCCGCGCAGCTATACCGGCAAGTTCCTGGCGCCGGTGCTGGCAAGGCAGAGCAGCGGGAAGCGGAAGAGCGGGGCGAGCGAGGCGGCGGAGTGAGGCGCCAATCGCCAGTATCGAGGAAGCTTTAACACGGTGGAGGAGCCCGTAGGATGGGTTGAGCCCTTCGCGAAACCCACCTCCGTAGACTGCGACTGATCGGATCGCTTTCGACGCCGGACAAAGGCCCCGCCTCTATCGTTCCAACCATCCAATGTGCTCCTTGCAATGACGGGTTTGGCTCTCATTCCTCGATCGCCGCTTCCACAAACCCTGCCGGATCGTCGCAGAATTCCCGCATGACCTTGTAGTGGTCCGTCTCCGTAACGGTCACCGGCTCCAGCCCGTATTTCGTCAGCCGCAACAGGCGCGCGTTGGGATAGGCCATCAGCATGGGCGAGTGCGTGGCCATGACGACCTGGCAGATCGTGGACTGCTCCATCCGCCGCATCAGTTTCAAAAATTCGATCTGGCGCGCGGGCGACAGCGCCGATTCCGGCTCGTCGAAAATGAAGATGCCCTGCCGCTGGCATCGCTCTTCGAAGAAGCGCAAAAAGCCCTCGCCGTGCGAAT
Source organism: uncultured Alphaproteobacteria bacterium (assembly GCA_963742425.1). Taxonomy (GTDB): domain Bacteria; phylum Pseudomonadota; class Alphaproteobacteria; order Rhizobiales; family Xanthobacteraceae; genus Bradyrhizobium. The sequence continues at coordinate 555,213 of CAVULR010000001.1, forward strand.
GGGAGAGGAAGTCCGGTGGGACGCCCATACCCTCCAGGGCAGCCACATCCAGGTAACGCGCAACTGAGAAAAAACTCTCGGCGCGAAAAAACCAGCCGTTGGTGATCTTCGGCAGCCAGCTTGCGCGCAGCGCTTTCGAAAGCTCTCCGCCCATCTTCTCCAGCGCCTTGGAATGATCGACCGGCATATAGCCTTTGCCGCCACCGGCTTCGTCATAGCCGGCGAGCACGGCGATCCCCTCAAGCAGCGTGGACTTCCCGGTGCCGTTTTCGCCGACAATGATGGTGATGGCGCGATCGAAACCCAGTTCGAAGTCATCGCGAAGGAATGGCAGGCAGAACGGATAGGCCGCGCGATCGGCAATGCGCGACGGATCGAGCCAGACTCTCCGGAGGTACGGCGCCGGCAGATTGATGGTGCGATTTCGTCTGGCCATGCATGGAGTCCCAGGGAGTACGATCTGTACTTCAATGCTTATACCTGCTTGACATGCAATCCTAGATAGTGGAGGCGAGATGACGACTGATTTGCCCGACGGGCAAATCAGTCGCCTGCTGATCCTTCCGCTGGTTTTTTGTCCAGCGCTATCAGTAAAAATATTTCGCTTTCGCCGTCGGGCAAATCATCTCTACAAGCTCGCCCCGTCCTGACCCACAGGAGGGGCGTTGCGCATCGTCATCAACGCGGGAAAGGGATGCGGTGGACGCCGGCGGCGCTCAAGACGAGAGCGCATGCTGGCGGACGGCGAAGTCGTGTGGTCCTGACACCCCGACGCTGGTGTCAAGTCGGCGGAAGGTGATTCCGCCGGCGACGGTGGCAAGAAGAGCCCGGTCACCGGGGAGAGCACGAAGGAAACCGTTAAAACCATTGCGCAGGAAACGCCGGGTCGATCCGGTGAACCTGTGGTGAATTTGCTCGTGTGCTTCTATCACATCGCACGCGAGGCTGCGGGTGCATTGGGCACCCGGCGTTTCCTGCGCCCTCTGTTATCGGAGGGACAATGTTCGTGCACCCCTCGGGCGAAAATCCGCGCCGCGAGAATGCGGACGTATGCGCTCCTTGCTGTTTGACATTTGAGATCGAACGCGCGGCAAATCCGAGCTGCCTTCGCCCGCGAAGGCGAGCGATCCAGTACTTCCGAGGCGTCGGTGACAGAGCTGAAAAGCCGCGGCGTACTGGATACTCCGCCTTCGCGGAGTATGACGGTTCCTTGTCCGGGCATTGCGGGAGCCGCTCGCCCTACGCCTCCTCCACCACCTCCAGCACCAGCTCCATCGTCATCAGCACCGGATTGTCGCCGCGCATCAGCCGGCCTTCGGCGAGGCCGCCGAGATAGTCGACCAGGGCGATGTCGAGTTGCGCTTCCAGCGCGCCGTCCGGCACCGCGCGCAATCGCGCCGGAGCGCAATGCGAGTTCGGTTGCGAACGGCACCACGGTTCGGCCATCGGTAAAGCGGGCGCCGATGGTGCTGCCGACGCCGCCGTGCAGGCGGCGCGCGGAAGATGCCGCGCTCGCGGCAGAAGCCTTCCAGCGCGCCGGCAAAGTCCTGGTTCGGGCGCAGCCGCAGCGCGAAGGCGCGGCTGGTGGTTTTGCGCGCCGCTTGCCGACGCGGATACCGGCCCGAACAATTTGAAATTCGTCTCTGCGTCCGGCTCCGCCGTGAAAACCGCGCCGTCGATGCCGAAGGCGTCCACCTCGAACGGCTCGGCCACCACGGTCTCCTCAGGCAGGATGTGCCCGCCGCCGGATCGTCCGTCGGCCTCCGTCCACAGCGCGTGGCAATGGAAAAACGGCGCGCCGTCACGGACGCCCAGCGTCATCGTGCCAACCTTGAGCCGCGTGATGCCGGCGGGCCGAAACGTGTCGCTATAGAACGCCGCGTGCTCGCCGGTCCTCGACAGCGCCGGCATGACATAGGCGAAGGGGCCGAGCGCCCCGCCCCGCATGTTCAGGACGCCGCCGCCAAAGCCTTCCGCCGCAAAGCCGCGGCGCGCGGCTTCCAGCAGCGGCAAGCCCGCCTCAAGCGTGAAAGCGAAAGCGCGGCCGCGCGCCTCTACCCACTGAATGCGCTCGCGCACAAGCGGGCCGGGCTGGGCGATGCTTCGCAGGTCAGCGACCGCCATCGGTCTGTTTCGCGATGAGATCGAGCAGCCCGCGCGCCTCCAGTTCGTCGCGGACCAGCCGCTTCGGCACCTTGCCGTAGCCGGATTTCGGCAGCGCCTCCCAGAAGAAGAAGCGTTTTGGCATTTTGTAGCGCGGCACCTTTGGCGCGAGGTACCCGGCCAGCTCGGCCTCGCTCACGGGACCAGCGCCCTCGCGCGCGACACAGACCGCGATGCCGACCTCGCCCCAGAACGGGTCGGGCACGCCCACGATCGCCACCTCGCCGATCGCGGGATGGGTGAGGATCTTCTCCTCGACCTCGCGCGGGTAGATGTTGGATCCGCCTGAAATGTACATGTCGGAGGCGCGGCCGGTGATATAGACAAAACCTTCTTCATCCATGTGGCCGAGATCGCCGGTGCGAAACCAGCCGTCGCGAAACGCCTTGGCATTGGCTTCCGGATTATCGTAGTAGCCGGCGAACACGGCGGGGCCGATGACGCAGATCTCGCCGGTCTCGAAGGGTTTCAGTTCGCGGCCGTCGTCGCCCTGGATCGAGACCTGCATGCCCGTGCGTTCGAACCCGCAGGTGCCGATCCGGGCATGCGGCCCGTCCTCGGGGTCGTGCAGGGCTGCCGGCAGCACCGTGATATTGCCGGTGACCTCGCCGAGGCCGAAATATTGCACCAGCACTTTGCCGAACTTCTTCAGGGCGGCCTTCTGGTCCTCGCGATACATCGGCGCGCCGGCATAGATGATGTAGCGCAGCGACGAGTGGTCGTAGCGGTCGATCGCGGGATGCTCGACCATCATCTTCAGGATGGTCGGCACCGTGAAGATGTTGCTGATGCGGTGGCGCTCGATCAGCCGGAACGCCTCGTCGATGTCGAACCGTTCGGTCGACAGCAAAATAGTCGGCACCCCGCGCGCGGTTTGCACGAGCTGATGGACGCCGGCGCCATGCGACAGCGGCGCCACCACCAGGGACGCGTCACGCTCATTCGTGCCGGGCATGAGGTCGGCGAGATGGTTGGTGATGACAAACGCCATCTGGCCGTGAGTCAGCACAGCCGCCTTGGAACGTCCGGTGGTGCCGGAGGTGAAGAAGAACCAGCAGGGATCGTCGTAGTCGACGGCGGTATCCGCGATCCCCGCGCCCGCATGCACCGCCATCGCCTCATCAAGGGATTTTTCGCCGAATATGCCCTCGCCTATTCGCCAGGTGAAGGCGAGCGTCGGGCTTAACGCCGCCACCGCGGCGGCATGATCCGGAAAATCGCCGTGACAGAGAAACGCCCTGGCGCCGGAGGCAGTCGCGAGATAAGCCACTTCGTCCGGCATCAACCTGAAATTGGTGGGCACCCAGACCGCCCCTAGCCGGAATGCCGCGAACATCGACCAGAACATCTCGTTGCAATTTTTGGAATGGACGAGGATGCGGTCGCCCCTGGCGATGCCGCGCGCGGCGAGCGCCGCCGCCAACGCGGAGACCCGGGCGTCGATCTCGCGCCAGGTCCAGGAACGGTCGCCCCAGATGAAGCCCGTGCGGTCGCCGTGGCGACGGCCATTCTGGGTCAGCAGATGCGCGAGATTCATCACCCGGCGCGACATTCGCGTCACCCCGCCTGACGGCGCGGCCGTGGGACCTCTTTCATCGGCCATGAACTCTCCCCGCAACGATTTCGCGATCACGACCATGAACCAAGCACCAATTCTCGTCCAGAAGGACTGCAAAACCGATTTGCGCACCTACATGTCTTGGCGGGCCCTGAGATGTTGGCCGGTATGCGGGAAGAGAAGCGATGACAACAGGCAGCGTCCGCGACAACAAGCCAAAGAGCCGTTTCGAGCTCGACGTCGAGGGCGGGCTGGCGTTTGCGAATTATCACCTCACGCCGTCGGCCGTCATCATCACCCACACCGAGACACCGCGGAGCTTGCGCGGTCGCGGCATCGCCTCGGAACTGGTGCAAGGCGCGCTACAACTGATCCGCGCCGACGGGTTGAAGGTGATCGCCGGCTGCGGCTTTGTCGTGGATTATCTGCACAAGCATCCGGAGTTCGCAGACCTCGTGGAATGACGGGCGTCTACAAGCAACAAAAAGGCCCGCATCAAGGCGGGCCTTTTGGAATTGGCGAGGCGTCTCTTACCACTTGACGTCCGCCGGCAGCTTGCCGCCGTTTGCGGCGAGCTTTGTCATCACCTGCTTGTGCAGCCAGATATTCATACTGGCAGAATCGTTGGTATCGCCGGTGTAACCGAGCTCCTTGGCCAGCTCCTTGCGCGCACCGAGGCTCGAATCGATGTCGAGGGCCTTCATCAGATCGACAATCGAGGTGCGCCATGCCAGCTTTTCTCCCTTGGCAGCCACCGCCTTGTCGAGGATGGGCGCGACATCCACCGTCTGCGCCGGCGCGGCCGATGTTCCCGCGGCCGATCCCGCGCCGCCGGCTGGCGACGCCGTACCGCCTGCAGGAGCAGTCCCGCCTGCAGGTGCTGCCGAGGCCGCCTTGGTGCCGAAGATCGCACTCATGATTTTGCCGAAAATGCTCATCGTTTGCTCCCAGGGTACTAGAAGAAGATGTGAAGGAAGTTAGGCCGCACATTTCCACCGGCAGCCCCGCACCGGATCGTTCTTGAGCCTAGCCCCCTCGGAAGCGCTTGCCAATGCAGACAGCGTTGGCACGAATTGCCGTAGCTGAGGCTAAGCAACGCGGGAACGTCGATTGAGTTGCGCCGCATCAAGGCAAAATTTCACCGAAGCGTGAGCGACAGCCGCTACGATTAAGAGTACGCTGACCGCTCAGTTCGCGACATGGCCGCTTGGATTCGTGTCTTCGCGTCTGGCCTTGATCGTGATCGTTTCCGAAAGGTGGCCGCTCGCGCGCTGATCGGCGCGAGCTCCGGCCGCTGCGGCAAGGGAGATAGCGACCATGGCTGCACCATACCAAGGCAATGTCACCCCGATGGCTCCGCCCGCGCAAGAAAACGCGGCGCCAATCGTCCGGACCATCGGCCTGTCCGATCTGCACGAGGCCCTGCGGCGCGGCTGGGAGGATTTCAAGGCGGTGCCGAGCCACGCCATCATCCTGTGCGTCATCTATCCCGTGCTCGGCCTGGTGATCGCGCGCACGGTACTCGGCTATTCCGTGCTGCCGCTTTTGTTTCCGCTGGCCGCCGGCTTTGCCCTGCTCGGCCCGTTCGCCGCGCTCGGCCTGTATGAATTGAGCCGGCGCCGCGAGGCCGGTGAAACAGCTTCCGCCTGGGATGCCGTCGACGTGCTGCGTTCGCCGTCGTTCGGCGCGATGCTCGGTCTCGGCACGCTGCTGTTGGCGCTGTTCGTGACCTGGGTGGCCACCGCGCAAGCGATTTATGTGGCGGCGTTCGGCTACGAAGCGGCCGCCGGAATTCCGGATTTCGCAAGGCGCGTGCTGACGACGCCGCAAGGTTGGTGGCTGATCGTTGTCGGTTGCGGCACGGGCTTCCTGTTCGCGCTGGTGGCGCTGTGCGTCAGCGTTGTTTCGTTCCCGCTGATGCTCGACCGTCACGCCGGCGTTGGCGATGCCATGGTGACGTCAATTCGGGCGGTCGCGCGAAATCCCGTGCCGATGGCGGCGTGGGGATTGATCGTTGCGGTGCTGCTGGTGCTGGGATCGCTGCCGCTGTTCCTCGGTCTTGCCGTGGTCATCCCGCTACTTGGCCATGCTACCTGGCATCTCTATCGCGAGGTGATCGCGCCGGATCCCAATCCCCAGCCGATCCCTCCCCGTCCCCAGCGCGAGCGACGCTCCGCGGCGGATTTCCCGGCCGCGCTGTTTCCATGGCGGCGCAAGGACAGCGCCTGATCGAGCGATCGGGGCACCGCGCCAACACCGCCGGTCGGTTATCGGCCGGCGGTGTTTTTTCGCAGGTGTTGGACCGCCCACCATTGACGTCGAAGCCTTGTTTTGGCCGCGGTTGAAAAGGAGATTTCGAGTTCGCAGGGGAAACGCTCTTCATTCGTCGCAGTTGAGGTCCGATGTTCCCTGGTTCTATTTGCCGAATCCTTGCGGTGATCGTTGTCGTCGGCCTGCCGGCCGCGCCGGCGTTTGCGGTATCCTGCGGTACCGGCAGTTTCGAAGCCTGGCTCGACGATTTCAAGAAGGACGCGGCGGCGAAGGGTATTTCCCAGGCCGTGATCGCATCCGGACTGAATGGAGTGACGCTGGACCGAGGCGTGCTTTCCCGCGATCGTTCGCAGCAGGCGTTTAGTCAAAATTTTGAGGAATTCTCCGGCCGCATGGTCCCTCCCCGCCTCGGGCGCGGCGCCAGCATGATGAAGCAATATGGATCGGTGCTGGGGCGCATCGAGCGAAGCTACGGCGTGCCGGGCGAGGTTCTGGTGGCGATCTGGGGGCTGGAAACGGACTTCGGTGTCAACACCGGGAAATTTCCGACGATCCGTTCGCTGGCGACTTTGGCCTACGATTGCCGGCGATCCGAGATGTTCCGGGCCGAACTGATGGATGCGCTGCGCATCATCGAACGCGGCGATCTTGCGCCATCCGACATGCGCGGCGCCTGGGCGGGCGAGATCGGCCAGACCCAGTTCATGCCCTCCTCGTACCTGAAATTCGCCGTGGATTTTGATGGCAACGGCCGGCGCGACCTGCTGCGCAGCGCGCCTGACGTGCTGGCGTCGACCGCGAATTACCTCGCCAGTTATGGTTGGCAGCGCGGCAAAGAATGGGAGCCCGGCAGCGCCAATTTCGCGGTACTTCAGCAATGGAACAAGAGCGAGGTTTACTCCAAGACAATCGCCTATTTCGCCAGCCAGCTCTCGCATGCGCCATGAGAACTTATAATGAATTTAAGTTCATATTATCATCCGTACCACATGCGAATCATGCATAGGCGTTGAAACAAGGATCCAACTAGTTTGTGATCTGTGAGCAGCAATCTTCGTCTGGGCCTCGCAACTCCGACCACATAATTGAACCCTCAATCATTTCTTATCCGAGCCATGCACTCTTTACCTAGCTGCACCGCACCATTGGAACTTCAAGTGAGCGGACTGCGGCTTTATATGGAGTTCCAGCGATGAGGCTTGTCGCAAACGCTGAATTGTAACTTCAAGGAGACTACCATGTTGCTATCGCTCATCCGCATGATCAGGGCGTTCCGGGACTATCAGCGCAATGTCAGCGAGTTGTCCCAACTCAGCGATCGCGAACTGGCCGATATCGGCCTTGACCGCTCGGACATTCCGCGCGTTGCAGCCGGCACCTACCAGGGCTGAAACCCCTTCAGCCGACTTGAGAAACGGATAACGCCCGCCTCGCCGCGGGCGTTGTCGTATCTGCCGCTACGCGCTACCTCTGTGCGATGACTGGCACCACATCCCCATCCGAGACCGTGCATATCATCGGGGCCGGCCTCGCCGGTTCGGAAGCCGCCTGGCAGGTCGCCAAGTCAGGCATCCCTGTCGTGCTGCATGAGATGCGCCCGGTAAGGATGACCGAGGCTCACCGCACCGACGGCCTTGCCGAACTCGTATGCTCCAATTCGTTTCGCTCCGACGACGCCGCCAACAACGCGGTAGGCTTGCTGCATGCCGAGATGCGCCGGCTGGGTTCGCTGGTCATGCGCGCCGCCGATGCTAATCAGGTCCCTGCCGGAGGCGCGCTGGCGGTAGACCGCGACGGCTTTTCCACAGCCGTCACCAGGGCGCTGTACGGCCATCCGCTGATTGAAATCCGTCGCAGCGAAATCGACGGCCTGCCACCCGCGGACTGGCGCAATGTCATCGTCGCGACGGGGCCTCTGACCTCTGCTCCGCTGGCGAACGCCATCCGCGAATTGACCGATGAGAACGCGCTGGCGTTTTTCGATGCGATCGCGCCGATCGTACATCGGGATTCCATCGATATGTCGGTGGCGTGGTTTCAGTCGCGCTACGACAAGATGGGTCCCGGGGGCACCGGCGCCGATTACATCAATTGCCCTCTGACCAAAGAGCAATACGACGCCTTCATCGACGCGCTCACGACCGGTGAGAAGACCGACTTCAAGGAATGGGAAACCAATACCCCCTATTTCGACGGCTGTCTGCCGATCGAGGTCATGGCCGAGCGCGGCCGCGAGACCCTGCGTCACGGGCCGATGAAGCCGGTGGGGCTGACCAATCCGCACGATCCGACGGTCAAGGCCTATGCCATCGTGCAATTGCGCCAGGACAACAAGCTCGGCACGCTCTACAACATGGTCGGCTTCCAGACCAAGCTGAAGCACGGCGCCCAGCAACGCGTGTTCCGCACCATCCCCGGCCTCGCGAATGCCGAATTCGCCCGGCTCGGCGGATTACACCGCAATACCTTCCTGAATTCGCCAAAGCTTTTGGATAGCCAATTGCGGCTGCGCGCGGATCCGCGGCTGCGCTTTGCCGGTCAGATGACCGGCTGTGAAGGTTATGTTGAGTCCGCAAGCATCGGGTTGGTGGCCGGGCTCTACGCCGCCGCCGATGCGCGCGCCACTCGGCTGGCGCCGCCGCCGGCAACAACAGCGCTGGGTTCGCTGCTCGGCCACATCACTGGCGGCCATATCGAGACCATCGATGCCGGTCCGCGCTCGTTTCAGCCAATGAACATCAATTTCGGACTGTTTCCGCCGCTACTCAGTCCGCCGACCAGAAGTCCTGACGGCACGCGTCTGCGCGGCAACGACAAGACCGTCGCCCGGAAGCAGGCGATCAGCGCCCGCGCACTTTCCGACCTCGATCGCTGGATTGCCGACAGCCTGCATTTTGCAGCGGCGGCGTGAGCATTTCATGAGTTTGCCCAGGGAGGACGCCGCTGTTTTGTCGGCGCGATGGACCGAAGGCGTGCTCCTGAAGCGCGACGTGTTTTCAACCGTCGAGCGCGGCCGCTTTCTCAGCGATACCGGTGAAGTCGACGCGGTGTTGCGCCGGATCGATTCTGTGCCGTGGTGGTCCTACATCCCGGCGCGCCATCTGTTCACACGCGAGCGCCGCGCGCTGGCGGTGGCGCGTGACCTCGATGTCGGGCCGGAACTGCTATGGGCGGGCCGCCAGGCGCTGGTGCGCGGCTTTATCGATGGGGTCGCGCTGCACCTGGCAAAACCGCACGGCGACGCCGCTTATTTCCGTTCTGCCAAGCAGGCGCTGCGCAGGCTGCATCGCGCCGGCATCTGCCACAACGATCTCGCCAAGGAGCAGAACTGGCTGCGCGGCCATGACGGCCGCGCCTATCTCACCGATTTTCAGCTCGCGGCCTGCTTCAAGACCCGCGGCCGGCTGTTCCGGATCGCGGCCTACGAGGACATCCGGCATCTCCTGAAGCACAAACGCAGCTACGCCCCGGACGCGCTGACGTCGAAAGAGCGCAGAATTCTCGCGCGCAAATCGTTTGTCGCCAGCATCTGGCTCAAGACCGGAAAGAAGATTTATCGCGCCATCACCCGCGGGATCTTCGACTTCACCGATCGCGAGGGGGGCGGCCGGCGGCTGGTCAATGACGCGCCGGTGCTGATCGATCTGATCCGGAGAAATCCCGCGGTCCGCGATGTCGCCATTGTCGCATTCGCCGACCGGCGCAGTGGCGTCGGGCTTTATGCTTTTGTCGAGGCCGACCAGGCCGCGCTCGAGGCACGATTGCGCGACGAACTCGCATCAGCGAAAGGCCCCAGGCCACCAGAACACATCCAGGTGGTGCAGGCCCTGCCGCGCGATGCCGACGGCAAACCCCGCACCGAGATCCTGCAACTCGTCGCGATGAACCAGCTCGACCTGATCGGGCCAATGATCACGAGCGAGACCGATCGCGCGTTCCTGAAAAACATTCTGGAATCGCGCAAAAACTTGCGCGACCGGTTTAATTTTGAGGCGGCGGATTTGGTGCCCCCGTCTTCCTGACGCGCCTACATTGTGTCCCCGGCGCGACGCAGCGCGCAGCGATGCGTCGCAGAACCGGGACCCACATCGCTTAAAAGGATGGACCCCGGATCAGCAGCGCACCACAAGAGCGGTGCGCAGCATCCGGGGAACGCTCACTTCAACCATCGCCTCTAAATAATTGCGACCGCGACGCCCGCCACAGGGTCCACAGCGTTTGCAGTCTCGATCTGAGGCGCGGTGCGAATGGATTGCTGTCGGCACGCGACATTCGTTTCAGGTCCCGAGCCACCAGCGCCAGCGGCAGAAATACCGGCCTTACCTCTGGGGGCACGTTCGCCATCAGCGCCAGGGATTTCGTCAGATGCTCGCGCAGCTTGCCGACTAACTGATCCAGTGCGGCGCGAAGCTTTGGAGTTTCCCTGGCTGCGAACATCTCTTCCATTCCGCTGCCGCCGCTCTCCAGCAATTGCAGCGGAACGAACAGTTGGCGCCGCGCGACATCCAGCGGCAGTGCCGCCATCACCTCGGCGATGCCGTACGCCAAGCCTGCATGCCGCGCGAGGTGCTCGATCTCGGGAGATTGCCAACCGGCAATGCCCGCGGCCAACGAAAACAGCGCCGACGAGGTGTCGTTGATGTAGCCCTCCAACGCCGCCATGGTCGGCATCGGGTCGTTGTAAAGGTCGAATTGATGCTCGTCGATCAGCCGCAACAGCCGTTCGACCGGCAAATGATAATTGCGGATCGCCAGTCCAAGTTCGGCCGCGACCGGATTACCTTCGACCCCGCCGTGACTCTCGCCGGCCAGCATGTCGGTCCACCATTGCAAGCGTACTTCGCCGGGCAGCGGCTGACTCACCTGATCTCGCACCCGGGAAATTTCGACGTTGAAGGCATAGATCGCCAACAGCGCACGGCGCTGCGCGACCGGCACGAACAGCGTGGATGCGTAGCGGGAAAAATCGTGGCTGCGCACGAGTTCGGCGCAGAAAGCCGCGGATGCGCGGGCCTGATCCACGCCGCTCATGGTACCGCGATCAGCGCCGCCGCAACGCGCCGACGCTCGCCGATCATGATGTTGTAGGTCCGGATCGCAGGACCGGTCTGCATCGCATCCAGCACCACGCCGACCGCACGCAATGCCTCGCGAAGCGCCCGCGGCGGCATCCAGACCTCGGTTCCGGTGCCAATGATCAGCGTATCGATGCCGTGAGCCGCGGCGAAGACCTGTTCCAATGAGGCCTTGTCGATCTCCCGGGGACTCGTGACCGGCCAGGCCCAGATCGCGTCCGGCAGGCAAAGCAACGAGCCGCGGTGTGACATGTCGGCGAAGGCAAACCCGCCGTTGCCATAGGCCTCGATCGGCGCCGACCTCGGGAGGTGCGGAGCGTCCGGGCGGCTTGTTGTTTCCCTGGGCATGACTGGACCGAAAGCCGGTTTCCACTGTTCGGATCAGCCTACTTTTTCGAAGGCCTGTCCGGCGCCTCGGCCCGATTGGTGCCGACACCGAGATAGATCAGAATCGGCGCGGCAATGAAGATCGAGGTATAGGTGCCGACCAGCACCACGCCGAACATCATCACCGCCGTGAAGCTGTGGATGGCGTGGCCGCCAAACAGGAGTAGCGCCAGAAGCGCCAGCGTTACCGTGACGTGGGTGATGATCGAGCGCGACAGCGTCGAATTGATGGACTCGTTGAGCAATTCAGGCATCGGCATTTTCTTGTAACGCCGCAGCATTTCGCGGATCCGGTCATAGATCACGACCGTGTCGTTCAGCGAATAGCCGAGAATTGTCAGAAGCGCCGCGATACTGGTAAGATCGAAATCGACCTGCGAGATCGACATGAAGCCGATGGTCAGCACGATATCGTGGACGTTGGCGATCATGGCGCCGAGTGCAAATTGCCACTCGAACCGGAACCAGAGATAGATCAGGATTGAAAAGATCGCGAGCATGAGCCCGACCATGCCGTAGGCGAGCAACTCGCTGGAAACGCGCGGTCCCACCACCTCGACGCGGCGGTATTCGACGGCGTCGCCAAGCGCGCCACGGACCTTTTGCACCGCCGCCTGCTGGGCGGCATCGCCGCCGGGCTGTTCGGCCACCCTGATCAGCACGTCTTCGGGGCCGCCGAACTGCTGCAACTGGATATCGCCCAAACCGAGGTTCCCCAGCGCCGCGCGCATCGAGGCGATATCGGCCGCGCCGGATTTGGCCTTGATCTCCATCAGCGTGCCGCCCTTGAAGTCGATGCCGAAATTCAGCCCATGGGTAAAGAACAGCGTGATTGCGACAATCGACAGCAGCGCCGAGATCGGAAAACTGATGCGGCGAAAGCGGGTGAAATCAAAGTGCGTATTGTCCGGGACAATGCGCAGCGACGGCAACAGCCCGAGCGCGCTGACCACGGTCAGCACGGTAATCAGAATGCCAAGCCCGATGAGAACGAGATGTGTCACGGCCGGCTCCGGATTCTCCGCGCGAACATGATCCAGCCAGGCTTGCTCATGTTCGCCGCTCTATCTTCCTGTTGGGGCATGATGTGCTCCGAAAACCGCTGTCCACTTTTCCGGATCATGCTAGATCGGCACGCTTTGCGGCCGCTTCCACCGTACCCACCCGGCGACGATCAGGCGGGTGAGCGTAAAGGCCGTGAATACCGTGGTTATAATACCGATGCCGAGCGTCACGGCGAAGCCGCGCACCGGGCCGGTGCCGATATAGAACAGCACGGCGGCGGCAATGAAGGTGGTGATGTTGGAATCCAGAATCGTCGACAGCGCGCGCTTGAAGCCGGCGTCGATCGCCGAAATCGCGGTGCGCCCGCCGCGCAATTCCTCGCGGATGCGCTCGTAGATCAGCACGTTGGAATTGACCGCGATGCCGACGGTCAGCACGATGCCGGCGATGCCGGGCAAGGTCAGCGTCGCGTTCAACAGCGACAGTACGCCGAAAATCATGGCGACGTTGATGGCGACCGCGATATTGGCGAACACGCCGAACAGCCGGTAGGTAACCAGCATGAACACGATGACCATGATCGAGCCGACATAGGCCGCGAGTTCGCCCTTCTCGATCGAATCCTGGCCGAGGCCCGGGCCCACCGTGCGTTCCTCGATGATCGTCAGCGGCGCCGGCAGCGCGCCGGCGCGCAGCAGGATCGCCAGATCGTTGGCCTGCTGGACGGTAAAGCTGCCGGAAATCTGGCCTTGGCCCTGCCTGATCGGTTCGCGGATAACGGGGGCGGAAATCACCTCGTTGTCGAGCACGATGGCAAAGGGTTGTCCGACATTCTCCGTGGTCGCATCGGCGAATTTGCGCGATCCCGTGGTATTGAATTTGAAGCTGACGATCGGCTCGCCCGAGCGCTGGTCGAAGCCGGGTTGCGCGTCGGTCAAATCGCCACCGGAGACCAGGATCTGCTTCTTGATAACATAGGGTACCTTCGGAGAGTTCGAACTCATCAGCAATTCGGAATCGGGCGGCAACCTGCCTTGTTGGGCCTGGTCCGGCGGCACGGTCGTATCGACCATGCGGAATTCCATTTTGGCGGTCTTGCCCAGGATTGTTTTGAGCTGGGTGGGATCCTGCAAACCCGGCACCTGCACGAGAATCCGATCGGTGCCCTGGCGCTGGATCAGCGGTTCGACGGTGCCAAGCTCGTTGACGCGGCGCTCGACGATCTGGATCGATTGCTCGATGGTCTGACGGATGCGGTCGGTGATGGCCGCCTGCGGGACCGTCAGGCGGATCAGTCCACCCCCGGCATCGCTGATTTCGAGGCTGCGCTGGCCGCTGGAGCCGAGCAAGCCGCCGAGCGGTTGCGACAGCTCGCGTAATTTTGTCAGCGCGTTCTGCGCGTCGGTGTCCTTGCTGATGCGCACCTCGACACTGTCGTTGCGCACGGCAAGCCCGGTATAGCCGATCTTGGCCTCGCGCAGCGTGCCGCGGACCTGGTCGCGGACCTGATCGAGCTTGTCTTTTTTGATGTAGTTGGAATCGACCTCAAGCAGAAGGTAGGAGCCGCCCTGCAAATCGAGGCCGAGCACGAGCCGACGCTGCGCCCATCCCGGCCAGGTCTTGACCCGGGACTCGGGGAAGAAATTCGGAACGGCGCAAAGGCACACCACAAGCGCCGTCAGGATGATCGCCAGCACCTTCCACCGCGTGAAATACAACATCTAGTCGATCCGTCAGAATCAGGAGAATGCGGCGCGAAAAAAGAATTAGCTGGAGGACATCTCGTCCTTGGCGGTATCGGTCTTTTCCTTCGCCGGCTCGCCCTTGGCCCGCACACCCGAGATCATCTGCCGCATTTGCCGAACCCTGACGCCATCGGAGATTTCAAATTCGATCTGGTCGTCATCGACCACTTTCGTCACTTTGCCGACCAGCCCGCCGGATGTAACGACGGTGTCGCCGCGGCGGATGTTCTTCACCAATTCGGCGTGGTCCTTCACCTTCTTCTGCTGCGGCCTCAGAATCAGGAAATACATGATCACGAAGATCAGCGCGAACGGCAGCAGCGACATCAACATGCTGTTGGTATCGCCTCCGGCCGCGGCCTGGGCAAAGGCAGGAGTAATCAGCATTCGGGCAATCCTCATGCAAAGGGAATGAGCCGGCAACGTCTTGACGTCGGGCCGGTTCGGGCAAATTCGCGCGGACTATAGCGGCCGCGGTCCCAATTGCAACGCCGCCCAACCTGCCTTTTGTCCTTCATTTGAGTGGCTTGCGGCCCCGTTGAAGGCCCGATATGGGTGCATGGTCAGGAAGCCCGAAGATGTCAAAAAAGCCCCGGAAAACTGGCTCCCGCATCGCCTCGAAGGCGGTGGCCGCCAAATCCGTGCGCGCGACGCGACGACTGCCCGCCGCCCGCGCGGGGGTTGCGAACGAGCGCATAGCGCGCGCCCTTGAAGCGATCGCCTTGCACCTGTCCGCCGCTACCCCACCATCCGGCGCGGCCGACTCCTTTGGCACCGCCGATGCCTTTGTCTGGCATCCGAACGGAAGGCTGGCGCCGGTGCCTCACGTCAGCCGCGTCGACCTTGGTCTCCTCAAGGGGATCGACCGGATGCGCGATATCCTGATCGAGAACACCGAGCGCTTTGCCAACCGACTTCCCGCCAACAACGCGCTGCTATGGGGCGCGCGGGGCATGGGCAAATCGTCGCTGGTGAAGGCGGTGCATGCGAGCATCAACATGAACCGCAAGCCTGCCGATCGCCTCAAGCTCATCGAAATCCATCGCGAGGATATCGAAAGCCTACCCATGCTGATGGCGCTGCTGCGCCTGTCACCATTCCATTTCATCGTGTTCTGCGACGACCTGTCATTCGACGGCAACGACACCTCCTACAAGTCGCTAAAAGCGGTGCTGGAAGGCGGCATTGAGGGCCGGCCCGACAATGTGATCCTGTACGCCACCTCGAATCGAAGGCATCTATTGCCGCGCGACATGATGGAGAACGAGCGCTCCACGGCCATCAATCCCGGCGAGGCGATCGAGGAGAAAGTGTCGCTCTCCGACCGCTTCGGATTATGGCTCGGCTTTCACCGCTGCAGCCAGGATGAATACCTCGCCATGGTGAAAGGCTATTGCGCCCATTTCGGAATCGAGATCGCTGAAGCTGAACTCGAGCATGAGGCGCTGGAATGGGCGACCACGCGCGGCTCGCGCTCGGGGCGCGTCGCCTGGCAGTTCACGCAGGAACTGGCCGGACGGCTCGGCGTGAGGCTGAGCGGAAAGTAGATCGCGATTGTGCGTTCGTCACCCACGTCGTCATCCCCGCGAAAGCGGCTGCGGCTTCACGGTTCATTCGCAGACGTCGGTGGAATACTGGGTCGCCCGGTCTGGCCGGGCGATGACAGCGGTGGGCGTTAGCGTAGCCGCTTTCACGCCCCGTTGAGGAATTGGAGCGGGTCGACCGGCGAAGAGCCTTTACGGATCTCGAAGTGGAGCTGCGGCGACCCCACCTCGCCCGATTGGCCCGATTTGGCAATGATCTGGCCGCGCTTGATCGTGTCCCCGCGCTTTACCAACAGCTCACTCGCATGGGCATATGCGGTGACGTAGCCGTTGGAGTGCCGAACCAGAACCAGATTGCCGTAACCCTTGAGTTCATTTCCGGAATAGGCCACGACGCCGTCTTCAGCCGCCTTCACCGGCGTGCCTTCCGGCACCGCCAGATTGATCCCGTCGTTCGCCTTGCCGTTGGTCTTGGCGCCGTAGCTGGTGATCACCTTGCCGCGCACCGGCCAGCGGAATGTCGGCAGTCCCCCGGTGGTCTCGGCTGCCTTGACCGGCGCTTCAGCCGAAGCTTCGTCGATCTTTGTGGTGGCCTGGGCCAGCCGTACGCTCTGCTGCGGACCGCCTGAGGCCGCGGCCATTTTGGACTCAGGCGGCGTCAATCCGCCGGCAGGCTGGGCGGCTACGACCTCCGGCGGCCCGGCCGGCGCAATCGCTGCCGACTTCGAGGCGGGGACGGTCAGTTTCATGCCAAGCTTGATTTTCGCCGAGGGGTCGATGTGGTTGGCTTTTGCCAGTTCCGACAGCGATATGTGATTGCGATGGGCGATACTGAGCAGCGTATCGCCGGGATTGACGACATGAACCGATGACGCGGCAACCACCGGCTTGCCCAGGGGCGCAGATATTGCCGGCGCGGCTATCGTCGAAGGTGTCTGGAACGGAATGATAAGCTGCTGGCCCGGCGATAGGGTGCGCGGCCCCTTATAACCGTTAGCCTGCAGAATGGCCGCGGGCTTGACATTGTAGCGATGGGCCAGGGTTTCGAGCGTGTCGCTGGTGCCTACGATGATGGTGGTGCCTTGGCCGGGCCCACGGATCGCCGCGACCGAACGAGGCCCGGCGCTGCCGGTGGTCTCGATCGGGTGCGCCGGCGAGGCGTAGGACGGAAGCCCGTGCCCGCCGCCGGATACACCGGCATTCGCGGCCGGATAGGACTTCGGCGCGGAGATCGGCGGCGGCAGCGCCTGCGAAACCTGTGGACGAGCCGGGAGTTCGCGCCGCTCGACGGCGGGCGCTGCCACGGCGCTCGTGGCTTCCTGTTGGGAGGCAAATGGATTGGAAAAGGAATTTTGCGACAGGCGGCTCGACATGTCGCCGCTACAGCCGGCAAACCCAATCGACATCAGTGCCAACGCCGCCACCTGCGGCATGCGGCGCGAGCAAAGCAACTCGACGATACGGGACATGGTTACTCACTCATACGCAACAAAGTACGGTTTTGAGTAAACACGTCCCTAGTAAACAACCGCTTAACCCTGCGAATAAGGCGTTGGCGGCGCAGCCGATCTTCTAGAGTTCGCGAGCAATCCCCGGCAGGGCGGGCACAAAACGCACGTCCACCAGCTCCTTGCGATCGAAACCGGTGTCGGTCCGGACGATGCGGACCAAGGTCTGGATGCCGTGATGGGGACCGACCGGTACGATCATGATACCGCCGGGTTCGAGTCGAGCGGTTAAGGCTTCGGGAACTTCTTCCATCGCCGCCGTGACGATGATGCGGTCGAAATTGCCGACGCTGGCGGGAATGTCGAAGCCATCCCCCAGCAAGACCTCGACATTGTCGCATCCGACCTTCTCAAGTCGCGCCCGGGCGCCATCGGCCAGCGTCCGGTAGCGCTCGATCGTCAGCACGTGCCGGCAAAGCCGTGAAAGGATGGCGGCCTGGTAGCCCGAGCCGGCCCCGATCTCGAGCACACGGTGATGTTTTTGCAGTTGCAACTGTTCGGTCATGTAAGCCACCACGAAAGGCTGGCTGATGGTTTGCCCACAGGCGATGCCGAGCGCGCTGTCGCGGTAGGCATCCGCGCGATTGGCCGGCTCGACGAAGACTTCCCGCGGGATCTCCTCCATGGCGCGCAGCACAGCCTGGTCGCTGATCCCGCGCCGCCGAAGGGTAAGCTGAAACATCATCTTTTCCGGCGGATTTTGGGACGCGGGCATCTCAATCTCGTGGTGCTGGTGGCGGCCCGCCCAGCAGGCCGCTAATTCCGTGTTCCCATCATGGAACCCGGCGCGTAACCTTGGCGTTGATGTGGCCAGCAATCAATCTAATATGCGCGACGGTAGCTTCGAGCCGGGCGCGTTGACATTGCGGCTGATAGAATTATTTGCAGGCTTCAAGTCAAGGGACGGGCAAGGACATCATCATGGCTGCGACGCGGATGCCGCGGGGTTCTGTGTTCCTCGTCGAGGACGAGGTCATGATCCGGATGATGGTGGCCGACATGCTTGAGGAGCTCGGCTATCACGTCGTCGCCGAGGCCGGCGAGATCAACGAAGCCATCAGGCTTGCGCAAAGCACCGAGTTCGACCTCGCCATTCTCGACGTCAACGTCAATGGCAAGGTGATATCGCCGGTTGCCGAACTGATTGCCGCGCGCAACCGCCCGTTCATCTTCGCGACCGGATACGGCTCCTCAGGCCTTCCCCCGGAATACCGTGACCGCCCCGCGCTGCAGAAGCCTTTCCAGCTCGAAACCTTGGGGAAGGTGATCGAGACCGCGTTGAGGGGCGCGACGGTATAGACCGGTATCGATGGCCGTCCTTGTCGGCGGGGTTGTGCAAGCTTCACTTCAGCGTCGCGGTCAGCGCCTGCGAGAATTCGTCGTTGGTGCGGTCGAGCCGCAGCGGCGTCACCGAGACATAACGCCCCGCAAGGGCTGCCAGGTCGGTACCTTCGGCCGGCATATCCATGCTGGCGGCGCGTTCGAACCCGATCCAGAAATACGGATTGCCGCGACCGTCGCGGCGCTGGTCGACCTTGAGAAAGCCGAGGTTGCGCTTGCCCTGCCGCGTCACGCGCACGCCGGCGACATCCCGGGGTGGGCAAGCGGGAAAGTTGACATTGATGACGGTGTCTTTTGGCACGCCGGCGTCGATCACCTTGCGCAGGATTGCGGGACCGAACTCCAGTGACGTCTCCCAGAGCGGCGCATGGCGGGTCTCCATGCTGAATTCCTGCGAGAGCGCAAAGGACGGAATTCCGAGAATAGTGCCCTCCAGCGCGCCGGCGATGGTGCCGGAATAGACGACGTCTTCCGCGACGTTGCGCCCCTTGTTGACGCCGGAAAGAACCAGATCCGGCATGGTTTCGCCGAGGATGTGGCGTGCGCCCATGATCACGCAGTCGGTCGGCGTGCCCCGGACCGCGAAATGGCGCGGGCCGATCTCGCGCAGGCGCAGTGGATCGTTCAGCGACAGCGAATGCGAGACGCCTGACTGGTCGAGTTCGGGCGCAACCACCCAGACGTCATCTGACAACGCGCGCGCGATCTCCTCGACGATCTTCAGGCCGGGGGCATGGATGCCGTCGTCGTTGGTGCAGAGAATTCGCATCCGCTTGAATGCCCTTTCGATCGGTTCCACGGCTTTCGCCAGTGCGTCGTCTTATCCTTCTCGTGCTGATGAGGCAAACCCGGCCAAAGCGGCCGGAAACAGCCCTCCTACAGCAACAGCCGCGCTGCGACGCGATCGGCGAGCCGCGATCAGGCTTGGGGAATACGGTCAGCGCGTGACGCGAACCCGCCACAGTGGCGCGAATCGCGCCGGCCAGCTTTCGACCCGCATGTCGAATTTTTGAACAGGCGGTTTCGGCTCCCCTGGACTGTCTTTCAAGCTCGATTCTTTCCGGCCCGGCGCCTTCATGCCTGTTTCCTTCAAGTCCGGTACGCTCGCCGCGGGCAGTGTGTTTATCGCCTCAGGCGAGGTGGCGGGTGCCGGGTAACGCTTGCGCGCAATCGCGATCGCCTTGTCGAAGTCCTCGTTATTGAGCCAGGCCAGTTCGCGCATCGCCTCCAGCACGCCATCTTCCCATAGCCTGGCGGACTCGATATCGAATTTGCCCTTCTGCTTCTGATCGCACGCCTGGAGGCCGTAGCCGGTGACAGCCCATTGCCTGCCCACCCAGAAGATGTCGCGATGCAGGGTCATCGATGGCTTCGTTTTCGAAAGAAGGTCTCGGCGCCGGCGGCCACAAAGATATCCGGACGCTCCGTCTACGCAACATGGAATGCGCGAGGTGGTGCCGGGATATGATTACCGGTCTTTCTCGACGACCTTCACCCCGCCCATATAGGGCTGCAGCACCTCGGGCACGGCGATCGAGCCGTCCTCCTGCTGATAGGTTTCCATCACCGCGATCAAGGCGCGGCCGACCGCCGTGCCGGAACCGTTCAGCGTGTGGACGAAGCGTGGCTTGCCGTCGTGGCCGCGGTAGCGCGCATCCATGCGTCGCGCCTGGAACTCGCCGCACAGCGAGCAACTCGAGATTTCCCTGAAGGCACCGCCCTCGCCCTGCCCGGGCATCCAGACCTCGATGTCGTAGGTCTTTTGCGCCGAAAAGCCCATGTCGCCGGCGCACAGCGTCATCACGCGGTAATGCAGATCGAGCTGGCGCAGCACTTCCTCGGCGCAGGCCAGCATGCGCTCGTGCTCGTCGCGGCTGGTCTCGGGTGTCGCAATCGAGACCAGTTCGACCTTGGTGAACTGGTGCTGGCGGATCATGCCGCGGGTGTCGCGCCCGGCAGCCCCCGCCTCGGCGCGAAAGCACGGCGTCAATGCCGCAAACCGCATCGGCAATTCTTTTTCATCGAGGATGGATTCGCGAACGAGGTTTGTCAGCGAGACTTCGGCGGTGGGGATGAGGCCGAGCCGTTCGTTCCTCAGTTTTTCAAGGAGGCCCACATGCGCGGTGGCCGCGGCAGCTCCTTCAACGGCTGCCACCTCCTCTTTATCGACGTCGGCGAGCAACTCACCCTTGATGGCCCAGAACTGATCGTCTTCAAATTTCGGCAACTGCCCGGTGCCGAACATCACATCATTGCGCACCAATAGCGGTGGATTGATTTCGGTATAGCCGTGTTCGGCCGTGTGGAGATCGAGCATGAATTGTCCGATCGCGCGCTCCAGCCGCGCCAAACCCTTCTTCAGCACCACAAAGCGTGCACCGCTCAGTTTTGCCGCGGTCTCGAAATCCATGAAGCCAAGCGCACCGCCGAGATCGTCGTGTGGCTTCGGCGCGAACGCATAGTTGCGTACCGCGCCGAAATGATGCCGCACCACATTGCCGTGCTCGTCGAGGCCGTCGGGCACTTCGTCCAGCGGGAGATTCGGAATCCCTCCCAACGCTTGGGCAAGCTCGTCGTCTGCCGTCTTAGCCGCGAGTTCAAGTTCCGGCATGGTTGTCTTGAGCTCAGTGACCTCGGCCATCAGCTTGGCGGCGCGCGCTTCGTCCTTTGCCTTCTTGGCGTCGCCGATTTCCTTCGATGCCGAATTACGCCGCGCCTGCGCCTGCTCCGATCTGACGATTGCCGCGCGGCGCTCCTCATCGATCGCAAGCAGCACGGCCGACAATGGCGCGAGCCCGCGCCGCTTCAGCGCGGCGTCGAAGGCGCCAGGATTCTCGCGGATCCATTTGATGTCGTGCATAGGGCTAGAGTCCTGTGGCGTCGCAATTGCTGAGGCGTCATGCCCGCCATAGGGTCTCGCCTTCGGCGAGCCCGATGACAGGCGGGCATCCAGTAACCCGAATAGGCGCGTTTTAAAACAGTTTGACTGCACGGATTACTGGATCGTCCGCATGCGCGGACGATGACGGCGGGAATCGACGCGATATTAGCAGCAAACTTGACCGGGGCGCCCGCGCGCTACTCCGCCGGATTGGCCTCCGGCGGCGGGCTCGCGGACGGCGGGGGGGCTGCGGCCGAAGCCTTGGCGGTGGCGGCCTTTTTCTCGACCATGCGCACGGCAACGATCGAGCCTTCGTACAGCGCCAGCAGCGGCAGCGCCAGCGAGGCCTGGCTGATCACGTCCGGCGGCGTCAGCACAGCCGCGATGATGAAGGCGATCACGATGAAATAGCGGCGCTTCTCGCGCAGCTGCTTGGAGGTGATGATTCCGATCCGTCCCAGCAGTGTCAGGATCACCGGAAGCTGGAACGCAACCCCGAATGCGAAGATCAGGGACATCATCAGCGACAGGTATTCGCCGACCTTGGGCAGCAACTGGATCTGGGCGGTCTCGGGGCCTCCCACCTGCTGCATGCCGAGCGAGAAGCGCACCAGCATCGGCAGCACCACGAAATAGACCAGCATCGACCCCAACACGAAGAAGACCGGGGTGGCGATGAGATAGGGCAGGAACGCCCCGCGTTCGTGCTTGTAGAGGCCGGGCGCCACGAACTTGTAGATTTGCGCGGCCACGATCGGGAAGGAAATGAAACCGGCGCCGAACAGCGCGAGCTTCAGCTGGGTCAGGAAATATTCCAGAAGTGCGGTGTAGATGAACTTCGAATTTTCCGGGCCGGCGATCCAGACGAAGGGCCACACCAGCACGTTGTAGATTTGTTTCGCGAAAAAGAAGCAGAAGATAAAGGCCACGCCGAATGCCAGCAGCGCCTTGATCAGCCGCGAGCGCAGCTCGATCAAATGGTCCATCAATGGCGCTTTGCTGGCCTCGATGTCCTCGTCGCTCATGACGCTTTGGCGTCCCGTGGCCCGTCAGGGGTCGCGATTGCCGTGTCCTGCCGGATCTCCAATTCCCGCGTAATGGCCAACGGTTGGGCGGCCAGCGTCTGCGCATCGGCCTCGGTGAAAACCCGGGGGATCGGCGCTTCCGCCGCCGGAGGCGCTGCAGGAGCCTCGATCGCCGGCGTTTCAACCTTTGAAATCGCCGGCGTCTCGGTTTCCGGCAGCGCCGGCTTGTCGATGTCCTCGATCTTCAGCGCGCTGTTGACGTCCTTCTCCAGCGAGGTCATCAGATTGCCGCCGGCGAAGTCGGTCGCGGCCTGTTTGACCTCGTCGAAGCTCTTTTTGAGGTCGGCCATTTCGGCCTCGCGCATCGCTTCCTGGAATTGGCCCTGGAATTCGGCGGCCATCTTGCGCGCCTTGCCCATCCATTGCCCGACCATCCGCAGCACGCCAGGCAGTTCTTTCGGGCCGATGGCGATCAGCGCGACAACCGCGATGACGACCAGTTCACTCCACCCGATGTCGAACATGAAAAAATCCGCTCACGCGAGACGATTTCCCAAAAGCCTGACAAGAATTTGGGCTGTCCCGCGTCTCCCTCAACCGGCCTTGTGTCGGCGCATCGCCAGACTTCGGTGCTCAGACAGCCTTGCTGCCGACATCCGACCGCGTCGCCGTGGACGGCGTTGCGTTGTGATCGATGGTCTTCACGGGCTCGGGCTTCTCCGCGGTCTTGTCATCGTCCTGCATGCCCTTCTTGAAGGCCTTGATGCCCTGCGCGACGTCACCCATCAGATCTGAAATCTTGCCGCGCCCGAACAATAGCAGGACCACTGCGATCACGACGATCCAGTGCCAAATGCTAAGCGAACCCATCCTGCAACCCTCCAAATACGCAAAGCCGGCGTCCCGGCCCTAACCTGTTGAGAAACTAGGCTCGGGAGGTGTCAAAAACAAGGACTTACGCCGCGTCAAATCGGCGTTAATGCAGCGCACCGTTAACCGGCGCCGCCAACATGTCGCAGGCTGGCGCAATCGAAGCCGAACTAGCTTCCGTCGCCGGTTTCGGGCTCTACCGGCGGCGCCAGCGACAGTTCCAGATCGCCGATTTCCAACGGATCCTCGTCCTCGCGCAGGGCCGGGTCGTCGGATGGCGTCGGAACATTGAAGCCGGAAGGCAGTCGTGAATCCAATAGTCCGTTCCCTTTCAGCTCCTCAAGGCCTGGCAGATCGCCGAGCGCCTCCAGGCTGAATTGCGACAGGAAGGCCTCCGTGGTTCCGAAGGTCAGTGGACGGCCGGGCGTTTTGCGGCGGCCGCGCGGCCGGATCCACCCGGTTTCCAGCAGCACATCGAGCGTGCCTTTGGAGGTTATCACCCCGCGGATTTCCTCGATTTCCGCGCGGGTGACCGGCTGATGATAGGCGATGATCGCAAGCATTTCGATGGCCGCGCGCGAGAGCCGCCGTGTCTCCGTGGTTTCCCGCGTCATCAGCCAGGACAGATCGCCGGCGGTGCGGAAGGTCCACTTATTGGCAACGCGAACCAGATTGACGCCGCGGGAGGCGTAATCCGCCTGCAATTGCGCGAGCGCGACCTTGACGTCCACGCCGTCAGGCATCCGCTTGGCAAGCGTTGCCTGATCGAGCGGCTCGCTCGAGGCAAACAAGAGCGCCTCCAAGAGCCTCAATTCCTCCGGCCGCGCCTGCGGATCCATCGACGGCTCCTCGGCATCCGCTTTGCGTCTTTCCGCGAGGCTCACCATGGCATCTCCTTCTTTAAACTTACTCGGCCGGCAGTTCCGGCACGGTCACCGCATCGGAACCCGATGACGGCGGCCGCTTTCGAAAATACAAAGGCGCGAACGCCTGTTTCTGGTGCAAGTCCACCGCGCCTTCCCTGACCAATTCCAGCGCCGCTGCGAAGCTTGACGCAAAAACCGTTGCTTTTTGCGAGGGATCGACGACGTAGTTGAGCAGATATTCGTCGAGCCGGCTCCAATCCGCTGCCATTCCGACAAGCCGCTCCAGAGACGCTCTCGCTTCGTTCAATGACCACACCGTGCGTTTTGCAAAATGCACCGTGGCCAGCACCCGCTGCTGGCGCTGCGCGGCGTAGGCGGTGAGCAGGTCGAACAGCGTTGCCGTAAACCGCGGATGGCGGATTTCGGCGATGGTTTCGGGATCGCCGCGGGGAAAAATATCGCGCTGCAATTGCGGGCGGTTCATCAGCCGGTTCGACGCTTCGCGAATGGCCTCGAGCCGGCGCAGCCGGTTGGCGAGCGCGGTCGCCATCTCCTCGGCGCTTGGTCCATCGGCCGAGACGGGTTCGGGCAACAACAGCCGCGATTTCAGAAACGCAAGCCATGCCGCCATCACGAGATAGTCGGCGGCAAGCTCCAGTCGAATCTTCCGCGCTGCCTCGATGAACACCAGATACTGGTTGGCCAGAGCCAGAATGGAAATCTTGGCGAGATCGACCTTCTGCTGCCGCGCCAACGCCAGCAGCAAATCGAGCGGGCCCTCATAGCCCTCGACGTCGACGACCAGCGACGGCTCGTGGTCCGCCAGTTCGGCGGGCCGGCCCGTTTCAAACGACAATATTTCCGCCGTCATGCGCCTGCGGTCCCTGCCCGTTCAATCAACGCGTCGAGTTCGGCCCGCGCCGTCAGCCGATCAAACGCTTGCGGAGCTTTCCGCGCCGCCAGCGCCCGTCTGGCGCGCTCCAGCGCCTTGCCCGACAATTCCGGCGTCTCACGCGCAACTTCACGCATTTCGTCCAGTCGGCCGTTGCAGTGCAGGACCATGTCGCAGCCTGCCGCCAGGATGGCGCGGGTCCGCTCGGCGATCGAACCCGCCAACGCATTCATGGACACGTCATCACTCATCAACAAACCCTGGAACCCGATCAGACCCCGAATCACTTGCTGGATGATTGTCGCAGAAGTCGTCGCCGGATGGGCGGGGTCGAACGCACTAAACACAACATGGGCGGTCATCGCCATCGGCAGGTCCGCCAGGGGTCGGAAGGCGGCAAAATCCGTCAGTTCCAGCTCCGATTTCAAGGTTTCAACCACTGGAAGGCTGAAATGGGTATCCGCGGCCGCCCTTCCATGCCCGGGAATGTGCTTGAGGACCGGCAAAATGCCGCCCTGCTCCAACCCCTCGGTCACGGCACGGGCGATGGCCGCCACCTTGGCGGGCTCGCTCCCATAGGCGCGGTTGCCTATCACGGCATCGGCCCCTGGCGCCGGCACGTCCGCAAGCGGCAGGCAATCCACGGTCACACCGAGATCGTCAAGGTCCGCCGCGATCAGCCGCGCGCCCAACCGCGCCGCCGACAGGCCGAGCCCATGGTCGATGTCATAGAGCGCGCCAAAGACAGCTCCGGGCGGATAAACGGGCCAATGCGGCGGCCCCAGACGCTGGACCCGACCGCCCTCCTGGTCGATCAGGACCGGAGCGCTCTGGTTGCCGATTTCCTTGCGCAATTGAGCAATAAGCAGCGTTACTTGGGCAGGTGTGTCGATATTCCGCTTGAAAAGAATAAATCCCCAGGGCCGCGCAGTGCGAATGAATTCACGCTCCGATCGGGTTAGTTCCAGTCCGGATACGCCCGTGATGAAGGCCCGCGTGTTCATTGCGGCCGATTAGCCCGCTGACGGCCCGAGGGTCAACAAGGTCATCAATTCCTTTGGATGACGCACTGCCCGCCGGCGCTCTTCAGGTTGCCGCAGAATTGGGAGGCCTCCTCGGGCGTGCCGAACGGGCCGACCATGGCGCGGTAGTACACGCCCTTATCGGCGAGATCGGCGCGCTTGATCACCGGTTGCCGCGACCCCAGGACCGCCGGGAACTTAACTTGCAGGGCCCTATAGGAGGACTGGGCGTCGGCCTCATTGCGTTGCGAGGACACCTGAACGAGGTACCCCCCGCTGCTTGGGCTAGCTGCTGGAGCGGTTTGCGTAGGGGTGGTGGTCGCAACCCGGGTGCGCAATTCCACAGGCGGCGGGGCCGGTGGGACGGCTTGTGGCGCCAGCGACAGCGGCGCACTGGCGCTCGCGTTGGCGGTGGATGATGGATTTGGTACGACGACCGACCCCGTGGCTCGCGCAGCCGGCGCGTTCTTCGCCGATGGAGGCGGAGCGCCGACCGGTGCCGCGAGGCCATCGGGCTGCTCGCCGCGGA
Source organism: uncultured Alphaproteobacteria bacterium (assembly GCA_963742425.1). GTDB lineage: Bacteria > Pseudomonadota > Alphaproteobacteria > Rhizobiales > Xanthobacteraceae > Bradyrhizobium. The sequence goes on from CAVULR010000001.1 coordinate 581,895, forward strand.
CGGAAACCGTCTTGATCTTTCGCGGCTCATTGTTGGGCAGCGTGCCGTTGGCGGCGTTTCCCGGCGGCAGGGCATTGGGAGTGAGGCTCGCCGCTTGCGGCGGATTGCTGTTCTGGTTCAACGGCGGAAACACCACGCGCGGGCCGGACTTTGCGTTGACGTCGACCGGCGCCTCTTCCCGCGGAACGATTTTCTCGGCGCCATCGCCGGTGGCCATGCGGTCCGGCACCTTGGCCGTGCCGTCCGACGGCGCCGGCACGATCTTGGTCGGGCCGGCATCAGCCCTGATGATTGGCGGCTCGCCGCTGCGGACCGATCCGACATAGGTGCGATAGGCAAACGCAGCCCCCGTCCCCACCACCGCCAGCGCAAGAACGACGGCGACCGTAACGAGGCCGCCGCGGCGCCTTGGCGGCCGGTGCTCCCCCTCGTCATAGCCGTCCTGATAAGCGTAAGCGTTCTCCGCATAAACCGGATCGAGTCGCGAATCCTGCGCGCCGGTGTCGAGCTGGCCGTACAGCGCTTCGTCGTAACGCGACGGATCAGGCTCGTCGGCATGTTGCGGCGCCGCTTGATAATCCGGCTCGCGCGCGGCATGCACATCCGCGTAGCGCTGCAATGGATGCACCGCATTCGGATAATCCTCGGCGTCATCCTCGGGGTAATCCTGCGATCGATCCCGCGGTGAAACTTCCTGCCTGTTGGCGCGCTGCATCCAGGGTGGCGGGCCCGCGGGCGGGGCGTCATCCTCATCTGCCGATGCCGGAGGCTGGTAGGGCTCGCGCGCGAGCCGGTGCGGCGGGGCCGGCCGATTACCCCGCATCGTGCCGAACGGATCGGTCTGACCGATCAGCCTTGCGAGTTCGGCAAGCGGATCGCTTTCGTCCCTTCGCGGGGCGGGTTGATCACTGCTGTGATCGTAACCGTCATCGTTCGAAAAGGTTCTATTCTGGTATCGATCAGCCATCGTGATGATGCGTTCCCTTCGGGAAAGCCGGAAACTCGTTTATTACTGACGAAGCAACCCTGCCAAATGCTCTCACAATTACCTGTGTGAGCAGCGTCCGCCCAATTTACCGCATCTCGTCCGGAGCATGCACGCCGAGAATGGCTAAGCCGGAGGCCAGAACCGAGACGACGCCCTGAACCAAGGCCAGCCGCGCCTTTGTGAGCCCTGCATCATTATTGATAATGAAGCGTAAATAGGGCAAGTCCCGCCCCCTCGTCCATAGCGCATGAAATTCGCTGGCGACATCATAGAGGTAAAAAGCGATTCGGTGTGGCTCATGTGCGACCGCTGCGGCCTCCACGGTCCGGGGATATAGCGCAAGCAGCCTGAGCAGACCGAGTTCCGCGGGGTCGGTCAGTCGTTCCACGGCGGCTTCGCTGAGGAACGCCGCCCGCGCGCCGGCCTCCTCCGGCAGGTCGGGAACCATCTCCCGGGCGTTGCGGAACACCGAGTGGCCGCGCGCGTGGCCGTACTGGACGTAGAACACGGCGTTGTCCCTGGATTGCTCGATGACTTTGGCGAGATCGAAATCCAGCACCGCGTCATTCTTGCGGAACAACATCATGAACCGCGCCGCGTCGGAACCGACCTCGTCCACCACCTCGCGCAAGGTGACAAATTCGCCGGACCGTTTCGACATTTTCACCGGCTCGCCATTGCGCAGCAGCTTGACGAGCTGCACGATCTTCACATCCAGCACCGCCTGCCCCGAGGTGACGGCCTTGATCGCGGCCTGCACGCGCTTGATGTAACCGCCGTGATCGGCGCCCCAGACGTCGACGAGGTTGCGAAAGCCGCGATCGAATTTGTTTTTGTGATAGGCGATGTCGGAAGCAAAATAGGTATACGAGCCGTCCGATTTCTTGAGCGGGCGATCGACATCGTCGCCATAGGCGGTGGCGCGGAACAGCGTCTGGACGCGATCTTCGTAATCCTCGACCGCCGCGCCGCCTTTTGGCGGTGGCAGCCGCCCCTGGTAAACGTCATCTTTGGAGCGGAGATAGTCGATCGTTTCGGTGACCTTGTTGTTGCCGGATTCGGTCAGCGACCGTTCGGAAAAGAAGACGTCGTGCTTGATGTTGAGTGCGGCAAGATCGCCCTTGATCTCGTCCATCATCATGGCAACGGCTTTTGCCCGCACGATCGGCAGCCAGACGCCTTCCGGCATTGCCAAAAGCTTGTCGCCGTACTCGGCGGCCAGCGCCTGCCCCACCGGCATCAGATAGTCGCCGGGATAAAGCCCTTCCGGAATGGCGCCGATGGTTTCGCCAAGCGCCTCGCGATACCTTAGAAAGGCCGAGCGCGCGAGCACATCGACCTGCGCGCCGGCGTCGTTGATGTAGTATTCGCGCGTGACGTCATAGCCCGCGAATTGAAGCAGGCTTGCCAGCGCGTCGCCGAACACCGCGCCGCGGCAATGCCCGACATGCATCGGCCCGGTGGGATTGGCCGACACATATTCGACATTGACCTTTTCCGCCGCGCCGATCGCGCTTTGCCCGTAGCTGTCGCCCTCGCGCAGCACGGCGCGCAGCGCGTCCGACCAGGCCGTTGGTTTCAAGGTCAGGTTGATGAAGCCGGGACCAGCGACGACGGCGGAAGCAATCAGATCGTCCGCGCGCAACTTCAGTGCGACCGCCTCGGCCAGATCGCGCGGTTTTGCCTTGGCTTCCTTTGCCAGCACCATCGCGGCGTTGGTCGCCATATCGCCGTGCGCGGCCTCGCGCGGTGGCTCGACCACGACGCGCGAAAGGTCGATGCCCGCAGCCCATCCGCCTTCCGCGGCGAGCGCGCCGCAAGCTGCATGCACCCGCGCGAGAACGTCGGCGAAAAGATGCGGCGGTGAAGCTTTGTCGGCCATGCGTGGCTGGACCAGGTTGTGCCGCTCATGCGGCTGAGGGGCCGCCTAACGCAAATCCGGGGTCGAGTTAAAAAGCCTTTGATGTTCGGTCAGCGCGAAGCGGTCGGTCATTCCGGCGATGAAGTTGCCGATTCGCCGCGCGCGCTCGGTTTCGGTATCGCAGCCATCCTGCGGCAGCCACTCGGCCGGCAGTTCGCCGGGCATCTTCTGATAACGCCCGAACAGGTCGAACAGGATCTGTTCGGCCTCGCCCATCACCCGCATCACCCGCGGATGCCGGTACATCCTTTGCTTCAGGAACGCCTTGATGCCGGCCTCGGCCTCCACGACGCCTGCCGGAAACGCGATCAGGACGTCACCATGGTTGCGGACATCGTCGACCGATGCCGGCTGCGCCGCCTCAAGACGCCGGCGCGCCTCCGCGACAACGGCACCGATCAGATATGAAATCAGTTCCCGCACCAATTCCGCGCCGCGCCGGTCGTCATCGAGACCGGGATAGTGTTTTGCGATATTCGCGATCATTTCCGCCGCCAGCGGCATGACCTTGAGATCGTCAACCCTGAACAGGCCGGCCCGCAGGCCATCGTCGATGTCGTGGGCGTCGTAGGCGATGTCGTCGGCGATCGCCGCAACCTGCGCCTCCAGCGAGGCAAAGCTCCATAGCTCCAGATCGTGGACTTCGACGTAGTCGCATACACCGATGGGAATGCCATGGTCGCGATAGCGCCCCTTCGCGGACCCGTTGCGATCGGTCAGCGGGCCATTGTGCTTGACGATGCCTTCCAGCGACTCCCAGGTCAGGTTGAGTCCGTCGAACTGGGGATAGCGATGCTCCAGCGCCGTCACGACGCGCAATGCCTGCGCGTTGTGGTCGAACCCGCCGTGGGCTTGCAGGCAGGCATCCAGCGCGCGTTCGCCGGCGTGGCCGAACGGCGGATGACCGAGGTCGTGGGCCAGCGCCAGCGTTTCCGTCAAATCCTCATCGAGCCCAAGCTGGCGGGCGATCGCGCGGGCGATCTGTGCCACCTCCAGCGTGTGGGTCAGCCGGGTGCGGTAATGATCGCCCTCGTGGAACACGAAAACTTGTGTCTTATGCTTCAGGCGGCGAAAGGCGGTGGAATGGATGACCCGGTCGCAGTCGCGCCGGAACGGGCTGCGGGTCCTGCTCGGCGGCTCGATAAACAGCCTTCCGCGGCTGCGATCGGGATCGCAGGCACAGGCCGAGCGAGGAGCAGCCATTCCGACCGACACGGTATATTAATCCCTCAAGGGTTTGATTCCGGGACCCTGCCCACTTAACTATGGGGGGCGCCGGATACCAAATAATTTGGCATAGGACCGGCCATCGGAGCACCGTCATGACTGCCGCCAATGTTGTCATCAGCGACCGGGCCGCCCGCCGCATCGGGGAAATCCTCAAGACCGAGGGTGACGGCGCCATGCTGCGGATCAGCGTCGAGGGCGGAGGCTGCTCTGGTTTTCAATACAAATTCGACATCGATCGCGCGCAGGCGGCCGACGATCTCGTGATCGCGCGTGACAGCGCCGTCGTGCTGGTCGATCCCGCATCCGTGCCGTTCCTGGCGGGATCCGAGGTCGATTTCGTCGACGACCTGATCGGCGCGTCGTTCCGCGTGGTCAATCCCAACGCTACCGCCTCCTGCGGCTGCGGCACCAGTTTTTCAATTTAGAAACTTCGACCTTATTCCGCCGCGACCACGTGCGGCCGCTCGATGTTTTCGGGCTCGTCGGCCTGCGGTTCGAGCCGGCGTTTCAGGCGGCGTTCGATGCGGTCGAGATAGATATAGATCACCGGGGTGATGAACAGGGTGAGCAACTGCGACAGGCAGAGGCCGCCGACCACCGCAATGCCAAGCGGCTGACGCAACTCGGCCCCCGCGCCGGCGCCCAGCGCAATCGGCAGCGTGCCGAAAATCGCCGCGAATGTCGTCATCATGATGGGGCGGAAGCGCAGCAATGCGGCTTCGCGAATGGCATGTTCTGCGCTCAAGCCGACGCGCCGGCGCTCAAGGGCAAAGTCCACCATCATGATGGCGTTCTTCTTGACGATGCCGACCAACATCACGATGCCGATCATCGCAATCACCGACAGTTCCATATTGAACATCATCAGGGTGAGGATCGCGCCGATGCCCGCCGACGGCAGGCCGGAAATGATGGTGATCGGGTGAATGAAGCTTTCGTAGAGAATTCCGAGGATCACGAAAGCCGCAAACACCGCCGCCAGGATCAGGACGCCTTGTCCGCGCAGCGAATCCTGGAACACCTGCGCGGTGCCGGAGAAGCCGGTGGCAATGGTGGCGGGAAGATTCGAGCTCTGCTCGATCGCGGTGATCTGGTCGACCGCATAGCCCAGCGAGAAATTCGGCGCGAGGTTGAACGAGATCGTCACCGCCGGCTGCTGACCCTGGTGATTGATCAGCAGCGGACCCACCGTCGGCACCAGTTTGGCGACCGCATCGAGCGGGATGGTCTGGTTGTTGGTGGTCTTCATGTAGAGCTTCGAGAGGTCGGACGGATCGACGCGAAACTGCGGCTGCGCCTCGAGGATGATCTGGTAATCGTTCGAGGGCATGTAGATGGTGCCGACCTGGCGCGCACCATAGGCGTTATAAAGCTGGTTGCGCACCTGATCGACGGTGACACCGTAGACCGCGGCCTTCTCGCGATCGATGTCGACCGTCATCTGCGGATTCTTGATGTAAAGGTCGGTCGTGACGTCAAGCAATCCGGGCACCTTCGCGACCCTTTCGCGCATCTCCGGCGCAGCACGATAGAGCGACTCGGTGTCCCCGCTCTGCAAGGTGTATTGGTACTGGCTCTTTGAAGGGCGGCCGCCGATGTTCAGGTTTTGCAGGCTCTGGAAGAACACGAGCATGCCCGGAACCTGCGTGGCCTTCTGGCGCAATCGCGCAATCACGGCAGGGGCAGCGTCGCGCACCTTGCGGTCTTTAAGCGCGACGAACAGCCTTCCATTGTTGGTGGTCGGGTTCGGGCCGCCGGCGCCCACGGTGCTGTTGATATAGTCGATCGCGGGATCGGCACGTAAAATAGCGACCAAGGCGAGTTGCCGTTCCTTCATCGCCTCGAATGACGTGTCGGTCGACGCCTCGGTCGTTCCAAACAGAAAACCGGTATCCTCCTGCGGGAAAAACCCTTTAGGCACGGCGATATAAAGATATATCGTCCCTGCAATCGTCGCCAGCGTCACCACCAGCATCATCGCCTTGCGGGCCAGCACCCAATCCAGCGACCATTCATAGGCGCGAAGCCAGGAATCGAACATCCGCTCGAAGACACGGAGGGCGATATTCGGCTTCCTGGTTTCGTCATGCGCCTTCAGCACCCGCGCGCACAACATCGGCGTCAGGGTCAGCGACACGAACCCGGAAACCACGATCGCCACCGCGATCGTTACCGCGAATTCACGGAACACGCGGCCGACGACGCCGCCCATCAGCAGCACCGGAATAAACACCGCGATCAGCGAAAACGTGATCGAAATGATGGTGAAGCCGATCTCGCGGGCGCCTTTCAGTGCCGCCTCGTATGGACGCATGCCGTGCTCGATGTGGCGGACGATGTTTTCCAGCATGACGATGGCATCGTCGACCACGAAGCCGACCGACAGGGTCAGCGCCAACAGGGTCATGTTGTTGATGGAGTAATCCAGCATGTACATGACCGCGCAGGTACCGAGCAGCGAAATCGGAACCGCAAGAGCTGGAATGAACGTTGCCGATGCCGAACGCAGGAACAGGAAGATCACCAGGATCACCAAGGCAACGGCGATCAGCAGGGTCTCCTCGACATCGCTCACGGACTGCCGGATCGAAACCGATCGATCGAGCAAAACTTCCATCACGACCGACGGTGGAATTTGCGCCCGCAACGAAGGCAGCTTGGCGCGCACCGCATCGACAACCGCCACCGTGTTCGCGTCGGGCTGCTTTTGAATGGCAAGTACGATCGCCCGACGATCATTCAACCAGGTCGCGATCTTGTCGTTTTCCACGCTGTCGTAGATGCGCGCGACCTCGTCCAGCTTCACGGGCGAACCGTTACGCCATGCCACGACGATATGGCTGTAGTCGGCCGCCTTATCCATCTGCCCAGAGGCGACAAGGGAAATGTCCTGCTTCGGGCCGTTCAAGGTACCTACGGGCGTCGAGGAGTTGGCGCGTGAAACCGCAGCCCGGATATCCTCGAGCGAAAGCCCGCGCGCCGCGGCCGCCTCGGGATCCGCCTGCACCCGGATCGCGAATTTTTGTGCGCCGAAAATTGTAACCTGCGCCACACCCGGCAACTGCGACAGTGCCTGCCCGACGGTAATGTCGCCGTATTCGTTGACCGCCGAGAGCGGCAGCGTCGTCGACCCCAGCGAAACGAACAGCACCGGAAAATCAGCCGGATTCACTTTGCGGAAACTTGGCGGAATCGTCATCTCGATCGGCAGTCGCCGTTGCGCGATGGTCAAGGCGGTCTGTACGTCGAGCGCCGCGCCATCGATGTTCCGGTTGAGTTCGAACTGGATGGTGATGACGGTCAGGCCTTGCGACGAACTCGAGGACATCGACGAAATGCCGGCGATGGTCGAAAGCTGGCGCTCGATGGGGCCGGCCACCGAGGCCGCCATGGTATCGGCGCTGGCGCCCGGCAGGGTCGCCGTCACCGCGATGGTCGGAAAATCCACCTTGGGCAACGCCGACACCGGCAACAGCCGGAAACCGAACACACCGAATGCGATAATCGACGCGGTCAGAAGCGTCGTCATGACCGGACGGCGGATACAGAGCTCGGAAAGGGTCATCGCTCAGGCCCCTGCCTTGGCCGCGCGCGGTGCAACCAACGTTCCTTCCGAAAGCAGCAATTGTCCGTCAATGATGACGTCCTCGCCGCCGGAAAGTCCCTCAGCGATGACCGAAATCCCCTGAAACGTGCGGCTGACATTGACGGGCTGAACGTGCGCCTTGCCGTCCCTGGCAACGAAGACGAAATTGCCGTTTTGGCTGCGCTGGACCGCGGCGGTCGGCACCGTCACGGCCTCTTCTGTGCGAATGACGAGCTTGGTGTTGACCAGGATCCCCGGCCACAGGGTTTCGCTCTCGTTCTTCATGATGCCGCGCACGGTGACCATGCCGGTGGTGGAATCCACCGTGTTTTCGACCATCGCGACTTTGCCGTCCTCGGATCGCTGGTGGCCGGGAATCGTCGCAATCACCCTGGATTCCCCGCTCGCCATGGCGTCGCGCAGATCGACCAGAACGCGTTGCGGAATGGCGAAGGTCACGTAAACCGGCGCCATCTGGTTGATGACCGCGAGGGCGGCGGTGTCGGCCGGACGCACGAAATTGCCGACCTTTACATTGGCGGCGCTGATCCGGCCCGCAAATGGCGCGCGGATCAGGGTGTAGCTTTTCTGGACCCTCAGATTATCCAGCGCGGACTGATCGGCCTTGATGGTGCCGATCAGGATATCGGCCTGGGTCTTGGCATTGTCGAGGTTGACCTGGGTGGTGGCGCCTTTGCCGATCAGATCGCTGTAGCGCTTTAAATCGCGTTGTGCGCCCTCGAGCTGCGCCTGATCCTTGGCGAGCATGCCTTCGGCCTGTTCGATCTGGGCATCGATCTGGCGCGCATCGAGGGTAAACAACAGATCGCCTTCGGCGACCCTGGCGCCGTCTTCGAAGTGCACGGTGACGATGGTGGTTTCGACCCGCGATTTCAGCGCCACACTGGAAATCGGCGTTACGGTTCCGATCGAATCGACATCGACCGGCACCGGCTTGCGCTCGGCCTTGGCCAATTCGACAGCGATGACACGCGCGCGCTGGGTCGTCGCTTGTGCACTGGCCCCACCGCCCATCCAGGACGAGCGGGTCATGAAGGCAGCCAGCGCAGCCACGGCTAGCAAGACCGCAACGAAGATAAAATTACGTTTTTTCATCACATTTCACGACAGCCAGTCCGCAAGGACCGGGACGGCCTGCCCGTTCGCGTCTACCTTTTGTGCCTTGTCCGAAACGATTATCATAGCCGTTCCGCGCATGGTATGCCACCGAACCCAAAATGTTGGTTACCAGCCAGGGCCCTTGGATGCGTATTGCTACCTGGAACGTCAATTCGATCAGGCAACGGCTCGATCATCTCCTGACCTGGCTCAGGGATTGCTCGCCCGACATCGTCTGCCTGCAGGAAATCAAATGCGTCGACGAAGCCTTCCCGAGGGAAGCCATTGAGGCCCTCGGTTACAACGTGGTTACCCACGGCCAGAAGACTTTCAACGGCGTAGCCCTGTTGTCCCGGTTGCCGTTTGATGAAACGAAGCCCAGGCTTGCCGGCGACGATGAAGACATCCATGCCCGGTTTCTGGAAGGCGTGGTGACCCTCAAGCGCGGCGTATTGCGGGTCGCCTGTCTTTATCTGCCCAACGGCAACCCGCCGGACACGGAGAAATATCCGTATAAGCTCAAATGGATGTCGCGGCTTCTTGAGTATTCGAAGGAGCGGCTGAAGGCGGAAGAACCGCTGGTGCTTGCCGGAGACTTCAACGTCATTCCAGCCGCGCATGACGTCCATAATCCGGCCGCCTGGGTCAATGACGCCTTGTTCCGCCCCGCTACCCGCGAAAGCTTTCAATCGCTGCTCGGCCTCGGCCTGACGGACGCGCTTCGTGCCGTCACCGACGCGCCGGGCCAGTACACATTCTGGGATTACCAGGCCGGCGCCTGGCAGAAAAACCAGGGTTTGAGGATCGACCATTTGCTGCTTTCGCCGCAGGCTAGCGACCGCCTGATCGATGTCGGCATCGACAGCTATGTGCGCGCTTGGGAAAAACCGTCGGATCACGTGCCGGTGTGGGCAGACCTCGATCTGGCGACGGACTGATGCCCCCTCGCCCGCCAGCGGGCGAGATGAAGATCAGTCCTTGCGGCCTTGCACCCAGTGCTCGAGCATTTGCAGCGCCATCGCGCGGTCGTTCTCGGAGGCCCTGGCGATTGCCTTGTTGTAGCTTTCCTTGATCCAGGTTTCGTCGGGCGCGGCGCTGTCGCGCGCCAGCGTCAGCCACATCAGGCCGCGGGCGGCCTGCCGCGGCAGCTGGTCGCCGTTGAACAGCATCTGACCGAGCAGCGCTTGCGCCTGATGCTGGCCCTTCTGCGCGGCAAGGCCAAGCCAGCGCGCGCCATAGCGGAAATCGTCCCGCGAGGCGGTGATACCCTTCAGGTAAAGCCGGGCCAGATCATACTGGGCGTCGGCATTGCCGAAATAGGAAGCCGCATAGGAGAACATCTCCCTCGCCCGCTCCGGATCGGATTTGATCTTCGAATTGGGGATACCGTTGAGATAGTAGCGCCCCAGTGCGACAAAGGCGTTGGCGACGATCGCGGCCTGCGGCGCCGACGGGCTGTCCTCGGCGTGGGCATTGGCGATCCGGCTGAAATACTCGAAGGCGCGCAGATCGTCCTGGGTGACGCCGTCGCCAATGGCGTACATCCGCCCCAGCTTCCATTGCGCGACGGGATGGCCGCCTTCGGCCGCGTACTGCAGCGAGGTCAGAGAGGTGTCCGGGGTAGAGGGAATTACCGTCTTCAGCGCCGCGGCCGCCCCAGGCTGGGCCGCAATCACCGGGATCGACTTGTCCGGCGCGACCGGAGCCCCGTCAAACGCCAAAACCGGGGTGGTCACGGCCGTGACCCCCAATATCAACGCAAAAATGGTACGCTCAGATATCCGCATAGCACTGTTTCTCGTGAGCCCCGCCCGGATGGGTTACCGCGCCATCCACCGCCGGGCCGACCTGTTGGGCATATTTCCAGAGTGCACCCGACGTATGATTGGTCGCGCGTGGCCGCCATTTGGTTCGCCGTTCGGCCAGTTCGGCGTCGGTCAATTTTACGTTAAGGGTGCCCCCGACGGCGTCGATTTCGATGATATCGCCGTCCCGCAGCAACGCGATCGGGCCGCCGACGGCCGCTTCCGGCCCGACATGGCCAATGCAGAAGCCGCGGGTCGCGCCGGAGAACCGGCCGTCCGTAATCAGCGCGATCTTGCCGCCCATGCCCTGTCCGGTCAGCGCCGCCGTGGTCGAGAGCATTTCGCGCATGCCGGGACCGCCGCGCGGCCCCTCATAGCGGATCACGATCACCTCGCCCTCCCGGTAGGTCTTCTTCTGGACCGACTCGAAAGCATCCTCCTCGCGGTCGAAGCAGCGGGCCGGTCCGGTGAATTTCAGGTTCGACATGCCCGCGACCTTCACGATCGCGCCCTCGGGCGCGAGATTTCCCTTCAGGCCGACCACCCCACCCGTGACGGTGATGGGCTTGTCGGCCGGCCGCACCACGTCCTGGTGCGGATTCCATTTCACGCTCTTGAGATTCTCGGCGATCGTGCGGCCCGTGACGGTTAGGCAATCCCCGTGCAGGTGGCCATTATCGAGCAGCGTCTTCATCAGAAGCGGGATTCCACCAGCTTCGAACATGTCTTTGGCGACATAACGACCGCCCGGTTTCAAATCCGCGACATATGGTGTCTTTTTGAAGATTTCGGCCACGTCGAACAGGTCGAATTTGATGCCGCATTCGTGAGCGATCGCCGGAAGGTGCAGCCCGGCATTGGTTGAGCCGCCGGAGGCGGCGACGACAGCGGCGGCGTTTTCCAGCGACCGCCGAGTGACGATGTCGCGGGGGCGGATATTCGAGGCGATCAGCTCCATCACCTTCTCGCCCGCGGTGGTGCAAAAGGCGTCGCGAATTTCATACGGCGCCGGTGCCCCGGCTGAGTAGGGCAGCGCCAGTCCGATCGCCTCGGACACCGTCGCCATGGTGTTGGCGGTGAATTGTGCACCGCACGCGCCGGCAGACGGGCAAGCCACCCGCTCGATTTCATCCAAATCGGCGTCGGACATTTCGCCGACCGAATGCTTGCCGACCGCCTCGAACATGTCCTGCACCGTGACCTGCTGACCCCGAAAATTGCCGGGCAGGATCGAGCCGCCATAGATGAAGATCGAGGGCACGTTGAGCCGCACCATCGCCATCATCATTCCCGGTAGCGACTTGTCGCAGCCGGCAAGGCCGACCAAGGCATCGTAGGCATGGCCGCGCATGGTCAATTCCACGGAATTGGCGATGCACTCGCGCGAGGGCAACGAGGAGCGCATGCCGTCATGGCCCATGGCGATGCCGTCAGTCACCGTAATGGTGCAAAATTCCCGGGGGGTGCCGCCGGCGGAAGCGACGCCCTTCTTGACCGCCTGGGCCTGGCGCATCAGCGAGATGTTGCAGGGGGCGGCCTCATTCCAGCATGAAGCGACGCCGACGAAAGGCTGGTGGATCTGCTCGGTCGTCAACCCCATGGCGTACAGGTACGAGCGATGGGGCGCCCGTTCCGGGCCCTCGGTGACATGACGGCTCGGCAGTTTCTTTTTGATATTGGTCTTGGCGTCCATCGCGAACCTGTTCCCCGGCCAGCCCTTATTGAACCCGGGAAATCAGGAATTTCCCTTCGCGGTGAGCGCCGTGGCTTTCCAGCCTACGAAGAAATGATTTCACGGAGGGGTGTGGCTAAAAAGCGGCGTGGGCAGGGTTGGCCGGGGATGAAGATTGAATCTTGCCTAAGTGTTGCGCTCCCGCAACAATCGTTGCGGCTGAGCAACCATCATAAAGACACCCCATGTATACAAAAGGGTGCAATCGCGCTGTACCGCACGCCCGGGTGCATGTGCGATCGTTAGGGCCGCCCCTTTATTCGACCTTGACGTTGGCGGCCTTGATCATCGGCCACCATTTTGCGATTTCGGCTTTCTGCCAGGCGCCAAGCGCTTCCGGCGAGAGCCGATCCGCAGACGGCATCTGCAATCCCAGATTTTCGAGTTGCTTGCGCACGCCCGGATCGTTCAGGGCATCCACGACCGCGGCATTGAGTTTTGCGACGATGTCCTTCGGCGTACCTTTTGGCGCCCACAACCCGGACCACAGCGTCATGTGAAAGCCTGACAGCCCCGCCTCGTCGGTGGTGGGAACATCAGGCGCGGACTCGACGCGCTTGCTGTCGGTGATGGCATAGGCGCGGATGGTGCCGGCGCGCACCTGGTTGATGGAATTGGAGGTCTGGTCAACGATGAGATCGATCTGGCCGGCGATCAGATCATTCATGGCCGGCGCCGTGCCGCGATAGGGCACGTATTGCAGCTTGATGCCGCTGACGCTCTCAAAATACAGCGCGGCGATATGGCTCCCCGAACCGGCGCCCGCGGTGCCGGCGGTAGCCGGCGTCGGCCTCGCTTTGAGCCAGGCCAGCAACTCCGTCAGCGATTTTGCCGGAACCGCGTTCTTGCTGACGATGATCATCGGATTGCTCGGCAGCAGCACCACCGGATCGAGATCGGTCACGAGGTCGTAGCCGAGATTGTAGATCGCGCCGCTGACGACGTTGGTGCCGAGATGGCCGAAACCAATGGTGTATCCGTCAGGCGGCGAGCGCACCGTGCGACCGACGCCGAGTGTACCGCCCGCCCCCGTAACATTCTCGATCAGAACGGCTTCGCCAAGCGTTTGCTTCATGCGCTCGCCGAGGATGCGCATCATCGCGTCTGACGGACCGCCCGCGGAAAACGGCACGATGACCGTGATGGGACGCGACGGAAATTTATCCGCATGTGCGCCACCGTCGAATGTGAGCATCACCATCAACGCGGCCAGAACGGATTTACGCATCAACCTGTCTCCCGGGGCCAATCATCGTCTTTTACAACTTCGCGAAATCGATCGGCGCATGGCGATCCAGCGTGCGCGTGACCGGCGGCAGCGGATATTTGAGGCCGGTCGAACAATTGAACAGCATCACGCGATCATTTTTCGTCACGCGCCCCTCGGCGAGGCTCTGCTTGTACGCGGCATAGGTCGCCGCGCCCTCGGGACACAGCAACAGGCCTTCTTCCCGCGCCACCTCGTTCAGCGCAGCCGAAATTTTCTCGTCCGTCACCGCAATGGCAAACCCCTTGCTCTCGCGTACCGCTCGCAGGATCAGAAAATCTCCGACCGCCTGCGGCACCCGGATGCCCGAGGCGATGGTGTGGGCATTCTCCCAGCGGGCTGCGTGTTCGGTGCCATCCTCGAATGCCCGCACCATCGGCGCGCAACCGGCCGCCTGCACCGCCACCATCCGCGGCCGCTTGCCGCCGATGAAGCCGATTGCTTCGAGTTCGGCGAAGGCCTTCCACATGCCGATCAGGCCGGTGCCGCCGCCGGTCGGATAGAAGATCACGTCGGGCAGATCCCAGCCGAGCTGCTCGGCTAGCTCGAGCCCCATCGTTTTCTTGCCCTCGATACGGTACGGCTCTTTCAACGTTGAGGTGTCGAACCAGCCGGCCTTGGCCTTGCCGTCGCCGACGATCTTGCCGCAATCGTCGATCAATCCGTTGACGCGGTAGACGGTGGCACCCTGCAGCTCGATCTCGCTGACATTCACCTCGGGCGTATCGGCGGGGCAGAAGATCGTGGTCTTGATGCCACAACTGCTGGCGTAGGCCGCGAGCGCGGCGCCCGCATTGCCGTTGGTCGGCATCGCCATGTGCTTGATGCCGAGCGCCTTGCCCATCGACACCGCCATGACGAGGCCGCGCGCCTTGAACGAACCGGTCGGCAACCGTCCTTCGTCTTTGACGATGATCTCGCCGCCGCCGCTTTTCTTCGCGAGCTTCGGAAGGCGTATCAGCGGCGTCATCACCTCACCGAGGCTGACAATGTCGGCAACTTTTCGCACCGGCAGCATCTCGCGATATCGCCAGAGGTCGGCCGGCCGCTGCGAAAGCGCTTCTTTTGTCAACGCCTTCTTCACTCCGGCCAGGTCGTAGCGCACCAAAAGCGGCTTGCCGGCCCTGGACAGATTGTGGACCTGATCGGCGGGATAATGATCGCCTTTCATCGCGCATTCGAGATGGGTCACGAACGTCGGACGCTCGATCGTCAGATTGTCATTGTCTTTCACGTTGAAGTATCTCCGGCCTCATCCTGAGGAGCTTGCCAGGCAAGCGTCTCGAAGGATGGGCGACACAGGGACTCGTGGCCATCCTTCGCGACGCGCGCAAGAGCGCGCTCCTCAGGATGAGGTTTGGGTGTCATACCTACATGTTGAGCACCCGCCCGTAGGCATCCAGCACCGCTTCCTTCATCATCTCTGACAGCGTCGGGTGCGGGAATACGGTGTGCATCAGTTCTTCTTCCGTGGTTTCCAGGTTCATGGCAACCACGTAGCCCTGAATGAGCTCGGTCACTTCGGCGCCGATCATGTGGGCACCGAGCAACTGGCCGGTCTTCTTGTCGAAAATCACTTTTATCAATCCCTGGTCCTCGCCAAGCGCGATTGCCTTGCCGTTGCCGACAAAGGGGAAACGGCCGACGCGGATCTCGCGGCCGCCCTCTTTCGCCCTCGCCTCGGTGAGACCGACGGAGGCGACTTGCGGGTTGCAATAGGTGCAGCCGGGGATCAGATTCTTGTCCATGGCATGCGGATGCAGGCCCTTGATGGCCTCGATGCACACTACCCCTTCATGCTCGGCCTTGTGCGCCAGCATCGGCGGCCCGGCGACGTCGCCGATGGCGTAAATACCGGGCACATTGGTTTTGCCATAGCCATCGATCACGATGCTGCCGCGCTCGGTCTTGACGCCGAGCTTTTCCAGTCCGAGATTTTCGATATTGCCGACGACGCCGACGGCCGAAATCACCCGTTCGAATTCGGCGGTCTCGGGCTTCTTGCCATCGTCGATGGTGGCGACCACGCTGTCGCTCTTTTTCTCTAGTTTTGTCACCTTGGTGCTGCTGAGAATCCGGATGCCTTGTTTTTCGAAGCGTTTGCGCGCGAGGCCCGCGATCTCCGCATCTTCCACGGGAAGGATCTGCGGCAGCACCTCGACCACGGTCACCTCCGAGCCCATGGCGTGAAAGAACGACGCGAACTCGATGCCGATCGCGCCGGAGCCGACTACCAGCAGCGACTTCGGCATCTTCTCCGGCACCATCGCCTCGAAATAGGTCCAGATCAGTTTCTTGTCGGGCTCGAGCCCCGGGAGCACGCGCGGTCGCGCACCGGTCGCGATGATGATGTGCTTGGCTTGATAGGCGCCCTCGCCCATCGCGCCTTTCGGCGCTTCGACGGATGATTTCTTCACGGTGATCTTGCCGGGCGCGTCGATGGTGGCATCGCCCCAGATCACCGCGACCTTGTTCTTCTTCATCAGGAAACCGACGCCGTCGTTCAGGCGCTTTGACACCCCACGCGAACGCTGCACCACGGCTTTGGCATCGTACGAGACTTTCTCGGCGAAAAGCCCGTAGTCTTTCGCGTGCTGCATGTAATGAAAAATCTCCGCCGAACGCAGCAGCGCCTTGGTCGGGATGCAGCCCCAGTTCAGGCAAATGCCGCCGAGATAGGATTTTTCGACAATGGCGGTCTTGAAGCCGAGCTGCGCCGCGCGGATCGCGGTGACATAACCGCCCGGACCGGAGCCGATAATGATGACGTCGAAGGATGTGTCGGCCATGTCTTACTCGCTCATTGCTAACAGAATGCCCCGTCCGTCATCGCCTGCGACAAACGCAAGGCGTTTTGCGCAAGGGAGCGATTGTGACGAAGCAATCCAGCTTGCCCCGCGTCAAAATGGATTGCTTCGTTTCGCTCGCAATGACGGCATCGGCCACTCTACATCACACCATCATCATGACGGGATTTTCGATCAGCATCTTGAAGGCGCCGATCAGTTCTGCTCCGAGCGCGCCGTCGACCGCGCGGTGATCGCACGACAGGGTCACGCTCATGACGTTTGCGATCTCGATCTTGCCGGCTCGCACGACCGCACGCTCTTCGCTGGTGCCGACCGCGAGGATGGTGGCGTGCGGCGGGTTGATCACGGCCGTGAAATCCTTGATGCCGTACATGCCGAGGTTGGAAACGGCCGTGGTGCCGCCCTGATATTCCTCGGGCTTTAGCTTGCGCGCGCGGGCGCGGGCGGCAAAATCCTTCATCTCCCCCGAAATCGTCGACAGCGACTTGGTCTCGGCTTTGCGGATGATCGGCGTGATCAGGCCGCCCGGCATCGCCACCGCCACGCCGATATCGGAATGCTTGTGCTTGAGCATGCCGCCCTCGGTCCAGCTAACATTTGCGTTGGGGATCCGTTGCAGCGCGATTGCCATTGCCTTGATGACGAAATCGTTGACCGAAAGCTTGTAAGCCGGCTTCTTCTCCTTGTCCTTTGGCGCCGCGGCGTTGATTTGTTCGCGCGCCTCCAGCAGCTTGCCGATGTCGCAATCGATGGTCAGAAAGAAATGCGGAACGCTCCACGACGCCGCGAGCCGCTGCGCAATGGTACGGCGCATGCCGTCGTGCGGAATCACCTCATAGCTGCCGTCTTCGAACAGCGCGCGGATCTGCTTGTCGGACATCGAGGGCGCAACCGCTGGCGCGCCGGCGGGCGCCTTCAGCCCCTTGCCGGATTTGGCTTCCTCGACATCCCTGGCGATGACCCGGCCGTGCGGACCTGAACCCGCGATGCGCGCCAGCTCGATGCCGGCGTCTTTTGCCAGCCGCCGGGCCAGCGGCGAGGAGAAGATGCGGCCGTGCCCGTTGGTTTGCGGGGCGGACATTTGTGCCTGGGGTGCCGGAGTTGCCGCCGCCGGTTCTGCAGCCTTCGCCGACGGCGTCGCAGGTGCAGTTGTCGCCGCGGACTTCGGCGCGGCGGGCGCTTCGGCAGCCTTTGGCGGCGCGCTGGAGACGGTAGGTTTCGCGGCGCCCGCCCCGGCCGCTTTCACATCCTCACCGTCGCCGGCCAGAACCGCGATCACATCGTTGACGGCGACATCCTGTGTGCCCTCAGGCACCAATATCCTGGCGATCGTCCCCTCATCGACCGCCTCGACCTCCATGGTCGCCTTGTCGGTCTCGATTTCCGCGATGACGTCGCCGGACTTGACCTTGTCGCCTTCCTTCTTGAGCCACTTGGCAAGGTTGCCCTTCTCCATCGTCGGCGACAGCGCGGGCATCAGAATGTTGATCGGCATTGTCAGTGACCTTGTTGCGACCGCGGCGTGGTGGTGCCCATATCGGTCGGCCGCGCGACTTCGGCTTCGAACATGTCGACGATGCGCCTCAGCGCTTCGTCCTCCGTGTAGGTGCTCTCGCGCGCAAAGGCGCGGGCGGCATGGCGCGCGACGTCGACCAGAAGCAGGCCCCACATATCCGGCTCCTCGAACGCGCGCGTGAAGGCGATCGAAAGCCCGCCATCGAGGACGAAGGCGCGCAATACTTCCGTGGCATCGTCACGGCCGATGACGTCTGGAGGCAATGGCTGCTCCTTGGGACCGGCCATGAATCACCGATAGCAGACGGCTTTGGCGGCTGCGACCACCTCGGCCACTGAGGGCAATGCGAGCTTTTCGAGATTGGCCGCGTAAGGCATCGGCACGTCCTTGCCCGATACCCGCGCTACCGGCGCATCCAGATAGTCGAATGCGTGCTCCATGATGCGCGCGGCGATTTCGGCGCCGACGCCGTTCTGCTGCCAGCCTTCCTCAACCGTCACCGCGCGGCCGGTCTTCTTCACGGACGCGACGATGGTGTCGCTGTCCATCGGGCGCAGCGTGCGCAGATCGATGACCTCGGCTTCGATGCCTTCTTTCGCCAGTTCTTCGGCGGCCTTGAGCGCATACGACATGCCGTTCGACCAGGATACGATGCTGACATGACCGCCCGTTCGCACGATGCGGGCCTTTCCGATCGGGATCACATAATCATCGAGTTTCGGAACCTCGCCGGAATGGCCGTACAGCATTTCGTTTTCGAGGAAGATCACCGGATTGGGATCGCGGATCGCGGCTTTGAGAAGGCCCTTGTAGTCGGCGGCCGAATACGGAGCGATCACCTTGAGGCCCGGAATTTGCGAGTACCAGGCCGAATAATCCTGGCTGTGCTGGGCAGCGACCCGGGCGGCGGCGCCGTTCGGCCCGCGGAACACGATCGAGCAGCCCATCTGCCCGCCCGGACATGTACAACGTCTTGGCCGCGGAGTTGATGATCTGGTCCATCGCCTGCATGGCGAAGTTGAAGGTCATGAATTCGACGATCGGCTTGAGGCCCGCCATCGCTGCGCCGACGCCGATGCCGGCAAACCCATGCTCGGTGATCGGGGTGTCGATCACGCGCCTGGCGCCGAACTCCTGCAGCAATCCCTGACTGACCTTGTAGGCGCCCTGATATTCCGCGACCTCTTCGCCCATGATGAAGACATCGCCGTCGCGGCGCATCTCTTCGGCCATCGCGTCGCGCAGCGCTTCGCGAATGGTCATCGTCACCATCTCGGTGCCCTCGGGCACTTCGGGATCGGGCTCGGCGGCGGCCTTGGGAGCCGAAGGCGCCTTCTCTTCTCCGCCGCCCGATTTGGATGCCGGTGCTTCGGCCTTGGCAGGGGGCGCGGACGCCGCGGCCTTCTCCTGCTTGGCGGGCGCCGCCGCCTTGCCGAGGTCGGCAGCACTTTCGCCGTCGGCCAGAATGGTCGCGATCGGAGTATTGACCGCGACGTCCTCGGTGCCCTCGGGAATCAGTATCTTGCCAAGGGTGCCCTCATCGGTGGCTTCGACTTCCATCGTCGCCTTGTCGGTTTCGATTTCGGCGATGACGTCGCCCGACTTGATCGCCTCGCCTTCCTTTTTCAGCCATTTCGAAAGGTTGCCCTTTTCCATGGTCGGCGACAGCGCGGGCATCAGCACTTGAATGGGCATATCAGCTCCGAAAAACTTTCGCGGAATAGGCTCGTGCATTCAGCGATAAACATCGGTCCACAATTCGGCCGCATCGGGTTCGGGATCGTGCTGCGCGAAATCAGCTGATGCGTTGACGATCTCGCGCACCTCCGCGTCGATCGCCTTCAATTCCTGTTCGCTCATATTCGCCGCCAGCAGCCGATTGCGGACCTGTTCGATCGGGTCCTGGTCGTGCCGAACCTTGTCGACCTCCTCGCGGGTCCGGTATTTCGCCGGGTCCGACATCGAGTGTCCGCGATAGCGATAGGTCTGCATCTCCAGGATGAAGGGACCCTTGCCGGCCCGGCACCAGGCGACCGCCTTGTCGCCGGCAGCCTTGACCGCGCGGACGTCCATGCCGTCGACCTGCTCGCCGGGAATGTTGAAGGAGATGCCGCGTTTGGAAAAATCGGTCTGCGCCGAGGAGCGCGTCACCGAGGTGCCCATCGCATAACGGTTGTTCTCGATGACGTAGATCACCGGCAGCTTCCACAGCTCCGCCATGTTGAAGCTTTCATAGACCTGGCCCTGGTTCGACGCGCCGTCGCCGAAATAGGCCAGACTGACGAAATCGTTGCCGCGATAGCGATTGGCAAAAGCAAGGCCGGTGCCGAGCGACACTTGCGCGCCGACGATGCCGTGGCCGCCGAAAAAATTCTTCTCCTTGCTGAACATGTGCATGGAGCCGCCCTTGCCCTTGGAATAGCCGCCATGACGCCCGGTCAATTCGGCCATCACGCCCTTGGCTTCCATTCCACAGGCCAGCATATGGCCGTGATCGCGGTATCCGGTTATGACCTGATCGCCCTTTTTCAGGGCCATCTGCATGCCGACCACGATGGCTTCCTGGCCGATATAGAGATGGCAGAAGCCCCCGATCGCGCCCATGCCGTAGAGCTGACCGGCCTTTTCCTCAAAGCGGCGGATCAGCAGCATATCGCGCAGCGCGCCCAGTTCCTGCTCCCTGGTGAATTCCGGGGGCTGGACGCCCCGTTGCCGCCGGTTTGCCCTTTCTCCTGGCCTAATTCCTTCGCGACACTCTTCTTGGGGGCGGACATGGCAGTTCCGGGATGAGAGAAAGGTCAGTCCTCTCTAACCCAACTCAAACCGCCTTGAAAGGATTGCGTGAAGGCTTCAAAATTTCAGAATGCCGCAGTGCAATGCGCGGCGACATGTTTGAAATCTATTTTGCAGGCTTTTGAAATTTGACGATCAGTTTGGATTATTCGTCCGAACGAGATCGCGCGGATTGACGTAATCGAGCTGGTAACGCGCGCGCTCGTCCAGGAGATCGGGGTCGACGCGATTGGATCGCAACAGCGAAACCCTCTGCTCGACCTCGGCCCGCTCCCGCTTCAGCCGCGCCAGTTCCGATGTCAGCGCGATGATCTCGGAGTCGAGTTCCTGCCGCGCATTGAGCCCGTATTTGCCGGTATAGGCGTTGACGCCGAAATAGCCGACCATGGCCGCTGCCATCGTATAGAGGGCAAGGCCGGTGAGCACCGATTTGAGTCGCGCGCGCGAGACCATGCGTCAAGAATGCAGGCCGCCCGGTTAACGCAATCCTAAGACCGGTCGTGCGCGTGGTGACAGAGCTTATTTGTTGTATTTGTCGACGAAGGCGGCAAAGGCATCGATATATTGCTGCAACATTTTCTGCAGCGGTTCCTTGGCGAGATTGCCCTTGTCGTCGAACCCGTCGCCAACGCCGTTCAGGTAGATCTCCGGCTGCCCCATGATCGGGCCGGCAATGCCCGGCATGATATTCTGCAAGTGTTTGGCGGCGCTGACGCCACCGAGCAGACCCGGCGAATTGGCGACAATGCCGATCGGCTTGCCCAAAAACGAGCTCTTGCCGTAGGGACGCGATCCGACGTCGATGGCGTTCTTCAACACGCCGGAGATCGAACGATTGTATTCGGGCGTCACGATCAGCACGGCGTTCGACTTCTGCAGCTTTTCGCGAAATGCCAGCCAGTCGGCCGGCGGCGTCGCCTCGAGATCCTGATTGAAAAACGAAATGTCGTGCAGCGTGATCACGTTGAGCTTGAGCGTGTCGGGCGCCAGCTTGGCGAGCGCGTTGGCGATCTTGAGGGTGAAGCTCTCCTTGCGAAGGCTGCCGACGATGACGGCGACTTGATAGGGGGTGGCCATGTTTGTTCCTTTTGGCGCGGGGCGGATCGGCTTTCGCTGGCCAACCTAACCGTCTGCAGGAAAGATGCAAGTGCATGAAATAGCCAAATCCCGGCGTCCGGCGGCGACCGGCGAGTTCAGCCAAAGCAAACAGGCCGCCCATGCGAGACGGCCTGCTTTCAAAATTGGAGAGCCGCGATCAGATCACCGGATTCCAGGCGGCCGGGATCAGGCGGTATTTGCTGCCGTCCTTCTCGACATGGCCGATCGAGGGGAAGGTGAAATGGAAGCCCACCACCATCGCCTTCTCGGCCGCTGCCATGTCGTAGAATTTGTGACGGGTGGTTTGCGCCGCGTCGGGATCGACGTCGAAGACCACGTGCCAATCCGGATTACGCAGGAAAAGTTCGGGAATATTGGTGACGTCGGCCTGAAGCAGGATTTTCGAATTGCCGGAAGCGATCGCGAACGATGTATGCCCGGGCGTGTGCCCGGGGGTCGCAATCGAGGTGATGCCGGGTACGACCTCCTTGCCCCAATCATATTTCGTCACCTTGGATTCGATGCCGGCGTAGATTTTTTTCACGTTGGCGAAATAGTTCTTCATCATCTCGTTGGACTGGGCCTTGGCGGCGTTCTCATCGCTCGTCCAGAATTGCCAGTCGACCGCGGGAACCATGATTTCGGCATTGGGGAACGCCATCGAGCCATCCAGCGCGCGGATGCCGTTGGTGTGGTCGGGATGCAGATGCGATCATCAGCACGATGTCGATGCTCTTGGGGTCGACGCCGGCGGCCGCGAGATTTTGCAGGGTGCGGCCGACCGCGCCCTTGCTGGGCTCCAGCGCTGGAAACGCCGTTGCCGCAGTCGATCAGGACCAGCTTGCTGCCGGTGTTGATGAGTTGCGGATTGAACGGCACCGTCACCATGCCCTTTGGCATATAGGCGGCGTCGGCTGCGGCGAGCGCCTCTTCCTTGGGCACATTCGTCACAAACTTGTCGGGCATCGGAAACGAACGCGCCCCGTCATTGATCGAGGTGCATTCAAAAGAGCCGACCTTGTAGCGGTAGAAACCGGGCGCCTGCACGCCCGCCGCGGGCACCGCGGCGCGCGCGCTCGAGGCGCCAAACGATGTGAGGGCAGCGGCAGCGCCGGCTGCCCCTGCCAAGAGATGGCGACGATTCAAATCGATCATGGTGCGTATTCTCCCCTTGCTGTGTGCTGGGCTTTGCCCATACGATTTCGGCGTAAATCTTCCCCGGCTGCGCAGAGAACGCAAGATCCCTTTGACGCGCCTGCAATTGCGGCCGATCACCTGCACGTGAGGGCTGTGGGCTCAGCCGCCCTTGTTCGGATTGATCAGATATTTTTCGCCGGTCGCGCGCTTGCCGTAGACGGCGATGTGCGAGAGTTGCAGCGCCTCCTGCAGCGACACCACCTGGGTGTAGTGGCTGGCAAAGGTCGTCTTGAGTTCGGCGACCACCCGCTGGCGCAGTTTTGCGCCCTCGGCCGGCCCGATTTTCTGCAGGAACGGAAACAACAGCCAGCCGCCGACCCCCCAGGCCATTCCGAAAGCCCGGTTCAACTCGGTCGGACGAAGGTCGAGGCCGCCATAGATATAGACCTGCTTGTACACGCTCGATCCATAACGGCTGTAGACCTTGGCCGTCTTGTTGGCGGCAATCTCCATGCAGGTGAGGATCTGGCCTGCGAGCTTGCCGCCGCCGATCGCGTCGAACGCGATCGTGGCGCCGGTTTCGACCAGCGCGTTGGTCAGCTCGTCCATGAAATTAGGCGCGGTCGAATCGCACGATATATTTGGCGCCGATCTTGCGCAGGATGTCGGCCTGTTCCTTGCTGCGCACGATGTTGACGAGCCCGATGCCATCCTTGAGGCAGATCTTGTTGAGCATCTGGCCGAGATTGGAGGCGGCCGCCGTGTGCACCAGCGCCTTATGGCCCTCCCGCCGCATGGTCTCGGTCATGCCGAGCGCGGTCAGCGGATTGACGAAGCAGGAAGCGCCTTCGGCCGGAGTAATCCCCGCCGGCAGCGGGAGACATTCGGCCAGCTTCAGGCAGCGGTATTGTGCATACATCGCCCCGCCGATCATCGCGACCGTCTTGCCCATCAGCGCTTTGGCGGCATCCGATGATCCCGTCTTGACGACGACGCCGGCACCCTCGTTTCCGACCGGCATCGATTCATCGAGCCGTCCCGCCATGGCCCTCATCGCCGCCTCCGGAACTTTCGCGGTGATGACGGGAGAGTCCTTCGTGCCGGATGCCTTGGCCGATGTCATGTCGGCGGCGCCCACCAGCAGTCCCAGATCCGACGGATTGATCGGCGCAGCCTCGACGCGCACCACGACCTCGTCGGGGCCCGGTTCAGGCACCGGCACGCTCGCCAGCGAGATTTCGAGTTCGCCGCTCTTCTTGATCAGCGAGCGAAGTTGCAGCCCGGATTTGGTGTCGGCGTTCATCTTGAACCTCCCATGTTCGCTGAATATCCCAGCCGGCGCCAGG
Organism: uncultured Alphaproteobacteria bacterium; assembly: GCA_963742425.1. Taxonomy (GTDB): domain Bacteria; phylum Pseudomonadota; class Alphaproteobacteria; order Rhizobiales; family Xanthobacteraceae; genus Bradyrhizobium. The sequence goes on from CAVULR010000001.1 coordinate 606,243, forward strand.
CGGCCATTGCCATTGTGGATATGCTCCCGGTCGGCAACTATGCCAAGGAAAATTCGCAACGTTTGTGTGACATAAGGGATTTCGTGTCCGCCGCCCCGCTATCTTTCGACAATTCGTCGCGATCGTCGAGTTCCTCGAGACACGACAATTCAGCCTATCTGATCGTCATTGTGGTCATCGGATGCTGCACGGTCTTGCGCGGCCTCTTCGCGGCGACCGTCGATCTGCGGGTCGACGAGGCCTATTACTGGACATGGTCCAGGGAGAGCGTGGTCTCCTATCTCGACCATCCGCCACTGATCGCCTGGTGCATTCGCGCCACCACGCAATTGTTCGGCGACACCAATTTCGGCGTGCGCTTTGCCGGACTGGCCGCGATGCTGATCATGCAGCTGCTGCAGGCCGACATCGTGCGCCGCATAGTGCACGACGCTCGTTACGTCATGCTTGCCGTGCTGCTGCCGGAGGCCTCTCTGGATTACGGACTCGGGATGGCAAAGGTCACGCCCGACATCGTACTGATCCCCTGCGAGTTGGCGATGATCTGGTCGCTGGTGCGGCTGTGGCAATCGGACGATCTGCGTTGGTGGCTGCCTGCTGGATTGTTCGGCGGTCTCGCACTGATGTCGAAATACACCGCCGTCCTTCTCTTGCCGGCGGTATTGGCATTTGCGTTCGTGCCGCTTTGGCGCAGGAGACAGCTCGCAAGCCCGTGGTTCTGGGGCTCGGGGTTGGTCGCCCTGATCGTGATCTCCCCGGTGATATATTGGAACGCGGTCCACGACTGGGTGTCGTTCCGGTTCCAGCTCGATCGTCCGCCCCAGGTCACTGGCTGGTCCGCCCATTTTCTTGGCGACTTCGTCGGCCTGCAATTCCTGATGGTCGGCGTCTTGCTGCTGCCGGCCGTTCTAATCGGAGCGGCGATGTTGGCCGTCCGCGGCTATCGCACGCTCGCGCCGGTCCCAATCCTGCTCTCGACCGCGGTGATCTTTCCAATCGGAATCTTCATCGAACATGGCTTCCATGCCCGTATCGGAGACAGCTGGCCGTTGTTCGTGTGGCCGATCGGATTTGTCTGCGCCACCATCAACCTGAAGCAATGGCACCAGGAATCGCGCTCACGTCTGGCGCGGATCGGCCCGGCCATGATGATCTTCGCGATCGCCTCGGGTGTGGCCGGCGTTGTCGCGGCCGAACTGTATTATATGGCCGGGAGTGCCAACTATCTGAAGAAAGACGATCCGATCGGAAAGGAAGCCGGCTTCGCCGGCGTGGTCGCCAAAGCCGACATCGCACGCGTCGATGTTGGCGCGGCCTGGTTCGTCACCACTGACTACCGGATGTGTTCGATGCTGCGATGGCACCTGAAGGACAAGGTGCAGGTCGTGCAGATCAACGAACGAGCCCGTTATATCGGATTCCGCGAACCAGTTCTTGATGGCCCGGCCGGGCTGTATGTCGCTCCAAGCGACACCCCCCGCCAAGCCCTGCTGGACAATACCGGCGCGGTGCGGGAAACCGTTGGCGAAGCCGACCTGATGTGGCGCGGCTTTCGTTACGATGTCTACGAGCTGCAAAAATTGACAGGCTGGAAGCCGGTGCTGTCGCCCGGCCCAGGCGAGGTCTTCTACGTGGCCAGCCCAAATTGAGGGCTCAGGCCAGCGCCTTCAGCGCCGCTTTCCCTGCATATTTCGCCTGGGTTCCCAGTTCCTGCTCGATGCGCAGCAGCTGATTGTACTTGGCGGTGCGGTCCGAGCGCGCCAGCGAGCCGGTTTTGATCTGGCCGCAATTGGTGGCGACCGCGAGATCGGCGATGGTGGAATCCTCGGTTTCGCCGGAGCGGTGCGACATCACGGCGGTGTAGCCGGCCTTATAGGCCATCTCGACGGCGCTTAGCGTCTCCGTCAGCGTGCCGATCTGGTTGACCTTGACCAGGATGGAATTGGCGCGCCCGTTTTTGATACCGTCGGCGAGCCGCGTCACATTGGTGACGAACAGATCGTCGCCGACCAACTGGCATTTGTTGCCGATAAGATCGGTCAATTCCTTCCAGCCGTCCATGTCGTCTTCGGACATGCCGTCCTCGATCGAGACGATCGGATAGCGCGCCGCCAGATCCGCGAGATATTTTGCTTGTTGTGAGCGCGAGCGGGTCTTGTTCTCGCCGCCGTAGACATAGTTGCCATCCTTGAAGAATTCGGTGGCCGCGCAATCCAGCGCCAGCATGACGTCGCCACCCGCCTTGTAGCCGGCCTTGCCGATTGCACCCATGACGAACTCGAGCGCTGCATCCGCCGACGGCAGGTTCGGCGCGAAACCGCCCTCGTCGCCGACATTGGTATTGTGGCCGGCCTTCTTCAGTTCCGCGCGCAGAGTGTGGAAAATCTCCGACCCGCAGCGCAGCGCCTCGGCAAAGGTCCTGGCGCCGACCGGCATGATCATGAATTCCTGGAAGTCGATTGGATTGTCGGCATGCACGCCGCCATTGATGATGTTCATCATCGGCACCGGCAGCGTCCGCGCCGAGGTGCCGCCGACATAGCGATACAGCGGCAGGTCGCTGGATTCGGCGGCCGCCTTGGCACAAGCGAGCGACACGCCGAGAATGGCGTTGGCGCCGAGACGCTTCTTGTTCACTGTCGCGTCAAGGCCGATCATGGTCTCGTCGATCTGGACCTGCTGCTCGGCATCCATGCCGCCGACGGCATCGAAGATCTCGCCGTTGACCGCGGCCACCGCCTTCTGCACACCCTTGCCGAGGTAGCGGGCCTTGTCGCCGTCGCGCAGTTCAACCGCCTCGTGCGCGCCGGTGGAGGCGCCCGACGGCACCGCCGCGCGGCCCATCGAGCCGTCTTCGAGTACTACATCGACCTCGACGGTGGGATTGCCGCGGCTATCGAGAATTTCGCGGCCGATGATGTCGACGATGGCGGTCATGGGTGCCTCTTTGAAAATGCCCGACTTGAGCGGTTGGCGTGCTTCTACAGCAAGGTTTGGAGACGGAAAAGGCCGCGTGACGAGCGCGAGATGATTGGTTAAGACGACGAAACGGAGACCGTTATGCCAAGGAAATCCCGCAAATCACCGAGCTCAAAAGGCCTGCAGCTCGGCCGCGCCGTGGAATGGCCCAAAAGCCCCGACCAGGCAAAGCTCGACCGCGTGCCCAATCCGCAAAAGGATACCAATTACGTCGTGCGCTGCATTGCACCGGAATTCACCTCGCTCTGCCCGATCACCGGCCAGCCCGATTTCGCGCATCTTGTGATCGACTATGTGCCGGGCCAGTGGCTGCTGGAGTCGAAATCCCTGAAGCTTTATGTCGCGAGCTTTCGCAATCACGGCGCTTTCCACGAGGACTGCACGGTCACGATCGGCAAGCGGATATCGTCCGAGATCAAGCCGAAATGGCTGCGCATCGGCGGCTACTGGTATCCGCGCGGCGGCATTCCCATCGACGTTTTCTGGCAAACCGGTAAATTGCCGACAGGCATGTGGATTCCCGATCAGGGCGTCGCGCCCTATCGGGGCCGCGGTTAGGGGAAGGCAGCGATGGAAGACATGACAGTTACGGCTCGCGGCTATGATTTTGGGGCGGCACACGCCGCCATGCGCCGCTATGTCGATGCAAACATCCTTTCCGGTGTCTCGTCCGCCGTACTGGTCGGCAGAGATCTGGTGGAAGTGAATTGTGTCGGGTGGGCTGACAAGGAAGCGCAGATCCCGTTGCGCCTCGACCACATATTCCGGGTCTTCTCCAATACCAAGCTGGTTACATCCTGCGCGGCCTTGATGCTGTTCGAAGAAGGCCGATTCAAACTGGACGATCCGATCGAGAAGTTCATTCCACAGCTCGCAAACCGCAGGGTTCTCCGCCCCGGCGCGACCTCACTGGACGAGACCGAGCCGGCTCGGGGATCGATCACCATTCGTCACTTGATGAGCCACAGTTCGGGGCTGAGCTACGGCGTCTTCGACCCCGGCACAACCATCTTCAAGGCCTACAACGAGCGAATGGTTCTCAATCCCGCGACGACGCTGGCGGATATGATCAACGTGTTGGCGGACCTGCCGCTGGTCTTTCATCCGGGAACGTCATGGCAGTATTCGGTAGCGACAGACGTCATGGCGCGGCTCGTGGAAATCGTCAGCAGTCAAGGATTCGATAAATTCATTCAAACGCGAATTCTGGATCCGCTTGGCATGGTGGACACCGGGTTCGTCGTGCCAGAGAAGAGCGTAAGCCGGCTCGTCGCGTATTACGCCGGGGCGGACTTGATGGACCCGATGAAACCGGGACTCAGTCGCACCGATGACGCGCCCTATCCCGGTGCTTATCTGCGCCCGGTCCCAAGGCTGAACGGCGGCGGCGGTTTGGTTTCAACGTTGCCGGATATGGTGGCGTTGATCAGAAGCCTGCTTCCGGGTGGCTCGAGCTTGCTCAAGCCGGATACGATCGCGTTGATGATGACCAACCAGTTGCCTGACGGCGTGTGGATGCGCTTCCCGATCGTGGGAGAACTTCGCGGCAAGACGTACGGGCTGGCAGGCGGACTGATCCTGGAGCCTTCGCAACTCGACCACAAGGATTCGACGGGTGAACTTTTTTGGGGAGGATATGCAGGTACACAATGGTGGATTTCGCCAAAGACGAACGTCGCGGGCCTGATGATGACGCAGCGCCAGCTGGCTTTTTTTCATCCATTTGCATCCGAATTCAAGCGGTTGGCCTATGACGCGGTAAGACGCGGTCGTTGACCTTGCCCGCTCGATGGCTGCCTAGATGCGCTGGCCCGATCCAGCGAGGCTTTTGGCAAGCGCGTCGAACGCCATCAGCGTCCGCAGCAACCCTTCGAAATCGCGCAGCGGCACCATGTTGGGACCATCCGACGGCGCGTGATCGGGATCGGGATGGGTCTCGATGAAAACGCCGGCCACTCCGACGGCGACGGCAGCCCGCGCCAGCACCGGCACGAATTCCCGCTCTCCGCCCGACGAACCCCCCTTGCCGCCGGGCTGCTGCACCGAATGAGTGGCATCGAAGATCACGGGTGCGCCCGTGGTGCGCGCCAGAATCGGCAGTGCCCGCATGTCAGACACCAGTGTGTTGTAGCCGAACGAGGCGCCGCGCTCGGTGACCAGCACGTTGGGGTTACCGGCACCGGTGATCTTGGCGACGACATTGGCCATATCCCAGGGCGCCAGGAACTGGCCTTTCTTGACGTTGACGGCCTTCCCCGTCGCCGCCGCCGCCAGCAGCAGATCGGTCTGGCGGCACAGGAACGCCGGAATTTGAAGAACGTCGACGGCCTGCGCGACCTCGGCGCATTGGCCGACCTCGTGGACGTCGGTGAGCACGGGCAAGCCCAGCGACGAACGTATTTCGGCAAAGATCGGGAGCGCTTGCGCCAAACCGATGCCGCGCGGGGCCGATACGCTGGTGCGATTGGCCTTGTCGAAGGAGGTTTTGTAGACAAGCCCTACTCCCTGCCGCGAAGCGATCTCCTTCAGCGCGGCGGCGACCTCAAGCCCGTGCGCGCGGCTTTCGAGCTGACACGGGCCGGCGATGATCGCGATCGGCAAATCATTGCCGAATTTGACCGATCCTACCGCGACGACCCGCGCAACTGAGACATTGGCGCTCAAGGCACTATCCTTTTTCCGGGACGACCATGCCGGGCGGCGGCAGGCGAATCAAGCCTCGCAAGCCCTCATCACTTCATCGCCGAGAACGCGGTCGGTACCAAAAGCTGGTTGACGATGTTGCCGACGATCTGGCCGTCCTCTTCGGTTTTCGCCCGCGCCGCGAGCCATTCCGGATCGGTCGCAAACGCAGCCCATTTCTTCTCGCGGTCAGCAAGCGACTCCCACGCCAGAATGTAGGTCAGTTCCTGATTGGATTCGCCGACCAGCGTGGTGAAAAACCCGGCCTGCTTGATGCCGTGCTTTTCCCACAGCTTCAGCGTCGTGGTCTCGAAGCGCTTCAAAAGCGCCGGCAGCCGGCCCGGAATACAGCGATAGACGCGCGTTTCGTAAATCATTCGGATTCCTCCCTGTTCTGTTGTTCTTGCAGCATCGAGAATTGTTTTGTCGCAACAATTGGCGCGTTCGTCAAAGGCTGGGGATGCATGGCCTACACCAGCCGCGACTGCACCATCGCCGCCTGAATGAAGGACGCAAACAAGGGGTGCGGCTCGAAGGGGCGCGACTTCAGCTCGGGATGGAATTGCACGCCGATGAACCAGGGGTGGTCCTCGTATTCGACAATCTCCGGCAACACGCCATCGGGCGACAGACCTGAAAACTTCAGCCCGTGCTGTTCGAGGCGATTCTTGTAGGCGGTGTTGACCTCATAGCGGTGGCGATGGCGCTCCGAAATCTCGGTGGCGCCGCCATAGACCTCCGAGACCCGGCTGCCCCGCTTGAGCACTGCGGGATATGCTCCCAGTCGCATGGTGCCGCCGAGATCGCCGGCAATCGATCGCTTCTCGAGTTCATTGCCGCGTAGCCATTCCGTCATCAGGCCGACCACCGGCTCGGAGGTCGGCCCGAACTCCGTGGAATTCGCCTCCTCGATACCGACCAGATTGCGCGCGGCCTCGATCACCGCCATCTGCATCCCGAAACAGATGCCGAAATAGGGAACGTCGCGCTCTCTCGCGAACTGGGCTGCACGAATCTTGCCCTCGGCGCCACGCTGGCCGAAGCCGCCGGGGACCAGAATGCCGTTGACGTGTTCGAGGAACGGCGCCGGATCTTCGTTTTCGAACACTTCGCTCTCGATCCAGTCGAGATTGACCTTCACCGTGTTGGCGATGCCGCCATGCGACAGCGCCTCGATCAGAGACTTGTAGGCGTCTTTCATCCCGGTGTATTTGCCGACGATGGCGATGGTGACGTAACCCTCGGGATTACGCACCCGCTCGTTGATCTCGTGCCAGCTCTGCAACGCGGGCGGAATTTTCGGCACAATTCCGAACGCAGCCAGCACCTCGTCGTCGAGGCCGGCGGCATGATACGCTTCCGGTACCGCGTAGATGTTGTCGACGTCGCGCGCCTCGATCACCGCACTTTCGCGAACGTTGCAGAACAGGCCGAGCTTGCGCCGCTCTTCCTTCGGTATCGGCCGGTCGGTGCGGCACAACAGGATATCCGGCTGGATACCGATCGAGCGCAGCTCCTTGACCGAATGCTGGGTCGGTTTTGTCTTCAGTTCGCCGGCGCTCGGGATGAACGGCAGCAGCGTCAGATGAATGTAGATGGCGTGGTCGCGCGGCAGGTCGTTCTTGATCTGGCGGATCGCCTCGAAGAATGGCAGTCCCTCGATGTCGCCGACGGTGCCGCCGATCTCGCACAGCACGAAGTCGAACTCGTCGTTGCTGTCGAGGATGAAATCCTTGATCGCGTTGGTGACGTGCGGGATCACCTGGATGGTGGCGCCGAGATAGTCGCCGCGCCGTTCCTTGGTCAGGATGTCCTGATAGATGCGCCCAGTCGTGATGTTGTCGGCCTTGGTCGCAGGCCGGCCGGTAAATCGCTCGTAATGACCGAGGTCGAGGTCGGTTTCGGCGCCATCGTCGGTCACGAACACTTCGCCGTGCTGATAGGGCGACATCGTTCCGGGGTCGAGATTGAGATAGGGGTCGAGCTTGCGTAGCCGGACCTTGTAACCTCGCGCCTGCAACAGCGCGCCGAGCGCAGCCGATGCCAGACCTTTTCCGAGCGAGGAAACCACGCCGCCGGTGATGAAGATATACCGCGCCATGGGACTTAACCTTTAAGGCCACCGGGTCGATTCGCCAAAACGAATCGCACGTCCCCGCGAATATTTTATCGCGTTGTGGGTGATACGAAATTTAAAGCAATATCAAAGCTTTGACCGGACGACCTGATGCAGGACGGCAGCTTCCACCGGGAACTGCCACCCTGCTCTATTGCGACCGTGGTGCCTGCGGACCCGATGGCGCCGGCTGGTTCTGCTGCTGTTCGTCCGCCTTCTTCAGCGAATCCAGAATGCCGCCGCCTGTCGGCGGGGATATCGGGGTTGCCGGTCCGGCAGGCTGTGATTGCGACGTCGGAGCGTTTCCGATGATCGAGCTCGGCTTGCGGTCGTAGCTTGCGTACCAGGACAGGAACAGGCTGGTCAGGAAGAAGCCGAACGCCAGCACCGCGGTCGTGCGCGTCAGCAAGTTCGCGGTGCCGCGGCTCGACATGAAACCCGCGCCGCCGCCGACGCCGAGACCGCCGCCTTCGGATTTTTGCAACAGCACGGTTGCAATCAGCGTCGCAACGATCATCAGGTGGATTACGATAGCAACAGTCTGCATTTCTACCTTCCGTCACAAACCAAAACGCCGGCGTCCGGCAGCATAGGGGTTTGCGGGGTTTGAAGTGGCGCGGTGTTACACGATCGGACAGGGCATTGTCACCCCCGGGGCCATTGTCAGCCCGGAATTGTCGGTCGCGGCGCCCCTCGCCGTTAGTTAGGGACAACCACGTGCGATCGCAAGGAAATCGGCCGCCTTCAAGCTGGCGCCCCCAACCAGCGCGCCATTGACATTGGCAACGGCCATCAATTCGGCGGCGTTTGAGGGCTTTACCGAGCCACCATAGAGGATCCGCATCCGGGCGCCTTCGCTGCTAAACCGTGCGGTCAGAAGTTCCCGGATAAACCGATGAATCTGCAGTACATCCCCTGTGGTCGGGGTCAATCCGCTGCCGATCGCCCAGACCGGCTCATAAGCAACGACAAGGCTTTCAGCCCGGGCCTTATCCGGCAGCGACTTGGCGAGCTGTTCGCGGCAGATATCCAGAGTTCGTCCGGCATCGCGCTGCTGCTGGGTCTCGCCAATGCAAACGATGGCGGTGAGGCCAGCGCGCCAGGCGGCTTCCGCCTTCTGGCAAACCACCACGTCGGTCTCACCATGGTCCGCGCGCCGCTCCGAATGACCGACAATAATGGCGCTGGCGCCGGCATCCGCCAGCATTTCGGCAGAGAGATCGCCGGTATGGGCACCCGACGCCTTGACGTGGCAATCCTGCGCGCCGACCAGCAGCGATTTTGAGCCCCGCGCCTTCTCAGCAAAGCCCGCAATCAAGGTCGCCGGCGGGCAAACCAGGAGATCAGCCTTAGCCGCCACGCCGGACGCGCCGGCAAGCATCGCCTCGAATTCGGCCATGGAGGCCTTGAGGCCATTCATTTTCCAGTTGCCGGCAATCAGCGGCCGGATGGCGTCGGTCATATCTGGATTCCCGCAAGTATTTTGGGTGAGACATCGGCTAGCAGAGCCAGACGGCCAGTTCCATAGCTGGCGCCCCTACACTGTCCATTAACCGCTTCAAATCGCCCTCGCCGCCAAGCGTCGTGCGATCATGACGTCCCCTGAGGTTCCAGCGGCGTGTTGATGACGGAAAAGACGCCGCCAGGTCGATATACGATGCTGGCCCCTCCGCCCAAATCATGTGCAAGGGCCCGCTCGATCAGACGGGAGCCGAAGCCCCGGCGGGTTGGGGGAACAACGGGCGGGCCGCCTTCTTCGGTCCAGGTCAGTTTCAGCTCACCCGTTCCGTCTCGCAAAGCAATTGTCCATGCGATCCGGACCCGTCCTGTAGTGTTGGAAAGCGACCCGTACTTTGCAGCGTTTGTCGCCAATTCGTGCAACGCCATTGAGAGCGCAAGCGCCTGTTTTGGCGAAATCCGCACATCTGCCCCCTCAACCCCGATTCGCCGCTTGTCCGTGAGGAACGGCTCCAGCGCCCGGTTTACGGTATCGGTCAGGCCGGCACCCTCCCAACTTTCGTTTGTCAGCATGTCATGGGCTCTCGAGAGCGCGGCAAGGCGGGCCTCAAAGAGCAACCGTCCATCGGCACTGCGCTTCGAGTTGCGAAAGGTCTGCATCGCCAGCGATTGGACGGTAGCCAAAGTGTTCTTGACCCGGTGATTCAGTTCGTTAATCAAGATCGTCCGCTGCGCCTCGGCTCTCAGCCGCTCCGTAATATCGATCGCGGCGCAAACCGCTCCCTGAGGCTCTCCAGCGGAATCAAGCAGCGGACTGGCCCGAACCAGCATTTTGGTTGCCGTTCCGTCCTCAAAGCGAATCTCAAGTTCTTCCTCTGGAACATCTTCGCCACGCGCCGCGCGGTGAATTGGAAGCTCATCCGCGGTCATTTCCTTGCCTTCGCGAAACGCTCGAAAGGTGGGCCTTTCATGGATCGGCGCGGACAGCGAGGCATTTGCACCCGCGCTAATGCGCAGGAGATCGGAAGCATAGCGATTGCCGAACACCGACTTTGCATCGGTATCGTGAGTGAACCAGACGGCCGTCGGAATGGTCGCAAGGACGGTCTCAAGCTCGACGGTGCGCTTCCGCAGAACTTCCTCCGCGGTTTTGCGGATTTGCGCCATCTGGAGATTGGCCTGGATGCGCGCCACGAGTTCGCGAGCCGAAAACGGTTTGACCAGATAGTCATCCACACCGGCATCCAGGCCTTCAACCTTCGCTTCCTCGCCCGCGCGCGCCGAAAGCAGGATCACGGGCAGCGCTCGCAAATTGGCGTCCGCCCGGATCGCCTTCACCAAGCCAAAACCGTCGAGCTGAGGCATCATCACGTCGGAAAGGATGAGGTCGGGAGGATTTGCCTGCGCTGCAGCGAGAGCGGCCTGTCCATCGGAAAATGTCTCGACCTCAAAACGCGCGCCGAGAAGGCGCTGAAGATACTCGCGCATGTCGGTATTATCATCGGCGACGAGAACCCGCGGTCGCTCAGCCGTTGCCGGACCGGCCCCCCGAGCGTCCGACGGCAATATATCAACGCTCTGGGAAACGGGCGCCGTTACCCCTTCAGGAAGCCAACGGGACGCTTCTTCGACAAAGGCCGGTGCAAGCAGAGCCGTAGTGTCCTTGTCTCCGACGTCCTCACACTCGGCGGGTAGGTGGGCGGGCCTTCGCGGTATCGTCACGATAAACGCGCTACCATTTCCAATCTCACTTTCCACCCGGATCGAACCGTTGTGAAGCTTGACCAGTTCCTGAACGAGCGCGAGGCCGATCCCGCTACCCTCGAACGAACGGCTCTTCTGATTTTCGATCCGATGGAAGCGCTCGAACATACGCGACAACTCTGCCGCCGGTATACCGACCCCGGTGTCGCGAACGACCAATTGCACCGCACCGCCATCGGTCGTCGCAGCGAGTTCGACCGCGATCTTGCCCTGGAAGGTGAACTTGAATGCGTTTGAGACAAGGTTGAGGACGATCTTCTCCCACATGTCGCGATCGACATAGACCGGCCCGGAAAGGGGCCGACAATCAATCTTCAAAGTCAGGCCTGCTTTCTCCGTGACGGAATGAAAGCTCGAGGCGAGATCAACCGTAAAACTTGCAAGGTCAGTTGGCTCAAAGCTTGCTTGGGTTCGCCCGGCTTCGATACGGGAAAAGTCAAGCAGGGTGTTCACCAATCTCAGGAGCCGCATGCTATTGCGGTGCGCGACGTCGAGGCGATTGCGCTGCACATCGTTCAACGCTGAGGCCGACGCGTCGTTCAGCGCGTCCTCGATAGGGCCGAGCATCAATGTCAGGGGCGTACGAAACTCGTGGCTGACGTTAGAAAAGAACAGCGTCTTGGCACGGTCGATTTCTGCAAGCGCCTCAGCGCGACGACGCTCTTCCTCGTAGGCGCGAGCGTTCGATACGGCAGTCGCGACATGAGCAGCTACCCGTTCGATAAACGAGATATATTCGGCGTCAAGAGCGCGACGCGGGCTCACGCCAGCGACGAGGAAACCGACCGGCTCTCCGGATATCGCGAGCCCGGTAGGGACGAATGGGACAACAAGGGCATCTTGGGAGAGTTCAGGCCAGAACTGCGGAATTAGCGCAACGCCCCGTTCGGCAAGATCGTTGACGAGAGCAGGCTGACCGGTCTCGATAATCTCGGCAAACGGCCAAATAGAAGAGGGATCCTCGAGGTCAGCGAGGATGCGAGCGTTTGACTCTCCCGGCGGTAGCCCGACGGCCGCTGCCAGACGCGCCAGCCGGCCGCCGGCCTCAGCCGGTGATCGCAGATACAGTAAACAGAAGGGAAGATCTGCGGAGGCAGAACGCAGCGTTTCGGCTGCCAGGCTGCAAGCTTCTTCCGCAGATCGCGCACCCATTGTGCGCTCTGCAAGCTCCTGCAAGACGCGCGTGCGTCGCTCCCCAACAACGCGAAACGTGGTCTCGACGACTGCGTTGAAGATGCCTTCCACCCGCGCGCTCTCACCGCGGATCGGGCTGAAAGTGAAATTGAAATAGCACTCTTCGGTATAACCGTGGCGGCGCATCGGCAGGAGTTGATCTTGTTGCCAAATCCCCTCACCGGTTGCCTGGACCTGTTCGTAAAGCGGACCGATATCGTCCCAAATCTCCGGCCAGACTTCGCGCCCCGGCCGACCCAGCGCCCATGGATGCTTTTCGCCGGGAATTGGACTCCAGGCGTCGTTGTAAAGAAGTGCCAGTTCGCTGCCCCAATAGATTGCGATCGGGAATGCACTTCCAAGACAAATACTAACCGCTGAGCGCAACGACTGCGGCCAGAGGTCGGGAGAGCCGAGCGGTGTTGCGGCCCAATTATGCGCCCGCATCAGCGCGCCCATTTCACCCCCGCCGGCCAGGAACGGGTGCGAAGTTTCCTCGACCGGCGCAACCAGAACCTTTATGGCCTCATTCACGGCAGTTACCCCTACGCCGCCTCTACTCAAAACATCTTGAAATTACTAGCATAAAAACATCCAAGGCCTAGCAGACGAGCCGCATAAGCAAGCTTGCCCCGTTCATTTCGTTCTTTCCTCCGACGCATTGGAACTCCGTCCATGACCGTAAGTTCCAGATGGCGGTTTTACTTGCCGCGGCCATATCCGCTCCAGCAAGCGTGCTGGCTCGTTGCCAAACGTGGCCCAGCTTGCGGTCACAGGCATATGCGAGCCCGAATCACAGGGCCCATCGGGCCTGCAATGATCTCGTTGGAACGAACAGGATTGCGGCACCCGGCCTGAATTGCATTCAAGGCACTAACGTTGATCGGAAGCCGCGCAATTGATGTCTGCGTTGTGCCGACAGGCGACATCTCGTGAGGTTTCGAAATGAACGAGGCCGCCGGCCGACCGGCTTGCAATTGGCACTCACGTGCTAGGTGGAGGAGCGGTCCAGGGCATCAATGACGGTGATCTGGCAAACCAAACCCCGGCGCATCGGCCGGGGTTTCCGTGATCCGTCACGTGCAGTTTCGCCGCTGCTACAGCCTTTCGCTTCCGATGCCGTTCCTCCGCCCGATACGCCGCCGCTGGTGGACCACTTCATTGCAATTGCGTGATGTTTAGTCTGCAGTTGCCACTTTTGACATTGTGCCCATCGATGAAGGAGTTGACGATTTGAAGGATGCTGTTGGGCGTAACGATCCTGATCAACCGGTCACCTCCAATGATAGACATAAACGCATTGTCATTGGGATGCGGCAGCGTAAACCAAACGTCATAAGTTAATCCATTCACGACCAGGAGTAACTGTGGAAACGAAAGGGAGAATTGATCCGGTTGAAAATTAAAGCCGTCCAAATGGACATCATAGTAACCTGGCTGCAGCATGATCGAATTATATTGAGAAACATATTGTAACGCGCCGGGGCTGATCGACGACCCAAAAATGACTCCGGTTGGACTGTTACTGAACTTATACGGCTGATTATTCGGGGTTGTCTCTGGCGCGCATGAGAAGGATGCTGCGGCTAGAGCTTGTCCAGCTTGTCCAGTAGCGCCGACAGGTCCTTGCGGACCGACTGGGCCTTGAGGTCCCGCGGGACCGGCAGGTCCTGGAGGTCCCGGAGGCCCTGGAGGCCCCTGATCACTGACCTCGCCCTTGTCACCCCTGTCGCCCCTGTCGCCTCTGTCGTCCACCACTCCCCTAGGCCCTTGTGGCCCCTGGATGACCTGCGCGTTGACCGCGGAGCTTCCGGCAAGGGGCCACACAGCCACTGTGGCCAGGAGCGCCGCGCACAGATGTCCTTGGATGTTCGGGAGTCGCATCGCAGCTTTCCTTTTGAAATAAACGAGGGTGGAATGATGGGGCGGAATATTCACGACCGGCATTTTGGCTTGTCACGCCAGGCGGCCGTGCGTAACGGCGTGCGTTACCTTCGGATCGATCGACGAGACCGGCGTTTCGCTCTGCACCCATGGCAGACCGCCAAAATACTGGGTGAAGACCCTCTGGGCCGTGCGCGTCGCGATCGCTTGCGTTGTCAGCGTCGGATTGGGTCCGCCGATCCCGTTCGCGAGCGCGGAATTGTCGGCGATGAACAGCCGCTTGACCCCGCGCGCCTCGGCGTGGCTGTCAAGGATCGAATCTCCTGCACTCAAGCCCATCCGCATGGTGCTGTGACTGTGGATCACGAACGGCGGCTTGTTGATGCGATAGACCTTGGTGGCGCCGAGCGAGCGGAGCAGTGTGACCGCCTTGCCGGCAAGGAACTCACGGTTGGCAAGGGTGCGCGCCGAGCGGGCGCGCCAATTCAGCTCAATCCGCGGCACCGGCCCGTGCTCGTCGGGCGGAAAATTCTGCGACAACGAGATGCCGTTCTGCATCTCGACATCGTCATCGGTAAAGATGTCGAGGTAGAGGAGCTGATCGATGTTCGACATCGCCTCTTTGAGGTCCTTGCCGACGAGGCGGCCGACCTCGTCCGCACCCTGGGCGCTGCCGCCAAAACCATTGTCGTAATAGCCCGGGATACCGGCGACGCTGAAGGCGATCAGTGCGGCCAGCAGACCCGGCGTGACGCCGACGGGCTCGATCATCCCGACGCCGGGAAAATCGATTCGGGCAAGGCAGCCCGGTCCGCGCGAGGAGCCGGTGTCGAACGGCATCCGTGCGAGCACCGCATCCACGAAATGGTCGGTCAGCCCGCGACCCACCCAGCCGTTCGGATTGGGCAGGCCGCTGTTGAGCCATAGTCTTGGGGTTTCGACGCTGCCGCAGGAAAGCACGACGACCCGGGCCTCCTCGGTGAACATCTCGCCGGTAGCGCCTTTGCGCCAGGTGATGCCGCGCGCCGCGCCGTTCCCGTCGGTGTTGATCCGCACCGCGAACGCATCGGGCATCAACGTCACGGCCTTGCCGCCCATCGACCAGCGATCGGCCGTGAGCGCCATCGGGATGTAGCTCACCGATGTCGAGCGCTTGGCCTTCAAGTTGATCGGGGAGTCGAGCGGCTCGAAGCAGCCTTGCGAACAATGGCCGCAGAACGTGCAGCCCTGGGCTTGTGGAAAATGCAATTTGCTCGGGTCGCCGGTCCTCCCGGCGGTCCCGCCGGGCTGAAGAATTGCGTTTTGCTGCGGCCGAAACGCCGCCCGCGTAATATCCTTGGTCGTCTCGAGCGGCAGGCCGATGCGCTGCGCGCCTTCGAAGAAGTATTTTTCCCGCAATCCCATCGGCGCCGTTTCGACCGGCAGCGTCGCCTCGACCCATTCGTAAAACGGCAGCAGCTCGCGATAGCTGAATGGAAAGAGATGTGCGACGTCGTATCGATCGCGGTCGCGGCCGTCATAGCCGACAAACGCGCCGGGGGCGGCGCGCGGCGAGTTGCCCTGATAGTGATTGGTGGAGCCGCCGACGCCCGACAGCTGCACGACCAACGAGCTCTGGGCGATCTCGCGCACCCACGGCGGTTGCGTGCGGTCGGCCGGACCGAAGCGGAAATAGCCGCTGGTCGGACTGTTGGCGTCGCTCTCGAAATGACTCCAGTCGTGCTCCGGGTCGGCGAAGCGTGGTCCCGCCTCGAGCAGCAGGACGTCGAGCCCGCGGCCGGCGAGCTCCTTGGCAATGACGGCGCCGCCTCCGCCCGCTCCGGCCACGATGACGTCGCGCATTCGCGCCTCCTCACTCTGTGTTTCTGTGCGGATTGTGTTGGACGCCCGGGAAATAGCCGAGCAGTTCGTCGCGCCCGTCAGCGACACCCGTGTAGTGGGACAGCGTCCAGCCGAGCGGCTCCCCCGTCAGCGACCGCGTTGTCGGATCGAACGCCCCGGCTTCCGCGTAGCAAAAGAACGCGACGAACAGTGGAAGAAGACCGCCGAACAATTCGAGGGCCGGCGTCGCGTCCATGATCTGGAAGACCTCGGCCTTCTGCGCGAACGACAGATTGGCAAACGGCGAGACCAGCATCCCTCCGCCGCCGGGATTCACGCTCAGCGCCAGGCCATTCAGGATGGCCGCAACCTGGGTCGAGAAGCTCGGGACGAACGGCGTCGATTCATCGATCGTTCGGATGAAGACCTCGGTGGCACCCGCATCGACACCGCCCTCGTCTGCCGTGCTCATCCCTTGTGCGACCGAGTAGGCGTCCGAACCCGGCAGGACAAAAGCAAACAAGCCGTTGACCGTATCGTGGGTGATATCCGGCGCGGCTTGCGCCACATCAAGCCAGCCGCGCATCTTGACGAACGGCTGCGCCTGGAGGAGTGCCGACGTCGCGGCGACAGTCAGCGCGTTGCCGAGAAACCGACGGCGGGACCGGTGGACTGCCATGGGATGCTCCTGGTCTATCTCGTTCTTTAGGCGAGACACCCCGTTCTGCGCGTCCTTAACGCGGGTCGAGCGTGCCATGCGCCCCGCCAAGGATTGCGCAATCAAACCTGATGATCGTTGATCAGGCCCGCGCGGTTAGAAAAATCCTGCGCTCAAATCGAGACCGTAGCTGGCTAGAACCAATGACGCGGTGAGGCCACCGCCACAAAAAATAGCAAGTGTTTTCAGGGTCTCGATGTCGACCTGGATCCCCAGCGCGTGATCAAGTGTTCTTGCGATAGCAGCCATTTCAGACCTCCACGAACAGGCCTCAGGGATCAGGACCGTTTGGTCCTCCGGGCCTACTAGTCGAGCATGATTGTCTGCGGTAACTTGGTAATATCGGGCGTGTAACAAGCCTGTAACAACCAGGCGCATCGCTGCTCGCGTGAAGGGCATGAAGGGATCGATACTCATAGTGGCGCGAGACGCCGATCGCCGCGCGATGCTGGCACGGCGGCTCATGGGCGCCGGCTATGCCGTTGAGCTTTCGGAAGAGCCCAGACGCGCTCGAGAATTGGCCCAGGCTGGCGGCGTGCGGCTTGCGGTGCTGGCCTCGGACGACTTCGGCGTCGCCGGCCCCGATCTGGCGCGACAGCTGCGCGATAGTCTGGACGAGGTGATCCTCGTTGACGGTCGCGATGAGGGCTCCCTCGACATCCTGGAGCGCGTGGGATCGGCCCTGCTGCCGCGGGCCGAGCCTCGGGCGCAAGCGCCGGAAGTTCTGTGTTTCGAGGGCTGGCAACTCGACGTTCCAGCGCGGTCGCTGCGGCGGGACAACGGGACCGAGATATCCCTGACCCGCTCGGAATTTGAGCTGCTGCTTACTTTCTTACGCCATGCCGGCTGGGTCCTGTCGCGCGACCAGCTGCGCAATGCGATTGCTGGAAAGAATGTCGAGGCATACGAGCGCAGCGTCGATATGCTGGTCGGCCGCTTGCGACGCAAGCTGGAGAGAGATGCCAAGCGGCCCAATCTCATCATCACTGTTTCCGGCGTTGGGTATCGCTTTGCGGTCAAACCCCGGGCACTCGCCGAAACTGCCGCTGCGCTGAACGGCGGGCCGGAACCCGCCACCCGTGCCGGAACCGGGCGGCCCGCGTTCCCGGAGCCGAGCCGCTCGCCCGAGCGGCGCCAGGTCACGGTCGTTTCCTGCGAGTTCGTCGTTTCAGGTCTGCCATCCGCGCGGCTCGACCCCGAAAATCTACAGGCCGCGATTACCGCCTGCAGCCGCTGTTGCGACGATGTCGTCGGCCGCTTCGGTGGCACGGTACTGCACCATCTCGGGCACAAGCAGATCTGGTCATTTGGTTATCCCGCTACCCATGAGGATAGCGCCGAACGAGCAGTGCAGGCAGCGCTGGCGCTCGCAGCAGCGCTGCCCGACCTACCGATCGGTACGGGACTTCTCGCCCAGGTTTGCATCGGCCTGGCAACCGGGGTGGTTGTCGTCGGCTCTGCTGAGGGCGGCGTTCCGGTCAATCTGCTCGGCGATACCCTGCGCATTGCCGAGGGTCTGCAAGGAACGGCGCAACCGGGCCAGGTGATCATCGCAGCCAGCACCCGGCGGCTGGTACGCGGGCTATTCCGATACGTCGATCTCGAACCGCTGGTGATCAGGTCCTTCGACAAGCCATTGGAGGCCGCACTCGTGCTGGGGACGGGCGCCGCTGAAAGCCGGTTCGAGGCTTGGCAGGAAGGCCGTTCGGCGCCGCTGGTGGGACGGGAGGAAGAGTGCGAGTTGTTGCGGCGCCGCTGGCAGCAAGCGGCCAGGGGGGAAGGCCGGCTCGTGCTACTGAGTGGGGAGCCGGGCATCGGCAAGTCGCGCCTGGTGGCCACCCTGACCGAGGAGATCAAGGGCGGTTCTCATGCCCTGATCCGCTTCCTTTGCTCGCCCCGCCGCAGTTACAGCACGTTGTTTCCCGTGGTCGCGCTGCTCGAACGCGCGCTCGTCTTCGGGCCTGGGGAGACGCCGACCGAAAAGCTGGCCAAACTCGAAAATTTCCTTCGTAAAACCGGCATTGTCGATGCGGAAGCAGTGGCTCTAATAGGTCATCTGCTGGCGTTGCCTGTTGCCGATCGTTATCCGATTCTGGAACTCAGCCCGCAGAAGCGCAAGGAGAAGACCTTCGCGGTGCTGTTGGATTGGCTTGCGCGCATCGCCGAACGGGAGCCACTCCTCGTCGTATTCGAGGACGCGCATTGGACCGACCCGACCTCGCTTGAGCTCCTGTCATTGGTCGCCGCGCGCGTCGCTCGCCTGCCGATATTGCTCCTGGTCACCGCGCGCCCGGAATTTACGCCGCCCTGGGCAAACGACGCGCATGTGACTTCGCTCGCCCTGACACGGCTCGGCCAGAACGACGTCACGGCACTGATAACGCATATCAGCGGCGTGAAGGTCCTGCCGCCCGATATCAGGGATCAGATCGTCGCTCGCGCCGATGGCGTGCCGCTCTTCGTCGAGGAGCTGACGAAATCCGTGCTCGAAAGCGACCGGCCGGATCGAGGAGCGGTGCCATCCAGCTTGCAGGATTCGCTGATGGCGCGGCTCGACCGGCTCGGAGAGCCGCGGTCGGTCGCCCAGATCGGCGCCGCCCTCGGGCGTGAGTTCTCGCACGAGCTGATCGTCGCGGTGACCTCTCTGCCGCGCCAGCAGCTCGAAGCTGCGCTGGATGCTCTCGTCGCTGCGGGCGTCATTTTCCGCCGCGGTGTTCCGCCGAACGCTGAATACACCTTCAAACACGCCTTGCTGCAGGATGTCGCCCACGGCTCCCTGACACGCCGCGGCCGGCGCGAGTTGCATGCGCGGATCGCTTCGGTGTTCGAGCAGGCGTTTCCGGAGCTTGCTGCAGGGCAACCAGAACGGCTCGTCCATCACCATGCCGAGGCGGGAGCCCCGGAAAAGGCCGCAGCCTACGCGCTCAAGGCCGGGCTGCGCGCGCTGTCGCAATCGGCAATGACGGAAGCCGTGGCGCAGCTGCGCAACGGGCTCGACCTCCTCTCCGCCTCTCCAGAGAGCGTCGAGCGCGAGCGGCTTGAGCTTGACCTGCAGCTCGCAATCGCGCGCGCGATGATGGCAACGCAGGGATATGCGGCCTTGGCCGTCGGCGAGGCCTATGCGCGCGCCCGCGAACTCTGCATTCATCTTGACCGGCCGCCGCAACTCGCAACCGTGCTTTACGGTCAATTCCTGCACAACTTCATGCGAGCCGAACTGCAGAAGTCATGGGAATTGGCGCATGAAATGCTGCGGCTTGGCGAGGACCAGAACAAGCCGCCTTTGACCCTGATGGGCCGGCGGCTCGTCGGCATTACGGCGCTTACGCAAGGCGACTTCGCCACCGCCGCCGCTCATCTGGAGCGCTGCCTCTACGATTTCAATCCGGAAGATCGTCCGTTCTATGCAAGCCTTGCCATCGACGATGTTCGCATCAACATGATGGGCTATCTTGCAAGTGCGCTGATCTCTCTCGGTCGGCTCGACGAGGGGCATGCGCGTATCGCCGCAGCCCTCGATGAGGCGCGGCGGCTCTCGCACAACTATACGCTCGTCCATGCGCTGATGACTGCCTGCTGGTGCGACTGGTGCGGCGCAGAATGGGCCTCGCTGTTGCGTCATGCCGAAGAGATGGTGGAGCTTTCAAACCGGCACGGCTTCGCCTTGTTCCGGACCATGGGCGAAGCGATTCAGGGCTGTGCACTTGCCGCGCTCGGGCGCGCCGAGGAAGGGCTTCCACTCCTTCATCGCGGGCTGGCCGTAATGCGCGCTATCGGACAGGGGCTGCATCTGCCGCAAACGCTGACGATGCTCGCTTTCGCCTATGGCCGGGGCGGACAGCCTGCGGAAGGCCTTGTCCGGCTGGCAGAAGCGGCAGAGGCCGCCCAGACCACGCAAGATCGGTGGGCGGAAGCGGAGTTGTACCGCGTGCGCGGAGATTTGCTGCTGGCGACGGGCCAAGCGCTGGACGCCGAACATAGCTATCACCAGGCGCTATCGGTAGCGCGGCAACAAAACGGTCGCATGTGGGAGTTGCGAGTCGCCATCAGTCTCGCCCGCTTATGGCACAGCGAGGGACGGAACGAGGAAGCGCGAACCCTGCTCCAGCCGATTTACGGCTGGTTCAAGACGGCGGCGCGCACACCGGACCTCGAGAATGCGCAAGAGCTACTGTTGCGATTGCAACTCGCCCCGCATCGATGAGCCGGCCGCATGACACGGGGGGTGCCGAGAACGGCGCAACCGAGCGTGGGCTGGAGGCGATTTTCAGCTGGTCCGGGGGATGGATGGCGACGCTCTGCACGCAGGCCGCCAACCGCGGCAGGCTTGCAGCGGGGGCCATTGGCAAGCTAGACCGTGCCGAGACCTAAAATAGACATCTATTCCCGCAGTTGACGCTGAGGTACGGGCGGGAAACCGAAAAATCGAATAAAATCAGCCTCTTAATTTTAGATAGAAGACGGACCCATGCTTCGAGGAATGCGGAAAGCCTCATCAAACTGGCTCGGCAAAACCATCATGGCTGTGGTGATGGGGGTATTGATCATCAGTTTCGGCGTCTGGGGCATCGCCGACATCTTCAAGGGTTTTGGCCAGTCGACGCTGGCCACCATTGGCCGCACCGAAATCTCGATCAATGAATTCCGCCAGCTCTACACCGACAAGCTGCAGCAGATCAGCCGCCAGTTCGGCCGTCCGCTGACGACGGAGCAGGCCCGCGCCTTTGGCATCGACCGCCAGGTGCTGCAGCAGACCATCGCGGAAGCGGCCCTTAACGAGGAAGCGCGGCGATTGGGGCTCGGGCAGTCGGACGCCGAAACCATGCGCATGATTTTCAGCGATCCCAATTTCAGGGGCGTCGGCGGCGCCTTCGACCCGGCGCGCTTCCAGGCCACGATCCGCCAATTCGGCTTTAGCGAACAGCGTTATGTCGCCGACCAGCGGCGGGTGTCATTGCGGCGACAAATCGCCGGCACGATTTCCGCCGGCCTGGAACCGCCGAAAGTGATGCTCGATGCGCTCAGCCGATTCCAGAACGAACAGCGCTCGATCGAATACGTGAAACTCGACGCGGCGCAGGCCGGTGCGATCGATCCGCCATCGCCGGAGGCGCTCGCCAGCTTTTTCGACGATCACAAGACCCAGTTCCGCGCCCCCGAATATCGCAAACTATCCTTTGTGGTGGTCACACCCGAGGAACTCGGCAAAGAGTCGGACGTCTCCGACGAGGATGCGAAAAAACGCTTCGAACAACTCCGCGGCAGATTCGGCACACCGGAAAAGCGTGAGGTGTCGCAAATCGTCTTTCCGAACATGGAAGAAGCCTCCGCCGCGCGTGGCCGTATCGCCTCCGGATTGTCGTTCGAGGATCTCGCCAAGGAACGCGGGCTCAATCCCTCCGACATCGGGCTCGGCCTGATCGCGAAATCCGCGATCATCGATCCCGAAATCGCCAATGCGGCGTTTTCATTGCCCACCGGTGAGGTCAGCCAGCCGCTGCAGGGCAAATTCGGCGCGGCCCTGGTCAAGATCGGCAAGATCGAGCCGGGTGTCGAGCCATCATATGAAAGCGTCGCCTCAAATTTGAAGAAGGAAATTGCAACCGAGCGAGCCCGCAAATCGGTCAGCGACCTCCGCGACAAGATGGAAGACGAACGCGGCGGCGGCGCCAGTGTGATCGAAGCCGCAAAGAAACTGGGGATGGCTGCCGTCACCGTCGACGCCGTCGACCGCTCCGGCCGTCTCCCGGGCGGCCAGCCGGCAACCAACATTCCCGGGGGTCTCGATGTCGTTACCCAGGCCTTCAACAGCGATGTCGGCGTCGATAATGATCCCGTTCAGTTCAACGGCGGCTATGTCTGGTACGATGTTCTCGGCATCACGCCGTCGCGCGAGCGCAGCCTCGATGAGGTCAAGGACCAGGTCGAGGCGCGGTGGCGCGATGACCAGATCGCCGGCCGGCTGCGGGCCCGCGCGGCCGAGATGGTGCAAAAGCTTGAACAGGGCGGCACCCTGGCAAACGAAGCCGCAGCCGCGGGACTGAAAGTCGAGACCGCCAACGGATTCAAGCGCGATGCCTCGCTGCCCGGCGTGCCGGCCGGCGCACTCACGGCAGCGTTTCGTACCGCCAAGGATGCCGTCGGACAAACCGCCGGCGCCGCCGCCGGCGAATGGATTGTCTTCCGCGTCACCGACGTCAGCGTGCCCCCGGCCGACCCTGCCTCGGACGATATGAAGAAGCTTAAGACGACGCTCGAGCGCGGATTGGCCGACGAACAGATTGCGCAATACGTCACGAAGCTTGAAGCAGATATCGGCACCACCATCAATCAGGCCGCCTTCGCACAGGTGACGGGCGCAAATAACTGATTTCCGAAAGCACGCGATGGACGACCTCAAGGCTATCATCGGAAAAGTTGCCACCGGCGCGACCTTATCCCGCGACGAGGCGGCATCCGCCTTTGACCGCATGATTTCCGGCGAGGCCACGCCCTCCCAGATGGGCGGACTGTTGATGGCGCTGCGCGTACGCGGCGAAACGGTCGACGAGATCACCGGGGCGGTCTCGGCGATGCGCGCCAAGATGCTGCGGGTCAAAGCGCCTCCCGATGCCGTTGACGTGGTCGGCACCGGTGGCGACGGCTCCGGCTCGGTCAATGTCTCGACCTGCGCCTCCTTTATCGTCGCAGGCGCCGGCGTCCCCGTCGCCAAACATGGCAATCGTGCGCTGTCGTCGCGCGCGGGCGCAGCCGACGTGCTGTCGTCGCTCGGAGTCAAGATCGACATCAAGCCCGATGATGTCGGCCGTTGCGTCGCCGAGGCCGGCATCGGCTTCATGTTCGCGCCATCGCACCACCCGGCCATGAAGAATGTCGGTCCCACCCGCGTCGAGCTCGCCACCCGCACGATCTTCAATCTGCTGGGCCCGCTGTCCAACCCGGCCGGCGTGAAGCGGCAGATGGTCGGGGTATTTTCGAGGCAGTGGGTGCAGCCGCTGGCGCAGGTGCTGAAAAACCTCGGCGCCGAATCCGTCTGGGTGGTGCACGGCTCCGATGGCCTTGATGAAATCACCCTCACCGGCCCGACCTTCGTGGCGGCGCTCGAAAACGGCAATATCCGCAGTTTTGAAGTGACACCAGAGGAAGCGGACCTGGCCCGGGTCAGCGGCGAGGCACTGAAGGGCGGCGATGCCCACGCCAACGCAATCGCGCTGCAAAGCGTGCTCGACGGGATGCCGAGCCCTTTTCGGGATGTGGCACTGCTGAACGCTGCTGCCGCGCTGATCGTCGCCGGCCGCGCGAAAACCCTGAAGGAGGGTGTCGCGCTCGGCGCCAAGTCGCTCGATAGTGGTGCCGCGCTGGCGCGCCTGCAGCGTTTGATCGCAGTCTCCAACCGCTGAGAGGCCTTGCGATGTCCGACATCCTGACCAGAATCGAGGCTTACAAGCGCGAGGAGATCGCCGCCGCCAAGCGCGAACGTCCGCTTTCCAGTCTCGAGACGCTGGCGAAGGCTGCGTCCGCGCCGCGCGGTTTTGTCAGGGCGATCCGTCAAAAGCTCGCACTAGGCGAGTACGCCTTGATTGCCGAGGTGAAGAAGGCCTCGCCGTCCCGTGGTCTCATTCGCGCCGACTTCGATCCGCCGGCGCTGGCAAAGGCCTATGAAGCCGGAGGCGCCGCCTGTCTGTCGGTACTCACGGACACGCCCTCGTTTCAGGGCCATCTCGATTTCATGGTGGCGGCGCGCGAGGCCACCAGCTTGCCGGTGCTGCGCAAGGACTTCATGTACGACACCTATCAGGTGGCCGAGTCCCGCGCCTTCGGCGCCGACTGCATCCTGATCATCATGGCAGCACTCGACGATGCGATCGCCCGGGACATCGAGGATGCGGCCCTTGCACATGGCATGGATGTGCTGATCGAAATCCATGAACGATCGGAACTCGATCGCGCGCTCAAACTTCGCTCGCCGATGATCGGCGTCAACAACCGGAACTTACGGACATTCGAAACCACACTTGCAGCCAGCGAGGCGCTGGCGCCGCTGATCCCCCGGGAGCGTCTCATGGTCGGCGAAAGCGGCATCTTCGCGCCGGCGGATTTGGCGCGGCTTGCGCGCCTCGGCATGTCGACCTTCCTCGTCGGCGAAAGCCTGATGCGGCAGGTCGATGTGGCGGCAGCAACCCGCGCGCTGCTGGCGCGCGACGGCGTTTCCCGCGCCACGGGCACGCGCTGACGCATGGCGCGCAAATCTCACAGGGAAAATTCCACCCTTACCCACATCGACGCCAGGGGCGAAGCGCGCATGGTCGATGTGTCAGGCAAACCTTCGACCGAACGTACGGCGGTCGCGGAGGGCCGCATCGTCATGAGCAAGGCGACGCTTGCCTTGATCCTCTCCGGCAATGCCAAAAAGGGCGATGTGCTCGGCACCGCGCGCCTCGCCGGCATCATGGCGGCGAAGCGCACTTCGGATCTGATACCGTTATGCCATCCGCTGGCGCTGTCGAAAGTCACCCTCGACATCGTGCCGGACAAGAAATTGCCCGGTTGCATCGTCCGCGCAACGGTGAAGGTCAGCGGTCCGACCGGGGTCGAGATGGAGGCGCTGACCGCGGTGTCGGTCGCGTGTCTTACGATCTACGACATGATCAAGGCGGTGGAGCGCGGCGTTCGCATCGAAGGCATTCATCTGGTTGAGAAAAAGGGCGGCAAGTCCGGGCATTATCGAGCCGGCGATTGAACCACCGACGTGATGTGTCGGTCGGCGCCTTGCGCGGCTGCCGAAGCGAGCGGTTGGATTTACCGACGATTAACCGGAATTGCTAACGTCACCTCCATACCCGGTGCGGTATCAGCGTATAGGCCGGGAATGAAAACTGCTCCGGCGTTGAGCCCTAGCAGCGATCACTACCCATGACGGCAGATGCCCCCACCCCCTTCGATCTGAAGGCTTTTTTTTCCAGCGGTCCGATCCGGTGGCTGGTCGCTGGCGGCGCATTCCTGATTGCGGCCATCGCGATCGGGACCACGATCATGGTCGGCAATTTCCGCGAACGGGCGTTGAACAGCAGCGAACGCGAACTCGAAAACACGGTACTGTTGCTGGCCCGTCACTTCGATCAACAGCTCGAGGATTTCACGGTCGTTCTGAAGGATATCGCCGCGCAAAGCCCGTCCCACGGCATCACGCCGGAAATCTTCAAGGGACAATGGTCCACCCTGGAACGGCACGAGATGCTGCGGGCCAAGGTCGGCGCCTACTCCGATGTGGCCGGCATCAATCTGTTCGACGCCAATGGTACCTTGATCAATTCGTCGGATATCTGGCCGGTTCCGGATGTCGCAATCACCGATCGCGGCTTTTTCAAAGCTTTCCAATCCGGCACGGAAGCCACACCGATTTTGGTCGAACTGGCACGAGGGCGCATCGCGGGCGGATGGGTCATCATCGTCGCGCACAAGGTCACGGGGCCGAAGGGTGAATTCATCGGGGTTGTGACGCGGGCCATTGCGCCAGCCACTTTCGAGAAATACTTCGCTTCCGTCGCGCTTGGCGAGGGCGCCGCGATTTCAATGTACCACCGCGACGGAACGCTGATGGGACGCTATCCGCATATCGAGCGGATGATCGGATCGCACGTCAGGGCCAGCCCGATCTATAAATATATCTCGTCGCCGGCGGGCCGCGGCACGATACGCCTGACCAGCCCGATCGACGCCCAGCAACGGGTTGCCTCGGCCTACGCCTTGAGAACCTTGCCGATTGCACTGGTCGCGAGCAAGACCGTCGAGGCGGCGCTGGCCGATTGGCGCGATCAAACCAGATTTTTGATCCTCGTCGCCTCCTTTTCCGTGCTCTTGATAACGGCGATGCTTTTTCTTTTCGTTCGAAAATTGTTGCAGCAGCATCAAACGGAAAAGCAGCGTCTGGACACGGCGATCAACAACATGTCGCAGGGCTTGCTGCTGTATGATTCATCCGAGCGGCTGGTCGTCTGTAACCGGCGCTACATTTCGATGTACGGCCTGTCGCCCGATGTCGTGAAGCCCGGTCTGGCGTTTCGCGACCTTGTCGCACATCGAAAGGCGACCGGCTCCTTCAAGGGGGACGTCGATGCCTTTGTTTCGACCGTTTTGCGCAACGTGGCCCTGGGAAAGATTACACACAACACCGTGGAGACCGCGGACGGACGCGCGATCCAGATCGTCAATCAGCCGCTGAAGAACGGCTGGCTGACGACCCATGAGGACATCACCGAGCGTACGCTTGCCGAGGAGCAGATCAGGCACCTGGCGCACTACGACGCGCTGACCGATCTGCCGAACCGGGCGCTGTTTCACGAACGGCTGAAACGGGAACTGACCGACATCGCGCCGGGCGAGCAACTGGCGGTGCACTACATCGATATCGACGAATTCAAAAGCGTCAACGATTCGCTCGGTCACCTGATTGGTGACGATTTGCTGAAATCCGTGGCTGTGAGCCTGAACCGGTGTGTCGGCGAGAGGAATTTCGTCGCGCGGCTGGGCGGCGACGAATTCGCCATCGTGCAGACCGCGGTCAAGAACCGCAGCCAGGTCACCGATCTCCTGGACGGGATTTTTGCCGCGATCCGCGAGCCCTTCGAATGCCGCGGCCACCAATTGTCCGTCGATGCCAGTATCGGAATAGCGCTGGCGCCCGAGCATGGCGTCGATCTCGAGCAAATTCTGAAGAACGCAGATCTGGCGATGTATGCCGCCAAATCCGCAGGCCGCCGGACATACCGCTTCTTCGAACCGGAAATGGATGCCCGGATCAAGGCGCGCCGCAAACTGGAAATGGATCTGCGCCAGGCGATCGCCGACCGCGCGCTCGAGGTTTACTACCAGCCCTGCCTCAATCTCGAAGACAACAGCATCACCGGCTGCGAGGCGCTGGTGCGCTGGCGGCATTCCGAACGCGGCATGATCTCGCCTGCCGAGTTCATCCCGATCGCCGAGGAGACCGGCCTGATCAACGAGCTTGGCGAATGGGTGCTGACGACGGCCTGCGCCGAGGCCATGACGTGGCCGGACGATATCAAGCTCGCCGTCAACGTTTCGCCGGTTCAGTTCAAGAGCGGCACGCTGGCCCTGAAAATCGTCGCCGCGCTGGTGGCGACCGGTCTGCCGGCGAGTCGGCTGGAACTGGAAATAACCGAGGCGGTGCTTATTCGCGATGACGAAGCTGCGCTGGCCATCCTGCACCAGCTTCGCAATATCGGGGTATGCATCGCGCTCGACGATTTCGGCACCGGCTACTCCTCGCTCAGCTATCTGCAGCGTTTCCCGTTCGACAAGATCAAGATCGATCGCTGCTTCGTCAACGATATCGCCGAGCCGGCCGGCTCGTCCTGCATCGTACAGGCGGTCGTGAATATCGCCGCCGAACGCCGCATGACGACAACAGCGGAAGGCGTGGAAACCCGGGAGCAACAGGAATTGCTGCGCGCGCTCGGCTGCTCGGAGATGCAGGGCTATCTGTTCAGCCCGCCCAAGCCTGCCGCGGACATCCGCTCGCTATTGTTCTCGCACCGCGAGCAATCGGCCGTCAGGCCGGCGGCGGTGCGCAAGCGCCGGCAGATGGCGAGCATGGCGAAGGCATAGCGCCTTGCTTCAAAAGCGCTTCAGTTTGCAATCGCGGATTTGGGCGATGACGGCACGTCGGCATTGACGGTGATGCCGCGCAGCAGGTTGTAGGCAGCGCCCAACGCCTTGTCGTCCTTTTCCGCCGGCGGCACGTAGGATTGCGAGCCGGTTTGCTCGGCGCCTTCGGCCAAGAGATGGCCGCGCATCGATGCCTCTCCCTTGGTCTCGGAGCGAGCCTTGAACTCGTCAGGCACCTCCTGGAGGATTTCGATATCGGGCGTGATGCCGGTCGCCTGGATCGAACGGCCCGAGGGCGTGAAATAGCGCGCGGTCGTCAGCGCCAATGCGCCTTTGCCAGCGCCGAGCGGGATGATGGTCTGCACCGAACCCTTGCCGAACGAGCGGGTACCGATCAGGGTCGCGCGCTTGTGATCGTGCAGCGCGCCCGCCACGATTTCCGAGGCCGATGCCGACCCGCCGTTGATGAGGACCACCAGCGGCTTGCCCTTGGTGAGATCCCCGGTTCGCGCCACAAAGCGCTGGGTTTCCTCCGGCGTACGGCCCCGGGTCGACACCACCTCGCCGCGCGCCATGAACGTGCCCGACACCGAGACCGCCTGATCGAGCAGGCCGCCGGGATTGTTACGAAGGTCGATGACATAACCGGCGAGCTTGTCCGCGGGGATCAGCTTGGTTATTTCGCCGATCGCCTTTCTCAGCCCATCGGTAGTCTGTTCGTTGAACGAGCTGATCCGGACATAGCCGATGTCGCCGCCGTCGGTATGGTAGGCGACCGGGCGGATCCGGATGATCTCACGCACGATCGAAACCTCGATCGGCTGATCGGCGCCCTTGCGCATGATCTTGAGCCGGGTCTTGGTATTGATCGGCCCCTTCATTTTGTTGACGGCCTGCTCCAGGGTGAGGCCCTGAACCGCTTCTTCGTCGACATATGTGATCAAGTCGCCGGACATGATGCCGGCCTTCGCCGCCGGCGTATCATCGATCGGCGCGACCACCTTGACGAGGCCATTCTCCATCGTGACTTCGATGCCGAGCCCGCCGAATTCGCCGTGGGTCGTCTCCTGCATGTCGCGCCAGGCTTTTTCATTCATGTAGCGCGAATGCGGATCGAGCGCGGTGACCATGCCATTGATCGCCCCTTCGACCAGTTTGGTATCGTCGGGCCTTTCGACATACTCATTCCTGATCCGCTCGAACACCGCCCCAAACAGATTGAGCTGTGAATAGATCTCGGAACTCGCGGAAGCCTTGGCGGCCGCGATCAATGCGCCGCCCTGGGGGCCGGTCACCACAAGGGTCAGGCAGGTACCCGCCACCGCGCCCAGGAAAAACACGATATTCTTGCGCATAGCTGGAAAAACCCTTCTCGCTGTCTTTTGCCGAATCTGGCTGGCAGACTCACAGTATCTTTCGGGTATCATTAAGGCCACTCTGCCAGGTCGACGGGCTGGTGCCGAACCCGCGCTTGGCTCTCGTGCCGAGCCAATAACCGAATTGCGGCGGGACGTTACGGTAGGGTCCCTCGACGCCCAGTTTGAGCGCGGCATCCATCGGCCAGTTCGGATTGTTGAGAATCTCGCGCCCGATTGCGATCAGATCGGCCTGTTTGTCCCGCAGAATCTGCTCCGCCTGATCGCCGTGAATGATCAGGCCGACCGCCATGGTCATGATGCCGGCGTGGCGGCACGTGTGCGCGCAAAGCGCTTGGCCGAATCACAGGTTCCTACGCGAGCCACCGCTTTCGACGCTTGTAACTCTTGCCGTCGCGGAAACTCCTGCGATCGGTACCGCCGATGCCGAGGTAGAACTCCTTGACGTCCTCGTTCTCACGCAGGGTTTTGGCCTCGCCATCCATCACTATGCGGCCGTTTTCGAGAATATAGCCGTGAGTTGCAAAACGTAGCGCGATGTTGGTATTTTGTTCGGCCAGAAGAAAACTGACCCCTTCCTTGGCGTTGATGTCGCGAACGATCTCATAAATTTGCTCGACGATTTGGGGCGCAAGGCCCATCGATGGCTCATCCAGCAAGACCATGTTCGGATTCGCCATCAGCGCACGACCGATGGCGCACATCTGCTGCTCCCCTCCCGACACATAGCCGGCCTGACTGTCGCGCCGTTCGCGCAACGCCGGGAAATAATTGTAGACCTTTTCGAGCGACGCTGTCGTTCCGGCGCGCCCGTCCCGACGCGTGAAGGCGCCGGTGAGCAGATTTTCCTCGATTGAAAGATGACCAAAACAGTGACGGCCTTCCATTACCTGTATGCAGCCACGCCGGACAAGGTCGTTGGGTGTCAGGCCGTCGACCCGCTCACCGTTCAATTCGATCGAGCCTCGGGTGACTGCACCACGTTCGGACCGAATCAGATTTGACGCGGCTTTCAGGGTGGTAGATTTGCCCGCGCCGTTCGCGCCGAGAATGGTGACGATTCCTCCCTTCGGGACCGAGATCGAGACGCCCTTCAGCACCAGAATGACGTGATCATAAATCACTTCGATATTGTTGATTGAGAGAATTGGCTTGGCTGCCTTCGTCGGTGGCTTCGCTTGCTGGGAAGTTACGATGGACACGAACGGGGCTCCGGAGTGGCGGTCAACGGACGACTGCGAAAGCTACTTCCGGCAAAGCGAAAACTACTTTGCCGGAAGATGTCTGTAAGCCCTGATTCAGGCTCTCATTGTTCCCGAAACAGTTCCCACTTTTCGGAATCGCGCGACCTCAGCTCTCCTTTGAGCAATCGCGCGGCGTGATCTTCTTATCGGCGGCATACTTGGCCGCGGTCTCCCTGACCATCGGATCGAGCAGCGACAGGTCGGCGGTATAGAAATCCGAGATGACCTTCCACGCCTTGCCGTCCCACTGCTGGACGCGAGCCTGATCGGCCCCCTGATGATTTGAACAGGAAAGTTTGAGCGGTTTGAGCATTTCAGCAAAACCGAGTTCCTGCAGCCGCGCGGCCGAAAGGTCGAGGTTCTCGAAGCCCCAGCGAATTTGCTCGCCGGTCAGCGGCTTGTTGCCGTACTTTTTCTGGGCGGTCCGGATCGCTTCCACGCCGAGCATCGAGTTGATCAAGCCGCGATTGTAAAGGACCTGTCCGACGGTATCGGCGCCAGCCGACTTGTTCTTTGCCACCACATACTTGTCGATATCGGCATGCACGGCGAACTTGCCGGCGGGATGCTGAAGCATCAACGCCTTGTATCCAATCGCCTGATCGCCCGCGGGAATCACGTCAGGCTCGGCACCCGACCACCAGACGCCGATGATCTTGTCACGCGGATAGGCGACTGCCGCCGCTTCCTTGATCGCAGTCGAGTTCATTACGCCCCAGCCCCACAGCAGGACGTAATCAGGCCGGTCCTGGCGAATGGCGAGCCATTGCGATTTCTGCTCGACGCCAGGGTGGGTCACGGGAATCGCCTTGAACTCGAAACCATCCTTCTTGGCAAGCGCTTCCAACGCGACGATTGGTTCCTTGCCATAGGGGCTGTCATGATACACAAGGCTGATCTTCTTGCCCTTCAGGTTGGCGACACCGCCCAATTCCTTTGCGATGTGCTGGATCGCTACGTCTGCCGCGGTCCAGTAGCTGCCCACCGCAATGAAATTCCAGGGAAACACCGCGCCATCCTTGCTCTCCGACCTGCCGTAACCAAGGGTCAGCAATGGTATCTTGTCGCCGGACACCTTCTCCGTAAGCGCGAAGGTGATGCCGGTTGACAGCGGCGAGAAGTAGCCGGCGCCGGTTACTCCCTTGCCCTTCAGGCGTTCATAGCATTCGACGCCCTTGTCGGTGGCATAGCCTGTCTCGCATTCCTCGAACGCGATCTTGACACCGTTGATGCCGCCGTCGCGCTCGTTGATCATGGTCCAGTAGTCGACGACCCCATTCGCGAACGGAACTCCGTTCGGCGCATAGGGCCCGGTGCGATAGACGAGCGCCGGCAGGAACTGTTCATTGGCCTGCGCGAATGCCGGCTCGGCCAGCGAGGCCCCGCCGATGGCAGCGAGCGCAAGCCCCAGAAGCTTATATGACATCAGGAATCCTCCATATTTGTTTCCTTCGGGATTTTCCCGTGAGGCATTCGCGAGCCTTTAAACCATCTTTAAGACCGGCGTCGCTGCTCGCGCCGCGACGTGTCCCTCGCCTTCTTGGCCGCGAAATCAGTACGGGTACGGCCATAGTCTCATCTTCTCCTTTGCAAGACCCCACAAACGGGCGAACCCGTGTGGTTCCACGATCAGGAGATAACATATCAGCACGCCGGTAATTATCGACACGAGATGCGAAACAGTCTCTACCGAACTATGAAAGCCTAATGCGTGCGGCAACTGGTCAAGCAAGATCGGAAGAACCAGAATGAAAGCTGCGCCCAGAAACGATCCCATGATCGATCCAAGACCTCCGATAATTACCATGAAAAGCAATTGGAACGAGCGATCGATATTGAACGCCAAGGGCTCCCACGAGCCCAGATGAACGAAGGCCCAAAGGGCGCCGGCGACACCAATAATGAATGAAGATATCGCGAATGCCGTCAGCTTGGCGTACAGCGGACGGATACCGATGATCTCGGCGGCGATGTCCATGTCGCGAATCGCCATCCACTGGCGTCCTACCATGCCGCGGGTCAAATTCTTCGCCAGCAGCGCGAGCACCGTTACGAACGACAGCGTCAGCAGATAACGCTCGGTCGGGGAATCCAGCACCGTGCCGAAAAACGCAAGATTCGGCGCATTCACCGAGCCGGATGGCGTATAGTTCGTGAACCATTTCACACGCAGAAACAGCCAGTCGAAAAAGAACTGTGCTGCCAGCGTAGCGACAGCGAGATAGAGTCCCTTGATGCGCAGGCTCGGAATTCCGAACAGGATCCCGACCAGGGCGGCGACACCGCCGCCGAGCAGGATCGAAATCACGAGCGGCAGTTCCGGAATTCGCAGCGCGAAATTGTAGGCCGAATAGGCGCCGACGGCCATGAACGCGCCCGCACCGAGGGAGATTTGACCGCAATAGCCGACTAAAATATTGAGCCCGATCGCCGCCAGCGCCAGGATCAGAAACGGAATCAGGAGCGCCTTAAAGATATAGTCGTGACCGAACGGACCGATTCCTAATGTTGCGAGCAGCGGCACGCCGGCAAAGGCAAATAGCAGCAGCAACCCGATGGCGATCTTGTCTTGCAGGATCGGGAAAATCGCCGCGTCAGCGGCGTAGCTCGTCTTGTACTGGCCGTTCTCGCGATAAAACATTGATGAAATTGAGTCCCCCTGTTTCTAGATTCGCTCGATGATGCGCTCGCCGAATAAACCTTGCGGCCTGACCAGCAGGACTGCGAGAGCGAGCACAAAGGCGAACCAGTATTCGATGCCGCCACCGATCAGCGGCCCGAGGTAGGCTTCCGCCAGTTTTTCTCCCGCGCCGACGATCAGTCCGCCGGCAATGGCGCCCGGCACCGAGGTGAGGCCGCCGATAATCAGAACCGGCAGCGCTTTCAGCGCGAGAAAGGTGATCGAGTACTGCACGCCGAGCTTGGTACCCCAGACGGTGGCGGCGACCAGCGCCACGAGGCCTGCGGCCAGCCACACGACAAACCAGATCCAGTTTATCGGGATGCCGACCGACTGGGCGGCGGCGTGATCGTCCGCGACGGCGCGCAGCGCACGGCCGGTTTTCGTTCGCTGGAAGAAAACGGCGAGACCTGCGACCAGAAAGGCGGCGATCAGGCCACCCCAGACATCGAGCTTATTGACGAGGACGCCTCCCGGAAACAGGCTTTGCAGCGCGAACCAGGCATCGGTCGGGTACAGCTTGAGCGGATAGACGTCCGATCCGAACGCCAACTGGGCCGCGCCTTCGATGATGAATGTGGCGCCAATCGTCGACATGAACAGGATCAGGCCGTCCTGATTGACCAGCGGTCCGAGCACGAAACGCTCGATAATCCATGCCGTAAACGCCATCACCAGCGATGCGAACAGCAGCGCGCCGGATACGGCGACAACGAAAGGCACGCTGTGTGCGACCAGGAAATCGAGCGAGCGCACCAATGCGAGGCCGGCCAGCAAAACCATCGAACCTTGCGCGAAGTTGAACACGCCCGATGCCTTGAAGATAAGCACGAAACCGAGCGCGACCAGCGAGTAGAGGACGCCCGCCAGCAGACCGCCGCTCAGTACTTCGATGAAATTGCCCAAACTTGCCAAGATCAATGCACCTAATGGGAAACGCCGAGATAGGCGTCGATAACTCTCTGGTTCCTCTGTACTTCGTAAGGCGTCCCGTCGGCGATCAGTTGACCATATTCCAGAACCGCTACCCGGTCCGACAAATCCATCACCACACCCATGTCGTGTTCGATGAGCGCCATCGTCGTACCCAACTGTTGGTTGATATCGATGATGAAGCGGCTCATATCCTGCTTCTCCTCGAGATTCATCCCGGCCATGGGTTCGTCGAGCAAAAGCAACTCCGGCTCAGTTGCCAGCGCGCGGCCAAGTTCTACCCGCTTCTGCAGACCATAGGGCAGTTTGCCAACAGGGGTCTTGCGGATCGCCTCGATTTCGAGGAAGTCGATGATCTTCTCCGCAGCCTCGCGGTGCTCGATCTCCTGCCTCAGCGCGGAGCCCCAATAGATCGCCTGCGAGAACAGACTGTTGCTCATCTTCAACATGCGCCCCGCCATGATGTTGTCGAGCGTGGACATGCCCTTGAAGAGGGCGACGTTCTGGAAGGTGCGCGCAATGCCCTGCGTCGCGGCGATGTAGGGGCGCATCCTCTGACGCGGATCGCCCTTGTACGTGATGGTGCCGGACTGCGGATGATAAAAACCGTTGATGACGTTGAGCATCGAGGTCTTGCCGGCACCGTTCGGCCCGATGATGGCGCGAACCTCGCCCTTCCTGATATCGAACGACACGTCGCGAATGGCGTTCACCCCGCCGAAGGACAGCACGACGTGTTCGACTGCCAGCAGCACCTCGCCCGGCGCAATGGCAGACTTGTCCTTCGCTTTGTCGACGCCAGTCCTCACCCGGCTAACTCCAGGGCGGCGGCGCCGGATGGCGGATGGATCTTCATCTCGATAACCTGCACGTCGCCGTCCAGCATGCCCTTGCGGCCATCCTCGAATGTTACTTCGGTCCTGATCTGGGCGCGGGGCGAACCGTTGTAGAGCGCATCGATGAGGGGCGCATAACGGTGCGCAATAAACGAACGCCGCACCTTTTGGGTCCGGGTCATTTCGCCGTCGTCGGCATCGAGTTCCTTGTGCAGGACGAGGAACCGCTTGATCTGGGAAGCTGCCATACGCGGTTCTCGCGCAAGCGACAAATTCAACTCGTCGATCCGGCGCTCGACCATTTTGTAGACTTCGGGATGCGCCGCCAGTTCCTGATAGCTCGCGTAGATGATATTATTGCGCTCCGCCCAGTTGCCAACTGACGCAGGATCGATGTTGATCAGCATCGTCACGCAATCGCGGCCTTGTCCGATCGCGACCGCCTCCTTGATCTCGGGATAAAATTTGATCCGGTTCTCAAGATACTTCGGAGCAAAGACGGCGTTGTTGGAGAGCTTGCCGACATCCTTGGCTCGATCGATGATACAAAGATGACCGCGGCTGTCGATGAACCCAGCGTCGCCGCTTCGCACCCAGCCGTCCGGAGTTTTGGTTTTCGCGGTCGCTTCGTCATCCTTGAAATATCGCTGGAAGACGCCGGGACTCTTGAACAACACCTCGCCACTGTCATCAATCCTGATCTCGACGCCCGGCCCGGGCCTGCCGACCGTCTCGGGATAGACTTCTCCGTCTGGTTGCAACGTCACATAAACGCTCGCCTCAGTCTGGCCGTAGAGTTGTTTGAGGTTGATGCCGAGCGCGCCGAAAAACGAAAACAGATCCGGCCCGATCGCCTCACCGGCGGTATAGGCGAGACGCAAGTTGCTCAGCCCGAGCCGATTGCGCAGCGGCCCATAAAAAATCTTGTCGCCGAGCCAATAAAGAACGGGGTCCGCGAACGAGATCGACCCGCCGCGGGCCTTCTTCTCCTGCGCCCTGCGCGCTATTTTGAGAAAGTACTGGAACATCGCCTTGCGCAGGCTGCCGGCATCGTCCATTCGCACCATGATCTGGGTCAGCATGTTCTCGAATACGCGCGGCGGGGCAAAAAAATAGGTCGGGCCGATCTCGCGACGATCTTCGACCACCGTTTCCGGACTTTCGGGACAGGCGACACAGAAGCCCGCGGCAAACGACTGACCATAAGAGAAAATGTGATCGCCTACCCAAGCCATCGGAAGATAAGCAATCAGCGTATCGTCTTCCGTGAAGTTGTCGAACAGATTGCCGTTCTCGCTGGAGACGACGATGTTCTCGTGGCTGAGCATGACGCCCTTGGGCGTTCCGGTCGTGCCGGACGTATATAGAATAACGCTGATATCAGACCCGCGACCGCGATCGATCTCGGACTTCCAACGTGCGGCGACATCGACGCCGGTACGCAGTTCCGTCCAACCGGCGTCGCGCACCTCGTCGTACGAATGCAACAGCGTGCTGGTGTATTTCAGGAGGCCTCGCGGGTCGTCGTAAACGATGGCGCGCAGCGTTGGCACCCGATCGGCAATCGACAGCAGCTTGTCGACCTGCTCCTGATTCTCGACGACGGCCATCGTTGCCTCGGCATGCGACAGCACGAAGACCAGTTCCTCCGCGACCGAATCCTGGTAGACCGGAACCGGTATTGCGCCGAGCGCCTGCGTGGCGGCGAAAGTCCAGTAAAGCCGTGGACGATTGTCGCCGAGGAGGGCAATCTTGTCGTCGCGCTTCAGCCCAAGCGCGCGGAGCCCCAGCGAAAAAGCGCGAACTTCCTCAAGAACATTGGCCCAGGTATAGGTCCGCCAGATGCCGAGCTTCTTCTCGCGCATCGCTGCGCGATCCTCGAACTTCAGGGCATTGCGCAGAAGCAGCTTCGGCATCGTATCGCAGTCGGTCGCCGAGGCGCCAGGACGCGCGGAATTTTGTTGTGTCTTGGCCACCGGCCAAATCCCTCCCGATCGCCATTGCGCGGATAGTCCTTGTTTTCTTTTTAAATTAGCTGACTTGCCGACTTTGGGGCAAGTAGGTCTTTCGCTTATGGCCGTGCGTGTGGCATCGAAGCATAACTGAGGCACTACACAATCCGCGATGTATCCCCAGGCGATTTCGGTACCGACCTGGGGCGACATCGGTCGGTACGCGGCATGTTTGGCCAATTTGCGGGAATTTCATCGCATGCCGAACAAGCAACTTTCGGCACGCCACAACTATCGCAAGCCGTTGATCGGGGATGGGCGCGGCGGTGGACCGTTCGCGCAAATCAACGGTGCCGCATCCAGCGCTGGCCCATTCAAAAATGGGCTAGCCTGAATACCCTGTTTGCTTCAGCGGCCGTAGAGCCCGATCAGGGTTGCCTTTGCCAGGGTGTGGAAGTGCAGGTCGAAGCCGACCAGCGCTGCGGACGCCATGTCGTTCTTGGCATCGGGCAGCTTGTCGACATCAACCGCGAAAACCGTGATCTGGTAATGGTGGGGCTTGTCGCCGGTGGGCGGACACGGGCCACCGTAACCGTCGGCGCCGAAATCGGTCCGGCTCTGGATCGCGCCCTTGGGCATCAGCTTCTTCTTCACATCGCCGGCGCCCTTGGGCAACGATGTCGTGCCGGCCGGAATATTGTAGACGACCCAGTGCCACCAGCCACTGCCGGTCGGCGCATCCGGATCGTAGATGCTGACCGCGAAGCTCTTGGTCGCGGCCGGCGCGCCACTCCAGCTCAAAGCCGGCGAAAGGTTGCCGCCGGTGCAGCCAAAACCCTTGAATACCTGCTCGTTGGCAATCGTGCCGCCCTCCTTGATGTCGGCACTCGTCAAAGTCATGCTCTGAGCATTGGCCGCCCGTGCGCCCAGCGCGCAGACGGCAAACGCAGCGACCCACACGGCCAGTCTTGTCATGACAACTCCTCCCCCTCGATGAATCGGGATGCTTGCTCTGCTCCCGCGGGCGGGAGGCATAGCAATTTTCGGGATGGCGTGGAAGCCCGGGACGCGATAGGCGAAAGATCAAGACAAACAAGTGACGCATCCTTCGGAGGACACCATGAACGAGGCGACCCGCATCCCGCAGGCCTCCGTCGAACTCGGCGCCAGCGGGGAGGAATTCCAGAACCTTCACGAATTCGTGCGCAAGGCCCGTGCCAACCTCAACCAGAACGCCTGGGACTACATCGTCGGCGCCGCCGAAACCGAGACCACGATGCGGCGCAATCGCATGGCGCTGGACGAGATCGCATTCCGGCCGCGCGTACTGCGCAACGTCGCGCGCGTGGATGCGTCGGTCGAGGCGTTCGGCCGCAAACTGCGGCTACCGGTGGTGATTGCGCCGGTTGGCGCACTCGAGCTTTTCGATCCTGGCGCGGCCGCAAGCGTCGCGCGCGCGGCCGGCACCTTCGGCGCGTCCCATATGTTGAGCTCGGTGTCAGAACCCGGCTTGGAGAAAACCGCCGAGGCCGCGCCCGATGCGCTGAAAATGTATCAGCTCTATGTCCGCGGCGACGACGCTTTCGTCGAGGATCGGGTCAGCCGCGCCATCGCCAGCGGATACGCGGCATTTTGCCTGACGGTCGATACCGCGCATTACAGCCGGCGCGAACGCGATATCGCCAAGCGCTATGTCCGCGCCAGCCGCGTCCGCGCCACCGGCGGTGATTTCCAGAAGGGGCTGGAATGGCGCACCGTGAAGCTGATCAAGGACAAGTACAGGATCCCGCTGGTCATTAAGGGCATCGCCACTGCCGAGGATGCGGCGATCGCGCTCGATCACGGCGTCGACTGGATCTATGTGTCCAATCACGGCGGACGCCAGCTCGATCACGGCCGCGGCGCCATGCATATCTTGCCGGAGATCGTGGGCGCCGTCGCCGGCCGCGCTGGGATCATGGTCGACGGCTCGTTCTGCCGCGGCACCGACATCGTCAAGGCGATCGCCATGGGCGCCGATCTCGTCGGCATCGGCCGGCTGCAATGCTGGGCGCTGGCGGCAAAGGGCGAAGCCGGCGTGCTGCGGATGCTGGAGCTGTTGGAAGACGAAGTGATCCGGTGCCTGGGGCTGCTCGGCGTCAAAAACTTCGCCGAGCTCGACAAATCCTATCTACACCAGGCGGCGCCGATCAACATGCCCAGTGTCTTCAGCGCATTTCCGCTGCTGGAGATCGAGCCGTATCGGTATTGAACTAGACGAGCCAGATGACTCAATCTCTGCTCTCTCCCGGCTCGGCCGATGCGCTGTTGTTCGATCTTGGCCGCGTGGTGCTCGATATCGACTTCAATAAGGCACTGTCCTGCTGGGCTGGTCACGCCGGCTGCGGGCTTGACGACCTCGCCAAGCGCTTCGTTCGCGCTGAAGCCTATCGGCATCACGAGACAGGCCAGATCAGCGACGCCGCCTATTTCGAATCCCTGCGCAGCGCGCTCGGCATCCGGATATCGGACACCCAGTTCCTTGAGGGCTGGAACGCCATCTTCACCGGCGAAATGCCCGGGATCGCACCCCTGCTGGAGCGTGCCTCAAAACACTTGCCGCTTTATGCCTTCTCCAACACCAACAACGCCCATGTCGAACATTTCTCGGTCGTTCATGCAGATTTGCTTGGCCACTTCCGCAAAATCTTTCTGTCGTCCTCGATTGGGCTTCGGAAGCCGGACGCCGAGGCCTATGATCATGTGGTGAAGGCGATCGGCGTACCCGCCCCGCGTATCCTGTTCTTCGACGATTCCGCGGAGAACATCGAAGGCGCGCGCGGCCGGGGCTTGACCACCGTTCACGTGACATCGCCAAATGACGTGGCCGAAGCGCTGGCCGCGCTGGGGATATAGATTGTAGGCGAAGATGGTTGAAACCGTCATTGCGAGCGAAGCGAAGCAATCCATCAAACTGCAAGGAAGATGGATTGCTTCGTCGCTTCGCTCCTCGCAGTGACGGCTTAGGGAGTTTCGCCATGGCGTTAATGCCGGTTGCCGATGCACTTGCCGCCGTTCTCGCGGGCGCCGAGCCGTTATCAGAGGAAATGGTCGCGCTCGACGCGGCCCACCACCGGGTACTGTCGCGCGATGTCGCGGCATTGCGCACCCAGCCGCCGCAGGCGATGTCGGCGATGGATGGCTATGCGGTGCGCGCCGCCGACGCCGCCGTGGTGGCGGCGCGGTTCAAGGTGATCGGCGAGGTCGCGGCCGGTCGTCCCTTCGGAAAAACCGTGGGCGCGGGCGAGGCCGTGCGGATCTTTACCGGCGGCGTCATCCCCGAAGGCGCCGACGCCGTCGTCATCCAGGAGGATACGGTTGCCGAAAGTGGCGGCATTACCATCACCGAAGCGGCGCGTCCGGGACGGAATATCCGCCCCGCCGGCATTGATTTTCGCCAGGGCGACGTCCTCCTGGCCGGGGGAAGCTGCCTCACCGATCGCGACCTGTCGCTTGCCGCCGGCATGAACTATGCCGAACTTCCCGTGCGGCGTCGGCCGAAGGTCGCGTTGCTCGCCACCGGCGATGAGCTGGTGATGCCGGGCGCGACTCCGGGTGCCGGCCAGATCGTCTATTCCAACGGCTACGCGCTGCGGGCATTGGCGCGCCAGGAAGGCGCCGAGACCATTGATCTCGGCATCGCCGCCGACACCATCGAGGCCACCACCCTTGGCATCCGCCGCGCCCGGGACAGCGGCGCCGATATCCTGATCACGACGGGCGGGGCCTCGGTCGGCGACCACGACCTTGTCAAGCAGTCGCTCGAGGCCGAAGGCGTCACCATAGCGTTCTGGCGGATCGCGATGCGGCCGGGCAAGCCGATGATGCACGGCCGGCTCGGCGCCATGCGGGTGATCGGGCTGCCCGGCAATCCCGTATCGTCCTATGTCTGCGGCTTGCTGTTCCTGGTGCCGCTGATTCGCAGCCTCCAGGGCCGCACCATCGTCCATCACGCGCGTGAAACCGCGCTGCTCGGGCGCGATGTAGCCGCCAACGACCAGCGCGAAGACTATCTGCGCGCCAGGCTTGAGGTGCGCGCCGACGGTGCCCTGATCGCCACGCCCGTCGACCACCAGGACTCGTCGCTACTTGGAAATCTCGCTGTGGCAAGGGCGCTTGTGATCCGTGCGCCGTTTGCACCTGCCGCGAGCGCCGGCTCGCCCTGCAATATCCTGCAGCTTCCGGCCTGAGGCGGCCGCCCTCCCCCCTGAAAACCTCGCCTCGCGTTGACGGGAAATTAAGTAGTTGCAGAACACATATGGAACATATAGTGTCTGTTCATGATTTGTTTCGAGTACTCGTGTTCGGATCTGTTTCGAATTGAACGGCACGCGATCAAGGCATGAAGAACGCAAACTGGGGAACGCAACGAGATGCTCACGCGCAAACAATATGAACTGCTGCGATTCATCAGCGAACGTCTGAAAGAATCCGGTGTTCCGCCGTCCTTCGATGAGATGAAGGATGCACTCGATCTGCGCTCGAAGTCCGGCATCCATCGCCTGATCACGGCTCTGGAAGAGCGCGGCTTCATTCGCCGCCTGCCAAATCGGGCGCGCGCTATCGAGGTGATCAAATTGCCGGAGGTTTCACCCGCGGGCGGCGGTAGTAGCCGCCGCGGCTTTACCCCCAGCGTCATCGAGGGCACCCTCGGCAGGGTCCGTTCCTCGAGCGGCGGCTACGAGGACGACAGCAGCCGTCCTGTCGCCGTGCCCGTCATGGGCCGTATCGCCGCCGGCACGCCGATTGAGGCCTTGCAGACCCGCAGCCACACCATCAGCGTACCGCCAGACATGCTCGGTTCCGGCGAACATTACGCGCTCGAGGTCCGCGGCGACTCCATGGTGGACGCCGGCATCCTCGACGGCGACATGGCGCTGATCCAGCGCAACGAGACCGCCGAGACCGGCGATATCGTGGTGGCGCTGATCGATGAGGAGGAAGCAACCCTCAAACGTTTCCGTCGCCGCGGCGCCTCGATTGCGCTGGAACCGGCCAACACTTCCTATGAAGTCCGCATCCTGCCGCCGAACCGGGTCAAGATCCAGGGCAAGCTGATCGGGCTTTACCGGAAGTATTGATCGGAGCGCCGGGAGCCGGAACTTGCCGCGGCGCCAGCGCCGCGGGCATCGCAGTGCGTCGGGACCAAACGCAGTTGTGATTTGGCGCGCAGGACCGGCGCCGCAGAATTGCCTACAAGCGGGGAAAAACTCCCCTCCTTGTCCACTCTGATAGAGGCCTGCGCCTCTTGACGGCGCGGGTCGGCTATCTCGAAGGAGGAGCGATCCGATGTGTGACTATAGCTTGCACGCCGTGGAGACGCGTCCGGCGGAAGTCGGGGAGACGCTGATCACCACGACCTTCCGGGGTACTTCCACGCGCGGTTTCGCATCAGAAAACCAGCCCGCGGTCGCGGTCTGCATGATGCCGGGGACCGAGCTCGCATTCGCCGAGGATGTCAAATACGACAACCGGTGGATTTGGACGCGCGTCATCAATTTCCGCGTGGGAAAATTCGGCACGATCGACCCGCACCTTGCGCATCGCCACCATGATGCGATCGAATTTCCCGATGGAAATTATGTGCTGGTGACGCAGCTCTGTGAGGGGCAGCGCGTGACCGTGCTGCAATTGCCGGTGGTTCAGCAGACTCCGGCCCAAGTTCGACCGGCGGAAGCGGCGATCTTTGCTGACTGAAAGGGCGGTGGATATCCCTCGCCGGCTCTGACCTGCGGAAACCCGCCCGCCAACGCGGCGCGGAAAGGGGACGCTGATTGGCGGTCAACAAGATCACCTGGCAAAAAGTCGGACGGGTGAGCGAGCCCGGCCGATACATGTTCACGTTCGGGTGGCTCACTATCGCGGCGAAAGATCTGGCGGTTTGGGAGCAGTTCCCCGACGCGGCGTTCACGCTGGTCAAGACGGCCGAGACGGAGGCAGGCGACGAATTCCGCCTGGGCGCATTCGAGCTGCAGCCAGGTTCCTCGTTCGTTAAATCACCAGGCGAGAGCTAACGCGGGTTCTTGTTTGACGGGCGGCCTCGATACCGCTCACTCCTCCGCCTGCAGGTCGGCCTCCGATGGCGTCGCATCGACCGCCCGCGGAGCTGCGAGGCGCGGCGCAAGCATCTGTTCGCTTTCGCCGTCCCCGCCAATCGCCGGCGACCATGGCCGGTCGACGCCTTTTGGCTTGTTGGCGTCGATTGCAAATCCGCCCCCGTTTCGCGACAGCGCCAAGGCGCCCTGCTTTCGCAAACGTTCCCGGTCGATGACGGGCGACGGACAGGTAGCCGGCGCCTGCCGCGCGGTGACCACCAGCGCCGCGCGCCCGCAATCGTCGCTCAGTGCCTCGGCCCGCAGCGCCAGCGCGACGAAGGCGCCGTCGGCCATCTGCGTCACGCAACCGGCCTCGTCGCACGAGACGCCATCCGCAAGCGAGGCATCGGTGGGGGGCCGCGCGTCGGCGTCGGCGGCGAGCCATTCCTTGACCAGGAAGGCGTCCTTGCCGGTTCGCATCAGATGCAGCCGCCCGTCCTTGCCGCGGACGCCGA
The DNA here is from genome assembly GCA_963742425.1 of uncultured Alphaproteobacteria bacterium. Lineage (GTDB taxonomy): Bacteria > Pseudomonadota > Alphaproteobacteria > Rhizobiales > Xanthobacteraceae > Bradyrhizobium. Next base: position 650,076 of record CAVULR010000001.1, read on the forward strand.
CATTGTGGCCGTCGGCGGAAATCAGGATATCGGGCTGCGGCACCGCTACCGACCAGATCACCGAGACTGCCAGCATCGCCGCTCCCGCCCAGCGCAGCGGCGTCCGCAACAGCCCCATCAGGATGATGCCTGCGCTGGCCGCGATCAGCGGTCCCGTCCCGAACGCCGCCATCCGGCCGATCGCGCCCGGCAAATCCGCGACCCATTGCGTCACCACGATCATCCAGTCGATGCCCGCGCCCATGATCCGCCAGAACACGCCGTCGAAGCCGAAGGGCATCGCGACCAGGCCCAGCAGGCCCGCCGGCATCACAATTGCCGATACCACCGGCATCGCCGCCAGATTGGCCAGCACGCCATAGGGCGTGACGCGATGAAAATGAAAGGCGGCATACGGCGTGGTCGCGAGCCCCGCCACCAACGAGGCCAGCGTCAGCGTCAAAATCTCGCGCCCGCCCCATAGCGCCACGCGCGCGGTCGCCGAATGGTCCGGCGAGGCAAACAGCCGGGGCATGCCGATCTGCACCAGCGCGACCAGTCCGAGCGTCGCCGCGAACGACATCTGGAAGCTCGGATGCACCAGCGCTTCCGGCGCGATCGTCAACACGATCATCGCCGCCACCGCCAGCGTGCGGAACGTCACGGCGCGGCGATCGACCATCACCGCGATCAGCACCACGGCCGTCATGAAAAACGAGCGTTGGGTCGCGACCTCGGCGCCCGACAACAGAAGATAAAACGCCGCCGCGAGCGAGGGCCGCGGCCGCCGACCATTTCTTGATCGGGAAATTGACGGTGAGCCCCGGGATCAGCGCCAGCAAGCGCGCGGACTGCGAAGAACACCACGCCGGCGACCACCGCCATGTGATAGCCCGATATCGAGAGCACGTGCCCGAGACCGGAGATGAACATCGCATCGTTGACCGGTGTCGAGATCGCATCGCGGCGGCCGGTCAACAACGCCGTTGCAATCGCACGCCGGTCGCCCTCCAGCGCGGTTCGGATGCGCGCATCGATCGCATCGCGCAGGCCTTGCATGAAGGCTGCGTAGCGCAGCGACCAGCCCGCCGGCGCCCGGCGGTTCCGCGGTCCTGATCGCGCCCATCACGAAACCGGAAGCGCCGATGCCCTGGAAATACATATCGCGCCCGAAATCGTAACTGCCGGGCCGCATTGGGGCGAGCGGCGGCTGCAGCCGCGCCTTCAATTCGACGAAACTGCCGACCGCGGGCGCGGTGCCTTTGCGCACCGACAGCCGCACGCGTTCCAGTTTGACTTCCGAACGCGGGCTTTCCATTTGCGTCACGCGCAACACGAACCGGTCGGTGCGCTCGCGGATGTCCCGGGTCTCGACAAATCCGGACAGCGACACTGAATACATCGGCCGCGCCAGCACGCCATGGGCGATCCGCGCGGTTTTCCACGTCGCCGCCGCAAATCCCGCGGCGACGGCGGCGATCATCACGAGCGCCGGAAATATCTTTTGCCGCCGCAGCCAAAACGCCGCGCTGCAAGGCACGAGCGCGGCGAGCGCTGCGACCGGCAAGACCGGCTCGCGGTCGGCGGCGAAATAGCAAGCGATCCCGGTGCCAAAGGCGACGGGCACCCAGGGCAGCAGCCGGCCGGCGCCTGCTTCCGCCGCGATCCACTCGCGAAGTTTTGCGATCAGCGATGGCCAGGCAAGAAATCCCCACGGCGCGATGCCGCCCGCCGGCGACGTCGCGCGCGGCGGCCAGGTTCCCGCGATCCCTTGCGCCCCTGCCCTGCGCCCCTCTGCCATCCCACACTACCCTACGCAACATCGGTGGTGGGAAAATGCTACCTTAAGCTGCGATCGGCCGGCTAGCGGAACGGAGGGAGAATTTTGGGGAAACCTTGCGTTGCGTTGCGATGCCAGACGCACTTTCACGGAACGATCGCCTCGGCCCGCGCATTGCCGGCAAAAGGAGATTTCCTATGGGCTCGCTCGCCAAAATCGTGATTGTCGCCACGTTACTTTCTCCTGCGGTCGCTCTCCGACAAAGCGGCAGCAGCGGCCGAGCAGCTTCCGGCAGCGGTCCGGTAAGTGGGCGATTGATGCCGAAGAGCGGCTGGTGGACAAAAAGATCAAAAGCATCTGCAGGGGATGCTGAGCGATCGATCTCGGTACCATTCTTGAACGATGGCGTGGACGCTTGGCCGCTCCCCTGCACCGGGGGGCTTTACGTTTGTCGAGGTTCAGCCGACGTCAGTACCTCGCAACCACTGGACCACCGAAGCGATAGTTGATGCGCGCGGTGACCATATCAACATCCTGATGGATACGTTCGTTGTGGTTTAGCGCTGCGATAAAGAACGGATCGTAGGTCATGCTGACATCGCGATCGCCCATGAACAAATGATCGTATTCAAGCGCGAACGACCAATTTGGGCTGAACGCATACTCGCCGCCGATCCCTACCACGCCGCCCCATCGGGTCTCGCTTCCACGATTCGATATGAAACCTGCCGGCAACGGAGGCATAGCCGTGATCAGGAAGCCCTCATATTTGTCGCGCGTGACAGCAGCGCCGCCCTTTAGATACAGCAGGAAGGCGTTCCAGGCGTAGCCAACCTGACCGGTGAACAGCCCGATAGCATCGACCTTGGTGCGGTTGCCAGAACCCGTAAACAAAGCGACTTCAGACGCGTTCGAGCCGGTTAGATCAGCCCAGTTGCCTTGAGCTTCCAGGCCGAATACCCAGGCCGCAGCCTGCCAGCGATAGCCGAACTGGCCGCCAGCCGTCGCTCCACTTGCGGTATGGCATCCTTCCGGACCCGAAACCGTGAACGCAGGAATGATACGAAGATCGATGGTGAACGGGTCCACGTCCCAGCACTTACGGGCCCATGCGCCGCCGCCATTCGCACCGATGTAGAAACCGCTCCAGTCGTAAGCGGCAACAACCACGGGCGGCGCCTTCGTGTAAGGACGGGCCGCGAGATCGGCAGCCGACGCGCTTCCCGCGCTGACAACAAGAGCCGAAACAACAAGCGCAAGTCTCTTCATGGAAGGCTCCCGGCGCTGGGCGGACCGAAACAATGGAATATTTATAAAGATTTTCAGGTCATCGGCTGTGATTTTACTGCAACACCCGGTGCAATTCTCATCGTCAGCTCAGCCGGATCAGGCTAGCGCCCGAGCGCTATCGCCAAGTTGCATGCTTTTGGCAGGCCCCGCTGTTTGATATCGTCCGTGTGTTTCGCAAACACTTAATCATGGGGGTGGCAATGTCAGATGCAAATCGTCGATTTTATCTTCGTATCGCCCTTATTGTCTTCGGGCTGACCTTCATATTCGGCATTTACCCACTGAGCATCGTGTGGCCCTCGGGTTGGACCTGGGGACAAGGCCACTCGCATTATCTGATGATGATCATCGGCGTCTACGCGACACTCGGGGTGTTTTTGCTGATGGCATCGCAAGATCCCGATGCCAACAGGAGCCTGATCTGGTTCACGGTGTGGTCGAGCGTCGTGCATGGAGGCATTATGGCCGTTCAGTCCCTGAGCGAGACGGCAGAGCATGGCCATTTGGCAGGAGATGTGCCCGCGCTCTTCCTCATTGCAATTATACTTGCAGTGCTGATGCCGCGGACCGCGCGTGCCTAAAGCCAGAGCAACGTCGGCCTGATGTGGTGGGCGGCAGCCCGGCAATTTTGGTTCGAACCACATCAACGTGGCAATCGCGGCCAGAAAGCGCCCAGGAGTTCCTTCCTGAAGCCGACTGACCGCGAGGGCCCACGTAACCCTTCACAGGATAACTCAATCGGCCCGCTTGATATCGACAGACCGCGCGACCGAAATGAATTAACCTGCTCTTCGAACGCGCTCATCACCCCGCGCCTGTCAAAAAAGCGATCAAAAAGGCCGTCAGGGAAGCCGCGAAGAAAGCGGCGAAAAAACCCTCTCGCAGGCGGAAGGCCGCCGGTAAAAAGAAGACGTCCGCGCGCAAATCCAATGGCTGATCGAGGAGATCGAATCAAAACGAGTCTTCTCGAAAGTGCAGTCCGGGCGGGTTTGCTCGCCCTCGGTCCCGAAACCCGGCCGGAGCATGGGATGAGACTAACGCAGTTCGTTCGATGGTTGCCCCTGATCGCAGCGGCCGCCCTCTCGATGGCAGGGCCCGCAGCAGCCGCGGATGTGCATGTGATGATCTCAGCGGGATTTTTCGGCGTCTATTCCGAGCTTGGCCCAGCTTTCGAGCGCGCCAGCGGTCACCATCTGGTCACGACGCGCGGCCCGTCGATGGGGGATTCGCCGGAAGCCATCCCCGCTCGCCTGGCACGCGGCGAGGCCGCTGACGTCGTGATCCTGGATGGAGGGGCGGTCGACGAACTGGGCCGGCGCGGACTAGTGCGGGCCGACAGCAAGATCGAACTCGCCCGCTCGCTGATCGGCATGGTCGTGCGCGCGGGGGCCGCAAAGCCCGACATCGGCAGCGTCGAGGCGCTCCGGCGCGCGTTACTGGCGGCAAAATCCATCGCGTATTCTGACAGCGGCAGCGGCACCTATTTATCGACCACCTTGTTCCCCAGTCTCGGTATTGCCGACGAGATTGCGGGCAAGAGCCGGAAGGTGCGCGGACCGCCATCCGGAGAACCCGTGGCCAACCTCGTCGCGCGCGGCGAGGCGGAGATCGGATTCCAGCAGGTCAGCGAACTGATCCATGTCGCCGGAATTACCTTCGTCGGCGCGCTTCCGGCCGAAGTCCAACCGATGTTTTCTTTCGCAGGTGCGCTGACTAATGCGGCTCGGGAGCCCGAGGCGGCCAGCGCGCTGCTCCACTTCCTCGCATCACAAGAGGCAGCGCCTGTTGTCTTGAAGGCCGGGTTGATGCCACCCTCGGGGCGATAGCTAGCGCAATTGCTTCGTCTTGAGCCGATTGTCGACTTTGAAACATGGCATCGTGATTTTCTACTTTCGCTGATTTATCTTTGCGCTGGTCTCAACCCAGATGGAGCCGCCAGATGATCGTCGATGTCCGGACCTACACGATGATCCCGCGCAAACTGCCGAAATATGTGGAGATTTTCGAAAAGCAGGGGTTGCCAGTGATGAGGCGGCACGGTCTCGAACTGCTGGGCTACTATGTGAGTTATATCGGTGCGCTCAATCAGGTCGTGCACCTCTGGCGTTACGATAACCTTGCCGACATGGAAAAGAAGCGGACGGCGCGCGACGCCGACCCCGCTTGGGGCGAGTTCCTGTCACTTACCGAAGGAATGATCCTGGCACAGGAAAACAACGTCATGCGCCCAACCTCTTTCTCGCCGATCGCCTAGTTCGGCAGCACTCGACTACTTCGGTTCCTTCGCGCGCGCCGTTAACCCTTATTAACGCCCGCGCGACTAACATTCCCAAATCAACCGGGGGCTTGGCAATGCCGCGCAGGATCACGCTGTCCGTCTTCGCGCTCGCTGTGAGCTGCGTAACCGCCGGCGCCGCCGATCTCCCGCCACAGAGCCGGTTGGGCGCAATTTTCGCGGAACCTGCCGAGGCACGTCCCTATGCCGTTCGGCAATATAAATATTCGGCGCCGATCATCGCCTACAATGCGTTCCCGAACATGCCCTGGGCCAGCGGCGGCTATTACTATGGCTCTCCCTATTACTATTACCGTCGCGAATATTACGGCGGGCCCTATCAGGGTAGCGGCTTCCGCCTGCCCTATGTGTGCGGCCTCTACGGCTATTGCTGAGGACTGCGGTCAGTTCTTGCCTACTTCCTTCGCAAACGTGTCGCGCAAACCAATGGTCCGGTTGAACACCGGACGATCGGGCGTCGAGTCCCTGTCACGCACAAAATAGCCCTGCCGTTCGAACTGCATCGCATCGGGCGAATTGCTCTCGGCAATCGCCGTCTCGATCCGGGCATCGGCCAGGATCTCGAGGGATTGCGGGTTGAGGTCGGCGGCGAAATTGGCGGCGTCCGGCGCAGGTTTTGCGAACAGCTGGTTGTAGATGCGAATTTCCGCCGGCCTCGACTGCGCTGCCGGCAACCAGTGCATGGTCGCTTTCACCTTGCGGCCGTCGGGCGAGTTGCCGCCGCGCGTCGCGGGATCGTAGGTACAGCGCAGTTCGACCACTTCGCCTGCGGCATTCTTCACCGCTTCGCGGCAGGTGACAAAATAGGCGTAGCGCAGCCGGACTTCGTTTCCGGGCGAGAGCCGGAAAAACTTCTTCGGCGGGTTTTCCATGAAATCGTCGCGCTCGATGTAAAGCTCGCGGCCGAACGCGATGCGGCGCGTGCCGGCCGAAGGATCGTCCGGGTGGTTGACGGCCTCGATCTCCTCGACCTTTCCTTCCGGATAATTCTCGATCACGATTTTCAGCGGCCGCAGCACCGCCATGCGGCGCGGCGCTGTTTTGTTGAGAATTTCACGGATGCAGAATTCCAGCATGCCGACATCGACGACGCTGTTGGCTTTGGCCACCCCGATGCGTTTCACGAATTCCCGGATCGCGGCCGGCGGCACCCCGCGCCGTTTCAAACCCGCAAGGGTCGGCATCCGCGGATCGTCCCAGCCGGCGACGTGGCCGCCGCGCACGAGTTCGGTGAGCACGCGCTTCGATAACACGGTGTAGCTCAGGTTCAGTCGTGCGAATTCGTATTGGCGCGGCTTCGACGGCACCGGCAATTTGTCGAGCAGCCAATCATACAGCGGCCGGTGGTCTTCGAATTCCAGTGTGCAGATCGAATGCGTGACGCCCTCGATCGCATCCGACTGTCCGTGGGCGTAATCGTAGCTCGGATAGATCGACCAGACGTCGCCGGTGCGCGGATGGGTGGCGTGCAGGATGCGATAGAGCACGGGGTCGCGCATGTTGATGTTGCCCGACGACATGTCGATCTTGGCCCGCAGCACCCGCGCGCCGTTGGGAAACTCGCCCGCTTTCATGCGGCGGAACAGATCGAGGTTTTCGTCGACCGAACGCCCGCGAAACGGGCTGTCCTGGCCAGGCTCGGTCAGCGTGCCGCGCCTGATCCTGATTTCCTCCTGGGACTGGTCGTCGACATAGGCAAGGCCTGCGCGGATCAGCTCCTCCGCCCAGCCGTAGAGCCGCTCGAAATAGTCCGACGCGTAATAGAGGTCATCGCCCCAGTCGTAGCCGAGCCAGCGCACGTCGGCCTGGATCGAATCGATATATTCCTGTTCTTCCCGGGTCGGATTGGTATCGTCGAAGCGCAGGTGACAGCGGCCGGAAAACTCCTGCGCGATGCCGAAATTGAGTGCGATCGACTTGGCATGGCCGATGTGGAGATAGCCGTTCGGCTCCGGCGGGAACCGGGTTACGATCTGGCTGTGTTTCTTCGAAGAAAGATCGGCCTGGACGATGTCGCGAATGAAATCGCGCCCCGCCTCCGATGCCACCGGTTCCAACGTCATTCTCGTTTCCTGCTCCGCAATCAATCGTCTATCTGCCAAATCCGCCCGCACCAAGGAAGGCTTTAGTTATGCGCGGTTCCTGCTATACACCCTGCGCGCCGTCTTAGGCCTACATAGCTTTTCCCGCCATCGCCATCATGACCGACCAAATCGTCACCCGCTTTGCTCCCTCGCCGACCGGCTTTCTCCACATCGGAAGCGCCCGCACGGCGTTGTTCAACTGGTTGTACGCGCGCGGGCGCGGCGGCAAGATGCTGTTGCGGATCGAGGACACCGATCGGGAGCGGTCGACCGAACCGGCGATCACGGCGATCCTGGACGGGTTGAAGTGGCTCGGGCTCGATTGGGATGGCGAGGTCATCTACCAGTTCAGCCGGGCCGGACGCCACCGCGAAGTCGCGGAAGCCTTGCTTGCCGCCGGCAAAGCCTATCGCTGCTACGCCACGCCCGAGCAACTCACGGCGATGCGCGAAAAAGCCCGCGCCGAGGGGCGTACGCGCCTCTATGACGGCCTGTGGCGCGACCGCGACGCGTCGGAAGCCCCTGCCGGCATGAAGCCGACGATCAGGCTCCGGGCGCCGCAAACCGGCGAGACCGTGATCGAGGACCAGGTTCAGGGCCGGGTGGTCTGGCAGAACGAAAACCTCGACGACCTCGTGCTGTTGCGCGGCGACGGCAATCCGACCTACATGCTGGCGGTCGTGGTCGACGATCATGACATGGGCGTCACCCATATCATTCGCGGCGACGATCACCTGATCAACGCTGCGCGCCAGAAGCAAATCTACGATGCGCTTTCGTGGCACATTCCGAACATGTCGCATATTCCCCTGATCCATGGGTCCGACGGTTCAAAACTCTCGAAACGCCACGGGGCGCTCGGCGTGGACGCCTACCGCGCGATGGGATATCTGCCGGCGGCGCTGCGCAATTATCTGGTCCGGCTCGGATGGAGCCACGGCGACCAGGAAATCTTCTCCACGGAAGAAATGATCAGGGCTTTCGACCTGCCCGCGATCGGCCGCTCGGCGGCACGGTTCGATTTCGCCAAGCTGGAAAACCTTAACGGCCATTATATCCGCCACACCGACGACCAATCCCTCGTGAGCATGTTCGAGGGCGTGCTGGACTATGTTCCCGGAGGATCGGACCTCAAGGCCAAGCTCAACGACACCACACGTGGGCAATTGCTGCAGGCGATGCCTAACCTCAAGGAGCGCGCCAAGACCCTGATCGAGCTGATCGACGGCTCGTATTTCATCTTCGCCGACCGACCGCTGGAGATCGAGGCAAAGGCGGCCGCGCTGCTGACGCCGGAAAATCGCGAACTGATCGGGAGGCTTCGTCTCGCCCTCGAGGCCGTCTCGCCGTGGACGGCGGAAACCACAGAGACTGCCGTGCGGGCCTTTGCGGAGGCCAACGGCCTCAAGCTCGGCGCGGCGGCACAGCCGCTCCGGGTGGCGTTGACCGGACGCACCACCTCGCCCGGCATCTTCGACGTCCTTGCGGTGCTGGGCCGGGACGAATGCCTCGCCAGACTCGACGATCAGGCCCCCTCATAAGGTGGTATTGTGGCCTCCGAGCCGCTATCTTGCAGCGCACACAGCAATACGGTACCCATTTATCAGGTGCTTCCAAAATTTCCGGCTATCCGCGCCATCGCAATCTTGTGGCGCACGCGGCCGCCGGTTTTCGCAACGATCTCATCGGGGACTTCACGATGGACGCAACATCCAATTCCAAAACCGCCACACTGACGGTCGGCAACAAGACCTATGATTTCCCGATCTTAAGCGGCACCGTTGGGCCTGATGTCATCGACATCGCCAAGCTTTACGTGCAGTCCGGGATGTTCACCTACGACCCCGGCTTCACTTCGACCGGAAGTTGCCAGTCCAAGATCACCTATATCGACGGCGACGCCGGCATCCTGGAATACCGCGGCTATCCGATCGAGCAACTAGCCGAAAGAGGCGACTTCCTGGAAACCTGCTACCTGCTGCTCTACGGCGAACTACCGACCCAGGCCCAAAAAGCCGATTTCGACCAGCGCGTGATCCATCACACCATGGTTCACGAGCAGATGGCGCGGTTCTTCCAGGGTTTTCGCCGCGACGCCCATCCGATGGCGATCATGGTGGCAGCCGTCGGCGCGCTGGCCGCGTTCTATCACGACTCCACCGACATCAACGATCCCCAGCAGCGCATGATCGCTTCGATGCGCATGATCGCGAAGATCCCGACGCTGGCGGCGATGGCGTTCAAATACACCATCGGCCAGCCCTTCATGTACCCGAAGAACTCGCTGAGCTTCGCCGAGAATTTCCTGCATATGTGCTTCGCGGTGCCCTGCGAGGACTACAAGATCAATCCGGTACTAGGGGATGCCTTCGACAAGATCTTCATCCTGCATGCCGATCATGAGCAGAACGCCTCGACCTCGACGGTGCGGATCGCAGGCTCCTCGGGCGCCAATCCGTTTGCCTGCATCGCCGCCGGCATCGCCTGCCTGTGGGGACCGGCTCACGGCGGCGCCAATGAAGCCGCGCTTGCCATGCTGGCCGACATCGGCACGGTCGATAAAATTCCGGATTTCATTCGGAGGGTGAAAGACAAGAACAGCGAAGTCCGCCTGATGGGCTTTGGCCACCGCGTCTACAAGAATTACGATCCCCGCGCCAAGATCATGCAGAAGATGTGTCACGCGGTGCTGGCAGAGACCGGCCACGGCGACGATCCGATGCTGAAGGTTGCGCTTGAGCTGGAAAAGATCGCGCTGAGCGATGCCTACTTCATCGACCGCAAGCTCTATCCGAACGTGGATTTCTATTCGGGCATCACGCTGAAGGCGATGGGCTTCCCGACTTCGATGTTCACCGTGCTGTTCGCGGTCGCGCGCACCGTCGGCTGGATCAGCCAGTGGAGCGAGATGATCGAGGACCCGCACCAGAAGATCGGCCGGCCGCGCCAGCTCTACACCGGCGTTACACGCCGCGACTATGTCGATATCGCCAAACGCAAGTAAGACGCTGCAGCGCTAGTTCGATCGCCGGGATTTTCGCATCGTTGCCAGCACGATGTCGGCCGCACGCGCGCTGGGCGGCTGGTTGCCGGTCGACATGATCGCGTCGATGTTCGCAAATGCTTCGACCTGCCGCCGCCGCAACGGCGAATCGCCGAGGATTTCGCGCAGCGCCGGCAACAGTTTTTCAGGCGTGCAGTCCTGCTGGATGAATTCCGGCACTACATTCTCGCCGATGACCAGGTTTGCCAAAATCACCGAGTTCAAGCGGATCATGCGGCGCATGATCGACGCTTCGACGGCGCCCGCGCGGTAGGCTGCGACCATCGGCACGCCGGCGATCGCCAGTTCAAGCGTCGCGGTGCCCGACTTGGCGAAAGCTGCGTGCGCGATCCGGAACGCCGCCCGCTTTTCCTGCTCGCCGACCACGATCCGGGGGACCACCTTCCAGCTCTTCAAGCCGCCGGCCACCGCATCCTGCAAATGCGGCATGGTGGGCAGGACCAGTTCGAACGCCACGCCTTCAGCCGCCAGCCGTCCCAGCGTCTCACCGAATACCGCCATGTGATGTTTGATTTCGCTGTGGCGGCTTCCCGGCAGCACCAGCAGAACCGGCGGTGGTTCGTGCCGGCGCTTCTGCTCGTCCGGACCGGGCCGCAACTGGGTGGCCTGTTCGATCAGGGGATGGCCGACATAGCTGCAGGGCGGGCCGTGCAGCCTGCGGTACGCGTCCGGCTCAAACGGCAGCAGCGCAAGGACGTGATCGACATAGGCCCGCATCGCGCGCGCCCGGCCTGGCCGCCACGCCCAGACCGAGGGCGATACGTAGTCGACAATCGGGATCGAGGGATCGCGAGCCCGGACGCGCCGGGCCACCCGGTGGGTGAAATCCGGACTGTCGACAATCACGAGAATGTCGGGCGATGCTTGGGTCACGGCCTCGGCGGTTTCCCGGATACGCCGCAAGATCATCGGCAACTGCTTGGCTACCGCCGCCAGTCCCATGATCGAAAGCTTCTCGATTGGAAATAGCGACACCATCCCCTCGCGCGCCATCGACTGGCCGCCGACGCCTTCGAACCGGACGGCGTCACCGAGGCGTTGGCGCAGTACTTTCATCAGGTTGGCGCCGAGCCGATCGCCCGATTCCTCCGTCGCGATCAGGAATACCCTGCGCCCGACATTGCCGGTTGCCCGCGACTGCATCACGCCGGCATACCGGTCACGAAAAGACGAGCTGCGTCCGCTGCCTCGATCATGGCCTGCGGTTCTACGACAATGGTGTTGCCCGACGCGCTGGCTATTCCGGCAAGTTGTGCCCTGGCCGCGCCCGCGATGGTTTTGGGGCCTATCGTCGGGAGATCGAAGCGCAAGTCCTGTCCGCTCTTGGGCGCCTTGACCAGCACGCCCCTGAATGCCCTGGCCCGAATGCGACCCTCCGCGCGCAACTGCGCCACGCGCGCCAACAGTCCGTCGGTGCCCTCGATGTCTTCCACCCCGACCACATGACCCTCGATCACCACTGCCGCCTGGCCGATGTCGAAGGGGCTCAGCGCGCGCAGCACCTGCCGTCCGCGCTCGATATCGGCAGCGGCATTTTCATCGGGTTCTGCCCGGGTGAGACAGCCGGCCGGCATCAGCAGGTCAGGCGCAACGTCCCTGATCCCGACCATCCGGAAGCCATCCCGTTCGAGAATCCGGCCTATTCCCGAGAGCAGATGATCGTCGCCGCCGCGAAAGGCAGCCCATACCTGGGCCAGCACGCGCAGCGTTCCCCAGTCGAGACGAATCTCCGACAGCGCCGGCCGCACCAGCGAGCCGATGAAAACCAGGTCGCGGCAGTTCTCGTTGCGAAACAGCTTTTCGGCCCGGCCGAGTTGGCCGACCGAAATCCAGTGATGGCGAAAGCGTTCCACGGCCACCGGATCGCAGGCGCCCTTCAAGGCAAACAGAACAGGATCGATGCCGCGCGCGGCGAGCGAATCCGCAACCGCAAATGGCATGACGCCGCCTGCCGCGATCAGGCCTACAGGCGAAGAAATCTGCAAATCCTGGTTCGTCATGGCTTTTTCCGATGACGCGCTCATCAATTTTTGCTGCCCGGTTTCACCGGCTGGCAGAGCTCGCGATGCTTTCCGGCATCGATGAAGGCCAGGATATCCGCAATCGCCGGATCTGCACCCGCCATCGACCTGACCTCGTTCAAGCGATCGGCGAACACGCCGGGGCCATGAAAGAGTTGGCGGTAAAACGACCGGAGCGCCGCGACACGCTCGCGGGAGAACTTGCGCCTGCGCATGCCGACGATATTGAGGCCGATCAGCGCGGCGAAATGGCCGCTCGCAAGGCCAAACGGAATCACGTCGCCGCGCACGCCGGTGAGGCCGCCGACCATTACCTGCGAACCCACCCTTCCGAACTGATGCACCGCCGACAGGCCGCCGATGTAGACAAAATCCCCGATCTCGCAATGCCCCCCCAAGGTCGCGGAGGTAGCGAAGATTACGTCGTTCCCCACAATGCAGTCATGAGCAACATGGCTGTTGTTCATAAAATAGCCGCGCGCGCCGACCCGCGTGATGCCACCCCCCCTTTTCGTTCCGACGTTCATCGTCACGCCTTCGCGAATGGTGCAGCCCTCCCCGACTTCAAGCCGGGTCGGCTCATCTCGATAGCTCAAATCCTGCGGGGCTCCGCCAAGCGCAGCGGAGGGATAAATCACGCATCCTGCAGCGATTGTCGTATGCCCGGCCACGCTTACATGCGCGAGCAGCTTGCAGTTCGCGCCGATTACGACGTGCGGGCCGATCACGCAATAGGGACCGATCGAGGTGCCCTCGCCGATCACAGCGCCATCCTCAACCCGCGCAGTGGGATCGATCGTGCTCATCGAAAGGGTCCAAGGTCAGCCATGTCGCGGGGCGATAATGTGTCGGATTTTCCGGTGGTTACCGCGGCACCGCGATACTGTCCAGTGACGTCTGGTTACCCGGTGTTTCGATAATTCTCGAAACGACGCGCGATCCGGCACAAACGTTATTTCGTGGTCGATGCCTGGGCAGTTTGGATGTAAGGACCCGTCTGAATTCGACGGATCACGGTCGCAAAATCCTCTTCGAAGCTGACGAGGTGCTCCCTGCCGAACAGAATTGCCGAGCCGGTACCTTGTCCGGGCTGCACCATCAGGACTTGATCGATGTTCACCAAGACCTCGCGCGATGGCGGTCCCGGTCGCTTCAGCACAACGAAAATGGCCATTCCGGCCTCCTTTTCCAGCGCTCACGCACAAATCGCAACGATGCGGCGGCAATGTTGTAAGGCGATTCGGGCAGCCGAGGGCCCAAAGTTACCCCTCATCAGTCGGTCAGCATCGCGCCAACGTCGGCCTCGGCAACCGTGGTGCCGTTCACGATGGCGTCGCCGTGAAACCACCACATGGCCTTGCGGCGACCGATGCTGCGCATGTGGTATTCGATGGTATCGCCTGGCATCACCGGCTTGCGGAACTTGCATTTGTCGATGGTGAGAAAATAAACCGCGCGCGGCTTCTCGGTGCCCTCGACCGACTTGATTCCGATCACGCCGGCGGTCTGCGCCATCGCCTCGATCATCATCACGCCGGGATAGACCGGGCGATCGGGAAAGTGCCCGAGAAACGGGGGCTCATTGAAGGTGACGTTCTTGATGCCGATGCCGCTGTAATCGGTCCGGATGTTGATGACCCGGTCGATCAGCAGCATCGGATAGCGATGGGGGAGCGTCTTGAGGATCTCGTTGATGTCCACGAGTTCGAACCTGACCGATGCTTCGCCCATTACTCCCGCCCCTCGCCCTTCGGATCGGCTGAGCTATCGCGTACCAGTCGTTCCAGCGCAACGATCTCCCGGAACCATTGCCTGGTCGGTTTTGCAAAAAATCCACCCCAGCGCCCGCCTGCCGGAATGTCGTCCTTGACGCCGCTCATCGCCGTAACCTGGGCGCCGTCGCCGATGCGCAGATGGTTGTTGATCCCGACCTTGGCACCCAGCGCCACATTGTCCCCGATCGTCAGGCTGCCCGCCAACCCTATCTGGGCAGCGAGCAGACAATGCCTGCCGATCGTCACATTGTGACCGATCTGGACCTGATTGTCGATTTTTGTGCCTTCGCCGATCACGGTGTCGCGCAGGCTGCCTCGGTCGATGGTCGTCCCGGCGCCGATTTCGACGTCGTTCTGAATCAGGACCCGGCCGGTCTGCGGGACCTTCAAATGCCCCTCGGGTCCAAAGAACAGGAAGCCGTAGCCGTCCTGACCGATGCTGCAACCGGGGTGGATCAGCACGTTGTTGCCGATCAGCGCAAACTGGATGGCTGTTCGCGCGCCGACGTTGCAATCCCTGCCGATCCTGACATTGGCGGCGATCACCGCGCCCGCGCCGATCACCGTGCCGGCGCCGATTTCGACGTTGGGCCCGATCACGGCGAGCGGATCGACGATCACGCCATCCTCCAGATGCGCGCTGGGATCGATGACGGCGGAGGCGGCGATGCCGGCACCGTCGAAACAGGATTGCGGCCGAAGGGCATCGCCGTGAAGCGTGCGCGCAATTCTTACAAATTCACGGAATGGCTGGGCCGCGCGCAAGACGGCGACGTGAGCGGGGACGGAGGCCTCGAAACGCGAGCTGACGAGACACGCGCCCGCCTTGGTCGACGCGAGCTGGTCGGCGTATTTCAGATTGTCGAAAAACGTCAGATGCATCGGACCGGCTTCGTCGAGCGAAGCCAGCCCCCTGACCACCTGGCCGGCCCGGGAGGCATCGACCAATTGCGCGTTCGTCAACGCGGCAAGATCAGCCAGCGTCGACGAAGGGGGTTGCTCGAAGAAGGTCGGTTGCGCCATTCAACCCGTCGCGGTCCGGCCGCTGATTGACCCGGGGCTCCGGTTCCGATCTTCGTTTACACCCTAGAACGATGTCCCGCCGCCAAACCTGAATTGCTGCACGTGGTCATGCGCCCCTTTGGTGATCGGCACCGCATAGTCGAACCGCAGCGGACCGAACGGCGAGGCCCAGATCAGACCGACACCCACCGAACTGCGGACGACGTTGGCGGTATCGGCCTGCAGTCCCAGGCATGTCCCCGCTGAAACGGTTGGAGTGGAAGTCGGCGGCGTACAACCGGGCACATTGATCTCGCCGGTCTGCGCCCAGGAAGTCGGGCCCTTGTAATCCCACAGGCCACCTGCATCGGCATAAAGCGCGCCCTTCAAACCTACTTCCTTCGGCAGGAACCAGAACGGCATCTGCAGCTCCGCCGATGCGCCCCAATATTTGGTGCCGCCGATCGCATCGCTCGTGCCGAACGGATTGATGTCGCGCGGACCGATGCCGTTCGGGGCGAAGCCGCGGACAAGGTTCGGGCCCATCTGGAAATGATCGAGCATGCGAATGCTGTTGTTGCCGATCTGGTTCAGCATGCCGCCCTGGAGATGGATCAGTCCGACGATATCGGAGACCAGCGGGGTGTAATACTTCCCGTCGATCGCGTTTTTCAGATAGGTCACGTCGCCGCCGACACCGGCGAAGTCCTGCCGGAAATCGATCAGCAGGCCGTCGGTCGGGTTCTTGTTGTTGTCCAGCGTATTGTAATTCAGCGAATAGCCAACCGACGACGTCAATGTGCTGCCGCTCGCCAGTTCCTTGCGGACCGGCAGCGAAGCCTCACCATCGCTGAAGCACCACAGACCGGTTCCAGAGGCGTCGGTGGCGGTTTGGCCTCCCGATGTTATTGTTCCCCCCGGAGGAATTCCGTTCAAATTCGCGAAGGCCGGGGACGGGTTAAAGGCGAGAAACGGATTTGCCGGATTGTTGTTACAATTGGCAAGAAAGCCCGGCAGCGTGATTTGCTGCTGATAGATCGAATAGCGGACCTGCAACGAAAGATCCTCGCGCAAACCAAATCCAAGCCGCGGACTGAAGCCCAGGGTCTTGGTGCCGTATGAAATAAAACTGTTGGGCAAGTTGCTGGCGCTGGAACAAGTCGAGACCGAGCGCCACCCGGTAATCCAGCAGATAGGGTTCGACAAACGACAGCGAGTAGCCGCGCGCATACTGGCCGTACGTCACCGACGCCTTTGCAAACAAACCGCGCCCGAGGAAGTTGCGCTCGGATATGCTGACCTCGGCGAGCGCGCCGTCGGTGGTCGAATAGCCGCCCGATACCGAGAAGTCGCCGGTGGATTTCTCTTCGAGATCGACCACGAGAATGACGCGGTCGCTGGAGGATCCGGGTTCGGTCGTGACTTTCACGCGTCTTGAAGAAATCGAGGTTCTTCAGGCGGCGCTCGGCACGATCGACCAGCGCCCGATTGTACGCGTCGCCCTCGGACAGATCGAATTCGCGGCGGATCACATAGTCACGGGTGCGGGTGTTGCCGCGTACGCTGATGCGTTCGATGTAGGTTCGCGGACCCTCGTCGATGGCGAATGTGATCGAAACGGTATGCGTCTCGAAATTGCGATCGCCGCGCGGACGCACGATCGCGAAGGCGTAGCCGCGCCGCGAGGCCTCGATCTGCATTTCCTCGACGGATTTCTCCAGCGCTTCGGCGTTATAGAGCGAGCCGACGTTGACGCGCGAGAAGCCGCGCAGTGAATTTCCGTCAAACGTGCTGATGCTGGAGGCAAAATTAACCGAACCGACCCGGTATTGCTGGCCTTCCTCGATCTTGAAGGTCACCAGGAAGCCCTTGCGATCCGGATCGTATTCCGTCAGCGCGGCCACCACCTGGACGTCGGCGAAACCGTGCTTCAGGTAATAGCGGCGAATTAGATCGCGATCGGCCTCGACCCGGTCCGGATCGTAGACGTCGGCACCGCCGAGGAAACTCAGCAGATTCGATTCATGAGTCTTGATGACGTCCTTGAGGCGGTAGGACGAATAAGCATTGTTGCCGACAAATTCGATCGACTTGATGCCGGTTTTCGGACCCTCGGTAATCGTGAAGATGAGATCGACGCGATTGTTCGGCTGCTCGATGATTTCGGGGTTGACGCGCACGTCATAGCGGCCGGAGCGGCGATAGATTTCGGCGATGCGCTGGGCGTCGGACTGCACCATCGGGCGTGACAGCGTACCACGCGGCTTGGATTGGATTTCCGCCGTAAGCTGCTCGTCCTTGACCTTCTTGTTGCCCTCGAAGGCGATGCGGCCGATCACCGGGTTTTCGATCACGGTCACCAAAATATGGCCGCCCGACTGGCTGATCTTCACGTCCTGGAACAAGCCGGTCTCGATCAGCGCCTTCAGGCCGTCGTCGATTTGCGCCTGATCGAGGCGGCCGCCGGGACCGGGCTTGAAATAGGACCGAATGGTATCGATTTCGACGCGCCGGTTACCCTCGACCTGAATCGAGGCGACGGCTCTGGGCGGCGACCGGCGACGACACCAGCAGGCCGGCCATCGTGGCAGCGACCGGCATGACGAACATGACCAGGGCGGCAAGCAGGCCCCCCCGCACTCGCATTCCAACATTCATGCGCAACGCGCCCTTGTCATTCCAGTGTCGGACCGCACCCCAACGGGCCGACAGATTCCCATTTGCTGCCTGCTTGTAACGAATTTTGCCGGGGCGGCAAACGCTCGATTGCAGTGCAATTCCATTTTCATTCCAAGACGTTGCCCATCGGCCACGTCACAAAAAAGCCGTTTCAGGATGCCGCCAGATGCAGGATGTCGTTGTAGGTCGCAAACACCATCAACATCAGCACCAGGCCCAGTCCGATCCGGAATCCGAGCTCCATCGCCCGGTCCGACAACGGACGCCCCCGCACCGCTTCCACTGCATAGAACAAAAGGTGACCGCCATCGAGAAGCGGCACCGGAAACAGATTCAACAGCCCGATCGATATCGAAAGCACCGCGGCAAGATGAATCAGCGCGGCAAGGCCGATGGTAGCGACCTGACCCGAAATCTGGGCGATCCGCAGCGGTCCGCCGACCTGATCGGCGGCTTCACGCCCGGTAAAGACGCCACCGATATAGGCCAGCGTCCGGTCCACCACGAACCAGGTTTCCTTGACGCCCAGCCAAAGCGCGGTTGCGGGATCCACACGTTCGGT
This sequence comes from uncultured Alphaproteobacteria bacterium, assembly GCA_963742425.1. Classification (GTDB taxonomy): domain Bacteria; phylum Pseudomonadota; class Alphaproteobacteria; order Rhizobiales; family Xanthobacteraceae; genus Bradyrhizobium. The sequence goes on from CAVULR010000001.1 coordinate 668,608, forward strand.
TGTGATATCGCCGGCGGCGGTTTTGCGGGTGATGCCCAGCACGCCGAGGCGATGGGCGTTTCCGAATGCGTCCTTTACTTCCCTGAGTTGCGGCGTCCCCTGCAATTGCAGCTTGGAATCCCCGCGGCTGACGGTGAAAGTCAGTTGCTGGCCCGGGTGAATGCCGACGACCCGCTGCATGTCGGAGAAACTTCCGATCGCGTCGCCGTCGATCGAGGTGACGATGTCGCCGACCTGAAAACCGGCGGCCGCCGCGGCACTGCCCGCCTCGATCTGATCGACGCGCGCCGTCGTGCTCGGTTTGCCGAAGAACGTAAACAGGCAGGTGAAGATCACTATAGCCAACAAGAAATTGGCGATCGGACCGGCGGCAACGATCGCCGCGCGCGGCCCAACCTTCTTGTGATGGAAACTGCCTTGGCGTTCCTCCTCGGTCAGGCTGGCGAGTGCCTCGGACGATGGTGTCGAGGCTTCGCTGTCATCGCCGAAGAACTTGACGTAGCCCCCGAGCGGGATCGCCGAGATCTTCCATCTTGTGCCATGGCGGTCGTTGAAACCGGCGAGTTCCGGACCGAAGCCAAGCGAAAACGTTAACACCTTGACGCCGGCCCAGCGGGCAATCAGGAAATGGCCGAGTTCATGGAAGAACACGACGATCGTGAGCACAAACAAAAAGGGAATGATGTAACCGATGAGCCCATGGCTCAACGTATTGAAACTATGCAGGAAAAACTCGGACATTCGATTCCCCTCAAGCAGAGCCGAAAGCCCTGTCCTCCATTCTCTAGGATGCCTTTAAGGCAATTTGAGGCAAGAGGGTGGCAGCTCTATTTCGCGCGGTATGGTCAACGGTGATCGCATCGTCGGCGGAGGCCAATGGCGCCAAATTGCCCGAGCGAATCCAGTCGTTCATCGTGGCCTCCACGAGCCGCGCGATCGCGCCGAATTTGATCTTGCCGGCGATGAAGGCCGCGACCGCCACCTCATTGGCGGCATTGTAGACCGTCGTCGAGCCGCGGCCGGTTCGCAGCGCGTCATACGCAAGCCGGAGCGCGGGGAAGCGCGCAAAATCGGGAGCTTCGAAAGTCAGCTGTCCAATCGCGGCGAGATCGAGCTTGGCAGCGGGACCTACGATGCGATCGGGCCAGCCGAGGCAATGGGCGATCGGCGTGCGCATGTCGGGTGCGCCGAGTTGGGCAACGACCGAGCGATCCGAAAATTCGACCATTCCGTGAATGATCGATTGCGGATGCACCAGGACGTCGATTTCCTCCGGCGTCAGCGCGAACAAATAGGAGGCTTCGATGACCTCAAGTCCCTTGTTCATCATCGAGGCGGAATCGATGGTGATTTTTTGTCCCATGCTCCAGTTCGGATGTTTCAGCGCCTGCGCCAGGGTCGCCTGCTCGATATCGGCGCTGGCCCATGTCCGGAACGGTCCGCCCGAGGCGGTGATGATGACGCGGACCAGTTCCTCGCGGTTTCCGGAACCCAGCGCCTGAAACAGCGCGTTATGTTCGGAGTCAGCCGGAAGGATGCAGGCTCCCGCTTTCGCCGCGCGCTGCATGAAAAAATCGCCCGCGCAGACCAGACATTCCTTGTTGGCGAGTGCCACCGTTGCGCCGCGATCAACAGCGGCGAGCGCAGGTTTCAATCCGGCCGCCCCACTCACCGCCGCCATGACCCAATCCGCCGGGCGCGCGGCTGCCTCGATCACCGCGCTTTCACCTGCGCCGCATTTGGTGCGGGTGCCGGCGAGTGCTTCCTTGAGTTCGGTGAGGCGCGCGGGATCCGCGATGGCCGCAAATCGCGCACCGAATTCCCTTGCAAGGTTCGCCAGCCCCTGCGCATTGGTGTTCGCCGTCAATGCCTCGACCTGATAGCGGTCGCGCGCGGACCTCAGCAAATCCATGGTGCTGTCGCCGATCGAGCCGGTGGCACCGAGGACGGTCACGGTGCGCACGGCAGAGGCCGCGGCCTTGTTGTTACGCAACGGAACTGCGCTCATAGGTTCACCAAACCATAAGACCGCGGCCGACGCCATCCACGCCGCAGCGCAAAACGCCGAAAATCGCCGCCATTACGACGGTGGCAACGAAACCATCGAGACGATCCATCAGCCCACCATGTCCCGGGATGATGTGGCTGGAGTCCTTGACGCCGAAACGCCGTTTCACCGCGGATTCAAGGAGATCGCCAAGTTGCGAGGCGATCGAGAGGACCGCTCCCATCAGCAGCATGGGCCAGGTTTTGCCGAGACCCGCCGCCGCAAATCCCCCCGCGACGACAAGGCTCGCCGCAAAGCCACCGATGGCGCCCGCCCAGGTCTTTTTGGGGCTGATCCGGGGCCAGAGTTTCGGTCCGCCAATGCCCCGGCCTGCGAAATAGCCGCCGATATCGGTTACCCAGACCACCAGCAGGATCAGGATCAGCGCGGCCAGCCCCCAGGTCTGATCAAGGCGCACCAGCACCGATGCAATCTCGGCGGCGGCGGCATAGACAAATCCCGCAGCCGACCAAAAAGCCCGCTGCGACGACAACAGCGCGACAGCGGCAAATCCGAGGACCGAAGTAAGCAGCGCCGCATCGATCCGGCCCGCGGCGAGACAAAGTCCCGATATCGCGAGCGCGAGGCCTCCCGACACGACCACCCGCCGATGCCGTGCCGAACCCGCCATCATCAGCCATTCGACATAGAGGCCGATTGCCGCCAGCGTCACCAGAGCGATCCAGAACCACCCGCCCGCATAGGCGATCGCAATCGCCGCGGGTGCGAGCACGAGTGCCGCCGCTGTACGCTTCAGGAGATTGCGCGAGCCCTGTTCGCCTGCGGCCAACGGCGTGGCTTCACCCTCGGTCACGATCCGGTTTTCGCGACCAGACCACCGAAACGGCGTTCGCGTCTGGCATATTCGGCGATCGCCTCTTCGAGCGCAGCCTTGTCGAAATCGGGCCAGTGGATCGGCACGAACACCAGTTCGCTGTAGGCGGCCTGCCACATCAGGAAATTCGACAGCCGCTGCTCACCGCTGGTGCGAATGATCAGGTCGGGATCAGGTATGTCGGGCGCGTCGAGATATTTCGCGAGCGTATCGGCATCGATCGAGGAAGGCTCACGGGTGCCTTCCGCGACCTCGCGCGCGAGCCGTTGGGCAGCATGGGCGATTTCCTGGCGCGATCCGTAGTTGAACGCGACAACGAGATTGAGCTTGGTGTTGTCCTTGGTGAGTTCTTCCGCTTCGTTGAGAAGCGCGCAGATGTCGGACTCCAGTCCGGCGCGCTCGCCGATCACGCGCACCCTCACGCCGTCGCGATGCAGCGTCGCCAGATCGTTCCGAATGAAGCGCCGAAGCAGCCCGAACAGGTCGCCGATTTCGGTGGCGGGCCGCGACCAGTTTTCAGAACTGAACGAAAAAATAGTCAGGTAGAGAATGTTGAGTTCGCTGGCGGCGCGCACGACGCGGCGCAACGCCTCGACGCCGCGGCGGTGACCTTCGGCGCGCGGCAAGCCGCGCGCCGCTGCCCAGCGGCCATTGCCGTCCATGATGATCGCCACATGCAGGGGACCATCGGACCGATCCGGTCCTTCAGTTGCGGGGGCGGCGGCGTTCGACATCGATCAACCCTTAAACGGTGAGGATTTCTTTTTCCTTGGCCGCCAGCAAGTGATCGATCTCCGAAATCGTCCCGTCGGTTGCCTTCTGGACATCGGCCGCCAGACGTTCCTGTTCGTCTTCCGAAATCTCGTGATTCTTTTCAAGCTTCTTGACCGTATCGAGCCCGTCGCGGCGGACATGCCGGACTGCGATGCGCGCGGTTTCGGCATATTTGTGCGCGACCTTCACGAGTTCCTTGCGCCGCTCTTCGTTGAGTTCGGGAATCCTCAAGCGCAGCACCTGCCCCTCGGTCGCCGGACTGAGGCCAAGATTGGAATCGACGATTGCCTTTTCAACGGCCTTGACCATCGACTTGTCCCAAACCTGCACGGAAAGCAGACGCGGCTCCGGGACGCTGATGGTCGCAAGCTGGTTAAGCGGCATGTGCGTGCCGTAGGCGTCGACCTGTACCGGCTCCAGCATCGAGGCCGCGGCGCGGCCGGTGCGCAAACCGCCCAGTTCGTGCTTGAGGGATTGGGTGGCGCCTTGCATGCGCCGCTTCAATTCGTTGATGTCGAAATTACCCGTAGGCATAACGCTCTTCCTCCTGAAATCTCCTCAAGGCCGCCGGACCGCAGAGCCGGCGCTTTCCAGGCGCTCAGCCGGCGACGATGGTACCGTGGCCCGTGCCTCGCAGGATCGCGCCGATCGAGCCCGGATCGGCGATCGAGAACACGATGATAGGCAGCGACGTCTCGCGGGCAAGCGCGAATGCGGTCGCGTCCATCACCTTGTAGCCGCCTTCGATCGCCTGCGAATGGGTCAAACGCTCAAATCGCCTGGCGGAAGGGTCCTTTTTGGGATCTGCGCTGTAGACGCCGTCGACGTTGGTAGCCTTCAGCACGGCCTGGGCGCCGATTTCGGCCGCCCGCAATACCGCTGTCGTATCCGTCGTGAAGAACGGATTGCCGGTTCCGCCCCCAAGCAGGACGATGCGACCCTCGGCGAGATATTTGTGCGTCGCACTGCGGGTGAAAAGCTCGGAAATCTGCGGCATGACGAAGGCCGACAGGGTCCGCGCCGGTGACCCTCGCCGCTCGATCGCAGCCTCCAGCGCAAGGCAATTTATGACGGTCGCAAGCATGCCCATGGTATCGCCGGTCGGGCGCGATACGCCACGCGAGGACACTTCGACGCCGCGGACGATGTTCCCGCCGCCGACCACCACGGCAATCTCGGTGCCAAGCTGGCGGGCGGCAATCAGGTCGCCGGCAATCCGGTCGACGGTCGGCTGATCGATGCCGACGGATTGCGCCCCGGCGAAGTATTCGCCGGAGAGCTTGACCACGACACGACGATAGACCGGTTCAGCCATTGCTAGACGCTTTCGTTCCGCGCGCGCACTGCGCAGCCGGCCGGAAGGGCTGTTCCGCCGGGTTATTTCTTGCCGCTGGCCTTGGCGACTTCGGCTGCGAAATCCGATTCCTGCTTGTCGATTCCCTCGCCCAGAGCATAGCGCACAAATCCGGTGATCTTGATCGACGCACCGACCTTACCCTCAGCTTCTTTCACAGCCTGGGCCACCGACTTGCCGCCGTGTTCGGCATGAACCGAAGCCTGCTCAAGCAGGCAGACCTCCTTGTAGTAGGTCTTCAGCCCGGATTCGACGATCTTTTCGATCACGCTCTCGGCCTTGCCTTGCTGGCGATATTTGTCGGCCAGCACGTCCTTTTCGCGCTTCACGGCCGCGGGGTCCAGTCCCGCCGGGTCAAGCGCCTGCGGATTGGTCGCGGCGACATGCATCGCGAGCTGCTTGCCGAGGGCAGCCAGTTCATCGGCCTTGCCGGACGATTCCAGCGCCACGATCACGCCGATCTTGCCGGCGCCTTCGACTACCGCGTTATGCACGTAACTCGACACCACGCCCTTGCCGACCTGGAGCGAGGCCGCGCGGCGCAACGTCATGTTTTCACCGATGGTTGCAATCGCATCCGCAATCGCGGTTTCAACCGTGACGCTGCCGACCTTGGCGGCCTTGATCTTCTCCACGTCGGCGCCGACGCCGAGCGCGACCTGAGCGATCATTTTGACCAATCCCTGAAACTGTTCGTTACGCGCGACGAAATCGGTCTCGGAATTGACCTCGACCACGACGCCTTTGTTGGCCGCAGTCACCGCGCCGATCAGGCCCTCGGCCGCAACCCGGCCCGCCTTCTTCGCGGCCTTCGAAAGACCCTTCTTGCGCAGCCAATCGATCGCCGCCTGCATGTCGCCGTGGTTCTCGGCGAGCGCCTGCTTGCAGTCCATCATGCCTGCCCCGGTCGTCTCGCGCAGGTCCTTGACCATCGCCGCCGTGATTGTCGTCATCGTTGCAAGTCCTCTTGCCTGTCAGGGTAACCGCTGGCCGCGGCTCTTGCCGCCTCGCCGGCGTCCACCACCCAGGAATCATGTAGATCGGAAGTCAAAGGCCGGAGGGTTCCGGCCGGCGCGTTTGCGTTATTCCGCTTCCGCGGTCATCGCCTTGGCCTGGGCTACCCAGCCGTCGGCTCGCGAGGGAAGCCCGACCTCTTCGCCGATCTTGTGCGCGGTGTCGTGATCGAGTTCGGCCAGCTGCCAATAGTGGAAGATGCCAAGATCGTTGAACTTCTTCTCGATCGCGCCGGACACGCCGGTGAGCTTCTTGAGATCGTCGGCCGCACCTCGGGGGCCGGCAAGGCCCTGGAAGCCCGCAGGCTGCGGCGCCGCCGGAATTTCCTCGCGCAGCGGATGGGCGGAAGCGCCGACATCGATCCCGGACTCGCCTTGCGCGCGCGAGATGCCGTCGATGACGGCGCGGGCCACCAGATCGCAATACAGCGTGATGGCGCGGCCGGCGTCGTCATTGCCCGGCACCACATAGGTGATGCCCTTGGGGTCGGAATTGGTGTCGACAATCGCGGCAACGGGAATGTTCAGCCGCTGCGCCTCCTGGATCGCGATGTCTTCCTTGTTGGTGTCGATCACGAAGATCATGTCGGGAAGACCGCCCATCTCCTTGATGCCGCCCAGCGAGCGATCGAGCTTGTCGCGCTCGCGCTGCAACGTCAGCCGTTCCTTCTTGGTATAGGCGTTGGCATCGCCGGAATTGAGCACTTCATCGAGATGCCGCAGCCGCTTGATCGAACCGGAAATCGTCTTCCAGTTGGTCAGGGTGCCGCCGAGCCAGCGCGAATTGACGAAATATTGCGCCGACCGCTTGGCCGCTTCGGCGACGCCGTCCTGCGCCTGCCGCTTGGTGCCGACGAACAGGATGCGGCCGCCCTTGGCGACGGTGTCGCTGACCGCTTGCAACGCGCGATGCAAAAGCGGCACGGTCTGGGCCAGGTCGATGATGTGAATGTTGTTGCGGGCACCAAAAATGTAATCCGCCATTTTCGGATTCCAGCGGTGCGATTGGTGGCCAAAGTGGACGCCAGCCTCAAGCAGCTGACGCATAGAAAATTCGGGTAGCGCCATCGTTGGGTTCTCCGGTTGGTTCCTCCGGAAACGTGTGAGCAAACGAGCCTTCTCGGCCCGGCTGCCACCGGACGGCCTTTTGAGCCATGTTTCCGTGTGAGATGGGGCGGCTTATAACTGGATTTCCACGAGAAGCAAGAAAATCCACGGCGTTTTCGGTCGGGAAGCCGCCCGCAAAGCGGTCGAAACTTGCCGGTCCTTGTCAATTTCATCTGTTTCCCAGGTGCGAAGGGTACCGTGCTGCGGGCGGCCCAGAACCCGTGAGACTGACCGGGCATTCCCGATGCCTTCTCACTGGCTGCCTACGGGCGGCGATAAACTCGATCCGACGTGGTGAGTGATCACATGTCACCTAACCTTGAATGTTTAGGCTGTTTCAATCTTCGGTTTTCCATCGGGGTGTGAGACGCGCGGCACAGCGAAGTGATCCAGCGTGTGATACGCAGACAGGCGTCACTGAAGTTGCAGTCTGGGACGTCGGCGAAATGTCGCCGGGTTTGCATCCTGTCGCACGGGGCTTGTTGCGTGAAACAACTGCTTACCTTGGGCACGGCATCGTTCGTCTTGTTCATGGCATCGGCCGCCAACGCCGCTGACTTGCCATTGAAGGCGCCCGCGGCCGCCACGCCAACTCCGGCTTCGCCGTGGACGGGGTTCTATCTCGGTGCCGGCCTGGGCTTCCGGTCATCCCAAACCAGAGAGACTTTCGATGCCGCGAGCATTGGTGGCGGCCCGCTTCGGCCAGCCGCCGTCCTCGAGCCCTTTACGGCAACCAGCGAGCCGCTCAACGGCATCGCGCTTCGCGGCAGCTCCTATGCGGGTTATAACTGGCAGGTGGCGCCCCAATGGCTGCTCGGCATCGAGGGTGATGTCGGCTTCGCCGACCAGACCACGACTTTCGCTGGCCGGGCCTTTGCCGACCAAGCCTTTGCCACGTTTAATGGCAGAGACGGCATCTCGGTGAAGACAACATGGGACGCGAGCATACGCGGCCGCGTCGGCTTTCTCGTTACGCCAACCACACTCGTCTATGCGACCGGCGGCGCAGCCCGGCAACATTTTGACATCAGCACCGCCTGCGTCAGCCCCTTTTGCCGATCAGCCTTTGATATCTTGCTCCCGGGCGGGCCGTTTTCCATTTTCCCAGCACTCACCAATAACTCCGCCACGAAGCTGGGCTGGACCATCGGCGCCGGAGTTGAGACGGCGATCGGTGGGCATTGGTTCGCGCGCGCCGATTATCATTACGCGGATTACGGCGACACAACGTTCACGCTCACCCGCTTCAGCACGGCGCCATTCCTCAATCCGACCGTCAACAACTTCGATGTGACACTTCGAACCCACACCGCTGCTTTCGGCCTCGCGTACAAATTCGGCGATGAAGTTGCCGCGTCCAGTACATCTGTGTTCGATGGCATGCTTCCCGTTAAGGCGTTCGCGTTCAAGCCAGTCGCCGCCTCCTGGAGCGGCTTCTACGCCGGGCTCGGGCTCGGCTTGCGCGCCTCCGGTACCGACGCGACGACCACGGGGCCGACAAATGCTCCGATTCTGTTCAGCGCCGGAAACGCAGCCAGCGAACCTCTCACAGGGATCGCGTTCCGAGGCGCTCCCTACCTCGGCTGGAATTGGCAGGTCGCGCCGAGATGGGTGGTCGGCATCGAAGGCGATGTCGGCTTTCCTGACCAGACGACCTCGCTTCAGGGCTTCGGCTTTTCGCCAGGAGTTCCCCCCTTTGAGTTAGCCAAGGATGATAGCTTCGCGGTGCGCGCCAAGTGGGACACGAGCGCGCGAGGCCGCCTCGGCTTCCTTGTCATGCCCTCGACACTCGTTTACGCGACCGCCGGCGCGGCCTGGCAGCATTTTGACGTGGCTTCCACCTGCGCCTCTAGCTGCGCGCGAGCGCAGATTGCACCGGCCGTCGTTACCAACTCAGTCACCAAGGCGGGTTGGACTGCAGGCCTTGGGGTGGAGACGATCCTGTCAGGCAACTGGTTCCTGCGCGGCGAGTACCGCTATGCGGATTTCGGACCATCGGCCCTGACGATCACTCGTCGAGACAATCTGGGTGATCCCATCGCCACCAGCTTCGATGTCGCACTTCGCACCCACACCGCAATGCTCGGTCTCGCCTACAGGTTCGATGGCTTAGGGAGTCCGCCGCCGGTCGCAAGGCCCTGAGCGGACGCCAGCGGACGGCCTTTTGAACCGTGTGAGAATTCCCAGAGCTATCTCGCTGCGGCCGAACGGTCGTGTCAAACCTCGGACGGAGGTCTGATCAGCTCCTTTTTCAGCATCTCGGCACGCTCGGCGGGCATTTCTTGGCTGCAGCCGGCGCCGCCGGCCGCGGCGGTGGCGGAGCTGGGCGCGGCGGAGGTGGCGGCGGTGCCGCCGGACGCGCGATCTGGGGCGTCGGCCGCGGAGGCGGCGGCGGGGCCACTCGTGGTGGCGGCGGTGCTGGCCGTGCGATCTGCGGCGTCGGACGGGGCGGAGGCGGTGGCGGCGCAACCCGACGCGGTGGCTCGGCCCGCTGTATCTGCGGTCCCGGCGCGACCGGCGGATTGAGTTTCGGAGCCGCTACGGCCGGTTTCGGTGGTGGCGGAAGAGCTGGCTTTGGCGTCGCTTCCGGAGCGACCGGCTTTAGCTCAGGGGTCTGCCCCGGACCGCCGGCTTTCGGCTGGCCGACGATAGCGGCCGGCGCATTGGTTCCCGGTGGTCCCAAACGATTCGGGGCCGACGCGCCCGAAGGCGCGGTTGCCGGCTGACCTTGGGGCGCAAGTTTTGCGTCGGGATTGCGGATGCCCGGTCCGGTAGCGCCCGGGGGTAATGGCGGCGCTCCCTTGGCGCCGGGAACCGGTAGCGCATTGGTCTTCGGCAACGCCTGGCCCGGGGGCAAGGCATTGGGAGATACGTTTGTCGGTACCGGCGCCGTTGGCCCCGCCTTTTGTCCGGGGGCGCCTGATGTCCCCGGCCTCGCCGCAGGATTAATCGATGCGCTCGGCGGTACCGGCAGCTTGCCTTGCTGGATCAATGAAGCCCGCTGCGCGACCGCCGGCGGCAATGCCGGGCCCGCAACGGGCGGCACCGGGCCTGGCGCGCCACCTTTTGCGTTGGGCTGGCCACCTGCTGCGCCCGGAGCAACCGAACTCGCCTGGGGCGGTCGATTGATGACGGTGTTGATCACGGTCGTGTTGTGGATGTTGGCAAAAATGATGTTGTTCGGTGGAGGCGCGACATAGACCGGCGCCACGACATAGACCGGGATCGGCACAAAGAACGGCTGCGGCAGGATGAACAGCCCGATCGGCGGCGGCGGAGGTTCCAGGATGACGAAATCCGGCGGCGGCGGCGGCAGGAAATAGATTGGCGGTGGCGGGGGCGGCAAAAACCCGAACTCCGGATCGCTGAATAGCAATACCGGGCGATCGACGTAGACGATTTCATCCGGCGGTGGCGGCGGCACGTCGTACTCGATGGCAGCGAACGCCGGTGGCGGCTCCAGCGGGGCGGTGAGAATGTCGAGCCGGCGACGCGCATCGCCGGCATGCGGCCCGCGTGGATAGCGCCGCAAATACGACCAGTAAGCCGGCGGCGTATCGGTGCGGTAGGTGCGAAGCCAGGTAATCGCCTCGCGCCGTGCCGCTGCGATCGCCCGTACCCGTTTGGCGAGGGGATCGCCGGGATACGTCGCCAGGAAATCCTCATAACCCTGCATCGAGTCGCGCTCCAGCGCCGCGGCATAGGCATCCTGGACGCCGAGATCGCGGATCGGTTTGCTGCGAAGCGCGGCGCCCTGATCCGGCGGGGCTTGCCCCGGCACCTCCGGCGCCCGATCGAAGAACACGAAGGGCGCATCGATCTTCTCCGCGTCCCAGGGAACTTGCGCACCCTTGCTCGCATCGTTGACGCGCAGCCGCACGCGGTTGAAAACCTCAGGCAGCGGCAGTCCGCCGGTGCGGATCATTTCCGCGAGCGACTGGGCGTAGGCGCCGTAGGGTCCCTGCTCGTTCGGCGCGATTGTGCCCGGCGCCGCGTTGAAGGCAATCAGCATGTGCGGGTTCGGCTCGACCAGAGCCAGCCCGCTGGCAATTGGCGGGCCGCCTTCGATGAAGGGCTGCTGCCGGGCCGCGTCCAGCACGACCACGCTTGCCTTCAGCGGCAGCGATGCAAGCTGGCGGATGTAATCGCCAAGCCGCAATCCGTCGATCGGAACGTCGGTGTCGTGGCTGATCGAGGAGTCCACGGGGATGAAATAGTTCTCGCCCGCGAGCTGCATTCCGTACCCAGCGAGGTAGACCATCGCGACCGTTCCCGGACCCGACGCTCCAGCTTTCTGGAGAAAATCGCGAAAGCTTCGGCGCAGCGTGTCGCCGTCAAGGTCGCGCGCTCCGACCACGTCAAAACCCGCGGCCTGCAAGGTTTGCGCGATCAAGCCGGCGTCGTTGGCCGCCGTCGCGAGCGGCGATTTGACGTAGGCGCCGTTGCCGACGACGAGCGCAATCCGCTTTTCCTGCTGCTGCGCGAAGGCAGCGCTCGGAATGCCCGGAAGCGCCGAAAACAACGCCAGCCAGAGTGAAAAAACCGAGAGGGTTTTGATCATCGCACGCATGGCTTTTTCCTACCCGCTCACGGTTCACGCCCCACATCGGCATTGAACCCGCGGTTAGCTGAACATCGCTTGAACGAAGAGCGCTATTATGGCGTTGCGCGGGGTGTAGCGGTCGCGCCCCAGACCGATGTCGCCGGCGCGTCGGCTATTCCGCCAACTGAAGCTCGGCGATCGTCGTTCTTGCGGCCGTCTCATTCAAAGGAAACAGGTCGACCGGCCCGGGATTGTCGCTGGCGGCGGTCGCCGCGGAGGCCACGACTGCACCGGCCAGCCCACCTAGAATTGTCATCCCCGTAACGGCTTTGTGCCTGTCACTGGTCCGTGCGACGAAGAAATAGGTGCGGCCGGATTCCGTTGTGATGTCTCGCTTGCTTTCGCCTGGAAACAGGGTCTCCGTGGCCTGGAGCTGGTGGCGACCTGCCGGGCGATCGGCGTAGAGATAGGTTCCGGGCCTGAGCCGGCCCACGGTTTCGCCGTCGAGCTTCATGTCACAGACCGTGGCACCAACCTCAGTAGTTTTTTCCTGCAGCACGACGATGCGCGCGTGTCCCGCGCGGGGCGGGCCGACCTTCTGCATCATCGCCGCATAGTCGAACCCGCTTCTTTCGGTTACGCAGCCCGACAGCAGAACGGCGGCCACCCATAAGGCCACGCCACGCCAAATCATCACGCCCCCACGTCCCCAATTTCCCCGGAGCAAACTAACCAAAAACACGGTGTGGTTGCAACAGCCTCGATCCGCGGAATTTGTTCAGGAGAAAAGGTGCGAGAAGGAAATCACGGGCAAGCCCGCGCGGCCTTACAGCGTCTGGACGTCCACCACGCCCGATACCGCCTTGATAGCGCCTGCGATCTGCGGCGAGACCTTGAACCGGCCCGGCAGCTTCATTTCAACCTCGGTATCGAGATCGAGCATCAGAACCAGCGACACGTCGCCGTCAGCCGCTCCGGCGGCGGGTTTTGCTTGAGGGCCGCGGGCCGGACCGCCCGGCCCCGCTTCCGGCAACTGCAACCGCTTGGCGATCGACTCCAGTGGCCTCGTGTCGCGGACAAAGATGCGCAAGCCCTTTTGAGTTTTGGCCGCGGCGTCATCGAGCGGCTCGGCGTGCAGCACGCGCGCGCGGACATCCTCGCCCTGCAACTCGGCGCCGAGTTGCAACAGCACCGCCGCCCCGGGCTCGAGCACTTCGCGATATTGCGCAAGCCCTTCGGAAAACAACACGGCTTCGAAATGTCCGGTCGGATCCGACAGCCCGATGATGCCCATTTTGTTGCCGGTCTTGGTCCGCCGCTCCATGCGCGACACGACGGTGGCGGCCACCTTGCCCGCGGTCGCGCCGGTCTTGACCGCCCGCGAAAACTCCGCCCAGGACTGCACCCGCAAACGTTTCAACACGGTCGAGTAATCGTCGAGCGGATGGCCCGAGAGGAAAAATCCGATCGCGTCATATTCGCGCCGCAGCCGTTCGGCCGGCAGCCAGGGTTCGATCTGCGGCAGCATGATGGACGGCGCATCGGCCGCGCCGCCGAACATATCGTTCTGCCCGATGGAGGCTGCCTCGTGGCTGCGCTGACACGCGGCCAGAATTGCCTCGGCGCCTGCGAACACGCGCGCGCGATTGGAATCCAGCGCATCAAAAGCGCCGGCCGCGGCCAGGCTTTCGATCACGCGCTTGTTGATCGCACGCGGATTAACGCGCGCCGCGAAATCGGCAAGCGACGTAAACAGCCCGTCCTTGCGCGCCTCCACGATCAAGTCTACGGCCTGATGGCCGACGCCCTTGAGGCCGGCGAGTGCGTAATAAATGGTGCCGTCGCTGACTTCGAACGTGGCGCCGGAACGATTGACCGAGGGCGCCTCGACCTTGATCCCGAGACGCTGGGCCTCGGCACGAAATTCGCTGAGCTTGTCGGTGTTGCTCATGTCGTGCGTCATCGAGGCCGCCAGGAATTCGACGGGATGATGCGTCTTCATGTAGGCGGTGTGATAGGACAACAGCGCGTAGGCCGCGGCATGGCTTTTGTTGAAGCCATAGTCGGCGAATTTTGCCAGCAATTCGAAGATAGTGTCCGCCTGCCCGCGCTGGATGCCGCGCGCCATCGCCCCGGAAACAAAGCGCTCGCGCTGCTGCTCCATTTCCTTGCGAATCTTCTTTCCCATCGCGCGGCGCAACAAGTCGGCTTCGCCGAGGGAATAGCCGGCCATGACCTGCGCGATCTGCATCACCTGTTCCTGGTAGATGATGACGCCAAAGGTCTCCTTCAGGATCGGCTCCAGCGTGGGGTGCAGATATTCCGGCTCCTCGTCGCCATGCTTGCGGGCGCAATAGGTGGGAATGTTAGCCATCGGGCCCGGACGATACAGCGCCACCAGCGCGATGATGTCCTCGAAACGGTCGGGCCGCATGTCGACCAGTGCGCGCCGCATGCCCTGACTTTCAACCTGGAACACGCCGACCACATCGCCCCTCGCCAGCATCGCATAGCTCAGCGCGTCGTCGAGCGGCAGCCGCGCCAGGTTGAGGTCGATGCCGCGCCGCTTCAAAAGCTTCACCGCGAGATCGAGCACCGTGAGCGTCTTGAGCCCGAGGAAGTCGAATTTGACGAGCCCGGCGGGCTCGACCCATTTCATGTTGAACTGGGTCACCGGCATGTCGGATTTCGGATCGCGGTAGAGCGGCACCAGTTCGCTCAAGGGACGGTCCGCGATCACAATGCCGGCGGCGTGGGTGGAGGCGTGCCGGGTCAGGCCTTCGAGGCGCTGGGCGATATCGAAGGCGCGCGCCACCACCGGATCCTGGTCGCGAAATGCCTGCAGCTTGGGCTCGCCCGCAATGGCGGCCGCGAGCGTCACGGGCGCCGCGGGATTTTGCGGCACCAGTTTTGTCAGTTTGTCGACCTGGCCGTAGGGCATCTGCAGCACGCGCCCGACGTCGCGCAATACGCCGCGCGCCTGTAGCGTGCCAAAGGTGATGATTTGTGCCACCTGGTCGCGGCCATAGCGCTGCTGCACATAGCGGATCACCTGGTCGCGTCCGTCCTGGCAGAAGTCGATGTCGAAGTCGGGCATCGATACGCGTTCCGGATTGAGGAAGCGCTCGAACAACAGGCCGAACTGGATTGGATCGAGATCGGTGATGGTCAGCGCATAGGCGACCAGCGAGCCCGCGCCGGAGCCGCGGCCCGGTCCCACCGGAATGCCTTCGGCCTTCGCCCATTTGATGAAATCCGCAACGATCAGGAAATAGCCCGCATAATTCATGCGGGTGATGACATCGATCTCGAAGGAAAGCCGCGCGCGGTAATCTTCGTCGGAGGTTCCCTTCGACAGGCCGTGAACCCTAAGCCGGTAATCAAGGCCCTCCTCCGCCTGGCGGCGCAGTTCGGCCGCCTCGTCGCTTTCGGCGGCCGCCGCGCTCGCGCCCGCGCCGACCGTGAACCGCGGCAAAATCGGCTTGCGCGTGACGGGGCGAAAGGCGCAGCGCTCGGCAATCTCGATGGTGGACGCCAGCGCTTCCGGCACGTCGGCGAACAGCACCGCCATTTCGGCGCGGGTCTTGAAGCGATGATCCGGCGTCAGCTGATCGCGATCGGTCTCCGCGATCAGCCGTCCTCCGGCGATGCACAAAAGCGCATCATGTGCCTCGTAGTCATCGGCGGTGGCGAAATAAGGCTCGTTGGTCGCAACCAGCGGCAATCCTTTTGCATAGGCGAGATCGATCAGCGCGGCCTCGGCGCGGCGCTCCTTCTCGATGCCGTGGCGCTGCAATTCGATATAGAGCCGGTCACCAAACAGGCGCGCCAGCCGATCGCAGCGAACTGCCGCAAGGGCGGCATGATCGGCGTTGATCGAAAGCGAGATCGGCCCGTCCGGGCCCCCGGTGAGCGCGATCAAATCCTCAGCGTCGTCGTGCAGCCATTCGAACTTGATGTGGGGAGCCTGATGCACGGGTGTTTCGAGAAACGCCCGCGAGTTCAGCCGCATCAGGCTGAGATAGCCGCGCTCGCGCGCCGCCAACAGCACAATCCGCGACGGGGCCGCCGCAAGCGCGTTGCGCGCATTCGGGTCCTGATCGCCGAAATCGACCGCGAGCTCGCAGCCGATGATCGGCTGGATGCCGTAGCCGGCCATCTTGTCGGAGAATTCCAGCGCCCCGAACATGTTGTCGGTGTCGGTGAGCGCCAGCGCCGGCTGCCGGTCCGCCTTGGCCAGTTCCGCAAGCTTCTGGATCTTGATCGAGCCCTTCAGCAGCGAATAGGCCGAATGGACATGAAGATGAACAAATCCGGCGTTGGTCTGACTTGCCGGCAATTTTTGGATCATGGACTTGGGCAATCACTGAGGCTTGAGGGGATGCGAATGCCTGGGCAGGCCAACTCGCCGCTCAATGGTGATGCCTTGAGGGAGAGGTGTCCACGTGGAACCCTCGGACAAGCCCACGCGTCCCCGCTTTCCTCCCGCCCGCTGCCGGCGCGGTGACGGCCTCAGAGCTGAGGGATCAGTTGGGCCCAGACCGCGACCATCCCGACGAAAAGCGTGATCGACGCCAGCGCCGCAGCTTCTTCCACGAAGGTCTTCAACATTTTTCGCTCCCACTTTAGAACATAAGAGGAACATTGTTCCCTTTATGTTCCAAAAGTCAAGGGGCGGTAGTGGGTCAGTTTGAAAAATGACCCCTGTGGTTAATCCCTGAACTCCCGACATCACTTCAGGACACAAGGAGGACCGCGGTCCGGCTTGTCCGGTCGCGATACCAAGGATGGACTTGGCTAGCTTGGATCCGGCCACCCCGGAGGGGTCGTCAGCGGCTTTGGCCCTTCCAGGCCGCGAGCGCATAGACCGCTGCGAACACAATGATTGCGGCAACGAACGTTAGGGCGATGAATGTTTCCATCCCACCCGATATGGTGCACGAACAGCCTGTTTTCCAGTAAGCACCCCCGCCTCAACCAAACTGAACCACTACCGAAGGGACGGCAGCAGGTTCTGATTGAGAAATGACCCCTGCAGTCAATTGAGGGAGGCGGTCCGGCTTCTCGATCGCGGTAGTAGACCCAGTTGGCGTCCTCGTGGCGTTTACGTGGTTGTCAGTTACTTCTTTTTCTTCCCGAAGACGGGTGACCCCACATTGTTGGTCTTCCAATCGAAGAAATCATAAAGGCCGGACCATGCATGGACCTCGGTCTGGCAAACCTTGCATTCAAAGCTGCCAGTATGCTTGTCCGGATGCTTTTCTTTTGTCGCTGTGTAGTTCATCCCGCAGCCAGGGCAGGTGAAGTCTTCGGTCGTCCATATGCCACTTGTCATCGTGCAAATATGCCCCTGGAGTCGGACCTTTTCCAGCCCGTTCGCCGACAATTAAACTCACGGCCCACTATCCAGCGACGGTAACCCGTCACAGTTTGGACAAAAAACGCTGCGGTCGATTCCCGAATCCCCGGGCCTGTTCGGGATCGGTCATTCACGCGCCTTTGCAAACTGCACCCGAATTATTTCAGCCTCGACATCGTTTCGTTCCGTCGCGCCGGGCAAGAGAACATCGGGCTCCGCAACCCCCGAAAGGGTCGGGCAAAATTCCGGATGTCTCATCCAATGGGTCCCGGCCAGCTCTAGGCAGGGACCTCCAATAATCTCCCAGCTT
This sequence comes from uncultured Alphaproteobacteria bacterium, assembly GCA_963742425.1. Classification (GTDB taxonomy): domain Bacteria; phylum Pseudomonadota; class Alphaproteobacteria; order Rhizobiales; family Xanthobacteraceae; genus Bradyrhizobium. Next base: position 685,950 of record CAVULR010000001.1, read on the forward strand.
CCGGCGTGCGATTTGACCGCGGTCGAACAATTCGGACATTTTGTTTGCATGTCTCAAATACGCGCCGATGGGGCCATCAATCAAGCCATTATCCGCGGACGATTCGTTGACTATTCCAGCTCGACGACCTGGCCGTCCCTCAACGACACCCGCCGGTCCATCCGGCCGGCCAGATCCATGTTATGGGTCGCAATCAGCATTGCCACCCGCGTCGCCTTGACCAGTTGCACCAGCGCGTGAAACACGTGGTCGGCGGTATGCGGATCGAGATTTCCGGTCGGCTCATCCGCCAGCAAGGCCCGGGGCGCGTTGGCGACCGCGCGGGCGATCGCCACCCGCTGCTGCTCACCGCCGGACAGTTCGGCCGGCCGATGCTTGATGCGATCGCCCAGCCCCAGATAGGCCAGGATTTCGGTGGCGCGTTTGATGGTTTCGGAGCGCTTCAGGCCGCGGATCATCTGCGGCAGCATGACATTTTCCAGCGCCGAAAATTCCGGCAGCAGCCGGTGCGACTGATAGACGAAGCCGATATCGGTGCGGCGGATCTGGGTCCGCTCGACGTCGGATAATCCCGATGTCGGTGCGCCGCCAATATACACCTCGCCGTCATCAGGAGTTTCGAGCAGGCCCGCGATATGCAATAGCGTCGATTTGCCCGCACCTGAGGGGGCCACCAGCGCGACCGACTGTCCCGCCCACAGCGCAAGCTTGGCGCCGTCGAGAATCGTCAGCGTGGTTTCCCCTTGCGTGTACTGGCGCTTTATCTCGTGGAGATAGATGACCGGTACGTCTTCCGCCCCCTGCCCCATCTCGCCCTCACTCGTACCGCAGCGCTTCGACGGGATCGAGGCGGGCGGCCCGCCACGACGGATACAGCGTGGCGAGGAAGGACAGCGTCAACGCCATGATCACCACGGCGCTGGTCTCGCCGAAATCGATTTCGGCCGGCAGCTTGGAGAGAAAGTAAAGTTCCGGCGAGAATAACTCGGTGTTGGTGAGCCAGGACAGGAATTGCCGGATCGCTTCGATGTTCAGGCAGATCAGCATGCCGACGAAAAACCCGGTCAGCGTGCCGACCACGCCGATCGCCGCTCCCGTGATCAGGAACACTCGCATGATCGCCCCCTGCGAGGCGCCCATGGTGCGCAGGATCGCGATGTCGCTGCCCTTGTCCTTCACCAGCATGATCAGGCCCGAGACGATATTCAGTGCCGCGACCAGAACGATCATGGTCAGAATCAGAAACATCACGTTTCGTTCGACCTGAAGCGCATTAAAGAAGGTGGAGTTACGTTGTCGCCAGTCCACCAGAAACACCGGCCGCCCCGCGGCCTCGGTCACGCTCTTGCGAAAGGCGGCGATCTTGTCGGGGTTGGTGGTGAAGACCTCGATCGCGGTCACGTCATTGGCACGATTGAAATAGGCTTGCGCCTCGGGCAGCGGCATGAACACGAAGGTCCCGTCATATTCCGACATGCCGATCTCGAACACAGCGGCAATCCGGTATGGCTTGATGCGCGGGGTCGTGCCCATCGGCGTCACGGCACCGCGCGGCGCCACCAATGTGACGCTGTCGCCGGCGTGCAGCGACAATTGATCGGCAAGCCTGCGGCCGATGGCGACGCCCTGCCCCTCATCGAAGCCCTCGAGCGTGCCCTGTTTGATATTCTTGGCAATCGAGGTGAGGTTGTTGAGATCGTCGGCACGAATACCGCGCACGAACACGCCCGATGCGTTGAAAGGCGAGGATGCCAGCGCCTGGCCATCCACGACCGGCGCGGCCAGCCGGATGCCGGAGACCTGATTGATCCGCTCGGCGACATCCTTCCAGTCGGTCAAGGGCGATTCCAGCGGCTGCACCAGAAGATGCCCGTTGAGGCCGAGAATCTTGTCCAGCAGTTCCTTGCGGAAGCCGTTCATCACCGCCATCACGATGATCAGCGTGGCAACGCCGAGCATGATCCCCAAAAAAGAGAACCCGGCGATGACGGAGATAAAACCTTCCTTGCGACGCGCGCGTAAATAGCGTCCGGACAGCAGCCATTCGAAGGGCGCAAAAGCTGGGGTTCGAATTGGCTCGCTCATGGATTCATCCTTAGCCCGATTTTCACACGATTCGGGCTAATTGTGGCCATCAGACAGATAACCCGCTGCGCGCGGTGGATAATTCTTCACGAGGTCAGCCGCGCCAGGACATCGGCGGGGGCGAGATTCTCGCGCGAGCCGTCGCTGCGGCGCTTCAGTTCGAGCTTGCCCTCCGCGAGACCCTTCGGGCCGACCAGAATCTGCCAAGGTGTGCCGATCAGGTCGCTGGCGGCGAACTTGGCGCCGGCGCGCTGGTCGGTGTCGTCGTAGAGGACTTCGACACCTTTGGCCGTGAGCTCTCGATAAAGCCGTTCGCACGCAGCGTCGGTGTCTTCGGCGCCCTGCTTCAAATTCAGGATGACGGCCTTGAACGGGGCGACCGCCTCAGGCCATTTGATGCCGGCCTCGTCGTGGCAGGCCTCGATGATGGCCCCGACCAGCCGCGAGACGCCTACGCCGTAGGAGCCGCCGTGAATCGCAACCTCCGCGCCATCGGCACCGGCGACCAACGCTTTCATCGAATCCGAATATTTGGTGCCGAAGTAGAAGATCTGCCCGACCTCGATGCCTCTTGTGTGCACCTTTTTCTCCGCGGGCACCTCGCGGTCGAAACGGGCGGCGTCGTGGACGTCTTCGGTCGCGGCATAGACCGAGGTCCATTGCTTGATGATCGGGGTGAGATCGCCATCGTAATCGATCTCCTCGCCGGGCACAGGCAGATCGAGCACGTCGCTGTCGCAATAGACCCCGGACTCGCCGGTCTCCGCGAGCACGATGAATTCGTGGCTGAGATCGCCGCCGATCGGGCCGGTTTCGGCGCGCATCGGGATCGCCTTCAATCCCATGCGGGCAAACGTCCGCAGGTAGGCGACAAACATCTTGTTGTAGGCGCGCCGCGCAGCGGCCTCGTCGACGTCGAACGAATACGCATCCTTCATCAGGAACTCACGGCCGCGCATAACACCGAAACGCGGGCGCTGCTCGTCGCGGAACTTCCACTGGATATGGTAGAGATTGAGCGGAAGGCTTTTGTACGATTTCACGTAGGCTCGAAAAATTTCGGTGATCATTTCCTCGTTGGTCGGCCCGTACAACAGGTCGCGCTTGTGCCGATCGGTGATACGCAGCATTTCCGGGCCGTAGGCGTCGTAGCGGCCGCTCTCGCGCCAGAGGTCTGCCAACTGCAGCGTCGGCATCAGCAGTTCGAGCGCGCCGGCGCGGTTCTGTTCCTCACGGACGATCTGCTCGATCTTCTTCAATACCCGAAGGCCCAGCGGCAGCCAGGCATAAATGCCCGCCGCCTCCTGCCGTATCATGCCCGCGCGCAGCATCAGCCGATGCGAAACGATCTCCGCCTCTTTCGGATTTTCTTTAAGGATGGGGAGAAAAAACCGCGACAATCGCATGGGGACACCGGAAGGAATCGCTTCGGAATATTGGAGGCCCGCAGTGAAACCGGATCGGGTGCGAAAACACAAGGGCGGGATTAGCAGAAGCCGCTAACGAAAGGGATTACCTGAGATTTTGGCCGCCAGCCTGGCCACGCGAAAACGGCACAGGTCGCGTCCCCAGGGGTCAAAAACCTCGGATCGCGATGGCTGCCATGAGACTAGGCTCCGCGTGCAGGACCCTCACTTTCTGGTCCCGGACGGATCGGGCATCTTCTTCATGTCCATCGCGCCGCCCGTACTCCCCGCACCCGCTGGCGCCTGCGCCCCGATGCTTTGTACGTCGAGGGAGACCCCCACCTTGCCGGCTTTTTCGAATTCGAGCGTCACCGGCACCTTGTCGCCTTGCCTGAGCGGGCTTTTGGGATTGAGCATCATCAGGTGAACACCGCCGGGCGCCAGCTTGACGGTCTTGCCGGGCTCGATCGCGAGCCCCTTGTCGAGTTGGCGCATTGTCATCACGCCATTATTCATGGACATTTCGTGGACCTGAATTTTATCGCAGATCTCGGCCGAACCCCCGATCAGGCGATCCGGCGTCGCACCCCTGTTCTGGATGGTCAGATAGCCGCCGGCCACCTTCGCACCGCCCGGTGTGGCGCGACTCCAGGCCTCGGTGAGCACGAGTTCGCCGGCCTTGACTTCCTCGGCGCGCGCAGGCGCCGCGAACAGGCCTACAAGCAGTGTTGCGCAAGCCATGATGCGCATGACGGATATCAACGGCGGTTTTTCGAATTGCATTTTTTGGTCCTCTCCGATCATTCAGAGCCCGTTAAGAACTTACAAAAAATGGATTGCCGGATGCAACGTGCCGAGCAGGCCGACAATGCCGTAGACCGCGAGCCCCAACACGATCTCGATCATGCTGTTGCGCGTCAGCAGCCGGAGCGAACGTTGCGACGCGCTTGTCGCGGACAGGACGAGCCGCGGCGTCAACCGGAACCGGTTGACCGCGGCGAAAGTTACCATCACGGCGAACAGAGCGATCTTGAGCATTAAAAGACGCCCGTATCCGGTTGCGATCAACCCGTTGAACGAACCAACCAGGATCCAGGCGTTGACGATCCCGGTTGAGAACAGGGTAGCGACGCTGGCAATGCCCAGCGTGGAAAAGCGCCGTGTGGCATCCCGCACCAATGACGCGCAGGCCGGATCCCGCCGGCTCTCGGCCAGCAGCCAGGTGAGCGAAACCAGGCCGCCAATCCAGGCCGCCGCCGCGGTGAGGTGCAGTACGTCGGCCGTCAGGTGGAGGATACCCAATTCGTCCAGTGTCGAGCCGGCGTGGCCGGTCCAGGCGATGGTCGCGGCCAGGCCCAGGCCCGACACGAGCGCCAGCTGGCGCGACAGCGCAAACCGGTCAAAGGCCAGACAAACGGCCAGAATAACCGCGAGCCCGAGGCGAATTTCGAGGACCAATCCGAACTGGGTTTGGTCCAGGACCGTCAGGAGCACTTTCGCAGTCATGGCTTCGCCGAGCGGAAGGCCGCTCATCGAGGCCGCCTGCAACTGCAGCCAGACCGCGCCTGAGATCGCTGTCATCACGAGCCCGGTCCATGCGGTCAGGAAGATTTGCGACCGCGCAGCCGTCGCATCTCCGTCGGTCGACCGCAACGCGGGCCCGGCCACCACGGCGCGGAAAATCAGGCTTCCGGCCGTAACCGCGGTGGCAAAGAAGTGCACCCCACGAATCATGACCAAGGGTCCGTCGACCGGTGCTCCGAACCAGTTCATGGGTTGGCCCTTTGTGCCTACTGACCGACTTGAAACGTGAAACTGCCGTCCGTCGTGTGCGTGTCCACTGAAAGAACGCGCCATATCACATGGTAGGTGCCGCTGCCCCCAGACCGCAGCGCGACCGACATCTGGTTGCCGTTGACACGGGTCTTGCCGGTATCGACGCGCTTGCCGGCGGAATCGCTCACGGTGATGGTGCTGAAAGCTGCCTCCAGCTTCTGTGTGAACCACAGCGTGATTTCGCGCGGCATCGTCGCGACCTTGTTGCCGACGCGCGGTTCGGCATGGTCGAGCATGGCATGCGCGCTCGCGTCATTCGCAGCGAACAGCAGCAAGAGGGAAGCTATGACGGCAAGAGATGAGCGGCGCATGATCAATTCCTTGGAAAGGGGCTGGCGGGCTGGACGGCATTGCCGAAGATCGGCTTGCCGATCCCACGCGGATCGATGTCGTCGAGGAAGAAGTGCAGTTGCGCGATCACCCCGACATTGGTTCCGCTTTGCCGGTTAATCGGTATCAGTGCCTCGATGCCGAATTGAAAGGTGTTAGCGACCCAGATCACGCCGGGATTGATGGTGCCGGTCGTCAGCGTACCCGAGGTCAGCGTGTTCCCCACCGGCGTCTGCAAGGTCGCTTCCACCAGCGGAATCAGACGATTGATGAAATCCGGCAGGCCGAGGTCGATCACGGCGGACTTCAAATAGGGCATACTGTACTGGATCGTTCCACCCCAGTTCAGAACCCGCGGATGGAATTCGGTGTCGACGGTCGGATCGCCGGTGTCGGGATCGACCCCAAACGTCGTGGTCGAATTTCTGCCGGGAATCGAATAACCGACCTGGCCGGTAATCGCGACCGGCCGAATCCAGGACAGCGTATCCGGCAGGTCGCCGAGGCCTTTGCCGAAATAGATGTTCGGCGTGTAGGTATTGAAGGGATCAGCGCCGACACTGCGCGCGCCCGTCCCGCCCCACTCGATGCTGAGGCCGACCGACATCACGAACTCATGCTCCGGATTCTTGAAGACGCGGTATTTGAAGGTCGTATCTAGATTCTGGAATCCGTTCGCGCCCATGCCGGTCGGGCCGCCGGGCGGGCTGAGTTGGCTATAGGTCGATCCAAATGACACCGCGAAGGCCTCGGTGATCCGTTTGGAAAATTCACCGGAAAAGTCGCGCTGCCTGAACGACGGGTCGTCGCCGGTCTTGAAACTGGAGACGGTCGGAAGCGCGAGCTCATCGTTGACACCGGGGTCGTCGATGCCGAGCGTTGCCGGGAAAAAGCGGTTGCCGACGATTTCGTGGGCGAGGCTTCCGGTGATGGGAATGAGCGCGATGGCGAGCCCGGGCAGGCCCGCACGCCAAAGACGGATCGACATTGGGATTCTCCGCAAGATGAGTGGTGAACGCATCGGAGCGGCCAATGGCCGCCAAGTTCACGTCAACTGCGGAGGGGCACGCGCCTGGGCCTGAGATCCCGTTCGGGAGCCGAACCGGTCCGTTGCGCGCTCGAACCAGACCACGCGCAGCGATTGCCGATATGGCGTCGCCGTCGCCGTTTGTGGCGCATCGAGCGGCACCGCGCTGTGGAATACCGTGCAGACGGAACAGCAGCCCTCATGCGCACGAGGCCGGCCGGTTTGGTCGGCCTGACCGGTGGACGATGCCGCCATGCCCGAACAGATTGAAGCTGCATGAAGGGGATCGGAGGTGGTGGCTGCCCACGTCGCTCCGATGGGTGCGAAAATCTGCACCGCCAGGGCAATCAGGACGATCGGAAGAAATTTCCGCAACCGCCGGCGCATCTACCAACCCACCCTTTTGGCGTTGCAACTAATCACACAGAGAGTCGCAAGTCGAGATCAGGTTCCCGGCCACCGTGCTTGATGGTACACTTCGCGAACGGAATTATTCCGGGGCGGTCATTTTGCGCCGATGGTTGCCAACGGCAGCCCGGCGCTCTCCTGTTCCTTCGGCAGCTTTAAATCCGATTCCTTCGGCGCGCGTACAACCCGTGGTGGTGATTTCCCGATCATTTCGCGGACTGCCCGAATTTTGAACAATCGTTGCCGAAAAGAGTGACAGAACCGAAAGGATGGGTTACCAGTTCGGGCTCAGGCTGGCCGAGAGGTTCTGGCCTGGTGGTCCAAGTCTCGGGAGGAGCCCTGACGCGCACAAGCAGCGTCGCCCCGTCAATCAAGAGCAAATCCAAGTTTTCGGGGAAATAGGGTCGACACAATTTTAGAGCAGGGCTTTGCGCCCTGCTCTTTTTTTCAAATGCGGCCAAAGCGTTTCCACGCGAACTGGCTGCCGGCGCGCTTGAGCAAACGCGTAAGAAAACTTCAAGTCGGCACGCGCGGACATGACGGCGCCAAGCAATCCGATCCAACGCAGCTTTGAACTCGCCGCCGAGCGTTGCGAAGATCTCACGCCGCTGGTCTACCGCCGGCTGTTCCGCGAACATCCCGAAGCCGAAAAGATGTTCCGGAGCGAAGGCGGCGACCTCGTCAGGGGTTCGATGCTGGCGCTGACCATCGAGGCGATCATGGATTTCGCCGGAGAGCGCACCGGACACTTTCGCATGATCGAATGCGAGGTATCGTCGCATGACGCCTACGGCACGCCGCGTGAGCTCTTTATCGCTTTCTTCGGCGTGATCGCCGATACCTTGCGCGAAGTTCTCGAGGCCGACTGGTCGCCCGAGATCGAGGAGGCGTGGCGTAGTTTGCTGAGGGAACTCGACGGCGTCGTGACTCAAACCGAGAACTGAAATTCAGGGCGCCCGGCTCATCGCGCCCGGGGATTCAAAGCGGAATCCCCATTAGTTTCGACAGCCGTTCGATGTTCAGAAGCCCCATATGATAGGCGAGCATCGCGATCGCGAAAATGATCGCCGATATCGCCGTAGTCCAGATCAGCTTTCGGCCCATCCGGCTGGCGACCGGCGCGCCGGGATCGGTGCCGGGAGCGCCCACGCCGTCTTCGAACTGGCTGCGAACGCCGAACGGCAGCGTCACGAACAGCACGACCCACCACAACACGAAGTAGATCGCAAAGCCGGTTGAGATGGTGTAGACCATCGCGGTTCAGGCCTGTTCGATTTCGACGAGCGCGCCGGAAAAATCCTTGGGATGCAGGAACAACACCGGCTTGCCGTGGGCGCCGATCCTGGGCACGCCGTCGCCGAGCACGCGCGCGCCCTCCCTGATCAGGGTGTCGCGCGCGACGATGATGTCGGGCACGTCATAGCAGATGTGGTGGATGCCGCCGTCGGCGTTGCGCTCGAGAAACTTTGCAATCGGGGAAGATTCGCCTAGCGGCTGGATGAACTCAATCTTGGTATTGGGCAGCGTCACGAACACGGTGATGACGCCGTGTTCCGGCAGCGGCACCGCCGCGGAGATGTCGGCGCCGAACGCGGCGCCATAGATTTTGGCGGCCTTTCCGGCGTCCTTGACCGCGATCGCGACATGATTGAGTCGGCCCAGCATAAACTCCTCCACTTGCCCTGATATCCCGCGCTTGCCCTGACTTTCGCGGAATACGCGCTATACCGTCAGTACGTGAACGTAGCATAGGGGCTTCTTGCCCCACTGCTCGTTGATCGTGGCGCGTACCGCCCGGCGCACCGATTCCGCCAGGGCATCGGGATCGCGCCGCCGCGCCCGCGGCAGGCCTTCCACGGTCGAAACCACCACATCATACACGATCTCGTCGATGATCTCTCCGGCGGTATTCTTCTCGGGGATACCGACAAGATCGACTTCGGGATCGTCGGCCAGTTCGCCTTTTTCATCCATGGCGACCGCGACAAAGGCGCAGCCGGCGAACGCCAGCCGGCGGCGTTCGATAACCGCGCGCGATTTGGAATCCTCCAGGATCGAGCCGTCCTTGTAGAGCCGTCCCGATGGCAGTTCCTCGATGATGCCGGGATCGCCCGGCCCGAGCTTGACCAGATCGCCGTTGCGGCAGATCAGAACCTTGGGCACGCCGGCGGCTCGCGCCAGCTTGGCGTGCTCGAACAGGTGCAGCGCCTCGCCGTGGACGGGGATCAGGAGTTGCGGCCGCACCCATGAAAGCATGTCACGCAGTTCGTCGCGGCGCGGATGGCCGGAGACGTGAACGAGGTGGGTACGATCGGTAACGACCTCGACGCCCTGCGAGATCAGGCCGTTGATGATGGCGCCCACCGCCTTTTCGTTGCCGGGAATGGTCCGCGAGGAAAAGATCACGCAGTCGCCCTTGTTCAGCGTCACCTGCGGGTGATCGTCATTGGCAATGCGCGAAAGTGCTGCGCGCGGCTCGCCCTGGCTTCCTGTGCACAATGCCAGCACCTTGTCCGGCGGAAAATGCCCGTAGAGATCCGCGCCACGGAAATTCTGCACGCCGTCGAGAAAGCCGGTCTCGCGCGCCACCTGAACCACACGCTCCATCGCCCGCCCGACCACCACGACTTCGCGGCCGGCCGCCTTTGCGGCGTCTGCCACCGCGCGCAGCCGTGCGACGTTGGAAGCAAAGGTGGTCACGGCGACACGGCCTTTTGCGTTCTTCACGAGTTCGATGATGGTTTTGGCGACCTCGGCCTCGGACGGCGAGCGCCCTTCCCGCACGGCGTTGGTGGAATCACCGATCAGCGCCAGCACGCCGGCATCGCCAAGTTCGCGCAGGCGCCGCTCGTCGGTCGGCAGGCCTATGATCGGCGTCGGATCGATTTTCCAGTCGCCGGTGTGCAGCACGGTGCCGACGGAGGTGCGGATCGCCAGCGCATGGGATTCCGGAATCGAATGCGCCACCGGAATGAATTCGACATTGAACGGCCCGAGATCGATGCGACCGCCCGACGGGACGACCGTCACCGGGATTTTCGGCGGATTGCGCTCGGAATTGCACTTGGCCTCGAACAGCGCGGCGCTGAATTGGGTCGCATAGATCGGGCATTTGAGCTTCGGCCAGAGGTCGATGATGGCGCCGAAATGATCCTCGTGGGCATGCGTCAGCACCAGCCCGATCAGGTTCTTTCGCTCTTTCTCGAGGAAGCGGATATCGGGCATGATGAGGTCGATGCCGGGCAGATGCTCCTCGTCTCCGAAGGAGACGCCGAGGTCGACCGCGAGCCAGGAGCGCTGGTGGCGGTTGCCGAGGCCGTAGATCGACAGGTTCATGCCGATCTCGCCGACGCCGCCGAGCGGCGCAAAGGTCATTTCATCCGGGCGCGCCATCAGGCTGCCCCTGCCGAGGCGGCCGAGCCGAAATAGACGTCTCCAGCGGAGATCGCGACCTGCTTACCACCTGAGGTCCGGACGATCATGCAGCCGGTCACATCGATGGTCTCGAATGTTCCCTCCACTGTGACGCTACCGGTTTGGATCGAGACCGGCTGTCCAAGACCTGCGGCGCGCTCGAGCCAAAGCCGCCGGATTTCGTCAAAGCCGCGACCATTGTCCCAGACGCCCCGGAATTGCGCCCAGGCATCCGACAGTTCGGCGAACAATTCCTCCGCGCCGATATGGACCCCGAGCGCCGCCAGCGAGGTTGCCGGGGTCGGCGTGCCCTCGGGCGCAGCCATCACGTTGGTGCCGATCCCGACCACGACCGCGAGCCGATCGCCGGCCACGGTTTCGGCTTCCAGCAGGATCCCGGCAAGCTTCTTCGGCCCCGCCAGCACGTCGTTGGGCCATTTCAGGGCGAACTTCATATGATCGGATCCCGCCGATCGCAGCGATGCCTCGATACCAACCTTTCGCAACGCCGCCTCGAGCGCGAGCCCCGCGGCAAACCCCAGCGTCGCGGCAACCGCAGGCGCCACATCGAGCACTTCCAGGATGCTGCTGGCGAGATTACCTCGCGGCGCAATCCAGGGACGATACCGACGGCCGCGCCCGGCTGTCTGCTCGGAAGTCACAAACCACATCGGGCCGCACTCGCCCGCGCGCGCGCGCGTCATGGCTTCCGCGTTGGTCGAGCCGATGCGGTCGAAGGCCGCGAGCCGGTAACCCGCCATGGTGGCTCGAGGGCCGAGCGCAAATGTCATCTCAGGGCCGGCTTAGCCAGATCGGTCTGGGCGTCGATGTCTTTGTTGGGCATGATCTGCTCCGAAAACCGGGCTCCACTTTTCGGGATCATGCCCTAAAATAATGACTTCGCAGCGACCGTGGCCACACTCACCAGCGGCCCCGGATAGACGAAGAAGAAGATATTGAAGAGGCCCGCCACCGCCAGCACCGTGCGCAATTCCATCCGCATCGGATCGAGCTTGGGAAGCGGTTCATCGAAGTACATCACCTTGATGATGGTGAGATAGTAAAACGCGCCAACTACGCTGGCGAGTACGCCGATCACGGCAAGCGTGAATAGGCCTGCCTTGATGGCTGCGACGAACACATAAAACTTGGCGAAGAAGCCCGCCAACGGCGGAATGCCCGCCAGCGAGAACAGCAACATGGCGAAGAAGAACGCCAGCAGCGGATTGGTGCGCGAAAGTCCCGCGAAGTCGCCGATCTCTTCGACATGCTGGCCGTTGCGCTTCATGGTCAGGATGACTGCGAAGCTGCCGAGCGTCATCGCCACATAGATTGCGATATAGACCAGCACGCCCTGCGCACCCTCCGCCGTGCCGGCAGCGAGGCCCACCAGGGCAAAGCCCATATGGCCGATCGAGGAATAGGCCATCAGCCGCTTGATGTTCTTCTGACCGATGGCGGCGAACGATCCCAGCACCATCGAGGCGATCGCCACGAACACCACGACTTGCTGCCATTGCAACAGGATGCCGGGGAATGCGGTCAGCGCCACGCGGGTGAATACCGCAAGTGCGGCGACTTTTGGCGCGGAGGCAAAGAACGCGGTCACCGGCGTCGGGGCGCCTTCATAAACGTCGGGCGTCCACATGTGGAAGGGCACCGCCGAAATCTTGAAGCAGAGCCCCGCCAGCAGGAATACCAGGCCGAACACGAGACCGACGCTGCCGCTCTTCGCTGCCGCCGCGATGCCGGCAAAACTGACGGTGCCGGTGAAGCCGTAGATCAACGAGGCACCGTACAGCAGCATGCCTGACGACAGCGCACCCAGCACAAAATACTTCAGGCCGGCTTCGGTCGATTTCGCATTGTCGCGATTGCTGGCGGCGACCACGTAGAGCGCAAGCGACATCAGTTCGAGCCCGAGATAGAGCATGATCAGGTCGCCGGCCGAGATCAGCACCATCATGCCGAGCGTCGAAAGCAACACCAGAATGGAATATTCGAAAATGCGCCGCGAGGGATCGGCCAGAAACTCCACTGAGAGAACGAGCGTCGCCACCGAGCCGATCAGCGCCAGTATCTTGAGGAACCGGGCAAAGTCGTCGACGATGAAACTGCCGGCAAACGTCGTTTGCGTTCCGCCCGGCAGCAACAGTTCGATGGCGCCGGTCAGCACGAGCAAGCCGATCGCAAGTCCGGTCACGAGAGGGGTGGTCTGCTGGCCGCGATAGGCGCCGAGCATCAACAGCACCATGGCGCCCGTGGCCAGCACCAACTCCGGCAGCACCGGCAGCAACTGATAACCTGCGCTCTCAAAGCTCATCATTGTGCCTTCACTGCAGCAGTGCGGCTGCCTTCACGGCAGTCACGGCGGTGTTGTAGTTGTTGACGAGTTGCTGGACCGAAGCCGCCGACATGTCGAGCACCGGCTTCGGGTAGAACCCGAACAGGATGGTGAGCGCCGCCAGCGGCATCAGCGTCACGCTCTCGCGCCAGGTGAGATCCTTGATGCTGGCGAGCGACGGCCTTGTCAGCGCACCGAATACCACTTTCCGATAGAGCCAGAGCGCATAGGCCGCCGACAGGATCACGCCCGTGGTGGCGAAGGCGGCGGTCGGGATCGAGACCTTGAAGGTGCCGATCAGGGTCATGAATTCGCCGACGAAGCCGGAGGTGCCGGGCAAGCCGACATTGGCCATGGTGAACACCATGAACACCAGTGCATACAGCGGCATGCGGTTGACCAGTCCGCCATAGGCGGTGATCTCGCGGGTGTGCATGCGGTCATAGACGATGCCGACGCAGAGGAACAGCGCGCCAGAGACGATGCCGTGCGACACCATCTGGAACACGCCGCCAGCCACCCCCTGGGTGGTTCCGGCAAAGATCCCCATCGTGACAAAGCCCATATGAGCGACCGACGAATAGGCGATCAGCTTCTTGATGTCCTCCTGCATCAGCGCCACCAGCGAGGTGTAGATGATGGCGATGACCGATAGCGAGAAGATCAATGGTGCAAAATCATGCGAGGCCATCGGAAACATCGGTAGCGAGAAGCGCAGGAAGCCGTAGCCACCCATCTTCAACAATATCGCGGCCAGAATCACCGAGCCCGCGGTCGGCGCCTCGACATGGGCGTCCGGCAACCAGGTATGAACCGGCCACATCGGCATCTTCACCGCGAAGGAGGCAAAGAACGCCAACCACGCCCAGGTCTGCAGCGAACGCGGCACCGCGGTGTGCATCAGCGCCGGAATGTCGGTCGTGCCGGCGTTCCAGTACAGCGCCATGATCGCCAACAGCATCAATACGGAGCCGAGCAGCGTGTAGAGGAAGAACTTGAAGGAAGCATAGACCCGACGCGGGCCGCCCCACACCCCGATGATCAGAAACATCGGGATCAGGCCGCCCTCGAAGAACAGATAGAACAGGACGAGGTCGAGGGCTGCGAAGGTGCCGACCATCAGCGTTTCCAGCAGCAGAAACGCCATCATGTATTCGCGCACCCGTGAGGTGACGGATTTCCAGCTCGCGATAATGCAGAACGGCATCAAGGCGGTGGTCAGGATCACGAACGGCAACGAGATGCCGTCAACGCCCATGTGATAGGTGATGGCGTTGGCAAGCCATGGCGCCTTTTCGACGAACTGGAAGTCCGCCTGCACCGGATCGAAGCGCGTCACCAGAATGAGCGATACCGCGAAGGTGACGATCGTCGTCCACAGCGCAATCCAGCGCGCGTTGCGGGCCGCCGCCTCGTCGTTGCCGCGCGCCAAGAGATAGACCAGCAACGCGCCGACCACCGGCAGGAAGGTAACGACCGACAGAATGGGCCAGGTTGTCATCACTGGCCTCCCAAACCGAACATGAACCAGGTGAATAACCCGGCAACCCCGATCAGCATCGCAAACGCGTAGTGATAGAGATAGCCGGTCTGCAGCCGCACCACGTTACGGGTCACGTCAAGCACCCGCGCCGATATGCCGTCGGGACCGAAGCCGTCGATGATGTAGCCGTCGCCGATCTTCCACAGGAAGCGCCCGATCCATTTCGCCGGACGCACGAAGATCAGTTCGTACAACTCGTCGAAATACCATTTGTTGAGCAGGAACTGGTAGAGCAGCGGTTGCTGGTTGGCGAGTTCGACCGGCAAATATGGCCGTTGAACGTAAAACACATAAGCCACGTAAGCGCCGATCGCCATCATGATGGTCGGCAGATAGCCGATCATGTCCGGGATGTGATGCATCTCCTCGATGATGTGCGGGTTCATCTTCACGGAGTCGCGGAAAAACTCTTCAACGCCGTGCCCGGCGAACAATTCCTTGAACGGGAAGCCGGCGAGCAGCGATCCGGCGGCGAGAATGCCGATCGGAATGAGCATCCACAGCGGCAACTCGTGGGCGGCTTCATAATGTTCTTGATCGTGGGGTTCGCCGTGGAAGGTCTTGAGGATCAGGCGCCACGAATAGAACGAGGTCAGGCCGGCTGCGACCACCGTCAGCAGGAAAGCATAGATCGCGAACGGATTGTGCGAGGCATAGGCGGATTCGATGATGGCGTCCTTGGAGAAATAGCCTGCAGTGAGCGGGAAGCCGGTCAGCGCCAGCGTGCCGATCACCATGACGATGTAGGTGAACGGAATCCGGTCCTTCAGGCCGCCCATGTTGCGGATGTCCTGTTCGTGATGCATCGCATAGATCACCGAGCCCGAACCCAGGAACAGCAGCGCCTTGAAGAAGGCGTGCGTGAACAGGTGGAACATGCCGGCCGAATAGGCGCCCGCCCCCATCGCCACGAACATGTAGCCGAGCTGTGAACACGTCGAATAGGCCACGATGCGCTTGATGTCGTTCTGCACGAGACCGACGGTCGCGGCAAAAAACGCCGTGGTGGCGCCGAAAAACATCACGACCGCTTGCGCATTCGGCGCCAGTTCGAATAACGGCGACAGCCGCGCCACCATGAAGACCCCGGCGGTTACCATGGTCGCCGCGTGGATCAACGCCGAGACCGGCGTCGGGCCTTCCATCGCGTCCGGCAACCAGGTGTGCAGCAGGAACTGGGCCGATTTGCCCATCGCCCCCATGAACAGCAGCAGGCAGGTGAGCGTCAACGCGTCGGCATGCCAGCCGAAAAAGTCGATGGTCTTGCCGGTCAGGGCGGGTGCGCCCGCAAAAATGGTTTCGAAGTCGGTCGAACCGATCAGCATGAAAATCGCAAAGATGCCGAGCGCAAAACCGAAATCGCCGACACGATTGACCACGAAGGCCTTGATGGCGGCGGCGTTGGCCGAGGGTTTCTGGTACCAGAAACCGATCAGCAGGTAGCTCATCAGGCCGACGCCCTCCCAGCCGAAGAACAGCTGCACCAGATTGTCCGCCGTCACCAGCATCAGCATCGCGAAAGTGAACAACGACAGATAGCTGAAGAACCGCGGCCGGTACGGATCCTCATCCATGTAGCCGATCGAATAGACATGGACGAGTGAGGAGATGGTGTTGACCACCACCAGCATCACGGCGGTCAACGTATCGACCCGCAGCGACCAAACCACCTGCAGATCGCCGGAATTGATCCAGGGGAACAACGCGATCCGCACATCGTGATGCATGAAGCCGACATCGACCAGCGCCACCCAGGATAGCCCAGCGGCCGCCAGCAACAGCCCCGTGGTAATCAGCTCTGCCGCGCGCGATCCCGCCGCCGCAGGCTCAACCGCGTGATGGTCGTCGTGGCCGATATCACCGGCATGATCATCATGGGCATCCAAGGCGTGCGCGGCCACGCCATGCGCGTCGTCGCCATGCTCGACCTCATCCCCGCTCGGGTTGCGCGCATGCGCGCCGAACACGGAGATCAGCCCGGCCAGAATAGCGCCGATCAGCGGCAGGAAGACGATTGCCTGAATCATCAGCGCGTTAACCCTTCATCAGATTGACGTCTTCAACCGCGATCGAGCCGCGGTTGCGGTAGTACACCACCAGCACCGCAAGACCGATCGCCGCCTCCGCCGCCGCCACCGTGAGCACCAGCAGCGCAAACACCTGGCCCACGATGTCGCCGAGGAAGGTCGAGAACGCCACCAAGTTGATGTTGACCGCGAGCAGGATCAGCTCAATCGACATCAGGATGACGATGATGTTCTTGCGGTTGAGAAAGATGCCGAGGATCCCGAGCGTGAACAGGATCGCGCCGACCGAAAGATAATGTCCGAGACCGACGGTCATTGCACCCACTCCGGCGCGTCCGCGTCCTGGAGACCCTGGCCGGAGGCCACCTTGCGCACGCTCATCGCCAATTCAGGCGTTCGCGCGTTCTGCACGTTGATGTCCTGCCGCTTGACGTTGGCCTTGTGGCGCAATGTCAGCACGATGGCGCCGATCATTGCGACCAGGAGCACCATGCCCGCGATCTGAAAGTAATGAATGTACCTGGTATAGAGCACGAGCCCGAGCGCCTCGGTGTTGCTCACATTGGCCGGGATCGCCGCCGTAATCGATTTGGCGACGCCGGCATTGATGACCCAGCCGCCGCCCACCAGCAGCAATTCTGCAAGAAACACGCCGCCGATCACCAGACCGATCGGCAGATATTCCAGAAAACCCTCGCGCAGTTCGGTGAAATCGACGTCCAGCATCATGATCACGAACAGGAACAGGACGGCGACCGCGCCGACATAGACCACGACCAGGATCATCGCCAGGAACTCGGCGCCCATCAGCACGAACAGGCCCGACGCGTTGACGAAGGCCAGAATCAGGAACAGCACGGAATGCACGGGGTTGCGCGACACAATCACCATGACCGCCGAGGCGACGCAGATACTTGCGAACAGATAGAAGAACAGTGCGGGGAGGATCATGCCGGCACGCCTCCGCCATGAACCAGGGATCCATCCGCGAACGCTGCTGTGTTCCCTCCCCCCATCTGGGGGAGAGAGCCGAGTGTGCTCGTGGCGCTCCTATGCATCTCATTCGCCAAGTTCACCACCTCACCGATACGCCGCGTCCAGTTCGATCGATTTCGCAATCTCGCGCTCCCAGCGGTCGCCATTGGCGAGAAGTTTCGCCTTGTCATAATAAAGTTCCTCGCGGGTCTCGGTGGCGAATTCGAAATTCGGTCCTTCGACGATGGCATCGACCGGACAGGCCTCTTGGCACAGACCGCAATAGATGCATTTCACCATGTCGATGTCGTAGCGTACCGTGCGGCGGGTGCCGTCGTTGCGGCGCGGACCGGCCTCGATGGTGATCGCCTGCGCCGGACAAATCGCCTCACACAGTTTGCAGGCGATGCAGCGCTCCTCCCCGTTGGGATAGCGGCGTAGCGCATGCTCGCCGCGGAAGCGCGGCGAGATCGGCCCCTTCTCGAACGGATAATTCAGCGTCGGCTTCGGCTTGAAGAAATAGCGCATGGCGAGAAAAAACGCCGACACGAATTCGGAAAGCAGGAGCGAGCGGGCTGTGGCGTTTACATTGACACTCATGGCGACCTCACTTCGGCGCGATGTCGGCGAAATGCAGCACGCCGGCGACAACAACCACCATCGCCAGCGACAATGGCAGGAACACCTTCCAGCCAAGCCGCATCAACTGATCGTAGCGGTAGCGCGGCACGATCGCCTTCGCCATTGCAAACAGGAAGAACATGAAAAATACCTTGAGCGTGAACCAGATTACGCCGGGTATCCAGGTGAACGGCACCACCGCGATCGGCGGCAGCCAGCCGCCCAGGAACATGATCGTGGCCATCGCGCACATCGTGGTGATGGCGACGTATTCGCCGAGCATGAACAGCAGGTACGGCGTCGAGCCGTATTCGACCATGAAGCCGGCAACCAGTTCGGATTCGGCCTCCACCAGGTCGAACGGCGGCCGGTTGGTTTCCGCCAGCGCCGAGACGTAGAAGATCACGAACATCGGAAACAGCGGCAGCACGTACCAGTTCAGGAATGTCAGCCTGGGCAATCCGATCAGGCTGGCAAGCCCATGGGTATTCTGCGCCTCGACCACGGTCGATAGATTGAGTGAACCGGCGCACAGCAACACCGTGATAATGACGAAACCGATCGATACTTCGTAACTCACCATTTGCGCCGCCGAGCGAAGGGCTGCCAGGAACGGATATTTCGAGTTCGACGACCAGCCGGCCATGATGATGCCGTAGATCGACAGCGACGAGATTGCGAAGATATAGAGTACGCCGACATTGATGTCGGAGATCACCCAGCCGAGATCCATCGGGATCACGGCCCAGGCCGCCAGCGCCAGCACGCAACTCACCAGCGGGGCCAACAGGAACACGCCCTTGTTGGCGCCGGAGGGAATGATCGGCTCCTTCAGCACGAATTTCAGGAGGTCGGCGAAGGATTGCAGCAGGCCCCAGGGGCCGACCACGTTGGGTCCGCGCCGGATCTGGACCGCCGCCCAGATCTTGCGATCGGCAAGCAGGATGTAGGCGATCGCGATCAGGAGCACCACGAGCAGCAGCAGGCTTTGCGCGGCCATGACGATCAGCGGCCAGAGGAAGCCGGTCCAGAATGCGCTTGCGAAGAATTCAGCCATCAGGTCACGCTCACTCCGCTGCCGTCAGCATCTGCCCGGAGGCAAGGCGGGAACATTCGGCCATCACTGCCGAGGCACGCGCAATCGGGTTGGTCAGGTAAAAATCTTCAACGGAACTCTTGAACGGCGCCTTCTCGAGGCTGCCGCCCCGGCTTGCAAGTTTCCCGATGTCGGCCGGGTTTGCCGCCTCGATCCGATCGATCCGCATCAGATGGGGCACGGCCTTGAAGATGACCTGCCGAAGTGCGCCAAGCGAATTGTAAGGCAGCTTTCTGGACAAAACTTCGGAAAGCGCGCGGATGATCGCCCAGTCCTCGCGCGCCTCCCCCGGCGGAAACGCCGCACGGTTGGCCATCTGCACCCGGCCTTCGGTGTTGACGTAGAGGCCGGACTTTTCCGTGTAGGCCGCGCCCGGCAGGATCACGTCGGCGCGATGCGCACCGCGGTCGCCATGGGTGCCGATGTAAACCACAAAGGTGCCCTCGGGTGCCCTGGCATCGTCGGCGCCGAGTAGGAACAGGACATCGAGGGTGCCGAACGTCGTCATTTCAGCGATGCTCAAACCGTCGGCGCCTGCCGCAAAGCCAATATCGAGCGCGCCAACGCGCGAGGCCGTATCCTGCAGAACAGCAAACCCGTTCCAGCCGTCCTTGACCGCGCCGACATCCAGCGCGAGCTTGGCCGCCAGCGCCAGAACCGCTGCCCCGTCATGCCGCGCGGCGACGCCCGATCCCACCAGCACAATCGGATGGCTCGCCGCTTTCAGCACATCAGCAAAGGACTGCTTGCCGGCGGCGAGTTCGCCGAGCGTGTCGGTACCCGCGCCCAGATAATCGAAGGGGTAAGTGAGGTCGGCCCTGTCACCGATCACACCGATCTTGAGCTGGCCGCTGCGCCAGCGTTTGCGAATGCGCGCGTTGAGAACGGCGGCTTCCTTGCGCGGATTCGAGCCCACGATCAGCAACGCGTCGGCCTGCTCGATCCCGGCGATTCCCGGATTGAAAATGTAGGATGCGCGGCCCGCATTCGCGTCGAAAGCGCCGCCGCCCTGAACCGCAAGGTTGGCGGAGCCGCATTTGGCCAATAGCTCCTTGAGCGCGAACATCTCTTCGACGGCGGCGAGATCGCCGGCGATGGCCCCGATCCGCTTGCCGTGGATGCGGTCGGCCCTTGCCGCAATCGCCGCGAACGCCTCGGACCATGAAGCTGCACGGAGCTGACCGTTCTCCCTGACATAGGGACGGTCGAGCCGCTGGGTGCGCAGTCCATCGACGACATGACGGGTCTTGTCGGAAATCCATTCCTCGTTCACCGGCTCGTTGACGCGCGGCAGGATCCGCATCACCTCGCGACCACGGGTGTCGACCCGGATCGCAGAGCCGACGCCGTCCATCACATCGATCGACTGGGTCTTGCCGAGTTCCCAGGGCCGCGCCGCGAACGCGTAAGGTTTTGAAGTCAGCGCGCCCACCGGGCAGATATCCACCAGATTGCCCTGCAGCTCCGAAGTCAGCGCCGTCTCGAGATAGGTGGTGATCTCCATGTCCTCGCCGCGGCCGGTCGCGCCCATCTCGGGCACGCCGCAGACCTCGGCGGCGAAACGGACGCAGCGCGTGCATTGGATGCAACGGTTCATCGAGGTCTTGACCAGCGCGCCCAGATATTTGTCCTCAACCGCGCGCTTGTTCTCGGCAAAGCGGCTGGTGTCGACGCCATAGCCCATCGCCTGATCCTGCAAGTCACACTCGCCGCCCTGGTCGCAGATTGGGCAATCCAGCGGATGGTTGATCAACAGGAACTCCATCACCCCTTCACGGGCCTTCTTCACCATCGGCGAACGCGTGGAGATCTCCGGCGGTTCGCCCTTGGGACCCGGACGGCAGTCGCGCACACCCCAGGCGCAGCTCGCGACCGGCTTCGGGCCGCCCTTGATCTCGACCAGGCACATCCGGCAATTGCCGGCGATCGAGAGCCGCTCGTGGTAGCAAAAACGCGGAATTTCCGCGCCGGCGGCTTCGCACGCCTGCAACAGCGTGAATTCGGCGGGAACATCGATCTCTTTGCCATCGACGATGAGTTTGGTCATTGCGCTCTCAAGTCTTCTTGCAATCGGGCGGTGTGACGCTGGCCGCTTTCATGGACGCCTTGACCCATTGCTGGGTGTCGGTCGAGTAGGTCGTCAGATAAGCGGGTTCGGCCTTGTCGATCTCGCAAAGGAACGGCAGATGCGGCTTCAGGTCGTAATCGCAGGACGCCTGCCACTCGCGCTTGTCGGTGAATGCCGCCGTCGCCTCCTCGCAGGCATAGAGGAGATACGAGACAAAACTCTCATACTGCACCCGCTGGTCGCGGTTACCCGCCTTGATCGCCTCATAGTCGGGCTGCGCAAATCTTGGATTCTTGAACGCAAGGTCGGTATAGCCGAGAAATACCTGCCGCGCGCTGGCCGCGCGATTGTTGGTGCGGATCTCGTTGATCTGGAACAGGATCGCAACAAAGCCGAGCAACGCCACCGCCGCCTGCGCCATCTGCGCCAGCGTCCCGAATTTCTGCCACCAGAATATGCTCGGTTGCGACATCGAAATCACTCCGCCGCGACCATACGCGCGGGGTCGAGAATGCCGGCATCGTCGACGTCCGCCTTGCGTGTGTATTGGTCGATGCGCCGCTCGATCTCCGGGCGGAAATGGCGCAACAGGCCTTGTACCGGCCAGACTGCACCGTCTCCGAACGCACAGATGGTGTGGCCCTCGATCTGCTTGGTGACCTCAAACAGCATGTCGATCTCGCGCCTGTGGGCGCGGCCCTCCGCCATCCGGGTCAGTACCCGCCATATCCAGCCCATGCCTTCACGGCAGGGCGTACATTGGCCGCAGCTCTCATGCTTGTAGAAATAAGAGATCCGAGCCATGGCACCGATAATATCGGCCGTCTTGTCCATCACTATAACGGCGGCCGTACCGAGCGCCGATTTGTGGGCAATGCAACCATCGAAATCCATCAGAAGATCGTCGCAGCCCGTTTGGCCGGCCGGAATCAACGGCATCGACGAGCCGCCGGGGATAACCGCCAGCAAATTTTCCCAACCGCCGCGCACGCCGCCGGCATGTCTTTCCAATAATTCCCTGAGCGGAATGCCCATTGCCTCTTCCACATTGCACGGCCTCTCAACGTGGCCAGAAATGCAGAATAGTTTGGTCCCAGTGTTGTTCGGGCGGCCGATGGCGGCGAACCACGCGGCGCCGCGCCGCAGAATATCCGGCGCGACGGCGATCGACTCGACGTTGTTGACGGTGGTCGGGCAGCCGTAAAGACCGACATTGGCAGGGAATGGCGGTTTCAACCGCGGCATGCCCTTCTTGCCTTCGAGGCTTTCCAGAAGTGCGGTCTCTTCGCCGCAAATATAAGCACCGGCGCCATGAGTTACGTAAAGATCGAACGGCCAGCCATGGATATTGTCCTTGCCGATCAGCTTGGCTTCGTAGGCCTGATCGACCGCGGCCTGCAGATGCTCACGTTCCCGGATAAACTCACCACGCACGTAGACATAGCAGGCGTGCGCGCCCATCGCGGAGCTGGCAAGCAAGCAGCCCTCGACCAGAAGATGCGGGTCGTGCCGCAGGATCTCGCGGTCCTTGCAGGTGCCGGGCTCGGACTCGTCGGCATTGACCACGAGATAGCTCGGCCGGCCGTCGGTCGATTCTTTCGGCATGAACGACCATTTTAGGCCGGTTGCAAAACCCGCCCCGCCGCGGCCGCGCAGGCCCGAGGCCTTCATCTCGTTGATGATCCAGTCGCGGCCCTTGTCGATGATCGCCTTGGTGCCGTCCCAGGCGCCGCGGCGGCGCGCAGCTTCCAGACCCCAGTCCTGAAGGCCGTAGAGGTTCTTGAAGATGCGGTCCTTGTCGTCGAGCATGACTTGAAGCTTTCCTCAGGCGATCAGCGAATGGACTGCACGTAGGCGAGGCCCGCAGCGCATCCGCCGAAGGTCAGCGCCCATAACAGGCTTGTTTCCAGCGACGCATCCAGCGCGTAGCGCTGCAGCAGGAAAATGAAAGCGCCGGCCGCCGTGGCATGCAAGCCGACATAGCGCCAGGTCTTCATTGCACCGACACTCCCCTGTCCGGCCGCTTCCAATATGCGGTGGCGTTTCATGCGGTTTCCTTCAGCGTGGTGGGCCCGCTGATCGGCGCCGAGAACTGACGGCCGTTCTGCGGTCCCGGCTTCGGAGGATTGCCGGAGGCAAAGCCATCCAGCACCTTGCCAAAGCTTTCCTTGGTCAGGTCCTCGAAAGTATCCTTCCAGATCAGCACCATCGGCGCATTCACGCAGGCGCCAAGACACTCCACTTCTTCCCAGCTGAAGTTTCCATCTTCGGACAGATGGAAGGGGTCGTGATGGATCCGGCTCTGGCACACCGCTATGATGTCGCCGGCGCCGCGCAGACGGCATGGCGTGGTGCCGCAGACCTGGACATGGGCCTTCTTGCCGACCGGCTGCAGCTGAAACATCGTGTAGAAGGTCGCAATCTCCAGCGCGCGGATGTAGGGCATGTCGAGCAAATCCGCTACCGCGCGGATCGCAGCTTCCGAAACCCACCCGTCATGCTGTTCCTGCGCCCGCCACAAGATCGGAATGACCGCGGAGGCCTGACGACCTTCCGGAAATTTCGCGATCTGCGCCTTGGCAAAGGCAAGGTTTTCCGGCGTGAACGTGAAGTTCGCGGGCTGCATTTCCCTCGGTGCGAGGCGGCGGACGGACATGGCGTTCAGTCTCTCATTGCATTCGGCGCGTGGCGTTGGCGTTCAGGGCGTTGATCCGGTCCAGCCAGAACGCGCTTGCGGTGCCGAACACGTTGTAGCCGACGTGGGATGAAACCTTGATGCGATCGAGTATCGAGAGCTCGGTCACGGTTTCCAGGCGATTTAAGTGGGGATCGTAGACGATCAGCATGAGCGGGGTTTGCTCCAGAATGTAGCGCGATACCGTGTGGTTCGGATCGTTGCCGTGTTCCTCGCACAATATCACGCTGTCGCCCTGCAACAGCCGCTTGCCGCCCTTGATGGCTTCGATTTCCACGCCCTCGACGTCGAGCTTGATGAGGTATTTTCCGCCGGGCGAAACCTTGCCGTCGTCGAGCAGGTTGTCGAGCGCGATCACCGGCACTTCCTCGCCGCCGCTATTGGCGTCGCCGGCGATGCTGAAAGCCTCGTGCTTGGTGCCGGACAGCCGAGCGGTTCCGCGCGCGGCACCGATTGCGCACTTCATCACCTCGAAGCGGTTGCCGTTGATCTTCGCATTGTTGGCGAGCTTGCTGAAATTCTGCGACGATGGTTCGATCGCGATCGCCTTGTGCGAACCGTAAGGCCGGCTCGAAATCAGCACCGACCAATAGCCGAAATTGGCGCCGCAATCGATCAACGTGTAGTCGACGCCGACGGAATCCTTGAACAACAACTCCAGTTCGTCCTCGTAACGGAACGACCGGTTGAGCAGCTTGCTCCAATATCCGTCGCCGTAGGGAAATTCGTAAGTCGCGTCGGAATTGAGTTTGATCGCGATGTTTCGCTCGGGCAGCGTCTTGCGCAGGAGATTGGCGCAACTGTTGTAGCCGCGATGAGAAAACACCGACGCCACCTTTGAGCCCGACGACAGTGCGAGCGCGGCCAGACGCTCCCATGAGTTGGCGCCCTCGAGGACGCCAGTGGCCCGGTCGAACTGGATGGGCGGCATCGCCATCACCGGTCGACCTCTCCGAACACGATATCGATCGAACCGAGGATCGCGGACACGTCCGCCAGCAAATGGCCCCGGCAGATAAAATCCATCGCCTGCAGATGCGCGAAACCCGGCGCGCGGATCTTGCACTTGTAGGGCTTGTTGCTGCCATCGGAGACCAGATAGACGCCGAACTCGCCTTTCGGCGCCTCGACCGCGGCGTAGACTTCGCCGGCCGGCACGTGAAAACCTTCGGTATACAGCTTGAAGTGATGGATCAGCGCTTCCATCGAGCGTTTCATCTCAGCCCTGCGCGGCGGAAAAATCTTGTTGTCCTCGACCGCGACCGGCCCCTGTCCGTCGGCGGCGCGCAGTTTCGCAATGCATTGCTTCATGATGCGGACGGACTGGCGCATCTCTTCCATGCGGATGCAGTAGCGGTCGTAGCAATCGCCGTTCTTGCCGATCGGAATGTCGAAATCCATCTCGGCATAGCATTCGTAAGGCTGCGCCTTGCGCAGATCCCAGGCAGCGCCGGAGCCGCGCACCATCACGCCGGAAAAGCCCCACTCCCAGGCCTGCTTGAGCGTGACCACCCCGATGTCGACGTTGCGCTGCTTGAAGATGCGGTTGCCTGTGAGCAGCCGTTCGAGATCGTGGACCACGCCCAGGAACGGATCGCACCAAGCCTCGATGTCGTCGATCAGCTTCGGCGGCAGGTCCTGATGCACGCCGCCGACCCGGAAATAGGCCGCGTGCATGCGCGAGCCGGAGGCGCGCTCGTAAAACACCATCAGCTTCTCGCGCTCTTCAAATCCCCACAGCGGCGGGGTCAGCGCGCCGACATCCATCGCCTGCGTGGTGACGTTAAGCAGATGCGACAGGATACGGCCGATCTCGCAGTACAACACCCGGATCAGTTGCCCGCGGCGCGGCACCGCGATCCCGAGCAGCTTTTCCGCGGCCAGGCAGAACGCATGCTCCTGATTCATCGGCGCGACATAGTCGAGCCGGTCGAAATACGGGATCGCCTGCAGGTAGGTCTTGTGCTCGATCAGTTTTTCCGTGCCGCGATGAAGCAAGCCGATATGCGGATCGACGCGGGCGACCACTTCGCCGTCGAGTTCCAGCACCAGGCGCAGCACGCCATGCGCGGCCGGATGCTGCGGGCCGAAATTGATGGTGAAGTTGCGAAGCGCGGCGGTTTCGGTCATGACGTGGCGTCGGCTTGCGGGCGAATGTCGAACAGCGAATGACGAATGGCTCCGCCCCGCAATTCCCTCATGGTGAGGAGCGCAGCAAAGCTGCGCGTCTCGAACCATCCGGCACGGTGGCTGCGGTCATCCTTCGAGACGCCGCGCTGCGCGCGGCTCCTCAGGATGAGGGTTGAACGTGGATCGTTGCTCATCGTCTATCCATCCGGTTTGGCTCCCGCCTTCTCGTCGCCGGGCAGCATTGGATAGTCGGCGCCTTCCCATGGCGAGAGAAAATCAAAGTTGCGGAATTCCTGATTGAGCCGGACAGGTTCGTACAATACCCGCTTCTCCTGGTCGTCGTAGCGCACCTCGACGAAGCCGGTGAGCGGGAAATCCTTGCGTAGCGGATGTCCCTCGAAGCCGTAGTCGGTCAGCAGGCGCCTCATGTCGGGATGACCGGTGAAGATCACGCCGTAGAGATCGTAGGTTTCGCGTTCGAACCAGTCGGCGCCCGGAAACACCTCGATGATCGAGGGCACCTGGGTGGTCTCGTCGGCCTGCGCGCGCAGCCGGATGCGCGTATTCAAGGTCGGCGAAAGCAGGTGATAGACCAGATCGAAGCGCTTCTCGCGGCCGGGATAGTCCACCGCCGTCACGTCCGTGAAATTGACGAAGCGGCAGCCGGCATCGTCGCGCAGAAAACGCACGACCTCGACGATCCTGAGCGCGTCAACGTTCACCGTAAGCTGATTGAACGCGACCGAATGACCGCTCGCCGCGCCCGCAAGCGCGCTAACGATCGTCTGCCCCAGGGCGTCGAGCCTGCCGTCGTCCATTGCAAAACCCTTAGCGTTCGATCGTTCCGGTGCGCCGGATCTTCTTCTGCAACAGCATGACGCCGTAAAGCAGCGCTTCCGCCGTCGGCGGGCAGCCGGGCACATAGATGTCGATCGGTACAATGCGGTCGCAGCCGCGCACCACCGAATAGGAATAGTGATAGTAACCGCCGCCGTTGGCGCACGATCCCATCGAGATGACGTAGCGCGGTTCCGGCATCTGGTCGTAGACCTTGCGCAGCGCCGGCGCCATCTTGTTGGTGAGCGTGCCCGCGACGATCATCACGTCGGATTGACGCGGCGAAGCGCGCGGCGCAAAGCCGAACCGTTCGGCGTCATAACGCGGCATCGACATCTGCATCATCTCGACCGCGCAACACGCAAGCCCGAACGTCATCCACATCAGCGAACCCGTTCGCGCCCAGGTGATGAGGTCGTCGGTGGCCGCGACGAAGAAGCCCTTGTCGGACAATTCGTGATTGACTTCGAGGAAGTAAGGGTCGGTGGCGCCGACCGGCTTGCCGGTGGAGGGATCGAGAATGCCGGTCGCGGCCGGCGCAACCGCCGGGGCAAAACCTGGTTTCGCGGCGGCTGGGTTCAATCCCATTCGAGGGCGCCTTTCTTCCATTCGTAGGCAAAGCCGACCGTGAGAACGGCGAGGAAAACCACCATCGACCAGAAGCCGGTGGCGCCGAGCTTGCCGAACGCCACCGCCCACGGGAACAGGAAGGCTACTTCCAGGTCGAAGATGATGAAGAGAATGGCCACCAGGTAAAAACGGACATCGAACTTCATGCGGGCGTCGTCGAATGCGTTGAATCCGCATTCATATGCAGAAAGCTTTTCCGGATCAGGCTGCTGGAACGCGACGATGAAGGGCGCGATCAGGAGCGCCAGACCGATCAGGCCCGCGACCCCGATAAACACCACAAGTGGAAGATAATTCTGCAGGATGCCGGTCATCGGCGGTGCCTTTTTCCTGCGGCCTTTCGCGGCCGCAGATTCGGTTATTGGAATTATGCCGAGGCTTAGCGCAGCGCAACAAGCGGCGCAAGACAAGCTATTTTGAGGGCTCTGCCCTGCCCGTTTGCGGGCGGGAAAACGCGACAATGTTGACCGCAGGCCCTTATGACGCGAAATGCGCTGGCGCGCTTCATCTGATTTCTTTTTCGGCTTCCAGCATGCGGGCAGCGGTCTCGGTCAGGCGATCGATGTGCCCCAACAGCTTCGCGACATCATCCTTGCCGAATTCTTCCAGCAAGCGCTGATTTCGCTCCAGTGCGCCCGCCACAATTGCCTCATGGGCGATCAGCCCGGTCCGGGTAAGGCAGACCAGTACTTCCCGGTTATCCCGGGGGTTGACCGCTCTCGAAACCAGCTTGCGCGACACCAGCCCGGCCAATGCCCGGCTGATCTGTCCCTTGTCCATGCCAACGGCTTCCGCGAGCCTCACCACGCTCATCGGCGGGCGGCGCCCCAGCGACGCCACCAGCCCGAACTCCACCGAGGAGAGTCCGGCCAAGCGTTTGTAGCGCAGGATGGCCCCACGCTTGAGCAGATTTGCGAGCACGATCAGCCGCGACGAAATCATCGCGGTGATCGGCGCAAGTCGCTCGTCTTTTTCGGGCCTCGCCGGTGACCGGACGAGCCTTTTCGACTTCTGCTTCATGGCCAAGGTGTGCCAACAAAACCGTGCTCTGCCAAGGTTTTTGAAACCGTTGACATAGTCATCGATCTACGGTTCACTTTGCGAAGATCTCACTCACCGTGAAGCCTGCGGCACAGCCGGGCGGGAGGATAGCGATGAACGTCACGCCGCGGGATCGCGAACTCGGCACTGCCTACGCCATGCGGCCATCCACAAGCCGGACCGAATTGACCGAGGTCGGCCGCGGCACACCGATGGGAGAACTGCTGCGCCGCTATTGGCACCCGATCGGGCTTGCGACCGACGCCACCGATACTCCCCGAAAAGTTCGCGCGCTCGGCGAAGATCTCATCCTGTTCCGCGACCGACATGGCCGTCCGGGCCTGTTGCACGCGCGCTGCTGCCACCGCGGCACCACCCTCTATTATGGCAAGGTCGAGGAGGACGGCATCCGCTGCTGTTATCACGGCTGGAAGTTCGACACCGAAGGCCGCTGCCTCGAACAGCCCTGCGAGCCGGATGGCGGCCAGTTCAGGGACAAAGTGCGCCAGCCCTGGTATCCGGTTGCGGAACGCTATGGGTTGATCTTCGCCTATATGGGACCGGATGAGAAAAAGCCGGTGCTGCCACGCTACGAATGCCTGGAAAAGATGGACGACGGCGAGTTCGTCGAAGCCGACGACACCTCGATCGGCGGCGGCGGACCGGCCGTGATTCCCTGCAACTGGCTGCAGCACTTCGAAAACGTGGTCGATCCCTACCATGTCCCGGTGCTGCACGGCTCATTCAGCGGGCCTCAGTTCACCAACATGATGGCCGCGATGCCGGAAGTGACGTTCGAGATGTCGCCGCGCGGCGTCACCGTGCGCTCGATCCGCAACCAGGAAGACGGCAAGATCTTTTATCGGGTAACCGAAGCAGCGCTGCCCACGCTCCGCGTCGTGCCCAATCCGCGGGTCGCACAATTTGCCCGCGTCGAGTTCGATCGGCTGGACGCTCCCGATCGACGACACATCGTTTCGCATCTACGTCGCCGGCCGGGTGAAGGCCCAGGGCGACATCGGTCGGATGCGCTCGAAGTTCAACGGCAAATACTGGTGGGATATGACCGAGCAGGAACACCAGAAATTTCCCGGCGATTACGAGGCCCAGGTCGGCCAGGGTCCGGTGACGCTGCATTCGGAGGAGCATTTCGGCCAGAGCGATCGCGGCATTCTCATGATCCGGCGGATGCTCGGCGAGCAGCTCGAGGCCGTGGCCGCCGGCCGCGATCCCATCGGTGTCTCCTTCGACAAGGGCGCGCCGCCGGTCGAGTTCGAGGCGGGAAACTTCATTCGCGAGGCGTGAGAGACGCCGTTCGTCTCGAAAACTCTCAGGGGGAATCATGGTCGATCTCGCGCCGCAGGTCGCAGCCCAGGCGGACGCAAGGCCGTCGATCCGACGATATTACGTGCTTGGCCTGCTGACCGTCGTCTATGCCTTGAATTTTCTCGACCGCACGATCTTCAACGTCCTGATCGAGCCGATCAAAAAAGAATTTACGCTCAGCGACACCACCATGGGGTTGCTGGCCGGCTTCGGCTTCGTGCTGTTCTATTCGCTGCTCGGCATTCCGATCGCCCGCGTCGCCGACCGGCTCAACCGGCGCAATATCGTGGCGATCGCGTTTGCGTTCTGGAGCGCGATGACGTTCCTGTGCGGCACAGCCTCGAGCGTCGGTACGCTGGCGCTGGCCAGGATCGGCGTCGGTATCGGGGAGTCCGCCGGCACCCCGGCGTCGCAGTCGATGATCGCCGATCTCTTCAACAAGAACGAGCGCCCCCGCGCGCTCGGGGTCTACGCCATCGGCACTTATCTCGGCGTGTTCCTCGGCTATTTCATCGGCGGCTACGTCAATCAGCACTATGGCTGGCGAATGGCGTTCTACTCGGCCGGCCTGCCGGGTATCGCCCTCGCCGCAGTCTTGTGGTTGACGATCCGAGAGCCGAAGCGCGGCGCCATGGCGGAAACCTTTACGCCCGAGCCGATCGGACCGACGCTCGGCTTTCTGATCTCGCAGCAGACTTTCGTCATCGTACTGATTGGCTTTTGCCTGACGACCTACACCAACTACGCCACCTCGGCGTGGATTCCGCCGTTTCTGGCGCGCGTGCATCATCTGAGCAGCGTGCAAATCGGAACCTATGCCGGAACCTTCAAGGGCCTGTTCGGGATGGCGGGCACGCTGGCCGGCGGTCTCCTGGTGGCGCAAATCAGCCGGCGCGACGACCGCTGGAAGTTATGGGCGCCGGCGATCACCTCGGGCCTCGCGGGGCCTGTCTTTGCGGTTTGCATGCTGACATCGGACTTCGCGACCATGGTTGCCGCATTGGCGGCAACCTCGTTTCTCCTCGGCTTTCATCTCGGGCCAATCTTTGCGATCGCGCAGACCGTTGCCCGACCGAGCATGCGCGCGCTGGCATCAGCAATCATTCTTTTGACCGCGACTTGCTTTGGCCAGGGTGTCGGTCCGCTAACCGTCGGCGTGATCAATGACGCGCTGAAGAACGATTACGGCGCCGATGCCGTGCGCTATTCACTGCTCTCGGCGGCCGTCACGACAACGCTTGGCGCGCTGTTATTCGTGTGGGCGGCGCGGACGATCCGCGCCGATATCAGGCGAGCGGCGTGAAAACCCCGCAGGGAACGCGGACGCATCGCGCGTCTGCGAGACCAATCCAGGGTTTGATGCCGGGGAACAGCGCCGCCTTCGGGCGGCCTTTTTGCTGCTTTACGCGTTAGCTAAGCCATTGATTCAATGGCGCGAGAGACGGGACTCGAACCCGCGGCCTCCGCCGTGACAGGGCGGCGCTCTAACCAACTGAGCTACTCCCGCGGATGCCGAAATCTGGAACCGATCCGCACAGAATTCAGGACTTAAAGGCGCGTCCCCTGTTAGTCAAGGTTGTTACGAATCCTCCCATCCGTCAGGCCTTTTCGGAAAGTCGATGTAAATAATAGGCTGTTTATCGGTGAAACAGCGTAGTCAGCCACCCCCCGAATCGTTTAATGCCTGATACGTCTTAAGTTCCTAAGCCACCAACAACGAGGAGGGCCAATTATGGCGAAGAAGGCAGCGACACCGACCACCGTCACGCTCAAGCATCTCGCAGCGGCGATCGCCGATGAGCAAGAGTTGTCCAAGAAGCAGGCCGAAGCCATCCTGAACGATCTGGTCGGCCGCATCACCAAGCATCTGAAGAAGGGCGAGCGCATTCGCATCGTCGGTCTCGGCATCCTGCAGGTGCGCAAGCGCGCCGCCCGCATGGGCCGCAACCCCGCCACCGGCGAAGCGATCCACATCAAGGCCAGCAAGAAGGTTGCCTTCCGCGCGGCCAAGGAGCTCAAGGAAGCCGTCTGACAGGACGCGCTTTCCGCTTTTTCGACGTTTGCGTCATTCCGGACGCGGCATAACGCCGTCTCCCCGGAATGACGCTTCTTCGATAAAATAGCTTTCCAGTCCCTACCTGCGGCTTCGATTGTGGCTTCGACACCCGCGTTCACGCACACCGTGACCGAGCGCTTTCTGCGCTATGTGATCATCGACACCCAGTCGGATCCGGCCTCATCGACCTGCCCCTCCACCGAAAAGCAAAAGGATCTCGGCCGCCTGCTCGCAACCGAGTTGCAGGCGATGGGAATTCGCGACGCCCATCTCGACCAGCATGGTTACGTCTATGCGACGATCCCGGCGAATACCGACAAGCCGGTTCCGGTGATCTGCTTTTGCTCCCACATGGACACTTCGCCCGATTGCACGGGCAAGGACGTCAAGCCGCAGATCGTCAGGAATTATCGTGGCGGCGACATCGTGCTGCCGGGCGACCCCTCGCAGATCATCCGAGTTGCGGATCATCCTGCGCTGAAGGACCAGATCGGCAACGACATCGTCACGACCGACGGCACCACGCTGTTAGGGGCCGACAACAAGGCGGGCCTTGCCGAGATCATGGATGCGGCGCATTTCCTCGTTCACAACCCGCAGATCAAGCACGGCGCCATCAAGATCCTGTTCACGCCCGACGAAGAGATCGGCCGCGGCGTCGACAAGGCCGACCTGAAAAAGCTCGGCGCCGATTTTGCCTACACGATCGACGGCGAAAGCGCCGGCCATATCGAGGACGAGACCTTTTCGGCGGATGCCGCCACCATCACCATCGAAGGCGTCAGCACCCATCCCGGCTTCGCCAAGGGAAGGATGGAGCACGCAATCAAGATCGCCGCTGGCATCGTCGAGCGGCTGCCGAAAGACACCTGTTCGCCTGAGACCACCGAGGGCAGGCAAGGCTTTCTGCATCCGATCGGCATCACCGGCGCGCTGGAAAAAGCCACCCTCGGTTTCATCGTGCGCGATTTCACCGATCAGGGCCTGAAGGAAAAAGAAGACCTGCTGGAAAGCATCGTCAAGGAGGTGATGACGGGCTTTCCGCGATCGAGCTGGCGGCTGGAGATCAAGCCGCAGTACCGAAATATGAAGCAGGTGATCGACCGTCACCCCGAGATCGTCGATTACGGCATCGAGGCGATCCGCCGCGCCGGACTGAAGCCGGTCAAAAGTTCGATCCGCGGCGGCACCGACGGCTCGCGGTTGTCGTTCATGGGGCTGCCCTGCCCCAACATTTTCGCTGGCGAGCACGCCTTCCATTCACGGCAGGAATGGGTGAGCGTGCAAGACATGGAAAAAGCCATGCAGACCATCGTCCATCTCGCGACGATCTGGGAAGAACGGACCTAGTCTAACGCCAGGGCTCCTATACAAAATCGCGAAAACAACCCCATGCAAAGTAGAATGGGACCCGACTTGCGGCACTCGTGCCGCGTTGCACCCGCGGCACGAGACGAAAAATGGCCCCTCGCCACCGCCCAACCTGGTCTGATCCGGCTCTAGAGCATGATGAGTTTAGGTTGAGCCATGACGGCGATCGTCATCTTCCTCGCCCCGCTCTACGCGGGGTCGAGACGAGCGAAGCTCGCTCTTAGAGGGTTGGGGTGCGAGGCTCTCTCGGCTGGCTCGAACTCGCGGAGAGTCCCCCTCACCCGGATCGCACCGGACGATGCGGAGCCTGTCATCGGGCGCGCGTACGCGCGACCCGTTGGCATCGCCGAGGCGATCCGACCTCTCCCCGCAAGCGGGGCGAGGTGAGATGAGCCAGACGTCGGCGTCGACACATCTGAAAGCAATCCGGCTCTAGGCTTTTGCCGTTACGATCCAGATCGATCCGCCGAGCGGGACCGCCTGGCCGCGGGCCAGCGGCGCCAGCGCTTCGCGGATCGAACGCGCGGCGGCGGCGACCACATCGGGCGGCTGCTCGGCAAGCGCGCGCGCGGACGGTCCGATTTCCAGCGCGCTTTCGACCGCGGCGTCCAGGCCGCGCCCGATCGCCATATCCAGCGAAAGTTCGCACGGCTCCATCGCTACTCCCGTGAAACCGGCCTCGCCCAGGATCCGGGTAACGCGTTGCTGAGACGCAAATGCGAATGGCCCGGGATCCTCCGGGCCAAGTTGCGGCAGCCTGGGAGCGTGCTTGTAGACCGCCTGCAGCGGCACCATGAAAAAGGGATTTTCGCGGGGCTCTCGCCAGCAGGCGAAGGCCAGCCGGCCCGACGGCCTCATCGCCCCTCGCAGATTGCCGAACGAAAGGACGGGGTCGGCAAAGAACATCACGCCGAAGCGGGAAACCAGAAGATCGAAGCTTTCCGGGTCGAATGGATAAACGGTCGCGTCCGCCTGCACAAAATCGACGGGCAGACCCGCCGGGGCGACTTGGCGGGCACGGGCGAGCATCGGGCCGGAAACGTCGATGCCCAGCACATGTCCGCGCGGACCGACCTGTTGCGCCAGCGCAATGGAGATGGCGCCGCTGCCGCAACCGACATCGACGACGCGCTCGCCCGCTTTGGCCCCGGCGCGGCCGATCAGGATGTCGGCGACTGGCTTGAGCAGGATGTCCTGCGCCTGCTGCCGATCGGCCCAGCGTTGGCCGCCCGGTCCGTTCCAGTATGCGACCTGGTCGGCGTTTCCCTGGTGACTCGAGGGTCTTTCCATTGCGTCCTAATTCGCGGTGCTGCCGCTCTTGGTCTTTTTCGAAGGGGCAATTGTCGTAACCGGCTTTGGAGTTTTGTCGCCGCGCATATTGCCCCAGGGGTCGGCGGGCCCCTGGTCGGGAATGTTGCCGAGCGATTTCTTATAGGCCTTTTCAGCATCCTGTTCGGCCTGGATTTCCTGCGGCGATTTTGGCTTCGCAGCCTCCCTGGAGGCGGGGACCCCTCGGCCTTGGGCATTCGCAGACCCGGCCATCAACGCGATGAAAGCCGCGGCGAGGAAAACTCTCATGCCTTGTCCCCGGGGGCGGTTGGTAGGCGGTGACGGATTCGAACCGCCGACCCTCTCGGTGTAAACGAGATGCTCTAACCAGCTGAGCTAACCGCCCTCGCCGTCTGTTTAGCGCCGCCATAGCCCCGGGCGCAAGCGGCGCAGGTGTCCATAAAAAAGCGGCGCCCCATGGGGACGCCGCTGTCGTCAATTTGGCAGCGCTCAGTGCGCCGTCAGGCCACCGGCGGCTTCGTCGCCGGCGTCCGGTGTGACCGGCACCTTGGTATCCTCTTCCCAGA
Source organism: uncultured Alphaproteobacteria bacterium (assembly GCA_963742425.1). Classification (GTDB taxonomy): domain Bacteria; phylum Pseudomonadota; class Alphaproteobacteria; order Rhizobiales; family Xanthobacteraceae; genus Bradyrhizobium. The sequence continues at coordinate 721,072 of CAVULR010000001.1, forward strand.
CGATCGGCACCGGGGGCCGCACCAGCGCCTTGGCGACGACATCGTCGAGCCGCGCCACCGGGATGATCTCCATTCCGCCCTTGATCGCATCGGAAATCTCCGTGAGATCCTTGGCGTTGTCCTCCGGGATGAGCACCGTCTTGATGCCGCCGCGCGCCGCCGCCAGCAGCTTCTCCTTCAGGCCGCCGATCGGGAGCACTCGCCCGCGCAGCGTGATCTCGCCGGTCATGGCGACATCGTGGCGTACCGGAATCCCGGTCATGACGGATACGATCGCGGTCGCCATCGCGACGCCCGCCGACGGTCCGTCCTTCGGGGTCGCCCCCTCGGGGACGTGGACGTGGATGTCGCGTCGGTCGAACAGAGGCGGCTCGATGCCGAAGCCGACCGCGCGCGAGCGGACATAGGAGGCCGCCGCCGAAATCGATTCCTTCATCACGTCGCGCAGATTGCCGGTTACCGTCATCTTGCCTTTGCCGGGCATCATGACGCCTTCGATCGTGAGCAACTCGCCGCCGACATCGGTCCAGGCAAGGCCCGTGACAATGCCGACCTGATCGTCGCTCTCGATCTCGCCGTAACGATACTTCGGCACGCCGAGAAATTCCTCGATCGACTTCTCGGTCACCTTCACCGTCTTCTTCTTGGAGATCATCAGCTCCTTCACCGCCTTGCGGGCGAGTGTCGAAAGCTCACGCTCAAGATTACGCACGCCAGCTTCGCGGGTATAGCGGCGGATCATCAGCAGCAATGCGTCGTCGTCGATCGACCATTCCTTGGAATCCAGGCCATGCTTGGCGATCGCGTTCGGGATCAGATGCTTGCGCGCGATCTCGACCTTCTCGTTCTCGGTGTAGCCGGCGATCCGGATGATCTCCATGCGGTCCATCAGCGGTACCGGAATATTCAGCGTATTCGCGGTCGTGATGAACATCACGTTGGACAGATCGTAATCGACCTCCAGATAGTGGTCGTTGAAGGTCGAGTTCTGTTCGGGATCGAGGACTTCGAGCAACGCCGACGACGGATCGCCCCGGAAGTCGGCGCCCATCTTGTCGATCTCGTCCAGCAGGAACAGCGGATTGGAGGTCTTCGCCTTGCGCATCGACTGGATGATCTTGCCCGGCATCGAGCCGATATAGGTGCGGCGGTGCCCGCGGATCTCGGCCTCGTCGCGCACGCCGCCGAGCGACACGCGCACGAATTCGCGTCCCGTCGCCCTCGCGATCGACTTGCCGAGCGAGGTCTTGCCGACGCCGGGAGGTCCGACCAGGCACAGGATCGGTCCGGTCAGCTTGTTGGCGCGCGACTGCACCGCGAGATACTCGACGATGCGGTCCTTGACCTTCTCGAGTCCGTAATGGTCGTTGTCGAGCACGGTTTGCGCCGCGACCAGGTCCTTCTTGACCTTGGACTTCTTGTTCCACGGGATCGACAGCAGCCAGTCGAGATAGTTGCGCACGACGGTGGCTTCCGCGGACATCGGCGACATCTGGCGCAGCTTCTTCAATTCGTGCTGCGCCTTCTCGCGTGCTTCCTTGGAAAGCTTGGTCTTGGCAATCTTCTCTTCCAGGTCGGCGAGCTCGTCGCGGCCCTCGTCGTCGCCGAGTTCCTTCTGGATCGCCTTCATCTGCTCGTTGAGATAATATTCGCGCTGGGTCTTCTCCATCTGGCGCTTGACGCGCGAGCGGATTCGCTTCTCGACCTGCAGCACCGAGATCTCGCTCTCCATCAGCCCGAGCACTTTCTCCAGGCGCGCGGTGACCGACAGCGTCTCCAGGATCGCCTGACGATCGGCGATCTTGACGGCGAGATGCCCGGCAACGTTGTCGCCGAGCTTGGCAAAATCCGTGATCGCCTGAACCACGCCGACCGCTTCGGCTGAAATCTTCTTGTTCAGCTTCACATAGCTTTCGAAGTCCGACACGACCGAGCGCGCCAGGGCTTCAGCCTCGACGGAGGTGGCGTCGGTATCGGCAAGCGCGACGGCGGTTGCTTCGTAATATTCGGTGCGGTCGGAATATTTCTGCACACGCGCACGCTCGAGCCCCTCCACCAGCACCTTGACGGTGCCGTCGGGCAATTTGAGCAGCTGCAGCACGCTGGCAAGCGTTCCGGTTTGATAGATCGCATCCGGGTTCGGATCATCGTCCGAGGCGTTCTTCTGCGTCGCGAGCATGATCAGGGCATCGTTCCTCATCACCTCTTCGAGCGCGCGGATCGATTTCTCGCGGCCGACGAACAGCGGCACGATCATGTGCGGGAAGACGACGATGTCGCGCAGCGGCAGCACCGGATAGGAGTGGCTTTCGCCGTAAACGATTGTTGGCCGTGGTTTGGGGGTCGTCATGGCCTATTCCTTTTGTTGTGCCCCCTCGCGCGCAGTCCGCGATTTTGCGCAACTGCCTCGAGGTGCCGGGATGTTCCGGAACCGTCAGGCCGTCTCTTGGCCCGCTTCTTTCCGGATCGTGGTTCGGCGAATCTCATGTCTAATTTTATCGCCGACAGCATTAGGTGGCTATCGGCCATGGGGGTGTCAAGTCGATGGAAAATGCCCGCCAATTGGGGCTGAATGGCGGGGAGTGCCGGTCCGGATACGGCCGCCTGAGACGGTTCCACGGCCGTATTTCGGCGACTCGATGCTGAGGGCAGAACCAGCGGTCAGGCGCTGGCGCTGCTTTCGACAGCGCGATCGGATCGGTCGGCGTAGATATAGAGCGGGCGAGCCGTTCCCTCCACCACTTCGCGCGAGATCACCACCTCTTCGACACCTTCCAGGCCCGGCAGGTCGAACATGGTCTCCAGCAGGATGCTTTCGAGAATCGAGCGCAAACCACGCGCGCCGGTCTTGCGTTCGATCGCCTTGCGGGCGACCGCGCCAAGCGCTTCGTCGGCAAACGTCAGCTCGATGTTCTCCATCTCGAACAGCCGCTGGTATTGCTTCACCAGCGCATTCTTCGGATCGGTCAGGATCTTCTTCAGTGAAGCTTCATCGAGGTCCTCGAGCGTGGCGACCACCGGCAAGCGGCCGACGAATTCGGGAATCAGGCCGTATTTCAGGAGATCCTCGGGCTCGACGTGGCGGAAGATTTCGCCGGTGCGCCGATCTTCGGGCGCCAGCACCTGGGCCGCGAAGCCGATCGAGGTCGAGCGTCCCCGCGCGGAGATGATCTTCTCCAGGCCGGAAAACGCGCCGCCGCAGATGAACAGGATGTTCGTGGTATCGACCTGCAGGAACTCCTGCTGCGGATGCTTGCGGCCCCCCTGCGGCGGAACCGATGCGACAGTGCCTTCCATGATCTTCAGCAGCGCCTGCTGCACACCCTCACCCGAAACGTCACGGGTGATCGAGGGGTTGTCGGATTTGCGGCTGATCTTGTCGATTTCGTCGATATAGACGATGCCGCGTTGCGCGCGTTCGACATTGTAGTCGGCCGACTGCAACAGCTTGAGAATGATGTTCTCGACGTCCTCGCCGACGTAACCGGCTTCGGTCAGCGTCGTCGCATCCGCCATCGTGAACGGCACGTCGAGAATCCGCGCCAGCGTCTGGGCCAGCAGCGTCTTGCCCGAACCGGTCGGACCGATCAGCAGGATGTTCGACTTCGCGAGCTCGACGTCATTGTGCTTGGTCTGGTGGTTGAGACGCTTGTAGTGATTGTGAACGGCGACAGAGAGCACCTTCTTGGCGTGGCTCTGGCCGATCACGTAGTCGTCGAGGACCTTGCAGATCTCCTTCGGGGTCGGAATGCCGTCACGCGACTTCACCAGCGAGGACTTGTTCTCCTCGCGGATGATATCCATGCAGAGTTCGACGCATTCGTCGCAGATGAATACGGTGGGGCCCGCGATCAGCTTGCGGACCTCGTGCTGGCTCTTGCCGCAGAACGAGCAATACAGCGTGTTCTTGGAGTCGCTCGTGCCGATCTTACTCATTCTTGTCTCCGTCCGCCTTCGATCCCGTCCGCTCGATCGCCCCGTTCTGGCACTTGCCGGCACAGAGTTCTAGATAGAGCAAAATCCGTACCAAAAAAGACCTTTCGCTCCAGATGCCGCGCGAATCGCGGCTAACTCAAATCCCCCACAACCATATCCGATCCAACCTAGCCAACCATGGTGACACCCGACTATCAAGAATTCGCTAATCGGGCGAGTACCGGAAACCGTGACAATACCGTGATTTGCGGCATTCATGCGAGGCGAACCTGCCGAAATCAGCCAGGCGTTGCGCGATTGCCACGCCGCCAACCGGCACGAAAGCGGAACTTTCCGCCCTTGCGAGAGCTGAGAGGCTGCATGAACGGCCGAAATGGCCCGTTAACGATGGCCATTAACGGGCTCGCAACGCTAACGGACCGTATCGTTACGGGGCCTTTACGGTCGGATCTTCCGAGCGCTTGTCGATCACCTTGTCGACAATGCCGAACTCGCGGGCCATCTCGGCGGTCAGGAACCTGTCGCGTTCCAGCGCATCCTCGATTGCCTTGTAGTTCTGCCCGGTGTGTTTGACGTAGATCTCGTTGAGCCGTTTCTTGAGGTTCAGGATTTCCTGGGCGTGGAGCATGATGTCGGTGGCCTGGCCCTGGAAGCCGCCGGAAGGCTGGTGCACCATGATGCGCGAATTGGGCAGCGAGAAGCGCATGTCCTTGTGACCGGCTGCCAGCAGCAGCGAGCCCATCGACGCCGCCTGCCCGGTGCAAAGCGTCGACACCGGCGGGCGGATGAATTGCATCGTGTCGTAGATCGCAAGCCCCGACGTCACCACACCGCCGGGCGAATTGATGTACATCGAGATTTCCTTCTTCGGATTCTCGGCTTCGAGAAACAGAAGCTGCGCGACCACGAGCGTCGACATGCCATCCTCGACCGCTCCGGTCAGAAAGATGATGCGCTCTTTGAGAAGGCGCGAGAAAATATCGTAAGCGCGTTCACCGCGGTTGGTCTGCTCGACCACCATCGGCACGAGTTGCATGTAGGTTTCCACCGGATCGCGCATTAATCACCCAAGGGTTGATAGACAGGTTGGCTGAAGCGAACATCCATCGGCAAAGCCAGCGGGCCAGAATTTGCCGGGCGCGGACGAACGTCCCGTGACGCAGGACTTAGTCAGGGTTCACAGATATGGACCAATTCCCCGGTGACAAGACCGGGTCAATAGCGTGCGGAATTCGTGGCAGTTGAAGCTGATTCGCAAAGCCCCGCATAGCGAAGGATGCCGCAGCCGCGCCAATTTCGCGTCTCAACCTTAATGCCGGACTGACAAGGTCAGGCAGCGCCCTGCTCGGCCTCGTCCTCCTTGTAAAGGTCTTCCCGCGTCACCTTCTTTTCGGTGACGTTGGCGAGCTCGAGAATGAAATCCACGACCTTGTCTTCATAGATCGGCGCGCGCAGCTGGGCGAGCGCATTGGCATTGTTGCGATAGTAGTCCCAGACTTCCTTTTCGCGGCCAGGCGCCTGGCGGGCGCGCTCAATCACCGCGCGGCTGACTTCGTCGTCGGTGACCGTGATCTTGTTCTTTTCGCCGATCTCCGAAAGCACGAGTCCGAGCCGGACCCGGCGGTCGGCGATCTTGCGGTATTCTTCTCTCGCCGCCTCTTCGGTGGTGTCCTCGTCGGCAAAGCTCTTGCCGCTGGATTCCATCTCGGCCTTGATGGAATTCCACATCAGGTTGAATTCTTCCTCGACCAGCGATGGCGGCGCCTCGAAACGATGAGTCTCGTCGAGACGATCGAGCAAGGTTCGCTTGACCCGCTGCCGGGTGGCGACCGCAAATTCGGCCGACAGCCTCGCGCGTGCGGCCTCCTTCAGCTTGTCGAGTGATTCCAGTCCCAGCGTCTTGGCGAATTCGTCGTTGATCTCGGTCTCCAGCGGGGCTTCGATCAGGGTTGCCGTTGTCTCGAACTCGGCCGGCTGGCCGGCAAGCTTCTCGTTGGCATAATTTTTCGGGAACGGGACTTTCAGGGAACGTGTTTCGCCCGGGGCGATGCCGATCAGTTGTTCTTCAAACCCGGGAATAAACTGCCCGGTGCCGATCGTGACCTGGATGTTTTCGCCGGTGCCGCCCTCGAACGGCACGCCGCCGATCGTGCCCTTGAACGAAATCGTCACCCGGTCCCCGGTTTCGGCCTTGGCGCCCTCGGCCTTCGCGGCAAACGCCCTGTTCTGGTCCGCAATGCGCTTGATCGCCTCATCGATATCGGCATCCCCGACTTCGGCGACCGGCTTTTCGACCGTGAAGCTCTTGAAATCGGCAAGCGTAATCGCAGGCACCACCTCGATCGATACCGTGTAGGTCAGATCGGATTTGCCGGTGAGGATGTCCTCGACCGCTTTTTGCTCCGTCGGCATGGTGATCTTGGGCTCGGTCGCCAGGCGGAAGCCGCGCTCGGTGAAGATTTGCGAATTGGTATCGCGAATGGTCTGGTCGATGGTCTCGGCCATGACGGAGCGGCCATACACCTTCTTGAGGTGGCTCACCGGCACCTTGCCGGGCCGAAATCCGTTCAGGCGGACCTTTTCCTTGAGGTCCACGAGGCGCGCGTCGGCCTTGGCATCGAGATCCGATGCGGGAACGTTGATCTGGAATTCGTGCTTCAATCCCTCGACAAGGGTTTCGGTGACTTGCATGGCGTCAATCTTCTTCCCGCTTTGGTCCGGCCTCGACAGCGCGAACATTGTCAATCTGGTCGACGCTTGGCATCACACCTGCGCCAGTGGTTCGGCGGACCCGGTCCTTCAGGGAGATTTGCCCTTCCGAAAACCTGTCCTCTGTAGGCAAACGCCGTCAGCGCCTGGTGCGGGCGGAGGGACTCGAACCCCCACAACTTTCGTCACTGGAACCTAAATCCAGCGCGTCTACCAGTTCCGCCACGCCCGCTGATAGCATTGTGTCCGGCCCGATACCCGAGCATGGGGGCCGAAACCTGCGGAGCGGCTTTCGGGCGGCCATCATTCCCTGGGGTTATTAGATCACCTTAGTGTTTGGACGAACCTGATCCAAATACTAGAGTTGATCGATGCGGCGGGCTTATAACATGTGGTCACGCCTGCGCAGCAAAAAAATGGCTATTTGAGAGCCTGTTGCGAAGTACCTGCGGCCGCTGGACATGTCCGGCGGAAAATGGTCCGCATCCAGGCCATGGCAAATCGACTTTTTGGACTGGACCGGCGCGAGCTGATGGCTGGCCTGGGCGCCGCCATCCTCGGTCCGGCCCTGCCCGGGATCGCGGCCACCGATGGGCGCCGATTGCTGACGCTTCAGGCGCAAGCAGGCACCCTTGCCTTGCGTCCGGACGCCCCGGGGTTCCCAATATGGTCGCTCCAAAGTCCCGCCCAGGAAGCCGATTTTCGCTTCAAGCGCGGCGATGAGCTCGAAATTTCGCTCCTGAACGAACTGCCGATCCCCGTGGTGCTGAGCTGGCATGGGATAGATGGCGTCCAGGCGGCAGCGCCCCTGGCGGTCCGGCCGGCGCTTTCGGCGGGAGCGAAGGAAAAACTAGCGATTCCATTGCATCAGGCCGGCACGCTGATGTGTGACCTCCGGCTCCTGGGCGACGGCCAGGCGCGGCCATCGCGGGCGTTGCCCGTGATCGTCGGGGAGAGCGAAGCCCCAGCGGTTGACCGCGACGAGCTGTTCCTGATCGAGGACTGGCGGCTGCGCCCGGACGGGATCGCGATCGCGCCGGGCATCGACCCCAAGGGCGCGACGGCGATTTACACCATCAACGGGCTGGCGACGGTAGATATCCCGCTGCGTACCCATGAACGCCTCAGGCTTCGCTTTATCAACGGCTGTCAACGCAATATCGTTGCTATCAAAATAGAAGAACAGGACGTCCGCGTCATGGCCCTGGACGGTCAGCCCGCCGAGCCGTTCCGGGCGCGCAACGGCGCGCTGGTCCTCGCTCCCGGGGGCCGGATCGACACGTTCATCGATGCAACCGCGCCGCCGGGGTCGACATCTGCGATCCTCCTGCACGATGGCCGGGAAGCCCGTCCTATCGCCCGCCTGGTCACCTCCCGCGAACCGCCGCTGCGCGCTGCGCCGCTTGCCGCGGCGCCTGCGCTGCCATCCAACGGCCAGCCGGCCCGGCTCGACCTCAAGGGCGCCCTGCGCTTCGAGGTGACGCTGGGCGGAGCGCAAGCCGGCTGGGTGCTGCCAGCAAACTTCGCAACCTCCGCCGCGCCGGCCTTCCGCGTCAGGACCGGCCGAGTGGTGGTGTTGGCCCTGATTAATCACGGCGAGATCGCCACCGTCTTCCACCTGCACGGACATCATTTTCGGCTATTGGACCCGCTCGACGATGGCTGGAAGCCGTACTGGCTGGACACGCTGGCCATCGAGCCCGGGCAGACGCAGCGCATCGCATTCGCCGCCGAGTATGCCGGACGATGGTTGATGGAGAATGTCGCGACCGACTGGGCGGCGCCACGGCTTGTGCGATGGTACCGTGTCGAGTGAGGAAAGAATAAATGAGCGCAGCCACTCCCGGCGCGCGCATTATCCGCCGCCGCAAATATCCGTGATCCCCGGAATCACTGCTGCTGCTTTTCCCAGAATGACAACAGGCCCTGCGACGCCGAGCCTCCGATCACGCAGGGGATACCGACCGCGATCTGGCCAAGCGCCGCCGCCGAGACGCAGCCGATCGCGACCGCGCCGACGCCAACCTGGCCCCAGAAGTCGAGGTTGCGCCTGGAATCCGAGCCCTTGGCCTTGAGCTCTTCGACAGCGGCCAGCGCATCCTTGCGCACGGCGCCGAGCTGCACCGTATCGGCAGCCTCAATCACCTCGCCGAGCGGCAGCTTGATCGCCGCCGGCTGGCTTGCCAGTTGGCTGCGGAGAAACTCGCGCAACTCGGCATCGCGGACCGCGTAGCTTGCCAGCGTGTAGCGCGCCATGCTGCCGACCGTCAGCTTGTCGACGGTGTCGCGGCTCTTGCTCCAGGGCAGCATCTGCATGATGCGCTGAATCGGGACGTGCGAGCCCGTCGCGAAATAATATCCCCACAACGTGTCCAGCAGATCCTGATTCCCGGCGAAGGTCTGCTTCAGCTTCAGGTTCTTGTCGTCCTTGGCAAAAGGGTTTTTGGTAAAGACGCCGCGGAGTTTGTCGAGCATGCCGGGCGTTGCTTCTTCCAGCGGGATGGCGGTCAAGGTCGGCAGCGTTCCCGCGAGGTAGCTGTCGATCATCACTTTGCGTCCCGGCATCCTCGGCGCGATCCGGCGCAGCAAGTTCCTCCAGTCCGGTAATCCCGAATAGGCGATGGCACGGACGATCACCCATTCGTCCTCCGGCGGCATCGGAAAAAAACTGTTCACGAGCTGCTCGGCCCGGGCGGGGTTCGACGCGATCGCGCCGGCGATGAAGCCGAGATAGATGCCGGAATTCTCTGGCTCCTTGAAGGTCTGCGCGTGGAACAGGACGCGCACGGCCGCGGCGACATGCGCGTAGTCGGGCTTGGCGCGGTAATTGTAGATCCACTGCTGGACCACACTGAGCGAGGCGCGCGGGTCGATCTCCGGCGTGACCGCTGCATCCGCGGGAGGGATCAGCAGAAGGCAAGTGACGAGAGCTGCGGCGTAGCGCATGTGATGCTCCAAAAGCGCGCTCCCGTATGACACGGTCAGAGCGGACGTTTTCCGGCTGTTTCGCTAGCGGGCATTTGAAGCGGCTATGCGACAATTCTGGGAACGGGCGGTTCGGCCCTGCGTCGAAATTGTGGCAGCCCGCTGGCAGTCAGACCCGCAACTGGCCTTGCCCCCGACATTCTTTCGCCAAGCGCGGGCTCTTGGCTCCCCCCGTGGAGACAGCTCAGGACATCGTGGCGCGGTGCACGGCGCCACGCCCGCAATGGCGTCGCTTGGTCGCGGTGGGCGCGCTGGTCGTCGCCGTGCTCGGGCCTATTTCGGCATCGGCCGCCGCCGTGGCCGACGCACGAGCGCGCGAGACGATCATTGTTGAGGGTAATCGCCGCATCGACGCCGACACGGTGCGTTCCTATTTCCATGCGGCGCCCGACGGCAGGTTCGACGACGCCGCGCGCGATGCGGCGCTCAAGGCGCTGCTGGCGACGGGCTTGTTCGACAAGGTCACGATCGAACGGGCCGGCGAGCGGCTGGTCGTGCACCTGACGGAAGCCCCGGTGCTTGGCCGCGTCGCGTTCGAAGGCAACAAGAAGATTCAGGACAAGGACCTTTCAGCCATCGTCGAAACCAAGCCCCAAGGTACGCTGCAGCGTGCCGTGGTGCAGGCCGACGTCGGCCGCATCATGGAAGCCTACCGGCACAAGGGGCGCGACGATATCGGCGTCGTTCCGCAGATCATCGATCGCGGCAATGACCGCGTCGACCTCGTCTATGTCGTGACGGAGGGCGCGAAGACAACGGTGCGGCAGATCAATTTCGTCGGCAATCAGGCTTTCGGCAAGCGGCAACTCGCCGCCGTCATCAAGACGTCCGCAACCAACATGCTGAGCTTTCTGACTGGCGGCGATGACTACGACCCCGACCGCGTCGCGGCCGATCGTGAGCAACTGCGGATGTACTATCGCAGCAAGGGCTATGCCGATGCCAACGTGGCTTCGGCCAAGGCCGAATACGATCCGGCGATCCACGGATTTACGCTGACATTTACCATCGATGAAGGCCCGATCTACCATTTCGGCGACATCAACGTCGTCAGCAATCTGCCGGGACTGGATACCGAGAAGCTTCACCGTCTGCTGACGGCGCGGTCGGGCGCCAGATTCGACGGCAACGCGCTGGACAGGACCAGCGAAGTTCTCGCGGTCGAGCTCGCAAAGCTCGGCTACCCCTTTGCGCAAGCCCTGCCCCGCACCACCCGCAATGCCGAAGCAAAGCGCATCGACGTCGCGTTCACGATCGATCAGGGGCCGCGGACTTATGTCGAACGCGTCGAGATCCACGGCAACACGCGTACCCGCGGCTATGTGATCCGGCGTGAATTCGATTTTGCCGAAGGCGACGCCTACAACAAGACCCTGATCGATCGCGCCGAACGCCGCCTCAAGAACCTGAACTATTTCAAGTCCGTCAAGATTTCGCGGCGGCCCGGCTCGGCTCCGGACCGCGTGGTGCTCGATGTCGAGGTGGCGGAGCAACCGACCGGAGATTTATTTGTCTCCGGCGGCTACTCGACGACCGATGGTTTTCTCGGCGAGGTCAAGATCGGCGACCGCAGTTTCCTGGGCTCAGGCAAGGCGGTCAGCGCAACGCTGACTTACGGCCAATACGCACGCGGGGTCGATCTGTCGGCCTCGGAGCCGTATTTTCTGGGCACCCGCGTCGCCGCGGGCATCGAACTATATGGCAGGCAGAACGATACGAGCCCCTATCAGTCCTACGGCAGCACGATCTATGGCGCGACGATGCAGCTCGGCACGCCGATCACCGAACAGCTCGGCGTGCAATACCGCTATTCCATCTATAACCAGGACGTCACACTGAACCCGGCGTCTCTGACCGCGGCGACGTCGCTTCCGATCCAGCAGGCCGCGCTCGCCGGACCGCAATGGGTCTCGGCCGTCGGCAATACCGTCACCTACAGCACCTTGGATAATACCAAGAGCCCGACCAGCGGATTCAAATCGCAGCTCACGCAGGATCTCGCCGGCCTCGGCGGCGATGTTAAATTCCTGCGCACCACCGGGGACCTGCGCTACTATCATCCGATCAACGACGATGTGGTGAGCCTGGTGCGTGCGCAAGGCGGCTACGTCACCGGCTGGGGCGGCCAGCAGGTGCCGCTGCTCAACAGTTTCTTCGGCGGCCCGACCATGGTGCGCGGATTTGCGCCCAACGGTTTCGGCCCACGCGACATCACCCCCGGCACGACCATGGATAATGTCGGCGGCAGCATGTACTGGGCGACGACGGCGGAACTGCAGAGCGCGATCCCCGGCGTGCCGCAGGAGTACGGCCTCAAGGCCACCGCCTTTGTCGACGCCGGCAGCGTCTTTCGCTACAGCGGGCCGACGACATTTCCGGGCTCGGCGCAATCATTGCAGCTCGCCAAGTCCAACGTCGTGCGCTCTTCGGTGGGGGCGGGCCTGACCTGGGCCTCGCCGTTCGGCGCGCTGACCGTCGACTACGCCGTGCCGCTGACGAAGGCGGCCTTCGATGTGGTGCAGCCGTTTCGCTTCAGCGCCGGACCATTTTGACCGTCTGCGGCCGCCGCCCCTTGAGCTACGAGCGGGCCCAGAGATAGAGAGCATCCGGCTCCCTCTCCTCATTTCCAGCGCCGTCTGTTTGGCGGACCAGGGCAAAGCCTCGCGCTTCATAAAAGCGCCGAGCCTGCGCATTGCGCTGGAACGTCCAAAGCTGCAGGCGACCGAACGAACGCTGGGCGACTTGCAGTAACTCGGTGCCGACGCCATGCCCCTGATGGTTCGGCAGCACATACAATTGGTCGATCCAATCCTCTCGGAAGGCAATCATTCCGACCATCACGGCGCTGTCGAATGCGCCCCAAACCGCGCACGCCCTGAACACCCGCTCGCGGAAGAACCATTGATCTTTCTCGGGCGTATGCAGGCTGGCCAACGTAGGGAACGCCTGGTCGAATGAAATCCGGAAAATCCGCGCCGCAGCATCCATGTCTTCAAGTTCGAGCTGCCTCAGCATTCTTAGTAATCAATTTCGAATTCGTCGTAGAGGCGCCGGAACACGGCAGGCAGCACCTCCGGCAGGTCCTCCGCGATCAGGCCGGGACCGGCCTCGCGCGCCGCCTCGCCATGCATCCAGACCCCGATGCTGGCCGCCTCGAACGCCGGCACGCCCTGCGCCAGGAGCCCGGCGATTATGCCGGCCAGCACGTCGCCGGCGCCAGCGGTGGCAAGCCAGGGCGGCGCGTTGGCTGCGATGGTGGCGCGACCATCCGGTGAGGCCACCACCGTATCCGGCCCCTTGAGCAGGACGACGGTGCCGGCGCGCTCGGCGGCGGCCCGAACGCGTTCGAGCTTCGAGCGATCCGGATGCTTGTTGCTCATATCACTGAACAGCCGGGGAAATTCTCCTTCATGCGGGGTCAGAACCACCGGCGCGTCGGGCACGGCCTTGATCGCCTCGAACAGACGATCGGGCGCTTCGGCAAAGCTCGTCAGCGCATCGGCATCCAGCACCAGGCCGCGACTTGCGGACAGCGCGGTGAATATGAAATCGCGGGTGCGCTTTCCAACGCCGGCGCCCGGCCCAATCACGCACGCATTGAGCCGCCTGTCGCTCAACCATTCGGTAAATTCGATCGCCGTGTCGATCGATCGAACCATCACGGCGGTCAGCGCGGCAGCGTTGACGGCAAGCGCGTCCCGGGGCGATGCCAGCGTGACGAGCCCGGCGCCAGCCCGCAAAGCCCCGCGCGCCGCCAGCCGCGCCGCTCCTGTCGCTGCGATATCGCCGGAGACGACGATCGCATGGCCGCGGGCGTATTTGTGGCCGTCGACTTGCGGCACGGGAAAGGCCTTGCGCCAGGCTTGCGGAATGTTCTCGAACGTCCGCGGCTGGATTTCCCCAAGCACGCTGGCATCGATCCCGATATCAGCTACGCGGACTCGGCCGCAATGAATCCGGCCCGGTAACAATAGATGAGCCACCTTGCGGCGGAAAAAGCTGACGGTCTCGGTGGCGCGCACCGCAACGCCCATCACCGCGCCGGTGCTGCCATTGACACCGCTCGGCAAGTCGACGCTGAGAACCGGCGCGCCGTTCAAGTTGATCGCCTCGATCATGTCGTGCAGATCGCCCTTGACGGGGCGGTTGAGGCCGGCGCCGAACAACGCATCGACGATCAGCGCGGGTTTGCCGATCGCCTGCGGATTGAACGGCAATACCGGATACTTCCATCCCTTGGCCGCTGAGGCCGCATCGCCCCGCAGGGTGTCGCGCTCGCACAGCAAGATGATCGAGACCTCGCGGCCAAGGGCCGCCAGTTCAGCCGCCGCCACAAAGCCATCGCCGCCGTTGTTGCCGGAGCCTGCAACCACCAGGATCGGCCCCTCCTCCACCATGTCCATCGCGGCCTGGGCAACGGCCTGTCCCGCACTCAGCATCAGCGCGAAGCCGGGCGTGCCTGCGGCAATGGTTAGCCGGTCGGCGCGCTCCATCTCAGCCGTGGTCAGAACTTCCATGCCAAATTCCTGGTACAAGCGCCTCATTCCGAGGCATTTTCCACGCCACGAGGGACCAACCTCCAGCCGGCTGCACAGTGTTTGACCGGTTTGCCTATTTCGTAGGCTAGGCTAGGATCGCCGATCGCTGCAACACCTCGTCGGTGCTCCCTAAAAGTCTGATAACATTTCATAATCAGGCATCCTGCCAAACTTGGCATAGACCCTGCTTTTGAGGAAGCCGTCTCGCTCACGGTGACCATGAGATCGAGCAGCCGTGGCGGTCAGGCAGCGCTGCGACGTCAGGGTTATACGATCGAACAACTTGCGCGACATTAGCCCAACGCGGAAACAGAACCGCAGTCTGAATGTGGAATTGCCCGGGAGGCGCTTAGTGAAAAAAATCGAAGCCATCATCAAGCCATTCAAGCTCGACGAGGTGAAAGAAGCGCTTCAGGAAGTGGGATTGCAGGGCATTACCGTCACGGAAGCCAAGGGTTTTGGCCGGCAGAAGGGCCACGCCGAGCTCTATCGCGGTGCGGAGTACATTGTCGATTTTCTGCCCAAGGTGAAGATTGAGATCGTCATCGGGGATGACCTGGTCGAGCGCGCCATCGACGCGATCCGGCGCGCGGCCCAGACCGGGCGCATCGGCGACGGCAAGATCTTTGTATCCAACATCGAGGAAGCCATTCGTATCCGCACCGGGGAATCCGGCCTGGACGCCATCTGAGCAGGAGTTGCCGATTCTCTGATATTGTATTGGGCTTGCCCCAATTGTATTGAGCATGACCGACGGTCGCTGCCGGCGGCCAGATCACGACGACCTGTAAGCCAAAAGGGGTATTCATGAAGACCGCCAAAGACGTCCTGAAATCGATCAAGGACAACGACGTCAAATACGTCGACCTGCGTTTCACCGATCCGCGCGGCAAGTGGCAGCACGTGACTTTCGACGTCGGCATGGTCGAGGAGGATACGTTCGCGGAAGGCCTGATGTTCGACGGCTCGTCGATCGCCGGCTGGAAGGCGATCAACGAATCCGACATGTGCCTGATGCTCGATCCGGTCACCGCGACGATCGATCCATTCTTCGCCGAGACCACGATGGTCATCACCTGCGACGTGCTGGAGCCGACCACCGGGGAGCCCTACAACCGCGACCCGCGCGGCATCGCCAAGAAGGCCGAGGCCATGGTCAAGTCGATGGGCGTCGGCGACACCGTTTACTTCGGACCGGAGGCAGAATTCTTCGTGTTCGACGACGTCCGCTACCAGACCACGCCCTACAACACCGGCTTCCGGCTGGATTCCTCGGAACTGCCGATCAACTCGGATACCGAGTATGAGGGCGGCAACCTCGGCCACCGCATCCGCACCAAGGCAGGTTACTTTCCCGTTCCGCCGCAGGACTCGGTGCAGGACATGCGCTCGGAAATGCTCGGCGCGATGGCCAAGATGGGCGTCAAGGTCGAGAAGCATCACCACGAGGTGGCGTCCGCCCAGCACGAGCTCGGCATGAAGTTCGACACGCTGACGCTGATGGCCGACCAGATGCAGATCTACAAATACTGCATCCAGCAGGTCGCCCACATCTACGGCAAGACCGCCACCTTCATGCCGAAGCCGGTCTATGGCGACAATGGCTCCGGCATGCACTGCCATCAATCGATCTGGAAAGCCGGCAAGCCGGTATTCGCCGGCAACAAATACGCCGACCTCTCGGAGACCTGCCTGCATTACATCGGCGGCATCATCAAGCATGCCAAGGCGATCAACGCCTTCACCAACCCGTCCACCAATTCCTACAAGCGTCTGGTGCCGGGCTACGAGGCGCCGGTGCTGCTCGCCTACTCCGCGCGCAATCGTTCGGCCTCCTGCCGCATTCCCTATACCTCCAATCCGAAGGCAAAGCGGGTCGAGGTGCGGTTCCCCGATCCGATGGCCAATCCGTATCTCGCCTTTGCGGCGATGCTGATGGCCGGCCTCGACGGTATCAAGAACAAGATCGATCCCGGTCCGGCGATGGACAAGGACCTCTACGACCTGCCGAAGGAAGAACTCAAATCGATCCCGACGGTTTGCGGCTCTCTCCGCGAGGCGCTGGAAAATCTCCACAAGGATCGCGCATTCCTCAAGCACGGCGGCGTGTTCGATGACGACTTCATCGACAGCTTCATCGAGTTGAAGATGACCGAAGTCGAGCGCTTCGAGATGACCCCGCATCCTGTCGAATTCGACATGTACTACTCGCAGTGATTTTCACGCGCGGCTTCGCGCGTCGATCTGAAAATGCAAAGGGCGCTTCCGATCGAAGCGCCCTTTGTTTTTGTAGCGGCGGCCTCGACCGAATTGATAGGTGCGGTACGCTTATGGCCTTGAATAGCCGCAACTATCGCTTCGCCCGCAGGCCCGCCCAATGATGCAGTGCATGATTGCAGGCAACCGCATCAAGACTACAATGAGCAACGGGTCGCGCGACAAAAATGACGCGACCGTTACCGGGAGGGTCGCAAGATGGCGAAATGGATTCGTTTTGAGCAGGGTGGGAAGTCCGGCTTCGGCACACTGGAAGGCGAGACGATCGCGGTTCATACCGGCGACCTGTTCGCCGGTGCGCAGCCGAGCGGCCAAACATTGAAGCTTTCGGACGTTCGGGTTCTGACGCCGTGCGAGCCGTCGAAAATGATCTGTTTGTGGAATAATTTCCACCAGCTCGCGGCCAAGAACGATTTCAAGGAGCCGAAGGAGCCGCTGTGGTTCCTGAAGGCGCCGAATGCCTATTGGCCCGCCAACCGGCCGATCGAGCGGCCGGCCACCTATGCCGGCAAGATCATCTATGAAGGCGAGCTTGGCGTCGTCATCGGCAAGAAATGCTTCAACATCTCGGAAGCCGAGGCCGGCGAATACATCTTCGGCTATACCTGCGTCAACGACGTCACCGCCGTCGACCTCCTGCGCAAGGACAAGTCGTTCGAACAATGGGCGCGCGCGAAGAGTTTTGACACCTTCGGTGTATTCGGTCCCGTCATCGCGACCGGCCTCGATCCGATGAAGCTGTCGGTGAAGACCATCCTGAACGGCAAGGAACGGCAGAATTATCCGGTCGCTGACATGTTCTTCCCGCCGCACAGGCTGGTCGCCGCCATCTCCAAGGACGTGACGCTGATGCCGGGCGATATCATCGCCTGCGGCACCTCACTCGGCGCCGGCACCATGGGCGATGCCCACAACGTGGTCGACATCGTGATCGACGGCGTCGGCAGTCTCTCCAACGTTTTCGACCAGGTGCTGCCGAGCCCGTATCTTAAGGGCGCCCCGCCCAAGCAGAAGCGGATTTGCGTGGTCGGCGCGGGCGCGATCGGCGGATTGCTAGCGGCCAAGTTTGCGCTGGCGGGCGAGGACGTCACCGTGATCGACCAGGGGGCCCATCTCGCCGCGATCCAGCGGAACGGATTGAAGCTGGAGTGGCACGACGGCAAGGTTCAGACCGCCCGAATGAAGGCCGTCAACAAGCCGTCTGAGGCCGGCAAGCAGGATATCGTCGTGCTGGCGGTGAAGGCGCATTTCCTGGACCAGGTGGTGCGCGATATCGATTCGCTGCTTGGTCCCGACACCATCGTGCTGACCGTGCAAAACGGCCTGCCATGGTGGTACTTCCAAAAACTCGGCGGCCAGTACGAAAATCACAAGCTGCAAAGTCTCGATCCCTCCGGCGTGCTGACCAAAAATATCGATCCGAAGCGTCTGATCGGCTGCGTGGTCTATCCAGCAGCGGCGGCAATCGCCCCCGGGGTCATTCATCACGTCGAGGGCGACCGCTTCCCGATCGGCGAACTCGACGGCAAGGAGACCGAGCGGGTCAAGGAATTGCACGACGTGTTCATCAAGGCCGGGCTGAAATCGATGGTGCTGCCGGATATCCGTTCGGAGATCTGGCTGAAAGCCTGGGGCAACCTCTCCTTCAACCCGATCTCGGCGCTGACCCATGCCACGCTGGTGGACATCTGCCAGTTCGCCGAAACGCGTGAGCTGGCGGCGACGATGATGAAGGAAGCGCAGGATATCGCCCAGAAACTCGGCGTGACCTTCCGCGTCAGCATCGACAAGCGGATCGCCGGCGCCGAAGCCGTCGGCGCGCATAAGACCTCGATGCTGCAGGATGTGGAAGCCGGCCGCTCGCTTGAAACCGAGGCGCTGATCGGTTCAATCCTGGAAATGGCCAAGCTGACCAATACGGCCGCGCCCGCGATCGAAGCCGTCTATGCGCTGGTCAAGCTTCTCAACAAGGTCATGCTGCTGGAGGGTGGCGGCGTGAAGGTTGAAAAAGTGGACAAGGCGGCCTGAGCAGGCGGCCGCGCTCAAGGACGGAGTGGCTTCCCGGCAGCACACTTGCGAGGTCCGGGGCGCCCGGGACTATCGGAGGCGTTGGTGCGCCACCAACGCCTCGCCAAAAGCCTGAAACAAGGCGCGGTTGATGGGATTTTTCTGCGGATCGTATTCCGCGTGCCACTGCACGCCGAGTGCAAACGCCGGCGCGTCCGCGATCCGGATCGCCTCGATCGTGCCGTCCTCAGCCGTGCCCTCGACCACGACCCGTTCGCCGGGTTCGAGGATACCCTGACCGTGCAGCGAGTTCACGCGAATGGTCTCGCAGCCCAACAGCCGCGCGAAGGCGCCCCCGGGGACCAGGCTGACGTCGTGCCGGTCGGCAAAGATGACGAGGGGATCGGGATGGATTTCACCGTTCTCCAGACGCGGCATCCGATGGTTCATGCGGCCGGGCAAATCGCGGATTTCCGGATGGAGCGAGCCGCCGAAGGCGACATTCATCTCCTGCAAGCCGCGGCAGATACCGAACAGCGGGACGCCGCGGGTGACGCAGGCTTCCGATAATGCCAACGCCACGTCGTCGCGATGGACGTCATAAGGTTCGTGCCGCGGATCCGGATCGGTGCGAAATCGCGTCGGGTGGACATTGGCGCGCGCGCCCGTCAGCACGACACCGTCGACCGCGTCCAGGAGGGCACCGATGTCCGTGATGTCGGGGGAGCCCGCAAACATCAGTGGCAGTGCGCCCGCGACCTCGGCCACCGCGCGGAGGTTTCGCTCTCCGACCATCTGCGTCGCAAATCGATTTTCGATGCGATAGGCGTTCCCGATCACACCGACTACCGGCCTCCTCATCGCCTCAAATCCAATCCCAAAGTCATTGCCTCAAATCGTCGCAACTGTCGGCGCCGATCATGCCCGGCGGCCGACGCCGGATCAACCGGTTAGGCCGCACAGCGGTAATGCTATTTTCGCGTGAAGACCTCTTTTGGATCGATCGCCTCGCCGCCCGGCACGCCCGCCGCCCGAATCGCAATCGCCGCCG
Source organism: uncultured Alphaproteobacteria bacterium (assembly GCA_963742425.1). Taxonomy (GTDB): domain Bacteria; phylum Pseudomonadota; class Alphaproteobacteria; order Rhizobiales; family Xanthobacteraceae; genus Bradyrhizobium. The sequence goes on from CAVULR010000001.1 coordinate 740,575, forward strand.
GAGTGTCCGACCCATTCCACCATGGAAATTTCGCCTCGATCCCGCGGGTCACCGGCTCTCCGAACGCACCCCCGAAATCGAGCGGCCACATCCCGTTCGGCACCACCTCGGCAGAAACGCCGTGGAGGCGAAATCCCTTGCCGAGCGCGGCGGCCAGATCGTCCGGCGGCACGGTCCGCGCGGAAGCGGGATCGCCTGGCACCGCGAAGGTTACAAGGACCGGGATCAGCGCTCCCGTCACCGGCACGGAGCCGGTCATCCGGTTCATGTCGTTGAATGACACGTTGCGGCCGGCGGCTCTATAGGCGCGCAATGCCACATAATTGATCCCGTCAAGATCGAGCGTTCCGTCGATGTGGGCCAGCAGCGCCACCAGATTTTTGCCTCCGCCGAGATCGACGAATATGGCATCGCCCTTGGTACTGGTACGCCCGCGACGGCTGTAACCCCGGTCGGGATGAACGGCCAGGACGCCGGAGGCCGATTTGATCCCCTCCGGCGTTTCCACCTCGACCGTCAGGCGATATTTGTGGCCGGGCCGGTTGATGCGTATCTGGTCGCCGATCACAAGCGCGGCCAACAACGCCAACGGCCCGACCCATTTGAAATTCATAACCCGCGCCCCCGCTTACCGGCGTTTTTCCGATCATCGCTTTGCACAACCAATGCGGTGGCGTCAAACCGGCGGCGCCTTCTCCGCTTGATCCCGGACGTGTTAAGCGAAAGAGTGCTGGCAGCAACCGAGTTGAATGAGGAATCAGCGTGGCCTCCTCCGCTCACGACCGTATTCGGGCCCGCAACGATCTGGCATGGTCGATTTCGGTAGGCGGTATCGGCGTCGTATTGTTTGCGGCGCTATTGCTGTTCGTCTGGCAATTCGCAGCTACGCTGTTTCTGATCTTCGCGGGCATGCTGCTCGGTGTGGCGCTGAACGCCGTCACCGACAGGCTCGGCCGCATCGTCACTTGGCCGCATTCGCTTCGGCTCACGATTGTCTGCCTGGTGCTCGCAAGCTTGCTGGCGGGAGCGTTGGTGCTTGGCGGTGCCACCATCGCGCAACAGGCGACTGTGCTCAGCGACACCATCAAGACCCAGCTGATCGGCGTCAAAACCTTCCTTGATCGACACGGCATCGACACCAGTTTTTTCGACATTGGCAATGCGGCATTGACGCCGTCATCGGCACCGGAAACACCGGGCACTTCCGCGCCGGCGCATAATCTTCCGAGCGCCAGCACGATCGCCTCGAGCGGCGGCGCGATCATCAGCCAGACCTTCAGGCTGTTGCTGGGCACCGTGAGCGCGGTCGGAAATTTCTTTATCGTGCTGTTTCTCGGACTGGCCTTCGCAGCGCAGCCCGGAGTCTATCGAAGGGGGTTGTTATTCATGGTCCCCTCGCGGCACCGGCCCCGCGCCACCGTCATCGTCGACCGGATCGGCGAAACACTGGAGCGCTGGCTGATTGCGCAGATCATCACCATGTTCGCGGTCTTCGTGGTCACCTGGATCGGCCTTGCCATCATCGGCATCCAGAGTTCGTTCATCCTGGCTATACAGGCCGGCCTGCTCACCTTCATTCCGACGATCGGCGCGTTGATCGGCGGGTTGATCGTCGTGCTCGCAAGCCTCGCATCCGGATGGGTCGCAGCGCTTAGCGCCCTTGCGCTTTTTCTCGGCATTCACGCGCTGGAAAGCTACATCCTCACGCCGATGCTCCAACGCCAGGCGCTCGACATTCCCCCCGCCACACTATTTGCATTCCAGATCCTGCTGGGCGTGGTGTTCGGTATCTGGGGCCTAGCGCTCGCTTTGCCCCTGATGGCCGTCGCCAAGGTCATGATCGATCATTTCAAGGCTGAAGGCGCCGCCGCCGAAGCGGCGGTGTGAGGTTCGCGCCCGACGGCCGTCAGGCTGCCGAGGTCAGCACCTTGTTGGTGTGTTCGACCTCCGGCGGGGACGCGAAATACGGTCCGACCAGCGCGCGCCACTCGGCGAAATTCTCCGAACCGCGGAAGTCGACGGTGTGGTTTTCGAGGGTCTCCCATTTGACCATGAGACGATAGCGCTGCGGTTTTTCGATCGAGCGATGCAGCTCAAATCCGTGAAAACCCGGGGAACGGCCAAAGGCCGCGCGGGCCTTGGCGACCGCAGCCTCAAAGTCCTTCTCGGTACCGGGCTTGACGTCGATTTGAGCGATTTCGGTGATCATTGGGTCCGACCTCTCGTTTTGAGAACTCCCGTCTCTAACCCAACCCACCGCGTTGTTGAAGCGGCACGAACCATCAAAATGAAAAGCCGCAGAAAGCCGAAAGAAAGACGCCTGGCAGCGTCCGCCGGCTCAATCCCTGGCGACACTCAGTTCAGGAGCAGGACAGCACCGGCCATCATCAGGGCACAGCCGATCAGCATGACGGCGGGCCAGCGACTTCGCCGAGGAGCGTAGCGGCCTTGCGCCCGCCGCTCGGTGATCAGCGCCGTCTCAAATTCGTCCGAAGTCGAGAACATGCAGGCAAACCCGCCGCGCGCGGAAGCGGCGGCGGCCTCCAGCGAAACAAGCGCTGCATGCGCGCTCTGGCTACGGATCGTAATCATGGCCGAGATGATATGGATCGAATGGTAAATGCGAGGTTACCGCTTCGTCCGCGCCTCTCAGGCCAGGCTTGCAACGCCAACAAATTGACGCGCAGTGCCCGCGGTCTTTCGCCGCCAGTTCTCCAGCGACAAGGGCAGCTCCTCGGCCGTCTCGACGCGGTTGCGGCCGGCGCGTTTGGCCTGATAAAGCGCGGTATCCGCCGCTGCCAGCAACACTTCGAGCTCGGTGCCCGCCGGCCCGCCCGCCACACCAATGCTGACCGTGGTATCGACCGGCCCGGTATCGTCCATGATTCCCGAAGCCTCGAATGCCTCGCGCACGCGTTCGGCGGCAAGCACGGCTTCTTCGAGCGAACACGGCAGCAACGCGGCGAATTCCTCGCCGCCGATTCGCCCCGAGAGGTCGCTGATCCGCAGGGTGTTGAGCACGATGGTGGCGAACAGTTTGAGAATTTCATCGCCTGCCGGATGGCCAAAGCGGTCATTGATCGACTTGAAATGGTCGATGTCGAAGATCATCACCGTCACCGGGCGGCCGGCCTTGGCTTCGCGTTCGATCACCCGCGACGTCGCCTCCGCGAAGCCGCGGCGGTTGAACATGCCGGTCAGCGGGTCCATCGATGCTGCCGTCTTGTGCGCGCTGACGGTGCGTTCCGACACCAGCATGAAGATCAGGAACACGGTTCCGACCGCGTAGAGCACAAGCTCGATCGCGAACATGGTGACCCAGATGCTGCCGGAGAACTTGCCGTCCTGCGGATGCAGGAGGTCGCCAAGCAGGATCGGCAGCATCAGCACAAAACCGTGCATCACCGGGACCACGACCGCTGGCCAGCGCCCCTGTAACGTCCGGCGGCGCTCCGACCACAATTCGGTGGCCGTCAGCGCCGCATAGACGGCGACGATGCCGGCGCCGATCGTCAGGCGCATCGCGATCGCCTCGGGGGCCAGGGTCACCGCCGTGGCGATCCAGGCCAACGCGCCCAAAACGAGCCCGGGCAGATTCGGCTTGCGGCCATGGAATACGCGCGAGGCGTTCCAGACCATGCCGCAGGCGATGAAGCCGACGGCATTCAGCGCCAACGACAGCAGCTCGCCAAGCACGTTGCTCGCAAGGGTCCAGAGCGCCACCGATGCCGCGCCGAGCAAATAGGCGGTTCCCCACCATTTCAACGCCGGGATCTCCTCCTGCTTGCCAAAAAACAGCAGCATCGCGCCGAGCATTGCGGCAACCATCGTGGCGACGAGGTAAAGCGTAGAGGTATCGAGCGACATGGGCCACCCAGTGATGCGGCGTCACGGCCAAAACCAGCGCGCGCCATTTGCGATTCGCACGATTGCGATCGCCGCACACTACGATCGCCGTGTTGGCAATCCGTTTGCGCGCGGGGGCAAGTTTTCGGGAAAAACTGCGTCAACTCGTCGGCAAATACCCAGCAAAAAGGGCGCCAACTAGCGCCCTCTTCGAATTTCATGGTAGCAAGATTCTCGGCAAGTTTTAGCGAAGCTGTTAGCGCTTCGAGAACTGGAACGACTTGCGCGCCTTTGCGCGGCCGTACTTCTTGCGCTCGACCACGCGCGAGTCGCGGGTCAGAAAGCCACCCTTCTTCAGAAGGCCGCGCAGATCCGGTTCGAAATAGGTCAGCGCCTTCGATATGCCGTGACGCACCGCGCCCGCCTGGCCCGACAGACCGCCGCCGGCGACCGTGCAGATCACGTCGTACTGGCCCGCGCGCGCGGCCGCCACCAACGGCTGCTGAATCATCATCCGCAACACCGGACGGGCGAAATAGACTTCGACTTCGCGGGTGTTGACCACGATCTTGCCGGCGCCCGGCTTGATCCAGACGCGGGCGACCGCGTCCTTGCGCTTGCCGGTGGCGTAGGCACGGCCGAGCTTGTCGACCTTCTTGACGTATTTCGGCGCCTCCGGCGTGGCCGGCCTGAGCTGCGACAACTGATCGAGCGACTGCATGGTGTCGGACATCTTATGCGGCCCTCATGTTCTTGCGGTTCATTGCGGCGATATCGACTTTCTCGGGTTGCTGGGCTTCATGCGGGTGCTCGGGCCCGGGATAAACCCGCAAGTTGCCGAGTTGCACGCGGCCAAGCGGCCCGCGCGGAATCATGCGCTCGATGGCCTTCTCGACCACGCGCTCGGGAAAACGGCCCTCCAGGATCGACTTTGCAGTGCGCTCCTTGATGCCGCCGATGAAGCCGGTGTGATTGTAATAGACCTTGTTGTCGCGCTTGCGCCCGGTGAGAACCGCGTGCGCCGCGTTGATGATGACGACGTGGTCACCGCAATCGACATGAGGCGTATAGGTCGGAAGGTGTTTGCCGCGCAAACGCATCGCGACCAGCGAAGCGAGCCGACCGACCACCAGACCTTTGGCGTCGATCAACACCCACTTCTTCGTCACCTCGGCGGGCTTTGCCGAAAACGTTTTCATGTGAGGAAATCCGTGAAAAGGGGATATCGGACGCGAGCGCGCCGAACTGCCGGGTTTCTAAATAGGTCCTCCGGGCGCGTCAATGCCGGGCGGCCTCAATTAATGCCATTAAAACAATATGTTAGAATTATGGTGGTATAATACCGTACAAAACGCTAAATATCTGGAATGGAATAGGTCGATGTGACGTGCGCAATCGGCTCCGGCGATGAACCCGACAGCAGATTGATCTCGCCGACCGCAAGCCGCTTGCCCAGCTTCAAAAGCCGCGCGGCCGCAAGGACATCCTGTCCCGGCGCGCCCTTGCGCAGAAAATTGATGTTGAGGTTCGTGGTGACCGCAAGGCTGATCGGGCCAATTGCCGACAGCAGCACCACATACATGGCGAAATCCGCCAGCGCCATCAGCGTTGGCCCCGAAACCGTTCCGCCCGGACGCAGCATGCGGTCGCTGTAACGCTGGCGCAGCAGGCAGGAGGCGCCATCGGCGCTTTCAATCGAGATATCGCCGTCGCTGAAGGCCTGGGGAAATTCGAGATGGAGGAACTTCTCCAGTTCGGCCACGCTCATTCTCGCAATTTTCATGTCGCTCCGCCTGCCCTCGCCTCGCGCCGCTTGTTACATTAGGATGCCCGAGTTGCCCAAGTGGATATTTCGATGAAGACCCAGACCGCGCGCGCCGCCTCGTCACGATCGCCGATCTTGCTGCGCGAGACGCTGGGCAGCATCACGCTGCTCACGCTCAACCGGCCTGCGGCCCGCAACAGCCTGTCGGAAGACATGATCGGCGAACTGCACGCGGCGCTGAAGGAAATTCACGATGACGCAAAGGTGCGCGCGGTTGTGATCGCGGCTAACGGTCCGGCGTTCTGTGCCGGCCATGACATGAAGGAGTTGACCGCGCGCCGCACCGACCCCGATCGCGGCCGCGCCTATTTCTCGCAAGTCATGAATGCCTGCAGCGCGATGATGCAGGCCATCGTGCATTTGCCGAAGCCGGTGGTCGCAGCCGTCCAGGGCGTCGCCACCGCCGCCGGATGCCAATTGGTGGCAAGCTGCGACCTTGCGGTCGCTTCGGAGCCGGCGACCTTCGCAACCCCGGGCGTCGATATCGGACTGTTTTGTTCGACCCCGATGGTGGCACTGTCGCGCAACGTTGCGCGCAAGCAGGCGATGGAAATGTTGCTTACCGGCGAGCCGGTATCAGCCGCGCGGGCGCGCGATATCGGCCTTATCAACCGTGTCGTTGCTGCCGGGGCCGAACGGGATGCGGCGATCGCGCTGGCGAAAAAGGTCGCCCTCAAATCGGCTTATACGATAAAGCTCGGTAAGGCCGCCTTCTACCGCCAGGCGGAAATGAACCTTGCGGAAGCCTATCGCTATGCGGCAGAGGTGATGACCGAGAACATGATGGCGCGCGACGCCGAGGAAGGCATCGGCGCCTTCATCGAAAAACGCGAACCGAAATGGCAAGATAGGTAAAATGATTCCTCATCCTGAGGAGCGGCCTCTCGGCCGCGTCTCGAAGGATCTGGCCTCATGGTTCGAGACGCGCGAAGACGCGCTCCTCACCATGAGGAATGTGGGACTTTCTAAATGAACCATGACGCCTACTCCGACAACTACATCCGGGAAATTCTCAACGGGGTGAAAACGATTGCCATGGTCGGCGCCTCACCGGTGAATGTGCGGCCAAGCTACTTCGCCTTCAAATACCTGGCGCAACGCGGCTACGACATGATCCCGGTCAATCCGGGACATGTCGGCAAGAGCCTGCTCGGAAAACCCTTTGTTGCTTCGCTGCTCGAGATCGGCCGTCCCGTCGACATGATCGACATCTTTCGGAATTCCAGCAACATCATGCCCGCGGTCGATGAAGCCTTGAAAATGACGCCGCTGCCGAAGGTGATCTGGATGCAGCTCGGTGCACGCGACGACGCAGCCGCCGCCAAGGCCGAAGCCGCCGGGCTCAAGGTCGTCATGAACCGCTGCCCAAAGATCGAGTATGGGCGGCTGTCGTCGGAAATTTCGTGGATGGGCGTCAATTCGAGAACGCTGAGTTCAAAGCGCGCGCCGATCCCCACCCAGGGCATGCGGCTTTCGTTGAACCGGACGAGCGTCGGTGGCGGCGAAACCGCAGCATCCGATCGCGCCGCGAAGAACAAGAGTGACCTCGCCTCGTCTTGACGGCGGACGCCGCTCCCATCAGCATGCCCCCAGCACGATTTCATAAGGTATGGATAGGACACAAAGAATGACCGATCGTCTTCCCGGATTTTCAACGCTCGCCGTGCATGCCGGCGCGCAACCTGATCCGACCACCGGCGCACGGGTGACGCCGATCTATCAGACCACGTCATTTGTCTTCAACGACGCCGATCACGCCGCCTCGTTGTTTGGGCTGCAGGCATTCGGAAATATCTATACCCGTATCACCAACCCGACCACCGCCGTGCTGGAAGAACGCGTCGCCGCGCTCGAGGGCGGCACCGCGGCGCTTGCGACCGCTTCCGGTCACGCCGCGCAGGTCGTGATCTTTCAGATGCTGCTGCGGCCCGGCGATGAATTTATCGCGGCGCGCAAGCTCTATGGCGGCTCCATCAACCAGTTTACCCACGCCTTCAAGAGTTTCGGTTGGAACGTGGTGTGGGCCGATCCCGACGATCTCGGCAGTTTCGAGCGCGCGGTGACCCCGCACACCAAGGCAATCTTCATCGAATCGATTGCGAACCCCGGCGGCAGCGTCACCGATATCGAGGCCATCTCCGCCGTCGCCCGCAAGGCAGGCGTGCCGCTGATTGTCGATAACACGCTGGCGAGCCCCTACTTGATCCGTCCGATCGATCACGGCGCCGACATCGTCGTGCATTCGCTGACGAAGTTTCTCGGCGGTCATGGCAACTCGCTCGGCGGCATCATCGTCGATGCCGGCACCTTCGACTGGTCGAAGGACAACAAATATCCGATGCTGAGCGAGCCCCGGCCGGAATATCACGGCATCAAGATTCAGGAGACCTTCGGCAATTTTGCCTTTGCGATCGCCTGCCGCGTGCTGGGACTGCGCGATCTCGGTCCGTGCATCTCGCCATTCAACGCGTTTCTCATTTTGACCGGCATCGAAACGTTGCCACTTCGGATGCAGAAGCATTGCGAGAATGCCAAGGCGGTCGCGGAGTTCCTCTCGGGCCACCCCGCGGTGGCGTCGGTGAATTACGCCGGCCTTGCCGGCGATAAATACAACAACCTTGCCCGCAAATATGCGCCGAAGGGCGCCGGCGCGGTGTTCACCTTCAGCCTGAAGGGCGGCTACGACGCCGGCGTCAGCCTGGTGTCGAACCTGAAATTGTTCTCGCATCTCGCCAATGTCGGCGACACCCGCTCGCTGGTGATTCACCCGGCATCGACCACGCACAGCCAGCTCGACGACGCGCAGAAGACCAAGGCCGGCGCCGCGCCCGATGTCGTACGGCTGTCGATCGGTATCGAGGACAAGGAAGACCTCATCGCGGATCTGGAACAGGCGCTGAAGGCATAACGAAGGCGTCCGTCAGCCGGTTTGGGTGACCGGCACAACCCGTTTTTGCTGCACCGGCTCGATTCGCGGCGCCACCAATCGTTCGGCCTGCGAGATTGCAAGCGTCAGGACCGCGATCGCCGCGGCCTGATGCGCTAACGCAAGGTCCACCGGGACCTGATTGAGCAGCGTGAGAATCCCGAGCGTCGCCTGCAGCATTACCGCCGCGGTCAACCAGCATGCGCCGCCCACCACGGCGGCCCCGGCCCGCGAGCGGAGGGTATCGAGCGCATGGAAGAGAGCGAGCACAACCAGCGCATAGGCGATCACGCGGTGCTCGAACTGCACCGTGAGAGCGTTGTCGAACAGATTGCGCCACCAGGGCGCTTCGAAGAACAGGCGTGCCATGGATGGAACTAGTCCACCGTCGATATCGGGCCAGGTGTTATAGACCCTGCCCGCACGCAGGCCCGCAACCAGCGCGCCCAGATAAAGCTGCACGAAGGTCAGCACCACCAGCGCCACGCTGACGATCTTGAGCCGGAAAACCGCAGCCGTAGGCGGCCGTTCCGTAAGCCTGCGCAACGTCCAGACGATGGCTGCAAAAATCAGCAGCGCCAGCACGAGATGGGTGGCCAAACGATAGTGCGAAACTTCCACCCGCTGCGAAAGCCCCGACGCCACCATCCACCAGCCGACCGCGCCTTGCAGCGCGCCGAGGCCGAAGATCAGCCACAATCGCCGCCGCAGCTCCGCATCCACAGCGCCTCGCCACAGAAACCAGAGAAACGGCAGCAGATAGGCGAGCCCGATCGCGCGCCCGAGCAGCCTGTGGCTCCATTCCCACCAGAAAATCGTCTTGAACTCACCGAGATTCATGCCGGCGTTGAGTTCGCGATATTGCGGTATGGTCTTGTAGGCCTCGAACGCCTGCGTCCATTGTTCCCCGTTGAGCGGCGGCAGGACACCGGAGACCGGCCTCCACTCGACGATCGAAAGTCCTGACTCGGTCAGACGCGTGGCGCCGCCGACCAGCACCATGATCACGATCAGGGCTGCGATTAAGACCAACCACCAACGCACGGCGCGGTTGACTGGTGCGGGCTGGGTGAAAGTAACGGACATCGAAGCCGCGCTTGAATGAATTTGCGCGCACCTTATAGTCCGCTCCTTCGCGCGCGCAAGGCTCGCATCGGCCAGGACCTGTACATTTCCCTCATGCCAATACGCACTCGCAAATTCCTCGGAACCATCGCCTTGCTGCTGGTGGTCGTGGTGTGGTCGCTGACGGGAATGGCCGTGGCGCAAGCGCCGTGGCTCGCGAGTTCCGGATTATTGCAGGCAATCTTCTACGTCGTCGCCGGCATTGGATGGGTATTGCCGGCGATGCCGATCATCAGCTGGATGGCGCGGCCGGACGCCTGAACCCTAGCGCGGGCGCGAGTGCTCGGCTGGCGCAAAGGTAATGCCGGAGAGAATCACACGCATGGCGCGCAGCGAACGCTGCCGTCCATCCCAGGCGATGCGTGGAAGCGCGTGCAGATTGGTCTTGCCCTCGGCCTCGACCACGCCCGATATCGCCGAAGCCGCGCTGGCGAAACCGGCTTCAGCGGCCATCCCGACATGATGACGGCCAAACGCCGCGCGATCGCCGAACGGATAGACGAAATGTTTGACGTCGCGCCGAAGCGCGGCTTGGGCCACTGCCCTGCCCATCGTCATCTCGCGCAATGCAGCCGCGTCCTTGAGGTTTGAAAGAACGGGATAGTTGACCGTAGCACTTCCAATCGTGACGTTGGGGTCGGCCGCAAGCTTCGCCAGATCGTCCCAGTCCATCGAGGCCTCGCGCGACAATGCCGCGAGATCGACGGAGTATCGCGAGCAGAGATCCCTGATCGCGGTCGAAAGATCCGAAGGCGCAAGTGTGCGCATCCAGTCGCCGAGAAACTCGTAGAGCTGATATTTTTCGGATCGGGACCCGATGTTAAACCGCCGCTCCTCACGATCGATCACGAGGCTGAGGCGATTTTCGCGCGCGATTACTTCTTCCAGCGCAAGCCACCACGCCTCGCCGAGCCTGTCCGGAAACGCCGTCGGCACGTAAACGGTGAACGGCACGGCATGTTTCGACAGCACCGGATAGGCCGAGGTGACGATGTCCTTGTAGCCGCCGTCGAAGGTCAGGCACGCGAAGCGGCGCCGCGAAGCCTGCCTGACCGCCCGCTCGCAGACCTCGTCCATGGAGACGATATCGTATTTCCAGCGCTTCAGCGCCCGAATCGTCCGATCGAGAAATTTGGGCGTGATCTCCCGAGATTTGAGCGGCTGAAAGCGCGCAGGCTGGCGCGGACGCACGCGCTCGAACCGGATGATGACGCCAGCCCGGCCCGTCCGCCGTCCCCTGAGCAAAGGCAGACCGCTGAAATAGACCAGTTCCAGCTTAAGGCTGGTCAAAAATCTGTCGTCGGATGGCAATTCTTACCCCTCAACGCGGAGGTTTCCGGCCCGCCCAAGCCGTATTGTCATTACTCTTTGTTGACACTTCTTTGCAAAGGTCGCTCGGGCTGAAAAATCCAATAATTCGCTGGACAGGCTTCGTGATGACCATGGCTGCCGCGATCGAAAGCCGGACGGCGAAGGCGCCAGCATGGTCGCAGCCCAGCCAGATCGCCAGCGTCGACATTGTCCATGATCTCGGCCAGGCGGAGGCGGTCTGGCGCGCTCTCGAAACCGAACCGCAGCTCTCCACGCCCTATCAGCGGTTCGATTTCCTCACGCCCTGGCAGCGGCAGGTCGCAAGCCGCGAAAACGCGTCGCCTTTCATCGTTATCGCCTATGACGCCGAGCGCCGGCCGCTGCTGCTGCTGCCGCTTTCGCTCAACCACAAGCACGGCGTTCGCACGGCCTGTTTCATGGGCGGCAAGCACGCCACCTTCAACATGGCGCTGTGGGATCGGGATTTTGCGGCGGCCGCCGATGCGGCGGACCTCGAGGCGCTGATATCGGGAATACGCCAACGGTCCAGCGCCGATGTTCTGGCGCTGATGCAACAGCCGGCACGCTGGCGGGATTTGCCGAACCCGATGGCGCTGCTGCCGAACCAGGCCTCGGTGAACGACTGTCCTCTGCTGGTGATTGCGCAGGGCGCTGCGCCCTCGACCCTGATCAGCAACTCCTTCCGCCAGCGTTTGAAGGGTAAGGAACGCAAGCTGCAGACGCTGTCCGGCTTTCGCTATCATGTCGCCGCCTCGGAGGCCGACATCACACGGCTGCTCGACTGGTTCTTCTCCGTCAAGCCATTGCGGATGGCGGAACAAAAATTGCCCAATGTGTTCGCGGAGTCCGGCGTGGAGGATTTTATCCGCGGCGCCTGCATGGCCGAACTTGCAGATGGCAGTCGCGCCATCGACATTCACGCGCTTGAATGCGACGACGAAGTGATCGCGATCTTCGCCGGCGTCGCGGACGGGTATCGCTTTTCGATGATGTTCAATACCTACACCATGTCGGGCAATTCGCGCTTCAGCCCCGGACTGATCCTGCTGCGCAACATCATCGACTACTATGCCGGTCGCGGCTGCCGGTCGCTCGACCTGGGAATCGGGTCGGACGAATACAAAAGGCTGTTCTGCAAGAGCGACGAGCCGATCTTCGATAGCTTCATCCCGCTCAGCGCACGCGGCAAGGTCGCGGCATCGGCGATGTCAGGCATCAATCGCGCCAAGCATCTGGTGAAGCACAACCAGGCGCTGTTTCAGATGGCGCAAAAAATGCGAAGCGCGCTTCACCGCTGATAGAAAGCGGTTCTTCCGGGGGCCGATCGGCCGCCGGCCTCAGGCCGCCACCACCCGCGGACCGGGTTCGACGACATCCGAAGGCTGCGATGGCTTGCTCAGCATCGTCACCTCGGAGAAGCCCACAGCCCGGTACTGATCGCACATCAGAGCGCGGGCGTCAGCGGTCATCGAGGCGTCCGGCACCACCACGGCGCGCGCGCCCGCCGTCAGCAGCTCCACCGAAAGGTCAGAAGCGGCGCCGGCATCGAGCAACACATGGTCATAGACCCGCAGCAAGGCATCGATCGCAAGCGTCAGCCGCGGCGATTGCAGCAGCGCACGGTCAAAACCCGGACGCCCGGCACTGACGAGATGGACCCGCGAAAGCCGGTCCTTGGTGATCATTTGCGAAAACGACGACTCGCCCAGCATCAATTCCGCAAGTCCGGGTGCTGTCGGGTCGACCGACACGGCCGGTATCGCCAGCGACGCCGCCAGTTCGACTACCACCACCCTGGCGTCGTGCGCGATCTGGCGCGCCAGCGTCAACACGGTCAAGGTGATGCTTTCCGGCGAAGCGGTGCCGAGGACCGTGACCTTGCGGCCCGCTTCACCCGCACTCACGCAGATCCCCGGCGAGTTGCTCGATTTCAGAGAGCGCGGGCGCAATGTCCGCATGCTGCTCGCCCCCCATCTCGGGCTCGATCGCTTCGAACGGGGGTCCGCGATTGGCCATCACGACCTCCGCCGAAGCCGCCGGTGCGACCGGCGCCGCCGCGCCGTCGAACGCGGCTACCGCGCGCGGCGCGGTGATACGCAGCAGTTCGCCGGTGGCGATCGCACCGCAAGTCAACATCAGCGTCGCCAGCGTCGCAATCAGCACGATCGGCAGCTTCTTTGGATAGGCCGGGGTGTTGGAAACGCTGGCGCGGGAAATGATCCGGCCATCGGCCGGCGCTGCGTCTATGTTCTCGCGGGTCGTGGCTTCCCGATATCTTGCCAGATAGGATTCCAGGAGGTCGCGCTGCGCCTTGGCTTCCCGCTCCAGCGCGCGAAGCTGCACATCCTGGCCGTTGGTCGAGGTCGCCTGCTTCTTCAATTGCTCGAGGCTGGCACTCAGGCCCTCGACCCGGCCGCCGGCGATGCGCGCATCATTGTCAAGCGAGCGGGATATCTTGCTCGCTTCCTCGCGAAGCTGACGGTCGAGGTCGGCAAGTTGCGCCTTCAACTCCTTGATGCGCGGATGGCCGTCGAGCAGTGTCGAGGACTGCTCGGCAAGCTGCGCGCGCAGCGTGACGCGCTGTTCAGACAGCCTTCGGGTCAATTCGGAATTGAGGACTTCGGATGCCTCGATCGGCTTGCCGCCCTGGAGCATCTCGCGGATCAGCCGTGCCTTCAATTCCGCGTCCGACTTCAGCGCGCGCGCATTGTTCAGTTGGGTATTGAGTTCGCCCATCTGCTGGTTGGACAGCGTCGTGTTGTTGGTGCCGACAAACAGGCTCGATTTCGAGCGAAAATCCTCGACGCGGGATTCGGCTTCCGCGACCTTCTTGCGCAGATTGTCGATCTCGCCCGACAGCCAAAGGCCGGCAGATCTGGCCTGCTCCTGCCGTGCATTCTGCTGCAACACCAGGTAGCCCTCGGCGATCGAGTTGGCGACGCGCGCCGCCAGCTCCGGATCGCGCGACTGGAATTCGATGACGATGACCCGGGATTTATCGACCACATAGGCGATGAACCGATCGTAATAGGCATCCAGCACACGCTCTTCCGGCGTCAGCGAGAATGGATCACGGCCGATCCCGACCAATGCCAGCATCGATTTCAGGGGCGAAATGCCCTGCAGCACCGGATCGAATTCCGGCCGCTCGGCGAGCTTGTTCTTCATGATGATTTCACGCGCCAGATTGCGCGACAGCAATAGCTGGACCTGGCTGGTAACGGCCTCTGCGTCAAGCGCGGTGCGTTCCTCGTTGCGCTCGCCGTTCGGCCGCAGGAAGACGTTCTCGCGCCCGTCGACGAGAATGCGCGCTTCGGATTTATATCTGGGTGTGACCAGGTTGACCGCGGCAATCGAAACCGCGGCAGCGAGCACCGTCGGAACGATGATCCAGCCCCGCTTGCGCAGCAGGGCCTCGCCAAGCGAGCGCATGTCCAGATCGCCTGAAACGGAGGCTGCGGGCCGCTTGTAGCCGGCAGCCGCTGGCATTGCGACGGCCCTCTCGGCTATCGCCTCGCCCTTGCCGGTCCGCCAGAACGCCAAACGCATCGCACACTCCCGCAGACGCCACCCCTCGACTGCGCGCGATTACACTCCATTAAGGTTGCCGCCGGGTTAATCGGGCCGAGCTGGCGGGAGGCGACAAAGGCAGCGTCCTGCTGCCACGGTCATGCTTTGTTAACCATGAAAGTCCTTAATCGGAATCACAATTCCCGTGGATTTTCCGATGCGAGGCGCACGCGCCGTTATCGTCTGGCTACTTGCCGCGCTCGCTTTGTCGGGCTGCATGGGCACGTCCGGCCCGGTCGCGCAGATGCAGCCGCCGGGCGATCTCGATTCCCTTGCCTACGGTGAGCCCTACGCTCCGGCGTCGCGGAGTGCGGAGGATTCCGGCGGCGCTATCAGCGCGCTTCGCAATAGTTTTGCCGCAGGCGCAGGTGGCTCCTACGCTGCGGCTCCGGTCGCCTATGCGGCCGCGCCGCTGCCGGCGGTCCATGACGCGGCCTATCGGCTCGATGCCGGCGACAAATTGCGGGTCGTGGTCTATGGCCAGGAAGGTCTCACCAACACCTACGCGATCGACGCCGGCGGCTCGATCACCATGCCATTGATCGGCGCGGTCGCCGCGCGCGGACGGACGCCGACAAGGCTCGCCGCGGAAATATCGGCCAAACTGCGCAACGGCTTTATCCGCGAACCCTCGGTGGCGGTCGAGATCGAAGCCTACCGGCCGTTCTTCATCCTGGGTGAGGTCGCCGCCCCCGGCCAATATCCTTACGTGCCCAATATGAGCGTCGAAAGCGCGGTGGCGATCGCCGGCGGATTTTCCCCGCGCGCCCGGCGCGACAGCGTCACGCTCACCCACACCGACGATTCCGGTCCGATGCGCATGGTGGTGCCGCTCGGCACCGCGATCGGCCCCGGCGATACCGTCCTCGTCGGCGAACGCTGGTTCTGACGCATGACCGCAATTTCAGATCGGCCGCTTCGTATCCTGCACGCGGTGCGCGCACCGGTCGGCGGTATCATCCGTCACATCCTCGACCTCGCCAATGGACAGGCCGACCGCGGCCATCACGTCGGCATCATCGCCGACAGCCTCGACCGGCGGTGAACGCGCCGAGGCGGCGCTCGGCGAGATCGCACCGCGTCTCAAGCTCGGCGTCCAGCGGCTGGCCATTCGCCGCGAACCTCATCCCGCCGACTTTCAGGTGTGGGCGCGTTTCATGTACCTGGTTGGCCGGCTGAAGCCGGACGTCCTGCACGGCCACGGCGCCAAAGCCGGCGCATTCATCCGGATGAGACCACGTTCGAAAAACACCATTCGCGTTTACACCCCGCATGGCGGCTCGCTGCATTACCCGCTGAACACGCTAAAGGGCACTTTCTATAGCCGGCTCGAGCGCACGCTGATGAATTTTACCGAGTTGTTCCTGTTCGAAAGTGCTTTCGCCCGCGATACCTATCAACGCACCATCGGCCACCCGGCCGGGCTTGTGCGCTGCGTGTTCAACGGCGTCACCGCGGAAGAATTCGATCCGATCGTCAAAGCGGCTGACGCCACCGATCTCGTCTATGTCGGCGAGTTCAGGCACATCAAGGGCGCCGACTTGTTGGTCGAGGCGGTGACGCGGCTTCGCGCCGACGGCAAACCGGTGATGTTGACGCTTGCCGGGGACGGCGAGGAACTCGCAGCTCTCAAGGCCCAGGTGCAAAAGCACGGCTTGAACGAAGCCGTTCGCTTTATCGGGCACGTCAAGGCGCGACACGGCTTTTCAAAAGGCGGAGTGCTGGTGGTCCCGTCCCGCGGGGATTCGATGCCCTACGTCGTGATCGAGGCAGCCGCGGCGGGGGTTCCGATGGTGGCAGCGAATGTCGGCGGGATTCCAGAGATATTCGGTTCCCACAGCGATGCATTGTTCGCCCCCAACAATGTTGGCGCAATGGCGGACGCGATTTTAAACGCCCTCAACGACCCCGGCGCCGCGCTGACGCGTGCGAAATCGCTTCGCGAGAGGGTGCTTGGGCATTTTTCACAGGAGGCGATGGTCGAGGGCGTGTTGGCCGGCTACCGCGACGCGTTCGCAGATCGTTAACCGCTCTTTACCAACGATAACAGTTTCTTCCGATTTGTCCGTTAAGCCGTCAACGGAGGGATTTCGCCTCGGCGTGGGCATGCCTGGATGCCCGTGCAGCAACGGACTTGGCAATAGTGGAACCGATCAACGCACGCTCGATGTTAAACGCCGCGGCATCGGCCGCGGCTGCAACCGCAGACCGCCTTCCGGTCGAACGGCGCCGCCGGCTGTCGCAGGCGGCGCTCGCCGTCGCAGACCAGAAAGTGCAGCGGGCTTATTCGCCGATCGTGATCGCGGGCGCCGTCCGCCTCGCCGACTTCGTGCTGCTCAGCCTTGTCGGCATCGCGCTCTATCTCGGATTTGTAGTGCCTCTCGCCGGCTTTCGCTGGGAATACGCCGTGTCCATTTTCGGCATGACGGCGACGGCGGTGGTCTGTTTTCAGGCCGCCGACATCTACCAGGTGCAGGTATTTCGCGGCCAGCTCCGGCAGATGACGCGGATGATTTCATCCTGGGCCTTTGTGTTCCTGCTGTTTATGGGCGGATCGTACTTCGCAAAGCTCGGCAGCGAGATTTCGCGACTGTGGCTTTCGGCGTTTTTCTTTGTCGGTCTGGCGGCCCTGATCGCCGAACGCCTGTTCCTGCAAGCGATGGTGCACAGTTGGGCCCGCCAGGGCCGGCTCGACCGACGCACCATCGTGGTCGGCTCGGACGAGACCGGCGAGAAACTGATCGAGGCGCTCAAGGCGCAGGACAATTCGGATATCCATATTCTTGGCGTGTTCGACGATCGCAACGACAATCGCGCGCTCGAGACCTGCGCGGGCAGCGCAAAACTGGGCAAGGTTGACGACATCGTCGAATTCGCCCGCCGCACCCGCATCGATCTTGTGCTGTTCGCGCTGCCGATTTCGGCGGAGACGCGGATTCTCGAGATGCTGAAGAAATTGTGGGTGCTGCCGGTCGACATCCGTCTGTCGGCTCACACCAACAAGCTTCGCTTCCGGCCTCGCTCCTATTCCTATCTCGGCAAGGTGCCGACGCTGGACGTGTTCGAGGCGCCGATCACCGATTGGGATCTGGTGATGAAGTGGCTGTTCGACCATGTCGTCGGCGTCGTCGTCCTGCTGCTGGCGCTGCCGATGATGGCGCTGGTTGCGCTTGCGATCAAGCTCGATAGTCCGGGTCCCGTTCTGTTCCGCCAGAAGCGATTCGGATTCAATAACGAACGCATCGACGTCTTCAAGTTTCGTTCGCTCTACCACGATCAAGCCGACCCGCTCGCGTCAAAAGTCGTGACCAAGAACGACAGCCGCGTCACCCGCGTCGGCCGCTTCATTCGCAAGACCAGCCTCGACGAATTGCCGCAACTCTTCAACGTCGTGTTGAAGAGCAATCTGTCCCTGGTCGGACCCCGTCCACACGCGGTGCATGGCAAATTGCAAAGCCGGCTTTTCGACGAGGCGGTGGACGGATATTTCGCCCGGCACCGCGTCAAGCCCGGCATTACCGGATGGGCGCAGATCAACGGCTGGCGTGGCGAAGTCGACAGCGAGGAGAAAATCCAGAAGCGCGTCGAATTCGATCTTTATTACATCGAAAACTGGTCTGTGCTGTTCGATCTCTACATTCTTCTCAAGACGCCGCTGGCGCTGATCACCAACAACGAGAACGCGTATTGATCGTCCAAATCTGGTCGGCCGGGGGTCGATCGCCGAAGCCAGCCGCCTTACCGGTTGCGTTGCGTAAGTGTACGAGTGTGTAATGAGCCATGCGGCGACAGCCGGTAATTTCCGATCGTCGATAACGGTTGCGCCACGCGTCCTGGCGCTGCAGCGCGCGCTGGTATGGCTGGCCGGGGCATCCCTGGCGATTGTTTTCATCGAACCGAGCCCCTATGAGGTGGTGACGCTCCTCGCCACCATCGTCTTCCTTGCAACGGGCTTGCGGCTGCGGCTGGTTTTCATGCCGTTGCTGATGCTGCTGTTCCTGATCAACGTCGGTTATTCCATCGGCGCCGCCCTCTTGATGGACAGGCCCGAGGTTGCCAACTGGATCGCGACCTCCTGGTATATGGCGGTCACGGTGATCCTCTTCGCGATGGTTTTTTCCGAAGACACCGCCGCGCGGCTGGACATGCTTCGCCGCGGCCTGATCGTGGGAGCGCTGCTTGCGGCAGTCTCCGGCATCGCCGGCTATTTCAACCTCGTTCCCGGCGGATATGACCTGCTGACGCTGTACGGACGCGCGCGCGGCACCTTCAAGGACCCCAACGTGCTCAGCGCTTTTTTGATACTTCCTGCGCTGTTCGTTCTGCAAAGCGTGGTTTCTGATAATTTTCGCAAATCGTTTGGCAGCGCGATCGCTCTGGCAGTGATCGCGTTCGCGATCCTGCTCGCATTTTCGCGCGCGGCGTGGGGCGGGTTCGTCATCACCTCGGCCTTCATGCTGGCAATGATGGTGCTGATCAATCAATCGCGCGCCCAGCGCTCGCGCATCATCGTGATATCGATGATCGCCGTCATCATCGTGGTGATTCTGGTAGCGGTATTGCTATCGTTCAATCAGATCGACGAAATGTTCCGGCAGCGTGCGAGTTTTGATCAAAGCTATGACGAGGGCCGGTTCGGCCGATTCGGCCGGCACGCCCTCGGCGCCGAGATGGCGCTCGATCTTCCGTTCGGCATCGGCCCCCTGCAGTTCCACAACTATTTTCCCGAGGATACCCACAATTCCTATTTGAACGCCTTCATGTCCGGAGGCTGGATTGCCGGCGTCTGTTATCCCGCGCTGGTGTTCGTCACCGTCATCATGGGATTTCGTCATGCCTTCGTGCGCGTGCCCTGGCAGCGTGCCTATCTCGCGATCTTCGCGGCCTACCTCGGCGTGGTCGGCGAAAACTTCGTCATCGACACCGACCACTGGCGGCATTTCTGGATGATGCTTGGCGCGATGTGGGGAATGTTTGCCGCAGCCCAGCGTTACAAGGCGACCGCGGAGGATCAGGCGCCGCTAGCGCCCGATCGGCAATCGGCGTAGCGGCTTACTTCTCGATCGCAAACGTCAGGCCGGCGTGATCGACCAGCCGCTTGATCAGTTTGTTGCCCATGGCCGCGCCCGGTGTCCAGATCCCCGCTGCAACCTCCGGCGTGTCGCGCAACAGGCAAACCGCGCACTCCGAAATCATCTTCGAGGTCGAGCCATAGCCGGGATCGCGATCGCCGCGCACGCTGGCGCGGACCTGACGTCCGTCAGGCGCGATAGCGACAAACAACAGGTCGTACATGCCGTTCTCGCGCTCCTCTTTCGAGGGGCCTTCGCCCGGCTTCGGACCGTTGGATGCTCCCAATTTCTCGGCATTGAGGGCGGCAGCGATGCGCTTGGCGGCTGCCTCACCCTTCTCCCCGGATCCGGTCAGCATCATCTCATCGTAGACAAATTCCCTGCCGTAGGGAAAACCCATCAGGAGGTTGGCGCGGTGGACGTTACGGGTGTTGATGGTCGCCATCGCGAATGGCGCGGTCCAGGAATTGAGCTCCTCGTCCAGTACCGGCCTGTTCCCGGGAGGCTGCTTCGGCCCCTCAAATCCTGGGGTCAGCGCAAACGGATTTTTCAGTAACGCGACCAGACTAAGATCTCGCGCCGCAGCCGCGAAGGTCGCTTTTCCGCTCGCCGCGGTTCCGCCCGAGAACGTCCCTTTCATGGCGCGGACACGACCCTTGACGCGATTGGCGGGCGCGCCGAAAACCTTGCGGGCCTCTTCCTGCGCGCAGAACACGCCGAGCTCGAACGGCAGGGAATCGAAGCCGCAGGAAAACATGATGCGCGCGCCGGTGGATTTTGCCGTTGCCTCATGCGCATCGATCATCTGCCGCATCCAAAGCGGCTCGCCACAGAGATCGAAATAATCGGTGCCGGATGCCACGCAGGCCGAAAGCAGTTCGACGCCGTAAAACTGGTACGGACCGACCGTGGTAATCACCGACCTGGTCCGGTCGACCATTGCTTTCATCGAGGCGGGATCGTTGGCGTCGGCTACGATCAGCGCCGTGTCGGCGGATGCGCCGATCGCATCACGCACCGAGACAAGCTTGTCCTTGCTGCGTCCGGCCATGGCCCATTTGAGGTTGTTGTCACCCCGGTAATGCGCGGCGAGATACTCCGCCACGAGCCGGCCGGTGAAACCGGTGGCGCCATAGACGACGATGTCGAATTCCGGCGAAGACATATTCTGATCCCGAGATGACCGTTGGAGTTTCTGTCATTGCGAGCCAACGGGTAGCGCGAATGCGCGCCCGATGACAAGCTCCGCGAGGCCATCCATCAGGCCGAAACGAAAGTGTGGATTGCGTTGTCGCGGAGTTTATCGTCGGGCCGGCCGAAGGCCGGGCCCCGTTGGCTCGTCGCAATGACGGTCTTGTCCCTTAAATCTGCTTTTTGGCGTAGGAAACACCCATGCCGGCACGGGCGTCGCTCTGGATGCCATAAGGCGCGATCGGATAACGCAGGCCATTCTTGGCCAACGTCTTCATGCCGGTGATCGCCTTGGAAAGATGCGCGGGCGACAGCGCCATCAGCATCTCCTCGTCGGGCACCCCGCCATAGCGCCGTTCCGCAAAGCATGGCAGCGACAGGCTTGGTTCGCCGGTCTTGAGCGCCCGCCCCCATGAATCGGCGCATGCCGTCTCGCCGACCACACCCCACTCGAATTTCTTGTAGCCGGTATATTGCAGCCCGTTGATCAGAATAATCATCTGACCCGGCGTCGCGTAGACCAGGCAAATATCCGGCGGATTGAGCCGTCCGCTCGTCAGCGGGCTCACCGCCAGCGCGAGGTATCTGCCGAAGGGAACGACATCCAGCGCATGCTGGCGCTTGCGCGCGTCCTCGGCCGTGCCATGCCAGACGCCGACATAGTTTTCGCCGCCGAGCCATTTCTCGTCCTGCGGCGCAAGCCCGATCACGGCCCGGCACTGCGCACCGACGAGATCGTCCGCAGTAATGCCAACCGTCCAGCCGAGCCGCGATGCCATGCTGACGATCTGGTCGGTGGTGTGTGTGGCCGTCGGCCGCCGGATCTTCGGGATCGCCTGCATTTCCTCGACGCTTGCGAACATCTTCATGCCGATCACGGTGGTCTTGAGACGAAGCAGATCATTCAGGTCGGCCACCATGCGGGGCAAATCCAGCGGTTCCGGCAGCGTCTGCTGTTGCATGGCGTAAAACTCCCTATTCGGCGAACCGAGCAATCCTAGCCCGATTGCAGGTCGGTTGCGACAGTGGCCTCGAAACCTGATCGAAAACAAAGCCTAGTTCGCCGACGGCCCCGGAAGCAACTCGTCTATTTTGCCGGTGGCCCGGTAAGCGACAAGCCCGATCCATTCGCGCACCGCAAGGTCGGTGCGTCCCAATCCATCAATAGCCAGATTCGAAAACGTGAAGAGGTCGTCCCGCCCGCCTACCCGCCAATCGACCGGATAAGGTTCCACAGCAAATCCCGCCTTGCGAAACAGGCCAACCGATCGCGGCATGTGGAAAGCCGACGTCACCAGCAGCCACCGCTCGCCGGGCTTGGGAGCTGCAAGCGTCTTCGAGAATTCGGCGTTCTCGAACGTATTGCGCGAGCGGCGATCCATGATCAGTCGTGCCTTCGCAACGCCCAGGTTTTCCAATATGGCGCCGGCGTAGTCGGCCTCCCTGGCATCGTTTGAAATCAGATTCGAACTGCCTCCGGAAAAAATGACGCGGACATTCGGGTAACGACGGGCCAATGCCGCGGCTGCGACAATGCGATCGGGCGCACTTCGGACCACCCCTGTCCCGTGTGCAACCGAGAGGTCCGGATCGACCGATCCGCCGAGAACGACAATGCCGTCGGGCGGGCCCAGCGCGGAATCCCAGGGTGGAAAGCGCTGCTCCAGCGGGTAGAGCAACATGTACCCGACCGGCGAAAAAGCGCAGATTGCAAGCAGCGCGAGCGAGCCAACCAGGAGTTTGCGGCCGATGGCGGCAAATCGGGTTGCGCTGAGAATCACGCCGAGGACACCGGCGCCGATCAGGAAATTCGTCGGCAACAGCATGATGCCGAGCGTCTTGGACAGCAGAAAAAACAAGGGAGGCCCCCGGGAATGTCTGGTACAGGGTCATACGCGACCTCCTTCCCAACCAGAAGCCCCGTCATGACGCATCATCATCTGCATTCCAGTCCCTCAACCTGCCATTGGGGCTTCTTCGAAGCCAAGCTCAAGCCTGTCCTTACCATCGCCAGCGGCGACGAAGTGACTGTCGACACCATCAGCGGCGGCCCGGACGTGGTACCGGACAGGAGCCAATTTCACGTCCCGCCCGAACTCGCCGAGGTTCATGCCAAGAGCGAGCGGATGCTGCCGGGTCATATCCTGACCGGTCCGATCGCCGTCGAGGGCGCTGAACCCGGCGACGTGCTGGAGGTCGAGATCCTCGACGTCAAGCTGAGGCAGGACTGGGGCTACAACCTGATCCGGCCGCTTGCGGGCACCCTGCCCGACGATTTCCACGAGACGCGGCTGATCAACATCCCGCTCGACCAGAAACGGATGGTGGGCCGGCTACCCTGGGGGCTCGATCTGCCGCTGGCTCCATTCTTCGGCGTGATGGGCGTGGCGCCGCCGCCGGCATGGGGCCGCATCACCTCGCTGATCCCGCGCGCAATGGGCGGCAATCTGGACAACAAGGAGCTCAGACCCGGCGCCAAACTCTATCTACCGGTATTTGTGCCCGGCGCGCTGTTCTCGTGCGGCGACGGTCACGGCGTCCAGGGCGATGGCGAGGTCTGCGTTACCGCGATCGAGACCGCGTTGCAGGGACGCTTCAGGCTGACGCTGCGCAAGGATTTGCGCCTCGATTATCCCCGTGCCGAGACGCCGACGCACTACATGACGATGGCGATGGATCCCGACCTCGACCAATGCGTGGTTCGCGCGCTGCGCGACATGATCGTGCTGCTCGGGCAAAAGCGAAACTTGTCGCGCGAGGATGCCTATACGCTCTGCAGCTTGGCGGCGGACCTTCGGGTCACACAGACGGTGAACGGCTCCAAGGGAATCCACTGCATGATCGCGAAAGCCGTCGTCCACGGCTAAGCGAAACGCCGCGAATAAACTCGCACCGGCCCGATGGAACTCACGGGTTGCCCGAACATTATCTGCTTGCCGCCGCCATTTCATCTTGGGCGGCCACGCGCGTTGTCGTGCCAACGAAGGGGGTTGCCATGCTTTCGGTCTTGATCGGGGTTTTGATTATTTGCGTTGTCGGCGCAATTTGTTTTTGGGCGATTGACAGGTTTGTCAGGGAAGCCCGGCTGGCAAATCTTCTCAAACTACTGGTGGTGCTGATCTGCCTGGCGTCGATCCTTCAACGGGTGCTGCCGCTGGCTGGAATTAATTGGATGTAGCCCGCGCCTCCCATGGCGATTCTTCCCTTGGGTATGAAGTGCAACGCAGACCCCCAACCGCGCGGTGGCGGAGTTAGCCCGCGGATGTGCCGTCGTGCCTTTCTGGGCTATCGCTTTGGGCCTCGACGCAGATGATGCCGTCAGGAAATGACGAGGGGCGACCCCCTGCGGTATCAGGATAAGCGAAGGCAGCCTTTTTATTTATTTGCCTCGGCGCGCAAGCATTAAGCGGAAGGTAAAGGAAATCCTTAAAAATAGCCCAGTTCTGGAGGGCTGCATGGCATTTGGACTTAACGGCGGGAGCTTCGCCTTCCGGCGACTTAACCTCGGGCCGAAGGCCGTCATGAGCGCGGCCCTCCTGATCGCGGTAAATACCACCCTGGTGGTGGGCGCGGGCTACTGGTCGCTGACGCGAGATTTCGAAAACCGCGCCGAGCACGATATCGAGGTCAACCTGCGCACCCTCAGCCTCGCCTTCGGCGAAGCCTTCCCTGCTGCGAAGATAACGCTCCGGAACGGCGTCGTAGACCGCGTCGAAATTCCGAAGATGCCGGAATTCAGCGATCACGGGATTGTGGATCGGGCAACCTCCTACGTCGGCGGCACCGCGACACTTTTCGTGTTCGACGATGCGTCGCAGCAGTTTGTTCGTCGAACCACCAATCTGAAAAAAGAAAATGGCGACCGCGCGGTCGGTACCCAGCTCGCCCCCGATCATCCCGGGCAAGCCATCCTTCGCCGCGGCCAGGCCTACAAGGGTCCGGCGATCTTGTTCGGCCGTGGTTTCTACACCGCCTATCAGCCGGTGTTCGGCGAGGCCGGCAAGGTGATCGGCATCGTTTATGTCGGCATTCCGACCGCTCAGTTCGGTGCCATGCTAGCTCAAGCACTCTGGGCCATGGCCATTGCCGCCGGCATCGCCGCCCTGATCGTGCTCGGCATCACGATGATGATGGTCCGCCGCGTCACCGAGCCGCTGGGCGCCGTATCGAAAACACTCACTGTCCTTGCCGAGGGAAGGACGGACGTCGAAATTCAGCACGCCGACCGCCACGACGAAATCGGCGCGATCGCCAGAACCGTCGGCGTCTTCAAGAACAATCGGATCGAACGCCAGCAACTCGAGGCCGAACGCGTCAACGCCGAAAAGCTGGCGATGGATCGGCGCAAGGCGGAGATGAACAGCTTTGTCGATAATTTCCGCGCCAAGAATCGGTGGAATCATCGAGCAGGTGCTGAATTCTTCGGGGCAATTCGAAAAAGATGCCCGCCGGCTTTCCGAGACCGCCCATTCGACGGCGGAAATGTCAGGTCAATCCGCCGACGCCTCACGACAAGCCTCCGAGCATGTCCGCAACGCCTCCGCCGCCTCGAACGAACTGTCGCAATCGATCGTTGAAATCAGCCGCCGGGTCCAGGAATCGAACGGCGTCACCGCCGATGCGGTGAAACAGGCCGATGCAACCGACGAGCGGATGGCCGAGCTGTTGGCGGCGGGCGACCGGATCGGCGATGTGGTGAAGCTGATCACATCGATTGCGGCACAGACCAACCTGCTCGCGCTCAATGCGACGATCGAGGCGGCCCGGGCCGGCGACGCCGGGCGCGGATTTGCCGTGGTCGCCCAAGAGGTCAAGACGCTGGCGGGCCAGACCGCAAGGGCCACCGACGAGATCAGCACGCACATCATCAACATGCAGCGCGCGACGGGAGAGTTGGTCGAGGCGATCAAGGCGATCGGGCAGACGATCGAGCGCATCAGCGAAATCACCACCTCGATCTCGTCGGCGGTCGAACAGCAGGGAACGGCGACCCAAAGCATCGCCAAGGGGGTCGAGGCGGCCGCCAGCGGCACCCTCGACGTCGCCGACAACATCGAGCGCGTCGCGCAGGATGCCCGCGGGACCGAAACGACATCCGGCCTGATGCTGAAATCGGCACAGGAACTATCCGACGTCAGCACCCATCTCAAGGGCGAGGTGGAGAAGTTCCTCGATAGCGTTCGCGCAGCGTGATGGCGAACCCGCCATTCCCGAGTGTTGCCAAGCATCGAATTGCGATAAGCAACAGCGCATCGGAGTTCGTTCGCTTCGCGGAGCCGAAAGTGGCGGCGATTAGCCCAGCCGCCAGCCGACCTCGGCGGCAAAGCTCCGATAAAACTCGGCCTCGTAGGCGCGCTCAGGGGTTTGCCGCACGCGCTCGTCGAGCCGGTGAGCGTCGTCACCGACCAGAATGCGCCAGCGCTCCGTCTTGACGCCATCGAGAATGATCTTGGCCGCGACGGCCGCCGTGGTCGGCGCCTCGTCGCGGAAACTCCGCGCACGATCGAGCGCGATCTTCTGGATATCCTCATCCGACATTGGCCCGGTGTCGATACCCATCCCCTTCAGGCGCTGCCGCGCCGCCAGAATTTCGTTCGCGCTCAGGCGATCGGATTCGATGCCGCTCTGGATCTTGCGGGAATTGGAGACGATCGAGGTACCGATATGACCGGGCATTACCACGGAGCACTTGATATGCGGCGCGTTGAGCCTGAGATCGTTTATCAGCGCTTCGGTAAAACCCTTCACGGCGAATTTCGCCGCGCTATAGGCGGTATGCGACACGCCCATTCCGACCGTGGCCCAGAACCCGTTGACGCTACTGGTATTGATGATGTGTCCTTCGCTGGCCTTCATCAGCAACGGCAGGAAGGTGCGGACCCCGAGATAGACGCCGCCCCAGCAGATATTGAAGGTTCTTTCCCACTGCTCCCGGGTATTGGTGAACAGACTGCCGCCGCCGCCGATCCCGGCGTTGTTGAACAACAAGTGGATCTTGTCGGTCGCCTGCTGCTCGATGATTTCATCGCGAAAGCGCTTGAGCTGGTCCTCGATGGAGACATCGGCGATGTGAGTGGTGATGCGCAGGCCCTGTGGCAGTTTTTCCACCTCGCAAAGCCGCTTGGTTTCCGCCATCGCATCCGCGGTAATATCGCACATCGCAACATTGCAGCCCTCGGCAACCAGCTGGCGCGCGAGCTCCCGGCCCATGCCCGTGCCGCCTCCGGTGATGACGGCGATTTTTCCGGCAAAATCCTTCATGGGAGATTATAGACCTTTCCGTTGAGACAATTCCGATTGGCAAACACTAACACCATTTCCATTTGGCGCGCCACCCGCGGTCCTCAAAACTGGAAGTACAGGAATTCAAGGCGCTGCCACATGCCGAATAATGAAAGCGACAGCGCCAGAGCGGTGAACATCGCCCAGGCGCCGTTGGGCCGCCATCGCACGCGCGTACCCGGCTCCGGTGCGCGTCGATATTCGCGGTAGCGCAGGATCTGCGGTACGTTCGGCAGGCCCAATGCAATGACGAGTGTCGTTGCGACAACGCAGGAGCCGATCAGCCAAAGCTGATCGGCATCGACGAGGATCGGCAGATCCATCACCCGAAGAATGCCGGACGACACGTAGCTGGAACTGTCCTGCGAGGCCCCGAACAGGCCGTCAAGCATCCGCCCCGCCCCGGCCATCGTTTTCGCGCGAAAGAACACCCAGGCGATCACGACGGCAAGAAACGTTGCCGCCCACGACAGGACCGCCAGCGCTCGCGCCATCGCGACGGACACCGGCCAGCGCGAAACCTGGCTGCACCATCCGCGCCAGAGATGGTTGCCCGCCAGATACGCGCCGTGCAGGCCGCCCCAGACCAGAAAAGTCCATCCGGCGCCGTGCCACAAGCCACCCAGCAGCATCGTGACGAGAAGATTGATATAACGCCGTTGCTCACCGAACCGGTTGCCGCCGAGCGGAATATACAAATAGTCCCGCAGGAAGCGCGACAGCGTGATGTGCCAGCGGCGCCAGAAATCGATAATCGAGGCCGCCTTGTAGGGTGAGCGGAAGTTTACCGGAAGCCGGATCCCGAACAGCAGCGCAAGCCCGATCGCCATATCCGAATAGCCAGAGAAATCGAAGTAGATTTGCATGGTGTAGGCGAGCGTCGCGAGCCATGCCCACGAGGCG
The DNA here is from genome assembly GCA_963742425.1 of uncultured Alphaproteobacteria bacterium. Classification (GTDB taxonomy): domain Bacteria; phylum Pseudomonadota; class Alphaproteobacteria; order Rhizobiales; family Xanthobacteraceae; genus Bradyrhizobium. The sequence continues at coordinate 768,647 of CAVULR010000001.1, forward strand.
GTAACCCCGCCGCCGGCGTCGACATGCGCAAACACCGGCGTTACGAATTGCGCGAGATTATCGGCAATGACCACTTTCTTGAACAGGCCGGCGGCGAAGATCGCCAGTCCCCTTGCCGCCAGTACCGCCGAGCGGCCGGAGCGGCTACGCTTGAATTGCGGAATCATCTCGGTGTGATGCACCAGCGGCCCGGCGATCAAATGCGGGAAGAACGAAACGAACAGCACATAGCTCACCACATCGCGCTCGGCTTTCGCGCCCCGCATGACGTCGACCAGATAGGCGATTTGCTGGAATGTGAAGAAGGAAATTCCGAGCGGCAGCACGATATTGGCGAACGGCAGCGGAATTCCACTCAACGTACCGAGCCCGTCGAGGATGAAGTCGGTGTATTTAAAATAGCCGAGTGCCACGAGATTGAGGGTGACGCCGAGGATGCCGATCGCCCTTCGGCGCGCGACATCCTGCATCAACAGACCGAGCCCGAAATTCAACGAGATCGAGGCGAGAAGCAACGCCAGATAGACCGGTTGCCACGCCCCGTAGAAGAACAACGACGCGCCGAGCAGCACCAGTATCCCCGCACGAGATGAATGACGGCGGGCCACGGCGAAGGCAAGCACCGTCGCCGGCAGAAACTGGAGCAGGAACGTGTAGGAGCTGAACAGCATCTGATGTCGCGAGCTACGGCCGAAGCTGGGCGACTAGATACCGCGTATAGATCGGAATACCGGAGGCGTTGACGTGCATCTCGTCTGCGAAGTTCGACTGATTAAGCCCGGGAACTGCCTGGATATTCAATACGTCGAACCCGCAGCGCCGGCCGGCCTCAGTCACGAAAGCCGCGTATTGGTCGTCCTTTTCCCGCCACAGGGGATCGCGGGCTCGGTCATAGCGCGGCGCCCATGGTGGAATCACGACGGTCAGCTTGCGAACCAGCCGCACCATGTCACACAGCGCGGCGATTTCGAAACGGGCCTTTGGGCCGCTCAAATTCCAGCTGTCGTAGTGTGCATGCGTGCCGATATCCGCCGGCCATCGGTCGTCAGGCTGGGATCTGTCGATCATCAAGAGGCCGTAAGCGGGAGGTCTCGGTCCCCGCTCCGCAATGTGTTGCTCGGATGCGAGCCGCGCCTTGAACGCTTCGCGAATGAAACGGATCAGCGTGCCGATCCGCAACGGCAGGAATGACGTCATCTGTTGGAAAACGCCGAGCCGCGCGGCTATGTCCTGGGGATAAACGGCGGCCGACCGAACGCCGTCATTGAAGATAAAGGGCGCGACGCTGATCACGACGTCAGCCTTTGCGAACAATTCCGGCTGCTGGCGGATCGCCGCCAGCACAGCCAGCGGCTCACCGGCGTCATAGGCTATGTTGACTGCTGCGCCAGCGGGCCTGCCGGTCAGTTTTGCCGCGAGCTCCGCATCGACCTGGTATTCGGTCCGGCTTTCACCGGCAAAAATCAGGTCGGGCCGAGATTGCAGCAGCGGCAGCTTGACTGCCTGGGCATAGGGAATATCGACGTGCACGCGGGCGGCGATTGCCAACAGGCCCGCAAAGCCCGCTATCCATAATGCCCCCGTAAGTACGATGGTGCCGGCGATCCAGCGCGCCGTGCAGCCTTGCGGGTCCGGGCGCGCCAATAATGCCAACCGGGATTCCTCAAATCATTTCCGAGTTGGTTTGAGTATTTGCGGGTTTTCGGCGCTCCCTGCAAGCCTGAACCGAGATGCAGGTGGTTCCTGCCCTCACGCTTCATTTCAAGCGGAGCGCCCGCGGGCGTGACGCCAAATATTGCCGGCACGCCCGATCGCCATTTTCAGGCCCAAAGTTCTCTCTGCTTTCGCGCGGCGGCCAGATAATTCCGGCAAGAGCGGCGGTAAATGAGGCCGATGATGAATTCCCACATGGTCGAACCCCGTTGTTTGATTCGACAGAGTAACAGCGGTTTGTTTCCGGCCGTTGCCGCGGGCTGAAAAAATGACTTCTTCAGCACCATCAAATGGTTTCATCGTTGACGAGAGGGACGAAACAGCTTCACAGCACCGTGAGGAGCGGCTCGGGACTCCGGTGCGCTTTACGGCGCATCAGTTGAATGTGAGTGCCAGCCAAAACATCTGTTTCAACTCGGCTGCATGAACCTGACGGTGGAGATAGGCCACTTTCCGTGATGGCCCCGGATGGAGATTCGCAGGCCGTGCAATTCGTCAAGCCAGATATTGTCCACTGTGCCGGCCTTCCCATCGGTGAGAATGACGGCCTTGCTGAGAAGTTCAGTCTGGGCTTGCTCGTACTCGCTCAGGATCGCGGATGCTCGATCGTTCACCATTGGCATTGCATCCCCCGATTCGGAATTGAATGGCCGAACCCTGCACGTAAAACACGCATAAGTCGTGGCCGGCACGCGGCAAACGCGTGACCAAGGGAACTCCGCGCTCGTAATCGGTTCGTCGAGACGCAAGATTGCGGGAGCGACTGTTCGATTTGCGGGAAGCGATATGATCCGCCAAGCGGGTTGTGACAGGCGCATCGACAACCGCGCGCGAAGGCCGCGCGAGGCCGCTAGGGCCCTTTTTCTGTCAACATACTGACACTTTTAGTGGTTTTCTCTCCTCCCGGCAGGGGGTTCGTCACTTACTAGTCACTTACTCATGGAGCCTCCCTAAGATGCGGAAAGTTATAGTTCCTGTTGCGTGTTTGTTGTTGTTTACAGTTCAAGCCGAAGCCCGCCCCCACCATCACCACCACTATCGCCATCATCATTTTCAGTCGATGGCTTCATCCTTCGGGGAATATCAAACTAACCAGAGAATCGTCGGCGGCCGACCGTCCGGCTGTCCGCACGCGTTCTGCGGGTGTGAGGCCTCGCTCTACCGCTTTGGCCGGATCATTCCCAACTTGAATCTCGCGACCAATTGGCGTCGTTTCCCGCGCGCTGCAGCAGCGCCGGGCATGGCGGCGGTTCGACCGGGCCATGTCATGATCTTGCAGCAGCATGTTGCAGGCGACGTCTGGAACGTTCATGACGGCAATTCCGGCGGTCACATGACGCGTGAACACTCACGCTCGATCGCCGGTTACACGATCGTTGATCCGAGCTCAGCCTCCTAGACGCCCCGGCTCTCACGAATGGGTTACGGCGGAAGCATTGGCAACGGCGCGGATTGCGCTGGAGCAGCTTCCGCCGCAGCACCGCCTTCGGTTCTTCTCGCCCGTCCACCTGCGGCCGGGGGCCGGCGTGAACACAAGGCCCGGCGCCGGCACGTAGCCCTCCCCGAGAAAGACTGGGGCGGGGGTCGTTGGCTCGCGGAATACTTCGAACCCATCGGTGTCTCGACTAAGCACGGCTAGAACCGGCTGCGTTGGGGTGGCCGCAACAGAACATGGGAGGAGTAATCATGAGGCTTTCTTACATTTATGGACGTCTGGCGATCGCTTTTGCGGCGACGGTGCTGGCGTCGGCGTCGGCGTTTGCTGCGGACGGCACCCCCGTACGCGTGCGGGGCACCGTCGTCAGTCTCGACGGCTCCAAGCTCGTCGTCAAAGCTAGGGATGGCAAAGACGTCGCCGTCAACCTGGCCGACAATTACGCGGCGCTGGCCGTGGTCAAGGCTTCGATGGCGGATATCAAGGAAGGGACCTTCATCGGCACGGCGACCGTGACCCAACCCGATACGACCCTGAAATCGGTGGAAGTGGTGGTGTTTCCCGAGAAGATGCGCGGAACCGCCGAGGGTCATTATCCCTGGGACCTCGGCCCAGCGAGCATGATGACAAATGCAAACGTCGCGAAAGCCGTGAAGAGCGTCAACGGTCAAACCGTGACGCTCACCTACAAGGGCGGCGAAAAGACAATCGAAATCCCCGCCGACGTGCCGGTGGTTGCCCTTGTTCCCGGCACCAAGGAGGAAATCAAACCCGGTGCGATCGTGTTCGTGCCGACCATGCGCCAGCCGGATGGCGCCCTGAACGGTGGAGCCGTTCTTTTCGGCAAGGACGGTTTGACCCCACCGATGTAGGGACGCCAGGCGACCGCATGCGAGGACATCCGCATGCGGTATCCGCTGTGGATCGATCGTTAGACGCCGTCCGGTTTGCCCACCGGACGGCGTTTCGATTCGATCCTACGACAGTGCGGCGCCAGTGCGGCGGCGTGCTCACGGCGGAATACAAATCGCACTTTACGTTTCCCTTCATCCGGACGAGAATCGGTCAGGACAAGCAGCCTTCGAACAGCAGGGATCGGCAGCCGGCAGGACGGTCTGAATGCCCAAAAAGGGAATCACCGGCCACGACGAATGGGTGACGACGGAAGCCTTGGCAACCGCGCTGATTGCGCTGGAGCAGCTTCCGCCGCAACACCAACCGCGGGCGCATATGGACGATATCAAAAAGCTGTTGAGCGCCCGCGTCCCGCCCGGATCCGTCAACCTGCATCTGGCCCAGGCCAAGTGCAGGCTGTTTCCCGACCTCGATCCCATGACGATCTATCGGGAATACGGCCTTGGCGACGGGCAAGGCTAGGTGCGCGCAAGGCATTGGTTCGCCTTCGCGGTCCCGCTCCCAACCAAAATATCGAAAACAACCCCATGCAAAGTAGCGGCCGGTCGCCGGCAGGATGCTTTGGTGTCCAGCGAGACATTTGACACGTCGGGCAAATCAGCGGCACTCAGGCAACGTCGCCCGATCTGTAAGACACCCATCGCCCTGCCCCGCGGCGGGCTCTTCGGCGCGATCGCTTGCGATGATTTCTTCGATCGCCTCTCCCCGTCACCTTCTCCCGACGAACTGCAACACACCTAGTTTTGTCTGGTTCATGTTCAGCAGTTCCACTCCATTCGAAACAACACGAATGACGTTCTTCTGCTCTAATTTTTTGAGAGTCCGACTTACGGTTTCAATCGTCAAGCCGAGGTAGTCTGCGATTTCCCCCCGACGCATCGGCAACGGCACGATGTGCGAGGAACCCCCTGTGAGGAGCGCTAAGCGATCGTGCCAACGCAGAAGAAATACCAGGATTTTCTCCTGCGCCGTCCCTCTCCCAACGAGAAGCATTTGATCTTGGGCCTGTTCGAGCTGGCGAGTTGAAAATCTTGTCATCAACCCCGCCATGTTAGGGCTGGCTTGAATGAATTTGGCGAGGTCCTTTCTTCGAAATCGACAGACGGCGACCTCCCCTATCGCCTGGGCAGATGCGGTACGTTGGTCAGCACATGGAATTCCCAAAAAATCGCCGGGTAGCGCAAATCCCAAAACCTGACGCCGCCCGTCAGACAAGAGGATGGAATGGCTCACAATGCCCCGCGAAAGACCGTACGCCGTGTCCACGGTCTCACCTGCGAAGAAAATCGTTTGACCGGACTGAAAAAAGGCGGGGACTGCAAGCCTTTGCAATTCCCCCATTTCATGCGGATCAAGGCCATCTCCGCCAAACAGGATTGGGAAAGAACCCGGTAGCCGTTCCGCTCCGGTGTCACGAACCCAATCCCCTATTTTCAGGGCTTGGATTTTTCCTGGAGTCACTTTCAGCACACCGTTCACTAGGGCAATCGCGTCGGCGTGATTGCTATGGTTGTCCGGAGAGAACGATGTTTCCTGACTCATGACTGAGCCTATCTCAATCTAACTTGATCGCCGCCAGCTGTTTGGTCAGGCTTGTTTCTTCCTATAGACGGTGCACCAGCCCTGTGCCGCAACGGTGCCATCCACGGTTTTGCACGACGAGGGGGCTTCAAACAGGTCGCAGTTATCGCAGCGTTGCTCCCCCTTCGGGGTGTCCTGATACTTTACAATCTTTTGTGACACTTTGGCCGCCTGCGCGGGGCTTGATGTGCCGATGACCGCTGCCGCGCCTGACGCCCCGGCAGCGCCCGCCGCAATGATCAAAGCCTGCCGCCGCGAAATTCCTCGTGATCCTGTCATGGCAAGTCTTCCTACTGTGAGAGACAACGATAGGCACCCCATCGTGAGATTGTTGCGCAGGGCGGCAGGCGTCTTTTCTGCGGTCGAACTCGCAGCGTTGTGGCTCGGAGCTACGCACAAAGCACCAGTGCAGGTCTGTATAAAACAGACCACTTTTTGAGTTTTAGGGCGACGGCCGTTCAATTACCGAAGAAAGAGCGGGACGCGGGTCATAGTCACTTCTCGGGCACCCCCTAAAAGACGCAAATATCTCCGGCCCTTGGCGTCACACCCCAGAACATGCCAGCAAAGAGCAGCTCGAACGAGATCAAGCGCGATGTCGTGCCTTTTCCCTACCTGGCCACATTGAATGCAAATTCCCGCGCCACGAAAGTGAGCATTTTTGACCAGACGTCGCGGCGCGCGACATGCGACTTCAGCACACTGCCGCGCGGTCCAGGTAATCCCTGATCGCTGCCCGTTATGGACAACCCTTGAGCCGTCGGCTTTGACGCCGGGCTTTGGAACCAACGCCGCCCGGAACAATTGGTGGAATCAATCCGCCGGGAAATGTTTGAACGAGGCGACCATGAAGCAAGGTGATGTTAGATCGATGTCCATTGACCAACTTTGGACACTTCACGAGAAGATCGCGGCAACGCTTGTTGCGAAGCTCACCGCCCAAAAAGCGCTACTCAACCAGCGTCTTCGCGAGCTTAACCAGGGTGTCGGATCAAAGGCTGATGGCGCGCACACTGACCGCGTCCGTCGATCTTATCCGAAGGTCTTTCCAAAATTCCAAAATCCCGCGCGACCATCCGAGACTTGGGCCGGCCGCGGCAGGAAGCCGCGCTGGCTGACCGCACAATTGAATTCGGGAAACAGGATGGATGATTTTCGGATACGCCCGACTATCTAGGCGGCCGTTGGTTTCCGCCGACCAAAAAACCATCCGCCGCTAGGCCCCCGGCACATTCAAGCCAGCCTCGCGGCTTGCAGCCGGTTGCCGGGGTCGCCGACACTTCGCCGGCGTCAAATTGTAAAACAATTCGGCGCGGCCTTTATCAATTGTTTAACAAAACGTGGAATCGATAAGCGCTACCGGCCCGGAGATTGTTGCCATGTGGTGGCTGTTATCGGTGATCATGCCGTGCGTGGCGGCCTGGTTCGTCACCAAACTCATGAACCAGGGTGATTTCGATCCAACCTACTTTTTGGCGTCGCTTTCGGGCGCCCTGATGTTTCCGTTCGTCGCCGCGTTCCTGTCCTGGGACTTTTTCGGTCACGTCATCGACTCCGGCGCATTTGATGACCTGAAGCCGCGCTGCGCCGGGGCTTTCATCGGCGGTCTCTTCTTTGACGCGGTGAAGGCATTGCGAGCCTAGCTGCAGGATTCGGCGAAGGGTGTTGCGTGCACCTACCCGCGTTGGCAGCTGATTTTTGGTTTCACTTTGATCGGAAAGGCTGGCAAAGCGTAGCGACCGCAAGGGCGCGGCTCCATGCAGCACATAACGAAAGAGCTCGCGCCCAGCCTGAGGCGGCCTTACACGCGCGGATATCGTCTGGCGACAATATCGAAGACCACGATGATGATGATCGACATGACAGCTGCCGTCATCACCAAAGGCAAAACCGTGCCCAGCATTGTCTCGCTCCGGCTGAGGTCAGGGTAGTACCAAAGGGCCGCCCAACTGAGGCGGGGTCATTTCTCATCCGCCGGGTGTATCGCAATCGCGCGCCAGCGCGGAGCTCTCCGGGCTCCTCTGCATGTCTCTCATGGCGGCTCGGCCGGGCTACTTAGGCGACTGCAAACCCGGCGAGTTCAGCCATTCGTTCAGGTGCGACGCGGCCTCGACTTCGCTGGCCTTCTTCAACATGTCGTCCCGCTCGGGGCCGGGCGGCAGGTGACCGGCCTCCTCTCGGGCTTCTTCCGTAAACGTGGCCAATCGATCTTTCAGGGATGATGATTTGAAACGCCGCCTGCCAAACATGGCGCGCTCCATTCGATTAGAGGGGGCGGGAGCATGCAGGACTCTCAGTCACCGATTACTGCCACCGTGCCGGGCGGTGATCTCGATAATCTGGCACGTCCCAAATCGTGCAATTGGTCAAAATTGCTCAGATCCCCAGAGTTATTTTCCAGGGGAGGCCACCCGAAATTCAAATTGGCCGAATGGCTGGGGGAACCGACTTGGGGTGACCGGATTATCCGGCGTGTCGATCCGGACAAACGACACAACCTAGCGACGGCCCCAGTCCCACCCCGAACTGGGGCCGTTTCATTTTTCGCAGTAGAAACCGCGAAAACTCGAAAGTGATCCGAGCAATCGAATTTAATGTGAAAGAACGGTGAGGCGGGTTAACCTAACAGGTCGCTGGGTGAAATCTCCTGATCGTGAGTCATAGCTTGAAAAATAACGGCGACACCTGCTCCCATGTTCATACCGGTCCTCCAACCGATATCCGCATTTTTTAGATCTTTGATTTGTTCCTCGTATTCGTTCCAGCGCATCAATCCTTTCTTCGCGGCGGTTTTTGCTACCCCGACCCCGGTTGCTCCCGGGTCAATCCCCGCTTCGTATAAATCGCCCAAAAATCCAATCACGGCGGTGCCTTTGACGGCGTCCATCATCAATGCCTACCAAGCCGGGCCATGTCAGTGGGCCGGCCTCATGCTATGCCTGCCCAGGCATCTTTGCTATTTGGACGCGTTTCCTTGCCTCCGATCAAATGTAAAAATCATATCTTTCCAGTTGTCGTAACTCTCTGGCTTAAGCATCGAAAAAGGCTGGCCGTCCATCACCGCCTTCACTGCTGAATCGTCCATTGCGGAACGCGGAATGCCTTTCGGTTTGACGACCTCTACAGGGCCAGCAAGCATTCCGTTCGGCTTCAGCTTTATTCGAACGTCTACGCTAAGCTCATCAGTGCCTATCACGACGGGCTTTTGCCATAATGCGAGAAGTTTTGTCTGAAACGCCATCAATTCCTCGGAGGACATCGGCCGGTTTGTTGCCAACGGAGGTTGTGTTGCAGCTGCCGCGGACGGTTGCACAGGCGAGACCTCTTCTCGCGCCGATCCACTGGCCGCTGTTTCAGGATCAGCCGCCGTTTTACAGCACTCAATCCACCGTTTGCCGGAGCCGCCGCTCATTGCCCACCCAGTTTGACCCGTTGGCACTACGCGGACGTACCACCATCCGTCAGGTTGACGCTTCAACACCTCCAGAAGTGTACCGTTCGGCATTGTCATAATTCGCTTTCCCCGCGACGAAGCTGGATCCGTTCGCAAGGACACGTAGGCGTCGGGCGGCTCGGTATTCGCAACGTAGGAAAGGGAGGGCCCGACTTGCTTATCGCTTCCTTTGCACTCAGACATAAAAGCGGCGCGTGCTTTGCCATTGAGCGTCTGGCTATCTGCTTTCTTAGAGCAGACATCGAATTGCGCAGAGCTGCGGTTTTCTTGCCCCATGACTTCTATAGGCAAGGTCAGTGCGGCCAAAAACCCGAGAGCTATTGCTCGCATATCGGCCCCCAATTACCAAAACAAGAGTCGAGGCGACTGGATGACAGGCGGTGACGGGATCCACCCGCCCGCGCGCCGCGTCAAATGAAAAAACCCCAGCATCACCGGGGTATTTTGGTCGGAGCGAGAGGATTTGAACCTCCGACCCCTAGTCTCCCAGACTAGTGCGCTAACCGGGCTGCGCCACGCTCCGATGCCGTTCCCTTAGCTTCGATCAGGCTGTCGCGCAAGAAGCCTGACACACCGGGCGATCACCCAAACCGCGTCGGGGTGTTCCCGGCTAGCCCTTGAGCGCGGAATCGAGCAATTGCCGGCAGGCGACGAGGTCGCGCAACACGCTTTCCAGCCGCGCGATGTCGAGCGGGCGGGCGGGCGCGGCGACACCGGGAATGGGGCCAGCGTCGAGTTCTGCAGGGATGCCGTCCTCGTCGCCTTCGAGCAGGCGAAAGTCGATGCCGTCGGTGCCCTCGTAATCCTCGTCATCGACGTCGATGCCCGGTGCTGCGTCATCGTCGTCTTCCAGGATGCTTTGCCCGATCGCCTCTTCGATCGCGCCGAACGAGGCGACCGCCGTTACATCCGAAAGCCGCTGGACCGAGCCGATGCCATGCTCCTTCAGGATCCGCTGCACCCCGCGAATGGTGTAGCCCTCGCCATACAGCAGCCGGCGGATACCCTTGAGCAGATCGACATCGTCGGGGCGATAGTAGCGCCGGCCGCCGCTGCGCTTCATCGGCTTGATCTGGGCGAAGCGCGTCTCCCAGAACCGCAGCACGTGTTGGGGAATGTCGAGGTCGGCGGCGACCTCGCTGATAGTTCGGAACGCATCCGGCGACTTGTCCAAATGCCCGCTCCTCTTTGGTCGCCCGGTTGAACGCGTTGTTGAGTCGGCCTCGTCTAGCCGGCCTTACTTTCGCCGTTACCGGGGCCGTGACCGTTGATCCGCTGCTTCAGGATGGCCGACGGCTTGAACACCATCACGCGCCGCGGAGAAATCGGAACTTCAGTGCCAGTCTTGGGGTTACGGCCGATACGCTGGCCTTTCTTGCGCACCATGAACGATCCAAACGATGAAAGCTTCACCGTCTCGCCCTTCTCCAGGCAATCGGTAATCTCTTTCAGCACCAGTTCCACGAAGGCGGACGATTCGGTTCGCGAAAGGCCTACCTTTTGGTAGACGGCCTCGCACAGGTCGACCCGTGTGACTGTTTTTCCGGTTCCGGTCATCGCCTGCCCCAACCCACGGCGAACAATTCTATTCTGAAATTAGGAGCTTAACACGCGACGGTCAACAGCGCTCATCAATGCAATGGCATGAAGAAGGCGGCAAAATGCACCGGTTTTTCGGAGCGCACCTACCAGCGCAGCAGCGCTGAACCCCAGGTGAAGCCGCCGCCCATGGCTTCCAGCAGCACCAGGTCGCCCTTCTTGATGCGCCCGTCCTTGACCGCGACCGTCAGCGCCAGCGGGATGGACGCCGCCGAGGTATTGCCGTGGAGATCGACCGTCAGCACCACCTTCTGCGGAGCAATATGCAATTTGTGCGCTGAAGCATCGATGATTCGCTTGTTGGCCTGGTGCGGAACGAACCAGTCGATGTCGTCGGCGGTGGCGCCGGAAGCCTTGAAGGCATCGACGATCACGTCGGTAATCATGCCGACGGCATGCTTGAACACCTCGCGGCCTTCCATCCGGAGATAACCCACCGTTCGGGTCGAGGATGGGCCGCCGTCGACGAAAAGTTTCGACTTATGCCGCCCGTCGGAGCGTAGATGCGTGGTCAAAATACCGCGGTCCGAGGGCTTGCCCGGCTGCTCCTGGGCCTCCAGCACCATGGCGCCAGCGCCGTCGCCGAACAGCACGCAGGTCCCCCGGTCGCTCCAGTCGAGGATCCGCGAAAAGGTCTCGGCGCCAATCACCAGCGCCCGCTTGAAGGCCCCGGAGCGGAGGAAGTTGTCCGCGGTCGCCAGCGCAAAAATGAAGCCCGAGCATACCGCCTGCAGGTCGAAGGCCGCGCCGTGATGGATATCGAGCCCGTTCTGGACGGCGACGGCGGTTGCGGGAAAAGTATTGTCCGGCGTCGAAGTCGCCAGCACGATCAGGTCGATCGAGTTGGCGTCGATCCCGGCATTGGCGAGGGCCGCGCGCGCCGCATTGATCGCCAGATGCGAGGTGAATTCGCCCTCGGCGGCGATATGGCGCTGCCGGATGCCGGTTCGCTGCACGATCCACTCGTCGGAGGTGTCGATCCGCGCCGCAAGTTCGCCATTGGTCAGAATCTGCTGCGGCAGATAAGAGCCGCAGCCAAGCACAACCGAGCGCGTTACCGTCACGAGACGGCCTCCTGCGCGTTCGGCGCCTGGGCAAGCGCGCTGCCGTCACGGTTGAGCATCTGATTGATCTTGGTCAGGAGGTCGCAGCGAACCATCTCATAGCCAACATCGACCGCATACGCAAAGCCTTCGGCGTCGGTACCGCCATGGCTCTTGACCACGATGCCTTTCAAACCGAGCAAAACGCCGCCGTTCGACTTGTTCGGATCGAGCTTGTCGCGCAGCGCCTTGAACGCATTTTTTGCGAACAAATAACCGATCCGGGAACGCCAGGTGCTCGAAAGCGCCGCGCGGAGAAACTCGTTGATCTGACGCGCGGTGCCCTCGGCCGCCTTCAAGGCGATGTTGCCGCTAAAACCTTCCGCGACGATGACGTCGGCGGCACCCTTGCCGATGCCGTCACCCTCGACAAAGCCGATATATTCGAGCTGGGGAAGGTTCATCGCGCGCAGCAACTCGGCGGCCTCGCGAATTTCCTCGCGGCCCTTGATTTCCTCGACGCCGATGTTGAGCAGGCCTACGGTCGGCCGTTCGAGATCGAACAACACGCTGGCCATGGCGCTGCCCATCACCGCCAGCGCCATCAAATGATGTGCGTCGCCGCCGATGGTGGCGCCGAGGTCGAGGATCACCGACTCGCCGCGCGCCGTCGGCCAGATCGCTGCAATGGCCGGACGTTCGATTCCAGGCAGCATGCGCAGGCAGAAACGTCCCATCGCCATCAACGCGCCGGTATTGCCGGCGGATACCGCGACGTCGGCCTCGCCCTTCTTGACGGCATCGATCGCAAGCCACATCGACGACGTCTTGCGGCCGCGCCGCAAGGCCTGGCTCGGCTTGTCGTGCATGCTGACCGTGACATCGGTATGGACGACGCGCGAGACTGCCTTCAGCGCCGGATGCCCGGCGAGTTCGGCCTCAATCGAGGCGCGATCGCCGAACAGAAGGAATTCGCTGTCAGGGTGCCGGGTCAACGAAATCGCGGCGCCGGGAATGACGACTGACGCGCCGACATCGCCACCCATCGCGTCAAGCGCGATTCGAACCTTTTGAGGCATGAACGTCCCGGAAACCTGATCTCTTGCGGTCCTTGAGCGCGCGGCCGCGGACTGGATATCGCCACGGATGGCAGCGATCGGCGAAGCGCAACAGAACACCCCAGCCGGGCCGCGACAATAGCGTGTCCCCGTCCCGAAACAACCTCTTGACCTCAGGCTTTTCGAGGTCGGATCGAAACGAGACGGAATCAGGATTGGCAGATAAATCTCGAAATATCAATCGATTAGGAAGAATTCTCACCGCGGTTTCGTAACAACTCGATTCCGTTTGGGAATGCGATGCTCCTCGGCCACGGTTCAAGACTTTTTAGGCTTTTTGGGACCCCGCGGTTTGGCGCCAAGCTGCAACGCTTTCAGCGCCGCGAACGGATGATCTTCGGGATCGGTGGCGTTGGCCGGCGGCTCGAAAACCGCATCCTTTCGTCGTGGGTAGGGATCGATGCCCAGAAACAACGCGTCGGTCGCAAGCCGCCCGAGATCGATCACGCCATTCATGATCGGCTCCGGCGGGTCTGGAATTTCGACGTCGCCCTCACTGGCCTCCTCGACGAGATCGGCCATTTGCGGAATCTGATCCGGCGGCGCAAAGATCAGATCGATTGGTTCGTCGATGTCGTTCTCGATCGGATCGAGCGTCACCACGCAGGTCTGCCCTACCCGCGCGCGAACGCGACCGCTGACGTGGAAGCGGCCGCCGCCCTTGGGCGTCACATCCAGCGAAGCGTTAGCGAGGAGAATTTCGCGCAAGCCCCCGAGTTCCGCCATGGCCTGGCGCGCGCTGGCACCAGCTTCGATCTCGCGATGCAATCCGGTGTCCGGTATTTGCGCCACGGCGAGGGGCACGCGCCAGGGATCGGCCTTGTCGGTCATGCCTGCGGCTCGGTTCATTGCTGCACGCTCACCCGCGCGGGCGAGGGAAATCGCCACGATCCGCCCTGCACAGTCGCGTCATCCAGTCCGGAAAGCGCGGCGATAGCTGTTTCGGTATAAAACGCAAGCTGCCGCGCCTTTTCGATATCCGCGCCGTTCAGGATGTTCCTGCACAGCGCCTGAGCCAGCGGCTCCCGGCCCTCGGTGAGCGCGAGATCGTAAGCTGCCGCCCGACCGTAAAAAGCTTCCCCGAAGGCCTGCATGCGCTTGGGAACGGTGAGATCGCCGACCCCCATCTCTCGCAGGTTCGCATCCATATCGTCGCAGAAGCGATCGAACAGCCTCTGGGAAAACGGCGTGCCGCCCTCGATCGGCTTCAGCCGACGCAATACCATCCACAAATGCAGCACCACCAGATCAAAACGGCCATCAACCGTATCCGGCACGCCCAAGTCCCGATAAAACAACGGTTCTCGCGCTTGCGTCACGATCATGCCATAGATGGCCTCGATGGTGGCGAGCGGGGGTTTTCGGGGTTTTCTGAAGTGATTGAACGGCCAAAACATGGTGGGTTCCGCAGCCGGACCCCAAAGGTTTCCCTGTTGGGAGCCCGCGCATGTTGCAATCCAGCTTCCCGCCCGGTACGTCAACGCCTCGCGCGATGCAAGGGGACGGGATCAGTTCCGGAATGACCGAGACGACCATGAGGCGCCCACGCGTGTGCCCTCCGCGCGGCTTGCCTGCGCGATGGCGCGGCCTGCGCGCGGCTGCGGCCGCCATCCTGGTATGCGCGGTGCTGGGCGGCTGTACCGGCGAACAGTTCCAGAAGGGCTATATCCTGCCGCCGGGAGCGCTGGAGCAGATTCCCATCGGCGCCAGCCAGGACCAGGTGCTGATCGTGATGGGAACCCCGTCTACGGTGGCGACCCTCAACGGCGAGGTATTTTATTACATTTCGCAGCGCGCCGAGCGCCCGGTCGCGTTCATGAACCAGAGGATGGTCGACCAGCGGGTGATCGCGATCTATTTCGACAAAACCCGCCGGGTGCAGCGGCTCGCCAATTACGGGCTCCAGGACGGCAAGATTTTCGACTTCATCAGCCGCACCACACCCACTTCCGGCCAGGAACTGAGCTACCTAACGCCGCTCTTCAAGCTGCTCAGCTTCAACTAGTCCACGCCGTGTCCCGGACGCGATGCGGCGCCTTGGCGCTGCTTCGCAGAGCCGGGACCCACACGCAAGCCGACATTTGCTGGACCCCGGATCAGCAGCGCACCACGCCGCAAGAGCGGCGCGCTGCGCAGCATCCGGGGAACGTCCGCGGGCGCGCTTACGATAAAAATAAAACCCCGCGGCTTGCCGCGGGGTTTTTTCTCGATGACGCAGCGTGCCGCTCAGTGCGCGAGAATCGCCAGCAGCAACAGCGCCACGATATTGGTGATCTTGATCATCGGGTTGACGGCGGGACCTGCCGTATCCTTGTAGGGATCGCCGACGGTGTCGCCGGTCACCGCGGCCTTGTGGGCATCCGAACCCTTGCCGCCATAGTGGCCGTCCTCGATGTATTTCTTGGCGTTGTCCCAGGCGCCGCCGCCCGAGGTCATCGATATCGCGACGAACAGGCCGGTCACGATCACGCCGAGCAGCATCGCGCCGACGGCCGAGAACGCCGCCGACTTGCCGCCCGCGCCGCCGCCCGCAATTACGAAGATCGCGAAATAGACGAAGATCGGCGACAGCACCGGCAGCAGCGACGGGATGATCATTTCCTTGATCGCAGCCTTGGTCAGAAGATCGACCGCCTTGCCGTAATCCGGCTTGTCGGTGCCTTGCATGATGCCGGGCTTTTCGCGGAACTGACGCCGCACTTCCTCGACGATCGCACCAGCCGCGCGGCCGACCGCTGTCATGCCCATCGCGCCGAACAGATAGGGCAACAGGCCGCCGAACAGCAAGCCAACCACGACGTAGGGATTGTTGAGCGAGAAGTCGGGCAGTACGCCCTGGAAGTACGGGAACTTCGCGGCATTGGCGATGAAGAATTTGAGATCTTCATTGTAGGCCGCAAACAGCACCAGCGCGCCAAGCCCGGCCGAGCCGATCGCATAACCCTTGGTGACCGCCTTGGTGGTGTTGCCGACCGCATCGAGCGCGTCGGTGGCCTTGCGGACTTCCTTGGGCAGGCCGGCCATTTCGGCAATGCCGCCGGCATTGTCAGTGACCGGACCGAAGGCGTCGAGCGCGACGATCATGCCGGCCAGCGCCAGCATCGTCGTGGTGGCGATCGCGATGCCGAACAGGCCGGCAAGGCTGTAGGTGATGAGAATGCCGGCGATGATCACCAACGCTGGACCGGCGGTCGCTTCCATCGAGATCGCCAGGCCCTGGATCACATTGGTGCCGTGCCCGGTCACCGAGGACGCCGCGATCGACTTTACCGGGCGAAATTCGGTGCCGGTATAGTATTCGGTGATCCAGATGATCAGCCCGGTGACGACGAGGCCGACGATGCCGCATTCGAACAACGCCATGCCGGTGAATTTTACACCCGCGAGCGCGCCGAAGCCGATCAGCCAATAGATCACGCAGGCCACGCCCACCAGCGACAGGATGCCGGTTGCGATCAATCCCTTGTACAGCGCACCCATGATCGACTGGCTGGCGCCGAGCTTGACGAAGAAGGTGCCGATGATCGAGGTGATGATGCAGATGCCGCCGATGGCGAGCGGCAGCGTCATCATGTTCACCAGCAGCGGCGAGGTCGCAAAGAAGATCGCAGCAAGCACCATGGTGGCGACCGCGGTCACCGCATAGGTCTCGAACAGGTCGGCGGCCATGCCCGCGCAATCGCCGACGTTGTCGCCGACATTGTCGGCGATGGTGGCCGGGTTGCGCGGATCGTCCTCGGGAATACCGGCCTCGACCTTGCCGACGAGATCGCCGCCCACGTCGGCGCCCTTGGTGAAGATGCCGCCGCCGAGACGCGCGAAGATCGAAATCAGCGAAGCACCGAAGCCCAGTGCTACCAGCGCATCGACGACCGTGCGGCTGTTGGCGGCAAGCCCCATGTAATGCGTAAGATAGGCGAAATAGATGGTGACGCCGAGCAGCGCGAGACCGGCAACCAGCATCCCGGTGATGGCGCCGGCCTTGAAGGCGAGCTCAAGCCCGCCGGCGAGCGACGTGGTCGCGGCCTGCGCGGTACGAACGTTGGCGCGAACCGAGACGTTCATGCCGATGAAGCCGGCGGCGCCCGACAGCACCGCGCCGATCAAGAAGCCCGCCGCAACCAGCATGCCGAGGAAGTAGGCCAGCAGCGCGAAAATCACGATGCCGACCAGACCGATGGTCATGTACTGACGCTTGAGATAGGCCTGCGCGCCTTCGCGCACCGCGGCCGCGATTTCCTGCATGCGCGGATTGCCGGCGTCGGATTTCATAACCGAAGCCGTTGCCCAAATGGCGTAAACGATGGAAAGCGCTCCGCAGAGCACAATCGCCCATAATGCTGTCATTGAATTTGCCTCGGATCTTGATTCTTACCCCACGCCTGACGCCGCGGGAGCGGCCGGCGTATAAAAAGAAGACCTGCCCTGCCCAACGGGACGGCCTTAAATCGGCGGGACCATGCCAAAATCACTTGCCGGGCGCAACGCCGCGGAGAGCAAAAAAAGGTCGATTCGGCACTATTTACGGCACCCAAGGAAGAAGGGATTTTGAAGGGGTGTTGCAATAATAACGGGAACTACGCCCAGGAATTCTAGAAATGGCTGAAAGAAGGTTGCGGCAACGGGATGACCCTGCCTTCGCTGTCCAAAAATCTTGGAAACGAGTCTCCGGCGATAACGGTTCCGATCGACGTCACCGCCACCCCGGCTGCCGCCGCAGCTTGCGCGAACGCCTCGAACCCGTTCTCCGGGATTGCGCATAGAATTTCGTAGTCGTCGCCTCCCGAAACCACAGTCTCGAGACTGATGGTACCATGCGCGAGCAACGCCGCCGCGGCCGAAGATAGCGGAATGCTCGCCGCGTCGATGACCGCGGACACGCCGGAGGCGGCGCAGAGCTTGGCGAGATCGCCCGCAAGCCCGTCGGATACGTCCATGGCGGCATGAGCGTGATCGCGCACCGCGGTTGCGAGCGCATTGCGCGGTTGCGGCACGCGGTAGCGCCCGATCAACATCGCTCTTGCGGCGGCGTCAGCGAGAACAGCCGCGGCGGGGCCGCCCTTCAAGATATCGAGGCCGAGGGCGGCGTCGCCAATCGTTCCCGTGACCGCGATGCGATCGCCGGGCCTGGCGCCGCTGCGATGGATCATTTTGCCGGTGGGGACCCGCCCGAAGGCGGTGATCGAGATCATCAGCGGGCCCGGCGTGGACACGGTATCGCCCCCGAGCAGCGGGCAGCCGAACAGGCCGGCGTCCGAGCCTAGCCCGCGCGCGAACGGCGTCAGCCACGCATCGTCCGCGTCGCGCAGCGCCAACGTCAGCACAAAGCCCGCCGGCGCGGCACCCTTGGCGGCGAGATCGCTGAGATTTACCCGCAGCGCCTTGCGCGCCACCGTGTCGGGCGGATCGGCGGGAAGGAAATGCACGCCTTCTACGATCGCGTCGGTCGTCACGACGACGTCCTCCCCGTCAGCTTTCAGGATCGCGGCGTCATCGCCGAGATTGAAAGCACCGGGATCGGCCGCGAGCGGCTTGAAATATCGCGCGATCAGCGCGTCCTCGCCGGAGACGGGTTCTTTGTGGTTCGGCATACGTCCATACTCGTCGCATAAAACCAAACCGTCATTGCGAGCCAGCGGGTCGGCAAAGCAGAAGGCTGGATTGCTTCGTCGCTATGCTCCTCGCAATGACGACAAGTGACTACCCCCGCAAGAACTCGTCGGCACGAAACTGGCGGGCGATCTGATCGAGCACCGCGTTCACCATGCCGGTCTCCTCGGACTCGACAAAGGCATGCGCGACATCGACATATTCGGAGACGACGACGCGGCCGGGTACATCCTTGCGATGCTCCAGTTCGTAGGAACCGGCGCGCAGCACCGCGCGCAAAATGGCGTCGATCCGCTTCAACGGCCAGCCCTTCGACAGCGCGTCATCGATCATCGGATCAAGTTTTGCCTGGTCGCGCACCACGCCGGCCACGACATCCCTGAAGAAGGCAGCCTCCGCTGGTAGATATTTGTCGCCCTCGACCTCGCCGCCGAGCCAATGGCTCTCGAACTCGGCGAAGATGTCGTTGATCCCCGCGCCTGCGATATCCATCTGATAGAGCGCCTGCACCGCGGCGAGCCGCGCCGCGCCGCGCCGGTTGGCTTTCTTGTCCGGGCCTTTCGCGGGCTTCCTGTTCTGGCTATTTTTATTCCCTGCCATCTTCAGGCCCGTGCCAGCCGGCGCTTGATCCGCAGCATGGCCAGCGCCGCCCGTGCGGCGTCACCACCCTTGTTGAGGTCGCCGGCGCGCGCCCGCGCCCAGGCCTGCGCTTCGGTGTTGACGGTGATGATGCCGTTGCCGAGGGGAAACCGCCTGGCAACCGCGAGATCCATCAGCGCGCGCGAGGATTCGATCGACACGATTTCAAAATGGATGGTGTCGCCCCTGATGACACAGCCCAGCGCGATCGCGGCATCGTAAGGCTTGCCGCCCTGCTCGGCGGCGTCGAGCGCGATCGCAATCGCGGCGGGAATTTCCAGCGCGCCGGGCACCGTGACGACGTCGTGGGTGACGCCCGCCGCCTTCAACTCGGCAACGGCGCCTTCCAGCAGCGCATCCTGGATATCGTCATAGAAGCGCGCCTCGACGATCAGCGCACGCGCGCCGGAAATGTCGGTTTGATCCTTCAACTGCGCGCGCCGTGCGTCTGCCATTGTTTTCGTCCGTCACCCTCGGTAACCTCATCCTGGGGAGCGGCCACTTGGCCGCGTCTCGAAGGATCAGGATATTCCCGGGCCTTCATGGTTCGAGACGGCGCAAGAGCGCCTCCTCACCATGAGGATTTGCGTTTTAGGCGCTGCTGCTTCTAAAGCCAAGGGCAGCCTCTATTTCATTTCCGCAAGCCGCGCGGCATAGCGCGCCATCAGATCGACCTCGAGATTGACCTCATCTCCTGCGCGCCAGCCATCGAGCGTGGTGACACCAAGCGTATGAGGGATGATCAGCACGGAAAAAGTGACGTCCTGCACCGTATTGACGGTCAGCGACACGCCGTCCAGCGTCACCGAACCCTTTGTGGCAATGAAGCGGGCCAGTTCGCGGGAGGTTTTGAGCTCGAACCGCGCCATATCGGGTAGATCGTCGCGTTTGAGGATGGCAGCGATCCCGTCGGCGTGTCCCGCGACAATATGGCCGCCGAGTTCGTCGCCGATCTTCAGCGCACGTTCGAGGTTAAGCTTGCTGCCGACCGCCCAATGTTTGGCGGTGGTCATGGCAAGCGTCTCGGCAGCGGTGTCGACTTCGAACCAGGTTTTGCCGCGCTCGACACCGGAGGCGACGACCGTCAGGCAGACGCCGTTGCAGGCGATCGAGGCGCCGTCGGCGATGGTCGAGCGATCGTAATGGCAGGCGATGCGCAGGCGATGCAACTGGCCCTGCGCCGTGGGCCGCAAGGCCGTGATCTCGCCGATGTCGGTGACAATGCCGGTGAACATTCAGACGCGCTCGTAGACGGCAAGAGTATCCTTCTGCAGGCTTTCACTAGCACGTCGCTTGAACCTGGACGACCCCGTGAGAGCCGAGAGCGGCAGCGCGTCAAGCGCGGCGACACCTTCGTCTCCGATGGCATCAGGGCCGCGCAGCAGCCAGACTTCGTCGACAAGATCGGCCGCGGCAAACGAAGAGGCGATCCGCGCGCCGCCTTCCACCAACAACCTGGTGATGCCTTTTTCGGCCAGCGCACGCAGCACAGCCGGCAGATCGAGCCCCGATGGCGCGGTCGCAGTGGCGACACGGATCACCTGCGCGCCGGCGGCGCCGAGCTTCATCGCGGAGGCCGCCTCCGACAGGTTCGAGGTCATCACCCAAAGCGGCGTCTCGCGGGCGGACTGAACGAGCCGGCTGGTGCCGGAGATGCGCAAGCTGCGGTCCAGAACCACCCGCACCGGCGAGCGCGCCTCCATGCCCGGCAGGCGGCAGGTCAAAAGCGGATCGTCCGCCTGAACGGTGCCGATCCCGACCAAGATGGCGTCGCATTGCGCCCGCAGCAGGTGCACCCTGGCCTTCGCGGCCTCGCCCGTGATCGCGACGGGTTTGCGGCCGGCGGTCCCGATCTTGTCATCGGAGGAAACCGCGAGCTTGAGAATGACATGGGGTCGCCCGTCGCGGATGCGCCGGAAATGTCCGGCATGATCGCGCGCGGCCTCGAGCCCGCCCACGCCGATATCGACCGTGATCCCTGCAGTGCGAAGCTTGGCATGACCCCGGCCCGCCACCTCGGGATTGGGATCCTCGATCGCGGACACTACGCGGGAAATGCCGGCGGCGATGATGGCATCCGTGCAAGGCGGCGACTTGCCGATATGCGAACATGGCTCCAGCGTCACATAGAGGGTGGCTCCGCGCGCGGCCTCGCCTGCGTGGCTGAGCGCCTCCGGCTCGGCATGGGGGCGGCCACCGGGTTGGGTCCAGCCCCGGCCGACCAGGACGCCATCCCTGACGACGACGGCGCCGACGGCGGGATTGGGCCAGGTGCGGCCCTGCCCGCGCCGTCCGAGCGTCAGCGCGAGCTGCATGAAGCGCTGGTCGGCGGCTTTCGATTGCTTCGATTTTTGCGCGAACTGGTCTTCCAGAATGCGGAAGATCATTTGCGTAACAGGGCCAGCCGCGCGTCGTCGTCGCCGGAGAGTTCGCCGAGCACGGTTTCAAAGTCCTTCGCCTCGCGAAAATTGCGATAGACCGAGGCGAAGCGGACATAGGCGACGTCGTCGAGCTGGCGCAGATGCTCCATCACGATCTCGCCGATCGCCTCCGACGAAATCTCGGCTTCACCGCCGCTTTCGAGTTCGCGCACGATGGCCGAAACCATCTTCTCGACCCGCTCGGGATCGACCGGCCGCTTGCGCAAGGAAATTTGCAACGAGCGCACCAGCTTGTCGCGGTCGAACGGCACCCGGCGGCCGTTGCGCTTGATCACCGTGAGTTCGCGCAACTGCACCCGCTCGAAGGTGGTGAAGCGGAAATTGCAGGCGACGCAAACCCGCCGCCGCCGGATCACGGCGGAATCTTCCGTCGGCCGCGAATCCTTCACCTGGGTATCGAGACTGTTGCAGCTTGGGCAACGCATCCGGCTCTGACCTCACTGATAGATCGGGAAACGGTCGGTGAGCGCCCTCACCCGTTCCTTGATCGTAGAATTCCACCATCGGCGCCTTGCCATCCTGCGACTGCGCGATCGCGTTCAGCACTTCGGCGATCATGCCGGCGACCTGCTTGAATTCGGCAACCCCGAAACCGCGCGTGGTCGCCGCCGGCGTACCCAGGCGAAGGCCCGAGGTGACGAACGGCGTCTCGGGATCGAAGGGAATGCCGTTCTTGTTGCAGGTGATCGCCGCGCGCACCAAGGCCTTCTCCGAGACGTTGCCCTTGAGGCCTTTGGGCCGCAGGTCGACCAGCATCAGGTGGTTGTCAGTGCCACCCGAGACGATATCGAGGCCCTGGGCACGCAGGCTTTCCGCCAGCGCCTTGGCGTTTTCGACCACGTTCTTCGCGTAGATCTTGAAGTCGGGACGCAGCGCCTCGGCGAACGCCACCGCCTTCGCCGCGATCACATGCATCAGGGGGCCACCCTGCAATCCCGGGAAGACCGCCGAATTGAGTTTCTTGGTCAGCGTTTCGTCATTCCACAGCATCAAGCCGCCGCGCGGACCACGCAGCGATTTGTGCGTGGTGGTGGTGGTGACATGGGCATGCGGCACCGGAGAGGCATGCACGCCGCCGGCCACGAGGCCGGCGAAATGCGCCATGTCCACCATGAGATAGGCGCCGACGCTGTCGGCGATCTCACGGAAGCGTTTGAAATCCCAGGGACGCGAATAGGCCGACCCGCCGGCGATGATCAGCTTGGGCTTGATCTGCAGGGCTTGCCTCGCCACCGCGTCCATGTCGATGATCTGGTCCTCGCGGCGCACCGTGTAGTGCTGCGCCTTGAACCATTTGCCGGATACATTGACTGGCGAGCCGTGGGTGAGATGACCGCCGGCGGCGAGATCCAACCCCATGAAGGTATCGCCGGGCTGCAGCAGCGCCAGGAACACCGCCTGGTTCATCTGGCTGCCCGAGTTGGGCTGCACATTGGCAAACTGCGCGCCGAAAAGTTTTTTGGCCCGCTCGATCGCCAGCGTCTCCGCGACGTCGACCCATTCGCAGCCGCCGTAATAACGCGCGCCCGGATAGCCTTCCGCATATTTGTTGGTGAGCACTGAACCCTGCGCTTCCAGCACCGCGCGGCTGACGATGTTTTCCGAGGCGATCAATTCGACCTCATGGCGCTGCCGGCCAAGTTCACCGCGGACAGCGGCGGCGATTTCGGGATCGGCCTCGGCGAGGGTCGCGGTGAAGAACGAGTTGGGCGCGGAGGCGGTTTTGGCGCTGGAAGACGAAGGGCTCATGAGCGAAATATCTCCACCGCCGCAACCGGTTATGAGGGTCGCGGGCGGTCATGGGTGGCGGTCGGAAGCGGTCTTGGCGGGATACCATATCGGGCGGCGGCGGCCAAGCGCTTGCGGTACCCGCCTGTTATTTATGCAAGATATGGTGGGATGGGAGGGTTGCATCGGGCTCGCACGCCGCTGTCCAAACTCCCCCCTTGCGGGGAGGGTTGGGGGTGCGGGTCCACGCAGGCAGTCCCGATGCGGCCACCCCCCTCCTCAACCCTCCCCCGCAAGGGGGGAGGGAGAAGAGCCCCCTACTTCGCAAACCGGTACGCCCCGCCCTTCTCGATCGAGCTCTGGAAGGCGGGGCGCGCGTGCATGCGCGACAGCCACGCGCCGAGGTTTTGGTAGGGTCCGAGCTTGTCGAATACTTTCGCCATCTCGCCGACAAAGCTCATCTGGATATCGGCGCCCGAGAACGATTGACCGACGAAGAACTCGCGGCCCTTCAGCGCGCCGTCGACATAGCCGAGATGGTTCGCCATCTCGCTGTCGATGCGTGGATGCAACGGCGCGCCCGCTTCCTTCAATCTCGAGACATAGAGATTGAGCATCAGCGGCAGCATCGCGGAGCCTTCCGAATAATGCAGCCACTCGTTATAGGCCTCGTAGTCGGCGCTCCCCGGCGCCGGCATCATCGCGCCCTTGCCGTAGCGGCGGATGATGTAATCGACGATCGCGCCGGATTCGGCGATCGTAAGATTGCCGTCGGTGATGACAGGCGATTTGCCGAGCGGATGCACCGCGGTCAGTTCCGGCGGCGCCAGCCGCGTCGTGGCGTCGCGCTGGTAGCGCTTCATCTCATAGGGCGTACCGAGTTCTTCCAGCAGCCACAGAATCCGCTGCGAACGGGAATCGTTGAGATGATGAAGCGTCAGCATGGGGGTTCCTCGGGGAGTTGTTGGCGGGTGGAGGGATGATCGGAGGTTTATAGCCCGTCGTTACCAGGCAAGCCAGCAAACAGCCTGAGATCGTCATTCGGAATTCGCAACGTGTCCCGGACGCGGCGCAGCATCCGGACCACGGAAAATCTCAGGCGAAATAGGCTTCGCGGACTTCCTTGCGGTCCGCGAGTTCGGCCGGGGTACCGCTCGTCGCCACGCGGCCCTTTGACAATACGAAACCGTAAGACGAGATGGCCAGCGTCTGGTGCACATTTTGTTCGACCAGAAGCACGGTGATGCCGCGTTCGTTGATCCCTCGAATGATATCGAAGTTCTCCTTCACCAGCCGGGGCGAAAGCCCAAGCGACGGCTCGTCGATCAGCAAAAGCTTTGGCGCTCGCATCAGCCCGCGCCCGATCGATACCATCGCCTGCTCGCCGCCCGACATGGTACCGGCGAGCTGCGTTCGCCGCTCCGCAAGGCGCGGATAGATGCGAAAGATATCGGCCATGCGCGCCTGGGTGATTTTTTCCGAAGTCTCCTGATAAGCGCCGACGCGCAGGTTTTCCTCGACGCTCAGTTTGGGAAATACCTTGCGCCCCTCGGGGATGCAGGCGATGCCGGCCGCAATGATCCGGTGGGTGGGAATTCGGGTTATGTCGGTGCCGTCGAAAACGATGCGTCCGGCGCGCGCCGCCGTAAGCCCCAAAATCGAGCGGACCAGCGTGGTTTTGCCTGAACCGTTGGAACCGAGAAGGCAGGTAATGCTCCCGGCCCTCACGGCAAGCGAGACGCCTTGCAGCACATCGGCCTTGTCGTAGGCGGTGTAGACGTCCTCGATCTCCAGCATATCGGACATCATGCCACCCCTAGATAGGCTTCCTGCACCTGCGCATCGGCGGCGACCTCGCGATAGCGGCCCTCGGCAATCTTGCGGCCGAAATTCAGCACGACGCAACGATCGGTAATGCGCTCGATCACTCCCATTTCATGCTCGACGATGATAATCGTCAGAGTCTTGTTGCGCTCGCGTATCAGCAGAATGTCGTTCATCAGTTCCGCCGTCTCGTCGTGGGTCATGCCGGCGGACGGTTCATCGAGCAGCAACAATTTTGGTTCGCTGATCAGCGCGCGGCAAATCTCGATGCGTCGGCGATCGATCATCGGCAGGCCGGCAACCGGCTCCATCATGCGACCGGCAAGCCCGGGTTCGAACACCTCCACCAGCTCGCGCGCGGCGCGATAGTTGGCGTCGAATTCTGCTCTGAACTCGCCGCGCCTGACCAGGTTGAACCAAAGTCCCTGATTGAGGCGCTTGTGGTTGCCGATCATGATGTTGTCGAAGATCGACAACGGCAGTGACAAGCGCGAACGCTGAAAGGTTCGCGAGATTCCGGCCCGGTAGACCGCGCGTGGGCTCGCATTGGTGATGTCGACGCCATCGAAGTTCACCCGCCCGGAATCGGCGCCATAAATCCCGGTGATCACGTTGAAAAACGTCGTCTTGCCCGAACCGTTCGGGCCGATCAGGCCGATGATTTCGTTCGGCGCAACGGCGATATCCAGGCTGTCGAGCGCTAGCACGCCACCGAACCGCCTGGAAAGGCCATGGGCTTCCATCAGCATCGTCATGGCCGCCATCCCGGAAAATAGCGGCGCACCGGGCGCGGCAGCAATCCTTGCGGCCGGAACAGCAGCACGCCGATCACCAGCAGCGCATAAAGCAGGAAGCGATATTCCTGGATGGTCTGCAATTTTTCCGGAACGATCACGACAATCAGGGTCGCGACGATGAGCCCCCAGGGATTTCCAATGCCTCCGAGCAGGAGGATCGAGACCAGAATCAGCGAGTCGGCGAAGGTGTAATTATTCGGCGCCACAAAACTTCCGACCATGCCGAATAGCGCACCGGCGATGCCGATCAGAAAATTGCCGATCAGAAACGCCGTGATCTTCCAGCGCGCGATATCGAGGCCGAAACAGCTCGCGGCGGTCTCGTCCAGCCGCAGCGCATCGAGGTTGAGCCCGATCCAGGATCGTTCCAGCCGCCGTACGAGGATAAACGCACAGGTCAGCAGCAACAGGCTGACCATGAAATAACTGAAGTAGAATGACAGCACGGTTTTTCCGATCGTCACATTGTCGTTGAACGACCAGCCGAAAATCTTCATGCCCGGCACCTGCAGGCCCTGTGGCCCGCCGAGGACGTCGTTGACCTCGAGAAAGGTCTTGAACAGCAGCGCAAAGGCGATCGTGACGACCGCGGCGTAATGTCCGCGCGTGCGCAACACCGGAAGCAGCAGCAGCGAGCCGATGAAAGCGGCGAGCAGGCCGCCGATCGCCAGGACCACGAGATGAGGCAACGAGGTATGGGCATTGAGGACGGCCGATGTGTAGGCGCCGATGCCAAAAAAGGACGCGCCGGCGAAATTCAGTACGCCGGCGTAGCCGAACTGGATGTTCAGACCGAGCGTCGCGACGGTGTAGAGCAGCACCGTGGTAACCAGCAGCAGAACAAAATGGCTGTCGTGAAAGTAGACGGCGACCGCGAGAGCCGCCACGATCGCCAGGCCGCCAAATACATCCTCATGGTCCTCGAAGGAACGCCCCGCGCGATCGAGCAGCCGCAACCACGCCGCAGCGACGACGGCGGCGATCCCCGCTGCCAGCAGGGAAATGATGAACGCCTGATTTTCCGCGGCAAGTAACGCGATCAGATATCCGGTCGCGGCCGCCAGCGCGATCAGGCCGGGCCACAACGGAGCCGGTGTCGTTTCCACCTCGACGGCCATCGGTTCACACCCGCTCACTGATCTTTTCCCGGATCAGCCCGGTCGGGCGCCAGGCCATGATGGCAATCACGACAGCAAAGGCGAACACATCCTTGTAGGCGCTGGCGAAAGGCAACAGCACGGTTCCGATGGTCTGCAATCCCGCGAACAGAAAGCCGCCGAGGATCGCCCCGTAGATGCTCCCGAGCCCGCCGATGATGGCGGCGGAAAAGCCAATCACCCCGAGATAGAGGCCAATGCCGAAGTTGATCTCGTTGTAATACAGACCGTTCATCACCCCGGCGAAGGCGGCAAGGCCTGAGCCGATCGCGAAGGTGATAAGCACGATGGCGGTGAAATTGACGCCCATCGTGCGCGCGGTCTCCTCGTCCTGCGCAACGGCGCGAATCGCCAGTCCGAGCTTGGTGCGGTTGAGCAGAAATTGCAGGCCGACGATGACCGCGACGCCGGCCGCGAGCATGAGCACATTGTCGAGCCGCAGATTGAAACTGCCGAGGTCGATCGAATTGCGCGGCAGCAGCGCCGGGAACGGCTTCGGATTGGCGCCCTGCGGATAGAACAGCCGCACGGATTCGCGCAGCACCGTGCCGAGCATCAGGGTGATCAACAGCGTGTTGAGCGCCGGCGCCGCGCGCAGCGGCATCACGAGATAGCGCGCAATCAGCATGCCCAGCGCCGCCATCGCCAGCGTCGCAATCACGACCATGACCACGAGATCGAACCCCTCGGATTTCAAGCCAAGCGAATTGAGGCCGGCGAAGGCCGCGAGCGCCGCAAACGCCCCGACGGTGACCACATCGCCGTGCGAGAACTTGATGATGTCGAGAACGCCAAAAAACAACGTGAAGCCGACGGCGACCAGCGCATACATCATGCCGAGCATCAGCCCGTTCATGACGTATTGAGTGAACAGCCCCACATCCATGTCGTCGTCTCGGCTAGTCCTCTATGCAAGATGATATGCAAGGCGAGTGAACCGCTTGCTCGACCCCGGATCAGCAGCGCACCGCCCGAGAGCGCTGCGCTGCGTCCGGGGAACGCTGCCCACGCCATCCTCCTCCTTAGGGAGCGCGCGTCTCGAAGCACGGGCGGCAAGCGACTGCGGCATCGATGCGTCACGAGGCGAGGCGACGCGAGGCGCGCGCGACGCCTCGCGCGCAACCCTATTTCTGTCCGGGCAATTTGCGCTTGCCGCTGGCGTATTCGCTCTCGTCCCACTCGACGAACTTGCCGTCCTGTATCACGTATTTAGTGATCAGGGCCACGGTATTCTGGCCGTGGTCGTCGAAGGTGATTTTTCCAACGATCGAATCGCGATCCCTGACATTGCCGAGGTCGTCGATGACCTTCTTGCGGTCGGGACCTACCTTCTCGATGCTGTTGAGGATCATGTCCATCGCCGCATAGGCGAAAGCGCCATAGGCCTCGGGCGGATTGTCATATTTCTGGGCGTTGTATTTTTCCAAGAAGAATTTGCCGCCCGGCAACTTGTCGGTCGAGGCGCCTTCGCGAAATGCCAGCGTGCCTTCGGCCAGTGGTCCCAGTCCCTGGATATAGGCGTCCGACACGATACCGGAGGTCCCGTCGAAAACCGCCTTGATTCCGAGCTTGTCCATTTGCGAGCGGATGCGCACGCCGATCGGGGTGAGCCCGCCGAAATAGATCACCTCGGGATTGAGTGACTTGATTTGCGTGAGTTCGGCGGTGAAGTCCTGCTGTTCGGCCGTCACGCCAAAGGTTCCGACAATCTTCGCCTTGCCGATCTTGGCCAGCGCCTTGCTGAAATATTCGTTATGCCCCTTGCCGTAGTCGGTGGTGTCATGAATTACCGCGACGGTCTTGTAGCCGAGATTCGAGATCAATTCGGCGTTGGCGTCGTTCTGATTGATCATCGTGCCGTTAACGCGGTGAACTTCCGCGTATTGATTTCGATAGGTGATATCAGGCAGCACGGCGCCCCAGACGATCACCGGAAATCCGAACTTGTGATAGGTGTCGACGGTGGCGATCGCGGTCGCTGAACAATAATGCGTGGCAGCGGCGATGATTTCCCGGTCGGCCGCCATTTTGGTGGCGACCTGAACCGCCACGTTCGGCTTGCACTCGTCGTCGAGCACGACCAGCTCGTATTCGTATTTCGCATTGGCATCGGCGTTGCGCAGCCTGACCGCGAGATCGGCCGAGTTGCGTCCGCCAATACCATTGACCGAGACGCCTCCGGTCAGCGGGCCGATAAAACCGACTTTCACCTTGTCCTTGGCATCGGCGGCTGCCGCCGCAAGCGCCAGCACCGCCGTCATCAACCCAGCCGCGATCGCCTTGCCGGTCCTGATCATTAAGTCCCTCCCCTTGAATCTTGCTCGGATTTGGCCTGGATTTTTGAGCCACTTTCGAGCCGCAACCTTGTGAGCTCGGCCCATGCTCGCGCAGCCACAGATCGAGGGCAAGCTAGCTGTTGGGTTTAGTGCCCGGGCTGGCAACGGGTGGCGAGGAATATCCGACCAGACGCGGACGCCGGCGGGTCATGCCGACGTCTCCATCACCATCTGTGGCGGCGGAACGGGTCAGCCCGGTCCCGCGCCTTGCGTGGCGGTGTACACGGCGTAGAGCGACTGGCTCGCGGCCATGAACAGGCGGTTGCGCTTGGGGCCGCCGAAGCAGATGTTGCCGCAGACCTCCGGCAGCCTGATACGGCCGATCAGCTTGCCGTCGGGTGACCATACCGTCACGCCGCTATAGCCGACATGGCGGCCGGCATTGCTGGAGGCCCAGACATTGCCGTTGACATCGCAGCGCACGCCGTCGGGCCCGCAGCTCACGCCATCAATCATGAAGTCGCTGAACCGCTTCTGATTTGACAGCTTGTTGTCGGCGCCAACATCGAACACGGAGACATCGCCCTTGCCGCCGGGACCGGTATCGCCGGGTCCCTTGCCGGTGCTGACGACGTAGAGCTTCTTGTAATCGGGCGAGAACGCGAGCCCGTTGGGATCCGGCACCTGGTCCTCGCTCACCACCATATCGATGCGGCCGCTGGGATCGACGCGGTAGCAGTTGGTCGGCAGTTCGCGCTTGCCCGGCACGAAACCGGCCGGCTGACCGATCCGGGGATTGAGCTTGCCGCCCGCATTGCTGGCGCCCCCGGGAGCATCGGGCTCGCCCTCATAGAGCTGGCCGCCATAGGGCGGATCGGTGAACCAGTAGCTGCCGTCGGGATGGGCGACGACATCGTTGGGCGAGTTGAGCTTCTTGCCGTTAAAATTGTCGGCGAGGATGGACACGGTGCCGTCGTTCTCGTAGCGCACGACCCGGCGGGTGAGATGTTCGCAGGAAAGCTGGCGGCCCTGGAAGTCGAACGAGTTGCCGTTGGAGTTGTTGGACGGCGAGCGGAACACGCTGACGTGACCGTCGTCCTCCGACCATCTCATCTGCCGGTTGTTGGGAATGTCGCTCCACAGGAGATAGCGTCCCTGCGCGCTCCAGGCCGGACCTTCGGCCCAAAGCAACCCGGTATGGAGGCGCTTGATCGCGGTGTTGGGCTGGGCAAGGCTCTCGAAGGACGGATCGACCGCGATGATGTCGGGATCCCAGAAATACGTGGTTGGCGCCCCGCGTGGGCTGAAATCGCGCGGCGGACTGGTAATGGTCGTCGGCGGCCCCAAATCGCCGGCTTGCTGGGCGAGCGCCCCGCTGGCCCCGACCATTGAGGCGCCGGCCGCGATCGCCACACCCTGGACCAGCGCCCGTCGTGAAATCATTGATTCCGGATCGCGCCGCATTTCGCGTGTCATTGCATCCTCCCAATGTATGTGCCGGCCGGTTGATCCGGCCAAGCGGCCGCAAGACTATTCCGGACCGGGTCCGGTTGCGAGAGTCGCTTCTTGCTCGCGGTTCAAATGAGCCATGCAAGATGGCATAGTCCCGGCCAACTCGTGTCGATCATGAGGCGCAACGTGCGCCGCACGTGATCAGGCGATGGGATTTTTCACTGCGGCTTCAAAAAAACGTCATGCAACGCCGGCCAGGACGCCGGCGAAACGTAAAAGACAAAACACAGAATCTATCGGGAAGAGTGAATGCGCAAATGGCAGCGTCCCTTTCGGGCGGGACGTTGCCGCGCGGCACTAAGGCGAACGGGCGCGCGATCGCCTGCGTTCAAAGCCCCGTAAATCCGGCCTTGACCGGATCGCTCGAGCCGTCGAGTTCGCGCAAATAGGTCAGGCCACACACGGTGAGCCGATGGGTGTCCTTCTCGCCGGCCTCGAACAGCATGGCGAGATATTCCGTCACCTTGGCGCGCGCCTCTTCGCTGGCAGCGGCGCTGCAATTCATCAGTAGCGCGTAGGTTTGCATGATGCGGTCGATGGCGGCTTCCATGGATTGCTTCCAGCTTTCTCTGTCAGACCAGTTGGACGGCTTCAAACTTTGCGATCGCCTTGTTGGCGAGCTTGATCCTGTTGTATTCGCCGCGATGATACATCTCGACGATGATTTGCAGCAGGGCCTCGTTGGTGGCGAGGCTATCGCTGATGGCGCCGGATCTGCGAAGGTAGTTCGAGGCAATGGCGTAGGCATCGCCAACCGCCTCGACGTTCAGCACCCGCAATCCTCGCTCGACCAACATGCTCGTTCCTCCGATATGGTCGACAACGCACGATGGCGGACGAAGGTTCCGGTCCCGAAAAACCGGCCGTAGCGCATGATTCGCAGGGGTTTCGACGCCCGGCGGTATGGGCGAACCACCCCAGTCGTGCAAAACCCCATGCAAACAAAAACGCACCGGCCCGGGAAAACCGGCCGATGCGCTTGGGGAAGTCTCCTTGATTTTTTCAGCGGCCGCCGGTCTTTTCAAGACGCCGGCTTTGCCCGGAAAACTCTCAGAGCCGATACAGGATCTGATCGGTCCAGAACCGCTCGAGACGGTGCAGCGACTTGTTCAGGGTCGCGAACTCCTCGTTCGAGATGCCACCGACCTGCTCCACCGTCTTGACGTGCTTCTGATAGAGCGCGTCGACGATGCGGCGGATCTCCTGGCCCTGCGTGGTGAGACGGATGCGGACCGAGCGGCGATCGACGCGCGAGCGCTGATGGTCGAGGAAGCCGAGTTCGACCAGCTTCTTCAGATTGTAGGAAACGTTGGAGCCGAGGTAATAGCCGCGCGTGCGCAATTCGCCCGCGGTCAATTCCTTGTCGCCGATGTTATAGAGCAGCAGCGCCTGAACCGAATTGATGTCGGCGCGGCCGCGGCGATCGAATTCATCCTTGATGACGTCAAGCAGGCGGCGATGCAGTCGCTCCACCAACGTCAGCGCTTCCAGATAGAGCGGCTGAACCGGAGCCTGGCCCGGAGCACGCTCAGCGGTTTCCACCGCCGTTGCAACGGCTTTCATCATGACACTTCCCCTGTTGTCGTTTTTATACGACATTTTCGACGAAACTTTTGTCCCGCCTGATAACGCCAACCTAAGGGGGCCGTTTGAAGATCAGCTTAAATAAGACAATAAAGAGATCATGAATTTAAGACAGTGAATTGCGGATTAAGCCGATAGACAAAGGACTTTTGGCAACCCTTCATTGACAGTGCAATGGCCCTGTTCACGCTTCGTCTGTGTCACCTGTCGCATATGGGAACAGCATCGCTCAAATTCGAAACGTTGGCGTAACAGGTGTGACCGCGCCATTAGGGTGACCGAACCGTTACCGCGAAAACTTCTGAAAAATTCCATGAAACCGAACCCGGGTTTTCAAGGATCGGAAAAAACCATTGCGGCAGCCGGCGGTAGTCGACCCCGGCGCGCAATTTTACGCGAGATTATCGGGAGCGTGATGCGCTCATGGCGGCCGCTCGCGAGCTGCCATCCAGGCCAGCGCGAGATAGGCTGCCAGCATCAGGGCTTCCAGGCTCACAACGGTCAGGCTGCCGCCGTAGATTCCTGGAAACATCAGTTCGATGATCGCCATCGACACCACGGTCGTCAGCCAAACCACCGCGCCCCACGGCGTCGCGAGCCAAAGTCCGACGGCTGCGACCAGTTCGATGACCGCGAAATAGACCGTTGCGGCCTGCCAGGCCATCGCCTGGTTTTCGAAGGCATCTTCCTCGCCGCCGATGAAGCCCGTGACCTGCGCCCAATGGTAGAGGCCCTTGATCACGGAAATCACGGCCATGATGCGCAGGAAAAACACCAGCCGCCGGGTCCAGACGTTGTCGTCGGATTCGTTGCGCTCCGACGAAATCGCCGCCACCGACATGGCCTTGTCCCGGGAGGGGTCGCGCGATGAGGACTCAGACATGCTGACAGCTGTTCACAGGGGTCATCTCAGGGATTCTTGGCCTCTCGGCGCTGCAAAATCAATCGGGCTGATGCGTTTTCCGGACACTTGCGCCAGATCAAGGCCGCGGTGACGAAAGCCGTGCAAGGTGTTAGGATCAGGACAGCTCAACGACAAATCCGCCGCCTTCAGGAAAGACAAGCACATGGCGATCAAATTCGGGCGTCCGATCGAAATGCGCGACACGCCGCGGCCCGATACGGCGCTCGCCTCCCCCGCGCTCGAGCTGGCGGTTCGCCCGCGCCGCAATCGCAAGGCGGAATGGGCGCGCCGGCTGGTGCGGGAAAACGTTCTCACCACCGATGATCTGATCTGGCCGCTGTTCCTGGTCGACGGCCACAACAAGCGCGCGGGGGTCGCCTCGATGCCCGGCGTGGACCGGCTCAGCGTCGACCAGGCGGTGCGCGACGCCGAGCGCGCGGTGAAGCTCACCATCCCCTGCCTTGCGCTGTTTCCCTATACCGAACCCTCGTTGCGCGACGAACGGGGTTCGGAGGCTCTCAATCCCGACAATCTCGTGTGCAAGGCGGTGCGCGCGATCAAGAAGGAATTTCCCGGCCTCGGTCTGCTCTGCGACGTGGCGCTCGACCCCTTTACCAGCCACGGCCATGACGGGCTGATCGAGGACGGCAAGATTCTCAACGACGAAACGGTTGCGGTCCTGGTGCGGCAAGCGCTGGTGCAGGCGGAGGCCGGCTGCGACATCATCGCACCCTCGGACATGATGGACGGCCGGGTCGGCGCCATCCGCGGGGGGCTGGACGCGGCGGGCTTCCTCGACGTGCAGATCATGTCCTATGCCGCGAAATATGCCTCCGCCTTCTACGGCCCGTTCCGCGACGCGATCGGCTCGGCAAAGACGCTGACCGGCGACAAGCGCACCTATCAAATGGACAGCGCCAATTCCGACGAGGCCTTGCGCGAGGTCGAACTCGACATCGCCGAGGGTGCGGACATGGTGATGGTGAAACCGGGGATGCCCTATCTCGACATCGTGCGGCGGGTGAAAGATACTTTCGCAATGCCGACCTTCGTCTATCAGGTGTCCGGCGAATACGCGATGATCGCTGCCGCCAGCGGCAACGGCTGGATCGACGGCGAACGGGCGATCATGGAAAGCCTGCTGGGATTCAAACGCGCGGGCGCCGACGGGATTCTCACCTATTTCGCAGCGCAAGCGGCGGAAAAGCTGAAGATGGAGGGCTGACGGGGCTCCTCGTCATTTCGAAGAGCAAAGCGACGAAACAGTCCAGTTGTTTCCCATGACGGCAATGGATTGCTTCGCTGCGCTCGCAATGACGGCGGTGGTAAAAGAGGAATCGCTTTGCCAAGTATTGCGGTTCCGTAACCTTCGCCAGGCCTTGCAAGCAGCCTGGCGGTTCCCATGTCTCGGCTTGCGGAAATGCACCCATCTGGAGGGACTGGTCATGTCTTATAGCGGTTCGGACAATACCGGCGGCTTCCGGCCCAGCGCGTTTGATCCTTTGACGCAACCTGAATTGTTTCGCGGCGTGCTGACGCGGCGAACATTTGCGTTCCTGATCGACCTCGTGGTGCTGTCGATCCCAGTGGTTCTGGCCTGCATGTTCATCGCCCTGTTCGGCGTGGTCACGCTGGGGCTTGGCTGGGCGCTGTTCTGGCTGGTTTCGCCGGCCTCGGTGATCTGGGCGCTGATCTATTACGGCGCCACGCTCGGCGGGCCGCATTCGGCCACCCTCGGCATGCGGGTGATGGATCTGGAACTGCGCACCTGGTACGGCACCCCCGGCTATTTCGTGCTCGGCGCCATGCATGCCGTGCTGTTCTGGATCTCGATTTCGTTCCTGACACCGCTGGTGCTGCTGGTCGGCCTGTTCAACAGCCGTCGCCGGCTGCTGCACGATATCGTGCTCGGAGCGGTGATCATCAACAGTTCGGTCCGCAACCCTGCGGCGCAACCGGCGCGAACGTTCTGAGCTCGGGACAACCGTTTGACTTCACGGGTTTCTGCACGGCGAACGGTTACCTACTTCGCCCGGAAACGCTATAGTGCAGCTGCTTCGGAGGCCGACGAGATTCCGTGACCCAGCATTCGCGCGACACCCCCCAATTCTACCTGACCGCGCCCTCGCCCTGCCCGTATCTGCCGGGCCGCCACGAGCGCAAGGTGTTCACGCATCTGGTCGGCGACAAAGCGGGCGATCTCAACGATCTCCTTACCCATGGCGGCTTCCGGCGCAGCCAGTCGATCGCCTACCGGCCGGCATGCGACCAGTGCCGGGCCTGCGTTTCCGTGCGCGTGATCGCCAACGAGTTTCGGCCCTCGCGCAATTTCCGAAAGATCATGGCCCGCAACGCCGACGTAACGGGCGAACAGCGCAGCGCCGTGCCGACGTCGGAGCAATATTCGGTGTTTCGCGCCTATCTCGACCAGCGGCATCGCCATGGCGGCATGGCCGACATGACCGTGCTCGACTACGCGATGATGGTCGAGGACAGCCATGTCGAGACCCGCATCGTCGAATATCGCCGCCGCGGCGAAGGCAGCGGCATCACCGGCCGTGGCGAGGAGTTGCTGGCGGTGGCCTTGACCGACGTGCTCAGCGACGGCCTGTCGATGGTGTATTCGTTCTTCGAGCCATCCGAGGAAGGTCGCTCACTCGGCACCTTCATGATCCTCGACCACATCGCCCGCGCCCGGCGGCAGGGCCTGCCTTATGTCTATCTAGGCTACTGGATCGAAGGCTCCAAGAAGATGGACTACAAGGGCCGCTTCCTGCCGCAGCAGCGGCTTGCCCCCTCGGGCTGGCTTCGCGTGGACGCGTCAGGCGAAGTGCCGAGCGAGCCGCAGGATTGAGGGGGCGAATGGGAATAGCGAGTAGCGAATAGGGACAATTCCATTCGCTACTCGCTATTGGCTATTCGCCGCTTCCTCACCCGCCGAAAAAATTCCACACCAGCTTTACATTAAGCGCGATGATCACCGCGGCCGTCAGCGTGGCGATCCCCGTCAGCCAGCGCGGTGCGGTGAACCGGCCCATCTTGGCGCGGCTCGCGGTAAACATCACCAGCGGCACCACCGCGAACGGCAGTTGCAGGCTGAGCACCACCTGGCTGAGAATGAGCAACTGACCGGTCGCCTTCTCGCCGGCCCAGATCGTCACCACCACCGCCGGCACGATCGCCACCATCCGCGTCACCATGCGCCGCAGCCACGGCGCGATGCGCAGATTCAAAAAGCCCTCCATCACGATCTGGCCCGACAGCGTAGCCGTGATGGTCGAGTTCAACCCGCAGCACAACAGCGCGATCGCAAACAAAGTGGGCGCCAGCGTCGAGCCGAGCAAGGGCGCCAGAAACGCATGCGCCTGATCGAGTTCGGCGACGTCGGTCTTGCCTGCCCGATGAAACGTCGCCGCCGCCAGGATCAGGATCGAGGCGTTGATCACCAGCGCCAGGCACAGCGCGATCGAGGAATCGATGGTGGCAAGCGTGATTGCCTCGCGCTTTTCCTCAAAACTGTCGCCATAGCCCCGGGTCTGCACCAGCCCCGAATGGAGATAGAGATTATGCGGCATGACGGTGGCGCCGAGAATGCCGAGCGCCAGATACAGCATCTCGGGATTGACGAGGATGTTGCCGGCCGGCGCAAAACCCTTGATCACCGCGCCCCAATCGGGATCGGCCATGGCAATCTGCACCGCAAAGCACGCTGCGATCACGCCCAGCATCGCCACCACGAAGGCCTCGATCCAGCGGAAGCCGAATGCCTGCAGCGCCAGAATCAGAAACACGTCAGCCGCGGTGATCACCACGCCGATCTGAAGCGGAATGTGAAACAACAGATTGAGGCCGATCGCGGTACCGATCACTTCGGCAAGATCGGTGGCCGTGATGGCGATTTCCGCCGACAGCCACAGCGGCATCGAGACCCAGCGCGGAAAGGAATCGCGGCAGGCCTGCGCGAGGTCGCGCCCGGCGCCGACGCCGAGCCGGGTGCACAGCGATTGCAGCACGATCGCCATCACATTGGACAACAGCGCGACCGTCAGCAGCGCGTAGCCGAACCGGGAGCCGCCGGCGAGCGAGGTCGCCCAGTTGCCGGGATCCATATAGCCGACCGCGACCAGATAGCCGGGGCCGAGGAACGCCAGCAGCTTGCGCCAGAACGGCCCCTGCTTCTCGGTCCGCACCGAAGCGAACATGCCGGCCAGCGACGGCTCGCCCCGCTCTCCGCGCCAGCCCGGAGCGTCCTGCGCAGGGTTTACGGCGGCTTTGGCGAGGGAATCCGGCGGTAAATCGGGGGATCGTGCGTCCATGCCGTACGATGGCCTATTACATCAGTTATTGCAACTAATTTGCAACTGCATCTGGACGGGGTTGCCGGGAAGCGGGTGGATCGGACGTCAGGGGTGCCGAACAATGCCTGCCAACCGATCCATCAAGGAATCAAATTGTGCCCGTATCCGTCGATGCCCCCGGCCTGCCCAAAACCTTCAACCGCCTCGCCTGGTCGAACCTTGCGGCGCAATCGGCCGAGCAGGTCGCGCTGGCCGCGGCTCCAATCGTCGCGGTGCTCCTGCTCGGGGTCGGCGAAGGCCGCACCGGCCTGCTGCAGACCGCGCTGACGCTGCCGTTCATTTTGTTCGCGATCCCCGCGGGCCTGCTCTCCGACCGCATTTCGCGGCGACGGCTGATGGCGGGCGCGGAAGCCTTGCGCGCCTCGGCGCTGCTCGCGATCCTGCTATTGATCTGGCTCGGCCTGCTGACGCTGCCTTTGCTCGCGGCTCTCGGCTTCGTTGCGGTCTGTGGAACGGTCGTCTACAGCGTGGCGGCGCCGGCGCTGGTGCCGTCCCTGGTATCGCCAAAACTCTTGCCAGCGGCCAACGCACGGATCGAACTGGCGCGCACCATTGCCTTCGCCAGCGGCCCGGCACTGGGTGGCGTGCTGGTCGGATGGGTAGGTGCTGCGCCGGCTTTTGGATTTGCCGCTGTGCTCTCGGTTATCGCGGTGGTGCTGCTGTCGGGCATCTACGAGCCCGCGCGCGCCTCCGCGCCGCGACGTCGTCCGCTGCAGGAGATCAGGGAAGGCGCGGCATTCGTGCTGCACCATCCGCTGCTGCGACCGGTCTTCATGACGCAATTCATCTTCAACACGGCATCGTTCCTCGTGCTCGCGGTGTTCGTGCCCTATGCGGTGCGCCATCTCGGTCTGTCGGCAGGCGGGGTCGGCACCACGCTTTCGATGTATGGCGTCGGCATGGTCGCCGGCGCGCTCTCGGCGACGCGGGTGATGCGCCGCTTGCCGTTCGGCACCGTGATCGCACTGGGACCTGTCACCGGCTTTGTCGCCGCCGCCGTACTGGCACTGACGACATTGATTCCAAACGCGCCAGTTGCGGGACTCGGCTTCTTCCTGCTCGGCGCCGGCCCGATCCTGTGGGTGATCTCCACCACCACGCTGCGGCAGTCGGTAACGCCGCCGAGCCTGCTGGGGCGGGTTTCGGCGATCAATATCATGAGCTATGGTGCGCGGCCGCTCGGCGCAGCCCTCGGCGCGCTGGTCGGCGGCCTCTACAGCGCCGAAGCGTGCCTCTATCTGGCGGTCGCGATCTTCGGCGCCCAGGCGCTGGTGATCCTGATGTCGCCGGCGGTCTCGCTGGCAAGTCAGCCGGAGATGGTCGGCGAGCCAGCGAAAGCGTAGCGCCACTCGTTCCCCGGATGCGGCGCTAGCCACGAAGTGGTGCGCTGCTGATCCGGGGTCCAAAATGCCATTGGGGTCCCGGCTCTGCGGCGCATCGTGAAGAACGCTGCACCGCGTCCGGGACACGATTTTTGACCATTCAGGATTTCTGCGCCACGATCACAAGGCTTGGCACGGGCACGCCCCGCTCGTGACGGATCGGTTGCTGCTCGATCTG
The DNA here is from genome assembly GCA_963742425.1 of uncultured Alphaproteobacteria bacterium. GTDB lineage: Bacteria > Pseudomonadota > Alphaproteobacteria > Rhizobiales > Xanthobacteraceae > Bradyrhizobium. Next base: position 807,895 of record CAVULR010000001.1, read on the forward strand.
TAACATGACGAGACCGGCTGCCTCGATCGAGGTGCGCACATAAGACGCACTATGTGCGTAGCGCCTGCCCTCGCCCATGATAAAACCGTCGCCGTCGTGCCTTTCCAGGGTGAAAGCCAAAACGCCGCCGGAAGCCAGAACACGACTCGCTTCCATCAGAACCGGAAAGAGATCGGCGACATACACCATCGCGTCGGCGGAGAGGACGAGCTCCAGGCTGGAATCGGGCGTCGTACGCAGACCCTCCAGCATATCGGTCACTTCAAGCCGGGCATAGAGACCCGTGCCGCGCGCTTTCTCGATCATCGCCGGCGAAAGGTCGATGCCGGTGAATTGATCGACCATTTTGGCAAAAGCTGCCGCCGCCAGTCCTGTACCGCAACCGAGATCGATCGCATGTTTGAAACGGGCCGGTTTCCGATGCGCCTGGCACGCCGACCGCACCGCCTCAAACAGCAGCGCGGGTCCGCGATATCCAAGATTTTCCACCAGCGCGGTGTCGAACGTCGCCGCATATTGATCGAACAGCGAACGCACATAGGCAGGCGGCATTTCGGACAGTTCGTCGGCGCCCAGCCGCATCAGTTCGACGCTCGCACCGGCCGCATCGGAAGGATCGATTTGCCGCGCCCGGCGCAACGCCTCGATCGCGCCGTCGCGATCCCCGAGTTGCTCGAGCACTTTTCCAAGCACCCGCCAGAGCGACACGCGGCCCGGGTCCAACTCAGATGCCCGCCGATAGCTGGCTGCCGCCTCTGCGGTCCTGCCGAGATTGACCAGGCAATCACCTTTGACACAGAGCGCTTCAGCCTGATCCGGAGAAATGGCCAGCGCAACATCGCACTTGGCGAGCCCCTCCTCATACCGGCCTAATTCGCGCAACACGCCGCCGCTGAGCGCTGGTGCCTCCGCATTGTTGGGATCGAGCGTAAAGGCATGCTCATAGGTCAGCAACACTTCATCGTATCGGCGCTGTACTCGCAGCAGATTTCCTAATTTGATCCAGCACACGGCCCGACTTGGCGCGAGCTTGATCGCGATGTCGAAGCATTTCCTGGCGTCATCCAACTTGTTCTGGTCTCGCAGCAGCTCCCCGAGGTTCAGGAAATATTCGTGATTGTTCGGATTGCATCGGATGGCTGAGGCGATCAGATCGGCGGCCAAATCCCGCCTGTTGGTCTGCCAGTGGACCAAACCAAGAAGATGGAGCGAATCCGCGTGTTTGGGATCAAGCGTTAATGCCTGCCGGCAGCGGTCTTCGGCCGGCCCATATCGTTTGGACACAAAGTGGCGCAAGGCGGTGTCGTAGAGATCAGCCGGCGCGCGTTTTGTCCTGCTTAGCTCGTGGGTTTTGAAACGCGGTCGAAGCCGGCCCATGGCATGCGTCCTTTGGAATTGAAATCGACCAACGAATCGTTGTCGCAAAGATCCGAATCAATTCCATGATAAACCCAACTCCTAACGAAGAGATAACGCGTATGCGAGGCGGCCTCCAATGCGGAGCTTTTCGCGAAAGCCAGTGAGAGCGGCGAGCGCCGTCACCTTGCTGCGCCGTTGAAAATGCGGATCGGCGATCACCTCCGTGACGGCCAATACGCCGCCGGGTTTCAGCGCGCCGAATATCTCCCTGAGCACGGCTTCCGCGTCAGGGGTCTCTCCGAGTACGACCGCCAGCACGGATCGAATGAGTCAAAGCGCAACTGGTTGCCACCAAGGCTCGCCGTCTCAAAATCGATATTGGCGAGGTCGGCCCGCCGGGCCTTGCGTCTGACGCGCTCCAGCATGCCAGCTGAAGATCGAGCGCGACGATACGGCCGGCCGGCCCGACCCTCTTCGCCATCGGAATCGTCAGTCGCCCCGGCCCACAGCCGGCATCCAGCGCTCTCATTCCCGGCTCGAGATCGAGATGCGCGATGATGGTATTTGCCCGCGTGCTTCTGAAAACCGGATTGTCGATTTCGACCAGCCAGGACATCCATTCGGGGCAGGCAATCGCGCGCCGGTGCGGTTCATCGGTAGGCATGAAAACTCTCAAATCGCTCAACCAATGGCAGTTCCATCAGTGGCTCGGGAAAAACACCGAGGCGAATTGAGGATGCGGCTCATCGTGATGGACGATTTACAATGGGCGATCCCGAATTGGCAACGGGCTAGCTGCCTATGAGCCACCAAAAAAATTCAGCAACGTTTATTGGACCGCTCACTTTATATGATATATATCATTCCATAACCGACGGGAGCTTCCATGGCCGACCAGACCGTTCCGACAATCACAGCAGTGCCGCGCCCGGACGCCTCCTCCACTTTCGCAGAGATCGCGGTTCTCGCAGCGCTTTCGGCGACCGGAACGCTCGCCACCAACATCCTTTTGCCTTCGCTGCCGCAGATGGCGGCATCGCTGAAGGTCTCGAGCGCATCGGTCACCTCGGCCATCACGGTTTTCCTTGCGGTGTTCGCGGTCGGGCAACTCGCGGTGGGGCCGATTTCGGATCGCTATGGCCGGCGCTGGCCGGTCTTGAGCGGTTTTGCGGTGTTCTTTGCCGGCAGCATCTGGTGCGCGCTGGCCACCGATCTGCCGAGCCTTCTGACCGGCCGCGTCATTCAGGCGGCAGGGGCCTGCGCGACCTCGGTGTTGTCGCGCGCGATTGCCCGCGATCTCTACTCCGGCGCCGCGCTCGCCCGCGCCATGGCGCTGATCATGATCGCGATGGCGGCGGCGCCCGGTTTCTCGCCGCTGCTTGGCGGTGCTCTGGATCACGCCTTCGGCTGGCGTTCGGAATTCGTCTTTGTCGGGGCGTTCGCGGCGATCGGCGCCATCGCCTATGGCGCGGTGCTCGGCGAGACCCATCGCTCGACGCGGACCCCGCTCGATCCGCTGGCGATCGCCAAAAACTATTGCGGCCTGATCGCCGATCGCCGCTTCCTGATTCCGGCCGCGACCGTCAGCCTGATCATGGGCGGATTGTTCTCGATGTTTTCGGCCGCGCCTCGCGTGCTGATCGAGGGGCTGCAATTCGCGCCGATCCAGCTGGGCTGGTTTTTCGCCGGCACCGTGATGTTCGTGTTTGGCGCGGGCATGCTGGCAACGCGGCTGGCGCCGCGCTTCGGGCTCGATCGCGCCGTGCAATTCGGCCTTTGCATCGCGTCAACCGGCAGCATCGCGATGCTCGCGGTATCGCTGTTCAATCCGACCTTCCTGCCGTTCCTTGGCGCCATGTCGCTGTTCGTGTTCGGCATGGGTATCGTCAATCCGCTCGGCACGGCGCAAGCGCTGTCGCCGTTCGGCGACAAGGCCGGCGCTGCCTCCGCGCTGCTCGGCTTCTGGCAGATGATGGGGGCGGCGATCGGGGTCTGGCTCGCGGCAACGGTTTCACATCAGGCGATGTTCGCGCTCGGCATCGTGCTGACCGCCGCATCGCTTCTGGCGCTCGTGCTTTACACGATGCGAGCGAGGGCAAACAAGGCCCTGAATCCATAAATCCAGAGTGGGCGTCGGGCGTGCATAACCACTCAAGTCGGACATCGCGCGATGTCCGCAAAGTGCCAAAAAGCGGAAGGTCGCGAGTTATTCGATCACCTCGTCGGCGGTAGCGAGGAGAGCCGGAGGAATCGAGAGGTTGAGCGTTTTCGCGGTCTTGAGGTTGATGACCAGTTCGTATTTGGTCGGCGCTTGCACCGGCAGATCCGGTGGTTTTTTCCCCTGCAGAATTTTTCCGGCGTAAGTACCGGCGAGGCGAAACATTTCATTTCGGTCGGCCCCGTAGCTCATCAACCCCCCGATCTCAGGGAAAATCCGCGGCCCATAGATGCTAGGAATCGCATAGCGCGCCGCCAACGAAACAATCAGTGAGCGCTCGGACGTGAAATACGCCTCCTGCCATACGACCAGGCCGCCGGCACGTTGTCTATCTATCTCGGCGAAAGCAGTTTCGAGCTCCGCTTTCGTGCTCGCACCGACTGAAATTAGTTCCCGACCTATGGCATGTGCGGTCCGTTGCAACTCGGCTATAGGCTCAGGCGCGTTCGCGTTCGAAGGGTTTACCAACACGGCAAGACGAGCGGACTCCGGCAGTAGTTCGCGCAGTAGCTCAACCCGCTTCGAGGTCAATTCGTCACTGTTGAGAACAACGCCGGTCGCGTTGCCGCCGGGGCGGTTGTAACTCGCGACAAGTCCGATTCGGACCGGATCGACACCGACAAAAAACACAATCGGAATTGCTGCGGTGACTTTCTTGGCCGCGACCGCCGCCGGTGAGCTTGGCACCGCAACAATCACGCTGACAGGCAGAGATGCAAGTTCTGCCGCTAAGTACGGTAACTGATCATAGACACCGCCCGCATCGCGATATTCTATGGCGACGTTTTTACCCTCCAAATAGCCAAACTCGGCGAGCCCCTTTCGAAAAGCCCGGCGGCCGTCATCATCGCGTGCAATACTATTGAGATAGCCAATCACCGGCATTGCGGCTGGCTGCTGCGCAACGGCGACACGAGGCCAGGCGGCCGCGGCGCCACCGAGCAATGTGACGAACTCCCGTCGCTTCATGGACGCCTCTCAGGCCAGACGGCGACACTCTACCACACCGATGGGATAAGGAGCTACTCAGTGCGGAACAGCTGGTCTGGCCGCCCCGATGTTGCGGCCGCATCGCTTCTGGCTCTCGTGCTTTACACGGTGCGAGCGAGGGCAAACCGGGCCGTGAATCCATAAATCCAGTGTGGGCGTCGGGCGTGCATAACTCGGACATGGGCGGCGAGACCGCGCATCATGCTCGTGCCGTCAGTCAGACACTTCGCAGAGAGCGGTTTCGATCGGCAAGCGGGCGTTGATGTCCGGGCTTTCAGGTATTCACACAACGCGTGAAATGCTGCGATCTCCACCGGCTGAATTTCCCGCGCGATCAGCGACCAGAGGAATCCTCATCAAGAACGTCGCTCCGCCGCGGCCCCAATTGTTTGCCGATATCTGCCCATGGTGCGCTTCGATGATGGTGCGCGCGATAGACAGTCCCATACCCATGCCTTCCGTCTTGGTGGTGAAGAACGGTTCGAAGACCTCTTTTATTTTGTCCTTGGGAATGCCCGGCCCGCGATCCGACACGGATAGTTCGGCAAACTTTTCGGCGCGCGAAGTCCGGATGTTGATGATGCGGTTTTCGGCAGGGGTGTCCTTCATCGCGTCGATCGCGTTGACCACCAAGTTAAGAATGACTTGCTGGAGTTGGATGCGGTCGCCGAGGATCGGAAGTGCATCCGGCGTGATCACACTGACTATTCCGAACTTTTGTGCCACAGCCAGCGAAGAAAAAAATTCAACGGTCTGGCGTACGAGATCATTGAAGTCGAACTTTTTCAGTTCGAACGGTGTCTTCTTCAACAGGCTCCGCATCCTCCGGATGACTTCGGCGGAGCGCCGGTCATCCTGCAAAATAGCGTTCACAATATTCTTGAGTTCAACGATATCGGGGAGTGCAGCGATATCAGGGCTCTGAGATTCCAGGATCATGACCGCGCTCTCGGCGTTGGTCAGAATGGCACCCAGCGGCGTGTTGATTTCATGAGCAATTGAGGCGGTCAGTTCGCTAGCGGTCGAAAAGCGGTTGACATGGGCAAGTTCCGCCATGCGCTGCCGGGACAATATTTCGGCAAGACGACGCCGACGATGCTCATGCAGCAGGACCGTGATAAGCCCGCCCTGCATGAGAATAACGGCGATGATCAGCGCGATTTGCCACCAATAACGCTCCCATGCCGTTGGCTCCCGAAACAGGACCTTGCTCCCCGCTGGCAGGCGGCTCTCGCTGATGTTCCAGCGCCGAAGTTGTCGCCAATCGTATTGCGGCGTCGAGAATTCGATGGGCCGAACCTTGATGCCACTTGCCTTCTCTCCTCCCAACATTCGGACGGCGGCAACAGCCGTCGGTCGGGCACCCTCGATCGGTGACCACATGGGGCCGCCTACGATCTCGCCGTTAAAGTAAGTCTCGTCTAACGAAAAAATGGGAGCGTTGGCGACCTCGGCGATGCGCTTCAACGGCTCTTTGTCTCCATAGACGGCACCTGCGCCGTCCACCGTTAGCTGTTCATAATAAATTGCAGTGTGAGGCGGCAAACTTGCAACTTCCTTCAAGATCGCCTCGAACGGCCGCTCGTTGTAAAAAATCAATTTGACCTTGTTCGCTAGCGGCGGACCCAGTATCCGTTGCATTTCGCCAGCCCAAAATCGTTCATTGGGCGAGTTTCCGAGTATGATCGCGACGGCCGTCGTGTCCGGCAACAGCCGCAGAATGTTTTCGAAGAGAACGACATAATCGGCCCGCACCCCAACCACGGTGTCTTGCTCTGACAACATGGATTGATCGATCCGGCTCACTTCGATTGCCGCGAGCAGCATTGGCGTTGTGGGAAACAGCTCTGCCCTGTGTCGCTGGACGAAGCGAGCCGCGGGCGCACCCATCGAGACGACCAAATCGGGCGGTCGTCGAGCGTAGAGCACCTCAAGATATTCAGCGAATTTGGTCTCAGAAGGATCATCGCCAGCCTGAGCCGTGACGAGCGATTGTTCTTGAATGTCCAGCGGCCAAGGCGACTGCCGGTTCAATTCACGGCCGATCTCCGTGCTCCATGTGGTCCACGGCTGGAATTTCGCGCCAAACGAATGCAGGAACAGGATTTTTTTCGGCTGAGGGGCAGTCTCGCCGGACTTGGGCTGAGCAGCAGTCTCGCCGATTGAGACCACAAGAACGACAGCGGCGGCGACCCACTTGAGAACGAACCGCTTCGGCCTTGAGGTTCGCGATGCGGTCATCGAAGTGCCCCATACGAGCCGTGGTCACTACCCAATACAATGCACCGCGGACTGCCCTCGGGCTAGGGGTTCCAACTTCCAAAAAATGGGTCCTTGGCGGTGTAAAGACCCCCTTCCCATGCGGGTTTCCTCCGAGCCCGAAGGCGGACTTTATCACATCGAATGGAATTGTTCTCGATTAATGCCAAGGGCTCATGACAACTGTGGGTCAAAAGCGGAAAAGCTCAATCTGAGCAAACGTTTTCCGCTGTTCACCCAAGAGCGGACCAAAGTCAGGCACCGCGTGAGCTCCGAAATGTGCCAAACTCAGACATCAGTATGCGCCTGCTCAGCGGAGTGTTGCCCGCCGGCTGGTATTGCGATCTGAAAAATGGAACCGGCGGAGTCTGACTTGACCAGCTGCAATATGCCTCCGTTGTTTGCAACCAGGGTAGAAGAGATGGCGAGCCCCAATCCCGCACCCTCATGCTTTGACGTAAAGAATGGATCGAATATGTGCTTTTGATCCTCGACCGATATTCCGGGTCCGGAGTCTTCCACTGACAATAATACGGTCGAGTGACCGTCGAAACTCGTTGTGAGCCGCAGATGTCGTGCTTCGGGGGGCAAGGAGTTCATTGCGTCGATAGCGTTTTTGACGAGGTTCAAGAGTACTTGCTGGATTTGCACGGCATCTAGATGCACCTTGGGAAGATTGCCTTCAAACTTTGTAGCGACGGATACTTCGCTGATTTGAAGATCATGTTGCAGCAATCTTAGTGATTGCCGAGCAACATCCTCGACGCGTGTAAGCGCCCTTCGATCACTTGTCTTTTTTGACAGTTCGCGAATGGTCGAAATTATCTCACCAGCGCGATGGCAGTCGACCTCTATGTCACGAAGGATTTCGTCCATGTCTTCCAGTTCCGGAGGGTTTGAACGCAGCAGGCTCAGGACTGTACCGGCATTAAGCGCGATAGCTGCCAACGGCGTCCTTAGCTCATGGGCGATAGCAGCCATGACGGCATCTACGCTCAAAAGCCGGTTGGCGCGTTCACGTCGCAGTAAAATGATCGCGCTGGCGAGACGTGAATAGAGAAACGTTGTTTCAATGAGCAACCCCGTCAACACCGTGCAACTGGCGATTAGAACGAAACCACGAGCCGCATACCAACCGACGGAAAATCGTACCGAACTGGAGAGGGCAGCTACCAAGAAGTTTGGCGTCCAGGCAAGCAAGGTCACCATCAACCATAAATCGAGGATCGTGCGCCTACGAAATAATAGCATGCCCAACGCGGTAGCAACCCATAGGAAAAGTGCAAAGTTGACCTGATTGCCAAACCGCGTCTGCAATCTGACGTCGGTGGTGTAGAAGCTCGGGAGATATTCCGCTTTCGCCGTCACGATCCAAGTCAGTGCAGCTATCATCGCAAGTACACAGACAACCGTGGTTACTATGGCGGTCCTGGGCGAGCTGCCTGGCAGCCTTGCGTCTCCAGTCACATCCTTGGAGAGCACATAGGCAAGGATCGCTGCCGGAAACGTCGTGTGCCAAAGCACGAACATCCAAGCTGCAGTGTTAGCATCACCAATCAGACCAGCAGGGGCGTATGCCCCGGGAAAAGCCAGCGTCTGCAAGAACGTGAACGAGCTACTAAATATGTAACCACTCGCGAGCGGGAGAAGGGCGCGCTGAGGCTGGATCGAAAATTGTGCGAACAGGAGACTTGCCGTTACAAGATCGGCAACGCTCACGACGGTCTGCAAAACCGGAATGAAGGCATTAACTTGGGGCAGCTGTATGCTTGCGAACGGTGCGATTGCAGCCGTCGCGACGGCCAAGAGGATGATGATGCCGACGGCTATGGCCTGTTGCCGTTCGGTTGCCGGCATCGTTGCGATAATTAATGGGGAATCTGCGCCAGCTTGGGCCGCCGGGAACCGGCCCGTTGCAAGATCCGCTTGATGAACTTCCGCCAATTTCATCCGGCGTCGTCCTGAGTACTAGGACAATACGTTAAGGGCTCTCCGCTCGAGGAGCACAATGGTGCTCCGAACAGCAGCCAAGGGGTCTGTTCCCTCTCGGGCCGAAATCAAAGCATGCGGGATGTCCTGCCGCTAGAGCAAACTTCCGAAATGGGTCATCGCTACCGGAATGGGGTGTCGGCTTCGAGTCAAAAGCGGAAGTCGGCGCTTGTAGCCCTGAGGTCCGCTTTATCCCCAGGAGCCGACCTCGTCAGCCCGGCCCTCCAAGTCCGAATAGTGCCAGAAGCGGAAGTGATCATCTCATTCGATCACCTCGTCGACGCGGGCAAGCAGCGTTGGCGGAATGGCGAGGCCGAGTGCTTTGGGCGGTCTTGAGGTTGATGGCCAGTTCGAACGTCGTCGGTTGCTGAACTGGAAGGTCGACAGGCTTGGCACCTCTGGGAATTTTGTCGACGTAACTGACGGCGCGCCCATACAAATGGCGCAAGTTCGCTCCGTAGTAAATGAGGGCGCCGGTAGCGGCAGGTCCGTGGGAATGCGGCCGTAGCAGAGCGAATGCAACCGGCGTGGCTCAAGATGGCGCAGGTATCAGGCCGTGACGTTTCATGATCTCGCCCATCCGAGCAGGATCAGGAGGTGTAGGGCCGCCGATTGCTTCGGCCATTTCCCGAAAGAATTCGGGCCCGAGAACACCTGGGGTGAGAACACAAAGCATTCTTGCAGTCGCCTGGGTCTCGTTGACGAACCCGTGAATGACACCCCGTGGGATGAAGAGATCGTCTCCCGGCGTGATCTCGATGCGCTTACCGGCGACCGTCCAAGTGACGATGCCCTCAAGTCCGTAGATCGTTTCTTCCCAGTCACGGTGATGGTGCGGAACTGGCATACGCGAGTTTGGCGGGATCATCACCTCAAACATATCGAGTGCCCCGTTGGTGTCATATTTAGTGCGCAAGAATCGTAACTGCATTGCGCCAACGTTGATGAGTTCAGCCATGATAGTCATGCCTTCCGTTACACCGCGGACATGGGATGGCGCGGTCATCCGCACCGAATTGTTGGCAGAAACCTATGGCTGGTCCTTGGGGTTGTCTATTGGGGCAACATTGTCCGCTTTGGGTGACAGTCAAAACCGGAAGTGGCGAGGGCTAGGCGGCATGTCCGCTCTACCCCCGGGAGCGGACTAGGAGCGAATACGCCGCCATGTCCGCAAAGTGCCAAGACCGGACCTGTCCACTTGGGCTCGTCCAGCTACAAGTGTGACGATCCAACTTAAAGAGCCGAACGTGAACCGCTTCACATTTCGTAGGCGCTTTAAGGCGTTATATTCGGTTTGATTGGTCAGCTGCGATTACCCGGTCGCCATTTATTCAATGCGCGATCACTGCCGCAGCTACCACCGAACCACAATGTCTGGAGGTGATCCGTACCATTTTGCCATGAGCTGCCGGTGGGGAGGTGCCCGACTCCCCAATTCTGAGTGGCAGCGTGAGTGCCCTGGGCGGCCTTCTCTTCTTTTTGGTCCACAGCCTCAACGTTCTACAAAGGGAGAAATGCCATGAACATGCCGCAACGCATTGCCAACGTCTCTCCTCCGCTCATCAATGTCATGAGAATTTCCGCCATCGGCGCAATGGTCGTCTGGCTCGCGAGTAGCGCATCGTCGCTCGCGATCGCGCAACACACTGACACCGCCGCCGTTGCACAATTCCCGGCCTTTGCTCCCGGTATGATCGATCATATGCAAGCCATGCGCCGCTTTAAGGACCCCGATCAGAGCATTCAACAGGCCCCGCCGATCATCCCGAGATTCCAGATCGATGACAATCCGGCGGGCGCGGTCGCGACCTTCCAGCCCGCTGGCGCGACATTTCCGGCGAACAACGCGTTCTTTCAGAACCTCGGAACCAACGGAAGAACTTGTTTCAGCTGCCATCAGCCCGCGAGTGGCTGGACCGTCGGCGCGGCCGATGTCGCGGCGCGGTTCGAGGCGAGCGGGGGGACCGATCCCATCTTCCGCCTTGTCGACGGCGCTACTTGTCCAAGCGACGACGTCTCGACCCTCGCCGCGAAGCGGCGGGCCTACGCGCTACTGATCAAAAAGGGCCTGATCCGCATCGGCCTGCAAATGCCAAATCCGACGCAATTCGAGGTCACTGCGGTCGACGACCCCTATAGTTGCACGACGAACGCGGCCACCGGCCTGACGAGCCCGACGAGCGGCATCGTATCGATGTACCGGCGGCCGCTGCCCTCCACCAATCTCGGATTCCTGAGCACCATTATGTGGGACGGTCGTGAGCCCAGCCTCACTAACCAGGCGATGGACGCCACGCTTGGCCACGCACAGGCCAATCCGAATCCGGGTCCGACCGATGCGCAGCTCGCCGATATCGTCGCCTTCGAGAGTGGGATCTTCACGGCGCAGGAGATCGACCGGCAGGCTGGTATCCTCCACCGGGACGGTGCCCTGGGCGGTCCGGTGGCGCTCTCGCTACAGCCGTTCTTCATCGGCGTGAACGATCCGCTCGGAAAGAATCCGACCGGTGTGCCATTCACCTCCAACATCTTCGATATCTACCGGCCGTGGCTGAGCGCGCACGGAGAGGATGAGGACGACGTCGAGCGCCGCCGGTCGATCGCGCGCGGCGAAGAGGTGTTCAATACGACGAACATCAGCATTACGGGCGTTGCAGGCCTAAACGATGCCCTCGGGATCAAGAGCATTCCGGGATTCTGCGGCACCTGCCACGACACACCCAATGTCGGCGACCATTCCGTCAAGGCGCCGCTCGACATCGGCATCGCCGATGCGGGGGCCAAGAGCCCGCCGGGGCTCGACATTTCCGGACTACCGGTATTCACCCTGACCTGTACGCAGGGGCCGCTCGCCGGGCAGGTGTTCAAGGTCACCGATCCGGGCCGCGCGCTGATTTCCGGACAGTGCGCTGACATCGGGAAGCTGAAAGGCCCAATTCTGCGTGGGCTCGCCTCGCGGGCTCCGTATTTCCACAACGGCTCGGCCGCGACCTTGCTAGATGTGGTGAATTTCTACGACCAGCGTTTCGGCCTCGGGTTCAAGGAGAAGCAAAAAAATGATCTCGTGAATTTCCTGAATTCGCTCTAAGCACGATAAAATTCAAATCACCTGCTTGAGCTTGAAATGGAAGAGGCCGCCAACAAAGGCGCTCCTACTGTGTGGTGATGGTGGATTGGCTGGTCGCCATAGCACGCAACTCGGATCAACGCTGCATCAGCGGGAGCCGAGACTGCCCGTTGACAGCGGTACTTAAGGTGGAGTTTCGCGGAGCTTGCGGCACGACGACGGCAGCGGTTGATGCCGCCAGACTTTCCGGCGTGACCGTTCGGCTGGCGAATTGCTTTTCCGGCGCTACCTCACCATGCCGACCAGCGCTGCCGCGAGCCTTCGGTTGCCCTCGACGCTCAAATGGTGCCCATCGGGACCTATGCTGCCGGGCTGCCTCGATACGGACTTCAAAGTCCCCCAAGCGTCGATGACCCGAATGCCCCGCGCCTTCAACTGGCTCTTGATTGCCGCGATATTTGCCATGGCCTTGATCGGACTCATATTGTGACGGACGTCGTTGGCCGGATTGTCGGCCAAGATGACCGTCCTCGTCCCTTGCGGGACTGCGCTCGACACCCGCGCAAGTGTCGCATCAGTAGTCTCTCCCCAAACGCCGGCATTTGTGACATGGACCTGAGATCCCCTAGCGCGCAGCAATCCCTCTAGCACGGCCGGCCACATTTCGGATTCGGAGACGTTGCCGCGTACAGCGCTATGGCCGAGCGCCACGATTTGCGCGGAAGCGGAGTTGGCCGAGGCAAAAACGATGCTCGTAAAAACAAGTGCGGAAATGTGGAAATTCGAAAACTTCATGCCAGCTCCATCTACTTTCAAAATCAATTAAATCAGGGCTGGATGGCTGCCCCGCCCAGATTGGCAAAACAATTATTCTCAATCGACCTGCGATTGGCAATGCCCCCGAGGCACGCTTTTTTTGCGTGCGTGGCCGAGCCAACCCGAGGTGCGGGACAACCGGCGAGGAGACGGATAAAATCCGGACTTCCGAGATTCTAACGATACTGAGGGGTCGGACTCCATCTGTTGACGGCACGCCCAACGTCTCGCGGATTTGGGCAAGAGAGCCTTTTCCAAAGTCTTGAAAGCTCAGCAACGTTTCGTCAGAAATCTCACGCACCTCCCCGACGGTTCTTAGTCCTGCAGCCGCCAGCACGTTTCGGACCGGTGGTCGTCCGGTAGCTCGGGCGTGTCGGTTGAAGCCTAGTCGGTTCGCTCATTCCCCGTCGCCTTCGGTTTGAACGAGCGACCTAGTCGAGCCGCAGTCTTGCGGCGCGGCCAACCTCCACAGTTCATCGTCGTCGGCCTGCGTCCATGGTCGAGAGGCGGAATGGGCAGGTCTGTCATGGTCCAGACGCATATTGGCTCACCGGGAAAGCAACAGACCAACACGCGAAAGCCGTCCGTCAGGTTTTGGCAACTCAACAATTCCACTGATGCCGGCCAACTGATCAGCTTCCCCACGAACCGCGGGGACCAGGTGTTTGTCTGTGAGATATACAGCGCCGATCGAGAGCATGATCGCCAGCGCAATAGCTATCACCGTCGGAACGATGAATTCTCGAGCAATCAAGTTATGGGTCATCGCGGGTCCTCGCTTTGACCTACCCCACGCCTAAGTTGCCATCCTTTGCTGAGTTGGGGAATTGGAAAGCTAAGCCGGCGTAACCCGTGTCCGCTTTTGAGCGGATAGCGGACTAAGGTCGGACGTCGCGCCATGTCTGAAGGGTGCCACAAGCGGTCATTTCTCAGCAGGTCACTTAACTAGGCGGTGGCATCCGATGACGGTGAAGCGGGCGATCGCGGTGACCGCCTGACGCATTGCTGACGTAAAAAAACTGGCCGCAGGGGCCGGGCTGAACCAAAGTCTGTTGCACGAGAGGAGAAAATTACCCTTCGCGTGGCGTCGGCTAGACCACCTCGGCGAGCTGTTTTCAATTGTAGAAGAACTAGGGCCGCCGCAGAATCGCGGACGGGGCGATGGCGCCGCGGTTCGTCTGTCAGCCCCCGGGGCCGTCCCTCATGATGTAGCCCATCAGGTCGCCCACGTTTTGCTCCAAATCCCGGATGATGTCCTTGACGACGTCTCCGATCGAGATCACGCCCACGACCTTGCCCGCGTCCAGCACTGGCAGATGGCGAAAACCGCGCGCAGCCATCATTGCCATACAGCCTTCCAGCCGATCGTCCGGCTTGACCGTCGCCGGGTTGCCCGTCATCACTTGGCCCACCGGCGTCTGCTTCGCATCGAGCCCGGGCAGCAGCACTTTGATGGCGCAGTCACCCTGGGTCACGATACCGACCAGCACGTCGTCGTCGATTACCAGCACCGACCGGACCCGGTTTTCGCGCATCTGGCGCAGGGCTTCGACGACCATGTCGCCGGAACGAACATGGATCAGGGCGCCACGCTTCTTCTGGGCCAGAGCGCTTTTTACTGTGCTCATCGATCTCCTCTCGTGGGCCCTGTCTTACCCGTCTTGATGGCCCGCATTGAAGGTTAGTCAAAATATCTTGCCTTGTCAGCACTGCGCCGAGTGCTTTGGGCGGTCTTGAGGTTGATGGCCAGTTCGAACGTCGTCGGTTGCTGAACTGGAAGATCGACAGGCTTGGCACCTCTGGGAATTTTGTCGACGTAACTGACGGCGCGCCGATACAAATCACGCAGGTTTGCCCCATAGGAAATGAGGGCGCCGGCTTTGACATCTTCGATAATTCCGTGAAGCGCCGGGGCTGTGAGAAGCACGGCCCCGGCGCTGGTATTCATGGTCCGATCAGACTTTCGAGCCAAACGGTCATCCGTTCTGCGAACCGGAGTGTCATTCAAGACTGGCCTCGGCCGATCGGTCGTCTCTCACCATACGCGCGCGCCGTACTGCCGCGTCGGCGTTGACCAGGCCGGCGCCGGTGAAGCGGTTAAGCGGTAGCTTGGGCGCGGCGACGACCTGCCCGCTGATGACCGCCCCGCTCTCCAGCGTGCCGGTAATCCTGGTGCCGCGCAGGTGGTCCGGGTCTAACTGTGTCGACCCCTCAATCGGAGAAAACGCCGACGTACCAAAGCGGAACGACTCGCCCGCGCGGAAGCTCCCGGGCGCGAAGATCAGCGTCAAGGTCTTCAGATCGCCGCTAACAATGCGCGTGATGTCGGCCAGCGCCACGCCGTTCGAATCGCCGACGTGGAAGCGATTTGGATTCGAGCTCCACACCAGGCCGGTATCGGCCAGGTCGAACGCGACCGATTTGACCGCATAACCGCGCCCCTCAAGCGCCAGGCCGAAATAGTTTTCCCAGCGGGTCCAGTCGCCTTGCGCCGAAAACCTGATCGGTCCGAGGTCGGCAAAGCTCGCGCCGCGGCGGTTCGGCGTGGGGATTGGCGTGGCCGTGTCCCGCAGCAACCGGTACAGGCCGGGCGGTCGCACACTGCCCGGTCCACCGGCTGCTTGCAGCGCGAGTGCCGCAACTGCCGCCGCATCGGGCGCCGCCGCACTGGTGCCGAAGAAATTTGGCAGGCCGTTACCATCCGAATCGAAGCCAAAGAACGTGGTGTCCACGCCGTCGGCGGCGGTGATCTGCGGCACATGCCGTATCGCGGGCTCATCAAGCCGGTTACCCGTTTCATCGAGGTAGATCGTGACCGGGCCCGGAGCGCTGAAGTCTTCGGGGAAGTTGGGCAGCGCGTAATACGTGGCCGCGACCGCCTGCCCGCCACGCGCGGCGGCGTGGCCGAAGACGGACGGCGCCCCCTGACGCTGGCTGACGCCCAGGCCGTTGATGTTGACGTACTTGAAGTGCTGCGCCGGCCCGTCATTCACCTTGCCGATCACTATCTGGTAATCGCTTGTGTTGGCGCCCCCATGGATCTCCCCGGGGAACGGCGGCAGAACGACGAACTCGAAAGGCTCGTCGGTCTGGGTGTTGTCATCGGTCGTGTAAAAGCCCGGGAAGGCAGGGCTGTTCGGATCCATCCAGTTGCCGTTGGCGTCGAACACGTAGATGTTGAAATCCGTCTTCACCTTGCCGAGGAAGAAAGGCTCATCCCATTGGAAGGCAATGGTGTTGATGGCGGCGGTCGTGAAGCCCTGGGTGATGCTTGGTACGCTGTTATCTCGGTCGCCGGAATGCTCATCGTCGTCATCCCCCCGACCGTGAAAAAGGTGCACCGACTTCGGGCGGATAGCGGCCGGTATCTGGTCGAGCTTGATGTTTGCGCCGGTACTCGCCACCAATTGCTGCGCAGCATCGAACGGGATCGGTGCGTACACGGCCTCGAAGGCCTCCATGCCGTTGTTGCCCGCCGACGAAAAGTACGCAGCGCCGATATGGCTCACGGCGTCGACGGCCTGAGCGATGATACCGTCGGAGTACATCGGCTCGTCGAAATAGACGACGTCGTCGACGATCACGTCGGCACCGAAGGTCTGGCGCAAGCTCAGGATGTTGTTGGAGAAGTCAATCGGGCCGTTAAAGGCTGTGGCAAAGCCCAACCGGGCGCCGGGCGCAATGTCGTGCACCAGTTGCAACATGGCGCGGCCCTCGTCCGTGCCCGCGCCCAGGTCGGCGGGCAGTTCCTCCAGCACCGTAACGCCGGCCGCCGGCAGGTCGCCGCTGGCGATATCGGCCGCGGCGTGGGTGGTGCAGGTCGTGCAGACGTCGTAGCTGTCGGACAGCACTCCGATGCGAATGCCGGTTCCATCGACCCCGCGCGCCTGGGCGAGGTCGGCCTTCTCCAGTGCGACCGCCTGGCTCTGCACCAGGCCGGCATTATGACGCGGCCGTTGCACCGCACGGATGGCTCGCACGCCCGAAAGCGCCGCCGCCGCGCGGGCCTGGGACAGAGGCAAGTAGCCCTCCAACCGCGAGGCGTCGAGCTGGCTCGCCGCCGTGAGCTGGAAGCCCGTAGCTTGCAGACGGGGCAACGCATCGGCAAGCGTCGTTCCATCCTCGAGCTTGACGTGCACCAACGGGTCGCCTGAGGGGCTCTTGACGTGCAGGCTTAAGTGGGACGCGAGTTGCGGATCAGCCGTCTCCCAGGCATTGACCAGCTCACGAAGGCCGCCGCCCATGACCTGGTCGGGTCCGGCATGCGCGTTGAAGGCGAACAAGCTGAGACTGCAAGCGGCCACAATCGTGCGTGCGTTTGTCATCCGTTTCATCGAAGTCTCCCTTCAAATTTTGATTTGCTCTATAACTTTCATGGAAAGAGTTCATTTTACGAGCATGCGGAATTCGTGTCCACCCGTCGGCCTGGTACGGCCGCCACTTCGAGACCAAGAATTATCGACAGCCATCATCGGAGAAGCCACGGCGCGGGGACGATTGGGCAACAAACCACGCGCGAAAATCATCCCTATTCGATCACCTCGTCGGCGATCGCGAGCAGGTATGGCGGCACCGTGAGACCGAGCGCTTTTGCAGTCCTGAGGTTGATGAGCAACTCGTATTTCGACAGTTGCTCTCGCCGGTGAAGCGTCCGAGACCGGTCGCGAGCAGCGGCTCGCACAACCGCGGGGCCACCGATCATTCCGACCGCCATGGGGTCATCCGCGGTATCCAGCGCGGGACGGCGGCGCGGAACGCCTCGTACTCTCTCCCAAACGTCTCCTCGAGCGTGGGTTCTTCGTACGCCACGACGAAGACGTGGAAGGCGAGCCAGAGCAGCGCGCCGTAGACGATGAGGCGCCAATCGCCCATCAGCACCGCTTGACCCAGGATGATGGCAACGACTGCGACGTATATTGGATTACGCACATAACGGTAGAGACCGGTCACCACGAGATTCCGGGTCGGCGCGATGGGCGCGGGGGTGCCGAGACCCTGCAGCGCGAAACGCGCAAATGCGTCAACGAGCCCAGGCACGCCTGCGAGAATCATTATCGCGCCGATGCCGCGCGTCAGCTCCAGACCAAGGAACGGCGGCTGGAGTTGCCAACCCGTGATCGACCATGGAACGAGCCCCGCCAGCGTACATGGGGCGACCACGAAGAAAACCGCCGAGCCCAGGACGGCAATGGTTCGTTGCACGGCGGTTCCCGACACTCGCTGCGAGCTCATTCCAGCCTCCCCTTCATGGTTTCCCGTCGTCATCCGGGTGCCGACACGCTCGCCATGTTATCCCAAAAGCGGAAACCGTGCAGGACTGAAGCCAGAATGCCATGGCGGCAACGAGGCACAGGGCTGAAAAGTAGTTCCGAGCGAGTTTGTCGTAGCGCGTTGCGATGCGCCTGAAGTCCTTGAGCCTGCAGTAGCAGCGCTCGATGACGTTGCGATCCTTATAGGCTTGCTTTTCCCGAGTGGCCCCGCCGCTTTGGTGAAAGCCTCGCGGCGGGCGCTCCGTTCGCCAACCAAAGAAATTCGGTAGTTCGAATCTTGTCGGGCGCGCCAACCCCGACATCGAGGCGCCGGCTGCACGCCAACAACTATCTGATCGTTGAATCGCGACGGCCTTGCGAAAGCGTCTCGACCAAGCCCACAGTCCAGCACATCGGGCATCCGCGTAGCGCGACGAGGGCGGCAACGCCCGCGCCCAAGGATAGCCAAGGGTGCGCGGTCTGGTCGACGATGGCCCAAGCGAGTAGCGCTGCCGCAGCTGCGCCGCGCATCAGGTGTACGCCCAGGAAGGCGCTCCCGAACATGCCGACTCCACGAAAGTAATTCATGTGCTCTCTCCTCCGCTGTCCTTTGTGCCGAGCAGGTATTCGCGCACCAATGTGCGGGCGCGGCGCAGGCGGCTTTTGGTCGCTTCGCGCGTCACGCCGAGCCGCCCCGCGATTTCCCCAATCGTCAGATCTTCGAGATCTCGCAGCAGCAATACTTCGCGATGGGACGGCGAAAGCGACTCGATCGCATTGACCAGGTCCATGCGTAACTCGTCCGGCGGGACCTTTGCGAGTTCGCGTGTCTCTTCCAGGCTGGTGAGTTCCTCGACTCCGCGCATCAGCATCAGCGCCGGCAGCATGCAAAGGCGCGCGATGACGGTCACCAGCCAGCCGGCGAGTGCGGCTGGACTGCGGATCGTGCCCACGCGCCGGTACACGACGATGAGAGCTTCTTGCACCACATCTTCGATGACCGAGGTGCGGTGGCAATGGCGCCGGGCGTAGCGTCGAATGTCCGGCTGCAGCGCCACCAATAGCTGTGTCAGCGCGTGCCGGTCACCCGACTGTGCCGCGAGCAAGAGATCGTCTGATACGCGCGCCAAGGCAGTCACCCCTTCTGTGGCTCGCGCCCGGCGATGGCGCAGGCAGGGCAATAGCCGAACACCCCGGTGACCAGCGTCACGACACCCGCGCCGCTGATTAGTAGCCCGAGCGGCGAAGCGTGCAGCGCAACCACGCCGCAGATGAGCATCAAGCCCCCGCCGATCAGCCTGGCCGCGCGCTCCCACCCGCCAACGTTCTTTCTATACCACATGGTTCTGTGCTCCGGTTCGTGACGCGCCGCTATGGCGCATTCATCCAGACAAGAGGGCGCAAAACCGGCGCCGGGGTCGCGCCACAAAAAATAATTTTAGGGGGTTGCCGCTTCAGCAGGCTGGCGTTGGCGTCGGGCGCGGGCCTGGGCCGCTGAGGAACGCCGGCATCGGGTCGCCTTGCCAGCAGCCATCATTGCACGACGCCAAAGTGGTTGCCCAATTCCGATCGACCATTTGGCGACCGCCCTGCGGTTGACCAACCCGTTAAATCTCAACATGGTTAATTGGGTCTTAACCCCCTGGGTTCCAGATCGGCATCGTAGCGGCTCAAGCGAGTCGCTAAAATAGGGGCTGACCGACTTCGCTATTGCAACATGAGAGGTGGGTCATCGTGGGTCGCCGATAAGAATGGTCGCTGCTCGTTCGCTGCGGTGCTTATTTGCCGAGCGCGGCGCGCGCCATCTTGATGTACTTCATGCAATCGGACCAATCCCCTTCAACCTCCTCAAGGTCGGCATCGCTGAGCGTCTTGCGCAAGGTGACGAGCACACGCTCCGGGTGCTTCTTCTTGAGTTCCGCCTTGATCATCGCGATGCCCTTCTGGCAATCGGATTTGTCGTCGGCCCTTGCCGCGGTCGTGCTCATCGATACGGCCAACGTTGTGGCTAACAGGATTGAACGCAGCATGTGTCGCCTCCATGGTTTTTTGCTCGCCGGATCAGGCGCTGCGTCAACAACGAGCGCTGCTGTACGGTTCCACCGCGCCGATAAGTCCACGCCCTGGCTCGCCGGATAGCGCGTCGCCGTGCGGCGGGCGTCCGACGATTCCATGTTACGCGCCAGCTCCATGCCGATATTATGCCGCGTAACTCATATCCGGCGAAAGCCGCCTACGATTTCGCCCGCGTCACGGCCTCGCCGTCCTCCTTCACGAACGAACGGACGGGATTGGCGAGCAGATCGAGCACGGCTTCGGAGGGCCGGCACAGCTTTGTGCCCTTCGGCGTCACCACAATGGGCCGGTTGATCAGGATCGGATGTGCCAGCATGAAATCGATCAACTGGTCGTCGCTCCATTTGGCGTCGGCAAGTCCCAGTTCCGCATAGGGCGTGCCCTTCTCGCGCAACAGCGCGCGAACCGAAATCCCCATTGCCTTGATCAGTTCGATCAGGCGCGCCCGACTTGGCGGAGTTTTGAGATATTCGATGACTTCCGGCTCCTCGCCACTTTGCCGGATCATCGCCAGCGTGTTGCGCGAAGTGCCGCACGCCGGATTATGATAGATCGTCACGCTCATAATTGGGCCTCCCTGGCCATCGCCGTCCCCTCGCCTCCGGCGCGCAACAGCCATTTCATCAGCATCAAAGCCACCACCGCGCCGCATAGCTCGGCGGCGATGAAGCCCGGGAGGTCAACGGGGCGAATTCCGGAAAACGTATTCGTCATCGAGCGCGCGATCGCCACGGCAGGATTGGCAAACGAGGTCGACGACGTGAACCAATAGGCCGCCGTGATATAGAGGCCGACCAGCCATGGCACCGCGGCGCGCTCAAAACGAATGCCCGCAAGGATGGTGGCAATCAGGCCGAACGCGGCGACACCCTCGGCGAGCCATTGCGCGCCGCCGGTTCTCGCCTTCAGCGAGGCATCGAGCAGCGGCAGCGCGAACATCGCATGCGCCAGGATGGTGCCGATCACGCCGCCGGCGACCTGCACCGCCACGTACCACAGCGCCTCGCGCGGCATCAGTTCGCGCTTCAACGCGAAGATCAACGTTACCGCCGGATTGAAATGCGCGCCCGATATGGGGCCGAGAATGGTGATCAGCACCACCAGGATCGCGCCGGTGGGAAGCGTGTTGCCGAGCAGCGCGAGCGCTACATCTTTCGTGAGGCTTTCCGCCATGACGCCGGAGCCGACCACGGTCGCCACCAGCAAGGCGGTGCCGAGCGCCTCCGCGGTCAAGCGGCGCGGCAGATCAAAGTTTGACATGCGCGCGCCTCTTCTTTGATGGCGGGCAGCACGGCGTGAGACTTTCAATCAACGGCGCGCAGATCTCGGGCCGCCCGTCGCAGCAATCCCTGAGCATGAACAGCACGACGGCCTGAAAGCGCGCGAGGTCAGCGCGATAGATGATCGAGCGGCTGAAGCGCCGCGCCGACACCAGCCCGGCGCGGGCGAGCACCGAAAGATGCGACGACATGGTATTTTGCGGGACCGCGAGTGCCCTCGCGATGTCGCCGGCAGGGAGCCCCTTTGGCTCGTGCTTCGCGAGCAGCCTGAACACGTCCAGCCGCGTCGATTGCGCCAGCGCGGCCAGCGCGAGAATGGCGTTTTCCGATTCCATATATCCAGACTTATGGATATCCTTTCGTTTGTCAACCTGGCTCGCCACGCGCGGCGGCCGCTGTTGACGTCGATTGCCTGGCCGACGCAAATGCCAGGCAACAGGGGCAAGTTCGGATGCGCGTCGTGAGCGCGCGAGAGGTGGACAGAATTTCGCTAGAGGGCCGATCCGTCATTGTCGCAATGTGTGTGGGGCAGCTTGGCAGCTTGCTTCCCCATGTCGTCGTGCCCTCTATCCTGGCCGCCTTCCTCATTCCGGAATGGCATTTGAGCGGCGCGCAGGCGGGCCTGTTGGCGGGCTCCGGTGCCGCAGGCTACATGCTGACCGTGCCGGTGCTTGCGACGCTGACCGACCGCATCGATGCCCGCAAGATATTGATGGCGGGATCGGCGCTGAGCGCGCTCGGCACGCTGTTGTTTGGCTTGTTTGCATCCAGCCTTTGGTCGGGGGCATGCTTCAACGCGATCGCGGGCGTGGGCTTTGCAGGCGCCTATATGCCCGGTCTCAAGGCGCTGACCGACCGTCTCGCGCCCGGCGATTCGTCCCGCGCGGTCACGCTATATACCTCGAGCTTCTCGTTCGGCGTCGGTTTGTCCTTTCTGGTTTCCCAACTGGTTGCCGAAGGCTGGGGCTGGCGGGCCGCTTTTCTTGTGACGGCTACCGGTCCGATCGTGATGTTAGTGGTCTGCCTTCTGCTGCGGCCGGTCAACCCAAAGTCCGCGCAGGGGCGGTTGCTGGATTTCGCGCCGGTGTTCCGCAATACAGCGGCGATGGGCTACGTTCTCGGATATGGCGCGCACTGTTTCGAGCTTTACGGAATCAGGACCTGGCTCGTCGCTTTCTGGACATTCGTGGCAATGAAGAATTCGGCGTCTTCGAATTTGACGCCCGTTGTCGTCAGCGTGATCTTCTCCCTGCTCGCGATGCCCGCAAGTATTCTCGGTAACGAATTCGCGCTCAGGATCGGTCGGCACCGCGCGATCACGACCGTGATGGTCAGTTCTGCGGTGCTGGCGATCGTGATCGGAATATTTTCGGACCGCTCGCCATTCTTTCTGCTGCCCTTGATCATGGCCTATGCGATCACGGTTCCGGCCGATTCCGGCGCCTTGACATCCGGCATGACGATGACCGCAAATCCTGACTATCGCGGCGCGACGATGGCCACGCATTCGACCGTCGGCTTCAGCCTGTCGGCGCTTGGCGCCTGGGTGGTCGGCGTTGCGCTCGATGCGGCGGGCGGCCCGCTCAGTCCGTCCGCCTGGACGGCGGCATTTTCCGTCCTGGCGGCCGGGATCCTGCTTGGTCCGGTCGCGCTGTATTGGTCAAGAACCGTGACGCAGCCTTCATGAGCGCACGCCAGCTTCCCATCATCGTGGCGCTCGGCACGACGCAAACCCTGGCGTGGGCTTCGAGCTATTATCTGCCGGCGATTTTGGCCGATCCGATCGGGCGCGATCTCGGCGTTTCCTCGAACTGGATCTTTGCCGCCTTCTCGGCATCGCTGGTGATATCGGCGTTGCTGGGCCCGCGCGTCGGCCGGCAGATCGACCTCGTCGGCGGCAGGCAGGTTCTGTCGATCTCCAATCTGGTACTGGCGGCGGGACTGGCGCTGCTCGGCGCCACCTATTCGATCCCGGTTTTGATCGCCGCCTGGTTCTTGCTCGGCATCGGCATGGGACTTGGGCTGTACGACGCGGCGTTCGGCGCGCTCGGGCGCATCTATGGCGAGGCGGCGCGCCGGCCGATCACCGGCATCACGCTGATCGCGGGCTTTGCCAGCACCGTCGGATGGCCGCTGACGGCCTTCGGTCTGGAACGCATCGGCTGGCGCGAAACCTGCTTTGCCTGGGCGGCGGCGCATATCCTGATCGGTCTGCCGATCAACTTTTTCATGTTGCCGGCGGTCGCGGGCGCGAAGGCTGCGGTCGCGAACGCGATAAAACCTCACATCCCGATCGACCGGACCATGGTCCTGCTGGCGTTCACTTTCGCGGCCGCCTGGACCGTCACGGGAGCGATGGCCGCGCACATGCCCCGTATCCTCGAGGCGGCGGGAGCGACGACCGTCCAGGCGGTGGCCGCCGGCGCGCTGTTCGGCCCGGCGCAGGTGGTTGCCCGGGTGATCGAGGCAAGTTTTCTCAGCCGCTATCATCCGCTGCTGTCGACGCGGCTGGCCTGCCTGACGCACCCGATCGGCGCCGCCATCCTCGCGGTAGGGGGCGGCGGGGCATCAAGCGCGTTTTCGATCTTTTTCGGCCTTGGCAATGGCATCCTGACGATTGCGCGCGGCACGCTGCCACTGGCGATCTTCGGTCCGAAAAATTATGGCTATCGGCTCGGCATCATCGGCGCGCCGGCGCGAATGGCGCAGGCCGCAGCCCCCCTGGCGTTCGGTCTTTTAATCGAGGCGATGGGAAGCCGCGTCCTGATCGTCTCCTCCGCGCTCAGTCTCTCCGCGCTGCTGGCGCTGTTCATGCTCCGGAAAACCAAACGCACCTGAACCACTGCCCCTTCCAATTCCCTGCCCTTTCGCGCAAAAGCGAGGGATGGAAAACCAGACCGGACCGGCGATGGGGCTCAAGGACTTTGTGCGGTGGGCGACGACGCCGCCGCAGGCGATTGCGGTCTATTTCATCTGCCTTTTGCTGGTCGCCGGCGTTTCGTTTTATGCGGGCAGCCTCAAGCCGAAGAAGGCCGCCGGCATCGGTCCACCGCCGGTCTCCGCCCCACGGAACTGATATCACATCTCCTCGCCATGCCCGGCCTTGTGCAATTCGTCGAGGCAAAGACGCGGATGGCCGGGCATAGGCGAGCGGAAGCGACGCCGTCCTTCGGACGGCTATGCCCGGCCATGACGATGCCATTAGAGGAGGGTTACTCGAATGAACTGCGACACGACGCCTTCGATCGTCAGAATCAATCCGCCCGAACTCGGCACCCCGCCCGGCTATTCGCAAATCGTCGAGGTTGCCGCCCGCCGCATCATCTTCATCGCGGGGCAGACCGCCCTCGACAGGGACGGCCAGGTCGTCGGCAGGGGCGATTTCGCGGCCCAGGCCGCGCAGGTGTTTCGAAATCTTGCCATCGCCCTGCAGGTGAGCGGATGCACTGCGGCCAACCTGGTGAAGCTGACGGTATTCGTTACCGACATGGAAAATCTCGCGTGCTATCGCGAGGCGCGAAACCGGTTCTTTGCGTCGGTCACGCCGCAAGCCGCGCCCGCGGTGACGCTGGTTGAGGTGTCGAAACTGTATGGCGCGGATTTCATGATCGAGATCGAGGCGATCGCGGCGGGGTGAGGCGTATCATCAGCTTGCGCCGACGACTGTGCTGCCAAGCGACGCTGCTCGCCGTATTCCCTTCCCGTGCGAGCTCGCATAGGCTGAGCATGCCGAGATCATTTATGACAACCGCTCCGATCACGCTTTATACCTGGTGGCGCTCGCAAGCGGCATTCCGCGTGCGGATCGCGCTGCGCCTGAAAGGCCTCAAGGCTGAAATGGTCTTTATCGACCTCTCGAAAGACGACCAGTTCGCCGCGACCTACCGATCCGTTAATCCGGAGATGGTTCTACCAACATTGATCGACGGCGAAGGTCCGCCACTGAGGCAATCGCTTGCCATCCTCGAATATCTCGAGGAGCAGTATCCGGAGCGGCCACTCTTGCCGACGGATGCCCATGCG
This sequence comes from uncultured Alphaproteobacteria bacterium, assembly GCA_963742425.1. Lineage (GTDB taxonomy): Bacteria > Pseudomonadota > Alphaproteobacteria > Rhizobiales > Xanthobacteraceae > Bradyrhizobium. The sequence goes on from CAVULR010000001.1 coordinate 833,221, forward strand.
CGCGCACATGTGCGGGCGCTTGCGCAGGTGGTGGCCGTGGATGCGCATCCGTTTGTGGTGCCCCGGGTGCGCAGGTATCTTGAGCAGGAGCTGAGTCTGGACGAGGCAACACGGATGCGGTGGTTGCAACATTGGCTGGACTCGGGGACCCGCACAATCGAAGAGATGCTATCAGGCGACCCGCGCACCGGTCGGTTTTGCTGTGGCGACGCGCCCACCATCGCTGACATCTGTCTGATACCGCATCTTGCAAGCGCGAAGATGCTGTATGCCTGCGATCTTGAGCCGTATCCGACGGTGCGGCAGATCTTCGACGCCTGTATGCAGATTGATGCATTCGCCCTGGCGCATCCGCTGCAACAGCCGGACGCGCCAAAGCCCGGCTGACGCCGCTATTGCGCCATCAACTGCAAGCAGAGAACCACGACCATTCGCGCAAAGCTCAGCATATGATCACGGCAGACCGCCCGCGCGAGCCTTGACTGCTCTTCCGCCGAATCCTTCCCGCTCCCCAGCCGGCGGGCGTTGGGGACGGTGCGGGTCATGGTCGGCACGAACCCGCTGCCAGCAAGCGCGAGCGAGCCCCAGCCGATCCACCACGCGTTTTCGCCTTGCACGATCTCCGCACAGATGGCGGCAAGCGTCAGCAGCATCACCAGGGCGACCAGGCGATTCATCGGATAGGCGTCGGTCGTGACGCGGCGATAATAGGCCGAAATCGAAGCCAGCACGTCGGGCGGTAGCGGATCGCCGGCGTGGTTTCGCGTCTGCACGTCGAACATCAGATCGAACCACAATACGGCGAGCAGAAATCCGGCACCTGCTGCGGCATAGGTATGCATATCGAAGCCTCACCATCCTGAGGGCGGCCAAGCCGGGCAAAGCGCATTGACAGACCGCGCCGGTTTCGCTGTAATAGGCTCATGGGGGTTTTGCGATCCCCCCACGAGGCGACATGCCCAAGTATCGCGTCCCGTTTTTTCACGAGGGCGCATCCATGTCATCCCCTACAACGATATCCACTGAAAAGCTTGCACGGTTAATCGGCACGACGAATACGCCTGTACTGATCGACGTGCGCACCGACGAGGACTTTGCCGCCGACCAGCGGCTGATTCCCGGTGCGATCAGACGTAATCACAAGGAAGCCGCCGACTGGGGCGAGGAATTCTCCGGAAAGCCGGCGATCGTCGTCTGCCTGCGCGGCCAGAAGCTCGCGCAGGGCACCGCGGCCTGGCTGCGGCACGCCAATATCGACGCCGAGACGCTCGAGGGTGGCTTCGAGGGCTGGAAGGCCGCCAAGCTGCCTCTGGTGCCGGCCTCGAAACTGCCGTCACGCGACGCGCGGGGGCGCACCGTCTGGGTCACCCGCGCCCGTCCCAAGATCGACCGTATCGCCTGCCCCTGGCTGATCCGGCGCTTTATCGACCCGAACGCGGTGTTCCTGTTCGTGGCTCCCTCGGAAGTGGTCGCGGTCGGCGAGCGCTTCAACGCGGTTCCCTTCGATATCGAAGACGTGTTCTGGAGTCATCGCGGCGAACTCTGCACGTTCGACGTCATGGTCGAGGAGTTCGGTTTGGCGACGCCACCGATGTTGCGGCTGGCAACCATGGTGCGCGCGGCCGACACCGGACGGCTCGATCTGTCGCCGGAAGCGCCGGGCCTGCTGGCCGCATCGCTCGGCCTGTCACGCATGTACGACGACGATCTTAAACAGCTCGAAGCCGGCCTCGTGCTGTACGACGCGTACTACCGCTGGTGCCGGGATGCCACGGGCGAAACCCATAATTGGCCCACCAACAAGGCAAAACCGTAACCGGCATTTTACGGACAACACCGAGGCCGGTGCCGCTCGACGGCACCGGCTTCGATCGGGCGTGTCGGCCGATTGAAGGCTTTACTCAGCGCCCTCTGCGGTTTCGTTCCCCGGATGCTGCGCACCGCTCTTGTGGTGCGCTGCTGATCCGGGGTCCATCAATATCATGTCCGATGTAGGTCCCGGCTCTGCGGTGCACCGTGAAGAACAGTGCACCGCGTCCGGGACACGGCGGTATGTTTCCGATCAAAGCGCGACCGCGATCAGCTCCTCGGTCAATGGACCACCGCCGACGGCGAAGACGATATATTGCTTCCCGCCGGCCATGTAGGTCATCGGCGCGCCGGTAGCATTCGCCGGCAGCTCCATCTCGGCCAGCATGTCACCGCTGGTCTTGTCGTAGACCCACAGATGCGGGTCGAGATTGTGCAGGTCCCTGATCGGAATATTGCCGCCCGGGACGAAACGCGGCGGGCCGTAATATCCCATCTGCACGACGATCATGACGGTCTTGGTCAAGAGCGCCCAACTGCGGAAGGGCAATCCGGTCTGCTCGGAAAGATTTAACCTCATGACCGAAGGCATCGCGACGCCGCGTCCGACCGGAATCCGCCATCGGTGTTCGCCGGTATTCATGTCGATGGCGACGATGCTGCCGAACGGCGGCTTGAGCAGCGGCAACCCGCGCGGTCCCGGCAGATATTTGGGCTCACCGATGAAATCATACGTGCCCTCATAGGCCTCCGGCTTGCGGATCGTGATGAGGGTCGGCAAGCGCTGCGTTCCCACATAAAGCATGCCGGTTTCCGGATCGATGGCGGCACCCGACCAACTGGCGCCGCCGGCATTGCCCGGCACCTGGATCATGCCGCGCTCCGAGGGTGGCGTGAACAGCCCGCCGCGATCATAGGCCGAGGCAATTTCGATCGCCTCCTTGTGAATCGCCGGCGTCAGGGCGATCAGATCTTCGTCGCGCGCGCCCTGCAGGTCGAACGGCGCGGGCTTGATCGGGACCGGTTGCGTCTTCGAGGCGCGCTCGCCGGGGACGCTGGAGGCCGGCACCGGCTGCTCCTCGATCGGCCAGACCGGTTGCCCGGTGACGCGATCGAATACATAGACGAAAGCCTGTTTCGTCATCTGCGCCACCGCCTTGATCGGCTTTCCCGATACCGTGATGTCGATCAAATTCGGCGCGGCCGGCGGGTCGTAATCCCACAGGCCGTGATGGACGAGCTGGTAATGCCAGACTTTCTTGCCGGTCGTCACGTCCAGACAAACGAGGCTTTCGCCGTAGAGTCCATCGCCCAGGCGATGGCCGCCGTAATAGTCGTTGGTCGGCGTGCTCACGGGCAGATAGACGTAGCCGAGTTCCTCGTCGGCGCTCATCGGCGCCCAGACGTTGGCATTGCCGGCTTCCTTCCACGACCCGCTCTCCCAGGTCTCGCTACCCGGCTCCTCGCCTTGCGCGACGGTGTGGAAGGTCCAGAGCAGCCGCCCGGTGTTGATATCAAAACCCCTGACGTCGCCGGGCGGCGAAGGCCGCTTCGCCCACCAGTCCATGATCGAGGAACCGACCACGATGACGCCGCGCACGATCACCGGCGGCGAGGTCATGGTGTAATAGGTGCGGTCGACCGGGCGGCGCAGTCCCTCCACCAGATCGATCCGGCCGTCCTTGCCGAACGACGGCACCGGTTTGCCGGTCTTGGCATCGAGCACGATCAACTGTGCGAACGCGCTCAGCATCACGATCCGCTCGTCGTCGCCGTTGCGCCAATAGGCGACGCCGCGATGCACCCATCCGAGGTTGGCGGGAAGACCGAGACCGTTTTCGTAGATTTTGGGATCGTACAACCACTTCGGTTTCGCCTGACGTAGCGTCGATCGCGGCGACCTGCGACAGCGAGGTCGAGGTGTAGAGCACGCCGCCGACCATCAGCGGTGTCGATTCATTGGCACTGCTCGGGCCGACGCTCGGATCGGCCTGCTTGATCGCCATGTCCGGCGACTTCCAGCGCCAGACGATACGCAGGTCCTTGGCATTGGTGCGGTCGATCTGCGTCAGCGGCGAATAGCGCGACGCAGCATAGGTACCGGCATAAGCGGGCCATTCGCCGCTCGCCAAGGCCTTGGCGGCTTCAGGCAGCGCGCCGGGGATGGACTGCGCGTTGAGGGTGGCCGGGGCCCCCGCAAGGGCCAGAACGAGGCCTATTTTCGCAGCTTCTGCGAGCCTTGTTGTCCCGATCATATCTACCTCCACTGCTGCATGGGTGCGGGCGTTGCCGATCGCCCCGGTTCGGTGGCTTGAAAAAAGTATTGACCAAAATGGACCTCTTGTCTAGTGTACTAGTTAATGCATACAGACCTGCTAAAGACTTTCCGGCTCGAAGCCTCGGGCGTTCCGATCTACGTCCAGCTTCGCGAGCAGATCTTGCGGCAGCTTGGCGCCGGCGCGCTGGCTGCCGGCGACCAGATGCCGACCATGCGCGAAGTGGCCGTCGCGCTGAAGATCGACCTCAATACGGTGCGCCACACCTATGACGAATTGGAGCGGATGGGCGCGATCACGCTGGTTCGCGGCCGTGGCAGTTTCGTCGCCAAGCCTCCACCGGCGACAAGCGCCCGCGCTCGAAATGGTCAGATTGACGGCCTGGCAAAACAGGTTCTCGCTACTGCGGCCACGATGGGCATCGATCCCGTCGCTGTAGCCGACCGAATAATGGCACTCGCGAAACAGAAGGAGCAGTCGTCATGAGCAACTATTTTAAGAATGGTGCTAACAGGTCTGCGGTCGCGCTGGCTTTCGTGGTGCTCGCAATCGCGGCTCTCAGCGCTTGGTACGCCTATAACGCAGGCGCACCCGCCTTCCTCTGGATTGCCGGCGGCCTCGCCGTGCTGGCATTCCTGATCCCTCAGTCGATCCTGGTCGCGGATCAGTGGGAACGTGCGGTCGTGCTTCGGCTTGGCAAGCTCACGGCCATTCGTGGCCCGGGATTGTTCGCCATCGTGCCGTTCATCGACAATGTGACCTCCTGGCTCGACCAGCGCATTCAGACCACCGAAATCAACGCCGAAAAGGCGCTGAGCAAGGATACGGTGCCGGTCAACATCGACGCCATCGTGTTTTGGCAGATCCACGATGCGGAGCGCGCCGCGCTGGAAATCACCAATTACCGCCAGGCCATCACCCAGGTCGCACAAACCTCGCTTCGCGAAATGGTCGGCTCGTCGTTGCTGTCGACGCTGCTGTCGGAGCGCAAGCAGGGTGATCTGCAGTTGCGCGAGGATATCGGACGCAAGACCGCGGAATGGGGCGTGTCGGTGCTTTCAGTCGAGATTCGCGATATCGGCGTGCCCCCGGCGTTGCAGGACGCGATGAGCCGGCAAGCCCAGGCAGAGCGCGAGAAACTGGCACGCGTGCTGCTCGGACAGGCCGAACAGGAAATCGCGCAAAAATTCGTGGAGGCGGCAGATATCTATGCCCGAAGCCCGGCGGCGTTGCAGCTTCGCGCCATGAACATCATCTATGAAACCACCAAGGAGCGCGGCGCCACCATCCTGATTCCAACGGCCATGGTCGATAGCATGAACCCAGCCAGCGCGGTCGGCCTGGTGGCGGCGGCTGGCGCGCTTGGGCATGGCGCCTGATCGGGCGCGCAGCGCAGCGTCGGGGCGGCCTCTACTCCACGCCGCGCCCGAATTTGTTCGATTTCGGCAAGCCATGCGCGAGGCGGCCGGCGTCGGCGCGGTTGCCGCGCCAGTCAGACAATTCCTTCCAGCTCATGCTCTGGTCGCGCCCGGCGGAATCCTTCCAGCTCAGCCCGCTCCCGGAATCGAACGTCGCGACATCCGAAAGCTGAACCGCCCTTGTATCTCTGCAGCCGCACGCCGCGGCCGCGCGACATTTCCGGCACCTGATCGATCGGGAAGATCACCATCTTGTGGTTGCTGCCGATCACGGCGACGGTGTCGCCGGTGACGGTGGCAATCGCCCGGGCCTCGTTGGGCATTTCGACATTCAGGACCTGCTTGCCCTTGCGGGTGTTGCCGACGCAATCATCCTCGTTGACGACAAAGCCCTGCCCGTCATGGCTTGCGACCAGGAATTTGCGCCCGCCCTTGTTGACGAACAGCGACACGATCGCCGCATCCTGATCCATATCGATGAACATCCGGATCGGCTCGCCGTGGCCGCGGCCCCCCGGCAGTTTCGCCACATCGAGGGAATAGAATTTTCCGTTGGTGGCAAACAGCAGCAGCTTTGAAGTGGTCTCGGCGAAGAAGGCCTGGCCGAGCTTATCGTCGGTCTTGAAGGTCAGGCCCGAGAGATCGGCGACATGACCCTTCAGCGTACGCACCCAGCCCTTGTCGGAAACGACGACGGTGACCGGTTCGCGCTCCACAAAGGCTTCCTCGATCGCGGCGAGGTCGTGCTCAGGGGCGTCGGCGAACGTGGTGCGGCGCTTGCCGAGCGGCGTCTTCGGCCCGAAAATGTCGCGAACTTTCCGTACCTGATCGCCGACCTTTGACCATTGCTCGGCCTCCGAACCCAAAATCCCCTTGACGCCCTTCAACTCGGCTCGAAGGTTCTTGTCCTCGGTGCGGATTTCCATTTCCTCGAGCTTGCGCAGGCTGCGCAGGCGCATGTTGAGGATGGCGTCGGCCTGGATCTCGGTAAGCTTGAACGCCTTGATCAGCGCCGGCTTCGGCTCGTCTTCGGCGCGAATGATTTTGATCACCTTGTCGATGTTCAGATAGGCGATCAGGTAGCCGCCGAGCACTTCCAGCCGATGCTCGATCTGTTCTTTGCGATAGTTGGTTCGGCGCAGCAGCACATCGCGCAGATGGTCGAGCCATTCGCGCAAGCATTCGGCCAGGCCCAGCACCTTGGGGATGCGGCCCTTCACCAGCACATTGAGGTTCAATGGAATCCGGCTTTCCAGCTCGGTCAGCCGGAACAGCGATTCCATCATCAATTCGGGATCGACCGCGCGCGACTTCGGCTCGATCACAAGGCGGATATCTTCGGCGGACTCATCGCGGACGTCGTCGACCAGCGGCAGCTTCTTCTCGTTGAGCAATTCGGCGATCTTCTCGACCAGGCGCGACTTCTGCACCAGCCAGGGAATTTCGGTAATGACCACGACCCAGGTGCCGCGGGCGCCCTCCTCCTGGCTCCATCTGGCGCGGGTGCGAAACGAGCCGCGCCCGGTGGCATAGGCCTCCGCGATGGCTTCCTTGGAGTCGACGACGATGCCGCCGGTCGGAAAATCCGGACCCTTCACCCATTTCAGGAGCGCGCGCGATTTTGCGCTCGGCTTGTCGATCAGATGCAGCGCCGCATCGCAGAGCTCGGCCGCATTGTGCGGCGGGATCGAGGTCGCCATGCCGACCGCGATACCCTGCGCGCCGTTGGCGAGCAGGTTCGGAAATCCGCCGGGCAGCACGATCGGCTCTTTCGACTGACCGTCGTAATTGGCGCGGAATTCGACGCCGTCCTCATCGATGCCATCAAGCAGAAGCCGCGCGACCTCGGTCATGCGCGCTTCGGTGTAGCGGTAGGCGGCGGGATTATCGCCGTCGATGTTGCCGAAATTGCCCTGCCCGTCGACCAGCGGATAGCGCGAGGAAAAATCCTGCGCCAGACGCACCAGCGCGTCGTAGATCGATTGATCGCCATGCGGATGGAACGAACCCATCACGTCGCCGACGATTTTGGCGGATTTTTTGAACGGCGTACCGGGATCGAGCCGCAGCAGGCGCATGCCGTAGAGGATGCGGCGATGTACCGGCTTCAGGCCGTCGCGGGCATCGGGCAGCGCGCGATGCATGATGGTCGACAGCGCGTAAGCGAGATAGCGCTCTTCCAGCGCATCGCGCAGCATCACCTCGTGGACTTCCGCCGGCTCCGGAGGAATCAGTGTTTTTCCCATGGGAAGGGGGTATCCGCTGCTGGATAGATGAACAAGACGCGAATCAGCAGCTCAATTTAAGCCGCTCTGTGGCGTCACGGAACCGCCAACCTCGCCCGATGTCTGGTCACCGCGCTGATAAAACCGTCGCGGGCGTCGGAATGGCCCAGTCCGCGCGGTTCCAGCACGTGGCGCAGCAGAAACAGTCCCGTGAGCCGGAAACCGTCCTGCAAGTCCTGATCGGACCAGCCGTTCGGACCGCCGCCGCCTTCGCGCAGGAAGGCGGGAAGCCGCAACAGCCGGTCGCGCCAGGGATCGCCGGCCCGCCGCGACACCGCGCCGCCGGATTTCGGCGACACATAGACAAGCTCGGTGGTCTCACCGGTGGCGGCACAATTTTCCAGATCGAGCCCGAAGCCGAGCTCGGTGAGCATCGCCAACTCGAATCTGATCAGGTGGGCCGCGGCCTCGCTGACGTCGTCGAAATCATCCAGGGTGCGGTCGAGCATGTCGTAGATGTCTTGGTGCGGATCGCGCTCCGGCAACAGCCGCGCCAGCGCGGCCAGATGCGTCACGCCATAGACCGCGTGCGAGGACGCCAGCACAGAGGCCGCCCGCAGCCGCGTGCCCTCGATCACATAGGTGCCGAGATGTTCGTCGAGCCGCGCCCGCCACACCGCGCGCACGCCATTGCCGGGTTGCAGCATCGGCCGCATCCGCTTGCCGGAACCGCCACGCACCAGGCCGAGATGGCGGCCATGCCCGCGCGTCATGAGCTCGACGATGGCCGAGGATTCGCCATGCCGCCGCACCCCCAGCACAATGCCTTCGTCGGTCCATTCCATGGGCGTGATTGTATCATGTAGGGTGGGCAAAGCGTAGCGTGCCCACCACTCCGATAGGCACCGGGTGTCACTGTTTGGTGGTGGGCACGGCGCAAGCGCGCCTTTGCCCACCCTACGCGCTGGCACTCACGCGTTGAACCACCCTACCGCATCGCCGGTGAAGGAAAAATACAACCCCGCCGCCGTCAGGGCGCAGGACACGATTTCGAGACCGCTGTCGAGCTGCACGCCGGTTTTGCCTACAATCTGCACGAGCTGGATGACTGAAAGCACCAGGGATGCGACCAGCGCCCAGCGCGGCCAATTCTTGCGCCGCTGGGCGGCGAGCCAGACGAAATAGACAAACAGCAGGATCATGCAGGCCGCCAACAAGCTTGCGGCCATGATTGTCGAATCCGTGAGCTCCTTATCCGGCGTTCGATCCTGAAACGCGACCGACAGCGCGTCGAGCACCAGTGACAGATAGAGCAGCACTTGGAACCACAGCACATTTTTGGGTACGTTCATCGGATCGCGCTCATTGCATGATTATTCCCTGGGGAATTCCAGTCCCATCTCGCGGTAGCGGTTGGGGTCGTCGCCCCAGTTCTCGCGCACTTTCACGAACAGGAACAGGTGAATTGGTACGCCGACAATCTCGGCGATCTCCTTGCGGGCCTCCGCGCCGATCGACTTGATGGTGGCGCCGCCCTTGCCGAGCACGATCTTGCGCTGGCTTTCGCGCTCGACAAAAATCGTCTGCTCGATACGGATCGACTTGTCCTTGCGCTCGGTCCAGCTATCGGTCTCCACGGTGGATTGATAGGGCAGTTCCTGGTGCAGCTGGCGGAAGATCTTTTCCCGTGTGATTTCGGCCGCCAGATGCCGCATCGGGGCGTCCGACATCTGATCCTCGGGATAGTGAAACGGGCCCGACGGCACCATCGCGGCCAGCTTGCGCCTGAGATCGTCGACCCCATCGCCCGATAGCGCCGAAACCATGAAAGTCCCGGCAAAATTCAGGCGGTCATTCGCGGCCTTGGCAAGCGCCAGCAGTTTTTCGCGCGCAACCAGATCGATCTTGTTCAGCACCAGAATTTTCTCGTGATGAACGCTCGCCACCTTGGCGAGGATCGCGTCGGCTTCCTCGTCGATCCCTTCGCGGGCATCGAGCAGCACGCACACAAGATCGGCGTCATGCGCGCCGCTCCAGGCGGTCGACACCATGGCGCGATCGAGCCGCCGTTTCGGCGAAAAGATTCCGGGGGTGTCGACCAGAATGATCTGCGCGTTGTCTTCGATCACGATGCCGCGGATCAGCGCGCGCGTCGTCTGCACCTTGCGCGATACGATGGTGACCTTTGAACCGACGAGCGCGTTGACCAGCGTGGACTTGCCGACATTGGGGGCGCCGATCAGCGCGACAAAGCCGCATCGCGTGGCGCGCGGGGCGGTATCGCCTGGGGACCCATCATCGGTCATTGCTATCGCACGCCTTCGCGCGCGATCATCACGGAGGCCGCGTCCTTTTCGGCGTCGCGCTTGCTGCCTCCGACGCCCTCGGCCGGCGCCAGACCCGGCAAGTCCACGGCGACGCGGAACTGCGGATCATGGTGCGGCCCGGTGCGTTCGATCTCGCGATAGGCCGGTGTCGGCAATCGGTTGGCCTGCGCCCATTCCTGCAGGACCGTCTTGGGATCGCGCAGCGGCCGCCGCGGCTTGTGCATCCGCTCGGTCCAGTTGCGCTCGACGAACTGCGCCGCGGCGCCATATCCGCCGTCGAGATATACCGCACCGATGACCGCCTCGCAGATATCGCCGAGAACGGACTTGCGCAAGCGCGCACCTGCCCCCGCGCCGACCGCGCCAAGCTTGATGTCGTCGAGCAGCCCCAGCGACTTCGCCACATCCGCGCAGCTCTCCCTGCGCACGAGCTCGGCGAGCCGTTTCGACAATTCGCCTTCGTTGGCACTCGGAAATGCGCGATAGAGCATGTCGGACACGATCAGCCCGAGCACATGGTCGCCGAGGAATTCCATCCGCTGGTAACTGTCGCCGCGCTTGCGCGACGATTTCAGGGCCGAAACGTGGGTGAAGGCGGTGGCAAGCAAAGTTGGATCGGCGAATTTGTGCCCGATCCGCGCCTCGATGGCCGCTCTCGAGCTGACCTTGCGGCGCTTCTTCTTTCCCGCCACGGCTTCGCGCGGCGTTTCGGACTGCGGACCTGGTTCGCCCGATGATGAGGTCTGGATATCGGGCGTTTCGTCGTTCATCGCACGATTGAGAACAGGCGATTCCAGCGCACCGCGGTCGGCCAGCGCCAGATCATCCAGGCGTGTTCGCCCTCGGCAATGGAAAAGAAAATCATCTGCGCACGGCCGACGATATTCTCGAACGGCACATAGCCGACCTGGGAGAGAAACCGGCTGTCGGTCGAGTTATCGCGGTTGTCACCCATCATGAAGAAATGGCCGGCAGGAACCGTGTAGACGATCGTGTTGTCCATATAGCTGTTGTCGGTGCAGTCCAGTGACTCATAACTGACGCCGTTCGGCAGCGTTTCCTTCCAGCGCTTGACCCGAATGCTGGCGTCCGAGCCGCAGGGTTCCTCGCCGACGAAATCGCTCAGCCGCTGGCGGACCACCGGTTTGTCGTTGATGTAGAGCAAGCCGTCCCGCATCTGGATGCGGTCGCCCGGCAATCCGATCACGCGCTTGATGTAGTCGGTGGAATCGTCCTTCGGCAGGCGGAATACGACGATATCGCCGCGTGCCGGCTCGGAGCCGAAAATGCGGCCCGAAAACAGCGGCGGCGACAGCGGAATCGAATAATGGCTGTACCCGTAAGAATATTTGGAGACGAACAGATAGTCGCCGACCAGAAGCGTCGCCTTCATCGAGCCGGAGGGAATGTTGAAGGGCTGGAACAGGAAGGTGCGGATCACCAGCGCGATCAGGAGAGCGTGGATGATGACGCGGATGGTTTCACCCAAGCCGCTTTCAGATTTTGTCCCGGATGTCACACTCATCGCTTTCCCAATTTTCCGCCGCGATTGCCGGCGCCGTGGCAGAGCACATTCCTCACGCGAATCGCTCCTCGTTCGCGTCAGGAACATGGCCCGATGCTGCTTTTGAAAGCCAATTCCGGCGCAAACTTGAATTCGCCTGGCGGAAGGTTGCCGCGCGCGTTTTAGACCGTTGTTTACAAGCGCGCAATCAACGGCCTCATGAAATCTTGCTAATCCTTTGATCGGCCGTGGATTTTTACTTTCGCGCTGCCGCCGGGGCAACGCCGGTTCCGGCGCGTTACGGTTTGCCCGGATGGACCGCCGAAATTATGACGAAGGCCTGCGCCAGCGGCCAGTCGTCGGTCATGCTGAGGTCGATCCGCGCCTGGTAACCCGGCGGTGTCAGCGCCTCGAGCCGGGCCAGCGCCCCGCCCGTCAGTTGCATGGTCGGGCGGCCCCCCGGCAGGTTCACGACGCCCATATCCCGCCACCAGACGCCACGCCGGATGCCGGTGCCGAGCGCCTTGGAGCAGGCTTCCTTGGCGGCGAACCGCTTGGCATAGGTCGCCACCACCATTTTCTCGTTTTTGGCCCGGCGCCCGGCTCTCGCCCGTTCGGCCTCGGTGAAAATGCGGTCGAGAAAGCGGTCGCCGTGACGCTCGATGACCTTGCCGACGCGCCGGATGTCGATGAGATCGGAGCCGATGCCGATAATCATGCCTTGCTCGCACCGTCCTGGTCGACGCCGGCCTTGCGGCCGCGATCCATCGCCGCGCGCATGGTGCGAACCGTCTCGCCGAGCCCGACGAACAGCGCCTCCCCCATCAGGTAGTAGCCGATATTCAGCTCCACGATCTCGCGCAAGCCAGCGATCTTCTCCGCGGTGACATAATCGAGGCCGTGGCCGGCATGAACTTCGAGACCGGCCGAGCGCGCAAGCGCAGCACCTGCGACAATCCGCTGCCATTCGGCTTCTGCCTTCACCACATGCCCGTCAACCACGGCGTCGCACCAGGCGCCGGTATGAATTTCGATCACCGGCGCGCGCAACCTTGCCGCCATCTCGATCTGAACGGGCTCGGCTGCGATGAACAGCGAGACCCGAATCCCGGCGTCGTTCAATCGGGCGATGAAGGGCGCCAGTGCGTTGTGCTGGCCGACCACGTCGAGGCCGCCCTCGGTGGTGAGTTCCTCACGGCGCTCAGGCACCAGGCACACCGCATGCGGCATGGTCGCAAGCGCGATCCGCATCATGTCCGAGGTCGCGGCCATTTCGAAATTCAGCGGTTTTGAGATTTCGGCCTTCAGCCGCACCATGTCCTCGTCGCGGATATGACGGCGGTCCTCGCGCAGATGCGCGGTGATGCCGTCGGCGCCGGCCTCGATCGCCACCAGTGCGGCGCGCAGCGGATCGGGATTGGGGCCCGCGCGCGCGTTGCGCAAGGTGGCGACGTGGTCGACATTGACTCCGAGGCGCAGCGGAGGAGCTTTGGCCATCAGGAAAACCCACCTTGACTGTCATGCCCGGACTTGCTCCGGGCATCCATCTTCTTTGAATGGATGGATTGCCGGGTCAAGCCCGGCAATGACGGGCTTGGCTAACCATTGACGCGCTCGACCCGTGCGACCACGGCCTTGGCGCGCAACTGGGCGATAATAGCGCTGAGATGCTTCAGGTCATAGACCTCGAGATCGATGATCAGCTCGGTGAAATCGGGCGAACGCCGGGACATGCTGATATTATCGATATTGCCGTCATGTTCGGCGATCACGGTCGCCACCTGGGCGAGGCTGCCCGGCTCATTGACGTTGTCGATCAGGATGCGCGCCGGGAAGCGCTGCGGCGTCGATTCGTCGACGTCCCAGCGCACGTCGAGCCAGCGTTCCGGCTGCTCCTCGAAATCCTTTAACGCCGGCGACTGGATCGGGTAGATCGTGATGCCCTCCCCCGGCGACACGATTCCGACGATGCGGTCGCCCGGCACCGCGCCGCCGTTCGGCGCGAACTTGACGGGCAGATCGGAATTGATGCCGCGCACAGGAATCGCCGACGGGCTGCGCGAAGGATCGGGCGGCGATTTCAGCTTCAGTTTGACCGCAAGACTCTTCTTTGCGCCGTAACGGGCGACGCGTTCCTCCTTGTAATCCGGATACATCGCGCGCGCGACATCGGAGGCCTTCATCTCGCCGCGGCCGACCGCGGCCATCACGTCGTCGACCGAGGCGCGCGCCAGCCGCGGCAGTGCGCCCTTGAGTTTGTCGTCGGCGTATTCGATCTTTGCGCGCATGAACAACCGCTCGACGATGCGGCGGCCGAGGCCGGCATATTGATCGCGCACGGCCGTGCGGGTCGCGCGCCGGATCGCCGCCCGCGCTTTGCCGGTCACGGCGAGCGATTCCCACGCCGATGGCGGCGCCGACTGGACTTCCGAGGTCAACACTTCCACCTCGTCGCCGTTCTGCAGTTCGGACGACAGCGGCGCAAACTTGCCGTTGATCTTGCAGCCGACCGCGCTGTTGCCGACGTCGGTATGCACGGCGTAGGCGAAGTCGATCACATTGGCATGACGCGGCAGCGCGATCAGCTTGCCCTTCGGTGTGAAGCAAAACACCTGGTCGTGGAACAGTTCGAGCTTGGTATGCTCGAGAAATTCTTCCGGGTTGGCGGCGCTGTCCGACAGGATAGCGACGGTATGGCGCAGCCAGGCAAAGGCGTTGGATTCCCGCTTCAACAGTTCGGTCGGCGAACCGATGCCATCCTTGTAGAAGGCATGGGCGGCGATGCCGAATTCCGCGATCTGGTCCATTTCGCCGGTGCGGATCTGCAACTCGACGCGCTGGTTGCCAGGCCCGATCACGGTGGTGTGGATCGAGCGATAGTCGTTCTGCTTCGGTGTCGAGATGTAGTCCTTGAACCGGCCGGGCACCACGGGCCAAGTGGTGTGCACGACGCCGAGCGCGCGGTAGCAGGCCTCGACATTGTCCATCACCACGCGGAACCCGAAAATATCGGACAATTGTTCGAAGCCGACCGATTTGCGCTCCATCTTGGTCCAGATCGAAAACGGCTGCTTGCGGCGGCCGTAGACATGCGCCACCACGCCGTTCTTTTGCAGATTCTTGGAGAGCTGGCTTTCGATTTCACCGATCAGGTTGCGGTTGCGCTCGGCCAGCGAATCCAGCCGCTGCATCACCACCGCATAGGCTTCGGGATCGAGCGTGCGGAACGACAGGTCCTCGAGTTCCTCCCGCATCTCCTGCATGCCCATGCGGCCAGCCAGCGGCGCATAGATGTCGAGCGTCTCCTCGGCGATCCGGCGGCGCGAAGCTGGCGGCACGAATTCCAGCGTGCGCATGTTGTGCAGGCGGTCGGCGAGCTTGATCAGGAGGACGCGGACGTCGTCGGCGATGGCCAGCAACAGCTTGCGCAGGTTTTCGGCCTGCTTGGCCTCGCGCGACACCAGTTCCAGCCGTTTCAGCTTGGTGAGGCCTTCCACCAGCGCGCCGATCTCGTGCCCGAATACGCTGTCGATCTCGCTGCGGGTAGCTTCGGTATCCTCGATGGTATCGTGCAGCAGCGCCGCGACGATGGTGGCATCGTCAAGCTTGAGATCGGTGAGGATCGCGGCGACCTCAAGCGGGTGGGAAAAATAGGGATCGCCGGATGCGCGGGTCTGGGCGCCATGCGCCTTCATGGCATAGACATAGGCGCGATTGAGAAGGTCTTCGTTCGTGTCAGGGTTGTATTGCTTGACACGTTCAACCAGATCGTATTGCCGTATCATGCGCGAGCGCGGGGCCTTGGCCGCCGGATGCGACGAAGGCGCTACCGCGACCGTGTCGGTCGCGGCCTGCATCTGCCCCGGGCTGCGGCGCCAGTACGCCATCGGATCATCGCCCTCACGCGCGGGCCCCGGCGGGTGGCCCGCTTCAAGTATGATTGCCGGTACTCTCCCCGCGCGCGCCCGCCACCCATCTTAAGCCAGTGAAAGCGCGCCATTTTGCGGATCGGAGTGCAGTCTAACGCCAAACCGGCGATCCTTCGATCAAATCGAAGAAAAGTTCGATTCGATCCGCATTCGTTGCGACCGATGGAACCATAAAAACGTCAACAAAAGCAAAGGCCCGGAAAAATCTCCGGGCCTTTGCTAACCATGAGGGCATCGGAACGCCCCGAACTTTCCATTTTAAAAGGCTTACTCGTCCTCTTCAGGCTGCTCTTCCGGAGGCGCGAGGCCTTCCAGGCCCTTGAGGAGCTCCTCCTCGGTCATGCGCTCCACGGCGACCTCGGTGTCGTCGGCATCGACGCTGGCGCCCGCCGATCCGATCAAGGGCACCGTATCGGGTTCCGGCTCGTCCACTTCGACGAACTTCTGCAGCGAATGAACCAGTTCTTCCCGCAAGTCCTCGGGAGAGATCGTCGAATCCGCGATTTCGCGCAGCGATACAACCGGATTTTTATCGTTGTCGCGATCGATGGTGAGCTGGGAGCCGGACGAGATCATGCGGGCGCGATGCGCGGCCAACAGGACCAGATCGAACCGGTTGTCCACCTTGTCAATGCAATCTTCTACGGTGACGCGCGCCATCGCCTGTCGCTCCGTTAAATGGGGCCGAATATGATGATTATTCGCGGTAGTTATAGGGCTTGGGGGCGTTCCGCAAGACTATTTTGTGATTTGGCCTTCCCGATGCGCTCTGGTAACCCCGTATGGGGCCGCAAGGCTGCAGCGTCCTGGTATTTGTGCCGTCCGGGACGCGTCATTGCATATCAAAAAGATTGGTTATTCGCCCTTGCCTTACCACATTCGCGGTGGTGTTTGTCGGGGTCAGATTCACCGAACTTTAGGCAGTAAACCATCGATGCGCGGTCGGTTGCCGCTGTCCAAAACGCCAACACCGTGAGAACCTTTTATGTCGCCTGCTTCCAACAAAATCGCGCTGTTTATCGATGGCGCCAATCTTTACGCAACCGCCAAGACGCTCGGCTTCGACATCGACTACAAGCGCCTGCTCAAGGAATTCCAGGCTCGCGGCACGCTGGTACGCGCGTTCTATTACACCGCGATCATCGAAGATCAGGAGTATTCATCGATCCGCCCGCTGATCGATTGGCTCGATTACAACGGCTACACTGTCGTCACCAAGGCGACCAAGGAATTCATCGATGCCAGCGGCCGCCGCAAGGTCAAGGGCAATATGGATATCGAACTCGCGGTCGATGCGATGGAGCTTGCCGAGCACGTCGATCAGATCGTGCTGTTCTCCGGCGACGGGGATTTCCGCTCGCTGGTCGAAGCGGTGCAGCGCCGCGGCGTACGGGTCACCGTGATCTCGACCATTTCCAGCCAGCCACCGATGATTGCCGATGAACTGCGGCGCCAGGCCGATGTCTTCACCGACCTGGTGGAGCTGCAATCCAAGCTCGGCCGGGATCCTTCCGAACGTCCGGCTCCGCGCGAGCCGCGTCATCACGCCCCGCAATTCCTGCAACGGGCGACCACGACGGCGCCGAGGGGCGATGACGACGATTTCGACGACTGAAGATAAGACGGTAGGCGAACCCCTGGCTATTGCCGTCGCCCGCCACCCCGCCGAACCCGACCGCAATTGTCCGCTCTGTCCGAGGCTGCAAGGCTTCCGCGACGCCGCGCGCAGGCGCGAGCCGGGCTGGTTCAATTCACCGGTTCCCTCGTTCGGCGATCCCGCCGCGCGGTTGTTGATCGTCGGTCTGGCGCCGGGCCTGCAGGGCGCCAATCGCACCGGGCGTCCATTCACCGGCGATTTCGCCGGCGACCTGCTTTACGCAACCCTGCTCGAATTCGGTTTTGCCAGGGGCATCTATCAGGCGCGACCCGATGACGGCCTGACGCTGGTCGATTGCCGGATCAGCAACGCGGTGCGCTGCGTGCCGCCGCAGAACAAGCCGCTGCCGGCGGAAATCAATACCTGCCGGCCGTTTCTCGCGGCGTCCATCGCCACGATGCCGGCATTGCGCGCGATCGTGGCGCTCGGCCGGGTGGCGCACGAATCGACCGTGAAGGCGCTCGGCCTGCGCGGCGCCACGGCCCCGTTTGCGCATGGCGCGGTCCACAGCGCCGGCGCGCTCAACCTTTACGACAGCTATCATTGCTCGCGTTACAACACCAATACGCGGGTGCTGACGCCCACGATGTTTCGCAGCGTGTTCGCGAAGGTGCGCGCGGATTTGGGGTGATGACGAACTTCGTCATGGCCGGGCGTAGCCGTCCGAAGGACGGCGTCGCTTCCACTAGCCTATGCCCGGCCACGTCTTCGGTGGTTGCGACGAAGAAGGGCGTGGATGCCCGGGACAAGCCCGGGCATGGCGCAGAAGTGGTTCCTAGACCGGATTTTCCTTCAGCCAGGCCAGCACATCGCCGGCATTTCGATCCGGCGGAAACACCGGATAGAACACGTGGGTGATGCGCGCGCGATCGACGATCAGCGCCAGCCGCTTGATCAGGGTCAATCCCGCCACCTGCATGGTCGGAAGATCCAGCGCCCGCGTCAGTTGCAGCTTTTCATCCGACAGCACCGGGAACGGCAAGTGCAGCCGCGAGGCCATCTCGGTCTGGTAAGCGTTGCTCTGCGTCGAGAGACCGAAAACCTGCCTGGCGCCGGCGGATTTCAGCTCCGCAAACAGGTCGCGGAACGAGCAGGTTTGCGGTGTGCAGCCGCGCGCGCCGGGAATCATGTCCCAGTCGTCGACCAGCGCGATCTTGCCGGGCTCGCCGGTTCTGGGATAGGCGAACACGACGGTTCGCCCCGCCAGCGCCGACAGCGTCACCGAGGTGTCGTCAGTCGCAACCAGCGCGATCGGCGGGATCGTCATGCCCACCAGATGCGCCGCGGCCCCGTCGTCCGATGGCGCCGGGATCTTGCTCCAGTCGACTTCGAGCAGGTTCCTTTGATTCATCGCGTTTGCCTCGCATTATCGGTCATTGCGAGGAGCAAAGCGCGAAGCAATCCACACATTCTTCGTAGCGCCATGGATTGCTTCGCTTCGCTCGCAATGACGGAGTGATCACTATCCCCGCGCTCGCAGCAGGCGACCCTTCTCGCGGCCCCAGTCGCGCTTTTTCTCGCTCTCGCGCTTGTCATGCAGCTTCTTGCCCTTCGCCACCGCCAACAGGAGCTTGGCGCGGCCACGTTCGTTAAAATACAGTTTTAGCGGAATGAGCGTCATGCCGTCGCGGTCGACCGCGCCCATCAGCTTGTTGATCTGTTTCTTGTGCAGCAACAGTTTGCGCGGCCGCTTGGGCTCGTGGTTGAAACGGTTGGCCTGCAGGTATTCGGGAATATTGGCGTTGATCAGCCAGATCTCGCCGTTTTTGGAATCGGCATAGGATTCCGCTATCGTCGTCTTGCCGCTGCGGATCGACTTGACCTCGGTACCGGTCAACGCAATTCCCGCCTCCACCGTATCCTCGATCGCGTAATTGAAACGGGCCTTGCGGTTCTCGGCGACGACCTTGATCGCGCGCTCGCTCTTCTCGGCCATGATCAATCTTTTCCAGCGAAGCCGTCAGCGATAGCACTCAGCCCGGGCGGGCGCACGTCAAGACTTTTTGAGCAGGTCGCGGATCTCGGCGAGCAGCTCTTCCTGACGGCTCGGTTTCGGCGGCGGCGCGGCTTCATCTTTCCGCTTTAGGCGGTTCATGAAACGAATGACCAGGAACAGAACGAAGGCGATGATGATGAAATTCAGGGTCAGCGTGAGGAAATTGCCCCAGGCCAGCACCGCGCCCTGCTTCTTCGCATCCGCCAGATTGCCGGCGGTGACCGCTTTCGACAGGCCCGTGAAATAGTTGGAGAAGTCGAGGCCGCCGGTCATCGCGCCGATGATCGGCATGATGATGTCGCCGACCAGCGAGGTCACGATGCCGCCAAAGGCCGCACCGATGATGACGCCGACCGCAAGGTCGACGACATTGCCTTTCAACGCGAATTCGCGGAATTCCTTGAGCATTTACGGCCCCCTCGTCGGCTCGGCGAACTGAAAGGCCCCGGACGACAATGTCGAAGGGCTCAGTTGATCAGGCCCGCATGCACCATGGCGCTGCGCACCGCCACACGCGTTGGTTCGGACACCGGCACCATCGGCAGGCGCAACTTCTCGTCGATCTTGCCGAGCAGCGACAGCGCGTATTTCACCGGTGACGGGTTGGATTCGATGAACAGATTGGTGTGCAGCGGCATCAGCTTGTCGTGCAGCTTCAGCGCGGTTTTGGTGTCGCCCTTCTGCCAGGCGAGATGAAATTCTGAACATAACCGGGGGGCGACGTTGGAGGTCACTGAAATGCAGCCGTGGCCGCCATGCGCCATGTAGCCGAGCACGGTGGCGTCCTCGCCCGACAACTGGTTGAAGTCCTCCCCCATCCTGCTGCGCTGCTGCGAAACCCGCACCATGCTCGCGGTCGCATCCTTCACGCCGGCGATGTTCTTCAGCTCGAACAGCCGCGCCATGGTGTCGACGCTCATGTCGATCACCGAGCGCGGCGGAATATTGTAAATGATGATCGGGATCGAGATCGCATCGTTGATCGCCTTGAAGTGCTGATACATGCCCTCCTGGGTCGGTTTGTTGTAGTACGGCGTCACCACCAGCACCGCGCTGGCGCCCGCCTTCTCCGCGTGCCGTGAAAGCTCGATGGCTTCCTTGGTCGAATTGGAGCCGGCGCCGGCGATCACGGGAACGCGTCCCTTGGCCTCGTCGATGCACCACTCGACGACACGCTTGTGCTCGTCATGGTCGACGGTCGGGCTTTCGCCTGTGGTGCCGACCGGCACCAGGCCGTGCGTGCCCTCGGCGATCTGCCAACTCACCAGTCCACGGAAGGCCGCTTCGTCGAGCGAGCCGTTCTTGAATGGCGTGACCAAGGCGGTGAACGAGCCCCGAAAATTTGTCTTGGCTGCCATGAGCTTCCTCCAACACGCGGTTTGCGGCTTTGCCGCCAATGGAACCGTCAATTCATATCGGGTCTGACGATCTGGCGAAAGGCCTGTCACGCGCCGACAGGTACAGCCGCGATTTTGCCGTGGTGATAGCGCAGACATCGGCTGCCGTCGGCATATTTAGTATTTTGTCCACATATTCAATCAAATAGACCTAGGACCTGAGCGTTGAATGATTCGCCGCGAAGGAACGCCGTGACCCCATCACCCCGCACAACCGCGCTGCGATCGACCGCCTTGGCGACAAGCCTCGTGCTCGCGGCGGGTTTGTCGGCATTGGCGGGGGAAGCTTACGCCAAGCCGAAAGTGCCATTGCCAAAGCCGCGACCGATCGCGCGCCACCTGGTGCCCATCCCTTCTCCCAGGATTGCCGCGCCCGCCGCGAACGCCGCCGCCAGGAAAAACGCGACTGCCCAGGCGCCGGTTCCGGCGATCGCGCCAGCGACCCGGCAACATGCGGCTTTGCCGCCTCCTTCGGCGCGCAAACCGGTAGCGCCCGCCGCGCTTGCTGCGACGTCATCGTCCTCGCAGGCCGATACCGCCGCGCTTGAAAACGTCATCGAGCTCGTGCGCAAACACCAGCCGGCGGATGCCACCCAGGCGGAAGCGTCGATTTCCGATCCGGTCGCGCGGAAACTCGCCGAGTGGATCATCCTGCGCAGCGACGACAACGGCGCACCGGTCGAACGCTATCGCGCATTCCTGTCAGCCAATCCGAGCTGGCCTTCGCAAACCTTCCTGCGCCGGCGCGCCGAGGCGGCACTGTGGGACGATCACCGCGACGACGCCACCGTATGGGCGTTCTTCGAAAACGAATCGCCATTGTCGGCCAAAGGTAAATTCGCGCTGGCGCGGGCGATGATCGCGCGCGGCGACCGCGCCAATGCCGAGCGGGTCGTCCGCGACGCCTGGCGAAACGATTCCATGTCGGAGGACACCGAGAGTGCGGCGCTCGACCTGTTCGGCGCGCTCGTCACTCCGGGCGATCACAAAGCGCGGATGGATCTGTTGCTTTACGGCAGCGAGCATGAGGCCGCATTGCGCGCCGCGAAGCGGCTGGGCGCCGACCAAATTGCGTTGGCAAGGGCGCGGATTGCGGCCTATCGCAAGGCCTCCAACACCAAAGCTCTGCTGGAGGCGGTTCCACGCGAACTGCACGGCGATCCCGGCTACATCTTCAGCAAGATCCAGCTGCTGCGACGCGAAGACAGGATCTCCGAGGCCGCGCAACTGATGATGAGCGCGCCCAAGGATCCGGGCCGGCTCTACAATCTCGACGAATGGTGGATCGAACGGCGATTATTGTCGCGCAAGATGATCGACGCGGGCGAGCATCGCACCGCCTATCTGATCGCGCGCGACGCGGCGTTGCCGGCCCGCGATATCTACAAGACCGAGCAGGAATTTACCGCGGGCTGGATCGCGCTGCGGTTTCTGACCGATCCGGCGACCGCCGCGCAGCATTTCGCGCGCATCGGGGTCGGCAGCGCCAATCCGACCACGCTGGCGCGGGCCGGCTATTGGCAGGGCCGCGCGGCGGAGGCGGCCGGGCGCTCGCAGGAGGCCCGCAGCGCGTACATGACGGCAGCGGCGCAATCGACCAGCTACTACGGCCAATTGGCGCGCGCCAAACTCGGCCTTCCCCAGATCCAGCTGAACGGCGTCCCCGCCAGCCGCACGCGCGGTATCGAAAGGCTCGAGATTGTCCGTGCGGTGCAATTGCTGTTCGAACTGGATGAACGTGAAATCGCGATCCCGATCTTCGCCGACATCGGGGAAAACGGCGATCCCGACGCCCTGGCGGGACTCGGCGAGCTGGCCTCCCGGTATAGCGAGGCGCGCGGCATGCTGCTGCTCGGCAAGGCCGCGCTCAATCGCGGGCTGCCGTTCGATTTCTACGCCTATCCGGTAATGGGGATTCCGCCGTTCAAGTCGATCGGCCCCGAGGTCGAACAGAGCGTCGTGTTCGCGATTGCACGCCAGGAAAGCGCCTTCAATCCAACGGTGGTGTCCCCGGCGCAGGCCTATGGGCTGATGCAGGTAACTCCCGACGCCGGGCGCTACGTCTGCAAGAAATACGGCGCCAGCTTCGATCTGCGCCGGCTCAAGACCGATCCGGTTTATAATGCCGCGCTCGGCGCCGCCGAACTCGGCGGGCTGATCGAGGATTATCGCGGCTCCTACATCATGACGTTTGCGGCCTATAATGCCGGCCGCGGCAGCGTCAAAAAATGGATCGACCGTTATGGCGATCCCCGAAATCCCAAGGTCGACGCGGTCGACTGGGTCGAACTCATCCCCTTCTCCGAAACCCGCAATTACGTGCAACGGGTGATGGAGAATTTGCAGGTCTATCGGGCACGATTCGGCGGCGGCACCGGGCTGCAGATCGAAGCGGATTTGCACCGCGGCGCCAGCCTCGAATAGGCGCTTCGTCAGGGAATGCGCCACGGCGTGCCCCGGTTGCCGCGCAACGCGCCGCCCTTTGCGGCGTGGTGCGCTTCCGGGGTCCACGCTACTTTTTTATGGATCCCGGCTCTGCGGTGCATCGTAAAGAACGCTGCACCGCGTCCGGGACACTGCATCTCAATCGCTCGCAGACTCTCAGGATGAGGTCGGAGATATATTCACATCCTCGTTCGCGCGTGGCAGGGACGACATCAACCCAAAGAAAGAGCCCGACGGTTTCCCGCATGCGGATTGGATCAATCTCGCTCACGTGGAGGACCCGCTTTCTCTCACCGGCTGTGGCATGCTAGATCAGCACTACGCTGGCGCGAAGGCGCTTCGGACAGGCAAGCCAACCAAGAACAGAGCCGTGCCAAACAACAACGAACCGATGACGCTCAAATTCCGCTGCCCGGCGGAACTCGAGGGAACGTTGCCGCCGCCGATACCGGCGACACTGGGCCTTCCGACCTGGCTCAAGGCGATGCCGACGCAGGCCTTCAACGCCATCAATATGCGGGACGAAGATACGGTCAAGCGCTGTCCCCCCTTTGTCGACGCCATGACCTGCGGATTCCTGATTCCGCTGATCTGCGATCTCAGAATCGAAAACGGCGAGATCGTGTGGGACAATGACATCCCGCCCGGTGGATCGCTCGATTTCCCGCGTTCGCCAATCGGTTTCCATGACGCAAGCCAGGTCACCGGCTCGCCGCTGTTCGAGTCCGACCGCTACATGATCAAGTTTCACAATCTGTGGACCATCGAAGCGCCGGAGGGCTATGCGGTATTTTTCACGCATCCGATCAATCGCTTCGATCTGCCTTTCACCACGCTCAGCGGCCTGGTCGATTGCGATCGCTATCGCGATAACTGGATCCATTTCCCAGCGCATTGGCACGACGTAAATTTCAAGGGCGTGCTGCCAAAGGGCACGCCGATCGCGCAATGCGTGCCGGTGAAGCGGGAAAACTGGGTGGCGCAGACCGCGCCCTTTACCGCGGAGGAAACCCAGCGCGTGCACGAGCTGGCGAAGGCGATCGGTCAGGAAACTGGAATCTACCGACGGAAATTCAGGGCGTAAACAAGTTCAGCTCGTTTTGTCCTGCAGGAACTTCGCAACCGCGCTCTGGCGGAAGAAGAAGCGCCCGTGCGATGAATTGACGAGTGCATAAGTGGCTCGACCGAGCATCTGGGGACCGCCGCGCACTGCCGAACGCAGGCTCGCCTCACCCGCCTCGCGCTGACCCATTTCAAGGAGGCATGCGGCCAGATCGGCGCGCGCCAGGGCATCGTCGGGACGCAGTCCCAGCGCCCGCCGGTAGGTGTCAGCGGCGGAAGCATATTCGCCGTCCAAGAGCAGGACGCGAGCGAGCGCCGTCAGAACTTCCGGACGCCCCGGCGCAATCTCGTGCGCGCTGATGAGGGTCGCACGCGCCTTGCCGCGTTCGTTGCGACGGAGCTGCAGGCGCGCCAGGGACAGCTTCATTTCAATGTGTTGAGGCGCGAGCGCGAGGCCGTTTTCGATGACGGCGATGGCCTCCTCGAAGCTTCCGTCCTTGGCAAGCTGGCCGGCGAGTTCCAGGAAGGCCGGCATGAATGGCGGACGCCGCTCCGCGGTCCGACGCAACTGTTCAATCGCCTCCTTGCGGCGTCCGGCGCCCCCGAGCGCTGCGCCCAGCAGGGTTTCGATACGGGAATCGCCGCGTCGGACCGCTTTTTCCAGGGGCATGATTGCTTCCGCGCCACGGTTCTGCGCGATCAAGGCCCTTGCCAGGATCGACAGGGCGTCGACGTCGAGCCGGCTCGCTCTCAGGACTTCTGCAGCGAGTTGTTCGGCCTCGGCAAAGCGCTCCGTTCGAAGCGCGTGGTCGGCGCGTTCGAGCTGCTGGACGCGAGAATTGGGTTGGCCGCGGTTAACGGCAGCGAACGGCGGGGGTTTCGGCACTGGTTGGTACCAGATGATCCAGCATATTCATTAGCACGGCCGCCAATGGAGCGTCCAGAAGCCGGCAACGAGGGAGGGCAACCAACTTTCAGCGCAGGACAAGAAAAACCCCCGGCGGTTTCCCGCCGGGGGTTCTGTTAGACCGTCGTCAGAC
The DNA here is from genome assembly GCA_963742425.1 of uncultured Alphaproteobacteria bacterium. Lineage (GTDB taxonomy): Bacteria > Pseudomonadota > Alphaproteobacteria > Rhizobiales > Xanthobacteraceae > Bradyrhizobium. Next base: position 858,306 of record CAVULR010000001.1, read on the forward strand.
GAACTGGATTACCAGTTACGCTGAGCGCGAAGCAGGAGCAGGATGGTGTCCTGATTCTTGAGCTCGTAGGCAAGCGCCGGTTTACCAGCGGTGGTGCTTGGCAGAGTTACAAAGCCCGCCATCTTCTGATCCAGATGGGTGTAGGTAACATCAGCCGAGAAGGCCAGGTTCTTCACTGGTGTCCAGCGAGTGATCAGACCAACCTGCCCGATGTTGTAGTCGGGATCGCAGTTGGTGATACCGCCGGCACCAGCGTTAGCAACGACGCGGATCGAGCCGCCCACACCGCCAACACCGCACATCAGAGTCTTAGACGTGTCGTTGTAACGGATGCCAGCGTAGGCACCGTAGAGGCCGCTGCTCCAGGTGGGACTCCAGTTGTGGTTGAAGCCACCGCGCATACCCCAGGTCTGAACCGTCTGCTGAGACGTTCCTGTTGCAAACACGGTATCGAACGCAAACCCCACTCCAACGCTCTGGTAGGCCAAGGGATTGCCCGTGCCGCCATAGATGGTGTTGGCGCCTGCGCCACCAGCCAGGTCCTGGATGTTGTAACGGGTCGCACCATCCGTATAGACGCCCTGGACCATGATGGAGTCACCGGCTCCGGTCGCGATGTTCTTGATCTGCAAGGCACCCTGAACAGCAAAGCCCCACTTGTCGTCGGGATGGCCGGTCGGTTCAGTCGCACCGTAATACGCGACATGGTTGTCATGCGCGGCGAACGACAATTGGGCCAGACCCCAAGCCTGATCGGCCTTGATCGTGGCCTGAAAGTCAGGAGCAACCGTTCCACCGTAGTCACTGGTGCCAAACGGGCCGAGAGCCCCCAACGCGACAAGGCCAGCACCGCCGACAGTTGCGCCTAGGTTATTGACGCCCGCCTGATAATAGGCCGTCGGGTCCACAGCCGAGATGGTAGCCGACACGCCGCCGCCGAAGTCAGCGGTGTAGGTGAGTTGGTCGACGCCCGTGACCGTGCCACCGCCGCCGACGAGACCGTCGAAGCTGTTGCCGGCCGGATAGTTCACCCAGGGAGCGCTGAACGGCGAGATGGTCTTACCGATCGTGAACCCAGCGAACTGAATGAAGGCGTGGTAGACGCCTACAGTAGCACCGGCGACAGCGCCCGAGTTAGCGTTGTTCGCCGCACCACCGGCAGTCGTACCGGGATTGAGCGAGTAGACGGTACCACCTGCCCCCGTCCCCGCGTAGGTGTCCGTCGTCCAGCTGAACGTCGCATCCCAGTAGGTGCGGACGACGCCGTATTCGGTCGCGGTGCGGGTGTCGATGCTGAGGTCTTCACGACCACGTGTGGTGAAGTAGTTCGTGAAACGATTCTTCGCGCCACCGGCGCCCGAGGTGTTACCGGTGTTATCCGAGTTGGTGTACACCGCGACGTCTGCGCGCAGATAACCACTCAGCTTGATGCAAGTGTCGGTGCCCGGAATGTAGTAGAAACCGGCACCATAAAGGGAGCAGATCCTCACGTACTCGACCGCTTTGGCCTTGACGGGAAGATCAGCTGCCTGTGCCCCACTCACAGCGACCAAACCCGCTGCTGAGCCGAGGATAAGGCTCTTAACCATCTTCATGTTAACCTCCAAGTTGCTCTGTAGGGAAGGTTCCGGATCCGCTGGGTGAAAACACCCCAAGGTTGGTTCCCTTAATCCCCTGAAACCCGCTTAGCCGCTTCGCGCCTTCGGACACTCCCGCATGAACGCGAGGGACTTAAGCGAACCACCTAATAACGGGACGACCTCGGGATGCCCCCCTCCGTCGCCTCATCACAATTACCGAACACTTCTGCACACGCAATGAAGGAACCGCTCCGGATGGTACCGGCCAATCCGTTTTTGGACGGGTGTTGCACAAATAACACGCAAGTGCCAACGGGATTTCGGCGCAAGTGATTGTTCTAAAAGGATGTTTTTGATTAGTGCGATTTGGGCACGCAGACCGTTGTGCTTGCCCTTTCCCGACGGTTTTCCACTTTTGCTCCGCTCCATCACGCGCCGAATCGAGCGATGAAAGCGAAGTCCGTGGCGGAGTTATTTCGACCGCAGCCTCGCATCGGCGGCGAAATCATCGCCTGCGGCAGCGCTGTTTGCGTCATCCGATCGCGACGAAAAGATGATGCGCAAAGCGGCGCGGTTTCCCTACCGTTCGCACGCACAAAAAAGATGAGTTTGCAGAAACCCTTCATTTTCGGCTCTTTTCGTCATCGCGTGCTAACGGGTCGCGCCGCCTGCCACCATAGCCAAAGAGCGCGGGGAAAATGCGCGGCCGACAACAAGCTCCACGACGCTATCCGGAAACAAACTCGGCAGAAGAACTGGAGGGCTGCGTCGCGAGGCACCCTTTGCAATGACGAATTGAGCGTAGCCCGGAAAGCGACATTCCGGAGTTGGCGTCATATTCCCGGAACTCGCTTCGCTTATCCGGCTGCGATGAATCCGGAGGCTTTTGCCTTCCGAGCGAAGCTCTGGCGTGTCCGATGAGCTTCGGGATTCGCGCACGCCAGGACGCGCGAAATCACTAAATGGCGCGGAATAAGGCAACCGGAAATCTGCCGCTTGCGGCCCAACCCCGCGTCGGGCATATCGGGCTCAACGGAGCTGTGGCCGAGTGGCTGAAGGCGGCGGTTTGCTAAACCGTTATAGGGTTGTAAAGCCCTATCGAGGGTTCGAATCCCTCCGGCTCCGCGCTGTCTTTAATGCCCCGTCATCCAGGCCCGGGCTTCGCGCTGGGCGATGGCGATTTCGACCTCGGACATCATCTCGGCGACCTCGCGGCGAAGCTGGATCGCGTCGAGGCGGCCTTTCAGGGCCGCGAGATTGAACCATTTGTGCGCGGCGACGAGATTGACCACGCCGGAACGCCCGCTCGCCCAATACAGGCCGCGCTCGAACAACACGTCAGGGATCGCGCTTGCGTCCACCGGCGTTGCCATATCCAGATCGATGTGCCCCTGATGCATCTGACTTCCCCCTTTTCTTCTGACCGCGCCATTCGCGGACGCGTATCCCCTGTCCACTCGTCGGAAGGTCCCCGTTATTCCGGCTTGCGATCAGCGAAAGTCTCATGGATCGCACGCCTGCCGTTTGCCGGCGCGCATGATCATGACGAACCAAATTTGAAGGCCGGTTTAATCTTTGCAATGAATCGAACGTGAACGACTTTGCGGCGCAGCTTGCCGCGGAATCGCAAGTGCGCCTGTTCGATGCGGATTTCGGCGCATCTTTGGAATTCGATTACCCTGCCGTTTCGCAAAACGATAACCATTACGACAATGAGCAATCGTGTCCGGACGCGGTACAGCCTCCTCCTGGCCGCCGCGTGTCGAAGACGCACGACGCGCTGATGGCACTGCGCAGCCTCCGGGGCACACCAAGATTCAGTATCGCACGGGGGCACACCCTCCCGGCGCGAAACCAGGATGATTCAAAATCATTATTCGGTGCGGGGAAATTCCGAGCGCCGGCAAAATCTGCGCGGGATGGTGGAACGAGGGCGTCGGCGAACACGTCAGAACCAGATTTCACTTCGGCTTTGAGTGCCGGTGAAACTGCGGACCACTGATCCGCACCGAACGAAGAAAACCTGTTTCTTCTGCCGGACCGGTTCTCGAAAAGGTTTTCGAAAAATCGATCCAGCCGTTTGACCTGATGTCTCGCCGACACCCTCTTTCGCCGACCGGAGCGGTCAGAGTTGCAAATCTGCTTCGAGAAGCAAATCGTCCTGAAGGCTCCCGTGACGTGCCGGCATCAAACCGCCGGCAATTTTCTCGGGCGAGATTTACTTCTTCTTCTTGACCCTGCGGGTCTTCTTCGCAGTCTTCTTCACTGCGCTCTTCGCCTTTTTCGCCTTCTTAGCTTTCTTGGCCATGTTGCCCTCCTAATGTAGTGAGATGGCTTAATCGCTGCGTGCACCTCGGGAATCGAAAATGCACTCATCCCGAATACACCAACACATTGAAAAAAACAGCGTCCCGCTTAAGGAAGTGTTGACGCGCCTGCGTTGGAAAGCGCAACGCGCGCCGAACGGCAACGGCTCGGTGCGTCCGCGCAACAACGCAAGGCGTTCGCGAAAATGCGATGCATGTTGCGATCGATACCGCAGGAAATACCTGTGCCGCAGATGTTTTTGCTATTCACGCAGGCTGGCATCGTCGCGCGATCGATGTCGTGGCCAGCCGCCGATGCCGCTAGCGGGCGTCCAGCGCGGACTCTGAGTCGCGGCTTTTGGCAATAAAAAAATTTTCATGCCCACCGGCTTCGCGTCTCAACGCCACTCGCCAAATCCGGTTTTTTGCGCGAATCGCCGCCACTGATTCGCATCGGCGTTTTTCCCTCACCACGCGATGCATCGCCGTTTATGGTGAACGAGCGGTTCACGCGCGGATGCGAAACGATGCGATGCCGACGACGATGCCAGCGTCATCTCGCCCCCGTTCAGATGCCGAGCTTGGACTTGAGCAGATCGTTCACGGCCTGCGGATTGGCCTTGCCGCCGGATGACTTCATCACCTGGCCGACGAACCAGCCGATCATCGCGGGCTTGGCTTTCGCCTGCGCGACCTTGTCGGGATGGGCTGAGATGATGTCATCGACCACCTTCCCGATCGCGCCGAGGTCGGTGACCTGTCTCATGCCGCGCGTCTCGACCAGCGCGCGGGCGTCGCCGCCTTCCTGCCAGACGATCTCGAACAGGTCCTTGGCGATCTTGCCGGAGATCGTGCCCTCGCCGATCAGATCGACGATCGCACCAAGCTGGTGGGCCGAAACCGGCGAGGCTGCGATGTCACGGCCTTCCTTGTTGAGCCGTCCGAACAGTTCATTGATCACCCAATTGGCGGCGAGCTTGCCGTCACGCGCCCTGTCGGCGAGGCCAGCGAGCACGGTCTCGAAGAAGTCGGCGCTCTCGCGTTCGGCGACCAGCACGCCGGCGTCGTAGGGCGACAGCCCTAAATCGGCGATGAAGCGCGCCCTCTTCTGGTCCGGCAATTCCGGCAAGGCTTCCTTTAGCCCGGCGACATAGGCCTCGCTGAATTCCAGCGGCAGCAGGTCGGGATCGGGGAAATAACGGTAGTCGTGCGCCTCTTCCTTGAAGCGCATCGAGCGTGTCTCGCCCTTGTTCGGATCGAACAGCCGGGTTTCCTGATCGATCGAGCCACCGTCCTCCAGGATTTCGATCTGGCGGCGCGCCTCATATTCGATGGCCTGGCCGATGAAGGCGATCGAATTCATGTTCTTGATCTCGCAGCGGGTGCCAAGCGCTTCTCCGGGCTTGCGCACGCTGACATTGACGTCGGCGCGCAAGGATCCTTTTTCCATGTCGCCGTCGCAGGTGCCGAGATAGCGCAGGATCGAACGCAGTTTTGATACATAGGCCCTGGCCTGCTCGGAGGAGCGGATATCCGGCTTGGAGACGATCTCCATCAGGGCGACGCCGCAACGGTTGAGGTCCACGAGCGACATCGTCGGGTTCTGGTCGTGCAGCAACTTGCCCGCGTCCTGCTCCAGATGCAGCCGCTCGATCCCCACGGTGACGCTCTTGCCATCGGCCAGTTCGACGATGACTTCGCCCTCGCCGACGATCGGCGACTTGTACTGGCTGATCTGATAGCCTTGCGGAGAATCCGGATAGAAATAGTTCTTGCGGTCGAACACCGAGCGCCGATTGATCTTTGCATCGAGGCCAAGGCCGGTACGCACCGCCTGCCGCACGCATTCCTCGTTGATCACAGGCAGCATGCCCGGCATGGCCGCATCGACCAGCGAGACATGGGTGTTGGGCGCGCCGCCGAATTCGGTCGATGCGCCGGAAAACAGTTTTGACTCCGAGGTCACCTGGGCATGGACCTCCAGCCCGATCACCACTTCCCAGTCGCCGGTGGTGCCCTTGATCAGTTTTGAGTTGGTCTCATTCATGCTGTTTCACCTCCGAGCAGCGCCGCGGCGATGCGCTCCCATTCGGTTTCGACGGCATCCTTCGCAACCGGCTTGCCGGCCTTGCGGTACCAATAGCCGGCATTGCCGGGATCGCCCTCGACACGATGCAGATAGGCATGCACCCAGGCTGAATCAGGGGTGTCCTGATCCTGAGCGATCTTGTGGGCCGCGTCCCAATTGCCCTTGGCGGCCCACCAGAGAGCCGCGAGCGGCGCGTCGAGACCGGGCGCAGGTGCGGCGCCCGACAAACTGGCTTTGAAATCCGCTGGTTTCACCACCACCTCGCCGGCGTAAAACGTCCCGCCGCCTGCTCGACCACTTCGCCCAGCGAATACAGCGTCTCCTCATCGAACGGGCGGCCGATCAGTTGCAGGCCGAGCGGCAAGCCCTGCGCGTCCTTGCCGGCGGGAACCGCGATGCCGGGCAGGCCCGCCATGTTCACGGTGACCGTGAAGATGTCGTTGAGATACATCTCGATGGGATCGGCGCCCTTCTCGCCGATGCCGAATGCCGCCGACGGCGTCGCCGGCGTCAGGATCGCGTGCACGCCCTTGGCGAAACAATCCTCGAAATCCCTCTTGATCAGCGTGCGAACCTTTTGCGCCCGCAGATAATAGGCGTCGTAATAGCCGGCCGAGAGCACATAGGTGCCGATCATGACGCGGCGGCGCACTTCGGCGCCAAAACCTTCGCCGCGGGTATTCTCATACATCTCGCCGATGGAGCGGCCGGGCGCGCGCAGGCCGTAACGCACGCCGTCATAGCGCGCGAGGTTCGAGGAAGCCTCCGCGGGAGCTACAATATAATACGCCGGCAGCGCGTATTTGGTGTGGGGCAACGACACCTCGACCAGCTCCGCGCCTGCCGCCTTCAGCCAGGCCGCCCCCTCGCTCCAGAGCCTTTCGATTTCGGCCGGCATGCCGTCGAGCCGATATTCACGGGGAATGCCGATTTTTAGGCCGCGTACGGATTTTCCGATCGCCGCCTCGTAGTCCGGCACTTCGCGATTGACCGAGGTGGTGTCCTTGGGGTCGTGGCCGGCCATCGAGCGCATCAGGATTGCGGAATCGCGCACGGTGCGCGCGATCGGCCCGGCCTGATCGAGCGAGGATGCGAACGCCACGATGCCCCAGCGCGAGCAGCGCCCGTAGGTCGGTTTCAGCCCCACGGTCGCGGTGAACGCCGCCGGCTGACGGATCGAGCCGCCGGTATCGGTCGCGGTCGCCCCCATGCACAACAGCGCAGCCACCGCGGCGGCCGAGCCGCCCGACGAGCCGCCGGGCACCAGCGTGGTATTGGCGCCCTCGCGCCGCCAGGGATTGACCACCGGGCCGAAGCACGAGGTCTCGTTCGAGGAACCCATCGCAAACTCGTCATTATTGAGCTTGCCGAGCATGACGGCGCCGTCGCGCCAGAGCTGCGAGGTGACGGTGGATTCGTAGGTCGGCACGAAATTGCCGAGAATTTTCGAGCACGCGGTGGTGCGCACGTCCCTGGTCGCGAACAGATCCTTGATGCCGAGCGGAATGCCTGCAAGCGGACCGCCCTGCCCTTTCATCATCTTCGCATCGGCCTCGCGCGCCATCGTCCGCGCCCGATCCGGCGTCTCCATCACAAAGGCATTGAGCGCGCGCGCCGCCTCGATCGCCGCCAGATGGGCGTCGGTCAGTTCAAGCGAGGTGAAAGACCGGTTCGCGAGGCCCGCTCGAGCCTCGGCGATGGTCATCGATGTCAAATCGGTCATTTATTGATCGGGCTGCAGAAAAACGGAGACAGCGTCTTGTCGTTGGCCGGGTCTTGTTGGGCGCGAGCCTTGTCGGCGGCTTGCAGCGCATCGAGCACGGCATCGACAGCCTTATCGGGATCGGCGGCCTTGCCCTGCCGCTCCATCGCGTCGAGGTAATTCATGTAGGCCTGGTAGGCCTTTTCATCGTCGCAGAGCAGACACATCGGCCGAGAACTCTCTTGTTGATGAACTATTCGACGACTTTCGGCACCAGAAAGAAATGGTCTTCCGTGGCCGGCGCGTTTTTGACCACGTCATCGGCGATTTCGCCGTCATTGACCAGGTCGGGACGCTTTTTCATTTCCATCGGCATGACCGAGGTCATCGGTTCGACACCGTCGACATCGACTTCGCTGAGCTGCTCGACGAAGGCCAGCATCGCATTCAACTCGCCCTGCAGATGCGCGACCTCGGTCTCGGCGACCGCGATCCGAGCGAGTTGCGCGATACGGCGAACGGTGGCGGCATCGACCGACATTATATAGGGCCCCTTGGCGGCGAATTCAGCCCGCCGTATAGCAGAGGGGGCTTTTGCGCCGCAACCGCGAGGCGCCCATTAGCCCGCCAACCGGCTCAATCGCGCCAGCGCGGCTCGCGCCAGCGCCCGGGTCAGCTCGGCCGCGGGCATCTCGCAGCCGAGGCGAACGGCCTGTCCCGCCCACAGATTGGTGAAATCGACCTTGCCGAGCTTTTCCGCGGCCGCCTTGAGGGGCGCAAGCGCGGTCGCGGCATGGGGAAAGTCCGGCGCGTCGGGCGAAATCGGGCCAACCTCGCGCATCACGCGGTTGGCGATCCCGCGTGCCGGGCGCCCGGTCATGACGTTGGTGATGACGGTGGAATCGTCCCGCCCCTGACCAAGCGCCGCGCGCGCCGGCGCGGTCAGCTTCGATTCCGGACAGCGCAGATAGGCGCTGCCGATCTGCACGCCCGCCGCACCCAGCGCGAACGCCGCCGCGATGCCCCGCCCGTCGGCGATACCGCCCGCCGCGATCACGGGAACCTTCACCGCATCCACTACCTGCGGCACCAGCGCGAAGGTGCCGGGCTGCTCGGCGATATTTTTGGTCAGGAACATGCCGCGATGGCCCCCGGCTTCGGCACCCTGGGCGATGATGGCGTCCGCGCCGTTTTCCTCGAGCCAGACCGCCTCCTTCACAATGGTCGCGCACGCGATCACGACGCAGCCGGCCGCCTTGACCCGCGCGACCAGCGCCTGATCCGGCAGGCCGAAATGGAAGCTGACGATCTCGGGCTTCAATTCCTCGACCAGTTCGCACATCGCGGCGTTGAACGGCGCGCGGTTGGCGGCATTGACGGGCGCCGCCGGATCGAGCCCCAATTCTTTATAATAGGGCGCGAGCCGCTGCTGCCATCCGGACGCCTGCTTCGGGTCGGCGTCCACGCTCTCATGGCAAAAGAAGTTCATATTGACTGGCGCCGACACGCGCTGCCGGACGATGTTGACCTGCTCGCGCGCCTTTTCCGCCGAGAGCATCGCGCAGGGAAGCGAGCCGAGCGCGCCGCCCTGGGCCGCCGCGATCACCAATTCCGCATCCATGACACCGGCCATCGGCGCGAGAACGATCGGAAACTCGGTTTTGATGAGGTGGAGAAGTCGGCGGTCTGGCCACATCGTCTGCTCATACGGGCAAGTGGGAGATCGGCGCGGATATCTTTGCCGGAGCCTGAGCGAGATTAGCACTCCACGACACCGGCGAGCTATGCATTCAATCGCCGCCTGAGGCTCCAGCGTCGCAGCGCGACCCCTGCCCAGATCGCCTCTACCAGCCCGAACGGCCAGGCGCCCTGCAAAAATCCATAAATCGAACCCAGCGCGCAGGCGGCCGCAAACCCGAGGATAAACCAACGGCTGCGATCCTCCAGCGCGTAGCACACAAGCATCGCTGTCACCGCGAACAAACCGAATAGTGTCAGCCGGTCCATTGATCTGCCTTTCCCACTTTGCACGGATTGCGGCCCGCATGTTATGCGAACGCCATGCCTGCCCTCATCCTACCTCTGATCGAAGCGAGCGCGTACTGGCCGGAACGCGGCGCGCTGGTCGGCCTCGATTTGGGCACCAAGACCATCGGGGTCGCGGTCTCAGATCCCGATCGCAAGCTGGCGACCGGGGTCGAAACCATCCAGCGCAAGGCTTTCAAGGCCGATGCCGCGCGGCTGCTGGCCGTCGCGCGCGAACGAAACGCTGCGGGTTTCGTGCTCGGCCTGCCCATCAACATGGACGGAAGCGAGGGACCGCGCGCGCAATCGACCCGCGCCTTCGCCCGCAATTTTTCGAAACTCACCGAACTTCCAATCGCGTTGTGGGATGAGCGGCTCTCGACCGCCGCCGTCGAACGCGAATTGATCGGGATGGACATGAGCCGCGCCCGCCGCGCTTTGGTGATCGACGAACACGCCGCGATCTTCATCCTGCAAGGCGCGCTCGATCGGCTGGCAAATCTGCGCGGGCAGCGCTGAGATCGAATTATCCGGCGAGCCAGATGCTCTGCAGCACGGCGGCGAGGTTATTGAGCCCGTGCACGAAGATCGTCAGCCAGGTCGAATGAAAGCGATAGCGGAGATAGCCGAGCAGAAGTCCGATCGAAAACACTTCACCGAAAAAGAACCAGTCGTATTGCAGGTGCAGCGCGGTCCAGAAGAGCGACGACAGGACGATGGCGCCAGCCGGCCGGAGAAAGGATTCCGACCAGCCGCGATAGAGAAAGCCGCGCGCGAACAGTTCCTCCGAGACCGGCGCTGCGACGCAAAATGCGATCACGAGCAACCACAGCGCGCCATCGGCGCGCGCCGATTTCAGCACCTCCTCCATGAATCCGGGAGTAATCTCGCGTCCCGTGGCGCGTGACAGCAGGTCCCATCCCGCGATCAGGACACCGAGTGCGAGGGCGCCGATCAGATAATTGATCCAGGAGGTTCCGCGCAGCGCCAGATAATCGGCAAACGGCGTGCGCGAGCTGCGGATCGCCAGCCACAATGCGGCGAGCACCGCCGGCAGGCCCATGATCACGGAGAGCGAAATCGTCAAGCCGCCGCCGACGACGTGAATCGCGGCGGAAATATCGATCGGCCCTTCCCGCCGCAGCACGAACCACGCCACCACTGCGATCTGGCCCACAAACAACGCCGCGAAAATGAACACGCCCCATAGGGCCGTGCCCCAGAACTTCCAGGCACGGGGGACGCGTTGAACGGGCATATCCGCAGCGAGCGCGGCGGAACTGGCGGGATCGAGGGAATCCATCAAGGGACCTTCAAGTTTCTGTGGTTGTCATGCCCCGACTTGATCCGGGCATCCCTTGCGCTTCACGGGATTTTCCCGGCGAGATGGATTGCCGGGTCAAGCCCGGCAATGACGTTGGGTGAAATCACGGCAGCGCCCGCTCCAGCAAAGCCCTGACGTCGTCCTGGGCGAGATCGACGGCGCCATACATGCTGGCGTGATTCCCCGCAAGCCGCGTCGATCCAAACAATTCGGCATGACGCGGCGACACCTTGTTGAGGGCAGCCGCAGCCGCGAGCAGCGCCAGCTTCTCCACCGCGAGCCGCGCCACGCGCTCGGACTCCGGCCTGCGGAATGCCCCGGCGATGAACGCGACCGCGTCGCCGGCGCCCGGTAGACCCCTGGCCTCGCCGGCGAGGCGTTGCAGAACCGCTTGCGCCGCTTCCGCCTCGCGCGACAGCGCCCGCAACACGTCCAGGCACATCACATTGCCTGAGCCTTCCCAGATCGCATTCACCGGGGATTCACGGAAATGCCGCGCCAGAATGCCCTCTTCCACATAGCCGTTGCCGCCCAGGCACTCCATCGCCTCGTAGAGAAATCCCGGCGCACTCTTGCAGACCCAGTACTTTATCGCCGGCGTCAATAGCCGCATATAGGCCGCCTCGCCCGGATCATCAGGTGCGCGGTCGAACGATCGGCAAAGCCGCATTACCAGCGCGATCGAGGCCTCGACATGCAGCGCCATGTCCGAAAGCACCGCCTGCATCAGCGGCTGATCGGCGAGCTGTTTCTGGAACACGCTGCGATGGCGCGCGTGATGCAGCGCATGCGCGAGCCCCGACCGCATCAGGCCGGCGGACGCGATCGCGCAATCCTGCCGCGTCAATTGCACCATCTGGATGATGGTGCGAATGCCCTTGCCCTCCTCGCCGACGCGCGCCGCGTAAGCGCCCGCGAATTCCACCTCGGAAGAGGCATTGGAGCGGTTGCCGAGCTTGTCCTTCAACCGTTGAAACTGAATGGCATTGACCGATCCATCCGGCTTGAAGCGCGGCATCAGAAAACAGGTCAGCCCGTCGTCGGCCTGCGCCAGCACCAGAAACGCGTCGCACATCGGCGCCGACATGAACCATTTATGCCCTGATATCCGATAGGCGTCGCCTGCGCGCTCCGCGCGGGTCATGTTCGAGCGCACGTCGGTGCCGCCCTGCTTCTCGGTCATGCCCATGCCGAGCGTCATGCCGCGCTTGGTCCACCACGGCGCAAAGGCGGGATCGTAAGCGCGTGTCGCGATCACCGGCATCGCTTTCGCCAAAAGGTCCGGCTGGGCCGCCAATGCCGCGACCGACGCCCGCGTCATGGTGATCGGACACAAATGACCGGTCTCGACTTGCGCCGCCATGTAGAATTTCGCGGCCCGGATGACTTCCGCCGCGGCGCCGGCTGGCTTGCCTTGCGCGCTCCAGGTCGAATTATGCAAGCCCGCATGCGCACTGCGCGCCATCAGTTCGTGATAGGCAGGGTGAAACTCGACCTCGTCGCGCCTGACGCCGCGGGCGTCAAAGGTGCGCAGTTTCGGCGTGTTTTCGTTGGCGACACGGCCGCGCTCGGCCATCGCAGCCGAGCCCCAGTGCCGGCCGAACTCGGTCAACTCCTTTTCCGCCGACGCGCCGCCATTGGCCGCGACCGCCTCGGTAAGCGGCCTGTCGAGCGTGAACAGATCAATGTCTTCGAACGGCGGTGACTGATTGAACACTTCGTGGGTTGCGGATGAAGGCTGGGTCATGGCCGGTCCTGATTGAAGGCAGTTGCAATACCGCCGGTGGACGACCTCTCCCCCGGAGGTACGGGGAGAAGATTTGCGGCCATTCTAACTGAATCGCGCCGTTATCGGAAAATCAAAGGCGGGACCGTCTGCCGACCCCCTTTGCCTGCCCACCGCACACCTGAGGCGTTGGCTACGCCGGACGGTCGAAACGTCTCAACGCCGAATGATGTCCGGTGGAAATGGCCGAATTGGGCGGCCTGCGCAGACATTGTCGCGCGCACTCACTGCCTCGCGGTGATATTTCTCGAGGTCGTCCAGCAAACGGGTGGAAATGTCGCACAGCTCGCGATTTTCTTTCGCATATTGGACGATTGTTTCCCATGCCATCGAAGAACGAATGTAGGTTTCGCAGTGGTCCGGCATCAGGGACAGGGCGCGGCTCGGCGGTTTTGAGGCCTTTACGGCCTCGCTGCGTAACCGGGTCAATTCAATGCATTGCGGCTGCGCGCTTGCCTGACTGCAGAATCCAACGAGCATGATGATCGCAGGGGCGAGCACAGGGGTCCGCATCGAGGATTTTCCTTCGCACCGATCTCCCACCGCGCAAGCGGACATCGGCGGCCCTTGCTGCCCGCAACGCACGTTATTTTTTTATGAGCGCGATGCGGCGACTTTGCGGCATCGGCGTTTACCCTGCTTTCGGGGGATAAGTCGGTAGCCCCCTATTCGCCCTTGCCCCCCGCGGTCTTCCTGCCTATAGCTGTCGTTTTAATGATCCCTGTATCGAAATCGACCTTCGTCCTCGGTCACCGGCATCTGCTGGGAATCGAGGGGCTTTCGGCTGACGATATTACCGGCCTGCTCGACCTTTCCGAGGAATATGTCGAGCTCAACCGCCAGGTCGACAAGAAGCGCACCAGCCTTCGCGGCCGCACCCAGATCAATCTGTTCTTCGAAGCCTCGACCCGCACCCAGTCCTCGTTCGAAATCGCGGGCAAGCGATTGGGCGCCGACGTCATGAACATGTCGGTGTCCTCATCCTCGATGCGCAAGGGCGAAACCCTGGTCGATACGGCCGTGACCCTGAACGCCATGCACCCCGACATCCTGGTGGTGCGGCACCACGCCTCGGGCGCGGTCGAACTGCTGGCGCGCAAGGTCGACGGCTCCGTGATCAACGCCGGCGACGGCGCCCACGAGCATCCGACCCAGGCGCTGCTCGATGCGCTGACCATCCGCCGCAACAAGGGCCGGCTCGAAGGGCTGGTGATCGCGATCTGCGGCGACGTCATGCATTCGCGCGTGGCGCGCTCCAATATTCTGCTGCTCAACACCATGGGCGCGCGGGTGCGCGTGGTTGCGCCTTCCACGCTGTTGCCGCGCGGCATCGAGCGGATGGGCGTCGAGGTGGCCCGCGACATGCGCGAGGGCCTCGATGGCGCCGATATCGTCATGATGCTGCGGCTGCAGCGCGAGCGCATGAACGGCTCGTTCGTGCCCTCGACCGGCGAATACTTCCATTATTTCGGCCTCGACCAGAAGAAGCTCGCTTACGCCAAGCCGGATGCGCTGGTGATGCATCCGGGTCCGATGAACCGCGGCGTCGAAATCGACTCGATCGTGGCCGATGGCGCGCAGTCGCTGATCCGCGAGCAGGTGGAGATGGGAGTGGCGGTGCGGATGGCGGTGCTGGAAGCGCTCGCCCGCAACCTGCCGAACGCGTGATGCTGACCGATCGCCGCCCGATCCTGCTCGCCAACGCCCGCCTGATCGATCCCTCGCGCGATTTCGACGGTCCCGGCGACGTCCTGATCGCCGACGGCACGATCCGCGAAAGCCGCCGCGGCATCGGCGCGGCCGGCGTGCCCGAGGGCACCGATATCGTCAATTGCGCCGGCAAGATCATCGCGCCGGGGCTGATCGACATGCGCGCCTTTGTCGGCGAGCCCGGCGCCAGCCACCGCGAGACGTTTGCTTCCGCAAGCCAGGCGGCGGCATCCGGCGGCATCACCACCATCATCTGCCAGCCCGACACCTCGCCCGTGATCGACAATTCGGCAACGGTGGATTTTGTCCTGCGCCGCGCGCGCGACACCGCCATCGTCAATATCCATCCAATGGCGGCATTGACCAAGGGCATGCGCGGCGAGGAAATGACCGAAATCGGCCTGTTGAAAGCCGCCGGCGCCGTCGCCTTCACCGACGGCGACCGCAGCGTCACCAATGCGCAGGTGATGCGGCGGGCGCTCACCTATGCCGGCGATTTCGACGCGCTGATCGTGCATCACACCGAAGATCCCAACCTCGTCGGTGAAGGCGTGATGAACGAGGGCGAGTTCGCCGCGCGCCTCGGGCTGGTCGGCATTCCCAATGCCGCCGAAGCCGTGATGCTGGAGCGCGACGTTCGCCTGGTCGCGCTGACCGGCGGCCGCTATCATGCGGCATCGCTGAGCTGCATCGAGTTGCTGGAAATCCTGAAGCGCGCACGCGACGCCGGGCTCGCGGTCTCCGCCTCGGTCTCGATCAACCATGTGACGCTGAACGAGAACGACATCGGTCCCTACCGGACATTCCTGAAACTGTCGCCGCCGCTGCGCACCGAGGACGACCGCCTTGCGCTGGTCGCAGCCGTCGGTTCCGGGCTACTCGACGTCATCATGTCCGATCACAATCCGCAGGACGTCGAGGTCAAGCGCCTGCCGTTCGCGGAAGCAGCGTTTGGCGCGATCGGCCTGCAGACCATGCTGCCTGCCGGCTTGAGGCTGGTCCATCGTGGCGACATGGATTTCAAGACGCTGATCCGCGCGATGTCGACGCGCCCCGCCGAGCTGTTGGGCCTGCCGGGCGGAACGCTGCGGGCGGGCGCGCCGGCCGATATCATCGTGATCGATCCCGATACGCCGTGGGTGCTCGATCCCGCCGATCTCAAATCGCAATGCAAGAACACCCCGTTCGACGAAGCGCGGTTCTCGGGCCGTGTGGTGCGCACCATCGTCGGCGGACGAACGGTCTATGAACATGTCTAAAGCGTTTTCAAGCGAAGTGGATACCGGTTCGCATCAAGAAAGCGCGTCAGAAAGCGACTTTGATAACAGCCGGACACCCGGTCAAGGGAGGAACGCCGATGTCAACTGAAGCATTCCTGCCGGTGGCGTTGCTGCTGGGCTATCTGCTCGGCTCGATACCATTCGGCCTGATCCTGACAAAACTCGCGGGCACCGAAGATCTCCGCTCGATCGGTTCCGGCAACATCGGCGCCACCAACGTGCTGCGCACCGGGCGCAAGGGCCTCGCCGCGGCGACGCTGATTTGCGACATGCTGAAGGGTACGATCGCGGTCGTCATCGCCGGTTATCTGGGCGGACCCGATGCGGCGATGCTGGCGGCGCTCGGCGCCTTTCTCGGCCATCTCTTTCCGATATGGCTCGGATTCAAGGGCGGCAAGGGCGTCGCGGTCTATATCGGCGTGCTCATTGGATTGTTCTGGCCCGCCGCCGTGTTGTTTTGCCTGCTATGGATTTCGACCGCGGCCGTTACGCGCTACTCCTCACTCTCGGCGCTGGTTGCAAGCGTCGTCACGCCAATTTTCCTGTGGTGGTTCGGCCATCCGGCGCTGGCCTCGCTGTTTGCGGTGCTGACCTTATTGTTGTTCTACATGCACCGCGAAAACATCGGGCGATTGCAGGCGGGGACCGAGGGACGGATCGGGCAGAACTAGCTACGCTTCACCCCCGCGCCAGCGCTTTCTCAATAAATCCCGCAGCCCTCAGCGCGCCGGCATCGTCACCAAACCGCGCAATGACCTGCACGCCCACGGGTAGGCCATCCCCGGTAACAAGAGCGGGAACGTTGACGCAGGGAACGCCCATCAGGGTCCAGAGCCGGTTGAAACCGGGATCGCCGGTCGAGTCCAGACCTTTGGGAGCCGCGCCGGGGGCAGAGAACGTCAGCAAGACGTCGACATCATCGAACATCCTGGCCAGCGCCTTGCGGCCGCGGTTCGCGACCCCGCGCGCGGCGTCGTAGTCGGCGGGCTGGATGCCAATGGTTTCGTCGAGCTTTTCGCGCAGCAACGGCGCCAGCGCATGGTGATGCGTGCGGTATTCCCAGGCGAGCGCTCGGTGCGCCTCGAACTCCTGCACCACGGGCTGTATCCGCCACGCCTCGGCCGATATTTCCGGCAATGCTAGCGTGCGAACGGACGCGCCAGCGCGCTCCGCTGCGTGCGCCGCGGTCCGCAGTGCGTCCTCGCTTGTCGCATCCGGCAAACCGGCAAAATCCTGGGTTACGACACCGATACGCGGTCTCACGCTTGCGCCATCCGGCAGCAACTCGCGCCGGTTGGTCATCGCCGAAAGTCCGTGCGCCAAATCTTCGACCCCGGCCGCGAACAGCCCGACGGTGTCGAGCGTCCACGAGTAACACTTCACGCCGACGGTGGGCAGCAGCCGGAATGACGGTTTTATCGCGGCTACGCCGCAGAACGAGGCCGGCCGGATCACCGAACCGCCCGTCTGCGTGCCCAGCGCAAGCGGAATCATGCCGGCGGCGACCGCCGCAGCCGAGCCCGAAGACGATCCGCCCGGCGTGTGACCGTGATGGCGCGGATTGAGCGTCGCGGTCGGATCGCGCGAGGCGAACGCAGTCGTTGTGGTCTTGCCGACGATGGTGGCGCCTGCCTGCTTCAGCATGGCCACCACAGACGCATCCGCCCGCGGGCGCCAACCCCGGTAGATCGCCGATCCCATCTCGGTCGGAAAGTCCGAGGTATCGACGATATCCTTGATGCCGACGGCGATGCCGCGCAGCGGTCCGGCATTTGCCGCGCGGATGTTTTCCGCACGGCAGACAAAGGCGCCGATGGTTTTCTCGTGCGCGTCGGTCGCCTCTAGCGACTGCGCGATCGCGGCATCGGCCGAGAGATCGCCGGAATCGATGCGGCGCTGGAGTTCGGCGAGCGAAATCATCGGCAAGGTCCCCTGATGGCGGCCGAAAGCTTTTACGGAGGCGCCGGGGATCGGGCAAGCACCATCCGATTTCCAGGCCCCACGTTCAAACCCCCTTCCCCACACCGTCAGGTTGCGTCATGCTTCTTTCGGGGAGACCGCGTGGACACCAAAACCTCAAGCACAACACACCTGACCGAGGCGCAGCGCATCGACTGGCTGCGGCTGATCCGTTCCGACAATGTCGGGCCGCGCACTTTCCGTTCGCTGGTCAATCATTTCGGCAGCGCGAAGGTAGCGCTGGAGCGCTTGCCCGATTTGGCGCGGCGCGGCGGCGCGACACGCCCGGGGCGGATCTGCAGCGAGGAGGACGCACGAACTGAACTCGCAAGCAGCGACAAGCTCGGCGTGCGCCTGCTTGCGCCAGGCGAAAACGGCTATCCGCCGCGGCTTGCCGTGCTCGACGACGCACCGCCCTTGCTCGGCGTGTGCGGCGCGCTTGACGTGTCTGATGCGGCCAATCATCGCCGTGGTCGGATCGCGCAATGCTTCCGGTGCCGGAATCAAGTTCGCCGGCACGCTGGCGCGCGATCTCGGCGCGGCCGGCTTTGTCATCGCCTCGGGCCTGGCGCGCGGCATCGACCAGGCCGCTCATCGCGCCAGCCTCGACAGCGGCACCGTCGCGGTGCTGGCTGGCGGGCATGACAGGATCTATCCCTCCGAGCACGAAGAACTGCTGGCGACGATCATCGGTAGCGGGGGCGCCGCGATTTCGGAAATGCCGCTTGGCCATGTGCCGCGCGCGCGGGATTTCCCTCGCCGCAACCGGTTGATTTCGGGCACGGCGCTCGGCGTCGTCGTGGTGGAGGCAGCCCATCGCTCGGGCTCGCTGATCACCGCGCGGATCGCCGCCGAACAGGGTCGCGAGGTTTTCGCGGTGCCGGGTTCGCCGCTCGATCCACGCGCCGCCGGCACCAACGATCTGATCAAACAGGGCGCAACCCTGACAACGGCGGCGTCGGACGTCATCGACGCGGTCGAGCCGATCATGGGACGGCCGGTCGAATTGCGCGAAGACGATGACGAGCGCTTCGAACTTGAGGCCGATGCCGGCGATCGCGCGCGCATCACCGATCTGCTCGGACCAACCCCGATCTTGCTCGACGATCTGATCCGGATGGCCGGGGCCTCGCCAGCCGTAGTGCGCACCGTGCTGCTCGAGCTTGAACTGGCCGGACGGCTCGAGCGCCAGGGCGGCGGGCTGGTGTCGCTGGTATTGCTCGATCCGCGATAGCTGGTCCGCCGCGCGTTACGATAAATTCCGCTTGCTGCGAAGCCGCACGTGTTCTGCCGCTTCCAATCGCGTCATCCTAAGCAGGAAGGCGAGCATCTCGAGCTTGTGCCGGCGCGCCAGCCCGGCAAGTTCCGCGGCGGCCTCTGCAATGAAAGCTGCGGCCTCATCCGGGCCGCCCTCCCCGTCCCACTCCTCCGTTAGCGAACGCCGCGGCTTGCCCCGATTTGCGCGCGTCCGCCGGCCCCCTGTCTTTGTCAAAACTTACTTCCAATACCGCGAATTAATGATGGATACCCTTTCTGAGTGCACAACTATAGAGCGCATTTCACTACTTTTCAGACACTAAGTCGCGATCAAGAGGTCCCCTGTTCACATCTGTCCATTTGACAGCGACCTCCTGTGCACCCATGTTCGGATCGAAACGGCCGACGCGAATCTCGCCGAACCGGCCCTTATTTTCCCCGTAAGCCATTGGAATGACATGAATATCGTCATTGTGGAGTCTCCGGCGAAAGCCAAGACGATCAACAAATATTTGGGCGCCTCCTACGAGGTTCTGGCCTCGTTCGGCCATGTTCGCGATCTCCCTGCCAAGAACGGATCGGTCGATCCGGACGCCAATTTCCAGATGATCTGGGAGATCGATCCCAAGGCGGCCGGGCGGCTCAACGATATCGCGCGCGCGCTCAAGGGAGCCGACCGGCTGATCCTCGCAACCGACCCCGACCGCGAGGGCGAGGCGATCTCCTGGCACGTGCTTGAGGTGCTGAAGGAAAAGCGCGCGCTCAGGGATCACAAGATCGAGCGGGTCGTGTTCAACGCCATCACCAAGCAGGCGGTGACGGATGCGATGAAGCATCCGCGCCAGATCGATGGTGCGCTGGTCGACGCCTATATGGCGCGCCGCGCGCTGGATTATCTGGTCGGCTTCACGCTCTCGCCGGTGTTGTGGCGAAAACTGCCGGGCGCGCGCTCGGCCGGCCGCGTGCAGTCGGTCGCGCTGCGGCTGGTTTGCGATCGCGAACTCGAGATCGAGAAGTTCGTTCCCCGGGAATACTGGTCGCTGATCGCAACGCTAACGACCCCGCGCGGAGAGGCCTTCGAGGCGCGGCTGGTCGGCGCCGACGGCAAAAAGATTCAGCGGCTCGACATCGGCACCGGTGCGGAGGCCGAAGATTTCAAGAAGGCGATCGAGGCCGCCAGCTTCTCGATCTCCACGGTCGAGGCAAAGCCCGCGCGCCGCAATCCCCAGGCGCCGTTTACGACCTCGACGCTGCAGCAGGAAGCCAGCCGCAAGCTGGGCTTTGCCCCGGCCCATACCATGCGGATCGCGCAGCGCCTCTATGAAGGCATCGACATTGGCGGCGAGACCAGCGGTCTGATCACCTATATGCGGACCGACGGCGTGCAGATCGACGGTTCGGCGATCACGCAGGCGCGCATGGTGATCGGCGAGGATTACGGCAATGCCTATGTGCCCGAGGCCCCGCGCCAGTATCAGACCAAGGCCAAGAACGCGCAGGAAGCGCACGAGGCGATCCGCCCGACCGACCTGTCGCGGCGGCCTGCCGAAATGCGCAGGCGTCTCGATACCGACCAGGCACAACTCTATGAACTGATCTGGATCCGCACCATCGCGAGCCAGATGGAATCCGCCGAACTGGAGCGCACCACCGTCGATATCGCGGCGAAGGCAGGCTCGCGCGTGCTGGAACTGCGCGCCACCGGGCAAGTGGTCAAATTCGACGGCTTCCTTGCGCTCTATCAGGAAGGCCGCGACGATGACGGCGATGACGAAGACAGCCGCCGCCTGCCCGCCATGAGCGAAGGCGAAGCGCTGAAGCGGCAGGACCTTTCGGTCAATCAGCACTTCACCGAACCGCCGCCGCGCTTTTCCGAGGCCTCGCTGGTCAAGCGGATGGAGGAGCTCGGCATCGGCCGTCCCTCGACCTATGCCTCGATCCTGCAGGTCCTGAAGGACCGCGGGTACGTCAGGCTGGAGAAGAAACGCCTGCATGGCGAGGACAAGGGCCGCGTCGTGGTCGCGTTCCTGGAAAACTTCTTCGCGCGCTATGTCGAATATGATTTCACCGCCGCGCTGGAAGAGCAGCTCGACCGTATCTCCAACAACGAGATCTCCTGGCAGCAGGTGCTCAGGGATTTCTGGGTCGACTTCATCGGCGCCGTCAACGAAATCAAGGATCTGCGCGTGACACAGGTGCTGGATGCGCTCGACGACATGCTGGGTCCGCACATCTACGCCCCTCGCGAGGACGGCGGCGATCCCCGGCAGTGCCCGACCTGCGGCACCGGCAAGCTCAACCTCAAGGCCGGAAAATTCGGCGCCTTCGTTGGCTGCACCAATTATCCGGAATGCCGCTATACCCGTCCGCTCGCGGCCGACAGCGAAGCCAGCGCCGATCGCATCCTGGGCAAGGATCCGGTGTCCGGCCTCGAGGTGATGGTCAAGGCCGGCCGGTTCGGTCCCTATATCCAGCTCGGCGAACCGAAGGATTATGCCGAAGGCGAGAAACCGAAACGCGCCGGCATTCCGAAGAACATCTCGCCTTCCGACGTCGACTTGGATTTGGCGCTCAAACTGCTGTCGCTGCCGCGCGAAATCGGCAAGCACCCCGAGACCGGCGAGCCGATCACCGCGGGCCTCGGCCGTTTCGGCCCCTTCGTGCGCCATGAGAAGACCTATGCCAGCCTGGAGGCCGGTGACGAGGTTTTCGACATCGGGTTGAACCGAGCGGTCACGCTGATCGCCGAGAAAATCGCAAAGGGCCCGAGCGGCCGCCGCTTCGGCGCCGATCCCGGCAAGCCGTTGGGCGATCATCCCACCCTTGGTGGCGTCGCGGTCAAGAGCGGGCGCTACGGCGCCTATGTCACATCGGGCGGCGTCAACGCCACGATCCCGAGCGACAAGACGCAGGACAGCATCACGCTCGAGGAAGCGATCGCGCTGATCGACGAACGCGTGGCCAAGGGCGGTGGCAAGCCGAAGCGTGGCGCCAGGAAAGCCTCGGCGAAGCCCGCCAGGACCGCGGCCAATTCGAGGGCGCCGGAACTGCCCAAGCAGGCGGCTGCGAAAACATCTTCGGCAAGGCCCGCAAGCAAGGCGCGCTCGCCCGTGACGGCGACGGCCAAATCTTCGCCGTCCAAGTCCGTGCCGTCAAAGTCCTTGCCGCATAAGACTTCGTCAAAAGCGTCACCGCCCAAGGACTCGTCGTCCCGACCCGCAAAGCCCGTCGCCAAGAAAAGCGTGGGCAAGGCAAGTCGGTAGCGTGGCAAAGCACCGCGACAAAGGTTTTCCTGACCGGGACGCCATCGTCGCCTTCATTCGTGCGCATCCGGGAAATGTCGGAACCCGCGAGATCGCGCGCGAATTCGGTTTGAAGAACGCGGAGCGCGCCGAGCTGAAACGAATTTTGCGCGAGCTCGCCGGCGAAGGCGCAATCGAAAAGCGCGGCAAGAAGGTCAGCGAGCGCGCCGCGCTGCCGGCCACCGTGATGGCCGACATCTCCGGACGCGACAACGACGGTGAATTGATCGCGGCACCGGCCGAATGGGATGAGGTCGAGAACGGCGAACCGCCGAAGATCCGCATCCATGTTCCCAGGCGGCCGCAGCCGGGCACCGCGGCGGGTGTCGGTGACCGCGCGCTTTTGCGCATCGAAAAACTTGAAGACGGCGAAGGCGGCGTCTATCGCGCCCGCGTCATCAAGGTGGTCGATCATGCCAAAACCCGCGTGCTCGGAATCTTCCGCGCGCTGCCCGGTGGCGGCGGGCGGCTCATCCCCGTCGATAAGAAACAGGCCGGGCGCGAACTGAACATCGCCAAAGCCGACAGCCAGGGCGCCGAGGATGGCGATCTCGTCAGCGTCGATCTCGTACGCTCCCGCGGCTTTGGCCTTGGCTCCGGCAAGGTGAAGGAGCGGCTGGGCTCGCTGGCCTCGGAGAAGGCGGTCAGCCTGATCGCCATTCATGCCCACGAAATACCCCAGGCGTTCTCGCCCGCGGCGGTGCGCGAGGCTGAGGAGGCAAAGCCGGCAACGCTCAAAGGGCGCGAGGATTGGCGCGCCCTGCCGCTGGTGACGATCGATCCGCCCGATGCCAAGGACCATGACGACGCGGTCCATGCGCAACCCGATCCCGATCCGAACAACAGGGGTGGCTACATCGTCGATGTCGCGATCGCGGACGTCGCGTTCTATGTACGGCCTGGTTCGGCGCTCGACCGCGACGCGCTGACCCGCGGCAATTCGGTGTATTTTCCCGACCGCGTGGTGCCGATGCTGCCTGAGCGCATCTCCAACGATCTGTGCTCGCTGGTGCCGGGCGAGCTGCGCGGCGCGCTTGCGGTACGGATGATCATCGGCAATGACGGCCGCAAACGATCGCACAGCTTTCATCGCATCCTGATGCGCTCGGCGGCGAAACTGAATTACGCGCAGGCGCAGGCGGCGATCGACGGACGGCCGGACGATACGACCAGCCCCCTGCTCAATTCGATCATCAAACCGCTCTACGACGCCTACGCGATCGTCAAGCGTGCGCGCGACGAGCGCGATCCGCTCGATCTCGACATTCCCGAACGCAAGATCCTGCTGAAGCCCGACGGCACCGTGGATCGCGTGGTCGTGCCGGAGCGGCTGGATGCGCACAAACTGATCGAAGAATTCATGATCCTGGCCAATGTCGCGGCGGCCGAAATGCTCGAAAAGAAGGCGCTGCCGCTGATCTACCGCGTGCACGATGAACCGACGCTGGAGAAGGTTCACAATCTGCAGGAATTCCTGAAAACACTCGACATGCCCTTTGCCAAAAGCGGGGCGTTGCGCCCGGCGCTGTTCAATCGCGTGCTGGCGCAGGTCCGGGGACACGATGCCGAACTGCTGGTGAATGAAGTGGTGTTGCGCTCGCAGGCGCAAGCCGAATACGCCGCGGAGAATTACGGCCATTTTGGCCTCAACCTGCGGCGCTATGCGCATTTCACCTCGCCGATCCGCCGCTACGCCGATCTCGTCGTGCATCGCGCATTGATCCGCGGACTAGGCCTCGGCGAAGGGGCGTTGCCGGACACCGAGACGGTGGAGACACTGAGCGAGGTGGCCGCCCAGATATCCGTCACCGAACGCCGCGCCATGAAGGCGGAGCGCGAGACCGCCGACCGTCTGATCGCGCATTTTCTCGCCGACCGGATCGGGGCCACCTTTCAGGGCCGCATCTCCGGCGTCACCCGCGCCGGATTGTTCGTCAAACTCTCGGATACGGGCGCCGACGGCCTGATCCCGATCCGCACGCTGGGGAGCGAGTATTTCAATTACGATGAGGCGCGCCACGCGCTGGTCGGCACGCGCAGCGGTGCCATGCACCGGCTGGGTGACGTCGTCGACGTTCGTCTGGTAGAAGCGGCACCTGTTGCCGGCGCGTTGCGGTTCGAACTGCTGTCGGAAGGCCGCCTCGCCGCGCGCGGCCGTAAACGCCAGGACGGTTCGAAGGCGCAGGCCAACATCCATCCCGACAACAAGCAGCGCAGACAACATCGCAGGCCGGGCAAATCCAGGCCTGGGAAAGCCAAGAAAGGCAAATCCCGGAAGCCATGAGCGCCGCTCCCAAAATCTGGAGGCCCGATGCGGTCCCGGCTGAAAAGCGCAGCGTCTGGAGCGCGCTGAAGCGTGGTTTCCGCGGCCGTTGTCCGCGGTGCGGCGACGGCAAACTGTTTCGCGCCTTCCTGAAAGTCGACAGCAACTGTTCGGCCTGCGGGCTCGACTTCACGCCGCACCGCGCCGACGATCTTCCGGCCTATCTCGTGATCATCATCGTCGGCCACATCGTGGTACCGGTCGTGCTGTGGATCGAAACCAATTATTCGCTGGCGGTTCCGCTACAGCTTTCGATCTATCTTCCGTTTACGCTGGTCGCCTCGCTATTGTTGCTGCAGCCGGTGAAGGGCGCCGTGGTCGGGGTCCAATGGGCCCTGCGCATGCACGGGTTTGACGAACAAAATCCTGAACAATGAACCGGGCGATCTCGCCAAGAAACCAATAGGGCGTCGGGAGTGAAATGACCGAGACTGTAAAGGAAGAAAAAGAAGCCGATCACCATCCCTATCGCCGCCCGGTCGACGCCGCCACGCTGATCCTGGTCGATCGCACCGCCAGCACCCCAAAAGTCCTGGTCGGCAGGCGCCATGACAAGGTGGTGTTCATGCCCGGCAAATTCGTCTTTCCCGGCGGCCGGGTCGACAAGACAGACAACCGCGTTCCCGTGGCCGCACCCATACCCGATGCACTCGAGTCCAATCTCCTGCAGGGTAGTCCCAGGATCACGCCGTCACGCGCGCGCGCGTTGGCAATCGCCGCGATCCGCGAGGCCTGCGAGGAAACCGGACTTTGCCTCGGCCGCAAGTGCGGGGGTCCCGCCCCGGCACTCGAAGGCGGCTGGAAACCGTTCGCCGATGCCGGACTGCTGCCCGACCCCTCAGGATTGTTTCTGATCGCGCGCGCGATCACCCCGCCCGGCCGGGTGCGGCGCTTCGACACCCGGTTCTTCACGGCGGATGCGTCCTCCATCACCCATCGCGTCGAGGGCGTGATCCATCCCGATGCCGAACTGGTGGAACTGGTCTGGGTCGAGATCGGATCAAAGCCATTGGCCGACCTGCATCCGATGACCAGGAACGTTCTGAACGAACTGGAAAAACGTCTCGCCACCGGGCCGTTGCACCACAGCGCAGCGGTACCGTTTTTCCATTTCTACGGCGGCAAGATGCACAAGGATGTTTTGGGGGCTTAGCTGCTGACATAATCGTCATTGCGAGGAGCGAAAGCGACGAAGCAATCCACTCTTGCTTGTTGGCTATGGACTGCTTCGCGGAGCCTGTCATTAGGTGCGCATCGCGCGACCGTTGGCTCGCAGTGACACCAACATGGAAGTGGGGCGATGGCCGTACGTCAACTCAAGCTCGGCGCGTTCATGCGGCCGGTCAGCATTCACACCGGCGCGTGGCGCTATCCCGGCGCCTGGCCGGACGCCAATTTCAATTTTGCCCATATCAAGCGCCTGATCCGCAAGCTGGAGAGCGGAAAATTCGACGCCTTTTTCATGGCCGATCACCTGGCGGTGCTGAACATGCCGGTGAACGCGCTAAAGCGGAGCCACACCGTCACCTCGTTCGAGCCGTTCACGCTGCTGTCGGCACTGGCCGGCGCCACCGAACATATCGGCCTGATCGCGACCGGCTCGACCACCTTCGATGAGCCCTACCACGTCGCCCGCCGCTTTGCCTCGCTCGATCACATCAGTGGGGGACGCGCTGGCTGGAACATCGTCACCACCTCGAATCCGGACGCCGCGCTGAATTTCGGCCTTGAGGATCACATGGAGCACGCCGAGCGCTACCGGCGGGCGCGGGAATTCTACGATGTGGTGACGGGCTTGTGGGATTCCTTCGCCGACGACGCCTTCGTGCGCGACGTCGTAGCCGGTCTCTATTTCGACCCCGCCAAAATGCACGTGCTCAATCACAAGGGAAAATATCTGTCGGTGCGCGGCCCGCTCAACATCGCCCGCCCGGTGCAAGGCTGGCCCGTGATCGTCCAGGCCGGCGCGTCGGAAGACGGCAGGCAGTTGGCGGCGGAGACGGCGGAGGCCGTGTTCACCGGCGGCGGCAGCCTCGCCGACGGGCAAAAGTTCTATGCCGACATCAAAGGCCGCATGGAAAAGGTCGGACGCAACCCCGAGCATCTCGTGATCCTGCCCGGCGCCTTTGTCGTGGTCGGCGACAGCGTCGATGAGGCCAGGGAGAAGCGCGCTCTGCTCGACAGCATGGTGCATTACGACAGCGCGATTGCATCGCTTTCCGTCGTCCTCGGCACCGATGCCTCAGGTTTCGATCCCGACGGCCAACTGCCGCCGATTCCGGAAACCAATGCCAGCAAGAGCGGCCGCCAGCGCCTGGTCGACATCGCTGCGCGCGACAAACTCACCGTGCGCCAGCTTGCCCAGCGGGTCGGCGGCTATGGCGGATTGTCGTTTGTCGGCACACCTTCTGTTATCGCCGACCAGATGGAGGAGTGGCTGAAAAGCTACGGCTGCGACGGTTTTAATATCATGTTCCCGTTCCTGCCGGCCGGCCTCGACGACTTCGTCGACAAAGTGGTGCCGGAACTGCAGAAACGCGGGATTTTCCGGCGCGAGTATGAAGGTAAAACCTTGCGGGAAAATCTCGGCCTGCCGCGGCCGAAAAACCGCTTCTTTGAGGCCTGATCGACGGACGAACTAACCCCCCACGGAATTGAGATTCGTGGACCGCTGGACGCTATCCAGCCTGCTCGAAAACGCGATAGACTGCGCCTTCAATCGACATCCCGGATCACTTCCATGCATCAGCCATTCGATCGCGCCGCCGAAGATCTCGGTAACTCAATTCATCTCGAACACGTCAACGTCCAGGTTCCCGATCAGCGCCTGGCGGCATTGTTTTATGTCACCGGGCTTGGGCTCACCCGCGATCCCTATCTGATGGTGTCCGACACCAATATGTGGATCAACGTCGGCCGGAGCCAGTTTCATCTGCCGGCTGGCAAGGCCCAGGTGGTGCGGGGCCACATCGGCATCGTCATGTCGGGCCGAGCGGCGTTGCTCGAGCGGCTCGCCTCCGTCGCCAAAAAGCTCGACGGCACGGCGTTCGCATTCAGCGAGCACAACGACTACGTCGAAGCGATATGTCCCTGGGGCAATCGCGTGCGCTGCCATGAGCCGGACGCCGCGCGCTTCGGGCGCATCACGCTCGGCATCCCCTATGTCGAATTCGAGGTGCCGCCCGGGACCGCGCCGGGCATTTGCACCTTCTATCCGCAAATCATGGGGATGCCGGCCGAACTCAGGAACGGCGACGGCACCCTCGCGCGTGCGACGATGGGCAAGAACCAGCATCTGCAATTCCGCGAGACCGATCGGCCGCAGCCCGAGTATGACGGCCACCACGTACAGATGTACATCACGAACTTCTCCGGCCCGTACCGGAAGCTGGCGGAGCGCAACCTGATCTATAGCGAGGACAATCAATACCAATACCGCTTTCGCGACATCGTCGATCCCGCCAATGGCAAGCACCTGTTCACGGTCGAGCACGAGGTGCGCAGCGCCACGCACCCGATGTACCTGCGGTCGCTGGTCAACCGCAATCCGGCGCAAACCAACCGCACCTACGCCCATGACCACGACCAATGGCTGTGGGCGATGGGCCCGGACCAGTACGACGAACGATAGGAAGGATATTTGGGGGCACAATCGCGGGAATTCGCGCGGGTTTTGGTCCTCAAAACCTTGACTTTGGGCCGTCAGAAGCTAGGTTGCGCCGCAAATGCGGGCCCCATCGGCCGGCACCCGTTTCATTCATATTTGAGGCTCTGAACATGGCCAAAGCGGTCACCATCAAGGTCAAGCTCGTTTCCTCGGCGGATACCGGCTTCTACTACGTCGCCAAAAAGAATTCGCGCACCATGACCGACAAGCTGGTCAAGAAGAAGTACGACCCGGTCGCGCGCAAGCACGTCGAATTCAAGGAATCCAAGATCAAGTAGATTTGCTCACAATTTGCGTGAGCGGATTCGAACGGGGCCATGGCCCCGTTTTTATTTTGACGCGCCCAATAGGCTATGCCGTCACCGTCAACGGCGGCTGTGTCGGCCGCAATAGCGCGAATGCGACCTGGATGATCCCTCCCGCCAGCCCCAACGCGACGCCGATCCGCCAGGCCATGTTGTAGGAGCCGAGCGAGTCGTAGATGAGCCCTCCGCCATAGGCGCCAAGGAAACTGCCGAGCTGATGGCTCATGAAGGCGAGCCCCTGGATCATCGCCTGCCATTGCAGGCCGAACATCTCGGCGACGGCGCCCGCCACCAGCGGCCCGACGCCCATCCAAAGGAAACCCATCAGCGCGCCGAACAGCAGCGTCGTGGCAGGCGATGCCGGCAGCATGAAGTACCAGGCGAGGATCAGCGAGCGGAAGATATAGATCGCGCCAAGCAGCGCCAGCTTGTTCCAGCGTTGGCCGGCCCAGCCGAAGAACAGGCTGCCCAGCACATTGAAGCCGCCGATCATGCCGAGCGTCTGCGCGCTCAGCATTGGATCCAGCCCGCAGATCGCGAGATACGAAGGAAGGTGTGTGGTGAGAAACACGAGCTGCATGCCGCAGACGAAATAGGCCAGGGTCATCACCACGAACGAAGCGTTTCCGAACGCAATTCTAACCGCGACGGCCGCGGAGGTATCGCCGATCTCGTCGGATGTCCGTGCCGGCAGCGGAATCTTGTCGACCCCGCCCGCGAACCAGGCGGCCGGAATCATCGCGATCGACAACGCCACAAAGCTGGCGAGCCCGATTCGCCAGCCGTAACCCTCGCTCAAAAACTGTCCGATCGGCGCGGATAACAGTGCCCCGAGCGATCCCGCCGCCGAAACCATGCCCAGCACCGTGCTGCGCACCGAAGCCGGCACCGCGCGCGCCGCAACCGACATCGCGATCGCAGCCGCCGTGCAGGCCAGCGACATCCCGATCAGCACGCCTCCCCCGATCAGGACACTGAGAAATCCATTGGCGCAGGCCATGAATGTGAGGCCCGCGGTATAAAGCACCGCGCCGGCCACCATGATGACGCGAAAGCCGTAGCGAACCGTCAGCGCGCCGGCGAGCGGCTGCAGGAATCCCCAGGCGAGATTCTGCACCGCCAGAGCGAGCGTGTAGTCGGAGACGGATATCTTGATGTCGTGCGTCAACGGCTGCAGGAAAATGCCGAAGCTCTGGCGAAAGCCCATGCTCAGGGTGAGCATCAAGGACGCGCCGATCAGGATCGGGAGCGTCGGACGCAGGATTTGCAGCAGGGGCATTATTTTTTCTTCTCCCGTTGAACCGCTGGCCGGAAACCGAGAATCCGCCGCCACGTTGGGCTCGATGAAACGAACCTGTGTAATTAGCGGGTGCGCGTTCGTCAATTCGGGTGATCGCAAGGGTGCTACGCGACAATGCGGGCGCCAAACCATCGTCGTCCCCGCGCACGCGGGGACGACACTTATGTGGCGCCAAACCCGTTTACGCTGCCTGCGCCACCACGCGATTGCGGCCGTCGTGCTTGGCGCGGTAAAGCGCGGTGTCGGCGCGCTTCAAAACATCGGCGACGGACTCGCCCTTGAGCTCGAGGGTCGACAGGCCGATCGAGATCGTGACATCGATGCGTTTTGAGCCTTTGTTGACCGCGAACGGCTCTCCGGCGATCGAACGCCGCAGCCGCTCGGCCACCATGCCCGCGACATGCATGTCGGTCTCGGGCATCACGATGACAAATTCCTCGCCGCCGTAGCGGCAGGCAAGGTCGATGCCGCGGATCGACTTGCGCACCCGCACGGCGAATTCCCGCAGCACGTCATCACCGGCGTCGTGACCGTAATTGTCGTTGATCGATTTGAAGAAATCGATGTCGAGCATCATCAGCGCCAACGGCTTGCCGCGGCTCGAGGCCTGCTCGGCCAGCGTTCCCAAATGGCTCTCCATGTAACGGCGGTTATGCAGGCCGGTCAACGCGTCGGTAATCGCCGCCTCGATCGAATTCTGCACATTGTCGCGTAGATGATCGGTATAGCGGCGCTTGCGAATTTGGGTGCGCGCGCGCGCCAGCAATTCGTTCTTGTCGACCGGGCGCAAAAGGTAATCGTTGACGCCGATCTCGAGGCCGCGGAGCAACCGCGTATTGTTATCGGCATCGGCAATGGCGAGGATCGGCACCGCGCGGGTCCGCTCCAGCGACCGGGCCTGGCTGCATAGCCGCAGCCCGTCGAAATTATTCAGCCCCAGCGAGACGATCAGCAGATCGTAATTGCCCTCAGCCGCGTGAAACAACGCTTCGGCCGGATTGGTTTCGACATCGACTGTGTGTTCAGTGCTGAGCACCGGCGCCAGCCGCTCAAAGGACGATGGCCGGTCATCGACCAGCAGGATGCGGCCCCCCCGGCCGGTATCCGCCACCGCGCTGCGCTCGGGCGCCTGCACGCCAATCTCGAGCGACGTGATGGCGCGCATGCGCAGCTCATCGGTCATCATTTTCAGCCGCGTCAGCGAGCGCACCCGTGCAATCAGCACGATGTCGGACACCGGCTTGGTGAGGAAATCGTCGGCGCCGGCCTCAAGTCCACGGACGCGATCGGCCGGGCTATCGAGCGCGGTGATGATCACCACCGGAATGAAATGCGTAGCCGGGTTCGCCTTCAGCCGGCGGCACACCTCAAAACCGTCGATATCGGGCATCATCACGTCGAGCAGGATGATGTCGCATTCGGCGCGCGCGCAGATCTCCAACGCCTGGGCGCCGTTGGAGGCCGTCAACACGTCGAAATATTCGGCCGATAGCCGCGCTTCCAAAAGCTTGACGTTGGCGGGAACATCGTCGACGACCAGAATACGCGCGGACATCGAAAATCCCCCTAGCCGATGAATCGACGAACGGTTTCAATAAATTTGCCGACCGAAATCGGCTTTGACAAATAGGCCTCGCAGCCGCCCTCGCGGATACGTTCCTCGTCGCCCTTCATCGCAAACGCCGTCACCGCGACCACTGGAATGGCGCGCAGCTCCGGATCGTCCTTGATCCAGCGCGTCACATCGAGACCGGACACCTGTGGAAGCTGAATATCCATGAGGATGAGGTCGGGACGAAGTTTGCGAACGAGATCGAGCGCCTCGAAACCGTTGCTGGTGCCTGAGGTCTGGTAGCCATGCGCTTCCAACAGATCGCGAAAGAGCTTCATATTCAGCTCGTTGTCCTCCACGATCAGGACGGTTTTTGCCATCCCGTCCCTCCCATTTTCCGGCAAACAGGCCCGGTTTGCGCATCCTCAGCGCCGCCGGGCGTATGAAAAAGTGAATTCAAACTAGCGGCAGATTCGCTCTAACCCGTTAAGCTCGAGTGTCATCTTTGTGCGAAGTGGTTTCCACTTGCTTGAACAGACCGCGCAGACTCGGGCATGATGATTCCAAAATAGAGACCATAAGTTACGGAAAGGCAAACACCGCAGTTGAGAAAGCCTGTTTACAATCCCCGGGAAGTAGCTGAAATCGTTGCAGTTCAGGCGCTTTCCTTTATCGCCGGCGACCCCGAACGTCTGGGCGCGTTCCTGGCCGAAAGCGGAATCGGCCCCGAGACCCTGCGCACCGCCGCCCGCGACCCGCACTTTCTTTCCAGCGTGCTCGATTTCGTGATGCGAGACGATGCAACCGTGAAGGCGTTCGCGAGCGCTTCCCAGCTGCATCCCACCAACATCGCCGCCGCGCACCAGGCGCTGGGCGAGCCGCAATGGGAGCGCGACGTGCCGTGACATCATCCGCGCCAGAACTCGCCGGGCCGACCTGCTTTTGCCGGGATTGCCTCAGCGATCTGGCCGTGATTGCCCGGCGATGCGCCGAATGCGGCTCGCCTCGACTGGTCCGCCACCATCGCCTGCCCTCACTTACGCTGGCGCACATCGACTGCGACGCGTTCTATGCGACGGTCGAAAAACGCGACAATCCCGAACTCGCCGACAAGCCCGTGATCATCGGCGGCGGCAAGCGCGGCGTCGTGTCGGCGGCGTGCTACATCGCCCGCACCTTCGGCGTCCGCTCGGCGATGCCGATGTTCAAGGCGCTGGCGCTGTGCCCGCATGCCGCCGTGATCCGGCCTGACATGGCGAAGTATGTCCGCGTCGGCCGCGAGGTGCGCCATGCCATGCAGGCGCTGACGCCGCTGGTCGAGCCGCTGTCGATCGACGAGGCGTTTCTCGATCTTGCCGGCACCGAGCGCGTTCACGGCATGATTGCCGCCAAGGTGCTGGCGCGCTTCGCCCGCAACGTCGAGCGCGACATCGGGATCACGGTTTCCGTCGGGCTGTCCTGCAACAAATTCCTGGCCAAGGTCGCCTCGGATCTCGACAAGCCGCGTGGCTTTGCCGCGCTCGATCAGGACGAGGCCCGCGCGATGCTGGCGGACAAGCCGGTCGGCTTTATCTTCGGCGTGGGACCTGCGACCCAGGAACGGCTGTTGCAGCGCGGGTTTCGCACCATCGCCGACCTGCAACGCGCCGACGAAATCGAACTGATGAAGCAATTTTCGAACGAGGGACGCAGGTTGTGGCGGCTGGCGCGCGGCATCGACGACCGCCGGGTGGTGCCCGATCGCGGGGCCAAGACCATTTCCAGCGAGACCACGTTCGAGACCGACGCCGGCGATTTTCCGACGCTCGAGCGGATGCTGTGGCGGCTGTCGGAGAAAGTATCCGCGCGCCTCAAGAGCGGCGATCTCGCAGGCTCGACCATCACCCTGAAGCTCAAGACCGCCGATTTCAGGCAGCGCACCCGTTCGCAATCGATCCACGCGCCGACGCAGCTCGCAGCAAAGATCTTCGCGGTAACCCGGGAAATGCTGGCGAAGGAGATCGACGGCACCGCTTTCCGCTTGATGGGAGCCGGCGTCAGCGCGCTACGCCCGGGATCGCAGGCCGACGACACCGACATGCTGGACCAGCGCTCGGCCCATGCGGAGCGCGCGATCGACGACCTGCGCAGAAAATTCGGCAATAGCGCGGTAATCCGGGGCATTGCCTATGACGGGCCGGAGAAGGCGGGGTAGCTGATGCCGCGTTCCCCGGGGTCACGTCCGTGTTTGCGGTCGAGCGTGCATCGGGCCTTTGGTTTCGCGAGCCAGCGGAAGGACGGGTATGCGATGCTGGAACATCCTCACCCCGCCCTGATAGACGACACCGATGCTTCGGCCCTAATGAGAGCTCAATTTTAACGCGTTGGCACCGGCGCGCGAGCCGCAACGGGGAGCGCCTCTCCGCTGTCGATTTTGCACCCGCCGTGTCCTTGCCGCTACAGTGCGGCGGGGTGCCGCCTGCTAAACAGGACACAAACTGACTGATCCGCGATGCTTGCGCTGGAAATTCATTAATTGGGGATTGGGGACGCTAACATGAAAAAGCATTTAATTTGCGCTTTTGCGCTGCTGGCGGTCACTGCAGGTCCCGCCATGGCGGCGGACATGGCGGTCAAAGCACCCGCACTGGTGGCGCTTCCAAGCTGGACCGGCTTCTACATCGGCGTCAATGCCGGTGGCGCCTGGAGTTCGGTAGACCCCGTCGCAGCCGATGTGGTGACAACTGACGGCTTCTTTGCGGTAGCCAACCGTAATGCCGTGACCAACGGTGCCAGCCAAAGCTTCAATGGATCCGGGGGTCTGGCGGGCGGTCAGGTCGGCTATCTGTATGAGACGGGCAAGTTCATTTTTGGCATCGAGGCGAGCTTCGATTGGACCAATCTCAGGGGATCGACGAGCTTCGGCCCGATGGCCTACCCGGTAACCCCGGGCAGCACCTTTGCCTGGAATCTGCGCGGCAGCTCTGACTTTCTTGCCACGTTCACCGCACGCGCCGGCTTCGACTTCGGGTCGTGGTATCCCTATATCACCGGCGGCGGTGCGTACTCCCGTCTGAAATACAGCGCCAACTTCCTCGACACGTTCTATCCGACCAACAACACGTTCTCGTTCAGCAGCGACGCCTTCGGCTGGGTCCTGGGCGCTGGCGCGGAATACCGGCTGACCCAAAACTGGATGCTGCGCGGCGAATATCTCCACATCGAGTTCGACAATTTTGGCGGCAATGGATTGATCGCGTGTAATTCCCCGGGTGTCGGTAACTGCGCCGCCGGCGGAAACACTGTGCTGTTCACGCACAACGTCAAGTTCAGGGAAGACATCGGACGAGTTGCACTCAGCTATCGCTTCTG
Organism: uncultured Alphaproteobacteria bacterium; assembly: GCA_963742425.1. Taxonomy (GTDB): domain Bacteria; phylum Pseudomonadota; class Alphaproteobacteria; order Rhizobiales; family Xanthobacteraceae; genus Bradyrhizobium. The sequence goes on from CAVULR010000001.1 coordinate 893,124, forward strand.
ACGCATCGCTTGGACTGCAAGAAACCCGCGGCATCAGCCCGCGGGTTTTTCGTGAGTTCAAGGTCTGGCCCGAGGCTTCCGCCGTCACTTACACGGCTTGGAATCCTTGACGTCGAATTTGCCCATCGCACCAGCAATGACGAAATCGTTGTAGTCGAGCACCAGCGCCCGCGAGACGCCGTTCTCGTACAGTTCGAACGACATGGCGTAGGCCGGGGTCTCCTCGCCATCTTTTGCCGTGTTGTCACGGTCGTAGTAGCTCACGGTGACCGGCCATCGCGTCAGCGATTTCATCTGATCGTTGGTGGTGGAGGGATCGGGCGCCGCCACGGTGCGGTCACTCGGGATCGGCTGCCCGATCACCGAAAGCGTATTGTAGACTTTTTCGCCGTTGTCCGAACCGTCATAAACGGTCAGTTCGAGCACGGATTTACCTTCGCGCGCGGCAGTAATGATGCGCTGGATCTGCTCGGTCGGAAACACGGTAGAACCGTCCAACGTAAAGGTCTTGGACGCCGGCCGTTTCAATTTCACGGTGATATGGTCGCCATTACGTTCGGCAATGCCGTCGACCGAATTCGAGTTGGTGTCGTTCATCCTGGTGTCGATCTTGAAGCGATAGCTCTTGCCCGCGCCGTCCTCCCAGGAAGTCGAACGCATGTCGCTCAGCGTGACCTTGCCCTCGCCGCTGTTGAGTTCCGAGACCTGCCTGAATTCCGAGGTATAGCCCTCGCAGGCGCTGCCTGAAAAATTATAGAGGATGCGCCCGCGCGCGCTGTCAATCGAGGCCGTGCCGCGCGACTTCACCAAACTGAGCTCATAAAGCGCCTGATGCGGCAGAAACGTTGCCGCAGCGCCGGCCTGGTCCGCGGCAAGACCCGACCCGCCAGTCACCAAAGTTATAGCCAGCACCAGCGATCGGTTGGGCGAAATCAGGGACCAGCGAGCCATGTTGTTATCCTGCGCGGGGAATCAGCACATTAACGACCGCGGTATTGCGCCGCAACTAGGGCCGCTTCACGAAAAAGTACGGATTGGCCACTGAGGTTCCCTGTTTTTCGCATTCCGCCATTGATCCGCCGTCGCTTGCATGAAAATGCGCGATGCGCGAAACAAAGCGGCCCGATCAGATCTTGATCGGCGATCAATCCGAACGGGGGACGGAACATGGCGAATACGGTCGAGCAAAAACTGGCGGCGCAGGGCGTGGTGCTGCATGAGCCCCCGAGCCCGGTGGCGAATTACGTCGGCTTTGTGCGCACCGGAAATCTGCTGTTCGTGTCGGGGCAGGTTTGCGTCAACCCGGAAGGCAAATTGATCGCCAAGGGCAAGCTCGGCGCGGGTGTTACCGTGGAGCAAGGCAACGCCGCGGCGCGCGGCTGCGCCATCAACCTGCTGGCGCAGATCAAGGCCGCGCTGGGCGATCTCGACAAGGTGGTCCGCGTCGTCCGGCTCGGCGGCTTCGTCAATTCCGCGCCGGATTTTCTCGACGGACCGAAAGTGCTCAATGGCGCCTCCGACCTGATGGTTGCAGCTTTCGGCGACAAGGGCCGCCATGCCCGCACCACTGTCGGCGTGGCTTCCCTTCCCGCTGATGCGGCCGTGGAAGTCGAGGGAATATTCGAGGTCTCGTAAGCGGAGCTGCCCGCCAATGCGCGCGCCTGAATGGCTGACCGCACGGCCGGTCGCCCATCGCGGCCTGCACGACGCCGCGCGCGGCATCATCGAAAACATGCCGGCCGCGGCGCTGGCTGCGATTTCAGGCAATTTCAGCATCGAATGCGATATCCAGCTCACCGCCGATGGTGAGGCGATGGTGCACCATGACGATGCGCTCGGTCGGCTCACCGAGGGCTCGGGCGCGCTGCGCGGCATGACCGCGGCGGAGCTCAGGACGGCGCCGTTCAAGGGTACCGCGGAACGGATGATGTCGCTCGGCGATCTCTGCGCGCTGGTCGGGGGCCGCGTGCCGCTGGTGATCGAGGTGAAGAGCCATTTTGATGGCGACCGTAAACTGGTGACGCGGATGGCAGAGGTGCTTGCTTCCTACTCCGGACCGGCCGTTGGAATGTCGTTCGACCCGGATCAGGTGCTGGCGTTGCGCGACCTGATGCCCGGCCTTCCCCGCGGCATCGTTGCCGAACGAAGCTATGACGAGGCCGATTGGCCGGAGGCCGCGCCGGCGCAGCGTCGAGGCATGCGGCATCTGCGTCACGCGTTCCGCACCCGGCCGCATTTCGTCGCCTATTGGGTCGATGAGTTGCCGGCGCCGGCGCCCTGGATAGCCCGCCACATCTTTGGCTTGCCACTGCTGACCTGGACGGTCCGCACAGCAGCGCAGCGCGAATGCGCCGCCCGCTACGCCGATCAGATTATCTTCGAGGGGTTTCGGCCGTAGATCCGCGGGCGCCGGCGCCCTTGAAGTCGTCTTCGCAATGCACGATCTTTGGGGTTGGTCACCATGCGCGATGGCTGATCGTAACGCGTGACCGGTTCAAATCGTCGATGGATTCATCCGAAATCACCCTCGAGGCCGTGTCGTCCGTCAGCCAGGTTCCGGCTGAGGATTGGGATGCCTGCGCCAATCCGGCTTGCGACACCCAGGCTTCGCCCCGGACCCCCCTCGATTCCCACACCGCTTCAAACGGCAGCTATAACCCGTTTGTTTCACATGCATTTTTCTTGGCCGTGGAAGCGTCCGGATCGGCCTGCGCGCGAACCGGCTGGGGACCGCGCCATCTGCTGGCACGGTTGGACGGCGAGATCGCCGGCATCGTGCCCTGTTATCTGAAATCGCATTCGCAAGGCGAATACGTATTCGACCGCGGCTGGGCCGATGCCTATGAGCGCGCCGGCGGACGCTATTATCCGAAGCTGCAGGCTTCGGTGCCGTTTACCCCGGCCACCGGCCCGCGCCTGCTGATCCGCGATGGCGTCGATCGGGAGCGCATCGCCTCCGCGCTCGCGAGCGGATTGGTGGCGCTGTGCGACGCCACCCACGCCTCATCGGCGCATGTGACGTTCGCGCGCGAGGCCGAATGCAAATTCCTCGCCGCTCACGGCTTCCTGCAACGCACCGACCAGCAGTTTCACTGGCGCAACCAGGGCTATGGCAGTTTCGAGGATTTCCTTGGCTCGCTCAATTCCCGTCATCGCAAGGCGATCCGGCGCGAACGCCGCGAGGCGCTCGCCGTCGACGGCATCACGATCCACGCGCTGACCGGCAGCGACATCACCGAAGACGCGTGGGACGCCTTCTTTGCCTTCTACATGGAAACCGGCTCGCGGAAATGGGGCCGGCCTTATCTTACCCGCTCATTCTTTTCGCTGATCGGCGAGAGCATGGCCAAGGACGTGCTGCTGGTCATGGCCAGGCGCAACGGCCGCTGGATCGCCGGCGCCATCAATTTCATCGGCTCCGATACCCTGTTCGGCCGCAACTGGGGCGCGATCGAACATCATCCGTTCCTGCATTTCGAGGTCTGCTACTACCAGGCGATCGACTTTGCGATTCAACGCGGCCTGAAAACCGTCGAGGCCGGCGCGCAAGGCGAGCACAAGATCGCGCGCGGTTATCTGCCGCAAACCACGTTTTCCGCGCATTACATCGCCGACCCCGATCTGCGCCGCGCGATCTCGGACTATCTGCGGCGCGAACGCGCCTATGTGGCCGAAGCCGCGCGCGAACTCAGCGACGCCGCGCCGTTTCGCAAAACCGACGACTAGGCGATTTTCAGGAGCCGCTCATGCCCGCCTATGACCCCCAAAACCCCTTCGCAAAAATCCTGCGCGGCGAATTCCCCTGCTACAAGGTCTATGAGGACGACCATGTGCTGGCCTTTCTCGACATCATGCCGCGCTGTCCCGGGCATACGCTGGTGATTCCGAAGGCGCCGGCGCGCAATATTCTCGACATTTCGCCTGACGATTTCGCTCATGTCGCGCGCGGCGCCCACAAGGTCGCCACTGCTGCCATGAAAGCCTTCAGGGCCGACGGCATCACCGTGCAGCAGTTCAACGAACCAGCCGGCGGACAGGTGGTGTTTCACCTGCATGTCCATGTGATGCCGCGCCACAACGGCACGGCCCTGCTGCCGCCCGCGAGCCGCAAGGAAGACGCAAAGGTGCTGGAGGAAAATGCGGCGAAGCTGGTGGCGGCGCTGAATGGCGCCTGATTACGACACAGCGCTCCGCGATTCATTGTTTCCGGAGCACACAGCTCCTCATTCCCCCTCGAAATCCCCGGCCTGCGGCTGCGCCAGCGGCGTGAACTCGCAGCGGTCGGGCTTGATATCCAACAGTGGCGTCTCGTCGAGGCAATCGAGCCCGCGCACCAGCACCACGTTGCCCTCGACCTTGACCAGCTTGACGATCGAGGTGCCGATCGGGTTCGGCCGCACCGGCGAGCGCAGCGAGAACGCGCCGCGAGTGTTTTTGTTGTTCTTCGGGCTTTGCAGCACGAGATCGCGGCGCGAGCGGTGCAGCCAGTAGATCACTTCGAGATTACTGTAGAAATCGACGCCCTTCAGCGCCGGCACCCAGGGTTCGAAAATCTCCAGCCGGCAGACCGGACCGTCATGACGTCCCTGCCGCGGCGTGTCCTCGCGCGACGTCCAGGGCGTGCGGATGCGGCCGATGAACACGAGACCGGCATCGCTCGCCCTGGGCATCTCGACAGCGAGTTCTCCCTCGCGCACTTCACTTTCCCGGGGCATGGTTTCAATCCAATGAAATATTCAGCGATTTGCTCACGGCCGACCATCGCGCCCGGTCGGCATCCATGAATTCGACGATGGCGGCGGCGCTGCGCGGACGGAGCGCGGTATAGCCGATTTTTTCCAGCGATTCCCGGAACGCGGGATCGGTCATCACGCGGTCCAGACTATCGGTCAGAATCCGCGCTGACGTCGTCCGGCAGATCGGCGGGTGCCGCGACCGCGTTCCAGACGCTGACGAAAAAATCGGGGTAACCGCTCTCGGCAATGGTCGGCACGTCGGGAAGATCGGAGATTCTCTGTTTCGAGCTGACGCCGAGCGTCCGCAGCATTCCGGATCGCACCGGCGGCAGCGCCGTGCTTGCGGATTCGAACATCAGCTGGATATTGCCGGACATGACATCGGTCAGCGCCGGAGCCGCGCCCTTGTAGGCGATATGGGTCATCTCGATGCCCGCCATCTGCTTGAACATCTCGGCGGCGAGATGAGTGAAGCTCCCCGTCCCGGACGAGCCGAAGTTGAGCTTGCCGGGGTTCTGTTTGGCGTAGGCGACGAATTCGGCGACGGTCGTGGCCGGCACGGACGGATGGATGCACAGCAAGACAGGCACTTCGGTCACCAGCGCCAGCATCCGGAAATCCTTGATCGGATCGTAGGAGAGTTTCTTGTACAGTAACGGGTTGAGCACGATGACCGAACCGGAGGTAGCCAGCAGCGTGTAGCCATCGGGCGTCGCGTGCGCCACACTTTCAGCGCCGATGGCGCCTTGCGCACCCGCCTTGTTCTCGACGAACACGGTTTGCTTGAGATCCTTGCCGAGATATTCGGCGAGCAGCCGGCCGAAAGTATCCGTCGGGCCGCCCGCGGCGTAGGGAACCACGAGTTTGATCGGACGCGCCGGAAACTCCGCAGCCAGGCTGCCGGTCACTGCTACGACCGCTGCGAAGATGGCAAAACAGGTCAGGACCGACCTGGCGCGCAAATTCATGCGGGTTTCCCCCATCGGGACTCCTTGTATCGGACACTATCAGCCGAGCCACCATTTGCCAGCCAGCATCGCCAGTTCGCCAATGACGACACCGGCCAAGGTCGAGCCCCGCGTTATCATAAAGGCTGCCACGCCGGCGGCGACGGCAGCGTAACGAAGCCAGTCGGGCACGCTGGCGAGTGCGCCCGGCGGAGCTATCAGAATTTGCGCGATGACCCCGGCGAGGATCGCGGTCGCCACCGCCCTCACCCACACCAGGATTTCCGAACCCTCGCCGACGCCACCGCCGAGCCAAAGTCCGAGCATCCGCCAGACCTCGTTGGGCAGGAAGCCTGCGATCACGAGCACCAACAGCGCATGCCAGTCACCGACAAATTGGCTCATTTTCGGTCCCGCCACCGGTGAACGCCATAGGCGATGGTGCCGGCCGACACGCCGCTGATCAGGATATCGACGCCGGTATGCAGCATCGCAACCAGCGGAAACAGCAATAGGCCCAACACCAGCGCCAAGACATCGGCGAGCTGACGGCAATTGCGTGCGGTCGAAAGCAGAAACGCCAGCGGCGTCAGCAACAGGATGGCGGCGGCAAAGAGTTGCGGCAGCCCGGCTGCGAGGCCGTAGCCGAGCGTGGTCGCAACCAGGCAGACACAAACGAGAGCGGCTGCCGAGCCCGTGGGTGAAGGCGATCCGCCGCTCGCGCGGCACCTGCGGCAGCAGGCGGAAACATTCGACCCACAAGGTGACGGCGATGAAATGGGTCGCCAGCACCAGATGACGCCGTTTTGTCTCAGACGTGCGCAGCATCGGCAATACCGAGACCACCATCGGAAACAGCCTGATGGCGCTGACGGTCACGGCGATCGCCGCCTGCAATATTGTGGCGCCGGAGCCGAGCGTCGAGATCAGGATGATCTGCGCCGGCCCGGCCCATACCAGAACGGTGCAGGCGAGCGCCCATCCCAGGCTGAAATGCGAATCATGGGCGAGCGCGCCGATGCCGAGATAGGTCGCAAACAGCACCAGCGTCAGAATTGTCGAGGTGATCGACCGCATTCCCCATGCGAAAGCCCGCAGGGGATTTTGCCAGCCGGGCGAGTCGAGCGGAGGAAGGGCCAAAGGAACCGGACCATCTGAGTCGTGCCGCGCATAACGCTGGCGAAAGCTTCGTGCGTCAAGTGAACCACGAGCCAAATCTTGCCCGCCCGCTCAACCCCTGATGCTCATGTTTCGCAAAACGAAACAGGCCCCGCCGGCGCGCCGGATACGGTTGCAGAGATCATCGGCCTCGGGCCGTGTGTCGGCGCCGATTCGCACCTGGTAGAATGCATGGTAGCCGCGCGAGCGCATCACGGAACTGAGCAGGCTCGGGTCTTGATCGCCGATCACCGGGCTCAGCCGCTTCATTGCGCGCGCATACATAGCCAGCGCCTTGCTGCGATCAAAGCCTGCGGCAAGCTGCACCCCCCACAATTTCGCCGCGGCAAACTTCACATGTTCCTCAAGCTGGGTGACAAAGGGATTTGGCGCGCGCCGCAGCAGCGCCATCAGCTCACGGCAACTGGCATGCGGTGCGCGCGCCGGCGATCTTGCCATTCCTGCCGGCGGCCGCCCAGTCATCGACCGTGGTGCCGGTGATGGCCGAAACGTAATTGCGCGTCTCCGGCGGCATCGGGCCCGTGCCCGCCAGCCATTCCTGCACCCGCCGCGGTCCGGCATTGTAGGCCGCTGCGGCCAGCCCGAGATTGCCGAATTGCCCGCGCAATTCACTCAAAAACTCCGCCGATTTCGGCAGCGCCTGCACGGGATCGAAGGGATCGAGCAGCCGGCGCTCGCTGGCGGTACCCGGCATGAATTGGGCGATGCCCTGCGCGCGCTGGCCGCTGCGCGTGACGGGTCCGACGGCATCGGATTGAAAGCGGCTTTCCTGCCAGATGACACGGGCGAAGAATTCGAGCGGCAGGTCATTGGCTTTCGCCGCCAATTCGATCATCAGGCACATCGCCTCGCGGGTATCGGTTTCCCGCACATTGTCCGCCGGCCTTTGGGTAGCAAGTTCTTCGACGCTCGGCCTTGCGACCTCGGTCCCGGCGGGCGCCGCCTCTTCGGCGATTGCCGGAGCCAGTGACGCCAGCAGCATCAAGCACAAGATGCAAAACGGGACACGCACACCGATGACCGTTTGCACCGTCATAACTCGTTCCCAAGACCGCGCTTGACACACAGGGAGGACGGTCTAGCTATCTGGTAATGATGGCGCGCATGTGGGAGCGCAAGAATGACCGGCCCTTCAGATCGACCAGCCCGGCTTTGCGCCCGACGACGACGCGCCGATCGGCTATATGGCGCGGACTCGCGAATACTACGCGGCGATCGGCTACACCACGCCCTATCGCTGGGCGCATTATGTCGATGCGCCGTTCCAGCCCCTGCGAAAACCTCTCAACCGGTCTCGCCTCGCCATCGTCACCACGGCGGCGCCGTTCGATCCTGCCAAGGGCGACCAGGGTCCGGGCGCCAAATATAATGGCGGCGCCAAATTCTATTCGGTCTATGACGGCGACACCTCGAAGTCACATGATCTGCGGATTTCCCACATCGCCTATGATCGCCTTCACACCTCGGCCGATGACAGCGGCACCTGGTTTCCGCTGCCGCAATTGCAGCGGCTGGCGCGTGCGGGCCGGATCGGCGAAATCGCCCCGCGCTTCTTCGGCGCGCCGACCAATCGCAGCCACCGCGTCACCATCGAGACCGATGCGCCCGAAATTCTCGCGCGCTGCAAAACAGACCTCGTCGATGCCGCGGTGCTGGTGCCGAACTGCCCGGTTTGTCACCAGACCATCGCTTGGTCGCGCGCCACCTGGAAGCCAACGGCATTTCCACCGTCGTGATGGGCTGTGCCAAGGACATCGTCGAGCACGCCGCCGTGCCGCGCTTTCTGTTTAGCGATTTTCCACTCGGCAACTCGGCGGGCAAGCCACACGACCCGCAATCGCAGGCGGCCACCTTCGAACTCGCGCTGCGGGTCCTGGAAACAGCGCCGGCCGGGCAAACCACCGTTCAATCGCCGCAGCGCTGGAGCGCGGACGCCTCCTGGAAGCGCGACTACAACAATATCGCGGCCCTGAGCGCCGAGGAGCTGGCGCGGCGGCGGCGCGAGTTCGACGCCCAGAAGGAAATCGCGCAGAGATTGCGCGACAGCGCCGCGTAAACTCGCCGGAAAACGACGCCGTCCTGCCATTATCGATTTACGTTAACGCGGCATTTTACCGGCGGCGGGCTTTCGCGCGCGCTGAAGCTGGGTAAGGTCCTCCTCTTTATCGGGAGTATTATCGATGCTGGATCGACGCGAGGACGCGCGCGACAAGGTATTTTACGGCGGCATCGCCGAAATCGGCGAACGCGGCGCGACCAGGGATTGCATCGTCCGCAATATCTCCGAAAAAGGCGCTCATCTCGAATTCGGCAACGTCATCAATCTCCCCAAGGAGAAGCTGTCATTGGTGGTCGCCCGAAAAGGCCGCTCCTTCCTCGCCAGGGTCATCTGGTGGCGCGACAAATTCGTCGGCGTGGCCTTCAACCCGGAGGAAATCGTTCGAACTGCCGGCCTCCGATCTCGGGGAGCGGCTGCGCAAAAGCGAACGGAAAAAGCGCCAGCTACAACGCCGCATCAAGGAGCTGATCGACGGGCGCTGAGGGGCACCCCTCGCCCATTCGGCCCGAAGGTGCCCCTCGGGAAGAGCGGGTCGAGCATGGCTCGCCACGAGAATGCCTGCCCTTTCTGCGCCGCGCAGCGGTAATCTCTTCCGCAGAGCAGAAAAATGTCATAACCTCGACTTCTTCGCGCTCCGCGAGGTCAGTCCATGCGAACCCGCGTCAGAAAGTTTGCCCACGTCCTGGAACGCATCGGGCTTGCGATGGCGGGAGCGGCCAGCGGGCTGTTTGTCGCCGCCCATGTGGGCTCCAGCATCGCGGCGTTCACGTCCCAGGGTTTCATCCTTGTCATGATGATTGCCGGCGCGGTCGGGTTTTATCTGGGAATCGATACTCCTCCCCTGGCTTTTCACGGACCTGACGGTGAGCCGGCTTCCGGAGCGAAGGTGGACGCCGCGGAATTCCTCAGCGCGGTCGGCACATTTCTCGCGGCGTTGACGGCGTTCGTATCGGTCAGCGTTATTGTGTTTCGCGAGAATCCACACCTGGTCTGGACAATGTTGATCATGCTGGGATGGGTGGTCGGCGTGATCATGCAAATCGTTGCCGGAGCAATTGCGCGCTCCCGCGCCTGACAGGCCGCCCATCTTCGACGTTGCGCCGAGGCGGACAATAAAAAAGCCGGCGGTCCTTCGACGCGCCGGCTTTCAAATTCGTAAGTATCAGCTCATCACACCTTGACCAGCGGACCTCGTGAGGCCTTCGACCCGCCGCCCGGACCGTTCGGTTTCGGCTTGCGCGGCAGGTTGCGTTTGCGCGTACCCGGCAATTTCTCCGGCTTCGGCGTCACCGGCCCGTCGACATATTCGAAGCCGATTTTTTCCTGACCCGCTTCCGCCGCCGCCTCGTCCTTCACCAGCACGACGCGGACGTGACCGCCGCCCTTGAGCTTGCCGAACAGCACCTCGTCCGCCAGCGGCTTCTTGATGTGCTCCTGGATCACGCGCGCCATCGGGCGGGCGCCCATCTGCTCGTCGTAACCATGCTGAATCAACCAGGCCTTGGCCGGATCGGACAATTCGATGGTCACGTCGCGGTCGGCAAGCTGCGCCTCGAGTTGCAGCACGAACTTCTCCACCACCATGCCGATCACTTCCACATTGAGATGCGCGAACGAAATGATGGCATCGAGCCGGTTGCGGAATTCGGGCGCGAACTGGCGATTGATCGCTTCGTGATCGTCACCCTCCCGCTTGTTGCGCGTGAAGCCGAACGCCTGACGGGCGAGATCGGCAGCGCCGGCGTTGGTCGTCATGATCAGGATCACGTTGCGGAAATTGACCTGCTTGCCATTATGGTCGGTCAACCGCCCATGATCCATGATCTGGAGCAGCACGTTGTAGAGATCGGGATGCGCTTTTTCGATTTCGTCCAGCAGCACCACGCAATGCGGATGCTGGTCGACGCCATCGGTGAGCAGGCCGCCCTGGTCGAAGCCGACATAGCCCGGAGGCGCGCCGATCAGGCGCGACACCGTGTGCCGCTCCATATATTCCGACATGTCGAAGCGGATCAATTCGACACCGAGCGAGGCCGCGAGCTGTTTTGCGACTTCGGTCTTGCCGACACCGGTCGGGCCCGAGAACAGGTACGAGCCGATCGGCTTTTCCGGCTCGCGCAAGCCGGCGCGCGCCAGCTTGATCGAAGCCGACAGCGCCTCGATCGCCTTTTCCTGGCCGAACACCACGCGTTTGAGCGTCTGTTCGAGATGTTTCAAAACCTCGGCGTCGTCCTTCGACACGCTCTTGGGCGGAATCCGCGCCATGGTCGCGATCGTGGTCTCGATTTCCTTGATGCCGATGGTCTTTTTGCGCTTGTTCTCGGCAACCAGCATTTGCGCCGCGCCGAACTCATCGATCACGTCGATCGCCTTGTCCGGCAGTTTACGATCGTGGATGTAGCGCGACGATAGCTGCACGGCGGCCTCGATGGCCTCGTTGGTATATTTCAGCCGGTGGTAGTCCTCGAAATACGGTTTCAAACCCTTGAGGATGGCGATTGCGTCCTCGACGGTCGGCTCGTTGATGTCGATCTTCTGGAACCGGCGCACCAGCGCGCGGTCCTTCTCGAAGTGCTGGCGATATTCCTTGTAGGTCGTTGAGCCCATGCAGCGGATGTTGCCCGCGGCAAGTGCGGGCTTCAGCAGATTGGAGGCGTCCATCGCGCCGCCTGAGGTGGCGCCGGCGCCGATCACGGTGTGAATTTCGTCGATGAACAGGATGGCGTTCGGATGCGCCTCGAGTTCCTTGAGCACCTGCTTCAGCCGTTCCTCGAAATCGCCGCGATAGCGCGTGCCTGCCAGCAAGGTCCCCATGTCGAGCGAGAACACGGTTGCCGCCGCCAGTACTTCCGGGACTTCGCTGTCGACGATGCGCTTGGCAAGCCCTTCGGCGATCGCGGTCTTGCCGACGCCGGCTTCGCCGACGAACAGCGGATTGTTCTTTTGCCGGCGGCACAGCACCTGGATCGCGCGGTTGATCTCGGAGTTTCGTCCGATCACGGGATCGATCTTGCCGTCGCGCGCCTTCTTGTTGAGGTTGACGCAGTAGGTTTCGAGCGCCTCGCCCTTTTTCTTGGAATCCTCATTGCCCTTGGTTTCGGTCTCCTCGTCGACACCGCGGACCGGGCGCGCTTCCGATACGCCGGGCCGCTTGGCGATGCCGTGGCTGATGTAGTTGACCGCGTCGTAACGGGTCATGTCCTGCTCCTGCAGGAAATAGGCGGCATGGCTCTCGCGCTCGGCGAAGATGGCGATCAACACGTTGGCGCCGGTGACTTCCTCGCGCCCGGAGGACTGGACGTGAATCACCGCGCGCTGGATCACCCGCTGAAAGCCTGCGGTCGGCTTGGCATCGTCGGCTCCGTCGGTAACCAGATTCTCGAACTCGGTCTCGAGATAATTGACGAGACTGGTGCGCAGCTTGTCGAGATCCACGCTGCAGGCGCGCATCACGGCGGCCGCATCCAAATCATCGATCAGCGACAGCAGCAGGTGTTCGAGCGTCGCGTATTGATGATGACGCTCGTTTGCAATCGCCAGCGCACGATGCAGGGATTGTTCAAGGCTCTGGGAAAAAGTCGGCATTCGCGTCCTCTAATAGGCCCCCGCCATCATGATCGCCGTTGCCCGGTCAGGCAACAACAACCTTTGTCATATAGTTACACCCGATCTCGGCGAAAGACCGGTTCCCCCCAATCATCGCACCGAAATCACAGGCTTGTCGGGTCGAGCGCGGTCCTGGCGCAGAAATTTGATGCAAAACCCGTTCCCATTTCTTGGTGAATTCACGCGACGCTACTTTTTTTCCATCACGCATTGCAGGGGATGCTGATGCTTGCGTGCGAAATCCATCACCTGGGTGACCTTGGTCTCGGCGATCTCGTAGGTAAATACCCCGCACTCGCCTATTCCATGATGATGAACGTGCAGCATGATTTTGGTCGCGGCTTCGGCATCTTTCTGGAAGAACTTTTCCAGCACGTGAACGACAAACTCCATCGGTGTGTAATCGTCGTTCAGTATCAGGACGCGATAGAGATTCGGGCGTTTGGTCTTCGGCCTGACCTTGGCGATCACGGACGTAGCCGGGCCTCCGGTGCCCCCGGCGCGGTTGTCATCGTTGCCCATTCGCGGAACAGGTGCGGCTACAGCGGCAAGTGCGGGCGGATCAGTTCTGGAAGTCAATTGCGGCATGGCTCAGGCGTTCGAAATCCCCACAGGAAACCGGACGGCGCCGGGCGAAAGGCTCCTTGGGGAGCCATCATAACGAGTTCCCGGACGCACTTTCCAGATCGCCGCTCCTGGCCGGACCCCACGAGTTGGAGAGGTTGAGCCAGAATATGGGCCCGCCCTGGGCTCCCCGCAAGCGCGCAGGATATGGCTCACATGAAACCCGTTAGCAGGCCCGACTCCAAGCTCGGCGATGGCCTTACGTTAATCAATCCTGCCGGAATTGACAAAACAAGTATTTCGCAAACCAGGTGATCATCGGTGTTTCGAATCGAAACGTTGCTGCCAAGGTTGCGTCGCTGTCGAACTCAACAAGAAAAAGCCCGGCTGCGGAGCCGGGCCTTTTTATTCCGAAAGTGGAAGAAGTCAGGCGGCCGCGGCCGGGGTGAACTTCGCGACCATGCCTTCGAGCGGCTTGAACGTGTGCTTGGCAAGATCGGTATAGAGGCCCGCGATCTTCTGCGCCTCGGCGACGAAGTTCTCATATGCCAATTTTGCGAATTCGGTCTGCACTTCGATCGCCTTGTCCAGTGACTTCACACCGGACAGCTTCTCGACAAAGGACTTCGTGTCTTCAAACGACTTCTTGGTGTAGTCGCCATAGGCGGTCGCAATCGCCTGCAGGCCGTTCTGAACGGTGGTGGCCGAAGCAACAACCGTTTCGAGGTGCTCCTTGCCGTAATTCTGAATGTCTTCAACCTTGATCATCGTGGTGTCCTTCCCAGACTGATGTGTAACGCCGGGAGGCCCCGGCTCCTGACCCCTCCCTATATAGTGCGCTGCACAATAAAGTCAAGGAATTTTGTGCGACGCACAAGTCTCTGGGATTTCGCGGTTAATAACGGGGAAATAAGCAAGGGTTGCTTAATCTTTTGGAAACCCCGCAGACCTACCCTCATTTTTCCGGGCTTTGTCCGCGTTTGGGGGCAGATAACCGAAAAGCCGTTTGTGCATAATCTGTTAGCTGGTCGGCCGTTAGGCTGGAAATATCCGGTCGGATCGAGCAGTTTGGGCAGGGACCGTTGCCGCCGTTGGGCTTAATTTGGCCTCACGAACCGGTGATCAAGGCAGAAATTGGGACGGGGAAGTTTATGCTTCGTACAATCTGGGCTTCCGCGGGCGTTTGGCGGATTGGCTTTCTCGGCCTGATCACAATTACATCGGCAGTTGTTTTCACCAGCGGTAGCGCCGACGCTCGCGGTTACCGGCGTCACCGCGCGCATGATGCGCGGCACCACCAAGCCGCGCGAGAAACTTACAACCCTGCGTTCTCTTCCATCATCGTCGATGGCAATTCCGGCGCCACGCTCGCCGCCAACAACCCCGACGCCAGCCGCCACCCCGCCTCGCTCACCAAGATCATGACGTTGTATCTGCTGTTCGAGCGCCTCGACTCCGGCAAGATGAAACTCGACAGCGAAATGGGCGTCTCCGCGCGCGCCTCCGAGCAAGCGCCTACCAAACTCGGCCTGCGCCCCGGCCAGACCATCCGCGTCGAAGACGCCATCAAGGGGCTGGTGACTCGCTCGGCCAACGACGCCGCCGTCGTGATTGCGGAAGCCATCGCCGGCGACGAGCACGATTTCGCCAAACTGATGACCCGCAAGGCGCGCGCGCTCGGAATGACCAGGACGGTTTATCGCAACGCCTCCGGCCTGCCCGACGACGAACAGGTGACGACGGCACGCGATCAGTCGACGCTTGGACGCGCCATCCAGGACCGTTTCCCGAGTTATTACCGATATTTCTCGACGATCGCGTTCAATTACCACGGCCATTCGATCCGCAATCACAATCGACTGCTTGGCAATGTCGAGGGTGTCGACGGCATCAAGACCGGTTACACCCGGGCCTCCGGCTTCAATCTCGTGACCTCGATGCGCCGCGGCAATCGCCACCTCGTAGGCGTCGTGCTGGGAGGCCGGAGCGGTGGATCTCGCGACGCCACCATGCGCAGCCTGCTTGCCGAAAACCTCGAAAAGGCCTCGACCAAACGTACGGTAGCCGCGATCATCGAACGCAAGACGCCGGACGCCGATGCCGAGGTCGCGGAGGTGGAGTCAAAGCCGACGCCGACGGTTCCCGGCGAGCGCGCGATTCAGGTCGCCGCAACCGAGCCCGCAGCAGCAGCGCCGGCGGTTCGTTCGGCAGCGCCGGTTACCCGATCGATCCCGACGGCCGCCACTACCACAACCGCGGCCGTGCCGTCGCAGGCCAAGGCTGAGCCGGCTCCGCTGACCAGCGGCGTGATTCAAACCCAACCCATCGCTGCGATCCCCGGTTCGTCCGAACCGATGAAGCCTGTCAAGGTAAGGACCGTCCAGGTCAAGGCCGGGCAGATGAGGCTCGCCTCGGCGGGTCCTGCCCAACCGACCACCCCGATCACCAGTGCGATATCGCAGGTCCCTGTGGAAGTGCCGGAGACGTCGATCGCGCTGGTCGCTAAGGCCGAAACCAACAAGTCGGAAACCACCAAGCCCGATGCGGCCAGAAACGAAATGCCGCCGCAGCCGGCCAATCACGGCACCGGCAATGGTTTGCTGGGTGTGCTTCCGGCTTCGAGCCTGCCCTCCGCCTCGCAGGCAATGGCCTACGCCGATCCCGCTCCGCCCCCACCGCATGCCGTTCCGCAAGAGGGCGCCGCCAAGCCGGTCCACACCGGATGGATCATTCAGGTCGGCGCGCTGGAGAGCGAGAGCGAAGCGCGGCAGCGCATCGATGCAGCACGCAGCCAGGCCCGCGGCCTCTTGGCGAATGCCGATCCGTTCACCGAGCCGGTGCTCGCCAAGGGCGACAAGAAGTTGTTCCGGGCCCGCTTCGCCGGCCTCGACCGCGACCGGGCCGAAGCGGTGTGCCGGACCCTGAAACGCTCCGACATCTCCTGCATCACCGTCCGCAACTGAGCGATACCTCTGCGGCCGCAAAAGCGCCGGCTTAGCGCGCGCGAACCCGCGCCTCATGACCCGCTCCCCGGCGCTTCGCGAACGGTATCAGCGGCGGTGGCAAAATTGTGCCGGTATCTCGCCGCAAATCCCGATCCTGCAAACTTCTCGTCAACGTTTCGCGGCTAATACTGCGGAAGAGTTGTGGTTCGTGGCGTCGGTAGCGTTGCCCGGAGTTATCAGTGATGCGTGCGAAGCAAAGTATCCTTGGCCTCGTTTACCCGCGCGGCGAGATACGTCGACCCCCCCTGGTCGGGATGCAGTTTCTTCATGAGCGCGCGGTGGGCGCGGCCGATCTCGGCACGTCCCGCGCCCGGCTGCAGGCCAAGGATCTGATAGGCCTCCTCTTCCGTCATTTTGCCGCTCGACGCCGGGCGGCTCTGCCGCCCTGCCGTATTACCTTGCGCGTCCTGACGCCAGGCGGGAAACCTGCGGTCCAGATAGCTTTCAAGTAGCGACACGCTCTCGGCATCGAAGCCGGATATCATCGCCGTCAACTGCGGCAGGTCGAACTCGCCGAGGGAACGGCCGGCATATGGACCGGCAACGATCTGGCCCGTGAGTTCGCCGCTGTCGTGATCGAGGCTCATATCGAGATACTCGGAGCGAACCCGCGAGGCCTGCCCTGCCGAACGCTGCGTTCGCGAGCCGCCGAAAAGTCCGCCGATACTGCTGAAGCCGGATGCCCCGAACGGCGACCAGCCCAACAGCCCCGCGCCGAAGATGCCGATCGGAATCGCGACCGCGAGTTCGCCCTTGATGCCGGTGAAGGCTGCAACCGCAAGCGCCACGATGCCACCGCCGATCTTGATCGCGCGCGCGAGCACGACCGGATTGGCCGCACGAAACATCTGCAGCAGCAGGTAAAGCAAAATGACGGCGACGACGCCGGCGATCAGGGCGGGCATGAATTCAATATAGGGGTAGCCGGGACAAAAAGCATGCCGGTCGCAAGCCCCGGGATCACTTCATCTGTCCGAGCAATTTGGCGGCGCCGCTGCCGGTCTTGGACATCAGCAACAGCGCCTGGCGTCCGCCGGCGGCATAGGCCGCGGCCGCGCGCAGCAGCTCGCGCAATTGGGCGGCGGCGCCGGGATCGAAGCGGCACCATGCGCCACCGGTCAGGCGCGCGATTTCCTTGAACGCCTTTTCTGCGACGGCATCATGCCCCTCCTGAAACATGAACACCGGCACCTTGAGCAACCCGAGCTCGCCGGCCTTGGTGCAGAGATCGTCGATCGCCTCTTCCATCGCGTCGCCGACGAACACCACCGCGCGCACGCCGGAGGCGACTGCCTCGCGCCGCGCTTCCGTCAGCACTTTGCCGATCTGGGTGTTGCCGCCGCGGCAATCGATCTTGCTCATCAGCTTCGCCAGTTGACCGCTATCGGAAATCCACCCCGAGGCGCGGCATTCGCTGAGGCCGCGATAGTACACGAGGCGGATATCCAGGCTGCCGAGCGCCGCAGCCTCGCGAAACATGTCGGCCTGCAGTGCGCAGGCCATATCCCATGTCGGCTGCCGGCTCATGGTGGCATCGAGCGCGAACACCAGCCGGCCCCGCGCCCCGGCCGCATGAGGGGACATCGCGCGCGCCTTGGCGACGAAAGCGGCGATGTCTTCGGAAGCTGATGGATTGGCCGGCGGCAACGGGCCTGATTTGCCCGGCGCGGACTTTTGGCCCGGGCCCGCAGATTTCGGTTTGGTCGGTTCGCCGGACATCAGCGCTCGCAAGTTGCCGCAAATCTTATGTGGGCCGCGAACAGGGAACCGTCAATGCGCGCGAAGCCGTGCGATCTCTTGGCCGGGCCATGCCTGCGCGCGCGGAGGTCGATGCCGGGTCAATTCTGAAGCGGTGCGGCCGGCGTGCGCGGTGTAACCGGCACGTAGGGCGCAACCGGCCCGGCGTCCGTCATGAGCGGTGGCGCTTTCGTCCCGGCCGACTTGAGCGGACTGTCGTCCTCAAGGAATTTGTCGAGCATGCTCTGGATCGATTCCTTCGCCTGGTCGGGACCGGTATCGCGCATGTCATTGTGCTGGAAGCCGGTTTGCACCACCGTAATTCCGGCCTTCTCGCACTCCTCCTCGGCGGGAATGACGCCGGGATCGGTTTTGAACACAGGATCCTTGGAGCGGAACGACAGTATCTTGAACTTTCCGTCGGTAATGAAGGGAACGCGGAGATTGTCGAGCGTCACGACCTTCTTCACCCGATCCGGATACAATTTGGCGAAATACATCGAGATGTCGGCGCCGGCGGAATGTCCCACTACGGTCAGATGATCGTAGTCGGCGTTCGGCTGGACTTTCTTCATTTCCTCGACAGCAAACTTGATGTTAGCGATGCCGCGCAGGTATTGCGGCTGGCGGCCGACATAGAGTTCTCCGACTTTCGTGACCATCGGAGGATCGGTCGGCAGATCGTGCTGAATGCTCACAGCCATATAGCCGCGCGCGGCAAAGGCGTTTGCCAGGAAGGAGTATTCCGTAAATTTGACGGTGTTGCCGTGGTTGAGGATCGCCACGGGCAGCGTGATCATGCCGGCATTGGCCTGCATTTCCTTGTCGCGTCGCACGGCAACGTCGACCGCGACCGGGCGGTTGTCGCGCGCCTCGTCATAGAACGTCAGCGTTTCGTGCCGGATCGCCCACTTGGCGACGGTGAAATACGCAACCGTCATCAGCACGGAAAGCGAAACCAGGATGGCAATGCCACGTTTCATTTTCTTCCTCGGGGGCGCTGGCTTTGAGTTCCAGTGCGGGACTCCTCGATCCCTTACTTCACCATATAGGTCACGCCCACGTGACAGGAAGTCTAAATGTTGTGAATTGACTG
Organism: uncultured Alphaproteobacteria bacterium; assembly: GCA_963742425.1. Lineage (GTDB taxonomy): Bacteria > Pseudomonadota > Alphaproteobacteria > Rhizobiales > Xanthobacteraceae > Bradyrhizobium. The sequence continues at coordinate 912,053 of CAVULR010000001.1, forward strand.
CCTGCTTGTTGTGCGGCGCACCCTTTGTTGGGTCTACCTTCTCTCAACGCCGGCGATCAAAGTTTGTTCGCCCCTGAAAGGCCCCGTGCAGCCAACCCACGCCGGTTCCAGGGAATTTGCGGCTAGTTCCTGAGATCACTGGCTTTACTCGATCTCCGGTATTATAATACCAAATACCTCTAAGCACCCAGGATGTCGTGAATTTCGAGCGGCTTGTCGACCTGCGTGAACCATTCGGCTCGATTGGCGGCGCGGCGGCGGCCCCGCTCGTCGAGAGGCAGCTTTAGCTGGCGCAGCAGGCTCGTGACCTCCTCGCGCGCCGTGACATGGCCCATGCTCGGACGGGTGCCGAGCGTTGTCTCGTCGATGTCGTCGAGCGCGGTCAGCCCGCGCGGAAAAAATTCGCGGTAAACCACACGTTCGGCAAAACCATCGATCGAGCGGAAGCCGAGCCGGGACGACAATTCATTGAGACCATCGGCGACCAGTTGCTTGTTGCGCGACCCGATCATCGATAACCGGTTGCGGACCACGATCCAGTCGGTGGTGGCGCCGTCCAGTTGGCGGCGCTTGCGCCGGGTATCGCGCACCATTTCCGCGTAGTGGCTCTCGCCGGTCACCGAATAGGTCGCGGGGTCCACGGTGCCCAGCACGTCGAAATCCAGGAAGCTGTCGTTGATCGGCGTCACCAGGGTGTCGGCCATCGAGTGCGCCAAACGCATCAGAAAGCTGTCCGACCCCGGAGTATCGATCACGATGAAATCGAAAGTGCGCTCGACCGAGCTGACCGCATCCACGAACTGCTGGAACTCGGAGGATTCGTTGTCGGCGATCTGCATGGTATCGCCAAGCCTGATGCAGCAATGCACCGGAAGCTCGAGGTTGATGCTGGTGCGGCGCGCCCAGGCACCGCGGTTGTTGATATAACGGGTAAAACTTTGCTGGCGGCAGTCGAGATCGATGGTGGCGACGCGCTGTCCGGCCTTCATCAAGGCCACGGCAATATGCAGGGCGGTGGTGGATTTGCCTGAACCACCCTTCTCATTCCCCAGCACAACGACGTGCGCCGAGCCCGATTGACCCTGACTAGTCTGCACCAGCATGTTTTGATTCCCGTGATATCTTCAAATTCCGCGCGACCGCGGTCAAGTAAAATGCGCAATCGCGTCCGCAAAACGTTGATCATTCGCCTTAATCATGAATCATTGGCTTAAAGCGCGGCAACGTTCGGCGTTCGACGCGCTCTCGAACTGATGCCGCACCGATCTGCGCACAACCATTGGTTCGGCAAGTTGATTGCGAAAGGCGAAGTCCCGATTTTGCGAGGGCGGCGAAAAGGATTTTGGGAAACCGCGAGGGGATGGTGTGGGCGAACAACGCTCCAGGCCCGATGGCGGGATCGAACCGCCCGGCCTAAAGCAGCCCCAGTTCGCGCAGTTCGCGCCGCAGCGGCTCGGGCATCGCGGCGATGCCGGCACCGGCGGATTTGAGATCCGGCGGGGCATCGTTTGCGGCGAAATAACGCCAGCCCTGGAAAGCCCGCATCGGCCGCGGCAATACCGGGATCACCTTGGGCTGCATCACCAGCCGGCATCGTCCGATCCCGTCGCGATCGCGGAACGGCTCGATCGCGATGATTTTCTCCCGGGCCGCGATCTCACCGCGAATCACCCAATAGAGCGAGCCGGCAAGGATCTCGTCGGCACGCTTGGGCGTCATCCGGGTGATGTGAATATGATGAAGCGGCAGGCCTCTTTTCCTGGCGCTCTGCATGCGCTCCGCCACCCAGCCTTTGAGTTCTTTGACCGACTCGCAGCCGACGGCAAGCTTGATGAGGTGAAGCGGCATGTTGGCAACGTTAGAGCATGATCCGAAAAGCAGAAACCGGTTTTCCGAAAGATCGTGCGCTATCCAATAGAAATATCAGATTTTCAAGGGATCAATCATTGTCGGCCGCGGGCTCGGCCGCTGCGGGCGCCAATTGGACCGGCGCCGGCTTCAGCGATGACTTGGCCGCTGTCTGCTTTTTGGCCGGCGTTGCAGCCGACGCCGGACGGGGCGACGGCAATGGTGCGTTGGCGACCGGAGATGATGAGGCTGCCGGGCGTGGCGCGGGCGTCGCTGCCGGGCCGGGCTCCGGCGTCATAATGCTGACGGGCGGAGTGGAAGCGGCCGTCGGGAACTCCGCATTGGTTGGCTTGCCGGGCGGCGGTTGCGGCGGCGAAAGTGTGGCGACCGGCGCCGGCGCAGCGGGCACAGCAGGCGCATTCCACAGCGGAGCGTAATGGGCAATCAGGCCGTCATAGACCCGCTCGCTCATGTTGGCCGCGATCTGACGGGTATCTTTCAGCGCCGCGAAAGCCGGGCAGACCGATGGTGTACAATGGTCACGGGCAAGCAACACATAAGCCATCAGCCCATAGCGGTCGCGTTCGACCGCGCGGCGCAGCGCCTGCAGTTCGGGTGCCGGGTTCTCGCTCGCGGTGGCGGCATCGCCCAACGACGTCAGCCGAGTGATCCGGGATGCCGCATAGGACAGCGCCGCGGCGGCGGATTCGGGCGAGCCGAACAAAGCCTTTTCGCAAGCCGTCAAAACGGCCTCTCCAGCCAAATCGTCGATACACGCCAATGCCGGAAGCGCAGCCATCGTGGGCTGGGGGGATCGGCCCTCGGCCGGCCCGCCTGGGCTGCCCGCATCGAACCCGCGAAGGGTGGCGGCCGCCGCGATACCGATCGCCAGCAGCGTGATGACCGTCAGCGCGCCATTCGCAACCGATTTCTCCGCGCGCAGCAGCGTGACAAGAACGATGATCGCGAAGAATCCGGCCGCGGCCAATGTCAGCCACACGGGAAAGGCGGGCGAACGCCAGAGTTGGTCGAGCGAGCTTACCCATGCCCAGTTCATGCGGATGTCCCCTGACGCAGCATAAAACGCATTCAACCAAATTGAATGCCGAATCTTCGCACTCAGCGTCTCGCAGAACGTTTACGCAAACCGGGCCTTTTTGACGGCCGGCAAAACCGGTTCCGCTTCACCCAAGCTCCATCTCCTAGGAGATGTCGAGTTGACTTTCCTTCGCCACCCGCTCGAAAGCCTCGGTCGAGTTCTTGATCCGATACTGGCAATCATCGCCGTCGGTCGGAAGCAGCCGGATCACCTCATAGGTGCCGCTGGCGGCCGGACGGGCAACGTTACTGGCAGTAAAATAGACGGTCTCTCCAACGGAGAATTTATGCTTCAACGCCCTCTCCATACGCAAAATGCCGCGGCGCATGGTCCCGCTTGCCCCGGCAGACTGACACCCGGGCGCTGTATAGCATAGCGCCAGCGGCGTTGGCCAGTTACATCGGCGCATCGCAAAGCTGAGCGATTTCAGCGCGATAAAGGCCATTTCCGATGAAACGACCGAGGCGTCGGGAACCGGTCGCTCGCGGCGCTCAGGCCGTGTGCGGGAGCTTGCCGTCCGGACTGGCATGGTCCACCGCGGCGGGAAGCACTTGCGCCAGAACCTTGCCGAGTTGGTCGACCGGAATGTTGAACCGCGCGGCCAATTGCTTGACGGTGTCGCTGCCCAACACCTGCTGCAACTGCTCGGCCGTAACCGGCAGGTTCTGGCCGTTTCCGATCCAGGATTTGACCTGATCGCCGAAGCCGGCCTGCTGCAGCTTGGCGATGATCGCGTTCAGACCACCCTGGCTGCCATTGCCGAGGACTTCACTCAGCACGACCGGAAGCACAGCCCCTTCAAGCTGGCCGAGCGCGCCCTTGAAGGCCGGTGAATTTTCCAAAGAGTTGAGAATTCCCATGGCCAAATCCTTTCGCCAGATACGTTTTACAGATTCAGACCGGTTTCGCGAGGCCACGTCAAGCCGCGGCGTGCCGGCCTCTATCAATCCGCTGCTCACGCAATCTCGAACTTCGGGATCACGAGCGTTTCGGCAAGGCCCGCGCGCGTCCATTCCTGAAATGCCGGCAACGCCATCATGGTATCCATGTAGGCCTTCACTTCCGGCTCAACCGGAATGGCATAGGTGCGAAAGCGATGCACGACCGGCGCAAACATCGCGTCGGCACCGCCAAAGGCGCCGAACAGGAACGGCCCGGACTTTCCGTAACGCGTACGGCATTCGATCCAGATTTGCTGAATGCGCGCGACGTCGGCGCGCGCATCCGCCGATAGCGCGATCGCGCCGACCGGCCGATGCAGATTCATGCCGCATTCACTGCGCAACGCCGGAAATCCCGAATGCATCTCCGCCGAAATCGAACGCGCGTGGGCCCGCGAGGCGCGGTCTTCCGGCCACAGCCGCGCTTCCGGAAAACGCTCGGCTGCGTATTCGATAATGGAGAGCGATTCCCAGACCGTGACATCGCCATCGATCAGCGCCGGTACCTTGCCCGAATGGGTAAAATCGAGAATCCGCTGCTTGTCGGCCGCGCCGGTGTAGAGCGGGATAAAGATTTCGTCGAACGCGATGTTGCCGGCCCTTAGCGCCAGCCACGCCCGCATTGACCACGACGAATAGTTCTTGTTGCCGATCACGAGCTTCAAGGGCATGCCGACATATCCTTAATCCTGGCCGATATTCTGCCGCGGCGTCTAGCGCGTTCCGCCCGCAGATACCCTATCGTGCCCGTTGCCGCAATTGGGTGCGCATGGCAGCATTCGCGCTCCCTTGGGGGCGGAATATGGCTGCGTATTCGGTCGATATGCTGGCGATCGGCTTCTTCATTCTGGAGTGGGCGGTCTACGCCGTCACCCTGGAGCATACCGCCTATGGACGCGACAGCCTGTCGGCCCGGATGCATGTTTATCGCGAGATCTGGATGCGGCGCCTGCTGGAGCGCGAAGCTCGAATGGTCGACATGCAGATCATGGCGGCGCTGCAGAACGGCACGGCGTTCTTTGCCTCCACCAGCCTGCTCGCGGTCGGCGGCGCGCTGGCGCTGCTGCGATCAACCAATGAGGCGCTCGCCGTCCTCGGTGCGCTTCCGATTGATCTCACCCCTTCGCCCGCACTTTGGGAAATCAAATGCGTCGGGCTGATCCTGATTTTCATCTACGCCTTCTTCAAATTCGCCTGGGCCTATCGGTTGTTCAACTACGTCTCCATCCTGCTCGGGGCCATGCCGCCGGCACAGCAACGCGACACCCCGGAGGCGGAAGCGCATGTGATCAGGACCACAGGGTTGTTCGAGGCCGCCGGCCGGCATTTCAATCGCGGCCAACGCTCATTCTTCTTTGCGCTCGGCTACCTCGGCTGGTTTGTCAGCCCCTGGGTACTGTTTGTGACAACCGCGGCGGTCGTGATCGTCACCTGGCGCAGGCAGTTCGCCTCGAACGCCTGGCGCGCGATGGAGCCAGGTTAGCCCGCGAAATCCCGGGGCGTGAAGCTCAAGTCAAGTATCTTCCATTCGCCGTATCTGTCCGCAGGCAACATCGTGTAGGGCTGACAGGTCTCGAGTGCGGCCATGGCGCCTCGCATCAGAACCACTCCCTTTGCCGACGCGGTGGCCTCGATCAGAATCGGCTCCGCCGCAAGCCTGCCTTCAGGCGTCATGTGCACCCTGAGCTTAACTGCGAGCTTGTCGGTGGCTGCGATCGCCTCCGGCAGCTTCGAGCATTTTTTCAGGTGGCGTCGAAATTCGGCGACCAGGCTCGACTCGATATCGGCCGAATTCAATGCCGGCGCGTCGAACTCATCACCGGATTTACCCTTGGACACGTCCTTGGGAAGTTCCGGAGGCAGACCCAGCATCACGTGATATTTGATGGAAAGATCGGGCTCGGGAGGGACGAAAGCCGGCGCCTGCGATGCCGACGCCGGCGGTTGGGGACCAGGTTGCCGCTTTGTGATCGGGGGCGGAGTCGAGAGCGCTGCCTGCTGCTGCGGCTCCGCCGCCGGTTCGGGTGGACGGGAAATCTTGTCTTTTTCGGAAAGATCGATGGCTTCGGCGCGCTGCGGTTTCGGCGGTTCAACTTTTTCGGGAAGTGGCGTGGCCTCAGCCGAAACGATATCGACCGCGATCGGCTCAGCCGTAACCGAACCAAACGGATGCACCTCGGCGAAGACCATCATGGTCAGAGCCGACAGATGGCAGATAACCGATGCTGCAATGCCTGAGCGTATGAGCCGCCGTAGTTCCACCGTACTCAATCAAATTTATCGAAGCCGCTCCCAGCGCCCTGCCCGCCAGCATAGCGTGGCTTGCGACAGCCTCAATCCCATTTCGGCGCGAAACCGAAATCGGTGAGCCGGCCCTTGGTCCGTCCCATTCCCGCGATCTCCTGCATCTCCGGCTCCGACAGTTCGAAGTCGAAGATGTCGATGTTTTCCGAGAGCCGTTCGATCCGGGACGTCCGGGGTATCGCCGAAACGTTCTGTTGCACCAGCCAGCGCAGGCAAATCTGGGCCGCGGTCTTGTAGTATGTCCGCCCGATCCGCGCCAGCGTCTGGTCGTTCTTGATGCGGCCCTTCGCAACCGGACTATAAGCGACCAGCGCCATGCCGTGTCGCGCACAGGCTTCCCTCACCTTGGTCTGGTCGAGATAGGGATGGTATTCGACCTGATCGCAAACCAGCGGCTCCGGGCATGCCGCGATGGCCTCATCGATCAAGGCCACGGTGAAGTTCGAGACGCCGATATGCCTGACCATGCCGAGCCGCTTGACATGGGCGAGCGCGCCGAGCGTTTCGGCGAGCGGCACCTGCGGATTGGGCCAGTGCAGCAACAACAGATCGATTTCGGAAAGCCGCAGCCTGGCCAGGCTCTCGCTGGTGGATCGCTCCAGATCGTTCGGCGCGAAACGCGTGGTCCAGACTTTGGTGGTCACGAAAACGTCGTCGCGCTTTATGCCGGACGCGCGCAGGCCTTCGCCGACCTCGCGCTCGTTCTCATAGATTTGCGCGGTGTCGATGTGGCGGTAGCCGAGCCTCAGCGCCTGTTCGACCAGCCGAGCACAGCTCCGTCCGCGCAATTCCCAGGTACCGAGCCCGATCGCTGGAATTCTGGCGCCATGGGCCTCGACGAATTGCATCTGCGAGCACTCCGGGCGGGGCAGGCCCCATTATGCCCTGCGGGCCTCATGCTGCCAAGAATAGCCGATGGGATCAGGCTCTTGCCAGCGCGGCAAACACCATCTCCGGGGCATGAGCGATCACGGCGAGAAGCGCCCGCGCCGGCCCGCGCGGCATGCGCTTGCCCTGCTCCCAGTTGCGGATGGTCTCCACGGGTACGCCCAAACGCGCGGCGAATTCCTGCTGCGTCAGCCGCGCGCGTTTTCGCAGATCGCGCACCGCCGGAGGCATCGCCGACTCTTCCGGCGCGGGCGGGATCGTCGGCACAAGCGGAAACTCCTGCCCATCCCGCAGCTCGACGATCCGTCCGTCCGCTTTCAGCCGCAAGCGCATGCCCGACTCCAGGGTCATGATGGTCGACGATGCACGTTAAGGTTTGATTAACGATGAACCGGGCAGCGGTTTCCGTTGCAGTTCTGACGCATTTTCTTTCAGGCGAGCCGGCGCCCGCTTCATCGGGACGTTTCTATTTCAGCCCGAACCACAGCGTCGCGATGCCGAGAAACGAGAAGAAACCGACCACATCGGTAATCGTGGTCACGAAAGTACCTGAAGCCACCGCCGGGTCGGCACGCATTCGCTCCAGCCACATCGGGATCAAAATACCGCCGAGAGCGCCGGCCACGAGGTTGCAGATGATCGCAAGCCCGATGACGACGCCAAGCCCGGGGATCTTGAACCAGGCTACGGCGGCCACACCGGTGATGACGGCGAATGCCAGCCCGTTGACGACGCCGACCAGGCCCTCGCGCAGCACAACGCGAAACGCGTTGTTGGAGCCGAGCTCGCGGGTAGCCAAAGCGCGCACGGCAACCGTCATGGTCTGCGTCGCGGCATTGCCGCCCTGGCTGGCGACGATCGGTGCCAGCACCGCCAGCGCCACCATCTTTTCAAGTTGACCTTCGAACAGCCCAAGCACCGAGGACGCCAGGAAGGCGGTGGCGAGGTTGACCAGGAGCCAGTTGAAGCGGCCCTTGGCGATGGTCCAGACGCTGTCGGACAATTCTTCGTCCGACGTGACGCCGCCCAGCGCCCTGAGGTCTTCGTCGGCCTCTTCCTCGATCACGTCGACCACGTCGTCGACGGTGATGACCCCGACAAGCCGGTTCTCGGTGTCGACGACGGGAGCCGCGACCAGATTATATTTGCCGAACAACCGCGCCACTTCTTCCTGGTCGTCCATGACGGAGACGCGGCGGCGGTCTTCATCGATCAGGTCGGCCAGCGGCACCTGCCTGCGCGAGCGCAACAGCGCATCCAGCGGCACCGCGCCCTGCCAGTGCTGCGTGTTGTCGACCGCATAGATTTCGTAGAAACGGTCCGGCAGGTCCGGGGACTCGCGCATGTAGTCGATCGCCTGGCCAACGGTCCAGTCCGGCGGCACCGCGATGAATTCGGTCTGCATCCGCCTTCCAGCGGAATTTTCCGGATATTTCAGGCGGTGCTCGAGCGCGTCGCGCTCCGAAGGCGTCAGCTTGTCGAGGATTTCTTCCTGGTCTTCCTCATCGAGGCCCTCGAGCAGTTCGACGGCATCGTCGGATTCCAGTTCGCGAACCCCGTCCGCGACCCTTTCGGGTTCGAGCTCCTCGAGGATTTCCTCGCGGACGGCATCGTCAACCTCGTTCAGCGCCGAGAAGTCGAAATCCGTGCCCGTCAGTTCCACCAGGCTGACGCGATCATCGGGCTCCAGCGCGGCGATCAGATCGCCGAGATCGGCCTCATGCAGTTCGGCAACGATTTCGCGCAGAAATGGGGTCTCGGAAGCGCGGATCGCTCGCGTGATTTCCTGGACGAATTCCTCGCGGATTTCGCCATGTTCGTCGCGCAACGGGAGACGATCGAGTACCGATGCTTCGGCGGTTTGGGCAACCCCGGTATCTTCGGCCATGCCGCGCACCCCGCCGGTTTGACAGAATTGTTCAACTCGTCTGTGTTGTCGGGTCAGGCAATACCCGATAGGCGATCCAGCGCAATGATAAATATGTGCCGGCAAGAACCGGCCCGGATGATCATGAAGGCGCTAACCACCGGCGTGCTCGCGTCGGTGGCATGGACGGCGGCTGCGGCCGCGGACTGTCCGCGCAAGGGAACGCTCGGTATTTCACGCATTCTCCGCGTCGACGCCGCCTCCACTCCGCGGGTGGGATTGAAGAGCTTCCCCCAGACGCTGCCGCTTTGGGATCACGAGGTGGTGCTGACCTTCGACGACGGCCCGTGGCCGCCGACCACGCCAAAGGTGCTGGCGGCGCTGGCACGGGAATGCGTGCTGGCGACGTTCTTCCTGATTGGCAAGCCCGCATCGGAACATCCGGCGCTGGTGCGCAGGATCGCAGCCGAGGGTCACACCATCGGGCACCACACCTGGACCCACCGCAGCCTGATGCGGATCAAGCCGAGCGAAACCACCGAGGAAATCGATCGCGGCATATCCGCCGATGAAATGGCGCTTCACGGGGTCGCAACGACTGTTCCGAGCACGCCTTTCTTTCGCTTCCCCGGTTTTGAGAGCACGGCGGCGACACTCGATCTGCTGCAATCGCGCGGCATCGTCGTGTTCGGTGCCGACCTCTGGGCCAGCGACTGGAACCCGACGACGCCGGATCAGGAATTAAGGTTGGTCATCAACCGGCTCAGGGTCGCCCGAAAGGGCATCATCCTGTTTCACGACTCCCAGCCGCGGACCGCGGCCATGCTGCCGGCGTTTTTGCGCTACCTGCGGGACAATGACTATCGCGTGGTCCATCTGGTACCGACCGGATCCGGCGTCGCCTTTGACGGCGTTCCCTGATTCCCAGGTAAAGAAGTCGAACAATTAATGCGCCGTTCATGGCGCCGCAGGCAAATTGTCACTACGTGAATGGAATGGCAGATGGTGTTTCATGATTGGTAAGGCGTTGGTCAGCGTTTGGGCTCCGTTTCGGGCCGCCTTGTGCGTGACCTCGTTTTTGGGGCTCTTTGCCGGCGCAACCGGGCAGACCGCATCAGCCGCCGACTGCCCCGGTCATCCCGATGCGCTAGGCACGTCCCGCACCCTTGTCGTCGATCCCCGGGAGCATCCCCGGATCGGCACCATGCAGTATCCGGAGACGCTGCCGCTTACAGATCATGAAGTGGTGCTGACCTTCGATGACGGGCCGCTGCCGCGCTACAGCAATCAGATACTGGAGATTCTCGCCTCGCAATGCGTGAAGGCGACCTTCTTCACCGTCGGCCGCATGGCCCAGTCCTCTCCGGAAGGCGTTCGCAAGTTGCGCGCGGCCGGTCACAGCATCGGCACCCACACCCAGAATCATCCGTCCGGCATGAAATCGATGTCGATCGCGCGCGCGAGGCAGGAGATCGACGAGGGCATCGCATCGGTAAAGGCGGCGCTTGGAGAAGGAGCGCCCGCGCCATTTTTCCGGATCCCGGGTCTGTCGCGCGCCGAGGACGTCGAGGACTATATGGTGTCGCTCGGGATCCAGACCTGGAGCGCCGATTTTCTGGCCGACGACTGGCGCCATGTTTCGTCCTCGCGTGTCTATGAGCTCGCGATCAAGCGCCTCGAGCAGAAGGGAAAAGGCATTCTGCTGCTCCACGACATTCAGCCGCGAACGGTTGCTGCGTTGCCGCGGATATTGAAAGAGCTCAAGACGCGCGGCTATCGCATCGTTCATGTCGTGCCGGCGACACCGGAACGACCGGCGACCCCGACCGAGCCGCAGCAATGGCAGTTCTATCCGCCGTCGGAGACGGTAGCGATTTCGCACTGGCCCAAAATCCCAAATTTCGTTTTTGCCGATTCAGCCATGCTTCCTGCCCCATCGCTGTCCGAGATGGATTGGCGTGAGGCAGGATTGATGACCCTTGCTTTGCCGTTCGATCGGGTCAAACGGCTGGTCGGCGACATTCCGCTGCCGCGCGAAGCGCTGTGGCCCCGGCAATTGACGCTGACGCAGCAGGGCGCCGCAGCCGCCTTGCCGATCCCGGCCGAGAACGTTTTCGAAATCCGGGAGGGGCTGCGCGCACTCATGCAAACGGCCCCGCCTTCTCATCACGCCGAACAGACCGGCGCGGCGCGGCGCGAAACCGCCGTGGCCGATGCCGATTACTCCCGGCACCTCCGCGGCAGGCCGCATCTGACACGGACCCGGCAACACCGAGTGCTTCACCTTGCCGGCCACGGGCGCCGGCAGGGCGTGCATGGGCGCAACGGCGCGCTGAAACATTTGGTCCAGGTCAAGAAAAAAGCGCGTGACGGTTCGATCCGTCACGAGCCCCGACGCCGGGCATCAGGAACTTACCATGAGCCGCCGTTCGTCAAGGTGATACCTTGGGGCTAACCTGGGGCTTAAAGCTCGCCCCAATTTGCGATAGAATTCATAAACCCGTGGGTTCTTCTTAGCGAAGGGAGGCTTGATCGTGCCAATCTATATCTCGCGTGGATGCTACACCGCTGATGCCGTGCGCGGCATGATGGCCAAACCCGAAGATCGGGAGTTGTCGATTGCAAGTGTGTTCGAAAAGCTTGGCGGCAAGTTGTTTAGCTATTACGTCACGCTTGGCGAATTCGACTGGTTGATAATCGCAGAATTTCCCAATGAAAAGGTCGCAGCGTCCGGCCTTCTTGTCGCCATGGCGGGCGGCAGCGTCAGCCATGTACAGACAACCGTGGCAATGACCTCCAAGCAGGCAATGAAGCTTTCAGCGGGTCGGCTTCGGTAGCCAAATCATTCAAAAGCGCCGGCAGGTGATCGACGGGCCTAGAATTCTAGTAGGCAGCGTCGGCCTATCCGGTTCGTTCCACACGCTGTTCGATTTCATGGCGCAGCGTTGCGAAATCGATCGGCTTGGTCAGTAGCGCCTCGGCGCCGTTCTCAAGCGCTTTGCGCCTGGTCTCCGCATCGCCGTATGCGGTGATCATGATGATCGGAACATCCGGCCGCATCGCTCGCGCTTTCGGCAGAAGCTCGAGCCCGCTCATCCCCGGCATGTTGATATCGGAAAGAATCAGAATGAGAGACCGATCGACAGCCTCGGTGATGCGTTGAAGCGCCATCGGGGCGGATTGCGCAAATTCCATTGCGAAGCGACCGGCGCGAAGATCACGCCGGAACTGCTGGCGGAACAGTTCCTCGACATCCGACTCATCATCCACGACGAGAATAAGCAGGTTCACGACTGTTCTCCCGACTTGGCAATGGATGCCCCGCTACGCGGCAGCACGATCCTGAACTCGGTGAACGCTCCGGGCACCGTTTCGAGATCGATCGTGCCGCCATGCTGTTTCACAACGATGTCATGGCTCATCGAAAGGCCAAGCCCTGTACCCTCGCCCGCCGGTTTGGTGGTGAAAAACGGATTGAATATCTTCTCTTTGACGTCAGCCGGGATGCCGATGCCGTTGTCACGGATGCGAATCTCGATCTTGTCGCCGAGATCTTTGGTCGCCGCGGTCAGCGTCGGTTCGAAGCCGTCGCTGGCTTCCGCCTTGCGCTTTGCCGTGGCATAGAATCCGTTCGAAATCAGGTTGAGCAAGACGCGCGTGATCTCCTGCGGATAGACATCGGCCATGCCGGCCGCAGCATCAAAGCTGCGCTGGAGCGTGATGTTAAAACCCGTCTGTTCGGCGCGAGCACCGTGATAGGCGAGGTTCAGGCTTTCATCGACGATGGCATTGATATCGGCCGGGCGATGCTCGCCAGACCCCTGGCGAGAGTGCAGCAGCATGTTCTTTACGATCGAGTTGGCGCGCTTGCCGTGCTGTACCACCTTTTCAAGGTTCGATTTTAAAGTTTGCGCGATCTCATTCAATTCTTCCCGCTTGTTCTTTTCGAGGCTGACGTCCGCAAGCGCGTCCTTCATTTCTCCAACCAGTTCCGCCGACAGCGCAGAGAAATTGTTGACGAAGTTGAGCGGATTCTTGATTTCGTGGGCGATGCCGGCGGTGAGCTGGCCGAGCGAGGCAAGCTTCTCGGTCTGCACCAGGCGATCCTGCGCAGTCCGCAGGTCGTCGAGCGATTTTGACAGCTCGCGCGTACGCTGCTGAACCTGCTCGAAGAGGCCGACATTAAAAATCGCGATCGCGGCCTGATCGGCAAAACTTTCGATCGCCTCGATCTGGCGCGGCGTGAACGGCGTCTCGTGCGACTGCCGCAGCGTGATTCCGCCAATCACCTCTCCGTCGCGCATCAGCGGGACCGTCAGAGTTGCGCGCGGTCCGCCAATACTGACAATGACTCCTTCCGCAAATTCCGGATCGTCCAGGGTATTGGGGATGTGAACCGTGTTTTTCGTCCGAGCCGCTCGGGCGAGTGCTGATCCTTTTTGATCGAACGCGATAGGGTGATCTTTCATGTGCTGCAGCAGCTCGGTCCGGGCCCCCGAGAACGCCGCGACATGAAACTTCCCATTGCTGAGAGTGAAGATCGTCGCGGCCTGCGCTTGGCAAAGCTCGCGCGACGTCTCGACGATAACGTCGAAGACGGGCTGCAGCGCATCGGGTGACCGGCTGATAACCTTCAGCACTTCCGCGCTGGCGGTCTGGAATTGCAGGGCTTCGCTTAAATCGGCGGTGCGCTGGCGCAGTTCCCTGAGCAGCCGTGCATTCTCGATGGCGATCACCGCCTGTTTCGCGAAATTGCTCAACAGCTCGATCTGCTTGTCGCCAAACGGGCGCACCTCCTGGCGATAGATGGTCATCGCGCCAATCGCCTCGTCGTCCCGAAGCATCGGCACGGTGACGACCGTGCGGGCGCCGCCAAGCTCAACCAGTTCAACCGTCGCCGGTGCGCGCGCGATATAGGCCGGACTGGTCCGCATGTCGGGCAGGCGAACCACCTGCTTGGTCCGGATCGCGGTTGCAAGGACGCTTTGCGGGTGCGGGCGAAAAACCCTGTCGATCCGCACTTCGGCGAATGCCGCCGGCACATTGTAAACCGCGGCCTGACGCATCGAGCCGTTTTCAACCAAACTCATCGAACCGAATTCTGCGCCGCAGACGCGCGTCGCGTTCTCCAGCATGGTCTGGAACACCGGCTGCAGGTCGCCAGGCGTGCTGCTGATCACCTGCAAGACTTCGGAGGTCGCCGTCTGCTGCTCCAGCGATTTACTGAGCTCACGGGTACGCGCCTGCACTTCCTCGAACAGGCGAACATTTTCGATCGCGATCACGGCCTGGTCGGCGAAGGTTTCGACCAGCGCGATTTGCCTGTCTGTAAACGGCCTCACCTCGTTGTGGAAAACCAAGATGACGCCGAGCAGGTCGTCGCCCTTGAGCATCGGGACGCCGAGAACCGTACGAAACGGCCAGATATCTTTCGCCCTGTATGTGTGCTCCGGATCGGCGCGAACGTCGGTAACTTGGACCGTTCTGTGTTCCAGCGCAGCACGCGCAACGACGCTGTGCCTGTTCGGGGACGTCGGATTCCTCTGCAACCAATCGATCAGATCATCAGGCGCATTGAACGCCGCGGTTACGCGCAGTAGTTCGCCATCAAAACGAAAGATAAGCGCCCTTTCAGACCCGCAGAGCTTGACCGAACTCTCGGCTACCGTCTCAAACACCGGCTTGAGGTCGAATGCCGAACGGCTGATGGCTTCAAGCACGTCGGCGGTCGCGGTTTGCTGCTGCAACGATTCGCGCAATTCATGGAGCAGCCTGGCGTTCTCGATAGCGATCACGGCCTGGGCCGCGAAGTTCCTGATCACCTCGATCTGCTTGTCGGTGAACGGACGCACTTCCTTGCGGTAGATAACGATCGCGCCGATTAATTTGCCTTCCTTGAGCATGGGCACAGCAAGAAAGGACCGCGCCCCTGCCTGCTCGACCGTGATCACCCGCAACGGCTCGCGTTCGGCGTAAGCGGGGTCAGCCTTGAGATCCGGGATATGAGCGACTTGCCTTGAGCGTGCGAGCCGACCAAGACCCGTGCTTGGAGCTGGGCATATCGGTGCGTGCTCCTCCCAGTACTCGCGATAGGATGGAGGAACGTCGTGGAGGTGCGTGGCGTGAAAGCTGTGACCGTCGTACATCAGAAGGTGGCCGAACTTGGCTTCGCAAATGCGTAACGCGTTCGAAAGGATGGCCTCGAATACGGGCTTCATGTCGCCGGGCGATGAGCTAATCACCTCCAGCACTTCGGAGGTGGCTGTTTGCCGATCCAGCGCCTCCTTCGTCTCGTTGAACAGACGCACATTTTCGATCGCAATAACTGCCTGGTCGGCGAAGGTCTGCAACAACGCGACCTCGTTGGCGGAAAACGCTCCGGCCTCTTTGCGCGCGACGGTAATCACGCCGATCGGTTGGCCGTCGCGGAGCATGGGTACGGACAATGCGGCTCGAAATCCACGCCGGCGCGCGCGCTCGCGGTTTTGCGGGCTCGGATCGGCCTGCGCGTCCGGAATATTGATCGCAGATCGCTCCAAAATGCAGCGCCCGGCGAAGGCTGCAGCCTCCGGGCGCGTTGGATATTGGTTCCGGAGAAACTGCTCGGTATCGGGTAGAGCGCCGCGTGCGGCCCCGAAACTCATCAGCTCTCCGTCAAACCGGGTCACCAGGACGGACCATGCATCCAGCAGTCTCATGGCACGTTCGGCGACCGCCTCGAGCACCGGCTGAACATCGTCAGGCGAACTGGCGATAACCTTCAATATCTCGGCTGTCGCCGCCAGCTGTTCACGGGCGTCCTTGAGGTCCTTGCTCGGACCGGAGACCAAATGGCGCTTGGGTCGGGTGGCCGCGGGCGCAATGCGACGCTTGGTCTTGGCGGATTTACGGACGCTTGCCGAGCTTGCGTTGCGGGCTTTCGCCCCGCTCGTCTTGCCGCCCGTTCTTGATGGCCGCGCCATATCCGCCCCCTGGGGGTCAAGAAGCGCATCTTATCGGGCTAGACCTTGCTTCAGGAAGCGTCGAATTGGGCTCAATCGCATTGTTGCCCGCCGGGCAAGCCAAATCGCGGGCAGCGCAAAAAGCCCAGCGATTCCAGAACGAATTTTTTGAGGTGGTGCGCTCGGAGGGACTCGAACCCCCACGATGTTACTCACTGCCACCTCAAGGCAGCGCGTCTACCAATTCCGCCACGAGCGCATGAGACATCGGCACCGGAATGAGGCCGGTCCGTATCAACGGCGCCGATGTAACAAATCGGGGATGGAGGGACAAGGCCTTGCAAGTTGCCGGTATTTTGGCAAGACGCCCGGATTCAGGGCACCCCTTAGCGGCTGCCCGGCAGCCGCGGCAGCATCTGCTTGACCTCGACCGCGATGCGATTGCGGTCGACGAGCACCACACCGCTGGCCACCGGCAGGTTGTTGGCGAGGATCTTGACCTCGTCCGCCTCGGTGGCGTCCAGTTCGATGATGGCACCGCGGCTGAGCCGCATGACCTGGTGGATGGGCATCGTCGTGGTCCCGAGGACCACCATGAGATCGACGCTGACCTTATCGAGGGTTGGCAAAGGAAAGAGACCCGGACTGACAAATGCGAAATTGCGCAGTTTGAGAACAACACGTTATGGTTAGCCAATGGTTAATGACCGCCAAAGCCTCGGTTTGACGACTTTCGCAGGCTCCGGCGGCGGCGCTATCGAATGGGTGATATCCGACGCGCCGGTGGCTTATCCCGCAGCCGTGGCAGCCATGGAAGCGCGGGTAGCGGCCATTGCGGCCCACCGATCGCCGGAAATGGTCTGGCTGCTGGAACACCCCCCGCTCTACACCTCCGGCACCAGCGGCAAGGCCAGCGACCTGCGCGATCCCCGCTTTCCGATGTTTGCCACCGGACGCGGCGGGCAGCTCACCTATCACGGTCCCGGCCAGCGCGTGGCCTATGTGATGCTCGACCTCAAGCGAAGACGACCCGACGTGCGCGCGTACGTGGCCAGCCTGGAAGAATGGATCATCCGCACGCTTTCGGCTTTCGACGTGCACGGCGAGCGGCGCGAGGACCGGGTCGGCGTCTGGGTCAGCCGGCCGGACAAGGGAGTGGGCTGCGAAGACAAGATCGCCGCCATCGGCGTGCGCCTGCGCCACTGGGTTTCGTTCCACGGGATTTCCATCAACGTGAACCCCGACCTCGAACATTTCGAGGCGATCGTGCCCTGTGGCGTGGCGGACCCGCGCTACGGCGTCACCAGCCTTGCCGATCTCGGCCACTTCGTACCTATGGCGGAGGTGGATGTCGCGCTCAAGCAGGCATTCGGCGAGGTGTTTGGCTCGGCCGGCTCGATTCGGCCTGCTACTTCCCAAGCGCAGGCTTGATCCGCAGCGTCCACAGATTCCAGATTCGATCGATCACCGCAAAGTTGACCTGATCGGCCTTGGCGCCCTCGCCCGGCGTCAGATAGTTGATGTCACCACCGAGTGCGATCGCCTGCGATTGCAGCCGGGCGTTGACGTCGGTGTAGTAAGCGCGGAACACCGCCATCTTGACCGACGGTCCGACGGTGACGTCGCCATGGCCGCGCATCAGAACCACCGGCTTGTCGCCCAATGTCTGTACCAGCGATTTACCGAGCGCGGAATCACCGACCAGCATGTTCGTTTCGCCGAAATCCTTGCGGATATCCCAGACCGGCACACCGGCCGCCAGGAAGGACGGATTGTGAAACAACGGCCGAAGCGGCACCTGGCTTACTCCGAATGGAATGACATTCGGAGAATGGGTGTGGACCACCGACATCACGTCCGGCCGCGCCTTGTAGATTTCGCTGTGAATGAAACGTTCAAGGAACACCGATCGGCCGCGCGCGTCGACGGCATTGCCCTCCAGATCGAACTCCATAATGTCGTCAGCGGTGACCAGCGCCGGCGCAAGCGATCGCGACATCAGAAAGCGGTTGGGATTGGCCGGATGCCGGGCGCTGACATGGCCGAACCCGTCCAGCACGCCAAAATCGGCAAGGATGCGGCTGCCGATCACAATGTCCTCGAGCCAACCTGCATCGACACCTGCCAATGGAGCCGCCGGGGCTTGGGCCTGCACCTGACCGGAAAGAAGCGTGAGCCCCATCGCCGCACAAATGGCCAATGTCATCCTCAATGTTGCCATGGTCCCCTCGGCTTCCCAGTCCCTGGAATTTACCCGTCCAGTCTTGATGCAAGATACATCGCATTCGACGAGCGAAGCGATAGCCGTTTCCATCGATGAACTCGGCAAACATGGCCAGCGGCCGCTGCCGCGCTCCGCAAAAAGTGATACGCCGCGAGCGCGTTAGGGCAAGGCGCGCCGGAACCACAAAGCCCCGCCATCGGTTTGTTCGGTCGAGAGAACTGTATCGGAGCTCCCCGTATGAAGCTGGATCGCGTGGAAAAATATACGCCGGAGGCGCTCAGCATCGTTCGCCTGGTTATCGGCCTGCTCTTCCTGGAACATGGCACCGCGAAATTGCTGGGGTTCCCGGCGTCGCCGAGCGGGTTGCCGGCCCTCCTGACGCTAGGCTGGTTTCAAGGGCTGCTGGAATTGGCCGGCGGGACGCTCATAACAATCGGCCTTTTTACCCGGCCGACCGCTTTCATCCTGTCAGGCAATATGGCGGTGGCCTACTTTATGGCTCATGCACCGAAGAGCTTTTTTCCGATGCTCAATGGTGGCGATGGCGCGATCCTCTATTGCTTCATATTCCTGCTGTTGTTCTTTACCGGACCCGGCCGATGGAGCGTCGATAATCAAATCAAGGCGGCTTATGAACGCGATCGCGATGTCGAGGAATATCACAAAATGGCGCGGGTTGTGGGCCGCCGGTAAGAACGCGACGTCGTCGGCTCAAATCGTCGGCAACACCGAAAAGCGCTCGCCGGCGCGCCGCAATTTCAAGGCGTCGGAACCGGCCGACTGATCCTGAACATTGTCCACCCGCGCCGCTGAAGGCCCGCGCCGGCATATAGTGATCAGGTCGGCCACGACATCGGCCGGCCCCGCAAACAGCGCTTCAACGCTGCCGTCCCGCCGATTGCGCACCCAGCCCTCGACCCCATGCGCCCTCGCCTGATATTCGACCCAGGCGCGATAGCCGACGCCCTGGACCCGGCCGGTGACCGTCACCTGACGGAGCACGCCGTTCATTATTTTTTCAAACCCAAGAATTCCGCGCCGCGCTGTTTCATATCATTTTCGCGCGTGAGCCGGCCGGTCAACTCGGACGACGCAAGGCCCTTGAGAGTTTTCGGAGATGCCCCCTCGCGTAGCGCCTTCAGCGTCTCGTAGACCGCCTGCGTTGCCGCCGCGAACGGCGCGTGACCTTGCAGGGCGATCCGCACGCGCTGGCTTGCAAGATAGGCCGGATCGGCCATGTCTTCGGGCGCGCCGCCGAGCACGATCGGCAGCCGGGTCGCGCCACTGAGTGCTTCCATTTCCGCGCGCGTCTTGACCCCGACCAGGAATAACGCATCGACGCCGGTCGCCTCATAGGCCCTCACGCGCGCGACCGCATCTGCGATGCCTGACATCGACGCCGCGCTGGTGCGTCCGATGATGACCAGTGAGGGATCGCCGCGCGCATCCAGCGCAGCCTTCATCTTGCCGACGCCCTCCTCCAGCGAGATCAATTGCGGCTTGGCCTCCCCGAACGCCTGCGGCAGCAGGGTATCCTCGATGGTGAGGCCGGCCGCACCGGCTGCCTCTAATTCCTGCACGGTGCGGCGAACGTTGAGTGCATTGCCGTAGCCGTGATCGGCATCGACCAGCACCGGCAACGCCGCCGCGCGCGACATCCGGCGCATCTGCTCGGCGAGTTCGGTCAAGGTGATCAACGCGACGTCGGGGTCCCCCAGCACTGCGAGCGAAGCCACCGATCCGCCGAACATGCCGATCTCGAAGCCGAGATCCTCGGCAATGCGGATCGAAATCGCGTCATACACCGACCCCGGACGAACGCATCCCGATCCCGCCAGGATCGAGCGAAACGCGTCGCGGCGCTTGCGGAAAGTCATTGGCAGTACCTTTCGTCATTGCGAGGAGCGCAGCGACGAAGCAATCCAGTTTTCGTTGATGGATTGCTTCGCTGCGCTCGCAATGACACTGTTGACGCTCCTAAGCGAACTTAACCTATTCGATCACTTCGTCGGCACGAAGCGATGCCAAGGCCACGCTACCGGCAAACAGCAAGAACGCACGCCGCAGCACAGGGCCCATCAGGCAAACTCGAGAATCAGCGCGTCCACCGCCAGCGTTGCGCCGGCGGCGGCATGGATCTTCTTGACCGTGCCGTCGCGCTCGGCGCGCAGCACGTTCTGCATCTTCATCGCTTCAACCACCGCCAGCGTTTCGCCGGCCTTGACCTCCTGGCCTTCGGCGACTGCGATCGACACCACCAGGCCGGGCATCGGGCACAGCAATTTCTTGCCGCTATCCGCCTTGATGCCGACCGGCATCAGCCGCGCGCAAGCCGCCTCGGATTCGGTGAAGACGTTGACCGCGACCTCGAACCCCTGATGCGCAAGGCGGATGCCGTTGGGAATCGGACGAACCTGCATGACTACCGCGCGGCCGTCGATGGTGCCCTGCCAGACCGGTTTGCCCGGGGCCCAGGACGAGATCAGCCGATGCGGATTGCCGGGCGCGCCGTCGGCCTCGATAAATCGCACCGCAATGCCTTCGGCCTCACGGCTAACATCGAGCGCGATTTCCTCCCGATCGAGCCACACCGCGCGGCGGCGCTCGCGCTGCACCACCCTGCTGATCATCTGGCCGGAAATCCGCCGCTTGCGCTCGCCGAGCACATGATCGATCGCCGCCCCCACCGCAGCCAGCCGGCGCGCGATCTCGCCTTCGGGCACGCGAACCGCAAACCCCCTGGGAAATTCCTCCGCGATGAAGCCGGTGGAAAGATTGCCCTCGCGCCAGCGCGGATGGTTCATGAGCGCCGAAAGGAACGGAATGTTGTGGCGGATGCCATCGATGTAGAACGAATCGAGCGCGGTCGACTGCGCCTCGATGGCGGCGGCCCGCGAAGGCGCATGGGTCACGAGTTTTGCGATCATCGGATCGTAATAGATCGAAATCTCGCCACCTTCCTGCACGCCGGTGTCGTTGCGAACGGTGATGCCCTCGATCGAGCTTTCCGCGGGCGGACGATATTTTACCAGCCGTCCGATCGAGGGCAGGAAGTTGCGGAATGGGTCTTCCGCATAGACCCGCGTCTCCACCGCCCATCCGGTCAGCGTGACGTCCTTCTGCTTGAGCGACAGCTTCTCGCCGGCCGCGACCCGGATCATCTGCTCGACGAGGTCGATGCCGGTGACCAGTTCGGTCACGGGATGTTCGACCTGCAGCCGCGTATTCATCTCCAGGAAGTAGAAGCTCTTGTCTTGTCCGGCGACGAATTCGACCGTGCCGGCGAAATCGTAGTTCACGGCCTTGGCAAGCGCCACCGCCTGTTCGCCCATCTTGCGGCGGGTGGTCTCGTCCAACAGCGGCGACGGCGCTTCCTCGATGACCTTCTGGTTGCGGCGCTGGATCGAACATTCGCGTTCGCCGAGATAGATCACGTTGCCGTGCTTGTCTCCCAACACCTGGATTTCGATGTGGCGGGGATCGACGATGAATTTCTCGATAAAAACCCGATCGTCGCCGAACGACGCCTTGGCTTCGGCCTTGGCGAGCCCAAAGCCTTCGGCGACTTCCGAGGTCGAATGCGCGATCCGCATGCCCTTGCCGCCGCCGCCGGCGGAGGCCTTGATCATCACGGGATAGCCGATGGCGTCGGCGATCTTCACCGCATGCCTTTCGTCGGTGATGACGCCAAGAAAGCCGGGCACGGTCGAGACATCGGCCTTCGCCGCTGCCTTCTTCGATTCGATCTTGTCGCCCATCGCGGCGATCGCATTGGCGTTGGGTCCGATGAAGACGATGCCGGCCTTGCTCAGCGCCCGCGGAAAGGCCTCACGCTCGGACAGGAAACCGTAACCGGGATGCACGGCTTGCGCGCCGGTCTTGCGGCAGGCCTCGATGATCTTCTCCATCAGGAGATAGCTTTCGGCCGCCGCCGGTGGCCCGATCAGGACCGCATCGTCGGCCATCTCGACATGGAGTGCGTCGCGGTCGGCCTCGGAAAACACTGCGACCGTCTCTATCCCCATGCGGCGGGCAGTCTTGATGACCCGGCAGGCGATTTCGCCGCGATTTGCGATCAGAATTCGTTTGAACATTTGCTGGCTTGTTTGCAACCTATGGCACGCGATAGAACGGCAATCTGGCACGCGGGGACGGATGTAACAATTCCGTCGTACAGCAAAACCGGTGGGAGGCAACGGGTGATCGCGCCCGAAACCCCTTTTTTGGCGTCTCACCGGCCGCAAACGAGGTGATCGAATTCAGGATCACGCCGACCGGAGACTGAACCGAAAGAGTTTTGTTATGTGGGCAAGGTCGGCCGATCACTGCGTTTTTCATCATGGCGATATCACCGATGTATGCTTTCAACCTGCTGCTGGCGGTTTTGCCGGCAAGCGGGGGCTGGGCCGCCGACACGATCGTCAGGGATGGAGGCACGCTTCAGTTGGCCGGTGTGACCTACAGGCTCGACGGGATAGACGCGCCGGAACTGGACCAGATATGTCTCGACGAACATGCCGACGCATGGGCCTGCGGCGAGGAAGCCCGCGATCAACTGACAAGTCTGATCGGCAGCCGAAAGGTGCGCTGCGAAAATCTGGGCCGGGCTGCGTTCAAAAAGCGGTACATCGGCATTTGCACGATCGAGGGTGAGACCGTCAGTTTGAACCAGTTTCTTGTTCGCCAGGGGTTTGCGTTGAACGGCCGGGCGTCGAAATCCGAGCCTGTAGCCCCAGGCCCCTTTGCAGCAGACGAGACCGCATCGAAGAAAGATCGTCGGGGGCTCTGGAAAGGCTGCTTTGTAGCCCCGCAGGAATTCCGCCGGGGACAAAAGGATGGCGCCTTGTTGGGCGAAGCCTGCAGACCCGACAAGGATCGCGAAATACGTGCGGTGCTCTTCCCCGAGAATCCCGCAATGCCTGCGGGCTGCAACATCAAAGGCAAGTTTGCGGTGCGCGCCCGCGTTACCGGAAACGTCGGTGTCTATCACCTGCAGGGATGCCGCAGTTATCCTGCCCTCGCGAAGCCGGATCGCTGGTTTTGTTCGGAGGATGATGCCCAGGCCGAGGGATTTCGAAAAGCCTATAATTGCCGCGCGGGCGTCCAGAAACCGATGTAACAATTCCGTCGTACAGCAAAACTAAAAGGGGCAACGGCCGGTTGGCCGGAAAATTTGCCTCCCAGGGGAGATATTCATGCGTCGTTTGCTCGTCCTGCTATCTGCCGGCCTGACCGTGTTGTCCACCGGAGCGGCGTTTGCGCAGAACGCCGCGCCGCATAGTCTCATCCTGTTCGTGCCGGACGGTTTGCGCGGGCGGATCGTCACTCCGCAGACCGCGCCGGCGATGGCCGAGGTCCGCGACAAGGGCGTCAATTTCGCAAATTCGCATTCGCTGTTTCCGACCTTCACCACTGCGAATGCGTCCGCGATGGCGACCGGCCACTATCTCGGCGACACCGGCGATTTCTCCAATACGATCTACACCGGTTATCCGGTAGGACCCGCGGATGGCACCGTCACGCCATTCCTGGAGGTCAATCCGGTCATCATCGACGCCGATGAGCATTTTGGAGGGGATTATCTGAACGAGGAAACCGTGCTGAAGATGGCGCGCGCCAAAGGCTACAGCACGGCCGCCATGGGCAAGCTCGGTCCCACCCTGATTTTCGACCATACCGACAAGACAGGGGCCGAAGGCCTGCATTCGATCGTGATCGACGATGCCACCGGCAGCGACAAGGGCGTTCCGCTGTCGGAGGAAATGAAGGCCGCACTGACAAAAGCCAATTTGTCGCTGGCAACGCCTTCACGCGGCGACAATGGCAAGGCGGGAGACGCCAAGACACCGGGCACGGTGGTGCCGAACACCGCCCAGCAGGCCTATTTCGCCGACGTCGCCGCCAAGGTCGTGCTGCCGATGTTCAAGGCGCGCAACAAGCCGTTCGTGCTGGTGTTCTGGTCGCGCGATCCCGACGGCAGCCAGCACAACACCGGCGACAGCCTCAACACCGTAACACCGGGGATCAACGGGCCGACGTCGCTTGCGGGCATCAAGAACGCCGACAACAATCTGGCGCAATTGCGCAAGGCGCTCGACGATCTCGGGCTTGCCGCCACCACCAACATCATGATCGCGTCCGATCACGGCTTCTCGACGATTTCAAAAGAGAGCAAGACCAGCCCTTCGGCGAAGGTGACCTACGGTGATACGCCGACAGATTTTCTGCCGATGGGTTTTCTCGCGATCGATCTTGCCAGGGCGCTTGGGCTGCCGCTGTTCGATCCCAACAACAAGAATGCTGGGGTTGCAGATGGCGCCCACCCCAAGGCCGGCAACGGTCTGCTCGGCAGCGACCCCGCCAAGCCCGATTTGGTGGTGGCCACCAATGGCGGATCGGACTTGATCTATCTGCCGAAACGGGATCGGAAACTGGCAAGGCGCACGGTCAAGGCGCTGCTCGAACAGGATTATGTCAGCGGCATCTTCGTTGACGACGATCTCGGGCGCTTCTTCGGCACGCTGCCGATGTCGCAACTCGGGCTGAAGGGCAAGGCGGTGACGCCGACCCCCGCGATCGTCGTCAGTTTCCGCTCCTATACGACCGGCTGCGACGAGCCCACCAATTGCTCGGTCGAAGTCGCCGACACCGTGCTGCGGCAGGGCCAGGGCATGCACGGCAGTTTCGGGCGCGGCGACACCATGAATTTCATGGCGGCGATCGGACCGGACTTCAAGGGCGGATATGTCGACCCGTTACCGGTCAGCAATGCCGATGTCGGCGCGACCGCCGCGCGCCTGCTGGGCCTCACGCCAAAGCCCAGGGGCAGACTGGTCGGGCGGGTGATGACGGAGGCGATGCCCAACGGCGCCACGCCGCGGGCATACACCGGCACGGTGAAGTCGCCGCCCGCCAACGGCCTGCGTACCGTGCTGAACTTCCAGCGCGTGTCGGGGCAACGCTATTTCGACGCGGCGGGATTCCCGGGCCGCACGGTCGGGCTTGATGCGGAAGGCGGCAAACAGAAAACGGCGGGGAAGTAACGCCGGACACATTTTTGCGCTCTCTCCAATCGCCCCTGGCCAGATCGTCTGATATGTTCTGGCCGTCGCAAGGGGTGTGGACGAGAAAATCGAATGAGACGGCGCCGGTTTGTTGCACTTCTCGGCGGAGCCGCGCTGGCACCCCTCACCGCGTTGCCGTTATACGCGGACCCGTCCGACGGCTGCGGCGTTCCGGTCGCGCGAGACGATGGCTGGCCCGTCGCCTCCCTCAATGAGAACAAGCTCATCGACCGCGATGCGCTGTGCAGGATGGCCGATCGGCTCCAGGCCAGCGAGGCCAATATACATGCCGTGCTCGTCGCCCGCAGCGGCAAGCTGGTGTTCGAGCGCTACTTCAGCGGCTCCGACGAGATTTACAGCCGCCGGGTGGGCCACATCGCCTTCGATGCCGATACATTCCACAATGTGAAATCGGTTTCAAAGTCCGTCGCGTCGCTCGCGGTCGGGATCGCGATCGATCGCGGGCTGATCGGCAGCGTCAACGAACCGATCTTCAGCTTTTTCCCCGAGTTGTCAGACTTGCGTACCCCTGAAAAGGAACGCATCCAGTTGTTGCACGTGCTCACCATGTCGATCGGTCTGAAGTGGGTCGAGGCCATCCCGAGCAACGAGGACAACAACGATGAGGTGCGCATGCATATGGCGCGAGATCCCTGTCGCTACGTCCTCGGTCTTCCGGTGACTTCCCCGGCAGGACAAGAGTTCTTCTACAACACCGGCGCACTCACGCTCTTGTCGGCGATTGTCCGCAAGGCGACCGGACGCCCTCTCGACGAATTTGCGCGTGAGGCGTTGTTCGAGCCCCTGGGCATTACCGGCGTAGAGTGGAGCCGGGTCAAGGGGGACACCGATGCCGGAGGGGGATTGCGCTTGCGACCGCGCGATATGGCAAAAATCGGCCAGCTCGTCCTCGCGGGCGGCCGCTGGAACGACCGTCAGATCGTTTCCAAGGCGTGGATCGAGACCTCGACGACCCTGAAGATCAAGGCCACGGACAATCAATCCTATGGATACCTGTGGTGGCTCGGCCGCTCCCTGCTCAATGGGCGTGAGGTCCACTGGATTGGTGCGCTTGGTCGAGGCGGGCAGTCGATCCGTATCGTCCCCGACCTCGATCTCGTTGTCGTGGTGACCGCGGGATACTACCAGGACTACAGCCGGCAAGCATTTCAAGTTGCAGTCCGGCGTTTTCAGGGAGGTCCTGCAGGGGATTTTGCAACCGGTTTGAACTGGAAGCCTCCCGCGCAATTTCCGCCTCGCTTTTTCGAGCTGCGGCTGGCGTGTCGCGCGGATGGTTGCCGGTAGAAAAATTGAATCCAACGCTGTCATCACCCGCGAAAGCGGGTGATCCAGTATTCCACCGGTCTTTCGCAATCGAATCGAAAGGCCGCGGCTTACTGGATACCCCGCCTTCGCGGGGGTATGACCATCCGCAGTGGCCAGGGATTGCTTCGCTAGCGCTCGCAATGACGATTGTGCGCGCGCTCACATGCCGATGTCGAACAAATTTCCCAGTTCGGCGAACGGCAGTGTCGCCGCACCGATGAGGGTGGCAACCAGCCTCGTCAGGGTGAGGTTGCCGCGGCGCTTGCCGCGCATCTGCTTTGCGATCCACTCCAGCACTTCGGTGTCGACACCGACCGCTTGCGTTGGCGCCCAGCTCTCGATCGCCGTTTTCGGCGACAGCGCCACGGTGCGCGGCGGTACCGGCAGGCCGGACGCGGACGCCGCATGATGCACCACGGCCTTGGCCAGCAGATCGTCAAATCGTCCGTCGTCGCTGCGCTCGGCGGCCGCGGCGTCGATCTCGAACAGCGCTTCGGCCTCGGCGCGGCTGACCGGTTGATGCTCGACCACGTCAGCGGTCAGGATCCGCGCGCACCAGGCGGCATCGACGGCATCCAGCGCGCGGGAAAAATGCACGCGGCCCTTGGTGGTGGGACCTTCGCCGGTGATCACGCCGTCGCGCACGATAGCAAGCGCGAGCGCAGCCGTGTCTCGGCAGGATGGTTCGAGGGCGCTGGGCGATTCACTGGGCTCAAGCGTAGCAGCAGACATGGGTACTCTTTTCGCTTCTTGTTCGTTCTGGTTCAGCAATTCCACGCGGGCGTAAACGAATGATTAACGATTCGAAACTTGTCGCGCATGACGCCCATCATGGGTTGGGTTTGGATGACAATCCGGTCCGGCAGCGATGCGGCATGCCCGGGGCAAAATCGGGGCATGCTTTTATTCGCAGAGCCTTTCGAAGTTTTCTCCGCAGGAGGTGCGGATCAAAAGAAAATGCCAGCCATCTTGCGGCACGGAAAAGGATGTTTTCCTTTCACATCGAACCGTTCCGTTTCGGGGTTCCGCTCTTTATAATGGATGCATTGGCCACCATCAGGGAGCTGTCAGCCATGAAGGCTCAAATGGCAAGATTTGTCATTTCGCTGGTGGCGATGTTTATCGGGCTCATTACCTTCCTGGAAATGGATGCCGGCTGGATACCTCCCGCCATCATCGTGCTATTGGGGTTCATCCTGAGCGAGGTGGTCTTTCGCCGCCTCGCCGATCAGGAAACAATCCAACGCGACCTGGAAGAGCGGGTCCGCAACCAGCATCTCTAGGGACGGCACAATTTCTCCTGCAACTTGAATGACATGAGGTAGTAACCATGGCTCTCCAGATAGGCTCGGTAGCCCCGGATTTCGAGGCTGAAACCACCGACGGCAAAATCAAATTCCATGACTGGATCGGCAATAGCTGGGCGCTGTTGTTCTCGCATCCGAAGGATTTCACGCCGGTCTGCACCACCGAACTCGGCGCGCTGGCCAAACTGAAGCCGGAATTCGACAAGCGCGGCGTCAAGCTGATGGGGCTCAGCGTCGATCCCGTCGACAGGCATTCGAAATGGTCTGAAGACATCAGGGAGACGCAAGGGGCCGCGCCAAATTATCCGATGATCGGCGACACCGATTTCAACGTGTCGAAATTGTACGACATGCTGCCGGCCTCCACCTCAGGCGATGTCACCAAGCGCACCGCCAATGACAATTTGACGGTCCGCAACGTCTTCATCATCGGGCCGGACAAGAAGATCAAGCTGGTGCTGGTCTATCCCATGACCACCGGCCGCAATTTCCAGGAAATCCTGCGCGTGATCGACTTCCTGCAGATGACGGCAAAGCATCGCGTCGCGACCCCGGCCGACTGGAAACAGGGCGAAGACGTCATCATCGCTGGTTCCGTCACCGACGACGAGGCCAAGACCATCTACCCGCAGGGCTGGAAAAGCCCAAAACCCTATATCCGGATCGTGCCGCAGCCGAGGTGAGGCCGTTACCGTCATTGCGAGCGAAGCGAGCAATCCAAAAGCCGCGTGCAAACTGGATTGCTTCGTCGCGGAGCCTGTCATCGGGCGCGCATTCGCGCGACCCGCTGGCTCCCTTGCGCAAACGCTTCGCGTTTGTCGCAGGCAATGACGAACTAAACCTTCGGCGCAAGCCAATTGGCTATCGCTAGACCCGCGGTCGATGCCACCGCGGTCACGAACGCTCCCCAGCACACGTCGACCACGACCACCGTCCAGGTCCAGTGTTTGAGCAGCGACAGCGACGTCAGTTCGAACGTCGCGTAGCAGAACAATCCGAACAGCGCACCATAGAGCAGCGTCGTCTGCCACGTTGCGCTGGCCGGGCCGCTGACGAAAATCAGGATGCCGGCGGCATAAAGCAAATAGAACAGGATCGCGGGCGCCGGCCTGATCTCACCGAGCATGTCGCCGACTTCCGACACGAAAAGACCCTTGGCGACGACGCCCAGGAACAGAAAATCGATCGGGACGAGCACGATCAGCGTCGCCAGATAGAGCACGACATGCCGGTTCATAAAATCCTCCTGCTCCTTCCAGGCTCCATCTGTAGTACGGATCGATGCCGATAAAGTTGCAATGCCCGCGCGGACCCAACACCCGCCTTTCGAGTTCAACCGCCTGATGGCCAGCACGTCCGCCCCGCCCTGCATCGTCTGGTTTCGCGACGATCTCCGCCTCTCCGATCATCCAGCCCTAAGCGCCGCGGCAAAGACCGGCGCGCCCGTGATTTGCCTCTACGTCTTCGACGAGGCAAGTGAGGCACAGCGCGCCCTCAACGCGCGTCCGCTCGGCGGTGCGGCGCGCTGGTGGCTGGCGCAGTCGCTGCGGGCCTTGCAAAAGAGCCTCGATCTGGCTGGCGCGCCGCTGGTGCTGCGGCGGGGGCCCGCGGCAGAAGTCATCGCCGCGGTAGCGCGGGAGACCCATGCCGGCGCGGTATTCTGGAACGAGATTGCGCAAGCGCCACATCAGGCCGTGGCGGATCAGGTTGCCGCGGCGCTGGGCGCGAACGGCGTCGCCTCGCAACACTTTTCCGGCGATCTGTTGGCGGCTCCCGCCAGCATCCGATCCGGGCAAGGCCGGGGACTACGGGTTTTCACCCCGTTCTGGCGCCGGCTGCTGGCTCTGGGCGATCCGCCAAAGCCCTTGCCCGTCCCTGACACGCTGCGTCCCGGACCCGACCTTGCAAGCGAAACCATCGCAAGCTGGGGCCTCGAACCCACCCACCCGGACTGGGCCTTTGGGCTTCGAGACACCTGGAGGCCAGGCGAGACAACCGGACAGGCGCGGCTCAGGGAATTTCTCGAGACTGGCGTGGCCGGGTATTCGACCCAGCGCGACCGACCGGATCGGGTGGGCACCTCCGGCCTGTCGCCGCATCTGCGCTTCGGCGAGATCAGCCCGCGGCAGATCTGGCACGCTGCGCGCTTTGCCGCAGCCGAGCGCCCTCACCTTACCGGCGATATCGACAAGTTCCTCAACGAACTGGGCTGGCGCGAATTCTGCCGCCACCTGCTGTTTGACGTGCCCGATCTCGCGACACGCAATCTGCAACCTTCGTTCGATGCGTTTCCATGGAGGTCGGATGACGGGGCGCTGCGGGCATGGCAGCGCGGCCAGACCGGTTATCCCATCGTCGATGCCGGAATGCGCGAACTCTGGCGCACCGGGGTCATGCATAACCGGGTGCGGATGGTGACGGCATCATTTCTGGTCAAGCATCTGCTGATCGACTGGCGCGAGGGAGAAAAGTGGTTCTGGGACACCCTGGTCGATGCCGATGCCGGCAGCAATCCCGCCAACTGGCAATGGGTGGCGGGCTCGGGCGCCGATGCCGCACCCTATTTTCGGGTCTTCAATCCGATTCTGCAGGGCGAGAAGTTCGATCCCGAGGGCTCCTATGTCAGGCGCTGGGTGCCGGAGCTGGCGGCGTTGCCGGAACAGCGTGATCCATCGGCCATGGAGCGCCACACCGCTCGAGCTTGCCGGCGCCGGCATCGCGCTCGGCAAGACCTATCCGGCGCCGATCGTCGATCACAAATTGGGACGCGAACGCGCGCTTCAGGCCTATGCGAAGGTCCGCGCCTCCGAGCGCACCGCGTCCTCGCTTTGACACCTCTGCGAATCCCGCGCTATCTTCGTGGCTTCGACAAACCCCGGGGGACGACATGGACGACGAGAAACCTGTTCTGGAGCAGACCACAGAGGCGATGAGTAACGCCGCAGAGGCGCCGAAAAGCGCGGTCAAGACGGCTGTCAAAAAGGCCAGGAAGGTCGCGAAAAAGGTGATGCCGAAGAAGAAGGCCAAAAAAGCCAAGAAGAAATCCTCGGCCAAGAAATCCGCAAAGAAATCCGCCAAGAAGGCCGGGAAGAAGGCCACCAGGAAAGCGGCAAAGAAGAAGAAGGCCAGGAAGTCAAAGCGCTGATCGATCCGCATCGCGCGAAAAAACCTCCGGGCAAAAGCCCGGAGGTTTTGGTATGCCTCACTCGACGCGTCCATTCGCCCCGGCCGAGCGAGCGTGTCTATGAATACCGGTTGACCAGAAACACCGCGGCGGCGCAGGCAACCATGCCCGCTATCGCAACCGCATCGAGCCGCTCCCCGAACAGCACAAAGGCCATCGCGGCGGTCACCGCCGGCACCAGATAGAACAGGCTCGCCACCGAAGTCGCGGCCGAGCGGCGGATCAGCCAGTACAAGAGTCCGATCGACCCGATCGAGAGCACCACCGCAAGCCATATCACCGACAGCACGAATTCGGCGGTCCAGTGCACCACATTGTTTTCGAACAACCAGGCCGCGACGGCAAAGAAGATCGTGACCGCGATATATTGCACGAGATTGCCGGCGCGCCAGTCGATCCGGTTGCAATATCGCCTCTGATACAGTGTCCCCAGGGTGATGCTGACCAGCGAGATGCCCGAGGCGAGCCAGCCCCAGCCCGCCTCCCCGCTCATCGGTCGATCGTGCAGGATCAGCACCACGCCGGCGAGCCCGAGCAGCAGTCCCGCCCATTGCAGTGGCGTGACGCGTTCGCCGAGCCAGCGGTTCGCGATCGTCGAAGTCAGGATCGGCTGCAGGCCCGGAATCAGCGCCGACAGGCCGGCGGGGATCGAATGGGCGATCGCGATCGCGGTACCGCCGAGGTAAAATCCGTGGACCAGAAGGCCCGCGACAGCGCTGTGGGCCATGCCGATCCGGTCGGGCCATTTCGGCCGTGCGATTGCCGCGATAACGGCCATCAGGCCGACCACCAGCGCCATGCGGATTGCGAGATAGGTCAGCGGCTCGGCATTATGCAGCACATATTTGGTGCCGATAAAGCCGGTGCTCCAGAACACGACGAAAATCGCCGGCGCCGCGCGCGCGGCCAATTTTTCGAAGTCCCGGTTCATTTGCGGCCTTGATTGCCTGAACATATGCTATCCGGCAATCGTGAATCCTGCGGGCCCGCTCGCTGGAAAACGCAGATCAAATATGAGGACCGCCATGGATGTTCGCGCCGCCCTTGCCGTTGCCGCGGGCCGACCGCTGGAGATAACGACCGTGCAGCTTGAGGGGCCGCGCGAGGGCGAGGTGCTGGTCGAAATCAAGGCTACCGGGGTCTGCCATACCGATGAATTCACGCTGTCCGGCGCCGATCCCGAAGGGTTATTCCCCGCGATCCTTGGCCATGAAGGGGCGGGCGTCGTGGTCGATGTCGGCCGCGGCGTCAGCAGCGTGCGCAAGGGCGATCACGTGATTCCGCTCTACACGCCGGAGTGCCGGCAGTGCCCCTCATGCCTGTCGCGCAAGACCAATCTATGCACGGCGATCCGCGCCACCCAAGGCCAGGGCCTGATGCCCGATGGCACCTCACGCTTCTCGATCGGCGGCAAGCCGATTCATCACTACATGGGCACCTCGACGTTTTCGAACTACACCGTGCTGCCGGAGATCGCGGTCGCCAAAATTCGCCAGGATGCCCCGTTCGACAAGGTCTGCTACATCGGCTGCGGCGTCACCACCGGCATCGGCGCCGTCATCAACACCGCCAAAGTCGAGCAAGGCGCCAAGGCGATCGTATTCGGCCTCGGCGGCATCGGGCTCAACGTGCTGCAGGGCCTCAGGCTAGCGGGCGCCGACATGATCATCGGGGTTGACATCAATAGCGACCGCAAGGCATGGGGCGAACGCTTCGGCATGACCCATTTCATCAATCCAAAAGATCTCGGCAAGGATCTCGTCCCTCACCTCGTCGACATGACGAAGTCAGGTGCCGACCAGATCGGCGGCGCCGATTACACCTTCGATTGCACCGGCAATGTCACTGTCATGCGGCAGGCGCTGGAAGCCTGTCATCGCGGTTGGGGACAATCGATCATTATCGGGGTTGCTCCCGCGGGCGCCGAGATTTCGACGCGGCCGTTTCAGCTGGTGACGGGCCGGACGTGGAAGGGCACCGCGTTCGGCGGCGCGCGGGGCCGCACCGACGTGCCGAAAATTGTCGACTGGTACATGCAGGGCAAGATCGAGATCGACCCGATGATTACCCATGTGATGCCGCTTGCCGAAATCAACCGTGCGTTCGAGCTGATGAAGCGCGGCGAATCCATTCGCGGCGTGGTGACGTTCTAGACTTACCGAGGCATGATGCGTCTGCAATTTCAAACCGTCGACGTGTTCACAGGCACCCAATTCGTCGGCAATCCGCTTGCCGTGGTCCTGAACGCCGAGGGGTTGTCGACCGGCCAAATGCAGGCCATCGCCGCCGAGTTCAATCTGGCGGAGACGACCTTCGTCCGGCCTCCAAAGAACGCCGCGCATACCGCAGAGGTGCGGATTTTCACGCCGCGCAGCGAAATGCCGTTCGCCGGTCATCCCAATGTCGGCACCGCCTACGTGCTGGCCCGCGCGGGCGCCAGTTACGGCCGGCCCGTCAGTGGCGATCGTGTCATCTTCGAGGAAAAGGCCGGGCTGGTCCCGATCGAGATTCTGCGAGATGGTGCGACCGCGATCGGGGCGAAACTCGCGTCACCGCAGCCGCTCTCGGTCGGCGCCGAGATAGCCGGCGAACTCGTGGCGTCGGCCTGCGGAATTTCGCTCACCGACATCGAGAACTCCCGTCATCGCCCGTGCATTGCTTCATGCGGGGCACCGTTCATTCTGGCCGAATTGAAAAGCCGCACCGCGCTGCTTGCCGCAAGCCCGAATGGCGATGTGTTCCGGCTTGAAGTCACGAAACATCCAGCCGTCAGCATCATGATCTATACGCAGGTCGATGAAGGCGACATCGACATCCGGGCGCGGATGTTTGCGCCACACCTGAACATTCCGGAGGACCCGGCAACCGGCAGCGCCAACGTCGCGCTGATCGGGCTGCTTGCGAAACTGCGCCCGGAGGCAAACCTTTCATTGTCGAAGACGATCGCTCAGGGCGTCGAAATGGGGCGGCCGAGCATCCTGCAGGCGCTGGCCGAAAAGAAAAACGGCACTGTCACCGCGACCTACATCGGCGGCCGCTGCGTACCCGTCATGTCGGGAACGATCGAGCTTGCTTGAGGGATCAGAACTCTTCCGGACAGGGATCGACGATCTTCCAGAGCTCGTCGCCGTTCTTGATCTTCTTCATCTCGGTGGTCAATCCGCCGTTGCGGCGGATCCAGTCCTTCACCGTCTCCGGATAATAGGACATCAGGTCCGACGTTCCCTCGGAACTGGTGACCTTGATGCCGAAGGTAAATGCCTTGTCGTAATAGGCCTGGTGGAAGCCCAGACTGGCGCGCGGCGTCACGCAAATCTTGTTCATCGGCACGATGCCGAACACCAGCGTGCAGGCCGAATTGCAAATCCCGTCAATGATGACACGCTCTTTGCGGTCGCGGATGCGTTCGTACTTCGCCTT
Organism: uncultured Alphaproteobacteria bacterium; assembly: GCA_963742425.1. Taxonomy (GTDB): domain Bacteria; phylum Pseudomonadota; class Alphaproteobacteria; order Rhizobiales; family Xanthobacteraceae; genus Bradyrhizobium. The sequence continues at coordinate 946,466 of CAVULR010000001.1, forward strand.
GTATTCCCTGACATAGCCGCCGTGGTCGCGGGTGATATGCAGATCGGCGCGCGTCGGTGTCGCGGCCAGAAGCGCTGGTAACAGCAGGGCGAGAGGCGTGATGCGCATGGTCGATCGGAAGCCGGATTGGCAGTCGGGACCCCGGGAAAACCGGGTACGTATCGGGAGCAGACGGCACAACTCTGGCCGGACTGTGTTGGAATTTCGTTTAAAGCCTCCGAGATCAGGCATAAATTCTGTGCTGGGGCCAAGTTTTCCGCACCTTTCGGGCCATTTCGGCTCTGGATGGCAGCGGTGAATGGTCTAAAGTGCCCTCTTTCTTCCCGACGCCTGGAGTATCAGCGATGAAGAGACTGACGCTCGTTTCAGCCGCATTTCTGTCCGCGATGGCGATCGCGCCGGGCTTGGCGCAGGCGCGGACCTATCACCATGCGCGGCTTCACTGGCTCCCCAATGAGATCAGCTTCAGCCACAATTACGGCCCCGGCCACCTGCCCGGCACGTTCGCCTATTACGATGGACCCTCGACCAACTTCTGCGCCCAGAGTGCCGCGACCTATATCGGCCAGGACCGCCGCAAGCATCCCTGCTTCTGACGTTGCGAGGTCGCACCTTAGTTTGGATTGCGCTCGTGGCTCAGCCAGATAGAGCATCGGAGCCGGAGAGCCACTCGGTCTCAGAGCATGCAAACCCACTGCGTTCGATGCATGCCGATCGCACGGGCAGCGCCAGGCGTTAGATCAAGCGTAACCCCGCGCGTAAATGGGCCGCGGTCGTTAATCACCACCGTAACCGACCTGCCGTTGTCGGGATTCGTCACCGTTACCCGCGATCCGAAAGGCAGCGTGCGATGCGCGCCTGCATACGCGCTGGAATCGAATGCCTGACCGCTTGCCGTCCTCCGCCCCGAGGCATAGAAGGTCGCGACCACATGCTGCCCCGAACAAATTCCCTGAGGTTTGGAGTGCGCGAAAAACCACGCGAAGCCCCGAGCATCTGCCTGCGCGGACGACGTGATCAGCCACGCCAAAGCCAGTCCATAGATCCAAAAAGGTGGACGCATTGATCCTTCCGCCTGCACCCCTGCACAGTCCGCAAAGGCATGGACTTAATTGTGGCATGGCGACAGCGCGGGACACCGATGCCCGCTCAAGAGCGCGGTAACCCGACACTTCCGTTCTATCCCGACGTCGTCCGAGCGGTCCGGTTGGTCCTGCCAGATCAGACTTTGGCCACCTCGTTCATTTCCTGCAGTTGACGAGCGGCGCGACGAAGTAGTTTGTGGCCCGTGGTTTGGCCAATCGCCAACCAATTGCGAAGCGTCCGCCGAAAGGCAAAAAACATCGACCGTCGCTGCCCAGCGTAAAACTCACCCGACATACTGCGCTTTATCCAGGCCCGGCGGCTACGCGTTGACTGGTCAGCGGAACTTGCTCTAATGCATCCTGCCAACCGGATTTGTGCTTGTGACCCGGGCTTTAACGCCGTGTATTTGCTTCATTGAATTGCGCTCGTAGCTCAGCTGGATAGAGCATCGGACTTCGAATCCGAGGGTCGGGAGTTCGAATCTCTCCGAGCGCGCCAAGGCTACCTCCTCCGCCCTTCGCCCGGCACCGCTCGCCATCGCCGCCAGCCTTCAAAAATGCAGATCCCGCCAAAAACCTACGGCGAAGTTGGCGCGACAACGGCCTCATAGATATCCTCCTCCTGTGCCGTATGGATGCGGACCAGGGTCTCGATCGCCTCGATGATCCGCTGGGCGTCGCGAATGAGATAACGATCGATCTTCTCCGAAGGCAGATCCTCCACGACACGGGCCAAAAGGCGGGCCAGATGCAATATCTCGCGGTGCGCCCGGCTCATGGCGGAAAGACCGTGGCGGTCTCTCAGGATCCCGGCGAGCCGCGGATAGACGCTGCCCTCGTCGTCGCGCTCGTGCACGACTACCTGCTGCTGGACCACTTTGTTGGCTTCCATAATCAATGCGGCGCCGCTCTCGGGGAAAGCATCGTCGAGCGTGTCTGCAATCGAGCGCAACCGATCGAGACTGCCGAGCAGCGAAAGGTGATCATGGTGCAGCTTGCGTCCCACAGTGGCCGTTATGCTTCTGCCGGCGGGACCAACGGCTGGGCTGAGGGCGCGCAGGGCATTGAGGATCACGGCAACGTCAATCACCTCCTGAACGATGGCAGCCGGCACGGGCATCAGCCAGCCGAAAGTGGCTGCAAGCATCGCCAAGGTTGAAAGACCCATGCCGGCGACGATGCTCTGGATGGCGATCCGCCGTGCCCGTTGCGCGATCATGATGGCCTCGCCGACCCGATCGAGGCGGTCGGCGAGGATCACCACGTCGGCGGCTTCCGATGAGGCGCTGGCGCCGCGTGCGCCGAGCGCAATCCCGACATCGGCGGACGCCAGCGCCGGGGCGTCGTTGATGCCATCGCCGACCATGATGGTCGGATGCAGCCGCTGCTCGGAACGCACTGCATCGACCTTGTCGGAAGCAACACGGTCGGCGAGCACCGCATCGAGGTCAAGCGCGGCGCCGATCGCGTACGCGGCGGCGGCGCGGTCGCCGGTGACCATGACCATGCGCCGAACACCCGCCTCGCGCAGCAGACGGATGGCCCGCGGCGTATCGGGCCGGAGCTCATCGGCGAGCAGCAGTGCGCCGATCGCTCGTCCCTCGACCGCGACGAAGACGATGAGCGCCGAACGCCACGAGGCGCGCCGCATGGCCCGCACTGCCCATTCGGCAATGTGGCCGCCGGGAAAGATCATGTCGCGCGAACCTGCGGCAACCCGCCGACCGTCGATTACGCCTTGCAACCCGGAGCCCATGGCTTCCCTCACCTGAGCGGGCATTTTAAGGCGCAAGGCCCGCCCGGCGCCGGCTTCAACGATGGCGCGCGCAACAACGTGATGCGATGCCTGCTCCAGCGAAGCTCCCAGCGTCAATACCTCGTCGGCGTTTTCGCCCGGCGCAACCTCGATCGAAAGCAATCGTGCACCACCGACCGTCAGGGTACCGGTCTTGTCGAACAACACGGTATGCGCGCGCGCCAGTGCCTCCAGCGGTCCGCCGCCCTTGACCAAGATGCCACGACGAGCGGCTTGCGCAACACCGGCAATGAAGGCGACCGGCGCGGCGAGAATCAATGGGCACGGCGTTGCGGCCACCAGCACGGCGAGAGAGCGGATCAAATCGCCCGAGATCAGCCAGGCGAACAAGGCGAGCGCCAGCGTCACCGGCAGGAAAATCAGCGCATAACGGTCGGCGAGGCGCACGAAGGGCGCTTTCGCGGTCTGCGCCGCGGTCACCAAGCGCACGATGCCTGCATAGGTGCTTTCGCCTGATGCTGCGGATACCGTCATTTCAAAGGTCTCTCCGGCATTCAAGGAGCCAGAGAGGACGGCGGCGCCGCGGCTTTTCGCCACCGGAATCGGCTCGCCGGTCAAAGCCAACTCGTCAATCGCCGCAGCACTCGATGTGACGACGCCGTCGACCGGAACGACTTCGCCCGCGCGCACCAGAAGCTGGTCGCCGACCGCGACCGCCGATACCGGCACCTCTTCGATGCGGTCACCGATGCGTCGATGAGCCTCACGCGGCGCGCGATCGACCAAAGATCGCAAATCATGCTCGGCACGGGCAACGGCGATCTCCTCAAGCACATTGCCGCCCGAATACATTAGCGCGACGACGGCACCCGCCAGCGGCTGGCCGAGCGTCAGGGCCGCGCTCATCGAAACCAGAGCGATCGCATCGACGCCGAGCCGGCCGCCGAGAAAATCCCGTATGATGGAGATCGCGAGTCCGGCAACCACCGGTGCGGTCGCCAGCGTCCAAAAAAGATCGGCGAGCCCCGGACGGCCCGCCGCCTGGGCGGCAATGCCGGCCGCCAAACCTGCAACGGCGATCGAGACGAGTGCCCATCGCAGGCCGCGTTCATATGACATCGACCATTCCGCGCACATGCCGAACCGGACGTCCGTGAGCTTTGAGCTCACGGGCATCCACAAATCGAACGTCCAGGGAAGCAAGCTCCAAAACTCGCCAGCCGCAAACTTCCCTTACGTCCGTCCATAATAAACCAGCGCACAAGAACGACTTTTGTCCTAGATCAAAGCAACGGTGTGCCATTTTCATTTATATTTCATTTTCAGGGATGCCTGGGTACGCTTCGGCCCTGGCAACGAAACGAACGGATTCATCCATGCGACTGGCTCTCCGCAACGGCCGACTTCTCTTTGTCGCCACGATCGCGCTGAGCGGATCGGCAATGGCGGCCGATGCGAATCATGGGGCGGACCTCGCCAAGCGCTGGTGCGCCACCTGTCACCTGGTTGACAGCAGTCAGCGGCAGGCCAGCGCCGACGTCCCTTCGTTTGCGACGGTCGCTCGCAGGCCGGATTTCACGCCCGAAAAGGTTGCTTACTTTCTTCTCGATCCGCATCCCAAGATGCCGAATTTTCCGTTGAGCCGAAACGAGGCAGCCGATATCGCCGAATATATTGCGTCGCTGCGGAAATAAAGATGCGCGGCGTCCGATGGTGGAGAAAGTGCGGTCGCGGCGGCGTGCCGGATCGAGGCGGAAGGTAGCGGAATAACCGATCACCTGCGCTACCAGCGGGCGCGCCAGCGCCAGAACCGACCAGGACCCGAACTGGAATCGAGTTGCCTCTTTTGCTCGTCGCTCAGCGCCGCATAAAACGCTTCCAGCGCTGGCCGTATTGTGTGAACGGCTTGCAGCATCGTGTCGATGCGCTTTTCGATGGCTTCAGTCCGGCCCACGATAGTATCGGGTATCTTGGTCAGACAGGCGTCACGCATCGCTTCGGCCGATTTGATCGATGCCGACTTGAATTCATCGAACTTGGCGCGCTGCGTGTCGGTCGGTTTTACCAGTTGCTCGATTCTGTCGGCCCGCCACTCGTCAAAGCCGGTCGCGGCTAGATTGCAAATACCGACGAAGCTGCGGCGACCCATCATCCAGGGACCTATTCCACGACCCGACATCATACCCTGCCCCCAATATCCCGGGCCGGGGCCGAACGGCTGGGCGGCAGCAGTGGCCAACAGCGCAGCAACTCCCAAGACCGCAAATGCAACCAGCACGGTTCTGAACTTTACGGCCATGGCACACCCTCCAATGTTGATTGGCCCCGCTACGCCCCGCATCGTTGCCCATGCGACCAGCAACAAACGATCTCAAACCGGCGACGGCGAGGCGTTGATGTGGGTCAAATCCGCAACCGAAGGGGCAGCCCAGGATTGTGAAATCGCTAAAATGGCCCCCCGTGGAAGATATTCGAGGGCCCCAAATGGATAGAGTGCTCTCTTTTCTAATTTCAGCGGGAATTGCATGCTTCGGTATCTGGATCATAACCGACAGCGCGGCGTCGGCATGGCCCTTGGCGTGGACGCTTATGGGAATCCTGCCGGTGATAGTGGGATCGATCAGTCTTTATCAGGCGATCGCTGAGGCCAGGCCTGCATGAATCAAGGTAGCGCCTGAACGGTCCAGGCGATCATATCCTTCGCAATCCGGCCGAATGCCTCATCGAGCGCGGCCGCGGCCGTCGGCGGCTCGATCTTGTCGAATTTTTGCCTTTGCTCGAACAAGCGGGAAGCAACGACTTTTCCGCTCTTATCGATAATCCGCGCCGACAATTCGATCTCGGCAGATGGCATTGAATCTACCGCGATCCGGAAGCGCCTGACATCGATCAGAAGCTGGAAGTCGGCTCGTCCGACGTCCATGGTGCGCAGTGGCGCGTGAGCGATATCATAGTTTTCGAAGCTCTCGATCAAGCGTGTCTGGAGCAGCTTGGGAATACTGTCGGCCCAGAGAGCTTCGTCGAAGCCGGGATAATCCTTCGGCGGGGAGAGCAGAATTCGCTGCGTCTCGAGCATCGCCACGGCCGTAGGCTCAGGAATTGCCAATTGCCCGTCGATGGTCTTGTTCGCCGAACCGAAATCTGCCGGAGCTCGAAGGTCGTAGGTGGTTTTCTTCGGTTGTGTACCGCCGCCGGTCATTTTTTCCAGGCCGGCAACGATGCCGTCGAGTTTAGCGGTATTGCGCGCCAGCCCTTCCGAGAAAACCTGCAGGTTCGCGATGGTATTCTTCAGCGGCTGCGAATTCTCACTCAGCACGGAATCGACCCGGCGCAACGCGTCGCGCGCGGCCTGCGTCATGCTCTCGCCGGCGCCGGCTTCGGCAATCAGGATCGGCACCTCACCCGTATTCGCCGTCAGGGTCCCGCCTTCCAGCGCGATCACGGGGACACCGGTCAAGCCCTGGAATTCCAGGCCGACCTTGGTGTCGGACCGCACCGGTGTCGTCGAGGAAACCGAGATCGCCGCATTGACGCGCCGGGGGTTGTCCGGCGCAAGGCTAAGATCGGTCACCTCACCGACCCGGATGCCATTGAAGAGGACAGCCGCACCGACCAGCAGCCCGGGCACTGAACCCTCGAACTGCACATGATAAGTGAGGCGCGGTCCAAGCCCGCCGGTATTGTGAAGCCAATACACGAAGCCGAACACAGCGGCGATCGCGGCCAGGACGAAGGCGCCGACAACGAGAAAGGGAGCGCGGGTTTCCATTTCTTAACTCAATTGCGGTTGCAGCATCTGCGAGCGTTTGCCGTGGAAGTAGGCTTGCACCCAGGGATGTTCGGATTTCAGCAGGTCGCGCATCGACCCGATGGCGACGATCTTGCCGTCGGCCAGCGCTGCGACGCGATCGCAGACGGTATTGAGGCTCGCCAGATCGTGGGTGACCATGAACACCGTGAGCCCGAGCGTGTTCTGCAGCGTTTTGATCAAGGCGTCGAAATCACCCGCCGCGATTGGATCCAGGCCCGACGTCGGCTCGTCGAGAAACAAGATCGCGGGATCGAGCGCCAGCGCGCGTGCCAGCGCCACGCGCTTGGTCATTCCGCCCGACAATTCGGAAGGGAATTTGTCGCCGTCTTCCGGCAATAAGCCGACCATTTCGAGCTTGGCGATGGCGATCTCGTCCATCAGCGCATCCGAAAGCACCAGATTCTCGCGCAGCGGAAACTGGATATTCTGCCGGACCGTCAGCGACGAAAACAACGCGCCTTGCTGAAACAGGATGCCCCACTTCCCCGCGGCGCCCTGAGTGTCGGCGGTGTAGGTTTTGCCGATCTCCGCCCCCATCACTTCGATCCTGCCGCTTTGTCGCTGGATCAGCCCGATGATCGTCCTCATCAGTACCGATTTGCCGCCGCCGGAAGCGCCGACCAAGCCGAGAATTTCGCCTTTCCGGACGTCGAGCGTGAGATGATCGATCACGACATGCTTGCCAAAGCCGACAACCAGGTCGCTGACACGGATCGCGAAGCGTGAGGTTGCATCAGGCATCCCTACATTCCGATCGATGCAAAGAAGATCGCAAACAGCCCGTCAAGCACGATCACCAGAAAGATCGACTTCACGACCGAGGTCGTCGTCTGCTTGCCGAGCGACTCCGCGCTCCCCTTGACCCGCAGGCCCTCGCTGCAGGCGACGATGCCTATCACAAGGGCCATGAACGGCGCCTTGATAATGCCGACCTCGAAATGCGTGACCGATACGGCATCATGCAGCCGCGCGATAAAGATCGCAGGCCCCATGCCGCCGTAGAACCAGGCCACCAGGCCTCCGCCGTAAAGTGCCGCCATCGATCCGATGAAGGCCAGGATCGGGAGTCCACAAATCAGCGCAACGACCCGGGGCAGGATCAGCACCGCGACGGGATCAAGCCCCATGGTCGAGAGGGCGTCGATCTCTTCCCGCATTTTCATCGAGCCGAGTTCGGCGGTGTAGGCGCTCCCGGAGCGGCCGGCGACCATGATGGCGACGATCAATACGCCGAGCTCGCGCAGCACCAGAATGCCGACCATGTCGACGACGTAGGAATCGGCGCCGAATTTGCGGAAGTGAAAGATGCCCTGCTGCGCGATAATCGCGCCGATCAGGAAAGTGATCAGAACAATAATAGGAATGGCCTGCCAGCCCACCCGGTAGAGCTGGTACACCACCGAGGTCATCCGCAACGACCTCGGTCTGCGCAGCACGCCGACGAGCGCCATAAACAACGAACCCAGCATTTCCGCGAACAGCGCGACGTCCTGCGTCGCACTGAACGCGCCGCGGCCGAGGTCCTCCACCCTGCCGAATAGCGGATTTCGCACCACCGCCGGGACGGGGTTGCGGCGATTGACCTGACGGACCTCTTCGATCAGCCCGACATAGTTGTCGGCAATACCTGTGACTTTGACGCGATGTCCGGCTTCGCTCGCGCGGCGCGATAATTTTTCGATTAGCCAGGCGCCGAGCGTGTCGAGTTCGCGCACCTCGGTCATATCCACTGTCACGGCCGCCGACCGGTCAATTTGCGGCGCAAGAGCGGCGGCAAGGGTCTCCAGCGTCGTGCCATTGGCTGCGGTCCACGAGCCGCCCGGGCGCAGCTCGAGCGCATCGCCGGCTGCGGCAGCCTCTAATACTGGTGAAGTCGCCAAAATCCGCATCCCGTTGAATGGTGTGGAAACCTAGCCTCTGCCGTGCCGCGCCTCTTGACCTATCGCAAAAGCCGAAATTGCCCTTGGCGGCGTTGATGCAAATCAATTGCGTGTTCGCACAGTGGCATAGACTTTATGGACAAGCGAAATCAGGACTCCTTCGATGTTCAGTGCAAACGGCCTCGGCGATGAGCTTCTCGCGCTCAAAGGAGAGATGTCGCGCCTGCTCGATACGACGGGAGAGGAATTGTCCAATGCCGCCAAGGATCGTGCCGAGGTGTTGGCCGACCAGATCAAGGTCGCATTGAACGACCTCGCAAAGACGTTGGGCGAGCAGGAGGACCACCTCGAGGATTTCATATCGGAACGCCCCATCACGTCGCTTGCCTCGGCGTTCGCGCTTGGCATCGTTGTCGGCTTCATGTTGAGGAGACACTGAGGTGAATGCCGAGAACATCACCAAGAACCTGCGCGTACTCTGGCGCACCGAGCGGATCATTGCCGACATCCGGATGCGGCATTTGTTGGTTGGCCTTGGACTCCGGGCGTTCGCGGCGCTGATCGCGGCGTTCGGGCTCCTGATGCTGGAGCTTTCGGCCTATTTCGCGCTGGTCCAGATCTGGAGCGCGATTTGGGCCGCGGCAATCCTGGGCGGGCTCAATTTCGTGCTCGCCGCTATCCTGTTCATCATCGCTGCGAAACCACCATCGGGACGCGAGCTTGAGCTCGCGAATGAAATCCATAGCTCCTCGGTCGACGCCCTGCAGCTCGAAGCCCGCACGTTGCAGGCGGAGCTGTCCGGAATGATCCATCATCCGCTCAATGGAATTTTGCCCTCACTGATCGTGCCGCTGATCACGATCGTCATCAGAAGCCTGAAAAAATCGACGGCAGCCGCGCGCCCTTCAGCCTCGACCGCAGCGGACGAGAGACGGCCGCGGACGGCGGCATCGACCTCAAGCCCGTAAACCCAAGAGAGCCCAAGCGAATGCAAAACGTACATCAAAAACCGATCTTGAACACGTCCCTGCCCGCACAGTTCCGGCAGATACGCATCGAACTGGCGCGCGAGCCTGGTCACCCCGAGGGCGACGCCAGCGTCGCCTATGTCATCATCGCGCCGCTGGATAGCAACGACAGGATCGATCCGACACTCTGGCGGCAGCATCGCGAAGCATGCCGGGTCGCGCGATTGCGGCCGCACCGGCAGGACGACCACGGTCATGTCGTCCATCACCAAGGTGGCGGCTGGACTTTCCACTACGATTCCGGCGCCGGCGATGAAGTGGGATTTCACTTCGCCGATGAACGTTTCGTGCCCGGTGAGTATGCTTCGATCAACGAGAGCGGCAAGATGCACACTTACCGCGTCGTATCGGTCGCACGCCTATAGGCCCGCGCAAGGCCCCGTCGCGAAGTTTGGCGTTGCCACGGAAATTGTTGCTGCGCGCGCGACGATCTTTAATAGCATGGCGGTGAAGGATAGCGGATGACGGAATCAAAACAGCGCGGCACCCGATCGGCCGGAATATTGCTGTCCGGCACGACAAGGGGGGCCGGTATCGCGGCTTGGGTGGCGGGGGTGGCTTTGCCCTTCTTGGCAAATGCAACAGTCGGCGCCGCGACAACGGATGCGACGGCTATGATCGACGCTGCAATGAACAGAAACCGGGTGCGAGGCGCCATGACCGAACCTTTCTCAGCGCAGGAAATCCGCTCTCCTTAGAGGTCAAGCGCCGAAACTAGCTCGGCGCGAACCTCGTCTCTATTGCAGAAAAGTCACGGTCACGTTTTTTGCTAACGATTTTTGCCCAAGCGCCGCAGATCTCGAGGGCTCTTGCGAGAGGCTAGCGGTGCCAGCGGCCTCGGTCAGTTGTCCTTGGCGCCTTCCCGAATCCAGGCCCGAAGGACGTCACGGTCGCAGGTTGAGAGCTTCTTTTTCCCAAGCGGCATGTGTGTCTCCGGCGCCCCGCGCCAGTCCAGGAGCCACATCAGGTTGCTGCTTTCGGGATCGCCCGGAATGACCATCCGGCCGTGCTTCGTGCCCTGCATGACACCGGCATAGGTGGTGAGATCGAGCCCGCTCTGGTCCTTACCCTGTCCGCCTGCCGTATGACAACTGAAGCAGTAGGCAGTGAAGATCGGTAACACATCGTCCTTGAAGCTGGTCTTTGCCGTGGCGGCGCAGACCTGCCCAGAAGAATTTACCATTTCCTCGCCGATCATTCCCGTGATCGCCAGGGCGATAGCGCCGCCCAGAACCAGTAATTGTCGCCTCATGTAAATTCCCTTCCTTACCTTTGCCTGACCTATCATCCCCCAGGCTTCTCCGGGACCCACCACAAGCAAAATAAAGATAACACCAAAGAGATGCATCCCCTGTTGCGCCAAGTCAAATTTTGACGGCCCGGGCAACAGCAGACCTCCTGCGATGCAACGAAGGGCCTCCTCGCGTGCATGCCAGCCGGCGGATGGTCAGCTGCGCCGATGTCGAGCCGACAACTCGTTAGCCCATTTTTCACAAAATTGACTTGGCTCAAACCCGATTTCCCAGAAAGCCCTAAACGAGCTAACCTGAAGTTGGGCCGTAGAACCGGCCAGAAGCGTTGGGGGCCGCCTTTGCCAGATATCTGGTACGTTTCCTACCGTTCAAACATCACTCCGCAGCACGATAGCGAGGAGCGCAGGTGCGCGCGCGCCGCGCGTCGATTCAAGACTGAAGCCGATGCAAAGCAATTCGCTGAGGAGATCGTCCGAAATGGATGGAGCGCAATCGCTGGGACCCTGAATCCCCATAAACCCAAGAAAACCGTCCCCTCCTCAAAGATCCTCGCATGGATCGCCGGGAGGGTATGACCGCATCTCGATTCTCGTGCCGGTGGAGTAGGTGCGGGGGTTTGTTGACAATTGATCGAAGTCAAACACTTCTAGAGGACTCCAAATAGATTGCTCACGCATCAAGGAGATGAAAACATGAACTTGAAATCAACAGGAGTTTTGGTCGCGGCGCTGGCGATCGGATGCGCGTTTGTTGCTTCCGCTCCTCGCTCCGCGAACGCGAAACCGGAATTTGCGGCCGCGACCGGAAAGGCCTGCGCGACCTGTCATCAAAACCCGACCGGGGGCGGCCCGCTCAAGCCCTTCGGCGAAGCCTTCAAAGCTAACGGCTTCAAGCTGCCGGCAAAGAAGTGAAAAGAGTTCAGTAACCCGGCGGGTTGCTCGCGGTAGTGCGTTTGTTGGTGGACTTCAGCGTGGCGCAGGGACGCGTTGCACGATGACAGCCGTTGAGGGCGAAGCGTCTTCGGCACTTCGCCCAACACGGCAGGGTCGCTATGGAAGGCAACTAAAGCATCTCGAAAATCGAAAACGACTGTAACCGCAGGTCAGACGACTGGGGGCTAAAATGGACGAAAGTGGCAAGAACACCGGGTGGTTCAAGCGATTCAGGTCTTTCCTCGGGCGCCCGTCCTCGCTGGCCTGGACTGTGGTTGCGGCAGGCGGTTTCGTTGTGGGGATCATGTTTTGGGGCGGCTTCAACTGGGCGCTCGAACTGACAAACACTGAATCCTTCTGCATCTCCTGCCACGAAATGCGCAACAACGTTTACCAGGAGCTGCAGCGCACAGTTCACTGGTCAAACAGGTCCGGCGTACGCGCGACCTGTCCGGACTGCCACGTGCCGCACCAGTGGATCTACAAGATCAAACGCAAGATCGAAGCCTCAAACGAGGTGCTCCACAAGGTCCTGGGAACTATCGACACCCGCGAAAAATTCGAAGCCCATCGGCTGGAACTCGCCGAGCACGTCTGGGCGACGATGAAATCGACGGACTCGCGGGAGTGCCGCAACTGCCATGCCGTGCAATCGATGGATCCCCACAAGCAAAAACCCGAAGCTGCGGCAATGATGCAGGAAGCCTTCAAGAACGGCATGACATGCATCGATTGCCACAAAGGCATCGCGCACCAACTGCCGAAGGATCCCGACGACGACACCGACACCAGCGAAAAGAAATAAGTTGCGACCGTCTGCGGCAAAAATCTTCGACTGTGTGACCTTTTAGCAATAGAGGGGCCTGTCGTAAAAAAATAACCTTTTCGTTACCAGCGGGGACTGGTATTTCGCGGGGGCGTATTGGATGGGCAAAGCCGGAAATCGTGAGCGATATCTGAGCTCTAAGGCATCGCCGGTGCGCTGGTACGTGTTGCCGCTGGCCAGGCTCCTCAGGCTTTTCAAGTCGATCCTGGTCGGCGGCGCCGTGCTCGGACTGATCCAGCCGGCCTTTGCGGTCGGGATTGAGGTCACGCCCGCTGAAAAGATCTTTCCAACCTCGGGTCAGGGTCTCTACGCCGCGCTACAGAAATTGGACCGAAGCTCCTCGCCGCAGGCCGACGTCCCTCGTGGTGAGGAAGCGTTCGCGGCGCTTTCGAGTTTCGCCAAGGAGCTTGCTGCGGGATCCCAACCCGCGCGCCATTCGACCGCAACATCAGCGCAAGCCGATCAAGCGATCTTTCGCGAGCTTCAGGAGTTCGCCCAATCGGCGGGTGCAACGCCCCCGGCGTCAAATCAGCCCCGCGTGAAGCTTGCCGAAGCCGACAATGCCATGGACGCGCTGAAGGAATTCCTTTCGAAGAATTCCGCCCCGCCAGCGCCGGCCCCTGTCCCGCCTCCGGTGCCTGTCCGACCGTCCCGTGCCGTGGTGGACGCTCACTTCCTCGGCGACAAGGCCTGCATGACCTGTCACGCGAGCCACGCCGAAGCGTTCTCCAAGACGCTGATGGGCCGCATCTGGAAGACCCAGCCCGGAAAATTCGCCTGCGAGAATTGCCATGGCCCCGGTTCCGAGCACGTGAAACTCGGCGGTGGACGCGGCGTCGGCGGCATCATCTCCTTCCGCTCCAACGACCCGACCCGCAGCGTGCAGGAAAACAACGCGGCGTGCCTGACCTGTCACGAGAGGGGCGACCGGACCTACTGGAGCGGCAGCACACATGAAGTCCGCAACGTCTCCTGCACCGATTGCCACACCATCATGCGGGCGGTGTCGGCAAAATTCCAGCTCAAGACCGTCTACGAACCCGAGACCTGCTTCCAGTGCCACAAGGACAAACGTGCGCAGATGGTCCGCACCTCGCACATGCCGCTGCGCGAAGGCAAGATGGTCTGCACCGATTGCCACCAGCCGCACGGCACCGCCAATGAGGCCTTGCTGCGAACGGCTACGATCAACGACACCTGCTACAAGTGCCACGCCGAGAAGCGCGGACCGTTCCTGTTCGAGCACACGCCGGTGCGCGAGAACTGCCTGAACTGCCACGATGCGCACGGCTCGATCAACGAGTACATGCTCAAGGTCTCGCGGCCGCGGCTGTGCACGGAGTGCCATGGATTTGGTCACAGCCCGGCGGCCGGACTGAACAGTTATCAGATCATCGGACGCGCCTGCAACAACTGCCACACGCAGGTGCACGGCACCAATAGTCCATCGGGAGCTCTGCTGCACAGGTAGTCATTTCACATCCTGAGGAACGGCGACGACGGTTCGAACTAACTGCCCATGGGGCCTGAAGATGAAATCGCTTTCTGGAGTACTTTACTCGTGTGCCGTTGCGGCCCTGTTGACGGCCTTCGGACCTGTCGTGCCCAGGGCCATGGCTGCCGATGCTGATCTGCCGGTCAAGGCTCCGCTGTTGGTGGTCGAAGATTCACCCTGGTGGACGCACGGTTTCATCGAGTTCGGCGGGCGGGGTTTTATCAATGATCCGCCTCGTGGGGGGCATATCTGGCAGGGCCAAGGCAGCCTCGCGAAATATTACGAGTACAGCTCGATAAAGCCTGGTGCCTTTGGCGACTTCTTCGTCGCCGCGGGCAGCAAGAATGGCCTCTATGAAATCGACGCCTGGGGCACCAACGTCGGTTACAGCGATCAGCGTTACAACGCCTACTGGTCGAAGGCCGGCGAGCAGTATCTGAACTTCCAATATGACCAGACACCGCATGTCTACAGCACCAGTGCATCAACGCTATTCACCGGCATCGGCACCAACACGCTGACACTGGCCAATCCTAATCTGCAAAATCTGTTGAACGCCGCCGGCACCCCCGGATGTCTCACGTCAGCGACCTGCTATCCCACCACCAATCCCGGCGTAACGAACAAAGCCAATGCGATCGCAGCCATCATCAACCAAAATCTCTCGCCCACCGATATCGGCATCAAGCGAGAGACGGCGTCGGTGGACTATCGTTACACGCCGACCGACAATTGGGACATCAGGGCCAACTACTCGGACCTGAGAAGAACGGGAACCCAGGTCGACAGTGTTCTGTTCACTCCGACTAACTCGGGCGCACGCGTCGACGTCCCCAAGCCGGTGCACGACCAGACGCAGAACTTTGGGGTCAGCGGCGAGTACATCGGCACCTCGCCCTGGGGCCAGAAATTCAATGCGTTGGTAGGCTATAACGGTTCGTACTATCGCGACGACTTCGCTTCCTACACGGTGCAGAATCCCTTCTGCAATTCTGCCGGCACCATTTGCGACCAGAACAGCAAACCCCTGGCGCAGATGTCCACGCCGCCCAGCAACAATGCCAATGGCGTGACCGGAACGGTCGGTATGGATCTGCCGTTGAACAGCCGGTACATGGGGACGATCGGCTATACGGGCATGCGGCAGAATGACCAGTTCCTGCCATTCTCGATCAATCCCGTCACGCTCACGACCGGTCAGCAGGGCGCGTCGTTGTCTTCGCTTCCTGCGCAGAGCCTGAACGGGCAGATCAACACGATCCTGGTCAACAACGTCGTCACGACGCAGATCAATCCCAATCTGAAGACGAAGTTCGGCTACCGCTACTACGAATACGACAACCAGACCCCCCAGATCACCATCGCTGACTGGGTAATCACTGATGCCACCTCGGCAAAGGGCACGACGATCAATTACGCCCCGGTTAACCCGCTCATGGTGGGCTATATCCGGCAGAACGGCGTCGCCCAGGTCGATTGGAGACCGTTCAACACGGTCAATATCGGCTCCGCGTATAATTACGAGCACTTCGACTTCACCCGATTCGACGCGAGTTCCACCGCCGAGAACGGCGGCAAGATCTTTGCCGATTGGAAGCCGGAGAAGTGGGTGACGTTGCGCGGCAGCGCGTCCTATAGCGAGCGTCGCGCCGGCAATTACGACTATCTCGGCAATGTCGGCATGTTCCAGTGGCCCATACCGAGGGTCTCGGCGACGGTCCCGACCGGATTTCCGAACACGACCAATTACTCTCCGGCCTATCGGCAATTCTATCTCGATGACCGCAACCGTGGGCAGGCCAAGGTCCAGTTGGATGTGGACGTCCTGCACAATCTGACGGTCACGCCGAACGTCAACTGGCGCGACGACGAGTACCTGCTGCAGCGAAACCAGTTAGGTCTCACTCACGATCGATCGACGGCGGCCGGCGTTGAAGTGGCCTACGTTTACTCGCCCAGTCTGAAGTTGCTGTTCTCCTACATGAACGAGCAGCGTGGCCAGTTCATGTACGGATCCAACACCCCTGTGCAGCCGTGGGCGATCACGCCGAATACCGGCTATACGTGCCCGACGCCGGTCACCTGCCAGCTTTACACCGCCAATATCACCGATCGGGTGAACACTTTCATCTTTGGGCTGAACTATGCGTTCATTCCGCAGAGGTTCGAAGTGGGTGTGAACTACACCGCGTCGATCGGGAAGAATTCGTCACCCTTGTTGTTCCAGAACGGCACGGGACCGGTGGTATCGAATCTTTCCGGCTCCAATATTGCGGCCCCTCAATTCCCGGATGTGACGACGAATTTCCAGCGGGTGGAGCTGAACGGCAAATACGTGTTCGATCCGGAGCTCGTCCACAACGCCGGCATCAGGGGCGAGGTATCGCTCAGGCTTCGCTACGCCTGGGAGCGCAACCATGTCACCAACTGGAACAATGACCTGATGATGCCCTACATGTTCGGGGTACTTAATCAGGCTCAGGTCGCCTATTATCAGTCGATGGCGTGGAACAACCCCAACTACAATGTCCACCTGATCGGCGGAACGGTCGCCTGGGCGTGGTAGCGCCGGATTTTTGCGACATGGGTGAGGGTCATCTTAAGCGCAGCTGACTTGTGATATATGTCAAACGCGGGCGTGGCCCGCAGGGTATGAAAGGGGCCGGTTCCAAACGGGTCCCGCAAGGGCAGCAGCGTAAAAGTGACTAGATGATTCTGTGGCCTCTCTTCGCATTATTGACCGCAGCTGCGGTCTTTGCTGTCTGCTGGCCCCTGGCGCGGCGGCCGCGCTCTGTTCAGTCGGGCAGTGATGTCGCGGTCTACCGGGATCAGCTTGAGGAAATCAACCGCGACGAAACCGCTGGTTTGATCGGAAAGAGTGAGGCGGAGGCGGCGCGAGTAGAGGTCTCGCGGCGGCTGATCGCCGCAGCCGAGGCCAACAACAGATCCGCTGCGAAGCCCGTCCCGGCGCATTTCTATCGCCATGCTACGTTGGCCGCAGCCATCCTGCTTCTGCCGCTCGGCGCGGGCGCGATCTATCTCAAGCTTGGATCGCCGAATCTGGTGCCCGCCTCGCTGGATGCGGAAGCCAGCGGACAATCATTGCCGGAGGGCATCGAGCAGACAGTCGCCGAGGTCGAGGCGTTTCTCGAGAAGAACCCACGCAACGGCCGCGGCTGGGAGTTGCTGGCGCCGGTCTACATCCGTCTCGGTCGTTTCGATGATGCCGCCAAGGCGCGCCGGAATGCGCTCGAGATCTTCGGTCCCGACGCGGCCCGGCTGGGGGATCTCGGCGAAGCCATTTTCATGGCGGCCGGCGGCGTCGTAACTCCGGAGGCGAAGGATCTTTTCACCCGCGCCGAGGCCGCCGATAGCCGGGACGTGATGGCACAATATTATCTGGGCCTTGCAGCCAAGCAGGAGGGCCGCAAGGATGAGGCCGAGCGGCGGTGGCAGGCCTTGATCGATTCTGCGCCAGAAGGTTCCGAGTACCTCTCACTGATCAAGAATGCGCTGGCGCGCATCGACGAAAAAGGACCGCAAAGCGCTGGCGCTCCGCCACCCGATCACGGCGGATCGGCTATTGAGGGGATGGTCGAGCGTCTGGCGGAACGGCTGAAGAAAGACGGCTCCGATGTTTCAGGCTGGGTTCAGTTGGTGCGCTCATATCGCGTGCTGGGCAAGAGTGACAAGGTCACGGCGGCGATCGCAGATGCTCGTGCGGCCTTGGCCGACAATCCGGAAAGCCTGCAGCGGCTGAACGAGAGCCTTCGGGCGCTCGAAACCGACACCGGCGCGAGCATGGCTGCTTCCAGCCCGGTGGGATCAGCGTCGCCCTCTATAGCGCAGCCTGGCCCAAAGGCCGAGGACATTGCCGCCGCTTCGAAAATGATGCCGACCGAGCGCAACGCAATGATCGAGGGCATGGTCGCACGCCTCGCGCAGCGGATGGCTGAGAACGGCTCCGATGTCGAGGGATGGCTTCGCCTGATCCGTGCCTATTCGGTTCTCGGTCAGCGCGACAAGGCGCTGGCCGCCGCCGCGAGCGCCCGCAACGCACTTGCCGGCGACAGTGAGAACATTCGCCGTATCGGCGAATTCACCAAAGAGTTGGGCCTGGAGGGATCATGACGCGGAAGCAGCGGCGTCTCGTTCTGATCGGCTCGAGTTTGGGTGTTCTTGCCATTGCGGTCGCGCTGATGCTCGGCGCGATGCGCGACTCCATCGTGTTTTTCCACTCCCCGACCGACCTGACCGAGAAGAAGGTGAACGTCGGTGCACGCGTTCGTCTTGGCGGCATGGTCAAGCCGGGCAGCCTGACGCGAGGCGACGATCTCGATATCCGCTTCGACGTCACCGACGGAAATTCCGAGATTCCTGTCCGATACCGAGGGATCGTTCCCGATCTTTTCCGCGAGGGCCAAGGTGTGGTCGCAGAAGGCCGGATCGAGCCCAGCGGCACCTTCAGGGCCGATACGATTCTTGCCAAGCACGACGAGAATTACATGCCACGCGAGGTGGTCGAAACCCTGAAGAAACAGGGGCACTGGCAGGAAACGTCAGCTCCGAACGCTGCCGCAGCAAAAACAAGCGTAAGGTAGGCAGAGAGAGAACAATCGCAATGATCGCCGAACTCGGTCACTACGCGCTGGTCCTGGCGTTGGCGTTGGCGCTGGTGCAGTCGATCGCGCCGGTGATCGGCGCGCGCGAGGGCGATATCGCTCTCATGAAACTTGCCGACTCGACGGCAATTGCGCAGTTCGCCTTCGTCGCACTGGCCTATGGCTCGCTCACCATCTGCTACGTCACGTCGAACTTCTCGGTACAAAACGTGTTCGAGAACTCCCATTCACAAATGCCGTTGATCTACAAGTTCACGAGCGTGTGGGGCAATCACGAAGGCTCCATGCTGTTGTGGGTGCTCATCCTTGCGGTATTTGGCGCCCTGGTTGCAGCATTCGGCGCCAACTTACCTACATCCCTCAAGGCCAACGTGCTCGCCGTCCAGTCATGGATCAGCTCGGCATTCTATCTCTTCATTCTTCTGACCTCGAACCCGTTCAAGCGGCTGGCCGAGATGCCTGTCGAGGGCCGTGATCTCAATCCGATCCTTCAGGATTTTGGTCTCGCGGTGCATCCTCCGATGCTGTATCTCGGCTATGTCGGCTTCTCCATCTCATTTTCCTTTGCTGTGGCCGCACTTCTTGAAGGCCGCATCGATGCCGCATGGGCCCGATGGGTAAGGCCATGGACCTTGCTGGCCTGGATGTGTCTGACGCTCGGCGTCGCGATGGGCTCTTATTGGGCCTACTACGAACTCGGCTGGGGCGGCTGGTGGTTCTGGGATCCGGTTGAAAACGCGTCCCTGATGCCGTGGCTCGCGGGTACGGCGCTGTTGCATTCGGCCGTGGTGATGGAGAAGCGCGGCGCGCTCAAGGTTTGGACTATCCTGCTTGCGATCATCACCTTCTCGCTGTCACTGATCGGCACCTTCCTGGTGCGATCCGGCGTACTCACATCGGTCCACACCTTCTCGAATGATCCGGCACGCGGGTTATTCATTCTCGTGATTCTGATGGTGTTCATCGGCGGCAGCCTGGCATTATTTGCTTTGCGCGCGCCGATGCTCAAGCAAGGGGGCTTGTTCGCGCCGATCTCCCGAGAAAGCGCGCTGGTGCTCAACAATTTGCTCCTGTCTACCGCATGCGTGACCGTTTTCGTCGGCACTCTCTACCCGCTGGTGCTGGAGGCGCTCACCGGCGACAAGATCTCCGTGGGTGCGCCGTTCTTCAATCTCACCTTCGGGCCGCTCTTCGCCTCCTTGCTCGTGGCGGTACCCTTCGGACCATTGTTGTCGTGGAAGCGCGGCGAGCTGTATGGCGTCACCCAGCGTTTGCTCGCGGCCGGCGTCATAGGACTGATCGGCGTTGCCGCAACCCTTGCCGCAGCGGGCGCAAAGCCGGTGCTCGCTCCTTTTGGCATCGGGCTCGCCCTGTTCGTCATGATCGGTTCACTCACCGACCTCGCCGAACGGGTCAATCTGCGCAGCAGGTCGGTTAAAACGATCACCCGTCGCGCGGCGGGGTTACCGCGTTCCACTTGGGGCACGGCGGTGGCGCATTTCGCGCTCGGGATCACCCTCATGGGGATAGTGTGCGAGACCAGCTGGAACAGCGAGCGCATCGTCTCGCTCAAGCCCTCTCAGACGGTCTCCATCAGCGGCTACGATCTTACTTTTGATGGTGTTACCAACAGAATCGGATCGAATTATCGCGAGATCGCCGCACGCTTCACCGTGCGTAAGGGCGGCTCTGTGATCGCTACCATGGAGCCATCTAAGCGGGTGTTTCCCGCGCGCGACGGAATGACCACGACGGAGGCGGCGCTGCTGACACGAGGATTTAGCCAGCTCTACCTTTCGGTCGGCGACGGCAACGCCGATGGTTCGGTCACATTGCGCCTCTATCACAAGCCGCTGGTGCTTCTCATCTGGCTTGGCGCCATCATGATGGTGCTGGGCGGAGCGTTGTCGCTCTCAGACCGCAGGCTGCGGGTCGGCGCGCCGAGGCCGGCAGTGAAGGCTTTGGTACAGCCTGCCGAATAGTTTCGTACGGAGAGAAGGCAAGGGATCAATGGGTCGGAGCGTCGGAATTCTTGTGATGGTCATGACGCTGCTGGCTGCAGCCCCTGCTCGTGCCGTGCAGATCGATGAAATACTTTCCGACCCGGTGCTGGAGAGCCGCGCGCGTGGGATCTCGACGGAACTGCGTTGTATGGTGTGCCAGAACCAGTCGATCGATGATTTGGAAGCGCCGCTGGCGCGCGATCTGCGCTTGCTGGTACGCGAACGGCTGCGGGCGGGAGACAGCGACCGCGAAGTAATCAATTTCATGGTCGTCCGTTATGGCGAGTTCGTGCTGTTGAAACCCCGCCTGACGTGGCACACGGCGATCCTCTGGGCAACGCCGCTGCTGGCGCTGTTGGCTGGTGTCGTGTTCATTTTTCCTCCGATGCGACGCCGCTTCGCTGAATTCGTTCCCGGAGCAGGACGATTGACGGAGGCGGAACGGCAGAGGTTGAACGAAATCGAAGAACCGCGAGAGGCCACGGGAACGTAAGGGGTAAGCGCCATGGAATACGACGTCTTTTTCAATTCAGCTTTGGATCGGATTCGCGACGAGCGCCGCTATCGCGTGTTTGCTGATCTGGAGCGTATCGCAGGCCGCTTTCCGCATGCGATCTGGCATTCTCCCGATGGTGCCCGCGAAGTCGTGATCTGGTGCTCCAACGACTATCTTGGCATGGCCCAGCATCCGAAGGTGATCGGGGCGATGGTGGAAGCTGCTTCACGCATGGGCACGGGTGCAGGCGGCACGCGCAACATCGCCGGCACCAACCATCCTTTGATAGAATTGGAACGCGAGCTTGCTTCCCTGCACGACAAGGAAGCCGCGCTGGTCTTCACCTCGGGCTATGTTTCGAACCAGACCGGCATTGCCACGATAGCAAAGTTGCTGCCGAACTGCCTTTTGCTTTCCGACGCGCTCAACCACAATTCCATGATCGAAGGCGTACGCCAATCCGGCGCGGAGAGACAGATCTGGCGCCACAATGACACCAAGCATCTGGAGGCCTTGCTCAAGGCGGCGGTTCCCGGGCGACCGAAGCTTATCTTGTGCGAGAGCCTCTATTCGATGGATGGCGATGTCGCGCCGCTGCATCGCATTTGTGACCTCGCGGAGCGCTACGGCGCGATGACCTATGTCGATGAGGTTCACGCCGTCGGCATGTACGGGCCGCACGGCGGCGGCATAGCGGAGCGGGACGGCGCGACGGGACGGATCGACGTCCTGGAGGGGACGCTGGCAAAGACGTTCGGTGCCCTCGGTGGCTATATCGCGGCGAAAGCCAACCTGATCGATGCTGTGCGTTCCTATGCGCCGGGATTCATCTTCACGACCGCGCTACCGCCGCCGATATGCGCAGCGGCCACCGCCGCGATCAGGCACTTGAAGACATCGCAGTGGGAGCGCGACCGCCACCAGGACCGCGCGGCGCGGCTGAAATCGGCCCTTCATGCGGCGCGGTTACCGGTGATGCCGAGCGATACCCACATTGTGCCCGTGCACGTCGGTGATCCGGAAAAGTGCAAGCTGGCTTCAGATCTGCTTTTGGCCGATCACGGCATCTACATCCAACCGATCAATTACCCCACCGTACCGCGAGGGTTGGAGCGGTTGCGCATCACGCCCTCCCCACATCACGACGATGCATTGATAGATCGGCTCGCCGCGGCGCTCGTGGCGGTCTGGGATCAACTCGGTCTAACCAGGCAACAGGCTGTCCTTGCCGCTGAATGAACTAGAGCAAGGCCCGCTATGATACGAGAGTTGCCCTCTTCGAAGCTCTGGTCGTCCTACGATTGAGGTCGATGCCGACTTTCCGATCCGGTGAAATCCGCCCAGAGATTGATGAGCACGTGCAGAACCATGATCAAACCACCGAGCGCAAGGCAGACAAAGGATGCATCGAGCAGGTAGTCTGTCGGCTCCGATGGGCCCATCAAAACCGCGAGTATCAGGCCTAACGCTCCGGCCAGGCCAAGCAGGGAAGCAACTTTGGGCGCTGACATGACGTCCCTCCTATTGCTGTCGCCCCGTTTTCGTTTGTTGATTCGCGGCAATCGATGCCGTTTAGATTAGGGAGGGCGCGTTCCAAACCGACTGCATTGATCTGCGTCAAATTTCGAAAATTTCGATGAAATTGAACAAGCGGGGGAGCGTATCGGGCGCACGGCTATAGGCCGGAGGGAGACAATGCGTAAGAAGAAAATGGACGCTCGCTTCCGAAAGCTCAGCCCTTGATTGTCAGCTCCTCGATCGAATCTGCGTTCCCGCAATATTGCTTGTAGTTCGACGAGGCCGTGCCGGCCGCAAGCTCCTGATCGCACTGACGCTTGTGCGTGCAGTATGCACACACGCGCTCCATATCGCGCAGCAAGGTTGGCTGCGCCCGCCGGATGGCCGCTTCGTCGATGCCGAGCGCTTCAAGCATTTTCGGCAATTCAGCCGAGCCAAGTGGCCCATGCCGCACCAACATGCGAAGATCGGCGGAGCTTACGCCGAGCTCGCGCGCGACCCGTTCCAGCTCCCCAGGACCGGCCTCGAGCTGCGTCAGTTCCATCAACTGCCGCCGCTGGCTAAGCCATTCCCCGAACAGCTCGATCATTTTTGTAACCAAAGGATAGGATTCCCTGTGGACCGTTGTCATCGCACTCTCCATGGTCGAATGCACAATATGGCATGGCTGCGCCGGTGCCTCTTTGCGCAGGATCAAATCCGATGATCCGCAAGGCGGTATGCGAACCAAGCTATTAGTTTCGTTCAGCTTCCGCCTCCTGCTCCAGCTGCAAGATATGCGCGCGAAGTCCGTCGAACCTCGCTTCGGCAGCTTCACTAAACAGCGGATCCTTGTGACTGATCACGGTCGAGGCAATCTCGGTCCAATCCTCGGGTTGCAACGCCTTGAGGGCCGCGGGGAAGAAGTCACGATTTTCCATCGTCATGTGGCGCCGCTCGTGCTCGATGAAATCGCGAATAATGGTATCCACGGTTTGCCGCAGCATTTCGCGATCCGCCAGCACACTGTCGACCGCGTGCGCAACGCGGCGCAATCGTTCGGCTCCTTTCTGGTGTTCGAGCGCGAGATCGCCGACCTTGGCAGCCGCAGCCGGATCGCGCACTTTTAGCTTGGCAAAGACCAGGCCTTCCTGGGGATGGTGGTACACTTCCGGGTAGACTTCGAAATAACTGATGACCGCGCGGATAACCTCGTAGTCAGGGCGGTCCCCGCGGTCGAAGATTTCCAGTTCGCGCTCGAGGACAGCAAGCAGCGTCTCAATATTGCGATGCTCCTGGGACAAACGCTCAATGATCATTGCAATGACCCACGGCGTGACCGATTAAGATGTAGACATCGTAATCTCAAAAATGGATTAGCTTTTGCGCTAGATCAAATTGGGCTGGACATTTTGTTTTGTCCGCAAAGCAGTTTTGGCGACGGTGGTCGCTTGACCCAGATCAAAAACAATAGTCGACGATTCGAAGATACTTGCAACTAGCAGGCCATCCGCGCCGGCGCAGCGATAACCGCACCATGTCCGACATACCAGCTTTTTTCCCAACGCTGTTCTGCAAAGACGCATGTGACGAGCAGGATTTGGCGGCGTTGACGCGGCTTGCAAGCCCCTATCGGCTCAATGCGGCGCAAACAATCTTCTCCGAAGGCGAGCTTGCAGAGACCGCATTCGGACTCTCTCGCGGCCTTGTGCGTCGTTACAAACGCCTGCCGGACGGACGCCGCCGGGTAGTATCGTTTGCGTTGCCCGGTGACTTCCTCGATATTCCGCTGACCGAACGCTTCGGCCTTTCCGTCGATACGGTCGGCGAGGCCAGCATTTGCCGTTTTTCCCGACAACAACTGAAGAGAGTCGCTTTGGCGAGCACGAACCTGATGCGCCTGCTGATGGAGTTTGCGACCCGCGAGCTTCGGATGACTCAGGATCAATTGGCGCTTCTCGGCAACGGCTCCGCAGAAGAACGGCTGATAACCTTTCTGGTCAACTGGCGCAGCCGCCTGGGACTGCCTTCGACGGGTTCACAGCCTGTGCCTCTTCCAATGCGCCGCCAGGATATCGCTGATTTTCTCGGCCTGCAGCTCGAAACAATCAGCCGCACACTCGCAAGGCTTGAGAACAAGCGAATAATTCGAATCCTTCCGAATGCCGTACTGCTAAACGGCCTGGAGCAAGTGCCATCGGCGGGAGAGGAAGATCAATAAGCGGCACTCTGACGAAAGAGCGCAAATTGATCTATCGAGGTGCTCGCAGACGCCTGTCAAACCGCCTGGATCAGCTCAGCCAAATGCGCTTATTTGACGAAGCTGAGATAGGAAGCGAGCGCTTCGACCTCCTCCGGCCCGAGGTGACTCGCGACCATCGGCATCGGAGATCCCGGGGTCGAATGGTAACCTTGGCCCCACTGCTTAAGCCGGCCCTTGAGATAGAAATAGGCCAGCCCCCCAAGACGTGGGATATCGCGCACGCCCTCCGCATTCGGTCCGTGACAGGCATAACAGGAGACGATGTTGGCTTCGGGAATGCCGTCCATATAGATCGCTCGTCCCCGCGAAGCGAGCGTGCTATCGCCGTCATTGGCGGGTTTCGGCCGGATCATTGAAAAATAATTGGCGAGATCGCGCGTCGTATGCGGATCGAGCGCGGCGACGGCGCTCCACATGTATTGTTTCGAGAACGGATTGTTTCGTGAATGGTCGCGAAAATTCCTGATCTCACTCATGATGTATTGCGGTCTCTGCCCGGCCAACCGTGGCGCGACCGTGTAACCCTGCGCCCCGGTTCCGTGGCACCAGGTGCAGTTGCGCACGGCAGTGCTTTCGCTGGCGCGAGCGGAAAGGTTGAAGGCGGTGCTCGCGAACACCGCCAGGATCGCTATTTTTAGCCCGATGCGCTTCATGATCCCAAGCTTTCGCGCTTCACGCAGTCGCCGACATCGCCGTATGAGACAACCGAACTCAATGCAAATTACTCACGTAGGCCGCGACGGCTTCAATTTGTGACCGCGTCATGTTGTGCGCTGTCGGCGCCATGATCGCTGAAGTATCGACTGCCGTGCCCTGACCGCGTTCTTGCCGCCAGCCTCCCAATTGCCCGACCATGTACGGATATAGCTGCCCCGCCAGCCGCGGAATTTCATTCTGGCCCTTGCCCTCCATGCCGTGACAGGCGGAGCAGGCGGGAACGTTGGCTTCAGGGAGGCCTTCTTCGTAAATTCGTTTGCCCGTCGCGATCAAGCCCCGGGGCCCGCCACCGAACGGCGGCGGATTGAGATCGTGGAAATGGCGGGCCAGCGCGGCGATCATCGACGGGCTCAGCACATGAGCGACGTTCCGCATGATCGGGTTGGAGCGTCTGCGTTCGATGAAGGCGCGCAATTGAGCCTCCATATATTCGGGCTGTTGTCCTGCAAGCCGCGGCATCGGGAAATATCCGAGATAGCCCTGGCCGGACAGTCCATGACAGGTCTTGCAATATTCAAGCTTGGCCTCGAGGCCGCCCCGCGCAGGCGCCACCCTTCCCTGCGCATGAACGCTTGCGGCAAAGGCCATCGCCAGAACGGCCGTCAGCAATGTCAGTCGCGCGCACGTTATCACGATGCGGCGCCCTCGCCTGCAATGCGACACGTCCGCCTCGACTGAACGGGTTCCGAGCATCACCAACCGGACCCCCAGACGTGGAAGTTCACTCCGAGTTTGACCGTCTGCGTCGTCTGTCGATAGGCCACCGGACCCATGAAGCCGTTGCCGGAGTCGATCATGTTCACCACCGGCGTGCCGAAATCGTAGTAGTCGTATTCGAGGCGCGCCGACCAGTCATCGGCGAAGGCCCATTCGATTCCCGCGCCCGCGGTCCAGCCAATGCGCCAGGCGCCCAAGCCCTCCGCGTCGAAGGGGGTGCCGGCGAATGTGCCAGTGATGCTGTACTTGTCGTTGGTCCAGGCCACGCCCCCCTTACCATAGAACATCCAGCGGTCCACGGCGTAGCCGAGTCGGCCGGTGATGGCCGTCATCAGGTCAGTGTTCACAGTGACGAGCGCGCTGTCGCCCAGATTGCCTGCCGGTAATCCCACCGTCTTGTGGCCATCGACGACGCCGGCGGATGCAGCTCCTTCAATACCGACGACCCAATTTGGCGAAAACTGATAGTCGCAGCCGAGCTGGCCGCCGAGGGCCACGTCGGTCGTACTGACTTTGGCAGTGGTGGTGCCGACCGTGGTGCCGGGGCCGCCGAGGTTGTCCTGTATCAGGAGCACCGGATCGGTGGCGTCATGGCGCAGGAACGCGGCGCCGACATGGGCGCCGCCATAGCAGCCGGTCCACGTGAAGCGCGTCGCGAACGGGACGGGCGATTTCACTGCCATCGGCAGGTCGGCGGCAACGGCTGGGGTCGCAACGGTCCAGGCCAGCCCGGCGACACCGAGAAAGGTCAGCTTGTTCATCACATGATCTCCGTGCGTTGCAATCCCGCCTACATCGCCAGCCAGGCGTGCAGGAAGAGCGTGTTGTTGTTCTGGGCGCCGACCGAGGTGCCGTTGAACTTGTTGTAATAGGTGTATTGCAGACCGATGCGGGCGTTAAACCACGGCCAGCCCGGCGACTTGCTGGCGCCGAACGGGATGTAGGCGATTTCAGCGTTCCAGCCGCTGCTATTGGGCCCCAGCGGGGTTACGCCGTTGGTGTCAAAGCCGAAAAGCCCGGCGTCGGCGCTACCCCATGTGCTGAAGTACTGGCCTGTCAGCACAATGCGATTGTCGGCGCCCAGGGCCAGCGAGGAATAGAGGCGTAGACTGTTGATCGTATCGATCGGATTGGACGACATCTGCGCCGGATTGAAACCGTTGAAGCTGGCATCGAGCCTCTGGACTTCGTGGATGAAGCTGCCGCGCAACGTCACCCAATAGTTGCTGCCTTGGTACTGATACTGCGCGTCGAAACCGACATCGGTGAATTTGTCGGACTGCGGGATGGTTCCCCGCGAGATCAGCCCGTTCGGATCGCTCCACGGATGAACATCCATGAACATGCCGAAGGTGCCGACCATCAGTGTGTGGGGACCCCAGTGCGGCTCGAGCGCGATGCGCCAGTAGGGCGCGTAGTTGAACAGGCCGGGCGAGCCGATCGGATCGGTGCCAAGGGCATTCTGCTGGCCAAAGCTCAGCGTGCGATAGACGCTCGCTTCCAGATAGAGCACGTCGTTGAGCATGGTGTAGGCCCCGACGCTGCCTACGCGCCCGGCGAACGCGCCTTCGATCATCGTACCTGCCGAGGGAGTCACATTGCCGCCGGATCCGGGCGACGGCGCCGCGTAGGGAAAGGCCCAGGCCGGCGTCGTATTCCACAGATCCTGCACAGTGGGATTGTTGTTAGCGGTGATGCCGTAGACCACGTCGAGCCCGCCGAACCTCGCTGTGTCGGTGAACCGGACGTCGGTGTTGTCCCAAGTCCATGTATGGGCGAACGGATCTGGCTGTCCATTTGGCAAGACATTGTTAACAACGAGGTCCGGCGAGTTCCGCGTCACCTGCGCAAAGGCGCCGATGTTGCTGGTGATGGCACCTCCCCAGAAGAAGCTGAGCGGTGAGGCGATGATATTGTCATTCGGCTTGTAGGGATCGGTCGGCGGCGACATCGGTGTTGCGAGATGGGTGTCGCCGACGACCAACATCGCCGAAATCGGCGGGACCCAGCCCTTCTCGCCGCCCGTCGGCGGAGGCGGGGTCGTCTCCTTCGCATAACCGAGCAGCTTATTGTACTCCGCCCGCGCCTCGACCGCGGTGCGCGATGAGAAGAATGGCGTCGTCTTGTAGGGGCCGCCCCCCGTCGTATAGCCGAGCAATTTGAATCTTCGGCCGTAGGGGGTCAGTCCGGGAAAGTCAGTGTGGCAGGTGCCGCAGGGTTGTCCGGTCTGTCGCGCGAAGCTTGGAAGCGCGTGTGCCGGCGGCGCAAAGCCGATTGTCAGGGAGCCCGCTGCAATGACGACAAACGCGACTGCCGCCAATACTCCGACACTACCGAAGGGCCGAGTGAAACGCCCGCCATCGCCCCGCATTGCGCGCTATCCCGTTGTTTGGAGCGCTTCGTGCCGACGCACGAATCCCGATTCAAGCTCACTACGGCAACAACGATAGTCCACGAGCGGCAGGCGTGGCCAAGACAATAGCTGCGCGGGGATTCAGATTTTGCGGTAACGATACATTTTTGCAACTATCGTTGCAGACGCAACAATTCGCCACACGGCGAAATATGATATTTCGTCGCATGCCGACGGCAATCAAATGGGCAAATTTGACGGTGATTCCCCATCGCTGCCCGCCACTGAGCTTTATGGGCCATATCCGCAAGAATCGAATTGATCTGGATCAAGTCGGTCCGGAAAAATGAAACTGGATCGAACCACCCCCTGCGGCGTAACGTAGTGATCATCCAAAAGGGCAATCTGATGCGGATTCGATCGGTATTGCTGACAGCAGCCTTCATCATCGCGGCCTCTGCGACGGCCCAGGCGCAGGACAAGGGCAAGGCCGACGTTTCGCAGGCAGCGCTTAAGGCCAAGACCGACTATTGCAAGACCTGCCATGGGCTGTCGGGGCAAGGATTTCGAGGCGCGTATCCGATGCCGCGGCTCGCGGGACAGCAGCCCGAATATCTCGAAAACCAGCTACAGGCCTTCATCGAGCGCAGACGGAACAACCCGGTGATGTTCAACGTGGCCCACGTACTGGCTCCGCCGATGCTGAAGGCTCTCACCGAGTATTTCAAGGATCTCAATCCCAAGCCGCTTGGTGGGACGCCAACGGACAATCCGGCTGAGGGCAAAAAAATCTATCAGGAAGGAATCGCGAAATCTGATATTCCTCCATGCGCCTCCTGTCACGGGGACGATGCCAAAGGCCGCGACGCGTTTCCCCGTCTTGCCGGACAGCTCGACGACTACATGTTCCGAAAGCTGAAGAACTGGGACAAAGAACGCGGCCTGGACAAGAACAATCCGGACAACTCAGCCATCATGGGACCGATTGCGCATAATCTGACGGATGCGCAGATCAGGTTGGTCACGGCGTACCTTAGCCATCTCGAATAATTTCCTCGCGGGATTCTGCGTTCGCGAGCCTCGCGCGGACCACGGCGAGGCCGAAATCGACGCCGATCGCTTTGCCCGAGATCGAGCATTTTGCAGGCAGCAAAATGCCCTGCTGCGCGTCGAGATGACCAACGCGTCAGCTCCGCCGGATTCGGATCGGTCACAACGCCAGGGCCACGTTGCAAAGCGAGGGATCCGCCGCGTCGGACTTGATCGTGAAGCCGAGTTCGCGGCACATGTTGAGCATGGTCGAGTTTTCCTGGAGGACCTCGCCCGAGATTCGCTTCAACCCTTCGGATTTGGCATATTCGATAATCAGTTGCATCAAGGCAAAGCCCAGTCCCCTGCCCTTGAGATCGGATCTCAACAGGATGGCGAATTCGCCGCTTTCGTAGATCGAGTTGGAATGAATGCGGACTACGCCGACCATCTCGTTGCTGGTCTCATCGAATGCGACAAAGGCCATGGCGCGGGCGTAGTCGAGTTGGGTCAGCCGGGCGATGAACTCGTGGCTGAACTCCTTCATCGGCGCGAAGAACCGTAGCCGGGTATCCTTTGGGGTGACATGCCCCAAAAACTCATGAACCAGCGGCTCGTCTTCGGGACGAATCGGGCGCACAAAGACGCGCCAATTGTCCCTGACATGCAGGTGCCGCTGCCATTGCGACGGATAGGGCCGTACTGCGAAGTTGGCCGGGCCCGAACCGCCGAATTTGGGTATCGCTCGCCTGACCGCGACACGCGCATCGAGCGCCAGCACGCCCGTCTCATCCGCCAGCAAGGGATTGATGTCGAGTTCACGTATCTCCGGAAGATCGGCCGCCATCTGCGAAAGTTTGACCAAAACCAGCGCAACCGAATCTTGTTTGACGGCGGGCACGTCACGATAGGCGTGCAACAGCCGTGAAACACGGGTGCGCGCGATCAGGTCACCGGCCAGTTGCAGATCGAGCGGCGGGAGGGCGAGTGCCTTGTCGTTAATGATCTCCACCGCCGTGCCGCCGTGTCCGAACGCGATGACCGAACCAAACGTCGGATCGTCCGCAAGGCCGAGAATTAGCTCGCGCGCCCGGGAGCGCACGATCATCGCCTGGACGATGACGCCGGAAATCCGCGCATCCGGCCGAATCGCTTTGGCGCGCGCCAGGATGTCGGCCGTCGCGGTCCGCACCGTATCGGTGCTGGTCAGATTGAGAACGACGCCGCCAACGTCAGACTTGTGCACGATGTCCCGCGACATGATCTTCAGCGCCACGGTCATGCCCTGGGCAAACAACGCGGCAGCGTGGGCGACAGCCTGCTCGGCGTCAGCTGCCACGAACGTCGGCACCATTGCGATCTCATAGGCCTCAAGAAGCCGCTTGATTTCGATGGGATCGAGCCATTCGCGGCCATCGGCCAGCGCCGCGGCCATGATCTGCCGGGCCGCATCGACATCGGGCACAAATGCGCTCGGCATGGCCGGCGGGACCTGCGCCAACGCCTCTACCACCTCGCGGTGCCGCACCAGATGCATGAAACCGCGCACCGCATCGTCTTCCGTGGGATAATTCGGAATCCCCTCGGCGTTCAGGAGATCGCCGATCTTTTGATCCGCGCCGACCCAGACGGCGAGCAACGGCTTGACCGAACCGTGACGCTGTTGGCGGTATCTCCTTGCGACGTCGGTCACGGCGGCGGCGATGGCATCGGCCGGAGCGATCGAGGTCTGAACGTTCATGACCAGAATCGCGTCGTTGCTCGCATCTTCCAGCAACACCTCGAGCGCCGCCTGATAGCGCGCGGCGTCGGCGTCCCCGACGATATCGACGGGATTTGCGCCCGACCATGTCGGTGGCAACACCGCGTCAAGCTTCTCGTGGCTGGCTGGCGCGATGGCTGCGGGAATTCCTCCGAGTTCGACCAGCCGATCGACCGCAAGCACACCGATGCCGCCGCCATTGGTCAGGATCGCCAGCCGCTTCCCCTGGGGCGGGCCGACACGACCCAATGTTTCGGCGCAATCAAACAACTCGCGCAGATCCGAGACCCTCAATATGCCAGCACGGCGAAACGCGGCATCGTAGACGGCGTCCGAACCGGCGAGCGCGCCTGTGTGGGTCGCCGCGGCCCTGGCCCCTTGCGCCATCCGGCCGGATTTCACGACCATGACGGGCTTGATGCGGGCGGCCGCGCGCGCCGCCGACATGAACTTGCGGGCATCCTTGATCGCTTCGACATAGAGCAGAATGGCCCGCGTCTTGTTGTCGAGCGCGAAATAGTCAAGCAGATCGGCGATATCTACGTCGAGCTGGTCGCCGATAGATACGATCCCCGAAAAGCCGACGCGACGCTGCGCCGCCCAATCCACCATGCCGGCCGCAATCGCACCGGACTGGGTGATCAAGGCGAGATTGCCTGCGACCGGCATATGCGCCGCAAAACTTGCGTCGAGATTTGCGCCGGGCATCATGACGCCAAGGCAATTGGGCCCGATCAGTCGCATGCCATATTTGCGCGCGGCAAGCTCGGCTTGCTCGGCCAGAGAACCCGCGCCGTGGCCTAGCCCGGCCGAAACGATGACGACGCCTGCCGCTCCCTTTTTACCGGCTTCGTCGATCAGGCCCGGAATCGCTGACGCCGGCGCGGTCATCACCACGAGTTCGGGCACGAATGGCAAATTGGCCAGGCAATCGACAGTTGCCACGCCGTCGATTTCGGCATGGCGCAAATTGACCAGTCCGAGCACGCCCTTGAATCCGGCCTTACGCATGTTTCGCAGAATAGCGCGCCCCACAGACCCCTGCCGCGGGCTTCCCCCCACAAGGGCAAGCGAGCGCGGCGACAGCAGGTTGGTGAGACGATAAGTCGACATCTGCGCGATCGTCCCCTGCGGTCTGGAGTTTCCTAGTCAGGCCCCGAGGTGCGAAAATTGGGGCAAATCAAAGCGAGGGCAAATGCATCGTGACATCTTGTCAAAATGAATAACGCTTGGAGCACTGTCATGCCCACGAACATGGGAAAGCTTGATCAGTACGTGCGAATGGTCGTTGGATTGGCGCAGATCGCTTTTGCATTCAAGGACGGCCTGTCGATCCAGGGATGGCACTGGTTTGGATTGATCGGTTTTGTTCTTATCATCACCGCTTTCTTCGGGAACTGCCCTGCCTATAGCGTCCTTGGGATTTCGAGCCGCGAAGGCAAGGTGGGGCATAATCATAACCATAACCATAACCGGCCAAGATATCGTTCGCCAGCGCTTGTGACGCTGGGCCAAAATCGCGCTGGCCGCGCGACCAAGCCCTCACGGTAGTGTGGACAAGCTGGGTATGAAGCCGCCGGGTTCAGTTCCGTCGCCAGCTTTCGACCAGCTTCGATGTATTGTCGATCACGCGCTCGCTGTGCTTCAAGAGCCGCTCCGTGTCCCGGCGCACAAAATCCAGTTGATGACGGCTGCACGCCTGGTACATCGCGCCGTAATCCCTGAGGGAATGGGCTTCGGCCATCTTGGAGAGGAATTCATTGAAGAGATGTGCCTCCGTTATCGTGCGATCCAGAAACTCGTTGCCGGCAAACAAAATCTCCTCGAGCAGGGCGTTGCGCGCATCGGCCGCATAATTAGAAGCATCCCGGCCTGCTTTAGCGGATTGCGAGGCAGCGTTGCCTGCAAGCGGCACTTCTTTCCCGACGTTCGGTCCGAGTTGCGAAGTCATGGCAATCTCCTGCAGTTGGCCGGACATTGTTTAGCCCGGCCAAGGGTCTGCTGTTTTGATGGAGATCAAACCAGAACTCCGCCTCTCGCCTTTGAGAAAATAATGGCGAGCACAGCCGTGGCTGTCGCGCGCATCGACGCTGGAGCAACGGCGCCAGACGCTGGCACGCTGTTCGCCCTTTCCAGGCAAGGCTTTTTTTGAAGCCGCCTATCGTTGAAGCACATAGGACCCTGGCGCATCAGCCAGCAGCCCGCCATCCCTCGCCGTCTGTGGAAATGTGGGTGGCGCGACCGGCCGTCCGGAATGTGCGGTAAGGAATCGAACCCATGCCGGCCACCACGAGCCTTCTTCCGCACGCGCGGTCCGAACCCAATCTTCCGGACCGACATAGGGCCCTTCAGCTCGCTTGTTCAAGATCTTGTAGTGGTGCCCTTCCTCTCCGGGGGGCGCGACGATGCCGGCATTGTGACCCCCGCTCGCCAGCACGAAGGTGATGTCGGCGTCCGCAAGAAAGTGAATCTTGTGCGTCGAACGCCACGGCGCGACGTGATCGCGTTCGGTCCCGACCACGAACATCGGCGCGTGCAGATTGGACAGCGCGATCGGTCCGCCGTTGGCGATATAGCGCCCTTCGGCAAGATCATTGTTGAGAAACAGCCGCCGCAGGTAATCCGCGTGCATTCGGAACGGCATCCGCGTCACATCGGCATTCCAGGCCATGATATCGCTGGGAGGTGCGCGTTCGCCCAGCAGATAATCACGCACAACGCGCGACCAGATCAGGTCGTTCGAGCGCAGCATCCGGAAGGCACCGGCCATTTGCTGCGTGCCAAGCACCCCCCGCTTCCACATCATATCCTCGATGAAGGAGATTTGGCTCTCGTTGATAAACAGCGTGAGTTCACCGGCCTCCGTAAAATCCGTCTGCGCCGCCAACAGTGTCAACGTCCGAAGCGCGGCGCGGCGTTGAGGTGTCATGGCTGCCGCGGCGATGGCGAGAAGCGTGCCACCGAGACAGTAGCCGGCCGCATGGACGGCCTCCCCAGGAATGATCGTTTGCACGGCGGAAAGCGCCGCCTCAACGCCAAGTTCGCGATAATCCTCCAGTGACAGGTCACGGTCATCCGAGGTCGGATTTCGCCAGGAAACCATGAAGACGGTGAAACCCTGTCCGGTCAGATAATTGACCAACGAGTTCTGCGGAGAAAGATCGAGAATATAATATTTCATGATCCAGGCGGGAATGATAAGCACCGGCTCCGGCCGCACGGTCGAGGTGGTCGGCGCATACTGGATCAGCTCGATCAACTTGTTCTGAAAGACCACCTTTCCCTTCGCGGCAGCAACGTCTTTGCCGACAACGAAGCCTTCGCCGTCATACCCGCCCTGCTGGGTCAGGAAATTCTGGAAATCCATCAGCCAATTGTGACAACCACCAGCAAAGTTGGCGCCGCCGGTCTCGAACGTTTTCCGGATCACTTCCGGGTTGCTGAAGGCGAAATTGGTCGGCGCCACCATGTCCAATAACTGCCGCAGAGCGAAGCCTGCAATCGCGGCGTTCTGGCGAGAAACCCCGCGCACCTCGGTCGCCCTTTGCCACCATTGCTCGCCAAGCAGGAACGCCTGCGCTGCCAGATTGAACGGCGGCAGGGTCCAGTCCTGCGCTGCAAAACGGCGGTCGCTGGCTGCCGGCGATACCAGCTTCCAGGGCTGAAACAGCGTGGCCGGCTCCCCGGCCTGCTGCACCAGACTCTGCAGACATTTGCCAGGCATCTGACGCCAGTGCCAATTGCCTGCCCGGAGACACTGCAAGATGGAACAACCAGTCGGCGAATGCGAGCGAGATGGCAGCGGGCGATAATCCGCCCGTCAACCCGGCAGCAGCCGCGTGCAGGGCACGGTCAAGCTTTTCGGAGGCAGGAAGCACGTCGGCAAAACGATCCTGGCGCAACGCGAAGTCTGTGGGCGGTGCGCTGGCGGACGGGATCGCCCGGTCGGGGTCGGGCACGGGCGCGGTGCGAAATTCTTCGATGCGACTTATCGGAGTAGCCAGCGTCATTCGACACCTGTGATTTGCCAAGCGTGTATTGGCCACCATTGCCGGATCCGCGCCGGATGCCGGCACGATACATGGACAACTAGACTACAGCATCACGACGGCTGATTGAGATGGATCAATTCGCAGCCGCGCTTTTTGGCCTTTTATGACCGCGCGGCCGAACGGCGGCCGCTCCTCTCAAAAGGGTGGAGAATGGCCATGCTGAAGAACCTTCTAGTTCACATTCCTTCCGAACGGGCGGCACGCCCGGTCATCGGTGGCGCCATCTCGCTGGCAGCCTCGCGCGGCGCCCATCTCGACGCGGTTTCGGTCGGTTACGAGACCACCAATGTGGGATTCGTCGTCGAAAGCGGCGGCGCCGTAGCGGCGGCGGCATTCGAGAGCGAACGCAACGACGCGTTGGAGCGGGCCGACGCGGCGCTTGCGGTGTTCGGGGCGCAAGCGCGCAATGCCGGTATCAACTACCGCCTGCGGGCGCTGACAAGCCTGCCCGGGGAAGCGGCGGCTTCCATCGGCGCAATGGCTCGCCTTTATGATTTGACTATCGTTCAGCAGCCGGAACCCGAAGGCGACACGTTCGACAATACGCTACCGCAGGAAATTCTGTTCCGATCCGGCGGCCCGGTTCTCTTTGTCCCCTACATCCACAAAGGCCCGCTTGTGCCAGCGCGTATCGGCATCGCCTGGGATGGAAGCCGGCTGGCGGCTCGCGCGCTTCGTGATGCGGCGCCGTTCCTCGCCCGCGCGCATTCAGTTACCATCATCAGCATCAACGACGCAGAGATACCGGAAGAAGCTTCGGCGACCTCGTTGACCGAGCAACTGACGCGATGCGGGTTTACTCCCAGCGTTAAAACCTTCCTCGCCGATCGAAACCAGATTCAACCCACCCTTCTGTCAATCGCCGCCGACGAAGGCCTCGATCTCATCGTGATGGGTGGCTATGGCCATTCGCGCTTTCAGGAGCGCATCCTAGGCGGTGTAACGCGCGGCATGCTTCAGTCGATGACGGTACCGACATTGATGTCTCATTGACTGTTTCGCGATCGCGCCGGCCGAAAGGACATTGCGGATGAAGCTATTAACAATCGTCCGATCGGCCGCGCTCCTCCTCGCCGGTTGTTCGATACTCATCCCGCCGGCGAAAGCATCGAATGTTGAGCAGGGTCGCCGACTTGCTCGCGTTTACTGCGCAAGGTGCCACGCCATCGACAAGGTCAGTCCCAGTCCGCTTGCAATCGCCCCGCCGTTTCGAACGCTTCACCAGCGCTATCCGGTCGAGACGTTGCAGGAAGCCTTGGCAGAAGGGATTGTCACGGGCCATCCCTCCATGCCGGAATTTCGTTTCGAGCCGGATCAGATCAATGACTTTCTGGTATTCCTGAAGACGCTGGAATAGCCCGCCATGGCCTGGATCGTTCGGGTGCTATTCATCCTGGCAGCGCCGATCACGGCGCTGCTGGTTTCGCGGGACGCGCTGAATTTCGGCGTCGTTCAGACTTTTATCGTCATCCTTCTGGTCGTCGCGCTCGCCGGGCTGGCCGCCGCGTGGTCGATGTATCGTCCGCCGGGCCAACCGCGGACCTAAAGGGCCGACGCGTATTTGCCGGTTGCGAGAAAAGCGTCCGGATAACGCGTACTTTTTGATCTCGATCAACAGCTTACTCGCCTGGCTGAACGACAATTTCCATTCTGATACTGGAGGGTTTGGAAATGCCAATTGACTCAGTTCTGGTCACGATCGCCGTCACTTCGGTGTTTTTGCTGTTTGCCGTTGTCCTCGCCTGGGCTGACCGCAGCACCACGGCCTGGACACGCAGCAGACAACAGGGCGCAAACCGGTCGGCCGCGCCGATTTCCGCGCTCAAAAAGGCCGCCTGACAAAGCAGTTGGCGCGCGTACGGACCCCGTACTTGGAACGAGCAGATGAGCGACCGACAAATCTGGCGACCCATCCTCTTTGATTGTCCCAGGACCGGGCACAAAGTCCAAGGCCTGCTGGCCGATGAATTTTTTAACTCAAATGATGCCCGTTACGGGACAGTCTCATGTCTCGCCTGCTCGGGGGTTCATCTCGTCAATCCAGAGACCGGCAAGGTGATCGGAGCGCCGCGCGAAAGTCGACCATGAACATCGAATTGCGCGGCGGCCGGCAGAATTCAGATATGCTCAGGCGTTCAGCCGCTGCAGCGCCGCGCGATTGCGGAAGGCGATGCGCCGCGACGTTTCCAGCACGATAACGCCCGATTGCACCAGTTGCGTAATGGTCCGGGATACGGTC
Organism: uncultured Alphaproteobacteria bacterium; assembly: GCA_963742425.1. Classification (GTDB taxonomy): domain Bacteria; phylum Pseudomonadota; class Alphaproteobacteria; order Rhizobiales; family Xanthobacteraceae; genus Bradyrhizobium. Next base: position 984,282 of record CAVULR010000001.1, read on the forward strand.
TCGATCGTCAGTCCCAAATAGTCGGCGATATCCTTGCGCGACATCGGGAGCTCGATCGCCGGGTTGCCGGAATTACGGCCTGCCATCTCAAGCAGAAAACCGGCGACGCGCTCCTCGGCATTCTTGATCAGCACCAGAGAATGCTGCTGCACGCGCTGCAGCTCGCGTACCGTGAGCGTCCAAAGTTGCCTGGCGAGATCCTTTTCATGCTCGGCGCGGGCCAGAACGCTGCTGCGCTTGACCACCAGCACCTGGGCATCGGTCACGGCCTCAGCCGAGGATAAATGCACCTCGCTTGCCTCGACACCGAAGATATCGCCCGGAAGATAGAACGCGCTGATCTGGCGCCGCCCGTCATCCAGCATGCGGTAGGTTCGCACCGCACCGGAGATGACCTGGTAAAGGTATTCCGCCGGCTCGTCCTCGCCGTAAACCTCGGCATTGCGGGCGAATCGCATCGGAGCGCCGATCATGCCCAAGGGGCCATCGGAAATCGCCCCTGAACGCATCGGAACGGGCGGGCGGACATACATCGAAGATTTGGCGGGTGCAGCGAGCATGTGAGATACTCCGGTTCAATCGTTCATGTCCGGAAACTTGCCCGTTTCTGCGATCTCCGAAATTTGGATATTTCCCCTAAGTACAATCCCGGAGCCCTCCGTGATTTCACGGAGTTGCAGGAAAAAGACGCGGCCGTTGAGGCAAAAAGGGGCCTGCCCCCGCGCTATGGATGTTGCTGGCCGTTCGATGGTTCGGCTGGCTCATCGTCGGCGATGGCCCGCCAGGCCGCGCCATCCAGATCGTCATACTGCCCGCTTTTGAGCGACCAGAGAAAACCCATCAGGCCGGCAAACCCAAGCAGCACGGCAAGCGGAACGAGATAGACAAGGACTTCCATCAAATGGCCTCTCTGGTGCGGACTCGTGCCCGCAGCGCGTTGAGCATGACCAATAGCGAGGAGCCGGACATCGCTGCTGCCGCGATCAGCGGCGTGACCAGCCCCGCAACCGCGATCGGCACCGCGAGCGCGTTGTAGATCACGGCGAGCCAGAGGTTCTGTCGCATCAACCGCGCTGCTTTGCGCGAAATGCCGATTGCGGTAGCCACCGGCGCCAGCCGCTCGCCGAGGAATACCGCATCCGCAACAGACTGGCTGATATGGGTGGCACTGACCGGTGACATCGAGGCGTGGGCCGCGGCGAGCGCGGGCGCGTCGTTCAATCCGTCACCGACCATCATCACCTTGAAGCCGTGTCGCATGAGGTCATCGATTCGCGCGATCTTGTCGACCGGGGTCACCTCGGCACGCCACTCGTGAATGCCGAGCGCATGGGCAGCCGCGCGCACGGCAGGTTCGCGATCGCCAGAAAGGATTTCGATCGCGATACCGTACCGGTGAAGCGTCTCGACGACCGCCGCCGCATCGGGACGCAGGCGCTGTCTTACCGCGAAGACAACGCAAACATCTCCGTGCCTGAACGCCACGACCGACGCCTCGGGATCGCGGCTGAGGATCTCATCCGCCAATCGATCGGCGCCGCAATAGGAGGGCCTGCCGAGCCTGATCTCGCGGCCGTCAAGCAGGCCATGGACACCCTGCCCTGGTTCTTCTTCAATCCCCGGCAACGGCGACTTCTCGCCGGCAGCGCGCGCGACCGCGGCTGCGACCGGATGACGGCTGGAAAGCGCGACGCGCCCGGCGAGCCTGAAGACGTCGGCGGGGATATTGGTGGCGTTCGCAACGTCGAGCTCAGGCAAGGTGAGCGTTCCCGTCTTGTCGAAGATCACGCGATCGATCTGCGCGATGCGCTCGACGGCGTCTCCGGAATTGAGCAGCACGCCCGAGCTGAACAGCGCCCCCGAAGCCACTGTCTGCACCGCGGGAATGGCAAGTCCGAGCGCGCAGGGACAGGTGATGATGAGCACCGCAATCGCGGTAACAACCGAATCATGGAAGGTCGCGCCCAGGATCAGCCAGCCCAGCATCGTCAACAGCGCAGTCGCATGCACCACGGGCGCATAGAGCCGCGAGGCCCGTTCGGCCAGGCGAAGGTAGTGCGAGCGCGACTGCAATGCGTTATCGAGCAGGCGGGCGATCTCGGCCAGCAGCGTCTGCTCCGACGCCGCCGCGACCCGGACTCGCAGCGCGCCCGAGCGAACCTGTGTGCCGGCAAACACGGGGCTACCCGGTCCGACCATAATGGGCAGCGTTTCTCCGGTAACCAGGCTCTGATCGATCTCCGAACGCCCCTCGACCACGTTGCCATCGACGGCCGAGCGCTCGCCGGGACGAAGCAGCACGATGTCCCCCGGCTGGATGGCGGCGACGGGGACGGTCCTGATCTCCCCGCCGTTGATGAATTTCGTAGCCGTCTCCGCCTTGAGTGCGGCGAGATTGCCGGCATATGCACGGGTACGCCGCCGCATATTCTGGTCGAGGTACCGGCCGGCGAGCAGGAAGGCGATCAGCATGATAGCGGCGTCGAAATAGGCATGGTCGGCGTGCGAGGCCGTCTCGACCAGTGACATCGCGAGGGCGAGAGCGATACCGATGCTGATCGGCACGTCCATGTTGACGCTGCGTGCCCGAAGGGCTCCGAAGGCGGAAGAGAAGAACGGCTGGGCCGAATATGCAGCGGCCGGCAGTACGATCAGCGCGGACAACCAATGGAAGAAGTCGCGCTGTTCGGGAAGCATGTCGCTGACATTGCCCGACCACACCGGAATCGACAGCATCATAACGTTCATGGCCGCGAATGCCGCGACGCCGAGACGGCGCAACAGCGATCCGGCACGTTCCGCTTCCTTCGTCTCCGCGCCCGCGCGCTCAAACGGATAGGCCTTGTAGCCGAGCTCGGCCAGACGATCGACGAACGTCGCCGGGTCGACAGATCCGGCCTTCCACTCCAGCGCCAGGCGGCGGTCAGTCAGATTGACCCGCGCCGACGTCACGTCCGGAATCTTCGACAGATTGCGCTCGATCTTGGCCATGCAGCCGGCACAACTGATCCCTTCGACCGCGAGATCGAGGTGGAGCAGACCGGCCCCGGGGCTTTTCACGTAATGCGAAAAATCCAGCGTCGTTTGCATGGTTCTATCCCGATCCCGTCAATTCAGGACGATCCGATTGCGCGACAGAAACATGCGCTTGCCGTCGGCATCAGCCTCGATCACCAGGTCCCACTGCCCCGGCGCGACGCCTTGCGCCGTGCCGCGATAATTCCCCCCGCCGCGTTCGACGATCTCGATCGCGCGATCCGCACGCCGGTCTGTCGGCCGCTCGAGCCTTCCGGAAACTGCCAATCCGACCAGGGACGATCCCGACCTGTCCTTGGCATGAAGGTTCAGCGCAGCCGTGCCGTCGGGCCCGCGCTCGATATGCGCATCGACCCGCCAGTCCCTGTCATTTTGCTGGCGCGCCGCCAGGATTTCCCTCTGGTAGGCAAGGCTTGCGCTATAGGCGCTGTCGACTTCGGTGCCCGGCAAGGTGCTGATCGCCAATCGCATCATCACGAGGTTAACGCCGATCACGACCGCAAAGAACGCGACTAATGCCGTGAGAACGAAGCGTCCGGTCAGCGGCCGCGTGGCTGGGGCAGATGCCGTCATGTGGCGAGGCCTCGGGACTTTCAGGGTGAGACGAAGTGATCGGTAGCTGCGGCGACCTCGCCGAGCCCGATATCGGTAACTCGAAACCGCAACGGCGCCGACTTCTCCGACCGTTCGTCGAATGGCGCCGTCACCAGCACACGGATTTCGGTCGTCTGGTCCCTGCCAAGCACGATCATCGGCCGGTCGGGGATCACCGCGTCGATGCCAACGACGTGAACCAGCGCGTTGGGCGGGCCGTCGATGTCGATCGCGATCACGCGATCAAATCCGCGCTTGTTGAGAAAACGCAAGGTATAGCCGTTGCGGATCGAACCATCGCTGAGCTTCACCGCGACAGGGTTACGATCGTGCAGGACGTTGACGTCGAGCAGCGTGCGCGTCAGAAGCGCATAGAGCATCACGGCGCAGACGACAACGATCAGAGATGCGTAAACGACGGTCCGTGCCCGGATCGGTTTGAAGATTTCCTTCTGTCCAGCCATCCGACGCTGAATGTTGATGTCGTTGTCATAGCCGATCAGTCGTGTCGGCCGTCCGACCTTCTTCATCACGGTGTCGCAGGCGTCGATGCAGAGTCCGCACTGGATGCAGCCGAGTTGCGCTCCATCCCGGATGTCGATGCCGGTAGGACAAACGGCTACGCACTGGTTGCAATCGATGCAGTCGCCAACATTTTCGCCAAGATTTCGCAGATCTATCGATTTTTTTAACGAGCAGCGTTTCTCGCCGCGATCATATTTGTAGGTGACGTTAAGCGCCCATTCGTCCGTCAGCGCCGCCTGGATGCGCGGCCACGGGCACATGTAGACGCAGACCTGCTCGCGCATGAAGCCGGCCAGCACATAGGTCGACAGCGTCAGAATGCCGATCCAAATATAGGCGATCGCCGGCGCCTGGAACGTGGCGAGTTGCCGGACCAAGGTCGGCGCGTCGGCGAAATAAAGCACCCAGGCGCCCCCGGTCCACCACGCAATCACCAGCCAGATTGCGTGCTTCAACACGCGCCGGGCCGAACGATTGACGGTCATGGGTGCCGCATCGGCCCTGATCCGCTCGCGGCGGTCGCCCTCGATCCAGCGTTCGACGGCGTAGAACAGATCGGTCCAGACTGTTTGCGGACACAGATAGCCGCACCAGATGCGGCCGCCGAGTGCATTCATGAGGAACAGGCTGACGGCGGCCAGGATCAGCAGTCCGGTGAAGTAGTAGACCTCCTGGGGCCACAACTCGATGAAGAAGAAATAGAAGCGGCGGTTGGGGAAATCGATCAGCACGGCCTGATCGGGCGCGCCGAGACCGCGATTCCAGCGCACGAGCGGCAGCAGGTAGTAGACGCCGAGACAAAACGCCATCAGCCGCCATTTGATGCTGCGAAATGTGCCGGAGACGGCCTGCGGATAGACCTTCTTGTGGGCCACGTAAAGCGGCCCATCATCGTCCATCATCAGATCGTCAGACGAAACCATCTTGTTCATGCCAGCGGCTCGAAGGATCCCTGGACGAACTTACAGGCGCTGCCGCGGCGGTGCTTGACCTACATCAACGGCGCCCGCCGAGGGCCCTGAGGCGGGATCGGATGTTATTTTCCGCCGCCCAGCGAATGCACGTACACCGCCAGCGCCTTGATAGTGACGGGATCCAGACGCCCGCTCCAGGCCGGCATCACGCCGGCACGCCCGTTGGTGATGGTCTCAACCAGCGAGGCTTGGTCCGAACCGTACAGCCAGATCTGGTCCGTCAGGTTCGGCGCGCCGACTTCCTGGTTGCCCTTGCCGTCATCGCCGTGGCAGCTTACGCAGTTCTCGGCAAAGATTTTCTTTCCGGCTACCGCATTGAAGCCGGGAGCGGTCGAGAGACCCGACAGCGCGCGCACGTAATTGGCGACGGTGACGATTTCGTCCGTCTTCAGCGTTCCGTCGCGCCCGAAGGCCAGCATCTGGCTCTCATGCGTTTTGGCATGTCCGGACCTCGCGCCGAACTCGATCGTCTGCATGATCTGGTCGAGCGACCCGCCCCAGAGCCAGTCGTCGTCGTTCAGATTGGGGTATCCCTTGGCGCCGGCGCCACCGCTGCCGTGGCACGGCGCGCAATTGTCGGCGAACACCGTCTTGCCCCGCGCCCGCGCCAGCGAAAGCAGCGCCGGGTCTTTCTCGATATCCGCAAGCGCGGTAGTGCCGAGCACCTTCATCTTCTCGCCGCGCAGAGTTTCGAGATTGGCAAGGTCATCGGCGACGCTGGCGCGTGTCGAATAATGAAACAGGCCAGTTGTGTAGCCCCTTACCAACGGCCACGCCGGATACACGATCCAATATCCGATCGACCACAGGATCGTCGCGTAGAAGGTGAGAATCCACCAGCGCGGCAGCGGCGTATTCAGCTCCTTGATGCCATCCCATTCGTGACCCGTCGTCGAATGGCCGGAGACGCTGTCAATGTCCTTGTGATCGCTCATGGTCCGTCAATCCTCCCGCAGCGGCATTTTCGCCGCGACGTCGAACAGCGTCTTGTTACGGGGACGCAGTGCATAAAACACGATTGCTATGAAGATCGCGACGAACACCGGCGTCCAGAAGCTGAGGACGAGGTTCGAGGCCAGGTTTTCAATGGAGAGGATCGCTTTCATGTTCGAACCTATTCAGCGCAAGTTGGCTTTTTCATCGTAGAGTTTGAAATCGACCAGCGTGCCCAGCATCTGCAAGTAAGCGATGAGGGCATCGAGCTCGGTGGGGTTGCCCGGCTTGCCGTCGAAGTTGCGAACAGTCGCCTTTGGATAGTGCTTCCGAAACGCATCGGCGTCGGGACTGTCGGGATCGACCTGGGCCCTGAGATCGGCTTTGGCGTTGGCGATCTGCTCGTCGGTGTAGGGAACGCCGACGGCCCTGCTGGTGCGCAGATGCGCCCCGATATTGTCGAAGTCCACTTCGGTCTCCGCCAGCGCCGGATATCCGGGCATCACCGACTGCGGCACGATCGACCTCGGATCAATCATATGGCGGACATGCCAATCGTCGGAATATTTGGCGCCGACCCGCGCGAGATCCGGCCCGGTACGCTTCGATCCCCACTGGAACGGGTGATCGTACATGCTCTCGGCCGCCAGCGAATAGTGCCCGTAACGCTCGACCTCATCGCGCAACGGACGAACCATTTGCGAATGGCAGAGGTAGCAGCCTTCCCGGACATAGATGTTGCGCCCGGTCAGCTCGAGCGGCGTATACGGACGAATGCCGTCCACGACCTCGATGGTGCTCTTGAGATAGAACAGCGGCGTGATCTCGACGAGGCCGCCGATCGCGATGACCGCGAGGATGCCGCCGATAAGGACGATCGAATTTTTCTCGAAAATAGCGTGTCGGTTCCAGAGGGACATGCGATGACCTATTGAGCGGGCTGGAGCAATCCGGCGTCGCCGGTTTTCTCGAGTTGACCGGCGTTGACTGTCATCCAGAGATTGAAGACCATGATCAGCGCGCCGGCCAGGAACAGGGCGCCGCCCGCTGCGCGGATGATGTAGAACGGATGCATGGCCTCGACGGATTCGATAAAGGAATATTCGAGGAAGCCCAGCGAGGTGTAGGCGCGCCACATCAAGCCCTGCAGAATTCCCGATACCCACATCGCGGAGATGTACAGCACGATGCCGATGGTCGAGATCCAGAAGTGCCAGTTGACCAGCTTGAGGCTGTAGAGGCTCCGGCCCCAGAGCGAAGGCACAAGGCAATACAGCGCGCCGAACGATACGAAGCCGACCCAGCCGAGCGCGCCAGAATGCACGTGCCCGATGGTCCAGTCGGTATAGTGGCTGAGCGAATTGACGACCTTGATCGACATCAACGGCCCCTCGAAAGTGGCCATTCCGTAGAAGGCAACCGACACCACCAGCATCCGCAGCACCGGATCGGTGCGCAGTTTGTCCCAGGCGCCGGACAGGGTCATCAGGCCGTTGATCATGCCGCCCCAGGACGGCATCCAGAGCATGATCGAGAACGTCATACCGAGCGTCTGCGCCCAGTCGGGCAAGGCCGTATAGTGCAGGTGGTGCGGGCCTGCCCAGATGTAGAGGAAGATCAGCGCCCAGAAGTGAATGATCGAGAGCCGATACGAGTAGATCGGACGTTCGGCCCGTTTGGGAATGAAGTAATACATGATCGCGAGGAAGCCGGCGGTCAGGAAGAAGCCGACCGCATTGTGCCCGTACCACCACTGAAACATGGCATCCTGCACGCCACCCCAGGCGATGTATGACTTCGAGCCAAGCAACGATACCGGGAGTGCGGGATTGTTGCCGAGGTGAAGCACCGCGATCGTGACAATGAACGCCAGGTAGAACCAGTTCGCGACAAAGATGTGCGGCTCCTTGCGATTGACCAGCGTCATCAGGAACACCAGCAGATAGGTGACCCAGACGATCGTCAGCCAAAGGTCGGCATACCATTCCGGTTCGGCGTATTCCTTGGATTGGGTGACGCCGAGCAGATAGCCGGTACCCGCGATCAGGATGAAGAAATTGTAGCCGAGTACGACGAACCAGGGCGCAAGCTCGCCGGCGAGACGAACCCGGCAGGTTTTCTGCACGACATAGAACGAGGTCGCGATCAGCACGTTTCCGCCAAAGGCGAAAATCACCGCCGACGTATGCAGCGGCCGCAACCGGCCGAAAGTCGTCCAGGGCAAATCGAGGTTCAGGGCCGGCCAAGCCAGTTGCAATGCGATGATAAGCCCTACTGTGAAACCGGCGATGCCCCAGAACACCGCGGCGACTGAAGCGAATTTGACCGGACCGAAATTGTAGTTTGGCCGTCCCTGGATCTCCTGCGGCGGAAGCACCGCCGGCCGATCATAGTATCGATTGATGATCGTGAACGCCGCCGCAATGCTGGCAAGACAGCCGAGCGAAGCATGAAAGGCAAAGGGCGCGTCGTGCGCCATTGCGGCTCCGATCGCACACAGGAATGCGAGCACGAGAAAAAGCGGTGGCAGGATAGCTTCGCCGATCGTCATCGATTTCGAACCAACGGACGCAGTTGTCATGGCGCAACCTTCTTTTTCGACTTGCTGTTCAAATCACGCGCGCGTCGCGGATGTTTTGATCGAAATCAAACGCCGGCGCCGGTCCGGATCACCCAAACTAATGGAAACGGTATTGGGCGGATGCATCCGCCGATTCGTGGACGAGCGCCCGCAAGGTGAGCTCATTCGGACAATATTCCGGCAGCTGTTCGGCATGGTCGGAACAGTCGAGATCGGCCGCGCAACGTTGCTTGGCGGCGCAGAGCGTGCACACCCGCTCCAGGTCGCGCAACACGTCGCCAAAACGGACCGCCAGAACATCTTTCGACAAGCCGGACAGCGCGAGACGCCGATCAAGTAGTGCGGCGGACCCCGGTGATTCTGCGGCAAGTGAAAGCAGTTCCGGCGTCGAAACGCGCAGGTCCCGGGCCATGCAATCGATTTCCTGCGAACTCATGCGGACCATTTCTTCCCATCGGAAGGCCGCATTTTTCGCCCGCTGGAGCAGATTGCTGAAAAAACTGTCGCGTTTGATCTTGTCAGATTGTGCCAACATGTAACGTGCCCTACTCACCTCCCCATTTAAGCTCATGGGTGAGCGCTCTCGTTGATCCAGATCAAACGGAGGGACATTTCGAAAACGACGATCAAACAGCGACGCTGAATCGCGCCGCTTTCTTCCGCCGGAAAGTGTCGAAGACAGCGGCAACCACGCGGACAACGGGCCGGCCGGCGTCGGTCACGACCAGCTTTCGGGCGTCGATCTCGACCAGCCCTTCGCCGTGCATCCGAGCGAACACTGCAAGCTCCTCGGAAAGATCGAGGTCCGGGGCGAGCACGGCAAGATCGGCCTCGAAATCGCACATCAGCCGCTCGATGATCCGCGCACGCTGTCGGTCTTCGTCGCTCAACCGGCAGCCTCTGGCAGAGGCCAGCGATCCGGCTTCAATCGCACGAATGTATTTTGGGACGTCCGCAATGTTCTGGACGTAGCCGTTCGCAAAAGTCGAGATTGAGGACGCACCGAGGCCAAGCAATATCTTGCGGTCGTCATCGGTGTAACCCTGGAAGTTGCGATGCAGATTGCGCGAGGCGGCGGCCGTCGCCAGCGCATCGCCGGGCTTGGCAAAGTGGTCCATGCCGACCCTCAGGTAACCGCGGCGGCCGAGCTCTTCGGCAATCACATCGGCCTGATCGATACGTTCATCCTGTGAGGGCAGTCTGGCCTCGTCAATCCGCCGCTGGTTTGCCTTCACCGCTGGAAGATGGGCGTAGCCGAAGCATGCGATGCGGTCCGGCGACAGCGACACGACCGACGCGCAGGTCTTGCGGATTGATTCGAGCGATTGCATCGGCAGCCCGTACATCAAGTCGAAGCTCAGGCTTGGAACGCCGGCCGCTCGAAGACGATCGACCGCTGCCTCAACCATCGCCAGGGGTTGAAGCCGGCCGATCGCCGCCTGCACCAGCGGATTGACGTCCTGAACCCCGAGGCTGGCTCGGGTGATACCGAGCGTTGCGAGCCCGTTGGCCAGTTCTGTCGTCACATATCGAGGGTCAAGTTCGATCGCGTGCTCAAATCCGGGCTCGAACGAAAAACGATCGCGAAGAACCGCGACAACGGATTGCAGTCCTTCCACTCCGAGGATACTGGGCGTGCCGCCGCCCCAGTGCAGCCGCGCGATGCACAGCCGCTTCGCGGCCAGATCGCCTACGAGCGCGATTTCAGCTTCGAGCGCGCGGCGATAGTTGGAAACGACGTCGTCACGGACCGCCATCTTGGTGTTGCAGCCGCAATAAAGACAGATGTCGCGGCAATACGGCACGTGCAGGTAGACGGACACGCTTTCTTCGGCATTAAGGCCCCCGAGCCAGGCCGCGTGCTGGTTTGCCGTTACGACGGGCGCAAAATCCGCCGCCGTCGGGTAGGAAGTATATCTTGGCACGTTCAGGCCGGCGTAGAGACGTGCAGCGTTATCCACGGTATCGCCTCGCGCAATCTTGCTCGACGGGCAGCGTTATGCCGCCCATGCCCGCGCCAGAGCCGCCGGCGAGCGGAATTCCACGGCGTCGGCGAATATCGTCCAGTCGTGGACCCGCTTCCGATTGCAAAAATCGGCTTCCGCCCGCTGTACTGCCTCCACCAGCGAGTCGGCATCGACCGTGAACGCGGCCTGGCAGGCCCGATGTTCATGGCCGGTATCGTCGCAAACGGTCTTTATGAAACGTACATCGTATGAGGGCACGATGGTCTCCTTTTGCTTCAAGTCCAACTATGCAAGTTCGAAGACGCCGGCTTTGACCGAAATCAAAATCACACGTCCCGGCGAACAGTCCAAGCGGTCGCAACTACCGCAAAGCCGATGATCAGCGCGACAGCGACGATGGTCTCAATGAGGCTAAGGCTGAGGGCGTCATTTGCTACAAACCAGGCCGCGATCGACGCCAGCAATGTAAACAACACGCGGATGATCAGGGTCATGGGGTCACCGTCGATTTTTTTCCAAAAAAAGGCTCAGCCGGCAATATCCTCGGGCGATTCGACATAGAAGCCCGAATAAGTGTCGACGAAGCAAAGGTGATCATGCACCTGCTTCACGCCGGCAATATTCTCGGCCGCAACGATCGCTGCCTGGCGGGAGTTGAGGTTGACGACAATGCCATGCAAATGAACCACCCCGTCGCGCACCGTGACCTGCAGCCCGATGGGCCGCCAATCCGTATTGGCGATCGCTTGGGTAACCCGCTCCCGGATGTGATCGTCGTCGGCGGTGGGATCGGGCACATCGCGCGCCAGGCTCGCGACGGCCTGCAGCAGATTCGCGCGGGTGACGATTCCCACCAGGCGGTCGTTACGCATCACCGGCAGGCGCTTGACGTTCTTCTTCTCCATCAGGCGGACGAGCTCTTCGAGCGTCGCGTCCTCGCTCACGACCAGCGGATCCCGCGTCATGACCTCTTCGACCTTGCGCCCGCTTTGATGGATGAATTCCTTGGCTGCGCGGTCCGGTCCAATGAAGAATTGCAGCCAGCTCGGCCGCCTGCGCTGTGTGCCGATCTCCGAACGGCGCAGGAAATCGCCCTCGGAGACGATGCCGGTCAATTTCCCGCGTTCGTCGACCACGGGAAGACCGCTGACGTGGCTGTCAAGCATCCGCTTGGCGGCCTCGACGATCGAGGTGCCGGGTCGGACGGTGATGACGTTCCTGGTCATGATCTGGTGCGCACGCATATTGATCTCCTCGCTGGACGATTGGAGCAAATCATATCATTCCGGCGAGACGTGTGTTTGATCCACGTCAACGCGCCTGCGGGATCAATGCTGCGAAGGTGGTTGCGTCTTGAAAAGGAGATGATCGATGCCTGTTTGGACAATCGTCACACTCGCTGCCGTGGTCAATGTATTCGCGATTTTCGTCTGCTTATCGGCGTGGGAGCAGTTGCAAACCCGTCAACCCGGCGCCCCGGTCCGCGTTAAAGCGGCCAGCCGACCAAAACGGCGCGCCGTCTAACCGGGGCCCGTCGTTTGTTCGAAATTCAGCTTCCCGGGTAACTCCGCCGCGACGATATCGCCGCTAGCCACTTCCAGTTCGCCGTCTAATCTCGTGCGCGCCGCATCCCAGATACGCGCGGCAATTTGCGGCTCCCGGTCCATCAGGGCATGCAGATCGGACGCATCGAGCGCGAGCAGGCGCGTCGGTCGTAGCGCCACAACCGTCGCGGAACGGCGCGATTGCCGCAAAGCCGCGATCTCTCCAAAGAAATCGCCGGCGCCGAGGTTGATATGCTTGTGGTGCAGCTTGATTTCCACTTCACCGTCCACGATCAGATACATCGAGTGGGCCGGCTCGCCGCGGCGCGCAATGATCGTGCCCTTATCCGCTTTCTGCGCGCGCAGGATCTTCATGACGTCGCCGATCTGCACTGCGGTAAGCTCGCTGAACAAGGGAACCCTTGCCACCAATCCCCACGTGACGACGAAATCCCTGCGGTGTACCTCGTTGGCAAATGCCGTCGCCACGATGCCCACCGGCAGCGCCACCATCAGCAACCCGACGAAGATCGTCAATCCGGCCAAGAGCCGCCCTGCTGCCGTGACCGGCACAGCATCGCCATAGCCGATCGTTCCGAGCGTCACGATCGCCCACCACATCGCGTCGGGAATCGTGCCGAATTTGTTTGGCTGCGCGGCACCTTCGGCAACATGCATGAGCGCTGCCGCGATCAGCGTTGCGCCGCAAAGGATCACGAAGCAGCCCACCAGGGCGCGGCGCTCGGTGTAAAGCGCCTCCAATAGCGAGCGCATGGCGGGCGAATAGCGCGTCAGCTTGAAGAACCGGATCAGGCGCAGGACCAGCAGGGCCTTGAAATCGGCCGCTATGAACAGCGACAACCAGAACGGCAGCACCGCGACAAGGTCGATCAGCCCGGCCGGGCTTATTGCAAACTGCAGACGCGAGCGAACGGCTCCGAGTAGCCGCCAGCGCGGGTGTTCGCTCGCCGTCCACAGTCGGGCGACGTATTCGACGGAAAAGACGCCCAAGGCGACGTATTCAATGACGTCAAACATTTCTTCATGAGCCGCAGCCAGTCTTGGCACGGATTCCAGTACCGTCGCCGTAAGAGTCACCATGATCAGCGCGATCAGCGTCCAGTTCACGAACGCACTGAGATCGTCAATGCCCGAGCCATGATCGAGAATGCCGTACAGCCGCTGACGAAACCGCGCGACCCGATGAAAGCCCGACACTGTTGTTACCCCTCCGCCCCCGCGGAAAACTTCAGACCGGACGATCAAGACGTCCGAATGTGGAAAGCCGTAATGCGCGGCAGATTGGACAATAGCAAAAAAAGCCGGCAGCGAGTAGATAGACGCCGTTGCTGGTCATTTTTCCAATCTCCCGATTGATCCTTACAGTTGAACCGCTTCGGCGTGCTCGCCTTTGATCTCCATCAACGCCGGTTCAACAAAGGCCAGGGGACGTCGTCGCCCATTTGATTTGGGTCAAATCTTGAAGACCCGTCAGGCCGTAGCCTTCAGGCTTCACTCCGACCCGCACGAGGCCGCCGATGTACGAATTCCTCGAAGAGACCGTTGAGCATAACATGACGAGCCCCGCAAAGGCCGTCGCGCCGGAAATGACGACCGGCGATTTGCTTCGTCTGTTCGCCGCGGAAGACCGGGATGCCTATCCAGTGGTCAGGGACGGAAAGCTGGTTGGCATCGTTTCGAAGGCCGATGCCCTGGATGCGTTCACTCTTACCCCGGACGCGATCCTTCCACATTATGACGATATGATGGGAACGACCGTCGACGAAATCATGTCGCGGCAGGTCGTTACCGTCGAGCCCGAGACAAGGCTGCAACACGTGCTGCACCTGTTGGGAGCCCATCACTTCAAAAGCCTGCCGGTTGTAGATCAAAATAACTGCTTGAAGGGCATGATCGCGCGCGAGGATGTGATACGGGCGCTCGCCTCTTGCAGGCGGCGCCAGGCCTTGGCACCGGCCCGGCCGACCATGGGTAATTTCGCGACGGCCTGACCAACATCCGCAGCGAATGAGCGGGACGGCCGGCCCGGTCCTTACATCCCTGCGGTCAGCGCGATGCGCATCAGTTCGGACATGCTGCGCGCGCCGGTCTTGGCCATGAGATTGGCGCGGTAGACCTCAACAGTGCGCGGGCTGATGCTGAGATCATAGGCGATGACCTTGTTGATCTTGCCGGCCAGCAGACCCTGCAATACGTCGCGCTCCCTCGGAGAAAGCGTGGCCAAACGGATTTCTGCTTGCTTTCTAGCGGCGTTGTCGCCTTGAGCGACCGGACGGGAATCCAAGGCGGATTGGATCGCGCCCAGCAGAACGGCATCGTCGAACGGTTTCTCGATAAAATCGATCGCCCCCGCCTTCATCGCCTCGACGGCGAGCGACACGTCGCCGTGACCGGTGATCAAAATCACGGGGCACGCCGAACCTGTGCTTTTTAGCTTTCTCACGAGTTCGATCCCGCTCAAACCCGGCATGCGTATGTCCGAAATGACGCAGTCTGACGCATCGTTGGTGATCTGGTGCATAAAGGCGTCGGCGGAATCGTACACCAATGCCCTGAACCCGTTGACATCGAGCAGGAACGCGAGCGAGTCGCGCATCGCTGCATCGTCGTCGATAACATGAATAGTGGTCCTATCGTTCATGGCCTGCCCCTGGCTCGGCGAAGGGTAACGTAAATTCGAAAACGGTGCCGCCACCGTCATTGGCACGGGCGGAGATCCGACCGCCATGTGCTTCAATGATAGTGCGGCAAATTGAGAGGCCTACTCCCATTCCGTTCGGCTTGCTGGTCACGAAGGGCTGAAACAGATGCTTCGCGATCTCCGGATTCATCCCTGTACCGGTATCGGCCACCGTAAAGAACGCAAATTCCCTTTGACGGGTGACCGCTACCGACAGTTCGCGGCGGCTTGTCGTTTCCATCGCTTCCACCGCGTTCCTCATGAGATTTAGCGCTACCTGCTGAATCTGGATCTTGTCGACCAGTATCTCTGGAAGGTTGCGATCGCAGCGAAGCGAGACGTGCACGCCCTGTTCCCTCGCGCCGACCAGGGCGAGCGCCGCGGCCTCTTCCAGAAGAACCGCGGGATTCTCAAGGGCGTTCTGGGTTTCCCCCTTGGCGACGAACTCGCGGAGGCGCTTGATGATATCGCCGGCACGAATCGCCTGGGCTGCGCTGCGCTCGAGGGCCTCGCGAATGCGCTCCTTGTCGGTCTTGTCGGCTTTCAACAAGGTAGCTGCACCGCGAAGATAGCTGGTGATGGCCGATAGCGGTTGATTGAGCTCATGCGCCAGCGAGGATGCCATCTCACCCATCGCGGTCAAACGCGAAACATGGACCAGTTCCGACTGCAGCTCCTGCATTCGTCGCTCCTGTGCCCTGCGTTCGGTCAGGTCACGAATGAAGCCGGTGAAGAACTGCTCCGCGCCGACCTTGGCTTCGCCAACGGCCAATTCCATGGGAAATGTAGAGCCATCCTTGCGTTCGCCAACTACAATCCGGCCAATGCCGATAATCCGGCGCTCACCTGTGTCTCGGTAACGGTCCAAATAGCCATCGTGCGCCTGGCGGTAGGGTGAGGGCATCAGAATTGAGACGTTCTTCCCGATTGCTTCTGCGGCCGACCAGCCAAACAGGCGCTCCGCCGTCGCGCTAAAGGATCGCATGATACCGCGATCGTCGATCACGATCATCGCTTCCGGGATGGTATCCAGGATCGACTGGAGCTGAGCCTGCCGGTGTCGCGAGGCTTCCGATTCATGCAAGAGACGATTGCCGATCAAACCCAGTATCGGTCCCAGTATTGCGAAGAAGGCAACATCGATCAGATTGGCCGGATTTGTGAAAAGGCCCTGCCCCAGAAAATAGGCGCTGATCCCCAGGCATAGAAGCGTGGCAAATATGGCCGGGCCGGCGCCGCCCGCGAACGCGGCATAGACGATGACCGGGACGTAAATCACTGCGAATGAGCGGTCTTCGAAGTGTTGATCGAGCATGATGCGGAGAACGAGCACGACTGCCACACCGACGGTCGCCGACCCATACCGAAACCAGAGATGGTTTTGCGTTGTCATTCAATGCCCCGAAATCGAAAGGCGCGCATGGTAACCTTTTCATTCTATTGATTTTACGCTAGATAAGGCCATGGATAAAACGGTAGCCGACCTGAACATCGAGCATTTCAGGAAGCTGTTGGCGGTCGAAACCGATCCTGCCAAACGACAGGTCATCGAGCGGCTGCTCGCCGAGGAAGAGGCTAAACTGGCGCGTGCGACGGCTAGCAAGGGCACAAAAGGGCAAATTTAGCCGGTGCCGGCGGCCCAAGGACGCCAATGCGTGGGGTTGACGATAACCCGTTCAAGCGTCTTGGCCTTGATCCAACCATCGGCGGCGCGGCGGCAGGCAAACACCAGCGAATGCACTCGACCCCCTTCGATCACCGCCAACTCGAGATCTCGGCCGAACGGCGCGGTTGAGATCGTTTCCCATACTGACCGCTCGTCCATCGCTTCTGGTCTCTTGTCTCTCAGTCACTCCGAGTAACGGGGGTCCAATCGATCAACGCCCGGACGTCCGCCTGTTCTCTCGGGTTTCCTTCTGGGGATTTCAAGATAGGCGCAGAGCAGCCTATTGCAGTTGACATATGTCAAACGGGCGTCTCGCTTGAGCGAAATCAATCACGCGGCCCAACAAATGTGTGGTCCTTCGAACAATTTCTGCCGTCGCCTGGAGAGGAGGATCTCCGGTTGACGTAGCCCAAGAAATCCGCGCGAATTCGTAAAATTAGGCCCTGGTGAGCGATAATCTGAACAAAGATCGTTCCGCGATGAGGGACAAGTGAATTTGCTTTCGTCCAACCTGTAATCTGAAGGGTGAACCGTGCTGATCGGACTGTTCGCTGACATTCATGCCAACCGGCAAGCCTTCAGTAGTTGCCTTGCGCAAGCCCGAGATCTCGGCGCAGAACAGTTCATATTTCTCGGTGACTATGTCGGTTACGGCGCCGAACCGGATTGGACGGTATCGACCGTGATCGGCCTTGTCGCCGAAGGAGCCATCGCCGTCCTGGGCAATCACGACAGCGCAGTCAGCAACACCCGTGTGCAACTTAATGCGGAAGCGCAGGCCGCGATAGAATGGACCCGCGGCGAACTCGGGGTCGCGGAGCGGCGATTTCTCGCTGACTTGCCGCTCACGCGGGAAGTGCACGGCCGGTTGTTCGTGCATGCCGAGGCAAGCAGGCCGCAGAGCTGGAAATATATCGTGAACGCTGCAGACGCCGCCCGCAGCATCAATGCCACATCCGCCCGCGTTACCTTTTGCGGTCACATCCACAAGCCGGCGCTGTATTCCCTGTCGCCTGCCGGAAAGATGACGGCCTTCACGCCGACAAGCGGCATTCCCGTGCGACTGCTGCCCGGAAGGCAATGGCTCGCCGTGCTCGGCTCGGTGGGGCAACCCCGCGATGGCAACCCGGCGGCCTCCTACGCCATGCTGGACACGACGAAATGCGAAATTACCTACTGCCGGGCGCCGTACGACGTGGATGAGGCAGCCGCGCGGATCCGGAAAAAAGGCCTGCCCATATGGCTGGCCGAGCGGCTGTTCTTGGGGAAGTGAAATGGTCAAGGCCTCGCTGGAGCCCGGTTCGATTATCGACGGCTTCCGAATCGAAGAGCAGCTTCACCGCGGAGGCATGGCGACGCTCTGGCGCGTCTCGCGCCCCGACGCGACGATGCCGATGCTGATGAAAGTCCCCAGAGTCAGCGAAGGCGAAGATCCAGCCGCGATCGTCAGTTTCGAAATGGAACAGATGATCCTGCCACGAATTTCCGGTGTCCATGTTCCGGCGTTCGTAGCTGCCGGCGATTTTGCAGTTCAGCCCTACATCGTGATGGAGCAAATCCCCGGCCAGACGTTGCTGGCACGGCTGCGCGACATTCCGCTGGGTTATTCGGATGCTGCCGCAATCGGCGAGAAGATTGCAGCCGCCTTGGAAGACCTGCACCGGCAGCATGTTGTTCATCACGACATCAAACCAAGCAATATTATCTTGAGGTCGACAGGAGAAGCCGTGCTCCTTGACTATGGCCTCTCCCGTCACGATCAACTGCCCGACCTGATGCAGGAGGAATTTCGCGTTCCCTTCGGAACGGCTCCCTATATGGCGCCGGAACGGTTGCTCGGAATCCGGCATGACCCGAGAAGCGATCTGTTTTCCCTCGGTGTGCTGCTTTATTTCTTCACCACGGGCGTGCGACCCTTCGGTGAGAGCGAGACCATGTACGGGATGCGCCGGCGGCTCTGGCGCGATCCCGTTCCGCCGCGACAGTTGAAGCCCGACTATCCGGCATGGTTGCAAGAAGTCGTGCTACGATGCCTCGAGATCGAGCCTGCCTGGCGGTTTCCGACGGCGGCGCAACTTGCTTTCGATTTGGGCCACCCGAGCCAGATCAAGCTCACCGCCAGATCGGAGCGGCTGAAGCGCGATCCACTGAGCACCGTCTTGCGCCGGCGCTTCAATCGAGATCTGACCCAGCCGCGCACT
Source organism: uncultured Alphaproteobacteria bacterium (assembly GCA_963742425.1). Classification (GTDB taxonomy): domain Bacteria; phylum Pseudomonadota; class Alphaproteobacteria; order Rhizobiales; family Xanthobacteraceae; genus Bradyrhizobium. Next base: position 1,003,004 of record CAVULR010000001.1, read on the forward strand.
CAACCAACGCTTGCTGCCCGGCTTGCTTCTGCCCCGATCCTCGCCGTCGCCATCGACATTACGGAGGGCTCGGCTTCGCTCAATGATGAGCTTCGCGTAACGGCGGGACGCATTCTTGCGACGCTTCCTTCAGCACGCCTTGCTTGTCTCAATGTCCTTAAGCTTGGCCGAATTACACTGGACAAGGCGCTCGACGAGCACGGAAACAGCAAGCACATCGACCGCTTGGTCGCGCTAAGACACTGGGCCGAGCCTCTGAAGCTGGAAAGTCAGCGCCTCACCATGCATGTGCTTGAGGCGGTCGACCCCGCATCGGCTATTCTCGAATTCGCGCAAGCTAACCACATCAACCATATCTTGATCGGCGCGCGTCAGAATTCGGTCTTGCGCAAGTTGTTGGGAAGTGTTTCGGCCAGGGTCGCCGCAGAGGCTTCGTGTACCGTAACCATAGTTCGCGGTACTCAGGTTGAAGGGTCCTAATCACGGCGGCGCGCAAGATCATTTAGTTCAGGTTCGCTCTCCTTTTCCGGACGATCATCGGCAGGCCGTTTTCCGGCCGCAACGTGACCTTGAGCATGGGCCACACCGCGTGCCCCGGACTGAGATCAAGACTGAAGTGTTTTGCGATTGTGGCCAGCACGAGCGTCGCCTCCTGCAAGGCGAAGGCAAAGCCGATGCATTTGCGCGGACCGACGCCGAATGGCAGATAAGCAAACCGATCAATTCTCGACCGCTCAGCCCCAAGGAATCGTGCGGGATCGAATTCATTGGGCCGCTGCCACAGCAAGCGGTGTCGGTGCAGGACGTAGGGCGAAATGACGATTAACGTTCCCGGTCTTACCTGCTCGCCTCCCAACTTATCGTAATCGAGCGCTACACGACTTATGGCGGCGATCGGCGGATAAAGGCGGATGGCCTCCTCGACAACGGCGCGTGTTTCGACGAGGCGGTCGGCGGCCGCTTCGGCTGTTTTTCCCTGCAACTCGCGATCGACTTCGACTTCTACCCGCCGTCGCCACTCCTCCGATTGAGAGAGCAGGAACATCGCCCATGTCAGCGAGTTCGCCGTCGTTTCGTGACCGGCTGCGATAAACGTCAGAATGTTCGATCTTGATTCGGCCTCCGTTATGCGGTCGCCCGTTTCGGAACCGACGGCCAGCAGGAGATGCGTCAGCAGGTCATCGGGAACATCATCTCGGGCGCGTGGCCAATACGCGGCGGCGATCGGAAATGACCTTGTCAACTTCCCCTTCGAAGAATTTCAGCGTCGATCGCACCCGGAGCCGGCTGAATCGCGGCACGAAGTCCGGCACGCCGAGAAGGTCGAGCGGGCTGATTTTTCCAATGGTGTTGAAATAGGTGGTCATGGCGACCCGGATCGCCTCGGCGTCCGATCTAAACCCATCGGAAAAAATGGTGCGCTCGAGAACGTCCAATGTCACTTTGGCCATCTCGGCGGCAATGTCGAGCGTAACCGGATCCCCAAGGCCGGACCATCGGTCTATTAGAGCGTCGGCCGCACGGGTCATGGCAGACCCGAATCCCATCACTGTCTTTCGCGCAAACATCGGGGCAAGGATGTGCCTCTGGATGCGCCATTTTTCCCCCTCGGCGCTCAGCAGGCCCTCGCCCAGACCAGCCGAAAGCACACGACGTTGCAGGCGATCCTTCTGGTAGTTCGAGGCGTTCTCAAGGAGAACCCGCCGTATCGCGGCGGGTTCGTGGACCAACAATACATGCCCGAACGGTAGTCCCCCCGACGCGATCGGACGCTCGAAATGCTCTGCCGCCCAACATTCCAGCGGGTTGCGCCGCAACGTCCGCATCAATGCGATGGGCCCCAAGGTGTGGGCTTGCGGTTTCGGAGCGGGAGGAATGAATGCGGGGGCGATCGCGCGTTCGCTGAAATTTTGAGTCTGAAACATGTTGCAGCGCCCAGCTAATAAAGATGAAAACGCCTGGTTTGCGCACGAGTTCCATTTCATGTGGTTTGTGGAACCAGGTCAACGGCCGCCCCCTATCGACGTCCTCATTTTCGGAAGCTGGCAGCTTTCCAAAACGTAATGCGTTTCACGGACTAGTGAGCGACTTTTCGGGGGGTTTGATCGTTGTCAAACACCGACTTTGATGGAGTACGACCATGAACAGAGTGAAACTTTTGAGTGCTGCGGCACTGCTTTTGACAGCTTTTGCCGGCCCGGCCCTGGCTGAGGGCGGTCATGGCCAAGGTGGTGGCGGGATGGCCATGGGCGGAGGCTCGGGTCACTCAGTCGCTGCAGCGCCTTCCGGCGGAGCGGCTGTCGCGCCTTCTGGCGGAACGTTCAGCGGTGGAGCCAGAAGTTCGGCAAATATAGCTACCGGTAGCATGGTACGGGGCGACAGCGGTCGTAACTTCGCCGCCAACGGCGGTCGCGGCGACTGGCGCGGCGACGGGCGTCACGAACACCACGGGCGCGACGGCCGGTTCGCTTTCGGTGCAGGCTTCGGTTACCCCTATGGGTATGACAGTTACGCCTACTACGACGGCGATTGTTATCTGGTTCGCCGCCGTGTGTTGACGCCGTATGGCTGGCGTCTGCGCCGCGTCCAGGTTTGCGATTAGCCCGTTCCTTCCAAGCGGGTGATTTACGCACAGACCCGTCACCTCCCGGTGGCGGGTCTTTTCGTAATTGGAAGGCCCACAGTCTTTATGGGCGATGGCGCGCGCTAAACCCGGCTGGCGGCGACCAGCGCGCATTTCGCGCCATTGGCGTTGACATTGACAAAGCCGACCAGCATGCGGGCAAAAATTCGGCGGCTCTTCATGTTGACGGTGTCGTGAATGACGCGCGTGCGATCGGTCAAATGGCTCCCGTCCCGGCGGGAAAAGGCGCAGGTAATTTCGATGTCCTTGACCGCGTAATCATTGCCATTGCGCAGCGTCAGCGTGACCAGGGCCTTGGACCCCAACCCGCCCCTGCGCCAGGATTGGGACGAGATCTTGAGCCCATCGACCGGTACCAGCCCGGCTGCGATCGTCCCGGCGGCCGCAGGATCGAACGCGGTTTCCTTCGGCGCGGGATCCATGACGGATGAGGGTTGCGGCTCGGCCACCACAGCGGTCACCGGGTTTCCCGGTTCGCTTTCGGCACGATTGCTGGCAAAGCCCGACAGCAACGCCCACGTCCCGGCACAGGCAATCAGGGCTATGGGGAGCCAGACAAATCCTGACCGGAAAGAGCTGATAGCCGATTTCTCGGGCCGGCCTGAAAGGCCGCCGCCGCTATCGGTCAACCCTGTCAGTTCGCTACGACTGAGTCCCATGTCCATCGTCATGCCATCGACATGCGGTGAAACGGGCGCTGCTATTGCGCCGCACCGTGAGAAAGCCGGAGGGCGACTGCGCGGTCGCCTCGCCATCCTGTCAATCGACCAAGCAAAAATTGGTTGCATCCAAATGTAACAATTGGATGACCATCGCCGGACCGTCGAGTCGAGGGGTGGTCATCGGGGGATGCGAGAGCTAAAATCGGCCTCGCTACGGTTGCCGCGAGGCGCGGCCAGTGCATCGCGGCCTGACAGGCGGCGCTCAAAGATGGGAGATCAACGATGCCGATCGTCACCTGGGATCATGTCCATCTGCGCAGCCCCGATCCGGAGGCGACCGCGGCCTGGCTTGAGAATATACTCGGCGGCGTGATCATCCGCAGCCCGGGGCGAATCGACGTCAAACTCGGTGGCGCCAACGTGTTTATCGCACCGGTCTCCACCGGCGATGGCGTCAACAGCCCGCCGGTTACGCCTTATCAGGGGCTCGATCATTTCGGGGTGAGTGTGAAGGACATCGACGCAGTGGCCGCCGAGATGAAGGCCAAGGGCGTCGAGTTCACCAAGGAGCCGACAACAATTCGGCCGGGCGTCCGCATCTGCTTCATCCGCGGACCGCAGGGTATCTCGATCGAGCTTTTGGAGCGCGACAAGAAGTATGCGTGAGGAAAACGCAAGGCGCGGGCGTGAGATCCAGGGCGAGCCCCCTTGCGCGAATGTCAAACCGGCCACACCATGAAAAACGGTCTGTATTCGATCCATGTCAGCTTGCAGGACGGGCGAACCGGCAAGGGCAGCGGCGTGATTACGTTCCGGGATGGCAAAATCTTCGGCGGCGATGCCTATTTGTTTTACACCGGCACCTACACGACCAAGGGCGACACCTTCAAGGGCGAGGTGCTGGTCCAACGCCATACCTCCAGTCCCGATGCCAACCCGCTGTTCGGCGGGCCAAGCCCGGTCGGCATCGGCGTTTCCGGCACGTTCAGCGATACGGCGGCTGTCATGAGCGGAACGGCGCTGGTCGGCAAGGCCAGCCAGATCTTCTCTGCGACGCTACGCAAGCTGGCTGACACCGACTAACGCATGATAAAATGAGGTCCGATCTGAGGCTTTCGGGACCAGAAAACAAAAATATCGAAAACAACCCCATGCAAAGTAGCCGATGCCTGATGCACGGACCGCATCTTACGAAACCATTTGACACGTCGGGCAAATCAGCGGCATGAGGCCATTATCGAGCGCGAACATGGCGGCCGCATCGAATCAACCTGAACTCATATCGCTTTAGACTACTCCGCGGCCTGTTCGAGCGGGGCAATACGGGGCAGGATGATCCGGATCCGCGTGCCTCCCCCGGGCTCGGAATCGAGGTCCAGCCGGCCTCCCAGGCGATTGGTTACGATGCTGTAGACGATGTGAAGGCCAAGCCCCGTGCCGCCCTGATCGCGTCGGGTCGTGAAGAACGGATCGAAGGCGCGCCTGCGGACGTCGAGCGACATGCCGCAACCATTGTCGGAAAAGAGGATCTCGACATTGTCCCTGCCGAATTCCCGGACCTGAATATCGACCACACCCGATTTGCCGTCCGGGAAAGCGTGCGCCACGGCGTTCAGAAACAGGTTGGTCAGCACCTGCCCGTAAGGCCCGGGATAGCTGTTCATGGAGAGATGGGGCTGGCATTCGACGTTCAACGTAAGACCGTGCTTCCGCAAGCCCGGCCGCAGGCTCATCACCACCTGCTCGGTGAGGTCGCCGAGATCGAAAATCCGCTGGTCTGAGTAATTCCGGTCGGCGGCGACCTGCTTGAACGAGGTGATCAGTTCGGCGGCGCGGTTGAGGTTGGCCACGAGCTGGGAGGACGCATCGCGGCTGGTTTCGAGAAAATCATGCAGGCTCGATCGTCTCAGATCGCCGCGTGCGACTTCCGCCGCGAACATTGCCGTCTTGCGCTCCAGCGATGAGGCGACCGTGAGGCTGATGCCAACGGGATTATTGACTTCATGGGCAACGCCCGCCACCAGCCGCCCGAGTGCTGCGAGCTTTTCTGCCTCGATCAGTGAATTCTGGGTTTCCCGCAGATTGCGCAAGGCGGCTTCCGCCGCATCCTTCGCTTTCCGCATCTCCAGTTCGCCGCGCTTGCGCTCACCGATATCAAGCGCAACCGTAACGATGCTTTCGATCTCGCCGTCGGCATCGAGCAGCGGAAGCTTGTTCACCAGCCATTGCCTCATATTGCCGGAGGCATCGGTATATTCCTCCTCGTAGAATCCAAGTCCCCTGCCCGCCGCAAGTACCCGTTTGTCATTTTCGTCGGTCTTTTGCGCGCCGTAGCGCGACATCAGGTCGGTCGTGGTGCGGCCGATGGCGTCCTCAGGTTCGATGCCGAAGATGCCGGCCATATAGCGGTTCATCAGGATGTAACGGAGCTGCTTGTCCTTGACGTTGATGACCGCGGGCACGGTGTCGATCACCTGCTGCAGCATCCGCCGGCCCTCGGCGATCGCGTCCTCGGCGCGCTTCTGATCGGTGATATCGCGCACCGTGCCTTCGTAGCGCACGACTTCGCCGGTTTCATCGCGCACGACGGTGGCGCTGTCGGAGAGCCAAAGGATGGCACCGCCGCGCCGGCGCACCTGATATTCGAATTCGCGGACCGTGCCGTCGCGCTGCATCAGGAACTGGAATTCCGCGCGCGCCGCCGGATCGACGTAAATCGATTTCGAGATATCGCCGATACCGCCGATCAGGTCTTCCGGCGTATCGTATCCCATGATCCGCGCCAGCGCTGGGTTGGCATTGAGCAGCGCCCCGGCCGGCGTCGTCACGTAAATCCCGTCGACCGAACCTTCGAACAATTTGCGATAGCTTTCCTCCGCGAGCCGCTGTTCGGCGAGCGCGTGCACCGCCGCTTCGCGCGCGGCGTCGGCGTCGACCAGGGTGCGCCGGAACACCTCAGCGGCCCGCGCGATATCTCCGATCTCGTTGTTCACGTCGGTCGCGGGGATCGAGGCACGTTTGTCGCCGCCCGCGAGGGAGCGGATCGCGCCGGCGATCGCCTTGAGCGGACGGACGGTTCGGCGCACGACGAACAGCGCCGCGGCAAGCCCTATCAGAACACCCGCAATTCCAAGCAGAATGCTTTGCCATTTATCGTGGGCGAGCGTTCTGGCGAAATCGTTGGCGAGCACACGGCCCCGGCTGGCACTTGCGTCCCGCAAGAATTCAGTCACCCGTCCGATCTGCCGGCCCTCGGCGCCCAGTACTTCCTTGTCGACGTCGGCGATGTCAGCCTCTGTGCGCGACAGCGAAACAATCGCGTCGGCATAGGCATCGACCGCGGAACGAAGCGCCGCATCATCATTTGGCAATGCCCGCATGAGCCGAACGGATCGCTCGGCCCCTGCGGGGTCCCGCGCCAGCAACGCGGCGGCGATCTGGTTTTGCGACTGCAACAGGCTTTTGGCCGTGGCCGGGTCAGGCACGGCGGCGATCGCCAATTCAAGTCGCTCGCGCACCGCCGGCAGTGCCGCGACCAGCTCCGCACGTTGCGCGATCAATGCGGTGACACGATCAATTCCACCGCGATAGTTCGCAAGCCGCTGCGTGACGCCGTCGATCATTTGCTGCTGCTCGGGCGCCAGTTCCAGCCGCGTCTTTTTCAGCAGCGCGCTCAATTCCGACGCGGCCTCGCCCACCGCATCGGAGCCGGCACCCGGGCCGGTTACGAAATCGCGGGCCGCAAGACGCAATTCGCTCATCCGGCGGTCGATGTCTTCCGCCAGGTCGCCAAGACTCTGCAGCCGCTGCAACTCGGCGAAGGTGGCATCGATGTGACGGATAGAGATGACGCTGGCGACGCTCGTCATGACGATCATCGCCAGCAGCAGCATGAAACTGGCAAAGGTCAATTGACCGATCGAAAGCGAAAACGACCGTATCCGTTGGACGATTGCGGCAAAGACCATGGGTATCGGGACCGGCTTTAAAGCACTTGTCTTATACGACGGAACCCGCCCCAAGGGGAACATGGCGGCAGCCCTACGACACTACGACAGGAGCCGCATAATACCTGCGCCAGACGCGGCTTCGCATGCAGCGCGGAATGCGCCTGGCGACGCCGCGGCTGCGTCACCCGGATGGTTTCACGCCCTGATCGCGCCCATCTTGCTTGCCGGGATCGTCATCGCCGCCACGCCCGCAACGACACAGCCGAGGCCGATCCATGCCGTCGGAGACAGGCTCTCGCCGAGGAAGAGAACACCGAGCGCGACACCGATCGGCACCCGCAGATACGCCTGCGCCGTGGTGCCGACCGAGCCCAGCGTCTGGATCAGCCGGAAATAGATCACAAACGCCAAAGCGGTCGAAAACACCGCAAGGCCGAGCAGCGCCAGCATCGAACTCGTTGACGGCACAAGCGTCCAGGTCTGTTCCACAGCGAGGCTGAGTGGAATCAAAATCGCCGCGCCCGATAGCAGCGAGCCCGCTGCCGGCGCCATCGGATCGAGACCTTTGAATCCACGGCCGAAGACCGCGGCGCCGGCATAGCAAAGCGTGGCGACGACGATCGCAATCTCGGCGGCCAGCGCCTGGCCCGCGTCATGAAACGCGTCGACACCGACGATCAGGCAGATGCCGGCCATTCCCGCCAGCACGCCGAGCAGTTTTTGAAACCCGGCCGCCTCCTCGCGCGTGACCGCTGCCGCCAGCAGGAATGTGAAGATGGGGGATGCCGAGTTGAGGATGGTTGCCAGCCCCGCATCGACGTAGCGTTCGCCCCACGCAATCAGCGTCCAGGGGATCACGCTGTTGAGGCAGGCCTGCAACAGGAATCGACGCCAGGTCGCGGCGTCCGACGGCAGGCTCAGGCCGCGCCATCGCATGATGGCAACGAGCAATAACCCTGCAATCCCTGTGCGCGCCGCGATCAGGGTGATCGGCGGGATGGTCGCGACCCCGAGCTTGATGAAGGTGTAGGACGCGCCCCACATCGTCGCGAGCAGCAGCAGCAGCGCGAGCTCGACGCCGAGGGCGGGATTTCGCAGGCGGGATAGCTCCATGTGATTCGTTCCGGTTCTCGGGTCCTGGAGCTGGACGATGACACGTAGACGGCTTAAATACTTCGTTGCGCATCGAATTATGGATGGTTGCCGGACGCGGATATTGGGGAGCGTGCCGCAGGAATACCCGGGCAAATTTCGTTCGGGCGTCCCGAAATGCTTTTCGGTCGGTGCGGGATATTTTCTGACCGCCGGGCAATCCCAGCAACACGCAATGAACGCGTAGATATTATTCGCGTTCACCAAGTCGAACTCTGCGTCACGCCGCGCCGACTTCGAACACCTCGCCGTCGTAACCGGCTTCGCGCGGGATTCGGAGCTGACGGCCGCCGTTGAGTTTCGTCATTACCGGCATGACGGTCACAACGGGCCTGTCGCGGCTGTCGTCGAGGGCGGCCTTGACGCTGCTCTGCTTGCCGAGCTTGATCAGGTTGCGCGTGGTCGGAAACGGCAATTTGAACCGCCCGCTCTCGCCGCCTTCCAGGGCCTCGCGCGGCGACACCCAGATCGAATCGGTCGATTCCTTGCCGTCGTGGGCGCCAACCTGTTCCGGCGGCGCAGCGGCGAGGAAGAACCAGGTGTCGAACCGTTTGGGCATGCCCTCCGGCGTGATCCAATGCGCGTAGGGAACGAGTTCGTCGAGCGCCAGCATCAATCCGTTGTCGGTCAGCACTTTCAGGAATGTCGTCTTGCTCTCGCATAAAGCGGCACGGCTGGCAGCCTCGATCTCGCCGGCCCGCCTTGCATCGACCAGGGCGCTCGATCCGCGTGGACGCGCAAGCAAAATTCCGCTTTCTTCAAAGGTTTCACGGATCGCGGCAATCCGGAAACTCAGGGCGCTGGCATCGAGCCCCTCGCCGCCGGAATAGAACTCCGGCCTTGCGATGATTTCCTGATCGCCCTTGTCGACGCTGCCGCCGGGAAACACCAGCGCGCCGGAATTAAAGTCGATCTCGTAATGGCGCACCATCATGAAGACCTCGATCTCGCCGCGACCGTCCGGCGCGGCGTTATCGCGCAGCAGCAGGATGGTGGACGCGGGACGCGGCGTGACGGGTTCGGTGGGCATGAGCATCGTTCCTTAATCCTGTGATAAACCCTATTTTCCGTCATTGCGAGGAGCGAAGCGACGAAGCAATCCATGGCGCGTTATGCGGAATCATGGATTGCTTCGCTAACGCTCGCAATGACGCCTTCATATTTTGAAGGTTCGCTAACCCGCCGCGCTGGATTGCGGTTGCAGGTTCGCACGCTTGTCGACGCGCGCGACCCGCGACAGCAGGTAATCCACCTCGGCGCGCGCCGTTGCGGTAATGCCAGAAGCAGGCTTGCGTTGCGCGCTGGAGGCGATCACGCCGCGCTTTTGCAGAACATATTTCCGGACCGCCAGTCCCGCGCCGGGCTGCTGCTCGTAGCGGATCAGCGGCAGATGGGCGTCGAACAAATCGTGCGCGGCGTCGCGCTTGCCGGCTTTCGAGAGTTTCACCACATCGATCAGCAATTCCGGGAAGGCATAACCGGTCATCGCGCCATCGGCGCCGCGTTCCATCTCGAAATCGAGAAACAGCGCGCCATTGCCTGTCAGGATCGACAGCGGCCGCAGCGAGCCGTCCTTCTGGAATGCGCGGAGCGCGGAAATCTTTTCAAGCCCCGGCCAGTCCTCGTGCTTGAGCATCACGCAGGATGGGTTATCCATCACGATCTTGCGGATCACCCCCGGCGTGAACACGACCGACAATGTCAGCGGATAATCCTGCAGCACCCAGGGCACGTCGTCGCCGATCGCCTCCACCGCCTGCTTGAAATAGCCCGTGATCTGGTCGTCGGTGCGCAAGTGCGGCGGCGGCGCGATCATCACGCCGGCAGCGCCGGCGTCCATCGACGCCCGCGCCAGCGAGCGCATCGCGGCAAACCCCGGCGCGGAGACGCCGACGATAATCTGCATGTTCTTGGCGCGCTTCACAAAACGCTTCGCCACCTGTTCGGCCTCCGAGCCTTCCAGCTTCGGAGCTTCGCCGAGGATGCCGAGCACGGTGACGCCCTCGCACCCGACCCCGGCATAGAAATCCGTCAGCCGGTCGATGGATTTCTCGTCGATGCGGCCGTCGTCGTGGAACGGCGTCGGCGCGATCGCAAAGGTGCCTGCCGCCTCATGGGTGAGTTTTGTCATGTGTGCGCTCCGGGAGAGGTGAGGTTAAAACCGCCGCGCGCCCATCTTGATCTCTTCCTCGGAGAAGAAAATCTCCTTGGCGTGCTCGACAATATCCTGCGCCCTCCAACCGGTATGCGGCGGTTTCCAGCCCGGCTTTTCCATCATCCTCATCTCGCGGACGCCGCGGGGGCCGGAAACGCCGAGGGTCTTTCCGGTCTGGTCGCCAGAGAGCTCGCTGACCATGTATAGCACGGCAGGCGCGATGCCATCGGGTCCCAAGCGCCGCGCCGGGGTTTTCGATGTATCGCGGCAGATCGGCGGTCATGCGGGTCAGCGCGCCCGGCGCCAGCGTCCAGACGCGGATGTTGTATTTGCGGCCCTCGATCGCCAGCACGTTCGACAGGCCCCAGATACCACCCTTGGCGGACGCCGTAATTGGTCTGGCCGAAATTGCCGATCAGGCCCGAGGTCGATGACGTGTTGACGATGACGCCACCGCCATTCTCGCGCATCCAGCGGAACACCGGCTGCGTGGTGCAGAAGGTGCCCTTCAGATGCACCTTCAAAACCTTGTCCCAACCGGCTTCCGTCGCCTTGGCAAAGGTCTGGTCGAGCAGGATGCCGGCATTGTTGACGAGGATGTCGGCGCGGCCGAAATGCTTGATGGCGTCGTCGAAAACCGACTGCCCGCCGGCCATGGTCGAAATATCGGCGCCGTTGGCGACCGCGCGGCCGCCCTCGGCCTTGATCGCATCGACGACCTTCTGGGCCATCGAAACATCGGCGCCGCTGCCGTCGCGGGGGCCGCCGAGGTCGTTGACCACGACCGCCGCGCCCTCGCGCGCGAACAATTTGGCATAGGCTTCACCGAGCCCGCCGCCCGCGCCGGTGATCAGCGCCACCTTGCCGTCGAGCAATCCCATGATGTTTTCTCCCTTGTTGGTCTTCTTACCTCGCCGCGCCCGCGGGACGAGGTCGAAGGCGAAGTCCTTCGGGCTGAGGCGGACGATCCGCGAGTCCCGATGTCGATGACGGCCCGTCGACCCCGACCCTCGCCGCGCAACACTGCGGGGCGAGGGAGCGCACCGCCGTCGCACGAAATCTTCACCCCAGCACGGTCCTGCCGCTCTTGATCACGGTGACGTTGCGCGCCTTTACCTTGGCCTCGAACGAAATCACGTTGCCGTCCTTCCACATATCCATCGTCACGGTCTCGCCGGGATAGACCGGGGAGGAGAACCGAACGGCGTGCTGCCTGAAGGCGTCGGGATCGTAATCGGCATAGGTCTGCAAGACGCCGCGGCAGGTAATGCCGTAGGTGCACATGCCGTGCAGGATCGGCTTTGGAAAGCCGGCGCGCCTGGCGAATTCGGGATCGGAGTGCAGCGGATTGCGATCGCCGCAGAGCCGGTAGACCAGCGCCTGATCCGGACGCGTGGTGATGTCGATTGTCTTGTCGGGCGCGCGGGTCGGCACCTTGTGCGGTTCGGGCTGACCTTCCGAGGGACCGCCGAAACCGCCATCGCCGCGCGCAAACCGCGAAGCGACCAGCGTCGCGAGCTCTTCGCCCTTGTCGTTCTTGAGCACGGTCTTGTGCCGGATCACGGCGCCCTTGTCCTTGCCCTTGTCGAAGACGTCGAGCACGCTGGAATCGGCGGTGATGTGGGCAGCGACCGCAAGCGGCCGGTGGAAGGTGATGTCGCGTTCGCCATCGACCACCATCACGCGATTGAGGTTCATTTCGCCGGGCCCGGCTCCCCATGCCGCGACGGATGCGAATGTCGGGACGATTTTCAAGGCACGCGGCGTGGCGACGGCCTCGTTGACGAACGCCAGTTCCTTCTCGTCCATCGGGTCCGCACCCATCCCGATGCCATAGGCGTACAGCATCACCTCGCGATCGGTGTAGGCGTATTTCTGGCCGAGATTTTTCAGCGCCATCAGCTCGTCGTACTTGATCGGCATTGTTTGTGTTTCCCTTTCCCATCGTCACCCCCGCGAAAGCGAGGGTCCAGCAATCACCGGCATTTACTGGATCCCCGCTTTCGCGGGGATGACGGCCCTTTGCTTGTCACGCTGCTACGCAGCTCCTCACATCGGCGTAAAGAACGGCAGCGGGGCGCCTTCGGTCGGCTTGAACACCACCTTGACCTTCTGGCCGATCTTCAGCTTTTGCAGATCGCAGTCGACGAAATTGGTCTGCAGCGACGGGCCTTCCTTCAGCGTGACATAGCCGATCGCGTAAGGCCCGCTCGCCGATTTGCGCATCAGGCTGAAGCTATAGATCGTGCCCTCGCCCGAGCTTTCCTCCCACACCGTCTTGTCGGAGAAGCAAAACGGGCACATCGAGCGCGGAAAATAATGCGGCTCGCCGCAGGCGGTACAGCGCTTGATCAGGAATTTGCCTTGCCTGGCCGCTTCCCAAAACGGCGCGGTCTCGGGATTGCCCTGCGGCGCCGGATACTTCTTTGCATCGCTCATCACGCACGCTCCAGAATGCAGGTTGAGGCGGCGTGACGCACGCCGAGCAGTCCGCCGGTGCCGTGGGCGACGGCGAGATCGCAATTGCTGACCTGAACCTTTGGATGCGCTTCACCGCGCAATTGCCGCACCGCTTCGATGATCTTTGTCATGCCGCCGCGGTTGACGGGATGATTGCTGCAGAGGCCGCCGCCGTCGGTGTTGAAAGGCAGCTTGCCGACGCCGGAAATCAGGTTGCCGTCGGCGACGAACTTGCCGCCCTCGCCCTTCCTGCAGAAGCCGAGATCCTCAAGCTGCATCAGCACCGTGATGGTGAAGCTGTCGTAGATCGAAGCGTATTTGATGTCCTTTGGCGTGACGCCGGCCTCCTCGAACGCCCGCGGACCCGACCAGACGCCGGCGGAGTAGGTCAAATCGATATCCTTGCCGCCACGCGGTCCCTTCATCGCCTCGCCATGCCCGATCATGCGTACCAGCGGCTTCTTCAGGCTTCTCGCGATTTCCGGCGTGGTCACGATCAGTGCGCCGCCGCCGTCGGTGACGACGCAGCAATCCAGGCGATGCAGCGGATCGGAAATCATCGGCGAGTTGAGCACGTCCTCGACGGTGACGACATCGCGCAACATCGCATGCTCGTTGTATTGCGCGTGATGGGAGGCCGCGACCTTGATCCAGGCCAATTGCTCGCTGGTGGTCCCATAGTCGTGCATATGTCGCATGGCACACATGCCATAGATGTTGTGCGTGGTGGCGCCGTAGGCGGCCTCGAAATCGACCTCGGCGCCGGTGGCACGCGGCGGCAAGGCGCCGGTGCGCGGCTTGCCCGCCAAAGTGATCAAGGCAATCGAGCATTTGCCGGCGGCGATCGCCTCCGCGGCATGGCCGAGATGCACCAGATAGGAGCAGCCTCCGGTGTCGGTGGAATCGAAATGGCGGACCTTGAGCCCGAGGTAATCGACCATCGCCATCACCCCACCCGGGGCGTCACCGGCGCAGAAATAGCCGTCGACATCGGCCTTGGTCAGGCCTGCATCTTCCAATACTCCCTTGGCGACCTCGGCGTGAAGCTGGCCGGTGGATTTATCCGGTGCGTGCCGGGTCGGATGCTCGTAAATCCCGGCGATATAGGCCTTGCCCTTGATACTCAATGCGTTCTCCGCTGGCGTTTCTTATTCCCAGCGGTTTCTCGCCTTTCGGGGCTGCCTTGGCAAGCACCGAAATATTCCGCCCGGCGAGACGCCCTCATCCTGAGGAGCGGCCGCTTGGCCGCGTCTCGAAGGATGACGATAGAGCCGTGTTCGCATGGTTCGAGGCGGCACTAGCGCGCCTCCGCACCATGAGGGATTTGAGATTTACTCCGCCGCGATCTGGCGTGGCGCCGGCGGCGGGTTGACGAGATCGGCGGCCAGTTGCGCATAGCGTGCCTTGGCGTCCTGCACCGATTTTTCCTTTACCGGCCCGTAGCCGCGGATGCGATCCGGCAGCGACAATATCTCGATCGCGGTATCCAGCGTCAGCGGCGAGAGCACGCCCAGCACGTGCGCGACGTCCTTCTCGTAACCGGCGATCAGGTCGCGTTCGAGGCGGCGGTCCGGACTGTTGGCGAACAGGTCGAACGGCGTGCCGCGCAGGTGCCGCATTTTCGCCAGCAGCCGGAATACCGGCATCATCCATGCGCCGAACGCCCGCTTGCGCGGCCGGCCCAGCGCGTCCTTGGCGCCACCCAGCATCGGCGGCGCAAGGTTGAAGCTGATCTTGAAGTCGCCGTCGAACTGATCGCGCAGCTGTTTTTCGAACCGGCCGTCGGTGTAGAGCCGCGCCACCTCGTACTCGTCCTTGTAGGCCAGGAGCTTGGCGTAGTTGATCGCAACCGCGCGCGGCAATTCCTCGCCGAAACCGCCATTGAGCGCGGCGTTGCGCACCTGCGTCACCATGTTGCGATAGCGCGCGGCGAGCTTTTCATTCTGATAGTCCGTCAGCATCGCGCTGCGGTGGGCAATGATTTCGTCGAGCGACATCGCGTCGAGCGTCTTCGGCGCCACGCTCGCATCCTGGCCCTTCATCATCGCAGCCAGCCGCGCCGGATCGGCCACCGCCAGACGCCCAAGCCGGAACGCTTGCGTGTTCATCTTGATCGCCGACACCGTTGACCTCGATCGCCTGCTCGATCGCGCTCGCCGACAGCGGCAACAATCCCTTCTGATAGGCATAGCCCATCATCATCATGTTGGTGGCGATGGAATCGCCGAGCAGGATTTCAGCCGGCTTGGTGAAATCGAAGAACGACGAATCCTTGCGCAGCGCCGTTTCCAGCACATGATTGACCTTGCGGCTCTGGAAATTGAAATCGCGGTTCATGATGAAATCCGCGGTCGGGATGAGATGGGTGTTGATGACGCCGGAGGTGCGGCTGGATTCGCAGAGCGTGATGGTTTCCTTGGCCACCGCCACCACTTCGTCGGCGGCGATCACGAGATCGGCGGTGCCGGTCACGATGCGCGAACAGGTGACGTCGGCGGTATGCTCGGAGAGCCGGACATGGCTCAGCACCGCGCCGCCCTTTTGCGCCAGCCCCGACATGTCCAGGATCATGCTGGCCTTGCCCTCGATATGGGCGGCCATGCCGAGCAGCGCGCCGATGGTCAGCACGCCGGTGCCGCCGACGCCGCCGACCGCGATGTTGTAGGGCCGCTCGAGCGAGGGTTTTGAGGCCGGCTCGGGCAGATCGCCGATATTGCCGAGATCGGCCGGCGCGCGCTTGCGCAGCTTGCCGCCGTCCACGGTGACGAAGGACGGGCAAAAACCCTTCAGGCAGGAATAGTCCTTGTTGCAGGTGGATTGATTGATGGTGCGCTTGCGCCCGAGCTCGGTCTCCAGCGGCTCCACCGAAATGCAGTTCGATTGCACCGAGCAATCGCCGCAGCCTTCGCAGACCGCGGGATTGATCAGCACGCGGCGCGGCGGATCCTCCAGCGTTCCCCGTTTGCGGCGGCGGCGTTTCTCGGCCGCGCAGGTCTGCACGAATACGATGGCCGAGGCGCCCTTCACCTGGCGCAGCGTCTTCATCACCGCGTCGAGTTCGTCGCGATGCGCGGTCTTGGTGCCCGGCGCAATGTCGGAAGCCGGATAGGCGTCGGGATTTTCCGAAACCAGATAGATGTCGCGGATGCCTTCGGAGTGCAGCTGGAAGGTGATCTGCTGCGGCGACAGCTCGCCGTCGACATGCTGGCCGCCGGTCATGGCGGTCGCGTCGTTGTAGAGGATCTTGTAGGTGATGTTGGCCTTGGAGGCGATCGCCTGACGGATCGCGAGACTGCCGGAATGGAAGTAGGTGCCGTCGCCGAGATTGGCGAACACATGCTCTTCGTTGGTAAAGGGCGCGACGCCGACCCACGGCACGCCCTCGCCGCCCATATGGGTGAAGGTCTCGGTGTTGCGATCCATCCACAGCGCCATGAAGTGGCAGCCGATGCCGGCGAAGGCGCGGCTGCCTTCCGGCACTTTGGTCGAGGTGTTGTGCGGACAGCCCGAGCAGAAATACGGCGTGCGGCTGATCGGCGCCACCGCCTGCATCTGGGTGGCCTCGCGGCCGTTGAACCAGTCGGCCTTGGCGCGCAGCATCTGCGCGATCTCGGGATTGAGATTGAGGCGGAGCAGCCGCTCGGTCAGCGAACTTGCCAGCGAGGCAACGCTGAGTTCTGCGGCGAATGTGCAGGAAGCGCTTGTCGTGCTCGTCCATCTTGCCGACGATGCGCGGGCGTACGTCGTCGCGCCAGTTGAACAATTCCTGCTTGACCTGGTTCTCGACGATCTCGCGGCGCTCCTCGATGATGAAGATTTCCTCGAGGCCGACGGCGAATTCGCGCACGCCTTGCGGCTCCAGCGGCCAGGGCATGCCGATCTTGTAAAGTCTGAGGCCGATCTTGGCGGCGACCTCAGGCGTTACTCCGAGTTCGCGCAGCGCCTGCCTGATATCCTCGTAGCTCTTGCCGGAGGCCATGATGCCGAACCGCGCGTTCGGCGAATCCATGGTGATGCGGTTGACCTTGTTGGCGCGGGCGAAGGCTATCGCGGCAAAGCCCTTGTAGTCCTGCAGGCGACGGTCCTGCTCGTAGCGGTCGTCGGGCCAGCGCAGGTTGAGGCCGCCCGGCGGCATCTCGAAATCGGTTGGGATGATGAACGGCTTCATCTCGTCGGTCAGATCGATCTCGGCCGTGGTCTCCACGGTCTCGGTGATCACCTTCATGCCGACCCAGCAGCCGGAATAGCGCGACATCGCGATTCCGAGCAGTCCCATCTCGATCATTTCGTGAATGCTGGAAGGATAGAGATAGGGCATCAGCGCGGAGATGAAGGCATGGTCCGACTGATGCGGCACGGTCGAGGATTTGGCGCCGTGGTCGTCGCCGGCCAGACAGAGCACGCCGCCGTTTTTCGCCGAGCCCGCGGCATTGCCGTGCCGGAACACGTCGCCGCAGCGGTCGACACCGGGGCCCTTGCCGTACCAGATGCCGACCACGCCATCGTGCCGGGCGCCGGGTGACAGATTGAGCTGTTGCGAACCCCAGATCGCGGTCGCGGCAAGGTCTTCGTTCACGCCGGGCTGGAACTTGATGTTGTACTGTTCGAGGTGTTTTCGCGCGGCGAACAATTGCTGGTCATAGCCGCCGAGCGGCGAGCCCCGGTATCCCGTGACGAAGCCCGCGGTATTGAGGCCGGCGGCGCGGTCGCGGCGGATCTGGGCCATCGGAAGCCGGACCAACGCCTGGATACCCGTCAGGAAAACGTGGCCGGAACCCTGGGTGTATTTCTGATCGAGACTGATCGGACCTTGGTTGATTCCCATTCCACCCTCTTGAACCGAAGCGGCTCGTTTTATTTAGTGATTCAAACCATTAAAGCCAGTCTATGTCGCTTTTCACAGCGTGCGCATCACAAATCTGGCCGATCTGCCCCGCATTTCCGGAATCGCAATTTCATGCTGGACTGGCCCGTTTCCTTGTCTTGTTGTGTCGCCATGGAGCGGGCTGACGAAACGACGTGGCGCATGCAAGGGGCCAATTTCGCGCTATACTGCCGCCAGGGAGATTAGGTTGGTGCAGGGACGACACTTCGCAAGGCGAGCGATTCTCACGGTCGGGCTTTTGTGCACCGCGTCAGTTTATGGCGCGGCGCGAGCCGCCGAGCCCTCGGCGGAGATGATCGCGCGCGGCAAGGCGCTGACAATTGCGGGCGATTGCGCGAGCTGCCATACCGCCGATCCCGCCAAACCGTTTGCCGGGGGAAAACGGATCGACACGCCCTTCGGCGGCATCTATTCGCCGAATCTCACACCAGATCGCGATACCGGTATCGGCGCCTGGAGCGATGCTGATTTCGCCCGCGCCTTGCGTGAGGGCGTGGCGCCCGACGGGTCGCACTACTATCCGGCCTTCCCTTACCCGAATTTCACCAAGCTCATCCGTGACGATATTTTGGCGATCCGCGCCTATCTCGCGACGCTCACGCCCTTCCGCAATAACCCGCCGCCCCTGGAACTGCGCTGGCCGTTGAAATACCGCGTGCTGATGCGCGGCTGGAATTTCATGTTCTTTCGGCCGGGCATATTCCAGCCCAACCAGCTGAAAAGCGCGGAGTGGAATCGCGGCGGCTATCTGGTCGAGGGCGCCGCCCATTGCGGCGCATGCCATACGCCAAAAAACATGTTCGGCGCCGACAAGCGCGGCCAGGCCTATGGCGGCGGGTCGGTCGACCGCTGGTTCGCGCCGCGGCTCGATGGGGCCGAGCACGGCGGCCTGAAATCATGGAGCGTCGATGACATCGTCGAATATCTGCAGAGCGGCCGCAATGGCAAAAGCCATTCCGGCGGGCCGATGGCCGAAGTCATCGTCAATTCGACCTCCCTCATGAGCGATGCCGACGTCCGCGCCATGGCGGTCTATCTGAAGGATATCCCTGTGGGTGCGCCGGAGCCTTCGGTTGTCCCGCCGCCGCAAGCCGAGATGGCGGCAGGTAAAGCCATCTACGCTCGCGCCTGCATCGCCTGTCATGAAGCCGATGGGTCAGGCACCCCGCGCATCTATCCGCCGCTGCCCGGCAATGCCAATTTGCTGTCAGCCGATCCGGCCAGCACGCTGCGCATCATCCTCGACGGCGCGCAGACGGTGACGACGCCGCGCGCGCCCAACACCGGATCGATGCCGGACTACGCCAAACAGCTCTCGGATCAGCAAATCGCCGATGTCACGAATTATATCAGGAACTCGTGGGGCAATGCGGCCCCTCTTGTGACGGCCGCGCAGGTAAGCAAAGCCCGCACGCCCTGAGCAGGCAGGTCCGCAATCGCCGGGGTTGAGTTCCCCGGGGTTCCCCTCGCAGCCTCCCGAAAGTTTATTTCGAATCAGGAACCCGTGTGCCCGCCAATCGGTTGTTCTCCCGCCAAAGGAGGACCTGATCATGGCAATCGACCGCAACGACCCCTATCGTTCACCCGACGATCCCTACCTTACCAATCCCGCCCGCGACGAGATACGCCGGCAGACCCGTCTTGAAAATGATCTGCAAGCCGACCCCGAGCTCGCCGAGGGCTCGGTCTCCGGCGGCAAGATCGCAGCGTTCGCGATCGCGATTGCGCTGGTGCTGGGCGCAGTCTTCTATGGCCTGAACAATACGTCGATGAGTCCCGGCACGTCGTCGACGGCGCAGAACACGCAGTCCTCGCCGCCCAAAGCGCCTGCGGGCATGCGTGACGTGACCCCCCGCGCCAACACCGATCAGGGCATCACGACCGGTGCCGCTCCGGCGCGTCCGCAGGCCTCGCCCTCTCCGGCGCCCGCTAACCCTGCGCCGGCCAGCCCTGCGCCGGCCAACCCTGCGCCAAGCAAGTAACGGCTAAAACATCCTGAACTATCGGCGCGGCGGCCGGCATTCAGCCGCCGCGCCTTTTTGCGCGCCTCAGCTGAACATCTTGTTCAGCTCACCCCGGGATAACCGCTGCCGAGTTCGGTGAACGTCCCCTTTTCCGCCATCTCGCGTGCGCTGCGCATGAAGCCGGCCCAGGCGGTGCGCGCCAGCGAGCCGCCGACGCTGATGCGGCGAACACCGAGGTCGCGAGCCTCCGCGACCGAAAGTCCGGACGCCCCGATCAGAAGGTTGACGGGCTTTGGATGCACGGCCTTAACAATCGCCGAGATCTGCTCCTTGGTGCGGATGCCCGGGGCATAAAGGCAATCTGCACCGGCTTCCGAATAGGCCTTCAACCGGTCGATCACCATGTCCAGATCCGCCTGCCCCACCAGAAAACCCTCGCACCGGCCGGTCAACAACACGCCGCTATTGGTGGCGTCGATCGCCGCCCGCGAAGCCTTGATACGCGCGATCCCGAGCGCGCGATCATAGAGCGGCTTGGCGGCGTCGCCGGTTGAGTCCTCGATCGACAAGCCCGCGACGCCGGTCTTGACGGCGCGCGCCACGTTGGCAGCGACTTTCTCGGCCTCGTGCGCAAAGCCGCCCTCGAAATCCGCGTTGACGGGCAGATCGACCGCCGCGCACAGCGCGGTGAGGTGATCGCAGACCTCGTCCAGCGTCACGTGATTATCGGCCTTTCCGATCGTCCAGGCAAAGCCGGCGCTGGTGGAGGCGAGCGCCTTGAAGCCGAGATGCTGCAGCGCCCGCGCGCTACCGACGTCGAACGGATTGGGCAGCACGAAGCAGCCGGACTCGTGCATCTTGCGGAACGTGGAGCATCTATCCGCTGTCGATACCGCCATGATCTTTCCCTTTGATGGTTTGCCTGACGCAAGAATAGCCACGCGCAACGTCCGGCGCCAGCCTGTGAGCTAAGTTGCGACCTTGCGCAGAAAGGTTCGCTCCTCTTCGAGGATGAATTTATTCTCCTCGGCGAAACCGAAGTTGGCCATGGCCTCGGCATCGCCGCGAAGGCGCGCGCGATAGGTTTCGTAAGCCGCGAGATTTTCGAACGAAATCAACGCGAACGCGATGTTGTTGGTGCCTTCATGCGGCATCCAGTAGCCGACGAGATCGCCACCGCATTTCGGAATGATCGCAAGCCATCGCCGCGCATATTGCTCGAACATCGCGCGCTTGAACGGATCGAGCTGGTAACGGATGAAAACGGTGATGGCCATGGCGACCTCCGGATTTTTTCGACGATCCCGATTTAGCCGCTTGATCGACGTCAATGCTTCGGTTACCATCGAACTATGAAAGCAGGTCCCGATATCGCCATGATTGCCGCGCTGGTCGGCGACCCCGCGCGCTCGAATATGCTGACGGCGCTGATGACCGGCCGCGCGCTGACCGCGAGCGAGCTGGCGCATCAAGCCGGCATTACGCCGCAAACCGCCAGTTCGCATCTTTCAAAGCTGGAAGCCGGCGGCCTGATCGAGCCGGAAAAACAGGGCCGCCACCGTTACTATCGCCTCACCGGCCCCGACGTCGCCGGCGTGCTGGAGGGGCTCGCCGGCCTTGCCGCGCGTGCCGGCCATATGCGGGTGCGAACCGGACCGAAGGATCCGGCGCTGCGCCGCGCGCGAATTTGCTACGATCACCTCGCCGGCGATCTCGGCGTGCAGATGCTCGACAGCATGAGACGGCAGAAGCTGGTTCGCCAGAGCAAACAGACGATCGAATTGACCTCCGAGGGCAAACGATTCATGGCCAACGCGCTGCAAATCGATGCCGACATGCTGGCCCATCCGCGCCGCCCTGTCTGCAAGGCCTGTCTCGACTGGAGTGAACGGCGCCATCATCTCGCCGGGACACTCGGAGCCGCCGTCATGACGCGGTTCACCGAGCTCAAATGGGCCGCGCGCGATTCGGCCCCTGGCAGCCGCGTCGTCAATTTCAGCCGCAACGGCGAGAAGCGGTTCGCGGCGCTGTTCGGCGCGCGCACCGACTGATTGTCAGCACCTCCGTAGCCACGCGGCAAACCCGGGCTTGTCGCAAAAACAGGGAAGGCGGGAAAATTCCCGCCTTCTCGCAAATTCCCGTCAGTTCCTGAAGCAATGCTTGCCGTACGGTCCGGGATGCCAGCCCGGAGGACAGTTATAGAGCGGGCGGCATCCGCCATAAGGACCCCGGTGCGAGCCAAGCCCGCATCCGCCGGCGATACGGATGGTGTCGGAGGCCGCCGCCTGGTCGATCTGAGCCAACGGCATCGCCCGCGACGTGGAGACCGCCGCAAGGCCGAGACAAATTGCAAACGCCGATACAGCAAGCATTTTCATGGGTCTCTTCCTTTCCTCGTAATTCGCCGCGACGCGGCGGTTCTGGTTTTAGAACGCGGCGGTTGGTTACGGCAATCCCGCCTCACCAATAACGGCGGCGCCAGTACCGGCGATGCCAGCGGCGGCGATGCCAGCCCCAATGGCGGCGATGCCAATGCCGGTGCCAGTGATGTCCCCAGCGCACCTCTTCTGGTTTAAGACTGTCCACTTCGCCCGCGGTAGTAACGGCCGGACGAGGCGCATCCCTCGCAGGCAGCCGTTCATCTGGGACAAATGGATGCGGCGCAAGCGGCGCGGCCTGCGCGCTCGCGGCCAGCGTCGCGGTGCCGGCGGCTGCTCCGAGAGCGATTTTCAAAAAGTGGCGGCGTTCCATGACATCTCCTCTAACGTGCGTGACGAGTGATGCCGGGAGATTTTGATGGCGCCGAGATGAACGTCGGCTGAACCGCGCGTTCAGATATGGGCGCAGGTTCATGCGCCGTCCCCACATAGCCTGATCGTCATGGTCGGGCCTGACCCGGCCATCCATCTTCTTCGTGAAGATTATTTTTGAAGATGGATGGATACGCGGGTCGAGCCCGCGTATGACGACGATCACGTTATCCCGCGCTGAATTCTTCCGCGAGCACAAAAATCTCGCGCGTTCTGGTCACATCGGGCCAGCAGCGGTCGAATTCGGCGACCAACGGCTTCAGCGCCTCGGCGCTGGTGCCGCGCTCCAGCGCCGCCTGATCGGCAAACTCATACATGGCCTCATGCAGCGCGGCATTGCTGAGGCTCCAGAACCGCCACGCCTTCTTGACGCCAAACGCCTTTGCGGCGTCGGGCAGATGCTCCTTTGCGTACCACGCGTCGAACGCCTTGCGCTTGGCGGGATCGGTGACCGTGGCGCGGACGACGAAATAGGCTTGGGGCATGGGCTTTGGCCTCACAACGGCAGATTATCGTGCTTTTTCATCGGCATCTCGACATGCTTGTCCCGCAGCATCGCCAGCGCGCGGGCGATCCTGCGCCGGGTCGAGTGCGGCATGATGACGTCGTCGATGTAGCCGCGCTCGGCGGCGATGAAGGGTGACAGGAAGCGGTCCTCGTATTCCTTGGTACGCGCGGCGATCTTGGCGGTGTCGCCGATGTCGCCGCGGAAAATGATTTCCACCGCGCCCTTGGCGCCCATCACCGCGATTTGCGCGGTCGGCCAGGCATAATTCATGTCGGCGCCGATTTCCTTGGATGCCATCACGTCAAATGCCCCGCCATAAGCCTTGCGCGTGATGATGGTTACGAGCGGCACCGTGCATTGCGAATAGGCGAACAAGAGTTTCGCGCCGTGCTTGATCAGCCCGCCATATTCCTGCGCGGTGCCCGGCAGGAAGCCGGGCACGTCGACAAAGGTGACGATCGGAATGTTGAAGGCATCACAAAAACGGACGAAGCGCGCGGCCTTGCGCGAGGCGTCGCTGTCGAGCACGCCTGCCAGAACCATCGGCTGGTTGGCGACGAAGCCGACGGTGCGTCCGGCAATGCGGCCGAAGCCGGTGACGATGTTTTTTGCGAACGCTTCGGAAATCTCGAAGAAGTCGCCCTCGTCCACCACCTTCAGGATCAATTCCTTCATGTCGTAGGGCTTGTTCGGATTGTCGGGGATCAGCGTGTCCAGCGACATCTCGACCCGCTCGATATCGTCGAAGCTCGGCCATTCCGGCACGCCGTCGGTGTTATTGCTGGGCAGAAAATCGATCAGCCGACGCATCTGCAAGAGCGTCTCGACGTCGTTGTCGAAGGCGCCGTCGGCGATCGAGGAGCGCGTGGCGTGGACGGAGGCGCCACCGAGTTCTTCCGCGGTCACGACCTCGTTGGTGACGGTTTTCACCACGTCGGGTCCGGTAACGAACATGTAGCTCGTGTTCTTCACCATGAAGATGAAGTCGGTCATCGCAGGCGAATAGACGTCGCCGCCGGCGCAGGGGCCCATGATGACGGAAATCTGCGGGATCACGCCCGACGCGATCACGTTGCGGCGAAACACGTAGGAATAGCCCGCGAGCGCCGCGACGCCCTCCTGAATGCGCGCGCCGCCGGCATCATAGAGCCCGATGATCGGCGCCCTCGCCTTCATCGCCATGTCCTGGATCTTGACGATCTTCTGGGCGTGGGTTTCCGAAAGCGACCCCCCGAACACCGTAAAGTCCTTGGCAAAGACGAAGGTCTTGCGGCCGTTCACCGTGCCCCAGCCAGTGACGACGCCATCGCCTGGCACTTTCGTCTTCTCCATGCCGAATTCGACCGAGCGGTGCTGGACGAACATGTCGAATTCTTCGAACGAGCCCTTGTCGAGCAGAAGCTCGATGCGCTCGCGTGCGGTCAGCTTGCCGCGGGCGTGCTGCGCCTCGATGCGCTTCTCGCCACCACCGAGCTTGGCGCTGGCGCGCCGTTCCGCGAGGATGTCCAGGATCTCTTTCATCTATTCCCGCCCGTATTTGGCCTTGGATTTGGACAGGTTCTAACACGGCATTTTCCGAACCGGAAACCGGCTTTCCGCCTGAGAAGGCCATCCTTCTCCTCGGTACAAAGCGTACAATCGTCAGGGAATTTGGAGGAGCGCGCGATGAACGGGACGGCGACAACCGAGACCATTGGCATGGTCACCGGCGGGGTGCGATTGCTGCTCCGGCTGGAGGGGCTGATGCTGCTTGCGGGAATGACGCTGCTTTATGCCCTCTCGGGCGGATCGTGGTGGTTGTTTGCGATCCTGTTCCTGGCGCCCGACCTGAGCTTTGCGGGCTACCTCGCCGGCCCCAGGATTGGCGCGATCGTCTACAACGCCGCGCACAGTTACCTGGCGCCGGTGGCGCTGATGATGGCAGGGTTTGCACTTGCCTTACCGTTAGCGCTTGCCATCGCGACGATCTGGCTCGCGCATATCGGCTTCGATCGCGCGCTAGGCTACGGCCTGAAATACGCCGCTGGATTTGGCTTTACCCATCTCGGCCGCATTGGAGAAAAGGCCGCGACGACCCAGACCCACAAAAATCCACCCGTCATCTCTTAGCGCGCTGCATTTCGTAGGCCTGGAGATTGCACAAAGCGGCCGTCAGGATCGGCGTACTGACGCCAAGCCGGGCCGCGCGCTCCACCAGATCGCCAATCGTGTGCTCACCTTCGGTAGGCCGGCCATCTTCCATGTCGATCAGCATGGACGGACCATAGGTCGAAATCCGCCTGGGAATAGAGCCCGCGGATCTGGCCGGCGGAATTATAAGCAGGCAATGGCGGGAACCCCACCGCGGTCACGACCCCGGTGCATTCGTCGATAACGGCAGAAACGAAGGACGCCCCGGAGGCCGAGCGCGCGATGATCCCGGCGCGTGATCTGCTCAAGGTCGCTAACGTCGCGTTACAGGCGAAGGTGAAGAACTTGGTCCACAACGCCGCAACAATATCTTCATTGACCTGGACCGGGACGCCACCCGCCTCCAGCGCCGCCTTGATGGCCGTGCAGCGGGCGGACAGGCGCCCATCGAGTTCACCAATCGCCGTGATGTTGATTCGCAATTCGCTCTGCTGAATAACTCCGTCCGGCATCAAGGCGGCATTGACGACGGTGAGCCCGCCGATCACGCGCTGTGAACCGAACGCATCCGTCAAGGCGTCGATATGGCGCACGCCATTCAGCAGCGGCAGGACCACGCTCCGTTCGCCCATCGCCGGGGCAATCGCAGGGATCGCGCCGTCGAGATCGTAGGCCTTGCAACACAGCAGAACGACGTCATAGGTCCCTTCCAGCTGTCCCTGCTGAACTGCCTTGACCTGGGTGCGAATTTCACCCTCTTGAGTTCTTACCACCAGGCCGTCGCGTTGAAGTTGTGCCGCGCGCGCGGGCCGCACCAGAAAGGTGACGTCGGCACCACCCTTGATAAGCTTGCCGCCGAAATATCCCCCGAGCGCACCCGCGCCCAATACCAGGTATCGCATCCCCTCTCCTTTTTCCGGCATTGCCGGCAAAGCGGAACCGACCTCACGCACTATAGCGCCATGGGCTTACTTACTTCTCGCCGACCTTGAACGGCGGCTCCTTGCCGGGAGGTACGGTTTCTTCCGCCATCGCCAGTAACATCGCGACCATGACGTAGTTACCTGCCACCGCCGTCAAATCCACGATCTGCTGATCGTTGAATACCTTCTTCGCCCGCGCAAAGGTTTCGTCCGAAACTTTCTGCGTGGTCGTGAGTTCGGTGACGAAATCGTACACCAGCGCCTCATCCTCGGCCATGTTGGACGGCCGCTTGCTCGCCTTCAGTTCGGCGATGATGTCAGGCGACAGGCCTGCCTTCGCCGCCAAAGGCGCGTGGGCAAACCATTCGACCTGCGAGCGCCATTGCCGCCCGATGATGAGAATCGCAAATTCGTTGAGCTTGGTCGGCACCGAGGTTTGCCAGCGCAGATAATAGAAGAGATCAAACAATCGCTGGCCGAGCACCGGGCTGCGTATCATCGGGTTGTACGGTCCGCCGAGGCCAACGCTCGAGACCTTCATGATCTGCTCGCCGAGCGGCTTCTGCTTTTCGCCGAGTTGATCCATGGTCAGTTGCGGAAAGCGCGGCTCCTTGCCGGTCGCGGGCGGCGCGAATATCGTCGCCGCGAGCCAGCCGCCAGTCGCCGCAACGACAAGCGATGACATCCAGACTGCAGATTTCATGATTTTCTCCAGGCGTTTCCTGTGATCCCGGAGAAGTTAGTTCACCCGCGTTGGTAGCGCCAGCCCGCTTCGCCGAATGGCAGCTGGCGGCGGATCAGATCGCGCCGATATCGGCAAGGCATGCTTGCGCCAGCTTCATGCGATCGGCGACATGGCGCGGTTCGCGCACATCGAGGTTGAGCGCAAACACCGTCGGCGCGCTGCCCTTCTCAGCCCAGCCGACCAGCCAGCCAAGCTGCGGCTTTCCGGCTTGCGCACTGACGACGCCGGTCTTGGCGCGAATAATGGAATCGCCGGAGTTGGTGACCGGCAGAATATCGCGCACCAGCTCCTGGCTGCGTTTCGAGACCGGCAGTGCGCCGCGGCGCAAGCGATCGATGAAATCGATCTGCTGAAACGGATCGATCCGCAGGCTCCCGGTCAACCAGAACTGGTCGATGCCGCCGCCGATGTCGCGATTGCCGTATTCAAGGAGATCGACGAATTTCTGCATCCGTTCCGCGCCGATACGCCGGGCGATCTCCTGGTATACCGGCACGGCGGACGTGGCGATCGCCGTGCGCAAGGTATGATCTCGATTCCAGGCTTCGACGCTTCTGACGACGCCGTCCCATTTGAAGATATCCTTGTCGGGATCGCCGACCACACCGGTCTCCAGCGCAATCAGCGAATTCGCAATCTTGAAGGTCGAAGCCGGCAGTGCCTCCTGTCCGGAACGATCGTCGTCGCTGGCGATAATGAGGTAGTCATCGGTCTTGTAGCCGACGAAGGTGCCGACGGTCCCGTCATCGGTAAAATGCCTGGCCAGCCCTTCGCGAATTTCGCTGCGCTGAGGCGCGACATTGGCAAAGCCGCGCGAGGGCAAAATGCTGAGGGCGAGTAGACCGAGCGTATGGCGGCGATTGATCATGGCGTCATCCGATGCGCATCATCGCGACGATGCGGACGGTATCGTGGTGAAACAATGACAATCCGGAAAAGGCAGACTAGCGAATTCGGCCCGACAGCCGCATCACGAAGATCAGCACTTCGGCGACCGCCTTGTAAAGCTCAGCCGGAATTTCGTCGTCGAGTTCGACATTCGACAGCGCCCCGGCCAGTACTTCATTTTCTTCGATCGGGATGTCATGGGCCTTGGCGACTTCGACGATCTTTGCGCCGATCGTTCCCCTGCCCTTGGCAACGACCCGCGGCGCGCCCTTCCTGTCGTAGTGCAGCGCGACGGCAAGCTGGTTCGTTGTCTTCACGCTCACAGCGCACGGTCCACAAAGTGCCCGGCGCGTGCCGGCGTGGGTCGGGACGGCGCACCGTCCCGGATCACGATCTCGCCGGGCTGAAGTTCGGCCTTGCTGAGCGCCTGGCTCAATTGCGCCGCGCCCGCCCGCAACTGCGCCGCGGTCGCGGGCCGTTCCGCCCACATCCGAACCGTGGTTCGCTCGCCGACCAGCGAAACCAGTGCGTGAACGGGACCGGCGGGTTCGACGTCAAGCGAGAACCGCGCCCGCCAAACCCGTTTCGACGCCTGCACCTCGTTGCCACCGCCGTCGCGCGAAATCTCGAACTGCGCCATCGCGGTCCCCCGCGGCATCGCAAAGGGGATTTCGAAATTCCATCGCGGTGCGGCGGAATCGACCCGCACGCCGCCCGAGGTGTCGACACGATCCGGCAACGAGGCCGCCTGCAACAATGTCTGTCGCGCAATGGCGGCGTCGGTATCCCCGAGCAGCCGATGCGCCGTCGCCGCAAGCGGCGCGCCCGGTGCGATCGAGGGCGCGGCAACCGGCTGCGCCGAGGGCAGCGCGCCTCGAAACGGCGGCGGCGGGGTATTGGTATGGATGGTGACGTCGTCGTGGTGTCCGACGTTCAGGGATAGCGCCGTCGATACCCCGGCGCTTTCGGCAAACCTCGGGATCTCCTGCAACAGGTTTAGTACGGCAACCGATGCCGCGGCGCGCGGCCCGACATTGCCCGGCGTTGCCGAGAGCACGATTCGGCCGGCGCTGCCGGCTTCCAGGTCATCCACCGTGACGGTAACGCGCGCCTGCGGCAAAAGGATTTCCTGCACGTTGATATCAGGCACCAACGAAGGGGCAAGCGTCGCTGTTTCAGCAGCATGCTGCGGAGCCGCAACATAGCTTGCGGGAATGTCGGCAGCTCCATTCGCCGCAGGCGGTGTCGGAGCCGGCACGATAAAGGTTGGCGCATCAACCGGAACCTGACTTAAACCGGTCGTACCGAGCGTCGACAGCAGCGTTTGACGAAGCACGATCAGCGCGGCCTTCAGATCGGGTATGCCGGCAGACGGTGAAACCGATCCCGACGCCAGCGAGGCCTCGAGAAACAGTCCGGATTTCTGAAAGGCATTCCTGATGTCGCTGCCGGTCAGGTTCTGATCGAGACTCGGCCGCTGCGCCAGCACCTGGATGACCGCCTGTTGCAGTTTGGGCGGTAGGCCGCCTGATGCCGCGGCGACGGCGAGATTGGCAAACAATGGCGCCTGACTGTCCTGCCGGGTGGCCGCGGTCTCGGTAGCCGCGGCGACGGCGACTTGCTCGAGCGACGTTAAAATATCCCCCGCCGGCGCGGCGATGACAGGCGGATTGGCAACAGGATTGGGCGCTGGCGTTACGGTTTCGGCGGCTGCGCCAGCCGCAGCCGCTGTATCCGGTCCGGCAACCGTGAGCCTGATTCCCTCCGGCGTCTGCGATACCGCAAGCTGAAGCGACTGGCCGGGGAAGAGCGGAATTTCCGAGAGAACATCGATCGATAGGCTCGCGATCGCGATGCGGACCAGATTGTCGGATAGAATCTTGAGCACCTGGGCATCGACCAGGCTTCCCGGCTGCAACAAGAGGTCGGGCGCCGCGCCCTGGGCGGCGATCACGGGAAGGACCGGATTGACTGTGATCGGCATTTTGCGAAACTCGCTGTGCCGCGAACGCTAGCTCAAACGTCGTAAACCTCTCGTTAACATTTCTTGCCTGGCAAGATCAGGGAACCGTGCCAACGCCGTCCACCGTGCCCGAAGACGCGGCCTTGTGCTTGGGCACTCGAACGGACTTTGGTTGTCCGGCGACGGCCTTTGCAGCGTCCCGCTGCGTATCCGCGGGGATGTTCATCGCCGCGACCATCTCATCGAGCACTATTTTGTAGTCGCCGGTGGCTTCCTCCGGCCCATTACCCTCTGCCGGATATGCGCGTTCGATCGCCCGGTGATCGAATCGCACGCGTTCGAGCTTGTCTCCGACGAACCAGACGCAAAGTACGCCGGTAACTTTATCGTCATCAAATATATCGGTGTTGACCGTATCCACCGTCATCGTCGGGCCGCCAGATTTCAGCACCACAAGATCGCCCGGCTTGATAACGGTCATTGATAGAATCCATGCTCGGTTATTTTTGGCTGGCGCGTCCTGCGACAAGAACCGCCGCATTTTGAGGTTACTGGACGCGCCGGCGACAAAGCGCAAATCGGCACGGCGCGCAAATGCCCGGGAAATTTATGCGCCACCATCGTGCCAATATTTCGACTCAGATTATCATAGGGCGCTGATTCGGCACGAACATTGCTTTCAATAGACTGGCTGGGAATCTTGGGAGAGTGGCAATGCAACGCCTCGTCCTCGGTGCCGCGTTCGGTTTCTTGATCAGCGCGGCTGATGCCCGCGACGCCGGGCAATGGGAATCGGCAAATTCGGAAATACGCGAATGGTATCAAGCCCTGATGCAGCCCGACAATCCTGCGGTCTCGTGCTGCGGCGAGGCCGACGCTTATTGGGCGGATTCCTTTGAAGTCCAAGGCGACAGATATGTCGCCATTATTACCGATTCCCGGCCCGACGCGCCGTTACGCCGCAAACATGTCGATGTCGGAACCAAGATTGTCGTTCCGAACCACAAGCTGAAATACGATCAGTCCAATCCGACCGGTCACGGGATCATTTTCCTGAGCGCGAATGATTTTGTTTACTGCTATGTCGCGCCAGGTGGGGTCTGATTCCAGCCACAGCCCGACCTGTCGTGCGCCTCATGGATTGAGCGCCTTGATGATGGCGGCGGCCGCACGGAAATCGATCGATCGTGCGGCGCGGCGCGCCGCCACCTCCTCATCCGCCCCCCATTTTTCAGCGTTCCAATCCTCATCGACGTGGGCGGCGGTCCAAACCTGATCGGCATCGAGCACCCCGCGCAGCAGCGCCAATGCCAGCAGGGCCGAGCCCGTCATCGTCGTCACCACATGCAGGGCTGCGATCGACCAGGGATCCCCCGGCAACGCCGCGCGCGCTGCCGCGATCGCGGAATCGGGCTGACTGACATGCACGATTCCCTCGGACAGAATGAAATGAGCACCGAGCGTATCGGCTGCCCAGAACAACAGCGGGTCCCAAAATTCTGCTTCCCGCGCGGCCAGGGCTTCCGGATGGCCAGCGCGATAGCACAGCAGGTCGGAGCCGAGATATTTCACGATGTCCTCGGTGACGGCGTCGACACGGTCGATCACGGTATCGGCCACGCTGTTGGCGAAGCGGGTCATCGGCATCGTAAGGGGGTCGATGAACTCCTGCTGCGCATCCCATTCCGAAAGGATGGCGTCGGCGATCGCCCGGGCAGGCGCAACCAGGGCACGGCCGGAAGGCGTGCGCACCGGTTTGCCATCGAGCACGATCGCAAAGCCGCCGCGGTCCTCGACGACGCCGGCTTTGGCGTAAAAGCGCTTTCGGCGCGGCCGGCGCATCGTCCGCCGCACCGTCTCCTCCGGATCGAGCGGAGACTGCCCGGCTACCTCATCGAATAATTCACGCATGCGGATTACCGCTTCCGAAATCTGTGCGAATGTTTACGCGCAAGAGTACGATATGGTTGAATGCAAATAAAGCAGGTGGGCGATGGCAAAAATCCCCGGAGCGCTTCTGGTTGTGCTGATGTTTCTAGGCCCAACCGCGGAGGCCGGATTCCGGTCGCCGGAATCCCTGGTCCGCAATGTCTACGCGTATTATGGCGACGGAGCGCCCGATTTCTCGAACGGGCTGCCGCGCGATCCCCCCACGGCGCGCCAGTTCTTCGACCCGGCTTTGCGCAAGGCGTGGGTGTCGCTGAAACGCCGGCCTTACGACTTTCTGGTGCAGAGCCCGACCTGGAAGATCGGTGCGGTCTCGATCTCCATCACTCGCAGGCAATTCGACAAGACCTATGTCGCCGTCGCCTTCGACAACAAGGGCCGCGCAATCACGCTGAATTTCATTGTCGTCAACGGTCCCGACGGCTGGGTGATTACGGACGTCGAGAGCCCGCACGATTCGCTGCGCATGTTCCTCGCCCAATACACAGACTAGGGGAAACGGGCGATTCTGATCATCGATTGGCGCATGACCGCGAATACGCCGCACGATCGTTCGGACCGAGCCCGATTGCAGCGCCTTCATCGAGACATCTACTGATCCGGTCGCTGAAGGATGGCCGCAGCGCCGGTGCATAGTCCGGCCGCAACGGGGCATCCATCTGCGGTACCAGCGGCGGCTCGATTTTGGGTGGCGGCGGCGGCGGGGGCAGCGGCGGATTGAATTGCGAACCGCCCGGGAGAATTACCCCCTGCGCGGATGCCCCCTCGCCGGCGACCAGAGCCGCGACGACCGCGCAGATGAGGATCGATAAATTCTTCATGCGGGATATGTCGTGATCCGCCTGAGACGCTGCAAACCAAGCTATTTTCATGTTTAGCGCGCGGATCAAACCCTGGGGTGCCCGGCCGATTTGGAAGCGGCAGCAGCCTTTCACGGTTTGCGATAGATGACCTGGCCGGCACGGATGGTGAAGGCGATTTTGGCGAGGTTACGGACCTCGGCGATCGGGTCGCCATCGAGAACCACGAGATCGGCGTCAAACCCTTGTTCAACCTTGCCCTTTTTAGCGGCCTTGAAGTAGCCAGCCGGGCTCGTCGTGAGCGAAGCGAGCACTTGGCGTTCCGAAAGCGCACGGTGCATGAATTCGTATTCGAGCGAGGTGTCATAGATCTTGGTGAATCCCACGTCGGTTCCAAAGAGAACGGGACCACCGTTCCCCGAGAATGCCTTGAGCTGGTTGACGCCGGATTCGACCAGCCGGGCAGTCACCGCGGGGTCGAGGACAACGGTCGTATAAAGAGACAAAGTAGGAATCAACGCGATCCCTTGCACTTTAAATCGGGCGAGTTGTTCTGACGTGTAGCCCTGTTCTCCCGGGGTGGTGTGGGCGAGCACATCGACTCCGGTTGCAATCACCGTCTCCACACCGGTTTTGTTTTGCGGATGGGCGAACACCGGCTTGCCTTGCGCATGCGCCACATCGACGGCCGCCTTGGCGACGGCAACTTCCATATTCACAACCGGTTTGTCGCCCATATACGCGCCGGTAAAAAGCTTCATGCCGTCCAGGCCGATACGGAGGTCGTCGCGCGCCATTTGCGCGGCTTCCTCTGGTGTGCCGGCCTCGGGAAGTTGCATGTCGGCGGGCAGATACGCGGGATGACCGCCCTTGGGAAAGATGCTGCCAGCCAGAAAGATATTGGGACCGGCGACTTCACCCGCATTAATGCGGCGGCGCAGCGGCAAGGAATCGCTCGGGTCGGAACCGAGATCCCAAACGGTGGTGAAACCCCACCGCGTCAGCATCTCCCGCATATGCTCTTCAAGGGAGGCAACAGAAGCGCTGGCCGCGTTTTTCCATACCGCTTGCGTGAAATGGACGTGACTATTCCAGAAGCCCGCGACGATGGTTTTTCCGGTGCAATCGATAACCTGTGCATCATTCGGGAGCCGAACCTCGCTGCGATTGCCGATCGCAGTGATGATCCCCCCGGACGTCAGAACGACGGCGTCCGAAAGCGGAGCGGCGTCCGGCGAGGCGTATACGCTACCTCCCACAAGGGCGAGTGACTGCGCCCTGGCGGGGATACTGAAAGAAGCCGCCGCGCTTAAAAGGAAAAAGAAAAGCGTGGCGCGGAACAGATTCCCAATCATGGCGGAAAGTCTCTTATTTGGTGTGTCGATGAACGCGGTGGATCGAGGCGAACGATACCCCAGCCGTGCGGCCCCGCCTTTGACAGTTATTGCTCCCTCGCAAACGATGATGGAAAGCCGCGGACTGATGCCAGCCACACACCCGCTATTCCTCCGGTGCGTTCTCGATCGGATCGAACCTGTCGGCCTCTAACCCCAGCAAGTTCCACGATTGCAGCATGTGCGGCGGCAGTGGTGCGGTGGCATCGATGAACCCGCCTCGCGGGTGCGGTATGACGATCCGGCGCGCCAGGAGATGCAGCCGCTTCTGCAGGCCGCCCGGCAGCTCCCAGTTTTCCTTGTTGAAATATTTGGGGTCGCCGACGATGGCGTGATCGATATGCGCCATGTGCGCGCGCAACTGATGGGTCCGACCCGTGACGGGCTTTAACGACACCCATGCGAGCGTCTGTGCCGAGGTCTCCACCACGGCATAATAGGTCACCGCATGGCTCGCGCCCTCATCGCCATGCGCCGCGATCCGCATGACGGTATCGTCCTCGCTTTCCTCCTTGGCGAGATAGGTCGAGATGCGGCCCTGTTTCGGCTTCGGCACGCCGGCCACCAGCGCCCAATAGATCTTGCGCGCGGAACGATGGCGAAACGATCCGGTCAGCGCGGTTGCGGCGAAGCGCGTTTTTGCAACCAGCAGGCAGCCCGCCGTCTCCTTGTCGAGCCTGTGAACCAGCCGCGGCTTCTGTCCCTTCGCATCGCGCATCGCTTCAAGCATCTGATCGATATGCCGCGTCGTTCCGGAACCGCCCTGCACCGCTAGTCCCGCGGGCTTGTTCAGCACCATCACATCGGCATCCTCATAGAGGATCATCTCCTTGAGGACCTGGAGCGTCCTGGTCGCTGCTTCCGACAGGTGGCCGGCAACCTTGGGGGCGTCGAGCTTCAGCGGCGGAATGCGAATGCTTTGCCCCTGCTCCAGCCGGTCCTTGCTGTCGGCGCGCTTGCCGTTCACCCGCAGCTCGCCTTTGCGGACGATGCGCTGGATGTGGGAGAACGACAGGCCGGGAAAGCGCGCCTCGAGAAAACGGTCGACGCGCATGTTGTTCTCATCCGCCGTCACCACAACGGTCTGAACTTTTGTCGGCAGCGGCGGCGGCTCGGCGACAATTTTCGGAGGCTCCGGTACGAAAGGCGCCGGCCTCTCGGCGCGCGGCGCGGCAAAGCGCGCCGCCGGTTTGCCGCCTGGACGACGGGTCTGCGACCGCTCGGCCTGCGACCCGCGATAGGGGCGCGCGCCCTTCGGGCGGTCGCCTGCCGTGCGTTTCGCCAGGGGTCTTTTGACGCGACGGCTCATGATGGCTGCGGCTCCCAACTGAGCCGTTGGGTAGCGCAAAAGCTCCGCATCGTCACGACGAAATCACTATAAAATGCGCACCAGATCGGTCATCTTGGGCAAAAGCGATCAAGAAATCAGGGGGGTACCGGGGATGACGCTACGTCAATGGGTTTTGGCCGTTCTGGCGGCGATGTTTGTGAGTGCGGCGTGGGCTGAGGGAAGTCCGATGCCGGAGGAGATTGCCTGGAAGCTTCAGGAACTCGGTCGGGTCATCGACCCGCCGAAGACGGCCGCGCTCTATGCACCGTTGCAGCAAAAAGAGCCCTATCTGGGCGTCAAGACCGAGCGGGACGTCAAATATGGCGCCGCCGAGCGCAACCTGCTCGACGTCTTCATGCCGGAGGCGGCTTCCTCGCCGCGCCCGGTGCTGATCTATGTTCACGGCGGCGCCTTCACCGCCGGCAATAAACGCGGACCGAACGGCAGCCCGTTCTATGACAACATCATGCTGTGGGCGGTCAAGAACGGTTTTGTTGGCGTCAACATGACCTACCGCCTGGCGCCACAATCGCCGTGGCCGGCGGCTGCGGAGGATTTGGCTGCGGTCGTTCGGTGGGCATCGGACAACATCGTTGCGCGCGGCGGCGATCCATCACGCATTTACCTGATGGGCCACTCGGCCGGCGCGGTGCATGTCGCAAGCTATGTGTCGCATCCCGAATTTCACAAGGTGAGCGGCGGCGGTCTCGCGGGTGCGATCCTGGTGTCGGGAATCTACGATCTGACGGCAGGGACCGCCTCAGATGCGGAGAAAGCCTATTTCGGCGCCGATCCATCGCTTTATGCCGAGCGATCTTCCTTGCGGGGATTGCAGGCAACGAAGCTGCCGCTGATGATCGCTACGGCCGAACTGGATCCGCCCCCATTCCACCGGCAATTCGACCTGCTGAAAGAAACGGCTTGCAGGGCCGCCCGCGGATGCCCTCAAGCCATCGTGCTGCCGCAGCACAGCCACATGTCCGAGGTGTATTCGATCAACACCGCCGACACGCGCCTGACCGACCAAATTCTGGATTTTGTAAAAGCGAGGAAATAGCGACGGCTACACGCCGTGTTGGCTATCGTCGCGGCAAGAGACCCCGTCAGGGGGATCTCTTGCCGCGACGGCTGATGCTATTTGGCACTCCGCACGGGCACGCCAAAGATCCAACCCTGCGATCTAACTGACGGGTCTGGCAGCTGAAACAGCGATTGCTGGCGCGACAGATATCTCAGAGCGGCAGCGCTGAGCAGTGCATCTCCCTCATCTTCGGTATTTGGAGCAAACGTGGACTCTTCGCTATCGAATGCAGCGAGTGCAGAATTGAGGCCATCGTGATTTGCGAGATTGGCACTCTTTCCCTTCGACAACGGATAGTATCGCGGAAAGATCTCAACGATGACCGAGCCGATCGGCTTCATCTCGTCAAAAGGCCAAATCGTTATCCTGCCGCCGCATCTCTGCCGTAGCCATCGCAATGCCCGCATCCCTGAAATCGACGAAGGTCCGACCTGTGCCGGCCCCACTGCATTGAAGATCGATTGGGGTCTGGCACCGGCGGTCTCCATCGCGACGATGTCCGTCATTCTTAGATCGTCGGCTGAATAGCTATGCTTAGGCAGCCAAGGGCTATTGATTAAGTGACTGTGTTCACAGACTGGCGGACGAAAAAAAGCCCCGCCATAAAAATTGGGGTAAAGCTCGCACAAGCGCTCTACATAGTCCCAATCGAGAGCTGTGTTTCCGGCGAGCGTGACTGGCGGAAATCCAAAAGCAAAATCGAGGCCTATCAGCGCTCTCTTGTCTCGAAACTGATCTTCGATCCATCTGACGGCTTCGGTGCGGGACCATCCGCGCTTCTGCGTTGGGCACTCTTGTAACCGGGGTGCGGCACGACCGGGATCGGCAATGGCGATCTTCAGCCCCTTCTGCCAAGGTTGCTTGTCGCCCGACCAGTCGATGCCGACAAAGCAATCAAAGGCAGGAGTCACCGATCCGATCCATTCCGCTCCCGCCGCAGTTTCGCCCAATAGTCCAGCCGTCTTCTAATCTCGCGCTCGAAGCCGCGGTCCGGTGGATCGTAAAAAGTCTGGCGGCCCAGCGCATCCGGGAAATAGTCCTGTCCCGAAAAGGCGTCGGGCGCATCGTGATCGTATTCGTAGCCGCTGCCGTAACCTTCGGACTTCATCAACTTGGTCGGCGAGTTCAGGATGTGCTTCGGCGGCAGCAGCGAGCCACCTTCTTTGGCCGCGCGCATTGCCGCGCCGAACGCCTTGTAGGCCGCGTTCGATTTCGGCGCGGTGGCGAGATAGATGACGGCTTGGGCAATCGCGAGTTCCCCTTCGGGAGACCCAAGGAAATCATAGGCGTCCTTGGCGGCGTTGCAGATCGCCAGCGCCTGTGGATCGGCCAGCCCGATATCCTCGACCGCCATCCGGACCACGCGCCGCGCCAGGAACAACGGGTCTTCGCCGGCGTCCATCATGCGCGCGAGATAATAAAGCGCGGCGTCGGGATCGGAACCGCGCACCGATTTATGCAGCGCCGAGATCAGGTTGTAATGGCCGTCGGCGGATTTGTCGTAGATCGGCGCACGGCGCTGAACGATCTCCTGCAGTTGCTCCGCGTTGAAGGTTTCGCTTTTGCGCGCCGCGCGCCAGACCTCTTCGGCGAGCGTCAGCGCAGCGCGGCCGTCGCCGTCGGCCATGCGCACCAGCACGGCCCGGGCTTCCGCGTCGAGCGGGAGTTTTTTGCCCTCGATGTTTTCGGCATGGGCGAACAGCTTTTCGATCGCCTCCGAGTCGAGCGAATGAAACACCAGCACGCGCGCCCGCGACAACAGCGCGGCGTTGAGCTCGAATGAAGGATTTTCGGTGGTCGCGCCGACCAGCACCACGGTGCCGTCTTCCATCACGGGCAGAAACGAATCCTGCTGCGCGCGGTTGAAGCGATGCACCTCATCGACGAATAATAGCGTTCCCTTGCCCATTTCGCGCCGCGCGCGCGCCGCGTCGAAGACCTTCTTCAGATCGGCGACGCCGGAAAACACCGCCGAAATCTGCTCGAAATGCAGTTCGGTGGCATCCGCCAACAACCGCGCCACAGTGGTCTTGCCGGTGCCCGGCGGTCCCCAGAAGATCAGCGAACCCAGCGTCCGGGTCGCCAGCATGCGCGTCAGCGCGCCGTCGGGTCCCAGAATGTGATCCTGTCCGACGACTTCGGAAAGGGTGCGCGGGCGCAATCGATCCGGCAGCGGATGCGGCGCGTCCTGCTCCATCCCCGCGGCAGCGAACAGGCTGGTTCCTTCGCGTGGTCGCTTCGGGCTCATCCGCCGAGCGTTACGTTGATCTGCTGGCCGCCGCGCACCAAGGTGATGCGCCACAGCCTTGCTGTTTCGCGTGTCGCCTTCTCGAGATCGCTGGTCCTGGCGATCTTCTGATTGTTGACAGCCACGATGATGTCGCCCTTTTGAAATCCGACGCTGGCCGCGGTCCCGCCATCGGCAATATCCGTCACCACGACACCTTGGGTGTCCGCGTCCAGATGCAACTCGTCAGCTACCGCCGGCGAGATATTGGCGACCTTGGCGCCCTCGAATGGCGAGCGACCCGTCAGGACGATTTCGTTGCGGCCGGTATCGGGAGCGATTTCAAGCGGAACGGTGAGCTTCACGATTTTGCCGGCGCGCTGCACGTTGATCTCTGAGGTTCCGCCGAGCGGGCGGGTCGCAAAGCGGTAATCGAAGGCATTGGGATCGTCGACCGGCTGCCCGTCGATCGCGACGATCAGGTCGGACGACTTCAGCCCGGACCGCGCCGCCGGACTGTTGGCGACGACACTCGCGACCAGCGCGCCGGTCGGCAGCTTGAGCCCGAGCGATTCGGCGATCTCGGGCGTCACTGCCTGCAATCGCGCGCCGAGCCAGGGTCGTTTCACGGCCTTGCCGCCACCCTTGGCGGAGGCGACGACGACGCGCACCATGTTGGCAGGAATCGCAAAACCGATGCCCTGCGAACCGCCGGAACGCGAGAAGATCGCGGTGTTGACGCCCGCCAGCCTGCCGGTCATGTCGACCAGCGCGCCGCCGGAATTGCCGGGGTTGATCGCGGCATCGGTCTGAATGAAGAACTGATAGTCGGTGATGCCTACCTGGGTGCGCGCCAGCGCCGAAACGATGCCGTGGGTGACGGTCTGGCCGACGCCGAAGGGATTTCCGATCGCAAGCACGATGTCGCCGACTTGCAACTCATCGGAGTTGGCGAAATCGAGCGTCGCAAATTTTTCCTTCGAGTCCTTTATGCGCAGCACCGCAAGATCGGTGCGGCTGTCCTTGAGAACGATCTCGGCCTCGAATTCCCGCTTGTCGGAGAGCGAAACCTTGACCTGATCGGCGCCCTCGATGACGTGGTTGTTGGTCACGACCAGGCCGGACGGATCGACCATTACGCCCGATCCCAGCGAACGCTGCATCTGTTCCGGCTGCTGGCCGGGCACGCCGAAGAAGCGGCGAAAGATCGGATCGTCGAGCAGCGGATTGCGATTCTGCACCACTTTGGCAGCGTAGACGTTGACCACCGCCGGCTGCACGCGCTGCACGATCGGCGCATAAGAGAGTTTCAGCTCGGCCGCAGAGGCTGGTACGCGCCGGTCCTGGGACATGGCCGGGGCCGTCGCAGCGTAAAGGGCGAGCAACGCCGTAAAAAAGCGAACAACGATCATGCAGGGGATTCCCGAAGATTGATGCCGCGAATATAGGCTTGCCGGCGGGCGAATAGAAGTGACTGGAAACCAGGCGAGCGCCGGATATGCGAATGGCGCCAGGCCGCCGGGCTCTCCGCTCGATACTTGCATCCCCGGGAAACCGCACGTAGTGGTTCCGGACCGGCAATCGTCCACCGATACAGGGAGAAACACCAAATGAAGGCCGTCGGATACAAGAAATCCCTGCCCATCGACGCCGCGGATGCGCTGTTCGATTTCGAGACCGCAAAGCCGGTCCCGGCCGGCCGCGACATCCGCGTCGCCGTCAAGGCGATTTCAGCCAATCCGGTCGATTACAAGGTCCGCAAACGGGCTGCGCCGCCGGAGGGCGAGACCAAGATCCTTGGCTACGACGCCGCCGGTGTCGTCGACGCGGTCGGTCCTGATGTCACCCTGTTCAAGGCCGGCGATGAGGTGTTTTATGCCGGCTCGATCCTGCGGCAAGGCACCAATTCGGAATTTCATCTGGTCGACGAGCGGATTGTCGGCCGAAAACCTGAGACGCTCTCATACGCCGAGGCCGCGGCACTGCCGCTGACCTCGATCACCGCGTGGGAGCTGTTGTTCGATCGGCTCGGCGCGCTGCCCGGCAAGAGCGTCGACCCGCGTACGCTGCTGATCACAGGCGGCGCCGGCGGGGTCGGCTCGATCCTGACCCAGCTCGCTCGCCGTCTCACCGGTCTTACCGTCGTTGCCACCGCGACCCGGCCAGATTCGCAAAAATGGTGCCTCGATCTTGGCGCCCATGCCGTGATCGATCATGCCAAACCGATGAAGGAGCAGATCGAAAAACTCAAGGTGCCATCGGTCGCGCTGGTCGCCAGCCTTACCTTTACCGACCAGCACTACAAGGCGATCGCGGATTTCATGGCGCCGCAGGGCAAATTCGGACTGATCGACGATCCCCCGGAATTTACCGTCAGTGCCTTCAAGGGCAAGGCGATCTCGATCCATTGGGAATCGATGTTCACGCGCTCCTCGTTCCAGACCCCCGACATGATCGCCCAGCACCATCTGCTCAACGACGTCGCCGACCTTATCGACAAGGGCGTGCTGCGCACCACCCTCGGCCAGACCTTCGGGAGCATCAACGCCGCCAATCTCAAGCGCGCCCACGCGCTGCTGGAATCCGGTCAATCACGCGGCAAGATCGTGCTGGAGGGGTGGTAGACGTTCGTTTCGTTCGTCATTGCGAGCGAAGCGAAGCAATCCAATAGCCACAACAGAAGTGTGGATTGCTTCGTCGCTTCACTCCTCGCAATGACGTGTCTGTCAAGTTGCTTGGCCCCAATAAAAAGCGGCGCACAGAGCGCCGCTTTGAAGAGAATCCGAAAATCCGATTTTTTACGCCGCTTCCGCGGCCTTTTCCTGCACCGGACCGGAGTCGAGACCCCTCGCATCGACATCGCGATCGACGAATTCGATCACCGCCATCGGCGCGTTGTCGCCGTAGCGGAAGCCGGCCTTGATGATGCGGGTATAGCCGCCCTTGCGGTCCTTGTAGCGGGCGGCGATGACGTCGAACAGTTTTTTGGTCTGATCGAGATCGCGCATCTCGGAGATCGCCTGCCGGCGCATGGCGAGGCCGCCCTTCTTGCCGAGCGTGACGAGCTTTTCCACGATCGGACGCAATTCCTTCGCCTTCGGCAGCGTGGTGACGATCTGCTCGTGCTTGATCAGCGCCGCGCACATATTGGCAAACATCGCGCGCCGGTGCTCGGCCGTGCGATTGAGCTTGCGGTGAACCTTGCCGTGACGCATGGCGTCCTCTCCTGCTTTATCGATCGTCCCGGACGCAGTGCAGCGCGAAGCGGTGCGCTGCTGAGCCGGGACCTATTTCAACTGGACCCCGGCTCTGCAGCGCAGCACTTCGTGCCGCGCTGGGCCCGGGGAACGCTCAATAATGATCCTCGA
This sequence comes from uncultured Alphaproteobacteria bacterium, assembly GCA_963742425.1. GTDB lineage: Bacteria > Pseudomonadota > Alphaproteobacteria > Rhizobiales > Xanthobacteraceae > Bradyrhizobium. The sequence continues at coordinate 1,044,990 of CAVULR010000001.1, forward strand.
AGCGCTTGGCCAGCTCGTCGATATTCTCCGGCGGCCAGCCCGGCACTTCCATTCCGAGATGCAGACCCATCTGGGCCAGCACTTCCTTGATCTCATTCAGCGACTTGCGGCCGAAGTTCGGAGTACGGAGCATTTCCGCTTCCGACTTCTGCACGAGATCGCCGATGTAGACGATGTTGTCGTTCTTCAGGCAGTTTGCCGAACGCACCGACAGTTCGAGCTCGTCGACCTTCTTGAGGAACGCCGGGTTGAACGCGAGATCGGGAATGATCTCTTGCGTGACTTCCTTGCGGGGTTCTTCGAAGTTGACGAACACGTTGAGCTGATCCTGCAGGATGCGCGCGGCATAGGCCACCGCATCATCCGGGCTGATCGCGCCGTTGGTCTCGATGGCCATGGTCAGCTTGTCGTAGTCGAGGATCTGGCCCTCGCGGGTGTTCTCGACCTTGTACGACACTTTGCGCACCGGCGAGAACAGGCTGTCGACCGGGATCAGGCCGATCGGCGCGTCCTCAGGCCGGTTGCGCTCGGCGGCAACGTAGCCTTTGCCGGCAGCGACGGTGAATTCCATGCGAATTTCCGCGCCCTCGTCCAAGGTGCAGATCTGAAGATCCGGATTGAGCACTACGACATCGCCGACGGTCTGGATGTCGCCGGCGGTGACTACGCCGGGACCCTGCTTCTTCACGACCATGCGCTTGGGGCCTTCGCCCTGCATCTTGATCGAGATGTCCTTGATGTTCAGCACGATGTCGGTGACGTCCTCGCGAACGCCCGCGATCGAGGAGAACTCGTGCAGCACGCCATCGATATGCACCGACTGCACGGCCGCGCCCTGCAATGACGACAACAGGATGCGGCGCAGCGCGTTGCCGAGCGTCTGGCCGAAGCCGCGCTCGAGCGGCTCTGCGACCAGGGTCGCAAAACGGTTCGGGTCAGTGCCCGGCGATACATGAAGCTTGTTCGGACGGATAAGTTCTTGCCAATTTTTCTGGATCGTCACTGTGTCACCCATCATGCCAGTCAATTGTCATCTGAATTACTGGCGTTGGAGATCGCGGATCAGTCCGCGCCTTAAATTTCTTACACGATCGAGGGAAGCAAACCCCCGCGATCGAATATCAAACCCGCCGGCGCTTGCGCGGGCGGCAGCCATTATGCGGGATCGTCGTCACATCGCGGATCGAGGTGACGGTGAAGCCTGCGGCCTGCAGCGCCCGGAGCGCCGATTCGCGGCCCGAACCGGGACCTGCGACTTCAACCTCCAGCGTGCGCATGCCGTGTTCCTGCGCCTTCTTGGAGACGTCTTCAGCCGCGACCTGCGCGGCATAGGGAGTCGATTTGCGCGAACCCTTGAAACCCATTGTTCCAGCCGACGACCATGCAATGGTGTTTCCCTGCGCGTCGGTAATGGTGATGGTCGTGTTGTTGAACGACGAGTTCACGTGAGCGACGCCGGACGCAATGTTCTTGCGCTCGCGGCGGCGTATGCGGGTGGCATCCTTGCCCATTCCGGGACCTTTCTTGACGATCTCAACGCCGCCGTAATGCCAGCGGCTACACCTGAAAAATGCGAGTAGCGAATGGCGAGTAGCGAATGGAAACTATTCGCCACTCGCTATCCGCTATTCGCCCTCTTACTTCTTCTTGCCGGCGATGGACTTGGCCGGGCCCTTGCGCGTGCGCGCATTGGTATGCGTGCGCTGACCGCGCACCGGCAATCCTCGACGGTGACGCAAGCCGCGATAGCAGCCGAGATCCATCAAACGCTTGATGTTCATGCCGGTCTCGCGGCGCAGGTCGCCTTCGACCATGTAGTCGCGGTCGATCACCTCACGAATTTGCAGAACTTCCTGATCGCTCAGTTGCGAGACGCGACGATCGTCAGGAATCTTCACCTTCTCCAGGATCTCGGCCGCATTCTTCTGGCCGATGCCATGAATGTACTGGAGCGCAATCAGGACGCGCTTGTTGGTCGGAATATTCACGCCGGCAATACGGGCCACTGATTTTTTCTCCTGTCACCGATCCGAAAGACCGGCAGTTTCTAGGCGTCTCGGGCGATGTCCGCAAACGCGAACACGACGCCCTTCCCCTTGGGTTTCCCGGGGGCCCGGCATCGTTTGAAAGCTATCCGACTAGGATGGGGCTTATTAAAGGATTCAAAGGGGTTTCGTCAACCTTGGCTATGCTTTAGCTCGCTTTTTCGTGACCTTTTTATTGGCTCTTTTCGCGGTCTTGCGCGACTTGCCACCGCCCCTCACCGGCGACCCGGCCGATGCCTTCCGGGAAGGCTTTTTGGACCCCCTGGTGGCCCGCTTGCCGGGCCGTCCAGGGGCCGTGGGGCGGCTCCTTGACGCCTTTGCGCCCCTGTTGGGGGATTTGGAGGCTTTTCTGGCGGCCGGCCTGGCGACCTTGGCGGTCCGTTTGGCCGCATCGGCTTTTTTGGCGGCTCTCGCGTCCACGGCCCCTATTGCGGTCAGGATACGGTTGATCTCGCGCGTGACGTGCTCGATGGTCATCATGCCGTCGACCGTCAAGAGCTTGCGACGCTCCGAATAATAGTGAATCAGCGGCTCGGTCAGCGAGCGGTAGCTCGCCAGCCGCCTCGTTAGCACCTCCGGGGTGTCGTCGATTCGCACTTCCTCGCCGCGCGCGCGCGTCTCGGCCGCCCGGGTTTCCACCCGCTGCAGCAAGGCGCTTTCGTTGACGCGGAGCTCGACCACCGCATCGAGCTTCATGTGCTTCTTCTTCAGCAGCTCATCCAGCGCCTGTGCCTGCGGCACCGTGCGCGGGAAGCCATCAAGAATGAAACCCCTTGCCGCATCCGGCTGATCGAGGCGGTCGGAAATGATCCCGACCACGATGTCATCCGGCACCAGGCCGCCGCTGGCCATGATGTGCTGGGCTTTGATGCCCACCGGCGACTGCGCCGCCACCGCAGCGCGCAGCATTTCGCCGGTCGAGAGTTGAACAATGCCGTAGCGGTGAACCAGCCGCTGGGCCTGAGTTCCCTTGCCCGATCCCGGCGGCCCCAGAAGAATAAGTCTCATCCGTATTCGCCCCCGGCCCGGTGAGCGATCGACCGCGCACCTCTCGTTTCAAATCCACAACCCGCGCTAACCACGATCGGCGCGGACGCGCAGATCGAAAACGCCGCCGGCCTCAGCGGCGGCGCCCCCTCAGCTTCGACTTCCTGATCAGCCCCTCATACTGGTGGGCGAGCAGGTAGCCCTGAACCTGGGCCACCGTGTCCATGGTCACGCTGACGACGATCAACAGCGACGTGCCGCCAAAGTAGAACGGCACGGACGCATAGGAAATCAGGATTTCAGGAATCAGGCAGACGATCGCGAGGTAAATCGCGCCAAGCACTGTGATGCGCGACAGTACGTAATCGATGTGTTCGGCGGTGCGTTCGCCTGGACGAATGCCCGGAATAAATCCGCCATGCTTCTTGAGATTGTCGGCGGTCTCGGTCGGGTTGAACACGATCGCGGTGTAAAAGAACGCGAAGAACACAATCAGCGCCAGATAGAGAAACAGGAATAGCGGCCGGCCGTGGCCGAGCTGCGTGGTGATCCACTGGAACCATTCCGGGCCCCGGCCCGCGTTGAAGTTGGCAACCGTGGTCGGCAGCAGCAGCAGCGAGGAAGCGAAGATCGGCGGAATCACCCCTGAGGTGTTGAGTTTGAGCGGCAGATGCGAGGACTGGCCTTCGAACATCTTGTTGCCGACCTGGCGCTTCGGATACTGGATCAAAAGCCGCCGCTGCGCGCGCTCCATGAAGACAATGAATGCGATCACCGCGACCGCCATCACGATCACAATCAGGATGAGGCCGGTGGACAACGCACCCTGACGGCCGAGTTCCAGCATGCTCGCGAGCGCCGAGGGTAATTCAGCGACAATTCCGGAGAGGATGATGAGCGAGATGCCGTTGCCGATGCCCCGCGACGTGATCTGCTCCCCGAGCCACATCAGGAACATGGTGCCGCCGGTCAAGGTGATCGTGGTCGAAAGCCGGAAGAACATCCCGGGATCGCTGACGACGTTGCCGGCGCCTTCGAGGCCCACCGCGATGCCGTAGGATTGGAACGCCGCCAGGATCACCGTGAGATAGCGGGTGTACTGGTTCAGCATCTTGCGGCCGGCCTCGCCCTCCTTCTTGAGCGCTTCGAGCTGCGGCGACACCGTGGTCAGGAGCTGGATGATAATCGAGGCCGAAATATACGGCATGATGTTGAGCGCGAAGATCGCCATGCGGTGGATGCCACCGCCGGCGAACATGTTGAACATGCCGAGAATGCCGCCGGCCTGCGACCGGAACACCTGCTCCCAGATGTTGGGGTCGATGCCCGGCAGCGGAATATAGGTACCGAGCCGATAAACCAGCAGCGCACCCAGGGTGAACCAGATGCGCTTCTTCAGTTCTTCGGCCTTGCCAAGCGCCGAGAAATTGAGGTTTGCCGCCAGTTGTTCCGCTGCTGAGACCATGTTTGGCTTTCTCCCGCCCCGCGCCGTGATGCCCGATAGATCCGGGACATTCAGCAGACGCCGGACATTATTTGGTGCTCGGCTTCGATAAGTCCATCGTCGTTGTACAAATTGCCTGCCCCGGGGCGGGCAATGACGCAGATGTTACGCGGCCTCGCCTTCGTCCTTCTTGGCAGGCGCCAGGATTTTCACCGTGCCGCCCGCCTTCTCGACCGCCGCGATCGCTGATTTCGAAGCACCGTGAACCTCGATCGTCAGCTTGGCCTTGATTTCACCACGTCCGAGCAGCCGCACGCCATCTTTTGCGCGCCGGATAGCGCGGGCCTTGACCAGCGATTCGGCGTTGATGGTGCCCTTGGCGTCGAGCGTCTTGGCGTCGATCGCCTGCTGAAGGCGGTCGAGGTTGATCTCGGCGAATTCGAGCCGGAAGATATTGTTGAAGCCGCGCTTGGGCAGTCGCCGATGCAGCGGCATCTGGCCGCCTTCAAAACCCTTGATGCGCACGCCGGAGCGCGCGGTCTGGCCCTTGCCGCCGCGGCCCGCCGTCTTGCCCTTGCCTGAACCGATGCCACGGCCGACGCGCATGCGCTTCTTGCGCGAGCCGGCGTTGTCGGCGATATCGCTGAGCTTCATCGTTCGCTTCCTCTATCTCCGGGGCCTGATCGTGAGCGAAAACCGGGTTCCGCTTTTTTCCGGATCTTGCTCCGAGCTTGCTTGCCTTAACTCTCGCCGACGACGCGGACGAGATGTTGAACCTTGGCGATCATGCCGCGAATTGCAGGGGTGTCCTGCAGCTCGGTGACCCGGCCGATCTTGTTGAGCTTGAGGCCGATCAGCGTCGCGCGCTGCGAGTGATGGCGGCGGATCGCGCTGCCGGTCTGCTCGACCTTGATCGTCTTTGCGGCCTTGGCCATCGTCTTCACTCCATAACGCGCGAGCTGCGCAACTTGTTTATTCGGCAACCGCTTCGGCGTCGCCGCCGACACGGCGTGACTGCAGCGTCGATACCTTGATGTTGCGGCGCGCCGCCACCGAGCGCGGCGAATCCTGATGCTTGAGCGCATCGAACGTCGCACGAACCATGTTGTAGGGGTTCGAGGAGCCGATCGACTTCGCCACCACGTCCTGGATACCGAGCGTCTCGAACACCGCGCGCATCGGGCCGCCGGCGATGATGCCGGTACCGGCCGGCGCCGCGCGCAGATAAACCCGGCCCGCGCCGTGACGGCCGGCGATATCGTGGTGCAGGGTGCGGCCTTCGCGCAGCGCGACCCGCGTCAGGTTGCGCTTTGCCGATTCGGTCGCCTTGCGGATTGCCTCGGGGACTTCGCGCGCCTTGCCGTGGCCGAATCCGACCCGGCCCTTCTGATCGCCGATCACGACCAGAGCCGCAAAGCCGAAGCGCTTGCCGCCCTTGACGACCTTTGCCACACGATTGATGTGGACGAGCTTGTCGACGAACTCGCTGTCGCGCTCTTCCCGGCCGCCCCTGTGGCCGCCACCGCGTTCGCGTTCACCTGCCATGGTGTTTTCCAATCCTTGAGGGGCCTCGGCCCCAGTCCTTGTGTCCGTTCAATTCCAAACCGTTTGTCTCTTTAGAAGCTCAACCCGCTCTCGCGGGCCGCATCGGCAAGCGCCTTGACACGGCCGTGATAGAGATAGCCGCCGCGATCGAACACCACTTCCGTGACGCCGTTCTTCACCGCACGTTCCGCCAGCAGCTTGCCGACGGCCTTGGCCGCATCGATGTTGGCGCCGGAGTTGCCGCTCTCGCGCATCGCCTTCTCCAGCGACGAGGCCGAGGCCAGCGTCTCGCCCTTCAGGTCGTCGATGACCTGGGCATAGATGTGCTTGGAGGAGCGGAACACCGACAAACGCGGACGGCCGCTCGCGGTACGGCGCAAGGACAATCTCACGCGCTGCTTGCGCCGGGCATTCGTAACCTTGACTCTCGACATTGCCGGCTCCGTTACTTCTTCTTGCCTTCCTTGCGGAAGATAAATTCATTGGAATACTTCACGCCCTTGCCCTTGTAGGGCTCCGGCGGACGGTAGCTGCGAATCTCCGCGGCGACCTGGCCGACCCGCTGGATATCGTTGCCGGTGATGACGATCTCGGTCGGCTTCGGAACCGTGATCGCGATGCCTTCCGGGATCGCGTAAACAACATCGTGGCTGTAGCCGAGCGCGAGCTGCAGGTTCTTGCCCTGAAGTGCCGCGCGATAACCGACGCCGGTGATCTCGAGTTTCTTCTCGAAACCCTTGGTGACGCCGGCAACCAGGTTGGCCACCTGCGCACGCGCGGTGCCATAGAGCGCCTGAGCGCGGTTGGTTTCGACCCTGGGTGCAACCTTGACCGTGCCGTTTTCGAACTTCACCTCGACGTCGTCGGGAACGACGAAGTGAAGCTGGCCTTTCGGCCCCTTCATCTTGACGGTCTGCCCCTCGACGGTCGCGGTGACGCCCGACGGGATCGTCACAGGCCGCTTGCCGATACGTGACATGACTGATCCTTCCTCAGAACACCGTGAAGAGAATTTCGCCGCCCACGTTCGCGTCCCGCGCCTCGTGGTCGGCCATTATTCCCTTCGGCGTCGACAACACCGAAATTCCAAGACCGTTATTCACGCGAGGCAGGTTCTTCACCGAGGCATAGACCCGCCGCCCCGGCTTCGATACCCGCTCGATCTCGCGAATGACCGGCTCGCCGTCGAAATACTTCAACTCGATCTCAAGCTCGCTGCGGCCGGACGCATGTTCGACGCTGGCATAACCGCGGATATAGCCCTCGGTCTTGAGCACCTCGAGCACGTTGGCGCGCATCTTCGAGCCCGGGGTCGAGACCTTGGGCTTGGCACGCAGCTGCGCATTGCGGATACGGGTGATGAGATCGCTGATCGGATCGTGCGTTGACATCTCCGACCCCCCTTACCAGCTCGACTTCACGAGCCCGGGAACCAGGCCTTTGGAGCCGAGTTCACGCAGCGCGATGCGGCTGAGCTTGTTCTTGCGGTAGACCGAGCGCGGCCGCCCCGTCATTTCGCAGCGATTGCGAATCCGGGTCGCCGACGAATTGCGCGGCAGCTCGGCGAGCTTCAGCGTCGCCGCAAACCGCTCTTCCATCGGCTTCTTCTTGTCGGCGATGATGGCCTTCAGCTTCGCGCGCTTGGGCGCGGCGCCCTTGGTCATCCGCTTGCGCCGGTTGTTCTTTTCGATCGAACTTTTCTTTGCCATGTTCGGCTCCTGGGTTTCCGCGTTTGAGAGGCTGGTCAGCTTCTCACTGCCGGAACGGGAAATTGAATGCGGTCAGCAAGGCACGCGCCTCGTCATCGGTGCGGGCCGTGGTGCATACGGTGACATCCATGCCCCACGTTTCCCCCATCTTGTCGAAGTCGATCTCGGGGAAAATGATGTGCTCCTTGATGCCGAGCGAATAGTTGCCGCGGCCGTCGAAACTCTTCGGATTGAGGCCGCGGAAGTCGCGCACGCGCGGCAGCGCGACGTTGACGAGCCGATCGACGAACTCGTACATCTTGGCCTTGCGCAGCGTGACCTTGCAGCCGATCGGCTGGTTTTCACGCAGCTTGTAGGTCGCAATCGCAACCCGCGAATAGGTCACGATCGCTTTCTGGCCGGCGATCATCGAAAGATCGGCCGCAGCCAGTTCCGCCTTCTTGCGATCGTTGACCGCCTCGCCGATGCCCATGTTGAGCACGACCTTGTCGAGGCGCGGCACCTGCATGACATTGGCGTAGCCGAACTGTTCGGTCAGCTTGCCGCGGATTTCCTTGTCGAACTGCGCGCGTAGGCGCGGAATATATGCGGTCTCAGCCATCGATCTCTGCTCCCGAGCGTTTGGCGACGCGTACCTTCTTGCCATCCGCCTGAATCTTGAAACCTATACGGGTCGGCTTGCCGTCCTTGCCGACGAAGGCGATATTGGACAGGTGGATCGGCGACTCCTTGGAGATGATGCCGCCCTCCTGGGCCTGGGTCTGCTTCTGGTGGCGCTTGACGAGGTTGATGCCGCGGACCAGCGCCTTGTTCTCGCCGGGACGCACCTCGAACACCTCGCCGGTGCGGCCCTTGTCGCGGCCGTTCAGCACGATGACCTTGTCACCTTTCCGGATCTTGGCAGCCATCACAGCACCTCCGGCGCAAGCGAGATGATCTTCATGTGGTTCTTGGCGCGCAGCTCGCGCGGCACCGGCCCGAAGATACGGGTGCCGACCGGCTCCGACTGGTTGTTGATCAGCACGGCGGCGTTGCGGTCGAAGCGGATGACGGAACCGTCGGCGCGGCGGATGTCCTTGCGGACCCGCACCACGACAGCCTTCATCACGTCGCCCTTCTTCACCTTGCCGCGCGGAATCGCTTCCTTGATCGACACGACGATCACGTCGCCCACGGTGGCATAGCGGCGCTTGGAGCCTCCAAGCACCTTGATGCACATGACACGGCGTGCGCCTGAATTGTCGGCCACGTCGAGGTTGGTCTGCATCTGAATCATTGATGCACCTCGTCCTCTTTCTGATGCGCTGGAATTTGCGCCTAAATTTTCCCGAATTCCCGTCCGGCTATGCCGAACCGGCTTCAGGCCGTTTTCTTCTGTTCGCCGCGGACCACGGTCCAGCGCTTCAACTTCGAGATCGGCTTGCTCTCCTCGATCCACACCATGTCGCCCGGCTTGAACTCGTTGTTCTCGTCGTGCGCGTGATAATTCTTCGAAGCGGCGAATCGTCTTCTTGTAGATCGGATGCGTGAAGCGGCGATCGACGCGCACCACGACCGTCTTGGCCTGCTTGTCGCTGACGACCACGCCCTGGAGCGTACGTTTTGGCATTTTAAGCCCCTTACTTCTTCTTCGCGCGCTGCTGCGCGGCGATGGTCTTGATGCGGGCGATGTCGCGGCGGGCTTCGCGCAGCCGCGAGGTGTTCTCCAGCTGCCCGGTGGCGCGCTGGAAACGCAGATTGAAGCGCTCCTTCTTCAGATTGAGGACGGCGTCGTCCATCTGATCGGGGCTCATCGCGCGGATATCGGCGGCTTTCATCTCGGCCATGACCACTTCCTCACTCCGCGATGCGCGCGACGAAGCGCGTCTTGATCGGCAGTTTGGCGGCGGCAAGCGACAGCGCTTCCTTTGCGGTCTGCACCGTGACGCCGTCGATTTCGAAAATCACCCGGCCGGGCTTGACCCGCGCCACCCACAATTCCGGCGTACCCTTGCCGGAGCCCATGCGCACTTCGGCGGGCTTCTTCGACACCGGCACGTCCGGGAAGATGCGGATCCAGACGCGGCCGGCGCGCTTCATGTGACGGGTCAGCGCGCGGCGGGCGGCCTCGATCTGACGCGCGGTGATGCGCTCGGGCGCCATCGCCTTCAGGCCGAACTGACCGAACGACAACGTCGCGCCCGAAGTCGCGGTGCCGTGGATCCGGCCCTTATGCGCCTTCCGGAACTTCGTTTTCTTTGGTTGCATCATGGCTTACGCCCTCAAACCTTCTCAAAATCGCCTTAGGCGGCGTCGCGGCGCGGCCGCGAGGTGTCGCCCTCGGCCATCTTCTTGTCCTGGGCCATCGGATCGTGCTCAAGGATTTCGCCCTTGAAGATCCAGACCTTGACGCCGCAGGTGCCGAACGTGGTGAACGCGGTCGCCACGCCGTAGTCGATGTCGGCGCGCAGCGTGTGCAGCGGCACGCGGCCTTCGCGATACCATTCCATGCGCGCGATTTCGGCGCCGCCGAGACGGCCCGAGCAGTTGATACGAATGCCCTCGGCGCCGAGACGCATCGCCGACTGCACCGCGCGCTTCATGGCGCGGCGGAACGCGACGCGGCGCTCGAGCTGCTGCGCGATCGATTCGGCGACCAGCGTGGCGTCGAGTTCGGGCTTGCGGATTTCGACGATGTTGATGACGACGTCGGAGGCGGTGATGTCGGCAACGCGCTTGCGCAGCTTGTCGATGTCGGCGCCCTTCTTGCCGATCACGACGCCGGGACGCGCCGAGTGGATCGTCACGCGGCACTTCTTGTGCGGACGCTCGATCACGATCCTGGCGACCGCCGCCTGCTTCAGTTCCTTGTGCAGGATCTCGCGGATCTTGACGTCCTCGTGCAACAGCTTGCCGTATTCGTTCTTGCCGGCGAACCAACGGGAATCCCAGGTCCGGTTGATGCCGAGACGCAGCCCGATTGGATTGATCTTCTGACCCATCGTTCTCTCCCGCGCCCTGTTAAGCGCTCGCCTCGACCTGACGAACCACGATCGTCAGTTGCGAGAATGGTTTAAAGACACGGCCCGAGCGGCCACGGCCGCGCGGTGCGAAACGCTTCATCACGATGCCGTTGCCGACATGCGCCTCGGAGACGATCAGATCGTCGACATCGAGGTCGTGGTTGTTCTCGGCGTTGGCGATCGCCGATTCCAGGCACTTCTTGACGTCGACCGCGATCCGCTTGCGCGAAAACTGCAGGTCGGCGAGCGCCGCCGAAGCCTTCCTGCCGCGGATCAGCTGCGCGACAAGATTAAGCTTCTGCGGGCTCACCCGCAGCATCCGGGCGACCGCCTTGGCCTCGTTGTCCGGGAGGCTCCGTTCGCGCTTTGGTTTGCTCATCGCTTAAATCCTCAAGCCTTCTTGGCTTTCTTGTCGCCAGAATGGCCGTGGAAGGTCCGGGTCGGCGAGAACTCGCCGAACTTGTGACCGACCATTTCCTCGTTGACCGATACCGGCACGTGCTTCTGGCCGTTGTAGACGCCGAACACCAGGCCGACGAACTGCGGCAGGATGGTCGAGCGGCGGCTCCAGATCTTGATCACGTCATGACGGCCGGACGCGCGCGCGGCATCTGCCTTCTTGAGCAGAGAGCCTTCGACGAACGGGCCTTTCCAGACTGAACGAACCATGTCCGGCGTTCCTTACTTCTTCCGCTTGTGGCGGCTGATGAGAATGAATTTGTTGGTCGATTTGTTCGAGCGGGTCTTCTTGCCCTTGGTCGGCTTGCCCCACGGGGTCACCGGATGACGGCCGCCGGAGGTGCGGCCTTCGCCGCCGCCGTGCGGATGGTCGACCGGGTTCATGGAGACGCCGCGGTTGTGGGGCTTGCGGCCGAGCCAGCGATTGCGACCGGCCTTGCCGATCGAGATGTTCATGTGATCCGGATTCGACACCGCGCCGATGGTGCCGGTGCAGCGGCCGTGAACCAGGCGCTGCTCGCCCGAGTTCAGGCGGACGATCACGTAGTCCTGGTCGCGGCCGACGAGCTGGGCGTAGGTGCCGGCGGAACGCGCGAGCTGGCCGCCCTTGCCGATCTTCAATTCCACATTGTGGATGATGGTGCCGATCGGCATGTTGCCGAGCGGCATGACGTTGCCCGGCTTCACGTCGACATGGTTGCCGGCGATCACGGTGTCGCCGACGGCGAGCCGCTGCGGCGCCAGGATGTAGGCCTGCGTGCCGTCGGTATACTTCACCAGCGCGATGAAGGCGGTGCGGTTCGGATCGTATTCCAGCCGCTCGACGGTCGCCGGCATGTCGACCTTGGTGCGCTTGAAGTCGACGATGCGATAGGCCTGCTTGTGGCCGCCGCCGCGAAAGCGCACGATCATGCGGCCGGTGTTGTTGCGGCCGCCGGTGGACTGCTTGCCCTCGGTCAAGCGCCTTGACCGGCTTGCCCTTGTAGAGCGCCGAACGATCGACCATCACCAGCTGGCGCTGGCCCGGCGTCGTGGGGTTGTATGTTTTCAATGCCATCGCCGTGTCGCCTTATAGCCCGGTGGTGACGTCGATGCGGTGGCCCTCTTCGAGGGTCACGATCGCGCGCTTCACGTCCGACTGCGAACCGAAATTGCCGCGGAAGACCTTGGTCTTGCCCTTGCGCACCAGCGTGTTCACGCTCTTCACCTTGACGTCGAACAGCTTTTCGACGGCTTCCTTGATCTGCGGCTTGGTCGCCTTGCTCGCGACCTTGAACACGACCTTGTTGTGCTCGGAGGCCAGCGTCGCCTTTTCGGTCACGACCGGAGCAACGATGATGTCGTAATGGCGCGGATCGATATTCTTCATTTGAAGCGCGCCTCCAACGCATCGAGCGCCGCCTTGGTCAGCACCAGCTTCTGGCGGCGCAGAATGTCATAGACGTTGATGCCCTGGATCGGCAGCACGTCGATGTTCGGGATGTTGCGGGCCGCGGTGGCAAAGCCGTTGTGGAGCTCGGCGCCGTCGATGATCAGCGCGTTGGTCAGGCCGAGACCGGAGAAGTGTCCGATCAGCGCCTTGGTCTTGGCGGCCTCGAGCGTGCGCCGTTGTCGATCACGATCAGGCCGCCGTCCTTGGCCTTGGCGGAGAGCGCATGGCGAAGCGCCAGCGCGCGAACCTTCTTCGGCAGGTCGGTGGCGTGCGAACGCACCACCGGGCCGAACGCACGGCCGCCGCCGCGGAACTGCGGCACCCGGGCCGAGCCGTGACGCGCACCGCCGGTGCCCTTCTGCTTGTACATCTTCTTGCCGGTGCGCCAGACATCGGCGCGGCCCTGGGCCTTGTGGGTGCCGGCCTGACGCTTGTCGAGCTGCCACTGCACGCAGCGCTGGATGATGTCCTTGCGCGGCTCGAGACCGAAAATCTCGTCCGAAAGCTGGACCGAGCCGGCCGCCTTGCCTTCAAGGGTGGTGACTTTCAATTCCATCTCACGCGCCCTCCTGCTCGGCCGGCGCTGCCGCTGCCTGCTCGCCGCCGCCTCGGCCAGGCGGAACTTGCCGGGCTTCGGCGCGTCCTTCGGCAACGGCTTCTTCACGGCATCGCGCACCGCGATCCATCCGCCCTTGGAGCCGGGAACGGCGCCTTCGACGAGGATCAGGCCGCGCGCGACGTCGGTCTGCACCACGCGCAGATTGAGCGTGGTGATGCGATCGACACCCATGTGACCGGGCATCTTCTTGTTCTTGAAGGTCTTGCCGGGATCCTGACGTCCGCCGGTCGAACCGATCGAACGATGCGAGACCGACACACCGTGGGTGGCGCGAAGGCCGCCGAAATTCCAGCGCTTCATGCCGCCGGCAAAACCCTTGCCGACCGAGGTGCCGGTGACGTCGACGAACTGGCCGACCACGAAATGGTCGGCCTGGATTTCGGCGCCGACCGGGATCAGCGCGTCCTGCGACACGCGGAATTCGGCGACCTTGCGCTTGGGCTCGACCTTGGCGACCGCGAACTGGCCGCGTTCGGCCTTCGGCAGATAGACGGTCTTGCGGGTGCCCGAACCGAGCTGCAGCGCGACGTAACCGTTCTTCTCGGTCGTGCGGTGACCCAGCACCTGGCAATTGCCCAGCTTCAGCACGGTCACGGGGATATGTTCGCCGGTCTCCGTAAAGACCCGCGTCATCCCGACCTTTTGTGCGATCACTCCGGAGCGCATCGGCGTGCTTCCTGTTCTTTCTGTCCGCTGACTTCGGACGGGATCTAAAAGCTTAGAGCTTGATTTCGACGTCGACACCGGCGGCCAGGTCGAGCTTCATCAGGGCATCGACGGTCTGCGGGGTCGGATCGACAATGTCGAGAAGGCGCTTGTGCGTGCGCATCTCGAATTGCTCGCGGCTCTTCTTGTCGACGTGCGGCGAACGGTTGACGGTGAACTTCTCGATGCGGGTCGGCAGCGGAATGGGTCCGCGAACCTGAGCACCGGTCCGTTTCGCCGTGTTCACGATCTCACGCGTCGACGAATCGAGAATTCGATGGTCGAACGCCTTGAGACGTATGCGAATATTCTGGCCGTTCATTGCCGTTGTCTTTCTTTGTCGTGCGAGTGGCGAGTAGCGAGTAGCGAATAGGAATTTCAATCGCTACTCGCCATTCGCTATTCGCTATTCGCTTACTCGATGATGCTTGCGACGACGCCGGCACCGACGGTGCGGCCACCTTCGCGGATCGCGAAGCGCAGCTTCTCTTCCATCGCGATCGGCACGATCAGGTGCACTTCCATCGCGATGTTGTCGCCCGGCATCACCATTTCGGTGCCTTCGGGCAGATGCACGACGCCGGTCACGTCGGTGGTGCGGAAGTAGAACTGCGGCCGGTAGTTGGTGAAGAACGGGGTGTGACGTCCGCCCTCTTCCTTGGTCAGGATGTAGGCCTCGGCCTTGAACTTGGTGTGCGGCTTCACCGAACCCGGCTTGCACAGCACCTGACCGCGCTCGACTTCCTCGCGCTTGGTGCCGCGCAGCAGCGCGCCGATGTTGTCGCCGGCCTGGCCCTGGTCGAGCAGCTTGCGGAACATCTCGACGCCGGTGACGATGGTCTTCTGGGTGTCGCGCAGACCGACGATCTCGATTTCCTCGCCGACCTTGATCACGCCGCGCTCGACGCGGCCGGTCACCACGGTGCCGCGGCCCGAGATCGAGAACACGTCTTCCACCGGCATCAGGAACGGCTGGTCGATCGGACGCTCCGGCTGCGGAATGTAGCTGTCCACCGCCGTCATCAGCTCCAGGATCGCATCATGGCCGAGCTTCTTGTCCTTGTCCTCGAGCGCGGCCAGCGCCGAGCCCTTGATGATCGGGATCTTGTCGCCCGGGAAATCGTACTTCGACAGCAGTTCGCGGACTTCGAGCTCGACCAGCTCGAGCAGTTCCGGATCGTCGACCATGTCGCACTTGTTCAGGAACACGACCATCGCGGGAACGCCGACCTGGCGGGCCAGCAGGATGTGCTCGCGGGTCTGCGGCATCGGGCCGTCGGCCGCCGACACCACCAGGATCGCGCCGTCCATCTGCGCCGCGCCGGTGATCATGTTCTTCACATAGTCGGCGTGGCCCGGGCAATCGACGTGGGCGTAGTGCCGGTTCTTGGTCTCGTATTCGACGTGCGCGGTCGAGATCGTGATGCCGCGCGCCTTCTCTTCCGGCGCCTTGTCGATCTGGTCGTACGCGGTGAACGTCGCACCGCCGGTTTCCGCCAGCACCTTGGTGATCGCCGCCGTCAGCGACGTCTTGCCGTGGTCGACGTGACCGATCGTTCCGATGTTGCAGTGCGGTTTAGTACGTTCAAACTTTGCTTTGGCCATTTGACTCTCCGTTCAGTCGTTAACTGCCGCCAACGACAATCAGGCAAACTTCTTCTGGACTTCCGCCGACACGTTCGCCGGCGCTTCCGCGTAGTGATCGAACTGCATCGTAAAGGTCGCGCGACCCTGGCTCATCGAGCGCAGGTTATTCACGTAACCGAACATGTTCATGAGCGGCACCATCGCATTGATGACGTTGGCGTTGCCGCGCATGTCTTGACCCTGGATCTGGCCGCGCCGCGAATTCAGATCGCCGATGACCGAGCCGGTGTAGTCTTCCGGCGTCACCACTTCGACCTTCATGATCGGCTCGAGCAGCACCGACTTGCCCTTCTGTCAGCGCTTCGCGGAACGCCGCGCGCGACGCGATTTCGAAGGCCAGCGCCGAGGAGTCGACGTCGTGATACTTGCCGTCGACCAGCTGCACCTTGACGTCGACCACCGGGAAGCCCGCGACCACGCCGGAGCCCAGCACGCTGTTGAGGCCCTTTTCGACGCCGGGGATGTATTCCTTCGGCACCGCGCCGCCGACGACCTTGGATTCGAACTCGTAGCCCTTGCCGGGCTCGTTCGGCTCGACCACGATCGACACCGCGGCGAACTGACCGGTACCGCCGGTCTGCTTCTTGTGGGTGTACTTGACTTCGGCGCGCTTGGTGACGCGCTCGCGGAACGCCACCTGCGGCGCGCCGATATTGGCGTCGACCTTGTAGGTGCGCCTCAGGATGTCGACCTTGATGTCGAGATGGAGTTCGCCCATGCCCTTGAGAATGGTCTGGCCGGACTCCTGATCGGTCGAGACCCGGAACGACGGATCTTCCGCGGCAAGCTTTGCCAGCGCGACGCCGAGCTTTTCCTGGTCGGCCTTCGACTTCGGCTCGATCGCGATTTCGATGACCGGCTCCGGGAATTCCATCTTTTCCAGGATCACCGGCTTGTTCGGCATCGCACAGCGTGTCGCCGGTGCGGGCTTCCTTCAGGCCCGCCAGCGCGACGATGTCGCCGGCAAAGGCTTCCTTGATGTCTTCGCGGTTGTTGGCATGCATCAGCAGCATGCGGCCGATGCGCTCCTTGCGGTCGCGGGTCGAATTGATGACGCCGGTGCCCGACAACAGCGTGCCGGAATAGATGCGGCAGAAGGTGATGGTGCCGACGAACGGGTCGTCCATGATCTTGAACGCGAGCAGCGCCAGCGGCTCCTTGTCGTTCGGCAGGCGAACGACTTCGTTGCCGTCCTCGTCGACGCCCTTGATGGCGGGCACGTCGACCGGCGACGGCAGATAGTCCACCACCGCGTCGAGCAGCGGCTGCACGCCCTTGTTCTTGAAGGCCGAGCCGCACAGCACCGGAAAGAACGCGCCGGTCAGCACCGCCTTGCGGATCATCCGCTTCAGCGTCGCCTCATCGGGCTCCTTGCCGTCGAGGTAAGCGGCGAGCACCTCGTCGTCGAGTTCGACGGCGGCTTCCAGCAGCTTCTCGCGATATTCCTTGGCCTTCTCGACCAGGTCGGCGGGAATATCGATGTCCTTGAAATTGGCGCCGAGCGTCTCTTCTTCCCAGATCACGCCCTTCATGCGGACGAGATCGACCAGACCCTTGAAATTGTTCTCGGATCCGATCGGAAGCTGGATCGCGATCGGCTTGGCGCCGAGGCGATCGACGATATCCTGCAGGCATTTGTAGAAGTCGGCGCCGGTCTTGTCCATCTTGTTGGCGAAGACGATGCGCGGAACCCGGTACTTGTCGCCCTGGCGCCAGACCGTTTCGGTCTGCGGCTCGACGCCCTGGTTGGAATCGAGCACGCATACCGCGCCG
Source organism: uncultured Alphaproteobacteria bacterium (assembly GCA_963742425.1). GTDB lineage: Bacteria > Pseudomonadota > Alphaproteobacteria > Rhizobiales > Xanthobacteraceae > Bradyrhizobium. The sequence goes on from CAVULR010000001.1 coordinate 1,062,357, forward strand.
TCGAGCACGCGCAAGCGAACGCTCGACTTCGATGGTGAAGTCGACGTGGCCGGGGGTATCGATGATGTTCAGACGCTTGCCGTTCCAGAACGCGGTGGTCGCGGCCGAGGTGATGGTGATGCCGCGCTCCTGCTCCTGCTCCATCCAGTCCATCGTCGCGGCACCTTCGTGCACTTCGCCGATCTTGTGGCTCTTGCCGGTATAATAAAGGATGCGCTCGGTGGTCGTGGTCTTGCCGGCATCGATATGCGCCATGATACCGAAGTTGCGGTAGTCCTCTATGGCATGAACGCGGGGCATGGGTTGTTCCTTGAATTCCGTTCGTTTCGCCGTTACCAGCGATAGTGCGAGAAGGCGCGGTTGGCTTCCGCCATCCGGTGCACGTCTTCACGCTTCTTGACGGCGTTCCCCCTGCCATTCGACGCGTCGAGCAGCTCGGCCGAGAGCCGCTCCGTCATCGTCTTTTCATTGCGCTCGCGCGCGGCCGAAATCAGCCAGCGAATCCCCAGCGCCTGCCGGCGCACCGAGCGGACTTCGACCGGCACCTGATAGGTGGCGCCGCCGACGCGGCGCGAGCGCACTTCGATGGTCGGCATCACGTTCTCGAGCGCCTGCTCGAACACCGGCAGCGGGCTCTGCTTGGTCTTGGTCTCGATCATGCCGAGCGCGCCGTAGACGATGCCTTCGGCGACCGACTTCTTCCCGGCGTACATCACCGAGTTCATGAACTTCGTAATGATGATGTTTCCGAACTTCGGATCCGGAAGCACTTCACGCTTTTCAGCAGAATGGCGGCGAGACATCTTGTATCTTCCTTCGTCATGGCCGGGCTCGTCCCGGCCATCCACGTCTTAACTTGTTGCTCCAGATCCCCGGGTCTCACTGCGTTCGCCCGGGGATGACCTTCGCTACGCTCGGTCATTTCGGACGCTTCGCGCCGTACTTCGAACGGCGCTGCTTACGGTTCTTGACGCCCTGGGTATCGAGGACGCCGCGGAGAATGTGGTAGCGCACGCCGGGCAAATCCTTGACGCGGCCGCCGCGGATCATGACCACGGAGTGCTCCTGAAGGTTATGGCCTTCACCCGGGAATGTAGCCGATGACCTCGAAGCCGTTGGTCAGGCGCACCTTGGCGACCTTGCGAAGCGCCGAGTTCGGCTTCTTCGGGGTCGTGGTGTAGACGCGCGTGCAAACGCCGCGCTTCTGCGGCGACTGCTGCAGCGCCGGCACCTTCTTGCGCGACTTCTGCACGACGCGCGGACTTGCGATCAGCTGGTTGATCGTCGGCATGTCAGCCTTCACCCTTTAGTTCGCGCGAAACCGGAAATCGGCTCCGCAAATTCGTTCGGGACGTTCGGTCCCACCCGTCCGCGACGCGCGAAAACACCCGCGCAAAGCGAAATCGCGCCAACCGCTCATTGCTGAGCGGAAAGCGCTTCGACGCCACAGAGGACCGCAGATCATGACCGATCAGCGTGCGCTGTCCGGCCGGGTACCGAGGTCATGCATCCGAAATCAATCTCAAGAGGACTTGCTCAAGAGAACCAAGATCGTCCTGGCATTGCCTAGCTATCTTCGACAGCGTTTGAGCGGCATTCGTCGAGGTTGGTGCCCGTCTCGATCCCATGAGGGATCGAAAGGGTGATCCGTTCCGACTCTGGCGTTGCTCACCGCCTGTCGTTAAGTGCGCGGGTTTTATCGGCGGCAGATAGCCAAGTCAAGGCGAAACGGCTCTGCCGGAAGCGCTTCTGGCGCCTGCAGAATCGAGAACGCGCGGATAGATTTCAAATTGCGCTGACGGTCCGCTTTTGGTCGCCGGAAAACAGGGAATCCGGTGCCAACCCAAAGCTCCCTCTCCCGCTTGCTCTTACGGGGCCCGACGAATGGCTTTAATCTAATATCACCCGGGTAATATAGCCATTGGGCCTATTGAGGCAAAGCCAGGCCCGCCTTTTTGGGCGCTGGCGCCACTGGCCGGTTGCGGAGCCGATCCCGCAGGTTCCGCAAATGCTGGTAGCCGAGCTGCCGCCCGGCTTCCAATCGGTAGCCGAGTGATTTCCTGGCACCGACATCGACCAGCATATCGACCATGGTTCGCCGCCCGGCCCATAACTGGGCCATAAAACTTGCCTCCGCGGCGCAGGAATTGATCGCCAGAACGTCCGGTCCGGCAAACAGCTCGTCGGTAATTTTATCGATCAGCAAAGCGCCGGGCGAATACTTGCCGTATTCGGCATTAAATGCCGTTTTCCAGGTGTAGGCCGTCGCCTCGCAATACATCAGCACCTGTGCGGCAATGGCCTCGACCGTTTACTCGCAGCAGGGCCACCGAAGCGTTCTGTTGCGCAACAAGGTTTTTGAATAATCGCCTGACAAATGCGGCGTCGCGGAGATCGGACAGCAACGCGGTCCCCTGCGCGCCTTTCCAACTGGCTTTTTCCAATGCAAGAAAGACTTCAAAGGCCTGCACGGCATGCTCAGCCGTTCTGTCATTTACGACATCAACCGCACCGAGCGCCGACAGCCTGTTCCAGTCCTGCCGGAGCTTTTTGCGGGTCGAGCCTGTGCGCTTCACGCCAAGCTCCCTGGTCGCAAACGGCCGCCTGCTTTTGGAGAGAACCAACGGCGTGACGCCGCGCGCGGCCAATTCCCTGAGGATGGCGAGGTAATTTGGGCCTTCCGCGTCGAGCGATTGCAGGCTCACGACATTTGGCAACGACGGGTTTTGTTCGATCGCCGCGAACAACGCGGAGATCACCTCATCCGCGTAGGCTGGATCGACGACTGGACTGCAAAGAAAAGCATAGTTGTAAGGCAGCGCTTCCAGCACCGCCGGCCAGAACGGCGCCAGCTTGTGCAATTGCAACGCCCAGAGCCCCACGAGTTTGCGCTGGCCGGTTCCCTCTTCCCAAGCGAGCAGCATCTGAATTTTGGCGAAATCGGTGTCGCAGGCCGCCTTCAGCGCGACGGGGTTCATAAAGACGTTCGACGGCGCACGCCGGACGAGATCGTCCCACTGCGGGCCGATGTCCGGGTTAGGTGAATCAATCGTTACCGAAATCATCGGACCAATGCGTTGAGCGACAGCGGCGCAGCGGCGATCTTGTTCGTCCGACATTGCTTTTCGGTTAAGTCGGCGACCGGCGCCTGTCTTATTCAGGAGGTTGCTTTCAAGGTTTGTTTGCCTTTACCGGCGCAATGATAGGGCGGTCGGATCAGGGGCAGATGCCATGCGATATACGGATGTTGCGATCGTTGGCGGCGGGTTCGCCGGCTCGACCGCCGCAGCGATGCTCGGACGCGCGGGCATCGCGGCGGTCATGATCGACCCTCACACCCTCTATCCGCCCGAACTGCGCTGCGAAAAACTGGGCGGCGATCAGATCGACCTGTTGCAAAGGACCGGCCTTGCCGATGCAACCCTGCGCGCCACCACGCTCGATGGCGAAGTATGGGAAGCGCGGTTCGGCTACGTCGTCGCGAGAAAGCCCAGCGATCAACACGGGGTGATGTACGCGACCCTCGTCAACGCCATGCGCGCGCAAATTGCGCCTGAAGTCGAAACGATCCACGCCAAGGCCTCCGCCATTTCGAACAGCGGGGAGCGGCAGAAGGTCGTTCTGTCAAATGGCGAAGAAATCTCGGCGCGGCTGGTGGTGCTGGCAAACGGCCTGAACGTTGGCCTTTCTCACACCCTCGGCATCAGGCGTCGCACCATCAGCGAATGCCATTCGATCACCCTGGGCTTCGATGTCGAGCCGCTTGGCCGCCCGGATTTCAGCTTTCCCGCATTGACCTATTGGCCCAAGCGGTCGAGCTCCCGGATGGCTTACCTCTCGCTGTTTCCGATCGGCAAAGCGATGCGCGCCAATCTGATGGTCTATCGGGACATGACCGACCCCTGGCTTTCGCAGTTCCGGAAGTCGCCGGAACAGGTGATGCGCGCCATGATGCCCCGCCTGCAGCGGATGGCGGGCGAATTCAAGGTCAGCGGGCCGATCAAGATCCGGCCCGCGGACTTGTGCGTGACAGAGGGCTATCTTCAGCCCGGGATCGTTCTGGTCGGCGATGCTTTCTCGACCTCCTGCCCCGCGGCAGGAACCGGCACCACCAAGGTGCTCACCGACGTCGGGCGCCTGTGCAACGTTTACATTCCGCGGTGGCTGGCTACCGACGGCATGGACGCCGAAAAAATCGGCGAATTCTACAACGATACCGAGAAAAAGGCGTGCGAGGCACGATCACGCGAGAAGGCCTACCACCTTCGTTCGCTGTCGATCGACAACGGACTGTACTGGCGGGCTCAACGCTGGGCGCGTTTTATCGTGCGTTTGTCTCAGGGCACGTGGCGATCGATCCACAACCGGCTTTCCGCCGGATCTCTGAAAAATATCGTCGCGGGGCACGCTGCGCATCCCGGACATGGAAGGCTTGCCTCGTGAAGCTTTCTCTGCCTCAAACCTCGTCATCCTCCTCGTCGTCGCTGTCGGCGTCGGCCTGATCGGCCGGCACGCTCGGCTTGTGGCCCTGGTCGTCCCAGAGCTTTCGGTACATGCCGTTGGCGGCGAGCAATTTGGCATGAGAACCGCGCTCGATCGCCTGGCCGCCTGAAATCACGATGATCTCGTCCATGTCCACCACCGATGTCAGGCGGTGGGTCGAGAAGATCATGGTGCGGCCCTTGGCAAGCTTGAGCAGCGTCTTGTTGATCGCAGCCTCGGTGGTCTGGTCGAGCGCCGAGGTCGCCTCGTCGAGCAGCAGCACCGACGGGTTGCGGACGATGGCGCGTGCAATGGCGATACGCTGGCGCTGACCGCCCGACAGCGTATCGCCCCGCTCGCCGACCGGGGTATCGTATTTCTGCGGAAAACTCATGATGTAGCGGTGAATTTCAGCCTTGCGCGCCGCCTGTTCCACCTCTTCGTCGGTTGCGCCTTCCTTGCCGAGTCGGATGTTTTCCCGGATCGACATGTTGAACAGCATGTTTTCCTGGAACACCACGGCCATGCTCCTGCGCAGCAATTCACGGGTCACCCTGCGTATATCGACGCCGTCGATGGTGACGCGCCCTTCGTCCGGCACGTAGAGGCGAAGGATCAAGTTGAGCAGCGTGCTTTTTCCGGAGCCGCTGGGGCCGACAATGGCGATGCTTCTGCCGACCTTGAGTTTGAGGCTGAGATTGTCGAGCACCGGCGTCTCGCTGCCTTCGTACTGGAATGTCACGCGATCGAATGTGATGTCGTTGGTAATGCGCGGCAGGTCGGGGGCGCCGGGACGGTCGGCGCCGCGGGTCGGCTCATCCAGCATTTCCTGAATGTGACGCGCCGCCGCCGCCGACTGGATCGACACCGGGATGAAGTGCATGACGTGGGCGATGTTGTAGGACACCTCCCAGAATGCGCTTTCGAAGGTGACGAAGGTCCCGATGGTGATCTGACCCTTGGTGGCGAGGTAGGCGCCGATCGCAAGCACCACGAGGTGCAACAACAATACCGAGATCGTTACCGTGCGCTCGACCATGGTCGACAGGAACGCGGCGGACGCAATCTTGCGGCGCGCCTCGTCGTTGCGCATCGTGAACCAGCAGAGCGTCCGCCGCTGCAGGCTGAAGGCCTTGACCACCGCCTGCGCCGCGATGTTCTCCTGCACCATGCCAAGCAGCGCGGATTCGTTGAGCTTCTGCTGGTAATTCGCCTCCACCGCTTTCGGCGTCAGGATCCGCGGGCCGATCAGCGTGATCGGAAACACCAGCAGCGCCACTGCGGCGAGCTGCCAGTTCAAGAACAGCATCAGAACGATGCCTGCGATCAACTCGAAGAACGGCAATGCTGCGCTATTGGCAAAACCCTTGATCGACCCTTCGAAGGCGGAAAGATCGACGGAAAACCGCGACAGAATCTCGCCGCGCTTGGTGCGCGCGAAATAGGCCGAAGGCAAATTCTGGGCATGCTCGAACAGGCTGGTCCGCACATCCGAAATCAGCGATGCGGCGAGCCGCGCGTCCCATCGCTCATACCAGACCGCGACGATGGAGGTGATGATACCCGCGACCGCCAGCACCGAGAGGATTTTCACCAGGGCTTCGAAATCTTCCTCGCCGAGCGCGTCGTCGATCAGGAATTTCAAACTCAGCGGCATGATGACATTGAACAGCGTCTCGACCACGACGCCGAGGCCGACAAATGTCAGCGCCTTCTTGTATTTTTTCAGAAAGGGTTTGATGAACGCATAGATCGTCGCCAGCGCCCCGGCGGCTTCCTTGGCGGTAAAGACGACGAGATCCTCTTCGTCCTCGTCATCCTCCAGATCGAGCTCGTCATCGTGCTCTGCGTCGTCATCGGACGCAGCCGCCGCAACCGCGGCAAGCTTGTCATCGGGCTCCGAGGCGCGAGGATTATCCGCCGAAGCGGCTAGTTTATCATCAGACGATGGAGGCCTGGGCGCCATGAAACCAACCGATACTGCACGGCCGGCATGACCGCAAATTCAAGGAAGGCGGCCGAGTGAACCACCGCATCGATCCTATGCGATTGGCTCCAATTCAGCAAAATAATTGGAGCCCGCAAGGTAGCGCCTAATCTTCGGCGTCGACCTTGTCAAAGAACGAGTAGCGCAAGCTATCGGAGTCCGCATACCACCGGCCCGGCCCCTTGTTGGCGGCAAGCGTCGCAGTCCAGAGCTCATCTGTGCAGTCGTGGCGATGCATCGACAGGTCGAATCCATTGCTGAAAAACAGCTCCGACCATTCCCACCAGGTGCCGAGCTTTCTCACTCCGCGCAACAGGTCGTATCGGTCGATCAGCTCCGGCGCCATATCCGAGGTCACCGAGCCGAACACCAGGCCGGTTTTCACCACGCGGTTCAACTCGCGTATCGCGCGCACGACCTGTTTTTCCGTGACATGGCAGAGACTGGTCTCGAACACGAAATCGAACTCACCGTCCTTGAACGGCATATCGACGATAGATCCGAGCCGGTTGAACTTCTTCAGCGGCTCCGGCGTCCGGGCGTGGATCGCGCGGTTGTTCTCGATGCCCCATGCATCGATCCCGCGTTCGCGCAGCGCTCCGACCAGTTCTCCGCTGGCGGACCCGGCAATCAGCAGCCGGTAACTCCTGGTTCTGTTCCAGACGAGCTTGATCAGATCCGTCAGGTATGCGGGATCGCTGAATTGGCTCCAGACTTCATGATAGGGACCAAGTCCGCGATAATTCCGGAAATAGTCGCGGTCGATCCTGTCGGACGACACCATGCCGCCCTCGCCGCGGGCGCGGCGCAACCGCATCATCTCGGTGACGATGATGTCGGTGGCGGCGTCGGAGGAATCGAGCAGCCCGTTCAGAGTGGAGTCGAACAGATAGTCGCCGACCACCACGAGACCCGGATGCTGCTTCGGTTCGGGGCGGTGGTTGGTCATGACGTCGCGCGCCGGCAGGCCGCCGGGCAGCGCATTGACCGACGAGAGCCAACGACAGGTTTTGCCTTCCACGAAATGCGCGCGTGCGTCGCCGAGCGAGGCCGGCAGCGACTTCAGCGCGGCATCGATCAGTTCGTTATCGCTGAGATTGGCGAAGGCCAGCGCGTCGGAGCCCGCGATCAGCCAGTTCAGGACACCGTGCTTGCCGACGTCATGCCGGGCGCCCTCGTTGTAGACGCAGCAACCGCCGAACGCTTCCGACATGAACCATGCGCCCGGAATCTTCTCGCCCCAGAACGGTGTATCGAACAGGATCGAAACCCGCAGGTAGTGCGCCGGACGATCGAAATAGGCGATGTGCTTGACCATCGACTTGCGCAGCTGTTCGCCGTCCCACCCGAGGGTAGCGAGCCAGGAATGCGGCAGACACACCAGCACAAGATCGAAGTCTTTCGTTTCCGGGCCCTTGCCGTTCATCATGTTGAGTTGATAGCGCCCCGTAGCGGTCTTGCCGACCTTGAGCACCCGGTGATTGAGCAGGATATCGGCGTTGACCTCGGACCGCAGGCAGTCGATCAACTGCTCATTGCCGTTCTGGATGGAATACAGGCCGATATAGCCGTCGATATCCATCACGAAGTTTTTCAGCGCATTCAGCCCGTTGGTGTTGTGGTACTCGGTCGCGAGGTCGGATCGCGCCATCACCTTGAAGAAGCGCTTGGCGATCGGGTCATCCACTTCCCGGTCGAGTAACTCCTCGGCGGTGACGTACGCCCATGGATGCTCGTTGTCGCGGACGCCGACGCCTTCGTAATATTCGGCCGGCGACACCATTCCGGCGCAGCGCCTGCGAAATGCCTCGATCGCATCCGCGGTCTTCACCCCGTATTTGCGGCGCATGCCGGGTACGTCGTTCAGGAGTTCGCCGTCGAGCTGCACCTGCTCGGCATCCATCGGGATGGTCTGCAGACCGAAATGCTGGATCATCTCGCGCAGCGGGTCGGGGCCGGTCATCGAGTAATCGTAGATCTCGGCAACGCCGGCTTCGTAGGTCGCAGGCGCAGTATCGAATTTGCGCGTGAGGATTTTGCCGCCGAGCCGATCGGACGCCTCGTAAATGGTGACGCGGCAAAGCTCGCCCAGCTTCTTCTTGAGATACCAGGCGCTCATCAAGCCGCCCGGACCGCCGCCGACGATAGCAAGATCCAACATGTGTTTTCCGTGATCGGCCGCCGCCTTAGTCCGGAAAGCATCCGGACTAAGCCATTTTAGAGCAAGCGCTTTTCACCCTGAAGGGAAGATGAACAAACGACCGTAGCAGAACAGAAACGGCCAAAAAATAGCAAAAAGACCGGCTTTCGCCGGTCTTTTCCGCAACATCGTGAATCCGCGCGGTTTTATTCCGCCGGCGGCAGCGCTAAAGGCTCTACTTCGGGAGCCGCAGGTACAATGGTCGCCTGCTTCTCGCGCTCGTCGAGGATCAGCTTGTCGCGCTTGACGGCGACTTCGCGGATCTTGGCCATCGAGGCCCCGGTTCCGGCCGGGATCAGCCGGCCGACAATGACGTTTTCCTTGAGGCCTTCCAGCGGGTCCACCTTGCCGTTCACGGCAGCTTCTGTGAGCACGCGGGTGGTCTCCTGGAACGAGGCCGCCGAGAAGAACGAGCGGGTCTGCAGGCTCGCCTTGGTGATGCCGAGCAACACCGGTGTTCCCGTTGCGACCTTCTTGCCCTCTTCCTTGGCCTTGGCGTTGACCTGGTCGAATTCGATCTTGTCGATCTGTTCGCCCGAGATCATGTCGGTCTCGCCCTGGTCGGTGATCTCCACCTTCTGCAGCATCTGACGGACAATCACTTCGATGTGCTTGTCGTTGATCAGCACGCCCTGCAGCCGGTAGACCTCCTGGATTTCGTTGACCAGATAGGCGGCGAGTTCCTCGATGCCCTTGATCGCCAGAATGTCGTGCGGCGCCGGATTGCCTTCGACGATGAAGTCGCCCTTTTCGACGATATCGCCGTCCTGCAGATGGATGTGCTTGCCCTTCGGGATCAGGTACTCGCGGGTTTCCTCATTCTTGTCCATCGGCTCGATCGAGATGCGGCGCTTGTTCTTGTAGTCGCGGCCAAAGCGGATGGTGCCCGCGATTTCCGCGATGATCGCCGCGTCCTTTGGCTTGCGCGCCTCGAACAGTTCGGCAACCCGCGGCAGACCGCCGGTGATGTCGCGGGTCTTGGCGCTCTCGGTGGAGATACGCGCGAGGATATCGCCGGTCTTGACCTTCGCGCCGACATCGACCGACAAGATCGCATCGACCGAAAGCATGTAGCGGGCCTCGCCGCCGCGCGCGAGCTTGAGGATCTTGCCATCCTTGCCCTTGACGACGATGGCCGGGCGTAGATCCGCCCCGCCCCGCGAGGTGCGCCAGTCGATGACGACGCGCTTGGCGATACCGGTGGAATTCGTCGAGCGTCTCCGAGATCGACTGACCCTCGACCAGGTCCTCGAAGCCGATGGTGCCCTCGACTTCGGTCAGAACCGGCCTGGAATAGGGATCCCATTCGGCGATGCGCTGGCCGCGCTTGACCATATCGCCTTCGTCGACCCGCATGCGCGCGCCGTACTGAATGCGATGGGTCGCACGCTCGGTGCCGTCGGCATCCGTTACCGCGACCACCATGTTGCGCACCATGGCAACCAGATGGCCTTCGCCGTTCTTGGCGATCGCCTTGTTCTTGATCGTCACCTTGCCGTCGAAATTCGAACTCGATGAACGACTGCTCGTTGATCTGCGCCGCGCCGCCGATGTGGAACGTGCGCATCGTGAGCTGGGTGCCGGGTTCGCCGATCGACTGCGCCGCGATGACGCCGACCGCTTCGCCGTGGTTGACCGGCGTGCCGCGGGCAAGGTCGCGGCCGTAGCACTTGCCGCAGATGCCGTTGACGAGTTCGCAGGTCAGCGCGGAGCGGATCTTGACTTCCTGGATGCCGGCCTGCTGCAGCGCATCGACATGGGTCTCTTCCATCAGCGTGCCGCGCTTGACCACGATCTTGTTGGTCGCGGGATCGCGCAGATCCTCGCCCGCGGTGCGGCCGAGAATCCGCGAAGCCAGCGATGCGACGACGGTGCCGGCATCGATGATGGCGCGCATCTTGATGCCAAGCTTGGTGCCGCAATCGTCGGCCGTGATGATGCAGTCCTGTGCCACGTCGACCAGACGCCGCGTCAGGTAGCCCGAGTTGGCCGTCTTCAACGCGGTGTCCGCGAGACCCTTGCGGGCACCGTGGGTCGAGTTGAAGTATTCGAGCACCGACAGACCTTCCTTGAAGTTGGAAATGATCGGCGTCTCGATGATCTCGCCCGAGGGCTTGGCCATCAGGCCGCGCATGCCCGCGAGCTGGCGCATCTGGTCCTGCGAACCGCGCGCGCCGGAATTCGACATCATGAAGATCGAGTTGATCTGGGCTTCGCCGCCCTTCGGATTCTTCTTGACGGCGGAGATTTCCGTCATCATGTCTTCGGAGATCTTCTTGGTGCACTTCGACCAGGCATCCACGACCTTGTTGTACTTTTCGCCGTGGGTGATCAGGCCGTCATTGTACTGCTGCTCGAATTCCTTTGCGAGCGCGCGCGTCTCATCGACGATTTTCCACTTCGACGCCGGCACCACCATGTCGTCCTTGCCGAAGGAAATGCCGGCCTTGAACGCATTGTAGAAGCCGAGCGCCATGATGCGGTCGCAGAAGATCACCGTCTCCTTCTGGCCGCAGTGACGATAGACCTGGTCGATGACGCTGGAGATCTCCTTCTTCGTCATCAGCTTGTTGATGATGTCGAAGGAAATCTTGCTCGACCTCGGAAGAACGTTGCCGAGCATCACGCGGCCGGCCGTGGTCTCGATCCAGCGGGTGACCGGCTTATCGTTCTCGTCGAGGCCCTGCCAGCGATATTTGATCTTGGTATGGAGGTGGATGACCTTGGCGTGCAAGGCGTGCTCGATCTCGGCCATTTCGCCGTAGAGCTTGCCCTCGCCCGGCAGGCCTTCACGCAGTACCGACAGATAATACAGACCGAGCACGATATCCTGCGACGGCACAATGATCGGCTGGCCATTGGCCGGATGCAGGATGTTGTTGGTCGACATCATCAGTACGCGGGCCTCAAGCTGCGCTTCCAGCGACAGCGGAACGTGTACGGCCATCTGGTCGCCGTCGAAGTCGGCGTTGAACGCCGCGCACACCAGCGGATGGAGCTGGATCGCCTTGCCTTCGATCAGCACCGGCTCAAACGCCTGGATGCCCAGGCGATGCAGCGTCGGCGCGCGGTTCAGGAGCACTGGGTGCTCGCGGATCACCTCGTCAAGGATATCCCAGACCTCGGGGCGCTCTTTTTCGACGAGCTTCTTCGCCTGCTTCACCGTGGTGGACAGACCCTTGGCGTCGAGCCGCGAATAGATGAAAGGCTTGAAGAGTTCGAGCGCCATTTTCTTCGGCAGGCCGCATTGTTGCAGCCGCAGCTCGGGACCGACCACGATCACCGAACGGCCCGAATAATCGACGCGCTTGCCGAGCAGGTTCTGCCGGAAGCGGCCCTGTTTGCCCTTCAACATGTCGGCAAGCGACTTCAGCGGACGCTTGTTGGCCCCGGTGATGACGCGGCCACGGCGGCCGTTGTCGAACAAGGCGTCGACGGCCTCCTGCAGCATTCGCTTTTCGTTGCGGATGATGATGTCGGGCGCGCGCAACTCCATCAGCCGCTTCAGGCGGTTGTTGCGGTTGATGACGCGGCGGTAGAGATCATTGAGATCGGAGGTCGCAAAGCGACCGCCATCGAGCGGCACTAACGGACGCAGGTCGGGCGGAATCACCGGGACCACGGTGAGAATCATCCATTCCGGCTTGTTGCCGGAATAGCGGAACGCCTCGACGATCTTCAGGCGCTTGGCGAGTTTCTTGTGCTTGATGTCGGATTCGGTTTCATGCATTTCGACCCGCAGGGAAGCCTCGAGCTTTTCGAGCTCAAGCCCCTTCAAGAGCTCGCGGATCGCCTCGGCGCCGATCATGGCGGTGAATGAATCCTGACCGTATTCGTCCTGCGCCTTCAGGTATTCGTCTTCCGACAGCAATTGACGGTCCTTGAGCGCGGTCAGGCCGGGCTCGAGGACGACGTAGTATTCGAAATACAGAATCCGCTCGAGATCCTTCAGCGTCATGTCGAGCAGGAGGCCGATGCGGGACGGCAGCGATTTCAGGAACCAGATATGGGCAACCGGCGCGGCCAGTTCGATATGGCCCATGCGTTCGCGCCGGACCCGCGACAGCGTCACTTCGACCGAGCACTTTTCGCAGATGATGCCCTTGTACTTCATGCGCTTGTACTTGCCGCACAGGCACTCGTAGTCCTTGATCGGTCCAAAGATACGCGCGCAGAACAGCCCGTCACGCTCGGGCTTGAAGGTGCGATAGTTGATGGTCTCCGGCTTTTTGATCTCGCCGTAGGACCACGACAGAATCTTCTCCGGAGATGCGATTGAAATCCGGATCTGGTCGAAGACCTGAGCCGGTGTCGTCGGATTGAAGAGATTCATAATTTCTTGATTCATGGTCTTCTCCTCGCGTGCCGATCGTCACCGGCAGCAAATTCGAAATTCTTCTGTCGCCACGCGTCCCGCTCAACGTCCGAGCTGCGCGCAGATGCCCGGCGCAACGCGCCGGACATGACGCTTTTGAGTTACTCCGCCGCCTCCGACGTCGTGCCGCCGACCTTGGAATTGTGCAGATCGACGTTGAGGCCGAGCGAACGCATTTCCTTGACCAGCACGTTGAACGATTCGGGGATACCTGCCTCGAACGTGTCGTCGCCGCGCACGATCGCCTCATACACCTTGGTACGGCCGGCGACGTCGTCCGATTTCACGGTCAACATCTCCTGCAGCGTGTATGCGGCGCCGTAAGCCTCCAGCGCCCACACTTCCATTTCGCCGAAGCGCTGGCCGCCGAACTGCGCCTTGCCACCCAGCGGCTGCTGGGTCACGAGCGAGTACGGTCCGATCGAACGCGCGTGGATCTTGTCGTCCACGAGGTGATGCAGCTTGAGCATATAGATGTACCCAACCGTCACCTTGCGGTCGAACGCGTCACCGGTTCGGCCGTCATAGACGGTCGATTGTCCTGACGCGTCGAGGCCGGCAAGTTTCAGCATCTCCTCGATGTCGGCTTCCTTGGCGCCGTCGAACACCGGGGTGGCGATCGGCACGCCGTGGCGCAGGTTGCCGCCGAGCTCCATCAACTCGCTGTCGCTCAGCGATTTGATGGTTTCATCGTCGCCGTAGATCTTCTTCAAGGTCTCCTTCAGCGGCCGGGTGTCCTGCTTTGCGCTTGCAAGATAGGCGTCGACCGTCTGGCCGATGCGCTTGCCGAGCCCGGCGCAGGCCCAGCCAAGATGCGTCTCGAGAATCTGTCCGACGTTCATGCGGCTCGGCACGCCCAACGGATTGAGCACGATGTCCGCATGGGTTCCGTCTTCAAGGAACGGCATGTCCTCGACCGGAACGATCTTCGACACCACGCCCTTGTTGCCGTGACGGCCCGCCATCTTGTCGCCGGGCTGAATCTTGCGCTTCACCGCGACGAAGACCTTGACCATCTTCATCACGCCGGGCGGCAATTCGTCGCCACGCTGCAGTTTCTCGACCTTGTCGAGGAAGCGCTGTTCAAGGCCCTTCTTCGATTCGTCGTACTGCTTCCGCATCGCCTCGATTTCGGCCATCAGCTTGTCGTTGGGGGATGCGAACATCCACCACTGCGACCGCGGATGCTCGTCGAGCACCGCGCGCGTGATCTTGGTGTCCTTCTTGAATCCCTTCGGTCCGGCGATACCCTGGCGATTTTCCAGAAGCTCGGCGAGGCGGCCATAGACGTTACGGTCGAGAATGGCCTGCTCGTCGTCGCGGTCCTTGGCAAGACGCTCGATCTCTTCCCGCTCGATCGCCAGCGCACGTTCGTCCTTGTCGACGCCGTGCCGGTTGAACACGCGAACTTCAACGATCGTGCCCTGTACGCCCGGAGGCACCCGCAGCGAAGTATCGCGAACGTCGGAGGCCTTTTCGCCGAAGATGGCGCGCAAGAGCTTTTCTTCCGGCGTCATCGGGCTTTCGCCCTTCGGCGTGATCTTGCCGACCAGGATGTCGCCGGCGCGGACTTCGGCGCCGATATAGACGATGCCGGCCTCGTCGAGATTCTTCAGCGCTTCTTCCGAAACGTTCGGGATGTCGCGGGTGATTTCCTCAGGCCCGAGCTTGGTATCGCGGGCCATCACCTCGAATTCCTCGATGTGGATGGAGGTAAAGACGTCGTCCTTCACGATCCGCTCGGAGAGCAGGATCGAAATCTTCGAAGTTGTAGCCATTCCACGGCATGAACGCGACCAGCACGTTGCGGCCGAGCGCGAGTTCGCCGAGATCGGTCGAGGGGCCGTCGGCGATGATGTCGCCCTTGCGCACGAGGTCGCCGACCTTCACCAGCGGACGCTGGTTGATGCAGGTCGACTGGTTGGAGCGCTGGTACTTCATCAGCCGATAGATATCGACGCCCGATTTGGTGGGGTCGAGATCCTCGGTGGCGCGGATAACGATACGGGTGGCGTCGATCTGGTCGATCACGCCCGACCTGCGTGCCGCGATCGCAGCACCGGAGTCGCGCGCGACCACGCCTTCCATGCCGGTACCGACGAACGGCGCTTCGGCGCGCACCAGCGGCACGGCCTGACGCTGCATGTTGGATCCCATCAGCGCGCGGTTGGCGTCGTCATTCTCGAGGAACGGAATCAGCGCCGCCGCCACCGAAACCAGCTGCTTCGGCGACACGTCCATGTAGTCGACCTTGTCCGGCGTGATCATCACCACGTCGCCGGAATGGCGGCAGACCACGAGGTCATCGGTGAAGCGGCCGCGGCCATCCAGCGCGACGTTGGCCTGCGCGACATGGTAGCGGCCCTCTTCCATCGCCGAGAGATAGATCACCTCGTCGGTGACGCGACCGTCCTTGACCTTGCGATACGGCGTTTCAACGAAGCCGTATTTGTTGACGCGCGCAAACGTCGCCAGCGAATTGATCAGACCGATATTCGGACCTTCCGGCGTTTCGATCGGGCAGATGCGGCCGTAATGCGTCGGATGCACGTCGCGCACCTCGAAGCCGGCGCGCTCGCGGGTGAGGCCGCCCGGGCCAAGCGCCGAAAGACGCCGCTTGTGGGTGATTTCCGAGAGCGGATTGGTCTGGTCCATGAACTGCGACAGTTGCGAGGAACCGAAAAACTCGCGCACCGCCGCGGCCGCCGGCTTGGCGTTGATCAGGTCCTGCGGCATCACGGTGTCGATATCGACGCTGGACATGCGCTCCTTGATCGCGCGTTCCATGCGCAACAGGCCGATGCGATACTGGTTCTCCATCAATTCGCCGACCGAACGCACGCGCCGGTTGCCGAGGTGATCGATGTCGTCGATCTCGCCCTTGCCGTCGCGCAGGTCGACCAGCGTCTTGATGACCGCGAGAATGTCCTCCTTGCGCAGCGTGCGATGGGTGTCGGGCGCATCGAGTTCGAGGCGCATGTTCATCTTGACGCGGCCGACCGCGGAGAGGTCGTAGCGCTCCGAATCGAAGAACAGCGACTGGAACATGGTCTGGGCCGAGTTCGATGGTCGGCGGCTCACCGGGACGCATCACGCGATAGATGTCGAACAGCGCGTCTTCACGCGTCATGTTCTTGTCGGCGTGCAGCGTGTTGCGGATGTAGGCGCCGACATTGACATGGTCGATGTCGAGCAGCGGCAATTCCTTGTAGCCGTGCTCGTTGAGCGCCTTCAGCGACTTCTCGGTAATTTCCTCGCCGGCTTCGGCATAGATTTCGCCGGTCTTGGGATTGACGAGGTCTTCGGCCAGATAATTGCCGACCAATTCCTCATCCGACATCCGCAGCGCCTTGAGGCCCTTTTCCTGCAGCTGGCGCGCGGCGCGAACGGTAAGCTTCTTGCCGGCCTCCAGCACGACCCTGCCGCTGTCGGCATCGACCAGATCGTTGATGGTGGAGTAGCCGCGGAAACGGTTGGCATCGAACGGCACGCGCCAGCCGTCCTTGGCGCGCTTGTAGCTGATCTTCTTGTAGAAGGTGCTCAGGATGGTTTCGCCGTCGAGCCCGAGCGCGAACATCAGCGAGGTGACCGGAATCTTGCGGCGGCGATCGATGCGCGCAAACACGATGTCCTTGGCGTCGAACTCGATATCGAGCCAGGAGCCGCGATACGGAATGACGCGCGCGGCGAACAAAAGCTTGCCCGAGGAATGGGTCTTGCCCTTGTCGTGATCGAAGAACACGCCGGGCGAACGGTGCATCTGCGAGACGATGACGCGCTCGGTGCCGTTGACGACGAAGGTGCCGTTCATGGTCATGAGCGGGATATCGCCCATGTAGACGTCCTGCTCCTTGATGTCCTTGACGGACTTGGCGCCGGTTTCCTCGTCGATATCGAACACGATGAGGCGCAGCGTCACCTTGAGCGGCGCCGCATAGGTCATGCCGCGCTGGCGGCACTCGTCGACGTCATATTTCGGCGGCTCGAACTCGTAGCGGACGAATTCCAGCATCGAGGTGCCGGAAAAATCCGAGATCGGGAATACCGAGCGGAACACCGCCTGCAAGCCTTCGTCCAGCCGACCGCCGACAGGTTCTGCGACCATCAGGAACTGGTCATAGGACGCCTTCTGAACCTCGATCAGGTTCGGCATCTCTGCGACTTCCTTGATATGTCCGAAGAACTTGCGAACGCGTTTGCGACCGGTGAATGTCTGCTGCGCCATCGTGGCCTCTCATTTCGTCGCCCGTTTAAAGGCGAACCTTCCGAAGCGCGATTGGCATCGCCCCCGGGTTGAATTCAGTTCGTTTGCAAAGATCCGGAGCCCAATTTCAGGATTTAAGTCCTGAATCCGCGTGCCGGACCTTCAAAACGCAAAACGACGCGCGGGGCGCATGACCGCACCCCGCCCGTCAGAGCCATCGTTTCACGGACTGCAAAAGCCCGAAATTGCTTGTCTCCCAACGGCTTGCGCAGAAACGCTGCCGTTCCCGCCGCCTACCGTGTTTTCGTGCTGCCGTCCCGATATGGGATGGCAATCGTGGAGATTCGAGGGGTATGCCTGCGAATCCCCACACATTCCTGTGTACAACGCTTACTTCAACTCGACTTTGGCGCCAGCCTTTTCGAGCTGAGCCTTGATCTTGTCCGCTTCGTCCTTGTTCACGCCTTCCTTGACAGGCTTCGGCGCGCCTTCGACGAGATCCTTGGCTTCCTTGAGGCCGAGCCCGGTGATGGCGCGGACTTCCTTGATGACCTCGATCTTCTTCTCGCCGGCGGCGGCGAGAACGACCGTGAACTCGGTCTTTTCTTCAGCGGGAGCAGCGGCGGCGGCAGCCGGGCCTGCAACCGCAACGGCGGCAGCGGCAGACACGCCCCACTTTTCTTCAAGCAGCTTTGCAAGCTCGGCAGCCTCGAGCACGGTGAGGCTCGAGAGGTCGTCAACAATCTTCTGTAAGTCAGCCATTGATCTGTTTCCTTAAGCGTGTCGGTTCGAACCAGGTTTGAATTGCGAAGGGCGTCAGGCCGCCTCGCTCTTTGAGGCATAGGCCTGAATGACGCGCGCGAGTTTGGCCGCGGGCGCGGTCGAGAGCTGAGCGATCTTGGTCGCCGGCGCCACCAGCAGGCCGAGGATCTTTCCGCGCAATTCATCGAGCGATGGCAGGGCGGCCAGCGCCTTGACACCATTTACATCCAGGACGGTTTTGCCCATCGATCCGCCGAGAATGACGAACCGTTCGTTCGTCTTGGCGAATTCGATGGCAACCTTCGGCGCCGCCACCGGATCGTTTGAAGTCGCGATCACGGTCGGCCCCTTCAAGAGGGAACCGATGGCAACGACGTCTGTGCCTTCAAGAGCAATTTTGGCGAGACGGTTCTTCGAGACCTTCACTGAGGCACCCGCCTGCTTCATCTGCATGCGCAGCTTCTGCATCTGGGCCACGGTGAGGCCGGAATAATGGGCGACGACTGCAACGCTGGTGGCCTTGAACAGGCCGTTCAGCACCTCAACCGCCTCCTTCTTTGCCGCTCTTTCCACAGCAAGCTCTCTCCGGTTGGCGATCGGTGCCTATCGCAGGACCGCCGGGTTGCACCCATCGTCCCGCCTGAACCTGACCCCGAGACCTGTTCTGGTCCTGGGGCATTTCGGGCAGAACGACATCTGAAAAGCCTGCCCTCCCGCGCCTGATAGGCCACGGGCTGTCAAGGTTCGAACCCTTGTCCGCTGCGCGTCGCAGCAAGCGACGCAAAGCGAAATCCGGTCTTCACCCGTCTATGCAGGCCATGCAATTAAGCCGTTGAGGAAACTTTTGGTTTCGCCGCGGGCGCCTGCAGTCTTGGACAGGATCGAGGCCATCCATACGCCGGAGGACCCCTGCTGCATCCCTCAAAAACGACGGTTTTCCTTCCTTTCGAGCAATCCATGCGGATGTCCTGAAAGGAATGATCTCCTATTGTGTCGGGTTTTCGGAATGCGAGCACAAACATGCCAGCAACCGCCAGCACGTCCGGAAAGGACCCTTTAGCGAGTCTTTTCCGGCTTGCCAAGCGCTAATTAGCGGCAACGCCTGACAGTTTTCTCGGCCGAAATGGCCAGTTCAGCCACACCGAACCGCGTAGGGCAGCGGCTTTCCGGCGAAAAACGCCTCGAGATTGGCGATGACGCAGTTCTGCATCGCGACGTGCGCCTCCAGCGTATGGCCCCCGACATGCGGGGTCAGCACGACATTGGGAAATTCGGTCAGCGCATCCGGCCCATGCGGCTCTTTCTCATACACGTCGAGACCGGCGCCCGCGATGCCCTCGTTTGCGAGCGCTGCGACCAGCGCCTTCTGGTCGATCACCGAGCCGCGCGAGATGTTGACGACATAGCCATCCTTGCCGAGCTTTCGCAGGATATCGGCATCGACAACGTGGTGGGTGTCCGCGCCGGCGCGAACCGCGATCATCAGCACGCTGCACCATTCCGCCAAGGCTTCCAGGCTCGGCAGATATTGATAGGGCACGTCGTGCTTGCTGCGGCTGAAATAGGCCACTTCCGCTTCAAAGGCGGCGACACGGCTGGCAATCTTGCGGCCGATTTCGCCCATGCCGTAGACGCCGACCCGGCGACCGGGGTTGCCGGGTTGCGGACGCATCAGCGGCGAAGGTTTTGCCGCCGCCCAGCTAC
>CAVULR010000002.1:0-640561 GCA_963742425.1 uncultured Alphaproteobacteria bacterium
GTTTCAACGCCGAGGAAGCGCTTCAGCGAAGTCGCAAGCTGACCGTCAATCCGGTCGATGCGCTGGCGCGCTTTGGCGTCAGTGCCGATGCGATCAGGGATGTCATCGTCACCCACCTGCACTACGATCACGCCGGCAATCTCGATCGCCTGCCCAACGCGCGATTTCATCTGCAGGACCGCGAGATGAACTATGCCACGGGACGATGCATGTGCTTCAGCACACTGCGGCACCCGTTTTCGATCGATCATGTCACGCTGATGGTGCGCCATGTCTACAGCGAACGTGTGAAGTTTCACTCGGGCGACGGCGAGGTTGCGCCCGGGGTGACCCTGCATCGCGTCGGCGGCCATTCCGATGGGTTGCAGGTGGTGCGGTTGAGACGGCCCGCGGCCCGATCGTGCTGGCATCGGATGCCGCGCATTTCTACGGCAACCTGCATCGCCGCAGTCCGTTTCCGATCGTCTATAATATCGGCGATATGTGTATTGGCTGGGAAATCGTCGAACGTCTGGCTGGCCATCCCGACCGCATCATCCCGGGGCACGATCCGATCGTAGCCGAAATCTATCCGCGCGTCAGCGACAAGGTCGACGCGTTTGCCCTGCACAAGGCGCCGTCACGTTCGTTTGCGAAATAGGTCGCGCGCACAAACCACCGCGCGCGAAACATATCGATGAAGTGGAGGCAGTCATGATCAGCCGGTTTCCCAGCCACGTGCCAACTCGCAGCCGTGCCGTGGTCCATGGCGATCTCGTGTTTACCGTGGCGGTCGCGCCCGATCCGGTTACCTCCTCGATGTACGAGCAGAGCGTGAAAGCGCTCGCCCGGATCGACGAGAGTTCTCGCATTGTGCGGCTCGCACAAGGGCAAGATCCTCTCGGCCATTGTCTACATCGCCGACATGAAGCGAAAGAGCGAGATGAACCGCGCCTGGGACGAATGGGTGGACAAGGGGAATCCCACCGATGCGGGCCTGCATCGGTGTCGATCTGGAAGCGCCGCACATCGTGGAGATTGTGGTGACGGCGGCCAAGTGAGCGTCGGCCTCGCCGTCATTGCGACCCGTTGGCTCCTCGCAATGACGGGGAAGGGGTTAGCCCTCAATAGGCTTCCGTCTTGTCCGCTTCCTTGCTGGTTTGCACCAGATCGAGGCTGCTCTCGATCTTGCCGAGCAGCAGAGCAAAATCCTTGCGCTGCTGTGCGGAGAGGCAGGAAAGAATTCCTGGTTCCTGGCGTTTCAGCCGCGGGAGGCTCTGCCGGGCACAGGCGCCTTCCCTTTCGCGTCATGCGCAAGGCGAATTCGCGCCGGTCGTCCTTATTCTCCACGCGTTCCACCAGTTGCCGCTTCATCAGCGCCGTGACCGCGCGGCTGATGGTGGATTTGTGGGTTCGGGTGCAGTGCGCGATGTACTGCGCGCTGCAGGCATCGTTGCGGAAACCGAGCGTCGCCAACACCCGCCATTCCGGAATATCCAGCCCGTAGCGCTGCTGATATTCGCTGGAAAGCGCGGCGCTTACCTCGGCTGCCAGCCGGTTCAGACGGAACGGCACGAACCGGAACAGGTCCAGCCGGAGGTTTTTCCAGGCGGGTTTTCCTTGCGCGAACCGGCACCCCCTTCGCTTGAAAGCGCTTTTGGCAAAAATCGCTCCAAATTGAGTTGACGCCGAAACAGCGGTGGCGTTTAGATAGTTGCAGATGCGACTATCTTAGGCGGGTCGCCGGTCCTTGGCCAGAGCAAGGTTGGGCCCATGGCGCAACAGTCCAAAGTTCAGTTCGGCTACCGTCGCCATCCCGATCAGGATCGCGCGGCTGTCAATGCAGCCGAACACCCGGTCGTCATCGTCGGCGCCGGACCGGTCGGATTGTCGCTCGCCATCGACCTGGCGCAGCGTGGCCAGGGCGTGGTGCTGCTTGACGATGCCGACCGGATCGGCGAGGGCTCGCGCGCGATCTGCTTTTCCAAGCGCTCGCTCGAATACTGGGACCGCCTCGGCATCGGACAGCGCATGGTCGACAAAGGCGTGGTGTGGAGCGTCGGCAGGATTTTTCACGGCGCCTCGCAGCTCATCAATTCAACCTGCTGCCGGAGCAAGGTCACAGGCGGCCCGCTTTCATCAACCTCCAGCAATTCCATGCCGAAGCCTATCTGGTGGATCGGGTGCAGGAGCTTGCCGCGATCGACCTGCGCTGGCGCAACAAGGTGACCGGGCTGGAACAACGCAACGACCATGTGGTGCTGACAATCGAAACGCCGGACGGGCCTTACCGGGTGCGGGCGAACTATGTCGCCGCCTGCGACGGCGCGCGATCGTCATTGCGGCAAATGGTCGGCGCGGAATTCACAGGAAAAATGTTCGAGGATCAATTCCTGATCGCTGACGTCAGGATGGCGGCGGAATTTCCGACCGAACGCTGGTTCTGGTTCGATCCGCCGTTTCATGCCGGCCGGTCGGCGCTGCTGCACAAGCAGCCGGACGATATCTGGCGCATCGATCTGCAACTCAATCCGTATGCCGATCCGGCGGTAGAGAAGCGGCCGGAGAATGTGCGGCCGCGGATCGCGCGCATGCTGGGCCATGATAAATTCGAGTTCGAATGGATCTCGCTTTACAAGTTCCAGTGCCGCCGGATGGAAAAATTCATCCACGGCCGCGTGATCTTCGCTATCGATGCCGCCCATCAGGTCTCGCCATTTGGCGCACGGGCGCCAATTCCGGTCTGGAGGACGCCGAAAACCTCGCGTGGAAACTTGACCGCGTGCTGAGCGGGAGTTCTCCGGAATTGTTGCTCGGGAGCTATCATGCCGAGCGAAGTGCCGCGGCCGACGAGAACATTCGGGAATTCACTCGCTCGACCGATTTCATGGCGCCGGCCTCCCGGCAGGAGGCTCGCTTGCGAAAGGCGGTGCTGTCGCTGGCCCGGGAAACGGATTTCGGCAAGCGCATGATCAATGCCGGTCGGCTCTCGGTCCCCTCGATCTATGACTCGGCACTCTCGACCGCCGATGGCGATGTCTGGCGCGGCGGGCTGCCGCCCGGCGCTTCCATGCCGGACGCGCCGATTACTGGTGCGAACTTTTCATTCTTGACCGAAGCGTTCATCGAGAAGGGGTCGCGGTTCACGCTGCTGGAGTTCAGCAATGGCGCTGCGGTAGAGGTTCCCCGCCACGTCGGCGTGATCCGCATCGGCGGCGGCGATGGTCTTGCGGATTCCAGAGGCCTGGCGGGCGCCCGCTACGATGCCGAACCCGGCACGGCCTATCTGCTGCGGCCGGACGGCTACGTCGCCGCACGTTTCCGGCATCCGACACGACCGGCGCTCGAGGCAGCGCTGGCGCGCGCGGCCGGTCACCACTGAGGTTCGAAAATGGCACTCTCCACCAGCTCGAATTTTGCCAAGCCGGACGATGCATTTCGCGCCATCGTCGAGGCGCACCGCGGATTGACCGACGAGCAGAGCGCCGATCTCGACGCGGCGCTGGTGTCCGTGCTCGCCAATCACATCGGCGACCTCGGTGTACTGCGTGAGGCGATCGCGCTGGCCCAACGCCAAGTGATCGACGCAAGCCAGCAACAGCAGCAACAGCAACAGCAACAGCAACAGCAACAGCAACAGTAGTAGGAACATGCCTGAAGCCGTCATTGCGAGCGAAGCGAAGCAATCCATCGAGCCACAACAAAGCTGGATCGCTTCGTCGCTTCGCTCCTCGCAATGACGGGATAATGTAGAGTTATCGCAAGGGAAATTGAATAGATGGCAAAAGGTTTCGCATCCACCACCGACATGGCGGAGAAGAAGATCACTTTCTCCGAGATCGGCAGCGATCTCTACGCTTTCACCGCCGAGGGCGATCCTAATTCCGCTGTGATCGTCGGGGACGACGGCTGCGTCGTGTTCGACGCGCAGGCGACCCCGGCGATGGCCAATAAAGTGATCGAGCGGGTGCGCGCCGTCACCGACAGGCCGATCAAATATGTGGTGCTGTCGCATTATCACGCGGTGCGCGTGCTCGGTGCATCCGCCTACAAGGCTCAAGCGGTGGTCGCGTCGCAGGAAACCTGGCGGCTGGTCGAAGAGCGCGGCCAGCAGGACTGGGATTCCGAATTCGGCCGCTTTCCGCGGCTGTTCCAGGATGCCGAGAGCATCCCCGGCCTGACCTGGCCGACGTTGACTTTCGAAGGGGCGATGTCGATCTATCTCGGAAAACGCGAGGTGCGGTTGATGCAGCTCGGCGCGGGGCACACTTCCGGAGATATCGTCGCCTGGGTGCCGGATGCGCAAGTGATGTTTTCCGGCGACCTGATCGAATATCATTCGGCCTGCTATTGCGGCGACGCGCATTTGCGCGAATGGCCGGCGACGCTCAACGAAATACGCGCCTTCAATCCCAAGGCGATCGCGCCGGGGCGCGGCGACGCGCTCAAGGGCCTTGCGACCGGACGGGACGCCATCGCGATGACCCGTGATTTTATCACCACGCTTTATGGTGCGGCGGAAACCGCCGTCGCCAGGGGCCGCAACCTCAAGGACACGATGGCGGCGACCCGCGAGGTGATGGATCCGAAGTTCTCAAGCTTTGCGATCTACGAACACTGCCTGCCGTTCAACGTCTCCCGCGCATTCGATGAAGCATCGGGAATCGACGACCCCGTGATCTGGACCGCCCAACGCGACCTCGAAATGTGGGCCAGCCTGCAAGGAGGACAATCATGAATATTAACACCTCGCCGGACGCAGTCAGCCGCAGTTCCGTCAATGTCACGCCGGGCTATATGTCCGGCTTCGGCAACAGCTTCGAGACCGAAGCGCTGCCGGGCGCGCTGCCGATCGGGCGTAACTCGCCGCAACGCTGCGCCTATGGGCTTTACGCCGAACAATTGTCCGGCTCGCCGTTCACGGCCCCGCGCGGCAGCAATGAGCGCTCCTGGCTCTATCGGATCAGGCCGTCGGTGCGGCATTCCGGCCGCTTTGCCAAGGTCGATGCGAGGCTCTGGCGCACGGCGCCCTGTCACGAGCAGGAGATTGTGGTTTCGCAATTGCGCTGGGACCCGGCACCGATCCCCAAGGAAGAGATGACTTTCCTGCAGGGCGTGCAAACCATGACGACGGCAGGCGACGTCAACACGCAGGCAGGCATGGCGGCCCACGTCTTCCTGATCACCAAGTCGATGGTCGATCAGCATTTCTATAATGCCGATGGCGAGATGCTGTTCGTGCCGCAGCAGGGGAGTTTGCGTTTCGTCACCGAGTTCGGCCGGATCGATGCCGAACCCGGCGAGATCGTGGTGATCCCGCGCGGCGTGAAATTTCGCGTCGAGATCACCGGCGGGCCCGCGCGTGGATACATGTGCGAGAATTACGGCGGCGCCTTCACGCTGCCGGAGCGCGGCCCGATCGGTGCCAATTGCCTCGCCAATGCGCGCGACTTCCTCACCCCCGTCGCAGCCTATGAGGACAAGGACACGCCGACGGAATTGTTTGTGAAATGGGGCGGCTCGCTGTTCGCAACCAGATTGCCGCATTCCCCGATCGACGTCGTGGCATGGCACGGCAATTACGCGCCGTACAAGTACGATTTACGGGCCTTCGCGCCCGTCGGCGCGATCGGCTTCGATCATCCCGATCCGTCGATTTTTACCGTGCTGACGGCGCCGTCGGAAACCCCGGGCACCGCGAACATCGATTTCGTCATCTTCCCGGAGCGCTGGCAGGTGGCGGAAAACACCTTCCGCCCGCCCTGGTATCACATGAACATCATGTCGGAGTTCATGGGACTGATCTACGGCGTCTACGACGCCAAGCCGCAAGGGTTTACGCCTGGCGGCATCAGCCTGCATAACTGCATGCTGTCGCATGGTCCCGATCGCGAAGCGTTCGATCACGCCAGCAATACGGAACTGAAGCCAATGAAGCTGACCGGCACCATGGCCTTCATGTTCGAGACGCGGTATCCGCAGCGCGTCACGACGCATGCGGCGAAATCGTCCACGCTGCAGGATGATTACGCGGATTGCTGGAAGGGGCTAGAGAAGCGGTTCGATCCGAATAGGCCGTGAGATGGCTGTTCCCCTCTCCCCTTGCTTGTGGGAGAGGGTGGCGCGGATGAGCGCAGCGAATTCGCGACGGGTGAGGGGTCCAAGCCTATCGGTAGACCGTGACCCCTCATCCGGCACGGACTTCGTCCGCGCCACCTTCTGCCGCAAGGGGAGAAGGCAAGTAGAAGCTCGGTGAAACAATGCCCCATCCCAACGATCCCTCCCTTCGCTCCTTTGTACCCGTTGATGCCGCCTCGGATTTTCCGATCCAGAATCTGCCCTATGGCGTGTTTTCGACACCGGCTTTGCCGACGCCCTGCGTCGGGGTCGCGATCGGCGACCACGTGCTCGATCTGGCCGCGCTGGAGGCGGAAGGGCTAATCGATCTCGCACCTGGGCGGCAAGTGTTCATGCAGCCCTCGATCAACGCCTTCATGGCGTTGGGGCCAAAAGTCTGGTCGCGCACGCGGGCGCGAATCAGCGAATTGCTGCGGCATGACAATCCCGAATTGCGCGACAACGCCGCCTTGCGTCAACGCGTGCTGGTGCCGATGGCAGGCGCAAAACTGCATTTGCCAATCGCGGTCGCCGGCTACACCGATTTCTATTCGTCGAAGGAGCATGCCACCAATGTCGGCGTCATGTTCCGCGGCAAGGACAATGCGCTGCAGCCGAACTGGCTGCATATGCCGATCGGCTACAACGGGCGCGCCTCCACCGTCGTGGTCTCCGGCACCAAGGTACGGCGTCCGCGCGGCCAACTAAAACCGCCGAGCGAGGCATTGCCGAGCTTCGGCCCCTGCAAGCGGCTCGATTTCGAACTGGAAATGGGCGTCGTGGTCGGGCAGCCGTCGCCGATGGGCGAGATGCTCGGCGAGAAGCAGGCGGAGGAGATGATCTTCGGCTTCGTGCTTCTGAACGACTGGAGCGCGCGCGATATCCAGCAATGGGAATATGTGCCGCTGGGGCCGTTCCAGGCCAAGGCGTTCGCGACCTCGATCAGCCCGTGGATCGTCACGCGAGAGGCGCTGGAACCGTTCCGTGTTCCAGGACCCGCGCAGGATCCGGCGCCGTTGCCCTATCTGCAGCAAAAGCAGCCGAACAATTTCGACCTGCGGCTCGATGTCGGCTTGCGCGCGGCGCAAATGAACGGGGCCGTCAACATCTGCAGCACCAATTTCAAATACATGTACTGGTCGTCGGTGCAGCAGCTGGTGCACCACGCCTCGTCGGGTTGCGCCATGAATGTCGGCGATCTCCTGGGGAGCGGCACCATCAGCGGCCCGGAGAAAAACCAGCGCGGCAGCCTGCTGGAAATTTCCTGGAACGGCAGCGAGCCGGTCGAGCTGGCGAGCGGAATCACGCGCACGTTTCTGGAAGACGGTGATTCCCTGATCTTTCACGGCTGGTGCCAGGGCAACGGCTACCGCATCGGCTTTGGCGAGGTCGAAGGCACGATCCTGCCGGCGGTTTAATTCCCGTCATTGCGAGCCAAAGGGTCGGCGCGAAGCGCCACCCGATGACAGGCTCCGCGAAGCAATCCACCCTGTTCAGAATGGATTGCTTCGTCGCTAATGCTCCTCGCAATGACGGGATCGGCAGCTCAACGTTTCTCCGGCGGGATATCCCGGATGCGGGCGGAATGCGCAGCGATTTCGTCGAGACTGTAGGACAGATGCACGCGCTTTGCCGACGGTGGGTGCTTCTCAACCGACACGCCGGGGCGCCACTCCTTTGCCGGCCGGATCGGTCGGGAAACAAAACCGCCGCCGCAGTTCGGACAGACATTGTGAAGCTTGTTGTCGGCGCAGTCCCCACAGAACGTACACTCGTAGCTGCAGATGCGTGCCTCCGTCGAATGCGGCGGAAGGTCCTTGTCGCAATATTCGCAGTTCGGTCGAAGTTGCAGCGCCATGGTTACCTTTCGTCGGAATCAGTTCCGGCTGCAGCACACGAGGTACACCGCTCCCACAAGGGGAGAGGGAGCGCACTGCCATTGCCGAGCCATCCTGGTTGAGATCTTTTTGCCATCATCGCAAATCGAACGGAAAATTCGAATGACGAATATCCCTCGAATTCGGCCACGCTAGCGCGCCAACTCCTTCAAGGGCAGCCTTGAGCTTTCCTTCAACCGGTCCAGCACGATCGAGGAGCGTACATGCGCCACGCTTTCGTGGGGCATCAGTACGTTGTTGACGATATCGGACAGACCTTTCAGGTCGCGCAACACGGCCTTCAGGAGATAGTCCGCATCGCCGGTCAGCGAATAGGCCTCCTGGATATTCTCGACGCGATTGACCAGCGCGCGAAACCGCTCGGCATTGTCGGGTGAATGGGTCGCAAGCGTAATGTGAATGAAGGCGATGACATTGAAGCCGAGTGCTTCGCTGGCTAGCTCCGCATGATAGCCCGATATCACCTTTTCCTCCTCGAGCCGCATCCGGCGGCGCGAGCACTGCGACGCCGACAGGCCGGCGATATCGGCCAATTGCTGGTTGGTCAGACGGCCATCATCCTGTAGCGCGGCCAATATTTTCAGGTCGGATGCATCTACCGAGATCATGCGCCAAATTCCAATAACATGCACGAAGTGTGCACATTTATAGCAGATTATAGCGTATTTTGCACACATTTTGTAACGAAAGTGACGGATACTGACTGCAGCCAAATCAGGAGATCAGGTCAGCCATGGGTCCATTTCCGCACGACGCGCCGGCTGCGACCATCAGCGCCGACAATCCGATGGGGACCGACGGCTTCGAGTTCGTCGAATACGCGCACCCCAATCCGGAAGCGCTGCACGCGCTGTTCAAGCTGATGGGCTACGTGGCGGTTGCGCGCCATCGCTCCAAAAAGATCACGGTCTATCGCCAGGGCGACATCAATTATCTGATCAACGAGCAGCCCGGCACCCACGGCTTCGGCTTTGTGGCGGAGCACGGGCCGTGCGCGCCGTCGATGGCCTTCCGCGTGGTCGACGCCGAGCAGGCCTATCGACGCGCGCTGTCGCTCGGCGCCGAGCCCGCCGACATTCCTGCAGAACAGAAGACGCTCGATGTTCCCGCCATCAAGGGGATCGGCGGCAGCATGTTGTATTTCGTCGATCGCTACGGCGCGAAGGGTTCGGCCTACGATGCCGAGTTCGAATGGCTCGGCGCGAGCAATCCGCGCCCCGAGGGCGCCGGGCTATATTATCTCGACCACCTCACCCATAACGTGCATCGCGGCCGGATGGATGTCTGGACCGGCTTCTACGAACGACTGTTCAACTTCCGCCAGATTCGTTTCTTCGATATCGAGGGCCGCGCTTCCGGCTTGTTCTCCCGCGCGCTGACCAGTCCCGACGGCAAGATCCGGATTCCGATCAACGAGGACGCGGGCCAATCCGGCCAGATCGAGGAATATCTCAACGTCTATCGCGGCGAAGGCATCCAGCACATCGCCTGCGGCGCCAGGGATATCTATCGCACCGTCGAAACCCTGCGCGCCGACGGTCTGCCGTTCATGCCGCCGCCGCCCGAGACCTATTTCAAAAAGATCGATGCGCGGCTGCCCGAGCATGGCGAAGACGTCGCGCGGCTGCGCCGCAATGGTATCCTGATCGACGGCGAAGGCGTGGTCGATGGCGGCCATACCAAGGTGCTGCTGCAGATTTTCTCCGCCAACGCGATCGGGCCGATCTTCTTCGAGTTCATCCAGCGCAAGGGTGACGATGGGTTCGGCGAAGGCAATTTCAAGGCGCTGTTCGAATCGATCGAGGAAGACCAGATCCGCCGCGGCGTGCTGACGCTGAAGGGCGCGGCTTAGCAAAACCACCGTCGTCGTCCCGGCCAAGCGAGCGTAGCGAGCGCCGAGCCGGGACCTATAGCCACCGGCGCTCGAAAATACCGCAAGTCGTCAGACAGCTCCTTGAATCGATAGATCACGCGGTATGGGTCCCAGCGTTCGCCGGGACGACGAGGACAGGACGACGAGGAGGCGTCACCTCCCGCCCTTCCACTCGCTCGTCAGGCTCGCAATGTCGGCCATGGCGGCCTCGCGGATCGCCGAGGGGGTGCGCGAAAAACGCGGCGCCGGCGCGGGCTGGGTGACGCCGTGGCGTTCGACGAAAATCTTTCGCGCCGCCATGTGGGGATGTTCGGGTGCCTCCTTCATCGTCAAGATCGGCGCGAAGCACACATCGGTGCCTTCCATGATCTTGCACCAATCGTCGCGCGTCTTGGTCTTGAAGACCCCTGCGAGCTTTTGCTTCAGCCCGGGCCAGGCCTTGCGGTCCATCTGCGCGTCGAAGCCGGCGTCGGAAAGGCCCGCATGCTGGCGCAGCAGCGCGTAGAACTGCGGTTCGATCGAACCGATCGATATGAAGTTGCCGCAGGCGCATTCATAGACGCCGTAGAAGTGCGCGCCGCCGTCGAGGAAGTTGCTATCGCGCCCTTCGATCCACCGGCCCGCGGCCATCATGTCGAAAAACATCGACATCAGCGACGCCGCGCCGTCGCACATGGCGGCGTCGACCACCTGCCCCTTGCCTGACCTTGAAGCCTCCAGCAGGGCCGCCAGCACGCCGACCACGAGGTAGAGCGCGCCGCCGCCGAAATCGCCGACCAGATTGAGCGGCGGCACCGGCTTTTCCTTGGTGCCGATCGCGGCCAACGCGCCGGTGACCGAGATGTAATTGATGTCGTGGCCGGCGGCCTGCGCCAGCGGGCCTTCCTGACCCCATCCCGTCATGCGGCCATAGACCAGGCGCGGATTGCGCGCCAGCACCAGTTCAGGTCCGAGCCCGAGCCGCTCCATCACGCCGGGACGAAAGCCCTCGATCAGCGCGTCGGCATGGCTGAGCAGTTCGAGCACCTGGGCGATCGCGGCCTTGTCCTTGAGGTCGAGCTCGACCACCTTGCGGCCGCGTCCCGCCACCGATTTCAGGCTCTTCTTGGCGCCGACGCGGTCGAGCGTCACGACATCCGCGCCCATGTCCGCGAGCATCATGCAGGCGAAGGGGCCAGGTCCGATGCCTGCGAATTCGACGATCCGGAAACCTGCCAAGGGTCCGGAAATGCGGGTGGAGGATTGCGGGGCTGATTTATCGAGCACGTTGTTTTTCCCGTCGTTGAAAGAGGAAGACTATGACGTTGCCGATGTCTTGCTGCCGTGGCGCGCCGGATCGCTGAGGGTTACCTTGGCGGCATCGGCCCAAAGCTTCGCATTCTGTTTCTGGCGCTCGGTACCAGTGCCTTCCTCGGCGACCTTGCGGCCGAGCGCGATGTAAACCGGAATATCATCGTCCCGCATCGGTTTTGTCATTTGCTTGCGCGCCATCGCTTTGGCGATGAAGGGGGCGAGTTCTTCCTGCTTCTTCTTCTCCCGCTCGATTTCCCGGGCGCGAAATTCCGGCATGACATCCTTTGCAAACAATTGCAGCGCTTCACAGATGTGCTCGTGCCTGTTGCGCCCGCCCTGCTGGACGAACACGGTCTGATCGACGCCTGAATCCTCGAAGTGCCGAAGATGGGTTCGCAACTGATCCGGCGTGCCGATGCCGTGATCTGCGCCGGCCGGCGGCAATGCGTGCCGCGCCTTTTCGAAATTGGTCCAAATATCGGTGCGGCCCGGCTTGTGCTCGCCGAAGATATAATGATGCGCAAGGCCGTAACGGAAAAAGCGCAATCCATCCTCGCCGCGGCGGCGCGCTTCCATTTCGTCGGCGTGTACCGAAAAGCCGGTCACCATCGCCACGTTGGGATTGACGGCGTGGCCGATCGGCACGCATTCCTCCTTGAAGATGCGATAGTAGTCATCGACCCATTGCCGGGCTTCGCGGGGATCGACGAATGCGAAGGTCAGCGCTCCGATGCCGTGACGCGCGGCCATCTTGATGGTTTCGCGATTTGAACAGGCGACCCAGAGCGGAGGGTGCGGCTTCTGCAGCGGTTTCGGCACCACATTTCGACACGGCATCTCGAAGAACTCACCCTTGAAGCCGGGATAGGGGTCCATCACCAGCATGTTGGTGCATTGTTCGACGCCCTCGGTCCACATCCGCCGCTTCTCGACCGGATCGAAACCGACGTTGAAGC
This sequence comes from uncultured Alphaproteobacteria bacterium, assembly GCA_963742425.1. Lineage (GTDB taxonomy): Bacteria > Pseudomonadota > Alphaproteobacteria > Rhizobiales > Xanthobacteraceae > Bradyrhizobium. Next base: position 12,117 of record CAVULR010000002.1, read on the forward strand.
CGCCGAGTTCCATCAGCGAGGCGCTCTCTCCGGTGCCGAATTCGACGCGCCCATTGGAGACGAGGTCGAGGGTGGCGATGCGCTCCGCCACCCGTGCCGGATGGTTGTACTTCGGCGGCATCAAGCAGATGCCGTGGCCGAGACGAATTTTCCTGGTACGCTGCGAGCATGCCGCGAGAAATATTTCGGGCGCGGAGGAGTGCGAATACTCCTCGAGAAAATGATGTTCGACTTCCCAGGCGTAATCGATCCCGAGCCTGTCGGCGAGTTCGACCTGATCCAGCGCCTCCTGAAACAGCCTGTGCTCGTCGCCCTCGTTCCACGGCCGCGGCAATTGATGTTCGTAGAAAATACCGAATTTCATGGAGACTCCCGGGACGGGTTAATTAGTTGATTAGCTAAAGTGTCTCGCCTTGGCACCTGCCTGGCAAGTGCCTTTTGTCTGCGTTTTTGTACTAAATGCAAAAAACGGCGCGCATTGCTGCGCGCCGTCGTTCTATCTCGGTGGAACTGTGGTCAACCGGCGGCAGTGACCGCGCGCTGCGCCATTACCTTGACCAGGTTGGCGCGATAGGCCGACGAGCCATGGATATCCGTCAACATCCCGCCGGCGGAAATCGCGACGCTGTCGAGGGCGCCCGCCGACCAATTCGCCTTCAGGGCCGCCTCGATCGTCGGCACGCGCATCACGCCGTTCTGCGAGGCGCCGGTGGCGGCGACGCGGACATCGCCCGCCTTGGTCTTGACCACGAATACGCCGGTCAGGGCGAAACGCGACGCCGGATGCCGCATTTTCGAATAGCCCGCCTTGGCCGGAATCGGGAATCGGATCTCGGTGATGATCTCGCCGTCCTCGAGCGCCGTCGTGAACAGGCCCTTGAAGAAATCATCCCCCGCGATGGAGCGCTTGTTGGTCTTGACGGTGGCACCGAGCGCCAGCACGGCGGCGGGAAAATCCGCCGCCGGATCGTTGTTGGCGATCGAGCCGCCGATGGTGCCACGATAGCGCACCTGGGGATCGCCGAGCACCGAAGTCAAATGCACGATTGCGGGGATCGCCTTCTTGGCGTCGGCGCTTTGCATGATGTCGAAATAGGTCGTGGCCGCCTTGATGGTCAGCGTGTCGCCGGACAGTTCGATGCCGACGAGTTCCTTGATCCGTCCGAGATCGATCACGTCGGACGGCGAGGCCAGCCGCTGCTTCATGACCGGGATCAAGGTGTGACCGCCGGCGAGATATTTCGACTCCGAGCCTTTGGCAAAAAGTGCCGCAGCCTCTGCGACCGAGGACGGGCGATGATAAGTGGTCTCGTGCATGGCTCGTCTCCCTCAACCGTGAATGGCGTGCCACACCCGGTCGGGTGTTGCCGGCATCTCAAGCTTGTTGTTGCCGATGGCGTCGGTGATCGCGTTGATGACGGCGGCGGATGCGCCGATTGCGCCGGCCTCGCCGCAACCCTTGACGCCGAGCGGATTGCTCGGACATAGCGTGGTGGTGTGGTTCAATTTGAACGACGGCAGATCGTCGGCGCGCGGCATGGTGTAGTCCATGAACGACGCGGTCACGAGCTGGCCCGAGCTGTCATAGACCACACCTTCGAGCAGCGCCTGGCCGATGCCCTGTGCGAGGCCGCCATGGACCTGGCCCTCGACGATCATCGGGTTGATCAGCCGGCCGAAATCGTCGGCCGCGACGAAATTGATGAAGGAGGTCTTGCCGGTGCCGGAATCGACCTCGATCTCGCAGATATAGGCGCCCGCCGGGAAGGTGAAGTTGGTGGGATCGTAGAACGCCGTTTCCTTCAGGCCGGGCTCCATGCCGTCGGGCAGATTGTGCGCGGTATAGGCGGCGAGCGCGACCATCGGCAGCGCGATCGACTTGTCGGTGCCGGTAACCTTGAACTCGCCGTTTTCGATGACGATGTCGCCTTCGGACGCTTCCAGCAGATGCGCCGCGATTTTCTTGCCTTTGGCTTCGACCTTCTCCATCGCCTTGACAATCGCGGTGCCGCCGACCGCGATCGAGCGCGAGCCGTAGGTGCCCATGCCGAACTGCACCTTGTCGGTGTCGCCATGGACGATCTGTACCTGGCTGATCGGAACGCCGAGACGTTCGGCAACCAGTTGCGCGAAAGTGGTCTCGTGCCCCTGGCCGTGGCTGTGCGATCCCGTCAGGATCTCGATGGTGCCGACCGGATTGACGCGGACCTCAGCCGATTCCCACAGCCCGACGCCGGCGCCGAGACTGCCGACGGCCTTGGAGGGTGCGATGCCGCAGGCCTCGATGTAGCAGGAGACGCCGATGCCGCGGAGCTTGCCGTCCTTCTTGGCCTTTTCCTTGCGCGCCGGGAATCCGGCGTAATCGATCGCCTTCATCGCCGAGTCCAGCGAGGCGCCGAAATCGCCGACGTCATAGGCCATGATCACGGGGGTCTGGTGCGGGAAGCTGGTGATGAAGTTCTTGCGGCGCAATTCGGCCGGATCGACCTTCAGCTGCCGCGCCGCGGTTTCCATCAGGCGTTCGACCACGAAGCTTGCTTCGGGCCGGCCTGCGCCACGGTAGGCATCGACCGGGGTGGTGTTGGTGTAGACGCTGATCACCTCGGCGAAGATGTTGGGAATGTTGTACTGACCGGACAGCAGCGTCGCATAGAGGTAGGTCGGCACCGAGGACGAGAACAGCGACATATAGGCGCCGAGATTGGCGTAGGTCTTTACGCGCAGCCCGGTGATCTTGTTGTTGGCGTCGAAAGCCATCTCGGCCTTGGTGAGGTGATCACGGCCGTGGGCGTCGGTCAGGAAGGCCTCGGTGCGATCGCCGGTCCACTTCACGGGGCGCCGCACCTTCTTGGAGGCCCACAGCGCCACCATCTCTTCGGGATAGATGAAGATCTTCGAACCAAAGCCGCCGCCGACATCAGGCGCCACCACGCGCAACTTGTGCTCCTGCGCGATATTGTAGAATGCCGACAGCACCAGACGCGCGACATGCGGGTTCTGCGAGGTCGTGTAGAGGGTGAAATGCTCTTCGGCTTCGTTGTATTCCGCGATCGCCGCGCGCGGCTCCATCGCATTCGGCACCAGCCGGTTATTGGTGATGTCGAGCGAAACAACATTGGCCGCCGACTTGAATGCCGCCGCCGTGGCGGCCTCGTCGCCGATCGTCCAGTCGTAGATCACGTTGCCTGCCGCCTCCGGGTGCAGCTGCGGCGCGCCCGGTTTGATCGCCGCGCGAATATCGGCGGCTGCCGGTAGTTCTTCGTAGGTGACCACGACGGCTTCGGCGGCATCGCGCGCCTGGTTTTTGGTCTCGGCGATCACCACCGCGACCGCCTGTCCGACAAAGCGCACGGTATCGGGCGCCATCGCCGGCCACGCACCCATCTTCATCGGCGTGCCATCCTTGGACGTAATCGCCCAGCCGCAAATCAGATTGCCGACCTTGTCATCGACGATCTCTCGTCCGGTCAGCACGCCGACGACGCCGGGCATTTTCATCGCCGCCGCCGAATCGATGCTCTTCACCTTGGCGTGGGCATGCGGGCTGCGGACGAAGTGGGCATGGGTCATGCCCTGCAGCTTGATGTCATCGACATAGCGGCCTTTGCCGGTAACGAAACGCCGGTCTTCCTTGCGCACTACGCTGGCGCCAATACCCTCTACACCCATCGCATCTCTCCCTGTCGGACCGCATCAGCTAGCGCGAAAAATTTGAAAGCGCAGATCGCAGCCGGTTTTGAATTAAAAAATTCCGGACTTGCCGGTCAGATTTGCACCGGTTATTCCGCCGCCTGCGAAACCTTCATGCGGCCGGCGGCGTCGAGCACCGATTTGACGATGTTGTGATAGCCGGTGCAGCGGCAAATGTTGCCCTCGAGTTCGCTCCGGACGGTAGCCTCATCGAGCTTGCCGCCATGGCGGTTGACGATGTCGATCGCCGACATGATCATGCCTGGCGTGCAATATCCGCATTGCAATCCGTGATTGTCGCGGAACGCGGATTGCATCGGGTGCAACTCGTCGCCCTTCGAGATGCCCTCGATGGTGGTAACGTTGGCACCGCTGGCCTGCCCGGCGAGCACGGTGCAGGATTTGACCGCCCGGCCGTCGATATGGACGACACAGGCGCCACACTGGCTTGTGTCGCAGCCGACATGGGTACCGGTCAGATTCAGATGATCGCGCAGGAACTGGACCAGCAGGGTCCGGTCCTCGACGTCGGCCGAAACCGCCTTGCCGTTCACGGTCAATTTGACTGTAGACACGCCTGAACCCTCCCCGATGATTTTTAATTGCGCCAATTAGAGGCATGGGGGCCGAACTTTGCAACTAGGAATTTCGCTGCGAAAGCCATTGTGATGCGATCCGGAAGTGGGCCTTTTCCGTCTCCGCGCGGGCGGCCCTCGACTGCACAAATGAGGGGCAGGAACGGCGCTTCCCCAAGGCGCACTTCAGGCGGCAACCATGGCGGGGATCGCCCAGGCAAGATTCCGTATGACCGCGAACATCGAGGCGTCCCATTCTTCTTCCTTGGGCCGCTCCCAGACGTTCTTATGGCGGCTCGGAGACGAAGTTTTGGCGCAAGTTTACGGCCTTTTATCCATTCTGCCCTAGTTTTTCGATCAGATCGGGGGCCTCGCGTTCCCGGTTTCGCCGGTTTTTGCGAAAAAATGGGGGTTTGCGGTGGGATTGTCCAAACGTGTCTGGCCGCAATCGATACTTCCCAGGCTCCCCAGCTTACGATTTCGCGGCAAGGTCATGGCCGGTTTTACCGTCGTGCTCGCGATCTCGGCCATTAGCATGGGCATCGCCTATTTCGGCTTCGAGCACGTTTCGGTCGGCGTGGCGGCCTATCGCAAGAGCGTCGCGGAAGCCGACCTTGTCGCGCAATATCGACCGCGAGTTGATTTCGTACCGGGGGCTCGCGCGTTTCTATACGGTGACCGGCAAGGAAGACGACGCCAAGGCGGCGCTAACGGCCGAAGCCAGCCTGAAGGACGCTATCGATCAATCGATGCGAGGGTACCGCAAATCCGGCGCGCCTCGATCAGGTCACACGCCTTGCCCGTGAATTCCAGGCCTTCACCAAGATTTTCGCCGATATCATCAAGGTCAAGCGCGACAGCGCCCTCGTGACCCAAAACCAGCTTGCGCGCAGCGGCAACATGCTGCGTTACAAGCTCGACGATCTCCCCAGCAATGCCGACGACTTCGAGCTTCAGGCCATTCAGTTCGGCGCGAAGAAAGTGACCGATCAATTTCAGACGGTGACCGCGCTGGCCAATACTTTTGTCATCAATTCCGATCAGACGATTGCCGCAAGCGCGGTTGCCCGCCTCAAGTTTGTCGAAAACTCCCTGCGCGCGATGTCGTCGACCGACGAGAAGATCGTGCAGGGTCTGAAGGAGGCCGCCGCGCTGCTCGAGGAATATCGGCAAGCGCTGACCAAGCTGATCGCCAATTCAAAATCGATCGATGAACTGGTCACCGAAATGACGGAGTCCGCGGCCGCGATCGCGCAAGGCTCCGGCGCAATGAAGGCGGACCTGTTGTCCGATCAGCAGAGACTTGAATCCGAGTCGGACGCGACCATCGGCGCGACCGAGCGGCTGGTCCTGATGCTCGCGGTCGGCGGCTTCCTGCTCGGAGGAACCCTGGCGGTGCTGCTGGGCAAGGGAATTTCGCGGCCGATGACGACGATGTGCAAGGCGATGCGCGAACTCGCGGGCGGCAATTTCGACGTCGTGCTGCCCGGCCTTGGGCGCAAGGATGAACTCGGCGAGATGGCGAGCGCGGTGGAAGAATTCAAGATGCAGGCGATCGCCAAGGCGGAACGCGATGCCGCGGCCCAGGACGCCCAAAACAAGGCCAGCACCGCCGCGCGGCGTACCGAACTCATTCGCTTTGCCGACGATTTCGAGACGGCGGTGGGCGCGATCGTCTCGAACGTTTCGGCCTCCGCCGTTCAGCTTGAAACCGCGGCGGGAACGCTGACGCGGACCGCGGAAACCACGCAAAGCCTGTCCAGCCAGGTCGCCGGCACCTCGGAACAGGCTTCCAGCAACATGCAGTCGGTCGCCACGGCAACGGAAGAGCTTTCCGCTTCCGTCAGCGAGATTGGACGGCGGGTCCGCGAATCCAACGAGATCGCAGAGGCGGCGGTGCGACAGGCGGAGCAAACCGACGGGCGCATCGGCAAACTTTCGCGCGCCGCCCAGGAGATCGGCGATGTGGTCAAACTGATCACCGCGATCGCCGAGCAGACCAATCTGCTGGCACTGAACGCAACCATCGAAGCCGCCCGTGCCGGCGAGGCCGGGCGGGGCTTCGCCGTTGTCGCCTCCGAGGTCAAGTCGCTGGCCAGCCAGACCGCGAAAGCGACCGACGAGATATCGTCGCACATTTCCGGCATGCAGGACGCGACGCGGGAGTCGGTCGCGGCCATCAAGGAAATCGGCGGCACCATCGGCCAGATATCGACCATCGCCTCGACGATCGCGAGCGCGGTCGAACAACAAAGCTCCGCAACCCAGGAAATCGCGCAAAGCGTTCAAACCGTCGCGCAAGGCACCCATGAAGCCGCCGCCAACATCATGCAGGTCAACCGCGGCGCCACCGAAACCGGGTCGGCCTCCGAGGAAGTCCTGAATTCGGCCAAGACTCTTTCTACCGAAAGCGCGCGGTTGCGCGAGGAACTCGACCGCTTCATGGCGAATATCCGCGCGGCCTAGTCCTTTTGCGGTCGTGCCGGACAATCGGCCGGCGTCACGCGTCCCGATGAAACTGCCGCTTCAATTCGATCTTGGCGCGCTGCAGCCGGTCGCGCTGCGTTTTCGGCAACGTCTTGCCGGCGCGGTTGATATAAAATGTCAGCATCGATAGGGCGGAACGGTAGGCGCTCGCCTTTCGGCGCGAACTGCGTTGCGCGGAGCGCTTGAGCGAGGCCGCGATCTTTTTCGCGTTGGTCATCTTGAAGACGCCCGGCTTCAGGTCAAGCGCGTCGCTTTTCCGGGTAACATCCTGCGACCATTGGTTTGACGATGACTTCCTGGACGATGGCTTGCGCTGCGCCGATTTCGTCTTCCCGGACGCTGTCTTCGCGTCGTTCTTGCGCATTGCAGCCTTGCGCGAACGTGCGGGCTTCTGCCGTTGGATCATCTTCAACTCCATCCGGTCTTCAAGCCGAAAAACGGCGATGAGCCCGATCGGTTCCGCGTTGCGGGAACCCCGTTGCCGCAGGGGCGTTGGTTAGGGTGCCGGCATCATGATGCCGCATCCAAAGAGCCTTGGGGCGCCGCTTCCGAGGTTCTTTCTTATTGGTTCGATCAATGGATTTGCAGCCGCGCGCGGTAACCAGCGATAGTATCCGGTCCGTTGGCGCGTCTGCGCTGCGAGGCGACGATCGCGTCATCGAAACCAGTATCCCGTTCCGTCTCGACGCTTTGCGCTGGAGCGGCTTTCACACCCGCGTCGTGCTCGCGCTCGGGATCACCTGGATTCTGGACGGGCTGGAGGTCACACTGGCAGGTGCCCTGTCGGGGGCGCTCAAGCAGAGCCCTAGCCTGCATTTCACCAACCTGGACGTCGGATTTTCCAACAGCGCCTATGTTGCCGGCGCCGTGCTCGGCGCGCTCGGATTCGGCTGGCTCACCGACCGCATCGGGCGCAAGAAGCTGTTCTTCATAACGCTGGCGGTCTATCTCGCGGCAACTGCGGCGACGGCGCTGTCCTGGAGTGTTGCGAGCTACGCGTTGTTTCGATTTCTCACCGGCGCCGGCATCGGTGGCGAATACACCGCGATCAATTCGACGATACAGGAACTGGTGCCGGCGCGTTATCGCGGATGGACTGACCTTGTGATCAACGGCAGCTTCTGGATCGGCGCGGCGATGGGCGCCGTCAGCGCAATTGTTCTGCTCGATCCGAACCTGCTTGGCCCCGATCTGGGCTGGCGACTGGCCTACCTCACCGGCGCGTGCCTCGGCCTCGTCGTGTTCGTGATGCGGATGTGGATCCCCGAGAGCCCGCGATGGCTGATGGTTCACGGCCGGCCCGAGCAGGCGCACGCCGTTGTTTCCGATATCGAACGGTCGGTCACGGGAGACGTGCAAGACCCTGGTGCGCGCCTGTGGCCGAAAATCAAGCTCAGGATGCGCGATCACACGCCGTTGCGCGAAGTGGCACACACGCTTTGGTCAGTCCATCGCCGGCGTTCGCTGGTCGGATTAGCGCTGATGACCGCGCAAGCGTTTTTCTATAACGCGATCTTCTTTACCTTTGCGCTCGTCCTGACCGATTTTTACGGAATCCCCGCAAACCAGATCGGGTGGTACATCCTTCCCTTCGCGGCCGGTAACTTCCTCGGGCCGCTGCTGCTCGGCCGGCTGTTCGACACGCTGGGGCGCCGCGCCATGATCGCGCTGACCTATGCGGTTTCGGGCATTTTGCTGGCGATTTCCGGTTATCTGTTCGCGATCGGTGTTTTGACCGCGCAAACCCAGACCATCGCCTGGATGGTCATTTTCTTTTTTGCCTCGCCCGCGGCAAGCGCCGCCTATCTCACCGTCAGCGAAACCTTCCCGCTGGAGGTTCGGGCGCTGGCGATCGCGCTGTTTTATGCAGTCGGCACGGGAATTGGCGGGGTCGCCGGGCCTGCTTTGTTCGGCGTGCTGATCGACACTGGCTCGCGCGGCAGCGTTTTTGCTGGCTATCTGCTCGGATCGGGCTTGATGGTGGCCGCGGCCGCCATCGCGTGGCGTTATTGCGTCGCCGCAGAGCGGCAACCGCTGGAATCGGTTGCACGGCCGCTAGCCTTTGTGGAGTAGGATGAAATGAATCAGAGTTTGGTCGATATGCCATTGCCGGAAGATATTTCACCCGAACAGGACGACGTGCCGGATACCGTTCCGGTGCCTGGTTCGCTCGTGCCGCATCTGAACGACTGTGCGATCCTGCTCGACATCGACGGCACCCTGCTCGATCTGGCGCCGACCCCGCGCGAGGTGTGGGTGCCGCCCGGTCTGGCAACTACCTTGTCACGATTGCTGGCTCGCACTTCGGGCGCGCTCGCGCTTGTCAGCGGCCGCTCGCTGAACGATATCGATCTGATCTTTGCTCCCGAGCAATTTCCGGCGGTCGGCGGCCACGGCGCGGAAATGCGAATCTCGGCCGACAGCGAAGCCGTCGCAACTCACGCCCCGCCGATGGACAAGGAATTGAAACGGCGATTGGCGGCGATCGCAAGACTCAGTCCGGGAATTCTTCTGGAAGACAAGGGTTATTCGCTGGCGCTGCATTACCGCCTTGCGCCCCATGCGGAAAAGGCGATCTATGAGGCGGTCTCCCTGATCAGGTCCGATCTGCCGAACGCACCGATCGAGGTGCTGCCGGGAAAATGTGTCTGCGAAATCAAGCACTCCGGTTTCACCAAGGCGACAGGTGTCCAAGAACTGATGACACACGAGCCGTTTAAGGGCCGCCGCCCGCTGTTTATCGGCGACGACGTCACCGACGAAACGGTATTTGCCATCATGCCCGATCTAGGCGGACTTGCATTTTCCGTAGGCAGGCGCACCCGGGGTGTCGCCGGGCATTTTGATGAGCCTCGCGACGTTCGCGAGTGGCTTGCGCGTCTCATCGATGACCAAGCTGTGGCGTGATGGTGGTTGCAAGCTGTGGCGTGATGGTGGTTGGATGAGATTTTGTTCGCCCTGAAAGGATCAGGTTCCGCCGCGCCGTGGCCTGAATTTAGTTTCATTTTTCCGATGTCATTGTTCCATCCATGCGGGGGTTTGAAGTTCCTGCCGAAATTGCTGTCGAATTTCAGCGCGGCAAATGAGGCTTCGGAACCATATTGATGAATGGCTGTTAACTCGCGAGTGGAACATCAGGAGGGGCCCCTGTGAACCTCGTCGTCGTTTCAAATCGCGTGGCGCGCGGCAAACCCAATGAGCCCATGACGGGAGGGCTCGCCGCTGCTTTGCTGCCGGTAGTCGAAAAATCGGGTGCGATTTGGGTAGGTTCCTCTGATCGCGTGCGCGACGGCTCCCAGAGGGAACCGTTCGCCGAGATCGAAGCCCTCGGCGAGGGGGCGCTCGCCATGCTGGATCTGCCGGCGGCGCATTACGGTGGGTATTACGAAGGTTTTGCCAATTCGGCGTTATGGCCGGCGCTGCATTCCCGAACCGACCTGATTTCCGCCTCTCAAGAAGATTATCTCTCCTATCGCGAGGTCAATGCCTTCATGGCGCGGGCGCTATTGCGCTTTGTGAAGCCGGACACCGCCTTTTGGGTTCAGGATTACCATTTCCTGGCCTTGGGCGCGGAAATGCGCGAACTCGGCGTGACGCAGCCGATCGGCTTCTTCCTGCATACCCCGTGGCCCGCCCGCGGCAGCATCGAAGGCGTGCCGCATCATCGCGAACTGATCGAGGCGATGCTGGCCTTTGATTTGATCGGATTCCAGACCGCGGACGATTGCGAGAATTTCCTCGGCTGCGTGGAGTTGCATCTCGGCCTTGCCGCGAGGAATGGTGTGGTCAAATCGCGCTACGGCGCATCGCGCGTCGAGGTGTTCCCGATCGGCATCGACCCCGACCAATTCGCCCGGCAAGCCGCCAAGGCGGTAATGCATCCCGAGGTTTCGCGGCTGCGACGAAGCCTGAACGGCGAAAAGCTGGCGATCGGCGTCGACCGGCTCGACTATTCAAAGGGACTGATCAACCGCATCAACGCGTTCGACCGGATGTGGACCTTGCAGCCTGCGCTTTTGCGCAACGTGTCGCTGTTGCAGATCGCTAACCCGTCGCGCGGGGGCATCGAGGCTTACGGAAATCTGCAAAACGAACTGGCGAGGCTCGTCAGCGATGTCAACGGCCGCCACGGCGAAGTGGACTGGACGCCGATCCGTTACCTTAACAAGGGATTCGGGCAGACCGTGTTGGCGGGACTTTATCGCACCGCCCAGGTCGGCGTGGTGACGCCACTGCATGACGGCATGAATCTGGTCGCCAAGGAATATGTCGCGGCCCAAAACCCGGCCGATCCCGGCGTGTTGGTGCTGTCCAAATTCGCCGGCGCCGCCAACGAACTCGACACGGCGCTGCTGGTCAATCCTCACGATATCGACGGCATGGCGCGGACCATTGCGGCCGCGCTTTCGATGCCGCTGACAGAACGTCGCATGCGCTGGGAAGCGATGATGGCGAAATTGCGCGCGGGCACGGTCCAGCAGTGGTTTGCCGATTTCGTCGACGCGTTGGAGGAGACGCGTCTGGACAGGGCTGCGGTAGACCCGGCGATCCCGGAGCCACCAACCCTGCGGCCGCTGCTTTCGGTCAATGGCGGCGCGCGATATCATTAATCCGAATCGGCAGCGGCCCGTGCTGCCGGCGACCGGTTCACGCGCAGCGAACAAGCATTGTCATTCGATCACCTCATCGGCGCGGCCAAGCAGCGGCAGCGGCACGGTGATGCCAAGCGCCTTTGCGGCTTTCAGGTTGACGCTCAGTTCGATTTTGGTTGCTTGCTGAACCGGCAAATCCTCCGGCTTTTCGCCCTTGAGAATACGGCCAACGTAACCGCCGGCCAGGCGGTAGGAGTCGACGATATCGGCACCGTAGCTAAGCAAGCCCCCGGCCGTGACAAACAGCCGGTTTACGCCGACCGACGGCACGCCGTGCCGGGCTGCCAGCACGGCGAGTTGTCCGCTCCGGCCCGCGAAGATTGTTGTCCCGGCGCCTATCACCAGTCCGCTCGCCCCTGATTCGCGGATCTTTGCAAACACCGCATCGAAATCACTTTCGGTAACGGCATTGAGCACGTGGAGTTCAAGCCCTAACGTGCGGGCAGCCGCCAGCATCTGATAAGCGGTGGTCTCGGCAACGGGCGGATCGCTAGGATCGACGAGAAGAGCCATGACGCGCGCCGCCGGGAGTAGTTCGTGCAGCAATTCCAGCCGCTTCGGTGCGACTTCCACGTTCGTTTGGGTCACGCCCGTGACGTTGCCGCCGGGCCGGCTCAAGCTGGCGACAAGGCTGAGCTGGACCGGATCGGCGCCGGTTTCGAACACGATCGGAATGGTCGTGGTAGCTGCCTTGGCCGCCAGTGCCGCCGGCGTGCTGGTGGCAGCGATGACGTCGACCTGACGCTCGACCAGGTCGGTCGCCAGTGCCGGCAGGCGGTCGTTTTGGCCATCCGCCCAGCGGTATTCGATCTTCACGTTGTGGCCATCGATGTAACCGGCCTCGCCGAGCCCCTTGAGAAAAGCCGCCGTCATTGGCGCGTAACTTTGGGCCGGTGCCGCATTCAGGAAGCCAACCACCGGCATCGCGCCCTGCTGGGCGCGCGCAGGCAGCGGCCAGGAAATTCGCGTCGCGGCCGCGCTGCCACCGAGAAGCGCGATGAACTCGCGTCGCTTCATCGTCAGCCCCTTCCACCTTCCAGCTGATTCATCGCCGCCTCGACCGTCAACTGCAAACGGTTTTCGCTTCACCGCCCCAGAAAGCGAAGGATGGGCGCGCGGGAGATGCCGAATTATAATGGATATTCAGGATGTTACTGAAACATGGGCCGTCGAGACACCGCTCCCTTGCAAAAGTCGTCACGGCCCTTCAAGACAGGGCATCCGGAGAGATGGCCGAGTGGCTTAAGGCGCACGCTTGGAAAGCGTGTGTGCGGGAAACTGTACCGTGGGTTCGAATCCCACTCTCTCCGCCAGCTTGCCCAAGGCTGCATATTCTCACCAAAACTCCTTCGTCACCATGAGCGACCAGCCGCGTCGTCTGCCGTGGGTCAAGGTAACGATTTCGATTGTCAGACCGTGCCTCGGGCTGCTGAAACTGTGTCGCTCGCGCTCGAACTCCACTCCATCGTGGGTCCAGCGCGAGAGTTTGAAACCCGAGTTAGTTGTGCTCAGGAGCATGTCGAACATCCTGAAGAAGGAAGGGCGTTGCAGGCTTTTCATACCGCTGATCTCCCAGCTAACGAGGCTCTCGCGTGCCAAGGTGGCGCGGCCGTATCCAAATGCTGCGCTGTGCGGTCCCACGACGGTCCGGTAGCTCCATGGATTCCAATGATAGCGCGCATGACGATTCCTCCGATTCCGATCCCCCGAATAGATTCCTGTTTGAAATTCGAGAAGCCAGAATGTGATGCCCAATTTGAAATCAGCGACCGGGACTGAGGATTTTAGTCATCGGTCGCGCCGATTATGCATCACGTGCTCTGCGATGGCGGTGAGAAAACCCAGCGTAAAGATCGGGAAGACAATCTCAATCGTCGCGTCGAATGCGAAGGCAAGGATGCAAGCAAAGCCGACCACAAACAGCACTGTCCAGGTGAAACTGCCCTCGCTAATAATGGTAGTCAGGCTCTCCCAAAAGCTGTTCATCGCACCCTCCGTAGCGCTAAGCCGAAGGTTGCCAAAGTTGGATTGGAAGAAGGAGGGCTTCGAAAAGGCACCTACCACGACCAACCCTCAAGGGCCTTCGCGCAGTAGGAGCTATCAGCCTCGCGGCGGGTATCGGGGAGCCCCATCCCCATCATTCATTCATCGTAAGCGAATGCCGTTCCTGTGTCAAAAAAACTCCGGTTAGACAATGTCGCGCGGTTTAACGATGCAACCGCCAATATGGTCTTCCTCCTTGCATTTATTAGACCAGGAGGTCACCGCGGAGGAAGGCGGCAGCTTGGGGCGTCATGGATCCAGAAAAAAAGCGATCCGCCGGTGTGTGTTCAATAGCCCATCCGCGAGAAAGGAAGACGACGTCACCGGCAAGCCGCCGCGCTTGACCGAGGTCGTGGGTTGCCATCACAATCTTGACACCCGACAAGGCCACCGATCGCACGATGCTTTCGACAGCTCCGGTGGATCCCGGATCAAGATTCGCCGTCGGCTCATCAAGAAACAATATTTCGGGTTCTCGAGCGAGAGCGCGTGCCAGCGCGAGGCGTTGCTGTTCGCCACCGGACAAGCGTCGCGCGGGCCGATCCGCCAGGTGCTCAAGGCCAACTCTTTTGAGGAATTCGCGAATGTAGACCGATTGGGCCGCGCGGCCACTATCGGCGGCCAGCGCATAGGCGACATTGGCGGCAACGGTTCGGCGGAGCATGACCGGCCGCTGAAAGACTATTGCAAGTCGTCTGCCATTTTTCTCGGAAAGTCCTCCCCATGTGACTTCGCCGGCGGTTGGCGAGATGAGGCCCATCGCTAAACGGATCAGCGTACTCTTGCCTGATCCATTCGCTCCAATCAGAACTGTTGGTGTGCCTGGGCTGAAGCTGACCGAAACGTGGTTGAGAATCGTGATTTCACCGGTGCTGACGCTGACATCATTCAGAATGATCGGTAAATTACTGGCGAAGGGCCGCATCGCACCTTCCCGCACGGATTTCACGGACAAGGTGAATGCTCCGGGCCATTGCATGGATGACGATGATTATATGGCAACCAAATACGCCCCCAAGGACCAGAGCAAGCGGAAGGTCGCCCTTCGAAGTCTGAGCGATTGCGGTCGTCATGGTACAGTAGATCCATTGATTATTCCGCCCACGATTATCAATGTTCGACGTTTATCGCTGCAAATAGTGCCGATGGGGGAACGGTCGCCACAGGATAGCAATTCGGCGAACGGCTGAAGGCAACAGGCGGCGTGGGCTTTTTGGTTTCCCGATACGAGTGTCCATAGCAGTACCGACCGGCATGCCGAGTTAGGTGACCCGCGAGTTTAAATTGAACGAAAAAACCCCGTCAAAGATCTGGCGGGGTCAAGTCAGTTGTCTGGGATTGCAGAGCAAGAATGTTCTGCAGATAAGCAATCCCACCAAACCGGAACAGACCCTCGAAATCCCCGATGATGCCGTCCGCCCCGTGGCCGCCAAACGATCAGAAGGTGTCGTAGGTTTCTGTTGGAAGTCCGCGCGATGCCTGCATCATCGCCAACGGCGACAGTGTCTCCATATCGGCGTGACGGGGTACGCCAACTGGCGAACGACCAGCGAAAGCGGCGCAAGCACATATCAAAGCAACAAACACGACGATCTTTTTCATTTTTATTCCCCCTGTATCCGGTGCGCCATCGAAGCGTGGCGGATTGCCATCTATAAGCGAGGCTGTTTAATGAACGTTTCGGGCGTCCCTGTTAGCGGGATTGATCTGGCAACGGGCTGAATGACGGGTAAAGCGGTCGAACGTTTGAATTAAGATTCCATTTCCCATTTGCCGGGAGGCCGCGGCAGGACGGCAGGGGCGACAGGCTGTCACGGACTCGCCCCGCCAGATCTTTAGTTAATTGTTTGTGAAGGTTCTGGGGGCAGACTGAGAAATCATAGCTGCCTTTTCCGCCCAGGACGCGAAACCGCGCCCACTAACCTGTGGCCGTCGCTGGGAGCCGTCGTTCCAAACCAAAGGAAATCCCAAATGCGAGCCCTCTCATACAACGCACTTCCTTTCGCGGTAGCTGCGATCCTTGCAGCAGGTATTCCTGCGTTTGCTGAAGATGGCGTCTCAGCCAATAAGATCGTGTTCGGTCAGGCAACTGCGCTCGAAGGTCCGGCTGCAGCCCTGGGGCAGGGGATGAAAATGGGCCTCGAAGCAGCTTTCGCTGAAGCAAACAAGGCTGGCGGTGTTAAGGGCCGGAAGCTCGAACTAAAGAGCGTCGACGACGGATATGAGCCGACCAAGTCCATTGAAGCGGTCAAGAAGTTACTCGAGGAAGACAAGGTCTTCGCAATCGCCGGCGCGGTTGGCACTCCAACTTCAGCCGCCACCCAGCCGATCGCGACCGCAGCCGGTGCTCCCTTTATCGGTGCCTTTACCGGCGCTGAGTTCCTGCGCGAGCCTTACAAACCCTTGGTGATGAATATTCGCGCCAGCTACTTTCAGGAAACCGAAGCCATGGTCGAACACCTGACCAAGGATCTCGGCGCATCCAAAATTGCGATCATGTACCAGGACGACGCTTTCGGCCAGGCGGGCCTTGCCGGCGTCAAGAAGGCGCTCGAGAAGCGGCAGATGCAGCTCGCCGGCGAAGGTACCTTCGAGCGCAATACGGTGGCTGTTAAAGCCGCGCTGCTGGCTATCAAGAAGGTTGAGCCCCAAGCGGTCATCATGATCAGCCCCTACAAGCCCGCGGCTGAGTTCATCAAACTGGCCAAGCAGATCAAGCTCGACGCCACCTTTGTGAACATCTCGTTTGTTGGTTCCGATGCGCTTGCAAAGGAACTCGGTCCAATTGGCACTGGCGTTGTGATCACACAGGTCGTGCCTTTTCCGAAGGATACCGCGATCCCGGTGGTCGGGCGCTACCAGGCTTCGCTCAAGGCGAGTGCCCCTGACGCTCAGCCAGGCTTCGTCTCGCTGGAGGGATACCTTGTTGGCCGTGCGATCATCGCGGCGCTCGAAAAGGTCAACGGCGAACCCACCCGGAAATCCCTGATCGAGGCCGTGCAAAAGGCCGGCACCTTAGATCTCGGCGGTTTCAAACTCACCTACAGTGACTCAAATAATCGCGGCTCGGATCACGTGTTTCTCACCGTGATCCAGGCAGACGGTAGCTTCAAGGCCGTCGATCACCTCGAGAAGCCAGGAACGTAAATAAAGAGCAGCACAGCACCGACCGAAAAGTGCCCAGGCTGTTTGCGGCATGCCCTATTTGCGATAGCTACCTGGAGATTGATGATGAAGACTGCGACGTGGTGGTATCACCTTGGCCTTCGCGGTCGATTGTTTGCAGCCTTTGGGGTCGTCGCTGCGCTCACTGTGCTGGCGAGCAGCAGCGCGATTTTCTCCTATAGCAGTCTGGGGCGTTCGCTCGGTGCAATCGCTGAAAAGAGCCTGCCCGAAATCACACGCGCTTCGGAGGTGGTTAGGGCCGCCGGTGAGGTTGCCGCCGCGGCGCCGCGCCTTCTTGCCTCAACTGATGTCGCCGAACGCGAGCTGGCCTCCAAGGGTCTGGCCGCTGCCCGTGAGGAACTCAAGCAGACGATAAGCGCGCTGGCTGCGGAGGACGCTGGCACGCTCCAAAAGACCGCTGATCGCATCCTGGTCAATCTCGACCGGCTGGTGCAATCCGTCGCTGAGCGCCAGACCATTGCGGCCTCACGGGACACGCGTGTCGCCAGCCTTCGGAAATCGCATCAGAAGCTCGCCGAAAAGCTGGGGCCGATGGCGGACGACGCCGGTTTTACTTTGACTATTGGGCTGCAGACAGCGGCGGACAAGAAGGAGCTGGGAGAAGTTCAGAAAACGCTTGCTGCGCTGGCTGATAACGAACTCGCGTCGCTGCAGGCAATTCTGGAATTGCGCGCTGAATCCAACCTCTTATTGGGGATCCTTGTCGAAGCGGCCGACCTGCCGTCTGCCGACCTTCTGCCGCCGGTCAGGGACCGCTTCACGGCAACAGCGGGGCGCCTTGGCAAGGCCGCCGCTGCCTTCAAGGATCCCGAAACTTCGAAGCTCGTCGATGAATTGGTCAAGATGGGCAAGGACGGCGGCAATATTTTCGAACTCAAGCAAAAAGAGCTGGCTGCCGCGAAGACCGGCGCCAATGTAGTGATGGAAAATCGGGCGCTCGCCCAGGAGTTCGAAAAGGAGGTAACAAGCCTTGGAACCCGCAGCGAGGCGGCGGCAGCCACCGCCGTTCGTGAGTCAGAGGCGGAGATCCGGCAGGGCCGAATTATCCTGATTTGCCTGGCGCTTGTCAGTCTTGCCACGGCACTTGCCATCGGCTGGTATTATGTTGGCCGTGGGGTCGTGCGTCGCCTTGTGCGTCTGCAGAACAGTATGAAATCCATTGCCGCTGGCGACCTGAGCGCTGAGATAGCAACCGGCGGCTCGGACGAAATTGCCGATATGGCTGAAGCGCTGCAAGTCTTCAAGGCCAACATGCTTGAATCCGACCGGCTGCGAGCGGAACGTTCGGAAACGGAAAAGCAGGGGCGTGCCCAGCGAAAAACAGAGATGCAGAAACTCGCTTACGAATTCGAGGCCGCCGTCGGTGAGATTGTGCGGGCGGTATCCTTTGCATCAACAGAGCTGGAAGCCTCAGCGACCAGCTTGACGAGAACCGCCGAGGAGACGCAGCAGCTCTCAGGGAGAGTGGAAGCTGTATCCGAGGAAGCCTCATCAAATGTCAAATCGGTTGCCGCGGCGGCGGAGGAGATGGCAGCGTCGATTGCCGAGATCAGTCGACAGGTCCAAGAGTTCGAACCGCATCGCCGGCGAAGCTGTGAATCAGGCAGAGGCGACCGACGCGCGTATCAACGAATTGTCGAAGGCTGCGTTGCGGATTGGAGCCGTGGTTAGTCTGATCACGACGATTGCCGAGCAGACCAATTTGCTAGCGCTCAACGCCACCATCGAGGCGGCGCGCGCGGGCGATTCCGGGCGGGGGTTTGCGGTTGTTGCGCAGGAGGTGAAGGCGCTCGCTGCCCAGACCGCCAGCGCGACCAATGAAATCAGCAGTCAAATCGCTGGGATGCAGCTTGCGACACAGGATTCCGTTGTGGCCATCAAGCAAATTGGAACCACAATCAGCCGGATTTCGGAAATTGCGGCAACGATCGCGACCTCAGTCGAACAACAAGGTGGTGCGACGCAGGAAATTTCTCGCAATGTCGAGCAGGCGGCACAAGGCACCTCCGAGGTCGCGACCAATATTGTCGATGTGAACAAAGGGGCTCGCGAAACCGGTTCAGCTTCGGCGAAGGTTCTTTCCTCGGCTCAATCCTTGTCCGAAGAAAGTAATCGACTCAGGCTGGAGGTCGCAAAGTTCTTGGCTACAGTCAGGGCCGCTTAAGGACTCGAGTGAACCGGGTACAAGCTGGCCTTTGATGATTTCTAAGAGCGGCACGAGCAACGTAATTCAAATGCTTAGACGAGAGAAGGCCGCGAGGGCATTGGACCCTGAAACTGTCGTGACATTCGCTGTTAATGACATTTTGGCATCTCACGCAGAACTGGCCCGCACAATTAATGCGCTTTCAAAGTATCTCGATGCTCTCGATATTTTCACCGATTCACTGAGCAGCTCCGATACCCGAGCTTGGCTTAAGCAGACGACGACCCGGAGCCGCGAGAGTCCCACGAATGCTCTGGTCGATCTGTCCCAATAGTTCAGAATTTTCGCTCTAGGGGAAATACCCGCCAAAGACGATCTCCGGGCTTTGGGGAAACACCTGCTCTTCTTAGCAAGAAAACCCCCGCACGCTGATAGCGGACGGGGGTTGATAAGGTTGATGCAGCGTAGGGTAATTGGATACACTGCGAATTGATCGTACTCCGAGTCCGATTATGGCGCAATTGTCGTCTCAGCGAAGGGAGAGGAAGTAAAAAGATCGAATTCTATGGGCTCAAAAGACTCAAGAAAACAGGATCAACCTGATCCCTTTCACTCATAAGTCCCAGCAATTGCAAGTCAGGTCGGTGAAGGTCCATTTCTAAAATCGTCAAAAGCAACGCCAGCACGGCAACAGTATAAGCGAGAATGGGGGAGGCCAGTGTCGGGGCATTCCGGGGCGACACTGGCTCGCCGAACGACCGGCAAATTGAGATGAAGTACTTGTACGCCTTGGCTCGTATTTGCATTCGGTGCCCTTCTAACGAAGGAAGTGCACGATAGGTGCCGCACGGCCGCAGTTCAAGATGATGGAGAGCGGGACGACAAGGATAGGGTGAGAAACCCTGGGCGCCGACCGCGATGCAACATGGAACTGAACGCTCGTTTGCTTCGTTTGAAGCTCGACATTTGTAACGAGGCGGAGAACTCCAGTGCGGTTAGTCGCGGCAACAGTCTGTCTTTTATTGTCCTTGTCCCCCGGCTTTGCGCTGGCGCAGACGGTTCAACCGAAGAGAAGTTCGCTAAATTCCTCGACCGGCCGTACTCCTCCGGAGGCCAAAGGCCAACTGCAGCCGCAGGGTTGGACCGGACCGATCGATACTTCCTCCGGCGGCGCACCCGCCGAGAGCCCGCAAGGACAAAGCCCGCCCGGCATGCAAGCGGCTCCCGAGGGGTCATCCAAGACCGTGGTGAAGCCGGAATAACCGTGCGAGCTATGGTTTGACTTCGCGCCATGGCGCACCGTACCTTATCCTCAGGCAAGTCGCTTTTGGCGCGAAAAGCCGGCTGCGCAGCGATGGACAAGCAATGAATTGGTGCCTGCATTTCTGCGCAGTCATCGCCGCCCTGTCGTTAGGTTTCGAAGCTGCTTTGGCCCAGCTCTCCGGCCATGGGGGGCCGGTTCGAGCCTTGGCGATTTCGGCCGATGGTAAGAGCGTGCTGTCCGGCAGCTTCGACACGTCGGCGATCCGATGGTCGCTTGCCTTGGAATCCGCAGAACAGGTTCTTCGCTTTCACTCTGAAGCTGTGAATGCGGCAGTCTTCTTGCCGGACGGCCGCATGGCAACCGCTGGAGCGGACGCGCGAATAGCCATCTGGACCGCGGGCCACCAGCAACCGGATGGGATTTTCGAAGGTCATCGTGGGCCGATTGTGGGACTTGCTGTCTCGCCAGACGGTTTAACGCTCGCATCCGCATCCTGGGATACCAGTGTACGCCTTTGGTCGATCCATTCCGGTGCGGAGCGCAAGCTGGAAGGTCATTCGCAGAACGTCAACGGCGTTGCGTTTGCACCGGATGGAAAATCACTTATCAGCGTCGGTTATGACCTTACGCTCAGGATTTGGCCGCTGCCGGACGGCCCGCCAGAGGTTATCACGCTTCCATCGCCTCTGAATGCCGTGGCAGTCGCCGCCGACGGCGAGATCGCAGCGGGCGGCGCCGACGGGTGGGTGCGCCTTCTCACAGTGGCAGGCAAGCGGGCCGCCGAAGTCCAGGCCGGCCCGACGCCGATCGTCGGGCTGGCGTTATCTCCGGACGGAGCCTTCATCGCGGCCGCCGGCATCGGTGGCGCAGTATCGATTATCGATCGCAAGGCGCGAAGCGTGGTCCGAACTCTGGCCGGCCCCGGGCCGCCGGTCTGGTCCGTGGCGTTTTTGCCGGACAATACGACATTGCTTACGGGTGGTGCCGACGGCGCGATCCGGCGCTGGAATGTGCTGACGGGACGGCCGATTGGATCCTTGCAGAGAGGCACGCCGGCCGATCCGCTGGCGGCCTATGCCGGCGATCACGGCGCTGAAGTATTCAGGGCGTGCGTCGCCTGTCATACGCTTTCAGAGAAGGATCACGCGCGGGCGGGGCCGACGCTCGCAGGACTATTCGGCCGCAGGATCGCGTCACTGCCGGGCTACCGCTTTTCGGATGCGCTCAAAGGCATGGAAATCGTGTGGACGCCCGAAACGGTGGCAAAACTCTTCGAAGTCGGTCCGAACGCCTATACGCCCGGCACCAAGATGCCGGAGCAGCGCATCGGTTCCCCGGAAGACCGCAAGGCGCTCACGGATTTCCTGGGGCGTGCCACTGCCAGGTAGATCAGTTCTTGCGATCCCGCTCGCGCAGGTAGTCCTCCGTCGTACGCGGCCCCTCGCGCTCTGGAACGCCGGCAAACGGGTCGAATTGCTGTTCGCTCATGGTGATGACGCGGCAGTCGGCGCACATTCTCACCGTGTCCAGCCGCCTATTACCCTGGGGAAACATCCAGTGCCGGCCCTCGAGTTTTGTGGCGACCTTGTCGATCGTACTTTTGATTCCGAACGGCTTGTCACAGCGGATGCAGACCGCGGGCTCTTCCTCCTTGATGATCCGCGCGCGCGCCGTAGCCGCCGTGAAATCGATCTGCGGTGTGAGCGTGATCACTTTTTCCGGACACGTGCTCTTGCATAAGCCGCATTGCACGCAGGCGTCTTCGACAAATTTGAGGGCCGGGCGGTCGGGGTCATCGCGTAGGGCCCCGGTCGGACATGCAGACACGCAGGACAGGCACAGGGTGCACCCGCCCACGTCGACACTGATCGCGCCGAGCGGGGCGCCCTCGGGCAGAGCGATGACATCGATCGGCGCAGGGGCGGCGCGGTGCAACTCGGTCAGAGAGAAACGAAGCAAATCGCGCCGCGTGCCGACCGTCCTGAACGTCGAGGGCCGCTGGACAGTCGTGCCGGGCTCGATGCAGCGCAGCGTTTCGCCGAGCGCATCTGGATCATCGGTGTCGATCGTGGAAACACGGCGGCCCGCAAATCCCAGCCCGGCAAGAATGGCGTCTGCCATCGCGATGGTCTGCGAAAGTCCAGCGATGTCGTGCAGGGGCTTTGCCCGCAAGAGGAAACGCACATTCGCCGCGCCATAGGCGAATGCCGCCACGATCGCCTCCAGACCGATTTGCGTTACCTCGTTGACAGCAAGTGGCAGCACGTTGGCCGGCAGTCCGACGCCATGACGGGCAAGTGCATCAATGAGCGACGCGCCATGCTCGCCGTCATGCAGCAGCACAACCGGCTGGACGCCACCGGCCTGGCCATAGGCCAAAAGCGCGGCGCGGAGCTTGTGCACCAGGGTCTCGGCAGGTGGCAGCGCGTAAGAGGCCGCACCGGTCGGGCAGGCCGCTGCGCACTGGCCGCATCCGGCGCAAATTTCAGCGCTTATCCTGACGTAATCGCCATCCGGTGTTATTGCAGCGGTCGGGCAGAGATCGAGGCAGCGGTGGCATCCGGTCAGTTTTGACCGCGAATGCGCACAGAGATCCGCGCGGAAATTGATATATTTCGGCTTATCGAAGCTGCCGATGAGGTCACGTGCCTTCAGCACCGCGCGCAACATCGCCGCGGGATCGCGCGGATCGGCGCGCAGATAGCCGTCGCGAAGATCATGCGCGGGAAAGAGGGGAGGCCCACCTGAAAGGTCGAGCACGAGGTCGCATCGCGAGGTCGCGCCGTTGCGCGACGTTTCGAAAATGAAGGCGCCTCGTGAGGAAGGGCGGGGGGCCGCGTAGTCGTCGATAGTCAACTCGAATTTTCCGAAATACCCCGTGGCGCTGCGGATCGTTCCTTTGACGACCGGAAACGATGTGGTGGGAGGCGGCGCGAGCTGCGCCAGCCTCGTGATCATGACGCTGACGTCAAGGTGATCGGCAAGCAGCCGGCCAGCCTCGATCGCGGCCTCGTCCCGGCCGTAGATCAAGATGACGCCCTCGCTCGACATATTAACGAGCGGAAAATCAGGCGTTGGTTCGGCGGCGGCAGCAAGCAGCGCCGCCATCTTCGGTCCCGCTTGAGCCCCTTGCGTGGACCAGCCGGCCGTCTCACGAAGATTGACGAAATCGATCGGCTGCGGACGCTCGCCGACCTCATGCGAGAACAGCGGAACTTCCTGCGTGCAGCCTACTGTCAGCGATCCCTCTGCCTTTGCGGCATTGCGAAATTGATCGAGCTCGGCGCGGCACAAATGACTGAACGTAGCGATTTCGCTATTGCGGCATCCGCGCCGAACGGCGGCCGTATCGAGGGGCATGGTGCCTTCGCATGAGCACAACAAGATCGTCTTGGGGGGATCGGCCATGCCTTGCCTAACACTCCAACTAAAGAGGCGCGAAACGGCAGCGAGCGGACTCGCGCCAACAGTCAAGCTCGTATAGTTATTCCGAATAGGGGACAAAAGGAAGCCGGAGCGTCATCTGTCGCCGTTCTCAAATTCGCATGCGTTCTCATCGGAACCCATCGACCTGCCTCCGCCGTTTACCCTGGTGAGGCTGCGGGAAGTTGGCGATGCTTTCGCCCATGCAATTGAGATCGCCGCAGGAAGCGGCGCAGGTACGCTGGTCTATGTCGGTAGGTTTGATCTTGCGGAGTTTGCAGTTGTGCTCGAACCGCACGAACCATTGCGCACAGCCCGCCGCGCTTTTCATGCCGGGATGGTGGCGCTGACCGACGCCTTGCGCACTTATGCGCCGCCGAACAAGCCGGTGACGATCGACTGGCCGGATGCGATTCGCGTCGACGGCGGTCTGGTCGGCGGCGGGCGGCTTGGCTGGCCGGCGTCCGCGAAGGAGGACGAGCCGCCGCCATGGTTGGTGTTTGGGGCCATGATCCGGACCGTCTCGATGACCGACGAGGAACCTGGTATTCACCCGCTCGGCTCCGCGCTGGAGCAGGAGGGGTTTGGCGAGGCGGGTGCGGTCCAGGTGACGGAAAGTTTTGCGCGACATCTGATGCTGACCATCGACACCTGGCAAGTTGACGGATTTGGCGTCGTGGCGCGCGAATACTTGGGTCGGCTTTCGCGAGAACGGCAAACCAGCCATCGCATCGATGACAGCGGCGACCTCATCACGCACCGGATTGGTACCGACAGGACGGAGCGGCACGATCTGGTCAGGGCGTTGGCCGTACCGTCCTGGCTCAATCCAAAGCTCGGAGGACCGCGCCTGTGAAGCTTCTGCGCACAATCGCACTTGATCCATCGGACACGTTCGTGTTCGACGTGGCCGCGGAACCCGGTGACTGGGCCGTGTCGGGCACGTTTCGGTTCTACGACCGGGATCCGGCCGGGTTTACCGGCAAGGATCGGTCGGCCTTCCGCAGTGGCTTCCTTGGGGTGCAGTCCTGGGGTTGGTCGACACTGGTGCAGATTGTTCCTGCGACCGAGGACGATCGCCTGAGGCTGGTGGAAACCCTTGCCATGCAGCTTGTCGCTCGCTTCGGTGCGCCGGACCTCGCAACGGCGCGGATTGCGGCCGAAGAGGAAGTCGTCGTTGCGGAGTCGCTCTGCTCGCATCCGGTCAGTACGCTTCTTGCCGTCCACCGTTCGGCGGCCGATGGCGAGGTCCGGGAGTCATTCCGTAGACTGCAACTGCGGGACAGGAGCGGCGGCCACAGCAGGGCATTCTCGTTCATGGAAGTCGAGGACGACCCGGAGCCGGAGAGCGATCTTGATCTTGTCCATTTGAATTCGGAGCCGCGCCACCGATGAAGGATTTCTGGATTTCCTGCGGCCACCATCTGCTCGATCGTAATACGAACGGCGGGCTTGTGATTACGGACGAATTTCTCAAAGCTTATCTCGCGCGTCCCGAGCTGATGCCGCCGGAAGACGCGTGCGAGGTCGAACGCAGATTACACCGGGAACTGCTCGCCGAGCCGCGTCGATTGGTCGGCGCCAACGAAGTTGCCGGCATGGCCGATTCCGATGCGCGGGAGAACTGGCAATTCATTCTCGCGTTCCGCGACCTCTTGCTCGGGCATCCGACACTGGAAGCTGCGTATCTGGCGGTGGTCCGCTCGCGATCGATCACCTTGCCGCCTCTGTTCGTCAATCAGCTCGTTCATGTGATCCTGCGAAACGCGCTGGACGGCTGCCACGACCCCTTCGTGGTGCGCGCTGCTGAACTGTTTTTTCGGCCGCAGCGGATCATGTTGCACGAGCAGTCACTGCTTCTTGGGGACGAAGAGATCATTGGCGGGCTCAAGATGACGCCGGTGTTGTCGCTGATGTCGATGCTGGGCGCGCCAACTGAGACCCAAATCGACGTTCTCGATGACGATAATGCTGAGCACTATTGGCACCGCTGCGACCAGTTTGACATGGGTTTCGATCTCACCGCTGGAACGCGCGGTCCGGCGGCACTTGCAGAGGCCATGACGCGCTGGATTTCGCACCTGCTCGGGGTCGATGTGATGATCGAGCCGCTGACGGAATTGCGTGACGCGAGACTCACCTGGTATGTCGGGCTGGATTCCGAGGCCACCAGGGTCGGCGACCGGCTCTGGCGCGGCGATACCCTGGACGAGCAGACCGCGGGCCGCGTGCTGGCGCTGTTTCGTCTCAGCTTTGTCGATGCGGGGGTGGTGGCCGACGTCGTCGAGCAGGAGCCGGTTTATCTGATCTCGGCCATGACGCCGGACCTGAATCTGCGGATGAAACCACAAAATCTCTTGACGGGATTGCCGATCAAGCACCTGGAGGCCGCAAGTTGAGCCCTGCCGCCTTGCCCTTGTTGCGTGTTCCCGTCGGTGTCGTGGTCGAGCGCCGCAAGGCGGATTCGCCCTGGGTCGATTTTGTTTGGCGCGGCGTCGGTGTCCTGCCCGATGAGGCGGAGCTGAAGCCGTGGACGGTTTTGCGTGAGCAGCCCGACGGAACCCTTTACTATGCGGGGAGTGCCGCTATCGATCTGTACCGTTCCGAAACAGCGCGCTATCGCGAGAATTTCGCGACCGGCTCGCCGAGCGTGTGGGTCGTGCTCAGCCCTTCGGAGGGCGCCTGGCCCTACGCTGTGGCGGCCGTCACCGTCGACCCCGCGGAGGGGGAAGCCTTCACCGAAGCCGGCTCCAATCTCGTCGAAGCGGTGCCGATGCCTGAGGTCCTCCGTGACACCATTGAAAAATTTGTCGCCGAGCACCACGTCGAGAGGGAGTTCTTTAAGCGCAAGCAACGTCGCGCCGATCCCGAGGCGCTCGCACGGCGTCGTCACGATGAAGGCGGGAACGAATGAGCGACGAGGAATTTCTGGCCCGGTGGTCTCGCCGCAAGCGTGAAGCCGAGACGGCCGCTGACACTCCGCCGCCGACGCCACCCAGCGAGGCACGGAACCCGGCGCAATCAAGCGTCGCCGAAATTCCGGCGGATGCTGAGGTGGATCTCTCGAGCTTGCCGACGATCGAATCGATCACGGGGGCAACCGACATCACGGCATTTCTGCGCAAGGGCATCCCTGCCGAATTGAGCCGTGCGGCGCTTCGTCGCGCCTGGGCGTCCGATCCCGCCATCCGGGATTTCGTCGGCCTTGCGGAGAACGCATGGGACTTCAACGATCCGAATGCGATGTCCGGCTTTGGGCCGCTCGATTATTCGGCAGAGCAGCTTGAGGCACTCGTTGGCCGGATCGTCGGAAGCGTGCGCAACGCGGTAGAACACGCGACTGCGGTTGCAGAAGAGCAGGGTCACCGATCTGTTGATTCAGAACGCGCTCCAGCGCGTGAATCGCGCCCGGAAGCGCCAGCCAACCTCGTCATCCCCCAAGATAGCCCAACGGATGAAGCTCCAGCGGCTTCTGTTGCAGTGCAACCCGAGTCGCCACAGACTGATCACGATGACAAGATGTTGTTCCCGCGGCGCACACATGGCGGCGCGTTGCCCCAATAACTTCCCGACGAAAGGCTATAGCCTCAGACTATGCCGAGGCAATTGACCGCCTCGGCCCCCGCGTTCTAGTCTCAATTGAAAAGATTCCACGCGCCTTGGCACTTTGGATGGGAGGTCCACGTGCGCGATGCGGGACTAAATAGCGCGATCTACGCGGCAGGCGGCGTGGCCGAGCTTGCGCGCAGGATCGGTCTTGCGCAGCCTTCGGTTTCGAACTGGAACAGGGTGCCCGCCCAACGGCTGATTGCCGTCGAAGCCGCGACTGGCGTGTCGCGCGAGCAATTGCGCCCCGATCTCTACAGCGAGCCTGCCGTGGAAGATGCTGTGATCGATCCCGTCGATACTGCCCGGGCCCACGAATACACATTGCTTGCCACATTGCTTTCGCGCCCGCCCTCCAGTGCCTTGCTTGGCGAGATCACCGAATTGCGCGGCGGCCCGACGCCGCTTGGTCGCGCCCATGCCGCGCTGGCCGAGGCCGCATCGAAGGCGTCGACCTCCGAAGTCGAGCGCGAATATTTCGATTTGTTCGTTGGCCTGGGACGCGGTGAGTTGCTGCCCTATGCGTCCTACTATCTGACCGGCTTTCTCAACGAGCGTCCGCTGTCGCGCTTGCGCGAAGACCTCGCCGCACTCGGGATCGAACGAGCCCAGAACAATAGCGAGCCGGAGGATCATGCGGCCACCCTGTGCGAGATAATGGCGGGTTTTGCCTCTGGACACTTCCCGGCCTCGCCGGATGCACAGCGCCGCTTTTTCGAGAAGCAATTAGCGCCCTGGATGGACCGCCTTTTCGCCGATATGGAGAATGCCGTGAGCGCCAAATTCTACCGGGTGGTGGGCGCGCTTGGCCGGCTGTTTCTGGAAATTGAAGCTGAAGCATTTACGTTCGCGAACTGACCAACGACGATTGGTCTGGGAGAGAAACGATGAAGGACGAGAAGAAAGCGACAGTTGGCCGCCGTGATTTCCTTCGCAAGGTCGGGTTTGGCGCGGTCGGCGCCGGCGCAACACTGGCGACGCCGCTGATCGCGCCTGCACAAGCCGATAGCGAGAACAACGACGAGAAGCGCAAGGCGCGCTACAAGGAAACCGATCACGTGAAAGCGTACTACCGCGTCAATCGTTATCCGGGTTGAGGGAGGCGGCTATGCTGATCAAGAGAACACAACGCCGGAATTCAGATGTTGCACCCCGCGGATCGGTCGTGGAAAACCTGTCCGGGCAAGCCGGCGGTCTCGATCGCCGTGCATTCCTGCGCCGGTCCGGCTTGGTCGGTGGGGGTTTGGCAGCGCTGAGCGCGCTACCGGTCAGCGGCATTCGCAAGGCGAGTGCCGCGGCCGCTGGGCCACTCGCCTCCGGCGCTACCATCCGCAAGAGCGTCTGCACGCATTGCGCTGTCGGCTGCACGGTGACCGCGGAAGTGCTCAACGGGGTCTGGATCGGGCAGGAGCCGAGCTGGGATTCTCCGATCAATCGCGGCTCGCATTGCGCCAAGGGCGCTTCCGTGCGCGAGTTGGTCCATAGCGATCGCCGGCTTCGCTATCCAATGAAGCTGGTCGACGGGAAATGGACGCGCGTGTCCTGGGAGACCGCGGTTAACGAGATCGGCGACAAGCTGCTCCAGGTCCGCGAAAAGTCGGGCAGCGATTCCGTCTATTGGCTCGGATCGGCCAAGATGACCAACGAAGGGTCGTATCTGTTCCGCAAGCTCGGCGCCTTCTGGGGGACCAATAACACCGACCATCAGGCGCGTATCTGCCATTCGACGACCGTGACTGGCGTGGCCAACACCTGGGGCTACGGCGCGATGACCAATAGCATCAACGACATGCGCAATGCGAAAACGATGCTGTTCATCGGTAGCAACGCGGCGGAAGCGCATCCGGTCGGAATGCAGCACATGCTGGAGTCGAAGGAGATCAACAAGGCGAACTTCATCGTCTTCGATCCGCGTCTGACACGCACTGCGGCGCATGCCACGGATTATGTGCGCATCCGTCCGGGTACCGACATTCCGGTGTTGTACGGGATGATGTGGCATATCCTGAAGAACGGCTGGGAAGACAAGGAATTCATCAATCAGCGCGTCTACGGTTTCGATGATCTCCGCAAGGAAGTCGAAAAGTGGAATCCGGAAGAGTGCGAGCGAGTCACCGGCGTCCCCGGACCGCAACTCGAGCGGGTCGCCAAGCTGTTCGCCACCGTCAAGCCGGCGACGATCATCTGGTGCATGGGACAAACCCAGCATACCGTGGGCACAGCTAACGTACGTGCGAGCTGCATCGCGCTGCTCATGACAGGTAATGTTGGCAAGTCCGGCTCTGGCGCCAACATCCTTCGCGGCCACGACAACGTCCAGGGTGCCACAGATGTCGGCCTCGATATCGTGACACTGCCGTTCTACTATGGCCTCGCCGAAGGAGCCTGGAAGCATTGGTCGCGGGTCTGGGAAGTGGATTACGACTACCTGGTTTCCCGCTTCGACGACAAAAAGCTGATGGAAACACCGGGCATCCCGCTGACCCGCTGGTTTGATGCGGCGATCCTGCCGAAGGCTGACGTCGCACAAAAGGACAATATCAAGGCCGTCTTCGTTCAGGGACATGCGAGCAACAGCATCACCCGGATTCCTGAATCGTTGAAGGGTCTGAAGGCGCTCGAACTGCTCGTAGTCGCCGACCCCCACCCGACCACATGGGCATCGCTCGCTGTGGAGGCGGGGCGAAAGGACGGTGTTTATATTCTCCCGGTCGCCACGCAGTTCGAGTGCAAGGGCTCGCGTGTTGCTTCGAACCGTTCGATGCAATGGGGTGACCAAATCGTAAAGCCGGTGTTCGAATCGAAGGATGATCTCGAGGTCATCTATCTGATGGCTAAGAAACTCGGCTTCGCGGACAAGATGTTCAAGAACATCAAGGTCGAGAACAATCTGCCCGAAGCGGAAGACGTGCTTCGCGAGATCAATCGCGGGAGTTGGTCGACGGGCTACTGCGGACAGTCGCCGGAGCGCATCAAGGCTCACATGAAGAACCAGCACAAGTTCGATCTTGTGACCATGCGGGCGCCGAAGGACGATCCGGAAATCGGCGGAGATTATTATGGCCTGCCGTGGCCTTGCTGGGGGTCGCCCGAAGTGCGCCATCCCGGAACGCCTCTGCTCTACAACACTAATCTTGCCGTGATGGATGGTGGCGGCACGTTCCGGCCCCGTTTCGGTCTCGAACGCGAGGAGAAACTTGCCGACGGTACGACGCGTAAGGTCAGTCTGTTGGCAGACGGGTCCTACTCCAAGGATTCGGAAATCAAGGACGGATATCCGGAATTCACCCTTGCCGTGCTGAAGAAGCTCGGCTGGGACAAGGACCTAACCGAAGCGGAAATGGCCACCATCACCAAGGTCAATTCGGCCAATCCCGATGCGGTGTCGTGGTCGCTCGATCTGTCGGGCGGCATCCAGCGCGTCGCGCTCAAGCACGGCTGTGTGCCCTATGGCAACGGTAAGGCCCGCATGAATGCTTTTGGATTGCCTGACCCGATTCCGGTTCATCGGGAGCCGATTTACACGCCGCGCGTCGATCTGGTCTCGAAATATCCGACGCTGCCCGACGCCAAGCAATTTCGATTGCCCAACATCGGCTTTTCCGTTCAGAAGGCCGCGGTGGAGAAGGGGATTGCGAAGCAATTCCCGCTGATCCTCTCCTCGGGTCGTCTCGTCGAATATGAGGGCGGCGGCGAGGAGACGCGAACCAACCCCTGGCTCGCCGAACTGCAGCAGGACATGTTCATCGAAATCAGTTCGGCCGATGCCGCCGATCGCGGCATCAAGGATGGCGGCTGGGTCTGGGTGAGCGGCGCCGAGAATGGTTCGCGAGCAAAGATGAAGGCGCTAGTCACCGATCGGGTCGGCAAGGGGGTCGCTTGGATGCCCTTCCACTTCGGCGGTTGGCTTGGCGGTGTCGATCTACGCAAGAACTATCCCGCGGGTACCGACCCCATCGTGCTTGGCGAGAGCGCCAATACTATCACCAGTTACGGCTATGATCCAGCGACGGGCATGCAAGAGCCGAAAGTTACCCTCTGTCAGATCGTCGCGGCTTAACGGGAGCAAAGCATATGGCTCGGATGAAATTTCTCTGCGACGCTGACCGTTGCATCGAGTGTAATGCGTGCGTTACTGCCTGCAAGAACGAGCACGAGGTCCCTTGGGGCATCAATCGGCGTCGCGTCGTTACGATTAACGATGGCAAGCCGGGCGAGCGTTCGATCTCGATGGCCTGTATGCACTGCACCGACGCGCCCTGCGCGGCGGTTTGCCCTGTGAACTGCTTCTACACCACGGCCGATGGCGTCGTGCTTCACTCCAAGGATCTGTGTATCGGTTGCGGCTATTGCTTCTACGCCTGTCCGTTCGGCGCGCCGCAATATCCGAAGGTCGGCAATTTCGGTTCGCGCGGCAAAATGGATAAGTGCACCTTCTGCGCCGGCGGTCCTGAGGCTGACGGTAGCAAGGAAGAATATGAAAAGTATGGAGCGAATCGTCTGGCCGAGGGCAAGCTGCCGCTCTGTGCGGAAATGTGCTCGACCAAGTCGCTGCTTGCCGGCGATGGCGAAATCATCGCCCAGATCTATAAGGAGCGGGTGACCAAGCGCGGCTATGGCTCGGGAGCCTGGGGCTGGAAGACCGCCTATCGCGAGACAATCGAGTCCTAAACGGGCGGTGGCGAGCGGGCGAGACATCGGGGAGGAAGCTCATGGCGTCTTTTGGAAAATACATCCGCCTCGTTCTCGGCGCCTGGGCGTTCTTGCTGATTCTCGCGACGTCGATGCCCTCCAACGCCCAGCAAGTTAACCCGACCGCAAGCTCCGTTAAGGAGCAGCAGCTTTTGCAGGAGCTCAACCGGATCCAGGGACGCGTCAGCATTCCTGACCTGCGCTCGGGCGTCCTCGAACAGCCGGCCGGCCGCGATTGGCGTGAGTTCCGTAACGTCACGTTGCGCTGGATCGGCGGGATCGCCATCCTCGGCATAATCGTGGTGCTCGTGATCTTCTATTTAACCCGCGGCATGGTTCGACTCGAGAGCGGCCGTTCGGGGCGCAGCATCGTCCGCTTCACTGCGTTCGAACGCTTCGTGCACTGGATGACCGCAACGTGCTTCATCATCCTTGCGGTCTCGGGGCTAAACATCACCTTCGGCCGTCCGCTGCTGTTGCCGCTGATCGGCCTCGAAGCGTTCTCCGAATGGTCGCAATGGGCGAAATACGCCCACATCTACCTGAGCTTTCCCTTCACCATCGGTGTTGTGCTGATCTTTCTAATGTGGATCGCAGGCAATATTCCGAACAAAGTCGATATCGATTGGCTTAAGAGAGGCGGCGGAATGGTCGGTCACGATCATCCCCCGGCCTATCGTTTCAATGCAGGCCAGAAGGCAATCTACTGGATCGTCGTGATCGGCGGCGGGGCCGTTGCGGTCACCGGCTATGAACTGATGTTCCCGTTCTATTTGTCCGGAATCGAGGGCATGCAGCTTGCTGAGATCGTCCATTCGATTGTTGCAGTACTGTTCGTCGCGGCGATGTTAGCGCACATCTATATCGGCACCATCGGCATGGAAGGGGCATTCGAAGCGATGGGCACTGGCACCGTTGATGTCAACTGGGCGAGGGAGCACCACAGCCTTTGGCTTGAGCAGCAAGACGCCCGAGCGAGTGCGAACGAGACGCGGCCTCAGCCGACTGCCGCGCCTGCGGAATAGGTAGCGATCCGGCTTCGGCGTTGGATGGCAGCCTCAGGACTGGCTAGAGCCGCACACCGGTCGTCGCAAAGGCCTGTTCGACCGGTTGTTGAACCCGATTAAGGATGCCGACGGCAAGGGCCGCCACGACCAAAGCAGCCATGCAGGCGAGAAAGAAAGCTTTCATCGCAGGTCTCCCTAGGACTTTGTAGATCGCAAAGTTATACGAAAGCGCCCGCTTAGGACAACTGGACCATCTGGTCCGTCGATTGTCCGCTCAGCGGCCGACTCTCGGCTCACCGCCCACCTGCATGCCAATAACCGTAACAAACCGACTGCAGATCCTCGATGCGGCTTCGAAAGAATACAGAAGATTCCCGGCTGAAGGCAAAGCCATTTCGGGTGGGGCAGGTCTTGGTTACGGTTGCGCCGTGAAAGCAGAGCCAGCGAAGCCTTAGATGCCGTCGGGTGGGTAAAATAATGGGTAGGCTGCCGGATAGCTGCTGGGCGGTTCATCGCGCTCGGTTCATCGTGCGTTGCCTTCTGGCGAGGACGATGTGCTCTGCTATGGGCCTGATTTTAACGACGAGCCAGTAAAGAAATCACAAGAGTGAGAGATGTGAAGTAGCTTACATCAGGGCCTCGCAGCTCAAGCTAACGAAGAGGACGCAAACTTTTCCACGGTGTCAACCCGGATGGAGGTTTCCCATGAAGCTCCTGATGATTTCTGCAGTCGCTGCCGTCGCTGTGCTCGCTGCTGCGACCAATATGCTGCGATCGCACTCCTCTTCGACCGATGGTCTTGTCGCAACGCCAGGTATGTCGTCGTTGCAAGAACTCCAAAGCGCTGCCGATGTAAACAAGCTCCCGACCGGGGAATTTGAGGACCGGTCATTGGTCTATTCGATTGATAGGAAGCATTAAGCGAGAGGCGGCCCCAGTTGGCGGTCCCCAAGGCCGATCGAACTCGTTCGCAATGCCACTCAAATTGCCGAGTTGGCGATTGAGAAGCGGGCGCAGACACTCTTGATGCCTGTATCGGCGCGGCGACAGCTCAATGATCTCGCCGATGATATGTGGACGAAAATAAACATCGAGTTCTATCGTGACGTCCCCGATGCTGTGTTTAAGGCTTTGGAAGAGTAGCCTGCCGCGCAGGTGAAGCTTCGGCCATTGGCCGATTTCTTCCGTAACATCTGATTCGCGAACGACCGGCGAACTTCTAGCGCGCTTCGCGCTTACCGTCGAATCACAATCGAGGCGAAGATCAAACCGGCTTTCGCGGGCGTCATGCCGCCGCGGTTGGCTCGCTCAGAGTAGAGATCGGCGATGGATTCCATCAGCGAATCCGAGCAAACGACTATGGGTAGTCCAGCGTTGCACCATAGTCACGTCGACACCGGCTTCGTATAGCGCGGCGCAGATGTCATGCGCGGAATTGTTCGAGCCGATCACCATGACCTTCTTGCCCTTGTAGCGGTCGGAACCTGGATGGAGCGAGGAATGGTGCTGCTCACCCTTGAAGCGCTGGTTTGTGGTGAAATTTTTGCCGCTAGATCAGTAAATGTTGATCCATGAGGCGCTTCTGGAATAACATTCCTTTAACGGAGGCGCCTGCGCGCTCCGACTAAGCAGGAGCCCCGCAATTGTTCGGTATTTATTTGAATGATGATCGCTAAAGCCTAGGCATCGCTGAAACGTGCTTCTCTGTCGTGAAAATCACCGGCGGGCGGCTAGTGGATTCCAACTGAGGCCTTGGCATTAAGAGGTCTGCGGCATGGTAATACGAGAGGGTACCAATGCCATATGACGATGAATGGCGTAGGATTCAGCGTCTAGAAGACGAGAAGCGCGCGGCGGCTCGGCGAGAAGCAGACGCAGCTGAGGCAGCTCGTGCCGAAGCAACGCGTCAATACCGACAGCAAATCGAGGCGAAGGATAATTTCGCAAGATTCCAAGGGTTGAGGGACGCCCGGGTTGAGCGCTCTCCCGAGGTTGCGCGCGATGATGCTCGGCGGGTGGCCGAAAGGTTGCTCGATGTACAACGTGACCAAGCGGCTTCAAGGGCAAGACGTGATGATGAAGACGCATTAGCCGCGCGACGGGCTGCCGAAGCGGACAGTGCGCGCCGCGAGGAGCAGTTAAGGGCCGATGCGGTGGCGAGGGCAAGACGTGATGATGAAGACGCACTAGCCGCGCGACGGGCTGCCGAAGCGGACAGTGCGCGCCGCGAGGAGCAGTTAAGGGCCGATGCGGCTTCAAGGGCGAGACGTGATGATGAAGACGCATTAGCCGCCCGACGGGTTGCCGAAGCGGACAATGCGCGCCGCGAGGAGCAGTTAAGGGCCGATGCGGCGGCGAGGGCGAGACGTGATGATGAAGATGCATTAGCCGCCCGACGGGCTGCCGAGGCAGACAACGCGCGCCGCGAGAACCAGTTAAGAGCAGATGCAAGCGCGGGGGCCGCTCGCGATGACGTGGTAAGGCGCACCGAAGAGACCCAGCGCCAGGAGCGTGTCGATGAGGAACGCCGTCTCGACGCCAACCGCATCGAGACCCAGCGCCAGGAGCGCGTCGATGAGGAACGCCGTCTCGACGCCAACCGCATCGAGACCCAGCGCCAGGAGCGCGTCGATGAGGAACGCCGTCTCGACGCCAACCGCATCGAGACCCAGCGCCAGGAGCGCGTCGATGAGGAACGCCGTCTCGACGCCAACCGCATCGAGACCCAGCGCCAGGAGCGCGTCGATGAGGAACGCCGTCTCGACGCCAACCGCATCGAGACCCAGCGCCAGGAGCGCGTCGATGAGGAACGCCGTCTCGACGCCAACCGCATCGAGACCCAGCGCCAGGAGCGCGTCGATGAGGAACGCCGTCTCGACGCCAACCGCATCGAGACCCAGCGCCAGGAGCGCGTCGATGAGGAACGCCGTCTCGACGCCAACCGCATCGAGACCCAGCGCCAGGAGCGCGTCGATGAGGAACGCCGTCTCGACGCCAACCGCATCGAGACCCAGCGCCAGGAGCGCGTCGATGAGGAACGCCGGCTCGAGGGGAAGGTCGACATTGTAGCCGAAGCAAAGGAAGCTGCTAGAACTGCAACCCGCTCCGATCGCGCTCGAGTTGTTGTGTCCTTTAATGCTGAGCAGGCTGGAGTTGCCGCACCCAGAACAGTGATTCGGCCGGCAGCCGACTCCGAAATTCGTCGTCGCGCTTCAGAGGCCGCGGAGCGTTTGTTGCATCGCGCTGTGCAAGAAGAGAAGGAAGATGTCGCCGAGCCAGCGCTGAAGAGCCATGCCTGGGAGCAAGAGGTGCAAAATGCTCTTTTACCCAAAATTCGTGCGCAATCCAAAGGCACCCGTAAGCCGCGTCGCAATCGCCAGAAACCAATAAGCGATACAGCAAGTCCAAGCCCGACACGGGCACTGGGCTATAGGCCCCTAGGTACCAGCGAAATTATCGAATTTTCGAACTCCGAGAGTGCTCTCGGAATTAGCCTGGTCGGTAAGCTCGACGTCGGGCCGGCAACTGGTTGGATTGACCAGAAAAGCCGGGACGAAAGTTGGCTTGCTTTCGAGGGTCGCGTGGCAATCGCTTTGATGAAGGCTACCGGGTTGCGTGTTCCTGTGCATGAGGGGCGTCTTAAAGACACGCTCTCAGCCGGAATGGACAATGTGCTGGTAAGAGAGCCTATCCTTACTGAGGGCGGCGCGGTTGCAAAGCCTGACTTTGTCCTGGTGCAGCAGGGAGTAGTCGAGGTCTTTGAAGCGACCCTTAATTCGACATTCAGCGACACCAAAAAAACGTTCCCTCAAAAATTAACACAGTTCGCCACCGTAGTCCCGGCACTCGCACGAATGTTTCCTCATCACAGGATCGTATACAGCTTCGTTACACCTCGGGCACTTACGTCAAAGCCAAGGGAGATGGTTCAACGCGAGTTGAAGCTGCGAGGTCACACGTCAGTGCCAGTCCAAGTTATATGGAGGAAGGCTTGAAGCGCAGCGGGATCCAAAGACCAAAGAAGCGATGAAGCCAATGTGGAGTTGGGCATTCCAAACCTATCGTGGATGGGCTGATCTCGATGCGCTGATGGTGAACAGCGTTTTCGAAATCAAGGACGACGAACGTCGGCTGGAGCTACTGATCGAACATTTACGAATTTTAGATAAGGATACTTACGCGCGACTAAATTTCCGTCTCGATGAATTCAAAAAAGCGCAACACGGGTCAATAATGGGGCATAAAAAAAATGAGCTGAATGTCTGGGGTTCTGATTTCGACTCTCGAATGGCCTATTTCATGACCCGGGAAAGGTTGGGCGCGAAAGACCCGCGCTGGGTTGAAGAGCTTCACGCATATGAACGAGTTTTGGAATTCTTAGAGTGGTTGATTCCCAGTGTTGAAGCTGCTTGGAAGGTGGTGGACGCTCGCAGAGATGAAGGCTGGCGCAGCCGCAAGCCGTCCGATGGAGAGCCAGATAACGTTGATGTGCAAATCTTCTACAATGACGGTAAGAGTTTGTATTTGAAAAAAAAGTTCACGGAAGCTTTTGGTCATTTTCGTGAGGCTGCAAAATACGGGCATCCAGCTGCGCTGAATGCCCTGGGTATGATGTCCTATAATGGTTATGGGTGTCTACAAGATGACGTCCAAGCGGCCAAATGGTTTCGACGCGCTGCCGATGAGCACGAAGAAAGAGCGTGGTTTAACCTTTACTGGATCTACTCTATTGGAAGAGGGGTGACGAAAGACAGCGCATTGGCGCTGCGCTACCTCCGTGCAGCTGCCAACGCTGGGCTTGGTGCCGCACAATACTCTCAGGGCTTCCAGTACCAAATGGGGCAAGGCAAGGCCTTTGATATTGACAATCCGCGCCC
Organism: uncultured Alphaproteobacteria bacterium; assembly: GCA_963742425.1. GTDB lineage: Bacteria > Pseudomonadota > Alphaproteobacteria > Rhizobiales > Xanthobacteraceae > Bradyrhizobium. The sequence goes on from CAVULR010000002.1 coordinate 49,765, forward strand.
AGAGCAGAATTTTTCCGAGGCCGCGAAGTGGTACCGCCTTGCGGCAGACCGAGACGACGCGGGTGCAATGCGGCAGCTTGCACGGTTCTACGAGGAGGGTCTCGGTGTCGCCGTAAACGCCGACGAGGCGGCCAGATGGAAGAAAAAAGCTGAACGATACGAGAATGTGATCGTCGACTACTTCTTGGTCCGATCAACATTGTAAATTTGTGATTAGCGGACAGCCGTCGAGATATTAAGAGCCGACGCGCCTATTCCATAACATCTGATGGACGAATGACAGCCACTGGCGCGAAGCGGTCATTCGCGACACATGGGTGTCGGCTAAGTGCCATTCGCGGCGGTTCTACGATGTCCTATTCACTTCCGCCTTTCTCCTGATACCGATGTTAGTCAAAACGGTCAGCAGGTCTGAAGGGGTGCTAGCGAGGCGCGCGAAAACATGCGAAGGGGCGGCGAAATAGTTGCTAATAAATGCAACAAAAAAGCCCCGGGCGATGCCGGGGCTCTCAGTTTGCCGGAGTTTAGCGATAGCGCCTGGGGCAGCTTCAGTTCATGCGACGATGCGGAAGCGGTGGTCGTCGTCCTCCGCCATATCGTTGACCAGATTGATCTCCCAGGTCAGGTATTCGCGCATCGCGTCCTCGCGGTTCTGACCGCGCTCGCGTGGCGAGAGGAACACATCGTCGGCCTGATCTGTCATTCGGGTTGTCCCCGTCTCGAGAGGCAATCCCGCCCGAACCCAGGCCTGCGTGCCACCAGCAAGTGTCACCACCGGTACGGACCCGGCGGCCTGCAACTCAACTGCTGCCAGGGCCGCAAGCGCGCCATCGGGCGACGTCAGCACAATCGCCTGATGGGAGGGGAGCGTCGCCAGTGCCGCGCCAAGGCGCGACCGGATCGCAAACCAGGCACCCGGAATATGGCCCAGCGCGTAGCGCGTGCTCAGGCTGAGATCAATCACCGTCCCCTTGCCTGCCGCCAATCGATCGCGCAAATCCAACGCATCGATATGCGGTGCCGAGGCCGCTTCGAGACCAAGAACACGCGGCCTATGCGGTCCGGTTTCCCAGTCGCCATCGGCCGGGCCGGCGGCCAGAACCGCAATGTCCGTCCAACCCATTTGTTTCAACCACGACGCAGTCATGGTTGCGCGGATGCCGTTGTCGTCGACAAGCACGACGCGGGCGCCCCAAATGGCCATATGTGAGTCGGTTTCCTGCACAAGCTGGCCGCCAGGCGCCGAGCGTGCACCGCGCAAATGACCGGCCTCGTATTCCTCGGGCGAGCGCACGTCGAGGACGTACAGGCTGCGCCGGGCTGCCTCGGCGCGCCATGACTCGAGCGTACGCCTGTCGATACGCGCGATGCCGCAGCGCGCCGCAACTCGTACAGCGGCCTCACCTGCGGACTGCAGTCCGCGCGCACTGACTTCGGGCGGCTTTCGCGTCGCCCCATGCACCACTTCGAGGCCCGCGAGATGCCAGGCCATGGTGCCATCCTTCAGGGAAACGACTTTGTTGCGCACACCGGCGTTAATCAGCGATTGCGCCCCGATGATGCTGCGCGTGCGACCGCCGCAATTGACGATGACCGTGGTATCGGGCGACGGCATGAGATCGGCGAAGCGATAGACCAGCTCCGCGCCGGGTACGCTGATCGCGGTCGGAATGCTGTTGTTGTGATACTCCTCGAACGAGCGGCTGTCGTAGATCGCGATATCGGCCTTGCGATCGATCAACGCTTGCAGATCCTCAACGGAGATCCAGGGCGTACCCGCCTCGTGTTCGACCACTTCGGCAAAGGCCTTGCTGGGCACGTGCACGCCGCTATAGACGCGGAAGCCGGCCGCCTCCCACACGGCTATGCCGCCGTCGAGCCAGGCGACGTCGTCATAGCCGAGCGCGGACATCCGTTCCGCGGCGCGCGCCGCCAACCCCTCGCCGTCATCGCACCAGACGACGCGTGTACCGCGCCGCGGCACGAGATCGTCGACCATGAGCTCCAGCCGGCTGAGCGGAATGCAGGATGTCATCAGAAGGTGGCGCTTGCCGAACGGCCATTCCTCGCGCGCGTCGAGCAGGGCCAACTCGCCGCCGTCGTGAAGTTGGGCCTTCAAGGCCCGCGCATCGATCCGTTTGATCTTGCTATCCGGCACTCAGGCCGCCTTGATGTTCGAGCGCTGCACGTGATCGAGATTCCTGCCCTCGACGCGCACCAGCTTGGTGAGCCCATCTCGCTTCGGCGAGTGGATCACACCCACATCATAGAAGTGGCTGTCGCCCGGCTTCAGGACATAGGTCTTGGCCGGTTCGACCAAGGTCGGCTCGTCGCCTGCGCCCTTCCTGACAACGCGCCAGTCGGTCATCTCGGTATCGCCGACCGCCAGGCCATAGATGGCCCAGCTGGAACCGTGATCGTGCGGCGAGCCGTGAGCGGCTTTCTCGTAAACATGCCCGCAAACGCAGAAGCCGAGCTCCGGGTCCTCGTACAACACCTTACGCGGTTGGCACTGCTCGGCGGTCAGGTGCCTGGCGATGAATTCCTGGTCGAGCAGCGCTTTCGACACGAGTTTGCACACCTGCTGCTTACCGGTCACCTCGGAATCCGCCTTAAGGGTCTTGCGGATGTCGGCGCTCAATTGTTCAAGGGTATAGGCCATTCGCTCCCTCCGTCATGTCTGCCGCGTTTGCTTCCGGCTCTCCGGCATTATGAAATAATTGGCCGGCGGGGAGCAATCCCCACCCGATCATCGGTCACTCCGTCATTCCTCAGTCCAGCTTGAAACCCTGGCGGCGAACGAAGGCGCCAAAATCCTGCCGTTCGGGTACAGAGAGCTGACGTGCCTTGTCCTCCGACCAGCCATAGAGCGATGGCTTGCCGAATCGCTCGACCTGACGCCAGTCGTTCTCCGGGATGCTGTGACGAGCGTCGCGGCGACGGTCGTAGCCGTCGATCTCTGCATCGAAGTTGGTATCGTCATAGCGGTCGACATGCACCGTGAGCGCCATGGGCAAGCGCAGGCTAACAAATCCCTCGCGAGACGGCCAGCCGAGGCAAAGTCCAGCCACCGGAAATACATGATTGGGGAGCGTCAGCAGTTCAGCGATACGTGTAGCATGGTTGCGGATCACGCTGATGGGGCATGCGCCAAGCCCTGCCGCGCTTGCCGCACGGATCAGATTTTGCAGCACCATGGCGGCATCGGTCGCGGCATTCAGGAATGCATCGAGGTGGTCGTTCGCGAACGGGATGTCGCGCAGTTGGCAGATACGGCGGATGCGGCGCGAATCGCCGCACACCACCAGGAACCGCGCCGCCTGGGCGACCCACGGCATGGCCGGCAGCAACTCGGCGATCGCCCGGCGGATGCTGGGGTTCTCTACGCGAAGGACAGCCACTTGCTGCAGATCCGATTTTGCCGGCGCCGACAAGCCGGCGGCGAGCACTTGCTGCATCAAGTCTTCGGAAATCGGCATGTCGGTATAGCGGCGGTGGGTTCGGTGGCTGAGGATCGCCGCCAGCTCACCCTCCGCGGGGGTGTCGTGCCCCGCCGTGCTTGGAAGACCAAACCGTTGTTCGATAAGCTCGGCAATCATTTTCGTCATCTGTGAGCTCCCCGCATCGTTGCAAGCTGTACCGAGTTGACCGGCTTGTTCCATAACATTCGATTTGCAACGTCAGCAAGGCGATGTCCGCATCCTTCGACAAAACGGAAAGCCGCTGCACACTCCTCCGGGATCATGCGCTAGTCAGTCGGAGCGCAGCTCTGCTCAGCAGCTCCATTGAAATCCATCGACCACGAAATGCTGGCCGGTCATGAACATATTTGCCTCGACGGCTAGATAGCGCACGATGCTGGCGATGTCCTCGGGCGTACCGATCCGACCTAGGGCAATTCCGGCGGTCAGCTGAGCCTCCCGCTCGTCGAGCAGACCGCGCAAGAGGTCGGTCGCGATCACGCCTGGGCAGATCGCGTTGACCGACACTTTCGGCCCGAGCTCCTTTGCTAGCGACCGGGTGAGGCCCAAAATTCCGGCCTTGGCCGCCGCATAGGCATGCTTGCTGACAGCGCTGGTTACGCCGCCCGACAGTGCATTGATCGATGAGATCGAGATGATCCGCCCGCCCGTATCCTGCCTTAGCATGACCGGCGCGGCGGCATGAATGAAGTTGAAGCAGCTCTTGAGGTTGACCGCGATCGTGCGGTCAAACTCGGCCTCGCTGATCTCAAGGATCGGTTTCGGGTTCGGCGCACCCGCATTGTTCAGGAGCACGTCGAGCTGTCGCCATTTCGCGTTGATCTGCTCGACGATCGTATGCGCGCGGGCAAAATCGCTCACATCGGTCTGGAAGGTCAGCGCGCGCCTGCCGCGCGCCTCGATATCGCGCGCGGTCGCTGCCATCTCCTTCTCCAGGAGATCGACGAGGGCGATATCGAAGCCGGAATCGGCAAGCGCGAGCGCACAGGCGCGGCCGATACCGCGCGCGCCGCCGGTGACGAGGGCCGTCTTTGTCATGTGCGAGACTTTCCTTTAGTCAGCGCCATGCTCGCGGGCATGACGGACCACGTCGGCATGGGTTGCGCACCAGACGTCGCCCTTCGCTTTGGCAAGCCGGATCAGCTCCTCGATGATCCACAGCCGCGAGCGGTAGCCGATCATGTGCGGATGGCAGGTGAGCTGAAAGATGCCACCCTCCTCATAGGCCGCTTCGAACTCGCGCCGGAACACATCGAACACATCCGAGGGCGGTGTGTAGGGACGCAGGTTCTGGAAGCGATGCATCATGAAATAGACTGCATCGTCACGGATCCATTCCACCGGAAATTCGATCACGCCGGTCGGCTCGCCGTCGAGTAGCAGCTCGTAGCAATCGACATCGGCCATCAGCGAGGAATCGTAGAGCAGGCCGGCTTCCTTGGTGATGCGCAGCGTGTGCGGCGAGAAATCCCAGGACGCGGTGCGCGCGCCGACCGGCCGCACCTTGGTCGTCTTCTCCAGCACGTCGGTCGCGCGCATCATCAAGTCCTTCTCGGCCTCATAGGGAAGCACCGAGTTCAGTTCGTGGATCCATGAATGGATGCCGATCTCGTGGCCCTCGTCGATGATGCGGCGCTGCTCGTCGGGATAGAGCAGCGCACACACGGCCGGCACATAGAAAGTCGCCGGCACTGAGTGCTTTGCGAGCAGCTTTAAAATGCTCGGGACGCCGACACGATTGCCGTACTGTCCCCACGCCATGCGCCCAATCGATTTACCGCCGTCACGCAGCTCATTGGTCTCATGATCGGAATCGAACGACAGCGCAAACGCGCATCGCGCGCCGCCCTTCCAAATCTTGGGCCGATAGGTCTTGCCGGCGCGGACTTGGTTGACCAGCCCGCGCCAGTGTGTTTCCGGCCATTGCCAGGGTTCGAGTTTTGACGTCTCGTTCATGTTGGTCCTCCCGAATGATTTGTTACAGCGGGCCGCCGGTGACGGGTATCGTCTGCCCCGTAATCCACGAGGCGTAGTTGGAGGCCAGAAACGTCACCGCATTGGCGACGTCCTGCGGCGCACCCTTGCGCCGCATCGCGATGGTGTTGACGAAATTGTCGCGGAAGGCGGCCGGCCAATTGTTCCACTGCCGCTCGTAATCTGGGCTGGTCGCCATGAAGCCGGGCGCAACGGTATTCACGGTGATGCCGAACGGCCCGAGCTCCTGGGCAAGCTGTTTGACCAGACCGATTTGCCCGTGCTTGGCGGCGGGATAGCTCTGGATGCCGGTGAGGCTCGTGGCAAGGCCAGCGCGGCTCGAAATGGTTACGATGCGCCCCGTGCCTTTTGTCTTCATCCCGGGCGCGACAGCCTTGATGAACAGGAACGCACCCTTGAGGTTGGCATCGACGATGGCGTCGAAATCGTCCGCGCTCACCTCTTCCAGGGGCCGGGGCCTTTGGCCGCGCACGCCGCCCGCGACATAGACAAGGATATCGGCGCCGCCGGCTGAGCGCACGACCTCGGCAATGGAGGTCTCATTAGTGACGTCGACCTTGGCGGCGATGATCTCGCCGCCGCCATCGACGCGGCCGGCAAGGACTGCAAGGTCATCGGCCAGCAGGTCGCAGGCAATGACGCGCGCGCCGTCATTTGCTAGCGATCGCGCGATGCTCTGGCCGATGCCGCGCGCGGCTCCCGCCACGATCGCCGTGCGTCCGTCGAACCGGATGAGCATGGACTACTCGTTCGCTTACTCAGCTCAGTTTTGTCCCAGCGGTTTCCTTCAGGCGCCAGATCACGACAAGCGAAATCACCGCCGAAGGCAACAGATAGAGATAGGTCGGCGACACCGGCGATCCGGTGACTTGGATGAGCCAAGTCGCGATGAACGGCGCGAACCCGCCGAAGATAGCGACAGCGAGCGCGTAGCCGCTCGTCATCCAGGTGGAGCGCAGATGCGTCGGAAAGATCTCCGAGATCGCCGCAGGGCCCGCGCCGGAATAGAGCGCAAGCAAAATGCCGAACAGGATCTGGAGCGGCAGCACCAGAGCGAGGCCGGTGCCGTTGGTCATCAGCGAGAACAGCGGATAGGAGAGCAGTCCGATGCTGATCGCACTCGCCATCAGAAGCGGCTTGCGGCCGACCCTGTCCGACAGCGCGCCCCAGAACGGAACCGCGATCACCATGGCGATCAGCCCGATCGTGTTGGACCACAGCGCCTGGGAGGGCGTGAGCCCGGCAAAGCGCTGGGTGAAGCTCGGCATCCAGGCGAGCAGCGTGTAATAGGCGACGGTCCAGAAGATGGTGAAGCCGAAGGCGAGCGCCCCGAGCGGAAGCCCGGCGACAACAGGCTGATCGACGGCAGCCCGGCGGCTGGCTTCGTAAGTCGGCGTCTCGTCGACGTTCCGGCGCAGATAGGCACCGACGAAGAGCAAGAGTACGCCGAGCAGGAACGGCACGCGCCAGCCCCAGTCGAGCATCGCCGCCTGACTCAGCGACGAGGTCATGATCGCGGCAACGCCTGAGCCGAGCAGCGTACCGCCGGCGGTCGAGACCTGCTGGAAACTGCCGAACAAGCCGCGGCGGTTTTGCGGCGCCCATTCCACCATGAAGGCGGTCGAGGTGCCCCATTCGCCGCCGGCCGCGAGCCCCTGCACGATGCGAAGCGCAACCAGCAGGATCGGCGCCCAGACGCCGATCGCCTCATAGGAAGGCAACAGGCCGATCCCCACGGTGCCGAACGCCATCAGGAAGATGGTGAGCACCAGCGCTGTCTTGCGGCCTTTGGTGTCGCCGAGCCGGCCGATCACGATGCCGCCGAGCGGCCGCGCCAGGAAGCCGACGCCAAAGGCCGCAAACGAAGCGAGCAGCGACGCGGTCGGATCGGAACTCGGGAAGAATTTGGCGGCGATTAGCGAGGCGAGATAGGCATAGACGCCGAAATCGTACCACTCAAGCAGATTACCGGTCGCGGCCGCCCAGATCGCTTTGCGGGAGTTGTCCGCCAGATGCGCACCTGGTGCCGCCAGAACAGAAGCTTCCGCCATTGGATCACCCCCCTCTGTATTTTGTTGGCCACATTCCACATGACAATCGGAGCGGTGTCGAGGGGCAACCCCGCGCCATGGCGGCTCTGCTGTGATGGCTGACCGTTCCCAGCGGCATGGCTCTTGGTCATGGCTCTCAGTTGTGGATCTTGCGCGCGGCGTCAGGGCTCCGCTTAGGTTGATGTCCGCTATTGAGGCAACAGCGGCCGAATGAAACGGCCTTGAATCAAATGCCAAGCTGGTGGCGCGGAGTCAAAGCCGTCAGCAAATTGCGCCCACCGTGGGAAAAAATCAGGCATCCTCCAGGATCATAGCTGCGCATTTCTCCCCGATCATGATCGAAGGAGCATTGGTGTTGCCGCCGACAACCAGAGGCATGATGGAGGCATCGGCAACGCGCAGCCCTCGAATGCCATGTACCCGCAGACGGGGATCCACGACCGCGTCGCGACCCGTGCCCATTCTGCAGGTGCCGACAGGATGCAGGTTCGAGACGCCGCGATTGCGGATGTCCTCAATGAGTTGCTCGTCCGATTGCGTAACATCTCATCTCCGAATGTGGCGCGCATTGAATCAAATGCCAGGCTGGCAGCGCGGGTCGAAGCCACCAGCGCGTTGCGCCCACTGCAGGAAAAATGGTCACTCGCAAACGCGCGATGTCCGCTTCCAGGGGTGAAGCAGACATCCACGGGCAACCCCGGAGCAATCGCCGTTTGACCCAAAGCGAACGTCAGCTCACCTGGGACTAGTGCGCGCTTGCCGCGCGGGCGATCTTCTCCACCGTGCGCATCCATTCGCCGATGTCGCGATCTTCGGGCTGGACCATGATGTGATCGGCGCCAGCGTCCCGATAGGCGCCAAGCCTTGCGCGCAGCTCGGCAGGGTCCTTACCATCGAAGCTCGTGCGCAGCGAGATGGTGAAGGTCTTGTCCGGCCGCACTGTGCGCAATCGCTTGATCAGCGGCGCCGCTGCCTCGGCGGTGAGCCGCGAGCCGTGCCAGCCGTCGCAGAGGTTCACGGCGCGTTCCAGGGCCTTCTCGGAACTGCCGCCGACCCACAGCGGTATGGGCGCCGAAGGGGGAGGCTGCATGCGCATCTCCTCGATCTGCGTCGCCCAGTAGCGCGATTTGAAGGTCACTGGGTCCTGGCTCCACAGCGCGCGCAGCAGCGCGATGCTCTCGTCGGTGCGCCGGCCGCGCTCGCGGAAAGGCACGCCGAGCGCGGAGAATTCCGCTTCGAGCCAGCCGACCCCGATGCCGAAGATAACGCGCCCGTTGCTCAGCGTCTGCAACGTGGCGAGCTGCTTGGCGATCGGCACCGGATGATGCATCGGCAGCACGATCACGCTGGTGCCGAGCCGGACGCGCTTGGTCGCCGCGGCCGCCCAGGCAAGGGTGAGGATCGGCTCCAGGAAGGCGGGTGAGGGCGGATAAGGCGCGTCCTTCGGCAGGATGACGTGCTCGCTCACCCACACGTCGGCAAGCCCGAGTTCCTCGGCCTGAACCGCGGCGCGCGTGATCACCTCGGGCGTGGCCTTGCGGCCGATATGCGGCAGATGAACACCGATTTGCATGATGCTCCCCGTGTTCTAATATCTCGTCGATGGTGACATAAAGGGTGCCTTGCGAAATTGTAAAGCACCCCGGCACGACATGCGGAACGGCCCGGCGATCGGCCGTGGCAAGATGTTCGACCCGTCGCGTCAGCAGGAATTTGCGTTCGTGGTCTGACAACACGTGACGGTCCGCCGCGCGACGACTTTCAATCGCGGCAATACTGCACGACCTGGCTTGGTTTCGCCAGCCAAGAGTTGGCGTTCGACCCCGGCGCAGCAGTTGCCCAGAAGACCCGCGCAATTGGTCGAGAGCTAGTACGGACCGTCATGGCACTCCTCACGGATTACGCTATCCTAATCGGCCCTAACCGCTAATTCATCCCATTCCCTCCATCCGGAGTGCAACCATGGACAAGGCCCTGTCAGGTATCCGCATCATCGACATGACGCACAACCAGGCGGGGCCCGCCTGCACGCAGATTCTCGGTTTCCTCGGTGCCGACGTGATCAAGCTCGAGGAGCCCAAGGGCGGCGACATCGCGCGGGTGAACATGCGCGACCAGAAGAACAGCGACAGCCTGTTCTTTCTGATCCTCAATGCCAACAAGCGCAGCCTGACGCTGAATCTAAAGACCGACGTCGGCAAGGATCTGTTCCAGAAGGTCATCGCCCAATCGGACGTGCTGGTGGAGAATTTCGGGCCAGGCGCGCTTGATCGCCTCGGGCTCGGCTACGCAGCGCTGGCCAAGATCAACCCGCGACTGATTTACGCCACCATCAAGGGCTTCGGCACCTACGGGCCCTACAGCGGATTCAAGAGCTTCGAGCCGATCGCACAGGCCATGGGCGGAGCGATGAGCGTCACCGGCTTCCCCGAAAATCCGCCGACCTATGTCTATCCGGCGATCGGGGATTCCGGCACCGGCATGCACATGGCGATCGGCATTTTGGCCGCGCTGCAGCAGCGCCATGCGACTGGCCGCGGCCAGCAGGTCGAGGTGTCCATGCAGGATGCGGTCGTCAATCTGGTGCGGGTGAGCCTGCGCGACCACCAGCGCTTCGGCCGTCCGATGCCGCGCAACGGCAATCAGCTCGGGCGCAACGTGCCTGGCACGACCTACCCCTGCGCGCCGGGCGGCCCGAATGACTACGTCTTCCTCTACGCGCAGCCGCAGATGTGGCCGGCGGTGGCGAAGGTGCTGGGGCAGCCGGAGTTGACCGAGGACGCGCGCTTCAAAACCGTGGAAGCGCGCTGGGATAATCGCGCAGAACTCGATGCCATCGTCGAGGCGTGGACGCGCCAGCGCGGCAAACACGAAGTCATGCGCCTGATGGGGGATGCGGGTGTTCCCTGCGGCGCCTGCCAGGACACCGGCGAGGTGCTGGCCGATCCGCATCTCAAGGCGCGCGAGATGATCGTCGACGTGGACTACCCGACCCGCGGCACCTATCAGACGGTCGGCTGCCCGATCAAACTGTCGGATTCACCCGTCGCGGTCAGCCGTCCGCCGCTGTTGGGCGAGCACACCGACGTGCTGCTTGAATCCCTGTGCGGAGTCGAGCTTGATGAAGCGAAACGCCTACGCCAGGAGGGGGTTGTCTAGCGCGGCGTGGCTTTCCCTGCTCAGCTGACGCCCGGGGGCTGTTCCTGCGAAGCGGTCAATGAACGGATGTCGCCGGAGGTCCGAGAAGGGTCAAGAGGCTGGATTAGCCTTAACTCGATCCTCCCGGGCAGACCCGCAGCACCTACGATAACGGCCGTTGATGATCAGCTTTTGCGCCGCAGCAAAGGCGTTTAACCAAGACCGGAGACCCGTTACGAGTTGTGTCTCTTGTAAGACCGGGAGAGCTGAGCTGTAGTCTGAGCAGTAGATCGGGCAAACCACCATGGAAATCTCGCTTCACGGCCGTTCGGCGATTGTGACCGGCGGCAGCAAGGGGCTCGGCCTTGCAATCGCTACCCAGTTCGTCGCGTCCGGCGCCAACGTCGTGATCGCGGCCCGCGGCCCGGAAGCGCTGGAGTCCGCTGCTAAAGCCATTTCGGACGGCGCAGCGACCGTGTCCGGTGGTAATGCGCGCGGCCGCATCATTACGGTCGCCGGCGATGTGGCCAAGGCCGCCGACATCAAACATATCCATGCTGAAGCGACGAAGGCATTCGGGCAGATCGACATTCTCGTCAATAACGCCGGTGTGTCGCGCTCTGGCGCGTTCGAGACGTTGACCGACGAGCGGATGCAGGAAGATCTCGATCAGAAACTTTTCGCCGCGATCCGGTTGACCCGGTTGGCATGGCCGCAGATGAAGGAGCGGCGCTGGGGTCGTGTGATCAACGTTCTCAACATTGGCGCCAAGGCGCCTCGCGCCGCCAGCGCACCAACCTCGATCTCGCGCGCCGCCGGCATGGCACTGACCAAGGTGCTGGCCGGCGAGGGCGCTGCTTTCAACATCCTTGTCAATGCGCTGCTGGTGGGCCTGATCGACTCCGACCAGCACGTCCAGGCGGCGGCCAAGGCCAATATACCCTATGCGGATTTCATGGCGCAGCGCGCCAAGGCCATTCCGTTGGGACGCATGGGAAAGGCCGAGGAATTCGCCAAGGTTGCCTGCTTTCTCGCTTCCGACGCTGGCTCCTATATCACCGGAACGGCCCTCAATGTCGACGGCGGAAGTTCACCCGTCGTCTGAAGGGCACTGACAGCATCGAACGCTGATCCGCCGAGTACTCGCGACTACGGCAGGCTACGCGGAGAAGGTTTGATCTCGGTTCCTCTCCCTCCGCCACATTGGCCGAAGCCGCTTATTCTCCGCGAAAATTTGCCGGCCAGCAGCGACTTCTCATTTGAGCTCTGGACCAGCACAAAGCATTGTCGCGAACTTTTTACCGCCTCGCGGTGGTGGCCCTCCACTTGCCGAAGCGTACGTGAGCCCTTCTCACGGCAAGCCAAACGCTAGAGACGCTTCACTGGCCGCGGGCGAAGGACGCGACGAGTGCGTCGACTTCCTTCTGATCCGGGCCCTTGCAGCGGGCGTTGACGCGCGGACCGGTGGCGTAACCGATCCACAGTACAATCTCGTGCGGCCGCGGCGAATCGTGGATCATCACCGGGGTTGAATCAAAGGCATCGAGATCCCAACCCTCGTCGAGGGGCCCATAAATCAGATCGACGGTCGTACCCGGCGGCCCCACCTTGGCGTGGCCCGGAATGATAACGCGACCGCGTTTAATCGCGCGGCGCATCGCCATGCCGAGTCTCGGATGTATCATCGCGGCGCCATGTTCGAGGTCGCCTCCGATGCCGACCAGCGCCGCCTTGGTGTAGGCGCGCAGCTGTGCCGGGCTCGCGCCAAGTGTCGCCAGCGCCGTCTTGGTGAGCGAAGCCCCGAGTTCTAGCGAATATTCAATCAGAGGTTTGAGGTCGGCGCCGGCCTCCTTGCCTGCGAGCGGGTTCTCAAACACCGCGGCAATCGCGACGCGTCGGAGCGGGGGGCTCGCGCGCACGCCGTACTCACTATTGATCTCCTCGACGAGAGTGACGGTTTTGCGGATGGTCATGATGTGCTCACTCTTACAGTGTCTATCAGTGCGCAGCAAATACTATCGTTTTTAGTCGGTTGGATGAAGGGTAGGTGTTGTGGGAGTCGGGTTAATCGCAAATGGACAATTCGGGTCACTCCGCTTCTCCCCAAAAGAAGGTAGTGCAACGGACATGGCTAGTAGTCCGGTTCGTGCCAGACTCGACCTCGACGCGATTTCGTATCGGCTCCCTACCTTGCTCTTTAATGACACGAATCGCTGCCGTCCTTTCAAAAAATCCATGTGATCCGCGACCTTGCCTCAGTCGGCGGCGCCGACTTATTTTTGCTAAAAGGCTTCGCGTAAAATGACTTCGCGTGATTGCCTCGTCTGGCTTGGCATCAGCTTAACGTCGGGATCAGTTTAATGGCCCTGACAAGTTCGACCGCTGTCGTCACCGGGTGCTTACTTTGATCCTAACAGGCTTTGAAAGAGTACCACGCATGACATCAAACAATTGACAAGCGCACAAATGCGCGTGCCTTATAGACATAATCTATTCAAAGCGCAGGTTCGACCAGTTTGAAGAGTTTCTCATCGCTTACCGCTTTGCTTATTTTGATATCGTCGGGCCCTGCGATGGCGGCTTCTGGCAGGACTATCATTGATCTTTCCTTCGATTATGCCCAAGTTCGGCTCCGGCCGACTTATGATCCAAATATTCGCGGTACACTCAAAACTCAGCTGGTATTGTCAGGCGATCGTCAAATTTCCATCAGGCAAAGCAATGTGGCTGGGAAGCACGGTGCTTCGTGGGCTTACGAAAGTCAGGCAGGTAAAACTTGGAGATTCGCTAGTTCAAACAAGCTTGTCAGAACCACAGACTGGCCTCAAAGCACATCGACGGCGGTAGTAACGACGAATGGCTCAAATAGCTGCAGTTACCGTGTCACCGACAAGCTAAAGCCAGGCTTTTCTGAGTTCAAAACCCCCATGCTTTCCGCAAACACCTTCGGATATTACAAAAAATCCGTGTTGTCTAACTTCACCTGCAGCATTCACAATGAAGATTAGATCGCGCCGTCTATTGTGTGCGCAAGCGCGGCACAATGCTTCAGCAGACCATTCCTTTATTGAGAATCCTCGTTGTTTCCACAATCGATTTGCAACTGAAAGCGGGTATTTGTTCCTTATATGGACAGGCTTGTTCGGTGCCTTTATGGGGGGCACACGGAGGAATAAATTCGTGAGACCTTTTTGGATTCAATACTTGCTGGCGTTCGTTCTTGTATTGCAGACATCGGCCGCGAGCGGAGGTGTGGTGCTGATTACGCCGGAAGAAGCGCAGCTTCCGACGCCGAAAGGCGTTTTTGCTTCCCGTGCAATCACACGCGGACCACGTATCGACCTTTCCGATCCGGATGTCGCCGACGTGCATTCCCCTCTTCTTCTTCAGCTTAAATTTCGCGGATTTGGTGGAGCAACGATCAATCTGGAGTCTCTTCGCTTGACCTACCTAAAGCAGCCTAATATCGACCTGACTCCGAGGGTGAGGCCATATGTTCAGCCGGCAGGCATCGTGATGCCGGATGCTGAAGTACCGCCCGGCGAACATTTAATCCGTGTGGAAATCTACGATTCCGAAGGACGACGCACGATGACGACGTTTCTGCTCAGCGTCTCGCAGTAAGAGGTTAATTTGCCGCCCTTTCTTTGCCGGGCGGAAATGCGTGTGGTCGGGACTCGACTATTCGTGTGGCCTTTAACTCCAGGTTGCGGGCTATGCCTTCCCTTGATAATATCAGTAAAGCCAGGTTGTTGGGGCCTTCTATGCGGGCCTTGCTGTTTCTTTTCGGTTTCTTTTTTCTTTTTTCCACCGACGCCGTGCTTGCCGAAAAGCGCGTTGCGCTTGTCATTGGCGTCTCCAAATACAAGGAGGTTTCACGGCTCACTAATCCGGCGCGCGACGCCGACGCGATGACTGCGCTGTTCAAGCGAGCTGGCTTCGATGTGATCATCAGCGAACGTGACCTCGGCATCTCCGACTTGCGCCGCGTTATACGCGAGTTCGCCGAAACGTCGCGCGATGCAGATATCTCGGTGGTCTATTACGCCGGTCACGGCATTGAGGTCGATGGCACCAACTATCTGGTACCGGCGGATGCCAAGCTCATAAGCGACTTCGACGTCGAAGACGAGACAGTGTCTCTCGATCGCGTGCTCAAGGCGCTCGATCCTGTCAAGCGACTCAAGCTGGTAATACTCGACGCCTGTCGTGACAATCCCTTCGCCAAGACAATGAAGCGCAGCGTCGCTAGCCGTTCGATTGGTCGCGGGCTTGCTAAAATCGAGCCTGCGATGTCGGACACCCTGGTTGCTTTCGCGGCGAAGGCCGGCGCGGTGGCGAGCGATGGCGACGGGCACAACAGCCCGTTCGCAACCGCGCTGGTCAAGCACATCGCCGAACCGGGGCTCGATGTGCGGCTGGCATTTGGGCGAGTCCGCGACGACGTGTTGAAAAGTACGGCGAACCGCCAGGAGCCGTTCGTGTATGGATCACTCGGCGGCGAGACCATGTCGCTGGTGCCGCAAATGGTGAAGCCCGTCGATCCGGAAGCCGCAGCGCGGATAGACTACGAACTTGCGGCTCAGATTGGCACCAAGGAGGCGTGGGACTCATTTCTCGCCAGTCACGATACCGGGCTCTATGCCGACCTTGCTCGAGCTCAGAACACCAAGCTTCTAGCGGCGCAGCAGGGCAGCACCAAAGCTGACGACCAACGCCGCGAGGCCGAGGAGCAGGCCGCGCAGAAGACAGCGGAATTTCGCCGGCAACTCGAGGAACAGACCCAGCGCCAAGCTGCCGAGGCCAAGCAGAAGCTTTCTGAGCAGGCCAAGAAGGACCTCGAGGAGACGCGGCGTCAATTGGCCGAACAAGGCAAGAAGGAACTGGACGACGCCCGGCGTCAGGTTGTAGTTGCCCAGCAACAAGCCGACGACGCGCGGCGCCAGGTCGAGGAAATTAAACGTCAAGCGATCGCCGACGCCCAATTACAAGTCGAGCAGGCCAAACGCGCCTCGCAGGACGGCGCGGAGAAGTTGGCGGCGGTACCGCCGGGGGCGAGAGCGACTTAAAACTCGCCACCATCGCCAGCGCCACAGATCGACCAGGCTGATATCGTGCGATTGCTCCAGGCCCATCTCAAGCGTGTCGGCTGTAATCCGGGCAACGCCGACGGCAACTGGGACGATGGCTCGAAGAATGCGCTCGACCTGTTCAACAGGCACGCGAGGACAAAGTTTGAAATCAAGCTTGCTAGCCTCGAGGCGCTCGATGCCGTCCGCGGCAAAACCGATCGCGTTTGTCCGCTGATCTGCGCCAAAGGGCAGCGCGCAGAAGGGGATCGCTGCATCCAGATTAGCTGCGGCAGCGGCCACTTTCTCAACTCCAGCGGTGCCTGCGATAAGCGTGAGGACCATCCACCGAAGCCACGCACCGCAACGCGTGAACCACTAGCGCGCGAGCCGGCGGCGCGGCGTCCCACTTCCGGCGGCAGCAAATGCTTCAGTTTCAACGGCAAGAGCTATTGTGAATAACTTGGGGCGCACGGAAATTGACGCCGCGTTTCAGAAAGCGATTGCAAGCGGTAGGGCTAAGCCCGGCGAGCCTTTGGCGATCACATGGATGGTTAGTCTAGGGCGCTAATTAAGCCCCTCCTTATCGCCTTGCGACAAATGCAAGGGCAAATCATAGAAACTTTCACTCGCTCCGTTTCTGTAATAGTTCGCTCGTCCAAATGGGCTAGTGTATCGGCTCAAAGGTGCCTGCTCTTGGGCACTAAGCGATCTTATGCGATTGTGACCCAAAGAGGATCGAGCAACACCCTTGGGCGTCAAGCGCTTCGATACGATAATAATGCCTCCCTCGAACTATCATTGCAACGTCGCTAGCGTCTTGGCTTCAATATACCCAACCCTCTTTCCATCGCGGGCGATCAGCGCCCAGCCACTAGAGGTCTCCACAAGGCGAACCTGCGTTCCCGCCGGAAGTTCGGTGACGGATTGTCCGAGGCCGCTGGCCTTCTGACGAACCATGGTTTTCTCAATCACGACGTGCGTCGTCGTGATCGGAACGCTGACTATCCCGGCATCGTTGGCCGCGGCGGGAGTCGGGTCAATCGCGACCAAAATGGACAATTCGGGTCACTTCCGCTTCTCCCCAAGCCGGTTGATCTACGCGTCGATGAAGTCGAACGCGTCTTTCCAGCGCACCACGCGGGCGATGGACGGCGACGGAAAATGCGCCGTGCACATCAGCGTAGACGTATCACAGACCTCGCCGAACAATTCCCGCCGCGACACTCCCGCCTGGGCGGAGTCGTAATCCGCCATCATGCCCAGTTCGGGATAGCGGGCTTGCAGCGGCGAGTGGATCATGTCGCCGGTAATGATGGCGTCGGCCCCGGGCTTGCCGACCCGGACCGAATAGTGGTCGATGGTATGGCCGGGTGTCGGGATCAGCGTCACGAGATCGTTGAAAATGTGCGCGCTCTTGACGATATCGACGCGATTGGCGGCCACGACCGGCAGCACGGAATCGGTCACCCATGGACACGCGGCCGGATCGTCCTTTTGGCGCCTGGTCCAGTAATCCAGTTCGCGGTCGGCAAACACGTAGCGCGCGTTCGGGAAGGTCGGCACCCATCGGCCGCTCTCAAGCCGGGTGTTCCACCCGACGTGGTCGGTGTGCAGATGCGTGCACATCACAAAATCGATATCGTTGACGCCAATTCCGCTCGCCGCGAGATTCTTCTCGTAGCGATCGGAATTCATCATGTTCCAGAAGCTCCGTGTCGGGCGCGGCTTATGGTTGCCCACGCAGCTGTCGATCATGATGGTGTGGTGAGGTGTCCGCACGATGTAACTTTGGATGCAAAGCATCAGCCTGTCGTTGGCATCGAGAAATCTCGGCTGCAGCCAGCCTCGGTTCTCGTCGAGAAGCTCCTTTGTCATGGTTGGGAAAAAATGCATCGCCTCGAAGAAAGGCATCTCCTGCTCGACGATCCGATGGATCGTAACGTTGCCGATTTCGATTCCAGTGGACAAATGGATCTCCTTCTAGCGACTGGCGGTCGCCATATAGGCATGCTCAAGCCGGCGCGGCAGATCGGCCTCGTCGGTTCTTGCTTCCAGCACAATCGATCCGCGCGCGAGGGCATAGACGCGATCGGCGAGCGCGAGCGCCTTCTCGATCAATTGCTCGACCAGCAGCACCGCGGTGCCGGCCTCGCGCAGCCGCTGCACCACCACCAGCACGCGATCCACCAGAACCGGCGACAGACCGGCCGAAGGCTCGTCGAGCATGAGCAGTCGAGGCCGCCGAACCAGGCCCTGCGCCACCGCCAGGATCTGCTGCTGGCCGCCCGAGAGCGCGGCCGCGCGTTCATGTCGCTTGGCGGCGATTTCGGGGAAGAGCCCGAACACCTCCTCAACCCGCGCGGCGCGCTCGCCGTGGGGCAGGTCGTATGCCGCCAGCAAGAGGTTGTCGAGCACGCCAAGCTGCGTGAACACCCTATGCCCCTCGATGACATGCGAAAGTCCTGCCCTGACCGTATCGCGCGGACTGGCGCCGGCGAGATCGCGACCGCCGAAATGGACGCGTCCCGACCAGGGCAGCAGTCCCGATACCGCCCGCAACAGCGTGGTCTTGCCAGCGCCGTTTGGGCCTAGCAGCGCCACCACTTCGCCCGAACCCACGGTTAGATCGACGCCGCGCACCACCCCGATCTTGCCGTAGCCGGTGGAGAGGCCCGCGATATCCAGCAGCGGATCAGGCGCCGAGATAAGCATTGACCACCTCCCGATGCGCACGGATTTCGGCCGGAGTTCCGGCCGCCAATATCTTGCCGAGATTGAGCACGGTGACGTGATGGCAGATGTCGAAGATCAGATCGGGATGGTGTTCCACCACCAGGACGCCAGTGCCGGTTTGCGCGATCGCCAGGATGAGCGCGCCGAGCCGACCGATTTCTTCGGCCGAAAGTCCGGCCGCGGGCTCATCGAGCAGCAGGAACGCCGGGCGCGGCATCAACGCGCGCGCGATCTCAGTGAAACGCAACTCGCTGTGCTGCAGCCGGTCGGCGCGCACAGGAGCGAGCCGCTCCAGCCCGACTGCCGCCAGCGCCAGCATGGCGGTGTCACGCAACATGGCTTCGTCGCGTCGATGGCGCGGCAGCGATAGCAGCGACTCGACAAACGTGCCCTTGCCGTCAATCGTGCCGCCGATCATGACGTTCTCCAGCACCGACGCGGAACCAACGATGCGGGGGGTCTGGAAGGTTCGTGCAATCCCCATTTGTGCACGCCGGTGAAGCCCATGCGCGGGCAATGCGGCGCCGTTCAGCTTGATCGCGCCCTGCTTTGGCAAGTAGTAACCCGAGATTACGTTCAGCGTCGTGGTTTTGCCGCTACCGTTGGGGCCGATCAATCCATGCACTTGACCGGGCCGAATCTCGAGGTCGAGCCCGTCGATTGCCCGTACCCCGCCGAAATTCAGTGCGACCTGCTCCAGCGTCAGGGCGCCGGTGTCAGGCGCAGAGCCAAGAAGCGGCCCGAGCAGTTCGGGCCGCGGAACGATCGCGCGGCCGCTCTCGAGCGGGCGGCGGTTCTTGAAATCGAGAATCTCAGCAATTCCTCCGGGGATCGCGAGCACAATGACGAGCAGCAACACCGCATATAGAAATGTCGACCATGCGACGAGCGGTGCGGCAAATTCCGGCAGCACGGTCAAGAGAATCGTACCGAGCAGCGGTCCGAGTATAGAGCCGCGCCCGCCGATCAGGATGGCGATGAAGAACAGGACCGAAAGGTCGATCGTGAACGCGTCCGGTGTGATGTAGGACTGGAGCGAAGCGAACAGTCCGCCGGCAACCGCTGCGACGGCGCCGCTGAACAGGAACACCTTTCCGAGCAGGGTGGATTTCAAGATACCGCTGGCCTCCGCCGCGACCTCCGCATCGCGGACCGCGGTGAGTGCGCGGCCGAAGCGGCTTGCCGCGATGTTTGCCGTCATCCATGTGCAGATCGCGGCGAGGCCGAAGCAGAAATAATAGAAACCCCAAAGCGAGGAAAACGGCTCGGGGAAGACCGGCCCGGCAACGCCCACGCCGCCGCCGGTGACGCTTTGCCACGCCAACGCCACTTGGGTGACGATGGTGGCGAAGCCGAGCGTCGTGATCGCGAAATAGAAGGTGCGCAGCCTCAGTGCCGGCAGGCCGACGATCAGGCCGAAGACGGCGCCGACCGCGGCCGCAATCGCCAGCGCCAGATAGGGCGACAATGCTGGCGTGACGTTGCCGGCGACGAGAACGCTGGTCGTGTAGGCACCCAGTGTCAGCAGCGCCACCCAGCCGATCGCGATCTGGCCGCCGAACCCGACGACCAGGTTGAGGCCTGACACCAGCACCCAATAAACGCAGGCGCGGGTCGCGATCACGCCCCAGTAGCCGCCGCCGAACAACGGGAAGGCGATGCCGACAACGAGCAGCGCGAGGAAAGGCAGCGCCGCATAGAATGTTCTTGGAGCCCCGACCACATCCGCACGGCCCAGCCGCAACTCGGTTGCCTGGGTATCCATCAAACGCGTCGCGGCAGGCTAGCGCCGGCGAGACCCTCGGGGCGCGCCAGCAGGACGATGATGAACACCGTGAACACCGCCACCGAGGCGAAGATGCCGCCGACCAGGAAGTTGGCGGTCTGCTGAAACAATCCGAGCAGGAGGCCGGCGACGACGGCGCCGCGGTTGTTCCCCATGCCGCCCAGCGCCACCGGAACGAAACCGTAGAAGGTCAACATCGGCGCGTTGGCAAAGAAGGCCAGCAGCATCTCGCCGCCGGCAAAGCCCGCAAGCGCGCCGATCACGCCGGCGAGTGCAAAGCTCGCTATGCGCAAGGAGCGTTCCGGCAGACCGAGAGCGCGGGCGGCAAAATTGTCCTCGGCGATCGCCAAAAAGGCGTGGCCGATCAGGGTGTGGCGATAGAGCAATTCGAGGCCGGCCGTGACCACTGCGCACGCCAGCATGGGCAGCCAGAACTGCTGATCGAATCCACCGCGGTCGATATCGAACAGCCGCGGAAACGGCTGTGGCTCCGTGCTCCATTCGATCGCGGTGAACTGCTGGATCATCAGCGCCAGCGCCAGCGTGGAGAGCACGTAGAGATGCTGGTCCAAACTCTTGAGCACCGGCCGCACGGCAACGATCTCGGTGACGATGCCGATCACCGCGCCGCCGGCCAATGCAAGGAGGAAGCCGACAGCTACCGGCAAGCCCATTCGGGCGATGAACAGCGACCCTAGCACGCCGCCAAGCATGCCGAGCGTGCCAGCGGTGAAGCTGAAAACGCGCGAGGCGGAGAACATCACATTGTAGGTGATGGCGATCAGTGCGTAGATGCAGCCGATCGCGATCCCCGTCGAGACGATCGATTCGACCATCGAGCTCAAGCGCCGTAGCCGGGAGCCAGATTGAACGCGCCTTCTTTGAGTGAATTTGCCTCGACCATCACTACCTGGTTGTCCGGGTAGCCGTCGTGCTTATCCGCCGTAAAGGCGATGCTACCGTAGACGCCGGCAAATTCCTTGAGCTTGTTGAGATAGCCGACGATCTGTTCCGGCTCGGGGCCGACGTTTTTCATCGCCTCGGCGATCAACCGCGGACTGTCGTAGCCGAGGGCGATCCACCACAACAGCGTGTCGCCCATGTCGATCTTGGCGCTCTTCAAACGATCGACAAAAGCGTTGGTGCGATCCGAGAGTTTGCCGCCGGCGGCGTAGCAAACCGGCCGGAAATTGTTGGGATAGACCTTGGCCCAGTATTCCGGCTTTTCCAGCAGGGCCTTGGTTTGGCCGGAACCGAGCGTGGTTTGACCCACGATCGGGACGTCCCATCCCATCTGCCCGCGCGTATTGATGATACGCGACAGAAAGCCGGCATTCACGCTCCAGGGCATGATCGCTTCCGCTCCCGCCGACTGCATGCGCAATAACTCAGGCTTGAGGTCCGGATTGGCGGCGTCGACGTTGCCCTGATAGACGACGTCGGCGCCCATGCCCTTAAGCATCGGCACATAAGCATTGACCGATGCGGTGCCATAACCGGTGGTATCGCTGATCACCGCGACTTTTTTACGCTTGAGCACCTCGACCACGTAGCGGTTCGCGGCGCCGCCGATCTGCTGATTGGTGGGTGCGTTGCGGAAGCACATCGGATACTTCTTCGGGTCGGTCAGAGTATCGACCCAGCAGGGATGGACTTGCGGCGTGCTGGCGCGCGCGAGCAGCGGCACGACCGCGAGCGACTCGCCGGAATTGACGGGGCCGAAGACAACGCTCACCTTCTGGTGTGTGAGCTCGGCCGCTCCATTCACGGCCTTGGTCGGATCGCTTTGGGTGTCGCGGGTGATCAGTTCGAGCTGTCGCCCATCAATGCCGCCGGCCGCGTTGATTTCCTGCACCGCCAGCTGGATTCCGCGGTTGATGCCAACCCCGGTGGACGACGACGGACCGGTGAGCGCCGGCAGATAGCCGATCAGGATCGGCTCCTTTGCTGCGATCGCGGGCTTGGCCAGGCTACTTGCAAAGGCCGCCGCACCCGCGGATGCCAAGACTTGACGACGAGTTATTGCCATTCCGTTTCCTCCCTGAGCGTATCTTGATTTTCTTGGTTCACTCCCAAAGCTCGTTGACGCCTGTCGGACGTCTGTAAGGGTACCATATCCGAGGCCGGGTGTTCCGCAAAGCCGGACCGAACCATCATTTTTGGTCAGACTGCTCCGGCGCCATCGATGATGGTGAAGCTTGGACTTTGCTTCCCGTTTGATCGGCGAAGGCTGCTACCGCATACGGGCGTCCGCGCGACCGGAAGAGCGGCCCTCAGTAATTGATCTGGGCAACCGCCCGAAGTTCGTCGGGCGTCGTCGTACGAAAGCCAAAGAATTCGAGATAGGCTGGAATTTGCTCGAACAGCATGTCGGTGCCGATCTGAATTTCGCAGCCACGCGATCTTGCCGCCGCCAGAAATGGCGTGATTTCCTGCTTCATCACGACTTCGCCCACGAACGTCGAGGGTGAAATTCGGTCGACGTCCATCGGCAGCGGATCACCTTCCTTCATGCCGAGGGGGGTTGCGTTGACGACGACATCGAACCCCGCGGGATCCTTGGAGCCAACCCCGATCTTCAACGCTGGATAATAGGCACGCAAACGTTCTGCCAAACCATTCATGGTCGGAACGTGGGCGTCGAACAGTGCTATCTCGGCCACGCCAGCCTTGGCCAGCGATGCCACAATCGCCGAACCGACGCCGCCGCTTCCGACCACAAGCACGCGCGCACCGGCCAACGCTCGTCCCTTGCGCAGAATGCCCCGAACGAAACCTTCGCCGTCGAACATATCGCCAACAAGGGTGCCGCCGGAGCCAAGACGGACTGCATTGCATGCACCCGCAACCTTCGCTGTGGTCAAGACCTCATCCAGTAACGGCACAGTGGTCACCTTGTGCGGCATGGTGATGAGCGCGCCGTGAATATTGGAAAGCTTGAACGCGAGCTTGAGAAACGCCGGATAATCCTCGGCCTTGCATCCCATCGGCACGACGACGGCGTCGATGTCGTATCGCTCGAAATAGGGGTTGTAGATCATCGGTGCCTTGAAACTCTCGGTCGGATAGCCGAGATGGGCGATGAGCTTCGTGCGTCCGCTGATCGTCATGGCTGTATTCCTCTTCTCATCAACATGGTTATTCGCAGAGTTGGGCGGCGATCGCGCCGCCGTCTTGCGGGAGCGCGAATCTATTTTGCGGCAGGTTTGTCGAGCAGATATGCGAGACGGCGGAGCGCCAGCGCGTATCCTTGGGTTCCAAGCCCCGCAATCACACCATCGGCGCGAAGCGAGACATAGGAGCGGTGGCGAAATTCCTCACGCTTGTGGACATTCGAGATGTGGACCTCGATGACCGGTGCTTCGAAGGCGTTCAGCGCGTCGAGGATCGCTACCGACGTGTGGGTGAATGCGGCGGGATTGATCACGATACCGCCTGCAGCCTCGCGGGCCTCGTGAATCCAGTCGATGATCTCGTATTCACGGTTAGACTGGTGAAAGCGGATCTCAAACCCGTGCTCGCCGGCGACCTTGCGGCACTCGGCCTCGACATCGGCAAGCGTTTCGTGCCCGTAGATGTGAGGTTGTCGCTTGCCCAGAAGGTTGAGGTTGGGTCCGTTCAAGACGTAGACGATGCGACTCATGGTTGGCTCCGGGATCAGCAGATTGGGCTCGTTTCAATTGGGGCAGGGGCTCGGGGCTTCGATCAATTCGATCTGGATATTCCGCAACAGCTGCGGCAACGCGGCCATGGCCGGGAGCAGCAACCATCGGGAGGCGATAAAGTGGGTGCGAATCCCGGCGGGTGTTTCGGCATGGCGCGATGCATTGAGCAGGACGATGTCGGACACCCAATCCTTGTGGGCTGCGGCAGTTTTCAAAGTGGGTTGCATTGCGGAGGCTGACGCCACCAGCACGGCCTTTCGGCCGGTTCGCTGGACGGTGGTGCGAAGTAGGTCGGTAACGGACTGATCGTCGCTCCTTGCAGTCACTGGACGATAGCCGAGCGCCTTGAGCCAATCCGAGAGCATCAGGAAGAACAGGTTGCCGCCGAACTCCGGGACGAGAACAACCGGCTTGCCGTCGCCAAACTGTGCCTTGCCGCCGAAGTAGATGGATTGCCGCGCGATCGTCATCGTATCGACGCCGGCGCCCGCCAGCATCCAGGGCCAGCTCGCATACAGCTCCACCGCAGGCGCGAAAAAATTGATCAAATCCGCCACAGCGCCGGTCTGGCCGTTTTGCGAAATGCTAGAGGGCAAGTTGTCGCTACGCCCTTCGGAAACGTCGGTCAGGAATTCTGTAACGAACCCGACACATTCATCGGTGGCCTCCCACATCACGCGATGGCCGCAGCCGGGAATGACGATCAAGCGTGCCCCGGGAACCAGACCGGCGATCAGCCGTGAGTTCTGCGGTGACACCAACTCGTCGAGATCACCGGTCAGCACAAGGGTTGGGGCTTCTACCTTTGGAAGCACCCCGGAGCAGTCAAATTCCGCAAAAGCCTGATATTGCAGGTCCGCTGCGTGCAAAGGGGTGGGTGCCGCAATTTCGCGGCGCATCTGGTCTTCGGCCCGCTCGTGGTGGTGTTCGAGATATCCCGGCGAATAGGTAACACGCCATATGCGCCGGGCGATCTCTTCAGGTTTCAGTCCGTCGAGTTCCCGCATGACCCGGACAACGGATCGAGATGCGTAGGTTGCGCGCGGGCCGCCGCACATCGTCGCGCAGAGTACGAGACGCAGAACCCGATCGGGAAATTGCCGAACGAATTCCTGCGCGATCGCCCCGCCCATGGAATAGCCGAGAACATGGGCGCGGGGGATCTCCAGATGGTCCAGGAGCCCGCCGAGATCGCGGGCCATGTTCGAGATTTCATAGCCGGATGTGGGCTTTTCGCTGCCACCGGTGCCGCGATTGTCAAACCGCACCACGGTAAACTGTTCTGCCAGCGCGTCTACGAAGTCGAGCGGCCACGCCAGTGAACTGAGGCGATAGCCCATGACGAGTACGAGCGGCGGCCCGGAGCCACTGACGCCATAAGCGATCTTGATACCGTTGACGTGGGCGTGCTGCATTGTCATCGCCCGCCGTTCCGGCGAGCGATCGGCGTTGCGATGCCTTTCCGCAGAATCGGTGTCGCGCCCTTCGTTCACAATGTGCCTGCCTGATCGCGAAGGACGAATTTTTGTATCTTTCCGGTCGATGTTTTCGGAAGCGGGCCATAGACAAACGTCTTCGGCACCTTGAAACGCGCCAGGCGCGCCTGGCAGAACGCAACGACCTCCTTGTCGTCGGGCCGCGTCGCGCCGGGCTTGAGTTCGAGAAATGCGCAAGGCGTTTCACCCCACTTCGGGTCGGGCCGGGCGACGACCGCCGCCAGCATCACGGCGGGATGTTGGGTCAGCACCTCTTCGACCTCGAGGCTCGATATGTTTTCGCCGCCAGAGATGATGATGTCCTTGGAGCGATCCTTGATCTCGATCGCCCCGTCGGGATGCCAAACGGCGAGGTCACCGGACAGGCACCAGTCTCCCACCAGGGTCTTTGCGGTAGCCACTTCGTTCTTGAGGTAGCCCTTCATCACGGTATTGCTGCGGACCATGATCTCGCCAACCGTCGCGCCATCGCGTGGAACGGGAGCCATTGTCTCGGGGTCAGCAACCGTGACTGCTTCCACCATCGGATAGGCGACACCTTGCCGAGCCATTCTCGCAAAGCGCTCGTCGTCCGGCAGCAGATTCCATTCCGGCTGGAACACACAGGACGTCGCGGGTCCGTAGGTCTCGGTGGCCCCATAAAGATGCGTGACCCGAAAACCCAGGGCTTCCATCGACCGGAAGACAGAGGAGGGCGGTGCCGCCCCACCGGTCGCAACCGTTACCGTGTGCTGGAACGGCACGCGCTGGTCGGCGGGCGCATGAGCCAGCATGTTCAGCACGATCGGAGCGCCGCAAAGATGGGTGACCCGATGGTCTGATATCAGCCGAAAGATTTGCGCGGGCTCGACCTTGCGAAGGCAGACCTGTGTTCCGCCGGCGGCCACGACGGCCCACGGGTAGGACCAGCCGGAACAATGGAACATCGGCAGCGTCCAGAGGTAGATGCTGTCGTAGGTCAGTCCGAAGCTGAAGCCGTTGCCGAGCGCCGAAAGATAGGCGCCGCGATGACTGTAAACGACGCCTTTCGGGTCGCCGGTGGTGCCCGAGGTATAGAGCAGGCACAGCGACTGCCACTCGTCGGTAACGCCCGGCCAGTCGAAATTGGGGTCGCCGCCGGCGAGGAGTGCCTCGTAGGCATGCGTGCCGATCGGTGCGGCCGGTGCATCGGGAGACGCGATATCGATGACGATGATCTGGCGATCTACCCGTTGCAGCGCCTGGCGGACCAGCGGTGCGTAGTCGGCATCAACGATCAGGACCTTGGCGCTTCCGTGCATGAGCGAGAACGCGATGTTCGCGGGATCCAGGCGGGTGTTCAGCGGATTGAGCACGGCTCCCAGCATCGGAACGGCAAAATGCGCCTCGATCATCTCCGGAATGTTCGATGCGATGATCGACACGGTATCCAGCCGTTTGACCCCTAGCTGCGCCAGTCCGGATGCGAGCCTGACGCAGCGATCGAGCAGTTGGGCATAGGTGTAGCGACGCTCACCGTCGATGACAGCCAACTTGCCGGCGAAGGCGCTTGCGGCGCGGGTCAGGAAGCTGACGGGCGACAACGGGATGTAATTGGCCGGATGCCGGTCCAGATTACTCTCGAAGGGATGCGTGCCGTTTGCGCTCATTGGATCATCACCCGTGCTTCAGTGAAACTTGCAAGCCTGTAAGAAGCCCTCATCAAAGGGTCGAAACCAGGTGTCCGCCGTCGGCGACGATCACGCTGCCAGTCATGTAGGAGCCGGCCTGCGAAGCCAGCAGCAAGAGCGGACCTTCGAGCTCGCGCAGTTCGCCAAGCCGCCTCTGTGGAATGCGCTTGATCAACGCCTGCCCCGCCGCCTCCTGAAAGAAATCGTCATTGAGGTCGGTTTCGAAGTAACCGGGCGCAAGTGCGTTGACACGAATGCCGTAGCGCGCCCATTCCAGCGCCAGCGCCTTGGTCATCTGCACCACGCCGGCCTTGGAAACGGCATAGGGAGCGACGGAACTTGCAACCCGCAGGCCCAGGATCGAGGCCACGTTGACGATCGAGCCCTTCACCTCGTGCGCGACCATTCGTCGTGCGACTGCCTGCGCGACCAACCAGACTCCCTTCAGATTGGTATCGATGACCTTGTCCCAATCCAATTCGTCCTGCTGCAGGGCAGGCCGGGTCGCCGTGACGCCGGCATTGTTGATGACGATGTCGATGGGACCGAAGCGCGCCTCGGCGGCGTTCAGCGCGGTGTCGATGCTCGCCGGGGCGGTGACGTCCATCACGACGCTTTGAGCCTCGCCCTTGGCATTCGTTATGCCGTCGACGGTTTTGGCCAGCGCGTCCGCACGGCGCGCGCCGACTGTGACGCGGGCTCCTCGCGCGGCGAGAAAGACGGCGAAAAAGCGCCCCAGGCCGCTTGAGCCGCCGGTCACCAGCACATGTGACCCTTCAATCGCAAATGGATCTTTCATTGCACGCTTTCGCAGGTGTGAGGCGATGTCATCATGAGATCCTGGTCCAGACCAGAATTGACCGACCCATGGTGCCGTCCAGGTAGCTCTTGTACGGCGCAGTCGTGATCGTCAGCGTGTCCCCATCGAGTACGAAGTGCCGTATCTGGTTCGTGCCGGTCCATGCCTGGTTCCACGACGTGTCGATGTGATGAACCACGACATTGTCTCCCAATGAGAATGAGCCGGCATAGGCAACCATGGTGCCGAGCAATTGCACGCCTTCCTCGTCGGTCGGCACGATGTCGCGGGGGGCCACACGGTCGTCGCGCGTGAAAATGGCGTACATCCGGCCGTCCGGCGCGTAACCGATATACCCGACAGGTGCTTCACCGAACTGATTGTGCCGCTGTCCGTCGGACAGGCGTTCGCGGACGTAGCTCCGCAATTGCCAGGTGCCGAGCACCGGACAGTCGGCCGGCGGCTTGCCGGGTTTGACCGAGGCCAGAATTTCTGCGTCTGTCGCCATCTCGATTTACCTCCAGGAATAGTTACTTCGGACCCAATTGGCCGATGGCGCGACCGACGCCTCAAACATCGAAGAACACAGTCTCTCGATCACCTTGCAGATGGATGTCGAAGGTGTAGACGATCGCGCCGTTCCGTTCCGATCGCGGTGCGATCAGCGTCTTGCGCCGCTCCGGCTGCTCGATGATGTTGAGAACGGGATCGTCTGCGTTTGCAGCTTCCTCGTCGCCGAAATACATGCGCGTCGCCAGGCCGATATTGATGCCGCGAGACGCCAGCCAGAAATTGATGTGGGGGGCCATCGCCTTGCGGCCCCTGCGGCCCGCCACGCTTCCCGGCTTGATGGTTCGGATAGTGTAAAGCCCGGTTACGAAGTCCGTTCCGGTCCGCGCCCAACCACGAAAGCGGCGGTCGAGTGTTTTGTTCTGGGTGTCCGCTGGATGATTGTACCGACCGGCCGCATTCGCTTGCCAAGTCTCCACCAGCATGTCCTTTGTCATATGGCCCGCACCGTCGAAGATCCGTCCCTCGATTGTGATGCGCTGGCCAGCGACATCGGGACCGGCGATATCGCCGCCGAAATTGTTTTCGAAGATTTCAAAGCCGGCCTGGGCCGGAATGAGGCCGATATGTACGTAGGGACCTGCCGTTTGTGACGGCGTCTCCGGGAGATATGAAGGGATGAAGGGGGTCGGTGTCATGCTAACCTCCGTGAAGCCTGTTTTCGAACAAGGTCTGCCGGCGTCCGCGCAACACAATGTCGAAGCGGTAAGCGAGGCATTCCAGGGGGCGCGACGCATTGAGGTCGAGCCGCGCTGTCAAACGATCTGCCGCCGACTTGTCGGGAATGGTTGCAATGATGGAATCGTGGGGGATGAGCGGATCACCCTCGAAATACATCTGGGTTATCAATCTCTGGGCAAAGCCCGACCCAAACACCGAGAAGTGGATGTGGGCCGGCCGCCAGCTGTTGATGCGGTTCCGAAACGGGTATGCGCCGGGCTTGATCGTCCGAAAGAAATAATAGCCCTGCTCATCGGTCAGCATCCGGCCGCAGCCACCGAAATTCGGATCGATCGGCGCGATGTAGGTGTCGTTGCGATGGCGGTAGCGCCCGCCGGCATTGGCCTGCCAGACTTCGACGAGCGTGTTGGATACCGGATGGCCGTTGCCGTCGAGGACGTAGCCATGGATGATGGTCTGCTCGCCGATCGCCTCACCCTGCTTGGCATAGTTCAGGACGAGATCGTTATCGAGCGGACCGAGTTCGTCCGGTGAAAATATCGGACCGGTTACCTCTGAAAGCGAGTTTTGCAGAGACCAAAGCGGGATACGCGGTGAACGTAGCACGCTCGTTTTGTAGATAGGCGTAAGGGCGGGCGGATGAAGATCACGGTCGCGTTGATGAAATTCTGCTTCGGGAGTCATGCTGACGTACCTCGCATATCTATGATGAAGAGAGCTCTGCCGCGTCCTTTTCAGGTCTTCTGCCGGGACGCGGCAGCTTGCTGGCGATGAACGTTACCAACAGGGTTCGAAGAATGATCTTCCACGGTGCTCACGCTTGAACGCCGGCTATGCTGCTTGAGCCTCGGCGCGCTTCCTCTCGTATTCCGCCTTAACCATGGGAACAGCATCGGGATTGCCAAGATCGTTGATGTTGATCCGGTAGGTTTCCTTGGCGGTGACGGCTGCAAGCGCGGCAATCACCGTTATGCCGAACGCTATTGCGCCGACGGTAACAGGGATGTTGGCCGAGCCGGGAGGTGCCACCGTTGCAAACAGTGCCGGAAGCAGCGCCGTAATGGTTGTTCCGGTATTCTGAGATATCGCCATCGCCGACACCCGGGTTCGGGTCGGGAACAATTCGGGATAGAAGCTCGGGAAAATCGCGTTATAGCCCTGATAGACCACACCCCACATCAACAGCGACATGGTGATCGCCAGCGGAACGTTCTTGATGCTGATCGCATAAAGGTAACCGAAGGCGAGCAGGCCCGAGAGGAGCGCACCGATGACGATCGGAGGCTTGCGGCCGATCTTGTCCGACAGGTTGCCGACGATCGGGATGACGAGCACGGCCAGTATGTTGCCGAGGACCGGAATCCAGAGGTAGACGTCCTTGGAGAAGCCGATTCCGTAAGCCGGCTGGACGGCATAGGCGGCGCCGAAGATGGTGGCGACGACCGGAATGACGTTCATCAGCGCCATGCAAACCACGCGGATCATATCCCTCCAGCTCAGCTTGAATGCCTGAACGATCGGGGCTTTCGGAACGGTACCCTGCTTGTTTTCCTCGGCGAACGCAGGTGTTTCATCGACTTCGCGGCGGATGATGTAGCCGGCTATGATGACGAAGAAGCTGAGCAGGAACGGGATGCGCCAGCCCCAGCTGTTGAATGCTTCGGTCGGCATGTACGCTGCGAGCGGCAGGAAGACTGCGGCTGCAAGGATCTGACCAGCCTGTACCCCCTGGAGAGTGAAGCTGGCGTAGAATCCGCGTCGCCCGAACGGGGCGTGCTCGAGAATCATGGAACTCGCTCCGGAGATTTCTCCGGCCACCGCAAAGCCTTGGATCAGGCGCAGGATCACCAAAAGCGCCGGTGCCAGAAGTCCGACCTGCTGATATGTGGGCAGAAGGCCGACGAGCATCGTCGAGATGCCCATCAAGAACATGCAGACGATCAGCACTGTCTTACGACCGTGGGTATCGCCCCAGTGTCCGAGAACGAATGCGCCGATCGGCCGGGCCAGATAACCTACACCGTATGTCGCCAGAGACGCGATGATTGCGACTGTGGGATTTTCGGATGGAAAGAAGATCTGCGGAAATATCAGCGACGCTGCCGTCGCGTAGATGAAAAAGTCGTAGTATTCGAGTGCAGATCCGATCCATCCGCTGGCAGCGGCTTTCTTCGACTGACTCGCATGATATTCGGATTCTGCTGTTGAACTTGCCATTTCGGCCTCCCTATTGCGTTGCTGAATGTCCCTTTGCGGGCTTCTTTGAAAAATTGCAGGTCAGTGTCCGAGGTTGTGTTCGTCGCCGCGTCACTCAGTTCAGAATTGAAGGATATGCATTTCACCGTCGACCGCAGACTGCGAAGCAGGTCGAGAGCAGCGCTACGATAGTCGGCGGCCAGGATAACACAATTACCGTTTTGATCGAGAAACCGAACATCATGTTAAGCTACAATTTCAGGCGTAACGAACTCGGATTCCTGATTACCGAAAATCGGTATCAGGAGCGGCCGGATCCGGGTCGCGTTTTGGGGTGAGATGCCTGCGCCGCAACCAGAGACACCTCAATGCGATAATGTTTTCTCATGGCACCTCCTCTCATGACTTCTTGTGAAGTAGCAGCCGAGGCGGCTTATGGCGCAATACCAGGCATTGTGTTTGGCTGCAGGGCGTAAGTCCACCACGCGTTCGTTCCGAAGGGGCGGCCGTCCAATTCGGTTGAAACCCAATCCGGGATTGCCCGGAATCGGTTTTGCGCTAGGGTCGGCCTCTGCCAGACCGGCTGGGTATGCTGGGGTTTCAGGAAATGATGACACTGCGCCAGGTCGAGGTTATCCGGGCGGTCATGGTGACGGGCACCATTGCTGGCGCGGCGAAGCTTCTCAACGTGTCGGCACCGGGTATCAGCCGGCTGGTGAAATACACCGAGAAGTCTCTCGGCATCAGATTCTTCCAGCGCCAGAGCGGGCGCTATTTTCCAACGCCTGAAGCTCAGAACATCTTTGAACAGATCAACGGTGTTTACAAGAAAGTCGATGACCTCACCGAGATCATCTCCAAGATCGGTCACGGTGCGCTGTCGGAGCTCCGCATTGGTTCGGTACCCAGCATTGCTCAGGTCATGGTGCCCCGCGCTATCGAGCGCGTGCGGCGGCGATACCCCGACCTGCGCATCGATATCAACATCCTCAAAATCGAGGAAGCCATCGATTTTCTGCTGCTCGGCCGGGGTGACTGCGTTGCGATGAGCTATCGGCTCGATCACCCGGGCCTCGACTTCCTTCCGCTCGCGCCTGGAGAGTTGTTTTGCATCGTGCCGGTGGGACATCCCCTTGCGGGCCGCAAGCAAATTTCAGCGGCAGATATCGTCCGCTACCCGCTGATCGGCATCGACCCGACGGATCCCTATGGGCGGATCATGGCCGACATCTTTGCCCGCAAGAAGCTCGACTACGATATCACCATCCGGGCACGGTTCGGCACGACCGTCTGCGCGCTGGTCAAGGCCGGACTTGGCATCGCCGTCATCGATCAGTTCACGCTGGCTCATGGTTCTTTCCCCGATGTTGAGCTGGTGCGGATCGTTGAGCCTACCAGGTTCGACACCTACGTCGCGGTCAAGCGCGGCACGCCCCAGTCGCTTTACATCGAACATTTCATCCATTGCCTTCGCTTGGAAATGCAAGCTGGCGGTCTCGGTCGAACAGGGTTGTCGAAGGCGCCCTTGCGGGTCGCCAAAAAATAACAAGACGTTATGTGT
This sequence comes from uncultured Alphaproteobacteria bacterium, assembly GCA_963742425.1. Lineage (GTDB taxonomy): Bacteria > Pseudomonadota > Alphaproteobacteria > Rhizobiales > Xanthobacteraceae > Bradyrhizobium. Next base: position 82,639 of record CAVULR010000002.1, read on the forward strand.
CCCGCGCCTCTAGGTCATTGCGCTGGAACGTGCATGGTCTATCGTGGTTCATCGTTCCTCATTCGAACCGCTAGCGAAGATGCCGCTTATTCGCTCCAGTTACGGTTAGCTAGTTGGGTCGTCGGACAATTTGGAGCACCAGGATGATACGTTCGATCGCAACGGTCTCGATTGGCGGATCTCTCGATGAGAAACTCCGGACCATCGCGGCAGCCGGTTTTGATGCGGTCGAAATCTTCGAGAACGATTTTACCTGCTTCGACGGTTCCGCCCGGGACGTCGCCAAGATGTGCAGCGATCTCGGGCTCGGGATCTGCGCCTTGCAGCCATTTCGCGATTTCGAAGGAATGCCCGAACCGCAGCGCCGACAGACGTTTCGCCGGGTCGAGAAGAAATTCGACCTCATGCAGGAGTTGGGCACGGATCTATTGCTCGTTTGCAGCAATGTTTCTCCCATATCGCTGGGCGGGATTGATCGGGCTGCCGATGACTTTCGCGAATTGGGAGAGCGGGCGGGCGCAAGGGGTCTGCGCGTTGGATTCGAGGCCCTGGCATGGGGACGTCACGTCAATGACTACCGAGACGCCTGGGAGATCGTTCGACGGGCCGACCACAAATCGATCGGGATCATTCTGGATAGCTTCCACGCTTTGGCTCCGTCTTTTCCGGTCGGACCGATCCGCGCGATTCCCGGCGACCGTATTTTCCTCGTTCAGCTCGCAGATGCTCCGCAACTCGATCTCGACGTGCTTTCCTGGAGCAGGCATTTCCGCTGTTTCCCCGGCCAAGGCAGTCTTCCGGTCCGCGATTTCATGCAGGCAGTAAATGCCACCGGATACAAGGGGCCTTTGTCTCTCGAAATCTTCAATGACCAATTCCGCGCTCAATCGACCAAAGAGGTCGCGATCGACGGCATGCGCTCACTCATGTTGTTGGACAGTGAAGGAGGCCAGGACGGCCAATCGGTCCCCGCACTGCGTGCCCGGTCGAACGCCTCTGGCGTGGCGTTCATCGAGTTCGCAGTCGATGTGACACATGCGGCCGGGCTGGCAGAGCTGTTTCGCGAGCTTGGCTTCAGATTGAGCGGACGTCACCGCTCGAAGGCCGTAGAGCGATGGTCCTCGGGCTCGATAAACCTGCTGATAAATTCTTCCGAGAAAAGCTTCGCTCAATCGCATTACCTGACGCATGGTTCGGGCGTATGCGCGATCGGGCTTGAAGTGGACGACGTCGCCACGATGCTCAGTCGCGCTGACACGCTCAAAGCGGCCACTTTCCGGCAGCCGGTGGGTCCTGACGAAATGACCATTCCGGCGATCCGCGGCGTCGGAGGCAGTCTGCTTTATTTCCTGGAGCCGGGGTCGGCGAATTGGGACATCGACTTCATTCCCGTCAACGACAGGGCCGAGGCCGGGTTGCTCAATCAAGTCGACCACATATCGCAGGTGATGCGATTTGAAGAAATGCTCTCCTGGGAGCAATTCTACGGGGCGATGTTCCACGTTCAGAGGTCGCCCCAGCTCGAGATTGCCGATCCGCTGGGGCTCGTAAAGAGCCAGGTATTGCAAAACCAAAATGGATCGCTTCGCCTCGTTCTTAACGCGTCGACCGCTACACAAACCATGCCGTCCAGATTCCTTTCCGAGTTCTTTGGGGCCGGCGTGCAGCACATTGCCTTCGGATGCGATGACATCTTCAAAGCTGTATCGGCCATACGCGCGGCAGGAGCGACGCTTCTGAAGATTCCGGACAACTACTACGACGACATCGACAGCCGCTACGAACTCGATCCTGGCTTGCTGAGATCGCTAAAGGAAAACGGGATTCTGTACGACCGGGACGAGGAGGGAGAATTCTTCCAGGCCTACACCCACGCGTTTGAGGAACGCTTTTTCTTCGAGATCGTGGAGCGACGCGGATACAAGGGATTTGGCGCGTCAAACGCGGGCGTCCGCCTTGCGGCCCAGACGAGAGAAGCGCGACCGCGCAAGATGCCCCGTGTCGGATAGGCGAGCGGGCAGGGGCGGAGCCAGGATGCGCGCATGAGTACGGCTCTTTCTCCTCTTCTGGCGCCGATGTTTTCCAGCGCAGCGATGCGAACCGCCTGCGACGATGCCACCTTCCTGCAATATATGCTCGACTTTGAGGCCGCTCTGGCGCGGGCTGAGGCCGCGACCGGCATCATTCCACCCGCAGCAGCGAGCAAGATCGCAGAGGCGTGCAGAGCCGATTTGTTCGACCTTGCCATACTTGCGGATGCCGCAACCCGCTCCGGCAATCTGGCTATTCCCCTGGTGAAGTCGTTGACGGCCAGCGTCGCCGGGATCGATACCGAAGCCGCGCGCTACGTGCATTGGGGCGCGACCAGCCAGGATGTGCTCGATACCGCCACGATGCTGATGGTGCGTGGTGGGATCGACGCGCTGCTCGATGATATCGAACGGGCAATCAGAGGCTTTTCCGGGCTTGCCCGGCAACACCGCACGACCGCGTTCGTCGCGCGCACCTGGCTGCAGCATGCTCTCCCGATGCCGTTCGGGCTGAAGCTGGCAGAGTATGCCGCAGCCCTGGCCCGCTCGCGTACGCGTTTGAGACGCTTGCGCGAGGGGGCGTTGGCTTTGCAGTTTGGCGGCGCTGCCGGCACGTTGGCGGCGCTCGGCAACTCCGGGCTTGCCGTGGCCGAACGATTGGCGCAGGAACTCGATTTGCCGCTGCCGGAGGCGCCGTGGCATACGCATCGCGATCGCATCGCGGAGGCGGCCTCGGTCTTTGCGATCATTTCCGGCACCTGCGGCAAGATCGCGCGCGACATCTCTCTCCTGATGCAGACCGATGTTGCCGAAGCCTTTGAACCTTCGGGGGCAGGCCGTGGTGGCTCTTCGACCATGCCTCACAAGCGCAATCCCGTTGCGGCCGCAAGCATCCTTGCAGCCGCAACCATGGCCCCGAATCTCGCCGCCACCATTTTCGCGGCCCAGGTACAGGAGCACGAGCGCAGTGCCGGCCCCTGGCATGCGGAATGGCCGACGCTTCCATCATTGATGCTGGTCACTTCGGGCGCGGTTGCGGCTGTTGTCGATCTCGCCGAGGGACTGGAAGTGGATGTTGCGCGCATGCGCGCAAATCTCGATGCGACCTCAGGGCTGATCATGGCTGAGGCCGTGTCGATGGTGCTTGCGGAAAAGATCGGCAAGAGCGACGCCCACCATTTGATTGAGGGCGCAAGCAAGAGGGCGATCGCCGAAAAGAAACACCTTCGCGACGTGCTCGCCGGCGATAGTAACGTTACGGCACATCTCGATGCCGGCGCGCTCGCGCGATTGTTCGACCCGATGGCCTATCAGGGCGCTTCACAAGCCCTGATCGACCGGCTGCTTGCTTCGCTCGACGGTCCGTAGATCTTCGAGACTAGCTTGGCACCTCGTCTGGCGAACGTCCGCCACTCTAGAGAAACACCTCGGGCAGCACGCCGAGCAGGATCTGCCCGACCGACTCGAAATGGGCGGCGCGTGCCTGGATCTGCTGAGAGAGCGTGTGCATGTCGCGGAAGCGGCGCTCGAACGGGCTACCCGGGAAGATCGCGTCGACGCCCGCTGCCTTGTAGGCGAAGTCTGCCACCTCGGCCGCGCCCTGGATCGCGTTGGTGCTGGCGAGCCGCAGGCGAGCCCGATCGGCTACCTCGATCGGCGCTACATCGTCGGCATGGGCGTAGATCGTGGTGAGCGTCTCGATTAAATAAGCTCGTGCCGAGCCGAGTCGCGCCTCCGCGCGCGCCACGTCGGCCTGCACGACCGCGTTGTCGGCGAGCCGGGCCAGGCCGCGGGGCGCCTTGCGGGACGCCAGCGTGACGAACTCGGACAGCATGGCGCGCGCGATGCCAAACCCCACAGCGGCGACGCCGGTCGCATACAGGCACTGCATTGTAAAGGCATAGAGCGGGCCGTGCTCGCGGCGCAGCGTCGGGTCCTCGCGTGTGGTGCTGAACGCCTCGGGCACGAACAGGTCGTTGAGGCAATAGGAATCCGACGCCGTGCCACGCAGCCCGATCGTCCGCCAGGTGTCGAGCAGGGTTGCCTCGCTCGCCGGAAACAGCAGCGTGCGGACCGTGGGCCGGCCGAAGCGGTTGAGCCGCAGCGCGCCGTTCGCTTCGAGCACATGGCAGTGCGCGCCCATCCAACGGGCTTGCCGGCAGCCACTCGCGAAATCCCATTGGCCGGTTACCCGATAGCCTCCGTCAACCGCTTTAGCGCGCGAGGCGTTGGGCGGTCCCCAGGCCACGATGCTGCGCGGATCGGCGAAGATGGCGTGACTGACCGCAAGCTCGAGATAGGCGGCGATCAGGGCGGAACTGTTGGCGACGAATACGTTCCACGCGATCGAGGCGTCGTGCAAGGCGAGCTCTTCGACCGCCGCCACGTAGACCGCAGGCTCCGTCTGGTCGCCGCCGGCCGAGCGCGGCAGTAGCATGCGGAACAGCCTGGAGTGATGAAGCCGCCCCAGCAACGCCTCCGGGATGCGGCGCGAGCGCTCGATCTCGTCCCCCATGACGGCGATCTCCGCCCCGAGCTCGCGAGCGCGGGCGACCGGGTCTGGACTGGTCTGGATGTCCATGCGCCACCTCAAATTGGCAAGCCATTGCGGCCGACCGCCCCGGCGCTGTCAAGGGCTGAAGAGCGCGCTCGCAAACCGCCAGGCCGAAATCATGATGCGCATCACGCGACGTCTTGGTCCGAAGCATTGGTGTGATAGGGTTACAGCAGCCGTTCATCGTGGAGTGACGACGTGCTGCTTGAGACACTGCTGCCGCTGGGCAAGGTTGATCCCGGCCTTCGTGCGCCGGAAATGCCGCTCGATCTCCATTCCGTCGCCGCCGACGCGCGCCTAGTGGAAGAGATCGGCTACGACGGACTGGTGGTCGAGGAAACCAAGGACGACCCGTTCATCCTGCTGGCGCTGGCGGCCCAGACGACGCGGACCCTAAAGCTCGGCACGTCGGTCGCGATTGCCTTTCCCCGCAGTCCGACCGTGACCGCGATGAGCGCGTGGACGCTGCAGAAGCTGTCCCGCGGCCGCTTTACGCTGGGCCTCGGCACGCAGGTGAAGGCCCATATCGAGCGACGTTTCGGCATGCCATGGACGCCGGCCGGGCCGTGGATGCGCGAGTATGTGAGTGCGGTTCGCGCGGTCTGGGATTGCTGGCAGAACGGCACGCCACTCGACGTCAGGGGGCCGCACTATAACATCAATCTGATGGTGCCTTTGTTCAATCCGGGCCCGATCGAGCACCCAGACATTCCCATTCATATAGCGGCGGTGAACCCCTTGATGTGTCAGGTGGCGGGCGAGGTCGCCGAGGGCCTCCGGCCGCATCCGGTATGCACGCCATCCTACATCGAAAAGGTGATGCTGCCGGCTGTGCGGGCGGGTGCGATAAAGGCTGGAAAGTCGCTGGATCGCTTTCAAGTCTGCATGAAGCCGTTGGTCGCCACGGCCGCCAGCGAGGCGGAGTTGGTGCCCAAGGTGCGTGATGCGCGCGCGCGGATCGCCTTCTATGCCTCAACGCCGCAATATCGCGCCGCGTTTGACCATCTCGGTCTGGGCGACCTCGCGGACCGGCTGAAGCTGTTGTCGCGAGCGCAACGCTGGGAAGAGATGCCTCAGCACATCAGCGATGACGTCCTGCACACTTTCGTGACCATCGCAACCTACGACACGATCGGCCGCAAGCTTTGCGACCGGTATGGCGACGTGGTCACCAACTGCGAATTCTCGATCGCGGTGAAAAACGACGCCGATCGCGAGCGACTGCGCCAGCTCGCCAGCGACATCCAATCCGAGGGTGTCGGGCGTGCCCGGCGCGCCATTCTCGGAATCGCAGCCTGATAGACGCCCTCGCACGTGCCCTTCAACCGGAGACAATCGACATGAAACTGGGTCGCCTCGGCGTGTGGTACAGCACCGATAAACTTGACGGATCGCAGCTGCGAGATTTCGTGCGTACGGTCGAGAATAATGGCTACTCGACCCTGTGGTACCCGGAATCGCGGGGCTACGAGTCGATGTCGCTGGCGGCGTGGCTGCTGTCGAGCAGCGAGAAGCTGGTGATCGGCAGTTCGATCGCCAACATCTATGCACGCGATTCCTTCACCGCGCAGCGCGCCATGGTCTCGCTGAACGCGCTCTACAGCGACCGGTTCATTCTCGGTCTCGGCGTCAGCCACATTCCGATGGTCGAGGGCCTGCGCGGCCACCGCTACGACAAACCGTTGGCCGCGATGAGCACCTATCTCGACGGCATCAACAAGTTCACGCCCGCCGGCGAGCAGCCTCCGGTCGTGGTCGCAGCGCTCGGACCGAAGATGCTGGCGCTGAGCGGTGCCAAGTCGCGTGGCGCTGTCCCGTACAACGTGACGCCGAAGCATACGGCTCAGGCCGCCGCCATCCTCGGGCCTTCGAAGTGGCTCGCGGTGGAGCAGAAGGTCACGCTTGAGACCGATCCAGCGAAGGCGCGGGCGCTCGGGCGCAAGGAACTGTCGCGCTACATGGTGCTGCCAAACTACCGCAACAGCTGGCTGCGCCAGGGCTTCACCGAGGCTGACCTCGCCGACGGCGGCAGTGACCGGTTCATCGATGCGATGGTTCTGTGGGGCGACGCCGACACGCTCAGGCGCGGCTTGCGGGCGCACTTCACGGCCGGCGCCACGCATGTCTGTCTGCAGCCCGTCCACGCAGACGGCGATTTTGCCGCCCGCGACCGCATGCTGGCCGCGCTCGCCGATACGTGAGGCGCATGGGTGCCACCCTCCCTCAGAGCAGATCGGCCACCGCGTTGCGGTAGCGGCGCATCGCGCCGACATGGTCGGTCATGCTCCGGCCGGCCATGCGCTTGTGATGGTAGCCGCCGAAGGTGTTGTGAAGCGTGACATGCGTGACGCCTGCCTTCTTCCAGAAGCTGATTTCCTCGCGCCAGTCCTTTTCGGTGCCTGTGCCGGTTGAGGTCCAGACTTCGAGACCAACCGAGGCCGGATCCCGTCCCTCGGCTTCCACCAGGCGGCGCAACTTGTCGAATTCCGCGACGGCCTTGGGCCCCGGCGGTTCGGACAGCATCATCCAGCCGTCGCCCCACTTCGCGATCCGCTGTAGCGTCACGTCCATGTGACCGCCGAACCAGAGCGGAATTTTGCGGTGTGGCGGCAGCGGATTGATGCCGGCGTCCGGGAGGCGATGCCATTTGCCCTCAAACGTAACGTAGGGATTGGCCCACAGCGCTTTCATCACCTGGACCTGTTCCTCCGACCGCTTGCCCCTGTTGTGGAAATTCTCGTTGAGGCCGACGAACTCCATCTCGTTCCAGCCGACGCCGACGCCGAACCGGAAGCGGCCGCCGCTGAGCACGTCGAGGCTGGCAGCCTGCTTGGCAACCAGCACCGTCTGACGCTGCGCGAGAATCAGCACCTGGGTGGAAAGTTCGACCTTTTTTGTGCAGGCCGCGATGAAACCGAACGCCACGAAGGGGTCGTGAAACAGGCCGAGCCCGCCCGCGCGGCCGCTGGCGGGGTTGGCCGGGTTGCCGCCGAGCACGTGATCCGCCAGCGTGAGACCGTCGTAGCCTTCGGCCTCGGCGAGCTCGGCGAATTCGCGCACGATCGGGCCATCGCCACCGATATCGCCGAAAGGCAGGGCAATTCCGAGATGCATGGTCGTTTCCTTGCTTTGGCTGGTTGCCGGTTTCCCGCTAGTCTATAGATTTCCGCGACGGGCACCACAGCATCGGCATTGACCGGCGCCAGCCAGGAGACGTGCGTTGATCAAGCTCGGATATAAGGCATCGGCGGAGCAGTTCGCTCCGGGCAAATTGCTGGGCTTCTCGTGCCTTGCCGAGGAAGTCGGTTTCGATTCGGTCTACATCAGCGACCACTTTCAGCCATGGAAGCACGTCGATGGCCATGCGCCCTTCTCGCTGACGTGGTTGGGCGCGCTGGGCGCCAAAACCTCGCGGGTCGTTATTGGCACCAGCGTGCTGACGCCGACTTTCCGTTACCATCCTTCCATCGTCGCCCAGGCGTTCGGCACGATGGGTGCGATGTTCCCGGGACGCGTCGTGCTCGGCATCGGCACCGGCGAAGGACTCAACGAAGTGCCTTCGACCGGGCAGCCCTGGCCGGAATTCAAGGAGCGCTTCGCTCGCCTGCGCGAATCCGTCACGCTGATTCGGGCACTTTGGACGCAGGAGCGGGTCAGCTTCGAAGGCCAGTACTACAAGACCGAGAAAGCGACGATCTACGACCGCCCGGATACACCGGTGCCGATCTATGTCGCAGCCGCAGGTGCCCTGGTGGCGCGTTACGCCGGCCGCTCCGCCGAGGGGTTCATCTGCACAAGCGGCAAGAAGCCGGAGCTCTATACTGAAACGCTGTTGCCGAAAGTCGCCGAGGGCATTGCTGCGTCGGAGGATCCGTCGCGACCCTACGATCGCATGATCGAGGTCAAGGTGTCGTTCGACACCGACAAGGTGCGTGCGCTCGAAGACACGCGCCACTGGGCGGCGCTGGCGCTGACGCCAGAGGAAAAGATGACGGTAGAGGATCCCGTCGAGATGCAGCGCCTCGCCGACACGCTGCCGCTGGAGCGCGCCGCCAGTCGATGGATCGTGTCCAGCGACGCCGACGAGCACGTCGAGCGGATCGGCTACTATGTCGGTCTCGGTTTCCGGAATCTGGTGTTCCACGCGCCCGGGCCTGACCAGGCGCGCTTCCTGAAACTCTACGGCGAGCACGTGCTGCCGCGCCTGCGCAAGCGTTTCGGTTGAGTGCGCGGGACCGGCCGATGAAACGCAGCAACGCCGTCGAAATCCTCGCCGTCCCCGGCATTCCCTTGGTGCGCAAGGGCGACGATCTCGTCGCCTTGATCGGCGAGGGGTTGGCGCGCGGTGGCATCGTGCCGCGTGGCGACGACGTCTTCGTGCTGACGCAGAAGATCGTCTCCAAGGCCGAAGGGCGCATGGTCGATCTCGCGACCGTCGAACCCTCGACTGAGGCGATCGAACTCGCCGGCGACGTTCAGAAAGATCCGCGCCTCGTCGAACTGATCCTGTCGGAATCGGTGCGCGTCGTGCGGGCGAGGCCGGGCATCCTGATCGTCGAGCACCGGCTCGGCTTCGTGATGGCCAATGCGGGCATCGACCAGTCCAACGTGGCCTCGCCCGATGACCCCCCGCGAGCGCTGTTACTGCCGGTCGATCCCGACGGCAGCGCGGCGATCTTGAGGAGGCGCCTTTCGGAAAAGTTCGGCGTGCCGGTGGCGGTGATCATTAACGACAGCTTCGGCCGTGCCTGGCGGCGCGGGACCTGCAGCGTGGCAATCGGCGCCGCCGGCCTCCCGTCGCTGATGGATCTGCGTGGCTCGCCCGATCTGTTCGGCCGCGCGCTTCAGGTCAGCATCACCGGGCATGCGGACGAGATCGCTGCTGCAGCGTCGCTGGTGATGGGGCAGGGTGCCGAAGGCCAGCCTGTCGTGGTCGTGCGCGGTCTGACGTGGCGTGGTCCCGACAATGCTGCGTCCGAGTTGGTGCGCCCGGCCGCCGAGGACATGTTCCGATGAGCAAGCGACTTGTCGTGGCGCTGTCCGGCGGGGTTGGCGGCGCGAAACTGGCGCTCGGTTTGAGCCTCGTCCTGCCGGCCGACGAACTGCTCGTGGTCGCCAACACCGGCGACGATTTCGAGCATCTTGGACTGAGCATCTCGCCGGATATCGACACGCTGACCTATGTTCTCGCTGGCATCGACAATCCCGCCACCGGCTGGGGCCGGCGTGACGAAACGTGGTCGTTCATGGACAGCATCGGCGCGCTCGGCGGCGAAGACTGGTTTCGGCTCGGCGATCGCGATCTCGCGCTGCATGTCGAGCGCACCCGTCGGCTGCGCTTGGGGCAGACACTGTCGGAGGTAACCACCGACATTTGCCGGCGCCTCGGCGTCGGTGCCCGCGTGGTGCCGATGAGCAATGATCGCGTACGTACCCGTGTGCGCGTTGAAGAGGGCTGGATCGACTTCCAAAACTACTTCGTGCGCCAGCAGTGCCGGCCGGTTGTCCATGAGTTGGCTTTCGACGGCGCGACGGTTGCCCGGCCGCACGCCGACATCATGGCGGCACTCCGCTCCGGCGATGTGCGGGCCGTGATCGTCTGTCCGTCCAATCCCTTCATCAGCGTCGAGCCGATCCTGGCGATATCAGGCATGCGCGATGCGATCAAGGCGAGTGGCGCACCTGTTGTCGCGGTGTCACCGATCATCGGCGGACAGGCCGTCAAGGGCCCGACCGCGAAGATGATGCGCGAGCTTGGCCTCGAGGCCAGCGCCGCCGGCGTCGCCGCACGTTACGGCGATTTGCTCGATGGCTATATCGTCGACCACGTCGACGCCGATGCCGGCGGCAAGGTCGGCGCGCGGATCACGATCGCCAAAACCCTGATGAAAAGCCTGCATGACCGGGAGACGCTGGCGCGCGTGACGCTCGAGGCGGCGGACGCACTGGCCGCGCGGCCATGAACGACATCTGGGCGGTTATTCCGGTCAAGGAGTCCGATGGCGCCAAGCATCGGCTGTCGGACTTGCTGTCGCCGCCAGAACGCCGACGTCTCGCCGAGACCATGCTGACGGATACGCTCGCCGCCGTTGCCGGCTCCCGGCTTCTGGCCGGCGTGATGATCGTCACGCTCGATCCGCATGCGACGGCTCTTGGGATAAGGATTGGTGCGCGGATTGTGACCGCGGGCGCGCGCGACGGACATACCGGCAGCGTGAATGCCGGCCGGCGCCTTCTCGCGGACGAAGGTCGCCGCGGCATGATCACGCTGCCCGGAGACATTCCAGCCACCCGCGCCGGCGAGATAGACGCGGTGTTATCGGCGCATCTCGCAGCACCTTCTTTCACGATTTCGCCGGCGCATGACGATCTCGGATCCAATGCCGTGGTCTGCTCGCCGCCGGATTCGGTGCCGCTTCGCTTCGGCGATAACAGCTATTTCCCGCACCTCGAAGCCGCGCGTCTTCGAGGCATCGAGCCGACGGTGATCCGTCAGCCCGGAATTGCTGTTGATATCGATCATCCCGTCGATCTGGCGCTCTTCCTGCGCCTGCCGCAATCAGCCGGCACCCGTACCCGCGCGCTGCTCGACGAACTTGGCGTGCCCGCGCTGCTGGCCGAGCGGGGCATCGGCTAACCGACCGCCGCCTTCCTGCGCGGCGGCGTCAGCACGATCGGCTCCAGCTCGGCCGCAATCATGGATACAGCTCGACGGTCTTTCGGCACCGGCCGATAGAGCGTGTCGCGTTGCATCGGCTCGCGATTGATCGAGCGGATGAGCGCTTCCATGTCGTGAGGCGGAAACTCCTGGCCGTGCTGGGTGCCGGCGGCGCGCGAGATGCTCTCGTTCATCAACGTGCCGCCGAGATCGTTTGCGCCGGACTTCAGGCAGACTGCGGCGCCCGCCGGCCCCATCTTCACCCAGGAGGTCTGAATGTTTGATATCAGCGGATGCAGGGCCAGTCGTCCGACTGAATGCATGAGCACGGCTTCGCGGAACGTCGGGCCGGGGCGAGCCATGCCGAGGCGGTACATCGGCGCTTCCATGTGGACGAAGGGCAGCGGCACGAACTCGGTGAAGCCGCCGGTCTCAGTCTGCAAGTCGCGGAGCGCGAGGAGATGCTTCGCCCACGCAGCGGACGTTTCGACGTGCCCGTACATGATGGTCGAGGTGGTGCGCAAACCCGCCTGGTGGGCGGCGCGCTGCACGTCGAGCCACTGCCCGGTGTCGATCTTGTCGGGGCAAATGATGGCGCGTATTTCATCGTCAAGGATTTCGGCCGCCGTGCCGGGCAGGGTGCCGAGACCGGCCGCCTTCAGCTTCTCGAGGAACTCGTGGAGGGATAGTCCGAGCGTGGCCGCCCCTTGCGTCACTTCAAGAGCTGAGAAGGCGTGGACATGCATCTCGGGGACGGCCGCCTTGATCGCCTGGCAGATCCCTTCGTAGGTGGCGCCGTTGTAGTCGGGGTGGATGCCGCCTTGCAGGCACAATTCCGTCGCCCCGCGATCCCACGCCTCGATTGCGCGACGCGTGATTTCCTCGATGGCGAGATCATAAGGTTGGCCGCGCAGATCCTCGTGCGTGCGGCCTTTCGAGAAGGCGCAGAATTTGCAGCGGAAGTAGCAGATGTTTGTGTAGTTGATGTTGCGGTTGACGACGTAATGCACGACGTCGCCGCTGACCGCGCGTCGCAGCGCGTCGGCGGCCTGCGTGACGTACCGGTAGTCCGCGTCGCGTGCCGCAAACAGGCGCACGATGTCGGTCGAAGCGAGCCGTTCGCCCGATGTGGCCCGCTCGACAATTCCTGCGATCCCGGCGTCGACGCGGCGGGCGAGCACCAGCGGCGCCCGTGGCGGCTTGGTGTTGCCCGCTGCCCAGTCGTCGTCGCGCGCGAAGCCTTCAGCGTCGCTCATGCGCCGCACGCGGGTGGCGATGTCGGGAGCCAGCCACGTATCGGCGGCACGCACATAGGCGGGGTAGACGGGCAGGCGGTTCACCAGCAGCTTGCCGGCGTCCGCGCTCTTGCGGGCGAGTTCGGCAATGGCAGGCCAGGGCGCTTCGGGGTTTACGTGATCGGGCGTGACCGGCGAAATGCCGCCCCAGTCGTTGAGCCCTGCATCGATCAGCTTTTGATAAACTCCGGGCGACAGATTTGGTGGCGCCTGGATATTCATGTCGGGCCCGAGAATCAGACGCGCCGTCGCGATGGTCCAGAGCAGGTCGTCGAGATCGGGTTCCTCCGAATTGGCGAGCTTGGTGTCGGGCTTGGCCCTGAAATTCTGGACGATAACTTCCTGGATATGACCATGGGCAGCGTGCAGATCCCGAATCGCCTCCAGCGCGTCGATCCGCTCGTCGCGCGTCTCGCCGATGCCGATCAGGATTCCGGTCGTGAACGGAACCTTCAGTTCGCCGGCCAGACGCAGGGTCTCCAGCCTGACTGCAGGATCTTTGTCGGGGGAACCGTAGTGAACGCCGCCCTGCCTGCAGAGCCGCTCGCTGGTGGACTCCAGCATGATGCCCTGGCTGGCCGTCACCTCGCGCAGGCCGGCGATCTCCTCGCGGGTCATCACGCCGGGATTGGCATGCGGCAACAATCCGGTCTCGCGCAGCACGAGCGCGCACATCGCGGTCAGATAGGAGATCGTGGTTTCATGGCCGAGCGCCTTCAATGCGTCGCGCGCGGCCTGGTATCGCAATTCGGGCTTATCGCCCAGCGTGAACAGCGCTTCGGTGCAACCCGCGGCCGCGCCGGCGCGCGCGACGGCGAGCACCTCGTCGGGCGAGAGGTAGACGGGCTTGCCCGCGCGAGGCACCTGCGCGAACGTGCAGTAGTGACAGACGTCGCGGCAGAGTTTGGTGAGCGGAATGAAGACCTTGCGCGAGTAGGAGATCAGCCTTCCATGTGTGGAATCGCGCAAGGCCGCGGCTTCTGCTATCAGTTCGGCCAGCGGGGCGTCGAACCGCTGCCGCCTCGCCTGTCTACCGGCCGCCGTCATGATCCGTCGTCTCCGTTCGTACCGGGTCGCATGTAGTCGCGGGACGCGCTTGCCGCCACCCGCTCGCGGCCGCATGGTGTCGCATCGACGCGAGCAATGCAATGCAAGGAAGGACGCAACAAATGCTGATTGGTTTCAACGCACCGACCGCCGGACCCCTGTCGGCGGCGGATAACCTTGCGAAGATCGTGGTTGGCGGCGAGGCGATTGGCTTCGACTACGCGACGTTCAGCGACCATGTCGTGATTCCGACCGCGATCGCGGCCGAATATCCCTACAGCGCCTCCGGGGAATTCCCCAGCGGTACCCGCGGCGAGCGCCACGAACAGCTGACGGAGATCGCCTGGATCGCGGCGAAAACCACGCGCCTGCGTCTCGTGACCTCCGTCATGGTGGTGCCGCATCGACCGGCCGTGCTGACCGCCAAGATTCTCGCGACCATCGACGTTCTCTCGGGTGGCCGGCTGACGCTGGGTATCGGTGCGGGCTGGATGCGTGAGGAGTTCGAGGCGATCGACGCGCCGGACTTCGATGCGCGTGGCGCAGTAACCGATGAATATGTGCGCGCCTTCGTGGAACTCTGGACCAAGGATGCGCCGAAGTTTGACGGCAAGCATGTCCAATTCTCCAATATCGGTTTCGACCCCAAGCCCGTTCAGAAGCCGCATCCGCCGATCTGGGTCGGCGGCGAGAGCGGCCCGGCGTTGCGACGAACCGCCCGCATCGGCGATGCCTGGTACCCGATCGGCACCAACCCGCAGAATCCGCTCGATAGTCTGACGCGTTTCAAGACCCAGGCGGCTCGCCTGCATAAGATGGTCACTGAGGCGGGTCGCGATCCCAGGGCGGTCGGCCTGAGCCTGCGCGTCACGGTGTTCGGCGAGAACGCGCCAGCCCAGGCCAGCGATGGCGAGCATCGCCTGTTCGCCGGTCCGCCGGCGCTCCTCGCCGCCGACATCAGGGCGCTGCGCGACATGGGCGTCGGCTGCATCGATTTCGGATTCGGCGGTTCAACGGCCGACCAAGTCCTTAGCGGCATGCAGAAATTCAAGGCCGAGGTCTTGCCGCTCGTCTAGCTGCCGAGCTGGCGGATCAACGTCGCCCAGCGATCGAGTTCCGGCAGGATCTTGTCGGCCTTGGCGGAATCGAGGGCGACCACGACGCGCGAGATACCGTTGTCGCGGTCGCGCTTGAGCAGGTCAAGGTTCTCCTTGGCGCCCCAGATCGTGATCGGCACCGACGCGAGATCGCGGCCCGCCTCGGCCGCCATCTCGCGGAATTTTGGCAGCAGCGCCTGCACGTCCGCGTATTGGGTGCGCGTGCGGTGGGGCATCCAGCCGTTGCCGTAGGCGAGGGCACGCCGCGCGCCGTAGGGGAAGGCGCCGCCGACCAAAATTGGGGGGTGCGGTTTCTGGACCGGCTTCGGCCAGGTCATCATCGGGTCGAAATTCACGAACTCGCCGTGATATTCGGCCTTTGACTGGGTCCAGATCACCTTCATCGCCTCGATACGCTCGCGCGCCAGCTTGTGGCGGGTCGCAAAGACAGTGCCGTGGTTGGCCATCTCATCCTCGTTCCAACCGTTGCCGACGCCGAACAGGAAACGGCCACCCGAGATCTGGTCGATCGACGCGACCTGCTTGGCGGTCTGGATCGGGTCGCGCTGGGCGATCAGGCAAATGCCGGTCCCCAGCAGCAGCGTCTTGGTCACCGCCGCGGCCGCACCGAGCACCACGAACGGGTCCATCACGTCGTAATATTTCTTCGGCACATCGCCGCCGCTGGGGAAAGGCGACTTGCGCGTCAAGGGGATGTGGGAGTGTTCGGGCACCCAGAGCGAATCGAAGCCGCGCTCCTCCAGCGCCCGCGCAAGTTCGGTCGGTGACATCGAGTAGTCGGTGAAAAACATTTGCCCGCCGATGCGCATCGCTCTCTCCCTCGTGGCGTCGTTCGCGGACCGGTGGTCGGCGATTGATTTTGTTTCATGATGAACCGGTCATGATGACCTTTGGAAGTTTCGGCCATCGCGCCTCCGCGCGCGGCAGCACTTGCTCGATCAGCAGGCGAGTCTGGGCCAGAATTGCGTCGTCGTCGCCGCCCAGCGGCCGCAAAACGAACTTCGAAACCCCGGCGTCGACATATTCGCCGACGCGCGCGAGGATCGTCTCGGCGTTTCCGACGACGAACACGTGCGTGGCGTCGCGTCCGGTGCGTTTGGCGTAGGCATCCATCGCCCTGCCGACACCGGGCGCGTCTCGGCTGCCGAAGTGGAACGCGAAGCCGGCGCCGTAGTGATCTTCGTCGATCGATCGGCCGGCTTCGGCGGTGGCGGCCTTGATCGCGGCCACGATGCGACCGGCCTCGGCCGGCGAATCGCCGCCGGCCTGCCAGCCGGTGCCGATGTGCGCAGTGCGTCGGATCGCGGCGTCGCTGGATCCACCGATCCACATCGGCAAATCGGGTTGCACCGGCTTCGGCGCGATGGTGACGCCCCTCAAGTCGTAAAAGGCGCCGCTGAAGTCGACCAACTCCTCTCGCCACAGGCGGCGAATGATTTCCAGGCACTCGTCGGTCTTGCGGCCGCGCGTCCTGGTGTCGATGCCGAGCGACTGCCATTCCGGCGCCAGCGGGCTGCCGATACCGAAGGCCGGCAGCAGGCGGCCGTCAGACAGCACGTCGATGGTGGCGCACTGCTTGGCCAGCAGCACGGGATCGCGGAATGCCAGTGACACGACGTTCATGCCGAACCGCATACGCCGCGTGCGTCCTGCCAGGGCCGCCATCGTGGTCATCAATTCAAGGAACGGCTGACGGCCGACGATCCGGTCGGTCTGCCAGATCGAATCCACACCTCCGGCCTCACAGATGTCGATCCAGCGCCAGTACGCCGCTGCGCCGGAAAACGGAAACTCCGCACAGCCCAGTCCGATCGCGACACTCATTCGCCGTCCTTCTTTCCGCCTAGAGCGCGATGAGATTAGGGTGAATCGCCATCGCGCTAAAGCTTCTTGTTAGCCCATGCTCTTTCGGAAAACCGCTGCACACTTTTCCGGATCATGCGCTAGGCCATCGCGGCCGCGGCTTTGACGCGCGGCGCCACGTCGCGCACGAAGCGTTCGAGACTGCCGTTCATCTGTTCCGGCCGCATGCCCGGCGGCACCGCCCAGGTGACGAGGTCGGTGATACCGTATTCGCGCACGAACGATGTCAGTTCCTTCACACAGTGCTCGACGTTGCCGACCACCCATGTCTGCGGGATGCTGGCCTCGCGCGTATTGCCCGCAACGCCGCCGGCGGCGCTCTCGTCCTTGTTGAAACTGCGATAGATTTGGCCGCGATAGCGCTCGGCGGCGCGCACGGCCGGCCAGTCGCGTTCGGGGTCGTCGGTCACGAGGCAGGAGCGGATAATGCCGACGCGAAAATCGTCGGGATTGCGGCCCGACGCCTTGAGTGTCGCGCGCCACGGATCGAGCACCATTGAGCGCGCGCCCTGTGGCAAGAAGTTGCTGTCATTACGTGCTGCGCGCTGCGCGCCGGGCTCCGACATTGCAGCGATCCAGAGCGGCGGGCCACCCGGTTGCACGTAGCGTGGCCTGATCACGACGTCGTCGAAATCGTAGCGCTTGCCATGGAAGCTGAACTTCTCGCCGGCGAAACAATGGCGCAGCACCTCGATGCCTTCGTCCGTCAGCGACACGCGACGCGAGACGGGTAGACCGAAGCCGCGGAACTCGTGCGGCGCGTAGCCCATGCCGACGCCGACCTCGATGCGGCCATTGCTGATATTGTCGAGCACCGCGAGGTCCTCGGCCAGCCGAACCGGATGGTTGAACGGCAGCAGGCAGACGTCGCTCGAAAGCCGCACACGTTTGGTACGCGCGGCGATCGCGCCCGCCATCGGCACCCACGAGGGCAGGTAGCCGTCATCGAGGAAGTGATGCTCGGTGAACCACACGAGATCGAGGCCGAGCCCGTCGAGCATGACCACCTGGTCCATGATCGCGGCGTACAGACTTGGCATGTCCATGCCCGATTCCGGCGTGTTGCGGAAATCGTAGACCGTACCGACGCGAAGGGGTGGACGCATGGCGCTTGCTCCGCTGGTCAGGACCTCAGTTCAGCCGCGCGGCCTTGGCCATCACCTCGATGGCTTCCGGCTGGTGCGATCGCACGCTGAGCGAATCCGCGCCGCTGTCCTCCCAGGCGCGGTAGCGTTCGCGGATGCGCGCCGGTGGGCCGACCAGCGATTTCATATCGACCCACTCGTCGGGCACGGTGGCGATGGCTTCGGCCTTGTGGCCCGCGAGGTATAGTTCCTGGATGCGCTTGGCGGCGTCGCCGAAGCCGCGCCGGACCATGATGTCGTTGTGAAAATTCTTGGTGCGGTGACCCATGCCGCCCACATAGAGCGCCACCTCCGGCTTGAGGCGCGTCAGGGCGCCTTTCACGTCGTTGTCGATCTCGACATGGACCGAGGCCTGGATGGTGAAATCCTTCAAGCTCTTGCCGTTTCCGGCGCGGCGGAAGCCTTCCTCCAGCCACGGGCCGTACTCCTCCATGGCGCCCGGCACGAACCCCATGGGCAGCCAGCCGTCGGCGATCTCAGCCGTTAGCTTGACCATCGCCTCACCGCCGGTGGCGAGATAGATCGGGATGTCGGGGTTCATGTGAAGGATCGACTTCAGCGGCTTGGCCAGGCCAGCGGAGCCCTCGCCCCTGTAGGGCAGGCTGATCTCGCGGCCTTCATGCGTTACGGGGCCTTCGCGCTTAAAAATCTTGCGCATGATCGCGACATAGTCCTTGACCCGATAGTAGGGCTTGCCCCACGGCTGGCCGTACCAGCCCTCGACGATCTGCGGTCCTGAGACGCCCAGGCCTGCGATGAAGCGGCCGCCGCCGGCCATCGCGTCAATGCTGGCGGCCGACATGGCGGCGTTGGCTGGCGTTCGCGCGGCCAACTGCATGATGCCGGTGCCGAGCCTGATGCGGTTGGTTTTGGCGGCGAGGAACGCGAGCGGCGTGATCGCGTCGGAGCCATAGGCTTCGGCCGACCAGACCGAGTCGTAACCCAGCTCTTCCGCGCGCTGCACGAGCGCGACCGGCACGTCCAGATGTGCGCCCGAATAACCGATTGCCAGACCAAGCTTCATCGTCACGTCCTCCGTGGCCCGAGGATACGAAGGGTCGGGTCGCTTGAACAGGTGCCGGCGCGCCGGGAGGGTGCCATGAACACGGCTCCCCGATGCCCTCGCCACGTGCCATGATGGCGCCAAGAAGGCTCCGATCGACCCGGGAAGGTACAACCGTCATGAAATTCGCCCTGCACTTCGGTAACAACACGTTCTACGATCCTGACGGCGCGCGCCGTCTGGTACGCCTGGCGGAGGCGGCCGGTTTCGATTCAGTGTTCGCGGTCGAACACGTCGTCTGGCCCGAGAACTACACGAGCGTCTATCCCTATGGGCCGAGCGGCCGGCTGCCAGGCAAACCATCGACGAAAATGCCCGATCCGCTGATCTGGCTGACGTGGGTTGCTGCCGCCACCACGCGGCTGCGCTTCATGACGGCGGTGATGATCCTGCCGCAACGCAACCCGCTGGTGTTGGCCAAGGAGGTCGCCACGCTCGACTATCTCAGCGGCGGCCGGATCGAACTCGGCATCGGGGTGGGTTGGCTCAAAGAGGAGTTCGAGGCGCTCGGCATTCCTTTCGAGCGTCGCGGCAAGCGCGCCGACGAGTATGTCGCGGCCATGCGCGCTTTGTGGGCCGGCGACGGTGCCAGCTTCGCGGGCGAGTTTGTGAAATTCGACAAGGTCAGCTGCAATCCGAAGCCGGTCGCGAAATCGGTGCCGATCATCGTCGGCGGTCACTCGGAAGCAGCCGCCCGCCGTGCCGGCCGCCTGGGCGACGGCTTTTTCCCCTCGATCGGTGCGCAGGTCGACACCTTGCCGCTGCTCGACGTCGTGCGCCGTTCGGCCGACCAGGCCGGCCGCGACCCGGCAAAGGTGGAATTGATCCTCGGCTGTCCCGGTGCGTTGCCGAATTCCGGCTCCGACCCCCGCGCGGCCGTCGAGGAGCGCATTGCGCAGGGCGCGGGCCGCCTTGCGTTGCCGGTGACGGCGTTCCTGCCCGATCTCGAAACGACGCTGGCCCGTTTCGGCGAGGAGATCATCAGGCCTTACGCGAACGGGTAGCGCTGTCTGAATCCTGTCCCCGCGGATTAGCGCCACATCCCGCGCATCCGGGCACCGACGTCGATGCGCGGTCCCGAGTTTGCGGAGCGAGCCGACGCAGCGGCTATCGCCGGCGGCCAAATCGTCTTTTCAAACAGGCCAAGCAGACGATCGGGAATGAAACGCGTCCGTGAGGCGTAGACGTGGCGATCGCCTTGCGGATGCTGGCCGTGCGTGAAGAACCGCTGCGGCACGACGAGATGCAGGTTGTCCTTGGCGCGGGTCATGGCGACGTAGAGCAAACGACGTTCTTCTTCGAGCTCCGCTGTTGTTCCGGCGCCGAGGTCCGAAGGCATGCAGCCATCGACCACGTTGAGCACGAACACCGACTTCCACTCCTGGCCCTTGGCTGAGTGGATTGTCGACAAGATCAAATAGTCCTCGTCGAGCATGGGAATCCCGGCCTGGTCGCTCGTGGCGTCGGGCGGATCGAGCGTCAGTTCGGTAAGGAAGCGTTCACGGGAAGGATACCCGCTGGCAATCTGTTCAAGCTGGATAAGGTCTGCGCGGCGGGTCTCGGCATTCTCGTGGATTCGGTCCAAATGCGGCTCGTACCACAGGCGGGCGCGCTCGAGATCGGACGGCCAGCTTGAATGGAGAAGGCCCGCGACGACGCCGACGAACACCTTCCAGTCGTCGCCCGCGCGCGGTGGCACCGGCGCGTGCGCAAGCGCTGCGAAGGGATCGGCGCCTTCGGCCATGTGATCGAGCACCCGCTGCGCCGAAGTCGAGCCGACTCCGGGGATAAGGTGCATCAACCGGAACCCGGCAACACGGTCGCGGGGGTTCTCGACGAAACGCAAGAGCGCCAGCAGATCCTTGATGTGAGCGGCATCGAGGAACTTCAGGCCACCGAACTTGACGAAGGGGATGTTGCGCCGGGTCAGTTCGACCTCCAGCGGCCCGCTATGGCTGGATGTCCGGAACAGGACAGCCTGCTCCTTCAACAGCGTGCCGGATTCCCGGCTTTCCAGAATGTGTTGGACAATACAGCGGGCCTGGTCCGCTTCATCGCGGACGGTAACAAGCTGAGGTTTCGCGCCCGAAGTTCGATCGGTCCAGAGATTTTTGGTGAAGCGTTCCCTGGCCAGATCGATCACGCCGTTGGCGGCCGCGAGGATCGTTTGCGTCGAGCGATAGTTGCGATCGAGCGTGATGATATCGGCAGGCGGATCGAATTGACCGGGAAAATCGAGAATGTTGCGCACGGTCGCGGCACGAAACGAATAGATCGATTGAGCATCGTCGCCGACGACAGTTAGCCCGTGACCGCCGGGCTTGAGCGCCAACAGGATCGATGACTGCAGCCGGTTGGTGTCCTGGTATTCGTCTACGAGAACATGATCGAAGCGGCCGCCGATCTCTCCGGCCAGAACGGGATCCTTCATCGTCTGCGCCCAGTACAGCAAGAGGTCGTCATAATCGAGCACGTTCTGTTTCTGCTTGGCCTCGACGTAGGCTGCAAACAATTCTTTCAGCTCGGCCGCCCAGCCGGCGCACCAGGGAAATGAAGATCCTAACACCTCGTCGATGGGTGTTTCGGCGTTGACGCATCGTGAGTAGATCGCAAGGCAAGTGCCTTTGGTCGGAAACCGGTTCTCGGTCTTTGAGAAACCGAGTTCGTGCCGGATCAGGTTCATCAAATCAGCGGAATCTTCGCGGTCGTGGATCGTGAATGCGGGATCGATACCGATTTGATCTGAATAGTCCCGCAAGAGACGCGCGCCAATTCCGTGGAAGGTTCCGGCCCAGGCCAGCGCGTCCGTCATGACGCCGGCGTTATCGCCGATCACCTTGCGGGCTATTCGTTCCACGCGCTTCATCATTTCGGAAGCAGCACGGCGGGAAAACGTCATCAACAGAATGCGTCCGGGATCGGCGCCCCTTACGATCAGGTGAGCAACCCTATGAGCAAGCGTGTTGGTCTTGCCGGATCCTGCGCCGGCGATCACCAGCAGCGGTGACCGCGGCCGGGAGTCATTCTCCAGCACACCATGCTCGACGGCCCGGCGTTGTGCAGGATTAAGGCTTTCGAGATAGGCGGTAGCCGCTGACTCGTCCATGTGTTCTCCCGCGGTCGAAGCGAACGGTCACTGATTCTCGCTTTGTTCGCAATGGCGCTGGAAAGGAAGTCGGAACGGTTTTCGATGCGGCTCGCGCACATCTGGTTGCAACACAGGTTAAATCGCGGCTGACAAATTGGGGCGGTCGGCCGCGACGATATTCGGTGACATCTGATCCACGGAAGGGACGCTTTTCGTGCAGTCGATCGTCGATACCATCAGCGGTTACGAAAATGTCTGCGCTTCAAGCTAAGGCAGACCTGATTTGAGCATCGACGAATGTAGACGGCGGCGAATCCGGTTGTTGCCGGTCTGAAAATCTGCCTCAATGCGTGCTTGCGACGGCCCGCGCTCGGCCGTTTCTACGCGGTTTCCGTTGATGCCGGCTTCGCGGCAACGGGCATCAGGTCGCGGGAGTGACGAAATGGCTGGTTTGGTAATCACTGGTGGCCGGGTGGTGGATCCGGCCAGCGGGATGGACGCCATCGGCGATGTGGCAGTACTTGATGGCCGGATCGCCGCGGTCGGCACCGCGCTTGGCAGCGCCGAGTGCTCGATCGACGCGACTGGACTGGTGGTAGCTCCCGGCTTCATCGACCTGCACGCGCACGGTCAGTCAATCCCGGCTGACCGCATGCAGGCGTTCGACGGGGTGACAACGACGCTCGACCTCGAGGCGGGAGTGTTGCCAGTCGCATCCTGGTATCGGCGTCAGGCCGCCAAAGGACGTGTGCTGAACTACGGTGCCTCGGCCAATTGGGCGTTCGCGCGCATCGGCGCAATGACCGGCTCCAACTCGGAAAGCTCGCTACAGGGCTTTGGCAATGCCATGCGCGATCGCCGCTGGATTGACAATGTGGCCAGCGAGGCAGAGGTGGCCGGCATCCTCGAGCGGCTTGCAGGCGGGCTGAACGAGGGCAGCATCGGCATCGGCATCCTCAACGCCTACGCCCCGGGTGCCGGCGTGCAGGAACTGACCGCGGTCTGCCAACTGGCCGCGGCGCATGACGTGCCGACCTTCACCCACGTCGCCTATATGTCTCGCATCGACCCGGAGAGCGCCGCCGAGGCCTATATCCGCCTGATCGGTTATGCCGGAGCTACCGGTGCGCACATGCACATCTGCCATTTCAATTCTTCCAGCAAGACGGACATAGAGCGCTGTGCCGCATTGGTCGCAAAGGCGCAGGCGCAAGGGCTCCCGATTACGGTCGAAGCCTATCCCTACGGCACCGGTTCGACGGTGCTCGCGGCCACGTTCTTCAGCGACCCCGACTTCGAAGTGCGCAATGGTACCGGCTACGATACGGTGCAGCGGGTGCACGACGGGCGGCGCTTCCGCGACCGAGAGGAACTGCTGGCGGCACAGGCCGCCGAACCCTCCACGCTGGTGCTGTGGCATATCCTGGATATCGAGAACAACTCGCACCATCGCGACCTCCTCGATATGTCGGTGCTGTATCCCGGCGGCGCGATCGCGTCGGACGCAATGCCGTGGACGATAGCGGACGGCAGCGTTTACACCGGCGACGCATGGCCGCTGCCAGACGACGCTACGTCCCATCCGCGTTCGGCGGGTTGCTTCACGCGCTTCATTCGCGAGTGGGTGCGCGAGCGGCGGGTCGTGTCGCTCCTCGAAGGCGTCCGCAAGTGCACGCTGATCCCGGCAGAGATTCTCGCCGCCAGCACGCCCGCCATGCGCACCAAGGGCAGGCTGCAGCCATCAGCGGATGCCGACATCGTGGTGTTCGATTTCGAAACGCTCACCGACCGCGCGACGTTCTCGGCGATGAATCGTCCCTCGCAGGGCGTGCGTCACCTGGTGGTCAGCGGCCATCCGCTGATCAGGGACGGCGTGCTGGATCTGGCGGCGCGGCCGGGCCGGCCGGTGCGTCGGCCCGTTGCCGGTCGCTGAGATGTCCGTCCCGGTTTTGCTCGTGACCGGATTCCTCGGATCGGGCAAGACCACGGTCGTGAACCATTTGCTTGCGCATGCCGAGGGAAAACGGATCGCCGCCGTGGTCAACGATTTCGGGGCGATCAACATCGATGCCGAGCTGATCACGGGCGCAGCCGATGGCGTCGTGAGCCTGAGCAATGGCTGTATCTGCTGCTCGCTGGAAGGCGATCTGCTGCGCACGCTGGCCCTCCTGTTGCGGCGTGATCCGCGGCCGGAGGTCATCGTGATTGAAACAAGTGGCGTGGCCGATCCGACGGACGTTGTGCGCAACCTCATGGACCCGGTGATCTGGCGCGAGGCGCGGTTGGAAACGGTGCTGTGCGTGATGGACGCGACAACGCCCGCAACCATGTTGGATGATGCGCTGCTGCGGTCTCAGATACGGACGGCCGATGTGGTGGCGCTGAGCAAGGTTGACCTGGCGGACCCGGCCGATCGGGCGCGGGTGCGCGATGCCGTCCGTGCGATGCGTCCGACGGCGGTGTTGGTCGACGCGCCGCACGGCAATATCCCGCTGGCGCTTCTTTTTCTCTCGGCCGCGGATCGTGCGCCGGCGCCGCGCGAGCCAGGGCGGCCACGGCCAGCGGCGGATCGGTTCGAGACGCTGAGCTGGACGTCGGAACATCCGGTGTCGTTGTCGCGGTTGCAGCAGGCGATCGGTCAGCTCGCGCCGAAACTGGCGCGGGCGAAGGGGTTGTTCGATACCGCGGAACAGCCGGGCAGGTTGATGGTGTTTCAGTTAGCCGGCGGGCGGGCGACGTTGGCACCCGGCGGGACGCCGACCCCCGGAATGCCACGGACGCGGATCGTATTCGTTGCCGAGATCGGCGTCCTGTCGAGCGCGGAGATCGACGGGATCATGGAAGGATGCATCGACGCTGGTGTGAAGTGAGGGCGCATTTTCGCCGCGTCTCTTCAGGGGTAATTTCCCATGGCGTACAGCGTGCCAGCTGCCTCCCAATAGGTTTGCGCAAGTACCCTGGCATTCAGCGAACAGGGGACTTGCCCTCGTGCCGGAACTATTCCACCCGCGCTGTTCGCCGCGCGGTCTCCGGATCCTCGGCCGGTGTCGAGGTGTTTGTGACCCGCTTCGGCGCTGGACGATGGCTCAGTAGGAGGCATGCCTATCGAGCTTCGGAGCAGCCTGCAAGTCGAAGCCGTATTGCAAGAGCTTCGTTCCGCGGTTCTATCTGGATATCCTGGAAGGGAGGCGTCCCGTCCTTCAGTGCAACTCTCCCAGCGAAGGAAAGCGAGACAGAAGGTCACTACTTTCATGAATGTCCTTGAGCGCCTTCGTAACGAAGGCCGGTGTCACTGTATTTGGCACGGCGGTGATCCAGGACGCTCCGAACCCGATATTGTTGGTTTGATAGGGAAGCTTGATATATCCCTCGTCACCCCAGTTTGTTCCCCAAGAATTCTTTATTATCCAGCAACCGTGATCGCCGAGCTTGTCGTCCCAACCGACGATGAGGATCTCATGATCGATCTGATCAGGCTTCAGCCTTGCTGATGGGATACCGCCAAATACGCCATTTGGAAATTCCTTCGACCAGTCCGGATTTGCGTCGCCATTCTCATATCGCTTAAAATAAGAGTTCCCAACCCTTGTATTTAGGATCGGGCGACGACGTCAGGACCGCGGATGCGACCGGTCCGTATCGGAGAATAGCGTTTTTCAGCGCGACATCACTTGCGACGAAGAAGCTATCAGGCATGTCGTTGTCGCGGACGTAGCCCCAGTTCAGCGCGACTGGCGTGGCATGTTTGAAGTACAAATTTGCTTCGCCTCGTGATACGGATAAACATCTCCTCCAATCAAGCCTAGAAGTTGCAGATACAAGAATACCGCCTCGTGCCAGCCGCCCACGATGCAGTTATGGTCGGCGAAGGTGCAATCGAGAGCTTCCTGTTCTGAAACGTTGATTAGCTGTTTGTTCGCTCGCATATAAGCCGCCTCGTAAGCGCCGGTTGCAGCGAACACCCAGCAACTCCCGCAGGATTTTTGGTCCTTGACCGGAGACGCCTGACCGAGGAACCGCTCTGGAGGTGTTGTTGGCACATTTTTGAACAGTGGATAGGCCTCCCCAGCCGATTTCAGAAAATCCGGGTTGGCAAGGAGCTTTTCGTCTATGGCATTTGCCATTGCATTCTGGGTCTTCACTCGATTTGGAAATCCGGCTGGAACTCTAGCCCCACGCGTAAATAATCGCGGTGTTGCAGTCTGCGCTCCGCCTTTCGATACGAAACAAGACGCAACGATCCCCGCAGCAAACGTCCGACGGGTAAGTCGACGAGGAGAAATCATGATTCAACTCTCCACTTTCGGGACACTCACCCAGGGCCTCCGTTGCCTCCAGATCCGGCTCGGGCTTTGCCCTCTACGGCCCGACAAGGACACGCACATCCAGCGAGCGTCTCTGTAACTCGAGCTGGCGTTGGCGGTCCTGTTCGTACAGCGCGCGATTCTCGGCGCCAGATTCTTGTTGAAGCATCCTGGTTGAGAGTAGGTTGTTAAAGCCGCCGGCGACCCCTAAACCGGAGTCAGGATTGCCGGCGACCGCCAAGGCAGAGCGGCCACTGCGACTGGCGCCTAGACCGGCGATCTGGGCATCGATGTGTGGGACCATTCTCCGGACCGTCCGGTTTCCTGAGCTATCGACGACTGTTTGTTGTCCGGCGGCCATCGTGACGACGACCTTGTGTGTATCCGTCCGCGAAGCCGTGAACCCAGCGTTTGCTGCCGTGAACCGGAATTGTTGGGGCACCGGGCTTAAGGTCATTGTGGCTGTGGCTCCGCCGGTGAACGTGGTGATGTAAGTTAGCGTGTCGGCAAATGTAAATATTCTGGTGCCGCCCGGGTTATCGGCTTTTTGTAGCCGGATGAATGTGGCGACCGAGTCATACATACCCACGTCACCTGTGAGCGGGTATAGCCAGTTTACTTCTCTATCGCGCGAGCAATTCAGCTTTCGCAGGTCATTGAAAGAATCGATGAGCTCGAAATTGCGAAGGCCATCCCGTTCTCTGTTTGCTGCACCTGTTGCAGCGAGGTTGAATGTGCCATTCGCGAAGGGGTTTAACAACGTAAACCCGGCGTTGGCATCGTTGTGTTCATTAATGTCGAAAGTAAATTGATACACGATCGACGCGTCATTAAATCCCTGGCCATATTGCTCGACCGCTGCCTTGGCTTCGCAGCGGATCTTTTCAACGATGTCATAGGTTGTCTTGCGCGAGACGTCGTCCGGAATTGGGTGCATCGAGCATCCCATCGTGAAAGGCAACGATGCCAGTAGGCCGAAAACCAGAGCTGGCCGCATCGCAGCGCAACTTGAGAACACCACGTGGGCACGGGAGTGATATGCTGACATATTCGGTCCCCCAAAAAAATAAAATCGACGACACAGGAAAACCAACCCCGCCACCAGAGTCACGCGAGAAATTAGGAAAATACAACTTATTAGCGATTTTTTGGGATGACTATTGCAAATGCGACACAGATTCATCCTTGCTGCCGTTTTCCCCGTGGAATTGATTGAGGCGTTATCGAAGAAGCGCCGGTGTTTTAGATAAACAGAGATGCAAATCGCATCTTTCTGACCCGTGCTCGAGTTGGTGCTCGGGCCTCGCCAAGGCCGGTCACCGTACGGGCGCCTTGAGAGGTCGTCGGCTACCCCAAGCTCTTGCTCGGGGAAGGTCAGGGGTGCACGCTGGGTTACTTTTGGCAGGTTGGTCTAACCGGAGAAGGTTCGACCCCAATCCTCTCCCTCCGCCACTGGAGACAAAAATGGTGGAAGACAACAACAGCGATTACAAAGTCACTTTGGCGCGGCAAATCTTCGGAATGGAGACCTTCTTTGGGTTTCCGCTGGAGCCCAAAACCAACGATGGGCCGGAGGCGAAGTCACATCTTGTCATCGAGGGGGATTCCCTGGTCGGCGAAAGTTCATCACCGGCTGCCGCGAACCCTGACCCTGTGGAACGGATAGCTCGGCAGCGGCAACTCAAGACGGCTGCCGAGCTGGCTGAAATGATCGAGCGGGACCTTGCTAGTCACCCCGACTGTCCAAAAGCGGGATTTCGAGTGACGGTCTATGGTGGGTCGCACTGGCGCGCGATGCTCACGATTACGCCCGCCGCCGGCGGTATTCGCGATCCTCAAAAATGGCGCGACCTTACCAATGAGCTCGCGGAGCGGCTCCGCAAAGGTTACGACTTGGCTTGGGAAGAGTGAGGCGGTTAGGCCGGCGTCGTTTCCGAGGCCGCCTTAATCGTCAAATCGGGCGCGCAATATCGCCAGAGCCAACAGCTCATTAGCGATCAGCCAACATATGAAAGCGGAATAGAGGGTCAAACCTCACTCCCCAGATTGGTCCCGGCGGGAGCGCAACACTGTCAGTCGCCGTGGTAGCCTGTGGCAGGACGGCAATGAGGCATTCTTCCATACCGGCTGCCCACATCCTGGCCAATATTGCTCACTTTTCAAAAATGGATACCTGCCCAGCGATGGCTGCAAACGTCGCGGGGTAACTCGGCACCTTTCATCACGTGCTTCCGCTGGGCATGATCATGCCGGCACAAACGCGAGCAGCGCGCCGTTGGCATCGGCGGGAGCCACGACCATACCGCTGCCGACCCGGACACCAGCCTTGCCGATGGCTTTTTCGGCAGCCGTGGGATCGCTTGTTGCGAGCACCAGGCCCGCGCCGCCGCGTTGGGGCAGTCCCGCGAGCGGAATGCCAGGATATCGCCGGCCCAGCCAATCCTTCGTCAGGAAAACAAAATCCGCGCGGTTCGAGCCGGAGGGCACCGCCACCGCTCCATCCGGCTCGGTCCTCACTTCGCGGTCGATCATGCGCGCCATATGGGCTGCGTCCTTTGCCGGCTCGGAGGAGACGACGAGCACGTGCTTGAGATGCCTGGCGGCGTTGGCGTGTTGCTGCAATTGCGGAATCCACACCGTCTCCCGCGTCTTGTGCTGGCATGCGAAAATACGAATTCCCGCCGGGGCTTCCTCGATGGGCCATTGAAATACCCTGAATTTGGCCGCCGAGCGGGTGCCGTCAGGCATGGTAACGGGCCGTTCAAAATCGGTCGGGCCGAGCGCTGCGTAACCGCGCGCACGAATTTCCTCGGCGCCGGCAGCCGAGTTGATTGCCGTGAATGCGACGCGCTCGATACCTTCGCCGCGCTCCGCAAGAAAGTTCCGTGTCGGCGCATTGTGCTCGGTTTCGTTGAGAACGCCGAGCAGCTCGATGTAATCGGGATCAAGCATGATGGTGTAATTGCCAGATCCCATCTTGGCGCTATGGGTGCCTCGCGGCGAAACCGTGAACCCAAGCCGCTTCCAGTTCTTCGCCGCCGCGTCGAGGTCCCTGGTGACGAGAACGGCGTGGTCGATTCCGGCGATGTTTTTGAGCGCCACTTGTGTACTCCCCGGCATTTATGGATGGTGTAGGTAATCAGATCGGCTTTACGCCGGCAACGGAAAGGGCGCGATGGATACGGCAACTGTCCGTTGGCCGGATTCGCTATGGGCCGCGGTGACGCCGCCTGGACCGGAATTGCCAGTTCTCGAAGGCGCGGCGCAAGCCGACGTTATCGTGATCGGCGCCGGATTTACCGGTCTTTCGACGGCGCTGCATTTGCGTGAAGCAGGCATTGACGTCGCCATCGTCGAGGCGATGGAGCCGGGTTGGGGTGCGTCGGGCCGCAACAACGGCCAGGTCATCCCGACGCTGTCGCGGCCCGATCCTGAAGACATTATTTCCAGACATGGTGCGGCTGGAGAACGGTTCGTAGCCTTGTTGCGCGACAGTGCCTCGACGCTGTTCGATTTGACCCGGCGTTATCAAATCCAGGCCGAACAGGAGCAGGCCGGATGGGTGCAGCCGGTGCATTCGCCCGGTCGCATGGCGATCGCCGAGCGTCGGGTGCGCCAGTGGTCGAAATTCGGAGCGCCGGTTGAGCTGTTGTCCCGCGAGGCGACCCGCCAGATGCTGGGGTCGGATGCCTGGTTCGGCGGCTTCTGGAACAGATCCGGAGGACACATCAACCCGCTGGCGCTGTCGCGCGGTCTGGCGCGGGTCTTGCTGGAGCGCGGCGGCCATATTTACGCACGCTCGCCCGCGACCTTGTTCGAACGCCGGAACGACCGATGGGTGGTCAGGACGGCGCGGGGAGAAATCAGCGGCCGGGCCCTGGTCGTGGCCACCAATGCCTATACCGGCGAGTTCTCGAAATCCCTGGCGCCCGCCATCGCACGCGAGGTCATGCCGGTACTGTCCTGGCAAATGGCGACGCAGCCGCTTGCCGAAACGGTTCGGAAGACCATCATTCCCGGGCGGCAGGCGATGTCGGATACCCATGGCGAGCTTTACTTCGCCCGCTACGATGCGAGAAGTCGTCTTGTCACCGGCGGCGCCGTGATCGGTCCGGTGAACAAGGCCGGGAGGATGAGAAGCATCGTGGCCGAACGTCTCAAACGACTGTGGCCGCAGATCGGGCCTGTCAGTTTCGATCACGTCTGGAACGGCTACGTCGGAATGACGACGGACTTCCTGCCGCGCATCCATCGTCTCGGGCCCAATGCCTTCGGCTGGACCGGCTGCAACGGCCGCGCGGTCGCGCTCTCGATCGCGCTCGGCGATGAATTCTCCAAAGCGGTGCGCGGCCATCCCGATAGCGAACTCGCGCTGCCGTTCACCGACCCGGCGCCGATCGCGGCGCACGGGCTATTGCGCCGGCTGGCTCCGCTGATGCTGATGGTCTATCGGCGGCGCGATGCGAAAGAGATCGCTTAGGGTCTGCTCGCTTGAGGCTGAGATAACTTGCCACCTTCGCTCAAACCTCGGTGCGACCAGCATTCACCAGCGCGATCAACTCGTCCCCGTAATGTTCGAGCTTCTTGTCACCGATGCCGGGGATGGCGCGAAGCTGCGCGAGCGTAGCCGGACGCGACGTCGCGATGCCGTCAATCGTCGAATTGTGCAGCACGACATAGGCCGGCACGCCCCGCTTGCGCGCTATCTGTGAACGCCATGCTCTCAGGGCGGCGAGCAGGCTTGAATTACCGGCTTCCCCGCGGCCGGCGGATCTGGAAACGATGTCGCCGCGTCTTGATTTGGTTCGGCTGGCGCGATGGCGGGTGCCGGTTGGCGCCTCGCGCAACATCACCTCGGTCTCGCCCTTCAGGATGCCGCGCGCGGTCTCCGTCAGCTTCAGCGCGCCAAAGGCCTCGCTGTCGGCCTGAAGATGGCCCATGGCCACGAGCTGGCGCAACGCGGCACGCCACTGCTTTTCATTGAGCTCGGCGCCGATTCCAAACACCGAAGTCTTGTCGTGCCCGAATTGCTTGACGCGCTCGGTCATGCGCCCGACCAGGACGTCGATCAGGTGCATGCCGCCGAAGCGCTGGCCGGTTCGATAGACGCAGGACAACAGCTTCTGCGCGATCACCTTGCCGTCGCGAACCACCGGCGGCGACAGGCAGTTATCGCAATTGCCGCATTTGGCGGCGCCAGGCGTCTCGCCGAAATATCCAAGCAGGCGGGTGCGCCGGCAGTCCACGGTTTCGGCAAGGCCGACAAGCGCCTCCAGCTTGCCGATCGATACCCGCTTGAACGCTTCGGAGCCCGAGGACTTTTCAATCATGCGCCGCTGCTGCACGATGTCGGAAAGACCATACGCCATCCATGCGCTGGAGGGCTTGCCGTCGCGTCCGGCGCGGCCAGTCTCCTGATAATAGGCCTCGATGCTTTTCGGCAGATCGAGATGCGCCACGAAGCGCACGTCCGGCTTGTCGATACCCATGCCGAACGCGATCGTGGCGACGATCACCACGCCATCTTCGTTGATGAAGCGATCCTGATGGCCCGCGCGGAGTTTGGCATCGAGCCCCGCGTGATAGGGCAGGGCCGCCACGCCGGCCCTGCTCAACGCGGTGGCGGTGTCCTCGACCTTGGCGCGCGACAGGCAATAAACAATGCCGGCATCGCCGGGATGGCGTTCGGCGATGAAGGTTTTGAGCTGCGTTTGCGCATTCTGCTTGTCGACGATTTCATATCTGATGTTCGGCCGATCGAAGCTCGCGACAAAGTGCGGCGCCCCGGCAAGCCCGAGCCGCTCGACGATCTCCTTTCGGGTGAGGGCATCCGCGGTCGCCGTCAGCGCGATGCGCGGCACCTCGGGAAAACGTTCCGATAGCACGGACAGGCCGATATATTCCGGACGAAAGTCGTGGCCCCATTGCGATACGCAATGCGCCTCGTCGATCGCAAACAAGGCGAGGTCGGTGCGAGCAAGCAGGGCAAGGCAGCGCGGCGTCAACAGCCGCTCCGGCGCGACGTAAAGCAGATCGAGATCGCCGGCGACCAGCCGCGCCTCGACCGCGGCGGCCTCGTCATAGGACAGGGTGGAATTGAGCACCGCCGCCTTGACGCCGGCCTCGAGCAGGCCCGCGACCTGGTCGCGCATCAGCGCGATCAGCGGCGAGACCACGATGCCGCAGCCGTTTCGCAGCAATGACGGCAATTGATAGCACAGCGACTTGCCGCCGCCGGTCGGCATCAGCACCAGGCAATTGCCGCCCTCGGCGACATGCCGGACGATCTCTTCCTGCGCGCCGCGAAAGGCGGGCAGGCCGAATACGGAATTGAGCAAAGAGAGCGCGTCGGCGGCGATACCGGACCCACCTCTCGGGGCTGCGACGGCGGGAACGGGCATGCGGGTGGGATGTCCGAAGAGTTTGCGAGGGTTAGCCTTAGACCAGCGCTGCAATCATAACAGGTCTATTTCTGATTCGGCGCGCCGCTTTTACCTGGCGCTTCACCCGTCGCCGGAAGCCGCAACGCAGCGCCATTTTTGGTCGCAGAAGGGGCCGTTATTGCCGCAAACCCAAAATCCTCTGATAGGGTTGAGCCGCCTTGCGCCTTGACCGGGCGCTTCCGAATGCTTTGAACCGGGCTTTATCATGCTTTCGCGATTCGACGATTTCCCCATCCACCAGACGCCGGAACCGATCTCGCATCCGGTAACAACCGATCGCAATTTCTACGATCGGTACTGGTTCAACGGATTCGTTCCGGAACAGCCGTTCTATTTCGGCATTGCGTTGGGTCTTTATCCCAATCGGGAAATCATGGATTGCGCGTTCAGCGTTGTCCATGGCGGCGAGCAACGCTCGTTTCACGCCTCGCGCCGCGCGCCGTCCGATCGCGGAGAGCTGGAAGTCGGGCCGTTTCGCGTCGAGATCATCGACCCGATGAAGACGTTAAGGGTCACGCTGGCGCCGAATGACACCGGCCTTTCCTGCACGCTCACCTTCGAGGCAGCAACGGCCTGTATCGAGGAGGAGCGTCAGGTCTTGCGGCGCGAGAAGCGCGTATTCGCCGACATCACGCGTTTCACCCAGTTCGGCCGCTGGAGCGGCGAAATACGCATCGACGACGATGTCGTCGCGATCCGCCCCAATCGAACCCATGCCATTCGCGACAGGTCGTGGGGCGTGCGCCCCGTCGGCGAACCCGCAACCGGCGGCGCGACGCCGACCAGTCCGCCGCAGGTTTTCTTCCTTTGGGCGCCGATCCACTGGGACGATATCTGCACCCATGTCGGGATTTTCGAAGATTCGGACGGGCGGCAGCTCCATGGCGAGGGCAAGATTGTGCCGCGTTATCCATCGGCGAACGACCTGCCGGGGATCGAGGACTCCGGCCTGCGTCGGATGACCGGCGTTGCCCACGAACTGGTCTATCAGTCCGGAACAAGGCGCGCGCGGAGCGGCCGCATCTTCATGCTGGACGAGCGGGGGAATCGGAAATCGATTTCGTTCGAACCGATCCTGACGTTCCAGATGAAGGGCATCGGCTATCGCCATCCGCAATGGAGCCACGGCTTTTGGAAGGGCGAATTGGCGATGGCGGGAGACCGCTGGCACAGCGGTGCGCTCGACCCGCTTGCGGTGGAAAACCTTCACATCCAGCAATTGGTGCGGGCGCAAATGGATGACAAAGTGGGCTACGGCATTGTCGAGCAATTGTGCATCGGGCGCCATGGCCCGTCCGGCTTCAAGGGCATGCTGGATGGGGCGCGTTGAATGACGCTTGCAACGAAGCTTGCGGCCTATCTCGGCAGGAAGCTCGGGCGTCCGGCCGAAGTCACCAATCTCGAGCGGATCTCCGGCGGTGCGTCCCGGGAAACCTATCGCTTCGTCTTGCTGGCTCCGATCGATGGCGCGCCTTTTGAACGCCGGCTCATTTTGCGGCTCGATCCGAAGGCGAGCCTGATCGAAACCGACCGGCGCACGGAATTCGCGGCGATCGCGGCGTTTCAGGGCTCCGAGGTCCCCGTTCCCGAGCCGCTGTGGATCGAGTCCGACGAAGAGGACCTCGGCGCCGCCTTCATGGTCATGACCGAAATTGCAGGCGGAGAGGCCCATCCCTTCAAATTGATGCAGCCGCCGTTTGCGCGGCACCTCGCAACCATCGGCCAGCAAAAATGGACCATCCTGGGGTCGATCGCGCGGGCCGATCCCGGGGCGGGCGGCTTTGCCGGCATCGTCGCGCCGATCGGGCCGGAGGCGTGCTGGCGTCGTGAACTCGATCTGTGGGAAGCCGTGCTGATTGCCGATGAACTCGAGCCGCAGCCGATCCAGCGCGCCGCGATCCGCTGGCTCAGGAGCAATCCGCCGCCGCCGGCGCAACGAATCTCCATCGTGCATGGAGATTACCGGACCGGTAATTTTCTGGTCGATCAGAACGGTTCGATATCCGGAATACTGGATTGGGAGATGGCCCATCTCGGCGATCCCCTGGAAGATCTGGCCTGGAGCCTAAATCGGGTCTGGCATCTCAACAATGACGAGCGGAGCGGCGGCTTGCTGCCGAGACAGCAAGCCATCGCGATTTGGGAAAAATCGAGCGCTCTTGTCGCGGCCCCGCAAGCCCTTCACTGGTGGGAATTGTTTTCCTGCGTCAAGGGACAGGCGATCTGGATTTCGGCGGCAAAGGAATTTCAGACCGGCAAGAACCGCGACTCCATCATGGCCGTTGCAGGTTGGATGCAGACCACCAGTCAGGATCGCGCCTCTCTTGAACTTTTGGGGCATCTTCACCATGCGGCCGCGGGAGACCGCCGATGAGGCCGAGCGTCGATAGCTATCTCGACGAACTCAGGCGCGCGCTGGCGCAGGATTTTGCCCCGCAACTCCCGACCTTGTTCGAACAAAGCGCGCTCGGTCGCCATGCGGTTTTGCTCGGCGCGGTCATCGAGGAGTTCGACCGGGCCGCATCGCGGCGAATTGAGGAGAACCGGGCGCTCCGTCGCCTTTTTGCCGATGCCGTCGAGGTCATCCCGGATTCGGATTTGGGTTCGCGGTTGCGTGCGGCCAGCGAAACCGAAGACTTGAGTTTCAGGGTATCCGATCTCGACGCCAGCAATTGCGGTTTGAGAAATCTGCTCGTCGAGCTTCATGAGCAGGTCGAGCAATTGGCGGGAGAACAGGCGCGATCGCTTGAGGAAGCGATCTGGCGGGAACTGGTGCGCTCCACCGAACGGCGCCGCACGGCGTTAAATCGGTTCTAGAACATTCTAGGGTCGGGACTCATTGAGTTGAGTACCGCTACTTTTGCTGGCCGTAAAACAGCACCCACACTGAAAAATCCTCCGAAATATTTTCGAAACCATGGGCAACGTGCGCGGGACAGAACAGCACGTCGCCAGGACCAACTGCGGTTACCGTTTCCTCGACTCGATAGTGGCCGCGTCCGGAGGCGACGAAATAGAGCTCATCGCGTTGATGCGGGACCTGCGGTCCGTTGGTGGGGCGGGCGGCGAATTTGACTTCAAGATCACCGTCAACGAATACTTCGGACGATCGCCCTGGTGTCCGTGGCAAAGCAAGCGCGGCGGCAAGCGACACTGGGGGTGGCGTGCGATCCATGGCTCTCCCTCCCGACAAAGAAACAAGAATTGCACATCATGCAGCGATTTCAAACTGAGACGGATTCTAGTGAATTTTCTGCGTCCTTGTCCCCCACTTACTCCACCACTAGGATAGCTCTCGAGATGCAGATGTGTTTCGGCCGCACGCCAAGCCGCGCTACGATCGAAGCAGGGGAGAGGGCATGACGAAAGCGGTTCTCGGCATTATCGGCGGCTCCGGCATTTATGATCTGCCCGGGTTGGAGAACGCCCGCGAGGAGGCCATTCCCAGTCCGTGGGGCGAGCCCTCCGCGAAGGTCAGGCGCGGCAGCATCGCCGGACTGCCGATCGTGTTTCTGCCGCGCCATGACAAGGGTCACCGGCTGTCACCATCGGACATCAACTATCGCGCCAATATCGACGTGCTGAAGCGCGCCGGGGTTACCGACCTGATTTCGCTGTCGGCCTGCGGCTCGTTCAGGGAGGAATTGCCGCCCGGCACTTTCGTGCTGGTCGACCAGTTCATCGATCGCACCTACCAGCGCCAAAGCTCGTTCTTCGGCAAGGGTTGCGTCGCCCATGTGTCGATGGCGCATCCGGTGTCGCCGCGGTTGCGCATCCATTTGGCCACAGCGGCCGAGGCCGAGGGTATCGCGATCGCGCGCGGCGGCATTTACGTCTGTATCGAGGGACCGCAATTCTCGAGCTATGCCGAAAGCATGACCTACAAGGGTCTTGGTTATTCGGTGATCGGCATGACCAACATGCCGGAGGCCAAGCTCGCCCGTGAGGCGGAAATCTGTTACGCGACCGTTGCCATGGTGACCGATTTCGATTGCTGGCATCCTGACCATGATGCCGTCACGGTGCAGGATATCATCCGGGTGCTGGCTTCCAATGCCGACAAGGCAAAAGCCCTGATCGCTCGGCTTGCCAAGAATTTTCCGAGGGAGCACGAACCGTGTCCTGCCGGTTCGGACCGCGCGCTCGACACCGCCTTGATTACCGCGCCGGAAGCGCGCGATCCGGAATTGTTGAAAAAGCTCGATGCGGTGGCGGGGCGGATCCTGCGCGCGTAGGGCTGGGCTTGAGTTATGGAATTGCTTCCTCCCCCTTGCGGGGGGAGGGGGTGGCGCGCATCGGGACTGCTCATGTAGACCCCTTTCCCCGACCCGACCCGCGCCGCGCGAATGCGATGGAAATCCAGCTATCATTCGACTTTTCATCGCAAGATGAATGCCAATAAGAATACTATTGTTACCAGCGCTAGAAAAACCATAAGTCTGCGGCGGCTACGGCGTCTCAGGTGAGCGTAAGGACCATCGGCCTTGGGTCAGAAAAAGGAGAAAACTCCCCACCAGAAACTAGACGCGCTCGAAAGCGCTACTGGTTGGGGTACGCTCATCATATTGGCCGGCATTCTTCTAGAGATTGTTGCGTTTTTCTTTCTTGGCCACCAGGAACGCTTAGCGGCGCTCGTGGCGAATGCACTGATCGCCATCGGTTTGATTATTGAATACGTGGCGATACGATTGACCATTATCGCATCTGGCGAGGCCAAACAGGAATCAGACGAAAGAATTGCGATATCCGAAGCGCAGGCGGCAGAGGCCAATGCGCGCACTAAAGAAGCAGAACTAAAATTAGCGCAACTTGAAAAGAAAATTACTCCCCGCGTCATCACCGATGAACAGGCGGAAGAGATCATTGCCAAGGTGAAACCATTTGCAGAAATGCCATTCGGCGTAGCAGCCGATCCGGCCGCAGAATATGCGTTTATCAATAGATTGATCATGGTTCTCCAGCGAGCGGGCTGGAAATGGATGCGATATTCTGTTGAGCCGTCTACACTTCCAATAGGAGCCGTTATGGGTTTTGAAATTCCAGAATCCCAGGTAAGCGGCGTCCAACTCCGAATAAATAGATCGAAATTGGATGACTTCATGAAGCCAGCCCAAGAACTTGCGTCAGTCCTGACGCAGGCATTAGAGGCGGGAGTATCAATTGCCGCCGATCCTTGGGAGCCGCCACGGGGTTGCTCCCCCGACATGATACATATCGAGATACATAGAAAGCTGTAGAACGAATGCGCCGCACTGTCGGAGAAACCGCCCCCGAATGAAGGTCAATGGCAAATACCTTCGCAGTATCTGGCTCGAGCCGGACGGCTATACGGTCGCCGCCATCGACCAGCGGCGGCTGCCGCACGATTTTGTCGTCGTGCGGCTGACCACCTGCGACGCCGCGGTCGACGCGATCCGCTCCATGCTGGTGCGTGGCGCGCCGCTGATCGCGGCGACTGCTGCCTATGGCGTGGCGCTGGCGATGCGGGACGATAGCTCGGATGCTTCGCTCGATCGCGCCTACAAGACGTTGATTGCGGCACGGCCAACCGCGATCAACCTCAAATGGGCGCTCGAGGAGATGCGGTCGATGTTGCTGATATTGCCGCCGCCGCAACGGGCTGCCGCGGCCTATTCCCGGGCCGATGCAATCGCCGAAGAAGACATTGGGATCAACAGGCGTATCGGCCAACACGGGCTCGCGCTGATCGAGGCGATCATTGCGAAAAAGAAGCCGGGCGAACGCGTCAACGTGCTGACCCATTGCAACGCCGGCTGGCTGGCGACGGTCGACTGGGGCACGGCCACCGCGCCGGTTTATCTGGCGCATGAACGCGGCCACGCCGTCCACGTCTGGGTCGACGAAACCCGCCCGCGCAATCAGGGCGCCTCGCTCACCGCCTGGGAGTTTGGCCATCACGGGGTGCCGCACACCGTAATTGCCGACAATACCGGCGGTCACTTGATGCAGCATGGGATGGTCGATCTCGTGATCGTCGGCACCGACCGGGTTACCGCCAATGGCGACGTCTGCAACAAGATCGGCACTTATCTGAAGGCGCTCGCCGCGCGCGACAATAATGTGCCGTTCTATGTGGCGCTGCCCTCACCGACCATCGATTTCAGCATCGATGACGGCATCCGGCAGATTCCGATCGAGCAACGCGGCGATGAGGAAGTGACCCATATCACCGGGCGAACCGCCGATGGGCAAATTGAGACCGTGCGGATTGTGCCGGAGGGTTCGCCGGTTGCGAATTATGGTTTCGATGTTACGCCGGCGCGCTTGGTGACGGGTCTGATCACCGAGCGTGGTATACTCGAACCCAACCGCGCCGCGCTGTCCGCCGCATTTCCCGAACGAGTGGCTCCTTTTCTCTCCCCTCCCCCGCAAGGGGGGAGAGGGAAGAGTGTAGCGGCCGAATAACGAGGAAAGAAAGCTGATGCGAAGTGACTGGAACGATCGCGACGCCGATGCGGCGATTGCCCGCTATGCGAGCCTCGGCCGCGATCTGGCGCTCAGGGTCTATACCACGCGTCTCCTGGGCAAGGATCCTCGCCTGGTGCTGCACGGCGGCGGCAACACTTCGGTGAAAACGCGGCTTGCCGATCTCAACGGCGATGCGGTCGATGTGCTCTGCGTCAAGGGTTCCGGCTGGGATATGGGGTCGATCGAGCCCGCTGGCCTGCCGGCGGTGCGGCTCGCGCCGCTGCTGAAATTGCGCGCCCGGAAACATCTTTCGGACGAGGAGATGGTGCGATTGCAGCGCGCCAATTTGATCGATCCATCGGCGCCCAACCCGTCGGTCGAGGCGTTGCTGCACGCCTTCATCCCTCACAAATTCATCGACCACACCCATTCGACGTCGGTGCTGGCGATCACCGACCAGCCCGACGGCGAAGCGCTGTGCCGCGAAGTCTACGGCACCCGCGTCGGCTATGTGCCTTACCTGATGCCGGGCTTCGGCCTCGCCAAGGCTGCAGCCCAAATATTCGAGGCGGATCCATCGGTCGAAGGCCTGATCCTCGTCAAGCACGGTATTTTCAGTTTCGGCGCCGACGCCCGTGAAGCCTATGAGCGCATGATCGCGCTGGTAACTCTTGCCGAGCAGCGGCTGGCCAAAAATCGCAAGCCGGCATTTGTCCGCGCCAGTTTGCCGAGCCGTCCGGCACGCATCGCGGAGGTCGCGCCGATCGTCAGGGGTGCCTGTAGCTTGCCCGACGGCAAAACCGACGGCGCCTGGAAGCGCTTCGTACTCGATTTCCGCGGCAACGATGCAGTGATGAATTTCGTCAACGGCGCCGAGGTCGCACGCTACGGTCAGGCCGGCGTCGTGACGCCGGACCACAACATCCGCATCAAGAATTGTCCGCTGGTGGTCGCAGCGCCCGCAGACGATGGACTTGCGGGTTTCAAGGAACAGGTTCGTGGCGCCGTCGCGGCCTTTGGCGACCGCTACCGGGATTATTTCGCTCGCAACAATGCGCGCGTCGGCGGCATCAAGACCATGCTCGATCCGGCGCCGCGCGTGGTGCTGGTGCCCGGCGTCGGCCTGTTCGGGCTCGGCCGCAGCAAGAAGGATGCGGGCGTTGCCGCCGATCTCGCCGAGGCCGCGATATCAACCATTACCGATGCCGAGGCGGTCGGCCGCTTCGAGCCGCTGCCGGAGGCCGATTTGTTCGATGTCGAATACTGGTCGCTCGAGCAGGCGAAGCTGGGCAACGCCAGGGAATTGCCGCTGGCGGGACAGGTCGCGGTTATCACGGGCGCCGCGGGCTCGATCGGTTTCGCCACCGCCAAGGCGTTCGCGGCCGCCGGCGCCGAGGTAGCGCTGTTGGATATCGACGAGGCTGCCGCACAGGTCAAAGCCAGGGCGATCGGGGGCGCTGCGTTGGTAATTCGGTGCGACGTCACCGACGCCGCATCCGTGCGGGAAGCGTTCGCGGCAGTCGCAACCGCATTCGGCGGGCTCGATATCGCGGTATCGAATGCCGGCGCCGCCTGGCAGGGCCGGATCGGCGAGGTTGACGAAGCGGTGCTGCGGCAGAGCTTTGAGCTGAATTTCTACGGTCACCAGCGCGTCGCGCAGGCCGCGGTCGGGATCATGCGGGCGCAGGGCACCGGCGGGTGCCTGCTGTTCAACGTGTCGAAACAGGCCGTCAATCCGGGACCCGACTTCGGTCCCTACGGCCTGCCGAAGGCGGCGACCCTGTTTCTGGTACGGCAATACGCGCTCGACCATGGCAGCGAAGGCATTCGCGCCAATGCCGTCAATGCCGACCGGATCCGCTCAGGCCTATTGACCGAAGAAATGATCGCGGCGCGTTCCAAGGTCCGCGGCGTCAGCGAGCAGGCTTACATGCAAGGCAATCTGCTTGGCCGGGAAGTCGCGGCCGAGGATGTCGCGCAAGCCTTTCTGGCGCAAGCCTTGGCGCTCAAGACCACCGCGGACGTCACCACGGTGGATGGTGGCAATATCGCGGCCGCGTTGCGATGAACCGGTTGGATTCACCATCGGCCCATCATGTCAGACCTTCTCTGGCTTGAATCCCGGCGTGGCCTGCAGCGCGAACGCGCCGCTGCCGGCAAGTGCTAGGGCAGCCTGGGCCATCAGCCAGAACAGCGGGTATTCCCAGCCGCCGCCGGCGTTGGAGTAGAGCCAGCCGACCGGCCATTTGATCCAGACCACGACGGCTAAAAACACCAGCAGGAATGCCGACCATTGCCGGGTGTACCAGCCGAGCAGGATGGCACAACCGCCGATCAGCTCAATGCTGAATGTCGGCCATGCAAGCAGCGGCGTGATGCCGTTCTTCGCCAGCAGCGCTTCGTGAGTATGCATGCCGCGATAGGTCTTGAGGAACGCGTGTACGATCCAATCGACCCCGACTGCGATGCGCAAAAGAAAAATGCCGTATCGTGCAAAGGCCGGGTCCACGGTGGCGTTGCTGAAGAGCGCCGCGAAAACGCCGGGCACATTGCTGCTGTCATTTCTCGCCTGGTCGATGCTCACTTGTTTCCCCCTTAAGATCGGATCGCGCCGCTACGACATGAGATCTTGCCACGGACGCACCGCGACCCCCTAGCCTCCGCGAAATCCGCTCTCTACAATCACCGCCGCCAATAACGATAGCAAGTCGGGAGATCGTGATGCCGCGGCGCGCAATCATTACGAGCGTCAGTTTCCTTGTGTTCGCCGCTTGGCTGGCGGGCGCAGGCAATTCGACGGCGCAGGCCGGCGCCGCGCTAACGGGTCGAGTGACGGCCGGGCAGGAGGTGCTGGAAGGCGTCTTGGTAAGCGCGAAAAAGGCCGGATCGACCGTTACCGTCACCGTCGTCAGCGACAAGGATGGCCGCTACAGCTTCCCGGCGGCAAGGCTCGATGCGGGCGAATATACGCTGCGCATCCGGGCGACCGGTTACGAGCTCGATCATTCCAGCCCGGTCGCGGTCGCAGCGGAAAAGACTGCGATCGCCGATCTTGCCTTGCACAAGACCAAGGATATCGCCGCGCAACTTTCGAACGCCGAATGGCTCGCCAGCATGCCGGGCACCGACGTGCAAAAAGGCCAATTACTCAATTGCGTCGGCTGCCACACCCTGGAGCGGGCGCTGCGTTCGAAATACAGCGCCGATGAATTCATGACGGTCATCCTGCCGCGTATGCAGGGCTATGTGAACCAGAGCATTCCGGCACACCCGCAATTGCGCCGCGCCGAGCGGCTGATGGAAGAGCGCGGCGACCAGCGCGTCCAGGTCTATCGGGGCGCCGCTGAGTACCTCGCCAGCATCAACCTCGCTTCGCGACAGCATTGGAATTTCGAGCTCAAGACGCTGCCGCGTCCGACCGGCGCCGCGACCCGCGTCATCTATACCGAGTACGATCTGCCGCGCGAAACGATCTCGCCGCATGACGTGATCGTCGATGACGGCGGCATGGTCTGGTATTCGAGCTTCGGCGAACAGAACCTCGGCAGGCTCGATCCAAAAACCGGAAAAGTTACGGAGTTTCCGATTAAGCAACACAAGCCGGGCTTCCCGACCGGCCTGCTGGGCCTTCGCAGCGACCGCGACGGCAATCTATGGCTCGGCAATATGTATCAGGCCACGATCGCGAAGTTCGACCGCAAAACCGAGACGTTCAGGTTCTGGCCGCTGCAAGGCGAGGATAATATCGAGGCTGCGCAGATCAACATGGTCAGCCCGCAAAGCTCCGGGGTCGACGGCAAGGTCTGGGCACAAAACAACGGCTTTGCCGGCGTTCACCGGCTCGACATCGCAACCGGCAGAATCGAAACCTGGCAGCCCTTCAAGGGCGTGCCGGGCCCGCATAATATCTACGACGTGATTCCGGACTCCGGAAACAACGTCTATTTCACCGACTTCCGCCAACGCCATATCGGGCGGATCGATGCCAGAAGCGGCGAGGTCAAACTGTATGAAATCCCGACACCGGCCTCTGCGCCGCGCCGTGGCACCATGGATGCACACGACCGGCTGTGGTTCGGCGAATATCGCGGCGACCGTATCGGCATGTTCGACACCAAAACCGCGCGGTTCAGCGAGTGGCAGGTGTTGCCAAGATGGTCGGCGCCCTACGATGTCATGTCGGACAAGAACGGAGATGCGTGGACCGGATCGATGCTGAGCGACCAGGTCACGCGGCTCAACACCAAAACCGGAGAGGCGATCAACTATCTGCTGCCGCGCA
Organism: uncultured Alphaproteobacteria bacterium; assembly: GCA_963742425.1. Taxonomy (GTDB): domain Bacteria; phylum Pseudomonadota; class Alphaproteobacteria; order Rhizobiales; family Xanthobacteraceae; genus Bradyrhizobium. The sequence continues at coordinate 125,958 of CAVULR010000002.1, forward strand.
GCACCAACATCAGACGCGTGTTCGTCGACAACTCCACGACCCCCGTCACATTCTGGGCGGGCAGCAACCACGGCGCGTCGATCGTCAAGATCGAACCGCTGGAGTAGGGTGGCTGTTGGGTATTTTCTCTTCAGATTATCGCAGCGACAACCCCGTCGCCGCTTCCAGCTCGGCGATGGCTTGCGGTGCATTGACCACCTTGATGGTGGTCATGCCCATGTCGCGCGCCGGCTTCAGGTTGACGCCGAGATCGTCGAGGTAGACGCAGGCTTTGGGATCCACGCCGAGCGCCTCGGTCATCATCCGATAGATGCGCGGGTCGGGCTTCCTGAGGCCGATCTTGGCCGATTCGATGATGTGATCGAACAGCGCCATCACCTCCGCGACGTACATCGAGCGGCCCGTGCCGCTGCCGATCGCATTGGCCGGAAGATTGTTGGTGATGCATCCGGTCTTGAACCGGGATTTTACAACTCTCAGCGCCTCGACCATTTCGGGACGCAAATCTCCTGATAGCAGCGGCAGGACGTCCTTGCCCCGAACTTCCGCACCGAGTGCCAGCGATTCCTCGGCGAACAGCCGGTCGAAGATTTCCAGATCCACTTCGGCGCGCTCGAACTTGGCCCACGCGTTCTCCCAATGATTGTTGGCATTGGTGCGCCTGATGATATCGGCGGGCAGCCCGCGTTCGCTCTCGAACCGGGCAAATGCCTCGAACGGCGATGAGGTGAGCACCCCGCCGAAATCCCAAATGACAGCCTGGATCATCAACACCTCAACCTTTGCGGACGGCGACAGCACCTGTTTGTCAGGCGCGAAGCGCCGAGCATACTGGCTGAACTCTCCGGGGGATAGTCGGGCGGCCTTGCCGGCGATGCAGGCCGGTGAACCGAAGACGTTCAATCCTGATCGCTTAACCGTGATCACGCATTCGACGTGCTGGGGAATATCGGGACTTCAACGCAAGTCTTGCCATCAGACAACCCGCGTGACGGGTCAGCTAACCCCGGAGAAAAAAATGACAAAATTCAAACTTCTTGTTGCAGGCGCTGTGCTGTCGACGTTGATCGCAACACCGGTATTTGCGCAACGAAACAGCGTTTCGCCACAGCCCTACCGGATCGAAGGCCGCGAGGTCGCGGCGCCGCCCTGGAGCGCGGCATGCATGACCGACCAAGGCCCGCGCGAATGCGGCGAGCCGATGTGGGTCTATGGTGGCCACGATACGATCACGGGATACCGGAACGCGTTCTGACGTCTTAGTCCGCAAGGAATGCGCATGCGTTGTGTGACGAGCGCTAGTTGGTCCTGCCCAACATCGTCACACGCGATGTCGTGCATCGCGGCTGTCCTGAATGGGTGATCGGCCCAGGGAAGCTCCTCGGTTCCGACCCCACGGGAGAGCCGCCGCGTAACGTCATCAACGCGGGAACCAGACGGCGGAGTCGTTTCGTTCTAATGCCTCCCGGGATGGAACCGCCGGCGAGAAATGAGCAACGATTGGCCGTTGGTGTCAGCTTGGCCGATCTCGCCACATTTAGCCCGGCCGTGCGCTGCGCCGACAGCCACTCCTTGACCTAGATCAACGCACCGCGACCACCGCAATATTTTCTGCTCCGGGGGGTACCGATGCGGGGACCAAGGAGTTTCCCATGAAGAGAGCACCCGCTGCAGCGATTATACTTTTGATGACAGCTTCGTCTCTCGCTTACGCAGCAGAGACGTCGTCCACCGTCGGAATGCGGCAACCCAGCGCCGCTGACATGAACAAATTGACGGACATGCGTGTCGGCGTAGTCAAGGCCGCCTTGCAGATGACGCCCGACCAGGAAAAATATTGGACCGCCGTCGAGGAGGCCATACGCGCTCGGGCGAAAAACCGGCAGGCCCGGTTGGAACGGGTAGCCGAACTGTACGACAACGGCGCAATGGAGACCCTCCGTGAGCGCAATCCGGTCGAAATCATGCAACGCAGAGCGGATATGCTTGCTCAGCGCGGTGCCGACCTCAAGAAGCTCGCCGACGCTTGGGAGCCTCTCTACAAAACGCTAAGCCCGGATCAGAAAAGGAGGATGGCCTTCGTATCGTACGTCACGATGCGCGGGATCCGAGACGTAATCGAGCATCACAACGAAGCTGAAGATGATGACTAGTAGAAACAACGTCTGTGGAGGTAAAACATGCTTCGATACATTCTTGCTGCTGTGGCAGCATTCGTTCTAATTACCGCAAGCCTCACTCCGGATGATGCGTTCGCCCGCCGAGGCGGTGGCGGCGGAGGCGGAGGGTTCCGCGGTGGCGGTGGCGGCTTCCACGGAGGTGGCATGCGTGCAGGAGGCTTCCACGGTGGTGGCTTTCGGGGCGGCGCCGTTCATGCCGGACGCATCCATGGGGGTCGCGGCTATCGCGTCGCTGGCCGTCCGGTCCATCCAATAGCGGGCCGTCCGATAGCGGGCCGTCCGGGCCGCCCGGGCTACCCGATTGCAGGCCGCCCGGGCTATGGTGGCGGCTACTATCGCCCCGGTTGGGGTTATGGTGCTGCTGCCGTGGGAGCCGCGGCTGCGGCGGGAGCCTACGGCTACTACAACAACAACTATAATAACGGCTGCTATTACGATGCGTACGGGCAGTACCGATGCCCGAACCAGTATCAGTATCAGTATCCGTATTGAACGGTCCGTCGGGGCGGTGCGCCCGTTAGAGGCGCACCGCTTCCTTAATGGCCGAGAGGCCAGCCGGCCGCTCATGACGACGATTTTAACTAGCGAAGCAGTTTGAAAGCGTGATCACTTGTCCGCTTCACTGCTCATAGCGGACTCAAGTCGGACATCCCCCCATGTCCGCTAAGTGCCAACAACGGAAGCCGCGACTTCATTCGATCACTTTGTTGGCCTGAGCGAGGAGCGTGGGCGGTATCTGTAATCCGAGCGCCTTTGCCGTTTTCAGGTTGATCGCAAGGATGAATTTGGTCGGTTGTTGGACGGGGACATCTGCTATCTTTGTGCCTTGGAGAACTTGGCTCACTAGGTCGGCCAAGCGCTCCGGAAAATCGCTGTAGTCTGGTGCATAAGATAGGAGTCCGTGAGCGTACTCGACGGTGTCGAGAGACCAACAAATGGACGGAAGCCGATATTTGAACGCCAACTCAGAGATGATCTCGCGGTGATTAAAATTGGGGGGCAGCCCGTTGAAAATGAGCGCTTGAACCGACTGCTGAACCATTGTCTCGAATGCTCGTCGATATTCCGGCTCCTCGGCCGAATGCTCCATCGGTATGCCAATAATAGAGATTCGCGACGCCTCTCCGGCCTGTTGAACCGCATGTCCCCAAGCCCCTTCCCAATCGTCGCGGTTGGAGAGATAGGCGACGCGCGACACAGAGGGGACAGCTTGCCGTAGAATGTCGAGCTGTTTCCCTTGCATCTCGATCCCGGCATCAGCAGCGATGCCCGTGATGTTGCCTTCCGGTCGGGCAATGTTGCGCACATGACCGGCGGCGAGCGATGGGATCACGGCAACAATCGGAATTGTGGGCGCCTCTTTTGCGATTTGGGATATCAGCTTGTTATCTGCGCCGAGCACGATCACGTCAGGCTTTGTTTGCACCATATTGCGTGCGATCTCTGCAAAGTCATGATCCTCGGGCACATATCGATCCACGATCAGGTTTTTGCCTTCGGCGTAACCGAGCTGGCGCAAACGATCCGAAAGGGGAGTCCCCGTTTGTGGTCGGAAAAAGCAAAACGCCAGCCGGTAGACCTTATTCGGTTCGGCGGCCCGCAACGCGCTCACGGTTGTGGTGGCTAACCATCCTGCCAGAAGCTCCCGCCGCCTCATTCGATCACCTCGTTGGCACGGCCAATCCGAAACCCGGTAGTTTATCAATCCAAAACTAACACTTGGAGACCTCTGGGGGCCCGTCGAAAAGAAATATTTGGCGGGTCGTCGACTTCCGAAATGGGTCAAAAGCTGCCCTGACATCCCCAAAATTCAACTTCCGCTTTGGCCCAGAAAGCGGACTCAACTCAGACATCGCACCGTTCATTCAATGACTTCATCGGCACGACCGATGAGCGGCAACGGCACCGTAATTCCAAGCGTCTTAGCGGCTTTTAGATTGATGATTAGCTCCACTTTTGTTGCCTGTTGAACCGGCAGGTCGGCGGGTTTTTCCCCTTTAAGAATCCGCCCGGTATAAATTCCGGCAAGGCGATACGAGTCCGCAATGTCTGATCCATAGCTCAGGAGACCCCCGGCCATAGCGAATTCGCGCCGTGGATAAATAGTGGGCATCGCGTGGCGAACAGCCAGTTCCGCCAGTTGGGTGCTATGGCTCGTAAAAAAAACATCCGCACCGATCATCAGCGCGGATGCCCGTAACTCGGCCAGCTTCGCAAAGATCGCATCAAAGTCGCGTTCGCTGCTAGCATTCAGGACATGAATTTCCAACCCGAGTGTGCGAGCTGCCAACAGCACCCTCCTTTCCTGAGGCTCAGCGGCAGCAGGATCAGTCGGGTTGACTAGCAGACCGATGACGCGCCCGGAGGGGATCAACTCGTGCAGCAATTCCAGTCCCTTCGCTGTAATAACCTCGATGGCCAATGAAGTCGCGCCGGTCATGTTACCGCTCGGCTTATTGAGACCGGGGACTAAGCCGAGCCGAACTGGATCACCGCCCGTTTCAAAGACGACTGGGATGCTTGAGGTCGCGGCCTTCGCCGCAAGCGCTGCCGGAGTACTGGTCGCTGCAATCACAGCCACTTGGTTTTGAACCAGATCAGCCGCCATTGCAGGCAACCGCTCATTGTGGCCCTCCGCCCACCGGTATTGAATCACAACGTTTTGGCCGTCCACGTAACCGGCTTCGCCCAAACCTTTGAGGAACGCTGACAATGGTCGGCGGTAGTCCTGCGGGGACGCCGCATTTAGAAATCCAACCACCGGCATTGTGGACTGCTGCGCGCCGACAGCGAGCGGCCATGCGGCTGCCGCAACAACGAGAAGCGTGATGAACTCGTGTCGTCGCATTTGACCCCACCGAGAACATGTTTTGTGGAATGTAAGATTAGCACTTTGTAGCCGAACGGCGAATGTGAAATAGCCCGCGTACGCCACAGAACCCAGTCAGGCCCAATGTCCGCTTTGGGTCAAAGCTGACCTGACGGCCCGGAAGTCCGACTTCCGTTTTACCTTCCAAAGCGGACTCAACTTGGACATTGTCCGATGTCCGCTAAGTGCCAACAAGAGACTCACGCACTTGTGGAATTTACGACGTTGTACAATTGCTGGTGCCGTTCACCGGGATGGCCGGATGGCTCGGCTTCAGCGAAATCGTCCGGTGATGCATTTTACCATGAATGGTAACAATTAAGCAGATCAGCAGATCAAGCCGATCTGAAGAAGGATGGATCGAAGTCGTTGTTCACCGACTCAACCGTAATGGTTCGACGCGAGGCATCGGCAAGTCTTGAAGAAAGCACGGGCGGAGTCTCAAAGGGCGAGCCGACCTCCGCCATCCGCAGGAGATCATTGTCCTGCCTGCTAACGTTCGATGGGCTGCCACCGCTCGGAACCCCAAGCTTCCCGTCGGGGCCGGAAACCGTTCGCTCCAGACTTCCGTCGGATTTTTCCAGATAGCTCATAGTGTGATTATACACTACGCTCCATTCCGTCGAGCTGATCGAATTGAATTTGTTCGTGCTGCGATCCTTGAAGCAGAATATCGTTCTGAACGACCTCGATGAAGTGATGGATCTGATGAAGTTCTTGATCGGCGGCTGATCGTTAGCCTGACCTTTGTTGCCGACCGTATGATTGAACTGCAGCATCGGATGGTCGCTGAACTTAGAGATGATCTTGAATCGGTGAAACTTGCTGTCGAAGGGATTGATCCTGGTAACCGAAAAACGGGACGCGCGCACGCGCGTGAACGGTTTAATGGTATCCTCGGTATCCACTTCGAAGGCATTTGGCATCGAGATATGAAGAATCATTCGGCCATGGTTTTTTTGCCTTCCCCAGAAATCGACATGGATATCCCTTTCCAGAATCCCCTGCACGAATCCGAAATCAAACTTGGTTCGAACGTCAGATTCCGAAAAGGTGGGATTTCCAGATTTGGGGACCAGGAGCACGCATTCGGCGGTGAACAGAATCACGCCCGGGATCAGGGGACTACCGAACGTGCTTCCGATGCTGGCTGCGGATTCCAGTACGCCAACCGGAACGCCATCAGTCAACGTCATCCAGGCTTTGTTTGGTGAAAAGCTTACTCCTGCGCTCCAGAACGGCGCGTCGACAAAAAACTTGTGGGCGTCATCGTCAAAGGTGGGCATGGCAACCGTTCAGATCAGCCGGGAAAACACCGGCCTCATAGCGCCCATGACCAAGGGCTCATCCGCCCCTTCCAAATTCAGCATTTCTGCATCAAGACTCTGGATAGTCATCTTACCGACAATGTTGTCGGCTTGATTTTCATATGATCTATTGACGATATTTCTTTTGGTCTTGTATGCGAGCACGGCAGCGGCCGTCGAATCCCCGTAGAGGCTGGAGCTTGTGTCTGTGGAAGCGATGGCAACATTATCGATCAATGCGAGCGCACGTTGGATAAGGTCAACAAAATCGCCCTGATCGCCCAACTTGACGTGTGCCGGATCACTGACCTCGCAGTTTCGGAGCCGGGCGTTGGGTGATAGCAGTTTCGAACGCAGCATGATCGTTAATTCCGCAGGAAAAATAATGGCGATGTTAACGCCCTCCCGAACTCGGGGAAAGGTCTCTTTGGCAATATTTTTTTAGTGGGATGTTCCACGAATTCTCGAACAATTCGAGCCGTCGTTGGAGGGCGAAGATAACGGTGAGGCCTAGCTGCTCGGGGAATGTCCATCAAGGCCGCTGTCACGCCGCTTCGGCGGCACGGTGCTTTGCGCACCTGCGGGTTCAACGCACGTCGTGATCAGCCACACTGCAGCCGCGCTGCCGATAGGTGTGATGAACTCGCCGTCCTGGCTGAATGGAGCGCATATCACCACCGCTCGCGGTTCGTTAGCTACGCCGCCGCCACGTAAAACGATAGCTCTTCCAATGCGAAAATTGATTTGATTTAGATCAACCGCAAAAGCCGTTACCGACGGGGTGGGCGAGTGAAAAATCGTACTTGGACGTGGGCGGCGTCCAAGACAAGAGCGCATGCTGGCGGACGGCGAAGTCGTGTGATCCTGTAGTCCAGCACTTTTTTCGTTCCCCAACTATCGGATAAAGCGCATAAGAGCCAAACGCTTATGGGATGTCCGCTCAAAAAGACAAAGGCCCGTCCGAATGAGTCAGGCCCCAATAGACCCCTGGTTAATAACGACGCTTAGGTCGGGTTTGCCGAGACAGGCGTGCGACGATGTCCGCTTCACTGCTCATAGCGGACTCAAGTCGGACATCCCGCCATGTCCGCTAAGTGCCAACAGCGGACGCGTGGTGAAGCAAAGGGCCTCGATAATCAATCACTTTTCACCTCAGAACATTGGTTTGAACCCGATAATCCTGTACGTTCGGCCCCGCACAATGGTTCACCAAGGCGTGTAGCGCGGTGTTTTGGTCCGAATGAACGAGGACGGCCCAAGAGAATTGGCTCACCGTGAGGGCAAAGAGTTTCCTGCCCTCATTGCGAGCATTCCGCCCAGCTTCCAACAGCGCAGGTCTGCGTTAGGCATTGTTATTTTCTTTTCGGTCGTGTTTGCCCTAGTCATACCGTTCGCGCCTCGACAGGTAGGTCGCGTTGACGCCTTCATTCCGGTTGTCCATTCCATCATTTGCGTTACCGACCTAATCACCGCAGTACTTCTTTTTGCTCAATATTCGATCCAACCCCAACGTGCCCTTCTGGCCCTCGCAAGCGGCTACATATGCAGTGGCCTATTCGCATTTTTGCTAACGCTCGAATTTCCGGGTGCCTACAGCGCGACCGGCGGCCTTCTCGGCGGCGGGTCGAGCGGTGCAGCGTGGCTCTTTAATTTTTGGCGCATGATGTTTGGCCTCGCCGTTATTGCTTATGTGCTCTTGAAGGATGCGAACGATACCGTTAGCCGGTTCACAAAGAACGAGCCAAACAGGGCAATCGTGTTCACCATCGCTTGCTCATTCGCGGTTACTGCCGGACTGACGTGGCTTGGCACCGCAGGCAATGGAGATTTGCCAAGTCTGTACGCGAGCACAACGCAACAGGCCGTCTCTAATCAAGACTTGGCCGGGGCGTTGTGGTTACTCAACGCTATGGCACTTGTGCTGTTGTTAGCGCGTACGCGGACTATCCTCGACGTATGGTTAGCCGTGACACTTGTAATGGCATTACCTGATTATTCGTTGGCGTTCTTCTATTCCGCGCTCCGGTTCTCTCTCGGTTGGTACACGGCGCGCAGCTATGCACTGATCGCCAGCTTTACGGTCCTGATCGTATTGCTCGTGGAAACGACGATGCTCTATGCACGACTTGCAAACGCGATCACATTGCAGCGGCGCGAGCGTGCCCATCGGATTATGAGCGTGAACGAAGCGACGGCCGCAATCGCACATGAAATCAAGCAGCCCTTGGGTGGAATAATGCTGAATTGCGACACAGCGTTGCGTTGCCTCGAACGGGAGGCGCCTGATGTTGCAGAGGCACGTCAATGTATCGCTGACGCGGTAGCTGACAGCAATCGCGCGAACGAAGTGGTTACTGCTGTTCGCGCGCTGTTTAAAGCGACGGCACGTCGAAGAACGACGGTTGAAGTCAATCGTCTTGTTCGCGAAGTGTTGGGGATGGTTGAGAACGACCTGCATGCTCACGGCATATCTGTTTCGACCGAGTTTCAAGAAGATGTTCCGGGGGTCGGTGGCGATCCCACCCAATTACAGCAAGTGATTTTGAATTTGGTCAAGAACGCGATTGAGGCAATCGCAACCAGTCCTACAGCCAGAAAAGCTATTCGACTGATAACGACCTACGACGAAAAATCGGTAGTCTCGATTTATGTCCAAGATACAGGACCGGGCGTTATTCTCGACAACGAAAACCAAGTATTTGATCCGTTCTTTACGACCAAGCCTTCTGGAATGGGATTGGGACTTTCCATTTCCCGGAGGATCATCGAGGATCACGGCGGTAATCTTCGGCTCGCAGAGACAACTTCAAAAGGCTGCACTTTTGAAATCACTCTACCGGTGTAGCGACCAAGGCCGCTCGGCACTAATGTCCGAGATGGGTCATTTTCGGAAGTCGGGACGCTCAATCGTGGAGTCTGCTTTACCCCAGTGAACGGACATCCTAGTTGTCCACCGGCATGCCCGAAAAGTGCCAACAACAGACTTATCCAACCGAGCATCAACAAGCATCGGCCTTTGCGGCGCCAGAGGCAGTTGCCGGCATGCCGCTCACTCGGCAGCGAAGCCCGCCATGACCGTCTCGGCGAACCGGCGCATGTTCTCGCGCGAACCCTGGCCGAACAGCAGCACATAGGTTGGCGACCAAAGTGCGTCGTAGAAAACTGTGCGGTTATTCGATCAGCTCGTCGGCGACGGCCAATATTCGAGCGCCGCGGCACTGATCGTCGTGTGAGGGATTCGCGCAAACGAAAACTATGAAATGTCGGGCGGTCGATTCCGGATCACTCCGGCTTGATGTTGGCCGCCGCGACCACCGCGGCCCATTTGGTGACTTCGGACGCCATGAAAGCGGCAAAGTCTTGCGCCGATCCGCCCTTGGCCTCGGCGCCGAGCTTGTCGAGCGCGCTCCGCATATCGGGAGACCTCAGCACATCATTGGTCGCCACGTTGAGTTTGTCGATGACGAAGGGTGGCGTGCCAGCGGTCGTCAACATGCCTGACCACAATGTTGCTTCCAGTTGTGGGAAGCCGGCCTCGATTACGGTCGGTACATTGGGCAACCGCGCCAAGCGCGTCGCGCTCGTCACCGCCAGCGCGCGCGCCTTGCCCGCCTCGATGTGCGGCAGTAGCACCGACGTGCTCTCAAAATACATCTGCACCTGGCCCGCGAGGAGATCGGTCACCGCCGGCGCGCTGCCGCGATAAGGAATGTGCACGATGTTGGCGCCGGTGATGACCTTGAACTGCTCACCTAAAAGATGTGGCTGCGTACCGGAGCCGGGCGAGGCGAAGTTGACTTTCCCCGGATTGGCCTTGGCATAGGCGGTTAGTTCCGCGACGGTCGCCGCAGGAACGGATGGGTTGACCACCAGGACCTGCGGGGTCGTGGTGAGGAGCGCGATCGGCGCTAGTGATTTCAGCGGATCGTAGTCGATGTTCTTATAGATTGCGGGGGTGATGGTGAGCGTGCCGACATTGGCGACGAGCAGCGTGTAGCCGTCAGGGTCCGCATTTGCGACCGTCTTGACGCCGACGATGCCGCCCGCGCCACCGGGCCTATTCTCGACTACGAATGGTCGCCCGAGCGCCATCGCCAGCTTGTCGGTGACGAGCCGAGCCATCACATCGGTCGGCCCGCCGGGTGGGAACGGCACGGTTACTTTGACAGGCCTCGTCGGATAGGTCTGTGCCCTAGCGATGCGCGAGACGGACGGCAGAGCGACAGCGCCTGCGGCCAGATGCAGAAATCGTCGACGTGGAAGTTTCACGGCATTCCCTCCCTGAGGTCCAGAACACCTACATCGATGGCGGACAGCATAGCGGATTGGTGAGCATCAAGTGAGAGGCTCGCCGCACCGCGGTCGGCCCGACCAATGACCGCTTGGGGTCAACAATGGACCTGCTGGCCTCGAAATCCGACTTCCGTTCTACCCGCGAGACCGGACATCCCCGGCCGGACCGGTCATGTCGGTTTCGTGCCAACAACAGACTTATCCAACCGAGCATCGACAAGCACCCGCCTTGCGGCGCGAAAGGCGGTTGCCGGCATGCCGCTCACTCGGCAGCGAAGCCCGGCATGACCGTCTCGGCGAACCGGCGCATGTTCTCGCGCGAACCCTGGCCGAACAGCAGCACATAGGCCACGCCCTGCGCCTTCAGCGCGGTCAGCTTGGCTGCGATCTCCGCAGATGAGCCGATCAGCGAATGCGCCTCGCGCGCGCCGGCTGCATCCGAATAGGCGAGAATGTGCGACGCGGGACGGCTTTCCGATCCGCGCGAAAGCGCGAGAAGCCTCTCGTGCACCTGCGCCTGGCGGCCGATGGCCGCGTCGCGGTCGGCCGCATCGAGCGCGACCCAGCAGTTGCGCGCGACCGCAACCCGCATCGGATCATAGGCGTGACCGGCCGCCTCCAGTTCCTGCCGGTAGAGCCCGATGCGTTCACCGATTTGCTCGGGCGAAGCGAACTGATCCAGCAGCAGGTTGTAGCCGCGACGGGCGCAAAGCGTAATCGAGTTTGCACTAGAGGCCGCGAGCCAGACCGGTGGGTGTGGCCGCTGGTACGGCGCCGGCTCGACCACGATGTCGTCGAACCGCCAGAAGCGGCCGCGATGCGAAAACGGCTCGTTCGACGAAAGCGCGCGGCAGAGCACCGCCAGAACTTCCTCGAAACGAGGTTCGGCCTCTTCGGGTCGCATCGCAAAGCCTGCAAACTCGTTGTGGCGATAGCCCTTGCCGACGCCGAGATCGAACCGTCCAGCCGAGAGCATGTCGAGCGTCGCAACCTGCTCGGCGAGAAGAACTGGATTATGCCAGGGCAGCACGAGCACCGCCGTGCCCAGCCGCAGCCGCGTCGTGCGCGCGGCGATGAAGGTCAGCATCGTCAGGATCGCGGACATCTGACCGATGCCGGTGAAGTGATGCTCGGTGATGAAGCTCGAATGAAAGCCGAGCTCTTCAGCCTCGACGTGCGCGTCGACGACCTGCTGGAGCCCACGAGCGCTCTCGGCGGCATCCACACCACGCGGCGCGGACGCGCCGCCGAACAATCCAAATCGCATCGTGAAATCTCTTGCAGTCGGTGTGCAGGGACGGCGGTGCTCGCCGCGGGCGGTTTGCCTAAGCGGCCACCGATACTCGGCATGGGCATCGCGGTACGCGCACAAACGGTCGCACCGACGAGCTGTAAACACGGAGAACGAGAGCGATTCTGCGCATCGAGCACTCCCTTCGCTGGCATTACCCAGACAGGTTCAACGGGTTTGATCTCAGCCCATGTGATACGGGCACCCCGGTCATAATCAGTGATTTGCAGCAAACGCTGACGGATTGTCAAGAGAGTGGCGATCGCGGGAAGACTTCCACGTCCGCTTTGGGTCGCCGTTTCAGCGGCACCCAAGAGGCCGCTCGGGCGCACTCATCAGGGAGCAATCGCTGGCGCGCCGCTCAGACGGCGCGCCCAACAGCGAGCTTCCAAACTAGGCTTGATCGCGGTGCGTGAGAGCCAAGACGCTTGACCACCGCGGAGGCCGCTCAACTCGGCGTCCTCGACGATATGCGACAGCAACATTGATCCAGTGACCGTTGACCATTCAACCGGAGCTTACAAGCCATGACCCCACCTGAGGAAATTTCTTGAAAAACCTCGGGCGCAACGCGCGGCGTGAACGAGCACCCGTATCCTGGGTTTGCAGGTTATTTTTAAGGGATCGCTCTGAGGAGTTTGGAACTGGCTGCGCCGTCCGGTACGTTACCGTTGCTGAACCAATCTCCTTCAATGGCTATCTCCGCCCCGATGAAAATCCCGTTTCGAATGATGGCCGGTCTGGCGCTGTTGCTGGCTTCACCCGCTGACGCGATCGTCGGCGGCGCGGTGTCGTCCGCCGAGGGTATCGGCCGCTCCGTCATCACCATTGTCGGGTCGCGCGGCAATTTCTGTACCGGCGTCTTGATTGCGCCCAAACTGGTGTTGACGGCGGCGCATTGCGTGCAGCCTGGCGCGGTCTACAAAATCGTCGAATATGGCGCGAACAATCAGCCGCAGCTTCAGGACGTGAAAAATGTCGGCGTGCATCCTGCCTTCGACATGCGGGCGATGACGACTCATCGCGCCACCGCCGACGTCGCCTTGCTGCAGCTCGAAGCGCCGCCGAAGGGAAAAAATGCAGTGCAGCTCGGCGTGCCGCAGCTTCCGATTGTCGCCGGCAGCCGCTTCACCATCGCCGGTATCGGCGTTTCCATCCGCGGCGAAGGCCGCAGCGGCGGGTTGATCCGGGTTGCCGGTCTTGCCGCCACCGGCAAACCGGGCACGCTGCAAATCCGGCTGGCCGATCCGTTGGGTCTAGGCTTGCGCGAAGGACTTGGCGCCTGCACCGGCGATTCCGGCGGCCCGGTATTTGAGGACCGGCAGGGCGCCGCGGTTACGATTGGTGTCATCAGCTGGTCGACCGGGCCGAACGGCAGTGCCGGCTGCGGCGGCCTGACCGGGGTTACCCCGCTGACGCTGTACCGCGACTGGATTTTACAAACCGCGCGCCAATGGGGCTTTGAGCTGTGAGGCCGGCGGGGTTGATCTGGCGCATGGCAGGGCCGATGATTGACCTTTACAGACGCTTTGGTAACGAGTTGCCGATCCAACAAGAACCGGGCCCATGAACGTCATCGCAACACCTCGCCATCCGTCCTCCGCTACTCAATCGATCGAGCATTTCGATGTCCTGATCGTTGGCGCCGGCATCTCCGGCGTCGGGAGCGCCTATCACCTGACGACGCAGCTCCCCGGCACCAGCTTTGTCGTGCTTGAATCGCAGGAAAGCTTTGGCGGCACCTGGCTGACCCACCGCTATCCGGGCATCCGTTCCGACAGCGATCTTCACACCTTCGGCTATCGCTTCAAGCCCTGGACCAGCGCGCCGATCGCCTCCGCCGCCGAAATTCTCTCCTATATGGGCGAGGTCATCGCCGAAAACGGGCTCGCCCGGCACATCCGTTACCGGCACCAGATCTCCTCAGCCAGCTGGTCGAGCAAGACCAATCGATGGACCATCGCGGCTGTCAGGCTCGACAGCAACGAAGCCGTCACTTTCACCGCGAATTTCCTGTGGATGTGCCAGGGTTATTATCGGCACTCGGAGGGCTACACGCCCGAATGGAAGGGAATGGAGACTTTCCAGGGCCGCATCGTTCACCCGCAGCGCTGGCCGGACGATCTCGATATCGAGGGCAAGAAGGTCGTGGTGATCGGCTCGGGCGCGACGGCTGCGACCCTGATCCCCGCGATTGCGGACAAATGTGGACACGTCACGATGCTGCAGCGGTCGCCGACCTATTTCAGGACCGGCCGCAACGCGATCGAACTGGCCGAAACGCTGCGGCAGCTCCAGGTTTCCGAGGAATGGATTCACGAGATCGTGCGGCGCAAGATTCTGTTCGATCAGGACACCTTTACCCGCCGCTCCTTCGAGGAGCCGGAAGTCGTCAAGAAGGAATTGCTGAGCGGCATTCGCGCGGCGCTCGGTCCCGATTCCGATGCCGAAATCGAGAAGCATTTCACGCCAACATACCGGCCGTGGCGGCAGCGCATCGCCTTCGTCCCCGACGCCGACCTGTTTCAGGGTATCAAGAGCGGCAAGGCCTCGGTCGTCACCGACGAGATCGACAGCTTCACTGAAAAAGGTATTCTGTTGAAATCCGGAAAAGTGCTGGACGCCGACATCATCGTCACTGCGACCGGGTTCAATCTCAATGTGCTCGGCGATATCGCCTTCGCCATCGACGGCAAGCCGCTCGATTTTGCGCAGACCGTCACCTATCGCGGCATGATGTTCACGGGCGTGCCGAACATGGTCTGGGTGTTCGGATATTTCCGGGCAAGCTGGACGCTGCGAACCGATCTGGTGGCGGATTTCGTTTGCCGCCTGCTTGCGCACATGAAGAAGAAGGGTGCGAAGAAAGTCGTGCCGGCGCTGCGGCCGTTCGAGAAGGATATGCCGCTGCAGTCGTGGATCGATCCCGAAAATTTCAATCCCGGCTATCTGATGCGCGACATGCACCTGTTGCCCAAGCGCGGCGACAAGCCGGAATGGCAGCACAGCCAGGATTACTGGGCTGAAAAGGACCAGTTTCCGGCGATCGATCTCGACGATGCCGCGTTCGTCTACGATTGATCCAAGGCGATTGACCAATCCGGACGCGCTGGCATCCATGGGTCTCGCAAGGACTCTACCACTACCATTTTACCGGCAGATGTGCTTTGCATGGGGTTGTTTTCGATATTTTTGATTGGGCGTGCGGCCCCGTCTTGCGAGTGCTTCCTTTAACGACTCAATGCCACGTCCCTGAATGCGGCGACGAGCGGACCCTCGAGCTTTCCGTCCATGCTCCGGATGATCTCATAAGCTTGTTCCCGAGGCATGGTCGGCTTGTACGTTCGGTGCTCGATCAATGCTGCGAAGATGTCGGAAATGGTCAGTATCCGAACGATGTCGGGTATGCTTTCGGCGCAAAGCGCGTCGGGATATCCGCTGCCATCGAGATATTCGTGGTGATGCCGGACGGCATCTAGAATCTCCGGGGAAATGCCGGAAATTCCCCTCAGCAGCTCATACCCGGTCACTGGGTGGGTTTCGATCAGCGCGCGTTCCCGTTCATCAAGGCGTCCATTCTTGTCCAGAACCGCCAGCGGAATTTTTGCTTTGCCAATGTCGTGAAACATCGCAGCCGAGTAGAGGCGTTCAATGTCCGGCTTTGCCAGGCCGAGGCTCAATCCGAAATCGGCGGTTATTCCCGTAACCAAAAGGCAGTGTTGATAGGTTCCTTCATGGTGGCGGCGAACCGTCTCAAGCCAGCTGGTCAATCCATCCTCGGCGATGCTGTCTGCAATCCTGCTACCCGCGCTTCGCGCGCCTCCGACATCGATGGGCTTGCCGGCCAGCGCGGCGGAGAACATCGAGGCGATAGCTGTCGCACCCGCCGCGGCTGCCTCCCCGGAACCATGCAAGGCGCCGCTCGCGCCGGTGGCGGGGTGATCCCGGTCGGCAAGTTCCGCCAACAATCTCGTTCGAGTGACGGGATTGGCAAGTACGTGCGTCGCTCCCAGCGCAAAGGCCTGAGCGGTGTACACGCGCGCTTTCTGATCAATCAGGAAAATTCGCTTACGTGCATGAGTTAATTTGGCGAACGTCTCTTTCAGGGCGGCAATATTGTCAACGATCCGCAAATCCGCCGTGACGACGACCGCATCGATATCCTCGACGTCGTTGCATGACCCGCCAAGCAACTCGGAGGTCACGGTGTATTTCCGTTCCAGCGTGGCGCGCAGGTCCGAAAGCTTGCTAACCGTATCGGCGACAACATGAACAGGCATAAAAGTTACTTGCAATCCTCGGCCGTTATCAGCGCTTCGGCTGTTATTCGTTTATATCAGGCGGTCTTGTCGGCAGACTGTCGTTTGGGAGATTTCGTGAACTTGTCTCGCGCCAGAAACTTGACGCCGATCTCGTCGCCGGTGATGCGCACCATTTGACATCGGCGAAACGCAAGGCCCGTTGATGACAGAAGCAGGAAGAACTCCTTGAGATCCAATCCCTCCAGAGATCCTTCGATGCGCAAACGTGCACCGGTTTGCGACACGTCGATCATCATGCAGTCCCGGCGCCAGGTTCCATCGATCCCCATGATATAAACCTGGATGCCATGATCGAAGTCGACGCGCTCGCTCTTTCTGTCTCCATAGGTCATCTAGGCGATCCGATCCTTCAAAGAATCGAAAACCGGTATGGGTGCGTTCGCGAGAAGCGCGCCGATGCTCGCCCGTGTCGCGGGCGGAAGCGATGCGTCCCGCTGCGCCACGGCAGCATCGAACACAGAAGGGCTATCGGCGCTTTGCACGATCGCTATCCAATAAATTGCAGCGCGAACCGCGTTGCCTGGCCGAGATTTGTTGCAGCGTCCGGCAGCGGCGATCACAACCGGAACTTCGCCGATGCAGATTACGTTTTGAAAATACAAGGTTTGGTAAATGGTCTCTGTTCGGTACCCGGCTACGTCTAGCAGTCGAGCTTGCCAGGGCGCACGCTTGCGCGAGACGTTCGCAGCGCTGCCAAGGTTTGCTTGCTCCTCGTGCTTGCACGCTCCGGCGCCACGACTTTGACGGGCGGTATGAAACCACCGTTTAACATTCCCATAACCATGAAATTGAACGAAGTTTTCAAAATGCTCTGCGAATTTGCCTGTTGGGGTTTGGTCACAGATAGGGGCGCGAGATGTATCCGCGGCGTTTTACCCGCGTTCGTCCTGCAGGCAAGAATTCCGATTTGGGCAAACTGATCGTTAGTCCGAAAAATCCTGTCGTTGATTGCAAGGTTGTCGATTATTCCCCCGGCGGCGCATGCCTCGAGGTATGGGTGCAGGTCAAGCTGCCTGATCGATTTGAATTGCTGTTCAGTGGGACCAAGAAGCGTTGCCGGGTGGTCTGGCGGAACGGACGACGTCTCGGCGTCGCCTTCTAAGCGGCCAATATTCTGATGATGTAGCGCGTCCGCGGATCTGGCCGCACCATCGTAGTGAAGCCATCATTGCCGCTTTTGATTCGGTTTCCTGGGCGGGGACGGATTGTTGCCGCTTGCCGCTTGCGGGTCGAATTTACGGGTCATCTTGATGGCCGCCTGGCTGATATCGGCAAGCGAACGGCGACCTTCCTCCATCACGGCGCCGGACTTCTTGTTGAAGCTCTCGGCCAGCTCGCGAATGGTTTTCACCTTCTGAAACAGCTCGTCGGCCTTGCCGTCTGCCAGGCTCGGCACGACGCCGTCGATCCTTGTCAAGGCGCTGTCAAAGCTTGCGAATGCACTATCGGTCCTGCGCAAGATACTGTCGATCGCATCGCCTTGGGTTGCCAGTGACGCCGTATACGTCTCGAAATTCAATAACGTATCCTTGATCGTCGACTGGTTGCCGACAAGAATCCGGTCGACCTTGTGCAGGGTATCGCGGATCGACTCGATCTCGGTCAAGTCGGCCCTCAGCGTCGGAACGCCGTCCTCATCCAGGGGCACCTGAGCCGCGGCGGCCGCCCCGCCGGTCAGGGATATCGCGGCCACTCCCGTCAGGCCCTGAAACTCCAGGCCAACGACCGTATCCTTTCGGATCGGCGCCGCGTTATCCAGCATGGCAAGCGCGACAATCTTGCGAGGATTGTCCAGCTTGAGGGATTTTATCTCTCCCACCTGGACGCCATCGAAGTTTACGCTGCCGCCTTTGCGCAGGCCGGCGGCGGAACCTTCGAAAACGATCCGAAGCGGACTCTGCTGCCGGACGCTTTGGATTTTCTTGAATCCGAGAAACCCCACAAATGCCGCGGCGATCACCGCAAGCGTCGTGGTTCCGATCGTCAAGTTGGTTGCCCGCGTCTTCATTCGAGGATTCCGGCCACGATGCTGGCGGCCTCATCGCCATGCCCTGATTGTACGGGCAAAGCAAAACCTGGGAAAGACCGGGGCGCGCCGGCGCGCCTAGACGCGGCAGCTAGGTCAGCGTCCATTCCTCGGCGCTTGCACCGGCGAGCGCTCGAACCCGCGCCTCGTCGGCGGCGAGTTCCCGGGCCAGTCCCGAATACACCACGATCCCGTCATCCAGCACATAGGCGTGGTCGGCAATTTCCAGGCTCATCCGCGCATTCTGCTCGACCAGCAGAACGGAAATGCCCTCGGCCTTCATCTGCTGAACGATCCGGAACACTTCGCGCACGACCAACGGGGCCAATCCTTGCGAAGGCTCGTCGAGGATCAGGAGTCTCTGGGTTCAGCAGCAGAGCACGGCCGATCGACAGCATCTCCTGTTCGCCGCCGGAAAGCTGACGGCCGCGGTTGAATTTGCGCTCCTCAAGGCGCGGGAAGAGCTGGTAGATGCGCTCGACGTTCCACGGGCCTTCGCGCTCCAGCGGAACCTTGAGATTTTCCTCCACGCTGAGATTGGCGAAGATCCGTCGGCCTTCAGGCACGTAGCCAACTCCCTCGGCAGCGATCCGGAAGGTCGGCCAATGCGTGGTATCCCGACCGAAGATCGTGATCTTGCCTTGGCGCGCGGGCGTAAGTCCCATCAGGCTTCGCAGCGTCGTGGTCTTTCCGGCACCGTTACGTCCCAGCAGCGCGGTAATCTTGCCTTCGGCGACCTCGAGGCTGACGCCGTGCAGGATATGGCTCTTGCCGTAGTAGGTGTGAAGGTCTTCGGCGATCAGGGCTGCGGTCATGCGGCATTACCCAGATAAGCCGCCTGAACGGCTTCGTTGGCGGCGATTTCCTGAGGTGTGCCTTGCGCCAGCATCCTGCCCTGATCGAGCACGCAAATGCGGTCGGCGAGATGGAACACAACGCGCATGTCGTGTTCGATCAGCACGATGGTGTATTTGCTGTCGCGATGCAGCCGCCGGATAAGTTGGGTGATCTGGAAAGTTTCCTGGTCGCCCATGCCGGCCGTCGGCTCGTCGAGCAGCAGCAGATGCGGTTTCAAGGCCAGCGCCATGGCGATCTCGGCGGCACGTTGATCGCCATGAGCGAGTTCACCCACCAACCTGTCCGCCTTGGTTTCCAGGTTAACCAGTTTGAGCGTCTGCTCGACATGCGCCTTGATGCCCGCCGCTTCCGAATGGTTGATCCACGGCCTCAGGCGATATCCGCCGGCCACCTCGGCGGCGATGCGCACGTTTTCGAACACGGTCAGTTCAGGAAAAATTTCGGTAATCTGGAACGTCCGGGCCATGCCGAGCGTGACGCGCTGATGCGTGGAAAGTTTAGTGATGTCGCGGCCGTCGAAGGCGATGGCGCCCGCGGTCGGCGGAAAAAATCCCGAGATCAGGTTGAAGAAGGTGGTCTTGCCCGCGCCGTTCGGTCCGATAATGGCGCATAACTCTCCCTTCGCCACATCGAGCGACACGTCGCGCACCGCCACGAGGTTGCCAAACCTCTTGGTGACATTGTTGATTTCAAGCACGTTCATGCCTTGCTCCGCTGAATGAAGCCAAGCAGACCGCGCGGAAAGAACAGAACCACCAGCACGAAGAGCAGGCCGACGAATGACATCCAGTTGACGGTAATGCTCGACAGGTAATCCTGCAGAACAACGAACACGGCAGCCCCGAGCAATGGGCCCCAGAAGCTTCGCATGCCCCCCATCACGGCCATCATCACGAAGTCGCCGGACTGGCTATAGTGCAGGCCTCTCGGATCCGCAAAATTGTTGACCAGCGCATAAAGCGCGCCGGCGAACCCCATGAAGAAGCAAGACAGAGTGAATGCGATCCAGATGTGCCGCTCCACGGGGATACCGAGGAAGCGGGCGCGGCGCTCGTTTTCGCGGATCGCGATCATGGTGCGGCCGAACGGCGAGCGCAGGATAAATGCCATCGCCCCGACAACAAGGGCAAAACAAAACAGCACGAAGTAATAGAAGTTGTTGGCGTTGGACAGGATGTCGAGCTTGAACAGGCCGAAGTCGATCGGCTGGCGCGAAAATCCGCGCAAGCCATCGTCGCCGCCGGTCAAAGAACTCCATTGAAAAGCGATGTAATAGAACACCTGGCCGAAGGCGATCGTCACCATTGCGAAATAGACCCCGCGCCTGCGCACGATCAGGGTGCCGAGAATGGCGCCGCAAAGCCCACCCAGCAGCATGCCCGCAACGAGCGCGAGCGGCGTGCTCGGCGCCAGGAATTTCAGCGTCAGCCCCGCGCCGTATGCGCCAAGGCCGAAATAGGCGGCATGACCGAACGACAGCACGCCGGTAAATCCCAGCAGGAAATTTACCGACATCGCCGCCAGACCGAGCACCAGCACGCGGGTGGCGAGCGCGGTATAGCCGCCGAGCGGCGCCATCCAATAGGGGGCGAGCAGCAAGGCTATCCAGATCGCGGCGAGCGCAATTGCTTTGCGGGTTTGTTCGGCGCTCAAGTCATCATTCCTTCTTCGCCGAACAGTCCGCGGGGCCGCAGCAGCAGCACCACCGCCATCAGCACATAGATCACTGCCTCGCTCGCGGCCGGCAGGAATACCGCCGTCAATCCCGACGCTACCCCGATCAGCAAGCCGCCGACCAATGTCCCCGGCAGGCTGCCGATGCCGCCAACGATGATGGCGATAAAGCTCGGCATCAAAAGCCCGGTGCCCATGGTCGGCTCAAGGCCCAACTGGCCGGCGGCGAGAACGCCGCTGAGACCGGCGAGAAAAATGCCGACCGCGAAATTGAGCGAGCGCAACATTTGCACGTTGATTCCGAGCGCCGCGACGGTCTCGAGATCCAGCGTTCCCGCCCGGATGCGGACGCCGAGGCGCGTATAGCGCAAGAGCAGGAAAAGCAGCGCCACCGCGACCATGACCACGGCCACCATGAACAGCCGATAACCCGTGATGAAAAACAGATCGTTGCTTAGCGGCTGCGCCAGGAACGGCGGGATGGTGACCGGCTTGCCCTGCGGGCCCCAGATAAAGCGCGTGCCATCCTCGACCATGAACGCAAGGCCAAAGGTGAGCAGCAGGCTATAGAGGGGATCGCGTCCATACAACGGCCGGATCAGCACGCGTTCGACGGCAAGCCCGATGATGGCCGTTAGCGGCGGCGCCAGCAGCAGCGCGCCCCAAAAGCCGATATACGGCGTGATCGTGTAGGCGATATAGCCGCCGATCACGAGAAATCCGCCATGCGCGAAATTAATGACGTTGCTCAGGTTGAGAATGAGCGAGAGGCCGAGCGCCATCAGCACGTAGAAGGCGCCGATGATCAGCCCGTTAGTGACGTTAAACAGGAGAAGTTGCGTCATAATTCACCGGTGAGGAAACACGCGTCTGATCCGGGAGGCTCAACTCCCGGACCTCAGTTGATAGCCGGCCTCATGTTAGGTGGGCCACTGAATGGTGCAACCGGTTTCGCTGACGGCGGGCGCCGTCTTGTCACCGGGAATGACTTCATCGACGCGGTAGAGGTCTTCGGGGTCATCCTTGCCCTTCGACTGCGCCTCGCCGACGAACGCCGACGTCATCAATTGATGGTCGCCCTTGCGGTAGTAGACCTTGTTCGGTTGCAGTTTGACATCGTCAGGTAATTCGAAGTTCTCGAGCGCCGCGGCGAGCTTGACGGCGTCGGTGGTCTTTTCCCGGTTCGCGATCAGGGCAAATGTCATCGCCGAAGTGTAACCGAACCAGTGTCGCGCCGTCGGGACGTGACCGCTATTGACCTTGCGAATATCGGCGACGAATTTTTCGACGCCGGGCACACCCGGCTGTTTCCAGTACCATTCGAACATCCAGACGCCGATGCGGGCTTCCGGCGGCAGCCCTGCCAGCGATTCCAGCTCCTGCTGCGTTCCGGCGACGTGGATCTGCTTGTCGAGGCCGAACTGAACGACCTGCTTGAGGCAATTGATCATGTCGGAGCCCTGGACCAGCAGGATCATGACGTCCGGATTGGCCGCTCGCGCCTTGATCAGATAAGCGGAGAAATCCGTGGTGCCCAAAGGCGTCAGCTCGTTGCCGGTCACGCTGCCGCCGAGCTTCTTCAAATCATCCGTGCAGGCGTCATAGAGCGTATGGCCGAAGGCATAATCGGGCGTGATGAAATGCCATTTCTTGCCATACTTGGTGAACAGCACGTTCGATACCGAATTGGCTTCCATTCGCGTGGTGTTGCAGACGCGAAACACATTCCACTTGCAATCCTTGCCGGTAATCGAATCGGTGTGGCCGCCGGAAACGATGTGCAGGACTTTCTTTTCCGCGGTGACCTGGGCGATCGCGGCCGCGATGCCCGAATTGACGTCGCCGATGATGAAATTGACCTGATCCCGCTCGATCAGCTTGCGCGTCTTTTGCACACCGGTGCCGACGTCGTTGGCCGAATCTTCCACCAGCAATTCGACCTGACGTCCGAGAATCCCGCCTTTGGCGTTCATCTGCTCGATCGCCAGTTTGGCTCCCATCACCTCATTGCCGGCCGGCGCGGCGTAGACGCCGGTGAGGGGATCGATCATGCCGATGCGGATCGCCGTTTCGCCGCGCGCCTCGATGATGAAGGGCGAAGCGATCTGAAAGGCGCCAAGCGCGGCGGCGCCCTTGATCAGCGTGCGCCGGTGGATTGTCGGGTTGAAGATCTGCGATGTCATGGGTTTCCTCTGCGGGCCGGTTGATTTTCTTGTTGGCATTCCGGCGCGTCTGGTGACGTCAGGCACCAGGCGCCATGTCCAATCGTGTCAGGACGGCCACTGGACCTTGCAGCCGGTGGCCTCGGCCGGTCCGGCAGCTTTTTCACCGGGCACGGGGTTGCGTATCGTGAACATATTGTCGGGATCGCCCTGGGGCGGATGTGCCTCGCCGACGAACACCGTGCTCATCAACTCATGGTCGCCGGCGCGGTATTCCGGCGCGGTCGGTTGCAAGGCGACTTCCGGCGGCAGCTTGAATCCAGAAAGCGCGTGCGCCAGTTTCGGAGCGTCGAGCGTTTTCTCCTGGTTGGCGATCAAGGCCAGCGTTTGTACCGAGGCATAGCCGAACCAGTTGCGCGCCGTGGCCGCGGCGCCGGTGATTTTCTTGATCGCGGCATTGAATTCGGCGACGTGCGGCACACCCGGCTGATCCCACCACCATTCCATGGTCCACCATCCGACGCGCGCCCCATCGGGCACGGCGCGAATGCTCTCAAGCTCGAACAAGGCGCCACCGACGGCCATCTGCTTGTCCAAACCAAACTGCACGAATTGTTTGAGGCTCGAAACCTGGTCGCCGCCGCCCATGACGTTGATCAGCACCTGCGGGCCGTAGGCCTTGGCCTGGATCAGGTAAGCCGAATAATCCGGCGTTCCCAGGGGGACGAGCGAGGCAGCGGAAGTACCACCGGCGGCCTTCAAGACTTTTTCAAAGCCGGCCTGGACGGAATGGCCATAGGCGTAATCCGGCGTCAAAAAGTACCATTTCTTGCCGAACTTCTCCATCAGCGTCGTGGCGATGGCGTTGGCGTCCATGGTGGTGGAGTTGCAAACCCTGAACACGTTCCATGAGCAGTTGGCGCCGGTGATCGGATCGGTATGCCCGCCAGAGACGATATGAAGCACCTTCTTTTCGCTGGTGACCTGCGCCATTGCAATGGCGATGCCGGAATTCACATCACCGATAATGAAGCTGACCTGATCGCGCTCGATCAGCTTCCGGGTCTTCTGCACGCCGGTGCCGACGTCGTTCGCCGAATCTTCAATCAGGAGTTCGACCGGCCGGCCCAGAATGCCGCCCTTCTTGTTGATCTCCTCGGCGGCAAACTTTGCGCCCACCACTTCGTTCTGCGCGATCGCGGCATAAACGCCCGTCAAGGGATCGACCAATCCGATCCGCACCGGCGTTTCACCTCTAGCCTTGATGATGAACGGCGACGAGAATTGCACCGCGGCGATCGCCGCGCTGGTCTTTAAAATGGTCCGCCGATCGACCGACCCGAACCGTTGCGAAATACTCATGCTGTCCTCCCAGACGAATTGACCGATCTTGATGGCGGGCATTCTTGGATGCCGTTGGCGGTCTTCAACGTAGCCCTTCCGGCTTGTCTTTGCCAACGGCGAAGCCGGTAAAACCCTGCAACCTTCGACCTAGGAGGTGCGCACGTGAATACGCCGCTGTCGCTCGGCATCAATGCCCGGCGGCGCTTTTGGCGGCGGCGTTGTTGAGAACAACCAGGGCATCGACGGCGACGCCGGTTTTGGTGTTGATCAGAAACGGATTGACGTCGATCGAGGCGATACGGCTGCCGGCGTCGGCGATCAGATTGGACAGCCCGACGACCGCTTTCACGGCGGAGGCTTCATGCATCGCGGGCTTGCCGCGATAACCTCCGAGTTTCACGCCGGCCTTGGTCCGGCCGATCAACTGTCTCGCTTCAGCCGCGTCGAGCGGAGCCCCGGCCAGCGCGACATCCTTCATCAGTTCGATATCGACGCCGCCGGTCCCGAACAACACCACCGGACCCATTTCGGCATCGAGCACGGCCCCGACGACAAGTTCGAGTTCTGCCTTCACCTGCTGTGCGATCAGAATGCCCTCGAGCTTCGGTTTGTTCTTCAATTTCTTTACGCGCGCGGTGATATCATTGAACGCTTTCTTGACCTCGGCCGCGCTGTTGAGATTCAGCACCACTCCTCCGATATCGGATTTGTGCAGGATATCGGCGCTGACAACCTTGGCGACGACGGGAAAGCCGATCTTCCTGGCAATCTTCACGGCCTCCGCGGCGCTCTGCGCGATCTCTTCCTTCGAGACCGGAATGCCGTAGGCCCTGAGCAGTTTCTTGGACGCGACCTCGTCGAGCGCGGCGCCTCTGGCGTTCTTCAGCGTTCGCTCCAGCGTCGCGCGCGCCGAAGGACTGGAGCTCGATGCGATATCGGGCACGACCTTGCGCAGCGAGGCGTAATCGATCATCGCCTTGATGGCGCCCACCGCGCGGTCGAGCCCCTGCATCACCGCGATATGCGGCAGCGACCGGCGCAAGGTCTTGGTGAATTCGGTGAAACCGATCGACATGGCGCTGATATAGACGACCGGCTTGCTGGCGGCACCAGCCATCTCGTTGACGATGCGCAAATTCCGTTCGCGCAATTCGTGCGGCGCCTTCGGCAGTTCGGCATCGATGATGACAATGTCGGTCTCGGGATCGTCGATCATGATCTTGATCGACTGCATGTAGACGGAGGGATCGACGACGGCTGCGAATCCCGCATCGAGCGGATTGCCGACGATGCTGCCGGGGCCGAGCATCTTTGCGAGCTTGCCGGTCGTGCTCGCGCTCAACGGAGCAAAATTCAGGCCGGCCGAGGAGAACGCGTCGATCAGAAGACCGCGCTTGCCGCCCGACAGGCTCACTGCGGCAAGACGATTGCCTTTTGGCGGATCGGCATGAACGAAGCATTCGGTGGTCTCGATCAACTCGTCGAGACCGCGCACCCGGATCACGCCTTCGCGCGTCGAGATGGCGTCGAACGTCTCGATCGAACCGGCGAGCGCGCCGGTGTGCGCCATCGCGGCGGCGCGCCCGCCTTCGGACGCACCGAGTTTGAGCGCGATCACCGGCTTGCCGGCCGCGCGGGCGGCCTTGCAGGCTTCGCGGAACACCTTGGTATTCCGCACGCCTTCGAGATAGACCACGATCACGCGCACGGAGGGATCGGCCGCGAAATAGCTCATCAGGTCGGGCGTCTCGAGGCCGGCCTCGTTCCCGGTGGTGACCATGTAGCCGACGCCGACGCCGCGATCCTCCAGGGTCTGGCGGATCGCCATCACGATCGCGCCGGATTGACCGGCGATCGCGACCGGCCCGGCCGCCATCGTCACCACGCGATCGTCGATGTTGGTGAACAATTTTTCGCCGGCGCTGAGATTGCCAAGGCAATTCGGTCCGGTGACCGCAAGTCCGGTCTCGCGGATGGCCTGTTGCAGCTCGGCGGCGAGCTTCTGGCTTTCATCGTCCTGCAATTCGCTGAAGCCCGAGGTCACGATGGTGGCCGAGCGTGCACCGGCCGCAGCGGCGTCGCGGATTACCTGAACCGCAAAGCGCGCGGGAACCAAAACCAGCACGTGATCGGGCTTGTCCGGCAGGCTGGCAAAATCCTTGTAGCAGGGCACGCCCCAGATCGTTTCGCGTTTCGCGTTGACCGGGTAAAGCCCGCCTTCATACTGATATTTGATCAGGTTGTTCCAGATACGCTCGGCGTAATTGCCGGGTTTGTCGGTGGCGCCAACCAGCACGATATTGCGCGGGTGCAGCATCGCATGGATGCTCTTGACGATGTCGCTTGCCTCTCGCGAGGGCGACCACTTAGCCGCAGAGGCAGACGCGGCGCTGACCTGAGCTTCCATAGGCGTTACCCTTACCCTTCGTGCTTTTCTTGAAAAGCGCGATCGACCCGCGATCGCTACTTTCGCCATTACATTTCATTTTCTTATTATGGGGAGTCGAGGAGGGTGGCAACTCGCAGACCGGATCATGTCTGCAGCCCAGCCATTCCGCGGTCCGTTTCCGCCGGCTGCCGCCGGAACCTTCAACCTTCCATGGAGCCTGCCGCGACGTGGAATAAATAGGGATCCGAGTGCGTCTGGTATGGGACACAGGTCGACCAAGCGACGTGGTTCGGCACGTTCCGGCGCGAACCGGATTGAGAGCTTCGCGGGCTCACGAAACAACGGCCTTGCCGCATCGCCGGCGACAGGCGATCCGAAATTCTTCCGCAAGGTCGGCTTGTGAATCTTGCCGGTGGCGTTGCGCGGCAGCGCGTCGACGAATTTTATCGCATACGGGCGCTTGAAGCGTGCGAGATTGGCCTGGCAATGCGCGTGAATCTCGGTCTCGGTAATACTGTGCCCCGGCTTCACGGCGATAATGGCCATGCCGGTTTCGCCCCACTGCTCGCTAGGGATGCCGATGACGGCGGCTTCCGCAATTGCGCCGAGCTGGTGAAGCACGTTTTCGACCTCGGCCGGATAGACGTTTTCGCCGCCGGAAATGTACATGTCCTTCCAGCGGTCGACGATGTAGTAAAAGCCTTCTTCGTCGATTCGCGCGGCGTCGCCGGTATGCAGCCAGCCGTCGGTAAAGGAGGACGCGTTGGCGTCCGGCCGGTTCCAGTAGCCGGGCGTGATGTTCGGCCCCTTGACCCATAATTCGCCGAGTTCGCCGGCCGCCGCATCGACCCCGTCGGGCCGGACGATGCGCACTTCCGTATGCAGCACCGGCTTGCCGGAAGAGCCCGCCTTGCGCGCGGCGTCCTCGCGATCGAGCGTCAGCACCGCCGGACTGGTCTCGGTCATTCCGTAACCCTGCTGCAGCGCGACGCCGCGTTCCTCCCACACTTTCAGGAGCGGCACCGGCATCGGCGCGCCGCCGACGCCGCCGATGACGAGGCGGCTGAAGTCGGAAGCCGCAAACGAAGGATGTTGCGCCATGAACTGGTAGATCGACGGCACGCCGAAAAACACATTGATGCGGCGCGCGGGATCGCTGATCAGCTGCAGCGCGAGGCCGGGATCGAAGGCGCGCATGATCAGCACGGTTCCGCCGGCATGCAGCACCGGGTTGGTGTAGCAATTGAGTCCGCCGGTGTGGAACAATGGCAGCACGGTGAGCAGCACCGACGACGGCGAGATATAGGCCGGTCCGCCCAAATTGACGCAGTTCCAGAATGTCATGCCGTGGGTGATGACAGCGCCCTTCGGCTGCCCGGTGGTGCCCGAAGTGTACATGATGGTCGAGATGTCATCGAGCGTCACGGCCTCCGCCTTGTCGAGCGGCGCGGAGGCCGCGATCGCGGCCTCGTAGGAACCATCAGGCCCCAGCAGAAGCGTGGATGCGACGTTGCACAATTTGGCCACCGAGCGCGCGATATCGGCGAGCTCGGAATCATGGATCATGAGTTTGGGCGCGGCATCGCCGACAATGAATTGCAGCTCGGGGACGGTGAGGCGGGTGTTCAGCGGCAGGAAAACGGCGCCGATGCGCCCACAGGCGAACTGCACCTCCAGCGTATCGGTCGTGTTCAATGCGAGCACCGCGACGCGGTCGCCGCGCGCAATCTTCAGCCGGTCGCGCAGGTGCGCGGCAAGCCGCGAGATGCGCGCGTCGAATTGCGCATAGGTGAAGCGGCGTTCGCTGGCGAGATCGACCGCCGCCAGCCTGTCCGGCGTCCGGCGCCCGAAATGGGCGATCCAGTCATAATAGCGAACGGGCAAAAGTTCCTCCATCCTGGCTGCGGTCTTGCACCGCCTGATCCTGATGATCCTACGCCATTTCGGCGAGTGGAGCGATGCTGCCGCGAACTTTACCCCGTCATTGCCGGGCTTGACCCGGCAATCCATCATCTTCCAAAAAGGATCTTTGAAGGATTGATGGATGCCCGGGTCAAGCCCGGGCATGACATGCATGTTGACGGGCACAGCTTCGCGAGGGCATCGTGGTTCCCTGGGAGAAAAACATGCTGGAGCGGACACGGGCGCAAAGCCCATTTTACACGCCGGACCATGAAGCGTTCCGCGACGTCATGCGCCGTTTCGTGGCGCGGGAAATCGAACCCTATGCCAGCGAATGGGATGAGGCCGGCGAGTTTCCGCGCACGCTCTATGCCAAGGCCGCCGCGATCGGGCTGTTGGGGCTGGGCTTTCCCGAGGAATATGGTGGGGTGGCCGCCGACCAGTTCATGAAGATCGTGGCCTCGCAGGCGCTGGCGCAAGCCGGCGCGGGCGGGGTCAGCGCGAGCCTGATGAGCCACACCATCGGCTCGCCGCCGATCGCGCGCGCCGCGCGTCCCGAGATCAAGGCGCGGGTGCTGCCGGAGGTTTTGTCGGGCAAAAAGATTTCGGCGCTCGCGATCACCGAGCCGAGCGGCGGCTCCGACGTCGCCAACTTGCGCACGTCAGCGCGCCGCGACGGCGACCATTACATCGTCAACGGCGAGAAGACCTTCATCACCTCGGGCATGCGGGCCGATTATCTGACGGTCGCGGTGCGCACCGGCGGCGAGGGCGCCGGCGGCGTCAGCCTGCTTTTGATCGAAGGCGACACGCCCGGCCTGTCGCGGACCAAGCTCAAGAAGATGGGCTGGTGGGCGTCGGATACCGCGACCTTGCATTTCGACAACTGCCGCGTGCCGGCCGAAAACCTGATCGGCGAGGAAGGCCACGGCTTCAAGATCATCATGCAGAATTTCAACAGCGAACGCATGGGCATGGCCGCGGGCTGCACCGGTTTTGCCCGGGTCTGCGTGGACGAGGCGATCGCGTACGCCAAGGAGCGCAAGACCTTCGGCAAGCCGATCGCCCAGCACCAGGTGATCCGTCACAAGCTCGTCGACATGACGCAAAAGGTGGCGGCGACGCAGGCATGGCTTGAAATGCTGGCGTGGCGGCTCGGGCAGGGCGAGAGCCCGGTTGCCGAAATATGCATGCTCAAGAACCAGGCGACCCAGACCATGGCGTTCTGCGCCTCGGAGGCCGTGCAGATTTTCGGCGGCGCCGGTTTTATGCGCGGCATTAAAGTCGAGAGGATCTACCGCGAGGTCAAGGTCAACGCCATCGGCGGCGGCACCGAGGAGATCATGAAGGATCTCGCCAGCCGGCAGATGGGATTGTGACTTTTGACTTACCCTCCCCTGGAGGGGGAGGGTCGACGCGAATGAAATGAGCGGCGGGGTGGGGTGACAGTCCCTCGTCTCGGACAGTGCCCGAGTTGAGACACCTTCACCCCACCCCGCCCACACCGGACGATGCTACGCATCGCCGAGCGCGGGCGACCCTCCCCCTCCAGGGGAGGGTGAGACGAGCGAGCGAGACACGCGCGAATAGCGCGCCTACCATCAGGATTGCAGAGAGGACGCAAACGACATGATCACGCTTTATCATTGCCACGCGGCGCGTTCGTTTCGGCCGCTCTGGATGCTCGAAGAGCAGGGGCTGCCCTATGAGCTCAAGATGCTGCCGTTCCCGCCGCGGGTATTTGCCAAGGAATACCTCGCGATCAATCCGCTCGGCACGATTCCCTATCTGATCGACGGCGAAACAAGGATGACGGAGTCCTCCGGCATCTGTCACTATCTCGGCACCCGCTACGGACCGACGCCGCTGATCGTCGGGACCGAAGAGCCGGCCTATGGCGCGTTCCTGAACTGGATGTATTTCAGCGATGCGACGCTGACTTTTCCGCAAACGCTGGTGCTGCGCTACACGCAGCTCGAACCGGAGGAGCGGCGCAATCCGCAGGTCGCAACCGACTACGCCAAATGGTTCCTGGGGAGACTGCGCGCCGTGGAAGCCGCGATCGCCAAAGCCGAGACTCTGTGCGCCGATCGCTTCACCGCGGCCGATATTGTCATCGGCTTCGCGTTGCGGCTTGCCGAAAATATCGGGCTCGCCAAGGATTTCGGGCCCAACGTCGCCGCCTACTGGCAACGCTTGCAGGCGCGTGACGGCTATAAAAGGGCAGTCGCGGCAGAAACGCTCGCCGGCGAGCAGCAGAAGGTCGCGCGGCGGTCTTGAAGGGCGGATTTCCGAGGTCGCTCCGTCATCGTAGTTCGACGCTTCGCACCGTCCCGGAATGACGCTATGGTTGGCGCGACGAGCCGCCAAAAAGAGCCGCGCGAAGAGGATCGACCATGGATGAAAAAGGCCGTGCATCCGGGCGGCTGATGCTGATCAGCCCCGAACGGGTGTTCTATGCGGGCCTGTTGGGCAGGCCGCGGCGGCGGACCAGCGGCGGCTACAACATCTATGCCGCGATGGGGGGAAGCCTTGAAATCACCGAAGGCAAGTCCGAGGCGATCGCTGAGGTGGCAATCGTTCCGCCCTACGTTTCCCACAGCGTCGAAAGCGAACATCCCTGCATCATCTGCCTCGTGATCGAGCCGGAGACGGTCGAACCGGCGGCGATGACTGCCTTGAGCGCGCGAATTCGCGGGGCGGACGCGCTCCTGATCGCCCGGCGCATTCGGACCGCCTACGAGGCCCTGCGCGTGCGCGCGCGCAGCAGTGGCTTTACCACAGGTGAATTCGACCTGATGTTTCTTGGCGAAGCCCTGCCGGATCGCAACATCGACGCGCGGATCAAGCGCGCCGCGCAAAAGCTCAACGATTTCTCCGGCAGCAAACTGACCGCGGCCGATTGCGCCGCTTCGGTCAATCTGTCGCCCTCCCGGTTCCTGCATTTGTTCAAGGAACAGACCGGCATTTCGTTCCGTGCGTTCCGGGCCTGGAAACGCGCGCGCCATCTGCTGCATTTCGCCAATCAGGACCTCAATTTGGCCCATCTGGCGCAGGACATCGGCTATCCCGATTCGACCCACTTCAGCCATTCGATCCGAAGGTTTTACGGCTTGCAGCCGCGCGCGATCTTTTCAGGCTCGCGCGATCTGGCGATCTACCGCAGCGATCCCGGCATGCCGGATCATGCCGGTTTCCGGCAGGGCCGGCCGTGACGCCGGTTGGGACCTAGCGCGTGGACGCAAGAAGCCGAAGGCGGCGTGGCGCATGATCCGCCGAACCTCACGATGAGTGAAAAAAGGCCAATCCATGAGCGACAAGGCTGTCATCACCTGCGCGCTGAACGGCGTGCTGACCGACCCGAAACAACATCACGTCCCGGTCACCCCCGAACAAATGGCGCGCGAGGCGAAGGCCGCCTTCAACGCGGGCGCCAGCGTGATGCATATCCATCTGCGCCAGCAGGCGCCGGACAAAGGGCATCTGCCGTCCTGGGAGGTCGCTGTCTCGCGCGAAATCCAGCAGGCGATCCGCGAGGCCTGCCCGGGCGTGATCATCAACCACACCACGGGAACGTCCGGGCCGCATTACCAGGGCGCGCTCGATTGCGTGCGCGACACCAAACCTGAAATGGCGGCCTGCAACGCGGGCTCGCTGAATTATCTCAAGGTGAAGGCCGACAACACCTGGGCCTGGCCGCCGATGATGTTCGATAACGCGGTCGAAAAGGTGCAGGACTATCTCGACGTGATGAAGCAGGCCGATACCATCCCCGAATTCGAATGCTTCGACGTCGGCATCGTGCGTTGCGTCGGGATGTACCGGCAGACCGGCATGTATTCCGGGCCGCTGGAGTACAATTTCGTAATGGGCGTCGCCTCGGGCATGCCGGCCGATCCGGAACTGCTGCCGATTCTCCTGAAGCTGAAATTGCCGGAAGCCCATTGGCAGGTCACGGCGATCGGGCGGGCGGAAATCTGGCCGCTGCATCAGCGCTGCGCCGATCTCGGCGGCCATTTGCGCACCGGGCTTGAGGATACTTTCTATCAGCCCGATGGCGTCAAGGTGACATCGAACGGCCAGTTGATCGAGAGCATCGCGGCATGCGCGCGCCGCGCCGGCCGCGAGATCGCAAGCCCCGCCGAAGCGCGGCAGATTTTCGGGATCAGGCATTAGCAACAACCATAAACGGATCGTCATTGCGAGCGCAGCGAAGCAATCCAGAGTGAGGTGCGAAGACTGGATTGCTTCGTCGCGGAGTTTATCATCGGGCTGGCCGAAGGCCGGACCCGTTTGCTCCTCGCAATGGCGAAGAATTGGTACCCATGGCAATCATTGAATCAACCATCGCGCCAGGCAGTGACGCCTACAAGGCCAACCGCGCCGGGATGCTGGCGCTGATCTCGCGCATGCGCGGCCTTGAAGAGCGCACGCGCGCGGCGTCGGCCGCCGCCAAGGACCGATTTCACAAGCGCGGGCAATTGCTGCCGCGCGAACGCGTGGCGCTGGTGCTCGATCCCGGCTCGCCCTTTATCGAACTCTCGACGCTGGCGGGCTACATGTTCGATGTTCCCGACGCCGAAAAAAGCGTCCCCGGCGGCGGTGTGGTTGCCGGGATCGGTTTTGTCGCCGGAATCCGCTGCATGGTCAGCGCCAATGATTCCGGCATCGATGCCGGCGCGCTGCAGCCGTTCGGTCTCGACAAGACGTTGCGGGTGCAGGAACTGGCGCTTGAAAACAAGCTGCCTTACGTGCAGCTGGTCGAAAGTGCGGGCGCCAATCTGTTGCGCTACCGCGTCGAGGATTTCGTGCGCGGCGGCAACATCTTTCGCAACCTGGCGCGGCTGTCGGCGGCGGGTTTGCCGGTGGTCACGGTGACGCATGGTTCCTCGACCGCGGGAGGCGCCTACCAGACCGGGCTGTCGGATTACATCGTGATGGTGCGTGGCCGTACCCGTGCGTTTCTCGCAGGACCGCCGCTGTTGAAGGCCGCGACGGGAGAAATCGCCACCGAAGAGGAACTCGGCGGCGCCGAAATGCACACCAGCATTTCCGGCCTCGGCGACTACCTCGCCGAGGACGATCGCGATGCGCTGCGGATTGCGCGCGACATCATGGCCAATCTGAAATGGGACCGGCCTGCGACGGGCCAATCGTCACACCGTCCGCCGCGCTACGATCCCGAGGAATTGCTCGGCATCATGCCGATGGACCACAAGCGGCCGGTCGACATGCGACAGGCGATCGCGCGGTTCATCGACGATTCGGACTTCACCGAATTCGGCGTCAATTACGGACCGGCCACGGTATGCGGCCACGCCCGCATCGAAGGCCAGGCGATCGGCATCATCACCAATAACGGCCCGCTCGATGTTCCCGGCGCCAACAAGGCCACGCATTTCATCCAGGCCTGCTGCCAGTCACGCACGCCGCTGCTCTATATGAACAACACCACCGGCTACATGGTGGGTAAGGCCTACGAAGAGGCCGGAATGATCAAACACGGTTCGAAGATGATTCAGGCCGTGACCTCAGCCACCGTGCCGCAGATCACGATCTATTGCGGCGCTTCGTTCGGCGCCGGCAATTACGGGATGTGCGGGCGCGGCTTCCATCCGCGCTTCTGCTTTTCGTGGCCTAACGCCAAGACCGCGGTAATGGGCGGCGAGCAGGCCGCCGAAACCATGGCGATCGTGACCGAGGCCGCTGCCATCAGGCGCGGCAAGCCGATCGAGAAGGAAAAGCTCGACGCCATGAAGGCGCAGATAACCGGCGTGTTCGACGGCCAGATGGACGTGTTCTCGACCAGCGCGCGCGTGCTCGATGACGGCGTCATCGATCCGCGCGATACCAGGGCGATATTGAGCGAGGTGCTTGCGATCTGCCGCGAGGCCGAGGCGCGCGCACCTCAGCCCATGCAGTTCTCGGTCGCGCGGCCATGAACGCCCAGGTCAAGCCCACGCCGTTTCGCAAGATACTGATCGCCAATCGCGGCGAGATCGCGCTGCGGATCATGCGCACCGCGCGCCGTCTCGGCTATGGCGTGGTCGCGGTCTATTCCGACGCCGACGCCGGCGCGCTCCACGTGCGTGAGGCCGATGAGGCGGTCCGCATCGGCGAGGCCTTGCCGTCGCAATCCTACCTGCGGATCGAGGCGATCATTGCGGCGGCGAAAGCCAGCGGCGCCGACGCGGTGCATCCCGGCTATGGCTTTCTCGCGGAGAACGAGGATTTCGCCTGGGCATGCCGCGATGCCGGACTGGTGTTCATCGGGCCGTCGCCCGAAGCCATCAAGGCGATGGGCAACAAGGCCGGGGCCAAGGCAATCATGCAAGCCGCCGGCGTACCCTGTGTGCCCGGCTATCAGGGTGCGGACCAGACGGATGCCGCGATGCTCGCCGAGGCCAGCAAAATCGGCTTTCCCGTGATGATCAAGGCTGTCGCCGGCGGTGGCGGGCGCGGCATGCGGCAGGTCATGAATGCGGAGGCGTTTGCCGATTCCTTGCGCAGCGCGCGCTCCGAGGCGCAAGGCGCGTTCGGCGACCCCACCGTCATTCTCGAGCGCGCGATTGCCGATCCCCGCCACATCGAGATCCAGGTGTTCGGCGACGCTTTCGGCAATGCCATTCATCTCGGCGAGCGCGACTGCTCGGTGCAGCGGCGGCACCAGAAGTTGATCGAGGAGGCGCCGTCGCCCGAAGGTCACGCCGGAATTGCGGGCGAGGATGGGGGCGGTTGCGGTCGCCGCGATCAAGTCGCTTCGTTACGAGGGCGCCGGCACGCTGGAATTCCTGCTCGATGAATCAGGGCAATTCTATTTCATGGAGATGAATACCCGCCTGCAGGTCGAGCATCCCGTCACCGAAGCGATCACCGGGCTCGATCTGATCGAATTGCAGTTGCGTGTCGCCGGTGGTGAGCCGCTCGGGCTCCGGCAGGAGGACATTGAATTTTCGGGGCATGCGATCGAGGTGCGGCTGTGCTCGGAGGACGCCGGCCACGACTTCATGCCGCAATCGGGGCGGATGGCGCTGTGGCAAATGCCCGGCGACATCCGCGTCGAGCACGCCTTGCAATCCGGCTCCGAGATTCCACCGTTCTACGACTCGATGATCGCAAAACTCATCAGCCATGGCGCGACCCGGGAGGCGGCGCGGCGCAGCCTCATCCATGGCCTCGAACAGACCGTCGCACTTGGCGTGACGACCAATCAGGCGTTTCTCACCGCCTGCCTGGCGCATCCGGTATTTGCGGCGGGAGGGGCGACCACGGCCTTCATCGAACAAAACCGCGACGAGCTGCTGGCCCGGCACGAGAACGAGACAACGGAAGCGGCGCTGGCGGCGATGTTGCTCTATGTCACCGGGTCCCATGCGCCGGCGTGGCGGCGCGGACGGACGCTGGCGGCGGCGTTTCCGGTTCCCGTTCGGGTCGCGCTCGATCATGGCGTTCGCGATCTCGACGTCGTCCGTGAGCGCGATGGCGGTTATCTCGTCAGCATCGATGGTGGAGAGCATCGTTTCGAGCTCGACGAACTTGGCAACGACATGGTTCGCTTCCGCACGGGCGGCCTGACGGAATCGGCAAGGTTCTTCCGGGACGGTGCCACGCTTTATATCCTCCACCGCGGCATCACGGTTTCGGTGCGCGATCTCACATTGGCCGCGCCGGCCTCGGCGGCGGCAACCGGCAGCGATGGCAAGGTCCGCGCGACGATGAACGGCCGCGTCGTGGCGATTCTCATCAAACCGGGCGAGCGCGTCGCAGCCGGGCAGCCTGTCATGACGCTGGAGGCCATGAAGATGGAACATGTGCACACAGCGCCGATCGCGGGCGTGGTCGCCGCCATCGATGTCGCCGAGGGCGAGCAGGTGACGACCGGGAGGATCGTGGTGGAGATCGCGGCGGAGGTACCCCTCGATGTCATCCCGGCCTTGAGCCGGCACCCATAGCGCACGGCGAACATCGGTGGTTATGGGTTCCGGCGTTCGCCGGGACGACGATGCGGTGAAGGGGGCTCCATGTACCAGATGTTATGCGCCCTGATCGCAATGATCGGATATGGCGCCGCGGGACATTGCGATGCGGGCGCCACCGCGGTCGCGTTTCAATCTTCCAGCTACAGCGGCGGCTTTCGCCAGCTTCTGGCGCGGGAGGTCGCAACCGGAACCGTTACGATTGAAGCGAATCTGCGCTTTCCGGAGGAGAAAAGGGATCGGTACCCCGCCGTCATCGTCGTTCACTCGCTGGGCGGTTATCGGGATGCCAACGAAGGCTATGTCGCTGCCGAACTGCGCAAATCCGGCTTCGCCACATTGACCTATGACAGCTTTATCGCGCGCGGCACCACCGGGGCCGCAATGTCGGCAACGCCGGGCTATTTGCCTGCCGGCGTGGCGGACGCTTACGCCGCGCTGCGGCAGCTTTCGAGCGAACCCCGGATCGACGCCGATCGAATTGCCATTTTGGGTTTTTCGTTTGGCGCCGAGGTGGCTCATCTGACCGCATTTGAGTCGCTTCGATCGGCGCTAGATGCCGGACAAGCCCGATTTGCCGCGCATGTCGCCTTCTATCCCGCCCTGAACTTTGGCGTGGTGGCCGACCGTGGCGCCTATACCGGCTCGCCGGTGTTGATGCTGTTCGGCGGAAAAGACGACAATCTGCCTGCGGCGAAGGTCGAGAGTTATCTGGCCTATATACGAGCCGCGGGAAATCCGGTGCCGATCGAAACCGTGACTTACCCGGACGCCTACCATGCGTGGACGGTGCCCGACCTGGTGACGGCGCGCTTTTACCCGGAATTGGTCAGCGCAAAAAAATGTCCGCTGATTCTGCTGGGGCCAAACCGGTTCATGTTTCTCATCGACAAGCAGGCAAGGCCGTTCGACCCGGGCTTCCTCGGCGGGTGCATGAAGGAAGCGCCCGGGTATTGGATGGGGTTTGATGCGGCGGTTCGAGCGCAATCGATCGCCGACGCAGTACGGTTTCTTCAGCGAAATCTCCAACGGTAGGGTGCGGATCAACGTAGCCGTCGTCCCGGCCTCGCGCCGGGACCCATACCCCGTGATCTGTCGGTCCTGCAAAGCTGGTTGACGACTTCTCGTAACCGCAACAGCCGGTGATTATGGGTCCCGGCGCGAGGCCGGGACGACGACAGCTTTTAGCCCTGCCGCCCCGTGCCTTCATTGAGCCAGCACGCCACCCGATGCTGCCCGTCGATGTCGATGAGCTTGGGCGTCTCAACCCTGCAGCGCTCCATCGCATAACGGCAGCGGGTGTGGAAGGCGCAGCCCGACGGCGGATTGATCGGGCTCGGCACGTCGCCGTCGATCATGCGGAACAAGGCGCCGCGCTTTGGGATCGGCCACCGGAACGGAGGCGAGTAGCGCCTGCGTATAGGGATGACGCGGGTTGGCGAACAGCTCGGCTTTCTCCGCGATCTCGACAATGCGTCCGAGATACATCACCGCGACGCGGTGACTGATATGGGCGACCACCGCGAGATCGTGCGCGATGAACAGATATGAGAAGTCGTGCTTGCGCTGCAGGTCGATCAGGAGATTGATCACCTGGGCCTGGATCGAGACGTCGAGCGCCGATACCGGCTCGTCGCACACGATCAGGCTCGGGCCGAGCGACAGCGCCCGCGCGATGCAGATGCGCTGGCGCTGGCCGCCGGAGAACTGGTGCGGATAGTTTTGCATCTGGTCCGGTCTTAGGCCCACCTGCTCGAACAGTTCGGCGACCCGCTCCCGCTTCTTGTCACCCGCTGCCAGACCATGGACGCTGAGCGGCTCACCCACGATGTCGCCCGCCGTCATGCGCGGATTGAGCGAGGCAAACGGATCCTGGAAAATGATCTGCATCGAACGCCGGTGCGGGCGTAAGGCCGCCTTGCCGAGACGGGTGATTTCGAGGCCGTTCAGCCGGATGCTGCCGCTGGTCGGCTCCACGAGGCGGAGCACGCTGCGCGCAACCGTCGACTTGCCGCAGCCGGATTCGCCGACGAGGCCAAGGGTTTCACCGACGCCGACCGTAAAACTGACGCCGTCCACGGCATGTACGGTGCCGACCGCGCGGCGAAGGATGCCGCTTCGCACCGGATAGTGCTTGACGAGGTCGGTGATCTCCAGCAGCGCGCGCGTCTCGGTCATGCCGGCCCCGCGATATCTGCCGCGCGCCAGCATGCCGCCAGATGATTGGCGCCCCAATCCTCCAAAGGCGGATATTCCTCCTTGCAACGGTCGATCGCAAACGCGCAGCGCGGCGCGAAGGCGCATCCTTTCGGCAG
Organism: uncultured Alphaproteobacteria bacterium; assembly: GCA_963742425.1. Lineage (GTDB taxonomy): Bacteria > Pseudomonadota > Alphaproteobacteria > Rhizobiales > Xanthobacteraceae > Bradyrhizobium. The sequence goes on from CAVULR010000002.1 coordinate 164,866, forward strand.
GTTGGTCAAGGAGGGCACCATGCCGGGAATTTCGACCAGCCGCGCATCCGTGTTCGCCCCGAGCGAGGGCACCGTCGGGATCGAGGCCATCAAGCCACGCGTGTAGGGATGTCTTGGATGCGCGAACAGGGTTTCGACATCGGCCTCCTCGACCTTCTTGCCGGCATACATGACGATGACGCGCTGCGCGGTCTGCGCGACCACGCCAAGGTCGTGCGTGATCAGGATCAATCCCATGCCGAGCTCTTTTTGCAGCTCGAGCACCAGTGCCAGAATTTGCGCCTGTATCGTGACATCGAGCGCCGTGGTCGGCTCGTCGGCGATCAGCAGCGCCGGCCGGCAGGCAAGCGCCATCGCGATCATCGCGCGCTGGCGCATCCCTCCCGAGAGCTGATGCGGGTATTCGGACGCGCGCCGCTCCGGTTCGGGGATTCGGACGAGGCGCAACATTTCGACCGCCTTGTTCCATGCCTCCTTTGAGGAGAGCTCCCGATGCAGCCGAACCGCCTCGGTAATCTGGTCGCCGATCCGCATCACCGGATTGAGCGAGGTCATCGGTTCCTGGAAAATCATCGAAATGCGGTTTCCCCTGATCTGCCGCATCCGGTCCTCGTCGAGATCGAGAAGCTCGGTCCCTTCGAGCAGTGATCGTGCCGCCGACGATCCTGCCGGGCGGGTCGGGGACGAGCCGCATGATCGAAAGCGCGGTCACGCTCTTGCCGCAACCGGACTCGCCGACGATCGCCAGCGTCTCGCCGCGGCGGACGTTGAAGGAGACGTCGTCGACAGCCTTGAACAGTCCCGAACTCGTGAAGAAAACCGTCTTCAGGCCGTTGACGTCGAGAACCGTCGCTTCGCTCGCTACCGCGTTCATCAGCCGCGCTGCCTCGGGTCGAGAACGTCGCGCAGCGCGTCGCCAAACAGGTTGGTTCCGAACACCGCAAGGCTGATGGCCAAACCGGGAAAGATCACCAGCCATGGCGCGGTGCGAACATATTCCGCCGCCGACTCGGACAACATGCGCCCCCAGGACGGATAGGGTTCGGGAATGCCGAGGCCGAGAAACGACAGCGACGCCTCGGTAAGAATCGTGGAGCCGAGCTGCGCGGTTGCCAGCACGATCAGCGGCGCCAGCGTATTGGGCAGGACGTGGCGAAGCGCAATTCGCATTTCGCTCATCCCGATCGACTTGGCGGCCTCGACAAACGGAAGCTCGCGCAGCGCCAGCGTATTGGCACGGATCACGCGGGCAACCGTCGGAATCAGAGGGATCGCGATCGCGATGATGACGTTCGGCAGCGACGGCCCCAACGCCGCCGTCATGACAAGGGCGAGGACCAGTAGCGGCAAGGCCTGCAAAATATCGGTAATCCGCTGGAACACGAGATCGACCCAGCCGGACAAATAGCCCGATGCCAGACCCACCATCACCCCGATCGAGGAGCCGAGCGCGGTCGAGCCGATGCCGACGGCAAGCGAGATGCGCGCGCCATGGATGATCCGGCTCCAGACATCCCGGCCGAACGAGTCGGTGCCCATCCAGTGCTGCGCATCCGGCGCCGCAAGCCGATGCAGGGAATCGACGCTCAGCGGACTAAATCGGGAAATGACATCGGCAAACACCGCGGTCAGCACGAACATCACCATGATGACGAGGCCGGCGGTGCCAAGCACGTAGCGCCGCGCCAGGAAAGCAAGCTTGCGCCAGCCATGAGTGGAATCGGCGCCCGCGCGCCTTAATTCGCTATCGTAGTTGATCGCGTCCAAATGGCCTCCTAATCCGTGTAGCGGATTCGCGGGTCGACCACCGCGTAAAGCATGTCGACCGTGAAATTTGCGACCACGACAACGAGGGCGATCAGCATCACAAGGTTCTGGACGATCGGATAGTCGCGCCACCGGATGGCCTCGACCAGAAAGCGGGCGACGCCGGGAATATTGAAGACGGTTTCGGTGACGATCAGTCCGCCGATCAGAAATGCCGCCTCGATGCCGATCACGGTGATGACCGGTAGAATGGCGTTCTTCAGCGCGTGGTGATAGTTGACGGATGCTTCGGATGCCCCTTTGGCGCGGGCGGTGCGGATGTAATCCTGCCGCAAGGTCTCCAGCATCGAGGAACGCGTGATCCGCATCGTGAGCGCGGCGCTGCGAAAGCCGACCGCCATCGCCGGAACGCAGTAGATTGCGAACGCCTCGGTCCAGGTTTTCGGATTTGGATTGAAGATCGGCATCGATCCGAACAGCGCAACGGATGCCATCAGGATCAACAGCCCGAGCCAGAAGGATGGCAGCGACAGGCCGCTCAGGCTGACGACGCGCAGGGCGTAATCGAGCCGCGTGCCCTGATTGACCGCGCTGATTACGCCGAGCGGAATACCGATCGAGGCGGAGAACATCAGCGCCAGCCCCGCCAGCCGTGCCGTGATCGGAATCCGCGGCAGGATCTCGTCGAGCGCGGGCTTCTCGGAAACATAGGAATAGCCGAGGTCGCCGTGCAGCAGGCCGCCGATCCAGTGCAGATACTGCACGACGATCGATTGATCGAGCCCGAGTTCCTGCTCCAGATGCGCCTTGTCGGCCGGATCGACAAACCCCGCGGCGTCGAACAGGATGTCGACGATATTGCCTGGTACGATGCGCAGCAGCACAAAGATGATGACCGAGATCCCGAACAGGGTCAGGAGCATCAATGCAAGGCGCCGCACGAGATAAGCAAACACCTGGTTAGTACTCCCTTGGGCCGGCGCGGGGCCCCATACGAGCGTGTAGCCGCGGACGCTATTTGTCCAGCCACACGTCCTCGTAGCGATAGCCGTTGTAGGAGCTGTTCACCATGATGGTGATGCCCTTGACATAGGGCTGCCAGCACGAACCCTGGCGGCCGTGGAAGATGATCGGCCGCGCGACGTCTTCCTGAAGCTTCTTGTCGATCTCCCACACCAGCTTCTTGCGCTTGGCAACGTCGGTCTCCTGGGATTGCTGATCGAACAGCTTCTCGATGTCGGCATTGCAGTAATTGGTGTAATTTCGCTCCGATTTGCAGGAATAGTTCTCGTAGAACGACTGGTCCGGATCGTCGACCGCGTTTCCGGTGAGGTTGAGGCCGAGCGCATAGTCCTTGCGCGCCACTTTCGAGAACCAGTTGGCGGTTTCCACCACGTCAAGTTCGCCGTCGATATAGATGCCCTTGAGCTGGTCGATCAGAATGACCGCGGGGTCGCGGTATACCGCGATATTGCGCGTCGAGACCTTGACCGGGAGATGCTTGTCCGGCCCATAGCCCGCTTTCTGCATCAGCTTGCGCGCCGCTTCCCGGTTGGCGTTCACGTCGGGGCCATAGCCCGGGATCGTCTCCAGCATTTCCTTCGGCATCGCCCATAGCCCGCCCGGGGCCGGGAGCATGGTGGCGCCGATGTCGGCCTGGCCTTCGTTGAGGATCGAGATGAAAGCCTTGCGATCGAGCGCCATCGCCATCGCGCGGCGAATATCCGGATTGTCGAAAGGAGGCGAGGACGAGTTGACGATGATGTTGGTAGAGACGTTGATCGGCTCGACCACGCATACCGCGTTCGGCGCCTGCGCCTTGACGTCCTTGAGGAGCGGGATCGACACCTCGGTCGGAAACGTCATGTCGAACTTGCCGGCGATAAACGCCAGAATCGCCGTCGAGCGGTTGGTGATGATGGTGAACTCGATGCCGTCGAGATGCGGCAGGCCCTTTTTCCAATAGTCCGGATTGCGGACGAGCTTGATGGATTCGTTGGCCTTGAACTCGACGAATTTGAACGGACCGGTTCCGATTGGCTTGGTGCGCATGTCACCGGGCGACACATGGCAGGGATAGACCGGCGAATAGCCGGAGGCGAGCAGCGCCAGCAGCGCCGGCTGCGGCCGCTTCAGGTTGAAGGCGACCTCGAAATCGCCGTTCGGCGTGACGTCGACGACTTCATCGTACCAGGACTTGCGCGGGTTCTTGCGGAATTTCTGCGCAGACTTGCCCATCAGCATGTCGAAGGTGCATTTGACGTCGGCGGAGGTGAAAGGCTTGCCGTCATGCCATTTGACGCCTTGCCTGAGCTTGAAATTGAGCGTCTTGCCGTCGCCGCTCCAGGCCCAACTCTCGGCGAGGTCCGGGACGATCGACTCCAGGCTGTTCTGTGGCACGTCCTGTTTGTAGATAACCAGATTGTTAAATACCGGCATGAAGGGAACGTTGACCGAATAGGTCGCCTCCTCGTGGATGGAGGCGCTCGCCGGACTGTCCCGATGGTAGACCCGAAGGATGCCACCCTGCTTCTCGGCCGCATTGGCGACATCATGGAGCGCCAGCAAAGACAAGATAGCGGCGGCAAGCGCTCGCACGCTCCGCATGGTTTCCTCCCTCGATGTTTCGGCCTCATCGCGGGCCACTTGATGAACGTTAGCATGGTAGCGCATCGGCGCAACCGGCAAGGACCGCTGCCAATATTGGTACTTCGGACTATTGCAAATGGGCTTCGCGCACATGATGCCCATCCCCGGTACCATGCAAAAAGCAACGCGGCGATTGCTCGCCGCGTTGCCGGCAGTCTTGAAGCCGGCCTATGCCGGTCGAAACCGAAGCTCAGCTATAGATTTCAAACAGGCCGGCGCCACCCTGGCCGCCGCCGATGCACATCGTCACGACGCCCCACTTCGCCTTGCGCCGGCGGCCCTCCTGCAGGATATGGCCCGTCAGGCGCGCGCCGGTCATCCCGAAGGGGTGCCCGATGGCGATCGAGCCGCCATTGACGTTGTACTTGTCGGGATCGATGCCCAGCTTGTCACGCGAATAAAGGCACTGACTGGCAAAGGCTTCATTGAGTTCCCAGAGGTCGATATCGTCGACCTTGAGGCCATGGCGCTTCAACAGCTTCGGTACCGCGAATACCGGGCCGATGCCCATTTCGTCGGGCTCGCAGCCCGCTGCCGCCCAGGCGACAAAGCGGCCGAGAGGCTGAAGGCCGCGCTTTTCCGCATCCTTGGCTTCCATCAAGACGACGGCTGCCGCGCCATCCGACAATTGGCTCGCGTTGCCGGCCGTGATGTATTTGCCGGGGCCCTTGACCGGTTCGAGTTTGGCAAGGCCTTCCATGGTCGTGTCCGGCCGGTTGCATTCGTCGCGATCGACGACATAGTCGGCGATGCTCTCGGCCTTCGTCGCCTTGTCGACCACCTTCATTTTGGTCTTCATCGGGACGATCTCATCCTTGAACTTGTTGGCCTGCTGCGCGGCCGCCATGCGGCGTTGCGATTCCAGCGAGTACTCATCCTGATATTCGCGGCTGAGCTTGTAACGCTCCGCGACGATGTCGGCGGTGTCGATCATCGCCATGAAGATGTCGGGCGCCGTCTTCAGCAAATCCGGATCGACCGCTTCCTTCGGCACGCCGCCGCCTGCGACCGAAATGCTCTCCACACCGCCGGCAACGATGCAATCGGCGCCGTCCGAGCGGATGCTGTTGGCCGCCATCGCGATGGTCTGCAGTCCCGACGAGCAGAAGCGGTTGACCGAGACGCCGGCCGTCGACTTCGGCATGCCCGCGAGCAGCGCGGCCTGGCGGCCGATGTTGGATGCGCCGTGCGCGCAATTGCCGAGATAGCAATCCTCGACATAGTCCTTGTCCACGCCGGCGCGCGCGACGGCGTGCTTGATGGCGTGGGCCGCCATGGACATCGGCGGGGTGATATTGAACCCGCCGCGGCCGGATTTGGCCAGCCCGGTTCGGGCATAGGAAACGATAACGGCTTCACGCATTTTTTTATCTCCGATTGAACTGGCCGATTATGCCCCGCAAAACGCGGCAGGCGTACATAATTCTTATCGGGGCAACGAAAATACTGCTCATCCCGGCTTCCGGCCGGCGGAATTACAGGCTCGGTTCCCCCGATATGGGGGCCTGGCGGTCGACGGCGTCGGCTCGCGGCGGTCTTGCCCCGGATGTCAGCCGCGCCCGCGAGCCGCTTTTCAATAATGCGGGTCGTACATCTGCGACTGAACGTGCGTTATCAGATCGTTGGGTGCGGGGCCCGTTGCAAGACCGCGCTGGTAGGCCACCTCGGCGACCGCAACTGCGATATGCGCCGAGACCTGGCGAATCCGCGGCAGCGACGGGTAGAGGCTGCCCTGTTCGAGGTCAGCCTGATCGACAAGCTGCGCGAGCGCGTGCGCGGCGGCCATGAACATCTCGTCGGTCACCAGTCTGGCGCCGCTCGCGATCGCGCCGAGACCGACGCCGGGAAAGATGTAGGAATTATTGCCCTGGCGCGGCACGAACGTCCTGCCGTGAAGTTTCACCGGATCGTACGGGCTACCGCATGCAAACAGCGCGCGGCCGCCGCTATGACGATAGGCCTCCTCCGCGGAGCATTCCGACTTCGAGGTCGGATTGGAGAGTGCAAACACGATCGGCCTGTCGTTGATCCGGGCCATGGTTTGCAGCACCTCGGGCGTGAACGCGCCGCCGACCGCGGCAACGCCGATGATGGCGGTTGGCCTGAGCGTGTCGATCGCGCTCTGGAAGTCGCCAACCGGCGCGTGATCATGCGCGTAGCGAAGTTTGTGCTCGGTGAGGCCGGGTCGATTCCTGACGACCAGGCCCCGGGAGTCCACGAGCCAGGCACGCCGAAGCGCTTCCGCTTCGGGCAGGCCCTCCGCCATCATGGCAGTGACCACGAGGTCGGCAATGCCGGTCGCAGCCTCGCCGGCGCCAAGGAACAAAACCGTCTGCTCGGCGAGTTTGCCGCCGCTGATACGCAACGCCGACAGCAGGCCCGCCAGTGCTACCGCAGCCGTTCCCTGGATGTCGTCGTTGAAGACAGATATCTTGTCGCGATATTTGTGCAGCAGGCGAAACGCGGAGTGATTGGCGAAATCCTCGAACTGGATCAATACGCCGGGGAACGTCTCGCGCGCCGCGGTGATGAATTCGTCGACGAACTCGTCGTAGGCGGCGCCGCTCAGGCGCCTTTGGCGGATTCCGATATAATAGGGATCGTTCAGAAAATCCTCGTTGTTGGTACCGACATCCAGCATCACCGGCAGGCAATGCTCGGGGTGGATGCCGGCGCAGGCGGAATAAAGCGAAAGCTTTCCAACCGGAATGCCCATTCCGTTGGCGCCGAGGTCGCCGAGGCCCAGGATGCGCTCGCCGTCGGTGACGACGATCAGTTTCGCCGAATAGGGCCAGTTGCCCAGCAGCTCGGCGATCCGTCCGCGGTCGTTGGCACTGATGAAGAGGCCGCGCGGCCGCTGGAAGATATAGCCAAAGCGCTGGCAGGCGAGACCCACCGTCGGGGTGTAGATAAGCGGCTGAATTTCGTCGATGTTGTCGCACACGACGCGGAAGAACAGCGCCTCATTGCGGTCGTGCAGTTCGTTAAGCGCCATGTATTTTGCCAGGTCACTCGGCAGGCTGCGCAAATTAGCCAGCACCCGTTCGATCTGGGTCTGCATTGAAAAGACATGCGCGGGCAGGAAGCCGCGCAGCCCCAGCGCGTCGCGCTCCTCTTCGGTGAAAGCGGTCCCCTTGTTAAGCAGCGGATCGCGCAACAGCGACATGCCGCGCGGCGAATCGGAAGGCCGCGCGTGATGACCCGGCGAAACCGGCACATTCATGACATTTCCTCCGCCGCCGGTTGACCCCGCCCTCATCTTCGGCCCTCGCGGGGCAAGACGCATCGACTCAGTACAAATCCCGACAATTGCCTGCTCCTTCACACGATCCGTGACGTCTTGTTGCCCCAGTAACGGTCGCGCAACAGCCGCTTGTAGAGTTTTCCGGTCGGCAACCGCGGCAGTTCCTGTTCGAAGTCGATCGAGCGCGGCACCTTCTGGCGCGACAGCGATTGGCTGCAAAACTCGATCAGTTCCTGCACCAGATCTTCCCCCGGGTGAATTCCCGGCATCGGCTGCACTACCGCCTTTACCTCTTCGCCGAGATCGGCATTGGGAACGCCGAACACGGCGGCGTCCGCGATCTTGGGATGGGTGATCAGGAGGTTCTCGCATTCCTGCGGATAGATGTTCACGCCGCCGGAGATGATCATGAAGGTCGCGCGATCGGTGAGATAGAGATAGCCGTCGTTGTCGACATAGCCGACGTCGCCGACCGTGCTCATGGTGCCGTCCGGCGAACGCGCCTCCCTGGTTTTGTTCGGATCGTTGAAATACTCAAACGGCGTGGCGGTCTTGAACCAGACCGTGCCCGGCGTGCCGATCGGGCACGGCTGCATGTCTTCATCGAGGATATGAAGCTCGCCGAGCAGGACCCGGCCGACGCTTCCGCGGTGCGCAAGCCATTCCTCGCTGTCGCAGGCGGTGAAGCCGAGGCCTTCGGTGGCGCCGTAATATTCGTGGATGATCGGTCCCCACCATTTGATCATGTCTTCCTTTACCGCCGCCGGGCAGGGGGCCGCGGCATGGATCGCGATCTCGAGGGATGACAGGTCGTGGCGCCGTCGCGCGGCCTCCGGCAGCTTCAGCATCCGCGAGAACATCGTCGGCACCAGCTGGCTGTGGGTCACGCCCCACGTCTCGACCAGTTCGAGGTAACGCTCCGGATCGAAGTGCTCCATGATGATCGCGGTGCCGCCGCTGCGGATCGTGAGATTGACCGCGGCCTGCGGCGCCGAATGATAGAGCGGCGCCGGCGACAGGTAGATCATGCCCTCGCGGTAGTGCCAGAGTTTCTGCAGGAAATCGAAGATGGGCAGCTGTTGGGTCGGCGGCTGGATCGGAAGTGGTCGCAGAATGCCCTTCGGCCGCCCGGTGGTGCCGGACGAATAGAGCATCGCGGTGCCGATGCATTCGTCCGATATCGGCGTCTTCGGCAGTCCGCGCGTCACTTCGTTGCAGCCCGACGATGCGATCGCTTTCGCCCGCACCATCGGCAACGATGCAGAGTTCGACCTTGGGGCATTGCTTGAGCGCCTCGCGGGCGACGTCGAGCTTGGCAACCGAGGTGATGAGGACGCGGGAATCGCTGTTGGTCGACGATGTAGGCGAGTTCGTTTGCGCGTCAGGTACGAATTCACGCAGGTGTAATACAATCCGGACCGCTCGCCGGCGGCGCAGGTCTCCAGATAGCGGCTGTTGTTCTCCATGAAGATCGCATAGTGGTCGAGCCGCTTGAGGCCGAGATTGCGCAAGAGATGCGCCAGGCGATTGCTGCGCGCCTCCAGTTCGGCATAGGTCACGGTCTCGCCCGAACCTGCCATGATGAAGGCGGGCTGGAGCGGACGAAGATAGGCGTGCTTGCCGGTGTACATCGCGTCTCCGATTTCTATGCGGCCAGAAGCAGAATCTCGCGCACTTGCGCGGGCCCGTTCTATCTTGCGCGGGTTGCGCGGAATCCACGGCGTCCCCATCGCCTGTTCCGCGATGCGATCGAAATGTTCGGGGCCTATTCGCACATCCTGCAGGCTGCGCGGCATGCCGAGACCGCGGATAAAGCCATCGAGCACGTCGGCGGCGTCCTTGCCCGGTTGTCCCATCGCCTCCGAGACCAGCGCCTGACGGTCGGCGTTGTCAGGTTTGTTCCAGCGCATCACCGAGGGCAGCATCACGCAGGAGGTAAATCCGTGGGGCACGTCGTATACGGCGCCGAGCACATAGCCGATGCCGTGGCTTGCGCCCATCGGCACGCCCGCCGACAGCGGCCCCATCGAGAGCCAGGTGCCGATCTGGCAATCCATCCGGGCGTCGAGATCCCCGGCGTCGGCCTTCACCCGCGGCAGCGCCTGCGTCAGCATCGACAGTCCCTTCAATGCCTGCGCGTCGGCGTAAGGGTGGGCCTCGCGCGAGCACAGGCCTTCGACGCAGTGATCGACGGCGCGGATGCCGGTCGAAAGCCACAGCCATTCGGGCGTATGCACCGTCACGGCGGGATCGAGGATCGCGGCGCGCGGCATTACCAGTTCATGGCGCAGCATCTCCTTGACCTTGGTCCGCACATTGGTGACGCCGGCAATCGCGCTGAATTCGCCGCCGGCAATGGTGGTCGGCACGCTGATCTGGCGCACCGTCGGCGCGTTCATGGTCGGGTGCGACGCCCTTGTTGGCGCGAATCCTGTCGATGTCGTCGACGCTTTCAACGTTGTTGGAGAGGCAAAGCTGCACGGCCTTGGCGCCATCGGTGATCGAGCCGCCGCCCACCGTGACGATGAGATCGGCGCCGGCGCTGCGTGCCTGCAGGGTAGCGGCGACCACCGCCTCGCGCGGCGTGTGCGGCGGCATGGCGTCGAAAGTGCCGACGCAGCGGTTCCCGAGCGCCTTGCGGATGTTCTCGATCTCGGTCGGTCTGCCGATTGAGCGTGCCGCTGACCATCAGGAACGCGCGGGCCGCGCGCAGCCGGTCCATTTGTGCGACCACCGCCTCGGCGGCGGGCTGGCCGAAAACCACCTCGTCCATGGCGCCGAAAACGACACGCCCCTTGTGCACGACGATAGTTCCTCCCCTGACGCGCTGGCGTTGCTGTAGCCTTGAAGACAATTTAGCGGAGTAGTTACGAGAAGGGGAACCATAAAATGGACCGCGCTCGACGAGTTTGCTGGGATGCCACCACAATGGCTGAACTGATCGCCTGATATGCCGGCCAAGCCCGAAAAGCTCGTGCTTTACGGCCGCTATGCCTCGCCATATGTGCGGCGCGTGGCTGTGACGCTGCGGCTTTACGGTATCGGGTATCGGCACGTGCCGCTGATGCCATTCGGCCCGGACAAGGCGGAACTGGCTAGGCTCAATCCGATCGCCCGCGTGCCCGCGTTGCAACTCGCCGACGCCGAGATACTGATCGATAGCACCGCAATCCTCGATTATCTCGATGGTCTGGCCGGGCCGGGGCGGTCACTGACGCCGGTGGCGGGACCGCCGCGGCGGCGTGTGCTGACGCTCTTGGCGGTGGCGCTTGGCGCCGGTGAGAAGCTGGTCTCAGCTCTCTACGAGCGGCACTTCCGGCCGCGCGAGACATGGCATGCGCCGTGGCTTGAGACGTGCGACAAACAGGTGCGGGACGGCTTCGTCTGGCTCGATGAGGCCTGCGCCGGCCCGTGGTTCACCGGCGCTGATATGACCCAGGCCGATATCACGGTGGCGGTGTTCTGGCTGTTCGGACGCGCCAAACGGCCGCGGTTCTTTGCCACTCTCGGCTGCGATAAGCTCGACAAACTGGCCGAGCGGCTGCAGGCAACATCGGAATTTCAGGCGACGATGCCCGAGCCGGAAGCGCTGACGAAGGCGTTGACCTAGGCCTCCTTACATTTCCAGGCAAGGAGGCTCGACTTTCCTGCGAGTGCAGGGACCTATCACCGCGGCGCTGGTTATTACCGAGGCGTCTGCTACCCATGATCATCGTAGACGAGGGCAACCGACATGAAAGTATGGCAAGTCTCGCGCGAATGGTCGATCGAGGCGATGGAACTGGTCGAACGACCGGAGCCGACCCCTGGTCCCGGCCAAGTCGTCGTGCGGATGCGCGCTGCATCGTTAAACTATCGCGACCTTCTCACCGTGGAAGGAAAGGGCGGATCCTACAAATTGCCGTTCATTCCCTTCTCCGACGGTGCGGGCGAGATAGCCAGTATCGGAGAAGGCGTCAGCCGCGTCGCCGTCGGCGACCGGGTGTGCCCGATGTTCTTTCAATCGTGGTTCGACGGCAGACCGTCGGCCAGCAATCGGCGTCTCGCGCTTGGCGGAACGCGTCCGGGAGTACTGCAGGAACGGGTGGTCCTCGATGCGGAAGGAGTAAGCCGCATTCCCTCAAATCTGACCTTCGAGGAAGCCGCAACGCTGCCATGTGCCGCGCTCACGGCGTGGCGGGCCCTTTTCGAGGAAGCTCACATTCGCCCCGGCGATACCGTGCTGGTGCAGGGCACGGGCGGAGTGTCCATCTTCGCGCTACAATTCGCAAAGCTCGCAGGCGCGGCCGTCATCGTGACCTCCTCGAGCGACGACAAGCTCAAACGGGCGAAAGCCCTCGGAGCGGACCACACGATAAACTATCGCGCGGTTGCCGAATGGGGAAAGGCTGCTGCGGATTGGGCGGGCGGCGGGGTCGGCCACATCGTCGAAGTCGGCGGCCAGGATACGTTGCAGCAATCGATCGAAGCCGCGCGGGTCGGCGGTACCATCCTCATCATCGGCGTGCTGTCGGGCTTCTCTCAGAAGGTCCTGATCCCGAGCATCTTCGGGAAGAATTTGCATGTGATCGGACTGTCCGTCGGGAGCCGCCGAATGTTCGAAAGCATGGCCGCGGCGATCGAGCGCAATCACCTGAAGCCCGTGGTCGATCGGATGGTCGCGTTCGAGGCGGTGCCCGAGGCGCTGAAGCTTATGCAACAAGGCGGCCATTTTGGTAAAATCGTGGTTCAATTCCCTGAGTAAACGAGATGCGCCGTCTCTCGCGCCTTGGACGCTTTGAGGATTGCGGATGGTTGCCAGCGAGACTTTTGCAGAATTCCTGCGCGAACAGCTCGCTCCGCTCGGCCGCATCACGATGCGGCGCATGTTCGGCAAGACCGGTGTGTTTTGCGACGGGGTGATGTTCGCGATGGTGACGCAGAACACGCTCTATTTCCGGGTCGATGAGCAGAACCGGGTGACGTTCAAGGAGGCCGAATCCTTTCCGCCTCTCAATTATGAGAAGAAGGGCGACACCATAGATCTCGCCTTTTGGCGCGTCCCGGAGCGGCTGTTTGACGAACCCGATGAGCTCGTCGTGTGGGCGCGAGCCGCACTGGCGGCGGCGCGCCGGGTTGCGGCAAACAGAGAATGGACGGCGCCAAAGCGAAAATCAAAGCCTCAACGGGCTTGAAGGTGGAATGCGCTGAAGCGGACCCTGCGGAAGAGGGCGCGTCCTAGATCAGCAACCCGGCAATCTCCGCCAACGAGACCTCTCGCTCCGAGAATATGATTTCCGCGGCTTCGCGTTCCCGATCGCCGCCGCCCGGCGCGAGCGGATCCTGCGCGGCCAGGCGATGGCCGAGCACGAAGTTCGCATAGAGCGCGCGGCGCGCATCCGCGCCGGGCCGGGCAGCTTCGGAAGTCATGAGGATCGCGCTCGTGATGTGGTAGAGCGCGCTCGCCGCCTGCCGCGCGCGGTCTTCCAGTGCGGGCTCGGCAGCGACGCGCTCGAGAAGGACAAGGGTACGCTCCAGCGCCAGCCGCAGGCGATCCCGGAAAGCCGCCGGCACCGGGGTCGCTTCATCGAGCAATTTCGTCAGAGCGGTTTCGAGCGTCCGGTGGGCGCGGCTCTTGCCGACGGCGCGGGTGACGATATCGAGCGCGTTGATGTTGCTGGTGCCTTCCCAGATCACGCCGATATGGGCATCGCGGACCAGCCGAGCCTGCACCCATTCCTCGATGTAGCCGTTGCCGCCGCGCACCTCCATGGCGCCGGTCGCGACCGGAATGTTGTCGCGGCAGGCACGGAATTTGAGCAGCGGGGTGAGGATGCGCAACAGACTTTCCGCCTGCTTCGATCCGGCATTGGCCCGGTCCATCGCGTTTGCGGTGAACAGGAACATCGAGAGCGATTGCTCCGATGGAATTGCGATCTTCAGAAGCTGGCGGCGGAGCAGGGGATATTCGATGATGGCCTTGCCGAACGCAGTCCGGCTTCGCGCGCAAACCATCGCCTCGTTGACGCAGCGCCGCATCATTGCCGCGGCGCGAACGCCGTGCGAAAGCCGCGACAGGTTGACCTGTTCCATCATCTGCTTGAAGCCGCGTTCGACGTCACCGACCAGATAGGCGAGCGCGCCCTCCAGCAGGATCTCGCCGCTCGCCATCGACCGCGTGCCCAATTTGTCCTTGAGGCGAACGATGCGATAGGCATTGCGGCGGCCGTCCTTCAAGCGGCGCGGCATCGCAAACAGCGCCAGACCCTTGGTGCCGGCGGCCGCACCTTCCGGGCGCGCCAGCAGCAGCGCGACATCGGCATCGGCATGCGAGCAAAACCATTTGTCGCCGTAAAGCCGCCACTCACCGTCCTCGCGGCGCGCCGTGGTTTCGATCGCGCCGACATCGGAGCCGCCGGAGCGCTCCGTCATGAACTGCGTGCCTTTCCACTGGCTCGCCATGTCATCGGACAGCATTTTCGGCAGCAGATAGTCCCTGAGTTCGGCGCTGGCGAACTTGCGAATGAGATGGATCGAGGTGTCGGTGACGCTGATCGGACACATCAGCCCGAACTCGGCCTGCACGAACAGGTATTGCAGCGCGTATTTGGCGACCGCGGGCAACGGTCGATCCATGCCCAGCGTGCCGGCGCGATGGCTCATGGCGTGGAACTGGAAATCGCCGAACGCGATCTTTTCCATTTCACGATAGGACGAGTGGTAGTCGATCAAGTCCTCGTCGCGGCCGAAGCGGTCACGGGCATTCAGGATCGGGGGATGCTTGTCGGCGATCCGCGCCAGTTCATCGAGCCTGCCGCCGGCCAGCGCCCCGAGGCGATGGAAATGCGGTTCCAGCCGACGAAAATCATTCGGCTCCAGATACAATGAAAGAAGGTCGCGCAGGCCGCGATCGACTTCGTAGAAGTTCTGTCCCGCGCAATCCAGTGCGAGGTGATCTGCTGGTGACGCAGCGGCCCGGCTCGAACGCGCTGGCCACCGCGAAAAACATCTCCGACGCGATGGTGAAGCTGAAGGCCGGATTTCCCGAAGGGGCTCGACTACAATATCGGCTACAACCCGACCGAATTCATCGCGCAATCCGTCCAGCGAGCTGATCAAGACGATCTACGAGGCGATGCTGCTCGTCGTCATCGTCGTGCTGGTGTTCCTGCAGGGCTGGCGGCCCGGCGATCATTCCGATCGTCGCGATCCCGGTGTCGCTGGTCGGCACCTTTGCCGTGATGGCGGCGCTCGGATTCTCGATCAACAATCTGACCCTGTTCGGCCTGGTGCTGGCGGTCGGCATCGTGGTCGACGATGCGATCGTGGTGGTCGAAAACGTCGAGCGGCATCTTCGCGACGGCATGAGCCGGCGCGATGCGGCGCTCAAGACCATGGAGGAAGTCGGCGGCGCGCTGGTCTCGATCGCGCTGGTGCTGTGCGCGGTGTTCGTGCCGACCGCGTTCCTCGGCGGCATCTCCGGGCAGTTCTTTCAGCAATTCGCCATCACCATCGCGGTGGCGACCGCGATCTCCTGCTTCTGTTCGCTGACGCTTTCGCCGGCGCTGGCGTCGCAGATCCTGCAGCCGCATGAGGAGAAGCGGCCGCCGGCAAGCTGGAATTTCATCGGCGCGCGGCTGGGACAAATTCTCGGGCGTGTTCAACCGCGGCTTCGACCGGCTGTCGCACGGCTATGCGCGGTGCGGCAGACTTCGTGATCCGGCATTCGGCGGTGATGCTGCTGATCTATGTCGCGCTGATCGGCAGCGCCGGCTGGCTGCTGGTCACGACGCCGCAGGGCTTCATTCCGGCGCAGGATCGCGGCTACGTCATCGTCTCCGCGCAATTGCCGGGCGCGGCGTCGCTGGCGCGCACGACCGAGGTCGTCCGCCAGATCGAAAAGATCGCGCTCGATACGCCGGGCATCGTTCGTGTCGCGGCGTTCGCCGGCTTCTCGGGCGCGACCCGAACCCAGGCGGGCAATGCCGCGGCCCTGTTCCCGGTGTTCGAGGAGCCGGAAGTGCGCCTGAAGAAGGGCCTGTCCGCGGCGGCGATCACCGGCGAATTGCGCAAACGGCTGTCCGCGATTCAGGGAGCATTCATCATCGTCATTCCGCCGCCGCCGGTGCCGGGCATCGGCACCGGCGGCGGTTTCACGATGCGGATCCAGGATCGCCAGGGCCGCGGCCCCGAACTGCTGGCGGCGGCCAACGACGAACTGGTCGGCGCGGCGCGCAAGGCGCCCGGGCTGACGTCAGGTGTTCTCGCCCTTCACCGCGAACACGCCGCAGCTGTTCGTCGATATCGACCGCGTCAAGGCGCAGAAACTCGGCGTGCCGATCGCAGAACGTCAACGAAACGATCCAGACCTATTTCGGCTCGACCTACGTCAACGACTTCAACCTGTTCGGCCGCACCTATCACGTCACCGCGCAGGCCGATCTGCCGTTCCGCAAGGAGACCGTCCGATCTCGCGCGCCTGCGCACCCGCAATGCCGCCGGCGACATGGTGAAGCTCGGCAGCGTGGTGGATTTCCGCGAACGTTTCGGGGCCGGACCGCGTCGCGCGCTACAACCTCTATCCGGCGGCGGAGCTGCAGGGCGATACGCTGCCGGGAACCAGTTCGACCACCGCCATCAACACCATGAAGCGGCTCGCGGAGGAAACGCTGCCGAGCGGATTCTCCTATGAATGGACGGACCTGTCCTACCAGCAGGTCACCGGCGGCAATGCAGGTCTCTATGTATTTCCGATCTGCGTGCTGTTCGTGTTCCTGGTGCTGGCGGCGCAATATGGCAGCTGGAGCCTGCCGTTCGCCGTCATCCTGATCGTGCCGATGTGCCTGTTGGCCGCGACCATCGGCGTGCGGATCATGGGGCAGGACGTCAACATCCTGACCCAGATCGGCTTCGTGGTTCTGGTCGGGCTGGCCGCCAAGAACGCCATCCTGATCGTGGAGTTTGCCCGCGACATCGAGCTGAGGGCCGGCCGCCTGGACGCCGTATCGAGGCCTGCCGCTTTCGGCGCGTCCGATCCTGATGACGTCGTTTGCGTTAATTCTCGGCGTGCTGCGCTGGTGATTTCACCGGCTCGGGATCCGAGATGCGTCAGGCGGTCGGCGTCGCTGTGTTCTTCGGCAGCTGGCGTGACGCTGTTCGGGCTCATCTTCACGCGGATTATTCTACATGATCGTTCGCAACCGGCTGATTCTCGCGCCGCATGTGCCGGATCGGCTGGTCGGCGCAATCGAGCTTGCCTCCGGCGGCCCTCAATACTATTGGCTTAATTGAAATAGATGGGCAGCCGGAGGGTTATGAAATATCATTCAAGAAGCATAAATCAGAAAAAAGAAAGCGTTGGGAGACAGATGATGAAATCGGGATTATTGCCGGCTGCCGTGGCGGCTTGTCTGTTGCTGGCCGGGCCGGTATCGGCGCAGGGCGTCAAGATCGGCATCCTGAACGATCAGACCGGCGTCTATGCCGATTACGGCGGCAAGTGGTCGTTCGAGGCGGCCAAGATGGCGGTCGAGGATTTCGGCGGCAGCGTGCTCGGCCAGAAGATCGAGGTGATCTCCGCCGACCACCAGAACAAACCCGATCTCGGCGTCAGTATCGCGCGGCGGTGGTATGAGGTCGAGAATGTCGACATGATCACCGAACTGACGACGTCATCGGTCGCACTCGCCGATTCACGATCTGTCGAAACAGATGAAAAAGATCGACATCGTCGTGGGCGCCGCGACATCGCGCCTGACCGGCGACGCTTGCCAGCCCTATGGTTTCCACTGGGCCTACGATACCCACGCGCTCGCGGTCGGTACCGGCGGCGCGCTGGTCGACGCCGGCGGCGACACCTGGTTCTTCATGACCGCCGATTACGCCTTCGGCTATGCGCTGGAAAAAGACACCGGCGATCTGGTCAAGGCAAAGGGCGGCAAGGTCCTGGGTTCGGTCCGCATCCCCTTGAACTCGTCGGACTTCTCGTCCTTCCTGCTGCAGGCGCAAAGCTCGAAGGCCAAAGTCATCGGGCTCGCCAATGCCGGCCTCGACACCAGCAACTCGATCAAGCAGGCGGCCGAATTCGGCATCGTCAAGGGTGGCCAGAAGCTCGCCGGACTGCTGCTGACGCTGAGCTGATGTCCACGGCCTCGGTCTTGAGGCCGCCCAGGGCCTGGTGCTGACCGAGGGCTACTATTGGGATCGCGACGACAAGAGCCGCGATTTCGGCAACCGCTTTTTCGCGCGCACCGGACGCATGCCGAACATGATCCAGGCCGGCACCTACTCGGCGACACTGCAGTACCTCAAGGCGGTCAAGGCGGCCGGCACCAAGGACACCGAGGCGGTTGCCGCGAAGCTCAAGGAACTGCCGGTCGACGATCAGTTCGCGCAGGGCGGCAAGGTATTGCCTAATGGCCGAATGGTGCATGACCTCTATCTGTTCGAGGTCAAGAAGCCCTCGGAGTCGAAGAAGCCCTGGGATTACTACAAGCAGCTCGCCGTGGTGCCCGGCGACAAGGCCTTCCCTTCGGCCAAGGATTCCGGCTGCCCGCTGACGAAATGATCGTTTGGGGTTTCCCGGACGCGGTGCAGCGTCACTTGACGGTGCACCGCAGAGCCGGGACCGTCCGTGGCTAGACGCGTGGACCCCGGATCAGCAGCGCACCGTCCCAAGTGACGTCGCGCTGCATCCGGGGAACGCAAACGCCGTGCTGACTTCCGCAGATAGCTGTTTGTTTAGGGACTAACCCCGCCGGACGCTGGCGCCGCCGTCTACCGGCAGCGTCACCCCGGTGATGAAGCTCGCCTCGTCGGAGGCCAGGAACAGGGCTGCGTTGGCGACGTCCCAGCCGGTGCCCATCTTCTTGCGCAGCGGCACCTTGGCGTCGCGCTCGGCCTCGACCTCGGCGCGACTCTTCTTGAATTCGCGGGCGCGGGTATCGACCGCCATCGGCGTGTTCATCAAACCGGGAAGGATGACGTTGGCGCGGATGCCGTATTGGGCGTTCTGGTAGGCGAGCTGCTCGGTGAAGGAAATCATCGCCGATTTGGTCGCCTTGTAGGCGACATAGGGATAGGTGGTGATCGCCGCCATCGACGAG
Source organism: uncultured Alphaproteobacteria bacterium (assembly GCA_963742425.1). Lineage (GTDB taxonomy): Bacteria > Pseudomonadota > Alphaproteobacteria > Rhizobiales > Xanthobacteraceae > Bradyrhizobium. Next base: position 183,610 of record CAVULR010000002.1, read on the forward strand.
ATGTTGATGATCGCGCCGCTCATCTGCTGACGCATGATCGGGATCACATGTTTGGCTGCGAAAATGCAGCTCTTGAGATTGATCGCCACGCAGCGCTCGAGCGCCTCTTCGGTGAAATCGGGCAGCTCGGCGTCGCCGCCCGCGATGCTGACGCCGACATTATTGTGCAGGATATCGATGCGGCCCCAACGTGTATGCGCATCGGCCACCATGGCCTTGAGCTCGGCAACCCGGGTGACGTCAGCCCTGAAAGCCACCGCGGTGCCGCCCTTGGCGCCGATCATGTCGACCGTCTCCTGCGCGGAACCGAGATTGTGATCGACGCACAGTACGCGAGCGCCTTCGCGCGCGAAGGTGATGGCCGTGGCGCGGCCGTTGCCGATGCCTTCGCCGGGGCTCTGGCCGGCGCCGACGACGATGGCGACGCGATCTTTCAGGCGCATGTCACTTCACTCCCGGGATCGGGTACTGTTTCAGTACCTCTTTGTAGCTGGGTTCATTGTCGATCTTCATGGTGGCGAGTACGCGGACGACGGCGCAGTAGAAGGCGATGGTGAGCACGAGGTCGGTCATGTGCTCGTCGGAGAGTTCCCGCTTGATTTCGGCGAAGGTGGCCTCCGACATCGCGAGCTCACGCACCATCTCGCGCGCGCCCTTCAGGACCGCGCGCGCCAGCGACTCGAGGTTGGAGGGTTTGCCCTCGGTCTCGGCCATCAGAGCGGCGATATCCCCGTCGCTGACGCCGAACTCCTTGCCGATCTTTACGTGATGGGTGAATTCATATTCCGACTTCTCCATCCAGCCGACCTGCAGGATGGCAAGTTCGCGCAGACGGGGATCGAGTTTGCTCTTGAAGCGGATGTGGTTGCCGACCCCGTTGAATGCGCGCGCCATGTCGGGCGAGTTGACCAACAGTTTGTGCAGGTTGGTGTTGCGCTTGAGCATGTCGCGATATTCAGGCGCGACCTGGTCGGCCTCGAGATAGGGCAGGCGGGCCATCCTTACGTTCTCCCTTGTGCAAGATATCGGCGACTTCGTGAACCTACACGAGGCCTGGCGCACTATTATCAGCCGCCAAGGGATACCACGACGGGTTTTTTGCGTTCCGCGTTTCTTGCATGCGCGATGTTATTGGGCGAACATCTGCCCCGAAACCAGATCATCGTTTGAGCATGATTTTTTCGGAAATACCGGTTCCCGCTTTTCCGGATCATGCACCAGTCACCGGCTTTGTCGCTTGAACCAGCAACCCCCAAGAACCTGCGGAAGCTGCACGGCGTGCTGCGATGGCTGGCTGCAGATCGAAGTACGCGGACACAAGATCCGGCCTGGCAAGCCTTGTCCGTTTAGCGTCGAACATCAATGCTCTATTTACAGCGAACGCCCGCAGCATCCGTGCCGCGAATTCGTTTGCGGCTGGCTGATCGCATCGAGTCCGCTGCCCGAATGGATGCGCCCGGACAAATCCGACATGATCATGCTGGCCGCCAATTTCCTCTGGCGTGGCCTGCCGGTCGACGTGCTGGTCCCGGCCGGAGATCGTCCGAAGAAGAAGGCGCTGGACTGGTTGATGAAGTTCAGCGCCGAAAACAAGCGGTTGCTGCTCTATCAAATCGAGAAGGACTGGTATGCGTTCGGCCCGGCGGCGTTTCAGGCCGAGATTTCAGAACGCATCGCGCGTGGTGAGCAGCTCTGGGACGGTTGAGGCAAGACCTCCTGGGAAACATTACAACCGGAAATAGAATGAATGGCCGCAGCAAATTCACGGCTGAAGGTCGGCTGAAATAAGCCAAGCGAAATCAGCTGGTTGCGACAAAATAGCACGGGGGGTGCGACAATATGTACCTTTTTTGTGACACGCGGCCGAAATTTGGTTAACGGGCCGTCGCGGCCTTCCTTTTGGTATTTGGCATACACTAACCTCCTCCACGCCCGGAGGGTGAATCGGGCTCGAAGCGCGGGGGAAAACGCCATGAGGAACAAACTTCTTTCGGGGACGGCATGTGCTGCCCTTTGTCTGGCCGCATTCAGCGGAACGGCGCGATCGGCAACACTCGACGACGTCATGGCGCGGCTCGACAAGATCGAAAGAGAAAACGCCGAGCTTCGAGCGAAAGTAAAGAGCCTGTCCTCGGGAAGGCCGGCAGCCGTAGCGGTTGCGGCGCCCGCACCGGTCGTCACCGATCCAGCTCATTTCAAGGGCAATCCGGTTCTGCACGGGGCGGTTGCGACTTCGCCGGCCCCGCGGCCCGGCCCGATGATTGGCGGCATGCCGGTCAAGGCGGGTCCGCTGTCACCGTTGATCGACAACACCACGGTTACGATTTACGGATCGATCGACGTCTCCGGCGACATCTTCAATCCGTCGGTTTTCGACCAGGGAACGAAGTTCGGGATCGCGAGCAATATTTCCAGCTTCGGTATTCGTGCACGGCATAACCTTGCGCCGTACGGCTGGGATGGAATGGCGGTCGTGACCCAGTTGGAATCGCAGGTCGACGTCTCGGCAGCTCCAAACGAGCGCGCAGCATTCGGCACCCGCGACAGCTTCCTGGGGCTGGAGACGCCATGGGGCGCGATCAAGGCCGGCAAGTCCGATACGCCCTACAAGAAATCCACCGCGGCGATGGATCCGTTCTCCCGTACCCTCGGCGATTACAATTCGATCATGGGCAACACCGGCGGCGACAACCGCGCCGAGTTCGATTGGCGCATGAACCATGCGATCTGGTACGAATTGCCGATCTGGAATGGTTTCCAGTTCAGCGCGCTGGCTTCGCCCGGCCAGAACTACGCCAAGGATAATTCCGACTTTGCCTACGGCGATGCATTTCAATGTAACGGCGCTTCAGCTCGCGGCAGCGGCAGCAACTTCCCCGGCACCGGCGGCGCGACTGGCGGCAATATCGGCGGCAATGGTTGCACCGACGGTTCCTTCGGCAACGCCTATAGCGCGGCTCTGACCTACAAGAACGGACCGTTTACCGCGATCGCCGCCTATGAACTCCACGAGAACATCAATCGTCGCGGCGACGACAATACTGAAGTCGTTGGCGGAGTGGTCTTACCACCCATCGTCCTGGCCGATGGTTCGACCGTTCTGACCGGCGTTCACAACGAGTGGGCCGCCAAGGTCGGCGGCGGCTATCGCTTCAACGACGGCTTGGGCGATCTCCAGCTCAATGCCTATTACGAGTGGATCCGGCGCGAAGTGAGCGCGGCCGAACAACCGTTCAATGAACGGTCACGCGACGCCGTATTCGCCAGCGCCACGCAGTACGTCGGCAGGTGGGCACTCAGCGCGTCCTATGCTCACGCCTTCAAGAGCCCGGGCAACCCGGCGATGCTGAGCGTGAACGATCCGGTCTTGGCACCCATGGCGACGATCCAGGCGAACCTGTTCTCGAACGATGCCACTCAGTATGCGATCGGCGCCCGCTACTACTTCAACAGCTGGGCCAGCTGGTATGTCGTTGGATCGGTGCTCACCAAGGTCCGGGAGCGCACTACTGTCTGGGCGCGAGCGGTCATGGCTACCAGGTCTGCTCTCGCGATGCCGGCAACGACACGATCGGCGGCGCGACCATCAGGGCGGCCACGACGGGCATGACGTTCAACTTCTGAGCGGCGGGGAAGATAGGAAGAAGGGGGACTTGAAAGAGTCCCCCTTTTTCTCGTTTGGACGGTTATCTTCGATCGCTGCCGTCATTCCAAAAGCCTTTGTTCGTCAAATTGTGGCTGCAGGCACCCTGATAAATTGATCTTGACGCCCCGCCAACGTAGAACGTGACGGACCAGCAAGCTCCACGGGGAACCAGACCATGGATATGCAACCACCGCCGGCCATTGTGCAGATGGTTCAGGCCGAAGTCCCGCCCGACGCGCCGGTCGAACCGACGCCGATCGAGGTCAACGTGTCGAAATACATTCCTGAATCGGCTATCTCGGTGACGATGATCGTAACGCTGTACGCCGCCGACCGGTCAGGCCGTCATCTATCCGGCCGGCAATGAGAATGATGGAACCCTGTTCAAGGGGCCGCGCTCGATCGACGAAGTGAAGCTCGCCGGTCCGATTATCTATGTGAAGCTTTATGGCGCCACGAGCTTCGATATCCAGTACACCAACTATCGGCAGCGCGAGTGAATGCTGCGGTTCTCCGCCGAGAACGAACGACGCGTGGGACATTCGACACCGGAACAGTTGTTGGAAAATGCCCTGGCGGCGCAACGCAGGGGCTCGACTCGCAGATGCCAAGCGCCTTTATTCGTCGGTCCTGAGAATCGATCCCACCAACGCGGCCGCCCATGGCAATCTCGCCATCATCGCGGCCCAGCAGGGCGATCTTGCCGCCGCCGAACGGCTGTTTCGGCGAGGGATCAGCCTGACGCCGAATTATCCGGCCGGTTACAATAATCTGGGCTCGGTGCTGGCAGCAGCAGGGCAGGCTGGCAGATGCCATCGCCGCGCACCGGCAGGCCATAAAACTCAATCCGAACTATGCCGAAGCCCATTTCGCCCTCGGCAATGCGTTGAGGCAGCAAGGCGATCTCGAACGAAGCCATGGCGATCCTATCGCACCGCCATCGCGGCCAAGCCGGATTACGCCGAGGCCCACAACAATGTCGGCGTGCTGCTTCAGATGCAAGGCAGCCTGGAGCAGGCGGCATCGGCCTATCGCGAGGCGGTCGCGCGGCGGCCGGGATATGCGGAGGCCCAGTTCAATCTCGGCGTCGTCCTGCACCAGCAGCAGCAGCTGGAGGCCGCCGAAGCGGCGTATCGGCGGGTAATCGCGCTCAACCCCGCCATCGCTGTCGTCCACAACAATCTGGGAACGGTTCTGAAGGACCGGGGTCACCTCGACGCCGCTTTGGCGGCTTTTGAACATGCGACCAAATTGAAATCGGACTACGCCGAGGCGCATCTACAATCGCGGCACCGTGCTGCAGCAGCAGGGCAGGCTGGAAGAGGCGCTGGCGGCTTATGGCTCACGCCGGGGCGCTTCGCGACGATTACGCTGACGCCATCAACAATGCCGGGATCGTGCTCCAGGAGCTCGGGCGCACCAGCGAGGCGGCTGAACTGTACCGCCGGCTGCTTGAACGGATGCCGGATTACGCCGAGGCCCATAACAACAGGGGCACCGCGCTATTGGCAGAAGGACGTCCCGACGACGCGCGGGCGTCATTCGAACTGGCGCTGGCGCACCGGTCCGATTTTCCGGAAGCATTCTACAATCTGGGAAACGCCTGGCGGGAAACCGGCCATCTCGCCGCGGCGATTGCCGCCTATCGAAAACGCATTGCGCCTGCGGCCCGATTATTCCGACGCGTTCAGCCAACTCGCTTACCATCGCGCGCAGGCCTGCGACTGGTCGGACTATGAAGCCGATCAGGCAAAGCTGATCGGCATGGTGCGGCACGGCGTTCGTGTTCCGCCTTTTTACCTGCTTTCGACGCCGGCCTCCGCATCCGATCAACTGGTTGGCGCCAGGAACTGGATCGGGCCGCTCCGCCCGCCGCCGCAAGCCGTGTTCGATCATAGGCCGGCCGCGGGGCGAGAACGCATTCGTCTCGGCTATTTGTCCGCAGATTTGCATCGGCATCCCACGGCGCATCTGATGGCCGAATTATTCGAGCGCCATGACCGCGCGCGTTTCGAAGTCTTTGCGTATTCCTACGGTCCTGACGATGCCAGTCCGATGCGGGCGCGGCTTCGTTCGGCGTTCGACCGGTTTGTCGATATCCGCGCGCTGTCGCACCGCGAGGCCGCAGCGCGGATCCGTGCCGACGAGGTCGACATCCTGATCGATCTCAAGGGCTATACGCATCACGCCCGGCCGGCGATCGCGGCGCACCGTCCGGCGCCGGTGCAGGTGAGCTATCTCGGTTATCCCGCCACCATGGGAGCCGACTTCATCGACTACATCATCGTCGATCCGTTCGTCGTTCCCGGCAGCCAGCAGCCGTTCTTTTCGGAGAAGCTGGTTCACCTTCCCGGCAGCTATCAGGTCAATGACAGACGGCGCGAGGTGGCGGACGCGCCCACCTCGCGCCAGGACCATGGATTGCCGGCCGAGGGGCTCGTGCTCTGCAGCTTCAACAATAGTTACAAGATATCGCCGGCTTTTTTCGATATCTGGATGCGCGTGCTTTGCGCGGTTCCCGGCAGCGTGTTGTGGTTGCTGGAGGCGAACGAACTGGTCAAAGACAATCTGCGTTCGGAAGCGGAGAAACGCGGCGTGGACGCCGGCCGCCTGATCTTTGCGCCGGTGCTGCCTCCAGCCGAGCATCTTGCGCGCCACCGGCACGCCGATCTGTTTCTCGACACCTTGCCTTGCAACGCGCACACCACGGCCAGCGACGCGCTATGGGCCGGGCTGCCGGTGCTGACCTGCAGCGGAGACACCTTCGCGGGCCGCGTCGCGGGCAGCCTTTTGACGGCGATCGGCATGCCGGATTTGATTGCGGGATCGCTGGAGGAATATGAGCAAATGGCGCTGGCGCTGGCGCGCGCCCCGCAGCGCCTGACCGCGCTGCGCCAAAAACTGCGGGAAAACCGTGACGCCAGCGCGCTGTTCAATTTACCGAAATGCACCGAACATATTGAAGCGGCCTATACGCGGATGTGGCAGACTTGGCTTTCCGGCGAGAGGCCGGCCGCATTTTCGATCGACAGCGCTTGAGGGGACAAAGGACGAAGATCATGCTGATGCGAACCATCATTGCGTTTGGGGTCATTCTCTCGCTCGGCAGCGGCAACGCCTGGGCCACCGCCCATAAGCCGCCAAAGCATCGCCATGCCCACCCGGTCCGGACTGAGGCAATTTCGCCGCCGCCGTATTATGGCGGCACGCTGGTTCTTCATCCCGCCTCGAACATCGCATGCAACACGCCGTTCCGCTCGAGCCGCGCGCTGCCCTGCGATCAACCGGTCTGGGTCTATGGTAGCCCCTGCGAGATCGATCTGGGTCTGGGGCGCTACCGATCCTGCGAATAAACGTCCGGCCGGAGGTTTCAGTCTTCGAGACATCACGATGAGTGCCGGGGGCCGTTCCGAGCAGACATTCGCAGCCGCGATGGCCCATCATCGGGCCGGCCGTCTGCTCGATGCCGAGCGGCTCTACCGGCTGGTCTGTGACGCCGACCCAACGAACGCGCGCGCCTTGCATCTTCTGGGAGTGGTGGCACACCAGTTGAAACGTCCGGACGCCGCGGTCGCATGTCGGTCGGGCGGTGACGATCGATCCGGATTTCGCCGAGGCTCATAACGACAGGGGCGTGATTCTCGCGTCCAACGGATTGCTGGCGGAAGCCTTGCCCTGCTTCGAAAGGGCCGTGGCGATCAATCCGCGCTATAGCGAGGCGCGCAATAATCTCGGACAGGGACTGCGGTCGCTGGGACGCTTCGACGAAGCATTGACGCAGCTCGAACTGGTCCTCGAGAGCACGCCGGATTCTGCGCTGGCGCATTTCAACCTGGCCTCGGTGCTGGAACGGGTCGGCCGAAATCCGGACGCCGAGAGGCACTATCGAAGTGCGATTTCGCTGCGTCCCGATTTCGCCGACGCCTATATCCATCTCGCCTCGTTGCTTCAGAATAACGATCGCCTGCCCGAAGCGTATGCGAATGCGGAACGCGCGGTTGCGCTGCGCCCGGACAGCGCCGGCGCCCGCAACAATCTTGGTAATATTCTGCGGGCCATGGGCCGGCTGGACGACGCGATCGCGCAATACGAGATGGCGCTTCGGATCGATCCCAACTCATTCATGGCGCATTACAACTGTGGCATGGCGCTACGCGGGGAGACCAGGATTGCGGAAGCGAGGGCGCATTTCGCGCGCGCGTTTGCGCTCAAGCCGGATTTTCTGGAAGCCAAGCTTGCACTGTGCATGGCGGAACTTCCGGCGCTTTACGAAGACGAATCCGAAGTCGGCGACGCGCCGCGCCGCATATGCAAGCCAGTTGGTGAGGCTGCGTGCGGATGTGGACCGTGCGCGCGAACCGGCGGCGCTGGTTGAAGCGATCGGCTCCCATCAGCCGTTTTATCTGCCCTATCAGGGCGGCAACGACCGCGAGCTTCAGGCGCGGTACGGTTCACTGGTCTGCAAAATCATGGCCGCAAAGTATGGACCGCCCGCCCTTCCCAAATTGCCAGATCAGCAAGAGCCGATCAGGCTCGGTATCGTCAGCGGCTTTTTCAGGCAGCATTCGAACTGGAAGATCCCGATCAAGGGATGGCTGAAGATGCTGGACCGGAGCCGGTTCCAGGTGACCGGCTATCACACCGGCGCCGAACGGGACGGCGAGACCGCCGCCGCAGCAGCATTATGTGAGCGCTTCGTGCAGGGCCCGTTGCCGCTCGATGCCTGGCGGCGTGCAATCCTGGAGGATGCGCCTCATGCCCTGATCTTTCCCGAAATCGGGATGGACAAAGTGTCGGCGCAACTGGCAGCGCAGCGGCTGGCTACGGTTCAGTGCTGTTCCTGGGGACACCCGGTCACCAGCGGATTCCCGACGATCGACTACTTCATCAGCAGCGATCTCATGGAGCCGGCGGGCGCGGCGGATCACTATTCCGAACGGCTGATCCGGCTTCCGAACCTTTCGATCTATTACGAGCCTCTCGAAATTCCATCCACCGCGATCGATCGCGCGCAACTCGGCCTGCGGCCCGACGCCGTGGTCTATTGGTGCGCGCAATCATTGCCGAAATATCTGCCGCAGTTCGACCAGGTATTTGCGCGCATCGCCGCCGAGGTTCCGAACTGTCAGTTTGCCTTTATCGAGTTCGGCGGGGGCCGGGGCGTCACCGAGATGTTTCGCCGCCGGCTCGATCGCACCTTCAAAGCCGCCGGCCTCGATGCCGGAAAATACTGTGTGTTCCTGCCGCGACTGGCGCCGGACCGTTTCGCCGCCGCAATCGGCCAGTGCGACATCGTGCTGGACAGCATCGGCTGGTCAGGTTGCAATTCGATCCTGGAGAGCCTGGTTCACCATCTGCCCGTCGTGACCATGGCGGGAGAGATGATGCGCGGTCGTCACGCGGCCGCTATCCTGGAGATGATGGGTATCCCGGAGACGACGGTACGGAGCGTCGACGAATATGTGTCGATCGCAAGTGTTCTCGGCCGTAACCCCGCCAAGCGGACTGAATTGTCCGCCCGGATTGCGAACAACCGGCATCGTGTCTATCGCGATCGCGACTGCATCGTTGCGCTGGAAGAATTTCTGGAAAGCGCCGTTCGAGACGGTGGCAGACCCGATCCATAACGCGATCCAATCCCTCCTTCACGCATGGATGAGGCGCCAAAGGATCGCGCCGAGCGCGCCCAGCCAAAGCAGGCTCGCCGCAACAGCCTGAATCTGGAAACCCCGCCCGCGTTGATTGGCGGCCTGCGAATAGCCGGTCATGTAGAGGATACGGCCGGCGATCCAGACGAGGCCAATCGCGGCTGCGATGGGATCGCTGATGTAGATGGCGAACAGCCATAGCGAGGGCAGGAAAATCGGCATCCATTCCAGCGTGTTCATCTGCACGCGAAACACCCGCTCGAAATCGGGATTGCCCGAGACGGCCGGCGCCTTGATGCCGAAGGCGGCGCGCGCGTTCGCCACCCGTAGGCCGGTGAAGAAGTAAAGCAAGATCGCCAGACAGGTGACGAGAGCGGTGAAATGAAACATCTCGAAAATCCCCCTTTGAAAACGGTGGTGCCGCCTCAATACCCGGTCAGCTCGAGATATCCTAGTCCGCCGTGGCTACCGCCAAAGCTGATCGGCCCCTCCCAATAGGGAAAGCTCGTTCCCATCCAGCTCCTGCTCATTCAACGCCGTGGTCTCGATTCGCAGACCATGCGCGGGAATGGCGATGCTCCATCCGGTCGGGATCTTACGGCCTTCGACATCGCTCAGATGTGTCGGCGTCATCTTGTTTTCGGCCGATGCGATTTCGACCGAGCCGCGCTCCGGCTCGATCCAGTTGCCGAAAAGCTTGTTGTGGCCGTCCTTCTGACGCAGCCGATACAACATCAGCTTTTCGCCCGAGTTCAGGTGCAGCGAAAACCAGTCCCAGCCGGTTTGATCCGACGCCAGCGGCTGGCTGCTCCATTCCCGATCCATCCAGGCCTGTCCGGTGACCTCGGTGGTTTTGTCGTCGATGGTGATGCTGCCCGTCGCCTTGAAATAAGGCTGGCTGAAATAATACGAGGCCTGTCCGCGCTCCGATTTCCGGCTGTAGCCGCCATCGCCCTGCAGAACCAGCGCGCGATCGGCCTCGAGCCGCAGCGCGTAGGCGAAGTCCGCGCCGTATGCGCGCAGGTCAAGCGGCGCAATGCTGTCGTCGCGCATCGCCTGGCCACCGCGCATCTCCCACGAATCGATCCAGGCGAGAAACGGCTTTGTCTCGACCCCGGCCTGTCCGACGCCGCCGCGGGCGAAGGTTTCGCGGTAGCGGTGAGTGTCGGCGCGGGTCACGGCCGCATGGCCCATCCAGATCTGCTGATTGGCCCATCCTTCCAGTTGCGCGCCCGGCTGCATCGCCTGACGAAACAGGGTCCATTGTGCGCCGTAGGCAGTGCCGGCCTTATCCACAAGGTTAGCCGTCACGTACCACCATTCGATCCGATAGTCCGGATGCGGACCGTGATCGGCGGGAAAACTGAAAATCCTGCCGGGAGTAACGGGCGCGAACCCTTCCGTGTTCTTGCCGAGCCCGGCAAAGCCCTGCGCGAGCGAAGGCCTGGGAGCCAAGCCCGAGAAGCAGCGCGCCGCCGGCGAAGGCGCGGCGGGAGATCTGGAATTTATCGTTCATCGGCGAAGATCTTGACCAGGCTCGCCGGTTGCATGCGCGCCAGTTTGAGAACCGGGATCAGCGCGGCCAGCAGCGAAGCCGCCATCGCGACGCCCAGCAGTTCCAGCAGTTGCAGCGGGAAGACCTGAAACGGCAGCCGCCAGCCGAAGGCCTTCACATTCACCACCGCGATCAGGCACCACGCCACCAACAGGCCGAGCGGCAGCGCGAGCAGGGTCGTGATCAGCGCAACCGACATGGTCTTCAACAGCTCGATCGCCGCCAGCCGCCGCCGCGTGATTCCGATCGCCCATAGCGGCGCAAGCTGCGGCAGGCGGGAATTGCCAAGGGTCAACAGGCTGGTCAGCAAGGCGACGCCGGCAACCGCCAAGCGTGAAGGCGTTCAGCGCCGCCGTCACGGCGAAGGTCCGGTTGAAGATCCGCGTCGATTCGGCTTTCAGCGTCACCTGATCCATCAGATTGCGGCCATCGAGCCCGAATTGTTCCTGCAGCGCCGAGATCAGCGCCGGCACGGCCGCCGGGCCAGACGCGCAGGCCCATTCGCGTCAGCGGAATATCCGGGAAACGCCGGGTGAGCGCGGCGATGTTGACGGCGATCTGGCCCTTTGGGTTGCCGTAGTCGGCGTAGATGCCGACCACCTCGAGCGTCCAGTTTCCACCCGGCGCGGGCACCTCGACGAAATCGCCGATCGCGAGCTTCAAGCGCCGCGCCAATTGTTCGCTGATGAAGCCGGCATCGCCGGGACGAAGGCGGCTCCAGGCGTTCGCGGCCGATTGCAGCAGCGGCCAGTGATCCCGATAGGTGGCGTGATCGGCGAGACCGAGAATTTCGACCGGCGCGCCGGCGATTTGCGCATCGGCGCGGCCGCCGGGCAGGATCGCCGCAACTTCGGGACGCTGCGCGAAGCCACGTCTTGATCTCGGCAGCCTGCGCGTCGTCCGGCTGGCATTGAGATAGACGTCCGCCGCCAGCCGCCCGTCCAGCCAGGTGATGAAAGTCCGGCTGAAGGTTTCGACCATGGTGCCGACGCCGACATTGACCGCGAGCGCGAGCAGAAGCGCCATCAACGCCAGCGACAATCCCGAAAGCTGCTGGCGGCTGTCGGCCCAGAACCAGACCGCGAGCGCGCGATGGGCGCGCTCGCTGGCCGAGCGACAGCACCAGTTCCAGGATCGCGGGCAGGCCGAGCGCCGCGCCAAGCAGCAGCGCCGCGAGCACGGCAAATCCCGAAACAAGCGAATCGCCGTACCAGAGAAAACACCCGGCGGCGGCGAGCACGGCGAGCGCCAGCGCGCTCTGGAAAATCAGCCAGCGGTGCTGCGCCTGTTGCCAGGCCTGGGGCTGCGCCGCAGCCAGCACCGGAAGGCGGATCGCCTTCGCAAGGCTCGTGGTCGCGGCCAGCCAGCGCGCCGGCCACGCTGATGACGAGGCCGGCGATCCACCATTCGCGCTTCAGCGTCAACTCGCCGGGAATTTGCGCGCCGTAGAGTCCGCGCAAGGAAGCGGCGACATCGGGCAATAGCGATGCTGCGATCAAATAACCGCAGACCAGGCCCACGACGCCCGCGAGCCAGCGCCAGCGATACCAGTTCGACCACCAGCACCGTGTTCAGCATGCGTGCCGACACCCCGCAGGCGCGCAGCGTTCGCAGCATCGGCAGGCGCTGCTCGAAGGCAAGGCCGATCGCCGAATTGACGATGAACAGTCCGACCACAAATGACAGCAGGCCGAACGCCGTCAGGTTGAGATGAAAGCTGTCGGTGAGACGTTCGAGATCGCTCTCCGCATCCGGCTGCGACCAGGCGGAGCTGGTCGCCGGCGATGCTTTCGAGCGGCGCGCGCTTGCCCGCCGGTTTTGCCGATCAAGAGCCGGGAAACCTGATCCGGCATTTTCAGAAGCCGCTGCGCCATGCCGATATCGACCACCAGCACGCCCGGCACCAGTTGCGCCTGCACGCGCAGCGGCGGCAGCAGGGTGCCGTCGCTGGCATGCGGCGTCGCGCCTTCCGGCAAATCGAGATCGGTAAGCACCTCGCGGCGCCACCAGCATTTCTCCGGGCGGCGTGACGAAGGACTGCAGGCCTGGCTTGTCCGATCGCCGGCGCATTGCCGACTTCCGCCGGCAGCGTGACGGGCTCGATGCCCAACAGCCGGAACGAGCGTCCGCCGATCTGAAGGCGGCCTTCGAGAACGGGAGATACCGGCCAGCCGGCGCGGCGCAGATCGACAAAGAGTTGCTGCGGGAAGGTCGCGCCGTTGCGGCCGACCAGCATGGCCGTTCGCGCGCCGCCGAACGTCGCCGCCGCGCGGTCGTAGCTGCAGCGCGCCTGCTGGTTCAGCGCCTGCACGCCGCTCCACAGCGCGGTCGCGGAGATCAATCCGATCAGCAGGGTCGCAAGCTGCATCGGATGCCGCCGCCAATGGCTCAACAGCACCGCGAGTATCCACAGGATCGCGGCTCATGCGATCAGCCCCGCATGGAGATTGATCTGCCGGTCGAGCGTGGCGGCGAGCCGCGTACTGTGGGTGACCATCAGGAAGCCGCAGCCGGTTCGCTTGACCAGATCGCGCGTCAGCGCGAGAACGTCGTCCGCCGTTGCCTCGTCGAGATTGCCGGTGGGCTCGTCGGCGAGCAGCAGCAGCGGCTTTACCGCCAACGCGCGGCCGATCGCGACCCGCTGCTGCTGGCCGCCGGATAATTGTTCGGGATAGCGCTTCAGCAAGGCGCCGAGCCCGAGCCGTTCCACGAGTTCGTCATGCCAGGCCGCATCGTGACGGCCGGCAATGCGGGACTGGAACTTGAGGTTATCCTCGACATTCAGGCTCGGGATCAGGTTGAACTGCTGAAACACCAGTCCCAGCCGATCCCGCCGCAACGCCGCCCGGCCGGCATCGGTGAGATCCGACACGGCGGCATCGGCGAGCCTGATCTCGCCGCCGTCGGCGCGATCGAGGCCCGGCGATCAGATGCAGCAGCGTGCTCTTGCCGCTGCCGGATTCTCCCGATCAGCGCGACGCGCTCGCCCGCCGCGATATCGAGGTTGACGCCGCGGAGCACCTCGATTTGCTCTCCGGCGGAGCGATAGGTCTTGGTCAGGTTGCGAACGCTCAGCACGATGGGGTTGCCGGTTGCCATGCGAGGCGTGCGCGAGGTCTCACAACGGCTTCTGATATTTCAGCACGAATTCATCGACCGGTATCTGCGGACGGAATACCGCCGCGTCGCGCGGATCTTCGGGATGCCGCAGGAAATCGGCTTCAGCCGCGAGCTTGAAGCCGGCCGCCTCGATCTCCTTGCGCAGCGTGCTTTCCTCGATGCGATGCAGCGTTTTCGCCACATTGACGCCATCGCCGGCTCGCGCGGAATGATCGGCGATGACGAGGAAGCCGCCGGGCTTGAGGGCCGCGAACATCTTCTTGTTCATCTCGGCGCGATCGACCGGCATGTAGGTGACGTCGTGATAGGCAAAGAAGAACGTGATCAGATCGAGCCCGCCGACGTCGGGCGGAATCGGATCGTCGTAATTCCGGATCACGTGCACGACGTTCTTCATGGCCGGATTTTGCGCGCGGATATCGAACTTGTCCTTTATTCGCTCCATGACTGCGGCGGATTCCTGCGCATAGACAGCGCCATCGGGGCCGACCGCGCGCGCCAGCAGTTCGGTGCTGTAGCCGGCGCCGGCCCCCATATCGAGCACCTTCATTCCGGCTCTCGCGCCGGTGAAGGCAAGCATCTTGGCGGGCTGACGGCGCTGATCGGTTTGCCGGTCGGCATCGCTGCGGTCCGGCGCGGCGACAATGGCCGCATAATCCGGAACCTTGGCGTCCTGCGCCGCGGCCGCGCCCCATGCGGCGAGCATCGAGAGCGACGCAAGTGCGCCGAAAATGCTGACGCGGAAATGGATCGATCTGAACATGAAAAACCCCTCTGTGATCGCGCAACATAGCAAGACCATGGCGGGAGATCACGGTCTCAATCGCGACGGCGACGCGATCGTGATCGCGGTTGCCGGACGCTGCCGATGAGCAGCGTCAGGCGGCATCCGGAGACGGGTACCCGGTTGCAACGCACGCGGGTCGCGGCCAAAATGCCCAGTTGCATTGCCCGACACCCGCGGGTAGCATCGGGCGAGGCCGGATCAACAGGCCGAAACACACGACAGGCGGGGAGAGACCATGACCACGCAACCGACGCCCAAAGGCGCCTGGAAGATCACGTTTCTCCTGTTCCTGTTCATGCTGGTGAATTTCGCGGACAAGATCGTGGTCGGCCTCGCCGGCGTGCCGATCATGACCGAACTGAAGCTGGAGCCGGAGCAGTTCGGCCTGCTCGGCTCCTCGTTCTTCTTCCTGTTTTCGATCTCGGCCATCGTGGTCGGCTTCATCGTCAATCGCATCGCCACGCGCTGGGTGCTGCTGGCGCTGGCGGTGATATGGGCGCTGGCGCAGTTTCCGATGGTCGGCACGGTCAGTTTCACGCACGCTCCTGATCTGCCGCGTCATCCTCGGCGCCGGCGAGGGACCGGCGTTTTCGGTGGCGGCGCACTCGGTCTACAAATGGTTTCCCGACGAGAAGCGAACCTTGCCCACCGCGATCCTGTCGCAGGGCTCGGCGTTCGGCGTGATCCTCGCGGTGCCGGCGCTGAACTGGGTGATCGTCAATTATACCTGGCACTATGCGTTCGGCGCGCTCGGCGTCGTCGGCCTGATGTGGGTGCGTGGCGTGGCTGATCCTGGGCAAGGAAGGGCCGCTGGTGCAAACCGTCGCGATGGCCAAGGCCGATCCCCGCGTGCCCTATTTCCAGCTTCTGACGTCGCGGACCTTTATCGGCTGCTGCGCCGCGACCTTCGGCGCCTATTGGGCGCTGTCGCTCGGGCTCACCTGGTTCACGCCCTTTATCATCAAGGGCCTCGGCTTCTCGCAAAAGGATGCGGGTTGGATTTCGATCCTGCCATGGGTGTTCGGTGCCGCGCATCGTGCTGCTCACCGGGTGGATTTCGCAGGTGTTGATGGCGCGCGGCGTTTCAACCCGCGGCGCGCGCGGCGTGCTCGGCTCGGTGCCCCTGATCGTCGGCGGATTGATCCTGGCGGTTCTCCCGCATGTCGAGGTCGGCGGACTGACGATCGCCTTGCTGGTGATCGGGTCGGGACTTTGCGGATCGATCTATGTGGTCTGTCCGCCGATGCTCGGGGAATTCACGCCGGTGTCGCAGCGCGGCGCCGTGATCTCGATCTATGGCGCGATCTACACGCTCGCCGGTATTCTCGCGCCGTCGGTGATGGGCAGCGTGATCCAGCGCGCGGCGGTGCCGCTCGACGGCTACCTGACCGGCTTCACCATCAACGCCGTCATTATGGTCGCGTCCGGATTGCTCGGCCTGCTGCTGCTATGGCCCAACACCGAGCGCGCCCGCCTCATGGCCCAGGCGCCGCAACCGAAGTTCGCCTGAGGATCGGCAAACTCTTCGTCGTCCCTGCAAGGGTCCCGGCTCAAGGCCGGGACGACGACACCGTGTATGCTGGACCAAACGCTAGGAAGCCGCGGCCTCAATGCTCGGCAGGCTGTCTTGCGCGCCGCGCACCAGCCGGCCCGGACGCGCGCCGGTGGCGCTACCGCCGCGTTGCGTGACGACGCCCGAGACGATGGTGGCGTCATAGCCATCGACCTGCTGCAGCAGACGGCGGCCGCCGACCGGAAGGTCGTAATGGACCTTCGGCGGATGCAGATGCAGCCTGTCGTAGTCGATGACGTTGACGTCGGCCTTGTAGCCGGGCGCGATGACGCCGCGATCGTTTAGACCGACCGACAACGCCGTCTTGCGCGACTGCGCCGCCACCACGAAGGGGATCGACAGTTTTTCGCCGCGCGTGCGGTCGCGGGTCCAGTGCGTCAGCAGATAGGTCGGGAAGCTCGCATCGCAGATGATGCCGCAATGCGCGCCGCCGTCGCTAAGCCCCGGCACCGAATGCGGATCGCGCAGCATCTCGCGCACGGCATCGAGATTGCCGTCGGCATAGTTCAGGAACGGCACGTAGAGCATGCCGCGGCCCTCGTCGGAGAGCATCGCGTCATAGGCCAGTTCTTCCGGCTGCCGCCCCTGGCGGCGGGCCTGCGCGCCCAGGGCGTTTTCCGGCGGCTGCTCGTAATCGGGGGGATCGCCGAGCAGATACATCTTGTCGTAGTTCGGTCGGAAGAACAGCGGATCGTCGGTCGCGGTTGCGGTCTCGCTCAGGATCGCCGCGCGAATCTCGGGCTGACGCAGCCGCACCAGCCGCTCGGCCAGCGGCAGATTTGCAATCGCCCTGTAGCTCGGATGGGTCTGGAACGGGTTGCGCGACAGTTCCAGTCCGAGCAACAGCCCCACCGGGCGGGCGGCAATCTGTGTCGTGATCGACAGGCCGCGGGCGGAAGCCTCGCCGATCGTGTCCAGCGTCTGCCGCCAGCGCCGCGGCGCCTTGTCGGCCTGGGTGATGGAAAATGAAATCGGACATTTGGTGTTTTCCGCCACCCGCAGCATCATCGGCAGGTCCTCGTGGATGCTGCCCTGATCGAGCACGAATTGCAGCACGCTGCGGCCGACCTTGTGCATCGCGCCGGCGATCGCCGTCAGTTCGTCCTCGCCGGCCTTCAGCGTCGGCGTGAAGTCGCCGGTAGAGGTGCGGTGGTTGAGGGTGCGCGAGGTCGAGAAACCCAGCGCGCCCGCACGCACGGCATCGCCAGCGAGGGCTGCCATCGCGCGATTGTCTTCCGGGGTGGCGGGATCGCGGCGCGCGCCGCGCTCGCCCATCACATAGACGCGAAGTGCGGCGTGCGGCAATTGCGCACCGATGTCCACGTCGAAGCTGCGCTGTGACAGCCATTCCATGTAGTCCGGAAAGCTTTCCCACGCCCAGGGGATGCCGGCGCTGAGCACCGGTTCGGGAATATCCTCGACGCCTTCCATCAATTGAATCAGCCTGGTGTGATCAGACGGCCGGCAGGGTGCGAAACCGACCCCGCAATTGCCCATGATGGCCGTGGTAACCCCGTTCTGCGACGAGGGCGTAATGTCCTGGCTCCAGGTGACCTGCCCGTCATAATGGGTGTGGACGTCGACGAAACCTGGCGCGACCAGTTTGCCCCTGGCGTCGATCTCTTCCCTGCCTTTGCCCGCGACGCGGCCAACTTCGGTAATGCGGCCGTCCGATATCGCCACGTCCGCCTCGAACAGTTCGCCTCCGAGGCCGTCGGCGATGCTGCCGCCGCGGATGACGAGGTCTGGATTGTGGGTCATGGCGTTTCATCCCAAGGTGATTTGCCGGCACATGATGGGTTCTCGGCCGAGGCTGTCAACCATCGCCGGTGAGGCTCAGGGCTGCATCAGTCTCACATCCCGAGCTTGCGACCCGGCCCGCGGGCCTCGGTCGGTAATCAGCGCGAGGATGACCGTCATCATCATGAACACCACCGAAGCGCCGAACACCCAGTGCGGCGCATTCTGGTCCATGATCCAGCCAAACAGCAGCGGGCTGACGATGCCGCCGAGATTGAAGCCGGTGGAAACGATACCGAAAGCCCGCCCCGCAGCGCCGGGCGGCGCCGCATTGCGAACCAGCATGTCGCGCGAAGGCGCAATCACGCCGCCGAAAAATCCGGCCGCGGCCATGGCGGCAATCAACAGCGGCGATGGCAGCGCGAGAATCGCAATCGCAAGCACGATGGCCGCATTGACGGCATAACAGGCCGCGGCGACCTGGCCGTGACGCCGGGTGCGGTCGGCGAGAAAGCCGCCGGCCAGCACGCCGATCGCGCTGGCGCCGAGGGCGGCCGTCAGGGCAAGGTTGGCGGCCGAGAAAGATGCGCCATAGCCGCTCATCAGCGCCACCACGCCGAAATTGCCGATGCCCGCATTGGAAAGGCTCAGCAGCGTGAAGAAGATCGTCAGCACGATCAGGGCCGGCGTGACGATGCTTTGTTGCGGCGGCTGCACGCCATCGATCTTGCGATCGGCAGCGCCGGCATCGGGAATATCAACGACGACGAGCAACAGCGCGACCAACGGACCGATCGCGCCTGCCACGATCAGGGCACCGCGGCCGCCGATCGTTGCCACCAGCGCGGCCACGATGGCCGGCGCGACCGCGCCACCGAGGAATCCGGCGAAGGTATGGATCGAAAATGCCCGGCCCATGCGCGCCACGTCCATATGGGCCGACAGGATCGCATAATTGGCCGGGTGATAGACGCTGTTGGCAAGCCCCAGCAGTACGGCGCTGGCGATCAGCCAGGAATAGCTCAGATGCAGGCCGAGCATGATCAGCGCAAGGCCGCCCAGCGTCAGTCCCGTCAGCAGGATCTTGCGGGCGCCGATGTGGTCGGCGAGATAGCCCATCGGCGCTTGCGTCAGGCCGGACACGACAGCGAACACGGTCAGCGGAAATCCGAGCTCGATATAGCTGACGCCGAGCTGCGCCTTCAAAAACGGGAACAGCATCGGCAACACCATCAGATGGAAATGACTGACCCAATGGGCGGTCGAAATCGCGGCCAAGGTGCGCAGCGATTCGTCCGCCTTTGCGTGTCGCGGTGCGGCCAGAACATCGGCCATGTCGGATTCAAACCCCGTTTTTCAGAAAATGGTTGGCAAGGCCGCCAAAATTACCGGCTATCGGTTATTTGTCCATGAATGTCGCTGCATGGCAGCCCTCACGAAGCGTGCCGGAATCGCAATCTGGGTCTTGATTTTGCAAGACATTGGCGGGTGTTGCGGGAATGATCCGGCATGGCCGCGTCAGCGCATGTTGCAAAACCGCTCCGGGTGCTCGTTTCCGAGGGAAATAGCACGTCGGCGCGGGAGGCGATCACGATCCTGGGATTGTCGGGACACCTCATCGAGGTCTGCGATCCCAGTCCCCATTGCCTGGCCAGGTTTTCGCGTTTTGTCGAAAAGTTTCATCGTTGCCCCGGGCTGCGGGACGACCCCGCGGGTTTCTTGCGATTTGTCGAGGAACTGTTGCAGTCGCGGCGTTTCGACGTGTTGCTGCCCACCCACGAACAGGGATTTCTGTTTGCCCGCGCGCGGCAACGGCTCGAAGGTCGCATCGGGCTCGCGCTGCCGAGTTTTGAAAGTTATCGCGCCGCGCACAGCAAGGCGGGATTTAGCCGGCTGCTCGATCAATTGAGCCTGGCGCAGCCGCCGACGCGGATCGTGAAATCCGCAAGCGAGCTGCGCGACGCCGTGCGGTTTCCTTGCGTCGTCAAAACCTCCGTCGGCACCGCCAGCCGCGGCATCTGGTTCGTGCGTGACAAGGCCGACCTGGAACGTGCCGTGCGAGACCTCGACATCAACGGTGCGTTTGCCGGCGAGGTGCTGGTGCAGGATCTGATCGAAGGCGCAACGGAGAAGGCGCAAGCCGTGTTTTGCCGCGGCAAATTGCTCGCATTTCATGCCTATCGGCAGATCGCCGGCGGCGCCGGCGGCGGTGAGGCGATCAAACAAAGCGTGTCGCGGCCGCAGGTACGCACACTGCTGGCGGCCATCGGAGAGAATCTGGTCTGGCATGGTGCATTGTCGGTCGATTATATCTTGCCCGACGTCAGTGCCGTGCCGCTGCTGGTCGACTGCAACCCGCGGCTGGTCGAACCGATGAGCGCGTATCTTGCCGGGCTCGATCTGGTCGGCTTGCTGCTTGAAGTGTCGCAAGGAGAAACCCCGGCGGCCGCGGCCGAAAGCCGCGCGGGCGTCCGTACGCATCTCGCCATCCAGGTTCTGCTTGGATGCGCGTCGCGGGGCGGCTCGCGGCGCGATCTTGTTCGCGAGTGTTGGCGGTTGCTTATGGGCAGTGGACCCATCGCCGACAGCACTGAGGAGTTGACGCCTGTGCGGCTCGACTGGCTTAGCGCCGTGCCGCTGGCGACAACCGCGATATTCCTGCTAGCCGCGCCGAAATCGGCAGCCACGCTGGCCAAAGCCGGCTGGGGCGCGCATTTGCTCGATCTCCGAGCCATCCGGCAGATCGAGAGCGAGGATTTCCGCTAGCCCTGCTCTAGAGCGGCTCGTCGTCCTCACCATAGCGATCGCGCTTTGGCGTGGCGATGTCGCCATCCTCGGCGTCATCATTCTCGGCCGGTTTCGGCGGCGGTTTGTTCGGTTTGCCATCATTCTTGTCGGGATTTTCGCCCTTCTTGCCGGTTCCACCCATGTTATTCCCTCATGGCCCCGCGGATCGACGCCTTGCGCAGCGATAACCCGGTCACATCTGTACACAGACCTCAATCACAGCCTGCGTTGGGCAATCAGCAGCAACCGGAATCTTATCCGCTTTCCCTGACTTTCAGTGTAGAGGGAGGCGCAACAAGGAGCCATCATGAAAAAGCCGAAAGCCGAAGCCGAAGAACAGCAGCCGCGCAAAATCATTCGCGCCGACAAGGCGCCGACCACCGGCTACTCGCTGGTGGTAGACGGTCACTTCAAGTCGCACCACGATACGGTCGAAGCCGCCGAAAAGGCCGGCATGGCTTTGAAGAACCAGTATCAGATGCTTCAGGTGCAGGTTTACGATGCCGAGACCAAGACGCGGTCGATGATCGAGTGGCCCGCGCCGGCCTAAGTACGGCGTCCGCCGCTGTGCTGCCCCGCCAGCCAATCCGACAATGCGGGGGATTTTTCATCCGGCTTTTTGGTTGACTTGATACGCCTCTTTTTCACCGCGACCGGAGGTGGAGGTTCGGCGGCCTCGCGCGCGAGCCGCAACGCTTTCAGCTTGGCCATGTTGTCGAGCACCGCTTTTGCCGCGGTATCATAGTCGTTCCTTGTTTTGGGGGCACCCGGCCTGGTAAAACGCGCATCGGCGCGGCCGCGATCGTCTCTTGCCATTTAGGTCGCCTTTTTCCTGGAACTCTTCCTGGCTTTGGGTTCTGGGGGCTTGTCGCGGTCAGCGGCTTCTTTCGCCAATCGCATCGCGCGGAGATTGGCCGTCCGCTTTCGTATGGCGACGTCGGCCGCCGCGATATCCGCCATGGCCTTGATGCCTTCGGCGTCCTGAGCGCGCTTTCGGCTCAGTCTGATCTCTTTCAGTTCGGCGGCGCTTTTAGGTTCGTCATTCATCGGATGCCTCAAAAATTCATTGGCCGCGCATCGAAGTGCGGCGGCCTGCGCCGTAGTCATACCACGGAAAAGGCCCCCAAGAGCGGCATCTTTGGGCCGTACCGGGCCCAAAACGGCGCCTTTCAGGCAAAATCGGCCATCGTGCTAAACGGCGTCTGGTGCCGCTCTGGAACCTTGGCTCTCCGATCAGAACGTCGCGCCTGCCTTAACGATGTAGGTCCGGCCCGGCAACGGATAGGCGCTGAACCGGCCGTCAGTAAAGGCGCTGGCGATCGCGTAATCATAATACAGCGCATTGAGCGCGTTGATCACGCTCAACGACCAGAAGAACCGGTCGTATTCCCCGCTCAGCTTGAAATCCACCGTTGCGTTGGCCGGAATCAGCGACTGGGTATTGGGCTGATCGTTGTCCATGCGGCGGCTGCTCCAAAACCGCAGCGTTGCGTCGGCGACGAGATATTTTTGCCAGATGTTCCAGGTCACGCCGGCATTGGCCGTGTAACGCGACACCAGGGGAATATCGTGGCCGGCAAAGGGACCTTCGCGAAAGACAGCGCGGGTATAGGCGAATCCGCCGCGCAGCAACACACTGTCGCTTGCACGGAACGACGCGCTGGTCTCGGACCCGTAACGCCGGGTCGGATCGAGGTTGAAGTTGAAGAAATTCACAGGGTCGAAATGGAGCTCGTTCTCCAGGTCCATGTTGTAGATGCTCGATTGCATCTGGAACATCCCGGCCTTGACGCGAAATCCGCCTTCGACGTCGTGCGAGGTCTGGGTCTTCAGCGTGAAATTTCCAGGAATGGGATTGAAGAAGGCATCGAACGAAGGGCCGGACCGCACGCGCTCATCGACGGTAGGCGTGCGGAATGCACGCGCGGCGCGGCCGAACATCGAGAAGACGTCATTGAAGCGGTGTTCGAGGCCGATATGCAACGCGTATTGCGTCTCGTTACTGTCGAGCGGGTTTGCCCCGGTGTCGAAGGCTCCCGGCGCAGTCGGATCGAAACGATCCCGTGCACTCAGCCGGGTATTCTGAACCCGGGCGCCATATGAGAAATCGGTCGTTGGCAACAGACCGACGGTTTGCTGCCAATAGCCGGCCAGCGTCTGTTGCGACAAATCGTAGACGTGAATTGGCAGAAAGCCGTTAAATTCGCTGCGGTTGGAGTGGAACGTCGCGTCATAATAGTCGACGCCCGTCAGAATGCTCGAGGTTACGCCAAATATCGGGTTTTTGATGCTCATCCGCGGGGTCAGCGACCACGTTTGCAATGTTGAATCGACAAAGCTCGAGGCGAAACTCGGAAACGGCGTTGCTCCGAAGAAGCCGGCCTGCTGTTTCTTGTCCCGCACGCCGCCATCGACGATGAGTTCGGCGCCGTTCCACAAGGTCTTGGTGAATCCGGCGGTGGCGTTGGCGCCTTGCTTGTTGGCATGATCGAACGGCGTGCTGGTGCCTCGGCGGTCGTTCTCAAGTTGATTGAGGCCGATCGAAGGGTCGACCAATCGGCCGCCCGGCAATCCCAACTTCTGATCGTCGCCGGACAAAGTCAGGAATGCCGTAAAATCGGGCGTGTTGTAGTTGACGCTCCCGATCCCGTTGCGCTGGTCGAGCGCATTGTTGACCCGGTATCCGTCGGAATGGATACCGTTGCCATAAAAGGACGCCGACCATGGCCCTGCGTTGAGAGCGGTCGAAACCGAGCCCATCCGCTGGTTGAAGGATCCCGCGCCGGCTTCGACGCGCATGGCGGCCGGGGGCCCGCCGGCGCCGGTTTTGGTCACGATGTTGATGACGCCGCCGACCGCGTTGTCGCCGTAAAGCACCGCGCCGCTGTTGCCTTTTGTAATTTCGATTCGCTCGATCGAATCGCGCGGAATGGTGGAAAGATCGACACCGGCCAGATCGATATCGTTCAGTCTTCGGCCATTGATCAGCACAAGACTGTTGGCGGTGGCGAACGCGCCGAAACCCCGGATGTCGACGTTGGTCTGCGCGCCGTTTACCCCGCCGAACAGGGTCGTCAACTGCACGCCGGGCGTCTGTGCGATGATTTCCTGTATCGTCTGCGCCGGCGAGCGCGCGATATCTTCCGAGGTGATGACGGTCGTGGATGCACCGACGATGCCGTTAAATTTCCTCCCAATGGTCGCCTCGCCGGCTGGCGCGACGTTTGGGCTATTGGTTTGCGAGACATTCGGCGCAGGGCGGCGCGGACCCGACCCCTCCTCGCCGACAGATTTGGCCCGGGTCCGGCTCTCGTCGCCGGGCGGGCTGATCTCGATCGGCGGTAGCCGATCGGGGGACGCGGATTGCTGCGCTTTGGCGGCAGAAATACCCAGGGCGAGAGCGGCTACAAGGAAGCTGGACGCGAGCAGATAAATGCGGGGCCGCTGTGCGGCTGCAATGTTGGAAGACATGGCTAGACCTCGGTATGACGTCAGTGGCACGTCACAGCGAACGAAGTCCCACCATGATGCTCCTGCGCATCTCAGGTGAAGCTAATGTCTGTACTCCCCGACCGACATCTTCGCGTGTGACCACGGCTGACGGCAGGTCTCCTGGCTCGCGGGTCGATACCTTGCGTCGCCTTCCCAGGACCGAGATTCCCAGTGGCATATGACGAAAGATTCACCGCTTACAGTTGCGGGGGCAGCCGCGGCATTGGGGAAATTTCCCCGCACCGCATTCCCTTTTGATCCCCAACCGAGGGAACCGTCATGAACAATCTAAAAGTTTGCCGGGCGAAGTGTCAATGCCCGGTTGGTCGCGCGCCGCGGTTGCCTGCGGACAGGCATTTTGTTCGGATGCCGCTTGTGCCCAACCTCAATCCTTGTATGAGCATTGGCGGGCTTAGGCCGCTCAAGGATGATTGATGAGCATTCAGAACGTCATGGCGAGGCCTGACATCGCGGTGCGACGGCGTTCGGGTGTAATGGCAGCCCTTGTCGTCCTGGTCGTGCTGCTGGTGCTGGTCTCGCTGGGTGTCGGGCCGGTGCGGCTGTCGCCACTAGCCGTGATCGATGCCCTGTTCGGCGGCGGCCGCGAGGTGGCCCAGGTGATCGTGCGCGAAATCCGCCTGCCGCGCACGATCCTCGGGTTTGCCATCGGCGCCATCCTCGGCCTGTCCGGCGCGGCGTTGCAGGGGCTGCTGCGCAATCCGCTTGCCGCGCCCTCGCTGTTCGGTGCGCCGCAATCGGCCGCGTTCGGCGCGGTGCTGGTGATCGCACTCGGCCTTGCCGACGTGCGATCCTGGGCGCTGCCGGTCGTGGCGATCGTGGCGGCGTTCGCTTCGGTGTTCGCGCTGCTTGCGATCGCCGGCCGCAATGCCGGACTGCTGCTTCTCATTCTGGCGGGGCTTGCGATCTCGAGCCTGGCGGGCGCGGCGACCGCGCTGGTGATGAACCTGTCCAGCAATCCCTTTGCGGTGCTCGAAATCGCGTTCTGGCTGCTCGGCTCGCTGGAGGATCGCAGTTTCCAGCACGTCACGCTGGCGTTGCCATTCATCGTGGCGGGCGCGCTGGTTCTATGGAGCCAGCGCAACGCCTTTCGCGCGCTCAGCCTCGGCGAAGAAGCCGCGCAAAGCCTGGGCGTCGATGTCGGGCGGCTGCGTCTCTCGGTAATCGCAGGCGTCGCGCTCGGTGTCGGTGGCGCGGTCGCCGTTACCGGCACCATCGGTTTCATCGGGCTGGTCGCGCCGCATCTGATGCGGCCCCTGATCGGCCACGATCCGGCGCGGCTCCTGGTTCCGAGCGCGCTCGCCGGCAGCGCGCTGCTGCTGGCCGCCGACATTGCCGTTCGCATCATTCCCTCGACCAGCGATATCAAGGTCGGCGTGCTGACCTCGATTATCGGCGTGCCGTTCTTTCTCTACCTGATCGTGCGCGAACGCCGCGCGCTCGCAGGGGGCGTCGCATGAGCGAGACCGCCTTCCTCTCCACGCAGGGTTTGTGCGTAAAATTATCCGGCCGCGCGGTGCTGAACGACGTTTCGCTTTCGCTGTCGCCAGGCCGTCTGGTCGCGCTGGTGGGGCCGAACGGCGCCGGCAAAACCACGCTGCTGCGCGCCTTGGCGGGACTGGTACCCTCCAGCGGCGTCATCCAGGTCGGCGGCGACGCGCTGTCGTCGCTCACTTTACGCGAACGCGCGCGCCGCTTCGCCTACCTGCCGCAGGGCCATCTCGTGCATTGGCCGCTGCCGGCGCGGGACATCGTGGCGCTCGGCCGCTATCCGCATGGTGCGACCGATCCGGCGCGACTGACGGCGAAAGATGCCGAAGCGGTGTTGCGGGCCATGCAGGCGACCGACGTGGTGGAATTCAGCGAACGCCGCGTCACCGAGCTCTCCGGTGGCGAGCGCAGCCGCGTCGCGCTCGCGCGCGTGCTTGCAGTGGAAGCGCCGGTGATTTTAGCGGATGAGCCGACATCCTCGCTCGATCCGCGTCACCAGATCGACGTCATGAAAAATCTGCGCGCGGCCGCCGACAAAAATGTGCTGGTGATCGTGGTGACGCACGATCTCGGGCTTGCCGCGCGATTCTCCGATACCGTCCTGGTGCTGTCGGAAGGCCGGCTGGTGTCGCAAGGCGCGCCTGCCGAGGCGCTTTCCGAGCACGTCGTGGCGGACGTGTTCCGGATCAGCGCCTATCGCGCGCAATATCAGCAGGAGGCCGTGATCGTGCCTTGGGCAGAAATTTGAGGCGGGCAGCATGAGCTGGTATCCCGGATGGTTGTTTCGATCGATCGCCGTCGCAGCGTTTGCGATCTTCGCCGGCACATCGCTGGCACCCGCGGCGGACCTGCCGCGCATCGCATCGATGAACGTCTGCACCGATCAAATGCTGATCACGCTGGCCGATCCGGTGCAGATCGTGGGGTTGAGCCGGTTTTCCCGTGACGCGTGGCAATCCTTCGTGGCCGACGATGCGCGCCGCTTTCCCTTGTTGTCGGGCGGCGCCGAGGACGTGCTGGTCATGAAGCCCGACATTGTCGTCGCCAGCCTGTTTGACAAGCGTTCGACGCGTGAGTTTTTAAAGGCGAAGGGACTGCATCTTGCCGAATTTTCGGTGCCGCGGAATCTCGACGACGTGAAAGCCCAGATCCGCGAAATGGGCGACATCGCCGGCCATCCGGATCGCGCCAAAGCGCAAATCGCCCGTCTCGATGCCGCGGTCGCCCGCGCCCGCCAGGCCGTGACCGACATGCATTATTCCGTGCTGCCGCTGTCCCGGCGCGGCTGGGTATCCGGCCGCGACAGCCTCGTCAGTTCGCTGTTGGCCGAGACCGGGCTGTTCAACGCAGCAGGAGAACTCGGCGCTGGCTGCGGGCGGATTCGCTTCACTGGAAGCGATCGTCAATGCAAAACCCGATTTTCTCGTGGTGTCGGAAGCAGGCGATCGCGCCGAGGACGATGGCCGCGCCTTTCTGCTGCATCCCGCGCTGGAGCGCTTCTATCCGCCGGCAAAGCGCATCGTCATTCCGGAACGGCTGACCGTGTGCGGCGGCGTGATGCTTGCGGATGCACTCGACCTGCTGGTTGCCGAGCTGAAGCGGGTTGGGCGGTAACGTATCTCCGTCGTCCCTGCGGACGCAGGACCCATAACCACCGGCGCCAATTATATGACGCGTTGTTGACGATTCATTCTTCCACTGATGGCGGGGAGTATCGGTCCCTGCTTTCGCGGACG
Organism: uncultured Alphaproteobacteria bacterium; assembly: GCA_963742425.1. Taxonomy (GTDB): domain Bacteria; phylum Pseudomonadota; class Alphaproteobacteria; order Rhizobiales; family Xanthobacteraceae; genus Bradyrhizobium. The sequence goes on from CAVULR010000002.1 coordinate 211,203, forward strand.
ACCACTTCATAGGACGCGACGCGTTCTCACCCCGTCAGCACCGGGCCGCCGGCTTTCTTCCAGGCATCGAGGCCGCCGGCGATATGGGCGGTGTTGGCAAGCCCCGCCTCCTTGGCGGCGGCGACCGCCATGGCCGAGCGCTCGCCGAAGGCGCAGAAGAACACGATGCGGCGGCCGGATGCCGCGGCGACCTCGCGCAACATGCCGCCGGGCTGCAGGCTTTCCCCGATCCCGGGGTACGGTGCGTGCAGCGCGCCCGACAGCATGCCGTGCTTGGCGCGCTCGCTGTTCTCCCTGAGATCGACCAGGAGAATATCGGGCCGGCCGAGGCTGTCGATCGCCTCGCGGGCGGTGAACGAAAGCCCTTGCCTGGCAAGATCGTCCTGATGCAGGCCGACATGCATGTTTGCCGGCACCGCTACATCCATCATCTTCGGGTTGGGTAGATTGAGGTTGCCCATCAACTCGATATATTCATCCACCGAGCGCACCTGCAGCCGCGGATTGAAGCGTTTTTCCTCGCCGATGGTGGAGACGGTATCGCCCTTGTAGTCATGGGCGGGAAACACCAGGGTCTCATCGGGGAGCTTGAGCAGCCGGCCGAAGATCGAATTCGTATTGCGCCCGCGCGCTTCCGTTCTGGAAATCGGTGCGGCCGGTGCCGCGGATCAAAAGCGTATCGCCGGTGAACACCCGATCGCCCATCAGGTAGCTGTAGGAATCATCGGTATGGCCGGGCGTGTACATGACGTCGAGACTGAGGCCTTCGATCGTCACCTTGTCGCCCTCGGCCACCCGCATCGCCACGACGTCGGCCTTGCTCTGTTCGCCCATGATGGTGACGCAATGGGTGCGGTCGCGAAGCTCGCCGAGCCCGGTTACGTGGTCGGCATGCAAATGGGTATCCACCGCCTTGACCAGCCTGAGATCGAGTTCGCGCAGCAACTGACAGTAGCGATCGACCTTCTCAAGCACGGGATCGAGGATCAGCGCCTCGCCGCCGGCGCGGCTCGCCAGCAGATAGCTGTAGGTTCCCGAAACGCTGTCGAACAATTGGCGAAAGATCATGGCGAAGTGATTCCCGTTACCCAGTATTTCTCCAGCGCGGTGGCTTCATCCTTCCAGACGCATCGCCCGGCGATGCTCCTCGGGATGAGGTCTTCTTACTCCTCACGGCGAGGAGCGCGGCGATGCCACGCGTCTCGAACCATGAGGCCCTAGGGCCGAACGTAACTCCAGCCCTGCTCCTGCAATTCCATCAGGTGGACGACGCCGGAGGGAACGATGGACGCGTCCGGCAGGATGGAGATGGCATGGCCCTCAGCCTTTTCCATGCCCTGCTTGGTGTTGTTGCAGGCCGAAAACTGGATCTTGCCCGGAAACACCATATCCTTGAGCCGCTTGATGCGATCCTGCACCGGCGAAGTGTCGGCGCGCAGCATATGAAGTCCGGGTCCGTAGGTGACGATATCGACCTCCACGTCCTCGTTCCTGGCGCGGAAAGTTTCGATCACATTGGTCGCGTTATTGAGCGCCAGGTTCATCACCTGTGGATCGTTCTGGTCGACCTGGATGGCGATGCGATGCGGCTTGCCGTCCGCCGCGGGGCTGGCCGAGGCGAAGGCCATCGACATGAAGGCAACGGTCACCAGACGATAGAGAAAGCCGTGCATGGCCGGAACTCCTTATGGCCGAACCAGTGTATACCCGTTTTCGGTCAGCGACAGAATCTGTCCGACGCCGACCTGGACCGGGGTCGCGGCGGCAATGATATCCGGCCGGTGTCCGGTTTCGCGCTCGATCGTGTCGACCGTGTTCAGGCAGACGTCGAAACGGACGCCTTGGGCGACCAGGCTCTCGACCAGCTTGCGGTTGGCGTTCTCCGGCCGCAGCAAATCGATGCCCGGGCCGAATGTCACCACCTCGATCGCAACCTTGTCGGGATCGTAGAATTTCAGCAGATTATTGGCGACGCTGATCACGAGGCCCTGTTTCTTCGCATCATTGTCCGAAAGCTGCAGCACAACGCGGTGCTCGGCGAAAGGCTTGTCCGGCAGCGGCGCCTGCTCGGCACCAGCCGGTGACGCAATGGCCGCCGCCATTGACACAGCGATGATGGCGCTGCCGAGCGCGCGAAGCATCCACCGTCGCATTGTCGAAGAATTGTTCATCCCTGCACCGCGATGCCCGGGTTATCGTCCACGCCCTTCAATATGATGCCGCCACTGCGATCTTTTGAGGCTTTCCTGGTGGCGAGATGCCTGGCGAAGACGTCCCATACCGGCTTGCCCTGCTGTTCGTTGACCGAAGCCCATCCCGCCACCTTGTAGCTCCTGGCCGCCTCGAGGGCGCGGCCGTCGTCGAGTTTCAGGTCGGATACCCGCCGGCCGGCAGATTCACCGGGCGTACAGGTGTAGACAAAACCTCCGACACGGACCATATCGCCGCCCTGCTGATAATAGGGATCCGGGTTGAAGAGATTGTCGCAGACGTCTTCGAGGATATCCTTGATCTGGCCGCCGGTCATGCTCGACACGTAGGTCTCGGGATAGGTAATCGCGGTCTCGGTCAGCACGTCTTCCATCGTCACCGGCTGGCCCGGCAATACGCTGGAGCCCCAGCGGAAGCCCGGCGACAGTGCAATCTCGGCATCGAATTCGCTGCGCAACGCGTCGCAGATCAGTTGATCCACGCTGCCGCCAAAATTGCCGCGACGATAGAGCAGGCGATCGGTGGTCGCGATCTTCCGGGCGTAGTCCGCCGCGTAAGGCTCGCGGATTTTTTCGATCAATGCCTGCATCGCGGGATCGGGCTTCAGCAATTCAGAGAACACCGGCAGCAGCCGGTAGCGTAGATCCGCGACCCGGCCTTTTGCGAGTTCGAGATCGAGCACGCCCAGGAATTTTCCGCTCGAGCCGGCGTTGGTGACAAGCGTGATGCCACCGGCATTGGCCACTTGTATGACTTCCGGAACGGCATCATGGGTATGGCCGCCGAGGATGACGTCGATACCCGTGACGCGGCTTGCAAGCTTGAGATCGACATCCATGCCGTTATGCGACAGCAACACCACCGCATCGACCTTGTCGTTGGTCCGCAAGCCGGTGACCAGCTTCTGCAACTCGTCGTCGCGGATCCCGAAGGTCCAGTCCGGCGTGAACCGCTTCGGGTGGGCGATCGGCACGTAGGGAAATGCCTGTCCGACCACGGCGACCCGATAGCCGCCGATCTCCTTGATCATGGCCGGCTTGAATACGCGCCCCGAGGGTGGATCGAACGCCTTGGCGTCGTTGAACGCGGCTTCCTCGGTGAGAAACACGTTCTGCGCGAGAAATTCGCCCGTGAAGCGCTCGAGATTGGCGCGTAGCGCCTTTTCGCCATAGGTGAATTCCCAGTGGCCCGTCATCGCCTCGATGCCGAGCAGGTTCGCAGCTTCGACCATGTCGGCGCCCCGCATGGTGTTGGCTAATCCGGTGCCCTGCCACAGATCGCCGCCGTCGAGCAGCAGCGAGCGTCCGGGGCCGACGTCGCTGCGCAGCCGCTCGATCAGCGTCTTCAGATGCGCGAAGCCGCCAAGCTTGCCGAAGCGGATCGCGGATCTTTCGAAATCGAGACAGGTGAAGGCGTAGGCGTCGGCGCTATCTGGCCTGACGCCAAACCGATCGAGAAAGGCGCGGCCGACCAGGTGCGGCGGTTTGCCGGCCATCGCGCCGATCCCGAGATTGACGCTCGGCTCGCGAAAAAACACCGGCAAGAGCTGCGCATGGGTATCCGTCATGTGCAGGATGCGAGCATTGCCGAAGCGCTCGATTTCATAGGTGCCGGCATTGTCGGCGGCTTGCGCCAGGCGCGGCAAGGCTGGTGAGAGCGCGGCAACGCCCGTCAGCTTGAGAAAATCCCGGCGGCGGATGGTCATGCGATGTTTGCGCGCCTCTTCGATTCTGATCCGATTGGATGAAAACGGATAAGAATCTCGTCCCTTTGTCTGAGCATGATCTTTTCGGAAAAACCGGTTTCCACTTTTCCGGATCATGCTCCACGCCCTAACGTATCTCGAGCGCTTTCCAGGCCTCTTTCTCGCTTGTTGCCTGGAAGATCGAAGCTTTGGCAAGCGCCTCGGCTTCCTTCGACGACGCGATAGCCTGCTCGAAGTTGCCGGCCTCGGCAGCCTTTTTCGCGGCCGCCAGAGTGGACGATGTCGTGGTCCATTGATTGCGCAAGGCGCCGGCTTCCTTGTTGGCGGCCTCCGCCGCGGCATAGGCGGCCTTGAAATCGGCTTCCGAGCCTGCGGCAAGAACCGATGTCGCGCCGGCGATCAGCACTGCCATGGCCAGCGAGAGGGTGAACTTCCTCATGGCCGTGCTCCCGGACCGGAGATCGGCAGTCCGTTGCTGACATAGGACAAATAATATTCGAGATCGCGGTATTCATCGTCCTGCGGATCGAGCGGCACGCCGCGAATCTGGCTGTTGCAGCTCGTGAAGCGGCGGCTGATCGTGCCCATGCCGCCCCATTCGGAACGATAGATCGGCATCGCATTCATGATTCCGAGCGCGGGGGCCAGCACCTCGGCGCGTATCCGCTCGCCCGGACTTTGCACGTGACAGGTGGCGCAGGAGAAATTGAGTTGCCCGCGCCGCGTATAGAAATAGCGCTTGCCGTTCTGATAGGCCTCGAGCGCGCGCGGATCGTTCGGGATCTTGATATCGAACGGCTTGCCGCGCGAGGTGAACGCCATGTAGGCGGTCAGGGCAGCCATCTCGTCCTTCACATAGGACAATGGCATCTCGCCATTGGCCTCGCGGCAGCGGTTGAGCGCCAGTTCGAGAGTGACGACCTTGCCTTCCTTCTCGTCAAAGTAAGGATAGTTCTGCCGGATGCCGATGCCCCGGTTCGGGAAGCAGTCGGCGAAGTTCTTGCCGTTCTTGAAGGGCTTTGTGAACATCTCCTTGCCCGCGTCGAGCGCGAATTCATACGGCGGAAATTGCTCCTTCTCTTCCCACTGCCGGTGCATGTCCTCATTCATCGAATAGGGACCGTTGACGAAATCCTCCAGCTTCAGCTTGGGAAACTTCTCGGTGAAGAATTTCCGGAACGCCCTGGCGTCCGCCACGGGGTCGGGCGTGTCGGCGGCGACCGCGGGCGGCACGGCGGCAAACGCCAGCGTCGCCAGCGCGAGAGCGGCCGAGGCAAAATGGATCGCAGATCGCACGCGCATTTTCTCGCTTCCGGTAATGGCGGTTATTGAATCTTCGCCGTGGTCGTGTCGGTCGCGCCCTTGTTGTCGACCCAGCTGATTTTCAGGTCGTCACCCTTCTTGCCGCCCTTGAAGCTGAACTTGACATAGGGGTCCTTGGCGATGGCCGTGCCCCAGTCGGCGACGAACACGTTCTTGCCGTCATATTCGAAGGTCAGTTCCTGAATGAAATGCGCCGGAATGATCTCGCCCTTGGCGTCCTTGACGAGGCCGGTATCCATCGGGTGCTGGATCAGGGCCTGGACTTCGGTCGTCTCTCCGCTGGAGGTCGCCCGAACCCGAATGGTCGATGCCATGCTGATGCTCCTTAATTTGTTTTTTCACGCGATCTCTGCGGAAAACCGTCTTCGCGCTTTCCCGATCATGCGCTTCAGCCGCCGCAGCCGCCGACCGTCACTTTGACTTCCTTGGTCGCGCTGTAGAGCTTGCCACCGGCTTCCACGATCGCGATCACGTTGCTGGTCTTCTGCATTTTGATGCGATTGGCCACGCCCGCTATCGTGCCCGCCGGAATTCTATAGGAAGCCGCCAGCGCGAAGGGATTTTCGCTCACCAGAATCGAAATCGAAGTCACATCGGCGAGCGCCGTGCTGATCGAAATCGGAACCACGGCGCCGTTTTCGGCGATTTCCGGCGCATCGAGCTTCACCTTGTCGGATGGCTCGGCGGTCTTGCCATAGAGGGACTTGATGGCATCCGCGTCGTTCTTGGCTTTGAACGCGTCTTCCGGATATTTGTCGTTGGCCGCGGCCCGGGCCGGCGCGAAGCCGATCGGAATATTGCCGAGCCCGATCAGCGCGACGGAGCCCGCGCCTTTCAGGATCAGGCGCCGCGTGGCCGAAAAGCTTTGATGATTCATTCGAAGTCTCTCCTGAGGCGCGCTTGCCTTCATAATGTCTGCAGGAAATCCACCACCGCGTCGATCTCCTGTTCGGTCAAAATACAATTCCGTCCGAACGGGGGCATCACGGTCTGCGGATTGCGCTTGGTTTCGTCGGTGACGATGGCAACGAGGTCCTTGCGATCGGGATATTTGCTTTTGATGTCCATGAGCACCGGCCCGATGGTTCCCGGCAGATCGCCGCCCTTGATCTGATGGCAGGTCAGGCAATTGCCCTTGCCGCGATCGAAGGCGATCTTCTGGCCCTCGGCCGCGGCTGATTGCGCGTGAGCCAAACCCGGCGATGCAAACATGCCGATCAAAAGCGCCAATGCGAGCGTCGGAACAGGTGCGGCCTTCGTGTGGGGATGGTTGGTCAAATGGCGTTTCCAGCAAGGGTATTTCTCAGTATATAAGCGGTCTCGATTGTGCGCGCCAGCGAGCTTCGGTAGCAAAGACGTGTCGTGCCGGCGATCGGAGCGCAAACGTTTCCTCGCATCCTGCCTTGCCGCCGCGATGGGAACATCGAGCCCTGAGAATTGCCGCGGCAAGCCCAACACGCGTCCCCGCCGGAATCGGCGCCTGAAATGAACCGCTGATGCCAGAATATGTCGTGGAATTCGGCAAGGACGGCCGGCCTGTCGAATCCGGCGACCGGCTGGACGCACCGGCGTTTCACCGTAACCATCAGGCGATCCGGACGGTGTTGCAGAGATTCCTTGCCGATAAATCCGGTGACCTGGTCGAGGCCGGCAGCGGCACCGGCCAGCATGTCGCCGATTTTGCCCGTCATCTTCCCGGGATCACGTGGTGGCCGAGCGATCTCAACGAGCAACATCTCAGAAGTATCGCGGCTTGGCGGGCGCACGCAGCTTTGCCCAATATCCGCCCGCCGCTACAGATCGACCTCGCCGATCCCGCATGGTGCCCTCGGATGCACGACGGCAGCGGACCCGCCGAATTGCTGGCGGTGTTCTGCGCCAACGTGATCCACATCGCGCCGTGGCGGGTTGCCGAGGGACTGTTCGCAGGCGCCGGGCGTTATTTACGGGCGGACGGGCGGTTGTTTCTCTACGGCCCGTTCAAGCGCGGCGGCCAGCATACGGCGCCGAGCAATGCCGCCTTCGACTCAAGTCTTCGTGATCAGAACGCCGAATGGGGTGTGCGCGATATCGAGGCTCTGGAAAAGCTGGCCTCGACCGCCGGTCTCGCGCTGATCGAAATCGCTGAAATGCCGGCCAACAATCTGATCCCGGTGTTCGGACGACCGAACCCGGACTGAACGGCGATGCATGGCGCGCGCCCGTTTGCGTCGGTTGATCGGGCGGACCTACCCCATCATAGTAACGGGAATCAGCGGGGTCGATTGCATTCGGCTGCGCGCCCGGGTGGAACGACCGATGATCGACATGACCGCGGCCAGCGAGATTTCCGGCGACGCCCGGGCACGCTCCAATGTGGTGCGGCTTGCGGCCGCCCAGGCGCTGACCGGCGCCAATTCGGCCGTGATCTTCGCCACCGGCTCGATTGTAGGAGCGACGCTGGCGCCGGATATCTCGCTCGCGACCGTGCCGATATCGATGTATGTGGTCGGGATCGCCGCCGGCACCTTGCCGACCGGCGCCATTTCGCGCGCCTACGGCCGCCGCGTTGCCTTCATCATCGGCACCGGCTGCGGCGTGTTGACCGGGCTGCTCGCCGCATACGCCATCCTGCACGCTTCATTTCCGCTGTTTTGCTGTGCGACGTTCCTCGGCGGACTTTATGGCGCGGTTTCGCAATCCTATCGTTTCGCCGCTGCCGACGGCGCCAGCGCGGAATATCGCCCCAAGGCGGTATCGTGGGTGATGGCCGGCGGCTTGTTCGCCGGCGTGCTCGGTCCGCAGCTCGTGCAATGGACGATGGACATCTGGCCGCCCTATCTGTTCGCCTTCAGCTTCGTGGTGCAGGCGGCGGTCGCGCTGGTGGCGATGGCGGTGCTCACGGGCGTCGATGCGCCCAAACCTGCACCCTCCGACCTTCACGGCGGCCGGCCGTTGCTGATGATCGCGCGACAACCGCGCTTCATCGCGGCGGCGCTGTGCGGGATCATTTCCTATCCGATGATGAACCTTGTGATGACCTCGGCGCCGCTGGCAATGAAGATGTGCGGCCTGAGTGTCAGCGATTCGAACTTCGGCATTCAGTGGCACATCGTGGCGATGTTTGGACCGAGCTTCTTTACGGGCTCGCTGATCGCGCGCTTCGGGGCGCCAAAAATTGTCGCACTCGGTCTCTTGCTCGAAGCCGCCGGTGCGACGATCGGGCTCTCCGGCATTACCGCGCTGCATTTCTGGGCGACGCTGATCGTGCTTGGGATCGGCTGGAATTTCAGTTTCGTCGGCGCCTCGGCGCTGGTGCTGGAGACGCACCGGCCGCAGGAACGCAACAAGGTTCAAGCCTTCAACGATTTTCTGGTGTTCGGGATGATGGCGGTGGGGTCGTTTTCGTCCGGCCAGTTGCTGGCGAACTTCGGCTGGTCGGCCGTCAACCTGGTGGTATATCCTCCGGTACTGTTGGGACTCCTGGTCCTGACGCTTGCGTCGTTCGCAAGACGCCGGACGAGGTCGCAAGCGATCTCCGATTTCCCGGATCCGAGCATCTGATCGGTCGCCTGACGACCACCAGTTGGAGGTTTCATGCCGTCGCGAACCCGTCTCGATGAGTTTATCGCCGTCGTCGAGGCCGGCGATCACGCCGGCGCGATCGAGCGCTATTATACCGAAGATTCCAGCATGCAGGAAAATGCGCTTCCCCCGCGTGTCGGCCTCGACGTTTTGGTTGCGCACGAGCGCGGCGTCCTGGCGCGGATGTCGCATGTTTATTCCAAGGCGGTGTCCTCGGTGGTCGAAGGCGATCGTGTTGCCATTCACTGGATTTTCGAACTGACGGACAAATCCGGCAAGGTGCATCGGGTCGACGAGGTCGCAATGCAGGAATGGCGCGGCGACAGGATTTTCCGGGAGCGTTTCTTCTACGATCCATCCCGGCCGAAGGCTTGACCGCGTCTGACACTTCGGCAGCGACCGAAGCATTGTCCCCACCGATCTGCTAGGTCGTCATGCCCGGCTCTGTGCCGGGCATCCATCTTTCTTGCCGGCTGGGCGCGGATGGCCGGGACCCGGCTACGCCAAGGGTTCGCGGGGCTTTCAGGTGTTGGTCCGCCGAAACTTTGGCGAAAGCGGGCAAGCGCCATGACGGTGTTAAAGACTTAAAGGAGACAAACGTTGGACGCATCCAGTCGCATCGCAGACGACGAAAGCTCGGTCCGTTACGAGGGCTGGCGGATCGTCGCGGTCTGCTTCCTGGTCGCGACCTTCGGCTGGGGGTTCTGCTTTTATGGGCAAAGCGTCTATGTTGCGGAGTTGCAGCGCGAGTTCGGCTGGCCGGCCTCGCTGATTTCCTCGGGTACGACATTTTTCTATCTGTTCGGCGCCGTCATCGTCGCCTTCGTCAACGAGGCGGTGCGGGCGGCCGGCCCGCGCAACTGCCTCCTCGCCGGCGTCATCGCGCTGGCCGCGGCAGTGGTCATGATGGGCCGGGTCGAGGCGCCGTGGCAGCTATACCTTGCCAATGCACTGATGGCATTCGGCTGGGCCGGCACCAGCCTAGGCGTGATCACCAACACGCTCGGGCTCTGGTTCGACAACAAGCGCGGCATGGCGATCAGCCTGGCGCTGAATGGTGCAAGTTTTGGCGGCATCGTCGGGGTGCCGCTGCTGGTGGCGGCGATAGCGCGTTTCGGGTTTTCCGGCGCCATGATCGCAGCCGCGATCACCATGCTGGTGCTGATGATTCCGGTCATCCTGATCTTTGTCGGGCGACCGCCGCAGCGCGGCGATATCGCGCTGGAATTGGCAACGGCGCCACCGCCATCGCCGTCGCGAATCCGCGCACAGGCCTTGCGCGATACCGCGTTCCTGAGCGTTTCGATCGCGTTCGCGCTGGCGCTGTTTGCCCAGGTCGGATTCATCGTCCACCTGATCGCGTTCCTCGATCCGGTGATCGGCCGGGCGCAGGCGGCGACTGCGGTCGCGCTGTTGACGGCGATGGCGATGGCCGGCCGCCTGTTGTTCTCGACCGTGATCGACCGGCTCAACCAGCGGCTGGCGTCGGCGATTTCGTTCGCCAGCCAGGCCGTGGCACTCCTGATCATCATCAATTCGCGCAACGAAATGCTGCTGATCGGGGCTTGCGCGCTGTTCGGATTTTCGGTCGGAAACCTGATCACGCTGCCGTCCCTGATCGTGCAGCGCGAATTTGCTCCCGCCGCGTTCGGTGTGCTGATCAGCCTGATCACGGCGATCAACCAGGTCACCCTTGCGTTCGGCCCTGGCGTGATCGGGCTATTGCGCGATGCGTCCGGCAGCTACGCCTTGCCGTTTTACGGCTGCATCGGTCTGGAGCTGATGGCGGCGACCTTGATCATGATGCGCGGACGGGAAAGGCGACCCGATTGAAAACGTCATTGCGAGCCAACGGGTCGCACGAATGCGCGCCCGATGACAGGCTTCGCAAAGCAATCCATTCCAGCCGAGAAAAAAGTGGGTTGCTTCGTCGCTTTGCTCCTCGCAATGACGGGGAGGGATCGATCAAGCCTCTCGCTGCCGCAGCAGATCGTCGAGGTCGAGCCGGTGCGTGAACATCGCGAGCGTGCCGTCCGGTTTGCGCGGCCATCGCTCTCTGGGCCGATCCCAATACAGTTCGACGCCGTTCTCGTCCGGGTCGCGCAGGTACAGCGCTTCGCTGACGCCGTGATCGCTGGCGCCGTCGAGCGGAATTCCCGCTGAGATCACCCGGTATAGCGCATCAGCCAGCGCCGGGCGGGTCGGATAGAGGATCGCGGTATGAAACAACCCCGTCGTTCCCGGCGGCGGCGGATGGCCGCCCTTGCTTTCCCAAGTGTTGAGGCCGAGGTGATGGTGATAGCCGCCGGCCGAAATGAAGGCCGCATCAGCGCCCATGCGCTGCATCAGCTCAAATCCGAGTACGCCGCAATAAAACCCGAGCGCGCGATCGAGGTCGGCCACCTTGAGATGAACATGCCCGATCCGCGTTCCCGCGACGATGGGCGTTACGCTTTCCGACATGGTTCCTCCTTGGGGCGGTCATACAGCCTCGGAGCTATCGTGCCCCGGATGCTGCGCAGCGCGCAAGCGGAGCGCTGCTGATCCGGGCGCCCATCTTGTTCGACGTCGGAGAGGTCCTGGCTCTGCGGCGCACCGCCGAAGGGGCGACGCACCGCGTCCGGGACACGTCGCCTTACACCAGTTCCGAAACCTCGCCCTGCGGCAACTCGAACTCAAAGGTGTTCAGCGTCATCGAAACCATCGTGTAATAGCCGCACAGCCCGATGATCTCGACGATCCCGCGCTCGCCGATTACCTTGACCGCCTCGTCGTACAGCGCCTTGGAGACGCCGTGGCCTTCATGCAGCGATCTGGAAAGGTCGTAAATCACCTGGCCCTTCGGGTCGTCGAAATGCGGGGTGCGGCGATCGCGGATATCTTCGATGATCCTGGGGTCCATGCCGGCATTGAGGGCGAGCCGCTTGTGGGCATACCATTCGTAATGCGAAGTCCAGTGCCGGGCCGTAACCAGGATTGCGATCTCCGACAGCTTTGCCGAAAACTGTGTATCGAACCGCAGGACGGCACCCAGACGCGTGGCGTGCCGCGCCATTTCCGGGCTGTTGAGCCAGGCCATCATCGGCGGCGGCGGTCTGCCGCGCTTGCTCGCAATCAACTCGTCGTAGGTTTGTTTCTGGTCCGGGTTCATTTCGCCTGGCGAAAGCAACTTCAGCCGCATGTCGGTTTCCTCTGGTTTTTCAATCGTTCTCGGCCTTGCGAATACACCGGATCGGGGATCATGACCACAGCCGCGGCCGCATAGGCATGCGCCAGAGATATATTGAATTCCGCCAAGCGAAGGCTAAGGTCGAGCCAACATCTTGAAAACGGAAAACGCTGATGTCCGAACTGGAAGATTTTCGCCGCGAAACCCGCGCTTGGCTGGAGGCCAATTGTCCGCCCGAGATGCGGCGGCCGATGGCCTCGGAGGAGGATACCTTCTGGGGCGGCCGCAACACCAAGTTCTCCTCGGAGCCGCAGCGCGTCTGGTTCGAGCGGATGCGCGACAAGGGCTGGACCGTCCCGCACTGGCCCCGGGAATACGGCGGGGGCGGCCTCGATCCGGAACAGACAAAAATCCTGCGCCAGGAGATGGCGGCGCTCGGCGCGCGCTCGCCGCTGACGTCGTTCGGCATTTCCATGCTGGGACCCGCGCTTCTCAAATACGGCACCGACGCGCAGAAAAAGGAGCATCTGCCGAAGATCGCCGCCGGGCTGATCCGCTGGTGCCAGGGTTACTCCGAGCCGAACGCGGGTTCGGATCTCGCATCCCTGCAAACCCGCGCCGAGAGTGATGGCGGCGATTTCATCATCAACGGCCAAAAAATTTGGACTTCCTACGCCAATTATGCCGACTGGATCTTCTGCCTGGTGCGGACCGACGGCTCCGCCAAAAAGCATGACGGCATCAGCTTTATTCTGTTCGACATGGCCTCGAAGGGCGTCTCGACCAAGCCCATCCTGCTGATCTCCGGCCGGTCGCCGTTCTGCGAAACCTTCTTCGACAATGTGCGGGTGCCGAAATCGCACGTGGTCGGCACCGTCAATCGCGGCTGGGATGTCGCGAAATATCTGCTGCAACACGAGCGTGCGATGATCTCGGGCATGGGCGAGCGCGGTGTCGGCCGGCCGCTCGGCCAGGTCGCTGCCGACTCCATAGGGACCGACGAGCAGGGCCGCCTGGAAGATTCGATGCTGCGCGGCCAGATCGCGAGTTTTGAGATCGACGAGGCGGCGCTGGCGAGCGCTGCCGAACGCGCGGTCGATCTGGTCAAGGCGGGGCAATCGCATCCGGCATTTTCCTCGGCGATGAAATATTACGGCACCGAGCTGAACAAGCGCCGCTACGAGATTTTGATGTCCGCCGGCGGTGTCGACGCGCTGGAATGGGAAAGCGAGCGCTCGAAAGGCGGTGCCCGTCCGCGCGCCTGGCTGCGCACCAAGGCCAACTCGATCGAAGGCGGTACCTCCGAGGTGATGCTCGGCATCGTGGCAAAACGGATTCTCGATTTGCCGGGGGCATAGAAACTCCTCGTCCTGAGGAGCGGCCCCCTTGGCCGCGTCTCGAAGGACGAGTCCTCCCTCATGGTTCGAGACGGCGCAAGAACGCCTCCTCACCATGAGGTTCACAGCGAATGAAACGTAGATCAATTCACCGGAACCCCTCTCATGGCGCTCGTCCTCAGCGAAGAACAATCGATGCTGCGCGACAGCGCGCGCGGCCTGATCAGCGACAAGGCGCCGGTGTCGCATCTCCGTCAGCTGCGCGATAGCAAGGACGCCACCGGTTTTTCCCGCGAACTGTGGAAGGCGTTCGCGGAGATGGGATTTTCCGGCCTTCTGGTGCCGGAGAGATTAGGCGGCAGCGGTCTCGGCTGCGTCGAGGCCGGCGTGGTGATGGAGGAGATCGGCCGAACTCTGATGCCGTCGCCGTTCCTGGCGACCGCCGTGCTTGCGGCGTCCGCGCTGTCGCGCGGCGGCAGCGTTGCGCAACAATCCGAATATTTGCCGAAAATATCTGACGGTTCGCTGCTGGCGGCATTGGCCGTCGACGAAGGCGCCAAGCATCGCCCGCTGCAGACCAACATGCAGGCGGTGCGCTCCGGCAACGGGTTCAAGCTCAGCGGCGACAAGGCCTTTGTCGTCGATGGGCACACCGCGGATCTTCTGATCGTGGCGGCGCGCAGCGCGGGCAAGGCCGGCGAGCGCGACGGACTGACGCTGTTCCTGGTCGATCCCGGGAGCAAGGGTATCGAGATCGAGCGCACGGCGATGGTCGATTCGCACAACGCGGCGCGGATCAAGTTCAGCAACGCCGAGGTTAACGCCGACGGCGTGCTTGGCGAAGTCGACGGGGGATACCAGTTGCTGGAGGGCGTGCTCAATATCGGCCGGGGGGCGGTGGCCGCCGAAATGGTCGGCCTCAGCGAGGAGGTGTTCGGCCGCACGGTCAATTATCTCAAGGAGCGCAAGCAATTCGGCAAGCTGATCGGCGAATTCCAGGCGCTGCAGCACCGTGCCGCACAGCTTTATATCGAGATCGAGATCACCCGCGCCGCGGTGCTGAAGGCGCTGCAGACACTCGACGGCAATTTCGAAAACGCGGGTGCCGCGGTGGCGGTCGCCAAAGCGCGCGCCGGCTCGACCGCGACGTCAGCGGTTCAGGAAGGCGTCCAGATGCATGGCGGCATGGGCATGACCGACCAGTTCGACATCGGCTTCTTCATGAAGCGCGCGCGGGTCTGCCAGGAAATGTTCGGCGACAGCAATTTCCACGCCGATCAGCTCGCGAGGATGAAGGGGTATTGAGGCCCAACCGGCCCCGGGAGCCACACGGGTGTCGTCACCGGTCAGGCCGGGCGACGACAGGGGTATGCGTAAGCGCGCCCCGGAATGACGGCCTTTCGGCCGTCACCTGATCGGCGGCGCGTACTGGATGCCGCCGGCGTTCCAGAGCTGGTTTAGTCCGCGGGGAATGCCGAGTTTCGATCCCGAGCCGACATTGCGCTCATAGACCTCGCCGTAATTGCCGACGTGGCGGATGATGCGCACGGCCCAATCCTTGGTCAGGCCGAGCTCCTCGCCGTAGGCGCCTTCGGTGCCGACCAGCCGCATCACATCGGGCTTCTTCGACTTCAACGCCTCGTCGATATTCTTCGAGGTGACGCCGAGTTCTTCGGCGTTGATCATCGCATACAATGTCCACTTCACGATCATCATCCAGTCATCGTCCCGCTGCCGCACCACCGGCGCGAGCGGCTCCTTCGAAATCACGTCGGGCAGGATGACATGGTCGCCGGGCTTGGCCAGATTTATCCGCAGCGCATAGAGTTGCGAGACATCGGCGGTGAAGGTGTCGCATTTGCCGGAATCATAACCTTTGATGACGTCTTCCAGCTTGTCGAACTTCATCGTCTCGTATTTCATGTTGTTGACGCGGAAATAATCGGCCAGGTTGAGCTCCGTCGTCGTCCCCGATTGCACGCATACCTTGCTGTTGTTCAGCTCCAGCGCAGAATCGAGGTTTCGCGTCCGCGGCACCATGAAACCCTCGCCGTCGTAATAGGCGACAGCCGGGAAATACAGGTCATAATTCGTCTCGCGCGCCATGCTCCATGTCGAGTTGCGGGAGAGAATATCCACCTTGCGGTTTTGCAGCTCCTTGAAGCGCTCGTTGGCGTCGAGCGGAATGAATTTCGCCTTTTTCGGATCGTCGAAGATGGCGGCGGCGATAGCGCGGCAGAAGTCGACATCGAAGCCGCTCCAGTTGCCCTTGTCGTCCGGGATCGAGAAGCCGGGCAGCCCGGCATTGACGCCGCACAGCACTTCGCCGCGCCGGAGCGTGCGATTGAGCGTGCGCGTATCATATCGTTCGTAGATGATGGCGACGGCCGCGACCGCGACCGCGACCGCAAGCCCGATCAGGAGGCCACCTCGAAATGTCCGCATGATTTTTTGTCCCGCCAATGTCTGGAAAAGGAATAGGCCGCGAAATCGGGCGCCGCAGTTACAATTCGGGCTTCTGCCGCACCACAACCTTGGTGCCGACCGGGACGCGTTCATAGAGATCGGTCACGTCGGCGTTGACAAGCCGGAAGCAGCCGGACGAGACGGCGGTGCCGATCGTATCCGGCCGGTTGGTGCCGTGGATGCGATAAACCGTGGCGCCGAGATACATCGCGCGGGCGCCGAGCGGATTGCCCGGCCCGCCGGCCATGAAGCGCGGCAGATAGGGCTGGCGAGCGATCATTTCGGGCGGCGGCGTCCAGTCCGGCCATTCGGCCTTCTTGGAAATGTTCAGTAGTCCCTGCCACTGAAATCCTTCGCGGCCGACGCCGATGCCATAGCGCAGCGCCCGCCCGTTGCCCTGCACCAGATAAAGATGGCGTTCCGCCGTCGAGATGATGATGGTGCCGGGCGCCTCGGTCGTGCGGTAGAGCACCGCGGTCTTCCTGAACTCCGGGTCCAGCTCCACGCTGTCATCGGCGAGAAGTCCGGGTTGATCGCCGACGTCGGGCTGTTGCGCAAAGCCAGGTGATGCCGAGAGGACGAGACCCGCCGCGGAAATCACCGTCCAGATCAGTTGGCGAAATGTCGTCATCGAAGCCTCCTTGCTGGCCTTCATGCGATCAGCGGAACCATCAAATCTCAGGGCCAGCTTGATGGCAAGTTCAGGTGAATAAGACTGACAGGTGACTGGATACCACGAATTCTTCGACATTTGCCGGCAGCCGCGATTGACCCAAATCAATCATTTCGGTCCGATCCAGAGCCTTAGGCCATAAGAGACGATCGCGACTGTAGCGACCCCGCCAAGCCAAAGCGCGGCAAACCACAACAGGCGCTGCGTCAGCGGTCGCAGCTTTGGCGGAGAAGCCATCAATGATAGCCGCTTTCGGTTCTCACCTTGCCGCGGAATACCCAATAGGCCCATGCGGTGTAGCCGAGGATCAGCGGCACCAGTACGGCGACGCCGAACAACATGAAGATCTGGCTGTTCTCGGGCGCCGCCGCCTGCCAGATGGTGATGCTCTGCGGCACGATATAGGGATACATGCTGATGCCCAGTCCGGCATAGGACAGCGCAAACAGCGCGAGCACCAGAAAGAACGGTTGAGAATCCCGTTTGGCGGCGAGGCTGCGCAACAACAGCACCGTGACGGCGGCGACCGCGATCGGCACCGGCGCGGTCAGGATCATGCCGGGCCAGGAGAACCAGCGCTGCGCATATTGGATATCCAGGAACGGCGTGGCGATGCTCACTGCGCCGATGGCGCCCAACATCGCGAACAGGAGATACCAGCTCAGGAGGTAGGCCCGGTCGCGGAGTCCGCCCTCGGTCTTCAACACCAGCCAGGTTGCACCCAATAGCGAATAACCGACGACGAGTGCCAGGCCGGTCAGGATCGAGAACGGCGTCAGCCAGTCCCACCATCCGCCGGCATAATGCCGTCCCTCGACATGGATGCCCTGCAGGATGGCGCCAAGCGCGATGCCCTGCGCCAGTGTTGCCAGCAGCGATCCCCCGGCAAACGCGATATCCCAGCGATTGACGTCCCTGTTCCGCGTTCGCCAGCGAAATTCAAAGGCGACGCCGCGAAAGGTCAGGCCGATGAGCATGGCGATCAGCGGCGTGTAGAGCGCCGGCATCAGCACCGCATAGGCCAGCGGAAATGCCGCCATCAAGCCGCCGCCGCCGAGCACCAGCCAGGTTTCGTTGCCATCCCAGACCGGCGCGACGCTGTTCATGATCACGTCGCGGTCGTTCCTGTTCGGAAACAACGCAAACAGGATGCCGAGGCCGAGATCGAAGCCGTCCATCACTACATAGACGAAGACTGCGAAGGCGATGATGAACGCCCAGAGGGTTGCGAGGTCGATGCCGGCGATCATCGGACGGCTCCTTCGGCGGCGACGCCGGCCGCCGGCGTAATGCCCGCCGTGCGGGTTGGCGTTTGGCTGCTTGGTCCGGTTTCGCCGGGGTGCGGCGGGGCAGCCATCAGCCGCAGGATGTAGATGACGCCAGCGGAGAACACCGCGAAATAGACGATGGCGAAGGCGATCAATGATGAGGCAACCGCGGGCATCGCCAGTGGGGAAGCGGATTCAACCGTGCGCAAAAGCCCATAGACCGTAAAGGGCTGGCGTCCGGTCTCGGTCGTGATCCAGCCCGCGAGCACCGCTATGAAACCTGCGGGCGCCATCGCCACGGCGAACCGATGCAACAAGCGCAAGTCGTAAAGCGTGCCGCGCCAGCGCGCCCACAGGCTGAAGACGCCAAGCCCGACCATCAAAAAACCCATTCCGACCATGATCCGGAACGACCAGAACGTGATCGGCACCGGCGGCCAATTTTCGCGCGGCACGGTGTCGAGGCCCGCCAGCGGTGCATCCAGGGAATGTTTGAGGATCAGCGAGCCCAGTTTTGGAACTTCGACGGCATAGCTGACTTTGCCCGCGGCCTGATCGGGCAATCCGAACAGAATGAGCGGCGCACCGTCGGGATGACTGGCGTAATGGCCTTCGATCGCCATGATCTTTACCGGCTGATGCTCCAGCGTGTTAAGGCCGTGCTGGTCGCCGGCGACGATCTGGATCGGCGCGACCAGGGTCGCCATCCACATCGCCATCGAAAACATCACGCGCGGACCGGGAAGATGCCGGTCGCGCAGCAGGTGAAACGCGCCGACGGCGCCGACCACCAGCGCAGTGGTGAGGTAGGCCGCCAGCACCATATGCACGAGGCGGAAAGGGAACGACGGATTGAAAATCACCTTCAGCCAACCGGCAGCCACGAATTGGCCTTCGGCGTTGACGGCGTAACCGGCCGGGGTCTGCATCCAGGAATTGGCGGAAAGAATCCAGAATGCCGATATCAGCGTGCCCACGGCCACCATCAGGGTGGCGATGAAATGCAGCCGGTGGCCGACCCGTTCCATGCCGAACAGCATGACGCCGAGAAAGCCCGCTTCGAGGAAGAAGGCGGTCAGCACCTCATAGGCCATCAGCGGGCCGATCACCGGGCCGGTCTTGTCGGAGAAGGCCGACCAGTTGGTGCCGAACTGGTAGGACATCACGATGCCCGACACCACGCCCATGCCGAACGCGACTGCGAAGATCTTCAGCCAGTAATTGAACAGGTTGAGGAAGACCTCGCGTCCGGTCCACAACCACAATGCTTCAAGAACCGCGAGGTAGCTGGCAAGCCCGATCGAGAAGGCGGGAAACACGATGTGAAACGACATCGTGAAGGCGAACTGCGCCCGGGCCAATATCACGGCATCCCAGCCTTCGAACATGGCAGCCATCCGTCGTCGCAACTAGGACGCGGAGCTTACCATGCTCGAGGTATCGTTGGTACGCGTTCGCGCGGTCCGTTTTAGCTGGCAGCGTTCAGTAGCCGCGCGATGGTGCGGTCGATTTGTTCGTACTGGCCTTCGCCGTCGTGCTGGAACACGATTTTTCCGCTTTGATCGACGATATACTGCGAGGGCCAATACTGGTTGCGATAGGCGTTCCAAGTCTGGGAGTCGTTGTCCTGCGCGACCGGATAGGTAATGCCGTGCCGTTTCAGCGCGGCCTGCACGTTGGATGCCGATCGCTCGAACGGGAATTCCGGCGTGTGGACGCCGACCACGACAAGCCCGCGATCCCTGTACTTGGCATAGAGTTCGGTGACGCGGGGCAGGGTGTTGACGCAATTGACGCAGCCATAGGTCCAGAAATCGACCAGCACCACCTTGCCGCGCAGGTTCGCCATGCTGAGCGGCGCGGAATTGAACCAATTTGTGATACCGACGAAGTTCGGCGCCGTGCCCTGCACCGCCGCCATCATGAACGGAGCGGTGCGCTCGCGAGCGGCCTCGCCGCTGAAGCCGGGGAGTGATGTGCCGATCAAACAAAGTGCTGCGAGCGAAACGGAAGCGGCGAACGATCTTATTGTCATGGAAGTCTCCTTGGGGCTTGCGGGTTGATCAAAGGCCGATCTGGCCGCTCGGGTAGAAGGCTGTCAGCCACGCCACGATCAGCGCGTCATATTGGAAATAGGATGCAATCGCGAAGGCGATCACGACGACGCCAAACCCCTGCTGCAGCCTTGGGGAGATGCGCGCGATACTGCGGACGCGGGTGGTGGCGGCCTGGCCGCCATAGGCAATCGCCAGCATCGGAATGGCGGCGCCGATGGCATAGACCACCAGCAGCGCGCTCGCCCAGGCCGTGTCCTTTGACGTCGCCACAATGGTGAGGATCGAACCCAACACCGGACCCGCGCATGGCGTCCAGACCAGGCCGAGCGTCGTGCCGAGGACGAAGCCGCCGATATTGCCTTGATTGCCCTGGCGCCCGGCGGCGTTGCCCTCCGACCTGCTCGCGAACGCTCCAATCCGCATCGACAGCCATTCGAATGGTGTCGGCCAGATCATCAGGAGGCCAAAGCCGAGCAGCAGGATTGCCGCGCCGGTGCGCAAAATATTGGGATCCAGATCGAACAAATCGATCGCCGCGCTCAGCAGCAGAGCGGCGGCGGAAAACGAGATCACAAACCCGAGCGCGATCATGGCGGGGCGCGCCTTGCCGGTCTGGCCCACGGAGGCGCCGAGCAGGATCGGCAGCATCGGCAGCGTGCAGGGCGCCACTACGGTGACCACGCCGGCGAGCAGTGCAAGAACGAGGTTCAACATCGCAAGTTGAGGTTCCACCAACGATCCCGCAGCGGCCATGCAGCCGCGCGGAAGCTCTCAGGGTCCTTCGGGATGCCGGCGCGCAGCGTTACCCGACCGCTTTGGGGGCCGCGTCACTTGTTCGTGAGGTCTCGAAGCCAGGAGCCCAAACGCAGAGCGACCCGGAGGGGGGCATCCCATCCGGGTCGTTGGAGGCAGGGGAGGATAAGAGAGTGGTTCTCGTGACTGTCGGTATACCCGGGAATTCTTTCCGCCTGATGTCGACTTTTGTTTCAATTGTTTCGACTGCAGCTTTTTGCAGCCAAATCACAGGCCGGATTAAATCGGCCGAGATCCCGGCAATAGCTTAAATCTACGGTTATTTTTATGCCGCCAGGCTGTCGACGCCGGCTCCCTTCAAAAGGTCGGCGAGTTGCTTGCGGGCATAAAACATCCGCGTCTTCACCGTGCTCTGGGGAATCCCGACGATCTCGCCAACCTCTTCGACCGACTTCTCATGGTAGTAGACGAGGTTGATGATCTCGCGGTGCGCCGGAGACAGCTTGGCGACACAGGCGCGCAGGATCGCGCGGGTGTTGCTGCGGTCGAGCGAGGCTTCCGGTGTGTCGGCATCGTCGGCGATTTCCAGCATGTCTTCCTGATCGATGTCTTCATGGCGGCGTTGACGCAGCGCCGACAGCGCCTTGAAACGGGCGATCGATAACAGCCAGGTGGAAACCTGGGACCGGCCTTCGAAGTGACTGGCGGTGCGCCACACGTCGAGGAAGACCTGGCTCGTAAGGTCTTCGGCCGCGGTGGCGTCGCGCACGATGCGAAGAATGAAACGGTAAACTCGCACGTGGTGGCGGGAATAGAGGATATGCATCGCGGTCCGACCCCCATCGGCGATGCTTTCCAGCAGCATTTCGTCCGAGGTGGCTTGCGCGGCGATGATGCCCTCGCGGGCGGCGGCATTGATGGCGATAACGTTCTGCATGACTGGCTCCCCGGTGGCGCCGCTTGGGCGGCGTCATTGGCCCAATTGTTAATCAGGGAACGTTTCGGGACGTCTGCGCCAAAAGCGGAAAATGGTTTCATGCCAAGGAGAATTGTTTCGTCGCCCGGCCCGCGACGAAACAATTGGCCCTCAAACGCCAGTAATTTGAAGCGGATGGCTTGCCGCGACCGTGCGCCAATCAAGCCTTGTCGCCGGCCGGCGAGAACAGATAGCCACCGCCCCGGATGGTCCGGATGACAGCCGGCTTGGTCGGATCGAGCTCGATTTTGCGCCGGATTCGCATGATTCGCAGGTCGACGGCGCGATCGAAGGCCTCGGCGTCCCGCGCGTTGGCCAGTTCCAGCAGACGTTCGCGCGACAGCACCCGCTTCGGATTTGAGGCAAATACTTTCAGCAGGCCGAATTCGGAAGCGGTCAGCGGATGCTCGTTGCCCTCGTCGTCGCGTAGCGCCTGCGCCTCGAGATCGAGCCATTTCGTGCCGAACCGCACCAAATGGTCCCTGGCCGCTTTCGCGCCGGGAGCCCCGCGGGCTGGCGCCCCGGCCGGCACGCTCCGCCGCAGCACCGAGCGGATTCGCGCCATCAATTCGCGCAATTCGCAGGGTTTTGCGATGTAATCGTCGGCACCCAGTTCCAATCCGACCACGCGGTCGATCGGACTTGCGGTCGCCGTCAGCATGATGACGGGAACGTTGATGCGGCTTTTCAGGTCGCGGATAATCGAAAGCCCGTCTTCCTCCGGCATATTCAGGTCGAGCACCACGAGATCCGGCACGCTGGTTTCGATCGCGCCGCGCAGGCTCTTGCCGCCATCGCAGAGCGTTACGGTAAAGCCGTGCATCTTCAGATAATCGCCGACCATCTCGCGGGCCGAAGGCTCGTCGTCGACGACGATGATGTGCGGGCTCTGGGTCATGACAACTCTGTTGCGGGCAACGTAACCGTGAAGCTCGAACCCTGTCCCGGCCCACCGCTCGCCGCGGTGACCGCGCCGCCGTGCATGTCGATGATGCGCTTGACGATCGACAGTCCCAGCCCGGTTGAGCTTTCACCGGCGGTCGGTTTCGCGGAAAGCCGCTGGAAGCGGCCGAACAGCCGGCCGAGATCTTCCGGAGAGAGGCCCGCGCCCTGGTCGACAACCCGGATCATCGTGTTGTTTTGCTCGCGGATCACCAGCACCGAAATCTTGCCCCCGATCGGGCTATATTTGATGGCATTGCTGATGAGATTGTCGATCGCCTCCCGCATCCGGTCGGCATCGCACATCGTGACGAGATTGGGCGGCGCCGAAACGGTGATCGCCTGCTGCTTGTTGGCGGCCATCGGCTGATTGGCGTCCGCGACTTCGCCGACCAGGGCCGCGATGTCGACCGGCTCGCGGCGAATGGTGATGTCGAACGCGTCGGCCATCGCGTCCGAAATCAAGTGATCGACCATCAAGGTCAGGCGCTTGGTGGCGTCGCGGATGTGTTCGATCTGCGCGGTGACGCTTTCCTTGGAAGAACCGGCGCCGATCAGTTCGGTCAGCATTTCGGTGCGGCCGAGGATCACACCGAGCGGGTTCTTCAAATCGTGGGCGACGGTACCGAGAATTTCGTTCTTGAAGCCGTTGGCGCGCTGCAACCGCAGCCATTGCCGGGACAGTCTGCGGTTGGCCTGCATCAGCGCGCGGGTGCGCTGGGCGACCCGGTCCTCGAGCTGGGTGTTGGCCTCGTTCAGTTGCTGATACAAAATGACGTTGTCGAACGCGATCGAAAGCCGGCTGCCGAAAATCTCGACCAGCGAGCGGTCGGTTTCGGACAGCTGGCGCTCCGCCTGCAGCAACACCACGACTTCGCGGCCGCTGCCGGTGCGAATGTAGAGCACCGAACGGTGATCGACGAATTCATGCTTGCGCCGCCTGAAGGCGGCTTCCACCATCGATCGCAGCTCCGGATCGAGCAATTTGGATCCGGCGGGGCCGATGCAGCGGCTGTAGCAGCCCGAACCGGCCAGCACCGAAAAGTCGTCGCCGATCACCCCGCCATCGCGCAGCACCAGAATGCCGGCGCAATCGACATTGAGCAGCGAGGCGATTTGCGTCAGCACGCCTTCGGCGAGGCGCTGCATCGATCGAAAATCGTACAGGGTCGAGGCAGCGTCGATGATGATTTCCAGTCCGCGCCGGGTTTGCACCATGCGCTCGAGCTGCTGATAGCTGCGCAGCGCCGCGGTCAGCGAGGTAAACAGCTTGTCGGCGGTCAACTCGGTCTTGGCCTTGTAGTCGTTGATGTCGTACTGGACGATGACGCGGCGCTCCGGCGCCTGGCCGGGCTGCCCGGTTCGCAGGATGATGCGGACGGTCTCATTCCTGATTTCGTTGCGGATATATTCCACGAGATCGAGACCGGCGGCGTCGGTCTCCATGATGACGTCGAGCAGCACGGCAGCGATATCGGGATGCGCGCGCATCAAGGTGCGGCCCTCGGCCGCCGAATAAGCCGACAGGATTTCGAGCTTCTGGCCGTTGAGAGTGTAGTCGCTCAGCGCGAAACGCGTGCCTTCGTGTACGGCCCGGTCGTCGTCGATGACGGCGATCTTCCATTTGCGCGTGGTCGATATCTCCGGAGCGGCTCCGGTATCGTCGATCAGGTGGAGGACATCGTCCTGTTCGGCCATTTCGGGATTCCGTCGCTTTCCTGCTCTGCGGTCCTGGTCCCGCCTTTGGCGGTCCTCGGCATGATAATGCGAAATGTGGTGCCTTGTCCCAGCCTTGAATCCAGCATCATGCGGCCGCCAAGCTGCTGGGTGACGAGATTATAGACGATGTGAAGGCCCAGGCCGGTGCCGCCCTCGTTTCGCCGCGTGGTGAAGAACGGATCGAACGCCTGGCGCTGCACGTCCGGCGTCATTCCCGCCCCATTGTCGGCAAAAATGATCTCGACGTCGTCGGCGCCACGCGGCCGCGCTGAAATCGAGATCGCGCCGGAGCGCCCGCCCGCAAACGCATGATTTGTGGCGTTGAGGAAAAGATTGGTCAAAATCTGCCCGTATGAGCCGGGGTAACCGTCGATCATCAGACCTTCCGGCACGTCGACCGACAGCTCGATCGGCGCCTTCTTCAGGACCGGCCGCAGGCTGGCGATGATCTGGTCGGTCGCCTCGCCGAGACTGAATTGCCGGCGTTCCGCATGCGAGCGGTCCGCCGCGACCTGCTTGAATGACTGGATCAGCTCGGCCGCCCGATGCAGATTTGCCACCAGTTGCTGGGCCGCATCGCGGCAGGTGCGGACGAAATCCTCGAGTTGAGACCGGCGCAACGGCGAGCCGGATCTCAACTCGGCTTCAAAAATATCCGAGCGGCGGGAGAAGCTGGACGCGACCGTGAGACTGATACCGATCGGGTTGTTGACTTCGTGCGCGACGCCGGCGACCAGGCCGCCGAGCGCCGCCAGGCGTTCCGCGTCGATCAGGTTCTGTTGAGCGGCATTCAGTTCGAGCAGGGCACCCTCGGCCTTTTCCTTGGATGTGCGCAGTTCGTCCTCGGTGTTGCGCTTGGCTATGGCGTTTTCGCGGAATACCTCCACGGCGCGCGCCATCGCGCCGACCTCGTCCCGGGCGGTCGTTCCCTGCACCCGCCGATCGTAATCGCCCGATGTGATGGCGTGCATCGCCGCCATGATCTGCTGCAAGGGCAGCCGGATGCTCAGCCCGATCAGGACGCCCGCGGTCAGAATGATGCCGAGGAAAATCACGGCGATCGACAAAACCCTGCGCGAGATGTCGCCCAGCGTGCGATCGAACATCTCCTGCGCCTTCTGCTCGCGCTGGCGCATCTTGACCGACAATTCGTCGATGGCGCCGATGCCTTCGGCCTGGCTGGCATCGATGGTGTTGCGCAATAGCTCGGTGCGAATGGCAAGTTGTTCCGAGAGCTTCGCAAGCCCCTCCCGTAGCGCCGCGGCCCTTACTTTCAATCGCTGCAGAGCCACGCGCTGCAGGTCGTTATCGGCAAAGTCGGACATCACCGGGATCGTCCTCTCGATCGTTTCGGTGGTGCGGCGGGCCTCCTCGGCCGAAGCTGTGGTTCGCGAAAGATAATAGGCGTTAACCGCGACCAGCATCGCGGTAAATGCTTCGCGGGATTCCCCAAGCGAAGGCCAGATCGGGGCATCGCGACGCCCGGTGGCGCCCTCGATGATCGAATAGAGCCCGGCCATCTCCCGTGCGGGAGTAAGGACCTGCTCCTCGTAGGTTTTCGAAATGGTCGCCTGGACACCGCGCAATTCGCCAAAACCGTTGAGAAAGCGCTCGGTGACCCGTTCCAGTTCCTCCACCGACCCGGACAACATCGGGTCGGTCGATGCGCGCGTCGTGAGCGTACTGAGAACCGCCTCGCGCAACAGCAATATCTCGGCGAATAATTCCGGGCTCGGCTGATTGATGTAGCGATGGATCAGGTTCTGCAGCCGCCCGGTTTCGCTCTCCAGCAGCGCCAGGATCTTGTCCGACTCCCGGACCTGCCGTACGTCTTCCCAGGCCGATCCCAAAACCCCGACGCCGTTCCAGATCATGGCGACCAGTACAACGACGACCGCCGAATTCAGCGCTGCAATCGACAGGATCCGCCAGCGGATCGGAACGGCGCGCACCAGCCCGACGATACGGGCACGACCTTGCGAGGCGAAGCTCGCCGGCCGTTCCGCACCTTCGTCTCGCCGGGTCATCGACAAAGCCGTTTCACTCCAGCTTGCTGCAATCGAGGTTGATGGCGCTGGTGCGGGTTTGCTTGACGGTGTCGGCACGAAATTGACGCGCGGGCGCGCTCGTCGAGATCGCCGTGAAAAAAAGCGCTACAACGACAACCATAGTCCGCGTAAGGTCGGCGCGGCTGTACACAGGCAATTAACCCCTTATGATGATGTCAATTCCGGCAGGAAAAGGTTCAAAGCGATTTAGCGGAAGCGGCAGGCAATGGCTATTCTGACAGCACTTGCCACATCGTCAATTGCTCGCTGCCACCGGCTGTTAAGGAATAAAACCGCAGGCGCCCGCTCGCGCGGGCGCACGAGACGGCCGGATTCCCGCGCCGTGCAGATTAACTCGGGCAGGTTGGATTGGTTTTACCCGTGATATCGGTTCGGCGATATTTGCAAATCGCGGTGTTCGTCACGGCGGCCGTTCTGGCCGCTCCGGCGCAGGCAGCCACCGATATCTTGTGGTGGCACGCCATGTCCGGCGAACTCGGGCGCCAGCTGGAGAAGCTCGCCGCCGATTTCAATGCGTCGCAATCCGAATACCGCATCGTGCCGAGCTACAAGGGCAATTACACCGAAACCGTGACCGCGGCGATCTTTGCGTTTCGCTCGCGGACCCAGCCGACCATCGTTCAGGTCAACGAAATCGCGACCGCGACCATGATGGCGGCGAAGGGCGCGATCTATCCGGTGTTCGAATTGATGCGGGATGAACAGGAGGCATTTTCTCCGGCCGCGTATCTTCCGGCCGTCACCACCTATTATGCCGATGCCGCCGGCAACATGCTGTCGTTTCCGTTCAATGCCTCGACGCCGATCCTGTACTACAACAAGAACCTGTTCCGTGCGGCCGGTCTCGACCCCGAAATTCCGCCGAAGACCTGGCCGGAGCTCGGCGCGGCAGCCAAGCGCCTGCGCGCGGCGGGAAGCGTTTGCGGCTTCACCACGTCCTGGCCTTCATGGATCAATGTCGAGAATTTCTCCGCATACCATAACCTGCCGATCGCGACCAAGGCCAACGGCTTTGACGGTCTGGATGCCGAACTGAATTTCAATAATCCGACCATGGTTCGCCACATCGCGCAGCTCGCGGAATGGCAAACCACCAAGGTGTTCGACTATAGCGGCCGCGACATCAAGGCAGAGCCGCGGTTCCAGAAGGGCGAATGCGCCATCTTCATCGGCTCGTCGGCGACGCGTGCCGATATCATGGCCAATTCGAAATTCGAGATCGGCTACGGCATGTTGCCGTATTGGCCTGATGTCAAAGGCGCGCCGCAGAACACCATCATCGGCGGCGCCACCCTGTGGGTGTTACGGGACCGCTCGCGCGCCGAATACAAGGGCGCCGCGAAATTTTTCCGCTTTCTGTCGAGGCCGGAGGTTCAGGCCGCATGGCACCAGAAAACCGGCTATCTGCCGGTGACCCGCGCGGCCTTCGATCTCACGCGCGCGCAAGGCTTCTACGATCGCAATCCCGGCACCGCGATCTCGATCGAGCAGATCACGATGAAACCGCCGACGGAAAACTCCAGGGGGGTCCGGCTCGGATCGTTCGTTCTGATACGTGATGTGATCGACGACGAGCTGGAACAGGCCTTCAGTGGCAAGAAATCCGCGCAGAGTGCATTGGACTCCGCGGTCGAGCGCGGCAATCGCCTGTTGCGTCAGTTCGAGCGGGCCAACCCGGATCGGTAACTTGGGAACCGTCATCGTCCGCCAAGGCGGACGATCCAGTATTCGGCGGCCTCTCATAACCTCAAAGGCCGCGGCGTACTGGCTACCCCACCTTCGCGGGGTATGACGGAAGATTTGAAATGCCGCTATCATGGATACATTCCCTGATCTGAAAACCATCAGGGCATCGCAGGCTTGGCGCGGAGAAAGCGCGCGCCGCAACCGCAGGGGCAATAGAAATGCAGGTCGATCTTGCCGATGTGCTGGCCGAAGTGACGGCGCAGTTCGCGCGCTACGAGAAGGCGCTGGTGGGCAACGACGTCGCGGTTCTCGATGAGTTGTTCCGCGCGGATCGCCGCACGCTTCGTTACGGCGTCGGCGAAAATCTCTACGGCCATGACGAGATCATGGCGTTTCGTGCGGCGCGCTCGCCGGTCGGACTGATGCGCAGGACCGCAAGAACCGTGATCACGACCTACGGCCGCGACACGGCAGTCGCCTCTACGTTATTTTACCGCGATACGCTGCCCGGCAAGGTCGGACGGCAGATGCAGACCTGGGTGAGGTTTGCCGAGGGCTGGAAGATCGTGGCCGCGCATGTCAGCATCATCGACGAGCCCGGATCTACCAGGAAGGTGGATCAGAAGACATGAGATTCGACGATCTTCGCCGTTCGCATTTGCAACCGGCTCCTGGTGAATTGACGCAATGACGCGTGGGGTTCACCGCACCACCTTGCTGCTGCCCTGCGTAATCAGGCGCGCGGCGCGCTGATCGCGTACGTAGATCCACAGCCAGCTGAGTGCGACGCTGAGCCGGTTGCGCAGCCCGATCAGAAAATAGATGTGCGCGATGCCCCATATCCACCACGCGATCGGGCCGCGCAGCCTAAGCGTTCCGAAATCGATCACTGCCTTGCGCTTGCCGATCTGCGCCAGGCTGCCGGCGTGCTTGTAACGGAACGGGGCCGAAGCGCCGCCCGCCAAGCGCGCCTTGATCGATCCGGCGACATGGCGTCCCTGCTGCTTGGCCGCCGGTGCAATGCCGGGGACCGGTTGTCCATCCGGGCCGGCAATCGCAACGGTATCGCCGATGGCGAAAATATCGGGATGGCCGGGGACGGTGAGGTCGGGCAGCACTTGCAACCGGCCGGCGCGGTCGGTCGGCGCTCCCAGCCATTCGGCAGCAGGCGACGCCCGTACGCCGGCGGCCCAGATCAATGTTTTTGCCGGCAGCGTCTCGCCGCCGTAGACGACGCCGTCGGCCGAGCAATCGGTGACGGCCTTTCCCAACAGCACTTCGACGCCGATGCTTTCGAGCGAACGTTGCGCGTAAGCCGAGAGGTCGTCGGGAAAGCCTGCCAGCACGCGGGGGCCTGCCTCGATCAAAACCACGCGCGCCTTCTGGGTGTCGATGTTGCGGAAGTCCGGCGGCAGCGTGTCCCGCGCCAGTTCGGCGATGGTGCCGGCCAGTTCGACGCCGGTCGGGCCGGCGCCGATGATGACGAAGGTCAGCAGTGCCGCACGCCGTTGCGGATCGGTCTCGCGCTCCGCGCGCTCGAAGGCGACCAGAATGCGTCGCCGCAGGGTGGTGGCATCCTCGAGCGTCTTCAGGCCGGGCGCGAACGGCTCCCATTCGTCGTGGCCGAAATAAGCGTGCCGGGCGCCGGTGGCCAGAACCAGCGTGTCATACGGCAATTTGTCGCCATCCTCGAGCAGCACGAGCTTATCCCTGGCGTCGATGCCGGTCACCGTGGCGAACAGGGTCGTGACCTCGGGCCGCTCGCGCAAGAGGTATCGGATCGGCCAGGCGATTTCCGACGTCGCCAGCGAGGCGGTCGCCACCTGATACAACAGCGGCTGAAACAAATGGTGGTTGCGGCGATCGATCAGAGTGATGGTGACCGGGGCGCCCGCCAGCCGATGGGTCGCCTCGAGCCCGCCGAAGCCGGCGCCGACGATCACCACGCGATGGGGCCCTGCCGTTAGCCGCTCTCCGCTCGACATGTGAAAGCGCCTTCGGTTTTCAGATCTCTCCGTGCGTCGGAGTATGTACGCGCTTGATAGTTTGGGTCCAAATTATTTTCTTCACAGCTATCTTTTGGCCAAAGTTCAAACGTCTTCCAGTCGCGCGGGCGACGAATTCGCCGGGAAGGCTGCCAGGGAGAGAAGGATGAAACGGACGCTGATTAGGTACAAGACCAAACCCGAAATGGCCGATCAGAACGCGGAGCTGATCAAGCGCGTATTCGAGGAGTTGAAAGCGGCCCGGCTTGAGGGCGTTCGCTATCTTTCGCTGCGGCTGGACGACGATACCTTCGTTCATCTGGTCGAGGCCGAATCCGGCGACAGCGCGTTGCCGAACCTGGCTGCCTTCAAGGCGTTTCAGAGCGGGATTCGCGAACGTTGCGTCGAACCCCCGGTTCTGCGCAGCGCCGGCATCGTCGGCAATTATCGGATGCTGGATCAGGCCTAGGCCTGCACGACATCGCGAAAGACAACGGAAGCTGCCGCCCGAGGTCTCAATGGCCGCGGCTGCCATCCAGCCAATATCGCGATGCGGCCGAAGGTGACCTGAACTATAAT
Organism: uncultured Alphaproteobacteria bacterium; assembly: GCA_963742425.1. GTDB lineage: Bacteria > Pseudomonadota > Alphaproteobacteria > Rhizobiales > Xanthobacteraceae > Bradyrhizobium. The sequence goes on from CAVULR010000002.1 coordinate 241,685, forward strand.
TCTTGCCATTCCCGGCCAAGACGAATTATGGTGCAGAAATGGCGGCACTTGAGCCGAAGGTTCTAAGCCGGGCCGACGGTTCGGGCTTGCTGCACGCCCAGGATTTCGAGCACAAAACACGTCAATGAAAAAAGCCCGCGAACTGAGCGCAGAGAGCTCTCGGACGGGCAGTCGCTCGACCGGCGACGCATTCAAAAACGAGGAGGGAGTAGGGACATGAGAACGTCATTCTGGCTGGCAGGTGCGACGGCGCTGGCGCTGGCGAACCCCGTGGCCGCGGCGGATACGATCAAGATCGGGTTTGTCTCGACGTTCAGCGGGCCAACCGCCGCGCTCGGCAACGACATGCGCAATTCATTCGAACTCGCACTCGACCATCTCGGCCGCAAGATGGGCGGCAAGCCGGTCGAGGTGATCTACGAGGACGACACGTTCAAGCCTGATGTCGGCAAGCAGAAGACCGAGAAGCTGATCCTCTCCGACAAGGTCGACTTCATCGCGGGCTATATCTGGTCGAACGTGCTGCTCGCCTCGCTGAAGCCGATCGTGGATGCCAAGACGATCGCGGTCATCGCCAACGCCGGTCCGTCGCAGGTCGCAGGCGAGCTGTGCTCGCCTTACGTGTTTTCGACCTCGTGGCAGAACGATCAGACGCCGCAGGCGATGGGCGAATACATGAACCAGAAGGGCGTCAAGTCGGTGTTCCTGATCGGCCCGAATTACGCCGCCGGCAAGGACATGCTGGCCGGCGTCAAGAGCACCTTCAAGGGCGAGATCAAGGGCGAGGAATATACGGTCTGGCCGAGCCAGCTTGATTTCTCCGCGGAACTTTCCAAGGCGCGTGCGTCCGGCGCGGCGTCGATCTTCGTGTTCTATCCCGGGGCGGCGGGCGTGCAGTTTCTCAACCAATATTCGCAAGCCGGCCTCAAGGCGCAGATGCCGCTCTATACCGCCTTCACCATCGACGAAACCACGCTGCCGCTGCAGAAAGACAACGCGCTCGGCGTGCCCGGCGCGCAGGAGTGGGTGAACGACCTGCCGAACGAGCAGAACAAGAAGTTCGTCGCCGACTACCGCAAGAAGTATCCCGACCTGCGCCCGAGTTTCTACGGCGCGCAGTCCTATGACGCCGCGCAATTGATCAACAGCGCGGTGGAGGCGGTGAAGGGCGACACTAGCAAGAAGGACGAGATGAAGGCGGCGATGGAGAAGGCCAATTTCAAATCGGTGCGCGGTGCCTTCAAGTTCGGCAACAACCACATCCCGATCCAGGATTTCTACCTGCAGGACGTGGTCAAGGATGCCAGCGGCGCGCTCGCGCTCAAGACCGTTGCCACCATCGTCAAGGATAGTCAGGACAAATTCCACGACAAATGCCCGATGAAGTGATCTGTCGATCCTTTTCACACAGCGGCGGCGCTCACACGCGGCCGCTGTTTTCTTGTAACATGATGAGACGAGATTGAGCTGTAACGGCAACGGCGGTGAACTCCCTCTCCTCTTGTGGGAGAGGGTTGGGGTGAGGGGTTACTGTCTATCGTTGGCCCCGGCGCCCCCTCACCCAATTTGCTGCGCTAATCGACCTCTCCCCGCCGGGGAGAGGTGAAACGAACCCGCGGATAGTGGCGTGGACGGCCGGGCAAAGCGAAACCCGACACTCCTGCCGAACTAGCCGATGGGGTTTCGCTTTGCTCAACCCATCATCCTACGAGTTATTCGGCACGTGTCTTGCTGTTTTCCTGGAACATGATGAGATGAGATTGAGATGTAACGGCAACGGCGGTGAACTCCCTCTCTTGTGGAAGAGGGTTGGGGTGAGGGGTTACGGTCTATCGTTGGCCCCGGCGCCCCCTCACCGGATTTGCTGCGCAAATCGACCTCTCCCCGCCGGGGAGAGGTAAACCGAACCGGAATCTGATCAACAACCAGTCCATTTTCAGGTGATTTTTACGACCCATGCTGCTTGTCGTCGAACAGTTCCTGAATGGTTTGCAGTTCGGACTGCTGCTGTTTCTGCTGGCGGCGGGATTGACGCTGGTTTTCGGCATCATGGATTTCGTCAATCTGGCGCATGGATCGCTCTACATGATGGGCGCGTATTTTGCAGCGACCTTCGTGGCGTGGACCGGGAATTTCGTGATCGGCATATTGCTTGCGCTCGGCGCCACCCTCCTGCTCGGCATCGTCCTGGAATTCGTCGCGCTGCGGCATCTTTACGGCCGCGACCATCTCGATCACGTGCTGGCGACGTTCGGGCTGATCCTGTTTTTCAATGACGCGGTGCGGCTGATCTGGGGCCCGGCGGGTCTTGCGCTGCCGCTGCCCCCCTGGCTGACAGTGCCGATCGCCATCCTGCCCGGCATCTATTATCCCGCCTACCGGCTTGCGATCATCGTGGTCGCGCTGGCGGTCGCCTTGATGCTTTACGTGGTCGTGATGCGAACCCGCATCGGCATGCTGATCCGCGCCGGCGCCTCCAACCGGGAAATGATCGGGGCGCTCGGCATCAACATCAAGCTGCTCTACACGCTGGTGTTCGGGCTCGGGGCGGCGCTGGCCGGTCTCGCCGGGCTGATGCAGGCGCCGATCCTGACGGTCCAGATCGGAATGGGCGAGAACATTTTGATCCTCGCCTTCGTCATCATCGTGATCGGAGGCATCGGCTCGATCCGCGGCGCATTCCTGGCCGCGATCTTTGTCGGGATGATCGACACGCTGGGCCGCGCTTTCCTGCCCGACCTGTTACGGCAGATCCTGAGTTCAGCCGCCGCCTCCACCGCGGCGCCCGCGCTGTCCTCGATGCTGATCTATCTCGTGATGGCAATCGTGCTGGTGCTGCGGCCGGAGGGGCTGTTTCCGGCCAACCGGCGATGACCGCTTCGTTCGATGCCCGCAAGGCGCTCGCGGCGCTGGTGGTCGCCGGCCTGCTGTTGCTTCCGCTCTATACCTCGATGAGCGGAAACGTGTTCGCGCTGACGCTGTTCACCCGCATCGTCATTTTCGCGCTGGCAGCGGTCAGCCTCAATCTCATCATGGGCTATGGCGGAATGATGAGTTTTGGGCACGCCGCCTATCTCGGGATCGGCGGCTACGCGGTCGGAATACTGGCGGCGGAGGGTATCGGCTCCGGCTTCATCCAGTGGCCGGTGGCGCTTGCGGCCTCTGCGCTGTTTGCGCTGGTGATCGGCGCGCTCAGCCTGCGCACCCGCGGCGTCTATTTCATCATGATCACGCTCGCCTTCGCGCAGATGGCCTATTACATCGTCTCCGGTCTCTCCCGCTATGGCGGCGACGACGGCCTGACCATCTACAAGCGCAGCGGTTTTGGCGGCCTGATCGATCTGTCGAGCCGTGTGCAGTTCTATTATCTTTGCCTCGCATGCCTGTTCGGCGGGATCTATCTGGTCTGGCGCATCGTCAATTCGCGCTTCGGCCTGGTGGTCCAGGGCCTGCGCTCCAACGAAGCGCGCATGCAGGCGATCGGGTTTCCGGCAACGCGCTACCGGCTGGTGTGCTTCGTCATCTCCGGCACGATGTGCGGCCTGGCGGGTGCGCTGCTCGCCAACAATACCGACTTCGTCAGCCCGGCCACGATGTACTGGACCCGCTCCGGCGACCTGATGGTCATGGTCATCCTCGGCGGCATGGGCTCGCTGTTCGGGCCGGTGATAGGCGCGATCGTTTACCTGGTGCTGGAAGAATTCCTGTCGCAGGTTACCGAATACTGGGCGTTGATCATGGGCCCGTTGCTGCTTTTGATCGTGCTGTTCGGGCGCGGGGGCATCGACGGGCTGTTGGGGAGGCTGCGTCGTGGCTGAACCCTTGCTCCGTGTTGAAAAGCTCGTGCGGCGGTTCGGCGGCATCGTCGCGACCGACAACGTCTCGCTGGACGTCGCGCGCGGCCAATTGCATGCGATCATCGGGCCGAACGGCGCCGGCAAGACCACGCTGATCAGCCAGCTGACCGGGCAGCTGCTGCCGCATTCCGGCACCATTCAGCTCGGGGACAAGGACATCACCCGCGTGCCGGCCTGGCGCCGCAGCGCGCTTGGGCTGGCGCGCTCATTTCAGATCACCTCGCTGCTATCGGACTTCACCGCATCGGACAATGTCGCGCTGGCCGCCCAGGCCCATGACGGTCACTCCTTTCATTTCTGGAGCAATGCCCGCAAGATTGCCCATCTTCGCCAAACCGCGCGGTCTGCGCTCGAGAGGGTGGGGTTGGGAGATCGCGCCGACGTCGTCGTTTCGCGGTTGAGCCATGGCGAGCAGCGCGAGCTTGAACTGGCGGTTGCGCTCGCCACCAAGCCGCAAGTATTGCTGCTCGACGAGCCGATGGCCGGACTTGGCATCACCGAATCGGCGCGCATGGTGAAGCTGTTGCAGGAATTGCGGCGCGAGGTCACGATCGTGCTGGTCGAGCACGACATGGACGCGGTATTTGCGCTTGCCGACCGCATCACGGTTCTGGTCTACGGTCGCGTCATCGCGTCGGGTCAGCCCTCGGAGATCCGCCGGGATGAAGAAGTCAGGCGCGCCTATCTCGGCGAGCAGCATGCGGTGACCCGTCATGGCTGATGCAGAATTGGCTGACGCCCCCTTGCTCGAACTCGATGGTGTCGAGACCTGCTACGGCCTCAGCCAGGTGCTGTTCGGCCTGTCGCTTCAGGTCCGAACCGGCGAGATGGTGGCGATGATGGGCCGCAACGGCATGGGAAAAACCACGACCATCCGCTCCATCCTGGGGCTGACACCGGCGCGGGCGGGCGCGATCCGTTTTGCCGGAAAGGACGTCCGCAGGCTGCCCTCGTTCCGGATCGCGCAGTTGGGAATAGGGTTGGTCCCGGAAGGGCGACAGATCTTTCCCAACCTGACGGTGCGTGAGAATCTGGTGGCTGCTTCCGGCAATCGTCTCGGCAGCCCCGATCCCTGGGAAATCAAAAAGATCCACGCGCTGTTCCCGCGGCTCGCCGAGCGCGGCAACAATATGGGCGGCACGCTGTCGGGCGGCGAACAGCAAATGCTGGCGATCGGCCGCGCGCTGATGACCAATCCGCGCCTGCTGATTCTCGACGAGGCCACCGAGGGGCTCGCGCCGCTGATCCGCGAGGAAATCTGGAACTGCCTGTCGATGTTGAAGGCGAGGGGACAATCGGTCCTGGTGATCGACAAGAACGTCGAGAACCTCACCCGCATCGCCGACCGCCATTACATCATCGAGCGCGGACGTGCGGTATGGAGCGGCACCTCGCAGCAGTTGATCGACGAGCCGGAGCTTCAGCACCGGTATCTTGGGGTGTGAACACTGTCCTCTTGGTCGTCCCTGCTTTCGCAGGGACGACGCTAGCGTCATTGCGAGGAGCGAAGCGACGAAGCAATCCATTTTCCTGCGCGGGTAGCTGGCAGATGGATTGCTTCGCGGAGCCTGTCATCGGGCGCGCATTCGCGCGACCCGTTGGCTCGCAATGACGGATGCGAGACTCTTCAAAACATCTCGAAATATTCGCGCTGCTCCCATTCGGAGACTTCCGACTGAAAGCGCTCGATCTCGGCGTTCTTGATGTGAACGTAGTAGTCGACGAATGCCGCTCCCAGCGCGTGACGGAAGAAGCTGTCGTCCTTCAGTGCCAACACCGCTTCCTGCAGGCTCTTCGGCAGCGGCGCGGCTTGCGTTTCGTACGGGGTGTCCGCGGAGGGGCCGGGATCGAGGCCGCGATCGACGCCGTCGAGCCCTGACAGGATTTGCGAGGCCATGTAGAGATAGGGATTGGCGGCGGGCTCGCCGATGCGGTTTTCCAGGCGCGTTGCGGGATCGTCGGGACCACCGAGCACTCGGATCATCACGCCGCGATTGTCGCGTCCCCAGATCGCGCGGTCCGGCGCCAGCGAATAAGAGCGATAGCGCTTGTAGCCGTTGATCGTCGGTGTCGTGAACACGGCGGCGGCACGGGCGTGCTGCAACAGGCCGCCGAGATAATGGCGGCCGAACGCGCTCAACAGCTCGCCGCTATCCTTCGCCATGAAAGCATTCTCGCCGCCGGCGCGCGATACGATCGATTGATGAAGATGCCATCCGGACGCCATGACATTGGGAAGCCGCGGCCGGCACATGAAGGTCGCGTGATAGCCGTGGCGATGGCAGATCTGCTTCACGGCGCTGCGAAGCAAAATCATGCTGTCGGCGGGCTCAAGCCCTTTGGTCGGCTTGAACGTGAACTCACACTGGCTCGGGCCGTATTCCACCTCGATCGAACGCAGCGGCAGGCCGAGCGCGAGGAGGTCGCGCCTGACGATCTCGAGCACCGGGTCCATCGCGTCGTAGCGCTGCTCGGTGAGATATTGGTAGCCGTGCGACAACAGGCTGACGTCGGGAGGTTGGCCCGGCTGGCCGGCATCTTCCGGCGACATCCTGGCGTCTTCCAGTCTGAAAATATGGCATTCGACTTCGAGGCCGGCGACGAAGTCGTAGCCCCGCTTTTCGAGGCTGGCGAGCACCGATCGGTAGAGGTGGCGTGTCGCGAACGGGACCGGCCGCCCGTCGGCAAAATACACATCGCATAACAGCCAGCCGGTGGCCTCCGCCCACGGCAACACGCGAAAGCTCAGGGGGTCCGGCACCATCAAAACGTCGGCGGCGCCTTCCATCTCTCGCATGCCAAACCCGCCGCCGGACGTGAAGACCGGAAAGACGGTTTTATGCGAGGTGTCCTTGGCAAACATCGTCGTGGTGATGGAGCATCCGCTCTCCAGCGAGGCCAGTGCCTCGCTCGCAACCAGCGTCTTGCCGCGAAGAATTCCGTGCTGGTCCGGGAATGAAAGCCGGATGACTTCGAGCTTCTGCTCCTCGACGATGCGCCTGAGACGGCTCGCCGCCTCCTTCTGCTCGCTCGACCACAGCCCGTGACGCTTCACAAAACTCAACGCGTCTTCCCCCAAAGCCTCACTTGGATGCGGCCAACGGAATCGCTTCGCAGTGGTCGTCATTGCGAGGAGCGAAGCGACGAAGCAATCCAGCTTCCTTCCTCGCTGCAAAGTGGATTGTTTCGCGGAGTTTATCATCGGGCGGCGCTTTGCGCCGACCCGTTGGCTCGCAATGACGAAGATAGGTCATCGTCAAACCGCCCTGAGGTGAGGAATCTTGTCGGCAATCTCCTGTGGCACCGGTGCGGCCCAAGGCGCGCTGCGCCGGCGCCTAACGTCGACCTCCATCCAGAAAGTTTCCCATCCCCGTGTTGGACCGATGCCGTCCATGGTGGCCGGCCCCTGAATGCTGCGCGCGTTCGCGGCATCGAGGAACATGAATGGTTTTGCGCCCGAGGTCACCTTCTCGATTTCCTGACGCAGCAGGCGGCGATACTGCACGATGGCCTTGTCGGCGGTGCCCAGATGTTCGCGGGTGCGGTCCTGGATCGCGCCCATCGATTCCACCGCCCATTGATCGTGTACGTTGATGTCGGCGCCCATGCCGGTGAAGGTTTGGGTCGCCTGTTCGTGCGGATCGAAACCATAATCGTTCGATTTGTTCTTGCGCGAGCGATAATCCGGCAATTCATAAAGTTCGAGGCGCTGATCGCGCATCTTGTTTTTGTCGACCGGTGTCGAATAAGAGGTAAAGATCGCATACCAGTAACAGTTCTCGTCATCGATCGGCACGTGCCACTGCGCGATCGTCATCTCCGTGCTCATCGGTATCACGAAGCCATGCGGGAACAGCTGATTGGTGACGCGGACATGGGTGCGCTCGTCGTCGATCTCGCGAAGCGCGATCAGCCGCAACCCGTATTCGGTGTGTTCGACATTGATGATCGGTCGGTCATATTCGCGCAGGATTTTTGTCATCGGCATGTCCGACCCGGCGGAGGCGCCGCGGAATTGCTTGCCGTAAGCGGCTGCCGGATCTTCGTCCTCGAAAAAACGATGCAGGAACGAGGCGTGCGACGGATCGATGCCGACCTCGAGCGCCTGCAGCCAGTTGCAGCCGAAATGACCCTTGAAGGCAAAGGTATAGGCCTCCGGCGCGATGAAGCAGTCGAGTTCGGGAAATGCCGGCGGCTCGCCCTCGCCGAGCCAGGCCCAAAGGATTCCGCTCTTCTCGATCACGGGATAGGAGCGCTGCGCGATATTCTTGCACAGCACGGAATCCTTCGGCTCGGCCGGCGTTTCCAGGCATTGACCTGACACGTCGTACAGCCAGCCGTGGAAGGCGCAGCGCAAGCCGCCGTTTTCCAGACGGCCAAAGGCAAGGTCGGCGCCGCGGTGGGCGCAATGGCGCTCGATCAGGCCGTAACGTCCCTGTTCGTCGCGAAACAGCACCAGATCCTCGCCGAGAAGCTTCACGGCTTTCACCGGGCGCGGACCCGTCAGTTCATCGATCAGCGCAGCCGGCTGCCAGTACATCCGCATCAATTTCCCGCATGCGTCTTTCGGCCCGGTTCGGGTGATCAGGTCGTTCTGTTCCTGGCTCATCATGGCGGTGCGCCCTCCGCAGAAACGGTATTAATCGGAGATCGAATATTTGTTCGAAATCAAACTACTAGGCTTGTTGCCGCTGGCAAGCGGATTAGTGGCTCGCCCCGGGCCGATGAAGCGGGTCTTTTAACTGTGTCTCCCGCTATGGTAGAGACCCGCAACCCGGTGCCGTCGGGGCAAGGCAGATCCATGACCCACTTTCCGAGGATGGAGGATGTCCACAGCTGAAGAAACCCGCGAAACTGTCCTGGGCTATTTTAACGCCTGGACCTCAAAACGGCCGGACGAAGCCTACGCGTTCCTCGCCGAAGATCTCGCCTTTTGGGGCCCGACCGCCAGCTACACCAGCGCCGAGCAATTTCGTCCGGGACTTGTCGCCTTTGCCGGCATGACAAAGCGCGCGCAACTGACAAAGCTCCTGGTCGATGGAGATTGGGCTGCCATGTATTACGATTGCGAGCTGCCCGCTCCGATCGGAACCATCAAGATCGCTTCGTTCTTCCGGGTCGCAGGACGCAAGATCAGGCAGTACGAAACGATGTTCGACGCAACCGCGTTCCCCCGAGCCAAGACGTGAAATTGCAAATCTAACCGGAAGTCGTTGCGCCGCTGCTGCGCAGTTCGGGAGTTTGCGTGTCGCTGCAAAACACCGACGCATCGGCTGCACGAAAAAGGGGGAGGGGAATATGAAGCTTTTCATTTCGATTGCTGCTGTCCTGGCATGGTTGTTCGGGGCGATGCTGCTGTTTGCGCCCGCCGAACTCAATGCGCCGACCGGGATAGCGATGACGCCGATGATTGCGACGCTCGCTCAGGCACATGGCGCGACCCTGATGGGATTGGGCGTCGTCAACTGGCTGGCCCGCAACGCCGATCGGCAGGGTCTGATTGCCGTCCTGACCGGAAATCTCGTGGTTCAGGTGTTGTCGCTGTTCGTGGTCATCCGCACCATGCAGCTCGGCGCTGGACTCGCGGTTGCGCCTGGCATCGCAATCCATGTCATATTGGGCAGCCTGTTTGCCACCTTCCTGATCAGGGTGCGCAACGCGCAATAACCGGCTCAGCCCCGCGCAAACATTTTCGCATCGTTCCGCAATACCGGCGCGACCGCGTCGATCAGGCGCGCGGCCGCCGCATCCACCGTGAAGTCCTGCGGTGTCGACCACGGCGGAGGCGCGGGCATAAAGCGGCTCGCGGCTGAGCAGGATGTTGCGCAACTCGGCCATCGCGGAGCGGTCGTCCGCCATCGGCCGCAGATCGCCCTGGCCGCGCACCCGCGCCATGTGCTCTTCCGGTTCGGCCTTCAGCCAGATGGTGTAGAACGACGACAGGACCAGGTCGAAGGTCAGCGGTTCGGAGACGATGCCACCGCCGGTCGCCAGCACCATCAGCTCGTTGCGCGCCAGCAATTGTGCGAGCGCCGCCTGCTCCATGCGGCGAAAGCCTTCCTGGCCGTAAAGCGCGATGATCTCGGCGACCGACAGTCCGTTCTGCGCCTCGATCTCCTTGTTCAGCTCGACAAAATTCCAGCCGATCTTCTTCGCGAGCAATTTGCCGAGCGTGGATTTGCCGGCGCCGCGCAAGCCGATCAACGCGATGCCGGCAAACGACATCCGCCGCTGCGCCGCCGCGCCGCTTCCAAGGCCCGAGAGAATGTCCTTGGCCTGCGCGATCTGGTTCGGCGTGGCTTTGCGCAGGAGGTCGCGAATGACAGGCCAGTCCGGCGCCGGCTCGGTCGCGGGAATGAGGTCCTCGAGATGCGCGCCCATCGCGTCAGACACCCGGCGCAGCAGCACGATCGAGACGTTGCCCTTGCCGCTTTCGAGCTGGGCGATATAGCGTTCGGAAATGCCGGAGACTTTTGCCAATACCTTGCGCGACATGCCGCGCAAGCGCGCGCATGGTGCGGACACGCTGGCCGAGCTGCTCGAGAAAGCCGGTTTCGGGATCGGGAATTTCGGTCATGTCGCCGCCCGTTAGTGCGTCCGCTTCGGAAACATAATGCCGACAAGGATTGACAGCAAGCGCGTGTAGTGCCTTTCTATGAATTATAATTCTTAAACCCCGGGGGAGAAGGCGCGTGACGGTCTACAACGCGGTGACCTGGCTGCTCGACCGCAACGTCGGGGAGGGACGGGCGAACAAGCTCGCCTTCACCGACACCGTGTCCGAGCTGACCTATGGCGAGTTGCAGAAGCAGAGCTGCCGCGTCGCCAACATGCTGCGCCGGCTCGGCGTCCGCCGCGAAGAGCGCGTCGCCATGATCATGCTCGACACCGTGGATTTTCCGGCGGTGTTTTTGGGCGCGATCCGCGCCGGCATTGTGCCGGTGCCGCTCAACACGCTGCTGACATCAGATCAATACGCCTATGTGCTGGCGGATTGCCGCGCGCGCGTGCTGTTCGTGTCCGAGGCGCTGTTGCCTGTTGTCAAGGACATGGTCGGGCGGATGGCCGATCTCGAGCATGTCGTGGTTTGCGGCAACGACGCGCACGGCCACAAAAAACTGTCCGATGAACTTGCCGGCGAGAGCGCTTCTTTCACAACGGCGGCGACCCATGCCGATGAGCCGGCATTCTGGCTGTATTCGTCGGGCTCGACCGGGATGCCCAAGGGCGTGCGGCATCTGCATTCCAGTCTCGCCGCGACCGCCGACACCTACGCCAAGCAGGTGCTCGGGATTCGCGAGGACGATGTCGGGCTGTCGGCGGCGAAACTGTTTTTCGCCTATGGCCTCGGTAACGCGTTGACGTTCCCGATGTCGGTCGGCGCCACCACGGTGCTCAATTCCGAACGGCCGACGCCGGCTTTGATGTTCGCGCTGATGAACAAGTATAACCCGACGATCTTCTTCGGCGTGCCGACCTTGTTCTCGGCGATGCTGAACGACGAGGCGTTGAAGGGTGAGCGCGGCGGCACGCGATTGCGGATCTGCACCTCGGCCGGCGAGGCGCTGCCGGAATCGGTCGGCAATGCCTGGAAGGCGCGCTTCGGCGTCGATATTCTCGATGGCGTCGGCACCACCGAACTGCTGCACATCTTTCTTTCAAACGCGCCCGGCGACATCAAATACGGCACTTCCGGCCGTCCGGTGCCGGGCTACAAGGTGCGGCTGGTCAACGATGCCGGCGACGAGGTGCCGGACGGCGAGGTCGGCGAGTTGCTGGTCGATGCGCCCTCCGCCGGCGAAGGCTACTGGAATCAGCGCAGCAAAAGCCGCCAGACATTTGCCGGCCACTGGACCCGCACCGGCGACAAATATATGCGCGATGCCGACGGGCGTTATACGTTTTGCGGCCGCAGCGACGACATGTTCAAGGTCTCCGGCATCTGGGTCTCGCCGTTCGAGGTCGAGAGCGCGCTGATCACCCACCCCGCGGTGCTGGAGGCCGCCGTGGTGCCGGAAGCCGATCCGGAAGGATTGCTGAAGCCGAAGGCGTTTGTGGTGCTTCGGGGCGATGCGAATTCGGCCGGCCTGCAGGAGGCGCTGAAGGAGCACGTCAAGCAGAAGATCGGTGTCTGGAAATATCCGCGCTGGATCGATGTCGTCGAGTCCTTGCCGAAAACCGCAACCGGAAAGATCCAGCGGTTCAAATTGCGGGAACATAACTAGCCGTCATGGCCGGGCTTGACCCGGCCATCCACGCCTTCGTTGCGACGAATTAAGACGTGGATGCCCGGGTCAAGCCCGGGCATGACGAGAGAGAGTTCGGGTCCAGGTACCAAAGAAATGACAGCTCTCCCACCCACCGGCACCCTGCGCGTCGGCGCGTCCGATCTCGAATACCGCATGATCGGTCCGGCGCCGGACGAGGCGCCGACCATGGTCTTGCTCCACGAGGGCCTGGGCTGTGTTGCGCTGTGGGGGGATTTTCCGGACCGGCTTGCCGCCGCGACCGGGACCGGCGTGTTCGTCTATTCGCGCGCGGGCTATGGCGGCTCGACAAAGGTCGAACTGCCGCGCCCGCTCGATTACATGCACATCGAGGCGCTCGAGGTCTTGCCCAGGCTGCTCGAGCAAATCGGCTTTCGCCGCGGCCTTCTGGTCGGACATTCCGACGGCGCTTCGATCGCGGCGATCTATGCAGGTGGCGTTGCGGATCACCGCGTCCGCGGCGTGGCGATGATCGCGCCGCACTTCATCGTCGAAGATATTTCGGTGACCTCGATCGCCGAGATCCGGAAGGCCTACGAGACCACCGACCTGAAGTCGAAACTGGCGCGCTGGCATCGCGATGTCGACAACGCGTTCTATGGCTGGAACGGCGCGTGGCTCGATCCGAAGTTTCGCAGCTGGGATATCGCGGAGTATCTCGCCTATATCCGCGTCCCCGTGGCGATTCTGCAAGGCGCGGATGACCAATATGGCACGATACGGCAGATCGAGATCGCGCAGGAAGAGTGCTATTGTCCGGTCGATGTGACAATCATCTCCGGCGCCGGACATTCGCCGCATCGGGAAGCCCCGGATGCAGCGCTTGCCGCGATCTCGGAATTTGCACGACGAATTTTTGATGTGCACGAAGGATCGCGGGGAAGGGCGGCGTAACGCATCTATTCCGCCCGCCGTGCCAGCGCTTATATCGAGAGCGTGGGAGCTTCGGGACCTCGCGGCGCTGTCCGAACTTACGTTTTTTGGCCGATGGGACGAATCGGATCTTTTTGGCGGATATGAAACAAAATGCAGATTTTGGCTCTGAGATGCTGGACTGCACCCAAAACATGCATTATTGTGCATAGTAAGAGATGCTCCCGAACCAGACAAGGGTAACTCAATGGCTGGCGAAAAGCCCGGTGAAGATCGCGTCCTTGCTGGCGGTGCAAAGCACATCGATTTTCAGACCGACCCGTCACGCTACCGCCACTGGAAGATCGCTGTCGACGGCGACGTCGCAACGCTGACAATGGATGTCGACGAGAATGGCGGGCTGTTCGAAGGCTATCAGCTCAAGCTGAATTCCTACGATCTCGGCGTCGACATCGAACTGGCCGACGCGGTGCAGCGGCTGCGCTTCGAGCATCCCGGCGTCAAAGTGGTGGTGGTGCGCTCGGGTAAGAACCGGGTGTTCTGCGCCGGCGCCAACATCCGCATGCTGGCGGGGGCCACCCATGCCCACAAGGTCAACTTCTGCAAATTCACCAACGAGACGCGCAACGGCCTGGAGGATTCCAGCGAGAATTCCGGGCAGCGTTTTGTCACCGTTATCAACGGCACCGCCGCGGGCGGCGGCTACGAACTCGCGCTTGCTACCGATCACATCATCCTTGCCGATGACGGCGCGGCGGCCGTCGCGCTGCCGGAAGTTCCGCTGCTGGCGGTGTTGCCAGGCACCGGGGGACTGACGCGGGTCGTCGACAAGCGCAAGGTGCGCCGCGATCACGCCGATTTCTTCTGCACCATCGAGGAAGGCATCAAGGGCAAGCGCGCCGTCGCATGGCGCCTCGTCGACGAGATCGTGCCGAACAGCAAGCTCGAGGCCAGGGTCACCGAGCGCGTCAAGCAATTCGCCGCCGCCTCCACGCGCAACGGTAATGGAAAAGGTATCTCGCTCACGCCGCTGACGCGCCAGATCGACGAGGACAGCATCCGCTACGGCCTTGTCGGCGTCGATATCGACCGCGCGCAACGCATCGCCACCATTTCGATTCAGGCGCCGGACGCGAACCCGCCCGCCGATATCGCGGGCATGATCGCGCTGGGCGACTCGTTCTGGCCGCTGCAGGTGGCGCGCGAGCTTGACGATGCGATCCTGCATTTGCGCATCAACGAACTCGAGACAGCGATGCTGGTGTTCAAATCGCATGGTGAGCGCGCCAACGTGCTGGCCTGCGACGCGTTTCTGGAAGCCAACAAGGCGCACTGGCTGGTCAACGAAATCAGGCAGTACTGGAAGCGGGTGCTCAAGCGTATCGACGTCACCTCGCGCACGCTGGTGGCGCTGGTCGAGCCCGGCTCGTGCTTTGTCGGCACGCTGGCCGAACTGGTCTTCGCGGCCGACCGCTCCTACATGCTGATTGGCCAGAAGCAGGGCGATAACCGCGGCCCTCCGACCATCGAGCTCAGCGCGATGAATTTCGGACCCTATCCGATGAGCCACGGCCTGACGCGGCTGCAATCGCGCTTTCAGGCGGATCCCAAAGACATCGACCGCGCCCAGGCCAGCATCGGCGAGGCGCTCGATGCGGAGCAGGCTGAGGCGCTCGGCCTCGTCACCTTCGCGCTCGACGATATCGACTGGGATGATGAGATCAGGGTGTTCTTCGAGGAGCGCACCAGCTTCTCGCCCGATGGTCTTACCGGCATGGAAGCCAATTTACGCTTCGTCGGGCCCGAGACCATGGAATCGAAAATCTTCTCGCGCCTGACGGCGTGGCAAAACTGGATCTTCCAGCGCCCCAACGCGGTCGGCGAAAACGGCGCGCTGCGCCGCTACGGCTCCGGCCAGAAGGCGCAGTTCGATATGACGCGGGTTTGATATCCTCTCCCGGGTGCAGCGCGTCACGCTTGTGACGCGCTGCAGAACCGGGGCCCGCCACCACTGAAATGAATTCCCGGCTCTGCGGCGCAGCGCTTGGCGCTGCACCGCGTCCGGGACACGAGAGCGAGCAAGGAGCACGCCATGAACATCATGAACGTCGATTACTCAACCAAGATTCCAAACAACGTGAATCTCAACGAGGATCGGCAGGTGCTCAAAGCCCTGGAAGGCTGGCATCCCGGTTACATGGACTGGTGGGGTGACATGGGGCCGGAGGGCTTCCAGCAATCGCTGGTTTACTTGCGTACCGCCTATTCGGTCGATCCGCGCGGCTGGGCCAAATTCGACTATGTGAGGATGCCGGAATATCGTTGGGGCATTCTGCTTGCGCCGCAGGAAGAGAACCGCGTGATACCCTTCGGCGAACATTACGGCGAGCCGGCGTGGCAGGAAGTGCCGGGCGAGTATCGCGCCATGCTGCGCCGCCTGATCGTGATCCAGGGCGACACCGAGCCCGCCTCGGTCGAACAGCAGCGCCATCTCGGCAAGACCGCGCCGTCACTTTACGACCTGCGAAACCTGTTCCAGGTCAATGTCGAGGAAGGCCGCCATCTCTGGGCGATGGTCTACCTACTGCAGAAATATTTCGGCCGGGACGGGCGCGAGGAGGCCGATGAGTTGCTGCGCCGCCGCTCGGGCGATGCCGACAGCCCGCGCATGCTAGGTGCCTTCAACGAGGCGACGCCGGACTGGCTGTCGTTCTTCATGTTCACCTATTTCACCGATCGCGACGGCAAGATGCAGTTGCACAGCCTCGCGCAATCCGGCTTCGATCCGCTGTCGCGCACCTGCCGCTTCATGCTGACCGAGGAGGCGCATCACATGTTCGTCGGCGAGACCGGCATCAGCCGCATCGTGCAGCGCACCTGCGAGGCGATGAAGGCGGCCGGCATCACCGATCCCAACGACGTCGCCAAGGTTCGCGCGCTCGGCGTGATCGATCTTCCGACCATGCAGAAGAAGCTGAACCTGCATTACACGCTCTCGCTCGATCTGTTCGGCTCGGAGGTTTCGACCAATGCGGCCAATGCCTTCAATGCGGGGGTCAAGGGCCGTTACCACGAGACCCAGATCAAGGACGATCATCGGCTGCGCAACGACACCTATCCGGTGCTCAAGCTGGTGAACGGCAAGATCAAGCGGGTTAACGAGCCGGCGCTGACCGCGCTCAACATGCGGCTGCGCGACGATTACACGCAGGATTGCGCCAAGGGCCTGCTGCGCTGGAACAAGATCATTTCGCTCGCCGGCTACGACTTCAAGCTGACGCTGCCGAATGTCGCGTTCCATCGCCAGATCGGCGAATTCAAGGACGTTCACGCCACGCCCGACGGTGTGCTGGTCGACGACGCCACCTGGAACAAGCGGAAGACGGAATGGCTTCCATCCGCGGAGGACGGCGATTTCATCGCCTCACTGATGACGCCGGTCACCGAGGTCGGCGGCTTTGCGCCATGGATTAGCCCGCCCAAGGTCGGGATCGACAACAAGCCCGGCGATTTCGAGTATGTGAAGATCGAGACCTGAGGTTCGCGCGATCTGTTCGCTCTCCCGCAAGCGGGAGGTTACAGCGGCCTTTCGACACCGTCATTGCGAGGAGCCAACGGGTCGCGCGAATGCGCGCCCGATGACAGGCTCCGCGACGAAGCAATCCAACCCTTTTCTGCGGCTCTGGATTGCTTCGCTCCGCTCGCAATGACAGGGAACCTGGCTGCCGCATCTATTCAACCTGAACTCATCCTGCTTCAAAGGCCCGCCGGCACGTCCTGATCCCGCCCGAGGAAGGCTCCTTGCTGCTTCAATTGCGCCTGGAGTTTTTCAACCGCGATGTCGCGCGCTCTGGTGTTGCCGCCGAGCGCCAATGCCGCGGCGGCGCCGGCGGCCTCTCCCATCGCAAGGCAGGCGCCGGAGACCCGCGCCGCCGACTGGCCGTCATGGGTCATCGAGGCGCAGCGCCCGGCCACCAGCAGATTGTCGATGCCTTCAGGGGTCAGCATGCGATAGGGCAATTCGTTGAAGCCGCGTGACTGCGGGATCGGCGGAAACTTGAAGATCACGTCGCCCGCGACATGGATTTCCATTGGCCAGCCGTTGACGCCGATCGAATCCTCGAACGAAGCGCAGCCGAGCACGTCCTCGCCCGAAAGCATATAGCCGCCGACGATGCGCCGGGTCTCGCGGATGCCGAGTTGCGGCGGCAGGTCGACGATGTAGGATTTCTCGAAGCCCGGCACCGTGCGCAGGAAATCGAACGCATCGACCGCCTGGCGGCGGCCCTCGATTTCGCCACGCGTGAGATCGTCGGGCTCGAGCCCATTGATCGCGGTGCCGTCTTCGCGCGCCAATTGGGTGAAGTTCACCCGCCATTCGATCTGCGAGCGTTGCGGCCGCACGATCGCCGCCTTGCGCGGAAAACGATGCGTGCCGGCGGCCTCCGCCTTTGCCATCAGTTCCGGGATCGTGCGCCAGGCCTCTCCGGCCTTTTCGGGATCGATGCCGTTGAGGCGAAACATCATGGAGGGATAGAGCATGCTGCCGTGGTTGTCGCCGACCTCGAAAGCCGCGCCGGCCCAGGCCGCGAGATCGCCGTCGCCGGAGCAATCGATGAAGATATCGGCCGTGACCGCGCGGCGGCCGGCCTTGGTCTCGACCAGCAGCGCGTTGATGCGCCTCTCATCATGCATCACGACGCCCGCCCCGAGCGCGTGAAAGAGAATGTCGACCTTGTGGCTTTGCAAGAGATCGTCGGCGGCGATCTTGTAGGCCGCGGTGTCGTAAGCCTGCGCCAGGATTTTCCCGAAGATCAGATGCGGCGCGTTGAGCCCGCCGAGACGATCGATGCGTCCGAGCAGGTCCGAGGCGATGCCCTGCACCACGCGATGCATCTCGCCAAAGACATTGGCGTGCAACCCGCAGAAATTGGTGACCCCCGCCGCCGTCCCCATGCCGCCGAGAAAACCATAACGCTCGATCAGCAGCGTCCGCCGTCCCGCCCGCGCGGCAGCGGCTGCGGCTGCGATTCCCGCAGGTCCGCCGCCGAGCACGGCGACCTCATACTCGCCATACAGCGGAATCTTGCGCGCGGGCTCGGTGATGGATTTGTCGGGCAAGTGGGGGCTCTCGGGTGGTGTGAGGGGATCATGCCCCGGGTGGGGGAGTTTGGCTATCGGGTTGCTCGACGCAAAAACCGACTGCCGCTGCACTCCGCGAACGGCATCGCGAGGTCCGCATCCCCAGTTGCACTCCGCGCCAAGCTTGTGGAAACTGGCTTCCGTCTCGCCCGCCCCTAAACAGGAAACCCCACCCCATGCGTATCTGCATTTTCGGCGCTGGCGCCGTCGGCAGCCACTTTGCGGTGCGGCTTGCGCTGGCGGGGCATGACGTCTCCTGCGTAATGCGAGGGCCGCATCTGGAAGCCGTGAAGGCAAAGGGCCTGAGGCTTCGCGTCGGCGAGGCCGAATTCACGGCCAAGGTGAATGCATCGGACGACCCGGCGGCGCTGGGCCCGCAGGATTTCGTCATCAGCACGCTGAAGGCGACGGGCGTCAACGCTCTCGCCACCGGCCTGCGGCCGTTGTTGCGCGATGACACCGCCGTGGTGTTTGCCCAGAACGGCATTCCCTGGTGGTACGACATCGGGCTGTCGCCCGATCATCCACGGCCGCCGGACCTCGGCTTTCTCGATCCCGGCGGCGCGTTACGATCGGCCGTTGCCAGGGAGCGCATCATCGGCGGCGTGATTTTTTCGTCGAACGAGGTCGTCGAGCCCGGCGTTGCGGCAAATCTCTCTCCCGATCGGAACATGCTGCTAACAGGCGAATGCGACGACCGCGCCAGCGCGCGGATCGAGCGGCTGCGCGCTGTCTTGAGTGAGGCTTCGATCGCCTCGCCGCCGGCGGCGCGGATCAGGGAAGCGATCTGGTCCAAGCTCCTTACCAACATGTCGATGTCGGTGCTGTGCCTGTTGACCGGCCAGACCGCACGCGCGGTCCGGGACGACGCGGCCCTGCGCGATGTCATCCCCGGCCTGCTGGATGAGGCCAACAACATCGCCCAAAGCTGCTATCCCGGCGTCAAGCGCGTCACCCGCAGCGGTCCCGCGCCCGACCACAAGCCGTCGATTCTGCAGGATTACGAACTCGGCCGCGCCATGGAGATCGACGTGCTGGTGCGCGCGCCGGCAGCGTTCGCCCGCGCCGCAGGGCTATCGACGCCGATGCTCGATTTGCTGGCGGCTCTCGCGATCCGCCTGGCGCGGGACAAGGGGCTGTATCGGGGTTGAACCGCAGCATCCAGCTTTTTGCTGGAACGATCACATGACACTCATTGGGGCGGCGTTGGCGGTTGGGCGCTATCGCACCTGGCGTACCCCTCCCGCTTGCGGCGGGTGGGGGAAGCTCTATCCACGCGACATCCGTTGCTTGGCTGGCACCCCACCCCAACCCTCCCCCGCAAGCGGGAGAGGAGCGCATCGCCGTTGCCGCGATAGCAATGCATGATTTCGGATTAAAAAAGCCACCAGCTCATCTCACCTCCCCCGCAAGCGGGGGGGGTCGACGCGCTCGATAGAGCGCGGCGGGTGGGAGAAGCTCTATCCACGCGACATCCGTTGCTTGGCTGGCACCCCCACCCCAACCCTCCCCCGCAAGCGGGAGAGGAGCGCATCGCCGTTGCCGCGACAGCAATGCATGATTTCGGATTAAAAAAGCCACCAGCTCATCTCACCTCTCCCGCTGCGGGGGAGGTCGACGCGCTCGATAGAGCGCGGCGGGTGGGGGAAGCTCTATCCACGCGACATCCGTTGCTTGGCTGGCACCCCCACCCCAACCCTCCCCCGCAAGCGGGAGAGGGAGCGCACCGCCGTTGCGGCTGCGCGCGAACAAGCGGTCTGTCAGAATCCATACCTGCGGTAATGGCGCCGCGTCGTGTAGGACTGATCCGCCGAGGCTGTTCGCCGCGGGCCGATCGCCTCGAATTGGGCCTTCTGCTCGTCGCTCAGCGTTCCGTAGAAATCGTCAAGTGCCGAACGCACCAGCTTGATCGCCTGCAGCATGGTGTCGAGCCGTTTGCCGACTGCCGCAAGTCGTGCCGGGGGCGTGACCGCATCGTCGGCCTGGCAGGAGGTCTTGAGCATTTCCGCCGCCTTGGCGCTGGCGTCCTGCAGCGCGGTCAGGCTCGCGCGCTGCGCGTCGGTCGGGTGCAGCCTTGCATCGATCTCGATCGCGGGCCATTGCATCGCGGCGGATTGCGCGCCGCAATTCTCGACAAGCGGCCGATCCTGCCGCCTTGCCGCGATTTGCCGGCGCTGGTCCTCACCGAGCGCGGTGAACCGCGCCTTCTGCTCGTCGTTCAAGAGGCCGTAGAATTTATCCAGCGCGGGCTGCACCAGCGCCACCGCCGCGATCATCGCCTCGATGCGTTGCTGCATCGATGCGAGCCGGTTCGGCGCCGTCAGCGATATCGTTGTCGGGCAGGCGGCCTTGATGTTCTGCGCAGCCGTGACCGATACGTTGGCAAGTTCGTCCAGCGCGGTGCGTTGCGTGTCGGTCGGCTCGATAACCTGCTGAATCAAATCGATCGGCAGACCGGCGATTTCGCGGCTGTCGTCGCCGCACATTTGCGCCAGGCGGTCGGGCGTTGCCTCGCTGGCTGCGGGCGCGGTGCGCGGCGGCAAATAACGCGCAAGGTTATCGTAGCCGTAGGGCGCGAACATGCCGGCGTAAATGTCGTCATAGCCGTAGCCCCAGAACGAGGCGCCGAAGCCATTGCCCCAGATCGCGTAGTCATAGATGTCGAAATAGGCGAACGGCCAGAACAGCGGCCCGACCCATCCGTATCCGCCGTTGCCGTGTCGCCACCAGCCGTTTCCACCATGGCCGCCATGCCATCCGGCCAACGCCGCACCCGCGGCAATTCGTGCGCGAACGCCGGGATTTTGTAGCGCGCCCGGGTTCCTCATCGTTCGCGCCAGCGCGCGCGAGTTCAGCGCGGTGGATCTGATGTTATGAACAGCGAAGGCGCGGCTGTGGCTGAAAGCCGGCCGCGCAAAGGAATGGACGCTCGCCGATCTTCCGCTGAAATGGCGTCCACCGCCGGCGAAATGCCGTCCACCACCACCGCCGAAGTGGACATGGCCGCCACCGCCATGGAAATGTCCGCCGCCGCCATGACCACCGCCGCCACCATGACCGCCGCCGCCTCTCGCCGCGGCATATCCGGCGGCCGACAGCACGGTCACCAGAACAAGAGCGGCGATTCCATTGTTGAGTTTCGACATGGCACACCTCGCACATCGATGCGCCGTAAAATCGCGGCACGTCGGTGTAATTGGAGAACGCCATATTGATGATATGGTTCCATTGTTGCAACCGCGAAACGTCAGGGGGCGGATGCCCCGGATCATCGCAAAACGGAAAGCCTCAGCATGCTCGTCAAAGACAAGGTCTGCGTCGTCACCGGAGCCGCGAGCGGGATCGGCGAGGCGGTCGCTCGCGCCTATGCGCAAGCCGGCGCGCGCGGCGTGGTAGTCGCCGATCTCAAGGCGTCGCGCGAGCGGCTGGCCAGGGTTGCCGGTGATGTCGACGCGCTCGCGGTCACCGCCGATGTCGGCCAGGAAGCTGATATCAAGGGCCTGATCGCGGCGGCCGAGGCCAAGTTTGGGCCGATCGACGTGTTCTTTTCCAATGCCGGCCTTTCCCGCAAGGGACAGGAGAGCGCCGACGACGCCGATTGGGAGGTGAGCTGGCGGGTGCATGTCATGAGCCACGTTTTCGCAGCCCGCGCGCTGGTGCCGGGCATGCTGGCGCGGGGCTCCGGCTATTTGCTCAATACCGCATCCGCGGCAGGCCTGTTGGCTTCACTGAACTCGATGCCCTACGGCGTCACAAAGCATGCCGCGGTGGCGTTGGCCGAGCATCTCGCCATCCAGTATGGCGACCGCGGCATTCGCGTTTCCGTGCTTTGTCCGCAGTCGGTGCAGACGGGCATGACGACGTCAGGTCCAAGTGCCGCGAGGGTCGATGGCGTGATGCAGCCGGCGGAGGTTGCCCGGATCGTGATCGAGGCGATGGAGGCGGAACGCTTTCTCATCTTGTCCCATCCGCAAGTGCATGAATACATGCAGCGGAAAGCCTCCAACACCGAGCGATGGCTGAGCGGGATGCGCCGCTTGCGCGACAAGACCTATGGCGTTGCGCGATCGGGATGAGACGCGACTTTGCCGATCCAGCCCGCGAAGAAATCCAGAATTTCGTCCATTACCTCGCGATCGTTCCGTCCCGAACGCGCCGGCACATGGAAGGAATGATCGGCGCCCTCGACAACATGCAAGGTCGCCGATCGCCCGAGGCTTTTGACGACGGGTTCGAGCAGCTTCAACTCGGCAAGGCTGTCACGGGTGCCCTGCACGAACAGCAAGGGCACATCGACATCGGCGAGGTGGCGCGCGCGGTCGCTGGAAGGCTTGCCCGCCGGATGCAGCGGAAAGCCCAGGAAGGCCAGTCCGCTGACGCCCTCGAGCGGCGCCGCCGCCTGCGCCTGCGACGTCATGCGGCCGCCGAACGATTTGCCGCCCGCGATCAGCGGCAGTCCGGGACAACGCCGCCGAGCCTCCGCAACGGCGGCGCGCACGGCGGCATGCGCGATGGCCGGCGGGTCGGGCCGCCGGCTGCCTTTCTCCATATAGGGGAATTGATAGCGCAAGATCGCAACGCCGCGTTCGCCAAGACCGGCGGCGACGGCTTGCATGAAGGAATGGGTCATGCCCGCGCCCGCACCATGGGCGAAGACAAAGCATGCGCGCGCGCTTGCGGGGCGATCGAGAAGGGCGGAGACGGCGCCCGCCTTCCCGACCTCGATTTCCAGCTTTTGCGGGTCGCCGGTTTTCATCGGAACTGACCAGCCATGCCGCGGCGATCCCTTCGCGCATCGAACCGTCGTGCGCAGGGTGACAGCGGCTCCCTTACTTTTTCTGCGACTTCACATAGGCGATATAGCCGCGCACGTCGGCTGCGGGTTCCGCATAGGCCTTGCCCAGGGATTTCTCCATCGCAGCGATGTAAGTTCTTGCCCAGGCGGGCAGGGCGTAATCGACAGCCCCAAGAAATTCGAGGGTCGCAGCCAGCCTGATATCGGCGATAGAGGGCGCCGCGCCGCCGATGAAGGGCTTTCCGTCCATGTAAAACGTGTGGAACACCTCGAGCGGCTCCGCGATCGCGGCGATGGCCGACTTCTGCGCCGCCGCCTTGCCGTTCGCATCGGCATCGCTTGCGCCCACTTCGCCCGGATATTGCGGGAAGCCGAGCGCCGGATAAGTGCCACGCGCCACCAGCGGATACAGCGTACCGATCAGATAAAACATCGCGCTGTCGATCATGGCACGCTGCTCGGGCGCCTTCGGATAGAATTTGGCGATGTCATGCTTGTTGCAGAGATAGGCCATGATGGCGCAGCTTTCCCACAGGCCGCCCTTCGGCAACTCCTTTGCCTCCAGCATCGGCGTCAAATGCGCGGGATTTTTCGCCAGAAATTCCGTTGACCGCGTCTTGCCATAGACATCGTCTTCGGTGAACTCCAGATCGGCCGCCCGCACGAAAACGCGCACCGCCATATTGTTCACACTTGGCTTCATGATGTTCAGTTTCACGGTTTTCCTCCCCTTTTAGTCCCCATCATATGGGCGTGTTGAATCAGGAATTGTTCGGTGAGCTATCGTCGCGGCCGACAGCGATGCTCCAGCCAATAATGGCAAATAATGGCGATCCCGGCATGACTCGAACATGCGACCTACGGTTTAGGAAACCGTCGCTCTATCCGGCTGAGCTACGGGACCGATGACCCGCCGTGCGCGGCGGATACGTGAGAATTCCATACCAGAGCAAAGTCGTGATCGCTAGTCGGTGCCTGGTCAAATCTGACGGCGTGTCCGGTCGAAGGACCGGAAACGCCATCGTGTTCCGGCGGCCTGGCCAGCCGAGAGCGCCGGGCTACTGATAACAGATTCGCGCAGCCATCATTGTATTCGAAATGAGTACCCGGCCTTCAACGCGGGCCGGACGGAAGTCGAATGCAAATTGAAGGTCATCGGGCGCGCTCGCTCATTCTTTCGTTGCTTCGTCCGTTGGTGGTCTCTGCGGGCATTTGAATACAATGCGGCGGATAAAGCTTAACTGACGAGTTTAGTTGCGACGACATTTGGAAATTCTATGGTCATCAGAGTCGTGGATTGACCAGTCAATTGTCACAACCGGGAAAGGTTGTCGCGATGCAAGAGATCAATTACGCCTTTAACTTTGCTGGCTCGATGTTTGAGCGCTTCCCGCCGCAAATTGATGCAACGGCTCTTTTTATTCTGTGTTGTGGCCTAGGGTCTGTCGGCGTCGTAGTTTCCCGTAAGCTATCGGCTCGTCTCCAGGAACAAATAGACGAGCTGAGGCGCGACGGTTGCTTAGCGCGCATCGGTGCAGCCACTATTGCGGCGTGGACAATTTTCGGCTGCACTCCGTCATTGGCGCAGAACGCCTATATCCCGAACGGTGGCGATAATACGGTATCGGTGATCCATACGCCGACCAACAGGGTGGCTGGCTTGCCTATCCCGGTCGGCGCCGGTCCCTCTGGCGTTGTCGTGAGCCCGGATGGCAGCGAGGTTTATGTAGCCAACTTTAACGACAACACGGTTTCAGTGATTGCCACCGCGACTAACAGCGTGATCGCCACGATTCCGGTCGGCGGCGGATGTGCCAATAATTTCGGTGCCATTGGCTTGGCGGAAGGCCCTGACGGCAGAAAGGTGTATGTCGCCAACGTATGCTCGAACTCAGTATCAGTGATCCGCGCCGCGACCGGCAAGGTGATCGCCACGATCCCGGGGATCGGCGAGGCCTTCGGGATTGCGGTCACACCGGATGGCAAGAAGGTCTATGTGACGGGCGAGCGAGGCGGCGCGTCGGTGCTCGACGCCGGGACCGACACGGTGAGCGCCTTCATCAATACCGAAAGCCGTGCCAAGGCGGTCGCGGTCAGCCCGGATGGCAGCAGGGTTTACATCACGAACATTGGCGTGTTGGTCGTCGATACAGCCACGGACACTGTAGTCACGCAGGTGGCAACCTCTACTGCGGATCACTTCGGCGTGGCCGTCAGCCCGGATGGCACGAAGGTCTATGTCACGAACAAACAAGACGGCACGGTGTCCGTGATCGACACCGCAACCAACACCGTGGTGGGCTTGCCGATCCCGGTCGGCGCCGACCCCAATGGCCTGGCGATGACCCCGGACGGCACGAAGCTCTATGTCGTGAACGGTGGTGATAATACCGCATCGGTGATCGACATTGCGATTAACAAAGTTGTCGCCGTGCTTCCGGTCGGCAATGCCCCATCCGCATTTGGCGTGTTCATTCAGCCGAGTTTCGCTGGAACGCCCGGGAAGCGCACATGTAAAGCAAAGAGTACCTCGGCGCTGGTCGAGACGTTTGGCGGCCTCAAGCGCGCAGCGATAGCGCTTGGATTTCCAGCCGCGGAGGCGTTGCGGATTGCCGTTAAGGCATATTGCAGGAATGATGACGTCGAAGATGATCTAGTCGCCGACGGAAAAAGGGATCACTAGGGGCGGCGTTACCTCACGGTCCGATGCAAATCCCGATCACGAGTGGTCCGGGTTTTTTCGGACTGAACCACCGTCCGCGGTCGGCGCGTCACCCGATCCAGATCCGCCGCGCAAACAGCGCCGCGTCCATGAACAACGCCGCACTGAACAGTCCGATCGCTCCAAGCATCAGCCAGCGCGCGCGCAGCCCAAGCTGAGCCATCGTCACGAACAGCGGAAATGAAACCAGATTGAAGCGGCTCATCGACACGAAGCCGGATGGGCCGCCGCTGAGCGTAAGGTAAGGCAACAGCAGGACACCCGCGGCGAACAGTGTCCAGGAGACGCGAAGCCGAAACCAGCCGATCAAAATCAGCGCGATGAACGCCAGCGAAAACCAGCTGTCGAGGCCCCATGGATTCCAGTCGTTGAGGATCATTCGGCTGAAGGGTTCGAGTTTTAGTGCCGACACCAGTCTTCCACCCAGCGTCGTTCCCAGGGTGAAAGCCGCTTGCCCCTCCGAAAATACAAACGGGCTTCCGAAATCGTGCCAGAGATAGATCATGAAGAGCCACAGGCCCGACGTCGCGACGAGGGCGCACGGTATCAAGGCAAGAAAGAACCGTTTCCGATCGAGATTGCACCACATCTCCCAGAGCAGGATGGGTGACAACAGAATGCCGGTCGAGCGATCGGCAACGGCCAGGCCCGCGAACAATGCCGCCGCCACATAACGCTTGCGCTTCAACACCAGAAAGAACGAGACGATCAGCAGCAGTTCCAGCGGTTCGGTATAGCCGGCCGAGAGCAACACCGAAGTTGGAAAGAAACTGAGCAGGGCGATCGTTGCGAGCGCGGGACGATCGCCGAATTCCTCGCGAACCAGTTTGAAAAGCAGGACGATCGCCAAAAAGCCCGAGATATTCGACACCAGCAACAGGGCGTCCGGAATGCCGATGCCGCTGATCGCCGCGAGGCCTCGCGCGAGCATCGGATACAACGGGTAAAACACGATGTTCTGGGAAATGTTGGGATCGCCGTTATAGCGATAGCCCTCGGTTGCGATCTTGAAATACCATTCCGCGTCCCATTGCAGCAGTTGATGGTACCAGCCTGGTCCCGCCGACCAGACGTCGGGGTCGATGGGCATGTGTTGTCGGGAGAACACCAGGCCGAGCGCGATCACCGCCCGCGAGCATAAAAATATCGAGATTGCCCAAAAATACGGAAACCAGGGATGATCCTTCGAGTCCGGGCGGTGGATTTCCATGTTCGGTATGTTCGCCCGAAATGCGCGTTGAAGACCCGCGGGGACGGCAGAGGCACACAAAAACCGATATCAGATCGTCTGCAAGGTCGCCAGCCTCCGCAAATGCGGCCGCGCCTTTCAAAGCGCGTGGTCACGCAAAGCATTGACGTGCCTCCATATCTTCCGACCGTTCATGAGGGAGGTCGCAGGATTAGGCTGTCACGGCAGCAAGGGCAGTTCGGCGTGGAACATTCTCCTGCCGGAAAAATGCCGCGTTCCCGGGTGACAACCCACCCACAATGACGACAATTCGTCGACGTTGTCTCGTCAAAATTTATCGCAAATCATCGCCCCTGGGGAAAATCGTTGGTGATCCTGCCGCGGACATCTTTTCTGCTGATTGCCGCTGTCGCCGGCTGCCTTGTGTTGCCGGTGTCGCGCGCGCATGCACAATGGTGGTCGCGCGCGCCGGCGGATTTCGAGGATTGTGCCGACAAGGCCGAGAAGGCGGCCACCAGGGAAGAAAGAAAGTCCCAGCTCGCCGAATGCAACGCGAAATTTGCGGGACGCCGCAAGCCCGGCGGCGGCTACACCTATTTCGATTTCATGCAGAATTGCAGCTTCGATATCGCGGGCCCGAACCCGACGCCGGAAGAACAGAAGCAAATCGACGAACACTACACCGCCTTCCTCGAGCGCGAACGGCGACGCAGCATCGCCGCCGCATTCACGGCAAAACAGCAGCAGCTGCAACAGGCCTCGCTAAAGAGCGAGAAGGTGCCGGTGCCGGTGCAGGCGCCCAACAAGCCGCACGCCTCAGCAAGCGATTTGAGCACGCGCGGCAAAACCGCGGGCTGCGCGCCGCACTCCTTCTTGTGCGACTGGCCCCGGCTTCACGAAAAATACAAGGATCTGAAGAAGCTGTTCGCTTCGCCGCCGAGCGAGGACAAGCAGCTGAGTTCCCGCAGCACCAATCCGAAATCACCACCGCTGGAATAAGAACGCCACCCGCGGGGCCACTGCCCCGGCTTAGGCTTCGGCGAATTTGCGCCGCAGCGCTTTCACGGCGCAATCGATGAAGAGACGCACCTTCGACGGCAAGTGGTCGCCGGCGGGATGCATGACATGGATCGGCGATGGCGGAGGTTCGTAGTCTGCGAGGACACGCCGCAACGTGCCGGCGGCAATATGTTGAGTGACCTGGTAGGAAAGTGCGCATGTCAGCCCGATCCCGCTGACCGCGGCATCGATTGCCGCTTCGCCGCTATTGACCACGAGCCGCGGCGTTACCGCCACGGCGAAGCTTTTGTGGTGGCGATGGAACGACCAACGCTCGGCAATCGGTGAGATGGCGGTAAAGGCGACGCAGGCATGATCAGCCAGTTCACGGGGGTCCTTGGGTACGCCGCGTCGCCGGAGATAGGCAGGGCTCGCGTAAACTCCGCGACGGACTTCGCCGGCCCGAATAGCGCGCAGCGAGGAATCCGGCAATTGGCCGATGCGCACGCCGACATCGAGACCTTCCTCGACCAGCGACACACTTCGATCAACCAGCAGCATCTTCGCATCGACCGCGGGATAATCCGCCAAAAACTTCTCGACGATCGGAAGAACGTGCAGGCGCCCGAAAATCACCGGCGCGGTGATCGCAAGCGAGCCATGCGGCTCCTGCTGCGCTGTGGCCGGCGATGCCTCCAGCTCGGCGATTTCTGCAAGCACGCGCCGGCATTGGCGGAGGTAGCGGGCGCCGTCGTCGGTGAGTGCGACCGAACGCGTGGTGCGGTTGAGCAGGCGCGTCGCCAACCGCTCCTCGAGCTCGGCAATCGCCCGCGTCACGGCCGCCGGCGAACGGCCAAGCCGCCGCGCGGCCTTGGTGAAGCTGCTCTGCTCGGCAACCGCGGTGAAGATGGTCCAGGTGTCGAGGCGGTCCACGGGATTGTTTCATAAAATGAAATAGAGATGTTCAGATTTAGAGGATTAAATCAACGGGCACAAGCGGCTATTTGGTGAAAGGCAGCGAACGTCCTCGATCGTCGAAGGCGGCGTGACCAGGAGAATGACAATGTCCCGAATCCAACCAGTCGACCCAACCGCGGCAAAGGGCAAGGCGAAGGACCTGCTCGACGGCGTTCAAAAGGCGCTCGGCCTTGTCCCTAACCTGTATCGGGTCGTGGCGCAGTCGCCGGCCGCCCTTGAGGGGCTGGTCGGGCTCAACGGAGCGCTCGGCCAGGGCGTGCTCGGATCGAAGCTCCGCGCGCGGATTGCGCTTGGCGTGGCCGAACGTAACGGCTGCGACTATTGCCTGTCCGCGCATACGGTGCTTGGCAGGGGCGCGGGACTGAACGACGCCGATATGGCGCAGGCTCGCGATGGCCGCGCGGCCGATCCGAAGATGGACGCCGCGCTGCGTTTCGCGGTCGGCATCGTCGAGCGCCGCGGGCAGACGAGCGATGCCGAACTCGCAGCGCTCCGGCAGGTCGGGTTCGGCGATGCCGAGATCATCGAGATCGTCTCGGTGACGGTGCTGAACATCCTGACGAACTATCTCAACCACGTGGCGGCGACAGAGATCGACTTCCCGATCGTGCGCAGGAAAGTCTCGGCCGCGGCGTAGCTATATCTACCCGGCAACCCGACGGACTCGCCCGTCGGGTCGCTGGTCGGCACGTACAGGAAAACCGGGCGGCTCTTGCCTTCGTTTTCTTGCACCTCGCATGGTGGAGTGGAGATTATGCCGCGATCTGCTTCAAGCGACGTTGCGTTCACGGCCTCCGTCAAAGCGGTGCAGGAGCGCCGCGGTTCGCGGCAGGCCTATTGCCGGATGGAAGAGAGAGGTGGTTGGCGCACGACGGTGACGCCGGAACTCGCCGCCTTTCTTGCCGAGCGCGACAGCATCTATCTCGCCACCGCAAATGCGAAGGGCCAACCCTATATTCAGCACCGCGGCGGACCCAAGGGTTTCGTCCGCGTCCTTGACGAAAAGACACTGGGCTTCGTCGACTACGCCGGCAACCGGCAATACATTTCGACCGGCAATCTGGCCGAGAACGATCAGGCATTCCTGTTTTTGCTAGACTATGCCCATCGGCGCCGGATCAAGATCTGGGGCCGGGCAAAAGTCGTCGAAAATGATCCTGAGCTCATGGCGCGGCTGATGCCGAGGGATTATCGGGCGCGCGGCGAGCAGGTGATCTTGTTCACGGTCGAGGCTTGGGACATGAACTGTCCGCAGCATATCCCGCAACTGCTCGACGCGGCCGAGGTCGCTACCGCTTTCGAGCAGCTCCAGACGCGCATCGGCGAACTTGAGGCCGAGAATGCCGAGCTCCGCGGTCGATTTGCAGCGGCATCGACTGGTCGTGAAGGAGAGGTTGCATGAGTATCGCCCCGGAATCTCGTCCGCCGCTGCCGCCATTCACGCGCGAAACGGCGCTAAAGAAAGTCCGCGCGGCCGAGGATGGCTGGAACGGTCGAAATCCGGAAAAGGTCGCGCTTGCCTATACCGAAGACAGTGCGTGGCGCAACCGTGCCGAATTCTTCCGGGGAAGGGCGGCAATCATCGCTTTCCTGACGCGCAAATGGGCAAGGGAGCTGGACTACCGGTTGATCAAGGAGCTTTGGGCCTTCGAGGGCAACCGGATTGCGGTGCGGTTTGCGTATGAATGGCACGATGATTCCGGAAGCTGGTTTCGATCCTACGGAAACGAGAACTGGGAATTCGACGAGCGCGGCCTTATGCGCCGGCGCCTCGCATCCATCAACGACTTGCCGATCGGCGTCCGCGATCGCAGGATGCATTGGGATTCTTCCGGCGTCAGACCTGCGGACCATGCGGGACTGACTGATCTCGATCTTTAGCGAGGCATTGCTGCGACAAGGATGACCAATGCGAGCACTTGTGCCGGCAACGTCTAGTCCGTGATCACCAGCGCCCAGAATTTCCGGTAAGGCGATTTCAGATTGTCCGCGGAGGCGACGCCGACGCGGCGCGCGCCCGGCATCAGAAGATTGGCGCGATGACCGCTGCTGTCTTCCCACTGCTTCAGCATCTCGGCAAAGCTAAGGTACCCCGCGCCGATATTTTCGGCCGCTCTCGATCTGCGCATCGACGCCACGCGCGCGGCAAAACTGCCGCCGGCAAAATGGCTGACGGTGCCGGTTGAGGCCATCGCCCGCGCCTGTGCCAACGCGATTGCGCCAAGACGGCCGTCGGACCTCACCGCGGGCAGGCCGTGCGCACGGCGATAGGCGCTGATCGCGCTTGCATAATCGCCGGCCATGACTGGGCCGGCGAAGGCCAGGCTGAAGCCAAGCGCGAGGAGATATCGCCTCATCTGCAATCGGTTCGGCATTTCAATGCGCGCCGTCGTGAATTTGCTTCGCGTGCCGCCGGGAAGGCGGCCTGGCCGGACGCAGGACCGGTTCAACAATGGACCGCCTTGCGCGTTGCTCCTGCAATCGCGCATCATATCCCGGCGACGGCGTCACCGTCGGCGGCGCGGCATGGGCCGGCGTCAGCAGACCCGCGTAGCCGAGCGCGGCGACGGCGACAAGGGCAAGGCTAGCGCAAGTCCTTTTCATGTCGATCCTCCGGCGCCGTTTCATCGCCCAAATTCGCGGCCGATCATCGCCTTTTCGTGGCAAGTGCCCGGCGACCCTGTTTTAGGGCCTGATCTGCGCCGGCGTCAGCCCTGGCGAGCCTTTGCCCGCTTCTTCGGCTTGCTTGATCAATGCGACGATACGCCGGGACAGCGGCGCCTGCAGCCCGCGCCGGTCGGCGATCCCGGTGATGACGCCCTGCAGGTAATCGATCTCGGTGCGGCGGCCACGCTGCAGGTCCTCCCACATCGAGGAGCGCGCCTCGGGGTCGATCTTCATAGCGCCGGCGAGCACCCGGTTGAACACGGCGTCCGGCAGCCGCAGCAGGGCCGGCATCCAGGCTGCCGGAATCGGCGTCGACGAAACCGGCCTGATTCCCTCCGCCCTGATCGCAGCCAACGCTTCGGCCATCTGATCGGCGAACAGGATGCGCCACGCGCGCTGCTCGAGCTGCCGGCGCAGCGGCAGACCGGCGAGCGCATTGAGGGCGTTATTGAGATTGACCAGCAGTTTGCCCCATAGCACGCCGTCGATGTCCGATGTCGCGCGGATCCTCAACCCCGGCACCGAAAGTTGGCCGGCGGTGCCGGATGCGTCGCGTTCGACGACGATGTCGCCCGAGGTGGCGCGATGGATCCGTCCCTCGCCGGGCGCGATCACGTTGAACGGCACCATGCCGCCGAGCACGCGCCATCCCGGCAATCGCTCGCGCAACAGCGATACATTGCCGACACCGTTCTGCAGGCTGACGATGACGGCACCCGGGGCGGCATGCTTTGCGATGATATCGGCGATATCAGCCGTATCGGCACTTTTAACGGTCACCAGCACCACGCCGGCATTGCCAAAAATCGCCGGGTCTTCCGACAACGTCAACGCATTCGATGGGATGTTGCGATCGAGCCCTTCAAAACTCGTCAACCGCAGCCCGTGGCTTTCGATTTCGGAGATCACGCGCGGGCGCGCCAGCAATGCGACGCGACGGCCTGCCGCCGCCAGCATGCCGCCGACGAAGCAGCCGATGCTCCCGGCGCCGGCCACGACAATCGGTATGTCCCGGCTCATCCTGCCCTCGCTGCCTCCAAAGCTCCGATAGCAGACTTTTGCGTCCGATGCCTGTTTGATCGGCAGCGGGGCGACGCCGTATCTTGGGAACGAACCGGGCGCCACTATGTTTCACGGTGTGGGGGCCATTCGGCAGGAGAGAACCATGGGTTTACTCGATGTACTCAACGGAATGCAGCAGGGCCCGCGCGGTCCCAGCAATCCCGGCGCCCAATCCGGCGGAGGAATGTCGCCGATGACGATGGCGATCCTTGCGCTGCTCGCCTACAAGGCAGCCAAGCATCTCGGCGGCGGTCAGCCCGGCGCTGCGCCAGCGCCGGCACCCGGCAATGTGACTACCGGCACGCCCGGCAGCGCCACGGGCGGCGGCATCGGCGACATTCTCAAGGGCGGGTTGGGTGGCCTGCTCGCAGGCGGCGCCGCCGGCAGCGTGATCAGCGGCGGGCTCGGTGACCTGCTCAAACAATTCCAGCAAGCCGGCCACGGCGAAACCGCCAATTCATGGGTGAGCCAGGGTCCGAACAAACCGATTTCGCAGGGCGATCTCGCCAGCGCCTTGGGCGCCGATCAGATCAATGCGCTGTCGTCGCAGACCGGCCTGTCGCGCGACGAACTGCTCGCCGGTCTCAGCCAGCATCTGCCCAACGTCATCAACCATTTGACGCCGGACGGCAGGTTGCCGACCGCAAATGAATTATCGGGGCGCATTTGAGATCGGGCGCAACCACTTTTAGAAAAGGACGACAGCCATGAGCGGCATTCTCTGGATCATCATCGTCGGCTTCGTTGCGGGGATCATCGCGCGATTGCTTTCACCGGGTCCGAACAATCCCGGTGGATTTATCCTGACCACGGTGCTCGGCATCGCCGGTGCGTTTATCGCGACCTTCATTGGCCAGGCCATCGGCCATTACGGCCCCGATCAGGGAGCCGGCTTCATCGCCGCGACGATCGGCGCGCTGCTGGTGCTGTTCATCTGGAATAGATTGGTAGCGCGCGGCGTGATTTCAGACCCGGGCGGAAAATAGATAGTTTTCCTGTCGTCCCGGCTCGGAGGCCGGGACGACGAGGTGAGATAGCCGGCCGTCGTCTCAGTTGATGAGATGCGCCCCGGCATCCATCCGCACCACCTCGCCGGTCATGTTGCTCGATGACGGCGTCGCGAGAAAGCACACCAGCGCGGCGATGTCTTCCGCGGTCGAAGCAAGCTTGAGCGGCGCCCGCGCGACGACGCTATCGCGCACCTGCTTGGCGCCGGCGGCGCCGCGACCCTTGGTGAACCAGGGCGTATCGATATAGCCCGGACACACGGTGTTGACGCGGATCAGCGGCGCTAGCGCGCGTGCCAGCGAAAGCGTCATGGTGTTGAGGGCTCCCTTGCTCGCGGCGTAGGCGACCGACGATCCGAAACCGGTAATCCCGGCGGTCGACGAAACGTTGACCACCGTGGAGGCGCGGCCGGAGGCCTTCGCAGCGGTTTCCAGAAGCGATCGGGCGGCCCGCACCATCTGAAAGGGGCCGATCGTGTTGACCCCGTAGATGCGATGAAAATCTTCGGCCGACAGGCCGTCGAGATCGGCATGCTGCACATGCTTGGTGGTGCCGGCATTGTTGATCAGCGCGTCGAGACGGCCCCAGGGGGCGGCGGCTGCGACGATTTTCTTGCAGTCCTCGTCGCGGGAAACGTCGCCTTGGGCAACGACCACTTCGGCGCCGGCGGCGCGGCAGAGATCCGCCGTCTGTTCGGCTTCCTTCTGGCTCGAGGAGTAGTTGACGACGATGCGGGCGCCGCCCTTGGCCAGAATGGCCGCGGTCGCAGCCCCCAGGCCGGACGCGGATCCCGTTACGATCGCACACAAACCATCCTTCGACATCCGCGTTTCCTCGTGTGATTTTTCAGGCAGGGCCGTTGTATTGCACCATATCGCGCAGCGGAACACCTGCAAATCGCCAAAAAACTCCATTGTGCGGAATTAATTGCGGCGGGCGCGAGGGCACGATACCGCCCTCGCAGGGCGGCCATCGGACATCAGCGCTTGTCATGGCGGTGGCTTTTCCTCATCATGCGGTGCAAGAAAAGACGGCACCCGATGCCCCCGAGCGTTCGACGGGCAAGTTGCGTGCAAAGCGAAGAAACGGGGAACGCCGTGGCGGAGAGTGAGAACATTGTCGCCGAGACCGCGGAGCGGATATTCGCAGATCTTGCCGACGCGCAAACCATCAACAGCGACAAGAAAGGGGCCTGGAAGTCGCCGCTCTGGAAGGCGTTGACCGAGGCCGGCCTGCCGCTGTCATGGGTGCCCGAGGATTGCGATGGCTCCGGGGCCAGCCTGGCCGAAGGATTTAGCGTCTTGAGCGCGGCCGGACGTTTCGCGATCGCCGTGCCGCTTGCCGAAACCATGCTGGCGGGATGGCTGCTGGCGCAAGCAAAAATTGCCTCGCCCCAAGGCCCGATGACGGTCGCGCCCGCAAGCCCGAAAGACCGCATCGCGCTCAATGCCGACGGCACGCTGTCGGGCCGCGCCCGCGGCATTCCCTTCGCCAGGGAGGCCGGGCGATTTGCGGTGCTGGCGCATGGCACGAGCGGCGCCTCGGTCGCGCTGGTCGATGCCGGCGTCTGCCGGATCGAGGCCGGCCTCAGCCTCGCCAGCGATGGCAGCGATAACGTGACATTCGCCAACGTCATGCCGATCTCCATCAAGCCCGCGCCGAAAGGTTTTGACCAGACGTCGCTGCTGCTGATGGGCGGGGTGGTGCGAAGCCTGCAGATTGCCGGCGCGCTGGAATCGATGCTCGAAATCAGCGTGCGCTACTCGAACGAGCGCGTCGCGTTCGAAAAGAAAATCTCGAAATTCCAGGCGGTGCAGCACAATCTCGCAAGGCTGGCCGGCGAAGCAGCCGCGGCACTCGCGGCCGCAACCTCGGCCGCCGATACGATCGCCAACAGCAAATCGTTCGACGAGGCCGTGTTCCTGGAGGCCGCCGCGGCGAAAATCCGTTGTTCGGAGGCCGCCGAAAAAGGCGCGGCCATCGCCCATCAGGTGCACGGCGCGATCGGCTTTACCATCGAACACATCCTGCATCGCTACACCTTGCGCGCGCTCGGCTGGCGCGACGATTTCGGTTCCGAGAGCTACTGGGCGGTGGAACTCGGCAAGATGGTTGCCGCGCGCGGCGCCGACGAATTGTGGCCGCTGGTGGCCTCGCGCTGAATACTGACAAATCCGCCTGCACGAAAGTCGAGACTAACATGACCGCAGCCCTTCGTTTCGATCCGATCCGACTGCCGCCCGAATGCGAACGCTTGCGCAAGGAAGTGCGCGCCTTCCTCGCCGAGGAGATCGCCGCCGGCACCTTCGATCCGCACAAGCCCAATCGCGAAGATACCGACGCGCCGGAATTTTCCCGCCGGGTGGGCCAGCGCGGCTGGCTCGGCATGACCTGGCCCAAGAAGTATGGCGGCCATGAGCGCACCTTCCTCGAGCGCTATGTCGTGACCGAGGAAATGCGCGTCGCCAACGCGCCGGTGCGGCGCTTCTTCGTCGCCGACCGGCAAAGCGGCCCGGTGCTGCTGAAATACGCGCCCGAGCACGTCAAGATGGACATCCTGCCGCGCATCTGCCGCGGCGAGGTCTGTTTTGCGATCGGCATGAGCGAGCCGAACTCCGGCTCCGACCTGTTCGCCGCCAAGACCAAGGCGACCAAGACCGACGGCGGCTGGCTGATCAACGGCACCAAGATATGGACCTCGTCGGCCCACATCGCCGACTACATGATCGCGATCTTCCGCACCTCACCCTCGACCAAGGAAAATCGCCGCCACGGCCTGACCCAGTTCCTGGTCGACATGAAGACCCCGGGCATCAAGGTGAACCCGATCGGCCAGATCACCGGGCAATTCGAATTCAACGAGGTGGTGTTCACCGACGCCTTCATGCCCGACGATCATGTGCTCGGCGAAATCGACGGCGCCTGGAAGCAGGCGACCAGCGAGCTGGCCTATGAGCGCAGCGGGCCGGAGCGCTTTCTGGAAACCTATTACGTGCTGACCGAACTGGTTCGCGCGGTCGGATCGAAGCCGGATACCCGCAGCGCCGAAGGCATCGGCCGGCTGGTGGCGCAGCTTCACACCATGCGGCGGATGTCGGTCTCGGTCGCGGGCATGTTGCACGCCGGCAAGGAGCCGGTCGTGGAAGCAGCAATCGTCAAGGACATCGGCACGGTCTGGGAGCAGCAACTGCCGCACCGCGTTCGCGACCTCGCAGCCTTCGTCGATCCCGACGCCAGCAACCACGAGACCCTGGAAAATCAGCTGTCATTCGCGATCAAGACGGCGCCCAAGCTTACCATTCAGGGCGGCACCACCGAAGTGCTGCGCGGCATCATCGCGCGCGGCCTCGGCCTGCGCTAGGCGCGCGGCACTTTTCTTCGCCTCTCCTCCGCGGGAGAGGAGGCGCAGCTACTTCGTGGCTAGATTTTCTTTTATCGGAGAGTATGACATGAGCAAATTCACGGATATCGGCGTCGAGAAGCAGGGCCATGTCGGCCTCATTGAAATCCGCAAACCGCCGCTGAATTTCTTCGACGTCTCGCTGATCAACCAGATTGCCGATGCGCTGGAGGAGTTCGACCGGGATATCGAGATCCGCGCCTCGGTGCTCGCCGCGCAAGGCAAGGCGTTCTGCGCCGGCGCCAATTTCGCCGATCCGGCGCGGCAGGAAGCCGA
Source organism: uncultured Alphaproteobacteria bacterium (assembly GCA_963742425.1). GTDB lineage: Bacteria > Pseudomonadota > Alphaproteobacteria > Rhizobiales > Xanthobacteraceae > Bradyrhizobium. Next base: position 278,920 of record CAVULR010000002.1, read on the forward strand.
GCAACGCGCAAAGACCGATCCGGCCTCGAACCTCCCGATCAACCATCTCTATGTTCAGGCGGTGCGGATTTTCCGCAACAAGAAGCCGATCGTCGCGGCCGTGCACGGCGCCGCCATCGGCGGCGGGCTGGGGCTCGCGGTATCGGCGGATTTTCGCGTCACCTGTCCCGAGGCGCGGTTTGCCGCGAACTTTACAAAACTCGGATTTCATCCGGGCTTCGGGCTGACGGCGACGCTTCCCGAACTGGTCGGAAAGAACAACGCGGAGTTGATCTTCTACACCAGCCGCCGGGTGACCGGCGAGGAAGCGTTGCGGATGGGCCTTGCCAACGAGTGCGTGCCGCAGGATCAGGTCCGCGCCGCCGCCATCAAGCTGGCGCAGGAAATCGCCGAATGTTCACCGCTCGGCCTGCTTTCGACCCGCGCCACCATGCGCGCCGGGCTTGCCGACCGGGTGCTGGCGGCCACCAATCATGAACTCGTCGAACAAAACAAGCTGCGCGCGACCGAGGATTTCAAGGAAGGCGTCAAGGCCACCGCCGAGCGTCGCGTCGCGAACTTCAGGGGGCGGTGAGGTAAGGTCGAAGGAAACGGGATGACGGGATTGGCGCGGCTGGTATTGGCGGGTCTGCTGGCGCTGATCGCAAGCGGGATCGCTCTTGCCGACGACGCCCTCAAAGCAAAGGTCGGCGTGCTTCGCCTGTCGTCTTCGGCGCCGGTGTTCATCGCACAGGACAAGGGCTATTTCCGCGACGCCGGTCTCGACATCGAGTTGAAATTCTTCGATGCCGCGCAGCCGATCGCGGTCGCGACCACCTCGGGCGACATCGATTTCGGCATCACGGCCTTTACCGCCGGTCTCTATAACCTCGCCGGCAAGGGCACGCTGAAGGTGATCGGCGGCATGAGCCGCGAAAAGGCCGGCTATCCGCTGATCGGCTATTTCGCCAGCAACAACGCCTATGCCGCCGGGCTGAAGACGCCGAAAGATCTCGCGGGCAAACGCGTCGCGGTCACGCAAACAGGCTCCAGCTTTCATTATTCGCTGGGCCTGCTTGCCGACAAATATGGCTTCAAGCTCAGCGATATAAAAGTGCTGCCGCTGCAGTCGCTGTCGAACGCGGCCGCCGCGCTGAAGGGCGAGACCGTGGACGCCGCGCTGCTGCCGGCCTCCACCGCGCGGAAGTTGATCGACGATGGCGGGGCAAAACTATTGGGCTGGGTCGGCGACGAGACGCCATGGCAGTTGGGCGCGGTGTTCGCCTCGCCGAAAACACTGGCCCACAAGGCGCTCGTCACCAGACTTCTTGGCGCGCTGGCACGCGCCGACCGCGAATATCACGATGTGGTCCTGGCCGGCATTAGCAATGGCAAGGCCGACATCAACGACAAGACGAGGCCGCTCCTGGAGATCATCGCGAAATACACCAACCTGCCGGTCGAACAGGTGGTCGGCAATTGCGCCTATATTGATCCCGACGGCAAGCTCGACGTGAACAATGTCGACAACCAGATCGGCTGGCTGCAGCAGCAAGGTTTTGTGGACAAGGGATTTAATGCCGAGGCCATCATCGCCAAGGACTATGTGAAGCCGGATTGATCAAAGCTGGCGCATTTCCAGTTCCGGGGCTACATCCTTCGAGACGCATCGCTTCGCGATGCTCCTCAGGATGAGGTCTTAAACCCTCATGGTGAGGAGCGCGAAGCGCGTCTCGAACCATGAGCCCCAATACGCCAATCAAACCGGAACAACTCTAAATGGACCTGATATCAGACCATATCAGTCACCGGTTCGGCCAACTCGAAGTGCTCGACAACGTGTCGTTCACGGTTGGATCGGGTGAGGTGGTGGCGATTGTCGGCCCGTCCGGTTGCGGCAAGAGCACGCTGTTGTCGGTGCTGGGCGGGTTGCTGCAGCCGAGCGCGGGGCGGGCGGAATTGCGCGGGGCGGTGCCGCCCGACAGCCGCAACCCGCTGACCTTCGTGTTTCAGGATTTTGCGCTGCTGCCCTGGTGCACGGTGGAAGAGAATGTCGAATTCCCGCTGCTGCACACGGGCCTTGCGGCCGGCGAGCGCCGCGAGATCGTGAGCGATGCCCTGCGCCGCACCAGTCTTGCGGATTTTCGCGCCACTTACCCCAAGCAATTGTCCGGCGGCATGCGTCAGCGCGTCGGTATTGCGCGGGCGCTCGCGGTGCGGCCCGCGATCCTCTTGATGGACGAGCCGCTGTCGGCGCTGGATTCGCAGACCCGCGAATTGCTGCTGGAAGATTTCATCCGTCTGCTCGCCGACGGCTCGATGGGCGCGGTTTATGTGACGCATAATCTCGAGGAAGCGGTTCGTTTGGCGGATCGTATCGTCGTGCTTTCGCGGCGCCCCGGCCGTGTCCGCGAGATCGTCGCGATCCCGCTCTCCCGCGGCGAACGCGGCGATATCAATGCCCGCGGTCGGTTGCTCGGGCTGCAGAGCGAATTGTGGTCGCTGATCCGCGAACAGGCGATCGACGCCGAGCGTGAGGTGCAGCATGCTTGAACGCTCGAACGCCGCGCCGAATTCACAAGGCCAAACCGAAGGCGGGCTGCGGCCGGTCGAATTTCGCGGCGCGGGCTTTGCGCCCAAGGCAGGCCGTTATTCCGGCTGGCTGGCGCTCGCGCTGGTGATCGGGCTCTGGCAGTTGGCCGGCAGCATGGGCTGGATCAATCCACTGTTCCTGCCGGCGCCGTCCGCGATCGCGCGCGCGATCGGGCGGCTCGCGCTCAGCGGCGCGCTTTGGCACCATCTGTCGGTTTCCGTGATGCGGATCGGGACCGGCTGGCTTCTCGGCACCGCTGCCGGCCTCGTCACAGGCTTCGCGATCGGTCTTTCAAGTCTGGCGCGTGGCGTCGGCATCACCTTCATCTCGGCGCTGTTTCCGATTCCGAAAATCGCGCTGCTGCCGCTTCTCATCCTGTGGCTCGGGATCGGCGAGGAGCCGAAGATCGCGACCATTGCGCTTGGCGTATTCTTTTCCACCGCGATCTCGGTCTATAGCGGCGTCGACGCGGTGCCGCGCAACCTGATCAGGATGGCGCAAAGTTTTAACGTGCCGTTTCATGCGATCGTGCGCCGGGTGATCTGGCCGGGCGCGCTGCCCTCGATCCTTGCCGGCTTCCGCATCACCGCTTCGGTCGCATTGCTGCTGGTGGTGAGCGCGGAGATGATCGGCGCCGAATTCGGCATCGGCGCCTTCGTCTTGCAGGCCGGCAATCTGATGCAAACCGATCAGCTATTGGCCGGCGTGGTGATATTGTCGCTGTTCGGGCTCGCGGTGGGGAAGCTGATCAACCTTCTGGAAACCCGTCTGCTGCACTGGCGGTGAGTGTTTCAATCGTCGTCGTCCCGGCCTTGAGCCGGGACCCATACCGCGTGATTTATCGATGGGGCAGTGTAGTTGACGCCTGCCGCATAATGAACGCCGGTGGTTATGGGTCCCTGCGTTCGCAGGGACGAATCACAGAGGGGGCCAAAACAGCAACGTCACGCATTGCCGCGGTCTTCGCGGAACAGATCGAGCTTCTGTTGCACCGGACGATCCGAGAAACTGAACACCACGGAATCCGCGTCGGCCTCGTGGGTGACCCACTGCCAGCTTGGAACCACGAACAGGTCGCGCGGGCCCCATTCGAAGGTCTGTTCGCCGATCCGCGAACGCCCCCGCCCTTCGATCGCGGCAAACACCGTGGCGTCGGTCGATCGATAGCGCGCGGTCTTGAACCCCTTCGGCAGCAGTTGAATGAAGGTGCCGATGGTCGGCATCGCGTAATCGCCGGTCTCGGGGTTGGAGAATTTCAGTTTCAGCCCGTGGCAGGCGTCCCATTCGTTGCGCGCTTTCGCGTGTTCGAGCGCCTCGCGCGTGTAGGAATAAGGATAATTGAAGATCGGCGAGGTCTTCGATTTGCGCTGGCCATCGACCGGCAGCAGGTTGTGACCGTAACGGGCAAAGCTGTCGCCGGCGGGGCGCGTGATCTTCTGCTGATCCTCGTCCGATCCCTCGGCAAACGACGCATCGAAGAATTGCACCATTGGAATATCGAGCCCGTCGAGCCAGAACATCGGCTCGGAGGTTTCGTTGCCGTGATCGTGCCAGGTCATCGACGGCGTGATCACGAAATCGCCGGGCTCCATCACGGTGCGCTCGCCGTCGACCGCGGTCGTGGAGCCCTTGCCTTCGAGAACGAAGCGCAACGCCGACTGGCTGTGCCGGTGCGCCGGAGCGACGTCGCCGGGGATCACCATCTGCACGCCGGCAAACAGCGAGGTGGTGATTTTCGACTGGCCGCGGAGGCCGGGATTTTCCAAGACCAGCACCCGACGTTCGGCTTCCTTGGCGGTGATCAGTTTTCCCGCTTCCGTCATGTAGTCGCGGATGGCGTCGAATTTCCACAGATGAGGCCGGCACGCGCTCTTCGGCTCCGGTGTGATCAGGTCGCCCATCACGTTCCAGAGCGCGGAGAGATTTTCGCCGTCGATCTTTTTGTAGAACGCCTCGCGTTCCGGGGTCTTCTGTACGGCTTCCATGCGGAGCCTCCCAAATGGTCCTGGTTACCTGGCCGATTGACAGCATACTTACAATATGGCTAACGTCAATGACCGCAAGCTTCGGCAAGACATAAAAACTCCAGGGAGGTGCCCATGAAGCTGCACGGCTATTTTCGCAGCAGCGCGGCCTACCGGGTCAGAATCGCCTTGAACCTGAAGGGGTTGAAGACGGAACACCTGTCGCACCACCTGCGCAAGGGCGAACAGCGCGATCCCGGCTATCTCTCGCTCAACCCGCAAGGCCTGGTCCCGACATTGCAGGACGACCGCGGCGCCGTTCTCACCCAGTCGCTCGCCATCATCGAATGGCTGGAGGAAACTCACCCCGAACCGCCGCTGCTGCCGAAACACCCGTTGCGCCGCGCCAGGGTCCGCGCCTTTGCGCAGGTGGTGGCCTGCGATACCCATCCCGTGCAAAATCTGAAAGTCCTGGCGCGGCTGCGGCAACTCGGCCTGGCCGAGGAGCAGGTGACGGATTGGGCGGCATGGGTCAACCGCGAGGGCTTAGGGGCTTGCGAAACCTTGATCGCGGATGAACCGGGGCCGTTCTGTTTCGGCGAAGCGCCGAGTCTCGCCGATCTTTGTCTGGTGCCGCAGCTTGCCAATGCGCGGCGCTTCGGGGTCGATCTCGCCGCCTTTCCGCGCCTGCTGAAAGCCGAGACGGCGGCGAAATCCATCAAGGCGTTCGAGGACGCCGCACCGGATCGGCAGCCCGATGCCGAGTAAGCCAACGCCCGTGACGATGGATGCCGTCTACACCGCGCCGGGTTATCTGTTCCGGCGGATGCAGCAGATCGCGGTGTCGATTTTCGTCGAGGAGTGCAGGGCCCACGACCTGACGCCGGTGCAATTCGCGGCGCTGGTGGCGATCCACACCCATCCCGGCATCGATGCGACGCGGCTCTCCGCCGTGATCGCCTTCGACCGCTCGACGCTCGGCAATGTGATCGAGCGGCTGGAGGCAAAGAGCTATGTCGAGCGAAAGCCGGCGCGCGAGGACAAGCGGGTCAAGCTGCTTTATCTGACCCGGCCGGGCGCGGCCTTGCTGCGCGACATCATGCCGTCGGTGGACCGGGCGCAGGCGCGGATGCTGCAGCCATTGAAGCCGGCGGACCGCAAGACCTTGATGGCGCTGTTGGCGCAATTGGTCGATCTCAACAACGAGGCGTCGCGGGTGCCGCTGCGCGCCGAAGGCGCGCTCGAACATCTTGGGAAATCGAGCTGATGGGCCCGGCGGCCGCTCAACCCGTTCTGATCGCGGGCGGCGGAATCGGCGGCCTTGCCGTGGCCCTTGGGCTCGCGCAGAAAGGCATGGCCTCGATCCTGCTCGAAAAGGCTGCCGCGCTGGGCGAGATCGGCGCGGGCATCCAGCTCGGGCCGAACGCATTCCATGCCTTCGATTATCTCGGCGTCGGTGAAGCCGCGCGCGGCATGGCCGTCTATATCGACCAGCTCCGCCTGATGGATGCGACGACGGCCGAGGAGATCACCCATGTCGACCTTCGCGACGCCTTCCGCACGCGGTTCGGAAATCCCTATGGCGTGGTTCATCGCGGCGACCTGCACGGCGTATTCCTCCGGGCCTGCCAGGATCACGGCCTGATCGAATTGCGCGTCAACTCGGAAGTCACCGGTTACGATCAGGACGGCTCGTCGGTAACGGCGAATCTCGCATCCGGCGAGCGCGTCAAGGGCCGACTTCTGATCGGCGCCGACGGTCTGTGGTCGAACATCCGCAAGCAGGTGACATCAGACGGGCCGCCGCGGGTTTCGGGTCACACCACCTATCGCTCGGTGATCCCGACCGGGGAAATGCCGGAGGATCTGCGCTGGAACGCGGCCACGCTATGGGCCGGCCCGAAGTGCCACATCGTTCACTATCCGCTGTCCGGCTGGAAGGTATTCAATCTGGTCGTGACCTGTCACAACGATGCGCCGGAACCGGTCGCGGGCAAGCCGGTCTCCGACCAGGAAGTCATGAGCGGCTTCCGACACGTGCATATGCGCGCGCAGGAGATCATTCGCCACGGCAGGAACTGGCGGCTGTGGGTATTGTGCGACCGCGATCCCAGCGAGCGCTGGGTCGACGGCCGCGTCGCGCTGCTCGGCGATGCCGCGCACCCGATGCTGCAATATTTCGCGCAAGGTGCATGTCAGGCGATGGAAGACGCGGTGTGCCTGTCGCACATGCTCAGCGCATATCCCGGCGACTTCGCGGCCGCGCTGGAGAAATACCGCCAGCAGCGCTTTGCGCGCACCGCGCGGGTGCAACTGCTATCCCGCGCCATCGGCGAGCACATCTATCATCCATCCGGCGAACACGCCCGCATTCGCAATGCCATCATGCGCGCGAAATCGTCGGAAGATTACTATCGCGATCTCGCCTGGTTGTATGGTGGGACGGGATTGGGGGGTTAGGGTTTATGGCGCAGGTGGGGGAAAATCTATCCACGTCTCGACGTTCCGTTGCTTGGCGAGCACCCCCACCCCAGCCCTCCCCCGCAAGCGGGAGAGGGAGCACCAGCGTCAAGAGCCGCTAAATCCGCAACAGCGCCTGGCGGTCGATCTTGCCGGTGCCGGTTTTCGGCAGCTCATCGATGAATTTTATCTCGCGCGGATATTTATAGGGCAACAGCTTTGCCTTGACGAAATCCTGCAGCATTTTTGTCGTGTGGCGCTCGTCGAATGCGCCGGCATTCATGACGACCACGGCCTTCAAGGTCATGCGTCGGTCCGCCAGTTCAGCGGCAAACACCGCGCATTCGCGCACCTCGGGATGCTCGGCCAGACACAGCTCGACCTCCAGCGGATAGACCCATTGGCCGGAAATCTTGATCAGATCGTCGGCGCGGCCGCGGAAGAAATAAAAGCCGTCGCGGTCGCGCACGAAGCGATCGCCGGTGTAGATCCAGCCACCTTCGCGGATGGTTTGGGTGGAAGTTTCCGGCCGGTTCCAGTACAGCGGCGTCGAGGAATCGCCGCGCACCCACATGATGCCTTCTTCGTTGTCGCCGACTTCGGCGCCGTCCTTGTCTTTCAGCACGATTTCATAGCCGGGCACCCGGAGCCCGGCGGCACCGAGCTTTTTCCGCTCCGGCCGGTTGGACAGATAGATGTGCAGCACTTCGGTCGAGCCCAACCCTTCAATGATCTCGAGGCCGCTGAGTTTCTTCCAGGCATTGAAGATTTCGGCGGAAAGCACCTCGGCCGCGGACAGCGCCATGCGCAGCGAGGAGAAATCGGTGGATGCCGCGCCGTCGGCCTTGGTCAGCAAGGTGTATAGCGTCGGCAGCCCGAAAAATACGGTGGGGCGGAAGCGCTCGATCACCTCGAAGGTCGCCGCCGGCCTCGGCTGGCCCGGCAGCAGCAGCGTTGCTGCGCCCACCGAGAAAGGAAAGGTGATGGAGTTGCCGAATCCATAGGCGAAGAAGATTTTCGGCACCGAGAAGCAAATGTCATCGGCCTGAAGCTTCAGCACGTTGCGCGCAAACGCCGCGTCGCTATAGGCCATGTCGTGCTGCAGATGGACGATGCCCTTGGGCCGCCCGGTCGAGCCCGACGAATACATCCAGAACGCCATCTCGTTGCGATTTGTATCGGCTTCCGCGAGTTCCGTCGGAAACCGATGCAGCCAGTTGTCCGCGGCGATGAGGTTGGACACGGCGTGATCACCGGCCGCACCGTTGACCACAATCAGCGTATGCAGCGCCGTGTCCTTGCAGGCCACGGCGTCGAAGCGGGAGCAGAACTCGGCGTCGGCGACGGCAACCGCGGCGCCGGAATCCGACAGATAGAATTGCAGCAGATCGGGCGGTGTCAGCGTGTTGATCAGGAGCGGCACGAAACCCGCGCGCACCGCGCCGAAAAACGCCGCCGGGTAGGCCGGCGTGTCGTCGAGGAACATCAGGATGCGGTCGCCGCGCTTCAATCCCAGTGACTGGAAGCCGTGTCCCCAGCGGCAGGCTTCCGCGCAAAGCTCTGCATAGCTGCGGGTGCCGGCCGGGCCGGTGAGCGCCAGCCGATCGCCCCGGCCCTTGCCGAGGTTGTCGAACAGAATGCGGCTCGCATTATAGGTTTGCGGAATCGTAAAGCCGATCTCACGCGCACCGGGGCTGTCGGGCGGAACGGCATCGGCGATCTGCAGCGATGTCAGCGACGTCATGCCTTGCTCCCGCGTTGCTGCAGGGAGCGCTTCGAAGCCTCGTAGCGCGTCATGAAGGCCGGCGACATCGCGCGCAGCCGCGCATCGTCGATCCGCCCCGAACGGGTGATGTAACTATAGGCGAAATCCATCAGGTCGAGCTTCATGTGTTCGGGAAATTTCTCGTACCAGTCGGCGCTGGTGCGCGCCGCCGTCACCAGCTTTTTCACGATCGGCTTGCGCCCGGTCTGATAGTGTTGCAAGCGCCGTGGAAATATCCCGCTCCGTCTCCAACGCTTTCGCAAGCGCGATCGCGTCCTCGATCGCAAGCCGCGTACCCGATCCGATCGAGAAATGCGCCGAATGCAGGGCGTCGCCGATCAGCACCATATTCTTGAACGACCAGCGCTCGTTCCAGATCCAGGGGAAGTTGCGCCAGACCGATTTGTTCGACACCAGCGGATGACCTTCGAGGGTGGACGCAAAAACCTGCTCGCAGATGGCTTGCGACTGCTCGACCGTCTTGTCGGCGAAGCCGTAACGTTGCCAGGTGGCCAAATCGCATTCGACCAGGAACGTGCTCATGTCGCGCGAGTATCGGTAGTGATGCGCGTTGAAAGCGCCGAGCCCGGTTTCGACAAATGTCTGCGACAGCGTCTCGAATCTTTTTGTTGTGCCGTACCATGCGAATTTATTGGCCGAATAGGACAGCGAGGTGCCGAAATCGCCCTCGAAGGATCGGCGCACCAGCGAGTTCAGGCCATCGGCGGCGACAATCAGGTCATAACCGGCCAGTTGGTCCATCGATTGAATCAAAGTGTCGTATCGGGACGTGACGCCGACGGAGCTTGCGCGTCGCTGCAGGATGGTCAGCAGTTCGAGCCGGCCGATCGAGGAGAAGCCGACCCCGTCGATCTCGACGCTTTCGCCGCGCAAATTGAGCGTGATGTTCTTCCAGCTCTCCATGCGTGGCGCGATGGCGTCGACCGTGTCGGGATCGTCGGCGCGCAGGAACTCGAGCGCCTGCTCGGAGAACACCACGCCAAAGCCCCAGGTGGCGCCGGCGGCGTTCTGCTCGAACAGGTCGATGTGGGCGTCCGGGTGACGTTTTTTCCAGGAGTAGGCGAAATAGAGACCTCCGGGGCCCGCGCCGATGACGGCGATACGCACGGTCTTCCTCCAAATCGGCAGTATACTGTTAATTCTTTCTACACTAATCCGTGGCTGGTCGTGGTGCCACAGTAAAATCTCCGAGATCGGCGCTTTTTATGGGTGGGTGAGATGTTATCTTTCAAACCGTGCGGTCATCTAGGCAAAAGCCGATCCGCGCCGTTCGTTCGAAGGTCGCATCGCCCGCTGAAACTTTTTTGCCCGAACGCGTAACTTATAAGACATCCTTACGAAGAAACGGATCATGAGCTCCTTCGACAAAACAAGCAGCCGGGCCTCGACCCCGGTGACGGCGGCCGTCGTCATAGCTGTGCTCTGTGCGGTCGGCCTGTACTTCATGGAGTTCGGCCCGAGCACCGTCTCGGACGCCGGTATCAACATGATCACGACCGCGACGGTCCACCGGGCCGGGGCGACCGCGCTCCCGACTGTACCGAACCAATAAAAGACCGCTTCCGCCGCAGCATCGGGGGAAAGTGCTCTAGTCAGATCGCTTCATTCCACGCCAAAGCCCCAAGTGGCGCCGGCGTTGCAAGTGTTATTCGATCAGCTCGTCGGCGGCGATGACTAGCGGTGTTGGAATCGTCAAACCAAGAGCCTTCGCCGTCCTGAGATTGATGACTAATTTTAGCAGGGTCGGTTGCTCGACGGGTAAATCAGCCGGTCTTGCGCCCTTCAATATCTTGTCTGCATAGACGGCAGCTTTACGAAGATATTCAGCAAACTCCTGTCCATAGGACATCAGCAATCCGTCCCGCGCCATCCCGGGATGATATCCGACAGTTGGTATTCTATGCGCCAACGCTGCCGCAGCGATCCGGGTGCTCTCTTGGGTCATCATCGGCTGGGTCGCGACCGTCACCCCGTCGATGCCTTCGTTGCCAAGTTCTGCAAACGCCCGATCAATGGCATCTGGTGTCGGCGTGCCTATTGGCCGAAACTGAAGCCCGAGAACCTTCGCCGCCTCCCCCTGAGCCGAGAGTTCGCCTTTGATATTTGAAAGCCCTGAGTCAAAGAGAAAGGTTAAACGCGACATCATCGGGACCGCTTCTTTCAAAAGAGCCAACCGCTTCGCGATCAAGTCACCTCCCATGAGCGACAGCCCGGTCACGTTCCCACCGGGGTGCGCCAGGCTCTCCACAAGTCCCGTTCCGACCGGGTCGGCCGTATAGACGACGACAATGGGCACGCTGCTCGTCAACTGTTTCGCTGCGGCGGCGCCGATGGCACTGACGGCAACGATGACTTCGACCTTGTTCTCGATTAGCTCGCGCGCGAGCCCGCGCACGTCGGACGTAATGTCGGGAAATCGCTGAATGAGCTGAGCGGTCTTGCCTTCGACGTAACCGAAATCAGCGAGTGCCTCGACCAGGATATTTATACTCGGAGCGCGTTCAGACGTCCCGACCGCCCACAGTATTCCGATCTTCGCCACTCTCGCGCTCGACGTATTCGGTTGCGCTCGCGCGGCGACCGGCAATACGGCAGCGCCACCCAGCAAGCCGATAAACACACGTCGTCTCATGCCTGTTCCCTGCGAATGCCGGCAATCGTAGCAGCTGCAATAATGTCCGATGTGGATGGTCCGCCTTGCGGTTCCGGAGCATTACACCTTGATCATCCGCTTGCCGCGGTTCTCGCCGGCGAGCAATCCGATCAGCGCCTTCGGCGTGTTCTCCAGGCCATTGATAACGTCCTCCTGGACCTTCAGCTTGCCGGCAGCGACCCATGATTGCAGGTCGCTCAAGGCTTCACCGCGCTGATCCATGAAGTCCATCACGATGAAGCCTTGCATGATGAGGCGTTTCACCACGATCAGGCCGGGCACGCCGCGCGGGCCATGCGCCGACGGCACCCCGTCATATTGCGAGATCGCGCCGCAGCAGGCGATGCGGCCGCGATTGTTCATCTGCGCAAGGCAGGCTTCGAGAATGTCGCCGCCGACATTGTCGAAATAGACGTCGATGCCTTTGGGCGCCGCGGCCCGCAGCGCCTTGAACACCGCGCCGTCCTTGTAATCGACCGCGGCATCGAAGCCGAGTTCCGATGTCAGCCAGTTGCACTTGTCCTTGCCGCCGGCGATGCCGACGACGCGGCATCCCTTGATCTTGGCGATCTGGCCGACGATCGATCCAACCGAACCGGCCGCGGCGGAGACCACGACGGTCTCGCCGGCCTTCGGTTTGCCGACGTCGAGCAGCCCGAAATAGGCGGTCAGTCCGGCGATGCCGTAGACGCTGAGAAGATGCGTCATCGGCTCGACCTTCGGCATCTTGGTCAGATGCTTGGCGGGGACGACCGCGTAATCCTGCCAGCCGGTGTCGCCGAACACGATATCGCCCGGCGCAAGCGCCTGCGCCTTCGATGACACGACTTCGGCAATGCCGCCGCCGGCCATGACCGTGTTGGCCTCGACCGCCGCGCGATAGGTCGCGCCATGCATCCATGCGCGGTTGGCGGCGTCGAGCGAGATATAACGCACTCGCACCAGTACTTCGCCGTCTTTCGGCTCGGGGATCGCCGCCTCCGACATCTTGAAATGTTCAGGTCCAAGCTTTCCGCCGGGCTTTTCCACCAACAAAACCTGCCGATTGACATTGCCGTTCATGGCATTTCCTCCTCAACCTGCGGTACGCACTGCGTTACCTGCGACGCTAGTCGGCGGCCGTCCATTGCACAATGGGAACATTGTGACAAAGGCGCCGCGGTTCGAAGTGTGTTGCGTCGGCCCCCAAATCTGCCAAACTCTGCGCCGGACTTTGCGGGGGGTCAGAAAATGTCAAACAGGTTTACGCAATATATTCTGATCGCGATGGCGCTCGGCATCGTGATGGGGACGCTGGTTTTCAATTATCTTCCCGACAGCCGGGTGGAAATAGCAGCCGACGTAAACCTGATCGCGATGCTGTTCCTGCGCCTGATCAAGATGATCATCGCGCCGCTGGTGTTCGCCACTCTGGTCGGCGGCATCGCCCACATGGGCAGCGGCTCCAAACTCGGGCGGATTTTCGCAAAAACCATGGGCTGGTTCATCAGCGCGTCGTTCATCTCGCTGCTGCTCGGCCTGATCATGGTCAATTTGCTGCAGCCCGGCGCGAATTTTCCCGGCACCCTGCCGGACAAGTTGCAGTCCACGGGATTGCCGGTGTCGGCATTTTCGATTGAAAAATTCCTGACCCATCTGATTCCGACCTCGATCGCCGACGCGATGGCGCAGAACGAGATCCTGCAGATCGTGATCTTCGCGGTATTCTTCTCGGTGGCGATGGGCGCGATGCCGGAACGCTCCAAGCCGATGCTGGCGCTGATCGACGATCTCGGCCATATCATGCTGAAGGTAACGGGTTATGTCATGCTGTTCGCGCCGCTCGCGGTGTGGGCGGCGATCATGGCAACGGTATCGAAGAACGGCCTTGGCGTGTTGTGGAAGCTGATCGTCTTCATGGGCGGCTTCTATCTTTCGCTGCTGATCCTGTGGGCCATCCTCGTCGTGGTCGGCTTCCTCACCATCGGGCCCAGATACAGCCATCTGCTGCGACTGATCCGCGAACCCCTGATGATCGCGTTTTCGACGGCAAGTTCGGAAGCCGCCTATCCGAAGACGCTTGAGGGCCTCAACCGTTTCGGCGCATCGTCGCGGATTTCGAGCTTCGTGCTGCCGCTCGGCTATTCCTTCAATCTCGACGGCACGATGATGTACTGCACTTTCGCCAGCATCTTCATCGCGCAGACCTATCACATCGAAATGTCGCTTGCGACGCAGCTTGCGATGCTTGCGACCCTGATGATCACCTCAAAGGGCGTCGCCGGCGTTCCCCGTGCGTCGCTGGTCGTGATCGCCTCGACGCTGAGCCAGTTCGGCATTCCCGAGGCGGGCCTGCTGATGATCATGGGTATCGACACGTTCCTCGACATGGGACGCAGCGCCACCAACGTGATCGGCAATTCGCTCGCGACCGCTGTGGTGGCGAAGTGGGAAGGCGAACTTGCGCCCGAACACGCGCTTGGCCCTGACGACGTGGTGCCGCCAGATCTGATTCCCGGGGAACTTCCTGCGATGGCCGGCCATTGATGGGAGCGATGCATGCATCAAGCTTTGGGAAGTTCGATCCGGGCCGGGGTCGTGTTGCTGGCCGCGTGCCTGCTGACGACGGCCGCGAATGCCCAGACCGGCGACAGCGAAGGGCTTAGCCCGACGCTCGCCAATATCAAGAACACGCATGTGGTGCGGCTGGGTTATCGCGAGAGCTCGCCGCCGTTTTCGTTTCTCGACCAGGCCAATCGGCCGATCGGCTACAGCCTCGAACTCTGCGAAGCCATCGTCGACGAGATCAGCGTCGAGGTCGACGACGCCAATTTGAGGATCGAATACGTCAAGGTCACCTCCGATGACCGCATTGCGGCCGTGGTGCAGAACAAGATCGATCTCGAATGCGGATCGACCACGGCGAATGCCGAGCGTGGCAAACAGGTGGCGTTCTCGCCGCTGATGTTCGTGGCCGGTACCAAACTGATGGTGCCGAAGACCTCGGCCGTCTCGGCGGCGACCGATCTGAAGGGCAAGACGGTGGTCGTCACCAAGGGCACCACCAACGAGCAGGCGATGCATAACGTCGACAAGAAGTTTTCGCTCGGCCTTAACATCGTCACGGCGTCCGACCACGAGCAATCCTATCAGATGCTGGCCGATGGCAAGGCCGATGCGTTCGCCACCGACGACATCCTGTTGTATGGCCTGATCGCGCGGCACAAGGCGCAGGACAAATTTCGCGTCACCGGCGAATACCTGTCCTACGACCCCTACGGCATCATGTTTCGCAAGGGCGAGCCGCAGCTCACCGCGGTGGTCGAGCGCACCTTCCGCAAGCTCGGTTCGAACCGCGATCTGATTCCGCTCTATAATAAATGGTTCGTCTCGCGCCTGCCGACCGGCGAGAAGCTCAACGTCGCGATCTCGCCGCAGCTCGAGGAAAGTTTCAGGGTGCTCGACGATACGCAAGGCAACAGCAACAACTGACCAAGTTTACGAATGCCGTCATTGCGAGGAGCGGAGCGACGAAACAATCCAGCCCTTTTTCCGCGGCTCTGGATTGCTTCGCTCCGCTCGCAATGACGGAGAACCCAGGTGCCGCAATCTCAACTCCTGCCACTTTGACGCAAGCATCTCAATATTCGTCAAGCCCGGCCATGACGAACTCCCTCGTCAGAAAAAATTCAAATCCCTCGCACGGCCGCCCCTGGCAATCGTCGCGTATTCGACCGCCAGAAATAATCCGCCGGCGACATATATTCTTCGGCCGAGCGACCTGGCGAGCCCAAGGCTGATATCGACCGCGTCCTCGATTGCCGCGGCGATGCGAACATCGGCATGCGGATTGGCGGTGCGCGCCGCGACGGCGATCTCCTTTGCGTCCGCGCCCTTGTGGTGGGCGCGGGTGCAAACGATGGTGTCGAACGACGGCGCCAGCCTGTCCACGATCTCTCCGGCCTTCTTGTCGGCGGACGCGCCGACTACCAGAATCCAGTCCTTGCCGCCATGGATCGACTTAAGGCTTGCCAGCGATTGCGTGATGCCATCGGGAGTATGGCCGACATCGACCACGATGACCGGCTCTTGCCGGATCATTTCGAGGCGGCCGGGCCAGGTTGTATCGCGCAGGCCATCCCGTGCCGCGGCTTCGATCCGGCCGGGAGCCTGACCGGGATGCGCGGGCTGCAGCCAGAGCGCAAACAGGCCGATCGCGATGGCTGCGTTGTTGAATTGAAACCCGCCAAGCAGGCTGATTTCGAGGGCCCGAAAATCATACTGCCCGAATTGAAAATCGAACCGCTGTCCGGACGTCGACGCTGTTTCATTGTCGATGCCGATCTGCTCGCGAACAAACAGCGAGCTGACGTCGCGGCTGCGATTGTATTCGATGAGATGCGGACGCAGGCTTCGGCAATTTTCACCATAGATGATCGTGCCTCCCGATGCGCAGGCGTCGCTCTTGTCGGAAGCGATCAGTTCGAGGGAATGGCCGAGCAGCTCGACATGCTCGTAATCGACCGAGGTGACACAGCTCGCGCGTGCGCCGACCAGCCGCACCGGATCGTAGCGGCCACCGATACCGGCCTCGAACACCGCGAAATCGCATTCGCGCTCCTGGAAATGCAGGCAGGCCACAGCGAACATCGCCTCGAAAGCCCCGAATTTTTCGCCCCTGCGCCGCGAGACGGCGGTGATCGCGGCCGCGACCCGGGACACCAGGCGCGCCAGATCGTCATCGTCAACCGGCGTGCCGTCGATCTGGAAACGCTCGTTGACGGAAAACAGATGCGGCGAGGTGAACAACCCGGTCCGCAGACCATAGGCGCGGGCGATGGCGGCGCAGAATGCAGCCGTGGAGCCCTTGCCGTTGGAGCCCGTGACAACGACCGAATTGCGCTGCAACCTTGTACGGTCCACCGCGACGGCGTCGAGCAGCTCCGCCATCCGGGCGAGACACACACCGTCGCCGTATTTCGGAAGGTCAAACACCCAACAGTCCCATCGCCGAAAACGTATGGTGCCAGATTTTCAGGATCAGGTCGTCGCGGCCGGATTGCTCCAGCAGCCGGATCGCGGGGTTGCTGTTGACTTCGATCACCCGCACCGCATCGGGCTCTCCGCCGATGTCGGTGAAAAGGTCCACGGCGGCGACGCGGAGCCCGAGCGCGCGAACCGCCTTTTTCGCCGGTACACAGGTGGCCTCGGAGAAAACGGCTTCGAGGACCATCGTTCCGCCCGCGCTCAGATTCATCCGTCCGGGGATGTCCCAGCGCATGCCTTTCGGCAGCACGGTATTGAGGGCTTTGTCGTCTGCGACCGCGACCTGCGAAAGGCCGCGCGACCGCAAGTCTCTGTTGTGCGCGGCCAGCAGCTTGCGAACGGTAAGGGCGCCGTCGCCCACAACGAACGGCGGATATTTGCGCGCCGTGTAGAGGATCTCGTCATCCAGCACGAAGACCCGATACTCATTTCCGGTGATCACCGGCTGGATCAGGATCGCGTCGTAATATTGCGAAACCTCGCGGAGATATTGAACGAGCGAAATTTCGCCGGCGATGACTTGCGCAAAATCGCCGCGCGATCCCATGAGCGGCTTGACGAAGGCGGTTCCGCCCAGGCTCCTGAAATACCCAAGCGCGTCCTCGCGCTCGTGGCCCGCGGGGCGATGGGCACGATGCCGGTCATGCAAAAAGAAATACTCGCCGCCCACCGAAGGCACGCCGGCGCGCTCAAGGATCGCATGGGTGAAATATTTGTCCGCCGCCAGCGACGATGCCGTGGCGTTGTTCTGCGGATACCATGAACATCGCCCGGCGCCGAAATGAATGCTTCGGGTTTTGGAAGAAACGGTGAACAGCAGTCCCGTTCCGCCGTCGATAACCTCAAAAGCGAGGCCGAATTCGGCGCAGGCGTATTCCGCATAGACCGATTGGTCCGGATAAAATTCCGGCTTTCCCGTTCGAATTTCCCGCAAGCCTCGCATGCAATATCCGGCGATCCGGCATTCCAGTTCGATCCCCTTCTCTTAACGAAATTTTTGCGCCGGTGCGCGGCAATTAAGGGCCGTCGGCCGGAGGAGCCGGACATTTGTAGCGGTAGCGCATCCGGTGCGGCCGCTGCTATAAGCGCGCGAGGCCGCGCGGCTTTTCGTCGGCGCGCCGAAAGCGGGGGAGTAACCACACCTTGTCCGCAACCGACCATACCGGTCCGGCGAAAACCGCCTTCGTATTCGCGGGCGGCGGCAGCTATGGCGCGATTCAGGTGGGCATGATGCATTCGCTCGCCGCGCACGGAATTTCCGCCGATATGGTGGTCGGGTCCAGTGTTGGCGCTTTGAACGGCGCCTATTATGCGGGGGATCCCACGCTGGATGGCGTGCTGCGGCTGGAGGCCATCTGGCGCGGGTTGCACCGCCATGACGTCTTCCCGGTCACCTGGCGAACCATGCTGTCGTTTCTCTGGCACCGGGATTTCCTGATCCCGCATGACGGCATTCAAAAGCTGATCGACGATCATCTGCAATATCGCAATCTGCAGGATGCGAAGCTGCCGGTTCATATCGTCACCACCGATATCATCTCGGGTAAAAGCATCGTGTTGTCGGAAGGCTCCGCCGCCCAGGCAATCGTCGCCTCGACCGCGATCCCCGGCGCATTCTCGCCGATCCGCTACAAGGAGCTTTATCTGGCCGACGGCGCGATCTCGTCCAACACGCCGATCAAGGTCGCGGTTGCCAAGGGCGCGCGACGCCTGATCATTTTGCCGACCGGCTACGCCTGCGCCGCCAACATGCCTCCGGTCGGCGCGGTTGCGAATGCGCTGCATGCGCTGACGCTTCTGATCGCGCGCCAGTTGGTGGACGAGTTGGAAGACCTCGCCCCCGATATCGAATACTTCGTGGTGCCGCCGTTATGTCCGCTGGTGGGCTCACCTTACGACTTCTCGCGAAGCTCGGATCATATCGAGCGCGCGATTCGAAGCACCGATGCGTGGCTCGCGCAAAACGGCTTGGAGCATGGCGGAATTCCCGACGAGATGCGGCCCCACCGTCACTGAAACGATTCAAGATCGGGCAGATTACGTTGCACTGCAATACGCACTAAATGCGCGATATCGCGGTTCCCGGGACGCATTTATGATCCGCCCGATGATTCGCGGGCCGTCGACAAGCGGTTGTCGTACCCGTGACACCGCCGCCCGATTTTGTGTACAGCGTTGTTTTGTTGGTTGGATTAGGCTGCCGCTGAAAAACAATAATACGGCAGAACCGCCTGAAGGGGTCCCATGGAAACGTTGATGCTTCCGTTCTCGCCACGCTTCATCGTTCTGACGATCTGCGCTGTCGCCACGGCACTGCTTCTGGGTATCGGGATCTTCGATCGCAAGGCGTTCGACCTGGTGCTGATTCCGATCCTGATTTTCGGAGGTCTGACGGTTCTCGGCATTCGCGATCTGCTGCAGCAGAACCATGCGGTGCTGCGCAATTATCCGATCTCGGCGCATCTGCGCTTCCTGCTCGAAGAGATCCGGCCGGAGATGCGGCAATACTTCTTCGAAAGCGAGAAGGACGGCATGCCGTTCAGCCGCGACACCCGCGCGGTGATCTATCAGCGTGCCAAGATGGTGCTCGACAAGCGGCCGTTCGGCACCCAGGAAGACGTCTACCGCGACGGTTATGAGTGGATGCACCATTCGGTGGCGCCGAGACCCCACGCGACCGAAAAGTTTCGGGTCACGATTGGCGGGCCGGATTGCACCAAGCCCTATTCGGCTTCGGTATTCAACATCTCGGCGATGAGTTTTGGCGCGCTCAGCCCGAACGCGGTTCGGGCGCTGAATGCGGGCGCCAAAAAAGGCGGTTTCGCGCACGACACCGGCGAGGGCGGCGTTAGCCCCTATCACCGTGAGAACGGCGGCGACCTGATCTGGGAGGTCGGCTCCGGCTATTTCGGTTGCCGCAACCGCGACGGTTCGTTCAATCCGGAAGAGTTCGCGCGCATCGCTTGCGACGATCAGATCAAGATGGTCGAGCTCAAGATCAGCCAGGGCGCCAAGCCCGGTCATGGCGGCGTGCTGCCGGCCGCCAAGGTCTCCGAGGAAATTTCCCGGATCAGGGGCGTTGCCATGGGCGAGGACTGCATCTCGCCGGCCACCCACCGGGCGTTTTCGACGCCGCTGGAAATGATGGCCTTCATCGGCGAGATGCGGCGGCTGTCCGGCGGCAAGCCTGCCGGCTTCAAGCTCTGCATCGGCCACCCCTGGGAATTTCTCGCGATCTGCAAGGCGATGCTTCAGAGCGGAATCTATCCCGATTTCATCGTCGTCGACGGCAACGAGGGCGGCACCGGTGCTGCGCCGGTGGAATTCATGGACCATCTGGGCATGCCGATGCGCGAGGGCGTCAATTTCGTGCACAACGCGTTGATCGGCATCAACGCGCGCGATCGCATCCGTATCGGCGCCGCCGGCAAAATCGCAACCGCATTCGACATGGCGCGCGCCATGGCGATCGGCGCGGACTGGTGCAACTCGGCGCGCGGCTTCATGTTTTCACTGGGCTGCATCCAGTCACTGAGCTGCCACACCGATCGATGTCCGACCGGCGTGACCACGCAGGATCCATCCCGTGCGCGCGCGCTGGTGGTGCCGCACAAGGTCGAGCGGGTTTACAACTATCATCGCGCCACGCTGCACGCGCTGACCGAACTGATCGCTGCCGCAGGGCTCGATCACCCGCAGCAGATCCGGCCGATCCATTTCTCGCAGCGCACCTCGATCACCGAGGTCCGGTCGTTTGCCAAGCTCTATCCGTCGCTTCGCCCGGGCGAACTGATCGACGGCACCAGCGATCCGCGCTTCCGCGAAGCCTGGGCCATGGCGCGGGCCGACAGTTTTGCGGCGGCGGGGTAAGCTTCCACTCAATCCACCCCTCGTCCGGCCGTCGCCGGACGAGCGCGGAACTAATGCGGGTTTTCGAGGCTAAACAGTTCCGATTGCTCATCGTACGCAAATAGCTCCGCATAGCGTGCCCATGAGACGATGGTTTTTAGCGTTTCATCCGCCTGATCTTCCGCCATGTAATCCTCAAGTTCGTTGCGGAAGCGGGCGACGGGCGCAGTATGCGAAGGCCGCTCGTCGAGTACGCGGCGGATCAAGCCCATCACCGGCACATAATTTATCAGGTGTTCGGCGAACAGCTTCTTGCGGGCATCGGTTTCGAGGTGAGCAAAGCGCTTGCCGGCATCTGTCAGCATAAGATCACCTTCGCTCAATTGGGCAAACCTCAGCAGTTGAAGGGATTCACCGAGGTGAAATATCTCGTCAGCTTCGAGCTGCAGGCTGCCGGCCAGGACCGGCAAATCGGCATGCCCGTTATAGGGTGGCCCAGCGAGCGTCTCGATCAGGCCGGAAAGCACGTTGGACGAGACGTGCTTGAGGATCATGCCAACACCGGTGCCGTGAATGCCCTCGATTGCAGGCGCCCTCGGCTCCGGGCGCTGCGTCATGCGCGCATAGATGCTGTCGACCAGCTGCCGGAACGTCGGATCGAGACGATTGCGCGGATGCGGCAGGTCAACCTTGATCTCGGCGGCAACGCGTCCCGGGTTGGACGAGAACACGAGGATGCGGTCGCACATTAGCACTGCTTCCTCGATGTTATGCGTCACCATCAGCACGGATTTGATCGGCAGCCGGCCTTCGATCCACAGATCGATCAGGTCGGTTCGCAGCGTCTCGGCGGTCAGCACGTCCAGCGACGAAAACGGCTCATCCATCAGCAACAGGTCGGGATGAACGACCAATGCCCGCGCAAACCCGACGCGTTGACGCATGCCGCCCGACAATTCCTTGGGATAGGCTGACTCGAACCCGTCGAGACCGATCAGGTCGATCGCGGCGAGCGCTCGCGTGCGGCGCTCGGTGCTGTCGACCCCGAGCGCCTCCAGTCCCAATTCGACATTTTGCAGAACTGTCAGCCAGGGAAACAGTGCGAAGGACTGAAACACCATGGAGACGCCGTTCGGCGGGCCGATGATCGTTTCGCCACGGCATTTGGCATCGCCCGAGGATGGCGCGATCAGGCCGGCGATGATGCGTAGCAGCGTCGATTTGCCTGATCCGGAGCGCCCGAGCAGGCCGACGATCTCGCCGGATTTGATTGTCAGATCGACCTTTTCGAGGACCAGCAATTCCTCGCCGCTGCCTTTCGGAAATGACCGGCAGACACCGCGGATATCGAGCAGGTTGGTCTGATTGGCAAGATCGAGCATGAGTTTCCCCTGATCAGCCGAGGCGAAGACGGCGCTCTCCGAAGGCATATAGCGGCCTCCAGAGCAGCCGGTTGAACAACGTTACCAGAATGCACATGACGGCGATGCCAAGAACGACCCGTGGGAAGTCGCCGGCTTCCGTCGCAGTTGCAATATAGGCGCCAAGGCCGGTTGCCGTCAGGTGGGTGTCGCCCCAGCTCGCGACTTCCGCGACGATCGAGGCATTCCACGATCCGCCTGACGCAGTGATGGCGCCGGTGACGTAATAGGGAAAGATGCCCGGCAGAATGACCTTGACCCACCAGCGCCATCCCTTGAGGTGGAAGCTGCCGGCGGCCTCGCGAAGATCGCCCGGAAATGCGCTGGCGCCAGCGATCACATTGAACAGGATGTACCACTGGGTGCCCAGGATCATCAGCGGGCTGAGCCAGATGTTGGGGTTCAGGCCGAACCGCACGATGATTACCACGAACACCGGGAAGGCGAGGTTGGCGGGAAACGCCGCCAGAAACTGCGCCAGCGGCTGGACCCGCTCGGCGAGTTTCGGCCGCAGCCCGATCCAGACCCCCACCGGCACCCAGATCAGAGTCGCCAGCGCAATCAGTACGATGACGCGCAACAGCGTGATCAGGCCGTATCCGACGGCGCTGACAACGTCTGCCGGACCCAGCGTCGCCGAGAGATATTGATAGATTCTCCAGGCCGCATAGCCCGTAGCTACGACGATAAGCGCCAGCCAGGCCGCATCGACGATGCGCGAAGGCTGGCTGCCTGCTCGCTTTGCCATTCTCAATCGGCTTGGCAGCTCGATATGAAAATTGGAGAAGGCTCGGTTGAGAGCCGCAAACGGATAGGTCAGGGCCCGCAGCGCCCGCGTCCGCCGGAACAGATCGAGCATCCAGGATGTCGGCGCAGTGGCCGAAGCGGTCTGTTCGAACCGAAATTTGTCGGCCCAGGCGACCACGGGACGGAACAGCAACTGGTCGTAAGCGATAATGACCAGCAGCATGGCGAGAATTGCGTAGCCGATCGCGGAAAGATCTTGCTGCTTGATGGCGAGTGCCACGTAGGAACCGATCCCGGGCAATGTCACCGTGGTATCCCCAACCGTGATCGCCTCCGACGCCACCACAAAAAACCAGCCGCCCGACATCGACATCATCGTGTTCCAGATCAGGCCCGGCATCGCGAACGGCACGTCCAGTCGCCAGAAGCGTTGCCATCCGCTCAAGTGAAAGCTTTGCGAAGCCTCCTCCAGATCCTTCGGCACGTTGCGGATCGACTGGTACATGCTGAAGGTCATGTTCCAGGCCTGGCTGGTGAAGATCGCGAACACGCAGGCGAGTTCGGCGCCGAACACCTGGCCGGGAAACAGATTGAGGAAGAAAACGACGGTGAAGGTGAGAAAGCCGAGGATCGGCACCGACTGCAGGATGTCGAGCAGCGGGATCAGCACCAACTCGGCGCGCCGGCTCTTGGCGGCGAGCGCGGCATAGACGAAGGTGAAGATGATCGAGCAGACGATCGCCAGCAGCATCCGCATCGTCGTGCGCAGCGCATAGTGCGGGAGATTGGCCGGATCGAGCGATACCGGGGTGACATCGAGCGCTGACAACGGCAGCGTGGTCTGCTTCGCCGCCATAGACGATCAGCACCATGGCGCCGATTACAAGGATCAGCGCCACCGCGTCCCAGATGTTCGGCCGGAGCGCCTGCCCCAATCGGGGCGTCAGGATTTCTTCAAGTGTCATGACTGCCGCCTTGGTCAGAACTCGCCGTGCAGACGGCCTGAAAAGACGTGGACCGGCCCGCGATCGGCGTTATAGGCGGGATTGGTGATGAGCTGATAGTCGGCGGTGAGCGTGACCGCCTTGTTGAGCGCGAACGCATAATAGGTCTCGAGGATGCGTTCGGGCTGGTAGTTGAGCCGGCCGTCGCCGATCAGGATGCCGAGCCCGCCTGCGGCGATGAAGTCGCGCTGATCCCTTGACAGCGCATTGATCACGCCACCGATGCCGATCACGTCGTCGGGCCTGCCCCATCGGATACCCTTGATCGAAGCGCCGAGCGAGAGCGAGGCGTCGATATCGGTAAACGCCATGATCTCGGTCTTGCCGTCGTTCCAGCTCCAGCGGCCGAACAGGCCGAGTTCGTCGCTTAGTGGCCTGTTCGAGGTTGATGACGTAGCCATATTTGATGCGGCCGGTGCGGGTCTGCGAGATGTCGAGATTGAGCGCCGGATTGTCCAGCGTTTCGCGATAGCTTCCGGAAAATGCACTGTTGAGCCACGCCATGGTGCGCAGCTTTCCCGGCTGGGAGAACAGCGAATAGCGCGTTTCCAGTTCGACCACATACTCGCCGCGCTGAAACAGATTGGTGTCGAAGCTGTTGGAGTTGGAGACCGACTGCATCAGGAAATAGCCGGACCGCAGGGCCCATTGTTTCTGGTTGAGCTCCGCCGTGACGCCATAGGACAGGCCGACCTTGTCGGCCGAATAGTCGAACGCGCCGGGCGCCCACATCGACCAGTTCATGAAGTCCTTGCGGCTATCCTTGGCGTAGGCGTTGCCGTCGAAAATATCGGTGACGGCGAATTTGCCGGCCTGAATGGTCAGGCGGGAGACGTCCACCTTGCCGGCGAGCTGGGTGGGTCCGCTGGCAAGTTCTTCCTGCTCGCCGCCGAAGCCGAAGGTCTGGCGCAAGAAAAGCCGCGAGGTGTTGTAATGCGGGTAGGGAAAGTTCGATTTTTGCGCTTCGCCGCTGGGAAACCCCGCGACTCCCGTCGTGTCGTTCAAGCCAAATCCCTGCAGCAGTTCGGGGTTGTAATAGACCTCGCCGCCCTGCCAAAGCCGGGCGTTGAGAAACAGGCTGTTGCTCCAGGTCTCCTGCAATTGCGGCGCCGGCGTCAGGCTGTTGGGGCCCGAATAGGGTGCGTGGAAGGCCGGATAGCCCTGCGGCAGGAACGTGGTCTGACCGTGGATTTCCCAACGATCGGATTCCGGATCGGTCAGCGATGTCTTCGGGTTCAGATTTCCCTGAGAGGGCCAGTCGATCTTGCGGTTGAGGCCAACCTGCAACGATTGGAAATCGAGCGTCGATGCGTAATGCGTGCCGGACGGAAATCCGATGTCGGCGTTGCCGAACCGGCTGTAGAGATATTCCAGCTTCACGCTCCAGTGCGGAGCAAAGGCATATTCAACGCCGGCGCCGGCGACCCAGCCAAGCCGCGTGTTCAGTTTCTTTTCGTCGTTGCCGAGCGCGGGCGTATCGAGGAAGCGCTCGCCCGTCCATGCAAGCCCGCCGGTCGCATAAGTCAGCCACCGGCCTGCGGCATAGCCGACGCGGCCGCGCGCGGTCGCTACATAATCCCATTGCTCGGTAACGGCGGACCGCGCCGTCGCCAGCGAGGAGACCACTGAATTCGAGGGCAGATAATTCGGAAACGAAAAATCGGCCTCGATGCCGAGCAGCACTCCCGACCGCAGTTGGTAATTATACCCGGCCTGGACGCCGCCGATCATGCCATCGAAGGTATTGCGGGTCGCAGTGGCCGAGGGATCGCTGAGCACGGCGCTCGACGAGCCGCGGCTGAAGCCGGCATGCGCGCCGATATAGAGCCCGGTCCAGTCGAAGATCGACTGAATGTGGGGCGCCTTGACCGGCAGGTCGGCGGCATCGGCACGGCCGGCGAGCGCGAGCAGGCTCAGGCCCGCGAACACGCATGCGCCGGATCGGCTGTGGCGATTCATCGGGAGGGCATTTGCGGCGCGATCATTCCGGCGATTTCTTTCATCACGGCAACGATGCCGACGCGTAGCCACCAAGAAGCCGTCCGCCCAGCGCCGCCGATTGCTGTGGTCAAAAGCCAGATCATCTGAAACGCAATTCATTCCCAAGCGTTATTGCAGGTCATTCGCAATTGAAACAAAGAATGCCGATGTTTCAGATGAATTGCCACGCGTTGTGACGGGCGTGCAACACAGTTCACGAGGAAGCTAGCCTGTCACCGGGTGGAAATGTTGGACCTCCACGGTGACATGGGAGATGTCGGCGAATTCGGCCAGCCGCTTCCGGTAATGCGCCGCCTCGCGTGCGCCTGATGTTGCGATAGAGACGATGGCGCCGAGATGCCCCGGCCCAAGCCGCCAAAGGTGCAGGTCGGTGACTTGATCCCCCTCGCTTTCGATCAGCTTGCGAACCTTCTCCGCCATGCGCGGATCCGGCGTGCGATCGAGCAGGATGGCGCCGGTATCGCGCAACAGCCCGACCGACCAGTTGGCGATGACGAGCGCGCCGATCAGGCCGGCCAGCGGGTCCATCCAGAGCCAGCCGAAGGCGCGCGCCAGCAATAGCCCGACAATGACCAGAACGGATACCGCGGCATCGGCCATCACATGAATGACGGCGGCCCGCATGTTGTTGTCGCGATGATGCGCGCCGTGCCCGGCCGCGTGTTCGGCCGGTTCGTTGCGATGAGGTTCCCCGTCGTGATGATGGTTGTGATCATGATCATGATTATGGCCATGATCGTGACCGTGGTCATGCGAATGACCGTGGCTGTGACCGTGATGATGCCCGCCGGACAAAAGCCACGCGCTCGCGATATTGACCACAAGACCGAGCGCGGCAATCGGGATCGCCTCGTTGAAGCTGATCTGCACCGGCTCGAGCAGGCGCGAGACGGCCTCATAGGCGATCAAGAGGGCGATCATCGCCAGCACGATGGCGCTTGAATATCCTGCCAGGTCGCCGAACTTGCCGGTGCCGAACGTAAAACTGCGATCGCCGGCATATTTGCGCGCATAGGTATAGGCCAGCGCCGCCAACAGCAGCGCGCCGGCATGCGTCGACATGTGCAACCCGTCGGCGATCAACGCCAACGAACCGAACAGCGCGCCGCCGATAATCTCGGCGATCATCATGATGCTGCAAAGCAGGATCACCGCCCAGGTCCGGCGTTCGGCCCTGTCGTGATCCCTGCCCAGAAAAACGTGATCATGCGGAGGAAACTGAAATCCCGGACCCGCTTCGCCCATGACGCTTCTCCTCACTTCAGATAGGTGTGGACCACTTCGATGAGTTGGTCCGCCGCTTCGGCGTTAAGCGCGCCCGGATTCTTCCCGGGATCGACGAGGTGGGTGCGGATATGGTCTTCGACCACCTCGGCCATCAGCCCGGCGACGCCGCCGCGTATTCCCGCGATCATGTGCATGATGCGCTCGCATTCGGCCTCTTCGGCCAGGGCGCGCTCGATCGCCTCGACCTGGCCGCGAATGCGGCTGACGCGGGCGAGCAGTTTTTTCTTTTCCCGGATCGTGTGCGCCATGATCTGATAATAGGGTACCCCCCTATTCTATGTCAACGGCTTGGGCGCGCCGCAAGATCGAGGGCATTATCCGGAAAAAGTGACCCGCCCGGGGGGACGACCGGGCGGGTCGGGTGTGCGACACGGGGGATGGATGAGGCGCGCCCGTGCCGAACGCAGGATCCACATCAGTTTGGAGCGAAGGCCTGGTTTTCAGAAACAGGTACGAACGCGGCCGATGAAGTTGCCGTAGGCGTCGAACTGGCGAACCCAGCCGCAGCGGCGATAGCCGTCGTAGTAATAACCGTCATTGCTGGCGGCGATGGCGCTGCCGACGATGGCGGCGCCGACGAGACCGGCTCCGACGCCCCAGCCCCAGCCAAAATTCTTGGCTTCGGCCTGGCTGGTGGTGGCTGCCATGGTGCCGGTAACGGCAAGGGTGGCGAGCGCGAGAGCGGCAATTTTTGACTTGATCGACATGAGAAACTCCATCCGGTTGAGCGCGGTCTATTTCGTCCGCATGCTGATTGGACGGAGCCATTTCGAAATCGGTTCGAATCGGTCGCCGGGAGCTCGATCCGTCAAATATTATAAAGGTAAAACAGTTACTTAGTTGGGATTTGCGGGCGACCCGAAAGGCTTCTCACGTCGAAGTTATCGACCTCACCAAGCAATTCGCAGAACGCGCGCGCGCCATGATCGAGCATGCGCTCGCCTTTCTCCGCGGTGGCAGCGCTCGCATCGCCGGCGGCGCCGCTTGGGTGAAGATCCTGAGCCTGCCACGCGAACGGCGCAGGCCGATGTGTCGAAAGCCAGCGATAATCCTTTTCCAACGCGATGCTGGCGGGGCGAAAATCGGCGATCGCGTCGCGGCGCACGGCTTTCGGATATCGCGCCAGCATGATCGATGTCTCGACCGCGCCGCCATGGATGCCGTGACGCAATTCTTCCGCCGAAAACAATCCCTCCGGCGCGCCGAAGCGAAACCATCCCGTGGCGACCGCGAGAAGTCCGTGTCGCGCGCGCAGATCCTGCGCCACCAGCGTCATCGCCGCGCTGTTGCCGCCGTGGCTCGTGACCATCACCAGTTTTTTGATCCCTGCGCGCGCGACGCTCTCGCCGAGCGCGGTCCAGGCCTTCAACGCGGCCGCCGCGGACAGCGTCAGCGTGCCCGGATAGTCGATATGTTCGGTCGAAATCCCGACCGGCTGCAGCGGAAGGAACGTCGCGGGAATGTTGTCGGGGAGACAGCTCGCGCACCCGCGCCAGATAGGCCTGCGCGATCATGACGTCGGTGCCGACAGGCAGATGCGGGCCGTGCTGCTCGGTCGCCGCCAGCGGCAAGACCGCGATCCAGCGCGCCGCCTCGGCGGCCGCGACCTCGGGCCAGCGGATCTCGGTCCAATCGCGGGGAGGAAGCAAGGAGGTCATCGAGCGAAATGTTTCTTTAAGAAGAATTGCAAGGTAGTTTGGCCTCGTTCCGGGGACGTGAGCCACGTCCGCAACCGGTACAGTGCCTCCTATCATGGGCCAGAACAATCGACGGAGTCCAATCATGAACCCGGCTCTTCTGCCGCGAGCGTTAATTACCGGCCTCGTGGCCGTTGTTATGGCTAACGTGCCCGCAAAGGCCCAAACCCCGCCCGACAAGGTCTCGTTCGGAACCAACTGGGTCGCGGAGGCCGAGCACGGCGGATTCTTCCAGGCCCTGGCCGACGGCACCTACAAGAAATACGGGCTCGATGTCACCATCGTGCCGGGCGGCCCCAACGACAACAATCGCATGTTGCTGATTGCCGGCAAGCTCGACTTCTTCATGGCTGCGAACACGCTGATGTCGTTCGATGCGGTCGCCAACAAGGTGCCGGTGGTGACGGTGGCCGCCATCTTCCAGAAGGATCCGCAGGTCTTTCTGACCCACCCGGAATCGAAAGTCCAAAAGCTCGAAGAGCTCAAGCCGCTGACGCTGTTCGTGTCCAAGGAAGGCATTACCAGTTATTTTCAATGGCTGAAGTCGGAATATGGATTCAATGAAAAACAGGTCAAGCCTTACACCTTCAACTCGCAGCCGTTTATCGTCGACAAGCAAAGCGCGATGCAGGGCTACGTTACGTCGGAGCCATTCGCGATCGAAAAGAGCGCAGGATTCAAGCCGGGGATCATCCTGCTCGCGGATTACGGCTTCAACACTTACTCGACCCTGATCGAGACGCGCCGCGAGCTGATCGACAAGAAGCCGGACCTGGTCCAGCGCTTCGTCGATGCCTCGCTGGTCGGCTGGTACAATTATTTGTACGGCGACAGCAATCCGGGGAATGCGATGATCAAGAAGCTCAATCCGGAGATGACCGACGAGTTGCTCGCCTACTCCGTCAGTAAGATGAAGGAGTATGGCATTGTCGATTCCGGTGACTCTTTGCGCGACGGCATCGGCGCCATCAGCGATGCCCGGGTGGCGAGCTTCTTCGACAAGATGGTGCGGGCCGGCGTGGTGCGCGGCGACATCGACTACCGCAAGTCTTACACGCTTCGCTTCACCAACAAGGGCGTTGGTTTGAATTTACGGCCGAAGAACTAGGGCGCTCGATGGCCGAGCCCGCAGCCTTGTCCGAAAGGGACGCCCGCCCGGCGGGCCTCGCGGTGAGCCTGCGCGGGGTCACCAAGGTCTACGACAGCGGCGTGAGGGCGCTGGGGCCGCTCGACCTCGATGTCGGCCAAGGCGAGTTCGTGTCCCTGCTCGGGCCCTCGGGTTGCGGGAAGTCGACGGCGCTGCGTCTGATCGCGGGCCTCGGCGCGCCGACAACGGGCACCGTCGGCGTCTCGCAGCCAACCGAAGAGGCTCGCGCCGGCCATTCCATCGGCTTTGTGTTTCAGGAGCCGACGCTGATGCCCTGGACGACCGTTCGGGAAAATGTGCGGCTGCCGCTGAAACTGGCGCATGCACCGCCGCAAGAGGCAAACGCGCGCATCGGTGAGGCGTTGAGCCAGGTCGGGCTTTCCGAATTCGCCGATGCCTATCCGCGCGAATTATCGGGCGGCATGAAAATGCGGGTCTCGCTGGCGCGCGCATTGGTCACCGATCCTGATATCCTGCTGATGGATGAACCGTTCGCAGCGCTCGACGAAATCACCCGTTTTCGGCTCAACAACGACCTGCTGTCGCTGTGGCGAAATCTGCGCAAGACCGTCATCTTCGTTACGCATTCGGTGTTCGAGTCGGTGTATCTGTCGCAGCGCGTGATCGTGATGACGCAGCGTCCCGGACGCATCAGTGCCGAATTTCGCATCGACGCCACAGAACCGCGCGGGGAGGAATTTCGCACCTCCGCCGACTATGCCGGCTATTGCCGCATGGTCTCGAATGCGCTGGCGCCCTCCTATTCCGGGCAGTCCGGTTCATGAACGCGCTGCAGCCCCCGCGCTCCGCCGAGCAGACCGCGCCCGATAGCCGCGCCCTGCGCGTGGTCCGCATTCTGCTTCCCATCGTCGTGCTCGCCGCTGGCATCGCAGTATGGGAACTCGTGGTGCGCATCAACGATATTAAGCCCTATGTGCTGCCGGCGCCGTCGGTGATTTTCCGGACGCTGGTCGGGGATTGGGCGGTGCTGTCGCAATCGCTGCTGACAACGCTCCTGACCACGCTTGAGGGCTTCGTTGCGGCGGCGGTCGGCGGCATCGCGATCGCGCTGTTGTTCAATCAATCGAAATGGCTTGAATATTCGCTGTTTCCCTATGCCGTCATCCTGCAGGTCACACCGGTGATCGCGATCGCGCCGCTGCTTCTGATTTACCTGCCGCAACAGACCGCCGTCATCGCTTGCGCCTGGATCGTCGGATTCTTTCCCGTGCTGTCCAACACCACGCTCGGCCTGAATTCCGTCGATCGCAACCTGGCCGGACTGTTCAGGCTGTACGGTGCGTCGCGGATGCAAGCGCTTGCCTATCTGAAATTGCCTTCGGCGCTGCCGTTCATCCTCGGCGGACTGCGGATCGCGGGCGGCCTGTCGCTGATCGGCGCGGTGGTCGCCGAGATCGCGGCGGGCTCGGCGGGCGCGGGCTCCGGTCTTGCCTATCGGATCGCCGAATCCGGATATCGTCTCAACATTCCCAGGATGTTTGCGGCCTTATTGTTGCTCTCCGCCGCCGGGATTGTCATCTATGGGCTGCTGGCGCTAGCCTCGCATCTGATGTTGCGGCGCTGGCATGAGAGCGCGCTTGGAAAGGAAATCTGATGGTTGGCGGCAATGTTTCCTCGCAGAAGGTTGATTTGCTGATCTACGGGCCGAGCAGGCCCATCCTCGAAAACGGATTTCCCGACCCTTTCGTCCTGCATGCGGCTGAAACCAGGCACGACCTCGAGCGGTTGACGCCGGCGATCCTGGAGAAAATCCGCGGTATCGCGGTGACCTACCACACCGTTCAGGCCAACAAGACGGCGCTTGCGCTTTTTCCGAAACT
The DNA here is from genome assembly GCA_963742425.1 of uncultured Alphaproteobacteria bacterium. Classification (GTDB taxonomy): domain Bacteria; phylum Pseudomonadota; class Alphaproteobacteria; order Rhizobiales; family Xanthobacteraceae; genus Bradyrhizobium. Next base: position 310,374 of record CAVULR010000002.1, read on the forward strand.
CGAAATCGTCGCCAGCTTCGGCGTCGGATATGATCACGTCGATTCCAGCTACGCCCGTGAACACAACATCGTCGTCACCAATACACCTGATGTGTTGACCGAAGAGGTTGCCGACATCGCGATGGGACTTTTGATCGCGACGCTACGCGAGTTCGTCAAGGCCGACCGCTATTTGCGCGCAGGTCACTGGACCAAGCAAAACTATCCGCTCAGCGCGGGATCCTTGCGCGACCGCACGGTCGGCATCGTCGGCATGGGCCGGATCGGCCAGGCGATCGGGCGCAGGCTGAAGGCCTCCCGCGTGCCCGTGGTCTATCATTCGCGCAATCCGGCCGATGGCGTGTCATACCAGCACTTTCCCGATCTGATCGAGATGGCGAAGGCAGTCGACACGCTGGTCGTGATCGTTCCCGGGGGAGCGGCGACCGCGAAAATGATCAATGCCGATGTCATGAAGGCGCTCGGCCCGCGCGGCGTGATCATCAATGTCGCGCGCGGCTCGGTGGTCGACGAGCCGGCGCTGATATCGGCGCTGAAGTCGGGTACCATTCTGGCCGCGGGTCTCGACGTGTTCGAAAAGGAACCGAATGTGCCGGATGAACTGCGCGCCATGCAGAATGTCGTGTTGCTGCCACATATTGGCTCGGCTTCGGTGGTAACGCGCAACGCGATGGATCAATTGGTGGTCGACAATCTGAAAACCTGGTTTGCGGGAAAACCGCCGCTGACGCCGGTGGCGGAGACCCCGGTCATGGGCCGCTGATGACAACTCGCCTTGGGTTCATGCTTGCCGTGCTGTTGGCGGCCGCCGCCTGCGGATCGCCGCTTTGCGCGCAGGATGCCGCGACGCTGAAAAAGGACATGATCGGCCAGTGGGAACTTTCGACCACCGAGCGCAGCAAGACCTGCGTGGTTACCCTGAAGAGCGATTCGAGCCCGCAGGGCCTGAAACTTGAACTCGAGCCGGGTTGCCCGGCCGCGCTGCCGTTCACCAAGGACATCGCGGCCTGGAGTATCAAGGGACTTGATATCGTGCGGCTGCAGGATGCCGCGGGAACGCCGGTGATCGATTTTACCGAAGTCGAAAGCGGGATTTTCGAGGGCCTGCGGCAGGGCGAAGGCATCTATATCCTGCAGAATCTCGCCGCCGCGCGTTCGCTGGCAAAATCGATGGATCAGATGATCGGCGATTGGGCGATGGTTCGCGGCAATGGCCGGCCGATCTGCGGCCTGACGCTGACCAACACGGAATCGACGCCGGATAATTTCGCGGTCTTTCTCAAGCCGCGCTGCGATCCGGCCGTGGCAGCCTTTGCGCCGACGGTTTGGCGGCTGGAGCGCGGCGAGTTGTTGCTGATGGCGGCGAGCGGCGAGGTTTGGCGCTTCGAGGCCGACGACAACGCGCAGTGGCGGCGGGTGCCCGACAACGCCGATCCGCTGATCATGCTGCGGCAGTAATCAGCGCCAGGCGATATCGATCAAGGCGGCGAACGCGATGTGCCACAGGGCCACCGGTGCGCCCAGAAGAACCCAGAGCCCCCGCTTGCCATGAATCGCGATCGCGCCGACGCTGACCGCCCACCAGATGCCCGATGCCCAATAGCTCCAAACCATGGGAGCCGTGAAGGGCAGGGCCCAGGCAACGGCCGCGATCATCAAGGAAATTGCAATGGCGGTCAGCGGTGAGCTTCGCATCGAGACCTGCCGGTCGGAGACTGCGCACCGTCCGTTCTTGCCGGTGATTTGCGATTATGCGCGGATATCGCGTGCCGCATAGAGCCGGTCGCGATCTTTTTCAAGGCGCGCACGCCTCGCCGACGCACCGGATCTGCATCGCCCGTTCCTTTGCGACGGATGTCGCGTGGCGATACCGGACGATTTGCTCGCTATTTTGCGAGGCATTCTTTGCTGGCGATGGCAGGGCCCGCGAGCCTGGCCGGCCGCAACGCCGAAAGCGCCACGATCCCCGCCAATGCGAGCGCGCCTGCGGCGAGGAGAAACGCGGATCGCGCGCCGTCAAATGTGGCGGGCTCTCCAATGAGCGCGCCGAGCAGCGCCACACCGATGACGCCGCCGGTCTGGCGCGCACCATTCAAGAGTCCCGAGGCGAGGCCTGATTGGCTGCGGTCGACGGAGTCGAGGATCGAGAGGCTCATGGCCGGCGTCGTCGTGCCGGCGCCGAGACCGATCACAAGCAATGGGGCCGCGAGCGCGACGGCAGGCGCACCTACGCCGATTGCGGCGAGGCCGAGCGCGCCGAGACCGGCCGCCAGGTGTCCGCATACCAGGGGCCAGACCGGTTGGTACGACCGCAACACCCGCGATCCAAGCCGCGTGCCGAGCGCCAACGCGCCTGTCATGGGCAGGAACAATAGCCCGGCCGTCAGCGGGTCGGTGCCTCGCAGCCTCTGAAAAGCGAGGCTCAGCACAAAGATCATGCCGTAGATCCCGACATTATGCATGAGCCCGATCATCGCGGTTGCGGTGAAGGCGGCGCGACGGAAAAGGCCGAGCGGAAGCATCGGCTGATGGACCACCGATTCGGTGAAGACGAAACCTGTGGCGGCGAAGAGGAACACGCTGCCGGCGATCCACGGCGCAGGCGTTGCAAAACCCGATCGGCCCGCATCGATCAGCGCATAGGTAAGCGCGGCAAGCGCTGTGATGACGAGCCCCTGACCGATCGGATCGAGAGACCGCACCACGCTGCGCGGGCTCTCCGGAAGATGACGCCATGTCAGCCACAACCCTGCGAGCCCCACGGGCAGGTTCACCGCGAAGATGCTGCGCCAGCCGAACGCCTCGACCAGCACTCCACCCAGAACCGGACCAAGCGCGATGCCGAGCGCGCCGGCGCTGGCCCAGGCCGAGATGGCTCGGGTCCGGCGCCCGGGATCGGCGATCGCGTGGTTGAGAAGGGCGAGCGAGGTCGGCAGCAGCAATGCTGCGCCCACGCCTTGCAGAACGCGAGAAATCTGGAGCGTGGATAAAGTCGGCGACGCGGCGCAAAGTGCCGAGGCCAAGGTGAAGGCGGCCAGACCGGTCATGAAGACACGCTTCGCGCCAAACCGATCGCCGAGGGATCCGGCGCTGAGCAACAGGCTTGCGAACACCAGCGCGTAACCGTCGACGATCCACTGTAGTCCGACCAGACTGGACGCGAGGTCCGCACCGATCTGGGGCAGTGCCAGGTTCACGATCGAGGTATCAAGGATGATCATGAAGAAGGCGGCACTCGTTGCGAACACCGTGATTCTCTCGTTCGGGCGGCGCCCCGATACTGTCACCCCGACGGGCGATCGCTGGATCGGCATAGGTGGCTCTCCCGATGTCAATTGGTGCGCTTCTGCGCCGCGGCCGTCACGCGATCCTGAATCCTGGCGACACCGGCGCGGGCACAGGCCTCGTCCTTGTCGCCTCCAGGCGCGCCGCCGCTAATAACCTTATAAACTAGTTTATGATGGTTATCAATAGCGAGCTTTTTGGAAGCGATGCGGCGCACCGCGCGAGTTCGTCTCAGCGTCCCTCGATGCTTTTTCCACGGGCCCGGTGCGTCGCCTGCTTGGCGCGATTGCCGCACACCGCCATGCTGCACCACCGCCGCCCATGGCCCTTGGTGGTGTCGAGGAACAGCAAGGTGCAGGTCGGGCCTTCGCAATTCTTCACCATGGTGAAATCCTCATCACAGACAAGATCGGCCATGGCCTGTGCGATCGGCAACAGCAGCGTATCCGGCGTGCGCCAGCGCCTTCGCCAATGCCAATGCAAGCCGTGATCATGCTGCGCCTCCGCATCTGACGCGACGATCTCGCCATAGGCCTCGTCCCGTTCCAGCAGGCGGTTAAGCGGCCCCAGCTCAGCCAGCGTATTCGGTGTGACCGGATGTCCGGCATGGGCGAGCACGAAGTTGCGAAACCATTCGCGCAAGACTCGCGCCTGCGCCGCGACGGCGTCGAGTTCACCTGGGATCGTGTCGGCCCGCATGGCCTTTGCGACGCTGGCCGGGACCAAGCCCGCCTGCTCGAGCCAGGCGAGAAGATCCTGACCGTTACCCAGCCACTCGATATCGCTGCCCGAGGGCGCGGCAGTGGTGTTCAGGAAGTCGAGCCCGTGCGCATCGGCGATGAACATTGGGGCTGGGCGCGCATCCGCCATCAGAAATTTGCTCCGGTTTCAACGGTTTAGAACGGCACCGATTAAAACATACATAACCATCAAAAAGCTTCTTGACAAGTTATCTTTCCGAGAGTAACTGTCTAAATAGCATATTAAAGGTTACTACGGTCCACGTAACCCCAAGGAGCCGCAAATGTCCCCCATCGCCCACCGCACCGTCGATGTCGACGGCTTGAACGTCTTCTATCGCGAGGCCGGCCGCCGTGACGCGCCCGTCCTTCTTTTGCTGCACGGGTTTCCGACTTCCAGTCACATGTTTCGCGATCTGATCCCGGCGCTATCCGACCGGTATCACGTGATCGCACCCGACCTGCCGGGATTTGGTTTCACCGAAGCGCCCGACCGGGCGAACTTCCCCTATACGTTTGCCTCCCTTGCCAAGGTGATCGACAGGTTCACTGAGGTGGTCGGCCTGAACCGCTTTGCCATTTTTGTTTTCGACTACGGCGCACCGGTCGGCTTCCGCATCGCGCTCAAGCACCCCGATCGCATCACCGCGATCATTTCGCAGAACGGCAATGCCTATGAGGCGGGCCTGAGCGAGGGATGGAATCCGATCCAGGCCTACTGGCGCGAGCCGACTGCGAAGAACCGGGCTGCATTGCGGGATTTCCTCAAGCCCGAAACGACCAGGTGGCAGTACGTCCATGGCGTCAGCGACGAAAGCCTTGTCGCGCCGGAAAGCTACACGCTCGACAGCGCGCTGCTGGCGCGGCCGGGCAATGACGAGATCCAGCTCGACCTGTTCCTCGACTATGCGAGCAACGTCGCGCTCTATCCCGATTTCCAGAAATATCTGCGCACCCACCGTCCGCCGCTGCTCGCGGTCTGGGGCAAGAACGATCCGTTCTTTCTGCCGCCAGGGGCTGAGGCGTTCCGCCGCGATGTGCCGGATGCAGAAGTTCGCTTTTACGACACCGGCCACTTCGCGCTGGAGACGCATGGTGCGGAGATTGCGGGTGCCGTCGGCGAATTCCTCGCGCGGCTGCCTGCCAAGGCGGTCGCCGCCTAATCCTGCATCCCTGCCTTTCGGTCGCCGCCACCAGGCGGCGCCCGATCATCCCGGCCGGCCAAACCATCAACGGCTCCAGGCCAATCATTATCTAACAAAGGAGACCTTCGTCATGAATATGAGACGCCTACAGCTCCTCGGCGTGGCCGCGCTCTCGGCCATCTCGATTTCCGCGGTCGCCGCGCAGAGCGGCCAGCCTTCGGTCAACACTCCGGTCACGCAACTGCATTATGGCGCAACCGGCGTCACCGACGGCGTCCACGGTGAACTGAACGCGGCGCCCGCGTTCGGCGATCTTACGCACGGTCCGCACGGCACGTTCATCAAGATGCCTGCGGGCTTTGTCAGCGCGCTCCATACCCACAGCGAAGACTATTGGGGTGTCGTGGTCTCCGGCGTCGCCGTCAACGGCAAGCCGGGCAGCACGGACGTCCAGCTTCCGGTGGGTTCGTATTGGTACCAGAAGGGCGGCGAGCCGCATGTCACCAAATGCGTTTCGCCGAACGAATGCATCTTCTTCGTCAGCCAGGGCGGCAAGTTCGACTACGTCCCCGCGAAGCAGGGCGCCGCGAAGTAAGGCAAAGCCCGCCAACACTGACGGCCGGCAGGTGCCAGCCGTCAGCCTCGCATTCCCTGATTCCCGCAACTCATCCAACCGAAAGCGCCTCCCATGACCAAGCTCCTGCATATCGAGGCCTCGCCACGCGGGGCCGATTCCAAATCGAATGAAATCGCGCGCGCCCACATCGAGATGCTTCGCAAGCATGACCCGCGTCTCGTCGTAGATACCTTGAATCTCTGGCGTGAGCCGTTGCCGGAATTCGACGGCAACAGCGCCGCCGCCAAAATGACTTTCTTCGGCGTTGGCAAACTCAACGACGCCACGCATTCTGCCTGGGACCGGATCGTCGAAATCACCGAACGGTTCAAGGCGGCCGATCACTACGTTCTGGGCGTGCCGATGTGGAACGGCGGCATTCCGTACCGGCTCAAGCTCTATATCGACATCATTACCCAACCTGGACTGTTGTTCGGATTTGATCCGGCGAAGGGATACTCCGGACTGCTCAACGGCAAAAAGGCGACGGTTGTTTATTCCAGCGGCGTCTTCGCGCCCGGCGTTCCCCCGCAATACGGGCTCGATTTCCAGTCGAACTATCTCGACTGGTGGCTTCGCTTCATCGGCGTCAACGATATCCAGACGATCCGCTATCAGCCTTCGCTGCTGACCCAGGATCCGATCAAGGGCTTGAATGATGCGATCGCTGCCGCCGGGATCCTCAAGGCAGCATAGGCGGTGACGATCCGGTCGGCGCTCCGGCGCCGGCTTTCCCCTCCAACCACGGAGCTTGATCATGAAAACCCCGACCGACACTGTTCGTGGCTTCTACGATGCGCTTGGGCGCGGCGACGTCCCCGGCGTTCTTGCTTTGCTTCGCGACGATCTGGAATGGACGGAAGCCGAACGCTTTCCGTATTACAGCGGCACCTGGCACTCGCCCCAGGAAGTTCTGAACAAGCTTTTCGTCCCGCTGATGCGCGACTGGGACGGGTTCTCGGCCAAGGCGCACGAGGTCATCGCCGACGGCAATCGCCTGGTCTCGCTCGGGGTTTACTCGGGCACCTCCAGGGCTACCGGCAAGTCGATGACCGCGCCGTTCGCGCATGCCTGGACGGTGCGTGACGGCCGCATCGCAAAGTTCGACATGTACACCGACACCGCCAAGGTACTCGAAGCGCTGCAGGCCTGATACGGAGGCGATATCGCCGGCGATCGACGGAGTAATGCTTGCTCGCGCACTCTCAGCGAGCGGCGGCTTCGTCGAATGTCAGCCCGATCGCAAAGAGGAACTTGCGGTGCGGATAGCGACCACATTCGAGCGTCATCGCGTCGGACAAGTGCGTCCAGACATAGTCGAGAGACTGGATGGCTTCCTAGAAGGTCACGCCGCGCTCTACGGCAGTGCGGACGAGTTGAATCACGGCTGCACGATCCGGGGACTGTCCGTAGCCGCCAGTCATGGTCATGCATCCGAGGCCGATTTCGGAAACTTCGAGGCCCTGATACCCAATCTTGCGCTTCTTCATTGCCGCGATTCCTTCCTTTAGGCGGGTCTTCCGCCACGCCTTGCGAACTTCGGACAAACCTGACGCTTCCCCCAGTGAATGATTAGATGATAAAAACGGGATGCAGGTATTGATTGAGCTTACCACCCAATTAGGAAAATGTTGCCCGTGATGCAGCGCCACACCGTTGTCAGGATGATCCTCCTGTCTACACTTGCGAGTGTTGTGACCATTGCAGCCCCAAGCAAATACGCTATTGCGCAGCAGCCGCACCGTGCTGCGAATTCTAGCCTCAGTAGCTCCGCCAAGAATTCAAGTCTATCAGCTGCCGCTTTGCGCCTGAAGGGAAAGGAGCTTTTTGATCAGGGGAAATATCAGGCGGCTGTTGCCGAACTCGATGTAGCCATCAAACTGGATCCAAAAAATTCCGAGGCTTATAGTTTCCGAGGTCGGGCATACCTGCGTCTGGGTCAGTTTGAGCGGACGATTGCTGATTGCAATCAAGCGTTGACGCTTAATCCGCAAAACACGTTGTGCCTGATAGTGCGAGGTTTGGCCTACTTATCGTCCTCAAACGACACCGGTCGCGCACTCGCCGATTTCAATACTGCTGGCAAAATCCGGCCATCCGACCCGGCTCCGTTTGCCTTTCGCGGGCTCGCCTATTCAAGCATGGGCGAACCAGAGCTGGCGATAGCCGAGATCAACAAAGCAATCAGGATCGATCCCAGCTATGGGCCGTCTTACGCTCACTTGGGTGATGCCTATACCAGGCTACAGAAATACGAAGATGCCCTCGTCGCACAGAAAAAATCGGTGGCACTTGCGCCGAACAATCCGTTAGCGCTGGTTGGACGAGCATTTGCCTATCTGAATCTCGGTAACACGGAACTGGCCCTGGCTGATTACAACGAAGCGCTTCGTTTCAGCCCAGGTTTGTATACGGCGAGTCTTGGCCGTGGAAAGACTTACCTCGCGAAGGGCGCCTACGATGCCGCTATAGCGGACTTTAGCAAGGCACTTTTGCTGAAGCCCGGCAACGTGTCTGCCTTGCTTCAACGTGCGAAGGCTTACGAGTTGTCGCAACGGTTGCCTGAAGCTCGTGCTGACTTTCAAACGACGTTGGATATTTTTCCTTCTCATGGCGTAGCTGCGGCGGGGATCGATCGGATCGATGCAAAGCTTGGCGCAGGCTCGGGAGTTGCTCGTCGGCCCGTAGACCACGCTGGCGTACGCACTGCATTGGTGATCGGCAACTCCCGATACAATGGAGTAAACTCTCTCAAGAACCCGAAGCATGATGCGATTCTAATTGCTAATGCGCTCCGAGGTGCGGGATTTTTGAAAGTCCAGCTTCTGATCGATGGGACGCGGGAAAGCATGGCAGCTGCACTCAAGGCCTTCGTTGAGGATGCCGAGAATGCAGATTGGGCGGTAGTCTATTATGCCGGTCATGGCATTGAGCTGGATGGCAGCAATTATCTGGTCCCGATTGATGTCAAATACGAAAATGACGCTGATATTCCAAAGGAAAGCATTGCTCTTGACCAAGTCATCAACGCTGTAGCAAAGGCGAGCAAATTGAGATTGATAGTTCTGGATGCTTGCCGTGACAATCCGTTCATTGCTGACATGAAGGGCTTGCAGCCATCGGCGGCCGGCCGCGGCCTTGCGCGGATCGAACCCGAGAGTGGAACACTGGTGGCATTTGCGACTAAGCACGGCAATGTAGCTACCGATGGGATGGGCGAGAATAGTCCACTCGCGACTGCGCTAGCCAATCGCATTGAACTGCCGGGAATCGAGATCAATCAATTATTTCGACTGGTGCATGACGATGTTCTCGCGAGCACCAGCAAGCAGCAGGAACCGTTCACCTACGGTCAATTGTCCGCTGAAGCCTACTACTTCAGGCAATGAATTTGAGGCTCGGGAGGGATTGCTTGAGAAACCTAATCCTCGGAATCTGTTTTGTCTTCGCCGCGACCTCTTTTCCCGCTTTCGAAGCGGGAGCAAAAGGAAGGTGTTCCACTGGCGAGTACAATTCCTGCATGGCCTGCTGTGGAGGGTCCTCCGGCTGCCAATCTGGATGCACGGATTTTCTCGGCAAGTCGTCAAAACAGATGACCTGCTACAATAATCTGGAGTGCCAGAGGAAGCGCAACGCAGGTGATCTCAAGGGCGCCGCAGCCGCACTGGCGAAGCCGGGCGGCATGAGCAAAGCGGACAAGAATCGGTAAATCAGTCGATTTCGCGATTTATCGAGAATCAAAATCGCGAAATTTCCAAAATGTTTTCGCGCGGTTGCAATTGCGCGAATTTGGTTCTCATTTTTCTCCTATGAATGAACCGTCCGCCGACATGATGAAAGTCTCCGTCAGCGGGGCAAAGGCGCTGGCTCCCGGACCGTCAACGGCAACGATCACCCTGGTATCGCCGCCTGTCTTGCCGTCCCAACGAGCCTCGGTTTCCACCTGATATTCCTCGCCGTCCGGCCGCTTTATTCGATCACAGGAAACCTGGCCCACCAATTCGGCCAATTCTCCGTACGACAGTTTCCGAAGCTCTTTCAGCCTGTCTTCGGCAATTGCGCGCGCGATTTCGCTACTCATGGGTCAAGCGCATTGTCGTATGGAGATACGCACCGGCAACGCCTGCGATAGCGCAAGGCGTAACAAAGCGAGTTTGGAACTGGTGATATCGCCTGAGATGAGCCGGCACACTTACTGAACGGTTACCGCGTAGGTAAGTGTCGAGCAACCAGGAGAACCAGAACGGTTACCGCACACCTTGATGACATACTGATCCGAGCCCTTGAAGCCAGACTTCGGGGTATAGGTTGCGCTCAATCCCGAAGAGGATAACGTGCCATTGCGCGGTGGTGAGACCACCGAAACGCCGGTGAATATCGTGCTGCCGCCGGCACAACTCGGATGAGTGCACGTCGACCCGCCGCTAACAGTATCAGTATAGCTGGCCGAATCGCCTTGTAGCTGAAACCATCCCGCACTTGTCCTGCAGTCCGCGTGTACCGCAGTTGAAACAAGCGAGCTGAGCATGGCGGTCGCCACTGCTATCATCAGTGTGCGCATAGTCTTCTCTCCAATTCCCCTAACAGGGCTTGGATTGTATAGGTCCTTCCCCTACAACCGCGGCAAACCTATACGTGGTTCGTTCTCCACTCAAGTCTTTGGTTGACTCGGCATCGACGAAACGAATGCGCGGGGCCGCTACTTCTCAGATCAACTTCATCCCCTTCAAACTCGCATGTCCGTTCTTGCCGACGATGATGTGGTCGTGCACGGCGATGCCGAGCGGCGTGGCGATGTCGACGATCGCCTTTGTCATGTGAATATCCGCACTTGACGGCGTCGGGTCGCCGGAGGGGTGATTGTGCACCAGGATGACCGCCGTTGCCGATAGTTCCAGCGCGCGCTTGATCACCTCGCGCGGATAGACCGGCGTGTGGTCCACGGTGCCGGTCTGCTGCACTTCATCGGCGATCAGTTTGTTGCGCTTGTCGAGAAACAGAACCCGAAACTGCTCCTTGTCGGCGAAGGCCATGCTGGTGCGGCAATAGTCGATCACGTCATTCCATGACGATAGTAGAGTTCGTTGCTGCAGCTGACCCCTGGCAATGCGGCTGGCTGCGGCCGCGATCAGTTTGAGTTCGGTGACTGTCCTGTCCCCGACACCCCTGACCTCCCGCAGGCGCGCTTCCGGCGCGTGAACGACCTCGGCGAACGAGCCGAATTTTTTGATCAGCTCTTTTGCCAACGGCTTGACATCGCCTTGGGAGCGGGCGGTGAACAGCACCATCTCCAGCAACTCGTAATCGCTGAGAGCATCGGGTCCGGCGCCGTGAAAGCGTTCCCGCAGCCGCTCGCGATGGCCGTGATAATGCGGCGTCTCTGTAGCCTGATCCGGGGTATCGCTGGTTTTCGCGGGCATTGGCCCAACCATGCCGTGCCGGCCGGGTTTTGCAACCGTAAATTGTCAGAAATTACGCGGCCGCCGGCGGCTTCTCGGCATGGCGTTGCGACAGCGTGAAGATTTCGACGCCGGTTGCGGTCACGCCGACCGAATGCTCGAACTGCGCCGACAGCGAACGGTCGCGGGTCACCGCGGTCCAGCCATCGGACAGGATCTTCACATGCGGCTTGCCGAGATTGATCATCGGCTCGATGGTGAAGAACATGCCCGGCTTCAGCGCCACGCCCTCGCCCGGCCGGCCGATGTGGATGATGTTAGGCTCGTCGTGGAACATGCGGCCCAGACCATGGCCGCAGAAATCGCGCACCACGCTCATGCCCTGCGGCTCGACGAAACTCTGGATGGCGTGGCCGACGTCGCCGGTGGTGGCTCCGGGTTTCACCGCGGCGATGCCGCGCATCATCGCCTCGTAGGTCACCTCGATCAGCCGCTCGGCCTTCCTGGAAATCGGGCCGATCGCATACATCCGGCTGGAATCGCCGTACCAGCCCTCGACGATGAAGGTCACATCGATATTGACGATGTCGCCTTCCTTCAACGCCCGGTCGCCGGGCATGCCGTGGCAGACCACGTGGTTGATCGAGGTGCAGGTCGAATAGCGGTAGCCGCGATACATCAGGGTCGCGGGGTAGGCGCCGTGGCGGAATGCGAACTCGCGGACGAATTCATCGATCCGCGAAGTCGGCGCACCCGGCTTGACGATATCGGTGAGTTCATCGAGGCATTTGGCGACCAGGCTACCTGCCTTGCGCATGCCGGCGAATCCGCTCGGCCCATGCAGCTTGATCTGGCCGGTCTTGCGTAACGAGGTATCGGAGGCTTCGACGTAGCTCATGGGCGGATAAGGTTCTGGCGGGAAAAGCTGATTTGCAGTCCCAATTTAATGATCGGGACCGGCAGTAGCAAGCCATGGTTGGGTCGCGATATTGTCATGGCGCAATGGAAATCGCCGATGATTCCCGATTAATTCAAAGGAAAGGCGTATTCGCGTCAGTTCGAAACCTCCATCGGCAGCGTGCCGCTGCGGATGCGGATTTCGCGCACGGGATAAGGCAGCCGGATGTCCTCGCGCTTGAAGACGTCCCACAGCGCTAGCATCACCTCGCTCTTCACACTGTCCATTCCGTCGGGATCGGCGATCCAGAAGGTTAAGGAAAATTTCATCCCGGACTCGGCGAATTCGGTCAGCAGGCAGTTCGGCGGCTTGAGCTTGATGGCGCGCGGCGCGGCGGTGGCGATATCGATCGCCAGCTTGCAGACCAGCCGCGGATCGGCGTCGTAGTGGGTGGCGAAATTGACCCTCACCAGCGTATTCTTGTCGGTATAGGTCCAGTTGGTGACCTTTTGCGTCACCAGATCCTCGTTCGGGATCAGGAACTCGCGGCCGTCGCCGGCGGCGACCGAGATATAGCGGGTCTTCATTGCGCTGATGCGCCCCGAGCTGTCGCCGATGGTGACGAGATCGCCCGGCTTCACCGATTTGTCCGCCAGCAGAATGATGCCGCTGATGAAATTAGCGACGATCTTCTGCAGGCCGAAGCCGATGCCGACGCCGGCAGCGCCCGAAAAGATCGCCAGCGCGGAGAGGTTGATGCCGACCGCGCTCATGGCGACCGCGACCGCAAAGATGATCAGCGCCAGCCGCACCATCTTGACCAGCAGCACCTGGATCGATGGCGTGAGGTCGCTGGATTTCGTGATCCGGCTTTCCGCGAAGTTGCTGGCGACGTTGGACAGCCATAGCGCCACCACCAGTAGTACGCCGAGCTTGATCAGCAGCAGCGGCGTCAGCCGCAGCCCGCCAAGCACGATCGAGACCGAGTCAAGCATGTCGATCGTCGGCCCGAGCTGGCCGAGAATGCTCAACGCCGCCACCAGCCATGCCGAGAGCGACACCAGGCGAACGACGAAGCTGTTGCGGATCACCGAGGTTACGAGCCGGATGATCAGCCACGCGAGGGCGAGCTTGGCCGCGACGCCAAGCAGATAGCTGCGGCTCGGCCAGGTCGACGTCAGCATCGCCAGGCGCGCCAGCGTCATCAGCGCCGCGAACACCGCCGCCGGCGTGCTGCGGACCAATACGCGCAACAACAGCCGCAGCGGCGTCGGCAAGCCCATGGCGAGCGAAGTCATGTCGATGCGCGAGCGAACGATGGCGCCCGCCGCCAGGGCGATGCCGGCGGCGGCCAGAATGAGCCCGAGCTGCAGATAGAACCAGGGCGAGGTGACCTCTGCGCCAATCGATCGCGCCGCGGCGTGCAGGAATTCGGTGATGTCGTTCGGGATCATCGTTGGGATCTCAGGGGACAACGGGAGGATCGAACAAACTTGATTCGAATATTCGCCAGATTCCCATAACCGCGGTTCCAGCGCCATCGCTACGACACACCGCTGATGCAAGTTAGTGAGGAACAGGGCGCATTTCCGTGAGCCGCAAAAATCGGTTGGCGTCGAAGGGCGGCGGCGATAAGGATGCAATTGCAAGTATTTGCGGTTGTTTGCGAGGGGATTGATGGCGTCTCTCGACCAGGTCAGCATCGCCATCCTTCTGGGCGCGGTTCTGGTGATGGCCGGCATTCTGTCGAGCCTGCTGGCGTTGCGATTCGGCGCGCCGCTGCTCTTGGTGTTTCTCGTGATCGGCATGCTGGCCGGCGATTCCGGTCCGGGCCGGCTGCGGTTCGATGATGTGCGCACCACCTATCTGGTCGGATCGGTCGCGCTGGCGCTGATTCTGTTCGACGGCGGCCTGCGAACGAGGTTTCAAAGCATTCGCGCGGTGTTGGCGCCCTCGATGGTTTTGGCAACGATCGGTGTGCTGTTGACGGCGCTGGTCACCGCTCCTGTCGCCAGATATGTGCTCGATCTGAACTGGATCGAGGCGCTGCTGGCCGGGGCAGTCGTGGCGTCGACCGACGCAGCGGCGGTATTTCTTCTGGTGCATGCGCAGGGCCTTCGCCTGCGTCCCCGCGTCGGCGCCACGCTGGAGGCGGAATCCGGCACCAACGACCCGTTCGCGGTGTTTCTGACGCTGATGCTGGTCGAGTTCATTTCGATCGGCCAAAGCTCGGCCTCCCATGTCGCCCTCGAACTCGTCCGCGAGGCGGTGCTCGGCGCCATCGTCGGCATCATCGGCGGACGGCTCGTCGTTTTGGCGCTCAATCGCGTGGCGTTGCCGCAAGGCCTGCACGCGCCCTTTGTCGCCACCGCGGCGTTGGTGATTTTCAGCGTCGCCCAGATCGCGCATGCCTCGGGATTTCTTTCGGTGTATCTCGCCGGCATCGTGATCGGCAACCGGCCGACCCGCGCCCACAATTCGGTGGTGACGTTTCTCGACGCCGCGACCTGGCTGGCGCAGATCGTGATGTTCGTGCTGCTCGGGCTTCTGGTCTCGCCGCAGCGGCTGGTGGTCAGCATAATCCCCGCCGTGATCGTGGCGCTGGTCCTGATGCTGGTGGCGCGGCCGATAGCGGTGTTTCTGTGTCTCGCGCCGTTTCGCTTCAACTGGCGGGAGAAGATATTCATCGCCTGGACCGGCCTGCGCGGCGCGGTTGCGATCTTCCTGGCGTCGATTCCGATGCTGGTTGGTTTGTCCAAGGCCCATCTCTATTTCGACGTCGCCTTCGTCGTGGTCATCATCTCGTTGTTGCTGCAGGGTTGGACCCTGGCGGCGGCCGCGCGGCGGCTGCATGTGGCGCTGCCGCGGGCGGATCGCGGGCCGCGGCGGGTCGAACTCGATCTGCCCGGACAACTCGAACAGCAGCTGGTCGGCTATCCCGTGCGTTCGAAAAGCCTGTATTTCCGGCGCGGCCTCATTCCCTCCTGGTCGAAGCCGACGCTGGTCATCCGTGACCAGCACATTCTCTCACCCACGGAGGCCGATCCGGTTCTCCCCGGCGACTACATCTATTTGCTGGCGCCGCCGGAAAAGGCCGAGGCGTTGGACCGGTTCTTTGTCGACATGCAACCTGGCACCGCGCCCGATCCGCATCTGCTCGGAGACTTTGTCGTCTCCGGCGAGCACACGCTTGGCGAACTGGCCGAGATCTACGGCGTCGCGGTGGATGACGAGAGCTCGAAGCTGACGCTTTCGGATTATTTCGATGTTCATCTCGATCACGCCCCGAAAGAGGGCGACACCCTCGAGCTCGACACCATCGTGCTGGTGGCGCGCAGTCTTGGCGGCGGCCGGGTCAATGTCGTCGGCCTTCGCCTGCCGGAAGACGAAGACACCGCGCCCGCGACGCGGATGGGCAGGCTCAAGCGCAAGCTGTCGGTGATGTGGTCGTCGGTGGCGGGGATTTAGCGCGTGACCTCCGGCGGATATCGCCGCGGCGCCCGTTTGTCGTCAGGCTCTGTGCATCGCATTCCACACTAATGCGAATACCGATCCAACCAAAAAACCAACGCCTGCGGTAACGATGAGAAGAACTGCGGCCCTTGCGACATCAAACGGCTCGATCACGTAGATGGGTCTGATGAAGTGCATCCAGAAAACAAAATCGGCGACGGGCTGAGCCCAATGCAGCGCGACCAACGCCGACCAGCACAGATGCCATCCGCCGATCACCGCCCCAAGCACTAGGCCTGCTTTGCCGACGTTGATACGCGCGCTCATGGCCCACCTCCACGTGAATGCAGGCACCTTGCATCGAATGCTCCGAAACTTCATTGAGGCAGATCAACCGCGCGACACAAGGCCGAAGTCGCATTTCAGGCCGGCGAAAGGACGCCCGGCAGCACTTCCGGGCCGCCGAACGCGATCACCCGTCCGCGCCGGAGCATCACGATCTGCGTCGCGAGCTGGCGCATTTCGCCGGCGTCGTGGCTGACATAGACCATGGGTATGCCGGCCTCGTCGCGCAGCCGCACCAGATAGGGCAGGATTTCGACCTTGCGCTCGTCGTCGAGCGACCCCAGCGGCTCGTCCAGCAGCAGCAGTCGCGGTTGCGCCAACAGCGCGCGTCCGAGCGCGACGCGCTGGCGCTCGCCGCCGGAAAGCTGGCCTGGGCGGCGATCGAGCAAATCGCCGATATCGAGCAGGTCGGTGACGCGGGCACGCGCGGCGGCATCCTCGGCAAGCCGGTTCATTCGCCGGCCATAATCGAGATTCTGGCGCACATCGAGATGCGGAAACAGCCGTGCATCCTGAAACACATAACCGATCCGGCGGCGATGCGCCGGGACGTGCAGACCGCCCCTGGTATCATCAAGCACTTCGCCGTCGATGGCGATGATGCCGCGATCGGGCCGCAGCAATCCCGCGATCATGTTGATCAGCGATGTCTTGCCGGCGCCCGATGCGCCGAACAGGCCGGTGACCCGGCCTTCGCTGGCGAAAGAAGCTTCGATCGAGAATTCGCCGAGCTGTTTTGTGACGTCGATCCGCAGCATCATCAGTTCCCGTGCAGGCGCCGTATGGCGCGCCGCGCGAACCATTCGGAGGCGACCAGCGCGACGAGCGCGATGACAGTGGAAACCGCGACCAGCCGCAGCGCCGCGGGATCGCCGTCGGGTGTCTGGATCAGCGAATAGATCGCCGACGAAATGGTCTGGGTTTCGCCGGGAATATTCGACACGAAGGTAATGGTTGCGCCGAATTCGCCGATCGCCTTGGCAAAGCCAAGCACCATGCCGGCCAGCACGCCCGGCAACGCCAGCGGCAGCGTGACGGTCAGGAATACCCGGAAAGGCTCGGCGCCGAGCGTGCTCGCCGCCTGCTCCAGTCTTCGATCCACCGCTTCGATCGAGAGCCGGATCGGCCGCACCAGCAACGGAAACGACATGATCCCGCAAGCCAGCGCCGCCCCGGTCCAGCGGAATGCGAACACGATGCCGAGATGGTCGGCGAGCCACGCGCCGACCAGCCCGCGCCGGCCGAAGGTCAGCAGCAGCAGATAACCGGTCACCACAGGCGGCAGCACCAGCGGCAGGTGGATCAACGCATCGACGGCCGACTTGCCCCAGAAATCACGCCGCGCCAGCAACCACGCCACCGCGACGCCGAGCGGCGTCGCCACCAGCGTCGCGACGGTGGCGACCCGCAGCGAAAGCTGGATCGCCGTCCATTCCGTTGGCGAGAGCTCGAACAATTTAAGTCGTCGGACTGACGAGAAACGAGAACCCGTATTTCTCGAAGATCGCCTTCGCGACTGAGGAGCGCAGGAAGGCGAGGTAGTCAGTCGCTTCGGCCTTCGCGGTCGTTGTCGCCGCGACGGGGTAGATGATGGCGGGATGGGAATCCGCCGGAAAGGTGCCGACGATCTTGACGCCGGGTTCGACCTTGGCGTCGGTGGAATAGACGATACCGAGCACCGCCTCGTCGCGCGCCACCAGCGCAAGTGCGGCGCGCACGTTTTCGGTCATCGCGAATTTCGGTTCGGCGGCGGTCCAGGCGCCGAGCCTTTCCAGCGCCGCCTTGGCATATTTACCGGCCGGCACGGACTTCACATCGGCCGTCGTGATCTTGCGATCGCCTGCGAGTTTCGCGAGATCGAAGCCGGGCGCGATCGCCACCTTGTCGATCCTTTGAATCCTTCGGCGCGACCAGCACGAGGCTGTTGCCGAGCAGATTGACCCGCGTCGGTTCGTTGATCGTCTTCTTGCCGATCGCATAGTCCATCCAGTCGGTATCGGCGGAGACAAAAATATCCGCCGGCGCGCCCTGTTCGATCTGTTTGGCGAGTGCCGGGCTTGCGGCGTAGCTTGCGACCACCTTGACGCCGGTTTTGGCCGTGAAGGCCGTGTCGATGTCGTCCAGAGCGTTCTTCATCGAGGCTGCGGCAAATACGATAAGGGACTTGTCCTGGGCCAGCGCGGGTGAAAAGGCCGATCCGCACAGCAGGACAAGGGCAGTGAGGAATCCGATGAGACGACGCATGGTGGCGCTCCGAGCCCGCTCGCGGCGCAATCTGCGCGCGCAAATCGGGCGTTGATGAGGATTGAATGCGAGAGGCGGAAGCGCCGTTCCGCTGGTCCCCGGGGACTTACGATCCGTCCGGGACATCGCGCTGAAGAGCTTACAGCATTGTACGGGCCGAGCAAAGGCTCCGCGTCGTTGGCCAAGATCGATTTGCCCGGACTATGCCGGCGGCGAAGCGCCGGCGTCCCCGCATTCACTCCTTGATTTCGCCGTGCAATTCCGTCTTGAAGCCATCGGTGTTTTCAAAATTCACCGTCACCTTGTCGCCGTCGAAGTTCAACGCCCAGGTCTGGATTTCGCCGCGTCCAAGAATCCGGCGTTCCATCGGAAACGTATGTTGGTTGATCCAGCGTCCCTTGACGGCGTTAATGCCGTAAGGTGCCGGCGGACTCTTGCGATAGAGTCCATCAAGGCCCACCAGCCCGGTAAATCGATCCGTCGGGCGGTCCGCTTTATCGGTATAGGTGGTGATGACCCACGATGAATCAGAGTCGAGAAAATTCAGCGTGAAACTTTTCACGCGCAGCGCATTGTCGTTGAATTGATACGTCTTGCCCGAAACGGCTTGCGCCAGTTCAGGCGTGTCGCCCACCGCGGACGGTTTTTCCGTCGCGGCCTGGCGTATCGCCATGGCCAGGAGCTTTTTTGCAATGGGGTCGGCAGGCAAGGCTGTGTCGGATTTGACCGCGCTGGAAATGTCGTCGATCAGCGCGGAGGCCGAATAGAATTCGGTATCCCGCAAAACCCCGGTCATGACGGCGACGATGTCGAGTTTCGGAAGTACCAGGATCAGCTGCGAATGGCGGCCGCGCGCCATGTAGGCGCCCTTTTCGGGATACGACCACCACAGGTTCGAATAATGGAATCCGAATGTCGCCGTCACCTCTCCGGCCTTGGTTCTTTCGACCCACTCAGCCGGAATGATCTGCTTTCCGTCCCACATTCCGTTCCGAAGATAAAGATAGCCAATTCTCGCCATGTCGTGCGGCGAGAGGTAAAGGCCGGCTTCGCCGTCGGTAATGCCTTGGGCATCGACAGTGCCCCATTTGGCGCTCTTGATGCCAAGCGGCTCGAACAGCTCCTTCTTTGCAAAATCCAGCGCATTTTGCCCGGACTTCTTGTTGATCAGGGCAGAGAGCAAATAGGGATTGCCGCCGTTGTAATTGAAATTTGCGCCGGGCGCTTCAGCCATCGGCTGGTTCAGCACGAAGTTGGCACGATCGGGACTTTGGTACATCTGTATGATCGTTTCGTCCGGGGTGTATAACTTCTCCACCCACTTGATGCCCGACGTCATGTCCAAAAGGCTCTGAACCGTCATCGCCTTTTTTCTGTCGTCGACATTCTCGATTTGCTTGTCGGAAAACAGATCGACCACCGGATGGTCGACGCTATCGAGACTGCCGTTCCTGAGCTGGATGGCGGTCAGGGTGCCGACGACGCTCTTGGTCACCGATCTCAAATCATGGCTGATGCCGGCGATATACGGCGCGTAGTAGGCATCCGTCACGATCTTGCCGTGGCGAACGATCATCAGGCTGTCTTGCCTGTAGGTGCCGACGGTTTCCACCAGCCGCGCGAGGCTCGCCGAATCCATCCCTTGCTCTTCCGGCGTCGATACCTGCCACGCTTTCGTCGGCCATGGCGTTTCGTCCGCCAGCACGCTGCCGCCGGCAAACGCCACGAGCAGGACTGCTATCGTCGCCATTCTCAGACGCATGTCGGCTTCTCCGCTTAAACGCTCGTCGATACCAAACTTGAAGGGCAGCATTGGCGCAGGTTCGCGGCAATATGAACCATTTTGCCATTGCGGGACAGTTGCGGGCAAGTGGTCGAGTGGCTGCGATTCGTTACTGTTTCGCATCCGGTGCGGCCAAAACCGTGCGGCAGGCAGCCGGTAACTGCGCCAGCGTCATCGGCGGCCGCGGTTTCGGCGGTACTTTTGGCGGCTTTGGGTGGATAACGGAATCCTTGAACCAGTAGGCGAGATCGCCGGCGCTGCAGGCCTCGCCTTCGGAAGGCGCCGGCTGGCCCTCGCATTCGCCGCTGCCCGGCGGGCATTTGATGCGGATGTGGAAGTGATAGTCATGGCCGTACATCGGCCGGATCTTGGAGAGCCAATGGCGGTCGCCGCCGGCTTCGCGGCACAGCGCCTTCTTGATCGCGGCATTGACGAAGATGCGTTGTACGCTCGGCTCCTGCGCGGCGGCGCGGATCACCTTCAGATGGCTCGGCGTCCAGGCCTGCGGATCGATGTCGAGCCGGTCCGGGCGCACCATCATGACAGCGGACATTTCCTCCCGCTCCTCGCGCGACAATCGCCGGTTCGGCATCGGCGTCAACCAGACATCGGCATCGAGCCCGACCTGATGGCTGGCATGCCCCGTGATCATCGGACCGCCGCGCGGCTGCGACATGTCGCCGACCAGGATGCCGGGCCAGCCGGCGTCCTTGTGCGCCTTGTCGGCCAGCCGCTCCAGCAGCGCGACCATATCGGGGTGCGCCCAATAGCGGTTGCGCGACAACCGCATCACCTGCCAGGTCTCGCCGTTGATGGGCAGCGCTTGCGCGCCGGCGACGCAGCCCTTGGCGTAGAAGCCGACGACCCGCGTCGGCATCGCCGCCGGCAAAAGCTTGCGGCCAAACAATTCCTTTGCGCCCAGTTTGGGATCCTTGGGATTGGCGAGCGGCGGCAGCGGCTTCTGATCGACGCTGCCCTTGTCCTGCGCCAGCGCAGCGGGGGCACTGCCGGCTGCCGACAGCAGGAACAGGAAGAAGATCAGGCAGCGGTGATTCATCGGGTCACTCTATGGCGCACGGCGTAACACGGAATCAACACCCGTGAAGAAGGTGTGCTGTTCGCATGGCGTCTGCCTTTATTTGCCGGGCGCGGGCTTGCGCTTGTTCAGATGGTAGGTCAATGCCAGCGCCACGCAATGGCGCAGCGCCTGTTCGGGAATCTCGTCCGCGGCGTCGAGCAGAATGCTTCGGTTGCCGCCATAGCTGAACTCCGTCGGGTACAACTGGCGGAAGGTTTCGACCAGATCGGTCTGGCAATGGAAATAGACCGCGTAGCGGTTGGTGGCGGGTTTTACCTGGTCGATCCGGATCGTGCTGCCGCTTTTCGTCTCCGGCGTGAGGTAACTCGGCTGCCCCCATTTCAGGGTTTCCTCGAGTCGGCCGACGCCCTTGGTGGTTCGCGCGGTGTCGAAGATCAGGCGCCGCAGCGCCAGCAGTTTTGATTTCAACGGCTTCGGGTAAGCGCCGAAAACCGCATCCACCGCCGGATTCGAGGAAGTTGCGCGGGGTTTCTTCCGGATCGCCGTTGCGGCGCGCTTGTTGTTCGAAGTTTTCATCACGGTCCGCATTTATCTAAGCGGTATGAGTTCACTTGAATCGGTGCGGCAATTTCTCCCTCTCCTCGCCCTACGCGGGGAGAGGGTTGGGGTGAGGGGCTCTCTCAACAGCTCCGACTCGCGGGGAGTTCCCCTCACCCGGATTGCTGCGCAATCCGACCTCTCCCCGCAGGCGGGGCGAGGTGAACCTGTTCATACCGATCTGACCAAAAAAGCATCATGCTCTAGAACGCCGAGCCCCGTGGTACGGAACCGCCGCCCAGCATCGCCCGGCCGGCGTCCTCATAATGGGTATCGCGGGCCTGGATCTGTTGGGCGATGGCGTGCATGTCGCGGAAGCGGCGTTCGAATTTGTTGGCGCTGAACACGGCGGTGGCGCCGGCCATGTGATAGGCGGCATCGACCACCGCGGCCGCGCGGTGAATGGTCCAGGTCGACGCCAGGCGGAGCGCGAGGCGCTGGTCTTCGGTGAGATGGCCGGTGCGGGTCAGTTCGCGCCATACTTCAGTGGCCGTCGCATAAAGATAGGCGCGCGCGGCGCGCAAGTCCCCCTCGGCGCGTCCGATCGCGCCCTGGACCGCGTTGTTCTCGCGCATCGGCTTGATGCCGACCGATGCCTTGCCTCGCGCCAGATCGATCGCGGCGTCGAGCGTGGCGCGCGCCACGCCGACCGAGACCGCGGCAAAGCCCAGTCCGAACACCGTGTAAGTGGTAAGGCGATAGAGCGGGCCTTGCTCGCGCAGCGCCGCGGGATCATCCCGGAGCACCGCGAATTTTTCCGGGATGAAGAGATTGTCGACCGAATAGGAATCGGTGCCGGTGCCGCTGAGGCCGATCACGTCCCAAACGTCATACATCGTGGCGCGTTCGATCGGAAACAGGATGGTGCGCACTTCCGGCGTGCCATTGGCCTTTAGCCGTTTGGCGCCGTTGGCCTCGACGATCTGGACGTGGGCCCCTAACCAGCTTGCCTGACGCGAGCCGCTGGCAAAATCCCAGCGGCCGGTCACGCGATAGCCGCCGGGGACGACATGGACCTCGTGGGCGATCGCGCCCCAGGCCAGAATGCCCGGCGCCACATTGAAAATCTCCTGCGCCGCGTCCGGATCGAGGTAGGCCGCCGTCATCGCGCAGACGCCGCACTGGCCGAGGCACCACGCCGTGGAGGCGTCGGCCTTCGCCACTTCCTCCAGCATCTGCATGAAGATTTCCGGCGCCACCTCGGCGCCGCCAAAACTTTGCGGCAGCAGCGCGCGATAAAGCCCGTTTTCGATCAGGGCGGAAACCACGGGCGCGGTGAGACGCCGCGTCCGCTCGATCTCGTCGGCCTCGCGCGCGATCAGCGGCGCCAGCGCCTGCGCGCGTTCGACCAGGCCGAAACCGGGAAGCTTGTTCATGCGTTTCCTTAAAGCCGTCAGGTTCCGGCCGGCGAAAGCGTCATGGTGATCTATTCGTTGCCGCCGATCAAGCTGGGCGCGGCGGCCGATCCCGATGCTTTTCGGTCATGCCGTCGCGCGCCCAAGCTTCAGCGAGGGTTGTGACGGGCGGACCGGCGAGGGGAAACTCAGGGCCACCGCGACCGCCGCGATCCCGATGCCGAACGAGCCGATATAGAGCCAGCCATAGCTGTGGAAGGTATCGAATACCCATCCACCGGCCCATGGTCCAAGCGCCATGCCGAGGCTTGCAAATGCGGAAACCGCGCCGAACACCGTGCCCATGATGCGCGCGCCGAAAAATTCCCGCACCAGGACCGCATAGAGCGGCATCACCCCGCCATAGGCGAGGCCGAAGACGACGGAGAGCGCATAGAATTCGCCGAGCTCGGCGACGGCGAGATAGGTCGCCACGCACAGCGCCTGTACCAGCAATCCGCCGACCAGCACGGGCTTCGCCCCGATGCGGTCCGCCATCAGGCCGAGCGCCAGGCGGCCGCCGAGCCCGGAGAGACCGGCGAGGCTATAGACCGTGACCGCGGTCATCGGCGCGATGCCGCAGATCATGGCGTAACTCACCATGTGGAAGATCGGGCCCGAATGCGCCGCGCAGCAGCCGAAATGCGCCAAAGCCAACGTGATGAATTGCGGCGTGCGGAACGCTTGCGCCGCGGTCCACCGGCCTTCGGGCGCATCCGTACCGCCCGTAGCTGCAGGCGCGGCTGCCTGCGGCGCCGGGCGCACCAGGAACGAGGCTGGAATCAATAGCGCCCAGGCGAGGATTCCAATCACCAGCATCGCGGTGCGCCAGTCATAGGCCTCGATCAGCCAGCGCGCGAATGGCGCCACCGTCAGCGGTGCGACGCCCATGCCGGCCGACACCAGCGAAACCGCGAGGCTGCGCCGGGTTTCGATCCAGGCGCTGGCGACGGCCATCATCGGTGCATAGAAGGAACCGGCGGCGACACCGATCAGGATGCCGAACAGCAATTGAAATTGCCACAGGCTTGTAGCCTGGCTCGCCGTCACCAGACCGAGGCCGAGCAGGAGGCTACCGGCAAGTACGACGATGCGGGTGCCGAACCGGTCGGACAGCGCGCCCCAGAAAAAGGCTGCGACCCCCATGCAGAGAAAATCCAGCGTCGCCGCCGCCGAGACGCCGGCGCGCGACCAACCCATCGCTTCCGAAATCGGCTGCAGGAATACCGCCAGCGAGAGCATCGAGCCGAAGCCGACGCAGGTCATCAGCGCACCGGCGCCGACGACGATCCAGCCATAATTGAACCCTGGGGCCTTGCTCATGCGTTTTCCTCGCCCGTTTTGGGGTTTGGCGAAGCCGTAATGGTGATCTATCCGCCGCCGTGGATCAAGATGGGCCGGGTACCAAAGTCGCCTGGCTGCGCGATTCGCAACTTTTTGCTATGCTATCCGTATTTGGCGTCGTGATCCCAGAGCGGAGTGCTGGTTTTGGCGCAAAACGGTTTTTTGCTGATCGCCGATATCACCGGCTATACCATGTTCCTGACACGCTCGGAACTCGAGCACGCGCAGGGCATTCTCGACGCTTTGTTCAAGAGCATTTTTGCCGAGATCAAGGCGCCGATCATCCTGTCCAATCTGCAGGGCGATGCGGCGCTCGCCTACATGCCCGATGCCAGCGTGCCGCAGCGCCAGTTTCCGCTCGATGCGATCGAGCGCATCTATTGCAGTTTCGCCAATACGCTCAGCGCCATGCGCCTGAACACCACCTGCACCTGCAATGCCTGCCGCAACATGGCCGGGCTCGACCTGAAATTTTTCCTGCATCACGGCGCCTATGCGACGCAGGTGATGGCCGGGCGCAGCGAGCTGCAAGGCGCCGAAGTCATCCGGCTGCACCGGCTGATGAAGAATTCGGTGACGGCATCGACCGGCATCAAGGCCTACGCGCTGGTGACGGAGCAGGCGGCCGAGGCCATCGGCCTGCCGGATTTCTTTGCGGCCACCATCCGTCACGTCGAAGCGTCCGGTGAATTCGGCGACACCGTTTGCTACGTCTACGATCTCGCGCCGATTTTCAAGCGCTGGCACGCCGCGCGCCGAATCGTCGTGGAGCCGGACGAACCGCTGGCGTTCGAGGCGATGGAATGCGACCTGCCGGTGCCGCCGGCAATGGCCTGGGCCTATGTTACCGACGTCGATAAAAAGATCCGCTGGCAGCAGGGCCTTGACGGCATGACCATGACGGGGCTCGCCCGCGGCCGGATCGGACCGGGTGCGACCCAGCATTGCGCCCATGGCAACTCATCGACATTGCACGATATCGTCGACTGGCGGCCGTTCGACTACGTCACCTGGCATATCCGCTTGCCGATGGGCGCCGTGGTCCGGCAGACGGCGGAGTTCACGCCGCTGGAAAGCGGCGGCACGCATCTGTCGTTGCGTTGCGCGAAGCCGGAAAGCAGCAATCCCGTGACCACCGCGCTGGTGCGCACGATCGCGCGGCTGACGATGGCGAAGAAGCTGGTGGCCGAACAGCGCGCGTCGAAGGTGGCGCTGGAGCGGCTGGTGGCGGAGGATGTGGCGGGGGCGAGGGTGTAGCGACGCGACGGCGGTATAAGCACGCCGTCCCCCCGATCAGGGCTGCGATAGTCGTGTCATGCCGCTGATTTGCCCGACGTGTCAAATCGTTTCGCAAGATGCGGCCCCGCGCCCCGCGCCGGCCATCACCTGCTACTTTGCATGGGGTTGTTTTCGATATTTTTGTTGGCCGGTCCCGAAAGCCTTAAGACCGGACCCGTGTCATCATGCGTGAGCGGTCGTGCGTTGGCCTCAGCTATCCACCTTCAATGCCGCGATGAACGCTTCCTGCGGGATGTCGACCTTGCCGAACTGCCGCATCTTTTTCTTGCCTTCCTTCTGCTTCTCCAGAAGCTTGCGCTTGCGGGTGATGTCGCCGCCGTAGCATTTCGCGGTGACGTCCTTGCGCAGCGCGCGCACGGTTTCGCGTGCGATGATCTTGCCGCCGATCGCGGCCTGGATCGGAATCTGGAACATGTGCGGCGGGATCAGCTCCTTCATCTTCTCGACCATGGCGCGGCCGCGGCCTTCCGCGCGCTGGCGGTGCACCAGCATCGACAGCGCATCCACCGGCTCGTTGTTGACGAGAATCTGCATCTTGACGAGGTCGGCCGGCTTGTAGTCGGTGAGGTGGTAGTCGAACGAGGCGTAACCCTTGGAGACCGATTTCAGGCGGTCGTAGAAATCGAACACCACCTCGTTGAGCGGCAGTTCGTATTTCACCATCGCGCGATTGCCGACGTAAGTCAGCTCCTTCTGCGCGCCGCGCCGGTCCTGGCAAAGTTTCAGCACGCTGCCGAGATATTCGTCTGGAGTCAGGATGGTGGCCTCGATCCAAGGCTCCTCGATCTCGGCGATCTTCACCACGTCGGGCATGTCGATCGGATTGTGGATCTCGATCACCTGCCCGTCGGTCAGGTGCATCTTGTAGATCACCGAGGGCGCGGTCGCGATCAGGTTGAGGTCGAATTCGCGGTGCAGCCGCTCCTGGATGATTTCCAGATGCAACAGGCCGAGGAAGCCGCAGCGAAAGCCGAAGCCGAGTGCGGCCGAGGTTTCCATCTCGAACGAGAAGCTGGCGTCGTTCAAGCGCAACTTTCCCATCGCCGCGCGCAGGGTTTCGAAATCGTCGGCGTCGACCGGAAACAGCCCGCAGAACACCACCGGGATCGCCGGCTTGAAGCCCGGCAGCATGTCCGTCACCGGCTTGCGGTCGTCGGTGATGGTGTCGCCGACGCGCGTGTCGGCGACTTCCTTGATCGCGGCGGTGATGAAGCCGATCTCGCCGGGGCCGAGCTCGTCGAACTGCGTCATCTTGGGTGTGAAATAGCCGACACGCTCGACGTCATAGGCGGCGTTGGTGCCCATCATCCGGATGCGCTGGCCCTTTTTCATCACGCCGTCGACGATTCTGACCAGCACCACCACGCCGAGATAGACGTCGTACCAGCTGTCGACCAGCAACGCTTTCAGCGAGGCGTCGCGGTCGCCCTTCGGCGCCGGCAGCCGGTGCACGATGGCCTCCAGAACCTCCTCGATGCCAAGACCGGTCTTGGCCGAAATCATCACCGCATCTGACGCATCGATGCCGATTACGTCCTCGATCTGCTGCTTGACCTGATCCGGTTCCGCCGCCGGCAGATCGATCTTGTTGAGCACCGGCACGATCTCGTGACCGGCTTCGAGCGCATGGTAGACGTTGGCGAGCGTCTGGGCCTCGACGCCCTGGCTGGCGTCGACCACCAGCAGCGAACCCTCGCAGGCGGCGAGCGACCGGGACACCTCATAGGCGAAATCGACGTGGCCCGGCGTGTCGATCAAATTGAGGATATAGCTCTTGCCATCCCGCGCCAGGTAGGTCAGGCGCACCGTCTGCGCCTTGATGGTGATGCCGCGCTCGCGCTCGATATCCATGGAATCGAGCACCTGTTCCTTCATCTCGCGCGCCTGCAGGCCGCCCGTGATCTGGATCAGGCGGTCGGCCAGCGTCGATTTGCCATGGTCGATATGCGCAACAATGGCGAAGTTGCGGACGTTGGAAATAGGGATGGATGTCATGGGCGCGGGATAGCATTCGCATCCCGGTGCGGCAACCATATTGCGCTGTATTGGCGGGCCGAATTCACGCCAAGCTGATTCCACTTATGCCGAAAACGCGCTACGCAAAGGCCATGACCACTGCATCATTTTTGCCGGCAGCGTCACGGGCGCGCCGCAGGCCGGCGATCCGGCGAATGGCGGCATGGCTTTCGGCGCGCGCCAGCGATCCGAAAGCCAGCCTTTGGCAGGTGATCGGCTTTGCAGCGGTCCACGCCGTGATCTGGACGTTCATTCTGATCAACCTGAAAGCAGCGCAGGACGTCCATATGGACGTCGCCGAAGCCTTTGCGTGGGGTCAGAAATTCCAGCTCGGCTATGGCAAGCATCCCCCGCTCGCCGGCTGGGTCGCCGGTCTCTGGTTCAAAATCTTTCCGGTCGCCGATTGGGCGACCTACGCGCTGGCGATGGCGACGCTCGGCTGCGGCCTGGTGATCTCCTGGTTGATCGCCTTGCGCGTGGTCGATCGCCGCCGCGCGTTCTTCGCCCTGGTGATGCTTGCGCTCTATCCGATCTTCAATTTCAAGGGTTTTAAGTACAATCCGGATCTGCTGCAGCTCGTCACGCTGCCGCTGGTGGTGCTGGCCTATCTGAACGCATTCGAAAAGCGCAGCGTGAGGTCGGGGCTGTGGCTGGGGCTGGCCGCGGCGCTGGCGCTGATGACAAAATATTGGGTGCTGACCATGATCGGCGCGATCGGCATCGCCGCGTTGATCCATCCCGAGCGGCTAATATTCCTGCGCTCGCCGGCCCCCTGGGTCGCCATTGCAACGCTTGCCGTTGCCATGATTCCGCATCTGATCTGGTTGAAAGAAGTCGATTTCATTCCGCTGACCTATGCCGGCGATGTCTACGGGCTGTCGAGTCGCGCGCGGAGCGTCGAACTCGTGCTCGGCTATGTCGGCCATAACCTGGCGCTGCTCGCGCTGCCGATCGCGCTGGCGGCGATCGCGCTGGCATGGGTGCCGCTGTCGCGTGCGACATTGCTGCAGCAACCCTTGGCGCGGTTCGTTCGCATGTGGTCGCGCGGCGCCAATTCTACCGTCAACGTCCCGCAGGCGCGCAATATCTGGATTATCCAGGCCGTGGTCGCGGTCGGCCCGCCGCTCGGCGCTTTGATTTTCAGCGTCTATATGAAGACCGATTGGGGAATCTCGCTGTTCTTCCTGACACCGCTGGCGCTATCGGCCATACCCTCGCTGCGATTTCAGAAGATGGCGCTGTTTCGCATCACCGTCATCTGGCTCGCCGCCAGCCTCGCGACGCTGATCGCCTCGCCCTTCATCGCCGCCGAAGAAATGGCGATCAATCCGAACGGCGCCGCGACCTATGGCGCGCGCTCCGAACTTGCCCGCGAGTTGACGCAGGCCTGGCGCACCCGCTTCAACTCGCGATGGGCCGTCGTTGCCGGCACCACGGAGATGGGCGAGCCGATGAGTTTCTACAGTCCCGATCATCCGGCGCCCTACACGCCCGGCGAAATCTGGTCGTCGGGACTGACCTCGCTTGAGGAAGCCAGGCGGCTCGGCTTCATCGGCGTTTGCGATACCACGGACGCGCGGCTGCCGGTCTGCGACGCCTGGATGATGGCGAACGCCGTCAATGCCGAGCGTCTTACGATCACGACCCAGCGCTTCTTCCACGGGCATCCGGGACCTGCGATCAGCTGGAAGGTTTATATCGCGCCGCCGGCGAAATAGGCTCTCAACCGGCGCGGTGAGGAGACAGACTTCGCGCTGATTACGTGGCTTCTTCGTTGAACTTGCTGGCGACCAGTTCGGTGATCGCCTCGAGCGCGGCTTGGGCTTCAGGTCCGGCAACGGAGACGATGATCGTTGTCCCCGGTGCGGCGGAAAGCATCATCAGCCCCATGATCGAATTGCCGCCGACCGTCTCGTGGCCTCGCGTTACCCAGACCTCGGCGTTGAAACGCTCGACGGTCTGTACGAATTTCGCGGAAGCGCGCGCGTGCAGGCCGCGCTTGTTGATGATGGGAAGTTCGCGGGAGATGGCGTCCGGCGGAATATTCGGCCCGGCGCGGTTCTCAGTCGACGGCGCGTCGTCGTCGTTCATTTGCCGGCGAGAACCCGGCTGGCAATGGTGACGTATTTGCGGCCGGCTTCCTGGGCCATCGCGATCGCGTCGGGAAGCGAGCGTTCTTCGCGAACCTTGGCAAGCTTGACCAGCATGGGAAGATTGATCCCGGCCAGCACTTCCACCTTCGGGCGGCTCATGCAGGAGATCGCGAGATTGGAGGGCGTTCCGCCGAACATATCGGTGAGGATGGCGACGCCGTCGCCGCTGTCGACGCGATTGACCGCTTCGATGATGTCGCTTCGACACAAATCGGAATCGTCTTCGGCCCCGATTGTGACGGCTTCAATTTGCTTTTGCGGACCCACGACATGTTCCAGCGCCGCCTTGAACTCGTCGGCAAGGCGCCCATGGGTCACAAGTACCAGACCAATCATCGGAAACTCCTCGCGGGTGCTTTTTGGTGCACCGCACGAACGCGCCACTTTGACCATCCCGAGCCCCCGCGCAAGAGGGCATCTTCGCGATTCTCCCGGAAATTAGGGGTAGAGGAGAGGGAGGTTGCGCCGGTCTATTCGGTCGCGATTGTTGGACTGATATGGTTACCAAATCCCTTCGAGCAATCGGCCGGCGCCGGGGTGCCAGATGAAATCGCGGTCATGGTGAGGGCCGCCACGACCAAGGGAAGCGGTGAAAAACCCCCTCCAACGGGAATTCGGGGTATCATAACACCCTCAATTTGGGTCATGAGCGCTTCCAGCGGCGGCAGGCGCTCGGCATCCGGAGCCCCCAAATCCACGATCAGGCCTACGACGGCTTCCTCGGCGAAGTCGCAGCGGCGAATACCAAGCCCACGAATTTCGATCCGGCCGGCCAGTTCGCGTGCCGGCCGCACCACAAGCTGCCCCTCGCTGGCGTCAAGGTAAACGCGGTCATCGCCGACCAGCACCGCATGCGGGATTTGCCGGGAACGGCCGGCGAGGATGAGATCGAGCGCGAGGCGCGATTTGCCGGCGCCCGACGGCCCGCGGATCAGCACGGCGTGGTTTCCCACCTTTACCGCAGAGGCGTGGACGCTCGCGGTCCGCGCGCCGGTCATGGCGCGGGCAGCCTGACCACAAAGCGCGCGCCGGCAACCGTTGCTTCGCCCTCTGCATTGGGCGGGCCCGGGCGATTTTCCGCCCAGATGCGCCCGCCATGCGCTTCGATGATTTGTTTCGAGATCGACAATCCCAGTCCGGAATTCTGGCCAAAACCCTGATGCGGCCGGTCGGTGTAGAAACGCTCGAAGATTCGCTCCAGCGCATCCTCGCGAATCCCGGGCCCGTCGTCATCGATCACGATTTCGATTTCCGATCTCACGCGGCGGCAGAAGATTCTCACCTTGCCGCCGGCATTTGCAAACGACTGGGCATTGACCAGAAGGTTGGAGATCACCTGGCCAAGCCGCGAATCGTGGCCCGGCACCGAGAAGGTGTCGGTGTGGCCCCGGCCCTCGAAGCGGACTTCGACGGTGACGTGGTGGCCAAGCCGGGTTTCGTTGGCGACCAGCGTCAGCGTCGTCAGCAGACGGCGCAGGTCGACCGGCGTCATATCCTGCCGCTGTAGTTCGGCGTCGAGCCGGCTTGCATCGGATATGTCCGATATCAGCCGGTCGAGCCGCTTGACGTCGTGCTCGATCACCGCGAGCAGTCTTGCACGGCTATTCTCGCTGCGCGCCAGCGGCATGGTCTCGACCGCCGAACGCAGCGACGTCAGCGGGTTCTTCAATTCATGGGCGACGTCGGCGGCAAACATCTCGATCGCTTCGATGCGGTTGTACAGTGCATCCGTCATGTCGCGCAGCGCGCCCGAGAGATGTCCGATCTCGTCGCGGCGCCGGGTGAAGTCGGGAATTTCGACGCGGGTCTTGATCCGGCGGCGCACACGCTCGGCGCTATCGGCAAGACGCCGCACGGGGCCTGCGATGGTGCTCGCCAGCAGCAGCGACAGCAAGATCATCACGGCGGAAGCGACGCCACCGACTTTCAGGATTGCCAGCCGTTCGGCGGTGACCATCTGGTCGATGTCGTCGCCCTGGGTCGAGAGCATCAAGGCGCCATGGACCGCGCGGAACCGCTGCACCGGCACGGCAACCGAAACGATCACCTCGCCTCGATCGTTGACACGCACCATGCTGCTCTTCTGGCCGTCCAGCGATTTCGCGACCTCCTGGTAGCCGTTGCCGTTGTCGGGTCCCAATTCGCGATAGAGCGGCAGATCGCCTCGGTTGAGCCAGGTGCGGACCGCGATCATCGTTCGCTCGGCGATGCCCGGCTTCTCGATCGACGGCGGCGGCAATTCGAAACGCAACACGTCGCCGCGGCCGTAGAGGCTGCGGCTGTCGAGTATCAGTCCGCCGTCACGGTCATAAATGCGCGCGCGGGTCTTGGTCGGCGAAATCAGCCGCCGCAACACCGGCGCGACGCGTTCCGGATTGATCGGAAAATCGAGCCCTGAATATTCGTCGGGCGCCCCGTAGGTTTCGCCCGGCTTCAGATCCTGCAGCCGGTCGGGATCGATGGTGATGGTGTTGGTCTCGACGGTGGCTGACGCTGCGATCGCACCGGCGATGATCTCCGCCTGCACCAGCAGGCTTTGCGCCCGCGCGTCGATCAGGCCGGCGCGGAATTGCGAGAGGTAAAGAATGCTGGCTACCAGCGCGACGAGGCCGGCGAGATTCAGCGAAACGATGCGCCGGGTGAGGCTGGAGAAACTGAGCGCGAAGAAGAACTGCCCGGCGCGGCGCAGCCAGCCGAGCGGCCGCTGCCAGCCCTGCGCAATCGGGCTTTCGACGGCAAGGTCGTCGAGCGCGAGGGACGGTGAGGCACCCTCGGCATTCAGGCTTGCATCAGGCTGCGTTCGATCAAGCAATGGCCAAAACTGCCGGTTGTTTCGGGTCGCGTCTTCAAGGAGACGCGTTGCCTTGCATCCTACCCCAGACGGGCGGCGGCGTCAGGTAACAAACGCCCGTCAGACGGCCCAATAAATCAGGTTTCCTTGAAGCGGTAACCGACGCCGTACAGCGTTTCGATCATCTCGAAGTCGTCATCCACGACCTTGAATTTCTTGCGCAGCCGTTTGATGTGGCTGTCGATGGTGCGATCGTCGACATAGACCTGATCGTCATAGGCCGCATCCATCAGGGCGTTGCGGCTCTTCACCACGCCCGGGCGGGTGGCCAACGCCTGCAGGATCAAAAATTCGGTCACCGTCAACGTCACCGGCTCGTTTTTCCATGTGCAGGTGTGACGCTCGGGGTCCATGCGCAAAAGCCCCCGGTCCAATGCCTTGGCATCGGTTTCCTTCGGCACGGCGGCCGGATCCTTTGGCGCCGCGCGGCGCAGCACGGCCTTGACGCGCTCAACCAGCAGGCGCTGGGAAAACGGCTTGCGGATGAAATCGTCGGCGCCCATTTTGAGGCCGAACAATTCGTCGATCTCCTCGTCCTTGGAGGTGAGAAAGATCACCGGCAGATCGGACTTCTGCCGCAACCGCCGCAACGTCTCCATGCCGTCCATGCGCGGCATCTTGATGTCGAGGATCGCAAGATCCGGCGGACTGGTGCGAAAGCCGTCGAGCGCGGAAGCACCATCGGTATAGGTCATGATGCGATAGCCTTCGGCTTCGAGCGCAATCGAGACCGATGTAAGAATGTTGCGGTCGTCATCGACCAGGGCGATTGTGGGCATGAGCCTGCTTTCAGGTACTGGGACCAGGTGACTGAAACGGCGAGCGATCGGTGATGCGCCGCATAGATGGCTTCGATGGGTCAACGAGCAATGCAAGCTGGGCTGAAGTGTGACCAACTCCGCGAAACGCTGGAGTTACCGATAGGTTCGGCCATATATAGGTAGCGGTTTAGCCGGAAAAAGGCCCTTTTTGCAATGAGATGCTGAGATGTTCCATGCAGCCTGACGCTGATTTCGATGCCGCCCGGCTGGCGCGGTCGCTGCTGCGCCGCAGCCGGCAGGGCGCTTTGGCAACCCTGATGGTCGGGAGCGGAGACCCCTACTGCTCGCTGGTTAATGTCGCAAGCCACCCCGACGGCTCGCCGATCCTGCTGATCTCGCGACTGGCGCTGCATACCAGGAACATTCTTGGCGATGCGAGGGTCTCGTTGATGCTGGACGAGCGCGCCGAGGGCGACCCACTGGAGGGATCACGAATCATGTTGGCGGGCAGGGCCGAGGAGGCAAAACCGGAGGATCTCGAATTGCTGCGTCGGCGTTATCTCAATACCCACCCGTCGGCTGAAGCCTTTGTCGATTTCAAGGATTTTTCCTTCTTCCGGATCCTGCCTCTTGCGGCTCATTTGGTGGCCGGTTTCGGGCGGATCGTAGACCTCAAGCCGGAGCAGTTCCTGACCGATATTTCCGGAGCGGAGGCGCTGCTGGAGGCGGAGCAAGGCGCCATCGACCATATGAATGCCGATCATCGTGAGGCGGCGAACCTTTATGCTACCGGACTGCTCGGCGCGGAGGCTGCGGATTGGCGCTGCACCGGCTTCGATCCCGGCGGAATCGACCTGCAGGGAGCGGAAATAAAGCTGCGGCTGGACTTTCCGGAGCGGGTGACCGGGCCGGGGGAGCTGCGCAAGATGCTGGTAAGGCTGGCAGACGAGGCTCGGGCCAAGCAGTAGTCGCGGCAAAACCTTAATGATGCGGATGGCCGCACGCGCCCGTGGGGCAAAATCCCCGATTGTGCGCCGCACTACGACCGTTCGGTCTGCGATCGCGGCCGGTAGTCGCGTTAAGGCTGCGGCGAAAGCGCGCGCTGCAGCAAGCATTTGAGCCGAAAAAAAGACTCGGTCTGGAATAAACCAAATATTGCGAGAGCGACTTGGCAAGCCCGAGGTAGCTAAGTATTAGGTCGCCGGACCGGGGCCGGAAGGCTATATTGAAGGTCACCGCGACAAACGCGCGTCCGGCGACGTTCGCGCTGTAGATATGCGGGTTCCAGGAGGAATTCTTCGTGCAAGAGACGGGCATTCGCAACGGCTCCTTCGGCGCCGACAAATTCGGCTTAAAAAATCTCAACAGAGTGCACTGGAATCTCGGAGCGCCGCAGCTCTACCAATATTCGCTGGCCGCCGGCGAGGCCGTGCTTTCCGCCGACGGTGCCTTGTGCGCGGATACCGGCGATTTCACCGGCCGCAGCCCGAAGGACAAGTTCACGGTTCGCGACGCCACTACCGACAAGAACATGTGGTGGGCCGGCAACCAGTCGATCACGTCAGAGCAGTTCGAAGTGCTTTACGCCGACTTCCTCAAGCATGCCGAAGGCATGACGCTGTTCGCGCAGGATCTCTATGGCGGCGCCGATCCCAGTTTCCAGATCAAGACCCGGGTCTTTACCGAGCTCGCCTGGCATTCGCTGTTCATTCGCACGCTGCTGATCCGCCCCGAGGCCTCGACGCTCAGAGACTTCGTGCCTGAACTCACCATCATCGATCTGCCGAGTTTCCGGGCCGATCCCAAACGCCACGGCGTGCGCTCCGAGAATGTCGTGGCCATCGATTTCGCCCGCAAGATCGTCCTGATCGGCGGGTCTTATTATGCCGGCGAGATGAAGAAGTCGGTGTTCACTACACTGAACTATTATCTGCCGGCAAGGGGCGTGATGCCGATGCATTGCTCGGCCAATGTCGGTCCGAACGGCGATGCGGCGGTCTTCTTCGGTCTTTCGGGAACCGGAAAAACCACGCTATCGGCCGATCCGAAGCGCACCCTGATCGGCGACGACGAGCACGGCTGGGGCAGGGACGGCATCTTCAACTTCGAAGGCGGCTGCTATGCCAAATGCATCAAGCTGTCGAAGGAGGCCGAGCCCGAAATCTACGCCGCGAGCAAGCGCTTCGGCGCGGTGCTCGAGAACGTGGTGCTCGACGAGGACACCAGGGTGCCGAATTTCGACGATGGCTCCAAGACCGAGAACACCCGTTCGGCCTACCCGCTCGATTTCATCCCCAATGCCTCGCGCACCGGCCGCGCCGGCCAGCCGAAGAACGTCGTGATGCTGGCCGCCGATGCGTTCGGCGTGTTGCCGCCGATCGCAAAACTCTCGCCGGCGCAGGCGATGTACCACTTCCTGTCCGGCTACACCGCGAAGGTGGCGGGTACCGAGCGCGGCCTCGGCAAGGAACCGCAGCCGGAATTCTCCACCTGCTTCGGCTCGCCGTTCCTGCCGCTCGACCCTTCCGTCTACGGCAACATGCTGCGCGAGCTGATCGCCCGCCACAACGTCGATTGCTGGCTGGTCAACACCGGCTGGACCGGCGGCAAATTCGGCACCGGCAGCCGGATGCCGATCAAGGTGACCCGCGCGCTGTTGACCGCGGCGCTCGACGGCTCGTTGCGCAATGTCGAATTCCGCACCGACAAGTATTTCGGCTTCGCGGTTCCGACCGCGCTGCCGGGCGTGCCCAGCGAGATCCTCGATCCCGTCAACACCTGGAAGGACAAGGCCGAGTTTCACAAGACGGCGCGTGCGCTGGTCGGCATGTTCCAGAAGAATTTTGCCAAGTTCGAAGCGACCGTCGATGCCGACGTCCGCGCCGCCGCACCGGAAGTGAAACTCGCGGCGGAGTGAGTCGGCTAAAGCGGTATGAGTTCAGCTTGAATCGGAGCGCCAGTTAGGTTCTCCGTCATTGCGAGCCAACGGGTCGCGCGAATGCGCGCCCGATGACAGGCTCCTCGAAGCAATCCAAAGCCGCGGGAAAACGGCTGGATTGCTTCGGCGCTTCGCACCTCGCAATGACGGCTTTGAGACCGCTCCAACCTTAACTTCACAGCGGCCCCGCGTTCGCGGAGACGACGTGAAATAGTCCCGTCTCCTCGCGCCTTATTTATTGTCGGGAAATACCGCATTGCTTGGCGTCGGGCGATCCGTAATCCGCAAGCCGAACAGACTGCCGATCAATTCGACCGCGACACGGGCGGTTCGGCCGCGTTCGTCGAGAAATGGATTCATCTCGACGATGTCGACGGACCTTACCAGACCTGAATCGTGCAGCAGCTCCATGACGAGATGCGCCTCGCGATAGGTGGCGCCGCCAGGCACCGTCGTGCCGACTCCCGGCGCAACCGCCGGATCCAGAAAATCGACATCAAAGCTGAGATGCAGAACGCCGTCGCGCGCTCTTACCTTCTCGATGACCCGCCGGATCAAAACGCCGACACCGAACTCATCGATCGCGCGCATGTCCGCAACCGCAATGCGGCGGTCACGGACGAGCTTTCTTTCGGGCGGATCGATCGAGCGGATTCCAAACAGATCAAGCTGATCGGGACTGATGGAAACCCGTGGCTGGTCGCCCAAGAGATCGTCCAGGCCAGGCTCGCCGCAGAGAAACGCCGCAGACATCCCGTGCATATTGCCCGTTTCCGTCGTGGCCGGCGTGTTGTAATCGGCATGGGCATCGAGCCACAGTACGAACAGCGGCCGGTTCAACTCCTGCCAGTATCGCGCGACTCCATTCACCGATCCCATCGACAGGCTGTGATCGCCTCCCATGAAGATCGGAATTGCGCCCGAGCGGGCAAGCAGGTAAGCGCGCTCGCTGAGCGCACGGATCCAGATTTTGATGCCGTCATAATATTTCGCGTTTGCCGGAGGCGGACCCTCCGCCGGCGAACCTGCAGGCACGGCAAGATCGCCGTGATCCTCGACGCTAAAATCCAGTTGCTCGAGCACCCGGCCGATACCAGCGGTCCGCAGGACCGCCGGCCCCATCAGCGTGCCGCGTTGCGAAGCGCCGATCTCGATGGGAACGCCGAGTAGCGCGATACGCGAAGACGAAACGGGATTTTCGGACATCGCGTGACTTTCAAAAGCCGGCCAGGAGCGAAGACATATCGCTATGCCTTGAAATAAGCGATTTGATGCGTGGTCGCGAGCAGGCGTCCTTGCGGCGACCAGAGTTCACCGAACTGGTCGCCATAACTCTTGTGAAAGATTTTGGCGTCGGCGACCGCGAGAACGCGGGTGATGTCCTCGGCCGCAAGATCTTCTGCATCGGTATGGAAATAGGTTGTCAGCGACACCGTGCCGAACGGCATCAGTTCGCGCCGCACGTGAAAGACGCGGCCGAAAAACGCATCCGACATCGACATCAGCGAAAGCTGGTCGATCTTTCGGGGAACGCGGTCACCGATCCACAGTTTGGAAAACGAACTTGCAGGCTCGACCTGAGACGCCGCTCCGTTGAAATCCGGGTTGCCCTCGGCGAAGCGGAAATCATACTGATTGGCCCAGGTCATCGCGATCTTTGGATAGGAGCGGATCTGTTCAAAGGGTTTTGCCTGCGGAAACCGCGCCGGCTGGTGCGACCAGGACGGTCGGCGTTCGGCAAACACCGCGGTGGCAAGCGTGGCTACCTCGCCGCCGCCCTGCGTCAGCTCGACGCTCCAATGCTGCGTCGACCGGTTCGCCTTGACGAGACGAACGTCAAGATCGAAAGCGCCTTCTGCGATCAGTGCGCAGAAGTTGACGGTCAGCGCGAGCGGATCGCCTGATCGTTGCGGGTGGTCAATCATCGCCCGCAGCATCGTGGCGGCCGTCACACCGCCGAACGGGCCGACGAACGCCCAGTAATCGGCACTGGTGCGCCCCTGCCAGCGGCTGTCACCGGGGGTCACCCGCGTGGCGTCGTCGAAAAGGTGCTCGGCCTTCGTCAACATGAAGTTCCCCGCAATTCACACCGGGCAGTATCATGACTGCGCGGGCGAATCCAACGACGCGGCAGATAATGGTTCCCAGATCTAGCGGTTCGTCCCGCGTAGTACGCCCGACTCCTGAAGCTCAAGCGGCGAAGTCCGGCGCACCGGCACGTTCCAGATGTCCTGTGCGTATTCGCGGATGGTGCGGTCGGAGGAGAACCAGGCCATCCGCGCGACGTTGAGGATGGATGCGCGCGTCCATGCCGGCATCACCTGCCAGCGTGCATCGATGCTGCGCTGGGCCTCGTAATAGGAATCGAAATCCGCGCTCACCATATAATAATCGAGATGGCGCAGCGCGTTTGCGATCGATTCGAACCGGCTGGCGTCACCGGATGAGAATTCACCGCTCCCGATCGCGTCGATGGCGCGCGAAAGCCGCGGCGATCGCCCGATCACGTCGGTCGCATCCAGTCCCTGCCGACGCCGTGCAACCACGTCCAGCGCCTCCATGCCGAAGATCGCGATATTTTCCGCGCCCACATGATCCCGGATTTCGATATTGGCGCCGTCCAGCGTGCCGATGGTCAGCGCACCGTTCAGCGCGAGCTTCATGTTGCCGGTGCCTGAGGCTTCCATGCCGGCGGTTGAAATCTGTTCCGAGAGATCGGCGGCGGGAATGATCGCTTCTGCCAGGCTGACATTGTAGTCGGGAAGGAACGCGATCTTCAGCCGTCCGGCGATCACGGGATCGTTGTTGACGACCTCGGCGACGTCGTTGATCAACTTGATGATCAGCTTGGCGGTGTGATAACTCGCCGCCGCCTTGCCGGCGAAGATCTTCAGCCGCGGTACCCAGTCGCGTTGCGGCTCGTCCCTGATCGCGTGATAAAGCGCGATGGTTTCGAGGATGTTGAGCAGCTGCCGCTTGTATTCGTGGATGCGCTTGATCTGGACGTCGAACAGCGCCGTCGGGTCGACAGTGATGCCGAGGCGTTCGCCGATCAGCCGCGCCAGCACGACCTTGTTGTGGTGCTTGGCATTGCGAAACGCTTCCTGGAACCCGTTGTCGCTGGCGCGGGCCTCGAGGTGCGAAAGCCGGGTGGGATCGTCGAGCACGGCTTCGCCGCAGGCTTCGCGCAACAGCCCGGTCAGTTTCGGATTGGCCAGCATCAGCCAGCGTCGGAAGGTGATGCCATTGGTCTTGTTGGTGATACGACCGGGATAAAGATGGTTGAGTTCGTGGAACACGGTCTGCTTCATCAGATCGGAATGCATCGCCGAGACGCCGTTGATGCGATGCGATCCGACAAATGCGAGCTGCCCCATCCGAACCCTGCGGCCCGACTTTTCGTCGATCAGCGAGACCGCGGCCTTGAAATCGTCGTCGCCGGGAGCGCGCGCATCGGCGAGCGCCAGATGCGCGACATTGATGCGATAGATGATCTCCAGATGGCGCGGCAGCAGGCGTTCAAACAGCTCGAGCGGCCAGGTCTCGAGCGCTTCCGGCAACAGCGTATGGTTGGTGTAGGATAGCGTCGCCACCGTGATCTGCCACGCATCGTTCCAGCGGAAATTGTGCAGATCGCAGAGAATGCGCATCAACTCGGTGACGGCGAGGCTCGGGTGGGTATCGTTGAGTTGCACCGCGGCCTTGGACGCAAGCCCTCGCAACTGCCCGTCGGATGCGAGGTGGCGCTTGACCAGATCCTGCAGCGAAGCCGAGACGAAGAAATATTCCTGACGCAGCCGCAGCTCGCGGCCCGCCGGACTCTCGTCATTCGGATAGAGGAACTTGCAGATCGATTCCGCGCGCGCCTCCTCGGCGCTGGCGCCGAGATAGTCGCCGGTGTTAAAGACATCGAGATTGAGCGGGTCGGGCGAGCGTGCCGACCACAGCCGCAGCGCATTGACGTGCTGGCCGCGCCACCCGACGATCGGGGTGTCGTAGGCGATCGCCTGCACGGTTTCGGCCGGACGCCAGATCGCGAGGTCGCGCCCCCTCGATTCGACGTGTTCGACGCTACCGCCGAAATGCACGTGGTGGACTACCTCCGGCCGCTGGAATTCCCAGGGATTGCCGAAGCCCAGCCATTCGTCGGGATATTCCCGCTGCCAGCCGTGCGAGATGATCTGGCGGAACAGGCCGAAATCGTAACGAATGCCGTAACCGATCGCGGGGATGGCCAGCGTCGCCATGCTTTCCATGAAACACGCCGCAAGGCGTCCGAGGCCGCCATTGCCGAGCGCTGCATCCGGTTCGCATTTGCGCAAATCCGCCAGCCCAACGCCGAGATCGCCGAGCGCTGCCTCGAACACCGGCAACAGACCCATATTGTTCAGGGCATCGGTGAACAGGCGGCCGATCAAAAATTCCAGACTAAGGTAATAGACCCGCTTGTCGCCGGCGTCGTAGATTTTTTTGTCGGCTATCAGCCAGCGGTGCACGATGCGGTCGCGCAGCGCCAGCGCGGCCGCCTTGTACCAATCGTGCCGGGTCGCCATGCCGGCGTCCTTGCCGATCGCAAGCCTGAGCTTGGCGAGGATCGCGCCTTTGATCTCGGCCAGTGCCAGTTCGTCGACCGGCTGACCCGGCGCTGGAACATTCGATGCGGATGTATGATCGGGCATTTCGATCCTGCGAGCTGACCTGTGTATCTATGCGCCTTGTTCCCCGATCGATACCCGCGGGCGCTCTCGGTTCTGCAGTGCGAGCATGATTTTTACGCACGGACCGGGCCGATTCGCCACACCCCGCGCGCGCTTTGGTGATAGAGTAACGCGCGTGAAATCCGATCTCGCTTATCCCTTGCGGAGGAACCCGGCCATGAGACTAGCAATCGAGATTGCCGCCGCCGCGCTTCTGGTGTTCTGCATCAGCGCCACAAGTGCTGCCTTTGCTGCCGGCAAGGCCGGCCGCAGCGCCGACGGCCTGAGCTGTGCGTTCAGTGTTCCCGCCAACGCCACGCCGGCCGCGCGCTGTGCAGCGATCCAGCGGCAATGCGGCGGGAAATTTTTCGCCAACTATTGCGGCGACAAGATGCTGTCGGCGATGTGAGTCGAAGGCGAGAGAGACTCCCCACTGAGACGGCCTAACGGGAGGCGATCATGCCGAATTGGGTTGGTCCACTTCTCGCCTTGATTGCGCTTGCGGGATTTATTGGCTTTGCATTTCGTCAGGGCACGAAGGTGAAACCGGATAAGGATAATCCGGACAATTGGCAGGGCGTTGGCGGCGGACAATCTACTGGGGAGGAATCGCACCCCGGCTTTGACGGGCACTCTTGAATTTGTCGTCGTTGGCCGGATGGAGCGCAGCGAAATCCGGGGTCATCTCCGCATATGAGATAGCCCCCGGATTACGCTGCGCTCCATCCGGGCTGCGCACGCTCACGGCTCACACGAAGTCTGACACACCTGGTTATGGGTCCCGGCCTTCGCTGGGACGACAGGTACCGGAACAAATTAAGAACACTTTAGCAAGCCTTTGATATATCATAGTGATTCGGCGCACTGCTGACACAACATCTAGGGTCTATCCGAGAATTAGAGGACTACATGTCCACCATCGCCTTCGATTCCTTCGCGCTCACCCGCATCGCCGACTTTGCCCGCTCGCTGTCGCGGCTGCATCAGGCCTCGCGCCGCCAGCTCATTGACGACGACCAGATCGATCGCGAATTCAACGCCGTCTGCATGTCGGTGTGGGGCTACACCACAGACGATTTCAGCGACGATTTGTTTTCGGGCGCCGATCACGCCTTCATCGATTCGCTCGACGAGGCGCACGCGCGCATCTTCGCGGCCGAGCATGGCTACGACCTCGTCGACGATCAGGGCATGCTGACGGACTGGTGGGGCTATTGCTGGATGATTTTAGCCGAAAAACGCGGCCTGTTGACGCCGGAAAACCGCGCGGCGGCGCGCGCCCGGATCGAGGAAAAATATCTCGCGGCGCCGAACGTGATCGGTGTCATCGTCGGACGGTGAGTTTACCGGGCCCTCATCCCCGGATGAGCGCATTCGCGCTCACTCGGGAGGAGCCGCGCATCTTGCGCGGCGCCTCGAAGGATGGCCACGGGGTCGGTTGGCCTCATGGTTCGAGACGCGCGAAGCCGCGCTCCTCACCACGAGGGTCGCCATATTTGCCTAATTCGCTTCCGCCCGTTTCGCCCGCGGCGAGGCGATCGCTTTCGGCAGCGCGACGTCACGGCTCGCCTCAGGCAGCGGAATTTCCGTGGCCACCGTTTCGGCATTCATCGGCGCCACTTTCATCTCGCCGAGCCGGGCACGGACCTCTGCCGTCAGCCCCGGATAGGAAGCCACGGGTGTGAACTCCGCTCCCTGGTTGACGCCGGCTTTTGCCCCGGAATAGGCCATCAGCCCATCGGTGGTGGCGATCACGTCACCGGGACGCAGCGAGGTGTCGAGCGTCAGGTCGATCGGGGCGAGCCCACCAGGGTTACGGCCATTGCAGGTGCAGTCCGCGCGCAGCGCCTTGCGAAAGCCGTAGGCGTTCTCACTATCGGCATAGCGCTCGCCATTGCCGGAGGAAGCGGCATCGATGGTG
Source organism: uncultured Alphaproteobacteria bacterium (assembly GCA_963742425.1). Classification (GTDB taxonomy): domain Bacteria; phylum Pseudomonadota; class Alphaproteobacteria; order Rhizobiales; family Xanthobacteraceae; genus Bradyrhizobium. The sequence continues at coordinate 353,292 of CAVULR010000002.1, forward strand.
CTTCCGTAGAAGACTTTTGTGACGCTTGCGGGGCAAAGCGCCTGGCACATCTGAACCGGTGTCGTGTTGCCGCGCGTCAGCGGAAAATACTTGCCGTCGCAGCTGCGCACGCAAAATGCGGGTCCGGAAGCCGATGCTGCGCGCGGTGTTGGCGGCGCGGCTTGCGGGTTGAGGCCGAACGGATCGGCGAAGAAACTCGCTTGCGCAGCGGACTGCTTCTGGATGCCGCCGAACAGGAAATCGAACAGGCCTTCGGCCGACGCCAGGCGCGGCGCAAGCACCAGTGGTGCGGCAAGCATGAGCGCGACGGAAAAGTATCATGCGGCGCCGCTTGCGCCGAAAAGCCAACTCGTTACGCAACGCTTACCCCACCCCACAAAAACCCACCGCGGCGATATGAGCTGCGGCCCGAATTTAGCTTAGTGCGGGATGGTAAACGAGCGGTGACTGCGGGACGGATGGGCGAAAAGAAATGCTTCTCTCTTCACCTCTCCCCGCGTGCGGGGAGAGGTCGGATCGCACTTGCGATCCGGGTGAGGGGGAGTCACCGCAATTACTTCTGTCGAACTTGCGGAACGAGCCCCTCACCCCACCCTCTCCCCGCAAGAGCGGGGCGAGGGAGAAGATAGAGAACTGCGGGGGAAGGTAGAAGATAGAGCTGCGCTGCTGATCCGGGGCCCATGGTTCGGCAGTGGCGATATGGATCCCGGCTCTGCGGAGCAGCACGAAGGTGCTGCACCGCGTCCGGGACACGGGAAGTCAGTCCTTCAGGAATTCGCCGGCCTTGTAGAGCGAGCGAAAGGGAATGCCGGCTTCCGCAAAGGCCTCGGCTGCGCCTTCGTCGCGGTCAACCATGGTGAATACCAGCGCGATCTTGCCACCGGCATCGCGCACCGCCTCGACCGCTTTCAGCGCCGAGCCGCCGGTCGTCGTGACGTCCTCGACGATGACCACGCGCTTGTCCTTGAGGCTTTCACCCTTGGCAAGACCTTCGACCGCGAGCCTTGCGCCATGTTCCTTCGGTTTCTTGCGCACGAAGAAAGCCGCGATCGGATGGCCCTTGATCCAGGAGAGCTGCGCAATCGCGCCCGCCAGCGGCACCGCGCCCATTTCGAGGCCGCCGATATAATCCAGGCCATCGTCCTTCAGCGCTTCATAGGTCAGCTCGGCCAGCAGCGTGGCGCCTTCGGGATCGAGCATGGTCGGCTTGAGGTTGAAGTAGAAATCGCTCTTGCGTCCCGAGGCCAGCGTAATTTCGCCGCGGCCGAACGAGCGCTTGCGGATGATCTCGGCGAGACGGGCGCGGGAAGCTGATTTGGACAAGATGTATTCTCTGGGCTTAAGGCGGGCGCAATCTATCGGTGGATGGTCGCACATTCCAGAGCCGAGTTACGCCGTCAACAGCGTGCGCAGGGGCGCCCCGTGCAAACGGCGGTTGTAAGACCTCAAGCGTCCGGGTTAGGGATGTCAAAGCAGTTTTCGCTGGGGATGATAAGAAATGGCTATCGAACTTCACACCTGGAATACGCCGAACGGCCGCAAGATCAGTGTTGCGCTGGAGGAAATGGAACTGCCTTACAAGGTATTCCCGGTGAACATCGCCAAGGGCGAGCAGATGGCGCCCGCGTTCCTCGCGATCAGCCCCAACAACAAGATTCCCGCGATCGTCGATCCGGATGGCCCTGACGGCAAGCGCGTCAGCATATTCGAGTCCGGCGCGATCCTGCTCTATCTCGGCGAGAAGACCGGCAAATTCCTGCCCAAGCCCTTGATCGACCGCATCCCGGTCTATGAATGGCTGATGTGGCAGATGGGCGGCTTCGGGCCGATGCCGGGGCAGGTGCACCACTTCATTGCGCTGGAGAACGAGCAGGATCGCGCCTATGGACTGAAGCGCTATATGGCGGAGACGCGAAGGCTGTACGGCGTGCTGGATCGCCGTCTTGCGGATCGCGAATTTGTCGCAGGCCCGTTATCCGTCGCCGATTTTGCCATTCTCGGCTGGGCCTGGCGGCACCCGCGCCACAAGGTGGAGCTTTCCGATTTCCCCAACGTCGAGCGCTGGTACAACACGCTGATGGCCCGCCCCGCCGTCAAGCGCGGCATGGAAGCGAAGCTGGATTGAATTTTGTTGGTGCTCCGCGCCTCGCCCTTCCATCTCCCTCGCCCCGCGCTTGCGGGGAGAGGGTTGGGGTGAGGGGCCCTTGCTATCCGCGAATTCTGAAGAGGTGTGGAATTCGGTACCCCCGCACCCGCCGCGCAAAAGCGCGGCGACCTCTCCCCGCAAGCGGGGCGAGGTAAACACGCAGGCTTCGTACCGGTTCGCCTTCAAATGCCATCGGAAGACAAGCTGACTTGAGACGTTACGACTGGTCTTCGAAACCATCGAGCTCGGCAACCGAGCCGATCCGAATAATTCGCTTGCCCCGTTGCTCCTCGAGCGTAACGAGGCCGCGGATTTCCGGCATCCACTCTTGATCGACCTCCCAGATCGTCCGGAACAGCCCCTCGGTGGGCGGCATTTTGGTCAACCCCGCCGGCGGATTTTCGATTGTCCCGCTCGACCATCGGATCTGGCGTTCGGCGGCGAGCCAGAAATGCATCCACAAGGGCATGTCGACCAGAACGATGTCGGTGGCGCGCGCCAGCCTCGCCGGAATTGATTCTCGCCGCCCCAGCCCGTCGATGATCCAATTCTCTTCGGCGATCAGCCGCGCGTGCTCGGCATTGTAGGTTTCGACCGGGGTCAACTGCCAGCCAGGCCGCCACATCAAGCCGTCGATTTCAACGTGATGGCAATTCCATGCCGAGCTGAGCCGCCGCGCCAGCATGGACTTGCCGCCGCCGCTGTTGCCGATGACGACTGCCCTCAATGCGCCTCGTCCCAATTATTCGCCGCCCGCGCATCGACATGCAGCGGCACCGAGAGCAGCACCGCCGGGAACGGCGCGTCCTGCATGGTGTGCTGCACCACCGGCAGGGTCGCGGCTACCTCGTCGTCGGGCACCTCGAAGATCAACTCGTCATGCACCTGCAACAGCATTTGCGCCGAAAGTTTCTTTGCCGCCAGGGCATCTTCCATCCGCACCATGGCGCGGCGAATGATGTCCGCCGCAGTTCCTTGCAGCCGCGCGTTAATCGCGGCGCGCTCGTTGAAGGATCGGATCGAGGCATTGGAGGCCTTGATATCGGGATAGTGACATTTTCTGCCAAACAGCGTCTCGACATAGCCGTGGGCGCGGCAGAAATCCCGCGTCTCGTCCATGTAGGCGCGGATGCCGGGAAAACGCTCGAAATACTTTTTGATATAGGCGGAAGCTTCCTCGCGGGCGATGCCGAGCTGATTGGCCAGGCCGAAAGCCGAGATGCCGTAGATGATGCCGAAATTGATGGCCTTGGCCCGGCGGCGCACCTCGCCCGGCATGTCCTTCACTGGCACGCCGAACATTTCGGATGCGGTCATGGCGTGAATATCGAGCCCGTCGCGGAATGCCTGCTTCAGCACGGCAATGTCGGCGATTTCAGCCAACAGCCGCAACTCGATCTGCGAATAGTCCGCCGACACCAGCTTGTGGCCCGGCGAGGCAATGAAGGCGCGCCGGATTTTCCGGCCGTCCTCGGTGCGCACCGGAATATTCTGCAGGTTCGGTTCGTTGGACGACAGCCGGCCGGTGGTGGTCGCCGCCAGCGCATAGGTCGTATGTACCCGATGGGTCTGCGGATGCACGTAGGTCGGCAGCGCGTCGGTATAGGTTGATTTCAGCTTTGAAACCTGCCGCCATTCCAGGATCTTCTTCGGGAATTCATGGCCCTGTTCGGCGAGCTCATCGAGGATCTGCGCCGAAGTCGACCACGCGCCGGTCTTGGTTTTCGAGCCACCGGGCAATCCCATCTTGCCGAAGATGATGTCGCCGAGTTGCTTGGGGCTGCCGACATTGATCGGCTCGCCGGCGATTTTCTGAATCTCGGCTTCGACGCGCGCGGCGGTCTGGGCGAAATCTCCGGACAGACGCGACAGCACCTGACGGTCGATCGAGATGCCGCGCCGCTCCATCCGCGCCAATACCGGGATCAGCGGCCGCTCCAGCGTCTCATAGACCGACGTCATGTGCTCGGCGACCAGGCGCGGCTTGAGCACGCGCCACAGCCTCAGGATCACATCGGCATCCTCGGCCGAATAGGCAGTCGCCTTGTCGATCGCGACCTGATCGAATTCGAGTTTTGCCTTGCCGCTGCCGGTCAATTCGCCGCGCGTCAGCGTCGCATGGCCGAGCCAGGTTTCGGCCAGCGCGTCCAGTCCGTGCGCGTTGCGGCCGGCATCCAGCGCATAGGACATCAATTGCGCATCGTCAAAATTGCGAAGCGTGATGCCATGCTGCGCGAACATCACGGCGTTGAACTTGACGTTGAACCCGATCTTCAGGATGCCTGCCGACTCCAATAGCGGGCGCAGCGCGTCGAGCGCATCACCCGTCTTGATCTGGTCCGGCGCGAGGCCCGCGGCGAACATGCCGGCGCCGTCGCCCGACTGCTTATGGGTGAGCGGGACGTAGCAGGCGTCGTTGGGTTTGAGCGCCAGCGCAAAGCCGCAGATCTCGGCCTGCATCGGATCGATCGACGTCGCCTTGATCTCGATCGCGACGTGGCCGGTATCGTGCACGCGCGCGATATAGGCGTTGAGTTCTTCGAGGCTGCGGATGGTCTGGTACTTGCCGCGCTCGACCGGGGTTTTCCGGGCCGCTTCCGCGCGCGCGGTGGCAAGCGAGATGGGGGTGCCTTTGAGACCGGCGGCCTTGTCTTGCTTGTCTGCCCCGCTCTTGCTCAATGCGCTCCCTCTCCCGCTTGCGGGGGAGGGCGGGGTGGGGGTGCCGCCGCTTGCGAAGAGGTCCCCACCCTGATCGAAGAGGCCCCCACCCGGACCGCTCCGGCGCGCAATTGCGTTGCCGAGCGATCCGACCTCCCCCGCAAGCGGGAGAGGTGAGGAAGATGCGTTGCTCGCGCCGCCACTCTTGTTCTTGGCATCGGCCTCCACATCGGCCGGATCGATCTGTGAATATTCGGCGACCCTTCGCGTCAGCGTGGAAAATTCCATGGCCTTCAAAAACGCGATCAGCTTGCGCGCGTCCGGCTCGTGCACCGCGAGTTCGGCAAGCGGCACGTCGAGCTTGACCCTGTCGTCCAGCAGCACCAGTTTGCGCGAAATCCGCGCCTTCTCGGCATGCTCGATCAGCGCCTCGCGCCGCTTCGGCTGCTTGATCTCGCCGGCGCGCTTGAGCAGCGTTTCCAGATCGCCGTATTCGACGATCAATTGCGCCGCGGTCTTGATGCCGATGCCGGGTACGCCGGGCACGTTGTCGGTCGAATCCCCCGCCAGCGCCTGCACCTCGACCACTTTTTCCGGCGGCACGCCGAATTTCTCGATCACCTCGGCGATGCCGATGCGGCGATCCTTCATGGTGTCGAACATGGTCACCTTGTCGGTGACGAGCTGCATCAGGTCCTTGTCGGAGGAGACGATGGTGGTGGTGGCGCCGCGCTCGCCGGCCTCGCGCGCATAGGTCGCGATCAGGTCGTCGGCCTCGAAGCCGCTTTGCTCGAGGCAGGGCAGGTCGAAGGCGCGGACCGCTTCGCGGATCAGTGCAAATTGCGGGATCAGATCGTCCGGCGCCGGCGGGCGATGCGCCTTGTAGTCGGGATAAAGCTGGTTGCGGAAGGTGACTTCCGACTTGTCGAACACGATGGCCAGATGCGTCGGCCGGTTATCGGGCGGCATATCGCGCAACAGCTTCCACAGCATATTGCAGAAGCCGAGCGCGGCATTGACCTGCAGGCCGTCGGATTTGCGGTTAAGCGGCGGCAGCGCGTGGTAGGCGCGGAAAATATAGGAGGAACCGTCGACCAGAAAGACATGGTCGCCCTTGGCGGGGGCTTTGGCTGCAACGGCCTTTGGTCGCGCTTGTTCCGAGGTTTTTGGCATGGCCGCAATTTAGGGATTTTTGCGCCGATTGACAGTGTTTGATGCGTGTTTTTTGGCGTTACCCAAACGCAAACACACTGTCGTCACCCGCGAAAGCGGGTGACCCAGTATTCCAGAGGCGTCGAGGTTTCATCATAAGCATCACGGCGTACTGGGTCGCCCGGTCAAGCCGGGCGATGACACCGGTACAAGTAGCCAGAGTTACTCCGCCGCCTGCAATACGTGGCCTGCCTTGTGCGGCGCGATCCAGAACATGATGGGGCGTTCGAACAGGAAATTCGCACCTAGCCCAAGCGCGATCCGCCACAGCGCCAGTGCGCCGCCGACGCCCACGATGGTAACGAGGAGCGAGATTGTTCCGATATCGGAAATCGCGCCGGTTTTCAGCAACAGCGTCCGCGTCGCCGCCATCGGCAGGAAAAACGCAAGATAGATGACGATCGAATGTTCGCCGCAAAAGCGCAGGACATTGAGCCAGCGCGCCCGCGCCAGCAGCGTGCCCAATGTGACGATGGCGCCGGCGCCCGAAAGCCCCAGCATCAGCGAGATCAGCGGCCATTCGCTGAACCCCGATGCCACGAGGTAGCCGTTGAGGACCGCCCACCCCGCCAGTCCCGCAAGCGCGAGCCCGGGCCGTGCCCGCGCGCGGTCGGACAGGACGAACACGTAATCGGCGAACAGATAGCCGGAATAGAAATAGACGAAGCGCGCGCCAAACTCGTCGATCACGGTCCAGCCGGTCGCGATGTGCGCCGTCTCGAGCAACGCCGCGATCCCCCAGATCAGCAGCGGCGGCATTTTGCGCGTCGCCTTGGTGACCACGAAAAATACCGGCAGCAGATAGATGAACCACAGCGTGCCGAACGGCTCGATGAAGGATTCCAGGTACATCGCGCCGACATGGGTCCAGCCGGTCTCGGCCGCGAATGACGGCGCCTTGAAGCCGAATTGGATGGTCACCCAAAGCACGTAAAAATATGCGAAGTGCACGACCTTGCGGTCGAGATAGGTGCGCCAGTCGCGGGCGATGACGACCGACAGGAACAGGCCGGAGATCAGGAAGAAATCCGGCATCCGGAAAGGTTTTGCGAACGCGACCAAGGCATGCATGAAGCCGGTTTGGCCGGCGGCGGCCTCGACACCCAGCACCGAATGCATCATGACCACCATGACGATGCAGATGCCCTTGGCGTAGTCGACCCAGTCGATGCGCGCAGCCGGCTGCGCCATCGCCGCGGATTGCGTCGAACGCTCGCCGACCGCCTGTGTGCCGTGTAGTGTCATCGCTGTGCCTTTTCGACGCGGAATTCCGGCATCATCGGCCCGATCGGTTTCATTCTCCTTATACTGATACAAATCGCGTGCCGGTTTTCCGTGCGCTCCGGTTTCCCCTTTGCTCCCAAATGCCTTAAGACCGCGCCGAATTCCGGCTGGACGTTAACCATGACCGAAAGGGAAGCGCGAACTGGCGCAGCAGGTGGCGGTCGACCCGCGCAAAATCTATCGCGCGGAGGGAACTGATGTACTTTCTTCCCTTCTCCCCTTATGGAGAAGGTGGCCGTAGGCGGCCTCCAGTCGCCGTTCTTTAATAGGACGCCGATGCTTTGCATCGGCTACGCAACGTCCGTGCCGGATGAGGGGTCTGCATCCGCGGAGAGAGACCCCTCACCCGCCTCCGCTCCGCTCAGGCACCCTCTCCCACAAGGGGTGAGGGAAACCGAACGCGAGCCGCAAGTGCCCCGCTCCTTCGACACACCTCTCCCGATCGACGCGGTCCTTGACGAACTGGCGCGCACGCTTGCGGGCCACAATGCCGCGGTGCTGGTGGCCCCGCCGGGTGCGGGCAAGACCACGCGGGTGCCCTTGGCGCTCCTGGATGCGCCGTGGGTAAATAGCAAGAAAATCATCGTGCTGGAGCCACGGCGGCTCGCGGCGCGTGCCAGTGCCGAGCGCATGGCGCAGTCGTTGGGTGAACGTGTCGGCGAGAGCGTCGGCTACCGCGTCCGTTTCGGCTCGAAAATCTCGCGCGCCACGCGGATCGAGGTGGTCACCGAAGGCATCTTCTCGCGGCAGATTCTGGACGATCCGGAATTGTCCGGCGTCGCTGCGGTGCTGTTCGACGAGTTTCACGAACGATCGCTCGATGCCGATCTTGGTCTCGCGCTGGCGCGCGATGCGCAAACGGGCTTGCGCGAGGATCTGCGTATTCTCGTGATGTCGGCGACACTCGACGGGGCGCGGGTCGCAAAGCTGCTCGGCGAAGCGCCGGTCATCGCCAGCGAGGGCCGCGCGTTTGCGGTCGAGACGCGATATCTCGGCCGCAAGGCGGACGCGCCGCTGGAACGGCAGATGGCGGATGCGATCGCGATGGCGCTGCGGGCCGATCCCGGCTCGGTGCTGGCGTTTCTGCCCGGGGCGGCCGAAATTCGCCGCACCCAGAATTTTCTTGCCGAGCGCATCCACGATGCCGGCATTGAAATCGTGCCGCTGTTCGGCGCGCTCGATGCCGCCGTGCAGGATCGCGCCATCGCGCCTGCACCAAAGGGTAGCCGCAAGGTGGTGCTGGCGACGTCGATCGCGGAGACCTCGCTGACCATCGAGGGTGTTCGCATTGTCGTCGATTCCGGCGTGGCGCGAGTGCCGCGTTATGAGCCCGACATCGGGCTTACGCGGCTGGAAACCGTGCGCGCCTCACGCGCCGCGGTCGATCAGCGCCGTGGCCGCGCCGGCCGCACCGAGCCCGGCGTGTGCTACCGGCTATGGGACGAGCCGCAGACCGCATCGCTTGGGGCCTTCACCCAGCCCGAAATACTCAGCGCCGATCTCTCCTCGCTGGTTCTCGACCTCGCGCAATGGGGCGTCAGCGATCCCGCCACGCTGGCGTTTCTGGATTCGCCGCCCGCGCCCGCGCTGAAGGAGGCCCGCAGTCTGTTGCGCGAACTCGGCGCGCTCGACCGCGACGGCCGGATCACGGCAGAGGGCAAGAGCCTGCGCGCGCTGGCGCTGCCGCCGCGGCTGGCGCGGATGATCGTGGATTCGCACCGCCTCGGCGCGGGCAGGCGGGCCGCGGAAATCGCCGCGGTGCTCACCGAACGTGGGCTTGGCGGCGATAGCGTCGACCTCGAAGCAAGACTGGATCAATTTCGCCGCGACCGTTCGCAGCGCGCCACGGGTGCGCGCGGCCTGGCGCAGCGCTGGGCCACACAGGTGGCTGCCGCGGAGGAGGCGCTTTCGTCCACCCCGCAAGAAGGAGGGGAACTGACGACCGGCGTCATGCTCGCTCTTGCCTTTCCCGACCGCGTCGCGCGCAATCGCGGCAATGGCAGTTTTATCCTGGCCAATGGGCGCGGCGCCGCCATCGAACAAACTTCGGCACTGGCGCGCGCGCCCTATGTCGCGGTCGCCGAACTGACCGGCACGGCGGCCCAAGGCCGCATCCTGCTGGCGGCGCCGATCGTACTTGCAGATATCGAGCGGCACTTCGCCGATCAGATCGAAGCCGCGGACGAGGTTTCGTTCGATCGTAGCGCGCTTGCGTTGCGGGCGCGCCGCAAAAAGACCTTGCATGCGATCACGTTGTCGGAAGCCCCATTGGCGCTACAGCCCTCGGCTGAAACCGCGCGCGTGTTGGCCGACGGGTTGATCGCCGCCGGACTCGACAAGCTGCCGTGGTCGAAACCTCTGAAGCAGTGGCGCGATCGCGTGATGTTTCTGCGCAAAACGCAAGGCGAGGCTTCACAGGATTCCTGGCCTGATCTGTCCGATGACGCGCTGGCGGCACAGTGCGAGGCATGGCTGGTGCCGGCGCTTTCTGACAAGGCATCCCTGAAGGAACTTTCCCCGGGCGATCTGTCGGACGCGCTGATGGCGCTGCTGCCCTGGGAATTACGCGCGCGGCTCGAGCGCGAAGCCCCGACCCATTTCGAGGCGCCGACCGGCACCATGCTCGCGATCGATTACGAGGCCGAGCAGGGCCCGACCATTGCCGTCAGGTTGCAGGAATTGTTCGGGCTCAACACCCATCCCTCGATTGCGAAAGGCAAGGTCCCGCTGGTGCTGGAACTGCTGTCGCCGGCGCACCGGCCGGTCCAGGTAACGCGCGACCTGCCGGGATTCTGGCGTGGCAGTTATGCGGCTGTTCGCTCCGACCTGCGCGGGCGCTATCCGAGACACCCTTGGCCGGAGGATCCGGCGAGCGCGATGCCGACGCGGCGCGTGAAACCGCGGGGAACCTGATGCCGTTCAACTTCCTCGCCCCGTAGGGACGGGGTGAGGTGAAGAAACCGCCGTTAACACTTCCCTCATCCTTTTCGTCAAAATGGCAGCCTTTGCCGGCGCGTTCGGTCGCGACCTCGCGGCAGATGTGATGATATCGCGGGTCTAGATCGAGTGTGGCGTGATGCGTAACATTATGATTTTTGCCGCGTTCATGATCTGCCTCGGCACCATCATGGCGCAGACAGCGGACAAGATGACGCCGGCGCTCGCCAATACCGCCGCCCAAAAGACCGCTGCCGCCCAGACCGTCACGCCAGCGGGCAATCGCAATCTCAGCATCCCGCGTGATGTGCGCGGCCATTTCCTGACTGAGGGGCGGATCGACGGCCAGCGCATCGGCTTCATGGTCGATACCGGCGCATCGGTCGTGGCCCTGAACGAAAGCTCCGCGGCGCGCTTCGGTCTGCGTCCGTCCCGCGGCGATTACAATGCGACCGTCACGACCGCCAACGGCACTATCAAGGCGGCGCGCACGCGGCTTGCCATGATCGATATCGGCGGCCTCGTGGTGCGCGACGTCGAGGCCCTGGTGCTGCCCAATTCTGCGCTGTCGGAGAACCTGCTCGGCCTGTCGTTCCTGTCGAAGCTGAAGCGCTTCGAATACGCCAACGGCCAGATGGTGCTGGAGCAATAAGGGCGGCGCCAAGCGCCGCCACGCGTCTGCGCCGGAAGCTTCAGTAACTTTAGACGCCGGGTTTCTCTGCCCCAAATAAACATCAATTAATCGCCACAAAACGGCTGTCCCGCCTTCCGCCGCGCCGACGCATTCGCTATGGCTGTGATGCATTCCCTATCATTTTCCCGACGAGGCCATTTGAATGTTTCCGAAGCCGAAATCCGTGCTGGTTCCCAATACCTATGCCTATGAATCCGAGCCGATGGTGAAGGCGACCGGGTTTCGCGAATACGACGCCCGCTGGCTGTTCGGCAAGGAGATCAACCTGATGGGCATTCAGGCGCTCGGCATGGGGTTGGGGACGCTGATCGGAGAACTCGGCGCGAAGCAGGAACTCGTGACCGGGCACGATTTCCGCGGCTATTCGGCCTCGATCAAATACGCGCTGATATCAGGGCTGCTGGCGTCAGGCTGCAAGGTGCACGACATCGGCCTGTGCATGACGCCGATGACATATTTCGCGCAATTCGAACTCGACGTGCCCTGCGTCGCGATGGTGACGGCGTCGCATAACGACAATGGCTGGACCGGCGTCAAGATGGGCGCCAACCGGCCGCTCACCTTCGGCCCCGACGAGATGACCCGCCTGAAAGAGATCGTGCTCGCCGCCGACTTTAAAAACAAGGTCGGGGGCTCCTATCAGTTTCACGAGAACTTTCCGGCGCGCTACATCGCCGATCTCACCAGGCGTCCGAAGCTGAAGCGCAAGCTGAAAGTCGTGGTCGCCTGCGGCAACGGCACCGCGGGCGCGTTCGCGCCGCAAGTGATGGAAGCGATCGGCTGCGAGGTGGTGCCACTCGACACCGAACTCGATTACACCTTCCCGAAATACAATCCCAATCCCGAAGACATGGAGATGCTGCACGCCATCCGCGACGCGGTGCTCCAGCACAAGGCCGATGTCGGCCTTGGATTCGACGGCGACGGCGACCGCTGCGGCGTGGTCGACAATACCGGGGAAGAGATTTTCGCCGACAAGGTCGGCGTGATGCTGGCGCGGGATATGTCGGCGATCCACAAGAACGCGCAGTTCGTGGTCGACGTCAAATCCACCGGCCTGTTCGCCACCGATCCGGTGCTGCAACAGCAGGGCGCGAAAACCACCTATTGGAAGACCGGCCACTCCTACATGAAACGCCGCACCAACGAACTGGGCGCGCTGGCGGGTTTCGAGAAGTCCGGCCACTTCTTCTTCAACAAGCCGTTCGGACGCGGTTATGACGACGGCCTGGTCTCGGCGATCGCGGTTTGCGAGATGCTCGATCGCGCGCCCGGCAAATCGATGGCGGATTTGAAAAATGCGCTGCCGAAAACCTGGTCGTCGCCGACGATGTCGCCGCACTGTTCGGATGAAGCCAAATACGGCATCGTGGCCAGCGTGGTGCAGCACTTCGAGGCGATGCAGGAGAGGCGCGAGAAGGTCGCCGGCCAACAGATCCGGGATCTCGTCACCGTCAACGGCGTGCGCGTCACGGTCGAGGACGGCAGCTGGGGCCTGGTGCGGGCCTCATCCAACAAGCCGGAACTGGTTGTCGTGGTCGAAAGTCCGGTCAGCGAGCAGCGGATGCGCGACCTGTTCGAGGCGATGGATTCGGTGCTTCGCACCCATCCCGAGGTCGGTGAGTATAATCAGAGGATTTGACGGCTCGTCATTGCCGGTGCCTGTCCTCGACTTGATCGAGGATGACCCGGCAATGTTTTTGAAGATCGATGGATACGCGGGTCAAGCCCGCGTATGACGATCAGGCTTACGCGACCTGCAGCGATCCGAGGAAGCTATCGACCTCGGACTTCAACCGTTCGGACTGTGACGACAACCCGTTGGCTGCATTGAGCAGCTTGGCGGCCGCCCTGCCGGCTTCGTCGGAAGCCCGGGTGACGCTGAGAATGTTGTCGTTGACAGCCCTGGTGCCGTCGGCGGCCTGCTGCACATTGCCGGCGATTTCGCGTGTCGCCGCTCCCTGCTGATTGACCGAAGCCGAAATTTCGTTGGAGATTTCGTCGATCTCGGCGATGGTCCCGCCGATCGCCTGGATCGCATTGACCGCCTGGCTGGTCGCGTTCTGTATGTCCTGGACCTGCGCGGAGATTTCCTCCGTCGCTTTCGCGGTCTGATTGGCCAGCGCCTTCACTTCGCTCGCCACCACCGCGAAGCCCCTTCCGTGTTCCCCCGCCCGCGCGGCCTCGATGGTGGCATTCAAGGCTAGGAGATTTGTCTGGCTCGCGATGTTCTGGATCAGCGTTACGACTTCGCCGATTTTCTGCGTCCCGGTCGCCAGCCCCTCGACGACGATGTTGGTACGACGCGCCTCCTCGGCGGCCTTGCCTGCGATTTCGGCCGAACGCGTCACCTGGCGGGCAATCTGGCCGATCGAAGCGGTGAGTTCTTCGGTGGCGGCCGCAACCGTTCCGACGTTGGTCGATGCGCGCGAGGAAGCGGTGGCGGCGGCGGCGGTTTGCCGCGCGGTTTCCTCGCTGCTGCCGCTCATCGAGGAAGACATGCCCTGCATTTCTCCGGCGGCCACGGCGACGGCCTCGACGATATGACCGATCTTGCGCTCGAAGCCGGCGGCGAGTTCGCGCATCGCGGCGTCGCGCCCCAGCTTGGCCTGTCGTTCAGCTTCGGAGCGCTCGATGGTGGCACGGGCTTCGGCGGCATGCGCAGCTTCGACCTCGGCGGTCTTCTGTGCGGTCGTCTCGAACAAATGCGAGAGCTGATGGGCAATCCAGATCAACACGCCCGCCTCAATGACGAGAATAACGGCATGAAGAACGACGCGCCCAAGATCGGCGCCGCCCGGATAAATCGCTGCCGGGAGCAGAAAGTTCAGCACCAGATGATGCAACGCGACCGCGGCCGTGGCGGCCAGGATCGGCCGATAGTCGCAATAAGCGACGAGGCTTGCCAGCGCCGCGAAGAAGTACATGTGCATGTCGATCTGCCAGGGGTGCCCAACCAACTGGAAGGCAAACACCGATACGCCCCCCATCAGGGCGACCGCGAAGACAAGCCGCGTCGAAAGCCCGTTTCCTGACATACGCCACGACAATGTCGCCGCGAGCGCCATCGCCACCATGAAGGCGGCGGGCAACAGCCAATCCGTGCCGCGCATCATGCCGATGGCCAGCGAGATCGGGACATGCAGCCAAAGCACCGCGAGCAACGCTTTGCTGGTGGTCTGACGCACAATATCAAGTTCTTTGCTTTCGATGGTCATTTCCAGTTCCCTCATCGCTATTTCGTAAAGCAGGCGGCGATCGCCTGCGGATCCATGGCAAGCCAGACACCGGCATCGCGCAGCCGTGTCAGCCCATCGCGGTCGTCCGGCCGAACCACCAGAATCGCCGGCACGGCCGTTATCCTCACAATCGCGGCGTTGGCGGAAGCTGCGGCCAGAAACACCTGTTGCGCGCCCCACCAAGGCGGAAAGGCCACGGCCACCACCTCGGCGCCGGGACGAATCCGCAGGGACAGCGCTGCAATCGCGATGAAGGTCGCAATCAGCAATGCGGCAGCGTTCAACCACGCCGGCCATCGAGGCATTGCAATGCGGTTTACCTGCTGCATCCCGGCAAAATATCGAGACGAAGCTAAAAACGCGTAAAGATACTGTTAGTTATGAATGTCGGAGCTCATGATCTGAAACATATTTTTGCGGTCGGTTCTCGCTCAGCCAACTCGACGATTGTCCGCCAACGGAGAGACGTCCTATGCCGCCGGCACCGGCAGCGCGGTAACCGACTTGATCTTCTCCATCGCGAAGCGCGAGGTGACGTTCTTCAGCGGCACTGCGCCGATCAGTTTCTTGTAGAACACGTCGTAGCTCTGCATATCTGCGACCACGACCCGCAACATGTAATCGACGTCTCCCGCCATCCGGTAGAATTCCATCACCTCCGGCATTGCGCTGACGGCGTCGGCGAATTTCCGAAGCCAGGCCTCGGAATGGTCGGCACTCTCGACCGACACGAACACCGAAATTCCGAGCCCGATCTTGTTTTGATCGACCAGTGCGACCCGGCGCAAGATGACGCCATCGGCTTCCAGCCGCTGGATACGCTTCCAGCAGGGTGTCGACGACAGCCCGACGCGGTCGCCGATCTCGGCGACCGACAGGGAGGCGTCCTCCTGCAGCACCGTGAGAATCTTGCGGTCGATCGCGTCGAGGCGGCGGTTGGGTTCTTGCAACTGGACAGCTAAATCGGTCATGAGAAGAACTTTGTTCCATTTATAGGGCTGATGACCCTGATATATAGAAAATTCTTCTAAGACAAGCCCATTATCGGTTGGTCCAGGCTGCGCCGGCAGCCGGGCTTTGGTCCAAAAGTGCTGAGACTTCAGCACGTTGCGGAGCAGCAAAAGCCCCGCCGAACCGGGTGCATTTCAGCGCAGCGGCGGCCGAAGCGAACCGCAACGCCTCCGACAACTCCTGCTTTTCAGTGATGGCGAGCGCAAAGGCGCCGTGAAACACGTCGCCCGCGCCAAGGGTGTCCACGGTATGTACCGGGAAGGCCGGCGTCTGCTGCAGGTTTTGCTGCTCATCGAGCCAGATGGTGCCTTGCGCGCCCCGGGTCCCGGCCAGGAACGATGGCGTCAGCTTTGCGATCTTCTTCAACGCCTCGGCATCGTCGGCGATCCCCGCGGTCGATTGCAGCGCCTCGCTGGAAAACACCAAATGCGAGGATGCCGTGAGCAGCCCTTCGCGCAGCGACATCGGGCGGTCGACATCGACGATGACGGGAATACCGCGCCGGCGGGCCTCGATGCAAAGGTCGGTGCAGAATTCCGCACAGCGGTTCTCGGTCAGGATGGCACTGCAGTCCTCGAGCAGCGTGCCGGCATCGGGCAGGTGGACCTTCCACAATTCCGGATCGCGGAAGGTCACGATGGTACGCTCGCCGCTTGGATCGATCATGATGTTCGAGATCGGCGTCACCAGCCCCGGTATGTGCACGATGTGCCGGAATTCGATTCCCTCATGCGTGAGTTTTTCGAAAATATACCTCGCTGACGTTTCGCGGGCGTCTCCCATCGGTCCGCAGATCGAGGCTCGGCCGCCGAGGCGGACGATTCCAATCGCGGCATTGAGCGCGTTGCCGCCGGCAATCTCCTCGAAATGACTGGCATTCACCTTGGAGCCGCGCTCGGGCAGCGCGTCGATGCGGAAACGTCAGGTCGCGCACCGGCATGCCGATGCACAGGATGCGCGGCGGGATTTTCGGCCCTTTAGCCTGAAAGTTCATGCGGGAATCCGTCATGTCGATTCCGCGTTGTGCCGGAACCGCGGTCCGGGGCTAACTGATCGAGGCAGCGGGGGGTTCCCGCTATGCACGCTTGTCGGGCCCCTCATGCAACCAACGTCCGAGCAGGTGATGGGCGATCGCAAATGGATGCGGCCCGGCCAGGCCATCGGGATGTTGGCGGGTGATCATCTGGGTCGCTTCCGCGCGGTCGAACCAGCGCGCGTCCTCGAGTTCGGTGCGGTCGACGACGACATCCTCGTTGGTGGCGCGCGCGGTGCATCCGATCATCAGCGACGACGGATAGGGCCAGGGTTGCGTCATATAATATTTCACGTCGGTGCAACGGATCCCGGATTCCTCAAAGATTTCGCGGCGGACCGCGTCCTCGATAGTCTCGGCGGCCTCGACAAAGCCGGCAAGGCACGACCACATTCCCGCCGGAAAATGCTTCTGCCGTCCCAGCAGGCATTTGTCACCTGCGGTCACCAGCATGATCACGACGGGGTCGGTGCGCGGGAAATGCTCGGCCTTGCAGCTTGGGCAATCGCGCTTCCAGCCGCCTTCCTTCATGGCGGTGCGGGTCCCGCAATTGGCGCAATAGCCGTGGCGTTGATGCCAGCCCACCATCGATTTCGCCATCGCGATCGCCGAGAGCTGGTTGGGCGGTATCACGCCCTGCATGGCCATGCCGCGCAGTTCGGTAACCGCGACGTCGTTCCGGGTCAGCAGCTTCTCCACAGCGGCCGCCGAAATGCCCATGCCGAACACCGCCGCGCCGTCGCGCAATCCCAGGAAGACCGTGCCGGGATTGGCGCCGAATTTCAGCGCTTCGTCGATGCCGAGCAGCGCGCGCGGACCGCCAGCCTCCTGCTTCACGACCAGTGAATCGCGATACACCACATAGGCCCGCGCATCGGAATGCTGTTCCAGCGCCATCAGTTTCGCATCATTGTTGCGCAGATGGGCGGCGCGATCGAGAACGTCGGTGATGAAGGCCGGCTGGCCCAGTGGAAATTTGTCGAATGCTGTCATGAGTTCAACCAAGCCAAATCTTGCGGCGGAGCGCGCTGATGAAATTCTGGACTTCCTCCGCATCATGCGCGAGCGGCGGCATCACCCCCCAAACCGGGCGCGGCCAGGCGACGTCGCTGGCGCGGCGCGCGATCACATGCACGTGCAGTTGCGGCACCAGATTGCCGAGTGCGGCGATATTCAGTTTGTCGCATTTGGTGACATCCTTCAACGCGCGCGCGACGCGGGAAATCTCGGTCATCAACTGCGCCTGCTCGACCTCGTCGAGGTCGATGATTTCCGCGGCGTCCGGCCTTCGCGGCACCAGCAGCAGCCAGGGGTAGTGCGCATCCTTGATGACCAGCACGCGGCACAGCGGCAGGTCGCCGATATCGATAGTGTCTTTCTTGAGCTGTAAGTGCAGCGACCAGGCGGGAGCGTCAGAGGGCATGTGGGTTCCAGGTGCGTCCATCGTTTCCCGATGGCTTCGGTCTGAAGTGGCCTGAAATGGACACCGCTCGCCGATGTCATATCAAGCTGTCATCATCCGCGAAAGCGGATGATCCAGTATTCCGGAGCAGTCGTGAAGGAGTTAGAAGCCGCGGCGTACTGGATACCCCGCCTTCGCGGGGTAAGACCGCCGAGGGCCCGCTTGCTTTCCGGGGCTTTTGGCCCCAAATAAGGACCGGGAGATTGGCGGTGGACGAGCCACTCGCCAACCGGGTCAGGTCCGGAAGGAAGCAGCCCTAACGAGGTCCGGATCGGGTCGCTCGTCAGTCTCCTACCTGTTTTTTCGAGCGAATCGCGCAAGATGGGCTATCCCTCCTGCGCTGGAGTTCGCCGTATTATTCCGCAAGCCGGCTTCGAAAGACAATCAGAGTTGCGGATCGATCGATGACCGACGCTGGCGCTTCCTCAATACCCCCTACCGATGTGCAAGGCGCCGAGCAGCGCGGCCTCGACCTCGGCGGCCCGCCCGAGGCCGGCAAGCATTATCGGGTGCTGGCGCGCAAATACCGTCCCGCCAGTTTCGACGATCTGATCGGCCAGGATGCCGTGGTCCGTACCGTCTCGAACGCGTTCGAAACCGGGCGAATTCCGCAGGCCTGGATTCTGACCGGCGTGCGTGGGGTCGGCAAGACCACCACGGCGCGGATCCTGGCGCGTGCCCTGAATTATGAACTGCCGGACGGATCGGTGACCGGCCCCACCATTCACATGAAGGTACCGGGCGTGCATTGCCAGGCCATCATGGAAAGCCGGCATATCGACGTGCTGGAAATGGACGCTGCATCTCACACCGGCGTCGATGACGTGCGCCAGATCAACGACAGCGTGCGTTATGCGCCGGCCAGCGCCCGCTACAAGGTCTACATCATCGACGAAGTCCACATGCTCTCGAACGCGGCGTTCAACGCGTTCCTGAAGACGCTGGAAGAGCCGCCGGAGCATGTCAAATTCGTGTTTGCCACCACCGAAATCCGGAAGGTGCCGGTCACGGTGCTGTCGCGCTGCCAGCGCTTCGATTTGCGCAGGGTCGATGCCGACGTGCTGATGGACCATCTCGCTAAAATCGCGGCAAAGGAAAACGTCAACGCTGAACCCGAAGCGCTCGGCGTCATTGCCCGGGCGGCGGAAGGCTCGGTGCGCGATTCGCTATCGCTGTTCGATCAGGCCATCGCGCACGCGGCGGGCATGGTACGCGCCGATGCGGTGCGGCAGATGCTCGGCCTTGCCGACCGCAGCCGGGTAATCGACCTGTTCGATTCGCTGGCCCGCGGCGATATCGCCAGCGCGTTCAGGGAATTTCGCGAGCAGTACGACACCGGCGCCGATCCGATCGTGGTGCTCTCCGATCTGGCCGAATTCGTCAATTTCGTCACCCGTGTGAAGATCGTCCCGGCGACCGCGGACAATGTCGCCTTCGGAGAAACCGAGCGGCTGCGCGCCCGCGACTTCGCCGCCAAGCTTTCGATACGGGTGCTGTCGCGGATGTTTCAGATGCTGCTCAAGGGCATTGCCGAGGCACAGGCCGCGACCCGGCCGGCGGCGGCTGCCGAAATGGTGTTGGTGCGGATCGCCTATGTCGCCGACATGCCGACGCCCGATGAAGCGATCAGAATGCTCGAGCAGAATGGCGGCGCCTCCCCGGTCGTTGCAGGCAACGCCGCGCCGCGCGGCGCCCCGGCCTCGACCATGTCATCGGTTCAGTCATCGCCTCCGCGCGCGTCCGCGGGTCCTCGCGCCAACGCCGAGGCATCCGTGCCCCAGATGATCGCGCCGTCGCCGGATGTGCAATCGGCGCCCGCGCTCCGAATTGCGAGCTTTCCGGAACTGGTGGCGCTGGCGGGCGAGAAGCGCGACCTCCTCACCAAGGCGGCGCTCGAGGCCGATGTTCACCTGGTCCGCATCGAGGACGGCCGGCTTGAGGTAGCGCTGGAGCGCAGCGCCGCCCGAACCCTGATCAACGACCTCTCACGAAAACTGGAGCAATGGACCGGGCGGCGCTGGACCGTGATCGTGTCCAACGAAGCCGGCCAGCCGACGCTGCGTTCGCAAAACGAAAGCGAGCGGAACCAGCGCGAACGCGCTGCCGAATCCGATCCGCGGGTGCAGGAGGTGCTGGCGCGATTCCCCGGCGCCAGGGTGGTCGAGGTGCGCAAGCTTGCCCCCGAGCCGCCGGAATCCGATGCTAGCGATGTAGATCTTGGTGAATCCTCCGATGGCGACGATCTGTAACCGATTCAAGGAAGGCGTTCATGGCTGACTTTCTCGGCATGATGAAACAGGCGGCGCAGCTGCAATCGAAGATGCAGGAGATGCAGCAAGAACTCGGCCATATCGAGGTCGAGGGCATCTCCGGCGGCGGCCTTGTCAGCGTGCGCATGACCGCGAAGATGGAAGTGAAGGCGGTCAAGATCGATCCGTCGCTGATCAAGGCCGACGAGCGCGAAATCCTCGAAGATCTGCTGGTGACCGCGCATAACGACGCGCGCCGCAAGGCGGAAGCCGCGATGCAGGAAAAAATGCAATCGCTGACCGGGGGGTTAGGCCTGCCACCCGGATTGGGTCTCGGCTAACAGGCATGCCCACCGCCGTTGCCGGTCCCGAAATCGAACGCCTGATCCAGCTGCTGGCGCGGTTGCCCGGCCTCGGTCCGCGTTCGGCGCGGCGCGCGGCCTTGCATCTGATCAAGAAGCGCGAAGCGTTGATGACGCCGCTTGCCGCCGCGCTCGAGGTGGCGATCGACAAGATCCAGGTTTGCAAGACCTGCGGCAATATCGACACCCAAAATCCCTGCACAGTGTGCACCGATCCCAGGCGCGACCCGGCGATTATCGTCGTGGTCGCCGACGTCGCCGATCTCTGGGCGCTGGAGCGCGCGCATGCGACCAATGGGTCTTATCACGTGCTGGGCGCGACCTTGTCGCCGCTCGATGGCGTCGGTCCGCAGGATCTGACCATCGATGCGCTGGTGGCGCGCGCGCACGATTCCCGGGTTACCGAAATCATTCTCGCGTTGAATGCGACCGTCGACGGCCAGACCACGGCGCACTATATCACCGACCTGTTGCAGGAGGCCGGCGTCAAGGTGACCCGGCTTGCTCACGGCGTGCCGGTCGGCGGCGAGCTCGATTATCTCGATGAGGGCACGCTGTCCGCAGCGATGCGGCAGCGTACGCCGTTCTGAGCTTAAATCCTTGCCGTCTCCAGCTCCGCAAAGTGCCCGCGCCGTTGCAGCCAGGCCAAAAGAAACAGGCTCGGCACCGCAACCAGGACGCAGATCGCAAAGAAGAGCGGCCAGCCGGTCGCCTTCGCCACATACCCCGCCCCCGAAGACAAATAGGTGCGCCCCACCGCGGCCAGTGCCGTGAGCAGCGCGTATTGCGTCGCGGTGTGAAGCGGGTTTTGGCACAGCGCCGAGAGATACGCGACGAAGATCACGGTTCCGATAGCGCTGGTGAAATTCTCCGCCGTAATGGCGAGGGCAAGCGCCCATTGGTTGACGCCGGCCAGCGCCAGCCAGGAGAACGAGAGATTGGCGACCGCCTGCAGCACTCCACCGATCCACAGGCTCGCGGCCAGCGAGTAGCGCCGCGCGACGAACCCGCCGGCAAAGCCGCCGATCAAGGTCGCGGCAAGCCCGACGCCCTTGACGATGGCGGCATAGTCGTTGCGGGTGAAACCGAGATCGATCACAAACGGCGCGGTCATGGTGCCGGAAAACGCGTCGGTGAATTTGTAGAGCACCACGAAAGCCAGCGCCGCGAGAGCATCCCTGCGGACGAGAAATTCGGTGAACGCGCCGACGGCGGCATGAAGCACGCGCGCGAAAGCGGTCTCGGCGCTGGTCGCAGCCTCCGCGCGTGCCGATTGTTCGGGCTCGGTGGCCGATAGCGCAGTGACGGTGCCGATCAGGACTAACGCAGCCATCGCCACATAGCCCCACATCCAGGCCGACGTGCGCGAGAGCCCGGTGCCTTCGAATGCACTCACCATGAACAGCGCGCCCGCGGTCGAGACCAGCATGCCGATACGATAGGCCGCGACATAGGACGCCATGCCGGCGGCCTGCTCGCTCTCGGGCAGGCTCTCGACGCGAAACGCGTCGACCACGATGTCCTGTGTCGACGACATCGTCGCCACCAGGAGCGCACCGAGCGCGACGAACAGGGGCGAGCGGGCCGGATCGGTCAGCGCCAGCAGCAGGATCGCGCCGATCAGGAGCAGTTGCGAGAACACCAACCAGCCGCGGCGGCGGCCGAACGCGCGCGTGAAGAACGGCACATGCAGCGCATCGACCAATGGGGCCCAAAGGAATTTCAGCGTGTAGGGCGTGCCGACCAGCGCGAACAGGCCGATGGTACCGAGATCGACGCCGGATTCGCGCATCCACACCAGTAGCGTCGACCCCGACAGCGCCAGCGGCAGGCCGGACGAAAAGCCGAGCAGCATCACGATCAGCACCCGGCGCTGCAGATAAACGCCCAGGCTGTCGCGCCAGGAGGCGCGGGGAGTGGGGGATCGGACGTTTCGGGCAGGTCGTCGGGTGCGCTGGTCATTTCGCAGTGCTAGCAGATTCGGTACGAAAAGCCGTCATCGTCCAATCGCACCGAATAACCGATGTCATCGTCCGCGAAGGGTCGCCCGGTCAAGCCGGGCGATGACAGCGTAGTATGCTGCGCGGTCCTACTCCCCCGCCTGCAGCTTGCGCGGCAGCGGGAACAGTTCGGGCGCGGCTGGTTTGAGCAGGCGCGGGGCTTCCGCCGGCGCGTCGGCCTTGCTGAAATCCAGTTCCTCGATCCGGCCCGCGCGCTTTTCGATCTTGTCGGCGGAGATCAGGATTTGCCGGACGTCCTCGTTGGCGTCGCTAAAATGCTTCTGCAGCTTCAGCACGCGATCGCGCAGCCGCCCGAGATCGTCGCCGAGGTTGAGGACTTCGGTGCGGATCTGGTCGGCGGCATCTCGCATCCGCGCGTCCTTGAGGATCTGCTGCATTACCTGGATCGCCAGCATCAAGAGCGACGGCGATACCAGCACCACGCGGGCGCGATAGGCCTTCTGGATCACGTCGTCGAAACCATCGTGAATTTCGGCATAAACCGATTCGGAAGGCACGAACATCAGCGCGGTGTCCTGGGTCTCGCCCGCGATCAGGTATTTTTCGGCGATATCGCTGACATGCTTCATCACGTCATTGCGCAGCCGCTGGGTAGCGAATTTCTTTTCCTCCTCGCTGCGCGCGTCGTGCAGCGCGGTCATTGCTTCCAGCGGAAATTTCGCGTCGATGCAGAGCGGGCGCTGGTCGGGGAGAAACACCACGCAATCCGGCCGCTTGCCGGTGGAGAGCGTGAACTGGAATTCGTATGAGCCTTTCGGCATACCGTCCTGGACGATCGCTTCCATTCGCGCCTGCCCGAACGCGCCGCGCGACTGCTTGTTGGCAAGTACGTCGCGCAGCGTGGTCACCTGTGAGGTCAGGTCGGTGAGGTTCTTGTGGGCGTTGTCGATGATGCCGAGCCGCTCGTGCAGCACGCGCAGCGAATCCATGGTGTTGCGCGTGGTCTGCTCCATCGACTGGCCGACGCGATGGCTGACCGAATCGAGCCGCTCGCTGACCGCCCGCGCCATCTCGGCCTGGCGGCCGGCCAGTGCCTGTCCCATGGCATCGACGCGGCCGGTGGCCTCGCTCTGCGCGCGCAGCATCTCGGAGAGCCGATCTTCGAGTTCGTCGGCACGAATGACTTGCGCCATCGCCAATTCGGTGCCGCGCCGCCCGGACCGTGCGATGACGATGGCGATGATCAGAAGCAATGCCAACGACGACGCGCCGAAGCCGATCAGCGCGGCGCCGGTGCGAACCGGCAGGTCGCCGATCGTGAAAAGAATCTCGTTCATGGAGTCCTTGTAGCCGATTCGGCCTCGGACACGAACGAAGAGGGAACATTTTTGGTGAATCGAAGATTAATGTTTATGGTTAACGCGAGCCTAAGATTCGTGGTTACCGAAGGGTTAACAGCCCACAGGGCGCGGATTGACCCCGGCAAATCAGCGGCTTAAATCGCCCGCCATGGCACTCAGACAAATCATCATCCTGCCGGACAAACAGTTGCGGCTGGTCTCCAGGCGAATCGAAAAGGTCACGGCGGAGATACGCAAGCTCGCCGACGACATGTTCGAGACCATGTATGAGGCGCCTGGGATAGGGCTTGCCGCGATCCAGGTCGCCGAACCGCTGCGGCTGATAACGATGGATCTCGCCAAAAAGGACGAGGACGGCGAAACCAAGCCGCAGCCGCGCGTCTTCATCAATCCGGAAATTCTGTCGTCGTCGGAAGAGACGGCGGTGTACGAGGAGGGCTGCCTGTCGATCCCGGAATATTACGAGGAAGTCGAGCGGCCCGCGAAGGTGCGCGTTCGCTTCAGCGATCTCGACGGCAAGGTCCATGAAGAGGACGCCGAGGGGCTGTTCGCCACCTGCATCCAGCACGAGATCGATCATCTCAACGGCGTGCTGTTTGTGGATTACCTGTCGAAGCTCAAGCGCGATCGCGTGCTCAAGAAATTCGCCAAGGCCGCCAAGCGCGCGGCGGAGTGAAGCGGAGCGGGAAAAAACTTGGTATGATACTGACGAATATCGTGTGAAGGGCGCGGTGGTCCGGCATCGTGCGATCTGCTCTCTCCCCCTTTGGGGGAGAGGTGGAGAGGGGGGTAAGCCACGAGCTCCGGCGTGTGTGGTTCACCCTCCTCCCTGGCCCTCCCCCACAAGGGGGAGGGAACAGATCATTCCGATCTCTCATCTATCTTGCAGGAAGTCGCCTCTCACATGCCGCTTCGTTTGATCTTCATGGGCACGCCTGATTTCGCGGTGCCGACGCTGCTTGAACTTGCGGCCCATGGCCATGAGATTGCGGCCGTGTATACCCGCGCGGCCAGGCCCGCCGGGCGCGGCATGAAACTGCAAGCGACCCCGGTGGAACAGGAGGCGCCGCGGCTCGGCATTCCCGTCTTCACCCCGGCCACGCTGAAGACACAGGAAGCATCAGAGCAGTTCCGCGCGCACAACGCGGACGCCGCCGTCGTCGTGGCCTATGGCATGATCCTGCCGCAGGCCATTCTCGACATCCCAAGACTAGGCTGCTTCAACCTTCACGCCTCGCTGTTGCCGCGCTGGCGCGGGGCCGCGCCGATCAACCGCGCCGTCATGGCCGGCGATCACGAGACCGGCGTGACGGTGATGAAGATGGATGCCGGCCTCGATACCGGCGAAGTGGCCATGGCCGAACACATGGCGATTACGGATGCGATGACCGCCGCGGATGTACATGACGCGCTGGCGCGGCTCGGCGGCGACCTGATGGCGCGCGCGATGGGGGCATTGGAACGCGGCAAACTGCAGCTGACCCGGCAGGGCGATCAAGGCGTGACCTACGCCGCCAAAATCGAAAAGTCCGAGGCGCGCATCGACTGGAACAGACCTGCGCGAGAAGTATTGCGTCATATTCACGGGCTGTCACCATTTCCCGGCGCGTGGTGCGCGGTCCCGATCGATGGTGAGCCTGCGCGCGTCAAGATCCTGCGCTGCGCGACGGCCGAGGGTTCAGGCCCGTCAGGCGCAGTACTCGACGATCATCTCACGGTTGCCTGCCAGCAAGGCGCGCTGCGTATTCTCGAACTGCAGCGCGCCGGCAAGGCGCCGATGAAAGCGGCGGAGTTCCTGCGCGGCGCGCCGCTCAAGCCGCCGTTGCGGCTGACTTGACACTGTCGCCCGCATAGAACTGTCATACTCCGCCACATCGTCATACGCGGGCTTGACCCGCGTATCCATCTATCGTCACAAGCGTCTTATGAAGATGATGGATGGCCGGGAGCGCAGACAAGTTTACGTAGTTTGCGCAAGGCAGACTACTATGCCCGGCCATGACAACCGAAACTGATCGTGACCCCTATGCCCCGCTACAAACTCACCATCGAATATGACGGCGCGCCGTACTGCGGCTGGCAGATCCAGGATAATGGCGCTTCGGTACAGGCTGCGCTGGAAGATGCGGTCAAGGCGATCTGCGGCGAGCATGTTCGCGTTCACGGCGCCGGCCGCACCGATGCCGGCGTGCATGCGCTGGGGCAAGTCGCGCATTGCGATATTGCAAAACATTTCGTGCCCGGGCGCTTTCGCGACGGGCTGAACGCGCATCTGCGGCCGCATCCGATCGGCGTGCTGTCAGCGGAAATCGTGCCGGATAGTTTCGAGGCGCGCTTCTCCGCGAAGAAGCGGCATTATCTTTATCGCATCTCCAATCGCCGCGCCAACCTGGCGCTCGACATCGGCCACGCCTGGCGGCTGCCGCGGCCGCTCGATACCGAGGCGATGCACACTGCAGCGCAAAGACTGGTCGGCAAGCACGACTTCAGTACATTTCGCGACAGCGAATGCCAGGCGAAATCGCCGGAGAAAACGCTCGACCAGCTCGATGTCGTGAGAGAGGGCGACGCCGTCCACATCCTGACCTCGGCGCGCTCGTTCCTGCACAGCCAGGTGCGCTCGATGGTGGGATCGCTGGTCTGGGTCGGCGACGGCCGCTGGAGCGCCGACGACCTTGCAGCCGCCCTGGCCGCGCGTGACCGCACCGCCTGCGGCCCGGTCGCCCCGCCGGAGGGACTGTATTTGGTAAGGGTGGAGTATTAGGCGCGGCAGTCCTACCCCGCGCATTCCTGTCGTCATACCCCGCGAAGGCGGGGTATCCAGTACGCCGCGCCCCCGAGATTACGAGAAGCCTCGAAATACTGGATCGTCCGCCGGAGCCTGTCATCGGGCGGCGCTACGCGCCGACCCGTTGGCGGACGATGACGGTTGGTGGACACCTCACCCGAAATACCGGTCCAGCACGCCGCGATAGATTTTCGTCAGCTTCTCCAGGTCGGAGACCGGCGTGCGCTCGTCGATCTGGTGCATGGTCTGGCCGACCAGTCCGAACTCGATGACCGGACAATAGCTCGCGATAAAGCGCGCATCCGAGGTGCCGCCGGAGGTGCTCAGCTCCGGCCGGCGGCCGGTGACTTCCTCGATCGCCGCAACCGCAAGATCGGTGAAGGCGCCGGGTTTGGTCACGAACACGTTGGAGTTGGACGGTTCCCACACGATGCGGGCGCGGATCCGGTTGCCCGCCGCCTTCTCCAGGCGCTGCTCGACCAGGGTCCGCAGCGTCTGGCGGGTGTGATGATCGTTGAAGCGGATATTGAATTTTGCACGCGCCTGGCTGGGGATCACATTGCTGGCGGTGTTGCCGACGTCGACCGAGGTAAATTCAAGGTTCGAGGCCTCAAACTGCGCGGTGCCGTGATCGAGGGGTTCGCTGCTGAGCGCCACGATCAGCGCCGAAATATCGGGCACCGGGTTCGACGCGCGGTGCGGATAGGCGACATGGCCCTGAACGCCGTCGACGTAAAGCGTGCCCGACTGCGAGCCGCGGCGGCCGACCTTGATGCAATCGCCGAGCTGCTCGACATTGGAAGGCTCGCCGAGCACACAATGATCGAACTTCTCACCGCGGGCCGCCGCCCATTGCAAAAGCTTGACAGTGCCGTTGACGGAGATGTCCTCCTCGTCGCCGGTGATCAGGAACGAGATCGAGCCTTTTGCCTTTCCGCCGTTATCGGCCAGATATTGCAGCACCGCCGCGACGCTGCAGGCGATCCCGCCCTTCATGTCGACCGCGCCGCGTCCATAGAGATAACCATCCTTCACCACGCCGGCGAACGCGCCGTGGGTCCATGAGCTCTCGTCGCCGGGCGGCACCACGTCGGTATGTCCGGCAAAGGCAATGTGGGGCGGGTGCGTTCCGATACGGGCATAGAGGTTGTCGATATCGGCGGTGCCGGGCTCGTTGAAGGTGACGCGATGCACGGCAAAGCCGGCGCCTTTCAGGATATTTTCGAGAACGCCAAGCGCGCCGGCATCGGCCGGGGTTACCGAGGGACAACGCAGCAGATCGCGGGCGATGGCAAGGGCGGAGAGAGCTTCAGTCATGCCCCTCGCATAACATGCGATGCCGGCCATGGGCCAGTATCGTCCGAAAACCGGTTCGCACCTTTTGGAAAGTCCTAGTCCCGCAACAGCTCGTTGATGCTGGTTTTGGCGCGGGTGCGCTCGTCGACGCGCTTGACGATGACGGCGCAGGCGGTCGAGGGGCCGGGCTGACCATTCTTCAGGGGCCGGGCCGGCAAGGTGCCGGGGACCACGACGGCGTATTCCGGCACCTCGCCGACAAAAGTTTCGCCGGTGTCGCGGTCGACGATTTTCGTCGACGCGCCAAGAAACACGCCCATCGCCAGCACGGCGCCCTTGCGCACGATCACGCCCTCGGCGACTTCCGAGCGCGCGCCGATGAAGCAATCATCCTCGACGATCACGGGTTCGGCCTGCAGCGGCTCCAGCACCCCGCCGATGCCGACGCCGCCGGAAATATGCACGCGCTTGCCGATCTGGGCGCAGGAGCCGACCGTGGACCATGTGTCGATCATGGTGCCCTCATCGACATAGGCGCCGAGATTGACGAAGGACGGCATCAGCACGACGTTTTTGGCGATGAAGGCCGAGCGGCGGACGATGGCGCCGGGCACGGCGCGAAAACCGGCGTCGCGAAAGCGGTTCTCGCCCCAGCCGTCGAATTTCGAGGGCACCTTGTCCCACCACGATGCCTTGCCCGGACCGCCGGAAATCGCGCTCATGTCGTTCAGCCGAAACGACAGCAGCACCGCCTTCTTCAGCCACTGATGGACTTTCCACTTGCCGTCAGCCTCGCGCATCGCGACGCGCGCCTCGCCCTTGTCGAGCAGGTCGAGTGCGTGATCGACAGCGTCGCGGACTTCACCCCGGGTCGCGGTCGACATGCCGTCGCGGGCATCGAACGCGGCGTTGATGGTGGATTCGAGGGCGCGCAGAGACATCGAGATTTCCTCGGGAGATTTCGTCGGGGCAAGGCGAGAGGCTTTGTCGGAATTTGAGGGGGGAGAGTCAAGACGTGGCGGTGCGTCGTCATGGGTTGTCATCACCCGCGAAGGCGGGTGATCCAGTACTCCGTGACGCCTGAGCAATATTGTGGAGGCCGCGGCTTACCGGATACCCCGCCTTCGCGGGGTATGACGGTTAGACGTGACGCGGCGCGCTCTACCCATTCGCGCTAAGCCCCTCCAAAAATCCGGTCAGATCGTCAGTAACATGATCGACATGGGCCGCGCCGCGGCCTTCCAGCTCCCAGTCCTCGCGCACGACTTCCTTTGAACCGTCGGGCACTACCAGTACCGTGGTCATGCCCAATTGATGCGGCACCACGAGATTGCGCGCCAGATCCTCAAACATCGCCGATTTCAAGGGATCGACTCCGTGATCCCCGAGGAATTTCCGATAGGTCCGTGGCGCCGGCTTCGGCTCCAGTTCGGCGGCGATGATGTCGAATACCGCCTCGAATTGGGCGCCGATGCCGAGCCGCTGCAAAACCTTGTCGGCATGATCGGTCGAGCCGTTGGTCAGGATCAGCTTGCGTCCGGGAAGTTTCGCGATCGCAGCACCCATCGCGGGATTAGGCTGCAGCGGCGAGTGGTCGATCTGGTGCACATAGGCGAGGTAATCGTCGGCGCGCACACCATGCTCGGTCATCATGCCGCGCATGGTGGTGCCATAGCGTCGATAATAGTCCTTCTGGATCACGCGGGCTTCCTCGGCGGATACCTTGAGAAAGGCGCCGACAAACTCGCCGATCCTTGCATCGACCTGCTGCCACAGATTGACGTGATGCGGGTAGAGCGTGTTGTCGAGATCGAACACCCAGGTGTCGATATGGGTGAAGGGGCGGGGCGTTTCTTTCATCGTCTCACAGATCCTCAGCCGTCGTCCCTGCGTGCGCAGGGACGACAAATGAATATTCCGGACGGTTCATCGCGGCATCGCAAAGCGCAGCGTCTTGCCGCCACTGGACATGTCGACGGCAGCAAAGCCGGTGACGGCAAGGCCGCGGGTGCCGCAGTCGCCCTGCTCGTTGATTTCGAACTTGCTCTCGCGGGTGCAGAGCGGGGTGCTGCCGCCCCAATTCAGCGGCTTGTCCTTGAACTTCAGCGCGCGGTTTTCGGCATCGACGGCTTCGGCGAAACTGAAAATCTGCTTCGGGAGGCCGGTGACGTCGGGATGCAGGCATTTACCGGGATCGACGCGGTACCAGCCGCGGCTGATCACGGTCTTGCCGTCGTCTGTCGCCACCGCGGCCATGACCTTGTGTGGCGTGTCATTGCACCAGGTGAGCCCGGTGACGGAGGGCGATTGCACCGCCTCGATCATCATCGTGAAAAAATTCGGCGACTGCACAACGTCAGATGTCAGCCCGCGGCCTTTCAGGAACGCCGTCAGGGCGGCTTGCGTCTTCGGGCCGTCGACGCCATCGATCGGCGCGGCATCGTAGCCCGCGATCACCAAAAGCCGTTGGATGCCGGCGAGCCTTGCCTGTTCGTCGTCATATTCGCTGTCTTCGGCGAGATAGGCCACCAGATTGCCGTCATCGGCCTGGCTCGGATTGATCTGGGTAAAGGGCGCGGGCGTCTGTCCGGCGCGGCACTGGCGGGCCGCGGCGATCACGAAATTGTCGGGCGCGATGCAAAGCGTGTCGCCGCCGTTCTGCGGAATTGGCGAAGAGCCGTAGACGCCCAGTGCGCGGGCGTTCAGCAGGATACGGTCGGCGGTCAGTGTTCCCTGGGCGACGACGCGGCAGGCCGCGGGATCGATGCGGAACCATCCGCGGGTAGCGGTCGCGGCCTTGTCGTCGATGCCGATCGCCGCCTCCACCACATAGCTCATCCGATTGCAGAGTTTCAGGTCCGCGAAGGCTGGTTCAGAGGAAAACAGCAGGGAGATGATCGCGGCGGGTAACGCGATCAAGACAGAAGAAAGATAGCGCATGACATCCAGATCGTCGTACCCGGGCAAACGGCGCGAAGCGCCGTCTTCGCGCCTGAGGTCCCGGGCATCCACGACTTCCTTGCGGCCAAAAAGCAAGACGTGGATGGCCGGAACAAATCCGGCCATGACGGCTCTAACCTTCCTGGCCGCTCGCATCATCACTTATGTATCAGCGTGCCGGTGCCTTGATTGGTGAACAGTTCGAGCAGGACCGCGTGCTGCGTCTTGCCGTCGATGATGACGACGCCCTCGACGCCCTGCTCCAGCGAGTAGATGCAGGTCTCGACCTTCGGAATCATGCCGCCGGCGATGGTGCCGTCGGCAATCAGCTTGCGCGCGTCCTTAACCGACAATTCCGGAATCAGCTTCTTCGACTTGTCGAGCACCCCGGGAACGTCGGTCAGCAGCAACAGCCGCTTGGCCTTCAGCGCGCCCGCGACCGCGCCGGCAAAGGTGTCGGCGTTGATGTTGAACGTCTGCCCGGTTTTCGACGTCGCCAGCGGCGCCAGCACCGGAATGAGGTCATAACCTATCAATTGGTTCAACAGCGTCAGGTCGACCTTTTCCGGCTCGCCGACAAAGCCAAGATCGACCACCTTTTCAATGTTTGAATCTGGATCGACCATGGTGCGCGTCGCCTTCGCCGCCATCACCATGTTGCCGTCCTTGCCGCACAGGCCGACCGCCTTGCCGCCGGCCTCGTTGATGTAACCGACCAGCTGCTTGTTGATCGAACCGGCCAGTACCATTTCGACGATCTCGATGGTCGCGGCGTCGGTGATGCGCAGGCCGGCGGCGAATTCCGACTGGATGCCGAGCCGCTTCAGCATGCTCGCGATCTGCGGGCCGCCGCCATGCACCACCACCGGATTGATGGCGGTCTGTTCCAAAAGCACGATATCGCGCGCGAACGCCTTGGCGAGATCCTCGGCGCCCATGGCATGACCGCCATATTTGATGACGATGGTTTCCTCGTCGTACCGCTGCATGTGCGGCAGCGCCTCGGACAGGATGCGGGCCTGATCGAGCGGACTGATATGCGGCGCGTCGGTCATGAAGCGGGTCTCGCGGTCAGCGGGGTGGGGCGGTTTCTATCTGATTGGCGGGCGGGGCGCAAAGAGGGGCTATTTGATTTGGGCGTTCCCCGGATGCTGCGCAGCGCCATCAGCGCGTTCACGCGCGTCTTGGACGCGCTATGTCTCGCGGCGTGGTGCGCTGCCGGTCCGGGGTCCATAGCGCGGTCACGATAGATCCCGGCTCTGCGGAGCAGCGCAAGAGCGCTGCACCGCGTCCGGGACACGATAGCTGTGCTTCACCCCCGCCGCGGCCATGCGGCGGCCACGGCGAGCACGAGCCAGCTCAGGATCAAAAGCGTTCCGCCGGTCGGCGCGGCAAAAGGAAACAGGCCGTGGCCGGCATATTGCCGCAAGCTCAGGTCGCCGGCGAACAAGGCCGCTGCGATGACAAAGCCCCATGCGGCTGCGATCCCGATCCGGCCATCAACGATGCCGCGCTCGGCCAGTGCCACGACCGCGAGCACGGCAGAGGCGTGAAACAGCAGCATCGAGGAGGCCGAGGCCAGCCGTGTCGCGTCGGCCCCGTGCGCGGCGGCCGCCGCCAGCATGACGCCGTCGGCGCCCATCACTGCGGCGAGAATGATCAGAATACGAGACAGCCGGGATCCCATCACCTGCGCTCCCCCAAAAGACGCACCATGGCGGCACGCAATTCCGGTATGCCGGCGCCGGTGCGCGAGGAGGTCACCAGAACCTCCGGAAAGGCGGCGGGATGTTTGGCCAATGCGGCCAATGTGGCCGCGATCCGTTGTTCGAGCTCGGCGGGCTTCACCTGATCGGCCTTGGTGAGAACGACCTGATAGCTCACGGCGGATTTGTCGAGGGTGTCGAGCACGTCGAGATCGATATCCTTGAGACCGTGCCGGGCGTCGATCAGCACGTAAACCCGCGCCAGATTGCTGCGGCCCTGCAGGAATTTGTGGATCAGCGCGGTCCAGGAGGCGACCTTGGCTTTCGGCGCGGAGGCGTAGCCGTAACCGGGCATGTCGACCAGGCGGAAGCCGGCATGGTGCGGACCTTCGAAGAAAATCAGTTCCTGGGTGCGGCCCGGCGTGTGCGATGTCCGCGCCAGCGCGTTGCGGCCGGTCAGCGCGTTGATCAGGCTGGACTTGCCGACATTGGAGCGGCCGGCAAAGGCAACCTCGATGCCGGCCATCGGCGGCAATGTTTCGATCGAGGGCGAGGCCCAGAAGAACTGCCACTCGCCCGCGAACAATTTTCGCCCGTCCTCGATCAGGTCAGTATCGATGTCGCCGGTCATGCGAGGGGTTCCGGTCTGCAGCTCCTCATGGTGAGGAGGCGCTCTTCAGCGCCGTCTCGAACCATGAGGCTCGTGGCCCATCCTTCGAGACGCGGCCAGGAGGCCGCTCCTCAGGATGAGGGAGTTGTTCGCGGATCGAGATGATCCCAAACGAGCTACGTCGCCTTCTTCGAGGCGAATGTCGCCCGGAGATTGTCGAACAATTCAACCTTCACGCCGTTACGGCGCATGATGAAGCTCTGCTGCAGCACCGAAAGCAGGTTGTTCCACGCCCAGTAGATCACCAGACCGGCGGGGAATCCCGCCAGCATGAAGGTGAAGATCAGCGGCATCCAGTCGAAGATCATTTTCTGGGTCGGATCCGGCGGCGTCGGATTGAGCTTCATCTGGAACCACATCGTGATGCCCATGATGATCGGCCAGACGCCGAGTGCCAGGTATTGTCCGAAAATCGGCACGTGGGTCGGATCGAAATGAAGCAGCCCGAACAGGTTGAAGATCGTGGTCGGATCGGGCGCCGACAAGTCCTTGATCCAGCCGTAAAATGGCGCGTGCCGCATTTCGATGGTGACGAACAGCACCTTGTAGAGCGAGAAGAACACCGGAATCTGCAAGGCTACGGGAAGACAACCGGCGATCGGGTTGATCTTCTCCTTCTTGTAGATTTCCATCATCTCCTGCTGCTGCTTCACCTTGTCGTCGGGATAGCGTTCCTTCAGCGCGGCCAGTTGCGGCTGCACCGATTTCATCTTCGCCATCGACGCATAGGATTTGTTGGCCAGCGGAAAGAACAGGAGCTTCACCAGCACCGTCACCAGCAGGATCGAGATGCCGAAATTGCCGACCAGGTGGTAGAAGAAGTCCAGCGCCAGGAACATCGGCTTGGTGATGAAATAGAACCAGCCCCAGTCGATCAGCAGATCGAAGTGATTGAGTGCGAGCTGCTTGTTGTAGCCGCCGAGACCGGCGAGCGGAAAATTGATGCCGACGACGCTGGCTTCCTTGGCGCCGGCGAACAGCCGCGCGTTGGCGCTGCCGGTGCCGCCGATCGCGATGGTCAGCGGATCCTCCAGGTAATCGGTCTGATAGGTCCGCACCGTGCCGACCAGATTGGACGAGAAACGCGCCTGCAACTGCGCTGACGTGTCGGGCAATAGCGCCGAGGCCCAGTACTTGTCGGTGATGCCGAGCCAGCCGTCGGTGACCTTGAAGCTGACCGACTTGGCCTCGTCGATCTTCTTGTAGCCGTATTCCTGCAGGCCCTGGTCGCCGAGATAGCCGACCAGACCTTCGTGCAGGATGTAATAGCCCGCCACCTGCGGGGTGCCGTGTCGCGAGATCAGTGCGAACGGATAGAGCGTGACCGGCGCATTGCCGAGATTGGTGACGTCATCCTTGACGCTGAAGAGGTAGCGCTCGTCGATCGAAATGGTGCGGCGGAAGGTGAGACCCTCGCCATTGTCGTATTTCAGCGTCACCGGGCTGTTCGGCGAAAGGCTGCCCGAGCCTTCCTGCTGCCACATCGTGTTCTGGTCGGGAATTCTCGCCGTCGAGCCCGAGGCCGCGACCCAGCCGAATTCCGCATAATAGGGATTAGCGGTGCCCGAAGGCGAGTACAGCACGATCGCGGGCGATGTCGGATCGACGGTATCGCGGAACTGCACCAGCGCCAGATCGTCGATGCGTGCGCCCTTCAGCGAAATGCTCCCCGAAAGGCGCGGGGTGTCGATCTTGACGCGGGGACCTGCGGCGAGAGCGGCCTCGCGGGTGACCACCGCTGTCGATGCGGGCTGATTTGCCGCAGGCGCATTGGCCGAAGGCGCGGGCGTGGCGCCTGCCTGCGGCGTGGTGGAGGGGGTGGCCGCGGCCGGCGTTGCGCGCTTGGCCATTTCGCTCTGGGCCTGCTGCGCGGCGCGCTGCTTCTCCATCTGCGGCCCGTTGTAGAAAACTTGCCAGCCGAGCAGCACGAGGCCGGACAGAACGACGGCGAGGATGGTGTTGCGGTTATCGGTCATCGTTCAAGGTCTCGCCATTCAATTCGGTTTACGGCTTGCGCTATGGTCTTTTGACGCGTTTTCTTTACGCGAACCGGTGGCCACTTCGCTCGAAAACGCTTTGGTCTCGAGGCGACGCAGCGCCGAGCGGAGATCGTCGAGCATGGTCGCGAAGTCACGGGTGAGGGCCGCGCGACGGCCGACTAGCACATAATCACTGTGCGGTCGCATTGTTATGGCCTCCAGCCGCTTCACCAGTTCGCGAAGCCTGCGCTTGATCCGGTTGCGCTCGGTGGCGGTGCCGTTCTTCTTGGTGACGGTGAAACCGACGCGGATCGGGCCGTCATCGTCGCGCTGCCGGCTCTGCACGATGAATGCAGCACCGCCCGCCCGCGCGCCATTGGCAACGGCGAGGAAGTCCGCCCGCTGCCTTAACCGATCCATGATGAGATCTCCGGGAAGCCCGGCTCAGGCGCTCAGACGCTTGCGGCCCCTGGCGCGGCGCGCGGCGAGAACCTTGCGGCCTCCGGCGGTCGCAAGGCGGGCGCGGAAGCCGTGACGGCGCTTGCGCACCAGTTTGCTGGGTTGAAAAGTCCGCTTCACGGTCGTCTCCGCTGGCCGGGCAATGATGCCTGAATTTGAGATAAGTCCGCCGATGTTGGCAGGCCCGAAACAAGGCCGTCTCCGGCCCGAAAGAGCCGCCCGGCCGAGCCGGGTCACCGCGGACAATTGGCGCGGCTTATACGGGAGCGACCTGTTTTCGTCAATGTTGCGGGTTACCGTGTTCCGGCTGCGTCCAGACCGCACTTTTGACGTGAATATAACGATATTTGCGGGGTTTCGATAGCAAGCTGGCGGCTCGCTGATCCAAGCCGTCTATCGGTGACCTTGACAAATGTCATGGCCGAACTCGGGTATTCCGGAGTTCGCTTGCACACACTAGATGACGGAACCGGCAGACATTAGCGATCCGTAATTTGACCGGTGTCAGGGCCAAACGCATCGTTAGGGGATGAGCCGTCGAAGGCGGATATCGTGTCAGTGAACCAGGAACAGCTCACAACCGGGACGCCGCGGCCCAAGCCGCCGCGCCGGCTTGGGCTATCCGGCAAGCTGCTGCTGCTCACCATTCCGCTGGTCATGATCGCCGAAATTCTGATCTACGTGCCGGCGATCGCGAATTTCCGGATGAACCGGCTCAACGACCGGCTGGCGGCGGCAAATACCGCGGCGCTGGTGCTCGATGCCGCGCCCTCGGGCACGGTTCCGGATTCGCTGGCGCGGCAGATTCTCGACAGCATCGGCGCCCGCGCGGTCGCCATCAAGATGGGACAGCAGCGCCGGCTGCTGGCGGGCGCCGATTTGCCGACGGCGATCGATCACGATGTCGATATGCGCACGATGACGGTATGGTCGGCGATCGTCGACTCCTTCGAAATCATGCTGGAGAGCGGCAACCAGGCGATCCGCGTGATCGGACCGGCGCCCGGCGGCGCGCAATTCATCGAGGTGGTGATCGATGAGTTGCCGTTGCGCCAGGCAATGTACCGGTTTTCCCGAAATCTGCTGCTGGTCTCGCTGGGGATCGCGGTGCTCACCGCGGCTCTGGTTTATCTGGCGCTGCATTATCTGTTCGTGCGGCCGATGCGGCGACTGACTGCGAACCTTGTCGGCTTTCACGAGAATCCCGAAAGCTCGGCGCGGATCATCGCGCCGTCACAACGCGGCGACGAGATCGGCGTGGCGGAGCGCGAATTGTCCGATATGCAGCGCGACCTGGTGTCGATGCTGCATCAGAAGAGCAGGCTCGCGGCGCTTGGCCTTGCGGTCTCGAAGATCAACCACGATTTGCGCAATCTGCTGGCGTCCTCGCAACTGCTGTCGGACCAGCTCGCCAGCGTGCCCGATCCGCGGGTGCAGCGCTTTGCCCCGAAACTGATGCGTTCGCTGGAACGCGCGATCGCATTCTGCCAGTCGACGCTGTCCTATGGCCGCGCGCAGGAGGCCGCGCCCGACCGCCGCATGATCCTGCTTGAACCGGTCGTCGCGGAGGTGCGCGAATCCGCAGGGCTTGCTTCTGATGGCTCGATCCCCTGGGTCAGCGCGATCGAGCGCGGGCTCACCATCGATGCCGACCCGGATCAGTTGTTTCGTGTCCTGCTCAATCTGGTGCGCAACGCCGCGCAGGCGCTCGAAAACCATCCCAAAAGCGACATCGCGACCGCGCAGATTTGCATCACCGGGCGCCGCGAAGGTTCCGTCACGATATTGGAGGTTTCCGACACCGGTCCCGGCGTGCCCGCCGCGACCCGCGATCATTTGTTCGAGGCGTTCCAGACCTCGGGCCGGCCGGGCGGCAGCGGGCTTGGGCTGACGATCGCCGCCGAACTGGTCCGCGCCCATGGCGGCGATTTGCATCTGGTGGAAGGCACCATCGGGGCGACCTTCCGGATCACGATTCCCGACCGGCCGGTGGAACTGAAGAGCGTGCGCAACGAACGGGCGCGGGCGTAAACCACCCATCCGTCATTCCGGGGCGCGAGCAAAAGCGAGCGAACCCGCAAATCCCGCAGTAATTGCATGGGATTTTAAGGGTTCGATGTGGAGCCACTCGGGCCGCGCTTCAATGGGCAATCGCCACTGCCGGGACCTTGCCAAGCCCGGCCGGAGCCGGTAGCTATGACCCGCTTTCGCGACCGCTTTAGCTTTCGCAACCACATGCGGCACCGGCGGCCTTGCGGCCCTCGATCTTTGCGAAAACGCGCCCGTAGCTCAGCTGGATAGAGCACCAGACTACGAATCTGGGGGTCAGGAGTTCGAATCTCTTCGGGCGCGCCACTTGCCAAAATCAACGCCGGGGCACGCTGCAGTAACATCAGGGTAGCCGTCGGTGCGCTATTGCTCGCCTCGGCAGGGCGTTTTCGTCGTTCGACCCGGCGCGGCATCGGACCCTACGCGACGGTGCCCTCGCGATGCGATGCTTCGCCCTCGATAGATACACTAAGCCGGTAGCGTAGCGGAAAGACGGGAGACGGCCCGAGCGCGTCGACGACGGCCCGGCGGAGTTTCTCATCGTCCCGACCGATCTGCATGTCGTGCTGACTTGGAACGAACAGATACTTTCCATCGAAGAGCAGCACGGGGTACGCGATCTCGACTTCGCCTTCGGCCGTCGTCACCCCTATCAAGCCATTTACGCGGAGACCTGAGGCAGTCTCGAATTCAGCAGCCACGGAGAGCGAATAAGCCCCATTGGGCACCGCAGCGGCAGCAAGTGGGCGCACCCACGTCTCGTCCATGCCCTCTACGCCCTCTTCATCCAGACAGAACTCCCAGATCGGAAAGTCCACCAGGTCCGCGACGGTGATCTGGTCGATTGGCTTTCGGGTCGCAAGTGTTGCGGCCATCCGGGGCCTCCATAGGGTGCAGTGAGTGCAGCGTCATAGCGCTGCGGCGAAACAATTGTGCCCATCTTCATCGGCCGTGGCGCGCCATTTAAGTTAAGCCCATTTTTATTCTTAAGTGACGGCCGAGTTCATATCATGAGCTATAGAAGTCCTTTCTATAGCTCATGATATCTAGAAATATGAGTTATGCAGCTCACGGGTCTTTGTGCGCCCTTGCGCTCCCTAAGCGCCCCAGCTCCTTGGCGGTGGCTGCTACGCGAACGGATTTTGTCCGAGACAGCGTTATGCCCTGGAAAACGTGCCGCCGACGTTCGCGCGCGAACTCAATCGTACCTGCACTTCGACAAATCCGATTCCCTCGAGGTCGAAACGATAATTCGCGTCTCCTTCCGGAAATACGGTTTTCATGACGCTTCCGGTCATCACGACCTGACCGGCTTTCAGCCCCGCGCCCCGCGAAGCCAGTTGTGTGGCCAGCCATGCGACCGAATTGAAGGGATGGCCGAGGATGTCGCGTCCGTGCCCTTCGCCGATGGCGACGCGGTCTTTCGTTGCACGCCCGAGCGCGCTTTCGAGGTCGGGCCAGGTCGTTGCAAATTCCGACAGCACGATGCCGCCGTTCCATGAATTGTCCGCGACCAGCGAAAGCACGTCGAGGTTGGTATAATCGGCGCTGCGATCGTCGACGAGCTCGATGGCCGCGCAAACCCCGCCGATGTGAGGCCGGATCGTCTCGGCGGTAAGCGGCCCCTTCGCGACCGGGACGTCCGACTGAATGCGGACGGCGATTTCAAATTCCAGGCCCAGTCGCCCGAAGTCCGAACGGCGGACGCTGGCTCCGGATCGATACACGCGCCTGGCGAGCACGACGCCCGCGATGGGGTGGTCGATTCCGCAAAACGTCTGCATCGCCGCCGATGTCAGCCCGACCTTGTAGCCGACCTCGCCGCCATGCTCGGCGCGGAGAAGTGCGACGTATTTGTCCTGGATGTCGTAGGCGTCCGAGATCGCTGCCGGCGCCTCTGGCGGACCAAGCGGCTCGAAGCGCTGGTTGGCCTTGTGCGCGGCGAGCAATTTTTCGGCTGCGCGTCCGGCCGCGGTGTCCTTCATGAACTCTCTCCCTTTTCGGTAACCTTAGCGTGCCGCCGGCTGCGGGCAACCGGCCGTGTAAGCTTTGCTGCGGATTCCCGATCCAGGTCGGGAATGATGTTGGTGTCGAGTGTGTAGAGGGTCAAGCACGTTATCCGCCGCCGGCACCGGATCGTCGATCTCGGATCCTGCCCGAGTTGAACCGGATGGTGGACCCGTGCAAGGTAGGCTGCCGCACTTATCAGACCCAGCCCATCCATGACCCTGCCGGCCGTCACGCCCTCGCAAGTCCGCCGCGCGCTCAAGCTGCGCAATGAAATCGCGCTTCTCGACGTGCGGCACGAGGCGGCCTATGCCACGGGCCATCCCTTGTTTGCCGCCAACATGGCGGCCGACCGGATCGCGCTCGAAGCCGGGACGAGACTGCCCCGCAAGGATGTGCCGATCGTCGTCTATGACGCCGGCGAAGGCCTTGTTTCGCAGGCTGCGGATCGCCTGGCTGCATTAGGATACACCGACGTTTGCCAACTCGACGGGGGACTGCAGGGCTGGCGCCACATTGGCTATGAGCTGTTCCAGGATGTGAATTCCTACGCCAAGGCTTTTGGCGAACTGGTCGAGTCCCGCCGGCACACCCCTTCACTATCAGCGGACGAAGTCGCCGCGCTGCTTGCGCGCAAAGCCAATGTCGCCGTCCTCGACGTCAGGCGGCTCGACGAATATGCGACCATGAACATCCCCGGCTCCGTCAGCGTACCCGGCGCCGAACTGGTGCTGCGCGCCGCGCGCGTCGCGCCGGATCCCGATACGACGATCATCGTGAATTGCGCCGGTCGCACCCGATCGATCATCGGCACCCAGTCGCTGATCAACGCCGGCGTCGCGAACAAGGTGGTGGCGCTGCGAAACGGGACGATCGGCTGGACCCTTGCGAACCAGAATCTCGAGCATGGCGCTGGCAGGCGCGGCGGGATCGGCCTGTTCGAGGGTGCGAAAGCCAATGCCCGTGAAGTCGCCTACCGCGCCGGCGTTCGCCACCTCGGCCCGGACGAAGCAACGGCACTCCAGGCTCAGAGCACGCGCACGCTCTATCGCTTCGACGTTCGCGAAAGCGAAGAATATGCCGTTGGCCACATCGCGGGTTTTCGGCACTACCCGGGAGGGCAGCTGGTCCAGGAGATCGACATGGCCGCGCCGGTGCGCGGGGCGCGCATCCTGCTGTCGGACAATATGGCGGTCCGCGCCGACATGACGGCGTCCTGGCTCGCGCAAATGGGATGGGAGACCTATGTCCTCGATGGCGGATATGATGGCGCGCTGGAAGCAGGCCCACCGGAAGTTTTGCCAAAGCCGGATTCCTCGCACCGCTACCGGCGTCCCTACGAGGGCACCAACGTCGCGACTGGCGCGATGCAGGCCTATCTCGATTGGGAATACGGCCTGGTCGATCAGCTCCGGCGCGACGCAACCCATGGATTTTTCGTGATCTAAAATGGAAGCAGTGCCCTGCCGTGCTGCCGTTGATTTATTCCCGCCCAGCGTGTGGTACGGTGTTTGACCTTCCTGCGCCGCAGGTGTCCAACGAAGACCGCTGAAGATGTCCACACAGCAACCTATCGTCCTACGCGGCCGCGGATCCAGCAACAGGATCATCATCTGGATCGGCGCCGCCTTGGTGGCGGGCCTGCTGCTGTTGGCCGCGATCAATGTCCGCCGCACCGGAGGCGCGACACTCATTGCGGCCCTGGTGCCCGCTTTTTTTGGGGGCATGCTGCTTTATATCGTCACGCTGCGGGTGGAACTGGACGGCGACCAAATCTCTTTCGAGCATTTCTTCAGGCGCAGGCGCAGCCTCCGCCTCGACCAGATTCGTTCGGTCAGGGGGACCGTGCGCGCTACCAGCAAGGGGCCGTTCACTTATTTGGTCATCGAACCGATCGACCCCCGGACGCCTCCCATGAAAATAAGAATGGATTTCTTCTCGCATGCCGATGTGCAAACCATCAGGAATTTCTTCGGCGACAAGCTGAAGCGCTACGGGAAGAAGAACCGTAAGTCAGAATAGCGAATCGTGTTTCCTGCGCGAACGACGCGAGCCTCGGGCTGGCGCGGCCGCGGCAGATATTCTATGGATAAGTGCAACGCATCGGGCTATGTCAATCGCAGATGACAAAATATGTTTTTGCCGGCGGCGGTACCGCGGGACATGTGCTTCCGAGCGTCCGCGTCGCCCTGCATTTGCGCGCGCAGCAAGCCGAGATCTTCTACATCGGCAGCGCCAATTCCTTCGAGGAATCGCTCTGCGCTCACCATAGAATTCCATTTCATGCCGTGACGACGGCGAAATTCGACCGGTCGAGAAAGCTCAGCGCCGTGACCGCGTTCGCCGCGAACATCAGGGGAATTCTGCAGGCGCGCCGGATCCTTCGCAAAATCCGTCCCGACGGGATTTTTACCTCCGGCGGATTCGCAAGCGTGCCGGTGGTCATTGCCGGGCGCAGTCTCGGGCTGCGCCGCATCATCGTGCACGCCTGCGATCTCAGCCTGGGATTGGCAAACACGCTTTGCCTGCCGTTTGCCTCGCGGCTCTCGTGCACGTTTGAACGGACGGTGGCGGAAAAAGGCCGCGGCAAGGCTTTCCTGGCGGGACCGATCGTGGATTCCGCAGCTTTGCAGGCGGCGCCGAAACCGGTCAAGGCGAAGCCGCAACTGCTGGTCTATGGCGGCAGCCAGGGATCGATGGTCTTCAATGCCAAGGTACGGGCCAGCCTCGATGCCTTGCGCGCGCGTTTCGATATCGTGCACGTCTGCGGAAAGGGCCATATCGATCCCACGCTCGCCAATCTTCCCGGCTACCGCCAATACGATTACGTGATGGACTTCATGGACATTCTCAAATTCAGCGACATCGCCATCTGCCGCGCCGGATCG
Organism: uncultured Alphaproteobacteria bacterium; assembly: GCA_963742425.1. GTDB lineage: Bacteria > Pseudomonadota > Alphaproteobacteria > Rhizobiales > Xanthobacteraceae > Bradyrhizobium. Next base: position 395,683 of record CAVULR010000002.1, read on the forward strand.
AGTTCGCTTTGGGAACTCATCTTGACGCGAACACCGCATCTGGCGGTTCCGCTGCCGGCATCGATCAGCCGCGGCGACCAGCTCGAAAACTGCAAATACTTCGAAACGAAAGGCGTCACGCGCTGGATGGCCCAGCCCGATTTTGAAGCCGCCGACCTCGCTTCGGTGCTCAGCGGCATTCTCGACCAATCGGGCGAGATCACGAGCCGAATGGCTGCGCTGGCGCCAAAGCGGCCGGCCGTCGAGATCATCGCCGACGAACTGGCCAGGGTGCGCCCTTGATCGAGACCGCTGCTGCTTTATCTCTGCTTGCAATACCCGCCCGATGATGATGTCCCCGACCAACAACAGGCCTAAACTTCATGACCGCACACGAGCGAAACATTCAGGCATCGATCGATCCGGTGAAACTCGACCGGCTGGCCGAAGTCGCCATCAAAGTCGGGTTGCAGTTGAAGCCAGGGCAGGATCTGCTCCTGACGGCGCCCACGGTTGCGCTGCCGCTGGTGCGCAAGGTCGCCGAACACGCCTATCGGGCAGGCGCCGGTCTCGTTACCCCGATCCTGGTTGACGAGGAGGTGACGCTGTCGCGCTATCGCTTTGCGCAGGACGACAGCTTCGACCGCGCGGCCGGTTGGCTCTATGAAGGAATGTCCAAGGCGCTTGCCGCCAACACCGCCCGGCTTGCCATCGTCGGCGATAATCCGATGCTGCTGTCCGGGGAAGACCCCGCCAAGGTGGCGCGCGCCAGCAAAGCCTTTTCGATCGCCTACCAGCCGGCGCTGGAAAAAATCGTCGGCTTCGACATCAACTGGAACATCATCGCCTATCCGAGCCCGGCATGGGCGAAGCAGGTGTTTCCCTCCGACGATGAGGATGTCGCGGTTGCAAAGCTCGCGGAGGCGATCTTCGCCGCCTCGCGCGTGGACAATGATGAGCCCATCGCGGCCTGGGTGGAGCACAACGCGATCTTGCGCAACCGGACCGAATGGCTGAACGGACAGCGCTTTCACGCGCTGCATTATTCCGGGCCCGGCACCGAGCTGACGATCGGTCTCGCCGATGGCCATGAATGGCAGGGCGGTGCTTCCACGGCCAAAAACGGCATCATCTGCAACGCCAACATCCCCACCGAGGAGGTGTTCACCACGCCGCACGCCCGGCGCGTGAGCGGGCATGTCGTCAGCACCAAGCCGCTATCCTACCAGGGCTCGCTGATCGACGGCATCGCGGTTCGCTTCGAGGATGGCCGCATCATCGAGGCGAAGGCGGCGCGCGGCGCGGAGGTTCTCAACAAGGTCCTGGATACCGATGAGGGCGCGCGCCGTCTCGGCGAAGTGGCGCTGGTGCCGCATTCCTCGCCGATCTCGAAAAGCGGACTGTTGTTCTTCAACACGCTGTTCGACGAGAACGCCGCGTGCCACATCGCGCTCGGCCAGTGCTATTCAAAATGCTTCCTCGATGGCGGCAAGCTGACGCCCGAGCAGATTGCGGAGCAGGGCGGCAACAGGAGCTTTATCCACATCGACTGGATGATCGGCTCGGACAAGATCGACATCGACGGCGTTCATGCCGATGGCCGCCGCGTGCCTGTATTCCGCCGGGGCGAATGGGCCTGAGGTGTTTCCAGGACGCGAATGCTCCTTTTGCAAGCCGGGTGAGATAGAGTTTGCGATGATGACGCGCCGCACGTTCCAGACGGGGTTGATGCTCGCGGCATCGGGCTCGCACGCATTCGGTGCGGAGGCGCAGCGTGCGCCGGGAAGCTGGTCGGGCGTGCTCGATGCAGGTTCGAAACGCCTGCGGCTCAAGCTTGAAATGGATTCGGACGGGGCAGCGCGTATTTTCAGTCTCGATCAGGTCAGTCAGCCCATTGCGGGACGCCACACCTCCGGATCGGGAGATCGGATCGAAATCGAGTTTCCGGCAATTCACGCGATTTTTGCCGGCAGACTGGTCGGCCCGGATCGCATGGAGGGTGCCTGGCAGCAGGGCACCCTCAATCTCCCATTGGCGTTCGAACGGGGTGAGGGAGCACTGGCGCCGTTGGCGCCGCCTCGACCGCTTACCAAGGAAAGTTTGGCGGAGATCCGGGCCGAAGGAGGATCGCCAGCTCTGGCGGCGGCCAGCGCGCGCAAGGGCGGCGCCGCACGGGTTTGGGTCGACGGCGAGCGCGTCATCGGATCGGGGATTGCCGTTCAGGATGACGATCGATGGCATATCGGGTCGATCACCAAGTCGATGACGGCATCGCTCGTTGCCAACCTCGTTGATGCGGGTGCGCTACGGTGGGACGACACCGTCGGCGACGTGTTGGGGTCTTTCGCGCCTGACATGCTCGACGCCTACAGGGCTGCGACGTTCAGGCATCTGCTCAGCCACCGCGCCGGTTTGCCCAAAGACCTTCCGATGAGCGAGTTCTTGCAGTTCTCGCGCGAACTTACAGATCCGCGACAAGAACGGCGGTCATTCGCGGGCAAGGCACTGGCAAAGCCGCCGGTGGGGCCGATGACGACGACACTCGAATATTCGAACAACGGTTACGTCGTGGCCGGCGCGATGATCGAGGCGAAGCTCGGAAGCTCCTGGGAGGACTTGATTCGAACCCACTTGTTTGTGCCATTGGGACTGACGTCGGCAGGCTTTGGCGCTCCCGGGCGCAAGGGTGCGGTGGAGCAACCGGTCGGCCACAACAAGAATGAGCATGATGATGGGCGGCGGGCCTATCCGATCGGCGAAGGTTCTACAGATAATCCCGTGGTGCTGGGCCCCGCGGGACGTGTACATATGAGTTTGCAGGACTTGCTGGTCTATCTCGGCGCGCACCGTGATCGCACGGACTACCTGAAACCCGAGACCTGGACCGTCCTCCACACCCCGCCGTTTGGCGGTGACTACGCGATGGGATGGAGCGTGACGCGAAAGGGCGTTCTCTCGCACGGCGGCTCCAACACGCTCTGGTATGCCGAGGTCAGCGTCGACGCCGCGTCCGGAATCGTGGCTGCGGCGGCGACCAATGACGGTTACCTCGACAAATGCGTTCCGGAGGTCGGCCGCGCGCTGCTGGAGGCCGCAACCGCCGCATAATCACAAACAATGACGCCGCGCGCCATTCAGTCCGGCAGGCTGCGGACGAAATCGAGGATCGCGGCGTTGACTTCGTTCGGGCGCTCCTGCTGGGTCCAGTGACCGCAGCCGGGGAGCATCTGGATGCTGCGCAGGGCAGGTACGATCTGTTTGAGATTGGCCAGATAGTCGGCCATGCCGGGAAAGGCGACCACCAGATCATGGTCGCCCGCGACATAGAGGGCAGGAACGGTCACCTTTGCGCCGGCGAAAGCCGCCATGAGCTCCCAGTTGCGGTCGATATTGCGATAATAATTCAGCGGACCGCGGAAGCCGCTGCGCCTGAATTCGGCGGCATAGAAATCGATGTCGGCGTCGCTGAGCCAGGCCGGCAGTGTTGCCGGCGCGCCGGGACCTTGCAACATTCCGCCTGCCCGCGGCACCATGCCGACGCCGGGGGTAGCTCCACTCTTCGCAGCCGCCGCGCGGATCGCCGCAAAGCCTTCGCCGGACCCGCCGTAAAGCATGCTGCGCACCGTGATCCGCGGATCCCGCTCGAACTCGGCTTCGGCGACACCGGGCTCCTGGAAGTACAGCTGATAGAATTGAGCGTCCGCGGTCCGAGGCATGACGGTGGTCGGGCGCACCGGCCTGCGCGGTTGAAACGGTACGCTGAGGCTGACGACGGCGCGGAAACGGTCGGCGCGTAGGCGAGCCGCCTGCCAGGCGATGGCCGCGCCCCAGTCATGGCCGACGATGACGGCAGTCGGGGCCTCGAGCGCGTCGAGCAGGCCTATCAGGTCGCCGATCAAGTGGAAGATCGTGTACTGATCGATCGCCTCCGGCCGGTCGCTCTTGCCGTAGCCGCGCATGTCGGGGGCCACGGCGTGGAAGCCCGCTGCGGCAAGCGCGCCGATCTGATGGCGCCAGGAGTACCAGGACTCGGGAAAGCCGTGGCACAATAACACCATTGGCCCCTTGCCCTGTTCGGCGATGTTGAGGTGGATGCCGTTGCTCTCGATCATCCGCTGCGTTGGTTCGCTCATGCCTTCGTCGCTCCCGGTTTGCGGCGTCCACAATCTAGGCCAACTCGGGCCGTCTTCGCCAGCGGTCGAATCTTGCCAGCTAAAACGTCGCCATTATATGAGGGTTCTCCCCTTTCGATTGAGCGAGACCAGGCATGACGACGGAGACCATTTCCGAGCACCAGCCATTTCAGGCCGAGGTTGCCGAGCTCTTGCACCTGATGGTGCACTCGGTTTATTCGGAGACCGATATTTTTCTGCGCGAGCTGATCTCGAACGCCTCCGACGCGCTCGACAAGCTCAGATATGAGGCGATCGCGGCCCCCGATCTGGTCGCCGACGGGGCGCCGCCCAAAATCCGCATCGTGCCCGACAAGAAGGCGGGCACGCTTAGCGTAATCGACAACGGCATCGGCATGGATCGGCAGGAGCTGATCGACAATCTCGGAACCATTGCCCGTTCCGGCACCAAGTCCTTCCTTTCCCGTCTTACCGAAGCCAAGGACGGCGCCGGCCTGATCGGCCAGTTCGGCGTCGGTTTTTATGCGGCCTTCATGGTCGCCGATCGCATCGTCGTCAATAGCCGGCGCGCCGGGACGGACGAAGCCTGGGCCTGGTCATCCTCGGGCGGAAACGGCTTCGATATCGCCCGCGCCGGCGATGAGGAGGCCAAGCGCATCTCGCGCGGCGCCGAAATCGTCCTGCACCTGAAGCCGGAGGCGAAAAAATATCTGGAGACTTACGAGATCGAGCGGATCGTCGGCGCCTATTCCGACAACATCCAGTTTCCGATTCTGCTTCAGCCCGAAGAGGGAGAGCCGAAGCAGATCAATTCGGCGAGCGCGCTGTGGCAGCGGCCGAAATCGGAGCTGAAGCCGGAGGACTACGTTCAGGCCTATCGGGCGATCACCGGAGCTTTCGATGAGCCCGCGATGACGCTGCATTATCGGGCCGAAGGGCGTCAGTCCTACGCGGTGCTGTTGTTTGTGCCATCAAAAAAGCCGTTCGATCTGTTCGAACCGGAGCGCAAGGGGCACGTGAAACTCTATGTCCGCCGCGTTTTCATTGCCGACGATGCGGATCTGTTGCCCGGTTATCTCCGCTTCGTGCGCGGCGTGATCGACAGCGAGGATCTTCCGCTCAATATTTCCAGGGAGATGCTGCAAAACAATCCGCAACTGACGCAGATCCGAAAAGCGGTGACCGGCCGGGTGGTCGGCGAACTGGAGACGCTGAGCGAGAAAGAGCCGGAGGCCTTCGCAAAAATATGGGACGCGTTCGGCCCGGTCATCAAGGAAGGAATCTGGGAGGATTTCGAGCGGCGCGAAAAATTGCTGGCGCTGTCGCGCTTCACCACCACGACGGGCGAGAAGCGGTCGCTGAAGCAATATGCCGAAAGCCTCAAGCCGAACCAGACCGAGATTTATTATCTCGCCGGCGACAGCATCGAGCGGTTGAAGTCCAATCCCAAGCTGGAATCGGCAACCGCGCGCGGCATCGAGGTGTTGTTGCTGACCGATCCGATCGACGCGTTCTGGACCTCGGCGCCGCTCGACTTCGGCGGCAAGCCGCTGAAGTCGTTGAGCCAGGGCGACGTCGATTTCGGCCTTGTCCCGCTGATCGACGGGGACGCCGCCGACAAGGAAAACTCCGGCGCCGATGAGGCTGCTACCATCGCCGCGATCAAGGATGCACTCGGCGAGCGCGTTTCCGACGTGCGGGCCTCGCAGCGGCTCACCACCAGCGCCTCATGCCTGGTGGCGGGCGGGGCGGGACGGGATCGCCAGCTCGAGCGATTGCTGGCGCAGCAAAACCGCGGCGCAGGCACCAGGCCGATTCTCGAGATCAACATGCGCCATCCCCTCGTCGCCGCGATTGCCGACAAGAAAGATGCCGCCCGCGATCTGGCGTTCCTGCTGCTGGAGCAGGCGCAGATCCTCGATGGTGAATTGCCGGAAGATCCGGCCGCATTCGCCAACCGGCTCAATCAACTGGTGCTGCGCGGATTGGCGAATGGGTAGATCTAAGCCGGCAGTAGAGTTCAGCCAAGCTTCAGCCGGTAAAAATCCGTTGCCGTCTTCGAGAACAGCGCGGTCTTTTCCGCCTCGCTGTACTGCGCGGCGATGCGCTTGAACGCGTTGAAGATCACCTGATAACTGCACTGGCCCTTGTCCGGCGGAAAGTTGCTCTCGAACATGGCGCGATCCGGGCCGAAGGCCTCGATGCAGGTTTCGATATAGGGGCGCCATGCCGCCGCCGCCTCTTCCGACGAGGGCGGCATCGCCCGCTCGTGAAAATCATAGCCCAGCAGCCGCATCGCGAGGCCACCGAGTTTCACCACGACATTGGGGCATTTCGCGATTGTCTGGATTGAGGCCTTCCACAACGGAAAAATCTCCTCACGGCGATTGGCGTACCCGCCGATGCCGATGGGTCCGCCGCAATGATCGAGCACGATTTTTGTATCCGGGAAGGCGCGGGCCAGGTCGGTGAGATCGCCGATCTGCGGGTGGAACAGCCAGGCATCGAAGCTCAGGCCTAGCGGCTTGAGGCAGGCAAAGCCTTTGCGGAAAGTTGCGTCGAGTAACAGGCCCTTTGGCCGCGTCGCGTACATGCCGGCGACCTCGGCATCCGCGTCCCAGGCGGAAGAATGCCGGATGCCGCGGAAGCGCCCCCCGCCGGCCGCGACTTCGGCTTCAAGGACGGCGCGCGCGCCGTCTCCCAGCAGCAGGTTGGCATGACCGACGATGCCGGCACAGATCGCCGCGGATCCGTAGCCGCCACTTGCGCTCATCGCCGCGACGCCGTTGACGAATTCAACCTCGCCGACGGGGCGCAACGCCTCCGGCCCCCCGGCGCGATACATCGAGCGGGCCTCGACATAGACGGTAGCAATGATGTTGTGACCGGATGCGATATCGGAGATCATCTCCTCGATCAGATAGCGCTGGCCGCCGCGGTCCCACAAATGATGGTGGGGATCGACGATCGGGCGCGCGGAATCGAGAACCTCCTCCTTGCGCTGGGCGAGCCAGTCTTCGCGGGGATCGGCAAAGAGCCCGCTTTTCAATGCGGGGGCATTGCTGGCGGCCATGGTGAGTTACTCCCTGAATTCATTTCTGTTGAAGTCGTCCAAAGTAGGCGTTCAAACACCCTCGAGAATAATGACCGTCGGCGTGGCAGGCAGCGAATCCCGCGAAATCTTGAGCGTGCGTTCGCTCCGCATGTCGATCTCGAACTGCTGCCCGATCCGGCGCATGAAGTCGTCGAGCGGCGTCATGAAGCGATGCATCGGCAGCACGACGGAGGCACGCAGCCGTCGCGTGATGTCGGAGATGCCATCGAGCGACATCGTATAGGTGCCGTCGATCGGCACCATCACGACGTCGAGCCGGCCGATCGCCGCGAAATGGCTGTCGTCAAGCCGGTGATGCAAATGCCCGAGGTGGCCGATGCAAAGGCCGGCGACCTCGAAGATGAAAATCGAGTTGCCGTCCTTGATCATCTCGCCATTCGAATCGCTGCCGAAATAGCGGCGGATATCGGTCGTCACGTTGCGGATTAGAACGTCGCCGATGCGTTGCGAGATTTTGGCCGGCGCGCCGTCGTCGCCCCAACCGTGCAGCACATAAGGAATTCTGGAATCGGGAAACAGGGTGTAGTGCGTGCCATGCGCCCGGTTCATGGTCACGACGTCGGGCAGCCGGCCCGTCCCGTAGGCACCGCTGAAGTCGGTCGCGATCCGCACGCCCCCGGGCGTATCGATATAATAGGTCGAATGGCCGGCATAGGTGATGACGACCTCGTCGGCCGCGGCCGCCGTGCGGCGAAGGCTGACCGGCGTGGCGCGGGGCGCGGCATTCGCCATCGCCAGGCATTCGCTGGCGCGCGAGGCATCTTGCGCCACAGCCGGCGCGATCATCGCACCCAGCAAGGCCAACACGGCAGGGAAAGATCGCAACATGACGGGCCCATACACAAGGGATGCCTCACTGTAGCGTCGAATGAGCCGCTCGTCATGGCGACATTTTCCTGTTCGCCGCGATGTGGATTAATCGATAGGCTGTGGCCGAATTCATGCCCGCCCGCGTCGTATCCTTCGCTTTCCGGGCGGCCGCGATGGAGTTTGACTGTGACACGCCCCGCTTCCGGACCGCCCGGACGATCGCCTGGCCTCGCGCGCGCTTCCGGCTCACATCGGCTGGAGCCGCTCCGTCACGTCGACGCCGGCGTCCTCAACGTCGCGTATTACGAGGCGGGGCCTGCGGACGGCCCGGTCGTGATGCTCCTGCACGGCTTTCCCTACGATATCCATTCCTATGTGGACGTCGCCCCTCGGCTTGCCGCTCAGGGCTGCCGCACCATCGTTCCCTATTTGCGCGGTTATGGCCCGACCCGTTTTCGCGAGGCGTCTGCGCCGCGCTCGGGCGAACAGGCCGCGATCGGGGCGGACCTGATCGCGCTGATGGATGCACTTGGTGTCCGGCGCGCGCTGTTTGCCGGCTACGATTGGGGCGGCCGCGCCGCCTGTGTGGGCGCGGCATTGTGGCCCGAGCGCTGCACCGGCCTGGTGTCTGTGAACGGCTATTTGATTCAGGATATCGCAAAGGCCATGACACCGGCCAAGCCCGAGCGCGAGGTCCCGCTCTGGTACCAGTATTATTTTCAACTGGAGCGCGGGCGGGCCGGCCTTGCGGCGAACCGGCGCGGCATCGCCCGCATTCTATGGCAGCAATGGTCGCCCAACTGGCATTTCGACGATGCGACCTTCGAGCGGACGGCCGCCGCCCACGATAATCCCGACTATGTCGAGGTCGTGATCCACAGCTATCGTCATCGCTTCGGTCTCGCCGACGGCGATCCGCGTTATGCCGACGTGCAGCTCAGGTTGGCGGCGCTGCCTGTCATTGCGGTGCCGGCGATCACCTTGGACGGCGAGGGGGACGGTGTTGCGCCGGCAACCGACGGCAGCGCGGCGGCAGCGAAATTCACCGGACCACGCACCCATCGCATTATCCCGCGCGCGGGTCATAATCTTCCGCAGGAAGAGCCCGAGGCTTTTGCGGCTGCGGTCATGGAATTGATCATGGGGTAGCTTTGTTCTTAGCGCGTCAGGACTGCTAGTTAGGGCAGCAATCGCGCGGAGCCGCCTTGCGCTTCCACGAGTTTCACGGCCCTTTTGTCGAAAGAGACAAAGGTGTCCGCACCCAGCCACTTTCCCTCATAAGCGATAACACCGTCGGCAAAATCACCGCCCGCATCCAGCATCGCTAATCCGGCTTCTGCCGCCGGCCGGTTCACTGCGATGTTTGCCCCGTTAAGTAGACCTCTGAGCGTCCCGGCAATGTCACTCGATTGGATCCTGTAGCTTCGCAACACCCAGACCAGTTCACAAAGCGTTGGTATGGTCAGCGCGACCATATCGGCTTTGCTCAAGGCAATCTGGGCTGCTCTACTCTGTTTGGCATGATCTTCGGTAAACGCCCGTACCAGCACGTTGGTGTCGGCAGTGATTTTCATCGTTTACCAGCCCAGCCTTGGGCGATGATCTCATTCATCTCTTCGATCGACAGGGGTCGGCCTTTTCTCTTCGCCTTCAGGCTGCCGAAAAGATCTGAAATTTTGCCCGTCGGCCGAGCCGACTTCACCTCGATCCGTCCGTCAGGGAGCTTGTCTACGGTAATTTGTTCACCGGGATGCACCCCCAGATGTTCCAACAGATCCTTGCGCAACGTGACTTGGCCTTTGGCGGTAACAGTGAGCGTGCTCATGGCGCTTCTCGATTGTCGACCGGATACATGTAAGGCAAAAACGCCTTACCATCAAGGGGTCCGAAAGAAATCAGTCCCGCCGCGGGCTGATCGTCCAGGTGGCCGCCAGGATGCCTAAGGTCAAGAGGCCGCTGACAAGCGCCAGGGCCGGAATTGCCAGCGCCAGCGCTGAAGTCGCGGCCCAACCGATCGAGGAAAAGGCCTCTGCGAATGTCGCAAGTCGGGAAGATGTCTGACGCCGGCGAAACTGGCTGCGCCGGGCCTGTACGCGAAACCAGAGCTGGATGGCGGTCGCCGACGCGGTTGCCACCATAACGCCCGACGCGGTGACCGCCGCCTGCAGCGGCGAGGCGAATATCAGCGCCGCTATCAGCGGCGCGAAGACGACGCCGATTGCGATCAACACCACCTCGATCTTGGCCCGGATAACGCGCGACGGCTTCAGCGGCGCGGTCGCCACCAGGTCGGCAGCGTCCTCGCCCGAGATCGTCAGCCAGGCCAGCCCGCCCGCGAGCTGACCGGCCGCCATCACGATGACCGGCGTGATCAGCACGATGGCCAAGGTGCTGTCGGAAAAACTCCGCCACAGCATCAGTGCCGGCGGCACCAGGTACAAGAGCTGCATCAGGCTCTGCGACATCAGCCAGGGATCGCGCCGCAGCAGCACGAATTCCTTCCATCGCAGCGCCTGTTGCCGCGAACTGCCGCGAAACGCCTTGGCGCGGGAGCCCTGATGGGTTGGCGCGGCATTCGCCGAGACCCGCACCGCGGTATCGGCAAAACTCCCTGAGAAGACGGCCATCACGCCGCCGAGCAGCATGAAGGCGCCTGCCAGCAGAAGCAGCAGCGCCTCGCCATCGCCAAGCGCCGCGCGTGCCGGCCACCACACGATGCTGTCGGCTCCGGGTGCAAATGCCGCGGCGGCATCCGAGGTCAGGATCGCAAACCGTGACAGCGTGCCGTAGGACAGGATCGCGGCAATCTGCAGCGCGATGACAAAGCCGGCGCCGATGATGGCGGCAACAATCTGCGCCACCAAACGCGTCCGGCTCGGGCCGATCAAGTTGAACAGCAGGATCGTAACCGCGATCGCGACCGCGGCGGCCGTCAGTCCGATCGCGATCACGACGCCAAAGACGGCGAACCATCTGATGCCGCCGCGGATCAGGAGCACGTCGACAAAGGGCGTCGACAGCACCAGTGCCATTGCCGTCACCGTCAGTGCGATCGCCGCGATGCGAACCGAAAAGACGTTCGCAAGCCGCACCGGAGACGACATGATCAGGTCGAGGTCGGCGCGCGCGTAAAATACCCGCGTCACCGATTCGATCGCCTGCGACAGCATCAAGGCCCACGCCAGGAAGATGGTCGCCGTCATGACGATCAGGGATGATTTATCGAGCGGCGCCTGCAGGTCCGCGAACTTCCCGATCAGGCCATTGGCCGGCAGGTGCATGATCGCGACAAATGCAATCAGGCCGATCGCCGCGGCGCGCTTCCGTCCGCGGCGGCCGCCCGTCATCATCGCGAGCCATTCGCGCCATGCCAGCCGGAGTTCGTGCCGGGCAAACCAGGAGAGCGCCACGGCCGAACTCATGCGGCGGCGGCCTCGACATTGACGAGCGCGATGAACAGGTCTTCGAGGCTGGTGTCGGTGTGCCCGTTTTGCTGGCGCAGTTCGGCCAGCGTGCCCTCGGCGACAAGCCGCCCCGAGGAAATGATTCCGATCCGGTCGGCCATGCGTTCGGCGACTTCGAGAATATGCGTGGTCATGATCACGGTGCCGCCGGCGCGAACCCGGTCGCCAAGCAGGCCCTTGACGTGACGCGCGGATACCGCGTCGAGGCCGGTCAGCGGCTCGTCCAGGATGATCAGCCTGGGGTCGTGCACCAAGGCTCCCGCCAGCGCGACCTTCTGGCGCATGCCCTTTGAAAATCCCTCGCAGCGCTCGTTCGAATGCGGTCCGAGTCCGAGCGAAGCCAGGAGATCATGCGCCGATCGTTCCGAGGCCGCGGGATCGACGCCCCAGAGGCCGGCGACGAATTCGAGATATTCCAGCGGTGTTAGCTTGTCGTAGATCATCGGTTCATCGGAGACCCACGCCATCATTTGCTTGGCCGCGACGGGATCGCCGAGCGCGTCGATACCGAACACCGCGACCGAACCGGCGTCGGGCCGCAGTAGCCCTGCCACCATGCGCAGTGTCGTGGTTTTGCCGGCGCCGTTGGGTCCGACCAGCGCATAGAATTCGCCGGTGCGGACGGTCAAATCGAGCGCATCGACCGCCGGGCGGTCAAAACGCTTTGTTAACCCTCGCACCTGCAGCGCTGATACTTCGGGTTTCATGGTGCCGGGCAGTCCTGCCTTGGTTTCGATGCGGACCATGAACCCAAGATATTTCGGCGCGGTGAATCGGGCGTGGCAAATCCCGCTGATGTGCGCGCCTAACCCGGCGAGGGGTGCCGGCGATTGCGACATTTCTCCGCGACCCCGAGCGTGGAGAGGCTACCATCGCATGATTGACAGGTATCGGCGCTTGGGCTGTATAAGCGTCGGACAATGTGAGGCTTTCCAGCACAGGCGCTTTATAGCGAGTGGACACAAGATGCGGCCAAGGCGATCGATAGAATCGCCGCCGCATCAGGGGAGGGATGTCGGCAATGCTGGACTTCGTTCAGCAGTTGGTGAGTGGTATTGCGCTCGGCTGCGTCTACGGCCTGATCGCGCTCGGCTTCGTCCTGGTATACAAGGCTACCGAAGTCGTGAATTTCGCCCAGGGCGACCTGATGATGCTGGGCGGGTTCTTTGCGTTTACCTTTATCGGCATTCTAGGGCTCAATTACTGGATTGGTTTTGTCGCCGCGGTCCTGGCGATGGCCCTTTTCGGCATGCTGGCCGAACGCGTGGTGGTGCGCCCGATCCTCGGCTATCCCCAGTTTTCCATCATCATGGCGACCATCGGGCTTGGATATTTCCTGCGCTCCGTTGTCGGCATGATCTGGGGCACTGACGACTTCAAGATCGAGACCCCGTTCAGCCAGGGCGTGCTGCGGATCGGCAGTCTGGTTTTGGCCTATGACAAACTCTCGGTGATCGCGGCGACCATTCTGCTTTGCGCGATGCTATATCTGTTCTTCAACAGGACGACGCTTGGCACCGCCATGCGCGCCAGTTCGGAGAACATGCTGGCGGCCTATTATATGGGCATTCCGGTCAAGCGCGTGGTGTCGATCGTATGGGCGATCAGTGCGGCGGTCGCCACCTGCGCCGGCGTCTTGCTGGCGCCGATCACCTTTATTCATTCCAACGTCGGCCTGGTGCTGGGGCTAAAGGCGTTTCCGGCGGCCGTGCTTGGCGGGTTCGGCTCGATTCCCGGCGCGGTCGTCGGCGGCGTGCTGATCGGCGTGATCGAAAGCATGGCCGGCTTCTACCTGCCGCAGGGATGGAAGGACGTCGCGCCCTACATCGTGCTTCTGGCGGTGCTGCTGCTCAAGCCTGAGGGCCTGTTCGGCCTTCACATGCGCAAGAAGGTCTAGGGTTCAGCCATGCGCTTCATGTTCAAGACCGACTATGAAGACGACATCCGGTTGTTTCCGCACAGCGGCTACGTCATGTCTTATGGCGTTTTGCTCGCGCTGCTGGCGATCGCACCCTGGGTTCTTTCCAGCTATCTCGTCAGCCAGCTGGTATTCGTCTGCATCTATGCCACCGTCGGCGTCGGGTTGATGATCCTGACCGGCTTCACTGGGCAGGCCTCGTTGGGTCACGCCGCCTTCCTCGCCATCGGCGCCTATACGGCGGCCTACCTGCAGCAATTCAACGTCCCGTTCCCGGTCTATTTTCTCGCCGCCGGAATTTTGACCGGCGTGATCGGCGCGCTTGTCGGATTTCCGGCGCTGCGGCTGCAGGGCATCTATCTCGTCATCGCGACGATTTCCTTCGCCCTGATCGTCGAAGAAATCATGGCGCGCTGGGAAAGCGTGACGCATGGCAATGAGGGCATGCGCGTCAAGGCCATCCAGTTGCTCGGCACGACGGTGCCGCGCGACAGCCCGGCTTTTTATTTTCTCTGCCTTGGCGTGCTGATCCTGACGATCATAGGCACGCTCAACCTGCTGCGGTCCCCGACCGGCCGGGCGTTCGTCGCGATCCGCGACAGCGAGACCGCCGCACGAAGCATGGGGATCAACGTATCGCTCTACAAGGTCAAGTCGTTTGCGATCAGCGCCGCCATCACCGGCTTCGCCGGCTGCCTGTTCGCGCACAAGCTTTCCTTCATCAGCCCGGAGATGTTCACGCTGCAGCTCTCGATCGAGTTCATCATCGTGATCCTGATCGGCGGCGCGTTCAGCCTGCATGGCGCCGTGCTGGGAGCGATCTTCATCGTGATGATCGATCCGTTCCTGACCTACCTCAAGGACGACGTCCCTGGCATCGTCGCCGGGCTCGCCGCAGCATTTGGCGCGGGCGCCGAAAGCGCGGCGCGCATCCAGAGCAACGTCGCAGCCTTTGCGTCGGCCAATGGCCTGAAGGGCGCGATCTATGGGGTGATCATCGTGGTGTTCGTGCTGTTCGAGCCGCTCGGGCTTTACGGACGCTGGTTGAAGATAAAACTCTTCTTCCAGCTGTTCCCGCTCTACAAGCGCGCCACCTTCAAGCGGCAGAAGATCTACGTAAAATCGGAGCGGAACCGATGAGCTATTTCCGCGCCGAAAATCTCTCCTTGCATTTTGGGGGCCTCAAGGCGGTCGATGCCGTCAGCTTCGCGGTGGAGAAGGGCGAGATACTTTCGATCATCGGCCCCAACGGTGCCGGAAAAAGTTCGATCTTCAACCTGGTCTCGCGGATCTACAGCCCGACCGCGGGCCGGATTTATTTCGAGGATCAGGACATCACGCAAGAGCCCGCGTTCGGCATCGCCAAACTCGGGATCGCCCGCACCTTCCAGAATATCGAATTGTTCGAGAATGCGACCGTGCTTTCCAACCTCCTGGTCGGACGGCACCGGCATTCCACCACCCGGCTTTGGCAGGAATTGCTGTTCCTGCCGGGCGTGCGCGCCAACGAAAAAGCCCATCGCCGCCGTGTCGAGCAGGTCATCGAATTTCTCGATCTCGCCCCCTACCGCGACAAGCTGATCTCAGGGCTGCCCTATGGCGTGCGAAAGGTGATCGAACTTGCCCGCGCGTTGTGCACCGAACCGAAACTGATCTTGCTCGACGAACCGTCGTCCGGACTGAACGTCGAGGAAACCGACGACATGTCGTTCTGGATCAAGGACATGAAGTCCGAACTCGGCATCACCGTGCTGATGGTCGAGCACGACATGACGCTGGTGAACCGCGTGTCCGATCGGGTGATCGCGCTGAACTACGGCAGGGTGCTGGCGATGGGTACGCCCGCCGAGGTGCAGGTGCATCCCGATGTCATCGCCGCCTATCTCGGCGCTTGAGGGACGATGGCATGAGCAACCCCGACATCATCCTCAAGCTCAGCAACATCGAGAGCTATTACGGGCCGATCATGGCGATCCGGGGCATCAGCCTCGAAGTGCCGCGCGGCCAGATCGTTACCGTGCTTGGCGCCAACGGCGCCGGCAAGACCACCGTGCTCAAGACGATTTCCGGCATCCTCGATCCGCAGAAAGGTTCGATCGAGTTTCTGGGCCAGCCGATCCAGCGCATGGAAGCCGACAAGATTGTGCGGCTTGGCTTGAGCCATGTTCCCGAGGGGCGCGAGGTATTCCCGTTCCTGAGCGTGCGCGAGAACCTGATGATGGGCGCTTATCCGCGCAAGGATCGCGACGCCGTCGCCGAGGACCTGGAACTGGTTTACGGGTATTTTCCGCGGCTTCGGGAACGGCTCAACCAGCCGGCGGGGCAGCTTTCCGGCGGCGAACAGCAGATGCTGGCGATCGGACGGGCGTTGATGAACCGGCCGACGCTGCTATTGCTCGATGAGCCCTCGCTCGGCCTGTCACCGATCCTGGTGAAGGAAATCTTCACCATCATCAAGCGCGTCAACGAAGAACAGGGCATGTCGATCCTGCTGGTCGAGCAGAACGCCAAGGTGGCGCTGGAAACCGCGCATTATGGTTATGTCCTGGAGATCGGCCGGGTCGTAATGAATGACCGTTGCGACCGGCTGATGCATTCCAAGGACATTCAGGAATTCTATCTCGGCGCCAAGGAAGCCGGCGCGCGCGGCGAACGGCGCTGGAAGAAGAAAAAGACGTGGCGATGACAAGGGCTTGCCCTTTTTAGGGGCTTGGCGTTTGGGAAGGATTTGGCGTTAAATGCCGGTTCGGTCTCGGCAAAAGCTCGGCTGTCAAACCTGGCAACCGAAACGGACGAGGCGAGGAGGAAACGGAACATGGCCAGACCCGCAGTGCTGACTGTGGCGGATACGATCGCAGAGAGTTTTTTGCTGGCCGCAGAGACCCGGGGCGACCGGCCGGCAATTCGCGAGAAGAAGTTCGGCGTCTGGCAGCCGACCAGCTGGCGGCGGTGGCTGGAGATATCGAAGGAAATTGCCTACGGACTGCATGCCTGCGGCTTCCGGCCCGGAGACGTCGCTTCGATCATCGCCAACGCCGTGCCGGAATGGGTGTTTGCCGACATGGGCATCCTGTGCGCCGGCGGCGTTTCCTCCGGTATCTATCCGACCGATTCCGCCGCCCAGGTGGAATATTTGGTCAACGACTCCCGTACCAAGGTGATCTTCGCGGAGGACGAGGAGCAACTCGACAAGATCCTGTCGTGCCGCGCGCGCTGCCCGACCCTTGAGCGGATCGTGGTCTTCGACATGGAGGGTTTGAGCGGCTTCGTCGATCCGATGGTGATGTCGCTCGCCGAATTCATGGCGCTCGGCAGCAATCACATCCAGGGGCGCGAGGCGCTGTGGGGTGAGATGATCGCAAGCCGCGGCTCCGACGACCTTGCCATCCTGGTCTACACCTCAGGCACCACGGGCCCACCGAAGGGCGCCATGCATTCCAACCGTGGCGTCACCCACCAGTTGCGCCATGCCAACGACCTGTTTCCCTCCAGCGACACCGAGGAGCGGCTGGTGTTTCTGCCGCTCTGCCATGTCGCCGAGCGGGTCGGTGGCTATTACACCTCGCTTGCTTTGGGATCGGTGATGAATTTCGCCGAAAGCCCGGAAACCGTGCCCGACAATTTGCGCGAGGTGCAACCCACCGCGTTTCTCGCAGTGCCGCGGATCTGGGAGAAGTTCTATTCGGGCATCACGATAGCGCTGAAAGATGCGACCCCGCTGCAGAACTGGATGTACCGTCACGCGCTGGCGGTGGGCTATCGCATGACCGATTGCAGGCTGCAGGGCGATACGCCCTCGCTGTCGTTGCGTCTTGGCAACCAGGTTGCCTACTGGCTGGTATTCCGCAATATCCGGCGCATGCTGGGCCTCGATCGCTGCCGCCTGGCTTTTACCGGCGCGGCGCCGATCGCGCCGGAATTGATCCGCTGGTATCTCGCGCTCGGCATCGACATGCGCGAAGTCTACGGCCAGACCGAAAACTGCGGTGTCGCCACTTTGATGCCGTCGGATCGCGTCAAGCTCGGCTCGGTCGGCAAGGCCGTGCCGTGGGGCGAGGTCGGAATCTCGCCGCAGGGCGAAATCCTGATCAAGGGCGATTTCCTGTTCATGGGATATCTCAATCAGCCTGAAAAAACCGCCGAGACCATCGACGCCAGAGGATGGCTGCACACCGGCGACGTCGGCTCGATGGACAATGAGGGCTTTGTCAAGATTACCGACCGGATGAAGGACATCATCATCACCTCGGGCGGCAAGAACATCACGCCGTCGGAAATCGAGAACCAGCTCAAATTCTCGCCCTACATTTCCGACGCCGTCGTGATCGGCGACAAGCGGCCTTATCTGACCTGCCTTGTCATGATCGACCAGGAGAATGTCGAGAAGTTCGCCCAGGACCAGGACATTCCCTTCACCAATTACGCGAGCCTGTGCCGAGCGGCCGAGATCCAGGAATTGATCCAGCGCGAGATCGAGGCGGTGAACGCCAATTTCGCCCGGGTCGAGACCATCAAGAAGTTCTTCCTGATCGAGCGGCAGCTGACGCCGGAGGACGAGGAATTGACCCCGACCATGAAGCTGAAGCGGAATTTCGTGAACAAGCGCTACGCGATCGAAATCGACGCCATGTACGGCGAGCGGGCGGTGGCGTGAGCCGAGCATGATCCGGAAAAGTGGATACCGGTTTTCCGAAAAGATCATGCTTAAACAAGATATAGAGCGGGATGACGTAAAGTCATCACGCTCTGAGGTTTTGGAAACGGCGAAGGATTGAAGGGCCCGGCCCTTCGCCCAACACGGGCCAACGAAGAGGAGACTGCAATGTCGAAATCGTTCAAGGCGCTGGGCCTTGCGGTGAGCGCGCTGGCGCTGACCTGTCTGCCGGCCGCAGCCCAAACCAAGGTCACCAATGAAGGCATATCCGCCAACGAAATCGTGATCGGTACCCATCAGGATCTGTCGGGCCCGATCAAGGTCTGGGGCGTTCCGGTTTCCAACGGCATGAAAATGGCCGTGGAGGAAATCAACGCGGCCGGCGGCATCAACGGCCGCAAGCTCAAGTTGATCCTCGAGGATAGCGGCTACGATCCGAAACGCGCGGTGCTGGCCTCGCAGAAGATGGTGGAGCGCGACAAGATTTTCGCCATGGTCGGCCCGATGGGTTCACCGACCGTGCTCGCCGCGCAGGACATTCTGTTCGATGCCGGCGTGTTGCAGCTGTTCCCGCTGACGGCTGCCGAATTCACCTTCAAGTTCGATCCGGCCAAGCCGCAGGAGAGGCTGAAGTTCAACAACCTGCTGCCCTACGTCGAGAGCACCCGTGCGGCGGTCAAATACATGATCGAGGCAAAGAACTCCAAGAAGCCCTGCATCATGCATCAGGACGATGAGTACGGAAAGAACGTGCTCGACGGCTTCAACCAGCAGGTCAGTGCGATGAAGCTGACGCCGGCCTCGATCACCAGCTACAAGCGCGGGGCATCCGACTTCAGCGCCCAAATCGCCAAGATGAAATCCGACGGCTGCGATCTGGTCCTGCTCGGCACCGTGATCCGCGAGACCATCGGCGCGATGGGCGAGGCCAAGAAGCTCGGATGGGACGTGACCTTCCTTGGCGCCACGCCGACCAACGTGCTGGAAGTGCCGACGCTCGGCAAGGAAGCCGTGGAAGGGCTTTACGCCGCCGCTGCTTTTGAGATTCCCTACGAGGATACGGCAA
The DNA here is from genome assembly GCA_963742425.1 of uncultured Alphaproteobacteria bacterium. Lineage (GTDB taxonomy): Bacteria > Pseudomonadota > Alphaproteobacteria > Rhizobiales > Xanthobacteraceae > Bradyrhizobium. The sequence goes on from CAVULR010000002.1 coordinate 414,822, forward strand.
AGGGAAAAGTGAAGGACTGGCTCGCCAACTACAAGAAGATGTTCGGCACCGATGCCAACACCCAGGCCATCATCGGCTACAACGCGGTCGAAACATTCGCGTTTTATGTCAACAAGGCGGGCAAGGACCTGACCGGCCAGAAGGTGCTTGACGCATTGGAGTCCGGCGACAAGTTCACCGATATCTTCAATTCGCCGCCGACCGTCTTCTCAAAGACCAACCATCTCGCCAGCACCGTGACGCAAATCCAGCAAATCAAGAATGGCCGCTGGGTTTTGGTCAAGGACAGCCTGATGTTCTGAGGTCAGCCTCTCTCCAACAAGAAAGGGCTGCGCGATGGTCTCGCGCAGCCCTTTCACTTTTTCGACGGCTATTTCTTCGGGCGCACCGCGTCCGCGGTGCCCTGGATGAAGGCCTGAATCTTCGGGATGTCCTCTTCCTTCAGCTTGCCGGTGAAGTCTGGCATGCCGCGATCCTTGAAGGGACCGTTGAAGACGATATCCTTGAGATTGATGATCGCCTCCTTCGGCACAAAGCCGAGATTCCTGACGTTGCCGCCATTGTCGACCCCGGGCACCGCATGGCATTGGGCACAGGCGGTGACATAGATTGCGGTGCCTTCGTCATACTGCTTTGGATCGTAGGGCACGCCTTCCAGCAGGTTCTCGGTCTGGTACTTCACGAACTCGGGCAGCTTCGCCTTGCCGCCGAGCGCGAAGGTGTAGACCGTGCCCGGGCTGTTCAACTGGGTGGCGCGGTCCGTAATGCCGAACACACCGCCCCAGCCCACAGCCACCGTCACATATTGCACGCCATCGACCATGTAGGTCGCGGCCGCGGCGACCACGCCGGTGCCGGTCGGGGTCTCCCAAAGCTTTGCGCCTGAGGTAGCGTCGTAGGCGATGAAACGGCCGTCGGCCGTTCCCTGGAACACCAGATTGCCGGCGGTGGTCAGGGTGCCGCCGTTCCATGGCGCGACATATTCGACGCGCCAGGCTTCCTTCTGCTTCACCGGGTCCCACGCCAGCAGCCGTCCGAACGGCGTCGCCTTCGGCGGTGTTGCGTTCAGAATAAAGCCGACATTCCAGCCCCAGGCGCCGCCATACTTTCCCGGTGTCGGTGCATTTTGCTCGAATGACTTCTCGGGAGTGAAATTCAAGGGAATGGTCTGGGCCGGCAGATAGACGAGGCCGGTCTGCGGATTGAACGACATCGGATGCCAGTTGTGCGCTCCGTATGGTCCGGGGATGGCGTCGTAGGGTTCATCGCCGCGCGCGGCCGCAATCTCGATCGGCCGGCCGTTGGCGTCGTAGCCGGTCGCCCAATTCACATCGACGAAGTTCTTGGCCGAGATGAATTTGCCGTTGGTGCGGTCGATGACGAAGAAGAAGCCGTTTTTCGGCGCGTGCAGGATGACCTTGCGCGGCGCGTTGTCGATCGTGATGTCGGCCAGGATCATCGGCTGGGTCGATGTATAGTCCCAGTGATCGCCGGGCGTTTCCTGATAGTGCCAGATATATTTGCCGGTGTCGGCGTTCAGCGCCACGATCGATGCGAGATAGAGATTGTCGCCGCCGGAAGGGCTGCGCAGGTTGCGATTCCACGGCGCGCCGTTGCCGGTGCCGATATAGACCATGTTGAGGTCGGGATCGAAGGTGATGGTGTCCCACGGCGTGCCGCCACCGCCATTGATCCAGTATTTGCCGGCCGGATCCCAGGTCTTGGCCGCGGCCTCCATGGATGCGTCCTCGAACGGCTTGGAGGGATCGCCGGGCACGGTGAACCAGCGCCAGGCCTGGTTGCCGGTTTCGGCGTCATAGGCGGTGACATAACCGCGTGCGCCATATTCCGCGCCGCCATTGCCGATCAGGATCTTGCCGTTGAACGCGCGCGGCGCCCCGGTGATGGTGTAGGAGTGATCGTGGTCGATCAGCGTATCCTTTTCCCACACCTTGGCTCCGGTGGCGGCGTCGAGCCCGAACAGTCGGCCGTCATAGGATGCGACGAAAACCTTGCCCTTCCAGAGCGCGACGCCGCGATTGACGACGTCGCAGCAGCCCTTGTAGCCCTTTTCGCGGTCGACGCCGGGGTCGAAGGTCCAGATCTTCTTGCCGGTGCGCGCGTCGATGGCGTGCACCACGCTCCAGGAAGCAGTCTGGTACATGATGCCGTCGACCACGACCGGCGTCGCCTCGACGCCGCGGGAGGAATCGAGGCTGTAGCTCCACACCAGCCCGAGGCCTCTCACATTGTCGGAAGTGATCTGATTGAGCTTGCTGAAGCGCGTCTCGGCATAATCCAGACCGACGGTCGGCCAATCGACCGAACTCGCCGTGTTGGCTTTGATCGAGGCGCCGTCGACCGCGGATGTCACCGCTCTGATGTAACTGGGCGATGCCTTGTCTTGCTTTCCTGCGTCTTGGGCGAATGTGGGACTACAGGAAACGGCGAGGCCCAACCCGATCGCGCCTGCGGCCTGAATAAGGCGCGCCGGCTGAAATGGAATGGCGGCGGCATCGGATAAAAAACGGCAAGCGGAATTAACGCGCGGCAAACCTGTCATCTCTTCCTCCCCACGATCTCTAGCGGATCTGCCGCGATGGTAAGCCGGTGGGAAGGACGCCGTCAATCGAAGGACGGTGCGAAGGCAAAAAGAGAAAATTTGTGTCGCCTTATTTTCGCTGGGCGAAAATGCATTGCGTTTCGAATGCGCCGCAACATCCGGAAATGACCGGATTATCCGAGGCGGCGAAGGAGCGAAAAGATTGTCGCTGGCATAACGGATTAATGGCGGCCGGGCCCGATCAGCGCGATGCCGAAGTCTACCGGCGGCAGCGCCGTCGTAGTGCAGCGCCAGCCGCCGCTATCGGTCTTCTGGAATGTGAACGCCTTCTCGATCCTCAATTTGTGCGAAACCGGCAGGCTATCCTTGCCTTCCAGCGAAGGTTTTGCCCTGCCCGAGTTCAAATCCCAGCACGTTCCCGTGCAGCTTGATGCCACCGGACTGCATACCGCAAACGGCGAGAGCACGATCATCTCGATCTCGGCCGTCACCAGTGCACTCTGCTCGGCCACCTCATCGTCGATTTGAAAGACGCGATTGACCCCAAGGAAATTTCCGCAGGCGTTGCTTGAATGAATTTGCGCCACGCAAAGATCGACCGCGTCGGCATCGGGCAGCGGCGAAAGCTGGCGCCTTCCGAACACTTTTTTGGGGTCGCCTTTGGCCGCGTCGAGTTCGGCCGTCTTGCGGCTCAGATATTCCGCCAGGCAGCCTTCCGACGACGACAGCTCGTGCAACGGCACATTGTCCTTGTCCACCAGGCCGCACTTTCGATCGCGTTCCCTGCCCCATCGTTCGTATTCGGCAAGCGCGTCCCGCGCGTCGTTTTCTGGCAACTTGGCTACCAGTTCGAGAACCTGGCTGTTGAGCTCCATCCGGGCGTTGGCGAGCGCCGGATCGCTGCAAATCAACATGCCCGCGGTGGTGTTGGTCGCCAGGCAATCGAAATTCGGATCGTCCAGGATCGCGATTCGTTCCTCCGTTTCCTTCAACAGGCAGGCCTTGATCGAGTTGATGTATTCGCTCGAGATCCCCAGCCCTTTGAAAATTCCGCAGCTCGAATTGCGATCCCGGATCCATTCCGCGTTTTCCTCGATTGCGAGGCGGCGGTTCGCAAGCCGGTTCAGCCGTTCCTGAATCGCGCCATTCAGTCGTACGGAGGCGGCGTTAAGCTCGGGGTCACCGCAGAATAATTGCTCTGCGAAGTCCCGGAGTATCCCGCAATGATTCTTTTCGAACAGCGGAAGCAACTGGCTGATCGCCAGATCGGCTTCCGGCCGGTCTTCCGCATGCGAGGGAACGGCCAGGCCGACCTGGATCGCAACGACAGCCAGCACGATTGCCCGCATCCTAACACCCCCGCCCGGCGAAAAAAGCAGTAGTGCCTGCCATGGTAGCTTCCCGGGGGCCCCGACGAAATGAAATTCTGGACCGGCTTTCCGCGCTGTTGCACCGAATTTGGGTGCCGGCCAGAGCTATGATATCGTCCCCACATGTTGTTAGGGGTATTTGAACTGGGTGGCCGCCAGTGCGTGGATTACCTGTTAGATTTGTCTTTCGTTTAAGTGTGTTGTTGGCGCTTGTATCGTGGTCCGGCGCCGGCTTTGCTCAAAAACTTGTCGATCCGAACGCGGTCGCGCCGGAATTCCGCGCGGCTGCCGAAAAACGCCGCGCCGAGCAGATCAAGCTGCTTGAATGCACCAAGAAGGCCAATCAAGCCAAGGTGCTGCCCAGGGATCGCGCCGCGTTCATTGGCCCATGCCTGGACAAGTAGGCGGACAGCCGGTCAGTTCGAGGACGAGATAAGGCTGGGTTGCGCCGCCACATTCAGCACGGCAGGCGGCGCAGGATCGGGATCGGGCAGTCGAGCCGTCAGCGGCGCCGGGGCATATTGCATGACGCCGTGCTGATCGATGACAAACAGGGGCCGGACGTTCCTGAGATAGGCGTCCTCCACCATCGCCATGCGGCGATTGTCCAGCATCAACCAGCGCCCGTCCAGCCGCGCGGCGGCGACGGCATGATCCCCGCCGCGAATGGTATCGCGCATGACCACGATCCGCAGGTCGTCGGGCGACATGCCGGCCAGTCGCAGCGCGACGAACTTGGCGATGGCGTAGTCTTCGCAATCGCCAGCGCCATGAGCGAACGTCACGAGCGGCGAACTCCACACGTCCATTTTGCCGTATTGGGCGAGATCGCTCATCGGCCTGATCGCAAGATTGATCGCACGGTTGATTTCGCCGAGGCGGGCGCGTCCCTCGCGCGCCCTCGCATTGTCCACGATGGCGAGAAGCTGAAGGGCGGCCGGGGACACGCAACGATCGCGGTCGCCGTCGCAAAGCGCGAGCTGCACGCGTTCGTCATCGAGCTTGCGTTCGACCGCAAGCCATTTATCGCGCAATCCGCCCCAAAACAGGGTTGAAGCCGATAGCCCGAACGGCTCGTTGGATCGGCCGGCCAATTCTGACCTTCCCGATTGATCCAGCGCGGCGGCCGCGAGGTCCGCCGCCGGAGCCAACCAGGCCATGCTGCATGCGAGCACGAGCGCGCGCCATGCGCGCGAGTGAGCCGATATCGCCATCCGACGCCTCGATGTCCGGGCATCGGCAAGGCATCGGTAGCCCGCGCGTGACCGGATCGTTTCTGAAGGCGATGATGGGTGGAGGGGCTTTTGCTCTGCTTAAAACCGCCGGTTTGCCGCCCCCAAAGCACGAAACAGGCTGAAAACCGGCTTGCCGCTTTGCGGAAAGTTTTAAGGATTGGGGGTTGCCACGGTGAACCGGGCCCGGTGGTCCGCGACAGATAAGGACAAGCGGGGGTTGTTCTGGTCCGAATTATGCGGGGTATGGCTAATTTGTCCGGCAACGCCGCTTTGTTATCTAGATCACAGTTTTTACCCGGAAATCGACGCAGTATCGTACAAAGGAACGAAAGCCGATGATCACGGAAATATCCGATTACGATTTTATACCTTTTATTACATGAAATCGGTCGGATCTGATCATTTTTGACATCTTTGTACTTTCAATAATCGGATGGAATACCTCGTACTTGGGGAGTACGGCGCGATGGATATTCCGGTCCGGGCTAGTTCCGGCAGGCTTCGGCGAGGCTTGCACAAGCAGGAGATGGTTTCGCGATGGACTTTGCGGTGATAAGCAAGCTTAGATCGATAAATATTATATAATTATTAACCTTTTGCGGTGGCCATTTGAATTATTCGGGCAAATTCGACGCCAAGCTTCCTGCGGATGGTTCGGGACCGCATTGGTCCGGCCATCTTGAGACAGTTTCTTCGCAGGCGACGCACGCGCCTGCGGGCGCGATCATCGTTCCCGACGCGCAGTTGCTTTTCAACGGTGATTTCAAACGGTCCGGCCTCGACCTCGTCCTTTCCAAGGATGACCATGAACTGGTTCTGCGGGATTATTTCAGGGGCGAGAAACACGCCACGCTGTCGTCGCCCGACGGCGCCCATCTGACCGGCAACATCGTCAATGCGCTGGCGGGTCACGTCGAGTACGCCCAGGCCAGCGGCGGAAGCGCCGGCACGGTGATCGGCCATGTGACCAAACTTACGGGCACCGCCACAGCCACGCGCAACGGCGTCTCGATTATTCTGAACCAGGGCGACAACGTCGAAAAGGGCGACGTCGTCCAGTCCGGCTCCAATTCGACGCTCGGCCTCACCTTCATCGATGGCACGGTGTTCGGCCTCTCGTCGAACGCGAGAATGATGCTCAACGAAATGGTCTACGATCCGAACGGGTCGAACAATTCGTCGCTGCTCAGCCTGGTGGCCGGAACCATTACTTTCGTCGCCGGCGAGACGGCGAAACACGGTGATATGAAGGTCAACACGCCGGTCGCGACCATGGGCATTCGCGGCACCGCGGTGCTGGTCGAGATCGAATTCAAGATCCCTCTCGTCGATCCGAATCTTCCGCCGACCGATCCCAATGCGTTACCAACGCCTTCGCCCACTGCGACATTCCAGGTCCTGGTCGAGCCTGACGGCACCACGGGTTCGTACATCCTGTTCGACCCGACGACGCTGTTGCCGCTGATCACGGTCGACAAGGCCGGACAATATGTGTCGATCAACAATGGCAACCTGACTACCGGCAACGCCCTGCTTTCGCCCGACGTGCAAAAGCTCATCACCGACGTGTTCTCGATGAAGTTCACGAGCACGGACACCAACACCAAGTTCGCCGAACATTTTACCGATACGCTCACGCCCCAGGCGTTCACGCCGTTTGTTCTGGCCAACGGAACGACCGCGATTCCGATTTTCTTGAACAACCCGACGCTCGACAAGGCGGCGGCGCCGCCTCCACCTGGACCCCCGCCCCCACCCCCGCATATCGACCAGGCGCCACAGGGCGCTGCCACCAGCAAAGCCTTTCTGGAAACTCCCCAAAAGACCCACAATTCCACACCCGATACGGTTACCGGCACTATCAACTTTACCGACATCAATGCCGGCGATCTTCCGACGGTCTCGGCGAAATTCGATTCGTTCAGCTACCAAAACGCGGCGCACCAGGAGATCAAGTCGCTCAGCGCGCTGCAGCTTGCCGATATCGCGGCGGTCGAAGCCAAGCTGGTCGTGGTGCCGGACGCTGGCAACAACAACAATGGCTCGGCGACCTGGACCTACAGCGTCCCGGACAGCGCTTTCGATTTCCTCGCCGCCGGCGAGACGCTGACGCTGACCTATGTGGCGCTGGTCGACAACAATTTCACGCAGGACGATGCGGTGACCGCCGTGACGTTCACGATAGTGATCACCGGAACCAATGACGTTCCCGTCATTACCTCCGGACCGCTGAAGATTACGCTTTCCGATAACGCCAGTACCTCGGAGGGTCCGGCCTCGACCGACCCGACCTCGGGAACGCTGGCTTTTGCCGACGTCGACCTGACCGATACCCATACAAAAGTTACAACCGATCTGACCGACGCCGTTTTGTCCGACGGTTCGGCGGTGTCGGCCGCGTCACTCGCTGCGTTAAAGGCAGCACTCTCCGCATTGGTGTCGACGGATAGTACGGGCACCGGCACCGGCGTCATCAGTTGGCAACTCGCGAGCCTCCCGGTCGACTTCATTCCGCCCGGCCAGACACTCACGCTCACCTATACGGTGACAGTGACGGATTCGCAGAACGCAGTTTCGGCACCCCAGACCATCACCGTCACCATTGTGGGCATCGATCATTTGGTGGTGACGGCCACCGCTGAGGCGGCCGACGAGGATGGTACCAGCGCGTTGACGCTGGCGTTCGCCAACGAGTCCTCGCTGTTTGCGAACAGCGATGAAAGCGTAACGGTGACGATTTCGCTGGACCACGGCGCAAAGCTGACGCAGACCGGCAACGGCGCGACCGTAATCGACAACCATGACGGCACTTTTACGGTGACCGCGCATTCAGTGGCCGACCTCACGGGCCTGACCATCACGCCGGCGAGCGAGTTCGAGGGCAGCGTGCAAGTCGGGGTATCTGCGGTCGCGCACGTCGGCACGGTCGAGTCCGCGGTGGGCTCCACTTCGACAAGTTTGACCGTGAATCCGGTTGCGGATGTGCCGGTTGTGAGCGCCTCGGCGGCTGCGATCAACGAGGACGGCACCAGCGCGCTGACCCTGACGCTGGCCAACGCGGCCGCCCTGTTTGAGAACAGCGATGACAGTGTCACCATCACGGTGACGCTCGACCATGGCGCAACGCTGCACGGCACAGGCGTGGTCGACAATCATGATGGCACTTTTACGCTGACGGCGCATTCGGTGGCCGATCTCAACGGCCTGACCATCACGCCGGCGAGCGAGTTCGAGGGCAGCGTGACCGTTGGCGTATCCGCGGTTGCCCATGACGGCACGTCCGACTCCGCGGTCAGCGTCACTTCGACGAGTTTGACCGTCAATCCGCTGCCGGAGACGCCGGTGTTCACCGCGTCAGCGGCCACCATCGACGAAGACGGCACCAGCGCGGTCACCATCTCGATCGCCAATCTGGCGGAGCTGACCGAGGACGGCACCGACAGCCTGACGGTGAAGATCTTCGGGCTGTCCAATCTGTCGCAGAACGGCGAAGCGCTGACCGCCAATGAGGACGGCAGCTTTACCCTGACGGTGCATTCGGCAAGCGATCTGACCGGCCTGACCACGACGCCTGCGGCCTCGTTCGAGGGCAGCATCCCCTTCAGCGTCTCGGTCACCGCCCATGACGGCACGGTCGACAGCGCCACCGTCAGCCATGATGCGACGCTGACCGTCAACCCGCTGCCGGAGACGCCGGTGTTCACCGCGTCGGCGGCCACCATCGACGAGGACGGCACCAGCGCGGTCACCATCTCGATCGCCAATCTGGCGGAGCTGACCGAGGACGGCACCGACAGCCTGACGGTGAAGATCTTCGGCCTGTCCAATCTGTCGCAGAACGGCGAAGCGCTGACCGCCAATCAGGACGGCAGCTTTACCCTGACGGTGCATTCGGCGAGCGATCTGACCGGCCTGACCACGACGCCTGCGGCCTCGTTCGAGGGCAGCATCCCCTTCAGCGTCTCGGTCACCGCCCATGACGGCACCGTCGACAGCGCCACCGTCAGCCACGATGCGACGCTGACCGTCAATCCGCTGCCGGAGACGCCGGTGTTCACCGCGTCGGCGGCTACCATCGACGAGGACGGCACCAGCGCGGTCACCATCTCGATCGCCAATCTGGCGGAGCTGACCGAGGACGGCAGCGACAGCCTGACGGTGAAGATCTTCGGGCTGTCCAATCTGTCGCAGAACGGCGAAGCGCTGACCGCCAATCAGGACGGCAGCTTTACCCTGACGGTGCATTCGGCAAGCGATCTGACCGGCCTGACCACGACGCCTGCGGCCTCGTTCGAGGGCAGCATCCCCTTCAGCGTCTCGGTCACCGCCCATGACGGCACGGTCGACAGCGCCACCGTCAGCCATGATGCGACGCTGACCGTCAATCCGCTGCCGGAGACGCCGGTGTTCACCGCGTCGGCGGCCACCATCGACGAGGACGGCACCAGCGCGGTCACCATCTCGATCGCCAATCTGGCGGAGCTGACCGAGGACGGCACCGACAGCCTGACGGTGAAGATCTTCGGGCTGTCCAATCTGTCGCAGAACGGCGAAGCGCTGACCGCCAATCAGGACGGCAGCTTTACCCTGACGGTGCATTCGGCAAGCGATCTGACCGGCCTGACCACGACGCCTGCGGCCTCGTTCGAGGGCAGCATCCCCTTCAGCGTCTCGGTCACCGCCCATGACGGCACCGTCGACAGCGCCACCGTCAGCCATGATGCGACGCTGACCGTCAATCCGCTGCCGGAGACGCCGGTGTTCACCGCGTCGGCGGCCACCATCGACGAGGACGGCACCAGCGCGGTCACCATCTCGATCGCCAATCTGGCGGAGCTGACCGAGGACGGCACCGACAGCCTGACGGTGAAGATCTTCGGGCTGTCCAATCTGTCGCAGAACGGCGAAGCGCTGACCGCCAATCAGGACGGCAGCTTTACCCTGACGGTGCATTCGGCAAGCGATCTGACCGGCCTGACCACGACGCCTGCGGCCTCGTTCGAGGGCAGCATCCCCTTCAGCGTCTCGGTCACCGCCCATGACGGCACGGTCGACAGCGCCACCGTCAGCCATGATGCGACGCTGACCGTCAATCCGCTGCCGGAGACGCCGGTGTTCACCGCGTCGGCGGCCACCATCGACGAGGACGGCACCAGCGCGGTCACCATCTCGATCGCCAATCTGGCGGAGCTGACCGAGGACGGCAGCGACAGCCTGACGGTGAAGATCTTCGGGCTGTCCAATCTGTCGCAGAACGGCGAAGCGCTGACCGCCAATCAGGACGGCAGCTTTACCCTGACGGTGCATTCGGCAAGCGATCTGACCGGCCTGACCACGACGCCTGCGGCCTCGTTCGAGGGCAGCATCCCCTTCAGCGTCTCGGTCACCGCCCATGACGGCACGGTCGACAGCGCCACCGTCAGCCATGATGCGACGCTGACCGTCAATCCGCTGCCGGAGACGCCGGTGTTCACCGCGTCGGCGGCCACCATCGACGAGGACGGCACCAGCGCGGTCACCATCTCGATCGCCAATCTGGCGGAGCTGACCGAGGACGGCACCGACAGCCTGACGGTGAAGATCTTCGGGCTGTCCAATCTGTCGCAGAACGGCGAAGCGCTGACCGCCAATCAGGACGGCAGCTTTACCCTGACGGTGCATTCGGCAAGCGATCTGACCGGCCTGACCACGACGCCTGCGGCCTCGTTCGAGGGCAGCATCCCCTTCAGCGTCTCGGTCACCGCCCATGACGGCACGGTCGACAGCGCCACCGTCAGCCATGATGCGACGCTGACCGTCAATCCGCTGCCGGAGACGCCGGTGTTCACCGCGTCGGCGGCCACCATCGACGAGGACGGCACCAGCGCGGTCACCATCTCGATCGCCAATCTGGCGGAGCTGACCGAGGACGGCAGCGACAGCCTGACGGTGAAGATCTTCGGGCTGTCCAATCTGTCGCAGAACGGCGAAGCGCTGACCGCCAATCAGGACGGCAGCTTTACCCTGACGGTGCATTCGGCAAGCGATCTGACCGGCCTGACCACGACGCCTGCGGCCTCGTTCGAGGGCAGCATCCCCTTCAGCGTCTCGGTCACCGCCCATGACGGCACGGTCGACAGCGCCACCGTCAGCCATGATGCGACGCTGACCGTCAATCCGCTGCCGGAGACGCCGGTGTTCACCGCGTCGGCGGCCACCATCGACGAAGACGGCACCAGCGCGGTCACCATCTCGATCGCCAATCTGGCGGAGCTGACCGAGGACGGCAGCGACAGCCTGACGGTGAAGATCTTCGGGCTGTCCAATCTGTCGCAGAACGGCGAAGCGCTGACCGCCAATGAGGACGGCAGCTTTACCCTGACGGTGCATTCGGCAAGCGATCTGACCGGCCTGACCACGACGCCTGCGGCCTCGTTCGAAGGCAGCATCCCCTTCAGCGTCTCGGTCACCGCCCATGACGGCACCGTCGACAGCGCCACCGTCAGCCATGATGCGACGCTGACCGTCAATCCACTGCCGGAGACGCCGGTGTTGACGGCGTCCGCGGCGGCGACCACCGAAGGTAACTCCAGCGTGCTGACGCTCGAACTCACCAACGCGGCGGAGCTGTTTGAGGACAGCAGCGACAGCGTCACGATCAAGATCTCGCTTAACAATGGCGCAACGCTGCACGGCAGCGGCGTTATCGACAATCATGACGGCACCTTCACCTTGACGGCGCATTCAATTGCCGATCTCAGCGGCCTGACCATCACGCCGGCCAGTGAGTTCGAGGGCACCGTCACGATCGGGATCTCGGCGATCGCGAATGACGGCACGGTCCTCTCCGCCACAGCCACCGCCTCGACCACGCTGACGGTGAACCCGGTCGCGGATGTGCCCGTTGTGACTGTCTCGGCTCCGGCGATCAACGAAAACGGAACCTGCGCGCTGACGCTGACCCTGGCCAACGCGGCCGACCTGTTTGAGAACAGCGACGACAGTGTCACCTTCACGGTGACGCTCAACCATGGCGCAACGCTGCACGGCAGCGGTGTGATCGACAATCACAACGGTACCTTCACCTTTACGGCGCATTCGGTTGCCGACCTCAACGGCCTGACCATCACGCCGGTCAATGAGTTCGAGGGCACCGTGACGGTCGGGATATCCGCGGTCGCGCACGACGGCACCGCCGTCTCGTCCGCGGGCACCGCCTCGACGACCTTTGTTGTGGATACGCCGAACGATCTGGTTGCGACACTCAGCAGTTCGTCCGTGCATGACGGTGTGACGATCCGCGTCACCGGGGTGAAGGATGGCGACACCACTGTCACGACCGGCCTTACCTACAAATGGCAGGAATCCAGCAACAATGGCCTGACCTGGACCACCGTCGGCACCAATTCCAGCTTTACGCCGGGTGAGTCCGACGAAGGCAAGTTGATGCAGCTGATCGTGACCTATGCGGACGCGAATGGCAGCGAGAGCACGACCGTCAACCTTGGCATGCCGAACGACCTCACCGCGACGCTCGACAGAACGACAGCGCAGCAGGGCGTGGCGATCCATGTCACCTCCGTGAACGACGGTGGCACTGTCGTAGGGAACGGCGTCAGCTACTCCTGGCAGGTTTCCAGTGACCAGGGCCAGACCTGGACCTCGGTAGGCACCAACAGCAGCTATACACCGGTGCTCGCCGACGACGGCAAGTTGCTCCAGTTGGTCGTGACCTACGTCGACTCCGGGGAGAAGGAGAGTGTCACCGACTCCCTGGGGGTCGTCGCTCCGGCGAAGGTCTGGAACGGCGGCAGCCATGACTGGCAGACCGCAAGTCAGTGGACGTCTACCGGCGCGCCGACTTCCGGCGATGATGTCGTTATCGGTATCAGCGGCACCTATACGGTCAGCATCAGCCAGGATGCGGTTGCGCATTCTCTGATCATGACCAACGCCGGCGCCACGGTTGAAGTCCTCGCCGGCCATACGCTCACTCTGGCGGGCGACCTGACTGTTAACGCAGGCACATTCAAGGTCGATGCCGGTGCGACGCTGAAAGACATCGCGGCCCATGCAACGATCACCGGAAGCCTGATTGACAGCGGAACGGTGGAGGCCTCTGGCGGCACGCTGGAGGTTGCCAGTACCGCCGTTTCCGGCACAGGTACGTTCCAGATCGATGCGGGCGCGACCCTGCAGCTCGATCATGCGGACGCGCTCAACGTAACGTTCGCCGCCAGCTCAGGCACACTGAGCCTGCTGGATCCTGCGCATTTTACCGGCAAGATTGCCGGCATTACGGGGAACGATGTGCTCGACCTTCACGGCTTTGCCGCCGCGACCACGACGGCCAAGACCGGCGCCGGAAGCTATAACGCCATTACGAATATTACGACGCTGACGGTGACCGACTCCGCGAGCCACCTCACCGAGACTTTCAAGTTGACTGGAAATCTGTCGAACTCGACCTGGACCGTGACGGACGATCACAATGGCGGCGTCAATATCGTCGATCCGCCGGGCACCGGCGCGAATGTGGGTGCAGTGATCGCGTATGATCCGGGTCCGGCGGACGGCCACGCTGCGAACCAGGGTTTGGCCGGATTCGCCGCCGGCGACACCTTCGTTTTCAACTTCGCCGGGGCCGGCCATACCACGGCGACCGATCTCGATTCGGTGACCGATGCGCTGCATTTCAGAGGCTCGATCATGCTGGACGCGTTGGCGGCCCTGCACGCAACCCCTGACGACGGCCATGGAAATACGTTCTTGGCCGTCGATGCCAACGAATTGAATACCCAGGCTGGCGTCATCAAGGCGCAACTACATAGCTCCGACTTCCACTTCGTTTAGAGCATCTGCGGGACCAGCGGCTCGCATCCAGCACAAGAAACGTGATCAATCCGCCTCGGCGTGATATCTGAAACGGCATGAAGCGGCTGAGGATATTGCGGCGCTGGTTCGCGCGAAGGTTCGGGTATGCGAGGGTGGCGTGCCTCGCGCTGCTGGTCGGATTTGCGGCGCTGCGCATCGCCGATCCGGCCGTGATCGAGGAAATTCGGGTCAGGACTTTCGACACTTTCCAGCGCATCGATCCCCGCGTGAAGACCGCAAGGCCGGTCGCCATTGTCGATATTGACGAAGTCAGCCTGGCGAAGCTCGGCCAGTGGCCGTGGCCACGGACCCGGATCGCCGACATGGTCACCAACCTCACCAAACTCGGCGCCGTCGTCATCGGCTTTGACGTTATCTTCGCAGAACCCGACCGCCTCAATCCCGACGTCGCGGCCGACACCTTTCGCAATCTCGACGAGGAAACCAAGGCCAGGCTGCGGGCGCTGCCGAGCAACGATCAGGTTCTCGCCGACGCAATGCAGCATTCGCGCGTGGTATTGGGCGTATCCGGACTTTCCCAGGTTCTGACGAAACTCGACAAGTCGCTTCCGGTCACGGGCTTGGCGATGTTGGGCGAAGACCCGCAGCGTTTCATGTTCAAGTTTCCCGGGCTGTTGCGCAATACGCAGGTTCTGGAACAGGCGGCCGCCGGCCGCGGCGTGTTCACGATCAATCCCGAGCGCGACGGCATCATCCGGCGGGTGCCGATGATCACGCAGGCCCAGGGCGTGACCATGCCGTCCCTGACCTTTGAAATATTGCGGGTGGTCACCGGCACCGACACGATCTTCATCAAGTCCGAAAAGACCTTGATCAAGAGCGTCGGCGTCAAGGGTTTCCAGGTCCCGACCGATGCCAATGGTCAGCTTTGGGTTCATTTTGCCGAGCGCGACCCCTCCCTCTATGCCTCGGCGGTCGACGTGCTCGAAGGGCGTGTCGCGCCGGAAAAGATCAGGGGCAAGCTGGTCCTGATCGGAACGTCGGCGGTCGGGCTAAACGACATCAAGACCACGCCGGTGTCCGAAGCCATGGCCGGGGTCGAAATCCATGCCCAGGTGCTCGAAGCGGCATTGACCGGGTCGATACTGGCGCAGCCATATTACGGTCCTGCGCTCGAATTTGCCGCGGCCCTGTTGCTTGGCGTTATGGTGATCGCGCTGGCGCCGCTGTTCGGTCCGGCCTCGCTGATTGCCGTCGGCGCCGTGTTCGCAACGCTGCTGGTCGGAACGTCCTGGTATTTTTACACCCAGCAAAGATTGTTGATCGATTTCACCTATCCGTTGCTGTCGACCACGGCGATCTATCTGACGCTGATCTTCACCAGCTTCGTCCGCGAGCAGAAACAGCGGCGCCAGATTCGCTCGGCCTTCAGCCAGTATCTTTCGCCCGCATACGTAGAGCAACTCGCGCAGTCGCCGGAAAAGCTCGTGCTCGGCGGCGAACAGCGCGAGATGACCATCATGTTCGGCGACACACGCGGCTTTACCTCGATCTCGGAAATCTTCAAGGACGATCCGCAGGGCCTTACCGCGCTGATGAACCGCTTTCTGACTCCATTGACCGATGCGATTCTGGAGCGCAAGGGCACCATCGACAAATACATGGGTGACGCGGTCATGGCGTTCTGGAATGCGCCGCTCGACGACAAGCACCATCAGCTCAATGCTTGCGAAGCCGCGGTCGACATGCTGGAACGGGTTGGAAAGCTCAACAAGATACGCGAGGAGGAAGCGCGCGAAGGCGGCTACGCCCATATTCCGCTCAATATCGGCGTCGGGCTTAACACCGGCGTCTGCGTCGTCGGCAATATGGGCTCCGACAAGAAATTCAACTATTCGGTTTTCGGCGACAGCGTCAACCTCGCCTCGCGCCTGGAGGGGCAATCCAAGGAGTATGGATTCCCGATCATCGTCGGCTCCAAGACCGCGCTTGCGGTCAAGGACAGGTTCGCGATCCTCGAGCTCGATTTCATCATGGTCAAGGGCAAGAAAGAGCCGGAGGTCATCTATGCCATTGCCGGCCGCGAGGACACCGCGCAGTCCGGCCACTTCCAGCGCTTGCGCAACCTGACCATCGAGATGCTGGCCTGTTATCGCAGCCGCGACTGGGAGGGCGCGCTTGCGGCGATCGCACGCGGCCGCACCTCGGACGACGCCCGTGCGTTGGAACTGCTTTACAATCTCTACGAGGCGCGAATTAAGGGCTTTCAGAACAGTCCGCCGCCGGAAGACTGGAACGGCGCGTTCGCGTTGTTGACGAAATAAAGTGGTCCCTCGTCGCCTGGTTCGCGCGCCATGGAACCGATTTGCGCAACTGGATGCGATCGGGACAAGATCTCTCAGCGCCGATGGTGGTCGGCAAGCAATTTTAGGAAGGAGCCGACCCGCATGACCAGACCCACACCCAAGGAGATCAAGGCAATGGCTGACGTTGCGGGCGTGCCCGTGAGCGTGGAGGTCGCAACCCGTATCGCCAATTCCATCGGCCCGGCGTTCGAAGGTTTTGCGCCGGTCGCCGGCACGCTGCCGTTCGACCTGGAGCCTGCGAGCTTCGCGAACGTGCAGAAAAGCGGGAAGGTTTTGCAATGAGCATCGAGCCGGCGCTGCTGTCGCTGACGGAGGTCGCGAAGGCGATCGCCGGGAAGCGTTTCTCGTCGCGCGAAGCAACCCAATCCTGTCTGGACCGGATCGCACAGTGGCAGCCCCGCCTCAATGCCTTCATGACGATCGAGACGGAGCCGGCATTGGCGGCAGCCGATGCCGCCGATGCGGCACTGGCAAACGGCAACCGTCGTGGCGCGCTGCACGGCGTGCCGCTGGCGCACAAGGACATGTATTACGAGGCTGGCAAGGTCGTCACCTGCGGCTCCCGCATCCGTCGCGATTTTGTCGCGACCGTGACTTCGACCGCATTGCAGCGTCTGAAGGATGCCGGGACGATCAGGCTTGGCTCGTTGCAGATGGCCGAATTCGCCTATGGGCCGACCGGCCATAACAGCCATTACGGCGCGGTGCATAATCCCTGGAATGTGGATCACATCACCGGCGGCTCGTCGTCAGGCTCGGGCGCGGCGGTCGCCGCGCGCCTGACGTTCGCCGCTTTGGGTTCGGACACCGGCGGCTCGATCCGGATGCCCGCGCATTTCTGCGGCGTCACCGGGTTGAAGACGACCTATGGCCTGATCAGCCGCGCCGGCGCGATGCCGCTGTCGCAGTCGCTCGACACCGTCGGACCGCTGGCGCGCTCGGCCGAGGATTGCGCGCTATTGCTGGGTCTGATGGCGGGTGCGGATCCCGAAGACCCCACCGCGGTCACCGGCGCGGTGCCGGATTATGTCGCCGCGACGCGGGGTCAGATCAAGGGCCTGCGCGTCGGCGTACCTGCCGCATTCTATGTCGACGATCTCGATCCGGAAGTTGCGCGCATGCTCGACGAGACGATCGCCGTGCTCAGGGGTGAGGGCGCAAACATCGTGCAGGTCGAACTGCCGGATCAGCGCCAGCTCACCGCGGCTTGTCAGCTGGTTCTTGCCGTCGAGGCGGCCGCGTTTCACAAGCGGTGGCTGATCGAGCGTCCCGGGGATTACGGGGCGCAGGTTCTCATGCGATTGCAAAACGGGCTCGCCATACCCGGAGTGTCCTATCTTGAGGCGATGCGCTGGCGCGGCCCGGCATTGGCGGCATATCTCGCCGCCGTCGCCGGCGTCGATGCCGTGATCGCGCCGGTGGCCCCGGTCGCCGCTCCGACCATTGCCGAGAGTGACGTCGGCAACAGCCCGGACGCCGAAGCCGTGATCCAGCGGCTGACGCGATTTACCCGCCCGATCAACTATCTCGGTCTGCCTTCGCTTTCGATCCCCGCGGGCTTCACGCGCAACGGGCTTCCCGTCGGCATGCAATTGATCGGCCGCGCCTTCGATGAGGCCACGCTATTGCGCGTTGGCGCTGCGTTCCAGCGCGCCACCGACTTTCATGCGCGGGTGCCGAAGCCGGTATGATGGGGCTCGTCGCGGGAGCGTAACGCGGTTCCGGCGAAACCTCGAAATCTCCGGCAGATTCCTGTCGTCACATCTGGCAATTGCGGATAGGTTCGAATGCAGCGCGGTCATCACACGCAAACAGGGGGGATTCCCGATGCAAATGTCTGCTGAAAGCCTTCTCGTCATTCTATTCGTCGGCCTGATCGCGGGCTGGTTGGCCGGAAAGATCGTGCGCGGCACCGGGTTCGGGATCATCGGCGATATTCTGGTCGGTATCGCCGGGGCGTTTGTCGCCAGCCTGCTGTTTCCAAAACTCGGCATTGTGATCCCCGTCGGCCACATCGTCCGGGAGATCCTCTATTCCGCAATCGGGGCCATCGTGCTGTTGCTGATCGTGCGGCTGGTTCGAACCGGCGGCCGGTTCTGACGCGCATTCCCCTGCGCAAGCAAATGGGAGCCACCTTGAAGGGCGACTCCCATTCGATCGAGGCCTCAGTCGTCTTATTCGACGATCTCGACGATCCGGCGGGTGCGCGGTTCGACCAGAACCGTGCGGCCGTTCACAACCGTGTAACGATAATCCCGGGCGCCGTATTCCGGCGGCACATCGTAATAGCTTACGCCTTCCTCAGGCAGAACCGCGCCGATCCGCACGTCCTCGCGATATTGATAGGAAGGATGATGCCGCTCGACGACATAAGTGTGGAAGCGGGGACGCTGGTCGACGCCGAGAATCCCGGCTACTCCACCGACCACACCTCCAACGACACCGCCGACGACGGCACCGACAGGGCCGGCGGCCCTTTCGCCATCTCTTGAGCCGCGCTCGATGCCACCCGGGACCCCCTGGGCGTGCGTCACGAAAGGCAGCGCCATTACCGTGACAAGGGTAGCAATTCCAATAAAGCGGCGGATCATGATATCTCCAATGATGTTGGCTGAGGTGCCAATACAAGCGATCGGGACCGATTAGGTTCCGCGAGCCGTTCCCGAGCCTCGACGGCCGATCAGCCGTTTCCAGCGGTTTTTCGGCCGCGTTTACCTTAACGCGACGCCGATAGACGCTACCCGCAAAAATCGATAAGATTGGGCCTCGCGTGCCCATGTGGATCAGGGGGTCGCGGACCCCTTCGGGAAGAGATCAGGATTGATGGCAGCCGCGCCCGGTGTCCGGAGTTCCGAACTCGGTGATGCGCTGCGCGCCTGCCGCACTGCGTTCATCGGCGTCGGCGCCATGAGCTGCATGATCAACCTGCTCTATCTGACCGGCTCGGTCTTCATGCTGGAAGTTTACGACCGGGTGCTCCCCAGCCGCAGTGTGCCGACCCTGGTCGGCTTGGTCATCCTTGCCGGCGGATTGTACATCGCGCAGGGAATCCTCGACCTGATCCGGGGACGAATCCTCGGACGTATCGGGACCTCGCTCGACGAAACCCTCAATGCCCGCGTGTTTCAAACCGTCGTCCGCCTGCCGTTGATGGTCGGCAACCGCAACGAGGGGCTCCAGCCGCTGCGCGATCTGGACAATGTTCGCTCGTTCCTCGGCAGCATGGGTCCGGGCGCATTCTTCGATTTGCCGTGGCTGCCGTTCTATCTGGCGATCTGTTTCGCGTTTCATGTCCTGATCGGCCTGACGGCGCTGGTCGGCGCGATCATTCTGGTGACGCTCACCATCGTCACCGAGTTCATGTCGAGGGAGCCGGCGCGCGAGGCGATGAGCTCTGGCGGCGCGCCGCAACGATCTCGCCACAACCAGCCGGCGCAACGCCGAAGTGCTGGTGGCGATGGGGATGTCCGGCCGCCTGACGCGGCGCTGGAGCAAGGCCAACCAGAATTACCTGGATGGCAACCAGCGCGCCAGCGACGTCGCCGGCGGCCTCGGCGCCATCGCCAAGGTCATGCGCATGACCCTGCAATCGGCGGTGCTCGCGGTGGGCGCCTATCTCGTGATCCATCAGGAGGCGACCGGGGGCATTATCATCGCCGGTTCGATCCTGAGCGCGCGGGCGCTGGCGCCGGTCGATCTCGCGATCGCGCACTGGAAGGCATTCGTCGCCGCGCGCCAGAGCTGGCATCGGCTTAACCGGCTGCTCGAGCAGATTCCCGCGCCACCTGCGCAGACGCTGTTGCAGGCGCCATCCGGCAGGCTGTCGGTCGAGGCCGTCAGCATCGTGGCGCCGGGCGATCAGAAGCTCATCGCTCAGGATATCACCTTCGCGCTTGCGGCCGGAAACGGGCTGGGAATCATCGGACCGAGCGGATCGGGCAAGTCTTCGCTGGTGCGCGTGCTGGTCGGTGTCTGGCAGCCGGTGCGCGGCAAGGTGCGGCTCGACGGCGCCGCGATCGATCAGTGGTCGTCCGATGTGCTCGGCCGGTATGTCGGCTACTTGCCGCAGGATGTCGAACTGTTCGCGGGCTCTGTCGCGCATAACATCTGCCGCTTCGATCCCGAGGCCACTTCCGCGGGCATCATCGCCGCCGCCAAGCAAGCGGGCGTCCATGAGATGATCATCAAGATGCGCGACGGCTATGACACCCAGATCGGCGAGCAGGGCACGGCGCTTTCGGCCGGTCAGGCGCAGCGCGTGGCGCTGGCGCGCGCGCTGTACGGCGATCCGTTCCTGATCGTGCTCGACGAGCCGAATTCCAATCTCGACACCGAGGGCGACGAGGCGCTGACACGGGCGGTTCGCGCGGCGCGCGAGCGTGGCGCCATCGTGGTGGTGGTGGCGCACCGGCCGATCGGGATCGAAGGGGTCGATCAGCTTCTGGTGTTGAAGGACGGCCGCATGCAGGCCTTCGGTCTCAAGGAAACTGTGCTGGGGCAGGTGCTGCAGCGGGTCGCGCCGCCGAGTCCGATCAAGATCGTATCCGAAGGCGGAGTTGCCAAATCATGAGCAGCGGCGAGGAGCAGGGCGCGCGGCGCTCGATACGGCTGCATCTGATCGTCGGCCTGGCGGTGGTCGTGGTTCTCGCGGGCGGGCTCGGCGGCTGGGCTTCGACCGCGCAGATTTCGGGCGCGTTGATCGCGCCGGGATCGGTGGTCGTCGAATCCAACGTCAAAAAGGTGCAGCACCCGACCGGCGGCGTCGTCGGCGAGGTGCGCGCGCGCGACGGCGATCTGGTCAAGGCCGGCGATGTGGTGGTGCGGCTCGATGACACCGTTACCAAGGCGAGCCTTGCCATTGTCGTCAAGACGCTCGACGGGTTATGGGCGCGCGCGGCGCGGCTCGAAGCCGAGCAGCGCGGACTGGACAAGGTCGCCTTTCCCCGCACGCTGCTCGACCGTGCCGATGATCCCGACGTCAGGAACATCATCGCCAGCGAGACCAAGCTGTTCGAGGTCCGCACCTTTGGCAGGGCGGGACAGAAGGCGCAGTTGCGCGAGCGGGTGACCCAGCTGAACGAGGAAATCGGCGGCCTGATGGCGCAGGAGGCGGCGAAAGACAAGGAAATCGCGCTGGTAGAGAAGGAACTGACCGGCGTTCGCGATCTTTACGACAAGCACCTGGTGCAGCTCTCGCGCTTGACGACGCTGGAGCGCGACGCCGCGCGCCTTAACGGCGAGCGGGCGCAATACATCGCGTCGCGCGCACAGGCCAAGGGCAAGATCACCGAAACCGAACTTCAGATCATTCAGGTCGACAAGGACATGGTCAGCGAAGTTTCCAAGGACCTGCGCGAGACCAACGACAAGATCGGCGAATTCGTCGAACGCAAGGTCACCGCCGAAGACCAGTTGCGGCGGGTCGATATCCGCGCGCCCCAGGACGGCATGGTGCTGCAATCCACCGTTCACACCGTGGGCGGAGTGATCACCGCCGGCGACGCCATCATGATGATCGTGCCGCAGACCGACGACCTCCAGGTCGAAGCCAAGGTCAACCCGCAGGATATCGATAAGTTGCAGATCGGCCAGAAGACCCTGCTGCGGCTGTCGGCGTTCAACCAGCGCACCACGCCGGAACTGAACGGCGTCGTCACCCGCGTTTCGCCCGACGTCACCACCGAGCAACGCACCGGACAGAGTTATTACACGATCCGCGTTTCGATGCCGGCGGAAGAAATCGCGCGGCTCGGCGACGTCAAGCTGATCCCGGGCATGCCGGTCGAAGCCTTCGTGCAGACCGGCGACCGCACCATGCTGTCCTACCTGATCAAGCCTTTCAGCGACCAGCTGATGCGCGCGTTCCGGGAGAAGTGAGGCGCGTCATCCGACAGGCTTGATCCGCCGCTCCAGGTTTACGAAAACCGCTCCGGCTGCACCGCCGATGCCCGGAACGCGCGCTCGACGTGGGGCCGGCAAACACCGGCAGATCTCGCGCCAACGGGTGTTTGCTATTTCTCCGGAAGCCCGGCTTTGCGAAGGCCGTTGAGAAAGCGCTCACGGTCGGCCGGGCGGCGGAACGGCCGTATCAGCCGCTCGTCTTCCGCGGTCAGCCCGGGCATCAGGTGCATGAATTCGTCGAGACCGGCCCGCGCGTCGGCCATGTGCCCAAGGTGGGCGGAGGCCACAGCAAACGTAGCATGCGCGTCCGGAAACGCCGGATTGCAGTCGATCGCCCGCCTCGCGCAGTCCGCCGCCTGTTCGAACTTCCCCGCGCTCAAATACGCCCAGGCGCTCACCGTAAACCACACGACCGTCAGGAAGTCGCGCGGGCTGAGCCGCATGGCCTCCTGCAGATTCTGAATCGCCGGATCGCAGTCTCCGCCAAACGCGTAAGCGGTACCAAGGTATCCGCGCGCGAAGCTCGAGTTCGGGTCGATTTCGATTGCCCGCAACAGCCGCCGGATCGCGTTGTCGTGCTGGCCCAGGAACAGCTCATGAATGCTGAGCGAGGTGTGAGCTGCCGCCTCCTGCTCGTCGGCTGCCACAGCCAGGCGCGCATCGGTTCAGCAATGTTTTTCAGTGATTGAAGGCCCATATCATTGTAGGAGAAATCGACCTTGCCTCGGATCTGCCTGTGTGCGTCATCCGAGATGCAGACGCCGCCTGGCTCCGCGATGCCCTCAAGGCGGGCGGCGATGTTGACGCCATCGCCGAAAATATCATTGTCGTCGATGATGATGTCGCCGACATGAATGCCAATGCGAAATTCGATCCTGCTGTGCAGGGGCACGTCGGCATTTTGCGCAGCCACATCGCGCTGAACCTCGACCGCGCATCTCGCTGCGTCCACCGCACTGGCGAATTCAACCAGTACGCCATCCCCCGTTGTCTTGACAATTCGGCCTCGATGCTCGACGATCTTGGGATCGAAAAGAGCCTTTCTGAGAGCCTTCAACTTGCCGAGCGTGCCCTCTTCATCGGCGCCCATGAGCCGACTATAACCGGCGACATCCGCCGCCAATACAGCCGCCAATCGCCTTTCCACCCGCTTGTCGGTCAAGGCCGCCCCATCGGAATCTCAGTCCAGGCTATCAAAGCATGCCCGGCTGCGCCTGGGCTAGGGCCAATGTCCCAGCTGCGTCATTTTCACCTCGACGCTGGTAACTTGAACGTCTGCTTTTCACTCGAAGTCCGACACTGACAGCCCGTAAGGCGGATCAACTGATGTGTGCGTTTCGGGAGAAGTGAGGGGCCGCCGTTCCATGTCCCGGGCGCGGTGCAGCGTGTCCTTCACGCTACTCCGCAGAACCGGGACCCACGATGGACCCCGGATCAGCAGCGCACCGCCGGAGTCGCGCGAAAGCGCGATCCCAAGCGCGCTGCGCAGCATCCGGGGAACGGCGCCCTTTAGAACACATGCAAGGATGCGGCAGCCTCGGCGCGGATACGGCGTTACCGGTCGCATCACCCCACCATTTGCGCGACGCGCGCGGCCAACGCCCTTAGTTCGTCTGCCTGTGCATGCGGGTGATCCAGTATTCCGAGGTGTCAGTGATGGAATCGAAGGGCCGCGGTGACGACGATCACCGCGACAAATTCTGCAACAGCAAATTCAGCGCGGTACTTGCGAACACGTGCATGTTGGCGAGCCGGTCGGAGCTGCCGGTCTCCAGCGTGATGACGGACTGCGCGACGCCCGCGACCGCCATGCAGCTATGGCCGGCGGCGTCGCCGTAGCGGTTGCCGGTGGGCCCGGTCGCGCCGGTCTCCGACAGGCCCCAATCGGCTCGAAAAGCGCTGGCGGATCTGGTTCGCCAGCAATTGCGCGTAAGGCTCCGAGGCCGAACGAATGCCCTTCATGGCGTCATCGGGGATATCCATCAGGAGTCGCCGGGCGTCGCGGGTATAGACCACTGCGGAGCCGAGGAAATAAGCCGACGCGCCGGGCACCGCGAGCAGGGTCGCCGAAATCAATCCGCCGGTCGAGGATTCCGCGACCGCGATGGTCTGGCGCCGCTCGATCAATCGCGCGGCGATCTTTTCGGCGATTGGGACAAGGTCCTTCATCTACTCTCAGCTCCTGTGGAAGATTCGCTTCAGCAGCGGCCGCCGCGTGTCGGGTTTATCGGCAATCGAGTGGTAGACCACGCGAATGAAGTTTTTGGCCGCAAGCTCGGTCGGCGCCCATTTGGCATCGAGATCGGCGAACGGCTTGGCCGCCACGACGTCGTCCTCGCTCTTGCCTTCCTTGACCAGCTTCTCCATGCGGTCGCGCGCGGTGACCAGCATGGTCCGGTATTCGATCAACCCCGCTCTATCGGCGAGCGGCCCGTGGCCGGGAACGATCTTGGTTCTGGCGTTGGTCAATTTGAGATAGGCGTCGGTCGCCGCGATCATGCCCTTGATGTTGCCGCCATTGGCGAAATCGATATTGGGATAGCGGCCTATAGTGACGGTATCGCCGGTGGACAACACGTTGGCGGTCTTGAACCAGACATAGGTGTCGCCGTCGGTATGCGCGTTGGCGATGTGCTTGAGGTCGGCGACACGCCCATTGAGCCTGATCTTGGAAAAGTTCGTATAGGTGTCGGACGGCAGCGCGCCTTGCGGCGCGGGCGGTGTTTTTGCGCCGGTCAGTCCATTGGTGGTTCCGGCTTGCAGACGGATCTTGACATTATCCTGAGCGACGATGGTCACGCCGTCCCTGGCGAACAGCTCGTTTCCGCCGGTGTGATCAGGATGATAATGCGTATTGACAAGGTATTTGATCGGCTGGTTCGAGACGGCTGCAATGGCGGCCTTGATCTTGTCATGCAGCGGCGCGTACTGGCCGTCCACCATGATGATTCCGTCTTTCGCCACGCGCTACCGTGATGTTTCCGCCCAGGCCTTCGAGCATGTAGACGTCGTTGCCGAGGCTGGTGGTCTTGATCTCGACCTTGGAGAAGTCCGGAGGCGGGGGCGTGGCGGCGGGCGGCGCCTGCGCAATGGCCGGTCCGGACAGCGCTATCATGGTTGCGGCAACCGTAATTTTCACCCTGTGCATATCAACCACCGCAGCGATTTTCAGATGTCCTAGCACAGGATTGCATGGGTGCCGACTCCGCTGCGTCTGGCCGCGCCGTGGACGGCGGCGCCCGTGCGTCCTATGCTGTCTCTGAGTAATGCCGTGTCTCGGACGCGGTGCAGCGTTCTTCACGATGCGCCGCAGAGCCGGGACCCAGCGTATGGTTTGGACCCCGGATCAGCAGCGCACCACAAGGGCGCTGCTCCGCATCCGGAGAGCGATATCGACACCGCGCGAAAAAGGGAACCCGAGGCCATGACGTCTCCGATCGCCGGCGGCGTGGATTGCGACCTGCATCCGGCCGTACCTCATCTGACGAGCCTGTTGCCCTATCTCAACGATTACTGGCGCGATCAGGTCACCACGCGCGGAATGACCGATCTGGTGTCGCAATCCTATCCCGCGAATTCACCGATCTCGGCACGGCCCGACTGGCGCCCCGCGAAGGGCAAGCCCGGCTCAAGTCTCGATGACATGAAGGCGCAGGCGCTCGATGCCGTTCGGTGTCAGCTACGGCATCTGCAATCCCCTGTTCGGCGTGCAGATGGTATTTTCCGAGGATATGGCGGACGCATTTTGCCGCGCGCTGAACGACTGGCTGGTCAAGGAATGGCTCGACAGGGAGCCGCGGCTGCGCGGCTCGATCGTTATTCCGATCCAGAACGTCGAGAAGTCGGTGGCGGAGATCGAGCGTTGCGCAAAAGACAAGCGCTTCGTTCAGGTGCTGATGCTGGTCATGGGCGACATGCCCTTGGGAAAACGCGCCTACTGGCCGATTTACGCCGCAGCCGAGCGGCTGGGTCTGCCGATCGGCGTCCACGCCGGCAGCAATTATCATAATCCGCCGACCTCGGTGGGCTGGGGCTCCTATCACATCGAGGATTACGTCGCCCAGGCGCAGGCCTTTCAGACGCAGTTGACCAGCCTGATCGTCGAGGGCGTTTTCGCGCGGCATCCCGCCTTGAAAATGGTGATGCTGGAATCCGGCTTCACCTGGCTGCCGTCCTATCTGTGGCGGCTGCACAAGTTCTGGCGCGGCATCCGCATGGAAACGCCGTGGGTGGATCGCGCGCCGCTCGAAATTGTGCGCAGCAATATCCGCTTTTCGCTGCAGCCGGTCGATGCGCCGCCGGATCCGGCGACCTTAAATCGGCTGTTTGACCATATGCAGTCGGACGAATTGCTTCTATTCTCGACCGATTATCCGCACTGGCAATTCGACGACGATAATGTGCTGCCGGAGGGGATATCGCCCGATCTTGTGCGCAAGATCATGATCGATAACCCGTACGCGACCTACGGCCGCCTTGGACAGCCGGCGCTGAAGGAGACCACGCCATGAACGTGCAGTTCCGCGACCGTCCGGAGCCCGCCTCGTCGGTTCAGGCGAAGACCGCGATTGCCGATTGCGACATCCATCCGGCGCGCGCCACCAAGACCGAATTGTATCCGTATCTCGCCAAGCGCTGGCACGCCCATCTCGAGACCTACGACAAGCACCCCTATCAGGGCATGATGGAAGGCCCGCCCTATCCGAAGGCGCAGCCCAACGCCTCGCGCCGCGACGCCTATCCGCCGGAAGGCGGCCCGCAGGGCTCGTCGTTGTCGTTCATGCAGAAGCAACATCTCGATCCGAACAACGTCGTGCTTGGCGTGCTCAATCCGCTCGCCACCGGACAGGGAATCCGCAATCACGATCTGAGCGCGGCGATTTGTTCGGCGATCAACGACTGGCAAATCGAAAAATGGACCAGCAAGGATAGCCGCCTGAAAGGCTCCGTGGTCGTCGCCAACGAGGACGGCCGGGCGGCGGCCGCCGAAATCCGCAAGCGCGCCGGCGACAGGAATTTCGTGCAGGTGCTGCTGCTCAGCCGCAATGTCGAGCCGCTCGGCCAGCGCCGCTATTGGCCGATTTATGAAGCCGCCGAAGAGGCGGGGCTTCCCGTCGGCGTGCATGCCTTCGGCTTCGGCGGCAATCCGATCACCGCGTCAGGGCTGGCCGAGTTTCTACATCGAGGAGATGGTCGGGCATTCGCAGTGTCAGCAGACCGCGCTCGCCAGCATCGTGCTGGAGGGCGTGTTCGAGCGGCATCCGAAGCTGAAGATGATCATGATCGAGGCCGGCTTCGGCTGGGCGCCGTCGCTGTCGTGGCGGCTTGACCGGAACTGGGAACGGCTGAAAAGCGAGGTGCCGCACGTCAAGCGTCCGCCATCGGAATATATCCGCGAACACATCTTCTGGACCACACAGCCGATGGAAGACCCGGAACGGCGCGATCATCTGTTTGACGTGATCGACTGGGTCGGTTGGGACAAGCTGTTGTTTGCGACCGACTATCCGCATTGGGACTATGACGATCCGTCGCGCGCGCTGCCGGCCGGCGTCAGCAAGGCCAATCGCGACGCATTTTATCTCGACAATGCGTTGAAGCTCTACGGTCTGGCTTGATGGTCCGTCATGTGATCGCCCCGGTGGATGAGTTGCCGCCGGGCACGCGAAAATTTCTCACCATCGATGAGCGCCCGATCGCGGTGTTCAATATCAACGGCGAATTCTTCGGCCTGTTGAACCGCTGCCCGCATCAGGGCGCGGCCTTGTGCGAAGGGCCGCTGATCGGGCTGGCGCAATCGTCCGATCCCGGCGAGATCGAATACACCCGGTTGGGAGAGATTATCCGCTGCCCCTGGCACGGTTGGGAATTCGATATTCGCACCGGCCAATCCTATTGCGATCCCAAACGATTCCGCGCCAAGGCCTATCCGGTCAACGTCGAGCCGGGCTCGAGCGTGATGAAGGGCCCCTACATTGCCGAGACCATCAAGGTCGCGGTGGAAAGCGACTACGTGGTGGTGGATTTGTAGTGCGGCTGTCTTTTCCGGAGCACGATCTTTCTTGGCTGAACGCCTCACGCCTGTTGTGTGCGAACTGCTTGTTCGCGCGCCTCGATCGCGCCGCTGCGGTAGATCACGACTGCAGCAATGAAACCGCTCGCTGCCGCACACATCAGCCAGAAGCCCGGAGACGCCCTGTCGCCGGTCATGGCGATCAGCGAGGTTGCCGCAAACGGCGTAAAGGTGCCGAACAGCGCTGCGGCGAGCGCAAAGGCCAGCGAGAAACAGGTAGTGCGGATATGGGCGGGTACGATTTCAACCAGCGCGCCCAGCATGGTGCCGCTGTAAACGCCGAAATAGAGCGAAAACATGAGTTCGACGGCCAGCATCTTGCCGAAGGTCGGGGCGGCGGTGAGCCAGAGCAGTGCGGGATATGCCGTCACGAACGAGAGGCCCGCAATCGCCATCAACACCGGCCTGCGGCCGACGCGGTCGGACAATGCGCCGCCGACCGGATTCCAGATGAAGTTGGTGACGGCCACCAACAGAGTGACGAGCAGGGCGTCCTGGCTGGAAAGTTTCAGCACGGCCTTGCCGAAGGTCGGCGTATAGACGGTGACGAAGTAGAAGGTGACGGTGGTCATCGCCGCCAGCATCATTCCAAGCAGGATGATCTTCCAGTTGACTGCCGCCGAACTGAACACTTCCGACGTGCTCGGATGCTTTTTCATGGCAAGGAACGCCGGCGTCTCTTCCAGGGTCCGGCGTAGAAAGAAAATAAAGGGGATGATCAGGCATCCGATGAAGAACGGAATGCGCCAGCCCCATGCCGCGACCGTGTCTGCCGGCATCATCTCGCTCAGTATGTAACCGACGATGGCCGCGACGAAAATCGCGACCTGCTGGCTAGAGGACTGAAACGAGGTGTAGAAGCCGCGGTTGCCGGGTGTCGCAATCTCGGAGAGATAGACGGAGACGCCGCCGAGTTCGACGCCGGCGGAAAAACCTTGCAGCAGCCGTCCGATCAGGACGATGACCGGCGCGGCAACGCCGATGCTGGCATAGGTCGGACAGATGGCGATCGTAACGGTGCCGGCCGCCATGATTGCCAATGTAACGATCAGGCCTTTGCGGCGGCCGATCCGGTCGATATAGGCGCCGAGCACGATCGCGCCCACGGGGCGCATCAGCGCTCCCAGCCAGAATACGCCGAAGGTGTTGAGCAGCGCGGCGGTCTCGTTTTCGGACGGAAAGAACGCTTTCGCGATGTAGGAGGCATAAAAGCCAAACAGGAAGAAATCAAACTGCTCGAGGAAATTCCCGCTGGTGGCGCGCAGAATTGCGCCGAGGCGCGATTTGATCTGTGGCGGTTGCGGCATGGACGTTTCTGACATTGCGCGTCTCTCCCAGTATCCCACCAGCCGGTGCGGAACGGCCTTTCGCCAGCCGGTGGTCACTCCACGTGATGCGCAATCTGGCACGCTTGCGCGGCGCGACCAACCGGAAAACGCTGGTTGAACCGGATATCACTTCGCATGCGATGGGTTTTAGGATTTGCTCTGCAATGAGGCTTTCAGCCATTGGCGAAATGCTGCGAGCTTGGGCGGATCCGCCTTTGTCTCCGGTGAAACGAGGTAGAAGCCGGCGTCCGCCGGCAGTGCGATTTTGAATGGAACCACGAGGCGACCCTTTGCGATATCGGCCTCCACATAGGAAGTCCTGCCGATAGCCACCCCGATCCCGTCGATTGCCGCCTGCAACGTCATGAAGACGAGATCGAAAGTCACGCCGGGATGTTTCGAGAGGTCGGTCGGCAGACCTGCAGACGTCAGCCACAGTCGCCAGTCGTCGTCATTGCCGGCGCTGCTGTGGAGCAGCACATGGTCCGCCAGATCCTCGGGCCGCCGCAGCGGCTTCTTGCCGGCCAGCAAAGCGGGACTGCAGACCGGAAATAACTGGTCGGCCATCAGCCAGTCGGCGCGCAAGCCCGGCCAGTGCCCGCGGCCGTAGCGGATCGCGGCATCGACATTGCCACTCTTGAAATCGATCAGGCTGGTCGACGTGGTGATGCGAACGTCGATGCCGGGGTGGGCTTCCTGAAACGCGGAAAGTCTCGGCAGCAGCCACTTTGCGGCGAGCGAGGCGAGCGTACTGACGGTGAGTACGTGGTCGTCGTCCCTGCGCAGCAGCCGATCGGTCGCGAGCCGCAGATCGTTGAAAGCGGCGCGGACGCCGGGGAGATATTCTTTTGCCTCCGGCGTCAACGTCAACGCGCGGTTCTGGCGGATGAACAGCCGTATTCCGAGTTCTTCCTCGAGCCGCCTGATCTGATGGCTGATCGCGGTTTGCGTGACGTTCAGCTCGGAGGCGGCAACCGTAAAGCTCAAATGCCGGGCGGCAGCTTCGAAGGCGCGCAAACCATTCAGCGAGGGCAGCCGGGCGGTCATTTTTCGAATCCAGGATACATGATATTATCTCATGTAAGGCGGTACAAAGTATCGTTTGTCGAAGGCCCGCAGAGCGCAGATATTATCGCTAACAGATTAGCTTCAGGAGATGAAAATGTCCACTTTCACACATGAATCGATGATAAATCATCATGGTTCCGGGCTTTTGAACCAGCTCGGCGAAACACTCCGCATCTGGCGGCGGCGCTACCAGACGCGTCGCGAACTGGCGCAATGGTCCGATCGCGACCTGCATGATGTCGGCCTTTCCTGGAGCGACATCGTCCACGAGGCCGAAAAGCCGTTTTGGCGGGCTTGAACGCAGCCGGGCCGGCGCCGCCCTCTTGCGGGGCGCCGGCCATCGTCTTTTCCGAACCGAGGGAGCCTGCCATGACCGCGCTTGGCTTCGACAATCTCCGGCAACATTCCGACATGCTGCGGCTGCGCAACGGCAAGTTCGTGACGGTTCGTTTTGTCGAACCCGACGATGCCGACGCGTTGCAGGCATACTTCCGGTCGCTTACGGTCGGCTCGCGCTACAATCGCTTCCTCGGCGCGATCAGCGAGCTGCCGCAAACCGAACTCGATCATTTCATCCATGTCGGCGAGGGAGACCGCTTCAGCGTGATCGCGACCATGACGATCGACGGTTTCGAGACGGTCGTCGGCGAAGCCCGCTACGCCTTCGAGGCGGATAGCGGCAGTTTCGAATTCGGCCTGTCGATCGACGACCGCTGGCAGGGCCAGGGCATCGGTTCGGCCTTGCTGCGGAATCTGCAATGCCGTGCCGCGGCCCTCGGCGCCACCCGCCTGTTCGGCGATACCTTGCGCTCCAACGACGTCATGATGGGCGCTTGCCCGCAAGTCCGGTTTTATCTTCACGCACTCGCCCGACGACTGGAAGCTGGTGCGCTTCGAAAAGCACGTCGACATTGCGCCGCAGGAAATTCCCTGCGCCAGTTGGCGGCTCGCGGCGGGAAACCGGGCGTTGGCGATGGCCTCCGCGAATTGAGCGCGTGCGTCAATTCCCTCCGAACGCCGCTTTGCGCTTTTCGATGAAAGCCTGCACCGCCTCACGATGATCTGCGGTCATGGTAGTACGGATCAGGCGCTCGGCCTCGTGGTCGCGCGCGGTGGCGAAATCGAACAACAGGGCTTCGTCGAGATTGTCCTTCATGTAACGCAACGCGATCGTCGGGCCTTCCGCCATCGACCTGGCGAGGGCGAAGGCCTCGTCCTGGAGGCTGGCGTCGGGGACCACGCGGTTGACGAGACCGATGGCCTCGCATTTCGCGGCATCGACCTTGTCGGCCGTAAACATCAATTCGCGCGCCCTCGATGTTCCAACCAGCCGCGTCAACAGCCAAGCGATGCCGTAGTCGCCGCTCAGCCCGACCCGCAGGTAGCCGGTGGACACGAATGCCGATTGCGCCGCGATACGGATGTCGCAGGCCATGGCGATGGCAAGGCCCGCGCCGACCGCGGGGCCGGGCAGCGCCGCGATCGTCGGCTTGCGGACCGATATCAGCGCGCCGGTCAGCAAACGCTGCCGTTCCTGCAAATCCGCGACCTTCTCGTCATAGGACATTTCCAGCTTCTTCTTGTCGCGGTGGGCCCCCATGCCCTTGACGTTGCCGCCGGCGCAAAAAGCGGTGCCGGCGCCGGTGATCAGAAGCGCGCCGACCCCGGGGTTCTCGCCGCAGGTCTTGATCATGCTGCGCAAGGCCGGCGTCAGATTGTCCGACAGCGCGTTGCGGACTTCCGGCCGGTTCAGCGTGATGACCGCGACGCGGTCGCGGATGACGCAGAGCAATTCGCTGGTGCCGGTGTCGATGGTGGTGTCGGTGGTCATGTTTCTCCCGCTCCGGTTTTATCGTCATTGCGAGTCAACGGGGCGCGTATTGGCGCGACCGTTGGCTCGCAATGACGGCAATTGTTCGCTCAAAACTTCTCGACCCAGGGCCGCAATTCCAGTTCCCAGGTCCAGGCACTGCGCGGCTGTTGCAATACGTTCCAGTAGCTTAGCGCAATCGCGTCGGGATCGAGCATCGAATCCGGGCGGTCGGCCGGTTCCTTACGCGCGGCACTGCGAATGCCGCCGTCGATGACGAAATGCGCGACGTGAATCCCTTGCGGGGACAGTTCACGCGCCATGCTCTGCGCCAGGCCGCGCAGCGCGAACTTGCCCATCGCGAACGGCGCCGATTGCGGATAGCCCTTGACGCTGGCGGAAGCTCCCGTGAACAGGATCGCGCCGTGCTTGCCGGGCAGCATCCGCTTCACGGCCCGCTGCGCCACCAGAAAGCCGCCGAATGCGCTGACCGAGATCGCTTGCGCCACCTCTGTCGGCACCAGTTCGGCGAAAGCGCCACGCGCCCTTGCGCTGGCGTTATACACAACCACGTCGGCCACCCCGATCTCGCGCTCGACCATGCCGAACAGCCGTTCGACATCGTCGGCGTCGGTCGCGTTGCAGGCAAAGGCGCGCGCGCCGGTCTCATGGCAGAGCGCGCCGAGCTTTTCGATTCCGCGCGCGGCCAGCGCGACGCGGATACCCTGTTTGGCGAACAGACGCGCCAGCGACGCGCTCAATCCTTCGCCGGCGCCGACGATCAGCGCGATCTTGTATTTCGGAATTTCCATCTGCATTTCCCCTATCTGTTCAGCCTTGCAATCCGGCAAGGCAGCCTGCCGCCTCCAGAACCGGATCGAGCGCGGCCTTGTCGGTCACGGCGGCATATTTGGCGCGCAGCATGCCGAGCGATCGCGCGTGGTATTTTTGCGGCTTCTGGGTCCAGACCTTGTCACCGAGCGTAACACTGAATTCTTCGCTCGCCTGGGCCAGCGCCTTTTCGTTGGCGCATGTCCAGGGCATGAATTGCTTTCCAACATGTCCGGTCAGGATCGGCATCAAGGTCCGCTCGAGGGTGGACCACGCTTCGAACTTGCCTTCGGCCCTGGGCCAGAGCATGCGGTGCACCCATTCGAGCACATGCGGCGCGTCGCCGCCGATCACGGCGCCCGCGGTCGGATCGGTCCACATTTCGTAGATCTGCCCCCAGAGACCGAAATCGCCGAAGGCGGGCCGTCCGCCAAACAGATAGGGCCGCTTCGCCAAATGGTCGTCCAATAATCCGAGCATATCGAGGAAGCCGGCTTCGATCTGCGGCGCGGTGACTTCGCTGGAGCCGACAAACCATACCCGGTCCACCATGCGGGCTCGTACCTGGCCTGCCAATGTCGCATGCTCCGGCTCGCTAGCTTTCGGCCCGCGCATCCGCGCGATGCGGCCGGCCGAGCTGATCTGGTCGACGTCGCGCGCCCAGCGGTAGTGGAACATCCATTTGTTGCCCCATTCGTCGCCGAATTCCTCGACCAGCGCGGAAATGAAGCGGGCGATCGCATCATCGGGATGGATCGAGGGTTCGGGATAGAGCTTTTCCATGGCTTCGATGATCGGCGTGGAATCTTGAATGCCGGTGCCCTCCGGCGTAACCACCAGCGGAATGATCGGCATCCTGGCGTGTTTCTCGAATTCCGCCTGGCTTGCGGCATTGCGCAAGACCCATTGATGCGGGATGGTTTTATAGCGAAAATAGGAGCGCACCTTGACCGAGTAGGGCGACATCTCGGCGCCGATGATGCGATAGCCATCAGCCATGGGGCTTCCTCCGCGTCCGCCTTCTTGACGGCTTATCGCCTGCTTCATCCCAGACATGATCTATATCATCTAAAACACGGGACGCGGAACGGACAAGAGCTTCAAATGCATCAGCAGGCAACTGCGACCGCAGCCGGCCGCCGATCACGGGTTACAGGCGAACGATCCGTTCCGGCTCACGGAAAATCCGGCGTAGCGCAGGGGCAACGCCGTCTGCTTGGCGCTCGCGCCGTCGGTATGAGCGAGGTTGGCGAATTGCTGAAGGTAGCTTAGGCTCGTGTATGGACCAAAAATCCGAAGTGGGCGACGTGCTCTGTCTTACCTCTCTGGCCAACTCGGGTAAACCCGCGGGAGAGGGAGCGCACTTCCCGCATTCCGAGAGCATAAACAAAAATAGGGGAAACGCCGATGAAGGCCGCCGTCTTGCATGAAGTCAACAAGCCGCTCGCGATCGAGGACGTCAGCCTGCAAAAGCCGGGACCGCGCGAAGTCCTGATCCGCACCACCGTTGCCGGCCTCTGCCATTCCGACCTGCATTTCATGGAAGGGCTCTATCCGCATCCGCTGCCGGCAGTGCTGGGCCATGAGTCCGCGGGCGTCGTCGAGCAGGTCGGCTCCGACGTCACCTATGTGAAGCCCGGCGATCACGTCGTAACCTGCCTGTCGGTCTTCTGCGGAACCTGCGACAATTGCACGACCGGGCGGCCGGTGTTGTGCACCGATACCACGGTCAAGATGATGCCGGGCGTGTCCAATCGGTTGTCATGGGCGCGATCTGAGAAACTGAACCAGTTCCTCAATTTGTCGTCGTTCGCCGAGCAGATGCTGGTGCATGAAAACGCCATCGTCAAAATCCGCAAGGACATGCCGCTCGATCTGGCGGCACTGATCGGTTGCGGCGTCATCACCGGCTACGGCGCGGTGGTCAACACCGCGAAGGTTGCGCCCGGCGAGACGGTGGTGGTGATCGGCTGCGGCGGCGTCGGCATGGCCGCGATCAACGGCGCGCAGATCGCCGGCGCCGGGCGCGTCATCGCGGTCGATACCAACCCGGCGAAACTCCAATTGGCGACGAAACTTGGCGCGACCGACATCGTCGATCCCCGCAATGGCGATGTGGTGCAGCAGGTGCGCGATCTCACCAATGGCGGGGTGCATCATTCGTTCGAGGTGCTCGGCCGCAAGGAGACCGCGGAGCAGGCATTCGCGATGCTGGCGCCCGGCGGCACCTGCACCATCGTCGGGATGATCCCGTTCGGCCAGAAGATCGAACTGCATGGCTTCGATTTCCTGCGCGAGCGAAAAATCCAGGGCTCCTCGATGGGCTCGAACCATTTCCGGGTCGATATGCCGCGGCTGGTCGAGTTCTACATGCGCGGCAGGTTGCACCTGGAAGACTGGATCTCGGCGAAACTGAAACTGTCGGAAATTAACGAAGGGTTTGCCGCGATGAAGGCCGGCAAAACCGTGCGCAGCGTGATCGTATTCGATGCGTGATTGACGTCATTCCCCGATGTGCAATTGCACATCTGAGGGCGTCGCATCAGCGACGAACCCGGAATCCAGAAGTTATGTGGCACAAGATTCCGGGTTCACGAGTTTCACTCGCGCCGCGGAAGGACGAGCAGATCATCGCGACACGTGCGCCGACACCGCAAGCCAGCGCCCGTTCTGCCGCGCCCAGACGTCGGTGTAGCGCCCCGAGCCGGACTTTCCATCCGGCATCGTGTAGCGGGTGGTCGCATGGATGATTGCGAAGTCGCCCATCAGGCGGATCTTGACGTCATGCGCCTCGAGGTTCCGGATCGCCAGGGGCGCCGCGGTCTGCTTGAGAAAGCCTGCTCGATCGACCAGCGATTTGTCGGGATTGGAACAGTAGAAGTCGTCGGCCAGGATTTCATCGAAGCGTTTGACGTCCGAATTCTGCACCGAGGCGACATAGTCCCGGTTGAGCGCCGTCAGTTCAGCGACATCGTCTGTCATTTCCAGTGTCCTCCGTAATTGGTCCGCAAATCCACTATCCCGGCAGCATGCGCTGCATGATGCGGTCGCGGTAGATGAACAGGTGAACCAGCGCCGCCACGACATGAATGCCGATCAACACCAACAACGTCCATTCCATCGCCTGATGGAAGCCATCGAATGCCTTGATGTTGGCTTCGCTTTTCGAAGCCAGCATCGGCAGCGGAACGAAATAAAAGAATGAAATCGACCAGCCGCGAAACGAGGCGAACAGCCAGCCGGTGACGGTCGTCGTCAACACGACCGCGTAGAGCGCCCAATAGACCGCCGCGGACGTCAGCCGCTGCCATGCAGAAAGCGAGCTTTCCGGCGCCACCGGGTGGGCAAGCCGCCAGGCGAACCGCACAACGATCAGCGCCAGGATGGTAATGCCGAACGAGACATGGAACGTCATGGGCGCGCCGGGTGGACCGGCATGAACATCCGGCATCAGCCAGCCGATCGGATATTGCACCAGCAGCAGCGCGACGATGAGCCAGTGAAACAGTTTCGCGGTGGCTCCGTATTGCAAACGCTCGGTCATGATTTCCTCTCGCGCCCGCAGGGGGAATGGCACCCGGCGAATGTCCCGCTAGGCCGCGCCGATGAGAATGCCGACCGCGAGCACGATGGCGCCGCCGAGCACGATCTGGAACACCGCCTGCAGGAATGGCGTGTCCATATATCGCGCCCGAATGAAGGCGATCGCCCACAGCTCGAAGAACACCACGACGCTCGCGAT
Organism: uncultured Alphaproteobacteria bacterium; assembly: GCA_963742425.1. Classification (GTDB taxonomy): domain Bacteria; phylum Pseudomonadota; class Alphaproteobacteria; order Rhizobiales; family Xanthobacteraceae; genus Bradyrhizobium. The sequence goes on from CAVULR010000002.1 coordinate 451,923, forward strand.
CGCGGTTGCGATCCAGAACGCATTGGCCCATGAATCCGGAACCAGATAGGGCATGGTGTGGCCGAGACCGCCCAGTGTCGTCATCAGCCCGCAGGTTATTCCGCGCAACCAGGGCGAACCGCGACCGGTCAACGATCCATCGTCGGACAAGGCTTCCGCAAAGCCCATGCTGATGCCGGCGCCGATCGAGGCGGCCAGTCCCACCAGGAATGTCTGCCAATTATGATGCGTCGCAAAGGCCGCTGCGAAAAGCGGCGCCAGCGTCGACACCGAACCGTCCATCAGTCCGGCGAGTCCCGGCTGCACATATTGCAGCACGAACACGCGCCGGCGCGTCTTGTCCTCCTGCTCGCGAACGTCCGGGCTGAGGATCAGGTCGGTCAACCTTGCCGCGACGTTTTCGTGGCCTTTTTCCGCTTCCGCAAGATCGCCGAGCAATCTGCGGACGCCGACATCCTGGGTTTGTCCGGCGGCCTTGATGTAAAATCGCTCGGCCTCGAACTCCATCGTCTCCGCTTCCTTGCGGATGGTATCCAGCGACAGGTTCTTGGTCAGCCAGATCGGGCGGCGGCGCAAAAATCCCTTGACGTTTTCCCGGCGAATGGGCGGCAGGTTGCCGCCGAAACGCTTTTCGTACATCTCGAGCAGCATGTGGCGATGGCCTTTTTCCTCGTCGGCCATCTCCTCGAAGATCTTGGCCGATTCCGGATAGCGCTCGGTGAGGTCCTCCGCAAAAGTCATGTAGATTCGGCTGTCTTCTTCTTCCGCGGAGATCGCAATCGCGAGCACCTCGCGCTCGGTCAAATCGGAGAAATTCTTCATCAGAGGCGGATTCCTTTTTAGAATGGTTCTAAGGATATAAAGGCTCGACCGAGTTGGGTCAAATTGGACCGCTGGTGCAAGAAGAAGGCGGCCGAAACTCCCCGGATGCGAAAAAACGGAACCGATGCGAGCGGCATCGGTTCGAGTTGTTGTTCGGGACGAGCATCGCCGGGAGATCGCATGGACAAGGTCAAATACCGCTTGAACGATCCGCGGCTGGCGCCGCGCCGGACCAAGCTTGAGATTCCCGGGTGGGCCGGCAACCGCGAGCCACGCGCGAATGGTTCGCGCGAGCAGGTGTGGCACTGCGTTCCCTTTTCGGAGGGCGCGCAATACGGGATCGAACTGTTCTACCCCTACGACAATGAACTGCACGTCAGCACCAGGGAGGGCCGGCTGATATTGGAGGGAGATTGGGGAACGCCGCCGGACGAGGGCGTCGCGTGGCCGCCGTTCCGTAACTTCGGCGACAATTTCTATACCTACCAGATCCTGCTGGATCTCAAGGTCGAGAAGGGAATGGCGATCCGGACCGAGCCTCATCCGCGATTTTATACCGACCGCACCGACACCGTGCCGATCGCGGTTCCGGCGCTGATAAGAAACTGGTGGCCGATGCTGTTCTTTACGGTCTTCAAGGCGCCGGCCGAGGGCCGCACCCATATTTTCAGGCCGAACGAGCCGTTCGCGCAGATTATCGTCATTCCGGAGGAAGCCTCCTTCACCCTCGAGGCGATGAACGAGGAGGAATCTGCCGAGCGCGAGCTGCAGTCTCGGCGCATCTATGCGAGCCGGCCGGCGCTATCGGCGGAAACCGAGTGGACCTCGTCAACCGACACCGTTTTCGACGGGACCTACCGGCACCTTCATCGCGCGGCGAAGGAGAAGGCCCGTAAGGACTAGCGCGGGTTCCGCTTGCGTGGAATCATGGTGGCGTATCCCTTGGCCTCATGGTTCGAGACGCCAAGCGCGGCCGCGCTCCTCACCATGAGAGTCTAAGATCTCATCCTCGGATAAGCGCGTTCGCGCTCACTCGGGAGGAACGGCCTCTTGGCCGCGTCTCGAAGGATGAAGCCACCGTATGGAACATGCTCTAGGGCATGATCCGGATCATGATCTGGCTGGCGCACAAAAAAACAGGACCCTGGGGTCCTGTTTTTCATCGTCCAATCGGGCGCGGTCTCATTCGTAGCGGCGATAGAAACTATGATGATGGTGGTGATGGTGGTGGTGATAGCGGCGATATCGCGGGGGCACCACAACGATGCGGGGCTCATACCGGCGATAATGGCTGTGGTGATGATGGTGGTGGTGGTGGTGGTAAAAAACCTGGGCAAGCCGGACGTTTTCATCCGCCGACGGAGCCGGCCTTGATTCATCGACAGCCTTCAGCAACGCGGCGGCGTCTGGGATCGGTTCCAGCAGGTCAGCAAAGGAATTGGCTCGCAGCGCATCACTTGGGGTCGGGCTCGGGGCCGGCGCCGCCTGAGCGGCGTTAAAGGCACCAAGCGCGGCCATCGCGCCCAGTAGTCCGGCGATCTTCTTTTCCATCTTTTATTTCTCCAATGATAGTCACCGGACGCATTACCGGTGGTGAGCAACGCTGTCATTTGGAGATAGTTCCTCAGGCCATCTTGTGCCGGTTTCCGGCTGATCATGAGCCTATGAGGCTGCGCCAACGCCGGCCTGCTGGATGAATTGCAGCAGCAAGTGGGCAACCTGCTCCGGTTGTTCCTGCTGCACCCAGTGGCCGGCGCCATCGACCAGATGAACGCCGATCATGCGCGTGCACGCGCTTGCCTGCATCGCCTCAAAAACGCCTGGGCGTTGATAGGTTCCCCAGTCCTGCCTGCCCGAGATGAAGCAGGAGGGCACGTCGATGGTGCGGCCTGACCAGGTCTGAAGTTCCGGGATGAACGCGCCCGAGGTGCCGCAGCGATACCATTGCAGGCCGCCCTGGAATCCGGTGCGGGCATATTCGGCGCTGTAGAAGGAAAGCTCGCGCTCGGGCAACCATTGGTTGGCGGCGATCGCATCCGGATCGGGCATTTCCGCCGCGACGGTCTCGGCCATGTTTTTGGCGAGATCCATCACGTAGTAGGTCGGCAGTTTTGCGAGTTCGCCGGCGGTCCAGCCCTTCAGCGGATAGGGCTTGTTGTCCTTCCAGTCCGCGCTCTTGTGATGGTAGTAGGCGCGCAGGAAATCATGCACGCCTTGCGGCGCGCGGTGCATATCCGCGTTCGCCTCGCGCGTTGAATAGTACCAATGATAATGTTTACGCGGACGCGGCAGCGCCGCGAGCTCGCGATGCACGGGATCCTCGCGCTTCGGCCCCGGTGGCGAATCGGCAGTGTCGAAGGCGAGGTGTGGCGGGCCGTGGAACGGCGCACTCATCAGCGCGACCGATCGAAACACATCGGGCCGCACCAGCGCGCACCACGCCGCGACCGGACTGCCGAAATCGTGCCCGACCACCGCATCCACGCGGCGATAGCCGAACGCCGAGACCAGTCCAAGCGTGTCGCGCACCAGATTGAGCAGCCGGAACGAGGAAAGATCGCCGTCGTAGTTTCCGTCCCAGCCGGTGGTGCGGCCGTAGCCGCGCTGGTCCGGCGCGATCACGTGATAGCCGACCTTGGCAAGCGCCGGCATCACCTTGCGCCAGCTATAGGCAAGTTCGGGAAAGCCGTGCAGCAGCAGCAGGCATCGCCGGCCTTTGGTCTCGAAGCCGGATTCCAGCACATGCATGCGCAGGCCGTTGATGTCCTCGACATAACGCGAGCGAATGCCGGGAGGGAGAGGGATATCGGGGAGGGTAGTTGATATGGTCATAACCCGCTCTCGTTTCTCTCGTCGTTCCCGCCAAGCGAAGCGCGAGCCGGGATCCATAACCACCGATGTGCACGGTGTGTAAAGCTGGGGCTGCAATTCCTTGCGCAACTAACGACTGTGGTTATGGGTCCCGGCGTTCGCTGGAACGACAACGACGAAATTTCGTGCCCTAGACCCGCATCTTGCTCTTCGGCCAGTATCTGTCGCGCAAATGCCGTTTCACCAGCTTGCCGGTGGGTGTGCGCGGCAGTTCGGCCTCGAAGTCGACGCTCCTGGGGCATTTGATCGGCGACAGGTGCTTGCGGCAAAATGAAATCAACTCGGCCTCGAGCTCCTTGCCGGCTTTCGCCATGTCGTGCGGCTGTACCACCGCCTTGACCTCTTCGCCCATTTCCTCGTTGGGCACGCCGAACACCGCGACATCGGCGACGTCAGCATGCGTGATCAGCACATCCTCAGTCTCCTGCGGGTAGATGTTCACCCCGCCGGATATGATCATGTAGGATTTGCGGTCGGTCAGATAGAGATAGCCCTCGTCGTCGAGATAGCCGACGTCGCCCAGCGTCGACCAGCCCTTGTCGTTGTAGGCGCGTTTCGTCTTCTCGGGATCGTTGTGATAGGAAAATACCGGCGCGTCGGCGAAATACACCGTGCCGATCTGCCCCACCGGCAATTCCCGGTCGTTCTCGTCGAGGATCTTGATGTTGCCCACCACCGCGCGGCCGACGGTGCCGCGATGCGCCAGCCATTGCTCCGACGTCGACACCGTAACGCCGTTGCCTTCGGAGCCGGCGTAATACTCGATCAGGATCGGTCCCCACCATTCGATCATCTTCGCCTTGACGTCGATCGGGCAGGGTGCTGCGGCATGGATCGCACCCTTCAGCGAGGAGACATCGTAGCGCCGCCGTACGTCCTCCGGCAGCTTCAGCATGCGCACGAACATGGTCGGCACCAGCTGCGACTGCGTGACCTTGTACTGCTCGACCAGCTTCAGGAACGTTTCGGCGTCGAACGATTCCATGATGATCGAAGTGCCGCCTAACGCGATCGCCATCATGTTGAAGCGCAACGGAGCGGCGTGATACAGCGGCGCCGGCGACAGATAGATGCTGTCGGAATTCATCCCGCACATATCGGCGCAGAGGATCTTCAGGAACGGATTGGGCAGATCGATCGGGTTGTGTTCGGATTCGCGCTTGATGCCCTTGGGCCGTCCGGTGGTGCCCGACGAATACAGCATGTCATAGCCGGCCTCTTCGTCCGCGATAGGGGTTATCGGCTGCGTTGCTGTCTCGCGGTCCCAGGAGCGGAAGCCGGGTAGCGGTTCGTCGATCATGTAGAAGCGTGGGGCATCGGGCGCATCGCGGACCAGTCCCTTGATCTGGTCGGCGCATTTCGGCGAGGTGATGACGAGGCGCGCGCCGCAATCCCCGACGATGTAGGCAATCTCGTCCTGAGTGAGATAGCGGCTGATCGCGGTGTAATAGAGCCCGCTGCGTTGCGCGGCCCAGCAGATTTCCATGAACGCCAGTCGGTTCTCGATCAGGAACGCGATGTGATCGCCGGCCTTCAGGCCGAGCGAGCGGAACAAATGCGCGCCCTGGTTGGAGAGTTCGTCGAGCTCGCGATAGGTGATCGCCTTGCCGGTACCGGCCATCCGATAGGCGATCTTGTCCGGTTGGGTGCGGGCGTAGATCGACGGATGAGTCATGGAGTTTCCTCGGGGCGCGTTGGCTGACTTGTTTCCGTGGGATGCTGCGCAGCGCGCAAGCGGTGCCCTGCTGATCCGGGGTCCATCTTGTGTCGTCATGGATCCCGGCTCTGCGATGCAGCGCAAAGGGCGCTGCATCGCGTCCGGGACACGGAAACGCTTACAGCCGCTCGACGATCGTCACATTGGCCATGCCGCCGCCTTCGCACATCGTCTGCAATCCGTAGCGCTTGTTGCGTTGCTTCAGCGCGTTGATCAGCGTGGTCATCAGCTTGGTGCCGGAACCGCCGAGGGGATGGCCGAGCGCGATGGCGCCGCCATTGACGTTGAGCCGCGCCGGGTCCGCGCCGGTGGTCTTCAGCCACGCCGTCGGCACCGAGGCGAAGGCCTCGTTGACCTCGAACAGGTCGATGTCGTCGATCGACATGCCCGCCTTCTTCAGCGCGCGTTCGGTCGCGTGCAGCGGAGCGTCCAGCATGATCACGGGATCGCCGCCCATCATGGTCATGTGATGAACCCGCGCCATCGGTTTGACGCCGAGCGATTTCAGGCCCTTTTCATTGACGACCATCACGCCGGAAGCGCCGTCGCAGATCTGGCTGGAGCTGGCAGCGGTAAGCTTGCCGTTCTCGGCAATCAGCTTGACACCCTTGATGCCCTCGAGGCTGACATCGAAGCGGATGCCTTCGTCGATGTGATGGGTGTCGGTGGAACCGTCGGCGCGGGTGATATGCAGCGGAATGATCTCGTCCCTGAACTTGCCGGCCTGGGTCGCGGCGATCGCTCGCTGGTGGCTCTCATAGGAATACTTGTCGAGGTCGTCTCGTGAGAGACCGTATTTCTCCGCCATCATCTCCGCACCGGTGAACTGGCTGAACACGATGTTCGGATAATGCTTCTCGATGTTGGGGCTCTTGTAGGTGCCGAATCCGTTCTTGGCCGGCAATTGCGAGGCCAGCCCCATCGGCACGCGCGTCATCGATTCCACGCCCGCGGCGATGACGCAGTCCATGGTGCCGGACATCACGGCCTGGGCAGCGAAATGCAGCGCCTGCTGCGACGAGCCGCACTGCCGGTCGACCGAGGTGCCGGGCACGCTTTCCGGCAGCTTCGATGCCATGATGGCGTTGCGGGCGATGTTGTTGGACTGTTCGCCGGCCTGCATCACGCAACCCATGATCACGTCTTCGATCTGGTCGGGATTGGCGCCGGTACGTTCGATCAGCGAGTCCAGCACGGAAGCCGCGAGATCGGCCGGATGCCAGCCCGCGAGACGTCCTCCCTTGCGGCCGCCTGCGGTGCGTGCGGCGGCGACGATATAAGCCTCGGCCATGCCTGTTCTCCCTGATTGTTTTGGCTGGGTGCTCGAATGATGGGTGCGGATTTAAGGGATGCGGGAGGATTTAGTCAATCAATCAATTAACTCTTGAGTGCGGGAGCGGCATCGGGTTATCTGCGCCGGGATTTTCCCAACGGGCGTGCCATGACATCAGAGTTGACTACCAGCGTACCGACCAGGATTTCGGGCGGTAGAATGACCACCGCGGAAAAGCTGCTCGTCGCGGCCAGCGAATTGATGATCGAGCGCAGTTCGATCGAGGTGTCGCTGAGCGACATCGCTCAGAAATCCGGCGTCAACGCCGCATTGGTGAAATATCATTTCGGCAACAAGGACGGGCTGTTGTTGGCCTTGCTGGCGCGCGATGCCGCAACCGAGGTGGTCAACCTGGAATATCTGCTGGCGCAGCCGATCGCGCCGACCGCGAAGCTCAGATTGCATATTGCCGGTATCATCCGGGCGTATCACCAGTTCCCCTATATGAATCGGCTGATCCATTATCTGCTGCATGAAAGCAGCCCCGAGGCCGCCGATGAGGTCTCGAAATTCTTTGTCGCGCCGCTCCTGGGCTTTCATCGCCGCCTGCTCGCCGAAGGCATCAAGGCGGGCGAATTCCGCAACATCGATCCGGTGCTGTTCTATACCAGCCTGATCGGCGCCTGCGACCATCTGTTCTTCGGGCGGCACGCGATGTCGCGCGCGACCGGCGTCGGGCCGGTCACCGACGAAGTCTGCCGCCAGTATATCAGGCACATGGAAGCCCTGATCTGCGGCGGCATGTTGAACAGAAGTAGCGAATAGCGCGTAGCGAATGGGGAAGAAAAATTAGATGCGAGATACCCGCTCTGCTTCTATTCGCCTTCGCTACTCGCTTTCGTCGATTTAGATAGGAAACGCTCACAGGGAAGGATCTATCCATGCAGTTGAAAGACGTTGCCGTTCTTATTACCGGCGGGGGCTCCGGCCTCGGCGCCGCCACCGCGCGCGCCATGGCCGCCAAAGGTGCGAAGATTGCCGTGCTCGACCAGAGCAAGGAGAACGCCGAAAAGGTCGCGGCCGAAGTCAAGGGCGTCGCGGTGCATGCCGACGTCACCGACGAGGAGCAGGTCAAGGCCGGCATCGCCAAGGCGGAGGCCGCCCACGGCGTCGCGCGTGTGCTGATGAATTGCGCCGGCATCGGCGGTTCGCAGCGGACCGTCGGCAAGGACGGTGTCTATCCGCTTGCCAAGTTTGTCCGCATCATCAATGTCAACCTGATCGGGACCTTCAACGTGTTGCGGCTGTTTGCCGAACGGCTGGCGACCGAACCCCCGATCGGCGAGGAGCGGGGCGTCATCATCAATACCGCGAGCGTCGCGGCCTATGAGGGGCAGATCGGCCAGATCGCCTATTCGGCATCGAAGGGCGGCATCGTCGGTCTCACACTGCCCGCGGCGCGCGACCTCGCCAGCCTCAAGATCCGCGTCAACACCATTGCGCCCGGCCTGTTCCTGACGCCGCTGCTGATGGGGCTGAACGAGGAAGCGCGCAAAAGCCTGGGCGCCCAGGTGCCGCATCCGGCGCGGCTCGGCGATGCCTCGGAATACGGCAACCTCGCGGTGCACATCGTCGAAAATCCGATGCTGAACGGCGAGACCATCCGGCTCGACGGCGCCATCCGCATGGCGCCGCGTTAGTCTGCAATTGTGGACCCCGGATCAGCAGTTCACCGCTTCGCGCTGCGCGGCATCCGGGGAACGTGTCGCGGACGCGGTGCAGCGGTCTTCACGATGCACCGCAGAGCCGGGACCCATTGAAGATGGAGTGCCACGTGACAAAACCGCTGCTGATCGAACATGACGAGGGGGTCGACCGGGTGACGCTCAATCGCCCCGACAGCCTCAATGCGCTTGATCCCGGCTTGATCGATGCGCTCAACGCCTATTTCGAAAGCCTGCAGCGTAACCGTTCCACCCGCGTGGTGGTGCTGAAGGGCGCCGGTTCGGCGTTCTGCGCCGGGCTCGATCTCAAGCATGCAATGAAGCGTCGCGCCGGACAGCAGGAGCCGCCCGGAGTGACGGAGTCGCTGGATTCACAGCGCCGGATCGCGGACATCGTGATGCTGATGCGGCGCTGCCCGCAGCCGATCATTGCCCTGGTTCAGGGCGCTGCCGCCGGCGGCGGGTTCGCACTGGCGCTCGCCGCCGACATTCGCATCGCCACCAAATCCGCGCGAATGAACTGCGCTTTCATCAAGCTCGGGGTTGGCGGCTGTGATATCGGCTCCAGCTATTTTCTGCCGCGCCTGGTGGGCGTATCCGTCGCGTCCGAACTGATCCTCACGGGACGCTTCATCCATGCCGAGCGTGCGCTGGCGGTCGGCCTGGTTTCCGAAGTCGTCGAAGAGGGACAACTCGATACTGCTGCAGCCCCTTATGTCGAGGCGATGATGGCGGCCTCGCCGGTGAGTTTGCGGCTGTCGAAGGAATGCCTCAACATGAGCGTCGATGCGGGATCCATCGAGGCTGTTATCGCGATGGAAGATCGCAATCAGGTGTTGTGCAGCCGTTCGGAAGATTTCAGCGAGGGGATCCGGGCGTTCCTGGAAAAGCGTAAGCCGGTCTATGTCAGCCGGTAAGGAAAAAGGCTCCGCAAGAGGGTAAGAGTTGGGAGACGAGACATGAGTGGGAATGCTGCCGCGGTGTTGACCAAGCCGGCCTTTCGCAAGATCGAATGGCTGCCGCGCGATATCGCGGTCGAGCGCAGGCCGGACGGCGTGATCGTCCTGAAGTCGCGGATACCGCTCAAGCCTTACGAAAAACATGTCCCGGCCTCGCTGGCGAAATGGGCCAAAGAGGCGCCCAACCGCATTTGGCTGGCGCAGCGCGGCGGCACGGACCGGCAATGGCGCAAGCTGTCTTATGGGGAAGCCAAGCGCACCGTGGACGCACTGACGCAAGCGCTGCTCGATCTGAAGCTCAAGCCCGGCAGTCCCGTCGCGATCCTGTCCGGCAATTCGATCGAGCACGCACTGATGACCATGGCTGCGATGCAGGCGCGCATTCCGGCGGCGCCGGTGTCGCCGGCCTATTCACTGATGAGCCACGATCATCTCAAACTGAAATATCTGTTCGGCCTGATCAGGCCGGCGGTGGTGATGGTGCAGGACGGCGCGGCCTTCGAGAAGGCGTTGAAGGCGCTCGATCTCGATGGCGTCACCGTCGTCCATGTCGCGCGCCCCTGCGATGGCATCAAGAGCATCGCCTTCGCCGAGCTTGCAGCAACACCGGTGACGAAAGAGGTCGAGGATTCGATCGCGGCGATCGCGCCGGATACTGTCGGCAAGCTGCTGTTCACCTCCGGTTCGACCGGAATGCCGAAGGCCGTCATCAACACGCAGGCGATGATGTGCGCCAACGCCGCGATGATGATGCAGGTGCGGCCGCGCCAGCCGAATGCGCCGTTGGCCACCTATCTCGACTGGATGCCGTGGAATCATACCATGGGCGGCAACGCGCTGTTCAATCCGGTGCTGACCGAAGGCGGCACGCTCTATATCGATGACGGCCGCCCGGTGCCGGGTATGTTCGAGGAGACCTTGCGTAATCTGCGCGAGATATCTCCGACCTATTACGCCAACGTGCCGGCCGGCTACGCCGCGCTTGCGGCCGCCATGGAAAAGGACGACGCGCTGTGCCGCAGCTTCTTCAAAAATCTGGCGCTGATGGCCTATGGCGGCGCGCGCCTGCCTGACGATCTCTATGAACGGATGCAGGCGCTCGCGGTGCGCGCGACCGGCGAGCGCATCGTGTTCTATACCGGCTGGGGCTCGACCGAGACCGGGCCAACCGCGACCGGAACCTATTGGGAAACCGACCGCGTCGGTCTGATCGGGCTGCCGTTTCCCGGGGTCGAGCTGAAGATGGTGCCGGTGGGCTCGAAATACGAATTGCGCCTGCGCGGCGTCAACGTCATGTCCGGCTATTTCGGCCGGCCCGATCTCACCGAGGCCGCGTTCGACGAGGAAGGCTTCTATTGCATCGGCGACGCCGGCGTGTTCGTCGACTCCCAAGACCCCGTGCAGGGCATCATCTTCGCCGGCCGGGTGGTCGAGGATTTCAAGCTGACCACCGGCACCTTCGTTCACGTCGGCTCGCTGCGCACCGACGCCATCGCCGCGGCGACGCCGGTGGTGCAGGACGCGCTGGTGACGGGGCAGGATCGCCCTTTCGTCGGACTGCTGGCCTGGCCCAATATTCATGCCTGCCGGCAGATCGTCGGCAATCCCGATGCCAGCTATGAGGAAGTCGTCAGGCATCCCGAGGTGCTCGCATGCCTGAAGCGTGGCTTGCAGGCGCACAACCAATCGAGCGAAGGCGCAAGTTCCATGCGGATCGCGCGTGCGATGCTGATGATCGAGCCGGCCTCGATCGACGGCAACGAACTCACCGACAAGGGTTACATCAATCAGCGCGCCGGCCTCGAGCGCCGCGCAAGCCTGGTGGATCGGCTCTATGCCGATCCGCCGGCAGAAGACGTGATTGTGTTGCCATGAAAGTTCATTCGCCCAACGATCATCGTCGTCCCCGCTTTCGCGGGGACGACGCACTGTAAATACCTCTCACCAATCGAGTAACTTGCCATGAACTTCGACTTCTCCGACGAGCAAAAACAACTCCGCGACGAGGCCCGAAAATTTCTCGCCGAAAAATGTCCGCCCAAGGCGGTGCGCACCGTGCTTGACGGCAAAGAGCCCTATGACCGCGAATTGTGGAAGGGCCTTGCCGAGATGGGTTTTCTCGGGGTCGCGATCCCCGAAGCATTCGGCGGTGCCGGTGCCGGCCATCTTGAGCTCTGCGTGATCGCGGAAGAAATGGGCCGCGCGCTGGCGCCGGTGCCGTTCTCCTCGACCGTCTATCTGGCCGCGGAAGCGATACTTCTCGCCGGCAGCGACGCGCAAAAGCAGAAATGGCTGCCCTCGATTGCATCGGGCGCCGCGATCGGCACGCTGGCGCTGTTCGAAGGCAAGGGTAATCCCTCGCCCGCGGCGATCAAGCTCTCGGCATCCGGCGGCAGTCTCAATGGCGTCAAGAAGCCGGTGCCTGACGGGGCCATCGCCGATTTCGCCGTCGTCGCCGCGCGCACCGGCTCGAGCGGCCGCGATACCGATATTTCGCTGTTCCTGGTCGACATGAAAGCCGGCGGCGTCGAAGCCAAGGCATTGACCAATGTCGACCCGTCGCGGGGACAAGCCGAACTCACCTTCAAGAACTGCAAGGCCGAGCCGCTCGGTTCCGCCAATCAGGGCTGGAGCATTCTGTCGCAAGTGCTCGATCGCGCCGCGGTGCTGATGGCCTTCGAACAGGTCGGCGGCGCCGACCGCGCGCTGGAAATGGGCCGCGACTATGCGCTGGATCGAATTGCCTTCGGCCGGCCGATCGGCTCGTTCCAGGCGGTCAAGCACATGCTTGCCGATATGTATGTCTCGGCCACCTTGGCCCGCTCGAACTGCTATTATGGCGCCTGGGCGCTCTCGACCAACGCCGGGGAATTGCCCGAGGCGGCGGCCGCCGCGCGCATCAGCGCGACGCAGGCGTTCCAGCATTGCGCCAAGAACAACATCCAGGTGCATGGCGGCATGGGTTTTACCTGGGAGTTCGACTGCCACATGTACTACCGCCGCGCCAATGCCACCGCGTTGTCGCTCGGCAGTCTGTCATATTGGGAAGATGCGCTGATCGACCGCATGCGCAAGAGGAATGCGGCCTGAATAACAAACGGTGTCGTCCCCGCCTTCGCGGGACGATGTTTGAAGGATAACTCAATGAACTTCGATGACACCCCGCAGGAAGCCGCCTTCCGCACCGAGGCCAAGGCATGGATCGCTGCAAACGCGCCGAAGCAATATGAGGAGGAACTGAAAAGATCCTCGCTCGGCCGCACCCAGCTCAAGGGCGCCAACATCCTCGAGGTGGCGAAGGCCTGGCAGAAGAAGAAGGCCGACGCCGGCTGGGCCTGCCTGCACTGGCCGAAGGAATATGGCGGCCGCGGCGCGACCCCGATCGAGCGCGTGATCTGGCAGCAGGAAGAGGGCGCCTTCGGCAAGCTCTCGGGAATGTTTATCATCGGCCACGGCATGTGCGGGCCGACCATGATGGCGTTTGCCGGCGAGGAGCAGAAGCGGAAATATCTGCCGCCGCTCGCCTCAGGTGAAAAGGTCTGGTGCCAGTTGTTTTCTGAACCCGCCGGAGGTTCCGACGTCGCCGGCCTGCGCACGCGCGCGGAAAAGAAGGGTGAGAGCTGGATCATCAACGGCCAGAAGATCTGGACCTCGGGCGCGCATTATTCCGACTACGGCATCCTGCTGACGCGCACCGATCCCAATGTCGCCAAGCACAAGGGCCTGACCATGTTCTTCCTGGACATGAAGAGTCCCGGCGTCGAGATCAAGCCGATCAAGCAGGCCAACGGGCAATCCGACTTCAACGAAGTGTATTTCACCGATGTGAAAATCCCGGACGCCCAAAGGCTCGGCGAGGTCAATGACGGCTGGAACGTGTCGCTGACCACGCTGATGAACGAGCGGATGTCGATCGGCGCGGGAGTTGCGACCGGCTTCCCCGAATTGTTCGAGTTCTGCAACAGCCTGATGCTGGAAGATGGCCCCGCGATCGACGACCGTAGCGTACGCTCGAAACTCGCCAACTGGGCGGTGAAGGCGAGCGGGCTGAAATATACCAGCATGCGCGCGATCTCGGCGCTGTCGAAGGGCGAGCGTCCGGGGCCGGAGAATTCGATCGGCAAGCTGGTCGCGGGTTCGATGATCCAGGATGTCGCGGCCTATGCGCTGGACTTGCAGGGCGCCGCCGGCGTGCTGAGCGGACCGGAGGATGCGGAAGCGGCCGGAAAATTCCAGGCGATGCTGTTGCGCGCGCCGGGCACCCGCGTCGAGGGCGGCACCGACGAAATCATGCGCAACATCATCGCCGAGCGCGTGCTCGGCCTACCCGGCGACATCCGGGTGGACAAGGACGTGCCGTTCAACAAGATACCAACCAAGGGACGCAATTGATCGTGTCCCGGACGCGGTGCAGCGTGCAAACGCTGCTCCGCAGAGCCGGGACCTGGGATGGCCAATTCGATGGACCCCGGATCAGCAGTGCACCGCTTCGCGCTGCGCAGCATCCGGGGAACGCCACGGAGTAAGGAGAACAATATGAATTTCGATGACACCCCGCAGGAAGCCGAGTTCCGCGCCACAGCCCGCAACTGGATCGACGCCAACGCGCCCAAGCAATATGAGGCGGAGCTGTCGAAGGCCTCGCTCGGCCGTATCAGGCTGCAGAAGGAAGAGATCGTCGATGTCGGTAAGGCCTGGCAGAAGAAGAAGGCCGACGGCGGCTGGGCCTGCCTGCACTGGCCGAAGGAATATGGCGGGCGCGGCGCCACCCCGATCGAGCGCGTGATCTGGCAGCAGGAAGAAGGCGTCTACGGCAAACTGACGCAACCGTTCCAGATTGGCGAAGGCATGTGCGGGCCGACCGTGATGGCCTATGGCAGCGAGGCGCACAAGCGCCATTATTTGCCGAAGCTCGCCTCCGGCGAACAAATCTGGTGCCAGCTGTTTTCGGAACCGGCAGGCGGATCCGACGTCGCGGGCCTGCGCACGCGCGCGGAGAAAAAGGGCGATAACTGGATCATCAACGGTCAGAAGATCTGGACCTCCGGCGCGCACTACTCCGATTACGGTCTGCTGATCACGCGCACCGATCCCAATGTGCCGAAGCACAAGGGATTGACGATGTTCTTTCTCGACATGAAGAGCCCGGGCGTCGAAGTGCGGCCGATCAAGCAGGCCAATGGCATGCAGGAATTCAACGAAGTCTATTTCACCGACGTCGTGATTCCGGACTCCCAGCGTCTGGGCAACGTCGGAGACGGCTGGAACGTGTCGCTGACCACGCTGATGAACGAGCGGATGTCGATCGGGGCGCGGCTCGCGACCGGCTTTCCCGAGATGTTCGATTTCTGCCTGGGCCTGATGACGGATGACGGGCCCGCCATCGACGATCGCGCCACGCGCTCGAAACTCGCCGGCTGGGCGGTGAAGGCGAGCGGCCTGAAATACACCAGCTACCGGGCGATCTCGGCGCTGTCGAAAGGCGAACGGCCGGGGCCGGAAAATTCGATCGGCAAGCTGGTGGCCGGCGCGATGCTGCAGGACATCGCGACCTATGCGATGGATCTCGAGGGCGCGGCGGGTGTCTTTACCGGCGCCGCCGAGGAAGAGGCGCGCGGGCAATTCCAGCAGATGCTTTTGAGTTCGCCATCGATGCGCATCGCCGGCGGCACTGATGAAATCCTGCGCAATATCATCGCCGAGCGCGTGCTGGGGCTGCCCGGCGACATCCGCGTCGACAAGGACGTGCCGTTCAACAAGATTCCGACCAAGGGGCGATGACATGCCGAACGTTGCCGCCAAGGCGCCGGCCAGCCGGTACAGCGATGAACAGCGGATCGGCGTGCTCGAGGAGTTGCTGGGCGAGCGGTTCTCCTGCCGCGCATTTCGGCCCGACCCGGTGCCGCGCTCGACCATCGAGCGCGTATTGAAGGCGGCCCAGCGCACGGCTTCGTGGTGCAACAGCCAACCGTGGCAGCTCGTGATCGCGAGCGGGGCGGCAAAGGAACGCTTCCGCGCGGCGATCTACGGCGAGGCCAGTTCCGGCGCGCCGGAAGATGGCGACTTTCCGTTTCCGCGCGAATATCGCGGCGTCTATCTGGAGCGCCGGCGCGAGAGCGGCTTCCAGCTTTACAACACGCTCGGCATCGCCCGCGGCGACAAGGCGGCCTATGCCAGGCAGGCG
Source organism: uncultured Alphaproteobacteria bacterium (assembly GCA_963742425.1). Classification (GTDB taxonomy): domain Bacteria; phylum Pseudomonadota; class Alphaproteobacteria; order Rhizobiales; family Xanthobacteraceae; genus Bradyrhizobium. Next base: position 467,473 of record CAVULR010000002.1, read on the forward strand.
CTGGAGAATTACAATTTTTTCGGCGCGCCTCACGTTGCCGTCATTCATACCGAAGAAGCGCTCGGCATTTACGGCGCGATCGACTGCGGCGCCTATGTTGGCAATTTCCTGCTGGCGGCACAGGCAATGGGTCTTGGCACCATCGCGCAGGCGGCGCTGGCGCGGCACTCCGGTCTGATCCGCCGCCACTTCGGGCTCGATGACACCAGGCGGGTGGTTTGCGGGATTTCGTTTGGCTTTCCCGATCTCGATCACAGGATCAACAATTACCGGACCTCGCGGGCGAGCATTCCGGACACGGTTACCTTCATCGACGAATAGCGAGCTCGATTGGCGCAGCTTGCTCGATGACCGCTGTGTCTCCGACAGCGATCATTTTCTGCATTGCCCATGCCCGATCCACGGCGGCGTCTGGGCGAGCCTGACCAAGTAGACGCCCACAAGCGATTCGGGCGCTCAGCTCGTTCTCATCTTTGAGGCTGCTGCAGCTCTCGGGCGCTTCGCGAGACTCGGGTCATCCCGTTTGGCCACGCGCTTCACCTTCTTCACGTCCGATCGCGCGTGTTTGGAGCCGCGGTTGTGCGCGGCATATTCCTGGCCGTCGACCGGTGCGACATGCGGCGGGTCCCTGCCGAGATATGGGCGCCCGATTCCGAACTCCTTCCCATGCGCATCAACCCACTTCCAGAGCTTTTCGGAGGAAGCCCATCGCTGGTCGCGAGTTCCGCCCTGGACACTCACGATATCGGCCGCAAGCCCATGCCCATAGCCACCGCGGAAGCTCCCGCCATGATACGACCTGTTGCTCGCCGCCTTGAGACCGCTTGCGATCGACTGGCGGTAGTCATCACGGAACGCGCTGGTGATGCCGGGCGAAAGGCCCGCCGCCTCCGCCGCGTGAAGCGTATGAAACAGTTTTAGCTTGAAGCTCCGATCCATGCCTCCGATCACGTAGTCCATCATCGACATGCCGGCTCGTTCCGCCGCCTTCGGATCCTTCCACCCAAAATCTTCATCGACGAGCTTGGTGAAGGTTCTGGCGACAGTCACCATCTTGCCCTTCCGCTTGACGGTGACCTTCCTCCGTTCAAGCTCCTTGATGGTGTCCTCCTTGGGCGTCCGTTGATAAAGCGCCCACAGATATCGATCGACGCAGATGTCCACGACCAGGCACTCGTCGACGATTTCGATGGAGCTCACGGCTTCGATGGAGCTCACGGCCTTGCCGGCGTCGCCAGGTTCGAGATCCGACGGATTCGCCATTGCGACTTGCACAGGCGCTGGTTCGGTTGGCGGCACATCCGGCGAATTGGTCGAGGCCGTTTCGACAACCGGCTCCGGCTTGTTCCGAGCGATCGATGCGTCGGCGACTGCTCCCGCAAGCGATAGCTCAGCCATCGCTACATCGGTTTGACCGAGATCGTCATTGAGCATCGAGCTTGGCTGCGGTGCCCCGGCGAGTTCCTGTTCGGTGGAGAGAGAGGGAGCGCTGATGTCTTTGCGTGGCGTCGCGCCGGTGTTCTGGATTCCTGCAGGCCCGAAGGCAGCGAGCAAGCCGACAACCCCGGTCGCGAGAATGACCGATCGCAACAAAGGCGTCGGCACTGTCGAAAGTCGCCGCGGGTTCATCATCCCAGCCTCCAAAGGCTGCATCGGAACCGGATTGCACAGCCAAGCATGCGGACGGCGCTGATTGTTCGGACAAGGTAATGGTCGCGCAATGGCGCAAACGGGCAGGTCGTGTGCTTTTCCCGGAAGTGTTGCCTGTGTGCAACGGCAGGCGGCAGGCCTGCGAACGCCCGCTCGATGGGCTACGATCACCATGAAGGGTGAGCACACACATGCGAGCCACCCTTCCTCCTAAGCAGGCTGTCGTATATGAGAGATTTGCCGCCGGAACGTGCCGATAACCCGAGGCACGAATTGGCGCGGATGTGGCGGCCATCAGTTATTCCAAAATCGCGATCTGACACTTGATCGACGCAAGCGCGGAAAGGCATTTCGACCGGGGATAGCATGGTGAATCGATTTACGACGGCGCAATCCACCGTGGCGATGCGGCGCTGGGGGCCTCCCGCCATTGTGACGCTCGCGGCGATGACCGCACTGACGGCGCTGACCGCTGGACGCCGCGGCGAGACAGGCGCGCCCCGCGCCACCCACCGAGGCGACGGCGCCGCGCGACGCAGGCGAGCCGATCATGGCGATCGTGTCGATCAAGACCCAGCAGGTTGACTTTCTACGATGCCGACGGCTGGATCCTGCGCGCGCCGGTGTCGACCGGCACCACGGGACGCGAGACGCCAGCCGGCGTCTTCGCCGTCCTCGAGAAGGACAAGGACCACCACTCGACCCTCTACGACGATGCCTGGATGCCGAACATGCAGCGCATCACCTGGAACGGCATCGCGCTGCACGGCGGGCCGCTGCCCGGATATGCGGCCTCGCACGGCTGCGTGCGGATGCCCTACGGCTTTGCGGAGAAGCTGTTCGACAAGACCTGGATCGGGATGCGGGTGATCATCTCGCCGAACGACGCGGCCCCGGTCGAATTCTCCCATCCGGCGCTGTTGGTGCCGAACGCGGAGGCCGTCGCGGCTGCTCCGACGCGTGCCGAGACGCTCGCCCGCGAGGCCGCGGAGGCCGTCAAGACGGCCGACGAGGCGAAGAAAGCCGCCGCGACAGCGGCGCGCGAGACTGCATCGCTCACGGCGTCGCTGCGCAAGCTGGAATGGCTCAAGACCCGCGCCGACGCCGAGCTCGGGTTCGCCGACAAGGCGCTCGCCGCCGCAAAGACGGACCAAGCCAAGGCGCGGGCCGAGGACCTGAAGCAGAAGGCCGCCCCCAAGGCCGCGGAACTGGGGACGCAACTCGACACCGCCAAGGCCGACATGAAGTCGAAGCTCGCCGCCGCCGCCGCCGCAAAGGAAGCCGCCAAGGCGGCCGCGACCAGGAAGGTCGACGCCGCCAAGGCGGCGAACGAGGCGAAGCTCGCGCTCGAGCCGGTCTCGGTCTACATCAGCCGCGCGACGCAGAAGCTTTACGTACGGCGCAACACGCACAAGCCGTGGGCGGACGGGGGCGAGGTGTTCGATGCGACCATTGAGGTTCCGGTCACGATCCGCGATCCCGATAAGCCGATCGGCACGCATGTGTTCACGGCGATGACGCGCAAAGACGCGGGCATGCGCTGGACCGCGGTCACGATCGACGACGGGGACGATGCCAAGGACGCGCTCGACCGCATCGCCATCCCGCAGGACGTGCTCGATCTCATCGCGCCGACCGCATTGCCGCGATCCTCGATCATCGTCTCGGACGAGCCGCTGAGCCGCGAGACCAACTATCGGACCGAGTTCATCGCGGTGCTGAACAACCAGCCCCAGGGCGGCTTTGTGACACGCCGGCCGACGGCTGATGTCGCCGTTGCGAGCGGCAACTTCTGGGACGACAACGGCTTGGGGTCCTTTTTCCAGCCCAATTGGAACTCCCAAACTGGCAACACGCGTCGGCGCGGCGGCCAGTACTATTATCAGGGGCCACGGGGCTGGTGGTAAGATGCGGCACGCCGCGCGTAGGCCGCATGTCCGGCAGCCCTCCGCGTCTGTACGCGCTTATGAGTCCACACCTCAAAACTTCGGCGGACGCTTTTCCGAATAGGCCTTGATGCCTTCCTTGATCTCGGCGCTGCGCATGCTGTCGCGGGCGCGGCGCTCGGCCGCCGCTTCGTCCAGCCTGCCACGGGCGAATTCGTTGATGGCGCGCTTCATGCCGCGCATCGCGACGGGCGCATTGCCGGCGAGAACGGCCGCCAGCCGGTCGACTTCTTCGTCGAATGCCTCGGCGGGCGCCATTGCCGTGAGATAGCCGATCCGCAACATCTCCGCGGCGCCTATCCTGTCGGCGGTCAGGAACAGCCTCTTGGCGTTGTCGACGCCAAGCCGCGAGACGTAACGCTTGATTCCGCTGGTGTAGTAATGCAGCCCGAGCCGCGCCGCCGGCATGAACATCTCGCAGGTGTCGACGCCGATCCGGAAATCGCAGGCCAGCGCCAGATCGGTCGAGCCGCCATAGACGCCGCCGTTGAGCCGGCAGATCGTCGGTACCGCGAGATCCTCGAGCCGGTTGACGACGACCTCAAACGCCGATCCGGCGGTCTGTTCCTGCGCCTTGGCGGCGCGTTCGCCAATCGAGCCGAGATCATATCCGGAGCTGAAGGCGCGGCCGGTGCCGGTCAGCACCATGACCCGGATCGCGGGATCGCTTTCGATCCGGTCGAACAGCTTTAGCAATTCCTCGAGGTCGTCGGGCTGCAAACGGTTCAGATGTTTCGGCCGGTTGAGGCGGATAGTGGCGCGCGCGCCGTCGATCTCGAGCAGCGGCGCGCTCGCCACGTCGGTGGCGCCGGAGGCCTGCGTCCGCATTATTTGTTCTCCTGCGCGCGCCGCTTGGCTTCGGCGTCGATGGTCGCGGCCAGATCTGGATGCCGCGCCATCAGCATGTGGAAGTCCACGAGATCGAGCACCAGCAGTCTCGACACCCGCGTGGTGGTGATATTGGCGGAGCGCAGATTGTTGCCGAGCAGCGCCATTTCGCCGAAGAAAGCGCCGTCGCCGAGTATCACCTTCTTGCCGGGCAAATCGACCTCGACCTCGCCGGAGGTGATGAAATACATGCAGTCGCCGGCCTGGCCCTTGCGAATGATCATGGTGCGCGCCGGCAGGTCCATGGTGCGTAACATGTGGGTCACATCGGCGATCGCCGAGGGACCCAATGCTGCAAAGAACGGCACCTTGCTGACGGAGTCCCAGGTCTTGAGGAAATTGTCGCGCCGGGTCTCGGCGGCAAATCCGGTGGCAAGGATACCGGTCCAGAGCCCGAATACGCCGAGGCCGCAGATCATCACGAGCGCTGCGACCAGCCGACCGAGCGGCGTGATCGGCACCACATCGCCATATCCCACCGTGGTCAGGGTCGCGATCGCCCACCACAACGCCGCCGGCACGCTGCCCAAAGTGTCCGGCTGGACGTCGCGTTCCAGGTAATACACCGACACCGATGCGAGAAACAGCGCCATCAGGAAAATGACCAGCACGCTGAAGAGCGGGCCGGATTCCTGCACCAGCACCCGGCGCAGCTGCCGCAATCCTGGAATTCCCGGGACCATCTTGAACATCCAGAAGATGCCGAGCAGCCAGGCCGATTTGGGATTGGCGCCGAACACCAGGGCGAGCGGGATTGCCAGGGCGGCGAAGCCGTCCAACAGTCCGCGGCCGGATAACGCATAGGCCCATCCGCGTCGCGTCAGGACGGCGTGGCGAAGCCGCACCACCCATTCGAACACGAAGAAGCAAAGACACGCCCACAGCACCGCGTCGACCCAGTGGTGCGCTGCCTCATAGGCCGGATCGACCGTCAGCAGGATCATCATGACGACCCCGCCCAGCACCGCGACATAGGCCGGCGTGGTCATGTTGCGGCCCGCCGTTGCCGTCAAAAACAGCGTCAGAGCTGGGAAAACTCGCGGCTTGGACATCGAGAGAGGGGCGCCTGTCGCTGAAAAAAACCGGATTGGGCCATGCCGGGCATGACCGGCCTGCCAAAGTGCCCAAGCCGGACGAGGCCGTCAACGAGGTGCGGAAAACAGCGCTATCACGAGGCGCGCGACCGGCGGCTGGCGGTCCTGCCGGGCGGGCCGGTGCCAGACGCCCGGGCCATCCGGGCTACGCTGCACTTGCGCTTTGGGACCTCGGGTCACGGGGTATTTGGCTCGGATGGACCAAAAAATGCCTGACAAAACCGCGTTGTTTCGCCGTATATCAAAACCTGCCGCGGACATTATCATGACGGGCGCGCCGGAATACGACCTGCGCGCCAGTTCACTCCTGAAAAGTTGGTGGGCCCCCGATGGATACCTCACATCTCGCAGAACATGCCGGCACGGCCGGCCAACTGTTCGCGTCCGTTTTCGTGGTTGCGACGATCTCGATGCGGACGATGATCCCTTTGCGGGTCTTTGCCATTCTCACCAACATCGTCCTGATCGCGACGGCGATTCCGAGCCATAATTACCTGGTGATCCTGGTTCAGTCGCTGGTGCTGGTGCTCAATTCGTACCGTCTGCACCAGATGCTGCAGCTGTTGCGCGACGTGAAGAAATCGGTCAACAGCGACCTGTCGATGGAATGGCTGAAGCCGTTCATGACCGAGCGAAAATGCGCAGCCGGCCAGGTTCTGTTCTACAAGGACGAGAAGGCCGAGGACATGTTGTATATCGTCAGCGGCCGGTTCAAGCTGGTCGAATCCGGTATCGAATTGCCGGTGGGAGCCATTGTCGGCGAGTTCGGCATGCTTATTCCGTCGAACGTGCGGACCCAGACGCTGGAATGCGTCGAATCCGGTCTCGTGCTGAGCGTCAGCTATACCAAGGTCGAGGAGCTTTACGTGCAGAACCCGGCCTTCGGCTTTTACTTTCTGCGGCTCGTCAGCGCGAGATTGTTTCAGAACATCGATACGCTGCAGCAGTTGCTGGAGAAGGCAACGGCAGCCTTGGCTGCGTCGAAAACTGCCTGACAGCCGGGGCAACCACAGTGGCAAGCGTCCTTTCCTCACTGCGCTATTTGCTCGCCGATTTCATCGGCGAGGACCGGGACGCGCCGCCACTCCTCCCGGAAGGGCTGCCCGATGCGGCCGTGCCGCTCGTCAACGAAGCCATCCAAGGGCTGTTGGATTATCAGGGCACAGGTTACGCGCAGCTCTATGTGGACCGGCTGAAACGATTCATCGGAATGCGCGGCGTCGATGAGGCAATGTTGTGCGAGATTGCGCGGCTGATGTTGTCGCGCATGAGTTACCAGGATCCAATCCGGATCGCGCAGCTAAGGCTTGCCGAGTTCGAGACCGGAGTCGGTGGTCCCGGCATGCACGCCGCCGACGATCGCAGGAGGTTCAGGCTCGATGAATTGATCGGGGCGCTTCCCGCCGTCGTCGCCGAGCCGGTGCTCGGCGTGCTCGAATGGATGCACTGGACGCACAGGTCGCTCTCGATAAGCTTCAGCACGAAAAGCCGGTGGGGCATACGCCGTTTGAAGATCGAGGCGTCGTTGCGGCGTTGGCGTCGGTTCTCGGTGCGCTATGCCGAGGAACGCGCCTGGGTCGAACGCTGGCTGCACATGATCCGCCGCAGCCTCGTCAAGCAGCCGAGTGCGGCAAACGAGATCGTGCAAACCGCCGATATGATCCAGGGTTACGGCGACGTTTATCGGCAAGGTCTCGCCGACTGGCATGCGATCATCGACGGCCTCGTCAAGCCGACCTTGGACGGCGCGCTGCCTTTGGCCGATCTTGCCGCCGCGATCGCCGAGGCGCGCGCGGCCGCCATGCCCGATCCGCGTCAGGCCGCGCTGAAGCGCGCGATCGCCGAGATCCGGGCGCGGGCGCCGGGCACGAGTGCGAAGGCCGCCGCGGGTTGATGCTCCCTAGCTTTGTCCTTTGCCGCTGACTGTGGCGGGCGAGTGACAGTCTTTCCTCGCAGCCTTCTTTATGTTCGGAATTTCACGCCCGGAGGTTCGAAAATGAAGAAGCTTGTGCTCGGCGCGACCGCGCTCATCGCAGTTGGCGTGGCCCCCGCACTCGCCGCTGATCTCCGGGCGCCTTACACCAAGGCGCCACCGATAGCCGTCGCGCCGATTTACAGCTGGACCGGCTGTTACGTTGGTATTGAAGGCGGCGGCGCCTGGGGCAGAAGCCGCCAAACGAACCTCGCCGGCGGGATCGCCGCCGATATTACCAACACGTTCGATTTGAGCGGCGGTCTGATCGGTGGCACCGTGGGCTGCAATTATCAGGTCTCAAACTTCGTATTCGGCGTCGAGGGCGACGGCTCGTGGACGAACAAGCGCGGTAGTGCTCCTGACATTGCACCTTTCAATACCGCCTTTAGGTCTTCGACCTCTGAGCGGTCACTATATACCGTTCGAGGTCGCGCAGGCGTCGCGTTTGATCGTATTCTGCTTTACGTGACCGGAGGCGCGGCTGCAGCCGATGTCGGAATTTCGGCGGTTGGTCCGGGGTTTTTTGGCTCCGAGAACCAGACGGTATGGGGTTGGACGGTCGGCGGCGGTGTCGAATGGGCTTTCGCACAGAATTGGTCGGCGAAGGCCGAATATCTGCATATCGACTTTGGCAATCCCGGATTCTTTAACCCGCCCCCGGTCGGGTTCGCCAATCGCCTAGGCGGCATCCATCTCACCGACGATATTGTGCGAGTCGGTATCAACTACAAGTTCAACTGGGCACCCCCGGTCGTCGCGAAGTACTGATCGCGCTACCGCCGGGGCATCGGCCGCGTTGGACCGGCCTTTACGCGCTTTGCGCGGTCTTGACGATCACCACATTGTCTTCATGGCCGGCATGTCGCTTGAGGTGATCGCGGCGCATGCCTATCTCGTCGCGCACGAAGTCGTAGCCGAGCTTGAAGGTATCGAGCCCGTCGGTCGAGATGGTGCCGTCGCGCAATCCGATCACCGCGCCGCGAAGGATTTCCTCAAGTTCGTCTTGCAGCGCCTCGAGCGAATCCAGCGTATTGGCATGCTCGATTCTCTCGCCGATATTGAGAATGGCGGTCGCCAGCTCGCTGGCTTTCTCGGGCGCGATCTTGGTCACCTTGGTATAGATGCCCGCAAAAATCGAACCGATGACACTGAGCGCCGCCGCGCCGAGATACAAAAGATCGCTGTAGCGGTCCATGAAGGTCTTGGTGTCGTCGTTGATATATTCGGCGGCGCCCTGGTGCGCGACGATGAAGGCGTCCTTGTCGGTATCGGCAGGTTCGATCCTGGAAGCAAAGCCGTCTTCGAGCGCGAGCTCGGCCTTGTTTTCGTAAATGGTGCGCGCGAGATCGCCTGCCGTGGTCGTCGACATCCTGGACTGGGCGACCAGAAGCCATTGCAGTCCGATGGTATCGAGATCGTCATCAGGAATTGCGGGCGTCGAGGACAGCATGCCGGTCGTCAGCGTTTCCTCGGAAATACCGGGATTTCGTCTCACCAGCGCTTTCGACCCGTCGATCGCGTTGACGGTGAAGCCGCCGCGCTTGGCATATTGTTCGTAACTCTTGTCTTTCACGATCGTCGAGGCGTGCGCGATGGCAATCACCGCGCCGTATCCGCCGGATGCGAACAGCTTGTCGAGCGTCGAATTCGGCGGCGCGATCTGCACCCGGGCGGTTGAATCGGAGCCGTCTGCGATTTCGAGGGCGCTGCGGACAAAGGCTGCGGTGCCTTCGCCATCGGCCAGAACGGCGATCTTCTTTTTCTTCAGCTCGGCGAGCGACTTGATCTTTTTGCTGCCGGGGCTGATCAACAGCACGAGGTCGTGTTCCAGGACGGCAAGGGCGCGGGCGCGCAGCGGTACCTTTGCGTCGGTGCGCAGCACCACGAGATCGGCCTGCCGATGATCGAACTGCGCGAGCGCCTGGGCATTGTCGGCGTTAGCCACGATCTTGAGACGCAGCCGCGAGTTGGTGTTCTTCAACACGGCGGCAAGGCGGGCGGCAAAGCGGGTCTCAGGGCTGCCGGCGTCGCCGACGGCGAAGATCAGCGTTTCGGAATTCTGCAGCCAGATCCGGCCGCCCCAAACCGTCGCAACCGTCAGGATCAATGTCAGTACGGCAAACAGCAGCACCTGCAGGCGGTTGCTTCTCACAACCTTTGAGCGTACCGACGATTTTTTCGCTTTCGGCGTTGGGACTTCAGCACTCATGGCTCATACCCGCACCCGAGGGCCGCGTTCCGCATTTCGGCTCCGAGGAGCGGCCGGTGAAGTCCTAAATATCTAAAAAAGAACGGTAATATTCCCGTTGCCGATGATATCTCCCCGCGGGCGGATTGCAAATCAGGCCGCCCGGTAACCTTACCGGCGGGCCCGGAGCGCTGCGCGGGACCTATCGCCGTTAGGCCACACTTGCTGTTTTTCGAAGTTCCCGTAGGTGCATTCTGGCCGGGGAGGTGCCATAAAAGGGCGATATCGGTCGAATTGTCCGGGGTTTGAGAAAAGGTTGCGCTGAACGCCTCCAGTCCTGTCCATCCGGTTCCAAGTCAGTCTAAGCGAGGGCGTCAGCTTTGTCTTTTCCCCCCATGTCGTCATCGATTCCGGTTGCCGCGCTGGTGGGATGGATGCTGCTGCTCACCGCCAAGCACATCATCGCGGATTTCGTTCTACAAAATTCCTGGATGGCGATCGGCAAGGATCAAAAGACCGGCTGGGCGCTGCCGCTGCTTGCGCACTGTCTGATTCATCTGGCGGTTGCAATGGTGCTGATCCTGATAATCGCGCCCCGGTTCTGGTTCGTCGCGTTGATCGATTTTGCCATTCACATTACGGTCGATCGCGCCAAGGGGTTTTGCGCGTCGACATTTGGCGTGACGCTGGAGGCGGCGCATCCGTGGTTCTGGACACTGATCGGAGTCGATCAGGCGCTGCACCATCTTACTGGCTTCGGCCTGTCGATTTTCATGGCGGCGAACTGAATGGGCCACTGACATCGCGAACGAACACGCTCAGTTGGTGCGCACCGACCTTTCGTTCGAAAATAGTCCAACCCATGCCCTCGTAAAAGCGTGACAGCCGCGGACGCGCGCATAGATAGGCGCGGGTGACCCCCAGCGCGAAGCAATCCTGCGTGGCGCGCTCAACCATGGCCCTGGCGATACCGCGATTTCGCGCCGGTGGCTCGACCCATACCGCTGCGACCCACGGCGTCAATTGCGGCCGTTCTGCGAGGTCGGATGCGATCACCGAGGCCGTGCCGAGAAACCTGTCGCCGTCATGGGCGACCAGCGCGAACGGGATCGGTTCGGCGTTGATGTTGTCACGCAGGCGGCCGGAAATATAGTGGAACGGAGTGCCGTCCGCCTCCCACCATGCGTGCCAAATCCGCATTGCCACGATTTCGAAAAATTCGGGGCGCTGGCGCAGATCCGAAATGGTGAAGGGCAGAGACATTGATTTGCGTCCTGTGCCGTTGCGCGGCATGTTGGCACAAGTGAGAGGCAGGATCCTGATGACAGAGCAACCGCTTACAAAAAACACCGTCGATGTGCTGGGTAGCCGTATGGCCTATCACGAGCGCGGCGAGGGCGCACCGGTGTTGCTTCTGCACGGCAACCCCACCTCGTCCTATCTATGGCGCGACGTTATTCCCGAACTGGAGGGATGCGGCCGGCTGATCGCGCCGGATCTGATTGGCATGGGCGACTCGGCCAAATTGCCCAATCCAGGTCCGGATACCTACCGCTTCATGACCCACCGCAACTATCTTGCGGCCTTCATCGATGCCGTCATAGGTCCTTCGCAATCCATCCTGTTCGTGGTGCACGATTGGGGCTCCGCGCTCGGCTTCGACTGGGCCAACCATCACCGCGACCGCGTCCGCGGCCTCGCCTACATGGAGGCCATCGTGCGGCCCGTCGCGTCCTGGGAGGAATGGAGCGCGTCGGCGACGCCGATTTTCCAGGGATTCCGCTCCGACAAGGGCGAGGCGATGATCCTCGACCGCAATATGTTCGTCGAGCGGGTGCTGCCGGGCTCGGTCCTGAGAAAACTGACGGAAGCCGAGATGACGGAATATCGGCGGCCTTATCTCGAGCGCGAGAACCGCTGGCCGTTGTTGACCTGGCCGCGGCAGATTCCGATCGCGGGCGAACCGGCCGACGTGGTGGCGATCGCAGCCGATTATTCACAATGGTTGGCCGCAAGCGACATTCCGAAGCTGTTCGTCAATGCCGAGCCGGGCGCGATCCTGATCGGTGCGCTCAGGGATTTTTGCCGGGGCTGGAGGAATCAGACCGAAGTCACCGTTCCAGGCTCGCATTTCATCCAGGAGGACTCCGGAGCGGCGATTGGCCGGGCGGTGTCCGACTGGATCAAGGCAAATGCGCTTTAGAAATTGGAGCGGCTGCGCCTGTCTGATTCGGCGGGTTCGTTCAAGTCGACCGCCCGATTACCGGGTGCGGTGGTTAACCTTTCGTTAGACAGTTGCATTGCATCCTGTGGCCCCTGGGGGATGTGCAAATGTTTTCAAGCCGCGAAGCCTTCGAGAACGATTTCTGCCCGGTGCGGGACGAATTGCTCGGCGAAATGTATCGCGCCAACGAGAACGGCCTGCCTCAGCTCGTGGAGAGCGTCTCTTCCGATGTCCGGGCCATGCTGGCGCTGTTTTGCTATCGCAGAAGCCATCTGCATCAGTTGGCGCTCGCGATCGCGGCAAGCTGCAGCGAACAGGAACTGATCCAGTTGGGTGGACGCGTCGGCTCTACCCTCTACGCGCTGTCGCGCGAACCGGCCGCGCGCATTGCCCCGTCTTCCTACGGCAACCGCAAGCCGATCACGCTCTCGACCAAACCGCTCAGCACGTTCTCGCCGTTCGAGGACGAACCGGACGAAGATCTCGCGCAAGCCGTACGGGCATAACAGGTCACACTAGCCGCTCCGATGTGATGATGGAGCCCGGATCAGCAGCGCACCGCAAGAGCGCTGCGCAGCATCCGGGGAACGCGGCCTTCGTCACGGGACCCGATGCACATCGATCTCGACGATACCGCGTCCCGGGCGCGGTGCGGCGTTCTTACGCTGCTCCGCAGAACCGGGACCCACAAAGATAAAGCCAAATGACCGGGGACTACCCCAGCGCCGGCAGGCCGTGCCGTTTCCGCGCCATTTCGCATTCGACATCGCCGGGCAGGCAGGTCCGGCAGACCTCCGGCCGCACCGCATAGATCGTGCAGGCCGTCCTCACGCCGATCTTGCCTGACAGCGCCGCGCAGCGTTCGCCCTCGCAGCGCATGCCCGATTGCCTTTCGTTGACGAAGTTTGCCGGTATCAGATCGAGCGCCGCATCGCCTTCGGTTGTGAATCGCGGCCAGTTCTCCGAATAGGAACAGCACGCGCCGCAGGCCTGGCAGGGGCTTTCGGCTTCGATGGATGGGTGGCTCGTCTCCATGTCGCTGTTTAGCGCGCAACAGGATGAAGTGCCAGACGTCCCTCAGGCTTCGCCTTGTCAGGTATCGCTCGGATGTTCCCAGACCAGGCTCCTGCGCCATCGCGCTCTGAGCAGGTCACGCCGTTCGGGGTATTTTTCATCGAGATACATGGCGTCGACCACACGGTCGGTGCGAAAACTGCGAAAATCCCGGCGCAGCTCACACCATGCCGCCAGAATCCGCACGGCTTCCAGATAGCCGATGGCGATCGGCCAGATGGTGCGTTCGCTGTCGCGGCCGTGTTCGTCGCGATAGCGTAGCGCGATCTTTCTTCCCTCGTGAATCTGCGCACGCGTCTTTGCCATGTCGATGCGATCGGGTTCCCTGCGCCAGCCCGGGCGCGCGCGGCTGGCAGGTTCAAGCACAAAAGGCCGCAACCGTTCGGGGACGGTGTCGGCGATTTTCGCGATCAGGTCCTGAGCGGCGCGGGACAAGGCCGGGTCGGCATTGCCGCCGACCCATTGCGCGCCGAGCACGGCCGCTTCGATCTCGTCGGGAGTGAGCATCAGCGGCGGCAGGTCGAATCCCTTCTCCAGAATATAGCCCATGCCGGCCTCGCCGCGGATCGGCACGCGCTGTCCGATCAGGGTCGCGATGTCGCGGTAGATGGTCCGTTTCGAGGTCTCCAGCTCGGCCGCGATCGCATCCGCGGTCATCGGTTTGCGGGTGCGCCGGAGCACTTGAATGATCTGGAACAGCCGGTCCGCGCGTCTCATGGGAAGTCTCTTTTGCCCTTTTTGAAGAACGGCATTCGATGCTGACAGCATGTTGGCAGCAGGGGGCCAGTATACCCAAGACAACACTCCAACCAGGAGGATTTTATCCATGATGATTATCTACGGTCTCGACTTTTGGATGACGGTATTGCCGCTGCTGACACCACGGTGGCAGCAGGGGATGGCTAGTCTGAAGCGCCTGCTCAGGAAAACGGGAGCGCTCTTATGATCACCCTTTACGGGTTCGGCCCGGGTTTCGGCCTGCCGGAAATCAGCCCGTTTGTGACCAAGACCGAAGTCCAGCTGAAGATGGCGGGTCTGGCCTATCGCAAGGAGAAGGCGATGCCGCCGCGCTCTCCCAAGGGACAACTGCCCTATATCGATGACGAGGCCGAGAGCATCGCCGATTCCACCTTCATTCGCGCGCACATCGAAGGCAAATACGGCTTCGATTTCGACGCCCCTTTCAATTTGCAGCAGCGCGCGCAGGCCTGGGCGTTCGAGCGGATGATCGAACATCACCTCTATTGGGCGCTGGTCGGCGCACGCTGGGTCGATCCGGAAAACTTTGCCAAGGGGCCTGCGCATTTTTTCGACGGCGCCCCCGAGCATCTGCGCGAAAAGCTCCGCGAAGATGCCCAGTTGCGTGTCGCCGAGAATTACCTGCTGAGCGGGCTCGGCCGCCACGCCCCGGACGAAGACGTAGATCTTGCCGCCCGATCGCTGTTTGCGCTGTCGGTCCAGCTCGGCGACAAGCCTTATCTGCTGGGCGACACCGCCTGCGGAACCGACGCCACCGCTTTTGGCGCGCTTGCCGGAATTCTGACGCCGTTCTTCGCCTCGCCATTGCGCGAGCGGACCGAACAATTCGGAAATCTTGTCGCCTATGTCGATCGCATGATGCTGCAGTATTTTCCGGACTTCGCCTGGATACCGTTGCGGCAGGCCGCCTAGGGCTACGTCCCTTTCTTCTTCGTCATCACCCGAAAAGTCGCATTGGCGCGCGCGATGACGACGTCGTCGGCTTTGACGAGGCACTGCGCGAAGCACAGCGTGCTGCCGGTCTTGACGACATCCGTCTCGACCGTGAACCACTGCCCGATCTGGGCGCTGCTGATGAAATCGATCGACATGCTGACGGTCACCAGCGAATGATCGCCGCGCATTTTGTGGCCGCAGCTATGTCCCATGGCTTTGTCGGCGAGCGCGGCGATCAGCCCGCCATGGACGAACCCACGCGCGTTGGTATGCGGCGTGGCCAGCCGCAGACCGAGGATGAGCGCGTCGGGGGTTAGCCGTGAATAGATCGGCTCCCAGGGATCGGTGAGCGGACTGCGCCGCGACTGGCGCTCGAAGCCTTGCGGAATGTCGGTGGCGGTCATGCGCGTGAAACTCGCGTGCGGGCGATACATTGCCGCTATTGAACGCGATCCGGCTGCGAAATGCACCGCATACAAAGTTTAAAACGGGATTTTTGCATTCGGTTTGCGATGACGCCGATCACGCCGGCAGTTGATATCCGATCGCGCTTTCAATCTCGATCGTTCGCCGCACCGCGGGCCTGGCCATCATGCGCTGATAATGCGCGGTCAAATTGGGAAAACTTTCGGGCGCAGGTTTCAGCGAATTGGCGAACCGCCAGTACAGCCGAAACAGATGGATGTCGGCAATCGAATAGCTGCCGATGGCCCAGCCGTTGCCCAGCCGCCGGTCCGCGATGGCATAGACCTCGTGGGCATATTCAAGGCCGCGCTGGCGCGCGGGATGCAGCGTCGAGGCGATGAACGACATCCACGACAGCGCCTGGGCTTCGGCCTCGATATCAGGGGGCAACAGCGCGGCCTCGGGAAAGCGCCTGGCGAGATAAAAGAGGATTGCGGCGACCTCGGTGAGCGGACGACCATCGACGAGCAGCGTCGGAACCTTGCCTTCAGGGTTGAGCTTGAGATACTCGGGCGAGCGCAGGTCGTTTCCATTGAAGGACATCGGCTTGCCTTCGAAGGCAACACCAATCTCGTGCAGCGCGATATGCACGGCAAACGAACTTGAACCGGGCGCGAAGTAAAGGGTGAGCATGGTCTCCCCCGTCGTTGCGGTCCGTTCGCTCCTCGCAATTGACGACCGAGCTTACGGCAAACGCCTAGTACGGCAAGCCGACATAATTTTCCGACAGCGAGGCCGAGGCTGTTTTCGAACTGACGAGATACTCCAGCTCGGCCAGCTGAATCCGCGTGGCGAATTCTCCTTCGTCGGGAAATTTGTGCAGCATCGAGGTCATCCACCACGAGAAGCGCACGGCTTTCCAGACTCGCGACAGTGCCTTCTCCGAATAGCGGTCGATGCCGGCGGAGGATTTCTCGTCGTAGAATTCGCCCAACGCCTGAGAAAGGTAATACACGTCGCTGGCGGCGAGGTTCAGCCCCTTGGCGCCGGTCGGCGGCACGATATGTGCCGCGTCGCCGGCCAGGAACATCCGTCCGAATCGCATCGGCTCGGCGACAAAGCTGCGTAGCGGGGCGATGCTTTTTTCGATCGACGGCCCGGTGACCAGGCTGGCGACCGCCTCGTGGTCCAGCCGGCGCTTCAGTTCATCCCAGAACCGTTCGTCCGGCCATTGATCGATATGATCGTGCAGCGGACACTGCACGTAATAACGGCTGCGGTGCATCGAGCGCATCGTGCAAAGCGCAAATCCTCTCGCATGGTTGGAGTAGATCAGTTCGCGGGACACCGGCGGCGTTTCCGACAGGATGCCAAGCCAGCCGAACGGATAGATCCGCTCGAAGGTCTGGATCGCCGAAGGCTTCACGCTCGCGCGACTGACGCCGTGAAAGCCGTCGCAACCGGCAATGAAGTCGCAGGCGATCTCGTGGTCGACGCCGTCCTTGACGTAAGTGACGCGCGGATGGTCGGTATCGAAATCATGCGGCTTGACGTCGGTGGCTTCATAGACGGCAGTGAGGCCGGCGGCTTTGCGGGCGTTCATCAAATCGAGCGTCACTTCGGTCTGGCCGTAGATCACCACCGTCTTGCCGGTGGCGGCCTTCATGTCGATGCGATGGCGGCGGCCGGCGAAGGCGATTTCGATGCCGTCATGAACAAGGCCCTCGCGGCGGGCGCGCGCGCCGGCGCCCACTTCATCGAGCAGGGCTACCGTTCCCTCCTCAAGCAGGCCGGCGCGGATGCGGCCGAGCACATAATCCGGCGTTTGGCGTTCCAGGATGATGTTGTCGATACCGCGGGTGTGAAGCAACTGGCCCAACAGCAATCCCGCCGGTCCCGCGCCAATGATTGCTACTTTTGTCCGCAATACTTGCTCCCCCGACTAATATAGTCTGCACGCAGACAGTCGCCCCCGACTTGCAATGGTAATTATATCATATAACAATATCTGCAAAGGGCCATTGAAGCCCTTATGCTCCAGGGAGATGAGGTCGATGAGGAAAAGCTTTTTGGCGTTGCTGTTGGCCGCCAGCCTAACGCCTGCCTTCGCGCAGGAAAAGACCTTCGAACTGAAACTGTCGCACTGGGTGCCGGCTTCTCATCCGCTGCAAAAGGCGTTGGAAGATTGGGGCGCGGCGGTCGAAAAGGATTCGGGAGGTACCATTCATTACAAGGTCTATCCCGCGCAGCAGCTTGGCAAGGCCTTCGACCATTACGACATGGCGCGCGATGGTATCGCCGACGTCACTTACGTCAATCCGGGCTATCAGCCCGGCCGCTTCCCGATCATCGGCGCCGGCGAGCTCCCGTTCCTGATGTCGGACGCCAAGGGCGGCTCGATGGCGCTTGATGCCTGGTACCGCAAATATGCCGAGAAGGAGATGAAGGACGTCAAGTTCTGCCTCGCCTTCATCCATTCGCCGTCCTCGTTCCATTCGCGCACGAAAAAGATCGTCGTGCCCGATGACATCAAGGGCATGAAGATCCGTCCCGCCCACGCCACCATGGCGAATTTCGTGACGCTGCTCGGCGGCACCAACGTGCAGTCCTCGGCGCCCGAAGTCCGCGATATCATCGAACGCGGCGTTGCCGACGCCGTCACCTTCCCGTGGGGATCGCTGGTGCTGTTCGGCATCGACAAGGTGACGAAATACGACATGGACGCGCCGCTCTACGTCACGACGTTTGCCTTCGTGATGAACAAGGACAAATACAACCAGATGTCCGACCGGCAGAAGAAGGCGATCGACAACAACTGCAATACCGAGGCCGCCGGCCGCGTCGGCGAGCCCTGGGGCCGGTTCGAGGACAGCGGCCTCGACAAGGTGAAGGCAGAGACCGATCACGAGGTCTACAAACTGACACCCGACCAGTTGTCGTTGTGGAAGAAGGCGTCCGAGCCGCTGATCAAGACCTGGGCAGAGGGCGTCAGGAAGGCCGGCAGCGATCCGGACGCGGCGATCGGCGAACTGCGCGCCGCTCTCGCCAAATACAACGCCTTGACGCAGTAAGGGCCTGACGCGCGCCGGTTCGGCGGCGGAAGTCTGCCGCCGATGCCGTTTTTCCTGCAATGCTGGCCGTTCGGAGCGGACATGACTCGTGCGTCAATGGATCGTTTCATCGACACGATCGAATGGATCGCAGCCGGCTTTGTCGGCATCGTCGCCGCCAACATCTTCATCGCCGTCATTCTGCGCAACACGTTGAACTATGCGATTCCGGATTCCTTCGACATCGGGCGCATGTTGCTCGGCATTCTGATCTTTTGGGGCATCGCCGCCACCAGCTACCGCGGCGGACACATCACCGTCGATCTGATCTGGGCCAATGTGGGTCCGAAATACCAGCGCTGGATCGACGTCTTCGCCACCCTGGTGCTGTTGTTCGTGGTGAGCGTGCAGACATGGACGCTGTTCGACAAGGTCCGCGGTACCTACAACGACAATGTCCTTACCTTTGAAATGCACATGCCGACCTGGCCGTTTTTTGCCATCGCCTGGGCGGGCGACGTCTCCGCGGTGCTGCTGATCGCGATCCGCACCTATCGCCTGATCGTCAGCCCGGATCTGATGCGCGAACCCGGCATCAAGACCGTGGAGTAGACTGGCATGAGCACCGATGCCGTCGCCATCCTCGGCTTCGTCGCGCTGTTTGCGCTGATGCTGCTGCGCGTGCCGGTGGGCATGGCGATGGGCCTCGTCGGCGTCTCCGGCTTCGGCTATCTGGTCGGGTTTTCGCCGGCGCTGAAGCTGGTCGGCCAAACCTCGATGCGCACGGTGACCGACTATACCTTCGGCGTCATTCCGATGTTCTTGCTGATGGGAACATTCGTCAGCAATTCCGGCATGAGCCGCGAACTGTTTCGCGCCGCCAACGGCTTCGTCGGACATCTGCGCGGCGGCCTGGGGATCGCCACGGTGGCGGCCTGCGGCGGCTTTGCCGCGATCTGCGGCTCCTCGGTGGCGACAGCGGCGACGTTTTCGGCCGTGGCCTACCCGGAGATGCGGCGGTTCGGTTATCCGCAATCCTTCGCCACTGGCGTCATCGCGGCCGGCGGCACGCTGGGCGCCATGCTGCCACCCTCGACCGTGCTCGCTGTCTACGGCATCATCACCGAGCAGGACATCGGCAAGCTCTTCATCGCCGGCATCGTTCCCGGCGTGCTCGCCATGATGATGTACATGATCACCATCGCGCTGATCGGCTATTTTCGGCCGGGCTTCCTGCCGACCGGTGCCCAAACCACCTGGCGCGAACGGTTTGCCGGCCTCAGCAATATCTGGGCGCCGGTGCTGTTGTTCGTGTTCGTCATCGGCGGGCTCTATGGCCTGCCATACCTGCCGCGTTTCACGCCGACCGAGGCAGGCGGCGTCGGCGCTACCGGCGCGTTCCTGATCGGCGTTCTTACCGGGCGGCTGGACAGGGAAAAGATCCTCGCCTCGCTGCTGCAGGCGACCCGCACCGCCGCCGCCGTCTTCACCGTGCTGATCGGTGCATTGATCTTCGGGTATTTCCTCACGGTGACGCAGACGCCTCAAAAGGTCACCGAACTTCTCACCGGCCTTGGTCTCGGCCGTTACGGTATCCTCGCCCTCATCATGGTGATGTATCTGGTGCTCGGTTGCCTGATGGATGCGATGGCCATGATCATCCTGACGGTGCCGATCATCTTTCCCGTGGTCTCCCATCTCGGCTTCGACCCGATCTGGTTCGGCGTTATCATCGTGATGACGGTGGAACTCGGCCTGATCCATCCGCCGGTCGGAATGAATGTTTTCGTGATCAAGAGCGTCGTCAAGGATGTGTCGTTTGCCACGATTTTCCGGGGCGTGATCCCGTTCGTGGCGACTGATCTGGTACGGCTGGTCATCCTGATTACATTTCCGTTGTTGGCGACCTGGCTGCCGCAACGCATGATGGTCCACTAGATATATTCGCCCTCAAGCGACAAGGTTGAGGTGACTGATGGTGCCTGATCTTCAAACCAAATATGTTTTCAGCCTCGCCATCAGGATCGGCACGCCGATTGTCGCCGGCGATTTCGGTCAGGGCGTCAGGCGGGTCATTCCGGTGCTCGGCGGTGAAGTTCGCGGCGAGGGCATGCGGGGCACGATTTTTCCCTGCGGCGCGGATTTCCAGATCATCCGCCCAAACGGCTTTACCGAACTCGAAGCGAAATATGCCTTTGAGCTGGACGACGGCGCCATCATCTATATCGAAAACATCGGCATCCGCTTCGGTCCGAAGCCACTGCTTGAGCGGATCGCCCAAGGCGAGATCGTCGATCCCGCGCAGATATATTTTCGCTCGGTGCCGAAATTCGAAACCGGCGCCGCGAAATACCGCTGGCTGATGGAAAACCTGTTCGTCGGCGTCGGCGCGCGGCATCCGGACCGCGTCGAGATCGACGTGCATCAGGTGCTATGAGGAGGACGCCGTTCCCATGCGCTGCTGATCCGGGGTCCACACCTCGAACATGTTGTTGTCGTGGGTCCCGGTTCTGCGGAGCAGCGTACTGGACGATGCTCGCGCATCGCTAGGAGAACGCTGCACCGCGCCCGGGACACGGGTGTCTTCGGGCTGAATAGCAGGCCTTATTGACTCCGTTCGAATTCGTTATAAAACATAACTATTCAGGACAGGACGTAACAAACGCCGATGGGCATGAGCGCACAGCCTGAAATGCCCGTCCCGAGCGCGCGCGGCGGGGCGCTGGTGCCCGGTGGCACGGTGCATCCGTTGCGCGGCATTTCCTTCGGCGATCCGGCCGTGACCGTCGAGCGCCGCGATGACGGCACGATCTATCTGCGGCCGAAAATCCCGCTCGGCCAATATCCGGCCCGGCTCACCGACCGCCTGCATCTGTGGGCGAAGGCAGAGCCAGACCGCATCTTCATGGCTGAGCGCGAGGTGCGCGGCGGCTGGCGGCAAGTCACCTACGCGCAATTGCTTAGGCACGCCCGCCATATCGCCTCAGGCTTGCTGAGGCGCGATCTCTCCGCCGAACGGCCGATCGTCATTCTCTCCGGCAACTCGATCGATCACGCGCTGCTGGCGTTTGGCGCGCTTTATGCGGGCATCCCGTTCTGTCCGGTATCGCCAGTCTATTCGCTGGTGTCGAAGGATTACGGCAAGCTTTCCTATTTGATGAAGCTGTTGACGCCCGGCCTGGTGTATGCCGACGACGCCGCAAGATTTTCCGATGCGATCGCCGCCAACGTTCCCGATGCCACCGAGGTTGTGGCCTCGCACGGCGAGGTGCCCGGCCGCAAGATAACCTCGCTCGCCGAATTGCTGACATCTCCGGACCATCCGGGCCTCGACGCCGCGCATGATTCCATCGGTCCCGAAACAATCGCAAAATTCCTGCTCACCTCCGGCTCGACCGGCAATCCGAAGGCGGTCATCAATACCCAGCGGATGATCTGCGCCAATCAGGTGATGATCCGCGAAACCATGGCCTTCCTGAAGGACGAACCGCCCGTCATCGTCGACTGGCTGCCGTGGAATCACACCTTTGGCGGTAATCACAATATCGGGCTGACGCTGTACAATGGCGGCTCGATGTATCTCGACGCCGGCAAGCCGATGTCCGGCGGGATTGAGCAAACCGTGCGCAATCTCGCCGAGATTTCGCCGACGGTTTATTTCAACGTGCCGAAGGGCTATGAATCGCTGCTGCCGTACCTCCGCGATGACAAGGTGTTGCGCGGAAAATTCTTCCGCCGGCTGCACGCGATGTTCTTCTCGGGCGCGGCGCTGTCGCCCTTCATCTGGAACAGCCTCGACGAACTCGCTGTCGCAGAAACCGGTTTCCGCGTGCCCATGCTGACCGGCCTCGGTGCCACCGAGACCGCGCCGTTCTTCATGTCGGTGCGGCCGGCCACCAGCCGCTCGGGCCATGTCGGGCTCCCCGTGTCCGGTAACGACGCCAAGCTTGTTCCGAACAACGGCAAGCTGGAAGTTCGCGCCAGTGGCCCGAACGTCACGCCCGGCTATTGGCGTCAACCGGAACTGACCGCGGCGGCATTCGACGAGGAAGGTTTTTACAAGTTCGGCGATGCACTCAAGCCGGTTGATCCCGATGATTTCGACAAGGGCTTCGATTTCGATGGCCGCATTGCCGAGGATTTCAAGTTGTCCAGCGGGACCTGGGTTAGCGTCGGCCCGCTGCGCGCGAGGTTCGTCGCGGCCTGTGCGCCGCTGGTGCGGGATGTCGTGATCGCCGGCATCAACCGCGACGAAATCTGCGCGCTGGTCATCCTCGATCTCGACGGCTGCCGCCTGATCAACCCGGCGCTTACGGCCGATGACGTTGCCGCGATGGCTTCCGACCCGCTGGTTTGCGGTGCATTTCGCCAACGATTTACGAAGTTTCTGACGACGGCGACGGGGTCTTCGACCAGGATCACCCGCGCTTTGCTGCTCGATACGCCGCTGTCGATCGATCGCGGCGAAGTCACCGACAAGGGCTCGATCAACCAGGCCGCGGTGCTCGACCACCGCCGCGGCCTGATCGAGATGCTTTATTCGCCAACACCGCCGGCACACGTGGTAACGCTATAGCCTTATTCGAAAGCCCGTTAGCCAGGGGGCGTACTGCCCTCGCCAAAACAAGGGTTCAATGAAGCGATGTTCGTCAACCGGCGCGAGGTGCAGATCCAGTGGGGCGATTGCGACCCCGCCAACATCGTCTATTACCCGCGCTACTTCGAGATGTTCGACAACTCGACCTCGATCCTGTTCGAGGCCGCCGGTTACTCCAAGCAGAATCTCATCAAGAAATATGGCCTGGTCGGGATTCCGATGGTGGACACGCGTGCGAAATTCCATATCGCCTCAACCCATGGGGACTGGATCTCGATCGAAAGCCGGATCGAGAGTTTCAAGCGTTCGAGCTTCGAGGTGACCCACAGGGTGTTCAAGGGCGAGGCGCTGGCGATCGAGGCGTTCGAGACCCGGGTGCTGGTCGGGCGCCATCCGGACGATCCGGCGCGGCTGAAATCGGCGGCGGTGCCGCAGGAGATTGTTGCGAAGTTCATGCAGGGCTGACAAACAGAGGTCGATCAAACCACAATAACGAGGGAGGAATAGATGAAGAAATTTTACCTGTCCGCCGCGGTGATCGCTGCGTCTGTTGCGCTGCAGGCGTTGCCCGCGCTGGCGCAAAGCAATGAGATCGTCATCGGCATCACGGTGACGACCACCGGGCCCGCGGCGGCGCTCGGGATTCCCGAGCGCAACGCGCTGGAATTCGTGGCGAAGGAAATCGGCGGGGTGCCGCTCAAGGTCATCGTGCTTGACGACGGCGGCGACGCGACCAACGCCACCAACAATGCGCGGCGTTTCGTCACGGAATCCAAGGCCGACATCATCATGGGATCCTCGACGACGCCGCCGACCGTGGCGGTGTCCAACGTCGCCAACGAGGCGGGTATTCCCCATATCGCCCTCGCGCCGTTTCCGATCACCCCGGAGCGCGCGAAATGGTCGGTATCGATGCCGCAGCCGATCCCGATCATGGGCAAGGTGGTCTACGCGCACATGAAGGCGCATAACGTGAAAACGGTCGGCTATATCGGCTATTCCGATTCCTACGGCGACCTCTGGTTCAACGACTTCAAGACGCAGGGCGTTCCGATGGGCATGACGCTGGTCGATGAAGAGCGCTTCGCGCGGCCGGATACTTCCGTGGCGGGGCAGGTGCTGAAGCTGGTCGCCGCCAATCCCGATGCGATCCTGGTCGGCGCGTCCGGCACTGCGGCGGCGCTGCCGCAGACGGCGCTGCGCGAGCGCGGCTACAAGGGACTGATCTATCAGACCCACGGCGCCGCCAGCATGGATTTCATCCGCATCGCCGGGAAGGCAGCGGAGGACGTGCTGATGGCCTCGGGTCCGGTGATGGATCCCGAGGATCAGCCTGACAGCGCGCTGACCAAAAAGCCGGGACTGGCTCTGGACAAGGCCTATGAGGCGAAATACGGCCCCAACAGCCGCAGCCAGTTCGCGGGCCATTCCTACGATGCGTTTCTGGTTCTCGAACGCATCGTTCCGGTCGCGCTGAAGAAGGCCAAGCCCGGCACGCCGGAATTTCGCGAGGCGCTCCGCCAGGCGCTTTTGACCGAGCGCGATATCGCCGCGAGCCAAGGCGTCTACAACTTCACCGAAACCGATCGCTACGGCCTCGACGATCGCTCGCGCATTCTGCTGACGGTAAAGGACGGGAAGTACGTGCTGGCGAAGTGAGTGCAGGACGTTTCCTGACGCGTCATCGTCATCATCCGCGAAGGCGGATGATCCAGTAATCGCCGCCGCCCGAGATTGAAATCTCGCGGCCGCGGAATACTGGATGCCCCGCCTTCGCGGGGCATGACGGTCGGGCTCTAAACCGCGCTCTCACCCTCGTGCGTAAAGCCGAGATAGCTTGCGGCCACGCGCGCGTTGGTGGCGATATCGCTGGCCGGTCCGTTCAGGATGAATTCGCCGAGCTCCATCACATAGGCGCGGTCGGCGATTTTTAGCGCGGCCTGCGCGTTCTGCTCGACCAGCAGCACCGAGACACCGCTGGCGCGCAACTCGCCGATGGTGCGGAAGATATCGGCGACGATGATCGGGGCGAGGCCCAGACTTGGCTCGTCCAGCATCAGCAGTTTTGGTGCGCCCATCAGGGCGCGGCCCATCGCCAGCATCTGCTGCTCGCCGCCGGACAGTGTTCCCGCCAACTGTCCGCGCCGCTCCTTGAGCCGCGGGAACAGTGTGTAGACCCGTTCGAAGGATTTAGCCGCGATCGCCTTGGCGATACGGAATGCGCCGAGCTGCAGATTGTCCTCGACGCTCATGGAGGCGAACAGCTCGCGATGTTCCGGCACCAGGCTTAAGCCGGCCGCGACGCGGTCCTCGATCTCAAGCTGCGCGATGTCCTCGCCGGCAAAGGTCACGCGGCCCCTCACGGGCAGGATACCCATGATGGCGTTCAACAGCGTGGTCTTGCCGGCGCCATTGGCGCCGACGATGGTGACGATCTCGTTGCCGGCGACCTCGAGCGACACCGAGCGCACCGCCTCGACCTTGCCGTAGGCGACATGCGCCGACGACACCGACAACAGCGTGTTGCTGCCGGGATTCATGACGTGGCTCCGAGATAGGCCTTGATCACGTCGGGGTTGGTCTTGATCGCGTCCGGCGTGCCTTCGGCGATCTTGGTGCCGAAGTCGAGCACCACGATGCGGTCGGCCAGATCCATCACAAAGCCCATGTCGTGCTCGACCAGCAGCACCGACATGCCGCCGTCGCGCAGCGTGCGCAACAGGCCTGCGAGTCGCTGCTTCTCCATATGCCGCAGTCCCGCGGCCGGCTCGTCGAGCAGAAGCAGGATCGGATCGACGCACAGCGCGCGCGCGATCTCGACGATGCGCTGCTGGCCGAGCGGCAGGCTGCCGGCCAGCGCGTCGATCTGGTCGCTGAGGCCGACGCGTTCGATCTGGCGTGCCGCTTCCGCGAGCAATCTGGCCTCATCCGGGCGGTCGAGACGGAACATGCTGGCGATCGCGCCGGCCTCGCCGCGCAGATGCGCGCCGATCGCGACGTTTTCCAGCACGCTCATCCCGGGCACCAGTTTGACGTGCTGGAAGGTTCTGGAGATGCCGAGCTTTGCCACCTCCTGCGGCGGCGCATTGTCGATATTCCTGCCGAGAACGGAGATGTTGCCGCTCGAGGAGGCCAGCACGCCCGTGATCAGGTTGAAGGTTGTGCTCTTGCCGGCGCCGTTCGGGCCGATCAGCGCGACGATCTCGCGGGCCGCAACATCGAAAGAGACGTCGTTGACGGCGATCACGCCGCCGAACTGCTTGCGCGCATGGTCGATCCGCAACAGTACATCGGGGGTTGCCGCGGCGCGCGCGCGCGGGGGCAAAGCAAGCGATGTATCGGGCCGCGCGCGTATTGGCTTGAACGGCAACCGCGTCATCAGCCAGGGCCACACCCCTGACGGCGCCAGTTGCAGCAGCACCACCAGCAGGATGCCGAATACGATGGTCTCGAGCTGGCCTTCGCCGTGAAACAGATACGGCAAATAGCTCTGCAGGATTTCCTTCAAGACGACGACGATGGCCGCGCCAAGCACGCCGCCCCAGACGTAGCCGGCGCCGCCGACCACGGCGATAAAGAGATATTCGATGCCGGCCTGCGCGCCGAACGGCGTCGGCGTCGCGGCGCGCTGGAAATGCGCATAGAGCCAGCCGGAAAGGCCCGCCAGCACCGCGGCATGGATGAAAACCAAAAGCTTGGCGCTCGGGGTCTGCACGCCAAAGGCTTCGGCGGCGATATGTCCGCGCCGCAGCGCGCGGATCGCGCGGCCGGTTCGCGAGTCCAGCAGGTTGGTGGTGATCAGCGCCGAGAGCAGGACCGCGGTCCAGATCGCGAAGTAGATCGTTCCGGGGTCAATCATCCGGAATTCGCCGATCGTCAGTGGCGGGATCGCGGAGATGCCGTCGTTGCGGCCGAGGAATTCGAGCTTGCTGAACAGATAGAACAGGCCGAGGCCCCAGGCGATGGTGCCGAGCGGCAGATAGTGGCCCGACAATCGCACCGTGACGAGGCCGAGCGCGACGGCGGCGATGCCGGAGACTAGCAGCGAGAGCGGCAGCGTTAGCCAAGGTGACACACCATAAGCCGTGGTCAGCACCGCCGTGGTATAGGCGCCAAATCCGCAGAATGCCGCCTGGCCGAATGACGTGAGGCCTCCGACCCCCGTGAGCAGCACAAGCCCCATCGCCACCAAAGCGGCGAGCCCGATATTGTCGAGCAGCACGATCCAGAACGGCGGCATGCCCGGAATGAACGGGATCGCCGCCATGACCAAAGCGAACACGACCATGGGCAGCCGCTGCGGCATTGCGATCAATCCTTCTCTTCCTCGACCGCGGGCGCCGCCAGCGACCGCAGCACGAGCACGGGAAGGATCAGGGTGAAAACGATGACTTCCTTGAAATTGCTGGCATAGAACGAGGAAAACGCTTCCACCGTGCCCACCACCAGCGCCGCGGCGGCGGTGAGCGGATAGCTCACCAGCCCGCCGATGATCGCGGCGATAAAACCTTTCAGGCCGATCAGGAATCCCGTGTCGTAATACAGCGTCGTGATCGGCACGATCAGGATTCCCGAGATCGCCCCGATCATCGAGGCCAGCAGGAATGCGATCTGCCCCGACAGTGTGGTTCTGATCCCGACCAGTCGCGCGCCCAGCCGATTGACCGCGGTGGCGCGCAGCGCCTTGCCATAGAGCGTGAGGCCGAAAAACAGCCACAGGCCAGCCATGAAGGCGATCGTGATGGCGTAGACGGCGATGCTCTGGCCGGTGAAACGGAGCGGGCCGGCGGTGAAAGCCGCATCCGAAATCGCCGGGCCGCGCTGGCCTTCGGCACCGAAAAACACCAGGCCAAATCCCTGCAGCGCAAGATGGCAGCCCACCGAGGCGATCAGCAGCACCAGCACCGAGGTATGGGCGATCGGCTGGAACGCGATGCGATAGAGAAACAGTCCGATCGCAGCCACGATCAATAGCGACAATGCGATATTGGCGGCCATCGGCGGATGGCGGCCGGCAAGCCAGGATGTCAGGGCGAGGATGACAAAAGGCAACACGACATTGAGCGCGAATGCGCGCGCGACGAGACTCGGGCGCAGCGACCTTCGACCGGCAAACAGGTCGAGGCCGAACGCCACGATACCCATCGCCACCGCGAGGCGCGCGGTGCCCGGCATCTGGCCCGATGACAGCGAGGCATAGGTCAGCGCGCCGTAGGTGACGAACTCACCTTGCGGGATCAGGATCACGCGGGTCACCGCGAACACCAGCACCAGCGCAAGGCCGAGCAGCGCATAGATCGCGCCGTTGGTAATGCCGTCCTGCACCAGGAACAGCATGATCGTCGTATTCAAGACCGGGCGCTCCCCTCGCGTCGAGCGGTCACGAATCCCCTGGGCCAGGCGACCGTCCGATAACAGCAGTTGAAAAAGGCTGCCGGTATTTGATATGACGGATAACAATTATCAAATATAATCTCAAGCCGCGACCCCGCCCAGCCGGCCTTTCCCAGGCTACCGCGATTTCGAGCATCAAGCGATGACGGCTTCCAAAACCAACGCGATCGAGCCCGCCAAGGCGTCCCGTCCCGCCCGTAAGGAGGCGATCGAGGTAGCTTCCGAAACAACGGCGCTGCAGATGGGGGAATTGTCAGATTTGCTCGGCTATTCGCTCAAGCGCGCCCAATTGAAAATCTTCGAGGATTTCATTCGCTGCGTCGCGCCGCTGCGGCTGACCCCGGCGCAATTCTCGGTGCTGCTGCTGCTCGACAACAATCCCGGACGCAACCAGACCGAAATCGCCAATACGCTCGGCATTCTCAGGCCCAACTTCGTGGCGATGCTCGACAACCTGGAGAGCCGTGACCTGTGCGCGCGGATCCGCTCGACCAATGACCGCCGCTCCCACATCCTGGTCCTGTCCGACAAGGGCCGGGCGGTTCTGGCGCGCGCCAAGAAGCTCGTCGCCGCCAAGCACGAGGCGCGCCTCAACGCGTTGTTGGGCCCGACCAACCGCGCCGCGTTGCTCGAGATGCTGGCCACGATCGCCAGAGAATTTTGACCTTATCCCCGCAGGAGCCGTGATATCAGGCTGCGAAAGTGCGCGCGGGAACCTTCCGCGCCTCACGTCCCGAATGGAACAGCCGTTCGATCTCAGCGGCGGGGAGTGGTTTGCAGAACAGGAATCCTTGCATCTCCGTGCAGCCCTCCGATGCAATCCTGTCGAGCTGTTCCCGGGTTTCCACGCCTTCGGCAGTGGCCGTCATGCCCATTCCATTGGCGAGCGCCGCGACCGCCCGCACGATATTGAGCGAGCTTGCGCTCTCCGTAATGTTTCTGATGAACGATCGGTCGATCTTGATCTTGTCGAACGGAAAACTTTGAAGATAGGTGAGCGAGGAGTATCCGGTGCCGAAGTCGTCCATGGCGATCGCGACACCGAGTGCCCGCAACTGGTGAAGGATGGCAAGGGTCGCTTGTTTGTCCTGCAACAGAACGGTTTCAGTAATTTCAATCTCGAGCCGGGTCGGCGACAGGCCCGAAGCCGCGAGTGCGCCAATGATAACTTGCATCAGGCCGGGGCTTCGGAACTGAACCGCCGAGATATTGACCGCAACGCTGGTTTCTCTCGGCCATCTCGCAGCCGTGGCACATGCCTGCCTGATGACCCACTCCCCCAGCGGAACGATAAAGCCGATCTCCTCGGCCAGCGGAATGAATGCGTCCGGAGCGACCATGCCCTGGGTCGGATGATTCCAGCGAATCAAGGCTTCGTATCCGCTGATTTCGTTGCTCGCGAGACTTACCACCGGCTGGTAATGCAGTTCGAATTCGCCAGCCGGCAGCGCCTTGCGAAGGTCCTGTTCCATGATGCGGCGGGATTGCATTTGCTGATCCATCGCGGGCTCGAAAAAGCGGAACGTGCCGCGGCCATCGCCTTTCGCCCGGTAGAGCGCGAGATCGGCATTCCGCAGCAGCTTGTCAGAGCTCAATCCGTCGCCCGGACCGACCGCAATTCCGATGCTGGCGCCGATGATCGCTTGCTGGCCGTCGATGTCATAGGGTTCGCTTATCAGTTTTATGACGCGCTGCGCGAGAGAGGTGGCATCGGCAGGTTCCGGTATGGGAGCCTGCACGATGACGAATTCATCCCCGCCCATCCGCGCGATCGTGTCGGTCTCGCGGACCAGCCCGCGTAAACGGTCCGCGACCAGTTTGAGTAGCTTGTCACCGGCGGGATGGCCAAACGTATCGTTGACCGCCTTGAACTGATCGAGATCGACGTGGTGAAGCGCCACCATTTCCTCGCCATGAATCCGACCCAGCGCGTGTTCGAGCCGCTCGTTCAGCAACACGCGATTGGCGAGATCGGTAAGCGAATCGTGGTGGGCCATATATTCGATCTTGACCTCGGATCGCCGCTGCTCGGTGATATCTTCATGGGTGGCGACCCAGCCGAAGTCGGGCATCGGCCGATGCCGGATCTTGAAGGTACGCCCGTTGCGCAGTTCAACGATGCTCTCGGAAGGTTCTGCAGAAACACCGATATCGCTGCGCCAGTTGAGATATTCGTCTCTGGACATGGCGGGGAAGCTGCCAGCCTCGATGCGCATGTCGACGATTTCAGCCAGAGTAATTCCAGCGTGGATGCGAGCGCGCGATAGCTCGTACATCTCGAGATAACGATCGTTGCATACGATCAGCCGGTGAGATCCGTCAAAGAAGCATAGTCCCTGCGACATGTTGTTGATCGCCATGTCGAATTGCAGATTCCGCGTCCGCAGCTTTTCTTCCTGCGCACTTTGGATTTCCTGCTGCGCTTGCAGCCGGGCGCCCAGGTTTCGCTGCTCGGTGATGTCCTCATGCGTGGCCATCCAGGCGCCGCCCGGCATCTGATAGATCTTGCAGGTAATGATCTGGCCGTCCTCGAATTCATGGACGGTCGTGGTCGGAACGACGCCGCTCTCAACGCCTTTGCCGTCGCGGTCGTCGGTGTCTAACAGCATCTTAAGTCCCAATTTCAATCGGGACTGGAGAAGTTCACTGAGGCGGGTGCCAGGCGTTACTTGCTCGGGCGAAAGCCGATAGATTTCCATGTATCGCTGATTGCAGAACACGAGCTTCTGCTTCCTGTCGAAGATTGATATTCCCAACGACAGATTGTTGATGGCTTTCTCGAGAAGCAAGCTACGCTGAGCCGGCTCCGGATCGATGGTGCGCTCACTGGAACTCATTTTGGTCCTCAGCCGCATAGGCGGCGCTCCGCCGACAAGCGAGAGCATGAATAACGGCCCAAACTTGTAAAATAGGTCCGAGAAATTTCAGCGGTGAGGCGGGTTCCGTGGAAGTCCCTCAACAAAACGTTAATATTGTCTGTCGCGATTGGGGGGTCGACCACACCTGGTCCTGTCCGACAAGGACGGGGCGGTTCTGGCGCGCGCCAAGAAACTCATCGCTGCCAAGTGCAAGGCGCGCGTCCATGAGTGGTTAGGTCCGACCAACGGCGCCGCATTGCTCGAGATGCGGGCCACGATCGCCAGCGAGCTTTGATCGCGAAGAAACCAGGCCCCGCAACGCAGCGGGTGCGGGCGCCGCGCGTGGCCCGATCGGTTCGTGATTTGATTTAAGTCATAGTCTGGCTCGGAAATGGGGCCTATGGGAATTGATGCCGTCGCGCTTTCGCTCCGGTCCAAAAGAGATGGGGATTCGACATGAGGTTCGATTGGGGGCATTTGCAGAACTGGCTACCCGGGGCCCTTGGTGCCTCCGCGGCCATTTTATTGGTGGTTGTCGCCGCCAATTCCCCGACCCAGACCAATTCACGGCCCGTCGAGGCGTCGCCACCGCAATCGGCCGCGTCATCGACCCAGGCGGGCGCTACGCCAGCTCCTTCCGCGCCGGCTTCGCTGCAAACAACCTCGGTCGCGGGCAATGCAGCGAAAGTCCCCGCGCTGCCGAAGCCCGCTGCGACCGTAACCGCAGGCGAAGCGACCGCGCCGTCCCCGATGCGCGATCACACAATGGTCATGGCCCAGGCCGAACCGGCGAAACCCGCGCAAGTTCAAAGTTCTTCCAAGCCGGATCCGCAAAAAGCTGTTGCCGACGCCGCAAGTCCGCAAGGTGACGCCGTCGCCGGTCGCCAGGTCTTCAAGAAATGCCAGGCGTGCCACTCTCTGGAGCCGGGAAAAACCATCCTGGGTCCGAGCCTCA
Source organism: uncultured Alphaproteobacteria bacterium (assembly GCA_963742425.1). Classification (GTDB taxonomy): domain Bacteria; phylum Pseudomonadota; class Alphaproteobacteria; order Rhizobiales; family Xanthobacteraceae; genus Bradyrhizobium. Next base: position 499,466 of record CAVULR010000002.1, read on the forward strand.
CCGGAATCGTTGGCCGCAAGTCGGCGGCCGACGCCGGATTTCAACTATTCGCCGGCAATGAAGCAGGCGGCTTTGACGTGGGATGCGCCCACCCTTGATGCCTATCTGGCGGAGCCCGCGAAGATAATTCCGGGCAATCGGATGCCATTTCCCGGCCTCAAGAATGATCACGACCGCAAAGACGTGATCGCGTTCCTGGCGGCACCCGCAGCTCCCGCAGGCGCGCCGCCCGCCGCGAAAGCGGCGGCGCCGCCAGCTTCTGCCGCCGCAGCGCCGCAAGCCGGACCGGGCAGCGCAGCCACCTATCTGACGGACGCGAAGTACACGTTGCGCACGGGCATCGCCGAAGGAAAGATGGTCTTTCTCGGAGTTGGCGGTTCAATCGAGGGCAAGGCGAATCCGGTTCTGACCGCTGCCGAAGGGCAAATCGTACAACTCACCCTGATCAATGGCGAGGGCACCGAGCATGACATCGTATTTCCCAATCAGGATGCCAAATCGCCGCGGGTGAACGGCAAGGGCGCAAGCACGACCATCGTCTTTCGCGCGACGAAATCTGGAGACTTCATCTATTTCTGCAGCGTTCCCGGTCACCAGCTGGCGGGTATGCAGGGTCAGTTCCTGGTAACGCCCACGCTTGCGCCGCAGACGCTAGTCGAAGCCGATATTTCGCGCGAACCCACCGATCTTCCGCCCCCGGTCGGCAAGCGAGATCCCAAGACCGTCAGGCTCGATCTCTTCACCGTCGAGCAAGAAGGCCGGCTCGCAGAAGCAACCACGTTCGGATACTGGACTTTCAATGGCAAAGTACCGGGACCGTTCGTCCGCGTTCGGGTTGGCGACACCGTCGACGTTCATCTGAAAAATTCGGCCGACAGCAACATGATCCACTCGGTGGATTTTCATGCGGCAACCGGGCCCGGCGGAGGTGCTGCGGCTTTGCAGGTCGATCCGGGCGCCGAAAAATCAATGACGTTCAAGACGCTTATTCCCGGGCTTTACGTTTACCACTGTGCGACGCCGATGGTCGCCGAACACATCGCCAACGGCATGTATGGAATGATCCTGGTCGAGCCGGAAGCCGGCCTTCCGCCGGTCGACCATGAGTTCTACGTCATGCAAGGCGAAATCTACACGGAGGCGGCGTTCGGCCAGCACGGAAGCCAGGAGTTCAGCGTCGAGAAGCTCTTGAACGAGCGACCCGAATATTTCGTCTTCAACGGCTCGGTGGGTGCAATTTCCAAACTCCACCCTCTGCACGCCAAGGTCGGCGAAACGGTAAGAATCTTCTTCGGCGTTGGCGGACCCAACTTCACGTCGTCCTTTCACGTGATCGGCGAGATATTCGACAAGGTCTACAATCTGGGCGGTGTGATAACTCCGCCGCTACAGGGCATACAGACCGTTACGGTGGCGCCTGGGGGCGCTGTGATCACCGAGTTCAAGCTTGATGTGCCGGGAAATTACACGATCGTGGATCACGCACTGGCTCGCCTGGAGCGGGGGCTTGCCGGTGTTCTGGTCGTCGAAGGGGCTCCCAATCCCGAGATCTACAACGGAACCGTAATGCCCGGCATGGGGCACTGACCAACGTTCCTGGTCCGGCGCCGTCGGCTCCGCTTCGACCTTTCCTCGACAGGACGCAGGGAGGGTGAAGCAGGCGCCATCGGCCATCAAACCGCGTCGACCAGAATGACCCTGATATCGTTGACGTTGGTGAGCGTGGGGCCGGTCAGCAGCAGATCGCCGGTCGCGGCGAAAAATGCGGTAGCGTCGTTGTTGGCGAGGTAGGCCCCGGGATCGAGACCGAGCGACTTCATTTTTGCAAAAGTATCTTGATCGATCATCGCGCCGGCGGGATCGGATGCACTTCCGGCGCCGCCATCGGCGCCATCCGTGTCGGCCGCCAGCGCCGAAATGCCCGGCATATCCTTCAGCAGGCCGGCCAGCGCCAGTGCGTATTCCTGGTTGGGACCGCCGCGCCCGGTGCCGCGCACGGTCACGGTGAGTTCGCCGCCCGACAGGATCGCGACGCGGCGGCCTTCGGCGCGCGCCTGCAGCGCGAGCCGCGCATGATCGGCGGCGACGCCGCGCGCTTCGCCCTCAAGGTCGGCGCCGAGATCGACGATCGCGTATCCGGCGCCGCGCGCTTTTTCGATCGCAGCGTCGAGCGAGGCTTTCGGCCGCGCGATCAGTTCGAATCGCGCGCGTGCGAAGGCGGGATCGCCCGGCTTGCAGCTCTCGTTTCCGGCATCGTCGAGCGCGCGGCGGATGGCGTCGTCAAGCTTGAGGCCATATTTCGCGACGATGGCGCGGGCTTCCGCAAGCGTGGTTGGATCGGGTACCGTCGGCCCCGAGGCGATCGCGGAGGGGTCGTCGTGCGGAACGTCCGAAATCGCGAGCGTCGCGATTTCGCCGGCGCGCCGGCCGGCGCGCGCCAGCCGGCCGCCCTTGATCCGCGACAAATGCTTGCGAACGGTGTTGATCTCGCCGATCGGCGCTCCCGAGCGCAATAGCGCCCGCGTCACCTGTTGCTTCTGCGCAAACGACACGCCTTCGACCGGCGCGATCCAGTTCGCCGAACCGCCCCCCGACAACAGCACCAGCAGCAGATCGTCGGCGCCGGCGCCTTCGGCCAGCCGCAAGCTTTCCGCCGCGCCCTTCATCCCTGCTTCGTCCGGCACGGGGTGACCGGCCTCGATCACCTTGATCCGCCGCGTCGGCACGCCATGGCCGTGGCGGGTGGTGGCTATCCCCGAGAGAAGCGAGGGCGGTAACGAGATATCATCGAGATAATGCCGCTCGGCCGCCGCTGCCATCGCGGCCGCAGCCTTGCCGGCGGCCAGACAGATGACACGGCCCTTCGCAACGGCAGGCAGATACGCTGACAGCACGACGTCCGGATGCGCGGCGGCGACCGCGGCGTCGAAAATCTCGCGCAGGAGAGGGCGTCTGTCGGTCATTGTTTCCGGAGCCCTGGCTTCACGGGATTTGAAGAAGAAACACGCGAGACCGGTTATCCATCCGATACAGGCAAAAGAAAACCCCCGCGGCTGCCGCGGGGGTTGTGAGGGTATCGTGTCCCGGTTCTACAGGGCAGCGTACTGGACGATGCTTGCGCATCGCCGGGAGAACGCTGCACCGCATCCGGGGCTCGCGAAGTCGTTCAGCCTCCGACGTCGCCGGAGATGATATCGCCGAACAATTCCCATTTCTCGCCCTTGAACTTCATCAGCTGAAGCTGGCTGATCGGAGCGAAATCGGTCGGGCTGGTGTTGATCTTGATGCCGGGCAGCAGGACTTCGGTGCGGAAATCCTTGAGGTTTGCCGCCTGCTTCATGACGTTGGCGCGGGTCAGATCGTCACCGCACTGCTTCAGCACCTGAACCAGCGTTTGCGCGACCCCGTAGCCGACGATGACCGAGCCGTCGAGTTTGTCGCCTTCCGGAAAGTCCTTGGCGAGGAAGGCCAGGAATTCCTTCATGCCGGCATCATTGGCCCACTGCGGATCGGAGACATCCTTCAGATAGGCGGCGGAGATGATTCCCTGGCCGTTTTCGAAGCCGGCTGGCTTCATCACGCTGCCGATCGAACTGGAGACGTTGTTGAGAAGATGCAGCGGCTTCCAGCCGATCTCGGACATTTTCTTGATCGCCTGCGCCGCGAATTTCGGCGTGGTGACGTTGAAAAAGACATCGGCGTTGGTCGATTTGAACTTCACGATGTGGTTGTCGATCGTGGGCTCCGTGGTCTCGAAGCTTTCCTCGATCGCGATCATGGAAGCGGCCTTGGCGCCAAGTCCGTCCTTCAGGCCCTTGACGTAGTCCTTTCCGTAGTCGTCGTTCTGATAGAGGATGGCGATCTTGGCGTCGGGCTTTTCCTTCAAGAGGTACTTCGCGTAAATGTGGGACTCGCTCTGGTAGTTGGGCTGCCAGCCCATGGTCCAGGGAAAGTCTTTCGGGTCGTTCCACTTGGTGGCGCCGGTGGCGACAAACAGCTGCGGCACCTTCTTCGAATTCATGTATTTTTGAATCGCGGAATTTGGCGGCGTGCCGAGCGAATTGAACACCAGCAGCACTTCGTCGCTCTCGACCAGCTTGCGCGCCTGCTCGACGGTCTTCGGCGGGCTGTAGCCGTCGTCATAGCTGATGAAATTGATCTTGCGGCCGTTGATGCCGCCCTCGGCGTTGATCTTCTTGAAGTAGGCGGCTTCGGTCTTGCCGATCACGCCATAGGCGGAAGCGGGGCCGCTGTAGGGCATGATGTTGCCGATCTTGATCTCGGTATCGGTAGCGCCGGTGTCGTATTTTTTTTGAGCGAGCGCGCCGCTGCTCGACGCCGCGAACACAACGAACGCGGCCGAGGCAATTGCTACTCTGCTGGTGGCGACAGACATTCAGGGTCTCCCATTTTGAGATATATGTGCAGGCGCGATGTTGCCGGGTTGAATGGACATCGCGCATAATGCGCCCGGATTGAATACCATTTGGTGGCGGCCATCAAGAAAAAGCCCCCTGCGACAAGGTCGCAGGGGGCTGCTTCTTTAGTAGTCAAGCGGGCCGGACCGGCCGGTTCCGCCGCCCTCAGCCGCCGACGTCGCCGCTGATGACGTCGCCGAACAGATCCCACTTTTCGCCGTTGAACTTCATCAACTGAAGCTGGGAGATCGGGGCGAAGTCGGTGTCGCTGGTCTGGACCTTGATGCCCGGGATCAGGCCGCCCAGTTCAAGCCCCTTGATGCTGGCCGCCTGCTTCATGATGTTCGCGCGCGTGAGGTCGTCGCCGCAGTTCTTCAATACATAGACGAGGCCTTGCGCGACGGTATAGCCATACATCACGGAGGCATCGATCCTGTTGCCTTCGGGGAAGTATTTGGCGAGGAACTCGTCGAAGGCCTTCATGCCTTTGTCGTCCTTCCACTGCGGATCGGACGTGTCCTTCAGGTAGGTCGACGAGATGATGCCTTGCGAATTCTCAAAGCCGGCCGGTTTCATCACGCTGCCGATCGAGGCGGAGACGTTGTTGAGAAGGTGCAGCGGCTTCCATTCGATTTCCGCCATCTTCTTGATCGACTGCGCCGCGAATTTCGGCGTGGTGACGTTGAAGAAGACATCGGCATTGGTGGACTTCAGCTTGACGATGTTGGAATCGATGGTCGGCTGGGTGGTCTCGTAGCTGTCCTCGGCCACGATCATGGTGGCCGCCTTGGCGCCAAGCCCGTCCTTAAGCCCCTTGACGTAATCTTTGCCGTAATCGTCGTTCTGATAGAGGATGGCGATCTTGGCGTTCGGTTTTTCCTTGAGGATGTACTTCGCGTAGATGCGCGATTCACTCTGGTAGTTGGGCTGCCAACCCATGGTCCAGGGAAAATCCTTCGGGTCGTTCCACTTGGTGGCGCCGGTGGCGACGAACAGCTGCGGCACCTTCTTCGAGTTCATGTATTTCTGTATGGCGGAATTTGGCGGGGTGCCCAGCGGATTGAAGATGAACAGCACCTCATCGCTCTCGACCAGCTTGCGGGCCTGCTCGACCGTCTTCGGCGGACTGTAGCCGTCGTCATAGCTGACGAAATTGATCTTGCGGCCGTTGATGCCGCCCTCGGCGTTGATCTTGTTGAAGTAGGCCTGTTCGGTTTTTCCGATCACGCCATAGGCGGAAGCGGGGCCGCTATAGGGCATGATGTTGCCGATCTTGATCTCGGTATCGGTGGCACCGACGTCATATTTCTTTTGTGCGAGTGCGCCGCTGCTGGTCGCGGCAAGTATCGCGAGGGCGGCCGAAAAGGCCCCCAATCGCAATTGCATAACAGGCATTTTGATCTCCCTGATCTGGTTGAAAGCGTCGTTTCTTCTTCATTGGAGGCGTTGCTTCCGCTCCTTGCGGCATTCAATACCTTTCGAGCGTTTCCATCAAGAAAAAGCCCCCTGCAATGGCGTCGCAGGGGGTGTTTTTTTGGACCCGCGGCCAGCTGGCCGAGGGGAATATCAGCCGCCGGCCTCGGCGCTGATGACGTCACCGAACCGTACCCAGGTTTCGCCCTCGAATTTCTGGAGCTGCAACTGTTCGACCGGAGCGAAATCGGTTGCGCTGGTCGAGACCTTGATGCCCGGCAGCAATCCGTCCAGCGCGAGTTCGTGGATGCTGGCTGCCTGCTTCATGATGTTCTCGCGCGTGAGATTGTCGCCGCAGGCCTTCAGCACGTGCACGAGGCCTTGCGCGACGGTGTAGCCGTAAATCACGTTGGCATCCGTGCGGTTGGCTTCCGGATAATATTTGTCGAGGAATTCGTTCCAGGTCTTGATGCCGGGATCGTTCTTCCATTGTGCGTCGGTCGGATCCTTGATCCACGCCGACGAGATAATACCCTGCGACCTTTCGAACCCGGCCGGCTTCATGGTGGCGCCAATCGAGGCGGACACGTTGTTGAGAATGTGTAGCGGCTTCCACTCGATCTCGGAAACTTTCCTGATCGCCTGCGCGGCAAATTTCGGGATTGCCACATCGAAGAAGACGTCGGCGCCGGTCGACTTCAGCTTGACGATCTCCGAATCGATGGTGGGCTGCGTCGTCTCGTAGCTTTCCTCTGCAACGATCATCGAGGCCGCCTTGGCGCCAAGGCCGTCCTTCAGGCCCTTGACGTAGTCTTTGCCGTAGTCGTCGTTCTGATAGAGGATGGCGATCTTGGCGTTGGGTTTTTCCCTCAGGATGTACTTGGCATAGATGCGCGCTTCGCTCTGGTAGTTGGGCTGGAAGCCGATGGTCCACGGAAATTCCTTCGGGTCGTTCCACTTGGTGGCGCCAGTGGCGACGAACAGCTGCGGCACTTTCTTCATATTCATGTATTTCTGGATCGCCGAGTTCGGCGGCGTGCCCAGCGAGTTGAAGATGAGCAGCACGTCGTCGCTCTCGACCAGCTTGCGTGCCTGCTCAACGGTCTTTGGCGGGCTATAGCCGTCGTCGTAGGAAATGAAGTTGATCTTGCGGCCGTTGATGCCCCCTTCTGCGTTGATCTTGTTGAAGTAGGCCTGTTCGGTCTTGCCGATCACGCTGTAGGAGGACGCCGGCCCGCTGTAGGGCATGATGTTGCCGATCTTGATTTCGGTATCGGTGGCGCCGGTGTCGTATTTCTTTTGCGCCAGCACGCCGCTGGTGGTTGCGGCCAGCATCGCGAGGGCGGCCGTGCAGGTCACTAATCGCAAGCGAATAGCAGACATTATGATCTCCCTTGATCTCGGTTGGATGTGTCATGTTTTTTGTGTGAAGCGCTTTTCGGCTCCTGCCCGGATTGAATACCTTCTCAGGATACCTATCAACAAAAAGCCCCCTGCAACGGGCGTCGCGGGGGGCGTCAATTAGTCGAACAGGGCCTGATCAAGAAGCCGTGAACCGGAGACCTTCAAAGGCGATAGGCAGTCCCCGAGCTTGTTCGAAAAAACCTCAATGGCCGAGTTCGCCGCTGATGATGTCGCCGAACAATTCCCATTTCTCGCCCTTGAAGCGCATCATTTGAAGCTGGGTGATCGGGTCGAAGTTGGTCGGGCTGGTGTTGATCTTGATGCCTGGCAGCAAGGTGTCGGGCGCGAAGTCCTTCAGGCTCGCCGCCTGCTTCATGACGTTTTCACGGGTCAGGTTGTCGCCACACATCTGCAGCACCTTCTCCATGGTCTGGGCCACGCCGTAGCCGTAGACGACCGAGCCATCGAGCTTGTTGCCCTCGGGGAAGTACTTCGCGAGGAACGCATAGAATTTCTTCATGCCGGGATCGTTGTCCCACTGCGAATCCGCGCCATCCTTGGCATAGGCGGCCGAGAGAATGCCTTGCGAATTCTCGAAGCCCGCGGGCTTCATCACGCTGCCGACCGAGGCGGAGACGTTGGTGAGGATATGCAGCGGCTTCCATTCGATCTCGGCGATCCTCTTGATCGCCTGCGCCGCGAACTTCGGAGTGGTGACGCTGATGAAGACGTTGGCGCCGCTCGCCTTCAGCTTGACGATGTGGTTATCGATCGTGGGCTCGGTGGTCTCGTAGCTCTCTTCAGCGATCAGCATCGCCGCGTGGCTGCCGAGCCCGTCCTTCAGGCCCTTGAGGTAGTCTTTGCCGAAATCGTCGTTCTGATAAAGCATCGAAATTTTTGCGTCCGGCTTCTCCTTCATCAGATACCTCGCGTATATTCGCGCTTCGCTCTGATAGTTCGGCTGCCAGCCCATGGTCCACGGAAAATTCCTGGGGTCGTTCCACTTGGCGGCGCCGGTGGCGACGAAAAGCTGCGGCACCTTCTTGGTGTTCATATACTTCTGGAGCGCCGAATTCGACGGCGTGCCGAGCGGATTGAATAGCAGCAATACTTCGTCGCTCTCCACCAGCTTGCGCGCCTGCTCGACGGCTTTCGGCGGGCTGTAACCGTCGTCATAACTGATGAAATTGATCTTGCGGCCCTTGATTCCGCCCTCGGCGTTGACTTTCTTGAAGTAGGCCTCTTCGGTTTTGCCGATCACGCCGTAGGCGGAAGCGGCGCCGCTGTAGGGCATGATGTTGCCGATCTTGATTTCGGTGTCGGTCGCACCGCTGTCGTATTTCTTTTGGGCGAGTGCCGTACCTGAGGTCGCAATAAAACCGATGACCGCCGCCGAGACCGCGGCGACAGTTAGTTTTCGTCCGGAAAGCATGGTCTCTCCCTGGATTTTCTTGTGTTGTTTTCTTTTGACCTAGTTTTTCCTGAGCCTGCCGATCAGATTGTGGCCGACCATTGCGACCTGCCTTGCCCCGTGCGGCACCAGGAAGATGACGAGGAACAGGAGCACGCCGAACACCGCGCCGGACAGGCCCTTCGAAATCCCCTCGGCGATGTTCGGAACGAAGATGATGAACGCCGAACCGACGATCGAGCCGGGCAGCCATCCGACGCCGCCGACGACCATGCCGAGAAACAGCGAAATCGCGAACGTGATGGTGTAGCCGTCGGGCGCCACGAACTGGACGGCGATCGCACCGAGGCCGCCGGCGACGCCGGTGATGCCCGCGCTGACCCCGAACGCGAGCGTCTTGTACAGCGCGACGTCGATTCCCATGGCTGAGGCCGCGATCTCGTTGTCGCGGATCGCCATGAAGGCGCGCCCCGAACGCGACTTCAGGAGATTGACGGAGAAAATGTAGATCGCGATCGTGATCACGAGCGTGAAATAATACAGCCACATGTCCTGAGAAATAGGCAGCCCGAAAGGGGCGTCGGGTTTGGTCACGACAAGGCCCTGCACGCCGCCGGTCCAGTGCTCGAAATAGCCGAGCTTCAAGAATTGCGGCATGGCGGTCGCCAATGCGAAGGTTGCCAGCGCCAGATAGACGCCGCTCAAACGCAGCGCCGGCTGGCCGAACAGAAATCCGAAGGCAAAGCAGATGACGCCGGCGATCGGCAATGTCAGGGCGTAATTCATGCCCACATGTTCCATCAGGATCGCCGAGGTGTAGGCGCCGACCGCGTAAAACGCGCTCTGGCCCAGTGAAAACTGGCCGCTGCCGCCGGTCAGAATGTTCAGCGCCAGCACCGCCAGCGCGTAGATCAGCAGCATCGTGAGCTGGAAGATGATGAAGTTCTTCACGAATATCGGTGCGGCAATCAGCAAGGCCAGCATGACCAGCGAGGTACCGTAGCCGAGCGTCATGGCCCGCTTCGGAACAGCATCGATGGCAGGCGCTTCGGTGACGGCTTCCTGAACTGCGCTCATGGTCAAACTCGCTTCACGATGGGCCGGCCAAACAGGCCCGCCGGTTTAACGACCAACACGGTGATGATAAGTGCCAGCGCGATCGGCAGTTTCAATTCATTGCCGACGCCCGGAATGTAGGTTCCCGCGAGATTTTCGAAGATCCCGACCAGGAAGCCTCCGACAACCGCGCCGAGCGGGCTGGTCAGCCCCCCAAGCACGGCGGCGGCGAAGCCGTAGATCAGCACCCCGCCCATCATATTGGGCTCCAGAAACACCACCGGCGCGATCAGGATGCCGGCGATCGAGCCGATCGCGGCCGCCATGCCCCAGCCGAGTGCGATCATCCATGATGTGTTGATGCCGACCAGCCGCGCCGATTCAGGCAATGACGCCGCTGCGCGCATCGCCAGTCCCATCCGCGTGAACTGGAAGAAGAAATAGAGTGCGATCAGCAGCAGCAAGGTGACGCCGATCATGCCAGCCTGGTGGGTAGAGATAAGCTGGCTGCCGAGAAACGGCGAGGATCCGAAGGGTGTCGGATATTGCTTGATCGTGAAGTCCCAGATCAGGCCGGCGACGCTGTTGATGATCGCGAACAACGCAATGAATCCGGCCACGTTGGTCAGGATCGGCGCCTTCGCCAGCGGCTTGAACAAGAGCCGCTCGATGACGATGCCGGCGGCGAACGAGAATGCCAGCGTGATCAGGAAGGCCCACCAATAGGGTACGCCCCATTGCATCAGCTGCCAGGAAATGAAGGTCGAGAACATCGCCATTTCGCCCTGGGCGAAATTGAGATGATCGATCGCCTGGTAGATCATGACGACGGCAAGCGCCATGCAGGCATAGATCGCGCCGGTGGAAATGCCAGCCAGGATCTGATTGGTGAAAAGTTCCATGGCGGCGCTCCTCAATAACCCAGATAGGATTTACGAACGTCTTCGTTGTTCGCGATCTCGGCGGCATTTCCCGACATCACGATCCGTCCGGTTTCGATGACATAGGCCTTGTCTGCGAGTTCCAGCGCCAGCTGCGCGTTTTGCTCGACCACCAGGATGGTGACCTTGTCCTCGCGATTGATCCTGCCCAGAATCTTGAACAGGTCGCGCACCACCAGCGGCGCCAGCCCGAACGACGGCTCGTCCAGCAGCATCAGCCGCGGACGCAGCATCAATGCGCGGGCCACCGCGAGCATCTGCTGTTCGCCGCCCGAAAGCGTGCCTGCCTGCTGCGTATGCCGCTCCTTCAACACCGGAAAATGATCGTACATGCGCTCGATGTCGGAAACCACGCCCGCCTTGTCCTTGCGCGTGATCGCGCCGAGTTGAAGGTTTTCTTCCACCGTCATGGTCGTGAACGTGCCGCGACCCTGCGGCACATGGGCGATGCCGAGGCGGACGATATTTTCGGTCGAGCGGCCGGTGAGGGGGGCGCCGTCGAATTCGATCGAGCCGGTCGAGCGCACCATGTTGCAGATCGCGCGCAATGTCGTGGTCTTGCCGGCGCCGTTGGCGCCGAGCAGCGTGGTCAGGCTTCCCTCGTTGAGGCCGAATTCGAGACCGTGAAGGGCCTGGACCTGACCGTAATAGGCCCTGAGATCCCTGATGTTGAGCATTGCGGTCATTGGTCCTTGCTCCCGAGATAAGCCTTGATGACATCGGGGTCGGACTGCACCTGGGCCGGCGTTCCCTCGGCGAGTTTGCGGCCGAAATTCAGCGCAACCACGTGATCGGCGATCGACATCACCAGGCCCATGTGATGCTCGACCAGCAGGATGGTGACGTTGCGTTCGTCGCGAATTCGGCGGATCAGATCGCCGAGCACATGGACTTCCTCGTGGTTGAGGCCGCCGGCGGGCTCGTCGAGCAGCAGGATCTTCGGATCGGCGGCCAGCGCGCGTGCCAGCTCCACCCGTTTCTGGGTGCCAAACGGCAGGCCGGAAACCGTGACATGGGCGACGTCATCGAGATGCAGATAGCTGACGATCTCATGGACGCGCTTGTTGAGTTCGGCCTCGCCGCGGCGGACCCAGGCAAGTTTCAATGAGTCGCTGATAATGTCGCTGTTGGTGCGCGCATGGGTGCCGACCCGGACGTTGTCGAGCACCGAAAGATTGGGAAACAGCGCGACGTTCTGGAAGGTGCGGCCGATCCCGATTTCGGCAATCCGGTGCGGCGGACGCGACAGGATGCTCTCGCCTTCCATCAGAATGTCGCCGGTGCTCGGCTGGTAGAGCCGGCTGAGGCAATTGAACAGCGTCGTCTTGCCGGCGCCGTTCGGTCCGATCAGGCCGAGAATCTGGCCCTGATGCATGTCGAAGGAAACCCGGTTCAACGCGATGATGCCGCCGAACACGACGCTCACGTCGCGAACTGCAAGCAGGGGTGACTGTCCTTGCGCGAGCTGTGCCTGCGTCATTGCACGCCGCCCGAACTGGCCGGGCCGGACTGACCATGCGAGGCTGTTCGCCGGTCACAACGCTGAAGACTACCTGATCCCCTCGACCACACGTGCAACTTTCCCTCCTGCTTTCAACTTCTTGCTTACTTCTTTTTTTGATTGAGGCGCCGCTCCCCCGAGCGCCGCCTCGATGTTCCTTACCATCGCCACGAGGCGAGGTCCAATATCGTTGCGCAGCCGATCTTCCGTGAAACGGAATGCGGGCGCACCACAGTTAAACGCATACGGGCCGGTTCCGTCATTAAGCTTTAGTGCTACGCCGACCGCATGGACGTCGTTCTGCCACTCGCCTGCCGAGATCGTAAAACCATGTTTCTCGACATTTTCGCCCGCGCGTTCGATACCCTCGCGCATCCGCGGCCAGCGGCTGCCGTAGTGCTCGCGCAGTTCGCGCAAAAGCGAGGCGCGCTCTTCGTTCGGCAGCGCCCAGATATAGGCCCGGCCCATCGCGGTCGTCGCAATCGGTATTCGCGAGCCGACGTCCAGTTGAACGCCCAGGGTGAGACCGTTGCGGCTCTGGCCGAAGTAAATCATGCTGAACCGGTCGCGGCCGCCGACCGCCACCGCGCCGCCGGTCTCGCGCATGACTTCCTCGCGGTAGGCCTCGGACAAATGCCGAACGCCGAGGTTTGCAAGCGCCGCATAGCCGAGCGCCATGGCGGAGGGCGCCAGTTGATATTTCTCGAAGCGCGGAACCGGTGTAAGGTAGCCCAGCTTCGTCAAGGTGTAGGTCAGCCGCGAAATGGTCGGCTTTGGCAAGTTGGTACGGGCCGCGATCTCTTGATTGCCGAGCAGCCCGTCGTTGGGACGGAATGCGCGCAACACATCAAGGCCGCGGGAAAGCGCGACGACGAAACTGCGATCGGTCGCCACTTTCTTGGCCGGACGCTTCATTGCCTGTTTGCTGCGGACCTCGTTGACAAGCGAGGTGCTTCAAAATAACCCTCCGTGTCAAGATGTGGAATTAAATTTCGCAGTGCGAAATTCACAGTAAGCCGTAGCCAAGAACAAAATATCCAGGGAGATCAGCGTGAACCAAGTGGTCAAGCTCGAGCGTCATGACGTCGTCGCCATCGTCACGGTCAACAGCCCTCCGGTGAACGCACTCAGCGCCGCCGTCCGCGGCGGCATTTTCGAAAGCATGAAGAGCGCGATCGCCGATCCGGAAGTGAAGGCGATCGTTTTGACTTGCGGCGGCCGCACCTTTATCGCCGGCGCCGACATCACCGAATTCGGCAAGCCGCCGATGCCGCCGGGCCTGCACGAGGTGCTGAGCGCGATGGAGAACTCGCCGAAGCCGATCGTGGCCGCCATCCACGGCACGGCGCTCGGCGGCGGCCTCGAGGTCGCGCTCGCCTGCCACTTCCGCGTCGCGACCAAGGACGCAAGACTTGGCCTGCCCGAGGTCAAACTCGGCCTGCTGCCGGGCGCCGGGGGCACCCAGCGCCTGCCGCGCGCAGTCGGTCCGGAGCTCGCGGTCAAGATGATCGTCAGCGGCGATCCGATCAGCGCACAGGAGGCGCTCAAGAACGGGCTGATCGAGGAAATCGTCGAAGGTCCGGCCTCCGGCGGTGAGGCCTTCGCGCGCAAGGTGCTTGCCGAGAAACGCCCGCTGCGCAAGCTGCGCGACGACGACTCAAAGCTCGCGGCCGCCAAGGCCGACCGCTCGATCTTCACCAACGCGGTCGCGGCGCTCACCAAGAAGGCGCGCGGGCTGGAAGCCCCGTTTGCCGCGGCCGACGCGGTCGGTGCCGCCATCGACCTGCCGTTCGACGAAGGGCTGAAGAAGGAGCGCGAAGGTTTTCTCAAGCTCGTGACGAGCGACCAGTCGAAGGCACAGCGCTACGCCTTCTTTTCCGAGCGTGAGGCTGCCAAGATCTCCGGCGTGCCCGAGGGCACCAAGCCGCGCAATGTCGAGCGCGTCGCCGTCGTCGGCGCCGGCACCATGGGCGGCGGCATCGCGATGTCGTTCGCCAATGCCGGTATTCCGGTGACGCTGATCGAAACCGGCGAAGAGCAGCTCCAGCGCGGCATGGGCGTGATGCGGAAGAATTACGAGGCGACCGCGGCGCGCGGCGGCATTCCGGCGGACGCGCCCGCCAAGCGCATGGGCCTGATCAACGGCGTGGTCGGCATCGAGAAGGTTAGGGATGCTGACCTCATCATTGAGGCGGTGTTCGAGACCATGGCGATCAAGAAGGAGGTATTTGCGGAACTGGACAAATACGCCAAGCCCGGCGCCGTTCTCGCCAGCAACACTTCCTATCTCAACATCGACCAGATCGCCGCGGTGACGAAACGTCCGCAGGACGTGCTCGGCATGCACTTCTTCAGCCCGGCGAATGTGATGAAGCTGTGCGAGATCGTGCGCGCGGACAAGACCGCGCCCGACGCGCTGGCCACCGCGGTCGCGGTCGCCCGCAAGATCGCAAAGGTGCCGGCGGTGGTCGGCGTCTGCGATGGCTTCGTGGGCAACCGCATGCTGGCGCAGCGCGGCAAGCAGGCGGAGAAATTGCTGTTCGAAGGCGCTTTGCCGCAGCAGGTCGATGCCGTCGTGACCAAATTCGGCATGCCGATGGGCCCGTTCGCGATGGGCGATCTCGCCGGCCTCGATATCGGCTGGCGCTCGCGCAAGGATCGCGGCGTCAAGTCGGAAATTGCCGATGCGCTGTGCGAAGCCGGGCGCTTCGGCCAGAAGACCGGCAAGGGTTACTATAAGTATGAAGGCGGCTCGCGCGCGCCGCTGCCCGATCCCGAAGTCGAGAAGCTGATCGACGAGACCCTGCAGCGGCTCGGACGCAAGCGCCGCGTCGTCAGCGACGACGAGATCCTCGAGCGCATGATGTATCCGATGATCAACGAAGGCGCGCGGATCCTGGAAGAAAAGATCGCCGCGCGTCCGAGCGATATCGATGTGATCTGGATCTACGGCTATGGCTGGCCGATCTATCGCGGCGGCCCGATGTTCTATGCCGACCAGGTCGGCCTCAAGCACATCGCCGACCGGCTGTCGTATTACGCCAAGGAGACCAACGATCCCTCGCTCGAACCGGCGCCGCTGCTCAAGCGCCTCGCCGCCGAAGGCAAGACGTTTGCGTCGCTCGCGGCGGGCGCGAAAGCGGCGTGATGCTGACGGCGGCAGAGCGGGATCCGCGTTCCCTCCCCCCTTGTGGGGGAGGGTTAGGGAGGGGGGTTGCGGCATCGGCACCGCCCGCGTGGACCCCCACCCCCAACCCCTCCCCACAAGGGGGAGGGGAGCACCAAACGCTGCGCTCACGTTACCGTTTGGTAGCAACCACATGACCCATCCCGGCGAAAACTTTTATCCGGAAGGGGTCCGCTGGGACGATCCGATCGCGCGCGGGACGTTGCCTGATCTGCTGTCGCAGGCCGCGGCCGACTACGGCGCGCGCCCGGCGATCGAATTCCGCGACCGTCCGATCAGCTATGCCGGACTGGAAGCGCTGGTCGAGGTTGCCGCGTCGGCGTATCTTCGCGCCGGTTACGGCAAGAACACGTCGGTGGCGCTATTTCTCGGCAATTCGCCGGATCACCCGGTGAATTTCTTCGGCGCGCTGAAAGCCGGCGCCCGGATCGTGCATCTCAGTCCGCTCGACGGCGAGATCGCGCTGTCGCACAAGCTCTCCGATTCCGGCGCCCGCGTGCTCGTGACCAGCAACCTCTCGGCGCTGTTGCCGACCGCGTTGAAATTCCTCGACAAGGGCCTGCTCGATCGGCTGATCGTGTGCGAGGACGACGATTGGGGCAAGGCCGGAACGCCGCAAACGCCGCTGCCGAACAATCCGGCCATCATCACTTACCGCCAGTTCATCGACGGCGCGACGAAGCCTTCGCAATGGCCGCTGATATCCGTCGATGATGTCGCGCTGCTGCAATATACCGGCGGCACCACGGGCCTGCCCAAGGGCGCCATGCTCAGCCACGGCAATCTGACTTCGGCGGTGTCGATCTACGACGTCTGGGGCAAGCCCGCGCGGGCCAAGCGCGACGCCATCGAGCGCGTGATCTGCGTGCTGCCGTTGTTTCACATTTTTGCGCTGACGGTGGTGCTGCTTTCCGCGTTCCGGCGCGGCCACCTGATCTCGCTGCACCAGCGCTTCGACGTCGAAGCCGTGATGCGCGACATCGAGGTCAAGCGGGCCACCGCCTTTCCCGGCGTGCCGACGATGTGGATCGCGATCGCAAGCCTGCCGGATCTCGAAAGCCGCGATCTGTCGTCGCTGGCGAGCGTTGGATCGGGCGGCGCGCCGCTGCCAGTCGAGGTTGCCAGGATCTTCGAGCGCAAGGTCGGCATGAAGCTCAAGAGCGGCTGGGGCATGACCGAGACCTGCTCGCCCGGCACCGCCCATCCCCAGGAGGGGCCGGAAAAGCCGGGCTCGATCGGCCTGATGCTGCCCGGCATCGAACTGGATGTGGTCGCCCTCGACGATCCGAAAAAACTGTTGCCGCCGGGCGAGGTCGGCGAAATCCGCATTCGCGGGCCGAACGTCACCAAAGGATACTGGAACCGGCCGAAGGAAACCGCGGAGGCGTTTGTCGGCGATCGTTTTCTGACCGGCGACATCGGCTACATGGACCCCGACGGCTATTTCTATCTGGTCGACCGCAAGAAGGACATGATCATCTCCGGCGGCTTCAACGTCTATCCGCAGATGATCGAGCAGGCGATGTATGAGCATCCGGCGGTGCACGAGGTCATCGTGATCGGGATTCCCGACGCCTATCGCGGCGAGGCGGCGATGGCTTTTGTCAAGTTGCGCGCCGGCGCCAACCCCTTCACGCTGGATGAGTTGAAGGCTTTTCTCGCCGGCAAGCTCGGCAAGCACGAAATCCCCGCAGCGCTCGAATTCGTCGATGAACTGCCGCGCACGCCGGTCGGCAAGCTCTCGCGCCACGAACTGCGCAACCGGCAGCCCGCGCAGCCCAAACCAGCGCAACTCGCAACCGGAGGCCGTTCGTGATTGGGTAACGCCGTCGTCCCCGCGAAAGCGGGGACCCATACCGCGTGATCTCGCGTTTGGGCGTTATGGCTGATGTCTTTGTTATCCACCAAAGCCGGTGGTTATGGGTCCCCGCGTTCGCGGGGACGACGCAGGAAAAGAGATCGCGTAGTCAGATAAGAATGCAATAATTCGCTCACAGGAGGGTCCGATGGATCTCAGTTTCAGCAAGGAAGAAGTGGCGTTTCGTGACGAGGTGCGGGTTTTCTTCAGGGACAACGTGCCGTCCTCGACGCGGCAGAAACTGCAGGAAGGCCGTCATCTCTCCAAGCAGGAGATGATCGACTGGTGGCGCGTCCTGAACAAGAAGGGCTGGGGCGTCTCGCATTGGCCGAAGGAATATGGCGGCACCGGCTGGAGCTCGGTTCAGCATTACATCTTCAACGAGGAACTGCAGATGGCGCCGGCGCCGTCGCCGCTCGCCTTCGGCGTCAGCATGGTCGGCCCCGTCATCTACACCTTCGGCAACGAGGCGCAGAAGAAGCACTATCTGCCGCGCATCGCCAACGTCGACGACTGGTGGTGCCAGGGCTTTTCGGAGCCCGGCTCCGGCTCCGATCTCGCCTCGCTCAAAACCAAGGCCGAGCGCAAGGGCGACAAGTATATCGTCAACGGCCAGAAGACCTGGACCACGCTCGCCCAGCACGCCGACATGATCTTCTGTTTGTGCCGCACCGATCCCGCTGCCAAGAAGCAATCGGGCATTTCCTTCATCCTGATCGACATGAGGTCCAAGGGCATCACGGTGCGTCCGATCCAGACCATCGATGGCGGCTATGAGGTCAACGAGGTGTTCTTCGACGACGTCGAGGTTCCCCTCGAAAATCTCGTCGGCGAGGAAAACAAGGGCTGGGATTACGCCAAGTTCCTGCTCGGCAACGAGCGCACCGGGATCGCCCGCGTCGGCGTTTCCAAGGAGCGGATCCGTCGCATCAAGGAGCTCGCCGGCCAGGTCGAGTCCGGCGGCAAGCCGGTGCTGGAAGATCTCAAATTCCGCGAGAAGCTCGCCGAGGTCGAGATCGAGCTGAAGGCGCTCGAACTGACGCAGCTTCGCGTGGTCGCCGACGAAGGCAAGCACGGCAAGGGCAAGCCCAATCCGGCCTCGTCGGTGTTGAAGATCAAGGGTTCGGAAATCCAGCAGGCCACCACGGAGCTTTTGATGGAAGTGATCGGCCCGTTCGCCGCCCCCTACGACGTGCATGGCGACGACGACAGCAACGAGACGATGGACTGGACCGCGCAGATCGCGCCGAGCTATTTCAACAACCGCAAGGTCTCGATCTACGGCGGCTCCAACGAGATCCAGCGCAACATCATCACCAAGGCCGTGCTGGGGCTGTGAACGCGTTGCACGACAGGGCAACGACTGTCGTCCCCGCGAAAGCGGGGACCCGGTACGCTGCGGCGATCGTGGCATACGAGGTGCCGGTGATTACTGGATCCCCGCTTTCGCGGGGATGACATTCGAAGATCAGGCAACAGTGTTGCCCGCATTGGTTTCTGGAGAGAGTAAGAAAAATGGATTTTGATCTGTCCGAGGAGCAGCGGCTTCTCAAGGAAAGCGTCGACGGCCTGCTGGGCTCATCCTACGATTTCGACGCGCGCAAGAAGTACATGGCGGAGAAGGGCGGCTGGAGCAAAGGCGTCTGGGGCAAACTGGCCGAGCAGGGCCTGCTTGGCCTGCCGTTCTCCGAAGACGACGGCGGTTTTGGCGCCGGCGCGGTCGAAACCATGATCGTGATGGAAGCGATGGGCAAGGCGCTGGTGCTGGAGCCCTATCTCCCGACCGTGGTGATCGCGGGCGGCTTCCTGCGCCGCGGCGGCTCGGCCGAGCAGAAGACCGCCCACATTCCCTCTGTGATCGATGGCAGCAAGACCTTTGCCTTCGCGCAGCTTGAGAAGAATTCGCGCTACGATCTTGGGGATGTTTCGGCCACCGCCAAGAAAAAGGGCGCCGGCTACGTGATCGACGGCGAGAAGTTCGTCGTGCTCAATGGCGAGAATGCCGACATGCTGGTCGTGACCGCGCGCACCAAAGGCGGTCAGCGCGACGCCGGCGGCATCGGCCTGTTCCTGGTGCCCGCCAGCGCCAAGGGCGTCGCCAAAAAAGGCTATCCGACCCAGGACGGCCTGCACGCCGCCGACATCACGCTCACCAATGTCGAGGTCGGCGCCGATGCCGCGATCGGAGATCCCGAAAACGCGTTACCGCTGATCGAGCGCGTGGTCGACGACGCCCGCACCGCGATGTGCGCGGAGGCTGTCGGCGCGATGGATGAATCGCTGAAGACCACCGTCGAATACCTTAAAACCCGCACCCAGTTCGGCGTGCCGATCGGCAGCTTCCAGACCCTGCAGCACCGCGCCGCCGACATGTTCGTCGCCGTCGAGCAGGCCCGCAGCATGTCGATGTTTGCGACCATGGCCTCCGACTTCGACGACGCCAAAGAGCGTGCCACCGCGGTCGCGGCTGCGAAAGTGCAGATCGGCAAGTCGGCGAAATTCGTCGGCCAGCAGTCGATCCAGCTCCATGGCGGCATCGGCATGACGCAGGAAGCCAAAATCGGCCACTACTTTAAGCGGCTGACCATGATCGAGAACACTTTTGGCGACACCGATTACCACCTGCGCCGCGTCACCACCAGCGGCGGGTTGATTTGAGAACATACGTCATTGCCGGGCTTGACCCGGCAATCCATCCTTTCAAGAAGATGGATGCGCGGGTCAAGCCCGCGCATGACGGTCGGAATTCAGGGAGGCAATCGTGAAAAACACCCCGTTCGATCTCACCGGCAAAGTCGCCGTCATCACCGGCTCCAGCCGCGGCATCGGCCGTTCCTCGGCGGAGCTGCTGGCCAGGCTCGGCGCCAAGGTGGTGATCTCCAGCCGCAAGGTCGACGCCTGCGAGGAAGTAGCAAGCGGCATCCGGAAAGCCGGCGGCGACGCCCACGTCATTGCCTGCAACATTTCGCGCCGCGACGAAGTCGAGGCGCTGATCAAGGGCGCGACCAGCCACTACGGCAAGATCGACATCCTGGTCTGCAACGCGGCTGTGAACCCCTATTACGGCCCGCTGCTCGACATCAAGGATGAGGCCTTCGACAAGATCATGGGCTCCAACGTCAAGAGCAACATCTGGCTCTGTGCGCTGGCTATCCCGCAAATGGCTGAGCGCGGCAGCGGCTCGGTGGTCATCATCTCCTCGATCGGAGGTATGCGTGGCTCCACCGTGATCGGCGCCTACGGAATTTCCAAGGCCGCGGATTTTGCATTGTGCCGCAGCCTCGCCGGTGAGTGGGGCCCGAAAGGCGTGCGCGTCAATTGCGTGGCGCCGGGTCTCGTCAAGACCGATTTCGCGAAAGCATTGTGGGAAGACGAGGAGCGCCTGAAACGCCGCTGCGCCACCACGCCGCTGCGCCGGATCGGCGAGCCCGACGAGATCGCCGGCGCCGTCGCCTATCTCGGCTCCGATGCCGCGAGCTTCATGACCGGCCAGACCATCGTCGTCGACGGCGGCGTCACCACCGCTGCGGCGTAGTTTCGCTTCTTACCCTCCCCTGGAGGGGGAGGGTCGATCGCGTAGCGATCGGGGTGGGGTGACAGTCTCTCCTTTCGGGCGGCGCCCGAGTTGAGGGACCGTCACCCCACCCCGTCTCGCATCTTGCTTCGCGCGATGCGAGCCGACCCTCCCCCTCCAGGGGAGGGTAAGGGAAACGGCTGCGTCATATATTGACCTTCCCTTTCCAATCCGCTTGCCTCTGTCGCAAACGAACAAGCCGGAAAATAACGCCAGGAAAGCATCATGTCCCATGTGCTCGCCATCGATCAGGGCACCACATCCTCGCGCGCGATTGTATTTCGATCGGACACTTCCATCGCGGCTTCCGCGCAAGCTGAATTCCCGCAGCATTTTCCGGCCTCCGGCTGGGTCGAGCACGAGCCGGAGGATATCTGGACCTCCACCATCGCCACCTGCCGCGAGGCGCTGAAGAAGGCGAACCTCGGCACAAAGGACATCGCCGCCATCGGGATCACCAACCAGCGCGAGACCACCGTGGTGTGGGACCGCGTCACCGGCCAGGCGGTGCATCGCGCCATCGTCTGGCAGGACCGCCGCACCGCCGACATCTGCGCGAGATTAAAGAGCGAAGGCCACGAACCCGCGATCGCGGCCAAGACCGGTTTGATCGTCGACCCCTATTTTTCCGGAACGAAAGTGGCGTGGATTCTCAACTCCACCCCCGGCGCGCGCGAACGTGCCGAGCGCGGCGAACTGATGTTCGGCACCGTCGACTGCTATCTGCTGTGGCGGCTCACCGGCGGCAAGGTGCATGCGACCGACGCCACCAACGCCTCGCGCACGCTGCTGTTCAACATCCATACCGGAGAGTGGGACGACGAGCTGCTGAAAATACTGCGCGTGCCGCGCTCGATGTTGCCTGAGGTTAAGGATTCCTCGCACCAGTTCGGCCAAAGCGTGCCCGAACTGTTCGGCGGATCGATCGCGATCTCCGGCATCGCCGGTGACCAGCAGGCCGCCACCATCGGGCAGGCCTGCTTTGCGCCGGGGATGATCAAATCGACTTACGGCACCGGTTGTTTTGCCCTGCTCAACACCGGCGCGACGCCGGTCGCGTCAAAGAACAAACTCCTGACCACGATCGCCTATCAACTCCAGGGCAAACGCACCTATGCGCTGGAAGGCTCGATCTTCGTCGCCGGCTCCGCGGTGCAATGGCTGCGCGACGGGCTCGGGATCATCAGGCAGGCCGCCGAGACCGGCCCGCTCGCCGACAAATCCGATGCCACCCAAAGCGTCTATCTGGTGCCGGCCTTCGTCGGCCTCGGCGCGCCCTACTGGAATCCGCGCGTGCGCGGCGCGCTGTTCGGGCTCACGCGCAACACCGGTCCCGCTGAGCTGGCGCATGCCGCGCTGGAAAGCGTCTGCTACCAGACATCGGATCTGGCGACGGCGATGCGCGCCGACTGGCCGCACGCCCGGGACGCCCATGTCGTGCTGCGCGTCGACGGCGGCATGACCGCATCCGACTGGACCATGCAGCGCCTCGCGGACCTATTGGACGCGCCGGTCGATCGCCCGATGATCCAGGAGACCACGGCCTTGGGCGCCGCCTATCTCGCGGGGTTAGCTGCCGGCGTCTATCCCGAGCCTGCAAAATTCGCCGACAACTGGCGGCTCGAACGCCGCTTCAAGCCGGCGATGAGCGCGGCGACGCGGGAGCGGAAACTGGCCGGCTGGAAGCGGGCGGTGAAGGGGCTGCTGGCGAGTGACGAGGGGGAGGGGTAGTAGTGGGTCTCGCGTCACGACAAGCTCTGTCATGCCCGGACTTGATCCGGGCATCCATCAATCTTCATAATACTTTTCGCAAAAAAAGATGGATGGCCGGGTCAACCGCTTTGGCAGGTGTTCCCTGCTCAGTCGGACATCGAACTAATCGCGAGGTGCGACGACCTGCGGACATCGATGTACATAATCCCAGGGAATATCATAGACGCACGTGTAACGGAGATCATCCGATGTTCTTGGCGGCCTGACGTCTACCATCGGCTCGTCATACGATGGCCCATCGAAGTAGCCCCAGCCTGTCGGGAAGAAGCCCCTCGTTCCCCGGTGATGATGCAGCGATCGGCCGGGTGAATGAATTGTCGGAGGCGGCGCAGCGACCCCTCCAATATGCGTAATTTGCGCGGCAAATGTCTCGCTTACGGCGAACACAAGCGCAACTGCGCCAAGAGACGCGATCAACGTCCGATAGATTCCAGAGCTCATGGCACTCACCCATTCCTAAGTTTACGGAGCAGCATTCCCGGGCACGCTAGGCCGGGGCTTTCCCGCCCGCAAAGCCATAATTAATAATTAGTTAAGACGTAATCTTAATGGAGCAGCACGCTCCAGATCGCACCGCCGGACAACGTGGGAGGGAACTGATTTCGACGGGCAAATCAGTTGGCACACCTTGTAATTGTGGCGTGTCTAGCCCCCTTTCGGAAAATATTTTGCTTCGCGATCGAAGCAAATCAGTTCACTGAGTCCCGCCGTCCTGGCCCACAGGAGGGGCGTTGCGCAACGTCATCAACGCGGGCCGGGATGCGGTGGACGCCGGCGGCGCTCCAGACGAGAGCGCATGCTGGCGGACGGCGAAGTCGTGTGGTCCTGACACCCCGACGCTTGGTGTCAAGTCGGCGGAAGGTGATTCCGCCGGCGACGGTAGCAAAAGAGCCCGGTCACCGGGGAGAGCACGAAGGAAACCGTTAAAACCATTGCGCGGGGAATGCCGGGTGTTTTCCGGTGTGACCGTGGTGACGACGCTCGCATGTTTATTTTCATTTTACATGCGAGGCTGCGGGTGCATCGAGCGCCCGGCATTCCCTGCGCCCTCCCAATGGAGGGTTGAAGGAAATTTCTGGCAAACCTCGGGCGCAACGCGCGGCGAGAACGCGAAGTTGTGTTTCAACGTCATTGCGAGGAGCGAAAGCGACGAAGCAATCCATTCTTGTCGCTCCATGGATTGCTTCGCTTCGCTCGCAATGACGTCGTTGGCTGTTTGAAAATCGAATCTGAAGCAACTCGCTGCGCGGTTACGCGAGCGAGATACGCTCGCGCTGCGCGGGCGGTCGGCCCTCTCTCCCGCGCTTGCGGGGGAGGGCTGGGGTGGGGGAGCGGCTGGCGCCGGCGTTCGTGGCTGCCCCCAACCCTGACCCTCCCCCGCAAGCGGGAGAGGGAAGAAGCGCGCGGCGCGGCGCGATCGGGAGTTAGCGTCATTGCGAGGAGCAATTGCGACGAAGCAATCCATTTCTTCGCTGTGGCGCATGAATTGCTTCGCCGAGCCTGTCATGGGCGCGCATACGCGCGACCCGTCGGCTCGCAATGACAGTTGCCTTGGCTGTCTAAAATTAAATCTGCATGCGGCCGCGTTGTTATTTCTGTTCCCTCCCCCCTTGCGGGGGAGGGCTGGGGTGGGGGCGCAGCGCTACCCCGCAGCCGCCTTCTTGCGATAGGCCAGATGCACCGCGCAGTTACAACCGGGGGGATGCGACGAAACATCGTTGGCGGGGACCGTGGCGGCCGGCGCCGATGTCGGCATCGCCTCTCTCACGCGGCGATCCTGGATCGATTGATCCTGCGCCGGGATGTAGTTCAACACCGGCGACAGCCAGCGCTCGGCTTCCGCCGTGCTCCAGCCCTTGCGCGTGGCGTAGTCCTCGACCTGGTCGCGCTCGATCTTGCCGACGCCGAAATAGAAACTTTCGGGGTTACTGAAATAAAGCCCCGACACCGACGAGCCCGGCCACATCGCATAGCTTTCGGTCAGCTTGACGCCGGCATTCCTCTCGGCATCGAGCAGCGCAAACAGCGTCGCCTTCTCGGTGTGATCGGGCTGCGCGGGATAGCCGGGCGCGGGGCGGATACCCCGGTATTGTTCGAGGATCAGTTGGTCGGGCGAAAGCGCCTCGTCCGGCGCGTAGCCCCAGAACTCGCGACGCACGCGGGCATGCAACCGTTCGGCAAAGGCTTCCGCCAGGCGATCCGCCAGCGCCTTGCACAGGATCGACGAGTAGTCGTCATTGGCATTCTTGAAACGGTCGGCAACCGCGTCCTCGCCGATCCCGGCGGTGACCACGAAGGCGCCGATGTAATCGGGCACATCGGAGGATCGCGGCGCGATGAAATCCGACAGCGCCGCGTTAAAACGGCCTTCGCGCTTCTCCAACTGCTGGCGCAGGGTGTGGAAGGTCGCGATCTGTTGCTTGCGGCTATCGTCGGCGTAGACCACGATGTCGTCGCCGTCGGTATTGGCCGGCCAGAAGCCGATCGCGGCCTGCGCCTTGAACCAGTTCTCCTTGATGATGACGGCGAGCATCTTGCGGGCGTCGTCATAGAGCGAGCGCGCGACCTCACCGACCTTGGGGTCGTCGAGGATGGCGGGAAAGCGCCCGGTCAGCTCCCAGGTCTGGAAGAACGGCGTCCAGTCGATGTATTCGGCGAGCTCGGCGAGATCATAATCGACAAAACTCTTGACCCCCAGAAACGCCGGCTTCTTCGGCGGCGTTTTGGTGAAATCGATTGCGACCGCGTTGGTGCGGGCATCCGCCAACTTCAACCGCTTCTTGTCGGCCTGCGCGCGGAAATGCGCCGCCGAAATCTTGGCATAATCGGCACGCACCTCGGCGGCATAGGCCTCGCGACGCTCCGGCGACAGCAGCGAGGAGACGACGCCGACGGCGCGGCTCGCGTCATTGACATGCACCACCGGCCCGCCGCGATAATTCGGATCGATCTTGACGGCGGTGTGGACGCGGCTGGTGGTGGCGCCGCCGATCAACAGCGGCACCGTCAGGCCCTGGCGTTCCAGCTCGCCGGCGAGATGGCTCATTTCATCCAGCGACGGGGTGATCAGGCCGGAAAGGCCGATGATATCGGCGCCTTCGGCTTTCGCGGTCTCGATGATCTTGGTGGCCGGCACCATGACGCCGAGGTCGATCACCTCGAAGTTGTTACATTGCAGGACGATGCCGACGATGTTCTTGCCGATGTCGTGGACGTCGCCCTTGACGGTAGCGAGTACGATCTTGCCCGCGGAATTTCGGCCGTCGCCGACGATGCCCTTGGCGAGGTTGCTCGCCTTTTCCTCTTCCATGAACGGCATCAAATAGGCCACCGCCTGCTTCATGACGCGCGCGGATTTCACCACCTGCGGCAGGAACATTTTGCCGTCGCCAAACAGGTCGCCGACGATGTTCATGCCGGCCATCAACGGGCCCTCGATCACGTTGAGCGGGCGTTCCGCGAGCTTGCGCGCATCCTCGGTGTCGGTCTCGATGAATTCGGTGATGCCATGCACCAGCGCGTGGCTAAGCCGCTTGTCGACCGGCCATTCGCGCCAGGCGAGGTCCTGTTCCCTCGTCTGCTTCTCCTTGCCGCGGAATTTTTCCGCCAGCGCCAGCAGTCGTTCGGAGGCGCCGGGATCGCGGTTGAGGATGACGTCCTCGCAGGTCTGACGCAGGTCAGGATCGATGTCGTCATAGACGATCATCTGCCCGGCATTGACGATGCCCATGTCCATGCCCGCCTTGATGGCATGATACAGGAACACCGAATGCATGGCCTCGCGCACCGGCTCGTTGCCGCGGAACGAGAACGACAGGTTCGACACGCCGCCGGAGATATGGGCGTGCGGCAGGTTTTGGCGGATCCAGCGCGTCGCCTCGATGAAATCGACGCCGTAATTATTGTGTTCTTCCAGCCCGGTTGCGATCGCGAAAATATTGGGATCGAAAATGATGTCTTCCGGCGGGAAGTCCAGTTGCCCGACCAGGATGTCGTAGGCGCGTTTGCAGATTTCGGTCTTGCGCGCGAAGGTGTCGGCCTGGCCGGCCTCGTCGAACGCCATCACCACCACGGCGGCGCCGTGACGCCGCGCGATCCTGGCCTCGTGGATGAATTTCTCCTCGCCTTCCTTCATCGAGATCGAATTCACCACCGGCTTGCCCTGCACGCATTTCAGGCCGGCTTCGATCACGGCGAATTTCGAGGAATCCACCATCACGGGAACGCGGGCGATGTCGGGCTCGGCGGCGACGAGGTTAAGGAACGTCACCATCGCCTTTTCGGAATCGAGCAGTCCCTTCGTCCATGTTGACGTCGATGATCTGGGCGCCGTTCTCGACCTGGTCGCGCGCCACCTGAAGCGCGGCGGTGTAGTCGCCTGCGGTGATCAGCTTGCGGAATTTGGCGGAGCCGGTGACATTGGTGCGTTCGCCGACATTGACGAAGGGAATCGCGGGCGAAAGCTCGAACGGCTCCAGGCCCGAGAGCCGCAAGCGCTGCTCGATTACCGGAATGGTCCGCGGCCGATGCGGCGCGACGGCGGCCGCGATCGCCGTGACATGATCGGGCGTGGTGCCGCAGCAGCCGCCGACGATGTTGACAAGGCCGCTAGCGGCGAATTCGCCGATCAGGCGCGCCATATATTCCGGGCTTTCGTCGTACTGGCCGAATTCATTGGGCAGCCCGGCATTCGGATAGGCGCAGATCAGCGTGTCGGCGACGCGGCCGATGTCGGCGATATGCGCCCGCAAGTCCTCGGCGCCGAGCGCGCAGTTGAAACCGACCGTGATGGGTCTCGCGTGGCGCACCGAATTCCAGAACGCTTCCGGCAATTGCCCCGAAAGCAGCCGGCCGGATTTGTCGGTGATGGTGCCCGAGATCATCACGGGCACGTCGATGCCACGCGCTTCCGTGATCTCGGCAATCGCGTAAAGCGCCGCCTTGGCGTTGAGCGTGTCGAAGATGGTCTCGACCAGCAGCAGATCGGCGCCGCCGTCCAGCAGGCCCTTGATCTGTTCGCCGTAGGCGGTGCGCAGGTCGTCGAAGGTGACAACGCGGAAACCGGGGCTGGAAACATCCGGCGAGATCGAGGCGGTGCGGTTGGTCGGGCCGATGGCGCCGGCGACGAAGCGCGGCCTGCCGTCTTCGGCGGTGACCCGCGCGGCGGCGGCGCACGCGAGCCTGGCGCCTTCCAGGTTCATCTCGTAGGCGATGCCCGAGAGGTCGTAATCGGCCTGCGCGATCGAGGTCGAGGAAAAGGTGTTGGTGGCGACGATGTCGGCGCCGGCGCGCAAGTAATCGGCGTGGATGTCCTCGATCGCTTTGGGCTGGGTCAGGATCAGCAGGTCGTTGTTGCCCCTGAGATCGCGATGGAAATCCTTGAACCGCGCGCCGCGAAACGCGGCTTCATCGTATTCGAGACCCTGAATCATGGTGCCCATGGCGCCGTCGAGCACCAGAATACGCTCGCGGGCAGCCGCGAGCAGGGCGGTTCGCTTGGGAGAGACGGGCACGGTCATCGGTCAGGCGGCTTTCTGTGCACCCGTCGGGCGAATGCCAAGCAAATGGCAGATCGCGAACACGAGGTCCGCGCGGTTCATGGTGTAGAAGTGAAAGGTATCGACGCCGTGCTTGGCGAGTTTCTGGACCTGGCCGGCCGCGACCGTGGCCGCTACCAGCTTGCGGGTCTCAGCGTCGTCGTCGAGACCTTCGAATTTCTCGGCGAGCCAGTCCGGCACGCTGGTGCCCGCGCGGGTGACGAAACTGCGGGCCTGCTTGAAATTATGCATCGGCATGATGCCGGGGACGATCGGAATGTCGATGCCGCGCGCCCGAACCCGGTCGAGATAGCGAAAGTAGAGATCGTTGTCGAAGAACACCTGGGTGATGGCGCGGGTAGCACCTGCATCGACCTTGGTCTTGAGGACGTCGATATCGGCATCGAAGTCGCGGCTCTCCGGGTGTTTTTCCGGATAGGCGGAGACGGATACTTCGATCTCCGGATAACGCTTCTTGATGCCCGCCACGAGTTCGGCCGAGGTTTTATGGCCATCTGGGTGCGTGGCGTAAGCGGTACCGATGCCGCCGGGCGGATCGCCGCGTAGCGCCACGATATGGCGGACGCCGAGTTCGTGATAGCGGCTGACGATGTCGTCGATCTCGCCGCGCGAGGCGCCGACGCAAGTCAGGTGCGCGGCCGGCACCAGGCGGGTTTCACCGAGAATGCGGGCGATAGTGGAATGGGTGCGCTCGCGGGTCGATCCGCCCGCGCCATAGGTCACCGAGACGAAACTGGGCGCGAGCGGGGCGAGACGCTTGATCGTCTCCCACAGATTGCGCTCCATCTCCTCGGTTTTCGGCGGGAAGAATTCGAAGGAAATCGCGGGCGACTTCAACGTGTGGCGCCCATCCGATGCGGGGGACGTAACCTCTGTAACGGGCAACACCAACTCCACTCAAAGCTCGACGGACGTCTGCCTTAGGCTGCGGAGCCTTAAAATATGCGAAAAGCGTCGGATCAAATAGCCCAACATAGATGGGAAATTGCCCAATACAACTTCAAACTACGTGATAAATGCCCATTTCATCAAGAATTGGGCAAGCCTTAATGACAACTTCTAGGTTACTAAAGTATTGTAATATTTAAATTTTATGCATAAATACCTGCAACTTAGGAGATACTCGGTAGTGGGAAATCGCAAAAAATTTCCCCTTAACCCAATATCGTCCCACCTTGTCCTCAGATGCGTCGCCGCCCGGATCGTCCAGCGAGCGCCTGATCTGCGCCAGAGAACCCTTTGTCGGCTCGAGCCGGCACACTAGCTTACTTCCCATGATTCCTCTTTCCATCCTCGACCTCTCTGTCGTCACCACAGGCACCAAACCGGCAGCCGCGCTACGCAACAGCATCGATCTGGCCCGCCATGCCGATGCGCTGGGTTACGTCCGCTATTGGCTGGCCGAGCACCACAATCTGGCGTCGGTGGCGAGCCCCGCGCCCGACCTGATGATCGGGCAGATCGCCGCGGTGACGAGCCGTATCCGGGTCGGCTCCGGCGGAGTGATGCTGCCGAACCATGCGCCGCTGGTGATCGCCGAGCGATTCAAGATGCTGGAGGCGCTGTTTCCCGGCCGGATCGATCTCGGCCTCGGCCGCGCGCCCGGCACCGATGGCGCCACCGCGCATGCGCTGCGCAGCCGGCTCGATCGCCGCGAGGGCGATGATTTTCTTGAGCGGTTGCACGAACTGACATTGTGGGAGACCCGCGATTTTCCGCCCGGCCATCCCTACAACAACGTGGTGGCGATGCCCGACGACACCCCACTGCCGCCGATCTGGCTGCTCGGCTCCAGCGACTACAGCTCTGAACTGGCAGCGCAAGTCGGCATGGGCTTTGCGTTTGCGCATCATTTCGCCTCGTATGACGCGGTCGAGGCGCTGACGAATTACCATACGCGCTTCAAGCCGTCGGGCTGGCGCGCGACGCCGTACGGCATCCTTGCGGTAGCTGTGGTTGCCGCTGAAACCGATGCGGAGGCCGAGCGGCTCGCTTCGTCGATGGATCTCAACCGGCTGCGTCGCGACCGCGGCCAGTATTTGCCGCTACCCAGCGTCGAGGAAGCGTTGGCCTATCCCTATACCGAGCGCGAGCGCGCCTCGATCGCGCGCAATCGCTCGCGGTTGTTCGTCGGCAGCCCCGCGACCGTCATGACAAAACTGCAGCCGATGATCACCGAAAGCCGGGCCGATGAATTGATGATTATCACCGCCGTGTACGATCACGACGCGCGCAAGAAATCGTACAGCCTTCTTGCCGATGCGTTCGGGCTCGGCAAAAAAGCCGCCGCGTAGGAGGGATCGTTGGCCGATCGGACGTCGGATGATCGGCGCTTCCGTCTCTCTCGCCGCGGCGCGCTCGCAGGCCTCGCAGCAACCTGGGCCGCCGGGCTTGCCGGATCGATCGCCGAAAGCCGTGCCGCCGAGGATGTCGGCGGCCCGGCATTTTCGCCCTCAGGTCCCAATGCTGAATTCTATGGTGCGGCGGAGAATTATCCGATCCGCGATCCCGCGCTCGGTTTCGTGCCGGGCAACCCGCTCAAGCCAAAATATCGTGTCGGCGCCTTCAGTCACTACGATGAACTGTTCCCGACGCGCCTGGTCCAGCGCGCCGCCGCGCCATGGCTGTTCAAGCGCGCGCCCGCCGAAATGGCCGATCCGTTCCGGGAGCGGGTGACCGATTATCTGTCGCGCAATCCGGTGACGGGCCTCCTGATCGCCAAAGACGACAAGATTCTGCTTGAGCACTATCAATATGGCCGGACCGATCGCGATCTGCTCATTTCGCAGTCGATGGCCAAGTCGATCACGGGACTACTGATCGGCATCGCCATCGCCGATGGCGCGATCAAATCGGTCGACGATACCGCGGACACCTACGTGCCGGGGCTGAAGGGCACCGAGTACGGCGCCACGCCAGTCCGCGCGCTATTGCATATGTCCTCAGGCGTGGATTTTGGCGAGGACAGGGACCAGGGGCGCGATCTCGATCGCTTGTGGATCGACATGGTCCGGGGGATCGGATCAAGGGGGACGATTGCCAGCATCGCGCAATTCAATCGGCGGCTCGCCCCGCCCGGCACGCGATTTTATTACGCCAGCATCGAACCGGACGTGCTCGGCCTCGTGCTCCATTACGCCGTCAACAAATCGGCATCTGATTATCTCCGCGAAAAAGTGTGGGAGCCGATCGGCGCGGAAGCCGACGCCAAATGGCTGATCGATGCGGAAGGCTACGAAGTGGCTCACCACGCCTTCAACGCCGTGCTGCGCGATTATGCGCGGCTGGGGCGCCTGCTTGCCCATGACGGCTATTGGGAAGGAAGGCAGATCGTCCCGGTGCAATGGATGATAGATGCGACGACGACGCGGCCGTCCGATGCACATCTGGCGCCGGGAAGGACTTCGCCCCGCTCGCTCGGATACGGTTACCTGCTGTGGCTGCTGCCGGGGACGAAGGCGCCAGTTTGCGGCGATTGGCGCCTATGGACAGCGTATCTACGTCGATCCAACCTCGAAGCTGGTGATGGTCCAGACTGCCCTTGAGAACAACGACGAGGTCTGGCGATTGTGGTCGGACGCGGTCAAGACATTCGGGCAGGGGTGACGCGTTCACTCCGCCTTTTCGCTGAACGTCGCGCGGAAGGGGTGGCCGGGATAGACCCCGACGATGCGGAATTCGCGCGAGAAGAATTTCAATTCCTCGAGCGCGTAAGCGAGATTCTTGTCCTCGGGATGGCCATCGACGTCGGCATAGAATTGCGTGGCGAAGAAATTGCCGTCCACCATGTAGCTCTCGAGCTTGGTCATGTTGACGCCATTGGTGGCGAAACCGCCCATCGCCTTGTAGAGCGCCGCCGGCAAGTTGCGCACCCGGAAAACAAACGAGGTGACCAGCGGCGCCGATCCCTGTTTGGCCCAGTTCGCCTCCCGCGCCAGCACCACAAAGCGCGTGGTGTTGTGGGTTTCGTCTTCGACATCCTCGGCCAGGATCTCGAGGCCGTAGATGTCGGCGGCGAGCCTGGAGGCAATCGATGCGCAGCTCTTGTCCCCGCGCGCGGCCACGATGCGGGCCGAGCCCGCGGTATCGCCCGATACGATCGGCTTGATCTTGAGCTTGCGAATGATGTTGCGGCATTGCCCGAGAGCGTGGACGTGGCTCTCCACTGTCTTGATGCCGGAAAGTTTCGCGCCGCGCGGGGCCATCAGCTGGTGATGGATCGGCAAGAACCATTCGCCGACAATGAACAGGCCGGATTGCGGCAGCAGGTGATGGATATCGGCGACCCGGCCGGCCACCGAGTTCTCGATCGGGATCATGCCGAGGTCGGCTTCTCCGGAGGAGATCGCGGCGAGCGCGTCCTCGAAGGTCGGGCAAGGCAGCGGCTCGGCGGCGGGATAGGCCTCCGCGATGGCGATATGGGAATTCGCGCCCGGTTCGCCCTGGAATGCTATTTTCATGGCCTTGGTCTTTGCTTTGCTCATGGCGCGCCTTGTATCAGCCGCTCAGGCTTTTGCCAGTATCTGCCGGGCGGTTTCGAGATCGACCGGGGTGTCGACGCCGCGCGGCACGGTGGCCACGATGGTAACGTCGATCCGCATCCCGGCCTCCAGCGCACGAAGCTGTTCGAGTTTTTCCTGTTGCTCGAGCGCCGAGGGCGGCAGGGAGACGAAGCGCTCCAGCGCCGCACGGCGATAGGCATAGAGGCCGATATGATGGTAACGCGGCCCCTCGCCCCAGGGGGCGGTGGCGCGGGTGAAATAAAGTGCGCGCAACCGCCCTGGGCCGACCTTTGAGCCAACCGCCTTCACCACGTTCGGATTGGTGCCTTCCTCCTCGGTATGGATTTCGGCGGCCAGCGTTGCGATATCGACCGCGGGGTCGGCCAGCGGGCCGAGCACGCTGGCGATGTTCTCGGGGCTGATGGTCGGAAAATCGCCCTGCAGATTGACGACGATTTCAGCCTCACCCCTGGGGTCAAGCTTGCAAAGCGCCTCGTAAATCCGGTCCGATCCGGAAGGGTGATCGGCGCGGGTCATGACTGCTTTGCCGCCATGGGACCTTACCACTTCGGCGATGTCGGACGTATCGGTGGCGACGGCGACGCGGCCAATTCCGGCGGCCTCCGCGCGGCGCAGCACATGGACGATCATCGGCAGGCCGGCAATATCCAATAGCGGCTTGCCAGGCAGGCGGGTGGCAGCCATGCGGGCGGGAATCAGCACCAAAGTGCGGGGATCTAGCATCGGCATCAGGCCTGGACCCGGTCGACAACAGGCCGGAAATGATGGGGATTGGTCGAAAGCCGGCGCATTTATACGGGTTGCCAGAGCACGGGCAAACCGATATCTCATCGTGGCTTCGGGTGCGGTGCGAAAGCCTGATTCCTGTTGTTTATCCGCGGCCGTTCCTCGGCCTTAAGTCGACATTTCCGGCCTGGAGCCTGATCCAAAATGGACTCCTTCGAAATCAATAAAATTCTCGGTGCCTTGCTGGGTACCTGCCTTGTTCTGCTGGTGACAAGCTTCACCGCCGGCGCCATCTTCGCTCCCGTGATGCCGGAAAAGCCGGGGTTCGAAATCGCCGTGAAGGAAGACGCTCATGGTGGCGGCAAGGAAGCCGCGGCCGCACCGTCGGAACCGATCGAGAAGCTGTTGCAGACCGCCTCTGCCGAGAAGGGCGCCGCGGCGGCGAAGAAATGCGCGGCCTGCCACACCTTCGAGAAGGGTGGCCCCAATCGCGTCGGCCCAAATCTCTACGGGATCGTCAACGACCATCGAGGCGAAGGTCGCGGGTTTAATTTCTCGGCTGCCATGAAGGCCAAAGGTGGTACCTGGACCTATGACGACCTCAACAAGTTTATCGCCAATCCCAAGGGCTTTGTGCCGGGCACGGCGATGGGCTTTGCCGGTATCCCCAAGGATAGCGAGCGCGCCGACGTGATCGCTTATTTGCGTACGCTTGCGGATACCCCGGCTCCCCTGCCGACGGCGTCGAAATAACGTCCGACATCCGGATGGATTTGCAGATGATCAACGGCCGGCTCTGCCTGGCCGTTTTTTCATTGACGGCTCGCGCGTTTGTTATCGGAACCTTTCGTCGCACCGGGCCTCTTCACGTCTAGCATCATCAGGAAAAACCAACATAATCGGTCGAACCGTTGCCTTATATTGCGGCCTTAATGGGTGACTGCGCGAACGTCAGGAACGCTTCCTTTGCCAATTACCCGACGACATCTTCTGCAAGGCGGCTCCGCTGCTGCGATCGCCCCGGCGTTGGGGCTTCTTTCGGTTGATTCGGTCCATGCCCAACCCGCACCGGATGGACTGGTCTGGCGCCATGCACTGTCGACATTCGGCGATGTGAAATATCCGGCAGCCTTTAAGAGCTTCGATTATGTCAAGCCTGATGCGCCCAAGGGTGGTGTCGCGCGCCTGTTCGAACTCGGCACTTTCGACAACTTCAACATTGTGATCCAGGGATTGAAGGGGTCGATCGCGGGGGGCGCCACCTTGATCAATCAAACCCTGACGACCAGGTCGCAAGATGAGCCGTCGACGGCCTATGGGCTGCTGGCGGAAGCCGCCGCCTATCCCGACGATTTTTCCTATGTCATCTATCGATTGAATGCAGCGGCGCGCTGGCACGATGGCAAGCCGGTCACCCCCGACGACGTCATCTTCTCATTCGATGCGCTCAAAAAAAACAGTCCGTTGTACAGCGCCTATTACCGGCACGTCGTCAAATGCGAACGCGCAGGCGAGCGCGATGTCAAATTTATCTTCGACAGTCCCGGCAACCGCGAACTTCCATCGATCACCGGCGAAGTTCCGGTATTGCCGAAGCACTGGTGGGAAGGAAACGACGCGCAGGGGCACAAACGGGACGTCACCGCGACGACACTGGAGATTCCGCTGGGGTCTGCGGCCTATCGGATCAGGGAGTTTGTTGCGGGCCGCACATTGGTGCTGGACCGGGTCAAGGATTATTGGGGCAAGGACCTGCCGCACAGTATCGGCCAGGACAATTTCGACGAGCTTCGGTTCGAATTCTTTCGCGACGATACGGTTGGGCGCGAAGCTTTCAAGGCGGACCAGCTGGACTGGTTTGCCGAGCGCAGCGGCAAGCAATGGTCGACGGCCTACGATTTTCCCGCCGCGCGCGAAAAACGCGTCATCCTGGAAAAATTTACGGATGCGAGTTCGGGGCGCATGCAGGGGTACGGCTTCAATCTGCGCCGGCCGTTGTTTGCCGATCTCAGAGTCCGCCGCGCATTCAATTATGCCTATGATTGGGAGGAGTCGGACCGGCAACTCTCGAATGGAGAATACCATCGCGACAGCAGCTATTTTGACGGCATCCCCGAACTTACGTCAACTGGCGTTCCGGAGGGCCAGGAATTGCAGATTCTCGAAACGGTGCGCGACAAGGTACCTGCCGAGGTTTTCACGATGCCCTACAAAAATCCGGTCGGCGGCAATCCGGAAGCGGCGCGCAACAATTTGCGCGAAGCGACGCGGCTTCTGAAAGAGGCCGGATTCGAGGTTCGCGACCGCAAGCTGTTCAACCCTGCCGGGCAGGCCGTCAGCGTTGAATTTTTGACCGCCGAACAGGGTGACGAGCGGAGCCTGCTTTTCTACAAGCCCTATCTGGAGCGGCTCGGCATCACCGTGAATATTCGTTCCGTCGATAGCGTCCAGTACGAAAATCGTTTGCGCAATTTCGACTTCGATATCACCACCGTCTTATGGGCACAGTCGCTGTCGCCGGGCAACGAGCAGCGGGACTTTTTCGGATCGGAGACGGCGGATCGGCCGGGTTCGCGCAACCTTCCCGGCATCAAAAATCCGGCGGTGGACGCCCTGATAAACCGCATCATCTTCGCCAAGGATCGCGCTGAACTGGTCGCGAGTTGCAAGGCGCTGGATCGGGTATTGCTCTGGAATTGCTACGTCGTTCCGCAGTTTGCCGGCGGATTTCAGCGCGCCGCGCGTTGGGATCGGTTCAGCCATCCCGAGCCATTGCCCAAATACGGAATCTCCGGATTCCCGAGCCTGTGGTGGTGGGACCCTGAAAAAGCGGCCAAGACGGGCAAACGCTCTTGAACCATTCCCTTCGAACATCGGCCTTATCCCGCCGGCAGGTGCTTGCTCTCGGCGCCGGCGCGTTGAGCGCACCCTTGCTGCGGCCCGCGGCGGCGGCCGAGGCCGGCCAGGAGGCTCACGGCATCTCGGTATTCGGCGACCTGAAATATCCGGCCGACTTTCATCATTTCGATTACGTCAACGCGGCCGCGCCGAAGGGTGGGATGTTTTCGCTGATTCCCTCGGTACGCGCTTACAATCAGTCGTACTATACCTTCAATTCGTTCAACGCGTTCATCCTCAAGGGAGAAGGCGCGCAGGGCATGGACATGACGTTCGCTCCGCTGATGGCGCGTGCCAACGACGAGCCCGACGCGATGTATGGCCTGGTTGCCAAATCGGTGCAGATATCGACGGACAAGACCAGCTATCGATTCACGTTGCGGCCGGAGGCCAGATTTCACGATGGCTCAAGACTGACGGCGCATGACGCCGCCTTCACGCTCACCACATTGAAGGCCAAGGGTCATCCCCTGATCCTGGTACAGATGCGCGATATGGTGAAGGCGGAAGCGGTTGATGACACGACGCTGGTCGTCACCTTCGCCGAAAAGCGCGCGCGCGACGTGCCGCTTTATGTTGCGAGCCTGCCGATTTTCTCCAAAGCCTACTACGCGACGCGGCCGTTCGACGAATCGACGCTCGATGCCCCGCTCGGGTCCGGCCCGTACAAAGTGGGGAACTACGAGATCAATCGCTACGTCGAATTCGTACGGGTCAAGGATTGGTGGGCGGCCGATCTGCCGGTCAGCCGCGGCAGCTATAATTTCGATGTGGTACGCTACGAGTTCTACCGTGATCGCGACGTGGCGTTCGAGGGCTTTACCGGACGGAACTACCTGTTTCGCGAGGAGCTGACCGCGCGGATATGGGCGACGCGTTATGACTTCCCGGCGGTCAAGGAGGGCCGCGTAAAGCGCGAAGTATTGCCAGATGAAACGCCGTCGGGGGCGCAGGGCTGGTTCATCAATACCCGCCGCGAGCAGTTCAAGGATACGCGCGTGCGCGAGGCGCTGATCCAGGCGTTCGATTTCGAGTGGACCAACAAGACCATCATGTACGGCGCCTATGCGCGCACCCATTCGCCGTTCCAGAATTCGGACATGATGGCGAACGGGCTGCCGTCAGCGGAAGAACTTGCGCTACTTGAGCCGTTTCGCGGCCAGGTGCCGGACGAGGTGTTCGGCCCGCCCTTCGTGCCTCCGGTTTCGGATGGGTCGGGACAGGACCGCACCCTGCTGCGCAAGGCCTCCCAACTGCTGCAGGATGCAGGCCTTGTCATCAAGGATGGCAAGCGGCTGTTGCCGAATGGTGAGGTCTTCAAGATCGAATTTCTGGTGGACGAGCCGTCGATCCAACCGCACCACGGCCCTTATCTCAAGAATCTGGGCACGCTGGGGATCGAGGCTACCTTGCGGATAGTAGACGCCGTGCAATACCGCGCTCGGCTGGAAGAGTTCGATTTCGACATGACCATCGAGCGCTTCAGCATGTCGGCGACGCCCGGCGATGGCATGCGACCGTTCTTTTCGTCGCAATCGGCGGCTACCAAAGGATCGTACAACCTCGCGGGAATCGCTAATCCCGCCATCGACGCGCTGATCGAAAAGGTCATTGGAGCCAATAGCCGCGCCGAGTTGACCGCGGCGTGCCGCGCCTTCGATCGGGTGTTTCGTGCCGGGCGCTATTGGGTGCCGCAATGGTATCAAACCAAGCATAATGTCGCGTATTGGGATCTGTTCGGGCATCCGGAAAAGCCCGCGCGGTACGCCCAAGGCGTCGGCGCGCCCGAAAACTGGTGGACCGATCCCGCCAAGGCGGCCAAGGCCGAGCAGGCGAAATAGCTCATGAGCGCCTACATCGCCCGCCGCGTTCTGCTGATGCTTCCCACGCTGTTGGGAATCCTGTTCGTCTCCTTTGTCGTGGTGCAATTTGCGCCGGGCGGACCGGTGGAACGGGTGATCGCGCAGCTCTCCGGCGCCGATACCGGCGGCACCTCCAGGATTTCCGGCGGTGGTGGAGATTTCGGCACGCGCGGCAAGCTCGGCGCATCCTCCGACGCCGTCGGATCGAAGTATCGCGGCGCGCAGGGGCTCGACCCCGATTTCATCAAGAGCCTCGAAAAGCAGTTCGGCTTCGACAAGCCGGCGCCGGAACGGTTCGCGCTGATGGTGTGGAATTTTTCGCGTTTCGATTTCGGCAAAAGTTACTTCCGCGACGTCAGCGTGCTGCAACTGATCAAGGAGAAGCTGCCGGTTTCCATGTCGCTCGGAATCTGGATGACGCTTCTGACCTATCTGATCTCGATCCCGCTCGGCATCCGCAAGGCGGTGATGGACGGCTCAAGGTTCGATACCTGGACTTCGGCGGTGATCATCGTAGGCTTTGCGATACCGGGATTCCTGTTCGCGATCCTCTTGATCATCCTGTTCGCCGGCGGCTCGTTCTTCAATATCTTCCCGCTGCGTGGCCTCACCTCCGACGGCTGGGCGCAATTTCCCTGGTACTGGAAAATCCTGGATTATTTCTGGCACATCACGCTGCCGCTGATCTCGATGGCGTTAGGCGCCTTCGCCACCATGACGCTGCTGACGAAAAATTCGTTCCTCGACGAGATCCGCAAGCAATATGTCATGACCGCGCGCGCCAAGGGCTGCAGCGAACGGCAGGTGCTCTACAATCACATCTTCCGCAACGCCATGCTGATCGTGATCGCCGGTTTTCCGGGCGCGTTCATTCACGCCTTCTTCTCCGGCTCGCTCTTGATCGAAACCATCTTCTCGCTCGATGGGCTTGGTTTGCTTGGCTTCGAGAGCGTGCTCAATCGCGATTATCCCGTCGTGTTCGGAACGCTATTCGTGTTTTCGCTGGTCGGGCTTGTGGTCAATTTGATCTCCGATCTCGCCTATATGTGGATCGACCCGCGGATCGATTTCGAGGCGCGAGAGGTCTGATGACGATCATAGCACCTCCGCCGGTTGAGACCGCGACGCAATCGCCGCTCGGCGAGGCCGTGCCGATGACACGCCACCGTTTCAGCCCGTCGCCGCTCAATCGGCGGCGCTGGCAGAACTTCAGGTCGAACCACCGCGGCTACTGGTCATTCTGGATTTTCCTGATCCTGTTCTTCGTCTCGCTGTTCGCCGAACTGATTGCCAACGAC
This sequence comes from uncultured Alphaproteobacteria bacterium, assembly GCA_963742425.1. Lineage (GTDB taxonomy): Bacteria > Pseudomonadota > Alphaproteobacteria > Rhizobiales > Xanthobacteraceae > Bradyrhizobium. The sequence goes on from CAVULR010000002.1 coordinate 538,867, forward strand.
AGACCGTTCCTCATCAAATTTGACGGCCGTTTGTATTGGCCGGCATTCGTCAGCTATGCCGAGACCGCTTTCGGCGGAGATTTCGAGACATCGGCGGACTATCGCGATCCGTATTTGCAGAAGCTGATCGCCGACAAGGGCGGCACCATCGTCTGGCCGCTGATCCGTTACTCCTACGATACCCATAATCTCGATCTGCCGACGCCCGCGCCGTCAAAGCCGACCTGGATGCTGAGCGAAGCGGATTGCAGGGAAGTCGTGCAGAAGAAGGGGCTGAAGAGCTGCCGCGACCTCGAATATAACTGGCTTGGTACCGACGATCAGGGCCGCGACGTGGTCGCGCGCCTGATCTATGGCTTTCGCATCTCGGTGCTGTTCGGCCTCAGCCTGACCGTCATCTCCTCGATCATCGGCATCGCCGCCGGCGGCGTGCAGGGCTATTTCGGCGGCTGGATCGATTTGGGCTTTCAGCGCTTCATCGAGGTCTGGACCGCGATCCCCTCGCTTTATCTGCTCCTGATCCTGTCCTCTGTGCTGGTGCCGGGCTTCTTTGTGCTGCTCGGCATACTGCTGCTGTTCTCATGGGTGTCGCTGGTCGGCCTGGTGCGGGCGGAGTTCCTGCGCGGACGAAATTTCGAATACATCATGGCAGCGCGCGCGCTCGGCGTATCCAACGCCGTGATCATGTTCCGGCATCTTTTGCCCAACGCCATGGTCGCGACCATGACGTTCCTGCCCTTCATCGTGTCGTCATCGGTCATGACGCTGACCGCGCTCGACTTTCTCGGCTTCGGATTGCCGCCGGGCTCGCCGTCGCTCGGTGAACTGCTGTCACAGGCCAAGGCCAACGTGCAGGCGCCGTGGCTCGGCTTCACCGGCTTCTTCGCGGTCGCGATCATGCTGTCACTGCTGATTTTCATCGGCGAAGCCGTGCGCGACGCGTTCGATCCGCGCAAGACGTTCAGATAGGCGGCTACGCATGGACGCCATCAACCAGCCGCTGCTCGACATCCACGATTTATCGGTGGCATTTCATCAGCCCAGCGGTACTTCGGTCGCGGTCGATCATATCTCCTTTGAAATCAGGCGCGGCGAGTGCGTCGCGCTGGTCGGCGAATCCGGTTCCGGCAAGTCCGTCAGTGCGTTGTCGATCCTGAAACTGTTGCCGTATCCGGCCGCTTCGCATCCCTCGGGCAGCATTCGCTTCAAGGGCAGGGAATTGCTCGATCTGTCGGAGCGCGAGATCCGTGGCATTCGCGGCAACGACATCTCGATCATCTTCCAGGAGCCGATGACCTCGCTCAATCCGCTGCATACGATCGAGTCCCAGATCGGCGAGATCCTGCAGCTTCATAGCGGAATTACCGGCCCGATGGCGCGGGCGCGGACGCTCGAACTGCTCACGCAAGTCGGCATTCCCGAACCGCAGACAAGGCTTGCAAGCTATCCGCATCAATTGTCCGGCGGCCAGCGCCAGCGCGTGATGATCGCGATGGCACTCGCCAACGAGCCGGATTTGCTGATCGCCGACGAGCCGACCACGGCGCTCGATGTCACCGTTCAGGCGCAAATCCTGGCGTTACTGGCGGAAATCCGCGCGCGGCTCGGCATGAGCCTGTTGTTCATCACCCACGATCTCGGCATCGTTCGCCGCATCGCCGACGTAGTCTGCGTCATGAATGGCGGCAAGATCGTCGAACAGGGGCCGGTGGAGCAGGTCTTCACCGCGCCGAAGCATGCCTACACCCGTGCCCTTCTCGCCGCCGAGCCGAAGCCCGATCCGGCGCCGCCGCGGCCGGAATCGCCCTTGGTGATATCGGCGGCCGATCTGAAGGTGTGGTTTCCGGTCAAGCGCGGCCTGCTGCGCACGACCGTCGGACATATCAAGGCGGTCGACGGCGTTACGCTTGCGGTGCGCAAGGGCGAGACGCTCGGCGTGGTCGGCGAATCCGGCTCCGGCAAGACCACGCTCGGGCTGGCGCTGTTGCGCCTGATCTCCTCCGACGGTCCGATCGTCTTTCTTGGCCACCAGATCCAGGGCCTGCGCTTCAAGGCGATGCGGCCGTTCCGCCGCGACATGCAGATCGTGTTTCAGGACCCATTCGGCGCGCTCTCCCCGCGAATGTCGGTCGGCGATATCGTCGCCGAAGGCCTCGGCGTGCATCAGCCTCAACTTTCGCAAGCCGAACGCGAGATGCGCGTGATCAAGGCGCTGCGGGATGTCGGCATGGATCCGGCGACGCGGTTTCGCTATCCGCACGAATTCTCCGGTGGCCAGCGCCAGCGCATCAGCATCGCGCGCGCGGTGGTGCTGGAGCCGAATTTCGTGGTGCTGGACGAGCCGACCAGCGCGCTCGACATGCTGTTCCAGGCGCAGATGGTCGATCTGTTGCGCGAGTTGCAGCGCAAGCACGACCTGACCTACATGTTCATCTCCCATGACCTGCGCGTGGTCGCTTCGCTCGCCAGCCACCTGATCGTGATGCGCCAGGGCAAGGTGGTGGAGGAGGGGCCGGCGTCCGAATTGTTCAAAAACCCGAAGAGCGACTACACGCGCGCACTGTTCGCGGCCGCGTTCCGGCTGGAAACGGCTTCGGGCGGGGCGGTTGCAACATAAGAAGACGCAACACGGTGACCCAGCTAGGTACAGCGGTGCCGCGGGTTCCGTTTTACCTCTCCCGATGGGAGAGATGAAACAGAGTTTCGGCGCTTCATGCCAGCCGTTTGATGGCGGTGATCTCGCTGCCGGCGGCCTTGATGCGTGCCACGGCGTCGCGGGTATTTTCGATCACGGTGGCCATGTGATGGGCGTTGGCGTGGACGATGGTGTCGGCATCGCGCGCGATCGCCACATGGCCTTTCCAGAAAATCAGGTCGCCGCGCCGCATTTTGCTGGATTCGGCCAGTCCCAATAATCTGCCGAGACTTGCTTGCTGCATGTCGCTGTCGCGCGGACAGGAGGTGCCCGCGGCGTTCAATGCGATCTGCAGCAGGCCCGAACAATCGATGCCAAGACTGCTCTTGCCGCCCCACAGATACGGCGTGCCGATGAAACGTTCGGCTACCGCGACGAAATCATCGTCGTGGCGATCTATGGCGCCGACATGCAGCCGCGGCAGATACCAGCCTTCGCGGGTCACCGCGAAAGTGCCGTGTTCGCGCAGTACCATTACGACGGCTCCCATGGGAAGCGTATCGGCCGGCGGCAGTTTGATCGAAGGCCCGGGGAAGGCGAAGGTGCGCAGCGCCGTGACCTTGTGCGTGGGCTCACCGACGGGCTTTGCGAGCGCGCGATCGGCAAGCCAGCCGACATAACCGTCGCTGCTCAACTGGCCCCATGCAAAACCCTCGGCATTGCGGTCATAGACGGTGACGCGCTCGCCTTTGAGCGCTTGCGTCAACAGCGTGGCATCGATTGACGGTCCCTCGCGCAATGGCACGATGGCATCCGTTATCTCGAACACCTCGCCTTCGACATAGCGCGCCGCCTTGATCTTGCCTTCGAGATGTTTTGCGGCAAGCTCGGGCCGCGCCGGCGTCAGCCGTGGATCATCCATAGCGTTCCCCGAGCAATTTGAAGATCGCGCGCGCGGCCTGGCATTCGCCGCCTTCCGGGCGCGCCGGCTTGGCCACCGGCGTCCAGCCGAAGATGTCGACATGCAGCCAGCTCTTCGCGCCTTCGACGAAGCGCTGCAGGAACAGCGCGCAGATGATGGAGCCGGCAAACGTGCCGGACGGCGCATTGTTGAGGTTGGCGACCTTCGAGTCGAGCCAGGCATCGTAAGGCGGCCACAGCGGCAATCGCCACAGCGGATCGTTCTCCTCTTTCGCGCATCGCGCGACATCGAGCGCCAGCGTCTCATCGTTTGTGTAAAAGGGCGGTAAATCCGGTCCCAGCGCCACCCGCGCCGCGCCGGTCAGGGTGCCCAAATCGACCAGCAGGTCGGGTTTCTCCTCACAGGCCAGCGTCAGCGCGTCGGCCAGCACCAGCCGGCCTTCGGCGTCGGTATTGCCGATTTCCACGTTAAGGCCCTGGCGCGAGGGGAAGATATCGAGCGGGCGGAAGGCGTTGCCCGCGACCGCGTTTTCGACCGCGGGGATCAGGACCCTCAGGCGCACCTTCAGTCTCGCGTCCATCACCATCAGCGCCAGCGCCAAGACGTTGGCGGCCCCGCCCATATCCTTCTTCATGATCAGCATGCCGCTGGATGGTTTGAGGTCGAGCCCGCCGGTATCGAAGCAGACCCCCTTGCCGACCAGCGTCACCTTGGGGTGCCCAGCATCACCCCAGGTCAAATCGATCAGCCGGGGCGCACGCGGCGAGGCCATCCCTACCGCATGGATCAATGGAAAATTCTGTCGCGTCAGCTCGTCGCCGACGATGCAGTTGTAAGTGGCGCCGAACCGCGCTGCGAGCGCTTGCGCGGCCAGCGCCAGTTGCTCCGGACCCATGTCGTTGGCGGGCGTATTGATGAGGTCACGGGCCAGGTGAGCCGCTTCTGCCATGCGCGTGATGGCGGCAACGTCGATGCCGTCCGGTGGTACCAGCCTGACATCGGGCGCATCCGCCTTGCGGTAGCGTGCGAAGCGATAGCTGCCGAGCGCAAAGGCCAGCGTAGCGAGGCGCGTGTCATGTGGCGCGTTGGCGAAGCGGTAGACGCCGGGCGGCAGCAGGCCCGGCAACAGGCCGGGCCGGAATGGATCGCGGGATTTGGCGGTCTCCTCCTCGAGGCCGAACAAGACCTGCGCGATGCGCCCGTCCGCGGAGGGCAGTGCGAGGCACGCCCCGGGCTTGGCCGCAAAGCCGTTGGCCTTCGCGAACTGACGCGCCTCGCCGGGAAGGGCGGCGCCGATCGCGTCCCATGTCGCCTTGGTCGCAAAGGTGATGGGAATGGCCGACGTCGCAGGCGTAGTCTCGAATACTGAATTCATGTGGTTTTTGGACTTCTCAGTGGGCAGCGCGGACCAGCCGCGGGGATGCTCTATTAACCAGACGTTAGGGTTAACAGTCTATTGCTGCCGCATTCGGCCCGGTCAATTCGCCCCGATAGCCCATGAGTTAAAGTGCCATGCGTCAGCACCACAGCCTTGCCCGGCTTCTTGCGTCCGCGGCGGTGACGGCGATTCTGGCCGCAAGTCTTGGCGGCTGTCAGACCATGTCCGACATCACGGGATCGTTGACCTCGAAGGCCGAGGCCAGTCCCAACGCCGATCCGCGCAATGCTGTCGAAGTCTATGGCGAGCGCTACCGTGCCAATCCCAAGGACGCCGAGGCCGCGCTGGCCTATGGCCAGGCGCTCCGCGCGACCGGGCAGCGAGCCCAGGCGGTGGCCGTGCTCGAACAGGCCACCATCGCCCATGCCGGCAACAAGGCGCTGCTGGCCGCTTTTGGCAGGGCGCTCGCAGACAATGGCAATTTCCAGCAGGCCTTCGACGTGCTTTCGCGCGCCCATTCGCCTGAAAATCCCGACTGGCGAATCCTGTCGGTGCAGGGGACCGCGCTCGATCAATTGGGCCGGCACGATGAAGCCCGCCGCTATTATGCCAGCGCGTTGAAGATCGTGCCCGAGGAACCCACGGTGCTCTCCAACCTCGGCCTCTCCTATATGCTTTCCAGGGAACTGCCGAAGTCGGAAGAGGTGCTTCGCCGGGCCTATGCCAGCACCAGGGCGGATACGCGGGTGCGGCAAAATCTGGGTCTGGTGGTCGGCCTGCAGGGCCGCTTCGCGGAAGCCGAAAGCATCGTCAAGGCCGATCTTCCGCCCGAAGAGGCCGCGGCGAATGTCGCCTACCTGAAGCAGATGCTGAGTCGCAAGGACAGTCCGCGCGCGGGTGTCGGGGCGATACCGGTGGCGTCTATCAACCGTCCGGACTGATACCCATCATTTACCGCAAGCATTGACGGGTTTCGCTTCCGCCTTCGCTCGGCGAACTTCGGCGGACTACTCGCTCAACCCGTCCTGCCAGCCAAAAAAGCTTATTGCATCGCCGCGACCTTGATGCCGGTCGGCCCGAGAATTACGACAAACAGCACCGGCAGGAAGAACAGGATCATCGGCACCGTCAGTTTCGGAGGCAGCGCCGCGGCTTTCTTCTCGGCTTCGTTCATGCGCATGTCGCGATTTTCCTGCGCCATGACGCGGAGGCTCTGACCGAGCGGCGTTCCGTAGCGTTCCGACTGCTGCAGGGCGAGACAAACGGATTTTACGCCCTCAAGTCCGGTGCGCTTGGCCAGATTCTCATAAGCCACCTTGCGATCCTGCAAGTACGAAAGTTCGGCCGTGGTCAGTGTGAATTCCTCCGACAGCGCGACCGACTGGGTGACGATTTCGGTACTGACTTTTTTGAAAGCGACTTCGATCGACATGCCGGATTCGATGCAGATCAGCAGCAGATCGAGCGCATCGGGGAACGCCCGCTTGATCGAAAGCTGGCGCTTGGCGATCGCGTTCTTCAAGAACAGCATCGGCGCCTGCAAACCAAGATAGGCAGCGGCGACGCACATGCCGATCTTCACCGGCACCGACTTCTCCATATGCGAAATCACGAAAACATAAAGCACCGCTGCCAGGAACATCAGAACCGGCGTCAGCAACCGGAAAAACAGGAAGGTGACGTAGGGCGCCTGCCCGCGATAGCCGGCCATGGTGAGCTTTTCACGCGCGGCTTCCTGTGCCAGCCATTTTCCGAGGTTGAAGTCTTCCACCACCTTGGAAACCAGTTGCTTCGGCGTTTGACGCAACGACACCTTTTCGGTCTTGGAGAGGCGGTCACGTTCCCGCTGCCGGATCCGCTCGCGCTCGTTCGCAACCGCCTTCATGCGCTTTGCCAGGCCCTCGCCTGCAAACAGCGGCATGATCAGCGTATACGCGGTCGCGCTCACCGCGATGGCGGCGAGCAGCATGGTCATGAAGTGCGCGTCGTGAATCTTGTCTTTCAGAAAATCAATCATGCGGGCACCATCAGAAGTCGAAGTTGATCATTCTCTTCATTACGAAAATGCCTATGGACATCCAGATCACGCAGCCGACCAGCATCAACTGACCGGTCGGGTGAGTCCAAAGCAGCGAGATGTAGTCGGGGGTCGAAAGATAAACCAGCAGCATGACGATCGGCGGCAGCGAGCCGATGATGCCGGCGGACGCCTTGGCTTCCATCGACATGGCCTGGATCTTCTCGGCCATTTTCTTGCGATCGCGCAGCACCTTGGACAGGTTGCCCAAGGCCTCCGACAGGTTGCCGCCGGACTTCTGCTGGATCGCAATGACGATTCCGAAGAAGTTCGCTTCCGGCACCGGCATCCGTTCAAACAGCCGCGCGCAGGCATCGCCGAGCGGCATGCCGATCGCCTGGGTTTCGATGATGGCGAGAAACTCGCTTTTCAGCGGCTCCGGGGCGTCGGTGGCGACAACCTTGATCGATTCGAACAGCGGCAGGCCGGCCTTGATGCCGCGAACGATCACGTCGACCGCATCCGGCAGCGCCTTGAGAAAGTTCTTTTCCCGGCGTTTCTTGAGAAAGCTCAGGCCCCAGCGTGGCAGGCCGAAGCCGGCGGCGAAGGCGAGGCCGCCGGCCCCGAGCAGACCGCCTCCTCCCAACGTCACGGCCGCAAAGGCGACCGCGGCCAGAACGCCGGACAGGATCATGAATTTCTGGGTCGACCAGTCGAGCCCGGCCTGCATGAGCCGGCTCGACAGCGGTATCTTGCTTTGCTTCAGGCGGCGCGTCTCGAGATCCTTCAGCGACGTCTCGACCTGTTCGCGGCGCGAACGCTGGCTCTTTTCGGCTTGACGGGAAGCCGGTTCCGGCTTCGCGATCACCGCGCGGCGGCCCTCGGCCTTCCTCTCGCCCGACAGGAAAGGATAGATGAAAACCCATGCGACGCCGCCGATGGCCGTCGCAGCGAGAAAAGCTAATGCCAGCGCTTGCAGGCTCATGGTGCGCTCCTCTAGACCTTGGCGCGGACTTCAGCGGCATCGAGGGCGGCCGCGAGCCGCTTCTCTTCGCCGTAGTATCGCGCGCGATCCCAAAAACGTGGCCGTCCGATGCCAGTTGAATGATGTTGGCCGATGATGTTCCCGTTGGCGTCCTCGCCGATGAGGTCGTAGACGAATAGATCCTGAGTGATGATGGTATCGCCTTCCATGCCCATCACTTCGGTAATGTGGGTGATCCGCCGCGAGCCGTCGCGCAGGCGCGCGGCCTGGATGATGACGTCGATCGAAGCGCAAATCATCTCGCGAATGGTTCGCGAGGGTAGCGAGAAACCGCCCATCGTGATCATCGATTCGCAGCGCGACAGGGCTTCACGGGGATTGTTGGCGTGCAGCGTTCCCATCGATCCGTCGTGACCGGTGTTCATGGCCTGCAGCAGGTCGAAAGCTTCCGGTCCGCGGACTTCGCCGACGATGATGCGTTCAGGACGCATGCGCAGGCAGTTACGGACCAGTTCGCGCATGGTGATCTGGCCCTCGCCTTCGATGTTGGGAGGCCGGGTTTCCAGCCGCACCACATGCGGCTGCTGCAGCTGGAGTTCGGCGGCGTCTTCGCAGGTGATGACGCGTTCCTCGTCGTCAATATATTGCGTGAGGCAATTCAACAGCGTCGTCTTGCCGGAGCCGGTGCCGCCGGAAATCAGAACGTTGGCACGGCAGCGCCCTATGATCTGCAAGATCTCCGCGCCTTCCGGGGTAATCGCGCCAAATCGCACAAGCTGGTCCAGGGTCAGCTTGTCCTTTTTGAACTTGCGGATCGTCAATGCCGGTCCGTCAAGCGCCAGCGGCGGAACGATGGCGTTGACGCGGGAGCCGTCGGCCAGGCGCGCGTCGCAGATCGGCGAGGATTCGTCGACGCGCCGGCCCACCTGGCTGACGATGCGCTGGCAGATATTGAGGAGTTGCTGATTGTCGCGGAAGCGGATTCCGGTGCGCTGGATTCGGCCGCCGACCTCGATGAACACCGTTCCGGCGCCGTTGACCATGATGTCGGAGATATCGTCGCGCGACAGCAGCGGCTCGAGCGGACCGTAGCCGAGAACGTCGTTGCAGATGTCGTCGAGCAGTTCTTCCTGCTCGGCGATCGACATCACGATGTTCTTGATCGCGATGATCTCGTTGACGATGTCGCGAATTTCCTCGCGCGCTGACTCGCTGTCAAGTTTGGCCAGTTGGGCGAGATCGATCGCCTCGATCAGGGCGCCAAAGATTGTGGCCTTGACCTGGTAATAGGTATCCGATCGCCGCGTTTCGACGGCGGGTGGCGGAGGCGCCGGCCTGGCCGGCGCGAGCGCTGGTGAGGAAATCGTCGGCGGAGGGGCGCTGCGCGGCGCGGCCGGCGCCGGGCTGGAAACCGGTTCCGGCACGCTGGCGGGCTTAGTCGTCCGCGAATCGCTATCACTACGCTTACCGAACACGACGATACTCCATGCGGGCGGCTTACTTTCCCCGCAATTTCGCAATCAGGGGCGACAAGAACGAACCCCGCGGCTTTTTGGTCTCGCCACGGCCTGTCAGCCGTTGCGCGATCTGTAGAAACATCTCCGTGGTGCGATGATTGGCGGAGATTTCCGCGATCATCTGGCCGTTATTGGCCGCCGAGCCGAATATTTGCGGGTCGAACGGAATCGAGGCGATCGGTTGACTCTCGATCGCCTTGGCGAATTCGCTGGCGTTGATTTCCGGCCGCTTGGGCACGCCGACCTGATTGAGACAATACAGCGGCATCCGGTCGTTCGGCCGCGATGCCTTCAACAGATCGAAGATGTTCTTGGAGTTGCGCAGGTTGGCAAGATCCGGCGCCGCCACGATCAGGATGTCGTCCGCGCCCACCAGAGCGCGTTTGGTCCATCCCGACCATTGATGGGGTACATCGAGCACGATGCAGGGCATCGTCGTGCGGAGCGTGTCGAAGATCGAGTCGAACGCGTCGTCACCGAAATCGTAGACCCGCTCCAGCGTCGCCGGCGCCGCCAGCAAACTGAGATGGTCGGTGCATTTCGACAGCAGACGGTCGACGAATGCCGTATCGACGCGATCGGGCGAGAAGACCGCATCCGCGATGCCCTGCGGGGGGTCCTGATTGTAGTCGAGGCCGGCGGTGCCGAATGCCAGATCGAGATCGGCGACGACGGAATCCAGTGCCAGATCGCGCGCGATGGCCCAGGCGACGTTGTGAGCGACGGTGGACGCCCCGACGCCGCCCTTTGCGCCGACGATGGCGATGATCCGGCCGACGGCCTTTGCCTCCGGCGCCGTGAACAGGCCGCAAATCGAACGCACGACGTCAATGGTGTTGACCGGTGCAATGACGTAGTCGCTGACGCCGCGGCGCACCAGTTCGCGATACAGCGTAACGTCGTTGATGCGTCCGATCACGACGACGCGGGTTCCGGAATCGCAGACGGCTGCAAGTTGATCGAGACCGGCCAGGATATCGCTATGGCCCTCGGTTTCCAGGACGATCACGTTCGGCGTGGGAGCGGTCCGATACGCCTCGATGGCAACCGCCATGCCACCCATCTGAATCTTGAGATGGGCCTTGGCGAGGCGTCGGTCTTCGCCCGCCGATTGCACGGCGGCTGCGGTTTCCACCGTCTCGCAAAAGGCTTGCACGGAGACACGCGGCGCGGGCGCGATATGATCGTCCGCCGCCGCGATCTCCGGCTGCTGTTCGGGGGTTTGACGGGCGTAGCTGATCATTTGCCTGAATCGCTGAGTTTGGCCTTCTCGGCTTCGGGATAGACGGTAGTGGTTGAGGTACCCTTGCGATATTTGTCGAATGCGATGTTGCGCCGCGCCGTATAGGCGGGCGTTTCAGGCCGCGGCTGCTCCAGATCCGACGGGTTGTCGATCATCGCCGCGAGGTTACGCTGGTTGGCGCAGCCGAAATTGAAATAGGGCTTGTTCGCGTAATAGCCCCTGTTCTTGATCGAGGGGCCGAGATCGTCCGGCCAAAGGCCGCAGGGCCCCGCTACGGCCGAGATTTTCGGATAGTTCAGCCGGATCGTTGCCATCAGACGCGGATCGTCGGGATGATAGCGATGGACGACGAGGCCGCGAGGCGGCACGCCGGCGGCGGCGAGCACCGCGTGGATTTCCCGCAAGGAATCCGCCGCGGCCCGCGCGTTGGGGGTGTCGATCGGCACATCGGCCACGATCGCGCCGGTTGCTTCGTGGAGCCAGGTTTGCGCCAGCCCCATGACGTCGGCGCGCTGCGAAGCGGAAAGGCCGCCCCGGGCATGGCCGATGAAGATTACGATCGACTGATTGGCTTCCTGCACGGCAATCGGATGCCGCAGGCGATAATCGTCGGGGATGCTCGCCGTCGTCACCACCTCTTCGGTGTGCGTGCAGGCCCCGAGCGCCACGGCAAGACCGACAAGCGCCCCCGCGATGCGGAAGGCGCGCCTGCGATCGACCGGTAATTTGGCTGTCATAGTTCTCGTCCTCGTCCCGCCTCAGTCGGTGATAAAGCCATAGGTGCCGCGATAATTCCGGGCCGGCTCGACACGGCCGGGAGTGCCATAGATTCGATTGATGCTGCCGATCAGGTCCGCTTGCGGATCGGAGGCGGGCGCAAACCCGTCATCGGGACGCGACAAATCTTTCTGCGCCACCGCGCGCACGACATAGGGCGTCACCAGCACCATGAGCTCGGTCTGGCTGTTGACGTAGTCACGGCTGCGGAATAGCGCTCCGAGCACCGGCAATTGCGCCAGGCCGGGCAAGCCGTTGATGGCCTGCTTAGTTTGCTCCTGGATCAGGCCGGCCATCGCCATCGCGCCGCCGGAGGGAATTTCCAGCGTGGTTTCGGCGCGGCGGGTCTTGATCGACGGAATGGTCACGGAATTCACCGTCGAATTGGTGACCGATTGCGACAGCGTGATCGAGTTGTCGTTGGACAATTCCGACACTTCGGTCATCACCCGCAGGCTGATCCGCCCTTCGGTCAACACCACCGGCGTGAAGTTGAGCGAGATACCGAATTTCTTGAAGCTGATCTGGGTGGTACAGACATGGGTGGTCGGATCGCAGGAATAGCCCGCGGGAACCGGGAATTCGCCGCCGGCGATGAAGGTCGCAGACTCGCCGGAGATCGCCGTCAGATTGGGCTCGGCCAGCGTTCGCACCACGCCCGCGCTTTCCATTGCGCGCAACGTGGCCTGCACGGAGGGCGTGGCGCCGAACGCCGCGGTTGCGGTGTTGTTGGCGACGAGCGCGCGGCCAAACGCCGTGAAGGGGTTGGCATTGTTGAAATTCACGACAGTGGTTCCGTAATTCAGGCTTGCACTGAGGTCGATACCCATCTGCTTGATGATCGAGCGCGCTACCTCGGCGACCGTGACCTTCAACATCACCTGGTCGCGGCCGCGGACCACGATCGAGTTGACGACCTTGTCGGTACCGCCGGCCAGCCGCGCTGCGAGATCGCCCGCCTGCTGCGCCTCGATCGGGTTGGCGGCGGTGCCCGACAGCATCACGCCGTCGCCGACGCCTTCGATCTGGATGTCGGAATTCGGCAGCGCCTGCTTCAACGCGGCGCGCACACCGTTGAGATCGCGTTTGACCGCGATGTCATAGGCCGCGATCTGCTGGCCCGCCGAATCGAAGAACACGATGTTAGTTTGGCCGACCGCGGCGCCGATGATATAGGCGCGCTGCGCGGAGCGGATCACAGCGTTTGCAATCTTGGGATCGGCGATCAGCACATCCTTGATGTCCCTCGGCAAATCGATCACCACCGATTTGCCGATGCCGAGCGGAAGGAAGCGGGCGCCTGCCGGTCCATCGGCGGCAACCGGCGCCGGAACGCGATAGTCGCTCGCCACCACGGGTGTCAGGACCGGATTGAGCGTCAGCGCCACGACAGCCGAAAACGACAGGGTGCGGGTCATGAACGACCGCATTGTCAGCTGATTTCCCCTGCATTTCATGTCGGACGTCCTTTCGATCACTTCTGTACAGTCGTCGAGCTCGGCACGCCGTAGCGAACCACGTTGATGTTGTCGCCGCGCTTGACGGCCTGATCGTCGGGGTTGTTCTCGACCACATGGAGATCGGTGATGCTGCGAAGCGCCAGCGCCAGCGTGCCGGTCTGGCGCGCGCGCGCCAGCGTCTCGGCCTGCTCGGGCTTCAGTTCCAGCGTCACGGTCTTGCCGACCACCGCGTTCTGGCCGTCTTTTTCCTTGGGTGCCTGGTCGATCGCGAGAACGCGAACATTCGTCAGGATGATTTCGGAGGTGATGATATCGGTCGAACCTGACGGACTTCTTCTCGCGCTTCGAAAGAATGACGTCGACGCGGTCGTTCGGCAGGATGAAGCCGCCGGCGCCGGTCTCGGGGGAGATTTCGGTCGAAATGGCGCGCATGCCGGTGGGCAGGATCGCCGCCATGAAGCCCGATCCGGTGGATTTGACCAGCTTTGGATCGCGGATCGGCTCGCCTGCGATAAAGGGGGAGCGCGCGATCGAGCCTGCGATCTGGGTCGTCGCATCCGGCCGCTCATTGCGGCGGATAAAGCTGTTGCTTGCGGTCGCCGCCGGCCAGGTCTGCCACTGCACGTCCTCGGGCGTGACCGCCTGGCCGAGGCCGATGTCGGACTTCGCCACCAGCACATCCACGGTCTGCAACTGGGCGACCGGCGTGGGCGGCGGCTTGTCGGACCCGCTGGCGAGATATGCGGCAACGCCGCCGGCACCGACGGCGATGGTCAGGACCATAATGCGTGCGGTATTCATACGCTTCACTTTCCACATGACGCCGCGACGCTTCCGCCGCCGTGATGGGAGTTGACCAGCTATTCGTCAAAGCATGGTTAATGAGGCGTATCTAAATCGCCTTAACGCCCGGTTTACCTGCGCGGTGTCACCGAATCGCAAAATGGGCGAGATCGACCGCGCCGATCCATTCGGTTTCCGGGTAGACCATCAGCGCGCCGATCGCGAGGGCGATGCCGTAGGGAATTCCGCTCTCCTTGGCATGCAGCCGGAGCAGCCAGGCCTGGCCGGCAAACTGGTAGGGCAGCGGCCATTGCCGGAACTGGAGCAGCAGCAGCGTCAGGGCGCCGCCAAACAGCGAGGCATAGAGCAGATAGTTCAGAAGATGGCCGAAACCGAACCACAGCGCGGCCGCGGCCGCGATCTTTGCGTCCCCGCCGCCCACCCAGCCCAGCGCAAAGCAGACAAAGGCCGCCACCAGCACGGTGGCCCCGGCGCCGAGATGGGAGAGAATGTCGGGCAGGGCCATGCCGCCCAGCAGCGCCAGCGCCATGAAGCCGCCCGCCAGCGCCAGCGACACCCGGTTCGAAATCGTCATGGTGAAAAGATCGCTGGCCGCGGCGAACGCCATGAGGGCCGGAAACAGCATCAGGCGCGCGATGTCAAGGATCATGAGGTTGTGCTGCGAACGCGGGGCCGGGGCATCGCCCGATTCTAGCGGCGAGAGATGAACAATCGGGAAACGGCCTTAGGCGTCACCAGATGCTGACAATGCGCGCGGCGAGAACGAGAAGGGAAAGCGCGAGCGCAGCGCAAACCAGTCTTGCCGGTGCATCGTTGCGGATGCCGGCCGGCGAGGGCGCATGACTTGCACTGACAAGGGCGGAATCGGGTTTACGCATGGCGACACACATTTTGGTCCAAACAATAAAGGCCCCGGAATCGCCGGGGCCTTTGATGCTCGCTCGTAACAGTCGCTTATTTCAGCGAGGTGTTGATCGAGGTGAACTTGTTGTTCAGGTTGGTGCCGAGGCCGTTGACCACAGCGATGATCGCGAGCGAAATGCCGGCTGCAATCAGGCCGTATTCGATCGCGGTGGCGCCGGACTCGTCCTTCACGAAACGCGCAATAAGGTTCTTCATAGGTGACTCCATGTGTACACGTGGCTGGTCGAACTAACGTTTGGTCTTGCCGGCGTTCTCAGCACCGTGACCATTGCGCCACCCTAGGGTCGGAGGATTGCGGGGGGGTTAATTCGATCGCGTAAACATCGGGGGAACCGGCTGTTCTTGTGCAGAGTAAATTTGGAATTAAGGCCTTTGTTACAATGCGATGTTGGTTTCGATCGCGTGAACTTGCAAAGGACCCGGCGCTCGCTGTTCATCGCTCCTTAAGCGCAAGGGCGTACCTCTCGGATAACCTGTTGCGATGAGGCCGATATGTCCAATCTACCCCTGGAAGTCGTCGAGATGTTCGGTCAGACGATTGTCAAGGTGGTGCCGATCACGATCGTGCTGGCTCTGGTATTCTCGGTACTGACCCATTTCTTTGCTTGCAATCCCGGCCCGCCATGGTGGCGCAAGCGCGAACTCGTCACCGACATCTGTTACTGGTTCTTCGTACCATTGTTCGCTCGCGTATTCCGGATCGGTCTGCTGGTGCTCGGCGCCGGCGTAGTCTTCAACATCCACGACGCCGACGAACTGATTGCCTTCTACGACAACGGTCACGGTCCGCTGTCCGAGCTGCCGCTATGGCTTCAGGGGCTACTGTTCCTGGTTCTGTCGGACTTCATGCTGTACTGGCTGCACCGGATGTTTCACGGCGGCGGTTTCTGGAAATATCACGCGATCCATCATTCGTCGGAAGAGCTGGAATGGATTTCGGCAGCGCGCTTTCACCCGGTGAACCTTTTCCTGGGAACCATCATGGTCGACGTCATCTTGCTGATGGCGGGCATTTCGCCGAACGTCATGCTCTGGGTCGGACCCTTCACCACGTTTCATTCGGCGTTCGTTCACGCCAATCTGAACTGGACGCTGGGCCCGTTCAGATACGTGCTGGCGACACCGGTTTTTCACCGCTGGCACCACACTGCGCTGGGTGAGGGCGGCAATACCAATTTTGCGGGGACCTTCCCGGTCTGGGATGTTCTTTTTGGAACCTTCCGGATGCCGGAAAGCAGGCTTCCTAACGATTACGGCAAGGACGAACAAACCATCCCGTCCGAGATCGTCGGACAATTGGCCTATCCGTTTCGGCAATAGGTTACCCCTGCCGCCCTGTTTGCAGTTCGTTCATGAATTGACGTCAGATTTGCCGGGTCGGGCGCCGGCTTCCCCGCCTATCGCTAGCCGGATTGTCAACGCCCCGGAGTAGAGTATGCCGTTCAGCTTCCTGCCTGTGGGCGCGCGCGCCCGTTCCGGATTCCGCTCATTGGCGATCGGAATGCTTTTGTGGCCGGCGGCCGCTGTTGCCGAGCCTTCGCCCAATGCCATCGCGGTCGCCGTGGACCAGGCAAAACTTATCAAGATTCCCAGCCGCGCCACGACCATCGTGGTCGGAAACCCGATGATTGCCGACGTAACCCTGCAGAACGGCGGCGTGATTGTCGTGACCGGCAAGGGCTATGGCGCGACCAATTTCATCGCGATGGACCGTAGCGGCGAGGTCCTGGTGGACCGCGTCATCCAGGTCGAAGGCCCGACCGACCGGGTGGTCACGGTCTACCGCGGCATCGATCGCGAGTCGTATAGCTGCATGCCGATTTGCCAGCGCCGGGTCACCCTTGGCGATGGCGAGAACTACTTCAAGTCGACGATCGATCAGGCCGGTTCGCTCAGCAGCCAGGCCAGCGGCGCGGCTGCGACTGCCAAGACCAACTGATCTTGCCCAGAGGGGCTGCCGGCGGACGATGTCCGCGGCGCAGCCGCTTGCGAATCGATTCGAAGAAGTCCCGCCCTTGAAATGGTTAACGTCGGGTTAACGGATCGGGTCCCGCTGCGCGGATTCGGAGAAACACTTCAACAATCACTTTCCGGTAACTCTCGCGGGCAGAAGTAATGCCGCCCTGGGGATTTGCCGATGTCGTCGCCCGCAGCTTCAACAGCCTCCATCAGAAAGGCATTGCGTCGGTTCCGCCGCAATCGCCGGGGTTCGGCGGCCGTCGAGTTCGCGATGGTCGCGCCGGTATTCTTTGCGCTGCTGTTTGCGATCATCGAGACGGCGATCATTTTCTTCGCCGGCCAGGTGCTTGAGACCATTACCCAGACTTCCGGGCGTTACATCATGACCGGGCAGGCGCAGACCGCAAGCCTCACCGCGGGACAGTTCAAGACTTATGTCTGCAACCAGATTCCGGCGTTGTTCACCTGCGCCAACCTCTATGTCGACGTGCAGAGCTATTCGTCCTTCTCCAGCGTGACGTTCAACAGCCACATCGACGCGGCCAACAATTTCGATACCACCATGCAGTATAGCCCGGGCACCCAGGGCCAGATCGTTGTGGTGAGGTTGTTCTATCAATGGCCGCTGTTCGTCACCGGGCTTGGCTACAACATTTCGAATTTGACAGGCAGCAAGCGGTTGCTCGCCGCAACGGCGGCGTTCCAGAACGAACCTTTTTGAGGAAAGTGATGAAAGCGGCTTCCTTGTTCAGGACCTGGTTTTGCACGCGGCTTTCGGTCGCCCGGCTGTGGCGTGACCGCAGCGGGATCGCAGCCACCGAGTTTGCCTTGATCGTGCCGATCATGCTGGTGATGTTCTTTGGCACGGTGGAATTTTCATCCGGCGTTGCGGTCGCCCGCAAGGTAACGCTGGTGGCCAGAACTCTGTCCGATTTGACGTCGCAGGCCGGCCCGCCGATCGACGACAACTATCTCCAGAACGTCTTCACCGCCAGCATAGCGATTATGCCGCCCTATCCGGCAACACCCACCAAAGCCCAGCTTTCGGAGATCTATATCGACTCCAACAACATCGCGAAGATCCAATGGAGCAAGGCCGCGACCATTGGGAGCGGCGCCACCTCCGCGACGCTGGCGGCCTCGACCCGTAACGCCGGCGATATTGTTACCGTGCCGCCCGACCTTCTGATTGCGAGAACCTATCTGATCTTCAGCGAGACGAGCTATCTCTACACGCCTACGGTCGGCTATGTGATGGGCATGTCCGGCGTGACGCTGAGCGATTCCGCCTATACCCGGCCACGTCAGGTCACCTGCGTAATTTACAACAACACCCCTGCCGCCAACTGTCCGACGCCCTGATTGCGGTTGCCGGCACTTCGCAACCAGAAAAAGGCCGCGCGGTGAGCGCGGCCTTTTTTATTTGGCGCGAATGCAACTTCGCGGCCCGCATCCTGGCGAGCCAGACCGAATAAAACTCGATTAGCCGGCGGCGCGCAGATTGTCGGCCGAAGACTTGCCAGAGCGGCGATCCGCCACAATCTCGTAGCTGATCTTCTGGCCTTCACGCAGGGTGCCAAGACCGGCGCGCTCTACGGCGCTGATGTGCACGAACACGTCGTTGCCACCATCATCCGGCTGGATGAAGCCGAAGCCCTTGGTCGCGTTAAACCATTTCACGGTTCCCATGCTCACGGGGTAGTCCCTTCTCAAGATAGATATAGTAGAAGCCCGTTTGCGGCGGGCTGGTGAGATCGAATTTTTGGAAGGGTCGTCAGCGTCTAAACCGGCTGTACCGGTGGATAGCTAATGTCGTCCGGCCGAAAATCGATGCAGTATATTATGCGAAGCCAGTCCCCAAAACAATCCTGAGCGCGCGTTTTTTTGGCCACGAGCCGCTTGGCATGCAACGCAGCCACCCGCGGCGCGCGCGATTCGTCATGCGCGAAGCCGTTCGCAGCCGGCGGTACTCTTATCTGCGGCGGAATTGGCCGCGCGGCGGTGCGCCGCGCGGGGCTCCGCCGCCCGGACGCTCGTCCTTGTGGCGGAAGATGAGCCGCCCCTTCTCAAGGTCGTAGGGCGACATCTCGATCGTCACCCGATCGCCGGCCAGCGTCTTGATCCGGTTCTTCTTCATCTTGCCTGCAGTATAGGCGACGATTTCATGTCCAGCATCGAGCTGCACGCGGTAACGCGCGTCGGGCAGGATTTCGGTCACCAGTCCTTCGAACTGGATCAGCTCTTCTTTAGCCATGATTATCTCCAGATCGATCGGCGGCTATTGTGGACGCTGGGTGCGGTTGGGTCGGGTATTGGGGCGGCTTTCGCGATGCAAAAAGGCGACACCTTGCATCGCCTCGGCCTTGCCATTGCCTTGCGGCGACGCTGAACGTTTCGGCTCATGCCAGTTGGTCTCGTGCCGGTTGGTTTGCGGAGCTCCACTATTACCACCGGGACGGCGGTGACGGCGAGGCCCTTTCGAACCAGGTGCGGTTTCGTTGCCTCTGGCGGCGTGAACGCGGGGCCCCGATCTGGCGCCTCGATGCTGGGAGGGCGCGGGCGCCACGTCGCGGTGACCCGGCGTGCGGCGGTCCTCCCGGGGCAATACAACCCGGATCAGCTTTTCGATGTCGCGCAGATAGGCGAGTTCCTCGCCTCCAGCGACCAGCGAGATCGCGACACCCTCGGCGCCGGCACGCGCGGTGCGGCCGATGCGGTGAACATAAGTTTCGGGGATGTTGGGGAGATCGAAATTCACCACATGACTGATGCCGTCGACATCGATGCCGCGGGCGGCAATGTCGGTGGCGACCAAAGTGAGAATCTCGCCGCTACGGAATGCTGCAAGCACCCGCTCGCGGTGATTTTGCGACTTGTTGCCATGGATGGCATCCGCGGCGATGCCGGCCCGCGCGAGGCCTTTCACCACCTTGTCCGCGCCATGCTTGGTGCGGGTGAATATCAGCGCGCGGCTAACCTGTTCGTGCTTGAGAAGTTGGGCCAGCAGCGCGGGCTTGGCCGAGTGATCGACCTGGATGATGCGCTGGGTGACGCGCTCCACCGTCGAGGCCACCGGGTTCACGGCCACGCGTGCCGGATCCCGCAGCATGGCTTCGGCGAGTTCGGCGATGTCCTTTGGCATGGTCGCCGAAAAGAACAGTGTCTGCCGCTTGATCGGCAATTTGGAAACGATCTTCCGGATGTCGTTGATGAAACCCATGTCCAGCATGCGGTCGGCTTCATCGAGCACGAGAAACTCGACCTGGCCCAGCTTCAGGCCGTTGCTTTGCACCAGGTCGAGCAATCGGCCGGGCGTGGCTACCATGACCTCAACGCCCTGCATGATCGAGCGGACCTGACGTCCCATCGGCACGCCGCCGATCACCAGCGCCGACGTCAGGCGTATGTGACGGCCATAGGCGTTGAAACTGTCGAGAATCTGCCCGGACAGTTCGCGGGTCGGGCTCAACACCAGCACGCGGCAGGCCTTGGGCTGCGGCTTGATGCGGTTTTCAAGGATGCGATGCAGGATGGGAAGCGCGAAGGCCGCGGTCTTGCCGGTGCCGGTCTGGGCGATGCCGACGACGTCGCGGCCGGCGAGTGCAAGTGGAATGGTTTGGGCCTGAATGGGAGTGGGGGTGAGATAGTTTTCTTCTTTGAGCGCACGCGAGATGGGACCGGCGAGGCCGAAATCCTGAAAGGAGGTCAAAAGGTGGTTCTTTCCATTATAAAAGGCAGGCGCCCGGCGGTAGCCGCCAGGAGCGCGCGAAGGGTGTCAGAGACACCCGCGTGTTTGGGGCGTCGGTTTTGGTTAGCTGAAGGGGCAAGCCAGAAACCGTTTCACGGGATCAGAACACGCGGCTCGCAGTGACCCGGTGATTCCCTGGGTCGTCCGGTTCATATGGAACATGAAGGCGGCGCTTTCAAGGTGAAAACCAGTAGCAATGGCTCCCGAGGTTAAGAAAAGCCGCAAACCGATGCCTTTTAGCCGACAGATACTCCCCATGCTGGGCTTCACTGCCAAAGAAATGATGCCGGTAATTTAGACATATCTGCATATTTGCCTAAATAATGATCACCTCGCCCATCAGTTATACAATTTTTCAGGCCAAAATTTAGGCACCGGGGCCGTTTTCCTTCCCAATGCAAGTACATTCTTTAATAATTTCAAACTCTTAGGCCGTCTCCCTTCCATGGCATGGTTCTTGCGATTCCGTTAACGCAGGCGGCCGTGGGGCCGTCGCAGCGTCTAACGTCTGCGTCAGGGAGATGACATCTCATGCTTACTCATTCGACTTACGATATCGCGACGCCTCTGACCCGCCGCCGCTGGCTGGCGGCGACGGCCGGGCTGGTTCTCGGCCTGGCTTCATTTACCCCCGCCAAAGCGGCGGACGACACCATCAAGGTCGGCGTTCTTCACTCGCTCTCCGGCACCATGGCCATCAGCGAGACCACGCTGAAGGATACAGTGCTCTTCCTGATCGATGAGCAAAACAAGAAGGGCGGCGTACTCGGCAAGAAGCTCGAGGCGGTCGTGGTCGATCCCGCGTCGAACTGGCCGCTGTTCGCGGAAAAAGCCCGTGAGCTGATCACCAAGGACAAGGTTGCCGTGGTGTTCGGTTGCTGGACCTCGGTGTCGCGCAAATCCGTGCTGCCGGTGTTCAAGGAGTTGAACAACATCCTGTTCTATCCGGTGCAATACGAGGGCGAAGAGAGCGAGCGCAACGTATTCTATACCGGCGCGGCGCCTAACCAGCAGGCGATCCCTGCCGTCGACTACCTCGCCAAGGAAGAAAAGGTGAAGCGCTGGGTCCTGGCCGGCACCGACTACGTTTATCCGCGCACCACCAACAAGATCCTCGAAGCCTACTTGAAGTCGAAGGGC
The DNA here is from genome assembly GCA_963742425.1 of uncultured Alphaproteobacteria bacterium. Taxonomy (GTDB): domain Bacteria; phylum Pseudomonadota; class Alphaproteobacteria; order Rhizobiales; family Xanthobacteraceae; genus Bradyrhizobium. Next base: position 560,376 of record CAVULR010000002.1, read on the forward strand.
GTCAAGCAGGAAGACATCATGATCAACTACACGCCGTTCGGTCATAGCGATTGGCAGACCATCGTGGCCGATATCAAGAAATTCGGTTCGACCGGCAAAAAGACCGCGGTGGTCTCGACCATCAACGGCGACGCCAACGTTCCCTTCTACAAGGAGCTCGGCAACCAGGGCATCAAGGCGACCGACATTCCGGTTGTGGCATTCTCGGTCGGTGAAGAAGAACTCGCCGGCATCGATACCAAGCCGCTGGTCGGCCATCTCGCGGCCTGGAACTACTTCGAGTCGATCAAGACGCCTGCCAACGAGAAGTTCATCAAGGATTGGCAGGCCTATACCAAGAATCCCAAGCGCACCACTAACGATCCGATGGAGGCCCATGTCATCGGCTTCAATATGTGGATCAAGGCGGTGGAAAAGGTGAAGTCGACCGACGCCGACAAGGTGATCGATGCCCTGCCGGGGATCGAAGCGCCAAACCTGACCGGCGGCGTTTCGAAAATGCTCCCCAACCATCACATCACCAAGCCAGTGTTCATTGGTGAAATCAAAGGCAACGGCCAGTTCGACGTGGTGTGGAAGACCCCCGGCCTCGTCGCCGGCGATGCATGGTCGAAGGAACTCGAGGGTTCAAAAGACCTGATCGGCGACTGGGTTGGCAAAAAGTGTGGTAACTACAACACCAAGACCAACAAGTGCGGCGGTCAGGGCTCCTGATTGATCCCAAAGACCATCCGAACCAGGAAGGCGGCGATATCCGCCGCCTTCTTTTTGCTCCTGCCGGGGTCTTCCAGTGTTTACCAAGGTCTCGACATACTTTCGCGCCTTTCCGTTCGCCGTATTGCTGATTGTCGCGACCGCGCTGCCCGTCATGGCCGGCGCCTTCGAAGACGCGATCGGTAAGTTCGCAAACGACGAATATTCCGATACGGAAGAAGCGGTCGATGCGCTCGCTATCAGCGCCAATCCGCTGGCCTTTACCATCGTCAGCGCGCTTCAGGACGGCCGGCTGATGGCCGATCCCGACACCAAGAAGATCTATGTCACTCGCGCCGACGGCAAGGTCATCGATGCCTTGACCGGCGAGGCCGTTGCAAGCATTCCGGATAGTGCCGCAGCCGTGCGCCTCAACAACAGGCTGCGGCGTCACGTCGAGGCGGCGCTCGGCAGCTTGACGTTGCAGTCGCCGGATCCGGCCAAGCGCATCCAGGCCGCGCAATCGGTATTCAAGACCCACGACGAGAACTCGCTGCCGGCAATCGACAGTGCGCTTTCGAAAGAGACCGACAAGGGCGCGAAGCTGGCATTCACCGAAGCGCGCGCGGCGATCCTGCTGTTCAAGCAGGATGCCACCGATTCCGAAAAGCTCGAGGCCATCGCCACCATCAGGGCGCGCGGCGATCAGGAAGCCCTGGCCTTGCTGACCGGCCTGGCCGCGGACCAGCCGCCTGCGATCGCGCGCGCCGCGGCGAACGCCACCTCCGCCATCCAAAGCAACCTCGCGCTCTGGTCGATGGTGCAGAACGCCTGGTATGGGCTGTCGCTCGGCTCGGTGCTGCTGCTCGCCGCAATCGGGCTTGCCATCACCTTCGGGGTGATGGGCGTCATCAACATGGCCCATGGCGAGATGGTGATGATCGGCGCCTATGTCACCTTCGTGGTGCAGGAGACTATCCGCACCGGCTTCCCCGGGCTTTTCGACTATTCACTGCTGATCGCCGTGCCGCTTGCCTTCCTGGTCGCCGGCGCAATCGGTATCCTGATCGAGCGCAGCATCATCCGCTTTCTCTACGGCCGCCCCCTCGAAACCCTGCTGGCGACGTGGGGCCTGTCGCTGGTCCTGCAGCAGGCTGTGCGCACCATGTTCGGTCCGACCAACCGCGAAGTCGGCAATCCGTCCTGGATGAGCGGCGCCTTTGAGATCGGACAGATCACGATCACCTACAACCGGCTGTGGATTCTTTGCTTCACGCTGGCGGTGTTTGCCGTCCTGCTGGTCATGCTGCGCTATACCGCGCTCGGACTGGAGATGCGCGCGGTGACGCAAAACCGCAGAATGGCAGCATCGATGGGGATCGCGACCTCGCGCGTCGATGCGCTGACGTTCGGTCTCGGCTCCGGCATCGCGGGAATCGCGGGCGTGGCGCTGTCGCAGATCGACAATGTCAGTCCCAATCTCGGCCAGAGCTACATCATCGATTCCTTCATGGTCGTGGTGTTCGGCGGCGTTGGCAATCTCTGGGGCACGCTGGTGGGCGCCTTTACGCTCGGCATCGCCAACAAGTTCATGGAACCGGTGGCGGGCGCGGTACTCGGCAAGATCGCCATCCTTGTCCTTATCATCCTGTTCATCCAGAAACGCCCGCGCGGCCTGTTCGCACTGAAGGGGCGGGCGGTGGAAGCATGATGGCGCACGCGCTCACGCGCTCGCTCGACCGCAGCGCGACGGTATTCCTGATCGTGGTTGCCGCATTCGGCGTGTTGATCCCGTTGTCGAATCTGGCGTTGCCCGCAGGCTCGTTCTTTCACGTGCCGACCTATCTGGTGGCGCTGTTCGGAAAATATCTCTGCTACGCCATTCTCGCGCTCGCGATCGATTTGATCTGGGGCTATTGCGGCATTCTCTCGCTGGGCCACGGCGCGTTCTTCGCGCTCGGCGGCTATGCGATGGGGATGTATCTGATGCGCCAAATCGGCAGCCGCGGCGTCTACGGCAATCCGATCTTGCCGGATTTCATGGTGTTTCTGAACTATCCGAAACTGCCCTGGTACTGGAACGGATTCGACATGTTCTGGTTTGCGGCGGTGATGGTCATTCTGGTGCCGGGCCTGCTGGCATTCTGCTTCGGCTGGCTGGCGTTTCGCTCCCGCGTCACTGGCGTCTATCTGTCGATCATCACCCAGGCCATGACCTACGCGCTCTTGCTCGGTTTCTTCCGCAACGATTTTGGCTTCGGCGGCAACAACGGTCTCACCGATTTCAAGGATATTCTGGGATTTAACGTGCAGGCCGATGGAACGCGCGCGGCGCTGTTTACGCTGAGCTGCATCGCGCTGATGATCGGATTCCTGATCTGCCGGGCGGTCGTGACCTCAAAACTCGGCAAGGTGCTGATCGCGGTGCGCGACGCCGAATCCCGCACGCGATTTCTCGGCTACCGCGTCGAATCCTACAAGCTGTTCGTGTTCACGCTGTCGGCGTGCATGGCCGGCGTTGCCGGCGCGCTTTACGTGCCGCAGGTCGGCATCATCAACCCCGGCGAATTCGCGCCGGGAAATTCCATCGAAGCGGTGATCTGGGTCGCGGTGGGCGGCCGCGGCACGCTGATCGGCGCGGCGCTGGGCGCAGTCGTCGTCAACTACGCAAAGACCGTGTTCACCTCCGGCCCGTTGGCGCCGTACTGGCTGTTCATGCTGGGCGCGTTGTTTATTCTGGTTACGCTGTTGCTGCCGAAGGGGATCATCGGCACCTTCAATTCATGGCGGCAGCCGCGGAAGGCGCAACACCTGATGACAAATGCCGAAAGCGCGGCGCGCGAAGTCGGCGTCAGCGAACCTGATATGGCGGAGTAGCGGATGAACGTCATGGATAACCGTGCCACTTCGGCGCTGCTCTATCTCGACGGCGTGCACGTCTCGTTCGACGGTTTTCGCGCGATCAACAATCTTTCGCTGACACTCGCGCCCGGCGAGATGCGCGCCATCATCGGCCCGAACGGCGCCGGCAAGACAACCATGATGGACATCATCACCGGCAAGACCAGGCCGGACGCCGGCGAGGTGCTGTTCGACGGCGTCACCGACCTGACCCGGCTCGACGAGACCCGGATCGCCGAACTCGGGATCGGCCGGAAATTCCAGAAGCCGACGGTGTTCGAAAGTCAGACCGTCGAGGACAATCTGCTGCTGGCGCTCAACGTCGATCACAGCGTGAAGGGCACCCTGTTCTGGCGCGGGAGCAAGGGCGAAACCGAGCGCATCGAGCGCGTGCTGGAAACCATTCGTCTTACGGATGCGCGGGGCCGCCTGGCGGGAAGCCTGTCGCACGGCCAGAAACAGTGGCTGGAGATCGGCATGCTGCTCGCGCAGGATCCGAAGCTATTGCTGGTCGATGAGCCGGTCGCCGGCATGACCGACGTCGAAACCCATCAGACCGCCGAGCTGCTCAAGGCGATCAATCGCGAGAAAACGATCATGGTCGTCGAACACGACATGGCCTTCGTCCGCGAACTTGGGGTCAAGGTCACCTGTCTGCACGAAGGCGCGGTGCTGGCGGAAGGAACCATCGATCAGGTTTCGTCGAACGAGCGGGTGATCGAAGTGTATTTGGGAAGATAAAGACGACTAGCGAATACGAATCGAACGAAGGTGCAGAAACGATGAGTGCGAGAATCCTGACCATTCGCTGTTCGCCGTTCGCCGTTCGTGCGACCGGAGGTCGCCGATGCTGAAGATCGAAAATATCGATCTCTATTACGGCGCCGCCCAGGCGCTGCGCGGCGTCTCGATTTCGGCCGAACCCGGCAAGGTGACGTGCGTGTTGGGGCGCAACGGCGTCGGCAAGACCAGCCTGTTGCGCGCAACCGTCGGCCAATATCCGATCGCCTCCGGTTCGATTGCCTTCGATGGCGTCGACATCTCCGGTCTCAAACCCTATGAGCGGGCGCGGCGCGGCATCGGCTTCGTGCCGCAGGGCCGGGAGATTTTTCCGCTGCTGACGGTGGAGGAAAATCTCAAGACCGGGTTTGGACCGCTGAAGCGCGAGGACCGCAACATTCCCGATGACGTATTCTCGCTGTTCCCGGTGCTGCAATCGATGCTGGGGCGGCGCGGCGGCGACCTGTCCGGCGGTCAGCAACAGCAGCTCGCGATCGGGCGTGCGCTGGTGATGCGGCCAAAGTTGCTTTTGCTCGACGAGCCGACCGAGGGCATTCAGCCCTCGATCATCAAGGACATCGCGCGCGCCATTTCCTATCTTCGCAGCCTCGGCAACATCGCGATCGTGCTGGTCGAACAATATCTCGACTTTGCCTGCGAGCTCGGCGACAATTTCGCGGTCATGGACCGGGGCGCGGTGAAATATGCCTGCGATCGCAATCACCTCGATCCCGGCGAAATCAGCCGCCAGATGGCGCTTTGACATTGACTTGACTTGCGGCCGGCCAACGGTCGTCTCAGGGGGCGGATGCGGATCGATATGACCAGTGCGGCCTCGGCGATTTTCGCGGCCAACCGGGCGAGGGGCTCGGTGAGCTTCGACGTGCATCGGGTCGAAGGCCTCACCCGCCGCCGTCATTTGCATGAATCGGGCTCGCTGCGGGTCCGCTTTCCCTCGCCGGAGGCGGACGGGCTGTCGGCGGTTTTCGTCAACACCGCGGGCGGCGTCGCCGGGGGCGACCGCTTCGACATCGAGATTTCGACCGGCGAAGGCTCGCGGCTTGCGGTGACGACGGCGGCTGCGGAAAAGGTCTATCGCGCGGCGGGTCCGGCCGCGCGGCTCGATATTACGTTAAAGCTTGCCGCGGGTTCGCACCTCGCCTGGCTGCCTCAGGAGACGATCTTATTCGACCGCGCGCGATTGGCACGCCGGATCGATATCGATCTGGCGGAAAGTGCATCGCTGTTATTGTGCGAAATCGTGGTGTTCGGCCGCGCGGCGATGGGCGAGCGAATGCAAAGCGGCGAGTTCGTCGACCGCTGGCGGATGCGGCGCGGCGGCAGGCTGGTGTTCGCCGAAACGGTCCGGCTCGACGGCGACATCGGCGCGAAGCTCGCCCGTCCCGCAATCGCGAAAGGTGGCGCGGCCGTCGGCACCGCGCTGATCGTGCCCGGCGATGAGGCGTTGGTGGAGCGGATAGGCGAAATGACAAATTCGTTCGGGGGCGAGGTCGGTATCTCCGCCTGGAATGGGTTTGCAATGGCGCGCTTCTGTGCCCAAGATGCGGCCAGGCTGCGCGCCGACATGATGGCGGTGCTCGGCCGCGCCACCGGCTCGGCGCTGCCGCGGCTCTGGCTCAATTGAAGTGTGGCTCAACTAGCTCAGGTCGAATCATCAGAGTGCGCGCATGAATCTGTCACCCCGCGAAAAAGACAAGCTTCTGATCTCGATGGCGGCCATGGTCGCGCGACGGCGGCTGGAGCGCGGCGTCAAGCTCAACCACCCCGAGGCGATCGCCATTATTTCGGACTTCATCGTCGAGGGCGCGCGCGATGGCCGCACGGTGGCCGATCTGATGCAGGCCGGCGCACAAGTGCTGGCCCGCTCCCAGGTGATGCCGGGCATCGCCGAGATGATCCACGATATACAGGTCGAAGCGACGTTCCCCGACGGCACCAAGCTCGTCACCGTGCATGAGCCGATTCGTTAGGAGCACACCATGATCCCCGGCGAACTGTTCATCAGGGACGGCGAGATCGAGCTAAATGCCGGCCGCAAGACCGTGATACTCACGGTCGCCAATTCCGGCGATCGTCCGATCCAGGTCGGCTCGCACTATCATTTTTTCGAGACCAATCCGGCGCTGAAGTTCGACCGCAAAAAGGCCCGCGGCATGCGGCTCGATATCGCGGCCGGCACCGCGGTGCGGTTCGAACCGGGACAAACCCGCGACGTGCAACTCGTGGCGCTCGCGGGAAAGCGCGTCGTCTACGGCTTTCGCGGCGACGTGATGGGCAAGCTGTGAGCGCGGCGGAAATAGCAGGGGCCGAACAATGTCCGTCAAGATAAAACGTTCCGTCTATGCCGACATGTTTGGGCCGACTACCGGCGACCGGGTGCGGCTGGCGGACACCGATCTCATCATCGAGGTCGAAAAGGATTTCACCGTCTATGGCGAGGAGGTGAAATTCGGCGGCGGCAAGGTGATCCGCGACGGCATGGGCCAATCGCAGCTCACCAATAGACAGGGCGCGGCCGATACCGTCATCACCAATGCGCTGATCGTGGACCATTGGGGCATCGTGAAAGCCGACGTCGCAATCAAGGAAGGTTATATCAGCGCCATCGGCAAGGCCGGCAATCCCGATATCCAGCCCGGCGTGACCATCGTCATCGGTCCCGGCACCGACATCATCGCGGGCGAGGGCAAGATCCTCACCGCGGGCGGATTCGACAGCCACATCCATTTCATCTGCCCGCAGCAGATCGAGCACGCGCTGATGAGTGGCGTCACCTCGATGCTCGGGGGCGGCACCGGGCCGTCGCACGGCACCTTCGCCACCACCTGCACGCCCGGTCCCTGGCACATGGCGCGGATGATCCAGTCGTTCGACGCGTTTCCGGTCAATCTCGGCATTTCCGGCAAGGGCAACGCATCGCGTCCGGCCTCGCTGGTGGAGATGATCAACGCCGGCGCCTGTGCGCTCAAGCTGCACGAGGATTGGGGCACCACGCCGGCGGCGATCGACAATTGTCTTGCCGTCGCCGACGATCACGACATCCAGGTGATGATCCACTCCGACACGCTGAACGAGTCCGGCTTCGTCGAGGATACCATCAAGGCGTTCAAGGGTCGCACCATCCACGCCTTTCACACCGAAGGCGCCGGCGGCGGCCACGCGCCCGACATCATCAAGATCGCCGGCCTGAAGAACGTTTTGCCGTCCTCGACCAATCCCACCCGACCTTTCACCCGCAACACCATCGACGAGCATCTGGACATGCTGATGGTGTGCCACCATCTCGATCCTTCGATCGCCGAAGACCTCGCTTTTGCCGAAAGCCGTATCCGCAAGGAAACCATTGCGGCGGAGGATATCCTGCACGATCTCGGCGCGCTTTCGATGATGTCGTCGGATTCGCAGGCGATGGGACGGCTGGGCGAAGTCATCATCCGGACCTGGCAGACCGCCGACAAGATGAAGAAGCAGCGCGGGCAGCTAGCCCAGGACAAAGGCAACAACGATAATTTCCGGGTCAAGCGCTACATCGCCAAATACACCATCAATCCCGCGATCGCCCACGGCGTCTCGAAGCTGATCGGCTCGGTGGAAAAGGGAAAACTCGCCGATCTCGTGCTGTGGTCGCCGGCCTTCTTCGGCGTCAAGCCGGATTGCGTCATCAAGGGCGGCTCGATTGTCGCAGCCCCCATGGGCGATCCCAACGCCTCGATTCCCACGCCGCAGCCGGTGCACTACCAGCCGATGTTCGCAGCCTTTGGCAAGGCGCTGACGACCTCCTCGGTAGTGTTTTCTTCCAAAGCGGCGGTTGCCTCCGGCCTTGCGAAGAAGCTCGGCATCGCCAAGAAGCTCTACGCGGTCCACAATACCCGTGACGGCATCTCCAAGAAGAGCATGATCCACAACGGTGCCACGCCGAAAATCGAGGTCGATCCGGAAACCTATGAGGTACGCGCCGACGGCGAATTGCTGACCTGCGCGCCGGCGGAGGTGCTGCCCATGGCGCAGCGCTATTTCATGTTCTAAGCTTGCTGGCTCAAGAGCCTTGAACAGAAGCCCGGGAGGATCTCGTGATCTACGTCGTCGCCACGCTGACCATCAAGCCAGAAACGCGCGCGGAGCTGATTGCCGCGGCCAAGACCTGCATCGGAATTACCCGCAAGGAGAAGGGATGTGTCCTATACGACCTGCACGAAAGCGCGACCGATCCGGCGCGCTTCGTGTTCGTCGAACAGTGGGAGACGATGGAAGACCTGATGGCACACGGCGGCAATGAGCACATGAAGCCGTGGCGCAAGGTAGTGAAGGAATGCATGAGCGCGCCGACCAAGATCGAGATCATTACTCCCGCCAAGGTCGATATCAGATAACAACCGGGAGACAAATCCATGATCTATGTCGTCGCCACTTCGCAGGTGAAGCCGGAATTGCGGGATGCCTTTATCAAGGGCGCCAAGGAATGCATCGAGGCCACCCGCAAGGAGAAAGGCTGCATTTCCTACGAAAGCCACACCAGCATCAACGACCCCAATCTCTTCGTGGTGGTGGAGCGCTGGGAGACCCGCGAGGATCTCAATGCGCATGGCCGCGCGCCGCACATGAAGGTCTGGCGCGAATACTCCGCGCCGCTCAAGGTCAAGCCGACCGCGATCGAAATCATCAGCGACGGCAAGGTCGAAAAGCTGTGAGCGCTCCCGGATGATCCGCGCGACGAAGGTTCGCGGCGCACACCGTTGGAGCGAGGCGCCGGCCGATACCGTCGTGCTCGATTTCGACGATCGGCACCGGCGGCGGATGGCGATGACCGGTACGCGGGGCCTTCAGTTTCTGCTGGATCTGGAGAACGCGGTCGCGTTGCGGGGCGGTGATGCGCTGGTGCTCGACGATGACAGGCTGATCGAAGTTATCGCGGCGCCGGAGCCGCTGGTCGAGATCAGATGTGCCGATCCGCACCACCTGGTTCGGGTCGCCTGGCACCTCGGCAACCGCCATCTGCCGACGCAGATCGTTGCCAGGGGCCTGCGGATCCGGCGCGATCACGTCATCGAGGCGATGGTCAAAGGGTTGGGCGCGCGGGTGATCGAGATCGAGGCGCCGTTCGATCCCGAAGGCGGCGCCTATGCGGGCGCCGGTCACGCGCATGCACCGGAAGGTCACGATCATGCCGCGCAAGATCGCGCGCCGCACGATCATGACCACCACGGTGATCACGATCACCACGGTGATCACCATCACCACGGTGATCACCATCACCACGGTGATCACCATCACCATGGCGAACATGGCGATCGCGAACACCATCACGGCCATAGCCATGCTCATGACCACAAATAAGCCGCAAGCCAAGCCATCCCGGCGCGCGGCGGCAGGAGCGGCCGCAGTCAGAGAAGGCGCGGTGCAGCCGATCGAAACTTCGAAGGGGATGGAGGAAGCCGAAGCGGCGGCGCTCTACCGGCTGATGACCTGGTTGTCGCCGGCCTTTCCGGTCGGCGCGTTCTCCTATTCCAGCGGAATCGAATGGGCGGTGGAAGCCGGCGATATTACCGACGCCGCGTCCTTGCGCGATTGGCTGTCGTCGATGCTGGCGGACGGATCGGGGTTTTGCGACGCCGTGTTTCTGGCCCACGCCCACCGGGCCGCGGCGTCACGCGACCATCCAGCGCTGCGGGACATCGCCGAGCTTGCCGCTGCCTTCGTGCCGTCGCGCGAGCGTTACCTCGAAACCTCGGCGCAGGGACGAGCGTTCGTCGACATCGCGCGCGCGGCGTGGAGTTGCGACGGGCTCGACCCCGTGATTGCTTGTTGCGACGGCGCCATCGTTTACCCCGTTGCCGTCGGTCTGGTCAGCGCCGCGCACAGGATCCCGCTTGCGCCGACGATGCATGCCTTGCTTCACGCGCTGATCTCGAACTGGATATCGGCAGGCGCGCGGCTTGTTCCGCTGGGGCAGACCGACAGCCAGCGCGTTCTCGCACTTCTGGAGCCGGTCGTCGTTGCCACGGCAAAACGCGCGTTGGACGCAACGCTCGATAGCCTCGGTAGCGCGAGTTTTCGCGCCGATCTCGCAAGCCTGCGGCACGAGACGCAGTACACCCGGCTGTTCAGGTCATGAGGACCAAGGCCGAGTTTCTATTCACAGCCCTGATGGGGGCAGGGTTCATGGCCCAATTCACCTCGGCGGCATGGGCCGACGGAACTCTCGGCCTCGGTGAGGTGCTTGTCGCCGTCGAAAAGGCACCGAAGCTGGTCGAAGAAATCGAGGCGGAGCTGGGCAAGAATGGCCTGAAGGCTGGTGGGGTGACTTGCCTTGGCGCGCGCCACGGCAACCATTGGACCTATCTTGGAGGTGCCCGAGCCGCGCCCTACCAATGCAAGATCGGTCAGCATTCCCTGAGAATCGAGGCCGACCGGGTCTATTTCGATGCGCGCGGCAGATTGCTCGGTGACCTCGATCATTCCAGCCCGAAATGGGCAAAGACCTTTCGGGAAGACAATTTTCGCTGGACCTGGACACCATGAACGGAAATGCATCGCTATTCACGCCGTCGTCCCCGCGAACGCGGGGACCCATACGCCGCGGCCTATCGTTCGGGTACAAGGACAGAGGCCTTTATCTATTACGAGTACTGCTGTCTATGGATCCCTGCGTTCGCAGGGATGACGATTACCAGGGAATAATTTGCCATGCCTAAATTTCACGGCCCGCTTCGCATCGGCATCGGTGGTCCGGTCGGATCGGGAAAAACCGCGTTGATGGATCTGCTCTGCAAGGCGATGCGCGATCGCTACGACATCGCTGCGATCACCAACGACATCTATACCAAATGGGACGCCGAATTTCTGGTGCGCTCGGGGTCGTTGACGCCGGATCGCATCGCCGGCGTCGAGACCGGCGGCTGCCCGCATACCGCGATCCGCGAGGACGCCTCGATGAATCTCGCCGCGGTGGCCGACATGCGCGCGAAGTTTCCCGATCTCGATCTGGTGCTGATCGAATCCGGCGGCGACAACCTCGCCGCCACCTTCTCGCCGGAACTCGCCGACCTGACGATCTACGTGATCGATGTTGCGGCCGGCGACAAGATTCCCTCGAAAGGGGGCCCCGGCATCGTCAGGTCGGACCTGCTGGTTATCAATAAGATCGACCTCGCGCCCCATGTCGGCGCCTCCTTGGAGAAAATGGATGCGGACAGCAGGCGGATGCGAGGCGACCGGCCGTTTGTCATGACCAATTTGCGAAAGAGCGAAGGTCTCGACCGCATCATCGGCTTTATTGAGAGCAAAGGCGGGCTCGGCGCGCCGGCCAGGGCCGGGGTTGGCTGACCAAATTCGTTAACGCTTGTGGCGGGTGGGCCGGGCTTTCTTCTTTGTCTGCCGGAACAAAATTGCTACACGGCAATTAACAACCTTCGGGCTTCGCCAGGCCTGCACTCCGGGCGCTGCCTTCATTACTCTCGCGCTTACCCTAGTTGCGTACCGATGATCGCTTCTTCATCATATTCAACATATAAGACGGCTGGCCTTCGTTTCGTTGCGATTTGTGGCGGCCGCGAGATGCTTGTCATGTTTCTTTGCCTACCTCTCATTTTCTGAGTGTGCGAGTGGTTCGGCTGGGCTTCATCATCGGATTCATCGCCCTTACCGGAGTGCTATTCTCCGGTCTTGCGGCCTATCGCGTCCATGAGCAGGAGCTCACGGTCGAGCGGATTGCGCTGGCGCGCGCGATCGACGTTCACGCCAGTCTGGTCCAGGACCGTCTCACCGAGCGCGAACTGCTCGCACGCGTCGCCTCGGGCCTGTTTCGGGCGCCCTCCGTGATCAAAGCCGACATGCTGCAACCGCTGCGGTCCTCGATCTATGCGTTCAAGACCGACTTCGTGGTTGCAGGCTGGATCGCGCGGCTCAAGCCGGACGAACTGGAAGCCGCGCGTTCCGAACTTGCAAGCGAGAAATTTTCCAATCCGACGATCCGAGATTTTGACAATCGGCCTTTGGATGCAAGCGCTGCCGGCGGGACGCTCGATGTGCTGATGGATGTCGAACCCCGTAGCGCCGATACCACGGCTTTACCGGGCCGTTCCCTCGATGGCGATCCGGTGCTTGGACCGATGCTGGAGCAGGCGATGAATGCCGGCAAGCCGGTGGCCTCGGATCCGATCCCGCTGTTGCGCGCCGGTGGCCCGATCGGCCTGGTTCTGGCCACGCCGGTGCTGCAGGAGGGTGAGGTCAAGCCGGCGGGATTTGTGACCTTTTCCTATGAACTGGCGCCGCTGATGCTGGCCAATGACGATTTGTCGGTGTTTTCGGTGGTGCTGAAGGACCCGCGCAACGCCAACGGCGAACTGGTCGCCGACTCCCAGGGCCACGTTGCATCGAGAGATGCGTCGCCGGGAGCGCCGACGCCGTCGATCACGAGAACGGTGGCATTCGGCGGCCGCGACTGGTCGCTCGGCTATTACGCCAAGATCAACGCCGGCGAACGCGCCCAGCAGACGGCTTTCATCGTGGCCGCCATCGGGCTCGCGCTGACCGGCGTCGTCTGCGGGCTGTTCGGATATGTCGCCTACAATAATTTACGGCTGAGCCGTGAAATCCAGGTGAGAATCGGCTTCGAACGCCGGCTCACCGCGGTGATCGACGAGCTCAATCACCGGGTCAAGAACATCCTCGCGGTGATCCAGTCGATCGTGACGCGGACATTGCGCCACGGCTCCGACATCGATGTCGCGCGCGAACTCCTGATCGGCCGGATCCATGCAATGTCGAACGTGGTCTCGCTGCTGAGCGAAAGTCAATGGCAGGGCGTGAAACTGAAAGGGCTGTTCGAGGCGCGCGCGATTCCTCACGCCGAGCGCATCGCGGTGAACGGCCCCGATATCGCGGTCAGCGCGCGCGCCGCCCAAAGTCTCTCCCTGCTGTTCTTCGAACTGGCGTCGCATTCCGACGAAGGGCTTTCGCTGGTCGGCAAGCACCCTCACATCGTCGCGAATTGGGAAGTCACGGGGGAAACTCCGGATACGACGTTTCATTTTCGCTGGGAGGAATTCAACACCAGTGCAGCGACCCGCCGCGAGGACAGCGATTTCGGCCTGATCCTGCTCGACCGCGTCGCACCGGAGGCGCTGGGTGGGGTATCCAAGCGGTATTTTACCGATGTGAGCTACGTCTACGAACTCACCGCGCCGATGGAGACCGTCGTCGACATGACGGAGCGGGACCGCACCGAGCAGTTTTCGGTGCCGCCGAGACTGGAGGGCTAAGTATCCAGCGGCCGAGGTTCGAGACGCGCTGCCGCGCTCCTCATCATGAGGGCCTTTGACCGCATCCCGAGGAGGCGCGAAAGCGCCGTCTCGCAGGATGGAAGGAAGCCAATGAGGTGAAAAAACGCTAGCTCCCGCTGCCGCCGATCACGGCGCGCACGGTTTGATCGGGGCCGAAATCCTCGGCGCCATCGACATAGAGCAATGCGGAGAGTTTCGAGCGCGCGCGGTTGACGCGGCTCTTGATGGTGCCGACCGCGCAGCCGCAGATCGCGGCTGCGTCTTCATAGGAAAAGCCGGAGGCGCCGACCAGGATCAGCGCTTCGCGCTGGTCTTGCGGAAGCTTGTCGAGCGCGTTGCGGAATTCCTCGAACTCCAGATGCGCCTGTTGCGCCGGCTGGGTTTTCAGCGTCTTGGCATAGCTGCCATCGGCATCCTCCACCTCCCGCCGCCGTTTGCGGTAATCAGAGCGGAACAGGTTGCGCAGGATCGTGAACAGCCACGCCGGCAGGTTCGAACCGGGCTGGAAGGAGTCGATGTTGGCAAGTGCCCGCAGCAAGGTTTCCTGCACGAGGTCGTCGGCGCGGTCGCCGTTGCCGGAAAGCGAGATCGCAAACGCGCGCAGACTGGGAACCGAGGCGAGGATGTCGTCGCGTAGGGCATCTGTGAGAGGCATTACTCCCTCCCGTCGTTCTTGATTACTTGATCGCCCGCAGTCCCCATTTGGGGATCTGGCCTGGGGACATCAAGCTTGCGGATCAGCTCGGCGAACCGATCTGGTACCCCTTGGCGTACGACATCGTCGTACATGGCGCGGAGCTGGTGGCCGATTCTCGACTGAATCTCTGGATTGAGGCCGCCCTGCTTGCCCAGCTTCTTTACTTCCTTCATGATATCATCCACGCTTCCCCGAGGGTTAAGTCCCTGTAATATAAGAAAATATCCCTTAAACTGAAGCTTTTGCGGCAGCCCGCCATCAAAGCACCAATTCAAAGTTCGGCGAAAAGTTCCCCAGCCGTTGGGAACTTTTGTCGGGCTCGCGCGTAGTCAGGCACGTCAGGGGAACCGGGCCGCCCCGTTTGATAATAGCCCAACAGGATGGAGTGGGGGATGTCCCGATCACAGCTCGTCGCCGAACACTTACCGTTGCTGCGCCGCTATGCCCGTGCGTTGACGGGAAACCAGGCGTCGGGCGACGCATACGTCGGAGCCATGCTCGAAGCCCTGCTGCAGGATTCGTCCCTGCTCAATGAGCAGCATGGAGCCCGCGTCGGGTTGTTCCGGCTGTTTACCCAGATCTGGAATTCGGTTTCGCTCAACGAAAATGCCGACGTTACGACCCTGCCGCTGCCGTCGGAGCGGCGGCTTTCGAACATCACCCCACTGCCGCGCCAGGCCTTCCTGCTGCTGTCGCTGGAAGGCTTCGCCGAAGAAGAAGTCGCCTACATTCTCGGCATCGACGTGGCCGAGACCCGCAAGCTCGCTGACGCGGCGGGGCGGGAGATGGCTGCGGAGATCGCAACCGACGTGCTGATCATCGAGGACGAGACGTTCATCGCGATGGACCTCGAGAGCCTTGTGAAGAATCTCGGTCACAACGTGATCGGTGTTGCCCGCACCCACAGCGACGCCGTGGCATTGGCCAAGAACAAGAAGCCGGGGCTTATTCTCGCCGACATACAGCTTGCGGACGGCAGTTCCGGCCTCGAAGCGGTGAATGAGCTATTGCGGACCTTCGAGGTTCCCGTGGTGTTCATCACCGCCTATCCCGAACGGTTCCTGACCGGCGAGCGCCCCGAGCCGGCATTCCTGATCTCAAAACCGTTCCAACCCGCGATGGTGTCGGCGGTAGCCAGCCAAGCCTTGTTTTTCCAGCGCAATTCGCGCAATCGGGCCCCAAGGGCGGCGGCGTCCTGAACAATGCGCGAGTATTTCTAAAACCAGTTCGGCGCGCTGCACGGCGCGCCGTTTTTTTTGCCGACAGCCGGCGTGTGCGGGAAATCGGCTTTTGCAATGTTTAGATAAAAAAGCGGGGCGCGGCTGGCATCACAACAGCCGCGCCCCACGTCGCCGGTCAATGGGGCAGGGGGGATAACCGGCTGCCGGAATGACTCTCGAGCCCCGCAGTCGTTCCACCATCTCCAAATATTTTTCGCACACGGTTAAGTGATGATCGACCCCCTGAACCGCGCCGGTTCCACCGGCGTTGTGTTCCTGAGCGCCGTGGGGCGAGGGAAGATACGCACATGTCACAGATCTCCAGAGGAATTCTCGGTGCGATCGCCATTTCGGTTGGACTTGGCGTTGCCTCCTTTGCGGCCGGACATGATCTTTCGGGAAACCTGGTGGGTGCCGCCGGCACGCCCGCGTCCGATATCAATCGCGCGGCCAAGACCGATCGCGCGGCGGGGCTGAAGACCTCGGTAGCGCCGATGCGTACCATCTCGCTGCGGGTGGATGGGCTTTCCGGCACCTCGGTTCTCATCCGCATCCCGATCGCGGCAGCGGACCGTGCCAGTTCATCGACGCGTTCTCCGGTCGGGCCCGCCAAGAGCGGGACCGCGGTGGCCTGCGAGCCGGTTGTCAGCGTATTGACTGAAGTCGCCAAACAGCTTCAACCGGGCCGCTGCGTGACATAGGTGGCGACTTTCCCGATCATTCCGGGCAGCCCCAGGGCAACCTGAATCTCGAAATCTCTCCTCTGCCATTGCCCATCCCGGCTCGCGCATCAATGCGCGTCTTAACCTCAAGCGGCACGGGGTAAACACTCGCCGGTCAATCCGGTGGGAGCCATCCCGCAAAAGTTCTGTCGCAGGAATCGTCGGGCACCGTTGTCGTTGAGCATCAATTGAGCCGAGACGGAACCGCGAAGCCCCGGCGGCGTTGTTGTCTGAGAAGCATCAGCGTGAACCAAACGGGGCAGATCATGACACAGTCACTTGCAGGCAACCGCAGCCTTCCATTGCGCCGGACCGGGGCGCTGGTTTTCGGCGCCGCACTGATCCTGTCGCCCGCCATCTTCTCCAGCAAGGCCAGCGCGCAGGTGCTCGGCTACGCCTCCGCACCGCAAAGCGGATTCCCGTCCGACAACATGATATTCGCACCGGCTGGCTCCGCGCTGACCGATGAAGGCGATGGAAGCACCAGCGTAGTCCCCGAACGGCTGCGGCGCGCCCTCGTATCCCTCAACACAACCGAGGCGCCAGGCACCGTCATCATCGATACCGGCAATACCGCGCTTTATTACGTGCTTGGCCAGGGCCGCGCCATTCGCTACGGCGTCGGCGTCGGCCGCGACGGCTTCACCTGGTCGGGCGTGCAGACTATCAGCCGCAAGGCGGAGTGGCCGGACTGGCATCCGCCCGTAGAAATGATCGCGCGCCAACCCTATCTGCCGCGTTTCATGGCAGGCGGCCCCGGCAATCCGCTTGGCGCGCGCGCGATGTATCTCGGCTCCAGCGCCTATCGCATTCACGGCACCAACGATCCCTCGACGATCGGGAAGTTCGTTTCCTCCGGCTGTATCCGCCTGACCAATGAGGACGTCGCCGATCTGTTCAGCCGGGTTGATGTCGGCACCAAGGTCGTGGTGCTGCCGAAGAACGCATCGCACCTCGAGGCGCGAGCAACCCAAACGTACCCGCCGGCAGCGCCCCGGTTGCGTCCCGGCGTGGCTACACTGCCCTCGGGTCGTCAAGCGATGAATCTTTCGACCGCGGCGCTGTATTGACCGGGTAGCCGCGGAGGCCAACATGTTCAGGAGGTCAGTCAGGCAGGTGGCATTGGGTAGCGCCGCGGCGTTATGCGCGCTGGCGTTCGCGTCATCGGCGCAATCGGAGGACTTCTTCTCCGCGCTGTTTGGCGGCTACCACACCGGCCAGTCGCACGCGCCGTCGGTTCAGCTGCCGTTTGCCAGCGAAGGCAATCCGTTCGCTCCCCCATCCTATGCTCCGCGTCCGCAAGTCGGCTATTCCGGCGGTAGCCAGGCCTATTGCGTGCGTACCTGCGACGGCCGCTATTTCCCGATATCGGCGTCCGACCGGCAAAGCCGGGCAGCATCGTGCAACAGTTTCTGTCCGGCAAGCGAAACCAAAGTGGTGTACGGCAGCAATATCGATAATGCCGCCACCGAAAGCGGAAGGCCGTATTCCGAATTGCCGAACGCGTTCCGCTACCGCAGCGAACTGGTCGCAGGCTGCACCTGCAACGGCAACGACCAGATCGGTCTGGCGCCGGTCAAGATCGAGGACGATCCCACGCTGCGCAGGGGCGACATCGTGGCCGGCAGCGGCGGACTGATGGTCGCAGGCCGCGGCGCCGACAGACGCGGGGCATCGTTGAATTTCTCTCCCGCTCCGGAGCGCATCCGCTCGCGCTATCAGCGCGTGCCCGTGATGGCGTCGGAGTAGAAGAATTTCGGCCGTCACGACAAAAAAAAGCCCCGGTGAATGCCGGGGCTTTTCTTTTCGTCCGGTGGCGTGAACTTACTTCAGCGTCTTGAACCAGTCGTCCACGTCCTTGTGGATCTGATCCTTGGCGAAGCCGTAACGCTGCTGCAACTTGCCTTCGAGCTGCTCGCGGCGCCCCTCGATCACGTTGAGATCGTCGTCGGTGAGCTTGCCCCATTTTTCCTTGGCGGCGCCCTTGAATTGTTTCCAATTGCCTTCGACCCTGTTCCAATCCATCGTCTTCCTCCTGGGTTGAGATGGGTCTTAACGGGCGAGCAATTCAAACGTTCCGGGTTTCTGTCCTGGGATCAGCCCGCCGCCTTGGCCTCCCTGCGCCGCGCTGTCAGGATGAATTCGGTGTAGCCGTTCGGTTGCTCCCGCCCCCTGAAGATCAGGTCGCAGGCGGCCTTGAAGGCGACACCGTTGAAACCGGGCGCCATCGGACGGTACAGCGGGTCGCCCTTGTTCTGCCCGTCGACCACGAGCGCCATCCGCTTCAGCGATTCCATCACCTGTTCCCTGGTTATGACGCCCTGATGCAGCCAGTTCGCCAGATGCTGGCTGGAGATACGCAAGGTGGCGCGGTCTTCCATCAGTCCGACGTCGTGGATGTCGGGCACCTTGGAACAGCCGACACCCTGATCGATCCAGCGCACGACATAACCGAGGATGCCCTGGCAGTTGTTGTCGATTTCCTGCTTCACATCGTCGGGCGCCCAGTTCGATTGCGACACCGGAATGGTGAGGATGTCGGCCAGTTTGGCGCGCGGGCCGGCTTTCGCTAGTTCCTGCTGGCGCACCTGCACATTGACCTGGTGATAATGCAGCGCATGCAGCGTGGCCGCCGTGGGCGAGGGAACCCAGGCGGTGGTGGCGCCGGCCTGCGGATGCGCGATCTTCTGCGTCAGCATATCCGCCATCTTGTCGGGCGCGGCCCACATGCCCTTGCCGATCTGGGCATGACCGGGCAGGCCGTCGATCAGGCCGACATCGACATTCCAGTCCTCATAGGCCTTGATCCAGGGCTGCGCTTTCATGTCGTTCTTGCGGATCATCGGACCCGCTTCCATCGAGGTGTGAATTTCGTCCCCGGTCCGATCGAGGAAGCCCGTGTTGATGAACATGACACGCCTGGAGGCGGCCTGAATGCATGCCTTGAGATTGACCGTGGTGCGGCGCTCCTCGTCCATGATGCCGACCTTCATGGTGTTCTCCGGCAACGACAACATCTTCTCGACGCGGCCGAACAGTTGGCAGGTCAGCGCAACCTCGTCGGGGCCGTGCATCTTCGGCTTGACGATGTAAATCGAGCCGGTACGGCTGTTCTTCGTTTTCGAGGAGCCCTTGAGATCGTGGATCGCAAGCAGGCCGGCAACAGCGGCATCGAGAAAACCTTCCGGAATTTCCGCGCCCGCCGAATCCAGCACCGCATCGGTCAACATGTGATGACCGACATTGCGCATCAGGAGCAGGCTGCGGCCATGCAGCTTGAGTTCCTTGCCGTTCGATGTCTTGTAGACGCGGTCGGGATTGAGCGCGCGTTTGAGCGTCTTACCGCCCTTCTCGAAGTCGGCGGATAACGTGCCGTCCATCAGGCCGAGCGTGTTACGATAGACCAGCACCTTGTCGTCGGCATCCACCGCCGCGACGCTGTCTTCCATGTCGAGGATCGTACTGACCGCCGATTCCAGGATGATATCGGCGACGCCAGCCGGATCGTCCTTGCCGATCGCGTGTCCGCGATCGATCTTGATTTCGATATGCATGCCGTTGTTGACCAGCAAAATGGCCGTCGGCGCGGCCGCTTCTCCCTGGAAGCCTGCAAATTGCGCGCTCGATTTCAGCGCGGTCGCGTTGCCGCTCTTCAATCTGGCCGCAAGTTGCCCGGCGATGACGCTGTAAGAGGTGACGTCGGTGTGGCTTCCGGTCGCCAGCGGCACGGCTAAATCGAGAAAGGCCTTGGCTTTCGCGACCACCTTGTCGCCTCTCGCCTTGTTGAAGCCCTTGGCGCCCTCGCTCGCCTCGCGCGGGATCGCATCGGTGCCGTAAAAAGCATCGTACAGGCTGCCCCAGCGCGCGTTGGCAGCGTTCAGGGCGTAGCGCGCATTGGTGAGCGGCACGACCAGCTGCGGCCCGCAGATCTTGCCGATCTCTTCATCGACGTTGGATGTCTCGACCTTTTGGGTCGCAGGTTCCGGCAGCAGATACCCGATCTCCCTCAGAAATGCCGTGTAAGCGTTGATGTCAAACGGCTTGCCCTTGTGGGCGCGGTGCCAGCCGTCGATCTTTGCCTGCAAGGCGTCGCGCAGCGCGAGCAACTCGCGATTTCGCGGAGCAAGATCGCGAATGATGGCCGAGAGCCCGGCCCAGAACGCGTCGGCTGAAATTCCGGTCTTGGGAGTGGCTTCCTTGGCGATAAAATCGAACAAAACAGGAGCGATCTGCAGTCCGTGGGCATCGATACGATTCATGACGAGATTTTTCTCACGAGAAACCGCAACACCGCGCGGTTTTCAGGGGGATAAACGGCAAAAGGGGCCCGTAAAGGGCCATGTTCGGGGCCCTTTTAGCCTTAAAGCCGTGGCCATGAGAAGGCCTTAGAGCCCGACTTCTGATTGAATCAGAACCCAGGCTCCAGGTCTTCGTTTCACGCGTTTTCTTGTCGCGAACCGATCTCCCCACTTCGCTCGAAAACGCCTTGGGCCGGGGTGTTTTGCCCATCAAGAGGGCGGCCGGAACGGCTCAGATATTGGCGGCAAGGTCGACCAGTTCGTCGAACAATATGCCCGACTTCGCCAGCATCCGCTCGATCTCGTCGGTCGCCTCGGTCACGGAACGCCTCGAGGTATCGATCGTCAATTCGCTGGCCGTGGGCGGCTGGTAATCATTGCCGATGCCGGTGAATGCCTGAAGGGTGCCTGCGCGCGCCTTGGCGTAGTGGCCTTTTGGATCGCGGCTTTCGCACACATTCGCAGGGGTCGCGACATAGACTTCGCGGAATGCGGAGTCGCCGATGCGCCGCGCCGCGGCACGATCTTCGCTCGAGGGCGAGACCGCAGCGACGATGGCGATGAGCCCGTTGCGGGCAAGATGAGCGGCGATCTCCGCCAGCCGGCGAATATTTTCTGTGCGGTCGGCCACGGAGAAACCGAGATCGCTATTGAGGCCGGCGCGCAAGGTGTCGCCGTCCAGCAGCACCGGCGAGCCGCCATTACCGAATAGCCTCCGCTCCAGCGCACGCGCCAGCGTCGATTTTCCCGAACCCGGCAATCCCGTCAGCCAGACCACCGCGCCGTTGTGGCGATAGCGCGCCGAGCGCTCGTCGGGGCGCAGTGCCGATTCCACCGGTACAATATCGACGGGAATGGCGCGTTGCCCGGCATCAACCGAGAGCACCAGTCCGCCGCCGGCGATGCGGCCATTGACTTCGATCACCAGCCGCCCGGTGCGGGGATTGTCGGCATAGGGATCGGCGGCGAGCGGCTGGGCCAGCGAAATGTCGATTTCGCCCACATGATTTCGCGCGATCGATTTGGTCTCCACACTCGACAGTTCGCCGGGATCGACCGCCTTCTCGATCGCGACCACGGTGGCGCGGGTCTCCCGCGTGCCGAGCCGGACCAGAATGGAGGCGCCCGTCGAGAGCGGCTTGTCGTGCAGCCAGAAAATGCGCGCGCGAATCCGCCGCGTGTCGCGCGGCGCGGCGCCGAGATGCGCGATCACATCGCCGCGTTCGATGAACAGCTCGCGATCGAGCGTGATCCCGACCGATCGTCCGGCGCTTTGACGTCCTTTGCCTGGCGCGGCCGGCCAGCCCTCGACGGTGCGGATCTTCGCAATCTTGCCCGCGGGCATGATCACGATTTCGTCTCCGGCACCGAGGCTGCCGGATTCGATGCGGCCGGCGACAATGCGGCGGTCGTCGAATTTGTAGATTGCCTGCACCGGCAGCCGCAGTGCAAGCGCCTCCAGCGGGCGCGCAGGCTCGAGCGCGTCCAGCGCATCCACCACGGTCGGCCCGTCGTACCAGGCGATTTTCGGCGTGCGCTGGGCGACGCCATCGCCATCGCGCGCCGAAATCGGAATAACCGCCGAGGGTGTGACGCCAAGGCCTGTCAGATGCGCGGAAATCTCGCGGCGGATTTCGTCAAAGCGCGCGGCGCTGAAATCGACCCGGTCCATTTTGTTGACGACGACCGCGACCTGTTTGACGCCAAGCAGATGCAGCAGATAGCCGTGACGTCGGGTCTGGTCGCGCACGCCTTCCAGCGCGTCGATGATCAGAAGCGCGCCGTCAGCCTGCGAAGCGCCGGTGATCATGTTGCGCAGGAATTCGGCATGGCCCGGCGCGTCGATCAAGACGATGTCGCGCGATCCGGTACGGAAGCGGATCTGCGTGGTGTCGATGGTGATACCCTGATCGCGCTCGGTCTGCAGTGCGTCGAGCAGGAACGACCACTCGAATGGCATGCCGCGGCGCGCGCTCACGGCTTTGAGCATTTCAAGTTTGCCCTCGGGCAGGCTGCCGGTCTCGTGCAGCAGGCGCCCGACGAGCGTCGACTTGCCGTGATCGACGTGGCCGACGATGACGATGCGAACTTGCGGGCGCGTGGTGCCGTTGGGCATCGCCGATACGCTTGCGGGAACCATCATGTTCATCTGATCACCCAATCCGATGCCGGTTCAGAGGTAGCCCGCGACGCGCAGCCGTTCGAAAGCGTCTTCGGTTTCGTGATCGAGCGCACGGCCGGCGCGTTCGGGCACCTTGGTGCCGTTGAGTTCGATCAGGATCTCTTCGATGCTGGAGGCGGTCGATTCCACAGGGTTGGTGATGTCCTGATCGCCGAGCGAGCGATAACGCTTGCCGTCCTTTGCGAGATACAGCGGAATGATCGGGATGTTTTCGCGCCTGGTGTAGGCCCAGATGTCGGCTTCGGTCCAATGCAGGATCGGGTGAACCCGCAGATGCGCGCCCGGCGGCGGCGAGGCATTGAATTGGTCCCAGAATTCCGGCGGCTGATCGCGCACGTCCCATCCACCTTCGGTGCCACGCGGCGAGAACACCCGCTCCTTGGCGCGGGTGGCTTCTTCATCGCGGCGAATGCCCGCGATCAATCCGTCGAAGCCGTACTTGGAAAGCGCGAGCTTCAGTCCTTCGGTCTTGCGCGCTGCCGAACGCGCGGCCGGCGGAAGCGTCGGATCGATGGTCTCCAACGGTGGGCACGGCTCAATCCTGAGATCGAGCTCCCATTCCTTGCCATAGCGATCGCGAAATGCGTACATCTCCGGAAACTTCTTGCCGGTATCGACGTGTAATGCCGGAAAGGGCACGCGGCCGAAGAACGCCTTGCGGGCGAGCCAGATCATCACGTTGGAATCCTTGCCGAGCGACCACAGCAGCGCGAGTTTTTTTAGGCGCGCGAAGGCTTCCCTGAAAATGTAGATGCTTTGCGCTTCGAGCGCGTCGAGATGATCCATGGTGGGGCTCATCAAGGCGCGCCTCGGCCGAAAATTTTCGGGTTGCGGAGGCTTGGTCCGTGCCGGTCGAAACCAGCCGGTCGTTTGCTTGAGCGCTGTTGAGAAGATGCATCTCTGGGCCTTGGAGTTCGCAGGCGAAAATTCTATAGTTCAAACGCCACGAGGGAGAAAAATCTTCTCTTTGCGGGCACCGAATGAGACATATATAGAAAATAATTCCAGTCAACCCCGGAAGTTGGGGAAGCGAGCGTCGCATGCGATTTCTGCCGGTGTTTCTAGACCTGCAAGCCGGCCCGGTCCTTCTGGTCGGTTCAGGCGATCTCGCGCGAGCGAAATTGCGTTTGCTGGCGGCAGCAGGCGCACGCGTTCGCTGGTATGCAAGCGACGGCCCTCACGATGTGAGCGGTTTCGGTGCGCTGGACGCAGCGCGGATCGAGTTTGCCGACGGCGATCCGCTGGCTGCCGATCTCACCAGCGTCATCGCCGTGCTCTGCGCGGGCGCGGGCGATGTCGGACTTGCGATGTCGGCCCGTGCGAAAGCGACCGGCGTGCCGGTGAATGTGATGGACGACCCCGCGCATTCCACTTTCATTTTTCCGGCTATCGTCGATCGCGGTGATGTGATCGTCGCGGTCGGCACCGGCGGCACGTCGCCGGTCGTGGCGCGCCGCGTGCGCGAGCGCATCGAGGCCGTTCTGCCGGCACGCATCGGCGACCTCGCCGGCTTTATCGGCCGCTGGCGCAAGACGATCCACGGCCGCATTCCCGAATTCCCCTTGCGCCGGCGTTTCTGGGAGCGCGTGGTCGATGGCCCGATCGGCGCGCTGGTTCTTGCCGGTCGAAGCAGCGAGGCTGAAGCGGCGCTGAAAGATATCTCTGATCCATCGGCTTTTGCCGGCGCATCGGCCCTGGGCGAGGTCGAGGGCAGGGTGACGCTGGTCGGCGCCGGCCCCGGCGATCCGGACTTGCTGACGATCAAGGCGCTGCGCGCGCTTCAGGACGCCGATGTCGTTTTCTACGATGAACTGGTCTCACCGGAGATTCTCGATCGCGCGCGCCGCGATGCGGCGCTGGTGCCTGTGGGCCGCCGCGTCGGCAAGCCCGGCATCGGTCAGGCCTCGATCAACAGACTGTTGATCGAGGCGGCCAAATCGGGCCAGCGCGTGGTGCGCCTCAAGGGCGGCGATCCCTTCGTGTTCGGCCGCGGCGGCGAGGAAGTCGAAGCGTTGCGCGAAGCCGGCATCGCCTGCTCGGTGATTCCCGGAATTAGTGCGGGCCTCGGCGCCGCCGCGCAATTCGAAGTGCCGCTGACTTTCCGGCACGAGGCGCTGCGCATCACTTTCCTCACTGCTCACAAGGCGAAGGACGCCGAAACCGTCGACTGGTCGACGCTGACCGATACCAAGATGACGGTGGTGGTCTATATGGGCATGACCGCGGCGCCCTCGGTACGCGCCGGCCTGTTGGCCGCGGGCCGCTCGCCGCAAACGCCGGTCGGCGTGTTCGCGCGGGTCACGCGTCCCGATGCGCAGGCAGCCGTCGGAACGCTCGACGAATTGCCGGCACTGGTCGAAAAAATCGATGGCGGCCCCGCCATTCTCATCATCGGCGATGTGGTCGCGCACTCCGCGCCATGGCGCCATTCCGAACTCCGACAAACCATCTCGCAATTATTGGATGCTGCCGAATGACCTCTCCGCTCGAACAGAAGAAAATCCGGATTGCCGGCCCCTCGGTGGTGACCGCCAATCGCACCTGGGACGGCATCGTGATCTACCGCACTTCGCGGCAAGGCTGGTCGTCGGACCTGTCGGATGCCGCGATCGTACGCAGTTCCGAGGAGGCGCGCGCGCTGCTCGCCGAATCGGTGGCCGACGATGTCGGCGCGGTCGGCGCCTATATCGCGCCGGTCGAAATCAAGGACTCTGGCAAGATCAAGCCCGGCAATCTACGCGAATATATCCGGCTCCAGGGCGTCACCATCGACCTTCCGGTTCCGGCATAAGGCTTTTCTCCGAATGTACGCATATGACGAGCTCGATCGCACGCTGATCAGCGAACGCGTTGAAGAATTTCGCGATCAGGTGAAGCGCCGACTGTCCGGCGAACTCACCGAGGACGAGTTCAAGATGCTGCGGCTGCAAAACGGCGTCTATCTGCAACTGCACGCCTACATGTTTCGCGTGGCTATTCCCTATGGCACGCTGTCGTCGAAGCAATTGCGGCAGCTTGCGCATGTCGCGCGGCGCTATGACCGCGGCTACGGCCACTTCACCACGCGGCAAAACATCCAGTTCAACTGGATCAAGCTCGCCGAGTTGCCCGATGCACTGGCCGATCTGGCGGAAGTCGGGATTCACGCCATGCAGACGTCGGGCAATAACACGCGCAACGTCACGTCGGATCAATGGGCCGGTGTTGCGCCTGGCGAGATCGAGGACCCCCGCATCTGGTCGGAATTGTTGCGGCAGTACACCACCCTGCATCCGGAATTCTCCTTCCTGCCGCGCAAGTTCAAATTCGCAATCACCGCCTCCGCCCACGATCGCGCGGCCATCAAGATTCACGACATCGGCCTGCGCCTGTACAAGAACGCCGAAGGCGAGACCGGATTCGAGGTGATGGTCGGCGGCGGGCTCGGGCGCACGCCGTTCATCGCCAAAACCATCAAGCCATTCGTGCATGGCCGCGACCTTCTGAGCTATGTCGAGGCGATCCTGCGCGTCTATAATCAATACGGCCGCCGCGACAACATCTACAAGGCTCGCATCAAGATCCTGGTGCACGAGCTCGGCATCGAGAAATTCGCGAAGGAAGTCGAAGAAGAATGGCTACAGATGCGCGACAGCGCGCTGACGCTGGACGACGCCGTCATCGAGGACATCCGCTCGCGCTTCACCTACCCGGCTTACGAAAAATTGCCGCATATGCCGGAGGAGCTGAAGAAGGCGGCGCACGATCCGCATTTCGAGGCATGGCGCAAGAATTCGGTCGCGCTGCACAAGGTGCAGGGTTATTCGATCGTGACGCTGTCGCTGAAGCCGGTAGGCGGACCGCCGGGTGATGCCACCGCCGACCAGATGGACGCGCTCGCCGATCTCGCCGATAGATATTCCTTCGGCGAAATTCGCGTCGGTCACGAGCAGAATCTTGCGCTGCCCCATGTCGCCCGGCGCGACCTGCCGGCGCTCTGGAAGGCGCTCGACAAGCTCGGCCTCGCCACCCCGAACGTCAACCTGGTCTCCGACATCATCGCCTGCCCGGGGCTGGATTATTGTTCGCTTGCGAATGCGCGATCGATCCCGATCGCGCAGGAACTGACGCGGCGCTTTGCCAATCACGACACCGCCAATCTGATCGGGCGGCTGCACATCAATATCTCCGGCTGCATCAACGCCTGCGGCCACCATCATGTCGGCCACATCGGCATTCTCGGCGTCGAGAAGAACGGCGAGGAATTCTACCAGATCACGATCGGCGGCCGCGCCGACGAAAACGCCGTGGTCGGCACCTTGATCGGACCTGCCGTGCCGTATGGCGAGGTCGCCGACGTGGTCGAAGATATTGTCGAAGCCTATCTTGCGCTGCGCGAACGTCCCGATGAACTCTTCGTCGATACGGTGAAGCGGCTTGGCGTCGAACCTTTCAGGGAGCGCGTCTATGCCACTCGTTAAGGGCGGAAAATTATCGGGCGATGCGTTCGTCCATCTCACGGACGAGGCTGCGATCCCGCATGATGGCGCGATCCTGATTTCAGCTGCGCGATTCCTTGAAGATCCGGAGATGCTTGTCGCGCCGCGCCGGAAAAACCGGCGTGATCTGGCCGAACGATCGCGATGTCGACGATCTCGTTCCCTATCTCGATCGGCTTGCGGTGATCGCGCTGGTGTTTCCTACCTTTCGCGACGGCCGCGCCTACAGCCAGGCGCGGCTGTTGAAGGAGCGCTACAATTATCGCGGCGAGCTGCGTGCGACCGGGCAGGTGCTGCGCGATCAGTTCCTGTTCATGCTGCGCGCCGGGTTTGACGCGTTCGACGTGAAGAAGCAAAGCGACGCGGAGGCATTTGCCAACACGGTAAAGCGTTACTCGGTGTTCTATCAGCCGACCGGCGATGGCCGCATCACGGCGCTGCACCGGCGGATGCTGTTGCGCCATTCCGAGAGCGCCAGCCAATGACCGCGCTTGCCCATCAGGCGGAGCTGGGGCGCACCGCAGGCGACTTGCCGTCGGCCGAGGCGCTCGATCGCACGCTCCGCAACGCATCGCCGGCGAGGTCATCGCGGCCGCGCTTGAGGCTGTCGGCCGCGAGCGTCTTGCGCTGGTCTCGTCGTTCGGCACCGAATCGGCGGCACTGCTCAAGGTGATGGCCGACGTCGATCCCGCGATACCCGTGATCTTTCTCGATACCGGCTGGCTGTTCGAGGAGACGCTGGCCTATCGCGATACCCTGATCTCGAGGTTGGGATTGAGCGATGTCCGTTCCATCAAGCCGCTGGAGGAGACGCTGTCGCGCGAGGACCCCGATCGCGAATTGTGGTTCTCCGATCCCGACGCCTGCTGCCGGATCCGCAAGGTCGAGCCGCTGAAGCGGGCATTGGCGCCGTTTAGCGCCTGGATCAACGGGCGCAAGCGATTTCAGGGCGGCTTGCGCGCCGCAATCCCGCTGGTCGAACAGGATGGCGCCAGGCTGAAGTTCAATCCGTTCGCAAACGTCTCGCGCGAACAGATCGAGGCGATCTACGCGCTTGCAAAATTGCCGCCGCATCCGCTTGTCGCGTCCGGCTTTCTGTCGGTCGGCTGCATGCCCTGCACCAGCCGGACGTCGCCGGATGAAGATGCGCGCGCGGGCCGCTGGCGCGGCAGGGCCAAATCGGAATGCGGCATCCATACGGTCGCAACTTCGTAGCAGCGTGACGACGACTTGGTTTGTCGTGGCTAAAAAGTGCCCGACGTTCACCATTCAGCCACGGTTGGTATGCAACAACCGCGGGGCCAGTTTGGGGGACTTCCAGTCATGCGTGCGGCGGTCGATGATTATCGGGCTTTTGGCGCTGGGTGGCTGCGCGGCGGAAGTGCCGGTCGAGCAGCCGACCATGTATCTCAGCATGGCCCATGGCGGCGCCAAGCTCGATTCCCAGGCCGCGGCCTCGATGATCTCGCTCTACCGGCAGAACAATGGTCTTGGCGCCGTGGCGGTCGATCCTGAACTCATGAAGCTCGCGGAGCAGCAGTCGCAGGCGATGGCAAGCCAGAACAAGCTCGATCACGACGTCAGGGCGCCGCTGGCGAAACGGCTGAATGCATCAGGATATCCGGCAACGCTGGCGGTGGAAAATGTCTCTGCCGGATATCACACTTTGGCCGAGGCATTTTCCGGCTGGCGCGACTCGCCCTCCGCATCGGGCGAACATGCTCAAAAACGGTGTCACAAAATTAGGCATCGCGGCGAGCTATGCTCCGAATACCAAATACAAGGTGTTCTGGACGCTCATTCTTGCGTCATCGGACCTGGATAGATCCGGCATGATCCGCATTGCCCGGATAGCCGATTGACGCGTTCGCCGAACTGACGCCACGGTGCAATCGCATTTTGGTATTTGATCGACCGACATGACCGATAACCCCGACCCCGCCCCGGCGCGGACACCTGCCAAGGCGCAGCGCGTGCTCGTTTTGCAGGGCGGCGGCGCGCTCGGTTCCTATCAGGCCGGCGCCTATCAGGCACTGTGTCATCATGATTTCGAGCCGGATTGGATTGCCGGCATTTCGATCGGCGCCGTCAACGCCGCGATCATCGCCGGCAACGCGCCCGAAAAGCGGGTGGAGCGGCTCAAGGAATTCTGGGAGATGGTTTCCGCGCCGGTGCCCTGGAATCCGTTCACTTCAGGCGATGGCGGGCGCACCCTGTTCAACGAGACCAGTGCCGCCCTGATCGCCACCTTCGGCGTTCCCGGCTTTTTCCTCCCGCGCCTTCCGCCGGCGCCGCTTTGGCCGCAGGGCAGCCCGCAATCGCAGAGCTATTACGATACCGCGCCGCTTCGCGCGACGCTGGAGCGGCTGGTCGATTTCGACCGGATCAACGATCTGAAGACGCGGCTGAGCGTCGGCGCGGTCAGCGTGACGTCAGGCAATTTCAGATATTTCGACAATTTCGAGTTCAGCAAGCTCGGCAAGAAGATCGGCCCGGAACACATCATGGCCTCCGGCGCGTTGCCGCCCGGCTTTCCTTCCATCGAGATCGAGGGCGAGCATTTCTGGGATGGCGGCATCGCCTCCAACACGCCGCTCGATTATGTGCTGGACGCGGAAATCACAAGCGACCTCCTGATCTTCCAGGTCGATCTTTTCAGCGCACGCGGGCCGTTGCCGATGTCGCTGCTGGAAGCCGCCGAACGCGAGAAGGACATCCGCTTTTCCAGCCGCACCCGCATGAATACCGACAAGAACAAGCAGATTCACAACGCCCGCAAGGCCTTGCGCGACCTGATGGATAAGCTGCCCGATGATCTCAGGAAAGACCCGTCGGTCGAAATTCTTTGCCAGGCGGCCAAGGAAAACACCGTCACGGTGGTGCACCTGATCTACCGCAGCAAGAATTACGAATCGTCTTCCAAGGATTACGACTTTTCGCGCATCGGCATGGTCGAGCACTGGGGCGCGGGCGAGCGTGACGTTCATCTGTCGATGCGTCACGAGGATTGGCTGGAGCGGCCGCAATCCGGCGAAACCATGGTGACCTACGATCTCACGGGGGACGGCGTCGGGCCGCCCTCGACGGCAAACAGGAGTAAATAAATGGCTACGCTGACAGGCAAGACCGCGGTTGTGACCGGTTCCACCAGCGGCATTGGGCTCGCATATGCGCGCGCCTTCGCGGCGGCCGGCGCCAATATCGTTCTCAACGGCATGGGTGCGCCCGCCGACATCGAGAAGGAGCGCTCCGGCGATCGAGACGGAGTTCAAGGTCAAGGCGGTTCATTCGCCCGCCGACATGACCAAGCCGGCGGAGATCGCCGGGATGATCGCGCTCGGGGAAAAGACGTTCGGTTCGGTCGACGTTCTCGTCAACAATGCCGGCGTCCAGTTCGTGTCGCCGATCGAGGAGTTTCCGATCGACAAATGGGACGCCATCATCGCGATCAACCTGTCCTCGGCGTTTCACGGCATCCGCGCCGTCGTGCCGGGCATGAAGAAGCGCGGCTGGGGCCGCATCATCAATACGGCGTCGGCGCATTCGCTGGTGGCCTCGCCGTTCAAGTCGGCCTATGTGTCGGCCAAGCACGGCATCGCCGGCCTCACCAAGACGGTGGCGCTGGAGCTTGCAACCTTCAAGATCACCTGCAACTGCATCAGTCCGGGTTACGTCTGGACGCCGCTGGTCGAGAAGCAGATCCCCGACACCATGAAGGCGCGCAACATGACCAAGGAACAGGTCATCCACGACGTGCTGCTGGAGGCGCAGCCGACCAAGGAGTTCGTCACCTCGGAGCAGGTCGCGGCGCTGGCACTGTTTCTCTGCAGCGACGACGCCGCGCAGATCACCGGCGCCAATCTGCCGATCGATGGCGGCTGGACCGCGGCGTAGGGCTCGTGCACTCAGCGCACCACGCTCCGGGCCATTGCCGCGGCCGCCGATAACGAAACGTGCAACGCTTCGGAGGCGATCCTGGTGGAGACCACAATCAGGATCGCGGCCAGTGTGAGGCGTAGCACCCGCTCCGGCACGCGCACCGCGCCGTAGCTGCCAACCACGATGCCAGGCAAGGAACCCATCAGCAGGACGCCCATCAGAGGCCAATCGATCGCGCCGAGCGCCCAGTGGCCGATTCCGGCTACCAGCGTCAGCGGCACCGCATGCGCGATGTCGGAGCCGACGATGCTTGCCATCGGCAGACGCGGATAGAGCAACAGCAGCGCGGTGACGCCGACCGCGCCGGCGCCCACGGAAGAAATCGAAACCAGCACGCCAAGCACGGCTCCCGTCAGCACGGTCGCGACGGTGGTGGTGCCGGTGTCAACGCCCGCCAGGCGCGCGCGATAGCGCTCCAGGATCGACTTGCGAAAAATCAACGACACCGCGGTGAGCAGCAGGGCAAAACAAAGCACCAGGTTGATCAGGCTGCGCTCGGAGGTAGCGTCGAGATCGAGCTGCCACAGCACGATCAGCGTCAAAACACTTGCCGGGATGCTGCCGCAGCAAAGCCGTATCACCGCCGGCCAGTGAATGCTGCGCGACCAGCCATGCACTACGCTGCCGCCGGCCTTGGTGGCGGCCGCATAAAACAAGTCGGTGCCGACCGCTGTCGAAGGGTGAACGCCGAACAGCAGGATCAGGAGCGGCGTCATCAGCGAGCCGCCGCCCACGCCTGTCATCCCGACGAGCAATCCGACGCCGAAACCCGAAGCCACGTAGAGCGGATCAATCATTCCCATGCAGCATCCAGATTGCGCCACCGGTTATTTGGTGACGCTAGAATGAACCTGCCGCGCATCGCAACGCATCCCGCGAAATAAGAATGTTTCATGCGAGGTGTCGGAATCCGGTGGTGATTTTCCCCAATTCGCCAGCATCCGCCGACATCGTCGTTCTGTACCAAACGAGTCGAGGCGAGCCCCGGGAGGTAACGGGTGCAGTTGCCGGCTCTTTGGGGGAACAAGCAAAAGCGGCCGGGCGTGTTTGGAACGGCCTGGCAGTCCGGGGATTCGCGGTTCGGATTAACGTTTCCCGAACGCCAGCACGTGCAGGCCGAGCCGGCGCCGTACGATCCAGAACAGCAGCACGGTCTCAAACACCAGCGAGATCGAGGTCGCCGCCGCGGCGCCGTAGCCGCCAAACTGCGGCACCAGCGCGACGCAAAGCGCCACGTTCATGACGAAGGCGAGGGCATAGGCCAGCGCGCAGATATGCTGGTGGCCGAGCATGTTGAGCAGTCGCTCGACCGGGCCGATCGCCGAACGTACCACGAGCCCAATGGCCGCGACGAACATGATGTCGTAACCAATCACGAACTGCGGCCCGAACAGCCCCAACAGCGGCTTGCCCAGCGCAAGTAGCAGGATGGTCGCACCGAGCGAGGGCCAGAAGGTCCAATTGATCGCATGCGCGACGTAGGCCGACAGCCGCGCCTTGTCGCCGAGCGCGTGATATTCGGCGAAGCGATGCGCCGTCGTCGCCGACATCGCGTAGTGAATGAAGGATACCAGCGCCAGCGTCTTCACGACCGCGAAATAGACCCCGACTTCCTCGGACGGACGAAATTGCTGCAGCACCAGCACGTCGGTGTAGGATAACAAGAGATAGAAGCCTTCGACCAGCAGGATCGGCAGCGAGATCGCAAGCCAGCCTCGGAAATCGTAGGCCTTCACACCGGGCTCGATATGGCTGCCGAGCCGCCGGTTCAGCACCAGCATCTGCCCGATCATGGCGATCCACACCGCGGCGGCACTGGCGAGCATGGCCGGTGTCGCCCCGAGATTGAAGCCGAGCACGAAGGCGCTCGCGGTGAAGCCGATGATCAGCGACTGCCGCACGATGAATTGCGGCATTAATCCCAGGCGCATCCAGTCATGCGAGCGCGCGATGCCATCCTGGGTGTTGGCGACCACGAACGCCGGCAGCGTGAGGCAGCCGATGTAAAGCGGCACGACGGCGTTGGCCCCGATCGACGGCGACAGCAATTTCACGACCATGGCGAGCAGCATCGAAACCACAGATGAAACGACGAAGGTCATCCAGCGGCTGCCGGAGAGAAAGCCGCGCAGCAGCGCGTGTTCGCCGCCGGTGCGGTATTCCGGGATGATTTTCTGGGCGGAGGCCGAAATGCCGAAATCCATCATGCTGCCCAGCAGCAGCACCCAGGTCCAGACATAGACATAGACGCCGTACTCGGCGCCGCCCATCCAGCGCGCGAGCAGGATCTGCGAGAGGTAGGCGAGTGCCGCGCTGAAGACGCGAATGATGAAGATCGTGCCGGCAAGCCGCTTGGTGACGGAGGTTTCCCCGGCACCGCCGATCATCGAACGCAGTCGCGCGATCGCCCCTCGGGGCAGAACTGTTGCGGGTGGTGCGTCCATCACGGCCACGGCGAAATTCCCAGGGAATGCCGCAGGAACACAGCGACGATCCGATCTATCAACGATTCGTTAAGATTCGGTTGGACGCTGCTCAATTTCACGCCCTCCCGGCGACCCGTCTACGCCGGGCCGAAGCGAAGGCCGGAAACGCCGGGACCCACAACTACAGGGTTCGTTGCCCTGGGGAGGCCTTCACGATTGTATCTTGACTGCAACCGGCGCGGCGTATGGGTCCCCGCGTGCGCGGCGACGGGGGGTCAATTCAAATTGATATTGAATTCGTAAGCACGGTCGCCGCCGACCAGTGTCAGTTTTAGCGCCGCACCTTCCGGATTCGTGCCCGGCGGCATCCCTTCCAGCGCGAAGGCAAAGCGCTTGACCCCGGGTGGGCCATGCTCGAGCAATTTCGGAACCGGCAGTGCCCAGTCCGGCGTTGGTCCTTCGACAAACAGGCTGACATTCCCGGCATCGGGGCTGACGACATCGACCAAAACGGTGGATTTGCCGTCACGCTCGACGTCGCGAATGGTCAGCGGATTGGGATCGCCGACATTGGCCGGTTTCGGCACGCTATCCAGCGCCGCGAACAGCGCGCTGTCTTCGGTGCTTGCCACGCCGGCGATGACAAGCTCGGCATTGGCCTGCACGGGAATGCAGAGTTTCTCGCACACCGCATAGTTGATCTCGGCGCGAAGCGTCACCGGCTTGTCGGCATTTTTCGCCACAATTCGCAAGGGCAGCACGACCTGGTTCTGGTAGCCCAACGAATGGCCCCCGGCGCCGTCGTCGAATTTCATCGGCGCCGGCCACAGCACGGTCACAGCCTCGATATTGTCCGATTTGGAAAAGTCGAACCGCGGCGGCACGCCGGAATCGCCGGGCGATCGCCAATAGGTTTTCCACCCCGCCTGAAGCTGAAAGGCGATACCGCCGAGCAGTACTGCGCCGCCGCGCGAACCCGCCAACAGCCGTACCGCGGAGTGTCCGTCCCGTTGCCAGGGCGAGGCATCCTGGGCGCGGGCATCGATCGCCACACATGAGGCAAGCATTGTCGCGGCAAAGCCGAGTGCGGCGCGCATGGGAACCATGTCGGTCATGAGATGGTCTTTACAGGCAAGTGTGGCCGCAAACCATTGAATTGCTTGTGATGTGCGTCCAAACCATGCGCGAAGCTTGATTGACATCATCGGCACCCGATATCAGGATGCACTCGACACGAAAGTCCTTTGCGGATGGACCCTGAAGGTAAAACAGCAAAGAATGTTCGCCGCAAAGCCGGCACCGGCGACAATTCGTCCGATCAAGGTTATCTCGACGGTCGGCTCTTGATCGCCATGCCGGTGATGGACGATCCGCGCTTCGAACGTTCGGTGATTTATCTCTGCGCGCATTCCTCCGAAGGCGCCATGGGCATCATCGTCAATCGCCCGGCGGGCAGCATCGATTTTCCCGAATTGCTGGTGCGGCTCGATATCATCGAGAAGGCCGATCAGATCAAGCTGCCGGAAACCGCCGAGACCATGAAGGTGTTGAAGGGCGGACCGGTCGAGACCGGCCGCGGTTTTGTGCTGCATTCCAGCGATTTCTTCATCAAGGATGCGACGTTGCGGATCGACGATGGAATTTGCCTGACCGCAACTCTCGATATTCTCAAGGCGATCGCCAGGGGCGCCGGGCCAAAGCACGCGATCCTGGCGCTGGGCTATGCGGGCTGGGCGCCGGGACAGCTGGAGGTCGAAATCCAGGACAATGGCTGGCTGTATTGCGATGCCGATCCCGATCTCATCTTCGGCGGCAACGTCGAGGAAAAATACACTCGCGCGCTGCGCAAGATCGGAATCGATCCGGGCATGCTGTCGCACGAAGCCGGGCATGCGTGAGGCGCGATTGCGCGCCGGCCATCGTTCACGCGCGCGATGTCGTCCCTGCGAAAGCAGGGACCCATAACCCCAAATGTTAGTTGCCGCGCGCGATGGCGACCCCATCGCTCGCGCTCGACAACCAGTTCGGTTCCGTATGAGAGGCCTCGGCGTATGGGTCGTTGCTTTCGCAGGGACGACAACGCTACTCCGCCGCCTGCTGCGCCACCGTCGGCTGGGTTCCCGCCACCGTGGCGCGGCGCATGTCGCGTGGCTGCGACTGGTCGTAGCGGCGGACGCGGTGCATGGTCTGGCGATTGTCCCACATCACGAGGTCATGCACCGTCCACTTGTGAACGTGGACGAATTCCGGCCGCGTGGCGTGTTCGGTCAAATCGCGCAGCAACAGCCGCGCTTCCGGCACCGACATGCCGAGAATGCCGCCGGCATGCGACGACAGATATAGCGACTTGCGGCCGTGGGCGGGATGGGTGCGCACCAGTCGCTGCCGCACCGGCTTGAACATCTCTCTTTCTTCATCGGTGTAATCGAGGAAGCCGAGCGAGCCGCGCGAATACATCAGCGAATGCTCGCAGATCAGATCCTCGATCTCGGCCTTGGTGTCGTCGTCGAGCGCGTCGTAGGCCGCGCGCATGTCGGCGAATTCGGTATTGCCGCCCTTCGGGTTCACCACGCGCGCCGACAGCAGCGAGAATTTCGCCGGTATTGGGCGGAACGAACTGTCGGAATGCCACAGGCAATTGCCGAGGTTGAACAGATGCGCCCGGCTGTCGCGCGGCAGCGGCTTGCCGTCCTTGCCGAGATTGGAGACGTCGTTGAGGCCGGTGCTGGCGAGCCGCGAATCCTCGGGCTTGACCACGTTGCCGCCGCGCGGATTCTCGCGCTCGCCGAAATTCAGCGCGAACGCCAGTTGCTGCTCGTCAGTGATGTCCTGGTTTCTGAACAGCAGCACGGCATATTTGTCCATGCCGGCTTCGATATCCCTGGCCTCCTGCGGCGTCAGGGGCTTTCGCAAATCAACGCCGGACACCTCGCCAAAAAAATGCGGGTGAAGCTGCCGGATCGTGACCGTCATGGCGTTTCTCCTGATCGGGACGGGCGTGTTGTTCCGCTCTGTCTGCCTAAAAAACTACTCCCTGACCCTGCGATGTCAACGGTGCGCAGGCCACGCGGTGCACACATCTGTCATGCCCGGACTTGATCCGGGCATCCATCAGGCTTCAGAAGAAGTCTCGTGCAGGCGATGGATTGCCGGGTCGAGCCCGGCAATGACGAAGGCCGCAAACGCCCCTCACCCATTCCGCACCATCAGGCCGCCGTCCACCGGAATTACAGCGCCGGTCAGGAAGGAGGCCGCGGGCAGACAGAGGCTCAGCGTCATATGCGCGACCTCTTCGGGATCGCCGTAGCGGCCGAGCGCCGTTCGGCGTTTGGCATAGATCGTCTTGTGCTCGTCGCTGATTCGCGCCGTCATGGCTGTCATGATCGGCCCCGGACAGATGCAGTTCACGGTGATGCCGTCGCGCCCGAGCTCCACCGCGAGCGAGTGGGTCAATCCGACCACGCCCGCCTTGGCCGCGGAATACGGGCTGTGCAAGGCGGTCGCGCCGAGTGCCTCGGTGGAGGCGATGTTGACGATCCGCGGTGATGCGGATTTGCGCAAATACGGCAGCGCCGCGCGGATTACGCGCGGATGTGCGGTGAGCATGACCGCCAATCCCTTCGCCCACGCTTCATCGTAGCCGTCGTCGTCGATCGCGATCCGCACCGAAATGCCGGCGTTGTTGACGACAATATCGAGCCCACCGAAATGCGCGGCCACCTCGCCGACGACGACCTCGATGCGCTTGCGGTCGGCCACGTCGAGCGCCCATGCCTTTGCCGTTCCGCCGCTGGCTGCGATATCGGCAGCGACCGCCTGCGCGCCTTCTCCTGCGAAATCGGTGACGGCGACATTAGCGCCCTCCGCCGCGAACACCCGCGCCGTGGCGCGCCCCATGCCGCTGGCGGCGCCGGTGACGAGAACGGTCAGTCCCTTGACCGACCGGCTGAGCTGTTTGAAATCGGACATGGAATACCTGCTCCCTATAGTTTTTCCATCCAGTTTTTATCCTGTTCATACACCGCATCCCCGATGTCATGTTGATGGCCTCCGCGTATCTTCAATTCATCGAACGGTCGGCTAACTGAGATTGGTTCCGTCCCAAGGAGTACGCTGCAGGATTGACAAGGCTGGCACCGATCCGCAGACAGGTCAAACGCGAGCAGGAACAGGGTACAAACGGTGGCCAATATTTCTGGTCTGCAGATTCGTCGCCTGGAAACTTCGCACGCCGCGCTTTATCGGGACATCCGGTTGGAGGCTCTCAAACAAAATCCCGAGGCTTTTGGTAGCACGTTTGAGAGAGAAAACGACAAGCCGCTATCGTGGTTCGAAGCTACGGTTGGCCATACAGATATCTTCGGTGCCTTTCTCGAAGGGACGCTCGCCGGAATAGCGGGATATGTCGCGCAGGAAGGTCCGAAGCACGCTCATAAAGCGCGACTTTGGGGTATGTATGTTCGACCCGCTGCGCGAAACTCGGGTCTTGGAAAAAGGCTTGTTGCGGCTGTTCTAATCCATGCGCGCGGGCGCGTAGAGATGGTTCAACTTACTGTCATGAGCGAGAACGAAGCTGCGCGCCGGCTTTACCGCGCCTTGGGCTTTGTCGAGTACGGCGTTGAAAAGAATGCTCTCAAGCAGGATGGGCGATATTACGATGAGGTTCTCATGGTCAAATTTCTCGACGAAGGCTTAAGTTAGAGAATAACCAAAAAGGACGCGGGCGATGAACGAACTGGATTTCAGCGGCAAGCAGGTTCTGGTGGTTGGCGGCTCCAGCGGAATCGGCAACGGGATCGCGCAGGCGTTCCGGGGCAAGGGCGCGCGCGTGCATGTCTGCGGCACCCGCACCTCCGCGTCCAATTATTCGCCGGCCGAAGGATCGCACCTCGGGGGTCTCGATTACACGCAGCTCGATGTCGGCGATCCCAAGGCGATCGACAATTTCAAAGTCCCGTTCGAACGGCTCGATGTGCTGGTATTGGCGCAGGGCGCGGTGATCTACCGGCGCGGCGAATTCGAAATGGCCGGATTTCGCAAGGTGCTGGAAGTCAATCTCATGAGCCTGATGGCGTGCGCCGGTAAATTCCATCCGATGCTGAGCGCAGCCAAGGGCTCGCTCATTATCGTCAGCTCGACCGCCGCCTACCATTCGACAAAAGGCAATCCTGCCTACAATGCTTCGAAGACCGGCGCGATGGGGCTAACCAGGACGCTTGGGCAGGCATGGGCCGAGGACGGCATCCGCGTCAACGGTATCGCGCCCGGCCTGGTCGATACCAAGATGACCAAGGTCACGACGGCCAATCCGAAACGGCTCGAAGGCGCGATCGGCCGGATACCGCTGAAGCGGCTGGGGACGCCGGCCGATATGGCGGGCGCGGCGCTGTTTCTGGCATCACCGCTTGCTTCGTATATCGTCGGGCAAACGCTGATCGTCGATGGCGGGTTGATTCTGTAGCAACGATCGCGGTGATCGGAGTCAGCGCGCGAAAAAGCCCGGTACCCACGCCGATCGTCCGACATTGCCCGGCGGCCGCGGAGAGCCGAGCGTCCGCGGCGGCGGCAGCGGCTGGCGCGGCGCATTGCCGAATCCGAAGTAGTTTCGCGGCACCGGCGTGCTCGATTGAACCGGGGGCTTTTTCGGCTTGGGCGGCGCGCTCACCGCTCCATCCGGGGATGTGGCGGCCACCGGCGTTTCGCCCTTGGCCTGCTCACGTCCGACCTCGCGGCGCGGCCAGACAAAATCATCGGCGCGGCCGGCGGGCGGCGCGAGCGGCTCGCCCTTGACCAGCGTCCGCGCGGCGAGCGCATCGACCGCGGCCGGACGCGAGCCGGGGCCGCCGAGCAACTGATCGGTGCCGACGGAGGATGCCACCAGCGGCACAATCGGTCCGGCAAGCGGCCGCGGCACCGGCTGACCGGGCAACGCATTGGCGTCAGGGGTTGCCGGTTCAGTAGGTAGCGCAAGCGGCGCCGAACGTGTCGCCAACAGCCGGCCGATTTCGCGCTCGACATAATGCGCAAGTTTGCGCGCGCCGGGCCTGGTGAAATAGACGCCGTCATCGGAACGCAGCTTGCGAGGCTGGCCTTCGAAGTCCGGGCCTCGCAGCACAAAGCGGCCGACTTCATCGACAAATCCGTCCCAGACGTCGACATAGGTGATGCCGGCCTTGGCGGCGGCGTCGCGGTACAGCGAATCCAGGAACAAGGTGTCCGCAGTTGCCTTGGGCCCGCGCACGGCGGGCAGTCCGACCCACAGCACCGGCACGCCCTTGGATTTCAGGACGCCGATCATCTCCTCGATCTTCTTGCTGTAGAGTTCGACCCAGCGCTCGCTGCGAAACTCGTACAGGCCGCTCGGCGAGCGCGCGCTTTTTTCCGGCGCCGCAACCGCAGGGACATCGCCATTGTCGGCAGCGTCATCCGGAGACAATTCGGTATCAACCGGCTTGTCCTCGGGTTTGGCATCCGGCTTGGCGCGGGCGTCTTTCCTGTCGCTCTTTTTGTCCGTCGATTTGCTGTCCGCCTTGTCGGCGGCCGTGTCACGCATCGCGACGCGGTCATTGAGGCCGAGCATGACGACGATGGCATCCGCCGTCTCGGTGGCCAGGATGCCCTTTGCCGCGGCGGCCCAGTCGGCCGGTTCGCCCTTGGGCTGATATTTGATGAGGCCGGAGATCGTCTTGTGCCTGCGGATCACCCCCATGTCCGGCTGTTCCAGATAGGCGTCTTCGAGACCGTAGGCGAGCCAGTCCGCCATGGCATCGCCGAGCACCAGTACATTACGCTCCGGCACGGTCTCGCGCTTCTCCGGCGGCGGCGCCTTGGAAAAACTCTGGACCTGTTTCGGCGCCTGTTGCTGGAAAGGTGCAAAAAGTTCGCCACCGAACCAGCCGCCGCTGCGCGGTTGCGGCCGTGACCAAAAATTGAAGAATTGCGCGGACGCCGGCGCGACAACCCCGACCAATAGCGCAACGGCAACCGCCAGCGCGATCAGCGGCCCGCTTTCGGTAAACAGCCGGAAAAAGGATTTCTTCTGTGGCATGCGATTCGGTCGCAATGGATCGTTCGGTAATAGCTATGATAGCGGAATCGGGCCGCAAGCGGGCAGATTCCGCACCATACACCGAACATCCGTCACAGCCGTCAAGGTCAAGCGGAAATATCCTTATCCGGAGGTCACTTTGGGCACGAAAACTGCCGCTTCATTGGCCCCGGAGCCGCTCCAGCATGGCGGAAGTGGCAAACCCATCCGCGGGGACCCCAATGGAGGCCTGGAAGCCGCGCAGGGCCTCGCGCGTCTGGCCGCCGAACTGGCCGTCCGGAACCCCATGGTAGAAGCCGCGCTGGGCCAGTAGCTGTTGCAGTTCCAGCCGCTCGGCGCGCGACAATTCGCGTTCCTGCCGCGGCCAGGGTTGCACGAACGGCGCCCCGCCGTGCAGCCGGTCGGCGAAATGGCCGATCGCCAGCGCATAGGCTTCCGCCGGGTTGTATTTCATGATCACCCGAAAATTCTGCAGCATCAGAAAGCCCGGCCCTTGCGCGCCGGCAGGCGCAAGCAGATAGGCCTTCTCGGCCGGATTCGGAAAGCGCTCGCCGCCGGCGCGTGCGATGCCGAGATGCTCCCACTGCGCTATCGTCATGGTCTTGGCACGGTCCGCCAGCATGTAGTTGAACCCTGAGGGCACCACGATCTCGTAGCCCCAGGCCTGGCCGGTCTGCCAGCCGTCCTTCTTCAGGTTGTTGGCGGTGGAGGCGATCAGATCGGCGGGATCGTCGACCACGTCCCGGCGGCCATCGCCGTCGGCGTCCACCGCGTAGCGTTTGAAGGCGGTCGGCATGAATTGCGTCGGCCCGAACGCGCCGGCCCAGGAACCGCGCATCTGCTCGGGACGCAAATCGCCACGGTGCAGGATTTCCAGCGCCGAGAGGAACTCATCCCTGAAATATTTCTGGCGGCGGCCGATGCAGGCGAGCGTTGCGGTGGATCGCAGCACGCTGCGATCGCCGATCTGGGTGGAGTAGTTCGACTCGATGCCCCAGATCGCCGTGATCACGTAGCGATCGACGCCATAGGCTTTTTCGGCCGCATCGAATTGCGGTTTGTACTGGGCCAGGATTTCGCGGCCCCTGGCGAGCCGGACATCGTTCACCAGGATGTCGAGATAATCCCAGATCGACTTGCTGAATTCCGGCTGTGAATCCAGAAGGTCCATGATGCGCAGATCGGGCGTAAGCCCTGCGGTGAAGCGCTGGAAGCTTGCCAGCGAAATGTTGCGGCGGGCGGCGTCGGGCCACATCGAGGCGATGCAATCGTCGAAATTTGCCGCCGCCTCGCGGATCGCGGCTGCGGTCATCAGCGGATGGCCGGAGGCGCCGTCCTCGCCGCTCCAGGGCAGTGGCGCGCTGCCGGCCGCGGGCGGAGGGCTGAGTTGCGTCGGCGCGGAAAGGGGCCCGCCGCCCGCGGGCGACTGCGCGCGCGCCGCGCCGTTCAGCAAAAGCAGCGCCGCCACGATCGCCGTGCCGGCCGATGATCCCGTCAGTCGTGTCATATACCGCTCATAATTCCGGGAACAGGGCGCGTTCAGCAGACCTTGTCCCCGGCTTCCAATAACCTAAAGGCAAGATTTTGCTACCGGGAATCGAAATCCATCGCACATCCGACTTTGTTCCCGGCTGCAAA
This sequence comes from uncultured Alphaproteobacteria bacterium, assembly GCA_963742425.1. Classification (GTDB taxonomy): domain Bacteria; phylum Pseudomonadota; class Alphaproteobacteria; order Rhizobiales; family Xanthobacteraceae; genus Bradyrhizobium. The sequence continues at coordinate 602,700 of CAVULR010000002.1, forward strand.
CCGGCTACCAACATCCGATCCGACGCATGCCCTCTCCAAGGCACCCGACAGCCCCATGAAAAAAATTCGCAAAGCCGTTTTCCCGGTCGCCGGCCTCGGCACCCGCGTCCTGCCCGCCACCAAGGCGATGCCGAAGGAAATGCTGACCATCGTCGACAAGCCGCTGATCCAATATGTGGTCGACGAGGCGCGGGAAGCCGGTATCGAACATTTCATTTTCGTCACCGGCCGCAACAAGGGGGTGATCGAGGACCATTTCGACAAGATGTACGAACTCGACGCCACGCTCAAAGCGCGGCGCAAGAAGGCCGAGATCGAGATACTGGCGCGCGACCAGCCGGAGGCCGGCGCCATGAGTTTCACTCGCCAGCAGGCGCCGCTCGGTCTCGGCCATGCGGTGTGGTGCGCGCGCGATATCGTCGGCAACGAGCCGTTCGCCGTTGTGTTGCCGGACGAACTGGTTCTCAATTCGCCCGGCTGCCTGAAGCAGATGATCGAGGCCGCAAACCATCTCGGCGACAAATGCAACCTGATCGCGGTGGAAGAAGTGCCCGCGCATCTGACCGATCAGTACGGCATCTGCGGCGTCGGCAAGCGCCACAAGCAAAGCAACGTGTTCGAGGTCGACGGCATGGTGGAAAAGCCGCCCAAGGGCACCGCGCCGTCGAATCTTTCGATCAGCGGGCGTTACATCCTGCAGCCGGAAGTCTTCAAGATCCTGGAAACCCTGGAGCACGGCGCCGGCAGCGAGATTCAGCTCACCGACGCCATGATCGAGCTTTCAAAAACCCAACGCTTCTACGGCGTCGAATTCGAGGGCGAGCGGCACGACTGCGGCTCGAAGGCGGGTTTTCTCCGCGCCAACATTGCCTTCGGCATGGCGCGCGCCGATTTGCGCGACGGCCTGCGCGCCGAGATGAAGAAGTATCTGGATCGCAAGTGAACGACTACGACGCGCTGCGCGACTATCTGAAACAGCAGAGGCTCCCCGAATTCGTGCTGAGTTTCGAGCGCATCGAGGAGATCATCGACGCGGCGCTGCCGCGCGCGGCGCATCGCGCGTCGTGGTGGGAAACGCTGCGCAGCCCCCAGGAGAAGATGCCGCAGCGCGAGGCTTGTCTTGCCGGCGGCTACACCGCGACAAGGCTGGCGGACGGCAAAAGCGTGAGATTTAAGAGGATGAAGTCCCTGCGTTCGCCGGGACGACGAATCAACCCGCCGCCTCGAGGCGCTCCTCGGTGAGCAGCCGCATGGCGGCGTCGGCGTCCATCGGCTCGCCGAAGGCAAAGCCCTGGGCGTATTCGCACCCCAATTGATAGAGCTCGACCGCGTCGGAATCGGTCTCCGCGCCCTCGGCGACCACGTCCATGCCGAGGTCGTGGGCCAGCGCGATGATCGATTTCAGGATCACAGGTCTTGTGCCGCGGCTCGTGGTGCGCACGAACGACTGGTCGATCTTGATGGTGTCGAACGGAAAGCGCTGCAGATAGGCCAGCGAGGAATGGCCGGTGCCGAAATCGTCCAGCGATAATCCGGTGCCGAGTTCGCGGATGCGGGTCAGCATCTGCGCCGCATGCTCGGGGTTCTCCATCACCAGCGATTCCGTCAGCTCGAGCTTCAGCGTGCCGCGCGCCACCGAGGAGCGCGACAGCACGGTGCGGATATCGTGGATCAGATCGTGCCGCAGCAACTGCCGCGAGGAGACGTTGACGCTGGCGAAGATCGGTTGGCGCGAACGCATCGCGCGCTGCCAGATCGCGAGCTGCCTGGCAGTCTGGTCCAGCACGAACATGCCGAGATCGACGATCAGGCCGATCTCTTCAGCGATGGAGATGAATTCCACCGGCGACATCCGTCCCAGCTTCGGGTGATCCCAGCGCGCCAGGGCTTCGAAGCCGGCGATCGAGCGGTCTTCCAGCCGCACGATCGGCTGATACAGGATGGTGATTTCCTCGCGCTCGATGGCGCGGCGCAATTCGGATTCCAGTGTCAGCCGGTCGGTTTTCCGCGCCCGCATCGCCGGCTTGTAGACGTCGATGCGGTCACCGCCGATCCGCTTGGAGTGATACATCGCAAGCTCGGCGTCCTTGATGATCTCGTCCGTCACTTGCGCCTGCGGATCGGAGAGCGCAAGCCCGATCGAGGCGGTGAGGAAAATCTCGCGGTCGTTGAAGGCGATCGGCGCGCGGATGGTCTTGCGAATGGTCTCGGCGAAGGCGGTGATGCGCGAGGACTCCTGTTCCGACAGCAGGATCAGGCCGAACTGGTCGCCGGCGAGCCGCGCCAGCGTGTCCTGCGGCTTGAGGATGCGGGTCAGCCGCCGCGCCAGCGTCAGCAGGATCGAGTCGCCGACCGCGATGCCGACGGAATCGTTGACCTGCTTGAAGCGGTCGAGATCGATCACCATCAAGGTCGGCCGCAGGTTCGGCATGGCTTTGGCGAAATTCGCCACCGCCCCCAGGCGGTCCATGAACAATTTGCGGTTCGGCAGGCCGGTCAGATTGTCGTGCACGGAATCGTGCAGCATGCGCTCCTCGGCGTTCTTGATTTCGGTGACGTCGGTGAGCGTTCCCACCACGCGGGAAACTTCGCCGTCGGAGCCGACCACGGGACGCGCTTTCAACGCGAACCACATGAAGTGGCCATCGGGCGTGCGCAGCCGGAAATCCTGCACCAGCCGGCCGCGGCGCTGGTCGAGCACGCTGTCGAGCGCGGCGCGGAAACGGTCCTGATCGAGGGGATGCAGCACCTCGAGCCATTTCGCGGCAGGGCCTTCCAGCGTGCCACGTTTCAGGCCAAGCAGGGCTTCGGTTTCCGGGCTGGTAAAGACCTTGTCGGCCGAGACATCCCAGTCCCAGATCAGGTCGCCCGAGCCGGTCAGCGCCAGCGCGCGCCGCTCGACGTCGGAGACGACACCGGTGGTCGCCCCGCCGCCGGCGAAAGCGTGCTGCATCACGGTAAATCCGATCAGCATCACGATCAGCACGAGACCACCAAGCAGCGCAGGACCTACGATATCGTTGGTGACGGAGCCCGCGACCGTCATGGCCGCCGCGACCACCCAGACCACCAGCAGGAACCAGGTCGGGATCAGCAGCACCGCGCGGTCGAAACCGTGGGTCGACAGATAGACGATCAGCGCAAAGCCCGCGAATGCGATCAAGACCAGCGACATCCGCGCGATCCCCGAGGCCACTGCCGGATCGAACAACGCAAGTGCGACGAGCGAGCCGAGGAAGGCCAGCCAGCCGACCGTGATGTGGGAATAGCGCACATGCCAGCGGCTGAGATTGAGATAGGCGAACAGAAAAACCAATAGCGTCGCGGCCAGGATCGCTTCGCCCGCCGCGCGCCACACGCGCTCGGCGTTGTTCGACATGTCGAGCACCTTGCCCCAGAAGCCGAAATCGACGCCGATATAGACCAGCACCGCCCATGCCAGCGCGGCGGCGGCCGGAAACATGATGCTGCCCTTGACCACGAACAGGATGGTCAGGACCAGCGCCAGCAATCCGGAAATGCCGATCACGATGCCCTGGTACAACGTGAACGAGTTGACCTTGTCCTTGTAGGCGTCGGGTTCCCACAAATACAGCTGCGGCAATCTATCGGTTCGCAGTTCGGCGACGAAGGTGACGACGGCGCCGGGATCAAGCGTGATGCGGAAGATATCGGCGGTCGCGCTCTCCTGGCGTTCGGGACGGTCGCCGGTCGACGGCGTGATGGTGGCGATGCGCGACAGTCCAAGATCGGGCCACAACAGCCCCGACGACACGATGCGATAATGCGGGGCGACGATCAGGCGGTCGAGCTGGTCGTCGGTGTTGTTGGCGAGCGCGAACACCACCCAGTTCTGTCCGCCTTCGCGGGCCCGGACCTCGATGCGGCGGACGATGCCGTCGGTGCCGGGCGCGGTCGAGACCTGAATGCGGTCGGTGTCGCTGCGCTGATGATCCAGCACCGCGGTGAGGTCGATGGCGGGCGCGTCACCGCGGACGCTGACGGCGTCGATGGCGCGTGCCGGTTGGCCGGCCGCAAAAATCACGAAGCCCAGCGCAAGCGGCGCAAGGCACCTGATCAGGCGCAATGTCAGTTCTCCGCGATCAACATCGTCCCCCGGCGAAGCGACCTGCCTCGGCGTGGCGGATAAATGACATGAAAGTGAGGAAAATCAAAGGGTTTCCGGACCTCGATCGCTTGCGGGGACTTAAACGGTCAACACAATTTTGCCAATATGTTCGCTGGTCTCCATGCGCCGATGTGCGTCGGCGGCCTTTTCCAGCGGAAATGAGCTGTCCATCACGGGTTTGACCCGCCCTTCGCGCAACAGCGGCATCACCTTGGCCTCGATCGCCGAAACCATCGCCGCCTTGTCGGCATTGCTGCGCGGGCGCAAGGTCGATCCGGTGTGATGCAGCCGCTTCACCATCAGCTTGGAAAAATTTGCATTTGACTTGGGCTGTCCACTCAGAAACGCGATCTGGACGATGCGGCCGTCGATCGCCGCGGCGTCGTAGTTGCGGTCGATGTAATCGCCGCCGACCATGTCGAGGATGACATTGGCGCCGGCGCCATCGGTCGCTGTCTTGACCTCAGCGACGAAATCCTCGGTCTTGTAGTTGATGGCGCGGTCGGCGCCGAGTTTGAGGCAGGCATCGGCCTTGTCCTTCGATCCGACGGTGACGATCACCTTGGAGCCGAAGGCCTTGGCGAGCTGGATCGCCATGGTGCCGATGCCGGACGAGCCGCCATGGATCAGCAGCGTCTCGCCGGGCTTCAGCGCGCCGCGCTCGAACACATTGTGCCAGACCGTCATCAGCGTTTCCGGGATCGCGCCGGCCTCCTGGATCGAGAGGGCAGGCGGCACCGCGATGGCTTGCGCATCCTGCGCGATGCAATATTGCGCGTAGCCGCCGCCGGCCACCAGCGACATCACCTTGTCGCCGAGCTTGTGCCTGGTGCTGCCCGGGCCGAGCGCTGCGACCTCGCCCGCGATCTCGAGGCCAGGCAAATCGCTGGCGCCCGGCGGCGGCGGATAGGCGCCGGACCGCTGCGCGACGTCGGGACGGTTGACGCCCGCGGCCAAGACCTTGACCAGGATTTCGCCTTGCCCCGGCACCGGTACCGCGCGGGTCTCCGGCAAAAGCACTTCGGGGCCGCCGGGCTTGCTGATGCCGATGACGGTCATTTGCGCGGGCAGCTTTTCCATGATTTGTCCTTGGCCAAACGCTAAAATTTGCAGAGGCATCTGATTAGCCAGCCCTGCCGCGGCTGGCAACCGTTTCACGGGATCGTTGAGCACGGAGGAGAACCATGGCCATCGAGGATGACGACAAGCCGAGAAAGAAAGTCACCCACGAAATCGGGCAGGACCTGTCCTTGCTCTCGGTCGAGGAACTCACCGAGCGCATCGCGCTAATGACGTCCGAAATCGAGCGGCTGCAAACGGCTGTAACCAAGAAGCGCGCCTCCAGGGACGCCGCCAGCAGCTTTTTCAAATCGTGAGCAAGGTAGTAAGTCTTCAACCCGTCGTCCCTGCGAAAGCAGGGACCCAAACGCCGCGCCGTAGCATTTTGCAACGGTGTTCGACGGCTTTTCCTTCAATCATAAGCGCCGGTGGTTATGGGTCCCTGCTTTCGCAGGGACGGTGGCTGATCGATTGGCGCAAATTCCCAACTCGGCCATTGGCCGACATGGCAAACAAAGGCTGAAAGAAATTGTTCGTTTACGATTGATTAAGCTTTCTCGCTTATGACTAAAGCCGTCCTCGTTTGGACACCGAGTGGCTCCTGTCCACTCTGTTTGACGCCTCCCTGTTATCAACTTCAAAAGCCGCCGGAAACGGCGGCTCCTTTTTTGCGTCCGCGGTACCCGCTGGAAACCATAAAATGCCTTGCGTCTGGACTCTGGTCGGCGAGCGCGTAATGATTTGTTCATTATAAGCCGGAGCACGTTGATACCGGCCGCGTAGACAGTGGCGTGAGGCATTAACCATGTCGGACCGTTCGCAAGGCGAAAGCCCGCTCGTTCAATTCAGCGAACGGCTGACCAATTCCGCGGCCTTCGGCGCGCTGTTTCGGGAAGGCATGGATCTGGTCGAGGAGACCGCCGCCTATCTGGACGGCGCCGGCCGCGCCGAGGCCAAGGCGCTCGACCGCTCCGTCAGCCTCACTTATGCAACCGAAAGCATGCGGCTGACCACGCGCCTGATGCAGCTGGCGTCCTGGCTGTTGCTGCACCGCGCGGTGAAGGAAGGCGAGATGACGCTGACCCAGGCCAATCGCGAAAAGACCAAGGTCAAGCTGAGTGCCGCCGATCCCGGGCCGGAGGCGATGATCGAAAAGCTGCCGCCGCAACTGCAGCAACTGATCGCCCGTTCGATGGCCCTTCAGTCGAAGGTCCGCCGCCTCGATGTCACCATGCATGCGCCGGTGGTGCAACGCGCCACGATCGGCAATCCGCTGGTGCCGCAGCTCAACCGCATCAAGGCGGCATTCGAGCAATAATAACGGCGATCGCCGGCCCGCTGCATTACGCTAGTCCGCACGTCCTGATCGTGGGCGCGAGAATGATCCGGCCTTGATGACCCCTCTCTCCATCGCGCTGGTGCTGTCGGCGGCGTTCCTGCATGCGAGCTGGAACGCGTTGCTGCGCGGCGGGGCGGATCGCACGCAGTCGATGCTGATCATGAACCTCACGGTCGGCATTGCCGGGCTCGCGATGATGGCCCTCGCCGGCCTGCCGGCGGCGGCAAGCGCGGCTTACGTGTTGGCCTCGGGTCTCATCCATCAGGTCTACAACGCGCTGCTGGTGCGGATGTATCGCAGCGGCGATCTCGGCGAGACCTATCCGGTCGCCCGCGGTTCTTCGCCGGCGCTGATCGCGCTTGGCGGCAGCCTGTTCGCAGGCGAGTGGATGAGCCTGCCTGGGGCTGTCGGCATCGGCCTCGTCTGCGCAGGGATTTTCATGCTTGCCGCGGTCAAAGGCAGGTTGCATGCGATGAACCTGCCGTCGGCGCTGGCGACCGGCGTCAGCATTGCCGCCTATACCGTTGTCGACGGCCTCGGCGTGCGCGCCTCCGGCAGCTGGATCTCCTACACCGGAGGCATCTTCGCCTTCTTCCTCGTCTGGCCGATCTGGTTCCTGGCACGGCGCCGGCGCGTGGTGTTCGCGGTCCCTCCGGTGGAAGCGGCCAAGGCGGCCTGCGGCGGGCTGATTTCGCTTGCGGCCTATGGCGCCATCATCTGGGCGATGCAGGCCAACGCGATGGGCGCGGTGTCGGCGCTGCGCGAAACCAGCGTGGTGTTCGCAGCCCTGCTTGGCGCCGTGTTCCTGGGCGAGCGCCTGACCGGCTTGCGGATCGCGGCGTGCTGCATCATCGCCGCCGGCGCCGCCTGCGTCGGCTGGAAATTCTGACCGCCCAAACAAAAACGCCTCCGATTCCGGAGGCGTTTTTGTCTTGCTTCAAATGAGAGGACTTCAATCTTTCTTGAGGAAGCCCGAAAACTTTTTCTGGAAGCGTGACACGCGGCCGCCACGATCGAGCAACTGCTGGGCGCCGCCGATCCAGGCCGGGTGCGACTTGGAATCGATATCGAGGTTGAGCTTGTCGCCTGCCTTGCCCCAGGTCGAGCGCGTCTGGTATTCGGTGCCATCGGTCATCACGACCGTAATCATATGATAATCCGGGTGAATTTCGGCTTTCATGGCATATCCTCGGCGCGCCGGCGCCTGTCTTTCGATTGTGCGGGGACGGATTTGGGCCGCTCTATAACGCAGCGAAGCCCTCAAAACAAGCCGCGTATCCCTCCGAAAGGGGCCGGCATCCCCCTGGATTTGCCAGGGATGGCCGGGGGCCCTATCTGGGGATGGCAGCAGATTGGTCCAAATATCATGAGCGCAGCGGAAGGGCTTGAAGAACGGCGTGGCGAAGCGCCGTTGCGGCACGGTTTGGTTGTCGCCGAGGCCGCCTCCATCGAAGCACAATTGGTGCCGTCGCAGCTTTCGGGGCGCGCGCGGCTTCGCCCGCTATTGGCGCTTGCGCCGTATGTGGCGCGTTATCGAGGACGCGCGACGCTGGCATTGATCGCGCTGACGATTGCCGCGGTCACGACGCTGCTGGTTCCGGTCGCGGTGCGGCGAATGATCGATTTCGGGTTCTCGCCCGAAGGCATCGCCATGATCAACAAATACTTCAGCGTGATGATCGCGGTGGTCGCGGTGCTGGCCGGCGCCAGCGCTGCGCGGTTTTATCTGGTGATGACGATCGGCGAGCGCATCGTCGCGGATTTGCGGCGCGATGTGTTCGCGCACCTGATCTCGCTTTCGCCGGCGTTCTTCAATTCCGCGCGCAGCGGCGAACTGATCTCGCGGCTGACCGCCGACACCACCCAGATCAAATCCGCGGTCGGTGCGTCGGTGTCGATTGCGCTGCGCAACTTCATGCTGTTCATCGGCGCCACCGCGATGATGGTGATCACGAGCCCGCGGCTTTCCGGTTTTGTGTTGCTGGCGATCCCGCTGATGGTGATTCCGCTGGTGGCGTTCGGCCGTTGGGTGCGGCGGTTGTCGCGCAACGCCCAGGATACGCTGGCCGATGCCACCGCTTATGCTTCCGAACTGGTCGGCGCGATCAGGACCGTGCAGGCCTATACCAGCGAGCGGCTGGCCGATGCGCGTTTCGGCGGTGAAGTCGAACAGGCCTATGAGGCGGCCCGCACCTCGACGCGGGCGCGCGCGGTATTGACCGCGGTCATCATCTTCATCGTCTTCTCCAGTGTCGTCGCCATCCTCTGGGTCGGGTCGCACGATGTGATGACGGGCGCCATCAGCCCGGGTCGGCTCGGCCAGTTCGTGCTTTATGCGGCGTTCGCAGCAGCCGGCCTCGGCCAGCTCAGCGAAGTCTGGGGCGAGGTCTCGGCCGCGTCAGGCGCTTCCGAGCGGCTGTTCGAAATCCTTCGCGTCAAGTCGGCGATATCGGTGCCGGAATCGCCGCTGACAATGCCGGTCCCGGCGCGCGGCGATGTCGGTTTTGAGAACGTCAGCTTCGCCTATCCGAGCCGGCCGGATGCGCTGGCGGTCGACGGCGTTTCGCTTGCGGTGCGCGCCGGCGAGAAGGTCGCGATCGTCGGCCCTTCCGGCGCCGGCAAGAGTACGCTGTTCCATCTGCTGCTGCGGTTCTACGATCCGGTCTCCGGCGTCATCTCGTTCGACGGCGTGCCGATCAAAGCGGCCGATCCGCGCGAGGTGCGCTCGCGCATCGCGCTGGTGCCGCAGGAATCGGTGGTGTTCGCGGCCAGCGCCCGCGAGAACATCCGCTTCGGCCGGCCCGGCGCGTCGGACCTCGAGGTCGAGCGCGCCGCCGATCTTGCCCACGCCACCGAATTCATCCGCCGGCTGCCGGGGGGATTCGAATCGCCGCTCGGCGAACGCGGCGTCACGCTTTCCGGCGGCCAGCGCCAGCGCATCGCCATTGCGCGCGCCATCCTTCGCGACGCGCCGCTGTTGCTGCTCGACGAGGCGACCTCATCGCTGGACGCTGAGAGTGAAACGCTGGTGCAGACCGCGCTGGAAGAATTGATGCGCCATCGCACCACGTTGGTGATCGCGCATCGGCTGGCCACCGTCCTGTCCTGTGACCGCATCATGGTGATGGATCAGGGCCGCATCGTCGAGCAGGGCACCCACGCCTCCCTGGTCGCCGCCGGCGGACTTTACGCGCGACTGGCGCGACTGCAGTTCGAGGGGGTGTGACGAAGCACCGACAAAACAATTGTTCGGTAGCATCGCACCGCCCTCCTGTATCTGAAAACCCACAGTCGCGACAATTCGGACTGACGCCGCTGGCCCGCGTTCAAACGAATCCAAATAGACGCGATAGTGCGTCGCTGTATTTGGGGTTCTTGGGGCGGAGGATTTTTCATGCGCAGTCTTTTTCTGAGCAGCGTCGCGCTGATCACGCTTGCCGGCGTTGCGAACGCCGCCGACATGCCGGTGAAGGCGCTGAAGGCAGCGCCGCCGATCGATTATCTCTGGGACGGGTTTTATGTCGGCGGCTATTACGGTGATGGCATCAGCCAGTCCAGCGTGAAAACCCCGGACCCCATTTCCGTGACCAACAACGGATCCCGTCTCGGCGAAGTCAATGTCAACGACCACAATTATACGGTCGGCATCACGGCGGGCTACAATCGCAAGATTGGTTCGAACTTCCTCGTCGGGCTTGAAGCCGATCTCGGCTATCTCGGCTTCGACCGGACCTTCAAGGAATTCAATGACGTCATTTTCGTCGGCGAGAAGGCCGATTGGTATGCCACCTTGCGCGCGCGCGCCGGCTATCTCACCGGCCCTTCGCTGCTGTACGTCACCGGCGGCGCCGCGTTCGTCCATACCACCGATACATTCGGCGGGCTCGTTGCCACGGGTCTTCCAATCGTGCCGGGTACGACTTCGACGACCACGAGAACCGGCTTTGCAGCCGGCGGCGGTATCGAAACCAAGCTTTCGCGTAACTGGTCGGCCAAGACCGAATATCTCTACATCGGTACCGGCACCAATTCCTTCGTAGGCCACCCGTTCGATCCCGCTGTCAACGCAAACACCACGTTCAGTCACAACATCCATGTGTTCAAAAGCGGCGTGAACTACAACTTCAGCGGCCCAGGAGAAGGGCTGTCGTTGTTCAACGCGCCGATGCTTCCATCGAACCACAGCTGGGGCGGTTTTTACGCGGGCCTCAACGCCGGTGGCGGCATCTCTAACTTTGGGGCGAGTGCTGCGCCGAACCCCGCGACTGGGCTCGGCGCCACCGGTCTGAATGACATCAATGGCAGTGGCTTCGCGGGCGGCGTTCAGGCTGGCTACAACTACATGATCACGCCAAAGATCCTCGTCGGTGTCGAAGGCGACTTCGGTTACCTCGGAATTCAGCAGAATGTGTTCGACTGGTTCGACACCTCGGCGAACTTCACCGTGAAGACCGACTGGTATGGCACCGCGCGTCTCCGAGCCGGTCTCAGCAGCGGCCCGGCACTGTTCTATGTCACCGGCGGTGCGGCGTGGGTGCACATGGCGGACGGGTTTAGCCCGACCGCGCTGCCGATTTTTCCTGTCCCTGGCGACCTCGGCTGGACCACGCGGAGCGGATGGACGGTCGGTGGCGGTACCGAAGTGGCGCTCGACGCGCACTGGTCCGCAAAAATCGAGACGCTTTTAATCAGCACCGGCATCAGAAACCATCAGAACGCGCCCCTCTTCGGGTTCTTTGCCGATTTCAGGGAGCGCATCGCAATTGCCCGCGCCGGCTTGAACTACAAGTTCGGCAACGACATCGTCACCGCGCGCTACTAGACGGCGAAACGTGGCCTGGCGAGGCTGCGATTTGAGGAGGTGTGAGCTTCGCTCGTCATGCCCGGACTTGATCCGGGCATCCATCACGCTTCACAGGGTTCTCTGACGAGATGGATTGCCGGGTCACGCCCGGCAATGACGGTATCAGTTACCCCTTCCACTCCATCCGCAGCACCGGCCGTCCGGAGGTCGGGTTCACATCCTCGCCAGCTTTCGTAAAACCGTTGCGCTCGTAGAAGCGGATGGCCCTGATGTTGTCGGTGTTGACCAGAAGCGCGATCCGGTTGGACGACAGCCGCTTCGCCTCGTTGACCAGCGTGTCGGCGAGTTCGGAACCCCAGAGATCGGGCACGACGACCAGTTGATCGAGATAGCCTGAACTGTCGATGGTGACGAATCCGACCATCACGCCCGCCTGTTCGGCGATAATGATCGCCGCGTCCGGAACCAGCTCATTGCGCCAGCGCTCGCGCCACCACGCCACGCGCGCGCCGAAATCGATGTCCGGATAGGCCTGCTGCCAGGTCAGCTGCCACAGCGTGATCGCCGCCTCTTCGTCCTCGGCTCGATAGCGGCGAAGGTGAAAGGCTTCCGCCACTAGCGTGCGACGAGTTTGGTTGAAGCGAAGCAGACGGCTTCTCCCTCTCCCCGCAAGCGGGGCGAGGTGAAGCAAGCGTCGCCAATTCGATTTAAGGTCATCACCGCTACCGTTCCGTCAGCTTCAGCTCGATGCGGCGGTTGCGCTTGAAGGCCTCTTCGGTGGCAGCCGTGTCGAGCGGCTGGAATTCCGCAAAACCCGCCGCCACCAGCCGCTGTGCCGGCACGCCGAGCGAGATCAGATATTGCACCACCGAAATCGCGCGCGCCGACGACAATTCCCAGTTCGACTTGAACGCCGTGCTGTTGACGATTGGCCGCACGTCGGTATGACCGTCGACCCGCAGCACCCAGGCGATCTCGGCCGGAATCTGCTTGTCCAGATCGATCAGCGCGGTCGCGAGCTTGTCGAGCTCGGCGCGGCCTTCGGGCAACAACAGCGCCTGTCCGGTGTCGAAGAATACTTCCGACTGGAACACAAAACGGTCACCGACGATCCTGATGTCGGGCCGGTTGCCGAGAATGGCGCGCAGGCGTCCAAAAAATTCCGAGCGGTAGCGCGATAATTCCTGCACCCTCTGCGCCAGCGCGACATTGAGGCGCTGGCCGAGATCGGCGATCTTGCCCTGCAATTCCTTGTCGCGCTTTTCCGAAGCGTCGAGCGCTTCCTCGAGCGCTGCGAGCTGGCGGCGCAGTGCGCTGATCTGCTGGGCCAGCACCTCGATCTGGGCGAGCGCGCGCGCCGATACCTGCTTTTCGGAATCCAGCGCCTTGTTGAGTTCGTTGGCGCGACCGGCGGCGTCGCTGCCGGCGCCCGCGAGGCCCTCATAGAGCCCTTTGACGCGATCGCGTTCAGTCTCCGCCGACGCCAGTCCGGCCCGCACTTGCGAGAGCTGCTCGTCGAGATTGAGCTTGCCGAGTTTCTCCAGCGACAGCAGGTCGTTGAGCTGCGCGATCTTGGCGTTAAGCTGTTCCAGCGCCTTGTCCTTGCCGGTGACCTCCTGCGACAGGAAGAATTGCACCACCAGAAACACCGAGAGCAGAAACACGATCGAGAGCACCAGCGTCGACAACGCGTCGACGAAGCCCGGCCAGTAGTTGAAACCGGTTTCGCTGCGGCGTGCACGGGCGAGGGCCATCAGATGTTCTCCGCTTCTCTCGTGTCCCGGACGCGGTGCAGCGCTTCTTGGCGGTGCACCGCAGAGCCGGGACCTATGACGTGGGTGGGCCCCGGCTCAGCAGCGCACCGTTAAGTACGCTGCGCTGCATCCGGGGCACGATCCCTAATTCTTCTCCGGCTGGCGCGCGAGCACTTCGAGCAATTTCTTGATCTCGCGGTTCTGCTCGCCCTGGCCGTCAGCCCATTCACGGATCATCTGCTGTTCGGTCCGCATATGCGCCACCAGCCCCTGAATGGCTTCGGCCAGGTTGGCCATCGCCGCGGTGGTGCCGCGGCTGGCGCCGCCATCTTCGAGGGTCACCCGCAACCGTTCGACGGCGGCCTGGACTTCGCCGCTCGCGCCGGCCGGCCCCTCGCCGGAATAATGACTGACGGTGGAGGCGAGCCAGTCTTCGAGGTCGGTATAGAAGCGGTTCTGCGCCTGGCTCGATTGCAGATCGAGAAAGCCCAGGATCAGCGAGCCGGCGAGCCCGAACAGCGACGATGAAAAGGAGATGCCCATGCCGCCGAGCGGCGCCGCCAGGCCTTCCTTCAGCGTGTCGAACAATGCCCCGGCGTCGCCGCCGACCTTGAGGCCGTCGATCACCTTGCCGACCGAGCCTACCGTTTCGATCAGGCCCCAGAAGGTGCCGAGCAGCCCGAGGAACACCAACAGGCCGGTCATGTAGCGGGAAATATCGCGCGCTTCATCGAGCCGGGTGGCGATGGAGTCGAGGAGATGCCGCATGGTCTGTTGCGAAATCGTCATCCGCCCGGAGCGTTCACCGCCCAGGATCGCCGCCATCGGCGCCAGCAAAGTGGGGTGCCGATCGATCGCCAGCCCGGGATCGGCGATGCGGAAGTTGTTGACCCAGGCCACTTCCGGATAGAGCCGGATCACTTGCCGGAACGACAGGACAATGCCGATGGCGAGCACCGCGCCGATCAGCGCGTTGAGGCCGGGATTGGCGAAGAAGGCCGTGATGATCTGCTTGTAGAGCACCACCATGACAAGCGCGCACAGCACCAGGAAGACGAGCATCCTCACCAGAAAAATTCGCGGCGAGGACAGTTTGCTCAGTTCGATTTCCATCGCGGAGCGGGTGGAGGGGGCTGGAGGCATTGCCAGTGTCATCCGTTGCGAGGGACCGCTTGAGACCTCAATATGGCACAGCGGGGCAGAGAAAAAAGTCCGTTTGGCGACGGGAAAGGGAACTTCGGTGTGAAACCGGGCTTGAACGTCCGCGTATTTCACGAATGTTTGGCGTCTGAAGCTTTTGGCGGGATTTCGCATGACCGGTTCGTACTTCGAAGCGCTGGCTGCCATCGCGGTCTCGCTCTCGGCCCTGATGGCGATCGCGTGGATGGTGCAGCGGCGCACCGGCAATTCCGGCTGGGTCGATACCATCTGGACATTTGCGGTGGGGCTGGTCGGCGCCGGCAGCGCGTTGTGGCCGATCGGGGGCGCCGCGCCGAACGTGCGGCAGTGGCTGTTGGCGGCGCTGGTCGCGGTCTGGTCGCTTCGGCTGGGGCTGCATATCGCGCTGCGCACCGCCGGAATTACGGACGATCCGCGCTATGCCGCCTTCGCCCGCGATTGGGACCTCGATGCGCCGCGCAAGATGTTCATTTTTTTGCAAAATCAGGCATTCGGCTCGATCCCGCTGGTATTTGCGATTTTCCTCGCGGCGCGGTTTCCTTCCGATGCGTTGCGGATCGAGGACATCGTCGGCGGGTTGATCCTGCTGTCGGGCATTGCCGGCGAGGCGCTGGCCGACGCCCAACTCAAGAAATTCCGCGACAATCCCGCCAACAAGGGCCGGGTCTGCGACATCGGACTTTGGCGCTGGTCGCGCCATCCCAATTATTTCTTCGAATGGTTCGGCTGGCTGGCCTATCCCGTTATCGCGATCTCACCCGATTACGCCTGGGGCTGGGCGACGCTGCTGGCGCCGGTCTTCATGTACTGGATCCTCGTCCATGTCACGGGCATCCCTCCGCTCGAGGAGCAGATGCTGCGCTCGCGCGGCGAGCGCTACCGCGACTATCAGTCGCGCACCAGCAGGTTCTTTCCGCTGCCGCCGCAAAAGGGAGTGGTGACATGAGCTTCGTTTCCTCGGTCATCGGCACAGCCGAACGGGTGCCGCTGCCGGACGCCGTGATTCGCGCCGCCATCGCGCGGCTATGCTCGCGCACCGCCGCGCGGCTGGCCGTCGGCGATGCGGCGAGCGACGCCTCGTTCGCGAACGAAATGGCGGCGCGCGCGATCGCCGAATGCACGGAAGCGGCCAATGCCCAGCACTACGAGGTGCCGGCGGCATTCTTCGCCCATGTGCTCGGCCCGAACCGCAAATATTCCTGCTGCTTCTACAAGGAGCCGGCATCGACGCTGCGCGAAGCCGAGGAGGAAGCGTTGCGCCAGACCGTGGCGCACGCCGATCTCGCCGACGGGCAATCGATTCTCGAACTCGGCTGCGGCTGGGGTTCGCTGTCGCTGTCGATGGCGCGGCAGTTTCCGAATTCTCGAATTATCGCGGTGTCGAACTCGCATTCGCAACGGCTCACCATCGAGGACGAGGCCGCGGCCCGCGGATTGACGAATCTTCGGGTGGTGACGGCCGACATGAACGTGTTCGATCCGCAGGCGAAGTTCGACCGCATCGTGTCGGTCGAGATGTTCGAGCACATGATGAACTGGCGCGAATTGATGACGCGGGTGAAATCATGGCTCGCGGCCGACGGCCGCTTCTTCATGCATATTTTCACCCACCGCGCCGGCGCCTACCTGTTCGATCGCGCCCATGGCGAAGACTGGATCGCGCAGCATTTTTTCACCGGCGGGGTGATGCCGAGCCATCACCTGATCCGGCAATATTCCGATTTGTTCGAAGTCGAGAAGGAATGGCGCTGGAGCGGCACGCATTATCGGCGTACCGCGCTGGACTGGCTCGGCAATTTCGATTCCCGCCGTGACGAGATCGAAGCCATTCTTCGCGACGTGTACGGCAGCGAAACCGCGCTGTGGATGCGGCGCTGGCGCTGGTTCTTCCTCGCCACCGCGGGCCTGTTCGGTCACGCCGACGGCAGCGAATGGGGCGTCAGCCATTACCGGATGCGGGCAGCATAGGATGGTCCGCAGGGGGCCGCGTCTCCGGCATCAGCGCCATGACCAGGACCAGCCCGGCAATCGCGACGCCGGCGAGCAAAAGGAAGGCGGAAATATTACCATACTCGTCGGCAATGTAGCCCGCCACGGTGGTGCTAAACGACGCGCCGATGCCCACCGCAGCGCCCACAACGCCCTGGGCGAGGTTGAAATGGCCGCTGCCGCGCATGACGTCGGCAATGACAAGGGGGACCAGCACCCCGAGCGTCGCGGCGGAAATGCCGTCCAGTAATTGCACTGTGACAATGGCAAACGGATCACTCGTGACCGCAAAAACCACGCATCGGATCGAGAGCGCGACAAAGCAAAGCGCAAGCAGGGGACGCCGACCCCAATCTTGCGCCAGCCGGCCAACCTTCGGCGCGATCATCGCGACAACGAACTGGGGTGCGAGAATGCACACCGAAAGAATCAGCGTTGCCGTTTCCGGCACGCGCTTGGTCAGGAGCGCGGCCATCAGCGGCAGCATCGCCGCATTGGCGAATTGAAACAAGATGATGGCGGCGGCGAAAACCAGCAGCGCTGCGTTCAGCAGAAGTCCATGAATGAGGGAGGGAGATGCGCCGGGCCCGCCGGTCGGTGCGCCGCCGCGGGCGAGCTCCGGATCGATATCGTTCGCACGAACTTGCGCCAGCGCGATCAGCGTGGGGATACACAGTGCGGCGGTGAAAAAGAAGATCGCCCGGTTGGAAAAATAATAACCGAGCCCTCCCATCACGCCGGCGGCAATCGCATTCCCAAGCGACAGAAAACGGGCATTGCGCCCGAGCCGTGTGCCGAGCAGCGTGTGACCAACCAGCCCGAGGCTTATGGCGGCGATTGCCGGCCCAAGCAGGCAACTGGCGAGCGCATGGAGCAGTTTTGCAGAAACCACGACGCCGAAGCTCGGTTCGATCGCAAGAAGGAGCGCAGCGCCGCTGACCGCAGCGACCGCAATCGCCGCCACCAGCCGCTTCGAGGGTACGCGATCGACGGCTGCGCCTGCGGGAATTTGCACGGCGAACGTCGCCACCGTTCCGATCGTCAGGACCAGACCGATGTCGAATTGGGTCCATGCGACCGAGAACAGATACGCCGCAACGAACGGGCCCCAGCCGGTCTGAACATCCGCCACGAAGAAAGCAAACCAATCAAGACCGTGCTGGCTTCTGGCGTTGCGGAGCACGCCAACCGAACCGGTGCTCTCCGCGGCCCCTTGCCCATCGTTTTGTGCTCGCCCCAAGGCTACACCGCGAAGTAACTACAGCAGGGATTTGCGACTGCGGAAGGGTTCAACGGTCAATTTGCGCTGAAAAATCTCAGCCGTCCATGTCGCAGATGGATCCAGCTCGGAAGTCGAACTGGCTGACGTCGACTTCCGCTTTTCAAGCGACGGTATCGGCGGGTAAGGGTCTCTTATTCCTGCGAGGGTCAAAACCCCTCAAGGGGCTCATATCTTGCGGTGCTCGCTACCCCGAAGCTGGTGCATGACGGCAATCCGGCTTCCGCCGCCATGGTCAGGAAGCGTCTTGTCGCCTCATCCGCGGGAAAGGACATGTCGATACGGAGTTCCTGCAGCATAACGTCCTGCGGTGTCCCGAATGTCGTAAAAGTATTGAACAATCGTAGTCTCGCGCCGCCGACCGCAAGCTCCAGCGGAAGCAACGGATCCCCCGGCTCGTCCTGAGACGCGAGGACGCTGCCGGGAGGGGGGGCTTCCTGATCCAGTTGGCGCCGCAGCTTTTGGGAAGCCGAATTCGGATTCCCGGCCGAATCGCGGCGCAGCCGATTGAGCAGCACGGCCCGGGTATGCGCCCAATTCAGGATGCGCGGTCGCAAGCCCCTGGGCGAAAACATCAGTTGCATGAAGTTGAGGGGACCGTCCGGAGAAAGTGCACGCAACGCGCCCGCTTCCACGCAACCGGCGACGATGCGCGAGGCGGCCGAGTTCTGCATGACGATATTCCAGCGCGCGTCCATCACGATCGCGGGATAAGGCTCGTGGTGGTTCAAAATGAGCTCAAGGGCATCGCGCGCGGTTTTCATCTCCGCCAGATCGAGCCGGCGCTCCGGATAGATCGGGGCGTATCCGGCGGCGAGGAAGATGTCGTTGCGCGCGCGCAACGGAAGGTCGAGCCCGTCCGCCAGCTTGAAAATCATGTCGCGGCTCGGTTGGGAGCGTCCGGATTCCACGAAGCTGATGTGCCGTTGCGAAATGCCGGTCAGCAGCGCGAGGTCGAGCTGGCTCAGGCGCCGGGCGCCACGCCACTCGCTCAGCATCGAACCGCAGCCGGTTTTCATCGCCGCCACTTTATGTCTTCGACGTGCCAACTCAATTACCTCCGATGTAATTGCAACGGTGACGGCGGGAAACTAGCGTCCCGAATATACACCAGGCGCGGCGAACAGGGGGACGGTGGCATGTTGAAGCCCAGGATGTTGGTAACCGGGGCGACCGGCAAGACCGGGGGTGCGACCATCCGGCAGCTGTTGGCGATGGGATATCCGGTCCGGGCGCTGGTGCACCGGGCGGATCACCGCAGCGAGCAGCTGAGGAACGCCGGCGTCGAAATCATCGCCGGCTCGCTCGAGGACATCACCGATCTGCGCGCCGCCATGGCCGGCGTCCAGCGCGCCTATTTCTGCCCGCCGCTGGAGCCCGGCGCGCTGCGTCGCGCGGCATTGTTTGCAGCTGCGGCGCAGGAAAGCCGGCTGGAAGCGGTCGTCGCCTTGAGTCAGTGGGTCGCCGACCCGAGCCATCCGGCAGCGCATGCGCGCGAAAAATGGCTCAGCGAACAAATGTTTCGATCGGCCTCAGGCCTCGACGTCGTCACGGTCAATCCCGGATTCTTCGCCGACAATTATATGGCTGCGCTGGAACCGATCGCGCATTTCGGACTGATGGCCATGCCGTTGGGCCAAGGCCTCAATGCCCCGCCGTCGAACGAGGACATCGCGCGTGTCATCGCCGGCGCGCTCGCCAATCCCGCCCCCCATATCGGCAAGAGCTATCGTCCGACCGGACCGCGACTGCTGGCGCCGGACGAGATCGCAGCCGCCATCGGCAGGGCGCTGGGCCGGAAGGTCGTTTACCAGGATGCGCCGATCAAGCTTTTCCTCAAGGTGGCGAAGTCTCTGGGAATCGGGGAGTTCGTCATCGAGGAGCTCTATTGGTTCCTGATGGATTATCAGCGGAACGCCTTCGGCCTTGGCGCTCCCACCGACGCCGTGCTTGAAGTGGCGGGCGTCGCGCCCGAACCCTTCGAAGAGACCGCCCGCCGCTATGTCGCCGCGTCCGGATTCGCCACCCGGACGATCCGGTCGCATCTGGTCGCGGGTTACAATCTCGTCGCGGGTCTGCTGACCTCCGCTCCGGTCCCCGCCACCATCGCGCGGCGGCTGCAGCTGCCCGCGCTCAACCACCCGGTACTGGCCGCCGAGAGCCCTGTCTGGCGCGCGTCTCATGTGTGCGAGGGCGGGAAATAGCGGCTTTCGACCCGGCGCTATCGATGCGCCGGTCAAGCCCGCGCAAAATGGGTTCGTCTAATCAACGAAGCCTACTTCCCCAACGGCTTCAAAATCTTCACCAGTTCGGCGTGGATGAATTCATTGCCACAGATCACGCTGCCGGTCTTGAGCGGGTCGTCGTCGCCCTCGATGCCGGAGACGATGCCGCCGGCCTCGCGCACGATGATCTGCCCCGCCGCCAGGTCCCAGGGTTGCAAATTGCGCTCCCAATAGCCGTCGAGGCGACCGGAAGCGATGAAAGCCATATCGAGCGAGGCGGCGCCGAAGCGGCGCAGGCCCGCCACCTTGTCCTGAATTTCGCTCATCTCCAGACGCGAAAGATCGTGGTTGCCGCGGCCGATATGCGGCAGCCCGCAGGCGATCACGCTTTCGCTGAGCTTGCGCCGGCCGGCTACCCGCAGCCGCTGATCGTTGAGGAAGGCGCCCTTGCCGCGTTCGGCGATATAGAGCTCTTCATTGGCGGGATTGTAGATCAGGCCCGCGATGACAGTGCCTTCGCGCTGCAGGCCGATCGAAATCGCAAATTGCGGGATGCCGTGCAGGAAGTTGGTGGTGCCGTCGAGCGGATCGACGATCCAGGTGTGGCTCTTGTCGTCGCCGATACGCGTGCCGCCTTCCTCGCCGATGAAGCCATAGCCGGGCCGCGCCTTGGTGAGATCGGAGTGCAGCATTTCCTCGGCGCGCCGGTCGGCCAGGGTGACGAAGTTGGCCGGGCCCTTCAGCGAAACCTGCAGATTCTCGACCTCGCCGAGGTCGCGCTTGAGGCTTCGGCCGGCGCGGCGCGCGGCTTTGACCATGACGTTGATAAGGGCAGAATGCAGCATGGTCTGGCGGCGATGTTTCGGCGTTAGAGGCGCGCATCCCTCTCCGGAAGCGGGTTGGGTGCGGGTTTATGTTTCCGTGAGGCTCGAACCCCCTCACCCGGCGGGGAGAGGTAAGACAGCAGTGGGTGCCCTGCGCTCGTGCCGCCGTCAAGGCGGATCATTTGACGCCGAGCCATTTGCGCGCCGCGGCCTCGGCTTCCGCGCGATCTTCCTTGCCCAAATCCGCCAGCGCCTCGTCGAGCATGGGGTCGCCCCGGCCGGCGGTTTTCGCAACAATGTGCCATTTGAGGCCTTCGATCTTGTCCATCGGCGCGCCCTGTCCGCTCACCAGCACATGGGCGAGGCGGTTTTGGGCGATCGGGCTGTTTTGCCTGGCGGCCTTGCGCAGCAGCGCCACCGCGGCGGCTTCGTTCTTGGGCGTGCCGGTACCGTTATAAAGCGCGATGGCATATTCGACCTCGGCGTCGACATTGTCGGCGAGCGAAGCCGCCTGTAACAGCCGAACGGCCTTGTCCATGTCTTTCTCGACGCCGGTGCCCTCCTTGTAGAAGGTTGCCAGCGCATATTGCGCTTCCGGATTGCCGGCGTCGGCGGCGAGGCGAAGCAATTCGGCGGCGCGCCTGAGGTCTTGCGGCAGCGTCTGTCCGTCGAGATAGAGCAGCGCCAGATTGTATGCCGCCTTCGGGTTGCCGAGCTTGGCCGAGGACGCCAGCAGTTTTACCGCCTCCTCGCGATTGACCGGCCCGCCGCGGCCGCCGAGCCGGAGCATGGCGAGGGCGAACATACCCTCGCGGTCGCCGCCATCGCTGGCGCGCTTGTACCAGTCGGCGGCCTTGGCATAGTCGCGCTTGACGCCCAACGCATTGGCGTAGAGTTCGCCGAGCATCGTCATCGCCTTGGGATCGCCGGCGTCCTGCACGCGCTTGGTGGCCAGATCGAACGCGGTCTTGTACATCCCGCGCTGATAGGCGCCGAATACCAGGTCGACATTGGGATCGTCAGGCACGGGCGCGGGCGTCACCGTCGCGGCCGGTGTGGGAGTTGCCGGGGGCGCCGGCGTTGCCGCCGGGCCTGCGGGTTTTTTGGCGATGGCGGGTTTTGCTTTCGGTTTTGCGGGCTTGCTTGCGGCCGGCGGCGATTGCGCGCCGGGCGGCGACAGCGAGATCTGCGCGGTGGCGCCTGCCGTCCACATCAGCCAGCTCACAAGGATCGCTATGGGACGCAGGATCTTCATTTCCGGCGCTATCTGCGTTCGGCTTTGGCGGGTTTGGCACTCGCGGCGTGCGCCCGGCGGATGGTCTCGTCCACCTCCGTCAGCGCCGCCGTCGCGCCGCGCCGGTCATTCCAGATGAGATCGCCGACCAGAACGAAATCCGCGCCCGCGGTTGCGAATTCGAAAACCTCCTCGGTCGACGCCGCAAAGCCGACGCAAGGCGGCTCGAACAGTTCGGCCCACCATTGCAGGCGCTCGGCGATCGCCGCCATCGATGGCCGCTGTTTTAGCGCGTCGGGTTCGCCGAACAGCATGTAATCGGCGCCGAGTTCGCCCGCGGCCATCGAATCGTGGCGCGTCGCCAGTCCGCCGACGCCGGCGATACGGTCGGGCTTCAACGACGGCAGCGCTTCCTCGAGCGCCGTGATGCCGGTCAGGTGCGCGCCATCGGCGCCGGCGCGCGCCACCAGTTCGACATGGCCGTCGAGCAAAAGCGCGGCGCCACGATCCTGGATCGCGGGCGCCAGGGTTTTGATGCGCGAGATCATGGTGCGCTGGTCGCTCAGCTTAAGCCGCAGCAGCACGGCGGCGACGTCTGCGGCGCCGAGCAAGCCGGGAAGGCTTGCCAGCCATGGCGAAGCATCGTCCAGCTCGGGCGTCGCGAGATAAAGCCGCGGCACCGGGCGCGGAGAAGCAGATCTGGCGGCCAAATCTATGCCGCCTTCTTTTCCAGATCGGCCTTCCATTCACCCTTGGTCGCAAGCGAATTCATCCGCGCCCGGTGGGTAAAGGCGCGCTGGCCCGCGGCGACATTTTCGGCTTTGCCCGACCACGCCTTCTGCGGCGCCGCCTGCAGCGCGCGGCCGTAGGAAAACGTCAGCCGCCACGGCAGGCCGCCGATCCGGTTCATGGCGTCAAGATGCGCGGTGGCGGCCTCGTCGGATTGGCCGCCGGAAAGGAAGGCGATGCCGGGCACCGCGGCGGGGACGCAGGCTTTCAAAAGGCGGACGGTTTTCTCCGCGACTTCCTCGACGGATGCCTGCTTCGGGCATTTCTTGCCCGCGATCGCCATGTTGGGCTTGAGGATCATGCCCTCCAGCGCGACGCGCTGGACACGCAATTCCTGGAAGGTCTTGTTGAGCACGCGCGTCGTCACTTCAAGGCAGCGATCGATATCGTGATCGCCATCCATCAAAACTTCCGGCTCGACGATCGGAACGATCTGCGCGGCCTGGCACAATGCGGCATAGCGCGCGAGCGCGTGCGCATTGACGTGGATCGCGGTCATGGTGGGAACGCCCGGGCCGATGTCGATCACCGCGCGCCATTTCGCGAACCGCGCGCCCCGTTCGTAATATTTCTGCAGCCGTTCGGCGAGCTTGTCCAACCCGACGGTGACGAGTTCGCCGGGGCAGTTCGGCAAGGCTTGCGTTCCCTCGTCGACCTTGATGCCCGGGATCGCGCCGGATTGTTCGATCAGCCGGGTCAGCGGCGTGCCGTCCTTCGCGTTTTGCCAGATCGTCTCGTCGTAGAGAATGACGCCGGAGATGTACCGGTTCATGGCTTCACCGGAGCGGAACAGCATTTCGCGATAGTCGCGCCGATTGTCTTCGGTCGAAGCGACCTGGATGGCGTCAAAGCGCTTCTTGATCGTGCCGGTGGATTCGTCGGCGGCGAGAATACCCTTGCCCGGCGCGACCATGGCGAGGGCGACGTGGTTGAGATCGGCGAGATTCATCGATGCCTCCTTCGGGAGCGGGATACGCTTTGCAGGTCAAACTAGCCAGTTCTCGGGCAATATCCAAGAATCCTCAGGCCGGGAAAACCCGGCGCCTGCTGGGGCAGAAGCGGCCGGTCATGCGACTTTCGGATCGAGTTCGCCCTTGACGTAGCGCTTCGCCATCTCGGCGGTAGTCAGCACGCGTCCGATCTTGCCGGCTTGCCCCGCGGTGTTGAATTCCTGCAGCCGCTGTTTGCAGAGCTTGGCCATCGCTTCCATCGCGGGCTTGAGATATTTGCGCGGATCGAATTCCTCCGGATTGTCCTTCAGGACCTTGCGGATCTGTCCGGTCATCGCCATGCGGTTGTCGGTGTCGATGTTGATCTTGCGCACGCCGTTCTTGATGCCGCGCTGGATCTCGGAAACCGGCACGCCCCAGGTCGGTTTCATCTTGCCGCCATTGGTGTTGATGATGTCCTGCAGATCCTGCGGCACCGAGGAAGAGCCGTGCATCACCAGATGCATGTTGGGCAGCTTGCGGTGAATTTCCTCGATCACGTTCATGGCGAGAATGTCGCCGTCCGGCTTGCGGGTGAATTTGTAGGCGCCGTGCGAGGTGCCCATCGCGATCGCCAGCGCATCCACCCTGGTCTCCTTGACGAATTTCACCGCCTCGTCGGGATTGGTGAGCAGTTGGTCGTGCGACAGCTTGCCTTCGGCGCCGTGGCCGTCTTCCTTGTCGCCCATGCCGGTCTCGAGCGAGCCCAGCACGCCCAGTTCGCCCTCCACCGAGATGCCGCCGAGATGAGCCATATCGGTGACGGTTTTGGTGACACCGACATTATAGTCCCAGTCGCCGGGCGTCTTGCCGTCGGCCTTCAGCGAGCCGTCCATCATGACCGATGTAAAGCCGGCCTGGATCGCGGTCATGCAGGTGGCCGGTTCGTTACCGTGATCGAGATGCACGCAGACCGGAATCTGCGGATAGATTTCGGTGACTGCATCCATCATGTGCTTCAGCATCACGTCGTTGGCGTAGGACCGCGCGCCGCGCGAGGCCTGAATGATCACGGGCGCGTCCAGGCTGGAGGCGGCCTCCATGATGGCGAGCGCCTGCTCCATGTTGTTGATGTTGAAGGCCGGCACGCCGTAATCGTGTTCCGCCGCGTGGTCGAGCAATTGACGCAACGTGATCCGAGCCATGTGTTTTCGTTCTCCGCGTTGAGCTTAAATCTGGCGTATTCTTAAAACTTCGACCCCGGGCAATGGCTTGCCTTCCATCCATTCGAGAAAGGCGCCGCCCGCGGTCGAAACATAGGTGAAATCCCCGGCCACGCCGGCCTGGTTGAGCGCGGCCACCGTGTCGCCGCCGCCGGCGACCGAGACCAGCTTCTTCGCCTTGGTGCGCTTGGCCGCGTGCTGTGCCGCGACCATGGTGCCGTGGTCGAACGGCGTCATCTCGAAGGCGCCGAGCGGGCCGTTCCACACCAGCGTCGCCGCGTCGTCGATCGCGGCATGGATCCGCGCGACCGATTGCGGGCCGACGTCGAGAATCATGCCGTCGGATGGCACCGCGTCGAGGCCGTAGGCGTGGGAGGGCGCATTGGCCGCGAAATGAAACGCAACCACGGCGTCCACCGGCAGGATGATCGTGCAATTGGCGGCTTCCGCCTTCTCGAAAATCCGCAGCGCGGTCGCCGCGAGATCTTTTTCCGCGAGCGACTTGCCGATGCCGACGCCCTGCGCATACAGGAAGGTGTTGGCCATGCCGCCGCCGATTACCAGCGCATCCACCTTGCGGACGAGATTTTCCAGAAGATCGATCTTGGTGGAGACCTTGGCGCCGCCGATGATGGCGATGACGGGTTTGGCCGGTGCTTCCAGCGCCTTGGCCAGCGCGTCGAGTTCGGCCTGCATGGTGCGTCCGGCATAGGCCGGCAATTTGTGGCCGAGGCCTTCGGTGGACGCGTGCGCGCGGTGCGCGGCCGAGAAGGCGTCGTTGACCCAGATGTCGCCGAGCCCAGCGAGTTCGGCGGTGAACGCCGGATCGTTGTTTTCCTCTTCTTTGTGGAAGCGGGTGTTTTCCAGGCAAAGGATATCGCCATCCTTCATCGCCGCGATCGCCTTTTGCGCGGCCTCGCCGATGCAGTCCTCGGCAAAGGCGACCGGCTTGCCGATCACCTGCGCCAGCGCTTCGGCGACGGGTTTCAGCGAATCCTTCGGCTCGCGCCCCTTGGGCCGGCCGAAATGCGCCAGCAGAATTGTCTTGCCGCCCTTTTTGGAAATTTCGGTGATGGTCGGCGCCACCCGCTGCAGCCTTGTCGCGTCGGTGACGCGGCCATTTTCCATCGGCACGTTGAGATCGACGCGCAGCAGCACGCGCTTGCCCGTCACGTCGACGTCATCGAGGGTGCGGAATGTTTTGGACATTGAGGGTCTCTTGTCCCGGGCGCACTGCGGCGCGAAGTGCCGCCGTGCAGAACCGGGACCCATGGCTGGTCGCGGTATAAATGGGTCCCGGCTCTGCGGAGCAGCGTGAAGCACGCTGCACCGCGTTCGGGACACGAGACTTACAGCAGTTTCCCCATCGCCACGGCGGTGTCCGACATGCGGTTGGAGAAACCCCATTCATTGTCGTACCACGACATCACCCGCACCAGCGTGCCGTTCTGCACCTTGGTCTGGTCCATGTGGACGGTGGAGGAATGCGGATCGTGGTTGAAGTCGATCGAGACGTTCGGCGCGGTGGTATAGCCGAGGATGCCCTTCATCTGCTGTTCGCTGGCGCGCTTCATCGCCTCGTTGATTTCCTTCGCATCGGTCTTGCGCGACGCCACGATCTTGAGATCGACCACGGAGACGTTGGGCACCGGCACGCGGATCGCGACGCCGTCGAGCTTGCCCTGCAGTTCCGGCAGCACCAGGCCGATCGCCTTGGCGGCGCCGGTGGAAGTCGGAATCATCGACATCGCCGCCGCCCGGCCGCGGTAGAGATCGCTGTGCAGCGTATCCAGGGTCGGCTGGTCGCCGGTATAGGCGTGAATCGTGGTCATGAAGCCGGTCTCGATGCCGACGGTGTCGTTCAGCACCTTGGCGACCGGCGCAAGGCAGTTCGTCGTGCACGAGCCGTTGGAAACGACGAGATGGTCTTTCGTCAATTTGTCATGGTTGACGCCGAACACGATGGTCGCGTCCGCGCCATCGGACGGCGCGGAGACCAGCACGCGCCGGGCGCCGGCGGTGAGATGGGCGGAGGCTTTTGCCTTGGCGCTGAAAATGCCGGTGCATTCCAGCGCGATGTCGATGCCGAGTTCCTTCCAAGGCAGTTTGGTCGGATCGCGTTCGGCCGAAACCTTGATCTTGCCGTTGCCGAGGCTGATCGAATCGCCCTCGACGGTCACCGTGCCGGGGAAGCGGCCATGGACTGAATCGTAGCGCAGCAAATGCGCGTTGGTCTCGACGGGACCAAGATCGTTGATGCCGACCACCTCGATATCGGTGCGGCCGGATTCGGCGATGGCCCGCAGGATGTTGCGGCCAATGCGGCCAAATCCGTTGATCGCGACCCGGACTGCCATTCAACTTCTCCTCAAAGGTTCTAAATTCCCTGTTTTGCGGCCGACTTCGCCGATTCTCGGGCTGTTTCTGCCCCGAATGAGCCCGGGTTGCAATGCATCGAAATCCCCAATGTTCCGAGTAGCGTTACCGCCCATCCAGGCGCTTTGACGCGACTTCCACCACCGCCTCGGCGGTGATCCCGAAATGCTTGAAGAGGTCCTTGGCCGGGGCGCTGGCGCCGAAGCCGTGCATGCCGACAAAACCTCCGTCCTGCCCGATCACGGCATCCCAGCCGAAACGGACCGCGGCCTCGATCGCGATCTTGACCGGCGCCGGGCCGATGATCGCCTGCTGCCGGTCCGCCGGCTGCGCCAGCAGCAATTCGAGCGAGGGCACCGACACCACCCGCGCCGCGATGCCGCGCTCGGCAAGCTTTTTCTGCGCGGCAACCGCGATCTCGACCTCGGAGCCGGAGGCGAACAGCGACACTTTGGCATCACCCTGGCGCGGCGACCAGTTCATAGGCCCCGTGGCTGCACGGGTTGTCTGACGGCGCGGTGGTGCGCAGTTGCGGCAGGTTCTGGCGGGTCAGCGCCAGCACCGTCGGACCGTCGGTCCGGTTGAGCGCAAGTTCCCAGCATTCGGCGACTTCGACCGCGTCGCAGGGACGGAACACGCGCATGTTGGGAATGGCGCGCAGCGAAGCGAGCTGCTCGACCGGCTGATGCGTCGGGCCGTCTTCGCCAAGGCCGATCGAATCATGGGTCATCACATAGACCACGCCGTTGCCCATTAGCGCTGCGAGCCGCATGGCCGGCCGGGCATAGTCGGTGAAGATCAAAAACGTCGCGCCGTTCGGCGCGAAGCCGCCATGCAGGAAGATGCCGTTCATCGCCGCCGCCATGCCGTGCTCGCGGATGCCGTAATGGACGAAGCGGCCTTTCGGGGTTTTGGCGGAGAAGTTGACCGCCGATTTCGCCTTGTTGTTGTTGGAGCCGGTGAGATCGGCGGAGCCCGCCAGAAATTCCATCGGCATCGCCGCCGCAATCGCATCGATCACGGATTCGGACGATTTACGGGTGGCGATATTCTGCGGGGTCTCGAGCAGCGCCTTCTTGTGGGCCTTGAAGGCTTTCGCCAGCGCCGCCGGCCGCTCGTGCCGCAAGCGTCGCTCGAACTCGGCGCGCTTGCGGTTCGACAGCGTGGAAAACCGCGCTTCCCATTCCTTGCGCGCCGCGGCGCCCCGGCTGCCGACCTCACGCCAGGCTTGCAACACATCATCCGGCACCGAAAACGGCTCCAGCGAAATGCCGAGTTTTTCCTTGGCGCCCTTGAGTTCGTCGGCGCCCAGCGCTTCGCCATGGGCCTTGTTGGTGCCGGCCTTGGTCGGCGCGCCGTAGCCGATGGTGGTTCTGCAGGCGATCAGGGAAGGCTTGTTGGATTTCTTGCGCGCGGGTGAGGGCGGCCGCGATCGCTTGCTGGTCCTGTCCGTCGATCAGTTCCGCCGCCCAGCCGGCCGACTTGAAGCGCTTCACCTGGTCGACGGAATCGGCAAGCGAGATCGGACCGTCGATCGTGATGCCGTTGTCGTCATACAGCACGATCAGCTTGTTGAGCCTCCAGTGTCCGGCGAGCGCGATCGCTTCCTGCGACACGCCCTCCATCAGGTCGCCGTCGGAGGCGAGCACATAGGTATGATGGTCGACCGCCTTCTTGCCGAACTCGGCGGCGAGCATTTTTTCGGCCACCGCCATGCCGACCGCCGTGGCGATGCCCTGTCCCAGCGGACCGGTGGTGGTCTCGACGCCGCTGGTCTCGAAATTTTCCGGATGGCCCGGGGTCCTGGAACCGAGCTGCCGGAAATTCTTGATCTCCTCGATCGTCATGTCGGGATTGCCGGTGAGATACAACAGCGCATAAAGCAGCATCGAGCCGTGGCCGGCCGAAAGCACGAAACGGTCGCGGTCCGGCCATCGCGGATGGGCAGCGTCGAACTTCAGGAATTGCGTGAACAGCACGGTGGCGACGTCGGCAGCACCCATCGGCAGGCCGGGATGGCCGGATTTTGCTTTCTCGACGGCATCCATTGCGAGCCCCCGGATCGCATTGGCCATACGGGAATGATCGACGCGCGTCATGATGAAAATCCACCTGAAATGAGATGCTTGGTGGCGATCCGCCGCATGGCGAATTGCCTTTGAACCGAGCCTCTTGGGGCGACGGGAAGTGAGCGCTGGATAGCATCCCGGTTCCCGGAGTCCAAGGCAGTGCAACGCGCCGGGGCGCCTAAAAGTTGCTTTGCGGTGCATAGCTTGCAAGCGGCGTTGCGCTGGCCTCGCTTGCAACGTAAATTTCGCCGTCTAAACGCTTGCCGAACCGCTGATTTTGCCGGCCGGCCGGCTCAGGGAAGGTCCGCATGAACGATCGCCCCGCCAACGGTCATGGCAGCGCCGAACCGGCTTTGGCCGATATCGACGCCGCGACCAGGCGGCTGATGGCGGCGCTCGATGCATTGGAGAGCGCGGTTGAGCGGCGGCGCGAAGCCGACCGCGACGAGAACGAGCTGGCGAGCCGAATCCAGGCGCTCGGCGCCGATCGGTCGCGGCTCGCCGACGAACTCGACGGATCGCTGGTGAAATCGCGCCGGCTGGAGCGCGCCAATCGCGAAATTGCTGAACGGCTCGATGCGGCGATCGGCACCATCCGCTCGGTACTCGACGCCGGAGAGGGCTCATGAGCCACATCAACGTCACCATCAACGGCCGGCAATACCGGATGGCCTGCGAGGAGGGGCAGGAGGTGCGGCTGCTGAAGCTCGCCGAGAGCCTGGAATCGCGGATCGAGAGTCTGCGCGGCAAGTTCGGCGAGATCGGCGATGCGCGCCTCACCGTGATGGCGGCGCTGACCGTGTGCGACGAATTGCTCGACGCCGGCCAGCGCATCCGCGGCCTTGAAGAGGAGCTTGAGACGCTGCGCGGCGTCCGCCTGGTGGCGGCCGATCGCGCCAGGTCGACGCAGAACGCGGTGGCCAACGCGCTGAACGCAGCCGCCGAACGCATCGAGAAGACCACGCAAGTGCTGAACCGCACCATCGGCGGCGGCGTCGCGATTGGGTAGTCCACTCCGCTGCGCTCCCTCTCCCGCTTGCGGGGGAGGGCTGGGGTGGGGGTGCCGCCATATAACTGCTGCTGCTTGAATGCGCGGAGAGATTTCCCCCACCCGCCGCGCTCTTGCGAGCGCGTCGACCTCCCCCGCAAGCGGGAGAGGTAAGAACAATGCGGCATGCCGGTTCAAACCAGTAAATCGCCCCGCCGTTAACGCTGGCGGTTTGGTCCCGTCGTGGTTACATTGGCACTGCGAGGCTGTGTCGCGCGTCAGGAGCCATATATCCCCGGGGCCTTATCGATCCTTCAGGGAACTGTCCCTGGCCGGGTCCGTGGATCCGGTCATATGGTGCCCACCTACTTTCGTAGGGAACTCCGGGATCGAGCGCTCCAACGGCCATCACGGCTTCGCACTTTTGATTTTCTATTGCTGCCCAATCAACACCCGTCATCACCCGCGAAAGCGGGTGATCCAGTATTCCAGAGACGCCGGTGATAGAACCGCGAAGCCGCGGCGTACTGGATACCCCGCTTTCGCGGGGTATGACGGCCAAACATGATGTTGCATGTCAGCTCCGCCGACAGTCTCATCGAAGGCCGAACTTCGTGCCGCGGCGCTGGCGGCGCGCGATGCGTTGAGCGGCCGGCAGCGCGCCTCCGCGGCGCAGGCCATCGCGTTGCGCGGCCTGCCGTTCGAGATCAAGCCCGGCGCGGTGGTCGCCGGCTATTCGCCGATCCGCGGCGAGATCGACCCGATACGCCTGATGCGAAAGCTTGTCGCGCAGGGCGCCAAATTGGCGCTGCCGGTCGTCAACGCGCGCGGACAATCACTGAGGTTTCGCGTCTTCGCTCCCGACGACAGGCTGCTGCCTGGACCGCTCGGTATTCTCGAGCCGTCGCCCGCCGCAGTCGAGATCGTCCCCGATGTGGTGCTGGTTCCGCTGGCGGCGTTCGATCGCGCCGGCCACCGCATCGGCTACGGCGCCGGGCATTACGATTACACCCTGGCGCATCTGCGCAAAGTGAAGTCCATCGCGGCCATCGGCCTTGCTTTCGCGGTGCAGGAAGTCAAAACGGTGCCGGCGCTGGCCCACGACGTGGCGCTGGATTATGTGCTAACGGAAGCACAGGTACTCGATTTCCGGAGTCGATAGATTTGCGCATTCTTTTCGTCGGTGACGTGGTCGGCCGGTCCGGCCGCACCGCCATCGCAGAGCATTTGCCCGGCATGATCCGCGACTGGGCGCTCGATCTCGTCGTCGTCAATGGCGAGAACGCCGCCGGCGGTTTCGGCATCACCGAGGCGATCTACCAGGAACTGCTCGACGCCGGCGCCGACGCCATCACGCTCGGCAATCATTCGTGGGACCAGCGCGAGGCGCTGGTGTTCATCGAGCGCGCGCCGCGGCTGGTTCGGCCGGCGAATTATCCGCCGGGCACGCCGGGCCGCGGGTCCGTGCTGGTCGACACCCGAGGCGGCAAGCGCGCGCTGGTCGTCAACGCCATCGGCCGCGTCTTCATGACGCCGTTCGACGATCCATTCGCCGTCGTCAACCGCGAACTCGAAGCCTGCCCGCTGCGCACCGCGAGCGATGCCATCGTGGTCGATTTCCATTGCGAGGCCACAAGCGAAAAGCAGGCGATCGGATTTTTCTGCGACGGTCGCGCCAGCCTCGTCGTCGGCACCCACACCCATGTGCCGACATCGGATCACCAGATCCTCGCCGGCGGCACCGCCTACATCACCGACGCCGGCATGACCGGCGATTACGATTCGATCATCGGCATGCAAAAGGATGAGCCGCTGCGGCGCTTTACGACGGGCATTCCCTCGGGCCGTTTCGAGCCGGCGCTCGGCGCGGCGACGCTGAGCGGCGTCGCGGTCGAGACCGACGATGCGACGGGGCTCGCGCTCAGAATCGCGCCGGTGCGAATAGGCGGCCGGCTGGAGCCGACGCTGCCGGGATTTTGGGCGGGGTAACATCGGCGGGCGGTGTCCTTTTGTGCCAAGTAAATGGACATTTGCTCGAATGCCCGCCATCACCCCGCCGTTCCATTTACGGGTTAGCTTTTTCGAGCGCCGCCTTGAGCCGCTCGCGCAGCGTCATCGGCGTCCCGTCGGGGTGGCAGTTCGATCTAGACATCTGATCATCGATCCAGGCCTGGTTCGGGGCGGCAGGTGTCAAGCGCGCTCGCATTCCCGCGCAATCGTGCGGGTCGTCCGCCAGTTCGTCGCCGCCATTAGGTGGATGCAGAGATTTTCGATCTGCCTTCGAAAGTTTTCGGTCGCACCGGCCTTCGGCCTGAGCCTGCTTAACAATTTTTCCGAGGCGAACGTCCCGTTGCACTGCTAGGCTGGCCTTGTCGTACACATCCGCGTTCAGAAATGCCCGTGCGGCGTCCCTGTAGTAACTCGCGGCAACTTCCAGATCAGCGCAACTACCATCCTCAAAGGCACCTTCCTCAATCTTTTCAGCGATCTTCTGGGTTGCCTCTCCTTCAGCTTGCTGCTTCTTCGCGTCAATGGCTCGCTCTGCGTCCTTTTGCTGCGCATCGAACACATCGTCCGCTAACCTTGCCTCTCGTTCCGCTGCTTCAGCTCCGCCAATATCGCCAGCTAGTCGGAATGACGCTGCCGCCTTCTTGTATTGTTCTTGCGCGTAGACTCCATATTTTTTGCGCGTTATGCGGGCCGCGCGAAGTGAGGCAAAACCGTCCTTGCAGGCAGTTGCGGCTGGGGCCGTGCTGTTTGTGCCCGTAATGTCGCTGCCGCATGAAGTGGACTTTACGGATGATTTTACATCAACCGATACTGTCGGTGCGGTTATTGCCGGCGCCGCAGCAATAATCTCCTCGCATTTGTCGATTAGACGGCGATTTTTTTGTTCCGCCGCATCTACCGAATGCGACAAATCCTTGAGATCGTGATCCCTGTCTACAAATCGTACTGACTTGCAAGCACTATCACGCTGTTGCTCTAAAGGCCTCAATGACGGGTAGTCAGCTTTGCCGTGATAATAGATTGGAAGCCATCTTCGGCATTCCTTACTTGTCTTTGGATCAGGCAAATTCTTGTCTGGAACTCCGAATTCTTTCATAACCGCATTGGCATATCTAAGGTTGTGGCGGGCGACGCCTGCATTAAACCTTTCAAGTGCCGCAGAGCAGCTTTCGGCCTGAGCGACTGAAGCGCCAACGGTCAGGATTATGAAAATGGCCAGAAATGTTTCACGCATGTGTGGGGCGGCCGAAGCTGCAGTAAAAACTTATCTTGCGAGACGTACTCTGCGCATGTCAACACCTGTCAGAAGTTCCGCTTGTTGCTGCAAGTGATTTGCTTTGGCTGTCCAGTCTTCTTGCGAAAAATATTCCGTTTAGAGCTACCCCCAAATCACCCGTATATCCGCCCCTGTCCTGCCCCACTCGAGGGGCGTTTCGCGACCGTCACAAACGCGGGGCGGGATGCGGTGGACGCGGATGGCGCTATTGACGAACGCGCTTGATGCGGACGGCGAAGTCGTGTGGTCCTGACACCCCGACGCTTGGTGTCAAGTCGGCGGAAGATGATTGCGCCGGCGACGGTAGCAAAACAGCCCGGTCACCGGGGAGAGCACGAAGGAAACCGCTAAAACCATTGCGCGGGGAATGCCGGGTGTTTTCCGGTGTGACCGTGGTGACGACGCTCGCATGTTCATTTTATTTCACATGCGAGGCTGCGGGCGCATCGCGCGGCGAGAACGCGGAGGTGTGTCTTTACGTCATTGCGAGGAGCGCAGCGACGAAGCAATCCATTCTTGTTTGCTCCATGGTTGCTTCGCTTCGCTCGCAATGACGATCGTCTTTGGCTGTTTGAAAAATCGAATCTGAACCTGTCATCACCCGCGCATGCGGGTGATCCAGTATTCCGAGGCGTCAGTGATAGAATCGAAAAGCCGCGGCGTACTGGATACCCCGCATGCGCGGGGTATGACGGCCACTTGTAAACTAGCGCTCGCAATCATGTCTTTGGCTGCTTGAAATTGAATCTGCATGCGGACGCGCGCTCGGTATGCTCCCTCTCCCGCTTGCGGGGGAGGGCTGGGGTGGGGGAGCGGCTGGCGCCGGTGTTCGTGGCTGCCCCCACCCTAACCCTCCCCCGCAAGCGGGGGAGGGAATATGAGCGCAACGCGCGGCGCGAAAGCTTCCTTCCGTCAGGAAGCGGCCGACGCCATTAGCGCGCGGCGGCGGCGGATGCCGATCATACGCATGGTGGCGAAGCCGATCAGGAACAAGACGAGCTTGCTGACAATGCCGTAGACCGACATGAATGCCGCCCAGGTCGCCACGCTGAAGTTGAGGGCCACGACCAGGTTGAGCCCGGCGGAAAAGAACATCAGGCCCGCCCAGATGAAACCGAAGATGACGGCGATATCAGGCACGATCTCGATGGCGACCGGAGGCAGATAGCGGTTCATCCATCCGGGCTTCAGCATCACGACGCCGACGATGGTGTAGATCACCGTCGGTTTCATCATCACGAAACGCGGATCGTTGGTGATCAGCGTGGCTGCGCCCGCGCCCAACACGAGAAAGAGGCTCATCCACTGCATGGTGTCGACGGGCTTTTTGCGCGCGAACTGCCAGCCAATCTGGGCGACACCCAGCACCATGCCGAGCACGACCGCGAGGGTGACGTTCTTGGTCAAGAGATAGACGACAAGGAAAAGAAACGTCGACGCCAGGTCCAGCAACAGCAGCTTGCCGGATTCGAACAGGTATTTCATGGGATGCTGAACTCCGTCGCCCGCAAGGCTACACCCGGGATGAAGTTTCGGCGAGAAGCTTTGGTTCGCGAAAGCCGCACGGCTGGCTCAGGATTGCCGGAAGCCCATGCGAAACGCGCCCCAGTGGCGGCCGCGGACGCGGATCGGCGACGACAGGTCCTTCATCAGCACGAAATTGCCGCCGCCCATGTCGCGCCGGTAGGTCTGCAGCAGGAACGGTTTGGTGTTCGCCGCCACCTTCTTCACCGCGCGGTCGTTGAACAGCCGCTTGTTCCGGCAATTGGCGTTGTTCCAGACGGGGTCGGACCCCTGCGCCAGGCGATAGTTCGGATTGTGGGTGGGCAGGTAACCGCCCTTCGCCCAGGCGACGCAGAACACGATGCGGGGATCGGATTTTTGAATCGGATCCTGGATCGGCGGCAAGATGCGGTCGGTCAGTCCAACATAGTCGGTGAGGTATTGCTTGGGATCGGTGCCGGGAATCTCGCGATAGTTCTCGTCCATCAATTGATCGAGCGTGACGTCGCCGCGCTCGATCGCGGCCTCGAAGGCCGCGGAAATCTGCCTGGCGGTGTCGATCACGACACGGATCAGGGGGGCGTCCGAGGTCTCTACCCCGCTATCGGCGATCAATTCGATCAGCCCCTCGGAAAGTTCGAGCAGTTTGGCGACCCTTTCGTCGGCGTGCTGGAGTTCGCTGGATGACATGTCGACACTCATGGCAAGGTTGCCGAGTTCGTCGATCACCCGGTCGCAGCCGGCGAGATTGGAAGTCGCCGCCTTGGCGACGCCGTCGATCTCGCGCCCGACCGCGGTGAAACCGTCCTGCACGCGCACGATGATGCTCTGGATTTGCTGGGCGCCTTCGCCGGCGTTCTTGGCCCGGCGCGAGGCGTCGCCGCTCTCGTCGATCAGGCTGCCGACCTGGCCGTCAAGATCGCGAACGGTGTCGCCGATCAGAAGCGTCGCCTGGCGCGTCGCCTCGGCCAGGCTCTTCACCTCGCTGGCGACCACCGCAAAGCCCCGTCCAGCAGCGCCGGCGCGCGCGGCCTCGATGGTTGCGTTCAGCGCGAGCAGGTTGGTCTGCTTGGCGATCGCCTCGATCGAACCGGATACCTTGGCCACTTGCGCGAGCGCGGTTCCGACCGCGCCGAGGCGAAGTTCGATGCGGCCGACGGCTTCGACCAATTCGGAAATATGCTGGACCGCCGTCTCCACCGCGGCGCGCGATTGGGTGATTTCACCGACGGCAGCCGTGGTCGCGGTTTGCACCGTTCGCGACGCGTCGGCGATATCGTGATTGGCGGCGACCATGGCCTCGGCGGTTTTCTGCAGATGCCCGAACCCCGCCGCTTGGCCGGATACGCGCTCGGCGACCTCCTTCAGGTTTCCCGCCACGTCCGCGAGCTCGACGCCCAGCGCGCCGATCCGGCTCGACAAGTGGTCGACCAGCCGTTCGCTGTCGGTGGGGCCCTTGGCATCGTCCACGATCGCAGGCCCCGCTACGGCCGGCGCGGCCGTTTCCGGCAGCTGCTTTCGAAACAAACCGGACGCCATGGGTTCTTTCCCGGCAGGCATGAAAATGTGACAGGCATCCTCGCATTCGGGCATGAAGTGATGGTTAACGATTGCCTCATACTAAGGCAGTGGCACTACCGAGGTACCGAAAATCCGGCCAAATCTTTGATTTCGGCCTGTTGCCGGCCTATAAGCCGCGCTTTCCACCATCCCGGACAATCCCCGAAAGACACCGCATGGCCGGACATTCCCAGTTCAAGAACATCATGCACCGCAAGGGCCGGCAGGATGCCCAGAAGTCGAAACTGTTCGGCAAACTGGCGCGCGAAATCACGGTTGCAGCCAAGATGGGCCTGCCCGATCCATCGATGAATGCCCGGCTGCGCGCCGCCATCACCGCCGCTCGCCAGGAGAACATGTCGAAGGATTCGATCGAGCGCGCCATCAAGAAAGCAAGCGGCACCGAGAGCGAGAACTACGACGAAATCCGCTACGAGGGCTATGGCCCGGGCGGCGTCGCCGTGATCGTCGAGGCGCTGACCGACAACCGCAACCGCGCCGCCTCCGACATCCGCTCCTACTTCACCAAATCCGGCGGCAATCTCGGCGAGACCGGGTCGGTCGCCTTCATGTTCGATCGCACCGGCATCATCGAATACGATGCCAGGGTCGCTTCTGACGATGCGATGCTGGACGCGGCGATCGAGGCCGGCGCCGACGACGTGTCGTCGAGCGAGACCGGTCACGAAATCTATGCCTCGCAGGAGACCTTTCGCGAAGTCGCAAAGGCGCTGGAGGCGAAATTCGGCGAAGCCCGCAAGGCGGCATTGACCTGGAAGCCGCACAATACGGTCCCGGTCGACGACGAGACCGGCGAGAAGCTATTGAAGCTGATCGAACTGCTGAACGAGCACGACGACGTGCAGAACGTGTTCGCCAACTTCGAGGTTTCAGACGCGCTGGTCGCCAGGATGGGCGGGTAGGAATTTGTGTCGCCACGTCATCAGCTGTCGTCGCCCGGCTTGACCGGGCGATCCAGTATTCCCGTGCAGTTGCGATTGAACCGAGAGGTCTCGGCGTACTGGATCCCCGCTTTCGCGGGGATGACGGGCTGTTTTTGTTTCGTCTGCGGGGCTCCGGAGTTATCACTACCCCATGACCTCAGCGCCAATTCGCTCTCCCGTCCGCATCCTGGGCATCGATCCGGG
Organism: uncultured Alphaproteobacteria bacterium; assembly: GCA_963742425.1. Classification (GTDB taxonomy): domain Bacteria; phylum Pseudomonadota; class Alphaproteobacteria; order Rhizobiales; family Xanthobacteraceae; genus Bradyrhizobium. The sequence goes on from CAVULR010000002.1 coordinate 640,386, forward strand.
GCTGCGCCGCACCGGCTGGGGCGTGATCGAGATCGACGGTAACCGGCTGAGTTTCGTCGGTTGCGGCTCGGTCGAACCGCCGGAAGGTCTGCCGCTGGCGAGCCGCCTTTTGGCGATCCACGAGGGGCTCGCCGCCGTGCTCGGCGATTTCAGGCCGGCCGAAGCCGCGGTCGAAC
>CAVULR010000003.1:0-212606 GCA_963742425.1 uncultured Alphaproteobacteria bacterium
GACTTTACATGGCCGGCGGCAGATCGGTAGTCATTTTCAAGTTCTCCCTTCCCGCCGGATTCATCGAAGAATCGAATACAGTTGAAACTCAAGCTCGATGGCCGGCGGCATTTCGCCCGCTTGGACGTCTCAGGTTTATTTAGAAGACGAAATCATCCAATTCGAAAAACGCAGCGACGCGAACCTTGGGGAGAGCCGACTGGCAATCGCCATGATCTTGTTGATCCAGCCGGCAACCACCACCCGACGGCCTGCCCTGAAGCCCCGATAGCCAACCCGCGCCACGTCCCTCGCGGTCATCACCGGCAGCAGGGAGCCCTTGAACAGTGCCGTGCCCGAGGCATTAGCGACCTGGGCGAACTCGGTGTCCGTTGCACCAGGACACAGCGTCGTGATGGCGACGCCGCTGTCGCGCAGCTCATAGGCAATCGCCTCGCCAAAACTGAGGACATAGGCCTTGCTCGCACAGTACACCGCCATCTGCGGACCAGGCTGAAACGCGGCGGTGGACGCCATCATCATGATTTTTCCGCGACGCCTGGCCACCATGCCCGGAAGCACCATCCGAGTCAGTTCGGTCAGTGCGACGACATTGACCTGCAACATCTCCCCGACCCGGAGCGGGTCTGACGCATCGAACGGCCCGCTCATGCCGAGGCCGGCCGCGTTGATCAACACGTCGATGGCCAAACCTCGTGCCGTGATGTCTTGTACCAGACGAGCCGCCGCCCCGACCTTGCTGAGGTCGATGGCTATGATGATGGAATTGGCGTCATCGGCCTTGAGTTCCTCGGCCAGGGTTTGCATCGGCTCAACCCGGCGTGCGACCAGCACCAGGTCGTGGCCATCTCTGGCTAATTCGCGCGCGAGACTGGCACCGATGCCGCTGGAGGCACCAGTAACGAGCGCTAGGGGGCGATCGCCGCTTTTCTGGCAAGAAATCCGTTCGCTCCGGCTGGCCTGAAAGCTACTCAGCGGCATCCAAGTGCCGCCTGTGGTCCCCATCCGCCTTCATCGCTGCATGCGCCGCCCAACCTCCCCCGAGGATAGCCCCGGTGAAACCACCGCCGCCGGTAAAGGCCGATGCCAGGTAGAGACCGTCAATCGCCGTTTCCGGTAGCGGCATGAATCCACGGGTCTGCGGCGCGAAGCCGTAAATCCCGCCACCAGGCGTGTTGAGATAGCGATGGAATGTCTCGGCGGTCGACATTTCGCGCTGGACGACGGCGCCCGCGATCCCTGGGAACTGGCCATCGAGATCGGCGATGATCCGATCCATCCAGCGTTCCCTGCGCACCCGCCCTGCATCGGAGTCGATATCGGCCCAATTCTCCAGCCGGTCGACGCCGACCATCGAGACGAGATAGGGGCCATTCCGATTCAGTCCGGAATCGATCTGGTCATAGGCGACGAAGCCATAGGGCACCATCCGTGTTCCCGGGTCCTCACGAAGGAGCGCCCCGGCGTCCCGCACGTCGGCCAGTGCCTTCACCCAGGCCGGCAGGATCGCCGTCGAATAACGCCGTACGCCAAATTCACGTGAAGGGCGGCTGAGCCCCAATGCGATCGTCCACAATGAAATTGACGGGCGCTGGTCACGATAGGGCGCGTTGAACCCTGGGCGTGCCCGTTCCGGCAGCATCTCTGCCAGAATGGATGGGGCGGCATTTCCAAATATGACCGGCGCCAAATCCTCCTGTGGATCCTCGGCGCCGCGGGCATGATGGCGCACGCCGCGAACCCGGTTTCCCTCGAGCAGGATAGCGTGTACTTCGCGCGCCGCCTCCACCGCTCCGCCCCCCTCACGCACGATCGCGACCAGCCGGTCACTCAACACCTGCGAGCCGCCGCGAACGTAATGACCGCCGCCCAACAGATAGGAGGCCTGCGGTATGGCAAACGCGATGAACGGCATGGTGTCGGGATCGTCGGTGTAATATGCGATATTTGGTGCCAGCGCGAGCTTGACCGCCTCGTCGTCACCGAACAGGCGTTGCAACACCTGGCCGAGCGTTGCATGCCGATCGCGGATCAGCGGCCAAAATCGCCGCGGCAAGCCCGGCGCGTTCCACAGCCACCAACCGCGTTCGTCGCGATGCTCACTTAGTGTCGCCACCGCATGACGGATCGCGAGGATACGCTCGAAATATCGGTCGAGCCCTTTCGCCTGGTGGGGAAAGCGCTGCTTGGTGGCGGCAAGCACCGCATCGAGTCCGCGCGGGAGAACAAAGGGTTCGCCGAGCAGCGGGCTTCTTACTTCGTGCAGATCTCCGACATCGACGAAGGCGATGTCACGATCAAGGCCGAGCGATCGCAGAATGGACGACTTCGGATCCTCGGCATCGAGCCCGTCGATCTCGTGAAGTGAAGCTTCGATGGCCAGCGCACCATGCCGATAGACCGTCGCGGCGCCGCCGAAATTGTGGTTGCGCTCCAGCACCAATACCCGGTGCCCGGCACGCGCATAGAGTGCCCCGGCGGTCAATCCGCCAAGCCCGGAGCCGATGACGATGGCGTCGAATTGTCGGGACATGGGCGACCCTCCACAACGTGAGGTTTCTTGATAACCGCCCAATTGCGGATCGACATTGATTTCGCTCAATGCGGATCGACAAAGATCGATACAATCATTAATTGCTGCACTTGCGCCGCGTGATCGCCAATAGCGTGTTTTCCCGACGCGAATTGGTCCCCACCCCGCTATCCAGGTGCGGGGCAGGTTTTTCGCTCGAAAACGCTGTCGGACCTACACAATCCCCGCCGCGACCTGACCGCGCAGCCGTTCCAGGCTGAGCAGCGTGTTGGCGCAGGCCTCCGCGACCTCGATGCCCTTGGTGGCAAAGTGCTTGCGGAAGAAATCGAAATGCGCCGCGCTCTCGTGGAACTGCTGTGGCGTCAACACCGCGGAGAAAACCGGCACTTCGGTGCGCAACTGCACATCCATCAGCGCCTTGATCACGGTGTCGGCGACGAACTCATGGCGGTAGATGCCGCCATCGACCACGAGCCCGGCCGCGACGATCGCGGTGTAGCGCCGGGTCTTGGCGAGCAGTTGGGCGTGCAGCGGGATCTCGAACGAGCCCGGCACCTCGAACAGATCGATTTGGGCGCGCGCGATATTGCGCGCCTCGATCTCCTCGAGGAATGCGATGCGGCATTCCTCGACCACCTCGCGATGCCAGGAGGACTGCACGAAGGCGACCCGTTGCGGTCTGGTGAACCGCGGATGAACCGGAACGGGCGGACGATCGATGGTGTCAGAAGAGACTTTGGTCGTGGGTGGGTTCTTGCAACATCTGATTCATGGCTTTCCTCTTTCAGGACCAGAATCAGGGCATACGGAACGACGCGCCACGCGATAAGCGCGGCTGTCGCGACCGTTCTCTTTCATCCGGACTTTAACCGTCGGCTTCGGATTCACACCGAATCTGCTGACCCTTTTTCCCCCGGGATTCCACGAGGGGAACCCAATGAGGGAGAAGGCGCTCGCGGGCTTGGGCTTGTCCACCCTTACCGCCGGTGGGGACTTTCACCCCGCCCTGAGAACATCGGCTGCCCGATATGAGCAACCTGGGAGCAATTATGGCGAATGGCGGGGGCGGCAGCAAGCGCCTTCCGCATCGGAAATCTGCATGTCCCCATGCCCGAAAAGCGAGCCTTCGGCCGGCGAGCCCCGGCGAAATTAACGATTAAGGCGGGCCGATTCGGCCCTCACCCTGCTCTCCACGCAACAATCCGATTCCGGTTTGTTCTCAAATTAATAATTGTGACACGCGAAGAGCTGTGGAGAGCGGCGCTTTGTCCTGTGGACGGACTCGGCGTGCAGTTGCGCGGATTCCGCAAATCACATCACTTGATCCCGGCAGGCCCACGAAGCCTAACAAGGCGATCGGGGAGTTGCAGCCGGCAGAAATGCATCATGTCAGCGTGCCGGCTCGCCCGCGTACGTATCAACATATTGAAAAGGCAAGGTCGAGACGGCATGTCCCTGCTCGAAGGCACTATCGATTCCCGGAACCATCCGCTCGCGGTGGTCGAGGATATCGCCGCCGATAACAACTGGCCGTTCGAACGCTCCGGCGAAGACGAGGTGACCATCGTCTCCAAGGGCAACTGGACCGACTACCAGCTTTCCTTCACCTGGATGAACGGAATCGAGGCGCTGCATCTGGCGTGCGCCTTCGACATGAAGATTCCCGTGCCGCGCCGGAGCGAGGTCCAGCGGCTGATCGCTGGCATCAACGAGCAATTATGGGTCGGGCATTTCGATATCTGGACCCACACCGGCATGATCATGTACCGGCAGGCGCTGGTGCTGCCGGGCGGCCTCACCGCGTCGACCGCGCAATGCGAGAGCATGCTGGCCGGTGCCATCCATGCCTGCGAGCGCTATTATCCGGCGTTCCAGTTCGTGGTCTGGGCCGGCAAGTCCGCGTCAGAGGCCATGAGCGCGGCGATGTTCGACACCGACGGCGAGGCGTAAGGGGCTTTGTCGCCGCGGCGCTTCGACACATTCAGTGACGTCCCTGCGAACGCAGGGATCCATACGCCGTGACGCATTGGTTTTGCGCGGTGCTTGTTGCAAACATCTCGATGAAATAGAACCGCTGGTGGTTATGGGTCCCTGCTTTCGCAGGGACGACGAGTTGTGGTGCGGCCTTGAACTCCAGTAACGCCTTACAAAACATCCGGGGCACCATCGTCCTTGTCGGCGCGGGCAAGATGGGCGGCGCGATGCTGTCGGGTTGGCTGGCCCAAGGGCTCGATGCCGGCCGTGTCGCGGTGATCGAACCGCATCCCTCCGGCGAAATCAGCGCGCTGGCCACAAAAGGCGTCCGCCTCAATCCATCGCCCAAAGATATCGGCGCGGTGGCTGCGCTGGTGGTGGCGCTGAAACCGCAGACGTTCGGCGAAGTCGGTTCTGGCCTGAAGCCGTTCGCCGGATCCTCGACGCTCGTGGTCTCGATCATGGCGGGCACCACCATCGCGTCGCTCGAACGGGCCTGCGGCGGCAGCGTGGTTCGCGCCATGCCTAACACGCCGGCTGCGATTGGCCGCGGCATCACGGTTGCGGTGGCGGCGAAAAATGTCAGCGCCGCGCAGCGCGCGGTGGCCGACGCGCTGTTACGCGCCACCGGATCGGTCGAGTGGGTCGATGACGAGAGCCTGATGGACGCGGTGACCGCCGTGTCCGGTTCCGGCCCGGCCTATGTTTTTCTGCTCGCCGAAGAACTGGCGCGCGCCGGTGTCGAGGCCGGCCTGCCTGCCGAGCTTGCAACCAGGCTCGCGCGCGAAACCGTTGCCGGCTCCGGCGAATTGCTGCATCGCTCGGAACTGGCCTCGGCCACGCTGCGCCAGAACGTCACCTCGCCCGGCGGCACCACGGCCGCGGCGCTGGAGGTGCTGATGGGACCTGACGGCATGCAGTCGCTATTGAGCCGCGCTGTCGCGGCGGCGACGCGGCGCTCCAAAGAACTGGCGAAGTGAATTTTCTAATCCTCATGCTGAGAAGCCGTGAGCGATAGAGACGCCGTGTCCCGGACGCGGTGCGGCGTTCTTCACGACGCACCGCAGAGCCTGGACCCACGGACTGGACCCCGGATCAGCAGCGCTCCGCAAGGGGCGCTGCGCTGCATCCGGGGAACGCTGCTCACGGCGTCCTCATCCTGAGGAGCCGCGCTTTGCGCGGCGTCTCGAAGGATGAATATGCCCCGTGTCCCATCCTTCGAGACGCGGCCAAGCGGCCGCTCCTCAGGATGAGGTCGGTGCATGCGGTTAACTCGCCCCGAACTGCTTGGTGAAACTTGCGACGTTGATCAGCGCGCGCGCGTGGCGGCCCTCGCCGATCCGGCGCGAATCGTTGAAGGCCTCGACCTCGAAGCGGATCACCCGGCGTTCCACCGCGACCACCCGCGCCGTCGTCCGCACCGTCGCGCCGACGGGCGTCGCGGCCAAATGGCGGATGTCGACCTCGGTGCCGACCGTGACCCAGCCCGGCTCGAGATGTTTGTTGATGGCGTCACCGGACGTCATCTCCATTTCCAGGATCATCATCGGGGTCGCATACACCATCGGCATGTGGGGAACGAAATGTCCCACGGTGCGCTCGCGCGGCACGACCAGCGTGCGCTCGGCGCTCATGCCGACCTTGATGACCTCGCGGGCGTCCATTTGATAATCCGAGAATGATAACAGCGTCGTCCCGGCGAAAGCCGGGACCCATACCGCGTGATGGCGCATTGGGGCAGGAAGGCCGACGCCTTGCAATACAATCAGCACCGGTGGCTATGCGTCCCGGCTTTCGCCGGGACGACGGTAAGCGCTACTTTTTCTTCGCTGCAGCGGCGCGTTCAACAAAGGTCTTGCCGCCCTTCATCTTGTGCGACAACGGGGCTTCGTTGATCTGGATCACGACGGCGTCGGCATCGATGCCGAGGTTCTTCACCAGCGCCTGCGTGATATCGCGCATCATGCCGGCCTTTTGGTCATCGGTGCGGCCGGCGGCCATGCTGATGGTAATCTCGGGCATATCAGTCACTCCTTGCTCTTGCTACTTGCCACAAACACGATCCTCGTCCCCGCGTGAGCATATTGGCGCTCATCGCCGGAGGAGCGGCGCATCTTGCACGGATGGCATCATCGGCGAAAGTGGATGATCCGGTATTCCGCTCCGGTTGTCTTCATTCTTGACGCCACGTCGTACTGGATGCCCGCCGGAGCCTGTCGTCGGGCTCGCCGGAGGCGAGACCCGATGGCGGGCAAGACGACTTTAGCTGCCTATTTCCATGTCACCCCATGGCGGGCCAGTACGTCGCGCACCCTGGCGACGAGCTCGTCTTCCCGGCAGGAGAACTGCGCAGGCCGGCTTTCGCGCCACTCCTGGTTGGAACCGATCGCGATTGCAGCTTTTGCGCCCTCGATCAGATCCTTGATCTGAACCTCGCCGCGCGCTTTTTCGTCGGAACCCTGAATGATCACGCAGGGACTGTTGCGGCGGTCGGCATATTTGAGCTGGTTGCCCATGTTCTTGGGATTGCCGAGATAGAGCTCGGCGCGGATTTCCGCGTTGCGCAGGCTAGCTGCCATTTTCTGGTAATCGGCGATCCGGTCACGATCGAACACGGTGACCACGACGGGACCAAACTCCGGCTTGGTAGCGAGCTTGCCCAGCAATGTAAGCGCGGCCTGCAATCGCGATACGCCGATCGAAAAGCCGGTCGCCGGCACCGGCTCGCCGCGGAACCGCGACACCAGACCATCATAACGTCCACCGCCCCCGACCGAGCCGAAGCGCACCGGGCGGCCCTTTTCGTCCTTGGTCTCGAGCAGGAGTTCTACTTCGTAAACGGGTCCGGTGTAGTATTCGAGGCCCCGGACGACAGAAGAGTCGACACGGATACGATCATTTTCGTATCCTGCTGTTCTCAAGATCTTGGCGATCTCACCGAGTTCGGACAATCCGAGCCTCATCAACCCCTCGCCCTCCATCCCAATAAATTGCTTTGGCAATTCCCCGTCTATGTGTTCGCGCCAAGCGCCGTCAGGCATTTGTTCAAACTCGATATTGAACCTCAAGGCCTGACGAATCGCTTTAATTTGCGCGGCGTCGAGTGCTGCTCCTTTAGTAAAATCGCCGCTTTCGTCCTTTCGTCCCGGTCCAAGGAGCTTTTCCACTTCAGGCCATTCAAACTTGTCAGCCTTGTCTACGGCCCGGAGCACAGTCAATCTGCGCCCCGAGTTCTCGTCACCACCAAGTCCAATGGTCTCCATCACACCATCGAGCACTTTTCGGTTATTTAGCTTCACGACATAAGAGCCGCGAGGAATACCGAGCGCTTCCATCGTATCCGCCGCCATCATGCACATCTCGGCATCGGCGGCGGGAGACGCGCTGCCGACCGTGTCGGCGTCGAACTGCATGAACTGGCGGAAGCGGCCGGGGCCGGGCTTTTCGTTGCGGTAAACGTAGCCCTCGCGGTAGCTGCGATAGGGTTTTGGCAACTGATCAAAATTCTCCGCGACGTAGCGCGCCAGCGGCGCGGTCAGGTCGTAGCGCAGGCTGATCCACTGCTCGTCGTCGTCCTGGAACGAGAACACGCCCTCATTGGGCCGGTCCTGGTCGGGCAGGAATTTGCCGAGCGCGTCGGTGTATTCCATCGCCGGCGTCTCGACCGGCTCGAAGCCGTAGCGCTCGAACACCTTGCGGATCTTCGCGACCATCGCGCGCGTCGCCGCGATCTCGGCAGGACCGCGATCGGCAAGCCCGCGCGGCAGCCGCGCGCGCAATTTTTGCGGTTTTTTGGATTTGTCTGCCATCGGCGCGTTGGTATCAGCGCAATCGCGAGGCGGCAACCTTAGTTCACTTCACCTCGCTACGCCCCGCCTCGTTCCCCCGATGCTGCGCAGCGCGCCGCCCTTGCGGCGTGGTGCGCTGCTGATCCGGGGCCCATTCCTCTTCGCGACGGGCATGGGTCCCGGCTCTGCTGAGAGCGCGAAAGGCGCTGCACCGCGTCCGGGACACGAGAAATTACCTCACAGCACCTTCCTGATCCAGTTGTGCGGGTCGGGCGCGCGGCCGTACTGGATGTCGATCAGTTTCTTGCGCAGACCCATGGCGACGGGGCCGGCCGCGCCGCCGCTGATCAGGAAATCGCCACTCGCCGCACAGACCTTGCCGATCGGCGAGATGACGGCCGCGGTGCCGCAGGCGAAGGCTTCCTTCAGCTTTCCGCTGGCGGCATCGGCGCGCCACTGCTCGATCGCGTAAGGCTCCTCGCGCACGGGCGTGCCGGCGTCATTGGCAAGCGCGATGATCGAGTCGCGGGTGATGCCCGGCAGGATGGTGCCGAGCGGCGGGGTTATGAGCGACCCGTCGTCGAACACGAAGAACACATTCATGCCGCCGAGTTCCTCAACATAGCGGCGCTCCAGCGCATCGAGGAACACCACCTGATCGCAGCCGCGGTCGATCGCTTCCGCCTGCGCGCGCAGGCTCGCGGCGTAATTGCCGCCGCATTTGACGGCGCCGGTGCCGCCGATCGCGGCGCGGGTGTAGTTCTCCGAGACCCAGATCGATATCGGCGCAGGTCCGCCCTTGAAGTAGGAGCCGACCGGCGAGGCGATCACGGCGAAGATGTAATCGGCTGATGGTTTCACGCCGAGGAAGACCTCGCTCGCGATCATGAAGGGTCGCAGATACAGACTGCCCTCGCCGCCCGGGATCCAGGCGCGGTCGATGCGTACCACCTGCTCGATCGCTTCGATGAAGACAGCCTCGGGCAGCGGCGCCATCGCCATGCGCTCGGCCGAACTCTGGAAGCGCCGGGCATTGGCGTCCGGGCGGAACAGGTTCACGCTGCCGTCGTCGCACTTGTAGGCCTTGAGGCCTTCGAAAATCTCCTGTGCGTAGTGCAGCACCGCGGTCGCCGGATCGAGCGGGAAATTCGCGCGGGATTCGACGCGCGCGCCTTGCCAGCCCGTCGCCAGATTGTAGCGGACCACGGCCATGTGATCGGTGAAAATCCGCCCGAAGCCGGGGTCCGCGAGTTTTGCCGTGCGCTCCTTCTCGGAGGTTGGATTCGCGGCAGGCTGGATCTCGAATTTCAGGCTCATGCGCTGGCCTGCCGCCGTCGCAACGGGTGCGATTTCCGGCGCCGGTCTGTTCCTGCGGGCCTGCTCGAATGAAACTGCCATGGACCTTCTCCCGGGTCGACGCTGCGCGCCGTAGCGCGGTTGGTTAAGGCTGGCTCGCCGCCTGTGATCGGCCTTGCGGCCGCTCGCGCCGCTGGCAGGTCCGTGAGGACATGCTTTTGCGGAAGGCGGAAGTCCAGTATGTTTGCCGATATGCCGCTCGACAATCGCACGGTAGAAATATTCGCACGCCCGCCCGCGCCCTGTGGCTTTTCCGGGCCGCTTGCGCCGATTGCAACCTCACCCCGGCCGGCACGACTTAAAATTTCGCCGCGGCTGATTGTTTTGTAACATTGAACCCATGATATGTCAATATGGCTGACATAAATTTCTCAAAATCTGCCCCGGCGGCCGATCCGAGGATGCGAGAGGCGCGCGTGTACACCGATTTACGCTGGGATTTCATCGAATTGTTGTTCTTCGCCTACCGCGATTTCGTCGGCGACGCCGATCATGAGCTGGAAGCCTTCGGGTTCGGCCGGGCGCATCACCGGGTGCTGCATTTCGTGCACCGCTATCCCGGCCTGAAAGTGGCCGACCTGCTCGACGTGCTGCGCATCACCAAGCAGTCGCTGGGACGGGTGCTCAAGCAATTGCTCGATGAAGGGTATATCGTGCAGAAGACCGGCAACAACGACCGCCGGCAGCGCCTTCTTTTCGCCACCGCAAAGGGTGAGGCGCTGGTGGGCAAGCTCGCCGGCCTGCAGACCGACCGGATCAACCGCGCGCTTGCGAAGATCGGGCCCGCCGGCGCCGACACGGTCCGGCAGTTCTTGCGCGCGATGATCGATCACGACGATCCCGACAAGGTGCTGGAAACGATCCTCGGGCCCGGACCCGGCAAGTCAACCGCAAAGGAATAGGTATTGATCCAGGCCGCAACAGCCGCGCGAACGCCGACCCAACCGGCCGACGATGCCCCGCATCTGCTGCTGGTCGATGACGACCGCCGCATCCGCTATCTGCTGTCGCGCTTTCTCAGCGGCGAAGGTTACCGCGTCACCACGGCGATGAGCGCAAAGGATGCCCGCGCCCGGTTGCTCGGCCTGCATTTCGATCTCCTGATCCTCGACGTCATGATGCCCGGCGAAACCGGATTCGATCTCGCCCGCTTCATTCGCTCCTCCTCCTCGGTGCCGATCATCATGCTGACGGCGCGCCATGAAGCGGAAGCCCGGATCGAGGGCCTGCAGATCGGCGCCGACGATTATGTGGCAAAGCCGTTCGAGCCGCGCGAGCTGGTGCTGCGGATCGGCAATATTCTCAAGCGCACCACCCCGCCGCCGGTGGAAACGCTGGAGCAGGCCGCGTTCGGGCCTTACGTCTATCGCCTGGATCGCGGCGAGTTGCGCAAGGGAGACGAAGCCATCCATCTCACCGATCGCGAGCGCGAGATGCTGCGCATTCTCGCGATCGCCCGGGGCGAGACCGTGCCGCGCAATGCGCTCACCGGCGAGGGCAGCGTCAACGAGCGCGCGGTTGACGTGCAGATCAACCGCCTGCGGCGCAAGATCGAGCGCGATCCCGCCAATCCGCTGTTTTTGCAGGCGGTGCGCGGCATCGGCTATCGCCTGGTCGCGTCGCCCTGAGCCATCGCAAATGAGCACCCTCGACACCGGCCTCACGCTGATCCGCACCGCCTCCCGGCGCGTCTCGGCGGCCAATGGCTGGATGGGCAACGCCTTCAAGAGCTGGATGCCGACCGGACTTTATGCCCGCTCGCTGCTGATCATGATCGTGCCGATGGTGGTGCTGCAATCGGTGGTGGCGTTCGTGTTCATGGAGCGGCACTGGAACACGGTGACGCGGCATCTGTCGGCCGCGGTGGTGCAGGACATCGCCAGCCTGATCGACGTCTACCAGGGCTATCCCCAGGACAAGGATCGCGCGCAGCTGCGGCGCATCGCCCAGCAGCGGCTGGAGCTGGTGGTCGATTTCCTCCCCGTCGGCGACATGCCGCCGCCCGGCCCGAAGCCGTTCTTCTCGCTGCTCGACCAGACGCTTTCGGTGCAGCTCGGCCGCAAAATCGCAAAGCCGTTCTGGATCGATACCGTCGGCCGCTCCAATCTGGTGGAAATCCGCATCCAGCTCGACGACGCCGTGATGCGCATCTTCGCCCAGCGCAGCGCCGCCTATGCGTCGAATTCGGAGATTTTCATCTTCTGGATGCTCGGCACCTCGTCGATCCTGCTGATCGTCTCGGTGCTGTTCCTGCGCAACCAGATCAAGCCGATCCTGCGCCTGGCGGACGCCGCCGAAAGTTTCGGCAAGGGTCGCGAAGCGCCAAACTTCCGTCCTCGCGGCGCGCGGGAAGTGCGCCGCGCAGCGCAAGCGTTCCTCGAGATGAAGGCGCGCATCGAGCGCTCCATCGAGCAACGCACCGCAATGCTGGCCGGCGTGTCGCACGATCTGCGCACCATCCTAACCCGCTTCAAGCTCGAACTGGCGCTGATCGGCGACAGTCCCGAGGTCGACGGCATGCGCAGGGACGTCGACGAAATGTCCGGCATGCTGGAGGATTATCTCGCCTTCGCCCGCGGCGACAGCGGCGAGCACGCGCAGCCGACCGACATGGCGCTGGCGCTCGAGGAGTTGCGCAGCGACGCCGAGCGTAACGGCCACACCGCGACCGTCGCGTTCCACGGGCTGCCGGTGGTGACGGTGAAGCCGGCCTCGTTCAAGCGCTGCCTTGCCAACCTCGTCTCCAACGCGGCCCGGCATGCCAATGCGATTTCAATCACCGGCCACCGCGACCACCGCTATCTGACGATCACGGTCGACGACGACGGGCCGGGCATTCCGCCCGCGATGCGCGAGGAAGTGTTCAAGCCATTCCTGCGGCTCGACGACGCCCGCAACCAGGACGAGGGCGGCACCGGCCTCGGCCTTGCGATCGCCCGCGACATCGCGCGCTCGCATGGCGGCGACATCATGCTCGGCGACAGCCCGATGGGCGGACTTCGCGCGACGGCGCGGATTCCGGTGTAGCGGCGGGCCGACGCCAATCTACCTCGTCAACGGCGGTGAGCTTGCCCAGTGTTCTCGAAAGCGATTGACGGAAATGGAAGTTTGTTTTCCGGAAGTGGATTGGGGTCGATATCGCTTGCGCCATTAGCGATGGACGGTCAGTTTGTGAGCACGCTCGATCGGAGGATCAGATGTCACGAGTGATTCCACCGGCCCTGCTTGCCCGCGCCGATGAGGTAATCGAATGAGGCGGCGAGATTTCATGGGCCTCATTGCAGGTGCTGCATCATTTTGGCCGGCCGTTGTAGCTGCCCAGCAACCGACAAGAATACCACGTGTCGTGTATCTCTCACCCGTTAACGTTCCCCAGCAGGTTACGTCCTATCGCGCGCAAATGCGCGAACTTGGCTATGTCGAGGGACGCAACATCCGTCTCGAATTTCGAGACGCCGGCGGAGAAGTCGATCGTCTGCCGGTCGTTGCGGAAGAGGTGGTGGGAGCGGGCGATGTCGACGCCATTGTGGCTATAAGTACTCCGGCCGCGCTCGCGGCCCATAAAGCAACCGCAACCATTCCCATTGTAGCCTTCACAGCCGTTGATCCGGTCGGATCAGGTCTTGCCATTACCCTTGCGAATCCCGGCCGAAACGTCACCGGCATTGCCGTTTTTTCCGAGGAAACAACGGTCAAGCGTGTCGAGCTCATGCGCGAAATTGCGCCCCGTGCGATCCGGCTTGCAACCGTAACGACGAAGGTAAGCAACGGAGCGCAAAGTGTTGGACCGCTTCTGGATGCTGGCCGCAAACTCGGCTTTACAGTGGAAAACCTGATCGTTGATGATCCGGCTGATCTTGCACGGATCCTGAGCTCGAAAGCGCTCGCCGTTTTCGATGCACTCGTTTTCATCCCCGATATCGTTCTCAGCGCTCACATGAGCCAGATCATCGAACTCGTTGGCGCAAGCAATAAACCGGCGATCTTTCCGTCTCCAGATTGGGTAGCGAACGGCGGCTTGATATCGTTCGGGCCCGATTACGCCGACGCCTCCCGGCATTTGACCGCGCAGCTCGACCGGATTCTGAAGGGCGCAAAACCAGGCGATCTGCCGTTCGAACGTCCGACCAAGTTCGACCTGAGGATAAACCTCCGCACCGCTCAGGCGACAGGCATTGAGCTACCCCCGATCGTGCTCGCCCGGGCGGACGAGGTGATCGAATAGTCATCGCCGAGGCACCCGACTTCCCCGCATGCGGGGCGAGGCGCATCCTATTTCGGCCCCATGCCTTTCAGCTTTTCAGCGTCCTTGAGGTTGAGCTTGAAGCCGCCGGGCATCACGATATCGCCGGGCTTCTGATCGGGCTTGCAGGGGCCCAGCCACTTCGCCTCGATCGTCGTGGTCGAATCGCGCGGCACCGCGGTGGGACCGTTCTCGGTGTGCGCAGTGGTCTTGACGGTGTAGGCCGAATTGAAATCGCCGGTGATTTCGGAATGCGCGGTAATCGACGCGCCTGCGATACTGCACACCGAATCCGTGACGTAGCCGGTCGCGGTTTTCTGGATATCCTTCTTTGAACAGACGTCCTTCGCCGCAGGCCCGAGCCCCGTGCTCATCTCCTTGTCGGCGGTGGCATCGGTGCAATGCTGCATGGTCATGTCAGGCAGCGGCGCGCCGGTCCGGAGCACCTTCATTTCCCACAAGCCCGCCTTGCGAACCGGGATTTCCTCCGCGCCAGCCTCGCGCGTCGGCAGCAACGCCAGCAGGCCCAAACCCACGAAGAGTAGACGTCGCATCATGCTCCGCACTCCCGCTTGATCCCTTCGATCAGATCGGCCGGTCCGAATCAATATTTGGAGTGTAGCGGCCGGTCTTCGGCGCCGTACGGCACCCATCGGCAGGCGAACGAGATATAGCCGCCATACTGGGGATCCACACTGAGAAATTTCACCACCTTGCCGTAATAGGCGCAGTGATCGACCGCGAGCTGACGGACATCCATCTGGGCGGCTAGCGGATAGGCGATAATACCGCCGGTGTCGTTGGCCTGGAACGCCGGCACGGAAGTGGCCTGCGCCGGTGTCCACGCCAATATTCCGCTGATGGCAATCAGGCTTGCGGTCGCAATGTTTCGCATCGCAGACTCCATTTGGCTGGGGGTTACCTTAAAGCGCATCGGCGCCCGTGCAAAGAACGCCCGAGGGTTCGGCGCGGACTTAGCGCGGAGGTGTTGCCGCGTTGCACTTGACCTCACCGGGGCTTCGCGGCACCGTCCGGACTTTGGTTTTTCCGGCGGATTGCCCATGCCCGACCACTTCACCCCCTTCAAAAAGACCGGTCTTGGCGCCGTACTCGGCGTCCTGTTCGGCCTGTTCGCCTTCGGCCAGGGGGCCGAGGCCGCCAATCCCCTGGAATTGAATTTTTGGCTTTCCGGCCCGCGCTATGACGGGCGGGTCAAGCCTTGCGAAGCAGCGCTCGGGACCATCACCAGCCAGTTCCAGGAGAAGGAAAGCAAGTTCTGGAATTCGTCCCTGCAGATCACCGCCTATGGGCCGATTCGGGAAACCGCCTTCCGGCCCTGGCAGTCCGACAACATTCCGCGCCGTTACTGCAGCGCCGATGTCAGGCTGAGCGATGGCCAAATCCACACCGTGCATTACTCGATCATCGAGGATGGCGGCTTTGCCGGCTTCGGCCAGGGCGTGGAATGGTGCGTCACCGGGCTCGACCGCAACTGGGCCTATAATCCCGGCTGCAAGGCCGCCCGCCCCTGACTTCTGACTTTCTGGAATCCTGAGAACGGATCCCGTTGGACTCCGAGCATTTTGTTCTTGAAATGTTCTGGTTGCGTGCTAGGCTTCCCACCATCTTGGGTATGGGAGCGCTGTCATGTTTCAGGTTTCAGGTGTCCGTTTTTTACGGTTTTTGATCGCGCTTCGGCCTGGTTGCCTTTGCAGCAGCCGGAGCGGCGTCGGCGCAGGATCGCCGGCAGAACGCGCCCGGCGAGTTCGATTTCTACGTGCTGTCACTGTCATGGTCGCCGTCCTTCTGCGAGGAGGTCTCCGAGCGCGGCAATACCGGACGCGCTTCGCAGGCCCAGTGTGGCGGCCGGCCGTTCTCCTTCGTGGTCCACGGCCTGTGGCCGCAATATGAGCACGGCTTTCCCGACTACTGCCAGCGGCCCTCGCCGAGGCTCGATCGCAACATCATGTCCTCGATGCTCGATCTGATGCCGGCGCCCGGGCTGATTTTCAACGAATGGGACAAGCACGGCACATGCTCGGGACTGGGTCCGCGGGCCTATTTCGAAACCATCCGCAAGGCGCGCTCGGCCGTGAAGATCCCGCCGGAATATCTCGAATTGTCCGAGCCGATGACGGTAGCACCCGCCGAGATCGAGGAGGCCTTCATCAAGGTCAATCCGGGCCTCAGTGCCACTGCGATCGCCGTGACCTGCAACAGGACAAGGCTTAGCGAAGTGCGAATCTGCATGAGCAAGGATCTGCAATTCCGCGCCTGTGAGGAAATCGATCGCCGCGCCTGCCGGCGCGACGAGGTGCTGATGCCGCCGATGCGCGGGGGATGATCTCGCAGCTCGTGCCCGGATGCAGCGCAGCGCGTTTGCGGCGCGCTGCTGATCCGGGGTCCACCGTGCGCGGGGTCCCGGCTCTGCGGTGCATCGTGAAGGACGCGGCACCGCGTCCGGGACACGGTGTCACCGCCTCTTTGCTCATTAGGTCACCGTGGCGTACTGCTGACGCCATGAACTACCGTCACGCCTTTCATGCCGGCGGCTTTGCCGACGTCATCAAGCACATCGTGCTGGTGCGGATCCTGGTTTATCTCCAGGACAAGGCGGCCCCGTTTCGCGTCATCGATACCCATGCCGGGGCCGGGCTCTATGATCTGACCTCCGAGGAGGCACGCCGCGGCGGCGAGTGGCTGACCGGCATCGCGCGGGTGATGCAGGCGCGATTTTCGGAAAGCTCAGAGCCGTTGCTCAGGCCCTATCTCGATATCGTCAGGGCGTTCAATACCCAGCGCGACCTCACGACCTATCCCGGATCACCGCTGATCGCGCGCGCGCTGTTGCGGCCACAGGACCGCCTGACGGCGTGCGAAGTCGAACCAAAAGCCCGCAAGCAACTGATCGGCGCGCTGCGCCGCGACACCCAGGCCCGCGTGGTCGACCTCGACGGCTGGCTGGCGCTGCCGGCCTTCGTGCCGCCGAAGGAGCGGCGCGGCCTCGTGCTGATCGATCCGCCCTTTGAGCAGAAAGACGAGTTCGATCGGCTAGCCAACGGCTTCGCGGAAGCCTTCGCGAAATGGCCGACCGGCAGCTACCTGCTGTGGTATCCCGTGAAAAGTCGCCGCGCCACCGACGGCCTTGCAAGGCTTGTTGCCGGTCTGGCCGGCGCCGGTCCCTCGCCCGGATCTGCCTTGCGCCTTGAATTCAGCGTCGCGCCTCAGGCTGCCGGCGCGGCTCTCGCCTCGGCCGGGCTTTTGATCGTCAACCCGCCATGGACGCTGGCGGGCGAACTCAAGGCGATTCTGCCCGAACTGGAAAAGCCGCTGGGCCAGGGGGGTGCCGGCCGGTTCAGGCTCGAGACGCCCAAGCCCTAAATGCCCGAGCCCTTTCGGGAAAAGTCCGATTTGAACGGTAGGCAATTCGCCGGGAACCGTATTATGCTTGGGGCCATTGGGACCGGCTTTACGTTCCGCTTCCGCGAATGGTTGCGGCGGAGTGACAAGGCCTCGGGTATTTTCAAGACGGATCGGCATTTTTCGGCCTAATCCGCACAGGTGGCCACACCTTCCGACAAGCGAACTCCGGTCGGGCCGGTACGCGCGCGCGTTCCGGCGAAGCAGTACGGGGGAGGAACTTCCCGATGGCCATGACTGGGACAATCAAGTTCTTCAACGGAGAACGCGGCTATGGCTTCATCAAGCCTGACGATGGCGGCCGCGACGTGTTCGTTCACATCACCGCGGTGGAGCGGGCTGGATTGAAGGACCTGACCGAAGGACAGCGCATCACCTTCGAGGTGGAACCGGACAAAAAGGGCAAAGGCCCCAAGGCGGTCAATCTGGTGATTTCATCCTGAGAGCAGGATTCACGAACTCCATCCGTGCGCCGTCCGGCCTTGAGCCGGGACGACGCCGGGAATGCCAAGCCAATCGCAATCCCGCTTGCCGGCTCCGGCCGCGTGAACAAAAAAATCCCGGCCGCGCAAGGCGGTCGGGAGGTTGCGACTGGATGTTTTCTTGTTGCGATCAGAAGTGATAGTTCACGCCGGCGCGTACGGTTCCGAACCGGTAGCCGTTCGACATGCCGGTGATTGTGAAGGCGCTGTTGGCGAGATCGACGTAGAGATATTCGATCTTGGCGCTCCAGTTCGGGGCGAAGCCGAATTCCGCACCGACCCCCGCGGTCCAGCCCACATTGGTATGGGATTCCGACAGGCCAAAGGTCTCGCCGCGCAATTCGCCGAACGCGAGACCGGCCGTGCCATAGAACAGGATATTGCTGAGGGCATAGCCGCCGCGCCCGCGCACGGTGCCGAACCACGGGTTCGAGAATTTCCAGGGCGCAAAAGTATCTTCGGCGCCGGTCGCCTGGATGTCGCCTTCGACGCCGAACACCCACGGACCTGTTTGCCAGTTGTAGCCGGCCTGAACACCGCCGGCGAAGCCCGACGGCTTGGTCTGGTTGTTGTCGACCGAGCCCCAGGCATAGCCCAGATTGCCGCCGAGATAGGGCCCGGCCCAGCTATAGATATTGAGCGGCTGATTGACGGTGTAGGGTGCGCGCGATCCGTAAGAAAGGTCGGCCGCCTGTGCCGTCAAGGTCCAGCCGGCAGCGATCGCCGCCACCGCGCATGAAATGAGCCTTTTCATCGCTACTCTCCAACGCAAAACTGCCGTGACTGCCGGTTCGCACCACGAACGCATCGTGGGTAGGCGCGCCGGAATGGTTACGGAATTCGATTTTTTACTGATAGGATTTATCGAGACTTTTAAGTTAAAGGGTTGTTAAGGGCGGTTACCGCCCGCTCATCATTCTTAAGGAAGCGTTACCAGCCGACCCCGCGAGGTCGCCCGCGGCTGCGCTGGCGATGCGCGTTGCCGGCGCTTAAGTTCAGGCCATGGATCACGATTCTACCGACAAGCCGAAGGTGAGCCGCCCCGCGGACGGCGCGGCGCGGTTCCCTGCCGGATTTGCCGCCGCAAGAGCTGGCCGTTGCCGATATCGATCCGGCGACCGCGGGCCCCGAGGAGGACGACGAGGCGCGGCTGCCGGAGGTTCCAGGAGGACACCGGCGAGCCGGTAGCGGAAGGCCCGTTGGCCGTCGGCCACGCCGCGATCGAACACGCGGTGCGGCTCGCCCCGATCTCGCCCGGCGTCTATCGCATGCTCAACGCTGCGAGCGACGTGCTCTATGTCGGCAAGGCCAAGAATGTCCGCAAGCGGCTCGCCTCCTATGCCCGCGTCAGCGCGGTCCAGCCGGCGCGCATCCTGCGCATGATCGCAGCCACCGTCACCGTCGAGATCATATCCACTTCGACCGAGACCGAGGCACTGCTGCTCGAGGCCAATCTGATCAAGCAGTTGCGGCCGCGTTTCAACGTGCAACTGCGCGACGACAAGTCGTTTCCCTATATCCTGATGACCGGCGATCACTGGGCGCCGCAGATCCTCAAACACCGCGGCGCGCAGACCCGGCCCGGGCAATATTTCGGGCCGTTCGCGTCCGCCGGCGCGGTCAATCGCACCATCACCGCCTTGCAACGCGCCTTCCTGGTGCGCTCCTGCACCGATTCGTTTTTCGAAAGCCGCACCCGGCCGTGTCTGCTCTATCAGATCCGCCGTTGCTCGGGGCCCTGCACCGGCGAGATCGATTTTCCCGGCTATACCGAACTTGTGCGCGAGGCCAAGGATTTCCTTTCCGGCCGCTCGCGCCTGGTGAAGCAGGAACTGGCGGCTGAAATGGAAAAGGCCTCGGCCGAACTCGCGTTCGAGACCGCAGCGCTTTACCGCGACCGGCTGGCCGCGCTGTCGGCGATCCAGTCGCAACAGGGCATCAATCCGCGCACCGTCGAGGAAGCCGACGTGTTCGCCATCCATCAGGAGGGCGGATATTCCTGCGTCGAGGTGTTCTTCTTTCGCACCGGACAGAACTGGGGCAACCGCGCCTATTTTCCACGCGCGGAGAAATCGTTCACCCCCGAAGAAGTGCTGGGCTCGTTCCTCGCGCAATTCTACGACGACAAGCCGCCGCCGAAACTCATTTTGCTGTCGCATGCCATCGAGGAGAGCGCGCTGTTGGCCGATGCGCTCTCGATCAAGGCCGGCTTCAAGGTGGAAGTCTCGACGCCCCGGCGCGGCGAAAAGAAGGAGCTGATCGCGCACGCGCTGACGAACGCGCGCGAGGCGCTCGGCCGCAAGCTCGCCGATACCGCGACCCAGGGCCGGCTGCTGCGGGGGCTGGTGGCCACGCTCGGGCTCGCGCATCCGCCAAGGCGGATCGAGGTCTACGACAACAGCCACATCCAGGGCACCAACGCGGTCGGCGCCATGATCGTGGCCGGGCCGGACGGCTTCATCAAGAACCAGTACCGCAAGTTCAACATCCGCTCCGAAGGCCTGACGCCGGGCGACGATTACGCGATGATGCGCGAAGTGCTGAACCGGCGTTTCAAGCGGTTGATTGACGCCTCCGGCGGAGCGCGAGGCCGCCAAACCCAGGGCCGATGACGATTCCTTCCCGCAATGGCCGGACCTCGTCATCATCGATGGCGGCCGTGGCCAGCTCAACGCGGTCAGCGAGATTTTCCGGGAACTGGGATTGAGCCAGGTCGCGCTGTTGGCGGTTGCCAAGGGGCCCGACCGCGACGCCGGCCGCGAGACGCTCTTCATGCCGGACCGCGAGGCCCTCAAGCTCGAACCGCGCGACCCCGTGCTGTATTTCATTCAAAGGCTGCGCGATGAGGCGCACCGCTTCGTGATCGGCTCGCACCGCAAGCTGCGTAAAAAGGACATTCGCGAAGCCGGGTTGCAGGAAATTCCCGGCATCGGTCCCTCACGCAAACGTGCCTTGCTGCATCATTTCGGAACCCTGAAGGAGATCGAGCGCGCCTCGATCGCCGATCTCGGCAAGGTTCCCGGCGTCAGCGCCGAAAGCGCCCGCAAGATTTTCGAGTTTTTCCATGCCCAGCCGGGCTAGGGCTAAAGTAGGATTTGAGTCGAACGGGCGCGTACGCCGGCCACAGAACAGACCCAGCCCACGGTTGACCTTCATGCCTCGGCGGTATTGGTAAAACGGATGAACATCGCAACGACAAGGGCGGCGGCAAAGAACTCGCTGTCGCTTCCGAATATCCTGACCTACGCGCGAATCGCCGCGATTCCGGTGGTGATCGGCTGCGTATTTGCCCAGTCCATCATGGATGGCCCGCTATGGCTGCGATGGGTGGCGCTCACTGTCTTCATCGCCGCCGGAGTTACCGATTTTCTGGATGGCTACTATGCGCGAATCTGGCAGCAGCATTCCGCCTTCGGCCGGATGCTCGATCCGATCGCCGACAAGCTCCTGGTAGCATCCTGCCTGCTGATGCTTGCAGCGGAGAACAGTATTCACGGCTGGACGCTGTGGGCCGCCATCGTGATCCTGTGCCGCGAAATCCTGGTGTCGGGCCTGCGGGAATATCTCGCGGCGCTGCGCGTCAGCGTACCGGTGACCAAGCTCGCAAAGTGGAAAACCACGATACAACTGGTCGCGATCGGGTTCTTGATCGCGGGTGAGGCCGGCGAAGTCATATTGCCGTTCACGACCATGATCGGCATCGTATTGCTGTGGACGTCGGCTATTTTCACCATCTACACCGGCTGGGATTATTTCCGCGCCGGCATTCATCACCTCATCAAGGAGGATGAGGAATGAAGGTCAAGTATTTTGCCTGGGTGCGCGAGCGGGTCGGCAAATCGGAGGAAACCGTCGAGCCGCCGGCCAATGTGCGCACCGTCGACGATCTGATGGCCTGGCTGGCGCAGCGCGGCGAAGCCTACGCCCATGCATTCGAAACCCCGAAGGTGATCCGCACGGCGATCGACCACGCCCATGTGAAATCCGACACGGTCATCGCCGGAGCCCGCGAGATTGCCTTCTTCCCGCCGATGACCGGCGGCTAGAGCATCTCATGACCGCCCATGTGACCATCCGCATCCAGCAAGCCGATTTCGACATCGCGCGGGAGATTGCGGCGCTGACGAAAGGGCGCACCGATATCGGCGCCGTCGTCAGTTTCAGCGGAATCTGCCGGGGCCAGGAAGACGGCGGAACCATCGCGGCGCTGACGCTCGAACACTATCCCGGCATGGCCGAGGCCGAAATCGCACGCCACACCGAGACGGCCATGGCGCGCTGGCCGCTGACGGGGCTTTCGGTCATTCATCGCGTCGGCCGCATTATGCCCGGCGAAAATATCGTGCTGGTGCTGACGGCTTCGCAGCACCGGCAGGCGGCCTTTGCCGCAGCCGAGTTCTTGATGGACTACCTGAAGGCCAATGCGCCGTTCTGGAAGCGCGAGGAGAGTGCTGCCGGAACCCATTGGATCGACGCGCGCAGCCATGATGACGCCGCCGCCGCGCGCTGGACGAAATCCTGATGGCGAAGCGTGCAAAGGCGGCCGCAAGGCGCGGCCGCGCGCTGGCGAAACATCCCAAGCTGCGGCCCGGTGAACTCGCCACGCTGCTCGATTTCGTCCGCTATGCGGTGAGCCGCTTCATCGAGGCGAAACTCGTGTTCGCGCACGGCACCACCGATCCCGTGGCCGAGGCTGCGTTCCTGGTCTGCGAAACCTTGCATCTGCATCCCGATCAGTTCGAGACGTTTGCAACGGCGCGGGTGACGGCCGCGGAAGCCAAGGCGATATTTGAGGTGATCGCGCGCCGCGTTACTTCGCGAAAGCCCGCGGCCTATCTGGTCAACAAGATCTATATGCGCGGCCTGCCTTTCTATGTCGACGAGCGCGTCATCGTACCGCGCTCCTTCATCGGCGAATTGCTGGACTCTCACTTCGGCGGCGAGCGCGACCAAGGCGGTTCGCTGATCGCCGATGCTTCCGCGGTGGAGAACGTGCTCGACCTCTGTACCGGCTCGGGGTGCCTGGCTGTGCTGGCGAGCCGGCGTTTTCCGAACGCAAGCGTCGATGCCGTGGACATCTCGGCTGGCGCGCTGGAAGTCGCCAAGCGCAACATCGCCGGGTACGGGTTGGAAGACCGGGTGAAGCTATATCGCGGCGACCTCTTCAAGCCGCTTGGAGAGCGGCGCTACGACCTGATCATTTCCAATCCGCCCTATGTCGATGCCAGGGGAATGGCGGCGTTGCCGCGCGAATGCCGCGCCGAGCCGAAACTCGCCTTCGACGGCGGCGCTCGACGGGCTCGACGTGGTCAGGCGTATTTTGAAAGAGGCGGGGCGCCATCTGACGCCGCAAGGCGGGCTGTTATGCGAGATCGGCCGCGGCCGCGACCTTTTGGAGGCCGCGTTTCCCAACCTGCCGATGTTATGGCTGGACACCGAGGAATTCGGAGGGCGAGGTGTTCTGGATCGCCGCCGCCGATTTATAGGACCTTCGCCTGCTTGCCCCGGATACGTCCCTGAGCCCCCTCAAATCGCCGGATTGAGCGCAAATATCGCAGGCCATGGCGTTTCCGTCGCGCGGCGAAGCTGATAGTTTGCGGACAGACGCCACGCCCAAAACACAAAGAGGCCCCCATGCTCGACAAGAGCCCACGCCCCACCGCCGTCAACGTTCCCAATGACCTTGCCGCGCACTGGATGCCGTTCACCGCCAACCGGGCCTTCAAGAAGGCGCCGCGGCTGCTCGCCGGCGCCAAGGACATGCATTATTTTACGGTCGATGGCCGCAAGATCATCGACGCCGCGTCGGGCATGTGGTGCACCAATGCCGGCCACGGCCGCACCCAGATTTCGGCGGCAATCGCCAGGCAGGCCGAGACGCTGGATTATGCACCGCCGTTCCAGTTCGGCATCCCGCAGGCCTTCGAGCTCGCCAGCCGCATCGCCGAGCTCGCGCCCGCAGGCCTCGATCACGTGTTCTTCTGCAATTCCGGATCGGAAGCGGCCGATACCGCGCTGAAGATCGCGCTGGCCTATCATCAGATCCAGGGCCAGGGCACCCGCACCCGGCTGATCGGCCGCGAGCGCGGTTATCACGGCGTCGGCTTCGGCGGCACTTCCGTCGGCGGCATCGTCAACAACCGCAAGATGTTCGGGACGCTGTTGGCCGGCGTCGATCACCTTCCCCACACCTATGACCGCGACAAACAGGCCTTCAGCAAGGGCGAGCCGGAATACGGCGCGCATTTCGCCGACGAACTGGAGCGGCTGGTCAACCTGCATGGCGCCTCCACCATCGCCGCCGTGATCGTCGAACCGATGGCCGGATCGACCGGCGTGCTGCCGGCGCCCAAGGGCTATCTCAAGCGGCTGCGCGAGATCACCCAGAAGCACGGCATCCTCCTGATTTTCGACGAGGTCATCACCGGCTTCGGCCGGCTCGGCTACGCGTTCGCCGCCGAACGCTACGGCGTGCTGCCGGACATGATCACCTTCGCCAAGGGCATCACCAATGGCGCCGCCCCGATGGGAGGGGTGATCGTGCGCGACACCATCCACGACGCCTTCATGAGCGGCCCCGAGCACGTCGTGGAACTGACCCACGGCTACACCTATTCGGCGCATCCGTTGGCCTGCGCCGCAGGTCTGGCAACGCTCGATATCTACCGCGACGAAAAGCTGTTCGAGCGCGCCAACAAGATCGAGTCCGAAATTCGCCGACGCGGTGATGTCGCTGAAGGGCGAGCCGAACGTGCTGGACATCCGCACCGTCGGATTGACGGCGGGCATCGATCTCGCGGCCCGCCCGGACCTGCCGGGAAAACGCGGTTTCGACGGGCTGAACAGCGCCTTCCACGACAACGACCTGATGCTGCGCGTCGCCGGCGATACCCTGGCGCTGACGCCGCCCTTGATCATCAGCGAAGACCAGATCGGGGAGATCGTCGATAAGGTCGCCAAGGTGATCCGCGCGGTGGCATAACGGCCCCCGCTTTTCGGCACTGGATAAAAAAAGAAGACTTCTCCGCCGAATCAACAATGGTGTTAGGATCGGGAGGGGCGTTTCGCTTTTCAGCGAAGCGGGCGTCGGTTCCAGGGGGACGTTTGCGCTAGATGATCCGCATTTCCACGATCTTTATCGCCGTCTGCATGGTGCTGGTCGCAGCATCCCTTGGCCTGATTCTGTATTCGATGGCCGGTATCAGCGGTTCGGAATCCGCGATCGTGGCGCTGACCGCGCTGACCTTCCTGATCCTCTACAACGCGGTATCGATGCGGTTGCGCGACCGCACCGACGTCGGGGGCCAGATCGCGGATTTGTCCCGCGGCACCGCCGACCTTGCCCGCCAGGTCGCCGAATTCGGGCGGCGGCTCGCCGCCGTCGAGGGCCGGGTGATTTCGGCAAATTCAGCCGGCGCCGACCGCATCCAGACCGTGGTCGGCGAAATCAACGAATTGGGCATGCTGGTCAACCAGCTTGCCGTCTCCGTCGCGCATCATGACGACATGCTGTCCTCGGCTGCGGCTGCGGCCGCCGCCGCTTCCCAGCCGGACAGCACGCAACAAAGGCAACTGCCTTCGGCGGCGGAAGCTGCAAATAGCGCGGCCGTATCGGCCACGACGCCGTCCTCTGCGGGCACAGCCGCTTCCACCTCCGACAGGCCTGCCCGCCCCTCGCCCCAGGTCCTCGCCACGGTACGAAGCGCGGTCGAGGAAAACCGCGTCGATATCTATCTGCAACCGATGGTGACCTTGCCGCAGCGCAAGGTCCGCTTCTATGAGGCGGTGACGCGGCTGCGCGACGACAAGAACCAGCTTCTGGCCGCCGAGGATTTCATTTCGGTTGCGGAAGCAGCCGGGTTGATCGGTCGGATCGATCACATGGTGATGCTGCGCTGCGTGCAGGTGCTGCGCCGGCTGATGGTGCGCAACAAGGACGTCGGCGTGTTCTGCAACGTCGCGGCAGCGACCCTCGGCAATCCAACCACCTTCGCGCAGTGCCTCGACTTTCTCGACGCCAATCGCGCGCTGGCGCCGTCGTTCGTGCTCGAATTCAAGCAGGCGACGTTCCGCAATCTGGGCCCGACCGAAACCGAAAATCTCGCGGCCCTGGCGCAGCGCGGCTACCGTTTCTCGATCGATCACGTCACCGATCTCAGGATCGAGCCGCGGGACCTCGCCGACCGCGGGGTACGCTACATCAAGGTGCCCGCAGCATTGCTGCTCGATCAAAAGCAGAGCTCGGCGTCCGATATTCATCCCTCCGACCTGTCGGACCTGCTCGGCCGCTTCGGCATCGACCTGATCGCGGAGCGGATCGAAGGCGAGCGCGCGGTGGTCGACCTGCTCGACTACGACGTGCGGTTCGGGCAGGGATTTCTGTTTGCACCTCCCCGGCCGTTGCGGCCCGAGGGCACATCTGCTACCGGCGGGGCCGCCGAACGAGGCGCAGCAAACCAATGGCTCCGGCAGGACTGGTTCGATCGATGACCAGAGAATCGATCCGCCGCGCGCGGCCGGCAACGCGGCGCTGGCGCGGCGTGCCGCCGGACCGGGTTGACCGGCCATCCCCGCCATGACGGCGCTCCGGTTCGTCGAAAGGCTGCGCGATCTCGTCGATGGCGTCGATGTCGTGCTCAGCGACATCTGGGGTGTTGTTCACAACGGTCTGGTGGCGTTCCCGGAAGCCTGCGACGCGCTTCATAACTTTCGCAAGCAAGGCGGCGCCGTGATCCTGATTACCAACGCGCCGCGGCCGGCCGATTCCGTGCAGCGGCAACTGCGCAAGCTCGATATTGCCGACGACAGCTATGACGCCATCGTCAGTTCGGGCGACCTGACCCGCCATTTCGTCGCCGACCACCCCGGACGAAAGGTTTTCTGGCTCGGTCCCGAACGCGACAACTCGATCCATCGCGGCCTCGATCCGGTGCTCGCGCCGCTGGAACAGGCCGACTACATCGTCTGCACCGGCCTGTTCGATGACGAAACCGAATCCGCCGAAGACTACCGCGCGATGATGCTGCAGGCGCGCGAGCGCAAGCTGACGCTGATCTGCGCCAATCCCGACATCGTGGTCGAACGCGGCGACCGGCTGATCTACTGCGCCGGCGCGATCGCCGAGCTGTATCGCGAACTTGGCGGCGAGGTGATTTTTTACGGCAAGCCACACCGGCCGATCTATGAACGCGCCATGCAACTCGCCGCCGAGCGCAAACGTCATGCGATCCGGCTCGACCGCGTCCTGGCGATCGGGGATTCGGTACGGACCGATCTGGCGGGCGCGCACGGTTTCGGAATCGACTGCCTGTTCGTGACCCGCGGCATTCACGCCGAGGATTTCGAAGGCCTCGATCAGCTCGATCCCGTCTCGGTGAAGGAATTGTTCGGTCATCCGCCGCGGGCGCTGACCAGGGAATTAAAATGGTAGTCGGGCCGCTGCGGCACACGCAATCGTCATACCCGCGCCCCGTCTACGCCTGCGGCTTCGCCGGGCTCGGCGCCAGTTCGCCGAAGCTTTAGCGGAGGCCGGAAGGCGGGTATCCAGTACGCCGGGCCTCACGATTGAATTGCAGGTGGTGGTGGAATACGGGTCCGCCCGGTCAAGCCGGGCGATGACACTTGTAGATGCAGCCAAAGAAGAAAAAGCGCTACGTCATCACGAGGTCCGGAAACACCGCCTCGATCTTGGTCTTCAGCGTGGCGGCATTGAACGGCTTGACGATATAATTATTCACCCCCGCCTTCTTGGCGGCGATCACGTTCTCGGTCTTGGATTCCGCGGTGATCATGATGAACGGCGTCATGGAGAGGCTGGGATCGGCCCGGACCTCCCGGAGCAGGTCGTAGCCCGTCATCGGCTCCATGTTCCAGTCGGAGATCACCAGCCCGTATTTCTTGCTGCGCATCTTGTTCAGCGCTAACGATCCGTCGCTGGCATCGTCGATATTCTCGAAGCCAAGCTGCTTGAGAAGATTTCTGATGATGCGGATCATGGTGCTGTAGTCGTCCACCACCAGAATCGACATCGACGTATCAACCGCCATCTTGATCCCCCGCACGACACCAAACTAATGCCGCAAGCCAAATATTGCCCGGAGCGGGCCAAAAAACACCCGCAGTCCGCGCCTCCAGCAGTAGCATCAGCCCTTAAACAGCCCGTTAACCCGCTACCATCAGGGCGTGTGCATCGCGTCCGGGCGCGGGCTCAGCCTGGGCCCGCTTGACTTCATTGGGGCGCCCGCGTCACCGTCCCGCTCCCACCCGGCCTTGAGTTGAAGTATCCCCGAAATGGCGTCTGGCTTTACCGTTATCCGCGATTCCACGCCGGCGGCCGCGATTCCCAAGGGAACGGTGGTTGCGATGGGCAATTTCGATGGCGTTCATCTCGGCCATCGCGCCGTTATCACGGCCGCCCTGCAGATGGGACGCAGCCACGGCCGGCCCGCGCTGGCGGTCACGTTTGAGCCCCATCCGCGCAGCTTTTTCAGCCCGAACACCCCGCAGTTCCGCCTCACCGACGAGACCGCAAAGCTGCGGCTATTGGCGGGGACCGGGCTTGCCGGCGCGGTCGTGATGACCTTCGACAAGGCCCGCGCCGAAACCCTCGCGCAAGAGTTTATTCACCATGACCTGATCGAGCGATTGGGTATCAGCGGCATCGCGGTCGGCTACGATTTCCACTTCGGCAAGGGCCGGGTCGGATCGCCGAGCCTCCTGGTCAGCGAAGCGCCCCGACTCGGCATCGAGGTCGATGTGCAACCACACGTCGACATCGAGGAGCGGCCGGTCTCCTCCAGCGCGATCCGCATGGCGCTTGCGGAGGGGCAGATCGAGAACGCGACCGCCATGCTGGGTGGCCCCTGGTTCGTCTCGGGCATGGTGATCCATGGCGAGAAGCGCGGCCGCGATCTCGGCTATCCGACTGCCAATATCCGGCTCGACAGGAATTGCGGCCTCAAGCATGGCATCTATGCGGTGCGGGTCGGCCTCGGTGAGAAAAAAGATCAAATGCGCTTCGATGGCGTCGCCAGCTTCGGCCGCCGCCCGACCTTCGACAATGGCGCGCCGCTATTGGAGATCTTCCTGTTCGATTTCGACGGCGATCTCTACGAAAAAACCCTCGATGTCGCCTTCATCGCCTTTATCCGCGAAGAATTGAAGTTCGATGGCGTGGAAGCGCTGGTGCGTCAGATGGATGACGACAGCGTCCGCGCCCGCAAGCGGCTGGCGCTGGCGCCAGGTGCGTTCCCCGAAGCTCGGGATGATCGGTTAGCTCGGTCTTACGGATAGCCGCCGGCATGAGAGCTTCCGGCTTTGCGATTTGACCGCCGGCTGCTATGGAAAGCCCATGTTTGCACGGCGCACCATCAGCATTAGCGGCCCGGCTTCCGCCTGAGCTTCGGCTCGGCGCAAGACCGGGATCCCTCTGATTCATCCGCGAGTGAATCGCGTTTCAGCGCCATCCAAGCCAAACCAGAGCATTTATGACCGAAAAGCCGCAAAAGTCCGACGTTACCGACTATTCCAAAACGCTGTTTCTGCCGCAGACGGAATTTCCGATGCGCGCCGGCCTGCCGCAGCGCGAGCCCGAAATCCTGAAGCACTGGAACGAGATCGGTCTCTACCGCAAGCTGCGCGAGACCGCCCGCGGCCGGACGAAATTCGTGCTGCATGACGGGCCGCCCTATGCCAACGGCAACATCCATATCGGCCACTCGCTCAACAAGATCCTCAAGGACGTGGTGACAAAAAGCCAGCAAATGCTCGGCTTCGATTCCAACTACGTGCCGGGTTGGGACTGCCACGGCCTGCCGATCGAATGGAAGATCGAGGAAGACAACTATCGCTCCAAAGGCAAGCCGAAGCCTGATTTCAAGGACTCGGCGGCGATGGTGGCGTTCCGAAAAGAGTGCCGCGCCTATGCCGGCCACTGGCTCAACGTGCAGCGCGAGGAGTTCAAGCGGCTCGGCATCATCGGCGACTGGGATCACCCTTACGCGACGATGGATTATTTTGCCGAGGCGCAGATCGCCCGGGAGCAGATGAAGTTCGCCGCCAACGGCACGTTGTATCGCGGCTCCAAGCCCGTGATGTGGAGCGTGGTGGAGAAGACCGCGCTGGCGGAAGCCGAGATCGAGTACGAGGATTACACCTCGGACATGGTATGGGTGAAGTTTCCCGTCGCGCAGATCGAACTCGCATCCGGCAAGGACGTTTCCGCCGCCATCGTACAGGCCGTGAGCGATGCGAGCATCGTGATCTGGACGACCACGCCCTGGACGCTGCCGGGCAACCGCGCCATCAGCCTTTCGCCGAAGATTTCCTACGGCCTTTATCGGGTCAGCGAGTCGCCGGTGGACAACTGGGCGAAGTCGGGCGATCTCCTGATTTTGGCCGACACGCTCGCGGAAGCGGTATTAAAACAGGCGCGCGTCACAGCGTTTGAGAAGGTCGGCGCAGTGCCGGCGACCGCGCTCGCGGCCATCGAATGCGCCCATCCGCTCGCGGGCCTCGCCGGCGGTTACGAGTTTCGCGTGCCACTTCTCGAGGGCGATCACGTCACTGACGACACCGGCACGGGCTTCGTCCACACCGCGCCCGGACATGGCCGGGAGGATTTCGAAGTCTGGACCGTGAATGGGCGCGACCTGGCCGCGCGCGGCATCAACACCACAATTCCCTACACCGTTGACGAGAACGGCGCCTTCACCGATCAGGCGCCGGGCTTCACGGGCAAACGCGTCATCAACGACAAGGGCGAGAAGGGCGACGCCAACGAGGCCGTCATCAAGGCGCTGGTCGAGCGCGGCATGCTGTTGGCGCGCGGCCGGCTCAAGCATCAATATCCGCATTCGTGGCGCTCGAAGAAGCCGGTGATTTTTCGAAATACGCCGCAATGGTTCATCGCGATGGATAAACCGATTGCGGATCCCCCTTCACCTCTCCCATCGGGAGAGGTGAGAGAAGGCGACACGCTGCGGGCGCGCGCGCTGCATGCGATCTCGGTGACGCAGTGGGTGCCGCCATCGGGCCAGAACCGCATCAATGGCATGATAACAAGCAAGCCCGACTGGGTGCTCTCGCGCCAGCGCGCCTGGGGCGTGCCGATCGCGGTATTCGTACGCGAGAAAGCCGACGGATCGGCCGAAATCCTTATCGACGACGCCGTCAACAAGCGCATCGCGGACGCCTTCGAGCAGGAAGGCTCCGACGCCTGGTACCTGGACGGAGCCCGAGAACGCTTTCTCGGCTCGCTTGCCAATGAGGAATGGAAGAAGGTCGACGATATCTGCGACGTCTGGTTCGATTCCGGCTCGACACATGCCTTCGTGCTGGAAGACCGCAAGCATTTTCCGACCCTCGGCGATATCAGGCGCAAGGCCGACGGCGGCAACGACATCGTGATGTATCTGGAGGGCTCCGATCAGCACCGCGGCTGGTTCCAGTCGTCGCTGCTGGAAAGTTGCGGCACCCGCGGCCGTGCGCCGTTCGACGTCGTGCTCACCCACGGCTTCACGCTCGATGAGAACGGCCGAAAAATGTCGAAGTCGATCGGCAACACCGTCGAGCCCCAAAAAGTGATCGCGCAGTCCGGCGCCGATATATTGCGGCTCTGGGTCTGCGCCACCGACTATGTCGACGATCAGCGCATCGGCCCGGAAATCCTCAAAAATACCATTGAGACCTATCGCAAGCTGCGCAACTCGATACGCTGGATGCTGGGCACGCTGCATCACTTCAGGCGTGATGAAGCGGTCGCGCATGCCGGGATGCCCGAACTCGAGCGCCTGATGCTGCATCAGCTCGCGGGCCAGGCGGCCATCGTGAACAAGGCGTACGCGGAGTTCGATTACAAGACCGTGGTCGCCAGCCTGTCGGCATTCATGAACACCGAATTGTCGGCGTTTTATTTCGATATCCGGAAAGACACGCTGTATTGCGACCCGCCGTCGTCATCGGCGCGGAAAGCCGCGCTCACCACCATCGATATTCTTTGCGACGCGATCCTGCGATGGTTCGCGCCGGTATTGAGCTTCACCTGCGACGAAGCCTGGCGGCTCTACCGGCCGGACGCCGAGCCGTCGGTGCATCTGACGCTGTTTCCCGACGGGTTCGAGGCGTTCCGCGACGATGCGCTGGCGGCGAAATGGGAGACCATCCGCAATGTCCGCCGCGTCGTGACCGGAGCGCTGGAAGTCGAACGCGCGGGCAAGCGCATCGGCTCGTCGCTGGAGGCCTGGCCGCTGGTTTACGTGTCGGACAAGAAGATCTTTGCCACGTTGTTCGGGGTGGATCTCGCCGAGGTCTGCATTACGTCGAACGCCATGGTGAGCAACGACGAGGCGCCGCCGACGGCCTTCCGGCTGGATGACGTGCATGGCGTCGCGGTCGTCGTCGAAAAGGCTGCCGGGGTCAAATGCGCGCGCTCCTGGAAAATCCTCCCCACAGTCGGCGATGATCCCGAATATCCCGACGTGTCGCCGCGCGACGCGCAGGCGCTGCGCGAATTGAAAGCACTGGGAGTGAGTGTCTAAGCTCGTCGTGCGAAAGCAGGGACCCATAGCCACCGGCGTTCGAGATAAACGAAGGAAGATGACCAGCAGTCTTTCAGAACAGATTCGACACGGCGTATGGGTCCCCGCGTTCGCGGGGACAACACTTGTATTTGCCGCGGCAGCCTCGCCATGATCTCTCCCCTCCGCCCCGGTGTAATCGCGGGCCTCGCCGCCCTTGCGCTCGATCAGGTCTCGAAGCTCTGGCTGCTGTTCATATTCGATATCGCCAACCGCGGCGTGGTGAGGGTTACGCCGTTCCTGGATCTGGTGCTGACGTGGAATGTCGGGATCAGCTTCGGCTGGTTCCAGAGCGACAGCCAGTTGGGCCAGATCAGCCTGATGGTCATCAAGGCAGCAGCCGTGATCGTTCTTGCCATCTGGATGGCGAGGTCGCGCACCGTGCTCGCCACCGTCGCGCTCGGCCTGATCATCGGCGGTGCCATCGGCAACGCCACCGACCGCTTCGTCTACGGCGCGGTGGTCGATTTCGTCCTGTTCCACGTCCAGATCGGGGAAAATACCTTCAATTGGTACGTCTTTAACCTTGCCGATGTGGCCATTGTTGCCGGGGTAGCGGCCCTGTTGTATGAATCCTTCCTGGGGGTACCCGCCGCAAAAGCGCCCTGATCCCGGCTGATACGAGCCAAGCTTGAACCTTGCTTGCCGGTTGCGACGCTGGGCCTTGATTCGCGAGCGGAAACTTTGAACGGGATGCGCGATGCGCGAAACTGATGCCAAGCGGTGGACTGCGCGGATTTCGTCGGGAGCGCTGACGCGCGCCAGGCGGCTTGCCATCGTGATACTCGGCGTCGGTCTGGTGATGACGGCGGGAGTCGCGCGTGCCGAGGACGATGACGATGACGACAAGACCTTCGAGGAGAAGGTCATCGAGAATATCATGTCCGGTCTCGGCGGCACCAGGATGGAGAACCGGGGCATCGAATATCGCGAGCGGTCTCCGCTGGTGGTGCCCCCAAAGATCGAACTGCCGCCGCCGGAATCTGTTGCCGATGAAGTAAAGACCAAGAATTGGCCGAAAGATCCGGATGAAGCCCGGCGCAAGGCCGCCATTGCGGCCCGCAAGAAAGAAAACAAGGATCCTCTGGAATCGAGCCGTCGCCTGACGTCGAGCGAACTCAACGTCGGCAAGACGGCAGCCCCCGCGCGCACCAATAACAATCCGAACCAGCCGGGCGCTTCGAACAACAACCCGATCCTGAGCCCGGCACAACTCGGCTACACCGGCGGATTGTTCAAGAACATTTTCGGTGGCAACGCCAACGAAACCGCGCCTTTCTCGGGCGAGCCGACCCGGGAAACCCTGACCCAGCCGCCGACGGGCTACCAAACTCCGTCGCCGAACTACGCCTACGGTACGGGACCCAGAGAATCCAATAACAAGCGATTCGACGTTCTAACGGGCAAAGAAGTCAACTATTGAAGGCAGGCGCTGGCCTCAGGGAGCGTCCGGCGATTGGCGGCTACCCCCGGTACCGAAAGCCCTGGCTCGCGTCCCGGCGTCGCGCTCGAAAGCGACGAGGGGCGATGCTTCGGACCGCGAGCCGGCGCTTCGTACCATCGATTTGCTCCAGCAAAAAAGGACAGACCGCAATCGGCGGATATCCAGGCTGACTGTCGTCAACACATGCCATGACTTCACGACTTCGAATATCGGCGCTGGCCTTGCTTGTTGTCGCACCTCTCGCCTTGCAGCGCGCCTACGCCCAGACCACGTTGACCTCGCCGCCTCCGGCCTCCTTTACCCTCCGCAACGGCCTGCAGGTCGTGGTGATCCCGGATCACCGCACGCCGGTCGTTACCCAGATGATCTGGTACAAGGTCGGTTCCGCCGACGAAACGCCGGGTAAATCCGGCCTCGCGCACTTTCTCGAACATTTGATGTTCAAGGGCACCAGCAAACATCCGGCCGGCGAATTTTCCGAAACCGTGCTTCGGATCGGCGGCAACGAAAACGCCTTCACCTCGACCGACTATACCGGCTATTTCCAGCGTGTGCCGCGCGAGCAGTTGGCCAAGATGATGGAGTTCGAGGCCGACCGCATGACGGGCCTGATCCTCAAGGACGAAAATGTGCTGCCGGAACGCGACGTCGTGCTCGAGGAATTCAACATGCGGGTCGCCAACAATCCCGAGGCGCGGCTGGCCGAGCAGATGATGGCCGCGCTGTATCTGAACCATCCGTATGGCCGCCCCGTGATTGGCTGGCGCCGGGAAATCGAGCAACTCGGCCGCGAAGATGCGCTGGCGTTCTACAGACGCTTCTATGCGCCGAACAATGCGACGCTGGTGATCGCCGGCGACGTCGACGCCGGCGATGTCCGCCCGATGGTAGAGCGGACGTTCGGCAATGTCGCCGCCGAGCCCGCGATCCCCGCGCGGCGGCTTCGTCCACAGGAGCCGGAGCCCGCTGCGCCGCGCACGGTGACGCTGTCCGACCCCAGGGTCGAACAACCCGGCCTGCGACGATATTATCTGGTTCCTTCCGCCGCCACCGCCGCGGCCGGAGAAAGCCAGGCGCTCGACGTACTTGCACAATTGATGGGCGGCGGCAGCAATTCCTATCTTTATCGCGCGCTGGTGGTCGACAGGCCGCTCGCGATCAACGCCGGCGCCGGATATCAGGGCACCGCGCTGGACGACACGCAGTTCTCGATCTCGGTTTCGCCGAAACCCGGCGTCGAGTTCGCACAGGTCGAGGAGGTGATCGACCGTGTGTTATCAGATGCCGGGCAAAACCTGGTTCGCAGCGAGGATCTCGAACGCGTCAAGACCCAGCTTATCGCCGAAGCGATCTACGCCCAGGACAATCAGGCGACGCTGGCGCGCTGGTATGGCGGCGGACTTGCCACCGGTCTGAGCATCGACGACATCCGGAACTGGCCGGATCGCATCCGCGCCGTCACTGCAGAACAGGTCCGCGCGGTCGCGCAAAAATGGCTGGACAGGAAGCGATCGGTGACCGGTTATCTGATCAAGGACGCCGCGCCGAAACGCGAGGAGAAGCGCTCGTGATCCATGCCAAAACTTGTCGGAGGCCTTGCGCACGGCGCATCGCATGGATGGTTGCCGCCGGTCTGGCGATGTTGCCGCTTTCGTCGTCGCCTTCGCACGCCGCAGCCAGGATCCAGCATCTGGTTTCGCCCGGCGGCATCGAAGCCTGGTTCGTGCAGGACGCTACCGTCCCGCTGATTGCGATGGAGTATGCGTTTAGCGGCGGCGCCTCGCAAGACCCGGCCGGAAAGTCCGGCGTCGGCAACCTGGTCGGCAATCTGCTCGATGAAGGCTCGGGCGATCTGGATTCCAGTAGCTTCCACGAACGCCTCGAACGGCGCGCCATCGACTTGAGTTTCAATTCGACGCGGGACTATTTCCGCGGTTCGCTGCGGATGCTGAGGGATGACCGGGACGAGGCTTTCGATCTGCTGCGGATGGCGCTGACGTCGCCGCATTTCGACAGCGCCGACATCGAGCGGATTCGCGCTCAGGTCATTTCCGGGCTGCGGCGCGACACCTCGAACCCGACCTCGCTTGCCGGCCGCAAGTTCCTGGAAGTGGCATTCGGCGACCACCCCTACGGCCGGCAATCCAACGGCACTCTCGAAAGCGTGCCGAAGATCGATGTCGCCGACATGAAGGATTATGCGCGCCGCGTGCTCGCCCGGGATACGCTGAAGATCGCGGTGGTCGGCGATGTCGACCCAACGACACTCGGTAAACTGCTCGACAGCACGTTTGGCGGATTGCCGGCCAAATCAAGCCTTGTGCCGGTTGCCGACATTGAGGCAGCCAGGCCGCCGCAGCGCGCCTTCATTCCGCTCGACGTGCCGCAGACCGTGGTGACGTTCGGCGGCCCCGGTTTGCTGCGCAACGATCCGAATTTCATGGCCGCCTATGTCGTCAACCACATTCTCGGCGCCGGCGGGTCGTCGCGGCTCTATCGCGAAGTCCGGGAGAAGCGCGGTCTTGCCTATTCGGTCTATGAATCCTTGATGTGGGCTGAACACTCCGCGCTGGTCGTCGGCAGTACCGGAACCCGCGCCGAGCGCGCCGGCGAGACAGTCGATGCCGTCGAAAAGGAAATCCGCCGCATGGCCGAGGACGGCCCGACCCAGCAGGAACTCGACGAAGCGAAATCCTATCTCAAGGGCTCGCAAATGCTGGCACTCGATACCTCATCGAAGCTGGCAGCGGCGCTGCTGCAATATCAGCTGGACAAGCTTCCGATCGACTACATCGACAAGCGCAACGCGATCGTGGATGCGGTGACGCTCGACGACGCCAGGAAGGCCGCCCGGCGGCTATGGAGCCAAGGCCTGCTCACCGTCATCGTCGGCCGCGCCCCGCAAGCCGCCGCCCAACCCGCCGCCGCGACGCCGAAGGCGAATTGAATAGCGGCGTCCAGTGCCCGGGGGCAGTGCAACGTGCTCGTCGGCGGTGCGGGCATAGGCAGGACAAATTCTTTGTTCTCCGTATAGGCCCCGGATCAGCAGCGCACCGCTTACGGCGCTGCGCGGCATCCGGGCACGCCTCTGCTTCAGCACCGCACGCAAAACCGCTATCCTCTCGTCTGGTCCGATTCCCGTCGGGGATCATCCCGGGCCCCGGTGACGCTATGCTGCGGATTTCCCGCGACCTCACGATCGACGAAAACGACATCGAGATCTCTTTCGTCCGCGCCTCCGGACCGGGCGGGCAAAACGTCAACAAGCTCTCGACGGCCGCACAATTGCGCTTCGATACCCGCCGGGTAACGCTGGCGCCGGATGTCGCGGCGCGGCTGCATCGCCTGGCCGGCCAGCGCATGACCAAGGACGGCGTGATCGTGATCCATGCGCAGCGTTTCCGAACCCAGGAGCGCAACCGTTCAGACGCAACCGACCGCCTGCTCGAACTGTTGCGCGAGGCTGCGACCCGTCCAACCCCGCGACGCCCGACCCGGCCGACGGCGGGATCGAAACAGCGTCGGCTGGACGGCAAAAAACGCCGCGGCGACGTCAAGGCAAAGCGCGGCCCGGGCGGCTTCGACGATTGAGCCCGCGCCCGTGTCCCGGACGCGGTGCAGCGTCCTCCCCGCGATGCGCAAGCCTCGTCCAGTCCGCTGCCCGGCAGAGCCGGGACCCGCCTAGGCTCCAAGGGTGGGCCCCGGATCAGCAGCGCACCCCGCCGCGTGGCGGCGCCCTGCGCAGCATCCGGGGAACGGCGCCCGATACCCGGAGAACAGCGGGGAGAGCTGGCGCTCTCGTACTCCCGTTGCCGTGTAAAAGCTCCTAGATTGGCTTCTCCATTCTGCGAGTCGCTCGACGCCATGCCGGTCCGCCAACTCCCCGAACAAATCGTCAACCGCATCGCCGCCGGCGAGGTGGTCGAGCGTCCGGCCAGCGTGGTCAAGGAACTCGTTGAAAACGCCATCGACGCCGGCGCCAGCCGGATCGACGTCTTCACCGATGGCGGCGGCCGGCGGCGGATCGGGATTACCGACGATGGCAGCGGCATGACCTATGGGGATCTGGCGCTCGCGGTCGATCGTTACGCCACGTCCAAACTCGACGACGAGGATCTGCTGGCGATCCGCACGCTGGGATTTCGCGGCGAGGCGCTGCCCTCGATCGGCGCCGTGGCGAAGCTCGGCATCACCACCCGCCACGCAAGCGAACCTCATGCATGGTCGTTGTCGGTGGAAGGCGGCGAGAAATCGCCCATCATGCCGGCGGCGCTTGCTCAGGGAACCCGCGTCGAGGTCAGCGACCTCTTCTACGCGACTCCGGCGCGGCTGAAATTTCTCAAGACCGATCGCACCGAGGCCGAGGCGATCCGCGAGGTGGTGCGCCGGCTTGCGATGGCGCGCCCGGACATCGCCTTCACGCTGGCCGGCGAGGAGCGCGCGCCCGTCACCTGGGCGGCCGCGCTGCCCGGCGCGAGCGGCCGGTTGACGCGACTCGGCGATATCCTCGGGGCCGATTTTCGAAAGAGCGCGATCGAGGTGCGTGCCGAACGCGACGGAGTGATCGTCGAAGGCTTCGCTGCTGCGCCGTCGCTGACCCGCGCCAACGCGCTCGGGCAATATCTGTTCGTCAACGGCCGTCCCGTGCGCGACAAACTCATCCTCGGCGCGGTGCGCGCGGCCTATTCCGACTATCTGCCGCGCGATCGTCATCCGGTGGTGGCGCTGTTCGTGACACTGGATTGCGGCGAGGTCGACGCCAACGTGCATCCCGCCAAAACCGAGGTGCGGTTTCGCAATGCGGGCCTCGTCCGCGCGCTGATCGTACACGCGCTGAAGGAAGGACTTGCCCGCGAGGGCAAGCGCACCGCCGCCAACAGCGATGGCGCCGCCATCGCCTCTTTCCGCCCGTCATATACCCCGCGCGCCAATTGGGACTGGCGGCGCTCGCCGGCCTATCCGGCAGGCGCCGGACCTGCCTTCGGCGGCTCCGCGGCGACGGCGCTTGCCGAACCGGGCCAGGCGACGTTCGATGTCGGCGCCCCCACGGCCGATATACGCTTTCAGCAAGCACCATCCGCCGATCTGCTCGACCGTCCGTTGGGCGCGGCGCGGACGCAAATTCACGAGACCTATATCGTGTCGCAGACCCGCGACGGGCTCGTCGTGGTTGACCAGCACGCCGCCCACGAACGCATCGTCTATGAGAAACTGAAAGCATCGCTGGCGAAAAACGGCGTGCAGCGGCAGATCCTGCTGATCCCGGAGATCGTCGAGCTCGACGAGGCGACGGTGGAGCGGCTAATCGCGCGCGCCGAGGAGCTGGCAGCGTTCGGTCTTGCGATCGAATCCTTCGGCCCCGGTGCGGTCGCGGTGCGCGAGACGCCCTCGCTGCTCGGTAAAACCGACGCCGCATCATTGCTGCGTGATCTCGCCGAGCACATGGCGGAATGGGACGAAGCGCTGCCGCTGGAGCGCCGTCTGATGCACGTCGCGGCCACCATGGCCTGCCACGGCTCGGTGCGGGCCGGCCGTATCCTCAAGCCGGAAGAGATGAACGCGCTGTTGCGCGAGATGGAGGACACGCCGAATTCCGGGCAGTGTAACCACGGCCGCCCGACTTACGTGGAATTGAAACTTTCGGATATCGAGAAGTTGTTCGGACGGCGGTGATGCGATCGAGATTGGGGGCGATTGGAGCAATTATCTACCTGCTGTTATTCGCTTGCGCGGCCGCCTATCCGATGTTCGACCACCGAACCTTTGCCGGTCTTGGTGCCGTTCTGCTGGGATTGCCATGGATCGATTATATTTCGAGCGAATGGCTCCTCGCCGCGATCGCACTCAATGCGCTGATTATTTATGTCGTGCTGACCGGCCTGTCGTTTCTGCTTTCATTTCTTCGAGAATTCCGCGCGTAACCTTATGCTGGGTTTCCGCTTGGTAGGCCATCATCTTCCGCGAAGGCGGACGATGATGGCCGTGCAACTGCGCGCAGGAACACGAACTCGGTATCATCGTATTGGCGCCGCTCCAGTTCCTCGAAACCTGCAGGCGCCGTAAATTCCGCGGCCTTGGCCTCTTCGACGATCAGCAGCGCACCCCCCGTCAACCAGCCGCCTTCGCGCAACGAGATAAGCGCCTTGTCGGCAAGCTTTTTTGCGTAGGGCGGATCGAGAAACACCAGCGAGAACGGCGCCATGGGATGCGCGGGGCCGAGATTCGTGGCGTCGCGGCGATACACCTTGGTCACTCCGCCGAGGCCCAGCGCCTCGACATTGTTGCGCATCAGCGCGCGGGCCTCAGCACCGTTATCCACGAACAGCGCGAACGCCGCCCCGCGCGAGATCGCCTCGATGCCGAGCGCGCCGGTGCCGGCGAACAGGTCGAGCACGCGCGCGCCTGCGATCGGATCGTCATAGGCGTGGATCAAAATATTAAACAGCGACTCACGCAACCGGTCCGCGGTAGGGCGGATGTCGCGCGACGACGGCGAGGCAATGTTGCGGCCCTTCAATCGCCCCCCGACGATGCGCATCTTTACTTCCCGCTCCCTTGCGGGAGGGAGTGGGGGGTGGGGCTGCCGCTCCCCTCCATGGCGGACACCATCCAGCGCGTCATCTCGCGGGAAGTGAGGAAATCGAGCGCCACGCGCTGAACGTCCGGGGCTGTGCCCTTGCCTTGCGCCACCGCGACCAGCAGGTCGCAGCGCCGCGACACGGCGATGCCGACGGCGGATTGCCGTGAGCCGTCGGCCATCTCGAGATCGTAGGTTCGCAGTCGCCCGGGCATGCCGGCGATCCGGGTCGCCTTGCCCGGGGCGAGCGCGGCGAAGC
The DNA here is from genome assembly GCA_963742425.1 of uncultured Alphaproteobacteria bacterium. Lineage (GTDB taxonomy): Bacteria > Pseudomonadota > Alphaproteobacteria > Rhizobiales > Xanthobacteraceae > Bradyrhizobium. Next base: position 40,653 of record CAVULR010000003.1, read on the forward strand.
GCAGGCTCATCAGATCGAGATCGGCGACGCGATCGACTTCGTCATCATCGGCAACGCCGCTGTCGCAATTGCAAAAACCGGCCTTCGGACGCACATACACTTCGATATCGCCACCGCACCATTCAACGGCGCAACGGAACGCACGCCCGGCGGGCCAACCATCGCGCGCAAACGGCCAGGCGATTTCGCGCCAACCCTCGACATCCGATTGCGCTTTTTGGTAACCGGCTAACGCGGCCAGTGTGGCGATCGCGATTGCCGCAGCTATCAATAGTTTACGCATCCCCCATCACCGGCATCAGGGCAGACCGGCCGCGGCGCGGGCGGCGCCGGTCAATTCCAGGATATGCAGACCGGTGTTGGCGCGATCGACGATGTAGATATAGCCGCGCTCGTCGGTCTCGACATTGTTGGTCTGGATCGCGACCTTGCAGCGGTCCTTGCCATCGACGGTCACGCAGCGCTTGTCGGTCGCCGCTGTGATCGAGGGAATGAAATAGCCGACTTCGACCGGATGATAGGGATCGCGAATATCGAGCGCACGCACGCCGGCATTGAAGAAGGCGATGAACGCCATCTTCTTGTAGTAGACCGGCGCCATGCTCTCGTTCGACGAATGGGAGCCGAACCGCCCTCCCCGCTCGCAGAATGATCCGCTGGCTTCCGGAACCGTGAAGCTTGAAATCATCATCGGGCGATTCTCGACCGTAACGTCGGCGAACCAGACCATCTGCCGCGGCTCGTTGCATTCGTTCAGGATCGCCTCGTCGACGATCATCACGATGTCGCGCATCTGGCCGTCCTTGTCGTGGGCGAATTCGGCGATCGGAAATGCCTTCATCGGAAAGACGGTGTGGGCGCCATTGAAAGCCGACATCGCCAGCCTCGAGACTTCCGGAAGGCGAAGGTTATCGGCGGTAGCCTCCTTCGGTCCGTTGATGAGTTTGTCGCGATCGACGATCTGCAGGAAACCGCCCTTGTTGGTGCCGTATCCGAAATAGACGCGATTGCCTTGCGGGCCGGTCGAGATCGGCCCGTGCAGTTCGGTCGGCACCGCGCCGGTCGAGCCCGGTTCCTGCCCCGGAAGGCCGAAATCCCTGATCTTCACGGGATGCGCGGGATCAGAGAGGTCATAGACCTGGGTCATGCGGCGGGTGCGCCAGTCCGGCGCGCCGGACACCAGAAACGCAATGCCGGTCTCGCATTCCCACCAGTTCTTGTGCGTATCCTTCAAGCCCGCGATCCGCGTGATGAGAACCGGATTTGCGGGATCGGCAACATTCCAGATTTCATGCGCTTCGCCGCCGAAGGTGCGCAGCATATAGACCGCGTTGCGGTCGCCCCTGGGCAGCGCCTTGCCGTCGCAGACGCGCACCATCTGCGCACCGCCGCTCTCATAGGTTCCGGCCTGCCCGGGGATATGGTGCAGGTATTTCGGCTGTGCGGGATCGGTGACGTCGACGATCGAGGTGCCGTTCGGCTCGGCCTTTCCGGTCAGCGGATTGACAGGCGCCGGAACGGCGTCGGTGCCGCCGTGATGACCGATATAGGCGATCCAGCGCTCGCCCTGGTGATGGATGGTCGGCTGATAGGCACTGCGCGCCTGCAAATCGTTGCTGCCGACGAGCCTCATATTCGATGCTTCAGGCGGAGCGCCGATCACTTGCGGCTCGGCATAGGCGGTCCCGCACGCGAGCAGCGATATCCAAACATACATTGCAAGTTTAACGTGACCGCTCATGCTTTTCCACCCGGGGCTATCGACGCCACTCTGCGTTGGCTGAGTTCGCGGCGATATCATAGCGAAGCGTGCCCGGATTGCACAACGCTTGGGACGCCAAGCCAACGATGCGCTAAACGGCCTTATGTTGGCCGGTTGCATTGCAGCGTGCCGCCTCCCGAGAATTTCAGCCAATATCTGTTGTTTTAGAAGGGGGCAACGATGTCACCGCAGCATGGACAGGTCGCCAGCCGCCGCCGCTTTTTTGCAATTTGTGGCCGCGAGCAAGATGGCGCCGCAGCAGCGGAAGCTCGCGACGCTGAAGGAGATGGGAATCAAGACGCCGTAGGATTGCCCCAAGGATTCTCGTCGCCCCTGCGGACGCAGCGACCCATACTCCGCGGCCGATATTGTTGGAAAGCAGGTACAGCCAGCAGCCGGTGAAACAACCGGCGCATGTGATTATGGGTCCCCGCGTCCGCAGGGACGACGAGACACGGGAGAGTCTCTCCCTCGCCTTTCACTCCGGCGCGCCGCAACGCGCCGATTCTCGTCAAGCATCCTCGTTATCGGTCTTCACAGGCATCCATTCACGCCGCCATGCCAACTCGCGCGGCGGATTTGATGCGGGCGGGCTTTCCACCCGGCGGCCCCCTGGGCGATGGATCGAGGGCGGACAAGGCCTCCAGCACCTCATCGATGGTCACCATGTGGCGCGACCCCGGCAATTCGCGGAACGCGGGATTGGATACGACGGCGGCGGCATCCGACGCCCAGGAAGCGAGGATCGCCCGTTTCTCGCCGATAGATAGGGTCGGGTCGGCCACGACGTCGCGGGGATGATCGTAAACAGAACCTGGGTGCAGGATTGCGTTCAGGTCGATAACATTGTCTCCATGATCGGTCATGGGGAAGGTCCTCCTTCTCCTTTCGTGGACACCTCTGGTTTGTGTTTGGGCCCGATACGGCGGGCTCAGTATCTCCCGCCCGGCGGGCCGGGCGGGAGCGCAATGCTTGAAAATGATTTTACGCGGCTTTGGCTTCGATCTGCTGCGCGTTGCTGGCGGGTGCGCCATTGATGGCAATTCGCCGCGGCTTCATCGCCTCGGGGATTTCCCGGACCAGTTCGATTTTCAGCAAGCCGTTCTCGAATGCGGCGCTCTTCACCTGAACGTAGTCGGCAAGGCTGAATTGCCGCTTGAAGGGCCGCGCGGAAATACCTCGATAGAGATATTCGCGCTCGATCTTGTCGGGCCTGCCGCCTTCGATGGTGACGACGTTCTGCGCGGCCGTCACCGAGATTTCGTCGGGCGAGAAGCCAGCCACCGCAAGCGAAATCAGGTAGCGATCCTCGCTCAGCCGTTCGATGTTGTAGGGCGGATAATTGTCCTCGCCGGCCCGCTGGGCGCTTTCAACGAGGTCGAAAAGGCGGTCGAAACCAATGGTCGAACGCCAAAGGGGAGAGAAGTCGTAAGTGCGCATAGCCAGATCCTCCAAAAGAGCAAAATGGGTACGAGCGGCACCGGACACGACCGGTGCCCGTCTCAAGTCCCCGACCCCTCAGGCATCGGAGACGCCACTTCACGGTGGCGAGGCAGAAAATAAAAAAAGCGGTTTTTGGTTTCAAGGGGACGATCAAAAAATTTTTGAGCCCAAATTGATTTTCGTTATCGGGAAGTTAATGGGCGGCATGGCCGTAGCACCCGCGAAAACACTTGCCGGCCAAAATCAAGTCCTGGAGCAGGTCAGGGATACCCCCGGGGGCTGGGTAAGGTTTCGCCGCGCAGCATCCGGGCACACGAGGTCTTCCACCGCATGTCCGCTGTCGGGGAGAAGCGGGAACTTTGCGGTTGCGCGCGCCGAGGTCCGAAAATGACCCAAAGGCGACATGTGGCGCTAGTCGGACGAGCCTCCCTGTGGTTTTATAATCAGCGCCTCATATCGCCGATTTAGGGGGTCTGTGTTTGACCGACAATCGCGTGGAAAGGCGGCTGGCAGCTGTGCTGGCGGCGGATATCGCCGGCTACAGCCGGTTGATGGGCCGCGACGAGGAGCACACCCTTGCACAGCTAAAGACCTTTCGAAAGACACTCTTCGATCCCGGGATTACCGCCCACCGCGGCCGCATCGTCAAGACGACCGGCGATGGCATGCTGGTCGAGTTCGCCAGCGCGGTCGATGCCGCGCGCTGCGCGGTGGAAGTCCAGCGAGAGATGGCCAGACGAAACACCGGCGTGGCGCCGGAACTCAGGATCGAATTCCGCATCGGCATTCACGTCGGCGACATCCTCGTCGACGACGACGATATTTTCGGAGACGGGGTCAACATCGCGGCACGCCTCGAGGGAATTGCCGAGCCGGGCGGCGTCTGCATCTCCGACGATGCGCACCGGCAAATTCGCGGCAAGATCGATATCGCCTTCGATAACATCGGGGAGCAGACCTTAAAGAATATTGCCGAACCGATGCGCGCCTGGCGCATACGGCTTGCCGGCGAGGCCGCCCCGGCGATCCGCTCAAGTTCCTCTCCGGCACACGTTCAAGATCTGGCGCTGCCCGACAAGCCGTCGATCGTCGTGCTGCCGTTCGACAACATGTCCGCTGAGGCGGGTCAGGACTACCTTGCCGATGGAATTGTCGAGGCGATTACCGCCGCGCTTTCGTGCATCCGTTCCTTTTTCGTTATCGCGCGCAGCTCAGCATTCACCTATAAGGGCCGCGCTACAAATGCGCGCGATATCGGCAGGGAATTGGGCGTTGCCTATATGCTCGAAGGCAGCGTGCAGAAAGCCGGCAACCGGCTCCGCATCATCGTTCAACTGATCGAGACCGAGGGAGGCGCACACGTCTGGAGTTCGCGCTTTGACGGCGCCATCGATGAATTCTTTGATCTACAGGATCGAATAACGGAGCAGGTGGCAGGCGCGCTACAGCCCTCCATCCGCATCGCCGAGATCGAGCGGTCGCGACGCAAGCGGCCGCAAGACCTGGGCAGCTACGATTTTACGATGAGAGCAATGCCTCATGTCTGGGCGCTTGAGAAGGACGAGAGCGCCAAAGCGCTCGAACTCCTCGAAAAAGCACTCGCGATCGACCCCGAATACCCCCTGGCTTTGTCGCTCGCCGGCTGGTGCCACGCCCAGCGCTCCGTCTACAATTGGGCGGATGATATCGCGGCCAGTCAGGCCATGGCGCGATCGCTCGCCGAGCGGGCCGCAGAGATGAGCGGCAGCGATCCCATTATCCTGGCCGTGCTCGGCGCCGTGCATACTTTCGTACACAACCATGGAACCGCGCGTTTGCTGCTTGAGCGCGCCGTCACCCTCGATCCCAACGCCGCATGGGCCTGGTCTCGGCTCGGATGGCTCGAGAACTATTCCGATCAACCTCGAAAGGCGATCGCTAATTTCGAGCATGCTCTGCGCTTGAGCCCGATCGATCCCATGAATTTCAACAATTATGTAGGGATCGGCTCCGCCCATGAAGTATCACAGGAATACGACGAGGCCGTCGCGTTCTATCGGCGTGCCCTCGAAGAGCGGCCAAATGCAAGTTGGATATACCGCAATTTGGCCGCCGCTCTGTCGGGAGCCGGCCGGGTCGAAGAGGCTCAACAGGCTTTTGCGGAAATGCTGCGGCACTACCCCGATCTGACGATTTCAAAGTTCAAACAAGCCATGGTCTTCTCTCCCGCCATCCTGAACCGTATGGCAGAAAATCTTCGAAAGCTCGGCTTGCCGGACTGAATAGGGCGATCCGTGTTGGATGAGAGGTTCCCGGATTATGCGCCGATGAAGCATTCGGGACAAGGACGGGAAGGTCTCTCGCAGAGAGTGGACCCCGGATCTGCGCACCGCAAGAGGCGCTGCGCAGCATCCGGGGAACGAGGCCGTCGATCTCGACGCAATAGCCGCGTCCCGGGCGCGGTGCAGCGTGCTCTTCACGCTGCTCCGCAGAACCGGGACCCAGAATTTAGGATCAACTCAGCGACATCTCGAGCGGCGGTGCGATATTTGCCGGCAGCGGGCTCACATAGGGCGTGCGGGCCGTTCGCTTTTTGAGATCGGCCTTGGCCGCAGCAATCAGGTCCGGCTCGGTCAGCGCCTTGACGCCAAGCCCCGCCATGGCCTTGGCGGCTTGCACCATGGCCTTGTGGGCGGCCGGGCTCTTGCCCTGTGCGACCACCTGCCAGGTGTGAAAGGGCGTCCCGATGGCGACCGTCGGAGCATGAACCTGAACGGTCGGGACGACCCAGCTCACATCGCCGACATCGGTCGAGCCGATCAGAGGATTGCGCTTGGCGTCCAGCGGTACGATGAAATCGGCAAGCGGGCGATCGGTGGGATCCATGCCGATCGCATGATAGACCGAGGCGATGTCTTTCTCGGTCAGCGTGGAGCGGATTTTGGTTGCGAATTCCTCGTCCGCCTCGTCGAAACGCGGGGGACCGAGTTCCTCCATGATCCGGTGAAGGGTCTGCTCCAGCGGGGTGTTGGGCAAGACATTGGAGACGGCGGAAATGATCCGCATCTCCATCTTGGTTTCGGTCATCAGCGCCGCGCCTTGCGCGATCTTGTGAACGCGCGCCACCAACTCGTTCATGCCGGGCAAGTCGCCGGCGCGGATGGAATAGCGCACGCGGGCATGGGCCTGCACCACATTGGGGGCAATTCCACCGGTATCGAGCAGGGCATAATGGACGCGGGCCTCGCTCGGCATGTGCTCGCGCATGTAGTTCACGCCGACATTCATCAGCTCCACCGCGTCGAGCGCGCTGCGGCCGAGGTGCGGCGAGGCCGCGGCATGCGAGGTGCGCCCTGTGAAGATGAAATCGGCGCGCGTGTTTGCCAGCGACGGCGTTACCACCACCTCCCAGAAACTGGACGGGTGCCAGGTGATGGCGATGTCGGCGTCGTCGAAGGCGCCCGAACGAACCATGAAGGTTTTCGCCGCACCACCCTCCTCCGCCGGACAGCCATAATAACGCACGCGCCCCGGCACCTTGTGAGCTGAAAGCCAATCCTTCGCCGCGGTGGCGGCGAGCAGCGCGGCCGAACCCAGAAGATTATGGCCGCAGCCATGGCCATGGCCTCCCGTTTCGAGCGGACGAGGCTCCGCTACGCCTGCCTCCTGACTTAAACCGGGCAGTGCATCATATTCGCCGAGGAAGGCGATGACGGGACCGCCCTCACCCCATTCGCCCTTCAGGGCGGTGGGAATGTCCGCGACATTCTCGGTGATGCGGAAACCCTGATGGCGCAACTCCGCCAGATGTTCGGCAGCCGAGCGCGCCTCGGTATAGCAGACTTCGGGCATGCCCCAGATTTTGTCGCTGAGCGCGACGAAGCGCGGCTTGATCGCGTCAACGCCACGCCAAATGTCATTGCGATTGTCCATCTTGCAATTCCGCTCCAAGGTGTGAGTGAAATCGTTATCAGCTTCGCCCGGCCGCGCCTAGCAGGCGATTGCCGGGTTGAACCGCGCCGGGGGACCAATGCTGGGCCAAGCCAATGCGTGCATAACCGCCCTGGTTGTGAAATCATCCCTTTCCGCAGGAAATCACACGAGACCAAAGACAGATAGCGCTCGTGGCCGGCTAACGGAGAAGCGTAATGAGGGGTCCCGAGGACGACGCCGGCTTGACCGGCAAGGTCGCAATCCTGAGCGGTGGCGGCGCGGTGGGTGATGGAATAGGCAACGGCCGGGCGGCGGCCATCCTGCTCGCACGCGCGGGCACCAAGGTGCTGGTGGCCGATCTCGACCGACAACTCGCCGAACGCACCGTCGAAATGATACAGGCCGAGGGCGGCACGGCCGCGGCATACGCCGGCGACGTCACCAAGGAAACCGAATGTAAACAATTGGTCGATGCAGCCATCGACCGCTGGGGCCGGCTCGACTTCCTTGACAACAATGTCGGCATCGGCAGCCGCGGCAGCGTCGTCGACCAGAAGCCCGAGGAATATCGGCGCGTGATGCAAGTCAACGTCGAGACTATGTTCCTGCTCTCCAAGCACGCGATCCCGGCCATGATCAAGACCGCCAAGGGCGGCTCGATCGTCAACATCTCATCGATCTCGGCACTCCGGCCACGCGGACTCACTACTTACACGACCTCGAAGGCCGCGGTCATCGGACTTTCCCAAGCCATGGCGGTCGATCACGGCCGCGACAACATCCGGGTCAATTGCATCTGCCCTGGCCCGATGTATACGCCCATGGTCTACGCTGGCGGTAACGGCATGAGCGATGCCGCACGTGCTCAGCGCGTCAATGCATCGGTGCTGAAGACCGAAGGTACCGGCTGGGATGTAGGCCAAGCAGTGAAATTCCTGCTCAGCAACTACGCCCGTTACATCACCGGCCAGGTGCTGGTGGTCGACGGCGGCGTCACGCTGCAAGGCCCGGAACGCGATTCACGAGCTGGCTGATCCCGCGATCGTCGTCAGCTTCGCCCGACCGCGCCTAGCAGGCGGGGTTAACCGCCCCGGCCCCGGCTCGGGAAGTGGCGCAAGCCGTGACTGCGCAATGTCAGGCAAGCAATCGCCCGATGTTTTGCGGGTTGAAGAACTCCTTAAAGGAGGTGTTTCCCGCTAGGACATCCATAAAGCGCGTTGTTTCCTGTTCGGACCTGGCGATCCTCTGATAGATCGGAACGGCGGATGTGGGATCCTTGAGGCTGGCCGCCTTCAAGGTATATTCGAAGATCGGCATGGTTTTGTTTCGAAACGCCGACTGGTAGGCCGCTAACGATAAATCAAGAAGCACGGGATCATCGGTGAGGCCGGCTGCAAGTGCGTCGGCAAGAAGTTGCGCGCCCAAGAACGCATCGCCAATGCCCATTCCCGGAAGTGGATCGCGATGGTACGCGGCATCACCTACCAGAGCCCAACCCTTTCCGAAGCTCTCGCGATAAAAATTCAAGAGCTTGGAAGTACCTTTGAAAGACGTTACTTGCTTCGAGCGCTTGAGCCGCTCGGCAAGCGATGGAGCCAACCCGATTATGTCGAGGTAGTTGCCCTCAACATCTGCTCGATACTTATCCCATTCGTCGTGTGAGCGTCCCGCCCAGATGCAGGTCAACCCGTCGTGAGTTGGAAATACGAGGATATCGCGACCCTGACGAACGTAAAATTCGACACCTTGAGTGGGCACTCCCGCCCAGTAGGCGTAATACCCGCAAGTAAACGATGGGTGCGCAACATCCATCGTGGCGCCAGCGGCGCGTGCGACCGGCGACCACATGCCGTCCGCACCGACCACAAACGTGGCGTATTCTTCGACCAGCCGACCATGAGCGCCCTGCAGGCGCGCGCCGACGACCCGTCCTTGCGCCCAAATAAGTTCCCGAAAGGTGGTCGCCTCCCGTATCTCCGCCCCGGCTTGCCGCGCGGCATCGACCAGGAGATTGTCCAAGACCGTTCGTCGTGGCGAAAACATTGCGGCCGTACCCCCAACCGCGCTGGGTCTACCGCGAATGGCAATGGCGCCGTAATCGGCCGTGACCTGATCAATCGCTGGACATCCGGTCTCCGCCAGACTGTCCAACAATCCCCACTTTGCAAGAGATGCTGTCGTTCTCGGCCACATGAAATGCGTTGAAACGGTGTCGCTCGGAAATTGCGCGCGATCAACGCCAAGAACATTGTAGCCTTTGCGCGCCAGCAGCATCGCCAGCGGCGCGCCAGCGCATCGCGTTCCTACGATCAGAACGTCGTGTCCGGCCAATTTTTTTACTCCGATCGACATGAAGGGATGGCCCCTTCAGCTCAGATCACCTTGGTTTGCCGCATCTCCCTGACCTCGTCCGGCGAGCAGCCGAGCCACTCGCCATAGATCGCCTCGGAATCCGCGCCGAGAATCGGGGCGCATTTCAGCGGTACCTCGCTGTCCGACATCCGCAGCGGCCAACCCGCCACGATGACCGGCCCGCGCACCGGATGGTCGATCGTCTGCATCATGCCGCGCTTGTGCAGGTCGGGGTCGTGCATGAGCTCGAGCGTGGTCATCACGGCGCCGCAGGGAACGCCGGCGCCGGCGATGACCCGGGTCACCTCCTGCTTGGTGTGCTTCGACGTCCATTCGGTGATGGCCGCGTCCACCGCCTCGCGATTCTCGAAACGGGTGATGCCATCGACCATGCGCGGATCATTGAGCAGGTCTTCGCGGCCGATCGCCTTCAGCAGGCGGCGCCAATGCTCCGGGTTGCCGCGCGAGGCAAAGATATAGCAGAGATCGTCCAATCCCCCCGGCGCGCATTTGTAGAGGCCGCCGGGCGCGGTGCCGTAGACGCCGTTGCCGCCGCGCGGCAACTGGTCCTTGCGCGCCGCCTGGCGGCTCATCGGCGTGCGGCAGTAGTTCAGCATCGCATCGCGCATGGCGATCTGGATGTGCTGGCCGCGGCCGGTCGCCATGCGCTGGTAGAGCGCAGCGAGGATGCCCATGGCGCAAAGCATGCCGGTGCCGGTATCGCCGACGGTCGATCCCGGCCGGACCGGCGGCTGATCGGGAAAGCCGTTGATCCCCATCGTGCCGCCCATCGCCTGCGCGATCATGTCGAAGGCCAGGTAATTCGCGTGCTCGCTCTCCGGCGCAAAACCCTTGACCTGCGCGAAGATCAATCGCGGATTGAGCGCGGCGAGCCGCGGATAGTCGAAGCCAAGTCGCGCGAAGGTGCCCGGCGCCATGTTCTCGATCAGCACATCGGCCTTGGCGATCATCCGCTTTAGCAACGCCTTGCCTTCCTCGCTCTTGAGGTTGCAGGTCACGCTGCGCTTGTTGAGATTGTAGTAAATGAAATAGGTGGAATCGGCGTCGGGGCGATCGCTCATTCCCCAGCGTCCCGGCTCGCCACGATGGGGCTCCTCCACCTTGACGACATCCGCCCCAAACCAGGCCAGCGCCTCGGTGCAGGATGGCCCCGCCTCGAACTGGGTGAGGTCGAGCACCTTGATCCCCTTGAGCGCCGGCTGGATCCCGGCCGCGGTGTCCGGCTGCCTTACGCGTTCCTGCATGGCGTTTTCTCCCGATAAGGAGCTGCGCCCTCAATGGCGCGGCCGTTCAATGTGTTACTCGATCAACTGTGCCAGGCGAAATCCTGCGCCTTCCGGGTCGATCCCTGCGAGATAATCACGTTCACCAGTGCAGGGCCGTCAAACTTCATCGCCTCGTCAAGGGCGCCGCGAATATCCTTCGGGTTCTGGACGAAGAATCCCTTGCCGCCGAACGCTTCCATCACCCGGTCATAGCGCGCGCCGTAGATCAGCGCGTTGGGTTTCAGATTGAACATCGGGTTGTCCGGGATCTCTGGCATGCCGGGGCCGATGCCGCCATTGTTCAGGACGACGATCTTGGCCGGCAGGTTGTAGCGGACCAGCGTCTCCATCTCCATGCCGGAAAAGCCGATCGCCGAGTCACCCGACAGGTGGATCACCGGCCGGCCGGGCTCGGCCACGCAGGCGGCGATGGCCTGACCGAGACCGACGCCCATCGTGCCGTAGGTACCGGCATTGAGGCAGGAGCGGGCATTGAAGCTCGGCAATTGCGTCAACCCGATATCCATGGTGCCGGCACCTTCGGCGCTCAGGATCGCGTCCCGCGGCATCCAGGCGGCGACGTCGCGCAATGCGCGGTAATAGCCGGCCGGCGCAGCCTCGTCGTCGATCTGCGGCTTGATCTGCGCCGCGTTAGCAGTGGTCTTCTGGGCGATCGCCTGCCGCCAGGCTGAGTCCTTGGCATGGAACCACTGGCGGTTCTGGAGCGCCTTGTTGAGCTGGCCGACGATCGCCTTGCCGTCGCCCACCAGCGCCACTTCGGTGGGCTTGTTGTGGCCGATCTCCTCGGGGGCGATGTCGAGCTGGATGATCTTGACGTCCTTCGCATAGCGCGGCGGCAGGCCGAAATGAAAGATCCAGTTGAACCGCGCGCCCATCAGGAAGATGACATCGGCCTGTTGCAGCGCGAGCGTGCGCGCGGCGCCAGCTGACAGCGGATGGTCGTCCGGCATCACGCCCTTGCCCATCGGCGAGCGCACGAACGGCACTTGCGTGCGCTCGATGAAGGCGCGGACCTCGTCCTCCGCGCGCGACCACGCCATGCCCTTGCCGAGGATCACGAGCGGTCGCTCGGCCTTCTCGAGCAGGTTCAGCGCCGCCTCCACGTTGTCGGTCGGTGCCACCATGCGCGGCGGTTCGCCGACGCGCTCGACCTCGACGACCTTGTCGAGTTCGCATTTGCCTCGGATGATATCGTCCGGCATGTCGAGATAGGTGGCGCCGGGGCGACCAAAGGTTGCCTGCCGGGTTGCCATCTCGACGTAGTAGGGAATGCGGTGCACGCTTTCGATGCCGTGCGCGAACTTGCAGAACGGCGAGGCGATCAGCACCTGCCGCTCCTCCTGGAACGCGCCCATGCCGCCGCGATAGGTCTCCGAGGCGCCGCCGATCAGGATCATTGGCCAGCAGTTCTGCTGGGCGTTGGCGAGACCCGCCAGACCGTGCACCACGCCTGGGCCGGTGACTGTGAGGCAGGCGCCGGGGCGGCCGGTGAGATATCCGTAGGCCGCTGCCGCGTAGGCGGCACTCTGTTCGTTGCGTACGCCGAGATAGGCGATGCCTTCCTTCTGCGCTGCTGCGGCGATTGCGGTGACGGGAAACCCGACGATCCCGAACAGGTGATTGATGCCCTGCTGTTTGAGGCTCCTCGCCATCAGGGTAGCGCCATCAATTTCGCTCATCGTTTCTCCCCTCGTGACCGACTGAAGTTCAGCCGCGAGATTATGCATAGATGGCGGGATCACGAAAGGGCGCTGCTGCTGTGCGATATTGGCTGAGCCAAGCGGTTCCGTGCACTCGTGCCCTCGGCGCTCTTCGGGCGCGGCTCGAAATCGGCCTAATTCCGCAATTTTCTCCGAACATCCATGGGGACGTCGGCGTCACTCCCTCGGATTGACGCCCTCGGTATGTCGCTTGACGACCCCGGTCGGCGTGGCAAACCCTTCGATGGTTAGAATTCGTTTCTCGAGCCACCAGCCCTATTCGGGCGTCCAGTTGTAATGACGTGGATGCCCGGGACAAGCCCGGGCATGACGTGGAGAGGTTATCGCCGACCCTGCAAGACTTACCCGGTCAGCGCCGCCTTCACCATGCCGCTGGCCTTGCCGAAATCCATCTGGCCGGCGAACTTCGCCTTCAGCACCCCGATCACTTTGCCCATGTCCTTCATGCCGGCGGCGCCGGTCTCGGCAATTGCCGCCGCGATCGCAGTGTTGACGTCGGCATCCGACATCTGCTTCGGCAAATAGGCGGAGATGATCGCGATCTCGTCGCGCTCCTGCGCCGCCAGCTCGGCCCGGCCGCCCTTGTCGTAGAGTTCGACGGATTCCTGGCGCTGTTTGATCATCTTCTGGAATACGCCGAGCAGATCCGCGTCGGTCAGCGGCGGCTTGCCTTCCCCGCGCGCGGCGATGTCGGCGTTCTTGATGGTCGAGTTGACCATTCGCAGCGTGGAGAGCTTGCGCTCGTCCTTGGCCCGCATCGCATCCTTGACCGCGTTGTTGATGTCGTCGCGCAGCATCGTCTGTGTCCTCTCGCAATCCCTCGGGCGTGTGAAACATCTGATCTAGGCCGTTCGCGGCATCGAGACAACTGGCGCGTGAACCCATAAATTCAGATTGGTCGGCGGATGTCCGTTTTGGTTAGCTTAGCACCGGCGCGGCGTGCACCAGAATCAGGAACGGAACGAGGTCGCTTCCGAGGTCAATCACGTCGGTCTGAGCGCACCGATAATTTCCAGCCTAACAATACCGGGTGACCTCGCCCACCCCTCTTTGCGTATGCCGGAAACGGCTATATTCTCAACATGGATCGGCCCGCGGGATCTGCCGAACTTCCCGCTTTCAAGCCGCACAGGTGCCATCGGCAGCTACCCAAAACGTTTGGGTAGAGCTGATCGTGAGGGGCGCCATAAACATCTGCGCTTGTGTGCGCCCGCACAACACTCGTCTGGTTGGTTGGAAATATATGCTCTTTGCCTAGAGGGATTGTTTTACCGTCGTTTTCCAACGGCGGAATGCGGTGCCTGCGGAGACCTCCATGCTGGAATTCAGTCGTGCGCAACTATTCAAAGGGTTGGCAACGGTTGTTTGCGGTATGGGCACTGTTTCGCTCGCCTTGATCTATTTCATTCCGGCGCCGCCATCGAAAGTTACAATGGCGACCGCCTTTAAAGGCAGTTCTTTCGAATATTACGGCCGGCAGTATCGGGAGGTTTTCGCACGTTCCCACATTGAGCTTGAACTGCGCGAAACTGCCGGGGCTCCGGAAAACGTCAAGCTTCTGCAAGATCCGACATCAGGCATTCAGTTTGCCCTTGTGACCGGAGGTGTTTCGGACGGAAAACATGCGCCTGGGTTGCTGTCTTTGGGCACCGTATACCACAACCCATTCTGGATTTTTCATTCATCGAATGAACGATTTGACAAGTTTTCGCAACTGAAAGGCAAACGCATTGCCGTTGGGCCCACAGGAAGCGCCACTCGACTTTCCGCCGAACAAATACTTGGCAAGGGCGGCGTGAATTCTGAAACCGCTACGTTGTTGCCTTTTGCCGGCTCAGCCGCGGTCGAGGCATTCAATGATGGCAAGGTCGATGTTGTGTGGATCATCGGCGCACCGGATGCGACGGCCGTCCATACCTTGCTTCAAAATCCCGACGTTCGACTTATGAGCTTTCCAATGGTGGACGCCCTAACCCGCATTTTTCCCGAGTTTGTTCGACTAATATTGCCGCAAGGCGTCGTCGATATTGACCGGAACATTCCGCCCAATGACGTGGTACTCATCGGGTCCACCGCCAAGGTATTAATTCGCAGCGATCTCCACCCTGAAATTGTCCAGCTCCTTTTGCAGACAATGACAGAAGTACATAGTCGACCAGACATTTTTCAGCGCAACGGCGAATTCCCCACTGGTACCGACACAGAATACCCCGTTGCCCCTACCGCGATCGATTTCTACAAAAACGGCCCTTCATTTTTCCAGAGGCATTTGCCTGTGTGGTTGGCCGTCCACGCACAACGAGCGATCGCGGTGCTGGTGACCGCCGTGGCGATCGGCTTCCCACTGTTCCGCTTTTTGCCGCTTGCTTACAACTGGGTCACGCGTCGGCGTCTTTTCTACTGGTACGGCCAGCTCAAGGCTCTGGAAGCTTCGTTTGACACCGATCCGAACGGCAAACATTTGACTGAAAAAAAAGCCGAAATCGAGCGTATTGAGGACGCCGTCAGCCACATCCGTTTTCCGCTAACATTCTCGGACCAAGTGTATAACCTGCGCAGTCACATCGACATCGTTCGACGTAAGATCGCATCCCAGGCAAATTCACTGGAACGGATGGCCGCCGAGTAACTGGATCGTCCGAGACAGTCCATTCGCGTCGATTTGGCATGTCTGCAGCAGGTCCGGTAAAGGGGCAATCTCCGAAAATGCCGGCGCTAGATCCGCAGCCATTCGACCAGGGCGGCGATGGTGGCTTCCGGCCTTTCGGGTTGCGGGCAATGGCCGCAATCGGGAATGATGACCAGTTTTGCGCCGGCGATGCCGTCAGCCATTTCCTTCGACAGCGTGTTCGGTATCAGCATGTCCTGATCGCCCGTCAGCACCAGCGTCGGGCATTTGATGGTCGCCATCGTCGGCCGCGAATCCGCCCGCGCCATGATTGCGGTCTGGTTGTTGATGAAGCCTTCCGCCCCGACGTCGTCGGCCATGTCGTGCATGAGTTGCTGAAACGCGGCTTCGCCGGTGCGCGAGGGGTGCACCAATAGCGGCAGAATTTCGTCGATCACCCCGTGCAGGCCGCCATCGCGGGCCCGCGCGATCATCGCGCGGCGCCTCGTGCTGGCTTCCGGTGTATCCGGCCGGGCCTGGGTATTGATCAGCGCCAGCTTCGCCACCCGCTCCGGCGCCTGCCGCATGATCTCGAAGGAGATGTAGCCGCCCATCGAATGCCCGGCCAGCGCGAAACGCGGTGGCGCCTCGGCCAAAATCCTGCGCGCGACCACCGCGATATTGTCTTCGCGAATGTGGTTGGCCACCGTCACCGGCCCGAATCGCCACAGCGCGGGAATCACCGGGGCGTAGATGCGGGGCGACGACACCAGGCCCGGAACGAGCAGTATAGGCATCGAATTGTCCATGCTCATCTCCGGGACGGCTCGGGGAATTTTGGTGAAAACGGGCGGATAGCGGTCCTTGTAGATTAAAAGCCCGGCGCCGCCTGTCAAATACCCGGCAAACGCTGTGAATCCGCCGGTTCCGACTTTGACGCGCCAGCATGCGAAGACTATGTAATGCGCTCATGACATCACCGGAAAACGCCTCAGCCTGGCCGGACCATAAACCGACCGCGCTCCTCGTGCTCGCCGACGGCACGGTGCTGGAGGGATTCGGCCTCGGCGCGGAAGGCCAGGCGGTCGGCGAAGTCTGCTTCAACACCGCGATGACCGGCTATGAGGAAATCCTTACCGATCCCTCCTATGCCGGACAGCTCATCACCTTTACCTTTCCCCATATCGGCAATGTCGGCATCAACGACGAGGACATCGAGACCGTCAACATGGCGGCGACGCCGGGTGCGCGCGGGGTGATCCTGCGCTCGGCCATCACCGATCCCTCGAACTACCGTGCCTCGCGACATCTCGATCAATGGCTGAAGGCGCGCGGCATCATCGGACTTTCCGGCATCGATACCCGCGCGCTGACCGCGCTGATCCGCAACAAGGGCATGCCCAACGCGGTGATCGCGCACGCCGAAGACGGCCAGTTCGACCTCCACGGCCTGAAACAGGAAGCGCGCGAATGGCCCGGCCTCGAAGGCATGGATCTGGTGCCGATGGTGACATCGGCCCAGCGTTTTACCTGGGACGAAACGCCGTGGCAGTGGGAAAAAGGGTTTGGGCGGCAAACCGCGCCTGAGTTCAACGTCGTCGCCATCGACTACGGCATCAAGCGCAACATCCTGCGGCTTTTGGCAGGCGTTGGCTGCAAGATCACGGTGGTGCCTGCGACCACATCGGCGGAAGACATCCTGGCGATGAAGCCCGATGGCATATTCCTGTCCAACGGCCCCGGTGATCCCGCTGAGACCGGCAAATACGCGGTGCCCGTGATCCAGAAAGTGATCCATTCGGGCACGCCGACGTTCGGCATTTGTCTCGGCCACCAGATGCTGGGCCTGGCGGTGGGCGCCAAGACCAGGAAGATGCATCAGGGCCATCACGGCGCCAACCATCCGGTCAAGGACGAGACCACCGGCAAGGTGGAGATCACTTCGATGAATCATGGTTTCGCCGTGGATCAAGCAACCTTGCCGAAAGGCGCGACCCAGACTCACGTCTCGCTGTTCGACGGTTCCAATTGCGGCATCCAGCTCGACGGCAAGCCGGTATTCTCGGTGCAGTATCACCCCGAGGCTTCCCCCGGTCCGCGCGACTCCCATTACCTGTTCAAGCGCTTTGCCGATCTGATGCGGGCGAACAAGCGCGGGTAACGCACTCCCGTACTCGTCATTATACTCGTCATTACCGGGCTTGACCCGGCAATCCATCTTTTTTGAAAAGTGATGGATGCCCGGATCAGTCCGGGCATGACAAGCTTGCACGTTGAAGCCAGCTGGCATTGTCAACATCGATTTGGTATGACGATCATCATTATAAATGAACTCCAGGAACCACCTCATGGACCGCAAGACCGCCCCCGCCATCGAATACGGCGTAACGCCGCCGGAAGTCATGGCGAAGATGGTGGGGATCGATTTTGTCCGCGCCATCTTCGATGGGACGCTGCCGGCGCCGCCGATCATGCAAAACATCGAGCCCTTCGATTCCAGCGCGGAGCCCGGTGTCGTCGTGATGCACTCCACGCCCAGCTTCCGGCACTACAATCCGATCGGCTCGGTGCACGGCGGCTATGCCGCGACCTTGCTGGATTCAGTGATGGGGCTGGCCGTCCACAGCATGCTGCCGCCGGGGACCGGCTACACCACCCTCGAATTCAAGATCAGTTTCATCAGGGGCATGACCCGGGATACCGGCCCGGTGCGCAGCGAAGGCCGCACGTTGAACGTCGGCCGGCGTACCGCAACCGCGGAGGCGCGCATCACCGACGCACAAGGCCGCTTGCTGGCGCATGCCACCACGACCTGCCTGGTATTTGAGATTCCCAAAGAAAAGTAGGCGGCTTGCACCGGTGGCACCATCGCGGGGCCGCGTTGTCCCGGCCGCCATATCGTGCTGCAATGGCCCATAAAGCAAATATGGGAAACGCTCCATGACTTCAGCCAAATCGGACATGACCATTCGCGATGTGCGCGTCACCATGCTGCGCATGCCCTGGGCGCAGGATCCCTGGCTCAAGGGCCATGCGCTCGGGCAGACGCGCGACATCCTGATTTGCGACGTCGAGACCGCCGGCGGCGTCACCGGAATGGGCTATCTGTTTTTGTTCCGCCCCGGCATGAAGTCGATCGCCGCCTGCCTCGACGAATGCGTCATCCCCCGCGTCAAGGGCAAGGACGCGACCGCGATCGAAGCGATCTGGCGCGATTTGTGGACCGCGACCATGACCTATGGCCGTGGCGGCATCGCCGCAATGGCGATGTCGGCGCTCGACATCGCATTGTGGGACGCGGTCGGCAAGCGCGCCGGACTGCCGCTGCACCGGCTGTGGGGCCATTACCGCTCTCAAATTCCGATCTACGGCTCCGGCTGCTTCCGCGGCGCCGGCGGCGACGGCATGATCGAGAAGGCGCTGCACTACGTCAAGCACGGCTACAAGGCGATCAAGATGCAGGTCGCCCATGTTCATACGCCGGTGCAGGACCTCGACAATGTGCGCCGCATGCGCGAGGCGCTCGGGCCCGACATCGACATCATGATCGACGTCAACATGGGCTGGAGCGCGGATCTCGCGATCGAAATGGGACGCAAGCTCGAGCCGTACAATATCTACTGGTTGGAAGAGCCGGTGCCGGCCGACGACTTCGCCGGTTATCAGCGTATCGCAGCCGCGCTCGACATGCGGATCGTGGGCGGCGAGACCCATTTCACACGCTACGATCTGCGGCCGTTCTTCCTCAATCCCTGCCTGCCGATCCTGCAGCCCGATCCGATGCGCGGCGGCATGACGGATTTGCGCAAGATCGCCGCGCTCGCCGATACCTGGGGCGTCACCATCGCGCCGCATCTGTTTCCGGAACTGAACGTGCACCTGCTGGCTTCGATACCAAACGGCATCTGGTGCGAGAATATGGGGTTGATCGACGATCTCTGGGTCGATCCGCCCGAGATCGCCGACGGCATGATCACGGCGCCGGAGCGGCCCGGACACGGGCTGAGATTCAAGGAAGAAGTCCTGAAGTTCCGGATCTAGAGAAAGGGAACGTGAGCGGCCGACTGCGGTTTATTGCGCCATGCAGCTTGCGTCAGGAGAGAACGTCATGCCGGTTGTCAGCGAGGATCTCGAACCTCTCACCGTTGTCTTTGCGGACGATGGACTGGTTCCCAACAACCCGATGCCGTTTGTGGTCTACAAAGGCGCGGTCGATGTCGATAACAATCATCCCGAAAAGACCATCGAGGGGCTGTTCGGCGCCAATGGCTGGGGAGATATGTGGCGCAACGGCGTCTACGACTATCTGCACTATCACGCCACGGTTCACGAAGTGCTGGGCGTCGCCCGTGGCCATGCGCGAGTGAGGTTCGGCGGTGACCGCGGCAAGCCGTTCGATCTCGCCGCCGGCGATGTCGCAATCCTGCCCGCCGGCACCGGACATCAATGCCTGTCAGCGAGCGAAGACTTCTCCGTGGTCGGCGCCTATCCGCCGGGCGCGAAGATGCAGGTGACGCGGCCGACGCCGGAGAACTACCGCAAAGCGCTGAAGACGATTCCGGAAGTCAGGCGGCCGAACAGCGATCCGGTGCGCGGAGCGGACGGGCCGCTGGTCAAGCTGTGGAATCGCTAGACGTTGAGGTCTCGGATCCGAAATTTTGCCGGAATTGGTCGATCCACATCTTGACCGCAAAGATATCGAGAACAACGGCGAAGACGCCGAACACGGCCCGCCCGAAAGCCT
The DNA here is from genome assembly GCA_963742425.1 of uncultured Alphaproteobacteria bacterium. Classification (GTDB taxonomy): domain Bacteria; phylum Pseudomonadota; class Alphaproteobacteria; order Rhizobiales; family Xanthobacteraceae; genus Bradyrhizobium. The sequence goes on from CAVULR010000003.1 coordinate 60,502, forward strand.
CCGCGGGCATGAAACCGAAACCCATGAAGCTGCCGCCGAACTTGCGTTCGCCGGGAACGAAGGCAACCCAGTCGAAGGTCAGCGCAAAGCCGGTGATCAGCAACGTCGCCAGTAGCGCCTGCCACTTCCGGTGTTCGGGCGGCAGCGCCATGAGGATTCCGGCGAATACGAACATCAGGCCGGCGGGCACTGCCATCAAATGATCCGCCGTCAGTGGATCGGCATGGATCGCGGAATAGACGGCGAAGCCGACCAGCATCAGGCCCATCGCAGCGCAGCCAAGCCCGACCGCGAGCCCGCCGCGCGAAGCGTTATCGCCGGCCGGCGCGGCGCGAGCCTCTCGCGCTCTCAGATATCTTGCCAGCATCAGCAGGCCGGCGGATGCGATGGCGGCAATCATGAACAAGGTAATATCCGTGTGCATCCGATCCGCATCGCCGGATATTTCGGCTGACGCAAAGAACGCGCGATTTTCCTGGGACGGATCAACGCGAATATCGACTTGACTGCCCTTGCCGTGCAGCGCCGCCCAGGCTCGCAGCCTGGCCGCTTCAGCTTCCGAAAATACCGAATTCGAGGTTGGCGTTGCGATCAACTGCTTGCCGTTCAGTTCGTACCGCACGCGATAACGCAAGTTCCATACCGTCCCGCCGTCCTTTGGCGCCCGCGACGTAGCAACGACGCCTCCCCGTTCAACGACGGCCGATACGACCGGCCAAGGCGCTTGCGTGATCTGGGAATACCCGTCGCTTAACGTGACGCAGCCGGCAAAAATGGCGCACAGGCCGGCGAACAGGCCGAATAATCCAGACAGGCCGGATGCCGTCATCTGTCGGGTGGTGCGCGAAAAGGTCAAATCGGCCATGGCGGCTCGACCGGGATCGAATAGGCTATGTCAATGCGGGAGTTTTAGTAGACGCGGACTTCTAAGAAGCCGGTCATGATTTCCCGGGCATTTGTGCATGCGCCTAAACGAAGGTTAACCCGTCCGATTTTTTGACGTCTCCGGGGACCTGTAAGGGTAACTACGCCGCGTTGGCGCCTTCCTGGCGGCTGGCCTCGAACAGGAACCAGGTGCGGCGCTCGGTCTCATCGATGAAAAGCTCGAGCAGCCCGGCGGTACCGGAATCCTCGTGATCGTCGGCGAGCTTGTGGGCCTTTCGCATCGCCTGGGCCATGTGCTTGTTGTCCTCCATCAGCTCGCGCAGCATCTCGCGCGGCGGCACGTAGCTCTCGTTATTGTCCTGAATAGTCTGCAATTTGCCGATCTGCCCGATCGAGCGCAGCGTCGTGCCGCCGAGCTTGCGGACCCGTTCGGCCAGTTGATCGGTGGTCGCGAAAATCGCGTCGGATTGCTCGTCGAGCATCAGGTGGTAGTCGCGGAAATGCCGGCCGCTCACGTGCCAGTGGAAGTTCTTGGTCTTAAGGTAGAGCGCGAAGGCGTCAGCCAAGAGCGTGTTGAGGGACGCCGAAAGCTTCTCCACCGCGGCCCGCGGCAGATCGGTCGGTGTATCGAGATCGGGGGAAACCTTGTCGGACCTGGCTTTGCTCACGATGGACCTTCCTGTTAGGAACCGGATAATGACGGCATTGGACTTGGGCCGCCGGACCATCTAACGCATCATCGACACACCTGTTCCGTCGCAGGAACCCTGTTTCACCGGACCCGTTCTCTCATGGACGACTGGATCGATTATTACGATTCCACGCATACGATTTATGCGAGCAAGCTGCATCGGGACCTGCATTTTCAGGCGATCGCACGGGATATCATCGGCTACATCACCTCAGCCGACGCGGTGGTATTGGATTATGCCTGCGGCGAAGCCTTGTCCGCGGCGAAGGTAGCGGATTCTTGCGGCCAGCTTATCCTGGCGGAGCCCGCGCCGGGCGTGCGCGGCCGGCTGATCGCGCGCTTTGCCCCGAATACGAAGATTCGGGTGCGTTCGCTCGACGACCTGCGGAATATGCAGGAAAAATCCGTCGATCTCGCGGTGATGAACTCGGTGGCGCAGTATATGACGCCGATTGAACTTGATTTCGCCTTCGCCGTGATCCGTCGGCTGCTAAAACCCGGCGGCCGCCTGATTTTGGGCGACATCCTTCGCCCCGAGGTAGGCATGGGCCGCGACGTGCTGGCGCTGTTGCGCTTCGCCGCCCGCCAGGGCTTTCTGAAAGATGCCCTGATCGGGCTGCTTTCCACCGCGCTGTCGGATTACCGGCAGTTGCGTTCGCGCGTCGGATTACAGCGCTACAGCGAGAGCGAGATGATCGCAAAGCTCGGGGCGGGCGGATTTACCGCCTCGCGCGCGCAGGTCAATATCGGACACAATCCCTGGCGGATGACCTTCGTGGCGCGGCATGCCTTCTCGCCCCGGGGTTAGGGTTACCGCGCGTTAGGCGTCGCTCAACTCGGTGCGATCGGCGATGATCCGGCCGGCCCGGTGGCGGAACGCGTTGACGCAAGAGCAGTGCATCGCTCATTATCCTGGTTCAAATCCAGGCCGGGCCTCCAGCCTTCGCTGCTGTCGCAGCTTCGGCTGGGCAAGCCAGCCCCGATCATGGTCCGCCGCGTGCCCGCCGTAGCCCGAAGGGCGAAGGCGGCAAGCTCGTAGAACGAAGCCGTGTATTGGGCCTTTAAGGGCCTTTCGCGGGTGCGGAATTTGGTCTAAAGACCACCCGCGCGCGAGGGCAACCTGGCGCTTGGGGTCAAGGGACGCGCGGCGGCGCGCCCTTTTTTTGTGCCCGATTCCCCGTCCGTGAGTTTTGATGCCCAAAAGAACTGACATTTCCACCATCCTGATCATCGGCGCCGGTCCCATCGTGATCGGCCAGGCCTGCGAATTCGACTATTCCGGCACGCAAGCGGTCAAGACGCTGAAGGAAGAGGGCTATCGCATCGTCCTCGTCAATTCCAATCCGGCCACCATCATGACCGATCCGGAACTGGCGGATGCGACCTACATCGAGCCGATCACGCCCGAGATCGTCGCCAAGATCATCGAGAAGGAGCGCCATGTCGTTCCCGGCGGGTTCGCGCTGTTGCCGACAATGGGCGGACAGACCGCGCTGAACTGCGCGCTGTCGCTGCGCCGGCAGGGGACGCTGGCAGAATTCGACGTCGAAATGATCGGGGCCACCGCCGACGCCATCGACAAGGCCGAGGATCGCGGCCGCTTCCGCGAAGCCATGACCCGAATCGGGCTGGAAACGCCGCGTTCGGTGCAGACCAAAACCCTGCCCGATGCGCTGCGTGCGCTCGACGACATCGGCCTGCCCGCGATCATCCGGCCGTCCTTCACCATGGGCGGCACCGGCGGCGGCATCGCCTACACCAAGGCCGAGTTCATCGAAATCGTCGAGCGCGGCATCGACGCCTCCCCCACCAACGAGGTCCTGATCGAGGAATTGGTCCTCGGCTGGAAGGAATTCGAGATGGAGGTGGTGCGCGACAAAAAAGACAATTGCATCATCATCTGCTCGATCGAGAACCTCGATCCGATGGGCGTGCATACCGGCGATTCCATCACAATCGCACCCGCGCTGACGTTGACGGACAAGGAATACCAGATCATGCGCGACGCCTCGCTGGCGGTGCTGCGCGAGATCGGGGTGGAGACCGGCGGCTCCAATGTGCAGTTCGGCGTCAATCCGGCCGACGGTCGCATGGTGGTGATCGAGATGAACCCGCGGGTGTCGCGCTCCTCCGCGCTGGCGTCCAAGGCCACCGGCTTTCCGATTGCCAAGGTCGCGGCCAAGCTTGCGATCGGTTACACGCTGGACGAGATCGCCAACGACATCACTGGCGGCGCAACGCCGGCTTCGTTCGAGCCTACCATCGACTATGTCGTCACCAAGATTCCGCGCTTTGCGTTCGAGAAGTTTCCCGGCGCCTCGACGACGCTGACCACCTCGATGAAGTCGGTCGGCGAAGTGATGGCGATCGGCCGCACTTTTCAGGAGAGCCTGCAAAAGGCGCTGCGCGGCCTCGAAACCGGGCTGACCGGGCTCGACGAAATCGAGATCGAAGGGCTCGGCCGCAGCGACGACAAAAACGCGATCCGCGCCGCGCTGGGCACGCCGACGCCGGATCGTCTGCTGCAGGTGGCGCAGGCGATGCGGCTCGGCTGGTCGAACGATGACATCTTCACGTCCTGCAAGATCGATCCGTGGTTTCTGGCGGAAATGCGCGGCATCGTCGAGATGGAGAGCAAGATCAAACAAAACGGTCTGCCGCAAAATGCATTCGGCATGCGGACCCTGAAGGCGATGGGCTTTTCCGATGCGCGGCTGGCGGTGCTGTCGGAGACGACCGAGGCCGATGTGACGGCGCGGCGTCACGCACTCGGGGTTCGTCCGGTGTTCAAGCGCATCGATACCTGCGCGGCCGAATTCGCCTCGCCCACCGCCTACATGTATTCGACCTATGAAGCGCCGTTCGCAGGCCACTTGGCAGACGAGAGCGCGCCCTCCGACAAGAACAAGGTCATCATTCTCGGCGGCGGGCCGAACCGGATCGGCCAGGGCATCGAATTCGACTACTGCTGCTGCCACGCCTGTTTCGCGTTGCACGATGCCGGCTATGAAACGATCATGATCAACTGCAATCCGGAAACGGTATCGACCGACTACGACACTGCCGACAGATTGTACTTCGAGCCGCTGACGTCGGAAGACGTGCTTGAAATCATCGCGACCGAACGCAAAAACGGCACGCTTCATGGCGTCATCGTCCAGTTCGGCGGCCAGACTCCGCTCAAGCTCGCCCGCGCGCTGGAAGCGGCCGATGTGCCGATCCTCGGCACCTCGCCCGACGCGATCGATCTCGCCGAAGACCGCGACCGTTTCAAGCGCGTGCTCGACAAGCTGCGGCTGAAGCAGCCGAAAAACGGCATTGCCTATTCGGTCGAGCAGGCGCGGCTGGTGGCAGCCGATCTCGGCCTGCCGCTGGTGGTGCGTCCGTCCTATGTGCTGGGCGGCCGCGCGATGCAGATCATCCGCGAGGAAACCCAGCTCAGCGATTACCTGCTCGGCACCTTGCCAGAGCTGGTGCCAGCCGACGTCAAGGCGCGATATCCGAACGACAAGACCGGGCAGATCAACACCGTGCTCGGCAAGAACCCGCTGCTGTTCGACCGCTATCTATCCGACGCCATCGAGATCGACGTCGACTGTCTTTGCGATGGCAAGGACACCTTCATCGTCGGCATCATGGAGCACATCGAGGAAGCCGGCATTCACTCCGGCGACTCCGCCTGCTCGCTGCCGCCGCATTCACTCGACGCCGGAATGATCTCCGAACTCGAGCGGCAGACGCGCGAACTGGCGCTCGGCCTCGACGTGGTCGGATTGATGAACGTACAATACGCCATCAAGGACGGCGAGATCTACGTGCTCGAGGTCAATCCGAGGGCGTCGCGGACGGTGCCGTTTGTCGCCAAGGTAATCGGCATGCCGGTGGCGAAGATCGCCGCCAGGCTGATGGCCGGCGAGAAGCTCGCCGATTTCAATTTGAAGAAGCGCAAGCTGGGCCATGTCGGCGTCAAGGAATTGGTGTTCCCCTTCGCCCGCTTTCCCGGCGTCGATACCGTGCTCGGTCCGGAGATGCGATCGACCGGCGAGGTGATGGGTATCGACCGCTCGTTCGAAATCGCCTTCGCCAAGAGCCAGATCGGCGGCGGCACCCGCGTGCCGCGCAAGGGCACCGTGTTCGTCTCCGTGCGCGACATCGACAAGACCCGTATCGCCGAAGCGGTGCAGCTATTGTCGGCGCTCGGTTTCAAGGTCATCGCCACCTCCGGAACGCAACGTTTCCTCGCCGATTTCGGCGTACCGACCGAAAAGGTAAACAAGGTGCTGGAGGGGCGGCCACATATTGTCGATGCCATCATGAATGGCGATATTCAGCTGGTATTCAATACCACGGAAGGGCCTCAGGCGCTCGCCGACAGCCGATCGTTGCGACGGGCTGCCCTCTTGCATAAAGTGCCGTATTACACCACTCTTTCAGGAGCCGTGGCGGCCGCGCAGGGCATCCGCGCCTATCTGGGTGGGGACCTTGAGGTCCGCACGCTGCAGAGTTACTTTTCCGAAACCTGATCTTTAGGCCGGACTTTGATTCCGGCAATCGATCGGCAATGAAGCCCTCGTGACTGGGAACTGGCCAGCCATGAGAGTGTTCCGTTTCGGCGTTTGTGCGAACCGCGGATCGGTCCGCATGAAGTTGAAGGACGACAGAAGATGATGGAAAAGGTACCGATGACCGCCGGCGGGTACGCCGCCCTTGAGGTCGAATTGAAGCAGCGTCAGTCGGTGGAGCGTCCGCGCATCATCGAGCATATCGCAGAGGCGCGTTCGCACGGCGACCTTTCGGAGAACTCGGAATATCACGCGGCGAAGGAAGAGCAGTCCCACAATGAAGGCCGTATTGCCGAGTTGGAGGACAAGCTGGCGCGTGCCGATATCATCGACATCTCCAAGCTCTCCGGCGACACCATCAAGTTCGGCGCCACCGTCACGCTGGTCGATGAGGACACCGACAAGAAGGCGGTGTGGCAGATCGTGGGCGAACCGGAAGCCGATGCCAAAAAGGGCCGCATCTCCATCACCTCGCCTTTGGCGCGCGCGCTGATCGGCAAGAAAAAGGGCGCGTCGGTAGAAGTCATGGCGCCCGGAGGCGCCAAGGCCTACGAGATCACCAAGGTCGAGTGGCGCTGAGCGGGCTTGAGCTTTATTCACAACACGAGGGGCCGGGACAGTTTCCCGGCTCTTTTTTGCGCCTTTGTCGACCTTGCGCGAACACCTTGCCGGGGTCGATATTCCAATGCTGCATTTGCGAGATGTCACCGTTTTATTTTGGCGGCATGCTTTCGCCGGGGGGCGCGCCGCGATACGAATTGATGTTCGACTTTCGAATTAGGAGGCGACTTCAACCGGGGGAAGCAGTCATGAATGAAACTCTTGCGGCGTGGGCGCCGCGCGTCTTGAGCCTGCTACGCATTTTCATCGGGCTGGAATTGCTTGAACACGGCACGGCAAAAATTCTCGGCTTTCCCGCCGTTCCCAGCTTAGCCAACATCCCGATCAATTCGCTCTTCGGAGTGGCTGGGGTGATCGAACTCATCGGGGGCGCGTTTCTGACGATCGGCTTGTTCACGAGACCGGTCGCCTTCATCCTGTCCGGCTTTGCAGCCGTCGGATATTTCGTGGTGCATGTTGCCAGCAAGGGATTCTATCCGGTATTGAATGGCGGCGAATTCGTCGGACTCCTGTGCTTCCTTGCGCTCTATCTCGCGTGCGCCGGCGCTGGCCCGTGGAGCCTTGACGCGATGATGAAGCGCGAATGATGGTGTGACGAGGCGCCAAAGACGGTCAGATTGAGAGGCGTATTCAGGCAGCACCCGCAACGCGGCAGCTGCTCTTCGGAGCATGATGGATTTTGTCATGCTCACTTTTTGACCGGAGATCAAGCCATGAAACCCAGCACAGTTTGGGCGCCCCGTGTCCTCAGTTTACTGCGGATTGTCGTCGGTCTGGTCCTGCTTCAGTACGGGCTCGCCAAGCTGTTTGGCTGGCCGGCCGTCAGGATGTTCGAGAATTTGAAATGGCTTTCGCTGTTCGGCATCGCCGGCATGTTCGAGCTGGTCGGCGGCACACTGCTGGTCCTCGGCCTTTTCACCCGGCCGGTGGCGTTTATCCTGTCCGGCGAAATGGCGGCCGCCTATTTCATCGAACATTTGCCGCTCAGCTTCCTTCCGATTCTGAGCGAAGGCGATCTCGCCGTCAGCCTTTGCTTTACGTTTTTTTATCTGTCCTTCGCAGGCGGCGGGCCCTGGAGCCTCGACGCCGTCTTGCGCGCCGACAACGCACCACCGCGAGAGGTATCGCGGAGTTAGCCGAACTCAGAATTCCCTGCCGATCATATGGTCTATCGAATAGCGGCCGCCGCCCTTGAAAAAGATCGCGATACAGAGCAGCGCCCATAACAAGGCATACTCGTATCCGCGCGCCGTCCAGAAATAGCCGAACTGCCATTGGAAAACGAAAATGATGACCAGCATCTCAATTCCGATGACGGCCGCGGCGATCCGGGTGAAGAGACCGATGGCCAGGCAGACCGCGGCAACGGATTCGGCGAAATACGTCAGATAGGACAATCCCTCCGCAAACGGCAGCCCTTTGGCTGCAATGTTCGGAGCGAATTTGGCGATTGGAACATTCATCACCTTCTGGATACCGTGCGGCACCAGGACCGCGCCGGTCGCAAAACGCATGAAGGCGTAAGAAAACGGGGAAAAGCGCTCGTAGAGGCCCGCGAGCGCCGGGAAAATAAGCTTTGGTTCACCCTGTGCGGCCATTGAATTCTCCCCAGGTTTGCCCGGACGTTGCCGCGCATGCCTCGTTAACACGCTAACACCGTCTAGATATCGCTATTCCGGATCTGCAATTCGTCATTGCAAGTCAACAGGCTCGCATGTATGCGCGCCCGATGACAGGTTCCGCGAAGCAATCCGGGGCGTCGCTGCTCCTCGCAATGACGGCGAGGAGATCGGGCCGGTCAGCCCGGCAGCTTCAAATCGAGCGGCACCGCGGCTTCGTATTTGGAATTGTGCAGCACGAGCGATGTCCTGACATTTCTCACATGCGGCGCCGCTGTCAGATGTGTGACGAAATCCTGGAACGTCGACATGTCGGGCGCCACGCATTTCAGGATAAAGTCGACCTCGCCCGAGAGCATCCAGCATTCCCGCACCAAGGGTTCGGCGCGTACGAACTCCTCGAACGCACGCAAGTCGGCGTCGGCCTGACTGGACAGATGCACCGATGCGAACACGGTGACGTCAAAGCCGAGCCGGCGCGGATCCAACAACCCGCGATAGCCCAGGATGTAACCGGCGTCCTCCAGAGTACGCACCCGGCGCAGGCAAGGCGGCGGCGAAATGCCGACACGCCGGGCCAGTTCGACGTTGGTGATTCGGCCGTCAGCCTGGATTTCGGCGAGAATTTTGAGGTCGATTTCGTCAAGGTTCTTCGACACGCGGGTCCAGATCCTGGGCTGACAAGGCGGGATACCGGCAACACTCTTAGCGCAGCAGCCGGAGTTTGCGCAATTTTATTACGCGTGCGCCGCGTCATTTTTGCACAATGCGAGGAAAAATTGCTGATATGGATTGCAATTCTTGCATAGCTTGTCAGATGTCCTATCTTGGATTTGACCTTTTCGGCGCCCGCCGGGATGCCTTTCCCAGTGCATTTCGCATAAGCGCTGCCAAATCCCGTAAGCGACGGACGCGCCGTTATGCCTGCTCCCATCCATGCCAAGGTTGTCATCATCGGCTCCGGGCCCGCCGGTTACACCGCCGCGATCTACGCCGCGCGTGCGATGCTCGAGCCCGTTCTGATCCAGGGCATCCAGCCCGGCGGCCAGCTTACCATCACCACAGATGTGGAAAATTATCCGGGTTTCGCCGACGTCATCCAGGGCCCCTGGCTAATGGAGCAGATGGAGAAACAGGCTGCCCATGTCGGCACCAGGATGGTCACCGATCTCGTCACCAAACTCGAGCTCGCACAACGGCCGTTCCGCCTGACCTGCGACAGTGGCGACGTCTATCTCGCCGAAACGGTGATTCTTGCCACCGGCGCGCAGGCGCGCTGGCTCGGCACGCCCTCGGAAGAGAAATTCAAGGGCTTTGGCGTGTCGGCGTGCGCGACCTGCGATGGATTTTTCTATCGTGGCAAGCAAGTCGTCGTGGTCGGCGGCGGCAACACCGCGGTCGAGGAAGCGCTGTTTTTGACCAACTTCGCTTCCCAGGTGACGATCGTGCATCGCCGCGATCAATTTCGCGCCGAGCGCATCCTGCAGGAGCGCCTGTTCAAGCATCCCAAGATCAAGGTGGTGTGGGACAGCGCCATCGATGAAATCTGCGGCACGGAAAATCCAAGCAAGGTCACCCATGTCAGGTTAAAGAACGTCAAGACCGGCGCCCTGAGCGAACTGCCGGCGGACGGCGTCTTCATCGCGATCGGCCACGCGCCCGCAACCGAGTTGATCCTCGGCCAGATCAAGCTGAAGCCATCCGGTTATGTCGAGGTGGCGCCTAATTCGACCGCAACCTCGGTGCCCGGCGTATTCGCCGCCGGCGACGTTGCCGACGAAACCTGGCGGCAGGCCGTTACGGCCGCAGGCCTCGGCTGCATGGCGGCGCTCGAAGCCGAACGTTTTCTCGCCCTGCGCGCGAGCGACCGCGCCGCGGCGGAATAGTCATGCCTCGAACCCGCAACGGATCTACCGATATGGATTGGGACAAGTTGAAGGTGTTTCACGCCGCGGCGGAAGCAGGGAGCTTCACACATGCCGGAGAACAACTCGGCCTGTCGCAATCGGCCGTCTCCAGGCAGGTCAGCGCGCTGGAGCAAGAGCTCTCGGTGTCGCTGTTCCATCGCCATGCGCGCGGTCTCATTCTCACCGAGCAGGGCGATCTGTTGTTTCGCACCGCCCATGACGTGTTCATGCAGCTGCAGGCCGCGCGCGCGAAGCTGACCGACAGCCGCGAGCGTCCGAGCGGCGATCTCAAGATCCAGACGCCGCCGGCGCTGGGCATCAACTGGCTGATTCCGCGGCTTGGCGAATTCACCGCGCTTTATCCGGAAATCCGGATCTCCATGATCGTCACCGACGAGGATCTCGATCTGTCGATGCGCGAGGCCGATGTGGCGATCCGCGCCCGCAAGCCGACCCAGCCCGATCTGATCCAGCGCAAGCTGTTCTCGATCGGCTTCCACGCCTATTGCTCGCCGGAATACATCAAGCGCTTCGGCACGCCGCGCACCCTCGACGATCTCGACGCACATCGCATCATCATGCTGAGCGATTCACAGGTTCCACCGCATCTGCAGAACCGCAATTGGCTGATCGAGGCCGGCCGCAATGGCTCGGGTCCGCGCGAGGCCTATTTCAAGGTCAACAACATCCTGGGCCTGGTGCGCGCGTGTCAGCAGGGATTGGGAATCGCGGCGCTGCCGGATTATCTGGTCGAGGAAAACAACCGCCTGGTGCAGTTGTTTGGCGAAACCAATTCGATCCAGATCGATACTTATTTCGTTTATCCCGAAGAGCTGAAGACGGTAGCGCGCGTCCAGGTATTCCGCGACTTCGTCGTGAGCAAAGCACAGCGCTGGCCGTCATAACCGGGCGTTGCCAGCCCCCGGTCTCCGCATGACTGACATGCGGCATGGACGGTTGCTGCGGGGCGTCAACGCGGACCATAATGTTTCTACGCTGAGCTTTCGCGTTGCGCATATGTCCCCCTCCTCCAGTGGCGCGAGCGTTCAGTAATCCCTCTTGGAAGGTGATTGTGTCGGCCTCACATGGCCAATACCTCAAGCCGGGCTCTTGCGAGCCCGGCTTTTTTTCGGGAAGTAAGTTTTGGGTGTCGAGCGCGAAAGCACGCGAGCGATCCGGCACCATCTGTTGACAGCGATGACAGCTCGCATCATGATCTACGCATGATCGCGAATCCGCGCATCGCAGCGTCGTCGAAAAAAACTCCCCTTCCGGGGACTGAAGATCGACGCGCGCGATAGACCTCTCGCCCAATCCGATCCGCAAAAGCCCCGCCGTCCGGACGGGGCTTTTTATTGTTCCGTCTCGCGGCTCAACTCCAGGAGATGGACCAATGACCGACCTTCAAGCTGATCTTCGAAATTGCCTGCATGGCCTCTGGCTGCCGCTGGTGACGCCGTTTCGCGACGGAGAACTGGACGAGATATCGCTGCGGCGGCTGGTGCGGCATTATGTGGCGCTGCCTGTCGACGGACTGATCCTCGCCGCCACGACAGGCGAAAGCCTCACGCTCACGTCGGAAGAGACCGGGCGGCTGGTGTATGCGGTCCGCGATGAAGCGACCGCGGCCAAGCGATCGGGTTTCCCGGTCTTGCTCGGCCTTTCCGGCAGCAACACACGTGCATTACTGGACACGCTTTCGCGAACCGCGGCGTGGCCGATCGACGGATATCTGGTTTCCTGCCCGTATTATTCGCGGCCCTCGCAGCGGGGCCTCGAACTACATTTCAGGGCGCTCGCCGATCGCGCGGTGCACCCGGTCATCCTCTACAACATCCCGTACCGCACCGGGGTCAATCTCGGCAACGAGGCGATGCTACGGCTGGCCTGCCATCAGAATATTTTCGGGCTCAAGGATTGTTGCGCGGACCGCAACCAGTCGCTCGATCTCTTGCGCCGGCGCCCGCAAGACTTTGCGGTGCTTACGGGCGAGGATGCGCATTATCTGGAAGCACTGAGCGATGGCGCCGACGGCGGTATTCTGGCGTCCGCGCATAGCGAAACCGAAACCTTCGCCGAGATCCGCAAGCTGGTGGCAGCCGGCAAGCCCGATGCCGCCCTGGCCTGCTGGAAGTCGGTTGCGGAACTGACCCGATTGCTGTTCGCAGAGCCGAGTCCGGCACCGATCAAGTACTGGCTATGGCGCACGGGATTGATCGACAACGCGGAGTTGAGGTTGCCGATGACGGAAGTAAGCCCCGGCCTTGCGGTACTTCTCGATCGCGAGATCCAACGACGGGCAGCCGCGTCTGGCCGGCCCCAGGTGGCGTGACGAACATTCCCGGGCGCCCGAATCCTGATCCACGACCGGCAAGCTTGCCTGGTTAATGCACGGTGAAATGGGTCGTTCAGAATTCGAACGATATGGCGGCCGCGCCATTAAAATTTGGAGCTTATTGAAATCTCCCATCAGGAAACGGGGGAAAATAATGACGACTCAAACCACGGACGATGCCAGGTATCCGATGTGCGCGCGGGCCCAGAGAATGCAGGACATTCTTCTGGCGTCCTCATTCGGTCTGTGGGCGGGCGTGCTAGGCCTCGGTCCGGTGCTGGCCTTCCGCTTGCTGGCGGGAAGCTGACAAGCAAGACGCCTGCCGTGGTTAATCCACGGTAGCCCCTGTGGTCAAATGCGAACGAAATCGCGACCGGCTTTTTAAAATTCCCCGCCTATCAAGGTCTTCGGAAAAAAAGACGCGGGGGCGTTATGAATACGCAAGACAATCCATTCCCTGAACAACAGGGCTTTACCACCGAGGACATTCTTTGGGCGGTCGGTATCTGGTCGGTGATCCTGTGCCTGTCGCCGGTGATCGTCTTCTACGTGCTGATGGTCGCTTGATTCGCACGCACGTCTAATCCTCCCCAAGGAGGGAATCGCAGCAACAGAAACGCGCGCGCAACCCGCGTGCGGCCTGTCGATCACTCAAAGCCCCAGGCGCAGCTAGGCCGCCTGCTTGTGCATCGCCCCGCTCGCCGACGCGCTACCCCGGATCGCCTTCACCGAACGTTCGATCGCAGCCCATAGCCGGCTGATTTCCGCCGCTGCCCGGCCTTCCGCATAATATTCGCGCGCGCCTTCGCCGTGGCTGAGCGCCATCAAGAGATCGGCGCGGTTGGTGATCTGACCGCCCCATACCGGGGCACGGAACTTGGTCAGGGATTCGCGGGCGATTGTGACGATCGGGCTCTCCGCATCGTCCCGGCGTGCCGGCGCGCCATTGAGCACGACAGCGTAGGGCTTGCGCGCCGCACGGCAGGTTTGGATGGTTTCCTGCACGGCATTGACGTCGAAAACCCCCGGACGGGCCGGAATAATGACCATCGTGGCGTTTCTGATGGCATCTTCCACGACGGTGGACGTATTCGGCGGCGTATCGATGAACACCCATTCGGCGCCGTCGCGCTTGGCGGCGGCGATAATCCCGCTCACGGAATTGACCGCGGTCCTGATCGCCGGTTCGTTGGTACCGCGCAATTTGTGCCAGAGGGTCAAGGACCCCTGCGGATCGGCATCGACAAGCAAGCAGGGCTTTGTCGCCTTATGGACGTGCGCTGCAAGATGAGCTGCCAGGGTACTTTTTCCCGAGCCCCCCTTACGCGATGCGAAAACAATGACGTTCATACCTTGGCCTCCAGATTGACCCCAGTAGACCGAAAATGAATCAGCGCGCTGATTCGTGAAAGAAAAATTTGCACGCAATTGTGGCGAAGCCGCTGATTAACAATCAAGTGGGCTTTTGAGTCACACTCTGGGGGTTTTTGTCGAATGCGCTGTTTGAGTCACACCCTGCGCTTTTTGAGTCACACTATCCATGGCGGCCAGACGAAGGCGCGACCCGAAGCGGTATTGGAGAGCCATTGAGCGGTTTTCAGTGGGCTGGAATCAAATCCGCACCGTCCATCCATCCATCCGCGATGCAAAACGCCGTTCATGAACAGCCCGAGGCTGGATGGCCGCGTGCGCCCTGCTTGAAGGCCGGGCAGAGGCTGGCCCGTGCTCCAGATCTTGCAAGCCTGTCGTTGCGCTCAGTCGTCTGCCTGGTTCCTCGGCCTGCGCACGGCCTTTTGCGAACTTACCGGCTTGATGCTGAGGGGCCGTCCGGCGGCAGGCGAGATATCAGGCTCGGTAAAGTGAACCCGACACCCAGGCGTCAGCTGGGATTTGTTCCTGATCATGCAAGCCGTGACGCGATCGACATCCGGAATGTCGGCGCTGCAAAGCCTGAAGGCATCGTCGCTGCAGGCCTGCTGCTGTTCGGGGGTATAGGCCCTGCTTGCCGCAGGCCACATTGAAACCGAGAGCGCCATCGCCAGCATCAGGCCGAGCTGGAAATTCCTGGACCGGATCGCAAACATGAATTCCCCCGACGCGTTGCATTTTCTCGAATTGTGGGTGAACGCCAGCGAATTGGCAAGCAAGACGCGACGGCCGACCTCAATCTATCGTGGACAGCGAGCGTTCGCTTGAAAGTTCCCGCACCCGCGCCGCATGCAAGCGTCTGATTTTCGAAAAACCCGCTCAGTTCAGCCGCAACTCGGTAATGTGCCGAGGATCCGGTGCGAGTTCGTTGCGTTCCACGCGATTGACGATATCCGTCAGCACGGCATTGGCGCTGCACGAGAGGCCGACTTTCTCGCCCTCGCGCACCACGAACCCGTTGAGGAATTCAATCTCCGTGCGCCGGCCCTTTTGCATGTCCTGGCCCATCGAAGGACGCTGTTCGGAGGAGGTACGCTTGCCGTCCTTGAAGCGCTGTTCGTCGCAAGCGCGCATCGCCGCCTCGTCGCCCTCGCCCGCACGCGCAATCGTCTCAGGCGGCAGATGCAAAATCTCCTCCAGTTGATAGCCGTGCGCTTGCCCAACACGGATCGCTTCGCTGCCGAGCCGGGTTGAGAAGCGGCGGATTGGCTCGCTTTGCAACATCTGTCCGCCGGGCAGGCCTGTGCAGGCGGAGAGTCCGTTGCCCATGACGTTGGCGACCAATTTTGACCAGCGCTCACCCCAAAGGTTGCCGGTTACCTTGGCGCTGTCGGCGTAACCGACGAGCCGGCAGATCTCTTCCGACCGCTGGGTGATCCGGCCGTGCACTTCGCCGGCGCGAAATACGGTGTGCGCCGCCCCGCCTTTGCCCGCGCCGCGATGGATGTGGCCGGGCTCAGGCAGGTTGACCGTGATGCTGCTCGCAATGCATCCGAGCGTCTTCCCCCAGCCGACAATGCCGGCAATCGTCTCTTCATTCATGCAATTCTGCAGCGAGACCACGTAGCCGTGCGGCGCCAGATACTGCCGGATCAGGGTGGTGGCCCAGGCCGTATCGTAGGACTTCATGCACACGAAGGCGATGTCGACCGGCTTCTCCTTGGCCAGCCGCTGGGCATCGGTGACGTGCAGCGCGCGCACGGGTACGGAGAATTCAGCGACGTCCCTGGCGTGGGTTACTCGAAGGCCGTGCTTTCTCATATGCTCGACATGTTCGGGCCACGGATCGATGAAGGTTACATCTTCGCCCGCCTGCACCATGTGGGCGCCCGCATACCCGCCGACTGCACCCGCTCCGACAATCGCTATTTTCCGACCCATACATTCCTCCCGGCATTCCACGTTAGCCGAGCCTAGCGCGACGCCGGGGCTCATCACAACCATTGAACCGCTCGCCCCTGCGAAACAATTTGCGGATTGCAGTCGGACAGCAAAAGAGTTCGCGCCGCGCGCCGAATTTCGTGCGTGCGAACTCGGGCTTCTGGCCTGGCCAGCATCATCCATGAAGAGAGAGGGCTTCGATCAGATCGAGCGGTCGCGGTGCAGGATCAGGAATTCTTGTTTCCAATCGGACCGGACGTTGTTGACGTCCATCTTGTGAATCTTGATGGACCGTTCGCCATCGAGCCAATCCTGCTCGTCAGCTAGAGCCAGCCACGCGGCTTCCGTCCGCTTGTATCGAAGAAATCCAGGGTCGCTCCCTGCGGTTTCAGCCAAGTGGGCGCACTTCTCGGCGTTTTCCCGAAAGATATCGGATTGCTTCATGGGTCTTCTCCCACCGTTCAACCCAGGAAGAAACGTCGGGTTCCATACGACGATCGGAGGAGCCGTCGAGGCGCGCGAGCGCCTCGACTTGCCTTTTCGACTGCCCGCGAAGGTGAATAGCTGTTCATGAAAATTAAGTTTGGTGGCGACGCCTGAAGTCAGCGCTCTTTCGGCAACTTTCCAATGCGATGCCCGTTAGTTGGGCGATAGAAGATCGGAGACAGCGAACAAAAAATGAAACAAAAACTGGAGAGAAAGCGATGAGAAAGACAGCCCTGATACTGGCGGCCGCTGCCACGCTTGCCGTCAGCGCCCCCGCCGAAGCGCGCGGTTTTGGTCACGGTGGCTTTCACGGTGGTTTTGGCCCCGGCCTTGCCGGCGGCCTGATCGCAGGTGCCGTGATCGGCGGCCTTGCGACCAGCGCCTACGGTTACGGGCCATACGGCTACTATGGCGATGGCCCGTATTACGACGGCGGCTATGCGCCCGCCTATTACGGCAGCCCCTATTACAGCGGGTATGCCCCTTACTACGGCTACACCTATCGACGGGTGGTTCGGCCGGCCTATGCCTATTATGGCGGCCCCGTTTACTATGGCCGATGGCACCATCGTCATCGGTGGCACCGGCATTACTGACGCTTGACGCTCGCGTAGATCGGACCGCACGGCTCGCTGTGCGGTCCGATTCTTATAATGCATTAAAGAAAAAGCCGCCCGAGGGCGGCTTTCCCTTTTGATGTCGAGAAGCCTTACTCGATCACCTGAACGATGCGACGGGTGCCGGGATCGACCAGCACGGTGCGATCGTTCACGACCGTATAGCGATACTTGGTCACGCCGTATTCCCTGGGCACCTCATAGTAAGTCACGCCGCTCGAGGGCAGCTCCGCGCCAATCGCGACTTCCCTCTCATAGCGATAGGACGGAACTCTGCGCTCCGTCACGTAGCTGCGGAAGCGCGGACGGGTATCGTCGGCAATACCGCCAGCGATGGCGCCCACGCCTGCACCCACGGCAGCACCTACCGGTCCGCCAACAACCGCGCCGGTCACGGCCCCGGTCGTGGCGCCTGCTGCCGCACCGCCCTGTGCGTGTGCAGTCATTGGAACTGCGAGGGTAGCGAGAAGTGCGGTTGCGGTCAGAATCTTGATATTCATGGAAATCCTCCATCGTTGCGGGAATCGAGAACCGTGCAGATCGCCGATTGTTCCCTCAAGTCTGAAGGCAAACCCGGATCGTCAATTGCGATCAACGTGACCGCGCTCTGTTCTCTATTCTGCGCTGCTGACCAGCTTGATGCGCGGCTCTGCGGCTTGCATCAGGCTGCGATACGCAGCGAGATAATCAAGCGCCATGCGGCGCGCGGTGAAACGTGCCTCGAACTGCTTTCGGATCGCGGCGCGATCCAATTGGGCAAGCCGGCGGACTGCAGCGGCGGCGCCGATCCCGTCTTCGACAATAAATCCCGTCAAGCCTTCGTCGATGATCTCGGGAGCTGAACCGCGGTTGTAGGCGATGACAGGCGTGCCGCATGCCATGGCCTCGATCATGACAAGACCAAAGGGCTCCGGCCAATTGATCGGCAACAAAAGCGCGGTTGCACCGCTGAGAAAATCCGATTTCTCATGATCGCCGATCTCGCCGACATATTCGACCAACGGGTGGTCCAGCAGTGGCCGAATGATCTGATCGAAATACTCCTGATCGTGGCGATCGATCTTGGCCGCGATCTTGAGGGGAATTTCGCATCGCAGGGCGATCTTGATGGCCTGGTCGACGCCTTTTTCCGGCGCGATGCGACCAAGCACCGCGAGATAGGCCGGCGTGACAGGTTGTGGTGTCAGCAGATTTTCCGGCAATCCATGGTGGATGGTGCGAACCCAGTTGGCTTGTGGCGCCGGGCGCCGCTGCGCGGTCGAAATCGAAATTACCGGGATCGAGGAGAATGTCGTGAAAACCGGCTGCAGTTCTGGCAGATCGAGCCTGCCATGCAAGGTGGTCAGAAATGGTGTCGGCTGCCGGGAAAACAACGAGAACGGATAGTAGTCCAGGTGAAAGTGCAGAAAATCAAATTCTTCATCGTCGCATTTTTGCCGGACGCGCTCCAGCATGACCATATGCAACGCGTTGGGATCACTTACCGATCCATCGAGGCGAAGGGCCTTTGGCCAGGTCGATTCGAGTTTCGCGGAAGTTTTCGAATCACCACTGGCGAACAACGTCACATCGTGTCCAAGCGCGACCAGCTCCTCCGTAAGCCAGTGCACTACCCGCTCGGTGCCGCCGTATAATTTTGGCGGAACAGCCTCCGTCAGCGGGGCTATCTGCGCGATGCGCATTGTCCTCGTACTCCTTGTATCCCTTGGAAAAGCCCCCGGCATCAAGACAGGCATCGGGCCGTCGCAAAGGGAACGTTTGCTCAATTGCGAAGTTCCAACACTCTCCATTTTTTTTCGCAGTCGGGTCGCTCAAATGCTATTGCCTTGTAACAGCATTCCCCCGCAGGCGATTCCCGTCGTATGATGACGCGCGCCGTCGATTCACGCGCGATTTGAAAGGCAGCGAATGAAGGGTTCGAAGTCAGCCAGCGCCAGGACCCAATCGGCGCTCGAGAACGTCGAGGTTTCGGAATCGCCGTTTTACATTCCAATGACCGGACCCGCGGCGAGACCGCGCCGTTCGCTTAAACATGACGATACTTTCATCGTTCTCGACAGCCATGGCGACATAGGCGCTTCCGCCGGCGGGCCCGATGGCCTGTTCAACCTCGATACACGCTACCTCGCCCGGCTCGAACTGGTGCTGAACGGAGTGCAACCGCTGCTGTTGGGATCCAACTTGCGCGACGACAACTCGTCGCTGACCGTCGATCTCACAAATCCGGATGTTTATCAGAACGGCCGCATCGTGCTGCACAAGGACGTGCTGCACATCGTGCGCACGATTTTTTTGTGGCGTGGCACGGCCTACCAGCGCATCGGCGTGCAGAACCACGGTGACCGCCCGACCAGTTTCGACCTGACGCTATTGTTCGACAACGATTTCGCCGATCTTTTCGAGGTCCGCGGTGAGACGCGGCCGCGTCGCGGCGTCCGGTCGAGCAAACTGCTTGGCCCTGCGGACGTCGCGCTGGAATATGTCGGACTGGACGGCAAGTCGCGCAGCGCCGCATTGCATTTTGAACCGCGGCCGACCCGGCTGGCGACAAATATTGCGAATTACCATCTCGACCTGGCACCCCAACAAACCACCTCGCTGTTCGTCGCGGCATCGTGCAACAAGCCGGCCGCGGACAAGCCTGCTCCATTCTTTCGGGGCTTGCTGGCGCACCGCCGGGAGACACGCCGGTCCACCGCCGGCGCCACAAGTATTGAAACCTCGAACAATATTTTCAACGAAGTGTTGTGCCAGTCGATGGCCGACCTCAACATGCTGATGACGGAAACCCCCCAGGGCAGATATCCCTATGCCGGCATTCCCTGGTATTCGACGACGTTCGGCCGCGATGGAATCATCACCGCGCTGCAAATGCTGTGGATCGATCCGCGCGTCGCGCGCGGCGTATTGAAGCGGCTCGCGTTCTATCAGGCCCGGGTGCTCGATCCGCTGACCGATGCGGAGCCCGGAAAAATCCTGCATGAAATGCGGGGCGGCGAGATGGCCTCGTTACGCGAGGTCCCGTTCGCGCAGTATTACGGCAGCGTCGATTCGACGCCGCTGTTCATATTGCTGGCAGGTCTCTACCTCGAGCGCACCGGAGACAGGGAGCTGCTTGAGGAGCTGTGGCCGGCCATCGAAGCGGCGTTGGGCTGGATCGATGGCGCCGGCGATCCCGACCGCGACGGCTTCGTCGAGTATCGTCGGGCATCCGAGCAGGGATTGGCCAATCAGGGCTGGAAGGATTCCTACGACGCGATCTTCCATGCCGATGGCCGCCTTGCCGAAGGGTACATCGCGCTTGCCGAAGTGCAGGGCTATGTGTTCGCGGCCAAACAGCTGGCGGCGCGCTGCGCTTCATATTTGGGAAAGGTCGACCTGGGGCGGAAGCTGGAGGCCGAGGCACAGCAGCTCGCGAGGCGTTTCGAAGCGGCGTTTTGGTGTGACGAACTTGGAACCTATGCGCTCGCGCTCGACGGCGCAAAACAACCATGCAGGGTGCGCACCTCGAATGCCGGGCAACTTTTGTTCACCGGGATCGTCGGCGAGGATCGCGCCCGAAGGGTTGCCGCCGATTTGATGCGGCCGCATTTCTTTACGGGCTGGGGTATTCGTACCGTGGCGCGCGGCGAGGCGCGCTACAATCCGATGTCCTATCATGATGGATCGATCTGGCCGCATGACAATGCGCTAATTGCCCTGGGTCTCGCCCGTTACGGCCTCAAGCACGCGGTCGAGTCTGTGTTCAAGGGTCTGTTCGACGCCGCCGCCTACATGGACCTACGGCGGCTCCCGGAATTGTTCTGCGGCTTTCAACGCGAAAAACGCCGCGGACCAACCTTGTACCCCGTGGCCTGCGCGCCGCAAGCGTGGGCCAGCGCGACGCCATTTACGCTGCTCGAAGCAGCGCTCGGTCTCGAATGCGACGCACAACGCGGCGAAATCCGTTTGCGTAATCCGCGGCTGCCGGCATTCCTCAACGAAGTCGTGCTGCGCGATATGCGATTGGGGCCCGCCAGCGTCGACCTCAGGGTTCGCCGCCACGGCGAGGATGTGTCGCTGGAAGTCTTGCGCACGCGCGGGCGGATCCAGGTATCGATCGTGCTGGCGCGTTGAGGCGATGGCCCGAAGCGGGCACGAGCCTGTTTTATCGCGAAAAAGCTATTCAGGCACGGAACACTCGCCAGAGGTCGCACGTTGAACACCGAACTGGGTGAGCAGCATGGCGACGAAGCAAAACCTGCAGGTCGTGGAAACGGCGGTAAGCCGAAAGAACGAGACTGATCCGCCGGCATTGCTCGCGAGCATCAACAGCGGTCTTATGATTTTGGCCTTTGGCGGCGCCTGGTTCGTGTTCCTGCAAGGGCTGACCGCTTTGGGACGCGTACTAAAGGTTTGGCCTTTTTAAATCGGAAATCCTTCGGTCGCCGAATAGAATACCAAAAAGGAGTGGCGATGGCAGTTAAGAAACACGGCATAATCGTCGAAACACCCACCGAAGCGCGGCAGGCCGAACCCGGTCCGTCCGTGCTGGCGCTCCTGACGGTCAGCACCGGCCTTGCCGTGCTGATCCTGGCTTGCGTCTGGTACCTGTTCTTCCGAATTTGACAGATATCCACCGAATGATCGACCGCTAGTCTGCTTCGATGCGGCGCGTCGTATGCGCGGTCGATCAGCCCGCGGGATGTAAAGCGTTCTTCCCGTCAATTGTCACCGAAGAACCCAAAGCGCGGGCCAGCGTCCTGCGATACTTGCCGCAGCTCGCCATTGGCCTGCATCTGCCTTACGGCATTTGCTGCGGCCTGAATTTCCTGCTGCTTCCTGCGTTCGCGCCGCTGCTGGGCCCGCCGCTCCGCTTTCTTCAGATCGGCTTCTTTCTTCAACTCGGCCTCGCGGGCCTTCTTCGCATTGTCGACTTGGGAGCCGATATCGTCCTTGGCCACTACCGGCTGAGGTTGTGGCGCAACCGGCTGAGGCGCGGGCAGCGCGGCCTGGGACGATTCCGATTTCGGCGGGAGTGAAATCACGCGGTCAGGAGCGGCCGTGGTTTCCGATGTTTCGGTTTTCGCCGCCGGCACGGAAGGAGCAATCGGCGTCTCGGTTTTTGCGGCGACCACAGGCGTGCTCGCGGCTACCCGCTCCACCCTGTTAGGTTCCAATCTCGGCGGCGTCGTAATCATGGCACCGCCTGCAAATCCAATCATGACGGCCGCGAACACGGTACCGACGCCTGCAAAAAACGAAGTCGTGTTGAATGCCATTTGCGTTCTCCAACTTCGCAAGGCAACGCGGCGAGGGAGTCGGCGTTCCGAACTTTTGACTATTTTCCGCCGCGCCAGAAAAGCGCGCTGGAACAAAGGAACAAATAGCAAGGGCCCTGATTGTCCTCGGCCATCCGGAGATGATCCAGTGAATAGAGTCAGCCTCGCCTGCGGGATCGTCATGAGCCTTGCTCCTGCGGCTGCCGTCGCCGGCACGACGGATTGGGCTACTTACCGGATCCCGAAAACCGGCGCCGCCGTCGAAATCCCCGTCGCTGTCTTCAGCGAAGACTCCGGATCGGAGGATGGCTTACGGCGGCATTTTTACACTGACGACCGTCGGGCGGATCTGACAGTGCAATCGATTCCAAATCTGGCAAATGATTCGCCGGCCAGGTTCCTGGCGAAGAAGCGACCACCCTCAGGCATCGTCTACAAAAGAGTGACGCCAAGCTTCTTTGTGGTTTCGAGTTTCCGAAACGGGAAGATTTGGTACAATCGCTGCAACCGCGCCAACGACTATATGAATTGTGTTTTGATCAATTACCCCGCGGCGGAAAAGCGGCAGTGGGATGGCGTGGTCACGCGGATCAGCCGCACGCTAACTCCTTAGCACCCGCGACTTTCCGGACCGTCTGTTCAAGAGAACTTCTGGCCACTACCGGCACACCAATCCCTGACCTTCAGAACTTCGACGATGCGGCAAACTTACGCGGGTTCCGAAAAATGGAACCCGCTTTGACATGCCGCGTTCCAAGTCCACGTTTTACTTTTGGCGTGGAGGCGTTCTTGAACCGCAGGCAATTCCTTGGAGTTTCGGCGTTGCCCGTCGTGTCCCTCGCGGTGCCCGGACTGGTGGAACGCCGTTCGAAGGCGCCGGAAAAGCGGGTGGATGACTGACCTGCGTTGGTCTTCGCGTTCCTGACCGACAAGAGGCGACCGGAAATTTTATCGATATTTCTCCTCTATATGAAAAATCCCTGCCGGCAATGCCGGCAGGGATTACGCAGAGAAGTTGACGGACGGCAAGATAGAGGCTTGGTGGCCCATCAAGGGTCTGCGCCTTGCCTAATGCACATGAACCAGGAAATAGCCGACGCCGCCGACAATAATGACGGCCGGAACAGCCCACAAAATCAAAACCGGCATGATCAACTTCTCCTCTTCCACGAATAGGAAACGTGAGAGAGTTTGCAGTTGTTCCCGATTCCGAACGGGGAAAATCTGCGTCTCAAATGGAACTTTTCGAGTTGGTTCGATCCGCCTGTCGCGCGATCCCTGTCTCGAATCGAATGACGCTTCGGTCAGGCGGGTGATCGCAGGATGTCAGGGTTTAATGACTGACCCCGCGTGCCGCCAGCCAGCAATCTACTGAGGCTTTTCCGCAAGGACCGAAAAGTCCTTCGACTTCTGCCCGTCCAGCGCCTCGCCAAATCCCTCGGCGGCGAGGCCGCGTTTGAGGAGCTCACGAATTGCAGCGGCTCTGCTCGGCATCCGCTTCGAGAAACGCCAGGTGTCAATGATCCGCAATTCCTCATCGGTGAGCATGATTTGCAGCCGCTCGGGCCTGCTGAGTTCGCCCATGTTCGGATACCCCTCTGACCTGACTGACACTCCTAAAACGCATTACCATCAAAATTAGTTCCTTACTCATTAAACTCATTTTTCTCTTTTAGCGAGCGAGTCCTAAAAGCCGCCTTTTATGCATCTAACATATTGAACTTATTATTGTTTTGTTGATCGACGATCAGATTGGGCGCATCATGCTGCCGACGAAGGGAAGCGGAAAATGACAGTTCTGATCGAATATAATGCCGGGGAGCTCAAGGCGGAGGCGGACCACCGGATAGCGAACAATTTGGCGAGCCTGGGCAGTGTTGTTCGGCTGCAGCGTGCCGGGATTGCCCGAGACCAGCAGACCTACACGACGAAACAGGTGTGCACGCTGCTCGACGATATCAGCGCACGCATCGAGGTCATGGCGAAGACTCCACAAGTCGTTGGCGACGGCCACCATCGGCAATGGAGTGAACCTCGGGGATTTCTTGCACGAGATTTGTGAGATGATCAGCACCCTCGGCTCGGCGGGCAGCATGGAACTGACGGTCGATCATTCATGCGAGGGCTACATCGATCCGCGCCACGCGCTCCACACCGGTCTGATCATCGCCGAGCTGCTTACCAACGCGAGAAAGTATGCCCACCCGACTGGGTTGCCGGTGAAGGTCAACGTCCGCTGCGAGACGAGGTCGGATGGGTCGTTCATGGTGCAAGTCACCGATGACGGCGTCGGTTTCCCGGAGAAATTCGATCCGGAAACGGATGGAGGCCTGGGCTTTCAGCTCATGCGTGCATTGGCAAACGGCCTTCAGGCAGAGCTTCAATTTGAGCACAACTGCCTTGGCGTGTGTGCCCGCATCGTCAAATCGAAGTACCTCGCATCCTGAGAATATCCGGATTGGAATTCGCAACACACGGGAGCCAAGACATGCAGGAATACCGCATTTACATCATCGGTTCGGACGGACACTTCCACAATTCGCTTCCATTGGAATGCGCCGACGATGATACGGCCATCGAACGGGCAAGGCAGTTCGTTAACGGGCATGATGTGGAACTCTGGCAGCGCGACCGAAAAATAGCGCGGTTCGATCATAAACCAAAAGTGTAATTCGGATTGAACAATTGCGCCGCTCCTTCGTACTTATAAAAGGGAGTGTCGCGATGACCGGAAACAACGATCGCAATGAACTGCAGCGGCGGCTGGAGCAAGCTCGGCGGATGGCCGGGGACCACCACGATCCGCTCACCAAAGAACGGCTTGGACTGTTGATCCGTGACCTCGAAGAACAACTCGGTGACCGGAGTAAGACCGTCCCGGCCGGCAATCTCTCTCGATCCCAGCGATTTTTATCCTAGCGATTTTTGCGACTCCTCCGCTCGCTTTTTTGAACGGGCGGGGACCAGCGCGCGCCCGACCGGATGTGGAACCGGGAAGGCCCCGCGAGGCGATCGACTTCCAGCGCGAATCCGCGCTCTTCACCCTTACGTCTTTTGCGATACAGTGAATTCCCAGGAGACGGGCGGGGAACAATGCTGACGGCGCAGCGGCAATCGGTGAGGTTATTGCAGACCGTGCTGGCGGCCGCGATCGCGCTTCCACTGTTGCTTTTTTGCTTTGCGGCCTGGCAGGCCTACAAGGTCAACCAGAGGGTTGCGGAGGACCAGATCGAAAGTTCCCGCGACGTCCTGAACGAGCACGCCCTGAAAGTGTTCGAAGCAGTTCAGCGCAGCATCGCCGAAATCAATGAAATCATCCGCGACATGTCGGATGACGAAATTTCCGCCAATGAGCGAAAACTGCACGACCGGCTGGAGCGCATGGTCGGTAGTTCACCGGAGGTGAAATCCTTCTGGATTTTCGATCGCAACGGCCACGCGCTCGTCAACAGCCTCAGCGAGACCGCGCCTGCGGTAGACTTTTCTGACCGCGATTACTTCAGGGCCCATGTCGATCATGACATCGGAACCTTCCTCGGCGAGGTGCTGCGGCCCAGGCCGCCTTACGGCGGAGCCGCATTCTTCGGCGTCAGCCACCGCAGGATCGCCGCCGACGGAAGTTTTGCCGGCGTCATTCAAGCATCGGTGTTGCCGGAATATTTCGAAGGATTTTATGCCAAGATCGGCAAGGCGCCCGGGAGTTATTTTTCGCTGATCCGCGACGATGGACTTATTCTTGCGCGACATCCCCCGCTGAACCAGGAAACCCGCCTGCCGCCGCAGGGCGATCTGCTGAAGGCGTTCCACGCTCACCCTACCGAGGGCGTGCTGACGTTGACGTCGCTGATCGATGGCGTCAGGCGCCGCGTCAGTTATCTCAAGCTTCCCGAACTTCCCGTATACGTCGTTTCCGGGCTCGAGACGGCGGCAATCCGGGATGAGTGGATTTCACAGATGAGCAAGCACCTCATCTTCGGAATCCCTGCGACCGGCACCCTCATCATTGTGGTCGCCCTTGCTCTTCGCCGTACCACGCGCCTCTACGAAGAGGCCAAGCGCCGTCAGGTTGCCGAGGCGGCGCTCAAGCAAGCGCAGCGGCTGGAAGCGCTGGGCCAACTGACCGGCGGCGTGGCCCATGATTTCAACAACCTCCTGATGGTCGTTGGCGGATCCGCTCGAAGACTCAGACGCGCCAACAGGAATTCCAAGGAACAGCAGGCGCTGCAGATGATAGAGGCTGCAGTTCAGAAAGGCGAAGGCCTCACTCGCAAGCTGCTGGCATTCTCACGTCGACAGAGCTTGTCGCCCGAGGTCATCGATCTGCCGGAATGCGTTCGAAGCCTTCGCGGAGTTCTCGAACAATCGGTTCGCGGCGACATCGAGATTTCGATCGAAGCGCCCGCAAAAAAAGCCATCTCGGTCAAGGTCGATCCGGACGAACTTGAAATTGCGCTTTTGAATTTGTCGTTGAACGCCCGCGACGCCATGCCCGAAGGCGGGCAGATCAAGATCACGATCGGGACCACATGGGTTTTAGCGGAAGATGGCCCCAGCGAATGTGCCGTCATCGAGTTCTCCGATACCGGCAGCGGCATACCCGAATCGATCCGGGAGCGGATCTTCGAGCCGTTCTTCACCACCAAGGCCGTCGACAAGGGTACCGGACTCGGACTGAGCCAGGTTTATGGCTTCGTCCAACAATCGAACGGCACGATAACGGTTTCGAGCCAGGTTGGTGCCGGGGCGACGTTTCGCATCGTGCTTCCGACCTGTGCCGAAGCTCCGAGGCCCAAGCCGGCAGTATCAACTGAAGACCGCTCAGATGTGGTTGGCGGCACCACCGCACTGCTGGTCGAGGACCATGCGGACGTATCGCTGGTTGCCGCGGACTACCTCGAGCAGTCCGGCTGCAAGGTGGTTCATGCAAATTCCGCCGAAGCTGCGATCGAGGCTTTGAACAGCAGGACGGATATCGGTCTGGTGTTGTCCGATATCGTGATGCCCGGCATGAGCGGATTGGAATTTGGCCGCCTTGTCCGGGAATTTTATCCGGAAATTCCGGTGATCCTGGCTTCTGGTTACAGCGACATGGCAGCGGTCGCGAGAGCGGAGGGGTTCACGCTGATCCAGAAGCCGTATTCGCCCGAGGTGCTGGAGAAAATCATTTGCGAGGCGCTGGATGGGACCCGAAGGTCAAGACCGTCGCAGGTTCATGAGGGCGCGAAATAAGAAAGGCCCGCGGGAAGCGGGCCTTTCTGTGCCAGATCGCGACCTGTCCTAGATCGCAACGCCGTAATAATCATTCACAGACCGGGTTCTGGCGGGGTCACTCCAGTTCCAGGCGTTGTCGTTGCTGTATTTCGGCGCGCCCTTCAACTGCGTTTCGGTAAGGCCGGTCCGATAACCGCCAAGGTTCGTATCGTATTTCAACGATTGCCAGGGCAGCGGATAGTGCTCGTCGCCAACCCCGAGAAAGCCGCCGAAACTCAAAACGGCGTATGAAACCTTGCCGCTCATCTTGTCGATCATGACGCGCTCGATCGAGCCGATCTTGGTATCGTTGGCGCCATACACCGCGGTTCCCTCGACCTTGTCGCTGCCGATAAGGGAACCTGTTTCTCTTGTTTCTGTGACCATGTTGGTCCTCCTTGGGTTGGGTGGGAGGACAGAAAACGGTCGGCGCACCGAGTTGTTCCGGAAGATAAATTTGCCGGATCAACTGACCAAAACCAGCGATCTCCAATCGACACGGATTCTTCAGTGGCCGCTTGGCGATGCTACAGCGCGTGAAAAAATCCGCCGACGCCGTCCGGTTTTTGTTCAACGCGGCAGCACGGAACCAAGTCTTGCACGGACGGTTGTTCCGCAGCGATAAACCGATGGAGGACCATTATGATTTCGAAATATATCGCAACTGCACTATTGACGACTGCGCTGATGACCGGAGTGGCGTCGGCTCAGAATTCCACCACCAGGGCGGAGCCGTCCAATACCAGCGCCACGATTCATAAAGAGGGCGAATGGCGGGCATCAAAACTCGTGGGTGTCAACGTTTACAATGACGCCAATGAGAAGATTGGCGATATCAATGACGTGATTCTGGATAAGTCCGGCAAGGTTGAGAACGTCATTCTCGGCGTCGGCGGCTTTCTCGGCATGGGCGAACACCTTGTGGCAGTCGCTTTCGACAAGCTGAAATGGGTTAACGAACCCGTGCGTTCGACCGTCTCGAGTTCAAACGCGCCTGGTGGCAAGCCCGCGACGAACGTCGATAGCAACGCTCGCACAGCTTCCGACGGCACCGCGCGAACCACGACGGGCGCCGCGACGACGACGACCACGGTCCGCAACGACAACTGGTATCCGGATCATGCCGTCTACAATGCAACCAAGGACCAGCTCAAGGCGATGCCGCAGTTCAAATATTGATTGATGGGAAGCAGTGGCCCGAGGCTAGCCGCCTCGGGCCTTTTTTTGGGGATCGCTGCCGTGAGCAGAGCCTTCGTCAAGGACCAGGACGTCGACTACGTCGATGATCTGCCCGATCGGCTGATTTCCGAACATCCGAACGATGTCACGGAAACGGGGATGGCCCAGATCGAGGCAGCCCTCGCCGCCGCACGCGCGGCTCACGCCGCTGCCCAGGCCTCCTCCAATCGGGCGTCCATCGTCGCCGCGGCGCGCGAGATCCGCTATTGGAGTGCACGGCGGGCGACTGCACGCGTCGTTCCGGCCTCGACCAGCGTTTCGCAAGTGCGCTTCGGCGCCACCGTTACCATCGTTCGCGATGATGGCCGCAAGCAGAGGTTCAGGATCGTTGGCGAGGACGAGGCCGACCCCGCCAAAGGATCGATCTCGCACGTATCGCCTTTGGCCCGAGCGATGCTCGGTAAAAGCGTCGGCGAAGTCGTGAAAGCCGGCAACTGCGAGGCCGAAATTACCTCGATTGAATGACCTCGGCATTATCGCGCGATGGCACGCGGTTCTCGATTTCGCTCTGCCGCTTCTTGATGGAGCCGTGATGCACGGCGAAAGCATGGGTAATCTCGGCGCCCATCAAAATGATTTGGGATGAATAATAGACCCAGATCAGCACGACGACGATCGACGCCGCGGCACCGTAAGTCGATTCCAGGCCTTGCCTGCCGATGTAGAAGCCGATCGCGAATTTTCCGATCTCGAAAAGCGCCGCGGTGACGACCGCTCCAAGCCAAACGTCGCGCCAGTCGATCGGCGCATCCGGCAACCACTTGAACATCATCGCGAACAGAACAGCGATGGTGACAAACGACACCAGCGTCCCGGCCAAAGGAAGCACCCATGGCTCCATGTAGGATGCGGCATATTTCCCGGCCGCGGCGATCACCGTCGTCAGCAGCAGGGACACCATCAAGAGGAAGCCGAGCGCCAGCACGCCTGCGAGCGACAGCAGGTAAGTCGAAATGTAGGACCAAAGGCCCGCTCCTTGCGGCGTCTCGACTTCCCAAACGACGTTCAGGGCATCCTTCAGTTGAACCACGACGCCGATGGCTGCGAACAGCAGAGTGCCGATTCCGAGCAACGTTGCGATTATGCCCTGTCTCGGACGGCCGGCATCCGCCAGCATCGCCTGAATTGCGTTGGCGCCGGTATCGCCGAGAAGGCCTTTGACGGAGGACGCCACCTGCCCGCTGACGGCGTCGCGGCTGAAGAAGAAACCTGCAACGGCGATGGCGATAACAATGAGAGGGCCGATCGAGAAGATGGAGTAGTAAGCAAGGGCCGCGCCCTGGCGGGCGTCCCTGTGGATCGACCAGTTTGCAGCGGCCTCCCGGACTACCCTCGACAGCGTCGCGCCGAATCCGCCCATGTTGCGAACTACGTCTCTCGTCGCGTCCAGGCGCGGCGTTGCGCGGGGTCGTCGAGATCGATCTTGTTGCGGAGAGGTTGGGGTTTGGTGCGGCGCATTCGACGCTCCTGAAACGCCTACTGATTCTGAAGAAAAGGCTGCAAAGCCCGTTGCGATGAAGCAACGGGGCGCTTTGGCAAAAGTTCCTGAAGCGCGAGGTGCGGCTCGATGGACGGCCGCAAAAACCAATACCGGGAATTGCAGTTTGGGGAACCGGACAACGGGGAACATTGGGCAATCACTGGGGTTGGTTGACATCAAACATGAAGGAGTTGGACATGAAATATGCGGTGATTTCTCTCGTTCTCGGCGCCGGCGCCCTATTCGCGTCTGGTGCCAATGCTGCCCCGCTTCCCGCCGGCGTCACTACGCTTCCAGGTAACGTGGAAAACGTTCGTTTGGTTTGCGATGACTACGGCCGTTGCTATCGCACCCGCGGCGCGCGGCGTGTGATCGTGCAACCGGGATACGATAGCTATGACTATGCGCCGCGCTACGAACGGCGTGGTTACTATGACGGTGGCTATTACAACAATGGTCCCAGCGTCGGCATCGGCGTCGGACCGGCTGGCGTCGGTATCGGTTTCGGCCCGCGCTGGTAAATCCGGCACTGGCAGAGGCAAAGAAGGCCGCAGATTAAAATCTGCGGTCTTTTTTTCGACAGAACAGGCCGTCGGTTCACCGCCACGGTTAACGGACATTCCGCCGCCACAAGACCGATGAGCCGGATAGCCCTAAAGTTCCGCGCCAAAATTCGAGGGGCGAAGGAACTGAATTTCGGCTCGCAGCTTATCTTGGCGCAGTATTGGCCACGAGGGATTTCCCTCCCTCTGAGATTCGCGCGGTTAGTTGATCAGGTGCCCCTCGGTCGTTATTTTTTGCTTGTCGGAAGCGTACTTCTGGCGATGCTGTTCATTGCAGATCGCCATATGGCGAACTCCCCGGCTCAGTTCTTTATGCGTGAGGCGCGCGTGGATAAATCCATTATCCGCGTGGAATCGGCCCACAAATGGCCGGAGCGAGTAGTTTTCGATACCAATCTGCCGACGATTGTCCCACCGCCGCCGCCGGTTCAGGCGAATGCTCCCATTGCTCACCAGCCGCGAGAAGCTTTGGCCCAGTTGGTCGAGCCCCCGCGCCCGGTCTCAAAACCTTCCGAACATTACGAGACCAAAAAGGTCAGGCGCAAAGTCGCCAGTCGGGTCCGCCCTGCGCGGATGGCGGCCTATCGAGCGGCGCCGGAGATGTTTCCCGGCTCGTGGTGGTAACGTGCCCTCCAGGGTGCGACCTGGGGTGATCCCGGTGCACTTTCTAAACGTCGCCGGCGGTCCCGGCGCCAACTTGCCGCATGCGGAACTTTAGTGGCACGGGGACGATTACGTTTTCGGCGATATCGCCCTTGGGGCCTTTGGAAACGAGCAATTGATTGTTCCGGCTGGACTGGCGTTCAACAACTTCCTGATCGTCGCAATCACGGTTGCGGTCCTGTATCTGGCGCGCGAAATCCTGGCGCCGATCGCACTTGCGGGTTTGCTGAGTTTTGTGTTGGCGCCGCTGGTCAGGCTGCTGCAGCGTTGGCGTCTGCCGCGCTCGGTAGCCGTGGTGCTCGCGGTCGCCGGCGCGGTTACCGTCATGCTCTGTCTTGGCGCCATGGTCATGGTGCAGGTCAATCAACTCGCCCGGGACCTGCCGCGCTACCAGACCACGCTCGGCGACAAAATTCACAATCTGCGCGACACCATCGGCACCACGGGTGTGTTCAGGAATGCCACCGGTCTGCTGAAGAATCTCAGCAAGGAATTTGAGGGGCCGGCAACTCCCACCGTCCTGACGCCATCGGCGAAGCCGGCCGGTCCTGTGCCCGTTGAAGTTCACCAGCCGCCGCCCGGTGCGCCGGAAACCCTGGTGGCCATGCTGCAGCCCTTGGTGACGCCCTTCACGACGATGGGCATCGTCTTGTTGTTTGTCATCTTCTTCCTGTTCCAGCGGGAAGATCTGCGCAACCGGTTCATCAGGCTTGCAGGCAGCGGAGATATCGAACGCACCACGGCGGCAATGGACGATGCCGGTGAACGGCTCGGCAAGCTTTTCATCACCCAGCTCTTCCTGAACGCCGCATTCGGATTTGTCATCGGCTCGGGTCTGGCGCTGATCGGTGTCCCCAGCGCGTCGCTGTGGGGATTGATCGCGATGATCCTCCGCTTTGTCCCCTACATCGGCGGGCTAATGGCGGCCGTCCTTCCACTGACCCTCGCGGCGGCGGTCGGCGCCGACTGGAGCATGGCGATCTGGACCGCCGCGCTTTTTGCGGTTGTCGAGGCATTGATGGGGCAGGTTATCGAGCCGTTTATCTACGGCCACCGGGCCGGGCTATCCCCTGTTGCCATCGTCGTAGCCGCGGCTTTCTGGACGTGGCTCTGGGGTCCGCTCGGTCTTCTGATGTCCACCCCGTTGACACTGTGCCTGGTCGTGTTGGCCCGCCACGTCGATCGATTGCAATTCATCGACATCATGCTGGGAGACCAACCGGCATTAACGCCGCAACAGGTTGCCTATCAGCGAATGCTGACCGGCGATCCGATCGAAGCAATCGAGCAGGCGAGAGCATTTCTCAAGAAAGGCACCGTCATTGCCTATTACGAGGAAATACTGATCGGCGCACTCGCGTTGGCGCAGGCCGACGCCGAACGGGGCCGGCTTGATGACGCGCGCCTTGAAAACATTTTCAAGACCGTGTCCGACCTCGTCGAGGATTTGGCCGAACACGGTAACGACGGCACCGGCTCCAGTGAAAAAGACAGTGGCCGGGCTTCGGCGGCAAGCAAGGTTGTTCCGTTAGCGGCCGGCGATTTCGGAAAGCCGGTGTTTTGTCTGCCAGGATTGGGCCGGCTCGACGATTGTGGGGTCCTGATTGTCGCAGACATCCTCAAACGCGAAGGCATCAATGCCCGCGTGGCCGGTGCGACGACGGCGATCGACAACGGCGAGGCCGCCGCGATCTGCGTCTGTTATCTCGAAAATGTTTCAAGAGCGAGGCTTAATCACGCCGTCAGAAAGCTGTCGAGAAGAGCGCCGGGAGCGCGCATCGTCGTCTGTCTGTTGACTGACACCGAGCAGGGTTCTTCCGCATCGCAAACCGATTCCGACTCACCTCGCTCATTGAGGTCAACGGTGGCTGCCTTCGAAAATCATAAAAGTCATTCCGGGCGCGCCGTATCGGAACTTAAGTGATGATCGGAAGTTCGGACATGGAGTAGCTCGCGAGAGGGATTGCACCATGTCACAGACCGACACCCGTTCATTGCAACAGATCAAACGCGAAACGGAACAGACGCGGGCCGGCCTGACCAGTACTGTCGAACAGCTCAAAACCAGCGTCGCGGATACCGCCAGCGACATCCGCCAGCGCATCCGCCCCGAGGCGATCAAGGCCGAGGTATCGGATTACATCAGGAGCAGAGGCGAGCAGCTTCTGAACGACGCCACCGCCGCTGCCCGCAGAAATCCGATGCAGGCGGTCGCCGTCGGCGCGAGCGTCGCATATCCGCTGCTGCGGTTGGCGCGCGCCATACCCTTGCCGGTCCTGATGGTGGGCGCGGGCCTGTTTTTTGCCGGTTCCAAGACCGGGCAGGCTGCCACGCAGAAGGCGTCCGACGTGGCCTCCGACCTTTCGGACGAGGTGATGCGCCGTGCCCGCGGATTAGGAGATCAGATTGGAGATAGCGCCTCCGCGGCAAAGGCCTATGCATCGGACCAGTATGATCGCGTGAGCGCCGCGGTTTCCGGTGGAACCGATCAATTGAGCCGGGCTGCCGACGCAGCCGGAGCCACCATCGCCGCCGATTCCAGGAATTTTCAGGACAAGTTGAGCTCGATCGGCAGCACCGTTTCCGACCGCACGGCCGAGCTAACCCAGCGTGGTGTTCGGATGGCCAATTCTGCCACTGCAACGGTTCAGGATAAAGCGGCGTCTCTTGGCAGCACATTGGCGGACCGCGCGACCGGTCTCAGGGACCAGGGCATTCGGATGGCGAGTTCGGCGGCGGCGAGCGTGCAGGAAAGTGCGTCCGGCGCAATATCCGCAGCCCGCGATGCGGGCAGCGCCGCGGCGGACGCCGGGCTCGATGCGGCAAGGTCCGTGCGCGACACGGCCTCCGATCTGACCGATCGGGCCGGCAAGACCATTTTCCAAACCATTGAACAGAATCCGCTCCTGGTCGCCAGCGTAGGACTGCTGATCGGAGGATTGATCGCCAGCGCGCTTCCCCGCACCGACATCGAGGATGGTCTGGTTGGCGAGGCCAGCACGGCAGTGAAGCGGCGCGCGCAGTCGGCCGCATCGCAAGGATTGGACGCCGCCAAAAACACCGTCGGTGAAGTTTACGACGAAGTGACCCGGCAGGCCGAAGCGGAAGGGCTGACGCCCGATGGACTCGCCAGGGCCGCCCAGGACATCGGCCAGCGCGTGCGCCACGTTGCGGAAAGCGCGGTGACCACCGCTTTCGAGCCGACCCAAGAAAATCATCAACCAACCACTCACGGAGACACCAGCCATGGCTGACCAGACATTCAGGACCGCTGATCAGAGCGGATCGGCCTCGCCTCAGGGATTTGAAAAAGCCGCGACCGCTGCGAAGAGCGTCGCCGACCAGGCACGTTCCGCCGGACGCGACCTCAAGGACAAGGCCGTCGGCATGGTCGGTTCTTCTTCCGAGGCGATCAAGGATCAGGCATCGGAGTTTGTCGATGCTGCGAAGGATGTTGCGTCTCAGGCAACCGACAAGATCTGGCAGACCGTCGATGGTCAGAAGAATGCCGGCGCGGAATATGTCGGAAGCCTCGCCGACACCATGCGCCGGGCCGCCCGGGAATTTGACCACGATCTTCCGATAGCCGGAGTTTACATTCGCAAGGCGGCGTCCCAGATCGAGGGCGTTTCCGACTCGATCAAGACCGGCAACTTCCAGGACCTGATTCGGGGAGCGCAGTCCTTTGCGCGCCGGCAACCGACCGCATTCCTGGGTATGGCGGTGCTTGCCGGGTTTGGCGTCGTGCGATTCCTGAAGACTTCGGCAAATGATTCCGAAATGCCGGCAGCGGGATCCCGACAACCCGGCGGAGACAGATTTGCCGGAAGCACTGCGAACCGCACCTATCCCGTTAGCGGGCAAAGCCGCCCGTCCGCGGTCAACCAGGGGTATCGCGATGAATTCACCCGTTAATCGATCGATACCCGAGCTTTTCAGCGACGCGGTCGGACAGCTCGCCAAACTGGTCGGCAACGAGTTCGAACTGGCACGGGCCGAGTTGTCGGAAAAGGCAAATCAGGTCGGCCGCGCCGCCGCGATGATCGGCATTGGCGCAATCGTGCTGATCCCGGCCTTGGTGGTTTTGTTGTTTGCGGTTTCCGCCGCGTTGATACGCGGCGGATTCACCGAGCCGGTGGCCTATTTGTTGACCGGCGGGGTCGCGGCGGTGATCTCGGTGGGCTTGATCGCAACCGGCATCAGCAGGCTTTCCGGCGATAATCTCAAGCCTTCAGTGACGCTCGATCAGGTACAGCGCGACAAGGTCGCGGCGAAGGAGATGGTGCGATGACGGACATTTCGGAAAGAACATCGGGCTTCGTGCGCGATCTCGGCGAGGCGGCGCGCCAGAACCCGCTGTCGGCGGCGCTGATCGGGATGGGCATGGTTTGGCTTTTCACCGGCGGCTGGCCTGCCAGACGCGCGGGCGAGTTTGCCTGGCGGAACCGATTGGACCGGATCCCGGGAGCGGCCGACGATGCTTTTGAATCAACCCGGTCGACGATCAAGTCCGGCGTCGATACCGTCGGCGAGCGCGCTGCATCGGCAACGGATGCGTTGCGCGAGGGTAGTGCCAGCGCTCTCGATAGAGCTGCCCGCGTCGGGCGCGACTATGCCGGCGCCACTGCCGGCTATGTAAAGTCGATGCCGCGCGCTGGTGCCGAGATGTTCGGTACGGTTCGTTCCAACCTGAGTGACGTTTTCGAGGCCCAGCCCCTGGCCTTGGGTGCGATCGGGCTTGCGATCGGCGCCGGGATCGCGGCGGCGTTGCCGCCCAGCGAGATGGAAGCGGAATACTTCGGCGAAACCAGCGACACCGTCAAGGCAAAGGCCGCCGAGTTCGCAACCGAACAAACCGGCCGCGCCAGCGAAGTCGCAGGTGCCGTGGTGGATGCGGTGA
Source organism: uncultured Alphaproteobacteria bacterium (assembly GCA_963742425.1). Taxonomy (GTDB): domain Bacteria; phylum Pseudomonadota; class Alphaproteobacteria; order Rhizobiales; family Xanthobacteraceae; genus Bradyrhizobium. The sequence goes on from CAVULR010000003.1 coordinate 96,890, forward strand.
CCGAGGAAGCCCGCAGACAGGGCCTCACGATGCAAGCGGCGAAATCCGCCGTCGGCGATATCTCGGCAAAAGTCGGCCGCGTGGCCGATACGGCGGGCAAGAGCATCTCCGAGCGGATGACGACCAATTCGTCATAAGCAATAGCTTCCTGCCGCGAACACTGTCGGCTTGTTGCCATGCTTCAGACGAGCGCGGAGCTCGAGGAGTTGCGCGAAGCGCAGATCCCGAGGGCGCTGCGCTGCGTCCGGGGAACGCTGCTGTCCTTCCTCCCGGTACCAATCAGCCGAACCATTGGCTCAGGGTTCGATCACCGAACACGGCCACATACTTGATGAAGAGCATCAACGTTGCGATGACCAGCAGACAGATCGATATCTTTTTTAGCGTGTACCATTTCGGGCGATGACAGCGCGGACAGGTGTCTCGATCGCCTTCGATATACGCACCGCATTCAGTGCAGCTGGCCACGCTCGCTCTCCATCGTTCGTGTCATCCCGGTCGGGCATTCCTCAACCCCACGGGTCTAATCGCTCGTAGCGCCCAACAGTTCCCTCCGCCGCCAAATGAGCGCAACGGCAGAACTCAGCGGTATCATCGGATGGCCGGTTTAGCGTCACGGTCCAGCGCGAAATCGATCAGGAGCGGTGAAGTCTTTCCGGCGATGAGGCCGCCGATCAATTGGGCCGCAAGAAAACTGAACGTGATGCCGTTGCCGCCGTAACCGTAGGCGGCGTAGATGCCTTTGGCACCCGGGACCGGACCAATCAGGGGTAACCCGTCGTAGGTGGCATCGAACGTCCCGGCCCAACGAAATTCGATGTCGAGATTCGCGGCGGGCCAGAGCGCGGCGAGCTTTCGCGCCAGGTTAACCGACTTCTCCGGGATCAGTCGTTCGCGTTCGACGGGATCGGTAATTCGGTCGCTGTCCTCGCCTCCGATGATGATTCGTCCTGCGGATGTCCTCCTGGCGTAGAGATAGTCCTTGCTGTCTTCCCAGATCAACGCACCCTCTCTCCAGATATTTTTCGGTTGCGGCGTGGTCGCGATTGCCCAGCTCGACGAAATCGTCTGAATCGTCGGGTGGACGATAGCGGGCATTGCATATCCGGTGGCAAGCACCACCGAAGACGCTTCGATCAGGCGGCTATTTTTCAACTGAACGCCGACCGCGTTCGCCGAAGAGTCAAAATCAACCGCCTCTTCCTCGAACACGCGGGCGCCGCGCGCGACGGCGGTTCCGAGCAAGGCACGGGCCAACTGCATCGGATCGGCTTCCGCCGCGCCCGGCGACACGATAGCCCCGGCGCGCGCGATCGCGAAGACATCGCTGAGCTTCGCATGGTCGAGGAATTCGCCGGGCAGGCCTGCGCGCTCGCGAAGTCGGTGCTCCTCAAGCAATTCCTTGCCGCTGCTGCCGGCGGCGAGATACAGCGAATTCCGGCTGCGCATTTCGCAGCGAAGTGCGAGCTGAAGCACCAGCGATTTTAGTCCGGCGACCGCCTGCAGGCTTGCGAGATAGGCACGCGACGCCCGTTCGAAGCCATAGGCTTCCGTCAATTGCGTGAGCGAATGGTCGATTTCCCAGAGCAGCATCGAGGTGGAGGCGGCGGTGCTGCCGCGGCCCGGGACTTCGCGATCGAGGATCACGACATTCAGACCCTGGCGCGTCAGGCGTTCGGCAACGAGCGAGCCGGTAATCCCGGCTCCGACGATCAGCGCATCGCATTTCAGGTCTTGCTTTACCCTGGCTCGCGCACTCGCCATCGTCGCGGCAAACCAAGGCGAACGCCCGCTACGAAGATCGTCTTGTTTCGTGTGATCGGTACGCAGGACGTTAATGGTGACACCTGGCTGTCGTTAGACGACCGGAATTAAGAAGAATTGCTGTAAAACGGTCTCGCCGGGCCAGGCGCAGGTCAGCTACCGACTGCCTGCCTGGCTTTCCTTCCGGGTTTTTTAACTGGCGCCTCAACTGCTCTCTCGGTCTTGGCGCGAATTTCGCATTTCGTCCGGATCTCCGCGAGTTCATCGGCGGTGAGATGCTCGATGCCGACGAACGAGTTATGTGCCGAACTCACCCGGATCAGCTCATTGAGCTTGACCTGTATCGCCGCGCTGTCGCGGTTCTGGGAATTCTGGATCAGGAAGACCATCAGGAAAGTGACGACGGAGGTGCCGGTGTTGATGACGAGTTGCCAAGTATCCGAGTATTGAAATATCGGTCCGGTTACAGCCCAGACAAGAAGTACGCCAGCGGCGATCAGGAAGGTCAGCGGGCGTCCCGCGGCCTGTGAGGTGGCATTTGCAATGCCCTCAAACAGCCGGCTGAAAACACCTTCTTTTTTTCCGCGGTCAGCCTCGTTGCCTGTCGTTTTTGCTTGCGGCACCGGATCGTTCCTCGTCTTCGTCTCGCGCGCATCCCGACCGACGCGCTTCGTGCGGTCTAACACCGATGGAATTGCAAAGTTCCCAGAGTGAACAGTCCACTGAGGTTACTCTGGGAATGAGCCGTTCCGCAGCATCGACAGTCGGATCTGCCAACGCCGATCGCCGGTAGCGCGCACGGCGGCTCTGGACTAATATTCTGAGCGAACCTCGGTTCGAAACCTGCGCCGTAGTGGTTTGGTTCGCCACATTATCGCTGGGACTGGCCATGTTCATCTCGCGTCGGGGTTTTTTAACAAGTGCCTTGGGGGCAGCTCTTGCCGGCTCGGATGCGCTGGGCGACGAGCTGCGATGGTATGATGTCCATATGCACGTCGTCGGCGGACGCGGGCAACAGTTCGGCCAGGCAGTTGACAGTGCCGCAGCCGCGATGGACGAATTTGGCCTGGCAAAGGCCGTGGTATTCCCGCCGCCGATGCCGATCTCCGGAATTTTCGACTACGCTGACTACGTTCCGGAACTGCGCAGACATCCAGGCCGCTTCGGATTTCTGGCAGGAGGCGGCACGCTCAATCCGATGCTGCACCAATCTCGCTCGTCGGACATCACGCCTGCGATCAGGCAGAGGTGGATCGACGATGCCAATCGCATGCTCGATGCCGGCGCCGTCGGCTTTGGTGAAATCGCCGTTCTGCATTTATCGCTAGTGCCCAATCACCCCTTCGAACAGACCACGGCCGATCATCCCCTGCTTTTGGCGCTTGTCGAAGTCGCTGACAGGCGAAAGGCCGTCATCGATCTGCACATGGATCCGGTGATCGACAGTGCGATGGCTCTTCCGGCGGGTTTGAAAGCTCCGCCAAATCCAAAAACGTTGAGCGGAAACGTTGCCGCGCTCGAGCGGCTTCTCGCGCATGGACGCGACGCCCGCATCGTATGGGCGCATGGAGGATCGGATTTCACCGGCAACATGACGCCCGCTCTCATCGAACGTTTGATGGAGGAACATTCCAATCTTTACATGAGCCTGCGGCCGATTCCTGCTTTGGCCGCAATCAACAATCCGTTTGGTCTCGAATTTCACAATCTCCTGGTGACGCCCGACGGGATCGAACCGGGCTGGCTCGCACTGCTGCAAAAATATCCGGACCGCTTCGTCATGGGCGGCGATACCTTTTTTGTTTCATCTTCCGTCGACCCGGAGAGGGCGGTCATGACCCTCAGTCGCGGCAATGAACCACGACTCAAGGCTGCCCGGGCGACCTTGTCGCGACTGCCGCCAGAGCTTGCAAGAAAGATTGGGACCGCGAACGCGCAACGCCTCTACAGTCTTTAGGCCAATGTTCGCTCCGCTGAAAATGACCGCCATCGCTTTGCGAACTCCCGCCAGTATTGTTAGCGTTGCCGTTCCAGCAACCGGAACGGCTAGAAAGAAAGCGCAATGTCGGCAGAAATCAAAATCTACAATCCCGCTGAACTTGGCCCGCCCATGGGGCAGTACACCCACGTGACGCGCGTGAGGGCGAACGAATTCCTGTTTATCGCAGGGATGCTGTCGGGCGACGCCGCCGGCAACGTGATCGGCGAGGGCGCATTCGACGTTCAGACCGCACAGGTCTTTCGCAATATCGAGATCGCCCTGAAATCAGCCGGCGCATCCTGGGCCAATGTCGTTCAGTTCACGACATATCTCGTCCATTCGCAGGATATCCCAAAGTTCATGGAATTTCGGTTGCGCGAATTTCCGAAAATGTTTCCGGACGGCAAGTATCCGCCGAACACGCTTCTCATGGTCGACCGGCTGGTGAGGGAAGCCTTCCTGGTCGAAGTGCAGACGATCGCCGCCGTCTGATCGAGCGGCCGCCGGGCCGCTGAATTCTTTTGTGCGGATGGAGCGGAGGTCGCTGGCGCATCGTCATAACGACGCGGTTGACCCGGAGCGGACGCGGTCGCCCTTTTGGCTTTCTGACCTCATTCAATTGAGCTGAATCAAAACATGCGGCCACTGCGATGTTAGCTTGAAACCCCAATACGAGGGTTTGATGCCGATTAAAGACATCCTGGTTACGCTGACTAGTTATCCCGAGCCGACGCCCATATCCGCGGTTGAGGACGCGATCGCGGTCGCGGCCGCCCTTGAAGCTCACCTCGCGGCCTTGTCCTTCGAAGTTCGCGTTGAAGTGCCCGGCCACTTCCTTTCGGGTTCGGTGGCCGGTCTGCCCGGTGTTATTGCGGGAGAAACCGGCAAGAGTCGCAAAAATGCACAAAATCTTATTGCCGCATTCGAAGTCGCCGCGGCAAGGTTTGGTGTTTCCCGTGAATCCATCCTTCAGAAATGCAGTTCGTCAGAGGTTCCGGGGCTATTGTGCGAGTATGCACGGCTTCGCGATCTAACGATCGTGCCGGAGTTGAGCGATCGATCGAGCACCGAGGCCGTGATCTTCGGGGCCGGCAGGCCGGTTCTTGTCCTGCCACAATATCCGCGCTCTCGTCCATTTAGAGCCGGGAGAATCGCGGTGGCCTGGGATTTCAGCCGCGCGGCGGCGCGTGCAGTATCGGACGCAATTCCACTACTGGAAGCGGCAAGCAGGGTCCGCGTGGTCACAGTACTCAACGAGAAGCATTTCGATCGCAAACATTCCGCCGAAGAATTGTCGAAGAACCTGTCCCGCCACGGCATTGACGTCGTGCTCGATCGGGTCGACGCCAAGAGCAGACCGATTGACGCCGTCCTCGAGGCCTACGTTTCCGCCCATGAGGTGGACCTGCTCGTGATGGGTGCGTACGGGCACTCCCGTCTGCGGGAATTCGTTCTGGGCGGCGCGACCAGGAGCCTGCTCATGAAGCCGCCACTGCCGATCCTGTTTTCGCATTGATGGGATTAGCAATGATCCGGCAATCGTCGGCTAAAGGAGGAACGTGAATTGCAAGTGCTCAATCCTATCGATCGGTATGGTATCGTTCCTCGGTTGCTGCACTGGATGACGGTGATCCTGGTTATCCTTGCGTGACGTTGGCGGTGTTCGCGCTGGTTAATCTTGCCTTGCTGCGGCTGCGGTACCGTGGCGCGCGGTCGGACGTTCCACATGTCACGGTCCCGATATGGATACCCGCGGCTGGCCTGATGACCTGCGTTGCGATGATGGCGGGAGCTTTGTTGGGGTAGTCTCAGCCGAACGCGTGCGCCAAAGCGTAAGCCGCGCCGGCCGCCAGCCCGCCCACGAGCAGCGTTTGTGCGGCGGATTTTGCCTTGTTGATGCCGGTGAAGTGACCCTTTATTCCGCCGAACACGACAAGAGCCAGGCCTGTAAATCCCACGGAATATGCGAACGCCTCTGAAATGCTCGAAACCAACATATAGGGCGTGAGCGGAATGAGTCCGCCGACGAGATATGAGACCGCGATTGTCCCGGCACTGATTGGCGCGCGTTTTGGATCCGGTGCTTCCAGGCCGAGTTCAAAGCGCATCATGAAGTCGAGCCAGCGTTTGCGGTCCGCGGTCAGCGCGGTGACGACCGTGGCCAGCGACTCGCCCTGCAGACCGTAGTCGCGAAAGATATCCGTAACCTCCTGCACCTCCTTGTCGCGGAGATTGTCGATCTCCCAATCTTCGCGCCTTTGCTCGGATGCATAATGCTCGGCGTCGGTCCGGGCCGCGAGATAACCTCCGAGCCCCATCGCGATCGCGCCGGCCACGATCTCGGCAAGACCAGCGGTCACGATCACTTTGGTTGAGGAGACCGCGGCCGCCAGGCCTGCCGCCAGTGCGAACGGAACGGTCAGGCCGTCTGCCATGCCGATTACAACATCCCTCACGGTTTCGGTTGCGGTGAAATGCTTTTCGACGTGGGGCGTTGCGGGCATGATCGGCTTTTCCTTGCGCGACACCTTTCGCTTTCTTGGAGTTGCCGTGTTGATCTGGGTCAACCGGATGTCGACTGTTGGCAGCAACGGACGTGCACAGTGAGCCGCCCTATATCCGTTCCCGGGGACAAACGATGCCTCGAAGTAAGGGCGACGGCCCTGCCCGACGACGACTATGCGCCCGCGGCCGGAGCGGTTAGGATTTCGCGGGCCGTCAGGTCAGCATTTGACCCATCGGCGACGTTAAGCCTGCTTTCCTGATCAATTTCACAAAGCCGGCGCTCGCCTCTTCCAGAACGCCCGTCTGACCCGATACAGTACCTGTCTGAGCATCGGGGAATACAATGAGACGGCCCGACAAGGCAGGCGGCTCGCCAGTAAAGGCGCATCGGCGCAAGGAGATAGTGCGCCGCAAAACCGCAAAGGTCGCTGGCCGACGCAAGTCTTCCACTGTGGATGCAGCCGATAGGATCGCCGTACTCACAATCGAACGGGACGAGGCGCTGGAGCAGCAGAGAGCCACGTCTGAGGTGTTGAAGGTTATCTCCAGTTCCGCCGGTGAACTGCAGCTAGTTTTCAAAGCGATGCTGGAGTGCGCCTTGCGCATCTGCGAGGCCAAGTTCGGCATGCTCATGCTGTATCGTAGTGGTGACGGTTCGTTCGACACGCCCGTCATGGTCGGCGCGCCGCCAGCCCTCGTCGATGCCTTGTTGCACCAATCCTTTACGCCGCCACCTGGAAATCCTCTTGACCGCATGCTGCGAACAAAGAAAACGGTGCACGTCGTCGACGCGGCGGCGGAAAGGGCCAAACCGCTCTCTGCACAACTGGCTGGCGCGCGGGCACACATCAGTGTGCCTATGCTCAGGGAGAACGAAGTCGTTGGCTCCATCTCCATCTACCGCACGGAGGTCCGACCATTTACCGACAGGCAGATCGAATTAGTGACGAACTTCGCCGACCAGGCGGTGATCGCGATCGAGAATGCGCGGCTGTTCAACGAGGTGCAGGAAAAGACCCGCGAACTCACGGAGGCGCTGACTTACCAGACCGGTAGCAGCAATATCCTGAGCGTCATCGCGTCCTCGCCGACCGATGTTTCGCCGGTTCTCCAGGCCATCGCCGAAAGCGCCTGCGCGCTTTGCGGGGCCTATGATGCCGTCGCGCTTTTGAAGGACGGCGATGATCTGGTCTTCGGGGCCCATCACGGTCCTATTCCAGTCGAAATGAGCCGGCTGCCGATCAGCCGAAACTGGACCCCCGGTTTGGCGGTGATCGAGCAGAGACCAGTGCATATTCACGACCTGCTTTCCTCCGAGGGGGATCAGGTCCCGGAAGCCCAGCGGCGCGCGAGCGAATTTGGTTATCGCACCATTCTCAGCGTTCCGATGTTGCGCGAAAAAGAGAGCATCGGGGTGCTCGCCCTGCGCCGCGCGGAAGCGCATCCTTTCAGCGATAAGCAGATTGCCTTGCTGCAGACCTTTGCCGATCAGGCGGTGATTGCGATCGGCAACGTCCGCATGTTCGAGCAGGTGCAAGAGCGAACCAAGGAGCTCACGGAGGCCCTCGAACAGCAGACGGCGACATCCGAGGTGCTCAGGGTCATCAGCGTTTCGCCCGGCGAACTGGAGCCGGTATTTCAGGCCATCCTGGCGAACGCCGTGCGCCTGTGCGAGGCAAAATTTGCGATGTTGTTTTTATATGACGAAAGGGAAAATGAGTTTCACGCCGTTGGAAAATGGAACTTGCCGCCCGCGTGGAGTGAATTCCTCGAGAAAAACCGGCTCCGTGCCGACCCGAGGGTCCCGCTCGGGCGGGTCGTGGCGACGAAACAACCGGTCCAAATCGCGGATGTCTTGGCGGATGCGGCTTACATTGGAGGCTATCAGCCGGGGATGGTCGCCGTCGCCGATCTCGGGGGTGCCCGGACACTTGTGCAGGTGCCCATGCTCAGGGAAAATCAACTGGTCGGGTCGTTAGGCATCTATCGCCAGGAAGTCCGCCCGTTCACCGATAAGCAGATCGCACTGGTGCGCGATTTCGCCGCCCAGGCGGTGATTGCGATCGGCAACGTCCGCATGTTCGAGCAGGTGCAAGAGCGAACCAAGGAGCTCACGGAGGCCCTCGAACAGCAGACGGCGACATCCGAAGTGCTCAGGGTCATCAGCGTTTCGCCCGGCGAACTGGAGCCGGTGTTCCAGGCCATGCTCGCGAACGCGGTGCGCCTGTGCCAAGCGGAATTTGCGATGTTGTTTTTGTATGACGAAAAGGAGAATAAGTTTCGCCCCGTCGGAAGATGGAACTTGCCGCTCGGGTATGACAAGTTTCTGGAAAAAAACACAATTAGTTTTGACCCGAGGACCCCCGTTGCCCGAGCTACGATAACGAAACAGCCGGTGCAGGTCGCGGATATCTTGCTGGACCAGTCCTACACCATACGCCATCCGGGGATCGTGGCGGTGGCCGAAGAAGGAGGCGCCCGTACGCTTCTGCAGGTGCCCATGCTCAAGGAAAACCATGTGGTCGGCTCGTTGGGCATCTATCGGCAGGAAGTCCGCCCGTTCACCGACAAGCAGATCGCACTGGTGCGGAATTTCGCCGCCCAGGCCGTGATCGCCATCGAGAACGCCCGCCTTCTCAACGAACTGCGCCAACGCACCGACGACCTCACCGCCTCGCTGGAGAACCTGCGCACCGCGCAGGACCGGCTGGTGCAGACCCAGAAACTCGCATCACTCGGCCAGCTCACCGCCGGCATCGCTCACGAAATCAAGAACCCGCTGAATTTCGTCAATAATTTCTCCGCGCTATCGGCGGAACTGGTCGGAGAAATGAACGAGGTGCTTGCGGAGGCGGCTCTCGACCAGAAAACACGCGGCGAGATGGATGAGCTGGCGCAGATGCTGAAGAGCAACCTCGAAAAAGTCGTGCAACATGGCAAGCGCGCCAACTCCATCGTGAAAAACATGCTGCTGCACTCCCGCGAAGGTTCCGGCGAGCATCGTCCCGCCGATATCAACGCGATCGTCGATGAGAGCCTGAACCTGGCCTATCATGGCGCGCGCGCCGAAAAGGCGGGCTTCAATATTGCCCTGGAACGAGATTTTGATTTGTCCTCCGGCATGGCCGATGTTTATCCGCAGGAAATCACGCGCGTTCTGCTGAATCTGATCTCGAACGGATTTTACGCCACCACCAAACGCGCGATCGAAGCCGGTGACGGCTTCAAACCGACGCTGAGCGCCGCGACCAGGAATCTCGGTGACAGAATAGAAATTCGCATCCGCGACAACGGCACCGGAATTCCGCAAGAAGTAAGGGAGAAAATCTTCAATCCGTTTTTCACGACCAAGCCCGCGGGTGAAGGCACCGGCCTTGGGCTATCGATGAGTCACGACATCATCGTCAAACAACACGGTGGCACGATCGAAGTCGATACCGAGCCCGGGCAGTTCACCGAATTCAGGATCATCCTGCCGCGGGCCGGTCAGGGGTAATCCGCCGGCAGTTCTGCCCGACCAACGCATGGACCGTTGAGAGGCGCTGCGACTCGTTCGATCAATAAACGCCCCTAAACGAAATTACGCGCTAAGGGCATAGCGGGCTGCGAGATAGTGGCAACGTCCGCTAGCCGTGAAACCCTCGCAGGCCCTCGATATCGAGCACCGTGATCACCCGATAAGCTATCTTGATCAGTCCGGATTTCTCCAGCGCGCGCAAGGCCCGATTGACACTTTGCCGCGATGCACCGACGAGATGACCAAGCTCTTCGTTGGAGATTTCGATACGGCTTTCTCGATTCGGATAGAGTTGGGGATGCAGCATGTCCGCGATGGTGTGGGCAACGCGCGCTTCCGGTTCGTCCAGGCGATCATGCTCGAACGCGCCCATGAATTGCCCGAGGCGTTCGTTTAGCTGGGTCAGGATGAAGTGGTTGAAAGGAATACTTGTGTCCAACAGCCAGAAAAATGTGACCGCTGGCATCAGCGCGACGCGTGAGTCGCGCACCGCAATGACATTGTATTTGCGAGCCTCTCGTTTGAGTATCGAGCCTTCTCCGAACCAGGAATTAGCGGGGAGGGTCGCAAAGGTCACGGACTTTCCGGTCTCGGACAGGTTTTCGGCCTTGACCAGCCCATCAACGACACCGGCCCAGAGGTTGGACGGATCGCCCTTGTGGAACACATAATTGCCGGGCTGAATTTCGCGGACGAAGATTTCGGCGCGGACACGCTGCAATTGGTGGGCTGAAAGCACGCCGCCCCAATTACTCGCAGCCAGTAAATCGTCTAGCGACCGCATCGCGTGCATTCAATTGTTAGAACGGCGACAGTCTCTAACGGATTAATAATTTATCCTAGGACGAAACCGGCATTCAAGATCGAAAGCAATACGATTCGGAACAGCGCGCAGAAGGAGAAATTATCCAACCATACCATATAGTTGCGATGACCGGAGTACTAAAAAATCTAGCATAGGGAGGGACTATGATGAAGACACATGAACGAAACAGGCGACGATCCTCAAGGTATTTGCAGGGCGCGGCCGCGGCCGCAGCGATTGGATTTGCGGCAACCCCTGCCAGCGCCGACTCTTGCTCGAATTTGGCGAGCAGTTTCCACCGGCCGAATACAACCATAACAACGGCTCAAACAGTTCCAGCGGGGACGTTTGTCACGCCCACCGTTCCCCCCCAGTCAATAACTGGGTTGCCACAATTTTGCCGGGTGGCAGGGTTCACGACGCCGACCAGTGACTCGCACATCAGCTTCGAGGTTTGGATTCCGGAATCGGGCTGGAATTTAAAATACCTTCAGGCGGGGTGTGGTGGATTCTGCGGTTCAATTTCGTACGGCTCTATGGCCGAACCGCTTCGCAGAGGTTATGCCGTAGCAGCGACCGACGATGGCCATCAGGCCAGTGGCATCGACGCGTCTTGGGCCGTAGGCCATCCTGAGAAGGTGGTCGATTTCGGACATCGTTCGCTCAAGGAGACCACCGACGTTGCCAAGGATATTATCATGGCATTCGAATCGAGCAGCCCTCGTCGCTCCTACTTCATGGGTTGTTCCGATGGCGGCCGCGAAGCCTTGATGGAGGCGCAGCGATACCCGCGGGATTTCGATGGGATCGTGGCCGGGTCTCCAGCGAATTATTGGACCCACTTATTCAGCGGGTTCGTCTGGGACCAGAAAGCACTTGCCGCAACCTCCGGCGGTGATCTTTCGCAGGCCGACCTGACCGTCGTAAGCAATGCTATGCTGGCAAAGTGCGCCGGAAAGGACGGTGGGCTGAGCACGGATCAATTCCTGAACAATCCGCTGGCCTGTCGTTTCAACCCGGACAAGCTGTCGCTTTCAAATGACAAGATCGAGGCTGTCGAGAAGATCTTCTCGGGGCCCCCGGGGATCTTTCCGGGCTATCGTGTGACCGGCGATGAGGCCAGTAACCCGGCGAACTGGCCGGTATGGCTGACGGACAGTGGCAATCCGGCCTTTGGATTGCAGGGATTGTTCGGCGACAATTATTTCAAGTACATCGTCTTTCCGAACTCCGGTTGGACCCCGGACACTTTTAGCATCGCTGAAAACGCTCACCAAGCGGATGTCAGGACGGGAGCGATCTTGAATTCCATTGATCCTGATCTTCGTCCCTTCAAGTCGCATGGTGGCAAGTTGATCCAATATGTGGGCTGGGGTGACACCGCCATTTCACCTCAGAACGATATCAATTACTTTAACGCCGTGACCCAAGAAATCGGTGGCCACGAAGACACTCGGGAATTTTATCGTCTGTTCATGGTTCCGGGAATGGCTCATTGCGGTGGTGGACCGGGTCCGAATGCCTTTGGGCAAGGCGTCAACGGCCCGAACCCCTCCGACCCGGCGGACGATATACTCTCTGCCCTCGACCGATGGGTAGAGCACCGAGTTGCGCCGGATAAGATCATCGCGACGAAATACGTGAACGATGTTCCAGCGCAGGGGATCGCCTTCCAGCGGCCCCTTTGTCCGTTCCCACAATTTGCGAAATACAAGGGGACTGGCAGCACGACCAGTGCCGCGAGTTTTGCGTGCGTGGGCCCAGACGATGACGACCATCACGATCACGACGAGGAAGCTAGCAATCGCTGAGCTTGGAGATCGGCCGTGCGGGCGACCAATGCCCCGCGCGGCCACACGTCTTTATGCGAAGCTAGACGGTCGTTGAGTCGGCGCCAAGGTTTCCATCCGTTGTTGGCACAAAACCGGTATGGCGCGATGTCCGGGGTCAGCAACCCATTCATATTGATTTTGCATGGTACAGTTGGGTGGGCTCGAACCACCGACCTCCTGTTCCACAGACAGGCGCTCTAACCAACTGAGCTACAACTGCATCCTTGCGCGGCCCGAAAAACGGCGGCGAACGGGGCGGAAACTAGGTGCAACGCCCGTCTTTGGCAAGGCCGGCGGGGGCATCATCAGCACGCATCGGGAAAGAGCGCAAAAAAAGCCCGGGCTCAGCGCCCGGGCCTTTTTTAAGACTTACGCTTCCCTGTCAGGCGGCCGGCTTGAACAGCTTCGACGCGTTGGCCTTGATCGGCTCGACGGTCTCGGTCGCAACCTTCTGGGACAATTCGGTCAGTTCCTTGGCATGGGCCGAGAGCGTCTCGAATTGCTTCCGGGCGTGCGCGGTCCACAGCTCAAGCGCCGCCGAGGGCGATTTCACGCCGAGCAGTTCCTGCGCGAAGTCCAGGTTCGCCGAGGTGTTGGCTTTCAGGAATTCCATCAGCTTGGCGGAATATTCGCTGGCGCCCCTGCTGGCATTGGTGAACACCGCCTCGATGGTGCCGTTGTGGCTTTCGGCGACATCCTTGAACCTGGCGTAGCTGTCGCGCGCCTGCGACACGCCCTTTTCGGCCAACGCACGCATTTGCTCGGGGACCTCGAAGGGGATGATCGAGGCAGAGAATGGATCGGTGGGATTTGCCATGGTGGTATCCTTCGCAGAGAGGGTGAATGGGTGTGACCCCGCGCGCGGCAACCGAATGCCGGGAGCGTCGAGCCGTTTCGCGCAGTGGGAATGTCCTTCGTCGGGCAACGGACTCTAACGCCACTATCATGGCAATTTTGTGCAATGCACTGCATCGTGAGGCCCAATGCCGCATATCTGATCTGAAGGTATGCGGGTCCTGTTCCGCCCAAGGAACGTGCTGGCTACGCCTCGCCGCCGCCGCAGGGTTTCGGAGTAAAAACTTCAACGGGATTAAGGTTATCGCGGCTTTGGAGGCCGGCCAGGCGGTGCGAACGTGGACCTGTCCTCTCCCGCGCGCGATACTAACGCTTCGTTAACGCTGTCAGTGTTTGGCGGCCGAACCGGGCGACCCTGTCACCACAATGAGTCATGCGGAATTCCAGTTGCGGGTTTTTAGCGATGCGCGACTGGCGCTGCACGTAACGAGCGCCCTTCCCGCGTGGCTGTTGTCCGTCGACGGCGCGCGAATCCTGTGGGCCAATCCGGTCGGCGCCAGGGTGTTCGGCGCTGCCAGCGGCTCCGCGCTCGCCGAAAAGATCTTCGGTCCCGCCGATGCGCACCGGCGTCAGGTCGCGCGGCTCGCGCACCGTCTGCCTGCGACCGGCGCGGTCCGGCTTGAGCGGCTGCGCGGCTTCGGCGCGCCGTTCGGCGGGCTCGTAAGCTGTGGCTGCGCGCGGCTCGATTTTGACGATGGCAGCCATGGCATTCTGATTGTAGCCGTTGAATCCGCAGGCGTCAGGATGCCGCTGGTTGAACGGCTGCGCGGCCTGACCGACGGCATCGATACGCCGATCGCCGCCTTCACGCCGGACGGCACGCTCGTCGGCGCCAGCGCCGCCGCGCGAGCCTTGCTCGGCTTTCACGATCTTTCCGAGGCCGGCCTCGAACAGCAGCGCAGCGAGGCGTTGAAAGAGGGCCGCGCCGAGGCGTCAATCGGTGCCGGCCACCTGGTGTTGCAGCGCGTTGGTAGCGGCGCGGATGTCGGCCTCGTCGCGCTGATCGCGCCGAGAGAAACGCAAGCCGAGCCGGTCGCACCGCCAGCGGATCGGCCGACACCCGATTACGAACAGCCGGCGAATTCGGGCGAAGCGCCAGCCGAGTTTGCATTGATCGACGAATTCTCCTCGCCGCCGGTGGAAGCCGCGGCAGAGCGCAACGTCTTGGACGAGACACCCGAACCCGATTTGCAAACGGTCTTGCAGCTCGACATGCCCTTCGCCGAGGCCCAGCCCACCGAAGCGCCGCCGTCGTGGCTCGATGAGCCATCGCCGAATGCGCGTCGGCACCCATTGCGCTTCACGTGGCAGATGGATTGCGAAGGCCGGTTTTCGCTCGGCTCCGAAGAATTCACCAATCTGATCGGCACGCGCACGGCGGCTGGCTTCGGCCGGCCGTGGAGCGAAATCGCCGAGGCGTTCAGGCTCGATCCGGAAGGCCTGGTCGCCAAGGCGATCGCCACCCGCGATAGCTGGAGCGGCATCACCGTGAACTGGCCCGTCGACGATGGCCGCAGCTTGCCGGTGGAATTGTCGGGACTGCCGGTCTACGACGGGTCGCGAAATTTCGCGGGCTATCGCGGCTTCGGCGTTTGCCGCGATCTCGACCGCCTGGTGCAGCTTGCTGCGTCGCGCCGCGATCCGCCGGCGCCGCAACCGCGCTCGTCCGACATCGCTCACACCGGTCCCGCCGCGGAGTTGCCAGCTCCCCGCCATATTCCGCCATCCAGCGCCCCCGAAACGCCCAACCCGATTGCCATTGAGACTTCATCCCAGACTGATTTGGAAACAGCCGTGGAAACGACCGAACGAGATTCCCAGCCACGACCCCAGGAAACATCAAACGAAACGCCAAAGAACGTGCTGCCTTTTCGGCCGCTTGGCGAATCCAGATCGCCCGTGCTGACGCCGGTTGAAAACAGCGCCTTCAATGAGCTTGCCCGGCAGTTGTCGGCGCGGCTCGACAGCGAAGACGGCGCCGCCAAAACGGTGCCGTTAGCCGCCGATGCTCCCGACGTTGTTGTCGAACAGCCGGGTTGGCTGGCGCAGCCGGAGCCGCCCGCGCTTGGTGAAGCCCGGCGCGACAAGACCCTGCTCGACCTGCTCCCGGTCGGCGTGCTGATCTATCGGCTCGACCGGCTCCTCTACGCCAACCCCGCGTTTCTCGAGCGGCTGGGTTATCCGAACCTTCACGCACTGGAGGACGCCGGCGGTCTCGACGCGCTCTATGTCGAGCCCGGCGTCTCGAACGCCAGCAGCACGTCCGACACCGGTACGCCGGTGACGATTTCGGCGGGCCAGACCTCGCGCGAGCATGCGGTGCCGTCAGCGACCGACGCGCGGCTCTACACCATTTCTTGGGACGGCGATTCCGCGCTGGCGCTGATCTTCTCGGGCGCGCCGGCGCCCATTACTGCCGCGGTTACCGCAATGTCGGCGACCATCCCCGCGGCCGCGCCATCCCCTGTCGGCCACGCCAACGCCGAAGAGCTTGGCGCCATCCTCGATACCACCGCCGACGGCATCGTGATGTTCGACGCCGAGGGCAACATCAACTCGTGCAACCGCAGCGCCGAGGCGCTGTTCGGCTATGACGGCCCCGAACTGGTACAGCGCAACCTCGCAGAACTGTTCGCGCCGGAGAGCCAGCGCGTGGTGCGGGATTATCTTGACAGCACCAAGGGGAGCGGCGTCGCCAGCCTGCTCGATCACGGCCGCGAGCTGCTGGGCCGCACCAGCCGCGGCGGCATCATTCCGCTGTCGATGACCATGGGACGGACGCAGGCCCAGGGTCCGAATTTCTTCGCGGTGTTTCGCGATCTCTCGCAAGTCAGGAAAAGCGAGAGCGAGTTGCAGCAGGCGCGGCGGCAGGCCGATCGCGCGGCAAGCGCCAAGGCCGATCTGCTGGCGCGGATCAGCCACGAGGTTCGCACGCCGCTGAACGCCATCATCGGCTTTGCCGAAGTGATGATCGGCGAACGGTTCGGCACCCTCGGCAACGAGCGCTACTTCGAATACATGCAGGACATCCGTGCCTCCGGCGAGCGCGTCATCGCCATCATCAACGACCTGCTCGATCTCAGCCGGATCGAGACCGGCAAGCTCGATCTCGCCTTCGCCAACCAGAACCTCAACGATCTGGTCGAGCAATGCGTCGCGGTGATGCAGCCGCAGGCCAATCGCGAGCGCATCATCATTCGGACCTCGCTGGCGCAGATGCTGCCGCCGGTCGTTGCCGACGCCCGCGCGTTGCGTCAGATCGCGCTGAACCTGATCGGCAACTCGATCCATCTCGCCAATGCCGGCGGGCAGGTGATCGTCTCCACCGCGCTGTCGGATTTCGGCGATGTGGTCCTGAGGGTCCGCGACACCGGGCACGGCCTCAGTGAAAACGAGATCGCCGCCGCCATGGAGCCGTTCCGGACGCAGGCCCCGTCCGATCGCGCCTCCCCGGGTGTCAGCCTTTCCCTGACAAAAGCGTTGGTAGAGGCCAACCGCGCCCAATTCCACATCAAGACCGGCTCGCATCCGGGAACGTTGATCGAAGTGGTCTTCTCGGACGCGATGGCGAAGGCGTAACGTATCCCGCCGCTGCGGGCAGATTGCCTCTGGTCAACGCTTCGGATCGACCACAGTGTTTCGCGGCCCCGAGCAGTTGCCATCGGATCCCCGGGGCACCGTTGCTTTCGCTGGTCAGGCGGCCGCTTTTTGCTTCACTCTCCGGTCGCTGCCGGCGAGCAGCGGTCCGAACGATATCGCGAACCCGATGAAGGCGCCCGCCCAGGCAAAGGCGGCGACATGCAGCAACAGCTCGCTGTGGATGGGCTCGATCACAGCGCAAATGCGCGACAGGGCCGCGACGATGATCGCGGCGTAGATCGCCTGTGTCGTGACTGACGCGGTGAGTTGTTGCCCGGTATGCCCGAGTGTCGCGCGGCTCATCACCGCCAGCGTCATGGTGCCCGCCGCGCCCGCCATCCAGGCGTGGATCCCGGCGCCAGCAGGAACAAACCCGAATGCGGATGCCGCATTCAACAGAAAACCAATCGGCACGAAGGCGTAGCCAATATGCAGGATCAGCACCAGGCGCTCGCGCCAGGTCCTGTCCCCCGCCCAGCGTGCCAGCCGCACCAGGTGCAGCAATCCGGCGAGCGTAAGCGCTGCGCCTGTGAGTTGGCTGGCGGGAACGACGACCCACGACGCCAGCGCCAGCACCCCGATAGCGACGACGATCATGTCGAACCGGCCGAACGGCACCGGCAGCCGGCCGGGATTTTCGCGCACCAGCCAGTTGCGGGTGAAACTCGGAACGATGCGGCCGCCGATCAACGAAATCAGCAGCACCACCACGGCGATGCCGATGCGGATGCCGGTGTCGGCGGCGCCACGGAAATGCGCCTCGAGATGGAAGGCGACATTGCCCGTGAGCAGCAGCAGAACCAGCATCACCACATTGAGATTTCGCCAGTTGCGCCCGGCGACGATCTCGCGGGCCGCCGCCAGCGCGACCAGCGACAGAAAGCCCGCATCGACCAGCATCGCCGCCAGCCAGCCGGTCTCAGCGGAGAACGTCACGCAAAGCCGCCCCGCAACCCAAACGATCACGAGCACCTGCAATGGCACGCCCCGGATCGGCAGTCGTCCGGTCCAGTTCGGGATTGCGGTGAACAGAAAGCCGGTGATGACGGCAGGCAAATAGCCGTAGAGCATTTCATGCACATGCCAGTCGCGCGGCCCGAGTGCCGAGGCCAGGGTTATCTCGCCATAAAACATCGGCAGCCAGACCAGGATCGCCAGCCCGGCCTGGATCGAGCCGAAAAGGAAGAACGGGCGAAAGCTGTTCGCAAACAGGCCCCGATATGCACGGGGGCGCGGAGCCGCCGTCATGACCGCTCCATTTGCGTCACTTTGCTCATTTGTTCTCCATTCGCTGTTCGCCCGAAGACCGGCCCGGCAAATATCTAGGAGGAAATCCGCACCGCGTTATTGCGCCAGCAATTGTGACGCTGGCTCTGGGGGCGGCAGTCTGGCTCCCGATCAGATTGCTTCAAACGCTGGCCGCCCTCACCACCTTGTCTGCAATCATCTGGTCAATCGCGCCGTCGGCATAACCGAGATCGCGCAGCACATTGCGCGAGTGCTCGCCGACGCGGGGGGCCGGGCCGCCGATCGCGGCTACGTTGCGCCCAAACCGGGCGGCGGGCTTCGGTTGCCGCACACGCCCCACCGTCGGTTGATCGAATTCAGCGATCAGGCCGCGCGCGACGACCTGCTCGTTGCCGACGACTTCGTGACGGCGAAGGATCGGCGCGCACGGCACATCCGCCGCGTCGAGCCGCTCCAGCCATTCCGCGGTGGTTCGTTGCGCGATGTATTCGGCCATCTTGTGGATGCGGGCGATCACATTCACCGAACGCGCGCTCGCCGTTGCAAACCGTTCGTCCTTTGCCAGTTCCGGATCGCCCGTCGCTCGGCAAAAACCCTGCCACTCGGAATCCGAAAGCGTCCCTGCCGTGATGTAGCCGTCGGTGGTCTTGAACACGAGATCGGGCCGCTCGTTGGGGACGCTGGTGGTCGGCTCTGTGCCGACCACGGTGTATTGCGCCATGCCTTCCGGCCACACATAGGAGATCATGACGTCCAGCATCGCGACCTGGATGTGATCGCCCTGCCCGGTCTTCTCGCGGGCATAAAGCGCCGATGACACCGCCTGCGCGGTGAAGATCGAGGTGGTCTTGTCGGCGACGATCGTCCGGATCATCTGCGGGCGGTTGGTGACCGCCTGCGACTGGATATCGGCAAAACCGGAAAGGCCCTGAATGATCGGATCGTAGACACGCTTCTTGACGTAGGGGCCGGTGTCGCCGACGCCGCTGATGGAAACATAGATCAGGCGCGGATCGCGGGCGCGCAGTTGCTCCGGTCCGAACCCAAGCCGCTCCATGGTGCCGGGACGGAAATTCTGCACCAGCACGTCGGTTCGCGCGATGAGCTTGCCGAGCACCTCGCGGCCCGCATCGCTTTTCATGTCGATCGAAAGCGAGCGCTTGCCGCGGTTCGACGAAATGAACAGTGCGGAAAATTCGCCGGCCTTGTCGACCGTGCCGCCGCTGCGCCGCACGGTGTCGCCGGCGATCGGCTCGATTTTGAGCACGTCGGCGCCCTGGTCAGCGAGAAACATGGTCGCGAAAGGCCCCGAGACGACCGCGGTGAAATCCAGTACGCGCACACCTGCGAGTGGACCCGGCATGAAAATCTCCTTGTGAGTTTCGATCGTCAGCCTGCCGTCCAGGCGGCTGTGTTCCAGCGAAAGTCCAGCACGGCCACTGGAAGACCGCAACCTTCAACAACCCGCAGAAATGCTCTGTCCCAGATCCCGGCAGTGATTCCGTCGTTGAAGGGCCACGGCGACTGGATCGGGGAGCGAGTTCGATCTTGCGCCCGAAGACAGCGGCGTGTTGCGCTTTGCGAAAGCGCACCACGCCGTTTCGCGGTCGCGGCCCAACGGGCGGACCTCAGAAATCCACGATCGCATCCAGAAACAGCTCGGGCGATTGCAGTTGCGGGACGTGGGCACAGCCGGGAATGATTTTGAGCCGCGCGTTCGGCAGGCCGCTGGCCAGTTCATGCGACATCGGCGGCGGTGTCGCCTCGTCATGCTCGCCGACGAGCACGAGGACGGGGACCTTGACGCGCGCCAGTTCGTCCCGGAGGTCGAGTTCGGCGAGCGCCATGCAGGCGTCGCGAAACACCTCGGGATCGGTTTTCAAAAATGCCTCGCGACGATCGCGCATCAGGTCGGGATGCTGGGCCTGAAATTCGGGCGCGAATAGCCGGCGCATCGCGACCTCGGTGACCGCCTGCAACCCTTCTGCTTTGGCGGCCGCCGCCATGTTGCGGAAAGCCTGGCGCCCGGGCTCGGAAAACGCCGCGCCGCAATCGGCGAGAATGAGCCTGGTTGCAAGGCCGGGATGGCGAATGGCCATCTGCAACGCGATAAAACCGCCATAACCATTGCCGAGCACGATCGCGTCTTCGCCGCCAGCCGCATCCTTGACGGCTTCCGCCATCCGGTCGGCCACGCCCGCAAGGCCGCCGCCGACCGCCGGAGACCTACCGAAGCCCGGCAGTTCGGGAACGATCAAGCGGTACGACTGCGTCAATCGGGGAACGATGGCATCGAAACTCGCACGATCCGACAGCAGCGAGTGCAACAGGAACAGCGCGGGGCCCTTGCCCGATTGCGCCGCGTTGACCGTACCGTCAGCGAAAAGTCGGTCCATACCGGTCTCACTTTATTTCGGGAAACGCCGCCTTCATGGAAGCGGCCTTGGTCGACGCGCGCCGATTGATAGATCAAATTCCGCAACTTTCAAGTCTTTGTCCCTTGACGCGATATTTCACGGCTGCAAGAACGCACGTTGCCGGCGCCACGCACAACACGCCGAAGGGAGAGATACATGAACATCTCCGCAAGGCCCGCGGCAAGCGAGGTCGAAATCCACGGCAATTTCGTTGGCGGGCGCGAGATCGAGGCCGGCCACGGCGAGCTGCTCGATGTCCGCAATCCCGCAACCGGGGACGTGATCGCGAAAATTCCGAATTCGACCGCGGAAGATATCGATCGTGCGATGAAGAGCGCGCGCACTGCCTTCGAAGGCCGCGAATGGGGCGGCATGGACATTCGCGCGCGGGCGCGGCTGGTCAATCGGCTGGCGGACGCCTTCGAGGCCAGTCTGGAACAATTGTACCGGCTGGAGACGCTGAACAACGGCCGGCCGCTCAACGAGACGCGCGCGCAGCTCTCGCGGCTGCCGGATTTCTTCCGTTATTTCGCAGGCCTTGCGCTGGCGCGACGCGACGCGGTGATTCCGGTCGAAGGCGCGTATCTGAACTACACGCTGCGCACGCCGATCGGCGTCGTCGCCAACTGCACGCCGTTCAATCACCCACTGATGATCCTGTGCAAATCGCTGGCAGCCGTACTCGCGAGTGGATGCGTCACCGTGGTCAAGCCATCGGAATACACGCCGCTGACGACTTTGAGGCTGGCGCAGATCTTTACCGAGGCGGGTCTGCCGCCCGGCGTCTTCAACATCGTGAATGGTCTTGGGCAGAGCGCCGGCAGAATGCTCGCCGAACATCCCGATATCGACAAGCTGGTGCTGACCGGCAGCACTGAAGCCGGCCGCATCGCGGGCGGGGCTGCGGCGAAAGTGTTCGCGCACCAGACCCTCGAGCTCGGCGGCAAGACCCCGGTGATGGTGTTCGATGACTTCGACGTCGATCAGGCCGTCAACTATGCCGCCTTCGGCGCCTTTATCGGCGCCGGGCAGACCTGCGTCTGCGCCTCGCGTCACATCGTGCAGGCCGGTATCTACGACGCGTTCGTCGAGAAGCTGAAGGCAAAGACGAAAAGCATTCGCATCGGCGATCCCTTCGATCCCGCAACCCAGCTCGGCCCGGTGATCTCGGCGCGGCAGCGCGATCGCGTTTTATCCTATTCGAAATACGGCCTCGAAGACGGCGCGCGGCTGGTCACCGGCGGCATTGCGGCGAAAGTGCCCGGTCACGAGCACGGCTACTTCATCGAGCCGACCGTATTTGCCGATGTGAAGTCCGACATGCGAATCTTTCAGGAAGAAGTGTTCGGACCCTTCACCTCGGTGACGCCGTTTCGGGACGAAGCGGAAGCCTTGCGGCTTGCCAACGATTCGCCATTCGGCCTTGCGGCGGCGATCCGCACCCGCGACGTCGGCCGCGCCCACCGCGTTGCGGCGGCGGTCAAGGCCGGCATCGTCTGGGTCAACGACCATCATCGCCTCGATCCGGCATCGCCCTGGGGCGGCGTCGGCGATTCCGGCGTCGGGCGCGAATTCGGCAGCGAAAGCTTCGATGACCATTTCAACGTCAAGAGCGTGATGGTCGCAACCCACGATCAACCGTTCGACTGGTACCGCGACACGGCGGCGCAACGACGATTGAACTGAGCCGCGCTGCAGCCGGGCGTAGCGCCATCACGCCGCCGCGGTGGCAACTTCCTCCAGCCCGCGGTTGCGCGGCTCGACGCCCCAGGCCCATACCACCACGATCTGCACGACCACGAGGCCGATCATCAGCCACACCACGCCCGGCAGCTTGTAGGACGCCATCAGGGAGCCGACGATGAAGGGCGAGACCACCGTTGCGCCGCGTCCGAGCGTGTTGCAGATGCCGTTGGCGCGCAGCCTGATCTCGGTCGGAAACAGTTCCGGCGTATAGACGCCGAACAGGATCGCGGTCTGAACATAGATCGCCACGATCAGCAGGAAACCGACGGAGAGCACGATCGCCGGATCCGACGCTGCACTAAAGCGCGCATAGATATAACCGGTGAGGATGGTGATGACCGACGCGCCGATGATGCTCCAGCGCCGTCCGATCGCATCCGACAAATAGGCGCCGAGCGCGCAGCCGACCAGCGATGCGGCCGACAGCACCAGCGTATAGGCCAGCGAACTGGCGATGGTCAGCCCCTGGCTCAGGAAGAACTGCGGCAGGAAGATCACGAAGCCGAAGATCAACGTGTTGATCGTGATCAACACCCATGAACCCACGATCATGCGTTGCAGCAGCGGCGGCCGCAGCATGTCCGAGGCGACGACGTGTGTGACCTGAGCCGGCACCACCACCGGCGGCAGCGTCCCGCCGGCGGCGGATTCCTGCTCGATCGACTGCATCAGGGATTCGGCCTCCGCAGTGCGGCCTTGCGATTCGAGCCAGCGCGGCGACTCCGGAAGGTTTTTCCGCAGATACCAGACGATCAGTGAGCCGATGCCGGCAATGATGAACATCGGCCGCCACCCGAAAGCAGGGATGATCAGGTAACCGAGCAGCGCGGTCACCGGGAAACCGGCCACCACCAGGAACGCCATCATCGCCAGCCAACGCCCGCGCGTCTTCGGCGGAACGAATTCGGTCAGCGTTGAATAGCCGACCACGATTTCGGCGCCCAAGCCCAGGCCCTGCACGAAACGGCAGGCGATGAGCTGGGTCATGTCCTGGGTGAAGGCCGCCGCCAGCGACGCCAGCCCGAAAATCAGCAGATTGACCTGGTAGGTGAAGCGCCGCCCCATTTTATCGCCGACAAATCCGGTGATCAGCGCGCCCAGCGTCATGCCGACGAAGGTCAGCGAGATGAACTGCAGATTTTGCGGAACGGTGGAGAATTTGGTCTGAATTGCGGACGCCAGCACGCCACCGGCGATGTAGAGATCGTAGCCGTCGAAAAACATGCCGGCCCCGACCAGCCAGAAAATCCGGTAATGAAACGATGAGATCGGGAGCCGGTCGAGACGCGCGCCGGCGTTTACTGCGTGAGCCATAATGAAGTCCCCCCTTTGAAACGATTGCCCCGTCGGTCTTTTGAGTTGCGCCGACTGGGTACGATGGTAGTCAAGACATCAGCCGAAAGCTACTGCCCCGCGCCAGCTCGCCCCCAGCGATGTGACGTTGCGGATCATGTGGATGCGGCGATGGTGTCGCAGCTGACAAATTGGCGTCGTCCCGGTGGACGCCGGGATACTCCGCGGGGGCTCTCGTCGGGGCGCAATGGCCGATACCTTCCGCAACCACGAACGCTGGTGGTTATGGGTCCCCGCGTGCGCGGGGACGACGATAACAAATCGAGCCTTAAAGCCTCACGCGTTCTTTAGCGCCACCCGAAACTCCGCTTCGGTCTTCGACCGGACCTCGTCGAGCGTGACGCCGTCGGCGAGTTCGATCAGCGCCATGCCGTCCTTGCCGTGCTTGTCGATGGTGAAGACCGCAAGATCCGTCACCACCAGGTCGACCACGCGCTCACCGGTCAGCGGCAGGTTGCATTGCTTCAGGAGTTTCGCACCGTCCTTGGCGGAATGCTCCATCACCACCACCACGCGCTTGACGCCGGCGACCAGATCCATCGCGCCGCCCATGCCCTTCACCATCTTGCCGGGAATCATCCAGTTGGCGAGATCGCCGTTCTGCGCCACCTGCATCGCGCCGAGGATTGAAAGATCGATATGCCCGCCGCGCACCATGCCGAATGAATTGGCCGACGAGAAATAGCTGGTGGAGGGAAGCTCGGTGACGGTCTGCTTGCCGGCGTTGATCAAATCGGGATCTTCCTCGCCTTCGTAGGGAAACGGACCCATCCCGAGCATGCCGTTCTCGCTCTGCAACACGACGTCGACGCCGTCGGGAATGAAGTTGGAAACCAGCGTCGGAATGCCGATGCCGAGATTGACGTAATATCCGTCGCGCAATTCCTTCGCCGCGCGCGCGGCCATTTGATCGCGGGTCCAGGCCATCAGATTTCCTCTCCGGCGGCGGCGGCCGCCTCGCGTTTGCGCGTGGTGCGCTGCTCGATGCGCTTCCGCCCGGTGCCCACCTGGACGATGCGCTTGACGAAGATGCCGGGGGTGTGGATCTGGTCGGGATCGATCTGGCCGGCGGGCAGCAGATGCTCGACCTCGGCGACCGTGATTTTCGCCGCCGTCGCCATCATCGGGTTGAAGTTGCGCGCGGTCTTGCGGTAGACGAGGTTGCCCGCGGTATCGCCCTTCCAGGCATGGACGATGGCGAGGTCGGCGAACAGCCCGCGCTCCATCAGATATTTCTCGCCGTCGAATTCCTTCACTTCCTTGCCCTCGGCGATCAGGGTGCCGACACCGGTCCTGGTGTAGAACGCAGGAATCCCGGCGCCGCCGGCGCGGATGCGCTCGGCCAGCGTGCCCTGCGGCGCGAATTCGAGTTCGAGTTCGCCGGCGAGAAACTGCTGGGCGAACAATTTGTTCTCGCCGACATAGGACGAGATCATCTTCCTGATCTGGCGCGTCTCCAGCAGCCGGCTCAAGCCGATGCCGTCGACGCCGGCATTGTTGGAAACCACCGTCAGGTTTTTCACGCCGGAATCGCGCAGCGCATCCGACAGCGCCTCGGCGATGCCGCACAGGCCGAAGCCGCCGGACATGATCATCATGCCGTCCTTCAAAATGCCGTCGAGTGCCGATTTGGCGTCGGGGTAGACCTTGTTCATGAAAATCCGACCTGATGGAGGATGAGGGCGCTAGAGGCCGCGCCACGAACGAAGATTATTAGGCGATATCTTCGCAGTGCGTCAATGACGGGGGTCTGACCATGCGTCGTCGTCCCTGCGAACGCCGGGACCCATACTCCGCGGCCTCTCGTTGGAGGCATGATGGCCGATACTTTCCGCAACCACGAATACCGGTGGTTATGGGTCCCTGCGTTCGCAGGGACGACACTCAATAACACATCGCCCCGACGAAAGGACTTTTGGGCGTCGGTTCGGAACGTCCAGGCCGCCCGTACGGCCTTGAAAGCGTCAAGAAAACCCATCAAGTTGCCGCCGGTACGGCAGGCTGCCTGCTTGTTCCCTTTCAACTGCGACCCCGCGGCATCCCGAAGGATATGTCATTGACGATGGCCCAAGGAATGAAGCGCCTGGGGACGCCGATTGCGGCGTTGCTCTGCGTGGCGCTGATCGGCCTGATCGGGACGTCCTGGTTTCTCGACCGCGACGCGCTTCGCGCTTCGGTTGAGGAGCAGATCCGCGCCGTCACCGGCCTCGATCTGGTGGTCAACGGCAGTATCGATATCGCGGTGTTCCCGGGCTACGTCGCCCTTCACGAGGTCGGGCTGAAGGGCGGCGCCAGCGCCGACCCCGCGCTGTCGGTCGACGTGCTGACCGCGAATTTGCGGTTGCTGCCGCTGTTGCTGCACCGGTTCGAGATCTCCGACGTCATGATGCTGCGTCCCAATATCCGCGTCATCCGCGAAGCCGATGGCGTGAGCAACTGGACGCCGTTCATCGACACCATCGCGCGCGCCATGAAGCCCGACGCCGACAACCACGTGTCGTTCTCGGAAATCAGGATCCAGGACGGTGTGCTCACTTACGAGGATGCGGCTGCCCGCGTCTCCGAAAAGCTCGACGATATCGACCTCTCGCTGGCCTGGCCGTCGATCTCGCGTTCCTTTGCCGCGACCGGGCAGTTCGACTGGCGCGGCGAGCGCGTCGACGGCTCGATCAGCGTCGCCGATTTCGTCGCGGCGTTGTCGGGCGACCAGTCCGGCCTGAAGGCGCGGCTTGCGAGCGCGCCGTTGAAACTGGCGTTCGACGGCACGGTCGCCCATCGCAGCAGCCTGATGATGGAGGGCACGCTGACCGTCGATTCGCCCTCGCTGCGCAACGCCATGCGCTGGACCGGCCAGGCGCCGCCGGGCAGCGGCGGTTTTGGCCGTTTCGCGCTGAAGGCGCGCGCCAATGTCGTGGGACCGTCGATCGCGCTGACCAATGTCAACGTCGAACTCGACGGCAACGCCGCCGAAGGCGTCATGACCTATGCCAACAACGCCAGGCAGACGCTGCAGGCGACGCTGGCCGCCGGCAATCTCGACTTCACGCCCTATATCTCCACCTTCCGCCTGCTCGCGTCAGGCGCGCGCGACTGGAACCGGCAGGGGTTCGACCTGACGCCGCTATCCACGACCGACCTCGACATGCGCCTGTCGGCCGCGAGGGTAACCGTCGGCGGGACAAAACTCGGCCGCACGGCGCTCGGCGCCACGCTGCACGGCGGTGCGCTCGCCCTCTCGATCGGCGAAGCCCAGATGTATGGCGGCATCGTCAGGGGCTCGTTCTCGGTCGCACATTCCGAAACCGTTGCCAACGTGAAGGCCCAGTTCCAGCTCACCGACGTCGACCTGCAAGCCAGCGCTACCGAGTTGTTCGGCATCAACAAACTGTCCGGCCGCGGCAATCTCAACGTCTCGCTGACGGCCTCGGGCACAAGCCCGTATGGACTGGCGCAATCGATCGACGGCACCGCCATGTTAACCGGCCATGACGGCGCGATCGAAGGTTTTAACGCCGAAGCATTGTTGCGCCGGCTGGAACGCCGGCCGCTGTCCGGCCCCGGAAATTTCCGCAACGGCTCGACGCCCTACGACACCATGACGATGGCGGTGAGGTTCGCCGACGGCATCGCCACCGCCGAGGATATCCACCTCGAAGGCCCGGCCGCGCACCTCACTCTGACCGGCACCACTTCGGTTCCCGCGCGCGAATACGACCTCAAGGGCGTCGCCAGCCTGAACGCGCCAGCCAATGGCGGGCCCGGCTTCGATCTGCCGTTCGTGATCCAGGGCCCGTGGGATGATCCCCTGATCTTTCCCGATCCGGAAAGCCTGATCCGCCGCTCGCCGGCCTCCGCGCCCCTGCTCGACGCAGTGAAAGATCGCAAGACCCGCGACGCCGTGCGCTCGGTGCTGGAACGATTTACCGGCGCCGGCGTAAAACCCGCAAGCCCCGACGCCGCCACGCCCGACAGCGCACCGGCTTCCGTCGGGACCACGAAACCGAATTGAATTGCGATGCCGTGTCCCGGACGCGGTGCAGCGTTCTCCTGGCGAGGCGCAAGCATCGTCCGGTACGTGCACCGCAGAGCCGGACCCCTCACCCGACTTGACTCCGGATCGAGCCGCGCCCCGCAAGCGGGCTGCGATGCATCCGGGGAACGCCGCTCACGTCGGTTGCCGAAACCAAAAAGGAAGAACCCTGCCGACCCGCGACACCAGATATTCAGGTTTCAGGCACCACGCGAAGGTGCATTCGTTCCGCATCGTCACGGTGATCCT
The DNA here is from genome assembly GCA_963742425.1 of uncultured Alphaproteobacteria bacterium. Classification (GTDB taxonomy): domain Bacteria; phylum Pseudomonadota; class Alphaproteobacteria; order Rhizobiales; family Xanthobacteraceae; genus Bradyrhizobium. The sequence goes on from CAVULR010000003.1 coordinate 124,831, forward strand.
GGCCTGGGCGTTGATCGCGGCTGCGTTCTACGATTGGCCCGAACTGCTCACAGCGCTGCAACGCGCGGTGCAGCGCGGCATGCAAGCCATCGGAGACAGCATTCCCTCGCCCTGGGGCCCGCGCATCGAATTCGTCTTCCGGGAAATCGGCGGCTTCGTCTGGCTGCAGATTACGTTGATCGTTGTTTTCCTGCGGGTGATCCTGTCAGGGATTGCGGGCGTGTGGCGGATGATTAGGGGCCGGGATCAGTAGGATGCAATAGCGCCAGCGTGTTGCGCCGAATCGTTGAAACGAAAATGGCGGAATACGCTTTCGCTATTCCGCCCTACGCTGGCTGCACGCTCCTCACCTCTCCTCATCCGGGTGCACCCAGAGATAAGGCGTGATCTCGCGCGTTTCCGACAGCTTGATCATGTGCACCGGTGGCGCATAGCGGCCATTGCGGCAGGATCGGCATTTCAGCGCGGCTTCCAGCTTCCAGATCGGCGTGTCGCGCGGCCGGCGGATGGCGTCGAGCGGCAGGCTCGCGCGGGTCTTGCAGCGCTTGCACTCCACCTCGAGCCAGCCAAGCCCGCCATTGAGGCATTGGCCGATGGTCGGCGACGGCTGCGCCGGGCCGCCGTAGCCCTCCATGCGGATCGACCAGGCCGCGGCCTCGGCGCGGTCGGCGGCGCGAACCGCCCGCTCTGCCTCGGCCCGCGCCTGCCGGGCGCGCATCTTCGCGCCGTTGACCCGGCTGCCGTAAATCACCTCGCGGGATTTGGTGCTCATGGCGCGCGATTACAGCCGCCCTTGCGGCGGAGCGCAACGCCACTAGGATTAGAGGCTCGCGACGCGCCCGCCATACCAAGGCTTCGCCGATGTGCAATTTATATTCGATCACCACGAATCAGGCGGCAATCGCGGCGCTGTTCCGGGTGATGAACCGTTACGTCGGCAACCTGCCGCCGATGCCCGGCGTGTTTCCCGATTATCCCGCGCCTGTCGTGCGCAACGCCGGCGGCGAACGTGAACTGGTGATGATGCGCTGGGGCATGCCGCCGCCGCCGCGCGCCGGCAATTTTCCCGTCACCAACATCCGCAACACCGCCTCGCCGCACTGGCGGGCCTGGCTGAAACCGGAACAGCGGTGCCTGGTTCCCTTCAACAGCTTTGCGGAATACGCGCCGGAGCCGAACCCGCAGACCAAGAAGAAGGACGTCGTCTGGTTCGCACAGGATGAATCCCGGCCGCTCCGCGCGTTCGCGGGAATATGGACGGAGTTCAGGGGCGATCGCGGCACCAAGTCGAAGCCGATCCCCGGCCCTCATCTCGTCTACGGCTTCCTGACGACAGCGCCGAACGCGATCGTCGAGCCGATCCACTCCAAGGCGATGCCGGTGATCCTGACGAGCGAGGAGGAACACGACGTCTGGATGCGCGCGCCCTGGGACGAGGCGAAAGCGCTGCAGCGGCCGCTGCCGGACGACGCATTAAAGATCGTCGCGCGCGGCGAAGACAAGGAAGATCAGGCCGCGGCGTGACAGTCGTCATTGCGAGGAGCGATCTGTCCGCCGTACTCTTACCTCTCCCGCTTGCGGGGGAGGTCGACGCGCTCGGCAGCGCGACTGCGCTGCATGAGCGCGGCGGGTGGGGGAATGGACCTTCCAATCGAACAGCGCGTTTTGCGGCGACACCCCCACCCCGACCCTCCCCCGCAAGCGGGAGAGGGAGCTCACCCGCGTTGACGAACCAGTGCTGATTTGCCCGACGGGCAAATCAGTTGATGACACCTTGTAATTGTGGCGTGTCTAGTCCGTTTGCAAAAAATATTTTTCTTCGTGATTGCAGCAAATCAGTTCACTGAGTTCGCGCCGTCCTGTCCCACAGGAGGGGCGTTGCGCAACGTCAACAACGCGGGAACAGGATGCGGTGGACGCCGGCGGCGCTCAAGACGAGAGCGCATGCTGGCGGACGGCGAAGTCGTGTGGTCCTGACACCCCGACGCTTGGTGTCAAGTCGGCGGAAGGTGATTCCGCCGGCGACGGTAGCAAAAGAGCCCGGTCACCGGAGAGAGCACGAAGGAAACCGTTAAAACCATTGCGCTGGGAATGCCGGGTGTTTTCCGGTGTGACCGTGGTGACTACGCTCGCATGTTTATTTTATTTCACATGCGAGGCTGCGGGCGCATCGCGCGCCCGGCATTCCCTGCGCCCTCTGCATGAGGGTTGAAGGAAATTATTGGCAAACCTCGGGCGCGACGCGCGGCGAGAATACGAAGCTGTGTCTCAACGTCATGCGCTGTTTGAAAATCGAATCCGAAGCTGTCATCACCCGCGCATGCGGGTGATCCAGTATTCCGAGGCGTCAGTCATAGAATCGAAAGGCCGCGGCGTACTGGATACCCCGCATGCGCGGGGTATGACGGCGACGCGTGGACTAGCGCTGGCAATGACGGTCGTCTTCGCTGTTTGAAATTGAACCTGCAGGCGGGCGCGCGCTCGGTGTGCCCCCTCTCCCGCTTGCGGGGGAGGGACGGGGTGGGGGAGCGGCTGGCGCCGGCGTTCGTGGCTGCCCCCTCGCCAACCTCCCCCGCAAGTGCGGGAGAGGGAGAGCACCGTCGTTGTTGCAAGATCGATGCTTCAATTCAGAAGCGTGGAACCTTCCGCCTCGCGAGAGGTAAAATACGCCATCTGGATCGGGCTGCGGCAATGCGTTAGGGTTTCGGCCAGTCGGAAGAACAACAACAAACAGGGAGAAAAACGTGAAATCCAGGACAATTCGGACGCTGGCGCTGGCGGTTTCCGCCGCGATCGGCCTGCTCGCCGCAGGCGCGCCGGCGATGGCGCAGGACAAGAAGATCACGGTGTGGTTCGGCAAGGGCTTCTACAAGTCCGAGGACGACGCGCTGCTGGAGGCGATCAAGAAATTCGAGGCCAAGACCGGCATCAAGGTCGAGCTGTCGCAATATGCCATCCAGGACATGATCCCGAAGACGGTGGCGGCGCTGGATTCCGGAACCGTGCCCGATGTCGCCTATTCCGACAGCTATGACGTGCAGGCGCAGGGCAAATGGGCGTTCGAGGGCCGGCTCGAGGACCTCTCCGATATCCTGCTGCCGATGAAATCGGCATTCGCGCCGAACACGCTGGAGACCACCTATCTGCTCAACGACGTCACCAAGAAGCGCGGCTATTACGGCTTTCCGCTGAAGCAGCAGAGCATGCATGTGCAGATCTGGCAGGACATGCTGGAGCAGGCCGGCTTCAAGCAAAGCGACATCCCGACCAAATGGGAAGATTACTGGTCGTTCTGGTGCGACAAGGTGCAGCCCGCGATCCGCAAGGCCACCGGCCAGCGCATCTACGCGGTCGGCCAGCCGATGGGCGTGGAATCCACCAATTCGTTCCAGTCGTTCTACACCTTCATGGACGCCTACAACGTCAAGCTGGTCGACGACAACGGCAAGCTTCTGGTCGACGACCCCAAGGTCCGGCAGGGCCTGATCTCGGCGCTGAAGGATTACACCGACACCTACACAAGAGGCTGCACGCCGCCCTCCTCCACCACCTGGAAGGATCCGGACAACAACGTCGCCTTCCACAACCACACCATCGTGATGACTCACAACTTCACGATCTCGATCGCGGCGAAGTGGCTCGACGATGCCAACAACCCGGCATTGACGCCCGAACAGCGCGCCGCCGGCAAGAAGGCCTATGAGGAAACCATCATCACCGCGTCCTTCCCCAACAAGCCGGACGGATCGCCGATCAAGTACCGCTCCGACGTCAAGACCGGATTGATCTTCACCGCCGCCAAGAACAAGGCCGAAGGCAAGGAGTTCGTGAAATTCCTGATGCAGGAGGAAAACCTTCGGCCCTATATCGAGGGCGCGCTCGGCCGCTGGTTCCCGGTCACGACCGCAAGCCAGCAGAGCCCGTTCTGGCAGGCCGACCGCCACCGCAAGGCGGTCTATAACCAGTTCACCGGCGGCACCCAGCCGTTCGACTTCACCAAGAACTACAAGTTCACCATCCTGAACAACGAGAACGTCTGGGCAAAGGCGATGAACCGGGTGGTGAGCGAGAAAGTGCCGGTCGAAAAAGCCGTCGACGAACTGATCGCCCGCATCAAGGAAGTCGCGGGCTAGGCCAGTATGAGACGTGCGGCGACGGAGGTGCGCTCCCCTCTCCCGCTTGCGGGGGAGGGTTGGGGTGGGGGTGCTTCCGCAAACCGCATAGGTCGAGGGGATAGGCTTTCCCCACCCGCCGCTCTCTGGCGCGCAATTGCGCTGCCGAGCGCGTCGACCTCCCCCGCAAGCGGGAGAGGTGCTTAAAAAAGTAATGCCGGCTGCCTCGCGCGGCCGACGTTTCCCAAGAGTAGAGTACCTGAAATGGCGATCACGCTTTCAACCTCCGATCATGCGACAGCGGGCACGCCGCTGTCGGAGCGGCTGTCGACGCCGCAGATCTGGGGCATCGTGCTGCTGGCGCCCTATGCGCTCGTGTTCCTCGCCTTCGTGGTCTATCCGGTGGGTTATGGGTTGTGGCTGGCGCGGCATCCGGCGAGCTATGTCGCGCTGTACAACGATCCGATTTTCGCGCGCGCCGCGATCAACACGCTGATCTTTCTGGTGATCGGAATCAATTTCAAGATGCTGATCGCGCTGTTTCTGTCAGGCTTCTTCATTCAGGAACGCTCGTGGATCAAATGGCTGTCGGTGCTGTTCATCCTGCCCTGGGCGGTGCCCTCGATCCCGACCATCCTGTCGGTGCGATTCATGTTCAATCCCGAATGGGGCATGGTCAACCAGTTGATCTTCAAGCTGACCGGCGAGGACGGCCCGAACTGGCTCAACGACCCCACCGTCGCGCTGACGATGGCGATCGGAATGCACATCTGGAAATCGCTGCCGTTCTGGACGCTGATCCTGATGACCGGGCGGCTCGCAATCCCCACTGATCTGTTCGAGGCGGCCGCCGTCGACGGCGCGACCTGGTGGCAGAAATTCCGCTTCATCACCTGGCCGTCGGTGCGGACGCTGTATCTGACCTGCACGCTGCTCTCGATGATCTGGACGCTCGGCGATTTCAACAGCGTGTATTTGCTGACCGGCGGCGGCCCGGCCGACCTCACCCATGTGCTGTCAACCCTCGGCATCCGCTATCTGCGGCTCGATCAGCTCTCACTGGCGATGGCCTCGATCGTCTGCGCGCTGCCATTCGTGGTGCCCTTGATGTATTTCATGATGAAACGGCTGTCGCGATGAAGGCTTTCTCGAAACTTGCCTCGTGGCGCGAAATCACCTGGCGCGAAGTCAGCACCGAGGCGCGGCTGCTATTGATCGGCATCCCCGTCTTCATCTGGACCATGCTGCCGATCTATCATATGTTCCTGTTTGCGATTTCGCCGAAGGAAGATGCGTTTTCGGGCAAACTCTGGCCCGCCAATCCGACGCTGCACAATTTCCACATCGTGTTTTACCAGCAGCATTATTTCCTGCGCGATTTCTGGATCCAGTTCTGGAATTCGACCGTGATCGCGGTCTCGGTTGGCGTGCTGACGCTCTTGATTGCGACCGCAACCGCATTCGCGATCTCGCGGCTGAAGGTGCCCGGCGGCCGCTGGATCATGAACCTGGCGCTGTTCACCTATTTCATCCCGGCCGCGTTTCTCGCGGTTCCGATGTACCGGACCATGGGCAATTACGGGCTACTCAACAATCACTGGTCGCTGATTCTCGCGATGGTGACGATCGCCTCGCCTTACGCGATCTGGGTGCTCAAGCAGGCCTCCGACAAGCTGCCGGTCGAGCTCGATGAGGCCGCGATCATGGATGGCGCCACCATCCCGCAGATATTCCGGCTGGTCTATCTGCCGCTGATGATGCCCTCGCTGGTGGCGATCGGCTGTTATGCGCTGCTGCTCGCCTGGAACGAATATCTCTACGCGTTCCTGTTGTTGTCGAAGGACACCGAAATCACGCTCCCGGTCGCGCTCGGCAACTTCCTCGCCGCCGACGATTCGCCCTGGGAATTGCTGATGACCACGGGTTTCATCTATGCCCTGCCGCCGGCCGCAATCTACTACGCCTTCAAGCGCTACATGGTCGGCGGCCTGACCGCGGGTGCCGTGAAGTCGTGAGCGGTCGGGGCCCCATGGTTCGAGACACGCGAAGACGCGCTCCTCACCATGAGGTTTGGAAGTCCTCATCCTGAGGAGCCGCGCTTGCGCGGCGTCTCGAAGAATGACGAACACAAGACTACAACGGCGCCGCGCTCTCGCCGCGTGGGCTCGACAGTTTCGAGGCGAGCGAGGCCACCACGATAACCACCGCGATCAGTCCGATCACCAGCGTACAGATCGCGTTGATCTCGGGCTTTACCCCGAGCCGCACCTCCGAATAGATCCGGATCGGCAATGTCGCCGAACCCGGGCCGGTGGTGAAGCTCGCGATCACGAGATCATCCAGCGACAGCGTGAACGCCAGCATCCAGCCGGCCGCGATCGCCGGCAAAATCAGCGGCAGCGTCACCGCGACAAAGGCCTGTGCGGGACCGCAGCCGAGATCCATCGCGGCCTCCTCGAGGCTGTGATCGAGCGAGCCGAGGCGCGACTGCACCACCACAGCGACGAAGCACAAAGTGAGCGTGGTGTGGGCGATCGTCACCGTCCAGAAGCCGCGCTCGGCATTGACCGCCACGAACAGCAGCAACAGCGACAATCCGGTGATGACTTCGGGCATCACCAGCGGCGCATAGAGCATGCCGGAAAACAGCGCGCGGCCCCTGAAGCGCTCGCCGCGCGACAGCGCTACCGCGGCGAGCGTGCCGAGAACTGTCGCCAATGTGGCCGAAACCGCGGCGACGCGAAAGCTCATCAAGGCCGCCTCCAGCATAGCGCGGTCGTTGAAGAATTCAGAGTACCAGCGCAACGACCACCCGCCCCACACCGCCACCAGCCGGGAGGCGTTGAACGAATAGATCACCAGGATCGCAATCGGCAGGTACAGAAACGCAAGGCCAAACGCGAGCGAGACGGCGTTGAAGCGAGAAATCTTGTTCACCGCGCGCCCCTGTCTTTTTCCCTCCCCCCTTGTGGGGGAGGGTCAGGGAGGGGGGTAAACCACAGGCGACGTCTCATGTTGAGAGACCCTTCTTATTGCGCGCGCGGGCAATCATCGCGCATCTTCCAGTTGGCGGCGCTGCAGCCGGTCGTAGAAGACCAGCGGCGCCAGCAGCACCAGCAGCAGCACCACCGCGACCGCCGAAGCCACCGGCCAATCCTTGTTGGTGAAAAATTCCAGCCACAGGGTCTGGCCGATCATCATGGAGTTGGAGCCTGCCAGCAGGTCGGGGATCACGAATTCACCGACGATTGGAATGAAGCACAGCAAAACGCCCGCGCCGATACCCGGCAGCGACAGCGGAAACGTCACCAGCCAGAACGCGCGTCCCGGCGAGGCGCCGAGATCGCCGGCCGCCTCCAGCAGCGCCGGCTCCAGTTTGGCAAGCGTGGCGTAGAGCGGCAGGATCATGAACGGCAGATAGGAGTAGACGATGCCGAGATACATCGCACCGTCGGTGGAAAGCCATACCACCGGCGCCGAAACCAGATGCAGCGCGAGCAAAATTTTGTTGAGCAGGCCGTCGTGCTGCAAAATGTTGATCCAGGCATAGATGCGGATCAGAAACGAGGTCCAGAACGGAACGATCACCAGCATCATCGCGACCGGCTGCCAGGTTTGCGGCAGCCGCGCCATGCCGTAGGCGATGGGATAACCGATCACGAGCAGGATCGAGGTCGAGACCGCCGCCACCACGAGGCTGCGCAAATAGGAAAGGATGTAAAGATTATCGGCGAGCAGCAGCCTGAAATTATCCAGCGAAAGCTCAGCCGCCGCCTTGATCGCCGCAAAACCTAACTTCAGGTCGAAGACCGGCAAATAGGGCGGCTGCGCGATCGCGGTTTGCGACAGGCTGATTTTCAACACGAAGCCGAACGGCACCAGGAAAAATAGCACCATCCACAGCGAGGGCATCATCGCCGCCAGGCGCGCGGGGCGGGTGAATATGCGGCGCCCGCTCATTGCTCCAGCACCACGCAATCGTCCGGTGTGAACCACGCCACCACGCGCTGGCCCGCGCTGTAGGCGTCGATGTCGATCCGCGCGGTGTTTGCCATCGACGAGCGCAGAACCGCGCCGGTGTCGAGCTTTACCTTGTAGGTGGTGAGGCCGCCGAGATAGCCGACGTCGGTCACGACGCCCTCCAGCCGGTTGATTGAATGCGCATTGACGGCATCCGTCGCCGGACCGCGGCGCGACAGCTTGACCTTTTCGGGGCGGATCGCGACGCTGACGACGGTTTTGGCGATTGGCTGGCTCGGCCCTGCCACGAAGACCGTGCCCGCCTGCCTGGTCGCAATCATCAGGCGCCCCGACTCCTGCGACACGACCTGCCCGTCGAATATATTGATGTCGCCGACGAACTCGGCGATCCAGCGCGAACCGGGCGCCTCGTAGAGCTCGCGCGGGGTGGCGACCTGATCGAGCCGGCCGGCATCCATCACCCCGATCCGGTCGGCCACTGTCATCGCCTCCTGCTGGTCGTGGGTGACGATGATGAAGGTCATGCCGAGGCGCCGCTGCAGCTCCTTCAATTCGAGCTGCGTGCTTTCGCGCAGCTTCTTGTCGAGCGCGGCCAGGGGCTCGTCGAGCAGCAGGACCCGGGGGCGGCGCGCCAACGAGCGCGCCAGCGCCACGCGTTGCTTTTGGCCACCAGAGAGCTGATCCGGCTTTCGCTTCTCCATGCCATCGAGCTTCACCAGCGCGATTAGTTCAGCCACCCGGGTGCCGATCTCCGAACGCGGCAGCCGCGCGCGTTTCAATCCGAACGCGATGTTGTCGCGCACGGAAAGATGCGGGAACAGCGCGTAATTCTGGAACATCATGTTGACCGGACGTTGGTGCGGCAGAACCTGTGCGATGTCCCTGCCTTCAAGCAGGATGCGGCCTTCGTCGGGCGCCTCGAAGCCGGCGAGCATCCGCAACAGCGTGGTCTTGCCGCACCCGCTGGGACCGAGGAGCGCGAAAAATTCTCCGGCCTTGATGTCCAGCGACAGCCGGTCGACAGCCCGCAACGTGCCGAACTTTTTCACCACCCCCTCGATCCGCAACAGCGGAGCGCCGGCTGCGGATGCGTCCGGTTCACCCTTCGATAATTCCTCAGCCATGGTCCTTGCCAGCCAATCGTCGCTGCACGCTAGCGGCGGATCGGCCGCGGCTCAAGGCGCGGCGACAATCGTCGGCAGATCAGCGAACACCGTATTCGGACATCGCCGTCGCCATAAACGCCGCCAGCGCCTCGCGATCCCCGGAAGGCATGGTGAGGCCCAGTTTCGAGCGCCGCCACAGAATATCGTCCGGAAAACGAGCCCATTCCTTTGCCATGAGATAACGCACTTCGGCGCCCGTGAGCTCCGGCCCGAAGGCCGGACCGAGGTCGGCCCGGCTTTTGGCGCTGCCAAGTACGGCCGCAAGACGCGAGCCGTAGGCGGCGACCAGACGCAGGGCCTCGCCCTCGCCAAGAAACCGCCAGCGCTCGCGCGCGGTCTCGACTTCGGCCTCGAATCCCTCCCACGCAAAATCGCCACCCGGCAGGGGCGCCTTCGCGGTCCAGCACGGCGACATCGGATAAAACGGCGTAAGCCGGGAGACGGCGCGCTCTGCGCGCAGGCGCGAGGTAGTGACACCGCCGCCAAAGATCGTCAGCAGCGGCGCTTTGCCGCGCCTCGCATCGAACGTCAAGGAGCCGTCGCCCGCGGCGTGCTTGCTTGCGGGATCCATGACCAGGTTGGCGCCGGACAAGGTCCTGATCACATCCGACGGTTCGACCCGCTCGCGAAAATACCGGTTAGCCGCATCGCAAAGGTACGCAACATCGTCCGCCGGCATCGACACAATAGCGGGATCGCCCTTGAACGCGTGCCCGACGGTACCGATCAGCGTGAAATCGCGCTCGTAGGGACTTGCGAAGATCAACCGCCGGTCGAAATTCTGAAAGACATAGACGTTGTCGGTATCGAATAGCCGTCTGACGATGATCTGGCTCAACCGGACCGCGCGGGCGCGCGGCGGTGGAGTTCGCAATACGGTCTCGGCGACGGAAAGCGTCCAGGCCCCGGTAGCGTTGGCCAGCGCCCTCGCCGTGATCACCTGCCGGCGGCCGCGGTCGATCGTGACCAGCCGCCAGACATCGAGCCGATCGGCGCGAACGCAGCGCGCGCCGGTGCGGATCGCGGCACCTCGCTCCGCGGCATCGATGGCGGCTGCAACGACCAGCCGCGTATCGTCGGCCAGACAATCGGAATACTCGAATGCCGTGCCGAACGGCCGTTTCAGCGCGTTGCCGATCGGATGGTGCGTGACGTCGATCGTCGCTGACGTCGGCAATCGGGTATGGGAGGCGAGCCGGTCATAGAGCAGCAATCCCGACCGCAGCAGCCACGACGGCCGCTCGTCGGCGTGGGCGGGAATCGCGAACCGCACCGGTCGCACGAGATGCGGCGCAATCCGTAGCCAGGTGTCGCGCTCGGCCAGGGCTGCGCGAACGCGCAGCAAGGCCCTCCGCTCCAGCACGGCCAGATCGCCATGGATCAGGCGCGGCGTGGCCGATGAAGCCGCCGCGCCGAGGTCACCCTGCTCCAGCAGGATCACCCGCAGGCCGCGTCCGGCGGCGTCGCGAGCAACGCTGACACCGTTCAATCCGCCGCCGATGACCGCAAGATCGTAATCCGCCATCCGCAAGGTCTATCGCGGTTTGAAGCGAAGTGGCTACCGCGAACGGGAAAGCCTGAACAAAAATGGAACTCTGCGGCGGATGGAAGCCGAAATGCTCTACCCGGTCTTGCGCGCGGGCTCAGTCGCGTCACTGCCGCTGCGGCCAACCAGCCCGGCATATTGCCCGATCGGCAGAGGCTTGCCGATGAAATAGCCCTGCACCACGTCGCAACCCACGCTTGCGAGGAAATCAAGTTGTTGCTGGGTTTCGACGCCCTCGGCGACGATCTCCATTTCAAGGCCGTGGCCAAGTCCGATAACCGCCCGTATGATCGCCGCCGATTGCGGATTGCGCCCGAGATTCATGACGAAAGACCGATCGATCTTGATCTTGTCGAACGGAAACGCCTGTAGATAGCTGAGCGACGAATAGCCGCTGCCGAAGTCGTCCATCGAAATGCGCACGCCGAGCGCCTTCAACCGCCGCAGCAGCGCGAGGCCTCGATCGAAATCCTCGATCAGCACGCCCTCGGTGATTTCGAGCTCGAGCCGATCAGGCGCGAGGCCGGTTTCAAGAAGAATTGAATGCACAAGACTGACCAGATCGCCATGCATGAACTGCGCCGGCGACAGGTTGACCGCGACCTGCAGCGGCGTCGACCATGACGCGGCCTCGCGGCAGGCCTCGCGCAAAATCCAATCGCCCATCTCGACAATCAGGCCGCTTTCTTCCGCGATCGGAATGAAATCGGCCGGCGGCACGAAGCCGCGCACCGGATGCATCCACCGCGCCAGCGCCTCGAAGCCGATGATTTCGCTGGTCGCGACGGTCTCGCGCGACGTCGCCTGCGGCTGGTAATAGAGCGTGAGTTCGCCGTTCCGGATCGCGGCCGAGAGATCCTGGTGCAGCACGCGGCGGTCGCGTATCTGCTGGTCCATCTCCGGTTCGAAGATGCTGATCGAGCCGCGCGATTTCGCCTTGGCGCGGAACAATGCCGCGCCGGCATTGGCCAATAGCGAGGCGGCGTCGGCGCCATTGTGCGGAAATACCGAGATGCCCGTGGTCACTCCGGTGCGCACCGACTTGCCTTCGATCAAAAATTCTTCCGCCAGGGTTTCGGCAAGCTGTTCGGCCAGCAGCATCCCGGCGACCGGTTGCTTGCCGTCGATGATCAATCCGAACTCATCGCCGGAGAGCCGCGCCACCACGCCGCCGCGCGACGAGGCCTTGAGCCGGCGCCCCACCTCGATCAATAGCTTGTCACCGATTGCGTGGCCGAACACGTCGTTGATTTCCTTCAGGCCGTCGAGATCGATCGAGAGCACCGCGAATTCCTCGCTGGTGCCCTGGCAGGCCTCTATCATCTGAGCCAGCGCCTTCAGAAACGCCGCGCGGTTCGGCAGATCGGTCAGACCGTCATGATAGGCCATGTGGGCCATCCGCAATTCGGTCTGGCGGCGGTCGGTAACGTCCTCGTGGGTCTTGATCAGGTATTGCGGTTCGCCGTCTTCGTCGAGCACGGTCACGCGGCGCGTCAGGAACAGCCGCAATCCGTCCTTGGTGCTGATCGGATGCTCTTCGGTGAGCAGACCGCGCTTCCTGATCGCCGCTTCGTCGCGCGCCACGATCAGTTTGGCTTCCCTGGGATCGAAGATATCCGCGGCCGTGAGCCCGGTGACGTCTTCGCGCCGCCGGTTGAGGATGGTTTCGGCGCTGCGATTGGCAAGAAGATATTGCCCGTCGCTAACGCGCTCGACGATGACGGAGACAGGTATGTTATCGACCACCAGTTCGAGAAACTTCTTGGTTGTTTCCAGTTCCTCGGAAAGCGACCGGCGGTCGGTAATATCGTCGAACAGCGCGATCAGGAATTCCGGTTGGTTGTTGTCGTCACGCGCGATCACATGGGTACTGGCAAGAAAACGTTTCCCCGATTTGCGCTCGACGATAATCTCGCTGCGGAGTTGGCCGCCGACGGCGTTGAGCGCGGCATGATCCGCCGCTTCTATGCGACGTGCGTTCTCGGGACTGAAAATCTCTTCGGGACATTTGCCGACAATTTTATCGCGGGAAAGGCGCGTGAAACGTTCGTACGCGCGGTTGACAAAGATGTAGCGGCTGTCCTCGATGCTCTTGGCGGCCACGCACACCGGTACGTTGTCCAGCACGGATTCCAAGAACTGCTTGGTCGAGGCAAGTTGCTTCGAAAGCTTGCGCTGCTCGGTGCAATCCTCATGCGTCGCCACGGTGCCGCCATTGGGCAGCGGAAAATGTCTGGCCAAAACCCAGCGTCCGCCAGGCAGTTCGGTCACCAGGCCTTCCTGGGTGGCGGCCCCTGTACGATATTCCTCGTCGCTGACATCGAGGAGGCCGCGCTGGCGCCGCAATGCCAGCAATTCCGGTCCTCTCATGTCCTGGTGAATGTCCGAACGCGAAAGACCGTAGATCTCCAGATAGCGATCGTTGCAAAGCACGATGCGCCAGCTCGGATCCGTCATCACCACGCCCTGGCTGAGGTTGTTCAGGGCGGAACTGATGAATGCGTTCCTGCGCAACTGCGAGCGCTTGACCTTGCGCAACGCCGCGTGGATCCATAGCGCGACAGCCGCGAGAAACGAGCAGCCAACCATGCCCCCGATCAGCACTTCCCAAACCATGTTGGGGTCGGCTGAGCCGACATAGCTGGTTGGCGCAAAGCTATCGGATAAGCCCCAGGCATTTCCGAACGGCGCGAGGGTGGCGATCAGGCACACCAAGGCCTGCGCAGGAATCAAATTCTTGCTGCCTGCCTGCCAATTCTTGCCAGCCATCAATCACCCTGCGGAGTTTCGCGCCGAGTGTCTGGCTTCACGGGTTTGGATCGGGTAAATGCCTACCCTTGCGATCGATAAATGCGAGTAAAATTGCGGCAATTGCCCCGACATGATTAATGCTTCACTAACGGCGGCCCCGATCGGGCTCCTTCCGAAACAAATTCAACTGGTTCTTCGAAAGAATCACTGCAACCAATCGTTGATTTCGGAAAGGAATTAGCTTGGTACGAGCACCCAGAAAAGCGCGCACGGGCCTCCTGCTTCGGAATCGAACTGCAAATGGAAAAGGTTGAGTGCGTCGTCATCGGCGCGGGGGTGATCGGTCTTGCCGTCGCGCGGCGGCTCTCGCGGGCCGGCCGCGAAGTCGTCGTCCTCGAGGCGGCGGAAGGTATCGGCACAGTGACCTCGTCGCGCAACAGCGAGGTGATCCATGCCGGCATCTACTATCCCGCCGGAAGCCTGATGGCGCGAATGTGCGTCAGCGGCAGGCATGCGCTCTATGATTACTGCCGGGATCACGGCATCCCGCATCGCAATTGCGGCAAGCTGATCGTCGCGACGACGGCCAGGGAGACCGAAAAGCTGCAATCGATCAAGGCGCATGCCGAAGCCAATGGTGTGCTCGACATGCAAACGCTCTCCGGCCCCGACGCGCGGACCCTGGAGCCGGCCTTGAACTGCGACGCCGCGCTGCTGTCGCCTTCCACCGGCATTATCGACAGTCACGCTTTCATGCTGGCCTTGCGCGGCGACGCCGAAGATGCCGGCGCGGCTTTCGCTTTCCACACCCCGCTGTTGCGCGCCCGGGCGACCGGCGCAGGAATCGAACTCGATGCAGGCGGCAGCGCGCCGATCAGCCTCGAATGCCGGCTTCTGGTCAATGCCGCAGGGCTCGGAGCGACGGCGGTCGCCCGCAGCATGGATGGCATGCCGATGGAGCTGATACCGCCGGCCTATCTTGCCAAGGGAAACTATTTCAGTTGCAGCGCGCGGGCGCCTTTTTCACACCTGATCTACCCGGTGCCGGAACCCGGCGGGCTCGGCGTGCATCTCACGCTCGATATGGCGGGGCAGGCGCGATTCGGTCCCGACGTGGAGTGGGTCGAGACGATCGACTACGCCGTCGATCCGGCGCGGGCGGAACGGTTTTATCCAGCCATTCGGCGTTACTGGCCGACGCTGCCGGACGGCGTATTGATGCCCAGTTATTCCGGCATTCGGCCGAAGATCGTGCCGCCGGCGGTGGCCGTGCAGGATTTTCTGATCCAGGGGCCTCGGGGGCACGGCGTCGACGGGCTGATCAATTTGTTCGGTATCGAATCGCCCGGGCTCACATCGTCCTTGGCGATCGCGGACTACGTCGGCGAAATGGCGGAGATGTGAGCGTTTGCCGCGAAGCCGTTTCCGGCGAGGCGCAAGCCAACGAGGCGGGTGCACCCAAGGCTTACCCCAAGTTGAGCGCCTCTGGCGTTCAACTTGGCGATCAGGTCAATGTTGAGAAGGCGGGGCGAAGCTAGTGCAGGGTTTCGTCGGCGGTATGCTTCAACCGCTCGATCGCGTCCTTAACCATTAATTTCCGGCGCTTCAGCTCGACAATGTGCAGGTCATCGGTTGAAAGGTGGACGAGAGCTTCGTGCAGTTCGTTTTCGAGATTCTTGTGTTTCCGTTCTAGTTCAACGAGATGCGCCTGAATTGCCATTCGAAACCTCCTCGGCTGGATTAGACCTCAGATTCGATCCGGACGACCAAGTGTACACCAGCCCGAGAATTTGTCGATTGATATCGCGGGTTACGTCATCATATTTCGGGGATCATCGTAACCGACCCCGGGGGATGGAACTCGGCTCGTCTTGCGCGCCGGCCCCGCAGGGACGATATTCCCCCCAAGGCGGATTCCTCAACCTTTCGCAATCTCATCGCGTTTTTCAGCTAACGTACACCATGACCGACGAAGATGAGCGCGAACTCGAATCCGAGCTCGCGCGGCTGCAGCAGGAGCACCGCGATCTCGACGCGGCGATCGATGCCTTGCATCAATCTCCGG
This sequence comes from uncultured Alphaproteobacteria bacterium, assembly GCA_963742425.1. GTDB lineage: Bacteria > Pseudomonadota > Alphaproteobacteria > Rhizobiales > Xanthobacteraceae > Bradyrhizobium. The sequence continues at coordinate 140,452 of CAVULR010000003.1, forward strand.
CGCCGGACTTGCTGCGGCTGCAGCGGCTGAAGAAACGCAAGCTGCAACTGCGCGACCGCATCGCCTTCATCGAAGACCAGATCACGCCTGATATCATTGCCTGATCCGTCCCGACGCGGGTGCTCCCTGATCAGGACTGCACGATTTCACGCAGCAGGCCTGTAATCTGCATCGAACTGTAAGGTTTGCGCAGAAAACGCCCGCCTTCGGGCAGATCCGTCTCCCGCACGTGGGCATGGCCGGAAGTCGCGATGATCTTGATCGGCGGCCAGCGCCCTTTAACGGCGCGAGCGAGCTTCAACCCGTCCATCGAACCTGGCATCTGGATATCGGTGAAAACGACCGTGATGTCCCAGCGCGCCTCGAGGATTTCAATGGCCTCGTCGGCATTCGCGGCGGCGATAGCTTCGAATCCGGCGGCCGTGATCATATCGGCCGCATCCACCCGCAACAGAAACTCGTCCTCGACAATCAGCACCACGGGTCTTCTGGATACGGAATGACCCATGCGTCTTACTCACCTGGCGAATAGGCAATAAGCGCCGGATATTGTTTTAGTTCCTGCCGCGAATGTTGTGGACGGCCGGTGCCTGCGCTGCCCATCGGCCCGCACGGCCCCGCATTTGAATGGCTTAACTCCTGAAGAACAAAAGAGGAACATCAAAATCGACCACTTCAGACCCAGGGAATCGTCAAGGGAATCGTCCATGTCCGAAGCCTCTCCGCTATCCGACCTCAATCACTACGAGCAGGCCTGCGACCAGGCCATCGCAATGTGCGACGGAAACCTTCGCAGCACGATCAAGGCGCTGATCATGGCGAACGAGTATTTGGAAAATGAACTGCAGGAGTTGCAGGCGGCGGTCTCGACCAGTTTGGCTCAAGCAAGCCTACCGCCGGTGAAAAGCGACGCCGCCTGATCGATCACGTTTGGAGCGCTACGATGGCCGATGTCACCTACTACGTCGCAATGCCGTTCCTGCAGGACGATAGCGGCTCGCCGGTCGCGGGCGCCGCGGAAGAATGCCAGAGTTCGTCGGGCGCATTACGGCGCGCGGAAGTTTTGTCGAAGACCGCCGGCTGTATCGGCGCGGTCGCCTTCAGCCGCAGCGGCGATCCCATGATCGGCGAATTCGGCGATGCGCAATTATTGCGAAAATTCGGCGACGTGCCGGATGACCTGAGCGGCTTATAAGCGCAGGAAGCGGCGTCATCGCAATTCCCGGAAGAAGGCGCGCACCTCGTCGGCCAGCAACTGCGGCTGTTCCAGCGCCGCGAAATGTCCGCCTCTGGGCATGACGCTCCAGCGGCGAATGTCGGTGAATATGCGCGCAGCCGCCGTGCGCGGCGGTTTGAGGATTTCGCGCGGGAATTGCGCATAGCCGGTCGGCACCGAAATCGTATGGCCCGCGGGCAGCATTGCCGAGCCGTGCAGGCGGGCATAATAGGGCCAGAACGATGAGCCGATCGCCCCCGTAAACCAGTAAAGGGCGATGTCGGCGAGCATGCGGTCGCGGCTGATCGCGCTTTCCACGTCGCCACCGCAATCGGACCAGGCGCGAAATTTCTCCACGATCCATGCAGCGAGTCCCGCGGGCGAATCGGTAAGACCGAATGCAAGCGTCTGCGGGCGCGTGCCCTGGATCCATTGATAACCCGTCTCTTCACGGATCCAGTGAGCAAGTTCACTCAGGTACTGCCGCTCCTCCTCGGTCGGATTGGAAAAGGCGGAGGGATCGCGGCCCACGGCCATCATCAGATTAATGTGGATGCCGATCATCCGGTCGGCGTGTGCATAGCCGAGGCGACTGGTGACCGCGGCTCCCCAATCGCCGCCTTGCGCACCGAACCTGTGATAACCGAGTACATCGTGCATGAGGGCGGCGACAGATTCCGCCATTTCCGGAACGCCGAACCGCTTTTGGCCGGGTTGGAACGACAGGCCGTATCCCGGCAAGGACGGCGCGACCACGGTGAAAGCATCGCGCGCGTCCCCACCAAAGCGCGAGGGGTCGGTCAGGCGCGGGATGATATCGAGAAATTCGAACACCGAACCGGGCCAGCCATGCAACAAGAGCAGCGGCATCGGGTCGGGACCGACGCCGGGCACATGCAAATAGTGGAGATCGACCCCCTCGAGCGGGACGCGGAATTGGGGAAAGGCGTTGAGCGCGGCCTCCTCAGCCCTCCAGTCGAATTTGTCGCGCCAATACTCCGCAAGCTGCCGAAGGTAGGCGACATCGGTGCCATAGGCCCACGCATCGCCGGGCGCCTGATCTGGGAAACGCGTGCGGGCAAGCCGGTCGCGGAGGTCGGCGATATCGGCGTCCGGGACATGAAGCGTGAATGGAATGGGTTGGATGGTCATGATCTTCCCCCTGTATTGTTGATGGGTGATGCTCACGCTTCATGCCGCCTTTGCGCCTTGCGCACATACATCAAGCTGTCGGCCTGTTCCAGCGCGCGGCCGGCATCGGCATGGGAATCGAGAACGGTCACTCCGGCGGATGCCCCCGTTGTAACGGTGCGGCCACGAAAAACGAAAGTCAGCCGGTCGACTGCGGCTTCCAGCGAAGCCGCCTTGGCGCGGGCGTCGGTCTCGCTGAGATTCCACAACAGCAATCCGAATTCGTCACCGCCGAGCCGGCCGATCACGTCCGAGGAGCGCACCTCGCGCGTGAGCTCGGCCACGATCGCCTTCAGCACCTGGTCGCCGGCAGCGTGTCCGAAGGTGTCGTTGATCGGCTTTAGGCGATCGACGTCGAGCACGATCAGCGCACCGCTGGCGTGGTAGCGTTTGATATAAGCGATCGAACGATTGAGCTCGCGCTCGAAGCCGCGGCGGTTCGGAACGTCCAGCAGGAAGTCGGTATCCGCATGAGCCTCCAGTTCATCGATGCGCGCCAGCGCCTGCGCCAATTGGGTGCGGAGCTTGCGAATCGTCGATTTGGCGTTAATGGACGCAACCGGCAACCGGGGCGTGGGCGCCGGCGTTTTCACGCGTCCGGACTTGCGCATGGCGCTTTTTCGCCGTTTTGCAACCATCGGCGCGCGTGCCCCGGTTTTCTTCTTCATGTTACCCTTGAGAGGCTTGCCGGAATTCACCAAGACAGGATAGTCCATTCCAGACCCCTTGCCACGCCTTGCCGAACCTAGGGCCGATCCTATAATCCGGCCTATGTTTTTGGATTCCCGAAAAGAATTGACCGCATGACCGCCCCGATCGCCATCATCATGGGAAGCCAGTCAGACTGGGACACCATGCGCTATGCCGCCGAAACCCTGGGCGCGCTCGGCATTGCCTGCGAGAAGCACATTGTCTCCGCGCATCGTACGCCTGACCGGCTGTATGCCTTTGCGAGGGGCGCCAGAGCGGCGGGCTTCAAGATCATCATCGCCGGCGCCGGCGGCGCGGCCCATCTGCCGGGCATGACGGCGTCGCTGACCGAGCTGCCGGTGTTGGGCGTCCCGATCGAATCCAAGGCGCTGTCCGGGATCGACTCGCTCTACTCCATCGTTCAGATGCCGGCAGGCGTACCGGTCGGAACGCTGGCGATCGGCAAGCCGGGCGCCATCAACGCCGCGCTGCTCGCGGCAAGCGTGCTTGCCTTGAACGATCCGGCGCTGGCAGGCAGGCTTGCCGCCTGGCGCAAGCAGCAGACCGAAGCGGTAAGCGAGCGTCCGGAGGGATCTGCGTGACGGCTTCCCCTCAGGTGAAGCTGAAGCAGGGCGACACCATCGGAATTCTCGGCGGCGGGCAATTGGGCCGGATGTTGGCGATGGCCGCGGCGCGCCTTGGTTTGCGATGTCAGGTATTTTCACCCGACCCGGATTCGCCGGCGTTCGATGTCGTGCTGAATGCGACCTGCGCGGAATATGCCGATGTCGAGGCGCTGGAGCTGTTCGCCAATGACGTTGACGTCATCACTTACGAATTCGAAAACGTGCCCTCAGCCGCCGCGATGATCCTCGCGGCGCGCCGCCCGGTAATGCCCGACCGGAAAATCCTCGAGACGACCCAGGATCGCCTCGCCGAGAAGGACTTCGTCAAGCGGCTGGGTATCGGCACCGCTGATTACGCCGACGTGTCATCGGCGGCCGACCTGCGCGCAGCGCTCGCGCGCATCGGACGGCCCGCCGTCATCAAGACCCGTCGCTTCGGCTATGACGGCAAGGGCCAGGCGATCATTCGCGAGGGTGACGATGCGGAAACGGTTTGGGAGAACCTCGGGACCAAATCCGCGATTCTGGAAAGCTTTGTCCCCTTCGAGCGCGAGATTTCCGTGGTCGCCGCGCGCTCGGCCGACGGCCATGTCGAGTGCTTCGACGTCACCGAAAACGAGCACCGCGACCACATCCTGAAAATCTCGCGCGCGCCCGCCGATATCTCCGATGCGCTGGCGGCACGGGCGCGCGGAATCGCGGAGGCGATCGCGAACGCGCTCAATTATGTCGGCGTTCTCGCAGTCGAGATGTTCGTGGTGCAAGGTGAAGGCGGACCGAGCGTCCTGGTCAACGAAATCGCGCCGCGGGTACACAATTCGGGGCACTGGACGCTCGACGGCGCCTCGATCTCCCAGTTCGAGCAGCACATCCGCGCCATCGCCGGCTGGCCGCTCGGCAAGCCGCTGCGCCATGGCCCCGTTACCATGACCAACCTGATCGGGGACGATATCAACGGCTACGAACAGTGGCTGACCGTGCCGGGCGCGACGGTCCACCTTTACGGCAAGGGAGCGCCGCGGCCAGGCCGCAAGATGGGACATGTGACGCAGGTTGGAACGGTCACACCGAAAACCGCCTGATCGGGATCAAAACGGATCGATTTGGCGAGGCCAAACCAGCCGGCAAAGGTGGGATCCGGTTCTGGGTCGCGGTCTAAATCGCTGAAACCGCGCATAGTCTCTTCGCCGAGACCTCGCGCGGGTGGAGGCCAATCGCCTCCCCGCAGGTGGACAATCCCGCCTTTGTCTGATACATCCGCGCGTTCAGGGCTAAGGGCTTGGCCTTTTCGCCAGTCCTTTGCTTTACCAGAATCCAATCCGATCAATCGAAAAAAGGATGCCGCGTGCAGGTCCTCGTTCGCGATAACAATGTCGATCAAGCCCTCAAGGCGCTGAAGAAGAAGATGCAGCGCGAGGGTATTTTCCGCGAGATGAAGCTCCGCGGCCATTATGAAAAGCCCTCCGAGAAGAAGGCCCGCGAAAAGGCCGAAGCCGTTCGCCGCGCGCGCAAGCTCGCCCGCAAGAAGCTGCAGCGCGAGGGTCTGCTGCCGATGAAGCCGAAGCCGGTATTCGGCGCCGGTCCAGGCTCCGAGCGCGGCGGCCCCGGCGGCGGCCGAGGCGGTCCCGGTGCCGGTCCGCGCGGGTCGCGCTGACCGGATTTCGCAGAATCTGGATCCGACGACGCGGGCTGTGAGGCCCGCGTTATTTTTTGATCGATGCATTTTGCGAGAGAGCAGGCTACCAATACGGCATAAGCCGCGCGGGTGCTTTGTGTCCATGGCCATCCCGGTTCGATCTCTTTCCTCCGAAGTTTCGCGGCTCAATTGGCGCGCGCCCGCGCTGGCGGCACTGCTTGCGATCGCGCTTTGCGGCTGCTCTTTCGATCTGGGTTCGTTGTCGCCGGCTTCCGACAAGCGGGAACCTCCAAAAGCCGCTCCAGCCGCAGCCAGCGTGGCCGAGGCTCAAGCCGCCACCACGCGCGGCCAGACTCTGGCGCGATCCGGAAAGACCCAAGAGGCGCTCGGCGAGTTCGATAGCGCGATCGAACTCGATCCGCATAACGCACAGGCGCTGTACGGCCGAGGCCTGCTTCATCAAGGCGAAAAGCAACATCAGCTTGCGATCGACGATTTCACGGCAGCGAACGGTCTGATGCCCCAGCAGGCCGAACCGTTGTTGGGGCGCGCGCTGAGTTATCTTGCCATCGACAAGGCAAGCGAAGCCGCTGCCGATCTCGACGAGGCCGTGCAGGCCGATCCGCAGAACGCGCAGATCTGGACGACGAGGGGGCTTGCTTATGAACGCCTCGGCGACAAAGCCAAGGCTGCCGCCTCTTATAGCCGCGCGCTCAACTTGCACCCGCGGGACGAAGCCGCACGAAACGGTTTTGCGCGGGTCGGCGGCAAGCCCGGCCAGACCTACGACACATTCTAGTATAAACAGCCGAAAGGCTCGGAGCTATTTCGGCAATACCGCATGGAACACCGATTTGGCCGCCAACAGCACGTCCTCGGCGACCGTCGTGTGTTCTCGCACCGGCGGCCCCATCACTTCGGCACGCAGATCGAGCGGCCGTGAGGAGGGCGCCGACGGAATATCGGCTGGCGGGGTCGGCCGCAGCGGATCGGACGCCTCGCTTGGGGGCGTGGAGACCATGATCGGCGGGGGAAGCGGTTGAATTGGCGGCGCAGCCACCGGCGGCATCGAGGTAACGATACGGGGTGCATCAGGGACGCGAGCTGAATCCGGCACGCGCGCTACATCCTGCGCCTTCGGCGCACCCTCCCCCGCGCCGCGCAGGCGTTCGATTGCCGCGCGCGCCAGATCATTGGCGTCGCGACGCTCTTCTGCAGCCGTCGCGGTCTCAGCCGGCGGGGCTGTATTCGGCGCGGAGAGAACCGGCGCGGCTGTCGGCACCGGGGACGGGATCGGGGCAGGAACGGGTCTGGCAACATTCTTTTCGCGCATCAGCGGCTGGTGACGGCGGACGTCCACCGCAATGCCTGAGGTTTCCACCGGCTTGTCGGCGGCCTTCTCCACTGATTTTTCGACCGCCGGCGGCTTTTCGGACGCCGTCTTGTCCAGCATGGCCTTTTCGGAGATGCCCTTGGCCTTGACGCCGGGTTCGGGAATGCGGGCGACGTCGGCGGACGGCCCGGACGCCTTCGCATCGCTCTTGATATCGGCCTGCTTCGGCTCGGCCGAAGACATCGCCGCGGCGACCGGCGCGTCCGCGGCGGGCTTGGTGGCAATATAATGATTAACGATGTAGGCCCCGATAATGGTCGCAAAAACCGACGGCAGGATATCCAACGCAATTTTCGAGACGTATTTCAGCATGCCGGCCACTCCCCGCGCCGGCTTGATGCGGGAACTTTGAGGCGCATTAAGGGATCAACTGCGACAGATCGGTGGCAATCGCTCCAAATGCCGTGATTATGGTTTCAATTCGACTTCAAGAAATACGATCTCGGCCGCGGTCTGGTTCTGCACGTCGTGCTCGACTCCCGCCTTCCGGAAGTAGGACTTGCCAGTGCCGAGCTGCGCCTTGGAGCGCTCCCCGTTGGGGGCCACGATGGTCAGTTCACCCGACGTCACGGGCACGATGACGTAGTCCATCTCGTGGATGTGATGACCGGTGGCGCTGCCCGGGGCGAGCCGCCACTCCGTGACACGGACCTCCGCTGTATCGACCTGGACATCCGATCTGGCTTTGATCATTGCCGCTATTTCCTCAGGGAATGAACACCATGAATACGAATACCGCGAACACCACCATGTGTACCAGCCCGAACAGGATGTTGGTGCGGCCGGTACCGAAGGTGAGCATGCTCACGACGAACGTCAAAACCAGCAGCACCATCTCCTGCTCATTGAGCCCAAGCACAAGTTGCTTGTCGAGCGCAAAAGCGACGACCGCCACGGCCGGGATCGTCAGCCCGATGGTTGCAAGCGACGAACCAAGCGCCAGATTGACGCTTTTCTGCAGGTCGTTTTTGCGCGCAGCGGCGACAGCGGCGACGCTTTCCGGCAAGAGGATCAGCAGCGCCACCAGTACGCCAGCGAAGGCGGGCGGCGCGCCGATCTGCGCGGTCGTAAAATCGACGACGAGCGAGAATTTTTTCGCCAGAAGCACCACCGCCAGGAGCGAGACCAGCAGCAGCAGGATGCTCAAGCCCAGCATCCGGTTCGACGTGAGCGTCCCGTCATTGGCAAAGCCGGCCGATTCGCGGATGAAATAATCCCGATGCCGAACGGTCTGCGTATAAAGAAACACGCCGTAGAGCAGGACGGTGACGACACTGACGAAGCCGAGTTGGCCCGCCGAATAGACCGGCCCCGGCGTCGTCAGCGTATAATTGGGCATGACCAGCGTGATCGTCGCCAATACCGCTAGAACGCTGAGATACAGACTGGAACCGGTCACCTGAATATCCTGCTCGCGGTAACGCAGACCGCCCGCAAGGATACAGATACCGACCAGACCGTTGCAGACGATCATTATCACCGCGAATACGGTGTCGCGCGCCAAGGTGGGTACCGGCTTGTCGCCAAGCATGATGGTCGCGATCAGCGCGACCTCGATCACGGTGACCGCGAGCGTCAACAGCAGCGTACCGTAGGGTTCGCCGATCCGCTCGGCGATCACCTCGGCATGATGGACCGCCGCGAACACGGTGCCGAACAGGATGACCAGCAGCACCGCGGCAAAAGCCAGCCCGGCGGGCGATGGCGTGAACGTCACGCCGACAGCGGTGGCGAGCGCGAAAAACAAGACGGAAAGGACAGGAAAAATCCACGCCGATCGCGGCATCGGGCCGTGTGCGCTCATCTCTGTTCTCCGCATCCTCAAAGCCTGGGAACGGACTATGCGTCAAACAACGGCGGCCGTCAGCCTTTTGAATCACCGATGAACCGTAGCGCCGTTTCGATTGCACCATAATCGTCCAGGTCGTTATGGCCGCCTTGCGCAAACCGCACGAATTGCTTCGGTTGATGGGCAAGCGCGAACAACTGCTCGCCATAGACGATCGGAATCGTGGAATCGCGCGCGCCATGCATGATCAGGATCGGAGCCTTCACCCGCGCAATACGTTGATCGGACGAAAAAGGGTCCCGTATGACAAGCCGTATCGGGAAGATCGGAAGCACCGACGCGGCAAGATCGACAATCGAGGTGTATGGCGCTTCCAGGATCAACTTTGCGACCGGTTGTTCCGCGGCCAGTGCCACTGCGACGCCGCTGCCGAGCGAAAAACCCCAGGCGACGATCCTGTCCGCGTCGTATCGAGCCGTGGTGAAGGCATAGGCCGCCGCTGCATCCCGCAGCAGGCCCTGCTCGCTTGGTCGTCCGCTCGAGCCGGCATAGCCGCGATAGGACAACGCGACGACCCCGGTCCCCTCGGCGATGATATTTCTAAAGCGGCCGAAGAACCCGGCGAGGAAATCGCCATTGCCGTGGAAATAAAGAATTACCGGGTGTCCAGGCGTGGCCGGAACGTGCCAGACAATGATCTTCTCGCCATCATCGCTCGTCAGAATGTGTTCTTGGGCTTGCGGGAAGCCGGCAACTTCCGGGGTTGTGCGCGCCGTTTCCGGTATCGGAAAGATGAACGTCCGCTGAAGGAAAAACAGCGCAGCGAGACCTCCGAGATATCCGATCGATCCGAGCGCGACGATCCATTTCAGGACGGTCATTGCAAGTAGACCGGCGCCAGCGGAGACTTGGCGGCACGACTTCGCGCATGAGGCGTATCGCTGATATCTGCGACGAGTCTATCGAGACGTGCCTCGAGATCGGCGCGCGAACGTGGCACGGCTCCGTCACATCCCCTTGACGATATTCTCGGTCATCTTCTTGGCATCGCCAAGCAGCATCATGGTGTTGTCGCGATAGAACAATGGATTGTCGATGCCGGCATAGCCCGATGCGAGCGAGCGTTTGATGAACATCACGGTGCCGGCCTTCCAGACCTGCAGCACCGGCATGCCGTAGATTGGCGAGGTCTTGTCGTCCTCGGCCGCCGGGTTGGTGACGTCGTTGGCGCCGATCACGAAGGCGACATCGGCCTGGGCGAATTCCGAATTGATGTCCTCGAGCTCGAACACCTCGTCATAGGGCACATTGGCCTCGGCAAGCAGCACGTTCATATGGCCGGGCATACGGCCTGCCACGGGATGGATGGCGTATTTGACCTCGACCCCTTCCTTCTTGAGTTGGTCGGCCATTTCACGCAACGCATGCTGCGCCTGCGCCACCGCCATGCCGTAGCCGGGCACGATGATCACTTTCTGCGCGTTCTTCATGATAAAGGCGGCGTCGTCGGCGGAGCCCAGTTTCACCGGGCGAACTTCACCACCCGCACCCGCGCCTGCGGCGGCCGTCTCGCCACCAAAACCCCCGAGGATGACCGAGATGAAGGAGCGGTTCATGGCGTGGCACATGATGTAGGATAGGATCGCACCGGATGAGCCGACCAGCGCGCCGGTGATGATTAGCGCCGAGTTGCCGAGCGTGAAGCCGATGCCGGCCGCCGCCCAGCCGGAATAGGAGTTCAGCATCGAGATCACGACCGGCATATCGGCGCCGCCGATCGGGATGATCATGAGCACGCCGAGCGCCAGCGCGATTGCGGTGATGAGCCAGAAATCGAGCGCGCTGACGGAAATCACCATATGTACGATGAAGAAAACAAGCGCGAGCGCGAGAATGACGTTGATGACGTGGCGCGCCGGCAGAATGATCGGCGCGCCGCTCATGCGGGCGGAAAGTTTCAAGAACGCGATCACCGAGCCGGTGAAGGTCAGCGCGCCGATGGCGACGCCGAGCGACATTTCGACCAGGCTCTGCGAATGGATGTGTCCCGGTGTGCCGATGTCGAAAGCGTCAGGCGCGTAAAACGCGCCGGCCGCGACCAGCACCGCGGCCATGCCGACCAGCGAGTGGAAAGCGGCGACCAGTTCCGGCATCGATGTCATCGGTACCCGGCGGGCGATCACCGCCCCGATGCTCCCGCCGATGGCGATACCAAGCACGACCAGGAGCCAGGCCACGCCGTCTACCGGCGGATGGTTCGCGAGGGTTGTACCGATGGCGATCGCCATGCCGCCCATGCCGAGGAAATTGCCGCGGCGGCTCGATGCCGGGCTCGACAGCCCGCGCAGCGACAGAATGAACAGAATTCCGGCGACGAGGTATAGAACTGCAGCAAGATTGGCGTTCATCTAGAGGCCCCCATTGTCTTCGTCACCACGAGGTGCACGCCGCTCACTTGGCTTTCTTCTTGTACATCGCGAGCATGCGCTGGGTGACCAGGAAACCGCCGAAAATATTCACGCAGGCAAACACCAGCGCGACGAAACCGAAACCGCGCGCCCAGCCGCTGCCGCTCGAGATCAGCCCGACACCGACCGCAAGCAGCGCGCCGACCACGATCACCGAGGAGATCGCGTTCGTCACCGACATCAGCGGCGTATGCAGTGCGGGCGTCACTGACCACACCACAAAATAACCGACAAACACCGCGAGCACGAAGATCGACAGCCGGAACACGAAGGGATCAACGGCCTGTGCGATATGATCCATGGCGGCTCTCCTTATTTCGGCTGAAAGTTCGGATGAATGACGGCACCGTCCTTGGTCAACGCGGTAGCCTTGACCAGTTCGTCGTCCCACTTCACCGCAAGCGACTTGGTCGATTTGTCGACCAGCGTCTCGATGAAGGAGAACAAGTTGCGCGCATAGAGGCTGGAGGCCGAGGCCGCGACGCGGCCGGCCACGTTGGTGAAGCCGACGATCTTGATGCCACCGACATCGGCGACCTCGCCGGCCCGGGCGCCCTCGACATTGCCGCCGCGCTCGACCGCGAGATCGACCAGCACCGAACCCGGCTTCATCGACTTCACCATCTCCGCGGAAACCAGGCGCGGCGCCGGCCGACCCGGGATCAGCGCGGTCGTGATGATGATGTCCTGCTTCTTGATGTGTTCGGCGGTCAGCGCCGCCTGTTTGGCCTGGTACTCTTTCGACATTTCCTTGGCGTAGCCGCCCGATGTTTCGGCCTGCTTGAATTCCTCGTCCTCAACCGCGAGGAATTTGGCGCCGAGGCTTTCGACCTGCTCTTTCACCGCCGGCCGCACATCGGTCGCGGTAACGACGGCACCGAGCCGCCGGGCGGTCGCAATCGCCTGCAGGCCGGCGACGCCGACGCCCATCACGAACACCTTTGCCGCCGGAATTGTGCCCGCAGCCGTCATCATCATCGGAAAGGCGCGGCCGAATGCCTCCGCCGCCTCGATCACCGCGCGGTAGCCGGCGAGATTGGCCTGGCTCGACAAGACGTCCATGACCTGCGCGCGGGTGATGCGCGGCATCAATTCCATCGCGAACGCCGATATGCCGGCATCCGCCATCGCCTTCAGCGCAGCGTCGTTGCCATAGGGGTCCATGATGGCGATGACGAGTGCCCCGCGCTTGTAATTGGCCAGCTCGGAAACTTCGGGCCGCTTCACCTTGATGACGATGTCGGCATCCTTTAGCGCGTCGGCGCTGACGGTCGCGCCCGCCGCGGTGAATTCCGAATCCGGGAGACCTGACTTGACGCCCGCGCCCGGCTCGACGGCGATATCGACGCCCAATGCCTTGAATTTCTTCACCGTGTCGGGTGAAGCGGCAACCCGCGGCTCCGACGGATCGATTTCCCTGGCGACGGCAATCTTCATGGAGCCTCCGGCGCCGCTCGCGGTGCGGCCTCGATCAAACTAGCGCTTATCTTGCAGAGATGGATACCGGTTTTGCGCCGGGATGCGTGCAATTTCTTGAATCGCGCCACCGGCTCGCGAACTGACGCTCGAGGTCAGGTCAGGAAAATCGCCATCATCGCGACGATGAAAATGACGGTCGCGGTGCCGTATTTCACCAGCATGATGAAGCCCTCATAGGTCTGCTCATGGGCCGGATAGTCGTTGCCATCAGCCGTGGTGTAGGCGACTTCGTTATGCTCTGCCATCGGTATCCCCAGTCAATGTTCGGCTCTCGCGTCGAATTACCGCAAACCCGCTGGGAGAGCAACGCCGGGAGGTTGTTTCCGCACCCTCGATCGGGTCATTCGGCAGGCCAATTGTCCCTGATCCAGCGTGTCAGGCCCTCTTCATCTACCTCGCCAGCCGCGAGGGACAGGATCATGGCAGTGGCGCTTTCGGGCGGCGCGATGAAATCGATGTCGTTGAGGCCGAGGAATACGATCAGTGCGCCGAAGGCGGCGCGTTTGTTGCCGTCGACAAATGGATGGTTTCGGGCAATGCCGAACGCATATGCCGCCGCAAGCGCCGCAAGGTCAGTCTCGCCATAGCTGAATTTGTTAACGGGACGACCAAGCGCAGATTCCAACATGCCTTGGTCGCGAATACCGTCCGGTCCCCCGAACAAAGCAAGTTGCTCCGCGTGGAGATCAATCAGAATCTCCACGTCAAGCCAGATCGGCTCGTTCATTTTGCGAGAGCCTTGTAAGTATCCGCATAAATGCTGAACGAACGCCTGGCGATTTCCATTGCCTTGGCATGCTTCGGATCGTACGGCGAAAGCTTGATGCCTCGCTCCGTCTGCTCGACGATGTGAAGTTTGTCACCTTCCTTCAGCTTCAGCCGGGAAAGGATGTCCTTGGATAAAATGAGACCGAGCGAATTGCCGATCTTCTTGATCTGAATGAAGTCGCCTTCAACAGTCTTGCGGGATATCTCATTCATCGGAAATCTCCGTTGTACCAAACGTATAACAGGATTCGATGTTCCGTTCAACAGATGTTTTACAACCTGGGCCGGTCAGGACACCCCCTCCAACTCGTCGATCAGGCCCGATATCACCGACAGCCCGCCGTCCCAGAATTTGGGATCCCTGGCATCCAGCCCGAACGGCTTGAGCAGCTCGGAATAATGCTTGGTGCCGCCGGCAGCCAGCATCGCCAGATAGCGGTCCGCAAAGCCACTTTGCGCCCTTTCGTAGACGGCATAGAGCGAGTTCACCAGGCAATCACCGAACGCGTAGGCGTAGACGTAAAACGGCGAATGGATGAAGTGCGGGATGTACATCCAGAAGTTCTCGTAGCCGGGCCGGATGTCGATCGCGGGCCCAAGGCTCTCGCCCTGCACGCTGAGCCAGATTTCACCGATCCGTTCGGCGGTCAGTTCGCCGCGGTGCCGCTCGGTGTGAATGGCGCGCTCGAACGAATAGAACGCGATCTGCCGCACCACCGTGTTGATCATGTCCTCGACCTTGCCGGCGAGCAGGGCCTGACGCTGCCTCGTGTCTCCGGTCTCTGCCAATAGCCGCTTGAATGTCAGCATTTCGCCGAACACGCTGGCGGTCTCGGCAAGCGTCAGCGGTGTCGGCGCCATCAGCGCCCCGTTCCTCGCCGCCAGCACTTGATGCACGCCATGACCAAGCTCATGGGCGAGCGTCATCACGTCGCGCGGCTTGCCCTGGTAATTCATCAACACATAGGGATGCGCCGAAGGCGTGGTGGGATGCGAAAATGCCCCCGGCGCCTTGCCGGGCCGCACCGGCGCATCGATCCAGCGATCGGTGAAGAAACGCTCGGCGATGCGGGCCATTTCCGGCGAGAACCCGCGATAGGCCGTCAGCACCATGTTCTTCGCATCGGGCCAGGCGATACTGCCGGCGGCGGCAAACGGCAGCGGCGCGTTGCGGTCCCAATGCGCGAGCTTCTTCTTTTTGAACCAGCCTGCCTTGAGCCGATAATAGCGGTGCGACAGCCGCGGGTAGGCGGCGCGAACCGAGCCCACCAAGGCATCGACGACCTCCCGCTCGACGCGGTTGTTCAGATGCCGGGAATCCGCAACATCCTGGAAGCCGCGCCAGCGATCGGAAATTTCCTTGTCCTTGGCGAGCGTATTGGTGACGAGCGTAAAGGTCCGCTCATTGGCCTTGAAGGTTTTTGCCAGCGCCTGCGCCGCGGCCTTGCGCTTTTCGCCGGCGCGGTCCTGCAACAGGTTCAGGGTCGGCTCGATCGCCAATTCCTTGCCGCCGACCTTGAAACGCAGACTGGAGATAGTCTGATCGAACAACCGGTTCCACGCGGCGTAACCGCTCTGGGATTTCTCATGGAACAGTTGCTCGACGCGATCCTCGAGCTGATAGGGCTTGTCCTTTCGCAAATCCTCGATCCACGGCCGATAATGCCCGAGTTCGGGCGTCTGCATCGCCTGTTCGATGACGGGATCGTCGATCCGGTTGAGTTCGAGTGCGAAAAACAAAAGATGTACCGACGCGTTGGTCAGCCGCTCGGAGACGTCGCCGTAGAATTTGGAAATCGCGGGATCGACGCTATCGCCGGCATGAATCAATCCGGCGTATGAACTCAGCCGCCCGGCGAGATCGTCGATCGCCTCGTAACGCCTGACCGCTTCGGCGAGCCATTTGCCGCCCTCTTTCGCGGTGTGTTCCGCAAGCTTGCCCTTGTAGTCGTTTTCGAACGCGACGCATTCGGCATCCATTTTGGCGAGGTCGCGCGTGACTTCCGGCGCGTCAATTCCCGAATAGAGATCAGCCAGGTTCCACTCCGGCAGCTTCGCCGGGCTGGATTTTGCGGCGGACTTCTTGTCGGGCCGGCGTTGAACCGGCTTGCGGGAGACGGATGCAGGGCGCGAGGTCATCTTGTTCGAGCCTTAATAAGTGTTTCAACCTTGCGGGAGTGTGAATCAAAAGCGGGACGTCAACGTTTAAGCGGGCGTTAATCGGCATCAGCCAGAGTGCCCCGATTCGAGACAGATAGTTGTAGTGCGCGGGGAAAGCCATGGCTGCCAGTATTTTGATTGCCGATGATGACGCCGTGCAGCGCCGCCTGGTCGAAAACATGCTGCAGAAATGCGGTTATGAGACCGTGGTCGTCGATTCCGGCGACGCCGCCATTGCCATGCTGACCGCCCCTGATGCGCCCGTGATCGATGCCATGCTGCTCGATCTTGTAATGCCCGGCCTCGACGGAATGGGCGTGCTCGCCAAAATCCGCGAAGCCGGCCTTAACATCCCCGTCATCGTGCAGACTGCCCATGGCGGTATCGACAATGTGGTCTCGGCGATGCGCGCGGGCGCCCAGGATTTTGTGGTCAAGCCCGCCGGCATCGAGCGGCTGCAGGTGTCGCTACGCAATGCGCTGAACGCCAGCGCACTGAGGGGCGAGTTGCAGCGCATCCGTCACAGCCGCGAGGGCCGATTGACCTTCGCCGATATCATCACCCGTAGCGAGACCATGGCGGGTGTGCTGCGCACGGCGCAGAAGGCCGCCGCCTCGACGATACCCGTGCTGGTCGAAGGCGAGTCCGGCGTCGGCAAGGAACTGTTCGCGCGCGCCATCCACGGCAGCGGTGAGCGCAAATCGAAGCCGTTCGTGGCCGTCAATTGCGGCGCGATCCCGGACAATCTCGTGGAGTCTATTCTGTTCGGCCATGAGAAGGGCGCCTTTACCGGCGCCACCGAACGCCACACCGGCAAATTCGTCGAGGCCTCCGGCGGCACTCTGTTTCTCGACGAAGTTTCGGAATTGCCGTTGGCGGCGCAAGTGAAGCTGCTCCGCGCATTGCAGGAAGGCGCCGTCGAGGCGGTCGGCGGGCGCAAGCCGGTGAAGGTCGATGTCCGCATCATTTCCGCGACCAATCGCAAATTGCTCGATCGCGTCAAGAGCGGGCATTTCCGGGAAGATCTGTTCTATCGGCTTCACGTATTGCCGCTGACAATCCCACCCTTGAGGATGCGGCGCGAAGATATCCCGCATCTCATGCGGCATTTCCTGGCGCGGTTCTGCGCCGAAGAAAACCACCCCATCAGCGGCATCAGCGGCGAGGCGATGGCGCATCTTTCGCAACTGGAGTGGCCCGGCAATATTCGCCAGCTTGAAAACGCGGTGTATCGCGCCGTCGTGATGAGCGAGAGCGACCAACTCGGGCTGGCGGACTTTCCGCAAGCCCTCGCACAGCCGCCGGCATCACCGACAACTCACCATCACGCCGAGCCCCTGATCGTGGAGTCCCCCTTTCATTCGACCCAACCAGCCATGATTTCCGGTAAGGAAATACCTATCGTCCCGCTACCGTCGCACGGGACCCTTGCCATGCTGACCACCGCCGGCGAAATGCGACCGCTTGAAGAGATGGAGAGCGAGATCATCCGCTTCGCGATCGCTCATTATCGCGGGCAAATGTCCGAGGTCGCGCGCCGATTGAAAATCGGCCGCTCGACGCTTTACCGCAAGCTCGATGAGGTCGCCGCTGACGATCCCGCGGCCGGCGGTGCGGAGGGCTAGCAGTGTCCGAGGCGAGTGCAATGGACCCGGTTGCCGCGGCGAGGACGGCGCAGGTCGTTGGATTTTCTGGAACTCTTGAACCGTTGCTTGCCGGTGACAGGCAGCAGAAAACCGCGCGGCAAAGGTGCGCGATCCGTTGCAACGGGGGTTCTTTGAAGTCAGTTTGTCGTGAGTTGCCCCGCGTGGCGCTGGCTGCATGACAGGGGGGCATGTATCGTCTGCGTATGAATCGTTGCGTGCAGGCGTACGACCAGGGATTTGGACCTCATTCAGACAAGATCCACACTTTGACTGCAATCTTGACTGAATGCGTTTCCAAAAGGCGAGCCGGCGCTTTAACCAAAGCTGTGCGGACGATATCAAGAGCTGTTCCATGCCGGGGCAGCTTCGCCCAAAGGGGTGTGACGATGCGTGATTGTTTGAAGAGCCGTGCCGGATTCGACCGCGTGCTGATCGCAGCCGCGGTAACCCTCCTCACGGTATCAGCGACCTCGGCGTTGGCCCAGACCGAACCGGACCATCGGAGCGCCGCGGAACTGGCCATCGACGCCGCCATCCCGCGTCCCGAACCGGCAAACCTCCCGCCCCCGACCGTCGACGACTTCAAGCTGGACACGACCGCCTCGACGCCGGATGCGGCAACAATCGAGAAGACGCCGGAGACCAAACCATCCGATGTCGCCACAGCTCCGGCGGCCGAAGTGAGCAAATCCGACAACGGCAAGAATGACACCGCGACGGCTGCACCCGAAACCACTGCTCCAACAGCGACTGCTCCCGCGTCGCCTCCGGCGGCGGCAACGGTCACGCCGGCCGCTGAACCCGCCAAGGAGCCGACCAAGCCTGTGAGCAAGGTCGCGGCGGCAGATCAGCCGGTTGCCGACAGGTTGCGCGAATTGCTGGGCACGAAATCGCTGCGATATTTCGACCGCAAGGTTGAGCGGTCCGCGGTAGAAAAGTTCTACACCGCGCGCGAAAATGCACCGCTGTGGACGGCGGGCGGCGCGCTGACCGAGAGCGGCAAGGGCGTCATTGCGCGCCTGAAGGATGCCAACTCCGATGGCTTGAATGCGTCAGACTATCCGGTGCCGGATTTCGCCGCCGCAACCACGCCGGACCAGCTCGCGGAAGCCGATCTGAAACTGACCGCCAGCGTGCTGGACTATGCGCGCCAGGCCCAGAGCGGCAGGATGCACTGGTCGCAGGTTTCCGCCGATATCCAGTTTCCCGATCATCCGACGGATGCAGCGGAAGTGCTGGCGAATGTCACGACCGCCAAAGACGCGGCCGCAGCGCTTGAGGGCTACAATCCGCCGCAAAAACTCTATCGGCAGTTAAAGGCGAAACTCGCCGAATTGCGCGGCCAGGGCGATGGAATGGGGGCCCGGATACCGGAAGGGCCGGCGCTCAAATTCACCCCCGCACGCGGCAAGAAGCAGCCCGCGATCGTTTCGGAAGATGCGCGCGTGCCGCAGTTGCGGGCCAGGCTCGGCATCTCCGAGAACGCCGACGACACCCGTTACGATGCGGGGGTCGCCGAGGCCGTGCGAAGATTCCAGGAGGACGCCGAACTCAAGCCCACCGGCGTCCTCGACGACAGGACCGTCAAGGCGCTGAACAGTCCTAAGCGCGACCGGCAGATCGACACCCTGATCGTCAACATGGAACGCTGGCGCTGGCTGCCGCGCCAGCTCGGCGCGCCCTCGCTTGGCAACGCCTACGTCATTCTCAACATCCCGGATTATACGCTCAAGGTGATGCAGAACGGCGCAACGCTCTGGGCCACCAAGGTGGTTACCGGACAACCCGGGATCCATGCCACGCCAATGCTGACGGAGACGATGAAATTCATCACCGTCAATCCGACCTGGAACGTGCCGCCGTCGATTATCTACAACGAATATCTGCCAGCGCTGCAGCAGGATCCGACCGTCCTGCAGCGCATGGGGCTGCGGCTCGAACGCGACCGCGACGGTGGCATCCACATCTCGCAGCCGCCCGGCGAAGCCAACGCGCTCGGGCGTATCCGCTTCAACTTCCCGAACAAGTTCCTGGTGTACCAGCACGACACACCGGACAAGCACCTGTTCAACAAGGAGGAGCGTCCGTTCAGTCACGGCTGCATGCGGGTGCAGAACCCGGATCAATACGCGGCGACGCTTTTGAACATCACGATGCCGAACGAGCACTACACCCCAGAAAAAATCCGCAGCATGTACGGCCACAGCGAGATCGACCTGAAATTCCCGACGCCGATCCCGGTCAACATTACCTACCAGACGGCGTTTGTTGATGACGCAGGCAAGCTGCAGCTCCGCAAGGACGTCTATGGCCGCGACGCCACCATGCTGGCGTTGCTGCGCAACTCTCGAAGCAGGGACCTGGAAAACGTGATCGCGCACTCCCAGCCGAGCATTATCCGCCCGCCCGGCAATCTGCCGGCTGGTGTCAGCTTCGCCAGCGACAATACCTATTCCGGGCCGTCATTCTTCGAACGGCTGTTCGGGCCGCCGACCCCGCCGGCCTCCATCCCCGGTCGCCGGCAGCAACGCCGGCTTTTCACCCGCTGATTGTTGACCTCGCCGGCGGCTGATTCGGATTTTCCTGCAAAATCAGCGGCCTCGCCTTTCCGGCGGGGCCGTTTTGGTTAACCATTTCCCGCCCGCCTCTGACCCGAGGGCACTTTTTGGCCACACTCGACGGGTTAGGTTAAGGCTGACTTGGGGGGTGGTTCTCCATTGAATCACCCGCGTTAAGAATGCGTTAACCCTCTTTCGCCACACGGGGTAGTGGAAGAGTTGGTCGATCCTGTGGGTGGGCTCATTCGTGCTGGCTGGTTTTGCACGCCAATTCAATGCGCTGTCGCTATCGAAGGCCGGGTATCACGCCGGCCTGACATCCTTGTTGCTTCTGATGGGAGCAGGATCGGTGCACGATGCGGCGGCGCTGAACGAAACCCGCACCCTTTCGTTCCATCACACCCATTCCGATGAAGACCTCACCATCACCTTCAAGCGTGACGGGCGCTACGACGAAGAAGCACTGAAGCAGCTCAATCATTTTCTCCGCGACTGGCGCAGCCAGGAGCAAACCACGATGGATCGTCATCTGTTCGACATCCTCTGGGAAGTCTACCGCGATGTCGACGGCAGTAAGCCGATCCAGATCATCTCCGCCTACCGTTCCCCAGCCACCAACGCCATGCTGCACCGTCGTTCCTCGGGCGTGGCCCGCTTCAGCCAGCACATGCTCGGGCACGCCATGGATTTCTTCATTCCGGACGTTTCTCTCGAGCAAATCCGCATCGCCGGGCTCCGCCTGCAACGTGGCGGCGTCGGGTTCTATCCGACCTCCGGATCGCCGTTCGTCCATCTCGATACCGGCGGCATTCGTCACTGGCCGCGAATGACCCATGATCAGCTTGCCCGCGTATTCCCCGACGGCCGCACGGTGCACGTTCCCTCCGATGGCACTCCCTTGAAGGGCTACGAGCTTGCCCGCGCCGACATCGAAAAGCGCGACAACGGCGACGACGCCTCTTCGAGCGGCTTGACAACCCTGTTCGCCTCGTTGTTCAGGGGCAAGGCCAACGACGAGGAGGATGAAGGCGCGATCGCTCCGGTTGCCAAAGGCAAGGCTGCGCCGGCAGTCCAGTTGGCTGCTGCGGTCTCCGCCAAATCCGCAGACCCCGTGCCGGTGCCGCGCGCAAAACCTGCCGCCGCGGCGTTCCAGCTGGCCTCAGCCGACGTCCAGATCGTCCAGCCTGCGAAGACCAAACCAGAGGCCAGAGCAAGTATCGAAAAGGCCGAGGCGAAACCACAGACGCCGGCTGACATCATCAATGCCCGCGGCTTCTGGGGCGATATTCCCGCAGCGTCGGGCCAAGCCAGCCCGGCCCAGGTCGCGGCCACTGGCGCCCGCCAGGCGCTGGCCGCAGCGGACCCGCAACCGACCGCAAGCGTTTCCGCCGCATTCCAGGCGCTGGCCTATGCGCAGGCTTCCGCTTCACAAATTGAGCGTACCAACGTGGTTGCGGCCAGCGCGCCGATTCCCCGCAGCATCCGCCCCGCATCCGCCCCGCGCAATCCGAGTGCCGCCACCACGATCGACATGGTTGTCGCCAAGGGCGCGCAGGGTCAGGGCAATATGGTGGCGACCCCGACGCGATTTGCATCGTTCAGGGGTAACGATGCCATGGATGCGGGCCATGATACTGGCGCCGAGCGCGAGCACCTCGATGTCCGCGACCGTGCTGGGCGATACCGACATGACCGCCATGCGCGCGCATTTCGTCAAACCGCAGGCCGTGATTGCGATCAGTTTCTGCGACGATCCGCAGATGGGAATGGTCTCCGATCGCTTCACCGGATCGGCGACGGCAGGGCTGGCGACGCAATCCTTTGTGATGCGGACCGCTTCGCTGCGCTAATTCATGCCGTAGACCGCTTGAGATCGTTGGATGCGCGAGGTCAGGCCCTGCGCATGACGCTTAGCTGATCGATTTCACAGCATCCCCAACGCCTGCATGTAGGTTTCCAGGATGGTTTCCTGTTCGGCGCGTTCGTTGGCGTCCTGTTTGCGCAACCGCACGATGACGCGCAGCGCCTTGACGTCGAAGCCGTTGCCCTTGGCTTCCGCATAGACGTCGCGAATATCGTCCGAGATCGTCTTCTTTTCTTCTTCCAGCCGTTCGATGCGCTCGATGATGGCCTTGAGCTGGTCTTTTGCAAATTTGGTCGCGGGCGCTTCCTTGACGGCGGCGGCAGAGTTGGCCATCGGGTACTCCTGATTGAACTGGCGGTTGAGGCGTGAGGAAGCGCCGCTATTTCACGCACCGCATCCCGAAATGACCCTCAAGAGTGCACCACCTTGCGTCAAGCCAACATCGCACTCATCCACAGCGCGCCCACAGGAGAAAGATTCCCTCATGGTGTGGTGGCGCACTTGCGCCGTCTCGAATCATGAAGCTTCTCTTGCTTCGAGACGCCGCGGAGCCGGTCATCGGGCGCGCATTCGCCCGACCCGCTGGCGGCTCCTCGGGATGAGGGGGAGAGCAAGCGGCGAGATCTAGTGCCCGCTGTGGGTTTTCTTCATCGCGGCGAGTTGTTCGGCACTGGCCGCGCCCTGATAAGTCGACTTCCAGGTCTCATAGGGCATGCCGTAGACCGCCTCACGGCTGTCGTCCTTGCTCATCGCGGCGCCCTTGGCATCCGCCGCTTCCTTGAGCCAGTTGGACAGGCAGTTGCGGCAGAAGCCGGCGAGATTCATCAGATCAATATTCTGAACATCAGTGCGCGAGCGCAGATGTTCGACAAGGCGCCGGAAGACAGCGGCTTCGAGTTCCGTTCTGGTTTTGTCGTCGATCGTCATGACGTAATCTCACTGTTTTGCGCGAGCTTATTTGATATTAAGTGGGACGTGTCACAGATTTTGCCATATCGCAGCGCAAACATGGCAATCAAGACCCGCCCATTGTCTGAAAAAGCTCCCTTTGGCCGTTGACAGTCCCCGCCGGCTCACGCGAAATCGACCATGAATTGATATAGCTTCGCTGAATGATCCCAACGAATTCCCATCATCCCGATCCGATCTCCACTCGACTGGCCGGCAGCCTGCTGCCGGCGCTGGCGCTCGTCTTGCTGTCCCTGTGGAACGGCCCGGCGGCGGCGGACTTTCGTCTTTGCAACAATACATCGAGCCGGGTCGGCATCGCGCTCGGCTACAAGGATGCCGAGGGCTGGACCACCGAGGGCTGGTGGAACGTCTCCTCGCGAACATGCGAGACTTTGCTGCGAGGCACGTTGGTCGCGCGGTTCTATTATATCTATGCGCTGGATTACGATCGCGGCGGCGAGTGGTCAGGACAGGCTTTCATGTGTTCGCGCGACAAGGAATTTACCATCAAGGGTACCGAAAATTGTCTGGCGCGGGGCTTCGACCGCACCGGCTTCTTCGAGGTCGACACCGGCGAGCAGCGCGCCTGGACCGTGCAGCTGACCGAATCCAACGAACAGCCTGCGCAGCGGGTGCCGGGTATCCCGGGAACGGTCGGTCCGGATGACGTTCCGGGCATACCCAATTCGCCGCGCGGGACCGTTCCGGGTGCGCCTGGTCTGCCACCAGCGAGAGCGCCCGGAACCAGACCATGAGACGCCTGCGCCGTATCAAGATCCTCGCAACGCTTGGCCCGGCGTCTTCCGACAGCGCAATGATCCGCCGCCTGTTCGAGGCCGGCGCCGACGTCTTCCGCATCAAT
Organism: uncultured Alphaproteobacteria bacterium; assembly: GCA_963742425.1. Lineage (GTDB taxonomy): Bacteria > Pseudomonadota > Alphaproteobacteria > Rhizobiales > Xanthobacteraceae > Bradyrhizobium. Next base: position 163,749 of record CAVULR010000003.1, read on the forward strand.
ATGAGCCACACCTCGCACGACAAGATGCGCGAGCTTATCAAGACGATTCGCAATGTCGAAGGTAGCTACGGCCGCCCGATCGGCATTCTGGTCGATCTTCAGGGCCCCAAGCTTCGCCTGGGCTCGTTCGCCGAGGGCTCGGTCCAACTCAAGAACGGCGATAGTTTTACTCTCGATTCGGACCAGACACCCGGCGACAAGCGCCGCGTCCAGCTTCCGCATCCGGAAATTCTGGCCGCGCTGCGGCCGGGGCACGCGTTGTTGCTCGACGACGGCAAGGTGCGCCTGATCGCGGAAGAAACCTCGCCCGAGCGTGCCGTCACCCGCGTCGTGATCGGCGGCAAGATGTCGGATCGCAAGGGAGTGAGCCTGCCCGACACCGATCTGCCGGTTTCCGCGATGACGCCGAAGGACCGCGCCGACCTCGAGGCAGCGCTGGTGACGGGAGTCGATTGGGTGGCGCTGTCGTTCGTGCAGCGCGCCGAGGACGTCACCGAGGCCAAGAAAATGATCCGGGGCCGCGCCGCGGTCATGGCCAAGATCGAGAAGCCGCAAGCGATCGACCGGCTCGCCGAAATCGTGGAAGCCTCCGACGCCCTGATGGTGGCGCGCGGCGATCTCGGCGTCGAATTGCCGCTGGAGCGGGTGCCGAGCCTGCAGAAGCAGATGACGCGGCTGACGCGGCGCGCCGGCAAGCCGGTCGTGATCGCAACCCAGATGCTGGAATCCATGATCCAGAGTCCGGTGCCGACACGCGCCGAGGTCTCCGACGTCGCCACCGCCGTTTACGAGGGCGCCGACGCCATCATGCTGTCGGCGGAATCGGCGGCCGGCAAGTTTCCGGTCGAAGCGGTCTCGACCATGAACCGCATCGGCGAGGAAGTGGAGCGCGACCCCACCTATCGCGAGGTATTGACCGCGCAGCGGCCCGAGCCCGAGGCGACCGCCGGCGACGCCATCGCCGATGCCGCGCGGCAAATCGCCGAGACGCTCGACCTGTCGGCGATCATCTGCTGGACCAGCTCAGGCTCGACGGCAATCCGAGTGGCGCGCGAACGGCCGAGGCCGCCGGTGGTGGCGATCACGCCGAACCTCTCGACCGGACGCAAATTGTCGCTGGTGTGGGGCGTGCACTGTGTCGTCGCAGAGGACGCGCAGGATCAGGACGACATGGTCAGCCGCGCCGGCCGCATCGCGTTTCGCGATGGATTTGCACGGGCCGGGCAGCGCGTGATCATCGTAGCCGGCGTGCCGCTCGGCATTCCCGGCACCACCAACATGGTGCGTATCGCCTCCGTGGGCTCCGACAGCGATGCCGATATGTGAACCGGCCGTATTCGTTAGAACATGACGTGTTGGAGTGGATCGATTCGCCTCGTAAGCGCGAGGCTGTAACGATCTCGTGTCCCGGACCCGGCATTGCGTCCCTTCGGCGGTGCACGGCAGGGCCTGGACAAAAAATCGCGAAAACAACCCCATGCAAAGTAGGATGGACCCCGGCTCTTGCTACGCTGCGTCCGGGGCAGGGGTAGAAAATCCAACCTAACCTCATCCCGCTCTAGACTAGGCGCCCACCAGCGCCTTCTCGGGCAGCACCGCCTGCACCACGAGGCCGCGGGCACGGGCATCCATCACACCGACGGCACGCAGCGCCAAGAGCGTCACGGCTTGAACGGCGTCGCGCATTTTGGCGTTATCGTCCATATTGTCCGGCGCCAGCGGCCCGACCAGCGATTCATGCAATGCGCCGAGCAGCGCAGAGGCGGCCAGCGTGGTGTCCTGCGCGGGCAGATGTCCGGCGCGGATCGCGGCCTCGATGCGGGCGCCGATCTCGCCGGCAATCTCGCGGCGGCTCGCGAGCCGGGAGGCGGTGACGTCGACATCGACCGGCTCGGCCAGAATGCCCCAGGCGAGCTTGCGCTGCGACAAAACGTGCACTGCGACCGTCGTGACGGCGGCGGCCAGCGCCGAAGACGGTCCGGGCGCCGCATCGGCGGCGCGGCGGATCGCGGCCAGTTCGTCGCGCGAGACGTCAGCGATCAGTTCGGAAATCAGATCGGCCTTGCAGGGGAAATAGCGGTAGACGGTGCCGGCGGCGACATTGGCGCGGATCGCGACCGGCGCGATCTGCACTGCGGCCATACCGCCATCGGCGGCAGCATCGCGCGCAGCAGCCAAAATGGCGCTGCGCCGCGCGGCAAGGCGTTTTACAACTTGCTGGGTCCGCCGATAGACCATGGCGTATATCTCGTCCCCTCGACGCGCCAAGGCCCGTCAGGCCTGGCGGCAACGCGCGCGATCCCGCGCAACGCTTTCAAGAACTGAACAACTATTCAGACCCGGTGACAAGACGGAAATGATCGAGAAGTGCCTTGGCTGCGCTCAAGCGCTCGCGGCGGCCATCACCGACGGCGCCGGTTTACGCCGCCACCAAGGCCCGGCGCGGCGCAGGATCAGGCTGGCCACGATCAGCGTGGCGGCAAGGCCTACCGGCTCCCCGAGGAAGATAAAGCTCACGATCAAGCCAAGCGCGCATGCCAGCGCCGGTAGTTCGTATCGACGAAAGCCGCTCTCAAGCCCGATGCGGATCAGGAAGGCTACCGGTATCGCCAGCACCATCATGTCGTACATGAACAGGTATGGCGTGGTCAGCAAAGTGCCGGCGGCGAGCGCTGCCGCCTTCAACGGATAGCTGATGCGGCTGCGCCACATCAGCACGAGCGCGCCCGCCACGGTGCCCGTCATGATCCACTGGAATATCCAGGCAAGCTGCTCGGTGCCGCCGAGATAACGGACGAGCGAGAAGACGCTCTGCAGTTTCCACCATGTGGCCTTTCCCTCGGTGAGGAAGGCTTGCGAGAACATCGGCATCCAATGAAAGAACGCCTGCCAGCTCTCGGTGCCGAAGGCGAGCCAGGAAGCCAGCGCCATCGCTACGGCGACCAGGGCGGCGGTGAAGAACACCGTCCACTGCGATGCCGCGATCAGCACCAGGGGAAACAGCAGCCCATATTGCGGCTTGTAGCTCAGCAGTCCCAGGCAAATGCCTGATAGAACCGGCCGCGCCGGCATCAGCACCAGCGTGCCGCCGATCAGCGCCGCGGTGAGAAATCCGTTCTGTCCCACCAGCGTATTGTTGAACACCATCGGGAACGCCGCCGCCAGCAACAGGCCGAACGGCCGGCCGACGATCCCGCGGATCATGGCCAGATATGGAACGAAGCTCGCCGAGACCCAGCCGATGAAGGCGACCGAATACGGAAACTGCGCGAGGAACGAGGCTATGAACAGGAAAGGCGGTGGATAGTGCCAGGCGAAATAGCCGATGAAATCCTGATGCAGCAGCGCGACCTCGACCTGCTTCTGGATATCCCAATCCCAGGCTGACGCGGGATGGCCATCGAGCGCCAGCCGGCCCGCGGCCCAGACGTTGACGAAATCGGTCGGGATGCCGAGGCCGTTCGGATCGTAGATCCACCAGTGCGAGAAGTACGCCGCCGGAAAATACGATACGTTGATGACGAACAGCACGAAGCACACGTTCACCAGCGGGGCCGGTATCGCGCTGTACTCCCTGGCAATCCCCGAGGCTGATATCGTGGTGGTCATGCGACAAGTCTCTGGCGCGCAGGCCCCGTCCTTGCGGGCCGCGCCTCCCCCACAGATAGGGCCAAGGGCCCTTAAGAAATCTTAAGGTTTGGGACTGCGCCGGCGGCATTTTTCGAAATGAATTCACCCGTCATTCGGGAGGGGTCGTTCAATTGCCGGTCTGCAGGTCGCCAAAGCGCTCCCAGGTCTTGCCGTTGAAGCGCATGAACTGCATCTGCTCGACCGGCATATGATCGGTCGGGCTGGTATTGACCTTGATGCCCGGCAGCAGCATCGGCAATTCCAGGTCCTTGATGGCGAAGGCCTGCTTTAGAATATTTTCGGTGGAGAGATCGTCGCCGCAGGCCTTCAGCACCGCTTCGAGCGCCATCGCGCTGTTGTAGGAATTGACGTAATTGGTGTCGTGCAGATCTGCTTCCGGAACGTATTTGATCATGAATTCCCGCCATCCCTTGACGCCCGCATCGTCTTTCCAGGCGGGATCGTCGGGGTCCTTGACATAGGCCGTGGACAGGATGCCGACGCCGGCCTCCAGGCCTGCCGGCTCCATCACCGTGGAAACCCAGACCGCGACGTTGGAGAGAAACGTCATCGGCCTCCAGCCGATTTCGAAGGCCTTGCGGATCGACTGCGCTGCGAATTTGGGTGACGCCGCGATCACGAAGACATCGGCGCCGGACGCCTTGAGCTTGACGATCTGGGAATCGATCGTGGGGTCCTGGACCTCGTAGGTCGCCGCGGTGACCAATTGATCGTATCTGTCGCCGAGCACGTCCTTCAGTCCCAGGAGATAATCGCGGCCGAAATCGTCGTTCTGCGAGATGACGGCGAATTTGGCGTTCGGATTCCTGGCCAGCGCATAGCGCGCGTAAAGCCGCGCCTCGTAGCGGAACGGTCCCTGCACGCCCAGGGTGGCCTGCGGATATTGCGCGACGTCGGCGAATTTCGAGGCGCCGGAGCCGATGAACAATTGCGGGATGTTCTTGCTCTGCAGGTATTTTGCGATCGCGGTGTTGTGGGCGGTGCCGATCGAGGAGAAAATCAGCGCGACTTCGTCGCTTTCCACCAGCCGCCTCGTCTGCTCCACGGTTTTCGGCGGCGCGTAGCCGTCGTCTAGCGAAATCAGGTTGATCTTGCGACCGTTGATGCCACCGCGCTCGTTGAGCATCTTGAAATAGCCGACCTCGCCCTTGCCGAGCGCGCCGAATGCCGAGACCGGGCCGCTATAGGGCATGGTCTGACCTATCTTGATTTCGGTCGCGTTGACGCCGCGCATCTCGGCGGAAGTCGATGGCAAGGGCCACGCCAGCGCGGCAAGCGCGCCGAGTACGACAAATCCCGTGACGAAACGCATCGACGGCCCTCCTGGATTTATTTTGAGCGCGCTCGCCGACAGGCGCGTGACCGAAACATGCCATGACGGGCGGACCGGCGCCAATCATAATCATGATGGATCAAACGCAGACTTTCCGGCCGCGGCACACAAAAAAACGCGGCGTCGCCGCCGCGTTTTTCGGATCGATCAACGACCGCGTCACGCCTGTGGCTGCGGCTCCAGCCCAGCGTCCGGATCGGGACGCGGACGCGGCTTGCCGGCGGGCGGCACGGCAGAAGCGCGCGGCGTAGCCGGCTCCAACACCGATTCGCGGTTGGGCTTCTTGCCCTGGAGCAAATCCTGGATCTCCTCACCGGTGAGGGTTTCGAATTCAAGCAGCCCCTTGGCGAGTGCCTCGAGATCGGCACGCTTCTCGGTCAGGATTTTCGTGGCCTGATTATAGCCCTGTTCCACAAAACGCCGGATCTCGGTGTCGATCTTCTGCACCGTCGCCTCCGAGGCGTTCTGGGTCCGCGACACCGACATGCCGAGGAAAACTTCATCCTGATTTTCGCCGTAGGAGACCGTGCCGAGTTCTTCGGACAGACCCCAGCGCGTCACCATCATTCGTGCCAGCCGGGTCGCCTGCTCGATATCGGAAGAGGCCCCCGAGGTTACCTTTTCGCGGCCAAACACCAGTTCTTCGGCGACGCGCCCGCCCATCATGATGGCAAGCCGCGAGGTCATCTGCTCGAGCGACATCGACAATTTGTCACGCTCGGGCAACTGCATCACCATGCCCAGCGCGCGGCCGCGCGGAATGATCGTCGCCTTGTGGATCGGATCGGTGGCAATCACGTTGAGACCGACGATGGCGTGGCCGCCTTCGTGATAGGCGGTCAGCATCTTTTCTTCTTCGGTCATGACCAGCGACTTGCGCTCGGCGCCCATCATTACCTTGTCCTTGGCCTCCTCGAACTCGGCCTGCGTCACCATGCGCTTGTTGCGCCGGGCAGCAGTCAGCGCCGCCTCGTTGACAAGGTTCATCAGGTCGGCGCCGGAAAATCCGGGCGTGCCGCGGGCGATGGTCTTGAGGTTGATATCCGGGGCGAGCGGCACCTTGCGGACGTGAACCTTGAGGATTTGTTCGCGGCCGACGACGTCGGGATTCGGCACCACCACCTGGCGGTCGAAACGGCCGGGGCGCAATAGCGCGGGATCGAGCACGTCGGGCCGGTTGGTGGCGGCGATCAGGATCACGCCCTCATTGGCCTCGAAGCCGTCCATCTCGACCAGCAACTGATTCAGCGTCTGCTCGCGTTCGTCATTGCCGCCGCCCAAGCCTGCGCCGCGATGCCGGCCGACGGCATCGATTTCGTCAATGAAGATGATGCAGGGCGCGTTCTTCTTGGCCTGTTCGAACATATCCCTGACGCGGGAAGCGCCGACGCCGACGAACATCTCGACGAAGTCCGAGCCCGAGATGGTGAAGAACGGCACGTTGGCTTCGCCGGCGACCGCGCGCGCGATCAGCGTCTTGCCGGTGCCGGGAGGGCCGACCAGCAATACGCCGCGCGGAATTCGGCCGCCGAGGCGTTGATATTTTCCGGGATCGCGCAGGAATTCGACAATCTCCTGCAAGTCCTGCTTGGCCTCATCCACGCCGGCGACATCCTCGAAGGTGACGCGGCCGTGGGCCTCGGTCAGCATCTTGGCTCGCGATTTGCCAAAACCCATCGCCTTGCCGGCGCCACCCTGCATCTGGCGCGACAGGAAAATCCATACCCCGATCAGCGCGATGAACGGCAGCCATGAAACCAATAGCGACACGAACCACGGCACGTTGTCGCCCGGCGGCTTGGCGGTAATCGAGACCTTGCCGCTATACAGGCGCGAGACCAGCGTCGGGTCATTCGGCGCATAGGTCTGGAAGCTCGATCCGTTGGTGAAGGTGCCGTGGATTTCCGGCCCCTGGATAACGACGTCGCGAACGTGGTTCTGGTCGACTTCGGTCAACAACTGCGAGAACGAGATATCCTGCGAGGACGTACGCTGACCAGGATTCTGGAAAAGCGTGAACAGCGCCAGCAACAACAAAACGATGATGACCCAGAGGGCGAAGTTGCGCAGATTGGCGTTCATCGATCTTCCTTCGTGGTCGCGCGGATCGCGGCCTTATGTCCTCGGGCGGACACGAGGCAATCCCCGGGGCCGACGACCTCATCAATCTAGGTGCGGCCCCGCTCGATGCCAAGGGAACCGCGCGCGACTATTTAGCCCATCCTAGCGCAATTCCCGCGCAAATAATGGCGGTAAAGCCGGCGTCTTTCAGGGGTGGTTAAAGCTCCCGGCGGGACCAGCACGAGGCCGGTTCGACCTCAATCCGCCCGGCGCCGCCGGGGCGGCGCCGGCTCAATGCGGATCCGGCCGTCGGTGAGGCTGATCAGCGCGCCGGCAAGGCTCTGTTTCAGCCTCGGACGGCGACCGGCTGCGCTTTCGGCGGCGGTCCGGTCCAATGCCGCCAACAAGGCTTCTGCCTTGCCAAGTTCCACCGGCCCCTCGCGCGCGTACCGATTGATCGCACGCAGCAGTAGCCGGATGCGGATTTCTTCCGGCATCGCAGCAAAGACCGCGGCATCGAAGGTCTTGCCATCCGGTCTTTGCCGCAGGCTTTCGCGCTCCCTCAGCGCAAGATAGCGCTCGGCGCCATCGGCCATCGCTTCCACCGCGGCATTGGCCCGCGCAAGCCTCGAGGCCAGCCGCGCAAGGTTTCTGATATCGCCGCCCTCAGCGGCAAGAACCGGCATCAGCGCGCGAATCCGGGGCCGGGTAAAATTCAAGTCGCGATTGGTTGGATCCTCAATGAAGCCGATTTTTGCTTTTTGGAGGGTCGCGACGAGCTGCGATTTCGAAACATTCAGAAACGGGCGCGCCAGCAGCACCCCATCCCGTTCGGACTCTCGCGCCATCGCCGAAAGACCGACCATGCCGCTGCCGCGCATCAGGCGCATCAACAACGTCTCGGCCTGATCGTCGCGGGTATGCGCGGTGAGGATATGGGTTGCGCCGTTGGCGCGCGCCACTTGCGCCAGCAGGCGGTACCGCGCGGTGCGCGCCGCGGCCGGCAATCCGGTTTTCGGCTTGGTGCCGAGCCAGCACACCGTGCGATGCGGCAGGTCCAGCATGCGGGCGAGGCGCTTGACCTCGCGCGCCTCGCGCGCCGCCTCGGAGCGCAAACCATGATCGACGGTGACGGCGATCAGCCGCGGACCGCGCGCCAAAGCGCGGCGCCAGCGCGCCGCAAGCCACATCAGCGCAATCGAATCGGGTCCGCCCGATATCGCAAGGACGATGGCGGGCGCGGCCTTCCAATCCGCGAACAGGCGTTTGGCGTCGGCAACCGAGATCGGGGAATTGTCGTCGTCGGGCATGGCGTTCGCAAAGCCGCGGTTCCAGCTGGGATCAGGTCCGAGAACGGGGACCCTAGCACTTTACCCGCTTCTGCTCACGGTCGACAGCCTGTCTGACGCCGGCCGAGGCGTGCGGATATTTCCGCATCACCTCGCCAAGCGCCGCGCAGGCGGCTTCCTTTTCCTTGAGCGCCGCCAGCGATTGTCCGAGCCGCAACAGCGCGTCCGGGGCCTTCGCCGACTTGTCGAATTTGGTGGTGACGCCGAGAAAGGCTTCCGCGGCGTCGCGATATTGCTGGCGCTGAAAGAAACTCTCGCCGAGCCAGTATTGCGAATCCGCCATCATGGGATTGCCGGGATATTTCTGCGCGAAGTTGCGCATGGTCTCTTCGGCGAGCGCGTAGTCCTTGCGCTGCATGTAGCCGATGCCGAGATCGAACTCGTCCTTCGGGGTTGCCGACGGCGGCAACGTGGTCAGCGCCCCGGTGGCGCCGGGATTGCGCGGCGGCGGGGGCAGTGTCGCGGGCGGATTGCGCGGCCCGCCGGTGTTTGCCAGATCGAGCGGCTCCCCTGCCCCGCGCCCGCCGGGAGCGCCGACGGCCGTCTCGGACGGAATCGGGAGCCGGCCGCCGCCAAGCGCCTGCGGCACGCCAGGTGCGTTCGGGGCCTGCGCGGGATCGAAGGCATCGCCGCGGCGCCGGCCCTGTGGCCCACCCGGCGGAAGGCCCTGCGGTTCCTGGACGATCGGGGCCGGAGCAGCAATCTGGGGCTCGTAGGCCGGCTGGGCCTGGGGCGGCCGATAGGCTGGGCCGGACGGCACCACCGCAGGCGCCGCGGCAGCGACGCTCGGGGGGGCGGGCTGGGCGCCCGGCGCAGCCTGCGCGCCGTCCAGCGAGCGCAAGCGCTCCTCGAGTTGCCGGTTGCGGTATTGCAGCTCCTCGTTCTGACCGGTGAGTTGCCGCAACTGATTTTCAAGCTGCTGAATTCGCAATTCCGGATCGACGTCGCCGGATTGCGCAAAGCCCTGTGAGGGCAGCGCCACCATCGCGGCCATCACTGCGGCGCAGGCGGTTCTATGAAATCTGGATGACATTTTGGCCTGACGACATGACATCGAAAGCGGGAATGACATTGAGAGACGGAGTACGCCAAAAATGTGACTGTTGCCCCAAATCGCGGGGTTCGTGTCGCGCTCTGGTCTAGCCCGGCCACGAAACAATCAGCGGCTTGGCGAATGGATGGGCGCGAATCGCCGGGAGATGCAATCGCAAGGAGATTCGGTGATGCACGTACTTGTCAACGGGGTGCGGTTGTTCTTCGACGTCGAGGGCGCGAAGCCGGTGCCGGACGGCCCCGTCATGCGGGAAAAGCCGACGCGGCTCCTTCTTCACGGGGGCCCCGGTTTCGACCATTCGATTTACAAGCCCGCCTACTCGGCACTGGCCGATATTCATCGCCTTGGCGCAGGGAGAAAGCGTCCGGCTCATACGGTGGGTTTCTTGGTTGAAGATTTTGCAGTTCGCAGTCCGCCCGTCTTGTGCACTTTCGAGCGGGGCTCCGCCAAACCCGTCAGAAAGCTGCCGGGGCCGGGGAAGACGCTTAGCGCGGTGGTGGCAGCAAGTCCGAAAAAGCTGGAACGACTCATGCCGAGTTCCGCCGCGCGCCTGTCGACCCGGCCGATCAGGCTTTTCGGAAGATAGACATTTACCCTTTCCGAGGGGTCCGGCGGGTCCACGCCGACAATGAAATAAGCCAAGAGGTCGCTGCCCCTGGGAAGAACCACCCGTTCGAGCGGCGTCGGCTCGGGTAGCGTGCGACCATGTTCGGCCATCGCATCAACCGCCTGCGCCAGCGTGTTTTCGGCCTTTTCGATCGTCTCTTCCTGCGATTTCCCGCCCGCGACGCAGCCGGGAAAATCGGGAAACCACGCACCGAACGTTCCCTTGGGACCGCGTTCCAGGACTGCCGGATAGAGCCGCCTTTTCATTTGGCCTCTTTATGGCTTTATGCTATTTAACACACAATAATGTGTTGAATCACACACCACTCTAGCATCGTCGCGTCCCGGGACGAAAGATGGACAGGCAAGGCGAACTCGAAATAATCCGGGCGGCTTATGCCAAGCAGATTCTGGCTGCCGCACGCGTCGACAATGCGCGCCTCGAAGCGGCGTTCAGCGCAACACGCCGTGAAGACTTTCTCGGGCCCGGTCCATGGCCGGTCTTCCGCTGGCTCCGGGAATACGTCCTCACCCCCGGTACCGATCCCGTCTATTTGTATACCGATGATCTCGTCGGCATTCTGCCGGAGCGGCGTATCAATAATGGGCAACCATCGCTGCATGCGCACCTCATTCACCGGGCGCAGCCATCTTCAGGCGAGCGCATTGTGCATATTGGAACGGGCACCGGCTATTACACCGCGATCCTTTCCCAACTGGCCGGGCCGCCGGGCCGGGTTATCGGAATAGAACATGATTCCGAACTCGCGCTGCGGGCCAAAGCCAATCTCCTGTCCTACCCAAACGTCAAAATCGTCGAGGGCGACGGCGCCCTGGTTTCGTTTGGTGAAGCCGACGTCATTTACGTCAATGCCGGCTGCACCCGTCCCGCCGAAAACTGGCTCGACAGCCTTGCCGACGGCGGACGCCTGATCCTGCCGATGACGTCGGACCGGGGCTTTGCTGCTGCTTCGCCGGAGCGGATGGCAAGCGCCGGCGCGGTCTTTCGGATCGAGCGCCGCGGTCACGATTTTTTTGCGAGCTGGATTTCGTCGGTTGCGATCTTTCCCTGCGCCGGAGGCCGTGACGAAGTGTCCGAACGTGCGCTGGCCGAAGCCTTCGCGAGGGGAGGATGGCAGCGGGTCACACGCCTCTATCGCGATCGCGAGGTCGCCGAGGAACGTTGCTGGCTTCGCGGACCGGGATGGTGTCTCGCCTGCAATTGAGCTGTCGTAGCGAGGCCGGTGTTTGGAATCAAAACCGGCGCCCTCGGGCGCCGGTTTCGAACTTTGCGAAAAGTGACAGCGTCAGGAGCTGGCGTTCAGCACCGTAACCGCACGGCGGTTCTGCGACCAGCACGAGATGTCGTTGCAGACGGCGACCGGACGTTCCTTGCCGTAGGAGATCGTCCGCATCCGGGAGGGATCGATGCCGCGCGATGTGAGGAAGGTGCGAACCGACTGGGCGCGCCGCGCACCCAGCGCGATGTTGTATTCGCGGGTACCGCGCTCGTCAGCATGGCCCTCGATCGTGAAGGAGTAGCGGTTGTAGCTCTGCAGCCAGCGCGCCTGCTTCTCTAGGGTAGTGATCGCCTGCGGCGTCAAATCGGTCTGGTCGCTCTCGAAGAAGACACGATCGCCGACATTGACTACGAAATCCTGCTGGCTGCCGGGGGTCGCAGCACTTGCCATCGCGCCATCGGCGCCGACGTTCTTGTTGGCGCACGCGCCCATCGACAGCGCCACCGCGAGCACCGCGGCCAGTTTCAATCCCTGGAGGATACGCATCTGGTGTTTCATTCCGGAGCCTCCACGCTCACGTTTTTCGACTGTCATCCGGTCTACAGGGCGATGGTTAAACGAACGTTCCGTCAACCTTGATGGGGTGTTGCCAGACCCGATCAAATGCCGGCAAACGGCGAAAAGCAACCGCGATAGTTAATGGGTTGTAAATGTGGCGCGAGGGTGAAAGCAAGCCGGGGTACGGCCGGAAGGGGTGATTTTAGGCCCTAAATAGCAGCCTGTTTGCAACACCTGTCGGCAAAATGGGTCCTGGCCTGGCGAATCAGCAAAGCCCCGCCACTCAGGCCCCGGGAACCATCGAGGTACGCTCGAAGGGAGACACCATCACGTCGAGCCGAGATCGACGGCGCTCGCTGCTGCGCTCAAACAGCATCCGCCGTTCAAAGGCGGTCGAACGCATCATCGGATAACGCTCGAAAACCTTCTCGCGCAAAGCCGGGAAATCCGCCGCCATCAATCCCACCGGTTTCAACAGACCCGGGAAGAAACGCGGCTCGGCGATGGTCTCGTGCATGAAGACGCGGCGATAGAATGCCTGATGTTCGGCGCGAACAATCGCGAGCCCTAGATCGGCGTTGAAATATTCGCATGCCATATAGGCCAGACGAAGGGTCACATAGGGTAGTTCCGGATGCCGTTTGGCCTGTTCGGGATCCGCAACAAAGCGCGCCGGATCGACAATGATCTCGCCGCGATCGAGCCGTGGATAGAGAAGTTCGCCGAACGCTTCCGCCGAACAAGATTCCCGCCATTCGGACGTCAGCACGCTGATTCGGACCGAACTGTAGAGTTCCCCGAAAATAAAGACGCCAAATGTCCAGGAGTTCGGCAGGTCGTCATATCGATCGGTGACGCGCTGATCAGGAGATTCCTTGACCGCACCCTCACGCAGATAGGCCCGGTAGCGAAGGTTATAAATCTCTTCCTTTTCCTCAGGAGTCTCTGCAAGACGATAATCGACTTGATCCAGGAGGTCCGAATAACTCCGCCCAGGAGCCGCAGGGATCGGTACGGCTGCGGGCCTCATTTGATGATACTCCATAGGGCTTCCCGGCAACTTCTGCGCGTATCTATCAAGATTAACAGCTTCTTAAGATTAAGCAAATTGATCGCGCCGTTAGGGTTAACCGGCATCAACAGCTGAAATCTCGCGCCGTGTGGCGATGCGAGGAAGAAAATTCCATCAGGAAGCCGTTGCGAAGGTTTTCAGGCGATCGATCGAGACGTCACTACGGCAAGCTCGTCGGGCACGCGGCGGCCGTGCGAAGCGTTCAGCAACTGGCGTATCCGAATCGCCGGCACGGGCCTGCTGAACAAATAGCCCTGCGCCTCGCTTACCGTGCCATCGGCGCTGATCAGCTCCAGCTGCTCGTTGGTCTCGATGCCTTCGACCACGACCGACATGCCGAGATCGGCGGAGAGCCGCGCTACCCCGCGCAACAGCGTCAGCGGACGATCGGTATCGATGCCCTCGAGGAAGGACCGGTCGATCTTCACCTTCTGCAACGGAAAATTATGCAGATAGCTCAGGCTCGAATATCCGGTGCCGAAATCGTCCAGCGAAATCCGCACGCCGATGTTGCGCAACTGCGCCAGCACGTCGTGGGTCAATTGGGTGTTGCGCAACAACGACGATTCGGTGATCTCGATCTCGAGACGATGCGCCGGCAGGCCCGAGACTTCGAGCGCGTAACGAACCTCGCTCAGCACGTCACGCTGATGGAATTGCTGCGGCGAGAAATTGACCGCGACGCTGACGCCTTCGGGCCACTTCATGCATTCCATGCAGGCCTTGCGCAGGATCCAGCGGCCGAGGTCGACGATCAGGCCCATGTCTTCGGCGACCGGAATGATATCGATCGGGGAAACCGTGCCGCGCACGGGATGATTCCACCGCAGCAGCGCCTCGCAGGTGGTGATGCGCCCGGACTTCAGATTCACCAGCGGCTGATAGAACAGTTCGAACTCCTCGTGCGCCAGCGCCTTGCGCAGATCGAGCTCCAGAATGCGGCGTGCCTCGACGGTATGCGCCATCTCGTCGCGGAAGAAACAGAAGGTTCCGCGGCCGTCCGCCTTGGCGCGATACAGCGCCATGTCGGCGTTCTTCAACAACGTGTCCGCGCTGATGCCAGGCGAGGCCATCGCGATGCCGACGCTGGCACCGATCTCGACGAGGTGGTTATCGATCTTGTAGCGCTCGCTCAGGTGATCGACCATGCGGCGCGCCAGACCGGCGGCTTCCTCGGCCGATTTGATGTTCTGCTGGAACACCACAAATTCGTCACCGCCGAACCGCGCGACGAAGTCCTCCGGGCGCAGCATCGCGCGCAGCCTGTCGGCCACGGCGCATAACAGCTGGTCGCCGCAGGGATGGCCAAGCGTGTCGTTGACCTGCTTGAACTGATCGAGGTCGATGAACAGCAAGGCCGAGATTTGGTCGGCATCATGCGGGACCGTCAGCAGGCGTTCGATCTCGTTGCGGAAATTGACCCGATTGGGAAGCGCAGTGAGTTCGTCGTAGCGCGCCAGATGCGTAATTCTGGCTTCGGCGTTGCGCCGCTCGGTGATGTCTTCAACGAGCACGACGGCGCCGCCGCCGGCCATCGGCTGGAAGGTCCATGACAGCGACCGGGCCCTGACCGGGTCGGGATCGGTGGTGATGACGTCCTTGGCCTGCGAATTCTCGATTTCCGAAAGGATGATCCTTGCGCTCGCATCCGAGATCGATCCGGCGCTCACGCAAGCGGCGACGATGTCGGGTGCGCTCGCGCCGCTATGCACGAGATCGTCGGACAGGTTCATCATCTCGCTGAAACGATGATTCATCACCGCAAGATGCCCGTCGGCGGCGAACATGCACAGGCCGTGCGGCATGTTGTTCAACGCGGTGTCGAACTGGCCCGCGAGCGCCGCTTCACGGAAGCTCGACGTCAGCGCATTCACAAACATGGCGTTGAGACCGATGTTGAGATGCTTCAGGCCTATGAAGAACAGCACCAGCAGCACGGACAGGCCGATGTAGTAGACTCCGCCATGCGCCGCCAGCGCCAGCGACATCGGCCCGCAGGCGAACAGAATATGCAGCTGGATGAGCTTGGGACGGCCGTAATTGCGCGCCGCGCCGCCGGCCGTGTAGCCGATGGTCACGGCGACGCAGACCATGTGCGCGATGGGATCGTCGCTGCCGAGAATGGTGATGAAGCACCAGGCGCCGAGGACACCGGCATAGACGATGGCGCCGACTGCGTAGCGCGGCTCCCACTGCTTCGCCTGCTCGTATGTCAACACCGAGGTGCGACGTTCGTATTTGCGCATGTGGAACGCGCGCGCGGTGCCGATGGCGACGATCAGAAACGCAATCGGCCAGAGCAGGACGTTTCCGGTCTTGATCGCCGTCATCAGGGCGGCGGCTGCGGCACAGACGCCGCCGAAGAACAGGGGCCAGAAATTCTGGCACATGGAATCGACCAGCGCCGCGTAGAGCCGCTCCGATTGTCCTTCCTGATTGCTTCGTTTTTCCTGATCGACCAGCTGCATTGGCTGCGCACGCGTCCTTGTCGATCGGTACTATTACCGGCCGCTGATGAAGCCTTTCTGAGGGAACATCGTTAGCGAGATGTTGTTTTCCGTCCCGCAAAACAAAATCTGCCCGATAAATCAGCGAGCTAGGCAAGGCTTGCCGAGCTCCGACAGGCCCGGACCCAAGCGTGGAATCGACCCCACCGCGGTGCGGCGACCCAGGCAGATCGAACACAAAACGGGGGTCCTAATCCCCGGTTCGTCGCGCTCCGAAATGTCGATGGTAAACGGCGCGCGTCGGCCGCCGGGTCGCGCAACAACGTCGGTACCTGCCCATTCGAGGGCAACGCCCTCGAACCATGGCTGCTTTCACCGCACAACGGACGCCCCGGGATGGCAAATCTTAACCACGGTTAAGATTTGCCCTTAATTTCGGGTTAATCCTCCTTGGTAAAGCGGCCGACAATAGGTACTTTCGGACTGACGACTGGAAGTTCAGGAGAGTACCTAATGACCGATACGGTTGTGGCTCGTTCGGCCAAATTGGGTGATTCCTGCCTGCGGGACATTCCGCGTCTTCTTTCCAAGGAAGAAATCCGCAACCTCTCGCAAATCGACAGCGTAAAATTTACTGCGGCCGCGGTGCTGGAGTTCAGCCTGATCGTCGCCGCCGTCTGGATCAGCGAGACCTGGTGGAATCCACTGACATATGGGCTCGCCGTCATCGTCATCGGCTCGCGCATCAATGGACTGGGTGGGCTGATGCACGATTCCGCGCATTATCGCGGCTACACCAATCGACAGCTCAATGATTTCATCGGCGAAATTCTTGCGCTGCCGACATCGACCTCGATGGCCGGCTATCGGAACAGTCACTTCGCCCATCATCGCGAATTGAACAGCCAGAACGATCCGGACTGGCAACGAAATCTGGGGCTGAAGGAGTACGAATTTCCGGCGCCGCCCAGCAGCGTGCTGATGTACATCGTTCAGTATCTATCAGGCCTGAAGATCGCGACCGCCTTGGTCGGATTTCACAAGAACAAGGAGACGCGCGACATTGCGGCAGCGGTGGCCCGGGCGCGATTGTTCTTCTTCGCATCGCTGCTGGTTTCATCGATCGTGCTGGGCTTCTGGAAGCTCCTTCTGCTTTACTGGATCGTCCCGCTGATGACGGTCTTCCTGGCCATCCGGTACATCCGCAGCGTCGCCGAGCACTATGCGGTGGAGCATGAGAGCGTGCTTAACGAAAGCCGTACCGTCGTGGCTCCGTTCTGGGAGCTATGGCTGATCGCCCCCTGGGGACTGAACTATCATCTCGAACACCATCTGTTCCCCGGCGTACCCTGCTTCCGGCTCGCGGAACTTCATCGACTGCTGATGACGCGGGCTCCCTATCCTGAAATCGCGCATGTGACATATGGTTATTTCAGCGGACTGCTGAATGACTGTGCGTCGGCTCGCCACGGCGAAGTAGCAGCCTCCGCATCATAAATCAGACGCATCTCGGGGTCGGCGGAAACGCTCCGGCGATCAGCCGCTGTTAGGATAGCAGCGGTGACCACGCTGGATCGGACGCAAAGCCGGGGGTCGGCACCCGCTGTTCGTTGCGTCCGGAAATGTCCACCGTAAACAGCGAAGGCCCACTGTTGCCTCCGGGGTCGCGGAAGAACATCAGCACCCGGCCGTTCGGCGCGAAGGTCGGTCCTTCGTTGTGGAATCCGGACGTGAGAATCCGCTCGCCGGAGCCGTCGGGCTTCATGATGCCGATGGAAAACTGCCCGTTACCCTGTTTGGTGAAGGCGATGTAGTCGCCGCGCGGCGACCAGACCGGGGTCGAATAGCTGCCGTTGGAATCATCCTTGCTGAACGAGATGCGTTGCGCCGCGCCGCCTGCCGCCGGCATTACGTAGATCTGCGGCTTGCCGCCGCGGTCGGATTCGAAACAGATGCGGGCGCCGTCGGGCGAATAGGACGGCGAGGTATCGATCGCCGGCGTGTCGGTGAGGCGCGTGGTCGACTTCGAACGCAGGTCCATCACGAACAGATTCGAGTTGCCGCCCTGTTGCAGGCTCATGATCACGCGCTGGCCATCCGGCGAGAAACGCGGCGCGAACGACATGCCGGGAAAATTGCCGACGATTTCGCGCTGCCCGGTTTCGATATTGAACAGGTAGACGCGCGGGTCGCCCTGGCCAAATTCCATGTAGGTAATTTCCTGGGTCGAGGGGGAAAACCGCGGCGTCAGGACGAGGTCGGCGCCCCGCGTCAGGTAGCGAACATTGGCGCCGTCCTGATCCATCAGCGCCAGCCGCTTGACCCGCCGTTCCTTCGATCCGGTTTCATCGACGAACACCACGCGGCTGTCGAAATAGCCTTTCTCTCCAGTCAGGCGCTCGTAGATCTGGTCGGAGATGATGTGCGCGATCCGCCGCCAGTATTCCGGGGAGGTGAAGTATTGCTGGCCGGTGAGCTGCTGGGCGGTATTGACGTCCCAAAGGCGGAATTCAGCCTTCAGCCGCCCGTCGCCCTGCCGGGTCATGCGCCCGGTGACGAGCGCCTGGGCGTTGATGGTTTTCCAGTTCTGGAATTGCGGCGCCGCGTCGATATTGATGGCCTTTTCGATATAGGCCGCCGGATCGATCGGCGCGAACAATCCGCTCCGCTTCAGGTTGTTGGTGATGACCTGGGTGACGCCGATGCCGACTTCCGCATCCGCCGGCGTTCCCGCCGCGAAATTCGGAATCGCGATCGGCAACGGCGCGGCTTCGCCGACCACGGGCACGCGCACCTGTCCGAACGCATGATGCACGCCGCTCACGATCAGGCCGCCGGATGCCAATCCCGACAGGAATTGCCGACGGCCCACACGAAACGGCGCCTTGGTCGGCTTATGCTGTTCTGACATCGTCACTCTGCTCTCAGGCAATACGCCGCTATAGGTCTCGACTATCGAAAACAGGGTTGAAGTATTTCCACTCTTCAAAGAACGCCGGCGGCAACCGGTACGGCGCGCATTCAATGATCGCGCGCAACCCGCTCTCCTGGAACACGCGCTGGAACGGACTGGCCGGCGTCGTCTGCGCTGCCGGCATCGCCTCGAGCGTGCCATCCTTCTTCAGCTTGATGCTGAATTCGGCTTCAACCCTCTGCGCCTCGATGCCGCCATACGGTTTCTTCCAGCAGCGCAGAACCTGCTCCTTGAACAGCGCGCCCCACGTCGCCGAGTTATCCGCGGCCTTGCCGTTGGCGAGGCCCAGGGCGGCGTTGGAATTCAGCGTGTCACCGGCGGCGGCCTGCCGGGTCGGGTCGCGCTTGTCGAGCAAGGCGGCGATCTTGGTCTGGTCGAAGATGCGTTCGGCCTTCGGCTTGGCCGGTTGCGGCGGCGCCGCGGCCTGCACCGGCGGCTTCGGCGGCGGCTTCTTCTCGTCCTTTTTCAGCGCCTCGGCGATCGGATCGACCTTGGGCGGCTCCGGCTTCTTCTCGATCGGCTTTGGCTCTTCCTTGGGTTTGGCCTCGACGACCGGCTTCGGCGGATCGGGCATTTTTTCCACCGGTTTCTCGGCCGGCTTCGGCTGAGGCGGCGGGGCCATGTCGGTCACGATCGGCGCCTTCTCGGTGATCTTGCCGACGGCGTCATCCACGGGCTTGGCTTCCGCGAGTTTCTCCACCAGCGGCTTTGGATTTTCCTTCTTGCCGGATTTCATGCCGGCCACGACCTTGGCAAGTTGGTCGGAGGAAATGATATCGACCGGCAGGGATTCTTCCGGCGTCGATTCGAATGCCTTGGACGAGAACGACACCAGTCCCCACCCGATCACGAGGACGTGCAGGGCCACGGACGCAACAAGTGTCTTGTCGACCTTCACCCGCTAGGATCCCCGCTCCACTTCAGTGACCAGCGCCAACCTCTTGAACCCGGCGCCCGAAAGTTGTCCCATCACCCTCGCCACCGTTCCGTAATCGGCCTTCTTGTCCGCCCGCATGAATATACGCTCATCCAGGCCTCCGCGGGCGCTGGTTATGGCCTTTAATTTCGGTATCAGCTCGTTCATCGCGACTTCGGTATCGTTGATGAATACCCTGCCCCTGACGTCGACCGAAAGCTGCAGCGGCGTCTTGTCCTGTTCGAGGCTCTTGGCCTGGGTCTGCGGCAAATCGAGCGGCACGCCCACCGTCAGAAGCGGCGCCGACACCATAAAGATGATCAGCAATACCAGCATGACGTCTACCATCGGGGTGACGTTGATCTCGGCCATCACGGGGCGACGCCGGCCGCGGCGTCCGCCACCGGAGGAACCTGCCACATTCATCGCCATGATCTTGTGCTCACGGTGCGCTCACAATATGCCGCCGGTCATGCCCGCTCGTCGATCTGGCGTGACAGGATAGCTGAAAATTCGTCCGCAAACCCTTCCAGCCGCTGCGCCTGCCGGTTCACCTCGGTGGTGAACTTATTATAGAAAATAGTCGCCGGAATTGCGGCGATCAGGCCGATGGCGGTGGCAAACAGCGCCTCGGCAATGCCGGGGGCGACCACCGCGAGCGAGGTATTCTTTGATGCCGCGATCGACTGGAAACTCGACATGATGCCCCAGACCGTGCCGAACAGCCCGACGAAGGGGCCGGCCGAGCCTACCGTTGCCAGCACCAGGAGCCGGCGCTCCAGCCGCTCGATTTCGCGGGCAATGGAGACATTCATGACCTTCTCGATCCGCATCTGAAGCCCGGCAAAGGACCGTGCCTGGCTTTCAAACGACCGTTTCCACTCGCGCATCGCCGCGACAAAGCATGCCGCCATTGATTGCGTCGGCTTGGCCGAAAGTGCCCGGTAGAGTTCCTCGATCGACTGCCCGGACCAGAACGCCTGCTCGAAGCGATCCATCGCCCGTTTGGTGCGCGAGTACAGAAACATCTTGTCGATCGCGATCGCCCAGACCCAGACGGAACAGGAGAGCAGCCCCAGCATGACCGCTTTCACGATCCAGTGAGCCTGCAGGAACAGCGCGATCAGCGATACGTCGGTGGTGGTCAGTGGCAAGGCGGACTGCGCCACGTCGGCCGGATTCATAAGTGGTATCCTCTCAACGAAGTGCCCCAAATCCTCCGGGAGCAGATGGCAGCCGGTTCCGCAACCGCGCGGCCAGGCGCGGCGATATGCGCCAGCGCGAGAGCCCTGTTTTTCGTCGCATGGGAGGCCCGTCCAAAGCCAGGGCCTGCATCCCCTGCCAACGTGTCAAAACGAGGGCTATCGGCGCGTTTTGGCGCCCCTAACCAGACGCTAATCATGGTTAATAGCCGGTTACCATAGGGGATTTTGGCAGCTTGAATCAGGCGGAGGGATCGCCGCGCCCTTGCCGGAATTTGGCCCCACGCGCCCAAAACAAAACCGCCCACCTGCTTTCGCAAATGGGCGGGAGATGTGTGGGGGCGCCTATGCCGGCGGCTTTATAGCCTTCGAATTCAAGGCTGGGGCTGACCGTCCGGGGGCGGGGTCGGCCGTTGCCGATGCTGGGCCATGAACTGGTCGAACTCTTCCTTGTCCTTGGCGTGGCGCAGGCGATCGAGGAAATCGCGGAACTCGGTCTGCTCTTCCTCGAGCCGCCGCAAGGTTTCCATTCGGTACTCGTCGAAGGCTCGGTTACCGCTGGTGGGCTGACCGAAGGGGAAGCCGCGGCGCTCCATCCGACCGCGCATCCGTTCCATCTTGTACTGCATCCGCTCCAACTTGTTCGACCAGCGGTCCTGATGACTCCAGCAACTCATTTTTCTGCTCCCTAGTGTGAAAAAGAGAAGGGCAAGACCGATCGGCCACCAGAAGATGAAGCCCAGTACAGTGACGGCGATCCAGCCGGGGTGCCAGGGTGAATCAAGCATATGCGGGCGATACTCTTCGGGGCCGCGCCATCGATTGACATCTGCGGTGTAGGCCATTTCCCTCTCCATGACGGCAATCCCGCCGTTGTGAATGTAAATAACATTTACATACGTAAACCATCCCCGTTTTTTGTCAAGCCGGGCGCAAGGCGCTTTCCGGCATTTATTTTCTGACGCCCCAGGGGCCCGAGGGTTCAGCAGGCGGCTGGGTAGCGGACTTTTGCGCCCGCTCGTTTTGTCCGGACGACCGGCGGTCGATCGGGAACCCGAGGCCGCGCAGGTAGATCAGCACTTCGGCTTCCAAAAGATCCTCCGCCGACATCGGCAGCTTGCGGCGCGCGGCGTCGCCGCGCGCAAACAGCGACGCCACGCCGTGCGACATCGACCAGATATGCAGCGCCATCATCATGGCGGGCGGGCGCGGCGTGCCGGGCGGCGCCAGCGCGGCAAGCCGTTCGGCGGCGGCCCTGATGATGGCGAAGGCGCGCTCGCTTGCGGCCAGTAACGTCGGATTAAGGTCGACGGGAAGCCCTGATTCGAACATCGCGGAATAGTACGCAGGCTCGGCCCGCGCGAACGCGAGATAGGCCTTGCCGACCCGTTCGAACGCCGTGACGGTGTCCGGCCGCCCGTCGTCCCAGGCTTGGGTCAACAGCGCCTCGAACTGTTCGAAACCGCGCTGCGCGATGCTGGAAAGCAACTCGTCGCGATCGCGAAAATGCCGGTAGGGGGCGGCGGGACTGACACCGGCCATGCGCGCGGCATCGGCAAAGGTGAAGCCGGCCGCGCCTTTTTCCGCGATCAGTCCGAGCGCTGCCTGCAGCAGCGCCTCTTTCAGATTGCCGTGATGGTAGCCGCGCTCGGCGCGGCGCTGTTCCTTGCGCCAGCTCATGTGAAAGGCTTTTACATGAGCTGGCAACAAAGCACTAGGTACTAACGCCCGGATCGGCTTTGCAATTCGGCAAAACCGGCCGCCGCTTCCTTAACGTCGGCCGGAAAATCCGACATTTCCTGCACCTGCCGGATTTCGATGACCTCATTATTGGAAGCCGGGCAGCGCCTGGCCCAGGCGATCGCCTCCTCGCGCGACTTCACATCGATCATCCAGTAGCCGCCGAGCACCTCCTTGGCCTCGGTAAAGGGACCATCGGTCACCACCGGCTTGCCGCCGGCGAACGAAACCCGCGCGCCCATCGAGGGCGGATGCAGCCCATCGAGAGTGATCAGCACACCGGCTTCCTTCAGCGCCTCGTTGTATTTCATCATCGCGGCGACCGCATCCGCGGGCGGCATGGTGCCGGGCGCCGCCATCTCGTAGCCTTTCGGAATCATCAGCATCATGAATCGCATCGTTACTCTCCGCTTCGATTTGTGGTTCCCCCGGGGCTGGTTGCAGACGGTGTCCAAACCAGCACTCTGAGACAAGACGCACGGAGTTTTACGGCCTCGACATGACCAACCGAATTATTTCCGGGGTGGTTTGCGCGTTCACACCAACTCCCACCGCCGCACCGGTTCCGTCGCGCCCTCCGCCATCGCCTCGAAAATCGGCGAGGCCAGCACGGCATGGATGTGCAGCGTGGCTCCGCCGGAATTACGAAAGCCGTGTTTGCGCCCGGCCGGCACGATCAGCGACTGGCCGGCGGATACGATCAGGCGCTCGCCCTCCAGCCACATTTCGGCTTCGCCTTCGCGTACGGTCAGCACTTCCTCGACCGGATGCGAATGGGTTGGCGCACCGGTCCCGGGCGCGACCCATTGCTCGAACATGCATAGTTGCGCCGCGCCATTGCGCGCCGATACCAGCATGCGGGTTTCCACTCCCGGCCGCCACGCTTCGCGCGTAAGATCCTTGACGTCGATGACGTGCATGAAACGGTCCCTTGTTCGGCAATCTTGTCCGGATAGGAAAGCAGACCCCCGGCTTCCGTGCTAGGACAAAACCGGTTGCTCGCTCACTCGACAATGGATCGCCCATGAACCCTTCCCCGCCAAGAGTAGCGCTGGTGACCGGCGCTGCGCGCGGTATCGGGCTTGCGGTGGCAAAACGGTTTCTCGCCGAGGGCTGGCGCGTGGCGCTGCTCGACATCGAGGGCGAATTGCTGCATGGCGCGATCGCGGAAGTAGCGAAGCCCGACTCCACGATGGCGCTGCATTGCGACGTCTCCGATGCCGGCGCGGTGAGGCAGGCGATTGCACAAATCGGCGCGCGGTTCGGGCGGCTCGATGCGCTCGTCAACAACGCCGGGATCGCGGTGTTCGCGCCGCTGCTGGAGACCTCCGACGAGGACTGGAGCCGGGTGCTTGCGGTCAATCTCACCGGGCCTTTTCTTTGCACCAAGGCGGCAGCGCCGCTAATGCGAGAACATGGCGGCGGCGCGGTCGTGAACATCACTTCGATTTCGGCGGTGCGCGCCTCGACGCTGCGCTCGGCCTACGGCACCAGCAAGGCCGGGCTCGCGCACCTCACCAAGCAACTGGCTGTCGAGCTGGCCTCGCTCGGCATTCGCGTCAACGGCGTCGCGCCCGGCCCGGTCGAGACGGCGATGGCGAAGGCCGTTCACACCCCGCAAATCCGCGCCGATTATCACGACGCGATTCCGCTCAATCGTTACGGCCTCGAGGGGGAAGTAGCGGAGGCGGTGTTTTTTCTGTGCAGCGACCGCTCAAGCTACATCACCGGGCAAATTCTCGCGGTCGACGGCGGCTTCGACGCCGCTGGCATCGGATTGCCGACGCTGCGCGGCGAAAGACGGAACGGGTAGAGCGGACCGACCGACTACCTATGCGCGCCGGTTGACCGCGACGATGCGCCAGCCACTGGTGAGGCGGTCGATCCGCGTCAGCGAGAGCGGATCAATGACGAAGCGCAGCGCGGCGTCGGGGTCCAGATCGAGCGCAATCGCGAGCACGGCGCGGATCGTGCCGGAATGCACGACCAGCACGACATCACCCGCCGGCAATTGAGCCAGCCCCGCCGTTGCGCGGGAGATCTGATCGACAAAGCTTTCCCCGCCGGGCAGACGGTTTCTCGCCGTCGATTTCCAGAAGTCCCGGTAGACATCTCCGAGCTCGGCGAGCAGATCGTCGTGCCGCCGTCCGGTCCACGCCCCGAAATCCTGTTCGCGGAAACACGCTTCCTTGACTGGATCGAACCCAAGGGCGAGCGCGGTTTCGAAAGTCCGCCGCGCCGGACTGCAAACTGCGAGCGCATGCGCCGGCAGTTGCGCCTTCAGCGCAGCAAACGCCGCGGCATCGCTGACGTCGGCCGGCGCGTCGGGGCCATGGATGACGCCGCGCGGTCCATCGACTGGCGCATGCCGGATCAGCCACAAATTTGTCTCGACGCTCATGCTAGGCGTGCCGCGCCGCAAGCAGCACAAGGATCGCCGTCTCACCGAGCTGCTCGGCGCCCCCGAGCACGTCGCCGGTCTGGCCTCCAATTTGCCGCTGCGCCAGCCACGCCATGCCGATCGCGCTCGCCACCGCCGCCAGCGCGGCGCTTATCGCATCGGCCCATGGCAGTGACAGCAATGCGATGATCAGCGCGAGCGCGAGCGCGGTCCCGGCCGTGGCGAGACCGGGCCGGCCGGCGCTGGCGGCAAGCCCGTCCTTACGCGCATAGGGCATGCTCATCGACATCGCAGGCAACACTCCCCGCGAAAGCGCATGTGCGGCGATCAGGCTTTGCACGAGATATGCATTCGGTATTGCCGCCAGCGCCGAGAGTTTTGCAACAAAGCTCACCACCAGGATCAGTGCGCCGTAGGTCCCGAGCCGGCTGTCGCGCATGATCTCAAGTTTCGCTGCCGGGTCGCGGCCGCCGCCGAAGCCATCGGCGACGTCCGCCAATCCATCCTCGTGCAAGGCGCCGGTGAGGACCGCGCTCGCGCCCAGGGCCAGCGCCGCGGCGGCGAGATCGGGCACACCAGCCGTGCGCAAGCCAAGGCAAAGGAGACCTACCGCGCTGCCGATTCCGGCACCTACAACCGGAAACATCCGGCGCGCGCGGATGAAATTCGAAGGCATTGGCCCCATCGGATGCGGCATCGGCAGCCGGGTCAGAAAAGCGACCGCGGTTCTGAGATCGTCGAGCCACTCATTCATGATAGAGAATCCGCGGGAATCGGTTGGTCCGCAACGCGCTCGACACGGGAATCGCATGCAGTTCGACAGTCTAGACGATATCGGCGCCTTCTGTCGCGACCTGCCCGATGGCGAGGTTCGCGCGGCCGAGGCTGCCACTTTGCGCCAGCAGGTTCTGACAAAACCGCCGGGAAGTCTCGGCCGCCTCGAAGAGCTGGCCATATGGATGGCGCGCTGGCAGGGCCGTGAGATTCCAAAACTCGATCGCGTCACCATCGCCGTGTTTGCCGGCAATCATGGCGTGGCGGCGCGCGGCGTCTCCGCTTTTCCGCAAGCGGTCACCGGGCAGATGGTGGCGAATTTCGCCAATCGCGGCGCGGCCATCAATCAGATCGCCGGCTTGGCCGGCGCCGAGCTTTGCGTGGTGCCGATCGAACTCGACCGCCCTACCCGCGACTTCACGGTCGCGCCGGCCATGGACGTTGAGGAATATCTCACTGCGGTAGACATCGGATATCGAACCGTGCCGCCGGACTGCGATCTGCTCGCGGTCGGCGAAATGGGGATCGCCAACACCACGACGGCGGCGATGCTGTGCGCGGCGCTGCTTGGCGGCGGCGCCGGCCGCTGGGCCGGCCGCGGCACTGGCGTTGACGATGCGGGCCTGGCGCGAAAGCGCGCAGCGATCGAGGCGGCGCTCGATTTTCACCGCGCCATCTCGGGCGACCCGCTTCGCGCAGCGGCGGCGCTGGGCGGGCGCGAACTTGCGGCAATCGCCGGTGCAGTGCTCGCGGCGCGGCGACATCGGATCCCCGTGCTGCTCGACGGTTTCGTCGCCACCGCGGCCGTCGTTCCGCTGACGCGTCTTGCAGCAGGTATTCTGGATCACTGCCGCGCGGGACACGTCTCCGCCGAATCCGGCCACCGCGCGCTGTTGCGCGAACTCGGCCTCGACCCGCTGCTCGATCTCGACATGCGGCTCGGCGAAGCCTCGGGCGCGGGCGTCGCCATCCTGCTGCTGCGTGCGGCGCTGGCCTGCCATACCGGAATGGCCACGTTCGCTGAAGCCGGCGTCTCCGGCGCGGGCAAATGACGGAACCTTGTCGCGCGGCCTGCCATGGACTAATTGATCGGGTAGCGCGGCCAGATGGAGACCACGCATGATGCGAACGGTCGTCCTGAAGACAATCTTTCTTGCGGCGGTGCTATGCGGTCTCACCATGCCGCCGGCACGGGCGGAGGTACGTATCCTCGCCAGTCCGGGCGGACAGGTCGGCCCGTTCCTCGATCTGTTCGAGCGGTTGCGCGATTCCGGGGAACGCGTGGTGATCGACGGGCCGTGTCTGTCGGCCTGTACGCTGGTGTTGAGCGTCGTGCCTCAAAACCGCATCTGCGTGACGCGCCGGGCGATCCTGGGATTCCATGCCGCGAGATCGGTTGACCCGCAGGGACGGATGTACGCCGAACCGGAAGCATCCGAACTCGTGCTGCAGGCTTATCCCGCCCGGGTGCGGGGCTGGATACGCCACCGCGGCGGATTGAGTTCGCGCCTGCTCATGCTGCGCGGGCGCGAACTCGCGGCGATTTATCCGAGTTGCCGATAAAGCTCAGCTCTCCGGCGGGCAGTTGACCATCCAGGGAATGCCGAACTGGTCGACGCCCATGCCGAATCCCCTGGAAAAGAAGGTCTTGCCGAACGGCATATTGACGCTGCCGCCCTCGCAAAGCGCCTTGAACTTGCGCTCGGCTTCCGCGGGATCCGTGACCGTCAGCGAGACCGAAAATCCCTGCGGCTTGTGGAAATGGTCAGGCGGCGCGTCGGATGCCATCAGCACTTCGCCGCCGATCGAAATCCTGCCATGCATGATCTTCTTCTTCCGCTCCGGCGGCGACGGCATCGACTCGGGCGCCTCCTCGTTTCTCAGCATTACCTCAACCTTGGCGCCGAGCACCTTCTCGTAGAATTTGAACGCCGCTTCGCAATTGCCATTGTAAAACAGATAGGGATTGATCTGCATCGCTTGCTCCTTTGTGATTTACGTTTCGAGTGGTCAGATCATTTCTCGGCAAGCCGTTTCAAATTGGCGAGACCGATTTCAAAATCCTTGCCGATCATGTTGTCCATGTTCATGAACACCTGCATCACCTTCGACATGAAAGGCGCAGGTCCATGCATGGCCCAGGTGATGTTCGTTGTGGCATCGCCTTGCGGCAGCATGGTGAACTCGGCGGTGTTGTGGCCCTCGAACGGTTTGAAGAAATCGAGCTTGATGATGATTTTTGACGGCGATGAGGCGTCGAGAATTTCCATTCTGCCGGCGCCGACATTCTTGTTGCCGTCCCACGCGTAGACCGCGCCTCTGCCGCTCGGCGAGCCACTGAAGGTACGCTGCATCGCCGGGTCCTTGCCTTCCCAGGGCGACCAGCTTGCCCACTGATGAAAGTCATTGATCAGGGGGAAGACGTTTTCCGGCGGCGCTTTCACCGCGGCCGCGCGCTGGACGCGCAGCGTATCCGGCTTGTTCGCAGCCAGGGTCAGGACGACCGCAATCGCGATCGCGAGCACTACGGCCAAAGCGGCAATAATTTCTATCATGGTCGGCTCCGCATCTGTGAACTACATCAACGCCGAAAACGGTATTAATGCGCGCTGGCTCCGGGGCGCAACCACAATACACGCCGCACTATTCATCGCGCTCTCGGGAAATGTGGTGCACAATCCAGGGACGAACGAGACCGCGGGAAACCGACACGGAGCGTCGATATTTTTTGCACTCGCTCGCGGGCCGCGTAGAAAACCGAGTTATGTCCCATGCTTTCCAATTTCGGTCGCAAATTTGCCCCCGACTCAATTCATCCTGGTGGATGGGATGGCTTGGGGGCGCGTGGAGCGACCAGTAGTGGGGATTAGCCATGGGACCCGCGTATCCGCCAAAGAGCAAACAAAAATTCCTCGATGAGCAAGAATGCCTCGATGAATCAGCATTTTGTGGCGAGGAACATACGGGCGACGAACATTCGGACAATGTTTTGTCGCTGCTTGAGGAAAATGCCCGGCTTCGAAGCCTCGTGGTCAAGTTGACGGACCTCATCCTCAAGAACGTCACGGATCGAAGGTAACGCCAAGGGCAAGACAACACCCGCCCTCACAAGGGGATAGAGGAAGAAAGCCTCTATTTCCCCGCCTTCGCCTCGCGCGGCTGGCTGTCGCGCATCAGGCGGTCGAGATGCATCCGGATGTGGGCGGCTTCCGCCGAGGTATTGGCAAGCGCGATGGCACGGTCGAACGCGACGCGGGCCTCGTCGTTGCGGCCGAGCTGCATCAGGAACGCGCCGCGCACGCCGAAAAAATGGAAGTAGTTCGAAAGCCGCTCACCCAACGGCTCGATCATCTCGAGCGCCGCTTCGGCTCCGCGCACCTTGGACACCGCGACCGCACGGTTCAACGTCACCACCGGCGAGGGCTGCATGACTTCGAGCGCACTGTAAAGCAGATCGATCTGGGTCCAGTCGGTGTCTTCGGGTTTTGCGGCGCGCGCATGCAACGCCGCGATCGCTGCCTGAACCTGATAGGGCCCGCTGCGGCGGTGGCGCATTGCCTTGTCGATCAGCGCCAGTCCCTCCGCGATCATCTTCTGGTTCCACAGCGAACGGTCCTGATCGTCGAGCAGCACCAACGCGCCGTCGGCATCGAACCGCGCCGCCGCGCGGGCATGCTGCAACAGCAACAGCGCCGTCAGCCCCATGATCTCGGGTTCGCCCTGGAACAGCCGCAGCAACAGCCGTGCCAGCCGAATCGCCTCCTCGCACAGCGTGCTGCGGATTTCAGCGGTGTCGCCGCTCGCGGAATAGCCCTCGTTGAAAATCAGGTAGATCATCGCGGCGACCGCCGAAAGACGTTCGGTGCGCTCCGCTGCATCCGGGGTTTCGAACGGCACGGCGGCATCCGCGACACGGGCCTTGGCGCGGGTGATGCGCTGCCCCATCGCGGCTTCCGAGACCAGAAAGGCGCGCGCAATCTGCTGCACCGTCAAACCGGAGACGATGCGCAGCGCAAGCGCGATCTGCTGGGTCGCCGGCAGATCCGGGATGGCAGCAGATGAACAACAGCCGCAAGATGTCGTCACGATAATGCGAGCCGTCGAGCCGTTCGGCCAGCACGTCCTCGGCGTCGTCGAGATCGGAGATCGCCTCGTCCGCAGGCAAAGGTTCCTGCCTGCGGCTGCGCCTGATGTCGTCGATCGCGACGTTTCGACCGACCATGATCAGCCAGCCTGCCGGATCGCGCGGCGGGCCGTTCTGCGGCCAGCTCTTCAGCGCGCGCAGGCACGCGTTCTGATAGGCTTCCTCGGCGGTGTCGAGATTACGGAAATAACGCAGCAGCGCGCCGACCGCCTGGGGGCGCGCCGAGGTCAGCGCGGCATCGATCCAGACGGTATCGGTCACGTTGCGGCGCTCCCGGGAGCGAACGTCCCGACCGGGCGAATCTCGTAGGCCCCGCCGGGATTGGCCGCGCCGAGATCGCGCGCGACATCGAGCGCTTCGTCGAGATTGTTACAGTCGATAACGTAGAAGCCAAGCAGTTGCTCCTTTGTTTCGGCATAGGGGCCGTCGATCACGACGGGCGGATCGTCCTTGCGCAGCGTGGTTGCCGAGGTCGTCGGCAATAGCCGCGCCACCGGACCTAGCCGGCCCTGTTTTGTCAGTTTCTCCTGCACGACCGCGAGTTTTTTCATGACCGCGGCGTCCTGCTCCTTGCTCCAGGAACCGACGGTGTCTTCATCGTGGTAGCAAAGAATGGCATAGAGCATGGGGACTGGTTCCTGTGCATTACAAGGACGAACGCGTGCCGGTGTTTCCGACAAGATAGCCGAAATATTTTGCAGGGATACTGCAGGCCGGTATGGTCCGTCTCGATCGGCAAATTTGAGGCGAAATCCGATGAACAAGGGCGCGCTCGCTCTGCTGGTACATGGCGGGACCGAGAACTGGTCTCCCGAACGCTGGAAACAACGGTTCGACGATGTGTGCGGCGACCGGCGCGTGGTGCGCTTGCCCGATGCGGCGTTCGATCCGGCCGACACCCACTACGCCGCGGTCTGGAAACCCGCACAAGGCGAGCTTGCTGCATTTCCGAACCTGCGCGTCATTTTCAACCTCGGCGCGGGCGTCGATGCGCTGATGGCCGATACCAGCCTGCCGAAAGTGCCGCTGGTTCGCGTTGCGGTCGGCGATCTCACCGCCCGAATGACCGAATATGTCGTACTCCACGTGCTGATGCATCATCGGCAGGAGCCTTACCTGCGAGCCTGCCAGCGCGAGAGGCGATGGGCGCCAAAATTTCAGTGGCCGGCGAGCGCGATTTCGGTCGGCATCATGGGCGTGGGCACACTGGGGGCCAACGCCGCCGTCGCCCTCCGCCACCTCGGCTTTCGCGTAGCGGGCTGGAGCAGAAGTCCGAAACAGATCGACGGCGTCGAATGCTTTCACGGCAGGGCGCAACTCGATGCGTTTCTGCAAGGTGCCGACATCCTGGTCTGCCTGCTGCCGCTCACGGCGGATACGCGGCACATTTTGAACCGCGGATTGTTCGCAAGGCTCAACCGCCATAGCCCGATCGGCGCACCGGTCGTCATCAATGCCGGGCGCGGCGGACTGCAAAATGAGACCGACATCCTGCAATGCCTCGACGACGGCACGCTCGGCGCCGCATCGCTTGACGTCTTCGCCGATGAACCGCTCCCGGCCGACAGTCCGTTCTGGACCCATCCCAGGGTGGTGCTGACGCCGCACAACGCCGCCGATACCGATCCCGATGCGATTTCAAAATATGTGGCGGAGCAGATCGAACGCTTCGAGGCCGGCGGGCGGCTTGAGAACGTCGTCGATCCCGCGCGCGGCTATTAGCGGGCCTGCGAGTTTTCTCCGTTCTTTATTTGCCCATCGCCCGGTTGCTAGATCAAATCGGCCTTCAGCAAGGTCCGCAGCGCTTTCGGAATCGGCTGGGCCCGCCCTTCGCTGATGAAGGCGACGCGCACCTGCGCGCTGACCAACACCTCGCCCTTTCGCCGCACCTGCTGCGCCAGCGTGATCGAAGCGCCTTTCACCGCGACCGGCCAGGTCACCACTTCGAGTATCTCGTCCATGCGCGCGGGCTTGAGATAATCGATCTGCATCGAACGCACCACAAAGGCGAAGCCCGCGGTTTCCGCCTGCGCTTCCGCAAACAGCGCGTGCTGCTCGGCGCCCATCAGGCGCAAATGATTGGTGCGTCCGCGCTCCATGAAGCGCAAATAATTGGCGTGATAGACGATGCCGGAAAAATCGGTGTCCTCGTAATAAACGCGGATCTGCATGGTATGGCGGCCGTCGCGGATCGCGCCGTCGAGATGGGCGGTCAGCGGCGGACCGGGATCGATCACGGCTCCTCCTCGGCCCCGTTGCCGAACAGGCCGAACTGCGCCGGATCGCGCGAGGGCTCGGCAAGGCCGAGATGGCGGAACGCATGCGAGGTCAACAACCGGCCGCGCGGGGTGCGCTGCAGATAGCCGCACTGGATCAGGAACGGTTCGATGATGTCCTCGATCGCGTCGCGCGGCTCCGACAGCGCCGCCGCCATGGTTTCCACGCCCACCGGACCGCCGCCATAGTTCATCGCAATGGTCGAGAGATAACGCCGGTCCATCGCGTCAAGGCCCGCGGCATCGACCTCGAGCGCGCTCAGCGCGTTGTCGGCAATGGCGCGGTCGATCGAGGCGGCGTCCGCAGCGGAGGCAAAGTCCCGGACCCGCCGCAAGAGCCGGCCGGCGATGCGCGGCGTGCCGCGGGCGCGGCGCGCGATCTCGTTGGCGCCATCCGGCGTCATGCCGATCCGGAGCACGCGGGCGCCGCGGTTCACGATCTTCTCCAGCTCTTCCTCGGTGTAGAAATTCAACCGCACCGGAATCCCGAAGCGATCGCGCAGCGGGTTGGTGAGCAGTCCCGCGCGCGTGGTGGCGCCGACCAGGGTGAACTTTGCCAGTTCGATCTTGACCGAGCGCGCCGCCGGCCCCTCGCCGATGATCAGGTCGAGCTGAAAATCCTCCATCGCCGGATACAGCACTTCCTCGACCGCCGGACTCAAGCGATGGATTTCGTCGATGAACAGCACGTCGCGTTCTTCGAGATTGGTCAGAAGTGCCGCAAGATCGCCGGCCTTGGCGATCACGGGACCGGAGGTGGCGCGAAAGCCGACGCCGAGTTCGCGCGCCACGATCTGCGCCAGCGTGGTCTTGCCGAGGCCGGGGGGACCGACGAACAGCACGTGATCAAGCGCCTCGTTACGTTTCCGCGCCGCCTCGATGAAGATAGAGAGGTTGGCGCGCGCCTGCGCCTGGCCGACAAACTCCGACAGCAGCTGCGGGCGCAGCGCGGTATCGCCGGCGTCATCGGCGCGGCGCTCTGATGTGACGATGCGGGAGGGCGGGTTCACTTCGCCAACTCCTTCAGCCCGAGCCGGATAAGCTGCGCGGTCTCGGCATTTTCACCTGCGATGCGCGAGGCGCCGGCGATGGCGGCGGCCGCCTGCGGCGGACCATAACCGAGATTGACCAGCGCCGAGATCGCATCGGTGACCGGGCGCGGCGCGCGCGCATCGTCGATCGCGCCGGACAGATGCACCAGCGCCGGGTCGATATTGGCAAACGCCGGCGCCTTGTCCTTCAACTCGGTGACGATGCGCTCGGCGACTTTCGGGCCGACGCCGGGCGTTCGCGTCACCGCCGCCTTGTCGCGCAGCGCGATCGCATTGGCGAGATCCGAGGGTGGCAAGGTGCCAAGCACGGCCAGCGCCACTTTGGCGCCGACGCCCTGCACGGTCTGCAGCAGCCGGAACCATTCGCGCTCGACGTCGCTGCGGAAGCCGAACAGCTTGATCTGGTCCTCGCGCACATAGGTTTCGATCGAGAGCACCGCGGCCTCGCCGGGCGCCGGCAGCGCCTGCAACGTCCGCGCCGAACAGTGCACCTGATAGCCGACGCCGCCGACATCGAGGACCACATAATCCTCGCCGTAGCCGTCGATCAGGCCTTTCAGTTTGCCGATCATGGAGATCCCTTGAACGCCAACTGCGTGCGGCGCCTGGGGTTACCCCCCTCCCCAACCCTCCCCCGCAAGGGGGGAGGGAGCAAGAAAGCGCGATGTCTTAACTCCCCTCCCCCTTGCGGGGAGGGGTCGGGGGTGGGGGTGCCAAGCACATCAATGCCGATCATAGGCCGACCACCTTCAGCCGCAGGCCTGCGCTCGTGCGGTGATGCGCGTGCGTGACGGCGATCGCCAGCGCATCCGCCGCGTCGGGGGATTTCGGTTCGGCCTTCGGCAGCAGGATCTTCAACATCACCAAAATCTGGTTCTTGTCGGCATGGCCGGCGCCGACCACGGTCTTCTTCACCTGATTGGGCGCATATTCCGCGACCGAAATTCCAAACATTGCAGGCGCCAGCATGGCGACCCCGCGCGCCTGGCCGAGTTTGAGCGTCGCAACACCGTCCTTGTTGACGAAGGTCTGTTCGACCGCGGCTTCGGCCGGCCTGAAATCGCCCCCGGCCAATGCGCGAAGCACTCGAGGAATTGGCTCGGAAGAACAGAATACCGGTGGCTGAGTTACGCGCGGACCAGCCGCCCGTGTCACATAACAAGCCCTGATGCGGCTGGAACGAACCGCATGGATGTCCGCTTTTTTTTCCTCGATGCCGACACAGGCCAACCCCACATTTACGGCCACGGGGTTACCGAACAAGAGGTTGAAGAAATTCTTCGAGGACGTGGGGAAGACTTGAAAGCGGCCGGAACCTCGCGCAGGAAAATTGGTCAAACGTTTGCAGGCCGATACTTGCAGGTTTTTTACGTGCCGGATGCCGACCCGAACAGCGTGTTCGTGATCACGGCATTTGAGCCTCGTGGCAAGGCCAAAACGGCCTTTCGCCGTCGACAACGGAGGAAGCCAAAATGAATAAGCAGAAGTTCCCCCCCGGTTGGGACGAGAAGCGCGTCAAAGACCTCATCGCCCATTATGAGGGCCAAACCGAGGATGAGGAATTCGCGGATATCGAAGCAGCGCGTGAGGCGGAGGACATTACGCTCATGGCCATCCCTTCGGAATTAGTCCCCGAGGTTCGGGCGCTTCTGGCTCGGAAACAAAGCGCCTAAACAGGGTGTTAAAAAACCCCCATAATGCCTCGCCCCTGAAGAACTGACCGCACGTACCGAGGCTGAGAAACGCAAAGCCTTTGACAAGCTTCGCGAAATGGGAATCGATCCGGAAAAACGGACCTGAGCATTGGAATTCAACGGCTCCCAGGCGGCGCGTCAATCTCGGTACGGCTTGCCTTGCTCGTATAACATCAGCCGCTTGCGGGCATCGGCGCCGAACTGTTTGTCCAAGTCCGGGGACCGTGGACATGCCTGACTCCGATGACCGTAAATTCTCGGCTTGGCGATTTCCGCTATGCCTGGCCACGGCGGCGATTGTGGCATGCACGGCGTACCTTGTCGCATGGGGCGAATTCCGCAATTGGGATTATGGCATGAATCCCGCCGCAAAAACGTGGACAAGACTGAGGCTTCTGCATGATGCCATTGAGCATCACCGCCAGGCCACCGGCAAGCTTCCAGCATCGTTGGCTGAACTCGAACCGGTCAAGAATCAGGAAGTTTTTATTGATGATGCAGGTCGCCCGTACGATTACTGGGGTACTCCTTTCCACTACCAAGTCGATGGTGATCGCTTCACGCTGTTGTCTTATGGGCGCGACAGGCAGCCGGGCGGAGACGGCTATGACGCCGACATCTCCGCCGACTTAAAGGACCGCCCTCCCAAAATGTCAATCTGGGAGTTCACCGACTCATCATTCACCAACGGCATGAAGCTTTGTTGTCTCCTTGCCGGTTTGTTCGCCTTGCCGATATGCCTTTTTCAGGCTGCCCCGCGGTCCCGGGCGGGTCTAATCAAGGTTTTGGCCGTGCATATGGTGACGGCGGTTTTCGCCGTCGCGACTGCCGCGATCATTTGCACCTTCCATCTTTCTGGGCATTGATTCGTGCCATTTCTTTATCTGCGCGACCCTCTGTTCCTTGTGTGCGTCGCGACGTATTTCGTCAATCGATTCGTGCTGAAGCAGATTTGGCTTACGGGGTTTTGTCATGAGCACTTGAACGACCTGATCTGCATTCCTTTTTGGGTGCCGATCATGCTGTTCGCCCAGCGGCGCCTGGGGCTACGAGGCACTGACCTGAGCCCCCGGCCTGGCGAGATCGTGATTCCGCTGATCGTGTGGTCGTGGGTCTTCGAGATCATCCTGCCGCAAACCGAGATGTTCAGGGACCTGTGTTTTGCCGACTACTTGGACGTTTTGTATTACGCGCTTGGGGCGCTTGTCGCGGCGGTGTTCTGGAAATGGTGGTACCGAAAACAACAGGGAAGCATCTGTATTCGCACGTGAGCCATGCTTTCGCCGCCCTAAGCGCCACAAAATGACAGCTACAAGATAGGCGGCGAAAGCATGCGACGCCCGCGGGGCCTTGGGACAGGGGGAGGAGTGCCCACGGGGACGCATGCTTTCGCCGCTCACAAGTCGGGGGAAGGGAAGTCGTCGTTGACGGGCGGCGAAAGCATGGCACCCCGGCAGTCGTTGCACACATTGCAGTCGTTGCACGCATTGCACGCATTGCAGGCTTGGGGGGGTATGGTGAAATCGTGCAACGATGCAACGAAGAATGGAAACCGGATTGTCCAGCAGGGTGGGCTAGCGGCTGAAAGTCGGCAGCCGGCAATAGGCGATTAGCGCGGAACAGGGGAACGAAGGCAACCGTCAGGTATCGCTTGGCAAATCTTGGCTCTCTTGGCAGCGATTGTCCGCAATTAGAATCACCGCGGTGATTCTAATGTGATTCGAACCTGGGACATTCGTTGCCAAAGGCGGACAGGTGGCAAACGGTGGCATCTGTTGGCAGCGATTGTCCCCTATTCGGATCACAGGCATGGGGGGTGATTCGAATCGATCATGGCGGGGCCTTGGTGAGAGCGGGAAGCTTCATCATGGGTATGCTTTGGCGAAAGTGCTGGAATTGACGGACGGAGTGGTTTATGCTGCGGGCGGTGTTGTGAGCGGGCATACGCTGAAGCA
The DNA here is from genome assembly GCA_963742425.1 of uncultured Alphaproteobacteria bacterium. Taxonomy (GTDB): domain Bacteria; phylum Pseudomonadota; class Alphaproteobacteria; order Rhizobiales; family Xanthobacteraceae; genus Bradyrhizobium. The sequence continues at coordinate 200,249 of CAVULR010000003.1, forward strand.
CTTGGCGGCGTCGCTAGGGGTCGCGTGGGTCGTGCTTTTGATTTGGAGGCGATATGACGCCGGCATTCATGCCGCCGATCCATCGCGTCCCGAAAGCTCATAAGGAGACAACGATGCGAGCGATTCTTTTTATCAGCCTCATCATCCCCACCGTATTGGTGCCGCTGGCCCCTGGCATGGGTCAAGAAAAGCAAGTTCCCGCCGTCAAGCCGATCCGCGCGCTTCTTGTCCTCGGTGGCTGTTGCCATGATTATGCGAAGCAAAAGGACATTCTCGCCAAGGGAATATCCGCTCGCGCCAACGTCGATATCACCATCGCCTACGATCCCGACACCACCAAAAAGCATCTGAACCCCGTCTATGCCAATCCCGATTGGGCGAAGGGCTTTGACGTCATTGTGCACGATGAATGCTCCGGAGACGTGAAGGACCTGGCTCTCATCAGTCGCATCTTAGAGCCGCACCGGGCAGGATTGCCTGGCGTGGTGCTGCACTGTGGCATTCACGCTTACAAGAGCGAGGGTTTCCCCAAGGTCACCCCGTGGGTCGAGTTCACCGGCTTGCTTTCGACCGGCCATGGCGCTCAACTGCCGATCGACATTAGCTTTACTGACAAAGAAAGTCCCATCACCAAGGGCTTTGAAAACTGGCGGAGCATCAAGGAAGAGCTGTACAACAATTTCACCGGCAAGCTGCTGGACACGGCCAAACCGCTCACTCGCGGCCAGCAAGGCAAAGCCGACGCGGTGATCACCTGGACCAATACCTACAACCAGAAGACCCGTGTCTTTTGCACTTCGCTTGGCCACAACAACGAAACCGTCGCCGATGACCGCTATCTCAACCTGGTGACCCGCGGCTTGCTGTGGGCCACCGGACACCTCGGCGACGACGGCAAACCGGCGCCTGGTTATGGCCGCTGAGCCGTCCGCGGCTTGGCCTCCTTGCGAAATGACCAATTGATTCCTATAATTCGATGTGTTGAAACCACCCCATTGGCCACAACCATGCGGAGATAGCGTTGGCGCAGCGACCGCGCATATTGGTTTTTGACGGTCCCGCGATGCACGCCGGGCCGCTTCTGGAACGCTGCCAAACCGATTGTGACATCGTGCGGGCCGGCAGCGTGGGCGAAGGGCTGGCCCTGCTTCGCACCGAGCAATTTGACGGTGTTTACGTCAATTCTCAGGATCCCGCGATTTGGGAGCGTGCCGGGTCGCTTCTTCAGGCCGATTATATCCTCGATGTTCTGGGCGATGGCATCGCCCTCGTTCATCCCGATTTGCGTATCACCTGGGCCAACACGTCCTTCGAGAAGTGGTGCGGCGGCCCCGTGAAAGGCCGCACTTTTTATGAGGCGCTCGGCTCGCCCAACATTCTTGGTCCCGATTACTGTCCCTTCCACACTGCTCTGGCCGGCAAACCCGTCACCACTCGTATGCATTGTGCCGCGATAACCTCTACGTAGAACTAAGTGTCACCCCCGTTTGCGATGCCACCGGCAAGGTCACCCAAATGATCAGCCTGGCCCGCGATGTGACGGCGCTTCTAACAGCAACAAAAGCTCGACGCCCTGCACAAGGCCGGCCGCGAGTTGGCCGCCCTGGCCCCCGAGCAGCTCGCCGAGATGAGCGTCGAGGAGCGCATCGAGCTTGCTCAAGCTCAACATCCGCCGCTTCACGCACGACCTGCTGCACTACGACGTCATCGAGATCCGCCTGCTCGACGCGGCCGGCCGGCTGGAGCCGCTGCTGGAGGAGGGCATGACCGCGGAGGCGGCCACAGCGCGTCGTTGATGGCCGGCACCGAAGGCAACGGCGTCACCGGCTTCGTCGCCGCCACCGGCAAGAGCTACCTGTGCCCCGACACGACCACCGACCCGCTCTACATCCAGGGCGCCCCGGGGGCGCACGGTCTCGCTGACGGTGCCGCTGCAGGTCGGCGACCAGGTCATTGGCACGTTCAACGTCGAGAGTCCCCAGGCCCAACGCCTTCGGCGAGGAAGACCTGCAGTTCGCCGAGATCTTCAGCCGCGAGTTCGCCGCGGCCCTGCACACGCTGGAGCTGCTGTCCGCGGAGAAGACGCACCACGGCGACGCAGTCGGTCGAGGCGGTCAGCCGCGAGGTGGCCCTGCCGGTGGACGACATCCTGGCCGCGGCCACGGCCGGTGCTGGACCGCTACATCGGCCACGACCCGGAGATGGCCGAGACAGCTGCGCAAGATCCTCGTCGAGCGCGCCGTTCGCATCAAGCAGTGCATCCAGAAGGTCGGCGAGGACCTGGCGCCGCGGCCCACCGGCCTGCCGCGAAGCATCAAGACCCGTCCCAAGCTGCACGGGCTGCGCGTGCTGGTGGCCGACAACGACGAGCGCGTCCGCCGCTCGGCTCATCTGGCATCCTGGGCCGAATGCGGCTGCATCGTGGAGACGGCCCGCGACGGCAAGGAAGCGTCTGACCATGGCCCGCCTGGGCAGCTACGACGCCATCCTGGCCGACATCCGCCTGCCCGACATGACCGGCTACGATGTTTTCTGCCAGCTGCGGGCCGCCCAGCCGCAGGCCCGCGTCATCCTGATGACCGCCTTCGGCTACGACCCCGCATTCCATCGTCAAATGCCGGCAGGAGGGCCTGCGCACGTTCTGTACAAGCCCTTCCGCGTCGATCAGCTCGTCGATGCCCTGGAGAACGAAATGCCCCGCGGCCCAGTGCAGCACCTCAGGCGGCGGAGCCGGCGCGGTAAACAAAAGGGGACCGCGAGACAAGGAGACAAGGAGAAGAGAGGACATTTCTCCTTGTCACCCAGTCTCCTTGTCTCCTTGTCCTTTCCTTCATGAGTGGCTGGTCTCTGCTTCTGTTGCTCGGCGCCTGCGTCGGCCACACCGTCGTGATGGTGTTCACGATGAACTGGCTATATGGGTGCCCGTTTCCCAAGAAGGTGATGAAGCACGGTTCGCACGATCTACGCCGTTCTCATTCTCGCCGGCTGCACGTACTACCTGGCTGCTTTTCCAGGCTGATCTCGACTGGTCGGAGCTGTTAGCCGAGCCGGCATGGCGTTGCGGTCGCGTACACATGGCTGTGCTGGTTGACCGCGGTGGTGCTGTCCCCTAACGACGTGTGTACAACCGATTGATCCGCCACCCCGCGGCACTGCCAGCCAACCACACGCGTACGCTGGACATCGCCAAGGAACTGGGGTTCAAGCCATTGGGTCGGGCAAGCGGCGGCATCTGGCCCGGCTGCCCTTTAACCAGTGCTTTGAGGTTGATTTCACTGAACGTTCCTTGAAATTGCCGCAAATTCCACCGGCCTGGGACGGGCTCAAAATCCTGCACCTCAGCGACCTGCACTTCTGTGGCACACCCGATCGAGCCGTTTTACGATCGCGTGATCCAGCACTGTCCAGTGGGAAGCGGACATCGTGGCCGTGACCGGCGATTTCGTCGATACCGACCGCCACCACCGCTGGATTGTGCCGGTTTTGGGCCGGCTGCGCTGGAAGATCGCGGCCTTTGCCATTCTGGGCAATCACGACGCCTGGCACGACGCCGCCTGGTCCGCCGCCGGCTGAGGCGCATCGGCAGTGCGCGTGCTCGGCAGCGGTTGGGAAACGCTGGATGTCGCGGCGAGCAGATGGTGGTCATCGGCCACGAAGGACCCTGGTTTCGACGCACCTGACCTGAACCGGTTGCCCAGCCAACGGTTTTCGGCTTTGTTTGAGCCATACGCCTGACAACATCCCGTGGGCAAAGCAGCATCACATGGACCTGGTGCTGGCCGGGCATGTCCACGGCGGCCAAATTCGCTTGCCGCTGGTCGGGTCGATCTTTGTGCCGAGCAAATACAGCCGGCGCTATGACTCGGGACACTTCACGAAGGCCCGACAGTCATGCACGTCACTCGGGGACTGGCGGGCGAGGTGCCGCTGCGGTATAACTGCCGGCCGGAGGTGACATTGGTGGTGCTGCGGTAATGCGGGCAAGTGGGTGCGTCAAGCGTACACGCACCGACCCACCGATTCCAGAGTGGTCACTTACCAGTTTTTTAGTGCTGGGTGGACGAGTACGCTTTGCTCCTAACCCCGGTAGGGGTGAAAGATAATAGCCCACCGATTTATCGGTGGGTTTAGAGCGACGGGAGAGGCTGCTGCATCCCCGTAGGGACGAAAGAGGCGGACACGGTTCATTGGAGTTGAAGCCAGCACAGATGCTGGCAAGCCTCTGCCGTCCCTGCCGGGACTAACAAGGCGCACGGCGCCGCTGGAGACCCACCGATAAATCGGTGGGCTATTACCTTCCACCCCTACCGGGGTTAAGAGAAATCGGTCAATCGTGCCGCTGGCAGGAAGGAACGAACGGCTAGTTGTCAAGGCAAGTGGGGTGCGTCAAGCATATTCGCGCAGACACACAATTAAGGACTGGTGCGACAGGAATGACCTTCAGACGGCAGGTTGGCATTGCCTGTGGGGCAAACATTCTTGTTTGCCAAAAAAAGCGGCAAACAGGAATGTTTGCCACGGAACTCAAAGACGGGATGGCTACAACGGGGGCTGACGTTGCTAAGAAGAGTGATGCTTGCCGTTCTCGGAATTATGCTCTGGCCGTCGATTGCGGCCACTGCGGCTCGCACCAGCGCGATTTACCACTCTGGAGCATGGCTCCCTTTGGCTTCTGCTCTTGACCATCGCCGTGCTGCCGCTCACGGCAAGCCACTGGTGGCATAGCAATGCCAACCGTGCCCTGGTGTCAGCGGGGTTCGCTCTTCCGGTCGTCGGTTATCTCATCTACTTGCAACTTGCGACGGGGCAGGATACGCTTCATCCGCTGCTCCACGAAATGACGAGTTACATCACGTTCATCGTCCTCTTGGGGTCACTTTATACGGTCTCCGGCGGTATTGTCGTTGGCGGCGATCTGTCAGGCAAACCGCTGACCAACACTGCTTTCTTACTCGGAGGGGCGGTGCTTGCGAACTTCATCGGCACCACGGGAGCCAGCGTGCTGCTGATTCGGCCGGTCTTGCGAATGGACGGAGCGGCGACGTTTCACCCACCACCTGCCGATCTTTTTCATTTTCATCGTGAGCAACCTGGGCGGCCTCTGACACCGCTGGGCGATCCGCCGTTGTTTCTGGGTTTTTGCGCGGCGTGCCATTTTTCTGGACCTTGGTCGATTTGGCCGCGTGGCTGTTGGTCAACGGCATGGTGTTGGCGACTATTCTTGGTTTGGGACACTCTCGCCTATCGCCGCGAGGGCATCTGGCGGTAAAACACCAAGGAGGCCCAAGTGCGGGACGCCGCCTGCACTCAAAGGCTGGCTCAACCTGCGCACTCCTGGCCGGCATTATGTCGGCGTTTTGCTCCAGGCCGAGTTGCCGGCGCTCCAGGGGGAATGGCTCAGGGCGCTGTTCATGCTCATCATGGCGGGCATTCTCGTTCTGGCGGACGCCGAGACGCTTCCGCGCGGCTGAACGGCATTCACGTGGGGACCGATCCTGGAAGTGGCGATCCTCGTTCTTGGGGATTTTCGTGACGATGGTTCCTGCCCTGGCGGGTCCTGGCGCTCGTCGGCAAGGAATCTCGGCCTCACCGAGCCGTGGCATTACTTCTGGCTTACGGGCGGGCTTTCGGGTTCCTCGACAACGCACCCACGTATCTTACATTCGCCACCATGGCCAGTCGCTCCGGGCGACTTTCGCACTCTTCGCTCGGGGAGAAGGTCGCGGGATTGTCGGGCCGACTGGTGTTGCAAGCGATCAGTTGCGGAGCGGTGTGTTCATGGGAGGCGCTGACCTACATCGGCAACGGGTCCGAACTACATGGTCAAGGCCATCGCCGATGAAGCGGGATTTCGGACGCCGTCGTTTTTTGGGTACTTGGGTATTCGTGCGTGATATTTTTGCCGGTGTTTGGGGTGGTGACAGTGGTGTTTTTTTGGTAGCTACTACCGCCTCAGCTTCGCCCGACTCAGCACCGTATACGCCGGGCCCGCTGCGTTAACTCGCTGCCCATGACCAGGACCTCGCGAACACTTGTTTCTCCCGCGGCGCTCCAGGCGGCGTGTTTGGTAAGCACGGCACCAAGGCCATCCGTCTCACAATCCCCTTTGACACGCCCGAGGGTCAGGTGCGGCGTGAACCGCGCTCCTCCCGGCGGTAACAGCCCAGCACGGAGCAGCAGCGGCGATTCGGTCGCGTCGTGCAAGGCGCATGCTTCCTCAAGCGCCCGCCAACGCCGACCCAGAGCGTGCGGGGCCGGCACGTGTTCGGAAAGGCACCGCCCCTTCGATGGTCATCGGGAACGCCGCTTGCTTGGCGGCCGCGTCGGCAACGGCGCGGCAAACTCCCACCCAGATCGCGCTGGCCGACTGCGCCGAGGAAAAGCAGCGTGAGGTGAAGGTTGACGTGCTCCACCCACTTCACGTCAGCGCAGTTGCTGGCCAGCTTTTCCTGTAAGGCGACCAAGCGGTCGCGGATCGCATTGCCGGGGTCGATGGCTATGAATGTGCGGGTCGGTTCATGTCGGTCGCCTACAAGCAGGTTGTTCGGCGCGAACGGGCTGCGCACCGGCCCCGACGGGCGCATCTACGTCGCGCAGGTGACCGGCAGCCAGATCAGCGCGCTGGATATTGGACACCGGCCGGAGCTCGACACCGTCAGCCCGAAGGGCGGCGACATCGTCGCGCCCGACGACGTCGCGTTCGACGCCGAGCGGCAACCTGTACGCGACCGAGGTGATGGACGGCCGGGTCAGCGTGCTCGACACCAGCGGCCGGACCCGGGTGCTGCGCGACGACGTGCCCTCCGCCAACGGCATCACCGTTCACCAGGGCCGGTTGTTCATCGGCGAATGCCGTGAGGGCGGACGGCTGCTGGAGCTCGACCTGGCCGGCGGTGCGCCGCGGGTGCTCTGTGGAGAACGTGCCGTCGCCCAACGCCATGGAGGTCGGTCCCGACGGGCTGCTCTATTTCCCGGTGATGGGCGCCAACGAGATCTGGCGCATCGACCCCGACGGCGGTGAGCCGCAACGCGTTGCCGAGTGATCTCGGGGTACCCGACTCGGTGAAGTTCGACTCCGCAGGGCTTCATCGTCTCGACCCAGGTGGCCAGCGGGCAGGTGCTGCGCATCGATCCGCGCAATGGCTCGCAGACCATGCTGGCACAGCTGACTCCCGGCCTGGACAATCTGACCTTCGTCGACGGCCGGATGTTCGTCTCGAACTTCACCGGCGAGATCACCGAGATCCTGTCCGGCGGCGACACGCGCACAGTGCTGCCCGGCGGGCTGAACTGGCCGTTGGATCTGGCGATGAGCGATGACGGCAATCTCTACGTCGCCGACGGCACCTACTTCTATGTGCTGCGCGCCGACGGTTCACTGCGAAACAGCTGGAATGCTCTTCACGCCCGGCATACCCCGGCTTCCTGCGCGGTCTGGCGGCGGCAGGTGCCGGTGTGTTCGTCGTCGACCACGTCCGGTGGCCAGGTCGCCCGCTACCGGCCTGGCGCCGAGCGAAACCGATTACCTCGCAGACGGACTTCGACCAGCTCTACGGTGTGGCGATCGGACCAGGCGACACGGTCGTGTTCGCCGAACTCGGCACCGGACGCGTGCACTCGCTGCGATCGGGCAACGTCGAGGCACTCGCGTCCGGCCTGCACGATCCGGTCGGCGTTGCGTTCGACCCCGACGGCAGGCCACTGGTCGCCGAGTCGGGCGCGGGCCGGGTGGTGCGGCTGACCGGGTCGCGGATCGAAACCGTGGTCGACGGCCTGCAGCGGCCGCAGGGCATCCTCGTGGTCCGACGGCCGGCTCTACGTCGTCGACGCCGGCGCCAAGGAAGTCGCTCGCGTTCGACCTGGACAACGAAGCACCGGCGCACGATCGCTTCCGGCCTGCCGGTCGGACCTCCGCCCGGGGTGGCACCCAAGCCGCTCAAGGGAATGCCGCCGTTCTCCGGACCGCAGGGGCCATTCGCGGGCATCACCGCCGGGCCCGACGGCACGCTCTACGTTTCGGCCGACGGCGACGGCAGCGTGCTGGCGCTGCGGCGGGTCGGCACGTGACCGTCACGCCCGCCGACCACCGCTACCTCCAGGTCGCGCGCACCCTGCGCAAGGAGATCGTCGACGGGGTGTACCCGGTGGGTTCACAGCTGCCCACCGAACACGAACTGTGCGAGCGGTTCGCGGTGAGCCGCTACACGATCCGCGAGGCGCTGCGCCGGCTGCGCGACGACAACCTGGTCGCGTCGCGGCCCCGGGCGGGCACCCTCGTCGTTCCGCGGCCGGCGTCGAATTCCTATGCGCAGGACGTGATGTCGATCAACGACCTGCTCGCCTTCGCAACCGGCGCACCGTTCACGATCGAGTCCAACGCGATGGTGACGATCGACGACGACCTCGCCGCGCGGACCGGCCTGGACGGTCGGATCGCGAGTGGCTGGCGGTGCGCGGCTACCGGCAGGCCGACGGCGCCGCGGCGCCGGTGTGCCAGACGGAGTACTACATCAACCGGGCCTTCGCCGCGGTGGGCAGGCTGTTGCAACGCCACTCCGGCCCGATCTTCCCGCTGATCGAGGACCTTTTCGGGGTGAGCGTCGTCGAGGTGCACCAAGAGATCTCTGCGATCGCCACGTCCCCGTGAGTTGGCCGACGTGCTCAAGGTCGAAACGGGCAGTGCCGCGCTCGAGATGCAGCGCACCTACACGACGTCGGACGGTGAGGTCGCCCAGGTGACGGTCAATACCCATCCCTCGTCGCGGTATCGCCATTCCATGACCATGCGCACGGGTCAAGGGCTAGGTCGGGTCCGTGAGGGTCGACGAGCAGATCGCGCGGCCGACGCGCTACCGCCGCGGGCTGTGGGTGCGACACCACGCTGGCCGATTCGCTGCGCGATGCCGCGCACGCGCACGCCCGACCGAACGGTTCTGGTCGACGGCGACATTCGGCTCGACTGCCGAACGTTACATCGCGCAGGCGACTGCCCTGGCGCACAGCCTGATGACGCGGATGCCGCCGGGCAGCGTGGTGTCGTTCATGCTGCCGAACTGGCACGAGGCCGCCGTCATCTATCTGGCCGCGACGCTGGCCGGGATGGTGGTGAACCCGATCCTGCCGTCGCTGCGGGACCACGAGCTGCGCTTCATCCTCGACGATGCCGACAGCCGCGTGATCTTCGTCCCGGCCGACTTCGGCAGGCACGACTACGTCGGCGATGCTCGACCGCGTCACCTCCGACGATGGCCTCGCCGCCCGAGGTAGTGGTGTTGCGCGGCGACGCCGCGCTCGACACACGCCGTATCAGCGGTACGCTGCTGCACCGACATGCCGCGCGCACGGCCGCGGCGCTGCCGGTGCTGAATCCCGACGCCGTGCGCATGATCCTCTACACGTCGGGCACCACAGGCCGACCGAAAGGCGTTCTGCACACTCATAATTCGATCCACGCGCTGATCTGCCAGATCGGCGACCACTGGCTGGTCGACGCCGGGCGACGTGTTCCTGGTGCCGTCGCCGATCGCACACATCGGCGGCTCCATCTATGCGTTCGAATGCCCGCTGCTGCTGGGCACGACGGCGGTTCTGATGGACCGCTGGGATCCGGACGACGGCGGTCGTCGCTGATGACCGCCGAGCGCTGCACCCACATGGCCGGCGCCACCCCGTTTCTCGTCGGCTTGCTGACCGCCGCCGAGACGCGCCGGCACCCGGTTGCCCGATCTGAAGGTGTTCATCTGCGGCGGCGCGTCGGTGTCGCCGTCGCTGATCCGCAGGGCCGCAGAGTATTTCGAGCGAGCCGTGGTCACCCGGGTGTACGGCTCGACGGAAGTGCCGGTGACCACGGTCGGCGCACTGCCGGCGACGTCGATCACGCGGCGGAGACCGACGGCCGGCCGGGATCGCCGACATCAAGCTGGTCGACGGCGAGATCCGTGCGCGCGGCCCGCAGATGCTCGTCGGCTACCTCCATCCCGAGGACAACGACCGAATCCTTCGACGACGAGGGATTCTTCCGCACCGGCGATCTCGGCCGCTGGGTCGACGACGAGTATCTGGTCGTCACCGGCCGGGCCAAGGACATCATCATCCGCAACGGCGAGAACATCTCGCCCAAGGAGATCGAGGACATCCTCGTCGGCCACCCCGGCATCGCCGAGATCGCGGTCGTCGGGCTGCCCGACGAGCGCACCGGAGAACGGGCCTGCGCGGTCATCGTGCCCGCCGATCAGCCGGCGCCCGGACGTCGACCGAGCCTGCGCGAGCTGCTGATGAGCAAGGGCGTCGCCAAGTTCAAGGTTCCTGAGCAGGTGGAGATCTGGGATGCGCTGCCGAAGAACGACGCGGGCAAGGTGCTGAAGCATCAGATCCGGGCGACGCTGACGAAGGTGGATGGGTGACATGCAGGTAGCGATCGTGACGGGCGCAAGCAGCGGCATCGGCTTCGGCTGCGCGATCAAGCTCGCCGAGGCGGGGATGGCGGTCCTCGGCACCGGCCGCGACGAGGGCAGGCTGGCCGAACTGGAGAAGGCCGATCGGCGATCCCGAGCGGGTCGCGACCCTCGCCGTCGATCTCACCGCCGATGACGCGCCCGCAACGGATCGTCGACGCTGCGGTCGACCGGTGGGGTCACATCGACTTCCTGATCAACAACGCCGGCGTCGGCAGCCCCAAGCCGCTGCACGAGACCGACGACGAAACCCTCGACTACTTCCTGGGTTTGATGCTGCGGGCACCGTTCCGGTTGGCGCGCGACGTGATGCCGCACATGCAGCCGGGCTCGGCGATCATCAACGTCACGTCGACGTTCGCCGTCGTCGGCGGCCTGCGCGGCGGCGCCTACTCCGCGGCCAAGGGCGGGCTGACGGCGCTGACCACTCACATCGCCTGCCAGTACGGCCCGCAGGGCATCCGCTGCAACGCGGTGGCGCCCGGCGTCACGGTGACGCCGATGGTCGAGCAACGCGCCTCGAGGACGAGCGGTTCCGCAAGATCAACACCGAGATGACACCGCATCAGCGGTTGGGCCGGATCGACGACATCGCGAGCACCGTCGCGTTCCTGTGCTCGGAGGGCGGCAGTTTCATCAACGGCCAGACGATCGTCGTCGACGGCGGCTGGAGTTCGACGAAGTATCTGTCGGACTTCGCGCTGACGTCGGAGTGGGTCGCCCGATGAACCTGTTCGCGCTGCTCGACCAGGCCGCCGCCCGCTTCGGCGACCGCGGCGCGGTGTATCTCGGTGAGCACCAGGTGCATACGTGGGCCGGAGTTGCGCGACCGGGCGCTGCGGCTGGCCGCCTCGATCGGCGGCAGCTCGGGCGCCGGCGCGCGGATCGCGGTCGCCAGCGAGAACCGGCCGGAGATCGTCGAGTTGATGTTCGCGCATCTGGGCCGCCGAGTGCGTCTTCGTGCCGATCAACTACAAGCTGCATCCCCGCGAGATGGAGCAGATCCTCGACGACTCCGGCGTGTCGCAGGTGTTCGCGTCGCCGAAGATCGCCGCGGAGCTGGCACCGGTCACCGCGGTGCCGATCGAGGTGATCGGCTCCGACGACGTACTCGAGCCGGTTCGGCGCCGCGCCGTCGGCACCGCCGCGGCACCGACCCGTCGACGCTGGCGTGGCTGTTCTACACCAGCGGCACCACCGGCCGGTCCAAGGGCGCGATGCTGTCGCACCGCAACCTGATGGCGATGACGGTCTCGCATCTCGCGGACTTCGACGCGCCCGACGAGAACTGCAGCCTGGTGCACGGCGCGCCGATGTCGCACGGTTCCGGCCTGTACGTCGCCGCCGTACGTGCTGCGCGGCGCCCGCCAGGTGATGCCCGGCGTCGGGCGCGTTCGAACCCGACGAGTTCCTCGACCTGTGCGACCACCACCCGGGCTGCAGCGCCTTCCTCGCGCCGACCATGGTGCAGCGCCTGGTGCAGACCGGACGCGGCCTGCCCGCGCAACCTGCAAGACGGTGGTCTACGGCGGCGGCCCGATGTACGTCGAAAGCCTGAAGAAGGCGATGGCGGCGTTCGGCCCGATCTTCGTCCAGCTCTACGGCCAGGGTGAGGCGCCGATGACGATCACCGGCCTGCGCCGCGCCGACCACCTCGATGCCGACGACGCGATCCTGGGTTCGGTCGGTTACGCCGCGCTCCGGCGTGGATGTCGCGGTGCTGCGCGGACGGCCACCGGCCGCGGTCGGCGAGATCGGCGAGATCGTCTGCCGCGGTGACGTCGTCATGTCCGGCTACTGGAACAACCCCGACGCGACCGCGGCGACGCTGCAGGGACGGCTGGCTGCACACCGGCGACATGGGGTCGTTCGACGAGCGCGGATACCTGACGCTGCGCGACCGA
>CAVULR010000004.1:0-681855 GCA_963742425.1 uncultured Alphaproteobacteria bacterium
CAATAGCTCGTCGCGACGATACCTAACCGCACCCGCCGATTTTCAGCGGGGCCGGCGCGATGCCCGCGCAACTCCAGCGCCACCACGTCCGCTCGCCAGCGGTGGCCAGTTGCGCCGCCTGCGCGGTGGTCAGCAGCGGCGGGAGTGTGCGCTTCGAGCGGGGTATGGTCAGGCATGATTCGTTCCCCTATCGTCGGCTTCGATGGCGGCCTTCCGCTCCGCCAGTTTCAGCAATTGCCGTAGTAGCCGGCGCTCGGAGAGATTGCGGCGAAGTTTGTCGCGGTCACGATGTTCGGCGTCGGGACGGCTTCAAGTGCCGCGCTGTTTTTGTTGAACGTGTCGCGCTCGATAACCCCATTTAAGGCGCGACGAAAAAACAGTTCAACTCGCGATTAGAACACTTGCGCAGTCAAGCGCACTCAAGCGCACACAAACGCATACAAAATGTTGGCGTAATCTGACGGCGGGTCAGCCGGAATTGTTGTGGTCGGGAATACTCTGCAAAGTATTGGCCTCACAATTGCCAGCGCCACTGCGCGGCTCGCCGCCCTTTGTGGCGCTACTTCCGGCTTTGGTAGCGCAGTCGCTGTTTTGCAAACCCGGAAGCTTGACGGTTCCAAACAGCAGCCGCCGCCATTTGTGCAAACGTCACAAGCGGGTTTGCAATTTCGCGATTTTTCTGTTCATCGGCATTGCCGCTGTCGTTATCCGGCCATTCGTCGAGAGCATGTTCAATCTGATTGAGGAATGGTTCAGGAAATGGTTTCGGCGGTGCGTTTGTTTTGCTGGTTCCTGTCCAGATAATGGGGCCAACGGTAGATTCTTCAATTCCCAACCATTGATAGGCGACCGATAGGTGCTTCGGACCTGAATTGCAAAGTAACTAATCTCCCGGCTTGGAACGGGCCATTCTGGCGACTCGTCATCGTCATAAAAACCGACTCTCTTTAGCGCCCGATTTTAGCATCGATAGCGCATTGCTTACTTCGCCCGGGTTCAGGCCATATGGTGAGGCGTTGTACCGTTTCAACCATTTCAATAATTCTGCCGCTTTCGAGCGAACGTCTCGCAACTGCTCAAGCGTCGGACGTGCAATTCGCCGTGAGCCGAAATTGACAGACTTAAGCCAAGGAAAATTCGGACGCGTGCTTGAAAATTTGAGGCCGCGTAGCAGAGCGTGCCATGATGCTCACCTGTAGGGTTGCGCCGGGCCAGCCGGCCATCGCCCCGCAGGTGACGCCCGGGAACGATGGCGGGCCGTAGGCGCTGGCCAGCGCTGAACCCGACGATCCCAAGTGTACGAATGTTTCACCAAAGCGCCAAACCGTCGATGCCGATTGCCGCCGCTGGCTTGCGTTGTGTTGCGTGCTACTTTCCGGCGGTCGATACCTTGACCATTGCCACGATGCCCGCCCGCACGGCTGCCGGCAGCTTGTGCCACGCATCGACCACGGCCGCCAAGTCGGCGTCGGGCGTGGCGTCGGCAACCGATTTTCGCGCCCGAGGTTTTTTACTGCCAGCGATTTTGCATACATGCGCTTGAGAATCGCGGTTTTCTTCGGTAATCTTGAGGCTAAACGTCGGGTTCTCAGTCCGAAAACCGGGGTTCGACTCCCCGTGGGGGTATTGAGCAGATGTTCACTAGGCTTGACGCAGAGCTCAATGGCAATAGGAGTTTGCGGTTTGTATTGCGCTTGCTGATTTATCTGCAAATCTTCAATCCTGGATCATACGTAAGGGCTCCTATCAATTACGCTTACGGCCCTTCTTTCGCCAGATTTCGGTGTGACTGGAAGGCAACCGCGCGCAGCGGGGCGCTGGTGACCCGCGAGTACAGCGAGGATCAGCACCTCGACATACTCGTGGCGATCGATGCAGGACGCCTGAGCCGCATCCGCAGCGGAGCGTTAGACCGACTCGCCGTGTACGCCAATCTGGCCGCACGCTTCGCGGAACTCGTCACGCACAATGACGATCGGATCGGACTCGTCGTCTATGCTGACCGCATCCTCGCAACCTGCCCGCCCGCGCGCGGAACGATTGCGGTGACGCGTTTGCGCCATGCGCTTGAACATCTGGAGGTGCGCCCCGCGGAGTCTGCCCCGACTGCGGCCGCAGCGAGCATCCGTGAACTTCTCAAGCAGCGCGCGCTCGTCGTCTTCCTCACTGACCTCGACGACGCGAGCCTCGCCGACTCACTGGTGCGCGCGGTACGCCTGCTCGCGCCCCGGCATCTGGTCCTCATAGCCGGAATGCGCAGCCGCGAGATCGCCAGTCTGGCGCAGCAACCGGCACGTGACTGGAGCGACCCGTGGGTAGCCCTTGCCGCGAGCGAGCACGAGGCCCGCGCCGCCGGCCACCGTGCCTTTCTGCAGCGGCTGGGCGTGCCGGTAGTGGTCGCGGATTCCGCGCAGCGCCTCGAGCGCGACCTGTTTGCGCGCTACGAATCATTGCGGCGCTCGCGCCGGGTTTAGTCGGCGTCGGGTACGGTGCGTGCTGCGCGAGTGAACAATCGCCCCGACAGCAGCAGTACCATGAAAAACCAGTAGCTGACCCCGATTGCAACGCGTGTGGCGAGCGAGAAATCGGGGTCAGGAGAGACGAATCCTTCGATGAGGCCTGCGCCCACCAGCAGCAAGGCGCACGCCAGCAGCACAACGCCCGAGCGCATGGCGGCGTCGCGGAACGACTCGAGGCGACCGCCGCTTCCCGGACGGATGAGCGCCTCCCCGACCGCGGCCCCCGCGGCCCCCGACAGGCACATCACCGACAGCTCGACGCAGCCGTGAGCCACGATGAAGCGAAAGAGGTCACCGGCGAGCCCGTGCTCGCCGGTGAAGGCAAAAACGGCACCGAGCATCAGGCCATTCAAGCCGAGGATGTAGAGCGTGCCCAGGCCAAAAAGGAAACCGAGGCAATAGGCAAACAGGCTTACCACGATGTTGTTGGCAAGAATCTGCACCGACAGGATCGAGGAGGGCACGATGTTGAGCAGGCCTTCGGTCCACAGCTTGCCCTTTTCAACACTGGCGATCATGTCCGGTCCGGCGAACAGGGCAATCATGTCGGGGTAACGATGCACCAGCGCGTAACCAGCAAGTGCGGCGAGCACGAATATGAGAGTCGTCCACCACAGATACGGTGTCAGCCAGCGCACGGCTTCTGGTATCCGATCAGCGAATAGCCGACGCAACGACGTGCCAACTCGCCAGCCGCCCTGGTGCAGCGTTGCGTGCGCCCGTGCATAGGCGCTCTCGAGGTACTCGCGGCTGCGGCTCGCCGGCATGAGCGCGCGGGCACGCGCCAAATCGTGCGCCAGCAGCCGATAGTCGTCGGCCAGTCGTGCCGCGTCCGCCGCATCGTCGGTGCGTCCACCGGCAAGACGTGCGGTGCGCGCTGAGGCCTGCTGCCAGGTCGCGGCACGCCTGAGCAGTCCCGCGGCCAGCGCGGTGCGCCGCGCGCTGCTGTCGCCACTCATGCGCTGCCCAGGCGGGCCAGACGCTCCAGGCGTGCACGCCAGGTGAGATCGTCCGTCTCGCTCAGGTCCGCGTTCTGGCCCAAGTAGCGCTGCAAGACTTGCCGGGCCAGGTGTTGACGCGCAGACGGTACCAGTTCCGGCCAGCGCTGCAGCAGGTCAGCCACGATCTCCGCGCCGGCGCTATCGAGCGTGCCGATGCGCGCCGCGGCACCTTGCGGCAGCTCGAGATCCGCGCCGGTGCGTTCGTACACCACCAGGGTTCCGGCCGCCATGTCGCCGCACCGCAGACTCTCGCGCGTGAGGACCATCACCGTGAGCCCGAGCCCGTACAGGGCCGGCAGGCTGTCGATGAGCCTGAACACGTTGCGTACCAGGAGGACGCCGATCGAGGGGGCGCTGCCGTTGCGGGTGACCACGCGGATGCCGACCCGGCGCTTGCCGGGGGTAAGGCCGCGCATCGCAGGCTCTACTGCCAGGTGGTAGAGAAAATAGATGGCCAATGCGGGGACCACGACGGCGCCGAACCAGCGCGCCTCGCTGGTCAGAGGCGCGGCCAGCGACAGGCGCCCGTTATAGATGAGTGCGGCCACCACATACCACGCGAGCGCGAGCGCGAGTTTGATGGTCCAATCGATCAGGTAGGCGTAGGCGCGCGCTCCTGGCCCGGCTACCGGCAGCGCCACCTCTATCCCGGTGACACTGTCGACGACCAGATCGGGGACGACCTCGCTCACGCCTCTTCCGCCAGTTGCTCTGCCTGATACTCCTGCTGCAGGGCCTGAATCAGGTCATCCAGCTGGCCATCCATCACCTGCTGCAGCTTGTACAGCGTCAGGTTGATGCGGTGATCGGTGACGCGTCCCTGCGGAAAATTGTAGGTACGGATGCGCTCGGAGCGGTCGCCGCTACCGACCTGCAGGCGGCGCGACTGCGCCTGGGCGCTCTGCTGCTTCTCCTGCTCAGCCGCGAGCAGGCGCGCCTTCAGCAGTGCCATGGCGCGCGAGCGGTTCTTGTGCTGGGAGCGCTCATCCTGGCATTCCACCACGATGCCGGAAGGCAGGTGCGTGATGCGTACCGCGGAATCGGTCTTGTTGACGTGCTGGCCACCGGCGCCGGAGGAGCGGTAGGTATCGATGCGCAGATCCGCCGGGTTGATCTCTACATCGTCAACCTCGTCCAGCTCGGGGAGTATCGCCACCGTGACGGCGGAGGTGTGAATCCGGCCCTGGGCCTCGGTGTCCGGTACGCGCTGCACGCGGTGGGTGCCGGACTCGAACTTGAGGCGCGAGAAGGCGCCCTTGCCGGCGATGCGGCTGATGATTTCCTTATACCCGCCGTGATCGCCCGGGCTCTCGCTGAGTACCTCCGGGACGAGTCCCTTGGACTCGGCATAGCGCGCGTACATGCGATACAGGTCGCCGGCGAAGATCGCCGCCTCGTCCCCGCCGGTGCCGGCCCGCACTTCCAGGAAGATGCTCTTGTCGTCGCGCGCGTCCTTTGGCAGCAGGAGCCTGCGCAGCTCCTCTTCCTCGGCGGTGATCTCGCCCTGCAGGCGCATGACCTCCTCGGCGCCGAGTGTGCGCATGCCCGAATCGGCATCCGCGGCGAGTTCGCGCGCAGCCTCGAGCTCTCGCTCCAGCCGGTGGTAGCTGCCGAAGCGCTCCGCCAGCGGCTGCAGGCGCGCGTACTCCATCGACAGCTCGCGGAATCGCTGGGAACCTCCGGGGACCTCATCCGTGGCGAGCAGCCGCCCGACCTCCTCGAAGCGATCGGAGAGTTTCTGCAGGCGCTGTCGGATGGATTCCTTCATGTTTGTCCGCGGGCGCGCATTTTACGGGTATGTCTGCACTTTGTGACAACTTGCGCAATGCACGCCATCCGCCCCGGGTCTATAGTCATCCGGAGTATGATGAAACGCGTGCGTATTCCCATAATTTCCCTCCTCGGCGCCTGCCTGCTGGCCGGGTGCGCCGCGCAGCATGCCGCCGCGCCGCAGCCACCGCCGCCGAGTCCGGCCGATGCCACCGCGCTCACCCTCGCGGCGGAAGCGGCGCTGAAGCGCGGGGACTGCCGCGAGGCTTCGGAGTCCTATGCCAAGGCCGCCGCCGGCGGCGACGCGCAGCTCGCGCGCCGTGCCACGCAGCTGTCCATGGCCTGCGAACACCTGCCGGCCGCCTGGACATCCGCGCAGCGCTGGCGCGCGCTCGCCCCGAACGACCGGGAGGCCAATGCCCTCTATGCCGCGGTCGCCTTGAAGCTCTACCGTACTGCGGAGGCGCGCGCGGCGATCCACGAATTCTGGCGGGTCGAGGAGCAGACCAACGCCGCACCCGCGGCGAGCACCAAGGAGGCCGAGGGTGCAGCACCGGCGCTGCCGCGCCGGGCGGAGGCACGCACCGCGCGCAGCATGACCGAGCTCACCGCGCTCCTCTTAGAGGAGTCGGATGCCTCCGCGGTGTTGATTGCCATGAGCGGCGCGCTCGAGCCCGGAGCCAACTCGGTCGACACGTTTACCCTTCTCGGCGAGCTGTCACTCGCCGGCTACGACGGCCAGCGCGCGACCCACTACGCGCAAGCCGCGCTGCAGAAGGACCCGGGTGATCTTGCCGCGCTGCGCATCCTGGCGCGCGCCTACGTGATGCGCGGGGATTCGACGCAGGCGCTGGCCACAGCGCGCCAGGCCAAGAGCCACGACGCACAGCGCGGTGGTATCGAGCTCGCCGAGATCCTTGCCTCGCTCGATCGCAGCGAGGAAGCGCATCAGGAGCTGGAGCACCTGCGTGCGAGCGGCGCGCCGCAGGCGGAGATCGACCGGCGGCTCGCGCTGCTGGCCTTCAATTCCGGTGACTACAAAGAGGCGCGGCAGCGCTTCGGCGACCTGCTCTCGAGTGGCGAAGGGAACGACGGCGCCCAGCTCTACCTCGCCGACATCGCCGCGCGCGATGGCGATCCGGACGGGGCGATCGCCGCCTACCGCCGCCTCTACGATTCCTCCGTCGCGGTCCCGGCGCGCTCGCGCGCGGCGGCGCTATTGCTTGAGCGCAATTCGCGCACCGAGGCCCTCGCGCTGCTGGATGACTACGCCGCCGATCACCCGGAGGACGAGCTCGACCTGACCCTCGCCAAGGCACGCCTGCTCGCCGATCACGGCGAGGCGGATGCGGGACTGGCCATACTCAGTACCGAGCTCGAGCGCCATCCACAGCATCCGTCCATCGAGTACGACCGGGCGGTGATTCTGGAGCAGGCCGGCCACGTGCACGAATCGGTGGACGCGCTCGAACACCTGCTGGAGAAGCGTCCGGATGATCCGACGCTGCTCAACGCGCTGGGCTACACGCTCGCCGACCATTCCCTCGAGCTGCCGCACGCCGAGCAGCTGATCCGTCGCGCGCTCACCGTGATGCCCGACAGTCCCGCCGCCCTCGACAGCCTCGGCTGGGTGCGCTACCGCTCCGGTGACGTGAAGGGCGCCAGCACAACGCTCGAGCGCGCCTACAGCCTCGGCCACGACGGCGAGATCGCCGCGCACTGGGGTGAAACGCTCTGGGTGAGCGGTAACAAGAACGAGGCACGGCGTGTGTGGGCGGCCGCCCTCGCGCGCGAACCCAACTCCAAACCCCTCAAGGCCACCCTGAAGCGGTTCCTGCCCGATGCGCAGTAGCGCGGCGCGGGTCACCGCCGCGCTGGTCCTCGTGGTCCTCGCCGGCTGCCGCACCTTGCCGCCGCCCGCGCTCCCGGCTGCGGCGCCCTGGGAGGATCGGCGTCCGCAGCTGCAGGCGCTCACTCACTTTGGCCTCAAGGGGCGTGTGGCGCTGTCGGCTGCCGGTAACGGCTTCAACGCGAACCTGCGCTGGAGCCAGGAGGGTGTGCGCTCGCAGATCGCGCTCGAAGGACCGCTCGGCGTCGGCGGCCTGCAGATCAAGGCGCAGGGGGACGAACTCGAATTGGTGACCTCGAAGGGCGAGCACGTTTCCAATCAGGCCGCGCACGCGGAACTCACCGCGCGCCTGGGGTTCGACGTGCCGATCGCGAGCCTGCGCTACTGGGTGCTCGGCGTGCCCGACCCGGCTCGGCCCGCGCAGGAAACGCTCGATCCGGCGCAGCAGCGCCTCACTGCGCTCAGCCAGGACGGCTGGCACATCGACTACGGCGACTACATGAGCGCGGCGGGGGCGCCGCTGCCGGCGCGCCTGACGCTGCAGCGCGATGCCGTGCGGGTACGGCTGTTCGTGGAGGACTGGCAGCTGTGAGCGGGACGACGCGCTGGCCGGCGCCCGCCAAGCTCAATCTGTTCCTGCATGTCACCGGCCGCCGCGCCGACGGGTACCACGAGCTGCAGACGCTCTTCCAGCTGATCGACCTGGCCGACGAGGTGCAGATCGCGGTGCGCGCCGACGGCCAGATCACCCGCGGCGAGGGCGCCCCCGGGGTGGCGGCGGATGAGGACCTTTCGGTCCGGGCGGCGCGTGCCCTCCAGCGGGCGAGCGGCACGGCGCTCGGGGCGGACCTCCGCATCCGCAAGCGCATCCCCCTGGGCGGGGGCCTGGGGGGAGGAAGCTCGGACGCGGCGACCACGCTTCTGGCCCTGAACAAGTTGTGGGGCTGCGGGCTGTCGATGGATGACCTTGCGGCCCTGGGACTGCCACTGGGCGCGGATGTGCCTGTTTTTGTTCAGGGTTCTTCGGCGTGGGCGCAAGGAGTGGGCGAGCAGCTCATCCCCGTGACACTCCCCGAGCGCTGGTACCTCATCATCCACCCGCAGGTGCACGTGAGCACCGCCCTGGTGTTCCAGAGCCCTGAATTGACACGTAATTCCCCCCTCATCACAATACGCGCCTTTTTTGAGTCCGGTGGCCGCAACGACTGCGAGCCGGTGGTACGCAGCCACTTCCCGGAAGTCGCGGCGGCGCTGGAGTGGCTCCGGGAGCGCTCGCCCGCGCACCTCACCGGAACCGGGGCCTGCGTGTTCGCGGCGTTCGGCAGTGCCATCGAGGCGGAGCGTCTCGCGGCGCGCGTGCCGGATCGCTGGAAGAGCTACGTCGCGCGCGGCCTGGACGCCTCGCCCGTGCACGAGCGCCTGAAGGCTTAGGCGGCGCGCCGGGGGCGGCTGTAATATGCGCGCCCGCGCCACTGCAACCGGCCGCGGGCGGACCGGATGCTGGGGTGTCGCCAAGTGGTAAGGCAGCGGGTTTTGATCCCGCCATTCGGAGGTTCGAATCCTTCCACCCCAGCCAATGAACGTGGGGCCGAGGAAGTGCGCGCACATTAGAGTATGAGTACGAGCGAGACACTGGCTCTGTTTGCGGGCAATGCCAACCCGGCCCTGGCGCATGCGATCGCCAAGCATCTGCAGATGCCGCTCGGGCAGGCCGAAGTGGGACGTTTCAGCGACGGGGAGATCAACGTCGAGCTGATGGAAAACGTGCGCGGGCGCGACGTGTTCATCCTGCAGCCGACCTGCCCGCCGGCGAACGACAGTCTGATGGAGCTGCTGGTGATGGTGGATGCCTGCCGGCGCGCCTCGGCGCAGCGCATCACCGCGGTGGTGCCGTACCTGGGCTACTCGCGCCAGGACCGGCGCACCAAGGGCTCGCGCGCGGCGATCACCGCCAAGCTGGTCGCCAACATGCTCTCGAGCGCCGGCGTGCAGCGCATGCTGACGATCGATCTGCACTCGGATCAGATCCAGGGGTTCTTCGACATCCCCGTGGACAACGTGTACGCCTCCCCGGTGCTGCTCGGGGATGCGTGGAAGCAGGCCTACCGCAACGTCGTGGTGGTCTCGCCAGACGTCGGTGGCGTGGCGCGCGCGCGGGCCTTTGCCAAGCGTCTGGACGATACGGAGCTGGCGATCATCGACAAGCGCCGCCCGCGGGCGAACGAGTCGAAGGTGATGAATATCATCGGCGAGGTCGAGGGCAAGACCTGCGTCCTGATCGATGACATGGTCGATACCGCCGGCACCCTGTGTCAGGCGGCGCAGGCACTGAAGGATGAGGGCGCCACCAAGGTGGTCGCTTACATCACGCACCCGATCCTTTCGGGCGGCGCGGTAGAGCGGATTTCGAAGTCGGCCCTCGATGAGCTGATCGTGACGGACACGATCCCCTTGAGCGCCGCGGCCAAGAGTGCGGGTCGCATCCGGCAGCTGTCGGTGGCGGCGCTGCTGGCGGAGACCATCCGTCGTATCCGCGACGAGGAGTCGGTGAGTTCGCTGTACATCGACTGAGATGCGCCGGGAGCGCGCAGGTTTTTGGAGTGCGGGTTTGGTCGCGAACCGGCACGTGTTGGTAGTCACTATCTGGAGTATTGAGTCATGCGTATTTCATTCACCTTCGGCGCGGACGCGCGTGCGATGCAAGGCAAGGGTGCGAGCCGCCGCCTGCGTCACACCGGCAAGGTCCCCGCCATCCTGTACGGCGCCCGCAAGGACGCCCAGGCCCTGATTCTCGACCAGCAGAACCTCCTCACCATGGTCGGGGATGAGCGCTTCTATTCTTCCATCGTGCGCCTGAAGATCGGCGAGACGACCCAGGAGGCCATCGTCAAGGACGTACAGATGCATCCGGCGAAGAACCTCGTCGTGCACGTCGACCTGCAGCGTGTGGTGGAGAACGAAGCGATCCGCATCCACCTGCCGATCCACTTCAAGGGCGAAAGCATCTCCCCGGGCGTCAAGACCGAGGGGGGCGTCGTGTCGCACATGCTCTCGGACGTCGAGGTCACCTGCCTGCCGAAGGACCTGCCGGAGTTCCTCGAGCTCGACCTTTCGGGCATGCACCTGAACGAGACCAAGTTTCTTGCCGACGTGCCGGTGCCTGCCGGCGTCACCATCCCGGAGCTGGCGCACCGCAACGCGCCCGTGGTCTCGATCCATGCGCCGCGTGCCGAGGAGCCGGAGCCGGTGGCCGCAGAGGCCGTCGCGGCCGTGGCACCGGTCGAGGGTGCCGCACCTGCTGCCGGAGCAGCTCCTGCTGCCGGTGCCGCCCCCGCAGCGCCCGCCGCCCCTGGCGATGCCAAGAAGGGCGAGGAGAAGAGGGAGGCAGCCCCAGCCAAGAAGGAAGGCGGCAAGAAGTAGCCGCCAAGTCCGTGGCGTGATGGTCCGCCGGCCGCTTCGGAAGCCTTTCCGAGAGCGGCCGGCGGCGTTTCCTTCGGTGAGTCATCGACATGGCAGGTGAGCCCCTCAAGCTGATCGTCGGCCTCGGCAATCCCGGCACCGAGTACGCGCGCACGCGTCACAACGCCGGCTTCCAGTTCGCCGACGAGCTGGCACGGCGCGCGAACGCGACCTTCAGGAGCGAGCCGCGGCACCGCGCGGAGCTGGCGCGCGCGAGCCTTGCCGGTGCGGACCTATGGCTGCTGAAACCGATGAGCTACATGAACCACAGCGGAGACCCGGTGCGCAGTGTCGCCACCTTCTACAAGGTGCCGGTGCAGAGCATTCTGGTCGCGTACGACGAACTCGATTTTCCCGCCGGGGTCGTGCGCCTGAAGCAGGGCGGCGGAGCTGCGGGCCACAACGGCATGCGCGACGTGATCGCGCAGATGGGGGATGGCTTCTGGCGGCTGCGCATCGGGATCGGCCACCCGGGCGACCGCACGCGGGTGCTCGACTATGTGCTCGGGCGCCCCAATGCCACGGATGCACCACTCATCCAGGAGGCGCTGCTCGCCGCTGCCGACAGCGTGCCGGTGCTCTTGAACGAGGGTGCCCAGATCGCCATGAACCGTCTGCACGGCCGCGACCCGGCCCCCACCGTACCTGCGGCCCAATAGAGGACGATCATCCCCCCATGCCAATCCGCTGCGGCATCGTAGGTCTGCCCAACGTCGGTAAGTCGACGCTGTTCAACGCGCTCACCCGCGCGCAGATCGCCGCCGAGAACTACCCGTTTTGCACCATCGACCCGAATGTCGGCGTGGTTCCGGTTCCCGACCCGCGCCTCGGGCAGCTGTCGGCTATCGCGCGCCCGGAGAAGATCGTGCCGACGACGGTCGAGTTCGTCGACATCGCAGGTCTCGTCGCCGGCGCCTCGCAGGGCGAGGGCCTCGGTAACCAGTTTCTCTCGCACATACGGGAGGTGGACGCGATCGCCCATGTGGTGCGCTGCTTCGAGAGCACCGACGTCATCCACGTCGCCGGCAAGGTCGACCCACTTTCGGACATCGATGTCATCGATACCGAGCTAGCGCTTGCGGACATGGCGACGCTCGAGAAGGGGCTCGACCGGGCCACCAAGGCAGCCAAGGGGGGTGACAAGGACGCCGTGCGCCGGCGCACGCTGTTCGAGCGCGTCAAGGTGCAGCTCGATGCGGTGAAGCCGGTGCGTGCCATGACGCTCAGCGTCGAGGAGAAGCGCGATCTGCGCGAGCTGCAGTTGCTCACCGCGAAGCCGGTCATGTACGTGGCCAACGTGGCCGAGCACGGCTTCGAGAACAACCCGCTTCTGGATGCCCTCACCCAGCGCGCGGCCGCCGACGGCTCCGCGGTGGTGGCGGTGTGCGCGGCCATCGAGGCGGAGATCGCCCAGCTGGAGGAGGCCGAGCGGGCGGAGTTTCTGGCGGAGCTCGGCCTCAAGGAGCCCGGGCTGAACCGGGTGATCCGCGCCGCCTACGGCCTGCTCGGGCTCGAGACGTTCTTCACCGCGGGCCCCAAGGAGGTGCGCGCCTGGACCGTGCGCGTGGGCTCGACGGCCCCGCAGGCTGCCGGCGTCATCCATACCGACTTCGAGCGCGGCTTCATCCGCGCCGAGGTGATCGCATTCGCGGACTACCTGGCCGGCAAGGGGGAAGCGGGCGCCAAGGACGCCGGGAAGCTGCGGCTGGAGGGCAAGGAATACGTCGTGCAGGAAGGCGACGTGATGCACTTCCGCTTCAACGTCTGAGGCGTGCACACAGAGCCACGCGTGCAGTTCACGGTGGCGCACTCGTGCCCAACGCCGTCCGCATCTGCGTGAGCACCGCAGCCAGCTGCTCAGGGGCGTAGCTCTCGTCGTTTTGCACCAAGCGAAACAATTCGTTCACGCGTTGCTGCTGCTCGGCGGCGAGTCCAAGCTCGATGAGCAGTCCGTGAATGGCCATGACGGTTTGCTCCGCAACGAGGTAGTTGCGTAGCTCACCCCTGGCGCCGAGCCTCAGCAATGACTCGAGCAGCTGCCGCTGTTCCGCGCGGGTCCATTCATGCCGGGCGGCGAGCCGCCGCAGCTCGGTGACCAGCGTTGCGACCTGGCGGCTGGCGGCAACGAGCTGCAAGCGGTCCGCGGCGCTCGAATGCAGCAGCGCGCGGCTCGCCTGTAGCAGCTGCGAGGCACGAGAGGGATCGAGCTGCTGCGCGATCACGTAGCTCATGGTCAGATGCCCGTCCGGCAGCGCTACGGTCGCGGGCTCGACACCCTCCCACAGCTGACCCTGGTTCCAGTCGGTGCGCCGCATGGAGCTCATGTGGCAGCCGTAGCAGTTGAACAGGGCGAGTTCCGGAAAGAGCGCCGCACCTGAGAGTCTCGGGCCCTGCAGCGCCTCGAGCTCTGCCAGTGTAGAGGCCAGCTGCCCGTAGGCCCAGATCTGCGTGTGGCCGTAACTCGGCTTGCGCGCGCGATAGCCCGCATCGAGGCGGTAGTGGGGGGGTTGCAGGGCGAGAAAGGTATCGAGATCGAAGCTCAGGCGCGGGTGGCCCGCGGCCATCAGGCGATGCGTGGCGAACTTCTCGTCCGTGCCGTAGTGGCACGACAGGCACAGGCGCGCGCGTGACCCGAGTTCGGCGGTGGGATACATGCCGTGGGCCGTATCATTGCGATAACCGGCGTCACGCGAGGCATGGGTGGTGAGCCAGTGCTCGGCGCCGCCGTGGCAGGCCTCACACCCCACTCCGTCGTTCAGGGTGAACTTCTCCCCGCGCTGCGCCGCGGGCACGTTGTCGGCGTGACAGTCCAGGCAGAGCTTGGCGGTCGCCGCATCCGCGAGTCCGAGCCGGGCGGCGATGGCGCGTGATTTCTGCGAGCCGAGGCTCGCAAAGGCCCTCGCATGCGCATCCTCGTGCGCCCACGTGACGTACTCGTTGAGCAGCACGTCGTGGCCGCCGGCGGGTGTGACCGCGCCGTGACAGACCGACGAGGAACAGCTGCTCACCCCGAGGTGGCGGACCGGGGACTGGCTCGGAAGCAGCGCGACGCCACCCGCCGCCTCCTCGGCGCGCGCAGCGGTGCAGGCAGCCGCCAGCATCAGGGCTATTGCGGCCGCGCGAACCACGGTTTGCCCTCAGCGTCCAGGTAAAGCCGCTGCATTTCCTCGAGCGTGAGCGGCCGCGAGCCGTAACGTCCGAAGACTGCGATCTGGTTGCCCGTCTCATCCACGGCGCGGTCCCGATCCAGGCCCTTGGACAGTGCCAGCGCCGGGCCGCCAGTCGCATAGCGCGCGATCAGCTCGGGTCTGGGCTCGGGGCTGAAGCCATAGAACTTCGGCTGGCTGTCAGGCGAGGTGAGCTGCAACACCTTCAGGCCGTTGCGCCCGTCCGCCACGTAGGCGAACAGTGAGGCATTGGTTGAGCCGACTACTACATCACGCGTGTCGTTCAATGCCCCGCCTGCCGTAAAGCGCTGTAGCAACCGCGGTTGCTCGGGTTTCTCGATATCGACGATAGCCAGGCCGTCGCGGCCCGCCGCCACATATGCATAGGTGCGCGCAAGGTACAGCCGCTGCGCGTCAGCGAGCGCTATCAGCCCGGGCACCAAGCGCGGATGCGCTTTGTCGGTGATCTCGATGACGCGCAGGCCTTCGCGGTCGGTGACGAACAGATAGCGAAACTGCAGTGCCGAGGCACGCACATCAGCCAGCGGTACGATGCTCACCAGCCGCGGCCGCAACGGTTCATCGAGGTCCAATATGACCAGTCCGGCATCGGCGGCGATGTACACGTAGTGGCCGCCGATCGTGAGGTGCCGGGCACCGTTGAGTACCCCGTGCGCGTTCCAGGTCAGCGCGCGATGCAAAAAGTTGTTGCGCGGATCACCGTCGGCAAGTGTATTTACGTCCGTGAGGATGAGGCCTTCGCGGGCATCGGTGATCAGCGCGTAGTTGTACAGGGGATGAAAGGGCTGCTCGCCATTCTCCTGCCGCATCAACGCCCCGTCGTTGCGCGCCGGATGGATCGGCTGGTTGGTCGGCAGGGCGACGCAGGTCGCATCCGCGGCCGGAATATGCAGCTGCCCGCCGGTCGGCCCGGCCGGGGCCGCCAGGATCGGGGCACTGACGGCCTTGTTGGCAACACTGGCGACGTCGTAGACCTGCAGCCCGTGCGTCCCCTCGGCCGCGAACAGATATTCGCCGCGCAGCTGTACGCAACGTGCCGCACCACCGGGTTGCCGACCATCGACGTCTCCTTGACTTGTCGCGATCTTCTTCAGCCCAATCAGTGTATGCACGCCGGGCCGTTGCACTTCAGCCAGCTCACACGACGTATACGCTCACTGCGTGATCCCGGATACTGCGGATCCGCTGCGGTTCAGCACCGTGGGTCTGCCGGAGGATCAGCGCATCGCATTGTGGGAGGACCACAACGCGCAAGCGCTGATCGCGGTGCGCTGCCGATCGCTGCAGGACACCACCTTGGAGGCAACCGAGATCAACGTCGCGCTGCCGCAACTGCAGCTTGCCCGCGTGCTGGGCAACCCGCATGTCGTCGAACGCACCGAGAAGACAGTCCGGCAGACACCGTCCGACGCCGTCGCGTGCTACTTCACGCTCGCCGGTGAGGCGTTTTTCTACCACGACGATGGCGTGCGCACGGTTTCGCCGGGCCAGGTGATCGTGTGCGACGCCGATCGGCCGTTCATGCGCGGCTTCTCTCATGGCTTGGAGGAGCTGGCCATCAAGGTGCCACGGCAGGTGTTCGCCGATCTCAGCGGGACTGCCGTGCCTACCGAGCCGCTGGTGCTTGACTTCGCCCGCGGCGACGTGCACGCCAGAACGCTGGCCCGGCTCGTCGGCCGCGCGGTGCGTGCCGACGCCGCGGTGCCAGTCGACGAGGCAACGCTGCTGGACCTGCTGAGTGGGTTCGTCTCCGGCAGGCCCGCCGGTCTAGCCACCGCGCACCTGGCGGCGGCCAAGACCTACATCGAGGAGCGGCTCACCGATCCCAGGCTCAGCGCCGCCGAGGTCGCGCGCGGTATCGGTATCAGCGAGCGACACCTATCCCGGGTGTTCGCCACCGGCGGGATGAGCATGCCGCGGTACATCCTCCGCCGACGCCTGGACCGTGCCCATCGGCTGCTGACGGACGGACCCGAATTCGGTGTCGCCGAGGTCGCATACCGCTGCGGCTTCACCTCACCAGCGCGGTTCTCGCACGCATTCAAGGAGCGCTTCGGTCTACGGGCCACCGATCTGCGCCATCGAGCGCGGGCCCGCTCGACGGCCTGAGTCGCGGCCGGGCCCCGCTTGCGCGGGGCGGCCACAACTTCCGGTTTCCGCCAAGTCGGCCGTCAATGCTCGTGCCGGGTGTGCCGCTGCTCACACACTGGCAGCACATCCACCCCGATTGATCGATGAAAGGTGAAGCAGATGGCCGAATTCAACGACGGGATGGCCGAAACCCGACCGCCGCAGGCCGCCACCGTGACGACCGATGTGCTGATCGTCGGGTCGGGCCCCGCCGGCGCATCGGCGGCACTGTTCCTGTCCACGCTTGGCGTTGACAACATCATGGTCACCAAATACCGGTGGACGGCCAACACCCCGCGGGCGCACATCACCAACCAGCGGTCGATGGAGATCTTCCGCGACATGGGCATCGAAGACCAGGTTCTCGCCGACGCCACCGAGCACGCGCTTGTCGGCGATACCGTGTTCTGCACCGCGATCGCCGGGGAGGAGATCGGCCGCATCCACACGTGGGGCACCAGGCCCGACCGGGAAGGTGACTACCAACTCGCATCGCCCTGCCTCACCGTCGACATCCCGCAGACCTACCTGGAGCCGATCCTGGTTCGCAACGCGACAATGCGCGGCACCCAGGCCCGGTTCTCCACCGAATACCTGGCGCACCGACAGGACGCCGACGGCGTCGACGTGGACGTACTGGACCGGCTCAGCGGTCATCGCTACACCATCCGCGCCAAATACGTGATCGGCGCCGACGGCGCCCGGTCCAAGATCGCCGCCGATATCGGATTGCCGTTCGCCGGGGACATGGACATCGCCGGATCGATGAACATCACCTTCAAGGCCGACATCGCCCGCTACGTCGACCATCGCCCGTCGGTGCTGTACTGGGTGCTGCAACCGGGCTCCAACGTCGGCGGGATCGGGGCCGGCCTGGTGCGCATGGTGCGGCCGTGGGATGAGTGGCTCGTCGTGTGGGGATATGACATCAACGACGAGCCGCCCGCCGTCGACGAGGCTGCGGCAACCCAGATCGTCCGAAACCTGCTGGGCGTGCCCGATTTGGACGTCGAGATCACCGGAGCGTCGTTGTGGGGCAACAACGAGATGTATGCCACGCACCTGCAGCGTGGGCGGGTATTCTGCGCAGGCGACGCGATCCACCGCCACCCGCCGAGCAATGGGCTGGGCTCCAACACGTCGGTGCAGGACTCCTACAACCTGGCCTGGAAGATCGCGGCGGTGCTGAACGGCCAGGCCGCTCCGGCACTGCTGGACACCTATTCGGCCGAACGCGCGCCTGTGGCCGAACGAATCGTCAAGCGGGCCAACAAATCCAGTCGCGAGTTCGTGGGGCTGTTCGAGGCGCTGGGCGTGCTCGAAGCGACCACCGAGGCGGAGATGGCGGCCGCGATCGAGGAACGGAAGGCCAACACCCCACGAGGCGTCGCCAAGCGCGCCGCTCTGGTGTCGGCGATGGATCTGAAGAACTACGAATTCAACGCCCACGGTGTGGAACTCGGCCAGTTCTACGAGTCGGCGGCGGTGGTATCCGACGGCAGTATGCCGCCAGTGCCGACCCGTGACCCTGACCTCTACTACGAAATGTCAACGGCGCCAGGCTCGCATCTACCGCACGCCTGGGTCGGGGACAATACGCGGCGACTCGCCATGATGGACCTGGCGCCCTACCGGCAGTGGACGTTGATCACCGGTATTGCCGGTGACGAGTGGGCCAGTGCCGGTGACAAGATCGGCCACGAACTCGGTATCCCGGTACAGACCGTCGTGATCGGCCCGGGCCGCGAGGTCACCGACCTCTACTACGACTGGGCCAAATTGCGCGAGGTCGAGGAGAGCGGTGTGCTGCTGGTGCGACCTGACAAGCACATCGCTTGGCGCGCAATGTCGTTGCCGCAGGACCCGGAGGACGCGTTGCGGACCGCGCTGACGACCATCCTGGGCCGGTGATGGCGACCATGCGATTCGATCACCAAACCCTGCCCCAGCGCGTGCGGTTCGCCTCCGCCGCGGCCGCGGAGAATCTGAAGGATGCGCTCACCGAGCTGGGTGCGAGGCGAGTGATGGTGATCGCCTCGCGCGGCCAGCGCGTCACCGCGGAGGCGATCCTGGCCGGCGTGCCCGTCGCACACTGGTGCGAGGAGGTCGTCATGCATGTTCCGGTCGAGGTGGCGCAGCGTGCCCGCGACGCGGCCGCGGGACCACGACGTCGACGCCCTGATCAGCATCGGCGGCGGCTCGGCCACCGGCCTGGCGAAGGCGGTCGCGCTGACCACCGGGCTGCCGATCGTCGCGGTCCCGACGACATACGCAGGCTCGGAGGTCACTCCGGTGTGGGGGATGACGGAGGCGGGGCGCAAGGACACCGGCACCGACCTCAGGGTGTTGCCGAAGACTGTCGTCTACGACGCCACGCTGACCCAGCGGCTGCCCGTCGACCTGAGTGTCGCGTCGGGGCTCAACGCGCTGGCCCATTCCGTGGACGCGATGTGGGCGCCGCGGGCTGATCCGGTGAACGCGGTGCTGGCGGGCGAGGCGATCCGGGCGCTGCGAATCGGCCTGTCCGCAGTTGTCGACGAGCCAACCGGCCTGGATGGCCGCGAGCACACCCTTTACGGCGCGTACCTTTCGGCGGTCGCGTTCGCATCGGCGGGCTCGGGCCTGCATCACAAGATCTGCCATGTACTCGGCGGCATGTTCGACCTGCCCCATGCGCCGACGCACGCCGTGGTGCTGCCGCACGTGCTGGCGTTCAACGCACCCAACGCGCCTGCGGCCGAACGGCGCATCGCCGCGGCGTTCGACGCGCCGAGCGCGCTTGACGGCCTGACCACACTGCGCGAGGCGCTCGATGCACCACGCACACTTCGTGACATCGGCATGCCGTCGGACGGTATCGCCGCGGCCGCGGAGGCGGTCGTTGCGGCAGCACCCGCACGGCAACCCGACCCCCGTCACTACCGACTCCATCTCCGAACTTCTGCGCGCCGCCTGGGCGGGAAAGGAACTCCGATGACATCCCCCGTGACAGCCACTGAGACGACGGAGGTGGCCGCCGAGCAGTCGGCGCGCGAGGCCGCCTTGACCGAGCGGGTGCTTCATTCTTTCGACGCCTGCGCGCAGCCGCGGCTGCGGGACGTGATGCAGGCCCTGGTACGGCATCTCCATGACTTCCTGCGGGAGGTGCGGCTGACCGAGGAGGAGTGGGCGGCCGGTATCGCGTTTCTGACCGACGCCGGGCACATCACCGACGACACGCGGCAGGAGTTCATCCTGCTCTCCGATGTGCTCGGCGCGTCGATGCAGACCATCACGATCAACAATGCCGCCCATGGCAACGCCACCGAAGCAACCGTTTTCGGCCCATTCTTCGTCGAGGGCAGCCCCCGCGTCGACATCGGCGGCGACATCAGCTTCGGCGCCGCCGGTGAGCCCTGCTGGGTGGAGGGCACCGTCACCGACGTCGACGGCAATCCGCTGCCCGGCGCGCGGATCGACGTCTGGGAGGCCGACGAAGACGGCTTCTACGACGTGCAGTACGACGACGAAAGGACCAGTGCGCGCGCACATCTGTTCGCCGGCGCCGACGGCCGTTATGCGTTTCTGGGGACTGACACCCACGCCATACCCGATCCCACACGACGGCCCGGTGGGCCGGATGCTGGCGGCGACCGGGCGCTCACCGATGCGCGCATCGCATCTGCACTTCATGGTCACAGCACCCGGATATCGCACGCTGGTGACGCACATCTTCGTGCGCGGCGACGAATTGCTGGACTCCGACACCGTGTTCGGGGTCAAGGACTCGCTGATCAAGGACTTCGTCGCGCAGCCGCCTGGTACACCGGCGCCGAATGGGCGCGACCTGTCCGGATCGGGATGGTCGAAAGTTCAATTCGACATCGTGCTGGCGCCGCGTAGTGCGTGAGACCGCCTGCAATCCTTCGTATTCCACACGATCGTGGCCGCTCTCGCTGAGTCGGTGACCCGTCCGCGGCGCAGGTGTGTTGCACTGTGATCGAGTCGGTTCGGTTCCTGCTCGACGCCATCGTGCAATGCCAACACGCACGCCTGCTGCCAGCCGGCGACCCGCGCGAGATCGCCGGACCGACATGGACGCTGCTGCACGGTACCGCCACTCTGACGATAGGCAGCGACCTGAACATGTCGGCATCCACGAGGATCCACAGGCGCTTCTAGAGCGTGCCCGTGATCGTGATCACCGCGATGGATGGCTCCTAGAAGATGAATTGGCAAGGCGAGCAAGTCTGCTCGGTTCTAGCTCAGAGGCTGTTGTCCTCACCATGGGTGCAGCGGCGCAGGTCACTGGTACCGGGATTGGGTGGTTCGTCGGACTCACCATCGTCTCCATCCCAGCGACGACCGTACTGATCAGGGATCCCCACCCCATACGGCAACGCCGGGTGGGAACGATCCCCAGTTCTGTAGTCGGATCGATCCGCGTCGGGCCCAGTGTGTGCACAGCTGCTCTGCCCTGCCTTTCCAGGCTTGCGCTGCATCGGACCGATTACGTCACCGCAGACACCCATTTGGTTACTCCGGCTATCCGGTAGCCAATCTGTGAACCATCGACGGCCGCCACATTGAAAGTGCGCACGCCTGAGCACCTTTGGTGTCTATTGCGGTGAGGTGGGTGTCAACGCGCTGGAAGCCGCGATCTGCGGCTCGGCCCACACGGCAACCGCCCAACCGCCCGGGCTAGGTTTAGACCCGTGGCGCGCTTTCGGGACCGGGTGGCGATCGTGACCGGCGCCGGAGCACCGGGTGGCATCGGTGCGGCGGTCGCACGCGCGCTCGTCGCGGAGGGCGGCCGGGTGGTGCTGGGCGCCACCTCCGAACGCGTGCATCAGCGGGCCGCAGAACTCGGCGACGCGGCCGTCGGCGTGATCGCCGACCTGACCGTCGACGGGGCGGCGGACAGTCTGGTGCGCGCCGCGTTGGACCGGTGGGGCCGGATCGACGTGCTGGTAAACAACGCCGGCATGACGTCGGTGTCATCGGGTTGGGACACCGACGACGACGTCGCGGAGATGTCGCTCGCCGCCTGGAATGCGGCGCTGGCCCGCAATCTCAGGACGGCATTTCTCATGTGCCGGTCGGTGGTGCCCCTGATGACAGCGGCCGGATACGGGCGAATCGTCTCAATCGGGTCGACCACGGGCACGGTGAACGCGATGCCTGGTCAGTCGACCTACACCGCCGCGAAAGCGGGCCTGGTGGGCTTGTCGCGGGCACTGGCCCTGGAGGTCGTCGGAGCCGGCGTCACCGTGAACATCGTTGCGCCAGGCTACATCTCCACCGATTCACAGTTACCGTTCGAAGCCGCCGCCGCGGCGGCGGGACCGATCGGGCGCAGCGGTACGCCGGAGGAGATCGCCGCGTGCGTGCTCTTTCTCGCCCACGAGTCGGCCTCGTTTGTCACCGGGACGGTAGTGGTAGCCGACGGCGGCCATGGTCTGCCGGAGACTTGGCCACGGCCCTGAATTCACCGCAGCCCTGAGGTTCACCGGCGGCCGTGGCGAAGGGCGACCGCGGCCGGGCCTGCAGCGGCACGGCCATGGCTGATCTCCGTCAGCTCGCGAGGAGCTCTTTGAGGACGTCGTCGATGAACTTGATGTCGTCGGGGTTCGCGCCGCCGCCCGCGAAGTGGCCATAGACGCCCGGAATGACGCGCAATTCGGCGTTCGGGATGTGGCCGACCGCGAACTCCTCGTCCTCGGGCGGGAAGTAGAGGTCCTTGAGCGCCGGCACCACGATCGTCTTGGCCTTGATGGTCTTCAGCGCCGCGACCTGGTCGCCGTCGAACCCGCGACCGGGCGTCGCGCCGACGTTGCCGTTCTGCCAGGTCCACAGCATCGTCAGCAGGTTGTTCGGGTCGCGGCGGTCGAGGAAGAAGCCCTCCCAGAAGCCGACGAGGAAGTCCTCGAGCGAGGAGTAGCCCATCTTCTTGTACTCCTGCTGCCAGTAGAAGGCCTGCGAGAAGCCCCAGCCGGCGTACACGCGCGCAGCAGCGCGCAGGCCTTTGACGGGCTTCTCGGTGTACCAGCCTTCCTTGAACGCGGCGTCCGCCGTCAGCGCGGACTTGACGCCCTCGAGGAACACAATGTTGTGCTCGCTTGTCTTGGACGAGCCGCAGAACGGCAACGCCCGCTGGACCATGTCCGGATAGCTGACGGCCCACTGGTAGGTCTGCCCGGCGCCCATCGACCAGCCGGTCACGAGCGGGAGCGTCTCGATCCCGAACGAGGTCACGAGCCTGTGCTGCTGCTCGACCTGGTCGTAGAAAGTGACGTGCGGGAAGCGCGCGGCGTTGTACGGCGGCGGCGTGTTGGACGGCGAGCTCGACAGCCCGTTGCCCAGCATGTTCGGGACGATGATGAAGTACTTGGCCGGGTCCAGGGCCATGCCGTCTCCGATCAGCCACTCGTTGTCCCAGTGGCGCCCCGAGTACCACGTCGGGTACACGATCGCGTTGCTCTTGTCGGCGTTCAGCTCACCGTACGTCTTGTACGCGAGCTTGGCGTCGCGCAGCGTCGCGCCGTGCTGCAGCGTCACATCGCCGAGATCGAAGATCTCGTAGTCCTGCGGGAACTCATCCATCGGAAGGGCACCTCCTCGTCGTCGAAAGCACCTGCTAGCGCATCATCGGCACGTCCGGCACCTGATGGATTATCGGTAACTCCGGTGTATCCGAAATGCCTTGATGCGTCTGATGATAACGAACATGGATGGGTTTTATTGGTAACCTGCGCCTTTGGTCATGCCCGTCGTGATGCGGCATCGAATGACAGCCCTGTGCACAAGCTACTTGCAACCATTCGAACCCCACGCTTCTAGCAGGCGCTGATCGACACCGACCCGAACCGGGTGCCACCGTTGGCGCTCCGCCGTCCTTGGCTCCCAGAGCGACGCCGAATTCACTCGGGTGGCCGCCGAGGCTGCCCGCACCGCACCACCACGGGAGAACGGCGGCAAGCAGGACATCAAGAACTTCACCAAGGGGACCAGAGTCTTCTAGCCGGTCTTCGTCGACGGCGCGAACCTCTCGGTGGGTGACCTGCACTTCTCCCAGGGCGACGGCGAGATCACGTTCTGCGGTGCAATCGAGATGGGCGGGTTCATGACTTAGGCGTCGACCTGATCAAGGGTGGCATGGAAACCTACGGCGTCTCCGAGAACGCGATCTTCATGCCGGGCAACGTGACCCGCAGTACAGCCCGCTGGCGTTCTCCGGCACCTCGGTCAGCCCGTTGAACGCCAACGGCTCGTAAGCCCATAGTCCCCAATTGCCACGCGGAGCCGGTCTGGCGCGTTGTCGTCTCCAAGTCGTCATCAATTGAGGACGACTTCGGGAAGCATGTACCCCCTCGAGTCGGTCGTTGGTGGCGTCGCGCACATCCTCGCCCACGGCGACTCGGTGCCGCAGGGCCAGACCCCCAACAGGTCCGGGGTTCGCGCTACTTCTGCACGCCGCCTGGGCGGGAAAGGGTCCGCCGAGCAGTCGGCGCGCGAGGCCGCCTTGACCGAGCGGGTGCTTCACCAGTGCGCGCGCACATCTGTTCGCCGGCGCCGATGGCCGTTATGCGTTTTGGGGACTGACACCCACGCCATACCCGATCCCACACGACGGCCCGGTGGGCCGGATGCTGGCGGCGACCGGGCGCTCACCGATGCGCGCATCGCATCTGCACTTCATGGTCACAGCACCCGGATATCGCACGCTGGTGACGCACATCTTCGTGCGCGGCGACGAACTGCTGGACTCCGACACCGTGTTCGGGGTGAAGGACTCGCTGATCAAGGACTTCGTCGCGCAGCCGCCTGGTACACCGGCGCCGAATGGGCGCGACCTGTCCGGATCGGGATGGTCGACATCGTGCTGGCGCCGCATAGTGCGTGAGACCGCCTGTAAACCTTCGTATCCCACGTGGTCGTGGCCGCTCCGCGCAGCACGCGTTGCAGGAGTCTGACTAGGGCGACACCGGGATCGTCGTCACGGGCACCTCACCGGAACCCCCACCGCCGCTTGAGGATCCGCCGCCGCTCGACGGCGCACTGCCGCTCGAGATCCACCGCCGCTCGACTGGCGCCTCGATCACCGGGGCCGGCGCAGGCTTCTCAATTACCGGAGCAGGTGCCGGGGCGAGCGCAGGCTCCGGCGCCACGGCGGGCGGCGTGTACGCCGGCGCCGGCGGCGGGGTGTACGCGGGCGCCTGCGACGCCGGCGCGGGCGGGGTGTACGCGGGCGCGGGCGTGTACGCAGGCGCCTGCGACACCGGCGGCTCGTTCTGGCGTAACCGTGACGATCGACGACGGCGACGACGGAATCGTCGAAGGCTCCGACGCCGTGGTGGTGGTCGGCGTGGACGTCGTCGGTCGTCGTGGTGGTCGTCGGCGTCGTGGTCGTCGTGTCGTCGTCGTAGTTGTCGTCGTGGTCGTCGTCGTTGTCGTGGTGGTCGTCGTCGGCGTCGTCGTGACCGTCGTCGTCGGCGTCGGGAACGTCGGCGGGGGGAACGGGTTCAACGGCGGAAGAATGATCGACCGGCGGAATCGGGACCACCGGCACCTGTGGCGCAGGAGCCGGTCCGGGCGGCGGCGCCTGCGGAGCCGGCGCCTGCGGAGCCGGAGCCGACGGCGCGTTGTTCACCGGCCCACGGTTGATCGGGACACTCGGCGCGGCCGGAGCCGCGGGCGCCGGCGACACCACCGCGATCGGCAAGCGCCACCGGATCCGGCTCGTGCGGCACCGGCGGCAGGTATCGCCCCGGCACCGTATCCGACTGGACGGTCGGTGCCGGCTGCGCTTGACACGCGGCCGCCGGCCGGATGGTGATCGCAACCGTGACCGCCAAGCGTCGCGAAGGCTCACCACCACGAACGCCAGCGCACTGCCCATCAGCAATGTCCTCGGCGGCGGCGGCGCGATCACCGCGGTGTACGGCGCCTCATCCTCCTGCTCGGGAATGAACTCCTCGATCGAGTCCGCCGGCATCTCGTAGTAGTCCGGCTCCTCCTGCGAGTACGCGAGCTGCGGCCCGACCGCCGCGGGATCCGCCGCCTGCGCCATCTGCGTCGCGTCCGCGGCCGCCGGCGCCATCTGCGTTGCTCGCTAGCCGCCGGCGCCATCATCGTCGCGTCCGCAGCTGCTGGCGCCATCTGCGTCGCCGCCCCCGCCGGGAACCCGGAGTCCTCGACCGTCTGCGCCGCACCCCGCGCGATCGCGTAGCCCGCATCCGGTGGCACCTCCACCGGTGCCGTCGAACGCAGCTCGGCCGCAATCGAATCAAGATCCAAGCGCTGCCCGACCAGCATGATCCGGGTGACCTCCGGGCCGGGCACCTGCTGCAGCACCGCGGCACACGCGACGGCCGCACCGGCCGCACCGATCGGCACCGACGCCAGCACCGACGTCGACTCCTCGTCCTCGCCGACCACCGTCAGCGACACGGTGTCGTCGTCGGCCAGCAGCAACGCCGCGTCCGCGCCGACACTGCGGGCCAGCGCCGCGGCCGCCTCGGCCTCCGCCACCACTTCGACGTTCTGCACTCCCGCGCTCAACACCGTCCGCCGCAGGGTCTCGGCCGCAGATGCGTCGGGCAGGCAGAGCCGCGTCGCGGCCACCCGATTGCCCGAGTCGGCCACCGCACGGTAGGTGCCGACGATGGTGTCGGCCAGGTCGGTGAGCGCATCATCGGGCAGGTCCAGCGCGTACTGGTCGAATACCTGACCACCCGAGCGGACCGACCATCGCCAGGCGCGCCACCCGTCCGGTGACCGCCACCCCGACGACTACGTCCACCGATCCACTCCCCTTTACAACGGTCAAAGCTACCTCGGCGGCCCACCCGCGTTGCTTGTGTACGGGAGCAAAAGTGAGCACCCTGAGGTGGCGACCCCTCGCGGCGTCACTCGGAAAGGAAATCGTCACGTGAGCGACCAGCGTTACGACGCGCCCGCCACCGTCGCGGTGGCCACCACCGCCGCGCCCGCCGTCGCCCGGTCGCCCCGCGTCGGCTACGTGCCCGCCCGCACCAACACGGTGCGCGACGGCGTCGCGGTCGCTCTGCTCGTCGTCGCGCTGCTCCTGCCGTGGAACCTCGACTTCGGTCTCGGCGTCCCCGGCAGCAACGGCCTGCTCTTCGGCCTCGTCGCCGTCGTGACGCTGCTCGCGCTCGCCGCCGCGCTCGCGCCACACGTCGGCCCGTTCCGGCTTACCGCCCCGCAGCCCGACGTCCGCCGCACCAGCCGGATCCGGTTGCTGCTCAGCGTCTCCTACCTGATCGTCGCCATCGGCTTCGTCGGGTACCACCTGGTGCAGACGGTTCGAAACGGCGGAACCGGGCTGGTGCCGCCGGGCGTCGGCCCCGGCCTGATCGTGGGTATCGGGGGCGCAATGCTCGCCGCGCAGCCGCCGATCACCAGTATCACCATCGAGGACAACGGCTTTCGGCGCTGGTACGCAGTCGCTCGGTTGCTGGGCGCGGTGTCGATTGCGCTCGCGACTCTCTCGGTTGCCTTCAACCTGTATTGGCGGCTGCGCTACCTGTTCGTCACGAACGTCGACATCGGCGGCCAGGATGTCGCCGTCATCATCACCACGCTGCTCTACGGCGCGGAGGCGATGATCGCGTTGGTCATCGCGTCGCGGTGGCTCATCGAGAAGTCCGCCGCCGCGCGACTGGCCACCACCGCACTGGGCGCCTCGGCCGCGCTGGCCGCCACGCTGGTGTGGGTCCTTCCCGTCGGCCGCGACATCGACGCCTTCCACGGCATCGCCCAGAACACCTCGACGGCCGCCGTCGGTTACGAGGGTTATCTGTTCTGGGCGGCCGCCGCCGCGATCGTCGCCCCGACGACGCTCTATGCCGTCTTCCTGATCAAACCGCCGACGCTGGGCGCATACCGCTCGGCTGCGCAGAAGTGTCTGACACTCATCGCGTTCTGGGCGTTCGCCGCGGCCGCACTGCGCGTCGTCGACTACCTGATCGCTTTATCGCTGGATCTGCCTCGCGCCCTGTTCGACAGCGTTGCGATGACGGCGTTCAATGTGATCACCGGCTTGATTGCGCGGTGGCTACAACGCCAACTCGGCAAGGGCGCGGCTTCGCCGACCGTCATCGCAGCCTTCAGTGGGGTGCTGTTCGTCTTCACGGTCGCGAACCTGGCCATCGGCGTCGCGCTCGCCCCGCGTTATGCGGAACCGCCGCCCGATGCGATCTACGGCAACAACCTGGCCCAGCAGATCACCAGCACGTTCGACGTGGTGATCTGCGCGCTGAGCCTCGCTGTCCTGGTCGCCATGCTGTTCACCGGTCCGCTCGCCGGCTATCTGGTGCGCCGCCGGGACGCCCGGGTCGCAACCGCTTCCGAGCCGCCGAAACCAACGCTCACCTGAGCCGACGACCTCCGCGGCACCGACGATCGTGCGGCCTCCGCAACCCTCGGAAATGCCGAGAATTGTTCGGCTCAAGGAGGATTCGACGACGGTGCTCGCGGCTCCACCGACGGAGGAATTCTCCGCGGCCACCACCGCGCTCCGGATCCAGCGCCGCGAACCGACGTCCGACACGACGGCTCGGCGTCCCGCTCCGCCCAATGGCACCTGACCAACGAAAGTGCCTACAGCACAAAGGTTTTCGCGCAGCTGATGCTCGACGAGACGTTCTTTGACACCGAGCGGGCCAGGTTCAACCGCTTGTTATCGGAGAGTTTTGCTCGAAGCTACGCGAGCGCCTAATTCCTCGCGGCGGGGTGATTCTGGAATCGATCCAAGCTATCGCCGCCAGGGATTGTTGACGTGTCCCGTTCGATGACCGAAACCACATCCAGCGGCGTGCCCAGAGATTCTGAATAAAGCAACCCAATGTCCAGTCCAGTTAGCCACTCCATTCACTGCAATTACCCCATCGGCAAACGCGCCAAACCCTAGGACCGGCGCGAGCACACCGGTGCGAACTCCGCCAGCAACGCCGCTCGTGAGTGGACCGGGCACGCCGTTGATCGCGCCGCGCCGCGGCCTAACCCGGATCGGACACCCGATGGTGGACTGACGATCAGGTTCGTGCCACCGTGGAGAGGCAGAACCCTTTTCCACGAGGAGGTGCAGAAACGTGGAGCAAACCCAGCACGTGACCTCCGTCCCTCAGGAGTGCCCAGACTGTCATGCACTGGCTGCAGACCTGGAGGCGCACAAGCATTGGCACTCGAGGCTCGTCCATGACATCGCGACCGCCGTCGACGCAGACGTGAGGCGACGAGCAAAAGCTCAGTAACCGGGCCACGCACCCCCGCCTGGGCGCCGGCCGCCGCTTTCTTCCCTACTGCGGCGCCGATGG
Source organism: uncultured Alphaproteobacteria bacterium (assembly GCA_963742425.1). GTDB lineage: Bacteria > Pseudomonadota > Alphaproteobacteria > Rhizobiales > Xanthobacteraceae > Bradyrhizobium. The sequence continues at coordinate 28,234 of CAVULR010000004.1, forward strand.
CGCTCGACTTGCTGCGACCAGACGCCTCGTCACGGCACCCGCCTGCTGACGATCCAGCAGGATGTTGTCAATGACCAACCGGATGCGCCACCCCTTTCGAGTGCCTCGGGTCGAAAAGCCGCGCGCCGAGGGCCGCTTCTATCTGCCCACCGGTCGCCGCCTGGGCTTCGCCGAGTTCGGCGACCCGTCGGGGGCGCTAGTTCTCTGGTTTCACGGCACGCCCGGGGGACGGCGACAGTTTCCGCTGCTCGGCCGTCGCGCCGCCGAGAAGCTCGGCCTGCGCGTCGTGGTGGTGGGCCGGCCAGGTACCGGCTTGTCCGACTCGCACCCCTACGAGGCGATGGCCGACTGGGCCACGGACGTCGCGCACGTGGCCGACGCCCTCGGCGCCGAGCGCCTTGGCGTCGTCGGCCTCTCCGGCGGCGGGCCGTATGCGCTGGCATGCGCCGCGGTGCCCCCTCTTTCAGGCCAAGTCGCGGCCGTGGCGGTGCTCGGAGGTGTCGTTCCATCGGTCGGCCCGGACGCCATCGCCACCGGCGCGATCGAGTTGGCCCGCCGGTTCGCCCCGGTCCTCAGTGTTCTCCGCCGGCCCCTGGCCGAAGCGGTGTATGCGGTGCTGCAGCCCGTCATCCCGTTGGCGCACTATGCCTGCCAGGCCTACGCCAGTACGACTCCCGAGGGCGATCGGCGGGTCCTTCGAAGATCCCGAAATGGAAGGGATGTTCATCGACGACCTCGTCCTGCTCGGCAAGGGCCACTTCCAGGCCTTCGTCGACGACTGGAATTGATCCGTCACATACGCGACGGCTGGAACATCCTCTCGCCGGAACTGGGCGAGTACATCGAAGTGATTCCGCCCATGAAGCGGGTCGAGCGAGGACTGGTACCAGGGCACGGCCGACGCGGTCTTCCAGAATTTCCAGAGCATCCAGGCCGAATCGCCCGAGCACACCCTGATCCTCGTCCGGCGATCACATCTACAAGATGAATTACCGGGAGATGCTCGACTGGCACCAGGCGCAGCAGGCCGATATCACCATCGCCACCATCCAGGTGCCGGTGGCGGAGGCGGCGCGCTTCGGAGTGGCGGAGATCGATCGAGAACTACCGCATCGTGGGCTTCGAAGAGAAGCCGCAGCACGGCGAATCCGACGCGCTCGCCGTTCAACCAGACGATGGTCAGCGCCTCCATGGGCATCTACGTGTTCAACACCGGACGTGCTGCTGGATGCGCTGCACGAGGACGCGCAGGACCCCGAGTCGTCGCACGATTTCGGCAAGGACGTGATCCCCCGCTGCCTGGAGCAGCTGCCGCGTGGTAGCCTACGATTTTCGGGACCTCAACGACAAGGCCGCACGCTACTGGCGGGACGTGGGCACGCTGGATGCATTTTATGCGGCGAACATGGACCTGGTGGATGTGACGCCGGAATTCAACCTTTATGACCAGCGCTGGCCGATCCGCAGCCATCCGCTGCAGCAGCCTCCGGCCAAGTTCGTTTTCGCGCAGGAAGGCCGGCGCATGGGCGTCGCCATCGATTCGATCGTTTCGGCCGGCTGCGTGATCTCGGGCGGCCGGGTGATGCGCTGCGTGCTCTCCCCGGGCGTGCGCGTCAACAGCTATTGCGAGGTGGAGTATTCGATCTTGATGCCGCACGTGAGAGTGGGGCGGCACAGCCGCATCCGCCGGGCCATCATCGATCGCGACGTGAGCTGCCGGAAGGCACGGTCATCGGTTACGACGCCGGCGCAGGACCGGGCGCAGGGGATTCACGATAACCGAAGGCGGGATCGTGGTGGTCTCCGCAGGCAGGGCGATCTGGGCGCCGGCGGCAGCGCGGTCTCCTCGCAACGGTCGGCGGTGGGCGGCTGAGCAGCAACCGAGTTTAGGAGCTAGGTAGCACAAGTGACGACAATCGTAAAAGTAATTGGACAGAGAAATTCTGGATTCGCGCGGCAATCCGACCGTCGAAGCGGATGTCTACCTCGCGGACGGCAGCATGGGAAGGGCCGCTGTGCCTTCCGGCGCCTCCACCGGCGAGCATGAAGCCGTCGAGCTTGCGCGACGGCGACAAGGCCCGCTATCTGGGCAAGGGCACGCTGAAGGCGGTCAGCCACGTCAACGGCGAGATCGCCGCGGCGCTGCATGGCAAGGACGCCAGCGCAGCAGGCCGAGATCGACCGCATCATGATCGCGCTCGACGGCACCGCCAACAAGGGACGGCTGGGCGCCAACGCGATTCTGGCCGTCTCGATGGCCGCCGCGCGCGCCGCGGCGGCCGCGCAGCGGACTCCGCTCTATCGCTACCTGGGCGGCGTCAGCGCCTGCATCCTGCCCGTGCCGATGATGAACATCCTCAACGGCGGCGCGCACGCCGACAATTCCGTGGACCTGCAGGAATTCATGATCGTGCCCTTCGGCGCGGCGAAGTTCTCCGAAGCGCTGCGCATGGGCGCCGAGATCTTCCATACGCTGAAGGGCGTGCTGAAGAAGCGCGGCTATTCGACCTCGGTCGGCGACGAAGGCGGCTTCGCGCCGAATCTGAAGTCGAACGAAGAGGCGCTGGAAGTGGTGATGGAGGCGATCGCCAAGGCCGGCTACAAGCCCGGCGAGCAGGTCGGCATCGCGCTCGATCCGGCCGCCAGCGAGTTCTTCGCAGGACGGCAAGTACGTCTTCAAGAAGTCCGACAAGAGCGAGCGGACCTCCGAACAGATGGTCGAGTTCTGGGCCGACTGGGTGGCGAAGTATCCGATCATTTCGATCGAAGACGGCATGGCCGAAGACGACTGGGACGGCTGGAAGCTGCTGACCGATCGGCTGGGCAACAAGATCCAGCTCGTGGGCGACGATCTCTTCGTGACCAACACCGAGCGTCTGCAAGCGCGGCATCGAGCAGGGCATCGCCAATTCGATTCTGATCAAGGTGAACCAGATCGGCACGCTGACCGAGACGCTGGAAGCCATGGCAGATGGCGGCCGGCGCCGGCTACACGTCGGTGGTGTCGCACCGCTCGGGCGAGACCGAGGATCCGTTCATCGCCGACCTGGTGGTGGCGACCGGCGCGGGCCAGATCAAGACGGGCTCGGCCAGCCGCACCGACCGCATCGCCAAGTACAACCAGTTGCTGCGCATCGAAGAGCGGCTGGGCGCGGACGCGAAGTTCGCCGGCAAGGGCGCGTTCCGGAGGCTGGGGGCATGAAGAAGCTGGTGCTGATCCGCCACGGCGAGAGCGATTGGAACAAGCAGAATCGCTTCACCGGCTGGACGGACGTGGATCTCTCCGAAAAGGGCCGGCAGGAGGCGCACGAAGGCGGCCAGCGTCCTGAAGGCCGAAGGCTACACGTTCGACGTGGCCTACACTTCGGTGCTGAAGCGCGCCATCCGCACGCTGTGGATCGGTGCTGGACGAGATGGACCTGATGTGGATCCCGGTGCACCGCTCGTGGCGGCTGAACGAGCGGCACTACGGCGCGCTGCAGGGTCTGAACAAGTCGGAGACGGCGGCGAAGTTCGGCGAGGACCAGGTGAAGATCTGGCGGCGGAGCTACGACATCCCGCCGCCGCCGCTCGAGCCGGCCGACGAGCGCTATCCGGGCCACGATCCGCGCTACAAAGATCTGACGCCGCGCAGGAACTGCCGCTCACCGAGTGCCTGAAGGACACGGTGGAGCGCTTCCTGCCGTACTGGCACAACACCATCGCGCCGGCGGTGCGGCATGGCAAGCGGGTGCTGATCGCGGCGCACGGCAACAGCCTGCGCGCGCTGGTGAAGTATCTGGACAACGTGTCGGAGCGAGGAGATCGTGGGGCTGAACATCCCCACCGGGATGCCGCTGGTCTACGAGCTGGACGACGAGCTGAAGCCGATTCGCAGCTATTATCTGGGCGATCCGGAGAAGGTGAAGGCGGCGATGGAGGCGGTCGCGGCGCAGGGGAAGAAGAAGTAAGCGAGCCAGGGCGGACCCCGTGGTCTGCCCGTGCCTTATGACGTTGGAAGAGTTTTTCCGCCTGCCGGAGGAGCCGCTGAAGCGCGAGCTCAATAACGGCAGGCTCGAAACGAAACCGCTGCCGGTTGTGCGTCACAGTCTCGTGACGAGGCGGATTTTTATCTGCATCCAGCATTACCTCGACCGGCATCCGATCGGCGAGCTGTTCCTACCGAAGACACCGTACCTGGTTTCGGCTGCAGTCGATGCAGCCACTGTGCGTGGACCGGATCTGTCATATATCGAACGCGATCGCTTCGCCCGGATTGACCTGGATCAGCCGATTCCGGGGGCGCCGGAGTTAGCCATCGAGGTGGTAGCGGCGGAAGACACGGCGGCGGAGTTGCTGGAAAAGACCGGCCAATACCTGGGCGCCGGTGGGCAGGTGGTCTGGATCGTGTATCCCGAGGAGCGCGAAGTTCGCGTCTTCGAAGCCTCCGGCGCCATCCGCATCCTGAAAGGCTCCGATACCATCGACGCTCCCGCACTCCTGCCTGGTTTTCCGCCCCGATCGCCCGCTTCTTCGAGTAGAGCAAATCCTGCTCTCGCTACAATGTCTACATGACGCGAACCGTTGCCCTGATGCTGCCGATGCTGGCCGCCGGACTCCAGGCGGAAGTCCATTTTTTGACGCTGCGCCAGGCCGTCGAGCTGGCGATGAAACAAAATCCGGACATCATGCTTTCCCGGCTGGAAGAGCAGAAAGCGATCCAGGGGGTACGAGTGGCCAGGGATCCGTTCGCGCCGCGGATCACGGTGGGCAGCGGCCTGGCGTACTCCAGCGGGTTTCCCCTGAGCATCGAGGGTTCCGCGCCGTCGGTGGTGCAGGCGTACGCCAAGCAGTTCATCTTCAACCGGCAGCAGAGCTATCTGGTGGCGCAGGCAAAGGAGGAAGCGCACGGAGCTGGGATCGCCACGGCCGAGCGGCGGGACGAAGTGGCATTTCGCACCGCATCGCTGTTCCTGGATGCGGAGCGGGCGGCCCGCACCACGGCGATGGCGCGGAAGCAGGCGGACAGCCTGGATAAGGTGTTGCAGAGCGTGCAGGCGCAAATGAAGGAGTCGCGCGCGTTGCCGATTGAAGGCAAGAAGGCAATGCTGAACCTGGCGCGGGCGCGGCAGACGGCGGAGAGCCTGGAGGCCGATCAGGAGTTCGCCGAGATCTCGCTCGCTACCGTGCTGGGGTTTAGCGCGGAGGATCGCGTGCGGCCGTCGGAGGAGGGCCGGAAGGCTCCGGAGATGCCGGCATCGGAAGAAGCAGCGACGGAAAGCGCCATCCAGTTCAACAAGGAGCTGCGGCGGCTGGAATCGAGCATCGTGGCGAAGGGGCTGCAGATCCGGGGGGACCGCGCCACCCGGCTGCCGCGCGTGGACCTGGTGGCACAGTACGGGCTGTTCGCCATGTTCAACCACTATGAAGACTATTTCCGGACCTTCCAGCGCAACAACGGGGAGCTCGGCCTCTCGTTTCAACTTCCGGTGTTGCCGGGCCCGGGGATTGGCGCGCTTACCGAGCAGCGCAACGCCGAGGTGGCGCACCTGCGGGTGGAGATGAACAATACCCGCAACAACGTGATCGCAACAGTGCGCAAAACGTATCGGGATATCGCGAAGGCCGAATCGGCCCGGGAAGTGGCGCGGCTGGATCTGGACGTGGCGCGCGAGCAGGTGAGCATCAACCTGGCGCTCTTGCAGGAAGGCCGCGCCTCGATGAGCAATGTGGAAGAGGCGCGCGCGCTCGAAGACAACAAGTGGATCGCATTCTTCGACGCCGAGTACTCGCTCGAAAAGGCGCGTTGGAACCTGGCGCGGCAGACGGGAGATTTGATGGCATCGCTACGGTGACGGAAAGCCAAGGAAGAAAGCCCAGGGCCTTGGAAGGTAGTAAGAGGAACCTGGGCTCTATCTATACCAGTGATTGCAGAATATCCTGGTTCCGGCTCTTAAACAAGATTACTCCGGTTAATGGCGGGTACCAGGGTTCCCATTCACTTTAGGTAGGCGGCAACGTCATCCCCCGGGCAGTTCGCGTAGTGCCGCGGCGGCCGCCGCGATCATGCCTGGCGGATAGTTGTCCAGCTTCGTGGGTTGGGGCTCGAAGCGAACTCCCAATAGATGCGCGGTCCACAGAGCTACATCGCACATGCGCGCCGAGCGCCCTGCCGCGTCGGTTCCGAGGCGTGTTACCGACGCTGTATTCGATAGCCATGGCAGCAATGCCTTGGCCAGGGTCCGATCTCCCACGTAGCGCATCTGCTCGAGCACGCGCGTGGCTTGCGCAGGCACCGCTTCGCGGATACGGCGCATGAAAGCTTCCCGCTCGGGCAGGCCGCCCAGCTTCACCGCCGCGATCTGGGCCTGCGCCGCGGCCTCTTCATCGCTTTCCCCTGCGGCGGCCTTTCGCAGCAGGTCGAGTTGGCGCGCGTCGCCCGCGCTGCCGGCGACCAGGTAGAGCTCGCCTCGAATCAGCGGGTCGGTTCGGGAAGGAATTGCTGCAAGAATCGTCGCGATCGGCGGCCTGTCCTTGACTTTGCCCAATCCGCGGGCGGCCTCGGCGGCCACTTGGGGATGCTGGTTGTGGGTCAGGGCCAAAAGCGCCGCGCCTACGCCCGGCCCGTTGTAGACGATCAAGCTGATGACGGCCAGCAGTCCGGATTCGGTATCGAAGGTGGGCATCGCCCGTTCGATTTCGGCCACCAGCGTGGGCGATGCCTGCGCCGCGCGGTCGCGCACGCTCCAGTCGTGCTCGCGAATCGCCTGGATCAGTCCCTCGTTGCTCATGTGCCGCCTCTCATGGCTTGAATTGCCCTGCCACCACCGTCTGCCGCACCAGGGCGATCTGGTTACTCTGCGCGATGACGCTGCGCTGCTTGGTCATTAAGAAGGTGCCTGCGCGCGGGCTGGTATCCGGAAACAAACCGTAGCCGACATGCGACCGGGCTTCGCTGGGAAGAAAATGGTTTCCCGGACTTTGCGAAGGGTCTTCCGCCACATTCACAGAATTGTGCATCAGGTTGCGGTGCGCCCAGATATCCTCCCGGACGTTGGGCGGATCGCCGAGATTATAATGATCCAGCCGCAGTGTATGCCCCAGCTCGTGAGCAATCGTGCTTTCAAGCTGGCTGAGATCGGGTTGGTCGGTGCGGAAGAAGAAACCGGTTCTCGACCCGGGTGAACTCACTTTGTTATCGCCCGCGCCCATCACTTCCGGATCGGTAAAACTGTGACAAAAGTAAACGTTGAGCATGTCCGGGTCGTTATCGGAATCGAAAATCGCGTCGAAGTTCGCGTCCACGTCGATGGTTCCAGCGGCCAGGGGCGAAGAATCGAAAGGCGTGGTCTGCATGGTCGAGGGGAACGTAAAGCGTATGCCCGCCTGCGCATAGACCCGATTGACGCGGGTGAACAGCGCCTTCACCTGCGCCTCACTGAAATCCGGCGGGGTACCCCGCACGACCACGCTGTGCAGACGCACCGGTATGATCAGCAGCGGATAGACGAAAATCGCCATCTCCGCCATCACCGGTCCGCTGGCTTTGCCGTGATGGATGAAGAGCTTCGTGCTCTTGGTTTGCTTCGCGCCCGCTGGGCCCTGCACGAACACGCAGTCGCCCTGATGCACCACGCCATTCGCATCGGCCGGCGTATCCTGGGCGCTCAACGGATCGCCCGGATCCGGAAAGACGATCTTCGCGATCGACTCATCGTCCATGCTGGGGACCAGGTTTATCGATCCAGTCGCAGCCGCGCTTTTTCAATTCTTGGGCGAACGCGATCGTGTCTGCGAGCGTCCAGCCGCCTTCGACCCAGTCGGTCGCCGAGACGCGCACGCCAACCGGTTTGTCGGCCGGAAACGCGGCACGCACGATGTCGAAGATTTCGAGCGGAAAGCGCATGCGGTTTTCGAGGGAACCGCCGTAGTCGTCGCTGCGTTGATTGGCGATCGGCGACAGAAACTGATGCAGCAGGTAGCCATGTGCCGCGTGCACTTCGAGAGCATCGATGCCGAGGCGCGCGGCGCGACGCGCAGAGGCCGCGAACGCTTCACGAATCCGGTTCAGTGCGGGCGTGTCGAGGGCGAGCGGCGGCTCTTCACCCGCCTTGTGCGGCAACGCCGACGGCGCATGCGGCAGCCAGCCACCTTGCGACACCGGAATCAGTTGCCCGCCTTCCCAGGGCACATGGCTCGACGCCTTGCGCCCTGCGTGCGACAACTGCATGGCGACGCGAATCGGCGAATGCTTGCGGATCGCGGCCAGGACCGGCTTCAGCGCGGCTTCGGTCGCGTCGTCCCACAGCCCGAGATCGCCCGGCGTGATGCGGCCATCCGGTTCGACGGAGGTTGCCTCGATGCACAACATGCCGGCGCCGGATAACGCGAGACTGCCGAGATGGATCATGTGCCATGCCGTCGCCTCGCCACGTTCGGCGGAATACTGGCACATCGGGGAGACGACGATACGGTTGGGAAGCGTCACGCTACGCAGCGTGAGCGGGGAAAAAAGCGCGCTCATGCGAGACGGCGCCCTCGTTACGAATGCAGTCTGCGCCGGGGACCTGCCCTGACGGGGCCGGCACCATGGGTCTCGCTGAACAACTCGGCGAGCTTCTCGGTGATGGCGCCGCCGAGTTCTTCGGCGTCGACAATGGTGACGGCGCGGCGGTAGTAGCGCGTCACGTCATGACCGATGCCGATCGCGATCAACTCGACCGGCGAGCGCGTCTCGATTTCCTCGATGATGTGGCGCAGATGGCGTTCCAGATAATTGCCGGGGTTGACCGACAGCGTCGAGTCGTCGACCGGCGCGCCGTCGGAGATCATCATCAGGATTTTGCGCTGCTCGGCGCGGCCCAATAGCCGCTTGTGCGCCCAGTCCAGCGCCTCGCCGTCGATGTTTTCCTTGAGCAGGCCCTCGCGCATCATCAATCCGGAATTCTTGCGCGCGCGCCGCCATGGCGCGTCCGCGGACTTATATATTATGTGCCTGAGATCGTTGAGACGGCCGGGATTTGCCGGCTTGCCGGCGGCAAGCCACGCCTCGCGGGATTGCCCGCCCTTCCAGGCCCGCGTGGTGAAGCCGAAAATCTCCACCTTGACGCCGCAGCGCTCCAGCGTCCGCGCCAGAATATCGGCGCAGGTCGCCGCCACCGTAATGGGGCGTCCGCGCATCGAACCGGAATTGTCCAGAAGCAACGTCACCACGGTGTCGCGGAAAGTCGCTTCCTTTTCGTGCATGAACGACAGCGGATGATAGGGATCGGTCACCACGCGCGACAGCCGCGCGGGGTCGAGAATGCCCTCTTCGAGATCGAACTCCCAGGCGCGGTTCTGCTGCGCCATCAGGCGGCGCTGCAGGCGGTTGGCGAGCCGCGCGACGATGCCCTGCAAATGGGCGAGCTGCTTGTCGAGATAGCTGCGCAGCCGCTCCAGCTCGTCGTGGTCGCAGAGATCTTCGGCTGCGATCACCTCGTCGAATTTCGGCGCGAAGGCGTGATATTCCGGGCCGCGATGTTCGTTGGCGCCGCGCGAATTCGGCCGCGTCGCTTCCCCCGGCGTCTCGTCATCGCCAAGCTCGCCGTCGTCGAAGGTGTCACTGGTGGAGGCCTGCGCGCTCTCCATCGCGCTTTCCGACATCTCGTCGCTCGTGGCCTGCGCCTGATCGGCGCTCGCTTCCTGCGCGGCATCGCTGTCGGGCGAGCCTTCGGCACCGGACTGGTCGTTCTCGCCGTCACGGTTCTCGTCCTGGTTATCGTCGTCGTCGGTCTCGGCGTTGCGGTCGTCGCCGAGCTCGAGCGCGCTCAAGAGATCATGTACCGCGTCGCCGAATTTCGCCTGATCCTCGGCGAGGCGGTCGAGCCGGTCGAGCCGCGCGCCGATCTTGTCTTCCAGCACCGGACGCCACAGGTCGACCATCTTGCGGGCGGCCGCGGGCGGCGCGAGCCCGGTCAGCCGCTCTCGCACCAGCATCGCCAGCGCATCCGACAAGGGGGCGTCGGCACGGTCGGTGATCTCATCGAACTTGCCGCGATGGAAATGATCGTCGAGCATCGCGGTGAGATTTTTGGCAACGCCCGACATACGCCGCGAGCCGAGCGCCTCGACCCGAGCCTGCTCAACCGCTTCGAACACACCGCGCGCCTGCGGGTTTCCCGGCATCAGCTTGCGGTGCACTTTCGGGTCGTGGCAGGCGAGCTTCAGCGCGATGGAATTGGCATGGCCGCGCACGATGGCGGCATCCCGCCGCGTCATCTTGCGCGCCGGCTCCGGCAGCCGCGCCTTGCCCGGCGATAGACCCGGCCGCTCGGCGGCGAAAGTCACTTCAAGCTCCGGCTTTTTCGCGATCGCGCGCAGGCAGGCGGTCACCGCGCGCTTGAACGGCTCGGTCGGCGCTTCCTTCGTTCCGGTGCGGTATTTGGTGTTGGAGGTCATTACGGTCCTTACAGCGCCTTGGTAAACCAGTGACGCGTCACCCCGCCTGGATAGCCGTCGATCGTACCGAACGCTTCATATCCGCACGCCCGATAGAAGCCAGGCGCCTGGACGCTCATGGTGTCGAGATAGGATCGCACCGCGCCAAACCGCCGCGCTTCATCCTCGATCTTTTCGATCAGCGCCGTGCCGTGGCCCTTGCCGCGAAATCGCTCCTCGATCCAGAAGAACTGGATGAACAAAACGGCGGTCCAGACCTCACCGACGATGCCGCCGACGATCTTCTTCCTGTCGCGCAACGAGATGGCAAAGCGGCGATATTTTTGCTTCCCCATTTTCTCGTTGTTGTAACGGATCAGCCCGCCGAGGACCGCGCGCTTGGTCTCTCCAATCGTGCGCTCGACGATAATCGCCGCCATAGCATCAGCTCATCGCCACGTTGACCGAAGAACTCCGCGAGTTCGGCATTGAAGCAGCGCTGATAGAATTCGGCCACCAGCGGCCGTTCCAGTTCGTCGCACTTGTTGAGGAAGGTGACCCGGAACGCAAAACCGATGTCGCTGAAAATCTCGGCATTCTCCGCCCAGGTGATCACCGTGCGCGGGCTCATCACCGTCGACAGATCGCCGTTGGCGAAGGCGTTGCGGGTCAGGTCCGCAAGCCGCACCATCTTGTTGACGATATCGCGGCCCTCCTGGGTGCGATAGTGATGTGCCTTCGCCAGCACGATCTCGACTTCCTCGTCATGGGCCAGATAATTCAGCGTGGTGACGATCGACCAGCGGTCCATCTGGCCCTGGTTGATCTGCTGGGTACCGTGATAGAGGCCGGACGTGTCGCCGAGGCCCACCGTATTGGCGGTCGAGAACAACCTGAACGCCGGATGCGGCTTGATCACCTTGTTCTGGTCGAGCAGCGTCAGACGGCCGGAAACTTCCAGCACGCGCTGAATCACGAACATCACGTCGGGACGCCCGGCGTCGTATTCGTCGAACACCAGCGCGATATTGTGCTGCAGGGCCCAGGGCAGGATGCCGTCACGGAATTCGGTGACCTGCTGGCCGTCCCTGATGACGATGGAATCCTTGCCCACCAGATCGATACGGCTGATGTGGCTGTCGAGATTGACGCGCACGCACGGCCAGTTCAGCCGCGCTGCGACCTGCTCGATGTGGGTCGACTTGCCGGTGCCGTGGTAGCCCGTGACCATGACGCGGCGGTTCTTGGCAAAGCCGGCAAGAATGGCCAGCGTGGTGGCGCGGTCGAAACGGTAATCTAAATCGATGTCCGGCACGTGCGGATCGACTTCGGAGTAAGCCGGCACCTCGAGGTCGCTGTCGATACCGAATACCTGCCGCACCGATACCTTCATATCGGGCAAACCGGCGGGTTCCTGCAGTTTGGTCATGGCGGCGGTCGTCATTAATCCTCCGAGGTCTCGGACGCTCCCGAAACCAGATTTGCGGCGTGGCTGCGGATGGGGCTTGCGCGAACCTATCAGAGAGCAACGGCCGGAAGAAGCCCGCGAACTCGATCAAAGTTCCGTTGCGTTATCATTAAGATAAGGGCTGGCTTCGGATTTTGGAAGGCTGCCCTGCAAATCACGCCGTTCTCTCTCGGGCAAATCGGGTACTTCGCCCGCGGCCGGGCGTCGGTGGCATTTTCGACCTGGGTCACTAGTTATGTTAGGTCTGCCCCCCGTGGCACGCCGGTACCAGCCCCCAGGAATTTTGTGACTTCCTATATCGACCCCCTCATTGCCTTCGTGTCGGCAAACGCTTGGCTTGCCTATCTCACGATATTCCTCGCCGCCCTGCTGGAGGCCGTGCCGGTCGTGGGTTCGGTGATTCCGGGCTCGACCATCATCCTGGCGCTGAGTGCGCTGGTGCCCGGTGGCGAGTTGCAGCTGCAATGGGTGTTGGCGGCCGCCATCGCCGGCGCCTTGATCGGCGACGGATCGGCGTTCTGGATCGGACATCGCTCGCAGCGCGAGATTCTAAGCGCCTGGCCGATGACACATTACCCGCGTGTGGTCGCGCAGAGCGAGGCGTTCTTTCATCGCCGGGGAGCGCTTGCGGTATTTTTTGCGCGCTTCGTGCCGCCGATTCGCGCCTTCGTGCCGATGACGGCAGGCGCGCTAGGCATGGCGCCGCTGCGCTTTTACCCCATCAACGTTCTGGCAATCCTGCTGTGGGCGCCCACCCACGTGCTGCCCGGGGTGCTGGCCGTTTCCATGTTGCACGAATATGCCGGCATTTCGCATCAGACAGGGGTCGGGAAATACTACTGGATGCTGTCGGTGTTGGGCTGCGCGTTAATCGTCGGGCTGGCGGTCTGGACGATCCGCCGCCGTCACGGCGGGGGCGTCATCGAGCCGGCGACGGAGCCGGTTCGTAAGGATTATCGATAGGATTTCGCCCGGTTACGTCCCTCTTGCCTTACTGAAGGACGGGCTGCGCCCAGGGGCCGGACCGATGTAGCGGGCGCGGGGACGGATCAGCCGGCCATGCTGCAATTGTTCGCTTGCATGGGCGATCCATCCGACGGTGCGCGACATTGCAAACAACACCAGTTCATGGCCGGGCGGCAGACCGAGCGTGTGCACCAGCACCGCCAGCGCATAGTCGATATTGACGAATTCGCCGGTCGCCTCCGCGATGCGCTCCGGAATTTCCCGGGTGAGTTTGTCCGCCGCGCCGGCGCGCGCCAATGCGTCCAGCAACGCGCGGGCGCGCGGATCGCCGTGCTTGTAGACGCCGTGACCGAAGCCCGCAAACCGCTCGCCCAGCGCAACGCGCTCCCTGATCACCGGCGCCACCTCGCGATCGACCAGTGCCTTCACGAACTGTGCGGCCAGAACCCCGGCGCCGCCATGTTTGGGACCTTTCAACGCGACGAGGCCGGCGATCATCGCATCATAGAGATTCAATCCGGTGGACGCAGCACACCGCACGGTAAAGGTCGAGGCATTGAGTTCATGATCCGCCAGCAACACCAGCGCGCGACGAATCAGATCGGCGGCGTGAGCGTTGTTCGGCGCCCAGGCTTTGGCGATCTGGAGATGAAGCGGCAGCGCCGATGACGTGCCGTTCAACATCGTCGCGACCACCAGCCGCAGGATGCGTCCGCCCACCATCGCGCGGCCGTCGGCGGCGCGGGTGAACGCCCGCGGATCGGCGCTTGCGGCCAGCGCCAGCACCGCGATGGCGCGATCGATCGGCGCAGCGCGCCGCGCGGCCTCGGCGACGGCGAGCATTTCGGCGGACACAAATGGACAATTGTCGCGCGCGAACGGATCGACGCCGGTCACGTCCCACAATAACGTCGCGGCGTGTTCGAGCGTGTCTTTCTCCGCAAGATCGACACAGTTCACGCCGCGATAGATCGGGCCATCCTCGGTGATCGTCGCAATCGCCGAATCCATCACCGGCAAATCGGGGTCGAAGCTTTTGAAGCCGCGCGGCTCCGCCGACGGCGCGCGGCGTTCCTTGAGGCCGCGAACATCCTCCGCCCGATAGCGATGGCTTCGCGAATCCGCCGACGGCTCTGAGCGAATCAATCCCCGGCTGACATAGGCATAGAGCGTGGCCGGCGAGATCGCGAGTTCGGCCGAGGCCTCGCGTGCGGACAAATATAGGCCGTCAGAATTCTTCATATTGATTTATATAATCAAGATTGATCAATCTGTCTAGAGGGCCGATCTTTGGGTCTCAGGTAACGGAGACCGGCCATGAACATGCAACTTTCCAAAACCCCGATCGGGCTGGATGGCGTTCCCGCCGCCGAGACAGTGCTCAGCCATGTCGATGGCGAGCGCGGCGAATTGATCATCGCCGGCGAGCGGATCGGCGACCTCGTGCAAAAAGCAGGCTTCGAGGGCGTGACCGCGCGGTTGTGGAGCGGTGGAACCGGCCAGTCGGTCGGTGAGGCCACGGTGCGCGCCACGCTTGGTGCGGCCCGCGAACGCGCCTTTGCCCGGCTCCCGGATCTCCTGGGGATCACGCGCGGCCTGTCGATTGTCGATGGCTTTCGCGCCGCCATTGCCGGATTGCGCGCAGAGCCGGGATTGCCGCATGAAGCGACGATCGTCGGGGCTTTTCCGGTGATAGCAGGCGCGCTGGTTCAGCGTGCCAAAGGCAGCGATCCCGTCGCGCCGGACCCGACCGTCAGTCACGCCGCCGACACGCTGTCGATGTTGCTCGACCGCAAGCCCGACGCGCGCGAGGTGGCGGCCCTCGACGCTTACTTCGTAACCGTATGCGACCACGGCATGAACGCATCGACCTTTGCGACGCGCGTGGTGGCATCGACCCAGGCCGACCTGTTCGCATCGGTGACGGCGGGATATTGCGCGCTCACCGGACCCTTGCATGGTGGTGCGCCGGAGCCGGTACTGGAAATGCTCGACGCGATCGGAAGCCGCGAGCGCATCAAGCCGTGGGTCGATGGCGCGCTCGCCCGCGGCGAACGGTTGATGGGCTTCGGCCACCGCATTTATCGCGTCCGCGACCCGCGCGCCGATGTGTTGAAGGGCGCTATCGAGCGGCTCGCCGGCGGCGGCATGGACCTTCCCTTCGCAGGCGAAGTCGAGGCCTATATCCGCGAGGCGTTGCGGCGGAAAAATCCGGACCGCCCGCTCGATACCAATGTGGAGTTCTTCACCGCGATCCTGCTCGACGCGCTGAAGATCCCGCGCCAGGCCTTCACCCCGATCTTCGCGGTCGCCCGCGCCGCGGGATGGACGGCGCACGCTCGCGAGCAACAGCGGGGCGGTCGGCTGATACGGCCAAGCTCGGCCTATATCGGTCCCATGCCGCCGTGAAATTTCGGGGTTTGATGTGAGCGCTTGAGATAATCAGGGTCCATCCGAGCGGCTTTCGCACGGGATTTCAGCCTGCAACACCCGCGGTCGTGTGTTAGCTTTCCAACAGGGCGACAGCCCTCTGGCAGGCGCGGGAATCACGACAATGAAACGCCGCGAGTTCATCGCGTTACTCGGCGGCATGGCAGCGGCATCCTCCGTCTCCTGGCCGCTCGCCGCGCGCGCGCAAGCCGCGATGCCGGTGATCGGGGTGATAAGCAGCGCCTCCTCTAGCGACTACGCGCCCATGCTGGCCGCTTTCCGAAAGGCTCTCGGCGAGACCGGCTTTGTCGAAGGCCAGAACGTAAAGATCGAATATGTCTGGGCGGACGAGCAGTATGACCGTCTACCCGCGCTTGCGGCGGATCTGGTCCATCGCCAGGTGAGCCTGATCGTGGCAGCCGCGACGCCCGCGGCGCTGGCAGCCAAGCCCGCGACCAGCACGATACCGATCGTCTTTGCGATCGGCGGCGATCCGGTGCGGACAGGTCTCGTCGAGAGCCTCAGCCGGCCCGGCGGCAATCTCACGGGAGCAGCCCACATCAACGTCGAGACCGCCCCGAAGCGTCTCGAACTGATGCATGAATTGATGCCTGCCGAGAAAGTCCTTGGACTTCTGCTCAACCCGACCAATCCGGTAGCCTCATCGGTCGCGGCAGGCGTTCAAGCTGCCGCGACCTCCCTGGGACTCGAGCTCAAGGTCGTGCACGCGCATACCGAGGAAGACCTCGATGCGGTTTTTGCGAGTTTGCGCGGCATGCGCGTCGGCGCGCTGGTCATCGGCACCGATCCATTTTTCACCAGCCGATCGGAAAAATTGGGCGCCCTGTCGCTTCGCCTGGCAATACCTGCGATTTACCAATATCGCGCGTTCGCCGAAGCCGGCGGCGTGATGAGTTACGGCGGCAGCATCACCGATTCCTATCGTCATGCCGGTATCTATGCGGGGCGCATTCTCAAGGGCGAAAAGCCCGGTGACCTGCCGGTACAACTTTCCACGAAGATCGAGCTGTTCCTCAATCTCAAGAGCGCCAAGTTGCTCGGCCTCGATCCCCCGCTCTCGCTGCTCGGCCGCGCCGACGAGGTGATCGAATGAGGCGGCGAACGTTCATCGCGGGACTTGGCGCCTCGGCCGCGCTGCCGCTGGCGGCGCGCGCGCAAGCCGCAATGCCGGTGATCGGATTTCTCAACGTCGCATCGCCGGAAGGGTATGCGCTGTATGCCGCGGCGTTTCGCGATGGTTTGAAGGAAGGCGGCTATGTCGAAGGCCAGAACGTCGCGATCGAATATCGCTGGGCGCAGGGAAATTACGACCGGCTGCCGGAGATGGCCGGCGACCTGGTGCGCCGGCAGGTTTCGGTGATCGTCGCCAATACCCCTGCGAACCTGGCCGCAAAGGACGCGACCAAAACAATTCCCATTGTCTTCACCACCGCCAGCGATCCGGTTCAAATAGGCCTGGTGTCGAATTTGAGCCGGCCCGGCGGCAACATCACCGGCGTAACCCAATTGAACGTGGAGATCGGGCCGAAACGGCTGGAGCTGGCGCACGAGCTGATGCCTGCCGCGACCGCGGTGGCGTTTCTCGTCAATCCAGGCGACCCCTCACGCGCCGAGAAGCTGACGAAAGACGCGCAGGCCGCTGTTGTCCCTCTCGGGCTACGGCTTCATGTGCTGAGCGCCGTCAACGACGCCGAGATCGACGCCGCTTTCGCCGGTTTTGGCCAGTTGAATGCCGGTGTACTCGTCATCGGCGCCGACGCCTTGTTCAACGGCAAGAGCCAATTGCTGGCCGAACTCTCGCTGCGCTATTCGGTGCCTGCGATCTATCAGTACAACGAGTTCGCCAACGCCGGCGGGTTGATGAGCTATGGCGGCAGCATCACGGAATCGTACCGGTGGGCCGGCATCTATGCGGGCGGATTCTCAAGGGCGACAAACCTGCCGACCTGCCGGTGCAGCAATCCACCACGGTCGAATTGATCGTCAACCTGAAAACCGCGCGGGCTCTCGGCATCACCGTGCCGCTCTCGCTGCTCGGCCGCGCCGATCAGATCATCGAGTGAGACGGCGCTAGCTCGCGCCGCGCACCACGGTTTTCAGATAATTATATGCCTTGATGATTTCGATCAGGCGATCTTCGGTGGAACGATCGCCGCCATTGGCGTCGGGGTGATGTTGTTTCACCAGCGCCTTGTATTTCGCCTTGACGATCTCGAGCGTGGCATCCGAGCCGAGTCCCATCACCTGCAGCGCCTTGCGCTCGGCGTTGAAAATCTTCCGCGTTTCGACCTTGGCCTCGCCGGCGGCGCCCGGGCCCGGCCGCCAGCGGCCCCGGCCGTTGAGTTCGCTGAACATGCTGAACGGATCGGATGCGCCTTCCAGTTCCGCCTCCGGGCTGCCCTTGCCCTTCTTGGTGCTGGTGTTGGCGCCCATCTTCCAGGTCGGACGGTGACCGGTCAGCGCATCCTTCTGGTAGCGCGCGACCGCATCGGCATTCATGCCGGAAAAGAAATTATAGGACTGGTTGTATTCGCGGACGTGACTGAGACAGAAGTGCCAGTACTCCTTGTCATTGGCCCGGCCCTTGGGCGCGCGATGCGGCCCTTTGTTCTTGCAGTCCGGCCATTCGCACATCGCGGAGGCTTCGCGCGCCTGCGCCTGCTGCTTCGCGCTCAGCTTGTTGGGCTTGATGCGAATGGAATCGAAGAATTTTGATGAATCAATCGGCATGGCTGACTATGACAACGCAATGCGAAAAGCTTCAAGTCTTGACATTGCGAAACCCTCGCTTTCGATACGCCATTGACGGCGGGCGGTCGCGGTCGTATTGCCGCCGCCATGACGACCAAAGACATTATCATAAACAAGTTGCGTGAAGCTTTCGCGCCGGAAAGCCTCGACGTCACAGACGAATCGCATCTGCATGAGGGCCACGCCGGCCACAGGCCGGGCGGCGAGACACATTTCCGGGTGTATATTGTATCGCCGGCCTTCAAAGGGAAGAGCCGGGTGGAACGCCACCGCATGATTAACACAACACTATCGGGGGAACTCGCGGGTTCCGTCCACGCATTGGCGATCAAGGCGCAAGCACCGGGGGAAGCCGGCGGCGCGGCCTGAGCCGCATCGCAGGGGGAGGCGGAGTGAGGCCAACGACAATGCAGCTCATCGTGTTGTCCGGCCTTCCCGGGTCCGGGAAAAGCACGCTGGCGGAGGGCCTGTCCCGCACCCTGTCGTTGCCGGTGTTTTCGGTCGATCCGATCGAAGCGGCGATGTGGCAAAGCGGCCTTGCAAGAGAATCAACCGGGATCGCCGCCTATGGCGTCGTGATCGCGCTGGCGGACGAGCACCTGCGACTCGGACATTCCATCATCGTCGACGCCGTCAACCCCGTCGAGGCGCCGCGTGCGGCGTTGCGAAATCTCGCTGCGAAACACCGCGCCGACCTCAAGATCATCGAATGCGTTTGCGCCGATGAGACGGTGCATCGCCGGCGGATCGAGGCGCGGGTTCGCAAGATCGAGGGGATGCCGGAGGTCACATGGGCCCGGGTGCTGGAACGCCGGGCCGAGTACGAGGGCTGGACCGACGTCCGATTGGTCCTGGATACTTCAGCCGAATCAGCCGGACGGTTGCTCGACGATGCGTTGAATTACCTGGCCTGAAGCTAGAACGCCGTACCCGCGCGTTTCGGCTTCTTCTCCTCCACCTCGGTCTCGCGCGGCACCGCCACGATCCGCAGCGCGGTGATTCGGTTGCGCTCGCGCCGCAGCACACGGAAGCGGAAGCCGTGGAAGGTAAAGCTCTGGCCGCGTTCGGGGATCGAGCGCGCTTCGTGGATCACCAGCCCCGCGACCGTGGTCGCCTCTTCGTCCGGCAGATGCCAGTCCATCGCGCGGTTGAGATCGCGAATCGGCACCGAGCCGTCGACCACCACCGACCCGTCGGGCTGGGCGCGCACGCCGGCCACCACGACGTCGTGCTCGTCGGAAATATCGCCGACGATTTCCTCCAGAATGTCCTCCAGCGTCACCATGCCCTCGACCTCGCCGTATTCGTCGACCACCAGGGCGAAATGGGTCTTGCGGCGGCGGAACGCCTTGAGCTGTTCGGACACCGACCGCATCTCCGGCACGAACCACGGCGGCAGCGCGATGGTCGAGACGTCGATCTTCGAGGTATCGCCTTCGGCGGTGCGAATCGCGCGCAACAAGTCCTTGGCGTGCAGCACGCCGATGATGTTTTCGGGCTTGTCCCGCCACAGCGGAATCCTGGTGTATTCGGTTGCCAGCATCTCGCGCACCAGATCCTCCGGCGGCAACTCGGCGTTGATCATCACCATTTCGGTGCGATGGACCATCACGTCGGAGACCTGAAGCTCGCGCAGATCCAGCAGCCCGCCGAACATGTCGCGGTCCTGCTTTTCGACCTTGCCTTCGTGGTGCAGAAGATCGACCGCGCCACGCAACCGTTCGGTCGGCGACAGTATCGGCTGGTTGGCGCCGATCTTGATGCCGAGTATTTTCATCAGCACGCGAACGATCCCCTCGATCACGGTAAGCAACGGTCCGAGCAGATACACCATCAGCTTCATCGGACGCGCGACCAATAGCGAGACCCGGTCCGGAGCATTGATGGCGATGGTCTTCGGCAGCACCTCGGCGAAGATCACGACCGTCACCGTCATCACCGCCGTGGCGTAGAGCACGCCGACTTCGCCGAACCAGGCGGTGAAGATGCCGGTCGCCAGAGCCGAGGCGCCGATATTGGCAATGTTGTTGCCGAGCAGTAGCGCGCCGATCATCCGCTCGCGCATCGCAAACAGGCTGGAGACGGCGCCGGCTTCGCGATTGCCCTGCTTCGACAGCCGCAGCATGCTGGCACGCGACGCGCCGGTCAGCGCCGTCTCGCTCGCCGAGAAGAAGGCGGATACCAGTAGACAGCCAATGACGATGGAGAAGGTTAGCCAGTCCATGACGAAATATTCACTTCATTCAGGTCTTGTCATTTAAGCCTTGCGCGAGCCTCGCTTTGAGAAAATCGCGAACCAGCGAAGGCTCGACATCGGGAGTAATCACGGCGCGGCCAATCGCCTCGAGCAGGATGAAGGTGAGCCGGCCGCGCCTGACCTTCTTGTCCTGCGCCATCAGCGTCATCAGCGCGTCGGCATCCGCGAGCCCCTCCTGGGCAAACCCGGCGATGTCCTGCAAATGGGTCGGCAGGCCGACTTCGGCAAGATGATGCCTGACCCGCGCCGCATCCGATGCGGCGATCATGCCGAGCTGCGCCGAAAACTCCGCGGCCAGCACCATGCCCAGCGAAACCGCCTCGCCATGGAACAGCCGGTCGGAGAAGCCGGTCGCGGCCTCCAGCGCATGGCCGAATGTATGACCGAGATTGAGCAACGCCCGTTCGCCGGTTTCGCGTTCGTCGCGCGATACGATCGCGGCCTTGGCACGGCAGGAAGTGGCGATGGCGTGTTCACGCGCCGCGCCGCCGGCGAAGATGTCGGCATGGTTGGCTTCCAGCCAGGCAAAGAACGCTGCGTCGCCAAGCACGCCATATTTGGCGACTTCGGCATAACCGGCGCGAAACTGGCGCGGCGGCAGCGTGTCCAATACCGCAGTGTCGGCCACCACCAGCGCCGGCTGGTGAAACGCACCGAGCAGATTTTTTCCCTGCGGCGAATTGATTCCGGTTTTGCCGCCGACCGACGAATCGACCTGTGCCAAGAGCGAGGTCGGCACCTGCACGAAATCGACGCCGCGGCGCAGGATTGCGGCGGCAAAGCCCGCGAGATCGCCGACCACGCCGCCGCCGAGTGCGATGACCAGATCATTGCGCTCGATCCTGGCGGCGATCAGCGCTTCGCTGAGCTTCTCCAGACCATCATAGGTTTTCGACGCTTCGCCTTCCTCGATTATGATCCGCGAGGTGGCAATGCCGGCCCCGGTTAGCGCCGCCTCGGTCTTGTCGAGCCAATGCTGAGCGACGTTGCGGTCGGTGACGATGGCGGTGCGCGCGCCGGGCCGCAACGCGGCGATCCGCTCGCCCAGCGATGGCAGCACGTCGCGGCCGATCACGATGTCATAGCCGCGGTCGCCGAGCGCGACAGCGACGGTGACGGCGTCGGAATGTCTCAGCGGCGCGGTCATCGGGCGATCGGCGTTTGTTTGGCGCCGCCGCACAACAGCACGTGCAGGGCCTCGATGCATTCATCGACGATTTTCTCGTGCGGCACGTCGCGCGACCAGATCGTCAGGTCCGCATGCCGATAGACCGGTTCGCGTTCCTCGATCAGGCGCGCCACGGTGGTCGCCGGATCCGTGGTCCGCAGCAGCGGACGGTCGACCCGGCGCTTGACCCTGCGCATGATGATATCGGCATCCGCCTTGAGCCAGATCGAAACCGCCTTGTTGCGGATACGGCCGCGGGTCTCCTCGCGCATGAAGGCGCCGCCGCCGGTCGCCAGCACCGCCGGACCGCTTTCTATCAGCCGTGCGATCACCCGCGCCTCGCCGTCGCGAAAATGCGGTTCGCCATGGGTCTCGAAGATATCCGGTATCGACATGCCGGCCGCCGTCTCGATTTCGGTATCGGCGTCGAGAAAGGGCAGCCGCAGCCGGGCGGACAGCCGCCGGCCGATGGTGGATTTGCCGGCACCCATCATGCCGACCAGCACGATCGAACGCGTACCCAGGGCCGCCGTGATCTCGGCCTCCTGGGACGCGCTGGCCGCGGGCGTTGGGGCGGTCTCAGACATCAAATTGCTCAGTTGCCGCGGGAAATCGGCGTTCCGCGCCACCTATACTACCCCCGTCGATTGCGTTGCCAGAGACTCTTGCAACGGAAAGGTGAACATGTTGGTAGTCGGTTCAAGCCATCCCCGATGATATCAATGGTTAATTTGCCGCCTGAGGCGCCTCGATGCCCAGCCTGTTCCGCTTTTTGACAGTGGTCGCCATCATCGGCGGGATCATTTACGGGGTGATTTTCGCGCTGGCGAACTTCGTCAACCCGAAACCACGGGAAATGACCGTGACCATCCCGGCGGACAGGTTTCTCAAGAAATAGGCTTCCTCAACAATTAGGCGCTAGGGTCGGGGATGCCGCCCAAAACCTCAGATGCCAAACTGATCAATCTGTTCCTTGACATGCTCGCGGCGGAACAGGGCGCAGGTCCCAATACGCTGGACGCCTATCGCCGCGATCTCCAGGATTTCTCGGGATTTCTCCTCGGCAGAAGCCAAAGCTTTGCCGGCGTCGAAACCCAGGCGCTGCGGGACTACCTTGCCGAACTCGATACGCGCGGCTTCAAGTCGTCGAGCGTCGCGCGCCGATTGTCGGCGCTGCGGCATCTGTTTCGATTCCTGCTCAACGAGCGGATACGCCGCGACGATCCGGCGGCGATCCTGTCCGGGCCAAAGCGCGGCCGCGGCCTGCCGAAAGTCCTGTCGATATCAGATGTCGACCGCCTGCTGACGCACGCCAAGGCGCTGACGCAAGCGCCGGAAGACTCAGTGCCGCAGCGGCTTCGCGCGATGCGGCTTTATTGCCTGCTCGAGGTACTCTATGCCACAGGCCTGCGGGTGTCGGAACTAGTGGCACTGCCGCTGTCGGCGTCACGGCGCGATGCCCGCATGATCGTGGTGCGCGGCAAGGGGAATAAGGAGCGGCTGGTGCCGTTGAACGAGGCGTCGCGCCAGGCGATGGCCGATTACCTGGCCTCGATGGAAGCGCTGAAGTCCGACAAGAAGCAAAACGCCGTCATCTCGAAATGGCTGTTTCCCTCGTTCGGCGAGAGCGGGCATCTGACACGGCAACATTTCGCGCGCGAGCTGAAGGAACTGGCGGCATCCGCAGGCCTCACACCGCGGCTGGTCTCGCCGCATGTGCTGCGTCACGCCTTCGCGAGCCATCTGCTGCACAACGGCGCCGATTTGCGCATCGTGCAGACGCTGCTTGGCCACACCGATATCTCGACCACGCAAATCTACACCCATGTGGTCGAGGAGCGCCTGAAGAGCCTCGTCCGCGACCTGCATCCGCTGGCGGAGAAGTAGCCCCGCACTCCCTTGACTTCGCCGCGTTCGCGACCGAAAGAGCCGCTTCCCGCTCGCGAATTCCCCCACGCGCATTCCGCAGAACGGAGCTCGATCCTGCGCCGGCCGCGCGGTAAATCATTGAGATTGCGTGATTTATCCACACGACCCGGAATCCGCTTCGCCTCCAGGCAGGTTCTTACCTATATTGATTTGATGGCGGATCACATGCGCTCCTATCTCGATTTCGAAAAGCCCGTCGCCGAACTCGACGCCAAGATCGATGAGCTGCGGGCGCTGGCGGCAACCGGCAGCGACATCGGCGAGGAGATTTCGCGGATCGAGGAGAAGGCGGCGCAGGCGCTTAACGATCTCTACGCCAATCTGACGCCGTGGCAGAAAACGCTGGTGGCACGCCATCCGCAGCGCCCGCATTTTTCCGATTTCATCAATGCGCTGATCACCGAATTCACGCCACTCGCAGGCGATCGCAAGTTCGGCGAGGACGCAGCGCTGATCGGTGGCTTCGGCCGCTTCCGCGGCGAGAGCATCTGCGTGATCGGCCAGGAAAAGGGCGCCACCACCGAATCGCGCATCAAACATAATTTCGGGATGGCGCGTCCCGAGGGCTATCGCAAGGCCGTCCGGCTGATGGAAATGGCCGACCGATTCGGCATTCCCGTGCTGTCGATTGTCGATTCCGCCGGCGCCTATCCCGGCATCGGAGCGGAGGAACGCGGGCAGGCGGAAGCGATTGCACGCTCCACCGATGCCTGCCTGTCGCTTGGCGTGCCCAATGTGGCGATCATCACCGGCGAGGGCATGTCAGGCGGCGCTATTGCCATCACCACCGCCAACCGCGTTTTGATGTTCGAGCACGCCATCTACAGCGTGATTTCGCCGGAGGCTGCGTCCTCAATCCTGTGGCGTGACGGGACCAAGGCCCAGGAAGCTGCGACCAGTATGAAAATCACGGCGCAGGACATGCTGCGTTTTGGCGTGATCGATTCGATTCTGAAGGAACCGGCCGGAGGCGCCCACCGCGATGCCGAGGCCATGATCGCGGCCACCGGCGACGCCGTCGAGCAGTCTTTCAACGATCTGCGCAACCTCGATCCCGGCATGATCCGGCAGCAACGGCGGCAGAAATTCCTCGATATCGGCCGGAAGCTGGGCTGAGTCGCATTTTTCGTAAAAAATGCAGCTATCCCCAGATGTTAACCCGGCCCTCCCAAATCCGCGATTTTGGCCCCAATTAGGCCCAGACAACGATATTTAACCTCGAGTTGACCATGACTGGGGCGGAACCTGCCGCAATGCCGTCCTCGGCTTGCGACCGGAGACCCCAAAGGTTAGTATTTTAGTCAATAGCTTCAGGGCATGAACGCTATGATTGGGGTGCGCAAATTGCCCGTTGGGTGTGGAGCTCTGCATTGATTTATCGCACGCTGGTTCGCGCGCTCATCACCTCGGTCGCGCTGGCGGCCGGCGCGCTGCTGGGCGGCTGCAACAGCGACGAAATCTCGCTCGCGACCAACGCCAAGGCCAACCAGCCGGTCCCGCCAAAACTGCTCGCCGCAATGGTCGAGAAGGATATGGACCTGCAGTCGCCGATGCTGGTCCGGCTGTTCAAGCAGGAAGCCGAACTCGAGGTCTGGAAGCAGGATCGCTCCGGCCGCTTCGCGCTGCTTAAAACCTATCCGATTTGCCGCTGGTCTGGAGACCTGGGCCCCAAGGTTCGCGAAGGCGACCGCCAGGCCCCGGAAGGGTTCTATTCGATCACGCCGGCGCAGATGAATCCGCAGTCGGCCTATTATCTTTCATTCAATACCGGCTACCCCAACGCTTATGACAGGGCGCTGGGACACAGCGGTTCGCAGCTGATGGTACATGGCGACTGCTCGTCGCGCGGCTGCTACGCGATGACCGACGAGCAGATCGCGGAGATCTATTCGCTGGGACGCGAATCCTTCTTCGGCGGCCAGAAGGCGTTCCAACTGCAGGCCTATCCGTTCCGCATGACGCCGCTGAACATGGCCAAGCATCGCAACAATCCAAACATGGCGTTCTGGAAAATGATCAAGGAGGGCTACGATCATTTCGAAGTAACGCGGCAGGAGCCGAAGGTCGATTTCTGCGAGAAAAAATACGTGTTCGATGCCGTGAAGGCGCCCGACGCCAAGCGGGATCCGGTCTTCGAGGCCGCCGCCAAATGCCCGGCCTATATCGTTCCCGATGAAGTCGCCGACGCCGTGCGCGAGAAGCAGCAGGAAGACCAGGTCGAGACCGCCAAACTGATTTCGAGGGGTACGCCGGTCGCCCGGATCAACACCGGCATCGATGGCGGCATGAACAAGGTGTTCGCCTCCAAGCTGCCCGACGGCTCTACCGGGCTCTCGGAAGGCGGCGAAGGTCAGGGCCTCTCGCTGCTTGCGCTTTCCCGCGCGCCCGGAACCATCCCCTCGACGGTCAATCCGCCCCGCGGGCCCGTGACGTCTCCGGACCAGCCGCTGGTGGCCTCGATGACGCCGGCGACGCCCGCACCTGCATCGCCCGCACCTGCATCGCCCGCTCCGGCGGCAGCCGCTCCGGCGACGCGGGTTGCGTCGGCGGCGCCGAATGCGCAATCCGACGGGTTCTTCAGCAACCTCGCCCGCAAGGTCGGCCTCGTCTCTGCCGATACCACCGCGACCGCGCAGCCCGTTGCGGCAAAACCAAAGGTGATCGAGGCCAAGCGTAACGAACCCTCGATCCTGAAGGTATCGAAGCCCGAGGTAAAACAGGCCGCCGTCCGTCCGCCGCTGAAACCTTCGGTCTCGGACACCCCAGTGGCAGCGGCCCCTGCGATCAAGGACAGCATGGTCGCCGGCGCAGCACCGATCGTATCGGCAAATTCATTCGAGAGCCGCTTTTCGGCGGTGAAGTAAGCGCTTTTCGCGGTTCAAAAGCTGCCATCCCTGTCACCGTGCAGCGCTGAGGTCGGCCCCAATCACGCGCGCGCTCTTGCCCTCGGCATGCCCGCGGACCTTTTCTTCGTCTGAACAAGCAACCTTTGGGTCGCTCATCTATTGTGTATGCAGCGGCGGAACCGGGAAACCGGCAGTCGTCTAAGAAGGCCGCGCGGAGTCATGCCCGAGCGGCCTTTTTATTGAATTTGTCAGGACCACCCGGTTGATGGAAAGCAGATCATGCCTGTAATCAGGCAGTCCTTCAAAGCGCGCAATACCGAAGAACTCATGGCACTGCTCAGCGCGGTGGCAACTGCGATTCTCGCGGTCATCATTATCGCGATGCTGTATTTCGGCCGCGAGATCTTCGTACCCATCGCGCTGGCGATTCTTCTCAGCTTCGTGCTGGCGCCGCTGGTTGGACTACTGCAGCGCGTCCGTGTGCCGCGCGGGTTGGCGGTCGTCGGCGTGGTGATACTTGCCTTCGCGTTGATTTTTGCGATGGGGAGTCTTCTCGCGACACAGCTCACACAACTCGCCGGAGAGCTCCCGCGCTATCAATCGACGATCAGCGAAAAGATTCAGTCGTTTCGGGATACCAAAGCCGGCAGGGGTACGCTCGAGCGCGCCTCCGACATGCTGAAGGATCTCGGCAAGGAGCTCGATAAGCCAAAGGACGCCGCGGCTGCGCGAGCATCGCGCTTGAACCCGGAACCACAGACCCCCGTTCCGGTGGAAGTACGCCAGCCCGATCCGGGTGCGCTGGAGAGCCTGCGGACCTTGATCTCCCCGCTTGTTCATCCCCTGGCGACTACCGGCATCATCATCATTTTTGTCATCTTCATCCTGCTGCAACGCGAAGACCTTCGTAACCGGCTCATTCGGCTGGCGGGCTCCTATGACCTTCAACGCACGACGGCCGCGCTCGACGACGCGGCGGCGCGTCTCAGCCGGCTTTTCCTCACGCAGCTCATTGTCAACGGCGCCTTTGGCGTGGTGATTGGCACAGGTCTGTGGTTCATCGGCATTCCAAGCGCGATCCTCTGGGGCATCCTGGCGGCAGTGCTCCGTTTCGTACCGTACATCGGCGCCGTCATCGCGGCCGCGTTCCCGCTCGCCTTGGCGGTAGCCGTCGATCCCAGCTGGTCGATGCTGCTGTGGACGCTTGCGCTTTTTCTTGTCGTGGAGCCGGTGGTGGGCCATGTCATCGAACCGATGGTCTACGGCCACAGCACAGGGCTTTCCCCCGTGGCTGTGGTCGCGTCGGCGACATTTTGGACCGCACTTTGGGGTCCCATCGGCCTCGTTCTCGCGACGCCGCTAACCGTGTGCCTGGTTGTGCTTGGCCGTCATGTAGAGCGCCTGGAATTCCTTGACGTCATGTTTGGCGACCGGCCGGCGCTTTCACCTCCGGAAATCTTTTACCAGCGGATGCTGGCAGGCGACCCGACGGAAGCCGCCGAAAAGGCCGAGCAATTCCTCAAGGAAAGATCACTGGCATCGTACTACGACGAGGTCGCCCTGAAGGGTTTGCAGCTCGCGCAAGCCGACGCTGCGCGGGGCGCGCTTGACCAGGCGCGCCTCACGAAGATTCGCGACGCCGTCAACGAATTCGCCAGCGACCTTTCCGATCAGGATGAGCGACCGCCGGCGAAAGTCGATATGACCACCGATGCGGAAGCATCGTCCGCGGTCGAAAGCGTAACTGAAGATCCAACCCTCGAAAATCTGCCAATCCTCAGTAAGGACAATCTGCCGCCGCAATGGCAGGGCGAACATCCCGTGCTCTGCGTAGCCGGACGTGGTCTGATCGACGAAGCCGCCGCGATCATGCTGGCACAGCTCTCGACGGCACACGGTCTGGCGGCACGGGTAGAAGGGGCGGACGCGCTCTCTACGACCAACGTGTTTCGGCTTGAGACCACCGGCGTTGCAATTGTCTGCCTGGTCTATCTCGATACCAGCGGACCTGCGCACATGCGTTACTCGGTGCGGCGGCTACGGCGGAAATTGCCAAAGGCAACCATCATCCTGGGTTGCTGGGTCAAGGACATCGACGCAGCCGAGCTGGAATTATTGCGGGAAGCCGCAAAAGCCGATCTCGTCGCCGCCAGCCTTGGCGAGGCAGTCAAGCTGTGTCTCGAGGCTACGGGGGTGGTGGATCAACGTCCGGCAGCCTCCGGTGAGGAAGAGGCCGCAACGGTGGCTGCGTAAGCGGCGCAAATCGGTGCTGACCGAAGCTTCCCGCACGAGCAAGTCGTCCAGAACATCACGGCAGCGCCAAGGCCAGATGCTCCGCCGATTACTTACAAGACGGAAAAATCCGGGCAGTCAGACGATGGCCCTATCAGCCCTTGAATTGGCAATTAGGTCAACGGAAGAGAAAGGGAGTTAAGTACGGGACGAAAATATTTCGCTTCCATGTTGCTCTGTCCGGCTTGCGATGGATGCGTCCCGTCGGGATATAAAATCTGGTTTGCGGCAGCGGAATCAGGACCCCAGGCTGGATCAACCGCCCAATCGACGACAAAATCACACTTTCCCTGGTTTGGGAAAAGCCGCAGAGCCGGATCGGCGATCGCCCTATTGGCGTTGAAGGTAATCTCGTTGCGAGGATTGTGAGTGCAGATCCCCAGTCGTACTGACTTCCCCGACGATTTTATCGCTTTCCGAAATTCAGCCAAATAGGCAGAAAAGGCCTTAAGCCACGCTGAGGGTTCAGTCGAACGTAAATCATTCTGTCCAGCCTGTATAAACAGAATGTTGAATCCGTCGTTGAATGCGGCGATCACCGACGATTGCCGGGCAACCATATCGGATAGAAGAGCACCGTCGGTGGCAAAGCATTGTTGATCGGTCTCCTGGATGGCATGGGGCAGATAAAGTGTGTGGTACGAGGTCGTTCCGGCCCCGCCATTGTCGACGCTGGAGCTTGATCCCTCAATAATGAGATGCCGAATGATGGTCATTGCGGATCCCCGCCGAGGTCGGATTACCGATGGCTAGGCGTGCTGTGAGGGAAAATCTAGAATCGCTTCGTTGAAAGCCATTGGGTTGGCGCTCTACTCATTCGCGGTCTTCAGCGGCCGCTAGATGTATTGCCCATGTCGAATACGGGCACAGAAATACCGGAGCGCTTGAAAACTGCGAGCCTGTCATCCTCAAGATAGCGAGCCTCTTCCATTCAAGATGCATGCCCTTGAAAATCGGCAAGCGCCGCTCGTTTAAGCGTACCGCCCGTGGCAGTGCTTGTACTTCTTGCCTGAGCCGCACGGACAATCCTCGTTGCGGCCGACCTTGCCCCAGCTCGCCGGATTCTTCGGATCGCGGTTGGCGGTGGCCGCGGGCACCAGCGAGGCATTGGCGAACGCCAATTCGTCTTCGCCGGTATTCGGATTGAACTTGTGCGCTTCCATGATCGGCAATTCGGGCTGCTGGTCCTCCGGCGGCACGATCTCGACGCGCATCAGCTGTGCCGTCACCGCCTCGCGCAGATGCGCGATCATCGCCTCGAACAGGCTGAACGCTTCCGACTTGTACTCCTGCAGCGGATCGCGCTGGCCGTAGCCGCGCAGGCCGATCACCTGACGCAGATGATCGAGCATGATCAGATGTTCGCGCCAGAGGTGATCCAGCGTCTGCAGCAGGATGGTCTTTTCGACGTAACGCATGACGTCGGGACCCCACTGCGCCACCTTGGCCGCCATGTGCTCGTCGACGCGGCTCTCGATCCGCGTCAGCAATTCCTCGTCGGCGATGCCCTCTTCCTTGGCCCATTGATCGACCGGCAGGTCGACATCCAGCACGCGCTTCAATTCTTCCTTGAGGCCGGCGACGTCCCACTGCTCGGCGTAGACATGTTCGGGGACGTGCTTGGTGACGACGTCCTCGACGAAGGCGCGGCGCATGTCGGCCACGGTCTCGGCCACGCTCTCGTCCTTCATCAGGTCGACGCGCTGATCGAAGATCACCTTGCGCTGGTCGTTCTGGACGTTGTCGAACTTCAACAGATTTTTGCGGATATCGAAGTTGCGAGCCTCGACCTTCTGCTGCGCCTTTTCCAGCGCTTTGTTGATCCAGGGATGGATGATGGCCTCACCCTCCTTGAGGCCGAGCCGCGTCAGCATGGTGTCGAGCCGGTCGGACCCGAAGATCCGCATCAAATCGTCTTCCAGCGACAGGAAGAATTTCGATCGCCCGGGGTCGCCCTGGCGTCCGGAGCGGCCGCGCAGCTGGTTGTCGATGCGCCGCGATTCGTGGCGTTCCGAACCGATGATGTAGAGCCCGCCCGGCTTGGTCACGGTTTTCGCCGGCTTCGATCCCTTGGCGGGCTCGATCTCGATCGTCTCTTCGGCCTTCAACACGAGTTCGCGGAAACGCTCGACGTCGGCCTTGATGCGCTCGATCTTGGCGGCCTTCTCGGCCTCGTCGGCAATGCCCGCGGTCTCGTGCATGATCCGCATTTCGAGCGAGCCGCCGAGCTTGATGTCGGTGCCGCGGCCGGCCATGTTGGTGGCGATCGTGATCGCGCCGGGCACGCCGGCTTCCGCCACGATGTAGGCTTCCTGTTCGTGGAAGCGCGCATTCAGCACCGCGAACAGTTTTGCGGGCTTGCCGGCGCGGGCAGCGGCGTAAAGCTTCTCCATCGCGTTTTCATTGCCGAAGTCGATCTGCCGGTAGCCGTGTTTTTTCAGGTAGTCGGCCAGCACTTCCGATTTCTCGATCGATGCGGTGCCGACCAAAACCGGCTGCAGCCGCGCATTGGCGCGCTCCACTTCAGCCAGGATCGCGGCGTATTTCTCGCTCTGGGTCCGATAGACCTCGTCGTCCTCATCGAGACGCGCGACCGCGACATTGGTGGGGATTTCCACGACTTCGAGCTTGTAGATGTCGAACAGTTCGTCGGCTTCGGTGGCGGCGGTGCCGGTCATGCCGGCGAGTTTCTCGTACATCCGGAAATAATTCTGGAACGTGATCGAGGCCAGCGTCTGGTTTTCCGGCTGCACCGGCTGATGCTCTTTGGCTTCCAGCGCCTGATGCAGGCCCTCGGAATAGCGCCGGCCCGGCATCATGCGGCCGGTGAACTCGTCGATGATGATGACCTCGCCGTCGCGGACGATGTAGTCCTTGTCGCGCGAAAACAGCGAATGGGCGCGCAGCGCCTGGTTGATGTGGTGTACGACCGAGACGTTCTCGACGTCGTAGAGCGAATCGCCCTTGAGCTGGCCGGCGTCACGCAGCAGCGTCTCGATCTTTTCCATTCCGGCTTCGGTCAGGGTCACCGTGCGCTGCTTCTCGTCGACGTCGTAGTCGGTTTTGTCGAGCTTCGGAAAGAAGGTATCGATGGTGTTGTAGAATTCCGAGCGGTCGTCGAGCGGACCGGAGATGATCAGCGGCGTGCGCGCCTCGTCGATCAGGATCGAATTGACTTCGTCGACGATGGCGTAGAAGTGACCGCGCTGGACCATGTCCTCGAGCCGGTACTTCATGTTGTCGCGCAGGTAGTCGAAGCCGTATTCGTTGTTGGTGCCATAGGTGATGTCGCGCGCATAGGCTTGCTTGCGCTCGCTATCGTCCAGTCCATGGACGATCACGCCGGTGGTCATGCCGAGGAAAGAGTAGATCTGCCCCATCCATTCGGAGTCGCGTTTGGCGAGATAGTCGTTGACGGTGACGACGTGGACGCCCTTGCCCGCCAGCGCGTTGAGATAGACCGCAAGCGTTGCGACCAGCGTCTTGCCTTCGCCGGTTTTCATCTCGGCGATGTCGCCCTCGTGCAGCACCATGCCGCCGATCAACTGGACGTCGAAATGCCGCTGGCCCAAGGTGCGCTTGGCAGCCTCGCGCACGGTGGCGAAAGCGGGAACCAGAATGTCGTCAAGGGTCTTGCCGTCAGCGAGTTCCTTGCGGAATTGCGCGGTGCGCGCTTTCAATGCCTCGTCCGAAAGCGCTGCGATCTCCGACTCAAGCGCATTAATGGCATCGACCCGGGGCTGGTATCCCTTGATCCGCCGGTCATTGGCGGATCCGAAAAACTTGCGGGCGAGCGCGCCGATCATGCCAAATTCCTGTTTTGCGGTTCGGCGTTTCAGCCGTGACGTGTTCCCGCCCGAGTGCCTATCAACTCATCGTGACGGATCGCGGGACCGGTCCGATCCGGATCGTCCGCCAAGTGAGTGGGAATTCAGCAATCCAAGGTTCAACGCCAGAAAATGCAGCCAGATACGCGCCAGCGCCATCAAGCGGGTTCGGGAGAGATATGGCTGGGGCGGAGGCTTGTCAACGGCGCTCACCTGTCGCGGATTTCATCATTTTGACAGACTTTTCGCGTTGCCAAGGCCGCACGATTGGGCGAGTGTGCCGCCGCCCAAACAGCCCATGTTTGATAAGGATTTTCCATGACCATTTCGTTCCCGGAAACGAAAACCGGCCCGCGTCCCGGCCTTGTAGCC
Organism: uncultured Alphaproteobacteria bacterium; assembly: GCA_963742425.1. Classification (GTDB taxonomy): domain Bacteria; phylum Pseudomonadota; class Alphaproteobacteria; order Rhizobiales; family Xanthobacteraceae; genus Bradyrhizobium. Next base: position 60,959 of record CAVULR010000004.1, read on the forward strand.
GTGGCGGGGTGCCTTGCCGTCCTGCTGCTTGCCGGGCTTCCGCTCCGTGCCGAGGAGGCAAACCCGGTACTCGCGAAGGTTAACGGCGCCGACATCCGCCAGAGCGATCTTGCGCTCGCCGAGGAAGAACTTGGGCCAAGCCTCGCCCAGATGGATCCCGCGACCAAGAAGGAAAACGTGCTGGCGTTCCTGATCGACATGAAGATCGTCGCCAAGGCCGCCGAGGACAAGAAAGTCGAGAACAACGAGGATTTCAAGAAACGGCTCGCATTCACGCGCAACCGTTTGCTGATGGACAGCCTGCTTGCGGCCGAAGGCAAGGCCGCCACCACCGACGAGGCCATGAAGAAGGTCTATGAGGAAGCATCCAAGCAGATCGCTGGCGAGCAGGAAGTTCATGCCCGCCACATCCTGGTGCCGACCGAAGAGGAGGCCAAGGCGGTCGCGGAAGAACTCAAGAAGGGCGCCGATTTCGCCGAACTCGCCAAAAAGAAATCCAAGGATCCCGGCGCGTCCGACGGCGGCGATCTCGGCTTCTTCACCAAGGACCAGATGGTGCCGGAATTCTCCGCCGTCGCTTTCGCGCTCGAACCAAACAAGATTTCCGACCCCGTGAAGTCGCAGTTCGGCTGGCACATCATCAAGGTCGAGGAAAAGCGCAACCGCCAGGCGCCCGAATTCGAGCAGGTCAAGGCCCAGATCGAGACCTATGTGACGCGCAAGGCGCAGGCGGAATATGTGGCGAAGCTGCGCGAAGCCGCCAAGATCGAGCGAATGGACAAGCCCGACGCCACCGCGGCCAAACCGGATGCTGCCAAGCCCGGCGATTCCAAGATGGCGCCGGCGAAGAAGTAAATCGACTTCGCGTTCGAACTTCGGTAGTTTGACGTCGTGCCCGGCCTTGTGCCGGGCATCCACGTCTTGAGATCCCCTCGAAGGCCTGAAGACGTGGATTGTCCCGCCTTTCGGATTTCGCCCATGTCCACCCCTGTCTCCCCCCTCGCCCCGATCGATGTCCCAGACATGCCTGCAATCGCAGGTGTGAAGCTTGCCGCGGCCGCCGCGGGGATCCGCTACAAGGGCCGCACCGACGTGCTGCTCGCGGTGATGGACAAAGGGACGGCGGTTGCCGGCGTTTTCACCCAATCGAAATGCTCCTCTGCGCCGGTGGAATGGTGTCGCGCCAAACTCGCCCGCGGCAAATCTTCCAAACGGGAATTTGCCCGCGCGCTGGTGGTGAATTCCGGTAATGCCAATGCCTTTACCGGCAAGACCGGGCGGCAAGCCACGGCGCTGACGGCCTCGATTGCCGCGACAGCCCTGGGATGCAGCCCCCATGAGGTGTATCTCGCTTCCACCGGCGTGATCGGCGAACCGCTCGACGCCACCAAATTCAACGGGGTGCTTGGCGCGCTGGCGGCGCAGGCCGCGTCCGGAGAATGGATGGGCGCGGCAAGAGCGATCATGACCACCGACACCTTTCCAAAGGTCGCCACCGCGAGCGTGAAACTCGGCAGAGCAAAGGTCACGATCAACGGCATGGCGAAGGGCTCCGGCATGATCATGCCCGACATGGCAACCATGCTGGCCTTTGTTTTCACCGACGCGCCGATCGCGGCCGCCGCGCTGCAATCGCTGTTGAACAACGGCATCGAAGACACCTTCAATGCCGTCACCGTCGACGGTGACACCTCGACTTCGGATACGCTATTGGCCTTCGCCACCGGCGCAGCCGCCGTCAACGGCGCGCCCAAGATCAGCCGCGCCGGCGACCCGCGGCTGAAAGCATTTACCAAAGCCTTCCGCGGCGTGCTCGCCGATCTCGCCGAACAGGTGGCGCGCGACGGCGAGGGCGCGCGCAAGCTGGTCGAAATTATCGTCGAGGGCGCGACGTCGAAGAAATCGGCACGCAAGATCGCGATGTCGGTGGCAAATTCGCCGCTGGTGAAGACCGCGATCGCCGGCGAGGACGCCAATTGGGGCCGGGTGGTGATGGCGGTCGGCAAGGCAGGCGAGCCCGCCAACCGCGACAAGCTCGCGATCTCGTTCAACGGCATCCGCGTCGCCCATCGTGGCGCGCGCGATCCCGGCTATGACGAGGCAAAGGTCTCGAGCGCGATGAAGAATCCGAAAATCCAGATCAGAATCGCGCTCGGCCTCGGCAGGGGGCGCGACCGCGTGCTGACCTGCGATCTCACCAAGGGATACATCGCAATCAACGGCGATTACAGGTCGTGAGCCGCTCTGGCGGGACCGCTGGTCCCGCCAGGTTTTGCGGAATGGACGCAGTTAGCTGGCGAGCCGGGCGTCGGCGACCGCCTTCTGAAACAGCTTGGTCATCGCCTCCGAAATGCCCTGGGTCGGGGTGACTTCGAAATAAAATCCGGGCGTAGCGCAAGCCTGCATTTTTTGCGCGATTTGGCTGTTGATAGAGGCGGGGCTGTAAGGTCCGTTGTTGAACGGCGCGATCCAGGTAGTGTACCAGGCGTTGGTCGGCAGCGCGAGATAGGTGGTGTAGAGCACGGCAATCTTGATCCCGCGGTCCTTGAGGGTTTGGCAGAGCGCCGGATCGATCGGGGATTGGCAGCGCGTCGTACCCGATAGCGGCTTGAGACAGGCGGTATTGGATTCATCGGCGACACCGTCGGAGACGAAGAACAGATATTTTAGCGGTGAGCCCGACACGCCCGTCCCAGGCGCGCTGATCGCGGTGTTGATCGCCGGAAAAATGGTGGAGAAGGCGGTATCCTGGTCACCGTTTTGGTTCTGGCCGGCGACGGTCATCAGGTCGATATTGCCGGCGGCGGTCTTGGCGCTCGAAAGGCTCGACGACAGAGCGAACAAGGATCTCAGCGCCGCGGTGCTGGCCGAGCCGCCGAAATCGTAAATCGCCATCCGAAACTGGTTCGAATAGGTTTCCGTTGCCGCGGCGGTGTCCATCAACTGCTGGGTCGCGGTGCGCAGCACGTCGATCCGCGTTGTCACTCCTTTGGCCTTTGCCAGAAGGTAATAGTTATTCGCATTGTTCACGTCGTGGCAAGCGAACGCGCAACTGTCCGGCGTGTTCGCGACCATGGTGGCCACGTCCGCCGGCGTCGCTCCGACGCCCATCGACGGCGAATTATCCAGCAGCAGGTAGAAATCGATGAATAGCGGCATGTTGGCGATCGAGTTCGAGGTGCCGGTGACGGTCATCACACTCTTGCCCATCACGCCGAGAAACATCGTCGCGACGTCGGCCGAAAACGTAACGGTGGAGGTGACGGCGTTGCCGGTCTTGTTCACGCTGGGCGTCACGCTGTTGAGCGTAAAGCCGCCTACCCCGGCGATATTGCCATTGAAGATCTTGGTGGCGTCGGTCACGCCGTCCGCAATCGGTCCGTCCGAGGTCATCGAGCCGGCCTCGATGAACGCCGGCGACAGTTTTGCGATCGATCCGACGCTGGCGGCGTCGGCTGCGGACTGCAGCTTGCTTTGAATGCGTGTCGCCCGCGAGTAATCGATCGCGCATCCGATCGCCGACAGAAGCGGCAGCAGCGCGATCACAAAAATCACCGCGACATTGCCGCGTTGATCTCCACGGAAACGGCCAATCAAGCTTACGAATTTGCGCATGGCGGTGATGCCTGTCCCGGTCAGAATTTTCCCGAAAGCTAGGCGCGGCGGATTAAATATGGCTTATCGCGACCGTAGAATTGCGCCCCGAATAAAGTTAATGAAATGTTTCCTGATCCTTCGAAATCCAGCCCAAACTGGCCTCTCAGAGCATCGTTACCGCATGGTTTTTATCAACGTTACCCTTGTCGTCGCCTGCGCGCTGGTCGACGTCGATCATCGCGTGCTGCTCGCGCAACGGCCCGAGGGCAAGGCGCTGGCGGGTCTGTGGGAATTTCCCGGCGGCAAGGTCGAGCCCGGCGAACGGCCGGAACAGACGCTGATCCGCGAATTGCATGAGGAAATCGGCATCACCGTCAAGGAAGCCTGCCTCGCGCCGCTCACCTTTGCGAGCCACGCTTACCACGACTTTCATCTCCTGATGCCGCTTTACATCTGCCGGCGCTGGGATGGTGAAGTGATCGCGCGCGAGCGGCAGAAGCTCGCCTGGGTCCGCGCCAACAAACTGCGCGAATACCCGATGCCCCCGGCGGACATTCCGCTGATTCCGCATCTGATCGATGTGTTGATGTAAAGACTCTCCATTCCCCGGATGCGGCGTGGTGCGCTGCTGATCCAGGGCCTATCGTGCTGGGCTGCGATTGGGTACCGGCCCTGCAGAGCAGCCTGAAGAACGCTGCACCGCGTCCGGGACACGTTCAGTCGCGCTTCGCCGGCCTCACCGCTTCCGCCAAACCCGCCTTCGCGGATCCCGGTTTTAGCGGCTTCTGCTGACTTTCATGTGGCGCCCAGCCCGACAACCAGACGATATCGAACGTGGCGCGGATGCGGCCGTCGGAATCGGCGAAGCGCTCGCCGTAAATCTGCGCCATCCGCAGCAGCGTGGCGCGGCGAGTCGGCGTCCTTCGCCGCTCGAGCAGAATATTGGTCGCGCCCATGCGCCGCAGATCCGTCATCAACGCCAACGCGCTGTCGTAGCGAACCATCACGCGATCCACATCGGTGACCGGCAACGCGAACCCTGCGCGCTGCAACAACGCGCCAATATCGCGCAGGTCGGCAAATGGCGCGACGCGGGGCGATACCCCGCCGTCGCATTCGACCTCCGCCGCGGCGAAGGATTGCCTGAGTTCAGTGAGCGTGTCGCCGCCGATCATCGCCGCCAGCAGCAGTCCGTCGGGTCGAAGCGCGCGGCGGATCTGCGCCAGCACGCCCGGCAGGTCATTGACGAATTGAAACGCAAGCGCGGAAACCGCAAGGTCCAGCGATTCCGGCCGAAAGGGGAGTGTTTCGGTATCATCAGGATCGATCCGGGTCATGGACCTGAAACGACCGCCCGAGGCCTCGAGCGCGTCGCCGGGTGTCCAGATATCCACGGCGTCGGCAAAATCCCGCAACACCGCATGCAGCCGTTCCGCCATGTCCCGGGCCACGCGATCGAGCAGGAACGTGGCCGGCCCCAAGTGCAGCGCCCGGCGCTGCCGCGCCCTCAACAGAGCGCGGTCGAACAAAACCGGCGCGGTATTTTCGCGGCTCTGGGCCATGCGGCTTGGTACGCCGCTCTGCCCGCTTCTGGCAATCCGGCGGGGCACAGCCACAACGTGCCACTTGAGCGGCGGCAACCGCGGCGCTAGCCTGCTCGCATGGAGACCGAGGCATCCCCATCCCGTTCCATCGCCGGTCACCTGCGCAGCGCGCTGAGGGCGTGCCGCGGGGCGGCGTCGCATGCGGCAAAGCTCGCGCTCGACATCGCGCTGCCGACGCTCTGCGTGGCCTGTCGCGAACCTGTCGACGGCGAGGGCGTGTGCGCCAAATGCTGGGCAAAGCTGTCGTTCATCGCGGCGCCGTTCTGCCCCCGGCTCGGCATCCCCTTTGTCTACGATCCCGGCCCCGGACTGTTGTCGATGGAAGCCATTGCCGACCCCCCGGCCTATGCGCGCGCCCGCGCCGCCGTACGCTATGACGACGTCGCGCGTACGCTGGTGCATGCGCTGAAATACCAGGACCGCACCGATCTCGCCCCCGCCATGGGACGGTGGATGGCGCGGGCAGGCCTGGAATTGCTGGACGGGGCGGACGCGCTGATCCCGGTCCCGTTGCACTGGCGGCGGGGCTGGAGCCGCCGCTACAACCAGTCCGGCGCGCTGGCGCGCGTCATCCAGGGGCAAAGCGGCGTCAAGGTGGTATCGGAGGCACTCCGCCGGGTCCGGCCGACCCAGCAGCAGATCGGCCTGTCCCGGCCGCAGCGGGCGAGCAATGTGCAGGGCGCCTTCAAGGTCGCGGCCGACCGGCAGTCCGACATTCAAGGCCGCCGCGTGATCCTGATCGACGACGTCCTGACCTCTGGCGCCACTGCCGACGCCTGTGCACGCGCGCTGTTGCGCGCCAAGGCGGCCTCGGTCGACGTGCTGGTGTTCGCGCGGGTTGTGGACACCCACAAAGCTCCCATATAATCGGGAATTCGCAGCCGATAGAGCACGAGATGACTGCCGCCATCGAAATTTATACCCGTCCGGGATGTGGCTATTGCAGCGCCGCCAAGTCGCTGCTGACGCGCAAAAAAGCCGCGTTCACCGAATACGATGTCGCGGTCGATCCCGAATTTCGGCGGCAGATGTGGGATCGCGCCGGCGCAGGTTCCACCTTTCCGCAGATTTTCATAGGACAGACTCATGTCGGCGGCTGCGACGAGCTTTATGCACTCGATCGCGAAGGCAAGCTCGATTTGTTACTCGCAAGCGAAGGGATCAACTCATGAGTGCTGAGTCGACCTTCACCGCCGCCATGGTGCAGATGCGCACCGGGCTGTTGCCCGAGCCAAGCCTTGAACAGGCGACCACACTGATTCGCGATGCCGCCGCGCAAGGCGCCGATTATGTGCTGACCCCCGAGGTCAGCAACATGATGCAGCTCAACCGCAAGGCGCTGTTCGAACACCTCGCCACCGAGGCGGACGACCTCTCGCTCAAGGCCTATCGCGCGCTCGCAGCCGAGCTGAACATCCACCTCCATGTCGGCTCGCTGGCGTTGCGCGCTTCGCCCGAGAAGGCGGTCAACCGCTCGTTCCTGATCGGACCCAATGGCGTCGTGCTCGCAAGCTACGACAAAATCCACATGTTCGATATCGACCTGCCGGGCGGGGAGAGCTACCGCGAATCCGCCAATTATCAGCCGGGCGAAACCGCCGTGATCTCCGACCTGCCGTGGGGCCGCATCGGGCTGACGATCTGCTACGATGTGCGTTTCCCCGCGCTATACCGTGCACTCGCCGAGTCCGGCGCGTCGTTCCTCACCGTGCCTTCCGCCTTCACGCGAAAGACCGGGGAAGCGCATTGGCACACGCTGCTCCGCGCGCGCGCCATCGAAACCGGCTGCTTCGTGTTCGCAGCGGCCCAGGCCGGCATGCATGAGAACAAGCGCGAGACCTACGGTCATTCGCTGATCATCGACCCCTGGGGTGCGATCCTCGCCGAAGGCGGCGTCGAGCCCGGCATTTTCATGGCCAGGATCGACCCGGCCAAGGTGGAGACCGCGCGCAAGACCATCCCGTCGCTGCAGCATGGCCGGCGCTTCAGCGTCGCCGATCCCAAGACAGGCCCTGAACATCTGCACCTGGTGGGATCGGCATGATCCGGTACACGCTACGCTGCGATCGCGGCCACGCGTTCGAAAGCTGGTTTCAAAGCTCCGCTGCCTACGAAGCCCAGGAAGCGCGCAAGCTCGTGAACTGCCCGTCGTGCGGTTCGGCCAAGGTCGAGCGGGCCATCATGGCTCCCCAGATCGTGAGCAAGAAGACCCGCGAACAAAATCCGGCGCCCGCGCCGGCCACTGCCCCCGACGTCACGGCGCCCGCTTCCACGCCGCTGATGCTGGCGCAGGAACGCGAGCTGCGCGCCAAACTCAAGGAGTTGCGCGATCACATCGTGAAGAACGCCGACAATGTCGGCGAACGCTTCCCCCACGAAGCGCGGAAGATGCATTACGGCGATATCGAACATCGTCCGATCTATGGCGAGGCTTCGCCGGATGAGGCGCGTGCCCTGATCGACGAGGGCGTCGAGGTGTCGCCGCTACCGGTGCTGCCCGAGGACCGTAATTAACGCCCCACGCCGTGCCGGCCCGCGAGGTCTTTTCATGAACCCCGAAGCGCTCTCGTCGTGGCAGGTCTGGGCAGTGCTTTCTGCCGTGTTCGCCGCCCTGACCGCGATATTCGCAAAAGTCGGCGTCGAGGACATCAACCCGGATCTCGCGACCTTCATCCGCACCGTCATCGTCTTGATCAGCTTTTCGCTGATTTTGTTCGCGACCGGTCAATTCTCCAATCCCGGGCCGATTTCGCAGAGAAGCTGGGTCTTTCTGGTGCTTTCCGGCCTCGGCACCGGCGCATCGTGGCTGTGTTATTTTCGCGCGCTCAAGCTTGGTCCGGCGACCCTGGTGGCGCCGATCGACAAATTGAGCGTCGTGCTGGTGGCGCTGTTTGGCGTGGTGTTTCTCGGCGAGCGGCCCTCGCTCAACGGCTGGCTCGGAATAGCGCTGATCGCCACAGGCGCCGTGCTGATTGCGTTCAGGCGCTAGACCGCGACCAATAGCGCGACGCCAACCACGATCAGCGCGATGCCGCCGAGTTCGCGACCCGACAGCGGCTGCTTGAACGAGTAATAGGCAACGCCTTGCGCGAACAGCACCTCGACCAGCGCCAGTGTCCGCACATTGGCGGCAGCCGTCAGCGCAAACGCCAGGAACCAGAATTGCGAGGCGAACGCGCCCATGAAGCCCGCTAAAACCGAGGGCTTCCACAACTTCAGGATTTTCCCGAGCACATCGGGAGCGCGCACCAGCAGATAGATCGTCAGCACCAGGGTCTGCACGAACAGCCCGAACACCAGCGTGTAGGATGCTGCGGTCACGAACGACACGCCCGATACCGTGATGATGGCGCCGCGAAAGCCGTTCGCCGACAGTGCGAACGCGGCGGCTGAGACCAACCCGATGATGGTCGGTTTCAGGTCGGCGAAATTCTTCTCGCCGCCCGGCCGCAGCGCGGTGATGATGACGCCGATGGTCGCAATCAGGATCGCGATCACTTTCGGCACCGTGAGATGATCGCCGAGGAAGACAAAGCCGAATATTGCGGTCTGGGGAGCCTCGGTTTTCAGATACGCCGTGGTCACCACGAAGGAGCGGTCGTTCATGGCGATCAGCATCAGGCCGGTGCCGACGATCTGGCAGAACGCGCCGAGCAGCAGCCACGGCCAGAACGCCGCGGTGGGCCACGGCACATGGTCGCCGGTGACGGCCAGCACGATCGCGAAGAACACGATCGAGAACGGAAAGCCGAACAGAAAGCGGATGTTGGTCGCGCCCCAGGTGCCGAGCGGCCCGGTCAATTGCCGCTGCATCGCATTGCGCGCGACCTGCCCCAGCGCAGCGGTGATGGTGAAGGGAATCCAGAGCGTGGCGATAGAGAACATGTGCGGGGGGTTCAATTGGCGGGCTGGGAGTGGCCACCGTGCCGATGTCGGCGAGCGCGGTCAACCGTCAGGATTGCATGCGACACCAACCACGATGCCGTCCCTGCGACCCGTCTACGCCGGAGGCCTCGCCGGGGTTCGTGCCAGTCCGCCGAAGCGTCAGCGAAGGCTGGAAAGCAGGGGCGACGGTGGATTATTTGCTACAACGGCTCCGCCACCACCATGTAATTCACGTCCATGTCGGAGGAGAGGCTCCAGCGGTCGGCGAAGGGACTGTAGACCACGCCGGCCTGTTCGGTGATGCCAAGCTTGTTGTTCTCCAGATGATGGGCGAGTTCGTCCGGCGTGACGAACTTGTCCCAGCGATGGGTGCCGCGCGGCAGCCAGCGCAACACATATTCCGCGCCGACGATGGCAAGCGCAAAACTCTTCCAGTTGCGGTTAATTGTCGAGATCACCATCATTCCGCCGGGCTTGAGCATGGCGGCGCATCGATTCATGAACACGCCGATATCGGCGACGTGCTCGACCACCTCCATCGCCAGCACGATATCGAAGCGTTCGCGCACGTCCATCTGCTCGACGGTGGTGCAGCGATAATCGATCGACAGATGCCCCTTGTCGGCGTGCAGTCGCGCGGCGTTGATATTGGTGGCGGAGGGATCGACGCCGATCACCTGCGCGCCGAGCCGGGTGAAGGGTTCGCACAACAGCCCGGCGCCGCAACCGATATCGAGGATGCGCAGGCCGGACAGGCAGTTCAGGCTCTTGACGTTGCGCTCGAACTTGCGGCAGGCCGCGTCGCGAATATAGGTCAGCCGCAGCGGATTGATCTTGTGCAGCGGCGCCATCTTGCCGTTGGGATCCCACCACTCGTCCGACAGTTTGGAGAACTTCGCGATTTCCGCGGGATCAACCGTGGACGCCGTGCCAGTGGCGGAATTTGCGGGAGAGTTTGGCTGGGTGACCATGGATTGCGCGCCGTTCCTATCGCGCGGTGATGGAGTTGCGAAACGCCAGCGGCGAGGCGATGGTGGAGATGGTCTCCTTGCCTTCGCCGACGCCCAGGATCGTCACGTCGCCGAAGTTGAGGATGCGGCCGAGGATGCTCTGGTCGACGTCGACGCTCTCGACCTTGTCGAGGCTCATCTCGAAGGTACGGCGCTTGATGAAGCCGGTCTTGTGCACGATGCGCAGATTGGTGACATCGGTTTCGGTGGTCCAGCGGTGGAACCAGGCGGTAAGCGTCTTGTACAGCGCAACAATGGCCGATATCGCGGCCATCGACAGGCAAAGCAGCACCGGGACGTCAGCAACAAACATGCGCGACAACACGAAAAACACGATTGCCACGATCCAGGCGGCGATCGCCGGCAAATAGAATATCCAGTGTGCGTTGGTCGAATACAGCACCTTCTCCCCGGGCTGCAGGATTTCGTCGATATAGCGCCCCATAGGCTGGCCTCTTACCCCTGAACCAATGTGTCCCGCGCCCTGCCGCGGTCCGCGGGAACCCGGTTGCTTGCCCGCAACCGCGCCGCTATGTATACGCGCCTTTTGGCCCGCGCGCTCCCGGTTTGCGCGCGGGTCACATTACTTAACCCCTCAGGGAATGCACCAGTCGTCATGGGCCGCCTCGTGATGAAATTCGGCGGCACATCCGTCGCCAATATCGACCGTATCCGCAATGTCGCACGACATGTGAAGCGGGAGGTCGATGCCGGCCATGACGTCGCCGTGGTGGTGTCGGCCATGGCCGGCAAGACCAATGAACTGGTGGAATGGTGCCGTGAAGCGTCGCCCATGCATGATGCTCGCGAATATGACGCCGTCGTGGCTTCCGGCGAACAGGTTACCTCAGGACTGCTCGCGATTGCACTGCAGGCGATGGGCATTCAGGCGCGCTCATGGCAGGGCTGGCAGATTCCGATTCGAACCGGCGACGCCCACGCCTCGGCGCGGATTCTCGACATCGACGGCACTGAGCTGATCAACCGTTTCAAGGACCGCAAGGAAGTCGCCGTGATCGCCGGCTTCCAGGGCGTCAACCCGCAGACGGGACAAATCACCACGCTCGGGCGCGGCGGCTCCGATACCTCGGCGGTGGCGATCGCGGCTGCCATCCACGCCGACCGCTGCGATATCTACACCGACGTCGACGGCGTCTATACCACCGACCCGCGCGTGGTTCCCAAGGCGCGCCGGCTCGACAAGATCGCGTTCGAGGATATGCTGGAATTGGCTTCCCAGGGCGCCAAGGTGATGCAGGTCCGCTCAGTGGAACTTGGCATGGTGCACAACATGCCGATATTCGTCCGTTCCAGCTTCGACAAACCGGAAGATATCGACCCGTACGCCAATCAGCCGCCGGGCACGCTGATCTGCAGCGAGGAGGAAATCATGGAAAGCCACGTCGTCACCGGCATCGCCTTTTCCAAGGACGAAGCCCAGATTTCAGTCCGCCAAATCCAGGACAAGCCGGGGGTCGCTGCGGCGATTTTCGGTCCGCTTGCCGACGCCAATATCAATGTCGACATGATCGTGCAGAACGTCTCTGAGGACGGCGCCACCACCGACCTTACCTTCACGGTCCCGGCTTCCGACTACGCGCGCGCCCGCGACACCATCACCTCGGCGAAGGGTAAAATCGGTTATGCGCGGCTCGACAGCGCCACGGATGTTGCGAAAGTCTCGGTGATCGGCAGCGGGATGCGGAGCCATGCCGGCGTCGCTGCCAAGGCGTTTGCGGCGCTGGCCGCGCGCAATATCAACATCCGCGCCATTACCACGTCGGAAATCAAATTCTCGGTGCTGATCGACGCCGCCTATACGGAACTGGCGGTTCGAACGCTACACACCCTCTATGGATTAGACCAAGTTTAGATATTTTTCCCCTTAGCGCCCGCAGCATTAGGCGGGCGGAGACGCTAGCGCCGCTGGCAGGCGTTTTGCTTGGCAAAACAAGCCTCAATTGGCTATACGGCGAGATGGGGCGGCGGCTGGAAACTGTGCCACAGTTTTGAGCGATTGTGATTCGGCCGCCGTCCGGGGCTCGCGACGGCGTCGAATGACTAAAATGGTTGTTTTTCGTGGACTTAACGCCAGCTCCCGTGCACCCGGCATGCTGGCCTCGCGGCGGAGGATTTTGGCACATGCGGAGCGCGTCGGGAGGCCCCCGCGTCTTGCTGAGACGGCTCCGCGAAACCATGGCGGAGCAGGTCTCGGCGCAGGAGCGCCTGGACAAGATCGTGGTACTGATCGCGGCCAATATGGTGGCCGAGGTCTGCTCGACCTATGTGCTGCGCGTGGACAACACGCTGGAACTCTACGCCACCGAAGGCCTCAACCGCGAAGCGGTGCACAGGACCGTCCTCAGCGCACATGAAGGCCTGGTGGGCCTGGTCGCCAGTGAAGCGAGCCCGCTCAACCTGAGCGACGCGCAAAGTCATCCGGCGTTCTCGTTCCGCCCGGAAACCGGCGAAGAAATCTATCATTCCTTCCTCGGCGTCCCGATCCTGCGCGCCGGCAACACGTTAGGCGTGCTGGTGGTGCAGAACCGCGCCAAGCGCACTTATGTCGAAGAGGAGGTCGAGGCGCTGCAGACCACCGCCATGGTGCTGGCGGAAATGATCGCGTCCGGCGAGCTGGCCGCCCTCGCCCAACCCGGCGCCGAGCCTGCCGCCCGGCATTCGCTGCGCAAGACCGGCGCGATCCTTTCCGACGGCATCGCGCTCGGCCATGTGGTGCTGCATGAGCCGCGCGTCGTCATCACCAATTACATTGCCGAGGACCTGCCCAGGGAAGTCAAACGGCTCGACACCGCGCTGGCGAAATTGCGCGCCGATCTCGACCGCATGCTGGAACGCGGCGACGTTGCGGAAGGCGGCGAGCATCGCGACGTGCTGGAAGCCTACCGCATGTTCGCCAACGACCACGGTTGGTCGCACCGGCTGCACGAGGCGGTCGCCACCGGCCTCACCGCGGAGGCCGCCGTCGAGCGCGTGCAGTCCGACACCCGCGCGCGCATGCTGCGTTCCACCGATCCGTATTTGCGCGATCGTCTGCATGATCTCGAGGATCTCGGCCATCGCCTGATGCGGCAATTGGTGGGTCAGGATCACGCGCCTTCGCGGGAGCAATTGCCCGACAACGCCATTCTGATCGCCCGCGCGATGGGCCCTGCGGCGCTGCTCGATTACGATCGCAAGCGCCTGCGCGGACTGGTGCTGGAAGAAGGCACCGCCAATTCCCACGTTTCCATCGTGGCGCGTGCGCTCGGCATTCCCGCCGTCGGCGAAGTACCGAACGCGCCGGGCATCGCCGATCCCGGCGATGCCATCATTGTCGACGGCACCTCGGGCGAGATCTACGTGCGCCCCTCGGCGGAAGTCGAATCGGCCTATGCGGAACGGGTGCGGTTTCGCGCCCGGCGGCAGGCGCAATATTCGGCGCTGCGCGACAAGCCCTGCGTGACCAAGGACGGCCAGCACATCGAACTCATGATCAACGCCGGCCTCACCATCGATCTGCCGCATATCGACGACACCGGCAGCGCCGGCATCGGACTTTTTCGCACTGAACTGCAATTCATGGTCGGCCAGAGTCTGCCGCGCAGCAGCGACCAGCTTGCGCTGTACCGGGCGGTACTGGATGCGGCGGGTCCCAAGCCCGTGACGTTCCGGACGCTGGACATCGGCGGCGACAAGGCGCTGCCCTATATGGAGACCGTGATCGAGGAAAATCCGGCGCTCGGCTGGCGCGCGATCCGGCTCGGGCTCGATCGGCCCGGCCTGCTGCGCGGCCAGATCCGCGCGCTGCTGCGCGCCGGTGGCGGCCGCGCGCTGCGCATCATGTTTCCGATGATCACGGAAGTCGCCGAATTCGATGCCGCCAAAGCGATCGTCGAGCGCGAACTGACCTATCTGCGCCAGCATGGCCACGCGCTGCCCGAACGCATCGACGTCGGCACCATGGTGGAGGTGCCGGCACTGCTGTACCAGCTCGACGAGCTTCTAAAGAAGGTCGACTTCGTCTCGGTCGGATCCAACGACCTGTTCCAGTTCTTGTTCGCCGTCGATCGCGGCAACGCCAAGGTATCCGAGCGCTTCGACACCATGTCCGCGCCGATCCTGAGGGCGCTGCGCGATATCGTGCGCAAGGCGAACGCCGCGAATAAATCCGCGTCACTGTGCGGCGAGATGGCGTCGAAACCGATCGGCGCGCTGGCGCTGATCGCTATGGGTTACCGCTCGCTGTCGCTGTCGGCCACCGGGCACGGCCCGGTCAAGGCGCTGATCCTCGATCTCGACGCTGGGAAGGCCGAGGCCATGATGGCGCCGCTGCTCGACGCACCGGCCGGCAGCGTATCGATCCGGCAAAAGTTGACGGAATTCGCCGAGGCCGAAGGGCTGTCTTTGTAGCGAGGCTCCGCCCGCTCTCAGCCTTCTCTCCTTACGCAATTCGAGACGAAATGATGTCGATGCTCCCCGAAGGTAAACTTGACATTCTGCTGGCCCACCACGCTTCCCTCGAAGCCCAGTCGCTGGGACAGGTGAGTTCGGAAGAATATGTGCGGATCACGCGCGAGCTTGCCGAACTCAACCCGCTGATCGCTGCCGTGAAAGCCTATCGCGCCGCCGAGCAGGAAATTGCCGGTATCGAAGCGCTGATTTCGGATCCCGCGACCGAGCCCGAGATGCGCGCCATGGCGGAAACCGAGCGGGAAACGCTGAAGGCGCGCAGCGTCGAGCTGGCGCAGCAGATCCGGCTCGCGCTGTTGCCCAAGGACGCCATGGACGAGCGCAACGTGGTGCTGGAAATCCGGGCCGGCACCGGCGGCGACGAGGCCGCCCTTTTCGCCGGCGACCTGTTCCGGATGTACGAGCGCTTCGCAAGCCTGCAAGGCTGGAAGGTCGAGGTGATCTCGGCCAGCGAAGGCACGATGGGTGGCTTCAAGGAAATCATCGCCGAAGTACAAGGCCGCGGCGCATTCGCCAAGCTGAAATTCGAATCCGGTGTGCACCGGGTGCAGCGCGTACCCGATACCGAAACGCAGGGCCGCATTCACACCTCGGCCGCCACGGTTGCGGTACTGCCGGAAGTCGAGGAGGTCGACGTCGATATCCGGGCCGACGACCTGCGGATCGAGACCATGCGCTCGCAGGGCGCCGGCGGCCAGCATGTCAACAAGACCGAATCCGCGATCCGCATCACCCACATTCCGACCGGCATCGTGGTGAATATGCAGGACAGCCGATCGCAGCACAAGAATCGCGCCTCGGCGATGAATATCCTGCGTTCGCGCATCTACGACGCCGAACGTCAGCGCATCGATGCCGCACGTTCGGCGGAACGCCGCGAGAAGGTCGGCTCCGGTGACCGCTCCGAGCGGATCCGAACCTATAATTTTCCGCAAGGCCGCGTCACCGATCACCGCATCAATCTGACGCTCTACAAACTTCCGCAGGTGATATCAGGCGAAGGCTTGAACGAACTGGTCGATGCGCTGACCACCGAGCATCAGGCGGCGCAGCTCGCCGCCCAGGGTGCGGCGGCGTGAGCTATCTCGGTGTCGTCGCTGCGAAAGCAGGGACCTATAACCCCAGGCGGTCATTGTTGCGCGAGATATCAACACCCACCTCCCGTATCGTAAGGCCGCGGCGTATGGGTCCCTGCGTTCGCAGGGACGACGTGCCGGTTTTCGGCGAGGACGGCACGTGACAGAACTCTTTGTGGGACAAACCATCGACAATGCGCGGCGTTCGCTCACGGCGCGCCTCAAATCTGGACAAATTGATACGGCTGAACTCGACGCGCGAATTCTGGTCGGTGCGGTGCTGGGTCTCGATCTAACCGGCATGATCGTGTCGGCCGGCCGGCTCCTTACGGCGAATCAATCCATGCGCCTCGATGATCTTGCCCGCCGCCGCCTTGCTGGCGAGCCGGTCGCGCGCCTGCTCGGCCATAAGGAATTCTGGGGCCTGCCGCTGAAAGTTTCGGCCTCTACGCTGGTGCCGAGGCCCGACACCGAAGCGGTGGTCGAGTTCGCCTTGGAAATATTGCGCGCTCGTCCGCATCCGGAACAGCCCTGGCGCATCGCCGACATCGGCACCGGGTCCGGCGCAATCCTGTTGGCGCTGTTGTCCGAATTGCCGCAAGCCATCGGCTTCGGCACCGACATCAGCGCGGCGGCATTACGGACGGCACACGTCAATGCCGTCGACCTGGGGTTGTCCGACCGCGCCGTTTTCATCGCCTGCAACTATGCGGCTGCCTTGCCAGGTCCGCTCGATCTGATCGTCTCGAATCCGCCCTATGTTCGCACGACGGAAATTGGTCAGCTCGCCACCGAGGTTCGCGATCACGATCCGCGCCAGGCGCTTGATGGCGGCGCCGACGGGCTCGACGCGTATCGCGCGCTTATCCCGCAGGCGGCCGGGCTTCTGGCGCCCGGCGGCGCGCTTGTTGTGGAAGCGGGGCATGGCCAAAGCCGCGATATCGAAGGTTTGATGACGGCGGCAGGGTTAACGCTTGGTGGACCTGCCAAAGCCGATCTGGCGGGCATTCAGCGGGCCGTCGCGGGCCTGAAACTGCCTCCATAAAGCCTGATTGCAATATAAAAAACACTTGGAATATTGCTCGAGAGCGACTACGTTCCGGCCACAACATCGGTCCAGGGTTACTGGCCCCGTAGATATCCCGAAGGGAGATTGACGGTGGAGGCCAGAGTTCTCAAAGCGAGAGCCCGCCCCGAGTGAAAGGTTCCAAAACGCAGGTCCAATCGAGCGCGATAGCTTTCGAGAGCTGCGCTGCTTCCGACCGCAAAGCGAACGAAAGCCTGAGATTGCGTTTGAACGATCACGCGAAAACTCTTTGCTTGTTCTGGCAGGCGGAATGAATTGATGCAGCCAGCGGTACCGGCTGGTCTGTTGTGGAGCGCGTCTTTGTTGACCGCGACGTACGGCAAAATTTGTCTGGAAGAATCAAGCTGCGCTGCTGCACGGTGCGCGTGAGGCGTGCCGGATCGGACGAATCGACTATCGACAATCAAAACTTCAGGGCTGGGATAAAGGCAAGACATGAGAAACGGTCAGAACCAAAACAAGCGGATGCGTAACCGTAACAATAACAACAATAACAGGAATGACGGCAATCGGCGCGGCCAGAACCCGATGACCCGGGTGTTCGAGTCCAACGGGCCCGATATCAAGATCCGCGGCACCGCCTCTCATGTCGCGGAAAAATACGTGCAGCTGGCGCGCGACGCGCGTTCATCCGGCGATCCGGTGGCCGCCGAAAACTACTATCAGCACGCCGAGCATTATTTCCGCCTGATCGCGGCCGCCCAGGAGCAGTTCCGCCAGAACCAGCCGCAGCCGCGCACCGAGAACGAAATGGCTTCGGAGGAAGCCTATGACGAGAGCGAGAGCTTTTCCAACTTCGGACAGGAGCCTGGCTTCGTTCCCGTGCAACAGCAGCCGTTCGTGCCGCGCGATAATCCGCAGCGCGACCATCAGCGCGAGGGCCAGCCCTACCAGCCGCGCGACCAGCATCCGCCCCGCGACCATGGCGGTCACCGCGAGCATCGTCCGCAGCCGCAATTTCAGCCGCAACCACAGCCGCAGCCGGTAATAGCGGAGAATGTCAGCGTCGATCGCCTGCCGTCGTTCATCACCGGACCGCAGCCGCAGATCAATGGCGGCCCGGGCGGCTTCGAAGGCGGTGGCGAGCGTTTTTCGCGACGGCGCCGCCGGCCACATGGTCCACGTCCCGAAGGCATGGCTCCGCCGGCCCCCTCCGACGACGATTTCAATCCGGGCAACGAATAATCAGCGCGGCGCTCTCTATCCGCATCATTGCTGCAGCGAGGACGGCACCAGCACCGGCTCCAGCGCCGGAATCAGCCGCGTTCGTTCGCGGTGCGCCGGTATTGCGCGATAGACCTGCTTGGTCGCTTCCACGATATGGACACCGGCGAAAGGCAGCGACAGCGCCGCGCCGACACGCTCCCACGCCATCGCCGAGCGCAGGAACCAGCCTCCCCCAACCGGCGGCATGAACAGCGCCTCGCCCCACGCCGAGGGCGTGAACCAGGTCTGCCGCAACAATTGGGTGATCTGCGTACGTGAATAGGGCCGGCCATGGCCGAACGGCGTATTGTCGGTGCGCGTCCAGACCCCACGCCGGTTTGGAATAACCGCCATGAGCCGGCCCGACGGCGCCAGCACCCGCCACACCTCGCGCAGCAGCCCCTCCGGATCGTCGGACATTTCCAGCGCATGCACCATCAGGATGCGGTCGACGGCGGCATCCGGCAGCGGCAGGGAAAATTCATCGACCAGCGTTGCGAGGGTTGGCCGCGCCGTCGGCCATTTCAGCACGCCTTGCGCGGCCGGCATGAAGGCGATGCAGCGTTCCGAAGTCCTCGCGAAACAGGCCGAGATAAGGGGTGGGATAGCCCAGGCCCAGCACCCGTTGGCCACCGGCGGTCGGCCAGCGCGCATGAATGCCGCGATTGATCAGCCGCCGTGCCACGATGCCGAGGCGCTGCGAATAGAAATCGCGGAGGTCGATGACATCAATGGTCATGGGCGCAATCTAACACGCCGAAGCTCGGCACGGCTCGCAGAATATGGCATTGCCTGCGAAGCGTTAACGCCATATTTCATGGCAATATGGGTCTCGCCAGCGCCCCGCCATCCCAAATCCACGGAGCTAACATGGCCGCCGAAATTCGCCTGTTCCCCTGCCTGACCGATAATTTCGGCTACCTGATCCACGATCCCGCGACCAAAGCGACCGCCTCGATCGACGCGCCGGAAGCCGCCCCCATCATCAGGGCGCTGGAACACGAGGGCTGGACGCTGACCGACATTCTGATCACCCACCACCATCACGACCATGTCGGCGGCGTCGCCGAGCTGAAACGGAAATACAAGTGCCGCGTGGTCGCCCCGCACGACAAGTCGGCCAACATCGCCAACGTCGATTTGCGCGTCAGCCAGGGCGATGTCGTGAAGGTGGGCGGCCTTTTAGGCCGCGTGCTGGAAACGCCGGGCCACACGCTCGATCACGTCAGCTACGTGTTCGACAACGAAAAGGCGCTGTTTGCCGCCGACACGCTGTTTTCGATCGGATGCGGACGGGTGTTCGAAGGCAATTTTCCGTTGATGTGGGATTCGCTTTTGAAGTTGCGGGCGTTGCCCGACGACTTCAAACTCTATTGCGGCCATGAATACACCGCCGCCAACGTCAAGTTCGCGCTGACGGTCGAGCCGGATAATGCCGTGCTGAAGGCGCGCGCCGAGGAAGTGACCCGGCTGCGCGCAGCCAACAAGCCAACGGTTCCGACGCTGCTTGGTGAAGAGAAGAAAGCCAATGTATTCCTGCGCGCCGACGAGCCCTCGGTCGCGGCGGGCGTGCGGATGAAGGGCAGGAGCGCCGCCGAAGTGTTCGGCGAATTGCGCGAACGCAAGAACAAGTTCTGATGGTTCGGCTGCCCTCCGCGGCCGACATCATCGCGCGCCTGCAATTGCAGCCGCACCCGGAGGGCGGGCACTATCGCGAGACCTTTCGCGACCTGCGCACGGACGCCAATAAGCGTTCGCTTTCTACCGCGATCTATTTTCTGCTGGCGCGCGGCGAGCGTTCGCACTGGCATCGCATCGACGCGGTGGAAATCTGGCATTATTATGCAGGCGCCGCGCTGACTTTGCAGATTGCCGATGAGCGCGGCCGGCGCACGATGGCGCTCGGTCCCGATCTCGCCGCGGGCGAAGTGCCGCAGGCGATCGTGCCTGCAGGGGCCTGGCAATCGGCGGAAAGCATCGGCGATTGGACGCTCGTAGGATGCACGGTGGCCCCGGGTTTCGAATTTGCGGCGTTTGAGTTGGCACCGAAGGGCTGGGAGCCGACGAACAGATCGTAGGGTGGGCAAAGCGAAGCGTGCCCACCAACTTGCGGCCGCGAGACTGAACGGTGGGCACGGCGCAAGGGCGCCTTTGCCCACGCTACGGGGTCTTCCTTCCAATCATGTCCTTTGCCGCGATCAAGCCGCCGCCCGCGATCAGCACTGCTGCGATCGCGATGGTGGCGCTCGCTTTCGCAAACCCGGCCAGAATCAGGAACGCGGTCGAGAGCAGCGGGGTGGCGTAGGACGCCGCTCCCAGCACACGGATATCGCCGCGCTTCATTCCGATGTCCCATGCATAGAACGCCGCGCCCACCGGCCCGACGCCGAGCGCCGCAATCGCCAGCCATTGCGCCATCGTGTCGGGCCAGATCGTGGTCTCGACCAGCCCGTGCACCAGCGCGGCGAGCAAGGCGGTCGCAAGGCAAAAGCCCGCCACCGCATCGGTCGGGACGGCCTTGAGCTTGCGCGACATTACCGAATAGGCCGCCCACACAAACGCTGCGACGAACGCCGCGACCAAGCCGGGCACCTGACCGGGTGCAAATCCGCTGCCGCTGCTGCCGGCAAACAGCAGCACGGTCCCGGCGAGGCCGAGCAGGGCACCAATGATGTGGTGCGGCAATAGCCGCTCGCCGGGCAACAGCGACGAGAACAGCACGATCAACAGCGGCCAGAGATAGTTCAACAGCCCGGCTTCGGCCGGAGGCGCGAAGCGCAGCGCCAGGAAATACAGCGCGTGATAGCCGAACAGGCCGCCGATCCCGACGATCCAGACCAGCGGTTGCTGCCGCAACGCGCCGATCGCCTCCGCTCGCCCGATCCAGGTCAGCGAGCCTACCAGCGCGCCGATCGCAAACGTCATCGCCGCAAGCTGGAATGCCGGGATTTTTCCCGTCGCCACTGTCAACGCCGCGAGCAGCGACCACATCAGAATCGCCGTAAGTCCGATCAGCGTGGCAGCGCGAGGAGACATCGAGGTCGTCATTGCGGGCGCAAGCGAAGCAATCCAACGTCAGGAAAGCAAGGACTGGATTGCTTCGTCGCATCCGCCTTCGCCCGAAGGGGCTCCGGCGGACAAGAGTGCTCCTCGCATTGGCAACGAAAAGCACCCGCCGGCAATCACACCATATATTGCCCGCCGTTGATCGACAGGGTCGAGCCCGTGATGGCGCCGGCCTCGTCGGCGGCCAGGAACACCACGGCGCGCGCGATTTCTTCCGGCTCGCCGAGTCGATTGACTGGGATCAGAGGCAGGATGCTTTTCTCCAGCACGTCCTTCGGCACCGCCTGCACCATTTCGGTGTTGATATAGCCGGGACAGATCGCGTTCACGGTGATGCCGCCCTTGGCGTTCTCCAGCGCCAGCGCCTTGGTGAAGCCGATGTCACCGGCCTTGGCGGCCGAATAATTGACCTGGCCGAATTGGCCCTTCTGGCCGTTGATCGAGGAGATGTTGATGACGCGCCCGAATTTCCGGGCGCGCATGCCTTCGATCACCTGGCGCGTCATGTTGAAGAGCGAGCCGAGATTGGTATTGATGACCGCATTCCACTGCTCGAGGGTCATCTTGTGGAAAGCGCCGTCCTTGGTGATTCCCGCATTGTTAATAAGCACGTCGACCGGGCCGAGTTCGGCTTCGACCTTCTTGACGCCGGCGGCGCAGGCGTCGAATGAACTCACGTCCCATTTGTAGACGGGGATGCCGGTCTCGGCCTTGAATTTTTCCGCCGCCGCATCATTGCCCGCATAGCTGGCGGCGACCTTGTAGCCCGCGGCCTTCAGCGCCTTGCTGATCGCAGCTCCAATACCTCTTGTTCCCCCCGTCACCAATGCAACACGTGCCATGTCGTATCCTTCCCTCGGTGTTCTTGAACCACACTTCTTATGTAGCTTCTTGAGCAGCTTCGAATTAAGCGGGCCGCTTGACGAACATCAAGAACAAAACGTCCGGCGCCGAGCGCGATTAGCAATCCTGGATACCGGTCATACGTTCCGCTCGCACTCCAAAATTAAAACGGGCGCATGATCTGTTGGGATCATGCGCCCGCGCCGGGCGTATTATTTAGCTTGGTAGCATTGTTTTCGTCACTCGACGCATCCCGTTACCATTCAACTAATCGCGTGCGATGCACATTGCGATGCCCATACCGCCGCCGATGCAAAGCGTGGCGAGGCCCTTCTTGGCGTCGCGTTTCTGCATTTCATGCAACAGCGTCACCAGCACGCGTGCACCGGATGCGCCGACGGGATGACCGATCGCGATTGCCCCGCCGTTGACGTTGACCTTGGAAGTATCCCAACCGAGGTCCTTGTTGACCGCGCAGGCCTGCGCCGCAAAGGCTTCATTGGCCTCGATCAGGTCGAGATCGCCGACGTTCCAGCCGGCCTTCTTCAGGGCGGCGCGTGAAGCGGGAATCGGCCCGGTGCCCATGATCTTGGGATCGACGCCGGCCTGACCCCAGGAAACGATTCGGGCCAACACCTTCTTGCCTTCCTTGGCGGCTTGCTTCGCGGTCATCAGCACGACGGCTGCCGCGCCGTCGTTGATGCCCGAGGCGCTGCCGGCGGTCACGGTGCCGTCTTTCTCGAAGGCCGGCTTGAGCTTGGCCATGGCATCGAGGGTTGCGCCGTGCCGCGGATATTCGTCATCGCTCACGATGATGTCGCCCTTGCGGGTCTTGATGGTGACCGGAACGATTTCGTCCTTGAACCTGCCGGCCTTCTGCGCGGCCTCGGCCTTGTTCTGCGAGCCGACGGCGAACTCGTCCTGTTGCGCGCGGGTAATCTGATATTGCCGGGCGACATTTTCGGCGGTGTTGCCCATATGGTAGCCATTGAAGGCATCCCACAGGCCGTCCTTGATCATCGTGTCGATGAACTCGATTCCGCCCATCTTGACGCCGCCGCGCAGGTATTGCGCATGCGGGGCCATGCTCATCGATTCCTGGCCGCCGGCCACCACGATTTCGGAATCGCCGTTGAGCAGCGCCTGGTAGCCCAGCGCCACCGTGCGCAGGCCCGAGCCGCATAATTGGTTGACGCCCCAGGCCGGGCTCTCCACCGGAATGCCGGCGGCAATGGAGGCCTGACGGGCCGGGTTCTGGCCCTGCGCTGCCGTCAGGATCTGGCCCATGATCACCTCGGAGACACGGCCGGGCTCGACCCCTGCACGCTCGAGCGCGGCCTTGATGGCCACAGCGCCGAGATCATGGGCGGGGGTGGTGGCGAATGCGCCGTTGAAACT
This sequence comes from uncultured Alphaproteobacteria bacterium, assembly GCA_963742425.1. Lineage (GTDB taxonomy): Bacteria > Pseudomonadota > Alphaproteobacteria > Rhizobiales > Xanthobacteraceae > Bradyrhizobium. The sequence continues at coordinate 84,201 of CAVULR010000004.1, forward strand.
TCCGACCGGGGTGCGGGCGGCGCTGACGATGACGACATCGTCTGACATGGACATCTCCTGGGGCTTGAGGATCTTGGATGGCGGGCGCCGGATTGGCGGGCCAGTCTCTCACCTTTATCCTGTTAATGGAGTTGAGGCATGTCAATCGGTCCGAGGTGAAATTTCGCCGCGGCGCATCCAAAATCACGCAGCGGTGTTTTCAGGCAAAATCGAAGCCAGTTTGTGGTCAGAAAACGCCCATTTCTCGCAATGGCGCGTGGCTGAATGCGACATCGGTCCCCGCCTTTGCCGACGCTGCACTACGATTTCCTGAGCGCGGCCTGTGCTTTGAAAAGCGGTCCCCGCACAAAACGGTAGCCGAACCTCATTGAAAATGCTTACTTTGCTGCAATGCGTTGCTTGTCAGCCCCTCGGCAATGCCGTCGGGTTCCCGTCCTCGGTGTGCATGTGTGAACCATGGCGAAATCAGACCAACCCACCACGATCAAAAAATATGCAAACCGGAGGCTCTATAATACCGGTACCAGCACCTATGTGACGCTCGAGGACCTCGCGGCAATGGTGAAAGAAGGCGAGGATTTCCTCGTTTATGACGCCAAGACCGGCGATGACATCACCCGCTCGGTGCTGGCGCAAATCATCTTCGAACAGGAAAACAAAGCGGGCCAGAACCTGTTGCCGACCACCTTCCTGCGTCAGCTGATCCGCTTCTATGGCGACAGCATGCAGATGGTGGTGCCGAAATATCTGGAACAGTCGATCGACACGCTGACGCGCGAGCAGGAAAAATTTCGCAAGCAACTGACCAACACCTTCAGCGGGACGCCGTTCGCGCCGCTGGAAGAGCACGTTCGCCGCAACATGGAATTGTTTCAGCAGACGTTTTCGATGTTCAAGCCGTTCGTGCCGCCGCGCTCGGGGAGTGCTGCTGTCGCCGAGCCGGAAAAGACGCCGGAGCCCGCGCCCGAGGAAGATAACATCGACGATCTGCGCCGTCAGATGAAGGACATGCAGGACCGGCTCGATCGCATGTCGAAAGAGCCGAAAAAGGACGAATAGGCCGAAGTCGTCCCTGCGAAAGCAGGGACGACACTGGGATTTTTAACTCGCCGCCGGAATCATGGCTTCGACCGGCTTCACCCATGGGCGTTGCGAGGAAGCTAGCCCGATCAACCGCCCCTGCACAAAGTCGCAGCCCCAGTCGCGCAGCAGCAGTGCGGATTGGTCGTCCTGGACCCATTCGGCGACCGTCTTGATTTCCAACCGGCGCGCCAGATCGATCAGCGACTGCACGAAGGCGCGATCGTCGGCGGAGTGGGCGATGTTCTGTACGAAGGCGCCGTCGATTTTCACGATATCGACGCCGAGCTTGCGCAAGTTTCGGAATGAGGTGTAACCGGCGCCGAAATCGTCGATCGCGATCCGGCTGCCGAAATTCTTCAGCCGCGTGACGAAGCCGCGGACATCGTCGATATCCTGGATCGCGACGGTTTCGGTGATTTCGACGATCAGCCGCTCGGCGACACCGGGATGGGCGCGCATCAGCGATTCGATGGAGGCCCACCAATCCGGGTCCATCGTGGTTTCCGGCGAGATGTTGAGGCTAAGCTGCACGGTCGGCGAGACCGCAAGTTCGGCGATCACAAGTTCGAGCACACGGTGATCGACCAGACGGATCAGGCCGAGCTTCTCGGCGACTGGGACAATGTCCGGCGCCAGCAAAACCTGCCCGTCATCCTGCTCCATGCGGACCAGACATTCGTAGAACGAAGCCTTGCGCGAACGCGCTTCCACCACCGGCTCGAACGCCATCGCGATCCGGCGCTCGTTGAGCGCGGTGACGATTTCGTCGGTGACACGGATGTTGACGCGGCGTTGCGCGTCGCGCTCGACATTCGGCCGCCACAGCGAGAACGAGCCAGCGCGACGGCGCTTGGCCATGTCGAGCGTTTCCTGGGCGCGGTTGATTGCCTCGTCGGCGTTGCGCGCGTAGCGCGGCACGCTGACCGCGCCGATCGACGCGGTTACCGAGACCGGGCCGGATTTGGTCGGCACCACCTCGTTGCGAATGCCGGCCAAAAACCGCTCGGCGGCAATATTCATGTCGTCGACCGTGCAGTTCTTCAGGATCAACCCGAATTTATTGCCGGAAAACCGGCCGAGCACATCGCCGCCGCGCAGCCGCGCGCGAATGCGTTTGCCCACTTCCGAAATCACCGCGTCCGCGACATCGAAGCCGAACGCGTCGTTAATGCGGGCCAGATGATCGATGCCGATCAGCATGAAGGCTGAAGTCGACCGAAACCGCGCGGTTTCCTCGATCGCTTCGGCCAGCGACGCGATCAGATGGGTGCGGTTGAGTTCACCCGTCAGCGGGTCGTGCCTCACCAGTTTCTCAAGTTGCTCGTCGCGGGCGTGGCGTTCATTGTTGATGCGGACGATGCCCTGGACGCGCGCCGGCTTGCCGCCGGGTCCGGCGAACCAGCAGCCGGTTTCCTCGATCCATAGCACTGGCGCGGACATAGAGGTCCGCACGCCATATTCGATCCGGTAAGGCATGCCCATGCCACCATGCGCAGGCGGCGATTGGGCCAGCGTGTCCGAGCGGATCGTTCGCACCGGCTCGATCAGTTTTGAAAACTCCGCCCCGCTGGCCAGCGACGCCGCCGGGATATCCGGGAAGACCGACGCGACGTGATCGCTCCAGGCGATGCCATCGGTTGCAAGCTCCCAGACGAAAGCGGCATGGCCAAGCGAGGCCAGTATGCTCGAAGCCTTTGGAAGGACGGGTGTCACAATCGCCTCGTTTCGGGACATTGCCGAGTGATTCCCGGCCTCAAGGCTACCGCCTCTGCTGCTCCCGACCCTAACCAAAGTTCATAAATATTTCGGAAACCACGTCGTGCGGGCTGTGGGAACAAAGCGGCTCGAACCCGCATGACCTTTGCAGAACTGGCACGGCCCTTGCGATTGAGAAATCGGAAAGAGGCGTCACGTCCCAAAACGTAACAGTTCAGCCGGAATTCGATTTGTCAGACATCGGTCGACCAGAAGAGATGGCAAGCGATGGCCGCGTTGCGGAGGCGGCGCCTCCTTGCGTTGCACTGGTGCCTTTGGTGCAGTCGGCGCCATGGTCGCGGGCGCACATCCTGCTGCCCCGGCCCGACCCGACTTTTGTCACACAACTGATCGCAACAGCCGAACAGATGCCGCAGACGCGCAGCCTGCGGCGGGGAACGCCCGCCGATGCGCAAACTGCATACGGCGCTAGCCGGCGGAACAGCCCGGTCCCCGGAATCCGGGCGCGGCAAGTCATTTAGCAAACCAACCCGTCTAACAAGCAAGTCAGTGCGGCAGGGTATCCGGCGAGGACGGTGAGCCGTCGCCAGGCTGCAGTCTCGGGGATGGCACCTGCTGTGATGGTCCGCCGGGCGCATGGTCAACATCTGCGACCTTCGGCTGCGGATGATCGGGCGGTACGGATTCGGCGACCGACGCCGCCGGCGGAGTCGCCGGTTCGGGTGCTGGTTCGAATTGAGGTTCGGGGGCGGCGGCGGGGGCTCTGGTGCCGCGCCCGGAAACCGCGACGGCCGAGGCGGCCCGCGTTCCGCGCCGGGCACGCAACGCGATACCCGCAAAGAAATCCACCAGCGCCAGCATGGTCAGCAGAAAGTAGGTCGAGGTGCCGAAGTGCGGCCACAGCACGAATTCGGCGATCGCGCCGCCCGACACGATGAACGACAACAAATGATCCATGAAATATTTGGCGCCGGGCTGCGCACCCTTGATGACCTCCAGCAGCAGCAACAGGATGGCGAGCGCCAGAAGAATGTCGCTCAGCGTCACCGGCCATTCGGCGCCGGACATCAACGAAAGCTTCAAAAGCGGCTCGGCCAGGGAAACGCCGGGCATCAGCAGGACGATGATGTTGTAGATCGCCAGCGGAATCAGAAGAAGCGGGAAACCGACCATGGACATCGGCGAGCCTTCTTTTCGGGCAGGAGCGAACCGGCGGGTTCGCAGCACGAAACCTGTTACCTTACTCGTTGGCCGAATTCAGGCAGAGGCGCCGATCGCAAAACAGGTAAGGCGTCGCGCACGACGCCGGGCTGGTCTTTCGGCCTTCCGCCGGTATCAGGATTCCTTCTTGGCCTTCAGAACCTGCCGGCCCTTGTACATGCCGGTTTTCAGGTCGAGGTGGTGGGGGCGGCGCAACTCGCCGGAATCCTTGTCCTCGGCATAGGTCGGCTTCTTCAGCGCGTCCGCCGAGCGGCGCATGCCACGCCGCGAGGGCGATGTCTTTCTACGGGGAACGGCCATGTCGGTGTCCTCTAGGGTATTGCCGGGGGCATCGTCCGCAGGGGACGGCTATGGCATTGGCGCAAGCTGAAATGCCGATAAGGCCGCGCTTATAGAGGATGGGCCACGGCAATGCTAGGGTGGTTTCCGTCAAGAATCGCCGAAAATTGGTTCAAAAAGCGCGATTTTCATTCCAGCATCGTTGCAGCGCCGGGGATTGCGCCCGGGCCATGTAAGTGCCGGCCAGGCGGCGCACGCCGGGGCCGGGATTGCGGGCGCTGCGCCTGACCGGATTGGGCAGGATCGCCGCCAGCAAGGCCGCTTCGCGCGGCGCAAGCACCGATGCGGGATGGCCGAACGCATAGATGGAGCCCGCCTGGGCGCCAAACTGGCCGGATGGCCCGAGCTCGGCGATGTTGAGATAGATTTCCAGGATCCGCTGCTTCGGCAGCATCAGGTCGATCCACATCGCGAGCGGAAACTCCAGCGCCTTGCGCACCACGCTGCGGCCCGGCCACAGGAACAGGTTCTTCGCGACCTGCTGGGTGATGGTCGAGCCGCCGCGGGTCACCTCGCCCTCCTCCGCGTCATCGATCACATCGCGCAATGCGTCCCAATCGATGCCGTGATGGCTGCAGAATCTCGCATCCTCCGACGCCACCACCGAACGCGGCAGCGAGGAAGATATCGCATTGAAATCGATCCATTGCCGCGACACCGGCGCGCCGGTCAGCCAGCGCCAGACCATCAGCGTCGAGACCGGATGGCCGCCGCGATACAGCGGCGTCAGCAGGTACGGCAGCAACAGCACGGCCAGCAGGATCAGCAACAGATTTCGGGCAACGCGCAAAATTCGGCGCTTCTGGTTCGAGGCAAAAGGCGCCGGCGGGCGAATAGACCGGCATCTCGAATATCTCCATGATAAATCCGAGGTTTTCCAGCGCTTTTAAGGCACCCCGCCCCCCTGTGCTGGAATTGACGAAGCCGGTGCCATCAACGATTGTCCGGCCAAATCGACGTGCGGCTATGCCCCGGAGCTGTCTTGATGACTACCACTATCGCGACTGACTTTGCGAAACGACTGGACCGGACCGCAGAGGACACCGAAGCGCTGCTGGCGAAGCTTTTGTCCGATGCCCTTCTGCCCGACGAAATCGCGCGGCCGAAGCGGCTGATGGACGCCATGCGCTATTCGAGCCTCGGCGGGGGAAAACGGCTGCGGCCGTTCCTGGTGGTCGAGAGTTCGGCCGTGTTCGGTGTTCCGCGCGAGGCGGCGCTGCTGGTAGGCGCTGCGCTCGAATGCATCCACTGCTATTCGCTGATCCATGACGACCTGCCCGCGATGGACAACAGCGATCTGCGCCGCGGCCGGCCGACGCTTCACAAGAAAACCGACGACGCCACGGCGATCCTGGCCGGCGACGGACTGCTGACGCTCGCCTTCGACATCGTCACCCGTGACGAGGTCCACAAGGATCCAACCGTACGGCTGTTGCTGACGCGCGCGCTGGCGCGAGCTGCGGGAATCGGCGGCATGGTCGGCGGCCAGATGCTCGACCTCGCCGGCGAAGGGCGGTTCGGCGACCGCGAGCCGGTCGACGTCGCACGGCTGCAGCAGATGAAGACCGGCGCCCTGTTGCGCTACGGCTGCATCGCCGGTGCGATCCTGGGCCAGTCCTCGCGACCACAACACCAGGCGCTTGACGATTACGGCCGCGCGCTCGGCGAAGCCTTCCAGATTGCCGACGATCTGCTCGACGTCGAAGGCGACGCGGCCGCGCTCGGCAAGCAGACCGGACAGGACGCCGCGCTCGGCAAGACGACCTTCGTCACCCAGCTCGGGATCGAAGGCGCCAAGAAGCGCGTGCGCGACCTGCTGGCGCGCGCCGATACCTCGCTCTCGATTTTCGGTGCAAAGGGCGAAGTGCTGCGCGCCGCCGCGCGATTTGTCGCCGAACGCAGGAACTGAGGCGCCGATGACGGATGCCGACGATCCCCATCTGCAACATTTCCGGAACATGCCGAGGCCCATCCGCGTGGTCTATGCGCGGCCGCGCACCTTCGTTTCAATGCTGGTCGGTATCGTCGCATTCTTCCTGTTGCCGGGCTCGATGCGGCTGGTGACGCGCCTGTTGATCGGCTGGGACGTCTTCATCGCGCTCTATCTGCTGCTGGTCTACACCATGGTATTGCGCAGCGGATTGCCCCATATCCGGCGCAACGCGGTGCTGCAGGACGATGGCCGCTTTCTGATTTTGCTGGTGACGGCGCTCGGCGCCTTCGCCAGCATCGCCGCGATCGTGTTCGAGCTCGGCGCGTCGCATCGCAGCGTCCCGCAACTGGCGCTGGCGACCGTCACGATCGCCCTGTCATGGGCGGCGGTGCATACCACCTTCGCGTTGCATTACGCCCATGACTATTACCGCGGCGCCAAACCCGGCGGCCTGCAGTTTCCGAGCGGCGACCAGCACGATCATGCCGACTATTGGGACTTCGTGTATTTCTCGTTCGTCATCGGCATGACCGCCCAGGTCTCCGACGTTGGCATCACCGACAAGACCATCCGCCGCACCGCCACCGCGCATGGCATCATCTCGTTCGTTTTCAACACCGCGCTGGTCGCGCTGATGGTCAATATCGCCGCGAGCGCGATCTGACTGCCGGCGAGGCCGTCACATCAATCGCCTTCAGCCAAAATCTCGAAAACAACCCCATGCAAAGTAGCTAGACCCGGGTAATCCCTGCGCGCCTCGGCTTGCGGATCGGGCGCGGACGCGGATGGCGCGGCTCTGGCCGCCACCAACGGCACGTCGTCGCCCCCGAGCGAGCCATAGACAAACGGCTCCTGGCGGTTGCCGGTGTTCCCGCAGCACGTCGTCACGGACAAATCCGAACGCCAGGCTGGGATAGATTTCAGATGATGCTGTTCGAATCGTGGACCCTGATGTCTCTGACCAACCAATAAGAGATATCGCGGTCAGGCAGCGGCACGGTTCCGGAAAAGAAACGGATGATCGCGGCGGTGATCATAGAGCCACCAAGTAATGCAACCGACACCAGGGAGAACAAAATCGCAAGCCCCGCGTCCTTGCCATCGTCCTCGGCATCGCCAGCGAATTTGAAAGGGTCGTGAGCGGAGCCGAGCGCGCCTGACATGTTCTCGACCGCGCTAGCCGTGTTGCGGACCTGCGCGAACGTATTCCACGCTGCATTGCTCAACCTGAGCAGACTAGCGTCCCGAGCTACGGCAACCCAGCTTTCGATCGTGACCGAAAGGCCCGCCCCAATGATGGGGAAGATGATTGTCAGATGCCAGAGATTCACCGCGCCCATGAAATAAACGTCGGTGAAATAACGGGGTACGTAATCATGGGCGAGGTAAATAAGGAACAGGAGGACGACCGAACTAAATCCGAGGGCGCTTTGGATGGCCGTACACCACACCACAAGCCGGAGGATTCCGCCGACCGCTCTGCTCTCCTCCCACGATCTGCCGCAGACGCAGGCGTTCAAGAAGGAGACGCCCACGTTCATGACGACGATCAAAATCATCACGGCGCTCCCCCCATTGTGGCTGTGGAGCAGCGGTAGTCCGCTAAAGATCGCGGGTAAATCAATCATGATCTTCCAATCCCGGTATAAAAAAATCTGCCATCACGAGATGCCACCCGCATTGTCCCATCACCCACAAAGCGACAGCCCGCTTGCGCGGGCAAGCGGGCCTCTTTCTTGAGAACGCCGGGTTGAATGTCGGTATCCAGCTCATTTCAGGGAGTTATTGATGCAAGTGAACTGCCATCAGGGCCGGTTCCAAGACCGTTGACGGCGACGATCGCGAAGCAATGCTCCGCCGCACAACGGCGCCGGACGCCAAGGATTTACGGCGGGAGCGATTAAATGTTGATTGACATATTCGCCGTTTTGGCAGCGATCGTTGTCAACCACGATCCCAAAGCGGCGGGTTGCGGTTTCGGCTAACCCGCCCACACGCCTCCTTGCCAATCACGTTTTTCCGTTCAAGATCGGGGCACAAACAAGAATAAGCGGAGGAAGCGATGCGCGGGGTCGTATTCACGGGCGAAAGGGGGCTGGAATTGATGCAGTTTGCCGACCCAACTCCCGATGCCCATGACGTGGTGATCGAGATGAAGGCCTCCGGGATGTGCGGCAGCGACCTGCACCAGTACCGCCGCCCGAAAGGCCAGGCGCAGCCCTCCGGCATTCCGATGCGGGAGGGGCCCGTGATCGCAGGCCACGAACCCTGCGGCGTCGTGGTCGCGCTCGGCACCGCCGTCGGTGCCAGCGAGGCGCGCATCGGCGCGCGGGTGATGGTTCATCATTACCAGGGCTGCACCCAGTGCAACCATTGCCGCTCGGGATGGCAACAGCTTTGCCAGGAGGTGCCGGTCAAGGTCTATGGCAACAATGCCCATGGCGGCCACGCGCAATATCTGAAGGTGCCCGCCAACACGCTGGTGCCGCTGCCGGACGAGTTATCGTTCTCGGCCGGCGCCGCGATCGCCTGCGGCTCAGGCACCGCCTATAGCGCGCTGCGCCGCATGAATCTTTCGGGCAACGACACGATCGCCATTTTCGGTCAGGGCCCGGTGGGATTGGCGGCCACCCAATACGCCAAGGCGATGGGCGCGAAGGTCATCGCGCTCGACATCAGCCAGCAGCGGCTGGACCGCGCGAAGGCGTTCGGGGCCGACGCGGTCGTCAACCCCGGCTCGAACGATCCGGTCGCCGCGATCAAGGAGCTCACCCACGGGCGCTACGCCGATCTGACGCTCGACACCTCAAGCAATCCGGATGCGCGCTTGAACGCGATCCGCAGCACCAAGGTGTGGGGCACGATGTGCTTTGTCGGCGAAGGCGGCGACGTCCATATCGATGTCAGCCCGCATTTGCTGCGCCGGCAATTGACGCTGATGGCGTCATGGACATTTTCCAATATCATCCAGGCGGACTGCGCACGGTTCTCGGTCGAACGCGGCATCGATGTCGACAAGCTCTTCACCCATCGCTGGAAGCTCGATCAGGCCGAGGAGGCCTACAAACTTTTCGACAAGCAGGTCGACGGCAAGGGCGTGTTTTTGATGTGATGAAAGATAGAGCGTAATGAGTCTCAGTTGGAGCGGTCGCGGGAAACCGTCGTTGCGAGCGGAGCGAAGCAATCCAGCTCTTTTTCCGCGACGGCTATGGATTGCTTCGCTGGCTCGCAATGACGGAGGGCCTGTCTGCCGCACCGATTCAACTGAACTCATGCCGCTTCAGAAAGACGCAAAACAGGGAGACCCAAGCGATGAATCCTGACCGTTCCACCGTCGAGGCCGTCGTCAAAAACTATTTCGACGGTTTGTACGAAGGCAACGCCGACAAGTTAGGCGCGGTCTTCCACCCCTCGGCCGACCTGCGCTGGCTGGAAAAGGGCGCGCTGCAGGTTCTCACCGTGCCCGACTGGCTGGATCGCATCAGGAAGCGGCCATCGGCCAAGGCGGAAGGCAAGTCGCGCGAGGATTTCATCGTGACCATCGATCGCTCCGACGAATCCACCGCCTTCATCAAGGTGCGCTGCCAATTGCCGCCGCGCTACTTCACCGACTATCTGGTGGCGATGAAGCTTGTAGACGGCTGGCAGATCGTCTCAAAATCCTACCGCTACGATCTGAGGGAGTAGCGGCATCCCCGCGACCGTCATTGCCGGGCGCCTGTCCTCGACTTGATCGAGGATGACCCGACAATCCATCCTGTTCGCAAGAATCATCTCATGAAGAATGATGGATACGCGGGTCAAGCCCGCGTATGACGGGTGTTTATCGGGACCTATCACGCTCCACATCAAAAGTGGTCATCCCCCGCGAAAGCGGGGGAACCAGCACGCCGCGGCCCCTCGATTTATCACGACCGCCTCTGGAATACTGGATCGCCCGGTCAAGCCGGGCGATGACAGTGGAGGAAATGACCACTTTTGATGTGGGGCGTGATACGTCACGATAGGCGAAGGACGCGACGCGGTGGAAGCGATATTTCAGATATTTTTGATTCTGCTGGCGGTGCTGGCGGGCACCGCGCTGGTGGCACGGCGCATCAACGTGGCGCCGGCGATTTTGCTATTGCTCGCCGGAATTGCGCTTGCCTTCGCGCCACGAATGCCGTCGCTGGAATTGCCGCCGGAGCTGGTGCTGCTCGTGGTGCTGCCGCCGCTGATTTATTCGGCCAGCGTCGCCATGAGCTGGCGCGAATTCAAATCCAACCTGCGGCCGATCATCATGCTGGCGGTCGGCTGCGTGATTTTCACGGCCTGCGCAGTGGCGGCTGCGACGCATTATTTGATCGGCCTGCCGTGGAATATCGGTTTCCTGCTCGGCGCCATCGTGGCGCCGCCGGACGTGGTAGCGCCGTTGGCGATCGCCCGCAGGCTGGGGCTGCCGCGCCGAATCCTGGTCGTGCTCGAGGGCGAGGGGCTGGCCAACGATGCCACTGCGCTGATTCTCTACCGCTTCGCGGTGGTCGCGATTTCGACCGGCATGTTTTCACTGCCGCAGGCAGCGGGGGAATTCGTCGCCATCATCGCCGGCGAGGTGCTGTTCGGTGCGGCGGTGGGCTGGCTCAGCCTGCGAGCACGCCATTGGGTGCGCGATCCGCAGATCGAGATCACGCTGTCGCTGATCACGCCCTACATCGCCTATTGGTTGCCCGAACATTTCGGCGGCTCCGGCGTGATCGCGACCGTCGCTTGCGGGCTCTATATCAGCTGGAACGGGCCGCTGTTGATCTCCGCGGCGACCCGGCTGCAGGGCATCTTTTTCTGGGACCTCGTGATCTACCTGATCGAGGGGCTGTTGTTCCTGCTGACCGGATTTCAGATGCGATTGCTGTTCGAGAAATCGAAGGCGTTTCCGCTTCACGATATCCTGTTCGCGACCGTTTTGGTCGCCGCCATCGTCGTCATCGCGCGCTTTGCCTGGGTCTATCCCGCAACCTATCTGCCGCGGCTATTGAGCAAGCGCCTGCGGGCGCGCGACCCAATGCCATCGTGGCGCGCGGTATTTGTCGTCGCCTTTACCGGTGTCCGCGGCGCGGTATCGCTGGCGGCAGCGCTGGCGCTGCCATTGGCGCTTCCCGGCGGCGAGGACTTTCCCTACCGCGACCTCATCCTGTTCGTTTCGTTCGGCGTCATCTTCATCACGCTGGTGGGATTTGGGCTTGGGCTGCCGCCGGTGGTTCGCTGGCTCGGCGTCGCCCAGGCCGGCCGCGACGAACATTTCGCCGAGCATGAATCCGAAATCGCGGCGCGGCGCGAGGCGCTCGGTGCGGCGCTGGCCTCGCTCGACGCCATGACGGACGATCGCGAATTATCCGACGAAGTGGTGAAACTGTTGCGCGCACGGCACGAGATCCGCGCCAACCAGTTACCGGCCTCGCTCGACCCCGATCGGCACGACGTCGCGGCCGATAGCACCGACCTGACGCGGGAGCTGATATCGGCGGAGCGAAAATTCATCCACGTATTGCTGCGCGACGGCAAGATCACCGACGAGATCCGGCGGCGGATCGAACGCGACCTCGATCTGGAGGAAGCAAGCCTCGCCAATCGCGAATATCGAAAAGCACCGCGGTGAGATTCACCGCTGCGGCGTAGCCTCCTTCCCCCGCATGCGGGAGAGGGTGCCGAGCAAAGCGAGGCGGGTGGGGGCTCTCTCGGCGAATCCCTTTGCGGAGAGAGCCCCCACCCCGGCCCTCCCCCGCAAGCGGGAGAGGGGGCGCACCGTGCCTCGATTTGGAGGAAGCAAGCCTTGCCAACCGGGAGTATCGCAAGCTGCCGCTTTGAGATTTACCGCCGCGGCGTAGCCTCCTTCCCTCTCCCGCATGCGGGGGAGGGTGCCGAGCAAAGCGAGGCGGGTGGGGGCTCTCTCCGCGAATCCCCTTGCGAGAGAGCCCCCACCCCTGCCCTCCCCCGCATGCGGGAGAGGGAGCGCAACCCTACCCTACTCCGCCGCGGCGTTGCGCGGCCGTCCGACATAGCCGGATGGCTCGCCGAAGCGCTCCACCATCACGGCAGGCAGGTCCTTGGCCTTGCTGGTGACGCAGGCGCCGGAGCGCACGGTGTAACGGTCCTGATGCGCCAGATGCTCCGGCGCCTCGCCCTGCTGTAGCGCGCGGGCGCACTCCATCACCAGCTTGCGGAAATGCATGATGCCGAGATCGGTCGGCCCGAGATGTTCCCGGGTGCGGTCGGCGATCGGGCCCTGGCTGTCCTGCACCGCGGCGTCCTGTTCGGACACGCCCTTGATGCCGGTGTAGCTCTTGGTCTTCTGCAGCTTGCGATCGATCAAATAGTCGTTCGCCTTGTTGCGCAGCGGCATGTAATTTTCGTCGACTTCCGAGATCACGCCGTTGCCGCGGTCATAAGCGTCGCGCTCTGCTTGCGTCAGCGGCCGCTCCGGATTCCAGACATAGGTGTAGATCCAGCAATTGGTGTCGGTCACCGGGATGAAACTCTGGCCGAAAATATTCTCGCCCGGCATCGCGCTCGGCGCATAGGAATGCACCGGCATCAGGAATTGCGCGATCCGCCAATAGATGTTGTCGCTGCCGGTGAGCCGGCCGCCGGCGATCGTAAGCCCGGCGTCATGCGGATTGATCTTGATCACGGGGCGCGGATCCTCGGCGATCCAGCGCATGTGATCGGTGTTCATGCGCGCGAGTGGATTGATGAAGTGCTTCTTGATATCGAGGATCTCGTTCTCTTCCTTCTCGAAGCTTAAATGAGCGAAGGTGAAATGCGCGGTGTCGATGGAGCCTTCCAGCGCCTGCACCCAGTTGCAATCCTGCCACTTCTTCGAGACGTAGCGGTGCGAGGCCGGCATCAGCGCCATTTCAAGCGCGGGCAATTCCGGGACCGCCTCCCCTGGGCCCATATAGGCCCAGATCATGTCGCCCCATTCGCGCACCGGATAGGACTTGATCCGGATCAGGTCTCTGGCGTTGAGATCGGGATAGGAGGTCGGCATGTCGACGCAGCGGCCGTCGGTGTCGAATTTCCAGCCGTGATAGACGCAGCGGATGCCGCATTCCTCGTTGCGGCCGAGCCAGAGATTGGCGCCGCGATGCGGGCAATATTGATCGATGACGCCGACCACGCCTTGGGAATCGCGGAAGGCCAACAGCTCCTCGCCCATCACCACGATCTTCTTCGGCGGCCCGTCGGCTTCGGGCAATTCCTCCGACAGCAGAACCGGCAGCCAGAAGCGACGCAGCAGCTCGCCCATGGCTGTGCCGGCGCCGCTTTCGGTCAGGAATTGATTGTCCTCTGCACGGAGCATGGCGGTCCTCCGGTGTGTCGTTTTGGATTTGACGAAGCTTGGCGCAGCCCGGACGGGGCGTCAACGCCAGGAGCCTGACGAGTCAAGGTTCACACCGCGGCGATCGCCATATCTCCCTCTCCCCGTTCTTACGGGGAGAGGGTTGGGGTGAGGGGCTCTCTCAACAGCTCGGACTCGCGGAGAGTCCCCCTCACCCGAAGCCTTCGCTCCGCTCCGGCTTCGACCTCTCCCCGCAAGCGGGGCGAGGTTAGATGAGCCAGACGTCCGCGCCGATTTATCTTAAAGGCATCCCGCTCTTGAAGCGCTCCCCTCACACCGGCCGTTCGCCCTTCACGGTAACCCGGGTGCCTGCGCGGGTATGCGGCCAGTAGTCCCACATCGCGCGATGCTGGGCGCAGCGGTTGTCCCAGAACGCGACGGCGTTTTCGCTCCAGCGGAAACGGCACTGGAACAGCGGATTTTCCGCGTGCTGGTAGAGATAGGCGAGCATCGCGTCGCTCTCGTCGCGCGGGATGCCGACGATGTAGCGGGTAAAACCGCGATTGACGTAGAGCGCCTTCTTGCCCGTCACCGGATGGGTGCGCACCACCGGGTGCTCGGCGCGCGGATAGGCCGGCCGGTCGGCGACGCCATAATTGGCGTAGAGCCCGCGATAGGTGGATTCGCCGTCATGCAGCGCGGTCAATCCGTCGAGATAGGCCTTCATGCGATCGGACAGCGATTCGTAAGCGGCATACATGTTGGCGAACAGCGTGTCGCCGCCGCGCGGCGGGCACTGCCGGATGTAGAGGATCGAGCCCATCGGCGGCTCGAGGTCGCAGGACACATCCGAATGCCAGCCCTCGCCATTGGCGCGCGGTGAATCCTTGTCGGCGTAGATCTTCATCAGCGCCGGATCGTCGCCCTCATGCGGGGCGGCGGGATGGATGTGCAGGTCGCCGAACTTGCGCCCGAAGGCGAGATGCTGGGCCGGGGTGAGGTGCTGATCGCGGAAGAAGATCACGAGATTTTCGGCAAGCGCCCGATGGATCTCGTCCATCTGACGGTTCGAGCGCGAATCGGCCGAGACCAGCTTGCCGATATCGACGCCCGATATCTCCGCGCCGATGATCGGGGTGAGTTTCTCGATCCCGATGGTCTCATAGGGTTCGCTGCTATCGGCGGTGTGCCGATAACGGGGTCCCTGCTTGCCGGAAAGCGAACTCATGCGAATTCTCCAACAAATTTCCTATTGGTGGCCATGGTAGCCCGGGCGGACCGAAGCGCAATGCGTAGTTGCCAGCCTTGACTCTCATACACTTATGTAACACACTGTGTGTATATCTGGAGGTACCCATGGGAAAGTATGAACCCCTTGGAGCGTTTTTGCGTGGTCAGCGCGCGCAGGAGGTGCCGCTGACGTTCAGCGAAATCGAGAAGATCACGGGAGTGAAGCTGCCGCCGAAGGCGCAGCACCATCGGGCGTGGTGGAGCAACAATTCCTCCAATAACGTGATGACGAAAGTCTGGCTGGAAGCAGGCTATGAGAGCACGCGGGTCGATATGAGTGCGCGCAAGCTGGTGTTTCGTCGGATCGGAAAAGCCGGGACGGGAGAGGCCAAGACCCAGTCAGCCACGAAAAAGGGTGAACGTCATCCGCTGTTCGGCGCATTGAAGGGGCTCGTCCACATTCCGCCGGGAGTCGACCTGACGGAGCCGGCCGACCCCGATTGGGGTAAAGTTTATGAATGAACCGTCGCCCCTTCTGCTCGATACCCACGCGGCAATCTGGATCACTGAAGACCTGCCCTTGGCGAAGGGGGCCGTCGAAGCCATCGAAGCCGCCTATCGGACAAACTGTACGGTCTTTGTCTCGGCGATCACCGCTTGGGAGGTCGGTCTGCTCGTTTCGCGCAACCGATTGAGTCTGGTCGCGAGGCCGGAGCGGTGGTTTCAGTTACTGCTTGCCATTCCAGGAATGCAGCTCGCCGGACTCTCGCCTGACATCCTGATCGCGTCATCGTTTCTGCCGGGCACGCCGCCACGCGATCCGGCCGACCGCATCCTGCTGGCGACCGCGCGCGAACTCGGCGCGACATTGATCACGCGTGATCGGTTGTTGCTGAAATACGGCGCGGACGGCCAGCTCAACACGATCCCGTGCTGAGGTGCCCCACTTACTCCGCCGCCGTCTCCGGCGCCTTTGCGCCTGCGCCGTAACGCTGGTCGATATAGTCGATCACCATCGCCTTGAATTCGGTGGCGATATGGGGACCGCGCAAGGTGCGGAATTTCTTGCCGTCGACGAACACCGGCGCCGCCGGGGTCTCGCCGGTGCCGGGCAAGGAGATGCCGATATCGGCATGCTTGGATTCGCCGGGACCGTTGACGATGCAGCCCATGATCGCGACGTTCAACAACTCGACGCCGGGATAACGCGACTTCCAGTTCGGCATTTCGTCGCGGATGAAGTCCTGGATGCTGCGCGCCAGTTCCTGGAACGTGGTCGAGGTGGTGCGGCCGCAGCCGGGGCACGCCGCGACCAATGGCACGAAGGTGCGGAAGCCCATGGTCTGCAGCAGTTCCTGCGCGACCTGCACCTCCAGCGTGCGATCGCCGCCCGGCTCCGGCGTCAGCGAAATCCGGATGGTATCGCCGATGCCGTCCTGCAGCAGAATGCCGAGCGCCGCCGCCGAGGCCACGATGCCCTTCGATCCCATGCCGGCTTCGGTCAAGCCGAGATGGATCGCGTAATCCGAACGCGCGGCCAGTTCCCTGTACACCGCGATCAGGTCCTGCACCGCCGACACTTTTGCCGACAGGATCATTCTGTTTTTGGGCAGGCCGATTTCCTCGGCGCGCGCGGCCGACAAAAGCGCGGACTGCACCATCGCCTCGCGCGTCACGGCGCGCGCATCGAGCGGCTCGGGCGATTTGGCGTTGTCTTCCATCAACCGGGTGAGCAATTCCTGATCGAGCGAACCCCAGTTGGCGCCGATCCGCACCGTCTTGTTGTTCCGAATCGCGATCTCGACGATGTCGGTGAACTGGCTGTCGCGCTTGTTCTTGAAGCCGACATTGCCGGGATTGATGCGGTATTTGTCGAGCGCCTCGGCGCAGGCCGGATGTTCCGCCAGCAGCTTGTGGCCGATGTAATGGAAATCGCCGATCAGCGGCGTGGTGATGCCGCGCTTGCGTAGGCCGTCGCGAATATGCGGCACGGCGGCGGCGGCTTCGTCGCGGTCGACCGTGATCCGCACCAGTTCGGAACCCGCCCGCGCAAGGGCTGCGATCTGCTCGACCGTGCCGGCGACGTCGGCGGTGTCGGTGTTGGTCATCGACTGCACCACGATCGGCGCGCCGCCGCCGACCGCGACATTGCCGACCATGACTTGCGTGGTTTTGCGCCGGGCGCTCGGTCCGGCGATGGCGTCCTGCGGGGGTTTTTCGGGTCTATTCATGGGGTCTCGGATATCAGGTTTTGATGACATTCAGCAATGGATCAATGGCAACCGGGACCGCAGGATCCGGCCGGTTCACGAGATAAAGCCCTGCGATCACAAATAGGGCCGCGACGCCAAACGTCACCGTCAGGCTGTCATGCAGAATGAAATAGCTAGCCACGACGCCAAACAAAGGGGTGATAAAGGTAAATGCCGACAATTTGCTGGCGGAATAGGTTTTTATCAGCATGAACCACAGCAAAAACGTCAATCCGACCACCCAAATCGCCTGATACACCATCAGCGACAGCGCCAGGGGCCCGGGCATCCGGGTAATGGTTTCGCCGAAAAACCAGGCCGCGACGCCCAGAATCGGGATCGACACCGCCACCTGGTAGCCCATGCCTTTTTCGGGCGGCGCCCGCAGCAGCGCGCTGGTCTTCACCAGCATCGTGGAGGCCGCCCACAACGCGCCGCCGCCGACGATCAGGAGGTCGCCCAGCAGCACACCCGCATCGACATTGGGCTGGGGCACCCCGATCGCCAGCGCAACGCCGGAAAAACTCAACGCGAGCCCCGCCCATTGCGACGCACGCAGCCGCTCGCCGAGAAAATAGTAGGAACCGAGCGCGACAAAAAACGGCGAGGTGTAAAGAAACACCACCGCGCGCGAGGCCGACGTCAACAACAAGCCCTGGTAGATCAGAACGAATTCGACGCCGAAGATCACGCCCGCCAACAGGCCGGCGCGGAGCGTCCCGTCGGAGGCGAAGATCTTCACGCCGCGCAGACGCGCGATCAGGAGCAGCACCGGCAACGCGCCCACCGAGCGGATCGTCGCCTGCAGCATCGGCGGAATGTCGGGAAGAGCCAGTTTGACCGCGATCTGGTTGAAACCCCAACTCAGGCACAGCATGAGCATCAGCGCGACCGCGCCGGGGCTCAGCGGACGCCCGGCCGATGGGTTCACCTGATCTGACGACATATTACCTCGCGCCGGCCTGGCTTGCCGCGTTGTCAGGGCATGATTTGGAGCTGAGCATTTCCGCTTTTCGGAAAGACCATCACGTCCGCTATTTCCGGCAATGCGCGCAGGTGCCGGTGATCTCGACGACGGACATTTTCGGCGCAAAGCCGGTGGCGCGCGCCGCGGTGTTGAGGCCTTGCGCCGCTGGTATGGCCGGAATTTCGCCGACCGAACCGCAGGCATCGCAGATCAGAAACGCCACCATCGCTGCCGTGTCATGGTCATGCGCGCAGGCGAGATAGGCGTTGCGGCTTTCGATGCGATGCACGAGCCCGTTTTCGATCAGGAAATCGAGCGCGCGATAGATCGTGATCGGCGCCGGCCGCGGCATCGATTTCGCCAGCTGGTCGATCACTTCATAGGCGCCGAGCGGGCGGTGGCTCGACAACAGCGCCCGCAGCACCTGACGCCGGATCGGGGTGAATTTCTGCGCGCGAAGCTTGCAGACCCGCTCGGCATGATCGATCGCGTCCGCGGTGCAGCGGCCGTGATCGTGATCGGGGGCGGGAAATGCCGGTTTGGTCAGGGTCATCCAGCGTCCGGAATCCGGGTTCTTAGAATTTGCAGCGCAGCATTCTCCAGCATTTTAGCGGCAAACCCAAGTCCCTACCGCGACGGGCCGATCAAGCCATGTGTTGCCAGCGGGTCAGCTTTCTCCTAGCTCACCATGTGAAATTCATAAGCTAGCTTATAATATCACCAGCTTATGGAGCATCACCGATGACCCGCGGTTCCGTGGATATGAATTTACTGTTTACGGTCGGCGAGGTGCAGCGCCTGGTGCGCGCCTATGCCGACAAGCAGGCGGCGCGCTACGGGATCACCCGCGCGCAATGGGCGGTGCTGGCCAAGGTGGAGCGCACCGAGGGGCTCAAGCAGTCGGAACTCGCCGAACAGATGGAGATGCAGCCGATCACGCTGACGCGGCTGATCGATCGCCTCTGCGACCATGGCTGGATCGAACGCCGCGGCGACGAGAGCGACCGCCGCGTCAACCGCCTCTATCTGCGCAAGGCCGCACGTCCCCTGTTGGGCAAGCTCGGCGGTTTGCGTTCCGAACTGACGGCGACCGCGCTGGAAGGCATCAATCCGGCCGACGCCCACCGCCTGCTCGCTCAACTGGAAACGATCAAGGAAAACGTGCGCAACGCCATCCAGAAACCCGCCGGCGAACCGCCAAGCAAGGAACAGCGCTATGGCTGATCCGGTACTGAAATTTCCCCCAGAGCAAAAGGGCAGCCCGCCGACGCAGCCCAGGGTGAAAATCGCCGCGGAACCGCGCCGCCGCTTGCTGGCCGGCATGCGGCGGTACCGCCGCGTGCTCCTGCTCGTGGTGCTGCCGCTGGCCGCCCTGATCGCGGGGTTGAGCTTCTATCTCAATGGCGGCCGCTACGTGACCACCGACGACGCCTATGTCGGCGCGCAGAAGGTTCTGATCACGCCCGATATTTCCGGCAAAATCATCAACGTCGCGGTGAAGGAGGGCCAGCAGGTCGCGACCGGCGACGTCATGTTCCAGATCGATCCGGTGCCGTTCAGGCTCGCGGTAGCGCAGGCGCGCGCCAGGCTGGACGATGCCAAGACCAGCCATGACAATCTTGTCGCCAACGTCAAGCTCTATGCGCAGACGATCGAGATCGTCAACGCCGGCATCGCGCTCAAGCAGCGCGACGTCGAGCGCAAATCCTCGCTGGTCAAGAGCAATGCCGGATCGCAGCTCGATCTCGACAACAGCGGCACCGCATTGGTCACCGCGCAAGCCCAGTTGCAACTGGTCAGGATGCAGAACTCGACCGCGCTCAATCAGCTGCTCGGCGATCCCGAGCTGCCGCTGGAACAGTTTCCCGCCTATATGCAGGCCAAGGCCGCGCTCGACGACGCCCAGCGCAACCTCGATCTGACCACGGTGCGCGCGCCGATGGACGGCGTCGCCACCCAGGTCGAACAGATTCAGCTCGGCCGCTTCGTCGCCGCCGGCACGCCGGTGTTCAGCGTTATCGACATCTCGAAGCCCTGGGTCGACGCCAACCCAAAGGAATCGGATTTCACCTATGTCGCGGTCGGACAGCCCGTCACCGTCGATGTCGACGCATTCCCGGACCACGTGTTCAAGGGCACGGTCGGATCGCTGAGCCCCGGCACCGGCGCGCAATTCGCGATCCTGCCGCCGCAGAACGCCACCGGCAATTTCGTCAAGGTGGTGCAGCGCGTGCCGGTGCGGATCTACTTGGACGAACACGACAAATATGTGCAGAAGCTGAAGGCCGGCATGAGCGCCTACACCTCGATCGACACCGGCCATCGCCGTTCGCTCGCCTCGCTGCTTGGCTTCTCCTCCGCGGTCGCGGCCAAAGAAGACAGATGAGGATTCAATCGAACTGCGGAAGCTCGGCCACCTCTCCCATTGGGAGAGGTCGGATCGCGCTTGCGATCCGGGTGAGGGGTTACGGGCTAACGAGAGACCGTAACCCCTCACCCCAACCCTCTCCCAAAGGGAGAGGGAGCGCACCTCCGTTCGGATTTTAGCATGACAACGGCAGCAGCCCCAATCGCGGTACCCGGCCTGCGCCGCAACATGGTGACGATCTGCACCATGACCGCGACCATCATGCAGGCGCTCGACACCACCATCGCCAATGTCGCGCTGCCCTACATGCAGGGCACGCTGTCGGCCTCGCAGGACCAGATCAATTGGGTGCTGACCTCCTACATCGTCGCGGCGGCGATCATGACCGCGCCGGTCGGCTGGATCGCCAACCGTTTCGGCCGCAAGCGGATTTTCATCCTCTGTTCCGGCGGATTCACCGTGGCCTCCGTGCTGTGCGGGCTCGCGCAGGACATCAACCAGATGGTCTTGTTTCGCCTGCTGCAGGGCGTGTTCGGGGCGGCGCTGGTGCCGCTGTCGCAGGCGGTGATGCTGGACTCCTATGCGCTGCACGAGCGCGCCAAGGCGATGTCGATCTGGGGCATGGGCGTGATGATGGGACCGATCATGGGTCCCTCGCTCGGCGCCTGGCTGACGGAAACCTATTCCTGGCACTGGGTGTTCTTCGTCAATCTGCCGTTCGGCATCTTCACCGTGCTCGGCCTGTTGGTGTTCATGGACGAGACCAGGAAGGATCGCGAGCTGCGCTTCGACTGGTTCGGCTTCCTGGCGCTCGCGGTCGGCATCGGCGCGTTGCAGATCGCGCTCGACCGCGGCGAACAGCTCGGCTGGCTGGAATCCGGCGAAATCATCGCCGAATTCATCGTCTCCGGGGTCGGCTTCTACTATTTCTTCGTGCATTCGTTCACGACGGCGCGGCCGTTCATCCAGTTCTCGATCTTCAAGGACAAAAACTTCATCGGCGGCTGCGTGTTCATGGCGGTCATGGGCCTGGTGCTGTTCTCGACCATGGCGGTGTCCTCGCCGTTCCTGCAGAACGTGATCGGCTATCCGATCATTACCGCCGGCCTGCTGCTGGCGACGCGCGGCTGCGGCACCTTCATCGCCATGATGATGGTCGGTCGCTTGATGCGATATATCGAGGCGCGCACACTGATCATGGCCGGCCTCGGTCTGACCTGCCTGTCACTGTTCTACATGACCGGCTGGACCGACCAGACCGGCGTGCCGGAGATCGTGGTCGTCAGCATCGCGCAAGGATTCGGGTTCGGCTTCGTGTTCGTGCCGCTGAGCACGGTGGCGTTCCTGACGCTGCCCAACCATCTGCGCACCGACGGCACTTCGATGCTCACCTTGATGCGCAACGTCGCCAGCTCGATCGGCATTTCCATCGTGATCGCGCAACTGACCGAGGGATCGCGCCGTGCTTACGCGGTGCTGTCGGAGCACGTCAATCCGTTCAACCACGCGATGCAGATGCCCGACGTGCGAAGCATGATCGATATGAGCTCCGACAAGGGCCGCGCCATGATGGACGTCATGGTCAACCTGCAGGCGCAGATCATCGCGTTTTCGCGGGACTATCAGATGGTGATGATCTTCACGCTGTGCGCTATTCCGATGGCGATCATGATCGGTTCCACCAAGGTCGCGCTACGCAAGCAGGCGCTGGCGCCTGAACATGCGGTGATCGAGTAGGACTCGCGAGCGGTCTTTAAAAATCAAAAAAAGGAGCGCTGCGTCTTATGACGCAGCGCTCCGCTGGGCGTTCTTATGGAGGCGTCTTGAGCTATCAGAAGTGGAAGTTGACGCCGACCTGTCCGCTGTTGACTGCGACCGTGCCCGTCGAGAAGCCGAACAAGGTCACGCTATCGAAGCGGCGATAAAGGTACTCGGCCTTGAGCGACCAGCGCGGCATGAACATCCATTCCGCGCCCGCCCCTGCGGTCCAGCCGGTCTGGGTCTTGCTATCGCTGACGGTCATGCCGAGCGCGGTGACGCTGACTTTGGTGTCCGCCAGGGCAAAGCCGCCGGTGCCGTAAAGCAGGATCTGATCGAACGCCGCGCCAATGCGGCCCCGCACGGTGGCCATGGCGTCGATTTTGGCCGTCGCAGTGAGGACGCCAGGAATGCTCACAGTGTTGCTGATGTTGGCCCACGCGCCGTCGGCTTCGATGCCGGCGACGAACATGCCGGATTGCCAGTTGTAGCCGACCGTGCCGCCGGCAAAGCCGCCCTTGATCCCGGATGGAGTCGCTGGTGGCTTCGGAGGCGTAGCCGCCCATGGCGCCGATATAGAAACCGGTCCAGTTGTTCACCGGGCTCACGACCACCGGCGCCTTCGTATAGGCCGGAGCCGGTGCCGACATGTCGGCCGCGCTCGCCGCGCCTGCGATCGAAGCAAGTAGAAGTCCCAAAGCCAGTCGTTTCATTTCCACTCCACAAAGGTAAAATAAGCCCGCAACCCCAGTAATTGAGGTCTCCGGTTGATACAACCCATTGATTCAACCTTGGCTTTGAAAACTGTGGAGTGTGGCCGGGGGAACACACTGGGATTGCACAGCAACGTCCCTAAAGCATGATGAGTTAGGTTGGAGCGGTCTCAGCAATGACGGAAGAGCCACCGGTTTCAACCGGCGGCGAGTTGTCGCTCCAGTCCGTCCAGCACCTGATAGCACGGCAACACCTGCGCGACGCTCGCATTGGGCTCGCGGCCCTCGCCAATGGCGGCGAAGAATTCGCGATCCTGCAGCTCGATCCCGTTCATCGACACGTCGACCCCGGAAACATCGATCTTTTCATCCTTGCCGTTAAAGAGATCGTCGTAGCGTGCGATGTAGGTGCCGGTATCCCCGATGTAGCGGAAGAAGGTGCCGAGCGGACCGTCATTGTTGAAGGAGAGGCTGAGCGTGCAGATCGCCCCATTGGCTGCCTTGAGCTGGATCGACATGTCCATCGCGATCCCGAGCGTCGGGTGGATCGGCCCCTGGATGGCGTTGGCCTTCACGATCGGCGAGCGCGCCTGATAGGCGAACAGGTCCACCGTGTGGGCGGCATGGTGCCACAACAAATGGTCGGTCCAGCTCCGCGGCTGTCCCAGCGCATTCATGTTCGAGCGGCGAAAGAAGAATGTCTGCACGTCCATCTGCTGGATATTGAAGCCCCCCGCGACGATCTTCTGGCGCACCCATTGGTGGCTGGGGTTGAAGCGGCGGGTATGGCCGCACATCGCGACCAGCCCGCTTTTTTTCTGCAAGTCGGCGACGGCTTCCGCATCGCGCCAGGAAATCGGCAAGCGGGATCTCGACCTGCACGTGCTTGCCTGCCTTCAGGCAGGCGATGGATTGCGACGCATGCATCTGGGTGGGTGTGCATAGAATAACCGCGTCGATCTCCTTTAGCGCGAGGCTGTCGGCGAGATCGGTCGAGACGTGGGCGATGCCGTATTTGGCCGCGACTTCCCGGGTCGCGTCCAGCCTGCGGCCTACCAGCGACACGACCTCGACGCCGTCGATATTCCTGATGCCGTCGAGGTGCCTGATGCCGAAGGCGCCGGCGCCGGCAAGCGCCACTTTAATGGTCTTGGCCACCTCAATTATTCTCCAAAATCAGATGGCCCACGGCGGTGTTGCTGGCGGGCACGTGATAGAAACGATGCAGCACCTTTGGCGGCTTGCCGCCATTCACATCGCTCATGGCGCCGCGGGCGATCAACCACATCACCAGCTCAATTCCCTCGCTGCCGGCTTCGCGGACGTAATCGATATGCGGCATGGTGGAGAGCCCTTCGGGATCGGCAATCAGACGATCGAGGAACGCCTGGTCGAATTGCTTGTTAATCAGCCCGGCGCGCGGCCCCTGCAGTTGATGGCTCATCCCGCCGGTGCCCCAGATCTGAACATTGAGCGGTTCATCGTAGGACAAGATGGCCTTGCGGATCGCCTTGCCGAGCATGTAGCAGCGCCGGCCCGAAGGCGCCGGGTATTGCACGACGTTGACCGCGAACGGGATCACCGGACAGGGCCAGGCCTGTGGCTGGCCGCACATCAGGCTGAGCGGCACCGTGAGGCCGTGATCGACATCCATCTTGTTGACAATGGTCAGATCGAAATCGTCCTGGATCACCGACTGCGCGATGTGTCCGGCGAGCTTCGGATGGCCGATCAAACGGGGTACCGGGCGCGGGCCCCAGCCCTCGTCGGCCGGCATGAACTCGGCCGCGGTACCGATCGCGAAAGTCGGAATGATGTCGAGGCTGAATGCGTTGGCGTGATCGTTGTAGACGAGAAAGATCACGTCCGGTCTGTGATCCCTCAACCACTGCCTCGAGAAATCGTAGCCCGCAAAGACCGGCTGCCAATACGGCTCGGCGGTCTTGCCGAGGTCGAGCGCCGCGCCGATGGCCGGCACGTGCGAGGTGTAGACGCTCGCAGAGATATGAGCCATCACTTCTTCTCCCCGATGTAGCGGTTGCCTTCGACGGTGCGGCCGCCGCTGACCATCATGTTTCGATATTCTTCTTCGCTCATGCCGGTCATGCTTCCGGCTATCTGCTGAAAGCTCTTGCCGTCGGTCGCGCCGATCTTGGCGAGGAAATAGATGTTGCCGCCGAGCGCGATGCAGCGATTGAGATCGCGCGCGAGCACGGCCTGCTTCTGCTCCTCGCTCATCGGCCATTCGTCGAGATAGGCGCGCTCGTTGGCCTTGAAGCGCGCGCGGTTCTCGGCCTTCATCAGCGACATGCAGAACTGATTGAGATGATAGCCCTGGCGCGACATGTCGGCGTCGAAGATGGTGGTGCCGGGAACGTCCTTGTAGGGTTTGTCAAGTGACATGGGTCGCCTCCTCAGGCGTGTTCGGGCCAATACAGGCGCATCGGGTTGTCGACCAGAAGCTTGTGCTGCAGTTCGGATGTTACCGCAATGTGGGGAATGAAATCGACCAACAGACCGTCGTCGGGCATATGGTCTTTCAAATTCGGGTGCGGCCAGTCGGTTCCCCAGAGCACGCGGTCGGGGAAGGTCTCGACGATGCGTCGGGCGAACGGGATCACGTCGCGGTAGGCGTTCTGCTCGCCGTTCAGCGCCGGCGGACCCGAGATCGACAGCCGCTCCGGACAACTCACCTTGGACCAGACGTTTGGGTGTTGGCGCATGAATTTCACGAACAGCTCAAACTCCGGGCCGTCGACGGGCTTGCCGACATCGGGCCGGCCCATATGGTCGACGACGATGGTGGTCGGCAGCGAGGTGAAGAAATCCCACAGTTCCGGCAGGTCCACCGCCTCGAAATAGATCACGACGTGCCAGCCCAGTTTCGCGACACGTCCGGCAATCTCGATCAACTCGTCCTTGGGCGTAAAATCGACAAGACGTTTTACGAAATTGAACCGCACGCCGCGCACGCCGGCCTCATGCATGGCGCGCAATTCGGCGTCGCTGACGCTGCGCCTCACGGTCGCTATGCCGCGCGCCTTGCCGCCGGAATGCGTCAGCGCATCGACCATCGCGCGGTTGTCGGCGCCGTGACAGGTCGCCTGGACCACGACGTTGCGGGAAAAGCCGAGATGATCCCGCAGGGCATAGAGCTGCATCCTGGAGGCGTCGCAGGGCGTGTATTTGCGCTCCGGGGCATAGGGAAAATCGGCGCCCGGGCCAAACACATGGCAGTGCGCATCGACCGCGCCGGCCGGCACCTTGAACCGGGGTTTTGAGGGGCCGGCGTACCAGTCCAGCCAGCCTGGCGTCTTGAGAAATGGGGTGCTCTGAACTTCCATCGTTGCGCGTCTCATTCTTTTGGCTTCAGCCTGCCCAGGATCCGGTCAGCCTCGGTGCGCCAGTCGGAACTGCGCGCAAATTCCCTGGTGCCTTTCGGGCCGAACAGGTCCTCGTCCGCGAGGTCGGCGACCCAGGCCTGTCGCTCGGCGGTGCCTTGCGCCGACCACGGGGTCAGACCGATCTCGCGGACGGTCTCGGCCACTTCGCGCACCTCTTCGCTGCGGCGCCGGCCATGTGCGATCACGCGCTGGAAGAAGTAGGCGCCTTGCTTCTCCCAGTCGATGCCGGGGAACGTCTCCGCCAGCGAAGCCAGCACCGCGTCCTCGACGCCGTAAGCCCGCGCCGTCGTAAAACTCTCGATGACCATGGCTTCCATGCCCTTGATCATGATGCTGCGGCACATCTTGACCGCCGAAGCGATACCGAGCTGTTCGCTCGCGACCTTGGCGTTGAAACCGAGTTCGACCAGAAGCGGTGCGAGTTCTTTGGCGCCGCCGCCGCCGAGCAGCAATGGGACCTTGATGCGGTAGGGCGGGATCGAGGTCATGACCGCGCCTTCGACGTAGCGCCCGCCGGCGCCATCGATCAGGGCCGCGGCGCGACGCTTGGCGCCGGGAGAGGCCGAATTGAAGTCAAGAAGCCAGGCGCCCTTTTTAACCGCCGGTGCGCAGGCCGCCGCGACGGGCACCGCCTGGCTTGCCGTCACGGCGGAGATGATGAGGTCGGCCTGCGCGGCGAGATCGGCATGCGACGATGCCAGCGCCACGCCAATCGCGCCCGCGTGATCGCGCAGCGGCCTGCCGCGCTCGTCGCCAAGCTTGACGTCATAGGCGCTCACACGGACGCCATCCTTGCGCAGATCTTCGGCGAGAATCCGGCCCACCTCGCCGTAGCCGACGAGACCGACATGCCACTGATTGGAAGCCACCGACATCGCGATCAATCGATGTATCGCAGGCCGGCCTTCGCAAGCGGCTCGCGCATGTTGTACATGTCGAGGCCGAGCGCGCCGGCGGCAAGCTTGGCGCGCTTTTCGCCTTCATTGGCCTCGCGCGCCTCTGCCGCGTCGGCCGCCTGTTGCGCGATGCCCGCGGGAACGACGACCACCCCGTCGGGATCGGCGACAATCACGTCGCCGGGATTCACCAGCGCGCCGGCGCAGACAATAGGGATATTCACCGATCCCAGCGTCGTCTTCACCGTGCCCTTGGCGCTGATCGCGCGGGAAAATACCGGGAACTGCATTTCGGTCAGGTCCTTCACGTCGCGCACGCCGCCGTCGATGATCAGGCCCTTTGCACCCCGGGCGCGGAAACTGGTCGCCAACAGATCGCCGAAGAAGCCGTCGGTATTCTCGGCGCTGCAGGCAGCGACCACCACGTCCCCCGGCTGCAACTGCTCGGCCACCACATGCATCATCCAGTTGTCGCCGGGGTGCAGCAGCACGGTGACCGCAGTGCCGCAGGCATGGGCGCTGGCGTAGATCGGCCGCATATAGGGGTGCATCAGGCCGACGCGGCCCATCGCCTCGTGCACGGTGGCGACACCGAACCGCGACAGCTTCTCGACCGCCGCCTTGTCGGCGCGAACGATGTTGCGCTTGACGACGCCGAAGTCGTTCATCGGGCTACTCATATTACTTGCCTTTCGCTTTCAGGGCCGCATCGAGGCGCGGGAACACGCGCCGCGCATTGCCCTCGTAGACTTTGAACTTGTCTTGCGCGCTCAGGATCGTCGAGGCCTCGATGTAGCGCTTGGTGTCGTCGTAGTGGAAGCCGGTTTCGGGATCGATGCCCTTCACCGCGCCGATCATTTCGCTGGCAAACAGGATGTTGTCGACCGGGATCACCTTGGTCAAAAGGTCGATGCCGGGCTGGTGATAGACGCAAGTATCGAAGAAAATATTGCGCAGCAGGTGATCCTTCAACAGCGGCCTCTTCATCTCCTGCGCGAGACCCCGGAAGCGCCCCCAGTGATAGGGCACCGCGCCGCCGCCATGCGGGATCAGGAATTTCAGCGTCGGGAAATCCTTGAACAGGTCCGAAGTCAGGCATTGCATGAACGCCGTGGTGTCGGCGTTGAGATAGTGCGCGCCGGTGGTGTGAAAGCACGCGTTGCAGCTGGTGGAGACGTGGATCATGGCAGGGATGCCGAGCTCCACCATCTTCTCGTAAATCGGGTACCACTGCCGGTCCGACAGCGGCGGCGAGGTCCAGTGCCCGCCCGACGGGTCCGGATTGAGGTTGATGCCGACGAAGCCATAGTCCTTGACGCATTTCTCCAGCTCGGGAATGCAGGTCTTCGGGTCGACGCCCGGCGACTGCGGCAGCATCGCCGCGCCGATAAAGCTGTCGGGAAACAGGCGGGCGACGCGCGCGCAAAGTTCGTTGCAGATCGCGGCCCAGGTCGAGGATAGGTTGAAATCGCCGATGTGGTGCGCCATGAAGCTGGCGCGCGGACTGAAGATCGTCAGATCGCTGCCGCGCTCCTTCATCTGTTTGAGCTGGTTGGTGATGATGCTCTCGCGCAGTTCATCGTCGCTGATCTTGAGCTCGCTGACCTTGGGCCTGGCGGATGGATCGGTGATGCCGGCAATTTGCCGGTTGCGCCAGTCCTCGAGCGCTTTCGGCGCGGTGGTGTAGTGGCCGTGTACGTCTATGATCATCGATTCCGTCCCTGGGCGAATGCTGTCGCGGTCGCCGATACGCAAAATGACCGGGCGGATTGGGTGGATCGGCGCATCAGCCGGTGCCATCCCCGCCCTAACGCTCCCACTTTGCCACGACTTAAAGCTAATTCCTACGCACGAAGTTTCCGAGTTGCTTGACGTTGGTGGGGCTTATTGCTTCTGGATCCCGGCTTTCTCGATCACCTTTCGCCACTTGTCGATATCGGATTTCAGCCTGGCGGATATCTCCTCAGGCGTGCCTGCCCCGGCCTCGATGCCAAGTTCCAGGAGCCGCCTCTTCACGTCCGGCTCCGCCAGTATTTCCTGAAGGGCATGGTTGAGCGCCTTGACAATCTCCGGTGGCGTACCTGCAGGCGCGAACAACGCGTTCCAGGAAACGACGTCGTAATCGGCAACGCCGCTTTCCCGCAAGGTCGGAATGTCAGGCGTGCTTTCCGAGCGCACCGGGCCAGACGACGCCAATGCGCGGATCTTCCTGTCGGCGAGATTTCCCTTCATCGAAGAATAGCTGTCGATGACGAGCGCGAGGTTGCCCTGCATGGTTGATACCAGGAGGTCGGGAGTTCCTCGATAGGGAATGATCACGAAATCGATGGCCGCCGCCGTCTTAAAAAGCTCCGCCGACAGATTCTGCGTGCTTCCGACATTGATGGTCCCGACATTGAGGGCGCCGGGCTTTGCCTTGGCGGCGGTGATAAACTCTGCCAGCGTTTTGAACGGCGAGTCGGAATTGGTTGCGAAGATAAAATCGAAGAATCCCAAACTCGAAATCGGGCTGAAATCCTTCAGCGGATCGTAAGGCAGGTTGTTGAACAAGGAGACGCTGACCGCGGTCCCGTTGGACAGCAACGCCAGGGTAAGTCCGTCGGGCGGCGAGGAGATAACCGTTCGCGCTGCGGCAATGCCGCCGGCGCCAGGCTGGTTTTCAACGTAAAAACGGCCCCCAAGCTTGTTGCCGAGCCGTTCGGCCACGATGCGCGCCGTAATATCGGCAACACCGCCGGCGGCAAATGGCAGGACGATACGAACGGGCTTGCTCGGGTATTTGGTGTCCGCGCCGGCCGGACCCTGAACGGAGGCAAGCCCCAGCAGCACAAGCCCGGCCCAGGACGACCGGACCGGGATCCGGGAGACACAATCAAGCAATGTCATGAGGTGGTCCCGGATTCCGTTCGGCCATCACTTGATCGGCGGGCGTGGAAGCGTCGCTTCGCCTGCTTCCATCTTGTAGACATGGTCGAGCGAATACCAGGGCATGCCGACATCGGGCTCGGCCGGATGCGGCTCTTCATGACGCACGAAATTTCCGAGCAGCGCCTCGGTCACGCCAAACTGCGCGTCGGTGTCGATATGCGGGTCGGCGGGATCGTAGACCTGGGAGATCAAGACCTTGAAACCCGGCTTGAAAATCAACGCGTGGAGATGCGCCGGCCGAAAGGGATGCCGGTTCTGCAACTTCAAGAGGCGGCCGACCACGCCATCCGTTGGAATCGGATAACCGGTCATCATGACCGTGCGAAACCAGAAACTCCCCCTGGCATCCGTCGTGAATTTGCCACGGAGGTTCATCTCCGCCTGTTCGGGGTCCTGATTTTCGTAAAGACCATCAGGCGAAGCGTGCCAGACATCGACCTCGGCGCCCGCGACCGGATTGCCCGCATGGTCCACCACGCGCGCGTTGACGAACAGCGGTACGCCCGGGGTTTCGGATCGGACGATGGAGCCGCCATTCTCAACCCGGGGAGAGTGCAGCCGCCAGAAAGGCCCAAGCAGCGATTGCGCCGTTTCGGTATTGCCGTGATCGCCATTGTTCAGAAGACATACCAGCGAGGAGACCCCGAGCGAGCCGGCCATCAGAACCGTTTCATTGTGCGTGTCGGTCGAGAGTTTGCCGATCTCGCCGAGAATGGCGGTGGCTTCACGGAACTCCGCTTCGGTCAGCCTGACATCGCGGATGAAGCCGTGAAGGTGCTCGATGAGAGACACCATGATTTCTCGCAACCGCGGCTCGGTGGCCCCTTGCATCGCCGATATCGCGGCAATCGTGACATCCTGCTGCCGTTTGATGATCATTCCGCACTCCCTGAACGGCGGCGGGTCACGCTAATACGAAACCCGCCACCACAAAAGCGACCGCCCCATCCGTTGGCCTTACGCAGCCGCCGCCATGACGCGCCTGGCCGCAGTCAGGGCGCGCTTTGCGCGAGCGGGCGCATCCATCGTCCTTGCCAGCTCCACCGTCGGGACTTCAATACTGATCGCGATATCCGGCGGCATGGCGCGCATCAGCGAAACGAGATCGATGCCACCCTCCCCGGGAAACATCCGCTCGGTTCGGGCCACTCGCATCATTTCCTCTGAGGTCGTCGGCCGTTCGGCAGGGCCGTCGCACAATTGCCAATAATGAAATCGGTTCACGGGAATGGCCGCGATATCGCCGACCGAACTTTCCGACCTGTCAAAATGTATCGCGTCCACCAGGACGCCGGCATTGGGCTTCCCGACTTTCTCGACCAGTCGACTGGCGGTCACCAGATCAGGCACGGACGTCCAGGGCATGAATTCAAGATCGGCGGTCAGTCCGTAGGGAGCCGCGGCCTCGCAAAATCTCGCAAAACGATCCGCAAAGCGATCCAGCACAGGATCGTAAGCCGCGACCAGAATGTGCCTGGCGCCGAGCCGCGCACCCGTTTCGAAAAATGCCGAGAAGGAAGCGATATCGGTTTCCGGTCTGAATGCGACCACTTCCAGATCTGCAACGGTAACGCCGGTCGCGTTGAGCCGCGCGATGGTCTCTCGCAAGCTCGCCTCATCTTCCATCAGTGGATAGGCGATGCCGCCTGCTGTGGCCGGCAAGAGCCTGACACCGACGTGGTCGTAACCGCAGGCCGCGGCAACGTCGATCAGCCCGGGCGGCGCCAGTTCGAGCGCGGTCAGCGCGGCGAGGGAAAACGACGGCACCGTTCAAACCCAGGCGATGCGCGCATCGAGCGCGAAGATGCTTTGATAAATCTCGGGAGCGCTGACATCGCCAAGCACGTCGGGCGCCATTTCAGCCGCCTTGCGCAAGGCGCTGCGAAGGGATTTGTCGTCGAGCGCCTCGATGAGCAGCAGACCGGCGAAAATGCCCTCGTTCCTTCGCATTCCTTTTTCGACTGTCGGCACCGAAGTTCTGGCGAGATCGGTCGCGCCGATCTGTACCGCCGCGATCCCGTCGAGCGCGGCAATCTGATCGGCCAGGCGCCCGGGGGTTTCCGGCAGGCGTTCGATGCGCAATGCAACGATGGTGGATCCTTCTCCCCGCCCCGCCCGGGCGGTCACAACGCCGCCGCCGCGAACGAAGTTGCCGAGCTTCGGCATGATGCGCTTCGACCAGGCGGTAGGTGCGTTGAGGCGCGCGAGATAAGCGGGGCCGTCGAGGACTTCAGGCGTTTCCAGCTCATAGAGAATGAAGAACCGCTCGATGTCGGCGCGGACAGCGCGGAACACGCGAGACGCGAGGAACCCCTTGGTGGTCACACGCTCGGTGGTGTGCTCGCGTGTCAGCCAATGCCGATAGTCGGTCAAATCCGCCGGCTCGACGTCGCTCCAGATCGCAAGGAAGCCCGCTCCGCGCACCATTACTCCTCCCAATGGTCGATCTATAGGCTTTGCGGTTGTCGCGCGCTACCCTTGGGCACGCGTAGCTGATCCGAGCAGCCGCGTGGCGTCGGACGCCGCGAGATAGGCGAATGCGATGGCCGGCCCGAGCGTGATCCCCGGTCCCGGGTAGGTTCCGCCCATGATCGACTGCATGTCGTTTCCGCAAGCGTACAGTCCGGCGATGGGGCGATTGGCGCTATCCAGTACACGGGCCACGTCATCCGTGACCAGCCCCGCCGACGTCCCGATATCGGAAGGATAAAGCCGAAGCGCATAAAACGGAGCCGTCGCGATCGGGCCGAGATTGGGGTTGGGTCCGGCGGCGGACGTATCCCCATTATGATTTTGATACACCGTGCTGCCCCTGGCGAATTCCAGGTCGCGGCCGGTTCGCGCGTAGTCATTCATCTTGTCGACCGTGGCGCGCAAATTGCCGGGGTCGATATTCAATGTCAGCGCAAGCTGCTCGATCGTGTTTGCCGCGATCAGGTATCCGTCCGCCAAGGCGGCTTTCGTTCCCCATCCGCCTGGGCGCACCATGCCGAGACCATATTTTCGCAAGGCCACCGCGTCCGCGATCAGAAACGCGGGAATCGCCGAGTTTTCGTTTGCAAACATCTCCAGCGAGAATTGGTGGTAGGAGATCGCTTCATTGACGAAGCGGCGACCATGGCTGTCGACAACCAACGTCCCCGGCTTGCCCCGGTCGAGTACGAAGTGCGGAAACACCGCCTGGGATCCGTCGCGGCGCCGCCGGATCGATGCAGGCGCCCAGAATGCGGCGCTGAGATCCCTGTCGCTGATGCGTGCGCCGATCTCAAGGGCCTTGTCCTGTGCGTCACCATCCGAGCCCAGCGCAACGCAGGACCATTGCGGATCGGTTCCCAACTCGACGGCGCGCCGCTTGACGTGGCGGCCAAATCCACCGCCCGCCAAAATCAGCCCGCCATGGATGCCGATATCCCGCGAGACGCCGCCTGAGCGCAGGACCGCAGACGTGACCCGGCCATCGGCATCCCCTACGATTTTTTCGAGCGTCGTGTCCGTCGAGATGTCCACCTTGCGGCCGAGCAATGAATACAGAAGCCGGCCGACCAGCGCGTTGCCCATCACAAGCCGCGAGCCTCTCGGGTAACTCAATCGGTCACGCCCATATCGCGCCAGGAGCCTTGCGGCGTGCAGCAGCGAATTCATCGAGGTCGTGGCCGCCAGCAAATGTCCAATATCGGTTCGGTCGACCATCATTCCGCCAAGCAGCGTGAACTCCGGAAGCGGCGGACGGACCAGCGAGAGCGCCGCGCTGAGCAACCGCCCGTCGAACGGCAGCGGCTCCAGGGCCCGTCCCGCCAAAGCCGCGCCCTCAATCTCCGAACGATAGTCCGGATGGCGGGCATAGGCGCGCAGCTTCACCTCGGAATGATTTTCCAGGACTTCGACGGCTTCGGGACCGGCCTTGAGGAACGCCGCGCGCAACGCAGCGTCCGACCGGTTTCCCACGATCTGCTGCAGATATCGCTCGGCCTTCTCCGCGCTGTCGGACGTCGCGACACCAAAAGCATGACGCGTGTTCGGAATCCAGATCGATCCTGCCGAAAGCGCCGAGGTCCCGCCGACAAACCCGGTTTTCTCGACCAGCAGCGTCCTGGCACCCCGGATCGCGGAGAAAAGCGCGGCCGACATGCCGGCCGCTCCCGCGCCTATGACAATAACGTCGTAGCCGGATGAAGCGTCAGGTAGCCCGGTCAACGTCAGTTGAGCTTCTCGATCGCCATCGCGACGCCCTGACCGACGCCGACGCACATGGTGGCGAGCGCGCGTTTTCCGCCGCGCTTCTCCATGCCGTGCACTGCCGTCATCGCCAGCCGCGCGCCACTCATCCCCAGGGGATGGCCGAGTGCGATGGCGCCGCCATGCGGGTTGACGAAGTCGGCATCTTCCTTGACGCCGAGCTGCCGCAGGCAGGCGATCCCCTGGCTCGCGAAGGCCTCGTTAAGCTCGATCAAATCGAAATCGCTGATCTTGAAGCCGAGCCGCTCCATCAGCTTGCGCGTCGCCGGCACCGGGCCGATGCCCATGATGCGCGGCGGCACCGCGGCCGAGGCGAGGCCAAGGATCCGCGCCCGCGGCGTCAGGCCGTGCTTCTTCACAGCGGCTTCCGAGGCGAGAATCATCGCTGCCGCGCCGTCATTGACGCCGGAGGCATTGCCGGCCGTCACCGTGCCGGGGTTGCGCACGATCGGTTTCAGCTTGGCGAGGCCCTCGAGCGTGGTTTCGGGGCGCGGATGTTCGTCCCTATCGACACTGATGGGTCCTGCCTTGCCGCCGGGCACCGAGACGGGGGTGATTTCCTCGGCGAAATAGCCAGAGGCGATCGCTTGTCCGGCGCGCTGCTGCGAGCGGATCGCGAATGCGTCCTGATCGGCGCGCGACACCTGGAATTCCTCGGCGACGTTCTCGCCGGTCTCCGGCATGGCATCGACACCGTATTGCGCCTTCATCAGCGGATTGATGAAACGCCATCCGATGGTGGTGTCGAAAATTTCAGCCGAGCGCGAAAACGCTTCCGGCGCCTTGCCCATCACGAACGGCGCGCGCGTCATCGATTCGACGCCGCCGGCGATCGCGAAATCGATCTCGCCGGCGCGGATCGCGCGCCCGGCCGCACCGACCGCGTCCAGCCCCGAGGCACAGAGGCGATTGAGCGTCGCGCCGGGAACCGTTTCCGGCAAGCCTGCCAAGAGCAGCGCCATCCGCGCGACGTTGCGGTTATCCTCGCCGGCCTGGTTGGCGCAGCCGAAATAGACCTCATCGAGCGCCGACCAGTCGAGCTTGGTATGCCGCGCCATCAGTGCCTTGATCGGAGCTGCCGCAAGATCGTCGGCACGCACTTTGGCAAGCGAGCCGCCGAAGCGGCCGATCGGGGTCCGTACGGCATCGCAAACAAATACATCGCCCATTGAATTTCTCCCTGAATGCCGCGTTTTGCACGCCGGTGGGCTCTCATTGAGCGAGAGTTTTAGGAGCGCCACCGCGGCAGGTCAATTGATGGCACCATAAGCAGAGGCCGGCCGTTCCCTCCCCCTACTGGAGAGGGACCGAGGTAAGGGCTCGCCCCGCGCTCTGTCCGTCCCCTCTCCCGCTTGCGGGGGTGGGTTGGGGGCGGGGGTGCCGCCGCATATCTGGTGCCAGAGCACGAGGAGAGATTTCCCCCACCCGCCGCGCTCTGTCGAGCGCCATAGCCGAAGCTTCGCTTCGGCGTTCTTATCTAAGGACGGCCGCCCAAGGCGGCCTATGCTCCCCCGCAAGCCGGAGAGGTGCAGCCGTGTACGAGGAGACTCCTATTATCTTCGTGCCACGACCGAGTGTCGCGCGCGACGCGGGTCATGGCGGGGGTGGAAAACCCGCAAGGCGGCGGCAAACCGATAGGACGGGGACGCAAAATTTTGTAGTTTGCGGCCCGCCATGACAATCCAGCCATCATTCCCCGCGTCCGCGAATGCCGAGCCGCCCAATGATGCGGCGGCGCGCGTCACGCCGATGATGGAACAATATCTGGAGATCAAGGCCGCCA
Source organism: uncultured Alphaproteobacteria bacterium (assembly GCA_963742425.1). GTDB lineage: Bacteria > Pseudomonadota > Alphaproteobacteria > Rhizobiales > Xanthobacteraceae > Bradyrhizobium. The sequence goes on from CAVULR010000004.1 coordinate 120,343, forward strand.
ATCCCGGACTGCTGTTGTTCTACCGAATGGGCGATTTCTACGAGCTGTTCTTCGAGGACGCCGAAATCGCCTCGCGCACCCTCGGCATTGTGCTGACCAAACGCGGCAAGCATCAGGGCATGGATATCCCGATGTGCGGCGTCCCGGTGGAACGCTCCGAGGATTATCTGCATCGCCTGATCGCAGCCGGCCATCGCGTCGCGGTGTGCGAACAGACCGAGGATCCCGCCGCGGCGCGCGCGCGCGGCAACAAGAGCGTGGTCCGCCGCGACGTGGTGCGGCTGGTGACGCCGGGCACGCTCACCGAAGACACCTTGCTCGACGCCCGCGCCAATAATTACCTGCTGGCGATCGCACGCGTACGCGCGTCGTCCGGCGGCGATCGCATCGGTCTTGCCTGGATCGATATTTCGACCTCGGAATTCATTGTCACGGAGTGCTCGACCGGCGAACTGGCGGCAACGCTATCGCGCATCAATCCCAACGAAGTCATCGTCACCGACGCGCTGTATGGCGATCCGGAGCTGGGGCCGAGCTTGCGCAAATTGCCGGCCGTGACGCCGCTGACGCGCGATTTCTTCGACAGCGCCACCGCGGAGCGGCGGCTGTGCGATTATTTTGCGGTCGCCACCATGGACGGTCTCAGTGCGATGTCGCGGCTGGAGGCGACCGCCGCGGCGGCCGCCGTCACCTATATCGACCGCACCCAGGTGGGTAAACGCCCGCCGCTGTCGCCGCCTTCGCGCGAGGCCGCCGGCGCCACGATGGCGATCGATCCCGCCACCCGCGCCAATCTAGAACTGACGCGAACGCTTTCGGGCGAACGGCTGGGATCGCTGCTCGATGCCATCGACCGCACCGTGACGTCAGCCGGATCGCGCCTGCTCGCGCAACGGCTGGCCGCGCCCCTCACCGACAGCGCAGGGATTGCACGGCGGCTGGATGCGATCTCGGCATTCGCGGCCGACACCGCGCTGCGCGAGGAACTCCGCGCCACGCTGTGCGCGGCCCCCGATATGTCCCGCGCGCTGGCGCGGTTGTCGGTCGGGCGCGGCGGCCCGCGCGATCTGGCCGGCCTGCGCGACGGCATCCTCGCCGCCGACCAGGCGCTGGCGCGGCTCTCGCAGCTCGACGATCCGCCGCAGGAGATCGCCGCGGCGATGGAAGCGCTGCGCCGTCCGTCCCGCGATCTGGCGCACGAATTCGAACGTGCGCTGGCCGAGCAACTGCCGTTGATCAAGCGCGACGGCGGGTTCGTCCGCGAAGGCTATGAGCCGGCGCTCGACGAGACCCGCAACCTGCGCGACGCCTCGCGTCTCGTGGTGGCCTCGATGCAGGCCCGTTATGCCGAAGACACCGGCATCAAGGGCCTGAAAATCCGCCACAACAACGTGCTCGGCTATTTCGTCGAAGTCACCGCGCAGCATGGCGACAGGCTGATGGCGCCGCCGCTGAACGCGACCTTCATCCATCGCCAGACATTGGCCGGCCAGACCCGCTTCACGACATCCGAGCTCGGCGAGATCGAGGCCAGGATCGCCAATGCCGGCGACCGCGCGCTCGGACTGGAACTGGAGATCTTCGAGCGGCTCTGCGCGATGGTGCTGGCGGCGAGCGACGATCTGCGCGCCGCCGCGCATGCCTTTGCCGTGCTCGACGTCGCGACCGCGCTGGCAAAGCTCGCGGTCGATGACAATTACGTGCGGCCGGAAGTCGATGCCTCGCTTGGCTTTGCGATCGAAGGCGGCCGGCATCCGGTGGTCGAGCAGGCCTTGAAGCGCGACGGCCAGCCGTTCATCGCCAACGCCTGCGATCTTTCGCCTGTACCCCCACCCTACCGTCTCCCGCAAGCGGGGGAAGGTAGGCTGGGGGCGGGCCAGATCTGGCTGATCACCGGCCCGAACATGGCGGGCAAATCGACCTTCCTGCGCCAGAACGCGCTGATCGCGCTGATGGCGCAAATGGGGAGTTTCGTGCCGGCCGCTCGCGCGCGGATCGGCATCGTCGATCGGCTGTTCTCACGGGTCGGCGCCGCCGACGATCTGGCGCGCGGACGCTCCACCTTCATGGTGGAGATGGTGGAAACCGCGGTCATCCTCAATCAGGCCAGCGAGCGCTCGCTTGTCATTCTCGACGAAATCGGCAGGGGCACTGCGACCTTCGACGGGCTGTCGATCGCCTGGGCGGCGATCGAGCATCTGCATGAAGCCAATCGTTGCCGTACTCTGTTCGCGACCCATTATCATGAGCTGACCGCGCTTTCGGCCAAGCTGCCGCGGCTGTTCAACGCCACGGTGCGGGTCAAGGAATGGCAGGGCGAGGTGGTATTCCTGCACGAGGTGCTGCCGGGTTCGGCCGACCGCTCCTACGGCATTCAGGTGGCAAAGCTCGCCGGCCTCCCCGCCCCCGTGATCGCGCGCGCCAAATCGGTGCTGGCCAAACTCGAGGCGCAGGATCGCGGCCAGACCGCGCGCGCGCTCGCCGACGACCTGCCGCTGTTCGCCGTGCCGTCGCGCGCCGCAACCGAGGCGGCAGCGCCGAGCGAAGCCGAACAGTTGATCGAAGCGTTAAAGGCGCTGCATCCCGACGAGATGTCGCCGCGCGACGCGCTCGAGGCGCTCTATGCGTTGAAGGCAAAATTGCCGAAGGAATGAGACGCCGTAGCAAGCTCTAACCGTCATTGCGAGCGCAGCGAAGCAATCCATGCCGCCCGAAGAAAGAATGGATTGCTTCGTCGCTTTGCTCCTCGCAATGACGGATTCAATTCGCCGATTTCCTGCGGCTCAACCACCACAGCCCAAGATTCCAGCTCACGCAAACCGTGAGCGCGAGGCCGAGCCCGATCGCGGAGCCGAACCGCAACGCCGCGACATGCAGCACCGCGATCGCGATGCCCAATCCGATCAGTCCCCAGGCGCTGTTGGCGAGCACGGCCGCGGTCGGCGGCCCACCGATGCGCGGATGCAAGATCAGCATCATGCTGGTGAACACCACCGGAAACAACGCGATCATGCCGCTCACCTTGGGACCGACCCAGCTTGACAGGGTCACCACCGTTGCCACCAGCGTCGCAACCAGCGTGGCGCGCAACGGGATGTCGTACCAGCGGCGCGTGACCAGCGGCATTTTGACGTGACGAAAGCGCTCCAGCAGCGGCACGCAGATCGCAAACGCAATGACGTTGGCAATCAATGCCGCCGGCCAGCGACCAATGGACCGTTCGCACGATGGAGGCCAGCACGAGCCACACCGACGACCGCACCGCAGACAACTGACGATCGCGCTGCGGCGCTGCGCCAGCACGACGTAGGTCAGGCCGAGCACGATCGTCACGGCGTTGATCGGCAGGCTCGCCAGCGCGCCTTCGGCAATGAACGCCGCATCGTGGTCGAGCGCGAGAAACGTGTAAGACGGGCCGGCCGATATCGGCAAGGTCGCCACCAGCGCACCGATCACCGGCCCGGAGCGCTCGGTGATCACGGAGGCCGACACCACGAACGCGGCCGTCACCGCCATGCGCAGCGCCAGTATCAGGATGAAGGCGAGGTCGGGGGACATGAGGGCCGCGCAGACTTGTGATCTCCCTCCCCCCTTGCGGGGGTGGTTGGGGTGGGGGGTGACCACAAGCACTGAGCCCTCGGTACCCCCACCCCCGACCCCTCCCCGCAAGGGGGAGGGGAGCAGGCTAGCGTCTCACACCCTTTGCATCGTCACCGAGACCTTCGGGCCGTGCTTGATGGTCTGATAGACCACGCAATAGCGCTCGGTGAGTTTCAGCAGCAGATCGAGCTTCTCCTGCGGCGCGTCGGTATCGACGTCGAAGCGGAGGCGGATTTCGGCAAAACCGACCGGTGCTTCCTTGTCGACGCCGAGCGTGCCGCGGAAATCGAGATCGCCCTCGGCGGTGACGTCGCCCGTCCTCAGCGGCACCTCGATCGCGGTCGATACCGATTTCAACGTCACGCCGGCGCAGGCAACGAGTGCCTCGAGCAGCATGTCGCCGGAGCACAATTCAAGTCCGGAGCCGCCGGTGGCGGGATGCAGGCCGGCGACCGCCAGAGCGCGGCCGGTCTCGACCTTGCAGGCGATGCCCTCGTTCTCGATCGAGCCCCTCGCGGTCAGCGTGATCATCGCGGCCTTCGGATCGGATTTGTAGCGCTCCTTGATCGGGGCCTGGGTGGCGCGAAGTTCGGCGGCGTCCATCTTGTTCTCTCCCGGATTGCAATGGCTGGTCGGATGTAATCGGTGGCAGCGTCGATGTCACCACCACATCGCTTCACCGGTGGTCGATTTCGGATCGGCGTCCGGCACGTTGCGGTCGAGCGAGCGATCCAGCGCGGTCAGCACGCGGCGCTTGAAATTGTCGAACAACGGCGAATTGCGGTCGCGCGGCCGCGCCAGATTGACCTTGATCTCCTCGAACAGGCGGCCCGGCCGCGGCCGCATCACCAGGACGCGGTCGGCCAGCACCACGGCCTCGTCGACATCGTGGGTCACCAGCACCAAAGTCGGCCGGGTATCGGCCCAGAGGTCGAGCAGATGGTCCTGCAAATCCCGCCGCGTGAACGCATCCAGCGCGGAGAACGGCTCGTCCAGCAGCAGCACTTCCGGCTGCGGCACCAGCGCGCGAGCAATCGCGACGCGCTGCGCCTGCCCGCCGGACAATTCGCGCGGCCAGGCATCGGCCTTGTCGGCGAGCCCGACCCGCGCCAGGGCGCGCGCGACTTTCTCGCGGCGAATCTCGGCGGGCAGCTCCGAGAGACCGAAACCGATATTGTCGGCGACGCTGAGCCAGGGCAGCAGCCGCGGCTCCTGAAAGATGATGCCGATCTTCGCATGCGGCGCCGAGATCGACGATATCGTCGAGCGTCACCGTGCCCGATGTGGCGCGGTCGAGGCCGGCGATGGCGCGCAGCAGCGTCGATTTTCCGCAGCCGGAGCCGCCGATGATGGCGACGATCTCGCCCAGCCCGATGTCGGCGGAAAACCGCTCCAGCGCGTGGACGCCGTTGGGATAGATCTTTCCGACGCCGATCGAGCACCAGCATCAGGCCGCTCCGCCTTGACGGCCGAAGGCATCCTGCCAGCGCAACAGCGGCGCGGTGCCGATCTCGATCAGCCAGTCGGTGGTCTTGCCGAGAATGGCGAAGATGACGATCGCCGCCAGGATCTGCGCGGGCTTGCCGAGCTGCTGGCCGTCGATCAGGAGATAGCCGAGCCCTTCGGACGCGCCCATGAATTCGGCGGCGACCACGAACATCCAGCCCAGCCCGAGACCGACCCGCAGCGCCACCACATAGGCCGGCAGCACCGCGGGCAGCAGGATGCGCCGGATCATCGCCGGTCCGCGAGAGGCGGAAGGTGCGGCCGACTTCGACGATCTTGCGATCGACCGACAGGATCGCGCCCATCACGCCGAGATAGACCGGGAAAAACACCCCGACCGCGATCAGCACGACTTTCGAGGTTTCGAAAATGCCGAGCCACAGGATGAACAGCGGCACCCAGGCGATCGACGGGATCGCGCGCAGCGCCTGCACGGTGGGATCGAGCAGCCGCCGCGCCAGGCCCCAATAGCCCGAGATCGCGCCGAGCAGCGTGCCCGCGACCACGCCGAGGCCGAAGCCGGCGGCGACGCGGGTCAGCGTCGCCACGATATGACGCGCAAGTTCGCCGCTGCGCGCCAGTTCGACAATGGTGGCGAAAATTTGGTCGGCGGCGGCACCAGCCGTCCGTTGGACAGGCCGAGCCAGACGATGATTTCCCAGGCCAGCGCGAGGCCGACCGGCAGCAACAGCCCGAGCGCCGGCCGCGTCCAGCGCCGCAGCCGGCCGGACGGCGCCGGGCTCGCCGTCGTGCATCGGTTCGTTCAAGCGCGGGCAGTTCAACCGTCATGGCCATAGCAAGAACCGCGTCTCGCGGAGGATTGCAAGTTGGCGAATCGGAGGACGCGCACCATCCACGTCGTCGTCCCCGCGTTCGCAGGGGACGACACTGCGTCGTTGCCTCTCAATTCGTCGGCAGCGGAACCTGATCGTCGATCAGCGCGTCAAGCGTGGCCTTGACGTCGACCTTGGCGTCGATCACGCCGGCCTGCTGCAGCGCGAGACCGGCGGCGAGAATCGACTCGCGCTGCGGCGCGCCGATCCGGCTGTGGGTCAGTTCGGTGCGCTCCTTGAGCTGCTTGTCGACCACCGTCTCCGGCAGTTTGGTGACGCGCGATGAACGTCTTCTTCAGGTCGTCGTAATTTGCCAGCGAATATTTGCGCGCCTCCTCGTAGGTAGCGAGCACGCGGCGAACCACATCCGGATAATCCTTCAGGAACTGTTCGCGCACATTGAGAATGCCCCAGGTGTTGGCGTCGGGCTTGCGGAAGAACAGCTTGGCGCCGTCCTCGATTTCCGCCTGCGCCATCATCGGATCGAGGCCCGCCCAGGCATCGACGTCGCCGCGGATCAGCGCGGTCTTGCCGTCGGCGTGCTGCAGCAGCACCGGCGTGATGTCCTTTTCGCTCAAGCCCGCGTCGAGCAGCGCGCGCACCAGGAAGATGTGCGGATCGGTGCCGCGCGTCACCGCGACGCGCTTGCCCTTGAGGTCGGCGACGGTCGCGATCTTGGAATCCTTGGTCGTCACCAGCGCCGTCCATTCCGGGCGCGAATAGACATAGATCGACTTGATCGGATTGCCGTTGATCTTGGCCACCAGCGCCGCGGAACCGGCGGTGGAACCGAAATCGATCGAGCCGGCGTTGAGGAATTCGAGCGCCTTGTTGGAACCGGCCGACTGCACCCAGACGATGCTGATGCCGTCCTTGGCGAATTCCTTTTCCAGCAGTCCCTTTTGCTTCAGGATCATCGACACCGGATTGTAGGTCGCCCAGTCGATATGGATTTCCTTGAGCGCGTCGGCGGCAAAGGCGCCGCCGGGCATCAGCGTCGAGACGGCGATGATCGCAGCCAGAGCGCGCCGTGAAATCTTGAACATCGTCGTAGTCTCCATGGAGGCGTGAACGATCAAAGCAGATTGCAGGCAAGCGTCAACGCGGGCGCCGCCGTTGGCCTTCGTAACGGCTCGCCCGCGTCAAAAACTACCTTTTCTTTCAATGAGTTAAGTTGTCCGCGTCAACGAGAAAATACGCACGCTTCAGGGGGCTCACGATGAGAACAGCCTTGCTCAAAGCCTGCAGAATCCAGCATGGACCTGCTGTCGTCCCAGAATGTCCCGTGACAGCATCGGCGCCGTCCGATATCGGGGTAGGTTATGGACAGCGTCGTGACACGAACCGGCCCTGAAGCTCGACGAACGTTTCGATACCGCGCGGATCACCGCCGCGGTCGATGCGCTCGCCGCAAAGCATGCCGGGCGCGAGGACGTTTTTCGCGCCGCCATGGCGCAACTGCTGAAGGCCGAAATGATCGCGGCGCGCGCCGCCGCGCAGGCCGTGCTGCTGAAGGACCGTCACGGGCGGCGCTGCGCCGAGCGGCTGTGTTTCGTGCAGGACGAAATCATCCGCATCCTGTTTGCCGCCGCCACGCGCCATCTCTATCGCTCGCCGATTCCCTCCGGCGCCGAGCGCATGGCCGTCGTCGCCACCGGCGGCTACGGCCGCGGGCTGATGGCGCCGGAATCCGATATCGATCTGTTGTTCATCCTGCCCTACAAGCAAACCGCCTGGGGCGAGCAGGTCGCCGAAGCCATCCTGTATTGCCTGTGGGACATGGGGCTGAAGGTCGGCCACGCCACGCGTTCGGTCGACGAATCGATCCGGCAGGCACGCGGCGACATGACGATCCGCACCGCGATCCTCGAGACCAGATTCCTGACCGGCGACCAGCCGCTCTACAACGAACTGGTGGCGCGGTTCGACAAGGAAGTCGTGCAGGGCACCGCCGCCGAATTCGTCACCGCCAAACTTGCCGAACGCGAGGAACGGCATCGCCGCGCCGGGCAGTCGCGCTATCTGGTCGAGCCCAACGTCAAGGACGGCAAGGGTGGATTGCGCGATCTGCATACGCTGTTCTGGATCGCGAAATACGTCTACCGGGTCCGCGAGACCGACGAGCTGCTCGAACGCGGCGTGTTCGACGCGCAGGAGTACCGCACCTTCCGCCGCTGCGCCGATTTCCTGTGGTCGGTCCGCTGCAACATCCATTTCTTCTCCGGCCGCGCCGAAGAGCGGCTGTCGTTCGACATGCAGCGCGAGATCGCGATCCGGCTCGGTTATACCTCGCATCCCGGCATGCAGGATGTCGAGCGCTTCATGAAGCATTACTTTCTGGTCGCCAAGGATGTCGGCGATCTCACTGCGATCCTGTGCGCGAAGCTGGAAGATCAGCAGGCCAAGCCTGCGCCGGTGCTCAGCCGCATGATGGCGCGGCTCAGGCCCAGCCTGAACCGGCGCCGCGTGCCCGACAACGACGATTTCATCGTCGACAACAACCGTATCAATCTCGCCGGCCCCGAGGTGTTCAGGCACGACCCGGTCAACCTGATCCGGATTTTCCGCCTCGCGCAGAAGAACAATCTCGCCTTTCATCCCGATGCGATGCGCACCGTGACGCGCTCGCTGAAGCTGATCAACACCCAACTGCGCGAGAATCCGGAAGCCAACCGGCTGTTCATGGAAATCCTGACCTCGAACGACGCGGAAATCGTGCTGCGGCGGATGAACGAGACCGGTGTGCTCGGAAATTTCATTCGCGCCTTCGGCAAGATCGTGTCGATGATGCAGTTCAACATGTACCACCATTATACGGTGGACGAGCATCTGTTGCGTTGTGTCGGTTACCTGCAGGACATCGAACGCGGCGGCATTGACGAGTTCGTCGTCGCCAGCGATTTGATGCGCAAGATCCGCCCCGAGCATCGCGCGGTGATCTACATCACCACGCTGTTGCATGACATCGCCAAGGGCCGGCTGGAAGATCACTCGATCGCGGGTGCGAAAGTGGCGCGGCGGCTGTGTCCAAGGCTCGGCTTCAGCGCCGCCGATACCGAACTGGTCGCGTGGCTGATCGAACAGCATCTGACGATGTCGACGGTGGCGCAATCGCGCGACCTCTCGGACCGCAAGACCATCGAAAATTTTGCAGCGGTGGTGCAGTCGGTCGAGCAGATGAAGCTGTTGACGATCCTGACCACGGCCGACATCCGAGGCGTCGGTCCGGGCGTCTGGAACGGCTGGAAGGCGCAATTGTTGCGCACGCTGTATTACGAAACCGAGCCGGTGCTGACCGGCGGGTTCTCGGAGGTCAACCGCGCACAGCGCATTGCGGTGGCGCAATCGGAATTCCGCGCCGCGTTCACCGAGTGGCCGGACGGGGAACTCAACGCCTACATTTCGCGGCACTATCCCGCCTACTGGCTCAAGGTCGAGTTAGCGCGCAAGATCCGCCATGCCCGTTTCCTGCGCGCCAGCGAACAGGTCGGCAACAAGCTTGCCATCAATGTCGGTTTCGACGAAGCGCGTGGCGTCACCGAACTGACCATCCTGGCGACCGACCATCCATGGCTTCTGTCGATCATCGCCGGCGCCTGCGCTTCGGCCGGCGCCAACATCGTCGATGCGCAGATCTACACGACCACCGACGGGCGCGCGCTCGACACCATCGCGATTACCAGGGAGTACGACCGCGACGAAGACGAGGGACGACGCGCGACGCGGATCGGCGAGATGATCGAAGAGGTGCTGGAAGGCAGATTGCGCCTCCCCGAAGCCGTGGCGCGGCGCGCCGCCAGCCGCGGCAGGGCGCGACCATTCGTGGTCGAGCCGGAAGTCATCATCAACAATCAATGGTCGGATCGTTATACCGTGATCGAGGTCTCCGGCCTCGACCGGCCGGGGCTGTTGTATGAACTGACGACCGCGATTTCGAAACTCAACCTCAACATCGCCTCCGCCCACGTCGCGACCTTTGGCGAGCGCGCCCGTGACGTGTTCTACGTCACCGATCTGTTGGGTGCGCAGATCAGCGCGCCGACGCGGCAGGCCGCCATCAAGAGCGCGCTGATCCATTTGCTCGCCAACGACGAGGCAATGGCGCAGCCCGCGGCTTGAGCGAGCTTACGCGGCAAGAGCATCTAACGTGCTGGGGTAAATCCATCAATCCTGTCTGAGGAAACCAACATGATCTGGATCGCCAATGGTTTGGTGGCGCTGGTGGCCGCGCTGCACGTCTACTTTCTGGCGCTTGAGATGTTTCTCTGGACCAAACCGCTGGGGCTGAAGACCTTCCACAACTCTCCCGAGAAGGCTGCCGAGACCGCTGTGCTTGCCGCCAATCAGGGGCTCTACAACGGCTTTCTCGCCGCCGGCCTCGCCTGGGGACTGATTCATGGCACGCCCGGCTTTGCATTCCAGATCAAAACGTTCTTTTTGCTCTGCGTGCTAGCCGCGGGCATCTATGGCGCTGCGACGGTCAGCCGCAGAATTCTTTACGTCCAGGCAGCACCGGCGTTATTGGCACTCATTCTGCTCTGGCTCGCGTAAGCCGTTCAACTTTCGGCGCCGCATGCTTGCAATGCAACATCCGTTCATCCACTATCTCGGGAGCGATGGCGCCCCGCCGGGAAGTGAAGCGGGCAGACCACCGGAAAGATTGCACATATGAGGAACGCAGCGACATGAGGAACGGTATTTTAAAACTTGTCAGCGGGATGACGGTTGCGATCGCGCTGTCGGCATCATCGGCCTACGCGCAAAAGAAATACGACACCGGTGCGACCGACACCGAGATCAAGATCGGCCAGACGGTTCCGTTCAGCGGACCGGCCTCGGCCTATGCCGGAATCGGCAAGACGCAGGCCGCCTATATGAGGATGATCAACGATCAGGGTGGCATCAACGGGCGCAAGATCAACCTGATCCAGTATGACGACGCCTACAGCCCGCCCAAGGCGGTCGAGCAGGTGCGCAAGCTGGTCGAGAGCGACGAGGTTTTACTGACCTTCCAGATTATCGGCACGCCCTCGAACGCGGCCGTACAGAAGTACCTGAATGTCAAGAAGGTGCCCCAACTTCTCGCCGGCACCGGGGCCAGTAAGTTCACCGACCCCAAGAACTTCCCCTGGACGATTGGATTCAATCCCAACTACCAGACCGAAGGACGCATCTATGCGGCCTATATTCTAAAGAATTATCCGAACGCCAAGATCGGCGCGCTCTATCAGAATGACGACCTCGGCAGGGATTATATGACCGGCCTGAAGGCCGGCCTTGGCGACAAGGCCGCGACGATGATCGTCGGCGAAACATCCTACGAATTGACCGATCCGACCATCAATTCGCAGATCGTCAAACTGAAATCGCTTGGCGCCGATCTGCTCTACGACGCCTCGACGCCGAAATTCGCAGCCCAGGCCATCAAGAAGGTCGCCGACCTCGGCTGGAATCCGGTTCACATCATCGACATCAATGCGAGCCCGATATCGGCCACGCTGAAACCGGCGGGGCTCGAAATCTCCAAGGGCATCATCAGCACCAATTATGGTATGGAGCCGGGCGATCCGCAGTGGAAGGACGATCCCGGCATGAAGGCCTACTTCGCCTTCATGGATAAATATTACCCTGATGGCGACAAGGCGAACACCGTCAACTCCTATGGCTATGTCACCTCGGAATTGCTGGTCCATATCCTGCGGCAGTGCGGCGACGACCTGACACGCGAAAACGTCATGCGGCAGGCGACCAGCCTGAAGAACTACAAACGCAGCCTTGCGCTACCGGGGATGGTCAGCAATACATCGCCGACCGATTACCGCATCAACAAGCAGATGCAGATGATGAAGTTCGACGGCGAGCGCTGGGAACTGTTTGGACCGATCATCGAGGATACCGGCGCGGCCGGCTGATCCCAGAGTTATCGTCCTGAACGAGAAATCTGCCGGTGCGGTGATCGCGCCGGCAGATTTGTTTTTGGCACGAGCTTACGAAACAACCTTCCTCCGAGGGCCGCGGCTATTTTCACCTCGCCCCGCTTGCGGGGAGAGGTCGGATCGCACAGCGATCCGGGTGAGGGGGATTCTCCGCGAATCCTCGCTGTCGAGAGGGCCCCTCGCCCCGACCCTCTAACAGCGAGCTTCGCTCGTCTCGACCCCGCGTAGAGCGGGGAGAGGGAGAAATGGAGATCGGCCGCCGTGGTCGAAATGACAAAAGCGGCTATTCCTCAACGACTTGCAGGACCTGCCGTCGCGCCAGTCTTAATTCCCGCTTAACGGGCCCTTAAGTGCTTCATTTACCGTAACAAGCTGTTTTAGCATCATTTTTTGGCCAAACATTTTTGGCGCACTAGCAGCAAACTAACGCGGCCCGCGACCCTAGGGGCAGGGGTGTGCCGCCGTGCCCCCTTGGCACCGGCCAGGTCCAAAATAACCAACCGCCGCGACCCGTAGCGAGCCCGCCAGTGGCCCGCCGCCGCGCGGCCCCGTGCGGTGCCAGCAGCCCCAAAGGGGCCAGCCACCGCGACCGTGGGCGAGTGCATTGGTACTTTCAACCATTGATTGCTGCCCGATTTGGCACTGGCTAAAATGCCCGCAAGCAAAAATCGAGGAAGCCCGCCATGCGCACCACCATGAAAGCCATCGCCGCCTGCATCGACGACATGGAGGCCGACCGCCCTCGACCATCGCAGGCCGCGTTGCATCGGAAGCTGCAAGATGCGCAGCGCCGCTGGCGCAATAGCCGGGGGGCGAAGCGCGATGAGGCGTGGCGCGACATGCTAAAAATCAGCAAGCAGATGGATGAGGCCTGATCGGTTTCGGGGCCGGTCCCCTACGCTCAGCCGGTCCCCTAAGTGCGGCGAGAGCCCCGGCCAGTTGGCCGGGGCTTTTGTTTTGTCACATCTTCTCTGCGACCCAGCTTCGGTTGCCGCATTGACACTCGAACATGTGAAACCTGCGGCCAGTAGGCGGGTCGAGCATGCTGGAGACCAACCGGAATTCGTCACCGCACCTGCGACAGTTCGGAGGGCTCGGCTGAGGGCGCTGTTTTTCCATGCCCACTATGCCTCTGCCTCCGGCAGGACGTCGGGGGGCCGAGGGCTACCGTCGGGTGGCTGCACTGCCTCATCGGCCTGGGATTTGAGTTCGTTCGCCTTCTCGATCAGCGACGCCGCGAGGGCGGGATCTGTTGTGGATTGAGCGAACCTGAGAAGTGTCGCGGCTTGGCGCGCGAAATAGTTCCTGTTCACCACGATTATTTCCCCGATACCCACCCATGCACCAAACGCAGGAACCAAAAGACCGTTCCGCGAAATGTGCATTATTGAACTTAATTATTTTGCCAAGACCCTGAAAAACCGGAGGGAACAAAACTGGAACATCCGGGGGCTGGTCATATGCTCGTCTCCGCTGCGCATTCCGCGCGGCGGCAACAAAGAGAGGGAGCAATATGGCGAGCAACTTAGGACGAGTGATCCATACTTGGCGGACCCCGGCGAAGATGTATTTGAAATGCGTCCTGGCCGCACTTTATGACGAAGGCCTTCGCGGTGCCGCGCTGCTGGCAGCGCTTGAGGAGATGGTGCCCGGCTGGCGCAACCTGTTCGACGGCGAGATCAGCGATGACGCGCCGTTGCAGCGGGCAGACAAGGCGAGACGCTACGACAACGAGCGCCCCGAGAAGCATCCAGTCATGAAGGCGATGTGGCCCGACGCCAAGCGCGATGCCAAGGCTCGCCGCAAGTGGACCCTCGCCGAACTGCGAGCGAAGTACCCCGACAAGAAGCCATCGACTGAGAAGCGGGCTGCGTGATTGCTCGGCAGAGAGCCTACATAACCCCGGCCAATGTGCCGGGGTTATGCTTTTTTTTCGGGGAAATTCCTTTTCACCTCTCTTGATTTTCTATGGAATATCTCTTACTGATAGATCATGTAATGGATAAATGTTTTGGAGCTTATCATGACGGAGCAGATTTCCACCGAGGCTGAGAGCGCGCGACAGGAATTCGATTCTTTGCAGAAGATCTTCAACGCGCTGTTGCCGCTGGCAGAGAGTGCGCGTGAGCGGGTCGTTAAGCACGTAACGGGAATGCTGAAAATGTCCCCCGCTGCAAAAGGCGAGCAGGCGACCGAGCTTGAACAAGAGGCAGACGAGGAGCGAACCCGCATTACCGTAGCGCCAACCGTTCAGAATTTCGCCGAGCTCTTCAACGCGATCGACCCACAGACCGCCGCGGACAAGGCGCTCGTCGCCGGATATTGGCTGCAGGTCTGCTCGGGCGCTGAAAGCTTCGATGGTCAGAGCGCCAACAAGGAGCTGAACCATCTTGGACACAGGGTAACAAACATAACTAATGCTCTGACTGCGCTAAATAGTCTGCGGCCCGCGCTCGCGATTCAGCTGAAAAAGTCCGGCACCAGTCGACAGGCGCGCAAGACCTACAAGGTCACGACCGCCGGCGAAGAGTTCATCCGGGAGAAGCTGAATGGATGAAAGCGCTCTCCGTTCGGCCTTGGAGCCGCTGATCGGCGGCGAACTGGCCCGGGATATGGTCAGGAACTTCCTGAGCATGCGACGCGACCTTGCGACCAAAACACTCGAACGCTCGTCGCCGGGCAAGTTCGTCGAGACGTTCGTGCAGGTGCTGCAATACATGGCGACCGGAGCCTACGACCAGAAGCCAGCGGTCGATGATTATCTGGCAAGTCGGGCGGAGAGCGCTGCTGCCGTTCCTGACGGGCTCCGCATCTGCGGGGCGCGGATCGCACGTTCAATCTACACCCTCCGTAACAAGCGCAGCATCGCCCATAAGAACGAGGTCGACCCGAACACTTTCGATCTTAAGTTCGTCCATGAGGGCGCGGCATGGATCATGGCGGAATTGATCCGCACCATGACGGGATTGACCATGCAGCAGGCTGGAGCCCTGATTGATCTGGTGCAGACGCCGGTGGACTTTTTGGTTGAGGAGATTGATGGTACACGGCTGGTGCATGCCAACCTTCCTATACACGGCGAAATCCTTGTTCTGCTGCACAGCCAGCATCCCAAGTCGGTGCCGGTCAAGGACATCCTGGACAGCCTGCGGGCTCGCAGCAGTGGTTCAGTGCGAAACAAGCTCAGCGAGATGAGATACGGCAAGTTGATCAACGGCGACCTGAAATCGGGTTATCGCCTAACCATTTCGGGGCACGCTGCCGCCGTCGCCGAGATACGAACACTCGCAGCTTAGGCAACCCGACTACATGCTGCGCCGAAAGCCATAAACAAGGCCCATCGCGAACTCTGCAGGGCCACCAGCATTAGGAGACCTCGCTCCCCGTTACCATCGGCCGACCGCGGTTGAGCGTGACCGCCTTGAAGATGTCGCCGTTCGGCTTGGCGGCAAACTTGGTGCCGCGCGGAAAGCCGTCGAGGCCGATCTTGACGTCCAGGCTGTTGCGCGGCCCCGCCAATTTGCTTCCGCAGTGATCGCTGCATGTCCGCTGCCGGGGGTATTGCAGAAGTCGCACTTTGGCTCCGTAAGGTCCGCTTGTGACCCAAAAGAGACATTCAAATTCGGCCACCGGACACCATTACCCGTGCTATAGTGTTCTTGAAAAGCCGGAGCCGCTTCGGGTCGCTGATGAGTAAAAACAAGCTGGGAATTGCGCCCACACCCATAGAAATCGAAGCGGCGCTTCGCGAAAGCGAGCAACGATTGCGCTGGTTGGCCTCAATCGTCGAGTTCAGTGACGACGCGATTGTAAGCAAAACTCTCGATGGCATCATTACAAGCTGGAATGGCGGCGCCGAGCGCATCTTCGGCTACTCTGCTAATGAGGCAATTGGTCAGCCCATTATGATTGTGATCCCTCAGGATCGGCAAAGCGAAGAACGTGAGATTTTAACGCGCCTCCGACGAGGTGAGCGCATCGACCATTTTGAGACTCTTCGGCAACGCAAGCACGGCAGCTTGATCGCCGTTTCACTGACCGTTTCTCCTGTCAAGGATGCCAACGGCAAAATCGTCGGCGCATCAAAGATTGCGAGAGATATTACCGAGCAGAAGAAAAATCAGGAGCTGATCGTGACCTTGGCACGGGAAGCCGAGCACCGCAGCAAGAACTTACTTGCGACCGCGTTGGCAACGGTCAATCTTTCCCAATCAAGCTCGCCAGAAGGTCTCAAACAGGAAATCGCTGGACGCATCCGGGCACTCGCAAATGTTTGTTCGCTTTTCGCGGAAACGCGTTGGATCGGTGCCGAGCTATCGGCGATTGCGACACAGGAACTAGCACCCTATTCCGAGATGAATGGGAAGCGAACTTTCATAGATGGAAGCGCGTGTCGGGCGGGTGAGAATAGGCAGGGCCGCCCACCTTCGCGAGCGGCCCCGTTGTCGGCGTAAGGACGTGAAGCGCCGACGCTCTTGGCGCGCGGAGGACAAGTCACGCTGCGCCAAAGGTGCATTGCATCACCTGATCGTCGAGCCGATGAACCCGACGGGGGCATCCGGGGCCAGGTTGTGATGTGTCACGCGACCGGGCTCGTAGTCAGGGTTTGCAATCGGCGATGCCGGTCGCAGCGCGCCGGTATCAAGAACGCGCCGCCACGCATCGCGTGCTGGCGTTCCGGCGTGCGGGTACGTGAGGCCGAGAACTACGTCGAAGGGCCAGCGCGCGCCGATGGTGTGCGGAATGTCGCCGTGCGCGAGACAGGCAACGCCAAACATTCTGCCCTCTATCTCGCTCTCGATGCGATGGTCGCGAAGCAGATCGGTTGCGCGACCCATCCACACCGTGAGGTGATTTGGGTTCTTGCGCTCCGGCTCTGGCAGCCTGCCGAACTGTCCCACGGCCCAGAACGTGCGCCTGAAGGCGACTTCGTGCGCGTCCTGGGTGAGGTCGGTGCGCGTGTCGAGCCGTGGAAACTTCGCATACACGATGCCTGCTAGCTGGCGAAGCTCGGCGTCTGTTGGCATGATGAGTGGCGACGTAACGCCTGCGTCGGCACCCGTTAGAATTCTGACCATCGGCTTCTTCTCCTCTTGTTTAAAGCGGCGGCTCGCCGCGAGCACGTCGCCCTGCATTTACGATTTGAAGTGCTAGTCCCGTTGGCTTCGGAGGATCGACCTCGCCGCGCCTTCGCGCTCCCGCCGCGATCACCGCCTTGGCGGTTGCGGTCGGCTGCTGTTGCGGTAACGGGCGGCGGTCGTCCGATGATGCCGGCGCGGGCTTGGAGACAATGGGTTTCTTTCCAGCTTTCTTCTGAGCTTCGAGCAAGAGCCGTATGTTGCTAATCAGATTTGGTTGCACGGAGCATCCCTCATGGTTGATTGACCGCGATCCACGCATATCTGTTCTGTTAAACGGCGCGGGATAGATGAGAAGGTGAAAGTAGACAGGTCGCGGGAGTTTGCTTTCATGCATGAAGCTCTCGCGCGTAAAAATCTTGTCGCAGTATTCGCAGTTCGGTCGGTACGGCAGGCACCGCGTTAGCCAAGCATCGAAGGCCCGGCGAAAGCGACTCTTAGGGTTGGTGAGGACCTCATCGCATGCAAACCAGAATTGCTTCGGCACTTGCCGCTGCATGTCCTCGTATGCCTTGCGCGCCTCCGGATCACGCAGATTGGCCGCGACCTCTGGTATAGCCATCGCATGGGCCATCCGCTTCGCCACCTCTGCTTCATGCCACTTAAACATTGTCATTCTCCCTTGCTTTGCATGATGAATTCTGTCTGAAACTGTCTGAGGCCCACCCTTTTGGCACGGGTGGCACCTGTAAGGGCGCGCTGGTGGCTCCGCGGGCCGCCCGCCAAAACGCACCACCGCGACCCGCAGCGAACCCAATGGCCCGCCGCCGCGCGGCCCCATGCCGTGGCCAACCACTGCACCACTGCACCAGTGCTGCACCAGTGCCAGTGGAGTAGGCAAAATGCCTGCGTTGCAGCGATAACCGGGGGTGCACCACGTGGTGCACCAGTCGGTTTCTCGTACACGCCTTTATGTACGCGCGCCACGCGCAAAAAATTTTCCTCTTGCGTGCGTGCGCGGGCGCATAAGGGTAAAGCACTGGTGCACTGGTGCATCCCCCGGTAACCGTTGCGGTGCAAGGTCTAACAGCTGCACCAGTCGCCATTTTATGGGGTCTGCCGACTGGTGCAGTGAAAAAGCCCCTATGCCACGGTCACATGTTGCATCCAGGCTCCGCCTGATTTGAGTGGTGCAGCACTGGTGCACCCGGCCACTTTTCGAGTGGTGCAGCCCTTTCACTTTTGCCCAACCCGCAACCCGGCGTATCCCCAGACGCGGGAGCCATGAACGCTGCGCTGGTGTCGCTTGATTGCGTCGCCAGCCCACTTGTTCAGAAGAATGAACATCGCCTTGATATCATCGACGCCTGTGCCGGTGCGCTCACACCATTCTCGCCACATCGGATCTACGGCCTGTTTGATCTCGTCGCTGCCGGTCCACGCCCCCGCATCGAGAACCAGCACGTCGTCGAACCGCATGCCCGTGTCGCCCGTCAGGCGGGGGGCTGGCGCAGACGGCAGCGCCGGATTCATGTCGATGACCACGCCCTCACCGCGCCGCATCGCCGGGTCCACGTCCCGCACCGCGCGGCGCCTCGCGATGTGGTCGCGAACCTCCCGGATCATGTGATTGCTGGGCTTGACGCGATACCGGCGGCCAAGGTCATCCTTTCGCATCGGGTCCTCGATGGCGATGTGCGGCAACATCAGCTGTTCCTGGATCATGCCCTCGACGAGCGTCGTCGGTATTCGCGTGGCGCAATTGTAAAAAGTCTTGCTGTAAACTCCGAACTCCAGACCGGGCGCGTCGAGCAGCACGTAGCTGGCCATCGCCGCGTAATCGTCCGTCTCGAATATTCGCGGTGGCGGCACTCGATCCAAATCCTCAGCTAGTTTTGCATCCGCAATTGCCTCGGCGTATCCAATGACTTCATCGCGAACTTTGTCAGGATCGTCGCCGTATCCCTTGGCCCGCGCGGTGGCCACGGCAACGTCGCACACGGCAGACATCGATTCGGCGCCGCCCGCCACGTCCGATATCAGGTGGTGGTTGATGTCGGTCTCGGCGTCGCAAATGCTGCCGTTATTGCCGATCGTGCGACGCATTCGCTCCTCGGCAAACCTGGAGAGCGAGGTGTCGTTTCCCACGATCTTGTTCGGTATCTTCGGCGTGTAGTCGTCCGCCGCGTGCGCCAGCCGCAGCGGCGGCTGCTCGGGCACCACCGCCACGCCACGACCGGCCGTCTCGGGCCGCCGTTCCTCGGGCAGGTTTTTCTTATCGTCGTCCCCCGTCATGACGCGTCTCCTTCCACGCGCGCAACGGCGGCCTCGACTAGGCCGCGCCAATTCGCTGGCTTTTCCTCGGGAAGCATGAAGCCGAGTTGGTGGCGTGCGACGTTGCGAAATCGCCGCCACCGCAAGAACCGGTCCTTGCGAACTGGAAACTCTGTGAGGTCGTCGATGGCGACCAACCAATAATCCGGCCTCTCGGGGCACCGCCGCAGCGCCAGACCGTGCGGATGCGGGCGGTCGCCGAGAGTGGTAGGCTGCCCGCCGTTGTGTTCAGCAACGTTCTTGGCCCCGTCCGCCGTAACATCGGCGGCGGGGTTTTCGTTTTCCTGGTTCATCATGACCGATCACGCGACCTCCGCAGGCTTGCGGTATTCGCGCTTCGGCCGGGACTTCATCCACTCGTCGAGTTCGCTTTCCAACCAAGCATTCCGCTCACCGACGACATAGGGCAAAGGAAATTTGCCAGCGCGCATCCAGCGCCACAGCGTGATGTAATTGCAATTGCCAGCGCGCTCTAGCGCCTCTTCGCGGAAAACCCATCGCTTTTCGGGTGGGCGATCAGGTGCAGTGTCTGGATTAGGTGGAAGAACCTGAACCGGCTTAACGGGCCGACGACGCGGCGGTACAGGACGTTGTGATTTCTTCATGTGCACTGCCTTGCGTTGGCAGCGTGGGAGCGGGTTAGCACAAAAGCAAAACCGCCCACGCTGTGAAGCGTGAGCGGCTCTTTTGCTAACTGGTGCTGCCCAGAATGCTCAGAAACCGTGTTGTGGCACGTAAGCCAGCAGAAAGGGCCAATGTGGCCAAATCAGCATACCAGCCATCCGACGTGCGGCGCGCCACCAACCATAAACAAAAACAGTGCGATTGCAATCCCTATCGCTGCCAACCAATTGCCAAAGCCCTTACAGCATCTTAGCGCAACATAGGCACCACGTTGTCCGTGCGCGGCCCTTCGACCAATGCTGCAAATTGATTTGCGACGGCCTCCATGACCCGCTTGTTCTCATCGGCGTACTGGTGCTGATCGTACACGTCGGCGATGCCGCCCTCGCGGTGATTTTGAATTCGGTTCATGGCGTCGCGACCGAAGCCGAGCCGCGTGATGGTCGAGCCGTTCGTTCGGCGCAAATCGTGCGGAGTTGCGCGCGGCACCTTAAGCTTCTTGCAGATCTCGCGCATGCAAGCGTCAAGGTCAGTGACCGGCCCGCCGCGAGGCCCGGCAAACACGAAACCGTCTGAACTCTTCTGCGGCAATGATGACCTGAGCCGGGGCAGAAATCCAGACGCGGTGGCCTTGCGAATTTTTGGTTCCCCGCCAGCCGAGCGCTGGCACCGGATCACCGGGCATCTGCCACCAACCGTCCGCTTCGTGCTCGGTTCGCATGCGAGCAACCTCGCCGGGCCTTTGGCCAAGGAGCAAGAGCACCTTGAGCGCAGCGCCCTGAGTGCCGAGCTGATCAAACTCCTTCCAGAATTTTGGTATCTCGGCATCGGACAGGATGCGCTCGCGCTTCGTAGTCTTGTTTCGCTCGACGCCAGTGCAGGGGTTCGCCTTGACGCCGCCGACCTTCCTCTGGATCGCCCACGAGAATATTGCACTGGCGTTGGCGAGAACCTGATTGGCGGTGATCTTGGCCTTTATCCGCGTCATCATGGACTCGACGTCGTCGCGGGAGACGGCAGATGCGAGCAGGGCTCCCCACTTTGGCCTAAGATATTTTCGCACCAACCAATCGCCCTGCTTCCACGACCGGTTCTTTACCTTGGCGTGTTCGAGGTAACGATCGTGCAGATCGTTGAACGTACCGGCTGTTCGCTCGGCACGCCTGTCTGCCGCAGGGTCGATGCCGTCGGCCACGTTGTTCATCACGCCTCGCGCGATGTCTCGGGCCTTTCCTAGTCCAATCGCGTCGACCGCACCGATGTGGTACCAGCGCGGCCGACCTCCGAACCGGTAGATGGCCTTGTACGATGCGTAGCCGGTAGTCTCTACGCGGACGGCGAGGCCGCGCTGCGTTTCGTCCCAAACCAAGTAGGGCACGTCGCGCGGTTTCAGGCTCTTATCGATGAAGGTGGGTGAAAGCTTGCGCTTGTTGGGTGCGGCAGCCATGGCTTTCTCTCGCTTGGTTGAAACTAACGGCGCACTAACGCGCTGGATGCAATTACCTGCAATTACCTGCAATGGGCATGCAACGGCATGTTAAAGGCTGCAACGCTAGAAATGCAACAAAAATGGACACTTTTGCAAGTTAGTGCGCAAAACGTAAGCAGGTACAGTGAGCCTTGTACTTAACGGGCCCTTAAATCCGGCCCGCTAGGGTGCCGCGATATGTGGCGCGTATTTTGCGGGATGCGTGCCTGGCGTGGACGTTGCGTATGGCGTGGGGACGAAAAAAGGGTGGCGCACGCCGGGAGCCGCAATTCGGGCTCGCCGCAGCCCTTTCGGAATTGCGCCTCAGCCCGCGGGATCGCATCGCCAAGGCCGACGAGACGCCCGAGAAGCCCCCGCCCAAGCGCAAAACTCCGGAACCCGATGACGATGATGATGCCCCGCGCGAGCGAAAGCCGCGCGCCGGCCGAAGCGGCGGCAAACGCCGATCCAGAAAGCACGCCCGCGGCGGCTGGTATCGTCTGTTCTATTGGGGAGCGGTGCTCGGCCTGTGGGCGATCATCGCGCTGATCGGCGTCGTGGTCTGGGTCGGCGCGCATCTTCCGGCGATCCAGGCGCTCGAAATTCCAAAGCGGCCACCCACGATCGAAATCGTCGGCCTCGACGGCAGCGTGCTGGCCACGCGCGGCGAAATGGCCGGCACCAATGTCTCGCTGAAGGATCTGCCGCCCTATTTGCCGAAGGCGTTCATCGCCATTGAAGACCGCCGGTTCTATTCGCATCACGGCATCGACCCCCAGGGCATTCTGCGCGCGGCGGTGGCCAATGTGCTGCATCGCGGCGTTTCGCAGGGCGGCTCGACGCTGACCCAGCAACTCGCCAAGAACCTGTTCCTGACGCAGGAGCGCACGCTGCAACGGAAATTGCAGGAAGTCGAACTCGCGCTGTGGCTGGAGCGCAAGCATTCCAAATCTGAAATTCTCGAACTCTACCTCAACCGGGTCTATTTCGGTTCCGGCGCCTATGGCGTCGAGGCGGCCTCGCAGCGCTATTTCGGAAAGCCCGCGAAGAATGTCACGATTGCGGAAGCCGCGATGCTGGCGGGCCTCGTCAAATCGCCATCGCGGCTGGCGCCGAACCGCAATCCGGAAGGCGCCGAGAAGCGCGCCCAGACCGTGCTGTCGGCGATGGCGGAGGCGAAATTCATCACCGAAGCCCAGGCGCAGGCCTCGATCGGTCATCCCTCCTACCATGTGAAGGCGGCGGGCGCCGGCACCATCAATTACGTGGCGGACTGGATCGGCGAGGTGCTCGACGATCTCGTCGGCCAGGTCGACCAGAGCATCGTGGTCGAAACCACGATCGATCCGAAACTGCAGAGCGTTGCCGAAGCCGCCGTGATCGACGAACTCGCCGCCAAAAGCGTGAAGTTCAATGTCAGCCAGGGCGCGCTGGTAGCGATGACGCCGGACGGCGCGGTGCGTGCCATGGTCGGCGGCCGCAATTATGCCGAGAGCCAGTATAACCGCGCGGTAACCGCCAAACGCCAGCCGGGTTCGGCGTTCAAGCCGTTCGTCTATCTCACCGCGATCGAAGCCGGCCTGACGCCACAGACAATCCGTCAGGACGCCCCGCTCGACATCAAGGGCTGGAAACCTGAGAACTACAGCCACGAATATTTCGGCCCGGTGACGCTGACGCAAGGACTGGCGATGTCGCTCAACACCGTGGCGGTGCGGTTGGGACTGGAAGTCGGCGCGGCCAATGTGGTTCGCACCGCGCACCGGCTCGGCATTTCATCGAAACTCGAGGCCAATGCCACGATCGCGCTCGGTACGTCAGAAGTCTCGCTGACCGAACTCGTCGGCGCCTATGCGCCGTTCGCCAATGGCGGCCTCGGCGTCTCGCCGCATGTCGTGACCAAAATCCGCACCGCCGAGGGCAAGCTATTGTACGCGCGGCTCCCCGACCAGCTCGGCCAGGTCATCGAGCCGCGCCATGTCGCTGCCATGAACGCCATGATGCAGGAGACGCTGCTGTCCGGCACCGCGCGCAAGGCGGAGATTCCGGGCTGGACGGCCGCGGGCAAGACCGGCACCAGCCAGGATTTTCGCGATGCCTGGTTCATCGGCTATACAGCGAACCTCGTGACCGGCGTCTGGCTCGGCAATGACGACAATTCGCCGACCAGGAAGGCGACCGGCGGCGGGTTGCCGGTGGAGGTCTGGACCCGTTTCATGAAAGCGGCCCATCAGGGCATGGCTGTTGCCGCCCTGCCGGGCTCGCAGGCCAGCGGCTTCTTCGCAAATCTGGTGCAGGCCGCCTCGCAGACGAACGCGCCACCCGCGGTCAGTGCTCCCGTGCTCGCGAATGGCGCAGCGAGGACCGCGCCGACGCGAACCTCGGCGCGACCGGAAGCGGCTGGTGGCCTCGATGGCTGGCTGATGGATCGGCTGTTCGGGCGCTGAGCCTAATCCTGAACGCCGTAGCGATGCAGGTCGTTGCCGGACGTATCGAGCCAGGTCTTGGCGCGCTCGACGTGGCCGCAGACCCTGCCGACCACCCGCCAGAACCGCGCCGAATGATTCATCTCGACGAGATGGGCGACCTCGTGGGCGGCGAGATAATCCAGCACATAGGGCGGCGCGAGGATCAGCCGCCATGAGAACGACAACGAACCCGCCGAGGTGCATGAACCCCAGCGGCTCGATTGATCGCGGATCGACAGCCGCTTCACCTTGACGCCGAGCGCCTGGGCGTAAGCCTGCGACGCCTTCTGCAGGTCGCGGCGCACTTCGCGCTTGAGATGATCGAACACCCGCCGCTCGATATGTTCAGGGCCGCCGGCCACGCAGAGAATCCGTTCGCCGCTGTCGCGGGTTTCGGTCCACACCGTGCCGCGCTGGCCTGCGCGATGCACGATCCGGTGCGGAATACCGCGCAACGGCACGATCGGTGCCCGGAAGAAACGGCGCCGCCTTCGGCAGGCGGCCGAGGCGCGCGGCGATCCAGCCGCCGTGACGCTGCGCGAAATCCTTGGCGTCGGCGATGGTGCCGCGCGGCGGCATGGTCAGGATCGCTTCGCGGTCGCTTGGATGGATGCGCAAGGTGTAGCGTCGCGCGCGCCGGTGCCGGCGCAGCCGAACGGAGTAGATTTGCGAGCCATGCTTGACCAGCAGGGTCGAGGGTTCGTAAGGCCGCCGATAAAGGAGGGCGCGAGTAGCCATGTCTGAAAGTCCGGGGAGCAGCAGTTCGCCCGGATTCTGCCATATCCGCCGCCAGTGAAATCGCTCGGCGCAAAAACAAATCATTTGCCCAATATACAGGGCCTGAGCCCCCGCCCGCCCCCTACAGGAAGGGGTTAGCGCGAAATAATTTACCCGAAATCAGGGGTTTGGAGACCCCTCAAGGATTGAGGGGTAGCTCATTTCTTCGGGGATGCCTGATTCCCGGTTTTTGCCGGTCAGGGATCCACCTGTCCCTGGCGAACCGCGGGCCATAAACGACGATTCCGCATCGAAATCGCGCGGGATCGGCGCTTATTCCGCTGCCACGACCAGCGAAAGTTTGGGATTCGCCGCCGACACCATGAAATCGGAGATGCGCGGCACGATTTCCGATTTGAAGCGTGAGCCGTTGAACACGCCGTAATGTCCGACACCCTTCTGCACGTAATGCACCCGCCGGTGTTTTGGGATCGAACTGCACAGGCTGTGGGTCGCTTCGGTTTGCCCGAGACCGGAGATGTCGTCGTTCTCGCCTTCCACCGTCATCAGCGCCACGCGGGTGATCTTCGAGGGATCGACCGGCTTGCCGCGATGGGTCATCTCGCCCTTCGGCAGCGCGTGCTTGACGAACACGGTATCGACCGTCTGCAGGTAATACTCCGCGGTCAAATCCATCACCGCGAGATATTCGTCGTAGAAGTCGCGGTGCTTGTCGACCAGATCGCCGTCGCCCTTTACCAGATCCTTGAACAGGTTCTTGTGGGCGTCCATGTGACGGTCGAAATTCATGCTGATGAAGCCGTTGAGCTGCAGGAAGCCCGGATAGACGTCGCGCATCACGCCGGGATGCGGAAACGGCACCTTGGTGATGACGTGGGACCGAAACCACTCGATGCCGCGCTCGGCCGCGAGATTGTTGACGGCGGTCGGATTGCGGCGGGTATCGATCGGACCGCCCATCAAGGTCATCGAGAGCGGAACGAAGGGATCGCGCTCGGCTTCCATGATGGAAACCGCCGCCACCACCGGCACCGAAGGCTGGCACACCGCGATAACATGCATGTTGCCGCCGAGTACGTGCAGCATCTCGATGACGTAGTCGACATAGTCATCGAGATCGAAACGGCCCTCGGTGACAGGCACCATCCGGGCATCGGACCAGTCGGTGATGTAGACTTCATGGGTCGGCAGGAAGGCCTCGACCGTGCCGCGCAGCAAGGTCGCGTAGTGGCCCGACATCGGGGCCACGATCAGCACGCGCGGATGCGGCACCCGCAACGCCCGGGTCAGCTTACGATCGAAATACAACAGGCGGCAGAACGGCTTTTCCCAAACGACCCGGATTTCGACCGGCGTGCGCACGCCGTTGACCTCGGTATCGTTGATGCCCCATTCGGGCTTGCCGTAGCGGCGGGTGGTCCGCTCGAACAGTTCGCAGCCGGCGGCGATGGATTTGCCGAAATCGGTGTGCGACAGCGGATTGAGCGGGTTCTGAAACAGGATTTTTGTCGCATCGGTCACGGCGCGCGCCGGATTGAGCGCTGCGTGAGCCATCTCGTACATCCAGTACATCGGCGTCGTGAGCGCCGGACTGCCTTCGGCCACCAGGGATGGTGCACCGCCAAATTCACCAATCGGCATCTGTTCCTCAAGGCCCTTTTGCATCGCAGCATAGTGCCGAAAGGGTAATAAGGCGTCAATGCACAGATCGCTCCATCCACGGTGGCCTTCAAATTCAGGGGAGTGGTGAATTATTCGCCCCCCTGGATCAGCGAGCCATGGCGGCGGGCACTGCGCAAAAGCGCAAGAAACACCGCAAATGACCCGATAAACAGCACGACATTGATCGCCAGCGCCGACATCATCAGGTCGGCCCGAAACACATGGTCGATCAGGAGCGACCGCATTCCCTCGAATACGTAGGTCGGCGGCAGCGCCCAGGCGACATATTGCAGCCAATGCGGCAGCACCGTCACCGGGTAATAGATGCAGGCCAGCGGCATCAAGGCGAACATCAGCGTCCAGACGATGCTCTCGGCACCGAGGCCGTTGCGCAGCACCAGGCCGGAGACGAAAATCCCGACCGACCAGCTGGTGAAGATCAGATTGCAGAAGAAGGCGATCAGCGGCAGTCCGATGCTGTAAAAATTGAAATGGAACAGGAATATCGCCAACAGCGTCATCGGAATGACGCCGATTGCGAGCCGGATCAGGCTCATGACCATCAGCGCGATCAGAAACTCGATCGGCTTCAGCGGGCTCATCATCAGGTTGCCGAGATTGCGCGCCCACATCTCCTCGAGAAACGAAATCGAAAACCCGAGCTGGCCGCGAAACAGGATGTCCCACAGGATCACCGCGCCGATCAGGGTACCGCCGGCGCGGGCGAAAAAGCCGGCATTCTGCGCGATGTAACTTTGCAGGAACCCCCAGGTGATGATCTGCAACGCCGGCCAGTACAGCAGCTCCAGAAGCCGCGGCCACGACGAGAGCAAAAGATACCAGTAGCGCAGGATCATCGCGCCGATCCGGTGCGGCGCGATATCCGAAACCGTGGCCAATCCGCTCACCGAAGCGTCTCCTGAACACGGCCGCGGGCAACGTCGAGAAACACCTCTTCCAGCGTCGCCCGGTTGTAGCGGGCCATGATGTGATCGGGGCTGTCGTCGTCTTCGATACGACCGCGCTTCATGATGATGACGCGGTCGCAGAGCCGTTCAACTTCCAGCATGTTGTGCGAGGCGAGCAGGATGGTGGCGCCGTGGACCTTGCGATAGGTCTCGAGGTGCTGCCTGATCCAGTCGGCGGTATCGGGATCGAGCGAAGCCGTCGGCTCGTCCAGCAGCAACAATTCCGGCTGGTTGATCAGCGCTTTCGCCAACGCGACGCGGGTCTTCTGTCCGGCCGAAAGCTTGCCGTTGGCACGGTCGAGAAAGTCGCCGAGATCGAGATCGGCGGCGAGCTGCTCGATGCGCTCGTGCAGGTTCGCGACCGCATAGAGCCGGCCGAAGATCGTGAGATTCTGCCGCACCGTGAGCCGCATCGGCATATCGACATAGGGACTTTCGAAGTTCATCCGGCCGAGCACTTCAGCGCTCCGCTCCGGCATCGAAACCCCCAATACGTTGATGCGGCCCGAGGTCGGCAGCACCAGCCCCATGATCATGGCAATGGTCGTGGTCTTGCCGGCGCCGTTGCCGCCGAGCAGTCCGGTGATGCTGCCGCGCGCAATCCGGAACGATATGCCGTCGACCGCCCGGGTGGTCTTGTAGATCTTGAGCAGGTGCGCGACCTCGATCGCCGCCGACCCCGCCGGATCGGCCGCGGCAAAACGGGACGTTGTTGCGCCGTCATTCACCATGCCGGCCGTTCATTGGGCCATTGCCGCGGCAAGCGCAAGACGCGGCGGGCCGGATGCGATGCATGACCGGTCAATTTGTGGTCAGGACCTTGCGCGGCTAAAGTCCCGATATGACCGACGTTGCAGCCTCCGATTTTCGCCACCCGCGCCGCTATGTCCGTCTGGATACGATCCTGCGGCTGCGCTGGCTTGCCGTGCTTGGCCAGCTTGCCGCCATTTTCATCGTGCTGCAGGGGCTTGAATTCGACGTCCCGTTGGTGCCCTGCCTCGTCATTGTGGGGCTGTCAGCGCTGCTCAATCTGGCGCTGCAGATGGCCTTCAATCCGATGCAGCGGCTGGAACCGATCTATGCGGCGGCGCTCTTGGCGTTGAATATCGTCGAACTCGCCGGGCTGCTGTTCTTTACCGGCGGCCTGCAGAATCCGTTTTCGTTTCTGTTTCTTGCTCCGGTCCTGATATCGGCAACCGCGCTGCCGGTACGGCTGACGATCGCACTCGGCGCGCTCGCGGTAGCCTGCGCCTCGCTGCTGGTGTTCTTCCATCTGCCGCTGCCATGGGACGTCGAAGAACCCTTGGTGCTGCCGCCGATCTATATGTTCGGCGTCTGGCTCTCGATTGCGCTGGCGATCGGCGTCACCAGCCTTTATGCGTTCCAGGTGACCGAGGAAGCCCGCAAATTGTCGGACGCGCTGGCCGCGACCGAACTGGTCTTGACCCGCGAACAGCATCTGACGCAGCTCGACGGCCTCGCAGCCGCCGCGGCTCACGAACTCGGCACGCCGCTTTCTACGATTTTCCTGATTTCGCGCGAGCTGGAGCGCACTTTGCAGGACAACAGCCCGCTCGCCGGCGACATCAAGACCCTGCGCGAACAGGCACAGCGCTGCCGCGACATTTTGGCCAAGATCACGCAATTGTCCGCAACCGGCGCGCCGTTCGACCGCATGCCGTTGTCGGCGCTGATCGAGGAAACCGTGGCGCCGCATCGCGAATTCGGCGTCGCGATCAAGGTGCGGATTGCGGTCGCCGGCGCCAGCGAGCCGGTCGGCAGGCGCAATCCGGCGATCCTCTATGGCGTCGGCAACATCCTGGAAAACGCCGTCGATTTCGCGCGCGCCACGGTGGAGGTGAACGCGTGGTGGAATAGCGAGACTGTCGAGATCGTGATTTCCGACGACGGCGCGGGGTTCGCGCCCGACATCCTGAAGCGGATCGGCGAACCCTATTTGTCGCGGCGGCGCAGCCGCGATGAAGCCCAAAGCGGGCGCAGGGGCCTCGGCCTCGGGGTCTTCATCGCCCGCACGCTGCTGGAGCGCACCGGCGCCACCGTCTCCTTCACCAACCGGATCTTCCCCGATCATGGCGCCGTCGTTCAGATCGCCTGGCCCCGCGCCCGCTTCGAGGCCCGCGAAAACCAGGCGGAATTGATGTCGTAGTGCGATGTTCGATTTAGCGTCGTCCCGGCTTTGAGCCGGGAGCCATACCGCGTGATCACAGCAATTTTGCACGGGGGTCAGACGCTTCCCAACCAACCAAAGCCGGTGGTTATGGGACACCGGCTCGAGGCCGGGGGCGACGGACAAGTCTTGGCGGACAAGTCTTGGCAGCGCCCGCCCGCAGCGCCATATCTTGCAATGCCCGACGGAGAGGATACCCCAGACCTTGGCCGCCCTTGCCGAACTGCCCGAAGATGCCGATCGATCGCTTCTGATCGTGGAGGACGACAAGCCGTTCCTGGAGCGCCTGTCGCGCGCCATGGAAAGCCGCGGCTTCACGGTGACTTCCTGCGACAGCGTCGCCGATGGGCTGGCGCAGATCGGCAAGTCGGCGCCGGCATTCGCGGTGGTTGATTTGCGGCTCGGTGACGGTAACGGCCTTGACGTGGTGTCTGCGCTGAAGCGCAAGCGGCCGGACGCGCGGGCGATCGTTTTGACCGGCTACGGCAACATCGCAACCGCCGTCACGGCGGTGAAGATGGGCGCGGTGGACTATCTCTCAAAACCTGCCGACGCCGACGACGTGGTCGCAGCCCTGCTTGCGACCGGCACCGAGAAATCCGAACTGCCGCACAACCCGATGTCGGCCGATCGCGTGCGCTGGGAGCATATCCAGCGCATCTATGAGATGTGCAACCGAAACGTCTCGGAGACCGCGCGGCGGCTCAACATGCATCGCCGCACCCTGCAGCGCATTTTGGCCAAGCGCGCGCCGCGGTGAGCGCGTAGCCCCGCTCATTGCGAGCGCAAGCGAAGCAATCCACGGAATTGAAACATCGATGTCGCGGCAACGGCGATGGGCTCCCTCTCCCCTTGCGGGAGAGGGGTTCACACGGGCAGTCCCGATGCCGTCACCCCCTTCCCCCACAAGGGGGGGAGGGAACAACAAGAACAGCACGGCCTCACTCGGACTTGGATTTCAAGCGGCCAAGACGCAATCGGATTTTTGAGATTGTCATCACCGGGCCTTGACCCGGTGACCCATCTTCTTCGAAAAGCTCGTAAAGAAGAATGATGAATGCCCGGGTCAAGCCCGGGCACGACGAATGTGGGAGGAACGCCGCGACCTCGCCGTGCGTTCACCACGGTCGCACCCGTCATATAAGGCACAGGCGCCTATTGTTCCCCGTTGTTCCCTTCATCACGCTGGAACCCATCAATCCCCTCCGTATTGACTCTGCGGAGGACTTGATGGCCCGCGTCTGGAACACACCCGTTTTTATCCTCGCTACCGTATATTTCGTCGTCGACGGGATGTTTTCCTTCGTCACGCAGCCCATAGCGCGATGGCTTGCCAACAAAGAACTGTTCGAGCGCGTGCGCCTCTGGGTGGCTTCGCTGGGCCCTTATCCATCGCTCGCACTTTTTGCCGTGCCGGTCATCGTGCTGGAACCGGCAAAACCGCTCGCAGCCTATTTGCTGGGGACCGGTCATTTCTTCGCTGGCGCCGTTACCTTCATCACCGCGGAAGTCGTGAAGCTTACCCTCGTCGAGCGGCTGTTTCAGCTTAACCGGGAGAAGCTGCTGTCGATTCCGGTGTTTGCCTGGGGTTATCAATACTGGCGTCGCATCATGGATGCAGTCGAATCCATGGCATTATGGAAGGTCTCACGAAGACTGGCGACCGACGCGGCGCGGAAGCTTCGGATCCGATGGATTCAATTCAAGCGCGCGCGCAGATCGTTTCGACTTCACTATCACGCGTAACACCGCTCGGGTGTCCGGGAGACCGGTGGCGATTTCAATTGCACGGGCTTGTGGAGCGTACCTGGCACCGCATGGAGTTCGGATGCGTCACTCGAGCCGGATGCGGGTCTCGGGTCGAGCGCACTTTGTCAAATCGCTAGGCGATGCCGCCTTTGACCCGACCCGAACGTCGTCTGGTCTCGCGCGGCGGCCGACTGCCGGCCGGCCCGATTCAGAACATTTCAGAATTTTCCAAGGACGAACATCGGCTTTGTTGATAGGAAATAACGCTGCTCGTCTGCGCCGACGAGGTGATCGAATGAGACGACGGGACTTCATTTCTCTTTGCGCAGGGCTTCTGGCTTCGTCGCGTCTTGCGGCGGCAGAAACAACGAAAACCATCGCCCGTGTTGGGATTTTGACAATGGGCTCCGAAGACTCCGCGCTGGATGCTGTGTTTCGTCAGGGGTTGATGGACCTGGGCTACATCGAGGGAAAGAATCTCGTTATCGATTTTCGTGGTGCGGCGGGAAAGGCCGAGGCGTTATCGCACTTTGCGGCAGAGCTTGTGGCGTCCAGGTCGACGTCATCATCGCGGCGGGCTCTCAAGCAACGAGCGCTGTGCCGAAGCAATGCAGCACCGGCGGCAAGGAGAGGCTCGGCCGCATCACCAAGCAGGGCAATCGATACCTGCGGTGGCTGCTTGTCGTCGGGGCAATGGCCGTCATCCGCTACGCGCGAAAGTACGGAACCGAGAAGCGGCCATGGCTTGGCCGGTTGATGGAGCGCCGGGCGACGAAAGTGGCGGCCGTGGCGCTCGCCAACAAGATTGCAAGGATGGCCTGGGCCATCATGGTCCGGGATGAGAGATACAAGGAGCCGAAACTGTTGCTGGCGGCATGAGGTAGGCCAGCAGCTAGATGGCAACACCAATTGGCGAGGGCACGACGACGTAATGCAGATACGGTCGTTCCGGGGATCGGGAGAACCCGCTTGGGTCAACGCACCTCCTCAAAAGTGCGCGTTTTTGTTTGGGAACCCGATCCGCGCAGAGCATTAGGGCCAGCGGCCATACCTGCCGCACCAACAGGCCGGACACGTGACCGCACCCGACCAATACTGCAAAAACGTCAGAAAGTTCTTGCCAGGGCGCCGTCCACACGTGACCCAGAGCCGACATCGCCCGCCGTCGGATTGAATGCTACTATGTCGTATCGAAGCGGCCCGTATTTCGGGCTGCCGCGAGTCGGTCACTACCTTGACAGTATTGTTGGGTATCCGAATTGGAGGAGCCGTCGATGAACCAAGTACAAGTCGAGCAAAAAAACTATCAGATGCCGCCGCAGGATGGGTTTACCGTCGCGCACTTTCTCACCGTCGCCGACGTCGAGCGATCGCTGCGATTTTACGAAACGGTCTTCGGAGGTCGCATTCTGAGCAGAGGCGACAGCAGCGGCGCGCCGGGGTACATCCAGATCGCGAACACGTGGCTCCTTATCAACCCCGGGGGCGGTCCGACACCCGACAAACCATCGGTAACGCTCAGCGTCCCCGCCAATCCCGATTTAGTCAGCAGCTTTATGAATATCCGCGTCGCAGATATTCAAGCGTGTTATAAACTTTGGCGAAGTCGAGGAGCAGAGTTCATCACGGAGCCGAAGCCCAAGTACGGCGAGACGCGCTGCTATATTCGCGATCCTGATGGCTATATTATAGAAGTTGGGCAAAGCAACCCGGGTGTTGCTTATGGCTAAGCAGCAGAACGCGTGGAAGCATCTGTGGTGACGCGTACGGCGGTCCCGAAGCGATGAAATATCAGGATGTGCCAGATACCTAGCCAGCGCGTGAGGCGACTGTCTTGGTCAGGTAGCCGGCATTGTCGAAGCGCATTGCGTACGTTGCCAGCCTGCAGCCTGACGAATGTCATCTGTTGAGGGTAGAACGGGGGATCGCGCGAGTCGGAGCACTCTCTGATCCCCAAACCGCCTGAATTTGACCGCGAGCGACTGCGATGAGCAATCCAATCCTCGTTTTTTATGGCTCATATCGTTCCGATCGGATGGGCATCCGCCTCGCCGAATTCGTGGTTGAGCGGTTGAGGCGGCGAGGCGAAGCCGTCGAACTAATCGACGCCAAGGCGGTCAACCTTCCGATGCTCGACAGAATGTACAAGGAATATCCGGCGGGAGAGGCCCCCGAGCGGCTTGATCGGTTGGCCAGAAAAATTCGAGATGCGGATGGTTTCGTATTCGTCACCGGCGAATATAATTGGGGTGTCCAGCCCGGGCTGAAAAACCTGACGGATCATTTTCTGGAGGAATGGTTCTGGCGCCCCGCTGCGATCGTGAGCTATTCGGCGGGACGTTTGTCCGGCGCCCGGGCCGCAACCGCTTGGCATGGCACGCTCTCCGAGATGGGGATGGTGGTGGTTTCAAGCACAATTGCCGTTGGCCCCATTGGACAGACCCTCGCGATCGATGGTGCGCCGATGGGCGAAGGCGGCAAGGCTCTCGAACGGACGTTTACGCGCTTTGCCGACGATCTGATGTGGTGGGTAGAAGCGGCAAAGATGCAGCGTCAACGCAAGCCGCCGCCTTTTTGATCGCCTAGGGTGATCCTGAGAAATCTTAAAGGAGTGTATCGCGAGGAACTGGTAGCGAGGATTGCCCGCGGTCGATCTGGATACCGCCAAGCGGATATCAAACGTTCGCTGCTTCAGGTCTGCACTTGACGCGTAGCGGGTATCTCAACGCTGCGACCCTCGAGGTACCATTACTGGACAGATCATTGGTCGCGCGGCAAACTGGGGCGGAAGTCCAACTCGATCTGTGCGACGAGGCCTCGACACTTATTGCGAAATCTGCACAGGAGCGAACGATGGCCAAAAATCCGTCGTGGACGAGCGTGATCGTTGCGGTATTGCTCGCCGTCCTTGGCGGCACGGCCGTTTGCGCGCAGGACAAGTACTTGCTGAAATCGCCGAGCGGAATCGCGTTTTTCGACTTCAAGGGATACGAGGACTGGGCAGTGGTCTCTTCTGCCCGGACCGACGAAGTGCTCAAGGTGATCGTCGCCAGTCCGACCATGATCGAGGCGTACAAGACCGGCGTTCCGGGCAACGGCCAGCCTTTCCCGGATGGCTCCAAGATCCTGAAGCTCCAGTGGAAGCCAAAGAAGAGCACAGAGGCCCCCTTCGCTGTAGATGTGCCAGACGTGTTCACGCAGGCTTTCGTCATGGAAAAGGACAGCAAGAGATTTCCGCAAAGCGGCGGATGGGGATACGCGCTGTTCAACTACGAAGCCGCATCCGACAAGTTCACGGCCGATCCCAGCCCCTCAGATTGCGGCCACGCGTGCCATGTGGCCGTGAAGGCGAAGGACTACATCTTCCACCCGTACCAGAAGCGTTGAACCGCGCGGGCCCGGACATGGAGTACGCGGCCTTCACCGCGCGACCGTTGTTATATTTGGCGGTGGTGCAGGAACAAAATTGAGCCGCGCCAGCGACGCGGCGCCGATAATAAGACGTAGCCCGTGAACCAAAGAGATTCACCATGAGCATTACCAAAATCGCAGAAGAGATAAACTGGCATCGCCGTTATTTCGTCGGCGCTGCTGCTGTGACCGCGGCCACTCGGCTCGGCATAATCGGGTCGGCTAATGCGCAATCGAGCAAGACAGGACAGGCACAACTGCCTCCGATCAAGCCTGGAACGAATACTTCGTTCGCCCCACTCAATCAGATCGATGCCGGCGTCTTGAATGTTGCATACGCCGAAGCAGGTGCGGCCGATGGTTCGCCAGTGATTCTTCTGCATGGTTGGCCCTATGACATCTACAGCTTTGTCGATGTCGCGCCTTTGTTGGCTTCAGCGGGCTACCGCGTGATCGTTCCGTATCTCCGCGGTTATGGCGCGACGCGTTTTCTTTCAAACGACACGGTCCGGAACGGCCAGCCGTCGGCGATCGCAGTGGACACGATCGCTTTGATGGATGCCCTCAAGATCGAGAAAGCGATCCTTGCTGGCTTCGATTGGGGAGCTCGAACCGCCAACATCGTCTCCGCGCTTTGGCCAGAGCGGTGCAAAGCAACCGTGTCCGTGAGCGGTTACCTGATCGGGAGCCAGGAAGCCGGTAAGATGCCATTGCCCCCGAATGCTGAACTGCAGTGGTGGTACCAATATTATTTTGCTACAGAACGCGGCAAGGCGGGCTATGACAAATACCGGCACGACTTTTCAAAGCTCATTTGGAAGTTAGCTTCGCCGAAATGGGCCTTCGATGATGCCACATTTGACCGCACCGCAGCCTCGTTTGACAACGCCGATCATGTCGCCATCGTGATCCACAATTATCGCTGGCGACTCGGCCTGGCGGAAGGTGAGGCGAAATACGCCGACCTGGAAAAGCGGCTTGCCGAAGGTCCCGTCGTCACAGTGCCGACCATCACGCTTGAAGGCGATGCCAACGGCGCACCCCATCTGGAGCCCAGCGCCTACACGAAAAAATTCTCGGGCAAATATGAGCACCGGACCATCACGGGCGGCATTGGACACAACCTCCCGCAGGAAGCCCCCCAGGCTTTTGCCGAAGCAATCGTTGACGTCGCCAAGGCTTGAACGGATCGGCATCTCCAGAAGACTGGCCGCACCCAAGCAGTTAGGCGGCAGCGCCGGCACTGAAAGCAACACCCGTTCTGCGAGGTCAGTGGATGGCGATGCCCGCTTTTGGCCTCCTGGCTGCGACAGGCGGTTGCCAGCAAGCTGAGATTAAATTGGGCGCCCGAGATTTCGCCTTCGCTGATCATTTCCGCCGACCAGGTGATTGAGTAGGCAAACCCGAATGTCACCTATTGGCACGAATCGGACCTCCGGCGATGTCCGCAGTTCGGTCGCTAACGGGGGAAAGCGGACGTCGCTCGGATAGCCCGTTTCGGTAGCTATTGGACCCACAACAGACGTCCGTCGCTCCACAATCGCCCCCCGGTCGCCGACTTGGAAGATCATCTCCCGGAGCGGCTTCTCACCGACAACGGGATGCGGGCTTCACCAGCGACCCAACGCCTAAGGTGCGTCAGTTTCCCGCCGCCCCGGATTGCAATCGGTGGAAATTCCGGGAACTGTACGTACCCCGCAAGAAAGTGATGGGAGACTTACGCGATGGCTTTTTCGCTCTACGACGCAACCGTCGCCAACTACCTCCAGATTCTTAGCGCCGTCGGCGGCTTTCTTGAGAAGAGCCTCACGCATTTTCGCGAGAAGGGCATTGATCCGGCCGAAATCGTCGAGACGCGACTTACACCGGACATGCTGCCGTTGCGTTTCCAAATCGTCTCGGTCGCACATCATTCGCGCGGCGCAATGGAGGCGGCGAAGAACGGGGTGTTCGCCCCGCCTTCGGGTAAACCAGACCTCGACTATTTCGCGCTTCAGGCACTGGTAACGGAGGCGCGCACTGAACTCTCGGTACTAACGCCAGAGGCTGTCAATGGGCTCGTTGGCCGCGATGTCACCTTCAGGCTTGGAGACCGCGCGCTCCCGTTCACGACAGAAGGCTTCCTGATGTCGTTCTCGCTGCCGAACTTCTTTTTCCATGCAACTACGGCATACGACATTCTCCGCCACAAGGGCGCGCCGCTTGGAAAACGCGATTTCATGGGCAAGCTGAAATTGAAGGGATGAGAGAGCGGCCCTTTGGCACCTTTCGGACATGGCGCGATGTCCGAGTTGAGTTCTGCTTTCGGGGGTAGAGCTGAAGTCGGATTTCGAGGCCGTCAGGTCAGCTTTTGACTAAAGCGGACCTCGGACATTCGCTCGCATTCTTCTGCCCCGGGCAGCCGTGGGAGCTATCGCGAACTGCGGCTGGGGCGGTTATGCTGCCCTCGCCGCCTAGCTGGGGAAGATTGCGAGCGCTCCGGTCAGTAGGAAGCGCACCACAGATCGAAAGGGGAAGAAATGAGTTCTCGCCTTGCCCTCAGAGGGGGGTTGCCAGTGCGGCGAAATCCGCTATCGCCTCACGGGCGAGCCCGTATGGCTGGCAGTCTGCCATTGCAACGATTGCAAGATGCAATCCGGAGGAGTTTTCGGCATGAGCCTCAGGATGCGCGAGGCCGATGTCAAGCTCATCAGCGGCGAGCCGAAGTGCTGGACACGCCCCTCCGAGAATGGCGGGCGGGCCAAAAACTGCTATTTCTGCGGAACCTGCGGGATACGCCTTTGGCACACCGGCGGATTAGGCTTCTTGAGCATCAAACCCGGCACGCTAGACGATTTGTCGCTGTTGGCACCGCGTTACGAGGGATGGACGAAGCGCAAGGCGCCTTGGCTAACGATCGACGGGCTAGAAGTCAGCCACTATACGCAGCCGGCGCGTAAGTGATGTGTTGGGTTTGTCAAATATAATCGGGTGACGGACTCATGGAACTCTTTGCGAGCGCCGTCACGAGGGCCGCGCCTTCATCCAGCATGGGCAAAATCGTGTCTCGGGGCTTGGGCGGAAGCATCAGGACGACCCGATCAACGCCGGCGTCACGGTAGCGCTTTAGCACCTCCAGGTCTCGGGGCGCCCCGAAGATGTCGAAGGAGAGCGACGCGGGATCGCGGCCAGCGTCCTTTGCCATTTGACGGAATTGCGGCAGCACCTCGAGCGGATCCAGCACGCGCCCGCCGATCGGAATCCAGCCGTCGCCGTAGGCGATAGCCCGTCTTGCTGCGTGGGGGAAAGCGCCCCCAACAACGATGGGCGGGTGAGGTTTTTGAACCGGTTTGGGCCACTGCATCATGGGTTCGAACTTGACGAATTCGCCGTCGAATGCCGCCGTCGACTGCGTCCAGATTTGCTTCATCGCCTGGATCCGCTCACCCATCAGCTTGAAGCGGGTTGCAAACGCAGTGCCGTGATTGGCCATCTCCTCCTCGTTCCAACCCCCGCCAATGCCGAAAATGAACCGGCCCGAGGAAAGCCGGTCGACGGTCGATACCTCCTTGGCGGTGTGGATTGGATCACGCTCGACGACAAGACAGATCCCCGTCGCAAGCTTGATGGTTTTCGTCACCGCGGCGGCCGCGGCCAGCGAGAGGAACGGATCGTAGCTCTCGTAATAATACTTCGGCAGCTCAGCGCCGCCGGGCCACGGCGATTTGCGACTGGTGGGAATGTGACTGTGTTCCGGCAACCATAATGACTCGTAACCGCGCGCCTCCGCCTCCACGGCAAGTTCGTGCGGTGGGATCGCGTAATCCGTCGGAAACATCGTAAGCCCGACATGCATGTCCAGTACTCCTCGGTTGGGCCGGGCTCCATCACACGCGACCGCACGTGATGGTCGCATACACCAGAGGCACGAACCAATGTCCTTCTCAACTCTATCAGAGAAATGAGCGGACGTACGGTTGTTTGCGTCGCGACGCCGGCCCCATCACCGCGACGGCTTATCGAGCTTCGCGCATCGGGCGGGATTTTTGCGATCTCGGGGTGCGACCACCTGGACTTGCGCCATTGCGGTCGCAACAGCCGCTAGGCTTGACCATCATGGCGGGCCTCCTCCGCGCCCACGGACAGGTTGCCCCAGCTCGTCACCCGCTCCAGGCGGACCGCGATGACGGGCTGTTCGGCGATCTGCATCGCCGCCAACTGGCTGTACCGCGAGCGCAGCAGCTCCTGCGCGCGATCGTGCTCCGTCCCGGCGCGCAGGATTTCGGCCGGTCCACGCAACATCACCCAGCCAAGCCTGGTCCAGTCTTCGTCGTATCGACCAACCACGATAGCAACCATCGGGTTGCGCTCGATGTTGCGGACGCGCTTGAGTGCGGATCCTGCCACGCGTTTCGGCTTTTCGTCGACGGTGATGTAAAGGGTGCCTTGCGAAATCGTAAAGCACACCGGCACGACGTGCGGAACGGCCCGGCTATCGGCGGTGGCAAGATACCCAACCCGTTGCGCCGACAGGAACCTGCGTTCGTGGTCTGACAGCATGTCACGGTCCGCCCGCGCGATCACAGTCAATCGCGCCGATACTGCACGGCTTGGCCCGGCTTCGCCACCGGGGAATTTGCGTTCGACCAAGGCTCGGCAGGCAGTTTGGATTTCGCGGCCGTCAGGTCAGCTTTCGCCCCGAAGTGGGCATTGCCTGGCCGGGGAACGGTCGACTATGCTTCTGCTGAACACCATATTCACTTGCCGGAGCGATCGGTATGCTGCGCCAGTTTCTTGTGAGTATTGCTGTCAGTATTTGCAACATTGCGATCCATGCAATCGTCATGGCCGCGGTATTGTGGGCTGCGCGCGTCGCGAGTGAACGTGCAACGTCGCATCAAACGCTTCGACTGATCGCTGTCATGACTGCGACCGTGTCGGTCTTGATGGCCGCCCATATCGCTGAGGTGATCGTTTGGTCATTTGCCTACGCAATTTTCGATGTTGCACCTGCCGGGACCAATCTCGTTTATTTTGCCTTCGTAAACTACACCACGCTTGGTTACGGTGACGTGACCCCCTTGCAGCGCTGGTACTTGCTTGGACCGATGACGGCGATGAACGGCGTGCTGTTGTTTGGTTGGTCGACCGCTGTCATTTTTGCAGTCTTGCAGAAAGCTTTCACGATAGAAATTTCCAGATGATCGAATGGGGCAGCCGGATATCGGCTTGGTGGAAGGGCTATCGCGCTCAACGTTTCGGGTTGCGCCCGCGGATCTGGTCGAAGCCTTGCTTGATTGCGGCAAATCGCGCTTCGACCATCGGCTCAAATTCGAGGTCGGTAAAGATGTATGCCCAGTCCTTTTCGACGGCTTCGCGGACGAGTTCACCGACATAGATGGGATCGATGCCGTGAGAGACGCGTTCCCGGATCATATTGATCTGCTCGGCCAACGGGCCCGAAGTCGGCAAGGCACGGACCGCCCCCTCGAAGCGCTTGGGGAGATTGCGTCTTGCGTTCATGATTTCAGTGCGGATGAACCCTGGACACAGCACCGATACGCCAATCCCGCGGGGGGCGAGTTCGCGCCGCAGACCCTCGGACAGCGCGACAACGCCATATTTGGAAACATTGTATGCAATGCTCTGCCCTGAAATAAGGCCAGCGATCGAGGCTGTGGAGACGATGTGTCCGCCCTCACCATGCTGCTCGATCAACGGCCCGAAAATCTCGATCCCCCAAATGGTCGCCATCAGGTTGACGCCCAGGGTCCAGTTCCACGCCGCCTCGGTCCAGGCGCCATAAGGCCCACCGCCGCCGACGCCCGCATTGTTGACGAGGATATGCACCTTGCCGTAGCGGGCAGTGGTGGCTTCGGCGGCCGCCATGAGTTCGGC
The DNA here is from genome assembly GCA_963742425.1 of uncultured Alphaproteobacteria bacterium. GTDB lineage: Bacteria > Pseudomonadota > Alphaproteobacteria > Rhizobiales > Xanthobacteraceae > Bradyrhizobium. Next base: position 160,783 of record CAVULR010000004.1, read on the forward strand.
TTTGAGTGAAACGTCCGCTTTGACTCCATCGACATCGACGTTGGTGAGCCTCAGTTGCGCGAGCGCTGCGGACAGAGCCGCTTCTTCAATGTCGCAAAGCATGACTTTCACCCCCGCCTGGGCGAAGGCAGTCGCGATCCCCAATCCAATACCTGATGCTGCACCGGTCACGAACGCGGTCTTTCCAGCAAGCTCCTTCACGCGAATTCTCCCCCGTGCAAGCGGGCACTATCGCCCCAAAAAAGACAAATGTCCCGCATCCAGCGGCAAGCCGCTAAAACTCGCCATGCCCTTGCGGATCGATCAGCCGGTTGATCCGTTGCGCGCCGGCAAGCGCGAACCGCACCGTCATCGATTTGCGGGTCGGCGCCGGCAGGCGGTGCTCGGGCGCCTCGCAATGCATATGGGCGCCATAGGCGTCGGCCACGATCAGGCCGGTGCCTTCCGGGAAAATCTCGCACGGCAGATCGGCCGTGAAGGCGAAGAACAGCCGATCGCAATGCGCCCGGTACTCCTGCCACTTCTGGTCGGCGCGCAGATCCTCAAGCGATGATTTGATCTCGACGATCCAGATCTCGCCGCGCTCGTTCAGCGCCACCAGGTCGGCGCGGCGTCCCGAGGGCAGCGGCAATTCGCTGATGCAGGAAAATCCCAGCGACCGCAACAGCCGCGCGGTGCCGCGCGCAATCGCAAGCGCCGTTTCCGACTGGCGGCGATCCGCCGGGGGAACCAGGCTGATTTTTGGAGCGGGCGATTCCATCGCGGCCAGTCTATCCGATTTCGGCGGCCGCCCAAGCGCCCCGATCAAGAAACAGGCGCGCTACAAAACGTCCGGTTCCCGATATTCGCCGGGACCAGGTGGCATGGCAAGTCACGCAATTTCCACTTGGCGGGTCGCGAAAAATCGGCAATGTGCTGGCATGACCCAGCAAACTGAAACCAAGGCCAAGGCCGGCGCCGCCATCATTCCGGTGACGCTGTTTGAGCAGAACTGCACGCTGATCTGGTGCGAGGCGACCAGGAAGGCCGTTGTGATCGATCCCGGCGGCGACGTGCCCAAGATTCTGGCCGCGATCAAACAGACCAATGTCTCGGTCGAAAAGATCTGGCTGACCCATGGTCACATCGACCATGTCGGCGGCGCCGCGGAATTGCGCGACGCGCTGAAGGTGCCGATCGAGGGCCCGCATCTGGCAGACAAGTTCCTGCTCGACAATGTGGTGACCAGCGGCGCCCGTTTCGGCATGACCGGCGTGCGCGATTTCGCGCCGGACCGCTGGCTCGAGGAAGGCGATCGGGTCTCGATCGGCGAGCTGACCTTCGACATCCTGCATTGCCCCGGTCATTCGCCGGGCAGCGTGGTGTTCTTCAACAACGAGCTGCGCTTTGCCCATGTCGGCGACGTGCTGTTCAGCGGCTCGGTCGGGCGCAGCGACATCCCCGGCGGCAACCACGCAACCCTGATCAAGTCGATTAAGGACAAGCTGCTGCCGCTCGGCGACGACGTCGGCTTCATCTGCGGCCACGGTCCTGGCTCCAGCATCGGCCAGGAGCGGATGACGAATCCGTTTCTCACCGGCGAGATGTAGGAATTACCGCCGCCCTTTGCGTTCCCTCCCTTGTGGTGGAGGAGCTATCCCCGATCGCGACGATGCCAATCACTCCGCCGCGACCATCTCGACCGCATTGGCCTGCGCAAGGTGACGCGTTCCCCAGCTGCGAATGGCGGCGATGACGGGAACGAAGCTCTTACCCTTGCGCGTGAGCCGATAATCGACCTTGGGAGGAACGACGCCATAATCCCTGCGCTCGATCAGCCCGTGCTCGGTGAGCGCCTTCAATTCGCGCGAGAGCACGCGGGGCGCGATTTCCGCGCTGCCGCTCGCGCCACGCAGCAGGCCGGTTCTGATTTCACCGTAACGCCTGGGGCCATGCTGCAGGTCCCAGACGATCCGCAGCTTGTACTTGCCGCTGATCATTTTCTGGAACGCTGCGACTGGACATCCGCAAGCCAGCGCCGAATTTGCCTTCGCCATGGTCTCGTCTCCAACGCGTGCCTCGCCGCTTTAGACTACGAGCAGGGGCGAGAAAGTCCATAGTATCAATTTTGTCCATACTTGCGTTCCCGGACCTGCCGGGGCCAGATGGTAGCCGTAAGTCAATCGAGGTTCTGCCCGAACCGTCCCCGCCGGCGTGGTGGAAGGAGCGACAGATGAAGCATTTCATGATCAGATATCAGTTTGCCAACGGCACGACGGACGAATGGCATCGGGAAATCGGCCGTTTCATTTCGGCGCTGAACAACGATCCCGAGCTGAAGGGAAAAATCATCTACCGTTGCATGAAGAACCGGGACGATTCCAGCTATTATCATCTGGCCGCGGCGGCCGACGAACAGGCCATCAAGACGCTGCAGTCGCGCGATTTCTTCAAGCACTATACCGAGAAGACCCGGCAAGCCGCCGGGGGTGACGTCGTGGTCACGCCCCTCGAGCTGATCGCCGAGACCGCGCATTAGAGCATGTGGCTCAAGAAAGACGTGGATGGCCGGACATAGGCGAGCGGAAGCGACGCCGTCCTTCGGACGGCTATGGCCCGGCCATGACGAAAAGCGAATCAGTTTCGCTGGTGGAGATAACCTGAAAAATACGCGCTGCCGCTACTTCATCAGCCCGGCGGCGGTGAGCGCGCGCGTGATGACGGCGCCGACGTCGATCGCGCGGCGCTGCGGTTTTGGCGGCGTCTTGGCCGGGCGATTGAGGGTCGTCAGCGGCCACAACACCTTGGTCAGATCGGGCATCGGGACGGGCGCGCGCGCGGCCATCGGGACAGACTTGGTCGCTTCCATTGGAATTACTGTCGAAGCCGGGATCGCAAGCTCCTTCTTTGCAGCCACCTTGGACTCGCCGATCCATTGGGTCAGGCCGAAGAAATTCGCAATGTGATAGGACGATGAGATGCCGGCCTCGATCAGGAACGCGCCCTGGGTGCCGTATCGCTCGTCATCGTCGACGGTGCCGAGCGGAGTGCCATGGGCCATGCCGGTGATGGTATAGGATTCAACCGCGGTCTCGCCGTCCGCGTTCCACCAGATCTGGCGCGGATAGCCGTCGACGGTTCCCTCGGACATCGGCGCCGAAGGCAGATCGTGAAGGTCGAGCCACTGCTTGACGATCTCATCGGCGTTGGCGGGATTGACGGTACGATCGGCGCTGCCGTGCCACACCGAGAGCTTCGGCCAGGGGCCTTTGTGGTTCGATGCGTTGCGCACCAGATCGCCCAACTCTGCGGCCGACCGGGATGACGACTGCGACATGCCACTGAGCGCTTCCCGCACATTGCTGGCGACGCCGAACGGCAGCCCTGCGATCACAGCGCCGCCCGCGAATACTTCAGGATAGGTTGCAAGCATGACGGTGGTCATGGCGCCGCCGGCGGAAAGCCCGGTGACGAAGATGCGACGTTCGCTGATCTTGTGATCGCCGACCATGCGCGCGATCATCTGCCGGATCGAACAGGCCTCGCCGTGCCCGCGCGTGATGTCTTCGGGATTGAACCAGTTGAAGCAGCCATTGGCGTTGTTCGACGGCTGCTGCTCGGGCATCAGCAACGCAAAGCCATAACGTTTCGCCAGCGTCGACCAGCCGGCGCCCAGATCGTAGCCGGCCGCGTTCTGACCGCATCCGTGCAGGACGACAACGAGGGCACGAGGTTCCTGAAGCTTGGGCGGCACAAAGGACAGCATCCTGATACCGCCCGGATTGGAACCGAAATCGCTGGTTTCAACGAGAGGGCTGCGAAAACCAGGCCTCAGGTTTCGGCCGAAATCGCCTAACGCATTGATACCTTTTAGTTTTGGAAGTCTTTTCAGGAATTCGACGTTCTTGGCGAGCGACACCGGCAGCTCCTTGGTGAGAGACTTGTAACCCCACCGAAACCAGATAGTTGCTGCACTGCAAAATAAAAAGACCGTGCACGGTCAGTCCCCAGAATTATGCCGGCCGGGTCGTGATTTTGGTTCCCGCGGCCGGTTTCATGCCGAAAGCCCGGCATTTCAGATCGCCTTCAGCTTGCGGTAGGCGAACCACACCATTTTCAACAGCAGCCAGCCGTCGCGAAATCGCGAGATCTGGGTCTCGCCGAATGTGCGCGCCTTGTAATGGATCGGCGTCTCGATGATCTTGAGGTTCTGTTTCGCCGCGCCGAAGATCAGGTCGAAATCCCCGAACGGATCGAAATTGCCGAAATAGGCGCGCTCGCTCGCCAACATTTCGTAGTCCTTGCGCAGCAGCACCTTGGTGCCGCACAGGGTGTCGGTCAGCCGCGTATTCACGAGATAGCTGAACAGATAGGCAAAGAACCGATTGGCGATCAGGTTGAGCGGACGCATCGCCTCGTTCTCCATCGGGTAGATCAGGCGCGTGCCGTTGACGAACTCGGCCTTGCCGGTCTCGATCACCGCATGATATTTCGGCAGCGCTTCCGGCGGCATCGTCAAGTCGGCGTCGAGAATCATCAGCACATCGCCGGTCGCCGCGGCAAAGCCCTTGCGAACCGCGTCGCCCTTGCCCTTGCCGTCCTGCTTCAGCACCTTGATATCCCAGCTGTCGCGGTAGGCATCGCGGACCCGCTCGCATTCCGCGAAGGTGTCGTCGCTGGAATTGCCCTCGACGAACAGGATCTCCTGAGCGGTGCCGAATCGCGGCATGCGCAGGATCGCGTTTTCGATGTTGCCGCTTTCATTGCGGCAGGGAATGACGATGCTGACCGAGAATTTACGGTCGGGAAATTTCTGGACGGCGCGGCCGACGATGTAGGTCCGCAGGCATAGCTGCCGGATGCCGGGCAGCGGCGCGATGAACCGGTTGATGAACGGTCCGAGGCCGAGCCAGCGCCGCGGCAGCAACTGCCGCTGCTCCTGACTGATGACCTCGAAATCCGCCAGATCCATCAAATTGAGGAAATCGGCGGTTGCGATGTAGTTGATCTTGGGCTGCTTGCTGCGCAGATGCAGCAGTTCGGCAAGTTTCAGCACCGGCTCCCACAGATGGGAATAATAGGAGATGATGATTCGCGTCGACGGCGCGCACAAATGATGCACCAGCCTCAACGTGCTATCGATATCTTCGAACATGCCGATGGTATCGGCGATCACGATATAATCGAATGGTCCGGCGATTCCGTTCAGTGCGGCCGGATCTTCGACGTCGCCCAGAACAAATTGCAGATCGGGATGTCGGGCGTTCGCCTTGGCGATGGTCTCGGCGCCGAAATCGATGCCGACGCCATAGGACGGCTTTAGCGCGGCGAGCAAATCACCGCGGCCGCAGCCCAACTCCAGCACCCGCTTGCCCGGCGGAATCAGGAACTGCATGAATTTGCGGTCGTCTTCGTGGTAGGCGACGTTGAATTCGCGCCAGCGATCCAGCTCGTCGCCGTTTTTCTCAAAATGATCGAGCAGATCGCGCTTGCGCTGGCTGGACAGCTGCAACGAAGCGGTTGAGTCGGATTGCTTCAGATACATCGCCGCCTCAAGCCGTAAAACCTAAGAAATTCTCTTAGCTGAAGGGCAGCGAGGTGTAAATTCGGCTGGGCCGCTTACCCGTTCGCCGGATTCTTCCCGCCCTCATCATCTCTGCTTTCGCGATACCGGCTGACGATTTGCTTCGCAAGTTACCGGCTCATCGAGGGGCCGCTGATCAAATTGGCTCACCGCAAATTCCGTTTTGGTGACCGAAAGAAATCAGCAACTCGCCGACAGCGACCAACGCCCAGGACCCCGCCTGAAACGCTACGCGCAAAACCGGTAGAATTCCGGGCGGCGGCATGTCACCCCGAGGGCCCCCGCGCCCGCACGACAACCATGCATCGGCGTGCCCTTTCCGCGATTGCCTTGACCCTTCCCGCCCCGTAGTTTGGGCCCAGCACCCGAGCAATGTTCACCACAACGACAAGTCCGGAGAGAAACCCCATGGCGCGCCTTAAATTCGGAGCCTTCCTCGCCCCGCATCACCCGATCGGCGAGCATCCGATGCTGCAATTCCGCCGCGATCTCGATCTCGTCGAGCAGCTCGATGCGCTCGGCTATGATGAATTCTGGTGCGGCGAACATCATTCCTCGGGCTGGGAAACCATCGCTTCGCCGGAGATGTTTTTGGCCGCCGCCGGCGAGCGTACCAAGCGCATCAAGCTTGGCACCGGCGTGATCTCGCTGCCCTATCACCATCCTTTCAACGTCGCCCAACGCATGGTGCAGCTCGACCACATGACGGGCGGCCGCGCCATCTTCGGCTCCGGGCCGGGCGCGCTTGCCTCCGACGCGCACACGCTCGGCATCGACCCGATGACGCAGCGCGACCGCCAGGACGAGGCGATCGCGATCATCCGCCGGCTGTTCAAGGGCGAGCGCGTCACGGCCAAGAGCGACTGGTTCACCATGAACGATGCCGCGCTGCAGATCCTGCCCTTGCAGGAAGACATGCCGTTCGTGGTGGCCTCGCAGATTTCGCCGTCGGGCATGACGCTGGCCGGCAAATACGGCATCGGCATCATCTCGCTCGGCTCGATGTCGACCCAGGGTTTGATGGCGCTGCCGACGCAATGGGGCTTTGCGGAGGATGCCGCCAAAAAAGCCGGCACCACCGTGAGCCGCGCCGACTGGCGCGTGCTGCTGTCCTGGCACATCGCCGAGAGCCGTGAACAGGCGCGGCGCGAAGCCGGCGCCGGACTGATGCACTGGCACAATGAATATAACGTCCGCACGCTGCAGCGGCCGGGCCTGCAGCCGTTCACCTCGCCCGAGGACGCCATCGAGAAGACCGCCGGCGGCGAAGCCGCCGCCTCCACCATCGGCACGCCCGACGATCTCGTCAAAACCATCAAGAGCCTGATGGAGGTTTCCGGCGGCGTCGGCACCATCGTCGGCTTCGTGCACGACTGGGCCAATCCGGAGAACACCCGCCGCAGCTGGGACATGGTGGCGCGTTACGTGATCCCGGAAATCAACGGCCACATCGCCAAATTGCGCGAGTCGCAAAACTTCGTGAGGGAAAACCGCGCGGTGTTCGAGCGCGCAGGCCAGGCCGTGATGGCCAAGATCCTGGAAAACGACAAGGCCGCGGCCGCGCTCTCGCTCACCGGCCCCGGCCGCGTCGCAATCCCGACCATCAACGCGCCCGACCTGCAAAAGGAAGCCGCGAAGCGAAAGGCGTGAATTGAGCAGCGTTAACGTATTTTCCAGCTAAGGCCGAATCAAGGGCTGCTGATCCCATGGCCACATGGTTCGAGACGCGCGGCGTTGCCGCGCTCCTCACCATGAGGGTCGAAGACCTCGTCCTGAGGAGCGCGCGCTTCGCGTGTCTCGAAGGATGAAGGCGCGCACCTTCGCCTGAAACTCAGCCCTTAAAGGTCGGCTGGCGCGGGGGGACGCAATCCTTGAAGCTGTCAAAATCCTTCCACGCCGGCTCGGGTGGATCGCAACCCGGGCGCGGCGCGTAGATCGAATCCTCGGTCAACTGCATGGTCGGGATGTAGCGCGGGCAATTCGGAAAGATCGATCGGGCGGCGACACGCACGACAAGCTGTGCGCCGACGGTTTGGGCGAGCAGCGGATCTTCGCGACTGACGGTCGCGGTGCCATTGACGCGCAGGCGCTGCGGCTTGCCATGCATGGCGATGAACAGCATGCCGATTTCGGCATTGACCAGGATATTGCCGAGGCTCTTGAACATTCCGTTGCCGTCATAGTCGGGGAAGGCCAGCTCCGACGGCCCCGTGACGGAAACGAAGCCCGGCATGCCGCCCTTGAACGAGCAATCGGGCCTGCCTTGGGCATCGGCGGTCGCCAGAAAGAAATATGGCATGCGTTCGATAAACGCCCGGTCGTCGGGCGTGAACTCGGTGCGCGTAAAGGTTTCCAGGCGGTCGGAAATGCGGCGGCTGTCGAACTGGTCCTGCAGCCGGCGATTGCCTTCATGGTACATGGCGCTGTCGGTCATCGATCCCCTCCCTCGTCAAAGCGCATGTGGCGGACAGTCGACATTCTCCCGCGAATTGTAGCACTAGCGTCGCTTATCGCAAAACATCGGCGCGATGGCGATCTCGCGCCTGCCGCCTCATTCGATCACCTCGTCGGCGCGGGCGAGCAGCGCAGGCGGCACCGTGATGCCAAGCGTCTTGGCCGTCTTGAGGTTGATGAGCAATTCGAACTTGGTTGGTTGCTCCACCGGGAGATCGGCCGGTTTGGCTCCGCGCAGAATCTTGTCGACAAAATTGGCGCTGCGCCCAAACAAGTCCGCGAAGCTCGCCCCGTAGGATATCAGCCCTCCCGCCTCGATGTATTCCCGCGCGTCAAACACCGTCGGAAGCCGCGCGTCCAATGCTGAGGTAACAATGCGAAGCCGGTTGGTGATTGTGAGCGGGTCGTTGCAGACATAAAGTGCTTCCGCTCGGCCTTTGAAGGTGTCGAATGCAGGCACGATATCTTCGGGGCGACGTACCTCTGAAGTAACTGCTTCGAGCCCAGCCGTTTTAGCCGCTGCCTGAGCCTCGTGCATGTCCAGCATAGCGGAGGCATTGCCGCTGTCGACCATGATCGCCAGACGGCGCAGGCCTGGGATAACCTCACGCAACAGTTCCAGCCGCTTGCCGGCAGTATCGGTCTGCTGCAGCGACATTCCAGTAACATTGCCACTTGGACGCGCCAGCGAAGCGACCAAGCCCGCTCCGACCGGGTCTCCGACGGCCGCGAACACAATCGGGATAACCGACGTCGCCTGCTTTGCCGCGGCGGTCGGCGGGGTTGCCGCCGTGACGATGACGTCTACCTTTCGATCGACGTACTCGGTGGCCATCTCGGTGAGGCGCTCACTGCGTCCTTCTGCCCAGCGATACTCTATGTGAACGGTACGGCCCTCGATCCAGCCAAGTTCGCGCAGCCGATTCACAAAGGCAGGCAGCCGATCACTATCAACTGAAGGCGTATTGGGACCCAAATAGCCGATAACCGGCAGCTTCGCCGGTTGCTGCGCACGCGCGACAAGCGGCGACGCCGCCGCGGCGCCCACACCCGCGATGAATTCGCGCCGCCTCATTCGATCACCTCATCGGCAGTCGCAAGCAAGGAAGGCGGCACCGTGATGCCGAGCGCCTTGGCGGTCTTTAGGTTGATGACGAGTTCGAATTTCGTCGGTTGTTCAATCGGAAGATCGCCCGGCCGGGTGCCGCGCAGGATCTTGTCGACATAGTCACCGGCGCGGCGGAACAAGTCCGCATAGTGCGGTCCATAGGACATCAACCCGCCGCCTTCGACGTAATACCCGGCGCCGTGCATGGTCGGCAATTGCGCCGCAAGCGCCAGCGCGTTGATGCGAACGTGGTTGGTGCTGATGAGCGGGTCGGCACACACATAAAGCGCGTCCACACGACCCCTCAGTTGCTCGATGACGGGCGCCATATCCTCTGCCCGCCTCACCTCGAGGATCGTCGTCTCAAGTCCGAGCTTGCGAGCCGTCGCCTGGAGGTCGACCATTTCGACCACGGCGGCGGGATAGCCGGCATTTCCCAGAATGGCCAACCGGCGAACGTCGGGCAGAATCTGGCGCAAATTTTCGAGCCGTTTGCCGGCAAGATCGGGCGCGAGCAGCGACAGGCCCGTCACGTTGCCGCCGGGCCGCGCCAGACTCGCGGCCAGACCGCTGCCGACCGGGTCGTTCGCCAAGGCAAGGACGATCGGAATGGTCGACGTCGCCTGCTTCACCGCAACACCCGCGCCTCCCGAGGTCACGATCACGTCGACCTTGAGCCGCACAAACTCATCGGCGATCTCGCGGAAGCGTTCGTCGCGTCCCTCCGCCCAGCGATATTCGATCGCGACGGTCCTGCCTTCAATCCAGCCGAGTTCGCGCAACCGCTGCACGAAAGCGGGAACATAGTCGTGCCAGACCAGAAGCGTCGTCGTGCCCAGGAATCCGATGGTGGGCAACTTTTCCGGCTGCTGCGCGTCCGCGACAAGCGGCCAAAGCAACGAGGACGCCGTCGTCACGCCCACGCCTGCGATAAATCGACGCCGTTTCATTCCGATTTCCGGACGCGCTTCAAAGAGAGAATACCGAGGGGGTCCAAGCCTAGTTCCGATAATAATCCTGCACGGTTTCCCACGCGACGATCTGCAGGAATTTCGCAGTCGGCTGATCGATGCCGGCAAGATAGGGATTGCCGACCGGCGAGCGCCCGGTCAGCGCCGCAAACACCGTGCATGCCGCAAGATAAGTCCCCGCCAGCGAGGGATGACGCTTGTCCGGAGCGTAAAGATTGAGTTCCGGCTGTTTGCCGACCGCGCGCGCGAACGCAAGACCGGCTGGAATCACCAGCGCGTTGTTTTCATTGCCGGCGGCCGTATAGGCCTCCGCCAATTGCGCGGTCATTTCCGGCCTGTCGGCATAGGCCCAGGACATGAAGAGCACCGGCCTTGCGCCGTGGGAACGCACAATGTCGCTGTTCTTTTTGGTAAATTCGGTGAATACCGTCTTGAGTTTGGGATGGATCGGGCACTGGCTGCAATCCATCATGACGGCGACATCGAACAATTTGTCGAGCTTGTTGAAGTTGACGTTATTGTCCTCGTCGAACGAATACGAGCCGATCGCGTTGGGCCGGAAATAACTCTCGACATCGTGCCAGTCGATACCGGAACCGCCGATCGTCACCATCGTCGCGCGATAGTCCTTCTTGTGATCCGGGTCCGCAGCCCTTTCCAGCAGTCTCACATGACCGGGCATCCCGTTGTTGTAATAAAAAAAGCTGTTGCCGATAAAAATTTCGGTCTTGGGGAAATCAGGGCCAAGGGTCGTGACGACCGGTTTGGTCTGCGCCAGCACCGCGGTCGGCCCAGCCACCAGCCAGCCCGCCGCTGCCAGCGCAATGCACATCCCCCTGACAATACCCGGCATGTTCATACCCCCTGACCGATGCAATTTTGCCGGAGCCTATCATGGCGGGCGATTTTGTCGCGCATCATTCATGGGTCGAATCTTGCAACCCAAGGCCAGGAGGCTTTGCAGCGGCGCGGCAACCGGCTATTTTAAATGGTATCGGTCCGGCCGATGCCGAGAGCATAAGGAGCAACAGCCATGTCGATACAAAGTGTGGCCTCTCCCGCGATGCCCCTGACGCCGCCAAAACGCAATTTGCTCGCGCATATTCCAGGCGACGAGGGCTGGCCGGTCATCGGCCGCACGCTGGCGATCCTTGCCGACCCCAAAGGCGAAGTCGAGCGGATGGCGGCGAAATATGGCCTCATCTATCGCAGCCGCGTGCTCGGCGAAACCAGCGTCAGCGTGCTCGGACCGGAGGCCAACGAACTTTTGCTGTTCGACCAGAGCAAGCTGTTCTCCTCGACCCATGGCTGGGGAACTATTCTGGACCGGCTGTTTCCACGCGGCTTGATGCTGCTCGATTTCGACGAGCATCGCCTGCATCGGCGCGCGCTCTCGGTTGCGTTCAAGTCCGGACCGATGAAATCCTATCTCGCGGCGCTGGATGCCGGCATCTCGCAGCGCGTGACGCGATGGCGGCAATTGCCGGGGCCGATCCTGTTCTACCCGGCGATGAAACAACTCACGCTCGACCTCGCGGCCACATCGTTTCTCGGCGAGGGCATCGGTCAGGAAGTCGACGAGATCACCCGCGCGTTCATCGATATGGTGGCGGCGTCGGTCACCCCGATCCGCCAACCCTGGCCGGGCACGCAAATGGCGCGTGGAGTCAAGGGCCGCAAACGCGTGGTGGCCTACTTCTCGGAGCAGATTCCGCTCCGCCGCGCCAAAGGCGGCGGTGACGATCTGTTCTCGCAACTATGCCACGCCACCCATGAGGACGGCGCGCTGTTGTCGACGCAGGATATCGTCGACCACATGAGCTTCCTGATGATGGCCGCGCACGACACGCTGACTTCGTCGCTGACATCCTTTGTGGCCGCGCTTGCCGCCAACCGGCAGTGGCAGGGAAAACTGCGCGATGAAGTTACAGCGCTTGATATCGCGGTCCACGAACCGACGACGTTCGACAAGCTCGAAGCCATGCCGCTGTCGGAGATGGCGTTCAAGGAAGCGATGCGGATGAAACCGCCGGTGCCGTCGATTCCGCGACGCGCGACGCGCGATTTCAGTTTCAAGGGCTATGCGATACCGGCGGGCACGCTGGTCGCCATCAATCCGCTATTCACCCACCACATGCCGGAAATCTGGCCCGATCCCGACGCGTTCGACCCGATGCGCTTCACCGACGAAGCGCAGCGCAACCGGCACCGGTTTGCCTGGGTGCCGTTCGGCGGCGGCGCGCATATGTGCCTCGGCCTGCACTTCGCCTATATGCAGGCAAAATGCTTCGCCCGGCATTTCCTGCAGAATCTCGAAGTCTCGCTGGAGCCCGGCTATACCCCGGACTGGCAGATGTGGCCGATCCCCAAGCCGAAGGACGGATTGCGCGTCACGCTGAAGCCGGTCTGACGGCGGATCGTGTTACGGTGCGTTCGAAGACGCCTATTCGATGAACGTCGTGAGCTGCGCGCCCTCGTCGGCCACGAACACGGCAATCAGTTCCGCAGGCTCGGTGGCGCTGGCATTTGCCGAGACCAGATGGGTTGCACCCGGCGGCTCGAAGAACGACTGGCCCACCTTGAATATTTCGACGGGGCCGCCGGCGAGCTGCGAACGAATCTCGCCCTTGGTGACGTAGGCGGTGACCGAGCCGCCGTGCCGGTGCGCGCGGGTAAATCCGCCGGGGCCATAAAACACCCGCACGACCGTGACGCGCTTGCCCGGGACATTCGGCAACGCGTGCGAGGCAATCGGCTCGACGGTATCGAGCGCCGAGCCCTGGGAATCGCCGACCGCGCATAGCGGCGCTGCCATGGTCGAGATGGCATCCATCGCGAGCGGCAATGCCTTGCCGATCACGAAAGCGCAGGCGAGCCCGGCGATGAGCGCCGCATAAAGCGGCTGAGCCCGCCTTGGAGAAAAATCCAGCGGCGCGAATATTGCGAGCATTGGGTTCTCCTTATCTCCGGAACTGTGTCCCATTCGTCATTGCGGGGAGCCAACGGCTCGCAATCACGAGGGGATGGCTACCCCGCGCCCTGTTCGAACGTCTTGCGCAAGGCGACATAGCCCTGTTGTTGCTGGGTCCAGTTGCGGCCGCCGGTTATGGCGCCATCGACCACCAGATCGTGCCCGTTGACAAAAGTGGATTCGTCGCTGGCGAGAAATACCGCGGCATATGCGATATCTTCCGGCAGTCCGGCGCGTGGAATGGGCTGCGCCGATTTATAGACCCCGTGCATCAGTTCCGGCGTCTTCTCCGCCGCTTCCACCGACAGACCGAGCGCCTTGCCGAAAATGCCGGTGGCGATCACGCCCGGAGAGATCGAGTTGACGCGGATGCCGACTTCGCCAAGCTCCATCGCGACGCATCTGGTGAGGTGAATCACGGCGGCCTTGGCCGTGCCATAGACCAGCGAGGTGGAATAGCCGCCAAGCTTGCCTGCGATGCTGCCATTGTTGATGATGCTACCGGAGCCCTGGCGGCGCATGTGGGGCGCGGCGTGTTTCATGCCGAGCATCACGCTGCGCAGCAGCGTTGCCATCGCGGCGTCGAAGCGATCCACCTCGAGCCCTTCGATGCCGCCGGTCTGTGCCGGGCCGCCGGCATTGTTGAACAGACAATCGATGCGGCCGAATTTTTCGACCGCCTCTGCGATCAGCGCGCGCATCTGATCCTCGAACGCGACATCGGTCCGGCGGAAGATGCAGTTGGCGCCGAGTTTCTTGGCCAATGCCTCGCCCTCCGGCACGCGGCGGCCGGCGATGACGATCTTCGCGCCCTCCGCGACAAAAACCTCCGCGGTGCGCAGGCCGATGCCGCTTGTCGCGCCGGTGATGACCGCGACCTTGCCGCTGAGCCGTCCCATGTTTGCTCCTTGGTATGCGTTGGATTAGTTGATGATGGCGGACTGGACCATGGTCCGGAACTGATTGCGCAGCATGATGCGGTCGGTATCGCTGACCTGAACCAGATAGATGGCGATGAGCTGTTCCCTCGGATCGATCCAGAACAGGGTTCCGGCGTTACCGGCCCAGCCGTATTCGCCGAGCGAACCGGGCAGACCCGCGTCTCCGACGCTGGTGCGCACCTCGAAGCCGAGGCCGAAACCCAATCCCGGCGGCCGGCCCGGCCGCGATCCGACGTGATCGGCAGTCATGAATTCAAGCGTCTTGGTGCCGAGCAATCGCTTGCCGGCGAATTCGCCGCCATCGGCAAGCATGATCGCGAAGCGGAGATAATCGTCCATGGTGGAGGTAAGGCCGCCGCCGCCGGATTCATAACGGGGCTTTTGCGCCACGTCGAAACGCGGCGTCATCGGCGGTCCTTCCGGGCTCTGCCAGGGCTGCGCGGCGCGGGACAGTTTGCCCGCCGGCACATAGAAAGCGGTGTCGGACATGCCGAGCGGGGCCAGAACACGCTCGTTGAGAAACTCGCCGAGCGATTTGCCGGACACAACCTCCAGAACACGGCCCAGCACGTCGGTGGAGACGCCGTATTCCCAGCGCTCGCCCGGCGAGAACCGCAGCGGCAGCTTCGACAGCTTTGCAACGAACTCCTCGTTGCTGAAACCGCGGTCGCCGATCTTCGCCTCGAGATAGGCCGCGTTGACAAGGGAGTTGCCGCGCGTTCCGTAAATCAGTCCGGAAGTGTGCCGCATCAGATCCTGCACCGTCATCTCGCGGGCGGGTGCGACCAGTTCCAGCGCCGGCTTGCCGTCGACGGTTTTCTCGATGCCGACCTGCATCCCTGCCATTTCCGGCAAATACTTCGAAACCGGGTCGGTGACCTGCATACGGCCTTCCTCGACCAGCGTCATCGCGGCCACTGAGACGATCGGCTTGGTCATGGAGTAAATGCGGAAGATCGAATCCGGCCGTATCGGATCCTTTGCCGCGCGATCGCGGAATCCAAGCGATTTGTACCAGGCGATTTTCCCCCGGCGCGCGACCAGCATCACGGCGCCCGGCACCAGTCCGGCATCGATATGTTGCTGGGTGACCGCTTCAATTCGCGCAAGCTGGCCGGAAGACAGACCGACCTCTTCGGGACTCGCCGCCGTGGGCAGAACGGGGTCTGCAAATGCGCTGGTTGCTGTGGCGGCCAACAGCGCCAGCGCGCCGAAAACGCGACCTGAACGGCTCATCGCTTCCTCCCCGGATTGTTTGCGCCAATATTCCCGGCTTGGGCTGGCAACGCAAGCGGAGCCTTTCGCCCGGCAGGCCGGCGCTTTTGGCGCCCTCAAATTGCTTGTCTTTCAGTTATGCTCGGCGATATTTTGGATTCGCCGATGGGCTGATGTGACCTATGATGAAGTTGGTCGAGGAATTCCGGCGGGGCTGGCAGGGAACATCCCGGCCGTCGCCGCTTTTCACCATCGGATTTGCCGCCTCCTGCATCGTTTTGTCGACCGTGGCACGGTCGGGCCTTTCGATGATCCGCCCGGATGTGTTCTTTACCCCGTATTTTCCCGCCGTATTCTTTGCCACCGCGTTCGGCGGTTACAGGATCGGAATAGCGACCGCCCTCATCGGCGGCGCGCTCGGCCTCACCGTCAATTTCAGCGAGGGGCATGCCGACTTCGCAAGGGTGGTTCTATTTATGATTTATCTGGCGGTATGCGGCCTCACAATATGGGGGGTCGAGCACTATCGATCGATCGCCTCGCAGCAACGGCAAATCGCAGGACGCCTGATCCAGGAAGAAAAGTACCGCAAGCTCGTCGTCGAGGAGCTCCAGCACCGTTTGAGAAACAAACTGTCGACGATTCACGCGGTTCTGCGTCAGACCCTTCATGATCAGCCGCAGATCTGGGCCCGCATCGACCCGCGAATGCGGGCGCTGTCGGCGACCGACGATCTGATCGCGCGGGTCGACGGCAGCGGCTGCGATATCAAGGACCTCCTGCTCAGCGAACTCGGACCTTATGGCCATGTCCGATTTACCCTGAACGGCACTCCGCTTTTTCTTCCCGCCAAATTGGCGGTGAGCCTTGCATTGATTTTTCACGAGCTTGCCACCAATGCCGGAAAATACGGGGCGTTTTCTTCCTCGCGCGGGCTGTTGCAGGTGTCATGGTCGGTGTCGGACGATCGCCTCAACATCACCTGGGACGAGACCGAAGGCCCTCCGGTCGGCGTCATCGGGAAGGCAGGTTTTGGCAGCAAGCTCATGGAATCGGCGCTTCGGCCATTCGACGGCAAAACCGAGATCGCCTTCCTCGAGTCCGGCGTTCATTGCACGATGCAGTGCCGCATTCCGCGCGAGTGAAGCGGCCCGCAGTGTCGCGTGTGGAAACTTTTCCAATGAAGGATCGGACCCATGGGATGGACCGAACCGGCGCGGTCCTTTCCGATCTGCAATCTCACCTGATTCTCCTTCCGGTTTACCGTCGTCTGCGAACCCGAGCCTCAAGGCATTCTAGTTCTTGCCAACCGCCTTTATGGCTTCCTCGACGCTGTGAAACGAACGGTTCGGTCCCAGCATCTCATCGATGCCGAACCGCGCCATTGCGACTTGCGCGCGGACCGATTCGAGACGAGCGATCGCAAAATCGACGCCGTCGGCGTGGCACTTGCGAATGAGATCGGCCAAGATCTGCGCCGCGGTAAAGTCGATCTCGACGATGCCCGTTGCCTCCAGCACGATCAGCCGCACCTTCGGCGGCGAGGACTGCAGGGCATCCAGGACCTCTCTGCGGAACTGATAGGCGTTGAGAAAGGACAATGGCGCCTGAAACCCCGCGACGATGATGCCGGCCTCCCGTTCACCGGGATGATTCGGGCTGGCCGGCCACCAGATCGACGTCCCGGGCACGCGCTCGAATACCAGCACGCGGGCGCGGGTCGTGCTCCATATGCCGTGCAACAGCGACAGCGCGATGCCCATTCCAACGCCTTGCTCGATCGGCAGAACGATGATCGCCGCCGACGTTGCGAGGATCAGAAGGAATTCGCTGGAGGACTGCCGGTAGATCGCAGCGATCTGGCCGACACGAACGATCCGCAGCGCGACGAACAGCAAAACGCCGGCAAGCGCCGCGTTCGGAATTCGGCTGAGAAGTGCCGCACCGAATGCCAGCAATGCGATCACGATGGCGGCGGCGGCGAGGCCGGCAAGTTGGGATCGTCCGCCGGTCTCGCAGACGACGGCGGTGCGTGGCGGACTGGCGTTGACGGGGAACGTGCCGATCAGGCCCGACAGGATGCTGCCGATGCCAACGCCGACGAAATCGCGATCGACGTCGGGCAGTTCGTCGGGGCCGGACAGGAAGGATCGCGTCGTTGCCGCCGTCTGCACCATGACGACGACCGCGATGATGAGGCTGAGCGACACCAGGCTTGCCAGGTGCGCTTCGGATACTTCGGGTATCCCAACCGCTGGAAGGGCGACGGAGACCGCACCAACAACGGCGACACCCCGGTTCTCAAGCCCGAGCAGCCATACGCCTGCGCTTGCCGCGGCCAACCCGATCAATGCACCGGGGATCCGCGCGTCGATCCGCTCGGAGATGGCGGTTATCGCCAGCACTCCGATGCCGACCACAAGCGTCAGCGGGTTGGTTTCGTTGAGGTGCGCGACGAGGGTCGCCAGGCGCCGCAGCATCGGGCCCTCTGGCGATGGCAGCCCGAGTATCACCGGCAATTGGGAAATCAGGATATGCACCGAAATCCCCGCAAGGAAACCGACCGTGACGGGCATCGAAAGCAGATCGGCGATCCAGCCGAGACGAAAAATGCCGGCGGCGACAAGCAGACATCCGACCATCAGCGCCAGAGCCGCGGCCAGCGCCAGGTAATCCGGCGTGCCGGCGGCTGCGATCAGCGCAAGACCGCCGGCAAAGATCGGCGTGATCGTCGAATCCGCCCCGCATGACAGGAAGCGATTGCTTCCGAACATAGCGAACGCCAGCGAGCCCGCCAGGAAGGCATAAAAGCCCAACTGCGGGGCAAACCCGCCCAGCCGGGCGGTCGCCATCTGCTCGGGTATTGCGATCGCGGCAAGCGTCAATCCGGCAAGCAGATCGCGGCTGAGAAATTGCAGGCGGTACGAATTCAACGAACGAAAAATGGGCCAGGCAACGCGCGTGCGCGAAGACCGGGAATCCCGGGAGTCGGAAGTCTTCGCCATGGCTCGTAGCCTCCCGTTCGCGGTGCGGCTCTGGTCGTATCCTCAACGGAACGTAACGGGCTCGCCGCCGATCCGCCCGAAACTTCGTCCGCCGCGCCGGCAACGCTAGCATGGCGGCGCAGGCCCGGAAATAAAGGCCGAAGCCCGCATTCGCATTAAGCCTTAAGTAACCGGATTTCCTAACCGGGATGCCATTTGTCCGTCGTAAGCATTCCCTCGAGGGGTCGAGGAATGCGAAAACCTGTTTCCAGCATGTGGCGCCGGCTAAAAAAGCACCGGACCACGGCCATGGGCTCACATCAAATCGCCCGGTCGATCCGGCGAGATCCCGTGCCCTGGCTTGTCCTGGGCGGCGGCTTCATGGTTGCGGCGATCGTCATCGGCACCATCGTGATGGTCGGCGAGTTTCGCGAACGCGCGCTCCGCAGTTCCGAGCGCGAGCTCGAGAATACGGTCATGCTCCTTAACCGCCACTTCGACCAGCAATTCGACGACGCCGACGCCATCGCCAACAACCTGATCTCCCAGATGCAAATTTCGGGAATGGCTTCGCCCGAGATTTTCAGGCGCCAGATGTCTTCCCCCGAAGCGCACGCGACGCTGCGAGCCAAAGTCATCTCGCTGCCCAATGTCGGCGACGTCCAGATTTTCGATGCGGACGGCAAGCTGATCAATTCGTCGGGCGCCTGGCCGCTGCCGGCCGTCAGCATCGCCGAGCGGGCTTATTTCAAAACCTTCAAATCGAACCCGCAATCGACCGATACCCTCGCCGAGCCGGTCCGTAGCTTCATTTCCGGCAACTGGATCACCGTGGTCGCGCACAGGCTGAACGGACCCGACGGGGTTTTCCTCGGCGTCATGACGCGCCGCATCGATCCCGCCTACTTCGAAAACTTTTTTGCCTCCGTCGCCCTCGCCAAGGGCGCGTCGATTTCCATGGTCCATCGCGACGGAACGATGCTGGCACACTACCCTCAAAACCCCGCGGTAATCGGGCAAAATTTCAAAAAGGCCCCACTGCTCAGTAAAATCCTGGCCGGGGAAGGTCACCAGACCCTGCGTCTGCGGAGTCCCATCGACAATCTGGACCGGATCGGTTCGGCCACCGAGTTGAGCCGCTTCCCGATTGTGGTCGTCGCGACCACCACGATCCCGGCCGCGCTGGCCGATTGGCGCGCGCAGACGAGATTCCTGATTGGCGCCGCTGTTTCGGCCGCGCTGGTGATCGCGTTCATCCTGTTCCAGATCAGCCGACTGATGGCCCGGCAAAATCAGGAGGCGCAGCAGCGGCTGGAATCCGAAAAGCACCGGCTCGACACCGCCCTCAACAACATGACGCAAGGCCTCGTGTTGTACGATTCATCGGCGCGTGTGGTCATCTGCAACCAGCGCTATCTCGACATGTACCAGCTTTCGACAGACGTCGCCAAGCCCGGCTGCCACTTCTACGAACTCATCCAGCATCGCAAGGACACC
Organism: uncultured Alphaproteobacteria bacterium; assembly: GCA_963742425.1. Lineage (GTDB taxonomy): Bacteria > Pseudomonadota > Alphaproteobacteria > Rhizobiales > Xanthobacteraceae > Bradyrhizobium. Next base: position 180,487 of record CAVULR010000004.1, read on the forward strand.
GGATCGTTCGACGGAGACGTCGATGCCTTTTGTTCGGACATCATGCGCAACCTTGCCGAGGGCAAGATCACCCATACCGTGATGGAAACGGGAGATGGACGCTCCGCCCTGATCGTCAACAAGCCGCTGGCAAAGGGCGGATGGGTCGCGACGATCGAAGACATCACGGAGCGCCGCAATCTCGAGCGGGAACGCGACCGGAACTATGCCTTCCTGCGCCAGATCATCGATCACATCCCGTCGCAGATCACGGTGAAGGATGTGCGCGATGGCCGTTACCTGCTGGCCAACCGGGTGGCCGAGACCCAGTTCGGCATTCCGCGCGATGCCATCGTCGGCAAGACGGCCCACGATTTATTTCCAAAGGCCGCCGCTGAGACGATCGCTGCCGACGATGAGATGGCGCTACAAAGTCCCGACGGCCTGTTTCTGGATGAGCGCCCGTGGGAAAGTCAGGGGTTGGGTCATCGCTTCATCACATCAAGGCGCATCGGCGTACAGGATCAGACCGGCAAGACCCAGTATCTGATCAACGTCGTCGAGGACGTGACCGAGCGCCGGCGCGCCGACGAGAAGATCGCGCACCTCGCGCATTATGACGCGCTGACCGACCTGCCGAACCGGGTGCTGTTCCGCGAACAGATCGAGCGCGAGCTGCAGCGGACCAGCCGGGGCGAGCAATTCGCACTGCTCTATATCGACATCGACGAGTTCAAGGGCATCAACGATTCGCTCGGACATCATGTCGGCGACGAACTGCTCAAGGCCGTGGCCGCCCGAATCAAGACCAGCATCCGCGAGACCGATCTGATCGCACGACTCGGCGGCGACGAGTTCGCGGTCATCCAGACCGCCGTCGAGAGTACCGCCGATGTCGTGGAATTCGTGACCCGAATTCATGACGCGATCCGCCAACCCTATATGTGCCTCGGCCACCATCTTTCGACCGATGCCAGCATCGGCATTGCGCTGGCGCCGCAGGACGGCACCGATCTCGATCAGCTCGTCAAGAATGCCGACCTGGCGATGTATGGCGCCAAGGCCGGCGGCCGGCGAACCCATCGCTTCTTCGAACCGACCATGGATGCGAGTGCCAAGGCGCGGCTGACGATGGAGCAGGATCTGCGTCAGGCGCTCGGAAACGGCGGCTTCGAAATCCACTATCAGCCGCTGGTCAATCTTCAAAGCGACGAGGTGATCAGCTGCGAAGCGCTGCTGCGCTGGCGCCATCCCGAACGCGGCATGGTGTCGCCCGCCGAATTCATCCCGGTCGCCGAAGACACCGGCCTGATCGTCGAACTCGGCGAGTGGGTGCTGCGAACCGCCTGCGCGGAGGCAGCCACCTGGCCCGATCATATCCGGGTCGCCGTCAACGTCTCGCCCGTTCAGTTGAAAAGCCAGGCCCTGGCGCTGAAGATCATGGGGGCGCTTGCCGCCTCCGGCCTTGCGGCGAACCGGCTGGAACTGGAAATCACCGAGGCGGTGCTGATCCGCGACGATGAGACCGCGCTTGCCATCCTGCATCAACTCCGCGCCATCGGCGTGCGTATCGCGCTCGACGACTTCGGCACCGGTTATTCCTCGCTCAGCTATCTGAAACGCTTCCCGTTCGACAAGATCAAGATCGACCGCTGCTTTGTCAGCGACCTCGCGGAAATCGACGGCTCATCGGCGATCGTGCAGGCGGTGGTCAACATCGCAGCCGCGCGCAGCATGACGACGACCGCCGAAGGGGTGGAGACGCAAGAGCAAAAGGAATTGCTGCGAACGCTGGGCTGCACCGAGATGCAGGGTTACCTGTTCAGCGCCGCCAAGCCTGGCGCCGAGGTGCGGAAATTACTCGATCCTCGCAGCGAGAAAGCCGCGGCCGTCGCGTAAGCCAGAGATCAATCGGCGTTGCCGCATTCCGGCTCGCCTGGCGCGAATTTCCTGGTCTCACCCCTTTGTTTGGGCATGATCTTTCGAAAAAACCCGTCCCCGCTTTTCCGGATCATCCCTTAGCTGATCCCTTCCTTGCATCTATGCCATTCCCTCAAGGGACCGCTGGCCGGTCCCCTGCGCGACAGCGCAAGATACTCTCCGCGCAGGACAATATTCACGGCTTCGCCCGAACCGTTTTCCCCCTCCGGAACGATGTAGTCAAAGGCGTGACGGCTGTAATTGCCCTGAATGTGCTTGCCGCCCGGGGTCGTTATCTTCTCGCCGCTGATGGACATGCGCATGCCGTCGGTGCTGCACCAGTTTCCATCGATTGCATCGGCGCGGCTGACGCCGGTTTGCAGCAGCGTTCCGGCCGCGACCAGAAAAACAAACCATCGACTGCACATCCGATCCTCCTTCACCGGCCGGTATCCTCTGCCAACGTTCGCCCCAAGCAAGATGGCCCGACTGATCGGGGATACCGATAGGCGGATCGGTGCTTGCCTTACGCCGCCAGCCGGCCGCGATTGTTGTCGGCGAGGATCGGGCGGACCAGCCGGCCGAAACGCTCGGCCTCCTCATCGTGCAGATAGCCTGACAGGCAAAACGAATGGCAGCCGGCGTCGATGAATTGCTGGATCGTGTCGGCGCATTGTACGGGATTGCCGACGACGGCGATGCCGGCGCCGGGCCGGACGCGGGTGATGCCGGTCCATAAATGCGGCAGCAGGAGATCGCCATATTCCCGGGCAAGCTGCTGCACACGCTGGTTGGCCTCCGACCTGGTGTAGAGCGTCTTTATCTCCTGCTTTTGCCGTTCGGTGGCATCGCGCACCAGGATGTCGGCAGCTTCCCACGCATCGCGCTCGTCCTCGCGACAGATCACCTGCAGGCGCATGCCGAAGCCGATGGTCTTGTCGCGATCATGGGCCCTCGCCATCGCCGTGATCTCGGCAATGTTCGCAGCGATGCGCTCAGGCAGGTCGCCCCAGAACAGGTGCACGTCGGAATGCTTCGCCGAGATTTCCCAGGCTGCGCGCGAACCGCCGCCGAGATAGAACTTCGGGAATGGCTGCTGCAGCGGCCGCGGCCTGATATGCGCGCCGGAAAGCGTGTGAAACCTGCCCTGGAAATTCAGCGGGCCGCGTGCGGTCCACAGCGCCTTCAGGATCGAGACCTCCTCCTCCATCAACGCGTAGCGCTCTTCCTTGGCGTAGCGCACGCCTTCGCCTTCGACTTCGCTCTCGTTCTGGCCAGCGATCAGGTTGATGCAGATGCGCCCGCCCGACATCTGGTCGAAGGTCGAGATCATTTTCGCCAGCAGCACCGGATTGATGTAGCCGGGCCGGGCCGCGATCAGCGGCTTGATCTTCGCGGAGCGCGCCGCCATGAACGCGCCGGTGATCCAGGCCTCCCAGCAGACCGAACCCACCGGGATCAGCAAATATTCGAAGCCAGCCTTCTCCGCGGCCTGCACCACGCGATCGCAGAGATCCGGTGACCCCCGCACCTCGGCGGCGGCGACGCCATAGGCGGTGGTGTCGCCATGCGTGGGCAGATACCAGCCAAATTCAAGCGGGCGCATCGTCGTCTCCCTCAGGCGCGGCTTCGTCCCGCGCAAATTGCCTCAAGGGGTAGTTTACAGCCTGCGTCACGGGTGACAATCGCGCCGAAAGAGTCGTTGCCGACAGCAAACCAATCCGCGAAACTCCGGCCCTGGTGAGCCGAACGACAATCGGCGCAGGCTGATATAGGCCGCTGAGATGCAACCTTTGCCTATCCTCCAATTATTGATTTTGTTGATGTTGGCAAACGGCACACCCATCGTTGCGAAGAAGATTTTTGGTTCGCGTTTTGCCCGCCCGCTGGATGCCGGTATCGTGTTTCTGGATGAGCGGCCGATACTTGGTCATTCGAAAACAATCCGGGGAATCCTGGTTTCGATCCTCATTACGACAATCGCCGCGCCAATCATCGGCATCAGTCCGGCAATGGGGCTCATCGTCGCAAGCACGGCAATGGCGGGCGACCTGTTCTCAAGTTTCGTGAAACGCCGCTTGAATTTTCCGCCTAGCAGCCAGGCGATCGGAATCGATCAGGTACCCGAATCCCTGTTCCCGATGTTGGCATGCCGCAATGCACTTTCCTTGACGGTCGCCGACATCGCCCTTGGCACAGGAATCTTTTTTGTCGGCGAGCTCGTTCTTTCCCGCCTTCTGTATCGGGCCCATATGCGCGAACGGCCCTATTAGCCTGCGTCAGCCGCACCGGAGGCGATGCAGCGTGATTTCGGGCGGACAGTTCAGACGTACAGCAACGACGCTCGATCCGGCGCCCACCGAGGTGTAGCCGTTCATCCGGTTATGCTGCCAGGCGCCCGCCCCCATTCGCCGTGGCAAAACCGCCTCCAGCTTGATCGGAACAGACCCGGGCAGACACAATTGCCCACCGTGGGTATGGCCGCAAAGCATCAGATCGAAATTGGCATGGGCAGCCTGGCGATAGACTTCCGGGGTGTGAGACAGCAGGATCGAGAACTCGCCTTTCGGAATCTGCGAGGCGGCCTTTTCGATGTTGTCGACCCTGAAGAAGTGCGCATCGTCGATCCCGGCCAGGTGGATGCGCTGATCGCCGCGTGCGATGGTTTCGCATTCGTTGAGCAGCATTCTTATGCCCATGGTTTCCATTGCCGGAACCATTTGAATGGTATCGTGGTTGCCGAGCACGCCATAGACCGGCGGCCTCAGGTGCGCTCTCACCTTTGCCACGCCCTTGAGGGTAGCCTCGAACGGCCCGTAAGTCTTTCCTCGATAATCGCCGGTCAAGACGCACAGATCGTACTGCATGCCGCCGACAAGTTCGATGACGTGCTGCATCGCGGCTTCGCTCATGTCGACATGCATGTCGCTGATGTGGAGAATGGTGTAGCCATCGAAACGTGACGGCAATCCTGCGAACTTCAGCTCGTTTCGTTTGATCGTGACGCGCCCGGCGTTCCGTCTTGCACGCCAATAAAGCCCCGTCAGTTTCAGCGCATTTCGAATGACCGCGGGCGCCAGGCGGGCGTTTTCCAGATTAAAGAAGATAAGTCCTTGACCAAAGACCTGGGCTTCGTGATCCGTCTCGATCCCCAATCGCTGTCTGGCGTGGATCGGTCCGAGACGCTCCTCCAGTTTGTGCAAGATATCCTCGTCCACGGAATAACTTTCTCCAGAGGCGGCGCGATGTTCCAGGGTAGCATCGGCCTCCGGCAGACATTACAGGGTATTGGCCGCGATCGGCACATGCGTTTTTCGGGCATCCCCGCAGCATTTTATTTCATCCCTGGCGATGCAGGCGCGCTGTGCCGTCCACCAATCCCGGCTATACTTGCAACAAGCTGACTATGACCGTCGCCGTTGGAGCGTGAATGGAACGGAGGCTTGCTGCGATAGTCGCCGCCGACATCGTCGGTTATAGCCGACTCATGGGCGAGGACGAGCCTGGAACGCTCAACGCGGTCGGCGCCCTGCGAAGCGATGTCATTGATCCCGCTATCGCCGCCCGCGGCGGACAACTCGTGAAAGCGATGGGAGATGGCTTCCTTCTGGAATTTGCCAGCGCCGTGGAGGCTGTTGAATGCGCACTCGAGGTGCAGGATCGTGTCAGCCAAATGACCCACGAAGCAAAAGCAGCACAAAGCATCGAGTTGCGAATTGGCGTCAATGTCGGCGACATTATGGTCGAAGACGGTGACGTATTCGGCGATGGTGTAAACGTTGCCGCGCGGCTGGAAGGATTATCGGACCCGGGCGGCGTCCTGCTGTCTCGATCCGCTTATGATCAAGTGCGCGACAAGGTCCAATATGCCTTTGAGGATCTCGGAGAGCGCGCCCTGAAGAATATCGCACGCCCGGTGCAGGTCTTCCGCCTCGTGATGGACCGGCGCTCAAGATCGCGAAATCTACGACTTGCGGGCGACTTTGGCGATCTCCGGGCCGTCGCCGTTCTGCCGTTTGACAATCTCAGCGGGGATCCCGAAGAGGACTACTTTGTCGATGGACTGACCGAGGACATCATCACCGCGCTGGCATATTGGCGCTGGTTTCCGGTGGTCGCGCGCAATTCGACGTTCGTCTACAAGGGCAAGCCCAAGAATGTCACCGAGATTGGCCGGGAGTTGGGCGCAGCCTATCTGGTTGAAGGCAGCGCGCGACGCTCAGGCCAGCGTGTGCGCATCACCATACAGCTTATCGAGACAGCGACCGGGCATCATTTATTTGCGGAGCGTTACGATCGCGATATGGCCGACGTTTTCCTCGTGCAGGAGGAAATTGCGGAGCGAATCGTGGTCAGCATCGAGCCTGAAATCCAGCGGGCTGAAGCGCGCCGCGCGGCCCGCAAACATCCCTCCGATCTCGGCGCCTGGGACCATGTTCTGAAGGCTCTCTCGCTGCAGGAATTCATGACCCCTGCAGGCCACGCCGAAAGTCGCAAGCATCTCAAGCTGGCGCTCGAAATCGATCCGGCCTCGGCGCGCGCCTGGGCGTTATTGTCCATGTGCCATTACCACGAGGGTATTTTGGGCTGGGTCGAGCCTAGGGCCGATGCCATGCGAGCTTCGTCCGAAGCGGCCGAAGAAGCATTGGCTCATGATGACCGCGAATGGCTCGCCCAGGGGCTTTGGGGAATGGGGCGGCTATGGACCGAACGCGATTTTTCGTCCGCATTGGAAGGTGAGGAGCGGGCCGTGGCGCTCAATCCCAGCGCGCCCCTTGCCAGGCATTTTCTTGCTTGCGTTCTGGAATTTTCAGGACAACCTGCCAACGCACTGCCTCATCTTGAGGCGATTCTTCGCCTCGACCCGCGTTACCGTTTTCGCTCTCTGGCGCTTGCTGATCAAAGCCTTTGTCATCTGCTGCTCGGCAATCTGGATGAGGCGATTTCGACCGCGGAGGCGGCTGTGCGCATCCATCCAGGAAACGTCAGGGCCCGGCAGCGATTGGTCGCGGGATTAAGCCTGCGTGGACTTGAGGAAAGGGCGAAGGCCGCGGCCAGGGAGTTGTCTCGCCTGCAGCCGGGGCTCGATATTGCTTACATCGACGACACTTACCCCTTTATGCTACCTCAAGAACGTGATCGTTTCGTCAGCGCCCTGCGCGCGGCCGCCTTGCTGGAAAATTGAACCGCGGTCTACATTGGCCGGCGTTCGATCAGCTTTTGGTTCGGCAATGGCCTGGCTTTGCATGAGGAGAACTGGATGCGGCCCAAATATCAAAATATCCTGGAGACGGTGGGTGACACCCCCGTTGTCAGAATCGGAAAGCTGGCGCCCGAAGGCGTCAACCTGTTTGTCAAGATCGAGGCCTTCAACCCGCTCGGCTCGGTCAAGGACCGCCTGGCTTTGGGCGTCATCGAGGAGGCCGAGCGGACAGGCAAGCTCAAGCCGGGGCAGACCGTGATTGAGGCCACCAGCGGCAATACCGGCATCGGACTTGCCATGGTATGCGCGCAAAAGGGCTACCCTCTCGTGGTCACGATGGCCGAAACTTTCAGCGTCGAGCGGCGCAAGCTGATGCGCTTTCTCGGCGCGAAGGTCGTGCTGACGCCCGCGGTCGAGCGCGGCATCGGCATGGTCAACAAGGCGAACGAATTGGCAAAGGCGCATGGCTGGTTTCTGACACGGCAATTCGAGAACGAGGCCAATCCCGATATGCATTCGCGCACCACGGCGCGCGAGATCGTCGAGGCCTTCGCGGGCGAGCGCCTCGACTACTGGGTGACGGGCTTCGGAACCGGCGGCACCCTGAAAGGCGTGGCGCGCGTTCTGGCCAAGGAAATGCCGGACACAAAGATTGTCGTCTGCGAGCCGGCCGATGCGCCGATGCTTGCCAGCGGTACCGCTCAGGACAGAAAGCCGGATGGCTCTCCATCGGCCAGCAATGCGGCGTGGAAACCCCATCCGATGCAGGGCTGGAGTCCCGACTTCATTCCCAAATTGACCGGCGATGCCGTCGACATGGGCGTCATTAATCGCGTGATCGCGGTCACCGGGCCGGACGCGATGCATTGGAGCAAGGAGCTGGCGCGCAAGGAGGGAATCTTCGTCGGTATCACGGCCGGCGCGACCTTCGCCGGCGCGCTTGCGGTCTGCCGGGAGGCGCCGAAAGGCTCGACGGTGCTTTGCATGTTACCCGATACCGGAGAGCGCTATTTGAGCACGCCGTTATTTGCCGACATCCCCGTCGACATGACCGAGGAAGAATTGAAAATCTCGCAGTCGTCACCGAATTTTCAGTTGGCGGCGAAGGCTTGACGAAATACCGGGCCGTTGCCCCCAGGCAAATGTCATCCGCCGCGTCAAATCATGCCTGCGCGGCGGATGCCATCAGGTGAGCGAATTGATCGTCGCTGATTTCGGTTTGACCCACCAACACGCTGCAATGAAGATGTTTGACCAGATAACTGCCGACCGAACCGAACCACCATCGCGCCAGCGGGCCGGTCGGACGGTGACCCACGACGACGAGGTTTGCCCCGATCTCCTTGGCGACCTCGGCAATTTCCTCACCCGCGGCTCCCATCCCCAGCCGCGCAGTCGGTGAGAAACCCAACGCCTTGAGGCGTTCGACGCCTTCCGCCAGGATAGCCTTGTAATTTGCGATTTGTTCGTCTATCGGAATCGCCAACCCACCCTCCAGGCTGGCGATGGAATTGATTTCTACAACGGCCAGCAGGAAGACTTCGGCGCCGCAGAGCTGCGCGAGCTTGGCGCCCTCACGCAACGCGCGCCGTCCCTCGATTGAACCGTCATAGGCGAGAAGAACCTTGTCATACATGAGGCGCTCCCATCTCGTCGCGAACTAGCAACCCGCCAAGACTAGCACGAATCTCCGGGGGGCCCACATCGGCGTATTAGGGGCAAGATGTCCCGGCCGGATTTGCTCGCTTTATCACTGCACGGGGGGCCTTCGAAGCAAATCCTGGCCCCAAATTCTGAAGGGCCTTGCCAGCCGGACGGCCGAAAGTTAGGGGTCCACATCATGCCTGACCAGTTGAAAATCTTCGGGATTTCCCAATCGCGCACCGCGCGCTGTCTCTGGATGGCCCGCGAATTGGGCCTGGAGCATGAAAATGTCCCGATCCATTTTACCAAAACCCGTGAATCTCCCGACCTCATTCGGATAAACCCGAACGCTCGCGTTCCGGCGATCGATGATCGCGGATTCAAGCTCTATGAATCGATGGCGATCAATCTTTATCTCGTCAAGAAATACGGCGCCGGAAAAGAGATCGCGCCAAAGACGCTCGAAGAAGAGGCGCTCGCGACGCAATGGAGCTTCTGGGTCATGACGGAGGTGGAAAAGCCGGTTCTGACCATCCTGCTGCATGTGGTCGGGATGCTGGTTTCGGACGAGGCAACGCTTGCAAATTGCCGCAAGGATCTGGAGCGTCCGCTGAAAGTGATCGAGGGCCATCTTGCCGAACAACCCTATCTGCTCGGGCAGCGCTTTACGGTAGCCGATCTCAATGTCGCTTCGGTGATGGCATGGGCGATGCTGGCCAAGCTGGATCTTGCGGCCTATCCAAACCTTTCCGATTGGCTGAAACGCTGTCTTTCGCGGCCGGCGTTCAAGGGCTGACCGCCCCGTCGCTCGACGCGCTGTTTCCAGGCATCACGCGACGATTTGGCGTGAGCCTTGTCTTTCGGACACGGCGCCTCGCCCCGCAGGGCCGTTGCCGAGGCCCGGCCAATGGGCTAAATGAACCCTCAATGCACCCGTAGCTCAGCTGGATAGAGCGTTGCCCTCCGAAGGCAAAGGTCACACGTTCGAATCGTGTCGGGTGCGCCACGACCCGGCTGTATTTCAGCGTTGGACCCGAGGTCACCCGTCCAACAGAAAGCAATGCCAATGAGCGAGCGACTTGAGACGCTGAAAAAGGCGCGCGAGCGCATGGTCGAGGACCGCGACGCCTTCGCAAAGACCCTTGCCGCGCCGTTCGATCGCGACAAGGCGGAGCGGGCGCGGCTCAAATTCATCGAAACCCAGGTGCTGATCGACGCCATCGACCGCGCCATCCTGGGCGAACAGGCTGGGCCTGCCGCCGCGTAAACCTCGCTCACGCCGTTACCGTGGCGCGCCAGCGCGCATCGCGCAAGGAAGGCCGGCGGTGCAGGCGGCGGTCGAGCAGTTCGCGCGCCTTGGCCGCCTCGCCGGCCTTCATCTGCGCGACCAGAAGCATGTCCTCGATCATTTCGCGCTGGGCGTGGCTGCCGCCGATACGCACCACCTCGTGCGAAGCCGGCTCCAGGATTTCCGCGCATTTCGGATAGTCCTGCTCGGCAAAGGCCCGCGCCGCGCGGCAGATCTCCGGCACCACCGCGCCTGCCGGAAGCCTGCCTTGATGGCGCCGCGCCTCCAGCTCCTCAATGCGTTGCTCGAGCGAAGTGCCGTTGCCGCTCATGGCCGCCAGCAGCGCCATGTGCACATCGACAAAGGAATTGCCCGCCTTCGGAAACCAGCGCTCGGCGTGCCCGGAAAGATCACGCCAGGCCTCGCCGGATACCGGATGGCCGGAGGCCTGAAGCCGCCAAAGCAGCGAAACGCCGTCGGTCATGACATTGATCGGCGGGGCCGGATTGATTTGCGGCTGGATGCGCTCGGCATAGATGGCACTCGCCCTGGCGGTGTCGCCCTTCTCCAGCGCCAGCAGCGCCTGATGCCACGAGACATGGCCATGCAACAGTCCGGAGCGGTCATAGATCGGCAGCCAGCCGGCGATCAGCGCCTCGGCGTCATCGGTCGAGCCGTCCTCGAACATGGCATGCGCCAGCGCATGGACGGCGTTGGCATTCTCGCGCCTTCGCTCGAACGCACGCTGGGTGATCCGGCGCCCGGCATCGACGTTGCCGTTCTCGGTATGCGACCAGCCGAGATTGGTGAGGAACCACCAATCGTCGCCATAGTGCCGCTGGTGCCGCTCGCACAAGTCGACGCGCGCCTGATCGTGATCGGGCATCCCGGAAAAGGCGAACAGGCCGAAGGCCCCGAGCGGCAGCGACATGATCAGGGCATCGCGCGGCCATTGCTCCAGATGCGCCAGCGTCATTTCCAGGGCCTTGACGGGCTGGCCTTCCGTCGTGAGAGCCAGTATTTCGACATGGTTTTTCTCGCGCGCGGTGCCGTTTTTCGCCACGAGCTGACGCGCGGTCGCGGCCTTTTCCCGAGCCGGCTGCATTTCGGCATAGATCAAATGCGCCCGCGCGCGCGCCGCATGGGCCAAGGCGAAATCAGGGTCGGCTTCGATCGCCCGCTCGAGGGCCTGCGCGGCGCCCGGCCAGGCCGACAGCATCAGGTCCATGCCTTGCCGGTAAGCGCCGGCGGCCGCTTCGTTCGCGGCCGAAACCGGCAGGCCGTATCGGTCTTCAAAAGCCATCGCGTTCCCTTCAGATGCCGATCTCAATCTGCGAGCGCCGGTGCGCGACCGCCCGCGCAAGCGCCAACCATCGCCGATGCTTTCAGCCAGTGCAATATCCCATCAAACGCGCCGATGCCGTGGGCAGAACAAATAGCGATAACGCCTCAGGCGCCCACGAGACTTTCAAATCCGCCATAAATCATGCGTTTGGCGTCGAACGGCAGCGACTTGGGATTCATCATGTCAGCCAGCCGCTTGTCGGCCATCACCTTGGCGTTGACGCGATCGCGCTGGGCGCGCGACTTGTAGGTGATCCAGGAGAACACCACGGTTTCCCCGACCTTGAGCTTGACGCTGCGCGGGAACGAGGTGAGCTTTCCGACCTTGACGTCCTCCGCCACCCATTCCCGGTAATCGAGCGCGCCGTGCTCGCGCCAGACCTTGCCCGCCTTCTTCGCCATGCGGCGGTAGGCTTCCAGATTCTTCTTCGGCACCGCGACGATAAATCCATCGACATAGGGCATCAGCATCTCCTCTCGCTATCCCCCAAGGATCGCGCCAGATTATGGATTATGTCTGGCAGCAGGATGCGGCGCTTTTCTCCGGCTCGTACTGGTCGCGCAGCCGCAGCCAGTCCATCGGGTACGGCAGGCCCTCTTCATGGCGGCCGAGCGGCGTCAGGTCGAGATAGTGATAGGCGGCATTCATCATGTCGAGGCCGCGCGCGAAGCAGGAATAGGTGTGGAAGATGGAGCCCTCCTCGTCGCGATAAAACACGCTGATGCCCGGCGCTTCCTCGACCCCGAAGCCGCTGGTGCCGAAATTATAGATTTTCGCGCCGGACTTGATCTCGTCCGGCCTAAAGGAGACGGCGTAGTCGTAATTGAAATCATTGCCGGCGGAAGAAAACCAGCCGAACGTCCATCCCATCCGCGCCTTGAACGCATCGAGCTTCGGCAGCGGCGCGCGCGAGACCGCAACCAGCGTGGTGTCGCGTGCGGCAAGATGCGGGATCATGCGCTCGAAGCCGTCGGCCCAGAACGAGCAGCTTTTGCAGCCCTCGTTCCAGTCGGGCGCAAACATGAAATGCTGCACCACGAGCTGGCTGCGGCCCGCGAACAGATCGCTTAAACTCACCTTGCCCGCGGGGCCGTCGAACACATATGCCTTGTCGAGCTTGACCCAGGGCAGCGCGCGCCGCTGTTCGCTAAGCCGGTCCCGGGCACGGGTATATTCCTTCTCGAGCGCCAGATGGGCTTTGCGCGCTTCGATCCATTGTTCGCGTGAGACGATTTTATGCGGTTGCATGGAAAGACTCCTGGATCTGGAACTGTTTCAGGCAAGATATCATGATTTCCGGCAAGGCTGTCCGCGCCGTCCTGTTCAGATGCGCCGCCTTCAAAAGGTTGCGGCGCTATTCCACATGCGCGCCTGCGGATTTGACCACCTTCTCCCATTTCTCGGTTTCGGCCGCGATCATCTTGCCGAACGCTTCCGGCGTGGAAATCAGCGGCTCGCCGCCCAGATCGATCAGGCGCGCCTTGATGGCAGGCTCAGCCAGCACCGCGTTGATCTCCGCGTTCAGTTTTCCAATGATCTCCGGCGGCGTCTTGCTCGGCGCGCCGACGCCGAACAATGCGCTGGCCTCGTAGCCCGGAACGGTTTCGGCAACGGTCGGCACGTCGGGCAGTAGCGAAGACCGCGCAGCCGTCGTCACCGCCAGCGCGCGGAGCGAACCGGCGCGGATATGCTGGATGATGGAGGGCATGTTGTCGAAAATCACCTGCACCTGGCCGCCGAGCATGTCGGTGATCGCGGGGGCGGCGCCCCGATAGGGCACGTGCTGCATCCTGGTGTTCGTCATCGCCATGAACATTTCACCGGACAGATGCACCGAGGTGCCGTTGCCCGCTGATGCCATGTTCACCTTGCCCGGGTTGGCCTTCACATAGGCGATGAACTCGGCGACCGTCCTGGCCGGAACGTCCTTGTTGACCGTCATCACATTCGGCACCCGATTGAAGGAGGCGACCGGCGCGATATCGCGAATGAAGTTGAATTTCAGGTTGGTGTAGAGGGAAGCGTTGATGTAGTTGGCGGGATTGACGAACAGAATCGTGTAGCCATCCGGCTCGGCATTGACCGCCGCCTCGGTACCGATGTTGTTGCCGGCGCCGGGCTTGTTCTCGATGACGAATTGCTGACCAAGCTTCTCCGACAGGCGCTGGCCGATCAGCCGCGCCAGGATATCGGTCGAGCCGCCCGGCGGATATCCGACGATGAAGCGAACCGGCCGCGCCGGGTAATCCAGCGCCGAGGCGCCGCCGATCGAGGCGATTGCCCAAATACCTGTTGCGATCAGGCCAATCGCGGTGCGGCGTGACGCCATGAAGTTTCTCCCTTTTTCCGAACCCGATGTCCGGCTCGTTCTTGTTGAATTGACGAATGCGGCGCGTTGTAACAAACAAAGCATGAAACAGCCAATAGCGACCACGCGGCGTCCAGCCGCGACGAAAGGATGAACCATGTCTGTCAAGGTCAGCGCGATCGATCACGTCGTGATCAATGTCAGCGATGTGGCGCGTTCGGCTGAATGGTACCGGAAGATCCTCGGCATGGAGATCAGGGTGTTCGACCCGGGCCGGGGCGGAACTCCGCGGACCTCGCTGATGTTCGGCAACCAGAAAATCAACGTGCGGCCGCGCGATGCCGACAAGGTCGAATGGTTCACCGCCGACCACGAGACCGCCGGCAGCGACGATCTATGTTTTCTCACCTCAAACTCGCCGGAACAGGTGGTTGCGCATTTGAGGGCGTGCGGCGTGGCGATCGAGGAAGGCCCGGTTGACAAACAGGGCGCCCGCGGCACGCTGCGATCGGTCTATTGCCGCGATCCCGACGGCAGTTTGATCGAGATCTCGTCGTATGAGGACGGAACGTCCTGACGCACGGGCCGATGTCATTGCGGAGAAGGCAAAGCCACGAAGCAATCAGCACCCTTGCTCTGATCAGGATTGCTTCGCGTCGCTAGCAATGACAAGAATATCAGGAACAAGCCGGCAAGCCCCGGAGGAAAAATGTTGAATGCACAACCGGCGCCGGGCGTGGTGGGGCCGTTCGCGGGGATGGACGTGCCCTGGCTTCTCGGGATGCGTGCGGAAACTCGTCGCCATCATCCGTTTCTGATCTGGGCGCCGTTCGATGCACCGGCGCGGAGTTGGACCTACGGCGAATTTCACGATCGCGTCGGCGCGCTCGCCGCCGGGCTCAAACGGCGCGGCGTCAAGCCCGGCGAATTCGTGCTGATCCATCTGGACAATTGCGTCGAGGCCATGCTGGCCTGGTTCGCCTGCACCGAGCTCGGCGCCATCGCGGTCACCACCAACACCCGCTCGGCGGCGCCGGAGATGGAATATTTCGCGGATCATTGCGGGGCCATTGCCGCCATCACCCAGCCCGCCTATGCCGAAACGATCTCGGCGCATTGCCGGAATCTGCGCTGGCTGGCGGTGATTGCGCACGATGCGGGCGCTGCGCCCGCGCAGGGCACCGCCCCACAACGCGGCGACAGTTTCGAATCCCTGTTCGCCGACAGCGCCGACCGACCGCGCCGTGCCACCGATCCCCTGGCGCCGTGCAGCGTGCAATATACGTCCGGCACCACGTCACGTCCGAAGGCGGTATTGTGGACCCACGCCAATGCGCTGTGGGGCGCCAAGGTCAATGCGTCGCATCAGGATTTGCACGAGGGCGACGTGCACCAGACCTATCTGCCGCTGTTTCACACCAATGCGCTGGCCTATTCGATGCTGTCGAGCCTCTGGGTCGGGGCCACTTGCGTGATCCAGCCGCGGTTTTCCGCCAGCCGGTTCTGGAATGTCGCGCTGGAGCATGGCTGCACCTGGACCTCGACCATTCCGTTTTGCATGAAGGCGCTGCTGGAACACGATATCCCAAAGCAACATGAATTCCGGCTTTGGGGCACGGCGGTCTGCGATCCGCCGCCATTCGCGGTATTCGGTATCAAGATCATCGGCTGGTGGGGCATGACCGAAACCATCACCCACGGCATCGTCGGCGAGGTCGACCAACCCAATATGCCGATGTCGATCGGCCGGGCTGCCGCGGAATATTCGATCCGGGTCACGGACGATGACGGCACGCCGACGCCGGTCGGCGGCACCGGCAATCTCGCGATCAGGGGCACTCCCGGCCTGTCGCTGTTCAAGGAATACCTGCATAACGAGAAAGCCACCCGCGAGAGCTTCGACGCGCACGGCTATTTCATCACCGGCGACCGCGTCACGCTGCTGGATAACGGCTTCATCAAGTTCGGCGACCGCGCCAAGGACATGTTGAAAGTCGGCGCTGAAAATGTCGCGGCTTCCGAGATCGAACAGGTGATCGCGTTGGTGCCGGGCGTCCGCGAAGCCGCCGTGGTTGCGAAAAAGCATCCGATGCTGGATGAGGTGCCCGTCGCCTTCATCATTCCACAGGCAGGCGTGGAACGCGCGCCGAACGACCTGCACGACAGCGTCATGGCGGCCTGCCGCAATTCACTGGCCGACTTCAAGGTGCCGCGCGAAATCCACTTTGTCGACGAAATGCCGCGCTCGACGCTGGAGAAGGTGGCGAAAGCGGAGTTGCGCAAGATGCTGACGTGACCTGCCGCAACAAAGGCGTCGACCAGGTTGTTCAGTTCAGCTCGAAGCGGATCGGCAGCCTTTTGGGACCGTTCACGAAGGTTGCCTGTGACATCTTCACCTCGCCGTCGAGCGCGACCGATTTCAGCCGCGGCAGCAGTTCCTCGAACAGGATGCGCATTTCCATCTTGGCGAGGTATTGCCCCAGGCACAGATGCGCGCCATAGCCGAACGCCACATGCCTGTTCGGCTTGCGGTCGGAGCGGAACCTGAAGGGTTCCTCGAACACCTCCTCGTCGCGATTGCCGGACGCGTAACACAGCATGAGCCAATCGCCCTTGGCGATCTTCCGTCCGCCCAGTTCGGTATCGGCAGTCGCAGACCGCATGAAGGTCTTGACCGGCGTCATCCATCGGATCGCCTCATCGACGAGGCCGGGAATGAGTTCGGGGTTGGCCTTGAGCTTTGCGAATTCCTGGGGGTCTTCGGCCAAAGCCCAGACCGCGCCGGCGGTCGAGGACGAGGTGGTATCGTGCCCGGCAGTGGCCACGATCATGTAGTAGCTCGTCGCGTCGTGCTCGGGCATGTACTCGCCGTCGATCCTGGCGTTGGCTATCACGGTGGCAAGATCGTCGCGCGGGCTGGCGCGCCGGTCCGCGCTGATCTTCGCGAAATAGGCGCCGAAGTCGTCCACGACAGTCTGGATCATGGCGGCAAACTGTTCCGGAGCGAGTTTCTCCTTTAGCCGCGCGGTGTCGGGATCCTGCGCCCCGAACAGCTCCTGGGTGAGCTTGAGCATCCTCGGTTCGTCCTTTTCCGGCACTCCGAGGATTTCCATGATCACATGCAAGGGATATCCGAGCGCCACGTCAGCGACAAAGTCGCAGCGCCCGCCATGCGCCAGCATCCGCTCGACGGCGCCGCGCGCGATGACGCGGATCCTCTGCTCGAATTTTCCGAGATTGACCGGCATGAACCATGACTGCGTCAGCGCCCGGTATTTCGGATGATCGGGCGCATCCATCTGTACCAGCGAGCGCACCAGGTTTGGCGTGCCGGTGATCCTGCGGGTCCGTTCCTCGATCACCTTCATCGTCAGCGTCGTCGGCCGATCCGCATTATGAAACAGATCGTTCTGCCGGCTGACGGCCTGGATATGGGCGTGCTTGGTGACGACCCAGAACGGATCGTATCCATCCGGCCGCGCAATGCCGAGCGGATTGTTGGCGCGCAGCCAGCGATAGGCATCGTGAATGCGATCATCGGCATAGGCTGCGGGATTGACCAGCGTCGCCGCAATCTCGGCAGGAAGGTCGGCGTCGTTCCTCAAGCTCAAGATCATACCCTTTGGTTCGCTCGCGGCGCGAGTCTTCGCCGATATCAGGTTAAGTATCTTCCAGCCGGTCGCGCAAGGCTTGCGTTTAACCGCTAACGCAATGGCGTTTGGGCGCTCATGGCGGCCAGACTTTGGCAATACGTCGGAGATATGCGGCTCGCCACGGGCAGCGAGGTTATTCCGGCGGAGCGCTCAGAAAGACCCGAAGGCCACCGGGCGGAAGGCCGCCAGCAGATGCTGGTCGAGTTTGCCTTCCATTTTTTCCATGATCGAGAAGGCCCTGGCGTGCGTAAACGGCAACCGGTACGCCCGCTCCTCTACCAGCGCCGAATAGATATCGATCATCGTCGTCAGGCGCACGATATCGCTGATCTGATCGCCGTGCAGACCATCGGGGTATCCGCTACCGTCAAGTAATTCGTGGTGATGCAGGACCACATCCAGCACCTCCGGCGGGAAGCCGTCCTGGGCCGCGAGCGCGTCATAACCGAGGCGCGGATGCTTTCGCACCTCCACAACCTCCTCGTCGGTAAGTTTTCCCGGCTTGTTCAGAATGGCGAGCGGGACAAACGCCTTGCCGACATCGTGCAGCAGGGCTGCGCGCACCAGGCGACGCTGGTCGTCCTCGCGCATGCCGAGATGTTGCGCGAATGCGACCGCAAAGCCGGTAACGAAGAGGCAGTGGCGATAACTTTCAACATGGTGGCAGCCGACCGCGGTCAGCCATTCCCGCAACGAGGAGTGCTTGATGGCTTTGAGAATCGTGTTTTCAGCCTCCACGACATCCTCAAATGCCAGGGGAACGCCAGCCGGAAGCTTGTCGAATATCTTGACCATGACCCCATGCGCGGCGGCGACGCCTTCGTTCAAGATCTTGCCGCGCTCGGTCTCGTCGAATCCACTCGCGTCCGGAAATGCGGCGCGGATGCGCCGCAGGATGCCTTGCGCATCGAACGGCCGCGATATCGTATCGGTGGCGCCGAGCGCCCAGGCCTGCATCGATCCATGGTGAAGGGAGTCGGCGAGAACGAACAATCGCGGCACCGAGCGGTAAGCTTCAGCTCGCAACTTGTTGCGAACCTGCTGCACGCTCTGCGGCGACCGCAGGTTGATATCGACCACGATGCCGGAGAAACGGCCCGCGGGCGCGTCGGGAATGTCCGACGTCGGCATGGTATCGACCTCGCCCACGGATTGCAGAATGTCAGCCAATTCAATGCTCTGGTCGCTCCGGTCGGAAGCCAGCAGCAACCGGGGCCTGGTCGGCGATTGTTTGGCTGGAGTGGTCATGGATCCTCACTGGCTGGCGGGCGGCAGCCAATGCTAGCGGACAGGCATTCCCTGGTGATTAAAGGGTATCGTGAATAGGTGGATATTTTTTATGTAAAAGTTGAAACAACGCGCCACCCGCGTGGTGCGGACGCTTCGGAAATCGGCGCGGCATGAGGGCCAAAAAAAATCCGCCGGAGGATCCCCTCCGGCGGATTGTCGTCATCTTCCGACTTGCGGTCGTTATGCCTTGTTCATGGCAGCCTTCACCGCCTCTGCCGTGATCGGCAGCGAGCGGACGCGGGCGCCCGAGGCATTGAAGATCGCATTCGCAACGGCAGGTGCGATCACCGTCACCGCCGGTTCGCCGACGCCGGTGGCCTTTTCGCCGTTGGCAATCACGCTGATGGCGACTTCCGGGGTCTGGCTCATTCTGAGCGGCGTGTAGGTATCGAAGTTTGTCTGTTCGATACCGCCGTCCTTCAGCGTCGCCTTCTCGTACATCGCAAGCGAGAGCCCCCACAACGCCGCGCCCTCGACCTGGGCACGGATGTTATCGGGATGCACCTGCGTGCCGACGTCGGTGGCCACGGTCAGTTTCTTGACCTTGACCTCGCCGTTTGGTGCGACGGCGACATGGGCCACGCACGCGGTCCAGCTTGCGGTCGCCCTTTCCTGAGACGAGACGCAGGCTACGCCCATGCCTTCGCCCTTCGGAAGTTGCTTGGTGCCGTAGCCGGCCATGCCCATCGCGGCAAGCAGGGTGTTGCGCAGGCGTTGCGCGCCACCGGCATTTGCGCCCTTGCCGTCAAGCATGTCGATACGGTACTGGGCCGGATCCTTGCCGACCGCATGGGCGAGTTCATCGACCATGCTTTCGACCGCCCAGAAGGTCCATCCCGGCGCCACCGACCGCAGCTGACCCGACGGGGTGGCGTTGTGCGCCATCTCGTTCTTGATCGCACGGACGTTGTGGTTGGGCACGGAATAGAAGAAGTCCGCACCGTTCACGGTGAACGCATCCAGCGGACCCTTCTTGTCGACCGAGGGCGACAGGAAATCGGGGATTCCCCACCGCTGCGTTGGCCACGCGCTGACCACGTCGTGATTCATCGCGATCAGCTTGCCGTCGCTGTCCAGACCCGCCTTGATCTTCTGGAACGTCAACGGACGCGAGAAGTCCATGGTCATGTCGTTCTCGCGTGAGTAGATCACCTTGACCGGTTTGCCGACGGCCTTCGCCGCCTGCACTGCCGGCACCATCATGTCGGCGTCAAGCCGCCGGCCGAAGCCGCCGCCCAGGTACATCTGGTGCATCACGACGAATTTGGGGTCGACCCCGGCGGCGCCGGCCGCAATCGCGCCGGAGCGCGTCGCGAACTGGTTGCCGGAATAGATGTGCCAGATATCGCCCTGAAGCTGCGCCGTGGCGTTCATCGGCTCCATCGGCGCATGGATGTTGATGTTGGTGGTGTATTCAGCCTCCATCAACTTGGCCGCCTTGCCGAAGGCTGCCGCCGTGTCGCCGTCCTTGACGAAGAATTGTCCGGAATCGTCAAGGCCCTGCAAGCGCTTGGCCTCGGTCAGCAACGACTCGCTCGACAACTTGGCGTTAGGCCCACCGTCATAGGTGATTTTCAGGGCGTCCGCGGCCTTGCGGGCGTTGGCGTAGGTATTGGCCACCGCCACCACCCAGCCGGTCGTGGTCGCGGTCTTGTCGTCAAGCGTGACGGCCTTGATGAAGCCCGGCACCTTCTTCGCAGCGCTGTCGTCGACCGATTTGACGGTCGCACCATAACGTACGGGCGGGGTCACCACCTTGCCGTACACCATGCCCGGCAACATGACGTCGATGCCGTATTTGGCGGTCCCGTTGGTCTTGGAGGGGATATCGAGCTGCGGAACGGAGACGCCGATCAGGGTGTACTGGTCGGGGGTCTTGAGCTTGATCGCCTTGAGCTCGTCGGGCGTAAAGGTTTTGGTGGCCTTGCCGCTCTTGACGACATCGGCAAACGTCATCGACTTCTTCGACTTCGGATGCGAGATCGTCGAGTCTCTGACGACCAACTCCGCTGCCGGTACGCCCATCGCGGCGGACGCCGCCTCCGTCAATGCCATGCGCCCCGCGGCACCCGCGCGGCTCATCGCATCGAAGTTCATCATGGTGCTCCAGCTTCCGCCGGTGATCTGGGCGCCGAGCACGGGATCGTTGAACTTCGGATCGTTGGAAGCCAGCTGAACCCGCACATCCTTCCAGTTCACACCGAGTTCTTCGGAGATGATCTGCGCCATGGTCGAGGCGATGTGCTGGCCCATGTCGGCCTTGCCGCAGGTGACGGTAACGATTCCGTCCGGCGCGATCGAATACCAGACGCTGGGATCGAAATTGCCGGCTGCCGCGAACGCCTGGTTGACGCCGGGCACGGCGGAATAGCCGAGCGCGAGGCCGGTGGCGGCGGTGCCGACGAGGAACGAGCGGCGGCTGAGATCAGCCGGCTTGCCCTGGGTGATTTTCACGTGCGTATTCATGTGGCCCTCCGCTCGGTTCCGGCGTTGGACGCCGTGCGCATTTCGGAAGCAGCGCGCATGATCGCCTTCTGGATGCGTGAATAGGTCATGCAACGGCAAAGATTGCCGTCCATGTGCGCAACCACTTCTTCTTTTGTCGGATTGGAATTCTTCGAGAGCAGCGACGCCGCCTGCATGATCTGCCCGGATTGGCAGTAACCGCATTGCGGAACCTGCTCGGCAATCCACGCCTTCTGCAGCGGGTGATCGCCCTTGGCGCTAAGGCCTTCGATGGTGGTGATCTTCTTGCCGGCAACTTCGCTGAGCGAAGTCTGACAGGATCGCACCGCTTCGCCATTGACGTGAACCGTACAGGCGCCACACAGGCCGGCGCCGCAGCCGAATTTTGTACCGGTCATCTGCAATTGCTCGCGGATGGCCCAGAGCAGCGGCGTATCGTTCGCCGCATCGACGGACATATTTCGTCCGTTGATATTAAGAGTAGGCATGGTCTCTTCCCCTGCCGGTGCATGATGCCGCTTACGGCGGCAACTCACTTTTAGGCAATGACTGACACCCACCGGGTCGATGCCAGCCGCGGCGCAGAATGATCGCGTTCCGTTCCTGAGGCAATCAATTTGGAATTGGTCCAGAAAAAATAAATATTTGGAATTCGCATTGTGCGTTGCGGCAAGAATTCTGTCATAAACTTGTCAATCGATCCGGCATCACCGCCGTGACCAACCACCAACACCCGGGTCGAAGCTCGGCAATTCCCCTCCGGCGTCCAATCGCGCTAGGATAGAAAAATCGCACGGGACCAAGCTGCGACAGAGTTCTTTAGGGATGCCAGATGCCAAAAATCGATCGGGACGGGGTCAAGATTTATTATGAAGTCCATGGCAGCGGACCCACGCTGTTGCTGACCCACGGCTATTCGTCGACGTCGGCGATGTGGCAGGGCCAGATCGCGGCGCTTTCGAAACATCACAAACTTGTGTTGTGGGACATGCGCGGCCACGGCCAGTCCGACTATCCCGCCGAACCTGCAGCCTACAGCGAAGCGCTGACGGTTGCCGACATGGCAGCATTGCTGAACGAGGTCGGCGCCGATACTGCCATCGTCGGCGGACTTTCGCTCGGGGGTTATATGTCGCTGGCCTTTTATCGTGCGCATCCCGACCGCGTCCGCGCGCTTCTGATCATCGATACCGGGCCGGGATTCAAGAAGGACGAGGCCCGCGAAGCCTGGAACGCGCGCGCCCGCGACACCGGCGACCGCTTCGAGCGCGAAGGCCTTGCGGTTCTCAAATCGGCCAGCCGCGAGCGCTCGAGCGTGAGCCACCGCGATGCGATGGGGCTAGCGCGCGCCGCGCGCGGCATGCTGACCCAGCGCGACGCCCGCGTGATCGAGCAGTTGCCGGACATCAAAGTGCCGTCGCTGGTGGTGGTCGGCGCCGATGACACGCCGTTTCTGGCCGCTTCCGATTACATGGCCGCAAAGATTCCCGGCGCAAAAAAGGTGGTGATCCCGAACGCCGGCCACGCCGTCAACATCGACCAGCCGCAGGCCTTCATCGATGCGGTATTGCCGTTTCTCGACGGCCTCGACGCGAAGTCGCAGCAAAAGGCCGCGTCATGAAGCCATCGACCGCCGCCGCATTCGCGATGTCAGCCATTCCGGTCATGGGCCTCGGTCCCGCGAGCGCGCAGCAGTTCGTCCCGGCGGTTCGCCCCTATTACGTTCCCTTCGCCGCGACCTTGTCGAACACGACGCCACTGGCGTTCGGCATGGATGCCGACGACGTTGCACGCGCGCTGGGCGAGCCGCTTCGCTACATCAGCGGCCGGCCAGGCAATGAAATCTATCTGGCGTTCCGCAACATCGGTGGCAGCGGGTTGTTCCCTCATCACGACCGGCTCTTCCTGCAATTCCGCAAGGGCAGATTGGCCGGCTGGAAGGGCGACTGGGGCCATAACTGGATGTGGCAGTAAACCGCGACACGCCAGGAATTCGGGGATCTCGCCTGCGTCAGAACCAGCGTTCGCCGACGAGGACGGTATCGCCGGGGCCGATCGCGGTGCCGAGCGGCACCACCATGCGCATCGGACCGGAAGTGTCGGTGTGGGTCAGCGTGACGCTGTCGCGCCGGGCGCGCGGGGAAAATCCGCCGGCGATCGCCACCGCGCTTTCGACGCTCATATTGGGCACGTAAGGATATTGGCCGGGGGCGGCGACCTCACCCAGGATGAAGAACGGCCGGTAGGCTTCGATCTCGACCGCCACCGAGGGTTCGCGGATAAAGCCGTTGCGCAGTTTGGCCGATATTTCCGCGGCGAGCCTTGTCGGCGTCCGTCCGCGCGCGGCGACCGCGCCGATCAATGGCATGGTGATCGAGCCGCCGGCGTCGATCGCGTAGGTGTTGGTGAGACCTTCCTGGCCATAGACCACGACCCGCAATTTGTCGCCGGCATCGAGCCGATAGGCCGCGTCATGGACCGCCGGCAGCGGCGCGGCCGCATAGGCGACCGGAGCCGCAGCGTAGGAGCCACCTGCGCCTGCGGCAAAACTATTGCGAAGCGCGCTGATAGCGCCGCCGGAATCCTCCGCACTCCGCGACGCCGGAGCATAGGGCTCACCGTAGGCAAGGGAATCGAGATCGCCCGGCGGCTGCATCTGCGCGACCGGGCCGGTCGCATGCATGCAGCCCGATAGAGCGAGCGCGGTCATGGCGGAAATGATCGGCAATCGAAACGCGCGCGCAGCCCGCACCTTGGCCATCCCCGATAGCGAGACAGCTCGGAGTCTTGCACCTGTTATGGTTAACAAATCGTTTTTTTCGCAGCCCAGCGCGGAAGGCCGAAAGCCCGGCCTCCCGTTTCCTCAACGGGGTCAGACGCTGACGCCCGCACCGATCGGACAAGACACGCCGGTACCGCCAAGTCCGCAATAACCGGCCGGGTTCTTGGCCAGGTATTGTTGATGATAGTCCTCGGCAAAATAGAAATCGCCGGCGGGCGCAATCTCGGTGGTAATCGAGCCGAGGCCTTTTGCGGCCAACGCCTTTTGGTAAGCCGCCTTCGAGACATCGGCGGCTTTTCGCTGCGCTTCACCGAAAGTGTAGACCGCGGAACGATACTGGGTGCCGACGTCATTGCCCTGACGCATCCCCTGCGTCGGGTTGTGACTTTCCCAGAACGTCTTCAACAGTTGATCGTACGAAACCTTTTTCGGGTCGAAGACCACCAGCACCGCTTCGGTATGACCGGTGCGACCGGAGCAAACCTCCTCGTAAGTGGGATTTTTGGTATGACCGCCCGCATAGCCCACCGCGGTGGTGAAGATGCCCTCGCCAAGCTCCCAGAATTTGCGCTCCGCGCCCCAGAAACAGCCGAGCCCGAACACCGCCTGCTCGAGTCCTTGCGGATAGGGTGGTTGCAGCTGACGGCCGTTGACGAAATGGCTCCTGGCAGTGGGGATCGGTTGCGCACGGCCCGGCAGCGCTTCAGCGGCGCTCGGCAATGCGGTGGTCTTGCGCATGAACAACATGGGTCACCTCCCGGCGGAATGCATTCGAACTGAGAACGGCAAAGTCTGCCTTCAATCAAGCCCGACCCTAATATAAGTCTTTGCGCGGATCAGCGCAGCCCCATTGCGGCAGGGCACTCAACATAAATCCGCTTGCGTCGCCTGCCAGCTTTAGTCCCGAGAGTAACCGATCAACGGCTTGCGCGGCCGGAACACCAGCATCAGCAGAATCCCGATCGCGCCCAGCACGGCGAAGGTCGGCTGCTCCAGGATAACCTTGGCGACATTCGTCCAGAGCCAGGGCGCCGTGCCCATGATCATGGTCCGCAATGCCTGAAGGCTCGATTGGTGGACATTGTTCCAGAAATCCTCAAACCGGGTAAACCGCAGGGTCTGATCGGCAACCCAGCGTGCGCCGTCATAGATCATGAAGACGAATCCGCCGGCCAGCAGCAACAACCCCACCAGTCGGAAAAAACCGCGGATCATGCGTCACCCTATCTCTGTCGCGCCCTGGAAAGTCCTCAGCCATTACCGGGGCAGCATGGGAAATTCAACCTCATCAGCATCTTAACGGCGCTTTCGCGGGGGCCTGACCGGCCCGGGATGAGCCCGGAAAGCGTTGACGCTGCAAGGCCTGCCCTCTATAAGGGCGCCAATGGCGGCGGGCGCAATCCCGCCGCCGCTGTTCTTTGAGCGGCGCCTTCATGCGAGCATCCGTGCTTCCAGAGAATGGCCTCTCCGGGGACATCAGGAAAAACAACAGCAGCGCCGATTTCGCATTTGCACGGCCGGCGCGCACCAGTCCGACCACCTGGCGACCGATCACCGCCAAAGGATATTTGAGAATATGGCCAATACGACTTCCGCCAAGAAGGCGACGCGCAAGATTGCCCGCCGCACCGTCATCAACAAGTCACGCCGCACCCAGATGCGCGGCGCGGTTCGCACGGTTGAAGAAGCTATCAAAAGCGGCGACCGCGCCGCAGCGCTGCAGGCGATGGCGCGCGCAGAACCGGAGTTGATGCAGGCAGCGCAGCGCAATATCATTCACAAGAACAATGCCAGCCGAAAGGTCTCGCGTCTCGCGCATCAGATCGCCAAGCTGGCAAAATGAATTGATCAAAAAAGTAATTCGTCAAAAAACCCGGCAGCGCCGGGTTTTCTTTTTTTGTCGTCGTGCGGCGCGACAAACTACAGCCAAAGAAATTCTTGCAAGCCCGTGGTTTTACTTGCGTCATTTCTGCCGCACCTGAAACCGGATTGGCGATCTTTAAAATAAAGTCATCGCTCTCCGCCGCCGGAATGGATCGGCGTTCGATCGGGCAAATGTCCGGCGGGGTTACCCTGAAAAAAAATCTCGAAAAGCTTCATCTCACTAACCACTTATCCCCATAGCGACTCGAAGCGCTTTGAAAATCGCGTTTTGGCCATGATCGAACGTAACTAATTTGTGAAAAATCCGCGAGCACTAGGAAGAGGCCATATTGCGCGATTCTATGCGGTGATTCAAAAACTTGCTTTCGAGTCTCGTGGTGGCAGTGCGGCAACACTGTGACAAACTCCTACCCAGCGTTGAATCAAACGATTGCGGGAAGCTTCACATCGTGTAATTTCTTAATCGTTCGCGGCGCCCACGGTTCTTGAGACCAGCGCGGTTTAAGAAGCGGGGCGGACGTGCAAATCGGCGGCGGTGTGCGCGTTGGCGACGCTTTCCAAGCGATTGTCGGATCGACCTTCATAGCGATATGAAGATTGTGGTTCTGTGTCGAAATTTCTCAAGGCGGGACAGTCGCGTCTCGTCGGCTTCGAACAAGAGAAATACGGCCATCCGAAAACGCCGAAAGCGATGTGAGCGGCAGGTAAAAGGAACGGGTTAATGCAGCGGCGTATTGGCTGAACGGTTGTAGTGTTCGGAAGTGGCGGCTGAATTGAATCACACCAGGGATGACAACTTGCCGGTTATTCACGGTAAGAGGGGGAGGTTTCATGCTGTACAGCATCACCACGATATTCGATCGAGCGCCTTTTTCAAACGTTACCGCATTGAACGCCTTCGACGTGGCCAACGTGTGCCCTCGCACTCGCGTTCCGGCCAGACCGTCGAGTAGGCGCTGACCTCGCGAACGTTTCTCTTTCAGCCTGACTGATTTGCCCGACGGCGTTTCGCCGAACGGCCGGTCTATGGCCGAAAGGCGAAGTTTCGCTTGAGGTCGCGCCGTGCGGAGCACCCCGCACTGCGATTTCGCCAGCACGTATCACTCGTTTCAGAAAAGTCGTCAGGCAATGACAAACACGGAACAAGATCGCTGGTCACGCGTGAAAGGTCGGTTACGCTCGAGTGTGGGGGAAGATGTCTATACGAGCTGGTTTGCGCGAATGGACCTTGAAAGCGTGCAGCAGCAGAGCGTCCATTTGTCGGTACCCACGCGGTTTCTCAAGAGCTGGATCCAGGCGCATTATGCCGAGCGCGTTCTGACTTGCTGGCAGGCCGAGATGCCGGAAGTGCACCGCATCGACCTCACCGTGCGAAGCGCGATGCGATGCGCGGCGCCGGCAAAAGAGGCCGCCGCCCTGCCCGATCCGCGCCGCAATGACCGCTCCGACGGCCGTCCCGCGCCCGAGCTGCGCGCGACAGCGATCGCGCCGGTATCGGCCAGCCATGACGCGCTCGGGGGTTCGCCGCTCGACCCGCGCCTGACCTTCGGCAGTTTCGTCATCGGCCGCTCCAACACGCTGGCTCATGCGGCCGCCCGCCAGGTCGCGGAGGGACGGCGCGGCGACAGCGTGATGTTCAACCCGCTCTACATCCACGCCGGTGTCGGTCTCGGCAAAACCCATCTTCTGCAGGCGGTGACATGGGCCGGCAACTCCGGCAGCGAACGCAAGGTGCTTTACCTCACGGCCGAGAAGTTCATGTACGGCTTCGTCGCGGCGCTCAAGACGCAAACCGCGCTCGCATTCAAGGAGGCGCTGCGCGGCATTGACGTGCTTGTCATCGACGATCTGCAGTTCCTGCAGGGAAAATCCACCCAGGCTGAATTCTGTCACACCCTGAACGCCCTGATCGATGCCGGCCGTCAGGTCGTGATCGCAGCCGACCGCCCGCCGTCCGATCTCGAAAGCCTGGACGACCGCGTGCGCTCGCGTCTGGCCGGTGGGCTGGTGGTCGAGATGGGGTCGCTCGGCGAAGAGTTGCGGCTCGGAATCCTCAAATCGCGGGTCGCCGCGGCGCGCGCTCATCATGCCAGCTTCGACGTGCCGGCGCTGGTGCTGGATTATCTGGCGCGAACCATTACTCATAACGGCCGCGACCTCGAAGGCGCGATCAATCGGCTGCTGGCGCACAGCAAGCTCAACGCGCAGCCCGTGACCCTGGAGATGGCCGAGCGCGAAGTGCGCGACCTGATCCGGCCGCAGGAGCCGAAGCGCATCAAGATCGAGGACATTCAGCGGGTGGTGGCGCGGCAATACAATGTCAGCCGCTCCGACCTGTTGTCGTCGCGCCGCACTGCCAATGTGGTCCGCCCGCGCCAGGTCGCGATGTATCTGGCAAAGACGCTGACGCTGCGCTCGCTGCCCGAGATCGGCCGCCGGTTCGGGGGCCGCGACCACACCACGGTGCTGCATGCCGTGCGCAAGATCGAGGCACTGGTCGCCAAGGATACGGCGCTGTCCGAAGAGGTCGAGTCGCTGAAGCGCCAATTGCAGGAGTGAGTGGGCGCGCCCGTTTCCTCCCGATGGCGGGGGGAAGGCCTGCAAAACGTGGGGAACGGGGTCGCCTTACTCTTGCGCTTGCGGGCCATCCGCGCCACCTTGCGGTCCCCCCGCGGGTTTGATCAAATCCGGCTTAGGGGTTTTCGGGTTTCAAATGCCGCGGCGCGCCTTTCGGGCCGCCCGGCTTTTCCATCTCTGGGATCGGGCGGATATTGCAATGAAGGTCACCGTCGAACGCGCGCAACTCCTGAAATCGCTGGGCCACGTGCATCGGGTGGTCGAGCGCCGCAACACCATTCCGATCCTCGGCAACGTGCTGATCCGCGCCGAAAATGCCCGGCTGTCCTTGAAGGCCACCGACCTCGACCTTGAAGTGACGGAGACGCTTGCCGCGGAGACCGGAACCGGCGGCTCGACCACCGTGCCGGCGCACATGTTTTACGATATCGTGCGCAAGCTTCCCGACGGCGCGCAGATCGTGCTGGAAGGCGACGGCGATCGCTCGGTACTGGCGATCCGCGCCGGTCGGTCGCGCTTCACCCTGCAAACACTGCCTGAAAGCGATTTTCCCGATCTTGCCGCCGGCGACATGACCCATTCCTTCACGTTGGCAGCCGCCGACATGAAACGGCTGATCGATCGCACCCAGTTTGCGATCTCGACCGAAGAGACCCGCTACTATCTCAATGGCATCTACCTGCACACCGCGGGCAGCGCCAAGGCCGCAACCCTGCGCGCGGTCGCAACCGACGGGCATCGGCTGGCGCAGATCGATCTGCCGCTGCCCAAGGGCGCTTCCGGCATGCCCGGCGTGATCGTGCCGCGCAAAACCGTCGGCGAGGTACAACGCCTGATCGAGGACAACGAGGGCGAGGTCGGGATCGAGCTGTCGCAGGGCAAGATCCGCTGCACAATCGGCAATGTGGTGCTGACCTCGAAACTGATCGACGGCACGTTTCCGGATTACGGCCGCGTCATCCCGCAGAACAACGACAAGGAGCTGATCGTCGACAAGAAGGATTTCGAGGCCGCGGTCGACCGTGTCTCGACGATCTCGAGCGAGCGCGGCCGGGCGGTGAAACTGGCGCTGTCGGCGGGCAAGCTGGTATTGTCGGTGACCAATCCGGATTCCGGCAGCGCGACCGAAGAGCTCGAAGTCGAATACGCCTCCGATCCGCTCGATATCGGATTCAATTCGCGCTACCTGCTGGATATCGCGGCCCAGATCGAGGGTGAAGTCGCGGTCCTCAAGCTGGCCGACCCCGGTTCGCCGACGCTCGTGCAAGACAAGGAATCCAAAGGCGCGCTCTACGTGCTGATGCCGATGCGGGTGTAGGTCCATCATCGTCATTGCCGGGCTTGACCCGGCAATGACAACCGAGACCGCCATGACCGCCTCGCGCATCCATCGCCTGACGCTGACGCACTTCCGCAATTATCGGGCGGCCAGCCTTGAGACACGCGGCGAGGTGGTGGTGCTGGTCGGCCCGAACGGCGCCGGAAAAACCAATTGCATCGAAGCGATCTCGTTTCTGTCGCCGGGACGCGGTCTGCGCCGCGCGACGTTCGAGGACGTCGCCGACAATCAGGGCGACGGCTCGTGGGCCGTGTCCGCCGAGGTCGAAGGCGCGCTCGGGCTGGCCACGCTCGGCACCGGCATCGACGCCCCCGGCACCGATGCCGCCGCGACCAGCCGGCGTTGCCGCATCGACCGGGAACCCGTGAGTTCGGCCACTGCGTTCGGCGATCATCTGCGCATGGTATGGCTGACGCCCGCGATGGACGGGCTGTTCCTCGGCGCGGCCTCGGAGCGGCGGCGGTTCTTCGACCGGCTGGTGCTCGCGATCGACAGCGAGCATTCCAGCCGCGTCTCGGCGCTCGAGCGCTCCTTGCGTTCGCGCAACCGGCTCCTGGAAGTGCGCAACTACGACGACCACTGGTGCGATGCGATCGAACGCGAGACCGCGGAGCTCGCGGTCTCGGTCGCGGCGACACGCGGCCAGACCGCAACCAAACTTGCCGCGACATTGCGCGCGCGCGGGGAAGCGTCGGCATTTCCATCTGCCCGGATCATGCTCGACGGCTGGATGGAAAACGCGCTGCTCAACGAGCCCGCGACCGCGGTGGAGGATCGTTATCGCGAAATCCTGCGCGCCAGCCGCCCACGCGACGCCGCGGCAGGCCGGACATTGGACGGTCCGCATCTGACCGATCTGCAGGTGATCTACGCGCCAAAGGACATGCCGGCCCGCGACGCCTCGACCGGCGAGCAGAAGGCGCTTCTGATCGGGCTGGTGCTGGCGCATGCAAGTCTGGTCGCGGAAACGACCAGCATCACCCCGTTGTTGCTGCTTGACGAGGTGGTTGCGCATCTCGATCCGGCGCGACGCAACGCGCTGTTCGACGAACTGGCCAGGCTCGGCGCGCAGGTGTGGATGACCGGCGCCGACCCCGCGGCGTTTACCGATATCGGCCCGTCGGGTGACATTTTCAACGTCGATGGCGGCCAGATCGCACGACGTATCTGAGGTCTGTCGGCGGCGCGAAATCCGAGCCTTCCAGGGACCAAAGATTGGTCGTCGAATCGCGCTTTTGCGCAAGCGCCGAATCGGCTTGCGGGCCGCTTGAAAAACACCCAAAAAATCTTATGTCTTCAATAACTTGCTGCGAGAGACTTTGCGCTAGGCGCATTGCATCTTTCATGGCAGAAATAGAGCAATCAGCGCCTGTTTTGCGCAGCTGATTCGGGACATCTCGAAGGCCTCACATGACAGAACCTGCCCGGCAATCGATCGCCGACACTGAGCATTCCATTCCTATCGAATACGGCGCCGAATCGATCCGGGTGTTGAAGGGCCTCGATGCCGTGCGCAAGCGGCCGGGCATGTATATCGGCGACACCGATGACGGTTCCGGCCTGCATCACATGGTCTACGAGGTGGTCGACAACGCGATCGACGAAGCGCTTGCCGGATACGCCACCGCGGTAGAGGTCGTGCTCAACGCCGACGGCTCCGTCACTGTCCGTGACGACGGCCGCGGCATTCCGGTCGACATTCACAAGGGCGAGGGCATTTCCGCAGCCGAAGTCATCATGACCCAGCTTCATGCCGGGGGAAAATTCGACCAGAACTCCTACAAGGTATCCGGCGGCCTGCACGGCGTCGGCGTCTCCGTCGTCAACGCGCTGTCGAGTAAATTGCAGCTGCGGGTCTGGCGGGACGGCAAGGAGCACTTCATCGAATTCGCCCATGGCGACGCGGTGGCGCCGCTCAAGGTGGTTGGCGAGGCCAACGGCAAGCGCGGCACGGAAGTGACGTTCACAGCCTCGACAAAAACCTTCACCCATATCGAATACGATTTCGCCACCCTCGAGCACCGGCTGCGCGAGCTCGCCTTCCTGAATTCCGGCGTCAATATCGTCTTGTCCGACATGCGCCACGCCGTCGAGAAGCGCGAAGAGATGCACTACGACGGCGGCGTCGAGGAGTTCGTGAAATACCTCGACCGCAACAAGAAGCCGATGGTGCCCGCGCCGATCATGATCAATGCCGTGCTGAACGGCATTGGCGTCGAAGCGGCGCTGTGGTGGAACGACAGCTATCATGAGAACGTGTTGTGCTTCACCAACAACATTCCGCAGCGCGACGGCGGCACCCATCTCGCAGGTTTCCGCGGCGCGCTGACGCGCCAGGTCAACGGCTATGCCGACGCCATCGCCAAGCGCGAAAAGATCGCTCTGACCGGCGATGACTGCCGCGAGGGCCTGACCGCGGTGCTCTCGGTAAAGGTACCCGATCCGAAGTTTTCCTCGCAAACCAAGGACAAACTGGTGTCCTCGGAAGTGCGCCCCGTGGTCGAAAACGTCATCAACGAGGCGCTGGCGGCGTGGTTCGAGGAACATCCGTCGGAGGCCAAGACCATCGTCGGCAAGGTGATCCAGGCCGCGGCCGCGCGCGAAGCCGCCCGCAAGGCGCGCGAACTGACCCGCAAAAATCCGCTGAGCGTTTCCTCGCTGCCCGGCAAGCTCGCCGACTGTCAGGAGCGCGATCCCGCGAAATCCGAGCTCTTTATCGTCGAGGGCGATAGCGCCGGCGGCAGCGCCAAGCAGGGCCGCAACCGCGAATTCCAGGCGGTGCTGCCGCTGCGCGGCAAGATCCTGAATGTCGAGCGCGTGCGCCTCGACAAGATGCTGTCCAGCGAACAGATCGGCACCTTGATCACCGCGCTGGGAACCGGCATCAGCGACGATTTCAGCGTCGACAAGCTGCGCTATCACAAGATCATTCTGATGACGGACGCCGACGTCGACGGCGCACACATCCGCACCTTGCTGCTGACCTTCTTCTACCGCCAGATGCGCGAGTTGATCGACCGCGGCCATCTCTATATCGCGCAGCCGCCGCTCTACAAGGTGACGCGCGGCAAGTCCGAGCAATACCTGAAAGACGAGCGCGCACTAGAAGATTACCTGATCGAGACCGGCCTCGACGACTGCGTATTCAAGCTGGCCTCGGGCGAGGATCGCAAAGGCCGCGACTTGCTGGCGCTGGTCGAGGATGCCCGCCTCATCCGCGGCACGCTGCACAATCTGCATAGCCGCTATAACCGCAAGGTGATCGAGCAGGCGGCGATTGCCGGCGTGCTGAACCCGAAGATCACCGGCGACCTGGCGACTGCGAACGCCGCCGCCGACTACATCGCGCGCAGGCTCGATGCGCTGGCCGATGAGGTCGAGCGCGGCTGGACCGGCCGCTTCACCGAGGGCCAGGGATTCCTGTTCGAGCGCACGGTGCGCGGCGTCAAGGACGCCGCCATCATCGACGATGCCCTGCTCGGCTCGGCCGATGCGCGCAAGCTCGACGACTACGCCGCCAGGCTGCAGGAGGCCTATCCGAAGCCGGGCGTGCTGCGGCGGAAAGACAGCGAAACCCCGATCCACGGGCCGGTCAGCCTGTTCGAGGCGGTGACCGACGCCGGCCGCAAGGGCGTGGCGCTGCAGCGCTACAAAGGCCTCGGCGAGATGAACCCGGAACAGCTCTGGGAAACCACGCTCGATACCAACGAGCGCTCCCTGCTGCAGGTGAAGGTCAAGGAGGTCGACGAGGCCGACGACATCTTTACCAAGCTGATGGGCGACGTGGTCGAACCGCGCCGCGAATTCATCCAGGACAATTCGCTCAGCGCCAATGTCGACGTGTGAGGGCTGATCCCACTTGCCGCCCATTCAATACATTGTTGAGGGCGGCCACCGGCTAGCCGGCACCATCGAGCCGTCCGGCAACAAGAACGCCGCGCTGCCGATCATCGCCGCGGCGCTGCTGACCGAGCATCCGGTGACGCTCGAAAACGTTCCCCGCATTCGCGACACCGAGACGCTGGTGGAACTGATCCGCTCGGCCGGCGCGTCAGCCGAATGGCGCGGGGGCAATAGACTTGTGATCCATGCCAAAGCCGTTCGCGCCGCCGATCTCGATCCGGTGCTTTGCGCGCAGATACGGGCCTCCATCCTGCTGGCGGGACCGCTGCTGGCGCGTTGCGGCGAAGTGATGCTGCCGCCGCCCGGCGGCGACGTCATCGGCCGGCGGCGGCTCGACACCCATTTTCTCGCCTTCGAGCAGCTCGGCGCCACGGTCACCGCCTCCGACCGGCTGGAATTCCGGTGTCCACGCCTCAAGGGCGCGGACGTTTTCCTCGACGAGCCAAGCGTCACCGCCACCGAAAACGCGCTGATGGCCGCGGTGGCGGCCCACGGCACCACGCATCTGCGCAACGTCGCGTCCGAGCCGCATGTGCAGGACCTCGCGCATTTCCTGGTCGCGCTCGGCGCGCGCATCGAAGGCATCGGCACCAACACCATGGTCGTGCACGGACCGGCAGCGCTCGGTCCCGTCAGCTACTCGATCGGACCCGATCATATCGAAGTGGGTTCGTTGATCGGACTTGCCGCGGTGACGCGCTCGCCGCTGCGCATCGCGCGCGCCGGCGTCGATCATCTGCGCTCGATCCGGATGGGTTTTGAGCGGCTCGGCATCACCTGCGAGGTCGAAGGCGAGGACCTCCTCGTGCCTTCCCGCCAGACCCTCAAGATCCAGGACGATTTCGGCGGCCATGTACCGAAACTGGAGGATCAGCCATGGCCGGCCTTCCCGGCCGACCTGATGTCGATCGCCATCGTGACCGCGACTCAATGCGACGGCGTGATCCTGATGTTCGAGAAGATGTTCGAATCCAGGATGTTCTTCGTCGACAAGCTGATCGCGATGGGCGGGCGCATCGTGCTGTGCGATCCGCACCGGGCGATCGTGGCGGGGCCGAGCCGGCTGCGCGGCGCCCTGATGACATCGCCCGATATCCGCGCCGGCATGGCCATGCTCCTGGCCGCGGTGTGCGCCGAGGGTGTCTCCACCATCAACAATGCCGACCAGATCGAACGCGGCTATGAACGCATCGACGAACGGCTCAACGCGCTCGGCGCGCGGATTACCCGGGTGCCTGCGCGGGCAGGAAGCGCCGGATAGAACACGCTGGATGCCGCAGCGTCCCGGGGTTCAGACGCTCTTGACAGCGCCAAGCATTCGGCAGTATGGCCCCGCACCATGAATTTGAACCGGACTATCTGCCGCGCCACTTTCCGTCGTCGCTCGATCGACGATGATGGGTCGCGCCCTGTCCGACGACAACGCTGAACAGCTAGATCAGCAACGTTTTTCGAGCAGGCCGCACCCTCATAAGTGCGGCTTCTTTCGTTTCCGCGCGCCATTTGACCCCAACCACAGGGAGTTCGACATGACGAAAGCCACCCATTCGTTTGACGTGCCGAGGGAGGGCCACCCATTGTCCCGCGGCGATGCTAATGTCGCATGATGACCTCCCTTGATAAAATCGAGCCACGGCCAGTCGCCGCGTCCGGTCCTGTGGCCGCGCCCGGTAACCCCGTTGCCATCGAATTGACCGAGACGCTCAGACTGGCCGCGCCGATGGCGCTGGCGCAGCTTGGGCACCAGGCGATGACGACGACCGATCTCGCCTTCATCGGGCGGCTGGGGAGCGAAGCCATCGCTGCAGCCGCCCTGGGAGGCACGGTTTTTTTCGTCAGTTTCACCTTCGGCATGGGCGTGCTTTCGGCGGTCTCGCCGCTAGTGGCGCAGGCCTTCGGCGCGCGCGATCCGCATCTCGTGCGGCGCGCGCTGCGCGCAGGTCTTTGGGCCGCGCTATTGATTGCAATACCCGTGATGGCGTTTCCCTTGCGCGGAGAACAAATCCTTTTGGCCCTGGGCCAGGCGCCCGTCACAGCCCATCTTGCGCAACAATATCTGTTCGGGCTGTCGTGGGGCGCAGCACCAGCGCTGTGCTTCCTCGCCATCCGCGGTTTCATGGGCGCGCTGCATCGTCCGCAGCCGATATTATGGATCACACTGGCCGCTATCCCGGCCAATGCGCTGCTGGTCTATCTCCTGATCTATGGCATGTGGGGGCTGCCACGGCTCGAACTGTTCGGCGCAGGCCTTGCAACGACACTCGTCAATTGCGGTACGTTTGTCGCGAGCCTTTGGTTTGCGACCAGACGCCGCCCGTTCCGGAAATATCGCGTCCTTGGATATCTCTGGCGCGTCGACTGGACGCTGGTACGACAACTCTTCGCCATCGGGGCGCCGATCTCGTTCGCGTTTTTGATGGAATACGGGCTGTTCGCCGCCGCCGCGTTGTTGATGGGGCTGATCGGAACGACCGCGCTCGCGGCCCATCAGATCGCGCTGCAAGTCACCGCGATCCTGTTCATGTTGCCATTCGGGATCGGAATGGCGGCAACGGTGCGGGTCGGACACGCGGTCGGCCGCCGCGATGCCGCCGCGGTGAAACGCGCCGGGCTCACGGCCATGCTGCTCGGCATCGCGGTGGTCGCGGTCCTGACGCTCGCCGTGGTCCTCGCCCGGTTCGCGATTGCGCGGTTCTTCCTGGGCGACGCGGCCGATAACGCGGAGGCGACCATTGAGCTCGCCGCGACGCTGTTGCTGGTCGGTGCGACCTTCTTCGTCCTGGACGGCGTGCAAAGTGTCGCGGTCGGCTCGCTGCGCGGAATGAAGGACACGCGGATACCGCTGTTGTTTGCGGTGATCAGCTATTGGCTGGTCGGATTCACCTCGGCATACGGACTGGCCTTCTGGACACCGCTCGGCGCGGTCGGCGTCTGGATCGGGCTATCCTGCGGCACGACGATTTATGCCATCCTTCTCGTCTTGCGCTTTCGATTGTTGGCGAGCAGATTTTGTCCGGCATGAAGATCAGGGAAGTCGCACCCGATGTCGATACCGGCGCGCTGCTCGCCGGCGCACAATTCGCCGATGCCTATCGCGTCGCACTCGACGGGACTACCCTCGATGCGCGCGGGGCGGCCGAGAAGATATTTGCGCGCCGGCCGCGGTGGATCGAAGCGCTGCTGCGCTTGCGCAAAATCATTGTCGCGCCGTTCGGGCTGAAAAACTCCGGCGCGGAGGAGCCCGCACCCGGCGGGATGATCGGAATGTTTCCGGTTTTGAACGAAACTCCGAAGCGGCTGGTCGCGGGCTTCAACGATCGTCATCTGGATTTTCGCGTCGTGGTGGACGTCGTTCCCGTGGGATCGGGCCAGCAGGTCACGATGACCACGCTGGTACTAACCCATAACCTGCTAGGCAGGGCGTATCTCGCGATCATTTTGCCGTTTCACCGCCCGATCGCCCGCGTTATGTTGCGGCAGGTCACGGCTTAGGCCGAATGCATCCTTCAGACCGCCGGCGTGGACCCCTTACACGGCCCGTGCTTTGCTAAAGTCAGCCGATCGATGTTGACGGTGCGCCGCAGCGGCCGTACCAAAACCGGAAAGACCCTGACCCAACGAGGCAACGCTATGGCCGATGAAACCGCAACGCTGGCTGCTTACGTCGCCAACCTGAAATTCGAGGATATCCCGCGCGAGGTGCTCGAGCGCGCCAAGGTCCTCACGCTGGATTTCCTCGGCAGCGCGATCCGGGCGCGGCGCGATGCGGAATCCACTCCCTCGCTGCTCAAGATGCTTGAGGCGCTGGCGCTGGACGGCAGCGGCGAATCGACCGTGTTCGGCGATACCAGGAGCTGGACCCCGGCCGTGGCTGCGCTGCTCAACGGCGCACTCGGCCATTCCCTCGATTTCGACGATACGCATGCGGATTCCTCGCTGCATGCGAGCGCACCGGTCGTGCCCGCCGCGTTTGCGGTCGGCGAACTGGTCGGTGCCTCCGGCCGCGACGTGCTCACCGCGATCGTGGCGGGCTATGAGGTGTGCTGCCGGCTCGGCAACGCGCTCGATCCGACCTCGCATTATGCGCGCGGCTTCCATCCCACCGCCACCGCCGGTACCTACGGCGCCGCTGCCGCCGCCGCAAAATTGTTCGGGCTGTCGCAGCAACAGATCATCGCAGCGTTCGGCGTCTCCGGCAGCCAGGCCGCGGGCTCGCTGCAATTCCTGGTCAACGGCGCCTGGAACAAGCGCTACCAGGTCGGCGCCGCCGCGATGAACGGCGTGATCGCAGCGACGCTGGCGCGCAACGATTTCGTCGGCGCGACTGAAGCGGTCGAGGGCAAGCACGGCCTTCTGGTCGGCTACACTGACGACGCCCACCCCGACAAGGCGGTCGCAGGGCTCGGCGAAATCTACGAGACCATGAAGATCGGCGTAAAACCCTATCCGAGCTGCCGCTATACGCATGCCGCGCTCGATGCGCTGATCGCGATGCGCCGGGAACACAATCTGACGCCGGACCAGATCCGGCGTGTCGAGATCGGCCTGCACCGCAACGGCATCACGCTGACCGGCGACGCCGCCACCAAGCGGCATCCGACCTCGATCGTCGGCGGCCAGTTCTCGATGTTCTTTACCGGCGCCGTGGCGCTCGATCAGGGCCGTTTCGGCTGGGACGATTACGACCGGCTCGGCGATGCCGCGGTGGACGCGCTCGCGGACAAATTCGAAGTGATGCAGGATGATCGCCTGGAAATCGGCCGCAGCCATCCGTTCGGCGCGCGCGTCAGCATCACCACCGACGATGGCGTGCATGAGCGCCTCCATGCCGATCCCTCCGGCGAGCCGAATTCGTTCCCGGACGCGCAGGCGATGGCGCAGAAATTCCTCACCCTCGCCCGCCCGGTGCTGCAGGGGCGCGCCGACCAATTCGCCGACGCGATCCTCTCACTGGAACGATACGATCGCGTTGCGACCGCCACTCATTTGGGACGGCAATAAGCGCGCTGCTTACGCCCGGCGTTGCATCGTCCAGCGATCACGGCGCGTTACCCATACGTCGGCGAGATGGCCGAACAGATCGATCTCGCGTCCCTTTTCGGCGCCGAGCCGCCGCGCCACCGCCTGCGACGCCAGGTTTTCGCAATCGATGCAGTGGATGATTTCATCGATCTCGAAGGTGGCGAACGACCAGTCGATCGCCGCCCGGGCCGCCTCCAGCGCGTAACCCTTGCCGCGAAACTCCTGCGCGATGCCCCAACCGACTTCGAAGGCCGGCCAGCCCGGCGGATACCACGGCCCTACCCGGCCGACATATGTGCCGCTGGATTTTTCCTCGACCACGAACATGCCGACGCCGTGAAGCACCCAATGCCCAGCCAGGATCGCCGCGTTGCGCCAGCCGATCCACGCGTCGGTCACCGGTTTTCCATCGGCGGTAATGAAGCGACCCGAGGCGGGATCAGCAAGCATCGCGGTGTTCGGTTCAATGTCGGTGCCGCGCCAGGGCCGCAGTTTCAACCGCTTGGTCTCGATCACGGGACCATTCGGCCGGGCAAGCGTGACGCCGGGTTTTAGCGGGGGCAACATTGGGTTCCATCCTCGCAAATCTCTGCGATGCTTAGCGCCGCGATTGCGAGGAGCGCAAGCGCGAAACCTTGTCGTCCCTGCGACCCGTCTACGCCGGAGGCTTCGCCGGGCTTTGGTGCCAGTCCGCCAAAGCTTTAGCGAAGGCTGGAAAGCAGGGACCCATACTCCATGTCACCTGTTTTTGAGAAACGCTGTTTGATGGCCCTCACTTAGCAACCATACCTGTGGTTATGGGTCCCTGCTTTCGCAGGGACGACGGTGAGATGGTGATTCCTCACGCTTGGACGGCGGCTGACAATTGCTGCTATGATGTCCGCAAAGATCAAGGAGAACCCGATGAGCTGGCTTCCCTCCAATGATCCTGTGTTGGGCGATCCGAAATCCTGCGACGCTCTGGAACTGGTGATCGTGCCGCGCACCCGCGATCTCGGCGATGGTTTCGAGGTCCGCCGCGCGCTGCCGCACGGCAAGCGGCAGATGGTCGGCCCCTTCATCTTCTTCGATCATTTCGGGCCGGTACAGTTCATGGCCGGCAAGGGCATGGACGTCCGCCCGCATCCGCATATCGGGCTCGCTACCGTGTCCTATCTGTTCGACGGCAGCATCATGCACCGCGACAGCGAAGGCAATATCCAGGAAATCCAGCCCGGCGCCATGAACCTGATGACGGCCGGGCGCGGCATCGCCCATTCCGAGCGCACGCCGGATGTGCAGCGGAAGAACGGCCAGAAGATGCTGGGCCTGCAAAGCTGGATCGCGCTGCCGGTCGCTTCGGAGGAGATCGCGCCGTCGTTTCAGCACTACGCCGCCACCGATCTGCCGACGGTGCAAGACGGTGGCTTTACCGCGCGCGTGATCGCCGGCAGCGCGTTCGGCGTGAGATCGCCGGTTACGATGGTATCGCCCTGGTTCTATGTCGAGGTGACCGCGCAGCAAGGCGTCGGCGTTCCGCTCGACCCCGACCATGAAGAGCGTGCCATCTATCTGATCGATGGCGAAGTCGAGATAACGGGCGAGCGCTATGAGGGGCCGAGGCTGTTGATTTTCCGCCCCGGCGACCGCATCACGGTCAAGACCACGAAGCCCGTGCGGATGATGTTTCTCGGCGGCGATGCGTTGGAGGGACCGCGCCATATCTGGTGGAACTTCGTCTCCTCCAGCAAGGAGAGGATCGAGCAGGCCAAACAGGACTGGAAAACCGGTCGTTTCGCGCACGTTCCCAACGAACACGAGTTCATTCCGCTGCCGGAATAAGCTATCCCCTCTGTTCGCTTCATTCTCGCGCCCGCGCGGGGATCGTTCCGGCATTGAAGGCACGACCAATGACCGCCATGCGCGCCAGCGACCTGCCCCTTCCCCGGATCGGCCGCGGCAAGGTCCGCGATATCTACGACGCGGGCCGCGATCGCGTGCTGCTCCTGACTACCGACCGCATCAGCGCCTTCGACGTTGTCATGGCCGAGACCATCCCGATGAAGGGCGCGGTGCTGACCCAGATCAGCGCGTGGTGGTTCAATGAACTCGAGGGCGTGGTGAATCATCACATGATCAGCGCCGACGCCGATACCATCATTGGTGAGGTGCCGGCCCTACAAGGTCATCGCGCCGAACTCGCCGGGCGCGCGATGCTGTGCAGGCGCACCACGGTATTCCCGATCGAATGCGTGATCCGCGGTTATCTCTCCGGCTCGGCCTGGAAGGAATATGCCGCGCAGGGCACGCTGGCGGGCGAGAAGCTGCCGTCCGGCCTTTTGGAAAGCGGCAAGCTCGAGCCCGCGATCTTCAGCCCGGCGACCAAGGCCGAGACCGGTCACGACGAAAACATCACGATCGCCCGGATGCGCGAGGTGCTCGGCGTCGAGGTGGCTCACGAGTTGGAGAGCATGAGCCGCGCGGTCTACACGCTCGGCGAGAAAATTGCCCGCGAGCAGGGCATCATCATTGCCGATACCAAATTCGAATTCGGCCGCGACAGCGACGGCCGCATCATCCTGATCGACGAGGTGATGACCCCCGACAGTTCCCGGTTCTGGGCTGCGGACGCCTACAAGCCCGGTCGGCCGCAGCCAAGTTTCGACAAACAGCCGCTGCGCGATTATCTCGAAGCCGAGCGCCGCGCCGGCCGCTGGAACGGCGAGGCGCCGGCCCCGCCATTGCCGGCAAGCGTTGTGGACGCCACCAGCAAACGATATCTCGAAGCCTATCGCCGCGTGACGGGGAGTGAGCTTACCGTCTGAGGCCGTTGCGACCGATGGAAAAACAACAGGGAGCCGCCTGACATGACCGACACCGACGCCGTGCTTGTCGAACGCGATGGACCGGTGACCATCGTCTCCATCAATCGTCCGCATTGCCGCAACGCCGTCGATGGCGCGACCGCGCGAAAGCTGTTCGACGCGTTTCTCGCCTTCGACGCCGATGCCGAGGCGTCCGTTGCGGTGTTCACCGGCACCGGCGGCTATTTCTGCGCCGGCGCCGACCTCAAGGCCGTGGCGTCGGGCGATCCCAACAAGAAACGCGAGATCGGCGGCCACAACTCGATGGCGCCGATGGGTCCGAGCCGGCTGCGGCTGTCGAAGCCCGTGATCGCGGCGGTCGAGGGTTTTGCAGTCGCCGGCGGAATGGAACTGGCGCTGTGGGCCGATATGCGCGTCGTCGCCGAGGACGCCACCTTCGGCATCTTCTGCCGCCGCTTCGGCGTGCCGTTGAT
The DNA here is from genome assembly GCA_963742425.1 of uncultured Alphaproteobacteria bacterium. Taxonomy (GTDB): domain Bacteria; phylum Pseudomonadota; class Alphaproteobacteria; order Rhizobiales; family Xanthobacteraceae; genus Bradyrhizobium. Next base: position 222,367 of record CAVULR010000004.1, read on the forward strand.
CGATCTCGGCACCATCCGGCTGCCACGGCTGATCGGTCATTCCCAGGCCATCGATCTCATTCTGACCGGCCGGCCTGTCGGCGGTCCCGAGGCGCTGCGCATGGGCCTTGCCAACCGTCTGGTACCCAAGGGACAGACGCGCGCGCATGCGATTGCGCTCGCGAAGGATATCGCGCGCTTCCCGCAAACCTGCCTGCGTGCGGACCGGCTGTCGGCGCTGCGGCAGTGGGATCTGGAAGAGGATGAGGCCATCGCCAACGAAATGCGCGGCGGGCTCAAAGTGATCGCATCAGGCGAAACCCTGTCCGGCGCGACCCGCTTTGCCTCCGGCGTCGGTCGCCATGGCAATTTCGCCAATGAAACCGCCGGGGAGTGACCGTCTCTAGCGACCCTCGCCGTGGCCGGGCCGATCGGCCTCATCCAGCGCGAGAAGCAGTGACGCAACGCGGTTGGCCGAGGAGGCCCACTCCGCGAGGCGGGCGTAGTTGTCGGTGAACCAGCTGAACGCACCCTGCACAACGACGAACGCGGCGGCAGCCTGAACCACCTCCCCGAGGGTCATCGCGCCCGTGAGATATTTCGGCGTACACAACAACAGGCCGATGACCGGGGTTACCAAAAGGCTTGAATAGGTCACCACCGTCATCCGCATCAGCTGCCACATATAAATCCGCCAAATGGCGATCACCGCCTTCAATGGCGCGCCAATGACGTGACGTGCATCCTTCTTGCCGTCCGGCACTGCAATCCCTTCGCCGCTCTCACGCAGATGCGTTCCGACGGACCTCAACTCGGCTTCGGTACGCTTGTTTTCCTCGATCACCCGCGTCAGGTGGCGGGCGATCAGGAAGATGCCGCCCGAAAGCAGAGCGGAATAAACGATCACCGCGATGACGAGGTAGCCGGGAATGTTCAGGACGAAACCACCGAGGTCGACGGGCAGGCCACCGCCCACCGACCAGAGAATTCCGATGAAGGTCACCGCATTGAGCAGCGATTGAAGTAACCCAAGCACGAGATCGACCGGCAGATCGGTTGCAATCCTGGCATCCTCGGCGATTCGGAATTCCGGACTATCATAGTCTCCGACCACAAACCTGAGCCGGCGGTAGCGATCATCTTTCAACCAGTAGTCATAGAGGTGACTGCTGAGCCACGCTCGCCAGCTGCGCTGCATGGTCATGCGGCCCCAGACCGAGAACACCGTGAGTGTGAGGCTTGCCGCTGCCAGCGGCACAAACCGGAATGCCTGGGTCCAGAGTTCTGCGGCGTCCTTGCGCTCGATCGCGTTGAAAAAGTCGCGATTCCAGTAATTCAACGCGTACTGCGTCAGCAATTGCAGAAGCACGGTAGCGACCAGCACCGCGACCAAAAGCCAGGCCCACCACGCCCCGGCGCCACGCCAGAATCCCGAAGCGCTCTGCCAGAATCGATAGAGCAGCAGCGTTTCATCCGGGGGCAGGTAGGCCTTGTTCAGCATGCTCGATTGGCTTGGCAGCGGCCGCGCGACGACACGGAGCGATCGGCCCGGATGACATGGTTCGAAAAATTACGCGATCTGCACGGACCCCAATTTGACCTGAGTCAATCGAATGGGTCGCGAGGGCCGGTCCGCGACGAGGCCGCGCGATGGACAAGCCGGTCCGACGCACATAAATGGGCGCCGCGGTACGCGTCTGTGCGTCAGCTAAATCCCTGCCATCATCACATATTTAATCTCGACATATTCTTCCATGCCGTGATGCGAGCCTTCGCGCCCCAGGCCCAACTCCTTGACGCCGCCGAAAGGAGCAACTTCCGTCGTGATCAGCCCGGTGTTGACGCCGACCATGCCGGACTCCAGCGCTTCGGCCACCCGCCAGACCCGGCCGAGATCGCGCGAATAGAAGTAGGAGGCAAGCCCGAACGGCGAATTGTTGCACATCGCAATCACGTCGGCCTCGTCCTTGAAGCGGAACACCGGCGCCAGGGGCCCGAAAGTTTCTTCCTGCGACACCAGCGCGTCGGGCGCGACGTTGGCGAGCACCGTGGGTTCGAAGAACGTGCCGCCGAGCGCATGGCGTTTTCCGCCGGTTATGATTTTCGCGCCATGCTTGAGCGCATCGGCGATGTGCTTTTCGACCTTGTCGACGGCATCCATGTTGATCAGCGGCCCCTGCGTGACGCCGGCTTCGGTGCCGTCGCCGATTTTCATCGCCGCGACCTTGTTCGATAGCTTTTCCACGAACTGGTCGTAGATCTTGTCCTGGGCGTAGATGCGGTTGGCACAGACGCAGGTCTGGCCCATGTTGCGATATTTCGAGACCATCGCGCCGTCGACCGCGGCATCGATATCGGCGTCGTCGAACACCACGAACGGCGCGTTGCCGCCGAGCTCCAGCCCCAGCTTCTTCACCCCGGACGCGGCCTGTCGATAAAGAATCTTTCCGACTTCGGTCGATCCGGTAAAGCCGACGAAACGCACCGCCGGATGTTCGCACAGCACCTTGCCGATATCGGACGAATTGCCGGTGAGGATGTTGAACACGCCTTTGGGTACGCCTGCCTTCTCGGCCAACGCGACCAGCGCCAATGCCGTGAGCGGCGTTTCATTGGCGGGTTTCAGGACGACCGTGCAGCCGGCGGCCAGCGCAGGCGACACCTTTCGGGTGATCATCGAACAGGGGAAATTCCACGGCGTGATCGCGCCGCAGACGCCGATCGGCTGGCGGATCGCGAGCAGCCGTGCATCCGGCCGCTGCGTCGGAATGGTCTCGCCATAAACGCGGCGGGCTTCCTCGGCAAAGAATTCGACATAGGCCCCGCCGATGTCGACCTCGCCGAGTGCCTCGGCCAGCGGCTTGCCCTGCTCGGAAGTGAGGATCAGCGCCAGGTCTTCGCGATTGGCGATGATCAGATCGAACCATTTGCGCAAGATATTGGAGCGCTGCTTGGCGGTGAGCTTCGCCCAGGCCGGAAACGCGCGCTCGGCGGCTTCGACGGCGTGGGTTGCTTCCGCGGTGCCCATCCGCGGCACCTTCGCAAGCTCGAGGCCATTGACCGGATTGGTCACGGGATTGACCGGCGTGCCGGTCCAGGCGCCATCGATGTAGCAACGGTCGCGCAGCAGCGAGGGATCCTTCAGACGATCGCGCAATGAGGGCGTGGAGGCTTGCGAAGTGCGTGCGGCAGCGGTCGGGGACATGGCGTTACTCCTCGGAATTTCCCTTAAGATGCTTATTGGCCTTGGGACCAAGTATAGGCCCAAACAAGCCACGATGCATCGATTGCAAGCCATCGGCTCGCGGTGTTTTCAGGGCAGACCCGCATACTGCTCGAGGTCCCGGGCGGGTCCGACGTCAACAGGGCTTGGGGAAACGGCCCTCAGGCCGCGCCGCTCATATAGGTTTCGCGGCGGCCGATCATGCGTTCGGCGGCGGCCTTGGCGTCCGCCTTGGAGGAGGTTGCACAGGTCCGATATTCGAGATCGGGCATATTCGCCGGCTCGCGGCGCCCGAACCATGATTTGGAACCGGCCGACAATTGCGACAGGGCTTGCGCGACATTATCGACCGCATCGAAAGAGTGCAGGGCTCCGGTTGCGGCGAAGCGGACTTCATAGATGCCAGGCGTGATCGGCGCTTCGATATTTTCGCTGTACCCCGCCCGGGGATACCGCTTCCATTCACTCCAGGTCGAAATCATCTCTATTTCCTTACAAATGCGCGCCGGCCAGTTTCAACAAATCTTTCAATCCGGAGATACCGTTTGTGCTGTAGTTTGAACACCTTACCCCAGAACCGGCACCGGAAATGAACCGCCCATCAAGATACTGTGGATGAAAGCTTTGGTACCCGATATTGCAAGTCATCCACCGCAAAATATGGCCCGGTGTTGCAGTTCGGTTGGTTCTCCACTCACGAAGCCATCACGAGTTCGCGAGCCCACTGTAACCCGGCACTTGCGAGGACGTTCCGCCGGGAGGAAGATCGGCGCTCTTCAAAAAATAAACGGGAGGTGACCCCATGCAAAGCAAAGCTCAGATCGATCAGATCCTGCGGCAGAAAAGCGACGCAAAAGAAATTCCCGGCGTGGTCGCGATGGCCGCCAACAGCAAAGAGCCGATCTATCAGGGCGCGTTCGGCAAACGCGACCTGTCCAAAGACGACGCCATGACGTTAGACAGCGTGTTCTGGATCGCCTCGATGACCAAGGCGGTGACGGCGGCCGCCGGCATGCAGCTGGTCGAGCAGGGCAAGCTCTCGCTCGATGCGCCGATCGGCAAGGTGCTGCCCGATCTCGCCGCGCCGCAAGTGCTTGAAGGCTTCGATAGCAATGGCGAGCCGAAACTGCGGCCCGCGAAGAAGCCGATCACGCTGCGCCATCTCATGACCCACACCGCCGGCCTCGCCTACGACATGTGGAACGGCGAGATGGTGAAATATCTGGAGAAGACCGGCACGCCCGGCATCACCACCTGCAAAAACGATGCGCTCAAGACGCCGCTGATGACCGAACCCGGCACGCGCTGGGAATACGGCACCAATATCGATTTCGTCGGCAAGGCGGTCGAGGCGGTCAGCGGCAAGCGGCTCGACGCTTATCTCCGCGATCATCTGTTTGCGCCGCTCGGCATGACCGACACCGGGTTCAAGATTGGAGATGCTCAACGCAAACGCCTGGTCGCCATGCACGGCACGGGGACCCGACGGATCGCTGGCGCCGATCCCGTTCGAACTCGAACAGGATCCGGAATTCCATATGGGTGGCGGCGGCCTTTACGGCACTGCCGGCGACTACATCAAGTTCACCCAGATGATCCTCAACAAGGGCCGCGGCAACGGCAACCAGCTCTTGAAGCCCGAGACGGTCGCGATGATGGGACAGAACCACATCGGGGAACTTTCCATACCCAAGATGATTTCGGCGGTCGCGTTTGCGACCAACGATGTCGATCTCTATCCGGGCATGGTGAAAAAATGGGGTCTCAGCTTCCTGATCAATACCGCCAAGACGCCGGAGGGCCGCAGTCCCGGTAGCCTCGCCTGGGCAGGGCTTGCCAACACCTATTTCTGGATCGATCCCGCGCGCGACATCGCCGGCGTGATCCTGATGCAGGTGCTGCCGTTCGTGGACCAGAAGTGCGTGGAGGCCTTTGCCGGCTTCGAACGCGGCGTCTATGCCGGGCTCGATGCGGCGGGCCAGAAGGCGGCTTAGGCGAAAAATCGAATCTTTCCCGGCGGGGTCGAACCCGAACTCGCCGGGAAATTTTAAGGACCTGTCCTCACACATCATTCGATCTGTGCCGGGCACGTCATTTCGACAATTAGCGGATAGACTTGAATTGGAGAACGGACTTGAATTCGAGAACAGACTTGGCCGAAACAGCGAATAGTTATGTTTGCGGCATCGCCGATGCGCCGCTGCTCGGCGACACCATCGGCCACAGCCTCGATCAGGCGGCGCGGCGCTGGGCCGATCGCGAGGCGCTGGTATCGCCAAGCCACGGCGTCAGGTGGACGTGGAAGGAATTGGCCGAGCGGGTCGATGCGCTGGCCGCGGGCTTGCTCGCGCTCGGTCTCGAACCCGGCGCGCGGATCGGGGTCTGGTCCCTCAACCGCCCGGAATGGACGCTGACGCAATTTGCCGCCGCCAAAGCCGGGCTCATTCTCGTCACCATCAATCCCGCCTACCGCCTGAGCGAACTCGAATTCGCACTCGGCAAGGTCGGTTGCGCCGCGATCGTCACAGCGACCGCGTTCAAGACCAGCAATTATATGGAAATGCTGAATACGCTGATGCCTGAACTGGCGAAAGCGCCACCGGGCGCGCTGCATGCGGCGCGGTTGCCGCATTTGCGCGCGGTGATCCAGGTCGGCGGCCCGATCTCGCCCGGCACGATTCCGTTCGAGGAGGTGACCCGGATGGGCGGCGCGCGTCACCGGGACGCGCTGGCGGCACTCGGCGAGACGTTACAGTTCGACGATGCCGTCAACATCCAGTTTACCAGCGGCACCACGGGATCGCCCAAGGGCGTCACGCTGACGCATCATAATATCCTCAATAACGGCTATTTCGTCGGACGCGCCATGCGGCTGACCGAGAACGACCGCATCTGCATCCCGGTTCCGCTCTATCACTGCTTCGGCATGGTGATGGGCAATCTCGCTTCCGTCACGTCGGGCGCAACCATGGTCTATCCCGGCGAAGGGTTCGATCCGCTGGCGACGCTGCAAACCATCGAGCGGGAAAAATGCACGACCCTCTATGGCGTGCCGACGATGTTCATCTCCGAACTCGACCATCCCGAATTTTCCAAATTCGATCTGTCGTCGCTGCGGACCGGCATCATGGCCGGCGCGCCCTGCCCGATCGAGGTGATGCGGCGCGTCAACGAACAGATGAACATGCACGAGATCACGATCGCCTACGGCATGACCGAAACCAGCCCGGTCAGCTTCCAGAGCGCCACCGACGATCCGCTGGAGCGCCGCGTTTCCACCGTCGGGCGCATTCACCCGCATGTCGAGGCCAAGGTCGTCGATCTCGAGGGCCGCATCGTACCGCGCGGCGAGCGCGGCGAATTTTGCACCCGCGGCTACAGCGTGATGCTGGGCTATTGGGACGAGCCGGAAAGAACCGCCGACGTGCTCGACGCCAATGGCTGGATGCACACCGGCGACATCGCCGTGATCGATCAGGAGGGCTATTGCAACATCGTCGGCCGCATCAAGGACATGGTGATCCGCGGCGGCGAGAATCTCTATCCGCGCGAGATCGAGGAATTTCTTTACCGCCATCCCAAGATTCAGGACGTCCAGATATTCGGCGTCGCCGACGATCGCTACGGCGAGGAACTCTGCGCGTGGATCAGGACGCGAGCGGGCGAGACGCTGACCGCCGAGGAGGTCCGCAGCTTCTGCCACGGGCAGATCGCGCACAACAAGATCCCGCGTTACGTGGAATTCGTCGACGAATTTCCGATGACCGTGACCGGCAAGATCCAGAAATTCCTGATGCGCGAGAAGGTCGAGGCGCGGCTCGGACTGAAGGCGGCAAAGACGGCGTGAGCTCTTTCCCTCTGCCCGCTCTTGTCCGCCGAAGCCCGCCTTCGGGCGAAGGCGGATGCGGGGCGCGCACTCTTTGGCGGTGGACCGGAGGGCCCGGACACAAAATCGCGAAAACAACCCCATGCAAAGTAGAATGGGCCCGGGCTCGCAAACTTCGAGACGGTGCTAGAGCGCCTCCTCAGCATGAGAAGGCGGCCTACACCGGCAGCCCGTTCTGCTGTGCCAATTCCCTCAACGATACTTGCGGCCGCGCGCCGATATGTTGAATGATCTCGGCCGCGGCCAGCGCCCCCAGCCGCCCGGCCGCCTCGTGGCCGGCGCCGCGCACCAGGCCGAACAGGAATCCGGCGGCGAACAGATCGCCGGCGCCTGTGGTGTCCACCATTTTGTCGATCGGGAAGGCCGGAACGGAAGTGACGCCGCCCTTCGATGCCACCACGCAACCCTTCTCGCTGCGGGTGACGACGCCGAGTTTCACGTCGGCCCGCAATTGCTTCAGCGCCGTGTCGAAATCGGCAGTCTGGTACAGCGAATGCAGCTCAGTCTCGTTGGCGAAAACCAGATCGGCAATGCCGCGCCGCATCAGATCGAGAAATTCGCCGCGATAGCGATCGACGCAAAACGAATCCGACAAGGTCAGCGCGACCTGGCGGCCGGCATCATGCGCGATGGTCGAGGCCTTCAGGAACGCGTCCTTGGCGTTCTTCGGGTCCCAGAGATAGCCTTCGAGATAGAGGATCGCCGACGCCGCGACCTGAGCGGCGTCGATATCGTCTGATGTCAGCTCCTGCGCCGCGCCGAGATAGGTGTTCATGGTGCGCTCGCCGTCCGGCGTGACCAGAATGTAGGAACACCCGGTGGCGGGGCCGTCCGCGGCAGGCCTGGTTTCGAACGCGACCCCGGCGGCGCGGATGTCATGGCTGTACAAACGCCCGATCTGGTCGTCCTTGACCTTGCCGACATAGGCGGTTCGCGCGCCGAAATTGGCGATCCCCACGATCGTGTTGGCCGCCGAGCCGCCGGACATCTCGGTTGCCGGCCCCATGTCCCGGTAGATCGACGCGGCGCGGGCCTCGTCGATCAGCGCCATGCCGCCCTTGGTCATGCCGTGACGGCTCAGAAAGCGCTCGTCGGTCTGAACCAGCACGTCGAAAATCGCATTGCCGATCCCGAGAACGTCATATTTCGCTGAAGTCATTACAGGCTTTCGCTTGAACCCGCGCTAAATCCGGATCGGTCCTTCCGCGTGATCGGTCCACCTCTCCCCAGCGGCGGGGAGAGGTGGCCGGACCAGCGAACAAATCGATCGAACTAAAACTCATCTTGCTTTAGCGGATGCGGCCTATCACGATCCCCCTGGCGCCAGCAAGTGAAGTGGCTGCTATAGAACGCGGATGATCCGTTCCTTCCTGACCGTATCCACGGGCACGCTGGCTTCGCGGTTGCTCGGCTTCGCGCGCGATTCGATGATCGCGGCGCTGCTTGGCACCGGCCCGGTCGCGGACGCGTTCCTGGTCGCGTTTCAACTGGTCAATATCGCAAGAAGGCTTTTGACCGAAGGCGCGTTGAACGCGGCCCTGGTGCCGGCCTGGCTCGGCGTGCGCGAGGCGAAGGGCCCGCTCGGTGCGGCCGCGTTCGCCGGGCGCGTACTTGGCACGGTCAGCGCGACGTTGATCGTCCTGGCAACGCTGACCGGCCTGTTGATGCCGTTTGCCATTACCGCGCTGGCGCCGGGATTTGCCGGCCATCCGACATTGCAGCTCGCCGTCGACGATGCGCGGCTGATGCTGCCTTATCTCGCCTTCGCCGGGCCCGCCACGGTGATGATGGCGCTGATGAACGCGCAGGGTCGTTTCGCGCTGACGGCGTTCTCGCCGCTGCTGTTCAACATCGCGCTGATCGCGGTGATGATCGCGCTGCTCGGCTGGCGGCAGGACGCGGCCCTTGCGGCGCTGGTCCTGGCCGCCACGGTCGGCATCGCCGGACTGCTGCAATTGCTGATCCTGGGCTTTCGCGGCGGCGGCGTCGCGACGCCGTTACGCATCGCATTCGATGCCGACATGCGTGGCTTTCTCGGCAAGGCGCTCCCCGGCATGATCGCCAGTGCCTCGCCGCAATTGCTTGTCGTGGCCGGCGCCGTGATCGCATCATCCTCGCCCTCGGCGGTGTCGTGGCTGTATTTCGCCAATCGCCTGATCGAACTGCCGCTCGGCATTGTCGGCGTTGCCATGGGCACGGTGCTGGTGCCGGAGTTGACGCGCGCGCTGCGCGGCGGCGAGGCAACCGCCGTCACCCACGCGCAGTCGCGCGGGCTCGAACTCGCCGTTGGACTGGCTCTGCCGGCAACGCTGGGATTGATCGTGCTCAGCACGCCCATTGTGCGGATGCTGTTCGAACACGGCGCCTTTACCGCGTCCGACACGCGCGCCACCGCGCAGGCGCTGATGTGGCTTGCGCTCGGCCTGCCCGCGCATGTGCTGGTCAAGGCGCTGGCGCCGGCGTTTTTCGCGCGCAACGACACGCTGACGCCGCTTCGGGCCACGCTCAAGGGATTTGCGGTCGCGATCGCGCTGGCTTTTATGCTTGGCTGGTTGTTTGGCACGGGCGGTATCGCCGCCGGCATCGCCGTGGGGGCGTGGAGCAGTGCGTCTTCCCTGCTCCGGGGCGGCGCCGTGACATCAGGATTTTCAATCGACGCCGCGGCGCGCCGGCGGTTGCCGCGGATCGTCGCGGCGGCGCTGGCGATGGGTGGCCTGTTGTGGTTGGCAGCAGGCTTCGCGCTGCCGCTCGCCGCCGATATCCATGGCGTTGTGCAGGCCGTCGTGCTGGCGGTCTTGATATCGGGCGCCATCGCGGTTTACGCCCTGCTTCTGGCCCTGTCGGGCGTCATCCGCCGGGATCAGGCGGCGAGCGCGGTCCGATAAACCGTGGCCTGCGGCTTGCGCGAGCGGGGCTCGCGTGGCAATGGACGGCGCCGGCGCCCGGTGGACTTTGGCGGCGCGAAACGCGGGAAACTGACAATGGCATTCGTTGAGCGGGTTTTTTCAGGCGTGCAGCCGACGGGCAATCTGCATCTGGGCAATTACCTCGGCGCCATCGTCAACTTCGTGAAGCTGCAGGAAACCCACAACTGCGTTTATTGCGTCGTCGACATGCACGCGCTGGCGCAGCCGGTAGAGGTGTGGGGCGGCCCGGCCGAACTCGCGTCTAACACCCGCGAGGTGACGGCGGCCTTCATCGCCTGCGGCATCGACCCGAAGAAGCACATCGTCTTCAACCAGAGCCAGGTGTCCGAGCATGCCGAGCTGACGTGGATCCTCAATTGCGTGGCGCGGGTCGGCTGGCTCAGCCGCATGACGCAGTTCAAGGAAAAGGCCGGCAAGGATCGCGAGAATGCTTCGGTCGGCCTCTACGACTATCCGGTCCTGATGGCCGCCGACATTCTGCTCTATCGCGCCACCCATGTGCCGGTTGGCGAGGACCAGAAACAGCACCTCGAACTGTCGCGCGACATCGCGCAGAAATTCAACAACGATTTTGGCGATTCGATCCGCAGCCACGGTTTTGCCGACGGCTTGTTTTTTCCGCAGCCCGAACCGCTGATCACCGGCCCCGCGACACGGGTGATGTCGCTGCGCGACGGCACCAAGAAAATGTCGAAGTCCGACGCCTCGGACAATTCGCGGATCAATCTCACCGACGATGCCGATAGCATCGCGCAAAAGATCCGCAAGGCGAAGACCGACCCGGAACCGCTGCCGTCCGAGGAAAAGGGCCTCGAGGCGCGTCCCGAAGCCGACAATCTGGTCGGGATCTATGCGGCGCTGGCGGGCCGCACCAAGTCGCAAGTGCTTGGCGAATTCGGCGGCGGGCAGTTTTCCAGTTTCAAGAATGCGCTGGTCGAACTCTGTGTCGCCAAGCTGTCGCCCATCGCCGCCGAGATGAAACGGCTGGTCGCCGACCCCGGCCATGTCGATTCCATCCTGGTCGATGGCGCCGACCGTGCGCGCGCCATCGCCGTTGAAACCATGAAGGCGACAAGGGACGTCGTCGGTTTCGTTCGGAAGCACTGAGATGGTCCACCCTCCCCTGGAGGGGGAGGGTCGACGCGAATGAAATGAGCGGCGGGGTGGGGTGGCAGTCTCTCTTCTCGAACAGTGCCCGAGTTGAGAGATCACCCCACCCCGTCTCGCATCTTACGATGCGAGACGACCCTCCCCCTCCAGGGGAGGGTGAGATCCCATCGCCGCGAAATCAATAACAGCGCGCCGCCGCTTGTCTGGGATGGCCGCGCCGTGGCAGCATACCGCCTGGCGGCAGCCTCGGGACATGCATGACCACCCAGCGACGAAGCTACGAGACCGATCACAAGCCAAAATGTCTTGTCATCGTCGACGACACGGCGGAATGGGACCGCGCGGTCTATTACGCCAGCCGCTGGGCAGTCCGCGTCGGCGGCGGCGTCGTGATGCTGCGCATCATCGAGACCGAGGACCAGAACCAGCAATGGCTGGGGGTAGCCGAAGTCATGCGCGCCGAGGCGCATGAGGAGGCCAATGCCGCGCTCGACCGCGCGGCCGGACGCGCCAACGGTATCGCCGCGATCACCCCCGAACGCGTGATCCGCGAGGGCGATCCCATCGATCAGATCCTCGACGTGATCGATAAGGATGTGGATATCTCGATGCTGGTGCTGGCGGCCAACCCCGGCGCGGAAGGCCCCGGCCCGATCATCACCACGGTGACCAACACGGTCGGCTCGTTTCCGATTCCCGTCACCATCGTGCCGGGTGGATTGAGCGACCAGGATATCGACGCCTTGTCATAGGACTCGGTCGCCCTAGGCCCTTGATGCAACTGCGGAAGCTCTGGCCTGCGCCCCTTGACCGTGCATCTGCCGTCGCCATCTGTTAAGGATCGCTCACGCGCCGGCCTTGAACCGGCGACGCCGGAGAAAGCCATGTTCATTCAGACCGAAGCCACCCCCAATCCCGCTACCCTGAAATTCATCCCGGGCCGCGCTGTTCTCGACAGCGGAACCATGGAATTTGCCAACCGCGAGCAAGCGGCGCGCTCGCCGCTGGCCGAAAAACTGTTCGACGTGGCCGGCGTGACCGGCGTGTTTTACGGCTCCGACTTCGTCACCGTGACCAAGGCGGGCGGCGACTGGCAGCATCTCAAGCCGGCCATCCTCGGCGCCATCATGGAACATTATATGTCGGGTGCGCCGCTGTTGGCCGATGGCAGCGCCGGAAACGATGAGGCCGCCGACGAGGAAGATGAATTCTTCAACGAGGCCGACGCCGACACGGTTGCCACCATCAAGGACCTGATCGAAACCAGGGTGCGGCCCGCGGTCGCCAGCGACGGCGGCGATATTACCTTCCGCGGCTTCAAGGACGGCATCGTTTATCTCAATATGAAGGGCTCCTGCGCAGGCTGCCCGTCATCCACCGCGACGCTGCAGCATGGCATTCAGAATCTGCTGAAGCACTTCGTGCCCGATGTGGTCGAAGTCCGGCCGGTGTAAGCGAATCGCGAACTCGTTCACCCTCCCCTGGAGGGGGAGGGTCGACGCGAATGAAATGAGCGGCGGGGTGGGGTGACAGTCTCGCGTTTCGAACGGTGCCCAAGTTGGGAGACCGTCACCCCACCCCGTCTCGCATCTTGCGATGCGAGCCGACCCTCCCCCTCCAGGGGAGGGTGAAGTAGAACCTGTGACGGGAGCAGCGAATAGTGAGTGGCGAATGGCGAATAGCTGACGGCTCTGACCCTCTACTCGCTATTCGCCACTTCCTATTCGTCCCTTCATGCTGATCCTCGCCATCGACACGGCGCTCGATGCCTGCGCCGCGGGCGTGCTCGACACCGACGCCGGCAACCTGATCGCGCAGGAATTGCAGGCCATGAAGCGCGGCCACGCCGAAGCCCTGATGCCGCTGATTGCGCGGGTGATCGAGGAATCCGGCATCGGATTCGCATCTCTCGACCGCATCGCGGTGACCACCGGCCCGGGCAGTTTCACGGGCTTGCGCGTCGGCCTCTCCGCCGCGCGTGGCATAGGGCTCGCCGCCAACAAGCCGGTGATTGGACTGACTACGCTCTCGGCCTTTGCCGCACCCTTCGTCAGCGAGAGCGGCGAGCACCCGGTGATCTCCGCCATCGATGCGCGCCATGACCAGGTGTATTATCAGGTGGTGCGCGGCAATGGCAGTTCGCTGATCGGACCGCGCGTCGCGCCGATTGAAGAAGCACTGGAGGCGTCGCGATTCGGTGCGCCGCATCTGGTCGGCAACGCCGCGGGAATTCTCAGCCGGCGCTGGCCGGCGCAGGCGCTCGCACCCTTCAGGGTCGATACACAGAGCGCGCCGGATATTGCCTGGGTGGCATGGCTCGGCGCCGCCGTCAGCCCGGATAACGCGCCCGCCCGCCCGTTCTATCTGCGCGCGCCCGACGCCAAGCCTGCAAGGGACCCGCTGCCCGCGCAGCCTTCGACGCCATGATCGCCTGGCTCTCCGGGCTGTGGAATGCCGGCGCGCCCGTGATCGAACCCGCGAGCTTGCGCGATGCGCCAAAACTCGCCCAGCTTCATGGCGCATCGTTTCACCGCGGCTGGGGCGAAGGCGAATTCGAAACCATGCTGACCGAGCGCAATACGCTGGTGCATCGCCTCAGGATGGGGCGGAAAACAATCGGCTTTGCGGTCTCGCGCATTGCCGCGGACGAGGCCGAGATCCTTTCGATCGCGGTGGCCGCGAGCCACCGCGGACACGGCCTGTCCCGCAACCTGTTGCTGACGCATCTTGGTCATCTCGCCGGCCGCGGCGTGCGCACGGTATTCCTCGAAGTCGAGGAAAATAACCAGCCGGCGCGGCGGCTCTACCAGCGGGCCGGATTTACCGTCGCCGGGCGCCGCGAACGTTATTATCAGCAATCCGGCTCGGAACAATTGAACGCGCTTCTGATGCGCCGAGACTTGTCGTAACCCGCGCGCGGTGGCAGAAAGTATCCATGACCGCCCTGAAATCCACGCCCACCCTCAAGGCCACCGGCATCGAAGCCCGCTGCGCCGCCACCGGCATGCGGATGACCGAACAGCGCCGCGTCATCGCGCGCGTGCTGGCAGAGGCGGTTGATCATCCCGACGTCGAGGAACTGTATCGCCGCTGCGTCGCGGTCGACGACAAGATCTCGATTTCGACCGTGTATCGGACGGTCAAACTGTTCGAGGACGCCGGCATTATCGAACGCCATGACTTTCGCGAGGGGCGCGCCCGCTACGAACAGATGCGCGACAGTCATCACGACCACCTGATCAACCTGCGCGACGGCAAGGTGATCGAATTCACGTCCGAAGAAATCGAGAAGCTGCAGGCCGAGATTGCCCGCAAGCTCGGCTACAAACTGGTCGATCACCGGCTGGAGCTGTATTGCATTCCGCTCGAGGACGACAAGTCCTGAGCCATGGCGTCTTCGAGCGAAGCGTACGGCGGTTTCGGGTGACGAGAACGCGCCAAAATACCGACCGGAACATCGATCTCGTCATCTTCGATTGCGACGGCGTGCTGGTCGACAGCGAGGTCATCTCATGCCGCGCGCATGCGGAGATGCTGACGCGCCATGGTTACCCGATCACCGCCGATCAGGTGCTTGTCCGCTTCCTCGGCGTATCCGACCGCGAGGCGAGGATGACGATCGAGGCCGAACTTGGTCGCGCTCTTCCCGACGATTTTGAAGCGCAGATGAAAGATGTCGCGCTGCGGCGCTACGCGGACGAATTGCGAAACATTCCCTTCGTGGATGAGGCGATCGCCGCGATCAGTCTGCCGAAATGCGTGGCATCGAGCGGCACGCCCGAAAAAATCCGACACGGCCTGCGCTGCGCCGGCCTCTACGATCTGCTCGCCCCCAACATTTTCTCCGCCACCCAGGTCAAGCGCGGCAAGCCCGCGCCGGACCTGTTTCTGTTTGCCGCCGAGCAGATGCAGGCATCGCCCGCGCGATGCATCGTGATCGAAGACAGCCTTCCCGGCATATCGGGCGCGCGGGCCGCCGGGATGACCGTGCTGGGCTTTCACGGCGGCAGCCATTGCCGGTCTGGCTATGCCGACACGCTCCGGGCCGCTGGCGCCACCGCGACCTTTGACGACATGCGGCGACTGTCCGACCTGATCGCGGGGATTTAAATCAAACTGTAAACCGGGATGAGCCGAAGGGCCGGACCTCGGGTTCGCGCTGCGCATGGCTCGAAATGACGGTAGAGGCTGGATTTCCCGCGCTTTAGCCTATATTTGACTTGCTGCCGCAATGGCGCCGTCTCTCGCATGCATTCAGGTTCCATGAACCCGCCGCGCAAGCTGCACATCAAGTCATATGGTTGCCAGATGAACGTCTACGATGCGCAACGCATGGTGGACACGCTGGCGCCGGAAGGCTTCGTCGAAACGCCGAGCGTGGATGACGCGGATCTGGTGATCCTCAACACCTGCCATATCCGCGAAAAGGCTTCCGAGAAGGTCTACTCCGAACTCGGGCGATTGCGCGCCGCCAAGGACGACGCCGCGCGCGACGGCCGCTACATGAATATCGCGGTGGCCGGCTGCGTCGCGCAGGCCGAAGGCCAGGAGATCATCCGCCGGGCGCCGGTGGTCGATATCGTGGTCGGCCCGCAAAGCTATCATCACCTGCCGGAACTGCTGGCGCGCGCCAAGCGTCATGGCCGCGCGCTGGAAACCGAGTTTCCGGTCGATGACAAATTCGGTTTTCTGCCGCCGCCGACCGCGGATGCGATCCGCGCGCGCGGCATCTCATCCTTTGTCACCGTGCAGGAAGGCTGCGACAAATTCTGCACCTTCTGCGTGGTGCCCTATACCCGCGGCACCGAGGTGTCGCGGCCGGTTTCGAAAATCGTCGACGATGCTTTGAGGCTCGCCGACAATGGCGTGCGCGAAATCACGCTGATCGGGCAAAACGTCAACGCCTATCACGGCGAGGGACCGGACGGGCGGCCGTGGTCGCTGGGCACCCTGCTGCATCGCCTCGCCGATATTCCCGGAATCGCGCGCCTGCGCTATTCGACCAGCCATCCCCGCGACGTCGACGATGCGCTGATCGCGGCGCATCGTGATCTCGCCGCGCTGATGCCCTTCGTGCATTTGCCGGTGCAATCCGGCTCCGACCGGATTCTTGCGGCGATGAACCGCAAACATACCGCAGACGATTACCGCCGCGTCATCGACCGGTTTCGTGCCGTGCGGCAAGATATTGCGTTTTCATCGGATTTTATCGTCGGTTTTCCCGGCGAGACCGAGGAAGATTTCGCATGCACCCTCGCGCTTGTCACGCAAATCGGATACGCTGGCGCCTATTCGTTCAAATATTCGCCGCGACCGGGAACGCCGGCGGCGGACATGCGGGAGACGGTTTCAACGGCTGATATGGACGAGCGATTGGTGCGGCTCCAGGAATTGATCGACAGCCAGCAATCAGCCTTCAATCAGGCTGCGATTGGCAACACCGTCGATGTGCTGTTCGAACGCGCCGCCCGCAAGCCCGGCCAAATCGTCGGCCGTACCGCCTATCTGCAGCCGGCGCACGTGATGGCGTCGCCCGATATCATCGGACAGCTGTTGCCGGTGAGGATCGAAAGCCTCGAGCGCTACAGCTTGCTCGGCGAACTCGCGGTCCCTGCCGATCCGGCCGCCATCGTGCCGGCGTCTTCGCAAATTACTGATTCGCCTCGAATCACCAGCCCGTCTCAAATGACCATGGGAGCCTGAACCCTTGCCAAAAAGCGCATCGGATTCGCCTTCGCTCGCTCCCAGCCGCAAACTTGACCGCGACATGCAAATTGCTCCCGAGACGCAAGTCGTCATCGACTTCGACGACAATCGCGCAGCCTCGGCCCTGGTCGGTCCCTACGGACAAAACCTGGCGCTGATCGAACGCCGGCTCGGCGTAGTGGTCGATTCGCGGGGCAATCATATCTCGATCGCCGGATCGCGCGACGGCTGCGACGCCGCGCGGCGCGTGCTGGAGGCGCTGTATGCGCAGGCGACACAGGGCCACGACCTGGCGCAGGGCGATGTCGAGGGTGCGATCCGCGCCGTGATTGCGCAGGGCTCGCTGTTCGAGTTCGACGCCAAATCCGTCAAATCGTCGTTCGAGACTATCAATTTGCGCAAGCGCCCGGTACGTGCGCGCACCGCGGCGCAGGATTCCTATATCCGCGCGCTCAAGCGCCACGAACTGGTATTCGGCATAGGGCCGGCCGGAACCGGCAAGACCTGGCTCGCGGTGGCGCATGCCGCGCAATTGTTCGAACGCAAGGAAGTCGATCGCATCATCCTGTCGCGGCCCGCGGTCGAGGCCGGCGAACGGCTCGGCTTCCTGCCCGGCGATCTGCGCGAGAAAGTCGATCCCTACCTGCGGCCGATCTACGACGCGCTTTACGACCTGATGGATTCGCGGATCGTCGAGCGCGCCTTGCAGGCCGGCGAAATCGAGATCGCGCCGCTCGCCTTCATGCGTGGCCGGACGCTGACCAACGCCGCGATCATCCTGGACGAAGCCCAAAACACCACCTCGATGCAGATGAAGATGTTCCTGACCCGGCTGGGCGAGAACAGCCGCATGATCATCACCGGCGATCCCTCCCAGGTCGATCTGCCGAACGGCCAGACCTCGGGGCTTGCGGAAGCCGCCAAACTGCTCGATGGCGTCGAGGGCATTGCGCAAGTGAAATTCACGGCCGAAGACGTGATTCGCCATGAATTGGTGGCACGGATCGTTGCCGCTTATGAAGGATTGCCGCGGCGGCCGGCAATCGGCAAACCTTGATGCGAAAATCGACCGTCAAGCGCGTGCCGGAAGCGATTTCGGAGCGCAACAGAAATTCCGGACCGATGGCGCAATTTGCCTTTCCCATCACAGAGGTTCTCGTCGTTGCCGACTGCTGGCAGACCGAGCCCAATGCGGAAGCTGTGATTCAACGCGCCATCGCGACCGCGGCCGAGGCGGTCGAGGCCGATACCGGCGAAGCCGAGCTTGCGGTGATGCTGACCGATGACGCCGGGATTCGCAGGTTGAACAGCAACTGGCGCGGCATCGAGAAACCCACCAACGTCTTATCGTTTCCGGCCCTGCAACCAACCGGCCGGGGCGGCCCCGATGACCCGCCGCGCATGCTCGGCGACATCGCAATTTCCTATGAAACCGTCCGCCTGGAAGCCGACGACGAACAGAAGCCGTTCGAACACCATCTCAGCCATCTGGCTATCCACGGTTTCCTGCATTTGATCGGGTACGATCACGAAAAAGACGCTGACGCCGAGGCGATGGAAGCCCTGGAAGCCGAGATTCTGGCGCAACTCGGCATTCCCGATCCCTTTGCGGATCGAGGTCTAAATCGGAAGCGGACGGACTGAGATGGCGGACTCCGAGCCGACCCACGACAACCCGCGCAACACGCGTAACCTGCCGGCCGTGGTGTCGCCCGGCGAGGTCATGCGTCCGGCTGCCGAAAACTGGCTGACGCGGGCGATCCGCACCCTGTTCGGATGGAAGCCGGGATCGGTCCGCGACGATCTGCAGGTCGTGCTCGACGCCAGCACGCCCGACGAGGTCGGCTTTTCGGCGATCGAGCGCACCATGCTGCGCAATATCCTCGGCCTGCATGAACGGCGCATCGCCGACGTCATGGTCCATCGCGCCGACATCATCGCGGTCAAACGCGACATTCCGCTGGGCGAATTGATGAGCCTGTTCGAGAGCGCGGCGCATTCGCGTCTGGTGGTGTACAACGAAACCCTCGACGATCCCGAAGGTATCGTTCACATCCGCGACCTGCTGGCTTTCATGACCGCGAAAGCGCGCGTGTCCGATGCGGGCAAAGCCAAGACCCGACGCAAGAAACCTGTTACCGCCGGTCTCGATCTGCGCGCGGTCGATCTCGCACAGCCGCTCGCCGACGCCAACATCATCCGGAAACTGCTGTTTGTGCCGCCGTCGATGCGGGCGATCGATCTGCTGGCGCAGATGCAGGCCTCGCGCATCCACCTCGCGCTGGTGGTGGACGAATATGGCGGCACCGACGGCCTGGTTTCGATCGAGGACATCGTCGAACAGATCGTCGGCGAAATCGACGATGAGCATGACAGCGACGAGCCGCCGGCGATCGTGCGGCAGGCGGATAGTTCCTTTATCGCGGATGCGCGCGCCAGTCTCGACGACGTCCGCTCCGTGATCGGCGAGGATTTCGTCACCGGCGAGGCCGGAGAGGAAGTCCAGACGCTTGGCGGCTATCTCGTGACCCATGTCGGTCGCCTTCCGGTGCGCGGCGAAGTCATTTCGGGCCCGGGCAATTTCGAGATCGAAGTGCTCGATGCCGATCCGAGGCGCGTCAAGCGCTTGCGCATCGCCGCGCGCAAGGAGCGATCGCCCGCCCGGGCGCAACGCGAAAGTCGTCGCCGTGAAGCAACGCCGGAGACGGGGGCGGCGCAGGCCAATGACAATACGCGCCCGGCGCCCGATGGAGCCGGCACGCAGTGACACCCGCAGACAGACTGCGCTCCGCCGGTCTTGCGATCATCCTGGCATGGGGATGGAAGCGCGCCGCAATCGCGCTCGTCGCCGGCGCGCTGTCGGTGTTGGCGATGGCGCCGTTCAACGCGTGGCCGATCCTGTTCCTGACCTTTCCGGTCATGGTCTGGCTGATCGACGGCGCGGGCGCCGGGCGCTGGCGCGGCGTGCCGGCCGCGGCGATGGCCGGCTGGTGGTTTGGGCTCGGCTATTTCGCGCCGGGACTCTACTGGCTCGGCAATGCATTCCTGGTCGACGCATCGACCTTCGCCTGGCTGATGCCGTTCGCCGTGCTCGGCCTGCCCGCCTACCTTGCGCTGTTCACCGCGTCAGGCTTTGCGCTGGCGCGCCTGATCTGGACCCCGGGTGCTTCTCGGGTGATCGCGCTTGCGGTGACGCTCACGATCAGCGAATGGCTGCGCGGTCATGTGCTCACGGGTTTTCCCTGGAACGCGTTCGGCTATGCGCTGAGCGAACCGCTGGCGCTGGCGCAGAGCGCGTCGTTGATCGGCCTGTGGGGCCTGACGTTTCTCAGCGTCGCCATCTTCGCAAGCCCGGCCGTGCTGATCGATGAAAGTTCACGCCGCGGCAAACGATGGACCGCCCCTGTCATGGCCGTGCTGCTGCTCGTTGTCATGGGGATATTCGGCGCCGTTCGGTTAAGTCAGCAACCGACCTCGACGGTAGCAAACGTCAAGCTGCGGATCATGCAGCCCAACCTGCAGCAGGACGTCAAATTCAACTACTCCGCCAAGGCGGAGGTGATGCAAAAATATCTGACGCTTTCCGACCGCGCCTCAGGGCCGCAATCCACCGGCGTGCGCGATGCCAGCATCCTGATCTGGCCGGAATCGGCGTTCCCGTTCTTCCTGACGCGCGAAGGCGATGCGATGGCGCAGATTGCCGACCTGCTGGCGAAGGGCACCGTCCTGATCACCGGCTCGGTGCGCGCGCCGGATCTTCCACCCGGCATCAGGGTGACGCGCGCGTACAATTCGATCTACGTCATCGACCACGACGGCAGCCTGCTGTCGATTTACGACAAGCTGCATCTGGTGCCGTTCGGAGAATATCTGCCGTTCCAGGACTGGATGGAGAAGATCGGCATCGAGCAGCTCACCAAGGTTCAGGGTGGATTTATTCCAGGCACGTTGCGCCGTACGATTGCGATTCCCAATGCACCGCGTGCGCTACCTTTGATCTGCTATGAGACTATCTTTCCCGGTGACGTTGCAACCTATGACGGTCGTCCGGGCTGGATCGTCAACCTGACCAATGACGGCTGGTTTGGAATCTCGACCGGCCCCTACCAGCATTTGCAGCAGGCGCGGCTGCGCGCGATCGAGCAAGGGCTGCCGCTGGTTCGTGCAGCCAATACAGGGATTTCCGCCGTGATCGATCCGTTGGGTCGGATTGTCGCACGCCTCGGTCTCGGCGTCGAAGGCACCCTGGACTCGAGCCTGCCGTCGGCGATCGCGCCGACCGTTTACGCGCGTAGCGGCGATCTTCCCGCGGGCATCATCGTCGCCGCCGGCTTGATGTTCGTGATCAGGCGCCGTGTCGCGAAGCCAGTTGCCTGACGATTGCAAATTCGCGGCCGACTGCGACGGCAAGTAAATCCAGCAGTTGACAGACCGGCGGCGCCATTCGCATTCTGTCGCGGACGAACGCCTGCATCACACTCATCAGGCGCAGTCCCAAGGAGTGCCCTGGATGTCGACCAAAGCGCCCAACCCTGTTGACAAATATGTCGGCAGTCGTGTGCGCATGCGCCGCATCATGCTGGGCATGAGCCAGGAAAAGCTCGGCGAAGCATTGGGTCTCACCTTCCAGCAGGTTCAGAAATACGAAAAGGGCACCAACCGGGTCGGTGCCAGCCGCATCCAGCAGATCTCCGAGATTCTGCAGGTGCCGGTGTCGTTCCTGTTCGAGGGAGGCCCCAGCGGCACGGCCAACACCGAGAGCTTCACCGAGGGAACTTCGCCGTCCTACGTCTCCGATTTTCTGGCGACCTCCGAGGGCCTGGCGTTGACCCGCGCCTTCACGCGCATCACCGATGCCAAGCTCCGGCGCAGCATCGTCGAACTGGTCGAACAGATCGCCGCGCGCGAAGGCCCGGACAGGCGTTAAGTCAGGCGGATTTCGTTTCAGGCCAAAGCACGCTAGAGTTCCCGCGCGCACCCTCAGAAAAAGAAACATGCCGATGACTTCTGCCTCTTCGAACGCTTTCGATTCCAAAATCATCCTCGACGGCATCCGACGTTGGGTCGAAATTGAGACCCCGACGGAAGCGCCGGACGAGGTCAACCGGCTGGCGACCATGGTCGCGGACGGCTACCGCGATTTGCCGGCCACCATCGAGCGCGTCGCCGGACATTCCGGTTGCGGCGATCATATCGTAGCGCGTTCGTCCTGGGGTCAGGATGCGCCGGGAATCCTCGTGCTCAGTCATATCGACACCGTGCATCCGCTGGGATTCATCAAACGCCTGCCGTTTCGGATCGAGGGCGACCGTGCGTTCGGCCCCGGCATCTATGACATGAAGGGCGGCGCCTATCTCGCCTACCATGCGTTCAAGCAACTCAGTGGCAAGCCCTCGCCGCTTGGAATTACCCAGCTCTACGTTTCGGATGAAGAGATCGGCAGCCCGACCTCGCGCGCGCTGATCGAGGCGGAGGGGCGCAAGGCCAAATATGTGCTGGTCACCGAGCCCGCCCGCGACGGCGGCAAAATCGTCACCGGGCGCAAGGGCGTCGCGCGCTTCGAGGTTTTCGTCAAAGGCGTTCCCGCCCATGCCGGGTCGCGGCACCAGGACGGCCGCAGCGCGATCCGCGAACTTGCCAACGTCATTCAAGCGCTGGAAGCTCTCACCGACATGAAGCGCGGCGTGACCGTCAACGTCGGCGTCGTCAGGGGCGGCACCAGGCCGAACGTCATCGCCGAGGAGGCCTATGCCGAGGTCGATCTTCGCGTTCCGACGATCGCGGATGCCGACGATCTCGTTGCCAAAATCCTCAATCTGAAATCGCGAACCGAAGGCGTGAGCGTCAAGGTGACGGGCGGATTGAACAGACCGCCTTACGAGAAGGGCAATGCGGGAGCCGCCCTTTACGAGCACGCCAAAACACTCGCCGCCGAGATCGGCTTCGATCTGGTGGATACCTCCACCGGCGGCGGCTCCGACGGCAATTTCACGGCACCGCATACCGCGACGCTTGACGGCCTCGGCGTCGACGGTGAGGGCGCGCACACCCATTACGAACAGATGTACATCTCGTCGATCGAGCCGCGGGCGCGGTTGTTGCACCGGCTATATCAGACGCTGCGATGATGATCGCACGCGGCGATCCCGGAAAGCGCGATGCCAATTCCGACGATGGCGCCGCCATTCGCTCGCAGGGTTCGTTTTTCGGCCGGCGCAAGGGCCACAAGCTCCGTCTGCATCAGGCCGATCTGATCGAACATCTGCTGCCGCGCCTTGCCCTCGACGTTGCAAGTCCGGCTCCCTCCAATCTTGCAGATATGTTCGACCCGCCGGCCGATGATATCAGGCTCGAGATCGGTTTCGGCGGCGGCGAACATCTGGTTGCGGAAGCACGCAGCTCTCCGACTACCGGATTCATCGGCTGCGACCCCTATGTCAATGGCATGGCAAAGATCCTGACGCAGATCGAGACGCACAACATCGGCAATATCAGGCTGTTCGCAGGCGACGCCGCCGAGCTGCTGGCCTGGGCGCCCCGGCACTCGCTTGGGCGGATCGATCTGATCCATCCCGACCCGTGGCCGAAGCGGCGGCACTGGAAACGCCGCTTCGTTCAGGACGCAACCGTCGCCGCCATGGCGCGCGTTCTGAAACCGGACGGCGAATTTCGTTTCGTCAGCGACATCGCCGATTATTGCGCGTGGACGCTCTTGCATCTCTCACGCTCGTCGGATTTTAGCTGGACCGCGGAACGGGCGTCCGACTGGCGTCTGCCGTGGGCCGATTACACCGTCACACGCTACGGCGCAAAGGCCGAGCGTGAGGGACGTCAGGCGACGTATTTGCGATTCCGGAAGGTCGGCTGAACGACTGCCGTCATTGCGAGCCAACGGCCGTTGCTCCTCGCAACGACGAACTTACGCTTAGGCCGATTGACGGGTCTGCCAGAAATCCACCACCCGCTCTGCGGTCGAGGGCATCAGGCGCGTGAAATTCACGCGCGCGGTTTCGATATCCGCAGGTGACGATATCCGGCTTGGTCCCAACCGAAGCAGGATCAGGGCGCGCACGGTCGCCCATTCAAGGCCGACCGCCTTGCCGACGATCAGGATCGGATCGTGGCGTTCGCCCATGATCAGGCGATCAAGGGTTGCGATCTTCACCCCCGACATCGCCGAGAGTGCCGCAATCGATTCCTCGTAGCGGTAGCTTTTGGCAAAGCCGAGCAGGGCGGCTTCGTTCAGATCGCCGGCGCGATACAGCGCCAGGATCGTACGCTGTGCAGGGGTGAAGTCGCGGTGGGTCGCGGCCGGCTCCGCGACGCCGACGATTTCTTTCATCGCATTTTTGATCGCGGTCTGCCTGCCGGGCTCGACCGCCTCGAACAGGCGACGGCGGACGATGTCGATCGATCCCGCCAGCAGGTCCTTCAATTGCGCCGCCGAGAGATCCTCGCGCTGACCCACCGCGAGTGTAAGAACGGCATCCTGGCCGGCGCGTTTGATCAGTTTCGAATAGCCGGCTTGCGAAAACTCGGCGCCGGCATTGACGGCGGCACGCCTGACGACGTCGCGGTCGCCACGGCGGATGATAATGTCGGTCAGATCCGGAGCAAGTTTCGGCCGCTCCGAAATCGCCAGCAGATGACCCTGGCCCTTGATGCGCGCGATTTCGATCAGGGCGCCCTCGTCGATCACGGGACTTCGGCGCAATAGCGGCCCGGCGATCGATATCTCGTCCTCGCGCGCGAGTTGTCCGACCAGTTCGTGCGGCGCGTTGGCAAGGGCCGATAGTCGTTCGGCCAGATCGGCCCGCGCGGCGATTTCGGTATGTGGAACGAGATCGACGAGAACGCCGTCAAATAGAGCGACGTGATCGGACCGGAAATGGTCGACCCCTTGCAGGAACAATTCGGCAATCCGGCGGGCCGCCTCGGCACGGCGTTTGGGATCGCCATTTCTGATGATCTCGTCGAGCCCGGGGATCAATAAGGAAGCGACGGACATCAAACACGCTCAAAGCCGGCGGGAAGGTGAGTTTTCCGCAATTTAGGCGGGCTTCGTGAAGGAAGGGTTAGGTTTGAAATCAGCTCCGAGGCCGGCAAAATCGCTGATCTCACGACCTCGCGGGCCTTGCCGTGTCACGGGAAAACCGCTATATCAGCCGCAACTTATTGGTTCTCATACGATCGCGTATTGAGAGTGGGCCCCTTCCGGACCCGCTCTTTTTTATTACCTGAACGAGCCTCGCGACACGCCACGCCGGGGCCTGGCTCGGGCAGCACGGCCGAGCCGGCATTCCGGTCCGGCCTCGACCCAATGCAAGTCAGACCGCCCAAGATAGATAGACCTTGACCCTGGATATGACCGATCGAACTGCTGGCCCCGTGGACACCGATCTGCTTGCCGAGCCGCGCCTTGTCGTCGAGCCGGGCACGGCGGCGCGGGTATCGGCGGTCGCCGGTCCGGTGCTGGAGGCGATGGGCTACCGGCTGGTGCGGATCAAGATTTCAGGCGAATCCGGCTGCACCGTGCAGATCATGGCGGAACGGCCCGACGGATCGATGCAGATCGAGGATTGCGAAGCGATCTCGCGGGCGCTGTCGCCGGTGCTCGATGTCGCGGATCCGATTCAGCGGGCCTATCGGCTGGAGATTTCCTCGCCCGGCATCGACCGGCCGCTGGTGCGCCGTTCCGATTTCGAACGCTATGCGGGCCATCTCGTGAAGATCGAGATGGCCCTCGCCCATCAGGGTCGCAAGCGGTTCCGCGGCACCCTCGCGGGCGTCGAGGGCGACGCCGTACGAATACACCGCGATGATGCGCGCCCGGGGGAAGAAGCCGAGGCCGTCCTGGTGATGGAAGATATCGCCGATGCAAGACTGGTCCTGACCGACGATCTGATCGCGGAATCGATGCGGCGCGGCAAGGCCGCGGAGCGTGCGCTCAAGCAAAATCTCGGGCTCGAGCCACCGCCTCCGCCGCACGCCCGGATAAGTGACCCGGCGAAGAACTACAAACCGAAACCGAAGCTGAACAAGAAGAACGTCGCGAACAATACCAAGGAACATCGTCTGGCCGCAGAAAGACTGCGTCGAGGCGACACCGATCCCACGAGAGGAGACTGAGCCATGGCAGCTGTCAGCGCCAATAAACTCGAACTGCTGCAGATCGCAGACGCGGTTGCGCGCGAAAAATCGATCGACCGCGGCATCGTCATCGCGGCGATGGAAGACGCCATCGCCAAGGCGGCGCGGGCGCGCTACGGCAGCGAGACCGACGTCCATGCCGAGATCGACGCCAAGAAGGGCGAGTTGCGGCTGTCCCGCCACATGCTGGTGGTCGAGCAGGTCGAGAATTCGTCGAACCAGATTTCGCTGGAAGACGCCCGCCGCGCCAATCCGGGAGCGCAGATCGGCGACACCATTGCCGACACCCTGCCGCCGCTGGAATATGGCCGGATCGCCGCGCAATCCGCCAAGCAGGTGATCGTGCAGAAGGTGCGCGAGGCCGAGCGTGACCGGCAGTATCAGGAATTCAAGGACCGCATCGGCGATATCGTCAACGGCATCGTCAAGCGCGTCGAATATGGCAGCGTGATTGTCGATCTCGGCCGCGGCGAAGCCATCGTGCGCCGTGACGAGATGCTGCCGCGCGAGGTATTCCGCAACGGCGACCGCGTCCGCGCCTATATCTTCGACGTGCGGCGCGAAACCAGGGGCCCGCAGATCTTCCTCTCCCGCACCCATCCGCAGTTCATGGCGAAATTGTTCGCGCAGGAAGTGCCCGAGATCTATGACGGTATCGTCGAAATCAAGGCGGTTGCCCGCGATCCCGGATCGCGCGCGAAAATCGGCGTGATTTCGCGGGATTCCTCGGTCGATCCGGTCGGCGCCTGCGTCGGCATGCGCGGCTCGCGCGTGCAGGCGGTGGTCAATGAATTGCAGGGCGAAAAGATCGACATCATTCCGTGGTCGCCCGACATCGCCACCTTCGTCGTCAACGCGCTGGCGCCTGCCGAAGTCGCCAAGGTTGTGATCGACGAGGACCGCGAGCGAATCGAGGTCGTGGTGCCCGACACCAATAACCAGTTGTCACTGGCGATCGGCCGACGCGGCCAGAACGTGCGTCTGGCCTCACAGCTCACCGGCTGGGACATCGACATTCTCACCGAACAGGAAGAATCCGAGCGGCGCCAGGCCGATTTCGAAAACTCGACCCGGGTATTCATGGAATCGCTAAATGTCGACGAAGTGGTCGGCCAACTGCTGGCGTCGGAAGGCTTCACTTCGGTCGAGGAACTGGCGCTGGTCGACGTCAAGGAACTGGCCGGCATCGAAGGCTTCGACGATGAAACCGCCAACGAACTGCAAAGCCGGGCCCGCGAATATCTGGAACAGCTCGAAGGCGAACTCGAAAACAAACGCAGGGAACTCGGTGTGGAAGACGCGTTGAAGACGGTACCCGGCGTGACCTCGAAGATGCTGGTGAAGTTCGGCGAGAACGAGATCAAGACCGTCGAGGATCTGGCCGGCTGCGCCACCGACGATCTGGTCGGCTGGACCGAGCGCAAGGAAGGCGGCGAGCCGACCAAGCATCCCGGCATTCTCGACGCCAATGAAATCTCGCGCGACGATGCCGAGAACATGATCATGCAGGCCCGTGTCATCGCCGGCTGGATCACCGAGGCCGATCTGATCAAGAAGACCGAGGAGACTGACGCGCCCGAAGACCAGCCGGTCTGATGCGGGTCTCCACCAAAAATGGACGCCGGTGTTGCGCAACCGCAATGCGCAGATGTTAGGAGCCGTGTCGCACCCATGCTTGCCATCGCCGACCCCGATCTCGACAACGGACCGCGGACCGACAGGTCCGCGACGGTGCGGATGTGCGCGGTCACGCGGCAGGTGCGGCCGATCGACGAGCTGATCCGGTTTGTAGTTGCGCCCTCGGGCGAGGTGATGGCGGATCTGAAGCGCAAGCTTCCCGGCCGGGGCTTGTGGATTTCGGCGTCGCATCAGACGGTTACGGAAGCGATCAGGCGCCGCTCGTTTGACAGAGGCTTCAAGCGCGACGTCCGGGTTGCGCCCACTTTGGCGGCCGACACCGAGGCCATGCTGGTGCGCAGCGCAATCGAGGCGCTCGCCATGGCCGCCAAGGCGGGACAGGTAATATCGGGCTTCGGCAAGGTCGAGGACGGGCTTAAGGACCGGCAGGCCCGACCTTCGGCCAACGCATCGATCCAGGCCCTGATCCACGCGGCGGACGGGGCGGCGAACGGAATCCGGAAATTGGACGCGACCGCCAGGCAAAATGCCGGCGTTAACGACGAATCGCGGGAAATTCCGGTTGTCATGGCCCTGACATCGGAACAATTGGATTTGGCACTAGGGCGGTCAAATGTGATACATGCAGCCCTGCTCGCGGGCCCGGCGAGCAAGACGTTCCTGTCGCGCTGCCACGTCCTGGTTCGATACCAGATGGCCGATGGCGACAAGACTGCCGGAAATGCGGCCAAGAATTCGCCGATACAGACTGTGCGGACACGCACGACGCAACAAGACTAGGACTGCTGAATGGTTGAAACGAAATCGCCTGGCGACAAGACACTGAGTGTCCCGACCAAGACCTTGACGCTCAAACCGCGCGTCGAGACGGGCACCGTGCGCCAGAGCTTCAGCCACGGCCGTACCAAACAGGTAGTGGTCGAAAAGCGGGGCAAGCGTCGTGTTGCTGGCGACCCCGCCACGACCGAAGCCCATGCCCCCGAGCCGGCCGCCGCCAAGGCAGCGCCCGCCAAGGCGTCGCCGGCCCGTCCGGCAGCGCCGCCGGCCGCGCCGCGCAGCAGTTCCGGCGTGGTGCTGCGGACGCTCACCGAGGACGAGCGCTCTGCCCGCGCCAGCGCACTCGCTGATGCCAAAGTCCGCGACGTGGAAGAGCGCCGCCTCGCAGAAGAGGAAGCCAAGCGCCGCAACAGCAAGGAAGGTATCGAACAGGCCGAGCGTGAAGCCGCTGAAGCGCGCCGCAAGGCCGAGGAAGAACGTCATCGTCAGGATGAGGAAGCCAAGCGCAAGGCCGAACTCGAAGCCAAAAAGCGCTTTGGCGAAGCCGAAGCCCGGGGGGCCGCCTCCCGCGCCGCGGTGCCCACTGCCCGCGCACCCGGTATCGCCGCCGACATCTCCGACGAGGACGACGGACCGCGCCAGGTCCGCCGCGGCCCCGGTGGCGTGGTCCGCCCGGCGGCGCCGCCCAAGACGACGGCGAAGCCCGCACCGGCCAAGCAGCGCGGGCGCCTCACTCTGGTCACCGCGCTTAACGCCGATGACGTGCGCGAGCGCTCGATCGCCTCATTCCGCCGCCGTACCCAGCGCCTGAAGGGACATCAGTCGAATGAGCCGAAGGAAAAGCTCATTCGCGAGGTGATCATCCCCGAAGCCATCAATATCCAGGAACTCGCCAACCGCATGTCGGAGCGCGCGGTCGACGTCATTCGCCTGCTTATGAAGCAGGGCGCGATGCACAAGATCACTGACGTGATCGATGCCGATACCGCGCAATTGATCGCCGAGGAAATGGGCCACACCGTCAAGCGCGTGGCCGCGGCCGACGTCGAGGAAGGCCTGTTCGACATCGTCGACAACTCAACCGATACCGAGCCGCGCTCGCCGGTAGTAACCGTGATGGGCCACGTCGATCATGGCAAGACCTCACTGCTCGACGCGCTGCGCCACGCCAACGTGGTCTCGGGCGAGGCCGGCGGCATCACCCAGCATATCGGCGCCTATCAGGTGACCTCGCCTGAAAGCGGCAAGAAGATCACCTTCATCGACACCCCGGGCCACGCGGCGTTCACCGCGATGCGCGCACGCGGCGCCAAGGTGACCGACATCGTGATCCTGGTGGTCGCGGCCGATGACGGCGTCATGCCGCAGACCGTCGAGGCGATCCATCACGCCAAGGCCGCCAAAGTTCCGATGATCGTGGCGATCAACAAGATCGACAAGCCCGATGCAAGGCCGGAGCGGGTGCGCACCGAACTGCTGCAGCACGAAGTTCAAGTCGAATCGCTCGGCGGCGACGTCGTCGACGTCGAGGTTTCCGCCAAGAACAAGACCAACCTCGACAAGCTGCTCGAGATGATCGCGCTGCAGGCCGAACTGCTCGACCTCAAGACCAATGCGGCGCGTCCTGCCGAAGGTACCGTGATCGAAGCCAAGCTCGATCGCGGCCGCGGCCCGGTCGCAACCGTGCTGGTGCAGCGCGGAACGCTGCGCGTCGGCGATATCGTGGTGGCCGGTGCCGAGATGGGCCGCGTCCGCGCGCTGATTTCGGACCAAGGCGAAACGATCGACGAGGCCGGACCTTCGGTGCCGGTCGAAGTGCTCGGCTTCAACGGGCCGCCGGAAGCCGGCGACCGCCTCGCGGTCGTGGAAAACGAAGCCCGCGCCCGCCAGGTGACGAGCTACCGCGCGCACCAGAAGCGCGAGAACGCGGCTGCCTCGATTTCCGGCATGCGCGGCTCGCTCGAGCAGATGATGTCGCAGCTCAAAACCACGGGCCGCAAGGACTTCCCGCTGATCGTCAAGGCCGACGTGCAGGGCTCCTTGGAAGCGATCCTTGGATCTCTGGAAAAGCTCGGCACCGAGGAAGTCGCCGCGCGCATCCTGCATGCGGGGGTCGGCGGCATCTCGGAATCCGACGTGACGCTGGCGGAAGGCTTTAGCGCCGCCATCATCGGCTTCAACGTCCGTGCGCACAAGGAAGCGGCCGCCGCCGCCAAGCGCAACGGCATCGAAATCCGCTACTACAACATCATCTACGACCTCGTCGACGACGTGAAGAAGGCGATGTCCGGCCTGCTCGCGCCGACGCTGCGCGAAACCATGCTGGGCAATGCCCAGATCCTGGAAGTGTTCAACATTTCCAAGGTCGGCAAGGTCGCCGGCTGCCGCGTCACCGACGGCACGGTGGAACGCGGCGCCAATGTCCGGCTGATTCGCGACAACGTCGTCGTCCATGAAGGCAAGCTGTCGACCTTGAAGCGCTTCAAGGATGAAGTGAAGGAAGTGCAGTCCGGCCAGGAGTGCGGCATGGCGTTCGAGAATTACGGCGACATGCGGGTCGGCGACGTCATCGAGTGTTATCGCGTGGAGACCATCCAGCGCAGCCTGTAAGTTCGAGCCTTACAAGCGCGTTTGGTCTCTTTTCGTCATTGCCGGGCTTGACCCGGCAATCCATCCGCCAAAGGCGGACTCTTGCAAAGAATGATGGATGCCCGGGTCAAGCCCGGGCATGACCGGTGAGAAAATGCCCCGCCACCACAACAAGGACGCCGCTCCCGGCGGTTCGCAGCGGCAGTTGCGCGTCGGCGAAACCGTGCGTCATGCGATCGCCGATATTCTGGTGCACGGCAGCGTGCACGACCAGGAGCTTGCGGGCCATATCATCACCGTGCCTGAGGTGCGTATGTCACCGGACCTGAAGCTCGCGACCGTCTACGTGATGCCGCTTGGAGGGCGCGACACCGATATCGTGATCGCGGCGCTGGAGCGGAACAAGAAATTTTTGCGCGGCGAAGTCGCGCGGCGCGTTAACCTGAAATTTGCGCCTGACCTGCGCTTCCGCGCCGACGACCGATTCGATGAAGCGGAACGAATAGAGAAATTACTGCGAACACCCGCGGTGCGAAGAGACATCGCACCGGATTCGCAAGATTCGGAAGAGTAGTTTGATGACCATGACCACTGCAAACGGCTGGGTCGAACCGTCGCGCGGCGATTCGGACGGCGTTGAAGAAAATATTTCGCAGGATTCTCGTCACGACGAGAATCGCCCGCGCGCTGCCAAGCCGTCGCGCCAGAACATGCAGCCGCGACGCGAGAAGCGTGACGTCCACGGCTGGGTCGTGCTCGACAAGCCGATCGGCATGACCTCGACGCATGCGGTGGCGGTCGTGAAGCGGCTGTTCCAGGCAAGACGCGCAGGCCACGCCGGCACGCTCGATCCGCTCGCCTCGGGCGGCCTGCCGATCGCGCTCGGCGAGGCCACCAAAACGGTTCCGTTCGTAATGGACGGCCGCAAGCGCTACCGCTTTACGGTGTGCTGGGGCGAGGAACGCGACACCGACGATACCGAGGGCCGGGTGGTCCGAACCAGCGATCTCAGACCTTCCGCGGATGCCATCCGGGACCTGCTGCCGCAGTTCACCGGCCTGATCGAACAGATCCCGCCGCAATATTCCGCCATCAAGGTCCAGGGCGAGCGGGCCTATGATCTGGCGCGCGACGGAGAAACCGTCGAGCTGAAGCCGCGGCCGGTCGAGATTCATCATTTATTCCTTGTAGATCAACTAGATAGCTCCCATTCATTGTTCGAGGCCGAGTGCGGCAAGGGGACCTATGTGCGGGCGCTTGCCCGCGATATCGGCCGGATTCTCGGCTGTTACGGACACATCTGCGCGCTGCGGCGGACCCTGGTCGGCCCGTTCGGGGAATCCGACATGATTCCGCTGGAACAGTTGGAGGCTTTGTGCGATAGAGCCGCGTCTGGCGAGGGCAGCCTCGCCGACGCGCTTTTGCCCGTTGAGACCGCGCTGGACGACATCCCGGCACTGGCCGTCACACGGGCTGATGCGGCAAGGCTCCACCGGGGCCAAGCCGTTTTATTGCGCGGACGGGATGCGCCCAATAGTAGCGGCACAGTCTATGTCACGGTGGCAGGCCGGCTTCTGGCCCTCGCCGAAATTGGCAATGGCGAACTCATCCCCAAGCGCGTGTTCAACCTGACCGGACTGACTGCCAGTTCGGCTCGCAGCAATGAAAGTGTTTGACGATGTCGATTACCGCCGCACGAAAAGCGGAAGTCATCAAGACCAATGCCAACAAGGCCGGCGACACCGGCTCGCCCGAGGTTCAGGTCGCGATCCTGTCGGAACGCATCAACAACCTCACCGGGCATTTCAAGACCCACGTCAAGGATAACCATTCCCGTCGCGGCCTTTTGAAGCTCGTGTCGACGCGCCGTTCGCTCCTCGACTACATCAAGAAGAAGGACGAGGCGCGTTACAAGGCGCTGCTCGAAAAGCATAACATTCGTCGTTGACGAAGTTCACGCGCGCAGATCGCGCGCGTTTCGCATGATCCGGAAAAGTGGTTTTCCGGTTTTCCGATTCCGATCATGCTTCCAAAGCGCGTGGGCCTTCGATTAGCCCGCGCGGCGTGTCCAGGTGCAATCCGGCAGCTGGGCGATAACGGGTAAGACGCCCGTACCATCGGAAGGATGGACGCCATTCGAAACATTAAGACCATGGCAGGATCGCCAGACGCTGAGACCGCGAAAACGATCGCGATCAGCGTCTGGCAATCTTGCGCATGGTCTTTTCGTTTTTCGCGTCTCTGCTTTCGTGAACCCATGAAAGACCAATAAAATGTTTAACATTCATTCAGTCGAAATCGACTGGGGTGGCCGCCCCCTCAGGCTTGAAACCGGCAAGATTGCCCGCCAGGCCGACGGCGCCGTGCTCGCCACCTATGGCGAGACCGTCGTGCTCGCCACCGTGGTCGCTGCCAA
Source organism: uncultured Alphaproteobacteria bacterium (assembly GCA_963742425.1). Lineage (GTDB taxonomy): Bacteria > Pseudomonadota > Alphaproteobacteria > Rhizobiales > Xanthobacteraceae > Bradyrhizobium. Next base: position 255,768 of record CAVULR010000004.1, read on the forward strand.
GTCGGCCAGGGAAGGCGTCGACTTCCTGCCGCTGACCGTCGACTACATCGAAAAGACCTACGCCGCGGGCCGCATTCCCGGCGGCTACTTCAAGCGCGAAGGCCGGCCCACCGAGAAGGAAACGCTGGTCTCGCGTTTGATCGATCGCCCGATCCGTCCCCTGTTCGTCGAAGGCTGGCGCAACGAGACCCAGGTCATCGTAACCGTGTTGTCGCATGACATGGAGAACGATCCCGACGTTCTGGCGCTGGTGGCCGCTTCCGCCGCGCTGACGCTGTCGGGCGCCCCGTTCAAGGGTCCGATCGGCGCAGCCCGGGTCGGCTTCGTCAATGACGAGTATGTGCTTAACCCGACGCTGGACGAAATGGTCGAAACCCAGCTCGACCTCGTGGTCGCCGGCACCGCAGATGCCGTGCTGATGGTGGAATCGGAAGCCAAGGAACTCAACGAAGACATCATGCTCGGCGCCGTGATGTTCGGACATCGGCATTTCCAGCCTGTCGTCAACGCGATCATCGAACTCGCCGAGAAGGCCGCGAAAGAACCGCGCGAGGTCAAGATCGTCGATGAGAGCGTATTGGAGAAGGAAATCCTCGGACTGATCGAAACCGACCTGCGGGCGGCGTACGCGATCCCGGTCAAGCAGGACCGCTACAATGCGGTCGGCGCGGCCAAGGAAAAAGTGATGGCGCACTACTTCCCGGAAGGGCAGGAGCCGAAATACGACAAGCTTCGGATCGCCGGCGTGTTCAAGGAACTCGAAGCCAAGATCGTCCGCTGGAACATTCTCGATACCGGCAAGCGCATCGACGGTCGCGATTCCAAGACCGTCCGCAACATCATTGCGGAAGTCGGCGTACTGCCCCGCGCCCACGGCTCGGCGCTGTTCACCCGCGGTGAAACCCAGGCGATGGTCGTGACCACGCTCGGCACCGGCGAGGACGAGCAGTACATCGATTCCCTGTCGGGCACCTACAAGGAGCAGTTCCTGCTGCACTACAACTTCCCTCCTTATTCGGTCGGTGAAACCGGGCGCATGGGCGGCACCAAGCGGCGTGAAATCGGCCACGGCAAGCTGGCCTGGCGCGCGATCCACCCGGTGCTGCCGCCGCATCACGAGTTCCCCTACACGGTGCGCGTGGTCTCCGAGATCACCGAATCGAACGGATCGTCGTCGATGGCATCGGTCTGCGGCGCCTCCCTGGCGCTGATGGATGCGGGCGTTCCCCTGAAGCGGCCGACGGCAGGCATCGCCATGGGCCTCATCCTCGAGGGCTCACGCTTTGCGGTGTTGTCGGACATTCTCGGCGACGAGGATCATCTCGGTGACATGGACTTCAAGGTCGCCGGCACTGAGGCGGGCGTCACCTCGCTGCAGATGGACATCAAGATCGCCGGGATTACCGAGGAGATCATGAAAGTGGCGCTCGGCCAGGCCAAGGAAGGGCGCATCCACATCCTCGGTGAAATGTCCAAGGCCCTGACCGCGGCGCGCGCCGAACTAGGCGAATACGCCCCGCGCATCGAGACCTTCAAGATCCCGACCGACAAGATCCGCGAAGTGATCGGCACCGGCGGCAAGGTGATCCGCGAGATCGTCGAGAAGACCGGCGCCAAGGTCAACATCGAGGACGACGGCACCGTGAAGGTCGCATCCGCCGACGGCGAATCGATCAAGGCGGCGATCAAGTGGATCAAGTCGATCGCATCCGATCCGGAACTCGGCCAGATCTATGACGGCACCGTCGTCAAGGTGATGGAGTTCGGCGCCTTCGTGAACTTCTTCGGCGCCAAAGACGGCCTCGTCCATATCAGCCAGCTCGCGGCCAACCGCGTGCAGAAGACTTCCGACGTCGTCAAGGAAGGCGACAAGGTCAAGGTCAAGCTGCTCGGCTTCGACGACCGCGGCAAGACGCGGCTGTCGATGAAGGTGGTCGACCAGGTGACCGGCGAGGACCTCGAGGCCAAGCAAAAGGCGGAGGCTCCGCCGCGGGAAGCCGCCGGCGAGTAAGGATCGCAAAAGTTGAGAACGAAGGGCGGCTTTTCAGCCGCCCTTTTAGCTTGCGGGATGAGATCGCCCCGAAGCGGCAAATGACGTCCGGCCCGTCGCTTACGGATTAACGGGACCGCCGGTGTATTCGGCGTGCAGCCACTTGCCGACAACGCCGCCGATGATGCCGCCAACGATCGGGGCGACCCAGAACAGCCAAAGCGACTGCAAGGCGGCCGCGCCGCCGAACAGCGCGGTCGCAGTGGAACGCGCCGGGTTGAGCGAGGCGTTGGAAACGGGAATGGCGACCAGGTGAAACAGCGTCAACGCAAGGCCGATGGCGATCGGCGCGAAACCGGCTGGCGCGCGCGGTGATGTCACGCTGACGATCACCAGCACGAACAGCGCGGTTATTACCACCTCGATCAGTCCCGCGCTCAGCATGGAAAAGCCGGAGCCGCCATAAGTGTTGGATGCCGCGAGAAAGCTGTTCCATTTCCCCGCGGCCGGCGCGCCCTGCAGAATGACATAAAATACCGCGGCGGCGGCGACACCGCCGATCACCTGCGCGATGATGTAGGGGATGGCTTTGCCGCCGCTGAACCGGCCCGCGGCCACCAGTCCGCATGTCACCGCCGGATTGAAATGGCCGCCGGAAATCGGGCCCACCGCATAAGCCATTGCCAGCACCGACAGGCCGACGGCGAAAGCGACGGCGACCAAGCCTGCGCTTGGTGCGGAGAACAACGCGGCGCCGCAGACCGCGGTCACCAGCGTGAACGTGCCGATGAATTCTGCGCTCAATTCTCGTGACATTTTCCAGATCCCCCGGATGAGGCTCTCCACGAAACCGGGGAGAGCGAGGGCTCGATCATGCCACCAAGCCCGTCCCGATGACAACGCTGGCCGCACCATTCTCCACCGCGCAACACGGCATTGGGCGACCGTTGCAGTCGCGTTGAATTCGTTTAAATTTCTCGATCCTGAAACCGCTCTTGCTTTGCACGACCGAGGCGCATGGTTAGCTCGCCAGGACGATCCCGATGACGTCTCCGACGATCCGTCCCGCCCGGCGAGAGGAATACGACGAGGTTGCCCGCGTCTGGATGAACAGCTGGGTCTCGACCGGGCTTGAGGCCGCGAGCAATTTCCTGCTGGCGAATTTGCGGGCCCGCGTTCCCCATGAGGTCGAGAAGGGCTGGAGCCTGTTCGTCGCCGACGACGGCGGATCGCTCGCGGCGATGCTGGCGTTGCACCTGCCCAACCTCTATCTCGACCAGCTTTTCGTGGCACCGGAATATCAGGGCCAAAGTCTCGGCCGGAGACTGCTCGCGTTCACGCGCCAGCATTTGCCCGACGAAATTCACCTGCGCTGTGTGCGCGAGAATGAGAAGGCGTGGCGCTGGTATGAGCGCGAAGGATTTGTCTATGAAAAAGAGCAGGTCGAGCCGATGACCGGATTTGTCATGAAATATTATCGATGGAAGAAACCAGGAGTGGGCAGATGATGAAACTCTATTGGTCGCCGCGTACGCGCTCGTTTTCTTCATTGTGGCTGATGGAGGAGACCGGAGAGCCCTATGAGCGCGTGCTGACCGACCTTTCGAAGGGCGAACAGAAGACCCCCGGCTACCTCGCGATCAATCCGATGGGCAAGGTGCCGGCCTTGAGGGACGGCGAGGCCACGCTCGCGGAAGCCGCCGCGATCTGCGCCTATGTCGCCGAGCGCTATCCGCAAGCCAAACTGGCGCCACCGCCCGGCGATCCCAAGCGCGCGAAATATTTTTACTGGCTGTTCTTCGCACCGGGCTGCATCGAGCCCGCCATGGTGCAGGTCGCCACCAAGATCGAAATGAATCCGGTGGCCGCCGGCTGGGGCGAGGCGCAACGGGTATTCGACGTGCTCGACGCCGCGCTGGCGAAGGGACCCTGGATCCTCGGCGACACCTTTTCGGCCGCCGATATCATAATCGGTGCGGGACTGAATTTCGCGGTGCGGCTGTTCAAGATGGTCCCGACGCGCCCGTCATTCGACCGCTATCTCGATCGCTGCTCGGCACGGCCGGCTTTCCAGCGCGCCAGCGCGATCGCGGCGGGATGAAGCTATTCCGCCGCCGTTTTCAAATTCTCCGGCCGCGGCATCGAAATGATGTTGTACCCGGAATCGACGTAATGAATTTCGCCGGTGACGCCGCCCGACAGGTCGGACAGCAAATATAACGCGGAGCCTCCGAGTTCATCCAGCGTCACGCCTCGCCCAAGCGGCGAGTGCCTTTGCTGGAAAGCAAACATCGCGCGCGCATCGCCGATGCCGGAACCGGCGAGCGTGCGGATCGGGCCGGCCGAGATCGCGTTGACGCGGATGTTGCGCGAGCCGTAATCTGCGGCGAGATAGCGCACCGAGGCTTCCAGCGCCGCTTTCGCGACGCCCATGACGTTATAATTTGGCATCACGCGCACCGAACCGCCGAAGGTCAGCGTGATCATGGAGCCGCCCGCCTCAGGCATCAGCGCGGCGGCGCGCCTGGCGAGCTCGGTGAACGAGAAGCACGAAATCACCATGGTTCGGGAAAAATTCTCGCGCGAAGTATCGGCGTAGCGGCCTTTCAGCTCGTTCTTGTCAGAACCGCCGATGGCATGAACCAGGAAATCGAGATGACCCCATTTGGCACGCAACGCGTCGAACACCGCGTCCACGCTCGCGATATCCTCGACGTCGCAGGGCAATACCGTATCGACCTTCAGCGACTCGGCCAGCGGCTTGACGCGCCGGCCGAGCGCATCGCCCTGATAGGTGAAGGCGAGTTCCGCCCCCTGCGCCGCCAGCGCTTTGGCAATTCCCCAGGCAATCGAATGATCATTGGCAATGCCCATGATCAGACCGCGCTTGCCCTTCATCAGATCCTGCATGTTGCCCCACCCCACATTCCCAACATTGTGATCACCCGTGACCCGTCTACGCCGGAGGCTTCGCCGGGGTTCAGTGCCAGTCCGCCGAAGCTTTAGCGAAGGCTGGAAAGCGGGTGATCCAGTAATCCGAAGCGTTGCGATTGACTACAGGAGCCGCGGCATACTGGATGCCCCGCTTTGGCGGGGTATGACGAGCATAAAATCTCACGCATCCATCCGCTTGAATACCAGCGTGGCGTTGGTGCCGCCGAACCCGAAGGAATTCGACAGCACGGTGCCAAGCTTCACGTTGTCGATGCGCTTGCGCACGATCGGCATGTCGGCGAAAACCGGATCGAGTTCGGTGATGTTTGCGCTTTCGCAGATGAAACCGTTGTTCATCATCAGCAGCGAATAGATCGCCTCCTGCACCCCGGTGGCGCCGAGCGAATGGCCGGTCAAAGCCTTGGTTGCCGAAATCGGCGGGCACTTCTCGCCGGTCCCGAATACCTTGCGGATCGCTTCGATTTCCGGTGGATCGCCGGCGGGCGTCGAGGTGGCGTGCGGATTGATGTAGTCGACCTTGGTGTTTACCGTGGCCATCGCCATTTTCATGCAGCGTTCGGCGCCCTCGCCCGAGGGTGCCACCATGTCGTAACCGTCGGAAGTGGCGCCGTAGCCGACGATTTCGCCGTAGATGCGCGCGTCGCGCGCCTTGGCGTGTTCGAGCTCTTCGAGAACCACCACGCCGGCGCCGCCGGCGATGACGAACCCGTCGCGGCTGACGTCGTAGGGTCGGGAAGCGGTCGCGGGCGTATCGTTGTATTTCGACGACATCGCGCCCATCGCGTCGAACAACACCGACAGCGACCAATCGAGCTCTTCGCAGCCGCCCGCAAAAACAATGTCCTGCTTGCCGATCTGAATAGTCTCGTAGGCGTTGCCGATGCAATGGTTCGACGTGGCGCAGGCCGACGAGATCGAATAGTTCACGCCCTTGATCTTGAACCAGGTGGCGAGCGTCGCGGACGCCGTCGACGACATCGCCTTCGGCACCGCGAACGGGCCGACCCGCTTCGGTCCCTTGGCGCGGGTAATATCGGCGGCCTCCACGATGGTGCGCGCCGATGGTCCACCGGAGCCCATGATGATGCCGGTGCGGACGTTGGAAACTTCCGCGGGCTCAAGCCCGGAATCCCGGATGGCCTGCTCCATCGCCACGTGATTCCAGGCGGCGCCCTCGCCGAGGAAGCGCATCGCACGGCGATCGATGACGTCAGCCGGATTGAGCGTTGGGGCGCCCTGCACCTGCGAGCGGAAACCCAGCGCGGCATATTTGTCCGCGCGCGTGATCCCGGATTTCGCTTCGTGAAGGCTCGAAAGCACTTCCTGGGTGTTGTTTCCGATGGATGAGACGATGCCCATCCCCGTGATGACAACCCGCCTCATGATCGCCTCGTCCTGTCGTTTCCGTTTTGAGTGATCGACGTCGTCGAACCGAACGCCGCCTGATCGGCCGGAGCTGGTAACTTATGTTCCCGGCTGCAATGCGGCACCCTGCTTTAAGAGCCCCACCCTCAAATCCTTTGCGCGATAGATAATCTCGTCATCGGCCGAAAGCCAGCCGTCGGCGATGCCCAGCCAGAGCCTTAGCCGCATCACGCGCTTGATATCGATGTTGTACACGATCTTGCGGACGTTCGGCATCACCTGACCGGCAAACTTCAATTCGCCGAGGCCGAGCGCCCGGCCGCGCCCTTCGCCACCGGTCCAGCCGAGATAAAAACCGACCATCTGCCAGAGCGCGTCGAGGCCGAGGCAGCCGGGCATCACCGGATCGCCCTTGAAGTGGCAGCCGAAGAACCAGAGGTCCGGCTTGACATCCAGTTCGGCGCGCACGAGGCCCTTGCCATATTCGCCGCCGGTCTCGGATATTTCGGTGATGCGGTCGAACATCAGCATCGGGGGCAGCGGCAGTTGCGCATTGCCCGGGCCAAACATCTCGCCGCGGCCGCACGCCAGCAGGTCCTCATATTCGTAGCCGCTGCGCCGGTCCAGCATCGTGCCAGCCTCTCTCAAGTCCCAATGGAGCGTTTCGACCCGTTTCGCGTGGGAAGCGCGCCAACCAATCGTCTCTTGGCGCGAATACCGCGGATCAGGATGCTCCTGCGGCAACCAGCGCTCGCCTTGCCGAAATCGCATAGCGGGTCCGCGGGCTCTCTATCACAGGCCCCGCAGACGGCAAAGCACCAACGACAATGTAAACCGCCCCGTCACGCCCCCGGTTCCACATTCCCCAGGGCGCCGTTCTAGTTGCGAAAAACTTGCATCTGACGGATTTCCTTCTTATATTCCACCGTGATAGTGCTGGGATGACAAGCGCGGTACCGGACGTGGGAATGAGCGATAAGGCTTCTGTTTTGAATGACGACGACGCCGATTCCGCTGCCCACCATGCGGGACGCCAACCGACGTTGACCGGTTGTCCCTGGCACGACGTCAATGAAATGCTGCAGGCCGCAGGCCTTCGCCCTACCCGTCAACGCATGGCCCTGGGCTGGCTCCTGTTCGGCAAGGAACCGCGCCACCTCACCGCGGAAATGCTCTACGAGGAAGCAACGCGGGCCAAGGTCCCGGTGTCGCTGGCCACCGTCTACAATACGCTCAACCAGTTGACCGATGCAGGCTTGCTCCGTCAGGTCAGCGTCGACGGCACCAAGACCTATTTCGACACCAACGTCTCGGCGCATCATCACTTCTATCTCGAAAACAACCACGAACTGGTCGACATTCCAGACCCGCATCTGGTGCTGCAGAAGATGCCGGAAGTGCCCGAGGGCTACGAGATCGCCCGTGTCGACATGGTCGTGCGGCTGCGCAAGAAGCGCTGATCGTCGTCCCCGCGGACGCCGGGATGCCTGAACAGTTAGCCCTCCGGGATGAGGAACCTACTCCAGCTTTTCGTCGGCGTAGACACCCCACAGCCGCTGCTGTTCGATCCAGCCATCGAAGCCGCTGCCGGTGACACGGCACCAGCCTGCCGCGCACTTCTTGACCTGGGCCACGACACCGGCCTGCAGGCGGGCGACAACCTCGCTGGTCGGATCGGCGCGATCGTAGAGCGGCGCGAGTTCGTCCTTGGCCTTCATGGTGATAACCGCCGTGCGACGGCCTGACAGCAATGAGTGATAGACCCAGCCTTCCGCGCCTTCGGAGTCGCGGACCCGGCGCCAGTTTTCGAACTCGGCGGTGATTTCAACCGGCAGGCCGGAGCGCGTGTAGACCCAGGCGACGTCGTTGTCCTTGGTCGGACCGGCCCTGACGTTCACGTGATCCGATTTGAGGCTGACGTAGCGCGGCACGGGTAAACCGCTGGCGGTGACTGCCGAATCCTTGGCCGAAAATCCTGTACTGACCGATGCGCCCAGTAAGCTGCCCGCGAGCGCCACCAAAGAACAAAAACGCCTCAACGCCATCAACCCGTCTCCTGCCGGGATTATCCAACTCAAATTCTTCGAGCTGAAGTCCCCGCCACGCCCCAAACCCACCCCCGCCCCGCTTGCCCTCGGCCTATCGTTCCGGGGGCTTGCCGGGGTTCTTGTCTTGGCCCGGCCTTCTGCTAGAGAGGACGGAACGCCAAGTAATGAAACCGAGCCCGGATTTGCCCGGAGAAAACCGCGGGAATTTCCGGGCACCCAAGAAAACCTAAGGCAAACGCGGCGACGGCAGTGTCGAACAACCGGGTTAATGAGGTCTGAACGACCTCATGTGAGCAGGACATGTCGGTTAAGAAAAAACCTCTCGTAGTCGTCACGCGCAAGTTGCCGGACTCGATCGAGACCCGGATGCGCGAGCTGTTCGATGCAAGGCTCAATCTCGACGATACGCCTCTCACACCGGCGCAGATCGCCGATGCGGTCCGCGCCGCCGACGTTCTGGTCCCCACCGTCACCGACGAGATCACCGAAGAGCTTCTCAAGCAGCCCGATTGCAAGCTGAAGCTGATTGCCAATTTTGGCAACGGGGTCGACAATATCGATGTGGTAGCCGCGCATGCGCGCGGCATCACCGTCACCAACACGCCGAAAGTCCTGACCGAAGACACTGCCGATATGACCATGGCGCTGATTCTGGCGGTGCCGCGCCGGTTGATCGAAGGCGCCTCGATCCTTACCGACGGCAAGAACTGGCCGGGCTGGTCGCCGACCTGGATGCTCGGCCATCGCATCGGCGGAAAGCGGCTCGGCATCGTCGGCATGGGGAGAATCGGACAGGCCGTGGCGCGCCGGGCGCGCGCCTTCGGCCTGCAGATCCACTATCACAATCGCCGCCCCGTCGCGCCGCGCATTGCCGACGAACTGGGGGCCACCTATTGGGAAAGCCTCGACCAGATGCTGGCGCGGATGGACATCATCTCGGTGAACTGTCCGCACACCCCGGCCACGTTCCATCTGCTGTCGGCGCGGCGGCTGAAACTGATCCGCAAGGATGCCTATATCGTCAACACCGCGCGCGGCGAGGTGATCGACGAAGACACGCTGGTCAAGCTGATCGAAGCCGGCGAGATCGGCGGCGCCGGCCTCGACGTGTACGAGAACGAGCCCGCGGTCAATCCGAAACTGGTGCGGCTGGCAAAGGCCGGCAAGGTCACGCTGCTGCCGCATATGGGCTCGGCCACGATCGAAGGCCGGGTCGAGATGGGCGAGAAGGTGATCATCAACATCAGAACCTTCCTCGACAATCACAAGCCGCCGGATCGCGTGCTGCCGAGCATGCTGTGAGTAATTAAAGAAGTTGGCGTGTCCCGGACGCGGTGCAGCGTTCTCCTGGCGATGCGCAAGCATCGTCCAGCACGCTGCTCCGGAGCAGGGACCCGCTCATAACAAAAGCAAGATTGACCCCGGATCAGCAGCGCAACGCTGCGCGCTGCGCAGCATCCGGGGCACGCCAAATCACTCCTATCGGTGGCCGCTCAGATCGGTGATGACAAGCGCATCGCCGTTTAACGGGTTGAGCGGATCGCGCGCGTAACGCAACGTTTCGAACCGCATCGCCCGCGCGTCCACCATCAAGAGCCGCCCGACCAGGCCCTCGCCGAAACCGACGATTTCGCGGATTGCCTCCAGCGCCATCATCGATCCCAATACGCCGGCGAGCGCACCCATCACGCCGGCTTCCGCGCATGCCGGCACGGTCCCGGGCGGCGGCGGTTCGGGAAACAGACAGCGGTAGGTCGGATTGAACTGGCCTTCGGCGTTCTTCTCATGCGCGCGGATCGTGGTCAGCGATCCGTCGAACATGCCGAGCGCGCCCGTGATCAGCGGCTTGCCGGCGAGGAAGCACGCATCGGATACCAGATAGCGGGTGTCGAAATTGTCCGATCCGTCGAGCACGAGATCGTAGCCGCCGATCAGCGTCATCGCGTTGTCGGCACTCAGCCATGTGGCGTGTGCTGCAAATCTGACATGCGGGTTGAGCGCATGAATCCGTTCCGCCGCGGTATCCACCTTTCGGCGGCCGATATCGGGCGTCGTATGAATGATCTGACGCTGGAGATTGGAAAGCGACACGACGTCGTCATCGACGACCCCAAGCGAACCGACGCCGGCGGCCGCGAGATACATCAGCGCGGGGGCGCCGAGGCCGCCGGCGCCGACCACCAGCACGGAGGCCTCCTTCAACGCCGCCTGGCCGGGGCCGCCGACCTCGCGCAGCACGATATGGCGGGCGTAGCGTTCGAGTTCATCGGCACTCAGCATGGCGCGGTCAAATCCTTGCACGTCAATTTGGCCATGATTTGCTGAACCTCGGACTTGTTGTTGCCGACCAAGCAGATGTGCTTAATTGCCCTTGCGTCAATGACCCCGAGACTTTCATGAGATCGATGCTCACGGCAACATTGATATTCGTGGCCGCGGGGGGTTACGCAAGTGCGCAGATGACCGCGCCCTCTACCGCGAGCGCCAAACCAAAGGCGGTCGCGACCGTTCCGATCCGCCCGGCCCTGCAAAGCCCCGCGGAGACCGCTAACGCGATGGCACAGGCGGAGCGCCTGGCGATCCAATCGGACCTCGCCTGGGCCGGGCAATATAACGGGCCCATTACAGGCGAAGTCAGCGAGCGCATGGTGGCCGCCATCAAGGAGTTTCAGAAGGAGCAGGGCGGCAAGCAGACCGGCGTTCTCAACGCGCAGGAGCGCAGCGTGCTCGCCGGCACCGCCAGACGGCGGCAGGACAATGCCGGCTGGAAAATCGTCACCGATCCCGCAACCGGGGCGCGGCTCGGCGTGCCGACCAAGCTGGCGCCGCAGCAATCCTCCGATGCGAACGGCGCCCGATGGAGCTCTGTCACCGGAACCATCCAGATTCAGCTGGCGCGGCGCAAACAAGCCAACCCCTCCACGGCAAAACTCGCCGAGCAGGAAAAGAACCAACCTGCCGGACGCAAGGTCGAATACAGCGCCGTCAAGCCGGATTTCTTCGTGCTGTCGGGCATGCAGGGCCTGAAGAAATTCTATGTGCGGGGACAGTACAGGGGCGAGGAGGTCCGCATCCTGACCATTCTCTACGATCAGGCCACCGAAGGCACCGTCGAGCCGGTGGTGATCGCGATGTCGAGCGCGTTCGATCCGTTCCCGACGGGCATCGGCCCGCCGCCGCGCAAGACCGTGGAATATGGTACCGGCGTCGTCGTCAGCGACGACGGCGCCATTGTTGCCGACCGCGAGGTTACCGACGGATGCCTCGCCATCGCGATTGCCGGCTACGGCAATGCCGACCGCGTCGCCGAGGACAAGGATCATGGCCTTGCGCTGCTGCGCATCTACGGCGCGCGCGGATTGAAACCACTGGCCCTGGGGAGTGGCGCCGCGAATGCAGGGGTCGAACTCACCGGCATTGCCGATCCGCAAAGCCAGGGCGGCGGCGCGGCGGCAAGCAGCGTCAAGGCATCGGTCGTGCGGGTCGGCAGCAACGAGCTTGCGCTCTCGCCGGCCCCGGCGCTGGGATTTTCCGGCGCGGCCGGGATCGACAGCGACGGCAGCTTTGCGGGGATCGCGCTGTTGAAGCCGGCGGTTGTCGCGGGAGCCGCGAACCTCACGCCGGCGGCGCAAGCCGTGCTGGTGCCGGCCGACACGGTATCCGATTTTCTCAAAACCAATGGCGTCAACGCAACAGGCGGGTCGTCGGATGCGAAGGCCTCCGTCGTGCGCGTGATCTGCGTGAGGAAGTAGTCGGCGCCGGTCTGGCTTCAAACCGGGCGCACGAGACTAAATGATTTTCTTCACCGGCGTCGGATCGAGATTGAATATCCGCGCCGCGTTCAAACCCAGAATATTGCGCTTGGCTTGTTCGCCCAAAAACGGCAAGTCACAGATTTCCTGAGGCAGGTCGAAATCATAATGCGGCCAATCCGATGAGAACATCAGTTGCGTCTCGGCCCGGATCATTTCCAGGGTATTTTCAAGTGCCTTTGGATGCGTGGTTTCCATCGGCTGCGTTGTGTAGAAGCAGTTGTGATTCATGTATTCGCTGGGCATCCGCTTGAGCTGGGCGGCTTCGGAAGGCCGCATCAAAAACTGGTCGTCGAGGCGCTGCATGAGGAAGGGCACCCATGCCAATCCGCTTTCGACCCACAGCGCCTTGAGTTTCGGGAAGCGCTCGGGGATTCCGTTCAGGATCCAGTTCGTCATGTGGATCATGTTGCTCCAGACGAAGCCGAGCGCATGCATGCCGAGAAACCGGTTGACGGTCGCGAGCGACGGATCCTGCCAGTGATAGCCTGCGTGGAACGCCAGCGGTTTACCGCGCTCCTCGATCATGGAGTAGAGACGCATATAGTCGTTGTGATGCACCGGCTTGTAACGTGTACTGGTCACGCAGAAGCCGATCACGCCCTTCTTGTCTCCCAGTTCCTCGACGGTTCGCTCGGCTTCCTTGGGCGTGTTGAACGGCAGGTAGATCAGCGACTTTATCCGGTCGTCACCGGACAGGATACGCTCGATGAGCCAACGATTGTAGGCGCCGCCGAGCCACACCTCCATTTCCGTCTGAGGATGCATACCGAGAAACAGCATGGGCGTCGGGAATACCACCATGTTGTCGATGCCGAGTGAATCCATCGCCCGGCGCGTCAGCACGACGTCACGATGCACGCCGGTCTCCTCCACGATCTCGCGCTGGCCGTCCTGGTGCGGGATGCGTCCGCCTACCGACTGATAGCGAAGCCCCTGGTCGCCGTTCAGTCCGTATGGAGGTGCGCCGATGCGCTCCGCCTGGAATCGCATGGCGTTGTCCCGAACGACGGGATCTTCGATGTAAGTGACGATTTCCTTCCACGACACCGTTTCAACGTGATGGGCGTCGATATCGCAAATGAACCAGTCCTGCAGGCCGCGCTTGATCGCGCTTCGCTTCGCATGCGCGAGTACGTCCCGGGTGTCGGTATGGACGTCGATCTGCTGAACGGCTGAATATTGCGGACCGATCTTGCCTTGAATATTCATGATTTTCCTCCCGAGGAATACGTGTCCTCGTCCGGACGGCGCCGATACCAGAGCGCAAGCTCCATCGGGCCGAGATGCAGCGCGCGCAGCATTTCGGAAACCGCCGACAGAAGCTCGGTCGGCGTCATTTCGCTATCCCGTTCACCGGCGATCGGTGGAAAGGTTCTTTCCTCTCCGTCGGATTTTGCGACATAAAGCCGGACGGCGGCCGTCAATATCTGCGCTACAGCTTCGTCGGAAACGCGATGGGCTTCGTTCTTCTCGACCAGTTCGCGCGAGGCGCGAAGCAGTTCAGGCGCCGCGGCGTCGATCCAGCCGTAGAGATCGTTTTTGCGGTCTGCCTCAGACCCGAACATAGATTTCACCGTCCCTGATCGTCATCTCCGCCTTGCGCAGCCGGATGCGGTTATTGCCCTGATGATATCCGGTCTTGATGTTGTATTCGTAGCCGTGCCACGGACAAACGATGTTGGTCTCGGATTGATCGTATTCCTGCGAGCGAATGGTTCGATCGTCGGCGACCGGCTCGATCACGCGTTTCATAATGCGCCCCTGGCAGACCGGTCCCGCGCGGTGGGCACAGCGGTTGTGCCACGCGTAAAATTCGCCATCGATCTTGAAGACGCCGACCTCGGACTCCGCGCAGTCGATCACCTTGCGGTCGCCATCGGCGTAATCAGTCACTTTCCCTGCCGAATATTCGAGCATCCGTCGCTCCCAAGAGGCGAACGCAGTGCGCAGGATGCTGCCCCAGGCCGTCCCGTGTCAATCCGGATCGGTATGCCGGGAACCGCCAGATAAATCCTTCCCGCATTTTCGCGGGGTCCCGCATCACTGTTCGTCACGCAAGCCCAAATCGAATGCCGGCACGCGCGAGCCCGCCGGCCAGACCGAGCGGGGTGCCGTCCGCGCGCCAGCAAGCCGCGCCTGTGAGCCGGCCGTCATCGTGGAACTGGATGGCGTTCATGCCGCCGGCGACCGTGGACATCGCAGCCACCTTGTGACCCATCGCGGCGAGATCAGCGCGCACGCGATCCGGAACCGCCGGTTCGACCTCGAGCGCATTGCCTTCGGTCCAAACTCGCGGCGCCTCGACGGCCTCCTGCAAAGTCATGCCGTGATCGATCAGATTGATCAGCGCCTGCAGCGCGCTCGGGAAGATCTTCTTTCCGCCGGGCAGCCCCAGCGCATAGACGAGCTTGCCACGGCGCAGCGCCATGACGGGCGACATCGAGGTGGTGACACGCTTGCCGGGCGCCAGTGACAGGGCGTGGCCGGGCCGCGGATCGTAGAGGTTCATGTAGTTATTCGGCACGGTGCCGAGACCTGGAATCAGAAACTTGGCGCCGAACAGATTGTTCTGCGTGGTCGCGACCACGTTGCCCATCGCATCGGCCGCGGTCATATGCGTGGTATGCGCGCCTTCGAGCTGCGCCACGCCCGCGCTCCACCTTTTCGCGCGGCCGGAATCGATCTCGCGGCGGCGCTCATCGGCGTATCCCTTGGAGGTCAACCGCTCCACCGGCACGCCGACAAAATCCGGATCGCCGCTGGCGGCGGCGCGATCGGCAAAGGCGATCTTCAACACTTCGGCAAGATGATGGATGGTCGCGGTGGTGCCGAATCCCGTCGCGGCGATGTCGTAACCTTCCAGAATATTCAGCATCTGCGCAATGTGCACGCCGGAGGCGGCCGGCGGCGGCGGACCGAGGATCTCCCAGCCGCGATAGTCGGCCCGCACGGGAGATCGCTCGACGGTCCTGTAGGAAATGAGATCGGCGCGGGTGATGAAGCCGCCATGGGTCTTCATATAGTCCACCAGAATGTCGCCAAGCGGCCCCTGATACAATGCCGCCTCGCCGTGGCGCGCGATATGGGTGAGCGTCTCGGCATATTCCGCCTGCACGACGCGCTCGCCGGCCTTCAGCGGCGTTCCATTCGGCAAATAGATCGCCGAGATCGCCCTGTCCTTGCACATCTCCCGCGCGCCGTCGGTGATGCATTCGTGCAGATAAGGCGTTGCCGCGAAGCCGCGCGCGGCATGCTTGATCGCCGGCTGCATCACATCGGCAAGGCTCATGCTGCCGAACCTGCGCAACGTCTCGCACCAGGCCTTGAGCGATCCCGGCACCGCGACTGCCTTGGGACCGGTGAGATTTTCATCGTCGATGGTGTCGAACACGTCATGCGCCGAACCTGGCTTCGAGCGATAGGTGTCGGGCCGGACCTGAAGCGGAACCGTACTTTGGCCGTCGATGAAGCGGTGACTGCCATCACTGAGCCGGATATGCGCCATGCCGCCGCCGATGATTCCGACCATCATCGGCTCGACGACGGTCAGCGCGAACAGGGTTGCGATCGCGGCATCGATGGCGTTGCCGCCGGCGGCGAGCATCTCCGCGCCCGCGGCCGACGCCAACGGATGATTGCTGACCACCATGCCCCGGCTGCCGGACGCCGGCTCTTTCTGACACTCGAAAATCGTGTCCGCGCGATCCCGCCAATTACCCGTCATAAGCCACCTTGTTTTCGATGCAGCTAGGCAAGCTCTCATTGCCGCCAATCATTTCTGGCATTTCGGACACCAGAAAGTCGAGCGGCCGTTCTGCGTAAACCGCTTGACGGTGCCGCCGCATTTCGCCGTCTGGCATTTCTCGCCTTCGCGATCGTAGACCTGAAATGCGTGCTGGAAATAGCCGAGCTCACCGGAGGTCTGGCGATGATCGCGCAACGACGAGCCGCCGGCCTTGATGGCCTGGTTGAGCACCGCGTGAATTGCCGTCACCAGCCGCCTGGCGTGATCGGTGGGTTCAGCTTTCTTCGTCGCCAGCGTCGCCGCCAACCTTCGCGGCGACAGATGCGAACGATACAGCGCCTCGCAGACATAGATATTGCCGAGCCCCGCGACCACGCGCTGGTCGAGCAGCGCGGCCTTCAGGCTGGTTTTCTTGTTGGCGCAGGATCGCGCCAGCATCGTTGCATCAAATTCATTGCCGAGCGGCTCGGGGCCGAGACCCCTCAGCAACGGTTCTTCCTCGATTGCCCCGCGGGCGATGATCTTCATATAGCCGAAGCGGCGCGGATCGTTGAAGACGACCGCCGCGCCCGATGACATGTGGAACACGACATGATCATGCGCGCCATTCTTGCCGCGCGGATGATGGAATTTGCCCGGCGTGCGTCCGTCGTCCTCCTTGATCACGCGGAAGGAGCCCGACATGCCCAGATGCATCAGGAGCACGTCGCCGGAGGCAAGATCGGCCATCAGATATTTGGCGCGGCGGCCGAGACCGGTCACGGTCTGGCCGTTAAGCCGGGCGACGAAATCCTTCTGGAACGGAAACCGCAGGTCTTTGCGCCGGGCTTCCGCCTTCACGATCCTGGATCCCTCCATAACGGGCTGCAGGCCGCGGCGGACAGTCTCGACTTCGGGCAATTCGGGCATGGATGGACGTTCACCGGGGGCGCGATCGGCAAAGCGTCATACACGGTTTTGCGCCCGATCGCGCGCCAAATTGTTGAATTTGTGCATGATCTCGTCGCCACCCCACTGACGGTCCGGCAAATCAAGCGCTAGATGTTGCGGTGATAGCGACATTGCGGCGGGCGCGCTATGGTCGGCCGTTACCAGTTTGAGGGCGTAAAGTCATGGATCGGCCGGACCAAGCCACGCATTTCGGCTTCAGGGAGGTCCCCGCGGGGGACAAGCAGACGCTGGTGAATGAGGTGTTTCACAGCGTGGCACGGCGCTACGACCTGATGAACGATCTGATGTCGGTCGGCCTGCACCGGGTCTGGAAAGACCTGATGATCAACGCGCTCAATCCGCCGCGCGGCGACGCCCCGTTTGCGCTGCTCGACGCCGCCGGCGGTACCGGCGACGTCGCATTGCGCGCAGCCAGGGCGGCAGGTGCGGGCTTTCGGGCGACCGTCTGCGACATCAATTCCGATATGCTCGAGGTCGGCCGCGAGCGCGCCGTGGCGCGGCACCTTGACGACCGGGTGTCGTTCGTGGAGGGCAATGCCGAGGCGCTGGCCTTTCCCGACCGCCGTTTCGACGCCTACACCATCGCGTTCGGCATTCGCAACGTGCCGCAGATCGATCTTGCGCTTCGCGAGGCATTTCGCCTGCTGAAACCCGGCGGAAGATTTCTGTGCCTGGAATTTTCCACTGTCGACGTGCCCGGACTTGACCGGATTTACGATCTGTTTTCTTTCAAGGTCATTCCGCCGCTCGGCCGCGCCGTAACGGGCGATGCCGAATCCTATCAATACCTCGTCGAATCGATCCGCAAATTTCCCAAGCCGAATGCGTTTGCCGAGATGATCCGCGGCGCCGGATTTTCTCGGGTCAACTGGCAGAGCTTCTCCGGCGGCATCGTGGCGCTGCATTCGGGCTGGCGTTTGTGATCTCTGCAATGACCCACATCGCGCGGCTCGCCCGCGCCGGTTTCGTGTTCGCGCGCGAAGGTGTGTTCGGCGTAGTCGATCCGAGCCTGGTGCCGCCGCACGGCCAACTTGCGCTGCGCCTCGCGCGGATCATCGAGCGTCCCGGCGCGAAATCCGGTCCGCGCTTATCGCGCGCGCTGACCCGGCTGGGGCCGGCCTATCTCAAGCTCGGACAGTTTCTCGCGACCCGGCCCGATGTGGTCGGCGTCGTCATGGCACGCGACCTGGAAAGCCTGCAGGACCGGCTGCCGCCGTTTTCGCAAAGCGAGGCCGAGGCGGTGATCGCGCTGTCGCTGGAACGCCCCGTGGCGCAGGTGTTTGCGAGCTTCGGTCCTTCGGTCGCCGCCGCCTCGATCGCGCAGGTGCATCGCGGCGAAACCGAACGCGACGGCGTGCGCACACCCGTTGCGGTGAAGGTGCTGCGGCCCGGTGTCGGCGCGCGCTTCCGCCGCGACCTCGCCGATTTCTTCTTTGTGGCTCACAAGGCCGAGGCTCATTTCGCGGAAGCGCGGCGGCTGCGGCTGATCGAGGTCATCAACACGATGTCGCGTTCGGTCGCGATCGAGATGGATCTGCGGCTGGAGGCTGCCGCATTGTCCGAGATGGCGGAGAACACCCGCGACGATCCGGATTTTCGCGTACCCGCCGTCGATTGGGACCGCACCACCCATAACGTGCTGACGATGGAATGGATCGACGGCATCGCGCTCAGCGATCACGCGCGTCTCGAGCAATCGCATGTGGATTTGCCCGAACTCGGGCGCAAGGTGATCCAGAGTTTCCTGCGCCACGCATTGCGCGACGGCTTCTTTCACGCCGACATGCACCCCGGCAATTTGTTCCTCGACGACGCCGGCCGGCTGGTCGCGGTCGATTTCGGCATCATGGGACGGCTTGGCCTGAAGGAGCGGCGCTTCCTTGCCGAAATTCTTCTCGGCTTTATCACGCGCAACTATCGCCGCGTCGCCGAAGTGCATTTCGAGGCCGGCTACGTGCCGGCGCATCACTCGGTCGAGAATTTTGCGCAGGCGATCCGCGCCATCGGCGAGCCGATCCACAACCGCATCGCTGAAGAAATCTCGATGGCGAAACTGCTGACGCTGCTGCTCGAGGTCACCGGCCTGTTCGACATGCAGACCCGACCCGAATTGATTCTGCTGCAGAAGACCATGGTGGTGGTCGAGGGCGTCGCACGCGGCTTCGATCCGAAGCTCGACATCTGGAAAGTGGCCGATCCAGTGGTTCGCGAATGGATCGAACGCAATCTCGGTCCCCTCGGGCGCATCGAGGGCGCGATGTCAGGCGCCGGGGACCTCGGCCGCGTGCTGGCGGACATTCCGGCGATCGCGATGCGGTCGGTGGCCGTTCTGGAGCAGCTCGAGACCATGACCCGGGAAGGGCTGACGCTGTCGCCCGAGACGATTGCAGCGATGGGCCGGGCCGAAGGCCGCAAGAGCCGTTGGCGCACCCTTGCGCTCTGGATCATCGCCGGGACGTTTATCGCCATCCTGTTCGCCGTCAGGCAATTGTGATTGCATTGCAATCAAAATATGATATCATTGCTGTCACCACTGGAACATTCCTATGGCCAGCCTGACCATCCGAAAGCTCGATGAGGCCGTCAAAGTCTATCTGCGGCTTCGCTCGGCCAGAAACGGCCGATCCGTAGAAGAAGAGGTCCGGGTGATCTTGCGGGAGACCCTCCAAGGCCGCCCCTTCGAATTGCCGGCGGCTCCATCACAAACCGCCTTGCCGCCTAAAGATGCCCCGTCCCCCGCTCCGGGCCGCGCCCATGCAGCCCACGAGGCCCGCGTTACCCTGATCATCGGCGGCGGGATCGCCGCCTACAAGGCGCTCGACCTGATCCGGCGCCTGAAGGAGCGAAAGATTGGGGTGCGCTGCGTGCTGACGCGGGCCGCTCAGCAATTCGTCACGCCGCTTGCCGCAAGCGCGTTGTCGAACGAACGCTGCTACACGGACCTGTTCGATCCCGATAGCGAGTTCGACGCCGGCCACATCCGCCTCGCGCGGGACTGCGACCTGATTCTGGTGGCCCCTGCAACCGCGGACCTGATGGCGAAGATGGCGCAGGGTCATGCTGACGATCTTGCCAGCGCTATCCTGCTCGCGGCCAACCGGCCGATCCTGCTGGCGCCCGCGATGAACCCGCTGATGTGGAACAATGCCGCGACCCGCCGCAATGTCGCGCAGCTCGAGCGTGACGGCTTCACGTTGATCGGACCCAATGCTGGCGAAATGGCAGAAGCCGGCGAGGCCGGCGTCGGCCGGATGGCGGAGCCCCTGGAAATCGCATCCGCCGCCGAGCGGATGCTGCGCCCCACGCAGCCGCGCCCGTTGACCGGCAAGCGCGTCTTGATCACCGCAGGACCCACGCACGAGCCGATCGACCCGGTGCGTTACATCGCCAACCGCTCCTCGGGCAAACAGGGTTTTGCGATCGCGGCGGCGGCCGAAGCTGCCGGCGCCGATGTCACCCTGGTCTCGGGGCCGGTCGACCTCGATGATCCCCCTGGCGTAACCGTGAAGCATGTGGAATCCGCGCGCGATATGTTGCGCCAGGTAGAAGCCGCGCTGCCGGCCGACATCGCGATTTTCGCCGCCGCCGTCGCCGACTGGCGCGTCGCCAATGCAGGCGAGCAGAAACTGAAAAAAACGTCGACGGGTGTGCCGCCGCTACAGCTCGTCGAAAACCCCGATATCCTGTCGACGATTTCGAAGTTGGGGGAGAAGCGCCCGGCGCTGGTGATCGGCTTTGCCGCCGAAACGGAAAATCTGATCGAAAACGCCAAGGCAAAACTCGCACGCAAGGGCTGCGACTGGATCGTCGCCAATGACGTCTCGCCGGCATCCGGCGTCATGGGCGGCGACCGCAACAGGGTTCATGTCTTGACTCGCGATGGAGCAAAAACCGGCGTCGAATCGTGGCCGGTCATGACCAAGGAGCAAGTCGCTGCCGGATTGGTGGCTCGCATCGCCAAGACGGTGGAGAATAAATCGTGAGCGCTACAGTCAGGGTCGAGATCAGGCGATTGCCGCACGGCGAAGACCTGCCGCTGCCGGCCTATCAGAGCACGGGCGCTGCCGGGCTTGATCTGCTCGCGGCTGTGCCGGAGCAAACGCCGCTGATCCTGTCACCTGGAAAATCTGCCATCGTTCCCACGGGTCTGACCATCGCGCTGCCGTCCGGCTATGAAGCCCAGATCCGCCCGCGCTCGGGCCTCGCCGCCAGGCACGGCATCACCGTTTTGAATGCGCCGGGCACGGTCGATGCGGACTATCGCGGCGAGGTTTCCGTGCTCCTGATCAATCACGGCGAGGCGCCGTTTGCGATCCGGCGTGGCGAGCGCATCGCCCAGATGGTGATTGCGCCGGTGGCGCAGGCGCAACTCGTTGCCGTGGACCAGCTTTCGACGACCGACCGCGGCAGCGGAGGTTATGGGTCCACCGGACGCTAAGGTGCGGTGCCGATAAGTCCAACCCCCGGTTGACATCTACCTATCAGTAGGTCAGTTTTGGAGGTTCATTCCAAAAAGGGGGAGACCAACGTGACAAGCGAACTTTATTGGCTGACGCTCACCGTTCTCATGACGGCGCTGTTCTGGGTGCCGTATATTCTCGACCGGCTCGCCGTTCGCGGCGTGGTGCCGGCGATCACCGACAACAAGCCGGAAACCGACGGGCCGCATTCGCTGTGGGCCCAACGCGCGATCAAGGCGCACGAGAATGCCGTTGAAAACCTCGTCGTCTTCGTACCGGCGGTGTTGATCGCGCATCTGCTCAACATCTCGACGCCGGCGACGAAAATGGCCGTCGTGGTGTACTTCTTTGCCCGTCTGATCCATTATTTCGTCTATATGGCCGGCGTTCCCGTGGTTCGAACGCTCTCCTTCGCGGTCGGTTGGGCCGCGCAGATTGTCATCCTCGCCAGTATCCTGCACTGGATTTGAAGCCGCGGTGCCGGCCGCTGCTTCCCGGTGCTGACTGGAACCGCAAAAGATCCTGGCGCAAGCAGTGCGCCAGGACCCTGGCGGCCCGCCGCAAGGCGGATGTAAAATACCGTGTCTGAGCCTGGATAAGGAATTAATGACGACAGCGGCATCCAAACAGCGATCCGGTACCGCCGAACAGATCCTCGACCTCGCCGAGATGCTGATCCAGACCCGCGGCTACAGCGCATTCAGCTATCAGGACATTGCCGACGCGCTTGGCATCACCAAGGCGAGCATTCATTATCACTTTGCCTCGAAGACCGATCTGGGAATCGGAGTGGTCGATCGCTATGTCGAGCGCTTCAGCGCGGCTTTCATTGCCATCGCGGCGGATCAATCGCAGTCCTCGATGGCGATGCTCGATTTCTACATGCAGCCCTATTTCGGCTACGCCAGGACACCCGACCGTGTATGCCTCTGCGGTGCGCTGGCCGGGGAAATCATGGCGCTCCCGCCGGAACTGCGCGCACGCGTGGACCGCTTCTTTCGGGCACATCAGACCTGGCTGACCGGGATCCTCAAGCGCGGCGCCGCGCGCGGAGAATTCACGCTCCCCGCCCAGGCAAGCAAGATGGCGCGGCTGATCTTCGGGGCGCTGCAGGGCGCGCTGCTGGTGAAGCGGACCACGGGCGACGCGGCTCAATTGCGGGATGTCGTGACGGTGCTGAAACTGCAGCTCTGCGCCGGTGCTTGACAAGGATGGGTGCAGCCTGGATTCCAACTGCCGCCAATTTTAATAAATTCGTTCCAACAAGTCACAGCACGGCGCATTTTCGTGCTCCCGGTTTCGCGTTCACGATCTGGACTCTTACCCGCCGACTCCCATTGGGGATAATGTCTTTCGATTCGCGAACGGCGGCTGACGCCGGGCGCAAAGTCGCGCGGTTTGGGGCAAACATGTCGGGCGTGTTCGTTGCGATGCGTCGGACCATGCTGTCGTGCTCATCATTGGCACGCAACGGCGTGATCGGCCTTGGCGCAGCGCTGGTTTCGATCGTACCGGCTCGCGCCGGCGAGCTGGCGCTGGACGAGATTGCAGTCTTCTTCGACTTCAATCGCCAGGAAATCGCGGTCCTGACCACAGCGCTGGCGCTGCTCGGCTTTTCGGTAGTGGCGGCAATCCTGCTGATGCGCACGCGGGTGCGGGCGGCAAGAAGCGAGGCGCGGCTGCGATCGGATATTCAGGACCTGCAATCCCAGGCCGACCGGTTCCGCGCGCTGCTGTTTGCCGAACCGCAGATCCTGATTTCGTGGGCGGCGGGCGACAATCGCCCGCACATCAGCGGCGACACTTTGCTCCTGATGCCGCAAGATTCGCAGAATCATCAGCCCCAGCGCATTCTCGCATTCGGAACCTGGTTGCCGCCGGAGCCGGCGCTGCAGATGGATCACGCGGTCGAGGCCTTGCGCGAGGCCGGCGAAGGTTTTCTGCTCAATCTCACGACATCGAACGGACATTTCGTCGAGGCCATGGGTCGTGCCATCGGCGGCCAGGCCATTGTTCGGATTCGCGAACTATCCGGCTTGCGCCGGGAACTGGCTGAAACGAATCTCCGCAACAAGGCGCTGTCAGAGGAAACCGAAATGCTGCGCGGTTTCGCCGCCGCGGCGCCCTGGCCGATCTGGGCCAGGCACGCCAAAGGCGGTCTCAGCTACGCCAATCCGGCCTATGCGGGCGCCACGGACGCCGCCAGTGTCGCCGATGCGATCGACCGCAACCTTGAACTGCTCGACAGCGACGACCGCAGCGACATGGAGCGCGCATTGAACACCGCCGGGGCCTTCAAGGCGCGGCTGCCGATCGTGGTCGGTGGCGAGCGGCGCTTCTACGACGTGCGCGCGCATAATGTCGGCGGCGGAAGCGTCGGTATCGCCATCGACGCGAGCGAAGCCACCGCGCTGAGCGCAGCACTGGTGCGGATGGCGGAGGCGCATCGCCGCACCCTCGATCAGCTGTCATCCGGTGTGGCCGTTTTCGACGGCCAGCGGCGGCTGGCCTTCTATAACGATTCCTACCGCCGGCTCTGGGACCTGGACCGCGTGTTCCTCGACGGCAATCCCGACGATTCGAGCGTGCTCGATCGGCTGCGCGCAGCGCGCAAACTCCCCGAACAGCCGGATTTCCGGGCCTGGAAGGCCAAGCTGCACGAGGCCTATCGCGCGGTCGAGCCCGCAAGAGACACCTGGTATCTCCCCGATGGCCGCGCGGTCAGCGTCGTCACCACCCCCAATCCCGAAGGCGGCGTCACCTATCTGTTCGACGATGTGACCGAAAGCCTGGACCTCGCGCGGCGCTTCGATGGCCTGATCCGGGTGCAGCGTGAAACGCTGGATAATCTCGCTGAAGCGGTCGCGGTGTTCGGCAGCAATGGCCGCGCCCAGTTATTCAACCCGGCATTCGCCAGGATGTGGAAGCTGTCGCCGGAGGCGCTGCGCGAGCAGCCGCATATCGAAACCGTGGAGGCCTGGTGCAGACCGCTGTTCGACGATGCTAATATCTGGCGGACGATCCGCGAGTCCATTACCGCGATCGAGAACAGGGTCGAGGGAACGCTGAAGCTGGAGCGCAAGAATGGCAGCGTGCTGGACTGCATGACCATGCCGCTGCCCGACGGCGCCACCATGCTGACTTTCCAGGACATCACCGATACTGAAAACGTTGAGCGTGCGCTGCGCGAGCGCAACGAGGCGCTCGAGACCGCCGACCAGATGAAGGTCGATTTCGTTCACCACGTTTCCTACGAACTGCGCTCGCCTCTGACCACCATCATCGGATTCGCGCACCTGCTGACCGACCCCGCAACCGGCCCGCTACGGCCGAAACAGGCCGAATACCTCAACTACATCACGACCTCGACCAACTCGCTGTTTGCCCTCATCAACAACATCCTCGATTTAGCCACCATCGACGCCGGCGCGATGACGCTCGAACTTGGGCCGGTGGATATTCGCAAGGCGATCCATGACGCCACGGAGGGCATCCAGGACCGGCTCGCGCGCGACCGCATCGAATTGAAAGTCGATGTCGATCCCAACGTCGGCAGTTTCGTCGGCGACGGAAGCCGGGTGGTGCAGGTGTTGTACAATCTGCTCGCCAACGCCGTCGGATTTTCTCCCAGCGATTCCACCATCAACCTCAGCGCCAAACGCACCGAATACAGCGTGGTCTTCGCCGTTACCGATCTCGGCCCCGGCATTCCGCCCGAGGTCAAGGACAAGGTATTCGACTGGTTCGAGAGTCATTCCAACGGATCGCGCCATCGCGGCGCCGGCCTCGGCTTGCCGCTCGTGAAGTCGTTCGTCGAACTGCACGGAGGCAAGGTGCGCGTCGATTCGACCGTCGGCAAAGGCACGACCGTCACGTGCGACTTTCCGATCGACCGGGCCGCGCATCGCAACGCCGCGGAATGAGCGTTCCAACAGCCATTTCGCTTGCACTATCGAACGAGACGGCGACCGCGCATTTGATGGCCGATCTTGCCTTGCTGATCGGGCCCGGCGACGTCATCACCCTCTCCGGAGACCTCGGCGCCGGCAAGACCGCCGCGGCGCGGGCCATGATCCGCTATCTCGCCGGCGACGATGCGCTCGAAGTTCCGAGCCCGACCTTCACGCTCGCGCAAAATTATGATCTGCCGCCGTTTCCGCTGGTCCATGCGGATCTTTACCGCGTCAAGGACGCCCTTGAACTGGAGGAGATCGGCCTGTCGCCATTGCCGGAAGGCACGGTGACACTGATCGAATGGCCGGAACGCGCGCCGGAAGCGCTCCCGCAGGACCGGATCGATATCGCGCTGAGCCATCGTCCGGCGCTCGGATCGACCGCCCGCGCCGCCGAAATCACCGGTTACGGCAAGGCTGCCGCACAGGTCGCAAGACTGAAAGCGTTGCGGGAGTTTCTCGCCGGCGCGGGCTACGCGGAGGCAAAGCGCGGGCGCATGCCCGGCGACGCCTCCACACGCTCTTATGCGCGGCTGATCCGCGACGATGGCATCGTCATCCTGATGAATTTTCCGCGGCGTCCCGACGGGCCTGCGGTCTATGACGGCAAATCATACAGCGCGGCGGTGCATCTGGCGGAAGACGTCAAGCCATTCGTCGCCATTGCCAATGGCTTGCGCGCACGCGGCTTCTCGGCACCCGCAATCCACCACGCCGATCTCGATGCCGGATTCCTGATCACCGAGGATTTCGGCAGCGTTGGTTTCGTCGAAGGCGATCCGCCGCAACCGACCACGGAACGGTATGAGGTAGCGACCGACCTGCTGGCGGCGCTGCATCGCGATCCATTGCCGGAAATTCTGCCTTTGGCGCCCGAGCTAACCTACGTCATGCCCACCTTCGACACCGAAGCGTTGCTGATCGAGGTAAGCCTGATGCTCGAATGGTATCTGCCGGACCACGGAGTGGAACCCACCGACGAGATGCGCGCCGAATTCGCCATGATCTGGCGCGAGCTCCTGGCCAGGCCTGCTGCCGCTCAGAGAACCTGGACTTTGCGGGACTTTCATTCCCCCAATTTGATCTGGCTCGGCGAACGGCCCGGCATTGCGAAAGTGGGCATCATCGACTTCCAGGACGCGGTGCTGGGCCCGGCCGCCTACGATGTGGTCTCGCTGTTGCAGGATGCGCGGATCGATGTCCCCGAACAGATCGAGCTTGCGCTGCTGACGCGCTACGTCAAGGCGCGCCGTGAGGCCGACGACAGCTTCGATCCCGCCGACTTCGCAGAGCTGTATGCCATCATCTCGGCGCAACGCAACACGCGGCTGCTCGGAACCTTTGCGCGGCTCAACCGGCGCGACGGCAAGCCGCAATATCTGCGGCATCAGCCTCGAATCTGGACCTATCTCAACCGTTCGCTGGCTCACCCCCTGCTTGCGCGCGCGCGCGCCTGGTATGCCGCCAACGTTCCTCCGCCGGTTCCAACATTTACCGGATGTTAGCCAACACCACGGTAATCTCTGCATGGAGCCCTGCCCCGCTTTACCGTGGGGTGGCGGTTTTGAGACTGGAGCGAGACCATGGTGGCGGAACGTCGCACGGGCGAGCGCGTCATATTCGAACGCGGCTTCAGCGCGCATATGATGGGCATCGACGGCACCTGGCGTCGCGAGTGCATCATGGAAGACGTCTCGGAGACCGGCGCCAAACTCACCGTCGAAGGCTCCGTCGAAGGGCTGCATCTCAAGGAGTTCTTCCTGCTGCTGTCGTCTACCGGTCTTGCCTACCGACGCTGCGAACTGGCCTGGGTCAACGGCGACCAGATCGGCGTCAATTTCCTCAAAACCGGCGACAACAAGAAGCGAAAGGGCGCCAAGCGCGCCTCGCCGCAGGACGCGGAAGCCTGAGCCCCCGAGCCGGTCGCACAACCGTCATGCCGAGCGTTTATGGCGTCGGCAATCGGTAGCCCACGCGATTCGTCATGATATGATCGCGCACATTGTCAGTCGAGAAGCTCCGGAAATGCCGGTCAACCCCACCAAAGCCATGGTCCTCGCCGCCGGATTAGGGTTGCGCATGCGCCCGCTGACGGACCGGATGCCCAAGCCGCTGGTGCGCGTGGCGGGCCGGGCGCTGCTCGATCATGTGCTCGACAAGCTCGCCGAAGCCGGCGTCAATGAAGCGGTCGTCAATGTGCACTATTTGCCCGACCAGATCATCGATCACGTCGCCACCCGTAAGCAGCCTCGCGTGATCATCTCGGATGAACGCGACCAGGTGCTTGGCACCGGCGGCGGCGTCGTCAAGGCACTGCCATTGCTCGGCCACGTCCCGTTCTTCCATGTCAATTCGGACACGATGTGGATCGACGGCGTGAGGCCCAACCTGGCGCGGCTGGCCGAGGCTTTCGATCCGGCGCGGATGGATATCCTGATGTTGATGGCGCCGACCACCAACAGCATCGGTTATGGTGGCAGCGGCGACTACGCCATGCTGCCCGATGGCGCATTGCGCAAGCGCCGGGAACATCAGGTGGTTCCATTCGTCTATGCGGGCGCGGCGATCATGTCTCCGTCCTTGTTCGCCGACGCGCCGGCGGGCGAATTTTCGCTGACAAAAACCTTCGATCGCGCCAACGAGCAGGAGCGGCTGTTCGGCCTGCGGCTGGACGGCGTGTGGATGCATGTCGGCACGCCCGAGGCCATCGATGCGGCGGAAAAGGCCTTTCTCGCCAGCGTCGCCTGAGTTCGGCCACGTAACTACCTTCGTCATTGCCGGGCATAGTAGTCTGCCTTGCGCAGACTACGTACACTTGTCTGCGCCCCCGGCAATCCATCCAAAACAGTCCTCTTTTAGAGATGGATGCGCTGGTCAAGCCCGCGCATGACGAATTAAAAATCGCACCCGAAATATGCCCATGCCATGATGCGGCTTGATCTCCGAATCAGGAAGCCGATGCGCGTTTTCAGTGTCCCAGTCTCCGTGCCGTTCCTGCGTAGCGTCATTGCCGCGCTGGTCGATGGCAGGCTGATCGATGGCTTCGACGCCCGTACCCATCCCGAAAAGCTGGCGCAGGCGACGCTCTATCTGCCGACGCGGCGCGCCGGACGCATGGCGCGGGAACTCTTTCTCGATGAATTGAAAGTCGACGCGGTGGTGCTGCCGCGCATTGTCGCGCTCGGCGACATCGACGAAGACGAACTGGCGTTTGCGGAAAACGCCGAGCAATATGGCGGCACCACGCCGCTGGATCTTCCGCAAAAACTCGGGGAACTCGAGCGCCGGTTCACACTGGCAACCCTGATCGGAGCCTGGGCCAAAAGCCCCGTCTCCGCGCCGCTGGTGGTGGGCGGTCCCGCCTCGACGCTCGCCTTGGCCGGTGACCTCGCGCGCCTGATGGACGACATGGTCACGCGCGGCGTTGGCTGGGAGGCGCTTGACGGGCTGGTGCCGGAGCAACTGGACCAGTATTGGCAATACTCGTTCGAATTCCTAAAAATTGCGCGCCAGAACTGGCCGGCGCATCTTCGGGAAATCGGCAAGATCGAGCCCGCGGCGCGGCGCGATCAGTTGATCGAGGCGGAGGCGGCCCGCCTGAGTGCGCAAGCCGACGGCCCAGTGATCGCGGCGGGTTCAACCGGTTCGATGCCGGCGACGGCGAAATTCCTCCATGCCGTAGCCAACCTCCCGCAAGGCGCGGTGGTGCTGCCGGGGCTCGATACCGATCTCGACGAGGAGGCGTGGCGCTCGATCGGCGGCGCGAGGGACGCGCAAGGCAAATTCACCACGCCTCCGGCATCCAACCATCCGCAATTCGCCATGCATGCGCTGCTCGACCGATTTGGCATCAAACGCGGCGATGTCGAGACCCTGGGAAGTCCGGCGCCGCAGGGGCGCGAGGTGCTGGTCTCCGAGGCGATGCGGCCGTCAAACGCCACCGCGCAATGGCATCGGCGGCTCGGCGAGCCCGACATCGCCGAAAAAATTTCGCGTGGCATGACAAATCTCGCCGTGATCGCTGCTGACAATCCGGAGATGGAGGCGCTAGCGATCGCGGTGGCGATGCGCGAAGCGCGGCATCTCAACAAATCCGCGGCACTGGTAACGCCCGATCGCGGACTGGCGCGCCGCGTGAGCGCGGCACTCGGCCGCTGGAATCTGGAGTTCGACGATTCCGGCGGCGATGCGCTGACGGACACATCCGCGGGCATTTTCGCACGCTTGACGGCGGAGGCGGCGGCCAACCAGCTTGAGCCACCGACCCTGCTGGCGCTCACAAAGCATCCGCTGTGCCGGCTGGGTGGCGCGCCGGGCGCCTTCCAGGACGCGGTCGAAGTGCTCGAACTGGCGCTGTTGCGCGGCACCCGACCGCCGGCCGGAAGCGATGGACTAAAGCGGGATTTTGCTCGTTTCCGCCTTGAGCTCGAAAAACTGAAAGCCGGCGAGCCGTCCTCGCTACACGCCTCCGAACCCAGGGCTTGGCTTTCCCGCGAGGAACTCGATCGCGCCGAGCGGCTGATCGCTGCTTTGCGGCAAGCGCTTTCGCCGCTTGAAAGCCTGATCGTCTCGAGGCCGCATGATTTCGCCGAGTTGGCGGAACGCCATCGCAATGCGCTGATCGAGCTGTCGCGCGACGAGCATGGCGTCGCCTTGGCCTTCGAAGACCGGGACGGCGCGGCACTGGCTTCCGGGTTCGATGATCTGCTTGGCGAAAAACCGCTGAGCGGATTGATGGTCGAACTCGCCGATTATCCGGAGGTGTTCCAGACCGCTTTTGCCGACCGCATGGTGCGGCGACCGGAATCGGCCGGCGCCCAGCTTCACATCTACGGACAATTGGAAGCGCGGCTGACGCAATCCGACCGCGTCATTCTGGGCGGGCTGGACGAGGGCGTTTGGCCCCCGGCGCCGCGGATCGATCCCT
Source organism: uncultured Alphaproteobacteria bacterium (assembly GCA_963742425.1). GTDB lineage: Bacteria > Pseudomonadota > Alphaproteobacteria > Rhizobiales > Xanthobacteraceae > Bradyrhizobium. The sequence continues at coordinate 285,977 of CAVULR010000004.1, forward strand.
GGCTCAATCGGCCGATGCGGCACGAACTCGGCCTCGATTTGCCGGAGCGGCGGATCGGCCTTTCCGCGCACGACTTCGCCCAACTGCTCGGCACCGAGGATGTCATCCTTAGTCACGCGGCAAAGCTTGGCGGCTCGCCGGCGGTGGCCTCGCGCTTCCTGCATCGGCTTGAAGCGGTCGCGGGCGAGGAACGCTGGAACGCTGCGAAAGCGGCCGGAGAAAAATATATTCGTTTCGCCGGCGAGCTAGACCGGCCCGATAAGGTCGCGCCGATCCCGCAGCCCGCGCCGACGCCGCCGCGCGCGACTAGGCCGCTGAAACTGTCGGTCACCGCGATCGAGGACTGGCTGCGCGATCCCTACACCATCTACGCGAAATATATTTTGAAGCTGACGCCGCTCGATCCCGTGGACATGCCGCTCTCGGCCGCCGACCGCGGCTCGGCGATCCATGATGCGCTCGGCGAATTCACCCAAACCTTCGCCACCGCGCTTCCCGACGATCCCACCTCTGCGTTGCGCCTCATCGGCGAGAAATATTTCGCGCCGCTGATGGAGCGTCCCGAGGCCCGCGCACTTTGGTGGCCGCGCTTCAAGCGGATCGCCAGATGGTTCTCGGATTGGGAAATCGTCCGCCGCGGCAATGTCAGCGCCATCACCGCCGAGATCAGGGGCGAAATCCCGATTCCCCTCGATAACGAACGAACCTTTGTGTTGTCCGCGCGTGCCGACCGGATCGAACGGCGCCGTGACGGGAGGTTTGCGATCCTCGACTACAAAACCGGGCAGCCGCCGACCGGCAAGCAGGTGCGTATGGGCCTGTCGCCGCAGCTGACGCTGGAGGCGGCGATCCTAAGGGAGGGCGGTTTTGAAAACATTCCGGCAGGCAGCTCCGTCGGCGAGCTCGGCTATGTCAGGCTTTCCGGCAACAATCCGCCCGGAGAACAAAAACCGCTGGAACTGAAGGTCAGGCCGGGCGATACGCCGCAGCCGCCCGATGCTGCCGCCGAGGAGGCGCGGCGAAAACTCGAAGCGCTGATCCGCGCCTTCGAGAACGAAACGCAAGCCTACACCTCGCTCAATCTGTCGATGTGGTCGAACCGTTACGGCAGTTACGACGATCTCGCCCGGATCAAGGAATGGTCCGCCGCCGGCGGGCTGGGGATCGAGGAATGGTGACCGCGCCGCGCCCAATTCCTGCCGACGTCCGCGCCACGCAGGCGCGCGCGTCGGATCCCGCTTCTTCGGCATTCGTCTCGGCGAATGCCGGTTCGGGCAAGACCCATGTGCTGGTGCAACGGGTAATCCGGCTCTTGCTCAACGGCGTGGCGCCGGAGAAGATTCTTTGCATCACCTTCACCAAAGCCGCGGCGGCCAATATGGCCGAGCGGGTGTTTTCGACGCTTGGCCACTGGGTCACGCTCGACGACGCCGCGCTCGACACCGCGATCATCGAGGCCGGTATCGCGCGGCCCGACGCGAAATTGCGGATGACCGCGCGCAAGCTGTTCGCTTGCGCGCTGGAAACGCCGGGTGGCCTGAAGGTGCAGACCATCCACGCGCTCTGTACCCGGCTGCTGCAGCAATTTCCGTTCGAAGCCAACGTGCCGGCACGATTTACCGTGCTCGACGACCGCGACCAGAACGAAATGATGGAGCGCGCCAATCTCTCGGTGCTGCTCGACGCCTCCCGCGATCCCGACAGTCCAACCGGGCGTGCCCTTCAAATTGCCATGGCCAGCGCAGCCGACGTCACCTTCAAGGATGTGGTGCGCGAGGCCTGCCTCAGCCGCGATCACTTCATGGCGTGGACCGACACCGCCGGCAGCCCCGATGCCGCGGTGGCGCAGGTCTCGGCCGTGCTCGGCATCGATCCCTCTGAGCCCATCGAGGACGTCGAGCGCGAGATCGTCGATGGACCGCATTTGCCGCAGTCGCGCTGGGAGGAAATTGCCTCTGTTCTCGAAACCAGCAGCAACGCCGATAGAAAGCAGGCGGACCGATTGCGGGAAGCGCTGACGCTTACCGATATTGAGCAGGTAGAAAGCTACGTCGGCGTTTTCCTGACGGAAACTGAACGCACGCCTCGTGCAACCGTGGTAACGAACAACTTCATTCGCAGCAATCCGGCGATCGGCCGATTGTTCGAAGCCGAAGTCCTTCGCCTCGCGCCCCTGATCGAGCGCCGCCGCGCGGTGACGATACGGGACCGGACCCAGGCGCTGCTGCAGATCGCGACCTCGGCGGCCGCAAATTACCGGCGCGAGAAGCAGGCGCGCGGCCTGCTTGATTATGACGATCTGATCGACAAGACGCTTGAGATGCTGGAGCGCGTCTCCTCCGGCTGGGTGCATTACAAGCTCGACCGCGGCGTCGACCACGTGCTGATCGACGAGGCGCAGGACACGAGCCCCCGGCAGTGGGAAATCGTCGCCCATATCATTTCCGAATTCACCTCCGGCGAAGGCGCGCGCGAGGGCGTCGAGCGCACGATCTTCGCAGTCGGCGACGAAAAGCAGTCGATCTTTTCGTTTCAGGGCGCAGCGCCGCGCGAATTCGATAGCCGGCGCAGGGGACTGAAGAAGAAGTTCGAAGATGCCGGCCTGAAATTTGATCCGGTCTCGTTCACCTATTCATTCCGTTCCGGGCCGGCGCTCCTGCAATCGGTCGATTTCGTGTTTCGCGACGAGATGATCTACCGCAGCATCCATGCCGCCGAGATCGGCTATCCGATCCACCATTCGCTTGCCGATGCCGGGCCGAGCCAGATCGATCTCTGGGAGTTGCAGCAACGCGAGGAAAAGCAGGACATCGAAGGCTGGCGCGCACCGTTCGATGGATTGTCGCTGACGAGCCCCGAGGTGAAGCTCTCAAAGCGCATCCAGGCCGAGATCAGGCGGCTCGTCGAAAGCGGCACCATGACCGGCTCGGCCGGCAAGCGGCGGCGCCTGCGCTATGGCGACATGCTGGTGCTGGTGCGGCGGCGCGGCAACGCCTTCGACGCCGTGATCCAGGCGCTAAAGCACGCCGGCATCCCCGTCGCCGGCGCCGACCGGCTGAAATTGACCGAACACATCGCGATAACAGACCTGATGAACCTCGCCGACGCGCTGCTGTTGCCAAAGGACGATCTGGCGCTCGCGGTCGCACTGAAAAGCCCGCTGTTCGGCCTCAGCGAGGACGATCTGTTCAAACTGGCGTGGCAACGCAAGGGATCGCTGCGCCGCGCCTTGAGCCTGCACGCGGCGGCGGACGGCAAATTCAGGGATGCGCTCGATCGGCTCGAAAAATGCGAATGCCGTTTCAAGGCGGAATCGCCATTCGCGTTCTATGCATGGCTGCTGGGTGGCGACGGAGGCCGGAGGCGAATCCTGAAGCGGCTCGGCCATGAGGCCAATGACGCGCTCGATGAATTTCTTGAGCTCGCGCTGGGGTATGAGCGCAAGGCACCCGCCTCGCTGCAGGGTTTCATGGCGTGGCTGCGCACCGCCGACCTGGAGGTGAAGCGGGACATGGAAATTTCCCGCAATGAAGTCCGCGTCATGACCGTGCATGGCGCAAAGGGGCTGGAAGCGCCGGTGGTTTTTCTGGTCGATACCACCTCCTCGCCCTCGGACACGCAACGCCCCAAGCTCATCCATTTTCCGCGCAGCGATGTCGCGTCGCATACGCCCGGGATCGTGGTCTGGGCCGGCAAGAAGGCCGACGATCCGGCCGCGGTCGCTGCCGCGCGTGCGGCGATGCTGGGCGAGACCGAGGATGAATATCGCCGCCTGCTTTATGTGGCGATGACGCGCGCCGCGGACCGCCTCGTCGTCGGCGGCTGCATGCCCGGCAACATGAGCACGGTGCGCAAACACTCGTGGTACGACCTGATCGTCAAAGGGCTCGAAGCCTCGGGACTGCAGATGCAGAACATCGAGACATCGGATGGCACGGTAAAGCGCTACGCGCGGCCAGAGGATATCGCCGCTTCGACCGGTGAGGCCGCAATTTCGGCAACGAGCACGCCAGCGGAACTGCCACCGTGGTTGCGGGCATCGGCGCTCCCGGAAACCGCTGCCGACAGCCTGCTGCGCCCTTCCGATCCGGCCGAGGACCAAGGCCGGCGCACCCGAACCGGCGAGTCCATCCAGTTGCGCGCGCACGCGCTTTTGCGCGGCTCGCTGGTGCACCGGCTGCTGCAGTCGCTGCCCGACGTCGCCCCCGAGCGCCGCCACGACGCGGCGCTGAAATACCTCGCGCGCAATGCCGCCGGCTGGGACGACAATGACCGCAAAATCCTCGTGGAAAGGCTGCTCGCCCTGATCGGGGATGTCCGTTTTGCCGCGGTGTTCGCCGATGGCAGCCGCGCCGAGGTCTCGATTGCGGGCAGGCTGGAGCGGCCGGGACTGCCGCCAGCATTGATTTCCGGGCAAATCGACCGGCTGGTGGTGACGCCGGACGAGGTCCTGATCGTCGACTACAAGACCAATTATGCCCCGCCAGGGGCGGCCGCCGAGGCGCCATCCGCCTATGTCCGCCAGCTTGCGCTCTATCGCGCGGTGCTCCGGAAGCTTTATCCCCGTCTGCCGGTTCGGGCCGCGCTGCTTTGGACCGAAACCGCTGAATTGATGGAGATTTCTGCCTCCGCGCTGGACGCGCAGCTGGCTTCAGTCATCTCGTCGTGACCGCGCTTGACCCGGCAACGCCCCGTTCATAGGTTGCTTGCATGATCCCAGCGGCGATTCCCTAAGGCCGCATCCTTCCCGAACTGAACGAGGTATTCCGATGGCCGTTGGCAAGGTTTCTGATGCCAATTTCGAAGCCGAAGTGCTCAAGGCGACCGGCCCGGTCGTGGTCGATTTCTGGGCCGAATGGTGCGGCCCCTGCCGCATGATCGCGCCCGCGCTCGACGAGATTTCCGGCGCGATGGGCGACAAGGTGAAGATCGTGAAGCTGAATGTCGACGAGAGCCCGAAGACGGCCTCGAAATACGGTGTGATGTCGATCCCCACCTTGATGATTTTCAAGGGCGGCGAGATGGCCTCGCGCCAGGTCGGCGCCGCGCCGAAGCAAAAGCTGCAGCAGTGGATCACGGCCGCAGTCTGATCGCTTCGCATATTAAGTCATGAAAGCGGCCGGCGAATAACCGGCCGTTTTGTTTTTGGTCTATCGAATCCACCCGGTCGCCAATGCCGATGCGAATTCAAGATCGCCGTTGCGGCGAGCCAATGCCGCCATCGCACCGTTATCGTAGGGTACATGCCTGAAGGTCACCCGCCAGCTTCCCGATGCGAGCTCCAGGATCGCATAGCGCGCGTCGGGGCTGCCCGCCTCGATCACATGCGGATACGGATCGATGTGATAATAGCCGGGGCAACCGACGCTACCGGGATTGACCACCAGGCGCCCGTCGCCAAGCCTCACCGCACGCGCGATATGGGTGTGGCCACAAAGAATCAGGGATTGCGAAATTCCATCTGCTTCTTTCTCGATCGCCTCCAGTGCCGACATCTTGACCGACCCGTCCGGGGTCACCGTCTCCAGCCAATAGACGTTGTCGTTCGCCGGTGTTGCGTGGCAGAGAAAGACCTGATCGCGAAATATTTGCGTTGATGGCACCGTACGCAGCCAATCGAGATGCCCGGCGCCGAGCTGCGCATAGGCGGGCCGCTCCCATCGGCCCATTTTTTCGATCGGCCGGTCGATCAGCCAGCGATCATGATTTCCCAGGACATGGACGGCATCCAGCGCCATCAGCGCGTCCATCGTCCGCCGCGCGTCAAGCGGTCCACTTGCCACGTCGCCGAGGTTGACGATCTCGTCGATGCCTTGCGCGCGCAGATCGGTGATAACGGCCTCGAGCGCGAGATGATTTCCATGGATGTCGGCAATTGCAGCAAAGCGCATGGTCATTGCGGCGGGGTGCGGTTCAGGCCGAGTACATGGCCCGCGAGATAGAGCGAGCCCGTGATCAGGATGCGCGGCGGCACTTCGTAGGCGAGCCGCGTCAGCGAGCGCAGGGCTGCTTCGACACCCCCTGAGGTCTCCACGCGCATGCCCAGCGCGCGGGCGGCGTCAGCCAGCCGGTCCGGCGGCATCGCGTTGTCGCGACCGGGGATCTGCACCGCGATGATGTGGCGCGTCAGCCCGGCGAAGTTGGCGAGAAACGCGCCGGCATCCTTGTTGCCCATCATACCGACGATGACCACAAGGGGACGTGAGACCCGCTCTTCGAGATCGCCCAGCGCCGCGGCAGCAACACGCCCGCCCTCGGCATTGTGCCCGCCATCGAGCCAAATCTCGCTGGCCGGCGGGGCCTGCTCCACCAGCGCACCCGACGTCAGGCGCTGCATCCGCGCCGGCCATTCGGCGTTGACGATGCCGGCTTCGAACGCCGACGGATCGATCTTGAAACGCTGTTGCGCGCGCAACGTCGCGATGGCGAGGCCGGCATTGTCGAACTGATGACGGCCGAACAGCTTTGGCGCCGCCAGATCCATCAGGCTGCGATCGTCCTGGTAGACCAATCGCCCGCGCTCGACATTGACATGCCACTCCCGCCCTGCGCCGTGCAACGGCGCGCGCATACGTTTTGCCTGCTGTTCGATCGCCGTCATCGCCTCGGGGATTTGCTCGGCGCAAATCACCGGCACGCCCGGCTTGATGATGCCTGCCTTTTCGGCGGCGATGGCCATCAGGGTCTGCCCAAGGAATTCGGTGTGATCCATGCTGACCGGCGCAATCACGGTCGCCAGCGGCGCCTCGACCACATTGGTCGCGTCCAGCCGGCCGCCGAGACCGACTTCCAGGAGCGCCACATCGGCCGGATGCTGCGCGAACAGCCAAAACGCCGCGGCGGTTTCAAGCTCGAAGATGGTGACCGGCGCGCCTGCATTGGCGCGTTCGCAATGTTCGAGCGCCGCGTGCAATTCGTCGTCGCCGGCGAGAACACCGCCCCCCGCCCGGCCCAGCCGATAACATTCGTTGATCCGCACCAACGAGGGCGAGGTATAGACGTGGACGCGCAGGTTCGCCGCTTCAAGGATCGCGCGCAAATACGCGATCGTCGAGCCCTTGCCATTGGTGCCTGCAACATGAACCACCGGCGGCAACCGGCGTTCGGGATGATCGAGCCGCGCCAGCAGCCGTTGAATCCGCGTCAGATCGAGATCGATGCGCCTGGGGTGCAAGGCCAGCAGTTGCGCGATCAATTCCCCGAGCGGCGACGGACTTTCCGCGGGCGGGTTCACGCCTGGGGTGCTGCGGGCGCAACATCCCCACCCGATGCGGCCTGGGCGGAAGCCGTGATCTGGGTTGCGGATTTTGGCGCGGTCTCCGCCGCCGGCGACCTTGTCAGCAACCGGCAAAGCCGCGCCAGCGTCGGACGCAGCTCGTGGCGATGCACGACCATGTCGACCATGCCGTGGTCCCGCAAATATTCGGCGCGCTGAAATCCTTCCGGCAGCTTTTCGCGGATGGTCTGCTCGATCACGCGCGCCCCGGCAAACCCGATCAACGCGCCGGGCTCGGCGATCTGCACGTCGCCCAGCATGGCATAGGAAGCGGTGACGCCGCCTGTGGTTGGATTGGTCAGCACCACGATATAGGGCAGTTTTGCTTCGCGCAGCATCTGCACCCCGACGGTCGTTCGCGGCATCTGCATGAGCGACAAAATACCTTCCTGCATGCGCGCGCCGCCGGAGGCCGCAAACACGATGAACGGAGATTTCTTTTCGACCGCAAGCTCGAGCCCGCGCACGACGGCCTCTCCTGCGGCCATGCCGAGCGAGCCGCCCATGAAATCGAAATCCTGCACCGCGATCACCACACCGGCGCCCTCAAGCTTGCCGTAGCCGATCTTGATGGCGTCGTTGAGCCCGGTCCTCGCGCGCGCATCCTTGATGCGATCGGCATACCGGCGTTCATCGCGAAACTTCAGCGGATCGGCGGTCACCTCGGGCAGCGCCACGTCGAACCAGGTTTCATTGTCGAAGATCGATTTCAGCCGCGGCACCGCGCCCATGCGCATGTGGTAGTTCGAGCCGGGAATGACGAACTGGTTGCTCTCGACGTCCTTGTAGAAGACCAGTTGCCCGGTGTCGGGGCACTTGATCCACAAATTCTCCGGCGTTTCGCGACGAAGGATGTTGCGGATTTTCGGCCGGACGACATTGGTGAGCCAGTTCATGGTTCGCTCCGATTGGCGGATCAATCGCCGCTTGGTCGCACGCCCGGAATATATGGCGGTTGGCGGGGTGCCCGGCAAGTTGTCGCTTGGCGGGCTACTTTATCGCAACTGTGGCCTATTCCGCTGCCTGCCTGGCGCCCCGCACCCCCTGCGCCAGCGAAGCCACGAGATCGGCCACTGCGCCCACGGTTTTGGCCGTCGCGCGGCCTTCGGCGTCGAGGCTGCCCCTGAGCGCCTCGACCAGCGCCGTGCCGACCACCGCGCCATCGGCCTTCTCCGCGATGGCCCGTGCGGCGTCAGGCGTCCGGATGCCGAAACCGACACAGACCGGCAATTTGGTGTGCCGCTTGATGCGGGCAACCGCCTCGCCGACGGTTTTGGTTTCGCCGCCGGCGCTGCCGGTAATGCCGGTGATGGAGACGTAGTAGACAAAGCCCGAGGTGTTTGCGAGCACGGCGGGCAAGCGCTTGTCGTCGGTGGTCGGCGTCGCCAGCCGGATGAAATTGAGCCCGGCCTTCACCGCCGGCAGGCACAATTCGGTGTCTTCCTCCGGCGGCAGATCGACGATGATCAGCCCGTCGACACCGGCCGCCTTTGCATCGGCAAGAAACTTGTCGACCCCGTAAATGTAGATCGGATTGTAGTACCCCATCAGCACCAGCGGGGTGGCGGCATCGTCCTTGCGGAACTCGCGCACCATCGCCAGCGTCTTTTTGAGCGTCATGCCGCCCTTCAGCGCGCGCAACCCGGCCGCCTGAATAGCCGGACCGTCGGCCATCGGATCGGTGAAGGGCATGCCGATCTCGATGATGTCGGCGCCGGCCTTCGGCAGCGCCTTGATGATGTCGAGCGAGGTCGCGGGATCCGGATCGCCCGCGGTCAGGAAAGTGATGAAGGCCGAACGGCCCTGCTTCTTCAGCTCCGCGAAGCGCGCGTCGATGCGGGTGGTCATTGGCGAATTCCAAGAATGCGCGGCTCGCCGTATGGAGAGATGCCCCCATCCCAACCCTCCCCCGCAAGCGGGAGAGGGAGTGGAGTTTGCCAAGTTGATAGGCCGTTCGAAACAACGCAGCGCAAAGATAGAACGTGCCTGCGCGATGTGGGCGCAGCGAATGCGGTCGGTCCCCTCTCCCGCTTGCGGGAGAGGGTTGGGGTGGGAGCTCTATCGGTTCGGGTGGTCACTGTTTCTCTTTACGCAAAATATCCGCGACCTGGGGAATATCCTTGTCGCCGCGGCCGGAGAGATTGATCACCATCAGATGGTCCCTGGACCGTTTCGGCGCGAGATCCATCACCTTGGCGATGGCGTGCGCGGATTCCAGCGCCGGAATGATTCCTTCCAGCCGCGACAGCAGTTGAAAGGCGGCGAGCGCCTCATCGTCGGTCGCAGAGAGATAGGTGACCCGGCCGGTCTCGTACAGCCAGGAATGTTCCGGCCCGATACCGGGATAGTCCAGGCCCGCCGAAATCGAGTGCGCGTCCTGGATCTGGCCGTCGTCATTCATCAGCAGATAGGTGCGGTTGCCGTGCAACACGCCGGGCCGGCCACCCGCGATCGAGGCCGCATGCAGTTGCGTCAGCCCGTGACCGGCAGCCTCGACACCGAAAATCTCGACGTCGCGATCATCGAGGAAGGGATGAAACAGCCCCATCGCATTGGAGCCGCCGCCGATGCAGGCGACAAGCGAATCCGGCAGCCGGCCTTCGACGGCTTGCATCTGCGCGCGGGTCTCGACGCCGATCACCGACTGGAAATCGCGCACCATCATCGGATAGGGGTGCGGGCCCGCGACGGTGCCGATGCAGTAATATGTGTTGTGGACGTTGGTGACCCAGTCACGCAGTGCCTCGTTCATCGCGTCTTTCAGCGTACGCGTGCCCGATTGCACCGGGATCACCTTGGCGCCCAGCATTTCCATCCGAAACACGTTTGGCGCCTGACGCGCGACGTCGACCGCGCCCATATAGACCACGCATTCCAGCCCGAAACGGGCGCACAGGGTCGCGGTGGCAACGCCGTGCTGGCCGGCGCCGGTCTCGGCGATGATGCGTTTCTTTCCCATGCGCTGCGCCACCATGATCTGGCCGAGCACATTGTTGACCTTGTGCGAGCCGGTGTGATTCAGCTCCTCGCGTTTCAAATAGATTTTCGCCCCGCCGAGATGCGCGGTCAGGCGCTCGGCCAGATACAGCGGCGACGGCCGGCCGACATAGTCCCTGAGGTAGCCGTTCATTTCGGCCTGGAACGCCGGATCGGCCTTGGCGTCGGCATAAGCCTTCTCCAGGTCGAGGATCAGCGGCATCAGCGTCTCGGCGACAAAGCGTCCGCCGAAAATGCCGAAATGCCCGGTTTCGTCGGGACCGCCGCGGAAGGAATTGGGTAGTGCTGTCGTCACGTCACCGTTCTCTCTCGGCTACCTCGCCCCGCGCTTGCGGGGAGAGGTGAAGAAAGGCTGGTCGCGCGCGCGGCGCGAATGAAGGTGCGGATCATCTCGGGATCCTTCACGCCCGGGGCGCGCTCGACGCCCGAGGAAACATCGACGCCGCCGGCGCCGGTCACGCGAACCGCTTCCGCAACATTGCCGGCGTTGAGACCGCCCGAGACCATGTACGGGATCTTGAGATCGAGATTTTCCAGCACATGCCAGTCGAACGCTGCGCCGAGACCGCCGGGTCGGGTTGCGCCCTTCGGGGCGCGGGCATCGAACAGGATGCGATCGGCCACCGCCGCGTAACCGGGCAATGACGCGAGATCGGCCGCCGCTTCCACCGCCATCGCCTTCATCACTTGCAGCCCGAATTTCTGCTTGATGTCGCGCAGTCGCGCCGTGGTTTCCCGGCCGTGCAATTGCAGAATGTCGGGCCCAAGCGCCTCGACGATATTGGCGAGCGTCGCATCGTCGGCATCGACCGTGTTCGCCACCTTCAGCGCGCGGCGCCCGGCCAGCTTGCCGAGGTCGCGCGCGACCTCGAGGCTCAGATGGCGGGGCGAGGGCGGAAAGAACACGAATCCCACCATGTCCGCGCCGGCATCCAGCGCCGCGCCGAGCGTTTCGCGCGTGGAAAGGCCGCAAATTTTGACGATCAGGGACATGTTCAGGGCACGGGTTGGAATGGTAGCATTGAAGCGGAAAAGGCGATTTCGCTTTGTGGGCGGCGTTCTACAACGTCGCGCCCTGCTTGTCTCGCCCGCTGGACCCATATGAGCCCGCCTGCTTCGGGCCGGATAAGCCCAGCGGACCCTGCCGCAAGGACGTGCTCGCCCGCAGATCGGCCAAGTCAGCCCGAAGCTGCCGGGCGTCGGCCTCATGCTGGCGCGCGGCACGCCGCCAATACCGTTGCCGGAACCAGGTGGCGCAGCCGCCCGCCATTACGCCTGTAATCGCCACCGCGATGATGACGACGAACAGCGGCAGCGTGATTGCCAGCGACGGATCGACCGAATTGATCGGATCGAACGACACCGTCACCAGGTGCCGATTGGCAACGGCAAAAACGATAAAGATCAGGCCCAGCGGGATCAGCACGACGGCCGTGAAAAACTTGCGCATGACCCCTCTCGCGTTATCGGAGATCGGCGGGCGTCCGCAAAGGTCGCTACCGGGTTACGGCCAGGCTGCACCCGATTTGAAGCGTCTACGCGCCGGCGTCGGGTGCTCCGCTGCCCCGGTTCAGCCGTTCACGCATTTCCTTGCCCGTCTTGAAGAACGGGACGCTCTTCTGATCGACCGGTACATGGGCGCCGGTACGTGGATTGCGGCCGGCGCGGGCGGGACGATGTTTCACCGAAAATGCGCCAAAGCCGCGCAACTCGACCCGGTCGCCACGCGCCAGTGCGGCGACGATCTCGTCGAGGATCGCATTCACAATGTTCTCGACGTCCCGCTGATAGAGATGCGGGTTGTGCTCGGCGATACGCTGAACGAGTTCGGATTTGATCATCGAAACTGGTACCCCGGAACGCGCGGATCGCCATTTCCGTGAAAATACCTTGAACTGTCAAGACGCTAAATGAAAATTGGCTGGCGTCAAAACGCTTGCCAACCCGCCAGGTGGGGGATCGTGCGCTACCCGCAATGCGGGAGGAGGAGGCGAAAACCGGACTTACGCGGTTCAATTGGTACCGGCCGGGTACCACAGCGCCAGCATGCCATCGAGGCCCAGGCGGTCGACCGCTTGGGCCACGCCGGCCTGCTCGATTTGCCGTGCAATTGCGCCAAGGCCGAGCGCATCGAGCGTCATTGAAGCCGCCGTGCGCAGGAAAGTCAGGTCGCCGAAGCGTGGCGTCAGTTTGAAATCCCGCACGGGAAGATCTTTCTTGACGCCCTTCTGCTCGACCAGCCACGCGATGGCCGTCTTCTCGTCGCCGAGCTGATCGATCAGTTTCAGACCAACCGCCTGGCGGCCGGTAAAGACCCGTCCATCCGCGACTTTCTCCAGCAACGCGTCGTCCATGCCGCGCCGTTCTTTCACCAGGCCGCGAAACCACGCATAGGAATCCTTGACCAGCGCGTCGAGCGCGGCGCGTGCCTCCGGACTGGTCGGCTCAAAACCGTTAGGCGCCGCTTTTAACGGCGAAGACTTCACTTCCTCGACCTTGACGCCGACGGTCTTCAACAGTTCGGTGAAATTCGGATATTGCAACAGCACGCCGATCGAACCGACCAGCGAGCTCTGCTGGGCAACGATGTGATCGGCCGCGATGGCGGAGATGTAGCCGCCCGATGCCGCCAGTCCCTCGACCACCACGACCAGCGGCTTTTTGGCCTTCAGGCGCACCAGCGCGTCGTAGAGCTGTTCGGAGCCGGCCGTGGTGCCGCCCGGCGAGTTGATATGCACGATGACAGCCGCGGCGCGCGAATTTTCCAACCGCTCCAGCGCCTCGACGCGATCGGCATCGCTGCGGATCAGGCCGTCGATGTGGACCCGCGCAATGGAACCCAGGGAGGTGAGCGGGCTGCGAACGCCCGGCGCCGCCAGCAGGCCAACGGTGACGATCGCGGCGATCGCGAGCAGTACAGCGGCCACGCGCCAGAAGGTCAGCTTGCGGCGGATCCTGCGGCGATCGACGATCACATCTGAATCAAGCGACATCGAAATTCTCCCAAGGCGCGGTCTTAAGCCGGAACGCAAGGTTTTCTCCGCGCAGCCCTAACAGGCCGTGCCTGAACTACATCAATTGCGATGCAAAATGAAGAAAACAAGGCCGTTTCTCCTCAAATGAAAGGGCCCCGGTCGAAACCGGGGCCCGAATCATGAAAACCGGAGCGCGAAAGGCTTACTTGTCGGTCCGCTGCTTGAGCGCGGTGCCGAGAATATCGCCCAGCGTCGCCCCGGAATTGGAGGAGCCATACTGCGCGATGGCCTCCTTCTCTTCGGCGACTTCCAGCGCCTTGATCGAGACCTGCACCTTGCGGGCCTTCTTGTCGAACTGGATCACCCGCGCATCGACCTTTTCGCCGACCGCGAAACGGTCTGCGCGCTGATCGGAGCGCTCGCGCGCCAGCTCGGAGCGCTTGATGAAAGTGGTGAAGTCGGTACCGGAGATCTTCACCTCGATGCCGCTTTCCTTCACCTCGAGCACTTCGCAGGTCACGACCGCGCCCTTCTTGACGTCGCCCGGCTCGGCGAAGGGATCGCCCTCGAGCTGCTTGACGCCGAGCGAGATGCGCTCCTTTTCGACATCGACATCGAGCACCACGGCCTTGACCATGTCGCCCTTCTTGAAGTTGTCAATCACCTGCTCGCCCGGCAGCTTCCAGTCGAGATCGGACAGATGGACCATGCCGTCGACATCGCCCTCGAGACCCAGGAAAAGTCCGAACTCGGTCTTGTTCTTGACCTCGCCCTCGACCGTCGATCCCACCGGGAATTTTTCGACGAACACTTCCCAGGGATTTCGCATGGTCTGCTTGAGGCCCAGCGAAATCCGGCGTTTCACCGAATTGACCTCGAGAACCTGCACTTCGACTTCCTGCGAGGTCGAAACGATCTTGCCGGGGTGCATGTTCTTCTTGGTCCACGACATTTCCGAAACGTGGATCAGGCCTTCGATGCCCGGCTCCAGTTCCACGAACGCGCCGTAGTCGGTGATGTTGGTGACGCGGCCGGTGAAGCGGGCATTGAGCGGGTACTTCGCCTCGATGCCCTGCCACGGATCGTCCAGCAGCTGTTTCATGCCGAGCGAAATGCGGTGGGTCTCATGGTTGATCTTGATGATCTTAACCTTGACGGTCTGGCCGATGGTCAAGACCTCGGTCGGGTGATTGACCCGCCGCCAGGCGATATCGGTGACATGCAGCAGGCCGTCGATGCCGCCGAGATCGACGAACGCACCGTAATCGGTGATGTTCTTGACGACGCCGTCAATGACCTGACCCTCTTCGAGATTCTGCACCAGCTCCTGGCGCTGTTCGGCGCGGGTTTCTTCGAGAACCGTGCGGCGCGACACCACGATGTTGCCGCGGCGGCGATCCATCTTGAGAATCTGGAACGGCTGCGAATTATTCATCAGCGGTGCGACGTCGCGGATCGGGCGAATATCGACCTGCGAGCGCGGCAGGAACGCAACCGCGCCGTCGAGATCGACGGTGAAGCCGCCCTTGACCTGGTTGAAGATGACGCCGTGCACTTTCTCGTTGTTGTTGAAGGCCTTCTCCAGCTTGCCCCAGCTTTCCTCGCGGCGCGCCTTGTCGCGCGACAGCACGGCTTCGCCGAGCGCATTTTCGATGCGGTCGAGAAACACCTCGACCTCGTCGCCGACCTTGAGATCGCTTTCGCGACCGGGTCCTGCGAATTCACGCAGCGCCACGCGGCCTTCGGTCTTGAGGCCGACATCGATGACGGCCATGTCCTTCTCGATCGCAACAACAATGCCCTTGATGACGGAGCTTTCCTGCAGATTGCCGCCGGCAAAGGACTCGTCGAGCATGGCGGCAAAATCGTCGCGGGAAGGATTATAGGAACTAGCAGTCGAAGCCATTTGTTCTCCAGATGCGGGTATCGCCGGCGATTCGGGTTAAGGGGCGTATCGCGCGTGCAGTATCAGAGGTCCGCAAACCCTGACGACCGCTTATCGCGAAAATTCGCGACAGCGGGCCGGCAGCATGCCTGCACGTTCGATCCGTTGAAATAGTCCGGACTTTGAGTTTATCGATCTCAAGAAATGAGCTCGAGATACCGACATTCAAGGCCTGGAGCGGGCTTTCCTCCAATGACGGCAGCGGTTCAAACCGGCTGCCGGCCCGCTCGGACGGCCTCGACGATGTCGATGGCGGCCCGGACGCCGCTTTCTATATCCAAATGCGAGTTATCGAGCAAGTGAGCATCCGGCGCAGCTTTCAGGGGCGCGGCCGCCCGGTTTCGGTCGCGTTCGTCGCGTTTGAGGATATCGGCCAATACCGCGGCCTCGTCGGCATCCTCGCCCCTCGCTTTTGCTTCCAGGGTCCGCCGCCGGGCGCGGACTTTTGGGTCGGCAATGACGAAAATCTTCACGTCGGCATCCGGGCAGATCACGGTGCCGATATCGCGGCCATCGAGCACCGCGCCCGGCGGGTCGGCGGCGAATTGGCGCTGAAAATTGACCAGCACCTCCCGCACCCGGGGGATGGCCGAGACCACGGAAGCGGCTTCGCCGACCGTTTGGGTCTTGAGCGCCGGATCTCCGAATTTTTCGGGATCGAGTGCCAGTGCTGCGGCCACCGCGCGCGCTTCATCGGTAAGGTCAGCGCCGGCGTCCAGCAGCGCCTTGGCCACGGCGCGGTAGATCACCCCGGTATCGAGATGACGATAGCCGTAATGACGGGCGAGCCGCTTGCCGAGCGTGCCCTTGCCTGACGCGGCCGGTCCGTCGATGGCGATGATCATGAAAACTCCGCCCCCAGCGAACGCATCATCGGAATGAAATCGGGAAAGCTGGTGGCGATAAAGGCGGTGTCGTCCACCCCGACCGGCTTGTCGGCGGCAAGACCCATCACCAGCGCCGACATCGCGATGCGATGATCCATGTGCGTGGCGACAAGCCCGCCGCCTGCGACATGGCCCTTGCCTTCGACGATCATGTCGTCACCATCGATCTCGACCTTGACGCCGTTGACGCGCAGCATCGCGGCGGTGGCTTGCAGCCGGTCGGATTCCTTGACGCGCAGTTCCTGCAGGCCGCGCATGATGGTGGCGCCTTCGGCAAAACTCGCCGCTACCGCGAGCACCAGATATTCGTCGATCATCGAGGGTGCGCGCTCGGGCGGCACCTCGACGCCGCGCAGTTTTGAGGCACGCACCCGCAACTGCGCCATCGGCTCGCCGGCATCGCCGCGCAGTTCGCTTTCCTCGATCGAAGCGCCCATCTCCCGCAGCGTCGTGAAAAGTCCGGTGCGAAGCGGATTGGTCATGACATCGGACAGAACGATATCGGAGCCCTCGACGATCAATGCCGCCACGATCGGGAACGCCGCCGAGGATGGATCGGCCGGCACCACCACATCGGCACCATGCAACTCGGGTTGGCCGGTGAGCGCGATCTTGCGGCCGTGAGGGCCTTCGCGCGTCGAGACGATCTGCGCGCCGAAATGCTTCAACATCAGTTCGGTATGGTCGCGGCTGGCCTCGGTTTCAATCACGGTGGTGACGCCGGGGGCAGCCAGCCCCGCCAAAAGCACCGCGGATTTGATCTGCGCCGAGGCCACCGGCGTCCGATACAGGATCGGCAGCGGATCGCGCGCGCCGCCGAGCGTCAGCGGCAGGCGGCCGCCTTCTCCACACGAGCCTACCCGCGCGCCCATCAATTCCAGGGGATCGAGCACCCGCCGCATGGGCCTGCCGCGCAGCGAGGCGTCGCCGTCGAATACTCGCGGTGATCGGGCAGCCCGCCACAGCCCCCATCACCAGCCGGCAGCCGGTGCCGGAATTGCCAAAATCGAGCGGAATTTGCGGCTGGGCGAAGCCACCCACACCCACGCCCTGCACGACCCAGGCGAAATCGCCGGTCCGCTCGACCTGCGCGCCCAGCGTCCGCATCGCCTTGGCCGTGTTCAAGACGTCTTCACCCTCCAGTAGCCCCGAAATCGCGCTCCGGCCGACCGCCAGCGCGCCCAAAATCAGGGCGCGGTGCGAAATCGACTTATCGCCGGGAACACGGACCTTTCCGGTCAGGGAGCCGCTAAGGCGGGCTTCCAGCGGCATCGGATGGGCGGCAGGCTGGTCTGAATGGGTCAAGATTATGTCCTCTGCCCGGGGGGCAGGTAACACATGGGCCGCACGCCGTCACGCTTGCCATCCAACACCCGGAAAGCGCTATTGACAGGGGCGCGGCAACTAGCCAAGTGAAGCACCGTTTTTAAAAAAATTCCCAGGATTGCACACGTGGCCAAATCCGATCTCGGAACCAAACGCATTTGCCCGACGACGGGTAAGAAATTCTACGACCTCAACAAGAACCCGGTGATTTCGCCTTACACCGGCGAGGTCGTGCCGATTGCACCGATCCCGCCGCCGCGGACCCGCGCCGACGCCGCGGCCCGCGCCAGTGCCGCAGCCGCCGCCACCGCCGCTACCGCCGTGCCGGAGCCGGTCGAGGCGGAAGAGTTGGTGCCGCTCGAGGAAGCCGACGCCGAGGAGAACACCGGCAAGGTCAAGGCCGTTGTTCCCGAGTTCGAAGATGACATCGAGGTGGACGAGACCATCGAAGACGACGACGATGACGATTCCACCTTCATCGCCGACGAAGAAGAAGGCGACGAGGACGTTACCGACATCATCGGCGACGTCGGCGGCGACGAGGAGACTTGAGATCGACCCTGATCTGTGGTCAGGGTTTTTGCCCGCACGCCGCCCAAGACGCGCGGGGAGCATGATCGGGAAAGTGCGAACCGATGTCCGCAACCATCATGCTCGAATGATAGTGCCTAAGGGGCCATAGCTCAGCTGGGAGAGCGCTTGCATGGCATGCAAGAGGTCGGCGGTTCGATCCCGCCTGGCTCCACCAGCCTTCGCAGGCTGCGCCTGCTTCGGCTGGACAAGCCCCCTCGTAGCGAAGGCTGCCCCGCAGACGGGCTAGTGGCCCCATCTAAAGAAGCGCTTGTGATGATCTAAGTCCCCCAACCAAACTTCCCAAGAAGACGCCCGCCCATGACGACAGAAAATACTCCCGCTGCGATGGCCGGATTGCGCGTGATCGATCTCACGCGGGTTCTCGGCGGGCCCTACTGCACGCAAATCCTGGCCGATCACGGCGCCGACGTCATCAAGGTCGAGCCCCCCGCCGGCGACGAGGTGCGCGACTGGGGGCCCCCATTCCACGGCGATGACGCGGCCTACTTCGTCGGCATCAACCGCAACAAGCGCTCGATCGGCCTCGACCTCGCCTCCGAAGGCGGCCGAAACGTGCTGATGAAGATGCTGGAGGGCGCCGACGTCCTGATCGAGAATTTCAAGCCGGGCACGCTCGACAAATGGGGCATCGGCAACGACGTGCTGCGCGCCAGATTTCCAAAATTGGTTCACTGCCGGATCTCCGGCTTCGGCGCCGACGGCCCGCGCGGCGGCAATCCCGGCTATGACGCGATCATCCAGGCCATGACCGGAATGATCGCCGCGACCGGCTCGCCGCAATCAGGCCCGATGCGGATCGGCGTTCCGCTGGTCGACATCGCCACCGGGCTTTATGCGGCGATCGGCATTTTGATGGCGCTGTCGGAGCGGCAGAAATCCGGCGTCGGGCAGTTTCTCGAAACCACGCTGTATGAAACCGGCCTCGCCATCATGCATCCGCACGCCGCGAATTATTTCATGCACGGCAAGCCGCCGAGCCTGACCGGCAATGAGCATCCCAATCTGGTGCCCTATGCGATCTTCCCGACCCGCACCGACAACATTTTCATCGGCGTCGGCAATGACAGCACCTTCCGCAAGCTCTGCAAGGAAATCGGAAAGCCCGAGCTCGGCACCGATCCCCGTTTTGCCCGCAACAAGAACCGCATCGCCAACCGTGACGCGCTTCGCAGCGAGCTTGCGGCCGTCTTCAGCCAGCACGATGCCGGACCATTATGCGATCGGCTGCTCGCCGCCGGGCTGCCGGCAGGACCGGTGCAGTCGATCGACCAGGCGCTGACCAGCGCCCATGCCGTCCATCGCGGCGACGTCATCGAAAAGGACTGGTACAAGGGTGTGGCCTCCCCGATCCGGCTGGAGCGCAGCAAGCCAGGCCTGCGCCGCATCCCGCCAAAATTCAGCCAGCACGCAACCGAGGTGCTGACGGAGTTCGGATATTCCAGAGGCGAGATCGATGCCCTGCTCGCCGACGGCGTGGTCTGCGGCTCCGAGCGCAAACACTGAGGTCCCGATGCGGCCGAATTCGGCGAACGGCGGCACGACGACCGCTCTGAACCCGGGATCAGCCTATTTTATCACTTCCCTTGGCCGGCGCTTCCCCCGTACCATCCACTCGCGTTACGGTCATTTGCACGTCATCCGGCGCTGCTAACGCGCAACAACGATGATGACGGTCCAACCGGGAGGAATTTATGGCATTTCGACAATTCGGCGCTGCCGCTGCAGTCGCTGTCACGCTGGCGTTCGCTACCCCCGCGCATGCGGTGATAGAGCTGCAGTGGTGGCACGCGATGACCGGCGGCAACAACGACGTCGTCAACAAGCTGGCGGCAGACTTCAACGCCAGCCAGTCGGACTACAAGGTCATCCCCTCCTTCAAGGGCGGTTATGCCGACACCATGAACGCCGGCATTGCCGCGTTCCGCGCCGGCAACGCGCCGCACATCATGCAGGTATTCGAGGTCGGCACGGCGACCATGATGAGCGCCACCGGCGCCATCAAGCCTGTGTACCAGTTGATGAAGGATGCCGGTGAACCGTTCGACCCCAAGGCCTACCTTCCGACGATCACCGGCTACTATTCGACCTCCAAGGGCGACATGCTCTCGTTTCCCTTCAACTCCTCATCCATGGTGATGTGGATCAACAAGGATGAGCTGAAGAAGGCGGGCATCGCCACGATTCCGAAAACCTGGCCGGAAGTCTTCGATGCCGCCAAAAAACTCAAGGCGGCGGGTCACGCAACCTGCGGCTTCTCCAACGCCTGGGCGGCATGGGCGCATATCGAACAGTTCTCCGCCTGGCACAACGTGCCGATCGGCACCAAGGCGAACGGGCTGGACGGCTTTGACACCGAGCTGAAGTTCAACTCGCCGCTGCACGTCAAGCACCTGCAGAACCTGATCGACCTGCAGAAGGACAAGACCTACGATTACGGCGGTCGCGCCAACGCCGGTGAGGCCAGGTTCGGCTCGGGCGAATGCGCGATCTTCCTGACTTCGTCGGGCTATTACGGGACCGCGAAAGGCACCGCCAAATTCGATTTCACATCCGCGCCGATGCCATATTATCCCGATGTCGCGGGCGCTCCCCAGAACTCGATCATCGGTGGCGCATCGCTGTGGGTGATGGGCGGCAAGAAGCCCGAAGAATACAAGGGCGTGGCGAAGTTCTTCACGTTTCTGTCCGACACCGACCGCCAGATCAGACTGCATCAGGAATCCGGCTACTTGCCGATCACCAAGGCAGCCTATGAAAAGACCAAGGCGTCGGGCTTCTACGAAAAGAATCCGACCCTGGAAACGCCGCTGAAGGAACTCACCAACAAGGAGCCGACGGAGAATTCGCGCGGGCTGCGGTTCGGCAATATGGTGCAGATGCGCGACGTCTGGGCCGAGGAAATGGAAGCGGCGCTCGCGGGCCAAAAAACCGCCCAGCAGGCGCTCGATGCCGCAGTTAGCCGTGGCAACGCCATGCTGCGGACGTTTGAGAAGACCGCGAAGTAAGCGACCTCAAGGAAAACTTCCTCTCCCTTTCGGGAGAGGAAGCTCGCATCGGAGTGCAAATCTTCCGTACGAACTCGGCTTCTGGATGAACAAGTCGCCCTGAATGGAAAAGTCCGCCTTCTTCAACAGCAAGCTGCTTCCGTACCTGCTGCTGGTGCCGCAGCTAATCATCACATTGGTATTTTTCTACTGGCCGGCCAGCCAGGCGGTCTGGCAATCCTTCCTGCGCGAGGATGCATTCGGACTCAGCTCCGAATTCGTCGGCTGGGAGAATTACCAGGGACTGTTCACCCAGCCCGAATACTACAAGGCGATGCTGACGACGCTGGTGTTCTCGACGCTGGTCGCGGTGTTATCGCTTTCGATCGCGCTGTTGTTCGCGACCCAGGCCGACAAG
The DNA here is from genome assembly GCA_963742425.1 of uncultured Alphaproteobacteria bacterium. Lineage (GTDB taxonomy): Bacteria > Pseudomonadota > Alphaproteobacteria > Rhizobiales > Xanthobacteraceae > Bradyrhizobium. Next base: position 307,379 of record CAVULR010000004.1, read on the forward strand.
AACCTGAAAGCGGCGCCGTTCTACAAGACCTTCATGATCTGGCCATACGCGGTGGCGCCGGCCGTGGCCGGCGTGCTGTGGTTCTTCCTGTTCCATCCATCGCTCGGCACATTGGCGCGGCCGCTGCGCTGGATGGGCTTCGACTGGAATCCGCTGTTGAACGGCACCCACGCCATGACGCTGGTGGTGATGGCCGCGGTGTGGAAGCAGATCTCCTATAATTTCCTGTTCTTTCTGGCAGGGTTGCAGTCGATCCCCAAAAGCGTCATCGAGGCCGGCGCAATCGACGGCGCCGGCCCGATGCGCCGGTTCTGGACCATCGTTTTTCCGCTGCTGTCGCCGACCACCTTTTTTTTGCTGGTCGTCAACGTCGTCTACGTCTTTTTCGACACGTTCGGCATCATCGACGCTGTGACGGGTGGCGGACCCGCCGGCGCGACCACGACCATGGTCTACAAGGTCTATGCGGATGGACGGCTCGGCGGTGATCTCGGCGGCTCGGCGGCCCAGTCGGTCGTGCTGATGGTGATCGTCATCGCGCTGACTGCGATCCAGTTCCGCTATGTCGAACGCAAGGTGCAATACTGATGGTCGAGCACCGCCCGTGGAACGACATCATTGCCTATGCGATCCTGACGCTTGGCGTGTTCATCGTGGCCTTTCCGGTCTATCTCGCGCTGATTGCATCCACGCATGATGCCGCGACCGTGGTCGGAGGCAACATGCCGCTGTTGCCGGGCGGACGCGCTCTGGAAAACTACTACAGGGCTATTTTCGTCGGCGGGTCGCGCACCAGCCGCGAACCGGTCGGGCATCTCCTGCTGAATTCGTTCGTCTCCGCTACCGGCATCGCCGTCGGCAAGATCATCATTTCGATCCTGTCCGCCTATGCCGTGGTGTATTTCCGTTTTCCGTTCCGCAAGACGGCTTTCTGGATCATCTTCGTCACACTGATGCTGCCGGTCGAGGTTCGCATCTATCCGACCTACAAGGTGGTATCCGATCTGCATATGCTCGACACCTATGCCGGGCTGATCCTGCCCCTGATCGCGTCCGCGACCGGCACGCTGCTGTTTCGGCAATTCTTCATGACGGTGCCGGACGAATTGCTGGAAGCATCGCGCATCGACGGCGCCGGGCCGTTCCGGTTCTTCAAGGATACGCTTTTGCCGCTGTCGGTCACGACCATCGCGGCGCTGTTCGTGATCCAGTTCATCTATGGCTGGAATCAATATCTTTGGCCGCTACTGATCACCACGCAGGATTCGATGCAGACCATCGTCACCGGCATCAAGAAGATGTTGACCACGACGGATGAGTTGGCGGAATGGCAGCTGGCGATGGCGACCGCCGTGCTGGCGATGTTGCCGCCGGTCGCGGTGGTGGTGTTCATGCAGCGGCTGTTCGTGCGCGGACTGGTCGAGACGGAGAAGTGAAGATGGCGAAGGGCGAATGGCTAACGTAACGCTCCGGAATGTCCGCAAGACCTACGCCGGTGGCTTCGAGGCCATCAAGGGCATCGACTTCGACGTCGGCGACGGTCAGTTCTGCGTGCTGGTCGGCCCCTCCGGCTGCGGCAAGTCCACCTTGCTGCGCATGGTCGCGGGCCTCGAGACCGTCACCGGCGGCGAGATCGATATCGGCGGACGGATCGTCAACCAGATCGAGCCGGCCGAACGCGACATCGCCATGGTGTTCCAGAATTACGCGCTCTATCCGCATATGAGCGTCTACAACAACATGGCCTATGGCCTGCGCAACCGCGGCATGGCCGAGCCCGAGATCGACACCCGCGTCAGGGAAGCCGCCCGCATTCTCGAGCTCGGGGCCATGCTCGACCGCAAGCCGCGGCAATTGTCGGGCGGCCAGCGTCAGCGCGTGGCGATGGGACGTGCGATCGTGCGGCAGCCGAAAGTGTTTCTGTTCGACGAACCTCTGTCGAACCTCGACGCCAAGCTGCGCATCGCCATGCGCGTCGAAATCCGCAAGCTGCAGCGCCGGCTCAACACGACCTCCATTTACGTCACCCACGACCAGCTCGAGGCGATGACGCTCGCCGATATCCTGGTCGTGATGAACGGAGGCCAGGTCGAGCAGATCGGCAACCCGCTCGATATTTACCAGAAGCCCGCGACCACTTTCGTGGCGTCCTTCATCGGCGCGCCGCCGATGAATCTGATGCCGCTGCGGTCAGATGAAATAAGATCGCAACTCACGGGCAGCGGCCGGGCGGCAGACCAGGCCGGCATTCTCGGCATCCGCCCGGAAGACTTCGTGATTTCGAGCGTCCCCATCGCCGGCGGCATTGCGCTCGACCTCACGGTCGAGGCGATCGAGCGCGTTGGAGCCGAGACTTTCGTTTATGGCACGAGGCAACATCAGGTGCAGGGCGTTGCCGCCAACCCCGGGGAATTGCCGCCGGGCGAGGTGATTGTTCGGATCCCGGGCGCCATCGCACCCGGGATCGGCGAGCGAATCAAGGCGATCGCCGCGCGCGAAAAATTGCATCTGTTCAGCGGCGATGGCCGCCAGCGCATCGATCTTTAAGCGTCATTCCGGGATGCGCCACGTGGCGCAAACCCGGAATCTCGGGCTAATCATCTGACAGAATCCGGGTTCAATCCCTTCGGCCGCGCCCCGGAGTGACGCGATGGCCCGGGTTCCACGAGACGCTTGAACACCCCCACGACTATGCCCATATTGGCGGGTGAGCCGACGGCAAGCCTGCCGGAAGGCCGAAAATGGGGCGCCGCAAGGGCCCTGAACGTCAAAGTCGCTTCGAGAGGACTTTGTAAACTATGTCTCGTGTTCCTTCGCTCTCCAGTCCGTTCCTTCTGGGCTTCGACGAAATCGAGCGTGCGCTCGATCGCGTCGTCAAGGGCGCCGACGGTTATCCTCCCTACAATATCGAGAGGTGCGACCGCTCCAACGGCGAACCCGAACGGCTGCGAATCACGCTGGCGGTGGCGGGATTTACCCGCGACCAACTCGATGTAACCATTGAGGAAAATCAGCTCGTGATCCGGGGCCGCCAGCAGGACGACAAGGCCCGGCAATACATCCATCGCGGCATCGCCGCGCGCCACTTCCAGCGCACCTTCGTGCTGGCAGAGGGGATGCATGTGTTGGGCGCGGATTTGAAGAACGGGCTGTTGTCGATCGAGCTTGCCCGGCCTGAGCCGGAGAAAATCGTTAAGACAATCGCTATCAATGAACATGAATAATGGAACGAGTAGCGGACTCGACCGCTTAACTGACAGAGGAGTCGAGACCATGACTGAAGGTAATGTTGCGTTCGAGCCGAAGGGCATCTCCATCGAGGCGCTGGCGACGATGGGCGAGGGCCATATCGCTTATGTGAAGCAGATCCGTTCCGAGGATGTGCCGGGCCTCTTTCCACAGGCGCCGAGAATCGCGCCGGGACTGAAGCTGTTCGCACTGCATGCCGCCGACGGCACGCCGATCATGCTGACCGACAGCCGGGAAGCGGCGATCGCGAACGCATGGAGCAACGAGCTGCAGGCCGTCAGCGTTCACTGAACGCCGAACAGGAATTCGCAATACACGGGCGTCTGTCCCCGGCTAGGCCGGGACGGCGCCCGCGTTTTTTGGCCGGCATCGATTGGGGGCGCCGGCGTCGAAAGACTCACATGATTGTTGGTGAACTGCGGTCCGTCACAGCGACAGATGCGTGTTGGGCGATGCGCTACGCCGCGCTCGCCGGCGGCAGCGCGAGCACCGAATAAATTGCCTGCGCGTCGCGCGAGGCGCGCAGCTTCTTGGCGACATCCTGGTCGCGCAAGAGCCGGGCGATCCGCGCCAGCGCTTTCAGGTGATCGGCGCCGGCGCCTTCCGGCGCGAGCAGCAGGAACACCAGGTCGACCGGCTGGCCGTCCATCGCCTCGAAATCAATCGGGCGTTCGAGGCGCGCAAAAAGACCGAACAGCTTTTCCAGCTTGGGAAGCTTGCCGTGAGGGATCGCGACGCCGTAGCCGACCGCGGTGGTCCCGAGCTTTTCCCTTTGCAGCAGAACCTCGAAAATTGCCCGCTCGTTCTGCCCGGTCAAAACGGCGGCGCGCGCCGCCAGTTCCTGCAACGCCTGCTTCTTGCTGTTGACCTTCAACGCCGGGAGAATCGCCTCGGGTGCGACGAGATCGGTAATCGTCATGGGGCGTTCCGAGGTAATTTAAGCCGTCAGGTTGCGAAAGGGGTTTTGGCGTGGGCGGCGTCGAGAAGATGATTAGCGGAGGGCTTAGACCGGGCTCTGATTTGGGTGGCTTCTACTCCAACGCAAGACCGGTGCCAACTCCTGTGGGGTCGCTGCCGGCCCCCGCCCGTTGAGGGCGGCGGACCATAGGGACGCGCCGGAAGCGCGTCAATGCCGATCGGCGCTAATTCTTACGGATTAACCACGGGGGGATCCACCCAGCCGACATTGCCATCCGGACGCCGGTAAATGACGTTCACCCGGCCGCTTGAGCCATGCTGGAACACGATGCAGCCAGCCCCGGTCAGGTCCAACTCCATCACGGCTTCGCTGACCGAAAGCCGTTTCAGCGACGTTGTCGCTTCCGCGATGATGACCGGGTTGTAGGCGGTGACCTCGTCGTCGCCTTCCGCCGGCGCCTCGATCACGTAACTCGGCGCGTCGAGCGTCGGCGCTTCCATTTCGGCAAGCGCGGCTGTAGCCGCGTAGGCCTTGCGGGCCGAGCGATCCTTTAGGCGGCTCTTGTAGCGGCGCAGGCGTTTTTCGATCATCAGCAGCGCCTGGTCGGCGCTGGCATAGGCGTCGGCGGCATTGGACTCGGCCTCGAGCGTGATTCCGGAATCCAGATGCAGCGCGCAGTCGGTCCGGAAACCGAAACCATCCTTGCTCAGCGTGATGTGGCCGGAATAATTTCCATCGAAATATTTACGCAGGACTTCGTCGGTGCGCGCGCTGACGCGCCCGCGCAAGGCCTCGCCGACGCTGATGCTTTTTCCCGAAATCCGGAGGGTCATTTTGATGCCTCGCTTAATCTGCAGTGGCAACGAAACTATCCCGACTTGGCCGGGACACAGTCAGGCCGGCTGCGTGTCGCGCGACCGGTCGGATGATACGGCGGGCGCCGAGAGCGCGTTACCGAGCATGCTCTGTTTGTCGCGGCGGCGCTGCACCGAGGAGGGGACTCGCATCGCCTCGCGATACTTCGCAACCGTGCGACGGGCGATATCAATGCCTGATTCCCGCAATCGTTCCACGATGGTGTCGTCCGAGAGGATGAAGGCGGGGTCTTCCGCGTCGATCAGCTGTTTGATGTGATGACGCACCGCCTCCGCCGAATGCGCCTCACCACCGTCGGCCGACGCGATCGAGGCGGTGAAGAAATACTTCAATTCGAAACTGCCGCGATTGGTCGCCATGTATTTGTTGGCAGTCACCCTCGACACCGTCGATTCATGCATCTGGATGGCGTCCGCCACCGCCTTGAGATTGAGCGGCCGCAGATGCGCGACGCCGTGGGTAAAAAAGCCGTCCTGTTGACGCACGATTTCGGTTGCGACTTTCAGGATGGTGCGGGCGCGCTGATCGAGCGCGCGCACCAGCCAGGTGGCGTTTTGCAGACAATCGCTGAAATAGGATTTGTCGCTGTCCTTGCGGATCGTCTTCGATAATTCGGTGTAATAGGTTTGATTGACCAGCACGCGCGGCAAGGTGTCGCTGTTGAGTTCGACATGCCAGCCGCCGTCGGGTCCGGGCCGTACGTAGACATCGGGCACCATGGTCTGCATCCGAGCCGAGCCGAATTTCAAACCCGGTTTCGGATCGAGACGGCGAATTTCGCCGATCATGTCGGTGATATCGTCGTCATCGACACCGCAGAATTTTCGTAAAGCGGCGATATCGCGCTTGGCCAGTAAATCCAGATGCTCGACCAGCGCCTGCATCGCGGGGTCGTAACGGTTGAGTTCGCGCAGCTGGATCGCGAGGCACTCGCTCAGGTTTCGCGCGCAAACGCCCGGCGGATCGAATTTCTGCAATACCGAAAGAACCGCCTCGACATCCGCTTGCGAGGCACCCAGCCGCTCGGCGGCCTGGCCCAGGTCGGGGGGCAGGTAGCCGGCCTCATCGACGAGGTCGATGAGATATTGGCCGATCATGCGCTGCGCAGGCGCCGTGAATGCCACCGCCAATTGTTCGGCGAGGTGACTGCCGAGCGTGACCTCGGCGGCGACAAAGGCTTCCAGATTGTAGCTGTCGTCGTTGGAGGCGCCGCCACCCCATTCGGTGTAGGCGGTCGGCGCCGCATCCTGGGCGCTGCGGGCGGCGGCCTCCGCCGGTTCCTCGGAGAAAACGTTATCGAGGCCGGTGTCGAGCGTCTGTTCGATCTCTGTGCGGCTGCCGAGGTCGCGATTGAGCCACTCTTCCTGGCCCGGCTCGAAGCTGTCGCCGACGAGGGCGCCAGACGTGTCGGGGCGCTCGGTTGCGTCCTCGCCATAGGAAGTGGTGGAGTCGTCGGTATCCGGAAATTCGGCCGGCTCAGGCATGGGCTCGCCCGCAACCGGGGGCTCGGTACCGTCGCTGGCGCGTTCCAGGAGCGGATTACGCTCCAGCTCCTCCTCGACGAAGGCCGAGAGGTCGAGATTGGACAGCTGCAGCAGCTTGATCGCCTGCATCAACTGCGGCGTCATTACCAGCGACTGCGACTGGCGGAACTCCAATCTCTGCGTCAGTGCCATGGAAGCAAGAATTGTTCCCTGAATTGGTCCGATTCTTGCTTAAACTAGTCCAAAGCCGATGTACACGGCTTGACGCCGGCGAAAAATGCGCTACGGCCGCGAATTCCCGGCCAAGGTTAAAGCCGGAATTCCTCGCCCAGATAAAGTCGGCGCACATCCGGGTTGTTGACGATTTCCTCCGGATTGCCCTCGGTCAGGATCTCGCCTGCATAGACGATATAGGCGCGGTCGGTCAGTCCGAGCGTTTCCCGCACATTGTGGTCGGTAATCAAGACGCCGATGCCTCGGTTGGTGAGATGGCGGACCAGATCCTGGATGTCGCCGACCGCAATCGGATCGATGCCGGCGAAGGGTTCGTCGAGCAGCATGTAATTGGGCCGCGTCGCCAGCGCGCGCGCGATCTCGACGCGCCGCCGCTCGCCGCCCGACAGCGCAATTGACGGGGTCTTGCGCAGCCGCGCGATGTTGAATTCCTCGAGCAGGGAATTGAGTTCGGCCTCGCGCTTTTTCTTTGAGGGTTCGACGACCTCGAGCACCGCGCGGATATTCTGCTCGACCGTGAGGCCGCGAAAGATCGAGGCTTCCTGCGGCAGATAGCCGATGCCGAGCCGGGCGCGCTGATACATCGGCAGCTTGGTGACGTCATGGCCATCGAGCTCGATGGTGCCGCGGTCCGCCTTGATCAGGCCGGTGATCATGTAGAACACGGTGGTCTTGCCGGCGCCGTTCGGACCCAGCAAACCCACCGCTTCGCCGCGGCGCACATAGATGCTGACACCGCGCACCACCTGGCGGGAGCCGAAGCTCTTTTCCACGCTATGCACAGCCAGGTACCCGACCCGCTTCGTCAGCCGCGGGGCAGCCGCCGCGCCGTTGGTCCTGGCACGCGGCCGCGGCCTCTCCGTTGGCGGAGAAGGCGTATTCAATTTCAACAGCGGGGCATCGCGGGCGATCGGCGGGGCATCGCGCACCGGATTGGTCAGCATCCCGCCGATGCTGTCGCCGAGCGCGGTGATATCCACGCGCGATCGCGCAAATCCTGGCGGACTGCGTTTCGCCGGGCGCCGACGGAACATGCCGAGCAAATCCACCATCCCGCTTCGCTCAAGCCTTTCACGGTTAGCCCGCGACCCGCGGACAAACGATTCGCGCGCGCAACATGAATGAATGGATGTCCCTTGCCCAGCCAAACACCCCTGATGGCGGGGACAAATTACACCGCCGAGCTGGTGCCGTGATACAGGCTCCCGCGGCGGGCTTCAACCTCGCGGGCCCCCCCTATCGAACAAGTGATTGATGCTATTTCGGATTATTGGATTTGGCAGGGCCCAATGCGGGAAGCGGCCCAGCGCCGGGCGATGCCGGTCCGCACCCCTGTCCGGACTGGATGAAAAGCCCCTGAACCTTGCCGCTGTCCGACTCGACCCGCGAAACGCCTGTGGTCATGTCGACCATCAGCCGATCGCCGCGCAGCACGTTCTTACATTGGGTCAACACCACCCCGCCGAGCATGCTGATCAGATTGGCCTTGGTATCGAACACGGCCGTCTCCCCGGTCACGACCTGCTCCTTCTGGGTCACGACCACGCTACCCCGGGCTTCCAGCCGGCGGATCGACGAACTGCCGCCCGGACCCGGGGTCGCAGACGGGATCGGCGCCGATTTCGCAGCCTTCGAATTCGAAGCCGGCGCCGCACCCGGGGCGGCGGTTGAATCGTAGAACACGACAAGCGTTTTGGACGTCATCGTGGTGTCGCCCTGCACCACCTTCACATTGCCGGAGAATGTCGCTTCCTTTTTCTTGTCGCGCAGCTCGAGCGAGGCGGCTTCGATCTGGATCGGCTGGTCCCGATTTTGCGAAAACCCCTGCATCGCATTGGGCACGCCCGTGACCGCGTTTTGCGCGGCCGCGTGACCGGCGGCGATCAGCACAAGCGAAAAAATCGCGCTACAGGCGCCGCGCGTGATCCGCCCGACCGGGATATTGCGCGGGGACGCCATCATCGAGAGGCCCGCGTCTTGGCGGGGCGTGGCGCAGGCTCGGGTACGGCGGGCGGCCCGTTGGATGCGCTTTCATCGCCGAGCTTGTCCAGGATCATCACGACATTGCCTTCGAACCTCACCACCTCGCCGCCGCCGGTGATCCGCAGCCTGTCGGCGCTCAGGGTTCCGCTCAGCAAATTGACATCGACGTGTTCTTCCGATGTCACCGTGCCCTTGCCCATGTCGACAAGCGCCTGCGTCAGCCGCGCCTCATAGCCGGTGGAGGATTGCAAAAAGATGTCCTTATGCAGATCCAGTATCTGTTGCTTGGTATTCATCAGGCCATTGCGGGCATCGAGCGTGATGGTCGTGGTCCTATCCTCCATCAGCACCTTGGCCCGTAACGCCGAGAGATCGACATGATCCGGATCGGTCACATCCTGGGTCGCGGCCTTCGCCCAGACCTCATAGGGTCGCTGGTCCGGCGTGTAACCCGACAGATGCGGCGATTCCATCGTGATCTTGGTGCCGGAAACGACGAGGTTGCCCATATCGACAGGTAGTTTTGGCAGCAGCATCCGGAACGGATTGAAGATCGACACCGCCACGATCGCCGTCATCGCCACGATCACGGTCGCCGGCACCGCGACGCGCAGCACCCGCACCATGCGGCTGTGGCGCGCCGCAATCGCAAAGCGCGCCTCCATGGCGGCCTGATAGGTTGGGTTCTGGGTCGAATTCACCGCTGCTCCAGCCGCTGTGTCGTTTCACCATTCTACCCGGAATGGCCGGATTATGCAGCCCGGGACCTCGGCTGACGAGTATGACCGAAACGGGGCGGTCGGGTTCGCAATCGTGTCCCGGACGCGGTGCCGCGTCCTCCCGGCGATGCGCAGCATCGTCCCGTGCGCTGCTCCGCGAGAGCCGGGGTCCAAAATTGCGAAATCAACCCCATGCAAAGTAACAAACAGGCCCGGGCTCAGCGCATCGCCCTAGCGGGTCAAGACGCGCGTGAACGCGCTTAAGGTGCCGCGCAGCATCTGCGGGCACGCGCGCTCACGAATGCGCGAAGATATCCTCGGTGTCCCAGCCCAAGAGATCGAGCTTGGCCCGCGTCGGCAGGAATTCGAAACAGGCTTGCGCCAGCCCCATGCGGCCCTCGCGCGCCAGCATCGCATCAAGGCGTTCGCGCAGGCCATGCAGATGCAGGACGTCGGAAGCCGCATAGGCCAGCTGCGCCTCGCTCAGGGTCTGCGAACCCCAGTCGCTCGATTGCTGCTGCTTCGACAGATCGATGTTGAGCACCTCGCGCACCAGATCCTTCAGGCCATGGCGATCGGTGTAGGTGCGGGACAGCCGCGAGGCGATCTTGGTGCAATACACCGGCTGCGGCATCACGCCGAAGGCGTTGTAGAGGGCGGCGATATCGAACCGCGCAAAGTGAAAGATTTTTGTCACCTTCGGGTTGGCCAGCAGCGCCTTCAGGTTCGGCGCCCCGACAGGGCCCTTGGGTATCTGCACCACATCGGCGCTGCCGTCGCCGTTCGACACCTGCACCACGCAGAGCCGGTCGCGGTGCGGGTGCAAGCCCATGGTCTCGGTGTCGATCGCCACCGAATCGGTGTAGCGGGACAAATCGGGCAGATCGCCGCGATGCAGGCGTACGGTCATGATGTTCGAAGCCTCACTCAATTCGCTGCAGACCAAGCTACCGCCCAAACCGCAAAGAGGCGAGCGGCGGATGGACCCTGAATGGCGAGGGGAGGGCATCCAGGAAAAAATGGTGCCCAGGAAAGGACTCGAACCTTCACGGCCGTGAAGCCACTGGCACCTGAAGCCAGCGCGTCTACCAATTCCGCCACCTGGGCCCGGGCGGGTTAGTACGGATCGGTGGCGCGCTTGTCAAATTGGGGAAACTGCGACCCAGGCGGTTTTTCGAAAGCACGATGTTTTCGGAAAAACGGTACCGAGTTTTCCGGATCATGCTCAAATTTACTGTACAGCGCGGACATCATGGCGTATCGCGAAACCGCTAAATACCCCCGCGATCTCGTGAGTTTGACCCTAGGAAACTGACGCCATGGCATCGAATCTGGACACGCTGGTCACGGTTTTCGGAGGATCGGGGTTTTTGGGACGAAACGTGGTCCGCGCGCTCGCCAAGCGCGATTACCGGATCCGGGTCGCGGTGCGCCGGCCTGAACTGGCCGGGCATTTGCAGCCGCTCGGCAAGGTCGGCCAGATTCACGCCGTGCAGGCCAATCTGCGCTTTCCGGCCTCCGTCGCGGCCGCGATGCGCGGCTCCCATGTCGCCATCAATCTCGTCGGCATCCTGGCCGAGAGCGGCGCGCAGACTTTCGAGGCCGTGCAAGGTGAGGGCGCGGGCTCAGTGGCAACAGCCGCGGCCGCCTTCGGCGCGCGGATGGTGCATGTCTCCGCGATCGGCGCCGACGAGAATTCGCTTTCGCGCTATGGCCGCTCCAAGGCCGCCGGTGAAAAGGCCGTGCTGTCGATGGTACCATCCGCCACCATCATGCGGCCTTCGGTCGTGTTCGGGCCGGAAGACCAGTTCACCAACCGCTTTGCGAGCCTTGCAAGAATTTCTCCGGCGCTGCCTTTGATCGGCGGCGGCATCACCAGGCTGCAGCCGGTCTATGTCGGCGATGTCGCAACCGCGGTCGCCGACGCCGTCGACGGCAAGACCCGGGCCGGCGCGACCTATGAACTCGGCGGCCCGGAAGTGCTGACCATGCGCGAGATCATGGAATTGATCCTGGCAACCACGGAACGCAAGCGCATGCTGGTTTCGCTGCCGTTCGGGCTCGCAAAATTGCAGGCGCGGTTTCTGCAATTCGCGCCCGGCGCATTCAAGCTGACGCCGGACCAGGTGGCGTTGCTACGCAGCGACAATGTGGTGTCGGACGCGGCGAAAGCCGCCGGCCTGACGCTGGAAGGATTGGGAATTGCGGCGGATTCGCTGGAAGCGATCGCGCCGCAATATCTCTGGCGCTTCCGCAAGACCGGACAGTTCGCGCACAAGAACGCGTAATTTTTCTCGTCGTCCCGGCCAAGCGAGCACTTGCGAGCGCGCACGGGACCAATAACCACCGACGTTTGTTGTTACGCGAGATGGCAATCGCTTCGGCAACTATGCATCGCCGGTGGTTATGGGTCCCTGCTTCGCAGGGACGAACTAAGAGATCTTACCGTCCCATCGCCAGCGCGATCAGGCCAAGGGTGCCGACGATGACGCGCCACCAGGCGAACAGCGTAAAACCGTGGCGGGTCACGTAACTCAAGAACGTCTTGACCACGACGATTGCGGTGATGAATGACACCACGAATCCGATGGCGACGATGCCGAGGTGATCGGTCGTCATCTCGCCGCGGTTCTTGTAGAAATCGTAGGCGAAGGCGCCGATCATGGTCGGGATCGCCAGGAAGAACGAAAATTCGGCCGCCGCGCGCTTGTCGGCGCCGAGCAGCATCGCTGCGACGATGCTGGCGCCCGAGCGCGACACGCCGGGAATCATCGCAAGGCACTGCGCGAACCCGATCCAGAGATAGGTCAGCAACGGAAACCTTGTGGCGTCGTGTTCGCTGGGATTGTGATCGATTTGATCGACCCACAACAGGATCGCGCCGCCGACGATCAGCGAAAAGCAGACCACCCATGGATTGAACAGGATTTCCTTGATGTATTTGCCGGCGATCAGTCCGATGATCACGGCGGGAAGGAACGCCACCAGCACGCCGATGACGAATCGCCGGTCGTCGGGATTGGAGAACATGCCGAGCGCGATCCGCCATAGCTTCGCGAAATAAATCACGACAATCGCCAGAATGGCGCCGAGCTGAATCAGCACGGTGAAGCTGTTCCAGAAACTGCCCTCGCCGAGATCGAAAAAACGTTCCGCCAGCAGCAAATGGCCGGTCGAGGATACCGGCAGGAATTCCGTGACGCCTTCGACAATGCCCAGAATTACCGCCCGCAACGCATCAGACATCATGACTGGTTCCGTTATGATCGAAATCGGCCGAAAAGCCCGGTTCTTCTCGCTTATTCGCTTCACCGCTGCAATCGTTAAAAACGTAAAACACGGGTTGCCTCATTCCCGCCCTTGGCTAGTGTCGCCGCGACGGGTGTTCAGGGATTCTTAAGCGCTCCGAAATTACCAAGGACTGCATGTTCACGCTGTTTCATCATTCGTTTTGTCCGCATTCACGCTTCATCCGCCTGGCTATGGGCGAATACGGCCTCGATCTGCGGCTGGTGGAAGAGCGGACCTGGGAGCGGCGCGGGGCGTTCCTGGCGCTCAATCCCGCGGGAAGCACGCCGGTATTAACCCAGGAGGGCCGGCCGGCGATTCCCGGCGCCGCCGTGATCGCGGAGTATCTGGACGAGACCCATGGCCCCGCCATCAATGGACGCCGCCTATTGCCGACCGCGATGGAGGAGCGCATCGAGGTGCGCCGGCTGATGGCGTGGTTCAACGAGAAGTTCTTCGAGGAAGCTTCACATCCGCTGGTCACCGAACGGATCTACAAGCGGTTCATGAGCGAGCAGGACGGGGGCGGCGCGCCGGCGGCCGACGTGATCCGCGCGGCGAAGGCAAATGTGCGTTATCATCTGGCCTATATCGGCTGGCTGGCAAAGACGCGGAATTATCTGGCCGGCGACCGGCTGACCTATGCGGACCTCGCCGCCGCGGCGCATCTTTCGGCGATCGATTATCTGGGCGACGTGCCATGGATCGAGGACGACGCGGCAAAGGCGTGGTACGCGCGAGTCAAATCCCGGCCCTCGTTCCGCCCGCTGCTCAGCGAATGGCTGGCCGGCGTGCCGGCCTCGCCGACCTATGTGGACCTCGACTTCTGAATATTGCCGGTGTCGTGCCCCGGATGCTGCGCAGCGTGCAGCGCTGCGCTGCTGAGCCGGGGCCCATATTTTTGTGCGTTGACGTTCCGGGTCCCGGCTCTGCGGAGCAGCGTGAAGCACGCTGCACCGCGTCCGGGACACGACAAAACACAGGCTTTCAGTGAAAGCGCTTCTAAAAGAGTCGTTGACCAGCGAAGCCCGCGCGCTCGGATTCGATTGCGCAGGCGTGACCGCTCCGGACGCGATCGCCGATGCTGCGCAACATTTCCGCGCGTTCCTCGACGCCGGCGCGCATGGCGACATGGACTGGCTCGCCGCCCACCCCGAACGCCGCACCGACCCGCGCGGGCTGTGGGCCGGCGTGCGTTCGGTCATCATGTTGGGCGTCAATTACGGGCCCGATGAAAATCCGCTGGCGATCCTGGAGCAACGTACACGCGGCGCTATCTCGGTCTATGCGAGAGGCGACGACTATCACGATTTGATCAAGAAGCGGCTGAAGGCATTGGCGCGATGGCTGGTCTCAACCGCGGGCGGCGAAGTCAAGGTGTTCGTCGACACCGCCGCGGTCATGGAAAAGCCGCTGGCGCAGGCGGCGGGCTTGGGCTGGCAGGGCAAGCACACCAACCTCGTGTCGCGCCAATTCGGCTCCTGGCTTTTTCTCGGCGCGATCTTCACCACATCGGATCTGGCGCGCGACGAGGCCGATACCGACCATTGCGGCTCGTGCCAGGCCTGCCTCGATATCTGTCCCACCTCGGCGTTCCCCGCCCCCTACAAGCTCGATGCAAGGCGCTGCATTTCCTATCTCACCATCGAAAACAAGGGCCCGATCCCGCGCGAATTCCGCAAAGCGATCGGCAACCGCATCTATGGCTGCGATGATTGCCTCGCGGTCTGCCCGTGGAACAAGTTCGCGCAAACGGGTCGCGAAACAAAGCTCGCCGCGCGGGACGAGTTGCGCGCGCCGCCGCTTGCCGAACTCGCACGGCTTGACGATGCCGCGTTTCGCGCGCGATTCACAAAGTCGCCGGTCAAGCGCATCGGCCGCGATCGCTTCATCCGCAATGTGCTGATGGCGATCGGCAACTCGAACGATGGCGCACTGGCCGGCGAGGCCATACGCCTGCTGGATGATGAAAGCCCACTGGTTCGCGGCGCCGCGGTATGGGCGCTCTCGCAATTGGTTGATCGGGAGGAATTTGCGGCGCGCGCGGCGAAGGCCATGGGCGCGGAGACGGATGATGGCGTGCGAGAGGAATGGCGGTTCGCACGTGCCGCCGCCAGACCCTCATCCTGAGGAGCGCGTTCGGCGCGCGTCTCGAAGGATGAAGGCCGGGCCTCATGGTTCGAGACGGCGCGAAGGCGCCTCCTCACCATGAGGATCACACCCTTGATTTCATCACGCAAATTCCGTCATGGTCGCCCGCCCATGACAAATCAGCCTTTCTTCACCAGAGATCAGCAAGCCTTCATCCCGACCCAGGCCGCGAACGGCCCGTGGGACCCGAAATCGCTGCACGGCCGTGTCATCATCGGACTGTTGGCCTTCGTCATCGAGCAGCGCCATGGCGCCGACGACTTCGTGCCGGCGCGGCTGACGGTGGATATGTTTCGCCTGCCCGGCTTCGCGCCGATCGAAGTCAAGACGCGGGTGGTTCGCGACGGCCTGCGCATCCGGGTGGTCGAGGCCGATTTCATCAGCGGCGGCGTAGCCATGGCGCGCGCGTCCTGCCAGTTGTTGCGCAAGACGGAAAACCCGGAAGGCCAGGTCTGGTCGCCGCCGAACTGGGACGTGCCTTTGCCCGCGGACATTCCGGCGCCCACCGATCCGCGGCTCGGCTTGAACGGCAAATGGACCATCCGCCCGATCACGGGCGCGATGGGCACCGTTGGCCCGCGGCGGCTGTGGATGAGCGAGGTGCGCGATCTCGTCGAGGGCGCTGCCCTCACCCCGTTCGTGCGGGTCGCGGTGGCGGCCGATTTCGCCAGCCCCTTCGCCAACGCCGGCGAACAGGGGCTCGGCTACATCAACAGCGACGTCACGCTGTATTTGCACCGCCTGCCGGTGAATGAATGGATCGGCTTCGAGGTGGTGAACCACCACGCCACCGACGGCATCGCAATCGGCGAGTGTTATCTTTACGACCAACAGGGCGCGATCGGGACCTCGACCGTCGCCGCGCTGGCACAGCGCAAGCCGATGGCGAAGCCACAGCCGCCATAGGCCGTCATTCCGCGGCATCGCGCACGGAGTAACCGATAGCTGGAGCGGATAAATCTCCCTCTCCCCGTTCTTACGGGAGGCGGGGTGAGGGGCTCTCTCAACAGCTCGGACCGCGGAGAGCCCCCACCGATTGCTTCGCAATCCGATCCCGCAAGCGGGGCGAGGTGAACCGAGCGTTGCACCTACAGAGTTGACCAAGAGTCGTCATGTCCTACCCGAGATGCCGCCTCATCTCCGGCCGCGCCTTCAGCGCCGCGCCCTGCCTGGCGACAATCTTGGCGATGCGCTCCGGTGCAAAATTCATGTCGACGAAGCCGGTGGCGGTATTGGCGACCTCGTGATAGCTGGCGATCTTGCCGCCGCGGAGTTTCATGATGGCCACGCCCTCGAACATCGCGCGTGCTCCCTTCGCCTCCGGCAGCAGCGAGCGATAGCTGAAAGTGTAGCGCGCATAGAGCGTCTCGCCATCGCTTACCGGCGCGTGCATCTCCCAGCGGAAATCGGCGCCGTGCGGTAAAACCAGTCGTCGATCATTTCAGCGATTTTGGCGCGGCCTTCGAACGCGCCGTAAAACACGTCGTGGTAGACGCCGTCTTCAGTGAAAAGCTCGGCGAACGCCGCGCCCTTGCGCTGTTCGACGGCCTCGCAGAAGGCGCGCAGCATGGCTGACATGTTCATGGAGCTTCTCCCGATGACAACCGTCATGCCCCGCGAAGGCGGGGCATCCAGTATTCCAGAAAACGTGAGATAAATCGATACGGCCCGGCGTACTGGATCGTCCGCCTTCCAGCCTTCGCTCAAGCTTCGGCGGACTTGCACCGAACCCCGGCGAAGCCTCTGGCGTAGATGGGTCGCGGACGATGACAACCTGGTAATTGCGAAAGTTCAACCCAGCTCCGCCACCGCCGCGATGATACGCGCGATGTCCTGCGGCCGTGACAGGCGGTGGTCGCCATCTCTTATCATGGTCAGCACCACATCGTCGCTGGGCAGCCGCTCCGTCAGCGCGAAGGCATGACGCCATGGCACGTCCGGATCCTGCGCACCCTGCAGAATCCGAACCGGACATCCCACCTCGATCGCGCTGCCGAGCAGCAGATGCTTGCGACCCTCCTCGATCAGCTCGCGGGTGATCGGATAGGGTTCGCCATATTGCGAGGGCCGCAGCCAGACACCCCGGGTCTCGATTTCATGCCGGACCTCGGGCGAAAAGCTGTTCCACATCAACTGTTCGGTGAAATCCGGCGCCGGCGCGATCAGCACCAGGCCTGCCAGCGAGGCGCGGCTTTCGCCGCGCCGGGCGAATTCGCGCGCCAGCAGCAGCGCCATCCAGCCGCCCATCGACGAGCCGATCACGACCTGCGGGCCGATGCAGAATTGCTTGAATACCGCGACGCTTTCTTCCAGCCAGCGTCCGATGGTTCCCTCGGCAAACGATCCGCCGGATTCACCATGACCGGAATAATCGAACCGGACGCTGGCGCGATTTTTCTCGGCAGCCCATGCGTCCAGCGCCAAGGCCTTGGTGCCCCGCATGTCGGAATTGAAGCCGCCCAGCCAGAACAGCCCGGGCGCGGAACCGGTGCGGGCGCGCACCGCGATGCGGCGCGCCGCACGCTCCTGACCGACCTCGATGAAGGTGGGTGGGGGCTCGGATGCGGCGAAAGCGGTCATGGAATTGTCACTCAGGTTATCGGTTGTTTGGGCAAGCAAATCCGATCCGTCAACGGGCCAACGCGGACCCTCAAAGGGCTTCCACCGGCCTTGCGCCGCGACCCCGTGGCCTCTATGTGGGCTGATCCGAACATTCCCCGTCATGGCAGCGTGACTAAAATGTCTCGCATTTGATGGTTTTCGCGCGCGATGTTGCGAGTTCGCTTGCCCGCTGGGCCTTCTTCCTTCAAACTATCGCCTTCGTTCACAACCTTGGAGAACTACCCATTCGCCGTCCCAACAGAGCCCCGCCCGCTGCCACCAAAGACGGGCCGCGCACCAATGATGAAATCCGCAACGCACAAGTTCAGCTGATCGATCAGACCGGTACCAATCATGGCACCGTCGAAACGGCGGTCGCCGTCAAGATGGCCCTCGAGGCCGGCATGGACCTTGTGGAGATTTCCCCCAATACCAGCCCTCCCGTTTGCAAGATTATGGACTACGGGAAGTTCAAGTATTCGGCGCAAAAGAAAGCCGCCGAAGCCCGCAAGAAACAGAAGGTCGTCGAGATCAAGGAGATCAAGCTCCGGCCGATGATCGACGATCACGATTACGACGTGAAGATGCGCGCGATGCAGCGGTTCTTCGAGGAGGGCGACAAGGTCAAGGTTACCTTGCGCTATCGCGGCCGCGAAATGGCGCATCAGGAAATCGGCACCAAGCTCCTGGACAAGGTCAAGAGCGATGTCGCGGAGATTGCCAAGGTCGAGCAGGACGCACGTTTTGAGGGTCGTCAGGTGGTGATGGTGCTGGCACCACGCTGATTCGCCACCAGCCATTCGCGTTTGTGCATTTAGAACACGGCCCGCCGGAAAATCTGGCGGGCCATTTTCTTTTCAAAAGGTGATCAGCCGCGGGTGGCCTGCCAGCGCCCGCTGCAAACACCGGCCGATCCCCTGCCCATCCAACGGCCTGCCCCAGACCCCAGGCCCAGCCTGCCGTTGCCGGTGGCGACCGAGCCGCCGGCGGAAACCCGCACCGCAACGCTGCCGCCGCCACCGACGCGGCCGGTGACGTCGGCAAACCCGGACGATGAGATTCGCCCGCCCGATATCTGGAATGGAAAGTTGTAGGCCTGACCGCAGGGGCCGGCCTGGGTGATGATGAGCACGTTCCAGTAGCCGTCATAGCCCCCACCCCTGGCTGCGGCCCGTCCGGTCGCGGCGTCGGCCGCGCAAGGGGCGACAACCGCGGCGAAAAGCACAACGGCGATGATCGACCGCACCGCGCGCCCGATGGCAATCGGCCGGGCTGATATTTTCATATTTTTCCCTATTTGCGGCGCTGCCTGGGCCGCCGATCAATACGTCGAATGATAAGGTTCCGCGGTTCATCGTTGCCAATCCGGCCCGGCTCTGCCATAAGCGCAGCCTCATCGCCCGGCTGATTAAGGGCTGCCGTGTCGATGCCCGTGCGGGCTGTCTCGTCTTCGAAATAGCCTCGTACTTTCAACGCTCTAACGAGCATTTCAGCCGCGAAGGCGCCTTTTGGGCGCATTTTTTCTGCGGCAACAGGAGAGCCAAATGCCCAAGCTGAAGACCAAGTCGGGCGCAAAAAAGCGCTTCAAGGTGACTGCCACCGGCAAAGTGATGGCCGCCCAGCGCGGCAAGCGCCACGGCATGATCAAGCGGACGAAAAAGCAGATTCGTCAGCTCCGCGGCACCCGCGTGCTGTTCAAGACCGACGGCGACAACATCAAGAAATTTTTCTTGCCGAACGCCTGATCGTTAAAAGCGATCGCGGTCTCAAGTTTTGCCAAGCCGCGCGCTGCGCGGCGATCCGTCACCCATTTTAGAGATCAAGGATAGCCGTCATGTCTCGCGTCAAACGCGGTGTGACCTCTCACGCCAAGCACAAGAAAGTCTACAAGCTCGCCAAGGGTTTCCGTGGCCGCCGCAAGAACACCATCCGCACCGCCAAGGCCGCGGTCGAGAAGGCCGGGCAATATGCCTTCCGCGATCGCAAGCGCAAGAAGCGAACCTTTCGCGCGCTGTGGATCCAGCGCCTCAATGCCGCGGTGCGCCCGTTCGGCATGACCTACAGCGTATTTATCAATGGCCTTTCCAGGTCCGGCATCACGGTGGACCGCAAGGTGCTGTCGGATCTCGCCATCCACGAGCCGGCGGCCTTCCAGGCTATCGCGGAAAAGGCCAAGGCTGCGCTCGCCGCGTAAGTTCGATACTCGCTAGCTTGCTGCTTGCAACTCCGGTGTCGTGCCCCGCGAAAGCGGGGCATCCAGTAACCACCGACCAGCATCTTTGACCCCGGGGGTTACTGGATCATCCGCTTTCGCGGATGATGACGGCCTCGCATGCGGGATTGCGCGCGCGCTTCCCAAAGGTACCCGTCGCCATGTCCGATCTTACGACGCTTGAACAGACCATCCTCGCCCAGATCGCCGCAGCCTCAGACGAGGCAGCCCTTGAGGCCGTGCGTGTCGCGGCGCTCGGCAAGAAAGGCTCGATCTCCGCGCTGTTGGCGACGCTCGGCAAGATGTCGCCGGACGAACGAAAGACGCAAGGAGCTGCGATCAATCTCGCCAAGGACAGGGTCACGCAGGCGCTGACCGCGCGCCGCGATATCCTGAAATCCGCAGCGCTGGATGCGCGGCTTGCCACCGAGACCGTCGACGTCACGCTCCCCTTGCGCGAGGCGCTTGCCGAGCAGGGCCGGATTCATCCGCTCAGCCAGGTGTTCGAGGAGGTCAACACCATCTTCGCCGACATGGGATTTTCCATCGCCGAAGGGCCGGATATCGAGACCGACGATTACAATTTCACCAAGCTGAATTTTCCCGAAGGCCATCCGGCCCGCGAGATGCACGACACCTTCTTCTTCAATCCGAAGGACGGGGCTGGCGGCGCGCGGATGCTGTTGCGCACGCACACCTCGCCAGTGCAGGTCCGCACCATGTTGACCCAGAAGCCGCCGATCCGCGTGGTCTGTCCGGGCCGCACCTATCGCATCGATTCGGATGCTACCCACACGCCGCAATTTCATCAGGTCGAGGGTCTCGTCATCGACAAGGTCTCGCATCTCGGCCACCTCAAATGGATCCTGCACGAATTCTGCATGGCGTTCTTCGAGGTCGATCGCATCAACATGCAATTCCGGCCGTCGTTCTTTCCGTTCACCGAGCCGTCGCTCGAGGTCGATATCCAGTGCCGGCGCGACAGGGGCGAAATTCGCTTCGGCGAAGGCGAGGACTGGCTGGAGATTCTGGGCTGCGGCATGGTGCATCCGAACGTGCTGCGCGCCTGCGGCATCGATCCCGACGTCTATCAGGGCTTTGCCTGGGGCATGGGCATCGACCGCATCGCAATGCTGAAATACGGCATGTCCGACCTGCGCCAATTGTTCGAGAGCGACGTGCGCTGGCTCAACCATTACGGCTTCAAGCCGCTCGACATTCCGACCCTGGCCGGAGGATTGAGCTCGTGAGTTTTGTCGAGACTGCCCTAGCGGCGCGAGCCCCCACCCTAACCCTCCCCCGCAAGCGGGGGAGGGGACGGACCGATTTTGAAGTGAGCCCTGCTTCATCCATTCGACGAGCCGGGCTCCCTCTCCCGCTTGCGGGGGAGGGCTGGGGTGGGGGTATCTCGGCTCGGGAGGTCACGATGGCTGAAGAGAAAACGCCGACGTGGAAGGTATCTTCCAAGCTGCGCTCGAATGCGCGCGCCCTCAGAAAAAACTCCACCGACCCCGAGCGCATCCTCTGGTCAGAATTGCGAGATCATCGGTTGAACGGTGCCGGTTTCCGCCGCCAAGTGCCCGTCGAGAACTACATCGCCGATTTCATATGCCATGCGGCCAAACTGGTGGTCGAACTCGATGGCGGCCAACATTTCTCCGACCATGCCGAGCAGAAAGATTCTGCGCGCTCGGCGGCGATTGAAGCAAAAGGGTTTCGCGTGCTCCGTTTCAGCAATCACGACGTGATCAACAATCGCATGGGCGTGCTCGAAACAATTGCCGCTGCCCTAGCGGCGCGAGCCCCCACCCTAACCCTCCCCCGCAAGCGGGGGAGGGGACAAGAGAAGTAAAGCCATGAAATTCACCCTGTCCTGGCTGAAGGAACATCTCGACACCGACGAGCCCGTTGAAAAGCTCGCCGACAAGCTCACCATGATCGGGCTCGAGGTCGAGAACATCGAGGACAAGGCGAAAGCGCTCGCGCCGTTCACTATCGCGCGCGTGATTTCCGCCGAGCAGCATCCCAACGCCGACCGCCTGCGGGTCTGCATGGTCGATACCGGCGACGGCTCGGCTCCGGTGCAGGTCGTCTGCGGCGCGCCGAATGCGCGTGCCGGCCTCATCAGCGTATTCTCCGCCCCCGGCACCTTCATTCCCGGCAAGAACATCACGCTCGGCATCGGCACCATCCGGGGCGTCGAGAGCCGCGGCATGCTGTGCTCGGCGGCCGAACTGCAGATCTCGGAAGATCACGACGGCATCATGGAATTGCCGGCCGACGCGCCGGTAGGCCACGCCTACGCGCAATGGGCCGGACTCGGCGATCCCGTGCTTGAAATCAACCTGACGCCGAACCGGCAGGACTGCGCCGGCGTGCACGGCATCGCCCGCGATCTGTCGGCCGCCGACATGGGCAAGTTCAAGGACCCCGGGATCAAGCAGATCAAGGGTGAATTCCCCTGCCCGGTCAAGGTGACCGTCGAGGACGCCAGACTGTGTCCGGGTTTTGCGTTGCGGCTGGTGCGCGGCGTCAAGAACGGGCCGTCACCGCCATGGCTGCAAACGCGTCTCACCTCGATCGGCCTGCGGCCGATCAACGCGCTGGTCGATATCACCAACTTCATGACCTACGACCGCGCCCGGCCGCTGCATGTGTTCGACGCGGCGAAAGTGAAGGGCCATCTCACTGTGCGCCGCGCGCGCGACGGCGAGACGCTGCTGGCGCTCGACGGCCGCACCTACACGCTCGAGAGCGGCATTTGCGTGATCGCCGACGATCATGGCGTGGAATCGCTGGCCGGCATCATGGGCGGCGAGGCCTCCGGCTGCGATGAGAACACCACCGACGTGCTGATCGAATCGGCGCTGTGGAACGAGATCAACATCGCCCACACCGGCCGCAAGCTCGGCATCAATTCCGATGCGCGCTACCGGTTCGAGCGCGGCGTCGATCCGGCTTTCATGGTGCCGGGGCTCGAGATGGCAACCAAACTGGTGCTTGAGATGTGCGGCGGCAAGCCATCGGAAAATATCGTGGTCGGCAACGCCTTCGGCGAGGACCGCGTGATCGATTTTCCGCTCACGGAAATCAAACGGCTTGCCGGGATCGACGTGCCGCTGCCGGAGGTGAAGCGCATCCTCGGCCATCTCGGTTTCATGATGGCCGGCAGCGGCTCCGTGGTGAAGATCGCGGTGCCTTCCTGGCGCACCGACGTGCACGGCAAGGCCGATATCGTCGAGGAAATCGTACGCATCGTCGGCGTCGACAAGGTGCCGATGACGCCGTTCGAGCGCGGCGAGGTCGCCCGCAAGCCGGTCCTTAGCCCGATCCAGTTGCGCACCCGGCGCGCCAAGCGCGCGCTCGCCGCGCGCGGCATGGTCGAGGCGGTGACCTGGTCGTTCATCGCAAAGCCATCAGCCGAGTTGTTCGGCGGCGGCCAAAGCGCGCTTGCGCTCGCCAATCCGATCGCATCCGATCTTTCCGACATGCGGCCAAGCCTGCTGCCGGGCCTTGTCGCGGCAGCGCAAGCCAATTCCGACCGGGGTTTCCCGGATGTCGCCCTGTTCGAAGTGGGCCAGGTGTTCAAGGGCGACCGCCCGGAGGATCAGTTGATTGCGGCCTCCGGCGTCCGCCACGGCTTTGCGTCGTCTAGCGGCGTCGGGCGGCACTGGTCGGGCTCGGCCACGGCCGACGCGCTCGACGCCAAGGCCGACGCATTTGCGGTGCTGGCGGCCGCCGGCGCGCCGATGCAGGCGCTGCAGGTCGTGCCCGGCGGCGCAGGCTGGCTGCATCCGGGGCGTTCCGGCACCATCCAGATCGGTCCGCAAAACGTGCTGGGATATTTTGGCGAGCTGCATCCGCGCGTGCTGGAGGTGCTTCGCGCCGACGGCCCCATGATGGCCTTCGAGGTGATCCTCGACCGCATTCCCGACGCCAAACAGAAGCCGACCCGCGCCAAGCCGGTGCTCGAGCTCTCGCCGTTCCAGCCGGTGTCGCGTGACTTCGCCTTTATCGTCGATCGCGGCGTGAAATCAGGCGATATCGTGCGTGCGGCCCAGGGTGCCGATAAAAAACTGATATCCGATGTGACGGTGTTCGACGTTTATGAAGGCAAGGGCATCGACGAGGCCAAGAAGTCCGTCGCAATCGCGGTCACGATACAGCCGCGAGAAAAAACCATGACCGATCAGGAGATCGAGACGGTGGCCAAGAAGATCGTGGAGGAAGTGACGAAGAAGACCGGCGGCGTGCTGCGGGCGTGATACCAAGGCGTGCCAATCGGGCGCTTCAAATGTTGAGAGCATGAGCCTCACCGGCCTCATCCCGACCGACGTCGGTATCAATGCCGCCATCGCCATCAGCGTGATCGCGTTGGTGTCGGGAACGGCGCGCGGATTTTCCGGTTTCGGCTCCGCGCTGATCTTCATGCCGCTGGCAAGCAGCATGGCGGCGCCGCGGCTCGTCGCGGCACTGCTGCTGATCATCGATTTCGTCGCAGCCGCGCCGCTGGTTCCCAATGCATGGAGGCATGCCGACCGCAAGGCAACCGCGGTCATGGTGCTCGGCGCCCTGATCGGCGTTCCCATCGGAACCTGGTTCTTGAGCCGGCTCGATCCGGTGACGACGCGCTGGATCATCTCGGCCTTCGTGTGTGCACTGCTGTTGCTGCTGCTGTCGGGCTGGCGCTATCGGGGACAAGACCATCCCGCGCTTTCCATCGGCATCGGCGGATTGTCGGGCTTTTGCAGCGGGCTCGCGCAGACCGGCGGGCCGCCGATCGTCGGCTATTGGCTCGGCCGCCCGATCGCCCCGGTGATCGCGCGCGCCAACATCCTGTTGTTTTTCGGCGCATCGGATTTCTTTTCCGTGGTGAGCTATGCCTTGACCGGACTGATCACCGCCGACGCCATCCGGTTCGCGTTGCTGGTCGGGCCGGTCTATGCCCTCGGCGTGTTACTCGGCGCCTCCCTGTTCGGCCGTGCCAGCGAGACGCTTTTTCGCACCATCTGCTACGTCCTGATCGCGGCCGCCGTGGTCATCGGCCTGCCGGCGCTCGATGGCGCGCTGCGCTAGCTGCTCTCTGGCACAAGCAGATCAAGCGGCACCTTCAATACATTGGCTATGAGCCTGAGTGCCGCCGCCGTGCCCGTGCGTCGGCCGTTCTCGATGTCCGAAATATAGCCTTGGCTCAGGTTTGTTTTATGCGACAGATACATTTGGGTCATACCCCCCGGCCATTCCCGCTCGCGCCATTCGCGCAAAACACGCACGGGATTCTCTCCGTTGACCATGCGATCGACAATGTCTTTCGGCAGTAACGAACCGCCGCTGGCAATTTCCCTGCGTGCCCGTGCGACAATGCGCACGGTGCCCGCATCTTCATCGGCTTCAGATGCTCTGGCGACCAAACGCTCGTAATCCTTTCTCGGAAGGATCGCGACTTCGCCACGTGGCGTTTTCTGAAATCGTACACTCATGACTTCCTACCGCCGCGACGACGATCGTTCCCCGATCTTCGAAGAAGATTACACGCCAATCGCCGACGCGAAGCCGGGACCCCTGACGACCCTGAAGGCGCTTCACATCGCCATGCCCGGTTGCCGCAAATTCCGTCAGGCGTACGTCGATGCGGCGGCGCACATCGGGTGAAAGCTTGGCCCACTGGCGCGCGCTCGTGGCGGTGAAAACAATCGGCTTCATCCCAGAATATCGCATATTGCGATATTCTGGGTCAAGCCGTCATCACCAGATCGCAATACGCATAACCATCGCGTTCGACGCGCTCGGTCGGCTTCACGGCAATCGGGCGCGAAAACATCGGCCCGGCCACCACGCAGGTGTGAAATTCGCCGTTCTCGCCGCAGGGATCGACGCCGTCTGGCAAATCGGCCAGCAACTGCAAATCGAATTTGCGCCCTGCAAATTCCCCCGGCAGCTTTTTCAGATCGACGGTTGCGAGATAGGCCTGCATGCCGCTTGCCATCATCGCCTGCGCCAGCGGCGAGGTCGGCCGGTCCCACAACGGAAACAGCGGGGTGATGCCGGTGCCGGCGAGCTTTGCTTCGCGGTAGGCCCTGATATCTGCCAGGAACAGATCGCCGAAAATGATATGGCTGATGCCCTCTCGCGCGGCCTTGGCCACGGCGTCCCCCATCCGCGCTTCATAAATCTCGTTCGGACAGGGATAGGGGATCGGCACGATACGCGGCGGCAATCCCGCAGCCTCGCATTGCGCCAGCAAAATCTCCTGCCGAACGCCGTGGATCGATACCCGGCCGAAGGTCTCGGTCACCGTCGTCACGGCGCCGACGACATCGAATTCGCCGGCACGCCTGACTTCATGCAGTGCGAACGCGCTGTCCTTGCCGCTCGACCATGAGATCAGCGCCTTCGGTCGCGAGGGTTTCGTCAATTGATCGGCCTTGCCGGCGCCGCCCGCCGTTGCTTCGTGACCCGCGCCGGCGCCGCCACGGGTTCGCTGTCCCTGAGCGCGCCGATCTTTCGCAGCGCCGCGTCCGCGGCGCGCTCGCCGCTTTCCCATGCGCCGTCAACGGTGCCCCACAGCGTTTCATGGGTGGCTTCGCCGGCAAGGAACATGCAGCCGACGGGCTCGGTCAGGATTTTACGCGACGGCTGGCCGCCCGGCAGGGCCGATGACATCGCGCCGAGCGCGAACGGCGCCGAATTCCACCGCGTCGCGCTGGATTTCCTGACGGCGGATGCGACTTCGCTGCCGAACAGCTTGGTCAGCCACTCCACCGCGAATGCCACCATCGCCGGCTCGCCCTGGGCCGAAAGATCGCGGCCGAACGAGCCCGCGACATCGATCGCGCACAGCGACGATCCCCCAATATTGGCAAACAGCAGCGCGGTCCGCGTCGCGTTGCTCTGCTCGATGACGATGTCATCGCGGCCGAGGCCCAGTGGATTGCCCGGCAGTTGCAGGGCGATGCGATCGAAGCTGCCGAGACTCAACCTTGCCGCGGCATCGAGCTGGCGCTTGGGGAATTCCGGCGTGAACCTGATATTGCCCGCGGTCAGGACATTACTCGACACCGTGATGATGGCGGCGCGCGCGGCGATCTTGCCTGCCGGTGTCTCCACCATGACATCGCGGCCGCTCCAGGCAATGCGGCTTGCAGGGGTCGACAGCGAAAGCGGGACCTGCTCGCCGAGCTTCGTGATCAAGGCGCCCAAGCCCTGGCGGCAGGCTATCCCGATGCCGCGTTCCTGCGCGCGCGCCTTGTCGGCGACGGAGATGTCTTTCAGATCCTTGCCCGCGGTATTGGCGCCGAGCACGAACTCCACCGTCCCCGCCCAATCACCGAGATCCTTCGGCAGCACGGAGGCGCAAGCCACATCGGCCCTGCCGCGCGCGGCATCTTCGATGGCGCGGTTGGCGCGCACCAGCGCCGCCAGAAATTCCTCGGTTTCGCCTGCCCGCGCGTTGCGGCGGCCGATGCGGATTTTCTGGCCCAGCGACGCGGCGGTGATATCAAAGCCCGCATTGCGGGCCAGCCTGATCATGGGGTTGGTGTCGGGATTGTGCATCCAGCGCGCGCCACGATCGAACGGCACGTCGAATGTCGAGATGTCGGTAAGGCAGCGCCCGCCGACCTGCCCTGTTGCTTCCAGCACCACCACTTTGCGGTTCGCCGCCATGATACGGCGCGCCGCGGCGATGCCGGCAGCACCCGCGCCGATCACGACAATGTCGGCCTCGCGCGGCAACGGCGCTCCCCATGCGCCGGCACCAGTCACCGGAACCGCCGCAAGCCCCGCGGATACCGACAGGAAATCCCGGCGCGTCATTGTCATGGCATGGTTTCCGGGACTTTTAGAAATAGGAGAACAGCTAGCGAACTTGCCGTATTCAGGAGGAGGCGGCAACCATCATGGTAAATCAATCATGCTTGATCGGCCGAATGCATGAACTAAATGGCAATGGCTTCCGATCATGATATGGAAAGATAAAAAGCGGCCGGAAAGGCCGCCGGGGGGAAGACCTTATGGGCGCCGTGCTCGATACCGTCGGCAAGCTGATCGCGGGCTACCTTCAGAAGGAGGTGCCGGGCTACGAGCCGTTCACGCCAAGCGATCCGGAACATTTGCGCGGGGTCATCGAACAGGGCGACGTCCTGCTGGTCGAGGGCAACAACCGGGTTTCCGGCATCATCAAATATCTCACGCAGTCCACCTGGTCGCATGCCGCGCTTTATGTCGGTCCGATCGACGGTGCGAATGAACCCAACGGCGAACCGCATGTCCTGATCGAGGCGAATATCGGCGAAGGCGTGACCTCGGCCCCGCTGTCGAAATATTTTCCTTACCACACACGGCTGTGCCGGCCGATCGGCCTGTCGTTCGAAGATCGCAACACGGTGTGCCGTTATGCCATCAACCGGATCGGCTTTGGCTATGACACCAAGAACATCCTCGACTTGATGCGCTATCTGTTTCCGCTGCCGATCCCGCAGCGCTGGCGGCGGCGGATGATCGCGTTCGGCTCCGGCGATCCCACCAAGATCATTTGCTCGGCGCTGATCGCGCAGGCGTTCGACGCCGTGCGCTACCCGATACTGCCCAAGATCACCCGCGCCGGCTCCAGGCAGGCCCGGCGCGAAATCCTGCATATTCGCGATTCATCGCTCTACATGCCGCGCGATTTCGACATCTCGCCCTATTTCGAAATCGTCAAACCCACGATCGTGCACGGCTTCGACTACACATCCCTGCACTGGGCCGACAAGCAAAAGCCGCTCCGGGAGGTGGCGGGCGAATTCGGCCTGTTTCCAGAAACCATCGGGTCGCCGCCGATCATTCCTGAAGAGATTGACCAGGAAACGTCGTTTCCAGTTGAAGAAGTAGTGCTGGTTGCCGAGGAGACGACGCTGGTTGAAGGCGTGGAAGTCTCGAAGCATTTTGTGTTCGTCGAATCTGTATCCGAGCGCCGGGTTCCTTCGCGCGGGCGCGTGGCGTAAGGACCTCCTTACGGGCCACGCCGCGCGACGTCGCAGCCCCGCCCTGGAATCACCTGTCAGACCGGCCAATCACGGCCATCAGTTCCGATATCTTTGCACGCTGATCGGCCTTGTTGCCGCTCGTGATCGCGTGTTCGACGCAATGCGAAACGTGATCCCTGAGCACCTCTTCCTCGACGCGCCGTAGTGCTGCGCGCACGGCCGTGATCTGCGTGACGATATCAATGCAATAGCGGTCCTCGTCGACCATCCTGGACAGGCCGCGAACCTGGCCCTCGATACGGCTCAATCGTTTTTGACAGGACGCCTTGATGTCTTTTCGCATGCCGCCTATATACCCCCTCAGGGTATAGGCTGCAAGCCCGGGGCGGGAGGGAAGTGATGACCAGAGCCGAAAACGCCGGCGCGGGCTGCGGTCACGCTCACGCCTCGCATGGTCACCTCGGCCATCATGCCGGCAGCAAGACCGTCGTGCGCGACCCCGTCTGTGGAATGTCGGTCGATCCCGCGACGAGCAGGCATCGCTTCGACTATCGCGGCAAAACCTTTCATTTCTGCTCGGCCGGCTGCCGAACCAAATTCGCCGCCGATCCGCCGCGCTATCTCGAGAACAGCAAACCCGAAGCCGCCGTGCCTGATGGCACGATCTATACCTGCCCGATGCATCCGCAGATCAGGCAGGCCGGTCCAGGAAGCTGCCCGATCTGCGGCATGGCGCTGGAGCCCGAGACCGCAAGCCTCGACACGCCGCCCAATCCCGAACTCGCCGACATGACCCGCCGCTTCTGGGTGGGCCTCGTGCTGGCGCTGCCTCCGTTTACCCTGGAGATGGGCGGCCACCTCGTTGGCGGGCATGGCTGGGTCGATCAGACCCCGTCGAACTGGATTCAACTTGGGTTCGCCACGCCTGTGGTGGTTTGGGCGGGCTGGCCGTTCTTCGTCCGCGGCTGGCAATCACTGGTGACGCGCAATCTCAACATGTTCACGCTGATCGCGATGGGCACGGGCGTCGCCTATCTCTACAGCCTGATCGGCACCGTTGCGCCGGACATCTTCCCAGCAAGTTTTCGCGGGCATAGCGGCGCGGTTGCGGTCTACTTCGAGGCTTCAGCCGTTATCACCGTCCTCGTCCTGCTTGGCCAGGTTCTCGAGTTGCGCGCGCGCGAGGCGACTTCAGGTGCGATCAGGGCCCTCTTGGCGCTGGCGCCCAAAACCGCCCGGCGCATCGGCAACGACGGCGTCGACCATGAGGTCGAGATCGACAGCCTGCAGGTTGGCGACCGATTACGCGTCCGGCCGGGCGAAAAGGTGCCGGTAGACGGTGTCATTCTCGAGGGCCGTTCCTCGCTCGATGAATCCCTGGTGACCGGCGAATCCATGCCGGTCACCCGAGAGGCCGGCGGCAAGGTGATCGCCGGCACGCTCAACCAATCCGGCGGGTTCGTGATGCGCGCCGACAGGGTCGGGCGCGACACCCTGCTCTCCCAGATCGTCACGATGGTTGCGCAAGCGCAGCGCTCGCGCGCGCCGATCCAGCGGTTGGCGGATCAGGTCGCCGGATGGTTCGTGCCGGCCGTAATCGCCGTAGCACTCGCAGCCTTTGGCGCCTGGGCCGCGTTCGGGCCGGAACCGCGGATGGCCTTCGGCCTGGTTGCCGCCGTCAGCGTGCTGATCATCGCCTGTCCCTGCGCGCTCGGACTCGCCACGCCGATGTCGATCATGGTCGGCGTCGGGCGCGGCGCGCACGAAGGCGTGCTGATCAGGAATGCCGAGGCGCTGGAGCGCATGGAAAAGGTCGATACGCTCGTGATCGACAAGACGGGGACGCTGACTGAGGGCAAACCGAAAGTGGTTTCGATCGTACCGGCCACGGGTTTTCAGGAAACCGATATTTTGCGGCTCGCCGCCAGCGTCGAACGCGCCAGCGAACATCCGCTGGCGGACGCGATCGTGCGATCGGCGAAAGAGCGTAATCTCGATCTCGGCAAGGTGGATGAGTTCAATTCGCCAACCGGCAGAGGCGCGACCGGCAGGGTCGATGGCAAGCACGTTGTTCTCGGCAATTCGAATTTCCTGAAATCCCTCGGGATCGAAACGGAGGCGCTGAACGAACAAGCCGACCGGCTGCGCGGTGACGGCGCCACCGTCATCAACATCGCGGTCGACGGCAAGATCGCCGGGCTGTTTGCAATCGCCGATCCGATCAAGGCGTCGACGCCGGATGCGTTGAAGGCGTTGGCTCTGGAAGGCATCAAGGTCATCATGCTGACCGGGGACAACCGGACCACGGCGGATGCCGTTGGGCGAAAACTCGGCATCAGGGATGTCGAAGCGGAAGTTCTTCCTGATCAGAAAAGCGCCGTGGTCACCAGGCTTCAGAAGGCCGGGCGGATCGTCGCGATGGCAGGCGACGGCGTCAACGACGCCCCTGCGCTGGCCGCGGCCGATGTCGGAATAGCCATGGGGACCGGCACGGACGTTGCGATGGAAAGTGCCGGCATCACGCTCCTGAAAGGCGATCTCGGCGGCATCGTTCGCGCACGAAAACTGTCGCAGGCCACCATGCGCAACATCCGGCAGAATCTGTTGTTCGCATTCATCTACAACGCCGCCGGCATTCCGGTTGCCGCAGGCATTCTCTATCCGAGTTTCGGCCTTCTGCTGTCGCCGATCATTGCCGCCGCGGCCATGGCGCTGTCGTCGGTGAGCGTCGTCGCCAACGCGTTGCGGCTGCGCGCGACGCGTTTGTGAGTTGGTCGCACTTTCCAGTTCGGTGGCTTCACGCGACGACACGAGCGTACGCAGCCGCGATATCCAGCACAACTAATTCCACTCCACAAGATTTGACGTTACAACCGAGGCCATGACCGGGAAATCCTACATTCCTTTCGTGGCTTCATGCTCGTATCCCCCGCGCGGGGGAAATGCCGTGCGGCCGCTGGTCGGCGGCGTGGCCACCTTTCGCCGTATCGCTGAAGCCGTTAGCGCCGCGCAGCATAGTATCTGGCTCACGGTCACCTTCTTTGCGCCTGACTTCCAGCTGCCGGACGGTAGCGGCGCGATTTTCGACGTGCTTGACCGCGCGGTCGCGCGAGGGCTGGACGTGCGCGTACTCTTCTGGCGTCCGAATCAGGAAAGCATGGGATATGGCCGCACGTTTTCGGGACTGCCGGAGGAGCGCGACATGCTCGCTGCGCGCAGGTCACGTTTCCGCATCCGCTGGGATCGCGCTCCGGGGCCTTTTTGTCAGCACCAAAAGAGCTGGCTGATCGACGCCGGCCAATCCTCCGAGACAGCGTTCGTCGGAGGCATCAACCCGACCGCCAGGGCAATGGAACGTCATGACGTTTACACCGAGATCACCGGATGTTCTGCCAGCGATGTGCATCACAATTTCGTTCAGCGATGGAACGAGGCGAGCGAACGTTCGGCCGCCGATGGTACGTGGGGCCACGACGAAAACGATGGCTTGAGCTTTCCGGCGCGCCAGTCGGCTCCGCGCGGCGAGAGCATCGTGCAAATTCAGCGCATGGTGCATCCCGGACGCTATAGTGATGCCCATCCCAGCCCGGAGAGCCCCGCTTACGACATCGCCGGCGGCGAACGGTCCGTGCTCTTACAATACATTCAGGCGATCGGCGCAGCCCGCCGCTCGATCTATGTCGAGAACCAGGCGATTCCGATTCCGGAAGTGGCAGCGGCGCTGGAAAACGCCCTCAGGCGTCGCATAGACGTGGTTGCGCTGGTTCCCGCCGATCCGGAACACCATGTCCGCCTGGCCCGGCAAAACCCGCAGCGTAAGCCCTTGTTCGACGGCGTGGCCGCGCTTGGCCGGTATGAGAACTTTGCGCTTGTCGGGATTGCAGGCCTGGACGCGCAGGGCGGTCGCAGCAACATCTACGTCCATAGCAAGGTCATGCTGGTAGACGACGTCTGGGCGACGATCGGCTCATGCAATCTGCACGCGCTTTCGCTCTCCGGCCATAGCGAGATGAACGCATCGATCTGGGACCCTGAGGTGGTTCATGCCCTGCGTTGCGAACTGTTGGCGAAGCATCTTGGCCGGGATACAGCCGGCATCGACGACCGAGCCGCGCTTCGCCTCTACCGGGAAATCGCGCGTGAAAACCGCGGAAGACGCGATGCGAACGATTACGACTGGCAAGGTCTGGCCTTCGCCTTGGACCCCGCGGCCTACGGCGAATAACAGATAGCCCGGGACTCACGCGGCGACGCTGGATTTCCTGTCGGGCAGTCCGGCCCGCGCAAGCCCGCCGTAGAGCGTTTCGCCGGGCATTTCCGACCGCAGGATCGAGCGCACGGCGATCAGCCGCTCGATATCGATGCCGGTGCGGAATCCCTTGCTTTCGCACAGAAACACCAGATCCTCGAACACCACATTGCCGGTGGCGCCGGGCGCGAACGGGCAGCCGCCGAGGCCGCCGAGCGAGCCGTCGAGGATGCGCGCGCCTTCATCGAGCGCGGCGGACGCGTTCGCAATACCCATGCCCCTGGTATCGTGCAGATGAACGCAGACCGGCTTTGCGCCGGACATTTTCACGGTGGCCCTGGTCAACTCGGCGACCTGTTTCGGGCCGGCATAGCCGACGGTATCGGCGATGGCGACAAAGTCGACGCCGGCTTCGAGACATTTTCCGACCAGCTTGATCACCTCGCGCGGATCAACTGGACCCGTGATCGAACAGCCCAGCGCCATCGAGATCGCGGCGTTGACGATCGGCCTGTGGGAACTGGCGTCGCGCAACTCGCAAAGCCGCTTCACATTGGCGATGGCCTGGTCGCGCGAGCGGTTGGCGTTGGCCTGACTGTGCTCTTCGGTCGCCGAGACCACCGTGGCGATTTCAGCAACTCCCGAGGCCAGCGCTTCGTTGACGCCGCGCTCGTTCAGCGCCAGCGCCACGCCATGCGCGCCCGGAAGCTGCGCCACCGTCTTGACGATCTCGCGCACATCGACGAACTGCGGAAACGATTTTGCCGGCAAGAACGAGCCGACTTCGAAATGCCGAACGCCCGCGCCATATTCGTCGCGGATCCAGCGCTGCTTTGCCGCCGTGGAGGGAAAAGTCTTCACCAATTGCAGGCCGTCTCTCAAGCCCACCTCGCGCAGGCTCACGCGTTGGTCGGGATAGACGTCTTGAACCTGGGTCATGCGAGCCTCGCAGCGGTTTTACCGGTTGGGGAAAATGTCTTGCCGTCAAGCTCGGCGCGCACGGCCGAAGTGTCGGCACCGAGGGAGGGAACTTTCAGTCCTTCGCCGATGCTCATCCCGTTCCATTCGATCGGCAGCGCCGGGACACGGAACGGTTCGCCATCGGCATTGGTATTATTGACGAGGCCGCCGGGGCGCGCCACATGCGGATCGTCGAACAGGTCCTCGGGGCGGTTGATCGGCGAGAAGCAGATGTTGAGCCGGTCGAGCGTCGCGGAAAGCTCCTTCGCGTTCCAGCCCTTGATCACCTCGGCGACGCGCGGAATGATTTTCGATCGCGCCAGGATCCGGTCGGTGGTGGTGCGCAGCGCCGGGTCGTCCAGAAATTCGCTTAAGCCGAATTCCCGGCAAAAACTCTGCCAGTGGCCTTCGGTGACGACGCCGATGAAAATCCGCTCGCCGCCCGCGGTTTCGAAGATATCGTAGATCGGCCAGGCGTGTTCGCGTTCCGGCATCGAGCGCGGCCTGTTGCCGGTCATCTCATATTCGACCATGTGCTGCGCCACCAAAAACAGGCAGTTTTCGAACAATCCGATGCGGATGTCCGTGCCCTTGTCGCCGCCGCGCTTCTGATAGAGCGCGGCGAGGATCGCGATCGCGCCGAACATGCCGCCCATGATGTCGTTGGCGGACGAGCCGACGCGCTGCGGCTTGTCACGCGTCCCGGTCATCGCGGCGAGGCCCGACATCATCTGCACGACCTCGTCGAGCGCCGGGCGATGCTCGTAGGGACCGGACAGAAATCCCTTGTGGCCGGCGACGATCAGATGCGGATGCCGGCGGCGCAGCTCCTCGGCGCCGAGCCCCTGCTTCTCGAGCTGGCCGTCGCGAAAATTCTCCAGAAATACGTCGGCGCTGGCCAAAAGCCGGTGCATGGTTTCGCGATCCTCGGGCTTTGCAAGATCGAGCATGACGCTGCGCTTGCCGCGGTTGAACAGCGGGAAGAACGAGGTTCCCATGCCGCCCAGGCTGCGGGTCTTGTCGCCCGCGGGAGGCTCGACCTTGATCACCTCGGCGCCGAGCTGCGCCAGGATCATGCCGCAGGTTGGTCCCATCACCATGTGGGTCATTTCGACGACCCTCACGCCCTCAAGCGGCAGTTCCGTACCGGTCATGGTTTCTCCCGCGCGCTTTCAGGCCGCCGCCGCGCCATTAGACTAGGCTTTCAGGCGGCGGATGGAAAATATTATCTGCGGAACAGGTGTATTCGCTGTTGCATGGCGCAAATGCGTGGAGGCCGACCGCCTACGCTGATACGCTTCAAGACAAATGGGCCCGGAAGAGATAAGCCGCAAGAGATCGCCGGCCTTGGAGAGAACGTCATGACCGCAGTCGAAATCGGCGCTGGAACCGGGATTGCCGCGCCACAGGGCGGGGCCGACGAAATATCGCGGCGGCTCGAAAACCTGCCGGCCTCGTCTTACGTCTGGCGCCTAGTGATCCTGCTGTCGCTCGGCGGCTGTTTCGAGATCTACGATCTGTTCTTCACCGGCTATATCGCGCCGGGTCTTACCCGCAGCGGACTATTGACCACCACGACGCAGGCCTTTTTCGGTTTTTCCGGGATCGGCGCGTTCGTGGCCGCGACCTTTGCCGGGCTGTTCGTCGGCACCTTCTTTCTGGGATTTCTGGCCGACCGGTTCGGGCGGCGATCGATCTTCACCTATGCCCTGCTCGGCTACACCGCGGCGACCGTGGTGATGGCGTGCCAGACCACCTCAGGCGGCCTCTTGCTGTGGCGCTTCATCGCCGGGATCGGCATCGGCGTCGAGATCATCACCATCGATGCCTATATCACCGAGCTCGTGCCGAGCTGGATGCGCGGCCGCGCCTTCGCGGTCAATCAGTCCGTGATGTTCATCGCGGTCCCCATCGTTGCGGCGCTCGCTTGGTGGCTGGTGCCGCTGTCGCCCTATGGTGTCGATGGCTGGCGCTGGGTGGTGCTGATCGGCGCCGCCGGCAGCATGGTGATCTGGATCCTGCGACTGTTCGTGCCGGAAAGTCCGCTCTGGCTGGCGCGCCACGGCCGCACCGAAGAGGCGTTCAAAATCCTCGGCGTCCTCGAAGCATCCGCCGGTCCTGCGAAACGAAAGGTCCCGATGCCGCCGGGCGCGCGACCCGCGACACCTGCGAGTTTTGCCGACCTGTTCAAACCGCCCTATCTCTCGCTCGTCGCGCTGTTCATGGTGTTCAATTTTTGCCAGGCCTTCGGCTTCTACGGCTTTGCCAATTGGGTGCCGACGCTACTCGTTGAAAAGGGCATCACCGTCACCAAGAGCCTGCAATATTCCTTCATCGTTGCATTCGCCTATCCGATTGCGCCGCTGCTCGCGGCGAGTTTTGCCGACCGCCTCGAGCGCAAATGGATCATCTGCGGCGCGTGCGTGGCGATCATCGTGTTCGGCAGCGCATTTTCGCAGCTCACGGTCCCTGCGCTGCTGATCCTGAGCGGCGTATTGCTCACGGCCGCGAACATGACCATGTCCTACGCCTATCACGCCTACCAGACCGAGGTGTTTCCGACCTCGATCCGCGCGCGGGCCTCGGGTCTGGTCTATTCGATGAGCCGGGTCAGCGCGATGTTCTCCGGCTTCATCGTCGCCTACATGCTGCGCGTGGCCGGCGTCAACGGCGTGTTCGGCCTTATCACGTCGGCCATGATCCTGGTGATCATTGCGATCGCGATCTTCGGCCCCAACGTCCGCGGAAAACCGCTCGATGCGTCATAGCGTCCGCTCGGGCTCTTGCCGAAGCGCTCGCGCATGTCTAGCTCTCGCGGGGGCGATCGTGAGAGGAAGACCATCATGCTGGATGCCGCCGTCAAGGCGCTTTCGCAAATCCTGTCGCCGCCGATGCGTTCCATCCTGTGGCGATCGATCGGGCTCGCGCTGGTCTTGATCGTGGTGCTGGCGATCGGGCTGCAGCAACTGTTGAGCTGGTTTGCGGCATCGGGCGAGGCCTGGGCCGAGGCCATGCTGGGCCAAGGCTTTCACACCCCGCTTGATATCCTTGCCTGGTTCCTGTCGATCGCCGCCGGTATCGGCGTCGTGTTCGGCGCGGTGTTCTTGATGCCTGCGATCACCTCGCTGGTGGCGAGCGTGTTCGTCGACGAGGCCGCCGACCATGTCGAGCGCGAACATTATCCGGCGGAGCGTCCCGGCTCTGCCCTGCCGCTCGGCCTCGCCATGACCGAGGGCGTCAAGACCGCAGCTCTGACGATATTGGTCTATCTGATCGCGCTACCGTTTTTCTTTGTCGGCGTCGGCTTCATCGCGTTTTTCATCGCGACCGCGTGGCTGTTGGGGCGGGAATATTTCGAGCTCGCGGCGATGCGGTTTCGCAGCCCCGCCGAAGCCAAGGCGATGCGCCGGCATAACGCGGCCATCGTCTTCACCGCCGGGCTGATCATCGCGGCGTTCGTATCGATACCGGTGGTCAATCTGGCGACACCGCTGTTCGGCATGGCCTTCATGGTCCACATGCACAAGCGGCTTTCCGGGCCGCGCCCCGAACTGATCGAGCGGAGCCGAAAGACCAGCGTGCCGGTGGTTTAAACTCTTCTCCCTCGCCCCGCTCTTGCGGGGAGAGGGTTGGGGTGAGGGGCCTCGCCGCGAATTCTAAGGGTGAGGTACGCGCGGCCCCCTCACCCGGATCGCCAAAAGGCGATCCGACCTCTCCCCGCAAGCGGGGCGAGGTAAAGAGCCTCACACCGTCTTCTCCGGCCAGCGGCAGAGATCGTTGATCAGGCAAACCTCGCAGCGCGGCTTGCGCGCCAGACAGGTGTAGCGGCCGTGCAGGATCAGCCAGTGGTGGGCGTGCAGCATGAACTCGGGCGGGATCACGTGCTCCAGCCCCAGCTCCACCGCGAGCGGCGTATCGCCGGGCGCCAGACCGGTTCGATTGCCGACGCGAAACACGTGGGTATCCACCGCCATCGTGTGCTCGCCGAACGCCATGTTGAGCACGACGTTGGCGGTCTTGCGGCCCGCGCCCGGCAGCGATTCAATCTCGGCGCGGGTGCGCGGCACCTCGCCTCCGAATTCGGCGATCAGTTTTTCCGACAGCGCGATGACGTTCTTCGCCTTGTTGCGGTAGAGCCCGATGGTCCTGATGTAGTCGCGCACCCGGTCTTCGCCGAGCGCAAGCATTTTTTGCGGCGTATCGGCAACCGCAAACAGCGCGCGCGTCGCCTTGTTGACGCCGGCATCGGTTGCCTGCGCCGACAGCACGACCGCGACCAGCAGCGTGTAGGGGTTGAGATGTTCGAGCTCGCCCCTCGGCTCGGGATTGGCTTTGCGAAAGCGGCTGAACGCCTCGCGCACCTCGGCGGGTGTCCAGGGTTTCGGCATTTTCGTTACCCGCCGCGTTCGCGCAGACCCGTCCGCGGCGCGCTTGGGAGATTTGCCGGCGCTTTTGGACAATTCAGGTTTCGATTTAGGCCGTTGACCGCGGGTGATTTTCGCCATGATCGGGGTATACTGACAGGCCATGACCGCAGGCAATGAATTTGATGCGCAGCCGCAGCCGGAATTGTTTTCCGCGCTGCTGACGCCGCACCGCTCGCTGAGCCGCACCGGGTTTCTGGTGCTGATGGCGTTTCTCAGCGTGGTCAGCTTTGCCGCTGGTTTGGCGTTTCTGTTGATGGGCGCGTGGCCGGTGCTGGGCTTTTTCGGCCTCGATGTGCTGGCGATCTACTGGGCGTTCCGGATCAATTTCCGCCATGCCCGCGCGAGCGAGGAAATATCGGTGACACCATCGGAGCTGCGCGTGCGCCGGGTCAGCCACCGCGGTCATGTGGTCGAA
Source organism: uncultured Alphaproteobacteria bacterium (assembly GCA_963742425.1). Classification (GTDB taxonomy): domain Bacteria; phylum Pseudomonadota; class Alphaproteobacteria; order Rhizobiales; family Xanthobacteraceae; genus Bradyrhizobium. The sequence goes on from CAVULR010000004.1 coordinate 346,112, forward strand.
TTCGTGCTCAACCCGCTGTGGGTGCGGCTCGACCAGAAAACGCATGCGGAATTTGGCATCGAAAAACTCTATCTGGTCTCCAAAGGCCGCCACATCTCGATTGCGAGGTTTTTGGGACCGGACGAAAAAGCAAGCTTTGCCAAAGCCTTAATGGCCGCGTTGGCCGCCGCCCGGCGTGGCCCGAGCTATAATCCGGTATGATCAGAGGCGGTCGGGAATCGGGTGGTTTCGGCAGCGGGACCGGCCTACATCTGAGCCATGATGAACCTTGCCATAAATGACCATCGCCTGGCCAAGCCGGGCACCCAGAACGCCGCGCTGCGCGACTATGATTCGGTCCGGCGCGCGATCGCCTTCATCTCGGAGCATTGGCGCGCGCAACCGACCATCGAATCGATGGCGGATGCGGCAGCGGTCACGCCGGATGAATTGCATCATCTGTTTCGGCGCTGGGCCGGGCTGACACCGAAGGCCTTCATGCAGGCGCTGACGCTCGATCACGCCAAGGGCCTGTTGCGCGATTCCGCAAGCGTGCTCGACGCAGCACTCGACTCCGGCCTTTCGGGTCCCGGGCGGCTGCACGATCTGTTCGTCACCCATGAAGCGATGTCGCCGGGCGAATGGAAGAACGGCGGCGCCGGCATGACGCTGCGGTTTGGATTTCATCCCTCGCCGTTCGGCACCGCGGTCGTGATCGCCAGCGGCCGGGGCCTTGCGGGCCTTGCCTTTGCCGATCCCGGCGAAGAGAAGGCGGCGCTGGCCGACATGCAGCGGCGCTGGCCGCAGGCGACCTATGTCGAGGATCGCGACGGCACCGCGGGACTGGCGCAGCGTATCTTCGACACCAGACTATGGCGCGCGGATCGGCCGCTGCGCGTGGTCCTGATCGGTACCGATTTCGAGGTGCGGGTGTGGGAGACGCTGTTGAAAATCCCGATGGGCCGGGCGGTGTGCTTATTCCGATATCGCGAGCAAGATCCGCCGTCCCAAGGCGTCGCGCGCGGTCGGCGCCGCGGTCGGAAAGAATCCGATTTCCTTCGTGGTGCCCTGCCATCGCGCACTCGGAAAAAGCGGGGCGTTGACCGGCTATCACTGGGGCATCACCCGCAAGCAGGCGATGATCGGCTGGGAAGCCGGGCAAGTGGGCATGCATTAGCCCATAGCCCCGTCGTCCCTGCGAACGCAGGGACCCATAACCACAGGCCTTTGTTGTTAACAAAGGCAACGCGCCGCGTGCCCTAATCTTCTCACACGGTGTATGGGTCCCCGCTTTCGCGGGGACGACAGCGGGCGGCTGAAAACGGTTTCACGCGGCGAGGTCGAGCTTCGAGGCGACCGTGGCGTCGGTGTTGAGGCGGTAAATCACGGGGACGCCGGTCGCGAGTTCGCGCGCCAAAATGCCTTCCGGCGAAAGTTTTTCCAAAACCATGATCAGCGCGCGCAGCGAATTGCCGTGCGCCACGACCAGCGTGCGCTCGCCGCGCAGCACGCAGGGCAGAATCTCCTGAACATAATAGGGCAGCGTGCGCGCCAGCGTATCCTTCAGGCTTTCGCCACCGGGCGGCGGCACGTCGTAGGAGCGCCGCCAGACATGCACCTGCTTCTCACCCCATTTCTTGCGGGCGTCATCCTTGTTGAGGCCGGAGAGCTCGCCATAGTCGCGCTCGTTGAGCGCCAGATGTTTTCGGACCGGAAGGCCGGTCTGGCCGATCTCGGCCAGCGTCAGATCGAGCGTGTGCTGCGCGCGCTTGAGCACCGAGGTAAAGGCGATATCGAACGACAGCCCCTGCGCCTTCAGCCGGCGGCCGGCGTCTTTCGCCTCGGCAATCCCCTGCTCGGTGAGATCGGGATCCTTCCAGCCGGTAAACAGGTTCTTCAAATTCCATTCGCTCTGGCCGTGACGCACGAGCACAAGAAGGCGGTCGTTCATTCCCTTGGTTTCCGTTTCGATTCGTGAGGCTGCAAATTTTCAGAAATCGCCGAGCCCGAGCACGTCGGCCATCGAATACATTCCGGGCTTCTGACCACGCGCCCACAGCGCGGCCTTGATCGCGCCTTGCGCGAACATCGTCCGGTCCTCGGCCCGGTGAGTGAGCTCGATGCGCTCCATCGGCCCCGCGAAGATCACGCTGTGATCGCCGGCGGCGGTACCACCACGCAGGGAGGCAAAGCCGATATCGCCCGATCGCCGCGCGCCGGTCTGGCCGTCGCGGCCGCGCGCCGAATGACCCTCCAGCGTGATGTTGCGGCCTGGGCGGCGGCCTCACCAAGCATGAAGGCCGTGCCCGACGGCGCGTCGACCTTGGCACGGTGATGCATTTCCAGAATTTCGATGTCGAAGCTTTCGTCGAGCGACTGCGCCACGCGCTTCACCAGCGCCGCCAGCAGGTTGATGCCGAGGCTCATATTGCCCGATTTCACGACGATGGCGCGCGAAGTGACGCTTCTGATCACCGCGTCATCAGAGGCCGACAGGCCGGTGGTGCCGATGATGTGGACGAGGCCGCGCTGGGCGGCAATGGCGACATTGGCGATCGTCGCTCCCGGCACGGTAAAATCGAGAATGCCGTCGGCCTCGGCCGACAGCGACCACAGGTCGGCGGATACCAGCACGCCATTGGCGGGCAGGCCCGCCAGCATGCCGGCATCCTTGCCCAAGAACTGAGAGCCGGGAGCTTCCAGCGCGCCCGTCTGCACAGCGCCCGGCGTCTCCGAGATGACACGCGTCAGCGCGCGGCCCATCCGGCCGCCGGCCCCCGCAACGATCAGGCGCATATCGGACATCACCAAAACCTCGTCCTTTGCCGTATAGCCGGGGCAGGCAGTTCCGGCAACTAAAGAGCCCTAGTGATCGGTTGAATCAGTTCCGATTCGGGAGTTTTACCGCATGCGAGGCGGTCGCATCGTGAGCCGCGCTGAATCCGCAGCGGATGTAGAAGTTAGCCGCGCCGCCCGTCTCTGTCCGAAGTCGCACTTCGTTGAACACTCCTCTCGCCTCACTCAGAAGACGATCGACAAGCGCCCGCCCGAGCCCTTTGTCCCTCCAACCCTCCAGAACATAAACATGGCGAACTCGCCCGACGTCGTTCAGCGATAGATACGGATCGATGTTAAGTCCTCCTACCCCAACCAGCCGCCCGTCCGCAAATGCGCCCAGAAGGCATTCGCCTTGGTGGTTGAAGGTATTGGCGCCGCTCGCCCAATCAGACACGAGCCGATCCATGAACCGAAAACCTTGCCGAACGGTTTCGGCCCGGAGGGTTTCGAGACCAGGCGGAAGCGAATAGAGGCGGGTTATCTGAATTCGATCAGGCATATGCGCGCCAACGATTGCCGACCTCCATAGCTCTCAAGGCTGCGCCCCGTCATAGCCCTCGATGATCACGAGGTCGCTCTCGGCATGGGGCTTTCGGATCGCAACCAGGCGCGCATATTCCGGCGAATTGTAACAGGCGAGCGCGGTCTCGTAATCCTTGAATTCGAGTACCACATTGCGCGAACGCGACGAGCCTTCCTTGGTCTCGTGCTTGCCGCCGCGCACCAGGAATTTCGCGCCGTATTTCGCAAACACCGCGCCGTTCTGCGCGACATATTCCTTGTAGCCGTCCATGTTGTGAACGTCGATGCGCGCGATCCAGTAGCCTTTGGGCATTTGCTCTTTCCTCTTTTTTGACACCTATCAAAGCGGCAGAGTCTTTTCACCTCTCCCATCGGGAGAGGTCGGATCGCGCAAGCGATCCGGGTGAGGGGTTACACTTTACGATAGACCGTACCCCCTCACCCCAACCCTCTCCCCATAGGAGAGGGAGTAGATCTCGAGTGGTGAAGCAGTAAACCCAATCAACCCAGCGCCTGCACGATTTCAGCCTGGATGGCATCGGCGGCCGCCTTGGGATCGGCTGCTTCCAGCACGGGCCGGCCGACCACCAGATAATCCGCGCCGGCTGCGATGGCGCGCGCCGGTGTCATGATGCGCTTCTGGTCGCCGGCGGCCACCCCTGCCGGACGGATGCCCGGCGTCACCAGAACCATCTGATGACCGACGATCTTGTGCAGGCTGGCCGCCTCTTGCGGCGCGCATACCAGGCCATCGACCCCGAGCACCTGCGCCTGCTGGGCGCGGGCCTCGACCAGATCGGACACGCCAAGGCGATAGCCGGCGGCATGTAGATCGCCGTCATCATAGGAAGTCAGCACCGTGACGGCGAGGATTTTCAACCCCGAGCCCGCGCGGCCCTCGACCGCGGCCTTCATGGTCTGGGGATAGGCATGCACGGTCAGGAATGTCGCCCCCGATCTGGCGATGCTCTCGACACCGCGCGCCACCGTATTGCCGATGTCGTGCAGTTTTAGATCGACGAACACCTTTTTGCCGGCATCGGTGAGCTCTCGCACCAGCGGCAGGCCGCCGGCATAAGCGAGCTGATAGCCGATCTTGTAGAACGTGACGCTGTCACCGAGCCGGGCAATCATCGCCTCCGCCGCGGCGACGTCGGGCAGATCGAGCGGCACAATCAACCGGTCGCGGGGGACGATAACGGGTGGCGGCATGTCACCTCACATCATGCGTTGGGAAACGTCGATCAACTGCCGCACCAGCGCGTTGAGCGCCTCGATGTCGGCCGGATGCTTCAACCTGTCCATATCGTCATAGGCCTCGCCGGCGAATGACAGCGCGAGCTGGTTCGGAATAACCATGGCATGGCAGGCCGTCAGGATCAGCCGCAGCGCCGCCAGCGCCCGTGTTCCGCCGAGACGGCTTTCCGAGGCCGCGGCGATTGCAAAGACCCGGTTGCGAAAGACCTGACCGCGGGTTTCCTGTGCGTCCTGCACGCGCGTTACCCAGTCGATGGTGTTCTTGACCAGAGGCGGCACCGAAGAATTGTATTCCGGCGTGACCAGGAGGACGCCATGATGCGCACCGATCATCCGCTTGAGGTTGATCGCATGCTTCGGTACGCCCGATTTCGTCTGCAGGTCGCCGTCATAGATCGGCAGCGGAAAATCGGCGAGCGAAATGCGGCTGACTTCCGCGCCGGCCTGCGCGAATTGATACGCCGCCACCGCCGCAAGCCTCGCATTGTGCGAGCCGGTGCGAAGCGAGCCGGGAATCACAAGGATTTTCAGCGCGGACATGGACTGACGCAGAACTCCGTTCAACCTCTCCCGCTTGCGGGGGAGGTCGCATCGCATCGGATGATGCGATGCGGGTGGGGCAGTGTGAATCGCGGAGGCACCCCCACCCCAGCCCTCCCCCGCAAGCGGGAGAGGGGGCGCACTTTCCGTAACGGGTACGCGGTTTGGCTAGTCCTTGCGATACACCCAGACACGCGCCGGCGGAAGGTTCATCCAGATCCGCTCGGAGGCTTCTGTGGACACGCCCGGCAGCGATTTCGGAATCGGCGGCGCAACCGAATAGGTGAACTGCACGAACGGTGCGCCGGGCGCCAGCGCGAGGAAGGCCTCGCGGATCAGCTTCAGGCGCGTCAGCATCGGCTTGGTGACAAGCGGCAGGCCGGACACCACGGCGGAAGCGGGGGCGCTCAGCATATTCCGGAGCAAGTCCCGCAACGTATAGGCGTCGCCCTGCACGATCCTGGCGTGGGGATAGCGGTCGCGCAACAGCGCGCAAAAGCCCGGATTATATTCGACAAGGACGAGACGTTTTTGATCGACGCCACGCTCGATCAGGGCGCTGGTGATCGCGCCGGTGCCCGGACCCAATTCGATGACCGGCCCACGGGAGCGGATATCGACATATTGCGCCATGGTGCGCGCCAGCACCCGGCCCGAAGGCATCACGGCGCCCATGTGGAGCGGCTTTTCGATCCATGAACGGAGAAAACGAACCTCGTCGTCGAGACGGAGGGGCTTTTTCAACGCACGCACGGACGATTGCAAAGGCATGTCGCTACCAGGCGGGACCGCGTAAGCGGCTGTGTCAGAAAATAGTCATAAAGACGTATAGCTAGCAGGCGAAACGGTCAAGCCGCGCGCGCTTCATGAGTTGGCGCGATTACCGAAGAAGTCCTTGACCTTGGTGAAGAAACCCGCCGCTTCCGGCTGGGTTGCACCGGATGATAATTTTTCGAACTCGGCCAGCAACTCCTGCTGCTTCTTGGTGAGGTTCTGCGGCGTTTCGACCACGACCTGGACGTACATGTCTCCGGTCTGGCGCGAGCGAAGTACCGGCATGCCCTTTGATGCGATGCGAAAGCGCCGGCCGGACTGGGTCCCCGAGGGGATTTTCACCTTGGTTTTCCCCTTGTCGATGGTCGGCACTTCGAATTCGCCGCCCAGCGCCGCGCTCACCATCGAGATCGGGACGCGGCAATGCAGATCGGCGCCATCGCGCTGAAAAAACTGATGTGCCGCCAGCGACAGGAAAATGTAGAGATCGCCTGCTGGGCCGCCACGGACGCCCGCCTCGCCCTCGCCGGCAAGCCGGATGCGCGTACCGTCTTCGACGCCTTGCGGAATATTGACCGACAGGCTCCGATCGCGGGTCACCCGTCCCGAACCCGAGCACGATCGGCAGGGGTCCTCGATCATCTGGCCGCGGCCGTGACAGCCGGGGCAGGTGCGCTCCAGCGTGAAAAATCCCTGTGCCTGACGCACCCGCCCCTGCCCGCCGCACATCGAACAGTTTTTCGGCTTGGTGCCGGCCTTGGCGCCGGTGCCCGAACAGGATTCGCAGGTGACCGAGACCGGAATTTCGATCTGGGCGGTCTTGCCGAGGAACGCTTCCTCCAGCGTGATTTCCATATTGTAGCGCAGGTCCTGGCCGCGCTCGCGGCCACCACGGCCGCGCTGCCCGGCCATGCCGAACAGATCTTCGAAAATATCCGAGAATGAAGATGCAAAGCCGGCGCCGAAGCCCGCACCGCCGCTGCCTTGATCGAACGCCGCGTGGCCGAAGCGGTCATAGGCGGCGCGCTTGTCGCCGTCCTTCAAGACCTCGTAGGCTTCGTTGATTTCCTTGAAACGGAGTTCGCTGGTCGCATCGCCCGGATTCTTGTCCGGATGCCATTTCATCGCAAGCTTGCGGAACGCGGCCTTGAGTTTGGACTCGTCTGCGGTTCGATCGACCTCAAGGGTTTCGTAATAGCAGCGCTTGGTGGACATCCGTCAAACCCGCCCGAAGTTCGTTCTCATTCCGAAGGAGTGCGTCGCATAAGATGCAGCCTCCGGCTTAACGAAAAATGACCCTCATCCTGGAAGACGCAACTGGCGCGTTCTTCAGAATGAGGGTCATGATACCTGCCGCCTAAGCAGATTTCTTGTTGTTCTTGTCGTCGTCGACCTCGGTGAATTCCGCGTCGACCACATCGTCCTTGGCGGCATCCTTGGCCGCATCGGTCTCGGCCTGCTGCTTGTACATGGCTTCACCAAGCTTCATGGAGGCCTGCGCCAGCGTGTTGGTCTTGGCCGTGATCGCCTCGGCATCGTCGCCCTTCAGCGCTTCCTTCAGATCGCTGACGGCGTCCTCGATGGCGCGGCGCTCGCTCTCCTCGACCTTCGAACCATGTTCGGCCAGCGCCTTCTCGGTGGAGTGCACCAGCGCGTCGGCATGGTTCTTGGCGTCGACCGCCGCGCGGCGTTTCTTGTCCTCGGCGGCGTTGGCCTCGGCGTCCTTGACCATCTTCTGGATGTCGGCTTCCGACAGGCCGCCGGAGGCCTGGATGCGGATCTGCTGCTCCTTGCCGGTGGCCTTGTCCTTGGCCGAGACGTTGACGATGCCGTTGGCGTCGATATCGAAGGTTACCTCGATTTGCGGCATGCCGCGCGGCGAGGGCGGAATGCCCATCAGGTCGAACTGGCCCAAAACCTTGTTGTCGGCCGCCATTTCGCGTTCGCCCTGGAACACGCGGATGGTGACGGCATTCTGGTTGTCCTCGGCGGTCGAGAACACCTGGCTCTTCTTGGTCGGGATCGTGGTGTTGCGGTCGATGATGCGGGTAAACACGCCACCCAGCGTCTCGATGCCGAGCGACAGCGGCGTCACGTCGAGCAGCAGCACGTCCTTGACGTCGCCCTGCAGCACGCCGGCCTGAATGGCCGCGCCGATGGCGACGACCTCGTCGGGATTGACGCCCTTGTGCGGCTCCTTGCCGAACAACTGCTTCACCACCTCCTGGACCTTCGGCATGCGGGTCATGCCGCCGACCAGCACCACTTCGCCGATCTCGCCGGCGGTGAGGCCTGCGTCCTTCAGCGCCTTGCGGCAGGGCTCGATGGTCTTCTGGATGAGATCGTCGACCAGCGCCTCGAACTTGGCGCGCGTCAGTTTCATCGTCAGATGCTTCGGCCCGGCTTGATCGGCGGTGATGAACGGCAGATTGATTTCGGTCTGCGTCGTCGAGGACAATTCGATCTTGGCTTTTTCGGCGGCCTCCTTCAGGCGCTGCAAGGCAAGCTTGTCGTTGCGCAGGTTGATGCCCTGCTCCTTCTGGAATTCATCGGCCAGATAGCTGACCAGGCGCATGTCGAAATCTTCGCCGCCCAAAAAGGTATCGCCGTTGGTCGACTTCACCTCGAACACGCCGTCGCCGATCTCGAGGATCGAGACGTCGAAGGTGCCGCCGCCAAGGTCGTACACCGCGATGGTGCCGGATTTCGACTTGTCGAGACCGTAGGCAAGGGCGGCTGCGGTCGGCTCGTTGATGATGCGCAGCACCTCAAGGCCGGCGATCTTGCCGGCGTCCTTGGTGGCCTGACGTTGCGCGTCGTTGAAATAGGCGGGAACGGTGATGACAGCCTGTTCGACCTTCTGGCCGAGATGGGCTTCCGCGGTCTCTTTCATCTTCTGCAGAACGAAAGCGGAGACCTGCGAGGGCGAGTAGGTCTTGCCGTCGGCCTCGACCCAGGCATCGCCGTTGGATGCCTTGATGATCTTGTAGGGGACGAGCTTCTTGTCCTTTTCGACCATCGGGTCGTCATAGCGGCGGCCGACCAGGCGCTTGACCGCAAAGAAGGTCCGCTCGGGATTGGTCACGGCCTGGCGCTTGGCAGGCTGGCCGACGAGGCGCTCGCCGTCGTCGCTAAAGGCGACGATCGACGGGGTCGTCCGCATGCCCTCGGCGTTTTCAATGACTTTGGCTGTCTTGCCATCCATTACGGCGACGCACGAATTGGTGGTGCCGAGATCGATCCCAATGACCTTTCCCATGGTCCTCATACCCTTCATTTTGCGGCAGGTTGGCTGGGCCCTGACGGCGCACCAATCCAAACCCCCAATATCAATTACTCGCGATATTGCGACGGTGAGCCTCATATAGGAGGGGGGGCAGGCCCCGCAAGGAGGCGGGCGCAACCTTAGCCCACGAAAACCCCTCAAGCTTGAAAGATAGTATCCGTTCGGGGCCGGTTCACTCCCCCCATGGCAGCGCGCCCGATCGCGATGCGCGGGTCGCGCCGGAACCGGGCGGGCGATAAGTTAACGAAACGGAATCGCGGCTCGGGCTGTTGCCGGAACGGCAAATCCTTTAAAAGCAGGTCGCGAAAACGCAAAATGTCCCGGCAAGGGATCGGCGACCGGCCGACATCGAACGGCCTCAATGCAAACCAAGTAGATATTTGATGAAGCCCATTCGACTGCTGGCCGCGATTGCCCTGCTGGTCGGCGCCCTCTGCCCCGCCTTCGCGGCGGACGTTATTTTCCCGCCGGGCGTCCGGGTGGGTATGACGCCGCTTGTGGGCCTGGTCGGTGCGAAATCCTTCACCGGATTCGAGACCGAGGACCATAGCGTCAAGGTATTGGTTACGGAGCTTCCGGCCGAGGCCTATGGCGAAGTCATGAACGCCTTCAAGGCCAACCCGGCCGGCACAGGCGGCATCAAACCCGAGAGCATCGAGACCTCGGCGGGCGTTGCCTACTACACCGCCGAAAGCGCCAAGGACGGCGCGACCGGCGTGCGGCGCTATTCGATGATTCTGCCGGGCGGCACCTTCTCCGGCTATGTCGCGGTGCAGGTCCCGGAGAACGCGGTCAAGATCTATACCGACGAGGCAGTGCGGCAAATGTTTGCATCGGCGGCGATCCGCAAGGAGGTTCCGGTCGAGGAACAGCTTGGCCTGATGCCGTTCAAGATCGGCGAACTCGGCGACTTCAAGAATGTCCGCACGCTGGCGCCGGGCGCGGCGCTGGTTCTCGCCGACGGCAATGAAAGCAGCGGTCTGGAAGCTGCGCCCTTCATGATCATCGGCGTGATCGGGGCTACGCCGGCGCAGCCGGACGATCGCGCCCGCTTTGCCCAACAGGCCGCAACCACGATTCCCGGCATACGCGAGGGGCGGATTACGATGTCCGAACCCATTCGCATCGAGGGTACGCCCGGATATGAAACGCGGATCGACGCAACCAGCGGCAAGGACAATACCCCCGTCACCGTGGTGCAATGGCTGAGATTCGGCGGCTCGAACTCGCTGCGCATCATCGGCAGCGCGCCGCGCGAGCAATGGCCGACATCGTTTCCGCGCTTCCGCGCGGTGCGTGACGGAATCGTGCCGCGCGGATAGCACGGCTCGATTGGAGAATTTCAGGCGGCGCTGTCCGGCTCGTTGCTGTTCGCCGCGGTTGCTTTCGCGCCACCTTTGGATACCGCGACCAGCGCCGGCCGCAGCACGCGCTCGCCGATCATGTAGCCGGCCTGCACCACCTGGAGCACCGTTCCGGCGGGCACCGAAGGATCGGGCACCTCGTACATCGCCTGCTGAAAATTCGGATCGAACTTCTCGCCCGAGGGATCGAATTTCCTGACGCCGTTTTTCTCGAGCGCATTGAGAAGCGATCGCTCGGTCAGTTCGACGCCTTCGATCAGCGCCTTGAGACCGGGATCGGCGGCCGCCTTGGCCTCGGCCGGGACTGCATCGAGCGCGCGCTGCAGATTGTCCGCGATTTCAAGAACGTCGCGCGCAAAGCCGGAGATGCCGTAGGTTCGCGCATCGCTCACCTCGCGCGCGGTGCGCTTGCGCAGGTTTTCCATTTCCGCAAGCGTGCGAAGCATCTTGTCGCGCGCTTCGGCGGCTTCCTTCGCCAGCGCTTCGACCGAGCCTTCTTCGGGATCGTCGGGCATGATGTAGGGCTTGGAAACCACGGGCTCGGGGGCCTCCGCCGGGTTCACCGGATCGTCCTTCTGCCGGCTGGGATCGCTCATAGATTGCCTTTTTCGGAAAATGGCTTGGGATGAACGGGAGCTGCTGGCCGGGATATCGTGCTTTAGCGGTCAAAAATCAAGCGCAAGGGGACGAGGTCAGCCGCCCAGCATACGGCTGACGATGCGGGCGGCATAATCCACCGTCGGGATCACCCGGGCATAATTCAGCCGCGTCGGTCCGATGACGCCTAAAACTCCGACGATATGGCCCGAGGCATCGCTGTAGGGCGCGATGATGGTGGAAGAGCCGGACAGCGAAAACAGCTTGTTTTCCGATCCGATGAAAATCCGCACGCCCTCGGCGCGCTCCGCCCGTCCCAACAGATCGATCACCCCGCGCTTGGTCTCGAGATCGTCGAACAACAGCCGCACGCGTTCCAGATCCTCCAGCGCGTGCAGATCTTCCAGCAGGTTGGCGTGACCGCGCACGATCAGCTGCCGGTCGTCGTTTTCGCCGCCGGACCAGCTCGCGATCCCCGCGGCGATGACCTTTTGAGTCAATTGATCGAGTTCGGCGCGGCTTTGCGTCAACGCGGTTTCAAGTTCGAGACGCGCTTCGGCGAGCGTCCGGCCCCGGATCCGCGCATTGAGAAAATTGGTGGCTTCGGTCAAGGCCGAGGAGGGAACGCCCGGCGGCAGCATCAGCACGCGATTTTCGACCTGACCGTCTTCACCGACCAGCACCACCAGCGCGCGTTCCGGCTCCAGCCGCACGAATTCGATATGCTTGAGCCGCGAATTGGATTTCGCGGTCAGCACCACCGCCGCGGCGCGGGTCAGGCCGGACAGCCGGGTCAAGGCTTCGCCGAGGGCGGCTTCAACCGATTGCGCCTTGCCGACCGAGGCAAGCTGGGACTGAATCGACTGCCGCTCCGGTTCGGTGAGATCGCCGAGCTGCATCAAGGCATCGACGAAAAACCGCAAACCGAATTCGGTCGGCAGCCGCCCGGCGGAGGTATGCGGCGCGTAGATCAGTCCGAGCTCCTCGAGGTCCGACATCACGTTGCGCACCGAGGCCGGCGACAACGGTACTGCGATCAGCCGCGAAATATTGCGCGAGCCGACCGGTTCGCCGGTCGCGAGATAACTTTCGACGATTTGACGAAAGATGTCGCGCGAGCGCTCGTTGAGCTGGGCGAGCCCGGCATGCGGCGCGATCAGACCGATCGGTTCGTGGTGGGCCACAGGTACTCCAGAACATCTATCGCGCGGCCGGGACGCAAAACCGGATCCCATTTTACCGGACGCGCTGGCATCCGGCCCTAATTTGTCGATCTGGCGGCCGAGATACAAGCAGACAATGGTCGTTAACAGCCGGCTAAAGGCCTTGCCGCTGCCCGTTCCCCCTCCTACAAGCACCGCAAGCCATAACCTTTGCCGTATTTTCGGAGGATTTTCCATGCGGCCAAGCCGCCGTGCACCCGACGAATTGCGCGCCGTGTCCCTGGAGCGCGGCGTGGTCAAATACGCCGAGGGCTCCTGCATGGTTAAATTCGGCGACACCCATGTGTTGGTCACGGCCACGCTGGAAGAGCGGCTGCCGCCATGGCTCAAGGGCCAGGGCCGCGGCTGGGTGACAGCCGAATACGGCATGCTGCCCCGCGCCACGCTCGAGCGCACCCGCCGCGAGGCGGCCGCCGGCAAACAAAACGGCCGCACCGTCGAAATCCAGCGCCTGATCGGCCGTTCATTGCGCGCGACCCTCGACCTCAAGGCGCTCGGCGAGCGCCAGATCACCGTCGACTGCGACGTGCTGCAGGCCGATGGCGGTACGCGCACCGCCGCGATCACCGGTGCCTGGGTCGCGCTCGCCGATTGCATCGGCTGGATGAAGACCCGCAACATGGTCAAGGGCGACGTGCTGCGCGACAACGTGGCCGCGATTTCCTGCGGCATCTATAACGGCACACCGGTGCTCGATCTCGATTACGCCGAAGATTCGGAAGCCGATACCGACGCCAATTTCGTGATGACCGGCGAGGGCCGCATCATCGAGGTGCAGGGCACGGCGGAAAAGACCCCGTTCTCGGAAGCCGAATTTCTCTCCTTGATGGCGCTGGCGCGAAAAGGCGTGGCGCGGCTGGTGGACCTGCAGAAAATGGCCGTGGCGTGATTTGCAGGGAATCCTCATGCCGGCCATGACGAATAACGAAATGGTCATGACCCAACACCGCCGGATCAAGGGCAAGCTCGTGATCGCGACCCATAATCCCGGCAAGCTTGCGGAGATGCGTGAATTGCTCGCGCCGCACGGCGTGGAGGCGATATCGGCAGGCGAACTTGGCCTCGGCGAGCCCGACGAGACCGGCGACACCTTTCGCGCCAATGCCCGGATCAAGGCGATCGCAGCGGCGAAATCGGCGCAGCTCCCGGCGTTCGCCGACGATTCGGGCCTCGCGGTCGACGCGCTCGACGGCGCGCCGGGAATTTTCTCCGCGCGCTGGGCCGGGCCGAACAAGGACTTTACCCAGGCAATGACCCGGATCGAACGGCTGCTGAGGGAACGCGGCGCGACTGAGCCTCCGCAGCGAAAGGCGCATTTCGTGTCCGCGTTATGCGTCGCCTGGCCCGACGATCATCTCGAGGAGGTCGAGGCGCTGGCCTGCGGCACGCTGGTGTGGCCGCCGCGCGGCACCGCCGGCTTCGGCTACGATCCGATGTTCATGCCCGACGGACATACCCGCACCTTCGGCGAGATGACTGCAATCGAGAAACATGGCCTGCCGCCGCTCGGCCTTGGGCTGTCGCATCGCGCTCGCGCCTTTGTCAAACTGGCGGAGATCTGCCTTGACTGACGCCGGCGGAAAAGCGGCATTCGGCGTTTACCTGCATTGGCCGTTTTGCCTCTCGAAATGTCCCTATTGCGATTTCAACAGCCATGTCCGGCACGCTGCCGTCGACGAAGATCGGTTTGCCCGCGCCTTCGCGCGCGAGATCGAGACCACCGCGGCGCGCACGCCCGGCCGGGAGGTCTCGTCGATTTTTCTCGGCGGCGGCACGCCGTCGTTGATGCGGCCGCAAACCGTCGGCGCCATATTGGAGGCGGTCGGCAAGCACTGGCGCGTGGCGCCGGACGTCGAAGTCACCCTCGAAGCCAATCCCACCAGTGTCGAGGCCACGCGGTTTGCCGGCTATCGCGCCGCCGGCGTCAACCGGGCATCGCTCGGCGTGCAGGCGCTGGACGATGCCTCGCTGAAGGCGCTGGGGCGCCTGCACAGCGCGCGCGAGGCGCTCGATGCGGTAGCGATCGCGCGCGCCGCATTCGAGCGATATTCGTTCGACCTGATCTACGCCCGCCCCGATCAGACGCCGCAGATGTGGGCTGATGAATTGAAGCGCGCCATCGGGGAGGCGGCCGAGCATCTGTCGCTCTATCAATTGACCATCGAAGAGGGCACGCCGTTTTTCGGCCTGCACGCCGCGGGTAAACTGAAAACACCTGATGAGGCGACCGCCCGCGCGCTCTACGATGTCACGCAGGAGGTCTGTGCCGGGCATGGGCTGCCGGCCTACGAGATTTCCAATCACGCCCGCTCGGGCGCCGAGTGCCGGCATAATCTGGTTTACTGGCGCGGCGAGGAATATGCCGGCATCGGGCCGGGCGCACACGGCCGGCTCGATATCGACGGCGTCAGGCACGCGATATCAGCCGAGAAACGCCCCGAGGCGTGGCTGATGCGCGTCGAGGCCAATGGCCATGGCGTCGTGTCAGACGATCGCCTCAACAGCGAAGAGCGCGCCGATGAATTTCTGCTGATGGGATTGCGGCTCGCCGAGGGCATCGATCCCGCGCGCTACATGGCGTTATCGGGGCGGCCGCTCGATCCGCGTCGCGTCGCGATCCTGCGCGAGGAAGGCGCCATCGTGGTCGACGACAACGGCCGGCTGCGCGTCACGCAAGCCGGATTCCCCGTGCTCGATGCCGTGGTAGCCGATCTCGCGGCGTAATGTCGTCCCGCGAAAGCAGGGACCCATACGCCGCAGCCGCTCATTTGAAAAAGTTGGGGAGACGCTTTCAACCAAAGCAGAGTCGCCGGTGGTTATGGGTTCCCGCGTTCCCCGGGAACGACATCAAGCCCCAAAACTCTTCGGCGAACCGGCGACCGGCGCACCGCCGCCCGATCCCACCCGCATCACCGCAAGCCCCCGTTCATTGGTGCCGTCGGCACGGAAGCGAAACAGCCCGTCGATGCCGGCAAAGCCGGACGGATTGGTCAGTACCGCGATCGAAAATCGTTGCGGGCCCTGGGTTCGCGCCAATGCGGCGACCAGCGCCACCGCGTCATAGGCCAGCGTCGCGGTGCGCACGGGGTCGGCTCCGAATTTGGCGCGGTAGCGCGTGGAGAAACTCCGGAAACCGGATGGATCCGGCGCGGCATAGAGACCGCCTTGCAGGGCAGGGCTTGCGAACACGCGCGGATTGTCCCACAGGCCGGTGCCGAGCAGCTGGATGTTTCTCAAATTGGCGCCTGCCGCAGTGAGCGAGTCCGCTACCGCCACCACCGAATCGCCATCGTCGGCGAGAAAAAGTGCATCCGCCGTGCCGAGCGCCTGCGCCACGGTCCGGGCCGCGGCGGCGCGGTCGGCGCCGTATTTTTCGAACGCGACGACGCGGCCGCCTCTGCGGCCGACCGCCTGTTTGAAGGTGGCTTCCACCACGTTGCCGTAGGCGTTCTCCGGCAGAAGTGCCGCGAAGGATCGCTTGCCGATGCTGGCCGAATATTCGACGATCCGGTTGACGTCGGACTCCGGGAGGAAACTCAGGAGATAGACGCCGCGTCCCGCCACGCTCGAATCGGTCGAGAAAGCGATCACGGGCACGTCGCGTGCGCGCGTCAGTTGCGCGGCCGCCGGCACCGATTGTGCAAACAGCGGACCGAGGATGATCTCGGCACCTTCATCGAGCGCCTGCTGCGTGGCCTGGCTTGCACCTTGCGGATTGCCAGCGTCATCCTTGATCAGAAGCTGGATGTTGGGATTTTGGAATTCCGCCAGCGCCATCTCGGCGGCGTTCTTCATCGATTGCGCCGCGACGCCGGCATTGCCGGCGGCCGACAACGGCAGGATCAATCCCACCTTGACCTGCCCGCTGCCCGCCACCAGCGGTTCCTGGGCCGAGGGCTGCGAACTGAACGGATTGGAAAACGAACTCACGCCGGCACAGGCCCCGAGCAGGGGTGCGCCGAGAATCAAGCCAACCGCCGTCCGCCGGGTTGTCCCGCTGGCAGGGCGTGATTTGGATTTGGACGGATCCACCATCGCCTCTCTTCGCTTGACCGACCGAAATCGGCCAGAAATTTCAACCTCCAAACCACGAGGAGGGCGGATTCAGGCATATTGTCGGCGAATAGTTAACTAAAACAAAAGGATTATGGCCTTCTGCCTCGCACCCGGTTGCAGGACCCGGTTTTCCCAACGTTTTGCGCGCGCCGCCGTTACCGGACGCGTTTTCTTGCCGCGAACCCATATCCACTGCGCTCGAAAACGCTTTAGATTGGGATTATGCGCGCAAAAGCTGCTTCCATAAATAGCCCTGAAGGCCAAAGCCCTGAAGGCTCGAGGGAACCCGCGGCGCGCACGTTTTCCCTCGGCGGTCACGTCCTGACCGCGCCGAAGCCGGTTCCAGGGCTGCATCTGGTAGCCACGCCGATCGGCAATCTCGGCGACATCACCTTGCGGGCGCTGCAAACGCTGGCCGGCGTCGACATCATCGCCTGCGAAGATACCCGCATCACCCGCCGGCTGACCGAACGCTACGCGATCGCGGCGCTGCTCAAGCCCTATCATGAGCACAACGCCGCGCAGGCGCGGCCAAAAATCCTGGAAAAGCTGGCGCAGGGCGCCTCCATCGCCCTGGTCTCGGATGCCGGCACGCCCTTGATCTCCGATCCCGGCTTCAAGCTGGTGCGCGAGGCCTGCGCGGCGGGCCATCATGTGATCGCGCTGCCGGGTCCCTCTTCGGTGCTGGCGGCGCTGGCGGTGGCGGCGTTGCCGACCGACCGGTTTTTCTTCGAAGGGTTTCTGCCACCCCGGCAAACCGCGCGGCGTGCGCGGCTTGCCGAACTGGCGCGGCTCGATGCCACGCTGGTGCTGTTCGAATCCGGAAACCGCGTGCGGGACGCGCTTGCCGATCTCGCCGGCATCATGGGCGACCGCGACGCCGCCATCTGCCGCGAGATGACCAAGCTGCATGAAGAGATCAGGCGCGCGCCGCTTTCCGAACTGGCCGATGCCGCCGACGGGCTCGAGACGCGCGGCGAATTCGTGCTGGTGATCGGGCCGCCGTCGGCGGGGGCGCAGGCCATGGAAGGCGAAGCGCTGGACGATCTCTTGCGATCGTCGCTTGCGCGCGGCAGCGTAAAGGACGCAGTCGCGCACGCGGTCGAACTGTCCGGCCGTTCGCGCCGCGAGATCTATGCCCGCGCCCTGGAGCTCGCCAGGGAATCCAACGCGCAAACCAATGCGCAAATCAGCGCGAAGGGCGGCCATGGCGAAGACTAAAGACGTCGCAGCATCGGATAAGCCTGCAAGCCGCGCCTCACCCGCCCGCGTGGCGGCGTTTCGCACCGGTCTGTCCGCCGAAAGCCGCGCTGCCGCCTTTCTGATGGCCAAGGGCTATCGCATCCTCGCCAAGCGTTTTCGCACCTCCTATGGCGAGATCGACATCGTGGCGCGGCGGCGAAATCTGCTGGCATTCATCGAGGTCAAGGCCCGCGCCAGCCTCGACGAGGCGGCCTACGCGGTGACACCGCGCCAGCAGGCGCGCATCATCGATGCGGCACAGGCCTGGCTGATGGCGCATCCCGAACATGCCGATTTCGAACTCCGTTTTGACGCCATGCTGATTGCGCCGCGGCGGCTGCCTCGCCATTTGATGGCGGCATTCGACGCCAGCACCTAGGGCCATTTTTGCAAATGTCTCCGATCGTCACCGCGCCCCCGGCGGGCCACATGGTTCGAGACGCGCAGCGTTGCCGCGCTCCTCACCATGAGGGTCTGCAAGACCTCATCCTGAGGAGCATCGCGGAGCGGTGCATCTCGAAGGATGAAGCCACCGGGCCCAAAAATGTTCGAAAACTCCTTCCCTCCGAGCCAACTTGCGGACCCCAGCAATGAAATTGAACGTCGCCGTCCAGATGGACCCCATCGCGCGCATCAACATCGCGGGCGATTCGACCTTCGCCCTGCTTTTGGAAGCACAAAAGCGCGGCCACGGCCTCTCTTATTATACGCCGGACAAATTATCATTGCGCGGCGAGGAGGTGGTGGCGCCGGTCCAAAATCTCGGCGTTCGCGACGAGCCCGGCAATCACTTCACCCTCGGCGAGCCCAGGCCCGCGCCGTTGGCAGCGTTCGACGTCATCCTGCTGCGGCAGGACCCGCCGTTCGATCTCGCCTACATCACCTCGACGCATTTTCTCGAACGGCTTCACCCCAAGACACTGGTGGTCAACAATCCCGCCAGCGTGCGCAACGCGCCCGAAAAAATCTTCGTGATGGATTTCCCGCATCTGATGCCGCCGACGCTGATCTCGCGTGATCTCGACGAGATCAATGCCTTCCGCGACAAGCACGGCGCTGTGGTGATGAAGCCGCTGCATGGCCATGGTGGCGCCGCGGTGTTCCGGGTAATGCCGCAGGACATGAATTTCGGCTCGCTGTTCGACATGTTCTCCGTGACCTTCAGGGAGCCCTGGGTGATCCAGCGTTTTCTTCCCGAGGTCAAACATGGCGACAAGCGCATCATCCTGGTCGACGGCGAATTCGCCGGCGCAGTCAACCGCGTGCCGGCGCCCGACGACCTGCGCTCCAACATGGTGCGCGGCGGCGCGGCGCGAGCCACCGACCTGACGGCACGCGAGCGCGAGATCTGCGCGGCCCTGGGCCCGAGCTTGCGTCAACGGGAACTGTTATTCGTCGGCATTGACGTGATCGACGGCAATCTGACCGAGATCAACGTGACCTCGCCGACCGGCATTCGCGCGATCGGGCGATTGGGCGGGCCGGATGTCGCGGCAAAAATATGGCAGGCGATCGAAAAGAAACGGGGCAAATGAATCGCCCGCGATCTCTCCCTGGAAGGGAACCGGGTTAAAAGTTCCCTTGCGTCCACTTTTGTACTTTTCTCCGGAACCAAATCCAGCTTCGTGCGTGATGTAAATTACTCAAGTGATGTATTTTGGGGAAAGTACAGTGTTACGCAGAAACTACTTCACGCGTCAGGCGACGACGCTCCTCAAGATCGCCAAAACAACGAGCGATCCCAGCATCGTAACCGCCGTGGTCACAAAGGCGATCGACCTGAAATCCCATGTCGAGGACGCAACCACCCCGACCGATCCCAGCCCCCGGGCGCCGGACGTCATACAGCAGCCCGATCTGTAACGACGCAGGGTTACGCCGCCTCGGATTGCGGGCTCGTTCGTTCTAATTTTCGGCCCGCTTCCTTTGATGCTCCGGCGACTCCCGGGATTTCGCCTGTCGTCTGCCTGGACAATTGTTCCTTCGCTCGCTGGCTCATTTTCTCCGAACCATCGACTGCGCCGCACGTTAGTCGGCAGGTCGAGGTTCAAATGGATTATCGCGGCAAACACTACACGATCGTTCGCGGCAGCGGGCCCTATCCCTGGAAGTGGGCGGTTCGACTGGACGACAAGACCGTCAAGTCAGGCGAAGCCAAATCACGGGCTGCCGCGATCAACAGCGCCGTCTGGCTGATCGACCGGACGCTTGCGCCCGAGCAGGCGAAGCCGATCCGGTGCCCCGACAACACCCCGGAACATCCTGTGTAGAGATCAGGTGGCTGCGAGCCGTGACGAGTATGCGCATCGCAGCCCGAAGCGGCGCGTGCTGCAACCGCGCCGACGGCTCATCAGGCTTGCCCATCATATCAATCGATTTGATTTGGTCAGCGACCTCAGTTTGTCCTGGATCGCCCCGGCGATCAGGGCCGCCTGATCCGGCTGGATGGCCAGATTGATCGGGTCGTGGTCTTCAAATTCGAAACTGAGAATGGCCAGGTTGTTGCTTTTACTAAATCCGACCGACCATTTCCCGACCATGATGACCTTGATTGGACCAGACATTGGCGTCCCCCAGAATGTCCAAACTATACCTATGAGCCGCGTTTGCCGCAGCAACTCCTACGCAAAAGGTGCTGCGCCGCGGCGATGGGGACTGTTGTTCCCTTAATGTTCTTGCGCTATCCCGAGCCTTCCGCTACCTTGGATTGCGTCAGAGGGGCAGCATGGTTCAGCGCGTTTCCACCGTAGCCTTTGAGGGGATCGAGGCCCGGGCCGTCGACGTGCAGGTGCAGGTCGCGCCGGGATTGCCGGCCTTTGCCATTGTCGGCCTTCCCGACAAGGCGGTTTCCGAGGCGCGCGAGCGGGTGCGCTCGGCGCTGATCGCCTCCGGGCTCGCGCTGCCCGCGCGCCGAATCACGGTCAATCTTGCTCCCGCCGATCTGCCGAAGGAAGGCAGCCACTACGATCTGCCGATCGCGCTCGGCCTGATGGCGGCGATCGGCGCCATTCCGCCGGATGCGCTCAGCGGATTCACGGTACTCGGCGAACTCGGGCTCGACGGATCGCTCGCGCCGGTCGCGGGCGTGTTGCCGGCAGCGATCGGCGCCAATTCGCGCGACGAGGGCCTGATCTGTCCGGCGGCCTGCGGCGCGGAAGCCGCCTGGGCCAGCCCCGATATCCAGATCGTGGCGGCGCATTCGCTGATCCAGATCGCCAATCACTTCAAGGGCACGCAAGTCCTGTCGCGCCCGCAGCCGAGGGTGCACGAGGCCGAGGCCAATTCTCTGGACCTGCGCGACATCAAGGGCCAGGAAAGCGCCAAGCGCGCGCTCGAGATCGCCGCGGCCGGCGGACATCATCTGCTGATGATGGGTTCTCCCGGCGCCGGCAAATCAATGCTGGCCGCGAGGCTGCCCTCGATCCTGCCGCCGCTGTCGCCCTCCGAGTTGCTGGAAGTGTCGATGATCGCCTCCGTCGCCGGCGAAATCCGCGACGGCGCGCTGACCGCGCGACGGCCGTTCCGAAGCCCGCATCATTCCGCCAGCATGGCCGCGCTGACGGGCGGCGGCCTGCGCGCAAAACCCGGTGAAATCTCGCTGGCGCATCAGGGCGTGCTGTTTCTCGACGAGCTGCCGGAGTTCGATCCCAGAGTGCTGGATTCGCTGCGCCAACCGCTGGAAAATGGCGAGGTCGCGGTGTCGCGCGCCAATCATCGCGTCACTTATCCGGCGCGCTTCATGCTGGTCGCGGCGATGAACCCGTGCCGCTGCGGTCACGCCTACGAGCCCGGTTATTCCTGCAAGCGCGGACGGATCGATCGCTGCACGTCGGATTATCAGGCGCGCATTTCGGGCCCGCTGATGGATCGCATCGACCTGCGGATCGAGGTGCCGGCGGTGTCCGCATCCGACCTGATCCTGCCGCCGCCGACGGAAGGATCCGCCGAAGTCGCCGCCCGCGTCGCCGCCGCACGCGACATCCAGCTCAGGCGTTACGTGGCCGCCGGATTGCCTCAGATCCGCACCAATGCCGAAGCCCCGGCGTCGGTATTGGAAACCGTCGCGCAGCCGGACCCGCAGGGGCTAAAACTGCTGCGCGATGCTTCCGAGACCATGCGGCTGTCGGCGCGCGGTTATCACCGCGTGCTGCGTGTCGCCCGCACGCTCGCCGACCTCGACGGCGCGGAAAAGATCGGCCGGCTGCATCTCGCCGAAGCCTTGTCCTACCGCGCGCTGGCCGAGGACCTGCGGCGCGCGGCGTGACGAGCGATTGCCCAACCGGCAAACCTCGGATGCAACGCGCGGCGAGAAGGCGAAGCCGCGTCGGCAAACCAGGAAGGCGACACAATCCCACTCGTCATGCCCGGACTTGGTCCGGGCATCCATCCATCTCGGCGACAAGCTTTTTGGAAGAAGATGGATCACCGGGTCATCCCCGATCAAGTCGGAGACAGGCGCCCGGTGATGACGATCTCGAAATCGGATTACGTCTTGGCTGTTTGAAAATCGAATCCGAAGCATTCCCTGCGCGTGAGCAAGATATGCTCGCGCCGCGCGCTCGGTCCGCCCCCTCTCCCGCTTGCGGGGGAGGGAAAAATCTGAATCGGAGCGCCTGCGCTGTTTTTCGTTCCTTGTAGGTCCCAGGCGGCTTTCGCCCGAACCCGCCACCTTAACCTTCCGTTAACACCGTTCTCATCGGGTGGCGCGAAGGGCGCGGTCTTCAAGCACTTTGCAACCCGCAACCGGCATCGTCGGGTCAAGCACAAAGCGCGTGGGGATCAAGCGCGCTTCTCAATACAATGCTGGGGATGGTTGGCGATGGGGCGGGTTTTCCGGATCAAGTTATACCTGCGCCGCTTCTCGCGGCGTCATTCATGGCTCGTTTTCGGTGTCCGCTCATTCATGATCTTCTCGGCCGCTTTCGGCGGCTCCTACGGATTCATATCCGGAAGCCGATCCGAAAATTCCGGCTATGACCCCAACGCCTTTGCCATCGGTGCGAGCTTCCTGTTCGCGCTGGCCTGCGTCGCGCTTGCGACCCTGAGCATCCGGCTGCGCTGGATGCGCCAGAAGATTCGCAAGATTGCGCTGCATAACGAAATGCTGGCCGATCGCAATTGGGAATTGCAGGAGGCCGAACAGCGCGCCCGCAGCCTGTTCGAGTCGCAGGGCGACCTGATCGTGCTGCGCGACGCCGAAGGCCGCATCACTTTCGTCAACGACGCCTATTGCGGATTGACCCAACAGCCCCGCAGCGCGCTGGTGGGCAGCACTTTCACGCTCGACGTCCTCGAACAGGGCGACACGGCGCTGGAGTCGAACGGCACCCGGATTCACGACCAGAAAATCGCAAGTCCGCTCGGACCGCGATGGATCGCCTGGCGCGAAGGACTGATCCGCAGCGACGCCGGCCGGCCCGCGGAGATGCAAAGCGTCGGCCGCGACGTCACCGACCGCGCCGAGACCGAACGCGCGCTTGCCGAGGCCCGCGACCAGGCCGATGCCGCCAACCGCGCCAAGTCGCGCTTCCTCGCGATGGCCTCGCATGAAATCCGCACGCCGCTGAACGGCATCATCGGCATGAGCGGGCTGCTGCTGGATACGGCGCTGACGCCGGAGCAGATGACTTACGCCAAGGCGGTGAAAGGCTCCGGCGACGCGCTGCTCTCGCTGATCGAGGAACTCTTGGACTATTCCAAGATCGAAGCCGGCAAGATCGATCTCGAACAACGCCCGTTTGTGCTGGCCGCGATGGTCGAGGACATCGCCGAACTGCTGGCGCCGCGGGCGCAGGCGCGAAAGCTCGAGATCGCGGCCTATGTCGACGAGCGGCTGCCGGTGGAAGTGGTCGGCGACTCGGCGCGGCTGCGGCAGGTGTTGCTCAATCTCGCCGGCAACGCCATCAAGTTCACCGCGACAGGCGGCGTGGCGCTGATCGTCGAGCCCGGCATCTGGCCCCATGAAATCAGTTTTTTGGTGCGCGACACCGGCATCGGCATCGCTGCGGAAGCGCAGGCCCGGATCTTCCGCGAATTCGAGCAGGCCGACGAGCGCATTGCCCGAAGCTATGGCGGCACCGGACTTGGCCTGAGCATCTCCGAACGCATCGTCAAACGGATGGGCGGCCGCATCACGCTGGAGAGCACGCCGGGCGCCGGCTCGACCTTCGAGGTGGCGGTTCCGCTCCCCGCGTTCGAGCACCGGGGCGAGCAAAAGGCAGTGGCGACGGCAGATCTCACCGGCCAATCGATCATGCTGGTCGCGCCCCAGAGCATCGAGGCGACGCTGGTCGCCCGGCGGCTGCAACGCTGGGGCGGCCACACCTGCCTGGTCTCGGATGTCGCGGTGGCGCAGGCATTGCTGCCCGAACGTAGCTGGCACGCCGTCCTGATCGATCGCGCGCTGGGCGCAACCGAGGTCGAGGCGCTGGCCGAGACGGCGCGTGCCCACGCGACCCTGCGCATCGTGATGTTTACGCCGGCCGGGCGTCATGAACCTCAACTCGCCGCGTCGTCTGCCTTGACGGGGTATCTGATAAAACCGTTGCGCACGGCTTCGCTCGCGGCCCGCCTGACCATGACGCCGGAAGTGCCCGCACTCAGCCTTGCCGGCGAGGTCCCGATCGTGCCGTCTGACACTGCCGGGCCGCCGGCTATCGCGCCGGCGCATGGTCTTTTCATTCTGGTAGCGGAAGACAATGAGATCAACGCGCTATTGATGCGCTCGCTTCTGACGCGGCTCGGTCATCGCGCCGTCATCACCACCAATGGCGAAGAGGCATTGGAATCCTGGCTGGCGGCGAAATCTTCGGGCGCGCCTTACGATCTGGTGCTGATGGACATCCAGATGCCGCAGCTCGACGGCATCGAAACTACCAAGCGCATCCGCGCCCTCGAGGCCGGCCTGCCCGGCCGCCAGACGCCGATCCTGGCGCTGACGGCGAACACGCTGGTGGAGGATCGCTACGCCTGTTTCGAAGCGGGAATGGACGGCTTTCTGATCAAGCCGCTCGATCGCGAAAAGCTCAGCCGAGGCGCTTGCCGGGCTCGCCGCCTCACGGCATCTCGCTGTCTGACCATCTCAGTGCGCGCTTCATCGAAGCACTTCGGTATCGATGCGCAGCAGCACGCCCCAGAATCTAAAGCCGCCGCAGCGCCACCGTTTCGACCACATGATCGGCGCCCTTCTTCAGGATCAACGTCGCGCGCGGCCGGGTCGGCAAGATATTCTCCTCGAGGTTGGCGAGGTTGGTCCGCTCCCAGATCGCCAGCGCCGTTGCGATCGCCTCCTCGTCGGAGAGCGCGGCATAGCGATGGAAGTAGGATCGCGGATTGGTGAACGCGGTGTCCCGCAGCGTCAGGAACCGTCTGATGTACCATTCGCGCAGCACCGATTCCTCGGCATCGATATAGACGGAGAAGTCGAAGAAATCCGACACCACCGGAACGGCCTTGCCGTCGCGCGGGAGCCGGCCGGTCTGCAGAACGTTGACGCCCTCGACGATCAGGATGTCCGGCTGATCGATCTCGATCCATTCGTTCGGAACGACGTCGGCGGCCAGATGTGAATACACCGGCGCGCGCACCGGACGCCGCCCCGCCTTGATGTCGCTGAGAAACGCCAGCAGTCTCGGCAGGTCATAGCTTTCGGGAAAGCCTTTCTTCTGCATCAGGCCTTGGCGCTCGAGCGCGGCGTTTGGAAACAGAAAACCGTCGGTCGTTACCAGATCGACCTTGGGCCGCGGCGACCAGCGCGCCAGCAGCGCCTTCAACACGCGCGCGGCGGTCGATTTGCCCACCGCCACCGAACCTGCAACTCCGACAATATAGGGCACCTTGCGATCCCGGATGCCGAGGAATTGGCGCTGCGCCTGATAGAGCCGGTGGGTCGCATCGACATAGATCGACAACAATCGGGACAGCGGCAGAAAGATGTCCTCGACCTCCTTGATATCGAGCCTGTCGTGCAACGAACGCAGCCGCTCGAACTCGCCCGGCTCCAGCGTCATCGGTGTGTCGTCTCGCAGGCGCGCCCATTGCTCGCGCGTGAATATCCGATACGGATTGTATTGTTGTTCCGGGGCCCGAATATCCATGGCATCACCCTTGATGAATTAATCGCGCCTTCGCGACGCCTTCTCTTCCAGACCGGACATGCCCGTGCGCTGCGCCAGCGCCGCCTCGACATCGCCAAGCGTAACGCCGCGCGATTTCAAAAGCACCAGAAGATGGAACAGCAGGTCTGCGCTCTCCGCGACCAGGTGGCCGCGATCGTTCCCGATCGCGGCGATCACGGTTTCCACCGCCTCCTCGCCGAATTTCCGGGCGCAATGCTCGGGGCCCTTGTCGAGCAGCTTGCGGGTGTAGGACGCCTCTCCCCCCGACGCCGCGCGGGCGTCGATGGTGGCGGCGAGATCGTGGATCGAAAAACGCGACATCAACTCAACTCAACATGCGCGCCCGCAATGGCGCGGGCGCTGTCCCCTGGGTTTCGATTTAGCACTTTTGGAACCGGGAGTTGTCAGGGATCGAGCCGCATCGGCAGCCCGGCGCGTATCATATGGTCCTTGGCCTCGCGTATGGTAAATTCCCCGAAGTGGAAAATCGACGCTGCCAGCACCGCGGTCGCGTGCCCTTCGCGGATGCCTTCCACCAGATGATCGAGATTGCCTACGCCGCCGGAGGCAATCACCGGAACGCGCACGCTGTCGGCGATCGACCTCGTCAGCGGCAGGTCAAAACCCTGCCTTGTGCCGTCGCGGTCCATCGAGGTAAGCAGAATTTCTCCGGCGCCGAGCGAGACGACTTCCTGGGCGTATTCGACGGCGTCGATCCCGGTCGCCTTGCGCCCGCCATGGGTGAAGATTTCCCAGCGATCCGAGCCGCCGCTTCGCTTGGCGCGCTTGGCGTCGATCGCGACCACGATGCACTGATCACCGAATTTTTCGGCCGCTTCCTTGACGAATTCGCGGCGGCTGACGGCGGCGCTGTTGATCGACACCTTGTCGGCGCCGGATCGCAGCAGCACGCGAATGTCGTCCACGGTGCGCACCCCGCCGCCGACGGTCAGCGGCATGAAGCAGGCTTCCGCGGTGCGCCGCACCACATCGAGCATGGTGCCGCGGTTTTCATGCGTGGCCGTGATGTCGAGAAAGCACAGCTCATCGGCGCCGGCGGCGTCATAGGCGATGGCCGCCTCGACCGGATCGCCGGCATCGCGCAAATCGACGAAGTTGACGCCCTTGACCACCCGGCCGTCCTTGACGTCGAGGCAGGGAATCACACGGACCTTGAACATTCCCCGAAACTCCTAGGCCGCGGCGCGCGCATTGCGGATCAGCGCCAGTGCCGCGGCTGGATCGAGACGGCCGTCATACAGTGCCCGGCCCGCGATGGCACCGGCGAGCTTCCCGGCTTGGGGGGCCAGCAGCGCCTTGACATCATCGATGGAGGCAAGGCCGCCGGAGGCGATGACGGGGATCGAAATGCGTTCGGCAAGCTCGATGGTGGCTTCGAGATTGAGACCTTTCAGGAGACCGTCGCGCGTAATGTCGGTGAAGATGATCGCGGCGATGCCGGCATCCTCGAAGCGTTGCGCAATCTCGAGCGCGGTGACTTGCGAAGTCTCCGCCCAGCCTTCGACCGCGACCTTGCCGTCACGCGCGTCGAGGCCGACCGCGACGCGGCCGGGGAATTTTTTCGCCGCCCCCTTCACCAGTTCGGGATCGCGCACCGCCGCGGTACCGATGATCACCCGCGCAATGCCTTTTTCCAACCAGGCTTCGACGGTTTTCAAGTCACGGATGCCGCCACCGAGCTGCACCGGCACGCTGACCGCTTTCAGCATCGCCTCCACCGCCAGCGCGTTCATCGGCTTGCCGGCAAAGGCACCGTCGAGATCGACCACGTGCAGATATTCGAAGCCCTGCGCGGCGAAGCTGCGCGCCTGCGCCGCGGGCTCGAGATTGAACACGGTCGCGCGCGTCATATCGCCCTGTTCGAGGCGCACGCACTGGCCGTTTTTCAGGTCGATGGCGGGAAAAAGGATCACGGCTTCCATTTCAGGAAATTCGAAATCAGCGCCAGCCCGAAACGCTGGCTCTTCTCCGGGTGAAACTGGGTGCCGATGGCCGTGTCCTTGCCGACGATCGCCGTCAGCGGCCCGCCGTAATCGGCGCGCGCCAGCACGTCAGCCTCATTGGTCGCATTGAGGTGATAGGAGTGCACGAAATAACCATGGCGGCCCTTCGGGCCCAGAGGCAGGCGCTCCAGCACCGGATGCTCCCTGACCATGTCGAGCGTATTCCAGCCCATGTGCGGGATTTTCAGATTTTCCTCGCGCGGCACGATCTTCTCGACGTCGCCGGCGATCCAGTTGAACCCGTCGGTGGTGACATGTTCCTTGCCGCGGGTCGCCATCAACTGCATGCCGACGCAGATGCCGAAGAACGGCCGCGCCTTGTTGCGCACGGCTTCCGTCATCGCCTCGATCATGCCGTCAAGCGCGTCGAGGCCCCTGCGGCAATCGGCGAAGGCGCCGACGCCGGGCAGTACGATGCGGTCGGCGCGATACGCCACCTCGGGATCGCGGGTCACCACGATCTTTTCCGGATTTTCCATGGTTCGCGCGGCGCGCTCGAACGCCTTCGCCGCCGAGTGAAGGTTGCCGGAACCGTAATCGATGATGGCAACGCTCACCGCGGCGCTCCCGGCTCCGGAAACAATCCGATGATCTCGCTCTGCGGCGACGGCCGCGAAAACGGCTGGCCGGGAATCTCGCGCGTCGGCGGCGGCGCACCGCGATCAACCGCCAGTTGATCGTTGTTGAACGCACGTTGCTTGGCGGTCCAGCGATCGAAAAATCGCCGCTCCGCCGATTCCTCGTTGTCGGCCACCACGATATCGAGTTGCCGCCATTTGCGCCGCGACAAAGTCCAGCGCTCAAGGCTGGCTGCTTCAAATCCCATCAGCAACGCAAGCAACACATTGGCGACAAAGATCGCTCCCCGGCCCGCGCCGAGGCTCGCCATTCCAATATCGATGGCGGGTATCAGGACGATCCAGCCGATCAGCGCCAGCCACAGGCGATGCCAGGCCAGCCACACCGGGCCGAGAAGTGCGGCCCAGACGTGAAACCCGTCACGAACGAAGGCGAACCTGTCGGTCGCAGCGATCGCCGCATTATTCGTGACGAGACCATGAACTGTGTAAACCGGCATCGCATCTCTCCGCCGAGAACAAGAGATCAGCCGCCGAGCTGACCCTTGGTGGATGGCACCTCGCCCGCCGCGCGTGGATCGATCGCGACCGCAGCCCGCAGCGCCCTTGCCAGACCCTTGAAGCAGGATTCGGCGATATGATGGCTGTTCTCGCCATATAGGGTCTCGACATGCAAAGTCACGCCGGCGTTGATCGCAAAGGCGTTGAACCATTCGCGAACCAGTTCGGTGTCGAAGGCGCCTACCTTGTCGCGCGGAAACTCCACCTTGAACACCAGCACCGGCCGCCCGGATATATCGATCACGACCCGCGACAGCGTCTCGTCCATCGGCATGTGGATCGAGGCGTAGCGGGTAATCCCGGCCATGGTGCCGAGCGCCTGCTTGACCGCTTGTCCCAGCGCAATGCCGACATCCTCGGTGGTGTGGTGGTGGTCGATATGGAGGTCGCCGACCGCCTTCACCGCGATGTCGATGCGGGAATGCCGGGCCAGAAGGTCCAGCATATGGTCGAGGAAGCCGATGCCGGTCGCGACGCTGGCCACGCCAGTGCCGTCGAGATTCACCGAAACCTCGATGTCGGTCTCTTTGGTCTTGCGCTTGACGGTGGCGTTGCGCATGAAGCGGCTTTCCCTTGACCGGCCTTGGCCGAAAACGCGGCCCTTTTAACAGGCTCACCCCGCCTTCGCTACTGCGGGATGGCCCGTCAAACGCCGAACTTCGGCCTATGGTGACCGGAATCCGGCGCCAAGAACCCGGTGATTGTAACCCCGCCTGCCAGGCCCTAAATTCGGCCGAACGCGAGGACATTCATGCAGGCATCACAGCCCCAGTCGCCGGTCTGGCACGGCACCACCATTTTGACCGTCCGCAAGGGCGGCAAGGTGGTGATCGGCGGCGACGGACAGGTCTCGATCGGCCAGACCGTCATCAAATCCAACGCCAAGAAGGTCCGAAAACTCGGCAAAGGCGACGTGATCGGCGGTTTTGCCGGCGCTACCGCGGATGCCTTCACGCTGTTCGAGCGGCTTGAAAGCAAGCTCGAGCAATATCCGGGACAATTGACGCGTGCGGCGGTCGAACTCGCCAAGGACTGGCGCACCGACCGCTACCTGCGCCGGCTGGAGGCGATGATGATCGTCGCCGACAAGGAGGTGTCGCTGGTTCTGACCGGCACCGGTGACGTGCTGGAGCCGGAAGCCGGCGTGATGGCGATTGGCTCCGGCGGCAATTATGCGTTGGCGGCCGCCCGCGCGCTGGTCGATTCAGACAAGGATGCCGAGGCCATCGTACGCCGCGCGCTCGATATCGCCGCCGACATTTGCGTCTTTACCAATCGCAACGTGACCATCGAGACATTATAGGACGTCTGACCGATGGGGCCGGATTACGTCTTCCATCCGATGTCCGTGGCCGATCTTCCGCTGATCCGGCGTTGGCTTGCGACGCCGGAGGTAGCGCGGTGGTGGGGACAGCCGGACGAGCAATATGCTCTGGTGCACGATGATCTCGATCATCCCGAGATGGATCAGTTCATTATCAGCCTTGACGACCGTCGGTTCGGCTACATCCAGTGCTATGCGCTGAGCACCTGGAATCAGGGTTTTGGTAAACAGCCACCCAAGACACGCGGGATCGATCAGTTCATTGGCGTATCGGATATGATCGGCTGTGGCCACGGCTCGGGCTTCATCCGACAGTTCGTCGAGCGCCTGTTGACATCGGGAATCCCGCGGGTGGTGACCGATCCCGACCCGGACAATGGCCGCGCCATACGCGCCTACGCCAAGGCCGGCTTTCAAAAAGAACGCATCGTTGATACGCCGGAGGGCCCCGCTTTGTTGATGGTCCGCGACCCAATCCCGCGGCAAGCGACGATTCCGCCTGCGGTGGGCCGGCCGCCGATCATTTAACGCCGCTTGTTCCAGCAACATTTAGAACCTAGCTAGGACCTATGACCGACTTCTCCCCCCGCGAAATCGTTTCCGAACTCGATCGCTTTATCGTCGGCCAGGCCGATGCCAAGCGCGCGGTGTCCATCGCGCTGCGCAATCGCTGGCGGCGGCTGCAGCTCGTCGGCTCGCTTCGCGAAGAAGTGCTGCCGAAGAACATCCTGATGATCGGGCCGACGGGCGTCGGCAAGACCGAGATCGCGCGCAGACTAGCCAAACTCGCCGGCGCGCCGTTCATCAAGGTCGAAGCCACGAAATTCACCGAGGTCGGCTACGTCGGCCGCGACGTCGAGCAGATCATCCGCGATCTCGTCGAAGTCGCGATCGCGCAAACCCGCGAGCGCAAGCGCAAGGACGTTCAGGCCAGGGCCCAGCTCGCCGCCGAGGAACGCGTGCTCGACGCGCTGGTCGGCGCCAATTCCAGCGCAACCACGCGCGATTCGTTCCGCAAGAAATTGCGCGCCGGCGAACTCAATGACAAGGAAATCGAGATCGAGACGCAATCCACTGGCGGCATGCCGATGTTTGAAATACCGGGCATGCCGGGCGCACAGTTGGGCGCTGTCTCGATCGGCGATATCTTCGGAAAGCTGGGGGGACGGACCAAGACCCGCCGGCTGACGGTAGCCGATTCCCATGAGCTTCTGGTCAACGAGGAATCCGACAAGCTGCTCGACAGCGACCAGCTTGTGCAGGAAGCGATCAATGCGGTCGAGAATAACGGCATCGTGTTTCTCGACGAGATCGACAAGATCTGCGTGCGCGAAGGCCGCAGCGGCGGCGGCGATGTCTCGCGTGAAGGCGTGCAGCGCGACCTGTTGCCATTGATCGAAGGCACCACGGTTTCGACCAAGCACGGCGCGGTCAAGACCGACCATATCCTGTTCATCGCATCCGGCGCATTCCACATCGCCAAGCCGTCCGACCTGTTGCCGGAATTGCAGGGCCGCTTGCCGATCCGGGTCGAATTGGCGGCGCTGACCCGTGACGACATGCGCCGCATCCTGACCGAGCCTGAAGCATCCCTGATCAAGCAATATGTCGCGCTGTTGCAGACCGAAGGCGTAACGCTTGACATCACCGACGGCGCTATCGACGCGCTCGCCGACGTGGCGGTGGCGGTCAATTCGTCGGTGGAGAATATCGGCGCCAGGCGGCTGCAAACCGTCATGGAGCGCGTGCTCGACGAAATTTCATTCGCCGCCCCGGACCGCAATGGCGAGACGATCCAGATCGATGCCGCCTACGTGCAGAAACACGTCGGCGACCTCGCCAAGAATGCGGATTTGAGCCGGTTTATTTTGTAGGTTTTACAGTTAAGATCGTCGTCCCTGCGAAAGCAGGGACCCATAGCCTCCCCGCTGGTCGTTGTTGCACCATCGCGGCCCCAGCTTTCGCAATCACGCAAAGCCTTGTGGGTATGGGTCCCGGCTCGCGCTTCGCCTGGCCGGGACGACGATGAATTTGATTTTGCGGGCCTCGAAAAACCCCTGGCGCCTGATGCTTGCCGGCAACGGCGCCGTGCTGATCGGAGTTTTTCTCTACAAGATCACGCGCGAGCCCTACGTTCCCTACATTCACCTGCTGGTCGATTATCATTTCGGCTTTACCAAGCGCGCGCTGATCGGCGCTGCGGTCTCGCTGTTTTTCTCGAAAGTCCCGGTATGGCTGGTGTTCGCGCTCTCCGGCGCCGTCTGGCTGGTCACTGCGGGTCTTTTCTTGAAGCTGTTCCGGCGAACGTTCGGTTTCGACCGTGAGCACATGCCGCTGTTGGTGTTCATGGCGGGTTCGCCGTTCTTTCTGAAGAATTTCATGCACACGCTGGGGCACTTCGATATCTACGGGTGCGCGCTGGCGATTGGGCTGCTGCTGGTGCCGGCGGATACGATTGCCCTTGTGTGGCTCGCGGCGCTCGCCTCGATCATCCTCATTCTGATCCACCACATTCACTTGCTGATGTATGTGCCGACCATCGCGGTTATTGTGGTGCTGCGTTATTACCTGGTTCGGGGTTTTAACCGGCAAAATATCAGCGTCGGCGTCGCCGCGGCGCTCGGTGTCAGCCTGCTGTTTTTCGTCGCGCAATTCGCAGGCTCGATGGCGGTGCCCGAGGCGGAGTTCGTCGATTATCTGCGGAGCCGCATGTCCGATCCCACCCGGACCAATCTCCTGAGTTTCAGTTATATCTGGTATCAGCCGCTTTCCCGGGAAGTCTCGGATACCTGGGATCGTCTGCCCTCCAATATTCTGGGCGTGCCGGTGTTTGCGTTGTTGATCTGGCTGCACACCCCGCTCTGGAAATACTTTGTCGGTTTGGTCTGTGCGCTGGCCGAGAATACGCATCGCCGCATTGTCATTGCCGGCCTCGTGGCGGTAAGCGCCGCCTATTTGATCATGTTTGCGATCGTGTTCGATTATTCGCGATGGATTTCGAACTGGGTCGTGTGCATGTTCCTGATCCTGCATGCAGTAAAGACGTTGCCGGCAGCGCATTCCGTACTGTCGATCCCGGCGGAGGATCGAACGACCACGGTCTTCGGCTGGATCGTGACGCTGATCCCGCGCGTGGGGATCGTCAGGCCGTTTTAGTGCATCTCAGAGCTTCGATCGCCTGATGCGGACGTAAATCGCGCCTTCGCCGCCATGGCCGATATGGGCTTCCTCAAAACCGACCACCAGCGTTCGGAATTCCGGCAGGTTCAGCCATTGCGGCACCTGGCGGCGCAATACGCCGCGCTCGGATTCGGCTCCCATCTTACCCTTGCCCGTGATGACCAGAACGAAGGTCAGGCCATCGCCGTGGGCGCGTCGCAGGAAGCTCGATAGCGCGCGGTGAGCGCGGGCCTGCGTCATGCCGTGCAGGTCGAGCCGGGCGTCGATCTCTTTCCTGCCGCGCGACAATTGCGAACGCTCACGGCGTCCGATCGGCGCCAGCGGCGGCGCCTCAGGTTTCGGCTTGCGCAAGATTTTGGCGGACGGCAGGGGCTCGCGCGATGCGGCAAGCTTTGCTGCGGCCGGATTTTCCGCATCCGGTGAAGCAGCTTGCGCCTTTGCGGCGGCCGGTCTTTTCCTCAGAGGTTTTGCCTGTTTTGTAACGCTCTCCCAAAGCGCGTGCTCTTCTTCGCTCAAGCTGCGCTTGCGGACTGGCGATACCGACAATTCCGGGATCGGGGTCTGGTGCGGACGCTTCATCGGCTGCGGCGATAGCGTTTGACGTGACGGTAGCGACGTTGTTCCCGGGCCGGCCCGATGTTCGGCCGTGCCGTCGGAAGCGGTACGGCTGTCGCAACCGCCGTTTGAGGGGGCTCGGTCTTCGCAGATTCGGCAGCCTTGGCGGCGCCCGTTACGCCGGGAGCCGCGACAGCGTCTGACGCCTTGGCAGCGCCCTGCTGATCTTTTGGCGCGTCTTTCAGAGCATCGACCTGCGGATACAGCTTTGCGATTGCCTCCGACGGTCTTGCATCCGGCACCGGCATCTTGCGCCCCCGCGCCGCCGGATCGAGGCTTTTCGGAACCAGGATGGCGAAGCGCATGGTGTGCCGCAGGCGGCCGGCCACCTTCCCGGCCTCCGCGCCGGCGCCAAAGTAGAGGTCGGCGCGCGCGGGGCCGATAATCGCCGACCCCGTGTCCTGCGCGATCATCAGCCGGTGAAACGGCGTCTTCGATTGCTCGGACTCGATCGGCAGCTCGCCTTCGATGAAGAATGGCGTGCCGTAGACGTGCAGCCCCTTGTCGACCGCGATCGAACGTCCCGGTGTCAACGGGACGCCCTGCGCGCCAACCGCTTCGTCCTTGTCGGAGAGCTGCACCTCGCGGAAGAACACGTACGAGCGATTCTGCCGCCGCAATTCCCTGGCGCCGTCGGGGTCTTGATCCATCCAATCCCTGATCTTCTGCATCGACATCTGCTCTTTCGGGATGATGCCGCGGTCGATCAAGATACGTCCGACCGCAGTATAGGGATAACCATTATGCGCATCATAATTGATACGCAGGGTCGTGCCGTCCTCAAAGTGGATTCGCGCCGAGCCCTGGATTTGCGCGAACAGCAGATCGGTCTGATTCTTCAGCCAGCAGATTTCGAGACCACGGCCGGCAATCGCGCCGTCTTCGATCTCGGCGCGATCGTAATAGGGCACGAGCTTGCGCCGGCCGATCTTGCGATACACCTGGCCCTTGTTAGGCAGGCCGGTTGTGCTTTGTGTGGTGCCGCGGACGAACAGATTAGAGGGCCGGCGATAGACCGGCACCGTGTAGACATCCGTCTGCGTCCGCGATCCGTCGATGACGGGCTCATAGTAACCGGTGACGAAGCCCGCATCCTCCCCGAGACGCGAGATGCGCAGCGGCAGGAAATGCTGTTCGAAGAACGATTTGGCCCTGGCGCCATCGGAAATGTCTGCGGCCCTGGCGGCGCGGCAGGGATCGCGCAACGACGCGCCCAACGCCCTGGAGTCGGCGGGAAGCATTCGCTGCGCCGAGATCGGTTTGCAGCTCAGGCGGAACGCCTTGTAGGCCTGCAGGTGGTCATCCTCGCTCCAGCCCGTGAGATCGGCCCATGCGACCGGTCCGTATTGGCCGTCGCCGATTTCGAGCGGCCAGTCGAGAGGAGGGTATGGGATATGACGGGCGCTTGGGAAATGCGAACGTGCGCTATGCGCGGCATGTCGGGTCAGCGTCGCGCGCGCATCATCGGGGAACAGAGCCAGCGCCAGCACGGCGGCGATCGCAGTAAACGCGATGGCGTATCGTCCGACACCGCACGCGTTACTGGGCGCTTCCCGTGCCAACCAGCTTCCAGTTCGGATCGCGTGAGGTCGTGTCGCGGGCGAATGTCCAAACATCGGTGATATCGGTGACCTTGTCCGGATTGCCGTCGACGATCGTGCCGGCCTTGTCGCGGGTGACCGAGATCATCTGCGACACAAAACGAACGGTCAGCTGCGCCGCGCGATCGCGGGTTTCCGCTCCCACAAGCTCGGCCTTGTCGATCGACACGAACCGGGTTTCCGTCTTCTGGTCGTGCTTCTCGCGATCCCTGATGACGGTGTCGAAACTCTCATAGACTTCCGACGACAACAGATCCTTCAGCGCGCGGCGATCGCCATTGGCGAACGCCAGCACAATCATTTCATAGGCGCTGCGCGCGCCGGAGAGGAAGTGTCGCGGATCGAACGACGAATCCTGGCCGACAATGCCATCCAGCCCCTGAGCGAGCGGCGTACCCGGCTCGGCCAGACCTTTCCAGCGATCGGTCGGCGGCGCCACATCCGCCGCCGGCGCCAGCGGCGCCTGATCGATCACCGTACCCGGCATCGGAACGACGTTATTGTCCTGGGCTCCCTGCACCACGTTGCGCGCCGCGCGATCGTAGGGCGGCCGCTCGTTCCCGGTGCGCTGTCCCAGAACGTTACGCAGGCGGAGGAAAATAAAGACCGCCAGCGCCAGGAAGATGATGGTGTAAATATCCACGTCGCATTCGCCTTCTGGTCTGCACCGGCAACGGGTCCGGCGGTATAGCGTTCCCTTGGGGGACGGCAGAGTTTACTTCATGGTTGGGTTAGCAGCATGTAGGCACGAAACTTGGCCGGGCCAATGGCGCGTTTTGGCATGAAAAGCCATGCCGATGGAAATGGACCAGGCCGGTGCTCTCGCCGGCTTGCCACAAATTGAATAGTAGCGCGTTTTCGACGTCAGGGGAAACCCGATGATGCCTGGAAATCGCGCATATTCAACTATTTAGAGCCTAATGCCAACCACCGGCCGCGCGCCTGCGGCGCACGCGCGATTGTCGTCCTTGTGGAATGAGGCGGGCCTATGATAGCCACTCGCCCCGACACAGGCATTTTTCGCACCTCACGAGCGAATTCAGGCACAAAACCGTTCCCGCCCGTCCTCAGGAGAGACTTCCATGACCAACGGCAACGGCGCGCCTCCCGAGGCGGCCCCTCCTCCCCAATTGAATGTGCTGGCGCAGTATACCAAAGACCTGTCGTTCGAAAATCCGAACGCTCCAAGCTCGCTGGCGCCGCAACAGCAGCAGCCTGCGATCAATATCCAGATCAATGTCAGCGCCAACAACATCGCCGAAAACGAATATGAAGTGACGCTTTCGGTCGAGGGCAAGGCTGAGAATGCCGGCAAGGTGATGTTCAGTTTCGATCTCGCCTATGCCGGCGTGTTCCGCATCGTCAACTTGCCAAAGGAAAGCCTGCACCAGGTGGTCATGATCGAGTGCCCGCGGCTGTTGTTCCCGTTCGCGCGGGAAATCATTGCGACTTCGGTACGCGATGGCGGTTTCCCGCCCCTGATGCTGGACCCCGTGGATTTTGTCGGTCTCTATCGCCAGAATCTGGAACGGCAGGCTGCCGCACAGGCGGCGCAGGCCAAGCCAAGCTGACGCTGGGTCGTCAGGGGCTTAGAAAATCACTCCAGATCGGCTTTTCACCCAGCGTGGCGATGAATTCCCGATGCGCCGTGCGGTCGGCATCGGTGATCCGCGGCGCCAGCGGCACCGGGCGTTGCGGCCGCGGCATTTCGGCATAAATACCAGCGCGGTTATCGTGGGTCTCGGTCGCCAGAATCAATTGCGACTGCCGGGCTCCGATCAGATCGATATAGATCTCGGCCAGCAGTTCGGCGTCGAGCAATGCGCCATGTTTGGTACGGCGGGAATTGTCGATCGCATAGCGCGAGCAGAGATCGTCGAGCCGGTTTGAAACGCCGGGATGCTTGCGGCGCGCCAGCAGAAGGGTATCGACCAGCCGTTCGCGCGCAATCGGCGGTCGTTTGACCCGGTCCAGCTCGGCATTGATAAAACTGATATCGAACGACGCGTTGTGAATCACCAGCGGCGCATCGCCAATGAAATCCAGAAAATCTTCGACCACCTCGGCGAAAAACGGTTTGTCGGCGAGGAACTCGTTGGAAAGACCGTGCACGGCGAAGGCTTCGGCCGGCATGTCACGCTCGGGATTGAGATGACGGTGAAAGGTCTGGCCTGTCGGCATGCGGTTGAGAATCTCGACGCAGCCGATCTCAACCAGCCGGTCGCCCCGCAGCGGGTCGAGGCCTGTGGTTTCGGTGTCAAGAATGATTTCGCGCATCAGTCAAAAGCCGCCGGGAAAGACGAAGAAGTTATGGCGAATCAAGATCGCCGCTGCGGCATCTTAACAGCCTCGCCCAGGATGTCCCGGATTCGGGCCCGGACCGGGTCAAGACCGTGTGAGGTATCCACCACGAAATCCGCGCGTTTGCGTTTTTCGGCGTCAGGAAGTTGCCGCGCCAGGATGGCGTCGAGCCGTTCGGCGGACATGTTCTCGCGCGACAGCACGCGCTCGCGCTGAATTTCAGGCGTCGTCGTGACCACCACGACCGCATCGACGCGCCTCTCGCCGCCGGTCTCATACAGCAGCGGCACATCCACCACGGCAACCGGTGCGCCGGCACGCTCGGCATCCTGCAGGAATTTTTGACGCGAAGCGCCCAGCATCGGATGAACGATCCCCTCGAGCCGCTTTATCGCGGCGGCATCGTGCACCACTCGCGCCGAAAGCCTGTTGCGATCGACCTTGCCGTCGGCGGTCGTGCCTGGAAACGCTGCCTCGATCGCAGCCACCGCCTCGCCCTCGTATAATCGGTGGACCGCCGCATCGGCGTCGTAAACCGGAACACCGGCCTCAGCGAACAGCCTGGCGGTGGTCGATTTGCCCATCCCGATCGATCCGGTCAGTCCAAGGATGATCATTCAGATATCGCCATTGAATGCCTTAGACACCGACCAGCCGCTGGCTTCGCAGAAACCCGAGCAATTGCAGCAGTGGCAGGCCGAGGATGGTGAAGTGGTCGCCTTCAATTTGCTCGAACAGATGGATGCCTAGCCCTTCAAGCTGGTAGGCGCCGACGCTGGAAGTCACCGCATCTCCCGCCTCATCCAGATAGGCTTCGATTTCCGCTTCGGCCAGCCGTCGCATGGTCATCCGCGCGACGCTTGCGGCTTCGAATAATATCTTGCCATCGCGTGCAACGGCAACGGCGGAATGCAGTTCATGGCCGCGGCCGGCCAGCGCGCGCAATTGTTCCGCGGCCTGGGCACGACCGGTTGGTTTGGAGAAAAGCCGGTCGCCAAGCGCCAAGGTTTGGTCCGCGCCGACGACAAATTTTCCAGGGTGTTGCATGGAAACCCAAAGCGCTTTTTCGCGTGCCA
Source organism: uncultured Alphaproteobacteria bacterium (assembly GCA_963742425.1). Taxonomy (GTDB): domain Bacteria; phylum Pseudomonadota; class Alphaproteobacteria; order Rhizobiales; family Xanthobacteraceae; genus Bradyrhizobium. Next base: position 385,167 of record CAVULR010000004.1, read on the forward strand.
GCAGCGCGGCGACGTCGCCGGGCGCGCTCAGGCCAGCCCTTTGCTGGATCGCCCGCTCGTCAATCGCGGCCGGAATGGCTTTGAAGCTGATGCCGGCATTGGCCAGCAGCCCCTGCCGCGCGGAGCTTTGCGAAGCCAGAACCAGCGGATCTTTACCGCGCCAGAGCGTCATTCCGAAATCCGCTGACGCTGCCTGTCGGCGTATAATTTCAAAACTGCAGCGGCCGTCTCCTCGATCGATCGCCGTGTCACGTCAAGCTGCGCCCAGTTGAATTTGGCGCTCAAGCGCCGCGCAAACGCGACCTCGTCGGTGACGGCCTGCCGATCGATGTAATCGTCATTGCCGGGACCGGAACCCATGCTCAACAGCCGGTTCTGCCGCACCTGGATCAATCGCTCCGGGGTCGCGTGGAGGCTTACCACAAGCGGCTTCTGCAGCGTCTCCAATTGGTGCGGCATCGCGATGCCCGGGACCAGCGGGACATTGGCGGTGCGAATGCCGCGGTTGGCGAGATAGATCGACGTTGGCGTTTTCGAGGTGCGGGACACACCGACCAGGACCACGTCGGCCTCTTCCAGGCCTTCGACATGCTGGCCGTCATCATGCATCATCGTATAGTTCAACGCATCGATGCGCTTGAAATATTCGGCGTTCAGCGTGTGCTGCGCGCCGACGCGCCCCGTGGTCGCGGCACCGAGATAGGCCTGAAACAGTTGCATGACGGGGCCAATGATCGAGAGGCTCGGTATGTTGATCTCTTGGCATTTGGCCTCCAGGCGACCGACCAGATCCTTCTCCAGCAGAGTGAAGAGCACGATGCCCGGTGCCTCCTCGATTTCATCGAGCACACGATCGAGCTGCTTCTGGCTACGCACCAGGGGATAGACGTGCTCGACCGCGGTCACATTGGCGTATTGCGCGGCGACCGCGCGCGCCACGGTAATCAAGGTCTCTCCGGTCGAATCCGAGACCAGATGAAGGTGAAAGTAATTGCCGGACGTGGGCACCCAAACCCCTGTGTAACCTGTGAATCGTTGTGGACCTTACCTGATAGAATCGTGCCGCGGTCGACAGATCAGGGATAACCCGGCTTTTTCTTCACAGGGCTCCAGCGAAGGATAAGTGCATGTACCGTCAAAGACGAGAGTGAGGTTATGTGGGCTTGTCTCTTCATAAGCCGGTCACAGCGTCGTGCAAGCATTTGAACCAAGTAAGAATATTCGGATCGTCCGAGATCCGTCCAGCATTGTGGATGGATGTGAACAAGCCCGGGGCAATTGCGTAAGACTTATGCGCGGGCTCTATTCACCGCTACTTAGACTCAAACCTAAGATTCTAAAATTATTGTTTTAGAAAAGACGGCTTGCGGTTATGTCTCAGCCGAAGCCGGGAACGGTTTCGTCGCAACACCGAAACCGGCGCGAACGTTCCGGTGTTGCGGATAATAAACCAGCGTCATGAAGGGGCAGGGTTTTTCTCCATGTACGAATGGATCAAGGCGCTGCATGTGATCGCCGTCATCGCCTGGATGGCGGGGATGCTCTATCTGCCGCGGCTATTCGTCTACCATTGCGATGCGGATGTCGGCTCGAAGCAGTCCGAAACGTTCAAGACGATGGAACGACGGCTACTGAAAGCGATCATCAACCCTGCGATGATCGTGACGTGGCTGGCGGGACTTTACCTCGCCTGGGCCGGCCATTGGCTCTCGGCAGGCTGGTTCCACGGCAAATTTTTGCTGGTTCTGTTGCTGTCGGGGGTCCACGGATTCTTTTCGCGTTTGGTAAAGGATTTCGCCACTGACAGGAATACGAGAAGCCAAAAATTTTACCGTATTATCAATGAGGTACCGACGGTCCTCATGATCGGGATCGTCATTCTGGCAGTTGTGAAGCCGTTTTGAGGGTCACCACGATCGGGAGACGAAGCGGCGGCCTGCTTGCGGAAGGCCAGCCGATTTTCTATATTATCCAAATCCCACCCCACGCAGGCGGATGTGGTTGCGTTCCGGTTTCATTGTTGAACCGGCCGCCACATCAGGTTTGAAGCCTCTCCGGCACTTTCCTCGCTCAGACCTGCGGACCTTCCTTTTTCTCGCGTCCGCATTTTCTTAACGCCACCTCGCAATCCTTCCCTAGTTACTCCACAGGACCATCCCAATGCGGGAAATGAAACTTCAAGACCTCAAAGCCCAGACTCCGGCCGAACTCGTCTCGTTCGCGGAAGAAAAGGGGGTCGAAAACGCCAGCACGATGCGCAAGCAGGAGCTGATGTTTGCCATTCTCAAGCAACTCGCGATCCAGGAAACCGATATTATCGGCGAAGGCGTCGTCGAGGTTCTCTCCGACGGTTTTGGTTTTTTGCGATCGCCCGACGCAAACTACCTGCCTGGACCGGACGATATCTATGTTTCGCCTTCGCAGATTCGCCGCTTCGGACTGCGCACCGGCGACACCATCGAGGGCCACATTCGCAGTCCGAAAGAGGGCGAGCGCTATTTTGCGCTGCTCAAGGTCAATACGCTCAATTTCGAAGACCCCGAAAAATCCAAGCACAAGGTCAATTTCGATAATCTGACGCCGCTGTTTCCTGATCAGCGGTTCCGGCTCGAGCTCGAAGACCCCACCAGAAAGGACCTTTCTGCAAGGGTTATCGACATCGTAGCGCCGATCGGCAAAGGCCAGCGCGCGCTGATCGTGGCCCCTCCCCGAACCGGCAAAACCGTGCTGATGCAAAACATCGCGCACTCGATCACGGCCAATCATCCGGAATGCTATCTGATCGTCCTGTTGATCGACGAGCGCCCCGAGGAAGTCACGGACATGCAGCGCTCGGTGAAAGGCGAAGTCGTATCGTCGACCTTCGACGAGCCCGCGGTGCGTCACGTCCAGGTCGCCGAAATGGTCATCGAGAAGGCGAAGCGGCTGGTCGAACACGGTCGCGACGTGGTGATCCTGCTGGATTCGATCACGCGCCTGGGACGCGCCTACAACACCGTGGTGCCGTCATCCGGCAAGGTTTTGACCGGCGGCGTCGATGCCAACGCATTGCAGCGGCCAAAACGTTTCTTCGGCGCCGCGCGAAACATCGAGGAGGGCGGCTCGCTCACGATCATCGCGACCGCACTGGTCGATACCGGCAGCCGAATGGACGAAGTGATTTTCGAAGAGTTCAAGGGCACCGGTAACTCGGAACTGATTCTCGATCGCAAGGTATCGGACAAACGAACCTTCCCTGCGATCGACATCTCGCGTTCGGGTACCCGCAAGGAAGAACTGATCACCGATCCGCAGCTCCTGAAAAAAATGTATGTGCTACGCCGGATCCTCAATCCGATGGGCACGATGGACGCGATCGACTTCCTGCTCGACAAGTTGCGCAATACCAAGAACAACTCGGAATTCTTCGAATCGATGAATACCTGAGGTCTTTCGCCGGACCACGATCGGGGCGCCCTCGTGGGCGCCCTTTTGGTTTTGACGATGCCGCGGCAGGTTTAGTCCCAACGAATTTACCGTTGGATAAATACCTGAAAAATCAATCGGTTTATTATCGACTGAAGTTTCGCCGGAGGATGTGGCGGTTCCAGCCTCGAGAGAAGTTACATTGCCTTTTCGAAGGCCTCCGGGACAGATTAGGCGATGCATCCACGGGACCAGACCATCTTTGCCCTTTCATCGGGCCGGCCGCCGAGCGCGATTTCCATCGTGCGGGTGTCCGGCGCGCAAGCCGCAGCGGTGCTTGCCGCGATCGCGGGCAGGGTGCCGGCGCCGCGGATGGCTACTCGCGTTCTGCTACGCGACGCGAATCAGCAGCCAATCGACGATGGGCTCGTGCTGTGGTTTCCGGCACCCGCGAGCGCGACCGGCGAAGACCTCGCGGAATTTCATGTCCATGGCGGGCGCGCAGTGCTCGCCGCCTTGTTTGCGGCGCTGTCGGCCTTTGAGAATGTGCGGGCCGCGGAGCCGGGCGAGTTTACCCGACGCGCATTCGAGAACGGCAAGCTCGATCTCACCGAGGCCGAAGGTCTCGACGATCTGATCCATGCCGATACCGATCGGCAACGCCTCCAGGCGCTGCGCCAGCTGAAAGGCCTGCTCGGCGACAAAGCGCGCGACTGGCGTGCGCAGATTATTGAAGCCTCGGCGCTGATCGAGGCCGGCATCGATTTCTCCGACGAAGCGGACGTGCCCGCGGAATTGATCGCGCCGGCGCTTGCGAGGATCAAAGGCCTGCTCGGTGAGATCGAGGAAGTGCTTGCGGCACAGGGGCGAAGCGAGCGGTTGCGCGAGGGCCTCGTGGTCGCGATCGCCGGACCGCCGAATGTCGGGAAGTCGACGCTGATCAATCAACTGGCCCGGCGCGAGGTCGCAATCGTCTCGCCGCACGCGGGCACCACGCGCGACATCATCGAGGTTCAGCTCGATCTCGACGGCTATCCCGTGACGGTGATCGACACCGCAGGAATTCGCAGGACTGATGACCCGGTCGAACAGGAAGGCGTGCGCCGTGCAAGGGCGCGCGCTGCGGAAGCAGACCTGGTGCTGTGGCTAGTCGATGCACAGCATGAAGACCAACCGCAAGACGGGACAGCGCCGGTCTGGAGGGTCCGCAACAAGATCGATCTCGAAACTGCGACTGCGGGTTCGCGGCGAGGGCAGGGCGGCGCAGCTTTTGAAATTTCGGCGAGTCGCGGCGATGGTGTCGGCGAACTGATTGTCGCCCTGGTCGGATTCACACGGGATTATTTCGGCGCCGGAGAGCATGGCCTGATCGGCCGGGAGCGGCAGCGAAAATTATTGAAGCAGACGGCGGTCTCCTTGAGACGCGGGATGGCGGTGATCGGGAAAGGCGAGGAACTGACCGCCGAGGATCTGCGGGCCGCGTCGCATGCGCTGGGCCGGCTGCTCGGCCGGGTTGGCGTGGAGGACATTTTGGACGTGATTTTTAGTGAATTCTGCATAGGAAAGTAATAATTCTACGTTCAGTTCTTGGGTCGGATACTTCGCCGCCAGCGAGGCTGTTTCACGTGAAACACGAGGCTGTTTCACGTGAAACATATGTCAAGGGTGCACTTAGCGCTTTCGGGTTTTGGCGCCTCGCGATAAAAGCCCGGCATGTTTCGCCAGCGAGAATCATTCGACGTTATCGTGATCGGTGGCGGTCATGCGGGCTGCGAAGCCGCGGCCGCGGCCGCTCGTATTGGTGCCAACACTGCCCTGGTAACCCACCGTTTTGCGACGATCGGTGCGATGTCCTGTAATCCAGCGATCGGGGGGTTGGGCAAGGGCCATCTGGTCCGCGAGGTCGACGCATTGGATGGCCTGATGGGCCGTGTCACCGACGCGGCGGGCATTCAATTCCGCATGCTCAATCGCCGGAAAGGGCCGGCCGTGCGAGGCCCCCGGGCCCAGGCCGACCGCAAGCTCTATGCGGCGGCGATGCAGGCGGCGATTGCGCAAACAGCCCATCTCAGGGTCGTTGAAGGCGAGGCGGACGAGTTGATCAGCTCCAAAGGCTGCGTCGAAGGCGTCCGCCTGGTTGACGGCCGCGAGTTCTCCGCGGGCGCCGTGGTCATCACCACGGGGACTTTTCTGCGCGGCTTGATCCACCTGGGCGAAAAGAACTGGCCCGCTGGCCGAGTCGGCGAGGCGCCGGCGCTCGGGCTCTCGAGATCATTCGAACGTGCCGGCTTCACGCTGGGCCGGCTCAAGACCGGCACGCCACCGCGACTCGACGGCACCACGATCGACTGGCCCTCAGTGGAAATGCAGCCCGGAGACGATCCACCGGAACCGTTTTCGGTGATGACCGAACGGATCACGACGCCGCAGATCCAGTGTGGGATTACCCGGACCACAAGAGCGACCCACGACGTGATCCGGGCCAATGTGCATCGATCGCCGATGTACTCCGGACAGATCAAGAGCACCGGGCCGCGCTATTGCCCTTCGATCGAAGACAAGATCGTTCGCTTCGGTGATCGCGACGGCCATCAGATCTTCCTGGAGCCGGAGGGGCTCGAGGATTCCACGGTCTATCCCAACGGCATCTCGACCTCGCTGCCGGAAGAGGTGCAGCTTGAAATCCTGGCGACGATTCCCGGCCTCGAGCGGGTGCGGATGGTTCGTCCGGGCTATGCCATCGAATACGACCACGTCGATCCCCGCGAACTCGATCCGACCTTGCAGACCAAGCGGCTGCCGGGGCTATTCCTGGCTGGGCAGATCAATGGCACCACAGGCTATGAAGAGGCCGCGGCGCAGGGACTTGTTGCTGGTCTCAACGCGGCGTTGTCAGCCGGAGCGGCGGAGCCGGTCGTGTTCGACCGCGCCGACGGCTATCTCGGCGTGATGATCGACGACCTTGTCACCCGCGGCATCACCGAGCCCTATCGGATGTTCACCTCGCGGGCCGAATACCGTCTGACTCTGCGAGCCGACAATGCCGACCAGCGGCTGACGGACAAGGGGATTGCATTGGGGTGCGTAGGGGAGGCGCGCTCGCTCCACCATGGCGCCAAGATGGCTGCACTCCATGGGGCGAGAGTACTCGCGAAGTCGCTGACGCTGACGCCGAACGAGGCCTCGCGATATGGGCTCGCGCTCAACAAGGATGGGGTCAGGCGTTCGGCCTTTGAATTACTGGCCTATCCCGAGATCGGCTGGCCCGAGATGCGTGCCATCTGGCCGGAGTTGTCGGCCATTGACCCAGCGATCGCGGTTCATCTCGAAATCGACGCCAAATACGACGTCTATCTCAAGCGACAGATTGCTGATGTCGACGCCTTCCGGCGCGACGAGGGCCTGATCCTCAGCGATGTCGATTATGCCGACGTTCCCGGACTTTCGAACGAAGCGCGCGCCAGGCTTCAGGCGGCGCGTCCGCGAACCGTGGGGCAGGCGGGCCGGCTCGATGGCCTGACGCCGGCCGCGCTGGGAATTCTGGCCGCCTATCTGCGGCGCGAAGCGCGGCGAAAAATGGTGGCGGCATCAGCCTAGAACCGTTTCACGTGAAACAAGCCAAGCAAAGAAGGCCGCAAGGTTGCCCAGGGCATCGAAACAGGTCCTGTCTCCGATGCTCGTCGCCGACAAAGCGACCGCGCTAAAGCTCACGCCTGTTTCACGTGAAACAGAGGCGCGGCTGGACCGCTACGTCGAGCTGCTTCTGGAGTGGCAGGCGAAAACCAACCTTGTAGCGCCGTCGACGCTGCCAACGCTGTGGACGCGGCATATCTCGGATTCATTGCAGCTTCAGGCCCTCGCGCCCGAAGCGAAGACCTGGGCGGATCTGGGTAGCGGCGGCGGCTTTCCCGGTATCGTGCTGGCCTGCGCGCTGGCCGAAACGCCCGATACCAGGGTCCACCTGGTCGAGCGCAATGCCAAGAAGGCGGCCTTTTTGCGCGAGGCGCTGCGCGTCACCAACTCCCGTGGCACGGTTCATCTCGCTGATATCGGGGATAATGTGGATAGAATCACGGGGCCGGTCGATTGCGTAACTGCCCGCGCGCTTGCTCCGCTACACCAGCTAATCGGCTTCGCGGAACCCTTGGTGAGGCTGGGAGCGAAAGCCCTGTTTCTCAAGGGCCAAGATGTAGAGGCTGAATTGACCGAAGCCACTAAATATTGGAGTATCAGGCCTCATCTGCATTCCAGCCGCAGCGGCGGACACGGCTGGATCGTCGAGCTCGACCAAGTCAAACGCAACCCCTCCGCGACAGCCCGTGGCACCCGAGCATGACCGTAATTGATGAGATTCATCAAGAAGATAAGACGCAAGCCCCGGTGGGCCATCCGCGAATTCTGTCGCTTGCCAACCAGAAGGGCGGCGTCGGCAAGACCACCACCGCGATCAATCTCGGCACGGCACTGGCCGCGATCGGGGAGCGCGTGCTGATCGTCGATCTCGACCCCCAGGGCAACGCCTCCACCGGTCTCGGCATCGATCGCCGCAGCCGCAACTGCTCGACCTATGACGTGCTGATCGGCGAAGCCAGCTTGCGCGAATCCGTTGTGCCGACCGCGGTGCCGCGCCTGCATATTGCGCCATCGACGATGGATCTTTCGGGCCTCGAACTCGAATTGGGATCGGCGCGCGATCGCGCGTTTCGGTTGCGCGATGCGATTGCCGCGCTGAATACCAACGCCACGCCCGATACCGATTACACCTATGTGCTGATCGATTGTCCGCCGTCGCTCAATCTTCTCACCGTCAACGCGATGGCGGCTTCCGACGCGATCCTGGTGCCGCTGCAGTGTGAATTTTTCGCGCTTGAGGGTCTGTCGCAGCTTTTGCAGACGGTCGAGCAGGTGCGCAGCACGCTCAATCCCAATCTGTCGATTCACGGCATCGTGCTGACCATGTTCGACTCGCGCAACAATTTGTCGAACCAGGTTGTCGCCGATGTCAGGCAATTCATGGGAGCCAAGGTCTACAACACCATGATTCCGCGCAACGTGCGCATCTCCGAGGCGCCCTCCTACGGCAAGCCGGTTTTGGTGTACGATCTCAAATGCGTCGGCAGCGAAGCCTACCTCAAGCTTGCAACGGAAGTGATCCAGCGCGAACGCGAGTTGCGCGCGCATTGACCTCGTCCCGCGACAAGAAAATTCCAATTGAAATTCCGGAGTGATGCTAGGTGAATCCAAGGGAGCTGGCGATGGCCGATGAAGCGCGGTCGCGATTGGGCCGCGGTCTTGCAAGTCTGATCGGCGATGTCGGGGGCGAGGCCGCGCATCTCGAACGGCCGCGCGCGCAGCGCAAGGTGCCGATCGAATTCCTCAAACCCAATCCGCGCAATCCGCGTCGGGCTTTTTCCGATGCCGAACTCGCCGAGCTCGCGGAATCGATCAAGCAGCACGGCGTGATTCAGCCGATCGTGGCGCGTCCGATCAAAGGCGTGCAGGATCGCTATGAGATCATTGCCGGCGAACGCCGCTGGCGCGCGGCGCAGGTCGCAGGCCTGCACGACGTGCCGATCGTGCCGGTCGACGTCAGCGACTCCGACGCGCTCGAGATCGCGATCATCGAAAACGTACAGCGTACAGATCTCAACGCGATGGAAGAGGCGCAGGGCTATCACGCGCTATCGAATGAATTCAAACGCAGCCAGGACGAGATCGCCAAGATCGTCGGCAAGAGCCGAAGCCACGTCGCCAACATGATGCGGCTGACGAAGCTGCCGGCCGAGGTGCAGGCCTATATCGCGTTGGGACAATTGTCCGCCGGGCACGCGCGGGCGCTGATCGGCGTGCCCGATCCGGCAGCCGCCGCCAAGCGCATTGTCGAGGAAGGCCTCAACGTCCGGCAAGCCGAAGCGCTGGCCCATGTCGAGGGCGTGCCGGTTCGCAAACCGCAGAAGGCGCGCGGCGGCAAAATAAAAGACCCCGACACGGCCGCGCTGGAGAAGCGCGTCAGCGACGCGCTTGGGCTTGCAGTCAATGTCGATCACCGCAATCCCGGCGGCAACGTTCACATCCGCTACAGCAACCTCGAGCAGCTCGACGAAGTTGTGCGAAGGCTGGTCAGGAAGGGGTAGTCCTGCTGCGTCACGCAATCCTCATGGCGAGGAGGCGCGTCAGCGCCGTCTCGAACCATGTGGCCCATTTCTCTGGGCCTGATCCTTCGAGACGCATCGCTTCGCGATGCTCCTCAGGATGAGGGGATCGAGCTGGCCATGACGCAGTAAGGTAGATCATCATACCGAGGCGCCCGCTTTACCTGCGCGCCGACGGTTTTCAATTGGACTTAGCCCCGCCGCTTGGCATTCACCGCGATCGACAGAAGCGCGCGTTGCGCGATGACGGCTGCAAGCGAAGCCTGCTTGCGCATTTCCAGCGCCGCGGTCGCAAGCTGATCGATGATCAGGACCAGCCGCGCCGCATTGAAATTGCGCAGCGCGGCTTCGACGCTTCCTCTTCGCGAAAAATGCAGGCGAGGAAATCCCCCTTCGAGCAGTGTGGATATCGGTGTCCCCTCGGCAACCGCCAGCGCCGATTTGTGCAGCCACGCCGCCTGGCGCTGGGCTGCGGAAATAATCACGCCGGGGTAGGTGCCGGCGGCCACGGCCTTGGCGAACTCGGACTCGACCAGGTCCGGCTTCCCGGCGAAGGCGCCATCCACGATCGGATCGATCTTCAGCTCGGAGGCATCGGCCACGACCGCCATCACGTCGTCGAGCGTGACCTCTGCTCCGCCGTGCGCGTAGAGCGCGAGCTTTTTAAGTTCGTTGCGCGAGGCCTGGCGGTCACCCCCGAGCAGCGCCATCAGCGCTGCGCGTGCATCCGGCGCGAGGGATAAATTCGAAACCCGCAATTCCTCGTTGATCAGTCTGGCAAGTTCGCGCTCGTCGTCGGGATAGCAAGCGATCGCAACCGCGGTCTTCGCCCGCTCGCAGGCCTTGCGCAGCGGCGATTCCGCGCGCAACTCGCCGGCCTCGATCACGATGCGGCAATCCTTCAGCGGTTGTGCCGCAAGCGTATCGACGCCGCTGGCAAAGCTGCGGGAGCCGGCGCGGACGCGGATGGCCCGGCGGCCGCCGAACAGCGGGATCGTCATCGCTTCATCGACAAGGCGTGACGGCTCGGCCGAAAGCTCGTCGCCGTCGAGCCGAACAAGCGAAAACGGATCGGTGGGATCGTCGACCGCGGAGGCTAGCAGCGCATCGGCGCGTTCGCGCACGAGACCCGCGTCGGGACCGTAGAGCAGGATGATGGGACGACCGGGATCGGGCCGGGCGAGAAATGCGTCGATCTCTTTTCCGCGCAGTGCGACCAAGATCAGGTGCCGGCGACGAAGAACGATGCCAGCCGGGTCTGGATGTTTTCCGCGATTTCCTGGGCGGCGCGATCTTCAGCGTCGCGGAAGGCGCGGGCGCGGGCAAAGCGCTGGAGCTGGCCCGGGATGTCGTAGGACACGCGGGAGAAGGTGGTGCCGGTCATGACCGACTTGTTCGACGCGATCTCGATCAGATTATATTGCGCGTCGATGCCGTAGTTCTCGCTGGAGGGCAACGCGGTGGTGGGATCGACGATCAGCGACGAACGCGTCGTGGTGAACCGCAGCACCAGCCGGTGAGTGGGCGGCATGCCGGTGGCGTTGCCGTATAGTTTGAACGCCAGCGCATTGCGGATTTCCACCCCGAGCCGCGCCTCGCGCGAAGCATTTGGCTTGTCCACCGGCGGCAGTTCGACGCCCATCAGCTTTTCGCGCAGCCCCGGGGTGCCGTCGGGATGTTCGGCATACATCGGCTGGAAGCAGCCGGCCGTCAGCGCCGCCAATGCGGCGACGGCCAAAAGCCGAGCGGCGATGCGGATCCTAGCCAACGACATTGACGATCCTCATGGGCACAATAATCACTTTTCGAACGGCCTTGCCGCCGAGCGCCTGTTTTACCGCATCGAGGCCCAAAACGGCAGCCTCAATTTCCGGATTTTCCGCATTGCGGGCCACCGTGACCTCGCCCCGCTTCTTGCCGTTGACCTGAACCACCAGCATCACGGTGTCTTCAACCAACAAATCGCGTTCGATTTTGGGCCAATTGGCTTCCGAAACCAGGCCGGGCTGCCCAAGTACCCGCCATGATTCCTCCGCCAGATGCGGCATCATCGGCGCAACCAGTTGAACAAGGATGACCGCGGCTTCACCAACCGCCCAGGAAAGGTCCGGAGCCGCGGGCGATGGTTGCCCCTGGCGCGCCAGCGTCTCGCCGAACGTATTGCAGAATTCCCTGATATAGGCGAGGCAGACGTTGAAATGCAGTTTCTCGATGCCGCTCGAGACCTTGTCGAGCGCACCATGCGCTGCCTTGCGGAGCGCCAGTGCCTCGGCGCCAAATGAAGCCGGCCGCGCCGCCGGCGCGGCCTTGGCGATATCGGCCGATTCGTTTACCAGCCGCCACAGCCGCTGTACGAAGCGCGAGGCGCCCTGCATCCGCTCGTCGCTCCAGATCACATCTCGGTCGGGCGGCGAGTCCGACAGCATGAACCAGCGGGCGACGTCGGCGCCGTAGGTCGCGATAATGTCATCGGGATCCACGGTGTTGCGCTTCGACTTCGACATCTTCTCGATCGGGCCGATCGCGACTTCTTCGCCCGTTTCAATCAGGCTGGCACGGCGGCCATTGCCGCCGCTCTCGATCCTGACCTCGGCAGGCGTTGCGTAGCTGCCGTCGGCTTTCTTGTAAGTCTCGTAGACGACCATGCCTTGCGTATATTGTCCGGCAAATGGTTCGTCGAACGCGATGTGGCCGGTGGCTTTCATGGCGCGGGTAAAGAAGCGCGCATACAGCAGGTGCAGGATCGCGTGCTCGACGCCGCCGATATATTGATCGACGGGCATCAGCCGGTCCACCACCGCGCGCGTCGTCGGCGCATTCGCATTCCACGGATCGGTGAAGCGCGCAAAATACCAGGACGAATCCACGAACGTATCCATGGTGTCGGTTTCGCGCTGGGCCTTGCCGCCGCATTTCGGACAGGTGACATGTTTCCAGGTCGGATGATGGTCGAGCGCGTTGCCGGGCTTGTCGAAGGTGGCATCCTCCGGCAGCACCACCGGCAGGTCTTTGTCCGGCACGGGCACGACGTCGCATTTCGGGCAGTGGATGACGGGGATCGGGCAGCCCCAGTAGCGCTGGCGCGAGATGCCCCAGTCGCGCAGGCGGAAGTTCACCTGGCGCTCTCCCACGGCCATGTTGCCTCGGACCTCACTCTCAAGGCGCTTTGCCACTTCTTCCTTCGCCTGCTCGATGGTCATGCCATCGAGGAAGCGTGAATTGATCATGCGGCCGTCGCCGTCATAGGCGGTGTCGGATATCACGAAGGTCTTCGGGTCCTGGCCCTCGGGGCACACCACGGGCGTATTGCCGAGCCGGTATTTGTTGACGAAGTCGAGGTCGCGCTGGTCGTGCGCGGGACAGCCGAAGATCGCACCGGTGCCGTATTCCATCAGCACGAAATTGGCGACATAGACCGGCAGCTTCCAACCCGGATCGAAGGGATGGATCGCCCTGATGCCGGTATCGAAACCGAGTTTCTCGGCGGTGTCGATGATCTCCTGTGCCGTGCCATGACGTTTCGTCTCCGCGACGAACTCCGCGAGCTTCGGATTCTTCGCGGCCGCTGCTTGCGCCAACGGGTGATCGGCCGCGATCGCCATGAATTTCGCGCCGAACAACGTGTCATGCCGGGTCGTGAATATCTTCAGCTCGGTCTCGCCTGATGGCGTCGTCGTCGGATCGAGCGCGAAGCGGATCAGCAGGCCTTCGCTGCGGCCGATCCAGTTGCGCTGCATCAGCCGCACCTTGTCGGGCCAGCGGTCCAGCGTATCGAGCGCGTCCAACAGCTCTTGCGAGTATTTCGTGATCTTGAAGACCCACTGCTTCATCTCGCGCTGCTCGACCAGCGCGCCGGAGCGCCAGCCGCGGCCGTCGATCACCTGCTCGTTGGCGAGCACGGTCATGTCGACCGGATCCCAGTTGATCTTGCGATGCTCGCGCTCGGCAAGCCCGGCGCGCAGGAAATCGTTGAACATCTTCTGCTGATGTTTGTAGTAGCTGGGATCGCAGGTCGCGAATTCGCGTGACCAGTCGAGCGACAGCCCGATCGACCGAAGCTGCTTTTTCATCGCCGCGATGTTGTCGTAGGTCCAGGCCTTGGGGGCGACCTTGCGCTCGATCGCGGCGTTCTCCGCCGGGAGACCGAATGCGTCCCAGCCCATCGGGTGCAACACGTTAAAGCCCCTGGCCCGCATGAAGCGTGCCAGCACGTCACCCAACGTGTAGTTGCGAACGTGCCCGATATGGATGCGGCCGGAGGGGTAGGGGAACATCTCCAGCACGTAATATTTCGGCCTGGGATCGTCGTTTTTGGAGACGAAGATAGCCTTTTCGTCCCACTGGCGTTGCCAGCGCGGCTCGGATTCGCGTGCGTTGTAGCGCTCAGAGTTCATGAGATCGGGCTTTTAGGGATTCGCGACCGGTAAAAAGGACGGCGGAATAGGCCATAAAAGACTGCGATGGGTCAATGGGTTGGGGGCATCCCGGCGCCCCTCCGATGGAGATCGTCAAATCACCGCGAGCGGGGCCCGGCCCTTGGGCGCCAGGCCGGCAAGAGGCGGACGGAGCGGCCCTGCGCTGCCGGATTGGCACCTGATTAACGATTCTGTGGGAGATTTCCACGGAACCCGAACTTAGCTCGCCAGACAGAGCTCATTTAGATCGTGACCGCGGACTCGCCTGACGAGGTTGATTTCGAATACGCGACGTCTGTCGCGGAAAAAGCCTTGCGGCTGATGTCGCGGCAGCACGTTCCTCCGACGCCGAATAATTTTCATCTCTGGTTCAAATATTCGCTGGATGCATCGTCCGACCTCAAGCGGGCCATCGACATCCTGATCGCCAACAAGCGAAAGTTTGACACGCTGACGAATCATGACCTGTTCATGACCTATATCGGGTCGCATTCGACCGATACCGCCACCGCAAATAGCGTTTCAGAACAACTTCATTCGGTGATGGCATCGGCAAAGCATTTCCTGACCACCGCGATTTCGGATAACCGCACGCAAATACGAGCAATCAGCGATGTCGCCGATCGAAGCGAAGCCGGCGTCGATCCGAAATTGCTGGTCGAAAGTTTGATGAACGAGCTGGCGAAGGCCGCCACTCGTGCAACCAGACTGGAGAACAGCTTTGTCGAGAAGACCCGCGAACTGGACATGATCCGCGAATCGCTGAACAAGTCGGAGGAGCGGGCCCGGACTGACACGCTCACGGGTTTGCCAAACCGCCGTGCGCTTGAGGAATTCTTTCGCACCGCCCAGATCGCGGCGATGGAAAAAGGCGAGCCGATCAGCATGCTCATGATCGACATCGATGAATTCAAGATGTTCAACGACAATTTCGGGCACGGCGTCGGCGATCAGGTGCTTCGAATCATGGCCAGGGTCTTGCGCGAACGCGTCCGCGAAACCGATCTTCCGGCCCGATATGGCGGAGAAGAACTAATCGCCGTGCTGCCCGGTGCAGAGCTCGCGACTTGCCACGGGATTGCCGAGCGCATTCGCAGCTCGATCTCGGAGTGCCGTATCACGCGCCGCTCGACCGGCGAGGCTCTCCCCAACATCACGGTTTCCATCGGCGTTGCCCAGTTCCAGCTGGGCGAGTCGATGGCGGATCTGATCGATCGATGTGATCGCGCGCTCTATCACGCCAAGAAGACCGGCCGCAACAAGGTCGTGACCGAGGCCGAACTCGAGGGCGAACTGGCCGCGGGCTGAAGCTTTGCTGGCAAAGTGGACGCCGGTTCGCACCAACGAAAGACGCTAACCCGCCAGCGCGATCGCGTCCGTCAGCCGCACAAAGCCATGTTGGACCACCGCATTGCGGCCGCGGCGCTTGGCGGCATAGAGCGCGGCGTCAGCGGCTTCGATCAGATCGCCGGGCCGCTGCGCGTCGTTAGGTTTGGTGCAGGCAACGCCAACGCTGACGGTGACGGTCTGATAGCTGGAGGTCGCATGGGGTATCGCGATGTCCTGGACCGCCACGCGGACCATCTCGCCGATGTCCATTGCGCGATGCAAGGAGGTGTTGGGCAGCAGCAGACAGAATTCCTCTCCGCCGTAACGTCCGGCAAAGCCCATGGTTTGCAGGGCAATTTCGGCCAGTATTTCGCCGAGCCGGGTAAGGCAAGCGTCGCCTTCGGGGTGGCCATAGCTGTCGTTGAACAGCTTGAAATGATCGACGTCGATCATCAACACGGATAGCTCGTTGTCGCCTTGCTGGGCCTTCATCCATTCGAAATCCAGCCGGCTCTGGAAGCCGCGTCGGTTGGCGAGCCCGGACAGCACGTCGATGGAGGCCATCACGGTCAACCGGTCATTGGTGGCGATCAGTTCGCGCTCGCGCTGGCCAAGTTGCCCTGCCATCGCATTGAAGGCGCGGGCCAGCGGAACGAATTCGGCCGGAAGCGCCTTGCGCGCCGCGCGCACCGGCCAATTGCCCTGGCCGAAGCGCTTCGCCATCGCCACCAGCATTTCGATCGGCTGGATGATGAGTTTCTCCGCGGCGATCAGCGCGCCGAGCAGCACAAACAGACAGACGAAGCCAAGTTGCAGATAGGCGGTACGAATTTCCCGATTGATCGCAGCGGACACCCTGGTTTCATCGATGCTGACGATCAGCCGGGATTCCGTGCCGGGGATCCGCGCGTAGCTGACGCCGCGCTTCGAACCATCCGAGGCAACCCAGGAAAATGATCCCTGCGGCTGGTCCGAACCAACAGCCTTTTCGACGATCGAAGACATCAGCGGTACGGAGTTCAGCGGATGGCCGATCAGGCTGGCCTGATCCGGCGGCGCCGCCAGGATAGTGCCGGCGCCATCGACCACAACCGCCGAGACCCCGGGCCGCCCGCCGAGATTGCCCATGATCTTCGACATCCAGTCCAGATTGACGGCGGCGAGAACGACCGTATCGGCATCGCCATTGATCGCGGATACCGGATAGGCCGCTATCATGACCGGTTCGCTGGTAAGCTTGGCGAACAGAAGATTGCTGAAGACAAGGTCGCGGCTTTCGCGCGCCTTCTTGAGGTAGTCGCGGTCGCTGAGATCGACACCGACGAACCGGTCGCTTGTCGAGCATTGCACCCGTCCATCCTTGCCGACGATCAGCAGGCTGCGGATCCACGGCAGGTTGACGGGCAGGCTGGCGCGAAGGATATCGCAGCTTCGGCCGACGTCTCCGGCCCAGGCGACGATATAGGCGGTGGATTTCAACATCGTCTCGACCGAGGAAAAGACTTCGCGCTGGGCATCGGCGCTGTGCTGCGCCAGACTGGAGAATTCCCGGGAGGCCATCGCGACCTGCTTGCTGCGGGTGTCTTCCAGCGAACGGACGCGTTCCAGCATCAGAGGCGCCACCAGGATCAGCGCCAGCAATGCGAGCCGCGCACGGATTCCGAGAAGCTTCTTGAGTTTCACTTTTTTGCGGTTGAAACTGACGTTTGGCATCTTGGTCCCCTGGCCCCACATGCAGGTTAGCGGGGAGGGTTCAAGAAGCCTTTCCGGAACTCGATAAAATTGGAAATACCCCGCAAACTACGAAAGACGAGATGACGCCGCAAAATCCGTCGCCGATAACTCCACCTTCACCAAACGGGCTTGCCGCAGTGGAGCAGGGGATCGCGAGCGCCTGCAAGGAAGCTCGCCGTGATCGTGCGTCGGTGACGCTGATCGCGGTGTCCAAAACCTTCGATGCCGATAAAATCTTGCCGGTGATCGAGTCAGGACAGCGCGTTTTCGGCGAAAATCGGGTGCAGGAGGCGAGAGCCAAGTGGCCGTCGTTAATGTCGGCTTACCCCACCATCGCCCTGCACCTGATCGGGCCGCTGCAATCCAACAAGGCGAAAGAGGCCGTGGCGCTGTTCGACGCCATTCATTCGGTCGATCGTCCGAGCATTTGCGAAGCGTTAGCCAAAGAAATCAATGCGCAAAAACGCCAGCCCGAATTGTTCGTCCAGCTCAATACCGGCGAGGAGCCGCAGAAGGCGGGGGTCGCACCTGGCGAAGCCGACGCCTTCATCGCCGCCTGCCGTGAAAAATACGGTCTGCAAATTTCCGGTCTGATGTGCATTCCACCGGTCAACGATGCGCCGGCACCGCATTTCGCGCTGACCGCCAAGATCGCTGCGCGCAACGGGTTGCAGAATTTGTCGATGGGCATGAGTGCCGATTTTGCGACCGCGATCCAGTTCGGCGCGACGCATGTTCGCATCGGGTCTGCGATCTTCGGGCAGCGCTGACGCAAGTTCCGGCTAGTCGAACGCCACCGAGACCTTTCCGATCGAACCGAAATCAGTCTCGAATACATCGCCAGCCTGTATAGGCAGCGGCGGATGGCAGGTGCCCGTCGTCACCACCTCGCCTGCCCTGAGCGTCACGCCGAGTTGCCGCAGTTCGTTGGCAAGCCATGTCAGTGCGATTTTGGGATCGCCAAGTACATTCTTGCCGTGACCGGTGTATCGCTTTCCCCGCAGCGTGACGACCGGTTTCTCCTCGACGAGATCGAGCATGCGCCAGTTCGGCGCAGTCGGCGCGCCGAGCACGAACAAATGCGCGCAGGCATTGTCCGCGATGATTTGCGCCGCTCCGGCGCTAACGAAATCGACGAATCTCGAATCCGGTATCTCGATCGCCGGATGAAGCGTGCCGACCGCGGCGAGAACCTCCTCCATCGTGTAGGCCGACGATCGCGGCGGTAGATCCGCCGCCATTCGGAAGGCGAATTCGGGCTCGGCGACACGCATTTCATTTCCCGTCATGGAAGCCGTGCCGCCATCCGGAATCACCGTCTCGGGCAGGATGCGCCCGGCCATCGGGCCATCGACATTGATATGCCGTTGTCCGGCCCCGCTGGTCGCTGCGATTTTCCAGCCGAACAAAGGTCCGCTCGAATGGTTTTCGATTCTCCGCTGGATTGCGTAGGCTTCCGCGCGGTTTTGGGGACGCAAAGGCGCTTCGAGGCCTGCGAGCTTGGTGCCGGCGCGCCAATGATGGTGAAGTGTGCGTGCCGCCGCTATCTGATCCTTATCGAGCATTGTTTTGACATCCCGAAATGGCGCTCATCCGATCACAATCTTCGTCCGTGGTCCCAGCCTTGGTAGCAACCTGAGCATCGCAGCCTTCGTCATCGAAACGCATCCCGCGGTCGGTGCAAAATTTTCACGTGCCAGATGCAGGAATACGGCGCTGCCGCGCCCGGCGATTCGGGGCGAGTGGTTGTGGTCGATCTCGACAATGAAATCATAAAGGTGGTCGTCGCGCCTGAGCCGGTCGCCGCCGCAATCGCTGTTGCGCCGTACCGGCCGGTTGTAATGGCGGCTTTTGGGGTCTTCACACCAGGCATCATCCGGGCGGATGGCGCGAACCGGCAGAAATGTCCGCGGCCTTGGATCGCGGTCGGCACGAAACCACAGTCGCCGCGGCCGGAATGTGCCTTTCGGGGTTCCGCCATCGCCCTCGCGCTTGTTGGCCTTGATGCCGCCCCGCCCCAGGGCGACCGGCGCGGTGTGACCGCCTGCGGTCAACCAGCCGCGGCGCGGATTGCCGGCGGCTGGACGAATGCGGATTGAGGCCAGCGGCCGATCACGCAAACTTGTTCGATAAGCGATTGAAATGTCGGAATTTTCCATGCGACCGCGAATCTCCGGAGTGTCGTGCCCGCTGCAAATGTCTTTTTCCCGCCATTACCCCGACATTCATCTAAATGCCCGTGAATTCTGGAATAGACTGCGTTTTGGCTTGTGAAACTGTAACAGTCCCTTACTTCAAGACGAACCAAGACTAGACGAACCCTTATTCCTACGCTCACCGACGCCGCCGCGCCCGCTCCGAGAGGATTGTACCCATGGCCAATGCCCGCAAGATCCTGATCGTGGATGACGATTTCGATCTGCGCGATACTTTGGTGGAGCAATTATCCCTGCACGAGGAGTTCGAGGCGTCCGCCGTCGACACCGGCGCCAAGGGGGCCAGCGCCGCCAAGGCCAACTCACCAGATCTCGTGCTGATGGATGTCGGGCTGCCTGATACCGATGGCCGCGAAGTCGTGCGATCCCTGCGCAAGGGCGGTTTCAAGGCGCCGATCATCATGCTTACCGGGCACGATACCGATTCGGATACCATCCTCGGGCTCGAATCGGGCGCCAATGACTACGTCGCCAAGCCGTTCCGTTTTGCAGTACTGCTGGCGCGGATCCGGGCGCAACTGCGCCAGCACGAAGCCAGCGAGGACGCGGTGTTTTCGGTCGGTCCCTACAGCTTCCGGCCGGGATCGAAGATGCTGACCGGCGCCAACGCGCGGAAAGTACGTCTGACGGAGAAGGAAACCGCGATCCTGCGGTTCCTCTATAGGGCCGGCCAGTTGCCGGTCTCGCGCGAGACGCTGCTGCAGGAAGTCTGGGGCTATAATTCCGGCGTCACCACACACACCCTGGAAACCCATATTTATCGGCTGCGGCAGAAGATCGAAAAAGATGCGGCCAATCCCGAAATACTGGTGACGGAAGCCGGTGGCTACAAATTGGTGCCGTGAGAAAATCCAGCAACGATTCGTAATGGCGCAACTGGTTCTCCATGTCGATCGAAGATGATGTTACCCTGCTCGAGCGCGTCCCGACACTGCGCCTGTTGGGAACGACGGCTCTGCGCATGCTGGCGATCGGTTCCGAACAGCGCCACGTCGCGCGCGGCGAGGCGCTCTTCAGGGCAGGCGATGAAGCCGACGCCGGGTTCATCGTTCAGCGCGGCTCCTTTCGGGTCGAAGATGGCGGCGGCGCTGACATCGTCGCGGGCCCCGGCGCGTTGATCGGCGAACTCGCGCTTGTGGTCGCGATGCAGCGGCCGTCGACCGCGACCGCGCTGGAACATTCATCGGTGATCCGGCTCGCCCGCAGCCTGTTCCAGCGGGTGCTGGAAAGCGATCCCGCCGCGGCGCGCAGGCTTCGCGATGAATTCGCCAACCGCACCAGCCAGATCGCCAGCGACATGCTGATGGCGGGCGCCAAATTGAGTATTTAGCTTCGCTGCCTCCACGGGTCGTCCCCGCGAGCGCGGGGACCAGGGACGACAAACTCACACCTCCAGCGTCACCGTCACCGGAACGTGGTCGGACGGGCGACCCCAGCCGCGGGCATCGCGGGTAATCCTGAAATCGCGGACGCCATCCTTGAGCGCACGCGATACCCAGATGTGGTCGAGCCTGCGGCCGCGATCGGCCAAGGTCCAGTCCGCGGCGCGGTAGCTCCACCAGGTGTAGACCTTTTCCGAGAGCGCAATGCGATCGCGCGCGACGTCGACCCATTCGCCCTGCGCCTGCGCCGCCAGCAGTTTCTCGCACTCGATCGGCGTGTGCGAGACGACCTTCAATAGTTGCTTGTGGGACCACACATCGTTCTCGTGCGGCGCGACATTGAGATCGCCGACCAGAATGTGCCTTTCGCCGCCGCGCGGATGCAGCGGCTCGCATGCCTTCATCTCGTCGAGAAACCGCAGTTTGTGTTCGAATTTCGGGTTGAGAACGGGGTCGGGGATATCGCCGCCGGCCGGCACGTAGAAATTATGCAACACGATCGGCGCCGACAGGGCGGCCTTCTCGCCGAACGATACCGAAATGTGCCGCGAATCGATCTTTTCGCAAAAGGTGCGGATGTTTGTCGTCTCGAACGGCAGTTTCGAAATCACGGCGACGCCGTGATAGCCCTTTTGCCCGTTCAGGGCTATGTGCTCATAGCCGAGGCGCTTGAAGCGCTTCAGCGGAAATGCATCGTCGATGCATTTGGTCTCCTGCAGGCACAGTACATCCGGCCTCGCCGATTTCAAAAACCTGGCGACGAGATCGATGCGCAGGCGCACCGAATTGATGTTCCAGGTTGTCAGGGAGATTCGCATGGGAAATCGGCAAGACGAAAAAACGTGCGGCTGATGACGCACGTCCTGGTCCGGCAATCAAGGATAATTTCAGCCCGGCGGTTGTGAGTAGTTGGTAAAGTCGATCTTGAACAGGCTGGGATCGACTTTCTTGGAGGAATCAAGATTGTAGACCGCAACGGTGGTGTCATAGCCCTGCGGATCGGTCACCGTCCATTGCTTGAGCTGGCCGTCCTTGGCGCCGACCATCAACATCAGACGGCTGGTGCCGATCAACGCCTGCTTCTCCTCGATCGTGACGCTGACGAACACGTCGTCGGCGGTTACGTTGACGACGTTGGTGTCCTTCAGAAGATCGATGCGGTCCGACAGCAGATAGCGTAGCGGTGTCTGCGATAACGGATAGATGTCCTGGGTCGCAAGCTTGGTATCGCGCACCGCAACCGACGACCCGTCGGCGATGATCGCGATCGGGCTCGGCTCGTCATATTCGAAACGCACCTTGCCGGGCTTCTGGATGTAGAAATCGCCCTTGGTCTTGCTCCCGTCCGGCCCGATCTGGACGAAACTTCCGACCAGCGTCTGCAGCGACGACAAATAGGAGCTCACCTTGGCGGCCTGCGCCTTCTGGTTGGCATCGAAGGTCGTAAAAATATTGGCGGGTAAACTCCGGCGCGGATCAGGAATAACCGGCATCGGCGGCGGCGCCGAAGTCGCACCGGTGACCATCGGCCCCTTTTGGGATTCCTGGACGTTTTTCTGGACGGCATCGCGAGCTTTTGGCACGGGTTTGGGAATGGGAACGGTCTGCGCGGAAGACGGAGCCGCGACCGCGGACATCGATACTGCGATCAGCAACACCAGTCCGGTACGCATGCCGATCGTGAATTGCTCTGTCATTCGGTGTCTCGGATTTCTGTTCAACGCGTCGTCCTGCCTGGCTTTCAGCCATTTTATGGTTGTTTTGGGTCACGGAGATATCGATTTTCGGTGAAATATATACCGTTCGGCAATCCCCTGCCCCGATGACTTTTTCTCAGAAGCCGCCTTCTTCCTCTTCAATCAGAATTTCGCGCTTTCCCGCGTGGTTGGCCTGCCCGACGATGCCTTCGAGTTCCATTCGCTCCATCAGCGAGGCGGCGCGATTATATCCGATTTGCAGGCGGCGCTGGATGTAACTGGTGGAGGCCTTGCGATCGCGCTTGACGATTGCGACCGCCTGCGAGAACAGGTCGCCGCCGCCGTCGCCACCCATCCCGGTTGAATCGAACACGGCGCCGTCTTCGTCGGTGGGCTCTTCCGCGGTGACCGCTTCGAGGTATTCGGGCTGGCCCTGCGATTTGAGATGACGGACCACCTTCTCGACCTCTTCGTCCGAGACGAAGGGTCCATGAACGCGGCTGATGCGTCCGCCGCCGGCCATATAGAGCATGTCGCCCTGTCCGAGCAATTGCTCGGCGCCCATTTCGCCGAGGATGGTGCGGCTGTCGATCTTCGAGGTGACCTGAAACGAGATACGGGTCGGGAAGTTCGCCTTGATGGTGCCGGTGATGACATCCACCGACGGCCGCTGGGTCGCAAGGATCACATGCAGGCCGGCGGCGCGCGCCATTTGCGCCAGACGCTGTACCGCGCCTTCGATATCCTTGCCGGCGACCATCATCAGGTCGGCCATTTCGTCGACGATGATGACGATATAGGGCAACGGATCGAGATCGAGCTTCTCGTCCTCGTAGACCGCCTTGCCGGTTTCCTTGTTGAAGCCGGTATGCACCGTGCGGGTCAGCTCCTCGCCCCTGGATTTCGCCTCCAGCAGGCGCGCATTGTAACCGTCGATATTGCGCACGCCGAGCTTGGACATCTTCTTGTAGCGCTCCTCCATCTCGCGCACGGCCCATTTCAGCGCGACGATGGCCTTCTTCGGATCGGTCACGACCGGCGTCAGCAGATGCGGAATGCCGTCGTAGACGGAGAGCTCGAGCATCTTGGGGTCGACCATGATCAGGCGGCATTGATCGGGCCGCAGCCGGTAGACCAGGCTGAGGATCATGGTGTTGATGGCGACCGACTTGCCGGAGCCCGTGGTGCCGGCGATCAACAGATGCGGCATCCGCGCCAGATCGACGATGATGGAATCGCCGCCGATGTTCTTGCCGAGACAAAGCGGCAGTTTGGCAACCGATTCGTTACTGTCCTTCACCGAGAGCAACTCGCGCAAATAAACCTTTTCGCGATGCGCGTTCGGCAGCTCGATGCCGATGGCGTTGCGGCCGGGAACGACGGCGACGCGCGCGGAGAGCGCGCTCATCGACCGCGCGATATCGTCGGCGAGACCGATGACGCGCGACGATTTGATGCCGGGTGCGGGCTCCAGTTCGTAAAGCGTCACCACCGGGCCGGGATGGGCCTTCACGATTTCGCCGCGGACGCCGAAATCGCCGAGCACGCCTTCCAGCGCA
Organism: uncultured Alphaproteobacteria bacterium; assembly: GCA_963742425.1. Taxonomy (GTDB): domain Bacteria; phylum Pseudomonadota; class Alphaproteobacteria; order Rhizobiales; family Xanthobacteraceae; genus Bradyrhizobium. The sequence goes on from CAVULR010000004.1 coordinate 409,056, forward strand.
CGCGAGTTTGTATCGAGCTCGGACCGGGTGAGCGGCTGGCGATCCGAAGCCCGGGGAGCGGTGAGCACCGATACCGAGGGAAGTTCAAACCGGACCGATGATTTGCGCGATGGCGCGCGGGGTACGGCCTTCTTGCGCCGGGCACGCGCGGCTGGAATTTCCTCGTCGTCTTCGTCCTCGAAATCTTCCTCGTCCGGTGGGGTCAGCGACGGGCTCCCTCGGCCGCCCAGACTTGGCTCCATTCGCTCGAACAGGGCGCTGCGGCGCGCCGGCGGGCTTGCGATCAGCCAGCCGTAAGCCAGCGTCAGCAATCGCCACAGCCGTGCCTTGGTGCTCATCGCGGCATGAAACGCCCATCCCAGCGAGACCGAGCCACCCTCGTCCTCTTCGACGAACGGCGCGTCGTCGTCCTCGATCGGCGTCAATTCCTCTTCCTGTGGGCGCGAACCGAGGCCGCCGGCGATCAGAAATGTCGCCGTCATGGCGGCGAAAAAAATGGTTCCGAGCACGAGGCGATAGACGATGCCGGGCGGTCCGAACACGACGGCGGGCGCGCGCACCAGCGCGTCGCCGACGACGCCGCCAAGCCCGGTCGGCAACGGCCATGCCCCGCCATGCGGCCAGCAGCTTGCAAAGCCCGCCGATATGATGGTGCAGAGAATCCAGCAACCGATCCGCACCAGCTCGCGGTCGAAGGTGCGATGGGCCAGCATGCGCCAGCCCCACACCGCTACCGGCAGGATCAGCATGATCGCACCTAAGCCGAGAATCTGCATCAGGAGATCGGCGCCGATCGCGCCGGGATAGCCGACGATATTACGGATCGGACGCGACGTCGCGTGGCTCAGGCTCGGATCCTGCACCGACCATGTCATCAAGGCAGCGGCCGCCACGCCGGAAAGCGAGATCAAGCCCAATCCGGTCAGCTCGCGCAGCCGCCGCGCCAAAGCCTCGCGGATCGCGGCCGGCAGATGGCTGACTAGCGGTATCACACGTTCGATCGCCGGCATGCTCATGGGGCCCCGCGACTAATCGAGAATTTCCACCAGCCGGTGCAACGCCTCGGCGGTGGTTTCACTGTCCTGCACCAGCGCCAGGCGAATGTAGCCGGCGCCGGGATTGCTGCCGTCGGTTTGCCGCCGGGCCAAATAACTTCCCGGCACCACGCGTACGCCGCCGTCCCTGTATAATTTCACCGTCGCCGCTTCATCCCCGCCACGGGCCGACACATCGAGCCACACGCAGAAGCCGCCGGCGGGCCTGACATAGCCATAGCGATTGCCGAGGATCTGGTCGGCGAGATCGAACTTGATGCGATAGAGCCGCCGGTTCTCCTCGACATGCATCTCGTCGCCATAGGCCGCGACCGCGACATGCTGGAGCGGCACTGGCACCTGCGGCGCGGCGACATTGCGCAGCTCATGGAACATGCCGAGAAATTTCCTGTCGCCGGCGGCAAAGCCGACCCGCATGCCCGGCAGGTTCGAACGCTTCGACAGCGACTGAAACGCGACGACATTCGTAAAATCGGGCCCGGCACATTCCAGCATGCTGCCGGGCGCCTTCTTGGTGTAGATCTCCGAATAGCATTCGTCGCTCAGAATCATGAAGCCGAAGCGATCGGCGAGTTTCTTCAGGCGGCCGAAATATTCGCGCGAGGCCACCGCGCCTTGCGGGTTCGCGGGCGAGGCGATGAAGATCGCCACCGTTCTGGCCAGCGTCGCGTCATCGAGCGCATCGAGATCGGGAAGAAATCCGTTGGCCAGCGTAGTCGGCAGATAGATCGCCTCGCAGCCTGCGCTGCGGGCGCCCGCAGCATAGGCGGGGTAGAACGGATTGGGGATCAGGATCGCGGGTCTGCCCCTGCGCTCGCCGACATAGCGCGCAGCCGTCAGCGCCGCGAAAAACAGGCCCTCGCGGCTGCCGTTGAGCACCAGAAGCTCGGTCTCCGGATCGATCGCCCGTGGCAGTTCGAATCGGGTGGAAAGCCAGGCCGCTGCCGCTCGCCGGAACGGCTCGATACCCCTGGCGATAGGATAGCGGCCAAAATCGGCGATGTGCCTGGCCAGCACCGGGCCGACGAAGTCCGGCACCGGGTGCTGCGGCTCCCCTAAAGAGAGCGTAATCAATGGCTTACCCGGCTGATACGGGGCCAGCAGCTCGGTCAGCCGCGCAAAGGGCGAGCGTTCGCTTTCCTGATTGCCGGCGTCCTGTGGCGCTCGGGATGAAGCGATCATTGCCATACTTTAAAGCGCCAGAACCATTGGGTAGCCCATCGCACGGTGAAACCGGCCCTGAAGGATCAGACCACCATAGATACGGCGAGGTTAAGACACGATTAACCATCGGTGCCCCGCATTATCCAGACCCGCAATTCCCCAAAAAAAGGGGCCCCAGCTTGCGCTGGAGCCCCTCAACGGTCAGGGCGTTGCCGGGTATATGCCCGAACCGTAGTTCTGGGTGGGGCCCTCCGGAGGCCCGCACCCCGGGAGGAGAGCTTACATGTTGTAGGCGCGCTCGCCGTGATCGGTGATGTCGAGACCTTCGCGTTCCGCTTCCACGGAAGGACGAAGACCGACAACGATATCGACGAACTTGTAGAGGATTGCCGATCCGATGCCCGACCAAAGCAAGGTCGCCAAGACGGCCTTGCCCTGTGCGATCATCTGGGTAACGAGATCGTAGGTACCGGCATTGTTGCCGGTGATATTGGTGTAGTCGGTGATGCCGACGCCACCGAGGGCGGGATTGACCAGGATGCCGGTGCCGAGCGCGCCGACGATGCCGCCGATGCAGTGTACGCCGAACACATCGAGGGCGTCGTCATAGCCGAACGCGTTCTTCACCGTGCTGACGAAGAAGAGGCAGGCCGGAGAGACCACAAGGCCCAATACCAGTGCGCCGATCGGGCCGGAAAATCCCGAGGCCGGCGTGACCGCCACCAGACCGGCAACCGCGCCGGAGCAGATTCCGAGCAACGAGGGCTTGCCCTTGACGATCCATTCGGAGAGCAACCAGGACAGCGACGCACCCGCGGTCGCCACCATGGTGTTGACGAAGGCCAGCGCCGTCGTGCCGTTGGCTTCGAGGTTCGATCCGGCGTTGAAGCCGAACCAGCCCACCCACAGCAGAGAGGCGCCGATCATGGTCATGGTCAGCGAATGCGGAGCCATCAGGTCCTTGCCGTAACCGGTGCGCTTGCCGATGATCAGCGCGCCCACCAGCCCGGCAATGCCGGCATTGATGTGCACGACGGTCCCGCCCGCGAAGTCGAGAGCACCCGCGCCGGCAAGCCAGCCGACTGCTCCGGTGACGTCGTCAAGTTTGGCCTGGGCTGCCGTCTTGGCCGCGGCATCCGACGCGGCGGCAAGCGCCTTGGCCGCAGCCGCGACATCGTCGGGAGCTGCGACGAACCAAACCCAATGCGCGATCGGGAAATAGACGAAGGTCACCCACAGCAGGATGAACAGCATCACGGCCGAGAATTTGATTCGTTCGGCGAAAGCGCCGACGATCAGGGCCGGGGTGATCATCGCGAACGTCATCTGGAACACGAAGTAGGCGAGTTCCGGAATGACGACGCCGTTGGAGAAAGTCGCCGCCGTCGAGTTGGCGTCGATACCATGCATGAACGCCTTGGTGAGTCCGCCGATGTAGGGCGTCATGCTGCCGCCATCACTGAACGCCATCGAGTAGCCGTAGAGTGTCCAAACCACGCCGACCATGGCAACGATCGAAAACACCTGGGTCAGAATCGACGCCATGTTCTTGGTACGGACCAGGCCGCCGTAAAACAATGCGAGGCCGGGGATCGACATCATCAGAACAAGCGCGCTGGCCGTTAGCATCCAGGCAGTATCGCCTTTGTTGGGGACGGCAGCCGGGGCGGCGGCTGCTGCGTCGGCTGCAGCAGGGGCGGCGGCGGGTGCCGCAGTCTGGGCGAGCGCAGCATCGATGAAGCCTACGGCGCAGAGCACTCCGATTGCGAGGACTGCCCATCCCGCGCTAGTGGGACGTTTGAACGTCATTTGGTTTACTCCTGATTGAATAAGGGTTGAGCGCGAGATCAAAGTGCCGCGGCATCGGCCTCTCCCGTGCGGATGCGAACCGCATGGTCGAGGTTGATGACGAAGATTTTGCCGTCGCCGATCTGTCCGGTTTTTGCAGCCGAGGTGATGGCGTCGATGGTCTTGTCGACCTGGTCCGAGGCGATCGCGACCTCGATTTTTATCTTGGGCAGGAAACTGACGGCATATTCGGCGCCGCGGTAGATTTCCGTGTGGCCCTTCTGCCGGCCATATCCCTTGACTTCCGTCACCGTGAGACCGTGAACGCCAATGGCGGTCAGGGCGTCACGGACTTCTTCGAGTTTGAATGGCTTGATGATCGCCATAACAATTTTCATGGGTCCTATCCCCGCTTGGGCCCGGTCCAGACACGACCGGGCGTTCTCGACTGAGGTTCACCACGCGGAGAGAGTTCACTTCGCGGGCACAGCCAGGGGACCTAGAATCAAATGCCGTGCCAGATCGGCCGCATTCCCTAACGAATTATGAACGCGCGCGTTTTCGCCCTTTGCGGGAATCCGCCTACCTGGTCCGGTTCGGTCGCGCCCAAAGTCTAATCACGCCTGCTTAAAATGCAGGCAAGACAGCCTTCCGACATTTTCTTGCTCATGGCGGAGGCAGCGCAAAGGTATATCGGTGAGGTTTTTTAGCCGCTTACTGCAATGCCTCGCCGTGCTGCGAGATATCCAAGCCTTCCAGTTCCTGCTGGAGCGACACGCGCAAGGGCACGAACGTGCTGACAACCCTGAGCACCACATAAGTCACCCCGGCAGACCACACCAAGGTAACCGCAACCCCGAAGAGCTGGGTCAGCAGCAGCAGCGGATTGCCCTCCAGCAGTCCGGAACTCCCGCCGATTGAGGCGGTCGCGAACACGCCGGTAAGTAAAATTCCGGTCATTCCGCCGACGCCATGGACGCCGAACACGTCAAGCGAATCGTCGTAGTTGAAACGGCGTTTTAGCGAGGTGCAGGCCCAGTAGCATAACAGGCCAGCAATCATCCCGATTACGATGCCCTGCCATGGCGCGACAAACCCGGAAGCCGGCGTGATGGTTCCGAGCCCAGCCACCGCGCCCGAGATCATGCCGAGCACCGAAGGCTTGCGCTGCGTCCGCCATTCGATCGCGCCCCAGGTCAGCGCGCCGGCACAGGCGGCGAGATGGGTTGCGATGATTGCCATGACGGCGCGGGAATTCGCAGCCAGAGCCGATCCGCCGTTGAAGCCGAACCAGCCGACCCACAGCAGTCCGGTGCCCATCACGGCAAGCGACAAATCGAACGGCGACAGATTTTCGGTGCCATAGCCGTGACGTCGGCCCATGACCCTGGCCGCAACCAGTCCGCCCGCGCCGGCGCTCAGATGCACCACGAGACCGCCGGCGAAATCCAGTACGCCCGCGGCACCGAGGAAGCCGCCGCCCCAGACCCAATGGGCAAGCGGAATATAGACGAACATGAACCAGCCGACGGAAAACAGAAGATAGGCCGAGAACCGCATCCGGTCGGCGACGGAGCCTGCCACCAGCGCCACTGTGATGATCGCGAACGTCATCTGGTAGAGCATGAACAGGCTTTCCGGAATCGTCTTCGCCGCGGGATTGACGCTATCCATCGTCATTCCGGTGAGAAACCAGCGATCGAGTGTCCCGAGCCAAGGGCCGTCGCCGACGAAGACAAGCGAATAACCGAATGCCACCCAGAGGATCGAGACGATGGCAACCGTCGCGAGGCTCTGCGCCATTGTCGCCAGCACGTTCTTCTTGCGCACCATGCCCGAATAGAACAGCGCCAGACCGGGTATCGTCATCATCAGCACCAGCGCCGTAGCAACGATCATCCAGGCGGTGTCGGCGGCGTCGATGGTTGACGTTGCGGCAAATGCCGGCGTCCCGAACAAAATGATGGCAGCAAAATTAATTGGCGCAGCCAGCCTCGCTGCACGACACGACAGTGCCCCCATGGTAGTTCCCCAGCCTGTTATGATTTTTTTGTTTTGACACGGTTGCCTTGGCGCGAGTTGGTGTCCACGTCGCTTGGAAGCCCTTAAAGCGCGTCGCTGTCGGTTTCACCTGTCCGGATCCGCAACGCGCGATCGATCGGCGTCACAAAGATCTTGCCGTCGCCGATCTGCCCGGTACGCGCGCTGGAGGTAATGGCCTCAACCGCCTTGTCGGCGAGATCGGATGCAACCGCAATTTCGATCCGCAGCTTGGGCAGGAAATTCACGACATATTCGGCGCCGCGATAAACCTCGGTGTGGCCCTTCTGGCGGCCGTAGCCCTTGACTTCGGTCACGGTCATGCCGCTGACCCCGAGTGCCGTGAGGGCCTGGCGCACCTCGTCAAGCTTGAACGGTTTGATGATGGCAACAACGAGCTTCATAGGCAGGCCTTCACTTTCTCGGACTTCAGACCAGATCGGGCGCGCGTTGATTGGCGCCCTGTCCAAGTCTGGCATCTTTCGGTGCGAAAGGCACAAAAAGTTGCAGGTGGGGCGCGAAAAACCGATGCCGCCCCCGCTCGATAGCCTTCCTTGTGGAGGCGCGCAATCCGCCAAAATGGGGGTTCTCGCCGGCAGATATCGTTATCCCACCGCTGCAGCGCCAAAGCGAAGGTGACATTTCAAACCGATCCGGGGTTTTGCATCCGGCGACAAGCAATCATGCCCGTATGCGCCCGCGGGGGTCGATTGCTGCAGAATCGCGGGAACCAGACAACGACGGCCGGCTTGGGCAGGAAAATCCCGGCCTGCTCTCGCTCGCCTCCCGGCAGGTTTAGAGCTCACTTGCGCTGGCGAAGCGAGCCTTCCTGCGCAACCGAGGCCACCAATGTGCCGTCCTGCTTGAAGATCATGCCGCGGGTCAGGCCGCGCCCGCCTTGCGCATCCGGCGAGTCCTGGGCGTAGAGCAGCCACTCGTCGGCGCGGAACGGGCGGTGAAACCACATCGCGTGATCGAGGCTCGCAGGCATCATGCGCCTGTCGAACAACGTTCGGCCGTAACGCGCCATCGCGGCGTCGAGCAGCGAGAAATCCGACGCATAGGCCAACGCACACATGTGCAGCGCCGGATCGTCGGATAGTTTCGAGGCGGTGCGGATCCAGACATGGATACGGCCGTCGTCGATCTTCTGGCCGAAATAACGACCGAGCTCGACCGGGCGCAGTTCGATCGGGCGGTCGGACTCGTAATAGCGGCGGATGAATTCCGGCATCTCGCGGAACATCGGCTGTTTGGCGACTTCTTCGGCGGTGAGTTTTTCCGGCGGCGGCACGTCGGGCATCTTGTCCTGATGGTCGAAGGTGCCTTCTTCCTCGATATGGAACGACACCATGATCGAGAAGATGGCGTTGCCGTGCTGGATCGCGGTGACCCGGCGGGTCGAATAGCTTTTCCCGTCGCGCAGCCGCTCGACCTCGTAAATGATCGGAATCTGGGGATCGCCGGGCAGGATGAAATAGCAGTGCAGCGAGTGCGGCAGCCGGCCTTCGACGGTGCGGCACGCCGCCACCAGTGCCTGTCCGATCACCTGTCCGCCAAAGACCCGCTGCCAGCTCGTCTTCGGGCTGTTGCCGCGAAACAGGTTCACCTCGATCGGCTCAAGATCGAGAAGGGAAATCAGGTCAATCAGGCCTTTGGACATTGAAGCGCTTTCGATTCTTGGTCATTCCGGGGCGTGGACCACCGGGTCCGGCCTCTGGCCGGCTCGATGACGGGCTCCGCAAACGAACCCGGATTTTTCAGATTCCGGGTTTACGCGACAAAGCGCCCCGGAATGACGATCTGAGGGTACTGCCCTTGTTTCGCGTATCTGTTTCGCCCAGCTATACTCCGGTAGCAAGAGTGTGAGTAAGCAGGTCAGCATGTCGGGACAGCGCAGCATTGTCATTGGCGGCGGCGCATTCGCGGGGCTGGCGCTGGCGCTGGCGCTGCGTCAGGGTCTTGGCGCCGATATTCCAATTATTGTCGCCGATCCGGCTCTCGGGTCGCGGCCGAGCCGCGATCCCCGCGCGACCGCAATTGTCGCCGCCTGTCGCCGCCTGTTCGAGGCCATCGGGGTGTGGGGCCAGGTTGAAGGTCAGGCGCAGCCGATATCGGACATGGCCGTCACCGACTCCCGGCTGGAAGACGCGACCCGTCCGGTGTTTCTGACTTTCGCGGGTGATGTCGAGCCGGGCGAGCCGTTCGCGCACATGATCGAGAATCGTCATCTCATCGATGCGCTGGTCAAGCGGGCGGAAACCGAGGGCGTCGACCTTCGCGCCGTCGCGGTGACGGATTTCGTCGCGCGGGCCGATGGCGTCGATGTGACGCTGGCGGATGGCAGCTTCATCGAGGCAGGCCTGTTGGTCGCGGCCGACGGCGCGCGCTCAAAATTGCGCGAGCATGCCGGGATCGCCACCCATGGCTGGGAGTACGACCAATCCGGCATCGTCGTTACCGTCGGCCACGAGCGCGATCATCATGGCCGCGCCGAAGAGCATTTTCTTCCCGCAGGCCCATTCGCTATCCTGCCGCTGACCGGACGACGCTCCTCACTGGTCTGGACCGAGCAGCGCGCCGAGGCGGCGCGCATCGTCGCCTTGAGCGAAGATGAATTTCATGGCGAACTCGAACGGCGCTTCGGCCTGCATCTCGGCGAGATCAAGGCGCTGGATCGGCCTCGCGCGTTTCCGCTCGGCTATTTCGTCGCGCGCTCGTTCGTCGGCGAACGGTTGGCGCTGGTCGGCGACGCTGCGCATGTCATTCACCCGATCGCCGGACAGGGGCTCAACATGGGCCTGAAAGATGTCGCGGCATTGGCCGAAGTGGTGGTCGATGCCGCGCGGCTCGGCATCGATCTGGGCCAGGCCGACGTGCTCGATCGCTATCAGCGCTGGCGGCGGTTCGACACCATGGCGATGGGGCTTGCCACCAATTCGCTTAATCTGTTGTTTTCGAACCGATCGACGCTGTTGCGCACCGTGCGCGATATCGGGTTGGGGCTGGTCGACCGCGCCCCACCGCTGAAAAGTCTGTTCATCCGCCAGGCCGCGGGGCTATCGGGCGAAGTGCCGCGGCTGCTGAAGGGCGAGGCGTTGTGACAGCGAATGGCGAATAGCGAATAGAAGTTTCTCTATTCGCCATTCGCTACTCCCTATTCGCCTGTTTTCTTCACTCGATCTTCCTTGCTTCTTCGGGCAGCATGATCGGGATGCCGTCGCGAATGGGGTAGGCGAGTTTTGCGGATCGCGAGATCAATTCCTGCCGGGCCGCGTCGAATTCGAGCGGACCCTTGGTCAGCGGGCAGACCAGAATCTCCAGCAATTTAGGATCGACGGTGCCTTCAACGCGTTCGGGCGGGGAGGTCATGCTTTCAACTCCGGCTTGGCGTTTCGCTGCTGTAGCATATCCGGGCAAAATGAGCAGCCGGTCGCTTAATCGTCTCCAGTAGCAGTTTGTCGAGCCCGCCGCCGCTTGCCGTTATTGGCTGCTGTAGCCCAAGGCCAAGGCTGGAGCCCGCTTCACATGGCCCCTGATTCCATCACAAAAACTTAGAATGCCTCTAGTTTAGAGCTAGTCTCTTTGCCTGTGCGCGAGCAAGCCGCTAACGCATCTTGATCCCGACAAATGGGATCCTAGGTGGGGGCGATGTGGAATTGGGCTGAGCGACGGCACTCATTGGGATTGTTGATATCCGCTGTGTTGTTCGCCGCGACGGGCAGCGCGCTTGCGCAGGACGTCAGCTCCTGGAAAGACCTTGAGACCAAATATATTTTTGGCTTTACCATCGGCTCCGGTACTGGGCTTGAGGGTGAGAAAGAATTCACCATCGACACCATCGGCCGGTTCGGCAAGCGCGATGGTCACTACGCGGCAACCGAGACGAAGTACGAGTTCGAGTTTACGCCTAATCAATTCATTCAGATCGAGTTCGGCGCGCTCGGATCGACCCACAATATCGGCGGCGTGACCGGCCTCGACGACCGCAGCCAACTCGCGTTTAGCGGCGGGTTTGCCGAATTGCGCTATCTCGCGATCGAACGCACCTCGAACAATCCGCTGGCGGTAACGCTGGCAGTCGAGCCGACGGTGCGACGGATTGACGAGACCAGCGGCGAACGTGTTCGTAATTTCGAATTCGAAACCACTGTTAACGCCGATCTGGAACTTCTGGAAAAGCGGCTGTTTGCGGGATTCAATTTGCTGTACGAACCCGAGGTTACGCAGACAGCGGCAGGCGACACCCAGCGCGAGGCCAAATTCGGCGGCTCGGCGGCGCTGTCACTTCGGATCGCATCCAACGTCGTCGTCGGCGCCGAGGTTTGGTATCTTAGACATTACGACGCTGTGAATTTAACATCATTCACCGGTGACGCTGTCATGTTGGGACCGACGCTCTATGTTCAGTTTACGCCGAAAATGTTCATGACCGCGGCGTGGAACGCCCAGGTCTGGGGACGTGAGACTGGTAATCCCGTCTCGCTCAATCTGGCGGAGTTTCAACGCCATCGCGCCAAACTGAAATTCGCCTGGGAATTTTGATCTTGCTCCGGGAGTCCCGAAAGGACGGTAAATGTCGGTATCGAGTATGATGAAAGATTTGACCTTGGCCGCGGTCTGCGCGGTCGCGATGCTGCAGGCTTCCCCGTCGCAGGCGCAACAGGCGACCGAGATTCAGCTGACCTATTCCAAGGGCCAGTTCCAGCCGAGCCAGGTGAGCGCGCCCGCCGACCAACCCATCACTTTCCGGGTCAAAAACCTCGACGCCAAGGCCATGGAATTCGAAAGCAAATCGTTGCGGGTCGAAAAAATTGTCGCCGCCAATAGCGAGGGCGTCATCAATGTGCGGGCGCTGAAACCCGGACGCTACGAGTTTTACGACGACTTCAACGATAAGGCGCGCGGCGCCCTGACAGTGCAATAGGTATGCGCCGGTGCTGGCTGCCCTCATCATCGTATTTCGCGAGGTGTTCGAAGCTGGACTGATCGTCGGCATCGTGCTCGCGGTCACCGGCTCGGTCCCACATCGATATCGCTGGATCGGCGGTGGCGTGCTGGCCGGCGCGCTGGCAGCCTGCGTCGTTGCGGCGTTTGCCGGTTTCCTGTCCCAGCTGTTTGCGGGAATGGGGCAGGAACTGTTCAACGCGGCCATTCTCGGTGTCGCCGTGATCATGCTGACCTGGCACAACGTCTGGATGGCGCATCATGGCAAGGAGATGGCCGGAGAGATGCGCGCGGTCGGACAAGCGGTCGCGGAAGGAACCAGATCGCTGTTGGCGTTGGCGGTGGTGGTCGGTGTTGCGGTCCTGCGCGAGGGCAGCGAGGTCGCGCTTTTTCTGTACGGCGTGGTCGCCTCCGACGGCGGTTCGGGAATAAGCCTCGCAATCGGCGGATTCATCGGTCTTGCGCTGGGCGCAGGTGTTTGCCTGTTGACCTATTTCGGCCTGATGCGCATCCCGCCGCGGGCGTTGTTCGCCACCACGACCGTTCTCATCACCTTGCTCGCAGCCGGCATGGCGACGCAGGCGGTGGCATTCCTCGAACGCGCCGACTGGCTTAACTCGCTCGATACCGTGGTTTGGGACAGCGGCTGGCTGCTTTCGGACAAGAGCATCGCCGGCCGGGCCATGCACACCTTGATCGGCTATACCGATCAGCCGACCGAGATGCAGCTTCTGGTCTACGCCGCCGTGCTGCTGGTGACGTTCCTGCTGATGCGGCTGAGCAGGACGCAGCATGCCGGCGGCGCTGTGGCAGCGCGCTGACTGTTGCGATGATTGGCAAAGTCTGACGTCCCCTCAACCTTCAGGTCCGACCCGAACCAGACCGGTCAAGGACCTGTGCCGGGCCTGCATCCAGCTTCCCAAAGTGTGCTAGTTTGGACCCAAAGATCCCGTGCTTGAAATTTCGGGAGGGGGGCATGCGCCGCCGCGAGTTCATCAAGATCATTGCGGGCCCGGTGCTGGCTTGGCCGCTGGCCGTGTACGCACAGCAGGGTGATCGCGTGCGGCGTATCGGTGTGCTGACGGCCCGGACCGCAACCGATCCGGAAGCAACGGAAGACATCGGGGCCTTCGCACAGGGGTTGGCGGAATTGGGTTGGACCATCGGCCGCAACGTTCGGGTCGAATATCGTTATGCCGCGGGCGATCCTGAGGCGTTTCGGAAATACGCAAGGGAAATGGTTGCACTCGCGCCCGACGTTGTACTCGCTTCTGGCACCCCGAGCGTCGCCGCGCTCCAGCAGAGTTCCCGTTCCCTCCCCATCGTGTTCACCAGCGTCACCGATCCGGTCGGCGCCGGTTTTGTCGACAGCGTCGCGCAGCCGGGCGGCAACACCACCGGCTTCATGCTGTCCGAATACAGCTTGAACGCCAAATTGCTGGAACTGCTCAAGCAGGTCGTGCCCGGCGTGAAACGAGCCGCTGTTCTTCGGGATTCTGCCAATCCGGCCGGAATGGCTCAATTCGGCACCATCCAGGCGGTGGCCACGTCCGTCGGGGTGGAGGTTGTTCCGATCAACGTGCGCGACGCCGGCGAGATCGAGCACGCCGTCGCAGCCTTCGCACGCAACGCGAATGGCGGTCTGGTCGTGACGGGGAGCGCGGCGGCCACGGCGCATCGCGATCTGATCATCGAGCTGGCGGCGCGGCACAAGCTGCCTGCGGTCTACGCTAGCCGCTACAATGTCACTGTCGGCGGCCTGATTTCATATGGGCCTGATAGGGTCGACCAGTTCCGACGCGCCGCGGGCTACGTCGATCGTATCCTCAAGGGCGAGAAGCCGGCCGACCTGCCGGTGCAGGCGCCGACCAACTACGAACTGGTCATCAATCTCAAGACGGCGAAAACGCTTGGCCTGACGATCCCCCAAACCTTGCTGGCGAGCGCCACCGAGGTAATCGAATAAAGCGGGCATTACTATTGCAACGGCGGATCGCCGCTGGTGCGCTTCTTGGCGAGATCCATCTCGGTCACCGCGATCAGAATTTCCGCGCGGGTCTTCAGATCCGGCGCTTCCAGCATCGCCTGCTTTTCCGGCGGCCCGTAGGGCGACATCATCGCCAGCGCGTTGACCAGCGCCTCGTTCGGCGCGCTCTCGACGCCTTCCCAGTCCACCTTCAGATTGTTGGCTTTGAGAAAATCCGTCAGCACTTCGAGCAGGGCCGCGCGATCGACCGCGTCTTCGCCCTTGCGTGCGGTGAAATCGTCGATGTAGGGGAAATAATCGACCTTGCATTGCCGATACGCGGTCAGCGCGGTCATCTCCTCGATGACCTTGAAGCGCGCAATCCCGGTCAGTTCGAGAATATAGCGGCCGTCGCCGGCCTCCGCGAGTTGCGTGATGCGTCCGACGCAGCCGACGCGAAACAGCGCCGGTTTGGCCTCGTTCCGCGAGTGCGCGACGTCCGGCTGGATCATTCCGATCAGCCGATGGCCATCGCGCAGCGCGTCGTCCACCATCGCCAGATAACGCGGCTCAAAAATATTCAGCGGCATCTGGCCGCGCGGCAGCAGCAGCGCGCCGGGCAGCGGAAACACAGGGATCACCTGCGGAAGGTCGCCGGGTCCGCGATATTCGGCATTGATCGGCATAGGCAGTCCCGGCGCTAACCTGCGGAATCCAAAACTGCGCGGATTCTACCGCAAGATAAGTCTACGCAATCTGCGAAAACTCGATTGCTCGGCAAACCAGCATCCACTTTCGCGAATTAAGCGCTTACGAAAACAAGATCGTCGACAGCCGCTTTCGCCCTTCAACGGTCGCTTCATCGGTCGGGCCCCACGCCTCGAAGAACTGCACCAGTTGCTTTCGCGCGCCGTCTTCATTCCATTTGCGATCGCGCTTGACGATTTCGAGCAGTTGTTGGGTCGCCTCACCGCGCTTGCCGCTGGCGTTCAGCGCTGTGGCAAGGTCGAATCGGGCCTGATGGTCCAGCGGGTTTGCGGCGACCTTTTGTTCAAGTTCGGTTACCGGGCCGAGTGCCTTGGCTTGTTCGGCGAGATCGATCGATGCCTGCACCGCTTTGACGGCCGCGTCGTTGCGCTTGGAGTCCGGCACCATGGCAATGGTCTTCTTGGCCTGATCGAGGGTGCCGGTGGTCACATAGCATTTCGCAAGCCCGGCGAGCGCCGCGATATTGGTGGCGTCCGCGGCCAGCACCTCGGCATAGATCGAGGCGGCGGTAGCCGGATCGCCCTCGGCGAGAGCCGCTTCCGCTTCTTTGAGGATTTCCGCGATATTGGGCTCGCCCGCAGCGGGCATGCCCGTGGTCAGCTTGTTGATGAAGGCGGTGACCTGGCTTTCGGGGACCGCGCCCATGAAGCCGTCGGCAGGCTGGCCATTGACGAAGGCGATGACGGCCGGGATCGACTGGATCCCCATCTGGCCGGGGATGGCCGGGTGGTCGTCAATATTCATTTTGACCAGTTTGACCTTGCCGTTTGCGGCACGGACTGCCTTCTCAATGATCGGCGTGAGCTGGCGGCAGGGGCCGCACCAGGGCGCCCAGAAGTCGATCAGCACCGGCTGGCGCTTGGACTCCTCGATAACGTCCTTCACGAACGTCTGGGTGGTGGTTTCCTTGATCAAATCGGGGGGCGCCTGCGGCGCCGCTCCACTGCCCTGCTCTATTATCGTCACGGGGTTCCTCGCCTGATGCCTTCTGGATGATCTAACACTTTTCCAGCCTTAATTGGCCCCTGAAGGCTCGATTTGCAATCGGCGGAACCCGACCCGCCGGCTTTTGGTCCGATTTATCGTGGGATTGCTGGATAAGGGGGGCGCGCGGGCCAATCCAGCCAAATGCGGCCCTGTTGCATTCAAGGGCCGCATTTGGCATAGCTCTGCCCATTGTCGGCAAGCGTTCGCCGCCAATTTCTCGGATGCGGGTGTAGCTCAGTGGTAGAGCACGACCTTGCCAAGGTCGGGGTCGAGGGTTCGAGCCCCTTCGCCCGCTCCAAGTTTTTTGAAGATGTCACCGTCCCAGGTCCAACAAGGCCGCCGCTCCGGCGGCCTTGTTGTTGGTGCCCCTGCGCCGGGCGATGTGGCAACCTTTCCTAACCGGAATAGTCGTGCCATGCTCTGACACCAGAGATTGCAAAATCGTTCCATGATGCGGCGAGGGCAATCCCATGAGCCGAAATATCGTCCTGTTGTCCGACGGCACTGGCAATTCCGCGGCGAAGGTGTGGCGCACCAACGTCTGGCGAACCTTCGAGGCGCTTGATCTCTCCGGCTCCGACCAGGTCGCGTTCTATGACGACGGCGTCGGCACCTCGTCGTTCAAGCCGCTGGCCATTCTCGGCGGCGCATTCGGTTATGGCCTGAAACGCAACGTAATCGAAATTTACAAATTTGCCTGCCGCAATTTTCGCGACGCGAACGATCACATCTACGGATTTGGTTTCAGCCGGGGTGCCTTTACGATCCGCGTCGTCGTAGGTCTCATGCTCAATCAGGGCCTGGTGTCTGCCGAGAGCGAAGCGGAACTCGACAAGAAAGCTCACGCCGCCTACCGGCAATATCGGCGCGAGCGGTATCACACTTTCTGGCACGTCGAGGATTTCTTCCGCGCGATCCGCGATCTGTTTCTGCCGAAGGATTACGACACGGCCGACAATCGCCCGGTCGAAAAAATTCACTTTATTGGCGTCTGGGACACCGTTGCCGCCTATGGCGCGCCACTGGATGAGATGACGCGCGGCATCAGCAGGTGGATATGGCCGCTGGAGCTTCCGAGTCACACGCTCGACCGTTCGCGGGTGATGCGCGCCTGCCAGGCCCTCGCGCTGGACGAAGAACGCACCACGTTTCATCCGGAACTATGGAACGAACTGGTTCAGCCCCCTGCGAAGTTCGATCCGGACAAGGAGCGCCGCATCAAGGACGAACAGATCAGCCAGGTCTGGTTCGCCGGCGTGCATTCCAATGTCGGCGGCGGTTATCCCGACGACTCACTCGCCTATATTCCATTCGTCTGGATGATCACCGAGGCGCAGCGCTGCGGCCTGAAATTCAAATCGGATGCCATACCGCCGCCGGCCCTGCCCGCGGACCCCGACACGTTCAAGAACGCGATTTCGAAACGCGACAAGGATGGCCGCCTTTACGATCCGCGCAAGGGACTGGGTGGTTACTATCGCTACGGGCCGCGCAAGCTGGTTGAACTCTGCAATTACAAGTATTCGAAAAAGGAAGACGACGAAGTAGTGATTGAGCGGCCGAAGATTCACGAAACGGTGTTCCGGCGGATTGGGACTCACGCCCACGCCTATGCGCCGGTGGGCTTGCCGCCCGTCTACGACGTCGTCAAGGACGATGGCTTGATCGTCACGCCGGATCAATATGGCTTCGAGACCACCACTGCCGCGAAGGCCCGCGCGGATACACAGGAGCACGTCTGGAACACGATCTGGTTACGCCGCATCGTCTATTTTGCCACCGTCGGTGCGACACTGGGGTTGGTAACTTTCCCGCTCGTCAGCGGCGCCGAACGCTATGATGAATTCACAAGCCCGATCCGTTGGGTATCCGACCTCCTCCGCTTTGCCGGTGGATTTCTACCAAACTTCGCCTCGACCTGGATCGATGGCTATGCGCGCGCGCCAGGCTCGTTCCTTGTCATGGCCGGCCTGGTCATCGGCCTGTTGCTTTTGTCCTCGTTCATCGCAGGGCGCAGCGCAAACCTCATGGCTTTGATCTGGCGAAGAGCGCGGGAAGCGCCGTCGGGCCTTCCAGACAACTGGATCTATCATCTGCGCAGCAGCCCGCTTTACATCCGGGTCCACGAAGATCTGAAGCGTAGAATCGCGCCCGCCTTCTTTGCGGTGGTGTTCGTCTATCTCGGATTGGCGATTGTCAGCCGTCTCTCGTTCGATGTGCTGGACGTGGCTGGACTTACCTGCGTTCATCGTGGTGATGAGCCGGCTGCCGTGCTCAAAGTCAGCCCTCCCAAGCCCAACAAGCCTATCGTATCGGAGCCCGTCGAATTCAAGACATCGGAACTTTGCAAGGCGACAGGCATCCTGCTTGAGCACGGCGGACATTATCTCGTGACCATCCGATCGGGGGATAAAGAAGGCAAGGATAAGGAATGGTTCAATGGCGTCACCCGCATCGGCGCTCCGGTCGGCGGCTTTTCCGCTAAACAACAGCCGGCCTGGTACGAGCGACTCTATCTCTCGCTATTTCTGCCTTTGCGACGGGAAATAACGCAAGACTGGTACCGCATCGTGCTGCGTTTCGGCCATGTTGGCGGCGAAGAGTCATTCTACATACCCGATCTCTACGACAACACGATCGAATTCGTTATCAAACCCACGATCAAGCCCGACACCAAGGAAGAATTATTCATCTTCGTCAACGACGCCGTCATCGGTATTCCGGGCCTCTACGATTTATTGTACCGCGCCAACCGTGGCACCGCATCCCTGACGGTGGAGCGGACAAAATGACGCGCCGATCGCATTCAGGATAGCCGCGCGATTTCGTCTTCCGGCTCGAGATGCTTTGGCCGCCAGCCCAGCTCATGCCGGGCCTTGGCGCCGCTCAGCCGCTGGTCGAGCGCATAGCCCCTCGCCCATTCGCCGAGTTCGTTCGCGATCGTGTTGCCCGAGACAATGCGCGGCTCCTGAGATCGCGTGCCGAATCGCTTCGCGAAGGCGCGCGCGATGCGGCCGACGGCAAGCCCGTCGATCGCTGCGCCGATAAAGCTCGACCCCGCGGGGGCCTGCACCAGCGCCAATGCGTAGAGCCCCGCGAGATCTTCGCTGTGTACCAGCGGCCAGCGCACCGCCTCGCTTTCCACCACACCGATCGCTTCGCCTTCGGCGGCATCGCGGGCGAAGCGGGAGAACACGCCGCCACCGGGCGTGTAGACCATCGCCGGGTGGATGACGATGCCGTCGAAATCGGGAGCTGCAAGAATCCGCCGGAGGTGTGGCACCATCCACGCGAAGGCAGGCAAGGGGCGAAACGGCGACTGCTCCGTGGCAATGTCGCCGCCGGTGGCGCCGAACAGCCAGCCGCCGCCGGTATAGATCAAGCGCCGTCTTGCCGGCGCTGCGGCCAGCGTGGGCAGCAACACGTCGAGCAGGCGAGCATCGATCGCTCCCATCTCGGGACTGAAATCGCAGGCGGCATGGATGATGGCTTCGACGAGCGGGAGTTTTCCAGCCCATTGCTCGGGCGAGGAGATATCGCCGGCAATCGGCGTCGCCCCGAATTCGCCAAGTTTCGCCGCCGAGAGGTCAGACCGGGCGAGCGCCCAGACGTCGTGCCCACTTAGGACAAGCGCGCGCACAATGGGCGCGCCAATCGAGCCAGTCCCGCCGAGAACGAAAACACGCATTGGCCTGCTCCATGCTTGAATATTGCATGCGCGGGGACACCGAAGGACGCAGGCGGTGTCATATATTGCACTGCAATGACGTCGAATGCTGAAGCCGCTCGATCGAAAAACGGGGCCGCGGAAATTTTCTCAATTTGTCTCGATCTGACAGGTCCGCCCGCTTCTCACCGGTGGAGGATGTGATAACATTTTCCTGTCTGATCCAGGCGGACTTAACGTTCGTCTTTCGAAACGTCCAAAAATAAACAGACGCAGCCGCCCGGCTGCATAGGGGAGTGACGCGATGAAATCGGCTTTCAATCGATCTATTCTTGCGCTCGCAGCGATCGCACTTGTCGCTGGCGCCAGTCAAGCCAACGCACAGCAAAAGCCATTGAAGAAATACGATTCCGGCACCAAGGAATTTTGGACCCATCCGCCGGACGACTGGTTCCTCGGCGACGAGACCGAAGCCCAAAAGGGCCTCGCGCCGCCGTCGGGTCCGCCAACCGGCGCATCGGAAGCCGACCTCGCCGCGCTGATGAAGAAGATCAAACTGCCGGCGGGATTCAAGATCGAAGTCTACGCCTCGAACGTGCTGGCCGCGCGCCAGATGGCCTGGGGCGATAAGGGCACCCTGTTCGTAGGCTCCTTCGGCCTCGGCAATGTCTATGCGATCAAGGACAATGGCGGGAAGAAAGAGGTCAAGACCATCCTCAAGGGCCTGAACATGCCCACCGGTCTCGCATTCCGGGACGGGGCGCTTTACGTCATCGCGACCGACAAGCTGATCAAATACGAGAACGCCGAAGCCAATCTCGACAATCTCGGCTCCGGTAAGGTGGTCTATGACGACATGCCGTCCTATGCGGCGCATGGCTGGAAATATCTGGCGGCGGACAAGGACGGCTGGTTCTACGTTCCGTTCGGACCTCCCTTCAATATCGGCATTCCCCCGACCAGCGTGTCGCAGATCCGCCGCGTCGATCCCAAGACCGGCAACGCCGAACTGGTGGCGCTCGGCGTGCGCAACAGCGTCGGCGGCGACGTCGATCCGCGCAGCGGCAAATACTGGTTCACCGAGAATGCGCGCGACTGGATGAGCGACGATATCCCGAGCGACAAGCTCAACATGGTCTCGAAGCTCGGCGAGCACTTCGGCTACCCGTATTGCCACCAGGGTGACTTGCCCGATCCGAAGTTTGCGATGGGCCACAAATGCTCGGAATTCACCCCGCCGGTGCTCAATCTCGGCGCGCATGTGGCCCCGCTCGGCATGAAGTTCTATACCGGCGACCAATTCCCCGCCGAGTACAAGAACAACATCTTCATCGCCGAACATGGCTCCTGGAACCGGCATAAGTACCAGGGCGCGCGCATCAAGCGCGTGATCGTCGGCCCCGACGGCAAGAATGCCAAGCAGGAGATCTTCGCCTCCGGCTGGCTTGAGGGCGACCAGGGCTATCTCGGTCGGCCGGCCGATATCGTTCTGGCCAAGGACGGTTCGATGCTTGTCGCCGACGACTGGGCCGGCGCGATCTATCGCATCAGCTACAGCAAGAAGTAAGGTTTGAAACATCGGAGGCTGCGGTTGCTCGGGAACGAGTGCCGCAGCCTCGCGTTTTTTCAAGCTGGAACAGGAATGGCGATCATGCGCTGTCGGCTGATTTTGCGTACGTTATACGGCCTTGCATTGGTCTTGTCGGCCTTCACAAGTGCGCCCGCCGACGCCGCCGACCTCGCCGCCGGCAAGGAAAAGGCCGAACTGTGCATCGGCTGCCACGGCGAAGGCGGCATTTCGCAAACCGAGAACATTCCCTCGCTCGCCGGCCAGCCCGATCAGTTCGTTCAGTGGCAATTGGTGTTTTTTCGCGCCGGCACGCGCAAGAACGAGCAGATGCAGCCGATCGTCGAGCAAATCAACAACGACGATATTCGAAACCTTGGCGCCTATTTTGCCTCGCTCGAGCCACCCAAGACCTCAAAGCCGGACGACGATCCCGATCTATCCACCAAAGGAGCGCAGGCGGCGGTGGGACGGCGCTGCGCTTCATGTCACACCGATACGTTCGCGGGGACAAAAGCCGTTGCCCGCATCGCCGGCCAGCGCGAGGAATACCTGCTCAAGGCGCTGCATGATTACAAATCGGGCGTACGTTCAGGCGGCGGCATGGCGGCGATGGCGGATGTCGCCTATCCCCTCAGCGAAGAGGAAATCACGGCGCTGGCGCATTATCTCGCGCATCTGTGAGCGCGCGCGGGGCTAGCCCCGCTGCTTCTCATACGCTTTCAGATGCGTGTAGGCCGTGCGGAGTCGCGGCACCGGAACCTTGCCGGCATCGCCGCGCGCGATCATGTCGCCGATGACGTGATCGGCTTCTACCGGAGCGCCCGCCCTGATGTCGCGGAACATCGAGGCGGTCAGCGACGAATTCTCCGCGATCAGCATGCCAAGGCTACGCTCCAGGAACGGTGCCCGGGGCGCGTAGCCTTCGGCGGTGGCAACCGCCTTGCATTCATCGAGCACGCCGAGAATGAAATCCTTGCCGCCTGATGACGCCAGGATGTTGCCGACCGACGTGCGCATCAGGCAGGTTGAGGCCGCCAACGTGGCGAGGAACACCCATTTTTCCCACATCTCCTGAACAACCTGGGCGCTGGCCACTGAACCGAATTTGCCGCTCGCCATTACTTCGGCGATGGCGCGGACCCGGTCCGACATGGTGCCGTCGCGTTCCCCGAAAGTGAGCGACTGCATCGGATTGAGCTGGATCACTTCGCGATGCTCGTTGAGCGTTGCGGCGATCGCGCAAAGGCCTCCGAGCACACGTTCGCGCCCAAACCTGCTGTCGAGTGCATCGAGATGCAGCATGCCGTTGAGCAGCGGGATCACCGCCGTCTGCGTTCCCACCGCCGGCGCAAACGACCTAATTGCGTCGTCGAGATCGAACGCCTTGCAGCTCAACAGGATGACGTCGAATGTTTCGGTGAGCCTGTCGGCCTGCACCGTCGGCGGGTTCTTCAGCGTCACGTCGCCATTGGGACTCTTGATCACCAGGCCCCGAGAGGCGAGCTCCGTTGCGCGCCTGGGGCGGACCAGGAAGGTTATATCGCGGCCGGCCTGAAGCAGCCTGCCGCCGAAATAACCGCCGATGGCGCCGGCGCCGACCACGAGGATACGCATGGATAACTGCTCGTTTTAGTTCGTTCTTGCAGGACGAGGGCGAATAGCGAATAGAAGAAGAAACCGCCACTCCCTATTCGCTATTCCCTGTTCGCCATCTCTACCACTTTTCGCCGAACGGGCGAATCTCCAGCTCAAAGGTCCAGGCGCTGCGCGGCTGCTGGTAAAGCTGCCAGTACGAGGCGGCAACCGACGCCGGTGGCATCAGCAAGTCGGGATTATTGAGCGCTTCCTTGCCCCAGATCTGTTCGCGGCGCTGGCGCACCCATGCGGTATCGACGCCGGAATCGATGATCAGATGGGCGACGTGGATGTTCTTCGGCCCGAGCTCGCGCGCCATCGATTGCGCCACCGCGCGCAAACCGAATTTCGCACTGGCGAAGGCCGCAAAGCCGCTGCCGCCGCGCAACGAGGCGGTGGCGCCGGTAAAGAAGATGTTGCCCTTGCCGCGCGGCACCATCAGCCGCGCCGATTCGCGTCCGGCGAGGAAGCCTGCCCAACAGGCCATTTCCCACACCTTTCGGAATACGCGATCGGTGGTCTCCAGGATCGGGAAGTTGACGTTGGCGCCGACGTTGAAGATGCAGACCTCCAGCGGTGCGTGCTTGTCCGCGTCATTCAGAAACGCCGCAACCTCGTCCTCCTTTCGTGCATCGAGCGTGCGCGCGACGATCGAGCCGCCCGAGGTCTCGATCTCCTTCACCAGCGGTTCGAGCTTGGCGCCGTCGCGCCGCCCCGCGAACACGGTGAACCCTTCGGCTGCGAATTTTTTCGCAATTTCGGCGCCGATGTAGTCACCGGCCCCGATCACCGCGGCCGTCGCGTTTCGCTTTTGCATATCAGTCTCTCCAACTGTCCCTCATCCTGAGGAGCGGCGTCCTCGCCGCGTCTCGAAGGATGAAAGCGAAACTCATCCATGGTTCGAGACGCCGCGCGAGACGCGCGGCTCCTCACCATGAGGTTCACGGCACGATCACTTGCCCGAGATCAATTCCTCGACCTCGCGCAGTTGCTCCTTGCCGAAAAACATTTCCTTGCCGATGAAGAAAGTCGGCGAGCCGAACGCGCCGCGCTCCACCGCCGCTTGCGTATTCTCGATCAGCTTCGCCTTGACCTCCGGCTCCTGCGCGCGCGCAAACAGCTTTGCGGCATCGAGGCCGGATGCGGTCAAGGCTTTCATCGCCACTTCGGGATCGTCCATCTTCTTCGGTTCGCGCCACATGTGATGGAACGCGGCATCGATGTATTTTTCGAACACGCCCTCGAGCCGGGCGGCGATCGCCGCGCGCATCAAATTGAGGGTATTGACCGGAAAGTGCGGGTTCCAGATGTACGGCTCGACGTGAAAGCGCTTGATAAAGCGCTCGGTCTCGATCGCATGAAATTCGCGCTTGTTCTTGACCCCGGCAAGCGTCTCGGCAGGCGATTTGTTGTTGGTTGCCTTGAAGATGCCGCCGAGCAGAACAGGCACATATTCGAATTTCACGCCGCTGCGTTTTTCGATCGCCGGGATCGCCTCATGACTGAGGAACGCATTGGGGCTGCCGACATCGAACATGAATTGCGGGGCGTTTGGGCTCACGGCGCTCTCCTGAGATTTGCTTGTCGAATCTTTTTTATATGATCATTATCATTCCAAGCAGAATAGCGGCTCGGATCGCCGAGATCAACCGGCGCGCGCCGCCGGCTCGCGGTCAAACGCCCGGTTTGCGAGCCTTGAGGCGTGGCTGCGCACATCCTCGGGCCATCCGACGATCAAGTTTTCGAAACGCTGCGCCTCGCCGGCGAACAGGGCGCGGATCGCGTCTTCGTAATTCGCCTCGTTGCCGGCCATCGCCGACATGAAACGGTATGCTGCTTCCTGCCCCTGGCGGATACGATCTCGGCCCTCGCCGGTCCGCCTCGCCTCATCGACCAGCTTGCGCAAGGCGACCGAGGCGCCGCCCGGCTGCCGCGCCAGCCATTCCCAGTGCCGCGGGAGCAGCGTGATTTCACGCGCGACCACGCCCAGCTTCGGGCGCCCGGGGCCGCGTGGGGTGGCCTGCGCTGCATCTTCCGTCGCATCGGGCGTGCCGGCGAGCGCCGGCAGCCGTGCCAGGACCTCGCCGATGGAGCCCCGAAAATCGATATCGACCGGACCACTGGTTTTGTCGTCAAAGACAAGAATCGACGCATCCTTGCGCCGATCCAGTACCGCTTTTGCCGCGCTTGCGACATCCTGGAGCCCGCCGGCAGCGATGCGGCGGTCACCTTCGAAGGCGATGTAAGCGACGGCTTCCATGGAAGGCTCCTCAATTTCTACCCTTATTACCCGGGTAAATTAAACCAGTCAATAACATCCGGGTAAATATATCGCTGACAACACGATCTCGACTTTCACGGCGTCGGCTGGCACCACCGAGCGCCGTACAAAAGCGCCATCTCCCGGGGGATTAGCCATGCTGACTGTCCATCACCTGAACAATTCGCGCTCCCAGCGCGTGCTGTGGCTCCTGGAAGAACTCGGTGTCCCCTACGAGATCGTGCGCTATCAGCGTCAGCCCGATATGCGCGCACCTGCCGAACTGCGCGCGATCCATCCGCTTGGAAAATCGCCCGTCATCACCGATGGCGGCAACACCATCGCGGAATCGGGCGCGATCGCCGAATACATCGTCGACACCTATGGCGAGGGCCGTCTGATCCCGCCGCCGAAAACGCCGGAGCGGCTGCGCTACACCTATTGGCTGCACTACGCGGAAGGCTCGGCGATGCTGCCGCTGCTCCTGAAGTTGCTGTTCACGCTGATGCCGAAGCGCGCGCCGGCGCTGTTGCGTCCGCTGGTGCGCAAGGTCTCCAACCAGGCGGTGACGACGCTGGTCAATCCACAGCTCAAGCAGCACATGACGTATTGGGAAGATGAGTTGGGAAAAAGCCAATGGTTCGCCGGCAATGAATTCACCGCCGCCGACATCCAGATGAGCTTTCCGCTGGAAGCAGCCGCCTCGCGCGGCGGGCTCGAACAAGGCCACCCCAGAGCGATGGCATTTCTCGATCGCATTCATGCCCGCCCGGCTTACAAGCGTGCGCTGGAGAAGGGTGGACCCTATTCGATCGCGCGGTAGGGGAATTCAACGTTGTGTCGCGGCGATCACTTCCTTGACCAGGCGTCCGAGGCCGCGGATATCGCCGGTGGGATCGACGGAATCGCCGAGACGGACGATCACCAGACGTTGCGACGGCAGGATCACGATACGCTGGCCGAGATCGCCCGAGGCAAAGAAAGCGTCGCGGGGAATGCCGAGCCGGACGCGCCCCTTGGCGTATTCGTGATCGCTGCGATTGGTCCAGAAGCCGGCGCCGTAATCGGTATCGAGGGTCGCGGCGGCTGAAAAATCCACCCAGTCTTCGTGCAAGATGTGCTGGCCGCCGAGCACCCCGTCATACAAATACAGCAGTCCGAAGCGCGCCCAATCCCTGGCGCTTGCCAGCATATAGCTCGATCCCTGTAATGTGCCGGCGCCATCGAATTCCAGCGTTACGTTTCGCATCCCCAGCGGGTTGAACAGTTTGCGCCAGGCAAACGCCAGCGTCTGCTCGGGGCCGCCGGTGATGTCGCGGATGATCCGCGCCAGCAACTGTGTGGTCGGGCTGGAGTAAGCCCACCGCTTTCCCGGTGGAGCAATCATGGCGGCCTTCACGGCGAATGCGGCCATGTCGTCGTGCAGGTAAACCATCTGGCTGGAAGGATCGAAGCCGGAATTGGTCTCGTCGAGCGCAAGGCCCGTGGTCATCCGCAAGAGATGCTCGACTTCGATCTCGCGGCGCGGATCGGTAGCGCCGCGCCATTCCGGTATCGGCGCCGGCAAGGACGGAGAGATATCGCCTTGCTGCGTCAGAATGCCGATCAGGGCGCTGATCACGGATTTGGTCATGGAGAAGCCAAGCAGCGGCGTATCGACGCCGATGCCGTTGGCGTAGCGCTCCGCAATCACCCGGCCGTCATGCACCACCACGACCGCCTTGGTCCTGCGATATGGCGGCGCCACGGGCTCCTCAAAGGCATGGTCGAGCGCGGCTTTCAGGTTTTGGTCGGAAGGCTCCACCAGGTCGGGGCCGGCGATCTCCGCCAGCAGCGGCGGATCTTTTGGCTTCTTCAACGCGTCGATATCGCTTTTGAGAAGATAGGGTTCTTTGGTCCCGTTCAGCAGGACGCAGCCGAAGCCCTCGTGAAAGGCCGCCCGGCTGCCGAGCACCCCCGCCAACGACGCATCGACGGTCTTGGCGGTTTGATCGACGTCATATCGGAGCGCCCATTTGAGCCGTCGCAGGCCTGCGCGGTCGGTGGTCTCCGCAAAAACCGTTTTCGGATCGAGCCCGGAAACGAAGGTCTTCGAGCAGACGTTGTGGGCGATGAAGCCGGTTGCCACCCTGATGGCGCGATCGGGGCGGAAGCTGACGGCCGGCACCGCCAATGCCGCCAGCACCAATGCGCCAACAATCCATTTCCACCAAGCCAACCGTCTCTTCTCGCGCCCCGTCATGCAACAACCTTGCGAGGTGCGTTTAACCCGGCTTCCGCGCGTCGCCAACGGCAGGCAGCGCCCTCACCGCGACGCCCGGCGGCGGCGCGTCATCGTCGGGCACGAAGAAATCGGCCATCAACGGCACGGATGGATCGACGCGGTAGCGCTCAAAATCGCGCACGCCGCTTTCATAAAGCAGTCTGTCGTCGATGCAGAATTGCCCGGTGAACGCGCGCGCCGGCTTTGTGAAGATGACATAGGCCGCATCGCCCATGATTTCAGGCGTGCGGCTGGCGCGCATCATGGCATCGCCCCCGAGCAGATTGCCGACCGCAGCGGTGGCAATCGTGGTGCGCGGCCACAGCGCGTTGACAGCGACACCGGCGGCCTTCAGTTCGGCCGACAGGCCAAGCACGCACATGCTCATGCCGAACTTGGCCATGGTGTAGGCGGTCGAGCGCTCGAACCATTTTGCCTTCATGTCGAGCGGCGGCGACAACATCAGGATGTGCGGGTTTTCCGCCTTCTTCAGATGCGGGATGCAGTATTTCGACACCATGAAGGTGCCGCGGGTGTTGATGCCCATCATCAGGTCGAACCGTTTCATGTCCGTCATCTGCGAATTGGTCAGGCTGATCGCGCTGGCGTTATTGACGCAGATATCGATGCCGCCGAATTCGCCGACGGTCTTGTCGATTGCCGCCATCACCTGGGCCTCCTCGCGGATGTCGCAGAGGATCGGCAGCGCCTTGCCGCCCGCGGCGCGGACCTCGTCCGCCGCGGTATAGATCGTGCCCTTGAGTTTCAGGTGCGGCTCCGCCGTTTTCGCCGCCAGCGCGACATTGGCGCCGTCCCGCGCGGCGCGTAGCGCGATCGCAAGCCCAATGCCCCGGCTCCCGCCGGATACAAACAGCGTCTTGCCCTTGAGTGACGTCATGTCTCCTCCTCGCGGTTATTCCGCCGACCATGCATGCTCGGGGAGCTATTGCCCTTCAGCTTCCGCGCCACGGGTACGTGGATCGGGGGCGCCGAGCAAACCTTTGTCCGTCACGGCGATCGAATTGGCCGAGGTCTTTCCCATCGGTTCGACCACGCGATGGCCCTTTGCCCGCAGCGCGGCCAGCGTCTCATCGCTGAAACCGCGCTCGATCCGCACTTCATCGGGCAGCCATTGATGGTGCAGGCGGGGAGCCGCCACCGCGGTTGCGATATCCATGCGATAGTCGAGCACGTTGACGACGACCTGGAGCACCGTAGAGATGATGAGACTGCCGCCGGGCGAACCCGTGACCAGAATCGGCTTTCCATCCTTCAAGACGATGGTTGGCGACATCGACGATAATGGCCGCTTGCCGGGGCCGGGCAGGTTGGCCTCGAACCCGACCAGGCCAAAGGCGTTGGATGCGCCGGGGGCGGCAGTGAAATCGTCGAGTTCGTTGTTGAGCAGCACGCCGGTACCCTCCGCGACGAGGCCGACGCCATAGGAAAAATTCAAGGTGTAGGTGTTGCTGACCGCGTTGCCGCGGCTGTCGACCACGGAATAATGCGTGGTGTTGCTGCCCTCGCGCGGTGGCAAGGCAGGCTTACCAATGTCGATCGAGGGCGTCGCATGGTCGGGATCGATGCTGGCGCGCTGCTTTGCCGCATAATCCTTGGCGGTCAGCGTTGCAATCGGCGCTTTGACGAAGGACGGATCGCCGAGATAACGCGCGCGGTCGGCATAGGCGCGTTTCATCGCTTCGATCATAAGGTGCAACGAGGGCGCGGAGGCCTGTTTCATCTCAGGCATCGGAAAGCCCTCGAGGATATTCAACGTTTCCAGCAGCACGACGCCGCCGGACGAGGGCTGCGGCATCGATACGATGTCATATCCGCGATAGGTCCCCTGCACCGGCTTGCGGATCACGGCCTGATAGGATTTGAGATCGTCCAACGAAATGATGCCGCCGGCGTCGACAATTGCCTTCACCAGCTTTTCCGCGACCGGGCCTTCGTAAAAGCCGCGCGGCCCCTGTTCGGCAATCGCCGATAGCGTCGTCGCCAGATCGGTCTGCACCAGCCTGTCGCCATCGCGCAACGGAACGCCGTCGGCGCCGGAGAATATTTTCGTCGCCGACGGCCAGTGCGCGATCCTGCGCCGTCCGCTCCGCATGGTATCGGCAAGATCGTCGGCGATGACAAACCCGCCACGCGCCAACTCGATGGCCGGCTGCAATATTTGCGCGAGCGTGAATTTGCCGGAGCCGTATTTCTCCAGCGCCAGCGCCAGTCCCGCGACCGTGCCGGGCACGCCGATCCCAAGCGCGGAATCGCGCGACTTCGCGATATCGGGCTTTCCATTCGCGCCGAGAAAAACGTCCGGCGTCATCGCGGCCGGCGCGGTTTCGCGATAGTCGATTGCGACATCCGCTTCGCGA
This sequence comes from uncultured Alphaproteobacteria bacterium, assembly GCA_963742425.1. Taxonomy (GTDB): domain Bacteria; phylum Pseudomonadota; class Alphaproteobacteria; order Rhizobiales; family Xanthobacteraceae; genus Bradyrhizobium. The sequence goes on from CAVULR010000004.1 coordinate 437,544, forward strand.
TCCCTGGAATGGATGACCATGAAACCGCCGCCGCCGATATTCCCGGCGCTCGGATAGGTCACGGCCATCGCAAAACCGGTAGCCACGGCGGCATCGACCGCGTTGCCGCCTTGCCGCAGGATATCGGCGCCGACTTGCGCGCCGATTTTTTCCTGCGCGACCACCATGCCGTGTTCGGCGGCCACGGAATGGAGCGCGCTGGCTGCCGGCGGCGCATCAAAACTGCGGCGCTGCTCCTGGGCGGCTACCGCAAGGCAGCAAACCACCAACAAGGCGAATGTCGCAAATATCAAGCGCTGTTTGTTTTTATGCCAGTTCATCAGTATTCCGCCGCAGGTCCGGAGAGGATAAGGCAAGCGCCGTCGCAATGTGGATGATGCTATATGAATTCCGATGCCGGAGGCAAAACGCCTCCTCGTGATGATTGAGCCTGTTTACCGTCGTCATGCCCGGGCTTGACCCGGGCACTCATCTGCCTTCGAGGAATGCCTGGTGAGAGGGATGGGTTGCCGGGTCAGGGCCGGGAACGACGACCCCGTCAATGCCTGAAATGCCGCACGCCGGTGAACACCATGGCGATGCCGGCATCGTCGGCGGCTTTGATGACTTCTTCGTCACGTATCGATCCGCCGGGCTGAATGACCGCAGTGGCGCCGGCTTCGATGCAGGCCAGCATGCCGTCGGCGAACGGAAAGAAGGCGTCGGAGGCGACCACCGACCCTCTGGTCATCGGATGGGGCAGCTTGGCCTCGTCGGCCGCATCCTGCGCCTTGCGCGCGGCAATCCGCGCGGAATCGACCCGGCTCATCTGCCCGGCGCCGATGCCGACGGTGGCAAGATCCTTGGCGTAGACGATGGTGTTGGATTTGACGTGCTTGGCGACGCGGAAGGCGAATTTGAGATCGCGCAGCTCGGCCTCGGTGGGCGCGCGTCTGGTTACCACCTTCAATGTCAGGTCATCGATAACCGCGTTGTCGCGGCTCTGCACCAGCAATCCGCCCGCGACGGTCTTCGCCGTCAGCCCCGCCGCGCGCGGATCGGGCAGGCTCGCTGCAAGCAGCAGGCGCAAATTTCGTCGTTTTGCGACGATTGCGATGGCCTCATCGGTGGCGTCGGGTGCAATGATGACCTCGGTCAGGATTTCAGTGATGACCCGCGCGGCATCGGCATCGAGCGTGCGATTGACGGCGATGATTCCACCGAATGGCGATTGGGTGTCGCAAGCGAATGCCTTGCGGTAAGCGCTGACGAGATCGGCACCTTCGGCGACGCCGCAAGGGTTGGCGTGCTTGACGATGACGCAGGCGGCGGTGCGCGCGGGATCGAACTCGGCGATGCATTCATAGGCCGCATCTGTGTCGTTGATGTTGTTGTAGGACAGTTCCCGACCTTGCAACTGCCGAGCGGTAGCGACGCCCGGGCGCTTGTCCGGCATGCGATAGAACGCGGCCGTCTGGTGCGGGTTCTCGCCATATCGCAATGCCTGGATCAACCGCCCGCCAAAGGCGCGGTAATCCGGCGCCTCGGTCTTGAGCTCGGCTGCGAACCAGTTCGAAATCGCCGCATCATAGGCGGCGGTGCGGGCATAGGCCTTGGCGGCCAGACGGCGGCGCAGCGTCAGCGTGGTCGCACCCTCGTGCGTGGCGAGCTCGTCGAGCACCGCCTGATAATCCCGGGCTTCGACGATCACGGCGACGTCGTCATGATTCTTCGCCGCGGCGCGGATCATCGCGGGCCCGCCGATGTCGATATTCTCGATGCACTCCTCGAAGCCGGCGCCCTTGTCGACGGTCGCTTCGAACGGATAGAGATTGACCACCAGCAAGTCGATCGGCGCGATGCCATGCGCCTTCATCGCCTGCGCGTGTTCGGCGTTGTCCCGGATCGCGAGCAACCCGCCATGCACCTTGGGATGCAGGGTCTTGACCCTGCCGTCCATCATTTCCGGAAAGCCCGTCAGCTCCGAAACATCCCTGACCTTCAATCCCGCACCGGCAATCGCTTTCGCGGTACCGCCGGTGGAGACGAGTTCGACGCCATGACCGGCCAGCGCGCGGGCAAATTCGATCAGCCCGGATTTGTCTGAAACGGACAACAGAGCGCGGGTGACGCGGCGCGGACGGTCGGTCATGTCGGGTCCTGATTGAACAGGCCCGCCGGGTAGCATGGTTTTGTCCGCCGCGAAACCCGGCGGCGGCCGCAGCACGTTGCATTGGCCACAACTTTACAGCGGCAATTCGGGTTCGCGGCGTGCGTTGCGTCGCGCTGTGGTTGCCGAAGCCGAAGTCGTCGAGCGCACAAAGCTCCAGCGGATCGAGGGGGCATGCCGGGAATCCTGCCGGATCACGATCTGGGTGGTGCGGCGGGGGCCGTCATTGCCGGCCAGGAACACGCTGTCTTCCAGTTCGACCTTGTCGTCGAGCGCCTCGAAGGTCCAGACGTCGCGGTTGGGCAATACCAGCATCACGCCGCGAGCGTCGCTGAGCCGGCTCGCCTTCACGCCGGGATGCAGATGAAACCGCAGCGCATAGTCGGTCTCGCTGCCCCTGATGCGGGCGCCCGGCGCCGGCGAAACCGTATCCTCGCCGTCGAGCCGGGAGCCGTCCTGCGCGGCCATCAGCACCCGGCGATGCACCACGCCGAACCGCGCGAGGTACCCGTCATGCGATGAGGTCAACATCACGCCGTTGGCGACCACCTCGCGATAGCTTTCAACGGATGCAGGGCCGCTGATGACAGGCGCACCCTGCAACAGCCGTTTCATCGCCAGCAGCTCGACGAACTGGCAGGACGACGTGTCGTGGTAGGTCAGCGTCGAATGCGCCGCGGTGCTGCGTGCAAAGGCGCGCCAGTTGTCGCGGCCGGTCGTGGGCATGCCGCAATTGGTGACGATGCGGCTTAGCCCGGACGACAATTCAAACGAAAGACATCCGGCATGGGCATCCTGACTGACGCTCGCCGGCGGCGGCTGGCCGGTGTCCATGATGACAGTCATGGCGCCGGCATCGAGCCGCTGAAAGCCGGTGTGCGGCATGTTGGCCATCGGCGCGCCATGGGTGTCGTCATAGGCGAGCAGGGTCGCAAGCAGATCGGACGGCGCGCTGCTCATGCCGTTGAACAGGGCAAAACTGCCGTCGCCATGACGGAAGAACCGCAGCATCGGCATCATGCGGTCGATCGCGTTGAGCAGCGCGGGCGGCGGCGCGATGTTGCGGGCGGCAAAAGTTTGCCGCAACGGCAACATGTCGATCAACAGCTCGATCAATGCGCCGGGATTGCGCGAAAAGTGTCCGCCATCGGGGAGTATCTGCCGCTGCAATTCGTCGGACAGCTTGCGCGTCGCGGTGCGGATGTGCCGCGCCTGGTTGGCGAGGCAGAGCGAGGCGTAGCACAGCGCGATCAGCACCTGCAGGCGCGGCACCCCATCGACATCCAGCATGGTGTAGCGCAGATGGCGGATATCGCGCGTCAATCCGCGCAAATAGCGGCGATAGAATTTGCCGTCGGTATCGCCGAGCACCAGGGGCGCCTGCGACAACAGCGAAATCACGCGGCGCGCCAGCACGTCAGGGCGGCGGCCCAAGGGGCGTTTTCGCGGATTGGAAATCCAGTCGTCGACCAGCGAGCGGGCGTTGGCGCGAGTGAGCGCGGTGTCGGCGGCGCGCAAATGCCGCAGCCATCCGAAGCCGAGCAGCGCCACGTCCCAATCCTCCGACGGCGGCTCGAGATCGAAGATCGAGCGACCGTGGCAGGTCACGATCTTGCCGGCGAAGACGAAGCGGCCGGCATAGATTTCAGCGGCGCGGGTTGCGTCGGCGGTGCGCAGGTCGTGCGGCGCGATGATCAGGCGATCGGCGCGGCCCGGCCACAATCGCGACAGCGCCACGGAGCCGCCGCTCGCGCGCGCCACAAGGTTCCGCGCGAAGCGGCCAATGACCAGCGTCGAGATGCGTCTACGTTGAGCGACCGACACGCCTTACCTTGATTGGGAGGATTCGAAGCGAATCCTTTTAGTCCGGAAACGCGGCCAAGACACCATCTTGAAACCGTGCGAATCAGGCCGGTGGGAAGAAAATACAATGTAAAATCAGGATTTAACCAGCCTTGCGGCGTAAAAGCCATCGAGGCCGCCCAGACGGGGGTCTTGATGCAACAGGTGGCAGGGCAAGGTGCGCAGGTCGCCTTCCCCAGTCAGGATTTCGGCGAGACCTGCGACCTCGCTGGCCTTGACCGGGACGCGGCGCATCGCAGGCTCGGTGGCCAGGAGCGCCGATATCGCCTGCTCGCCCTCCTCGGGTTCCAGCGAGCATGTGCAGTAGACGAGCGTTCCGCCCGGCTTTAGCAGCACGACGGCATTTCGCAACAGGCGCTGCTGCAACACCGTCAGTGCGCCGATGTCGCTCTCCTGCCGGAGCCAGGCGACATCGGGATGCCGCCGGATGGTGCCGGTCGAGCTGCAGGGTGCGTCGATCAGGATGCCGTCGAAGCCTTCGCCGCTTTTTCCGCCTTGCCAGTCGGCGGCGTCGGCGATCACGGTTTGCGCCTCCATCGAAAGGCGCGCGAGATTATCGCGCAGCCGCACCATGCGGCCTGGCGAACGGTCGACGGCGGTGACGCGCGCGCCGGCGTGGATGAGCTGCGCCGTTTTGCCGCCGGGCGCGGCGCAGAGATCGGCGATGGATTTGCCGGCAACGTCGCCGAACAAGCGCACCGGCAAGGCGGCGGCGGCGTCCTGCACCCACCATTGGCCCTCGGTGAAGCCCGGCAGCATTTTCACCGAGCCCTGAAGCAGCGTGCGCACGGTTCCCGTCGGCAGCGTTTCGCCATGCAGCCGTGTCGCCCACTGCGCGGCGTCAGACTTTACGGTGATATCGAGCGAGGGCTCATGGCTGATCGCAAGCGCGATGTCGCGCGCAACCGCCTCGCCGTAATGGCCGATCCAGCGCGCCAACAGCCAAGGCGGAACATCGAGCGTCTGGGACTTGACCTCGTCGATCAGCGGGTGTCCCTCGCGCGCGCAGCGGCGTAAAACCGCGTTGACGAGCCCGGCATATTTCGACGCGCGCCGGTCCGACTGCACCAGCCTTACCGACAGATCGACCGCGGCATGATCGGGCACGTCCATCCAGAGAATTTGCGCGGCGCCGATCAGAAGCGCGCTCTGGGCGCGCGGCGCATCGGTCGGCACACCGCGAGCGAGCAGCCGCGACAGCACATGCCCGAGCGTGCCGAGCCGCCGCAGGATCGTTCCTACCAGCCGCCGCATCAAGGCGCGGTCGCGATCGGAAAGGGTTTTGAGGCCGGGATGGGCGCCGCCGCCATCGAGCTGCTCATCGAGCGTGCGGTGTTTATGCAGCACGCCGTCGAGTATATCGGCTGCGATCCGACGCGCCGTGAGACCGGGCACTTCGGATGGCAGTGCGAATCGTTGAGGAGGCATGGAGCGCAAACATCTCGGAAAGGTCGGATGGCGGTTCATGCCATCGGAAGGAATGCCACATTTGCCACGCGAATATGCCAAATGTAAGAATCGCTCCTTCCGATTTCACGATTGCGACAACATCTGTGTTCCCAACTGGCTGCATTGCGCGCTGGAAACTTGCGATGACCGACGATCCCGCGCGGCCCGCGACGGCCGCATCGGTACCGGAGCGCAAACCGCTTACACCAGCGGCCCAACGCGCGCTTGCCGAAGCCGAGGCGCGAAGGCAGGCAGCCGCCGCTGACGCCAAGCCCGCGCCCAAGGAGTCCGGGGGTCAAAAAGGCCCTGAACCGACCCGATATGGCGATTGGGAGAACAAGGGGATCGCCTCGGATTTTTGAGCTGGCACCCTCGTGGAACAGACCCTGATCGCGTTATTTTGGAAAAATACCTATCTAGGTACCACCGCACGTTTCAAACACGAACATTAGCGGGCAATGCGGAATCCCGGGATTGCCCGATGTGCAATCGCACATCCGAGACCTGGCCCGTTGGATCATCCCCGAATGACAAAAGATATCAGCGCGAAACCACCACGGTGGTGCCGACGGAAACACGCTGGTACAAATCGGTAATGTCGGCATTCAGCATGCGGATGCAGCCATAAGAGACAAAACCGCCGACCGAGCCCGGCATGTTGGTGCCGTGGATGGCATATTCTCCGCCTCCCAAAGTCATCGCGGCGACCCCCATCGGATTGCGCGGCGAACCGCCGGGGATCACGTCCGGGATCGAGGGCTTGTCACGCTTGACCTCGGATGGCGGCGACCAGGCCGGATTAAGATACTTGCCGTCGATGTGGGTGGTACCGGCCCATTGCTTGCCCGCCTTGCCGACGCCGACGGGATAGCGGACCGCGTGAGCCTGATCGAGGATCAGATAGAGCCGGCGCTCATTGGTCTTCACCACGATCGTACCCGGCGAATAATCGCCCTGGAAGCCGACCACGTCCGGCCGCGCTTGGGCGGACGTCGCACCCGTCCCAGCCCCGATGATGACGGCCAGCGCCACCACAATTCTCAACGACATCACTTTCTCCGCTTTCGCTTCCATCACCGCTTCGGGGTGTGAATCCGATGCGATAACTCGCAAAATGCCGGTTTAGTGCCGGCTTGCATCATGCATTGTTAACCGCTCGCCCTAACCGAGGGGTTTCCGCAAGGCCTGCGCGAATGCACCGGCGGGGCCATAAAATGAAAATGTTGGAAACAAAGTAAATACTCGGAAAACAACACTCATCGGGGAAACGAACCGCGACGACGGGATGCAAGGATGTGCGGGGAAGACGTGTCGCGGACACGGTGCAGCGCCTGTTCGGCGGTGCACCGCAGAGCCGGGATCCCACGAAGGTTGCGATGATTGCATACGCGATGGAACCCGGATGCGCAGCGCATCACGCTAGCGCGTCGAAGACGCGTGAACGCGCTGAAGGCTAGCGCAACATCCCCGGCACGGCGGCTCCGTTCGCGGGCCGCGGCTAGGCCCCCGCGCTCTTCTTGTTCTGACGGTGCTGGACGAGATCGTCGACCACGGCGGGATCCGCCAGCGTCGAGGTATCGCCGAGGCTGCCCGGTTCGTCTTCGGCAATCTTGCGCAGGATGCGGCGCATGATCTTGCCGGAGCGTGTTTTGGGCAATCCCGGTGCGAACTGGATCTGATCGGGAGAAGCGATCGGGCCAATGTCCTTGCGCACCCACGCCACCAGTTCCTTGCGCAACTCCTCGCTTGGCTCGGTGCCGGACATCAGCGTCACATAAGCGTAGATGCCCTGGCCCTTGATGTCGTGCGGATAGCCGACCACGGCGGCTTCCGAAACCTTGGCATGCGCCACCAGCGAACTCTCGACTTCCGCGGTGCCCATGCGATGGCCGGAGACGTTGATGACGTCGTCGACCCGCCCGGTGATCCAGTAATAGCCGTCGGCATCCCTGCGGCAGCCGTCGCCCGTAAAATACTTGCCCTTGTAGGTCGAAAAATAAGTCTGCTCGAAACGGGCGTGATCGCCATACACAGTGCGCATCTGCCCCGGCCATGATTTGGCGATGCAGAGATTGCCCTGGCATTCGCCCGACTGCACCTTGCCGTCGGCATCGACGATTTCGGGCACCACGCCGAAGAACGGCTGCGTCGCCGAACCCGGCTTGAGCCGGGTGGCCCCCGGCAGCGGTGTAATCAGGATGCCGCCGGTCTCGGTCTGCCACCAGGTGTCGACGATCGGACAGCGCCCGTCGCCGACCACGCGATGATACCATTCCCACGCTTCCGGATTGATCGGCTCGCCGACGCTGCCAAGCAATCGAAGACTGCTTCGCGAGGTCTTCTTGACCGGCGCATCGCCACCCTGCATCAACGCGCGGATCGCGGTCGGCGCGGTATAGAAGATATTGACCTTGTGCTTGTCGACGACATTCCAGAACCGCGAATTATCGGGATAATTCGGCACTCCTTCGAACATCAGCGTGGTCGCGCCGTTGGCCAGCGGTCCGTAGAGAATGTAGCTGTGGCCGGTGACCCAGCCGACGTCGGCGGTGCACCAGTAGATGTCGCCGTCGTGATAGTCGAACACGTATTGATGCGTCATCGCTGCGAATACCAGATAGCCGCCGCTGGTATGCAGCACGCCCTTGGGCTGGCCGGTCGAACCCGACGTATAGAGGATGAACAGCGGATCCTCGGCGTGCATATGTTCGCACGGGCACTCGGTCGTCACCATCTTCGCGGCCTCGTGGTACCAAAGATCGCGCGAGGGGTTCATGTCGACCTTGGCACCGGTGCGCTTGACGACGACAACCCAATCGACGCCGCGGCACTTGGCGATCGCGGCATCGACATTGGCCTTCAGCGGCACTTTCTTGCCGCCGCGCAATCCCTCGTCGGCGGTGATGATGATCTTGGATTGGCAGTCGGTGATGCGTTGGGCCAGGCTGTCAGGCGAAAAGCCGGCGAACACCACCGAATGGATCGCCCCGATCCGCGCGCAGGCCAGCATCGCGTAGGCGGCTTCCGGAATCATCGGAAGATAGATCGTGACGCGGTCGCCCTTCTTGACGTTGCGGGTGCGCAGGATGTTGGCGAATTTGCAGACCTCGTCGTGCAACTGCCGATAGGTGATATGCCTGGACTCCGAGGGGTCGTCGCCCTCCCAGATGATCGCGGTCTGGTCGCCGCGTTTTTCGAGGTGCCGGTCGATGCAGTTCCAGGCGACGTTGAGGACGCCGTCCTCGAACCATTTGATCGAAATGTTGCCCGGCGCGAAGGACGTGTTCTCGACCTTGGTGAAGGGCTTGATCCAGCCGATGCGCCTGGCCTGTTCGCCCCAGAACCCCCGGGGATCGCTGACCGAGCGCGCGTACATTTCCTTGTACTTGGCCTGATCGGCCCAGGCGCGCTTGGCCCAATCTGCCGGCACCTCGTAAATCTTGTCGGACATTGCACCCTCCACCCTTGCAGCCAGCGAACGCGAGTCCTGCAAGCCGTCGCATTGTTTGCAACGATTATGCGTCGGGCCCGATGGCGCCGACAAGCGGAACGAATGGACCATTGATCACCGCTCATGATCCGCGGGGAGAAAGTCCCCGCGGAAGCCGGGCCGAGAGCCATCACGATCGCGTTTGCGGGCCCCGAATGATCCGCATGGGCCCTGCGCGCAAGCAATTGAATGGTAACCAGAAACCGCAACCCTGCCGGAAGGCCACTAGCGCTCGCGGCGATTACCCCCTAAATGGCCTCCCCGGGCGGAGCGGCCCTGTCGGAACCAAACAACAATTAACGGCATTAGCTGACAACAGTCGGAGCAAGGCGTCTAAAGTCATGATGGATCAGCAGAATTTCGAGGCCACCGAGCCTGTCTCCGCCGATCCATTGCCTTTGGGGACGCCGAAACACCCCGCAAGCGTCGAAACCCTTGCCAAAGAACACGGCCTCAAGCTCGGCGATCAGAACGAGCTGACCATCCGCCGTATCAAGCGCGGAAAGAAATATTCATTCGTTCGCGCCAACGGGAAGGCGATCCGCCACACCGGCACCATCAGGCGCCTGCACTCGATGGCGGTGCCCCCGGCCTATGCCGAGGTCCGCTATTCGCCTGATCCGAACTCGCATCTGCAGGCGGTCGGCCGCGATGCCGCGGGCCGGCTGCAATACCGCTACCATTCCGATTGGGAAAAAGTCCGCGAGCAGCGCAAGGCTCACCGGCTGGCGCGGCTGGTCGCGGCTTTGCCGAAGATCCGCCGCAACGTCTCGATGCATCTGTCGGGCGACGCCCCGACCCGCGAATTCGCGCTCGCGGCCGTGATCGAACTGATCGCGCGCACCGCGATCCGTCCCGGCAACGAATCCTATGCCCGCCTCAACGGCACCCGCGGCGCCACCACGCTGTTGAAGTCCAATGTCGCGCTCGAAGACGACTGCGTGGTGCTGACCTTCAAGGCCAAGGGCGGCAAGGCCGTGCGCAAGGAATGCGACGCCGCCAAGCTCGTTCGCGCCATCGGCATCCTGGGCCAAGTTCCGGGCAAGCGGATGTTCCAGTACCGCGACAATTCCGGCACCGTCCGCGGGGTCTCGACCACCCAGGTCAACGCATTCCTGCGCGAGATCGCCGGCATCAAGATTTCGCTGAAGGATTTCCGTACCCTGATGGCATCCGCCGTGGTGCTGGAATCGCTGTCGCGGATTTCTCCGGCGGCCAGCGCCCGCGGCCGGCGCAAGCAGGTTTTGGAGGCCGTTCGCGCGGCCGCCGACGAGCTGTCGAATACGCCGGCGATCTGCCGCAAGAGCTACGTTCACGACACCATCGTCACCGCGTTCGAGGACGGCATCCTCGAGCGGTTCGCGGCGACGATGAAGGGCTATCGCTCGCAGTCCAAGCGCGAAGCGCTTCTGGCGCAAGTGGTGATGGCGGCGGCGGCGTAAAGATTGTCATGCGCGGGCTTGACCCGCGCATCCATCTAAAAAAATACGCTTGAAGGATCGATCGATTGCCGGGTCAAGCCCGGCAATGACGACATTTACAATCCCCCCATCTTGCAGACGATCTTCCATTGCTCCGAAGTCACCGGCTGAACCGACAGCCGCGAATATTTCACCAGCGCCATGTCGCTCAAGCGTTTGTCGGCCTTGATCGCGACCATCGTCACCGGCGTCTTCAACGGCTTGTCGGCCCTGATATCGACGCAGACGAACTTGCCCGTCTTGTCGCTCGGATCCGGGTAGGCTTCCTTGATGACTTCCGCGATGCCGACGATGTCCTTGCCTTCGTTGGAGTGATAGAAGAAGACACGGTCGCCCTTCTTCATTTTCACCAGATTCTGCCGCGCGGTGAAATTGCGCACGCCGGTCCAGGCTTCGCCCTTGGCGCCCTTTGCGACCTGCTGATCCCAGGACCAGCTCGACGGCTCCGATTTTACCAACCAGTACGCCATGATCATCCCTCCGCCTTGAATGGGCGCGTCAGCAGACTTTCGATCGCCTGATCGATCGTCACCGCGCCGCGCAAGATTGCCGCGACCGCATTTGATACCGGCATATCGACATCTTGCGAAGCCGCCAATTCGATCAGCACCGGGGCGGTGAATTCGCCCTCGGCAAGCCGGTCGCGGGGCCGTGCTTCGCCGCGTCCGAGCGCGATGCCAAGCGCGAAATTGCGCGATTGCGGGCTGGAGCAGCTCAGGATCAGATCGCCCAGGCCCGAAAGCCCCGCCATGGTTTCGCTACGCGCGCCGCAGGCGCGGCCCAGCCGAACCAGTTCGCTGAAGCCGCGCGTGGTCAGTGCCGCCTGTGCCGAGGCGCCCAGTTTCCTGCCGACGACGATGCCGGCTGCGATCGCGAGCACGTTTTTCGCCGCACCGCCGATCTCGACGCCTCGCACATCCGTGGTGTGATAGGGCCGGAAGCTCGCAGACCCCAGCGCCTGCACCAGGGTGCCGGCAAGCTGCTCATCCTTTGCCGCCAGCGTCACGGCGGTGGGAAGACCGCGCACCACATCCTCGGCAAAGCCCGGCCCGGAGAGAATGGCGGGAAGCGCGAGGGGGGCGGTTTCCGCGATCACCTCGGTCATGAATTTGTGCGTGCCGCGCTCGATGCCCTTGGCGCAGGCGATCACGGGCGTTGCCTTTGCAAGATGAGGGGCAAGTCTTATGACGGCCTCGCGCAGATCCTGCGCCGGCGTTGCGATCAGGATGATGTCGGCTCGCGCGGCCAGGGCGATATCGGCCGTCACGCCGATGCTCGCATCGAGGCGCACGCCAGGCAATTTCGGATTTGCGCGGGAGGCCGCGATCTCCGCCGCGCGCGATGCGTTGCGCGCGCAAAGCACGACATCGCGGCCGGCGCGCACGGCGACGGCGGCCAGCGCCGTTCCCCATGCGCCGGCGCCGATGACGGCGACTGAGTTGAGAGCGCGCATCGGCAATACTCAATGCGCTCCCTCGCCCCGCTCTTGCGGGGAGAGGTTGAGGTTGCGCGCGCAGCAGGATACCCGGTCCATCGGAAATCCTAAAATCCCGCACGGGTATTGGAAAACCCTGCCGGCGCCGTGGCGTTGGCATCGAGCAGCCAGCGCGCGCGAGGCGGGGCATCCATCGTGTCGATCATTCCCAATGCCAAGCGCTCCGCGCCGGCCCAGGCAATCATCGCACCATTATCGGTGCACAGCGCGGGCGGCGGAATGATCAGCGTGGTCTGCGCCTTCGCGGCGACATCCTGCAACGCGCCGCGGATCGCCTGGTTGGCGGCAACGCCGCCGGCGGCGACCAGCGCGCGCGGCGGGCCGAACTGTTCGTGAAACAATTTTAGGCCCACGCTCAACCTGTCCGCGGTCGATTCCAGCACCGCCGCCTGGAAGCCGGCGCAGAGATCGCTGACGTCCTGCGGTTCCAGCGGCGCGATCCGGCTGGCCTCGTTGCGCACGGCGGTCTTCAATCCCGAGAGCGAAAAATTGGCGTCGGCGCGCCCGAGCATCGGCCGCGGAAACGCAAAGCGTCTTGCATCGCCGCTGGAGGCTGCGCGTTCCACCTCCGGTCCGCCCGGATAGGGCAGCCCGAGCATTTTTGCCACCTTGTCGAAGGCTTCTCCCAAGGCGTCATCGACGGTGGTGCCGAGACGCACATACTCGCCGACGCCGATCACGGCGACGATCTGGGTGTGACCGCCGGAGGCGAGAAACAGGCAATAGGGAAACGCCAGCGCGCAGGTCAGCCGCGGCGTCAGCGCGTGGGCCTCGAGATGGTTGACCGCGATCAGCGGCGTGTCATGCACCATCGCAATCGCTTTGCGCCGTGGTCAGCCCCACGATCACCCCGCCGATCAGGCCGGGGCCTGCGGCCGCGGCGACCGCCGAAAGCTGCGCAAAGCCGATGCCCGCTTCGTTCATGGCGCGCTCGACGATACCGTCGAGCACTTCGACATGGGCGCGCGCCGCGATCTCCGGCACCACGCCGCCGAACCGGGCGTGCTCCTCGGTCTGCGAACGCACGATATCAGACAATATTCGCCCGGACCCGTCGCTCAGGCGCTCGACCACCGCGGCCGCGGTTTCATCGCAGGTGGTCTCGATCCCCAGCACCAGCGTTCGCGTGTCGTTATCCAATTTTGAGCCCTTGCGTCAGCGGCTAAAGCGGCGCTCGCCTACTCCGGTAGCATTGCGAGGTCGCCAGGTGCAATCGTCCGTTGACGAGAACTCCCCTGCGGCTGAAAGTCTGACGCATGGCTGTTCTGGTTACCCGCCCGCATCCCGATGACGAGACCACCGCCTCGAGCCTGCGCGCCCGAGGCTTCGAGGTGCTGGTGGCGCCGATGCTGCGGTTTGAACCGGTCGCCTTCCACGACGATGAGGACGCCCGCTATGACGCCATCATCGTCACCAGTGTCAACGCACTTCGCGGCCTTGCCCCTCACCCCGTGTCCGGCCGGTTGCTCAAGCTGCCGCTGTTTGCGGTGGGAGAAACGACCGCCGCCGCCGCCCGCGCCGCCGGATTCAAGAGTGTGAGCCCGGCAAATGGCGACGCTGCGAGCTTGCGTGATCTCGTGCTCGCAAGCGTGAAGGCAAAGCGGCTGAAGAAAGCCTCGACGCTGCTTTATCTCGCGGGCGCGGATCTCGCGCGCGACCTCGCCGGTGAACTCGGCGAACGCGGCCTTACGGTCGTTACCCAGACGACTTACCGGATGATACCGGTGGCGAGCCTGCCCCATGCGGTCTGCGATGCCTTCGCCGCCAATCGGGTCGAAGCGGTGCTGCACTATTCGCGGCGCAGCGCGCGCGCATTCCTGGATGCCGCGCGGGCCGGCGGTGTCGAAATATCGGCGCTCGCGATCCCGCAATGCTGTATTTCAGCGGCTGTGGCCTCGGTGGTCCGCGACGCCGGGGCGCCGCAGGTCATGGTGGCGGCCTCATCAGACGAAAATGCCTTATTCGATGCTCTGGACCGTGCTTTGCATTCCTGATCGCGCTACAACCCCTTCGAGCAAGGCCTGCCCCCCGACTCGATGGGGGTACTTCCTTGTTTTCGCTGGGAAAACGCGCCAAGGTGCCCAATCTGGTAAACCTTCGGCTGTCGTAACGAGGAACCGCGGCAATGGTCGATGACATGCCCGAAGACGCCGAACTGCCGCCGGATTCGGGCCGCGCCAAACGCGCACCGCCCACCATCGACCTCGAGGCGAACGAGGTAACGACCGAGAGCGGGAATGCGGCCGGCGACGCCCAGCCGGAGGGCGTCGCGGAAGTGACTTCGCCTGCGATTTCTCCCTGGGTCATCGCGCCGGTTTCCGGCGCGGTGGCCGCCGCGCTGGTGATTGCGGTGGGCTGGATGCTGGGATGGCCGGCGGTTCCGGCTGTCGCGCCGGCAGCGCCACCCGCTTCCGCCGCCGTCATCGACGATCTGGCAACGCGCCTGGCCAACATCGAAACGAAGATGGGCAAGGCCTCCGCGTCCGATCCGGCGGCGACCGGCCGGGTCGAGACACTTGAAAAATCGCTTGCTTCCTTGCGCGCCGAACTTGTCGGCGTGCGCGCGCAATCGGAGAAGATGGCGGCTGCGGTCAACGATCTCAAATCCACGCCGCGCGAAGCCGCGGCGGCGCCGGATCTCACGGCAATCAACGAGCGGCTCGGCCAGGTCGAACGCGCAGTGCGTGCGCAAGAGGCCGCGCCGGAAGGTGGCAAGCCCGCAGACGACATACCGCTTCGCCGCGTCGTGGCGGCAGTGTTGCTCGACGTTTCGGTTCGGCAGGGCGATCCCTATGCGACTTCGCTGGCGGCGGCAAAATCGCTCGCCGCCAATCCCGATGCGCTGAAGCCGCTCGACGGCTTTGCCGCCACCGGCGTGCCGCATCCCGCGGCTCTTAGCCGCGAGTTGCTCGTGCTGGTGCCGAAGCTGTCGCCGCGAGCCGAGGAGAATTCCGGGTCCAGTCTCGTCGATCGCCTGCAGGCGGGGGCTGCCAAACTGGTGCGCATCGAACGCACCGATCAGGCCGGCAACGATCGCAGCGCCATCGTCGCGCGGGCCACCGCCGCCGCGCTGCGCAATGACTTCGCGGTCGCGAGGCGCGAATTGAATACGCTGCCGCCGGCCGATCGCACGGCTGCGCAACCCTGGCTCGACAAGGCCGACGCGCGGGATGCGGCGCTGGCGGCATCCCGGCAATTTGCCAGCTGAGGCCATGGCGGCGCTCGCCAAACCGGCCCAATAGGATTGCAATGGTTCGGATCATTCTGTTTCTGGTGTTGATCGCGCTCGCCGCAGCGGGCGCGGCCTGGGTTGCCGATCAGACCGGCGATGTCACGCTTTCCTGGGGCGGCTGGCGCGTTGCGACCTCGCTGCCGGTGTTCGCGCTGGCGCTCGGCGTCATCATCGTCGCGGCCGTGCTGGCATGGTCGGTTCTGCGCGGACTGTGGCGCACGCCGGAACGGATCAGGCGCAGCCGCCGCGAGCGGCGCCATGCGCGCGGCCGGCACGCCATCACGCACGGGCTGCTCGCGATCGGCCATGGCGATTCCGCTGCCGCCCGCGCGCATGCCGATGTCGCGCGCCGCCATGCCGCGCACGATCCGCTGGCGCTATTGCTGCACGCCCAATCGGCCCAGCTCGACGGCGACCGCGAAGGCGCGCGCCGCGCGTTTCGCGCCATGGCCGAGCGCGAGGACACGCGGCTGTTGGGCCTGCGCGGACTGTTCATCGAAGCCCAGCGCGCCGACGATCCGCTCGCCGCCGTCATGATCGCCGAAGAAGCGCTAAAACTTGCGCCGGCGTCGACCTGGGCGTCGCAGGCCGTGCTGGGATTTCTCTGCGCCAAGGGCGACTGGAGCGGGGCGCTTGGCATCCTCGACAACAATCTCGCGTCGGGCCTGATCGACAAATCAGCGTATCGGCGTCAGCGCGGCGTGCTGCTGACGGCGCGCGCATTGGAGCTGGAAAATGTCGATCGCGATCTGTCGCGCGAAAGCGTGATGGAGGCCGTCAAACTCGCGCCGACCCTGGTGCCTGCGGCGGTGCTGGCGAGCAAATATGAAAGCGAGGCGCATCAGGTCAGGCGTTCGATGCGGATCGTGGAGGCGGCATGGTTGGCGCAGCCGCATCCCGATCTCGCGGAAGCCTATGCGCATGTGAAGCTCGGGGATTCCGCCCGCCAGCGGCTGGTGCGTGTCGAGACGCTGGCGGCGAAAGCGCCCGGCCATATCGAGAGCGCGCTGGCGGTGGCGCGTGCCGCGATCGACGCGTCCGAGTTTGCGCGCGCGCGCGAGGCGCTGGCGCCGTTTACGGCGGCGCCGACGCAGCGGGTCGCGATGCTGATGGCGGAAATCGAACGCACCGAACATGGCGATAGCGGTCGGGCGCGAACCTGGACCTTGCGCGCGGTGCGCGCGCTGCACGATCCGGTCTGGACCGCGGACGGCTATGTTTCCGACAAATGGCGACCGGTGTCGCCGGTGACCGGCCGGCTCGATGCGTTCAAATGGCAGACGCCGCTCGCGTCGCTGCCGTCGGACAAGAATGCCGCGATCGAGCAGGCCGAATTCAGTGCGGCGGCCACAGCGCCTCGCCGCGTCGAGCCGCCGCGCGAGCCCTCCCCCGAGGTATTTGCGCCGCCGGCAGCGCAGGATAATTCGCCGGTCAATTCACCGGTCGTGGCCCCGGCCGCGGAACCAGCAACTGCACACGCGTCCGCGGCGTCCCCGCCGCAACCCGAATCCTCATCGGTGGCGGCTGCGCCCCTGTTCCGCGCGCGCCAGGATATTCCCAAAACCGCGCCATCAGGCATTCCCCCGGTCATTCCGATCGTCCGGCCGCCCGACGATCCCGGGATCGATGACGAGCCGCCAAGCGATGAATTCGCCGAACAACCTGCTCCCACAGCGGGTCAGGCCGGCGGCTGGCGCGGTTTCCTGTCCCGCTGGGGGGCTGATTTCGGGCGTCGCAGAACCGCGTTTTCCTTGCCAAGATGGGCGGTGCCCGATATCAGGTGCGGGCGTTTTCACACCCTGCTGAACGCAAGCATGGTCCGCCGCAATAGCTCAGCTGGTAGAGCACGTCATTCGTAATGACGGGGTCACAGGTTCGAATCCTGTTTGCGGCACCAGTGATTTCAAGTACTTAGTTGCAATTTATTTTTCCGAACATTTTCTTTAGGTACGCCAAAGGTACGTATGAAACCCAAAGGCCCGCTTCGAGCTCCTCTCAGCGCGGTCCTACTTTGTTTTTTGTCTGCTTGCGCAGTTGACCAGCGTGCTGCGCCTAGCAGGATCGAAACGATAACGGCCGATGAAGCGATCGCTATTGCCTCCAAGGTAGTCGATTGCGAGTGGCAGGCCGTCGGTCGTTTTGACGATGGTCGGACCCCGATCGCCCAACTAGCCGAACGGATTATTGGCGTGTGCACTGTCGAACGGATTAAGGCGAAGCGGGCCTTCGGCCTCTCGCCAAACGACCCGCAACTTGAATCGGATGACTTCAAGCAAGCGGTCGGGATTGTAGAGAGCGCGAGGAAGGCAGCACCGAAGAAGCCCTGATCCACGCCGCCCCCTTAGTGCTTGCTGGGGTCCTCCGGCTCCGGTCCCACAACGCAGTTAGTCCAGAACGCCGTAAGGCACTCATCGCAAATTTGTTCGATCTCTTGCAGCGGCAGAGTATCGATCATTTCCCGCAGCGCCCATCGGTCATTTTCGGGCCACCGCCCGCACACAACACAATTGTTTTCTGAAATAGGCTGGTCGTTGGGCATTAGGTCCGTCGATTCGCCTAATAGGGTGTTCGGTTAGTCTTGCTGTCGCTCGGGTTTGTCGTATGGCTGCCTCTTGCGCCACTCAAGAGAGCTCTTTGACCAAACGATCGAATCGCCGAGTTTTTCGAATTCGTTTAAGACATCCCGCTTGATTGCCGGATTTCCGTTTTCGTTTTCATAGATAAACTCCCGGCCGAATTTCGTCGGAATTTCATGAACGGCAGTTTGATGATCGAGGACACCTCTACGCATCACTTCATCATACATCGCATTGCGCGACATCATGTGGGGTTCTGGAGTTTCTAACATCCTCTAACTTCATATATTTCTCCCACATTCGCTGAGCCAGAATTCGAGAAATTTTCTTATCATTCTGTGACCACCACTGCGAGCGATCGGGCCCCTGAATTTTTCGCCCCGGGGGTTCCCGTCGGCCGCGCGCCGAGAGATTCGCCCGGCCTTGAACGAAAGTTAGGGCGTAGGGCGGAATAGCGGAGCGTATTCCGCCAATGCAATGTGCGCTGGTCGGCGCAATACGCTTCGCTATTGCGCCCTACGTGCTGGCTGGACATCAAAGTGTCGGGACCTCGGGTATGTCGGTCAACGCGTCGGTTGCCAGCCAGGATGTTCAAGCAGATGAATGTCGCACATATCGTTCGCGTGGCAGTAGCTTTTGCCCGCACTGTGGTTCGCTTCTCTTCGATCTGCTATGTTATCCGCAACTGGAATTAGGCACGAGATCAGCGGTGAAATATCACGTCCGGCAATTCAAGAGCATGGAGCTTGCGCTCAAGGAGTTAGAGCAATTCGTAAAGAACCCTGCGTCACTCCAAACAGGAAGGCCGCTTAAGCAGCTCGGGGATATGCTCCCGCGCGAGGCATTTGCGAACTGGCTGCTGTGCGCGACGGCGAACGCAAGCGACAAGCGCCAATTGGTATTCTCAAGCGATCCGACCGGCGGCGATGGGATCATTCGAGAAGCAACGACTTCCGAACTCTTCCTAATCGAGCACACCATGGTTTCACCGTTTAACCTACGCGATGGTGCGGACGCGCAAACGCTGATCCTGGAGGCCATTCAGAAGAAGCAGGCGTTGGGCAAGTCATATGGCTCCGGCAAGACTTTGGTCGTGTTTATCGAAGCCGACGCCGGCGAATGGTTTCCGAACCGCGTGGCTCGGGCACTGCCCAACCCGCTTCACTTCGCAGCCGTCTGGGTCCTTGGTTTTTTGAAGAAAGGTGCGGATGGCCAATACATTTATGGCGTTACGCACCTAGATATGAGCGGGGGAGATACGCCGGCCTTCCTCGTCCGCATAGCCAAGGATTTCGATGGCTGGGGGGTCGAGGGTGTGCAGTGAGAATGGCAGGTGAAAGCGGGATCTGAATCACCATCAAACGGAGTTCGACATGGACCAGCAGCCGAGCATGGCCTTCAGTCAGATCACCTGCGAGATCGACGGTACCCTTATGGTGATCACGCTCAATCGCCCGGACAAGCTCAACGCCTACACCGGCGCGATGGGTTCGGAGATCGAGGCTGCGTTTCGCAAGGCTGATACCGACGATCGCGTTCGCGCCGTCATCGTCACCGGTTCGGGCCGCGCGTTCTGCGCGGGCGCCGACGTGTCGGGCGGCGCCACCAGCTTCGATACGTCGGGCGCGCACGGCGCCGGTGTGTTCGCCAACCGCGGTGGCCGGTTCGCCGCGCTCGGGCAGCGGTTTTGTCGATGCGATCTTTCGCTGCCGAAAGCCTTCGATCGCCGCCATCAACGGCCCGGCGGTCGGCATCGGCATCACCATGACGCTGCCGATGGACGTGCGCATCGCCGTCAAGGGCGCCAAGATCGGCTTCATCTTCGCGCGCCGCGGCCTGGTGCCGGAGGCCGGCAGCGCCTGGTTCCTGCCGAAGCTGGTCGGCCTGCCGCAGGCGTTGCGCTGGGCGATCTCGGGGAAGATCTTCGGCGCCGAGGAGGCATTGAGCGGTGGCCTCGTGAGCGAAGTGACCGAACCCGCCGATCTCCTGGCGCGCGCCAGGGAGATCGCGCGCGAACTGACCGCGGAGACCTCTGCGGTCTCGGTGGCGCTCACCCGGCAAATGCTGTGGCGCTTCGCCGGCGCGCCCGACCCGTTCGGTCTGCTGGCGATCGACGGCGCCATCTCGAGAGAGCGCGGCAGTCACGCCGATGTGCGCGAAGGCGTCGCCTCGTTCCTCGAAAAGCGGCCGCCGGCGTTTCCGGGCACGGTATCCGGCGACATGCCCAGTCAATATCCGTGGTGGACGGAAAGCTGATCGGCCGTCGAGACGGATGCGTAGCGGTTAGCGACCTGTCCAAGAGGTCAGCGCCTCAAGCTGTCACGATTCTAAGCTTGGCGCGCCGGCCCTCAGCGGGTTCAGTCGGCGGCTTTTCAAAGACCGCTCCGGCAACGCAGTCCTCGCGCCAGATCGTTCGGCATAGGTGAAGCGTTTTGAAATTGTCAAGGCTGAATTCGAACCTGTCCGGCAATCGCTCGGCTGGGAATGCAAGCCCGATACAAACTCCGATGCTGGTGAAATTGTGAATCGTGCAATGGTGAATGCTCGAGCCGTCAACCAGGATCCTTGCCGGGTGGTTGGTCCTGGTGCGCTTCGATCGACGATTTTCCATCTAATGGTCCGTTCGTTTAAAGCAGCGCTCCCGCGGACTGGTCGATCGTCTCGAAAAAACCGGCAGCGGCGTTGTATTAGCCGGACGTCTGTTGGAAATTCCCTAACGCGCCGGGCGCCTCTCGCCGCATCATTTCGAATTGCCCGCCAGGACCGCTAAAATCTTACGTGCTGAATGGGTGAGGGCTGCAATCGAGTTTTGGCGGCATGGGTTTGCCACGCGCCGGTGCGACCGTCCGCCGCAGCTTCAACTTTTCCCGGAAGATGTGAAGCAGTTCACAGCGGAATACGGCAATCCGGCTCATATGCGGTGCGAACCCAGTGACGGGAGGCATCCATGGCATTACTTCGCAGCCAAAGCCCGGAGAATCGCGGCATCGACTGGCTGGGAATTGTCCGAACCATGCTCGTCCAGTTGATCGTTCTGCTGGCTCTGTCGGTTGCCGTCGTCGGCTACCTGAAATGGTCGTCCGATGCGGCCTGGCAGGAATTCAACGCCGCAAGCAAGGCATCGGCGCTGGAACCGAAGCTTCACCAGCATTCCGCCATTCCAGCGCAAACCGCGGGAAGCCGGACGATCTGTTCTCGAAGAGCTTGAGGGCCGGCTGATCGGGATGAGGCAGCCTAGCAAAAGGGCTGCGGGCCGGGGTCACTCTACTTTGCATGGGGTTGTTTTCGCGATTTTTTGTCCAGGCCCTGCCGTGCACTGCCGAAGCGACGCAATGCCGGGTCTAGTCGGTAACCGTCTGCACCACGAGGCTGACCGGCCGCGAGCTTGTGGCCGGCAGCTTCATGTCCTTGACCAGGGCTTCGTCATATTCCGGCAACGTCTGCAGGGGCGCCTTGGCTTTCATCTGCACGACCTTGTAGCCGCCGGCCTTCAGGCGGCGCAGCAAAATGGGCATGGCTTCCGCGGTGTGCTTCTGAAAATCGTGCATCAGGATGATGCCCTTGCCCTGCTTGTCGATCTTGGTCATGACGGTGGTGACGATTTGCGCCGCGTCCTTGGCTCTGAAATCGAACGAGTCCGCATCGCAGGAAAATATCGCGATGTCGCGCGATCCGAGCCAGGCCATGGCCGCGGGGCCATGCTGTAATTGCGGAAAGCGGAAGAAAGGCGCGGGCGCCGTGCCCAACGCCAGCTTGACGGCGCTAAAGCCCTTTTCGATCTCGTCCCTGGCTTGCTGGTCGGTGATCTTCTTGCCATTCAGGTTGGCGTGCGACCAGGTGTGGGCGCCGACGGTGTGTCCCGCCGCCGCTACCTGCCTGAGGATTTCCGGATGGTAGGTGGCGTGCTTGCCGATCGGAAAGAACACCGCCTTGGTGCATTCGTCCTCCAAGGCCTTGAGCACTGCCGGCGTATTTACCGGCCACGGGCCGTCGTCGAATGTCAGCACGACTTCCTTGTCGGCCAGAAAATCCAGTTGCTTGAAGTGTTCGAAGCCGAAACCGGGTCCGCCGGTGGTGTCGATCACGACCATGCGGCTGACGCCAAGCGCATCCGGATTGGCGCAGGTGTTTTTCGGCTGCGATGGAGTTGGCAATTTGGCCGGTAGCGCGCCAGTGATCTCGACATTCTCGCGCGCGGGAAGCGGTTTGGCGGAAGCTGCGGGCAGTTCGGCCCGGGCGACGGCGACCGTGTTCGGTGCCGCCACTTCGACACGCGGAGCTGCCGTGAAATACCAAACGGCCGATATGGCCAACGCGGCCAGAACACTCGCCAACATCAGGCCTGCGGCATTTCGCATGGTGATACTTTCCCGAAAACTGCACGGCTATCCCGCCAGGCCATTAATGAGAAAGAATCCTTAACGCCGTGCCAACACGGCCTTGTTCCCGGCGGCAAATTCCGGGTTCCTGATGCTGGCCCGATGGCCAGGGAATTGGGATCGCCGCGCGCCGGCTTGGTTCTGGCCGGTCTCTTTTTCCCGGAACTTGTCGACGGCGCGAGCTTTACCTTCGGTGCCGATGCGCCGGAATGACGACAAGGCGGCGCAAATGCGTTGCGGCGGCGCTTTGAGCGCATAACTAACGCACGGTCTCATCACCGATCAAGGCATAACCCCATGGCCAGATTTCTTTTGATTATACCGTTCATCCTCGCGGCATCGGCGGCGACAGCGCAGCAGCAGGGGCAGGAGGATGCCTGCGCGCGCGACGTCTCGCGCTTCTGCCGGGCTCACATGAGCGAGGGCGACCAGGTCGTATTGGCGTGTCTGAAGCAAAACCGCGCACGGCTCGGCAAGGCCTGTGCGAAGGTCCTGGCCGACCACGGGCAGTAATCCACCCGGTCGGGCAGCCCTGCGAGGCTGAACCCGGAATCTCCTGGGATTAGGATTGTTCAGGTGCCGCCGCCCGCGGCGTTCGCGATCGGCAACACTTCGCTGGCGGCGCGGTCGGGCGTGTCTTCCTTCCAGCGCACCGATCCGAACGGCCGTTCCAGCATGCGGCGGATGCGCACCGGATCGGGTCCGAGATGGAAACCCATCGCGCGCTGATGCAGCGCGCGTTCGGATTGCGTCGCGCGATTGCGCTGGCGCAGATAATCGAGCCAGGTCGGACAATGGTAGCGTTCGGTCCACAATTCCGGATCGGCGATGTCGCGCGCGATCGACCAGCCATAGGCGCCGTTGCGCTGGCGGCTGAGCTGCACTTCCTGCATCACGCCATGGAAGGCGCGGGCGCTTTCCTGGGCGACACGGTATTCGATTTCGACCACCAGCGGTCCGCTGCGCCCGCTCAGCGACAACCTCACCTCGGGATCGGCGAGAACTTCCGCAGCCTCATTGCGGGCGCCGACCGGCGGCATTCGCAGCCAAAGTCCCAATAGCGGCGAGAGGAACATCAGGCCGGCGGAGACCAGCAGCGCCGTTTCCACGCCGGCTACGTCGGTCAGGTGGCCCCAGCCCCAGCTTCCCATCGCGATGCCGCCGGCGATGGAAGCCTGGAACGCGGCCAGCGAGCGGCCCGCGACCCAGCGCGGCGCCGAGAGTTGCACGCCGATGTTGAACAAGGCGACCGCCAACATCCATACCGCGCCGGCAACCACCAGCGCCGCCGCGGTCAGCACCGGCGATTTGCTCAGCGCCACCGCGGCGATGGCGCCGGCCATCGATAGCCCGCAGGCGCGCACCGCGGCCTCGCCGCTCATCCGCTTGCGCACTTCGGCGATATTCAGCGCACCGATCACGGCGCCCATGCCGAATGCGCCGAGCATGATGCCGTAGGTTTGCGCGCCGCCGTGCAGCAGGTCGCGCGCGACCAGCGGCATCAGCGCCGACACCGAACCGCCGATCAACCCGATCACCAACGTGCGCGCCAGCACGATGCGGATCGAGGGCGAGTTGGCGATATAACGCACGCCCGACACCATGGCGCGGTTGAGACGTTCACGGGGTAGCCGCGACGGCTCGCTGTTCCGGCGCCAGAGAAACAGCACGATCATGAGCGGGACATAGAGCACCGCATTCGCCGCGAAGGCTGCGACCGCGCCGGCGGTTGCAACGACGATGCCGCCGATGGCGGGACCGAAACTTCGCGCGATGTTGTAGCTGATGCCGTTCAGCGCGACCGCGGACGGCAAGGTCTCCGGCGGCACCTGTTCGCTGACGGAGGACTGCCAGGCCGGTCCGAACAGTGCCATGCCGCTGCCGACGATGAAGCAGAGGGTCAGCAGGCTCTGCGGCGTCACGAGGTCGAGCCATGCCAGCACCGACAGCGCCGTCGTGCCGACCAGCGAAATCGACAGCGAGATCAGCGCCACCACGCGCCGGTCATACATATCGGCGATGGCGCCGGCGGGCATCGAGATCAGCATGACCGGCAGCATCAGTGCGGTCTGGACCAGCGCGACCTTGTCGGCCGACGAAGTCATCTGCGTCATCGCCCATGCGGCGCCGACGCCCTGGATCAACAGGCCGAGGTTGGACAACAGACTTGCGAGCCAGATGCGCCGGAACACGCCATGCCGTAGGGGCGCCGCGACGCCGTCGGTGGCAAACAAGGAGCGTTCCGGCCGTCTGGTCATTGCATATTCCATTGGCGCCGGCCGTGGCCCGGCAATCGATACCCTGCAATTTCCAGTGATGCCTGCGAAAGTCCTTGGCTGTCCAGTGGTCATGCCGCCCTCGGCGTTATACAAGGCGGCCAAAGTGCCAAAAAACAGCGGGAGGTCACTCAAATGAGCATATCGCGGCGGACAATATTGAAGGGTGCCGGAACCTTGCCCCTGGTGGCCGGTAACCTCGGTTTCGCCGCCTTTGCGCAAGCGCCGCCTGCTGCCCCGGGGACGGCGCAGGTTCCACCGATTCTGTTCGTCCATGGCAATGGCGACCAGGCAGCGCTGTGGGTCACCACGATATGGCGAATGGAATCGAACGGCGTTCCGCGCGACCGCATGTTTGCGATCAATTTCACCGATCCATTGGCGCGCGCAGACGATACCAAGCCGGAACCGAACAAGTCGTCGACCGAGGACCAGCGCCGCGAGCTCGGCGAGGCCATCAAGGAATTGAAGCGCCGCACCGGCGCCCCGCGTGTGGCGCTCGTCGGCAATTCGCGCGGCGGCAATTCGATCCGTGGCTACATCAAGGGCGGCGGCGCGGGCGATGTTAGCCACGCCGTGCTCTGCGGCGTCCCCAACCATGGCGTCTATGATTGGGATACCGGCCTGAACAACGAATTCAACGGCCGGGGGCCGTTCCTGCGCGGGTTGAACGAAGGCGACAACGAAGTGACGCCCGGCACGATGTTTCTCACCCTGCGCAGCGACGGTATCGACAAATATGCCCAGGAAGATGGCCGCTTCGTCGGCAAGCCGGGCACGCCGACCGGCATCACCGCGGAAGGCCCCGCGCTCAAAGGCGCAACCAATCTCGTGCTCGGCGCGGTCGATCATCGCGAGACCGCATTTCATCCGCGCGCGTTCCGCGAGATTTATAAATTCATCGCCGGGCGCGAACCGGAGCGGATCGCGATCATGCCGGAAACGGAGGTCAATCTGAGTGGCGTGGTGACGGGCACGCCTGGCGGCGTCCAGACCAATCGTCCCGTGGCCGATGCGTCCGTGGAAGTGTTTCGCGTCTCGGCTGACACCGGCGAACGCATCGGCAGCGCGGTCCAGACCTCGCAGACCGGCGCGGACGGAGGCTGGGGACCGGCCACGGTCGATCCCTCCTGGTATCTGGAGATCGTGCTGACATCCCGCGGTTCCACCACCACCCACTTCTATCGTTCGCCGTTTCCGCGCTCCTCCGACATCGTGCATCTTCGCGCCGCCCGCCCGCTCGGCGCCGCCGATGCGGGAGCCGGCAGCGTCGTCCTGATGACGCGGCCGCGCGGTTATTTCGGGCTGCCTCGCGATGTCGTGCTGTTCGACGGCAAGGAGCCCACCGATGTGAAGCCGGGGGTACCGACCGACGCGCTCAGCACCTTGCGGCTTTCTGCCGCGGAGGCTGGGCGTCCGGTGGTTGCGCTGTTCAATCAGGAGCGGATCGTGGCGCGCGCCTGGCCGGCGTCGGAAAACAGGATTGCGGTTGCCGAGCTGACCTACTAGCTATCGGTGGTCCGCGCGCCTTGATACCGCGCGGGGGTAGCATGAGCAGGCGACGCCGGGCTTGTCCTGCCCCTTTCTCGCGAGGTCGCTTGTGAGCATAGCCGAAACCTGGGACATGCCGGTCACGCGTCGGCCGCTGGTGCCGCCGGCTCCGCCGCGCGCCCCCGACAGCATGACGGCCTTCGGCCGGATCATGGCGATGCGGGAAAACCCGATCGGCACCTGGGCTCAGCGGGCTTACGAGGAAGACATCGTTCAGGGCCGCTTCTTCGGCCGCTCCAGCTTCATTCTCAATACGGCGGATTCGATCCGGCACGTGCTGGTCGACAACTACGAGAACTACGAGCGAACCCCGGCCTCGATCCGGGTATTGCGGCCGGTGCTTGGCGAAGGCCTGTTGATCGCCGAAGGCCGTGCCTGGAAGTATCAGCGACGAACGCTGGCGCCGGCGTTTACGCCGCGCGCGGTTGCGACGCTGGTTCCCCATATGCTGGCTGCGACCGACGAGACGATTGCGAAACTGCAAGCCGCCTGCGGCGCACCAGTCGACCTGCGCCAAGCGATGCAGCGGATGACGCTCGAAATCGCCGGGCGTACGATGTTCTCGTTCGGGATGGACCGTCATGGTCCGGCGTTGCGCGACTTCGTGATGGAGTATGGCGAGCGGCTGGCGCGGCCGCATTTGCTCGATATCGTGTTGCCCCTTGGTTGGCCCAGTCCGAAGGATTTTTCCCGCGCCCGCTTCCGCAAACGATGGACGCGTTTTGTGGGCATGTTGATGGCCGAGCGCCGCGCGGCCGGCAAGAACGAAGGCGCGCCGCCGAGCGACCTGTTCGACCTGATGAATGCCGCGCGCGATCCGGAGACCGGTGAGGCTTTCACCGACGAACAACTCGGCGATCAGGTCGCGACCATGATTCTCGCCGGTCACGAGACCACCGCCACCGCGCTGTTCTGGTCGCTTTATCTGCTGGCGCTCGATCCCGCGACCCAGGAAGAGCTGGCCGCCGAGGTTGTTGGCGCAAGCGTCAGCGGCGCGTCCGATATCGAGCGGCTGAAATTCACCCGCGCGGTCGTCGACGAGACCATGCGGCTCTATCCGCCGGCATTCTTGATTGCGCGCTCGGCCGCGGCGCCCGACACGATCGCAGGCCGGCCGGTCAAGAAGAACGACGTGGTGCTGATCGCGCCGTGGCTGTTGCATCGCCATGAAAAGCTCTGGCGCGATCCGAACGCGTTCGTGCCTGCGCGTTTCATGCCGCCCTCGCCGCCGCCCGATCGCTTCGCCTATCTGCCGTTCGGCGTCGGCGCGCGCATCTGCATCGGCGCGCATTTCGCGCTGGTTGAAGCGACGCTGGCGCTGGCCAGGTTGATCGGTGCGTTTCGGGTGGAGCTTCTCGACAAGACGCCGGTGATGCCGGTCGGCGTGGTGACGACGCAGCCCGATCACTCGCCAATGTTTCGCATTACGCCCCGCTAGTTGGCCGCTTTGATGCTGGCTCGGGTCACCAGCGGTTACTGGCGTGCGAACATTCGCAACACCTTTTCCATGTCGTACGGCTTCTCGTGCAGCGACTCCGGGTCCCACTCGTTGCGATTCACCGCAAAGAAGTCGCCGCCATAGACGTGGATCGCGCTGGTGATTCGTCCCAACGGATTCACCACCGAATGGATCACATCCGCGCCGAACGCTACGGTGTCGCCAGCGGCGAGGGTCTTCGCCCCGGCGGCCTCGATCCTGCCGTTGGCATCCTCAGGCAGCTGACGCCAAAGGATATTGTCCTCTCGTCCGTTATAGACGCCGATGACCGCCCACAGCGCGTGATTGTGCGGCATGACGATCATGCCGGCTGGCCAGAGCACGTTCAGGATCGTCAATTCGCTGGATCGGTGCAACACGTCGAGCCCGCCTTGCTTCGGTTCGCCCAGGCCGCGGACTACCGCCGCCGAATCGGCGACCGCGCGTCCGACGACTTCGCGCACCTGACGCGACGCCCGATCGCCATTCAAGGCGGAGCGGCAATCGGCGATGAAGTGATCTCTGTCGAACATGGCTTTGCCCTCGCTTTAGCGCTGACAAATGAAACATGCCATTGCGGAAGCGTATCGTCCAATGCATAATTGGAGACGATTTCGATGCCGACAGGACACACACTCTGTCGTTCGCCAGCACCAGACCCCGAATCCTGAAAATTTCCGGGGGTTCAATGCTACCAATTGTCCCTGATGACGGCTGCTCGGCTTCGCACAGAGAAGACCCGCAAAAACAAAAGACTAGCGCCCCGGTTCTGACTCGATCAACACCGGGTGCCTCCAGCCATTGCAGGGACACTCCCGCGCTCCCATCTGGTGTTTCGACATGAGCGAGATCCAGTCACAATTCTCGATGCTGAAACAGACCGCCGATCCCGCGGTGGCCGATGCGATTCAGCGGCTGGTGGAGACGGGCGAGGATCACGAACTCAACCGCATCAACGTGCTGGATTTTTCGGCGCGAACCGGGCTCGACGAAGAACGGGTGATTTCCGGATTTCTCCATGCCTCGAGGTTGGGGCTGTTCGATCTTACCTGGAACGTGCTGTGCCCCGGCTGTGGCGGCGTGCTCGACGCCCACAGCACGCTGAAATCGCTGCGCCATGACGACTACAATTGTGCGCTGTGCGCGGCGGGCTACGAGGCGTCGGTCGACGAACAGGTCGAAGTCGCCTTTACCGTCAGCCCGCGGGTCAGGCGCATCGCGGCGCATGACCCGAACACGTTGCCGGTCTGGGAATATTTCAAACAGATCTTCTGGAGTTCGGGCATAGACCTCGACAAGGAGTCCTTCGCTTCGCTCACCGACGAGGTGACGCTGGAAACGATCGAACTGCCGCCGGGCGAAAAGGCGGTGCTGTCGCTGCAATTGCCACCGCAATTCATCGTCGTGTTCGAGCCGGTGACGCACGCCGCGCAGTTTATCGATGTTCAGGGTGAGCCGACCAGGGAACGTCAGCAGCTTTCGCTGGTCTACAACAAGGTGCATGCGCCGACCGGGACCACGACGTTGCGCCCCGGTCCGCTGCGACTGGCGCTTGAAAATCAGGCCGACGTGCGGGTGCTGCCCGCGGTCTTTATCGCCGCCCACTCGCTTCATCACCTGCTCGGCAAGCGCAAGCCGTTCCTCACCGCCAAGCGCATGCTGGTCAACCAGACTTTCCGCGACGTCTTCAAGGCCGACAACCTCAACATCGATCAACGCCTCAAGATCACGTCGCTGACATTCCTGTTCACCGACCTCAAGGGCTCTACCGCGCTCTACGAGAGGGTCGGCGATCTCGCGGCGTTCGATCTGGTGCGGGCGCACTTCCGGGCCCTGCTGGAAATCATCTCCTCGGAGAAGGGCGCGGTGGTGAAGACGATCGGCGATGCGGTGATGGCGACCTTCGTCCGGCCCGAACATGCGATCGTCGCGGGTTTGCGAATGCGCGCGGCGATGGATGCGCTCAACGCCGAGCGCGGCACGGACGATCTCGTGGTCAAGATCGGCATCCATGAAGGTCCGTGTCTTGCCGTGATGCTCAACGAGCGGCAGGACTATTTCGGCCAGACCGTCAATATCGCCGCGCGGGTTCAGGGCCTGTCGACATCGCAGGCGATCCACATCACAGGTCCGGTGATCGATGCGCCCGCGGTAGCCGCCATCCTGGAAAAAGAGGCGATCAGGCCGATCCAGAAACAGGCCGCGCTGCGCGGGATCGCCGACAAGATCGTCGTTTATGAGCTTCCCTGAATATCCTGAGATTGCCTTTTGGTAATGCCGATTGCGGGAACCGGCCCGCGGATTGTGGATACCGATATCCAACCCATATGTTGGTTGTAGCCGCCGCCGGTGCGGCGAACCCACTTTACAGGATTTGGCAGGAAGCAATGCTGGACGGGCTGCGCCAATTTATCGCCGACGTTGTTTCCCCCGCGGCGAACGAAAATCGGGAATTTGACGATACCGGATACCGCCTGGCGGCCACTGCCCTGCTGGTTCACGTCATTTCGCTGGATGGCAAACCATCGGAAGCCGAAAAGCGCAAGCTCCACAGCCTGCTCGAAAGCCGCTTCGGACTTGCTCCGGGTGCAGCCGATCGAATGATTGCCTCCGCGACGCTGGTCGAGGGCGAGGCGGTCGATCTCTATCATTTCACCAGCGTGATCATGCGTTCGGTAAACGAGGAAGGCAGACTCCGCATCGTCGAAATGATGTGGGAGCTGGTGTACGCCGACGGCAAGGTCAGCGAGTTCGAGGACAATGTCGTGTGGCGGGCAGCCGATCTCCTTGGCGTGTCTTCGCGTGACCGGATCGATCTCAAGCATCGCGTTGCCGCCAGGCAATCCGGGCCGGTTCCGGGCAGCTCTGATATCGCCGATAACGCCATGTGAGATGCCGCGGAGCGGCGAGATCGCATCCCAGCAGGCGGAATACCTGACATGACGAAATATTAATGTAGCGAACAATCGGCTGCAGGCCCGCGTGATTAGCCCCGAAATATCGCGGTCCAACGCGACAACGCGGCGTAGCGCCGCCCCCAATCGCTTGCAGACGGCTTGCATCTCACCTCAAGCCTATGCTCTCGTCTCGGGTGTCGACGGTATTTCCCGCAATTGATTTAAGAGCATTCAATCGTGACTGAGCGTGTGACGCTGATTACCGGTGCTTCGTCGGGAATTGGCGCCGAGCTGGCGCGCGTTTTCGCATCGAAGGGTCATCGCGTGGTTTTGGTGGCGCGACGCGCCGATCGCCTGACCGCGCTGGCGGACGAAATCGCAGCCGGCGGCGGCGCCGTGCCGATCGTGATTGCGTGCGACCTCGAACAACCCGACGTCGGCGACAGGATTGCCGCTGTACTGGCCACCGAAGGCGTGGAAGTCGAATACGTCGTCAATAATGCGGGCTTCGGTGTGTTCGGCCAGGCGATCGAGCGCGACCGCCTCGAGCAACTCGGCATGATCGGCGTCAATATCCGTGCGCTGACCGATTTGTCGTTGCGGTTTTCCGAACATTTGATTCGACACCGCGGCGGCATCCTCAATGTCGGTTCGGTCGCGGGCTTTCTGCCGGGCCCGGGAATGGCGGTGTATTACGCGTCCAAGGCCTACGTGCTGTCGTTTTCGGAAGCATTGCGCCGGGAGCTCTCACCTCGAGGCGTGCGCGTCACCGTACTATGTCCCGGTCCGGTGCTGACGGAATTTCAGGGACGGGCGGGGTTTTTGCCTGGTTTCGATACCGCGGTTCTGAATGTCAGCGCATACGATGTGGCGCGGGCGGGGTATCGAGGGTTGATGGCCAACAAGCGGGCCGTATTGCCCGGCCTCGGCATCAAGATCGTGCCGCTTTTGCTCCGGTTGTTTCCGCGCGGCTTTGTGCTCGCGGCGGTCGGCCGCCTTCAGCTGCGGAAACGCTGACGAGGCGTCGGGAGCCGGATTCGGCCCGCCATTTACCTTCCAGGCGAATGAACTCATACGAAATTAACAACTGGCTGGATATGATTTTGGCCTTGTAGCCGCAACAAGCGAAGTCGATGTCGTTTCAGCCGGGCAAAATCAACGCCGAAGCCGTGCTGCCCTTCTTGGACGCGCCGGCTCTCGCCCCGTCTTCGGCCGCGCAACCTCTGTTGCCGGTGCTGGTTATCCTGCATCAGGAAACCTCAACGCCGGGCCGCATCGGCAATGCGTTGGGTGCGCTCGGACACAAGCTCGATATCCGCCGTCCGCGCTTTGGCGACCCGTTGCCGGAAACGCTGGATGGCCATGCCGGCGCGGTTATCTTCGGCGGTCCCATGAGCGCGAACGACCCGGACGATTTCATTCGCCGGGAGATCGATTGGATCGCCGTGCCGCTCCGGGAGCAGCGGCCGTATCTGGGGATTTGCCTGGGCGCGCAGATGCTCGCCATGCAGCTCGGCGCGCGGGTGGCGCCCCACCCCGAAGGCCGCACCGAGGTCGGATATTATCCGATTCGTCCGACGCCCGCCGGGCTCGCCATCTGCCCGAACTGGCCTGAGCAGGTTTACCACTGGCACCGCGAGGGCTTTGAACTTCCTGAGGGTGCCGAATTGCTGGCGGAGGGTAACGACTTCCCGATCCAGGCATTCCGTTCGGGTCACGCCTTCGGCTTCCAGTTTCACCCCGATGTCACCTATGCGATGATGTATCGGTGGACCACGCGCGGCCATGCGCTGGAATCGCCGGGCGCACGGGCGCGCCATCACCACTTCGCCGATCGCGCGGTGCATGACGTAACCGAGCGCGCCTGGTTGAAGGAATTTCTCGACGGCTGGCTGGCTCGGGTGCCGATACCGGTGATGTCGGAAGCCGCCGCATAGCGCGCAAGCATTCTCGCCGCCTCCTCTGGCTCTTTTCAAATCCACAGATGTGATAGGGTCGGCCACTACGCGCTTGCGCCAGACAACAGCGAGCCAAGGGGAGGCGACATGACCGGCGACGAATTCGCGCGGCTATTGAGCGATTTCACCCGGTCGGCGGAATCCGGCGACGGCGCGCGCTTCGCGCGCCATTTCACCGAGGATGCCATCTACTACGACTACATCTATGGCGCGCATGAAGGCCGTTCCGACATCGCGCATATGATGCAGGACCTGTTTCACCGCGACGCCGCGGACTATCGCTGGGAAATGTTCGACCCCGTCTTCGACGGCGAAATCGGATATGCCTGGTCGCTGTCGAGCTTCACCTCCAGGATCCCGCAATTTGCGGGAAAGCCGGTCGTGATCGACGGCATCAGCCGCTTCATCCTCCGCGATGGCCTGATCGCCGAATATCGCGAGAGCGTAAACGGCGGCGTCGCGATGGCGCAGCTCGGCGTCGAGCCGGACCGCATGTCCAAAGTTTTCACGCGCTGGACCGGGTGGCTCAAGGAACGGCCGGAAACGGTGGACTATCTGGCGCGGCCGGCAGGCTCGCGGGGTAAGGCCAGCCGCTTGAAGACCTGAAATGAAACACGATGCGCTATCGCCGACGACAGCGAGCACAGGGAGATCGACGTGACCTACCAGCATATTCTCTATGAGGTGAGCGAGAAGATCGCGACCATCACGCTGAACCGGCCCGACCGCATGAATGCGTGGACGCCGATCATGGAGCGCGACGTGCGCCAGGCCATGGAGGCTGCGGCCGCCGATGACGATGTCCGCGTCATCGTGCTAACCGGTTCGGGGCGCGCGTTCTGCGCGGGCGCCGATATGGACGCGCTGAAAGGGCTCGATCCCGACGATATCAGGCGCGCCCAAAACCTACCGGCCTTCGATATGAACCGCCGGCCCGACTGGCAGGCGCGCTACGCCTATTATCCGTCGATCCCCAAGCCCGTCATCGCCATGCTCAATGGCGCCACCGCCGGCATTGGGCTCGTGCACGCGCTGTATTGCGACCTGCGTTTCGCCGCCGACAACACGGTATTCACGACCGCCTTTTCGCGCCGCGGGCTGATCGCCGAGCACGGTATCAGCTGGATGCTGCCGCGTATCGTCGGGCATGCCAATGCACTCGATCTGCTGTTGTCCGCGCGCCGGGTGCAAAGCGAGGAAGCGTTGCGCATCGGGCTGGTCAATCGGCTGTACCCGCCCGAGCAACTGCGCGAGCAGACCTATGCCTATGCGCGCGACCTTGCGGACTTCGTCTCGCCGAGCGCGATCGCGGTCATCAAGCGGCAGCTTTACGACGTGCCGTTTCAGACCCTTGCCGAAGCCACCGTCGACGCCAACCGGGAGATGGTCGTGGCATTGCGCGGCAGTGATTTCCGCGAAGGCGTCGCCAGCTTTATGGAGAAACGGCCGCCGCAAGTTTACGGGGAAATGAGTGAAGTTCGCGGCGGCCTTAGCCCGCCTTCGCCCAAGAGGGCGACGGCGAGGCAGCCTTCGCTCGATTCGCTACGATAGACCAGAATTCGGCTCGCCCAGCCGAAGCTCGCGAGGCGAGCGAAGGCTGGTGGAGCCAGGCGGGATCGAACCGCCGACCTCGTCATTGCGAACGACGCGCTCTCCCAGCTGAGCTATGGCCCCATCGCGGCCGCCTCAATTAGATGCAGGCGGGCAGCAATCGCGGCCATTTACAATCCGCGCCAAGGCCGAGTCAAGAACGGCGAAATCGCGGTTTTCAGCCTGATTTGCCTGGAACTTCCCTTGTTTGCGAGGGGGGGAACCGATATTTAGCAGGCAGTCGAATCCGCGACCGAAACCCCGCGAGTAAGCCTGCCATGCGCGCCGTCCTCGACATCGTTCTCATCATTCTCGATCTCTATGTCTGGCTATTGATTGCATCCGCGATCCTGTCCTGGCTGATCGCCTTCAATGTGGTGAACACGCGCAACCAGTTCGTGGCGGCGGTGGCGGAATTCCTCTACCGGATCACCGAACCGCTGCTGGCGCCGATCCGCTCCTTCATGCCGAACTTCGGCGGGCTCGATATCTCCCCGATCATCCTGATCCTGATCATCATGTTCATCCAGCGGGTGATCACCTATTACATCTATCCCAGCGTATTCTGATCCCGGGCATGAATGCCTGATGCATCCTTGGCGCTATTCCACCCAAGGCATCAGTATCACGCTGCGCGTGACGCCACGTGGCGGTCGCGATGACATCGACGGACTTGAAACGCTCGCCGATGGCCGCCTTGTCGTGAAGGTCCGGGTCCGCGCCATCGCCGACGGCGGAAAGGCCAATCGCGCGGTGACGGAGCTGATTGCAAAAGCGCTGGGGGTGCCCAGAGCAAGAGTGCGGATTCTGTCTGGCGTAACATCCCGCCTTAAACAAATTGCCGTCGACGGCGACCCGGCGCAGCTCGCCGCGCGTTTGGAAGAAGTGACTGCTGCAAAAAAGGATTGAGATGACGGCCCAGATCATTGATGGAAAAGCCATTGCAGCGGAGCTTCGCGGCCGCGTGGCCGGCGAAGTCGCGCGGCTGCGGCGCGAGCACGGGATCACGCCGGGGCTCGCGGTAGTTCTGGTCGGCAGCGATCCCGCCAGCCAAGTCTATGTCCGCAGCAAGCACAAGCAGACGCAAGCCGCCGGCATGGCCTCGTTCGAACACCTGCTTCCCGTTGACGTCGCGCAGGACGAGTTACTGGCGCTGATCGCAACGCTCAATCGCGATCCCGCGGTGCACGGCATTTTGGTGCAATTGCCGCTGCCGAAATCGCTGCACACCGAGACCGTCATCAACGCCATCGATCCCGCCAAGGACGTCGACGGGTTGCATCCCAACAATGCCGGACGCCTTGCCGGCGGATTTGCCGCGCTGTCGCCATGCACGCCGCTCGGCTGCATTATCCTGACCAAAAGCGTTCACGCTTCCCTTGAGGGCATGAACGCCATCGTCATCGGCCGCTCCAATCTGGTCGGCCGACCGCTGCTGCAATTGCTGCTCAACGAAAACGCCACCGTGACGATCGCCCATTCGCGCTCGCGCGATCTGAAGCAACTCTGCGGCCGCGCCGATCTGGTTTATGCCGCCGTAGGCCGGGCGGAAATGGTGCGCGGCGACTGGATCAAGCCGGGCGCGACCGTGATCGATGTCGGCATCACCCGCTTGCCGGCGGCCGACGGCAAGACGCGTCTGGTCGGCGACGTTGCCTTTGCCGAGGTTTTGAACGTCGCCGGCGCGATCACGCCGGTTCCCGGCGGCGTCGGTCAGATGACGGTGGCGTGCCTTTTGGTGAATACATTGCGGGCAGCCTGCGCGATTCACGGATTGCCCAGGCCGGGAGTGTAGGGCTCGTTCACGTTCCCTCCCCCCTTGTGGGGGCGGGTTAGGGAGGGGGTGAGCCACAAACACCGAACTCGCGGCTACCCCTCTCCGGCTCCCCCCAAAGCAAGTCGGGCCTGCCCGACTTGCGCATGAAAAAATGTGCAACCGGGGTAGACCGGTTGCCTGGGTGGAGAGAGCAGGCAGAGCTTGCGGCGATCTCGTCACTTCCCCTTCGCCCGCACGATGCCTTCGGCAATCAATTTGTGTGCGTCTTCAGGGCCGCCCCATCGCAACACCTTCACCCATTTGCCGGGTTCGAGATCCTTGTAGTGTTCGAAGAAGTGCTGGATCTGTTGCAGCGTGATTTCGGGCAAGTCGCTGTAGGTCCGCACCTTGTCGTAGCGCTGGGTCAATTTCGACGCCGGCACTGCGATGATTTTCTCGTCGCCGCCGGCTTCGTCTTCCATCAGGAGTACGCCGACCGGACGCACGCTCATCACCGCGCCCGGCACGATCGCACGGGTGTTGGCCACCAGCACGTCGCAGGGGTCGCCGTCGCCCGACAGCGTGTGTGGAATGAATCCATAGTTCCCGGGATAGCGCATGGCGGTATAGAGAAATCGGTCCACCACCAGCGTGCCGGCGTCCTTGTCCATCTCGTATTTGATCGGCTCGCCGCCGACCGGTACTTCGATGATGACATTGACCTCGCGCGGCGGATCGATTCCGATCGAAATGGCGTCGATGCGCATGGACAGGCTCCGCGGTTGGGAGATTGGCAGTATCGTCATACGCGGGCTTGGTCCGCCTAGCCATGCACTTTCAGAGGTCGCTTCAGAAAATGATGGATGACCGCTGTTAGGCGGGCGGAAGCGGCGCCGTTGTTCGAACGGCTATGCCCGGCAATGACAGCGAGAGCTCAGTTGCTCCAGGCGAAGGCGACCTTGTCGAGCGACTTGGGTCCGAATTTCTCCGAGGAGCGCGCGACCATGCGGCCGCCGAGGGCGCGGTAAAATTCCGTCGCCGGGTCGTTATCGGAAAGCGCCCAGATCACCATGCTCTTCAAGCCGCTCTGCAGGAGATCGCGCCGGGCGGCGGTGAACAGCCGTCGACCAAAGCCGAGACCCTGGAATTCCGGCCGCAGGTAAAGCTCGTAGATTTCGCCTTCGTAGTGCAGGCTGCGTGCGCGGTTGCGGCCGTAATTGGCGTAACCGGCGACCTTGTCGCCGAACACCAGCACGCTGACGCGGCTGCCCTTGCGGATCGCACTATCCCACCATTGCGGGCCGCGGCGGTTGATCAGTTTTTCCAGTTCGGCGCCGGGAATGATGCCCTGATAGGCCGAACGCCAGGCTTCGTCGTGGGTGGACGCTACCGCCGCCGCATCCGCAGCTTTGGCCGGCCGGACCTCGATCAGGGTTGTGCTCATGGTCCCGATCAAAGCAAGTCGGCGGCCCGGCTTCAAGGTCCATCGTTAATTATCGGTTAACGTGTGGATTTTCTGCATCAGTTTTCCGCCGTTTTTTGTGCCGAAAGAGGACAGAAAGCGTTTCAGACGGCGGCTACCCCATCGGCGGGGCGGGCGCGGCCGCCCCGGGGCCGGACTTTTTGCACCATCGTTCACGGAAAAACGCTCGGGATTTGATTCGCCTTGGGTATTCTGTGCGCCGATCCGCAACCTGCCCTATCCTTCCTCTCAGGCAAATTCATGCGATCCTTCAAGGCGATTTTCGCGCTCGCTGTGTGTGCGGCGGTCGGCGCGCCGCCGGCGCTCGCGCAAGCCAGGCTTGGCGCGCAAGGCGCCGAAGCCGAGCCGAACCGCGAGCAGCAATGGCTGGTCCCCTCGTCCGATCCGGACATTGCGGCGCGCGCGGTGCTGTTTCGCCCCGCCGGCGACGGGCCGTTTCGGCTGGCGGTGATCGCGCACGCCACCACGCAAAACGTGCTGCATCGTGCGCAAATGCCGCAGCCCGAATATCGCGCGCTGGCGGCCTGGCTGGTGGCGCGGGGTTTTGCGGTACTGGTGCCGGAACGCCTGGGCCATGGCGCCACCGGCGGACGGTACATCGAAGATCAGGGCGGTTGCGACGAGGCCGATTATTCCCGTTCCGGGCGCGCCACGGCCGGCCAGATCTTGGCGGCATTATCCTATCTGCGCGGGCAATCCTTTATCCGGCAGGACGGCGCCGTCGTGCTCGGACACTCGGCCGGCGCATGGGGCGCGCTGGCGCTCGCGCGGGAAAACCTGCAAGGCGTCTCCGCCATCGTCGCATTTGCAGCGGGGCGCGGCGGTCACGCCAACGACTTTCCCAACAAGGTTTGCGCGCCGCATACGCTGTTCTCGGCGGCGGCCGAATTCGGCCGCGGCGCCCGCGTGCCGGTGACCTGGCTGGTCGCGGCCAACGATACCTACTTCCCGCCCGCGCTCTCGCGCCAGCTCGCCGACGCATTCCGCGGCGGCGGCGACAAAGTGGATTTTCATGTGCTGGCGGCCTATGGCAGCGAGGGCCACTGGCTGGCCGAGACCGACGGCGGCATCAGGATCGCCGCGCCGGAACTGGATATTGCGCTGAAGGGGCTCGGATCGAAGGCGGATAAAAAGCGATGACGAGAGGAATCCGTCATTGCGAGCGCTAGCGAAGCAATCCATGGCCGCGCCACGTAAGGAAGGTAGATTGCTTCGTCGCTTGCGCTCCTCGCAGTGACGAAAACATGAAGCGCTGACGGATGAAAGCAATTATCGCGCACAAAATCCTAAGGCTTAGTCGCTCCCACCACCTCCCTCGCCGCTCTTTCTCCACTGTCGCGCGCGCCATGCGCGGTGGAGAAAAAATTCGGCGAGGTGGCTTCGCCGGCGAAGAACAGGCGGCCGTCGACGGGCGCTGCCAGCACGGCGCGCGCGCCGGCGTGGCCCGGCAAGGCGTGCGAGTAGGAGCCGCGCGCGAACGGGTCGTGCGCCCAGCGCGATGCGGCGAGCGGCTTTAGTCGGCGGCGGAAATCCGTACCCAGCATCGCCACGATCTCGTCGATCGCCTGCGCCGCCAGCGCGCCATCGCCGGCGTCTTCCAGCTCTCGCGCAAATCGCCCCCCGAAAAAGCCTTCGATGCAGGGTTGGCCGAACGGGCGCAAATGAAAGCTGCCCATCGCGGTGCGCATGGTGGCGCCGCGCAGGCTGCCGTCCCTGGGCAGCGCGTCAGGTTGGTCCAGCGCCAGCATCACCTTGTCGGCAAGGCCGAGCGGCAGGCCGCGCGCGGCGTCGACTTTCGCAGGCAGGGCAGGGTGAAAACGAATCGATTGATCGGCGATCAGATTGGTCGGCACGGTGACGATCACCTTGCCGGCCGAAAGGGTCCCCTGCGATGTCTCGATCCGCACGCGCTTGCCGGAGTGATCGATCAAGCTGACCCTGGTGTTGATCGCGCGCCGGCAGGGCGCGCCATAAGTCAGGATCAGCAAGCCATAACCGTGCCGCACCCGCCAGTTGATCCCGGTATCCTCATAGGCGTCCATGTCGAGGATCGAGACTGAATCGAGCTCGACGCCGTTGACGTAGGTCGAGATCGCATCGATCATCGGGTTCCAGCGATTGCCGGGCTCCAGATACGCGCTCGCGGCGCTATCGCGGCCGCTTTTCGCGGCCTTCTCGGCGCGGTCGTAGAAGTCGTCGATCGCTTCGATGAAGCTAGCACGCTCTTTCGGTGGAAAGGCGGCATCCAGACTCTGCTCGCGCCACGGCGGGCGGGTCTTGTCGATTTCGAAATTCAACTGTTCGGCGATCTTGACGAACGAATTCTGATCCGCCGAATGCAGCCAGCCGCAGCCGAGATCGAAGGTGATGTTGGGCGCAGCCACGGGGATGTCGCCGCGACCGGTCACCACGGTATAGGCGCGCCCGCCGATGCGCTGGCGCGCCTCCAGCACAATTGTGGAGAGGCCGGAGTTTTCCAGCGCCCGCGCCGCGCCAAGGCCCGCGGCGCCCGCGCCGATGATGGCGATATCGACTTCGGAGGGGAGGGAGGACATGGTCAGCGATTCGCCATCTACAGACCGCTTCGTCAAGGGAGGATTCGTTTCCCGGACGCGGTGCAGCGTTCTTCACGGTGCACCGCAGAGTCGGGATCCATGGGCCCCGGATCAGCAGCGCATCGCTGACGCGCTGCCCAGCATCCGGGGCACGAGACCAATCAAGCCACCGCTTGCTTGGCTTTTTCCGCGCGCTTGCGGTCGTTGGCGTCGAGGAATTTCTTGCGCAGCCGGATCGACTTCGGGGTCACTTCGACCAGCTCGTCGTCCTCGATATAGGCCAGCGCCTTTTCCAGCGTCATCTTGATCGGCGGCGTCAGCCGTACCGCTTCGTCCTTCGAGGTGGTGCGGATGTTGGTCAGCTGCTTGCCCTTGAGAACGTTGATCTCGAGATCATTGTCGCGGGTGTGCTCGCCGACGATCATGCCCTTGTAGACCTTCCAGCCGGGCTCGATCATCATCGGGCCGCGGTCCTCCAGCTTGAACATCGCATAGGCTACGGCCTCGCCCTGGTCGTTGGAAATCAACACGCCGTTGCGGCGGCCCTGGATATCGCCCTTGTAAGGCGCATAATTGTGGAACAGGCGGTTCATGACGGCGGTGCCGCGGGTATCGGTGAGCAATTCGCCCTGATAGCCGATCAGGCCGCGGGTCGGCGCGTAGAACACCAGCCGTTGCCGGTGACCGCCGGAGGGGCGCATCTCGATCAGCTCGGCCTTGCGTTCGCTCATCTTCTGCACGACCACGCCGGAATGCTCCTCGTCGACGTCGATCACGACCTCCTCGATCGGCTCCTGCCAATCGCCGGTTGCTTCGTCCTGTTTCAGCACCACGCGCGGCCGCGACACGCCGAGTTCGAAACCTTCACGGCGCATGGTCTCGATAAGGATGCCGAGCTGCAACTCGCCGCGTCCGGCGACTTCCATCGCGTCGTTGTCATCCGATTCACGAACTCCCAGCGCCACATTGCCTTCCGCTTCCCGCAGCAATCGGTCGCGGATCATCCGGCCAGTGACCTTGGTGCCTTCGGTGCCGGCCAGCGGCGAATCGTTGACGCGAAACGTCATCGCCAGGGTTGGCGGATCGATCGGTTGCGCCTGGATCGGCAATTCCACAGCGGGATCGCAGATGGTGTGGGCGACGGTGGCGTTCGGCAGGCCGGCGAGCGCGACGATGTCCCCGGCTTCCGCCTCTTCCACGGCGGTACGTTCAATGCCGCGGAAAGCCAGTACCTTGGTAATACGGCCGGTCTCGATCAGCTTGCCGTCATGATCGAGCACCTTGACGCTCTGGTTCGGCTTGACCGATCCCGAAGAAATGCGTCCGGTGATGATGCGACCGAGATATGGATTAGCTTCCAGAATGGTGCCGAGCAGGCGAAACGGGCCTTCCTCCACCACTGGGGGCTTGACGTGGCTGAGGATCAGATCGAACAGCGGCTGCATGCCGTCGTCATGCGAACCCTCAAGCGTCGTAGCCATCCAGCCCTGCTTGGCGGAGCCATAGAGAATCGGGAAATCGAGTTGCTCCTCGCTGGCGTCGAGGGCGGCGAACAGATCGAACACTTCGTTGATGACCTCGACGGGGCGCGCGTCGGAGCGGTCGACCTTGTTGATGACGACGATGGGCTTCAGGCCCATCCGCAGCGCCTTCGACACCACGAATTTGGTTTGCGGCAGCGGGCCCTCGGCAGCGTCGACCAGCACCAGCGCGCCGTCGACCATGTTGAGGATGCGCTCGACCTCGCCGCCGAAATCGGCATGGCCCGGCGTATCGACGATATTGATGCGGGTGTCCTTCCACTGCACCGAAGCCGCCTTGGCAAGAATGGTGATGCCGCGCTCGCGCTCCAGATCGTTGGAATCCATCGCCCGCTCGACCTGGCGCTGGTTATCGCGATAGACGCCGGATTGCTGCAGCAGGCGATCGACCAGTGTGGTCTTGCCGTGGTCGACGTGGGCGATGATGGCGACGTTGCGAAGTTTCATAGCTTTTCTTCTAAACCATGGCAGGGAGCGCGATCTCACCGCAAAACCGGGACCCGCTTTTCCGGATCACGCTCAGAAACTCTGGAGACGGCTGCCTTGTTTCCAAAGGTCGCGAACCCTGCGGCTCGACATACGCGAACTTCGGAAACAAAAAGGGCACCAGCAACTCGATATTTTCCAGTGCCGCTTATAGGCGCCCAAAAAGGATGCCCGGCCAAAACGGCCGGGCACGCCTCACTCACTGCAGCGCAATATAGTCAGAAATCGCCGGAAAACAATGCGTTGTTTGCGATTTGGTTAGCCGATTGAGCGCCAAACCAGACCAGCGTCGGCCATCATCCCGTCGCTTCAGCGGGATATACCCCGCGCAGCACTTCCTCGAAGTGATTTTTGACCAATTCGTTACACCGGCAGGCGCGCATTTGCAGCGCCTCGCGGTCGCGCACCAGGATCGAGCCGCGGCGGGTTTCCAAAACCCCCTCCGCCTTGAGGACCTGAATCACGCGGCTGGCATAGCTGCGGCCGACCCCGAGCAGGGTCGCGAGCTGCTCATGCGTCAGCGGCACGATGTTGTCGCCATCGGTGCGCTCCATCGCCGATATGATCCATTTTGCCGTGCGCTGCTCGATGGAATGGATCGCATTGCAGGCGGTCGATTGAAACATCTGGGCCATCAAGCAGTCGGCATACCGCGCGAACACATTGCGCAGCGTCGGCGATGCTGTTTTCGCCGCCTGCAGCTTGGCGATCGGCAGGCGAACGAACGGCCCGCCGAATTTGACGCACATGCGCGCATAGGCCGGCAGATAGCCCAGGCTGACGATTCCACCGATGGCACCCTCGCGGCCGACGAGAATGGTCTCGACATCACGGCCGTCCTCGTTGGGGATCAGGTAGGTCACGAGACTGGCCCGGCAGGGAAAGTGGACGGTATCGACGTCATCGCCGGGGTCGTACAGAAGTTCATTGGTGCTAACCTCGTGGCGCACCAGATGCGGAGAAATCAGGGCAAAATCGCTGGCATTGAGCCGCCGCAGCAGATTGTTGTGCGGACGTTCATCACCGTTCGCAGCATTTTCGCGTGAAATCATCCCCGGTTCCCCGCATTTCGTGGGCCTCACGATAGCGGCTCCTATCCGATAGTTCCGTGCAGAAGTGCACAGACAAAACGAAACCGCAGTGTGAAAGTTTCAGCGTGGGAACCTCACGATTTGCGATATCTGCGTCGACGGCAGGCCCGGTCCGGGGTCGGGCCGATGCGTGATTCCGGAACTTTTAGCGATCGGATGCCTGGCGATGTCTTGATTGTCGAGGACGATGCGATCATCGCGCTTGGCATCGAGGACACCATTCGGGGATTCGGGGTAAGGACGGTGCGGACCGCCGGAAGCGTCGCCAAGGCACTCGCCATGATTGCCGATCGCGCGCCGGATTTTGCGCTGCTCGACATCGGACTGATCGGTGAAAAGAGTTTTGCCATCGCCGAGCGCCTGCAGGCGCTGAAGATTTCCTTCATCTTCCTTTCGGCCTATGGCGCCGAGATCAGGCTTCCTGCGGCATTCGCCGACAGGCCGAGACTGGCCAAGCCCTGTCTATCCGACGCACTGCGAGCCCTGTTGGAGAACAGGTCAACCGACGTCAGGCATTGACCGGCGGCATCCCGATTGCGGCTCGCGGGCGTCATCCCTGTTTCGGATCGAGCGTCGTCGACCACAGCGCCACGTCGGCGCGATCGCGCAGCGTCACCGTCATCTGGCCGCTTGCGCCGTCGATCTTGACGTGACCGAAGAACTGCATGCCCGCCGATGGCGGCAGGTTCTGCTTGTCCGAGTCCCGGCGCCTTGATGAATTTCAACTCGGGGCCGAAGGTGTTGTCGAGTTCGTTCGGCCCGAACGTTCCGGCATGCAATGGCCCGGAGACGAATTCCCAGAACGGCTCGAAATCCTGAAACTGCGCCTTGTCGGGGTTGTAGTAATGCGCCGCCGCGTAGTGCACATCCGCCGTCAGCCACACGGTGTTGGCGACGCCTGACGTCTTGATGAAGCGCAGCAGGTCGGCGATTTCGAGCTCGCGGCCGCGCGGCGGGCCGTCGCCCTGCGCGAAGGCTTCGGAGCCCTTTTTGTTCGGCGCGTCGTCATAGACGATGATGCTGAGCGGCATGTCGGAGGCGATCACCTTCCAGGTGGCGCGCGAGTTCAGGAGCCCGCGCTTCAGCCATGCGAGTTGATCGGGCCCGATGAAATAGCTGTCCGGGCCGTAGACGGTTTGCAGGTTCGGCCCGTTGGGGCCGCGATAGCTGCGCTCGTCCAGCATGAAGACGTCGAGATGCGGGCCGTAGCTGAGGGTGCGATAGACCCGGCCCGGTTCGACGAGGCTCTCGCGCATCGGATACATTTCGTGAAACGCACGGGCCGAGCGCGCGGCGAGCAACGAAATGTCGCGTTACCTTGTAGGCGGCGGGGATCTCTTTCGACGCCGACCAGTTGTTCATGACCTCGTGGTCGTCCCATTGCACGAAGATCGGCACCTCGGCGTTGAAGGCGCGCACATTGTCGTCGAGGAAATTGTACTTATGCGCCGCGCGGAATTCGTCGAGCGTCTCGGCGACCTTGGCCTTTTCCGGAATGGTGACGTTCTTCCAGATCTTGCCGTCGGCAAGCTTCACCTCGGAAGCAATGATGCCGTCGGCATAGATGGTGTCGCCGGAATGCAGCAGGAAATCCGGTCTGGTGCTTGCGCATGGTGGCGAAGGTGACCATGCCGCCATCGTCGGGATTGATGCCCCAGCCTTGTCCCGCGACATCGCCGCCCCAGACAAAGCTGACATCGCGCCGGTCGCTGGGCGCGGTGCGGAAGCGGCCGATCACCGGCTCGCTGGCAACGTCGGTATGTGAAAGGTCGCGGAACCTGACGCGATAAAAAATGTCCTGCCCGG
Source organism: uncultured Alphaproteobacteria bacterium (assembly GCA_963742425.1). Lineage (GTDB taxonomy): Bacteria > Pseudomonadota > Alphaproteobacteria > Rhizobiales > Xanthobacteraceae > Bradyrhizobium. The sequence goes on from CAVULR010000004.1 coordinate 482,125, forward strand.
CCGGGAGATTTTCCAGCAGCATCTTCGCGGTGAAATCGCTCTCGGGCAACGCTGCGACCGGCGGCAAAGCCCGCGCATTGGCGAACGATTCCGAGGTGGCAACCTCGACCATCATTTGCGACGGCCGGTCGGCACGCGCCCACACCACGCCGCCATCGGCGCCGACGTCGCCGGATTGCACGCCATGGGTGATCTGCGGCCGGTCGGCGGCGCGGCTGAGATAGGGCATCGCCATGGCGCCAAGCGCGCCGGCGCCGGTCGCTGCCGCGGTGGAAAGAAAACGCCGGCGCGAAAGTCCACGGCAAGTTATGGCGAGGGATCCGGATCGTCATGCAAGCCTCCTTGATCGGCCAACAGGGTGCGCGATCGCTCTGACAGACCTAGGAAGATTTTGTGACGGCTGGATTACAGCGAGAGCCGATCGCCTACAGCGTGCCGGCGGCGCGGAACTGCGCGCCGGCCCGCTGCAGATTTTGCGGCATGCTGATTCAGCAACGCCCTGCGGTCGGCGACCGCGTTGTGGAATTGCTCGAGCGCGATATTGAAGGCGGTCAGCGCGCCTTCCTCGATGGCGCCATCGTCGAAGCAGCGCAGCGTGTCGCGCAGGATATCGTCCGCCTCGGCTCTGCATCTGGTCGAGTTCTTCGATGGAATCGCTGCGGCGCGCGGCCGCGATCATCTCCAGCAGGCGATCGCGCAAGCGGACTGTTGTTGTTGCGCTCGTCTTTCTTCAGGTAGCCCGCGAACCACGCGCCGGCGGAGCCCATGGCCGACAGCGCCATCAGTCCCCACCAGATGTAATCGCTGTAGCGATCGAGGAAGGTTTTTTCCTCGCCGTCGACAAAGGCCGCCGCGCCCGGATGCACCGGGATGGCGGCGTCCTTGTCGGTATCCGGGGTCTCGATCTTCGCAGCCAGCGGGAACTCCGTCATCAACTGCCTGGCGGATCGCAAACAATTGCCGGGTGAAGGCGGCAACGGTCGATTCCGACAGGCCTTTGCGCGCGACGATGTGATGGGAGAAGCTGATCGTCTTCACCTCTTCGTCGGGCCTGTCGGGCGAGCCGCCGAAGGCGCCGGCCGGAATTTCGGAGGCTTCGTAGATCGGATGGTTTTGCGCGATCGCCTCGGCCGAATCGATCGCGAGGAAGGTCGGTGTTCCGCCGTCGCGCGTCGATGCGTTGATCGCATCGGCGGTGATCTTGCTGTTGACCGGACCGGCGGCGAGATAGGCATCGGCCTTCTGGTTGCGGATGGCCTCCGCGGCCTCATTGGCCGGAAACTGAACGATCTCGACCTTGCCGGGATCGACGCCGTATTGCTGCAGGATCACCTTGAGCAGATTGACATTGGCCTGGGTGCGGCCGACCACGCCGACGCGGCGTCCGGCGAGTTGCGCAATCTTGGTGATCTTCGGGTCTTCGCGGATTTCTTGCCCTTGCTTTTCGCGGCCGGCGGCACCCACAGCACCGCGACGTTCTTGCGCAGCGTCGCCACGGCCTGGGCATTTTTCGGCACGTCGAGATCGCCGCGAATGATGGCGAGATCGGCATTGCCGTCGGCAAGCGCCTTGGCGCTCGCGGTCGGCGCCTTCGGTCTGCATCGGATGCGCAAGCGGACATAGCCGTGCGCCTGGGCTAAAGGCCTGTGTCAGCGCCTGGACGACCTTGATGTCATCGCTGTTGGCTGGACCGACCGCGATCCGCAGGGTCACGGGCCGCATCGCAAAGTAGTAAGCCCCCCGCCACCGCGCCGATCACGGCGAGGATCCCCGCCAGCGTGATGAACGTCGCCTTGCGCTTCGCCGAGCGCAGCGACGGCGGCACCGGCGGTCCGGCAAGTTCAAGGCCACCGGTCATCGATCTGGCAAACAATCGTTTGAGGTCCAATTTCATCTTGCCAACACGGTTAGACCGTCATTGTAGCAAATTTCCACCCGGCGGCGGGGTTACATCTGCGTCATGGTTACCGAGACGCTATGGCCAACTTTGCCGCCCAATTGTGGCCGAGATCCCAACGGTCTCGTTCGGTGTTAGGGTAATGTGGGTGTGAAACGGGAGGCAATCATGGCGGAACGGCTGTCGGCGGAGGCGCGGAAATCGGCCCTGAAGGGGTTGCCGGGGTGGACCGAGACGTCCGGCCGCGAGGCGATCGCGCGAACCTTCGTTTTCAGGGATTTCAACGAAGCGTTCGGGTTCATGTCCCGCGCGGCGCTGGTGGCCGAAAAGAGCGATCATCACCCGGAATGGCGCAACGTTTACAAGACGGTGGAGGTGGTGCTGGCGACTCACGACGCCGGCGGCGTCACCGCGCTCGATATCGAGCTGGCAAAGGCGATGAATGCGATCGCCAGGCAGCTCGGCGTCGCCTGATACAATCCCGCGCAATCTTGCAGTGGCAACGCGACATCCCCAATTTTAGAAGACGTGCCGACTGCGGCGATCTGCCGCGCCGGGCTCTGAGGGAGCCCCGGTGATGATGTCAGAACATACCGTGGGTTTTGAGCCGGCCGACCGGCTGGCCGAAGACCGCGAAAGCGTGCGCCGCCGGTTCTGGATCAAGTTGAAGCGCGTGGTGGCACAGCTTCCGTTCGCCGAGGATCTGCTCGCCGCCTATTACTGCGCGTTCGACAAGCAGACGCCGCGCCACGTGCAGGCGGCGCTGCTCGGCGCGATCGCCTATTTCATCCTGCCGTTCGATTTCATTCCCGGACATGCTGCCGGTGCTCGGCTTCACCGACGATGCCGCCGTGCTCGCCACCGCGATCCGGCTGGTCGCGAGCCCACATCACGCCGGAGCATCGCGACGCCGCCCGCGCCGCGTTGAAACGCGGGATCGGCAATGCCGGTCCCGATCAGCCGCGAGAGGCCGTAAATCTGAGCGGCTAGGCGAGCCGAGGGCGGCTCACCCGCTAGCGCGCCGCTGGCGCAGGCTGCTTGGCCGCGCGGACCTGGGCCCGGGCATTCTGCTCGGCCTCCCAGGCCTGGAATTGCTTGAACAACGCGTCCTTGTCGGCGTTGGAGGGCAGCTTTGCCGGCCGCCGGCGGTCTGCTTCAGGAATTCGTCGAACCTGCCGCGCGCGACGGGCTCGATGCCATGGCTGTCGAGCCATTGCTGGGCGGCCGGGAAGCGTTGCCAGTCCGGCCAGCGGGGCCGACAGCGAGACCTCCTTCCACTTCGGATGGAAGGGCGGGTTCTGGAAGGCGGGAAATTTCGTGAAGAAGTTATCCACGAACAGCGCGACCTTTCGATAGCGGTCGGTATTGGGCGCCCAGTTGTAGGCCGCGAGCACCGCCGGCACCGCGATGGTGTCGACCTGTTCCTGATCCGAAATCAGGTTGGGATAGTCTTTCGCCGACAGGGTCGCCGGCAGGTAGTCGCTCTGCAGCGGCTTCTCGTAGTTGACCGTCACCAGATGGAACCGATCGTCCTTGAAGCCGCTCACGGACTTGTACGGCTTGCCGCCGCAAACGATCACGGCGTCGATTTCGCCGGCCTTCAATTTCTCCATCGCGATGCGTTGCTCGATATAGACGACCTTCGGCTTCATTCCGAGTCGCTCGAACACGGTCAGCGCGGTGACGAAGGTGCCGCCATTGGGAAGGTCGACGCTGATGGTCTTGCCATCGAGATCCCTGAGATTGCGGACCGATTTCGACGCGATGACGTGCATCTCTTCATTGTAGAGCTTGGTCACGTAGGTGAACTGCTTCTTGATGTCCTTGGCGAAGCCTTTCCTCTCCAGATAGTCGAGCGTGTCGGACCGCACGATTCCGAGATCGACGCCCTGAAGGAACAGGATGTCGGCGACGCTTTGCACCGAGCCGCGGCCGACGATCGGAAGAACGCGCAGCTTGTTGCCGTCGTCGAGCACCGAGGCGAGGTCGGCGCCGAACTGAACATAGGTGCCGCCGATGGTGCCGGATATCAGCGTCACCGTGTTGGCGTTCAGGGCCTTCTTGGTCTCGACCGATCCGAACTGGAATATCGCCTTGAGGCTTTCGCTGACCTTTGCCGGATCGAATTCGGTTTCCTCGGCCCTGGCCGCGAAGGCGACAAGCCATCATCATGGCGAATATCGCCATCTTCAGTAAACGCTGCATCGGGTTCCCCAGCTTTTCTTGAAAGGACTAATTCTGCATTTGAGCGAGGCGCTGCTGCGCATCCAGCGAACCGAGCCGGGCCGCCTTCTGGTACCAGTCGCGCGCCATCGCCGGATCCGGCGTGATGCTTCGCATATCCTGCGTTCCAAGCACGGCCGGATCGTAGGTCTGCGCCAGCAGCAGCGCTGCGCTGGCCTCCTGTGCGTCGGCCGCCCGTTCGAGCAACAGCCGGGCCGGCGCGATGTCGCCGACCTCGATCAGGCCCTTTGCCCGCTTCAGCAGCGCGGCGAGTTCATCGGCATCGAGATGTCTGGCCGGCGGCGGCGCGACCGCGACTGGAGCCACCGCGACAGGAGCGACAGCGACCGTGACTGGGGGTGGCTGACGAATTTCAGGCTGGCTCTGATGGGCGTTTCTCAGGGCAGCCGCGATTTCGTCGCGGGTGGGCGTACTCGTTGCGGCCGGTGTTGGCGGCTGGCGACGACATCCGGCCGCCAACGGTTGCTTGAATTGGCGCCGCTGCCGGCTCCGCGCTTGCCACTCGAACGGGAGCTGCGGGTTCCGATGCCGTCTTCACAGGGGCGCCGGCCTGACCGGGCGATGGGCCGTTCAGCGACGCCTTGGCGTTGGCAAACAGGGCGAGCGGGTTCTCCACCGAGATAACGGCGAAGGCGATGGCCGCTGCAGATGCCGCAAAAATGCCTACTTTAAGAACCCGCGGCCAAACAGTTCTTTCCTGATTGCCGCCCCCGCCGGTGCCAAAACCGCGCCGCCTGGGCACTTCCGGTTCGTCGGACAGAAACAGCGGCATGGCGTCATCCGGAGGGAAGTAGCTTTTCGTCGGCGTCGATGGCGTGGACGATCCATAACCCGTGTACTGAGGGCCGCTCGCATCCTGATCGAACGCGTCGATCATCTGCTCGTCGTATGGAGTAAGCCTGATATTTCGCGCCATGATGATGCCTCCACGCTACACACGCAACATAGGGCATCCGGCAATAATCTTGTTGTTATCGTACCCGGAAGTCCCCGCTACCCAAACCCTAACTCGCATCTCGAATCAGTCCAAAACGCGACGTTCACCGGTGCGATTGAGGAGATATTTTGATTTTATTTGGGCAGACCTCACAATTTCTCCACTAGGTCGTGAATACTAAATGAAAACATGGCTCTGCACAACTTCGGTCTGGTCGAAAAAAGCCACTCCGCCACCCCCCGGGAGGTGTCCGGGAACCCGGCTCTGTTCCACCGCGATGGTGGATTGGAAAGGCGATCCACCGAGGGAACGACCTGCGCCCAGCCAATCAGGGACGCAGGATCACCTTGCCCATCGCCTTGCGGCCCGCGAGCACCTTCAGGGCGTCGGCGGTTTGCGCCAGGGGAAAGGTGCGGTCGACATGCGATGAGATCTTGCCCTCCGCGGTCCACTTCACGAGCTTTTCCAGATTGGCGCGATTCTTCGCTGGGTTGAGCTTCGCCCAGGCGCCCCAGAACACGCCGCGGATATCGCAGCCTTTCAAAAGCGCCAGGTTGAGCGGCATCTTCGGAATATCGCCGGCGGCGAACCCGATCACGAGGAAGCGGCCTTCCCATGCGATCGAACGCAGCGCGGCCTCGGCGTAGGTGCCGCCGACCGGGTCAAAAATGATATCGGCGCCCTTGCCGCCGGTCAGCCGCCGCAAGCCGTCCTTGAGGTCTTCGCTGGCGTAATTCAGTCCGAGCTCGGCACCGTGCGCCTTGGCAAATTCAAGCTTTTCCTCCGACGACGCGCAGGCGATCACCTTCAGGCCCATCAGCTTGCCGAGTTCGCAAGCCGCAAGGCCGGTGCCGCCGGCGGCACCCAACACCGCGATGGTTTCGCCGGCCTTCAGGCTGGCGCGATCTTCCAGCGCATGCAGCGCGGTGCCGTAGATGATGATGATCCCTGCGGCGCGATCGAAATCCAGATTGTCGGGAATCTTGACAATGGATATGGCCGGCAGCGCGATCTTTTCGCGCGCGCCATTGTGTCCGCAGGAGGCCACCACGCGGTCGCCAACCCTGAGATCGGTGACCCCGGCGCCGACGCTTTCGATCACGCCCGCGACTTCGGCAGCCGGCGAAAATGGAAACGACGGCTTGATCTGGTATTTGCCCTGGATCATCAGCAGGTCGAAGAAATTCAGCGCAGCTGATTTGATCGCGATCACGGCCTCACCGGGCCCGGCGACGGGATCCGGTACTTCCGTCAGCACGAGATCGTCGGGGCCGCAATATTGCGAGCAGAGAATGGCTTTCATGGACACACCTGATTTTCGGACGCAAAGAGGGTTGCATGCTTCATGCCGGATTTGAGGCCGGGCTACAATACAGGGTGGAGGAATGGAACAATGTTTGAAAAAGGCCTGCTCAAGGGAAAGCGGATATTGGTCACCGGCGGCGGCTCCGGGCTCGGCGCCGCGATGGGGCGCCGCTTCCTCGAGCTCGGCGCCGAATTGATCATCTGCGGCCGCCGGCTGGAATTGCTGGAGGCGACCGCCGTGCAGATGCGCAGCGACTCCGGCGGCAAGGTGACCGCTATCAGATGCGATATTCGCGACGGCGCCGCGGTCGATGCCATGCTCGATGCGATCTGGCGCGATGGCCCGATCGAGGTGCTGGTCAACAATGCGGCTGCGACGTTCATCGCGCAGACCGAGCATCTGTCGTTTCGTGCTGCCGATGCCATCCTCGCACCCACGCTGCACGGCGCGATGTATTGCACGCTCGGTGCCGGCAAGCGCTGGATCGAGGGCAAACACGGCGGCGTGGTGCTGAGCATCCTGTCGACGTCGACCATCACCGGCCGCGCCTTTACCGTGCCGTCCGCGATGGCGAAATCAGCTATCCTCGCGATGACCCGGAGCCTGGCCGTGGAGTGGGGACCCAAGGGCATTCGCCTGGTGGCAATCGCGCCCGGCGCGTTTCCAACGCCCGGCGCATCGGGCCAACTTCGCCCCGAGGGCCGCGACGAAGGCTGGGCGACCAGAAATCCGCTCGGCCGCGTCGGCGAGCATCGCGAGCTTGCGGATCTGGCGAGCTTTTTGATTTCCGATGCCGCCGGCTACATCAATGGCGAGATGGTGGTGCAGGACGGCGGCGCGCATCTGCGTAGTTCCGGCGCCGAGGATCTCTTGCAATGGACGCAGGCGCAGTGGGAGAAGCAACGGGCGGCGCGATCGAAGTGAACGCCGCGGCGCGCGCACGATCCGGATCGGCGATGCAAGCAGTCAGCGACCGTTGACTGCCTTCCCAAGAAGACATTTCCCGGCTATCCATCGCGCGTGTGACAGGAAGATGTCGGGGCCATCTTCCAGTCACAATATTGAGGGAACCAGTTTTGGTCATGTCCGTGCGGCGAACGCTGACTGCTCTGGGGCTAGGTGTGCTGGTGTGCGGGATCGCAATCCCTGCCCAGGCGCAGAACGCGTTGCCCAAAGCTTCATCAGGAGCTGCCAAGCCGGCGACAGCCAATCCACCGCCGGCCAAGCCCGCGGCGGCGAAACCGGAAGCAAAGTCCGCCGCCGTTTCCGGCGGCGCGGAGCCGACGCTGATCGGCCAGTTCGGTACCTGGGGTGCCTATACCGCAACCGCTGAACGGCAAGAAGGTGTGCTTCGCGCTGGCAAAACCTTCGTCGTCGAAAACCAATCCGCCGAATCGTCCGCGCGACCCCGCTTACGCCTTCGTCTCCACGCGGCCCGCGGAAAAGGTCACCAACGAAGTGTCGGTCATGATCGGCTACGCGCTGAAGCCGGGCTCGGAGTCGACGCTCGAGGTCGGCGGCGCTGCGTATGCGATGTACACGCAGGGCGACGGCCTCTGGATCAAGAACGCCGCCGAGGAAGAGCGGATGGTCGACGCCATGCGCAAGGCCGCCGACGTGACGGTCAAGGGCGTGTCGGCCAAGGGCACCGAGACCACGGACACCTTTTCGATGAAGGGGCTTTCCCAGGCGCTCGACAGGCTGGCGCAGGATTGCAAGCGCTAGCGACTTTCACCGCTATAACCACGTTGTTTCCTGGCCGTAGAAGGCCTATCTAATGGCTGTTTTTCCTCATGGTGAGGAGGCGCTCTTGCGCCGTCTCGAACCGTGAGGCCACAGGCTCATTCTTCGAGACGCGGGAATGATGCCGCGCCTCAGGATGAGGGAACACCATCGACACATGACCCTCATTTCAACCGAAGCTGTTTCAGGCGCAGACGCGCCGCTGGAAAAAATCGCGCTGGAAACCTACGTGCCGCCGGCAAAGCCTTCGCTGGTCGGTCTGTCGCGTGCGGAAATCGCGGAGCGGCTGGGCGAAATCGGCGTTGCGCCGGCGCAGCGCAAGATGCGGGTACAGCAGCTCTGGCACTGGATCTATGTCCGCGGCGCCAACGACTTCGAGGAGATGACCAGCATTTCCAGGGAAATGCGCGCGCAACTGGGCCAGCATTTCACGGTCGCGCGGCCCGAAGTGGCGGCCGAGCAGGTCTCCAGCGACGGCACCCGCAAATGGCTGCTGCGACTGCCGAGCGGCGATGCGATCGAGAAGGCGCATGAAGTCGAGTGCGTCTATATTCCGGAAACCGACCGCGGCACGCTGTGCGTTTCCTCGCAGGTCGGCTGCACGCTGAACTGCTCGTTCTGCCACACCGGCACGCAACGGCTGGTGCGCAATCTCACCGCGGGTGAAATCGTCGGCCAGATCATGGTGGCGCGCGATCGCCTCAAGGACTGGGCCGACCGCGCGACGCCCGGCGGCGGCCGCCTCGTCACCAACGTGGTGATGATGGGCATGGGTGAGCCGCTGTACAATTTCGAGGCGGTGCGCGATGCGCTCCTGATCGTCGCCGACAATGAAGGCATCGGCATTTCCCGCCGCCGCATCACGCTGTCGACGTCGGGCGTGGTGCCGAACATCATCCGGACCGGCGAGGAAATCGGCGTCATGCTGGCGATCTCGCTGCATGCGGTGCGCGACGAACTGCGCAACGAGCTGGTGCCGTTGAACCGCAAATATCCGATTCAACAATTGCTGCAGGCCTGCCGGGATTATCCGGGATCGTCGAACGCGCGGCGCATCACCTTCGAATATGTGATGCTGAAGGGCGTCAACGATTCGATGGAAGACGCCAAGCTCCTGGTCAAGATGCTGAAGGGGATTCCGGCCAAGATCAATCTCATTCCGTTCAATCCATGGCCGGGCACGCGTTACGAATGTTCGGACTGGGACCAGATCGAGAAATTCTCGGAATATATTTTCAACGCCGGCTACTCCTCGCCGGTGCGCACGCCGCGCGGCCGTGACATCCTTGCGGCCTGCGGCCAGTTGAAATCCGAGACCGAAAAACTCTCGGCGCGCGAGCGGCAGGCGCTGCGTGCCATGGCGATGACGGATTGAGATGATGCTGTTCTCGCAACCGATGGCCCTCATGGTGAGGAGGCGCACTTGCGCCGTCTCGAACCATGAGAACGTCGTCATTCGAGATGCGGCGAAGACGCCGCTCCTCAGGATGAGGATATCGGTTAGCTGCTGCCACCGCGCAATGGATTCAGTTGCATGGCACTGATCGGCCGCCTGTTCGTCATTCTGTTCGGCTTTCTTGCCGCATGCCTGGTGGCGGGGATGGTCGTGGTCGCCGCGGTGCTGTTTCCCGAATTCAGCGATCTCGGCACCGGCCCGATCGACCAGGGCGCGCTGAACATCGTGCTCGGTTTCGGCTTCATCTTCATCAGCGGATTCGCCTTGCTGCCGGCCATGATCGTGGCGGCCATCACCGAGGCGTTTAATATCAGGGGCGCGCTGACCTATGCGGTTGGCGGCGGCCTGGTCGGTCTCGCCTGCTATCTCGGCCTTGTGCCGTTCGATCCTGCGACGCTTCGCTTCGACGGCATTGTCCGCCGTCATCTCGAAATCATGACCGGCGCGGGGATTGTTGCCGGCCTGGTTTATTGGATGATCGCGGGCCACAATGCCGGCGCCTGGCGCGATCCGCCGCGCCCGATCAAGCCGCCGCCGCCGCTGCCCTCGCATTCGCCGCCGTCGTCGTCGTGAAGATGCAAGTGCCTCCCTTCCCTCTCCCACGAGGGGAGAAGGAAGAAGGATGCCCTTCAACCTTTTCATGGCGAACGTCCTCGGCTAAACCGCGCGCCATGAACCGATCGGGACTTCTTATCGCTTTGGGGCTGACGGTGATTTTCGGATTGCTGTTTGGGATCTATCCCGAACTCGATCTGAAACTGGCCGCGATGTTCTACGATCCCGTGACCAGGAATTTTCCGCTCAGGCACGATAGGCTTGCCGCGTACGTGCGCGACGGCGCGATGTGGGTCGCGTGGGGCCTTGCGCTGCCGGCGATCGTCGCCCCGCTTGTCAAGCTGGTGCGGCCGGACCGGCCGCTGCCGATACCGGGGCGTGCGATTGTCTTCCTGCTCGTCACCTTGCTGCTTTCCGCGGGCGTTCTCACCAATCTGACCTTCAAGAGCTATTGGGGCCGGCCGCGCCCGGTGGCGGTCACGCAGTTCAACGGCGATCAGCAGTTCGTGCCGTGGTGGGATCCGCGCGGCGCTTGCGGCCGGAATTGTTCGTTTTTCTCCGGCGAGGGCGCCACCGCATTCTGGACCTTCGCGCCCGCGGCGCTGACGCCGCCGGCATGGCGGCCGCTGGCCTTTGCCGCCGCGACCCTGTTCGGCGCGATGACGAGCGTATTGAGAATGGCGTTCGGCGGACATTTTTTCAGCGACGTTGCCGCCGCGGGACTGGTGACCTTTCTGGTGGTCTGGTTGGCATATGCCTGGATCTATCGTTGGCGAAAGACGCGCTTATCCGACGAGCGCATCGATGCCGCGATGACGCGGCTGGCCTGGCCCGGTTACCGCCTCGCGCAGCGATGGCGCGGCCGCCAAACGGGACCGAAACCCTCGATGTAGGCGACTTGATCGCGCCGGTCGCTATTAAACGCGTGCCCACGGCTGCGAAATTTGATATTCGCGCATTCAAGCCGGGGAACGACGCCAGCTATTTCGGCAGATTGGAAACTTAATGAGTACGATCCTGAAAAGCCTGCCCAAGGGGGAAAAGGTCGGCATCGCTTTCTCGGGCGGTCTGGACACCAGCGCGGCGCTGCTCTGGATGAAGCAAAAGGGCGCCCGTGTCTTTGCCTATACGGCGAACCTCGGCCAGCCCGACGAGGCCGACTACCACGAAATTCCGCGCAAGGCGCTCGACTTCGGCGCCGAAAAAGCCCGGCTGGTGGATTGTCGCACGCAACTGGTCCACGAAGGTATTGCCGCCATCCAATCCGGCGCCTTCCATATCAGCACGGGCGGCATTCCCTACTTCAACACCACCCCGCTTGGTCGCGCGGTGACTGGCACGATGCTGGTGTCCGCGATGCAGCAGGACGGCGTCAACATTTGGGGCGACGGGTCCACCTATAAAGGCAACGATATCGAGCGGTTCTATCGCTACGGCCTGCTGACCAATCCAGGCCTTCGGATCTACAAGCCCTGGCTTGACCAGCAATTCATCGACGATCTGGGCGGACGCGCGGAGATGTCGGCGTACCTCGCCGCCAACGGATTCGATTACAAGATGAGCGCCGAAAAGGCGTATTCGACCGACAGCAACGTGCTCGGCGCAACGCACGAGGCCAAGGATCTTGAGCGCCTGGACAGTGGCATCAAGATCGTCAATCCCATCATGGGCGTGCCGTTCTGGCGCGACGACTGTATCGTGAAAACCGAAAAGGTCGCCGTGCGCTTCATGGAAGGCCAGCCGGTGGCGCTGAACGGCCAGACCTTCGCCGATGCCGTCGCGCTGTTGCTCCAGGCCAATGCCATCGGCGGCCGGCATGGGCTTGGCATGAGCGACCAGATCGAAAACCGGATCATCGAGGCCAAGAGCCGTGGCATCTATGAGGCTCCCGGCATGGCGCTGTTGCACATCGCCTATGAACGACTGATCACCGGCATTCACAACGAAGACACCATCGAACAATACCGGATCAGCGGGCTGCGACTCGGCCGGTTGCTGTATCAGGGGCGGTGGTTTGATTCTCAGGCCCTCATGCTGCGCGAAACCGCGCAGCGCTGGGTCGCGCGCGCAGTCACCGGCGAGGTGACGCTCGAACTGCGTCGTGGCAACGACTACTCGATCCTGAGCACCGAAAGCCCCAACCTGACCTATCAGCCGGAGCGGCTGAGCATGGAGAAGGTGGGCGACGCGGCGTTCACGCCGGCGGACCGTATCGGCCAGCTCACCATGCGCAACCTGGACATTGCCGATACCCGCGCCAAGCTCGATCTCTACGCGGCGACGGGCTTGCTGTCGATCGGGGAAGGTTCCCACATCTTCAAACTCGATAGCGACAAGAGCTGAGCCGCCAGAAGGCGCGGCGATCTAGCTGGACGAGCAGGCAACATTCACCGGACACGATACGAAACAAAATGGCCGGGATTTGCTCCCGGCCATTTTCATTTTGAGGTGCAAGACGCTACCGCGGCGGCGCGGTGCCGGGCGGAGGCGGCGGCAGTGATGCTGTTCCGCCGTTTAGCAGGGGCGTGATGCGCCGGATCGTGACGCGCCGGTTGATGCGGCTCGGTCCGCTGGTCTGTTCTTTCAGGTATTGCGAGCCGTAGCCTTGCGAGGTCAGGTTTTCCGGCGGCACGCCGAACTGCTGCGTCAGCAATTCGGCGGCGGATTGGGCGCGCCGATCCGACAGCGACAGATTGTCGACATCGTTGCCTACCGCGTCGGTATGGCCCTCGATCAGGAATACCTCGCGCGGGTTGCGCGTGATCGCCCGATTGAGTCCATCCGCGATCGACTGCAGCTTCGCCGCCTGATCGGGCGGAATCTCCCACGATCCGGTTTCGAAGGTGATGCTGTTGAGATCGATGCTCGGCATCAACTGCCGCACCGACGGGCTGTAGCGGATTTCGTCGAGCGAATAACGCCGCTCGATCCGGTCCACCGGTGGCGCCAGCATGGTGTCGTAAATCAGTTCCGGCGGCGCATCCTCGGCCTCGACGATGTAGCGATTGTAGGGAATGCGGATCACCGGCGGCGGCAGGTCGACATAGAAGCCGCCGACCGCGAGCGGATCGCGATAAGTATTGTCGATGATGATGATCTCGCGGCCCCGCTCGTCGCGGCGTATCCGGCGCAGCAACTGGCCGTCGCGGCCGACCACGGTGATGATCTGGCTGCCGTCGGGGCGGATCACGATGGTGCGGGTTTCGCCGCCGACCTGCTGGGTCTGGATATCGCGCGCGCCGAAGCGGAAGCGCTCCTCTTCGTTATGACGAATGAACGACTGGCCGCCGGGATCGACAACGATGACCCGGCCGGGTTCGGTGAAGACCTTGCGGCCGCCCTGATCGCTTTCTTGCCGCGCGCCGCGGAAATCTTCCATGCGGCGAGGTCCAGGAGCCGCGGCACCCGGAGCGATCGGCGTCATGGCCTGGGTGGGCGGCGGAGCAGCCGGAATCGGCGCGGCGACCGTCGGCGGCGGATGTCGTACGACCGGTGCAGCTCCAGGCGGCAAGGCGGTCTGCCCACCCGGCGCGGGAGCAGCGCCCGGCGTTGAAGGTGCGGCATTCGGCGCCGGAGTGTTCTGAGCCGGGCCGGGGCGTGGTGGCGGCGGTGGGGTCGGCGTTGCCGTGGGCGGCGCCGTCGTGGGCGCCGGGGTTGGCGCAGCCGCCGGCGGCGGACTGGCGGATGCAGGCGGCGCTGTCGGGCTCGGCACGGCCTTCGGCGAAGACTGGCCGGGCGTGGACGGTGCGGGCGTCGGCAGCGGTGAAGGCGCGCTCTTCTGCGCCGGCGGCGTGGAAGGCGCGACGCTGGATGGAGCCGGCGGTTTCGTCGGGGCAGGCGTCGGCGTCACCGCGGGAGCCTGATGTTGCGGTGGAGGCGGCGGCGGCGGCGGTGGTGTCGGACGCGTCGGAGGAGCCACGACCGGCGGGGTCGGTTTGGGCGGCGGAGGTGGGGGCGGTGGCGGGGGCGGCGCGGGCCGGGGTGGCGGCGCTGCCGCGGGAGGCGGCGGAGGGGGTGGCGCGGGCCGGGGTGGTGGTGCTGCCGCGGGGGGCGGAGGTGCCGGACGTGCGGGCGCGGCAGCCGGGGGTGGTGCCCCCTTCGGCGGCTGTTTGGGTTTGCCGTCGGGGCCTACTTCGCCACCGGCGGCCTGCGCCATCACCAGCGGCGCGGCCTGCGCGTGCGATGGAGCGGCTGCGAATTGCATTGCCGTGAGCGCCGTGGTGGCAAGCAGTAAGAGACGAAGTCTGGTCATGACGGTCAAATTCCCCGAAAAGATCTGGCAATAGCTCTGGCGATCAACGAATAGACGTTAGGCCGGATTGTGGCGGCCTTCAAAGGCGGGCTTGTATTTATTTCCGAACACCGGGGTCCGGATAGGCCCGTTGTTCACTGCGTATTCACACCGTGGTTTGGATCGTACTTCAGATTTTCCCGCCTGGCATGCCCGCATCGGTCGCAGGCAAGGGTGGCTGCCCCGACGGCCCGTGTACCGGCATTTCATCGGGTGTGTGGCCCGGCAATTCTGTCGGCGGCGCGGGTTCGCCGGGATCCTGCATCGGCGGCGGCACTTCTGGCCGCGGATTTGCCGGGGGGCTTTCCTGCGGAGGTTCCGACGGTCGTCCCGGCTTGATCGGCGGATCCTCTTGCGGATCGATCGACATCTACAGCGCCACCTTGCGGTTATCGCCGAGGTTGGGATGGGTCCGGCTCTCGCGTTCGAGATAGGCGGTCATCGGCGGGGCCCAAAGTAAAGTTTTGTACCGTCTTTCGTGGCCAGCATTGCAAAGCCGATCTTCTTCATCAGGCCCCAGACACGGTCGATATCGCCTGCGGCGTTGTCATTGGTCATGGTTGGCTCGGCTGTTGTCGGAGCATAACGGCGCCCATACCGCGATGTTCCGTTCCCGCACGGTTGGAACCGATCAGCCGCGCAGCAGCAAGGTATTGCTGCGGGTCTTGCCGGTCTCGGCGTAGCCGCGCCCAACCATGTCGGCGATGCAATCGTCTTGCCATTCGTTCCGCGCGAGATGTTCGATCACGACCGCGCGCGGCCATAGGCTTTGCGGCGCCTGCCTGAAGAAGCCGGTCAGGACGCGGTCCTCATAGCCCTCGACGTCGATCTTCAGCGCATCGACATGGCCAACGCCGGCGTCGCCGAGAATGCGCTCCAGCCGCAACGACGGCACCCGGATCGCATGATCTGCACTGTGGCCGGATACGATGCGGCTGGCGCCGAGATTGCCGCTGTCGGTCGCGATCATGAGTTCGCCGTCGGACGCGCCGGCCGCCGCGGCCACCAGGGTAACCCAAATGAAGCCGGATGCGGCACGATTGAAGACGAGCCGCGCATGGGTGACGGGATGCGGCTCGATCGCAATCACTCTGCCGTGGGCGCCGACATGGCGCGCCAGCACCATGGCATAGGTGCCGACATTGGCGCCGACATCGACGAACACGCCGCCGGCGGGCGTGTGCGCGCGGAGAAAATCCAGCTCCTCGAGATTATAGTCGGGATTGAACAAGGCGCCCCGTTCGGTGGCGCTGGCCTGATGATAGAGGCGAAACAACGCGCCCTGATATTGCGCATCGACGGGTCCCGCGCGCAGCAGACCGATCAGCCGCGACAGCAAGGGGCGGAACGCGCCGCGCCTCAGCCGGGAGCGATGGGCGAGCGAGATGATCGCATGTTGCGCGGCATTCGGTGCGAAAGCCCCGAACGGCGCGGGCGAACTGTCGTTGTCGGGAACCAAGCGAACATCCTCGGTAACGGCTGCGGAGGCGGCGCATGTGATAGCCAGTTTTAACGGCGTCTCCAACCACTCTCGTCGCCCGGGTATCGAGCCGCAGGACAACCGAAATTACGCGGCCTTGCGATAGCGCAGGAATCGCCCGAGCAGCTTGCGCTTGCCCTTGCGTGGAATGAGATCGACATCGCTGACGAGTTTCGCGCCGCCCTTGCGCCGTTCCAGCACGATCTTGCGGCTGTGAAAGGCCTCGAGCTCGGCGCGATGTGCGACGCTCACCACGGTCGCCTTGGGCAGCTCCCGGTTCATCAGCTCCATCATCTTGTCCTGGCTTTTCGCGTCGAGCGCCGAGGTCGCCTCGTCAAGCACGATGATGTCGGGGTTGTGCAGGAACAGCCGCGCGAAGGCGAGCCGCTGCTTCTCGCCGCCGGACAGCGTCTGGTCCCACGGCGCGTCTTCCTCGATCTTGTCCTTGAGGTGACCGAGCCCGACCTTGTCCAGCGCCTCGCTGATCTGCTCCACCGTCCAGTCTTCGGCAGCGGCCGGATAGGCGGCGGCGCGCCGCAGCGTGCCCGACGGCACATATGGTTTTTGCGGCAGCATGAACAGCCGCCGGTCGGGATGGAAATCGATACTGCCGCCGCCCCACGGCCACAGCCCCGCGATCGCGCGCACCAGCGTGCTTTTGCCGGTGCCGGATTCGCCGGCGACCAGCAGCCGTTCGCCTGGTTCGATCACGACTTCGGCTTCGCCGACCACGGCGGTGCCGTCGTCGAGCGTCACCGACAGATCGCGCAGGCTGAGGATGGCCTCGCCCTCGGTTTCGCCGCGCTGGATTCGGCCGATGCCGTCGCCGCGCTCGGCGCGCTCGAGCCCGTCGAGCGACATCATCAGCGATGCGATGCGACGCGCGCAGGCGTTCCAGTCCGCCAGCCGCGGATAATTGTCGACCAGCCAGCCGAACGCGCTTTGCACGATGGTGAAGGCGGACGCCGCCTGCATCACCTGTCCCAGCGTCATGCTGCCGTCGAGGAATTTCGGCGCGCACAACAAGAGCGGCACCACCGGGGCGATCAGGCTCGAGCCCTGCGACACCAGCGTGGTGCGCATGTGCTGGCCCGCCAGACGCGCCCACTGCCGCAAAACCTTGCCGAACGTCTTGTCGATGCCGTCGCGCTCCTCCTGCTCGCCGCCCAGAAGTGCGATGCTTTCGCCATTCTCGCGCACGCGGGTCAGGGTGTAGCGGTACTCGGCCTCGGCCTGGTTCTTGTCTTCGGATACCTGCACGAAGCTGCGGCCGATCGTCATGATCGAACCGGAGGCGATCGCGGCATAGAGCACCGCCGCGATCACAAGGAAGCCGGGAATGGTGATGGTCGATCCCGCGACCGTGACGGTGAGCGCGCCGCCGATCGTCCAAAGCACGGCGATGAACGTTGCCGCCGACAGGAACGCCGAGGTCACGCCGGCGGCGAAATCGACGGGCGAGTCGGTGGCGACCCGCAAATCCTCGGCGATGCGATATTCCGGATTCTGGTGGTCGCCGCCGACGAGATTGAGCTGGTAGTAGCGGCCGCTGGTCAGCCAGCGCGATATCACTGAATTGGTCAGCCAGGCGCGCCAGCGGCGCTGGATCCCCATGCGCGTGAAGACTTGCAGCACGCCGAGCAGGACGCTGCCGATCGCGAGCGGGAAAAACACCGCGGTCAGATATAATACGGTCTGGGCATCATGCTTCTCGATGGCGTCGAAGATCGCGCGGTTCCAGACATTGATGCCGTATTGGAAGCCGACATTGGTGACGATCAGGGCGAGGAGCCCGATCGAGAACATCCACGCCAGCCGGTCGCCGCCCTTTCCCCAAAATCCCCTGGCGCTGATCCAGAAGCGCGTGAGCAGGTAGTCTTTGCGCGCCCGCTCGGCGTCCTCTGGAGACATATCCGGATCGGGTTCGATCACTTCGGGGGGAGGCGGCTCGACATGATCGCCGGTCTCGGCAACCACCTCGACGATCGGCGATTTATCCTTGGTCGAAGGTTTGGATTTCCCGCCTGGCTTGGACATGCCCCGATAACGCAAGGGAAATCATAAGGTTCCCCTGGGTTCGGGGTGTCGAGGCGATTGGCGTTTCGCGGCGCAAATGAGGGCCGGGGAGCCGGCTAGGCCGGAAGCACCAGGAAACCGGCGCGCGGAAAGTGCACCACGACCTCGCCGGCGCGCGGGTCGTGCCGTCGAATGGCGATATGCTGGGATGAGAGCGCGACGATCTCGCCGCTGACTTTGATCTTGCCATAGTCGTCGGGCATCACCTCGACCCGGTCGCCGGGTTTGCGGCCGTTGGGATCGTGGGGATCGGACAGCACTGCGGTCTGCGGCACCGCGTTCGCCGCGATGGCGAGTGCATCCGCCGGCGATATTTCGCTGGAGCGGCGGCCATGCCCGATCGCGCGCATCCGCGCTTCCCATGTCCGCGTGTTGCCGAATTCGGCCAGCATCGCGTCGGCATTCGGAAGATTGCCTCGCACGTACCAGATGTTCATATAGGCGTTCACGTCGCAAAGGCCGGCCTTGTCGCCGCCCATCCAGCTTCGGCCATCGGCAAGCTGCGCCTCGATCCATGCGGCGTGGGCGCGAAACTGATCGCGCATTTGCGGGATTGCCGATGTCATCGCCGCCACGTCGAACTTGGCGCCGCGCAGCTTTTCGCGGTCGGCGATAAAATCCTGCGGCACCCGGTCCGCCAGCGAGCCGAACACCAGGTTCACCGTGCTCTGAAAAAACGGCCGGTCGGTCCACATCGCGCTCGCCGGGCCGATGCCTTCATACCCCTTTGGAAACAGCGTCGGTTCGGGAAAGCGCCGCTCCAGTTCGCGAAGGATGCACTGGGTGTCGCAATAGATGTCGGCGCCGATCTGCATCACCGGGGTGCGCCGATAACCTCCGGTCATCGGCATCAAATCAGGACGCGGCATGATTCGGGAGATCAGGACGGATGTCCATTCGATGTTCTTGAGACCGAAGACGAGCCGCACCTTCTCGGAGAACGGCGATTGTTCGAAATGATGCAGGATGATGGCAGGCGCAGACATCATGCGATCTCGTCGGGCTGGCGCTTTGGCGGAAAGGGCATCCGCGAATGGCGAACTCATAACTTGAGCGCCGCGGCGGGCAATCGATCCGGCCTCAGATCTGGCGCTCGACCATCTTCAGCTTGAGCTCGGCGATCGCCTCGGCGGGATTGAGGCCCTTCGGGCAAGCCTTGGTGCAGTTCAGGATGGTATGGCAACGGTAGAGCCGGAACGGGTCCTCGAGATTGTCGAGCCGCTCGCCGGTGGCTTCGTCACGGCTGTCCTTAACCCAGCGGTTGGCCTGCAGCAGCGCGGCCGGGCCGAGATAACGATCGCTGTTCCACCAGTAGCTCGGGCATGCGGTCGAGCAGCAGGCGCACAGGATGCATTCATAGAGCCCGTCGAGCTTTTCGCGGTCCTCGTGGCTTTGTCGCCATTCCTTTTGCGGCGTGGGCGAGGTGGTCTTCAGCCACGGCTCGATCGAGGCATATTGTGCGTAGAAATTGGTCAGGTCGGGGACAAGGTCCTTGACCACGGGTTGATGCGGCAGCGGGTTGACGTTCACCGCGCCGTCTTTGACGTCGTGCATCGACTTGGTGCAGGCCAGCGTGTTCTGGCCGTCGATGTTCATGGCGCAGGAGCCGCAGACGCCCTCGCGGCAGGAGCGGCGGAAGGTCAGCGTCGGGTCGACATGGTTCTTGATCCAGATCAGCGCATCGAGAACCATCGGGCCGCAGTCGTTGATGTCGACGGTATAGGTATCGATGCTGGGGTTTTTGCCGTCGTCCGGATTCCAGCGATAGACCTTGAAGTCGCGCGTCTCGGTCGCGCCCGCCGGCCTCGGCCAGTTCTTGCCGCCGCTGATCCTTGAATTTTTCGGCAGTGCGAATTCAACCATGTTGTCCGGCCTTTTTGGTTCGATGCGTCATTGCCGGGCTTGACCCGGCAATCCATCTTCTTCGAAGGAGATGGATGCGCGGGTCACGCCCGCGCATGGCAGATACAGATCAATACACCCGCGGTTTCGGCGGGACGTACTGCACGTCATTGGTCATCGTGTAGTCGTGCACCGGGCGATAATCGATTGACGTATTGCCGCCATCATCGATCCACGCCAGCGTATGCTTCATCCAGTTCTTGTCGTCGCGGTCGGGGAAATCCTCGCGCGCATGCGCGCCGCGGCTTTCGGTGCGGTTCGCCGCCGAATCCATGGTCACCACCGCCTGCACGATCAGGTTGTCGAATTCCAGCGTCTCGATCAGATCGGAATTCCAGGTCAGTGAGCGGTCGGTCACCGAAATGTCGCTGACGCCGCCATGCACCTTGTGAATCAGGTTGTGACCTTCGTTCAGGACCTCGCCGGTGCGGAACACCGCGCAATTGTTCTGCATCACGCGCTGCATGCTGTCGCGCAGCTTGGCCGTCATGGTGCCGCCGGAGGCATAGCGGTACCGGTCGAGCCGGCCGAGCGCCTTGTCGGCGGAACCGGCCGGCAACTCCGCCTGCTTGCCGTTCGGCGTCAGCTTTTCGGCGCAACGCATCGCCGCGGCGCGGCCGAACACCACGAGATCGATCAGCGAATTGGAGCCGAGGCGGTTGGCGCCGTGCACCGAGACGCAAGCCGCTTCGCCGAGCGCCATCAGGCCCGGTACGATGGCGTTGTCGTCGCCATTCTTCTTGGTCAGCACTTCGCCGTGATAGTTGGTGGGAATGCCGCCCATGGTGTAATGCGCCGTCGGCACGATCGGGATCGGCTCGCGGGTGACGTCGACATTGGCGAAAATCCGAACCGATTCCGAAATGCCCGGCAGCCGTTCGTGCAGCACCTTGGGATCGAGATGGTCGAGGTGCAGGAAGATGTGGTCCTTGTTCTTGCCGACGCCGCGGCCTTCGCGGATTTCGATGGTCATGGCTCGCGACACCACGTCGCGCGAGGCGAGGTCCTTGGCGGAGGGCGCATAGCGCTCCATGAACCGTTCGCCCTCGGAATTGACGAGATAGCCGCCCTCGCCGCGCGCGCCTTCGGTGACGAGGCAGCCGGAGCCGTAGATGCCGGTCGGATGGAACTGGATGAACTCCATGTCCTGCAGCGGCAGGCCGGCGCGCAGCGCCATCGCGCTGCCGTCGCCGGTGCAGGTGTGGGCGCCGGTGCAGGAATGGTAGATGCGTCCATAGCCGCCGGTGGCGAGAATGGTGGTCTGGGCGCGAAAGCGATGCAGCGTGCCATCGTCGAGCTTCAGCGCGATCAGGCCGAGGCAGGTGCCCTGGTCGTCCATGATCAGGTCGATGGCGAAGAACTCGATGTAGAATTCGGCGGCGTGACGCAGCGCCTGACCGTACATGGTGTGCAGCATGGCGTGGCCGGTGCGATCGGCGGCGGCGCAGGTGCGCTGCGCCTGGCCCTTGCCGTAGTCTACCGTCATGCCGCCGAACGGCCGCTGATAGATCCTGCCATCCTCGGTGCGCGAGAACGGCACGCCCCAATGTTCCAGCTCGTAGACCGCTTCGGCCGCGTTGCGCACCATGTATTCGATGGCGTCCTGATCCCCCAGCCAGTCCGACCCCTTGACGGTGTCGTACATATGCCAGCGCCAATTATCCTCGTGCATGTTGCCGAGTGCGGCCGAGATGCCGCCCTGCGCCGCTACCGTATGCGAGCGGGTCGGAAAAACCTTGGTGATGCAGGCGGTGCGCAGGCCGGCCTCGCTGCAACCGACCACGGCGCGCAGGCCCGCGCCGCCGGCGCCGACCACCACGACATCATAGGTGTGGTCCTCGATCGGGTAGGCGTGTCCGTTGGTGGCAAACGTTCCGGTGCCGTTTGCGCCGTTCCCCTTGCCATTTCCGCCTCCGGCCATGGGCTACACTCCAGATGACAATTTGAGGATGGCGTAGATCGAGGCCAGCGCGACCGCGATCGAGAAGAAGTTGTTGGCCATGATGGCGGCGAGCTTCAGCTTCTCGCCATGCACGTAGTCCTCGATCACCACCTGCATGCCGATCTTCATGTGCCAGGCGCTGGCGACGATGAACAGCAGCATGACAATCGCGACCAGCGGAGAACCCAGGATTTGCGCGGCCCCGGCCTGGTTGCGGCCGAGCAGCATCATGACCACCACGATGACGGGCAAAATCAGCAGCACCAGCGCCACCGCGGTAATGCGTTGGCGCCAGAAATCGCCGGTGCCGGAATGCGAGGCGCCAAGGCTGCGGACGCGGCCGAGCGGGGTGCGCATGGAAGAATTCGGCGCGTTCATCGTCCGCCTCCGATCGCATAGGCCGCGATCCACACCAGCACCGTCAGCGAAATTCCGCCGATCACGGCGCCCCAGCTCAAGGCCTCGCGCTCGCTTGCCCCGAAACCGTAGCCGAGGTCCCAGACGAAATGCCTGAGACCGGAAAGCAAATGATGCAGCAGAGCCCAGGTGTAGCCGAACACGATCAGCCGGCCGATGAAGCTGGAGGTAAAGGCCTGCACGTTGGCATAGGCGGCCGGCCCGGATGCGGCCGATATCAGCCACCACGCCAGCAGCAGGGTGCCGAAATACAAAGCGATGCCAGTCAAGCGATGGACGATGGAAAGCGCCATCGTCAGGGTCCAGCGATAGGTCTGTAAATGGGGCGAAAGCGGTCGTTCGATCCTGGCGGTCATCAGCGGCTTTGAAGGGTTCGGGGGCCCGCTTCAGGCCCATTCGGGAATCGCGTTAGACGATTTGTATTTACGAACTCAAAACAACCAGCGCAACGGCGAAAATACACCAAATCCGAATGGCGGTTCACACCTATTGGAGGGCCTTGAGAGCGGGTCTTGGCAGCTATGCGGTTACTGCTGCTGGTATACCTGAAGCACGATTCATGAACGAATGCGCAAGGCCATGCGGACGTGGCAGCAGGTGGGACGATGATCGCGGGACTGAATGCTTCTGAGCTTCTCGAACTGGCGCTGCTGTTGGTCGCCGTGGGCGCGCTGTCGGGATTTCTCGCTGGCGTGTTCGGCATTGGCGGTGGCGCCGTCCTGGTCCCGGTCTTTTACGAATGCTTCCGGCTTGCCGGCGTCCCGCTGGAGGTGCGGATGCCGCTGTGCGTCGGCACCTCGCTGGCCATCATTATTCCGACCTCGATCAGCTCTTATCGCGCCCATTTCAACCGGGGTGCGGTGGATATGGAAGTCTTGCGCACCTGGTGGCTGCCGGTGTTGAGCGGGGTGATCGCCGGCAGCGTCACCGCGCGCTACGCACCGGAGAGGTTGTTCAAGATCGTCTTCGTTGCCTTGGCGTGGTCGGCGGCCGCGCGGCTGCTGCTGGCGCGCGCGACCTGGAAGTTGGGTGACGATCTGCCGCGGGGGCTGCTGATGAAGGCTTACGGCTTTTTCGTCGGGCTCCTCTCCACGCTGATGGGGATCGGCGGCGGACTGTTTGCGAACCTGTTGATGACCTTCTATGGCCGGCCGATTCTTCAGGCGGTCGCGACCTCCTCGGCACTCGCGGTCCTGATTTCGATCCCTGGCGCGCTCGGTTATGTCTATGCCGGCTGGCCCGCAGCAGTTCGTTACCCTGACGTCGCCGCGCTGCAATTGCCGTTCGCGATCGGTTACATCTCGCTGATCGGCGCCGCGCTGGTGATGCCGACCAGCCTGTTGACCGCACCGCTGGGAGTGAAGGTCGCGCATGCGATGTCGAAGCGGACCCTGGAAAGGGCATATGGGTCTTATCTTTTCATCGTTGGCGGCCGGTTCGTGATCAGTTTGCTGTACGGGCAGTAGCAGGATTCGCCTGATTGCGGCATGGTGATCGAATGAAACGACGCGAATTCATCGTATGGATCGGCTGCGCGACGGCGAGTGTGCCGCTGGCGGCGCATGCCCAGCAAGCGGCGAAGCCGCCGACCATAGGCTTCCTGGGGCCGACGGCCCCGTCGGCTGACGCCAAACGGATGTCGGCCTTCGTGAAGCGACTCCAAGACCATGGGTGGACGGAGGGCCGCAACTTCGCCATCGAATATCGCTGGGCGGAAGGGCGAATTGAGCAATTCGCCCCGCTCGCTGCGGAGCTTGTGAGACTCAATGTGACGGTAATTGTGACTTACGGCACGGCAACGGCATTGGCTGCGAAACGAGCGACCGCATCGATCCCGATCGTCTTCACGGTCGTAGGCGATCCCGTAGGTACCGGTCTCGTTGCCAGTCTCGCGCGACCCGGCGGCAACGTGACCGGCACGTCTACGCAACATCAGGACACGGTCGGAAAGCGGGTGCAGTTGTTGCGCGAAATCGTTCCGGCGATGCGCCGGCTTGCGGTCCTGACCAATATCGACAATCCGGCCAACCTGGAGGAGAAGAAAGAGGTTCAACAGGTCGCAGATAAGCTTGGCTTCGAGCTTGTGCCGGTAGACATTCGGCGCGCAGAGGATCTTGCGCCGGCAATCACCGGCCTGAAAGGACGCGCACAAGCGCTGTACGCGATTGCCGATGCGCTATTTGCCAACAATCGGGAACGGATCAACCGGCTTGCGCTCGACGCGCAACTGCCGACGGTGCACGGCTTTGGCGAAATGGTGGAAGCCGGAGGTCTGATTTCATATGGTCCGGACTATCTGGACTTGTTTCGGCGTGCGGCGGACCAGGTGGATCAGATACTCCGCAGCGCGAAGCCTGCCGACATGCCGGTTGAACAGCCGACCAAGTTTGAACTGATCGTTAACCTGAAGACGGCAAAGGCGCTTGGCCTCGATGTTCCGCCGACGCTACTCGCAACGGCAAACGAGGTGATCGAGTGAAGCGGCGCAGACCTCACGCTGAGGAGCGCGCTTCTTCGCGCGCGTCTCGAAGGGTGGCCGCCAGGCTACGCGCGGCCGGAAAACCCGCTAAACTCGCCCTGATCGCTGTCGCCCGAAAGCTCCTCGCAACCCTCAACGCAATGCTCCGCGACCGGAAAATCTGTCTCCAGCCGCAATACTCATAACAGTTGCCGGCTCTGCGGAGCAGCGCAAGGGCGCTGCACTGCGTCCGGGACACTGGGCGATGATCAGCGCTCGCGAGTTACAGCTAGATCGTCTCGCTGCGCGCCAGTTCATCGACTTCGGTTGCGCTATAGCCAAGCAGGCCCGTCAGAATCTCGCGGGTATGTTCGCCGAGCCGGGGCGGGGCTGTGTAGCTATCGAGCTGGCGTGTCGCTGAGATGCATCGGGTTCTTGATGTTCTTGACAACGCCGACGCCTTTGCCGGCATGCGGCATCTCGGCGATCATGTCGCGCGATTTCAGCAGGTCGCTCTCGCAGACTTCGCCGACGGTCCGGATCGCACCGCTCGGAATGCCGGCGGCTTCCATCAAAGGCAGCCACTCATCGCGTTTGCGCCGCTTGATGATGTCCTTGACGATCGGGACCAGGATATCGCGGCTGCGTACGCGGTCCGCCGCCTTTGCAAAGCGGGCATCGTTGGTCAGCTCGGGGCGCTCGACCAATTTGCAGAAGCGCTTCCACAATTCGTCATTGGCGACGCCGAGACTGATCCAGCCGTCGCTTGCCTCAAAGGTCTCATAGGGCACGATGGTGGCGTGCGCATTGCCGCGGCGCTTCGGCGATTCACCTGTCGCGAAATAGATGCTGGCGTTGAAGGTGAGCAACGAGGCCACGGCTTCGTACATCGAAACCGAAACATGCTGGCCCCGCCCCGTGGTCTTGGCGGCGTAGAGGGCGGCGAGAACGGCTTGCGATCCGTTCAATCCGGAAACCAGATCGGCGACCGAGGTGCCGACCTTGTAGGGCGCGCCGTCGGCCGGGCCGGTAATATCCTGAATGCCGGCTTCGCCCTGTACGATGACATCGTAGCCGGGGCGGTCTTTCATCAGGCCGGTATTGCCGAAACCGGAAATCGAGCAATACACCAGAGTGGGGCGGCGGGCGCTGACGGCGGCGTAGCTGAAACCGAGGCGATCCATCGCGCCGGGCCGGAAGTTTTCGACCAGCACGTCCGAATGATCGATCAGCCGCCACAGCACTTCGCGGCCGCGTTCGCTCTTCATGTCGAGCGTGATGCTTTTCTTATTGCGGTTGACCGAGAGAAAATAGGCCGCCTCGTCGCCTTGATAGGGCGGTGCGAAGGCCCGGGTGTCGTCGCCTTCTATGGGACGTTCGACCTTGATCACCTCGGCGCCGAGATCGCCGAGCTGCATGGTGCAGAACGGCCCCGACAGCACCCGGGTGAGATCGACAACACGTAATCCTTCAAGCGGGCGCATGCGCTTCTGGCCTCATTTTGCTGCGAAACAGACGGGAAAACAGATTGGCGTTTGTGGGGACGTTCATGCAACATTCCCCGGGAGCGGGCGCAGGTTCAATAGCAAAAGCGCCCTTCACAAAGCAACGGAGACAGTTTGCATGTCAAATAGCGGGAAACGCGTGGCCTGGGTGACCGGTGGCGGCAGCGGGATCGGCGAGGCCGGTGCCGAAGCGCTCGCCGCGGATGGCTGGACGGTGGTGGTTTCGGGACGCCGCAAGGATGCGCTCGACGCGGTGGTGGCGAAGATTGCAAAAAGCGGCGGCAAAGCCGAGGCGATCGCGCTCGATGTCAGCAAGGCCAGCGACGTCGACAAGGCCGTCGCGCAAATTCTCGGCCGTCATGGCCGCATCGACCTCCTGGTCAACAGCGCCGGCATCAACGTGCCGAAACGCAGTTGGGCCGACATGGAACTCGAGGGCTGGAACAAACTGGTCGAGATCAATCTCAACGGCGTGCTGTATTGCATGCGCGCGGTGTTGCCGGCGATGCGCAGGCAAAAGGATGGCTGCATCATCAACGTGGCGTCCTGGGCCGGCCGCCATGTCTCGAAAATGCCGGGCCCGGCCTACACCACGACCAAGCACGCGGTGCTTGCGCTGACCCATTCGTTCAACATGGATGAATGCGTCAACGGCTTGCGGGCGTGTTGCCTGTCTCCCGGCGAGGTCGCAACCCCGATCCTGAAACTGCGGCCGGTCGTGCCCTCGGAAGCCGAACAGGCCAGGATGCTGCAGCCGGAGGACTGCGGTCGCACCATCGCCTTCGTCGCCAGCATGCCGCCGCGGGTCTGCGTGAACGAGATCCTGATCAGCCCGACCTGGAACCGGGGATTCGTGCAGACGCCGCATAGCCGGGATTAGTCACAAATCCCCTCTCGTCGTCCCTGCGAACGCAGGGACCGATAGCCACCGGCGTTGGTTTTGCGAAAGGCGTCTACCGCATTGCCTTGTTGCAAGATCGCGCGGTATGGGTCCCTGCTTTCGCAGGGACGACATCGGTGAAAAAATCGCACACGGCCATCGCTTCAAAAAGTTTCAAATCCGCAAAAATTTATTCCCTGAAACCGGCTCCCTCACCTCCCGTAACTCGGCGCAATGACGACGCCGTCGATCTTTCCATCTTAACAGGCGTCGTTGTTGCCACCTCGTTACCGGCGGAGATCCGCCGGTCACTCAATCCATCGGGAGACGATCCATGTCCAAGCGTATTGCACTTCTGTCCGCCGCGGCCTTTGGCGCGCTGGTTTTGACCGCAGCCGTCGTTGCGCCCGTCAGCGCGCAAGACAAGATGATGTCCGGCGAGAAGACCGTCATGGTCGGCGGCGCCGCGATGTTCCCCTCGAAGAACATCATCCAGAACGCCGTCAACTCCAAGGACCACACCACGCTGGTTGCGGCGGTGAAGGCCGCCGGCCTGGTCGGTACCCTGGAAGGCAAGGGCCCGTTCACGGTGTTCGCGCCGACCAACGCCGCCTTCGGCAAGCTGCCGGCGGGCACCGTCGACACCCTGGTGAAGCCCGAGAACAAGGCGACCCTGACCAAAATCCTCACCTACCATGTGGTCCCCGGCAAGCTCGAAGCCTCCAGCCTGACCGACGGCAAGAAGCTCAAGACCGTTGAAGGCGAAGAGCTGACGGTCAAGAAGTCGGGCGACAAGGTCATGATCGTCGACGCCAAGGGCGACTCCTCGACCGTCACGATCTCGAACGTCAATCAGTCGAACGGCGTGATCCATGTCGTCGACACCGTCCTGATGCCGGCGTCCTGACATCACGCGTGTCCTGATCTGGTCCCCACGGGATGCGCGGCGGCGAGCCGGGGAAACCCGGCTCGCTTTTTTGTGACCACGATGCCCTGCATGCATCGACCCGATAGCCTGCATTGTAGTAACGAAACCCCGGATTTCGTCGTATAACTGGAAGATCGACCTCGTAACGGAACAGCCATGTCCAGCCTTGCAGCCAGCGGAGAGCGCAACATAGCCACGACGGCGAAGATCATTCAGCCGGCATGGGTGCGCATCGTGCACTGGATCAATGCCGTGGCGATGGTCCTGATGATCATGTCGGGATGGCAGATCTACAATGCCTCGCCGCTGTTCGATTTCAGGTTTTCGCATTCGATTACGCTGGGCGACTGGCTCGGCGGCGCGCTGCTGTGGCATTTCGCGGCGATGTGGCTGTTGATGGTCAACGGCCTCGTCTATCTCGCGCTCGGCTTTGCGACCGGCCGCTTTCGCAAGAAGTTGCTGCCGATCACCCCTGGCGGCGTGATTTCGGACGCAAAAGCGGCGTTGACCGGCAAGCTGTCGCATGACGACCTCACCAAATACAATTATGTGCAGAAGCTGCTTTACGCCGGGATCATCGTGGTCGGCATTCTTATCGTGCTGTCCGGTCTTTCGATCTGGAAACCGGTGCAGTTGCAATACCTGACGGCGCTGTTCGGCGGCTATGACGTGGCGCGCTACGTCCACTTCATCTGCATGTCGGCGATCGTCTTGTTCCTGATCGTTCATGTCGCGTTGGCGGTGCTGGTGCCCAAGAGCCTGCGCGCCATGATCATTGGACGATAGGAAATTCGGGAGGACACATCATGGGCCGACTTCGCTCGCTTATGATCCCAGGCGTCGACAAGCAATTGCTGGTCAGGGATGCGGCAAAGCTGCTGCCGGACCTGGCGCGCCGGCGCTTCATCGCCGGCGGCGCGAGCTTCGGCGCACTGACGCTTTTGACCGGGTGCGACGTGTCCGACAGCTTTTCGGCCGAGGAGATGCTGAAGCGGATCTCGAAATTCAATGACGGGGTGCAGGCGGCGATCTTCAATCCGGACGCGATGGCGCCGACCTTTCCGGAAAGCGCGATCACGAAGCCTTTCCCGTTCAACGCCTATTACGATATCGACGACGCGCCGGAGATCAACGGCAAGGAATGGAAGTTCGAGGTGCGCGGCCTCGTCGACAACAAGAAATCATGGACGCTGGAGGAGCTCTACAAGCTGCCGCAGGTCAAGCAGGTCACGCGCCATATCTGCGTCGAGGGCTGGAGCGCGATCGGGAGCTGGACCGGCACGCCGTTGCGCGATTTCCTCAAACTGGTCGGCGCCGACACCCGCGCGAATTATTGCTGGTTCCAGTGCGCCGACAAGGAGGGTTACAACTCGCCGCTGGATATGCGCACCGCGCTGCATCCCCAGACCCAGATGACGTTCAAGTTCGGCGATGAAATCCTGCCCCGGGCCTACGGCTATCCGATGAAGATCAGGGTGCCGACCAAGCTCGGATTCAAGAATCCGAAATACGTGATCTCGATGGAAGTCACCAACGACTACAAGGGCGGCTACTGGGAAGACCAGGGCTATAATTCGTTCAGCGGGAGTTGAGATTTTCCTCCCCTCTCCTTCCAGGCCGCCGGCGGCTTGACCGATTGAGTCCGAAGGCAAAGTCGGATTTAGTTGTTAAAGCGCCTGCAACCGGTACGTCCACGGAGGGATAGAGAAATGAAATTCCGTCAGCGTGCCCGAAGCGTTTTGTTTCTGCTTACCGGTATTTCGGCAGCCTCAATCGGCTCGTCGCCGGCGGCATGGGCGCAAGCCGAAAGTTGCTCGGCTGTCACGACGGCCAGCTTGCACGTCGCGGCCACGGAGATCACCGGCAGCAAGTTGGCCGAAGCCGAAAAGGGCCAGCCCCGGCACTGCATTCTCACCGGCAAGGCCAGGGAGCGCACGGGCATCGACGGCAAGTCTTATGCGATCCAGTTCGAGATGCGGCTTCCGACCGAATGGAACGGCCGTTTTCTCCATCAAGTCAACGGCGGCAATGACGGCGAAGTGGTGCCGGCGCTCGGCGACAAGCCTGACTTCAATACGATGGGCGGAAAATCGGCGCTTGCGCGCGGCTTTGCCGTGCTCAGCTCGGATTCCGGCCATTCGGCACGCGATCCCGCCAACAAGGCGATGGGCCTGGCCGGTGGCGCTGCCTTCGGCCTCGATCCCGAGGCGCGGCGCGACTACGGCTATTCCGCGGATCTGACGCTGGCGCCGATTGCGCAGGCGATTATCGCGGCACACTACGGCAAGAAACCGGAATACTCCTACATGTACGGTTGCTCCAACGGCGGACGTCACGCGATGGTCGACGCCAGCCGGATGCCCGAGGCCTATGATGGCTTCCTGGTCGGCAATCCCGGCTTCGATCTTCCGAAAGCCGCGATCCAACACGCCTGGGACTTGCAGAACTTCACCAGGATCAACCCGGATATCCGGAAATCATTCAGCAAGGAGGACGCCAGGCTGCTCTCGGCAAAAATACTCGAGGCCTGCGACGGCCTCGACGGCGTCCAGGATGGTCTCACCAGCAATCTTGCGGCCTGTCAGAAGGCGTTCGACTTCAAGAGCCTGCAATGTACGGCTGGCAAAACGGAAGGCTGCCTGCCGGAGGTCAACGTCGCCGCGCTGACGGCGATTTTCGGCGGCCCGAAAAACTCGAAAGGCGAGGCGTTGTATTCGGACTGGCCCGCGGACGGCGGCGTCGGAACCGGCAATTGGCGGATGTGGAAGGTCGAAAGCCCGATCGCACCCTGGAACAATTACCCGATCATCGCGACCATGGGCTCAGCCTCGCTCGCCCTGATTTTCGCAACGCCGCCGACGAAGATCGAAGGCGACAACGAGCATCTCAATGACTTTCTCGCGAAATTCGACTTCGACCGGGACGCGCCGAAAATCTTCGCCAGGGACGCGACGTTCACGGAATCGCCGATGGAGTTTATGGCGCCGCCTGATGTCGCCAATCCGACGCTGGCCGGTCTGAAAGCGGCAAATCACAAGATGATCCTGTTTCACGGCCAGGCCGATCCTGTTTTCTCGGTCAATGACACGATCCGCTGGTACGAGAAGCTCGACGCCAATTCAGGCGGCAAGGCCGCTGAGTTTGCCCGCCTGTTCACGATACCCGGCGTTACCCATTGCGGCGGCGGGGTCGGGCTCGACCGGTTTGACGCGCTGGAGGCGCTCACCGATTGGGTGGAAAAAGGCAAGGCGCCTGAGCGCATCGTCGCCTCGGTCAATCCTGGCAACCGGGAAATCCCCGCCTCCTGGAGCGCAACGCGCAGCCGGCCGCTGTGCCCGTGGCCTAAATACGCGAAATACCAGGCCGGCGACGTGGAAGCTGCAACATCCTTTGCATGCGCAGCTCCCTGAAGAATTGACGGCCAACGCAGTCTGGGAAGGTCACACCGGAATTGGCGTCCGCTTCAATCTTCCCTGAAACGCCACCGCGATCGCGCCGGCCGCCAGCATCGCCGCCGACACGTTGAGCGCATAGGACAGGCTTCCGAACGCATCGGTGACGGCGCCGACCGCGATCGGTCCGAGCGTCTGGCCTATTCCAAAGGCGATGGTCATCGCCGCAATTCCCGTGGGCCAGACGGCGACGGGATAGTTGTAGCGCACGAAAGCGGTGGTCGATCCCACCACCGCGAAGAACGCGACGCCGAAGACCAGCGCCGATATCGCAAGCAGCACCATGGAATGGCCGAACAGCGGCAGTGCAGCACCTGTCGCGTTGACGCCGAGAATGATCGCGGTCGAGACGCCGCCACGATCGAACGCCAGCACACGGCGCCACACCCAGGGGGTCGCGAACGCGCTGACACCGATCAGGGACCAGAACGCGCTCTGCGCCGCGGTGCCGCCGCCGGCGTCGCGGATATAGGCGATCATGAAGGTCATGTAGGCGATGTATCCGGCGCCGAACAGAAAATAGCCCGCGAGATAGATCAGTACCGGCCGGATCGCGAATTTGGCCGGCGCCGCTTCCGTGATGCCGGCCCCGGTATCGATCGGCGCCAGCAGCACCGGCACGGTCATGGCGACCCCCAGCAGCGTCATCGCCCACCAAACGATCCACCACGACCCCGGCCCAAACGCCTGCAACACGAAAGGCGCGATCAGGCCGGATAGGAGGATGCCAAGCCCGGGACCGGCGTAAAACAGGCTGAGCAGAAAGTTCGCGCGCGAGAACTGCGATTGCGCAATCTGCGCCGCCAGCGCCGCGCCTGCGATGAACGTCGCTGCCGCCCCCAGACCCGCGAGCAACCGCGCGAAACTTAAGGCAAAAAAATTGCCCGACAGGGCGCACAGCGCCAGCGACGCGAGACAGGCGAGCGTTCCCCAGCGCACCGCGGCCGGCAACCCAATGCGTTTCACCAGACTTGAGGTCATCAAGGCGCCCACGAGATAGCCCGCGGCATTGACGGTGTTCATGAAGCCCGCGGCGGAATAAGACCAGCCGAGCGCATCGCGCATGTCCGGCAGTACCAGCGAATAGGCGAAGCGGCCGATGCCAAGACCGACCGTGGGCGCCAGCGACAGGATCAGGATCAACCGCGCGGGATGCGCCGCCGGCGAGGGGTGGGCAGGGGCTGTCACGGAATTCTCCGGCAAGGCTCGTAATGTGGCAGGGTCCGGCGTACTTGCACAGGTACACGTCGGTAAAGGTATCTTGCCATCGGCGCATTGGCGCACTAGCACTCCGCGCGGTTATCAATTGTCTTCGTCATGCCCGGCCTTGTGCCGGGCATCCACGGCCTTCTTCGTTGCAAACAAGGCGTGGATGGCCGGGCAAAGGCGAGCGGAAGCGACACCGTCCTTCGGACGGCTACGCCCGGCCATGACGAGTTGGACGAGGAAAATATTCAATGGCTTCCCATAAATTGCTGCTCCTGCCCGGCGACGGCATCGGCCCCGAAGTGATGGCGGAGGTGAAACGCCTGATCGACTGGATCAACGCGCAAGGCCTTGCGCATTTTGAGACCGAGCAGGGGCTGGTCGGCGGTTCGGCCTATGACGCCCACAAGGTCAGCATTTCAGAGGATTGCATGGCGAAGGCAAAGTCGGCCGACGCCGTGATCTTCGGCTCGGTCGGCGGTCCGAAGTGGGACAGCGTCCCCTATGAGGCGCGGCCCGAGGCGGGGTTGCTTCGCTTGCGCAAAGAACTCGGCCTGTTTGCGAACCTGCGGCCCGCGGTGTGTTATCCGGCGCTTGCGGAGGCATCGAGCCTGAAGCGCGAGGTGGTCGAAGGTCTCGACATCATGATCGTGCGCGAACTCACCGGCGGGGTGTATTTCGGCGAGCCGAAAACCATCACCGATCTCGGCAACGGCCAGAAACGCGCCATCGATACGCAAGTCTATGA
Organism: uncultured Alphaproteobacteria bacterium; assembly: GCA_963742425.1. GTDB lineage: Bacteria > Pseudomonadota > Alphaproteobacteria > Rhizobiales > Xanthobacteraceae > Bradyrhizobium. Next base: position 515,548 of record CAVULR010000004.1, read on the forward strand.
CACCTATGAGATCGAGCGCATCGCCCGCGTCGCGTTCGATCTGGCCCGCAAGCGCCGCAACAAACTCACCTCGATGGAAAAGCGCAACGTCATGAAATCGGGCGTGCTCTGGAACGAGGTGGTCACCCAGGTGCATGCGCGCGAATACAAGGATGTGCAGCTCGAGCATCAACTGGCAGATTCCGGCGGCATGAATCTGGTGAAATGGCCGAAGGCGTTCGACGTCATCGTGACCGACAATCTGTTCGGCGACATGCTGTCGGATATCGCGGCGATGCTGACGGGTTCGCTCGGCATGCTGCCGTCGGCTTCGCTCGGCGAGGTCGACGTCAAAACCAGGAAGCGGAAAGCGCTGTACGAGCCGGTGCACGGCTCGGCGCCCGACATTGCCGGCAAAGGCCTCGCCAATCCGATCGCGATGATCGCTTCATTCGGAATGGCGCTGCGTTATTCCTTCGACATGGGCGCGCTGGCCGACAAGCTCGACGCCGCGATCGCGGCGGTGCTGGCGAGCGGCCTGCGCACCGCCGACATCAAATCCGAGGGCACAACGGCGGTGAGCACGACGCAGATGGGCGAGGCGATTTTGAAAGAACTGCAGGCGCAGTACGGGTGAGCGCGAATCTCGAAAACGTCGTCCCTGCAAAAGCAGGGACGACGGTGGAATAGCGACCTCGTCAATACAGCGGGAAGGTCTGCGGGTATCCGCCCAGGTCCGACGGCGGGCTCAGCGGCTGGCGGTCGATCGGGCGGTTGTTGTTCTCGCGTGCGAACGATGGGTAACCGATCGACGGCGGAAAGGCGTAGTCGGTGAATTTGCGGTCGCCCGGCAACACTTCGACGCCGGCGTCGAGCCAGGAGCGCTTGGTGACGTAAATCCGGGTGCGCGGCCCCTGCTGGTACGACACGTTGGGCCCATTCGGCCCGTAATAGGGACGGCCGCGATCGTCATATTGGCGCTTGGACTGCGCTGCCGCCGATGCCATGTCGAAACCAACAACCACGACAGCAGCCGCAGCGAGCGCCATCACAAGCTTGTTCGCAGCGGGGAATTCTAGGGTCATTGGGTCCTCATGGGGCTGGCGGGTCGCCATATTCGTTTGGCCGTCAGATTAACTTCCGGAGGTATGCCGTCACAAGGTCATTAGGGCCACACCACGTCAGAATTATGCACGATCACGCGAAAAGTTTCATGAAAACCAGCGTCTTGGCAAACGGCCTGCTCAGGGCGTGGCGCGCGGGAGGGGTTTTCCGAACCCGTTACCTAATCCGTCGATGCGTATGGGTAGCCCAAAACGATCGCGTCAAACGCCCAAGCCCGCGTTATAACGTTGTCTTAAGGGAGTTTCTCGCATAGAAGCGCTGCCTCTTCCCTTTCCGCCGGCAGCGGCGGGCAGGCATAATTCCTCGGAGAGCGGAACGATGGGTTACAAAGTCGCGCTGGTCGGAGCGACCGGAAATGTCGGGCGGGAAATGCTCAACATTCTGGACGAGCGCAAATTCCCGGCGGACGAGGTGGTGGCGCTGGCGTCGCGCCGCAGCATGGGCGTGGAAGTGTCCTATGGCGACCGCACCCTGAAAGTCAAAGCGCTCGAGCACTACGATTTCTCCGACGTCGATATCTGCCTGATGTCGGCGGGTGCCGCGGTGTCGAAGGAATGGTCGCCGAAAATCGGCGCCGCCGGCGCGGTCGTGATCGACAACTCGTCGGCCTGGCGCATGGATCCGGACGTGCCGCTGATCGTGCCCGAGGTCAATGCGGATGCGGTCGCAGGCTTCGTCAAGAAGAACATCATCGCAAATCCGAACTGCTCGACGGCCCAACTCGTGGTCGCGCTGAAGCCGCTGCATGACAAGGCGGTGATCAAGCGCGTCGTGGTTTCGACCTATCAATCGGTCTCGGGCGCCGGCAAGGACGCCATGGACGAGCTGTTTTCCCAGACCAAGGCGGTCTACACCAACAGCGAATTGATCAACAAGAAATTCCCCAAGCGTATCGCCTTCAACGTCATCCCGGAGATCGACGTGTTCATGGAGGACGGTTACACCAAGGAAGAGTGGAAGATGATGATGGAGACCAAGAAGATTCTTGATCCCAAAATCAAGCTCACCGCGACGTGCGTGCGGGTGCCGGTGTTCGTCGGCCATTCCGAAGCCGTCACCATCGAATTCGAGAATCCGATTTCGGTCGACGAGGCGCGCGACATCCTGCGCAATGCGCCGGGATGTCTCGTCATCGACAAGCACGAGCCGGGCGGCTACGTCACGCCTTACGAGGCGGCGGGCGAGGACGCCACCTATATCAGCCGCATCCGCACCGATCCCACCGTGGATAACGGCCTCGTGCTGTGGTGCGTGTCGGACAATTTGCGCAAGGGTGCGGCGCTGAACGCGATCCAGATCGCCGAATGCCTGATCAACCGCAAGCTGATCAGCGCCAAGAAAAAGGCGGCGTGATTGGCCGCGAATAGCGAATGGAAGATTCTTCTATTCGCTGTTAGCCCACTTCCTCCCGCACGCTGTGGAATTCCTTCGCGGCCTGATCGAGCACGAACAGGGTTCCCTCGGCGACGCCGAAATAGGCGCCGTGCAGATGCAGTTCGCCGCGCTCGACCAGCGTCCGCACGAACGGAAACGTCATCAGGTTTTCCAGACTGCGGAACACCGCGGCCTTCTCGATCCGGGTGGTGAACTCGGCCATCGACTCGTGGTCGCGTTGCTCGACCTTCTCACCCGGCTTGATGAACATCGCCATCCATCGGCCGATGAAGTCGCCTGGCGACAACGGCTCGATATCATCGATGAAGGCGCGGATGCCGCCGCACTGGGCGTGCCCGAGCACCACGACGTGTTTGACGTGCAGGGCCCGCACGGCATATTCGAGCGCGGCCGAAACGCCATGTGCACCGGCGTCAGGCTGGTAGACCGGCACCAGATTGGCGACGTTGCGCACCACGAACAGCTCGCCGGGACCGGCATCGAAGATCACCTCCGGCGACACCCGGGAATCGCAGCAGCCGATCACCATCACCGCCGGCGACTGGCCGCGCTCCGACAAATCGCGGTAGCGCGATTGTTCCGTGGGCAGCCGCTGCGAGGTGAAGGTGCGGTAGCCGTCGAGCAATGTTTGCGGAAACGATGACATGATATTGCCTAACCATATGCCGCCCCCGGGGACAAGCCTTTCGGACCGTGTGCCGAAATGTTAGGCCGTGAAGTCCGAAACGTCAGAGGGACCAGCCCATGATCCGTCCGCGCCGCAGCCTTCTGTTCATGCCCGGATCGAACGCACGGGCGCTGGAAAAAGCCAGAAATCTTCCGGCCGACGGCATCATCCTGGATCTCGAGGATTCCGTGGCCCCCGATGCCAAGGCCACGGCGCGCGATCAGATTGCGCAGGCGATCGCGGCAAAAGGGTTCGGCAGGCGCGAGGTCCTGATCCGCGTCAACAGCCTGGATACGCCGTGGTGGATCGATGACGTTGCGATGGCCGCCAAAGCGCGGCCCGATGGAATTCTGTTTCCGAAAGTGTCCAGCGTCGAGGATCTGGCCGCTATCGCCGATCGTCTCACCGATGTCAGCGCGGATGCATCGATCCGGGTCTGGGCGATGATCGAGACCGCGCGCGCGGTTCTGCACGCCGAGGAACTCGCGGCCGCCTCGCGCGATTCCGAGACGCGGCTGGCCGGCTTTGTGTTCGGGCCGAACGATATTTCGCGCGAGACGCGAATCCGCATGTTGCCCGGCCGCGCGGCGATGCTGCCGCTGATCACCCATTGCATACTCGCCACGCGCGCCTACGGCCTCGAAATTCTCGACGGACCCTACAGCGACCTCAGTAATGTCGATGGCTTTGCCCAGGAATGCGCGCAGGGGCGCGATCTCGGCTTCGACGGCAAGACGCTGATCCATCCGGGCCAGATCGAGGCCTGCAACGCGATCTTTACGCCGCCGGCGGAGGAAGTGGATCGCGCGCGAAGGATTATCGCGGCGTTCGAACTGCCGGCGAACGCCTCGCGCGGCGCGATCCGGCTCGACGGCCAGATGGTGGAGCGGCTGCACGCCGATATGGCAAGGCGGACGATCGCAATCGCGGACGCGATCGCGGCGATGGGGAATTAGCGGGAGAGTGCGCTTCTTGTCATTGCGAGGAGCAACGCGACGAAGCAATCCATTGGGAGAGCACCTCAGGTGGATTGCTTCGCTTCGCTCGCAATGGCGGTATGAGGCCAAAACCGCTCCTCCGCCCAGGCATGCAGGCTGCCGGCGACGGGCGGTTGGTTGCCGCGGCCTTTCGGTGAAATGTGCAGCCCGATGATCTCGGGATCGCCGATCAGCGCCGAAAAATCCGAGGGCTCGAAGAACAGCTTCGGTTTCGCGTGTGCCGCGTAGAACGACTTCGAGGGCAACGCGTAGCGCAGTTCGCCGCTCCGGCGGGCGAGCGCGGTCAGCGCCGCCGGACCAAAGATCGCGACGCGAATGTCCGAAAGTCGGTTCGACCTGCCGCGCAGCTTGCGCAACGTGAAGGTCAGGCGATGCCGTAGCGCCAGCCAGTCCGGCGTCAACTCGTCCTGGTCCATCAGGTTTTCGAACGCCGTCACGATCGGATCGCCTGACGGCAGATAGAGCACCGAATTGCCGAGCTGGCGCGGCCGTTCCCAGGCGAAATAGGGTTTTGCCTCGTCGATCTCGACCGGCCTGAGCAACAGCACATCGGCGTCGAGCCACAGGCCGGCGTTGCGCGCCATCAGGCGCATCCGGAAAAAATCCGAAAACTGCAGCGTGGTCCAGTCGCGCCAGCTGCCATCGGGTTGGGGAGGGCGAAGTTTTTCCGAGAACGCATGCGGCAGGATTGCCTCGGCCTCCGCGTTGTCGACGCCGTCGGGCAATCGCGCAAGCGGCTCGAAACTGTAGACGGTCACCCTATGGCCCGCCGCGACCTGCGATCTCAGGCATACCAGTCGGAGCCGATCGAGCGGTCCGTGCCAGAAGGTGACGACCTCGGGCCGCATGCGCGTCACCTTCAATCAGCGGCACTCGGCGCCGGATCAGGCCCAGGCGCGCGCGGTCTTCGCCTTTTCTTCGTAAGCGTCGATCGAGGCCTTCTTTTCCATGGTGAGGCCGATGTCGTCGAGGCCGTTCATCAGGCAATGCTTGCGGAACGCGTCGATCTCGAATGTCACCTTGCCGCCGTCGGGCCCGCGGATTTCCTGATTGGCGAGATCGATCGTCAGCGTCGCGTTGGCGCCACGCTCGGCATCGTCGAACAATTTGTCGAGGTCTTCCTGGGTGACGCGGATCGGCAGGATGCCGTTCTTGAAACAGTTGTTGTAGAAAATATCGCCGAATGAGGTCGAGATCACGCAGCGGATGCCGAAATCGAGCAGCGCCCACGGCGCGTGTTCGCGGCTCGAGCCGCAGCCGAAATTATCGCCGGCGACCAGAATCTTGGCGTTGCGATAGGCCGGCTTGTTGAGGATGAAATCCGGGTTTTCGCTGCCGTCGTCCTTGTAGCGCTGTTCCGAAAACAACCCCTTGGCGAGGCCGGTGCGCTTGATGGTCTTCAGATACTGCTTCGGGATCACCATGTCGGTATCGACATTGATGATCTTCAAGGGCGCTGCGACGCCTTCCAGCGTGGTGAACTTGTCCATCGGTCGCACTTCTCGGCTTGAGATTGACGATAAGCGTTTCGGGTGCGCTGTCTTATCGCGAATGCCGCCGGCATCAAAGGGCAAATTCCTGAAGAAATGACTTAAACGCCGGCCTCGATCGCCTCCATGTCGGCGTCCGAGAGGCCGAAATGGTGCCCGATCTCGTGAATCAGCACGTGGCGGACGATATGGCCGAGGGTCTCGTCATGTTCGGCCCAGTAATCCAGGATCGGCCGGCGGTAGAGCCAGACCATGTTGGGCAGCCTCGCGATGTCGCTGTGGCTTTGATGCGGCAGGCCGACGCCCTGAAACAGGCCGAGCAGGTCGAATTCGCTGGCCGCGTTCATCTCGTCGAGGACCTCATCGGTGGGAAAATCGTCGACGCGAATGATCACGCCCTCGCAGAGTTCGCGAAAGCCCTTCGGCAGGCGCTCGAAAATCTCGTGCGCCATGGCCTCCATCTCGGCAAGCGAGGGCGCTTTCGCGGATGTCCACATGGCGTCTTTCTATCGTGTTTTGAACCGAAGCGGATACCGGTTTCCGCCGCGGCCAAGTCCATGCAATCTTCGTGAATTGATTGCGATGCAAAATCGGTATTGCCCGGGATCCCGTCCTCGGGGCCTACATTTGCTGGATACGCGGCCACAGTTGACCTTGGCGCGGCAATCGGAGACCCTGAGGCCGACAACCATTTGGGTGGGCATCGATGCGGATTGTGACGGCGACGATACTGGCCGCTATTGCCGGAATATTGCTGCTGCCGGTGGCGCAGGCGCAAACCGTCCGCGCCGAATGGCACCCGGTCCCGGCGCTGCAGCCGGTCGCCACCGATATCTCCGCGCAACGGCGGGATCGGCCGCCGACGCGGCTGCGCGTTTATCCGCAGCTGGACCCCGACGGCGTCTATCCCCGGTATTTTCCCGGCCGCAACGCCGTGCGGGAATGCACGGCGTTTTATCAGCCGGAATACCGGCCGAGCGGCACCGTGATCGTACCTCACATGAGCTGCTATTGGCGCCGCGGCTAGCATCCCGTTTCTGAACGTCGTGATTCATTGCGGCACCTCCGACACGAACTTCGGCAAACAAAGGGGCGCTGGCACAGCGTTCAAGCTGCGGCGCGCGGCGATTTATTCGGGAGGCTTTGATGGCGAAATGGATCGGCGCAGCTATCCTGGCTATGACCCTGATGTTCGGCCGCGCCGCGATCAGTCCGGTACTTGCCGCGTCATCACCGGCCGTAATGCAAAAATCGATGCAAAGCCATCACGCCGAACACTTCAGCGCGCGGCGACGCATCCGGCATCACCATCGTTATGCCTATCTGCCGCACTATGACCCCGTTTATTACGACCGTCCCTATTACTACGCGCCCAAGCCGTTCTTCCCCTTGTTCGGGCTTGGCTACGGGCCTTGGTGGTGAACTCCGGTTTTCAGGAATCGCTCACCTCTCAGTTATTTGAACAGCGCGATCACATCAACACAGATATCGCCACCCCGGGTTGAGCGATCGTGCGCTTTTATTTTTTGCAAGCCCGCATCTACTGGAGATTGTGGCCGCCATATTCATGGGGCGTTCACATCATCGTCTCTAATTTAGTCTCGGGAGCGATCGCAAATGAACGTGACGAAGACAGGCCATTTTATGGCCCGGGCTTTCGTTGCCTCAATTCAGGGAGGTCTCACGCATGATAAATATTTCAGATCCGGGTCGCGGCATGGCGCGTCGCGCTTCGCGTTCTCTGGGGCTTGCGGCGGCCGCGCTGTTTGCGCTGTCGGCCGGATTTGGCCAACGCGCAGAGGCGCACTCGCTCATCAATCCGGGCGCGATGCAAGCGGCTAAACATGCGCCGGAGGGACTGACGACCGAAGTCCGTGGCGGCCATGGTGGCGGTGGCGGTGGCGGTGGCCACATGGGTGGCGGAGGCGGTTTCCACGGCGGTGGAGGCGGCGCAGCCTTTCACGGTGGCGGCATCAGGAGCGGTGGCCCTGTGTTTCAAGGCAGCGCGATTCGAAGCGCGACGGTGTTCCACGGAAGCGGCATTCACCACAGCGGCTTCGCGTTCCGGCACCACCGCTTTCATCGGCATTTCTTCTATGGGGCGTCTTACTACCCCTACTACGACGATTACCCGTACTACTACTCTTACCGCCGCTGCCCTGTGGTCTGGACCCATTACGGACCGCGGCACATCTGTCACTACCACCATTGGCGCCATCACCACTGGCGTCACCACCACCGCCGGCATCATCACTACCGCGCTTATTAGGACGATATGAGTTTAGGTTGAGCCACGGCGGCGATCGCCATATCTCCCTCTCCCCGCTCTACGCGGGGAAAGGGTTGGGTGAGGGGCTCTATCAACCGGCTCGAACTCGGGGAGAGTCCCCCTCACCCGGATTGCTTCGCAATCCGACCTCTCCCCGCAAGCGGGGCGAGGTGAGATGAGCCAGACGTCGGCCGCCCGATTCAACTCAAGCCATCATGCACTAGCTGGCAAACACCGAAATGGATCAGGCGCCCGGAACATGTTCCGCGGCGCCTGATTTGTATTCTTCTGCGAATGGGCGTTACCGCCTCAGCCCCAATTCTTGAATTTCCAGGACCGGAGCTTCCAGGGCGTCAGCGTCTCCAGCCGCCACTGCAACCAGCGGTCGGGCGGCCAGTGGCTGAGACGCGAGGTGTCCTTGACGACGGGCTCGACGACGCGCGGCATGACCCGGCGCCGGGACTGACGCGTCGCCTCGCTGATCATATCGACGAATTCAGGCTTGTCGGCCATGGCTCGCTTCCCTCGCGAAACGCATCGCTTGCGCAACGCCCAGTATGCTTCCAACAGCTTAACGACCTCTTTCGACATTGGCTCGGGATTGAGCCAAGCTCGCCCGGTCGGGTAAATCCCGCTACCGCCATTCCCTGATGTCGACGAAATGCCCGGCGATCGCGGCCGCCGCCGCCATTGCGGGTGAGACCAGATGCGTACGGCCCTTGAATCCCTGGCGGCCCTCGAAATTGCGGTTCGAGGTCGAGGCGCAGCGCTCTTCCGGCTTCAGTTTGTCGGGGTTCATCGCCAGGCACATCGAGCAGCCCGGTTCGCGCCATTCGAAACCGGCCTTGATGAAGATCTTGTCGAGGCCTTCGGCTTCCGCCTGCTCCTTGACGATGCCGGAACCCGGCACGACCATCGCATTGACATGACCGTTGACGGTCTTGCCCTCGGCGACTTTCGCCGCCGCGCGCAAATCCTCGATCCGGCCGTTGGTGCAGGAACCGATGAAAACGCGGTCGAGCTTGATGTCGGTGATCTTCGTTCCCGCCTTCAGGCCCATGTAGTTCAGCGCGCGATGTTTTGAGAGCCGCTTGGCCTCGTCTGCGATCTTGTCGGGATCCGGCACAAAGCCCGTGATCGAAACCACGTCTTCAGGCGAGGTGCCCCAGGTCACGATCGGCGGCAGCTTTGCCGCGTCCAGCCTGATCTCGTGATCGAAATGGGCCGCCTCGTCGCTGCGCAGCGTTTCCCAGTAACGCATCGCCGAGTCCCAGGCGTTGCCCTTTGGCGACTTCGGCCTACCTTTGAGAAACTCGAACGCCTTTTCGTCCGGCGCCACCAGCCCGGCGCGTGCGCCGCCTTCGATCGACATGTTGCAGACCGTCATGCGGCCTTCCATCGACAGCGCGCGGATCGCCTCGCCGGCATATTCGAGCACATAGCCGGTGCCGCCGGCGGTGCCGATCTCGCCGATGATCGCCAGAATAATGTCCTTGCCAGTGACGCCTTCGGGCAATTTGCCGTCGACCACCGCGCGCATGTTCTTGGCTTTTTTCTGGATCAGCGTTTGCGTCGCCAGCACGTGTTCGACTTCGGAGGTGCCGATGCCGTGCGCCAGCGCCCCGAATGCGCCGTGGGTGGAAGTATGGCTGTCGCCGCAGACGATGGTGGTGCCGGGCAGCGTAAAGCCCTGCTCGGGTCCGATGACGTGGACGATGCCCTGGCGCTTGTCGAATTCGTTATAGTACTCGATGCCGAATTCCTTGGCGTTCGCGGCCATCACGCGCATCTGCTCGATGCTCTCGGGATCCGGGTTGGGCTTGGAGCGATCGGTGGTCGGTATGTTGTGGTCGACCACGGCCAGCGTCTTTTCCGGCGCGCGAACCTTGCGTCCCGTCAGGCGCAAGCCTTCGAAGGCTTGCGGCGAGGTCACCTCGTGAACGAGATGGCGGTCGATATAGAGCAGGCAGGTACCGTCGGCCGCCTCGTGAACCAGATGATCGTTCCAGATCTTGTCATACAGCGTGGTCGGTTTTTTATCGGACATGGTGTGGCGCCTTGCATCGGGATTTAATCTGAAATGCGGTCGCGCGCGGCAAATGCGCGGGCAGGCATCAAGCCGCAAGCGCTGATGTCGTCAGCCGGCCGAAGAAGCGCCAGGGCAAACGGCTGCGGTCGTCGAGAACGACGCGAGACGCGATGATTTGGCGATCCCTGAACATTCCGGCCTTATAGCACAACAGACAACCGGGCGCGATAAGCGTTTGCCGCCGCCGTTCGCAGCAAGTGCACCGCTCGGATCGCGGGGCGCAAACAAAAAGCGCGGGGTCGAACCCGCGCTTTTCGTCAAAACACATCGAACAGCAATTACTCGCCGACGGCGGCGGCGCGCTCGGTCTTCTCGACGATGCGGGCCGACTTGCCGCGCAGGTTGCGCAGGTAATACAGCTTGGCGCGGCGCACCTTGCCGCGGCGCACGACCTTGATCGAGTCGATCATCGGCGACATTACCGGGAATACGCGTTCCACGCCCTCGCCGTAGGAGATCTTGCGCACCGTGAAGCTCTCATTGAGCCCGCCACCGGAGCGCCCGATGCATACGCCTTCATAGGCCTGCACGCGCGAGCGGTCGCCTTCCACCACCTTGACGTTGACGATCAGGGTGTCGCCGGGTCCGAATTCCGGAATTTCCCTGCCGGCTGACAATTTTTCGAGCTGCTCTTTTTCGAGCTCTTGAATGAGGTTCATCGTGAAACTCCATCGGCGGCGCGCCCCAGCCGCCAAGGCGGGCTGCGCAAACGTCCAGTTATCCTGTAGCGCGTATTCCGCAGAAGTGGATACCGGTTCTGCGAAAAGAATACGCGCAATTCAATCAGTTAGAGCATTTGCTCACGGCATAGTGGGGACCCACTTTGCCGGGAAAATGCTCGGTGCGCGGATTTGGCGCTCGTATAAGGCATAGGCAGGGCGTTGTCACCCGTCTGTCGGGTTTTTTGGGGTTTTTTGGCCGGTCCCTGGCTGGATTTGCCTTGCAGCCCATAGATCTGGCCTTCTCGCCCTTGTCAGGGCCTCCGCCTCGGCCCGGCGCCACGCCGCGACCCGGGCGTGGTCGCCCGAGGTGAGGATTTCCGGGATCGGGCGGCCCTCGAACTGCTGCGGGCGGGTATATTGCGGGTATTCCAGGAGCCCCTCGGAGAAGCTTTCGTCCGCCCCGGACGCCTGTTTTCCCATCACACCCGGCAACAGCCGGACGCAGGCGTCGATCAGCGCCATGGCTGCGATTTCACCGCCGGATAAAACGTAATCCCCGACCGAGACTTCCTCGAGTTGGCGGGCTTCGATCACCCTCTGGTCGATGCCCTCGAACCGGCCGCAGACGATCAGGGGACCGGGCCCGGCGGCGAGTTCCGCAACACGGGACTGGGTCAATGGCCGACCCCGCGGGCTCATCAAGAGCCGGGGCCGGCCCTCCAGCAGGTCCGATGCGATATCAGCCATATCGATGGCGCTCGCCAGCACGTCGGCGCGCAGCACCATGCCGGGCCCGCCGCCGGCAGGCGTATCATCGACGCTGCGGTGACGATCGGTGGCGGCGTCCCTGATGTCGCGGGTCTCCAGCGCCCAGAGTCCGGCGGCCAGCGCCTTGCCGGCCAGGCTGACGCCGAGCGGACCCGGAAACATCTCCGGAAATAGCGTCAGCACCGTCGCGCGCCAGGTCATTCGCAGGTCACCGCATTACTCCGAACGTCATAGACGGGCTTGACCCGCGTATCCATCATCTCCGCAAAAGATGGATCGCCGATCCACGTCCGGCGATGACGGTTCAGGATTCCTCGCCTTCAATTTCATTCGGCAATTCGATCACCACGCGTCCGCCCGCAAGATCGACCGACGGCACCACGGCGTTGGTGAACGGCAGCAGCAGGCTCGCACCGTGCGGCGGCCCGATTTCGATGATATCGCCGGCGCCGAAATTGTGGATCGCGATGACGCGGCCGAGCGGCTGGTCCGCGGGCGTTACCGCGGCGAGCCCGATCAGGTCGGCGTGATAATATTCGCCTTCGCCGGTGGCCGGCAGTTTTTCGCGCGCGACGTAAAGCTCAACGCCGTTGAGGCGCTCGGCCGCATCGCGCGTGGTGATGCCCTTCAGGGTCGCGACCAGATGACCCCTCGCCTCGCGGACGTGCGTCAGTTCGAACTGGCGCGCGCCGTCTTTTGTCACCAGCGGTCCGTAAGCCTTCACGGCCAGCGGGTCTTCGGTGAAAGTCCACAGCTTCACCGCGCCCCGCACGCCATGCGCGGCGCCGATACGGGCGATGCAGATTTGTTCCGCCATCGCCGCGCGCCGTCGCGCTTATTTCTTGGCTTCTGCGGCGGCGGTTTTGGCCGCCGCTGCGGTCGCTGTTGCAGCCGTGGCGGCGGCTTCGGCGTTGGCCTTGCGCTCCTTGCGCGGCACGGCCTTTTCCGGATTGTTGCGCGCGGCCCGCTTCATGACGCCGGCGGCGTCGAGGAAACGCGTCACGCGGTCCGACGGCTGCGCGCCCTTGGCCAGCCAAGCCTTCGTCTTGTCCATGTCGAGCTTCAGCCGCGCCTCGTTGTCCTTCGGCAGCAGCGGATTGAAATGGCCGAGACGCTCGATGAAGCGGCCGTCGCGGGGAAAACGCGAATCGGCGACGACGACGTGATAGACCGGGCGCTTCTTGGTGCCTGCGCGTGCAAGGCGGATAACGACTGACATTTAGTTCTCCTGTTGAGGTCGAAAATTTCGGAATCTGGGCGAATATTTATCTCGCAATGACGAATGGGATCATTTCTTCTTCCCCAATCCGGGGAAGCCGCCGAGGCCCGGCAGGGTCGGCTTGCCGCTCAAGCCCGTCAGTCCCGGCAAATTCGGCAGGCCCGAGCGAAGACCCGCGGGAAGATCCTTCGGCAGCGCGGGCATTCCGCCCGGCCCTGCGCCGCCGGGCATCTTCTCGGCCAGCGCTTTCATCTGCTCGGGTGACGGCATGCCGCCGCCAAAACCCATCGCCTGCGCGATGCCGGCCATCGGCCCGCGCTTGCCCGAGCCCATGGCCTTCATCATGTCGGCCATGTTCCGATGCATCTTCAGGAGCTTGTTGACTTCCTCGACCTTGAGGCCGGCGCCGGCGGCAATGCGCTTCTTGCGGCTCGCTTTCAGGATATCGGGATTCTTGCGCTCCTGCCGCGTCATCGAATCGATCACCGCGACCTGACGCTTCAACACCTTGTCGTCGAGGCCGGCATTGGCGATCTGGTTTTTCATTTTCGCAATGCCGGGCATCATTCCCATCAGCCCGCTGATGCCGCCCATATTCGCCATCTGCAGCAATTGCTCGCGCATGTCGGACAGGTCGAACTGGCCCTTGCGCATCCTCTCGGCGGTGCGCGCGGCCTTTTCGGCGTCGATATTCGCGGCGGCCTTTTCCACCAGCGACACCACGTCGCCCATGCCGAGAATGCGGCCCGCGATCCGGCTCGGATGAAAATCTTCCAGCGCGTCGGTCTTCTCCCCGGTGCCGATCAGCTTGATCGGTTTGCCGGTGATCGCGCGCATCGACAGCGCGGCACCGCCGCGGCCATCACCGTCGACCCGCGTCAACACGATGCCGGTGAGGCCGACGCGCTGGTCGAAGGAGCGCGCCAGGTTCACGGCGTCCTGGCCGGTGAGGGAGTCCGCGACCAGCAGCACCTCATGCGGATTGGCTGCGGTTTTGATCTCGGTAGCTTCCGCCATCATCTCTTCGTCGAGCGTCGTGCGGCCGGCGGTATCGAGCAGCACCACGTCGTAGCCGCCGAGTTTCCCGGCTTCCAGCGCACGCTTTGCGATCTGCGCCGGCTTTTGACCGGCAACGACCGGCAAGGTCTGGATATCGAGATCGCGCCCGAGCACCGCGAGTTGCTCCATCGCCGCCGGGCGATAGATGTCGAGGGATGCCATCAACACCTTGCGCTTGTCGCGCTGGGTGAGACGGCGGGCGAGTTTCGCCGTGGTGGTTGTCTTGCCCGAGCCCTGCAGTCCGACCATCATGATCGCGACCGGCGGCACTGCATTGAGATCGATGGTCTGGCCGTCCGAGCCAAGGGTAGCGATCAGTTCGTCATGGACGATCTTGACCACCATCTGGCCGGGGGTCACCGACTTGACCACGGTCGCGCCGATCGCCTGCTCGCGGACTTTGTCGGTGAAGCTTCTGACCACGTCGAGCGAGACGTCGGCCTCGAGCAGCGCGCGGCGCACCTCGCGCATCGCCGCATCGACGTCGGCTTCCGTCAGCGACCCGCGCCGCGTCAGCCGATCGAGAATGCCACCAAGCTTTTCCGACAGATTGTCGAACAATTCCGCTTTTCCTTCGTCATGCCCATCGCGGGCATTACTCATCGCCGTCATACCCCGCGAAAGCGGGGTATCCAGTACTCCGAGACCTCGCGTTAAAGCGAACACTCCCGGTTACTGGATCACCCGCCTTCGCGGGTGATGACGACCTATGGTGTCTTGGCAATGCCAAGACGGTCGTCCAAACACATTCGCGCCCGAGGGCGCATCGCGCTGTCGGGCGTTGGCCTCCGGTCTCCAGGGCCGGGCGGCGGATCGAAAAGTTGAGTCTTTTCGAGGAATTGCGGGCGTTAAACCCCCGCAGCACCGGAAAGTCAAGAATAGTCGCCTCAGAATGGCATTTTCGTGAACCCCGCCCGCCCGCTTATCCCTTGCCGAAACACGCGTTTTGAGGCCAATCGGGCCATGAACATAAGCCGCCGTCGTGTTCTCGGACTACTGGCTGGTGCAGCCGCGATCATTGGCGTGCCATCAATCTGGATCGCCAGAATGAAAACCTATGCCGGACCCGTCTCCGACCATTTCGATGGCGAACGCTTCTTCGATCCCGATGGCTCGCCACCGAAATCGCTCGGCGAAGTGCTGCGCTGGCAGTTCGGCCCGGGTCGGCAGCAGCAAGCCTGGCCCGAATGGGCGCCGAGCCCATATGCCGATGTTCCGCCCGCGCGGGTCACGGGTAACAAGGTGCGATTGTCGTTCGTCGGTCATGCCAGCTGGCTGATCCAGACATCGGGGTTGAATATTCTGGTCGATCCGATGTGGTCGGCACGCGCCTCGCCGATCAGTTGGGCCGGGCCGAAGCGTCATAACGATCCCGGCATCGCCTTCGATGCGCTTCCGCCCATCGACATCGCGCTGGTGTCGCATGGCCATTACGATCATCTGGACATTGCGACGCTGTCGAGACTGGTTGCTAAATTCTCGCCGCGCGTGGTCACCCCGCTTGGCAACGATGTCACCATGCGCAGCAACGACGATGCGATCAGAGCCGAGCCCTTCGACTGGCATCAGCGTGTCGAGCTCGGCAATGGTCTCGCGGTAACGCTGGTGCCGACCCGCCACTGGTCAGCGCGCGGATTGTTCGACCGCAACAGGGCGCTGTGGGCAGGGTTTGTTTTGGAAACGCCGGCGGGCAAAATCTTCATCGTCTGCGATTCCGGCTATGGCGATGGTGTGCATTTCCGCCGTGTCGCCGACGCGCACGGTCCGCAGCGGCTAGCGATCCTGCCGATCGGCGCCTATGAGCCGCGCTGGTTCATGCGCGACCAGCACATGAACCCGTCCGATGCCGTCAAGGCGCTTGCCGATTGCGGCGCGGAGCAGGCGCTGGCGCATCATCACGGCACCTTTCAACTGACCGACGAAGCCATCGATGCGCCGCTCACCGCGCTGCATGCGGCGCTCGATGAAGCGAACCTCCCGCGCGAGCGGTTTGTCGCGCTGAAGCCAGGGCAGGTGTGGGAGATTTAGTACCCTGTCGTCCCGGCGAACGCCGGGACCCATAACCACCAGCATTGCTTGTTTGCAGAAGATGGTTGCTTCACGGTGCAACCGAGATAGCACGGAGCATGGGTCCCCGCGTTCGCGGGGACGACCACTAATCTACCGTCCGCCTACTTGATCGCCCAGGATACGCTGACCCTCACCTGAAGCGTCTCTTCGCCCTGCGCCACGGGGGCGGAGGCGGGTACGCCGGCCGCCATCCTGCGATAGGCGATCGGGCCGGGTGAGCTGTCTTCACTGATGCTGACCGGCGTGCCAAGCGTGACGCCCGCGGCCTTTGCGTAAATCTCGGCCTTGCGGCGGGCGTCGGCGATCGCCTGTTCGCGTGCCTCGTCGAGAAGTTTCGACGCATTGGAGACCATGAAATTGATGCCGCCGACATCGTTGGCTCCCGCGCCGACCAGGGTGTCGATCACGTTTGCGATCTTGGCGACGTCGCGCACGCGGATCGTGACGCGATTGCTGGCCCGGTAGCCGACAATGACGGGCGGCCCGCTGGAGCGAGCAGGCGCGCTCTGCGGCTGCAGCGACAGCCGCGAGGTCTGGATATCCTTCTCCTCGATGCCGGCGCTCTTCAGCGTCAGCAGCACCTTGCCCATCGCCGCGTTGTTGGCATCGAACGCCTCGCGCGCGGTTTTGGCATCCGAGCTGACGCCGCCATCGACCTGCGCCAGATCGGGCGGCACCGAAACGGTGGCTTCGCCGGTCACCGAAACCACCGCCGGTGGAATGACCTGCGCCAGCGCGGGTGCGGCGCACAGGCCGATCGCAGCGGAAGCGGCAAGAACGGTGCGTGTCATGGCGTTCATTTCAGCGGCACATAGACGTTGATCACCAGTTTGTCCTCCGCGGTTTTCAGGGGATCGGTGATGTATTCCTCGATGAAGGTGTCCTTGGCTTCCAGTTTCTTGTCGTCGAGGTGATTTGTGATCGCCTCATAGGTGTTGTCCATATTGTCGTAGGAACCGCGATGGACAAACTTCAGCGCCTTGCCCTCGGGCGATTTGCCCATGCTCATGGCCTTGGTCAGGTTCTTCGGCTCCTGATCGACCGGGATTTCGGCCATGAAGACGAAGCCCGCATCGTCGGTCGCCGTATAGACGATCATCGGATTGCCCACAGCCTTGATGCCCTGCTTGTCGAGCAGCGCCGTCAGTGACTTGAACGCTTCGATCAGGGTATCGAAAGCCGAATCCCAGTTGGCGTTGCCTTTCATGATCACGACCGTTTTCGGCTCCAGCGTGATCTGTTCGCCGAACGGGTCTGCGGTCTGCACCGGCGTGTCAGCCGGCGCCGCCGGAGTCTCGGCGGTGGCGGGGGGCGGCGGGGCAGGCGGGGTCGAGGGGGTTGCGCTAGGGGCCGGGACAGGAGCAGGCGACGCCGCAGGTGCGGGAGCCGCCGGCGTGCTCGCCGCGGGAGGGGCCGCCGTCGGCGATTGGGCCATTACGCCGCCTGGACCCGATGCAATCGCAACCATCATCAGGATCAGCGCGACCACGGCAAAGCGGAAAAAGCGGAGGAAATTCATCCAGTATGCTCCATGACCTTAGGCGGTCGCGCCTTGCTCCGGTGTTCCCGTCCACCTCGACGAGGGGGCGGTCACCCTAACATGCAAGGCCCGATTTCGTCCCATGACAGATGCGTCATGCGTGCCCCTCGCCTACGCCGATTTGGCGCACTGGCCAATCCGTCATTATTCGCCATATAACATCGGTACCAATCGGAAAATTCCATGAGCGCGCTCGCCAACCATGCATTTGCCAAAATGAACGGCATCGGCAACGAGATTGTCGTGGTCGATCTGCGCGACAAGCCTGCTGCAGTGACTTCAGAAGAGGCGCGCGCGGTGGCCTCTCCCGGCGGCGTGCATTACGACCAAATGATGGTGCTGCAGCCGCCGCGCCTGAAGGGCACCGAAGCCTTCATCCGCATCTACAACAATGACGGTTCGGAAATAGGGGCCTGCGGCAACGGCATGCGCTGCGTGGTGCGCCGGCTGTTCGAGAAGACCGGTCAGACCGCCGTCACCTTCGAGACCAAAGCGGGCCTCCTGAACTGCTGGCAGGGCCCGGCAGCCGATCTCTACACCGTCGACATGGGTCCGCCGAAATTCGGCTGGAGGGATATTCCGCTTGCGGAAGAGTTTCGCGATACGCGCTCGATCGAACTGCAGATCGGGCCGATCGATGCGCCGGTGCTGCACACACCATCGGCGGTCAACATGGGCAATCCGCATGCGATCTTCTGGGTCGATGACGTCAACGCCTACGATCTTGCGCGCTTCGGGCCGCTGCTGGAGAATCACCCGATCTTCCCGGAACGCGCCAATATCACGCTCGCCCATATCGTCGATCGCGATCACATCACGATCCGCACCTGGGAACGCGGGGCGGGGCTGACCAGGGCCTGCGGCTCGGCGGCGTGCGCAACCGCCGTGGCGGCGGCGCGGTTGAAGCGCGCCAACCGCAATGTGCAGATATCGCTGCCCGGCGGCGAACTCTCGATCGAATGGCGCGAGGGCGATGACCACGTGCTGATGACGGGGACCGCGACGTTCGAATATGAAGGCCGCTTCGATCCCGCGCTGTTTGCCTCCGTAGCCTAAGCAATGAGCGTCGAGATCGTCACCTTCGGCTGCCGCCTCAATGCCTTCGAATCCGAAGTAATGCGGCGCGAGGCCGAACGCGCGGGACTGACCGATACCATCGTCATCAATAGCTGCGCGGTCACCAACGAGGCCGTCGCGCAGGCGCGACAATCGATCCGCCGGCTGAAGCGCGAGCGGCCCTTCCTTCGGGTCGTGGTCACCGGCTGCGCGGCGCAGACCCAGCCCGGGATGTTCGCGGGAATGGCCGAGGTCGATCGCGTCATCGGCAACGACGACAAGATGCGCGGAGAGGCCTGGCGCGCGGTGCGTACGGCGTTCGACGCCGGGTCGGGTTTCGGCGTCCAATACAGCGAAAAGGTCGCGGTTGCCGATATCATGGCGGTTACCGAGATGGCGCCGCACTTACTGGAGGGATTTCAGCGGGGCCTGCCGCGGGTATTCGTGCAGGTCCAGAACGGCTGCGATCACCGCTGCACTTTTTGCGTCATCCCCTATGGCCGCGGCAATTCGCGTTCGGTGCCGATGGGCGCGGTGGTCGAACAGGTCCGCGCGCTGGTCGAGCGCGGCCATGCCGAGATCGTCCTGACCGGCGTCGATCTGACGAGCTACGGCGCCGACCTGCCGGGGGCGCCCAAACTCGGGCAGTTGACCAGGCAGATCCTGCGGCATGTGCCGGAACTGAAGCGGTTGCGGATTTCATCAGTCGATTCGATCGAGGTCGACCGAGATCTGCTTGACGTGATCGCGCATGATGAGCGCTTGATGCCGCATCTGCATCTGTCGCTGCAGTCGGGCGACGATCTGATTTTAAAGCGCATGAAGCGGCGGCACTCCCGTGCCCAGGCGATCGAGTTCTGCGCGCAACTGCGGCGCTTGAGACCGGATATCGCGCTCGGCGCCGATATCATCGCGGGCTTTCCGACCGAGACCGAGGAAATGTTCGCGCGCTCGCGGGATCTGGTGCAGGAGTGCGACCTGACCTTCCTGCATGTGTTTCCCTATTCGCCGCGTCCGGGCACGCCGGCGGCGCGGATGCCGCAGCTGCGCGGTGGCGAGATCAGGGAACGCGCCAAGCGTCTGCGCGCCACCGGCGAGGCGGCGTTGAAAAGGCGGCTGGTATCGGAGCTTGGCGCGACCCGGCAGGTCCTGATCGAGAGCGCCACGCAAGGGCGCACCGAACATTTTGTACCGGTCGCAATTACGGGCGAGATGCCGGGCGCAGTGCGCGCGCTTACGATCACGGGCCATGACGGCGCGCGGTTGACGGCGTGAGGTTGTTCTTCCTTCTCCCCTGTGGGAGAGGGGACTGCAACCCTACTCCCCATTCCACCCGCACGCCCTGAGCCGTTCGTGCATATGCTGGGGCGCCGGCGCCACGGCGCGCACCGGTTCCTTGTTCCTCGAAATCGGAATCACGATCTCGCGGGAATGCAAATGCAGCCGCGGCTCGCCGAAGCGCGGACCGTTGCCGTAAATATTGTCACCGACAATCGGCCAGCCCATCGCGGCGCAATGCACGCGCAACTGATGGGTGCGGCCGGTCACCGGCTCGAGCGCGAGCCAACTGAGCCCCTCTCCGTGCCCGAGCACTTTCCAGTTGGTGATGGCCGC
Source organism: uncultured Alphaproteobacteria bacterium (assembly GCA_963742425.1). GTDB lineage: Bacteria > Pseudomonadota > Alphaproteobacteria > Rhizobiales > Xanthobacteraceae > Bradyrhizobium. Next base: position 535,548 of record CAVULR010000004.1, read on the forward strand.
CTGGCCTTCCGGGTCGGGCTTCTGCCACCAGCCGCGCTCGACGTTGAGCCGGCCGAGCGGCATGTCGATGGTGCCCTCATCCTCGACCGGGCCGCCCTCGACCACCGCCCAATAGGTCTTTGAAATTTTGCCGTGCTTGAACAAAAGACCCAGGGACGCCGTCGCCTTGCGATGGCGTCCCAGCACCAGGCAGCCGGAAGTATCGCGGTCGAGCCGATGGGCAAGAACCGGCGGGCGCGGCAGCCCGAAGCGCAGCGCATCGAACGAGGATTCCAGATTGGCGCCGCCCTTGGGGCCGCGATGCACCGGCAGCCCCGCCGGCTTGTCGATCACCAGCATCAGCCCGTCGCGATGGAGCACGCGCGCCTGGATTTCGTCGGCGGTCAGTTCGGGAACCTGGATTCCACGCTCAAGACTTTCGCTCATGGCGCGAAACCGCTAACACACCTCCCGCATGAGCGATACCACTCCGGAAAAGACAAAATTGAACTGGTGGCGGCGGCTGTCCGGCGGGCTGAAGCGAACGTCGAGTTCGCTCGGAACGGCGGTGGCCGATCTCGTCACCAAGCGCAAGCTCGACCGCGCGATGCTCGAGGATATCGAGGACGTGCTGCTGCGCGCCGATCTCGGAACCGAAGTGGCGGCGCGGATTGCAGCCGCGGTCGGCGTCGGCCGCTACGACAAGGCGATCACGGCTGATGATGTGAAGTCGGTGGTCGCAACCGAAGTCGAGAAGGTGCTTGCGCCGGTGGCGAAGCCGCTTGTCATCGACGGGGCACAAAAGCCGTTCGTCATTCTCGTGGTCGGCGTCAACGGTTCCGGCAAGACCACTACCATCGGCAAGCTGGCCGCAAGATTGAGCAGCGAAGGCCGCAAGGTGATGCTGGCCGCCGGCGACACTTTTCGCGCCGCCGCGATCGAGCAGTTGAAGATCTGGGGTGAGCGCACCGGATCGCCGGTGATTTCCGGCGCGCAGGGTTCGGATTCCGCGAGCCTTGCCTTCAACGCATTATCGGCGGCGCGAGAGGGCAAGCTCGATGTGCTGCTGGTCGACACCGCCGGCCGCCTGCAAAACAAGGCCGAGTTGATGAACGAACTCGATAAGGTGGTTCGCGTTATCAGGAAGGTCGATCCATCCGCGCCGCATGCGGTGCTGCTGGTGCTGGATGCCACGGTGGGACAAAACGCCCTGTCGCAGGTCGAGGCGTTCCAGCGCACCGCCGGGGTTACGGGCCTCGTGATGACAAAGCTCGACGGCACCGCGCGCGGCGGCATCCTGGTGGCGCTGGCCGAAAAGCATAGACTGCCGGTGCACTTCATCGGGGTCGGCGAGGGCGTCGACGATCTTGCGCCGTTCACGGCGCGGGATTTTGCCCAGGCGATTGCAGGGATTGAGTAAGTCATCCTTCGAGATGCGGCGAGACGCCGCTCCTCAGGATGAAGGAAGAGTCATACGGAAAGTCCTCATCCTGAGGAGCGCGCCTGGCGCGCGTCTCGAAGGATGGCGACAAGTTGATTTTGATGGACCTGACAATGGACAAGACCACGCCGCATCCGCTGTTCAAGCTCGCGACCGAACTCGGTCCGCTGATCGTTTTTTTTGTCGCCAACGCCAGATTCCACCTGTTCGTGGCGACCGGCGCGTTCATGGTGGCCATCGTCGCGGCGATCATCGCCTCCTATGTGGTGACGCGGCACGTGCCCATCATGGCACTGGTGACGGGCGTCATCGTTATCGTATTCGGAACGCTGACCCTGGTGCTGCACGACGAGACCTTCATCAAGGTCAAGCCGACCATCATCTACGGATTGTTCGCCGCGATCCTCGGCGGTGGGCTGCTGTTCGGCCGCTCCTTCATCGCGATCATGTTCGATCAGATGTTCAATCTCACGCCGCAGGGCTGGCGCATCCTCACGCTGCGTTGGGCGATTTTTTTCCTCGCGATGGCGATTCTGAATGAAATCATCTGGCGCACCCAGACCACGGATTTCTGGGTCGCGTTCAAGGCGTTCGGCGTGATCCCGCTGACGATGGGTTTTGCGATCATGCAGATGCCGCTGACCAAGCGCTACCATCTGGAGCCGGCCTCGCTGGAAGCGAGCGAGGCTGACGCGGGCGACGTGACCAAGGGGTGAGCGGTCAGTGCCGCACCGACGTTGCATTCCCCCCCTCCCGCTTGCGGGGAAGGGCTGGGGTGGGGGTGCCTCCGCATACGCGGTCGTCGCGCGGATAGTTCGTTCCCCCACCCGCCGCGCTCTGTCGAGCGCGTCGACTTCCCCCGCAAGCGGGAGAGGTTAAGAAGTGGCCCCAGACTCACTTCTGCCTGGCGATGATCTTGTCCTTGATTCCGTCATAGGTCTTCTGCGGGACGATGTTCTTGCTGACCAGATCGTCCTTGCCCTTGTAGGGGCGGCCCTTGATGATGGCGGCCGAATAGGCCTTGCCGATCCCGGGCAGCGCATCGAGCTCGTCGTGGCGGCGCCATGGCCGCAGAATGAACGGCAGATAAAAGCGCGGATTTAGTTTGAAGGCATCCTTGCCGTCGTCACTTCAGCGCCTTGTCGATTTCGACCTTCAGCACGCTATCGATATTGTCCGGCGTCACCGGTCCGACCATCTTGTAGACGATGGTGCCTTCGCGGCCGACAATGAATGTTTCGGGAACGCCGTAGACGCCCCATTCGATCGCGGCGCGGCCGTTGCTGTCGACGCCGACAACGCCGAACGGATTCCCGTAACGGCCGAGAAAGCGGCGGGCGTTGTCGGGGGCGTCCTTGTAATTGATGCCGACGAGCTGCAGCCGCTTGTCCCTGGCCAATTCGGTCAGGAGCGGGGCTTCGTCATGACACGGCACGCACCACGAGGCCCAGACATTGACGACGCTGACCTTGCCCTTGAAGGCGGCCGGATCGAGCCCGGGTACCTGCGTGCCGCCGGCGACCAACCCATCGAGCTGAGGCAACGGGGTCTGCGGCGCCGGGCGGCCGATCAGGGCGGAAGGGATTCGCGAGGGATCGCCGCTTCCCAGCCGAAACCAGAACACCGCGGCGAGCGCGACGAAAGCGATGAGCGGCAGCGCCATCAGCCAGGACCGGCGTTGCGGCGCGTCTGTTGTGGAAGGTTCGCTCATTTGATGTCCGCGGCATTTCGCCCGGAGCGCCGGGCAACCCCTTGAGCGTCGAGTTCCTGCAGGCGCTGCTTCTGGCGGCGATAATCGATCGCGATCCAGCTAATCAGAACAAGCACCACAATTGCGGCCACCAAATAGGCCGTCACGATGAATGGCGCGTAGGGACCGAGCGACATCGCGGTCACGCCGAGCGCTGGCTTGTTTGCGCAGCCTGCATCATCTGCAACGTCCGAACCCGACGGCGCAGGATTTCGTTGCGCATCGCCGCCAGATGCAGCGTCAGGAACAACAGTGAAAACGCCACCGCCATGACCAGCAGCGGAATCAAAAAGGCGCGGTCGAGCGAAGGCCCGCCCATCCGCATCACCGATGCGGGCTGATGCAGCGTATTCCACCAATCCACCGAAAATTTGATGATCGGCAGGTTGATGGCGCCGACCAGCGTCAGGATCGCTGCCGCGCGCGCCGCGCGCGAGGGATCCTCCACCGCTCGCCACAGCGCGATCAGGCCGAGATACATCAGAAACAGGATCAGCACGGAGGTCAGCCGCGCATCCCATTCCCAATAGGTGCCCCACATCGGCCGCCCCCACAGCGATCCCGTCACCAGCGCGAGAAAGGTAAAGGCCGCGCCGATCGGGGCGGCAGCCTTGGCGGCCACGTCCGCCAGCGGATGCCGCCACACCAGCGTTCCCAGCGCCGCCAGGCTCATCACGCCCCAGACGAACATCGCCAGCCACGCATTGGGCACGTGGATGAACATGATCTTGACCGTGGCGCCCTGCTGGTAGTCGTCGGGCGCCATGGCCGATTGATAGAGGCCGATCAGCAGCAGGACGGCGGTCGCTGCCACGAGCCACGGCAAGATGCGCGCGGTGAAGGTCAGGAATCTCGTGGGGTTGGCAAGATCGATCGGTGTCATGGCATCCCTGATAATCGCCGCGGTCGCGGCAGGCAATGCGGGGGGTCTTGTTTCATTACGCCTCCGCGAGAGTTGATCGGCATCCAATCGGCGCTCAATCCTGTCCGTGTCGCAGGCTCGCCGCAGCCGCGAACGGTCCGATGACAAAACTGACAAGCGACAGCGCGCACAGGATCGAAAACGGTGCGCCGAACGATAGAGGTCCCGATATCGCTGATTGCGAGGCGGCCACCCCGAAAATCAGCACCGGGAACGACAGCGGCAGCACTAGCACCGCCAGCAACACTCCGCCACGATGCAGCGTGACTGCGAGCGCCGCGCCGATCATGCCGGTGAAGGTCAGTGCCGGCGTGCCGGCCAGCAGCGTGAGCGCGACAGCCAGGGTCGATCTTGCATCGAGGTTCAACAATAGTCCCAGCACCGGCGTTGCGATGATCAGGGGCAATCCGGAGGCGAGCCAATGCGCCAGTGCTTTGGCGGCGCAAGCCAATTCGAGCGGCGTGCGGCTCATCACGATCAGGTCGAGCGAACCGTCGTCATGGTCGGCCATGAACAGCCGGTCGAGCGTAAGCAGGCTCGCGAGCAGCGCGCCAAGCCAGAGTATGGCGGGACCCAATCGCGTAAGCAGCGCCAGATCGGGGCCGACCGCGAACGGCATCAGCACGACCACGGTGAGAAAGAACAAGACGCCGATCAAGGCGCCGCCACCCACCCGCACCGCGATCAGGATGTCTCTGCGAATCAGTGCGGCAAGCGCGGTCATGCGAGGCACCACAGCTTGTTGCTCCCTCCCCCCTTGTGGGGGGAGGGAGCGGAGAGTTCAGCGCTGCGCGGCAAACGATTCGGTGCCCTCACGACGCGCCCCCGATTCGCAGTTCACGCGCGGCAATTCCGAGCGGGGCGTGGGTGGCTGCGACGATCAGGCCGCCGCGGGCAAGATGGTCGCCCATCAGGGCGGCGAACAGCTTCTGCCCGGCGGCGTCGAGCGCACTGGTCGGTTCATCCAGCAGCCAGACCGGCCGCTTGACGGCAAGCAACCGGGCGATCGAGAGCCGCCGCCGCTGTCCGGCCGACAGATAGGCTGCCGGCAGGCGGGCGGCGTGATCGAGCCCCACCGCGGTCAGGCTTTCGGCGGGGTCGAACGCCTCGCCGCCGAGATAATCCCGCCAGAACGCGAGGTTTTCGATCACGCTCAAAGCCGGCTTCAGCGGGTCACGGTGGCCCAGATAATGGGCCTGTTCGGGCAGCGTCAGTTCGGCCTCGCCGCCCTCCAGCCCTATCGATCCATCGGCGATCCTCAGCAGGCCCGCGATCAGCCGCAGCAGCGAGGTTTTGCCCGATCCGTTGGGCCCGGTGACCGCGAGCGCCTCGCCGGAGGACAACTCAAAATCGAGGCCTGAAAATACGTCCCGGCCGCCCCGCACACACCCGATCCCACGCCCCCTGAGCCGCATTTTGTCCTTTCACAGCCCTTTGGAATCTATCGGTAGCGAACGAGAATTCTTCGGTGCCGCATCGCTGCAGCGCGATTGTCAGTGTGGCGGCGCTACCGGAATGATTCTATAAGCCGGAACTTGAATGCAGCACACATTCCGCGGCTGCAAGCATCCGGCCAGCTTGTTAAAAGAGTGTTATAATACCCTTGCCGGATAAAATGATAAAACCGGGATTTCCTCACATGACCTCGCTCGACAGCTTCAACTGCCAGAAGACCCTCAAGGTCGGCGGCAAGTCCTATGTCTATTACAGCCTGCCCGCCGCCGAGAAGAACGGTCTGAAAGGAATCTCGAAACTTCCGTATTCCATGAAGGTGCTGCTGGAAAACCTGCTGCGCAACGAGGATGACCGCACCGTCAAGAAGGAAGACATTCTGGCGGTCGCGAAGTGGTTGAAGAAACGCGCGCTCGAACATGAAATCGCATTTCGCCCGGCGCGCGTGCTGATGCAGGATTTCACCGGCGTCCCGGCGGTGGTCGATCTCGCCGCGATGCGCAACGCGATGCAGACGCTCGGCGGCGATGCCGAGAAGATCAATCCGCTGGTGCCGGTCGATCTTGTGATCGACCACAGCGTGATCGTGAACTTCTTCGGCGACAACAAGGCGTTCGGCAAGAATGTGGTCGAGGAATACAAACAGAATCAGGAGCGTTACGAATTCCTGAAATGGGGCCAGAAGGCGTTTTCGAATTTCTCCGTGGTGCCGCCTGGAACAGGCATCTGTCATCAGGTCAATCTCGAATACCTCGCGCAGACGGTATGGACCCGCAAGGAGAGGATGACGGTCGGCAAGAAGACGGGCACCTTCGAAGTCGCTTATCCGGATTCACTCGTCGGCACCGACTCGCATACCACGATGGTGAACGGCCTTGCGGTGCTCGGCTGGGGCGTCGGCGGCATCGAGGCGGAAGCCGCGATGCTCGGCCAGCCGCTGTCGATGCTGCTGCCCGAAGTGGTCGGCTTCAAGCTCAAGGGGCAACTCAAGGAAGGCGTCACCGCGACCGATCTGGTGCTCACGGTAACGCAGATGCTGCGCAAGCAGGGTGTGGTCGGAAAATTCGTCGAGTTTTTTGGCCCCGGTCTCGATAGTCTCTCGGTCGCGGACAAGGCGACCATCGGCAACATGGCGCCGGAATATGGCGCGACCTGCGGCTTCTTCCCGGTCGATGCCGAGACCATCGATTATCTGAAAACCTCGGGCCGTGCTTCGGCGCGCGTCGCGCTGGTCTCAGCCTACGCGAAGGCGCAAGGGCTGTTCCGTACCGCCAAATCGCCCGATCCGGTGTTCACCGAAACGCTGACGCTCGATCTCGCTCAGGTGGTTCCCTCGATGGCCGGACCGAAACGGCCGGAAGGTCGCGTGGCGCTACCCGCGGTGGCGGCAGGTTTTGCGCTGGCGATGACCAGCGAATACAAGAAAGCCGCCGACGCCTCGAAGCGATATGCGGTCGAAAACCGCAACTTCGATCTCGGTCACGGCGACGTGGTGATCGCGGCGATTACTTCCTGCACCAATACGTCCAATCCGAGCGTGCTGATCGGCGCCGGACTTCTGGCGCGCAACGCCGCCGCCAAGGGGCTTACCGCAAAACCCTGGGTCAAGACGTCGCTGGCCCCGGGCAGCCAGGTAGTCGCGGAATATCTCTCCAACTCCGGACTGCAACTCGACCTCGACAAGGTCGGCTTCAACCTGATCGGGTTTGGTTGCACCACCTGCATCGGCAATTCAGGTCCGCTGCCGGAAGAGATTTCGAAATCCATCAACGACAACGGCATCATCGCCGCCGCCGTGCTGTCGGGTAACCGCAATTTCGAGGGCCGCGTCAGTCCGGACGTGCAAGCCAACTATCTGGCCTCGCCGCCGCTGGTGGTGGCTTACGCACTGGCTGGGAGCGTCACCAAGGATCTCTCGGTTGAGCCGATCGGCACCGGCAAGGACGGCAAGCCGGTCTATTTGAGGGACATCTGGCCGACGACAAAGGAGATCAACGCCTTCATGAAGAAGTACGTGACTGCGGCGATCTTCAAGAAGCGCTACGCCGATGTGTTCAAGGGCGACGGCAACTGGCGCAAGATCAAGACGGTGGAAAGTGAAACCTATCGCTGGAACATGAGTTCGACCTATGTTCAGAACCCGCCCTATTTCGAAGGCATGAAGAAAGAGCCGGAACCGATCGTCGATGTCGTCGACGCGCGGATTCTGGCGATGTTCGGCGACAAGATCACCACCGACCACATCTCGCCGGCCGGCGCGATCAAGCTGACGTCGCCTGCCGGAAAATATCTGTCGGAGCATCAGGTGCGCCCCGCAGACTTCAATCAATACGGCACGCGGCGCGGCAACCATGAAATCATGATGCGCGGCACCTTCGCCAATATCCGCATCAAGAACTTCATGCTGAAAGGCGCCGACGGCAACATTCCCGAAGGTGGCCTGACCAGGCATTGGCCCGACGGCGAGCAGATGTCGATCTACGACGCCGCGATGAAGTATCAGGCCGAGCGGGTGCCGCTGGTGGTGTTCGCGGGCGCCGAATACGGCAACGGTTCGTCGCGCGACTGGGCCGCGAAAGGAACCCGGCTGCTCGGGGTCCGCGCCGTGATCTGCCAGAGCTTCGAGCGCATCCATCGCTCCAATCTCGTCGGCATGGGCGTGCTGCCGCTGACTTTCGAGGACGGCGCTTCGTGGCCGTCGCTGGGGCTGAAGGGCGACGAGACCGTAACTATACGGGGGTTGCAAGGCGAGCTGAAACCGCGTCAAAAACTGACGGCGGAGATCGTGTCCGGCGACGGCTCGCTGCGACGCGTGTCGTTGCTGTGCCGAATCGATACTCTCGACGAGCTCGAATATTATCGAAACGGCGGCATCCTGCATTACGTGCTGCGAAAACTGGCGGCGTGATGATGCGGGATTGATGGCTCACTTCGAAGTGAGTGGCGAGTGAATGGGAGGCGGCCTATGAAGGGTCGCCTTCTTGCGTTCGGATACGAAGCGATCGGGTGCCGCGAAATCATTAACGACGACGATGCCGGTATTTCCTGGACCGAGTATGACAGCGATGATGGCCTATAAGCGTATTACGAAGTGGTCGGGTGCGCTTGGTGTCTGCGCGATCGTTGCCTTCCGCCCCGCCCATGCCGAGCCGCGCGCGGTCGTGGAATTGTTCACCTCGCAAGGCTGTTCGTCATGTCCGCCCGCCGACAAGATTATCGGTGAGCTTGCCAAGGATCCCTCGATCATCGCGCTCAGCCTGCCGATCGATTACTGGGATTATCTTGGCTGGAAGGACACGCTGGCGGATGCGCGCTTCAGCGCCCGCCAGAAAGCCTACTCGCAGATGCGCGGCGATCGCGAAGTTTACACGCCGCAAGTTGTCGTCAATGGATCGGCGCATGTGATTGGCAGCGATCGCGACGGTATCGAAAGCGCCATCGGCAACACCGGGAAAGTCGAACGCGTCATGTCAGTTCCGGTGACGATGACGCTGGCCGGCAAGCAGATAACCGTATCCGTCGCGGCCTCCAGCCAGTCCCCCGCGGCGCTGCACGGCGAAGTCTGGATCTGCTCGATCTCCAAGGCGATTCCGATTTCAATCGGTCGCGGGGAAAATCGCGGGCGCGAAATCACCTATCACAATGTGGTGCGCAACCTGCTCAAGGTCGGCGACTGGAACGGCAGTTCCGGCAGTTGGACGGTGCCGCTTGAAAATATTTCCCGCGATGGCGTCGATGCCGCTGTCGTCTATGTCCAGGCGGGCAATCGCGACAAGCCCGGCGCGATGCTGGGGGCGGCGTACACGTCGCTTCACTGAAGCCACCGTGGTTCCCGACACGCGCAGATTGGCGCGTCAGCCAATGGCACCCCAAAAAAGAAAAGGACCGACTTCCGTCGGCCCAAGGGCTCTGCAAACAGGCCCGATCCCGACGACCCCGGGGGCTGGGGGCTGAGGAATCCGGAACCGAAGGAATTGGGCCATTGCAGTATCTTTTTTTCACAGTTCAGAAGGGCGGGCGCTGGGCAGAAGTGGGGCGGTATTATGATTCCGCTGACGATCCCGTGACGGCCGGGCGCGGCTCCCGGGGGCGCAGACCCCTGGTCACTGCGCCGATTTCGGCCGCTGCCGCCCCCTTGCAGCGGACCCCGGTTGGCGCAATCATGGCGGCTACGGCATGATCCCTCACTGGCTGCGCGGCGCTAGCGCGAAGCCGGTTTTCGGAAACGATCATGGCTTGAGATGGCAGGAGGCGCTCCATGAGTACGATGTCGGAGGAAGCCGATCCAAGCGAGAGCCGCGCAGCGGCGCGCAACGCCGCTGCGGGTACCCTACCTAACCGGGTCACGTTCAATCGTTTCGAACTCAATCGCATCCTGAATTTGTACGGGCGCATGGTCGCCGACGGCGAATGGCGCGACTATGCCATCGACTTCCTGAAGGACCGGGCCGTGTTCTCCGTGTTCCGCCGCGCTTCGGAAGTTCCGATCTACCGCATCGAAAAAGATCCGCGGCTCGCGCGCAAGCAGGGGATTTACAGCGTGATCTCCGCGACCGGGCTGATCTTGCGCCGCGGTCACGAACTCGACCGCGTGCTGCTGGTGATCGACCGCAAGCTGGCGGTGGTCTAGCGCCTAAGCCTTCGCGTCCGGCAGCGTGGCGGCCCCCTCGCCAAGCGCGAGCTGCATCATGACCGTGTCCAGCCAGCGGCCGAACTTGAAGCCGACATTGGGGTGAGTCCCGATCATCTGGAACCCACACTTCGCGTGCACGCCGATCGATCCGGCATTGGCGGAATCGCCGATCACCGCGATCATCTGGCGATATCCGCGCGCCTCGGACTCCGCAATCAGCCGCTGCAGCAATTGCAGGCCGATGCCGCGCCGGTGAATCGTGGGCTGAAGATAGATCGTATTCTCGACGGTGAAGCGATACGCCGGTCGCGGGCGGTAGGCCCCCGCATAGGCATATCCGATCACCCGGCCGTCGAGGACGGCGACGAAATAGGGAAATCCGCCCTCCATCAGCACGTCAAATCGCCGCGTCATTTCGGCGAGGTCAGGCGGGATCAGCTCGAACGTCGCGGTGCCGTAACGCACCGCGTGCTCATAGATATCGGTAATGAAGGGGAGATCGGCGGCCGAGGTGGAGCGGATTTCGAGCGAGGACATGCCCCAGATTATTTTTTCGCTTCGAAAAAGAAAAGCCCCGGCCGCATGGCCGGGGCTTGAATTCGTCGGCTTCAGGCAGCGGTCAGTCGCGCTGACCCAAGAGCTGCAGCAGCAGCGTGAACAGGTTGATGAAGTTCAGGTAGAGCGATAGTGCGCCGGTAATCGCCGCCCGTTCCGCTATGTCTCCGCCTTGCGAGGCATAGCCGTAGATGTAGTCGTTCTTCAGCCGCTGGGTATCCCAGGCGGTGAGGCCCGCAAACACCAGCACGCCGACCACGCTCACCACGAACTGCAGCATCGAGCTGGCGAGGAAGATGTTGACCAGGCTCGCGATAATGATGCCGATCAGGCCCATGAACAGGAACGATCCCATGCCGCTCATGTCACGCTTGGTGGTGTAGCCGTAGAGGCTCAGCGCGCCGAAGGTCGCCGCGGTGATGAAGAACACGCGCACGATCGAGGTGTGCGTGTACACCAGGAAGATCGACGACAGCGAAATGCCCATCAGCGCGGAGAATACCCAAAACAGCATCTGGGCCGTCGCGGGCCGGAGTCGGTCGATGCCGAACGATATCACCATCACCATTGCCAGCGGCGCCAGAATGAACAGCCATTTCAGCGGGCTTGCGAACATCGCATAGCCAAAGGACGTCAGGAACTGGCCTTCGGCTACCCGGATGGCGGCGCCACTGGCCGACCTGATAGCCTCCGCCGCATCGCTGGTGACGGCGAACTTGTAGACGCCGAGCGCGGCAAGCCCGGTGATGGCCAGCCCGATGCTCATGTAGTTGTAGATGCGCAGCATGTAGGCGCGCAGACCGGCGTCGACGGTCGCGGCGTCAACGCGCCCGGCGGCCCGGCCGAAAGGAGAAGCATAGTTACGGTCTAGGTCCGACATGGTCGAATTCCCGTTGTTTGCCCGGTGGTGCGCAAGGGGTTTGCGTCGCCGGTTAAGATATTTACCTCGGACAGCGCCGTCTGCTGACATTAATTTTGCGTCATCAAACCGGCCTCTGACCCTGGGCTGGTATGTGGGAAACTAGCACATTCGCTGCAAGCGTCCATGCGCGACTGAATGTCGCTCCGAGGCACGAAATCCGGTGGCTACGGCAGCACCCCCGGCAGGCGTCGTAAGCCTGGATTAGGCGGCTTTGCCGCCAGGGGCGGGGTTATTTAACTTGTCATAAATTCCGCAGCACCGTCGCGGGCTTCTGGTTCAGGGCGAGCAACGTGCCGGCGAGCCCCAGCCCCACCGTGACGATCAGCGCCGCCGCAACCACGCCTGCGGCGCTGCCGGCCTGCCAGATGAAGCTCAACGTCATCAGCCGGGTCACGATCAGCCAGGCCGCGATCGAGCCCGCGATAACCCCGAACACCGCGGTGGCGAACCCGATCATCAGATACTCCAGCGCATAGGCTCCGAGCAACCGCGCGCGGGTGGCGCCCAGGGTCTTGAGAATGACCGCATCGTAAACCCGGTGGCGGTGGCCGGCGGCAAGCGCGCCGCCCAGCACCAGGATCGCCGAGATCAGCGTCACCGCGCTGGCGCCGCGGATCGCCAGCACCAGATTGGTCACGACGGTACCGATGGTTTCCAGGGCCTCCCGCACCCGCACGCTTGTCACCATCGGGAAGGCGTCGGCCACCGATTTGATGATGCGGGCATCGCCCGCGGGATCCGGATGGGTCTCGGTCAGTGTCGCGATGTGGGTGTGCGGGGCGCCCTTGAAGGCGTTGGGGGAGAACACCAGCACGAAATTGATGCCGAGGCTTTGCCAGTCGACATTGCGCATGTTGCCGATGGTCGCCGTGATATCGCGGCCGAGCACGTTAACGACGATCTCGTCGCCAATCCTAAGCTTCAGACCGTCGGCGATCTTCTTTTCGATCGACACCAGCGGTGGGCCGTCATAGCCGGGGCTCCACCACTGGCCTTCGACCACCTTGGACCCCTTCGGGATTTCGCCGGTGTAGGTCAGGCCGCGGTCGCTTTGCAGCACCCATTCGGAATCGCTCGAGGCCTTCAAATCCTCCGCCTTGACGCCTCGGGCGGCGACGATGCGCCCGCGCAGCATCGGAACATCCTCGATTGTCGATTGCGGCGCGGTGGCTTCCAGGAATGCGCCGAAACGGCCGGCATCGTTGGTCGGAATATCGATGAAGTAGAACGAGGGCGCGCGATCCGGCAGCGCCGCCAGGAATTGGCGCCGCAGATTGCCGTCGATCTGCGTGATCGTGACCAGCACGGCCAGCCCCAATCCGAGCGACATCACGACCGACGGGGTCAGCGCGCCGGGCCGGTAGATATTCGCGATCGCCAGCCGCAGCATGGTGATGCGGGTGCGCGGCAGGCGGCGCGCCAGCGCCATCAGGCCGGCCGCGATGCCGCGCAGCAAAGCGAACACGGCGATCGAGGATGCGACGAACACGGTCGCGATTTTCTTGTCATAGGCGAGCCCGATCACCACCGCGATCAAAAGCGCGATCACCACGGCCATCAGCGCAAGGTAGCGCCAGCGCGGCCGATGCCACTCGCTGGCGACCGCTTCGCGGAACAGGGCAGCTACCGGCACGTCATGCACCCGGCCGAGCGGCCAGAGGCCGAAGGCGAGCGCGGTCAAAAGCCCGTAAACCAAGGACAAGGCGAGTTCGCCTGAGTGCAGTGCCGGCACCACCGGCAGCGGCAGCAGTTTGCCGAATACGTAGACGACGATGAAGGGCAGTGCCGCGCCGGCGGCAAGCCCGATCGCGGAGCCGATCCCGGCAAGCACGATGACTTGTGTGAGGTAAATCGTGAAGACGTCGCGGCCGGTGGCGCCGAGCGCCTTGAACGCCGCGATGACGTCGCGGCGGCGGTCGATATGGCTTTTGACCGCGTTGGCGACGCCGACGCCGCCGACCAATAGCGCGGCAAGGCCGACCAGAGTGAGGAACTGCGTAAAGCGGCTGATGGTGCGCTCGAGTTGCGGGGATGCGTTGCTGCGGCTGCGAATTTCCCAGCCGGCTTCCGGCAGCGCATTTCGCGTGGTGTCGATAAGGGCCGTGGCGGCGCGATCATCGGCCGCATGGTCCGGCAGCTTCACCCGGTAGATCCAGCGCACCAGGCTGCCGGGTTGCAGCAATTCGGTGGCGCGCAGACCGGTTTCGCTGACCAGGAAGCGCGGACCGAGACCAACGCCGCCGGCGAGTTTGTCAGGCTCCGCGCCGACCACGCTACGGATTTGAAACGTCGCACTGCCGATGTTGATGCGGTCGCCGATCTTGAGATCGAGCCGCGCCAGCAGGGTCGAATCGACCGCCGCACCGAACGCGCCGTCACGTTCGGCCAGGAGATCGCTCACCGGCATTTTCGGTTCCAGCGTCAATTCGCCGAGCGTCGGGTAGACGCCGTCGACCGCCTTGAGCTCGACCAATGCGAGCCGGCCGTCGCCGGTGCGCGCCATCGCGCGCAAGGTCGCGACGACCGACACCGCTCCGCGCGAACGAAGAAACGCGAGCTCGTCCGGTTTGGCTTCGCGCTGGATCAGCGAGTACGCCACGTCGCCGCCAAGTAGCGTACGGCCCTCGTGCGCCAGCCCCTCGCTGAGGCTTGCCGCGACCGAGCCGACGCCGGCAATCGCCATCACCCCGAGCGCGAGGCAGGCGATAAAAACGTAAAAGCCGCGCAGGCCCCCGCGCAGTTCGCGCAAGGCGTAGCGCAGCGCGAGCGAGGCGGCGCGACCGTCGGATAAGGGTTCGGAAACAACGGTCATGGAGCGGTTTTTCGATTCCCGCCCGATGCATCGATCCGGCCGGAACGCAGCCGCACGACGCGATCGCAGCGCTGCGCCAGCAAAGTGTCGTGGGTCACGAGCACGAGCGTCATGCCGCGTTCGGCGTGCTTGGTGAACAGCAAATCGACGATCTGTTTTCCCGTGGCCTCGTCGAGGTTTCCGGTCGGCTCATCGGCCACCAGTATGGCGGGATCGGGCGCCAGCGCGCGGGCGAGCGCAACGCGCTGCTGTTCGCCGCCGGATAATTGCGTGGGATAATGATGCAGCCGGTCGCCGAGACCGACCGAGGTCAGTTCCTGCGCCGCGCGCCGCCCCGCGTCGGGATCGCCTGCGAGCTCCAGCGGCACCGCGACATTTTCCAGCGCCGTCATGGTCGGAATCAGGTGAAACGACTGAAACACGATGCCGACCTGACGGCCGCGAAAGCGCGCCAGCGCGTCCTCGTCGAGGGCATTGAAAGGGGTGCCGTTGACCACCACCTCTCCGCTGTCGGGACGTTCCAGTCCTGCCATCACCATCAGAAGCGTGGATTTCCCCGAACCTGACGGTCCGATCAAACCGATTGCTTCGCCCGGCGCCACGCGCAGGCTGATATCCTTGAGAATATGAACGCGGGCCGCGCCCGTGCCGAGCGAGAGATTGACGTTCGAGATGGAGATGGTGTCCGGCTGAACGCCGGCCAGCGACGAGGGTTCGATGAGACTGTCCATGGCTCGGTCATATGGCACTTCGGTAAGGGAGGTCGAGGGGCTGTCGAGGGCGTTCGCGCACATGCTCGTGTTGGGTCTCGGCCTGGTGGCGGGGGGAGCCGCATTCGGGCAATCGCCCGCTGTCGCGCCAAAACCGGTCAAGATGGTCGTATTGGGCGATTCGCTGAGTGCGGGGCTTGGCCTGTCAGCATCGGCGGCGTTCCCGGCCCAGCTTCAGAACGCATTGAAAGCCAAGGGGATAGGGGTTGATATCATCAACGCCGGGGTGTCCGGCGACACCAGTTCCGGCGGCCGCGACCGGCTGGACTGGTCAGTGCCCGCGGGAACCGAGGCCGTCATCGTCGAACTTGGCGCCAACGATGCCTTACGCGGCATCGATCCCGCGGTCACCCGGTCGGCGCTCTCAGATATTCTGGCGCGGCTGAAAGCGCGCAAGATCGCGGTTCTGTTATGCGGGATGGTTGCCCCGCCGAATTATGGGGCCGATTATTCGGCCCGTTTCAATGCGATCTATCCCGACGTCGCCAGGCAGTTCGGCGTGCCGCTATATCCGTTTTTCCTGGAAGGCGTTGCCACCGATGCCAGGCTTAATCAGGCGGACGGCCTGCATCCGACCGCGGAGGGCATCGGAGTGATGGTCCGAAATATTCTGCCTGCGGTGGAGGCATTTGTCAGCACGATATCCGGGCAACGCAGTTGAAAAAGCGGTGCCGATAACCTTGACGGGCGTTTTCCCGGAAGGTTTTCGGTCCGTTAATGTCGGGTGCTTCGCAGGGTCACATAACTACGCTAGAAATCGATATCGGTGATTCGTCACCGGCGTTTGTTACAGGGCATGATCTCGGGACCAACGAAGCCGTCTGTCCGGGAAGCCGGTCTCGGGTTTTCGGGAATCATGCCTCAGCATCGGGAGTCATGCGATGCCGCGTTTGTTTACCGGACTGGAAATCCCGGCCGAGATCGGCCAGACGCTTTCCAATTTGCGCGGCGGCCTGCCGGGCGCGCGCTGGATCGATCCCGAAAATTATCACGTCACTTTGCGCTTCATAGGCGACATCGACGGCGTCGCGGCCAACGAAATCGCCTCGATGCTGTTTCGGGTCAATCGCAAGCCGTTCGATGTCACCTTGCAGGGCCTGTCGAGCTTCGGCGGGAAAAAGCCGCGCGCGGTGGTGGCTTCGGTGGTGCCGAGCCGGCCGTTGATCGAGCTGCAGGCCGAACAGGAGCGGCTGATGCAGCGCATCGGTCTCGACCCGCAGGGGCGGAAATTCACCCCGCATGTGACATTGGCGCGGCTGCGCGATGCCTCCAACCAGGATGTCGCGGATTATCTGTCGGTGCGCGGATATTTCCCGACCAGGGTATTCACGGCCTCGCGGTTCGTGCTGTTTTCCTCACGGGCATCCACCGGCGGCGGGCCTTATGTGGTCGAGGATTCCTACGCGCTCAGCGCATGAGGTAGGGATTCCGCCACAACCACAGGCGTCATCATCCGCGAAAGCGGACGATCCAGTATTCCAGAGGCGTCCGTCAGGTGCACATCCGCATAGCGCCTCACCTAATTCACAGCTTGCAATTTCCCCGGTGTTGAGGCCGTAAGGGTGGCCATGCCGCCCGCCTCGTTCCGTGCCCATTATCTGAGCCTCGCGTCCTCAGGCGCGATCGAGCCCGACGCCGCGCAAGCCGAGGCGGCGGATGCTTTCGCCGGCCTTGAGCAGCGGCTGGAGGGCTACAAGCCGGCGCGCAAACAAGGCCTCCTGGGCCGGCTTTTTACCGACAAGAACGGCGGGCCACCGCGCGGTCTCTATGTTTATGGCGATGTCGGCCGCGGCAAGACGATGCTGATGGATATGTTCTTTCAGCACAGCCCGGTCACGCACAAGCGCCGCGCCCACTTTCATGAATTCATGGCCGAGGTGCATGAGAGGATTTACGGCTATCGCCAAAATATCGCGCGCGGCGAACTCGCCGACGGCGATGTGATCGCGCTGACAGCCGCCTCGATTTTCGACGAGGCCTGGCTTTTGTGTTTCGACGAATTTCATGTCACCGACATTGCGGATGCGATGATCCTGGGACGGCTGTTCGCGAAACTGTTCGAACTCGGCACTGTCGTGGTGGCGACCTCCAATGTCGCGCCCGACGACCTCTACAAGGGAGGGCTGAACCGGGCGCTGTTCCTCCCCTTCATCGCGCAGATATCGGCTCACATGGATGTGCTGCGGCTCGACGCGCGCACCGACTTCAGGCTGGAAAAGCTCGCCGGCGTCAAGATGTGGCTGGTGCCGGCCGATGGCGCCGCCGATGCCGCGCTCGACAAGGCCTGGGTCAGGATGACCGGCAATGCCAAATCCAGGCCGCGCGATATTTCGATCAAGGGCCGCATCTTGCATGTGCCGCGTTCGGCGGATGGCGTTGCGCGATTTTCATTTGCGGATTTGTGCGAAAAGCCACTCGCGGCTTCCGACTATTTGCGGCTCGCCCATGATTACCACACCATCATGCTCGACCGCGTTCCCGTCATGGATTACCCCGAGCGCAACGCCGCCAAGCGGTTCATTATGCTGATCGACACGCTTTACGACAACGCGGTGAAGCTGATGGCCTCCGCCGAGGCCGATCCGCAGTCGCTGTATCTTGCGACCGATGGCTATGAGGCGAACGAGTTCAAGCGGACCTCGTCGCGGCTGATCGAGATGAGCTCGCAATCCTACCTGGCGCTGCCGCACGGACACCGGGATTCCATGGCCAGCGGGTCCACGACCGGGTTGGTGGAAACGTGACGGCGTAGGCCGTCATTCCGGGTCTGGTCCTTCGGACCATCCCGGAATGACGCTTGTGGCCGACAATTGGGCATGCCGCGACTTGAACGGCTTGCTCGAAAGGGATAACCAGCCATCCAAGCTCTCTCCCCGACCTCCAAAGGACAGATTTCCCATGGCGCGCGACAAGATTGCTTTGATTGGCTCCGGTCAGATCGGCGGAACGTTGGCTCACCTGATCGGCCTGAAGGAACTTGGCGATGTGGTGATGTTCGATATCGCCGAAGGGGTGCCGCAGGGCAAATCGCTCGACATCGCGCAGTCTTCCCCGGTCGACGGGTTCGACGCGCAATTCAGCGGCACCAATTCCTATGAGGCGCTCGACAACGCCAAGGTCTGCATCGTCACCGCCGGCGTGCCGCGCAAGCCCGGCATGAGCCGCGACGACCTCCTCAGCATCAATCTCAAGGTGATGGAACAGGTCGGCGCCGGCATCAAGAAATATGCCCCCGACGCCTTCGTCATCTGCATCACCAACCCGCTCGATGCCATGGTATGGGCGCTGCAGAAGGCGTCAAGCATGCCGCACAAGAAAGTCGTGGGCATGGCGGGCGTGCTGGATTCCTCGCGCTTCCGTTATTTTCTCGCCGACGAGTTCAACGTCTCGGTCGAAGACGTCACCGCCTTCGTGCTCGGCGGCCACGGCGACACCATGGTGCCGCTGGTGCGGTATTCCACGGTGGCCGGCATTCCGCTGCCGGATCTGGTCAAGATGGGCTGGACCTCGCAGGCGCGCATCGACGAGATCGTCGATCGCACCCGCAATGGCGGCGCCGAGATCGTCAACCTCTTGAAAACCGGTTCGGCGTTCTACGCGCCGGCGGCCTCGGCGGTGGCCATGGCCGAGAGCTACCTCAAGGACAAGAAGCGCGTGCTGCCCTGCGCTGCCTATCTCAACGGCGAATACGGCGTGAAGGACATGTATGTCGGCGTGCCCGTCGTGATCGGATCGAAGGGCGTCGAACGCATTGTCGAGATCGAACTGGCGGGTAAGGATCGCGAAGCGTTCGACAAGTCGGTCGGCGCGGTGCAGGGTCTGGTGGACGCCTGCAAGAAGATCGCGCCGGATCTGCTCGGCCGCTGATCGCATTTTAATTCAGCCATACCGTTCAGGGTTGTCGAGGGCCTTCTCATGAATATTCACGAATATCAGGCCAAGGCGCTGCTGCATGAATTTGGCGTGCCGATCTCGAAAGGCGTGCCGGTGCTGCGGGCTGCCGATTCCGATGTCGCCGCGAAGACGCTTGGCGGTCCGGTCTGGGTGGTGAAGAGTCAGATTCATGCCGGCGGCCGCGGCAAGGGCAAGTTCAAGGAGGCTCAAGCCGGCGACAAGGGCGGCGTTCGCATCGCCAGGTCCATCGCCGAGGTCAATGAATTCGCCAGGCAGATGCTGGGCTCGACCCTGGTCACGGTTCAGACCGGGCCGCACGGCAAGCAGGTCAACCGGCTGTACATTGAGGAAGGCTCCGAGATCGACAAGGAGTTCTATCTCTCGATCCTGGTCGACCGCGAAACCTCCGAAGTATCGTTCGTGGTTTCCACCGAAGGCGGCGTCAATATCGAGGACGTCGCGCACAACACGCCTGAAAAGATCGTGACCTTCTCGGTCGATCCGGCGACCGGAATCATGAGCCATCACGGCCGCACCGCTGCAAAAGCGCTGGGCCTGTCGGGCGATCTCGCGAAACAGGCGGAACGGCTGGTGGCGCAGCTCTACACCGCCTTCGTCGCCAAGGACATGGCGATGCTGGAGATCAATCCGCTCGTCGTCACCAAACAAGGCGAGCTGCGCGTACTCGACGCGAAAGTATCGTTCGATGACAATGCGCTGTATCGTCACCCGGACGTGGCGGCGCTGCGCGACGAGACCGAGGAAGACGCCAAGGAAATCGAGGCGTCGAAATACGATCTCAATTACGTCACCCTCGATGGCAATATCGGCTGCATGGTCAACGGCGCCGGCCTTGCGATGGCGACGATGGACATCATCAAGCTTTACGGCATGGCGCCGGCGAACTTCCTCGATGTCGGCGGCGGCGCTGACAAGGCCAAGGTTGCCGCCGCATTCAAGATCATCACCGCCGATCCCAACGTGAAGGGCATCCTGATCAACATTTTCGGCGGCATCATGAAATGCGACGTCATCGCCGAGGGCGTGGTCGCCGCGGTCAAGGAAGTCGGCCTGAAGGTGCCGTTGGTGGTGCGGCTGGAGGGCACCAATGTCGATGCCGGCAAGAAGATCATCCGCGAAAGCGGCCTCAACGTGCTGCCGGCCGACAATCTCGACGATGCCGCGCAGAAAATCGTGAAAGCCGTGAAAGGGGCTTGAAGCAATGGCCGAGAACCATCTCGCCGCACCGGCGCCGCTGGAAGAGCATCGCAAGCTCGCAGCGTTCGCGGGCGAGTGGACCGGCGAAGAGATGGTGTATCCGTCGCGCTGGGTGGCGGGCGGGCCCGCCACCTCGCATGTCACGGCCCGCATCGATCTCAACGGCTTCTATTTGATCCAGGATACGCGGCAAATGCGCGACGGCAGGGAAAGCTTCGCCACCCATGGCGTGTTCACCTACGATCGCGAGGATCGGCACTACAAATTGTTCTGGCACGATTCGCTGGGTTACTATGCACCGGCGCCGGCCTCCGGCGGCTGGACCGGCAAATCGCTGATTTTGGTTCGGGGCTCGCTGCGCGGCAATGCGCGCCACGTCTACGAAGTCGTAGACGACAATACCTACAATATGAAAATCCAGTTCTCGCCTGACGCGGAAGGATGGGCCGACGTGCTCACCGGCGTTTATCGGCGGATCCAATAAACTTCACCGATCGTTTCGCGAAAGCAAATCCCCTCATGTCCATCCTGATCGACAAGAACACCAAAGTCATCTGCCAGGGTTTTACCGGCAAGAACGGCACGTTTCATTCGGAAGCGGCGATCGCGTACGGCACCAGGATGGTTGGCGGCACCTCGCCGGGCAAAGGCGGCGCCACGCATCTGGGCCTTCCGGTGTTCGACACCGTCGCTGAAGCGCGCGACAAGACCGGCGCCGATGCCAGCGTGATCTATGTGCCGCCGCCGGGCGCGGCCGACGCGATCTGCGAGGCGATCGATGCCGAAATCCCGTTGATCGTGTGCATCACCGAAGGGATTCCGGTGCTCGATATGGTGCGGGTGAAGCGTTCGCTCTCCGGATCGAAGTCGCGGCTGATCGGGCCGAATTGTCCGGGCGTGATGACGGCCGGCGAATGCAAGATCGGCATCATGCCGGCGAATATCTTCATGTCGGGCAATGTCGGCATTGTGTCGCGTTCGGGCACGCTGACTTATGAGGCCGTGTTTCAGACCACCCAGGAAGGTCTCGGCCAGACCACGGCTGTCGGCATCGGCGGCGATCCGGTCAAGGGCACCGAATTCATCGACATGCTGGAGATGTTTCTGGCCGATCCCAAGACCACCTCGATCGTGATGATCGGCGAGATCGGCGGCTCGGCCGAAGAAGACGCCGCGCAGTTTCTGAAAGATGAGGCAAAGCGCGGCCGCAAGAAGCCGATGGTGGGTTTCATCGCCGGCGTCACGGCTCCTCCCGGACGCCGCATGGGTCATGCCGGCGCCATCATCTCCGGCGGTAAGGGCGATGCCGGTTCCAAGACCGCGGCGATGGAATCGGCCGGAATCACCGTCTCGCCCTCGCCCGCACGGCTTGGAAAAACACTTGCCGAAAAATTGAAGTCTTAATTCATTCCTTAGTTCTTTTGGGGGCGAACAATCGCCCTAAATAGGGTAAAAGCCCCTTAATCACGCGAATCCGGTGCCCGGATTGGCCGCCCGCGCCGTATTCCATGCGCGAAGTAAATCACCAGGACGCTAGTCATGTCTCGCCAGGACGCGAACGCCGCCTTTGCCCTCTCCTCGTTTTTGCAGGGCACAAACGCCCCCTACATCGACGATATCTACGCCCGCTACGAGCAGGACCCGGCCTCGGTCGACACCGAGTGGCAGGCGTTTTTCAAGAGCCTGAAGGATACCCCGGCCGACGTTCGCAAGAACGCCGAAGGACCTTCATGGGGCCGCGATAATTGGCCGCTGACGCCGCGCGATGATCTGACCTCGGCGCTCGACGGCAATTGGGCGGAAGTCGAAAAGTCCGTTGGCGGCAAGCTTGCCGCCAAGGCGCAGGCCAAGGGCGCGGAACTCACGCCGGCCGATGTCCATCAGGCGACGCGCGATTCCGTGCGCGCCTTGATGCTGATCCGCGCCTATCGCATGCGCGGGCATTTTCACGCGAGACTCGACCCGCTCGGCATCGAGGCGCCGCGCGACCGCGAAGAGCTCGACCCACGTTCCTATGGTTTTGCGGAGGCCGATTTCGACCGAAAGATTTTTCTCGATCATGTGCTCGGTCTTGAATACGGCAACTTGCGCGAGATCGTCGCGATCTGCGAGCGTACCTACTGCCAGACGCTCGGCGTCGAGTTCATGCACATCACCAACGCCGCGCAGAAGAGCTGGATTCAGGAACGCATCGAGGGTCCGGACAAGGAGATCAGTTTCACCCGCGAGGGCCGCCGCGCAATTCTGATGAAGCTGATCGAGGCCGAGGGTTTCGAGAAATTCTGCGATCTAAAATTCACCGGCACCAAGCGCTTCGGGCTCGACGGCGCCGAATCGCTGATTCCGGCGCTGGAGCAGATCATCAAGCGCGGCGGCAATCTCGGCGTCAAGGAAATCGTGGTCGGCATGCCGCATCGCGGACGGCTCAACGTGCTGACGCAGGTGATGGGCAAGCCGCATCGCGCGCTGTTCCATGAATTCAAGGGCGGCTCGGCCAATCCCGACGCGGTCGAGGGCTCCGGCGACGTCAAATATCATCTCGGCGCGTCGTCGGACCGCGAGTTCGACAACAACCGCATTCACCTGTCGCTGACCGCCAATCCCTCGCATCTGGAAATCGTCGATCCTGTGGTGCTCGGCAAGGTGCGCGCCAAGCAGGACCAGCATGGCGATCCCCCGGACATGCGCATCTCGGTGCTGCCGCTGCTGATGCACGGTGACGCCGCCTTCGCGGGGCAGGGCGTGGTGGCGGAATGCTTCGGGCTATCAGACCTGAAGGGTTATCGCACCGGCGGTTCGCTGCATTTCATCGTCAACAACCAGATCGGATTTACCACCTATCCGCGCTATTCGCGTTCCTCGCCCTATCCGTCCGATGTGGCGAAGATGATCGACGCGCCGATCTTCCACGTCAACGGCGACGATCCGGAAGCCGTGGTGTTCGCGGCCAAGGTCGCGATCGAATTCCGGCAGAAATTCCACAAGCCCGTCGTGATCGACATGTTCTGCTACCGCAGGCATGGCCACAACGAGGGCGACGAGCCGATGTTCACCCAGCCCGTGATGTACAAGAAGATCGCGGCGCATCCGGGCACGGTCGAGATTTATTCCAAACGGCTGATCGCCGAAGGCGTGATGACCGAAGGCGAGATCGAGAAGGCCAAGGCCGACTGGCGCGCGCGGCTCGATGCCGAACTCGAGGCCGGCGCGGGCTACAAGCCCAACAAGGCGGACTGGCTCGACGGCAAATGGGCCGGCTTCAAATCGGCGGATCAGGAAGAGGACGCCCGCCGCGGCGTTACCGGCGTCGATGTCGCGGTGCTCAGGAATCTCGGCCGCAAAATCACCAAAGTGCCCGATGGCTTCCGGATTCACCGCACCGTGCAGCGGTTCCTGGAAAACCGCGCCAAGGCGATCGACACCGGCGCCGGGATCGACTGGGCGACCGGCGAGGCGCTGGCGTTCTGCACGCTATTGCAGGAAGGCCATCATGTCCGGCTGTCGGGCCAGGACAGCGAGCGCGGCACCTTCTCGCAGCGCCATTCGGTGCTGATCGATCAGGAAGACGAGAGCCGCTACACGCCGTTCAATCATCTCGGCGGCGATCAGGGTCACTTCGAGGTCATCAATTCGCTGCTCTCGGAGGAAGCCGTGCTCGGTTTCGAGTATGGCTATTCGCTGGCCGAACCCAAGGCGCTGGCGATCTGGGAAGCGCAGTTCGGCGACTTCGCCAACGGCGCGCAGGTGCTGTTCGACCAGTTCATCTCCTCGGGTGAGCGCAAATGGCTGCGCATGTCCGGGCTGGTCTGCATGCTGCCGCATGGCTACGAGGGCCAGGGGCCGGAGCATTCTTCCGGCCGGCTCGAACGCTTCCTGCAGATGTGCGCCGAAGACAACATGCAGGTGGTTCATCCCACTACGCCCGCCAATTTCTTCCACGTGCTGCGGCGCCAGCTGCATCGCGAGATTCGCAAGCCCCTGATCCTGATGACGCCGAAGTCGCTGCTGCGGCACAAGCGTGCGGTCTCGAGGCTCGATGAGCTCGGCGCGAATACCACCTTCCACCGCCTTCTTTATGATGACGCGGTGATGCTGCCGGACGAAAAGATCAAGCTGGTGCCGGACGACAAGATCCGCCGCGTCGTGTTGTGCTCGGGCAAGGTCTATTACGACCTCTATGACGAGCGCGAGAAGCGCGACATCGACGACGTCTACATCATGCGCGTCGAGCAACTCTATCCGGTGCCGCTCAAGGCCTTGGTGCAGGAACTCGGACGTTTCAAGCATGCCGAACTGGTCTGGTGCCAGGAAGAGCCGCGCAACATGGGCGCATGGCATTTCATCGAGCCCTATCTCGAATGGGTGCTGAACCAGATCCAGGCGCCGAACAAGCGGCCGCGTTACGCCGGCCGCGCGGCGGCGGCTGCGACCGCGACCGGTTTGATGTCGAAGCACCTGGCGCAGCTCAAGGCGCTGCTGGATGAAGCGTTGAACTGACCAGATTTTTCGTTCGTCATGCCCCGCGAAAGCGGGGCATCCAGTAACCCGCACCGTTCGTTTTCAATCAGAACCGAGGGATTACTGGATCGCCCGCCTTGGCGGGCGATGACCAGACCGGCTATTTGAGGAAACAGACCATGACCGAAATTCGCGTTCCGACACTCGGCGAATCCGTGACCGAGGCCACCATCGGCCGCTGGTTCAAGAAGGCCGGCGATGCGGTTGCGGTGGATGAGCCGCTGGTTGAGCTGGAGACCGACAAGGTCACGATCGAAGTCCCGGCGCCGTCGGCAGGCACGCTCGGTGAAATCGTCGCCAAGGATGGCGAGACCGTCGCCGTCGGCGCGTTGCTCGGACAGATCAAGGATGGCGCATCAGGCGCCGCCAAACCGGCTCAAGCCCCCGCCAGGGCCGCGGCACCGGCCGCTCCGCCACCCGCTGTCGCCGCGCCTGCCGCTGCCGCGGCAAAGACCCCGCCGGCCGACGCACCGTTGGCGCCGTCGGTGCGCAAGATCTCCGCCGAGAGCGGCATCGATGCCGCGACCGTCCCAGGCTCGGGCAAGGATGGCCGCGTCACCAAGGGCGACATGCTGGCGGCGATCGAGAAGGCGGCCTCGGCGCCGACCCCGGTCAACCAGCCCGCGGCCGCCGTCCAGGTGCGCGCGCCATCGCCCGCCGACGATGCCGCGCGCGAAGAGCGCGTGAAGATGACGCGGCTGCGCCAGACCATCGCGCGCCGCCTGAAGGACGTCCAGAACACGGCGGCGATGCTCACGACCTTCAACGAGGTCGATATGAGCCACATCATGGCGATGCGCGCCCAGTACAAGGACGTGTTCGAGAAGAAGCACAACAGCAAGCTTGGATTTATGGGCTTCTTCGCCAAGGCCTGCGTGCAGGCGCTGAAGGATATTCCGGCGGTCAATGCCGAGATCGACGGCACCGACCTGATCTACAAGAATTATTATCACATCGGCGTCGCCGTCGGCACCGACCGGGGGCTGGTGGTGCCGGTGGTGCGCGACTGCGATCACAAGTCGATTGCCGAGATCGAAAAGAGCATCGCCGATTTCGGGCGGCGCGCCCGCGACGGCCAGCTCAAGATCGACGAGATGCAGGGCGGCACCTTCACCGTCACCAATGGCGGCATCTACGGCTCGCTGATGTCAACGCCGATCCTCAATGCGCCGCAGTCGGCGATTCTCGGCATGCACAAGATTCAGGACCGCCCGGTGGCGCTCGGCGGCAAGGTCGAGATTCGCCCGATGATGTATCTGGCGCTGTCCTACGATCACCGCGTCATCGACGGCAAGGAAGCAGTGACGTTCCTGGTGCGCGTCAAGGAGAGCCTGGAAGATCCGGCGCGGCTGGTATTGGATCTGTGAAGCCGAACCCTCGAAGTCATGAAGGCGCCGCGGACAATCGCAACAGCGGGTTGAGGGGGTAAGTCTTGAACGATAGGGTAGCGATCATTACCGGCGGCAGCCGCGGCATCGGCCGCGCCACCGCGATTGCGGCGGCCAAGCGCGGCTTCAGGATCGTGGTCGGCTATGCCAGCAACCAGGCGGCCGCGAATGAAGTGGTCGCGATCATCGAGCGCTCTAACGGCAAGGCCATTGCGGCGAAATGCGATGTCGCCGAGGAGAGCGAGATCCTCAGTCTGTTCGAGGCCGGCGACAAACTCGGTACGCTCGGCGCGCTGGTCAACAATGGCGGCATTGTCGGCAGGAGTGGCGTGCGCGTCGACGAAATGAGCGTCGAGCGCATCCAGCGCGTAATGACGATCAACGTCACCGGCGCAATCCTGTGCGCACGCGAGGCGGTGAAGCGGATGTCGACCAAACATGGCGGAAAGGGCGGTGTGATCGTCAATCTGTCGTCGGCTGCCGCCAAGCTCGGCGGCGCCAACACTTATGTCGATTACGCGGCGTCCAAGGGCGCGATCGATTCCTTCACCATCGGCCTTGCCCAGGAGGTCGCGGGCGAAGGCATCCGCGTCGCCGCGATCCGCCCGGGCCTGATCGACACCGAGATCCACGCCTCCGGCGGCGACCCTGAGCGCGCGCATCGTCTGTCGCATCTGGTGCCGATGAAGCGGGTCGGCAGCGCGGAGGAAGTCGCCAATGCCATCGTCTGGCTGATGTCTGAGGATGCGTCCTACGTGACCAGCGCGATCCTCGACGTCTCGGGCGGGCGCTAACACCCTGTCATAAGTTTGAGCTTCAGGATTTTTGTCATGGCCAATTACGATCTCGTTATCATCGGCACCGGTCCGGGCGGATATGTCTGCGCGATACGCGCGGCGCAGCTCGGCATGAAGGTCGCCGTGGTCGAGAAGAACGCGACGCTGGGCGGCACCTGTCTCAACGTCGGCTGCATGCCGTCGAAGGCGCTGTTGTATGCCTCGGAGATGTTCGAGGAAGCCGGGCACTCCTTTGCGAAAATGGGGGTCAGCGTTCCCGCGCCGAAGCTCGATCTGCCCGCGATGATGAATTTCAAGCAGCAGGGCATCGACGGCAACGTCAAGGGCGTCGAATTTCTGATGAAGAAGAACAAGATCGACGTCATCAGCGGCAAGGGCAGGATACTTGGCGCCGGCAAGGTCGAGGTCGCCGGCAGCGACGGCAAGACGCAGACCGTGGAGACCAAAAACATCGTCATCGCCACAGGCTCCGACGTCGCACAGCTGAAAGGCATCGAGATCGACGAGAAGCGCATCGTGTCGTCGACCGGCGCGCTGTCGCTCGACAAGGTGCCCGGGAAATTGCTGATCGTCGGCGCCGGCGTGATCGGGCTCGAACTCGGCTCGGTTTGGCACCGGCTTGGTGCGCAAGTCACCGTGGTGGAATTTCTCGACCGCATCTTGCCGGGGATGGACGGCGAAGTCGCAAAACAATTCCAGCGCATTCTCGAAAAGCAGGGCTTCGCGTTCAAGCTCGGTGCCAAGGTCACGGGCGTCGACACTTCAGGCAAGACGCTGTCGGTCCGGATCGAGCCGGCCGCGGGCGGCAAGCCGGAGTCGCTGGAAGCCGACGTGGTGCTGGTGGCGATCGGGCGTGTCCCCTACACCGAGGGCCTCGGCCTGAAGGAAGCCGGGATTGCGCTGGACAATCGCGGCCGGGTGCAGATCGACGCGCACTTTTCCACAAGCGTGAAGGGCATCCTGGCCATCGGCGACGTGATCGCCGGTCCGATGCTCGCCCACAAGGCCGAGGACGAAGGTGTCGCGGTAGCTGAAATTCTCGCCGGCCAGGCCGGCCATGTGAATTACGACGTCATCCCTGGGGTCGTGTATACCACGCCGGAAATCGCGGCGGTCGGCAAGACCGAGGAAGAACTGAAACAGGCCGGGGTGGCCTACACTTCAGGTAAATTTCCGTTTACCGCCAATGGCCGCTCCAAGGTCAACCAGACCACTGACGGTTTCGTGAAGGTTCTCGCAGATGCGAAAACCGATCGAGTGCTCGGCGTGCATATTGTCGGACGCGAGGCAGGCGAATTGATCCATGAAGCCGCCGTGCTAATGGAGTTCGGTGGCTCCGCGGAGGATCTGGCGCGCACCTGCCACGCGCACCCAACTCGTTCGGAAGCCATCAAGGAAGCGGCGCTTGCAGTTGGCAAGCGCGCGATACATATGTGAACCGCGCCCGGTCGGACGGGGAACGTGACCATGCGTCGCCTGTTGCAACCGCTCTGGGTTTTGCTTGCGATCATCTTTTTGATCGAAGCATGGCTGTGGGATCACCTCGAGCCGATTGTGGCCTGGGTGGTGGCGCGGATTCCGCTGCACACATTCAAGCAATGGCTTACCGAGCGCGTCGATACGCTGTCGCCGGCAATGACGCTGATCGTCTTCATCGTGCCGGTGATCCCGTTGTTTCCGCTGAAGCTGATGGGCTTCTGGCTGCTCGCCCATGAGTATTGGATCAGCGCCATCCTCACCATCCTGTTTGCAAAATTCCTCGGCGTCGGCGTCGCCGCTTTCGTGTTCGACGTGACGCGGGACAAATTGCTCGAAATGGATTGGTTCGAGACGCTTTATGAGTTTGTCCTGGACTTGCGGGCGAAGGCCAACGCGCTGGTCGACCCCCTCAGAGCGCGGTTGAAGGATGCGCTGCGGGGCGACGGCAGCAGCTGGTCTTCGCGCACGCTGCGGCTGATCCAGCGTTTCCGCAAGAGCGTGCGCGAAGCGCGTTAGAGCGGGGAACGGCGGCCGTTTGGCCGATCAACCTGAACGCATCACGCGCCGTTCAATGCAGATGCAACAGATGCGGCAACATCACGCCAAGCGCGGTGACGGCGATACCCGCCAGTGTCAGCACGCCTGATATCCAGGCCAGCGCCATAATGCCGGTGATGATGGTCGCAGACGCCAGCACGATGCTGATCTGAAAGGCGGCGGAGGCGAGTTCGAAGTGATGGTATTTCGCGGTCGCAAGGTCGCGCTCCTCCTCGGCGTGTTTGGCGCGTTCGGACAATTGCTCGGTCCCTTCGCCGGTTTCCGGCTCCGAGCGGTAGCGCGCCGCAGTCTTCTGCCAGTCGTCGATCTGCTTTTGCAATGTGGCCTTGGCGGCAGCGTCGCCCACGGTGCCGAGGCTAAGCTTGGATTGGTCCGAAGCGGTCTGGACCACGGTGCGGCGGATGCTCTTGGCCTGAAAGAACGCCCACAAGTTCGACGCCTCGACATTCTTGCTGATGGATTCGGTCTGGGCGCCCTTGCCCAGCGTCTCCGACAGCGCCAGGCACAGCGCGATCACGGCGATCAACAGCGCGATCTTCCTGTTTTCGCCGGCGGCGTGCTCGGTGTGCTCCGCCTGCTCCATGCTTTCGTGGGCGCTCATGATTTTCTCCCTGCTCGACAGCCCCACGATTGACCAACAACACGGTCTGCGCAAGAGGCAAGCGGGCGTCGACGTGCCGGGTTTGCAGGTGAGGTCGTCTCAGGCGCGGGGATGCGCCGTTTTATAAACCTGCATCAGTCGCTCGCTGTCGATGCCGGTGTAAATCTGCGTGGTCGACAGCGAGGCGTGGCCGAGCAGTTCCTGGATCGCGCGCAAATCGCCGCCGCGAGATAGAAGATGGGTCGCGAAGGAATGCCGCAGCGCATGCGGTGTCGCGCTGTCGGGCAGGCCCAGCGCGCCGCGCAGCCGTTCCATGGTGAGCTGGATAATCCGGGCCTTGAGCGGGCCGCCGCGGGCGCCGACGAAGATCGGCCCTTCTGGCGGTAACGGATGTGGGCACATCGCCGCATAGTCCTGAACAAGCGTCAGCACGTTTTGCAGCACCGGCACCATGCGGGTCTTGTTGCCCTTGCCGGTCACGATCAGCACGTCGCCGGCGCCGGGCAGAGGCACGTCACGCCGTCTCAGGCCGAGCGCCTCGGAGATGCGCAGGCCTGAGCCGTACAACAGCGCCATCACGGCGGCGTCCCGCGCCCAGATCCAGGGATCGCGGGTTTCGCCCGCGCGCTCATCGGCGTCGGTGAGGCGTTTGGCCCCCGCCATCTGAATCGGCTTCGGCAGGCTTTTGCCGACCTTGGGCGCGCGTATCGCAGACAGCGCACCGACCTTGCCCTTGCCTTCCTGTTCGAGGAAGCGGCCGAACGAGCGCAACCCCGCCAGCGTCCGCATCAGGGAGCGTCCGCCGATATCGTTTCCGCGCCGCATTGCCATGAAGGCCCTGATGTCGGTGGCCTCGAGTGCTGCAAAGCGGGCAAGCGTCACCCGTTTGCCCCAATGCTCGCCGAGAAATTCGAGGCATTGTCTGGCATCGCGGGCGTAGGCCTCCAATGTCTTCGGCGACAGCCGCCGTTCGCTGCGTAAGTGCGACAGCCACCGCGTCATCTGAAGCGCGATGCCTTCGTCGGCGCAATCGAGCTCGATGGGTTGGATGGCGGGAATTGGCTTTGTCATATGCCGCCTGGGGGCACCCCGATGATTTCGGCGACTATATCGCACCTCTTTCGTTTACCGTTCGCTAACTTGCGTCGGGGCTACCGCGCAGGCACTGGTCCGAACCGGCGCGCGGTCCTAGATTGACCAGCTTTCTAGCTTTCCGGGTCTGATTCTCAAGATGGACCATTCCACCCGCGCCAGTGCCTCGACCGCATCGCCGACACGAATCGTCGACGTGCTGGTGCCGGTTGCGCTCAATCAGGCCTATTCATACCGGGTGCCGCGCGGCATGGAGCTCAAGCCGGGCGATGTGGTGTGCGTGCCGCTCGGGCCGCGCGAGGTGGTCGCGGTGGTATGGGCCGAAAACGCCAATCCCGATCCGCGCCTGCATAATCGTCTCAAGGACGTCGGCGAGAAGCTCGATGTACCACCGCTGAAGGAGGAGTTGCGCGCGCTCGTCGATTGGGTCGCCAATTACACGCTGTCGGCGCGCGGCATGGTTTTGCGGATGTGCTTGCGGATGGGCGAACATCTCGGGCCCGAACGGGTGCGGATGGGGGTTCGGCTGACAGGCGAAGTGCCCCGCCGCATGACGCCGGCGCGCCGCCGGCTGATCGAGGTATTGTCGGATCGCCTGATGCACGGCAAATCCGAAGCGGCAAAGGAAGCCGGCGTCAGCTCCGGCGTCATCGACGGCCTTGTCGATGAGGGTACGCTGACGACGGAGCCGATGCCGCGTGCGCTGGCACCGCCGGCGCCCGATCCTTCCTTCGCCATGCCCGATTTCTCGCGGGCGCAACGCGCCGCGGTCGATGCGATGCGGGCGCTGGCCGCCAATGGCAGCTTTCACGTCGCCCTGCTCGACGGCGTCACCGGCTCGGGCAAGACCGAGGTCTATTTCGAGGCGATCGCGGAAGTCATCCGCCGCGGCAGGCAGTCGCTGATCCTGATGCCGGAGATCGCGCTGACCGGACAGTTCCTCGACCGCTTCGCGCAGCGTTTCGGCGTACGGCCGCTGGAATGGCATTCCGAACTGACCCCGCGCACGAGGCAACGCAACTGGGCCGCGATTGCGGCCGGCGAAGCCCCGGTCGTGGTCGGCGCGCGCTCGGCGCTGTTCCTGCCCTATGCCAATCTCGGGCTGATCGTGGTCGATGAGGAACACGACCAGGCCTACAAGCAGGACGAAGGCGCGCATTATCACGCCCGCGATATGGCGGTGGTGCGCGCCCATATCGCGAAGATTCCGATCGTGCTGGCTTCCGCGACGCCATCGGTCGAGTCCGAGGTCAATGCGCGCAAGCGGCGCTATCAGCGCGTGGTGCTGCCGTCGCGGTTCGGCGGCCAGCACATGCCGCACATCGAGGCGATCGACCTGCGCCGTGAAGCGCCCCCGCGCGGCCGTTTCATCTCGCCGAGGCTCGCCGAAGAGATCAAAATCGCAATCGAGCGGCGCGAGCAGGCGCTGTTGTTTCTCAACCGCCGCGGCTACGCGCCACTGACCTTATGCCGCGCTTGCGGGCACCGCTTTGCCTGCACCATCTGCGACGCCTGGCTGGTCGATCATCGCTTTCGCGAGCGCCTGGTCTGTCATCACTGCGGCTTCTCGATGCCGCGCCCGCATGTCTGTCCGCATTGTCAAGCCGAGGAATCGCTGGTCGCGGTCGGCCCCGGCGTCGAACGTTTGCAGGAGGAGGCAGCCCAGCTGTTTCCGGACGCGCGCACCATGGTGCTCTCGAGCGACCTGATCACCTCGATCGAGACCATGCGGACCGAGTTGAACGAGATCGCCGAGGGGCGGGTGGATATCATCATCGGCACCCAGCTGGTGGCGAAGGGCCATCATTTTCCGCGGCTCAACCTGGTCGGCGTGGTCGACGCGGATTTGGGGCTCGGCAATGGCGATCCGCGCGCCGCCGAGCGGACGTTCCAGTTGCTCAATCAGGTGATCGGGCGCGCCGGGCGCGACCAGGGCCGCGGGGTCGGCTATCTGCAGACCCATCAGCCCGAACATCCCGTGATGAAGGCGCTGGTCGCCTGCGACCGCGAGGCGTTTTATGCCAGCGAGATCGAGGCGCGCGAGCGCGCCGGCTATCCACCGTTCGGCCGGCTGGCGAGCCTGATCATCTCGGCGGGCGACCGGCCGACCGCGGAGAGCTTTGCGCGAAAATTGGCTGCGATCGCGCCGATCGACCCGCGGATCCAGGTATTGGGACCCGCCGAGGCCCCGCTTGCCGTCATCAGGGGCCGCTATCGCTTCCGGCTCCTGGTGAAATCGCTCCGCAATGTCGATCTGTCGGAATATTTGCGCGAATGGCTCGCCGCCGGCCCCAAGACCAAGGGCAATCTCAAGCTCGAGATCGACGTCGACCCGCAGAGTTTCCTGTAGGAGGCCAGCCGTAAAAAAAGCCTGCCGTCATTGGCGACGGCAGGCTTGGCATGCAGGAAGTCCTGCCGCCGGTACTTTTACGCGAACGCTTACCGAACCTGATGGACGGCAGGGGGCGTCCGAAGCGCCCTCAGGAGACGACCTCGGCAGTCACCCGGCCGACGCCGGCGCCGGTCAGGCCGACGGCTCGCGCCGCACCGGTCGAAAGGTCGAGAACCCGGCCGCGGACGAACGGGCCCCGGTCATTGACGGTAACGACGACGCTGCGGCCGCCATGGGTAACCCTGAGCTTGGTGCCGAACGGCAGCGAGCGGTGGGCGCACGTCATGGCGTTCTGATTGAAGCGTTGGCCCGAGGCGGTCCGGCTGCCGGATTCACTTCCGTAAAAGGAAGCCATTCCGGAGAATGAGCGGCCAGAGCCACCGAACGGGGCGAACGCGGCATTGGCGTTGCGCCAGCCCGAAGAGCTGTCCGAAGTGCGGGCAGCCTGGTGCATATGGTGGTGGCCTTGGTGATGGTGGTGTCGATGGGACCGGGCCGAGGCTTCGGTCGAACCGCCCCCGATCAGGACCGTTGCGGCGAAAAGAGCTAGCGCCGATCGCGACCGGGTTAGATTTCCCAGTGTCTGCTTGTTGAGCTTTAGCATATACCTGTCCCTTAAATTAGTAATGCAACACATGCGGCAAGTGGAACTCCCGCTCCGCTTTGAGTGATTGCCGTTTGGTGGGCTAATGAGGCATAAAATGGGCAGTAGATCGTTTTTTCTGCTACTGAAACATCTTGTTATCGCCGGCAGATGACCCATTTTACTTCTCCATTACTGGAGTTTTACAAAGTATTATCCATTGAATTCTATTCTATACTGATGATGCAAGTCGTCAGGGGAGGCCGCGTGGTCTTGGCAAGTAATGCGATAATGGAATGGGCCGACGGGCGTCCGGTCGTTCCATTCGATCGGACATGCCGCCCATGCCGTGAGGCTCGGAACGATTTGCGTTGTGGGTTGGGATGCCGGCCCCGGACCGGAGGCGGTGATGGTCACCGCGAGCCGCAAAAATTTACCTGCGAACAACGCCAGCAATCGACGTGCGACATGGCATCGCCGGCCACAGCCGTCATGTTGCACCTGCGCTCTTGCTATGTTAGCAAAGCCGCGATTTTAACGATCCCGGCGCCCATCGTGCCGGTCGAAAATCGAAGTCCCGCTTGAATTCCAAGGGCTTGGATCGCTAGGCGCTGCATCGTGGCGACGGTTTTTCCCTTGCGAGTTTGACAGCAAAAAGAGCGCGCTCGTGGCTGCTGAAGATCCGTCGGTTTCGGGAGTGTCTGGCCGTTATGCAACGGCTTTGTTCGAACTGGCGCGCGACGAAAAAACCGTCGATGCGGTAAAAGCCGATCTCGACCGATTTGACGCCATGCTCGCCGACAGCGCCGATTTGAGGCGGCTGGTTCGCAGCCCGGTTTTCTCGGCGGATACCCAGTTGAAGGCGCTGGCCGCGGTGCTCGACAGGGCCGGTATTTCCGGTATCGCCGCGAAATTCCTGAAGGTTCTGACGGCCAATCGGCGCCTGTTCGCCGTCGGTGACGTGATCCGCGCCTTCCGGGCGCTGGTTGCCAAATTCAAGGGCGAGGCCACCGCCGACGTCACGGTAGCAGAAAAACTCAATGACAAGAATCTCGACGCCCTGAAGACCGCGCTGAAATCGGTGACGGGCAAGGACGTCGCGCTCAACGTGAAAGTCGATCCCTCGATCATCGGCGGCCTTGTCGTCAAGCTTGGCAGCCGGATGGTGGATAGTTCGCTTCGCACCAAACTCAATTCGATCAAGCACGCGATGAAAGAGGCAGGCTGATGGACATTCGCGCCGCGGAAATTTCCGCGATCCTGAAGGACCAGATCAAGAATTTCGGCCAGGAAGCCGAGGTTTCCGAAGTCGGACAGGTGTTGTCCGTGGGCGACGGCATTGCCCGCGTCTACGGCCTCGATAACGTCCAGGCCGGCGAGATGGTCGAGTTCGAGAACGGCACGCGCGGCATGGCGCTGAACCTCGAAACCGACAATGTGGGTATCGTGATCTTCGGCGCCGACCGCGAGATCAAGGAAGGCCAGACCGTCAAGCGCACCGGCGCCATCGTCGATACCCCGGTCGGCAAGGGCCTGCTCGGCCGCGTCGTCGATGCGCTCGGCAATCCGATCGACGGCAAGGGGCCGATCCAGGCGACGGAACGCAAGCGGGTCGACGTCAAGGCCCCGGGCATCATTCCGCGCAAATCGGTCAACGAACCGATGGCAACCGGGCTGAAGGCGATCGATGCGTTGATCCCGATCGGCCGCGGCCAGCGCGAACTGATCATCGGCGACCGCCAGACCGGCAAGACCGCGATCGCGCTCGACACCATCCTCAACCAGAAACCGCTGAACGCCCAGACCGACGAGAAAATCAAGCTTTATTGTATCTACGTCGCGATCGGCCAGAAGCGCTCGACGGTGGCGCAGTTCGTCAAGGTGCTGGAAGAGCAGGGCGCGCTGGAATATTCGATCATTGTCGCTGCCACCGCCTCCGATCCGGCGCCGATGCAGTACATCGCG
The DNA here is from genome assembly GCA_963742425.1 of uncultured Alphaproteobacteria bacterium. GTDB lineage: Bacteria > Pseudomonadota > Alphaproteobacteria > Rhizobiales > Xanthobacteraceae > Bradyrhizobium. Next base: position 571,269 of record CAVULR010000004.1, read on the forward strand.
CCGTTCACCGGCTGCACCATGGGCGAATACTTCCGCGACAACGGCATGCATGCCGTCATCATCTACGACGATCTGTCGAAACAGGCGGTGGCCTATCGCCAGATGTCGCTGCTGCTGCGCCGTCCGCCGGGCCGCGAAGCCTATCCCGGCGACGTGTTCTATCTGCATTCGCGCCTGCTCGAGCGCGCCGCCAAGCTGAACGACGATCAGGGCTCGGGCTCGCTGACGGCGCTGCCGGTCATCGAAACCCAGGCCAACGACGTGTCGGCCTATATCCCGACCAATGTGATCTCGATTACCGACGGCCAGATCTACCTCGAGAGCGATCTGTTCTTCCAGGGCATTCGTCCGGCGTTGAACGTCGGCCTGTCGGTGTCGCGCGTCGGATCCTCTGCACAGACCAAGGCGATGAAAAAGGTCGCCGGCAGGATCAAGGGCGAACTCGCACAATACCGCGAAATGGCGGCGTTCGCGCAGTTCGGTTCCGACCTCGATGCCTCGACGCAGCGCCTTTTGGCGCGCGGCTCGCGCCTGACCGAACTCCTGAAGCAGCCGCAATTCTCGCCGCTGAAGATGGAAGAGCAGGTCGTGGTGATCTATGCCGGCGTCAACGGCTATCTGGATGCTATTCCGGTCGCCAAGGTTCGCGCCTTCGAGGACGGCCTGCTGTCGCTGCTGCGCGGCAAGCACGTCGATATCCTCAATACCATCCGCGACAGCCGCGATCTCGGCGACGACACCGCCGCCAAGGTCAAGGGTGTGGTCGAGGGTTACGCCAAGTCGTTTGCTTGATTGCTTCACCTCTCCCGTTTTCGGGGGAGCAGGCGCAACCGAGGTGCCGTGAGTTAGACTGAATGGCTTCACTTAAAGACATGCGGGTCCGCATCGCCTCTACCAAGGCGACGCAGAAGATCACCAAGGCGATGCAGATGGTCGCGGCCTCGAAGTTGCGCCGCGCCCAGAACGCCGCCGAGGCGGCGCGGCCTTATGCCGAAAAAATGGACGCGGTGATCTCCAACATCGCGACATCGGTGGCGGGTTCGCCCGGCGCGCCGGTGTTGCTGGCCGGCACCGGCAGGGATCAGGTGCACCTGCTCCTGGTCTGCACCGGAGAGCGCGGTCTTTGCGGGGCATTCAATTCCTCGATCGTGCGTCTGGCCCGCGAGCGCGCGCTGGCGCTGATGAATCAGGGCAAAGAGGTCAAGTTCTTCTGCGTCGGCCGCAAGGGATTTGAGCAACTGCGCCGCACCTTCGAAAAGCAGATCGTGGAGAACGTCGAGCTGCGCTCGGTTCGCCAGCTTGGCTTCGTCAATGCCGAGGACATCGCAAAGAAAGTCATCGCGCGATTTGAGGCCGGTGAGTTCGACGTCTGCTCGCTGTTCTATTCGCGCTTCAAATCCGTGATCGCGCAGGTGCCGACCACCCAGCAGATCATTCCGCTGGTCGTGGAAGACCAGGCGGCCAATGCCGGTCCGGTGACGGCTTACGAATACGAGCCGGAAGAAGACGAGATTCTGACCCGGCTGTTGCCGCGAAATCTGGCGGTGCAGATCTTCCGTGCGCTCTTGGAAAACAACGCCTCGTTCTACGGCGCGCAGATGAGCGCTATGGACAACGCCACCCGCAACGCCGGCGACATGATCCGCAAGCAGACCCTGATCTACAACCGAACCCGCCAGGCGATGATCACCAAGGAGCTGATTGAAATCATCTCCGGCGCCGAGGCGCTCTGACAGCTCGTGTCAACAGGAGGCAACCGATGGCTTACGTGACATCAGCGACTACCAAGGGCGGCCGTAACGGCCGTGCGATGCTGGACAATGGCGCGCTGGCTCTCGCCATGGCGGCGCCGAAGGAAATCGGCGGCGCCGGCGACGGACACAATCCCGAGCAATTGTTCGCGATGGGCTACTCCTCCTGCTACGGCCAGGCCATCATGCTGGTTGCGAAAAAATACGGCCTCGACGGCCAGGCCGCGCGCGTGACCTGCGAGGTCACGCTGGATCAGAAGGACGGCGGCTTCGGCCTTGCCGTCGAACTCAAGGTCACGATTCCCGGCGCCGACAAGGACAAGCTCAAGCAACTGGTGGAAGAAGCCCACACAGTCTGCCCGTATTCGAAGGCGACCAAGGGCAACATTCCCGTCAAGCTGACGGTGGTCTGAGATTTCGCGCATGGTCTGCATGCGCAGACAAAAATAGGAATTCGAAGGAGAGAGTTTTCATGGCTACACCCGCCAACCAGACCGGACGCATCACGCAAGTCATCGGCGCCGTCGTTGACGTGCAGTTCGAAGGACACCTGCCGGCCATCCTGAATGCGCTTGAGACGCAGAACGGCGGCAACCGCCTTGTGCTCGAGGTTGCCCAGCATCTCGGCGAATCCACGGTGCGCACCATCGCGATGGATACCGCGGAAGGTTTGGTGCGCGGTCAGGAAGTCGGCGACACCGGCAACCCGATCATGGTGCCGGTCGGTGCCGGCACGCTCGGGCGCATCATGAACGTGATCGGCGAGCCCGTCGATGAAGCCGGGCCGATCAAGTCGGAAGGCAACCGCGCCATCCATCAACCGGCGCCGGCCTACACCGACCAGTCGACCGAATCTGAAATTCTCGTCACCGGGATCAAGGTCGTGGATCTGCTGGCGCCCTACGCCAAGGGCGGCAAGATCGGCCTGTTCGGCGGCGCCGGCGTCGGCAAGACGGTGCTGATCCAGGAACTGATCAACAACGTCGCCAAGGCCCATGGTGGTTATTCGGTGTTCGCCGGCGTCGGCGAACGCACCCGCGAGGGTAACGACCTGTATCACGAGTTCATCGAATCCGGCGTCAACAAGAAGGGCGGCGGCGAAGGCTCCAAATGCGCGCTGGTCTACGGTCAGATGAACGAGCCGCCGGGCGCCCGCGCCCGCGTCGGCCTCACCGGCCTTACGGTCGCCGAGCATTTCCGCGATCAGGGCCAGGACGTGCTGTTCTTCGTCGACAACATCTTCCGCTTCACGCAGGCCGGCTCCGAAGTGTCGGCGCTGCTCGGCCGTATTCCCTCGGCCGTGGGCTATCAGCCGACGCTTGGTACCGACATGGGCGCGCTGCAGGAGCGCATCACCACCACCACCAAGGGCTCGATCACCTCGATCCAGGCGATTTACGTGCCCGCGGATGACTATACCGATCCGGCGCCGGCGACGACGTTTGCCCATCTTGACGCCACGACCAACCTCGATCGCGCCATCTCCGAGAAGGGAATTTATCCCGCGGTGAACCCGCTGGATTCAACATCGCGCATGCTGTCGCCGCTGATCGTCGGCGAGGAGCACTATCAGACCGCGCGCCTGGTGCAGCAAATCCTGCAACGCTACAAGTCTCTGCAGGATATCATCGCCATTCTCGGCATGGATGAGTTGTCCGAGGAGGACAAGGTCACGGTTGCGCGCGCACGCAAGATCGAGCGCTTCCTGTCGCAACCATTCTTCGTGGCCGAAGTCTTCACCGGCTCCCCCGGCAAATTCGTCGAGCTCGCCGACACCATCAAGGGTTTTCGCGGGCTTTGCGAAGGCAAGTACGACCACCTGCCCGAGCAGGCCTTCTACATGGTAGGCACCATCGAAGAGGCGGTCGAAAAGGGCAAGAAGCTCGCGGCCGAAGCGGCTTGAGCGGCGAGTAGCGAATAGGACGATCGCCCAGTGATTTTCTGCTCGCCATTCGCCATTCGCTATTCGCCACGTCCTAATTCAAATCGATAGGTCCACCATGGCCACTTTCCACTTCGATCTCGTCTCCCCGGAAAAACTCGCCTTCTCCGGCGAAGTCGACCAGGTTGACGTCCCCGGCTTCGAGGGTGATTTCGGTGTACTCGCCGGACATGCGCCGGTAGTGGCCGCGATCCGGCCGGGAATTCTGACGGTGACGACGGGCGACACCCATCAGAAGATCATCGTGCTCGGTGGCCTCGCCGAAGTGTCCGCCAAGGGCCTGACGGTGCTGGCCGATGTCGCCACCTCGACGCAAGAACTCGACCAGGCCCAGTTCGCCGAGACGATCGCGGAAATGGAAGCCAAGCTCGCCGAGAAGGAAGGCTCCGAACTCGACCTCGCCATCGCGAGGCTCGATCGCTTCAAGAGCATCCAGCAACAGCTCAGCGCGACGGCGATGCACTAGATCATGATCCGATTTGATTGAACGGATTATGATCTAATCTCTTTGTTTGAGCATGATCTTTTGGGAAAACCGGTTTCCACTTTTCCGGATCATGCTCTGGATTTAGCGAATTCCGCAAAGCGCTGCGCCACGATTCGATAGACATCGCGCCTGAACGGCACCACCAGATCGACCGTGCGATCGAGCCGCTCCCATCGCCACCGGTCGAATTCCGCCGGCTGGCCGTTGCGCGGCGTCAGCGGATCGATTTCATTTTCCAATCCGGTAAAGCGCAGCGCGAACCATTTCTGGCGCTGGCCGCGGAATTTCGCGAGGCGGTGCGACGGCGGCCCGGAATAGGGTGGAAACTCGTAACTCAGCCAATCGGTTTCGCCGAGATACTCGGCGCTCACCACGCCGGTCTCTTCCCAGAGTTCGCGTATCACCGCCGCGCGCGGGTCCTCCGCCGCGTCGATGCCGCCTTGCGGCATCTGCCACTCAAGACCCGGCAGAATGATTTCCGGCCCGTCGTCGCGAAAGCGCCGCCCGATCAGGACCTGACCGGAAGCATTGAACAAGGCGATTCCCACATTGGGGCGATAGGGCTTCTGCTCTATCACGAGCTACCCGCCCGCGAGCCCTGAAAATTCCTTCACCACGCGCTCATAGACCGGGCGCTTGAACGGAACGATCAGATTGGGAAGGTTCTTCATCGGCTCCCAGCGCCAGCTGACGAACTCCGCCTTGTGGCCGCCGCCTGGGCTCGCGACATTGATTTCAGAATCCTCGCCGGTGAAGCGAACCGCGTACCATTTCTGCCGCTGGCCGCGATAGCGGCCTTTCCAGGTACGGCCGGCAATAGTGCGTGGAATATCGTAGATCAGCCAGTCCGGGACCTCGCCGAGTTTCTCGACCGAGCGGACGCTGGTCTCTTCGTAGAGTTCGCGCTTCGCGGCGGCCCAGGTATCCTCCCCGGGATCGACGCCGCCCTGCGGCATCTGCCAGACATGGGATTCGTCGACATGTTCGATGCCGCCGGCGCGTCGACCGATGAAGACCAGCCCGGCTGCGTTGATCAGCATCATGCCGACGCAGGTCCGGTACGGCAGATCTTCGTAGCGCGCCATTCCCTCAAGCCTCATCGTATTTTCCGGACGTGATCTTACCCGAAAACCGGTTCCGATTTTCCGAAAATCGTGCCTTAGCCGGATCTTGATTTCAGCATTGCGGTTGTCAATGGCACAAGCATGATGCCATGGCTGTCGAGCGCTTTGATCCAGAGACCGATTCGCTCGATCGAAATCGGCAGCGCCGAGGCGATGCCGACGGCGGTTCCACCTTCCTTTGCCAGATTTTCCAATCTCAGGAGAGCCCGGTCGATTTCCGCTGCGGTCGGGACCGCGTCGATCGCGACATCGGCTCTGGCGAAGGGCATCGCCTGGGCGGCGGCCAGCGAGGGGGCGACGCTGCGCGGCGCCGCGCCGTCGTCGAAATAACCGAGCCCTCGCTTGGCGGCCTCGCGAATGATCGGCTGCATCACCGCGTCGGTGACGACGAAACGCCCACCCATGAAATTGGCGATCCCGGCATAGCCCTGGAAGCGGCTGAGATGCCAGTACAGCCGGTCGAGATTCTGTTCAGGCGAAAGCGTGGTGAGCAGGGTCTGCGGCCCGGGGTCGTTGTCGGGATAGTCGAACGGTTCCATCGGCACCTGCAGCAGAATCTCATGGCGTTGCGCGCGCCCCCGCTCCGCCAGTTTGCCGGGATCCGAGCCGTAGGGCGTAAACGCCAGCGTTACCGCCGCCGGCAGTTTCATGATGGCGTCGGCGGTCTTGGCAGCGCCAACGCCGAGGCCGCCGATCACGATGGCAACCGCGGGCATCTTTGCAGCTTTGGCGCGGTCGGCGTCGGCTGCGTAGACGGTGAAAGGCTTCAGCCCATCTGACACGACCGGGATCATGCCGTAGCGTGATTTTTCCAGCAGACGCTGATCGATGCCGGCCATCATGGCGGGCGCGGCTGTGGCCTCGGCCTTGTCCGCAGCATCGCCTGAGATCGTGACGTCGTGCCGGGCCCCGCTTGAGCCGTCGATTATCGTGACGGTCTTTCGTTCGCCCGTTGCATCCGGCCTGGCGGCCGATTTGGCGCCGTGCTCGGCGGCGGCCGAAGACGCCATGGCCGATTTTTCTCCCGCAGGCGTCGCCTGTCGCAGCGCGACCCGGGCGATCGGCTCGCCGCCAAACGGGTTGTCGTTGAAGATGGCAAATCCGGCGAAGGTAACCAGAAACAGCCCGAGCACGACGGCAAGCGCCTGCATTCCGGTAAAGGGCAGCCGAAATCGGCGCTTCTGGCGCACCGTTTCCTGTCCGAGCGGCGTGCTCAGATCATCGACCGTCTCTGCCATGGACCCGTCCCGAATCAATCCGGCCGACGATACCACGACGAGGCAATGGCGCGGCAGGCTGCGGGTACCTCGCCAACGGTCTGTTTCGGGTTCCGCTTTGACGGATCGGACCGTCAAACAAAAGGGCGGCCCGAAGGCCGCCCTGTCTCCACTAAACTTTCAGCCGAAGCTGTCAGTTCGCTATCTTGTTGCCAGGCTTGTCGATCGCAGCCTTGTCGCCGGTCGCCGGCGCCGTCGCATTGACCTTGACGCCGTGCAGCAGGTCGACCGCCATCTTCAGGGCCTTGTCGTCCTTGGCGTCCGGCGGCACATAGGATTGCGAACCGGTCTTCTCGTCGCCCTCGGACTTCAAGTGGCCGCGCAACGAAGCTTCACCCTTGGTGTCGGTGCGCGCCTTCAACTCGTCGGGTACGTCCTGCAGCACCTCGATATCGGGGACGATGCCCTTGGCCTGGATTGATTTGCCCGACGGCGTGAAATAGCGCGCGGTGGTAAGACGCAGCGCACCGTTGCCGCTTCCGAGCGGAATGATGGTCTGCACCGAACCCTTGCCGAAGGAGCGCGTGCCGACCAGCGTCGCGCGCTTGTGATCCTGCAGCGCGCCGGCGACGATTTCGGACGCCGAGGCCGAACCGCCGTTGATCAGAACGATCAGCGGTTTGCCCTTGGTCAGGTCGCCGGGATGCGCGGCGCGGCGCTGGGTTTCCTCGGCGTTGCGGCCGCGGGTGGAGACGATCTCGCCGCGCTCGAGGAAAGTGTCGGAAACCGTGACCGCCTCTTCCAGCAAGCCGCCGGGATTGTTGCGCAGGTCGATGACGAAGCCCTTCAGCTTGTCGCCAAGCTGCGTGGTCAGGTTGTTGATTTCGCGCTTCAAGCCTTCGGTGGTCTGTTCGTTGAAGGTGGTGATGCGGATGAAGCCGATATCGTCACCTTCGGCCCGCGCGCGCACCGAACGGACACGGATGTTGTCGCGAACCAGCGTGACGTCGATCGGGTTGTCCTGACCCTTGCGGATGATTTTCAGCCGGATCTTGGTATTGACCGGACCGCGCATCTTCTCGACGGCCTGATTGAGGGTGAGGCCTTGCACGGCTTCGTCGTCGAGATTGGTGATGATGTCGTTGGCCATGATGCCGGCCTTGGACGCCGGCGTGTCGTCGATCGGCGACACCACCTTGATCAGGCCGTCTTCCATCGTGACCTCGATGCCGAGCCCGCCGAATTCGCCGCGGGTCTGCACCTGCATGTCGCGGAAGCTCTTGGCGTCCATATAGCTCGAATGCGGATCGAGGCCTGTCAGCATACCGCTGATGGCGGACTCCACGAGCTTGCTGTCGTCCGGTTTCTCGACATAGTCGCTGCGGACCCGCTCGAACACGTCGCCGAACAGGTTGAGCTGGCGATAGGTGTCCGAGGTCGCCGCCCGCGCGCTCGATCCCATGAACATCGTGCGCGGCTGCGTCACGAACAGCATCAATGCTGCGCCGGTGGCGGCGCTGAGGAGTACCAAAGAAGTCTTGCGCATCATCCGCGAACCTTTTCGCCTTCACTTGCCGCCCACCATGGGCCTGGATCGATTGGAGTGCCGTCTTTACGGAACTCAACGTAGAGCACGGGCCGGCTCGCATTGGTCGCGAGAATGGATGCGACCTGGGATCTCGACCCCATGGTCGCGACCGGCTCCCCCGTAAGCACAAACTGGCCAATGTTAACCGAAATGCGCTCCATCCCGGCGATCAGGATATGATACCCGCCCCCGGCATTGAGGATCAAGAGTTGTCCGTAGCTGCGAAATGGTCCGGCGTAAACAACCCATCCATCACACGGTGTTGTGACCTGTGCACTGGGCCGGGTTGCCAAAGAAATGCCTTTTTCGACGCCGCCGGCGCCATCGGAACCGCCAAAATCGCGAATCTTGACGCCATTAACCGGCATCGCCAATAAACCCTTGGCCGAAGCAAAGGCGATCGCAGGACTGAGCCGGGCAGGGTCCTTGAAGGCCCCCAGATTTGGCTTGCCGTTGAGGGTGGCCGGCGCCCCCTGCAGGCCCGCGGTGGCAGCCGCCTTCGCGGCGCTAGTCAGATCCTGCTCCATTTTGGCGATCAGGCCCTGGAGGCTATCGACCTGGCGGGACAACGCGATGGCGCGCGCGCCTTCCGCCTCCATGTCCTTTTCGACCGAACTTTGCTTTCGCTGCCGTTCTTCGACCAGCGCGGCAAGCCGGATCTGGTCATCGGCGAATTTGTCGCGATCCTGCGCAAGCCGGTCGCGCTCGGTGGCGATCGTCTTGCGAAGCGCGACAAGCTCGGTGAGGTCGCCGGCCAGTTTTTCAGCCCGCGCCCGCAGTTCGGGGACCACGGCACCCAGCATGATGGCGGTGTGAAGCGACTGCAGCGCGTCTTCGGGCCTCACCAGCAAGGCCGGCGGCGTACGCCGTCCCGCGCGCTGCAGCGCTGCCAGCACCTCGACAATTTCGGAACGGTGCGAATCGAGCGTGCCGCGAATTTTCTGCTCGCGCAAATCGAGCGGGCGCAGCCGCGCTTCGGCGTCGCCGATCCGGGTTTCGACGCTGCGCACCTGGGCTGCGATATCGATCAGTTGTGCGTTGAGCTTGCTGCGATCCTGACCGATCGCGGCGATTTCGGCCCTCAGCGTCTCCTGGGCTTCCGCCGCGTTTTTTTGCTGCGCGCGGGTGGCCTCAAGTTCCTGCTCGCGCTGCTTGATGGCATCGGGCGACGCGGTGGTTTCGGAGGCTGCGACCTGCGCCGACACGGGCGACAGATTCGTGCCGGAAAGACTAGCGGACAACAAGGCGATGCAGAGGGGGATCCGAAGTTGGGATAGCCGGCTGCGGCCAAAGGTGCCGGGATACGATTGAATGTTGTTGGGGGCTGGTTGCATCGATTCGGTCGGCGCTTTCGCTGCTTCCACTTAACGCGCCTTACGCGCGATGATAGGGGTGGCCCGCAAGAATGGTCGCGGCCCGGTAGAGTTGTTCCAGAAGCATGACGCGAACCATCTGATGCGGCCAGGTCGCGGAGCCGAACGCGATCCTGAGTTTTGCCTTGCGCCGCAAATCGGGCGAAAGTCCGTCGGCGCCGCCGATCGCAAAAATAGTGCTGCCGACCGCCTCGTCCCGCCAGCGGCCCAGTTGCCGGGCAAAAGCGGCGCTGTCGATGTTGTCGCCACGCTCGTCGAGGGCCACCAGCACGGATTTTACCGGGATCGCGGCCGCCATTGCGGCGGCTTCGTCGGCGATCCGGGTTACGGCGTCGCGCGCGCGGCTTTCGGCAATTTCATGGATTTCGAGCCCCTGAAAGCCAAGTTTGCGGCCGAAGTCGTCGAATCTTTCCCGATAACGCTGGGCCAGTTCCCGTTCGGGGCCCTGCTTCAGCCGGCCGATGGAAATGACGACAAGGCGCATGGGCGGAAGCTACCATGCGCCCGGGCCAATTCGTAACCGCACGGCGGTTCAGATCGCCTTGGCCACCGTCGGGCCGCGTGTCCACAATCTTTCCAGGTTGTAGAATTCGCGCACCTCGGGCCGGAATACGTGCACGATCACATCGCCGGAATCGATCAGTACCCAATCGCAATTGGGCAACCCTTCGATGTGGATGGTCTTTATTCCGGTTTCCTTGAGGCCCTTGGCGACGTTTTCCGCGATCGCGCCGACGTGCCGGTTGGCCCGGCCCGTTGTGACGATCATGTAGTCTGAAAATGCGGATTTGCCGCGAAGGTCGATGGTGACCGTTTCTTCCGCCTTCATATCGTCGAGGCGTGAGAGGATCATATTCAGCGTCTTGTCGGCGTCGGGTTGCGCCTGCAAGGCCGCAGCTGGCGTCGATGTTTTACGCGCGGTTTTAGGTGCCTTGATTCCGGGTGCCTTGGCTTTAGCTTTGCTGGCAACCTTGGGTAAAACAGACTTGGACAATACAGATGTGGCCAGGGACCATTCCTTTCGCTGTATCGCGAGCGCCGAATCCTTCGGCCGCCCGCAGACTATACTATGCATGTGGGGTTAACGGTTTCAATATTCCAGTGCGCCGCTTCGTCACTTTGTTCTCCAGCTGCCGTCCGGGTTCCGCAGGCCGGTCGATGACAGGTTCAGTTTCATCCCGGTGAGAAACACCCAGGCCGGCGCGCGCTGGTCCGCCAGCCTGGCCGCCTGATTTTCCGGCAGGCGATAGCGCGCCAGCGCTTGCGCTGCGGGTGCGGCGAGCGCGCGAAAACTTTGCGGCGGACGGTCGATCACCGCGATCGGTACCTCGGATGCAATGCGCCGCCAGTTTTGCCAGCGGTGAAATTGCGCAAGATTGTCGGCGCCCATGATCCATACAAAGCGCAGGCCGGAAGCGCGCCGGCGCAGATAACTGACGGTGTCGACGGTATATCGCGTTCCGATGACGGATTCGAGACAGCTGACGTCGATGCGCGGATCGCTGGCCATCTGGCGGGCGGCCTCGGCGCGCGCCTCGAGATCGCGCAATCCGGCGTGTGGCTTGAGTGGATTGCCGGGGGTCACCAGCCACCATACGCGATCGAGCTTCAGTCGCTTGATGGCGAACAGGCTGATGGTGCGATGGGCAAGGTGAGGTGGATTGAATGAGCCGCCGAGCAGGCCGATGCGCATGCCGTTGGCATAAAGCGGGATGGATCGTGACGCGACTGGAACTGGCTTCAACGCGGCCACCGCGCGCGCAAGGCCTGGTCCGACGCGTTTTCTTGGTCGTTCACGGCCGGGTCTGTCCGGTGCCGTGGACGCGATATTTGAAGCTGGTCAGTTGTTCGGCGCCGACCGGGCCGCGGGCGTGGAACTTGCCGGTCGCGATGCCGATTTCCGCACCGAAACCGAACTCGCCGCCATCGGCGAACTGGGTCGAGGCGTTATGCAGCACGATTGCCGAATCGACCTCGTTGAGAAACTTGCGCGCGGTGGCTTCGTCTTCGGTCACGATCGCATCGGTGTGGTGCGAGCCGTGGTTGTGGATATGCGCGATCGCCTCATCGACGCCGTCGACCACCTTGGCGGCGATGATCGCGTCTTCATATTCGGTATCCCAGTCCTCGTCGGAAGCCGGCTTTACCCTGGCGTCGGTGCGTTGCACGGCGTCGTCGCCGCGCACTTCGCAGCCGGCCTCGATCAGCATCATAACCAGCGGCTTGAGCGTCACCGACGCGCTGGCGCGATCGACCAGCAGGGTTTCAGCGGCGCCGCAGACCCCGGGGCGGCGCATCTTGGCGTTCAACACGATCGACTTCGCCATTTCCAGATCGGCGGCTCGATCGACATAGACGTGGTTGACGCCTTCCAGATGCGCGAACACAGGCACGCGCGCTTCGGCTTCGACGCGCGCGACGAGACTCTTGCCGCCGCGCGGCACGATCACATCGATCGCGCCGTTCAATCCGGTCAACAACAGTCCGACCGCGGCGCGGTCGCGAGTCGGCACCAGCGTGATCGATGCCTCGGGCAGGCCGGCCTCGCGCAATCCCTGCACCAGGCAGTCATGGATCGCACGACAGGAGCGGAAACTGTCCGAGCCGCCGCGCAGGATTACCGCATTGCCGGATTTCAGGCACAGCACGCCGGCGTCGGCGGCGACGTTGGGGCGGCTTTCGAAAATCACGGCGACGACGCCGAGCGGCACGCGGACGCGCTCGATGGTCATGCCGTTCGGACGCTGCCAGCTCTCGGTCACCTGGCCAACGGGGTCGGGGATATCGCGCACGGTCACGATGCCGTCAGCCATCGCTTGAATTCGCGCCGGCGTCAGCGTCAGCCGGTCGATGAAGGCGGGACTGGCGCCCATGCTGCGTACTTCGGCGACATCCTCGGCATTGGCAGCCAGGATCAGGGCCGCATGCGCGTGGATGGCGCGCCGCATGGCTTCGAGCGCACGATTTTTCTGCTCTGGGGAGGCAAGCGCCAGCACCCGTGCAGCGTCGCGCGTGCGGGCGGCAAGCTCGGTCATCAGGGCAGGCAGATCGGCGTTTCCGTCGATCGCCTTCAGGGGCGCGCTCATGTCGTTTCCAGCTTCAGTTAAGGTCATGTCCTAGCACGGAAATCCCCATTTTGCGAAGTGCCGCGAGGGGCATGATGCGATTCGGCGGCGATAGACGGCCCGCAGTCCGCGCTTTGGCTGCAAGGCCAATGGCCTAAGGGGGGAGCGTCCCGCTCGGGCCCACCACGAGATCGTCGCGGTGGATCATTTCGGCGCGTCCGCTGATGCCCAGGATGGACATGACGTCCGGCGACGAACGTCCCTTGATCTTGTCGGCATCCTCGGCGTCATAGGCGACGAGCCCGCGGCCGATTTCGTGGGTATCGGGGCCGCGTACCACCACCGCATCGCCACGGGCGAATTGCCCGTCGACCCGGATCACGCCAGCCGGCAACAGGCTCCTGCCCGCGCGCAGTGCGCTGACCGCGCCGGCGTCGATGGTCAGCGTGCCCTTCGGCTCCAGCGAGCCCGCGATCCATCGCTTGCGCGCGGTCACGGGATTGGCCGGCGTCAGAAACCAGGTGCAGCGTCCGCCGTCCGATATCGCCTGTAGCGGATGCTCGATCTTGCCGGATGCGATCAGCATGTGGGTGCCGGCAGTGGTCGCGATCTTGGCCGCCTCGATCTTGGTGCGCATACCGCCGCGCGACAATTCGGATTCGGCAGCACCCGCCATCGTCTCGATTTCGGCGGTGACGGACTCCACGATCGGGACCAGTCTGGCGTTCGGATTGCTGCCCGGCGGCGCATCGTAAAGCCCGTCGATATCCGACAGCAGGATCAGGAGATCGGCGCTCGCCATAGTGGCGACGCGCGCGGCGAGACGGTCATTGTCGCCGTAACGGATTTCGTTGGTGGCGACCGTGTCGTTTTCGTTGATCACGGGCACCGCGCGCCATTCCAGGAGCTTGGCGATGGTCGAGCGCGCATTGAGATAGCGGCGGCGTTCCTCGGTATCCTGCAAGGTCACCAGGATTTGCCCGGTGCCGATACCATGATGTCCGAGCACCTCGGACCAGATTCGCGCCAGCGCGATCTGCCCGACGGCAGCGGCGGCCTGGCTTTCCTCAAGCTTCAGCGCGCCGCGCGGCAGTTTCAGGCGGCTGCGTCCGAGTGCGATCGCGCCGGAGGAGACGATCAGCAGCTCGCGGCCCTCGCCATGCAGCTTCCCCAGATCGGCGGCAAGGGCTGTGAGCCACGACGCCCGCACTTCGCCCGCGCCGGAATCGATCAGCAGCGACGAGCCGACCTTGACGACGATGCGGCGGAAATTTTTCAGGCTCGGGCGGGTCATGCGTGAACGTTCAAACCAGTGGTGATGGACTCACCCCGATTCTCGGAGTGCAAGATTTTTACCGTCATTGCGAGCAAAGCGAAGCAATCCAGCTTGGGTCCCGAAGGCTGGATTGTTTCGTCGCAAATGCTCCTCGCAATGACGGCTTGGTGGACGCAGAACTTGTATCAGCCCATCACGAAGGCGTTGAGCTTGTTGCCCTCCGGATCCCTGAAATAGGCGGCGTAGAATTTTTCACTGCGCTGGCCTGGAGGGCCTTCGCAGCTGCCGCCGAGCGACAATGCGAGCTTGTGAACGCGGTCCACCTGCGCCTTGTCTTTCGCCCCGAATGCCGCCATGACGCCGTTGCCGACTGTCATCGGCTTGCCGTCATAGGGCAGCGCGACACCGAAACCCGCGCCGCCGCCCGGCCCGCCCCAGGCGATGACCCGATCATTGGCCATGAAGCGGCCCATGCCCAATTCGCCGCAAATCTTGTCATAGAAGGCGCCGGCCTTCTGGAGATCGTTGGTGCCCACGGTGACGTAACCAATCATGATGGTTCTCCCTTTAGTTTTCCTTGGGATGGCTGAGTTTTGCAGTTGGCCGCTAGAGACGCAAGTCGACCGAAAAACCATCAAGGCGTCGTCGGCGCCCACGGCTCCGCCTTGGCGGCGCCCTGAGCTTTCACAGACACCGGGGCCTCGCCGATCACCTCGACCAGCGCCCGCAGCGCGTCCTTGACGCCGGCGCCGGTAACGCCGGAAATCAACAGCGGTGTCTTCCCGGCGGCGCGCTTCAGGCGGTCCTTCTGCTTCTTCAACTCCTCGGGCGTCACCGCATCGATCTTGTTGAGCGCGACGATCTCGGCCTTGTCCGCGAGATGCCCCTCATAGGCTTCCAGCTCGGTGCGCACCGTCTTGTAGGCCTTGCCCGCATGCTCGCAGGTCGCGTCCACCAGATGCAGCAACACGCGGCAGCGCTCGACATGGCCGAGAAACCTGTCGCCGAGGCCGGCGCCTGCATGTGCGCCCTCGATCAGGCCCGGAATATCCGCCAGCACGAATTCGCGCCCGTCTGCATTCACCACGCCGAGTTGCGGGTGCAGCGTGGTGAAGGGATAATCGGCGATCTTCGGTTTCGCCGCGCTGACGACCGAGAGGAACGTCGACTTGCCGGCATTGGGCAGGCCGACGAGGCCGGCGTCCGCGATCAATTTCAGGCGCAGCCAGATCCAGCGTTCCTCGCCGACCTCGCCGGGATTGGCATTGCGCGGCGCGCGATTGGTCGAGGATTTGAAATGCGCGTTGCCGAAGCCGCCATTGCCACCTTCGGCGAGCACGAATTTTTCGCCGAGCGCGGTGAAGTCGTGGAGCAGCGTCTCGCGATCCTCGTCGAACACCTGCGTTCCCACCGGCACCTTGAGCACGATCGGCTTGCCATTGGCACCATGGCGGTCCTTGCCCATGCCATTGGTGCCCTTCTGGGCCTTGAAGTGCTGCTGATAGCGATAGTCGATCAACGTGTTCAATCCATCGACCGCTTCGATGACGACGTCGCCGCCGCGGCCGCCATTGCCGCCGGAGGGACCGCCGAACTCGACGTATTTCTCGCGGCGAAACGCCACGCAGCCGTTGCCGCCGTCGCCGGAACGAATATAGACCTTGGCTTCGTCGAGGAATTTCATGGGCCCTAGGTAGGGCGAAGCAGCCGATGCGGCAACCGTCTACGGCGAGATATCAGCGAAAACCCGAGATTATTGGGCCTTATTGGGGTCGGAGAAATTTGCGACGGACCGGCGGTGGCCATACCGAGCGATATGCTCATCCGCCGATGTGATACAGTTTGAACGAATCAGAACATGCGAGATCGAGGTTGGTAGTAAGGCGCCGCCATTTCATGACCATTCTCGGCGGCGCGGCGGCGTGGCCGCTCGCGGCGCGCGCGCAACAGCCGGAGCGGATACGCCGGATCGGCGTGCTCATGGGATACGCGGAAGGCGACCGGGAAGGACAGGCGTTCGTTGCGGCATTCCGGGAGGGACTGCAGAAGCTTGGATGGGTGGATGGCCGCAACGTCCGGATCGACGCTCGCTGGGGAGCCGGCCGCGAGGAGCCCACCCAGCAATTGGCGATGGAGCTCGTCGCGTCGAACCCCGACCTCATTCTCTCGCACAGCACGGTAACAACCGCGGCCCTCCTGAAGCAAACGCGTACCATCCCCGTCGTTTTCGCGAACGTCACCGATCCGATCGGCAGTGGCTTCGTGGCGAGCTTGCCGCAACCGGGTGGCAACGCCACCGGCTTCGTCAATATGGAAGACTCGATGAGCGGCAAATGGCTGGAGCTGCTCAAGGAGGTTGCGCCACGCGTGCGCAGGGTGGCGTTCTTGTTCAATCCCAAGACGGCTCCCTACTTCCAATATTATCTGAACACCCTGAAAGCGGCAGCTCCTTCCTTCGCAGTCGAAGCCATCGCCGCGCCGGTCAATGACGGCTCGGAACTCGAGCCCCTGATGGCCGCACATGCTCGCGAGGCGGACGGCGGCATGATTGTGATGACGGATAATTTTACCACCTCCCATCGTGTCGAGATCACCTCACTGGCTGCTCGCTACCGTCTCCCCGCTGTCTATCCCTATCGTTTCTTCGCGGATCTTGGCGGCCTGCTGTCATACGGAAGCGACATCCCCGATAATTTTCGGCGTGCGGCAGGCTATGTCGATCGTATCTTCAAGGGCACCAATCCGAAGGAGCTTCCCGTGCAAGCGCCGGTCAAGTTCGAGCTGGTAATCAATTTGAAAACTGCCAGGGCGCTCGGACTTGAGGTGTCGCCGCAGCTCCAGCAGCGCGCCGACGAGGTGATCGAATGAGGCAGCGGGCGTGGGTCAGCGGAGCTGCTCGCTGAGGCTGGTTATGAGATTGGGTTGGGGCCGCGGCGACGGACCATTTTATTGGCCCCGGAAGCAGCGCAGCACGAGGGCGGCGAGCCGGGGGTCATGCTACTTTGCATGGGGTTGTTTTGGCGATTTTGTTCCGGCCCTGCGGTCCACCGCCGAAGCGGCGTTGCGCCAGGTCCGGGACACGAGATCGTCAATACTTTGCGCTTACGGCAAATCGACCCAACGGCCCATTCCGCCCTGGAGCCTGGCCTTCAGCCGCCGCTTTTTTGTTATGCCGGCCGCCGGCGAATGAGAAATTTCTGCATTCCCTCCAGCACCTGTTCGCGGCGCTGGTTGAACACGCTCGAGCGCAGGGTCACGACGCCGGTGGAGCGGCCGGGCGTTAATTCAGTTACTTCGAGCGCGGGATAGATCGTGTCGTCGGCGAATACGGGTTTTAGAAAGCGGCTCGATTGTTCGAGAAAGCCGACCAGCGATTCCTCCACAAGATACGGAAACAGCCCCGCTCCGGGCGCGGTATGGATCAGTGTCTGGAAGCCATGGGCGAGCAGGTTCGGCATGCCGCGCGCGCGGCAATATTCAACGTCGTAATGGATGGGATGGGCATCGCCGCTCGCGGTTTGAAACGCGGTGAACACCGCCGTCGTCATGGTGCGGCTGGGGATGACGAAACGCTCGCCGAGCGTGAAATCCTCAAACCAGCGCTGCTGCGGCACCATGCGGTGCGCTGCGGGATCAAACTCGATCATGCCTGTTCCCCTGCGTTACGCCTTGTCGGCGTGGCTGTTGGCGTATCGGTATCGCAGAGGTGCAGTTGCGGCAATCGATTCCATGCTCGTCTTGGATTGACGCGGCCCGCTCCTCATGGTGAGGAGGCGCGCTTGCGCCGTCTCGAACCATGAGGCCTCATCCTTCGGGACGCGGCCAAACGGCCGCTCCCAGGGATGAGGACGGCGCGCGAGCAGCGCAGGATGAGGTGTACTAGCCAAGCATGAGCATCTTCGCGAAAATTTCGACCGGATTGGACGAGCGCTCCGCCCGCCTCGCGGGCATCGGACTTATGCTGCTGTCGATATTCATGTTCTCGTTCGGCGACGCGCTGGGGAAGTTCATGGTCGCGACCTATTCGGTCGGACAATTGCTGTGGCTGCGTGCCTGCGCGGCGCTGTTGGTGCTGGCGCCGATGATCTGGCGGCATCGCGCGGCCTTCATCCACCTCGAACGGCCCTGGCTGCAATTGCTCCGGGTAATGCTCTCCACCCTAGAAGTCGCGGCGTTCTTTCTTGCGGTGGTCTATTTGCCGCTTGCCGATGTCATCACGTATTATCTCGCGAGCCCGATCTTCGTCACAGCGCTATCGGCGATCGTTCTGCGCGAGCAGGTAGGCTGGCGGCGCTGGAGCGCGATCCTGATCGGCTTCGCCGGCGTTCTGATCGCGCTGCGTCCCTCGTCGCAAACCGTGAGTTGGCCCGCGATGATCGCGCTCGGCGGCAGCCTGTCGTTTGCGGTGCTGATGCTGATCACCCGCTCGTTGCGGGCGACGCCCGATATCGTGCTGGCGTCTTCGCAATTCGCCGGCACGTTCACCCTCGGCCTGCTGATGTCGCCATTCGGCTGGGTTACGCCGAGCATCGGGAGCCTCGCGTTGTTTGCCGCGGCGGGATGCATTTCGGTGAGCGCGCTATTGTGCGTCAATCGCTCGCTGAAGCTCGCGCCGGCAAGCGTCGTGGTGCCCTACCAGTATACGATGATCGTCTGGGCGGTGATGTTCGGCTACGTCGTGTTCGGCGACGTACCCTCGATGGCAACCATCGCGGGCGCAGCCATCATCATCGGCGCGGGCTTTTACATTTTCCTGCGCGAGCGGGAGCTTGGGCGGGGCGACGCGGCGGTCAACCCGCCGGCGTGAGTATTTGGCGAGAGTGCGAATACGGAGACTTTCCTCCTTCTCCCCTTGCGGAAGAAGGTGGCGCGGACGAAGTCCGTGCCGGATGAGGGGTCTCTATCCGCGGAGACAAACCCCTCACCCGTCTTCGCTCCGCGAAGCCACCCTCTCCCACAACAAGGGGAGAGGGGAAGGAAGAGCTTTCGCAGGGACGACGATCTATTGTTTAGCGCGCATTCACCGTTCACGCCTTGTCGAATTGCCCCAGCTCTTCAGCGACGACCACACGCCGCGGGAAAGCCGGAAGCGGTCGACCGGGGTCGACGATCTCAGCGCCTCGAATCGATGCAGCTCGACGCCGCTCCACTGGAAGCCGCATTTCTCCAGAATGTTGCGCGACGCGGGGTTGGCGACCCGCGCGCCCGACAGCAGCTGTTCGCAATCGAATTCCTCGAATGCGAAGTCGATCGCCGCGCGTGCCGCTTCGGTGCCAAAGCCCCGGCCCCAATGCTCGACACCGAGCCAGTAACCGAGTTCCGGCGCGCCGGGCGCGCGCCAGTCGATGCCGACGATGCCGATCGGCACAAAACTGTTTTCGATCAGGAATACGGTTTCGCGGGCATCGTTCGCGATTGCGCGGACGAACTCCACGGCATGATCCAGCGAATAGGGATGCGGCAGGCGGCGGGTATTCTCCGCAATGCGCCGGTCGTTGGCCAGGCGTGCGATCGCTTTGACGTCGGCAAGCGTCGGCCTGCGCAGCGTCAGCCGTTCGGTCTCGAGGACGCAGGGACTGGCCTCGCGTAATGCCGGGGTCGGGATATCCTGCAGCATGTCGGGCTCCGGGATGAAAAATAAAAAGAGGAGGCCGGTTTCCCGCCTCCCCTTTGGAGCCCTTGATGCTCCGCCGGTTCAACAGGACCCGGCGGACGCATTTTGTCCACCGTCTACTCGGCCGCGGCTTCCGTCATCGGAATAACCGACACGAAAGTGCGGCCGTTGGTTTTTGCACGAAACTCGACATGGCCTTCGACCTTGGCGAACAGGGTATGATCGGTGCCCATGCCGACATTAAGGCCGGGATGCCAGGTGGTGCCGCGCTGACGCGCGATGATGTTGCCGGGAATGACGTGTTCGCCGCCAAAGGCCTTGATCCCCAGGCGCTTGCCTGCCGAATCACGCCCGTTTCGCGATGAACCGCCTGCTTTTTTGTGAGCCATGGCCCGTCTCCAACTTCACCGTATTTCTAGATCAATTCCGTGACGAAATCATTTCAATTTTTGTCACGCTTCACTTTTTGTTGCTCTTGCCCTTTGCCGCCGACTTCTTGGCCGGGGCCTTTTTCGCATCGGGCTTGGCGCGAGGCTTTGCGGCCGCCTTCGCAGGCGCCTTGGCCGCTGGCTTCTTGGCCGGGGCCTTTTTCTTCGCGGTCTTCGGCGCCTCCTCGCCATCCTCGGCGGGCGCGGCGACGACCGGCTTTTCCTTTTTCGGCCGCGGCCCGACCGTCGGCTTCTTGCTATCGGTCAGGATCTCGGTGATGCGCAGCACCGTGATCTCGTCGCGATAACCGCGCTTGCGGCGCGAATTCTTGCGGCGGCGCTTCTTGAACGAGATGACCTTCGGGCCGCGCTTGTGTTGTAGCACTTCCGCTGCAACGGAAGCGCCCGCAACCGTAGGTGCGCCAAGCACAGGCTGCTCGCCGCCGACCAGTAAAACCTCGCCAAGTTGCACGATCGTTCCGACATCGCCGGCGATCTTGCCTATCTCGAGCACATCATCCGGAACGACGCGGTATTGCCGGCCGCCGGTTTTGATGACTGCGAACATCGTTCTATTCCCTCGTGTTCGATCCCGGCCTCGGACAGGTCCGGGCCGGCTTTTTCTTCAGTCGTCAGAATAAGAGCATTTTCTAACGGCAAACCGGATGCCACTTTGCCCGAAAACGCTCGATGGATTCACCGCGACAGATAAGGATCGTCGCGAATTTCCGCGCGATGGGGTTATCCCCAAATGTCGCGCAAAAACAAACAGCGCGAGGAAGTTCCCGCGCCGGGTGCGGGGACTTATAGCCGGCGCGGCTCCCAAGTCAAGGCAAACAGGTCCGAAAACCGGCCAAAACATGAAGGATTTGGGATAAAATGGCCAATCCGGAATAGCCAATGGCGAATAGGAGGGGGGTCCGTTCGCCATTCGCCCTTTGCTGCTCATCCGGCCGTGAAACCAACGGGTTCCCCCGCGGTTGTCCCTGCGAATACCGACCGGGCAGGGCAAAATGGCTGAGGATATTGTTAAGACGACGGGCATTGCCGCGCACGGTGCCACCCGTCTGCCTTCGGTCGACGTCGACAGCTTCAATATCGAGTTGAAAGACGATGACGGTTTTCTCGGCGATCGCGCCAGCAAGGGTGCGTTCCGCGAGATTTTGGACGGCCTGCGCAAGCCGCTGAAGAAAAACGGCGAGGATCCGTTAGGCAGCAAATCCGCCGAGGCGATCGGCAAGACCGCGCTCGACGAGGCGCTGATGGGTGACGACATCCATGCCTCCGCGCTGGTGCATGGCGCGATCGAGCAATTCGCGCAGGAGCTTGCCTATGTGACGCAGCGGTTTCTCAAGACCAAGGCCTGGGCCGACACCGAGCGCATCGTTGTCGGCGGCGGTTTTCGCCAGAGCCGGGTGGGCGAGGTTGCGATTGCGCGCACCGATATCATTCTCAAGGCCGCAGACTTCAAGGTCGACCTGGTGCCGATCCGCTTCCATCCCGATGACGCCGGCCTGATCGGATGCCTGCATCTGGCGCCCTCGTGGATTTTCGAAGCCTATGACAGCATCCTCGCGGTCGACATTGGCGGCACCAACATCCGCTGCGGCGTGGTCGAGACCCGCTGGAAAAAGGCGCGGGATCTGTCGAAGGCTTCCGTCTGGAAGTCCGAACTCTGGCGCCATGCCAATGATGAGCCCACGCGGGAAGGCGCCGTGAAGCGTTTGGCCAAGATGCTGAAGGGGCTGATCGCAGATGCCGACACCGAAGGGTTCAAGCTCGCGCCCTTTATCGGGATCGCCTGTCCCGGCGTGATCAACGCGGACGGCTCGATCGAGAAGGGCGCACAGAACCTGCCTGGCAACTGGGAGAGCAGCAAGTTCAATCTGCCGGCGAGCCTGGTCGAGGCAATCCCCGAGATCGGCGGTCACGACACCGCGATCCTGATGCACAATGACGGCGTTGCGCAAGGACTCTCCGAGGTGCCGTTTATGCAGGATGTGGCGCGCTGGGGAGTTCTCACCATTGGCACCGGGCTCGGCAATGCGCGCTTCACCAACCGCAAGAAGGACAAGGATAAGGACAGAGAAAAAGACAAGGACAAAGACAAAGACGAGAAGAAAGAAAAGAAGGACAAGGATTGAAGCGCGGGGCTTTTTTGGTGTCGGCAGCAAAACCGAATGCCGGTTTGCTTCTCGCACGCCGGTTAACCTTGATCAGTTAGGTTAATATAGAGATCGCGTTGCCTGCCATTTCGGGATAGCTACGGTCAAACCGTCGCTCAGCTGGCCCGCGAAGCCGCACGGCCACAATTTCAATGACGCGACAAGGGACCGCCGGTTTTTATCGCGTCTGGCGGTCCCACTTTTATGGGCCGTTGCTTTCGGCCCGATAGTTAATTTCACACAGCCCACGCCTTGTCTGCCCCGCCGTCCTCGCCTAGAACTCGGCCCGACCCGGGCGGAGACCGCCTGATATTGCGCCTGGAGAGGTGGCAGAGTGGTCGATCGCACCGCACTCGAAATGCGGCATAGGTGCAAGCCTATCGGGGGTTCGAAATCCCTCCCTCTCCGCCAGCAAATTGCAATAAATTATTGATAGTACTTAACTTATCGAAAGATTTTGCCACACGGTCCCCAAATCGGTCAATTCTCTCAGTGCTATCCTGTGAGACGGCTCTTCAAAAGATGTTCCACCACCTGCTGGACGGTCTCTTAATTCTGGCCCGCTGACCGCGGCGCACCAAATAAGTACAACCAAACCAGATTCGCAGCTTAGTTTCCGTTTTTTCCGATGGCCGATCCGACGCTTCCCACCGTGCTGGTGCAGGCGAATTTCGAATGCCGGCTCTGAATAGATCAGTAGACGATCTATTAAAGCTACGAGTTGCTGACCTTAATCAGTTTGAAGAAAATAAGAGAGCTGCCGGGTTGGCTTTTCAAAGTCCCATGGATAGGTTGAATAATTCTGTCGACAAAAATGTAGTAAAATTGGCGGGCGTAGGGCAAGAGGAGCCACCTGCCGAGATATTTCTTAGCTGCAATGGACGGTATAGCGAACGGCATCAACAAATCGTAAAAGCTTGAAAAATCTGGAGATGCGTACACGCGCTCAGATTTAACTCTAAATCCGGCGGACATAAAAACTTCGCGCCAACCATCAATCGAGTGTACGTTGAAGTGATGCCAGAAAGTGTTGTGAAATCGTCCGTATTTGGACTTTAACTTTTTGAGCCCGAGTGCAGAGAATATCCTTGCTGGCAAAGAATTATGCTCGAGTCGATCAGTCGGCAGCGTAACGTACAGGGTCCCGCCCGGCGCGAGCACCCTGTGTGTCTCTTTAAGCACGGGCATCAAATCTGGAATGTGCTCGAGAACGCTATTCGATAAGACCGTATTGAACGAGCCATCCGCAGCTGGAATTGCGCTTCCCGGACAAGCCATAAGTTTGCCATAGGCACCTATTAGCTCGGCTCTAGCTATCTCCTCGGGATCGATATCAATACCGACATCCAATTTCTCGTCGAACAGAATATGTGCGAAAATTCCATCTCCGCATCCAATGTCGAGTATCGGCCGAGCAAAGTTTTGCTGCTTGAGAATCTCGCATTCTACCGCCCTCTCAACCGCCAAAGCCGCCGGTGCCAGCTCCAGATATCGGCGCAGATAGTCGCCCTTAAACTTCATGCTTAGCTCGTCGCGCGATAATGACGTAAAAAACTCGCGCAGATACGGTCGATTTGATCGTCCGATATGCCTACAAACGTGGGGAAGGATATGACGCTAGCGCTAGCTTTCAGGCAATTGGGCAGTTCCGGAGCGTCATAGGGCGGCATTAAACTAAGGGCATAGAACCCCGGCCTTGTCTCGATTCCATCCTTTAACATCTGTGACATTATTAGATCTCGCTGGGTTCTCATTGTTGGAAAATCTCGAGAGCCCTCGAGCATCGCTGTCATAACCCAGAGAACGGGTTCAACATTTTCATCGAAATGCTGTAGACGCACACCCGCAACAGATTGGAGTATCGATCGATACCGTGAGTGAATCCGTTGGCGATCTTGAATTATTTCATCAATATGCTCCAACTGCGCGCAGCCAATAGCGGCTTGCAGATTCGTTAGCCTGTAATTGTAACCGACGACGTCATGCCAATATCGTCTGCCTTTCCTCATACCGTGGTCGCGTATGACTCGCAGGCGTTGCGCTAATTCCATGTTATTTGTTACGAGCAGACCACCTTCGCCTGTTGTTATTGTTTTCGTGGCGTGGAAACTGAACGTGCCGACGTCGCCGATCGTCCCGGCGCATTTGCCTCCAAAACGAGAGAATGCAGCCTCTGCGGCATCTTCCAACACAGGGAGGCCATATTTGTTTGCACGACCGACAATGGATTCCATTGATGAGACGTTGCCGTAAAGATGGACGGGGATTATCGCTTTCGTTCGTGAAGTTACCAGCCTATCGATTTCCGTGGCCTCAAGCAGCCAAGTTCTCTCGTCGATCTCTGCATAAACCGGCGTGGCACCCACAGACATAACCATGTTAGCCGCCGCCACAAACGTGAATCCGGGGACGATTACCTCATCACCCGGCCCGATTCTGAGGCCACGCAAAGCAAGTTCCAAGGCGACAGTGCCATTTGAGACAGCAATGGCCTCGGCAACCTCCATCTTCTGTGAAATAATTTTCTCGAGGAGTTCGACGTACGGGCCGCCCGATATCCATGTCGAGCGTAACGCATCGACTACCAGAGCTTCTTCATTTCCAAAGAGCTTTGGTTGCGCCCACGGAATGTCCGATAAGTCCGTCATCCAATTATTTCGCAAGCGAGGCGTTCAGGACATCCCCATCGTTGCCGATTATTTGAAGTTCTGGCAACGGAAAAATTAAGTGACCTCCACAAGCGATGAACTCCGCCTCTCTTGTGATAAACTCCTCTCTAAAGTGCCAGGGAAGTACTAGGAAATAGTCCGCCTGCTTTCTGGCGTCTTCCTCCGACATGATTGGGATCGCCGTGCCCGGCGTCCTTGATCCCCACTTAGTCGGACTCCGGTCTGCGCAGGCAGTTATCAGACTTTTATCGAGTCCAAAGTACTGAAGTAGCACGTTGCCTTTCGTAGAAGCCCCATAAACGAAAACACGCTTTCCAAGCAGCACCTGTCCTTTGATAAAGTTCACGAGATTATGGCCGAGTGAGGCGACGTTCTGACGAAATGCTTCGAATGACTTTGCAGTCGATAGCCCGGCCAAGGCCTCTCTCTCACGCAACGATTGCAGGACAGAAGAATTATTCTCGTATGAGGCATCGCGATGGCAGACCCAGACCTGAAAACTTCCGCCGTTTATTTTATTCAATTTAACATCGAAGACCCTGAGCCCCTTGTCTGATGCAAGCCGTTCAATCTGCGCAAGAGCGTAGTACTCAAGATGTTCATGGCAAATCGTATCAAATGAGTTTTTGTCTAACATTTCTGGCAAATAGCTTTGCTCAAGAACCCATAATCCATCCGGTGCCAACGCTTTTGCAATATCACCGACAAATTTGCCTGGGTCTTCAAGGTCATAAAACATCGCAATGGACGTGATGGCCTTCGCTCTCCGTCCTTGAGCTAGTCTATTAAATTCGTCAAATGTAAAAAACTTCGCCTCGACCACGAAGTCCGCGGGGTATAGATCGCGAAAGGCAGCGGCGATCGGGTCAATTCCGATCTTAACAAGATTTTGAGTTGGGTAACTCTTGAGTAACGTGCCATCGTTGCATCCAATATCAAGAATTACGTCTCCCGCCGCGAGATTGGCGCACGACGCCATGTTTTTTGCGATATCGGCTAGATGATTGCTCATGGTGGCGTTGGTTCCTGATCGGTAGCCGTACCGCTCGGAGAACATTTCGCTGAGTTTCACGGAATGGCGAAGCTGGACCAGGCCGCATGCTTCGCATCTAATCAGCTCAAGCGGAGCCGTTGGCGGATCGGGCTCACCTTTTGTCGGAAAGCGGCCTGTGAGCGATTGTGATCCCAAATCCATCACGAGATGAAGATCGTCGCTTCCGCAAATGCGGCATGAGGTCACCCTATGAAAAAGCGTGGAGTTCACCATCTCTTAGTCATCCTCAAGACAACAAGCCGTAACACTGCTCGAGTGTATTTCGCGAACACTGGCAAAAACCTAGTTTTGCTGTCACCGGCTATCCGTTCCCCGTAGAATATGGGCACTTGAATATGAGTCAGTCGTTCTCGTTGTGAAAGTAGCAGCAGCCGGAAAAAGTAGTCACCGTACCCGTAAAAGATTTTGTCAAAATCCAATTTGAATATTGCCGAGCGCTTCACCGCGAAGAAGCCGCTCAAATTATCGTCCATGCGGGTTCCCAAACTCAGCCGCATGAACAAATTGTAGATGTAGCTCAAAAAGTAGCGACGTCGGTCCGACATGCCACCACCGAAGATAAACCGTGATCCGACGCCAAAATCGACGAGCTTAGCAACGGCGTAAATTAAGATCGCATCTTTTGGCTGATGGTTGAAGTCGGTATCCATAACCACGATTATGTCGCCGTGAGACTTTTCAATGCCTTCACGAATTGAGACGGCTAGCCCCGGAACGGATGTGCGATCAATGACCATGATTTGGTCGTCGTCACTGAATGCCGTTTTCGCCGCTTCAGAAGTCCCGTCGGGGCTTTTGTCGTCCACAACGATTATTTCGTAATGAACGCCTGCGCTCCGGAATGCATCGCGCAACTGACTAACCAGCGGCACAATGTTTTCGCGCTCGTTGAACGTAGGCAGTATGATGCTCACACTTGGCTGATGATTCGCGTCTCCGAAGGTCGTCACGATGTCACTTGAGATGTTTCGTTAGGGGGAGGCGCGGTCTGATGACCGGCGCATCAGCACAATTCGATCCTGAGAGCGGAATGCAGTCTCGAAGTTCTTTAGCCGGTCTCCGTCAAGATACTTCATCTCGTTCGGGGACAGTAAGATATACCTCACGCCAGCCCGATCTAAGAAACCATTTACGGGAGCTTGATCAAACATTCGCAGCACATTGTCAACAAAATGGGGGTTCGTATGCCATCCCTTTTCGTCTGATGAGGCTACAGGACCGCCTTCAAAACGGTCAATGTAAGGATAGTAAACCAGCGCTGAAACGATCCGACTGGCAGCAAAATCTTCTGGCGTCAGGAATGGCGTCGAGCGACGATTCAGGAACGCCTGAATGCGTGTAAATTCCGTCTCGGCTGACCGGCTGGCCCATGCCTCCAGGGTCTCTCGTTTTAATCCGAGCTCCTTCCAAGTGCTGACGTAACTCAGCACGGCCACTTCCGGCCTGACATTGGCGAGGTCGGCAGGTCCAAACACGCACTTCAGCTTGCCATGATAGACAGCAATGAACTCAATATCATCCCAGTTTAAAGCCGCTATCGTTTGACCAGACGCATTTTGAGACAGCCATTCATAAGCCTTCCACTGCCCTTCCGGGACAAAATGCCTGGCGTCAACGCTGTTCGTCTTGTAGAGCGACAAGAATCCTGAACTGGCGACCAAAATCGCAATTAGAGCGGTCGAAACCTTCACCAAAGTGCTCGACGTTGGACGCAAACGATCCACGAGCACCGCAAGCTCACTCCAGAATACGATCGATACAAGCAAAAACCAAAGGTGATCGATGCCTCGTTCCAAAAACCGGGAATAAATACTTGGCTCCAGAAGGACGGACGCAGAGAAGGCGAGTAGCGCCACACTGGTTGTTGTGACGATTCGACGAATCGGAATTGAGTTGCGCGCCCCATAAAGCATGTAGCCAAACGTCAATGTATATTTGTTTATGGCTAGGTGCAGTAAAGCTGCGCCTGCAGAGATCTTTTGAAACTTTAAAATCTGCGATCCATAAATCGCGCTGATGAAAGTGTCACTTTCAAATCCTTTGAGGAATAGTTGCGGAGCGCCGGCCAAGGCCAAAACCAAAATTATTGTAATCCCGATGGAAAGGAGCACCTTCGCTCGGTCCCAATCGCGCTCCAAAACTGCCGCAAGCGCGTATGTCGCTAAGACGACATTCCCGACAATACAAGACGGCGGGTAGCTAAACGCTAACAGCGAACCCAAACCAATAGCGAGGGCAATAAGAACGTGATTTTTCTTTCGATCAAGGGCGATCAAAACGAAAACGAAACCCGCCAAAAGCGTGTAAGCAATCGCGGGCACGGCGAAGCGCAGCATTGCAAGCTGATCTAGCTCGTAGATATTCATTGTCGCGCTTAGGGAAGTATCGAATGACGATCCGACCTGAGTGAACCAAGTTAAAATGCTGCCGAATGAAGGCGTAGAGGGATAGATCGTCAGGGAAATCCAAATTTGAAGAAAAAAGGTTGATAAGAGCGCGGACATAAACGAAGGCCACTGACGCTTGGTCAATAGAAGGCCGAGCGACATACCAATCGCCATGCTCAGCGCCGACGGCAGAGCCAGCGTGAACAAATGAACGGTGCGGGTTCCGAATCCAAAAAAGCCAGGCAGACTGGCGATGGCGTATGACGCCCAGCGAAAATTCTCCGGGCTTGCGAGGCGATAATCGGAATTTGGAGGCCGCGGTGGAATATTGCCCCACAGAACCTGCTGAACCATCGAGGCGTAATAGTACATATCGCCCGCTCGATAATTTGCGGAATTGAACAGAGTCCATACTTGTCCGGGACGTCCGGCGAAAGCGACAAATACCTCAGGCGAAAGAACAACGACTGCGGCTGCGATCGCTGAAATTCCGATCGCCAACACTCCAAAAACGTTCAGCGTTTTGAACGTCAAAACAGACTATGCCCTGTTCGCCAAAATCGCCTCATTGCGTCTCTCGTTGGCATTTTGAAATAGCTTCCGTTTCCTTCCGGTTCGCGAAATTTTGCGGAGCCTTCGAAAATCTCACGTATTGATTTGATCAGCAAGGAACCGGCCGCTTCCGTAATTACACTATAGACTCGACGCATCCGATCTGGCCTGCGGAGAGGAAGAACTACCTCATTTATTACTAGCCCAAAGTCGATCTTTGGCGTCAGTTTAAAAACGCTTACTCCGATTGCATCTTCTCCGTTAGCCATCGCCCAAAAAAACACCTCCAAGCCTCGATAATTCGGAAGGACGGAAGGGTGAGCTGAAATGGCTGCGAGCTGAGGAATTCCCAGAATTTCGGCACCGTAAATGTGCATGGTGTACAGTGATACGATAATGTCCGGCTCGAAAGCTCTGATCCGAGCAAGCGCATCGGCACCATTGATATCTGCCGTTTTAAAAAATGGAACGGACGCGGCTTTTGCGATCGTGCCGAGACTCTCTCCCGTCAATCGATGCAAAACCATCTCGACCGCGCGCGACGCGCAGAAGATAAAGCTGCTCTCGCGCAACATCTTGAAAATCGATTCAAGGATCGTCTTTCGGTAGTAAAGCCCGCTCGTTATTGCTAGTTCAAACGTGGCATCTGGAAATGTCGTAAGAAGCGATTTGAATATGGCCTGCGATCCGGAATTGTCGTGCCCGACCAAAAATAATCTCATAGCGATTTCGACCTCAGAACCCAATGGGGGACATGTTGCTCCAGCGATACTGACAAAAAGAGGAAATGGCTAGAATGAATTCCGTGTCGCCTTAGTATTTGCCGAAGGGGCTTTGCAGGCACTCTTCTTGTAATAAGTTGGGTCTCGCGCATCAGTCATCGTCAACCTTATTGCGCTAAGCGTTCGCGGCGGCATTGAGGTTTCTAGGCATGATCTATTTGCAACTCGCCCTCACTTGTGGAGCCTGTGTCGGCATAGTTGTCTATTTGTTATGGTTCGGCATCAAATACCAACAGCAAAGACATGCAAAAAATACCAGCTGGGGTTGGTTCGAAACGGCCTCCGGACCTCTAATGCGACGACGGGTAAACGGTTTGATTGAAACTCGCGAGATGACACCTGACGAGATGCACCATTATATGGGATCGCGCATCAGCGGATGGTGACTAGATCGTGCATGGAGTCTGTAGCGGCTTAGTTACTTATCCGGAGCGAGACAACATTACCTTTATTCCTGGGCTCGCAAAAAGCTGCCCATGCCTCCATCATTTTGCTCCGCTCCTCGAGCGCGTCACTCCGCCGGTATGCTTGTTCGGCCTTGTCACCAATGACGTGGGCAAGTGCGGTCTCGGAGATTTCACGCGGGAAGTTGGAGACATTGCCTGCCCAATCTCGGAAGCAGGAGCGAAAGCCGTGAACGGTGGCATCCTCAATCTTCATGCGCCGCAACACCCGTTTCCATGGCCATATTGGAGAGCGGCTTGTTACGCGCCTGCCCGGCAAAAACGAAATCGCCCGTCCTGAGATTCTCAAGCTGGCGCAGGATTGCAACCGCCCGCGCGGACAAGGGAACGCGATGTTCGCGGCCCACCTTTACGCGGTCGGCTGGCACCGTCCAGATTTTCTTGTCGAGGTCGATTTCCGACCATCGCATTCCCGGGATTTCCCCGGAACGTGCGGCAGTCAGGATGCAAAGTTCCAACGCCAGCGCTGAAGTGGCCTCCCGCTTCCGCAGTTTAGCGATGAAGGCAGCAACATCCTCATAAGGCAGCGCGGGATGATGGCCCCGCGATAGCTTCGACGGTCGGGGCAAGAGGTGGTCCAGATGGCCGGCGCCAGCGGGCTGGGTTCTCGCCCTTCAGGAAGCCCTTGGCCTTGGCCGCGGACAGCTAATCCCGTCAGTGGTCCCACGATCGGATCGCTGACCTGGGAGCGAAATTCTTTGCCGAGGTTTGCAATCGCGTTCTAGACGCAAAACTCCGCGTCGCGCTACTCGGTCGCAAGCAAGAGATAGCCAAAGAGGGACGAGACATGGGCCGACCTAACAGCGCCCTTACCAAAGGGGATGAGGCGACACCGTTGCTCGAATTGACGGTCGACCGCCTTCTCGCCCGAGCGGTCGAGGAACGGGGCAATGAGATCGCGCTAATCGTTCCCCACCAGAACATCAGATGGTCGTACGCCGACTTGGCGCTTGCAGTTGACGACCTCGCGGGGAGCCTTTTGGCTCTCGGAGTAAAAAAGGGTGATCGCGTCGCACTTTGCTCCCCGAGCCGATATGAGTGGATAGTCACGCAGTTCGCCACCGCAAGAGTTGGTCTAATTCTGGTCTGTATCAATCCAGCGTATCGAGCGGCCGAACTAGAATTCGCTCTCAATAAAACGCGTTCCAAAGTTCTCATCATCGCGCCGCGCTTCAAGACCAGCGATTATATAGAGCTCTTGCGGACGCTCGCGCCCGAATTGGACCAGCAGAACAGCGAAAAATTGGATCTGCAGCGTCTCCCGCACTTGCGCTACGTCATCAAGTTTGGCTGCGAACGGGTGTCGGGTATGCTGAACTACGAGGATCTGCTGAGGATCCCGAAGTCGGTCGAGCAGGTAGATGCCGCACGCAAAAGCCTCTCCCCGGACGATCCAATTAACATTCAGTTCACGAGCGGAACGACCGGACACCCTAAAGGAGCGATTCTCTCGCATAGGAACATCGTCAACAACGCGTACTTTAGCGCACGGCGAATGAATTTTTCATCTCGAGACAGACTTTGCATACCGGTGCCACTGTTCCATACGTTCGGAATGGTAATGGGCGTGCTGGCGTGCGTTAGCCATTCGGCGTCAATGCTGTTGCCTGGCGAAGGGTTTGACGCGGGTGAGGTGCTGAGGGCGGTCGAAGCGGAGCGTTGCACGGCGTTACATGGTGTTCCGACGATGTTCATCGCGGAAATGGACCACCCGACGTTCAAGCAGCGTGACCTTTCTAGCCTTCGAACCGGAATCGTTGCGGGTGCGCCTTGTCCGATCGAGATGATGAAACGCCTGGTAAATTTCATGGGGCTGGCCGAAATAACGATTGCGTACGGCATGACGGAGACCAGTCCGATCTCGTTTCAGACCTGCATAGACGATAGCTTGGAGCGACGCGTTGCCACGGTCGGCCGCGTCCATCCCCACGTCGAGGTGAAAGTCGTCGATGAAAGCGGCGCCATCGTAAAGCTCGACGAACATGGACAGGTCTGCGTGCGTGGTTACTCGGTTATGCTGGGATACTGGGATGAACCCGAAAAGACCGCGGACGCCGTCAAAGACGGTTGGATGCATACCGGAGACCTCGGAGTACTCGACGACGCGGGCTATCTGCAGATCGTCGGGAGAATCAAGGATATGGTCATTCGGGGCGGAGAAAACCTGTTCCCGCGCGAGATCGAGGAGTACTTGTTTCGTCATCCGGCCGTCGCTGATGTCCAAGTCTTCGGAGTTCCTGACAAGAAGTACGGTGAGGAGCTCTGCGCGTGGATCGTTAGAAAGCCCGGTTGCGAGACGATCGAGGAGGATATCCGCCGGTTTTGCCAAGGGCAGATTTCCCATCAAAAAATTCCGCGCTACGTGCGTTTCGTCGATGCCTTCCCGATCACTGCGTCGGGCAAGGCAAGAAAGAGCGAGATGAGGAAGGCGATGATAGAGGAGCTCGGCTTGATCGAGGCTTCCTAGATGCATTGCGCCGAGATCTAAATTCGCAGCGGGCGATTCTCAAGACTGTAGAAACGAGCCAGACAATGACTAAGGCGGCGTGGTACTTCGACTTCATTTCCCCGTTCTCCTATCTTCAGCTCGGTAGGTTTCCAGATCTGCCGCAGGATCTGGAGATCGCGCTCAAGCCGGTTGTTTTTTCTGCCCTGCTTAATCACTGGGGACATATGGGGCCGGCAGAAATTCCGCCCAAGCGGCAGTTTGTCTATCGGCTTTTCAGATGGCAGGCGAACCAGCGCGGTATGCCATTCACCATGCCTCCAGTTCATCCCTTCAATCCCCTGCCTCCACTTAGGCTGGCGCTACTCGGCGGCTCGACTCCCGAAGTTGTTCGCGGAATTTTCAACTTCATCTACGGTGAGGGGCGAAACCTGGAGGATGAGACGTCGATAACTGGACTAGGAGCATCGTTAGGCATTCCCGACGCATACAAGCGGATATCGCAGTCTCGCATCAAGGAACAACTGAAAGCCAATACCGACGAAGCAATTGCCGCTGGCGTATTCGGCGTTCCCACTTTCGTTGCTGACGGAAACCTTTTTTGGGGCGACGACGCAACCAACATGTTCCTCAACTATCTCCGCGATCCTTCACTTTTCGAGGACAGCGAGATGCTGCGTATTTCGAACTTGCCAATGGGGATAACGAGGCCACGTTGATGGCTTGGCTGACTGATTGGAACGCCGAGATGGCGATGCTCACATGGACGATCAGGCAACGAGCGCCACTCGAGGATCCTCGTGTTCCGTGTCGTCAAAAGTCTGGGATTTGAAAATGATAGATCTTTATACAGCTCCTACGCCGAATGGTTGGAAGGCCACCGTCGTTTTGGAAGAGCTTGGGCTCGAATATCGCGTGCATCCGGTCGATCTTTCCGCTGGCGAACAACGTCACGCGGACTTTTTGGCTCTCAATCCGAACGGTCGGATACCTGTTATCGTTGATCGCGAAGGCGGCCGATCGCGTGTAATTTTCGAGTCAGGCGCGATCCTGTTGTATCTCGCCGAGAAAACCGGAAGGTTGATGCCTGCCGATGTGGACGGGAAATACGAAGTCATCCAGTGGCTGATGTTTCAAGTGGGCGGAATCGGTCCGATGCAGGGCCAAGCGACGGCCTTCGAGCGCTACATCGGCGAGGATGTTCCGCTGGCGCGGACTCGGTACAAGAACGAGACGCGGCGGCTCTACGAAGTGCTGAACTTGCGTCTCAAGGACAGGTCCTATCTGGCCGGAGAATACAGCATCGCTGATATCGCGAATTTTTGCTGGGTCAGGACCCACAGGTGGGCTCGGATTCCCGTCGATGGTTTGGATCATCTGCAAGCCTGGATCGAGGGGGTCTCGAAAAGACCGGCTGTCGAGCGCGGGGTACTGATTCCACCGCCGGCCGGCTCGGCAGACAAGCAAGTCCGAATGGGTGCCAATATGACGACCCGTTAGCGGCGATCAGCTATCCAATCCGGCGAAGAGTTAGGTCCTGGCCGAGATTTCGATTTCCGGCCAGTTGCCGAGACCAACGGAGAGCCGGCGCCTTCGACCGACAGGTTGACTGGCTAGGAGGTCTCTTTCGTCGGCGAATTCTTCCAGGTGTGGCAAGGGAAAAGGATTGGCTCACGCCGTCTCTTCAGCCCGGGAGGTATGTAATTGCTGTCTTGCGGGGGTAAAAGGCGCTTCGCCTTGCGAGCCCTCGGTCGGCACGTCAAATCACTTGATTTATTGCCGCGATGAGGTCGTCCCACCTGCAATTGCGTACAAGAAGGCCAACGGGGAAGATGCTATGCTGAAGGTGGGAGATGAACGCAATTTGGCCGCCTGTCCGCACGGGGAAATGGCGTTGGGCAGTTCGCGATATCCCGTTAGAACCTGTTGGCGCGCTCCGAACGTACCGGACGCGGTGATGTTTCATGCCCAGTACGATCGCGATTTCATCCCCCATTCACACGACGCGGCGACAATTTTGATTGTCACGGACGGGGTCGTCGATATCGGTGTCGATCATCGGAAATATCGCGCTCATCAGGGGCAGATGGTCGTGGTGGGCGCCAACCAAATCCACTCGGCACATCTGGTAGGGTCCGACGGGTGGAAGATGCGAACTCTCCATCTACCCACTTCGCAGATGCGCAACGTCCTGGGTGGCGAGCTCTCCAAATTGCATTTTTCAAGACCGGTCCAGCCAGCCTCGCGCATCGCGTCCACATTTTTGGATCTGCATTGCTGCACCGAGTTGGTGAACACTTCATGCGGCGATCTTCAGGGTTTCGTTAAGGATCTTTATAGGGACATTGATGCCTTCGGACCGAAGAATGATCGAGAAGGTGACGTGGACCAGCGTGTAGTGAGAGCGAAAAACATCATTACTGAATTCGTCTCGGAGAACATTCAAATGACTGAGATCGCCGAGGAGGTAGGATTCTCGGTCTTTTCATTTATCAGACAGTTTGCGAAGGCTTTCGGCCTTTCGCCCTGCGCCTGGCGGACGCAGGCCCGTGCAAACGAGGCCGCCAAATTGCTTAGAGAGGGAAAACAAGCCGCGGAAGCCGCCGCCCTTAGCGGGTTTTCCGACCAATCTCATATGGCGCGCACGTTCAAAAAGGTCTTCGGCATTACACCTGGACAATATTGCACGATGCATATGAACACACTGCGCGTTGGCACGCGTGGTCCGCGTTACAACTCATGACGTAACATCGGCCCCCTGGTCCTGCGTGCCGACGCGGTTTAGCCGCAATCCGCTTCGTCGGGCGAAGATCATAACGAAAAGGGTGCACTGGCAGTCGCCCGCTGCAATTCCGAAATCCGGGTCTCGAACTGCAAGATCGTTCAAGACCCGGCCTCTCGCACGTCATAAAATGAGCAAGGCGTCGTGTTTCTATCACCGTCAGAAAATTCAAGGCGGACCTTAAATGATCCAGATCAACGGTATGGCTCACGTCAATCTAACGGTGACAAATTTTCCGGCTGCCGTTGAATTCTATGGGCAACTCCTGCCATTCCTCGGTCTCCAAAAAGTGCACGAAAGCGATAAATTTGTGTACTGGGTTGGCGGAAGGACCGGAATGGGAATCCAACCATGCGATCCCACGTATGGGACTGAAAATTTCCAGCAAACCCGCGTAGGTCTTCATCACCTATGTTTTCGGGCGAGGGAGCGCAAAGACGTCGATCTGACAGCCGCGTTCTTGCGCGACATAGGCGCCCACATCGTGCGCGGCCCTCAAACCGGCGATTGGGCTTTCGGCTACTATTACGTTTTGTTCGAGGATCCCGACAAGATCCGCCTGGAAATCTGTCATGTTCCCGGCGAGGGCGTTTTGGCCAAGGACGCGAAGTTCAACCCTGGATCAGATTACTGAGAAAGGTCCCATCATCGTCGGAGGCGTCGCGGCGACACGATATGGTTTCCAGTGAAGGGGCCTCGGTAGGCGTCGAGCCATCGCCGCCGCCGACGGAATTGAAGAAGGCTGTGGCGATATGACGACATCAGCGTCCATAGCTCTGATCACTGAACGGGGACGAGCTGGGTATTTGAATGCGAATATATCCAACTTGGCCCGCTACGTGACAGCTATTGCATCCCGCTGTCAGTTCATCAAATGCCTTGGTATAGAGGGAGTAATTTTTTCCCTTCGCGGCTTCCATCAAACGTTTCAGCGGCTGGTCCACGAGCACGACGTTGTCGATCGGAAGACTCCGGTAAAACCCCGCTGCGGCAATGAAGTCGTCCTCAAGTTTTCGGGCTTCATAATTCATTAGGTCCCAGTTCCTTGCCTTTCCCGCGGACCATAACTTCATATGTCGCAGTTGAACGTTTGCCATGATGTTGGCGAGCGTTCCCACAGCCGATTCTGAAGTAGTTCTGTCATATTTTGGCGTCGCAAACGGGGACTCTTCTGCCATTGCCGGGGCAAACATGAAGAAGGCAATCAAAAGCCCGTTAAGAAAACGGTTCATGGTCGATCCCTTGCGCCGGAGTTCCGTTAGCTTGCTCTTGCCATCTCTTCGTCTTCCGGGGAACGCGCGTAAAAGCCTGTCATCGTGTCGAACCAGCAGAGGTGATCGTGGACCTTGACGACACCTTGAATGTTCTCCGCGGCAACGATCGCAGCGGGCCGCGCTTCCTCGTTTGTAATCACACCGCTCAGGTGGACGATGCCGTCGCGCACGATGACATTGAGACCAGAGGGGCACCAGTCATACTTTTCGATTTCGTCGAAGATGCGCTTGCGAATATGGTCGTCGTCCGCGGTGGGATCTGGAACGTCGCGCGCGAGGCTCGCCATCGCTTGCAGCAGACTGGATCGCGACACGATGCCAACGAGCTTGTCGCCGCGTACCACGGGCAGCCGCTTGATGTGGTGCCGTTCCAACCGGGCAACAATCTCCGGCAGAGACGTGTCCTCGGCCACCGTGACCGGCGACGGCGTCATGATCTCTGCGACCTTGCGCCCATGCTCCCGGACATAATCTCCGGCGGACGGGTCATAGCCCAATAACAGGTAGCGCAGCCAGCGACTGCGCTTGCGCTGCGTTCCGATTTCGCTCCTGTGCAGGAAGTCCCCTTCCGAAATAATGCCGACCAGCGTTCCAGACTTGTCGACCACCGGAAGGCCGCTCACATGGTGCTTGAGCATGAGATTTGCAGCCTCCACGACGGAGGTA
The DNA here is from genome assembly GCA_963742425.1 of uncultured Alphaproteobacteria bacterium. Taxonomy (GTDB): domain Bacteria; phylum Pseudomonadota; class Alphaproteobacteria; order Rhizobiales; family Xanthobacteraceae; genus Bradyrhizobium. The sequence continues at coordinate 608,375 of CAVULR010000004.1, forward strand.
TCCGGCGTGACGGAAGTTACCTTCCTGGTCATGATCTGGTGGGCGCGCATGTCAGCCTCCACTGTCTCGATCACATGATCGAAGACTAAAACTGGGTGGAAACTTCGTTTTGATATGCATCAAGGGGCGGACGCCGTCGGAGCGCCCGGAAGCGCCGGGCGAGCCGGCCCACGCCGTGGAAGCGGAGAACGTCCCTCGTTGCGGCAGGGAAATAATTTGTTCCGTCATGGTCGCGTACAAGCTCGGCTATGGGGCGATGCGCTTGGTCTTCGTCGTGCTCCAGCCGAGCAGGGCGTAAAGCGGGCACACCGAGAAGAACGCTGTCGCCAGCAGAATCAACGCGATCGGCAGAAAGACCGGCCAGATCGGATCGATGGTACCGGTCCTGAACACGAATGCGATCAGCGCCAACCCGATGACGATCCTGATGAACTGATCTATCTTTCCGACATTCCGGTTCATTTGGCTCTCCCCTCGCATCACGGCGACCATACGGCGCCGACCGTCCATAAAGCCTGCCTTGAAGCAACGAGAGAGTCGTTGACCTGCGTCAATTGAGGGCGAAGAGGCACCCGGATTGAAGAGGGCACTTGGAGTTTATGAGAGCGCCCTGGGGTCGGCTTCAAGGGATGCACCAGTTCCAATCCCTAAACCGCGCATGGTTGCGGTCAAATTGACCTGTCTCAACCCCGCATCTGGCCCTGTTCGATAGTTTGCAGCCTATGAACGTCACCGGCAGATTGATCGCGTCGCTTTTCCTGCTTGTTTGTGTCCCATCGGGAACAGCGCAGGCGGAAGAGATTCCCATCGGCGAAGGTCCCGCTGGCACTCAAACCCTGGCGCCGCTGGTCAGTCGACTGGTTCAGACTGTGGTCAGTATCAAGGCCGTAAAAGAGACCGTGATGGCCTATCCGACCATCGATCCCGGCTCGGGGTTTCCCGACAGGCCGCTGCGCGTCGAAATGAACGGTGCCGGAATAGTGGTGAAAGCCGAACTCGGTCTCATCGTCACCTGCAATCATCTGGTCGAGAGCGCCGATACGATCTTGGTAAGTCTGGCCGATGGACGTCGATTTGACGCGAAGATCACCGCAGCCGACGAATCCTCCGATCTCGCTGTCCTGAGAATATTGGCGTCGGGACTGACTGCTGGTCGCATCGACAAATCGGTCGAGGCCGCGCCCGGCGATTTCGTTATTGCGATCGGTGATCCCCTCGGCCTCAGTCATAGCGCAAGCTTTGGAATGATCAGTGCGCTTCACCGCACCTGGCCCGGTATTTCCTACCGTGACCTCATTCAGACGGATGTTCTTCTGGATCGCGGGAGCTCGGGGGGACCGTTGTTCAATCTTCGGGGCGAAATCATCGGCATTATCTCGGCCCGGATTGGCGAAACTGCGACAGAGCGTAGCTTCGGCTTCGCGGTCCCTTCGGCCGCCATCGACAGCCTTCTTTCTGAACTCCCGTAGGCCTGAGGCGATCGAACCCGCCTAGTCAGAAACCAAATCGATCCGCGCCGGCTTCCTTGTAACGGCGGACGGGTTGGACCTGGGACTGTCGGGTGGCGCCTCGGATGATCCTCTCTCGTCCTCAAGCGGCCTGTGCAGGCGCGACTAGATGCTGCCGTACAAGGGCACCCAGCCATTTCTCGCTTTGACATAGGATCGTTTCACGGCGGACCAGGCGGTGCGATGAGCGATTTCCTCCTGGCGAGGGTCGCCCCGATGCGCCGCAAAAGAGTGGTTGAAGGCCTCGCGATAAATATCTTGTGCGTGCGCTGGCAAATGGCTGCCTACCGAAGGCGGAAGGTCTTTATTTGAACCATACGGCATGGCGTTCCCCGTGCGGCACGATCACAACGGTTGTTCGAACTCTTCCATCGAATGCCCGAACTGCGAGAGCGCGTCTTCGAGCAGGTCTCCAAGGAGTGGGATACCCAGAAGGTAGGCAGCCGTCCGCCTGTTGTGGGCTCGCGCGGCCTCCGCTCGAATGTCGTCCCAATCATCCATGTCGCCATCACCGCGGCCAAGCCACGCCAGCGCGACAAGATCGATCTGCTCGTCCTCGTTCAATCCGCGGATGATCGCGGTAAGCTCAGCTCGGACGGGATCATCGCCGTGATCCTCAAGGACGGACAGCATGGCATCATCTGCGGCATTTGAACTGGAATCGGGATCAGTCACCACGTCCTTCACGTCAAACTGCCTGGCTTTGGCAATGATCGTTGCGACCGTCACCGGGGATATCGTTAATTCAGGGGGCTGCTTGTTCATGCTTGAACCATGTCTTTTTGAAAAGCGTACTCTGTCCGACGGATCGGCTATTGATTAATGTCAAAAGGCCCGAAGCATGGGGCCTGGAAACGACGCTCTTAAATGCGTCGCACGACAGACGTCTCGGACGATGCCGTGGTCGGCTGTCTGCTCGGAGTCTGGGCTTTGTCGCCGCGGCCTGTATTCATCTCCGCCTGCAGTCTGCTGCTCGAGCTAAGACGCACCGATGCCGCAAATCCCGCAACCAAAATCGCAGCGATAAGAGCCAGCGCGACAATGCGTATATGCGTCGCGCGGTCCGCAGAGTAGATCGTGGAATTCATCGAAGCCTCCGGCGCGAAGGATTTGCACGCTATTTGCGATGAGGCAGGCGACCTGCGAAATTTCGTTTTTTATCTTAAGTAGAACTACGGATCCGGCCGGCTTTTCAGGGCGACATCAGGGGTCGGCAGGGTCACGCACCACCCAGAATTTTCTCCTGCAGCGGTGCCTGAAAGTCGACCAGCCTGGCCGGACGCCCGTAGCAGGTGAGGTATTTCCCCAATTTCTCAGGAGACGCATCGGCCAGGGTACTGTCGGTTCCATTGATCGAAAGCGCAAACAGCGAATCGGCCTCGGTCAGGAAAGCAGCAGAAGAGTCCCGAGCGCCGCCCGTGGCGTTGACATGGGTCAATCGCGAAGGCGAGCAAAGTCGCTACGTTGAGTCTGTGTCACAGGAGGGATCAAGATCATGACGTCGTTTGAGCAGCGCGAAAGCGCCCTTGAGGCCGAATTCGCTCACCACGAAGAACTCGGGTTTCGGGCACGGGAGCGGGCGGTAGGGGCGCTCGCAAAATGGGCCGCGCAGCGGCTCGGCAAGACCCCGCAAGCTGCGGAATCCTATGCCGCGGAAATGGTCGCCGCAGACGTTGCGAACCCGTCGATTGGACCAACGGTCGAACGCATCTCGGGCGACCTGTCCGCGGCAGGCGTACACAAGGAGGATGTCAACCGGATGATGGATCGCTTTCTGGCGGACGCGAGAAATTCGGTCCGCGCCTAAACGTTGGAGAGACGCCATGCGTGCCGTTGACGTGATGCGGACTTCGTTTGAGACGGTAACTCCGGAGACCCCCTTGATCGATGCGGTGCGGCTATTGCTCAAGACCAATCAACGCGGCCTCCCCGTCCTCGACGAAGACGGCAACCTGACAGGGATAATTTCAGAGGGGGACCTGCTTCATCGCGACGAACTCGGTGTAAGTCCGCCGGCCGGAAACTGGATCGAGGCAATGTTGGGGATCAGGGAAGACGGACCCGCCCGCGGGCGAATGCGTGCGCTTCGCGTCTCTGCCATCATGACCCTCGATCCCGTCTGCGTCGATGAGGATGCCGCGGTGGACGACGTGATCGTCGCCATGGACCGGCGCAGGGTCGCCCAGCTACCGGTTGTTTGCGCGGGCAAGGTGATCGGAATGATCAGCCGCTTCGAGTTGATGAGTGCACTGGAGCGGAGTCTGGCCCGAGAGGAGGCCGAAATCGTTACCGCAAGCTAGTTGCCCCAAATCCGCGGGAGAGCTGTGTACGTAAACGGTCGTCGAGGGGTAGATCGCAAATCCGCGCAACGTTGCCATTGACCTGTCATCGCGAGGGGAACGTATTCCCGCCGATTTGACCTCCATCAATTTGAAGGCGACCGGGCCTGTTACCGTCATGCGTCGTCGTCATCGAATAGCGGGGTAGCCCGATGAGTAAGTTGAAGATCCCGCATAACGCCTTTGTCTTCGTCGGCGATGGCCGCAAGGCTCTCTTCCTGAGGAATGAGGGTGACGAAATCTATCCGAACCTCAAGACCGAGAACGTGTTTGAGGATTTCAATCCGCCAAGTCACGAGCAAGGGAGCGAACGGCCGGGACGCGTCAGCAAGGCGTTCGATTCAAGCCAGCGAAGCGCGGTCGAGGCGGTTGATTGGCATCAGATCGAGGAGCATCGGTTTGCAAAGAAAGTCGCGGCCGTGATGGAGGAAGTCATGCGAGCAAGGAAAGTGCCGGCGCTGGTCGTCGTAGCCCCGCCAAAGACGCTGGCCGACCTCCGACGCGCCTTTCATGCCGACGTTCAGGCGCGCATCATCGCCGAGATCAACAAGGATCTGACCCGGCACCCGGTCGGAGATATAGAAAAGCACCTGACTGCGGCCTGAAGCCTCTGTTCGTCCACGGCGCCGCGCGGAACAGGTGTGCTCAGATCGATTTGCGTCAAACAGGCCATCCGGGACAAGGCAATCAAAAAAGAGCGACAGCGTCACCGCTCGATCCTTTAGCCGGCCGTCTTCCGGTCTTCAGGCGATTCCAGGTAGAAGCCCGAATACGTATCGACGTAACAGAGGTGATCATGGACCTCTTTGACACCGGCGACGTTTTGAGCGGCAACTATTGCCGCTTGGCGCACATGATCGTCGAAGATGATTCCGTGGAGATGAACAATTCCGTTCCGCACCGTGGCCTGAAATCCGGCCGGGCGCCAATCCGTCGCGTGAATCGTTCTTGTGACCCGGTCGCGAATGTGATCGTCGTCCGCGGTTGGGTCGGGAACTTCGTGCGCCATGCTGGCCACGGCCTGCAAGAGATTTGAACGGGTGACAATCCCGACCAGGACTTTGCCGCTCATTACAGGCAGGCGCTTGATGCCGTGTTTTTCCATGAGTTCTACGAGCTCGTTCAGCGGCGTTTGCTCGCTCACCGTAATCGCGTCTCGCGTCATGACATCCTCCACTTTGCGGCCCTGCTCGTGGACGAACTCGCCGGCCAATTTGCCGGAACTCGAGAAGAACTGGAGAATGGGCGATCGTTTACGCGTGGTACCGGTTTCTGCCCGTCGCAAAAAATCGCTTTCGGAGATTATTCCCAGCAGCGAGCCATCGTCGTCGACGACGGGTAGGCCACTAAGGTGACAGCGCAGCATGATGTTCGCCGCGTCCTGAATTGACGTATGAGGCGTTACCGTTATGACGTCTTTCGTCATGATCTGGTGGGCGCGCATTTTATGATCTCCGGTTCCCTTCGGCGGAAAGGCAGAGCGCAGCGGAATGACGCAGCGCTCTGACGGCTGCTTCAGGCGGCAGTAATTTCACGGGTGGCGGCACACTGGGTTCCAACCGGAATCACGGATTTTGTATTCATGGATGCCTCCTGGCTAAGCCATGCTCGCGGAGGCAGGGTAGCGGGAGTAGCGCAGGGCCATTTGACGAGGATCAATATCGGTCTAGCCAGGTAAAGTACAGGTAAAGTACGGTCAAGTGCTGGTGGAGGACAGTCGCAACATGCGCGCGATGGTGCTGACGGACCCCGGTGTGCCGCTCCAGTTTCAGGAGCGAGATGATCCGGTGCCAGGGCGCGGCGCGGTTCGTATCAAAGTCGGCGCATGCGGCGTGTGCCGGACCGACCTGCATGTCGTGGATGGAGAATTGCCGAATACCACTTACCCCATAATCCCCGGCCACGAGGTGGTCGGCCGGGTAGAGGCGCTTGGCCCGGGCGTGACAACCCTCGAAGCAGGTGAGCGCGTGGGCGTTCCCTGGCTCGGTCACACCTGCGGTAAATGTGTCTATTGCAGAAGCAACCGGGAGAATCTGTGCGATCTTCCACTTTTTACCGGTTACACGCGCGACGGCGGGTTCGCCTCTCACCTGGTCGCGGACGCCCGTTATTGTTTTCCGCTCGGGGAGACAGGCGACAACGTCGCGATTGCACCTTTGTTGTGTGCCGGCCTGATCGGCTGGCGCTCATTGGCCATGGCGGGTGAGGGAAAGCATCTCGGTATCTATGGTTTCGGCGCCGCCGGACATATCATTGCCCAGGTGGCCCGGTGGCAGGGACGCTCGGTATATGCGTTCACGCGTGCCGGAGACGTCGAGGCGCAGCGCCTCGCCAAATCGCTCGGTGTGCACTGGGCCGGAGAATCGGAGCAGCCTCCGCCGGTGCCACTTGATGCGGCGATTATCTATGCGCCGGTTGGCGCACTGATCCCGCTGGCGTTGCGGGCGGTGCGCAAAGGCGGACGCGTCGTCTGCGCCGGGATTCACATGTCGGACATTCCGTCCTTTCCCTACCACATACTCTGGGGGGAGCGGCAGTTGCGCTCGGTCGCCAACCTCACGCGGAATGACGGAATAGAGTTTTTCGCTATCGCTGCCAAGGCTGGCATCAAGACCCATACGACGGCATTCCCGTTACGGGAGGCCAACGAGGTTTTGTCGAAGCTGCGCTCCGGGCGGATCACCGGCGCCGCCGTGCTGCAGCCATGACTTCGCTCCAGGCCATTGCTGTCGCGGACTCTGGGAGGAGCATCCAGGCGCGGGTGTTCGAATTTCTCGAAAATTCAAGCCTTGGTGCGGCAAAAGGCGGCAAGCGGATCGATACCCATGCGTCGGTAGTATTTCTCGGCGGCGATCGCGCCTTGAAGATCAAGCGGGCGGTGCGGCTGCCGTTTCTCGACTACTCGACGCTTGAGAAGCGCAAACGCGCCTGCGAGGAGGAGTTGAAAGTCAATGCGACCAATGCCCCGGAAATCTACCGGCGGGTTGTCGCCATCACGCGCGCCGACGACGGCGATCTGGAAATCGGTGGAAGCGGCACGCCGGTCGAATGGGCGGTCGAAATGGCGCGGTTCGACGAGGAGCGAACGCTGGATCGTATCGCCGGGAGGCAACAGCTTTCGCCGTGCCTTTCGATTGCCATTGCTGACACAATCTTGCAGTCACACCAAAGGGCGCCGCGCGCCGATGGCAAAGCCTGGCTCGCCTCCATTCCCGCCATCATTGTCCGCAATACTGCAAAATTTCGCGGCGTGCACGGAATCGATGTCGACGCCATCGATCAGCTCGATGCTCGCAGCCACGATCACTTAGCGACGCTCCAGGCACTGCTCAAGCAGCGAGCCGAACAGGGGTTCGTGCGGCGCTGCCATGGCGATCTGCACCTTGCCAATATCGCGCTGTTGGATGGCAAGCCTTTGCTGTTCGATGCCATCGAATTCGATCCGGTGATGTCCACCACAGATGTCCTGTACGATCTCGCGTTCACGCTGATGGATTTGAATCATTTCAACAACGAGTTGGCGTCGAACGCAGTGTTCAACCGCTATCTCGCCGGCGCTTCGGACGACAATCTCGATGGCCTTGCCGTCTTCTCCCTGTTTCTCTCGATGCGTGCCGCAATCCGCGCACATGTGCTTTTTACCAAAAGCGAGCAGATGGTGGACGGCGAAGCCGTATGGCACGAGGCCAAGCGATATTTTGATTTGGCGCTGCGCCTCGCCAACCCAAAGCCGCCAATGCTGGTGGGGATCGGCGGCCTGTCGGGGACCGGGAAGTCGGTTCTGGCGCATGCACTGGCCGGAACCATCGAGCCATTACCCGGTGCGGTCATTCTCCGCTCGGATGTCTTGCGGAAGCATCTGTTCGACGTGAGTGAAACCAAAGCCCTGCCTCAAGAAGCCTATCAGGCCGAAACCTCGCAGCGAGTATATGAGTTGCTTTCGAAATCCGCGATGCGTGTCCTTGCGCAGGGATGTTCGGTCATTCTCGATGCGGCCTTCCTGCGGGAGGTGCAGCGGGCCGGCCTTCCAGACATTGCGCGGCGATGCCATGCGCGCTTTGTGGGGATTTTCCTGATCGCGGATCTGGCGACCCGGCTTTCCCGGATCGATCAGCGAGAGCACGATGCATCCGATGCCACGCGGGATGTTGCCCTGCAGCAGGAGGCTGCCGGGTTCGGGGTGGTGAACTGGCACAAGGTCGATGCTTCGGGAACGCCGGCAGATACGCTGCAGCGAAGTATCGCCTGCCTTTGATGTGCGTCAACTTCGTCGTGCGTCCGTTGGATATTTTTGACAGATGCAAGGGCAGGCTTTGCGCTCTCGGAAACCTGGGAGAACGGTGATGCTCAGAAACATTCTGGTTCATATTCCATCGGAGCGGCCTGCCAGGCCGGTCATCGACGTTGCCGTCGGGCTGGCGCTCGCGCGTCGGGCGCATCTTGACGCCATCGCAATCGGTTATGAATCCGTAAGTTCGGTCGGGCTGGTGGTCGAAGCCGGCGGCGCTGCCGTTGCCGCCGCGATGGGGGCTGAACTGGAGCGTGCTCTTGAGCGGGCAGATGCCGCAATTTCCCAGTTCGAGGTCCAGGTCAAGCTCGCCAAAATCCCCTACGGTACGCGGACCATCGCTTCGCTTCCCGCGGAGGCGGAGCAAACCGTCGGCACGCTTGCCCGGCTTTACGATCTCACCGTCGTGCAGCAGCCTGATCCCTTGTATTCCAGCTACGACAACTACATTCCACAAGGGGTTCTTTTCAACTCAGGCGGGCCGATGCTGATGGTTCCCTATATCCACAAGGGACCGCTCGACACCCGCCACGTCGGAATTGCCTGGGACGGAGGCAGACTTGCCGCCCGCGCAGTGCGCGATGCATTGCCGTTCCTGACAGCCGCGCAGGCGGTAACCGTGATTTCGGTGAACGAGGAGCACCGTGACGTCGACGAGAGGTCTTCGAACGAGCTTGTCAGCCACCTCGCACGGCGCGGAATCAAGGCGCGCGTTGAGCGGCTGACGGCAAACCGGGGCAACGAGCACCGCACCATTCTCTCGATCGCCGCCGACACCAATATCGGCTTGCTCGTAATGGGTGGATTCGGCCATTCACGGTTGCAGGAGCGAATTCTCGGCGGCGTTACGCGCGGCATGTTCGATTCGATGACCGTGCCGGTGCTGATGTCGCACTGACCGGCCCGCGTCTTTCTCATTCCATCGTCAAGGGCGCCGTTGTCGCGGCGTCAGGATCCACGGAGCGCGAAATGCTTGGCGATTTCGGCTGTCGCCAAATAGGCCATTGTCACAACGGCCATCGCGCCGATCAACGGCCAGGAAAGCGGCACGAACCCAAACAGATATTGCAACGGACCGGTGACCAGCAAGATCGCCGCCCCAAGCGCGCCGAGTGAAGTGCACGATCAAGGCGATATGCGCTGGCGCCGCACGCCAAGGGACCCGCCGGGTTCGGATCAGGAATATCACCAGAATCTGCGTTGCGATCGACTCCAGGAACCAGCCGGTCTGAAATTGCGCAGCGTCGGTGCCGAAGCCCTTCAGGAGAATCAGAAACGTGGCGGCGTCGAACAGGGATGAGACCGCCCCCATCACGATTGTGAAGCGCAAAATAGCCGCCATATCCCAGGCGTGCGGGTCGCGCAGTGTCCTCCAGGTCTACGGCATCGAAGGGTATGCCGATCTCGGAGAGGTCATAGAGCAGATTGTTCAGCAGGATCTGGAGCGGCAGCAGCGGCAGGAACGGGAGTACGATCGAGGCCAGCGCCATCGAAAGCATGTTGCCGAAGTTGGAGCTGGTGCCCATCCGGACATATTTCAGGATATTGGCGAAGGTGCGCCGGCCTTCGCGCACACCCTCGGCCAGCACGTTGAGGTCGGATGCCAGCAGGATCATGTCCGCGGCAGCGCGGGCCACGTCGGTTGCGCTCTCGACAGACAAGCCGATATGCGCGGCATGGATTGCGGGGGCATCATTGATGCCGTCGCCGAGAAAACCGGTGACATGACCGCGTCTCCGAAGCGCGTCTATGATGCGTTTCTTTTGATCGGGATCGACCCGCGCGAACAGATCAACCTGGTCGACCTTGGCAAGGAGGCCGGCATCGGTGAGCTCAGCAATCTCGGCGCCGGTCAGAATGCTTTCATGCGCCAATCCCACAGTCTCGGCCACATGCTGCACGACGGCGCCCTGATCACCCGAGATGACCTTGAGCTTGACGCCAAGCGCTGCCAGATCAGCGACAGCCTTTGCCGCGTCGGGTTTGGGCGGATCGGCGAAAACGCAGAAGCCGACAAATGTGAGGTTGGCCTCATCCGCGAGCGTCAGACCCGTCTGGTCGGCGGAAACTGAGCGGATCGCGACGCCGAGCAGACGAAATCCTTGCGCATTAAGGCGCCGTTGCTCGTCTTCAAGCCGGGCCCGCCAGGAATTCATCGAGCGGATGAGCCAGACCATCGACCTCCACAGCGACGGCGCGCGACAGCACCGCTTCCGGAGCGCCCTTGGTGACAAGGAGCATTTCACCCTCGCGGCTGGCGAGAACCGAAAGGCACCGCCGGCTGAAATCGAATGGAAGTTCCCCCGCCGTTTCCATTCGGGAACTTGCTCTGGCCGGCCAGGATGGCGTCGTCCAGCGCGCTTCGAATACCCGGTTTGACAGTGGCTGTTGACGCGCGCGAGTTCGAGCACTCGATCGCTTTTGCGGCCTTGCCAATCGACGCTGTCTGCGAGCGATATTTTCGCCTGGGTCAGCGTTCCGGTCTTGTCGACACAGAGCACGTCCATGGCGCCAAGATCGTGGATCGCGGAGAGCCGCTTAACGATCACTTTCTGCAAAGCCATGCGCTTGGCGCCGCGCGCGAGCGTCACCGTCATCACCATCGGCAAGAGTTCGGGCGTAAGGCCAACCGCCAGGGCCACGGCAAACAGGATTGACTGCATGGCCGGCCGGTCGGATGCGAGATGGGCGAGCAGCACGAACAGCGTCAGAAAGATCGTGAGCCGAAGGATCAGAAGACCGAGATGCCGCACACCCTGTTCGAGCGCGGTCGGCGGAACATTGGCGGCGAGGGCTGATGCGATCGCCCCGAAGCGGGTGCGGGAACCGGTCTCGACCAGCAGCATCGTCGCTTTGCCGGCAACGACGGAAGTGCCCGCAAACAGCGCGTTACTCGCATCGGCGGCCTCTGTCGCCGCACAGGGCGCGTTACTCTTGCGAGCCGGAAAGGGTTCACCCGTCAGAATTGACTCGTCGAGCTGAAGGTTGTCCGACTCCAGCACGATACCGTCTGCGGGAACGAGATCGCCCCCTCGCAGCAGTACGATATCGCCGGGCACAAGGGTGCTGACCGGCTGGGCCACCTGCTTTCGGTCACGCATGACGTCGGCGTTGACCGAAACAGAATGCCGCAGCGCCTCGGCCTCCTGTTCCGCGCGATGCTCCTGCACGATGTCGAGTGTTATGGAGAGTGCCAGCACCGCGACGATGATGAAAAAGCTGCCAAAGTCGCCGCTGATGCCGGAGACCGCGGCGGCGGCGATCAGAAGTGCGACCAGCGGATTGAGAACGCGTTTGCCGAGCTTGACAGTGAAGGCCTCACGATGCGTGGTTTCGAACAGGTTGGGCCCGTGGGCTCGCAACCGCTTCTCCGCCTCCTCCGAGGTTAGTCCGGTCAGCCCGACCTTTAGGGAAGTTAAGTGTGCTTCCAGAGGCTGACACCAAAATGCGCGCTCGGCGCCGTCTACCTCTTTCGGAGCCTGCATCATTCATCCCCGGTTGGCTGCGTTACAAAATGGAACGGCTTTGCCACGAAATGTCCGGGAGGCTGTTGATATGTCGCAAGCAGCGCGCGCGCCCTGGTTGGGTAATTTGCTGCAGCTCGATGTGGAGGACCTCCGTCACTGAAGATGCATGCCCAGGAGTTGACACGGAGCGCATCGAACGTTGGCGCCAATGGACGCTGGTTCGGGCCGACAAGATAGACCCTATGGCGTAGACATCGTTGTCGTCATCGTCAGTCGCGGCCACACGCGATCGCGACGTTTTGGAGTCAGTTGCACCAGCTGGTTTTAGGTTCCGGCGCCAAATTAGGGTATTTGCGCAGGGAACGAAGCTCCGTGCGGGCTGTTCACTCTGCTCCGCAACATTTCTTGGATCGTCCAGATTTCGTGCACGCCATATGTATGCATACGACGACCGCAGCCCACCTCCAGAAACGTTCGCCAAGATCGCTCATCCATCAGACTGATCCATGAACTGGCAACCAACTCGGCAAAATACGGGTCGCTCTCGGTCGCAAGCGGCACGTTGGTCACTAATCTCAGGCAGTGCCCGGTCCGAGCTCGCAAAGCTGACCGGACTCCGATCTACAATTTGGAATTGTAAAGTGTTAGTGGACATCCATTGATCTACAGCTTTCCATGATTCTAAAATAGACTCTAAAAAGATACTTTTCAGTACAGTCGTTAAAGGCTAGCTTTTTGGCATGGCCACAGAAAAAGCCGAAACCGACCGTGTTCCGATTACGTTGGCGCTCTCCACCATCGCCTATCTTGAAAAACTGGTGAGACAGGGCACCCACGGCACCAGTGTTCCCGGCGTCGCTAAGACCCTGATCGAGGAAGGCATTCGGCTCGCCATCAAGGATGGGCTGCTGGCAATTCGCGACAATGGCAGGACGCCATAGGGGCAGTCTTCGAGGCGCGGCGGTTCGGACGATAGCGCGGCCAGCAGGACCCGAAACGATCTCGCAGGGACTATGGAAATGCCCGCCAACCAGCCGACCTGGACTCCCGAACGCCTTGAACTTCTGAAAAGCCGCTTTGAAGCCGGGCTGTCCTGCCGCCAAATCGCCGGCGAAATCGGGGTTAGCCGCAACGCGGTCATCGGCAAGCTCTCCCGCCTCAATCTGAGGCGGAAGGACAGCGGCGACGTGCCACGGCCGGCACGAAAACGTGCCGCGAAGGGATCGCGCCCGAGATCGTTGCCAAGGCTGCAATATCAGATGCTTCGGGCGCTCTACGCCGAGCCGGAACCCGAGATCGAAGAGGCGCCCATCCACCACGACCATCACTGCTCGTTGCTCGAGTTGAGCAAGGAGAGGTGCCGCTGGCCGATCAGCACCCCGGGCGCCGTGGACTTCTGCTTCTGCGGCAATACCCCGCTGGAAGGTCTGCCTTATTGCGTTGGCCACACCCGGCTTGCCTACCGGCCGGGCTCTCGCCAGCGCGTGGGGCGGGGGTGAGGTTGGGGGCCGGTTCCACCGCCTGGCGCCCAAATTAACCATCGAGATTTGTTGCCTTTCCGGGCCTTTGCGACTAAAAGCCCCCTTCAACGGAAAGACCACGCAATGGCCCACAATTTCGCGATCAATGACGACGTCCACCACCAGGTCCAGGGGCCGCAGGGCCGCGCCGTTGTCAAGCAGCGCAGCGTCTATACGATTGTCACCTGCCTGCCGATCGAATCCGATGGCCGCCCGCGCTATCGCATCAAGAGCAAGACCGAGAATATCGAACGCGTCGTGACCGAGGAGCAGATCAGCCGGCTCGGTTGATCCGCCACCCCCGCTCAATGAGCATTTTGTCACGTTGCCCGTATTCGGTTGCTATTTTGGCCAGAAACGCGTAAACGCCGCCCATTCGAATAATCGATTTGCTTGTCGAACGCGCCGAACCGGCTCCACTTCCCAAGACATCGTTGAAATCGGATTTAGGCTCGCGCGAAGGTCGTGCGGGCACTTTCGCGCATTCGCGCATCTTGGAGAAACTAAAATGACTACCGGAACAGTTAAGTGGTTCAACGCGACAAAGGGCTTCGGCTTCATTCAGCCTGACGATGGCGGCAACGACGTGTTCGTGCACATCAGCGCCGTCGAGCGTGCCGGCATGGGCTCGCTCAATGAAGGCCAGAAGCTTTCATTCGAATCGAAGGTCGATAGCCAGCGCGGCAAAACCAGCGCGGAAAATCTTCGCGCCATGTGACGCGAGCCCGTTCAGAGATTTCCGCGGATGTACCGGAATCTCTGCATCGGTCGTATCGCACTAGATCAAAGCCCGCCGGTCAAACGGCGGGCTTTTTCGTCTGTCAGGGCAGCGAGAGGATCGCAGAATAAGAAATGATCTACTGCGCCTGGTCGTGTTTTGCGATGCCAGCCGCCTTAAAGTCGTAGGTAGGATAGAATTCCGTGCGGTAGCTGCCCCAGGCCGTGTTCTCGATGACGCGGTTGACTTCGCGAAGCCGGGACGCCGGAAGCCTCAGCGTGACGACTTGTCCTATTCCCATCATGACATACCAGCTGACGACTTCGGTACCTGCCGGGGGAAAGGCCTTATAGTAACCTTGCTTCTCCAGTTGCGCATTGAGTTCGCTGACGGGACGCGACTGGTCGTGCTTCAAAAATACGGTGAGCAGAACGGCATTATCGGCGGTCGGCGCCGGGTTGTCGGCCGGCGCGGCGGCGGTCTGCGCGCGGGCGCCCGAATCGAAAGCCAAAACGCCGGCCAGCGCCGCCACTATCATTGACTTGGTCGTCAGCGACCCGATCCTTCGACCCATCGACATCTCCCTTTCTCAAGGTTTTATCGGATGCCAAATCATGGCAGATGCGGGCCTGTTCCGCAAAAACACGCCCACGCAGCTTTTGCGGGCCGAATGTGAAGCATGTCACATGCTGTCGAAGAACCAGCCGCTATCCATAATGCCGGTCGGGGCGACTTCCAGTTTCGAGGACGGGATCATGACGACGAAGATGCGGCGGATGGCATATTGGTGGTTCAGGTTTGTCGCCTCCGGGCGGTTCCTGGCGAAATTCATGAACCTGCGGGGCGTGAAGCGCACATAGCGGCCTTGTTGCGCGCACCGAGCAAAGCGCCGGACGGCTGAAGCAGGTGCGTTTCTAGGCGCTGGATTTCTCGGGTTGGCCGAGCAGTTTCTTGCAATAGGCCGCTCCCTCGCTCAACGCGTCGCGGCCTTTCCACGCCAGATGGCTCAGGCGGCCGGCCAGGGACTGATGCCTGCGCAGGCTGCGGGATCCCAGAATGTGATCGATCTTGTCGGGGAATCGCTTCACCTCGGCTTCGACCAGTGCGGCGATTGCGCTCATCAGATTGCGGAGCCGCTCGCCCCATTCCGACTGGTCAAGCAGATCGATGTGCATCTGCAGCGCATATTCCATGTCGTAGATTTCGATCAGAATCTGCTTGGCAACGAAAACCCGCTCGGTTTTGAGGGCAAAGCGTAACGCTGCCCGCTTGTCATCCAGCCGGTCCAGCACCATCGGGACCGCGATCGCATAGGGCGTGGCAGCGATATCGGCAGCATTTTTGGTCGGCGCAGCCTTGGCGGCGAGAAGGATGAGTTGCCAGGGTGTTTTGAGGCGGTGGGCCAGCAATGTCAGCCCGAAGGGAACGGCGTCGGCATGTTTTTTTCCGAGCGTATCCAGCAGCGCCGTGAACTTGGAAACCCGTTCGTCATCGAACTTTGCAATGGAGGCTGGCAGTGCCTCGTCGAACGCCGCCAAGGCATCGCGCGCGCGCAGCACGCAAAGTATCTTGGTGAGGTCGCTATAGGCCGCAGGCGAAGCCGTATAGGTTGCGAGCTTGGCGCGGGTCTGGTTGGCGCCCTCGGGCGAGCCGAGCGTGTTCTC
The DNA here is from genome assembly GCA_963742425.1 of uncultured Alphaproteobacteria bacterium. Taxonomy (GTDB): domain Bacteria; phylum Pseudomonadota; class Alphaproteobacteria; order Rhizobiales; family Xanthobacteraceae; genus Bradyrhizobium. Next base: position 623,879 of record CAVULR010000004.1, read on the forward strand.
CAGATATTTGACGACCTTGGTCTGGAATGTGGAGGCGACCTGTCGGGCTTCCCGCAGATTATCGCTGGTCATCAACTCTTCGATCTTTTTGACGTAGTCGCGCGCCATCGTCGGCAGCAGATCGCGGCAAGTCCATTCCCAGATCGCGGCCAGCGAGCCGCGCTGGATCCGGCCGGAGTTGTCATGTTCGGGCGCGCCATCGACCAGCAAAGGCTCCAGCGGAGCGAAAAAATACTTCGGCGGATGAGCAGGGCGATTTTGGGCGGACCCGTCTTTCCGGAATTCCGCGCGCAGCATGGTCAGAATTTCAGCCGAACCGGGGATTTCGGCGCCGCAGATTTCCAGCCGCTCAAGCTCGATCAGAAGGTTGCCACGCGTCATCGGCGTCAACCTTTGCAGAAACTCCTGGATCGGGTCTCCCGCTGTCATTGCGCCGCGATTTCCGCAAAAATTAATCGATGTCCACGATCGGCCCGCAACGTGCAGGCGCGAACGTGAGGCAATAAAACCACAAAAATAGTTGGCAGGGGATTAAGAAGGATTATCGTTTCCAATGAAACGGCGGGTTTGATTATACAATCAAGGGTTGATTACCAAAGGCCGCGCTCTCAATCCCTGCTGCGGCCCCGGTTAGTCGGCCAAGCCCGGAAGCACCGCTTCCATCTTGGTCTTCAGCGTCGCGGCGTTAAACGGCTTGACGATGTAGTTGCTGACACCGGCTTTCCTCGCAGCGATGACGTTCTCGGTTTTCGATTCCGCGGTGATCATGATGAAGGGAGTCTGCGAGAGTTCGGGGCTGGCGCGAACTTCCCTGAGCAGGTCGTAACCGGTCATCGGCTCCATGTTCCAGTCGGAAATCACGAGGCCGTATTTCTTGCCTTGCATCTTGGCAAGCGCGGCCGATCCGTCGCTGGCATCATCGACGTTCTCGAAGCCGATTTGTTTGAGCAGATTGCGGATAATCCGGATCATGGTGTTGTAGTCATCAACCACCAGGATCGGGATCGACAAATCAAACGCCATAATTCTCCTCCGCACCGCTCAGGTTGTCGAACCCCACAGGACATCCGCGGCGCACGAAGAGTTTTACGGCCCCCCGGAACGAACGCTCGTCAAGCCGTGACAAATACCAGCCGTCCTTGAACAGCCCGTTAATTCGCAAGTCGTTGGACCTGGAGAGTGTAGGCCGCACCTGCAATCTGTCGTTGCCATGGTCATAATGATTAACAAATCCTGAAATTTGGATGCATGGGCATCCTGGTACCGTCGAGCCCCTTCGTTCGTCGCGATGTCTGCATAACCACCAACTTGGTTGTTGTTTTAGGCGGCCCATACTTGTGGGTTAAGTGCTGGTCCCGTACTAATACGGAAGGGGAGGATCGAAACCACAAGCTGGCGTGGGCATGGGACGTTGGGTGAGCGCAGGTCATTTCCACTGTCGATGAACGTTGATGCAATGACCAAAAAACTCCCCCCGCGCGGCGAAATCTTCGTTGTCGACGACGACCCTGCGGTGCGCGAAACCCTCTCGGTGATTTTGTCGGCCAGCGGCTATCGGGTGGTCTGCTTCGCGGACGGCGCCGCGCTGTTGGAGGTGGCGCGAAGCCGGACACCTTGCTGCATCCTGCTCGATGTGAATATTCCCGGGAAATCGGGCCTTGATATCCTGAAAGAACTCCACGGCGAGGACTATCCGGCGCCGATCTTCATCATCTCCGGGCAAGGCGATATCGCCATGGCGGTCAGCGCCATCAAGAGTGGCGCACTGGACTTCATCGAGAAACCGTTTCGGGGGAGCGAAATCGTCGTCCGGCTGGATGAGGCGATCGCCGCCTATGCACGCCGACAGGCCGAGCGTTCGGCCTCGAAAATCGCGTCGCTGCGGTTTCCCGGACGCGAGCCGCTGACGCGGCGCGAGCGCGAAGTACTGGCGCAATTTGCTTCCGGCGCTTCCAACAAGGAAGCCGGGCGTCAACTTGGGATCAGCCCGCGCACGATCGAAGATCACCGCGCCAGCATCATGAAGAAGCTCGGCGCCAGAAATGCAGCCGATCTCATCCGCATCGTATTGACCAGCTCGCGCGCGTCCTGATCGACGCTATGGCGGCTTCTTCCCGGCAAGATCGGACGACCTTCACTCGTCGAGTGCCTTGCGGATCATGGCGGCCAAATCCGATTTGCGATAAGGCTTGGCGAGCAGCAACACGCCGGAATCCAGCCTGCCGTGATGAATAATCGCGTTTTCGGTATAGCCCGAGGTAAACAGCACCCTTAACCCGGGCTTGCGCTTTTGCAGGGTGTTGGCGAGCTGGCGGCCGTTCATGCCGCCCTGCATCATCACATCGGTAAACAGCAGATCGAATTCATTGCCGGCCTCGACGATTGCCAGCGCTTCGGTGCCATTTGCCGCAGCCAGCGTGACGTAGCCCAGCGAATGCAGTTGCGTCAGCGCGTATTCTCTCACCAGCCTGTCGTCCTCGACCACCAGGATTGTCTCCCGACCGCCCTCGATGGCCGGCACGGGGGCAACCTTGGATGCAGGCTTGGCGCCCATGCCCGGCGGCAAGTACATCTTGATCGTAGTGCCATGGCCTTCCTCGCTGTAAATAGCGATGTGGCCCGCGGACTGTTTCACGAAGCCATAGACCATGCTCAGGCCGAGGCCGGTGCCCTTGCCCGGGCCCTTCGATGTAAAGAACGGATTGAACACCTTGTCGAGCATCGCGGCGGGAATGCCGGTTCCGGTATCGCTTACCGCGATCAGGACATAACGGCCGGGCCGGACATCGCCGTGGATGCTGGCATAATTTTCATCGAGGTAAGCCAAGCCGGTCTCCAGGATAAGCTTGCCCCCCTCGGGCATGGCATCGCGGGAATTGAACGCAAGATTGAGAATGGCGGTCGTCAGATGGTTGGGGTCGACGGTCGCCATGCAGCTTTCATCGGCAAACGCCGGTTCAATCTCGATGTGGGCGCCCAGCGTCGGCCGCAACAGTTTGGCGGTGTCGATGATCAGCGTATTGACGTCGGTTTCGCGCGGCTGAAGCGGCTGCTTGCGGGCAAACGCCAGAAGATGCCGGGTAAGGTCGGCGCCACGTGCCGCGGCTTCGTCGATCATCCTCGTGATGGCCGCCAGTTGCGGCTCGGTCCGGACGGCGCTGGCCAGGATTTCGATGGTTCCCGTGATGACGGTCAGAATATTGTTGAAATCGTGCGCGATGCCGCCGGTGAGCTGGCCGACGGCTTCCATCTTTTCGGCTTGCCGAATCCGGTCTTCGGCGGCGATCTTTTCGGTGAGATCGCGGATGAATCCGTTGAACACCATTCCGTCGCGGCGTCTCAGCGCGGTGATGCTCAGCTCGACCTTGATTTCGGTCCCGTCGCGCCGCCTCGCCTCGATTTCGAAACGGCGTCCGAGCACCGGGCCTTCTCCGGTGCGCAGAAAGTGCGCGACGCCTGCCCGGTGAGCGTCGCGGTAGGTTTCCGGAATGATCAATTCGCCGAGTTGTTTGCCGAGGGCTTCACTGCGTGACCATCCGAACATCTTTTCGGCCTGCGGATTCCAGTCCGAGATCGACCCGTTTTCCTCCATCTGGATGAAAGCATCGAGCGCGGTATCGATGATGCCGCGCGCCAATTGCTCGCTCTCGCGCAATGTTTCCTGGGCCAGCCGGCTTTCCGTCAGATCGCGGCCGACGAAGAAAAATCGCCTGACCGGCTCGGCCCAGGTTCCCGCCCACGACAGCGTCACGATTCGCCCGTCCTTGTGGACGAACCGTGTATCGAAGTTCCGCGAACGTCGTCCGCGCCGCGCGGAGCGGATTTCGTCGCGGGCGCCTTCGAGGTCGCCGGTATGGACGAATTCGTCGGTACTGCGACCGATCATTTCCTTCGGCTCGTATCCCAGAATGGTTTCGCAGCTCGGGCTCACCTGAACCAAAACGCCCCTGGAATCCGTGACCATGATCAGGTCCTGGGAGGTTTCAAAGATACGGCGGCGTTCCTCGATCTGCTGGCGCAGCGCCCGCTCGGTTCGCTTGCCTTCAGTGATGTCGCGGGCGGTCTTCGATGCTCCGATGATCTCGCCCGCCGGGGTCTTGATCGAAGATATGCTGAGCATGACTTCGACCCGGCGGCCGCCCTTGCGCAAGCACTCGGTTTCGTAATGCTCGATCGTCTCGCCTGATCCGATTCGGCGCAGGACGTCGTGCGCCTCCGCCATCCGGTCGGCCGGCATGATCAGGTCGATATTTTTGCCGACCGCTTCCTCCGCGGCATATCCGAACAGGCGTTCGGCGGCCGGGTTCCACCCGGTTATGGTCCCGTCAAGGGACTGGGTGACGATCGCATCGCTGGATGATTCCACCGCTGCGCTGTAAAGGCGCTCGCGCGCCTCGTAGTGGTCCCGCGCGGCCTCGGTGCGGCGATGTTCGGTGACCTCGCGCTCTAACGCCGCGGTTTTTGCATTCGCCTCGCCCATCACGCGCGCAAATGCGCGCGCCAGAACGCCGGTCTCGCCGCTCGCATCGACGGGAATGGCGACCGGATCGCTGTGGCCAATTCCTTCGACGGCCGCGGTCAATTGATTGATCGGCCAGGTCAGCGATTTCGCGACAAACACAGCCAAGGCGGCCGCGCATAACACCGCGATCGACCCGACCAGAAGGGCGGTGTTCCGGATCGCCACTGCGGGCGCATTGAGCACGGCGTCCGGCACGGTTTCGATGATCCCGACCCGCTCCTTGCCGGCCAGCATCGCGGTAACCAGCGCGGCTGCGCCCCGTTGCCCGGCTTGATTGGCCACAGCGCGCGAGACGCCTTGCGGCGCATCAAGCGCGGTAGCCAAAAAAGGGAAGTCGGCCCGCCAGTTGGCCCGCGTGCCCAACTCGGTGCCGAATTCGCGAGCGGGATTTGGGTGAACCAGATAATCGCCGCGATCGTTGACGACATATATCTGCCCGCCCTCCGGCGCCGAGGACCGGACGCGGTCGAGAGCCGGACGCATGTCGACGGTGACGATGAAAATGGCGAACACTTTGCCGTCGGGTGCGTAGATCGGCGTCGCCATTCGCAGCGTCGGCCGATATGGCGTCTCGGTAGCGCCGCCATCGCGATTGAGGTCGAGCGGCGAGACGTAGATCTCGCCGGGAGCCAGCTTGATCGTTTCCCTGAAATGAGCCTGGTCGCCCTCCGATTGCAGTTCTGCTTCGGCAGCTTTCCGAACCTCTCCGTTCGGGCCCGAGCGATCGACGCGAATGATCTCGCGCGCGTCGCCGGCACCGATCAGGCACAGCGACGCATATACTGGCTTGGCCGTGAGCGCGCCCGAAAAACCATTTGTGAGCCGTTCCAGCCATATTGCCTCGGAGACGCCGTTCACGGTGTCGACGCCGCCTGCCAGGCGGGCGCGCATGAATCCATTCAGTCCGGCTGCGGATCGAAAACTTGCGATATCGCCGCGTACGCCGGATACGTAGGATTCGACATCCGCAGCGACCAGCCGGGAATGCGTCTCGATGCGCTCAAGCACGCGCGGCAGCAGGGCCTGTTCCAGACTGCGATAATTCAGCCACCCGACTGCCGATACCGCGATGGCGACCAGCAGAATCATCGCAATGGCTAGTCTGGTTGTCAGCGTCATCTTGCTTCGGCGCCGCTATCGCGCCGCTCTGGCAACCCGGCCGAACGGGCGAGGTTTTCTGATTATCGTGGGCCGGATGCGATCTTGCCGGCCCTGACGGAGGATGACGATGGACGTTTTGAGGCTTTAATACAACCCGCCATACAACCCGCCACGACGGCTGCGCTGGTGTCACCCCGGATTTCGCGGAGCTTGTCGTCGGGCGGCGCCAGCGCCGACCTGTCGGCACTTCATCCGGGCTACGAAACCACCTCGTCCTCCGCCATCCCCACCGCCCACAGCGCAAAGGCATAGGCGATCGCGACTTCGTCGAGCCGGTGAAAGCGGCCCGACGCGCCGCCATGGCCGGCGCCCATGTTGGTGCGCAACAACACCGGACCTCCCCCCGACATGGTCGCGCGCAGCCGCGCGATCCATTTCGCAGGCTCCCAATAGGTGACGCGCGGATCGGTCAGTCCGCCCATCGCCAGAATAGCCGGATAGTGCTTTGCCGCGACATTGTCGTAAGGCGAATAGGACAGGATGGTCTTGAAATCGGCGGCGCTTTCGATCGGATTGCCCCATTCCGGCCATTCCGGCGGCGTCAGCGGCAGCGAGTCGTCGAGCATGGTGTTGAGCACGTCGACGAACGGCACTTCGGCGACGATGCCCGCAAACAACTCGCCGGCGCGATTGGCAACCGCGCCCATCAGCATGCCGCCGGCGCTGCCGCCATGACCGACGATGCGTTTCGTATCGGTATATTTGGCCGATATCAGTGCGTGCGCCGCAGCCGCGAAATCGTCAAAGCTGTTGGTCTTTTTTTCGCGCTTGCCGTCGAGATACCAGCCCCAACCCTTGTCCGTACCCCCTCTGACATGCGCGATCGCGTAGACAAAACCGCGATCGACCAGCGACAGCCGGTTGGAGGAAAACGACGCCGGCATCGCCATGCCGTAGGAGCCGTAACCATACAGCAACAGCGGCGCGCACCCGTCACGCTTGAGGTCGCGGCGGTGCAGGATCGATACCGGCACCTGCGTGCCATCGTGCGAATCCGCCATGATGCGGGTGGTGACGTAGTCGGCGGGGTTGTGGCCGGATGGAATTTCCTGCCGCTTGCGTAGCGTGCGCGTCCGGCTCGCCATGTCGTAATCGTAGACTTCCGCCGGCGTCGTCATCGACGAATAGGTGAAGCGCAGATTGGTGGTGTTGAATTCGTAGCCGCCCATGGTGTCGAGCGAATACGCGGTTTCGTCGAACGCAATCGCATGCTCCGCGCCGTTGCCGAGATCGCGGATCACGATGGCGGGAAGCGCGTTGGCGCGTTCCAGCCGCACCAGATGGCCGGAGAACAGTTCGAGATCGATGATATAGACCCCCGCGCGGTGCGGGATCAGGTCGCGCCAGTTGACGCGCTCCGGTGAGGTGAGCGGCGCGGTGACGATCTTGAAATCGATGGCGCGGTCGGCATTGGTGAGAATGAACAGCTCGTCGCCGCGATCGGCGATGGAATATTGCACGCCGGTTTCGCGCATCGCGATCAGGCGCGGCGGCGCATCGGGATTGGCAAGATCGATCAGCCGTTGCTCGGATGTTTCGTGGTCGCCGCCGGCGATCACGCAGAACCGGCCGCTCGAGCTTTCATGAATATGGGTGAACCAGCCGGCGTCCTGTTCTTGATAGATCAGAACGTCGTCCGCCTGCTGTGTCCCGAGGCGATGACGCCAGACCTGCATCGGGCGGTGGTTGTCGTCGAGCCTGACGTAGAAGAAACTTTTGCAGTCGGTGCTCCACACCACAGCGCCGTCGGTCTCCTCGACGAGATCTTCACGGTCCACCTTGTTGGCCCAGTCGCGCACCCGGATCGAGAAATACTCCGAGCCCTTGATATCCGCGCTCCAGGCATGAAGCCGGTGATCCGGCGAATGCCTCGCACCGCCGAACTTGAAATACTCATGGTCGGCCGCAAGCTGGTCGCCGTCGAGCACGATTTCGGGATCGCCGCCGTTGCGCAGGGTACGGCCGAACATTTCGTGTTGGCCACCCTCGCGGAATTTACGCATATACGCGTAGGGACCATCCGGCGCAGGCACGCTGGAATCGTCTTCCTTGATCCGACCGCGCATTTCCGCAACCAGCTTCTTTTGCAGGCCGGCGGTGTGTCCGAGCAGGCTTTCGGTATAGGCGTTTTCTGCTTCGAGATATTTTCGGATATCGGGGTCCAGCAGGCCGGGATCGCGCAGCACCTCCTGCCAGTTCCGGTCCTTCAGCCAGGCATAATCGTCCGTCACCGCGATGCCGTGGGTGGTGAATGAATGCGGCCGTCGCGGCGCGATTGGCGGCGTCAGGGGGCTTTTTTTGTCCATTGGTGTTGTCACTTCGATTTTTGTCGCGCGGGGAGAGCGCCGCCGCCGATGTCATATTGGTTGTCGCCAGCGGATTGCCAGATATCCCGCGCTTGCACCAGAGCGCGTAAGCCAGCCTAATCCCCGAATGTGCGCATCCGCGCTCTCATCATCGCGAGGAGCGACCTGTCCGCCGTAGCTCGAAATGCGAACGCGGAAGCGACGAAGCAGTCCGTTTCTCAGCGCTGGAATGCTAGCCGCGCTTTAGGCGCAAGGCCGGACTTGCTGCTGGCTCGACCTGGTCGCAAATGACCGAACACGGTCACTTACATCGCATCGGCAACATTTTCTCAAGTTGGATAGCCAATCTCGGCGACATCCTCGCGGAGTGAAGTGAGACTGCACTTTGGATTGAGAGAAGCAACTATTTCTTCAGTCAGCACACGATGCTGGTACACGGCGATGACGGCTTGTGGAGACACTTCGGCCTCATAATATTCGGTAGCCCACCGCACGTAGGTTTCGGGCGAGCAATCAAGTACTGCAAGCAGATGTGCCGAGCCATCGCTATCTTCGGATGCAGGCAGCGTAATTTTTGCACTGGACCATGCAGGCTCCTCGGAAAGGCGCCACATGCAAAATGTGACGAACTCCGGAGAGAACGCAGGTTCATTGCAACAAGCTGCAAATTGGTGAGGCAGATCGCGATAGAACTGCTCACTTGGTAACCCTGACGATGCTACCATCAACTCGTGGTCAAAGCCCTTGATGAAGACGCCATGACAATTGAACAATGCGTAAAAATCATCACCTTGACCATTCCGCATTGAGCCCATCATTTCTCCGGTGGCCCAATTTGCGTTGAAAGAGTAGTAACGGTACTCCCACTCAGGGCAGATAATTGCATCAAGCAGGGCAACAGACTGAAGCAGCCGCTTTAATGAGGAGACATCAGGCAGCCGATGCATGTTTCTTGTGGATGGTCCTGGCATGTTTTTTTCAACGCTAGGGGTTCGATTGGATCTGTTATGGACTGAGGAAGCCACAAGTGCGGCTTAGTTGGCAATGTTCTTCATGGCGCATCGCGACATTTCACTGCGCCGCAGAATTTGGTCGCTATATCGTTTGCGACCAACGCCGTCGGGGAATAAGCCCGGGCCTGGTGGGGTCTAGTAATTAATACCCCGCCGAAGCCAAATTTCAGTTTGTGGGGATACATGCTGCGACGCGAGTTCATCACGATTTTTGGCGGCACGCTGGCCGTGTGGCCCTTCGCGGCGTGCGCGCAGCAGTCGAAGATGCCGATCATCGGATTCCTCAACGCTGCCTCGCCCCAGGCTTATGAGCCGATGCTGTCCGCCTTTCTTAAAGGGCTCGGCGAAACGGGCTATATCGAGGACCAGAACGTCAAGATCGAATATCGTTGGGCGGAAGGTGAAGTTAGCCGGGTACCTGCATTCGCGGCCGAGCTTGTGCATCGCGAAGTGTCAGTGATTGCCGCGACCGGTACTCCGGCAGCGCTTGCGGCGAAGGCTGCGACCACAACGATTCCGATCGTGTTCGAAACGGGCAGCGACCCTGTCCAGCTTGGCCTCGTCGCCAGCCTCAACCGACCGGGCGGCAATGTCACTGGCGTGGCCCAACTGGCCGTCGAGGTCGCGCCTAAGCGGCTCGAATTGCTGCACGAGCTTGCTCCAACGGTAACGGTTATTGCGCTCCTCGCCGACCCGGCCGATCCGGTTTACGAAAAAACGACACAGGGCGTGCAGGCCGCCGCTCGGAGCCTCGGGCTGGAGCTCCACGTTCTGAATATCAGCACTGAAAGTGATCTCGATGATGTTTTCGCAAACCTGGTCCAATTGCGGGCAGGCGGGCTGGTGATTAGCGGGGGTCAATTCTTCAATAGCAGAAACAAGCTGATCGCCACGCGGGCACTCCAACATGCGATGCCGACGATCTTACCATATCGTGATTTCGCTGCTGCCGGCGGCCTGATGAGCTACGGCGCGAGCATTGTTGATGCCTATCGTCTTGCCGGCGTCTACACCGGCCGGGCTCTCAAGGGCGAGAAGCCTGCGGATCTACCGGTCCAGCAGGCAACAAAAATTGAGCTGACGGTCAACCTCAGGACCGCCAAGGCGCTCGGTATCACGGTGCCGCTTTCACTTCTCGGCCGCGCCGACGAAGTGATCGAATAGCGTTGCCGTTTGCTGCGGCGCGTGAGTCCGGCCGTGGACATGTCTTGGACCGAAGCGAAACTAGGACCGCCCTGTTGCGGCATATTCGATTTGCTCCGGTGTTCTAGATTGACCCGGTTTCAGCCGTGGAGCGACCATAAATCGGCGGCAATTTCTGGCACTCGCGGGTATCGCCACAGGCTGGCCGACGCTTTTGTGGGCACAGCCAGCCAATAGCGTGCGGCAAATCGGTGTGCTTCTGGCTGCAACGGCGGATGATCTACAATATCAAAGCCGCCTTAGTGCCTTTGGTCGGACGCTGGCGCAACTAGGCTGGACGGAAGGACACAACCTGCGGATCGACCTGCGGTGGGGTGGAGGCCAGGCCGAGCTTACACGCCAATATGCGGCAGAATTGGTAGCACTTGGCCCAGATGTCATTCTGGCCTCGGGCAATGCGACAGTCACGCCATTGTTGCAGACGACGCGCACCGTCCCGGTTGTATTTGCCGTCGTCGCTGACCCCGTAGGTTCGGGTTACACCGAGACGTTGTCAAAACCGGGCGGTAACGCCACGGGCTTCATGCAGTTCGAATACGGCTTAAGCGCGAAATGGCTGGAATTGCTTCACCAGATTGCCCCTCAGGTGAAAAGGGTGGCGGTGCTTCGAGACCTCATCGGTGGAATCGCGCAGTTCGCGGTGATCCAGTCGATCGCGTCATCGGTTGGCATAGAGGTGAACCCTGTCGACATGCGTGACGCCGGTGAGATCGAGCGAGCTATTAGGGCCTTTGCGGGCTCTGAAAATGGCGGGCTGATTGTAACCGCGAGCGCTTTCGCGAATGTTCATCGCGAATTGATAATCAAACTGGCAGCTCAGCAAAAATTGCCCGCGATCTATTTCGCACGCTACTTCGTTGATGACGGTGGTCTGATCTCCTATGGGACGAATCTCGTTGATCAGTTTCGGCAAGCAGCGACTTATGTCGACCGCATTCTTAGGGGTGAGAAGCCGGCCGATTTGCCGGTGCAAGCACCTACGAAGTACGATTTGGTAATCAACCTGAAAACTGCCAAAGCTCTCGGCCTCAGCGTGCCTCCCACGTTGCTTGCCCGCGCCGACGAGGTGATCGAATAAGACGCCGATTGCGGCGGCGCACGTGTTCGCGAAATTTCGCTACGCCTCAGAATTTGCGTCCTGTCGGAAGCATGCGGACACCGAGCAAGCCGCAACAAATCATCCCATCATTCGCCCATGGTCGATCTCAGGGTGCTCTCAATGCTGGCAGAGCGGAAATATCTGGTCGACCCGGCGGCGCCAACGGCCTCGCTCGAGCGGTTGAAACACAGGTCGAGGCGTACCGGGTCGATAATGTCGAGCGCTGATCGCCGGCGCCCTTAATTCCGCAGCCGCGCGCCTGCGCCTTCGCCGAACACCGGGATCTGATTGACGGCGAGAACCACCGCGAAGGTGATGACCAGCATGGCGATGCCCAGCACCGAGATGGCGGCGAGATCGCCGCTTTCATTGAGGTCGTAGATCAGCACCGACAACACCTTGGTTTGCGACGTGAACAGAACGATCGCGGCGGAAAGTTCGCGCATCACGCCGATGAAGATGAAGCACCAGGTCGCGATCACGCCGGTCCGCAGCAAAGGTGCCGTGATCTGCCACAACGATCGCAGCCGGGTCGCGCCGAGAATGCGGCTGGCGTCCTCCAGTTCGGGGTGGATGGTGGCGAACGCCGCCTGCAGTTGCTGAAAGGCCGAAGGCAAATTGATGGTCAAAAACGCGATCAAGAGGATCCACAGCGTGCCATACAGCACGAAAGGCGGCCGCGTGTAGCTGAGAAACAGCCCGACGCCGAGCACGATCCCGGGAACGGCGACCGGCGCGGTGGCGAGAAAGCCGAGCCCGCGCGCGCCCGCGATCACCCGGCGCGTCGTGACATAGGCGATCACAAGCGCGAGAACGGTGCCAATGGTCGCGGTCGCAGTGCCGAGAATGATGGTGTTCTTGAGCGCCAGTTGCGTCGACGATAATTCGGTGAAAACGAACACGATGTTATGCAGCGTGAAAGTCGACGGCGTTACCAGCGTCGTCGCGTTCGGCGAGAACGCGGCGTTGAACAACGCGCAATACGGCAGGAAAACCGGATTGAGCAGGACCACAAGACAAAACGCCAGCGCCGCCCAGCGCCATTTCTTCATTTCAACGCGGCGCGGCGCACCATATTTGCCACCGACCACCGAATAGCCGCGGCGTCCGAGGATGAATTTCTGCGCCTGCAATAGCAGGATGGTCACGAGCAGCAGCGGCACGGCGGCCGCGGCGGCGAGTTCGAGCTTTGGGGGATACTGGAACAGGCTCCAGATTTTCGTGGTCATGGTATGGAAGCCGGCCGGCAGCGCCAGGATCGCCGGCGATCCGAACAGGGTCATGGCCTGCAGAAAGGCGATCAGGGAGCCGGCGACGAGGGCAGGGAGCGCCAAGGGAATGGTGACGCGCCGCGCCGTGGTCCAAGCCCTGCCGCCGAGGATGGCGGAAGCGTCTTCGAGTTCGCCGGGCATGTTATCGAGCGCGTTGGCGACCAGAACGAAAACAAATGGAAACGTGTAGCTGGAGATGACGAAGATCACCCCGGTCAGCGAATAGATGTTGAACAGATGTTCGTCCGCCTCGGCGCCCGTGACCCGGCGAAACAGCTGGTTGAGCAGCCCGCTGTTCGGCGCCGCCAGCAATTCCCAGGCGACGGCGCCGAGAAATGGCGGCGTCACGAACGAGGCCGTGACCAGCGCGCGGATGAACTGCCGCCCGGGCATGTCGGTACGCGACACCAGCCATCCCATCGGCGCTGCGACCAGGCAACAGATCGTGGCGGACGTGGTTGCGATGATTGCCGTGGTCAGCAGCGGATCGAGGAAATCCGGATCGGTGAACAGCGTGATGAAATTCTGCAGCGTCGCGTGACGGGCCTTGTCGGTGACGCTGTAGACCGCGAGCCAGGACAGCGGCATCACGATCAGCACGATCAGGCACGCCGCGAACAGCCACAGCACCGGCTTGGTCCAGTCGATTTTGGCCTTGATGCGGATGCTTTCGGTGACGGTCATGTTGCCTGCAAGTCAGATGTTGCCCTCATCCTGAGGAGCGGCATCTTTGCCGCGTCTCGAAGGACGAAGCCGCAATGTGGCCTCATGGTTCGAGACGGCGCTAGCGCGCCTCCTCACCATGAGGAAGTACTTAAACCCTAAACAGCCGCGCGTAGCGGGTCTTGATCTCTTCCGCCATCTTCTCGACCCCGGCAGGGTCTTCCTTCATCAGCTTGATCTCGGAAATCTTGCGCCGGCCCGGCTTCGACTGCACCTGCGCATGAACCGAATATTGCGCGGTGAAGTCGATGAAGAACTGCTGGGTTTCGCGGGTATGCAGCCATGCCTGAAACAGCCGCGCGGCGTTCGGATGCGGCGCGGTGGCGAATATTCCGGTCGGGCCGGAGATCGTCGGCGTGCCCTCGGCCGGATATATGGGCTCGACCGGCTGGCCGGCTTCCTTCAGCAACACGACGCCGTATTCGTTGCCGTCCGCCATCACCGCGCGCTCGCCGAGCGAAAGCTTCTTCGGCGGATCGGTCGAGGATTGCACCTGCATCACGCGTTGCTTCGACAGCTTTTCCAGGTATTCCCATCCCAGCTCGCGGACGATCTGGAACGTCGCGGTCATGATGGTGCCGCTATAGGCGGGATGACCTTTCACCATCTTGCCGGCCCATTTCGGGTCGAGCAGATCGGCAAAACTCTTCGGCGCGTCCTCGGGCTTAACAAGATTGGTGTTGTAGGCGATCGACGATAAATAGATGCGCGAGGTCGCCGACATCCCGTCGGGATCGCGATATTCGGGCAAGAAATGCTGCGCGATATCCTCCGACACGAACGGCGCCAGCCAGCCGTTTCGCTTCCAGGTGATGAAGTGCGAAGCGTCCGAGCTGTTGATCACATCGGCCGCGTGGATGTTTGACGCAAATTCCTGATCGAGGCGCTGGAACAGCCGCTCGGAGCCGGAGCGCTCGATTTGCACCGAAATGCCCGGATATTTAGCCTCGAAGGCCTTGCCGAGTTTCTCGCCGACCGGAAGATCCATGGCGGAATACAGCACCACCTTGGCTTCCTTTTTCGCCGCTTCGATCAGCTTTGGCGTAATCGCCTCGGGCGGCGGCGGCCCGGCGCGCGCGGCAGAGGCGAACACCGCACCTGACGCGAGCGCGATCGAGCCTTTCAGCGAGCCTTGCAGTACTGCGCGTCTGGAAAATCCCGGCTTTTTCATATCCTCTCCTGACGTCCGCGATTACCGGCTCAGGGCGCGGCAGCGCTCGGGTGGCAGATAAAGCCAGACTTCGGTGCCCCGGGAAACGGCGTTTCCCGTTGATGTGACAACGCGCAAGGTCGTGCCGTCGGAGGTCTCGACCATATAGTCGCGGCTCGCGCCGAGAAACACTTGCCGCGTCACCGTGGCCTTGACTGCGTTTTGCGGATGTTGCGGCGCTTGCGTGGAAAGCTGGATGTCATGCTGGCGGATGGCGACGACGGCGCTCTGGCCGGGATTGAGTTTCGCGCCCACCACCTGCAAGGTCGACCCCGCAAAGGCGAGGTGATTGCCATCCAGCGCAGTGCCCTTGATTACGTTGCTGGCGCCGATGAAGCGCGCGACGAATTCCGACTGCGGCCGGTCGTAAATCTCCTCAGGGGTTCCGAACTGGTCGATCTTGCCTGAATTCATCACCGCGATCAGGTCCGCGGTCGTCATCGCCTCGGACTGGTCGTGGGTGACGTAAACCGTGGTGTAGCGATACTCGTCGTGCAGGCGGCGGATTTCAAACCGCATCTCTTCGCGCAAATTGGCATCAAGGTTGGACAGCGGCTCGTCGAGCAGCAAGGTCTGCGGCTCGACGATCAGGGCGCGCGCCAGCGCGACGCGCTGCTGCTGGCCGCCCGATAATTCACCGGGGTAGCGCTGCGCGAGTATCTCGAGCTTCGTGGTGACAAGGATGGCGGCGAGTTTCCTTGCAATGGTGCCACGGTCGAGTTTGCGCAGCCGCAACCCATAGACGATGTTTTCCGCGACCGTCATGTGCGGCCACAGCGCGTAACTCTGGAAAATCATCGACATCCGGCGCTGCTCGGGCGGCAGCGTCCGGGCTTTCGAGGACACCACGCGGTCGCCGACATGGATCTCGCCATCGGTCGGCTCGAGAAAGCCCGCGATCAGCCGCAGCGTCGTGGTTTTGCCGCAGCCCGACGGGCCCAGCAGGCAGACCAGTTGCCCGTGGTCGATCCGCAGCGTGACTTGATCCACGACCGCGAGCGATCCAAATCGTTTGGTCAGGCCGCGCAAATCAACGGACGCCAATCACATCACTCCTCATTGTCGCGCCCTTCGGCCTCCTATTGATCGCCGGATCAATATAAGCACGAATGAAAGGAATCCGGAAAGGCTCGGCGCTTCCAAAGTCTGATCCGCCTGGAACATCGGCACGATGTTTCGGCAATGCCGGCGGGCTCCCTCTTCCCTTATGGGAGAGGGCTGGGGTGAGGGGTTCAGGTCTATCGTGAGACTATAACCCCTCACCCGGATCGCATCTTTCGATGCGATCCGACGTCTGCCACAGGGGGAGAGGTGCACCGAGCCCGTGGCCTACGATTCCAAATTCGTCACGCACCAACGAATCAATCCACACTGTCTTTGTAAGGACGGCTTCGCGGAGCCTGTCAGCGGACGCGCGTTCGCGACCCGTTGACTCGCCATGACGGACTCCTCACGCATTGACGGTTTCGCCGAGCCACTCGATCGCGGCCTCGGTGCCGCCCTTGCCGTGCGGGATACCGAGGGCGTTGAGGCCGACTTCGATGACGCCCAGCGTGCCCAGAATCATCGGTGCGTTGACATGTCCCATATGGGCGATCCGGAACGCCTGCCCGGCAAGCTCGCCGATCCCGACGCCCAGCACCACGCCGCATTTTTCCTTGCAATAGCGCTGCAGCGGCACCGGATCGTGCCCGCCCGCCATCATCACCGTCGTGACCGTGTCGGAACGCTCGGCGGGCTCGGCGACGTTGAAGCCGAGCACCTGACCCTCGGCCCAGACCCCGACCGCGCGCCGCACGGCTTCAGCCAGCAGGCGATGGCGCTGGAACACGTTTTCGAGCTTCTCCTCGAACAGCATGTCGATCGCCTGGCGCAGCGCGAACAGAAGATGCACGGGCGCGGTGCCGGCATATTTCCGGTAGTGTTCGGCGCCTTCGCGCTCGGTCCAGTCCCAATAGGGCGTCCGCAATCCGGCGGTCCTGTGCACCGCGCGCGCGCGGTCGTTGGCGGCGACGAAACCCAGGCCCGGCGGCGCCATCAGGCCCTTCTGCGAGCCGGCCATCGCGACGTCGATGCCCCAGGCGTCCATCTCGAACGGCATGCAGCCGAGCGAAGCGACCGCATCGACCATGAACAGCGCGGGGTGGCCGGTGGCCTTGATCGCCTTGCCCAGCGCCTCGATGTCGTTGACGACGCCGGAGGCGGTATCGACCTGCACCGCGAGGATCGCCTTGATCTTGTGATCCTTGTCCTGTCTGAGGCGGGCTTCGACCTCGGCCGGTCGAATCGCGCGGCGCCAGTCGCCCTTCAGCACCTCGACCTCGACACCCATGCCGGCCGCGGTGTTGCCCCAACCGATGGCGAACCGGCCGCTTTCCAGCACCAGAATCTTGTCGCCGCGTGACAGCACATTGCTGATCGCGCCTTCCCAGGCGCCGTGGCCGTTGGCGATGTAGATGTAGGAGGGGCCCTTGGTGGCAAACAGCTTTGAGAGATCGCGCAGCAGGCTGTCGGTCATTCCGATCATCTGATCGGAATAGATGTCCAGCGCGGGGCGATGCATCGCCCGCAGCACTTCGTCGGGCATGGTGGTGGGTCCCGGGATAGCCAGAAATTCCCGGCCCGCGCGAACGACCATTTTTCTGATTCCTTATGGGTAAGCCTGAGGGAAGGGATGCCGGGGATTGGCGGGAAATTCAAGTGAGAACGGGAGGATAATGGAATGGCGAGGTGGGCTTCTATCGCCGGGTCTCGCGGCAGCCGGCGGCCTCCGCGTCGTCGACCGAGCAGAACCAGCGCGTGCCCTTTTCTATGTGCATCTTGATCTGCGCATACCAACGGCTGGTCGGGCGGTGATAGATGCATTCGCCGGCGCCGTTGATGTTGCCCTTGATGGTGCAGTCGGGCGAGGGCGCGACCGGCCCCGAGGCCGAGGCCAGCAGGATCGCATGGGCGTTGGCGGGCGGTTTGGCGGTGCCGAGGATCACCGTCTTTTTGTTGCGGACGCGCCAGTCCCAGGGGGCGATGAACGCGCCCTGCCACATCCCGGCCTTGGCCTCGCGCGCGGCCTTTTCATCAGCGTCGTAATCATGGGAGAACCGCACATAGGACAGCGCCCATCCGCTCTTCACCATCCATTTCTGGATGTCCTCGCCGTCGACCTCGCACCGCGCTACCTGTCGCCCGCGGCGGTCGGTTTGGCGCACGTGACAGATCCAGGGCTTGTTGTCGGCATGCTTGATGAGTTCGTCGCGCGCGGCGACGCCGCAGGTCCAGCGCTCGCCCGAATTGTTGAGGCAAAGCTGATCCACCGACGGCGCATCGATGCCGCCGAGCCGGATACGCGTGCTGCCGATCAGGATCTGATCGCCCTCGCGAACCTTGGCAATGCCCGTGATGTCGGCGGCGGATGCACCCGCCGGCAGGATGAACAGCGCAATCGCGATCAGGAATTTCATGTTCATGCAATGAAACCGCATTCAAATATCGAATCGCGTCACCTGACGACCGCATTGTGGTGCGGATTTGGCAGCCGCACCAGCGCCGGGATGGCGCTTGCTTTCAACTTTACGCTACCTTTTCCGAAGGCGTCGTCCCTGCGAAAGCGGGACCCCATACTCCGTGCTCTATCGATCCGACGGTGAGGTAGACACCACCGCAACAATGTCCGGCGGGGGTTATGGGTCCCCGCTTTCGCGAGGAAGACGTCATTTTCTGAGGTTCGCCCACGTCATGGCCCGCCGGGCCAGCGCAAGGCCCATCAGCACGAAGGCCGAGGTGACCTCGGAGCCGCCGACCAGGATCCGCGTCGGGGTCTTCATTTTGTTCCATTCATAGGCCCGGAACGGCCCGTGCCGGCCGCCTTCGCCGAGACTGCTGAGAATGCAATGCAGGGCCGGCGTGAAGGTCGAAGGATCGGCGCCGAGATGGCCGAGCGCGATCAGCGCCAGTGCGGCGTCGAAGGCGTTCATCTCGCATGCGATGAGCTCAGTCTGCACGTAAGCCAATACCCGGGTCCGGATGAAATCGAAGGCGCCGTCGGGGTCGATCATCCCCTGCGCGGCGATCGGCAGCGCGAGGAAGGCGGCATAGCAGCGGCCGAAATAGGCGCAATAGAGCTCCGGCAAATAATAGATGTGCGAGCGCGGATCGGTGAACGCGCCGCTTGCGGCGAGCCGCCTCTGAAAGCCGATGATGCGGTGAACCGTGTCGAGCCGGTGCGGGGTCTCGATGATTTTCCATCGGCTGAAGTTGCGAAAACTGACTTCGAGGATGTCGAGATTGAGCGTCGGATCGAGGTCGTTGCCGAACGGCCGTTCACCAGCAAAATTATCGATCCAGGTGGCGACGCCGCCGTCGTAATCGATATGGTCGTTGATCGGCACCGTCACCCGCGGCTCGTTGTCGCCGCCGCGCACCTGATAGCCCGCGTAGAAATCGAGCAGCGGCTGCTCCAGGATCGGATCGGCCGAACCGGCTTGGGTTGCCGCCGAGAACGAGCACGCCGTGGTGTCGCAATCCGGCACGTAGATGCCGAAGCCGAGATCCTGCTTGATCTGCGCGAAGAATCTGGAAAAGCGCGGATGCGGCAACGGCGCCAGCGCGGTGATGACGCTGAACTCGGTGCCGTCCTGCGCGCGCACCTGCTCGCGGCTGATGTTGAGGCAAAAATCGACCATCGCCGATATCGCCAGGCGCGCAGCCGCGGTTTGATCGCTCGAGGCGAGCCCGGTTTCGACAAAGCTCAGTAGTGCCTCGGTGAAGAACGCATCGTAATAGGCCGAGCGATGGCGAATCTGCATCGGCTGCCACATCGGCTCGGCGACCCCGCGCCAGGGCGGGTTGATCAGCGTTCGCGCCGGCGAGCGCGCGATGAAGATCCGCGCCAGGTTGAACAATAGCGTCGAATTCTTGTAGCCGCGCGAGTTCAGCCCGGTCAGCGCCATCGATAGTTCGCGGCCGTGCAGGTCGGCATCGCCGATCAGGTTGAAGGCGGCATAAGTCGGGATGAAACCATTTTTGGCGTACGAGTGCAGGAGGTGCGCCCCACAGCGCCGGATCACGGCTTCGATCTCGGCAAGATGCGGAGGCGGGCCTGGCGAGACCGCGGCCGCGGGCCTGGGATGGCCGAAGTCGATGGTGTCCAAAAGCTCCGCCACCGGCGCGCTGATTGCGGCCCAGTCCGGAGCGGCATCGTCTCGCGCCCGGATCAGCGCTTCCCGCAGGCAAGAAAGCCGGGATGCCTCGCGCAACTCGGCAAGCCCGGTCCGGCGCAGCAGCGGGCGCAGCGCCGGGTTCCCCAGCGCCGCCCGGTAGAATTTGCTCAAATGCGGATCGCCGCCGTGATGGTTCAGGAGCAGCGGGTCGCAGACGTCATAGAGCGACGGGCCGTCCTTCCGGGCCGTCAGCGCGCCCCAGGCGGCACCGGCAAAATGCTGAAAACTCATTGATTACTTTCGAAAATTCCAACCCGCACCGGTGCGTTCGCATGGCTCGCCGGACCGCTGCCGCCGCCGATCAGCCCTGCAAGTCCTTGAAAAACTATACGAATAGCCAGGAAATACAAATATCGCCGGCCGCGAGGCCCAAACGCCGCATTTCGGCGAAAGGCCGCTGAAACGATCGCGGCCGAGGGGCTCAATTCAACAGGGAATTAAGCTTCGACGCCGATGCAGGGCGGCATTCGCCAAATGAGGTTGCTGGAACCCTCGGTGCGGGCTAAGGCTCTGTTTGTTGCAGTGCCGCAAATTTAGCTCAATTTGGCGGCATCTCCTCCAGCAACCCCAGAAAACCCCAGACGGATTTGGCGCGATCCATCCGCGCGCCAAGAAGTTGACCAAGACAATGACGGGAATGGACCGCGATGAATATAAGCCAGTTCAGTCTGTCCCGCCGCTCGATCGCCATTACCGCCGCCGTGGCCGGCATGGTGTCGCTGGCGATCGGCGCGCACGCCGCGCTGAACAAGCTGGCGCTGGATGCGGCGAGGGCGGCCGCTGCCGAGCAGCATGTCGCCATCGGCAAGAAGGCCTCGAAGGTCGCGCTTGTCATCGGCAACGGCCATTATCCCGACGCCAACACGCCCCTGGTCCAGCCGATCAATGATGCCCGCGGGCTAACGGCTGCGCTGCGCCGCGATGGCTTCGACGTCGATGTGGTGGAAGACGCCAGCAAGGACGACATGGCCCGGGCGATTGCCCGCATGAAATCCAGGATCAGGCCCGACACCGTCGTGATGCTGTTCTTCGGCGGCTATGGCGTTCAGGTCGGCCGCGAGAGCTACATGATCCCGGTCGACGCCGTGATCTGGAAGGAAGCCGACGTGCGCCGCGAGGGCATCAGCATTGAATCGGTGCTGGATGCGATGAGCGAGCAGGGCGCGCGCGCCAAACTCGTCGTGGTCGACGCCTCGCGCCGCAATCCCTACGAACGCCGCTTCCGCAGCTTCTCCCATGGTCTCGCGCCGATCAGCGCACCCGATAACGCCCTGATCCTGACCTCGGCTACGCCGGGCAAGGTCGCCTATGATTCATCCGCCGCCCACAGCGTGCTGATTTCCGAACTGCTCAACAACCTGGATGCACAGGCGCCCGGCGCCGAGGCCGTCTTCAACAAGACCCGCGTCACAATCTCGCGTGCCTCCGACGGTGAACAGATCCCCTCGGTGTCTTCCTCGCTCTTGGAAGACGTCCGCCTCAGCGCAAGCGACAACGCCGGCGGGTAAATATCCCGTCGTCCCTGCGAACGCAGGGACCCTTACTCCGCGGCACCTGGTTGGGCAGCACGGCCGATACCTTCCGCAACCATGAACATCGGTGGTTATGGGTCCCTGCGTTCGCAGGGACGACGATAGTTGGCTTCAGCCGCCTACTTCCCATCCGCCGAAGTCACCGGCCGCACCGGATCGCCCTCGCGCAGCTGCGCGCCGGCGCGGGCTACTACCGTGTCGCCTTCGGACACGCCGTCGCGGATTTCGATCTGGCCCGCCGACATCAGCCCGACCTCGACGCGCTTGGTCTCGACCCGTCCCCGCCGCACCACCTGCACCACGGTGCCGGCGGGGCCATAGAGCACCGCGGTCAGCGGCACCGACACGTTGTTGCAGCTTCGCCCGGTGACGATCTGCGCGCGGGCGAATGAATTCACCAGTAGCCGCCCGGTGGTCGTCACCGATATGACGACCTGGCCGAGCTGGCTGTTGGGCTCGATGGTCGGCGCCACACGGCGGACCTTGCCGTCGACCTCGCCTGCGCCGACCACCTTGATCCGCGCCGGCTGGTTGACCGCGAGCTTGCCGACATCCTGGCTCGCCACCAGGCCAACCATGTCGAATTCGCTGCGCGCGATGATTGAAAACAGCGCCTCGCCCTTGCCGGATGCCGGCGCCCCGATTACCGCCGAGGAGCTCAGGATCAGCCCGGCCACCGGGGCCTGCACCTGCGCCACCCCGCCTTCGGGGAGGCTGAGCCGCGCCAGCGTCTGTCCCGCCGTCACGGTGTCGCCGGCCTCCGCCAAAATTTCTGCCACCTTCAACCCGGGCCGATCCGGCCGCACCGCCGTTTCCTCGCGCGCGATCACAAGGCCCGACACTTCCACGACGGCGTTGAAACAGGATTTCGCCGCCTTCAGCACGGTGACCGCCGCGCCCTTCGGCGCATCAGGCTCGTCGGCGGCGAGGGCGGGGTGGGCGAAGAGGCAGAAGAATGCGACGAGGGCTGGGGCGCGCAGTTTTCGCGACGGTCGAGAGGCGAGAGGATTCATCGGAATTCTCGTTCCGTTGTCAGGCGTCAATTCACGCCGCCCTGTCAGAGGCTGCGCGCGTTCAATCCGTTTGTCCCTGTCGTCCGCCGTGAAATTTGTCGGAATGACTCGGTACGCTGATTTTGCTTGCCGGGCAAATCAGTTCCGTACCGAAACGCGAGGCCACGGCATATGGTCCCGGCGTTCGCCGGGACGACATCATCAGGCGTTCGCAAGCGGGGCAGGGTAACCCGGTTTTACCGCGGCTCGTCCGCTCCCGTTGCCGGGCTATCCCGTCCCAGGCATCGAATGATGTAGGCGGCGAGATCCCTGGGCAGGATCCTCGCGAGTTCGGCCTTGCTGCGGCATTCGAATTGCTCGATTTGCTTGACGCGGCGTTTTTCCTCGGTCAGCGGCGATTGCCTGATCCTTCGCAGCGTAATCGGCGAGCCGTCGGATTCGAACAGCAGGTCATACTTCTTGCCGGTCCTGTCGGTCGCCGTACACGAGACGCTGGAAACCCTTCTGGTCGCAAAACTTCCGATCTGCTTGCAATGTCCGGACGACATCTCGACCAACGGCACCGGCAGGCCATCGAGCTTCGGCCGGTCCTGGGAATTCAACAGCATCTGGTCGATTTGCAGTTCGTACAGATTGTCCTGGTCCCGCCGGGCGTTTTCGCCCGAAAACGAGATGATGTGGCTGCGGTCGGCCGGGTCGTCGAGCGCCACGGTGAAATTTGCCCGGCCATGCTGGGTATGGAAGTAGGCAACGGCCCGGCACGCGAATTCGCGCCCCGCGACTCTAAGTGTGCTGCACTTGCCCGACATCAGCGCGAACATATCGATGTCAGGCTCTTCCCGTTTGACTTCGGTCGCGACGGGAATGACAAGCGGTTTTGTGATCTGCGGGTCATCCGACGCAAAAGCGGAAAGCGGTGCAAACGGCCCGGCAACCGACGGAGCTGCGAGAAACACGATGGCAAAGGCGAGGGCTTGTCGGCTGCGGCGCATCGTCAGGCTCGGTTGGTCAGACATCGAATTGAACAAGCGCCGTTTAGCATCAATTGCATCATAGGTTACCTGAAATTTGACCGCGGCCTTACTCCGCGGCGGGGGAGCGCAGGATGGCCGGCGGCGGCTTGCGCCCGTCGAGGCGATCTCCGGCCGGATGTTCGTTCTCGCCGCTCGAGGCCAGCAGCTTCTTGCCGAAGCGCCAGGTCAGCGCGCCGATATCGTCCATCATCATGAACATCGCCGGCACGAACACCAGCGACAGGATGGTGGAGAAAACCAGGCCGCCGATCACCGCCAGCGCCATCGGCGAGCGGAATTCGCCGCCGGCGCCGAACGCCAGCGCCGATGGCATCATGCCGGCTGCCATCGCCACCGTGGTCATGACGATCGGGCGTGCGCGCTTCATGCCGGCATCGATGATCGCCACCTCGCGCGTCTTGCCTTCGCGCATCGATTCCACCGCGAACTCCACCAGCATGATGGCATTCTTGGTCACGATGCCCATCAGCATCAGGATGCCGATCCACACCGGCGTCGTCAGCTGCTTGCCGGTCACCAGCAGCGCCACGATCGCGCCGCCGATCGAGAGCGGCAGCGAGAACAGAATCGTGATCGGTTGCAGGAAGGTTCCAAACAACAGCACCAGCACCGCGTAAACCATCATCAGGCCGGAGGTGATCGCGGTGGCAAAGCCGTCCGACAGCTCGTTGAGGCTTTCGGCATCGCCCGACGGGTTCACCCGCACGCCCTTCGGCAGGGTCTTCATCACGGGCAGTTGGTAGATCTTTCGCGTGGCGTCGCCGAGCGCCGCGGAGCCGACGAGGTCGGCCGCGACCGTGGCCTGGCGCTCCCGGTCGTAGCGGTTGATGCTGGTCGGGCCCTGATCGAGCCGGATGTCGGCGACGACGGAGAGCGGCACTCCGCCCTTTTCGCCGTGCAGGCCGAGCGGCACCCGCAACTGATCGAGAATTTGCAAGTCGCCGCGCGCGGAATCCTCGAGCTGGACCCGGATCGGCACCAGCCGGTCGCCGGCATCGAATTTCGCCAGGGCTGGACCGACGTCGCCGATGGTGGCAACGCGGATGGTCTGCGACAGGCTTTCGGTGGAAACCCCAAGCCTTGCGGCGAGATCGGCCCGCGGCTGGATGCGCAGTTCGGGCCGGTCGAGCGAGGTTTCGGAGATCACGTTGGCGATCAGCGGAATTCGCTTCATCTGGGTCGCCAACTCGCTGGCGACGTTGTTGACGATATTGCTGTCGGCGCCGGTGACGACCAGCGAGATCGCGCGCAGGCCGTTTTCGTCGAGGAACCAGAATCGGATATCGGGGACGCTCTCGAGCTCGTGGCTGATCTCGAGTTCAAGCTGGCGCTGGGTGATGTCGCGCTGGGTCTTTGGCGTGTAATTGACGATCAGCGCCGCGCGGCGCACCTCGAAGGTGCCCGGCGGCACCCGCCCGCCGTCGACGAACACGTTCTTGACTTCCGGCCGCTTGCGCAGACGCGCGACGATGTCCTCGGTGACTTTTTCGGTGAAGGCGAGCTGGGAGCCGGGCGGCAGCTCCATCGCCAGCAGCGAGCGCGCGGTGTCCTGCGCCGGCAGGAAGCCTTGCGGCAACACCGTGATGCTCCAGATCGAGGCCGCGAAGATGCCGAAGCCGATCAGCACGGTGATGAAGTAATGTCTTACCGACCAGTTCACGATGTTGGTGTAGGCCAGCATCACGCGCCCCGGCGGCGGCGCGTCATGCGGATGGTCTTTCAGGAAATAGGCGGCCAGCACCGGGGTGACGAAGCGCGCGGCCAGCAGCGAGAAGAACACCTGAACGGACACTGTAATGCCGAATTGCTTGAAGAACTGTCCGGCGATCCCCGACATGAAACTTGCCGGCGCGAAGATCGCGATGATCGTGAGCGAGATCGCCACGACGGCAAGCCCAATTTCATCGGCGGCCTCGAGCGCCGCGCGATAGGGAGATTTGCCCATCCGCATATGGCGGACGATGTTCTCGATTTCGACAATGGCGTCGTCGACGAGAATGCCGGTCGACAGCGTGATTGCCAGGAAACTGACGAGGTTCAATGAGAATCCCAAAATGTCCATCGCCCAGAACGCGGGGAAGATCGACAGCGGCAACGATATCGCGGCGATGATTGTGGCCCTGAAGTCGCGCAGGAACCAAAGCACGATGATGACGGCGAGAATGGCGCCCTCGAACAGGGTCGAGATCGCCGCTTCAGTGCCCATGGCCGCGACGCCGGACGCGCCGCTCGTCTGGGAGGCGGTGAGCGCCGCCCTCACGCGCCGGCCGCAGAAGCCGACGGAGGCGGTGCGCGACAGCGAGCTCGACCTCCGGACGACGCGTGAGATCGTCGGTGCGCTGAACGCTGAGGACGCGACCGTCGCAGGGGCCGTCGCCGAAGCCGGTGATGCGCTCGCGGCTGCGATCGACGCGATCGCGGAACGACTCGCGCGCGGCGGTCGTCTCATCTACGTCGGCGCAGGGACGTCGGGACGCCTTGCCGCGCTCGACGCCGCCGAATGCGGTCCGACGTTCGGCTCGCGGCCGGGCGAGGTGGTCGCCGTGGTTGCAGGCGACGACGAGGATGCAGAGGACGACACCGTCGCGGGCGTCGCCGATCTCGGTGCGCTCGCGGTCGCTGCCGACGACGTTGTCGTGGGCGTGAGCGCGAGCGGCTCGACGCCGTACACCGTTGCCGCGCTCGACGCGGCGGGCGAGACGGGTGCGCTGCGTGTCGCTGTCGTCTGCGTGCGCGGCAGCACGCTCGCCGGGGCAGCCGACCACGAGATCGCGGTCGTGGTCGGGCCGGAGGCGGTCGCAGGGTCAACGCGTCTCAAGGCGGGTACAGCACAGAAACTCGTGCTCAACGCGATCTCCACGGTGACGATGGTGCGTCTCGGTCGCACGTACGCCGGGCTCATGGTCGGCGTGTCTCCGGAGAACACGAAGCTTCGCGAGCGTGCGCGACGGAACCTCATGATCGCCAGCGGCGCCGACGAGGCGGACGTCGATGCGGCACTCGCCGCAGCGGACAACGACGGACGGGTCGCCCTCGTGACGCTCCTCGCCGGTGTCGAACCGGACGTCGCCCGCGAGCGGCTCGCCGAAGCGGGCGGCTCCGTTCGCGCAGCCCTGGGGGAGAACACATGAGATTGGGCGTGGAAGCTGCACTCGTACGAGGCGTGCTCGTTCCGGGCGACGTGGACGTCGTCGACGGCGTCGTGCTCGAAGTCGGGTTGGACGGCGGGACGCGGGGCCGCATCGCCGTGCCGGGGTTCGTCGATCTGCAGGTCAACGGCTTCGGCGGCGTCGACTTCCTCGCTGCGGGCGCCGACGACTACCGGCAGGCCGGCGAGGCGCTTCTGCAGACGGGTGTCACCGCCTACCAGCCGACGTTCATCACCGCGGCCGAGGCCGCAATGATCGACGCGCTGCGCGCGATGCCGCCGAACGGGAGCGCGCCGCACGTCGTCGGCGCGCACCTCGAGGGACCGTTCCTCTCACCCGAGCGGCTCGGCACGCATCCGTTCGAGCATCGCCGCGATCCGGATCTCCAGCTGCTCGACCGGCTGCTCGACGTGGGTCGTGTCACGGAGATGACGCTTGCGCCGGAGCTCGCCGGTGCAGGCGAGCTGATTCGTCGCCTGATCGATCGCGGCGTCGTCGTCTCCGCCGGGCACACCAACGCGACCGCGGAGCACGCGCGCGCGGCGTTCGATCTCGGCGTCTCACCACCACGCACCTGTTCAACGCGATGCGTCCGTTCCGCTCGCGCGATCCCGGCATCATCGGTGTCGCGCTGACGCGTCCCGACGTCTCCGTGCAGCTGATTGTCGACGGCCACCACCTCGCCGACGAGACGGTGCTGCTCGTCTGGGCAGCGGCTGCGGGACGCTCGCCCTCGTCAGCGACGCAACGGCGGGTGCAGGCGTCGGCGGCGGCAGTATCAGCTCGGCGACGTCGCGATCGAGGTCGCGGACGGCGTTCCGATGCGCGAGGACGGCGTGCTCGCAGGGACTGTGCTGACGATGATCGACGCCGTGCGCAACCTGCACGCGCTCGGGATCTCGCTCGAGGACGCAGTCGGCGCGGCGACAACGGTGCCCGCGCGAATCGTCGGACGTTCGGACCTCGGCGTGCTCGAGCCCGGCGGCCGCGCGGACGTCGTCGTGCTCGACGACCGGCTCGAGATCGTCAACGTGCTCTGCGCAGGTGAGGCGCGTGTCGTGGCTTGAGGCCGAGCTGCGGGAGCAGCCGTCGGCGCTCGCCAGGCTGCTCGAGCGCGAGGCCGGCCGCGCGCAGGGAGGTCGCTGCAGCGTTCCGACGCGACGACATCCGCTACATCCTGATCGCCTCGCGCGGCAGCTCGTCGAACGCAGCCCGCTATGCGCAGTACCTCCTCGGGCGCGCGAATCGCGTGCCCGTGATGTTCGCGACGCCGTCGCTCTACACGATCTACGAGCAGCCGCCGCGGCTCGACGGCGCGATCGTCATCGGCATCTCGCAGTCGGGCGCGTCCCCGGACGTTGCTTCGGTGCTCGCCGAGGCGCGCCGCCAGGGACGCCCGACGATCGCGCTGACGAACGACGCCGACTCGCCGCTCGCGCAGGAGGCAGACGCGGTGCTGCCGCTCGACCGCAGGCGAGGAGCGCGCGGTCGCCGCGACGAAGACGTACCTCAACTCGCTCGGCGCGGTCGCGCTGCTCTTCGCGACGATCGCGGACGACAACGTTGCTCGCGCCGAGCTTGAGGCGGATGCCCGAGCGCTCGAGCGGCAGATCGCGCTCTCGCTCGAGACGCGCGCCGCCGCTCGACGAGTACCGCGAGTCGGTCGGAGCGACGGTCGTCGCGCGCGGCGTCAACTACGGCACCGCGTTCGAGATCGCGCTGAAGATCCGCGAGCTCTCGGGCCTCGTCGTCGAGGCGTACTCGCCTGCCGACCTGATGCATGGGCCGATCGCGGCGATCCAGCCCGGCTGGCCCGTGGTCGTGATCGCGCCGACAGGGCCCGCGCGCCCGAGCGTCGAGGACCTCGTGGTGCCGCTGAAGGAGCGCGGCGCGCGCCTGATCGCCGTCTCCGACGTCGCCGCCGTGCTTGCGTCGTGCGCAGACGAGGCTGCCGCTCGTCCCCGGGTGCCCGAGTGGCTGAGCCCGCTGACCGCGGTGATTCCGGGACAGGTCACCGCGATGCAGCTCGCGCAGCTGCGCGGCCTCGACATCGACGCGCCGGCCGGTCTGCACAAGGTCACGCTGACGCGGTAGTCACTCCTTGCGCAGCAGCACGAGGTCCTGCGTCGGGTTGCCGCGCGCGCCCTCGGCCTCGAGCTCGACGAACGCGAAGCCGTTCGCGAACGTGTCGCGCAGGTACGCGCTCGGGGTGATACGCGCTGCAGAGGTTCGTGCCCGCGACGTCGCCCCAGCGGACGACGAGCTCGCCGCCGCTCGAAACGCGCGCGTTCCTCCGTCGTCGAGGCGCGGGACGGTACGAGCGCGCCGTGCGTCGTGAGGAGCAGGCGCCGCCGGGGCGGAGCACACGCCGCAGCTCGTCCCGCCACGCGAGCTGGAGGTCGGCGGTGAGGTGCGTGAAGACGGAGAGCGCGTAGACGAGGTCGAAGCTCTCGTCGTCGAAGGCGAGCGGCGGTGCGAGGCGCGTTGCGCTCGAAGCGCGCGAACGGGAGGTTCGTGCGGCACCAGTCGACGGCGTCGGAGCTGACGTCGCTGCCGGCGACCGTGCCGGCGGAACGTCGCTCCAGTAGCGGGTGACGCGGCCGCAGCCGCAGCCGAAGTCGAGCACCGAGTCGACGCTCGGCGAGCGGCACGTGCGCGGCGATCGCGTCGTACGCGGCGCGGCCACTGCGGAGGAACCAGTCGGCGTCGGCGGTGCCGGCGACGCGCACCATCAGCCGGCGCGGCGGCAGGGGCGGCCCGTCGACGGCGCGGCGCGCGCCGGGCCGGAGCGCGACGAGCGCTCGTACGCGCGGAAGGCGGGGCCGATGAGGCCGGCGCGCTCGAGCAGGCGGAGGATCGTCGCTTCACGAGGCGCGCACGCTATAGCGTCGGCTCGTGGACGACGCGAAGCGTGCAGGCGCTCGCCCGCGCGAAGGCGCGGCTCGACCGGCTCGAGCTCTACCCGCGCCCGGTGTCGCTGCGCGACGTGCGCGATCTGGTCGCGCCGTGGCTCTTCCGGCTGCCCGTGGTTCCGCCGCTTCGACGGCTACGCCGCGCTGGTGGACGATCCTCCTGCGCGTCGCCCGAGCTCCTCGACGACGACGATCTCGTCGCGCACGAGCTCTGCCACGTCTGGCAGATGCAGCACCGCCCGCTGCGGATGCCGCTCTCGTATCTCGTGCACGGGCTACGCCGACGAACCCGTACGAGGCCGAAGCGCGAGCCGCCGCCGCGCATCAACACGAGTAGTGACGCCTCGAACGGACACGTCTGGGTGCCAGGCACCGAGACGCGTCCGTCGGGGACATACCCCGCTTGGCTGGGCGGCTTTGCCGGAGCGGCCAGGCCGTGACGGCCACGTCTGGTGCCAGGCACCGGACGTGGCCGTTTGGGCCGCCCGGACTACACTGACGCGATGGCGCAGGCGCCTGCACTCCCGGCCGGGTTCGAGCTTCCGCTCGAGCCGCGGCTGCCGCGCATCGGCTCGGTCGACGCGGTCGCGCTCGAGGAGCGCGCGGCCTCGCTCGCCAAGCGCTCGATCAAGAAGGACGCGAAGGTCTCGGCGCTCGAGCTCGCGATCCGCATGATGGACCTGACGACGCTCGAGGGCAAGGACACGCCGGGCAAGGTCGCGCGCGCTCTGCGCGAAGGCGGTCCGCGCCCGACCCGAGCGACGCCGTCGATCCCGCTCGTGCGCCGCGGTCTGCGTCTATCCGAACCTCGTGCCGGTCGCGACGCGAGGCGCTCGCCGGCACCGGCGTGAAGGTCGCGAGCGTCGCGACCGCGCTTCCCGCGCGGCCAGTCGCCGCTCGACGTCAAGCTCGCCGACGTCCGCCGCGCCGTCGAGCTCGGCGCCGACGAGATCGACATGGTGATCGACCGCGGCGCGTTCCTCTCCGGCGACTACGCGAAGGTGTTCGACGAGATCGTCGCGACGAAGGAGGCGTGCGGCGCCGCGCACCTGAAGGTGATCCTCGAGACGGGCGAGCTCGGCACGTACGACATCGTCCGCCGGCGAGCGTGCTCGCGATCGCCGCCGGCGCCGACTTCATCAAGACGTCGACCGGCAAGATCAACCCGGCCGCGACGCTGCCGGTCGCGCTCGTGCATGCTCGAGGCGATCCGCGACTTCCACGAGGAGACCGGCCGCCGCATCGGCATCAAGGCGGCGGGCGGCGTCCGCACGGCGAAGCAGGCGCTCCAGTACCTCGTGCTCGTGAACGAGACGCTCGGCGCCGGACTGGCTCACGCCCGACCTCTTCCGCTTCGGCGCGTCGTCGCTCCTGAACGACGTCCTCATGCAGCTCGAGAAGGAGAGGACCGGCGCACTACCAGGCCCCGACTACTTCACGATCGACTGATCGATGCGAGACGCGAGCAAGCAGAGACCAGCGCGAGCCCGCTGCCCCGAACGGAGGCGTGGGACGTACGCGCCGGCGCCCGAGTCGCGCGACGTCGTCACGCTCGCGCGCGCGCTACGGCGCTCTTCATCGGCGGCGAGTGGCTCGCGCCGAGCGCGAGACGTTCGAGACGATCACGCCCGCGCACCGAGGAGACGCTCGCCGAGGTCGCCGAGGCGAACGGCCGAGGACGTCGACGTCGCGGTCGCGGCGGCGCGCGCCGCGTACGCGAACGGCTGGTCGACGCTGCCCGGCTCGGAGCGCGCGAAGTACCTCTTCCGCATCGCGCGCATCCTCCAGGAGCGGGCGCGCGAGCTCGCCGTGCTCGAGTCGATGGACGGCGGCAAGCCGATCAAGGAGTCGCGCGACGTCGACCTCCCGCTCGCGGCGGCGCACTTCTTCTATTACGCGGGCTGGGCCGACAAGCTCGAGTACGCGTTCCCGGACCGCGCGCCCGCGCCGCTCGGCGTCGCCGGGCAGATCATCCCGTGGAACTTCCCGCTGCTGATGGCCGCGTGGAAGCTCGCGCCCGCGCTCGCGTGCGGCAACACCGTCGTGCTGAAGCCGGCGGAGACGACGCCGCTCACGGCGCTGCTGCTTCGCGAGATCATCGCAGGAGGCGGAGCTGCCGCCCGGCGTCGTCAACATCGTCACCGGCGCGGGCGAGACCGGCGCCGCGCTCGTCGCGCATCCCGACGTCGACAAGATCGCGTTCACCGGCTCGACCGAGGTCGGCAAGGCGATCCAGCGCGCGCTCGCCGGCACGCGGCAAGAAGCTCACGCTCGAGCTCGGCGGCAAGGCGGCGAACATCGTCTTCGACGACGCGCCGATCGACCAGGCGGTCGAGGGCATCGTCAACGGCATCTACTTCAACCAGGGCCACGTCTGCTGCGCCGGCTCGCGG
The DNA here is from genome assembly GCA_963742425.1 of uncultured Alphaproteobacteria bacterium. GTDB lineage: Bacteria > Pseudomonadota > Alphaproteobacteria > Rhizobiales > Xanthobacteraceae > Bradyrhizobium. The sequence goes on from CAVULR010000004.1 coordinate 655,636, forward strand.
CTGCTTCGTGCAGGAGTCGATCTACGAGCCGCTCGTCGACAAGCTGAAGCGACCGCATCGAGACGCTGCGCGTCGGCGATCCGCTCGACAAGAACACCGACGTCGGCGCGATCAACTCGCAAGATGCAGCTCGAGAAGATCAGCGAGCTCGTCGCAGCCGGCGAGGAGGAGGGCGCGGAGATCTACCAGCCGCCGTGCCGCCTGCCGGAGAAGGGCTACTGGTTCGCGCCCACGTTCTTCACCGGCGTCTCGCAGAGCATCGCATCGCGCGCGAGGAGATCTTCGGCCCGGTGCTCTCGGTGCTCACGTTCCGCACGCCCGAGGAGGCGGTCGAGAAGGCGAACAACACGCCGTACGGCCTCAGCGCCGGCGTCTGGACGGACAAGGGCTCGCGCATCTTCTGGATGGCGCAGCAGCTGCGGGCCGGCGTCGTCTGGGCGAACACGTACAACAAGTTCGACCCGACGCTCGCCGTTCGGCGGCTACAAGGAGACGGGCTTCGGCCGCGAGGGCGGCCGGCACGGCCTCGAGCCGTATCTGAGGTTCGACGAATGAGCCGGCTCCCGGTGAAGAAGACGTACAAGCTGTTCGTCGGCGGCGCGTTCCCGCGCAGCGAGTCGGGTCGCACCGTACGAAGCCGACGGGCCAGAACGTCGCGCCAGGCGCCTCGCGCAAGGACGTGCGCGACGCGGTGAAGGCCGCGCGCGCCGCGCAGCCGGGCTGGGCCGCCGCGACGGCGTACAACCGCGGCCAGGTCCTCTACCGGCTCGCGGAGATGATGGAGGCGCGCCTCGCCGAGTTCGCCGAGCTGCTGCAGCGGGCCGCGGACGAGGTGGAGCCGCGATCGACCGGTTCGTCTGGTACGCGGGCTGGGCCGACAAGCTGCCGCAGGTGCTCGGCGGCGACGAACCCGGTCGCCGGCCCGTACTTCAACTTCACCGTGCCCGAGCCGACCGGCGTCGTCGCGGTCGTCGCGCCCGACGAGCCGCCGCTGCTCGGGCTCGTCTCGCGCCTGCTGCCGCCGCTCGTCGGCGGCAACGCCGTCGTCGCGGTCGCGTCCGAGACGCAGCCGCTCGCCGCGGTCGAGCTCGCGGAGGTGATCGCCACCAGCGACGTGCCCGGGCGGCGTCGTCAACATGCTCACCGGCTTCCGCGCCGAGCTCGGTCCGATGGCTCGCCGCGCACATGGACGTGAACGCGATCGACGTCTGCGGCGCCGACGGCGAGTCTGCCGGAGCTCGAGCGTCTCGCCGCCGAGAACGTGAAGCGCGTCGTCCGCGGTCGCGCCGACGTCCAGAGCCCGTGGGAGATCTCGAGCTTCCTCGAGTTGAAGACCGTCTGGCACCCGATCGGCACCTGAGCTCTGCCGATGGATAGGCTTGGGGCCGCGCGGATGGTCCAACGAAGCTTCAGCCACGCGATCGCCGAGGGCGACGGGATCTCCGTCATCGCGGCTGTCGACGATCCGGAATCTGCCAGAGCCGCGGAAGAGCAGCGCGCGGAGGCAATCGTCGTCCGCGAGAGCCCCGCACACCTGCGTGACGCGACGTCCTTGCCGATTCTCTGGCGTGCGGACGTTCCGCCCGACGAGGCCTCGACCGTCGCGGACGCCTACGTGATCGTCTTCGACGAGTTCGACGACGACGACGGCCGGCTCGAGGACGTGCACCGACGCGCGGTCGAGCTCGGGCTCGACTGTGCCGTGGAGGTGCGGAACGAGGACGACCTGGAGCAGGCGCTCGACCGCGTCGACCCGGAGATCTTCCTGCTCTCGCCGGCCGAGGCGGACGACGACGAGACGCCGCTCGAGACCGTGCTCGACCTGCTCGCCGCCGTGCCCGCAGGCAAGCTCGCGATCGCCGATCTACCGCTGACGACGCAGAGCGAGGTCCTCGAGCTCGAGCGGGCCGGCTGCGACGCGGTGATCGTCGAAGGCCCGCACATCGCCGATCTGGCCGGCGGCCCGCCGCCGGTCGTCTAGCGACAAAAGAGCGCCAAAACCGCGGTACCCTGTGGGCCATGAGGGCGACGATGGTCGCGGGCGTGGTCGCGCTCGCATTCGCAGCGATGGTGCCGGGGGCGTCGTCCGCAAGGGCGGGCGCAGGCACGTGCCCTGCCGCGTGGGCCGCCGGCTGGCAGCAGCTCGCCGACAAGATCCAGGCGCCCGTCTACTGCCCGACCTGGATGCCGAACCCGCTCGACGCGCAGATCGGCGGCGAGTACCAGGACATCTACTCGGTCGACAAGGATCGCAGCTATCTCGTCAGCTTCCTCGCGCACGGCGACCTCGGCAGCGGCGACGTGCACGTCAACTTCCGCGGCTATCCGGGCCGCACGACGATCCCGACGTGCCAGACGATCGCGCTCGAAGGGAAGAAGACGATCCGCGGCACGACGCCGTGCTTCGCGGACACCGCCGGCACGCAGAAGGCGAACGGCATCACGGCGACGGTCTACCGCGTCAACCAGGACGCCGACCAGTGGCACATCCTGCTCGCCTGGCGCTACGACGACTCGCTCTACACGGTGAGCGAGCACGTGATCGCGCCGTACACCGTACCCGCAGGTCGTGCAGAACCTCCACCGGCTGCTCAAGGGCCTCGTGCTCGTGCGCCCTCAGCAGGGCTGATGCGGCTCACACGTCGTCGCTTCCTCGGGGGCGCGGCCGTCGCCGCGCTCGGCGGCGCCGGCGTCTACGAGCTCGTCGACCAGCTCTCGTCGTCGCCGCACCGCTCGGTCCGCCGCAGCCACGGCGGCCGCCGCCCGAGCAGCACCTGATCGACCTCGGCATCGTCGCAGAGCGAGGGCGTCGAGGTCGTCGTGCCGCCGCTGCACAGCGAGGTCGTCACCGCGACGGTGAAGGTCGACCGACCTCGCGCCGCGCAGCACGAGCTCGAGCGAGGCGCTGCCGACGCTCGACTCGCTGCTACGCGCCCGACCCGGCCGGGCTCGGCGTCACGGTCGCCTGGGGCGCTGCCGTACTTCGAGCGCTACGTGGCGGCGCAGGCGAAGGCCCACCTGCCGCACGACCGCCGCGCCGACAAGCCCGCGCTGCTGCCGACCCGCACGCTTCCCGAGCGATCCGCAAGGCGACGATCCTCGAGCGAGAACGACGTCGCCGTGCTCCTGCGCAGCGACCAGCCGCGCGCACATCGACGCCGCGCGCAAGGCGCTCTTCGACGACCTCTCGCATCTTCCGGATGACGAGCATCCGCCGCGGGTTCGCGGGCGGCGGCTTCGCAGGGCGGCCAGAGCCTGCCGAAGAAGCTGGCGATGGCCGCCGGCGTCGCCGGCGCCGATCTGATCCCCGACACGTCCGAGCTGTTCCTCGGCTTCACGTCGACGCAGAAGGCGGGCCTCGGCCCGCGGCCTGATCGCGAATCACGAGACGCTCGGCTACGTCGACCTCGCGCTGGCGGCTACTTCCGCGAGCGGCACGCACATGCACCTCTCGCACCTCGACCGAGGACCTCGAGGCGTGGTACCTCAACTTCGACTTCGACGAGCGCGTGCTGACGGCGTTCCGGCCCGGGATGACGCACGTGCAAGCAGGGCACGCAGACGGTGGCGCAGGGGCCGAAGGACGTCGCGACCGGTCGCCGAGACTGCAAGCGCCAGTTCGAGCAGACGGGACGCTTCGGCCACAGCGCCTCGATCCAGGCGGCCTCGCGGCTGCAACAGGACACCGTCGGCCGACGACGGCACCGTCTACCCGAAGGGAACCGCGATTCCGCAGCGCGCGGACTTCAACACGCTCGACAACCCGTTCGCCTGGACGCGTCGATCCGAAGCGCGACGAGTGGAGCGACGCCCCGGTCGGCGGGCGTCCACTTCGTCGTCTTCAACCCGTCGAGCGACGACTTCGAGCGGAACCGGCTCGCGATGGACGGCGTGCTGCCCGACGGCACGAAGCTCGACGGTGCCGTCCGCGCACGCGCGCGCAGGGCTTCAACTCGGTGCTCACGACGACGCACCGCCAGAACTTCCTCGTGCCCGCCGCGGCGGCACCGCTCGTTCCCGCTCGCCGAGCTGTGACCGGCGGCGGCTCGTCGATCCGCGAGGTGCAGGCGCTGCTGCGTGTGCTCGCGGCCGGTCGCGACGTCGCTGAGCTGGGCACCGCCTTCGGGGAAGGGGCGGCCGCGCTCGCCGAGACGGCGCGCACAGTCGTCACGGTCGAGCTCGACCCCGACCGTGCCGCCGCCGCCCGCGAACGGCTCTCGGGCGTGGCCAACGTCGAGGTGCTCGAGGGCGACTGCTACGAGGAGCTGCGCGACCGCGGACCGTTCGGGCTCGTGTTCGCCGACGGCGGGACGTACGACTGGGAGGCGATCCTTGCGCTGGTCGAGCCGGGCGGGCTGATCGTCAAGGACGACCTGACGCCGGGGCGCGTCGATCGACGGCGATCCGGTGCGTGAGTTTCTGCTCCGCGACCCGCGCGTCGCCGCGGTCGAGATCCTGACGACGCCGACCTCCGCGGCAATCGTCGCCGTCAGGCGCTGAGACGAGCAGCGTCAGCGCGAGCGAGACCGGGACGAGCACGAGGCCGAGCAGCGTGAAGCGCGCGATCGACGGGCGCGCGCCCTCGGCCCGCGCGACCTGCAGCCACAGCACCGCAGACAACGCCCCCGTCACGGCCAGGTTCGGGCCGAGGTCGAGCCCGAGCAGCAGCGCGCGCGGATGCGCGGGCAGGTGCGCCGACAGCATCACCGCCGCAGGAAGGTTGTTCACGAGCAGCGACGCGCCGGCGGCGATGGCGGCCGTCTCCCAGCGGCCCCTGTGCTCGAGGAGGGTCGACAGCCAGTCGACGTTCCGCGCGAGCGCGCCAAGCGGCGACGGCCGCACCGAGCACGCCCAGCAGCAGCAGAGGATTCGCGGCCGCCCAGGCGCGGCCGAGCGGGAGCCGAGAGACGGGAACGGCGACGAGCCCGACCGCCAGCACCGGCAGCGCAGGGTTGGCGAGCACGAGCACGAGGACGACGGACACCGCGACGGCGGCGGTGCCGGCGCGGGGCCTGAAGACCACGCTGCTCCGGTTGCGCGCGCGAGCGGCCCGTCAGCTCGTGGCGGAAGGCAACGAGGACGAACGCGATCGTGACGGCGACCGCGACCGCCCACGACGGCGCCAGCCGCGCAGCGAAGGTCGACCCGGTCACGTGCTCGTGCTGAAGCACGATCAGATTCGTCAGGTTCGATCCCGGTAGGAGGAGCGATGCCGAGTTCGCCATGAACACGGCGCCGTAGAGGAACGGGCCGTCGGGAACGCCGCGGCGACGGGCCGCATGGAGAAGCACGGGCGTCATGAAGACGACAGCCGTGTCGAGGTTGAGCACCGCGGTCACGACGGCTTCGATCAGCAGCAGGACGACGAGCAGCACGGCCGTGCCGCCCGGCGCGCGCGATGCGAGCGTGCCGGCCTCCGCGAAGAGGCCCTCTCGAGCGGCGGTCGCGCCGACGAGCAGCAGGCCGGCGACGAGCGCGAACGCCGGCCAGGCCTGCGACGCGGCAGCCGCCGCGTCCGACGGCGCGAGGACTGCCGCCACGAGGGCAGCGCCGCCGCCGACCACGAACAGGAGGAGCGATGCGCGTGCACTCACACGGCGAGTCGCTCGAGCACGATCGCGACACCGTCGTCATCGTTCGACGCCGTCACCTCGTCCGCCACCGCGAGCACCTCTGCGTGAGCGTTCGCGACAGCGACACCGCGCCCCGCCCACGCGAGCATCGGCACGTCGTTCGGGTAGTCGCCGAACGCGATCACGTCGGCCTGATCGATGCCGTGCTCGGCAGCGACCTCTGCGAGGCCCGCCGCCTTGTTCACGCCGACGGCCGTCACCTCGACTGCTTCGCCACCCGACTGGACGACCGTCAACGCGTCACCGACGACGTCTCGAGCGACGGCTGCGATCACCTCGACCTCGTGGTCGGCGTGACGCAGGATGAGCTTCGTCGCCGGATCCTCGAGCAGCTCGAGCGCATTCGCGACCCGCGTGCCCGCCGGCGGCTCCCAGCCCCATGCGGCAAACCCGGGCTCGTGCGCGAATGCCTCGTGCTCGACCGCGAAGACGATGCCCGGGAGGCGCTCGCGGAGTGCGTGCACGAGCCGGACCGCAGTCTCCGTCTCCAGCAGCCGCTCGCGCAGGATCGCTCCCGTGGCGAGGTCGACGATCAGGCCGCCGTTGCTGCAGATCGCGGAGCCGCCGATGCCCGCGTCCTTCGCGAGGTCGGTGACGCTCGCCGGCCCACGCGCCGTGACGATGACGACGACGATGCCCGCGTCGCGGACCGCGCGAATGGCATCGCGGCTGCGCTGCGAGATCGTGCCGTCGCTCCGGAGCAGCGTGCCGTCGAGGTCGATCGCCGCGAGGCGCACCCGGGAAGATCTACCCGAAGAACGCTTTGGCGACGGCGTACCACTCGGGCGTGACCGTCTTGAGCTGCGCCGTCGCCTCTTCGAGCGAGACCGCGACGACGTCATCGCCGTGCAGCGCAGCCATCTGTCCGAACTCTCCGGCCTGCGCGAGCTCCGCAGCTTTCAGCCCGAATCGCGTCGCCAGCACGCGGTCGCGCGGAGTGGGCGAGCCGCCGCGCTGCACGTGCCCCAGCACGGTGACGCGGGTCTCGAAGCCGGTTCTCTGCTCGATCTCGTGGCCGAGGATCTCACCGACGCCGCCGAGCGTCACGTGCCCGAACTGGTCGCTCGCGCGAGCCTCGCCGCCGACGACGCGGCTCTCGCCGTCCGCGTACGTGAGCTCGTAGCCCTCGCTGACGACGACGATCGAGAAGTTCTTCCCGCGTGCGTGGCGGCGGCGCAGCTCCTCGCAGGCCGCCTCGACCGTCATCGGCTGCTCGGGGATGAGGATCACGTCGGCTCCGCCGGCGATGCCGCTCATCACGGCGATCCACCCGGCGTGCCGGCCCATCACCTCGACGACCATGACGCGGTTGTGCGACTCGGCCGTGGTGTGCAGCCGGTCGATGGCCTCGGTCGCGATCGTCACCGCGGTGTCGAAGCCGAAGGTGTAGTCGGTTCCCGAGAGATCGTTGTCGATCGTCTTCGGCACGCCGACGATCGGGAGGCCGTGCTCATTGAAGAGCCTGGAGGCGACGCCGAGCGTGTCCTCGCCGCCGATGGCGATCAGCGCGTCGAATCCTCGATCCCTGAAGTTCTGGAGCACCTTCTCCACGCCGCCGTCCAGCTTGTAGGGATTGGTGCGGCTCGTGCCGATGATCGTGCCGCCCCGCGGCAGGATCCCCGAGACCTGCTGCGGGCCGAGGACCTCGAAGCGGCCGTCGACGAGCCCGCGCCACCCCTCGAGCACGGCCACGCAGTCCCAGCCCTCCGCGTCGGACGCGCGCACGACCGCGCGTATGACCGCGTTCAGCCCTGGACAGTCACCGCCGCCCGTGAGGATTCCGATCGTCTTCGCCACGGCTCGTAGTCAAGCAACTCCCGGCGCCGGGCCGGTGGGAGTTGTGCGTTCCGGCCCGAGGTAGGAGCTGCGTATGAATCGGGAACCTCCCCCCTATGGGGCAACCGGACGGCGCGCTTCATGTCGATATCTCCCCCAAAGACGGTTTCAGCGGCAACCGGCATCGAAGGAAACGACATGAACCAGCAACCACTCGGCGCTCTGCTCGTACGGCGCGGTCTGATCACAGAGGAGCAACTGGCGGCCGCGCTCGCCGACCAGAGGGCGACCGGAGCTCCGCTCGGCCAGATCGTCGTCTCGCGTGGATACGCAGCCTCCGCCGCTGTCGCACAGGCGCTCGCGACGCAGCACGGAGGTCTCTTGAAGACCGAGTACGGCTTCGCGACCGGATTCGACTCCGGCGGGCCTCCGAAACCCTTCGTCCCCCCGCCGGTGACGTCGGACGCCGTTGCCGAGTCACACGTCCTGACCCCGGTCGCGAAGGCTGCCGTCGAGCTCGTGCCCGACGAGGTCGCCGTCGCAGCGCCCGAGCCGGACCGGGAAGCGCTTCGCGCCGAGGTCTCGTCTGCGGCCGAAGAGGCGGAGAAGCTTCGTGCCGACAACGAGCGCCTCACCGAGCTTCGCTCGAACCTCGAGCAGCGCCTCGCGAGCGAGGCTCAGCGCGCAGCATCGCTCGAGCGCGAGCTTGCCGCCGCGAACGAGCAGATCAATTCCGCGACCGAGGGTGGGCCGCTACGCGACGACGACAGTCGGATTTCCGAGCTCGAGGCTGCGCTCGCCGCGCGAGACGCCGCGATCGACAAGTGGGAGGCGGGAATCGCAGAACGCGACGGCGGCACTCGAGGAGTTTCGTGTCGCAGCCGAGGATTGGAAGACGGCACTGGCAGGACGCGACGAGGCTCTCGCAGAGCTCGCCGCCGGACGCGACGACGCCCTCACGCAGCTGCGCGAGGCCAAGGGAGCGCTTGCGACCTGGGAAGCCGCAGTCCATGAGCTGACGGTCGCCTGGGACGAGGCCGTCGCGCAGGCGCGGACTGCCGCGGCGGACGAAGCCGCTGTCCAGAATGCGCGGATCTCGGGTCTCGCACTCGAACGCGACAAGGCACTCGAGAAGCTCGAGGCCGCCGAGGCCGCCCAGGCCGAGGTCGTCGAGCTTCCGGCGCTCCGTGACGAGGTGCTCGCGCTCCGGCAGGCAGCCGAGGCGGCGACGGCGCGTATCGACGAGCTTCGCGCGGAGCGCGACGACGCGCTCGCAGCTCTGCACGCCGCGAGGGCCGAGGTGGCCGACCTCGGCGCGGCGAGAGACGCGGCGCCGGAGGGCACGGTGGATCGCTGGGCGAACGGCACAAAGCCATCTCGTGTTCTTCCGGGGCCCGGAGGGCTACGAGCTGCAGAAGCGCGGAGGGCCTCCGCCGGAGCCCGGATCGATCGTCTTGCTCGAGCACGGCCCCCACGTCGTCGCTCGTGTCGGCGAGGCACCCGGGCCGGGCCCGCGGATTCCCTGCGCGTACCTCGTCGCCTGATCCGCTGCTGACTTTCGTCTGGCGGCGCCGCCCTCGGGCCGGTGTAGCCGACGTCACGTGAATCCGGTTGCGCAGGCCGTTCCGAAAGGAATAGCGTCGGCTCAACCCATCGCAAGGAGGCAACGCAACCATGTCGCAGTTGCTCCGCTCCGCAGTCGTCGCCTGCGCTGTCGCTCTCGCGCTTCCGACACTCGCGCTCGCAGGCGTCAAGCCCGGGCAGGCGTTCCCGACGAATCTCGATACGAGGATCGACCTGACGCAGCTCACGGGGCTACGCGTGTCGCTGCCGAAGCCCGACTGCACGACGCATCCTTCTGACTGCTCCGACATCGACGTGCTGAACACGCTCGACGGGTTCAGCGTCGACGCTCGTGTTTCGATTCCGTTCAGCGGGCCGATCGACCTCACCACGGTCACGCCCGACACGGTGTTCCTCGTCGATTCACATGGGCAGCGGACGTCGCTCGACCGGCTCGTCTGGACGGCGGCGACGAACACGCTGCACGGCGTTCCTCACACCTATCTCAGCCAGCACACGCCGTACGTGCTCATCGTGACCGACGGCGTCAAGGCCGCCGACGGAACGCCCCTCGACGCGTCGAGCTTCCGACAGAGCCTGGAGATCGGCCATGCGGGCGGCGTCGGCGATGCGCTCTACCGGCTCTCGTTGCTCGGGGCGCTCGGCTGGTCGCACGTGTCGCGGAGCCACATCGTCGACGCGAGCCTCTTCACGACGCAGAGCATCACGTCGCTGCTCGAGAAGGTGCGCCGCCAGATCGACCGCTCGAAGCCCGCACCGCCGAACTTCGAGATCGGCTCCAACCGTGAGCGCGCCGTGTTCCCGTTCACGAGCGTCATCGGAGAGACCTTCCACCGTCAGACCGGTGTCTCGTCGTTCACCGACTCTGTGCTGCCCGCCGCTGTCGACGTGTTCAATTCGATCGGCACGGTCGCGTACGGCAGCTTCTCGTCGCCCGACTACGAGAACTCGTCGCAGGTGATTCCGCCGGTCGGCTCGGCGTTCGGCGTTCCGGCGGTGCAGAGCACGAACACGCTCTACTTCAACCTCTGGCTCCCGTCAGGCCCGGAGCCGTCGGGCGGCTGGCCCGTCGCGATCGTCGGGCACGGCTTCACCGACTCGAAGCAGGGCTTCCCGCTCACGACCGCGTCGACGCTCGCGAAGAACGGCGTCGCGACCATTGCGATCAACGTGGTCGGCCACGGAGGCGGTCCGCTCGGAACGATCACCGTGGCTCGGAACGACGGGCCGCCCGTGACGTTCTCGGCCGGCGGCCGCGGCATCGACCAGGACGGCGACGGCGCGATCGGCTCGACGGAGGGCGTCGGCGCCACACCGCAGTTCGCCGCGGTCGGCAACCGTGACGGCCTTCGCCAGACCGTGATCGACCTCATGCAACTCGTGCGTGAGATCCAGGTCGGCGTCGACGTCAACCGCGACGGGCATCCCGATCTCGACCCGTCGAAGATCACGTACTTCGGCCAGTCGTTCGGAGGGATCTACGGGACGACGTTCCTCGGCGTCGAGCCGGCAGTGCACGCGGGCGTCGTGAACGTCCCCGGCGGCTCGATCACCGAGATCGCGCGGCTCTCGCCGTCGTTCAGGCCGCTCGTCGGGATCGCGCTCGCGACTCGCGTTCCTCAGCTCTACAACGCGGTGCCGAACGCGACGTTCACGAACTTCAACGAGAACGAGCCACTCAGCGGCCAGCCGATCCTCGTGGACACGGTGCCGGGCGCTGACGCGATCCAGAACGTGCTCGACGACGACATCTGGGCGCAGACCCCTGCGGATCCCGTCGCGTGGGCGCCGTACATCCGGGCGCACCCGCTGCCCGACTCGGCGCCGAAGGGAGTGATCGTCCAGTTCGCGAAGGGCGACATGACGGTGCCGAACCCGACGGCGTCGGCGTTGATCCGTGCAGGCGGCCTCGAAGACCGCGCAACGTACTTCCGGAACGACCTCGCCTTCGCGAGCGTCCCGGGCTACACGGTCAAGAACCCGCACACGTTCCTGAGCAACATCGCGGGAGCGTCGGGGCCGCTCGCCTTCGCAGCGCAGCAGCAGATCGCGACGTTCCTCGCAAGCGGCGGTGCAATCACGATCGACCCGGACGGCCCGGGGCCGCTGTTCGAGACGCCGATCGCCGGGCCGCTGCCGGAGACCCTGAACTTCCTGCCGTAGCGGCAGGCCATGCGGGCCCGGGGACACCCCGGGCCCGCAGCCCCCGGTTCAGGTGCCGAAGGTGGGAATCGAACCCACACTCCCCGGAGGGAACCGGATTTTGAGTCCGGCGCGTCTGCCAGTTCCGCCACTTCGGCTCGGCAGCATCGTAGTCGGCAGGCGTATCGCCTCACGGCGGTGGCGGGCGCCTCGAAGGGTCTGTTGACGTTCAAAGAAAGACGAGGGCCTATTGAAACCGGGACTCGGCCGAGAAATACTCGCTCATTCGCCGGATCTGAGTTCCTGCGGACAAATGGAAACGGGTCATGGAGGAGGGACTGTGAGTAGAAGGTTCTCGTTGCTGGCATTGCTCGGTGCGACCGTCGTGGTCGCCGCCGTCGCAGCCGGCTATTCGGGCAGCGCACGAGCGCGACGAAGGGCGTCACCCCGCTCCCGTCGTCGTCGTGCGGCCCCGTCGTCTACAAGGGGTCGGGAGCCCTGACTTCATCATTCCGTCGGATCTGCCGCTGCAGGGCGCGATCCGCCACCAGACCGTCCAGATCTCGCGCGCGATGATCTGGGCGCTCGCGCAGCAGGGCTGGAAGGCCGGCCGCTACAAGATCGGCTACCAGTCGTGTGACGACTCGACCGCGCAGACCGGCGGCTGGGACACGGCGAAGTGCGCGACGAACGCCCACCTGTACGCCAACGAACAAGTCGGTCATCGGCGTGCTCGGAACGTTCAACTCGGGCTGCGCCAAGATCGAGGTGCCGATCCTCAACCGTGCGCACCCTCGGCGATGGTCAGCCCGGCCAACACGAACCCGGCCTGACGAAGAAGTGGGATCGGCGAGCCGAACAAGTACTACCCGACCGGCGTGCGCAACTACGCCCGCGTCGTCGCAACCGACGACATCCAGGGCCCGGCGGACGCTCTCTGGTCGCAGGCCACGGGCTCAAGAAGGTCTACGTCCTGAACGACAAGCAGACCTACGGCTTCGGCGTCGCGACGACGTACAAGAACGCGGCGAAGAAGCTCGGCATCAAGGTCGTCGGCTTCCAGGGCTGGGATGCGAAGCAGTCGAGCTACGAGGCGCTCGCAACCGCGATCAAGGCCTCGGGCGCGCAGGCGGTCTTCCTCGGCGGCATCGTCTGCAACAACGGCGCGAAGCTGATGCAGGACATCAAGTCCGTCGATCCGAAGATCCAGCTCCAGATGCCTGACGGCTTCAGCGATCCGGGCGCGAACGGCGCGGTCGGCAACGGCGCGTACATCAGCGTCGCCGGCGAGCCGCCGAACGCCTCGACGGGGCCGGCGCGACGTTCGTCAAGAGCTTCGGCAAGCAGATCGGCACGGCGCCGAACCCGTACGCCGCCTACGGCGCACAGGCGATGGACGTCATGCTGCAGGCAATCGCGAAGGGCGGCGGCCAGCGGGCGACGACGACGACGGGCATCTTCGGCCTCACGATCACGAACGGCATCCTCGGCAACTTCACGATCAACTCGACCGGCGACACGAACCTGACGCCGATCACGATCTACAAGCAGGCCGGCAAGAACCTCGATCCCGGTCAAGACGCTCGTGCCCGCCGCGAACCTCGGCGGCCTGAGCAGACAAAGGAACGCATGACACCGGGGGAGGCAGATGCCTCCCCCGGCGTCGTATCTGCACCGACATCCGTGGCCACCCACGCTCAGCACCGAACCACGCGTTCGCGCCGAGACGCTCGCCGTCTCGTACGTGATGCCGGTCGATCGCGGCGCTCCTCGTCGGGCTGCTCGTCGTCTGGCTCGCCGTCAACTTCTTCAAGGGCCCGGCGTACTTCTTCACGATCGCGTTCATCGGGCTCACGAACGGCGCCGTCTACGCGCTCGTCGCGCTCGGCTACACGCTCGTCTACGGGATCCTCGAGCTGATCAACTTCGCGCACGGCGACGTGTTCATGCTCGGCGGCATGTTCTCCGCGACGATGATCCTCTCGGCCTTCCATCTCGGCGACCAGCCGCGACCGGCGTCTCGATCGTCGCGGTCGTCGTCTCGCTCGTCGTCGCGATGGCCGCCTGCGGCGTGCTCAACGCGATCGATCGAGCGCGTCGCCTACCGGCCGCTGCGCGGCGCGCCGCGACTCGCGCCGCTGATCACGGCGATCGGGATGTCGTTCATCCTCGAGGACGTCGCGATGCCTGGAAGGGCCCGCGCTACACGTCGGTGCCGAACGTTCTGCCGCGCGGCCACGTGTTCTCGATCTCGGGCGTCGTGCTCACCTGGGAGAAGCTGATCGTCATCCTGATCACGGTGCCCGTGCTGCTCGCGCTGATCTGGCTCGTGCAGCGCACGCGGCAGGGCAAGGCGATGCGCGCGACCGCGCAGGACCGCGACGCCGCGGCGATGATGGGCATCGACGTCAACCGGACGATCTCGTTCACGTTCCTGATCGCCGGCGCGCTCGCCGGCGCCGGCGGCCTCGTCTACGCGCTCTACTTCGGCGAGGTCCGCTACGACACCGGCTTCCCGCTCGGGCTGATCGCCTTCACGGCCGCGGTGCTCGGCGGGATCGGCAACCTGCCCGGCGCCGTGCTCGGCGCGCTGCTGCATCGGCTTCATCCAGGCGTTCAACGAGGGGCTGCGCTGGCACTCGCCCGGCAGCGACTGGACGCGAGTCGATCGTCTTCTCGATCCTGATCCTGATCCTCGTCTTCCGGCCGGAGGGCCTGCTCGGCGAGCGCACGCCGGAAGGCGCCTGACGTGCGCCGGCGCATCGCGGACGCGATCTCGCGCGGCTGGTGGTCGGCGCTCGCGCGCGTCGGGCTTCCGCCCGAGCGCTGGCAGGCGCTGCCGCGGCTGACGCGGCGCGCCGTCAAGGCCGTCCTCTGGGTCGCGCTCGGGCTCGTGCTCATCGCGCTCTTCGGCGTCTGGAAGACGCTCGGCGCTCGCGGCGCCGTCGTCGTGCTGCTGCTCGTCGTCCCTCGCTACCAGGACGCTGACGTCCGCGGCGGGCCCGTCGGCAAGGCGATCTGCCCGGTCGCGTGCTCGCGCTCGCGATCACCTACCCGTTCTACGGCAGCTCGCCATGCCGCAGTTCCCGATCTTCGGGCCGTTCCCGCAGATGAGCACGATGGTCGGGATGGCCGTCTTCACGATGATGGCCCTCGGCCTGAACTTCGTCGTCGGCTACGCAGGGCTGCTCGACCTCGGCTACGTCGCGTTCTACGCGATGGGCTCGTACATGGCCGGCTGGTTCGCCTCGTCGCAGTTCGCGAACGCAGAACATCCACTTCGGCGCGATCGGCGTCTGCGCCGGACGTCGACGGGCTTCCACTTCTCGATCTGGCTCGTCCTGATCATGGCCGGCGTCGCGACGGCGGTCGTCGGCGTGCTCATCGGCCTGCCGACGCTGCGGCTGCGCGGCGACTACCTCGCGATCGTGACGCTCGGCTTCGGCGAGATCATGCCCCAGGTCGCGCGCAACGGCGACAACCTGTTCGGCTTCAACCTCACGAACGGCACGGGCGGCATCACGCCGATCGACGGGCCCGGCTTCGGCAACTGGTCCACCACCACCTCGGCCTGCCCGCGAACTACCTGACGCTCGGGCGAACTCCGACCGGGCGTTCTTCTGGACGGCGCTCGTGCTCGTCCTGCTCACGGTCTTCGCGAGCGCGCGGCTCCGCGACTCGCGGCTCGGCCGCGCCTGGATCGCGATCCGCGAGGACGAGGTCGCGGCGGCCGCGATGGGCGTGCCGCTGATGCGCACGAAGACGTGGGCGTACGCGACGGGCGCGTTCTTCGGCGGCGTCGCCGGCGCGTACTACGCGAGCTACAACGGCGGCGCGTTCCCCGACGAGTTCTTCTTCAACATCTCGGTCTTCATCCTCTGCATGGTCATCCTCGGCGGGATGGGGAACATCTGGGGCGTCATCTTCGGCGCCTGCTTCCTCGAGTACCTCGACCGCGAGGGGCTGGCGAACATCGGCGCCTGGCTGAACGGCCACTTCGGACCCGCACACGTCGACGTGCCGCTCTACGAGTTCGGGATCTTCGGCGTGATCCTCGTGGTCGTGATGCTCTTCCGGCCGGAGGGGCTGATCCCGAGCTCGAGACGCGCGGCCGAGTTCCACGACGGCGTGCACGACGAGCCGCTCTACGACGTCGAGCACGACGAGCACTGTACACCGACCGCGCTGATGCCGAGACTGCGAGCCGGCTGCGCAAGGAGTTCGGCGGGCTCGTCGCCGTCGACGACGTGGACTTCACGGTCCCGAGGGCTCGATCGTCAGCCTGATCGGGCCGAACGGCGCCGGGAAGACGACGTTCTTCAACATGCTCACCGGCGTCTACAAGCCGACCGCGGGCCGAGTGGTCTTCGACGGCGAGGACATGACCGGCAAGCCGCCGCACGCGTTCACGCAGCACGGGATCGGGCGCACGTTCCAGAACATCCGGCTGTTCAAGAACATGACGGCGCTCGAGAACGTGCTCGTCGGCATGCACGTGCGGCTGAAGGGCAACCTGTTCGAGGCGATCGTGCGCACGCCGCGCGTGAAGCAGCGAGGAGAGGTCGGCGCGCGAGCCGCGCGCGCGAGCTGCTCGAGTTCAGCGGCCTCGGCCGCGTGGACGACGAGATCGGCAAGAACCTCTCGTACGGCGACCAGCGGCGGCTCGAGGTCGCGCGGGCGCTCGCGACGCAGCCGAAGCTGCTGCTGCTCGACGAGCCGACGGCCGGCATGAACCCGCAGGAGACGCTCGAGTTCACGACTTCGTCGGCCGGCTCCGCGCCGAGCGCGGGCTGACCGTGCTCCTGATCGAGCACGACATGCGCGTCGTGATGGGCGTCTCGGACCGCGTGACCGTGCTCGACTACGGCAAGAAGATCGCCGAGGGCACGCCGCAGGAGATCCAGGTGAACGAGCGGGTGATCGAGGCGTACCTCGGCGCGGCGGCGGTCAGCTCGCGAGCGCGCCGGCGAAGACGCTCCTGCGGCTCGAGAACATCGAGACCGTTCTACGGCTCGATCCAGGCGCTCAAGGGCATCTCGATCGAGGTGCACGAGGGCGAGATCGTGACGCTGATCGGCGCCAACGGCGCCGGCAAGTCGACGACGCTCCGGTCGATCAACGGGCTCAACCATCCGCGCCGCGGCAAGATCTGGTTCCAGGGGCGCGACATCACGAACGAGGCGGCGCACGACGTCGTCGGCTCGGGATCGCGCAGTCGCCCGAGGGCCGCAAGCTCTTCCCGCGCATGACCGTGACCGAGAACCTCGAGATGGGCGCGTTCCAGCGGCGCGACAGGAGCGGCATGCGCGAGGACATGGACCGCGTCTTCACGCTCTTCCCGCGCCTCGCCGAGCGGCAGAACCAGAAGGCCGGGACGATGTCGGGCGGCGAGCAGCAGATGTGCGCGATCGGCCGCGCGCTGATGGCGCGGCCGACGCTGCTGATGCTCGACGAGCCCTCGATGGGGCTGGCGCCGATCTTCGTCGAGCGGATCTTCGAGACGATCGTCGAGGTGAACAAGCAGGGCACGTCGATCCTGCTCGTCGAGCAGAACGCCCTGATGGCGCTCGAGATCGCCGACCGCGGCTACGTGCTCGAGACGGGCACGGTCAAGCTCGCCGACGACGCGGGGGCGCTCGCGCGGAACGACGAGGTGCGGAAGACCTACCTCGGCGAGACGTAGCGCTCCGGCTTTCCGCCTCGTCCGGTGTCGTCGCTTTTCGGCGACGTCACCAGAGGCGTCGCGAGCTTCTCTTGACGATGACGGTCAACGTCGAGAAGGCGGACATGTCCTGTTCGACCGAGTCGTGCCGCGACGAAGTGGTGCCAGCTCTCTAACGGTGGCGGTTCACGTTCAAGACGGCGGCCATGCCCTGCGCGGGCTCGTCGTCGACCGTGTCGGGCTAGCGGCTGGCGAGCCCCTCCGACCCGTCCCGCCGCCGCCCACACGCAGCGGGAGAGTACGGAGGGGAGAGCAGGAAGCCGATGCGCGGCTTCGCCGCCTGCGCGGCCGCGGGCGCCATGAGCTACGCGGCGCCGACGCCGTGCGCCGGCACGAAGCCGAGTTGCGCGGACGACCGCGGCGTCGCCGGTTCCCGCCACGATCACGGCGCCGAGGCGGCCGAGCGCGGGCTGGCAGGCGTTCCAGTCGCGAAACGGCAGCAGCGGGTGCAC
Source organism: uncultured Alphaproteobacteria bacterium (assembly GCA_963742425.1). Lineage (GTDB taxonomy): Bacteria > Pseudomonadota > Alphaproteobacteria > Rhizobiales > Xanthobacteraceae > Bradyrhizobium. The sequence continues at coordinate 672,945 of CAVULR010000004.1, forward strand.
CGTACGTCCGTTGCGATACGAGCGCGATCGCGCGCGGGTCGGCGGCAACGGTGGCTTCGGCTCGGCGAGGAGCCTCGGGTCGCGGCCCGTGCGCGTCGCGTGGAAGAACGCGCGATACGGCTGCTGCGTCGGGTGCGCGAAGCGGCGTGAGAACCGGTTGACGAGGATCGCGGTGCCGCCGTCGACCACCGGGAAGCATCGCGCCACATGCGGAGCGCCGAGCCCGAGCCCGAGGAAGGCCGCGATCAGCGGATTCGGTCGCTGCGTGGGAGAGCGGAGTGTGCCGGGCACACCGATCACGATCGCGTCGAGCTGCCGGTCGAGCTCGGTCGCCGCAGCTCGACGGGCGCGCGACAGCGCCTCCGGCGTGCGCCACCGACGGCGTCCCGCCGAACGCGCCCGCCGCGGTGCTCTCCGTCGGAACGGACCGCAGGATGGTGCGTCGTACGCCGTCGGGCACCAGAGGGTCCCGGAACTCGTGACCGAAGTTGCCTACAGCAGCGTGAGCTACGACCTTCATGAGAAGCTGGAAATCTACCGAATCCACGGGGCCCGTGAGTATATCGCCTGGCTGGTCGAAGACGGGTCGATTGAGTGGTTCGTTTTGCGCGAAGGCCGATTCGATCGACTGACGCCGGGCGACGAGGGATTTATCGGAGCGAGATCTTTCCAGGGCCTATGGCTCGACTCATGCCGCCTTGATCAGCGGCGACATGGAGACCGTCTTCCGGGTGATCCAGCGCGGCTTGGCGACCCCGGAGCATGCGGAGTTCGTCGGCCCGACTCCGTGCCGCGGCGTCCTCGCTGAGTTGACGTGACCGGGGGCGACCGGCCTTGAGCGGCGACGACATCGTCTTCGACGAGGTGAAGGTATCGCGAGCCGGAGCGGCGCCGCCGGCCGGACCGCGACCGGCGCTGCGCCTGCCTGGCCTACGAGGTCCCCGGCCCGGACGACCTGCCGATCTTCCTCGACCGCCGGACCGCCGACGCCATCGAGCGGCACGCGCTGCGGCGATACGTCGGTCGAGCTGGGCGGAATCCTGCTGGGCAAGGAGTGCCTCGACGAGCAGACCGGGCCAGCCGTTCGTCTGGGTCACCCAGTCGCTCGAGGCCAAGCATTACGAGAACACCCAGGCCAGCTTCACCTACACGCACGACTCGTGGGAGGAGATCACCCGCGAGCGCGACCGGCTCTATCCCGACCTCGACATCGTCGGCTGGTATCACACCCACCCGAGCTTCGGGATCTTTCTCTCGCAGCCACGACCTGTTCATCCACCAGAACTTCTTCGCCCAGCCGCTCCAGGTCGCCTACGTGGTCGACCCGATCCGCCAGACGCGCGGGTTCTTCCAGTGGCGCGACGGCGGCCTGGAGCAGGTCGGCGGCTATCTACCTGATCGGCCGACCGGGGCGACCGGATCGCCCTGGCCCGGCTGGTCAACGACCTGGAGAACATTCCCAACCCCGAGGGAGCGGCGGCGGGGGCCTCTCCCCTCGCCTGGAGGCGGAGCTGATCACCATGCTCACACGACCCTCGCAACCGCTACGTCGCCTCGGCCGACCGACGCTCCAGATCGCCGCGCTCTTCGGCATGCTCGGCACGTGCCTGGGCGTGCTCGTCGTCGCCGCCGTCGCTCTGGCTCTACCAGCTGCCCGGCAGATCCAGGACCAGACCGAACGCTCACAGGCCCTGGCCCAGCTCGGTCGAGCAATCCGCCGACGGCCAGCGCCTGGCCCTCGACACCCTGCTCGACAAGATCGGCGGCGAGAAGCCGGCCGACTTCGCTCGCAGACTATACACCGGCGGCCCAAGAGCGAGCTCGACGAGGCCAGCTCGAGGTCCAGCGTCCATCAACGAGACGATCGGAGCCGCGCCAAGGATCGAGGCCGGGCCGTACAATCGGCGGCCGACCTCAGAGGCCCAGAAATCCCTCGACCGCTGACGAGAAGGATGCGCAGGACGCCCTCGATCAGGAGCAAGTCGCCAAGCTCGGGAGACCCTCGGAGATCGGCGAGAACAGCGCCAGGCTCGAGAGCGAGCTCGAGGCTCGAGACGCCCGAAGGCAAGAAGGCCCAGCGACTGGAAGTATCAGCTCAGCTGACCCGGTACGCGGCCGTACGCCGGGTGGGCCTGCCGCATCTCCTGGCTCGGCCTGCATCGCGCCTTCTGGCTCAATCCAGCACGCCCTCATCGACGACGACCGTCGCGCCCTCCCAGCCGAGGAGGGCGAACGACCGACCCACCGGATCGTCTGAGGGCCTAGCCGTCGGATGATCGACTCCCCCGATTACTGAGCCGCCCTGCTCATGGGATCGTCGCGGTCCTCTCCGCGGCCGGTCCGGCCGCGGCCCGGGCCCCTGCGCGGAACGGTCCGCCGGACGCGTCCTATCTGCCGCCGACGATCGATCCGGCGGTCGCCGAGCTCACGCCGGTCCCGGTCGCCCGACGCCTCGGCGAGAAGGCCGGCTCCGGTACCTGACCGGATGCGGTCATCTAGCTGTCGGGCGATCTGGCTCTGGTCTCGGCCGGCCTCGTGCTCGGGGCGCTGGCCGTTCCCGCGGCGATCCTGTTCAGCGGCTGCTCGGCCCGGCTCCGACGGTCGCGGCGGGTCGAGGGCGGAACTGGTTCCTCACGATCGGCGTCTACGTGATCTTGTACCTGGCGATCGATCTTCGTGATCGATCTCCCGCTGTCGCTATCTACCAGGGTTCGTCCGCCAGCACGCCTACGGCCTCTCGAACCAGACCTTCGGCAAGTGGTTCGGCGACTCGCTGATACCGGCTGGCGTCGACGATGGTCGGCCGGTTCTCGTCCTGACTGGGTCCCCTACCTGCCTGCTGGCCCGCAGCCCGCGCCGGTGGTGGCTCTACACGGCGCTCCTGTCGGTCCCGTTCCTGTTCTGCGCGATGCTGGTCGACGCCGATCTGGATCGACCCGCTGTTCAACGAGTTCGGGCCGATGAAGGACAAGGCGCTGGAGCGGTCGATCCTGCGCCCTGGCCGAGCGGGCGGGGATCGAGGGCGAGCCGGGTCTTCGAGGTCGACAAGAGCGTCGACACCAAGGCCGTCAACGCCTACGTCACCGGCGTCCTCGGCACCAAGCGGATCGTGCTCTGGGACACCCTGCTCGCCAAGCTCGACGACGCACGAAGTGCTCGTCGTGATGGGCCACGAGATGGGCCATTACGTGCTCGGCCACGTGCGTCCGGTCGATCCTGCTGCTCCGTCGCTCGTCATCCTGGTCGGCCTCTTCCTGGTCGACCGCGTCGGGCCGGCTGGCTGATCGCGCCGCTATCCGGACCGGCTCGGCTTCGACCGACTCTCGCGACGTCGCCTCGGTGCCCCTGCTGCTCCTGCTGCTCCAGCTGGCCGTCCTGCTGCCTCAGCCCGGTCGTCCTGGCCTACAGCCGCTACCAGGAGCACGAGGCCGACCGCTTCGCGCCTCGAGCTGACCCGCGACAACCACTCGGCCGCCACGGCCTTCGTCAAGCTCCAGCAGGAGAACCTCGAGCAATCCCCCGCCCGGGCCTGCTCTACAAGCTCTTCCGCTGCGACCCACCCGAGCATCGGCGAGCGGATCGACTTCTGCAACGACTATCACCCCTGGACGGAGGGCCAGCCCGCTGCCGATACGGCGCTCTCTTCCGGTCGACCGCTGAGCCGGCAGCGCCGGACGATCCGTCGCTCGGAGCTCGGAGGGGTGCGCAGCCATCCCTCGCGTCGAGCGAATGCGCGGAGGAACGCCTTGTAATGAGTCATTGCCGGATTTCGCGATGTCGATCCCGTCGAGATGCCGCGATCCGCCCGCGAGCGCTCCGGGTGACTGGATCGGCCAGCGAGTCGCACAACGGAGTCGCGCTGGCATGTACTGATCGACGACCGTCGTCGGATGGGCGGGTCGGTGACACGCGATAGCGCCGGCGATCGAGCCGTCGGCCGGGCGTGCTCTGGGTGGTCGGCTGGCGCTGTCGCGGTGGTCGTCGGCGTTGCTCGCGCCCGACCTGACGCGGCTGGCGGCCGAGGGGCAGGCCAAGCTGCTGCCGGCGGATGCCGAGAGCCGCCGCGCGGCCGAGCTGGTCCGGCAGGCCTGGCCCGACCAGTCGTACGAGTCGCTGGCGGTCGTCGCGTCCTGCACCGCCCGGCGGGCCTGACCGACGGCGACCGGCCTACGCCCGCCGCCTGGCCGGCCGGTTCGAGGCGACGCGACCGCCCCGGCGAGGTCCTCCGCGTGCTCGGGCCCGCTCTCGCAGCCCGAGGTCGCCGAGCGGCCTGGTCAGCCGCGACGGCACGGTCGAGCTGGTGGCCGTGCCCCTGTCGACGTCGTTCGTCGCCCCGCTCACGCACGAGGCGGTCGCCTGGCTCCAGGCAGCAGGCCGCGCGCGCCGGGCTGCCGCCGCCGCCGGGCCTCGAGGTCCGCTGGACCGGCGACGCGGTCATCGGCCGCGACTACATGGCCGAACGTCCAGACCTCGCTCGACCGCGCCGCCGTGGCGACGGTCGTCCTGCTCCTGATCGTCCTGCTGGCCGTCTACCGCTCGTTCTGGCTGGCGCTGGTGCCGCTGGTGACGATCGGCGTCAGCCTGGTGATCTCGCGGGGCGTGCTGGCCTGGATGATCCTGGCCGGGTGGGAGATCTCGCCGCTGGTCGAGCTGTTCCTGGTCGCGATCCTGTTCGGCAGCGGGACCGACTTCTGCCTGTTCCTCTCCTGGCGGTTCGCCGAGCACTGGAACCCGGACGAACCCGGCCGGCGCGATGCGGGTGACGCTGGCACGGTCGTTCGCGGCCCTGCTGACCAGCGCCGGGACGGTCATCGTCGGCCTGTCGCTGATGGGGACGACCCAGTTCAAGCTGTTCTCGAGCACCGGCCCGAGCGTGGCGATCGGGCCTGGCGCTGACGCTGGCGGCGACCCTGACGCTGACCCCCGCGCTGCTGGTCCTGCTGGCCCGGCTCCGCCCGCGGTCGTTCGCCGGCCTGACCGGCCGCTCGCGCGGGTTCTGGGACCGGCTCGGCCCGCACGGCGCTGGCCCGGCCGCTGCTGAGCTGGTCGCTGACGCTCGCTGGCGATGGTCCCGCTGGCGATCCTCGGGCTGCGGACCGACGTTCATCCAGGACATGCATGACCGAGCTGCCCGCGCGAGACCGCGTCGGCGAGGACCTCCGGCTGGCTCGCCGACCAAGTTCGACCCGGGGATGCTCGCCCCGCTGACCGTGGTGCTCGAGTCGGACACGCGACTTCCGCAAGTCGGAAGGCCTGGCGCTGATCGACGACGTGAGCCGGTTCCTGGCGCACCAGCGCCGGCTCGAGCGAGGTCCGCTCGGCGACGCAGCCGCTGGGCAGCCCGCAGCCGCTCGAGCCGGCCCGGCTCGCCTCGCGGCTGGGCGAGGTCAACGCACGGCTTCGCACCAGCTCGCCGACGGGGCCGGCCAGCTCCAGAAGGGGCTGACCGAGGGGGCGGCCAAGCTCCGCGCGGCCCTCTGGCTCGAGGAGCAAGACCGGCCTGCGCCTGACCGGCAGCCCGCCGGCGGCGCCAGCCCGAGTCGGACCCGGACTCGGCCGGCGGCGCCCGGCCGGCCTCGAGCAGGCGGCCGTCTCTGGCCGGGCGTCGCCGGCGAACCGGGCCGCGCCGCCTCGAGCACCGTGCCGGAGCCGGCGTCGACAACGCCGGCGACCGGCGCCGTCGAGCGCCCGCGGTCAGCCCCGGCCCGAGCCCCGGCCGACGACGGACGCCCGACGAGCCCGCGTCGAGAGCCGACTGCTCCGCGAGCTGACCCGCGCCGCCGAGGGCGCCGGCCAGATCGCCGACGGGGGCCGCCGCGCGCGCGCCGCGAGGTCACCGTCGATCCTCAACGATCCGGTCGGCCGCCGCGCGCTCGACCGCCTGCTGATCAACGCCCGAGACGGTCCACGAGCATCCCGAGCTGCTCCGGAGCTTCGCCGCCTACATCACGCCCGACGGCCGCCGCGCCCGGATCGACCTGACCCAGGCCGACCGGATCTTCTCGCACGACGCGATGGACCAGGTGCGTCGACCCTGCGCCGCCGGCTCAACGACTACCTCGGCGAGTCTCGAGGGCATCCACGTCACGGCCCGCGTCACCGGCGCCAACGCCGAGTCGGCCGACATCCGCGCCCTGACCCGCGCCGACCAGGTCCAGAGCTGGTTCATCGTGCCGATCGGCGTCTTCCTGGTCCTGCTCGTCGCCCTGCGCGACCCGCTGGCCTGCCTCAACCTGGTCGCGACGATGGTCCTGACCTACGCCTTCGCGCTGGGGACGACGCACCTGGTCTTCGTCACGCTGCCTGGGCGCCGAGGGGCTCGACTGGAAGGTGCCGTACTTCCTGTTCGTGCTCCTGGTCGCCGTCGGCGTCGATTACAACGTCTTCCTGATGACCCGGCTCCACGAGGAGTCGCAGACGCGCGGGCTCCGCGACGGGGATCATCCGGGCGATCGGCCAGACCGGCGGCCTGATCACCTCGGCCGCGGCGATCACCGCGTGCAGCTTCGCGTCGTTCCTGTTCAGCCCGCTCGGCTCGCTCCGCCAGCTCGGCTTCGCCCTGGTGGTCGGCATCACGGTCGACGCCGTGCTCGTCCGCCCGCTGCTGGTCCCCTGCGGCCACTGGCTGCTGAACCGCCGGGCCGAATCCCGCCGGATGGGGCAACTCCTGCCGCCGGCACCCCGAGTCGAATCCATGGCCGCCGCCGCGTCAACCTGAACCAGATTGGGGCGAGTCGTCGGCGGTTCGAGAGGACGGCGGACAGTTGAAGATCGATCGGCTGGGTTGGTTCCGAGGTCTGGTTCGGTTGATGGGGGGCTGCCTTCTGGTCGTGCTCCTGCTCCCGTACCTCGCGACCTGGCCCTCGGCCGTGCTCGATCGCGGGCCTGACGGGTGCCAGGGCTTTCGGTCTTCCCCATCGCGCTGGCCGTGTTCGATCCGCTCGGTGGACCTGCTCCGGAATAGCCGCGTCGTCGCCTCGCCGGTCGCGGGCGGCTCGCTGGTCGTCGGCGTCGGCCTGGGATTGATCGTCGGCCGGTGGCGGTTCTGGGGCAGGGCTCCGCTCTGGGCCCTGGCGCTTCTGCCGCTCTGGCCGGGCCCTTGCTCGTCGCCCCGGGGATCTCGCCGATGCTGGGGGGCGCGACGGGTGGGACTGCACTCGGCTCGGCTCCATCCTGGGGATGTCGTGCGAGTCGCTCGTCCGCTGGGCCGCCCTGATCTGGAGCGGCCTTGCGAGTGGCACCCCCTGGTCGCCCTGACGACCGTGGCGGCCTTTGGCGGGTCGACCCGACCTGGTCCGAGGCGGCCAGGGCGGTCGGGGCCTCTCGGGGCCGCACCTGGCGCGACGTCGTGTGGCCGATCCTCCGGCCCGACGCCGCCGGGCCTCGGCGGCCGTCTTCACGCTCACGCTGGTCGAGCCCGCCGGGCCGTTGATCCTCGGACTGAGGCGGACTCTCGCCGTCCAGATGCTCGCGCGGCCGGTCGACTCGACCAGCCGACGCGGGCCTCTACTCTGGCCCTGCTCGCGGTCGCGGTCGCCGCCGCCGGGCGGACCGTCATCGGACGGTGGGGCGGGCGGTCTTACGCCCGCCTGGACGCATCGGACGTTTTCTTTACGTCAAGCACGGGTGTCCGGCGAGCGTATCTATCCCGGTTGGCCGTACGTGGGTTGGTGTCTCTTCTCCGTCGGGCCGATCTGGCTCCTGCTCTGGCGTGCCCTCAGGTGGACGAAACTCGGGGCCTGGTGGTCCTTGTTCGGGGGATGGTTGACCGACCCGGAGATGCAGGCCTGGGCCGCCAACTCGGCCACGAACGCGGGCCTCGCCGTGGCGATCAACCTGGCGATCCTCCGGGCGTTCGTCCCTCGAATGCCCGGGGCGAGCGTCCGAGCGATCGGCCTGGTCGGACGCATCTTCGAGGCCTTACCGCCGCTTGCCCTCGGCGTGGGAGCCTTGGCGACTCCCTGGCTGCTCGGAGCCCTTGGCGACGCGGTCGGCGAGTCGCCGGGCGGCTGGCTCCGGTCGGTGGCCCTGGAGCTGAGCCCCGGCCGGTCGCCAGGCTTCCTGCTCATCCTCGCGCTGGCGTGCGGCCAGCTCCCGATGCTCGCCAGGGTGGCCGGGCTGGCACGGAGGCTGATCCGACCCGTCCGGGTCGATGCATAGAGGGTACAGTCGGGATCCGACCGTCGGGCCCTGAGAGCCGGCGAAGGGGGGCGGCTCGGGGTCGTGCCCGTCCTCCCAACTTTACTGGCCGTCGCGATGGCCGCGACCAACCTGACACCCGCCCTCCTGCTGACCCCGTTTTCCGAGCGACGGACCCTGGCCCCGGGCGTCCTCGATTCCCTGCTCGGAGCCGGTCCCCTCGACTCTCGGGTCGCCGGGCCGATGGCGGCGATCCTCGTCGTCAGGCTCGTGGCGTTCGCGCTCGCCTCGAGGAGCCGGATTGGGCCGATCGGCGACTGGTTCCGGAACGGCTGACGAGGGCCGCCCGGATCATCGCATCAGGGCCATCCGGACGAGGGAGGCGAAGAGCGGATCGGGCAGGAACCGGCGAAGTGCCAGGAATGGCTGGCCGTGTGCGGAGTAGCGGAGCTTCCGGCGGCCGTCTGTGGCCGCTCGGAAGATCACCCGGGCGACGAGATCGGGACTCGCCCCCTTCCGGCCCTCGACGTCCATCCTGGGGATGACCTTTTTCAGGAGACCATCATACGGAGTTGACCCGGCGTCGGAGCCCCGGTCCATCGATCGACCATAGAAATCGGTCTCGGTACAGCGGGCTCGATCAGCTTGACCCGGACGTCGAAGGACTCCAGCTCGTAACGGAGCGACTCGCTGAACCCCTCGACCGCCCACTTGGAGGCGTGGTAGAGGCTCCGCAGGGGGAAGGACATCCGTCCGCCGATCGACAATGTAC
>CAVULR010000005.1:0-2500 GCA_963742425.1 uncultured Alphaproteobacteria bacterium
CGCCGTCGATATGGACTCTTGGGCGTCATCAGCCTGTTATCCCCGGCGTACCTTTTATCCGTTGAGCGATGGCCCATCCACGCGGGACCACCGGATCACTATGACCGACTTTCGTCTCTGCTCGACTTGTTAGTCTCGCAGTCAGGCAGGCTTATGCCATTATACTCGACGAACGATTTCCGACCGTTCTGAGCCTACCATCGCACGCCTCCGTTACTCTTTGGGAGGCGACCGCCCCAGTCAAACTGCCCACCATGCGCTGTCCCGATCCCCGATAAGGGGATGCGGTTAGATATCCATAACCATTAGGGTGGTATTTCACATTTCGACTCCACCACGGCTGGCGCCGCAGCTTCAAAGTCTACCACCTATTCTACACAAACAGTCACGAATACCAGCGCAAAGCTACAGTAAAGGTGCACGGGGTCTTTCCGTCTGACCGCAGGAACCCCGCATCTTCACGGGGAATTCAATTTCACTGAGTCTATGTTGGAGACAGCGGGGAAGTCATTACGCCATTCGTGCAGGTCGGAACTTACCCGACAAGGAATTTCGCTACCTTAGGACCGTTATAGTTACGGCCGCCGTTTACCGGGGCTTCGATTCAGAGCTTGCACTCCTCCTCTTAACCTTCCGGCACCGGGCAGGCGTCAGACCCTATACGTCATCTTACGATTTCGCAGAGCCCTGTGTTTTTGTTAAACAGTTGCCACCCCCTGGTCTGTGCCCCCCCTATGCACTTGCGTACATAGAGGGCCCCCTTATCCCGAAGTTACGGAGGTAAATTGCCGAGTTCCTTCAACATAGTTCTCTCAAGCGCCTTGGTATACTCTACCAGTCCACCTGTGTCGGTTTCGGGTACGGTCTAATGTGGAAGCTATTTCCTGGAACCTCTTCGAGGCCCGACCAATCCAATAAGGTCAGACAACATACGAGATTCGTCACTTTCCACTGGCTGCAGAATATTCACTGCATTCCCATCGACTACGCATTTCTGCCTCGCCTTAGGGACCGGCTAACCCTGCGAAGATTAACTTTACGCAGGAACCCTTGGACTTTCGGCGACACTGTCTTTCACAGTGTTTGTCGTTACTCATGCCAGCATTCGCACTTCTGATACCTCCAGGCGCTCTCACGAGTCGCCCTTCGCAGGCTTACAGAACGCTCCGCTACCGCGTAACCCTTGCGGATTACACCCTAAGCTTCGGCTCGTGGCTTGAGCCCCGTTACATCTTCGGCGCAGAAACCCTTATTTAGACCAGTGAGCTGTTACGCTTTCTTTAAAGGATGGCTGCTTCTAAGCCAACCTCCTGGTTGTTTTGGGATTTCCACATCCTTTCCCACTTAGCCACGAATTAGGGGCCTTAGCTGTAGGTCCGGGTTGTTTCCCTCTCCACGACGGACGTTAGCACCCGCCGTGTGACTCCCGCATATTGCTTTCGGGTATTCGGAGTTTGGTTGGGTTTGGTAAGACGGTAAGTCCCCCTAGCCCATCCAGTGCTCTACCCCCCGAAGCATTCATGCGAGGCGATACCTAAATATCTTTCGCGGAGAACCAGCTATTTCCCAGTTTGATTGGCCTTTCACCCCTAACCACAAGTCATCGGAGTCTTTTTCAACAGACACCCGTTCGGTCCTCCAGTGAGTGTTACCTCACCTTCAACCTGCTCATGGCTAGATCACTAGGTTTCGGGTCTAATACAACGAACTTGGCGCCCTATTCAGACTCGCTTTCGCTGCGCATACGCCTATCGGCTTAAGCTTGCTCGTTAAATTAAGTCGCTGGCCCATAATACAAAAGGTACGATGTCACTCAGGACAAACCTTGAGCTCCATCTGTTTGTAGGTGTCCGGTTTCAGGTCTATTTCACTCCCCTCGTCGGGGTGCTTTTCACCTTTCCCTCACGGTACTGGTTCACTATCGGTCGCTGAGGAGTACTTAGGCTTGGAGGGTGGTCCCCCCACGTTCAGACAGAATTGCACGTGTTCCGCCTTACTCAAGGACGCATCATTGCATTACCCGTACGGGGCTATCACCCTCTGAGGCCCTGCTTTCCTGACAGGTTCCGGTTGTCTTTGATGTGTCACTGGCCTGGTCCGCGTTCGCTCGCCACTACTAACGGAGTCTCTGTTGATGTCCTTTCCTCCAGGTACTTAGATGTTTCAGTTCCCTGGGTTCGCTTAAAACCTCCTATGAATTCAGAAGTTTCATACCTTCACTTGATAACTGGAAATCCAAAACCTCACGGGCTTGGTTCTCACACATCTCTGTTTTCACAGAGCTGTACGAACCCCAAGACACGAGGCCTTGGAGTTCCAGCTATCGAAGGTGGGTTTCCCCATTCGGAAATCCGTGGATCAAAGCTTCTTCGCAGCTCCCCACGGCTTATCGCAGCGTAGCACGTCCTTCATCGCCTCTCAGCGCCAAGGCATCCACCGAACACCCTTAAGGCACTTGATTGCTCTCATTATCAATGTCCACACACTCGGCAGAATGTAG
>CAVULR010000005.1:7500-277107 GCA_963742425.1 uncultured Alphaproteobacteria bacterium
GGCCTTCGCCAAGGGCATGGAACCGGGCAAACGGGTGCGACAAGGCCAGGTGATCGGCTTCGTCGGTTCGACCGGGCAGTCGACCGGACCCCACGTCCACTACGAAATCCTGGTCAATGGACGTTTCGTCGATCCGATGCGCATAAAGCTGCCGCGCGGCCGCTCGCTCGATGGGCCGCTATTGGCGAACTTCGAGAAGGAACGCGATCGTCTCGAAGCCATGATGAACAATCGCGGCAGCGGGGCGCGCGTCTCCGACGCCGCGGCCACCGGCAGCGTACGGCAGATCAGCAATCGCTGACGCTCCTGCACGCTCCCCCGATCTTCCAACCCGACTTATTAATTTCAAATAGCTATTTTCCCTGTTTTAGTTCGGGTACTCGCATTGTATTGGCCAGACCACTTCCTGCTGTAGCCTTGGCAGTTCCCGCATCTGCGCCTGTTGTAGGCGGGGTCGACGGCTTGGAGTCAGCGATTGTTTGAAGCATTACGCCTTCGATCGAATGAGGTAGACAGATGCGATAATAGCTTTGAATTGCGTAGTAAGCGGATGAGGCGCTGGTGACCTGGACCTTACCGCTGACCACTGAATTTCGAAAAACGTCCTGAACGTCGCTAACCTTCTTTGCAACCAGTCCCGGCGCCTGGGTAAAGAGGTAACTCTGAAAAATCGCATCATTGAGTGCGATGGAAAGTCCAAAAACTGCGGCTAGAATCGAAAGCGGCTTTTGCGCCGTTGTCGTTCCCGTCACAACTGCGGCGGCTGCCGTGCTCACCGCCGCCAAAATATTATCGTTCCGACCTTTTTAGCGACTTAAGCGAAACAGGTTATCCATATAAATTTCGCAATCCTGGCGACCGATGTTGAACCCACTGGGCGATTTCACTGTAGTCGTCCGCCACAAGCGGGCGGATCAGCGTTCCATCGTTCCCAATGAATCCCGCACTCCTTGCCAGGTAGTTCAAAACGGCCGATTGATTTTGCGCCTCTGTGGCAAAGCTTGCAGCCTGGATTGCCGGATCCGGTCCCCAGCGTCCGTTGAACCTTGCTTTGAGTTCGCTGCTGTTTGCACAACCCGCCGCCGCACCACCGATCAAAGCGATTCCGACCACACTTCGAAGTTTACTCGACATGTACAGCACCCCCTCAACTCCCCGTAAGGATTGTGAGGGCCGATCCTTAGGTTGTTCAAGAAGATTCTACATCCTGAGCGGGGAATCGCGGTACGTGTTACTTTTAGACAAACCCGCTTGACGTGAAGCCGCCGTGCCGCTGAGACCAGGGCCTTTCCAACGGGTCAGGCCACAAAATCTGTTTTTCCGGAAGAGACCGGCGAACTCTTCGCATCGCGAAGAGTTCACGCCTATCGACCTCAATGCATTTTCCGCTTCGGCACGGGCGCCTCGAACTGCGCGATCTCGGCGGTCTGCGGAGCCTTGCCGTTGAAGGTCAGAACGTTGCCTTCGGTTGAGATGACGACGCGATCGCCATCCTTGACATCGCCGGCAAGGATCATTTCGGCAAGCGGATCCTGCAGATTGCGCTGGATCACCCGCTTCAGCGGACGCGCCCCATAGGCGGGATCCCAACCCTTGGCGGCCAGCCAGTCGCGCGCCGACGCATCGAGCGTGAGCACGATCTTGCGGTCTTCCAACAGGCTTGTCAGCCGCCCGAACTGGATTTCGACGATCCGGCCCATCTCGCTCTTCTGTAGGCGATGGAACAGGATGATCTCGTCGACGCGGTTGAGGAATTCGGGGCGGAAATGCGCGCGCACCATGCCCATCACCTGATCGCGCACCGCGGAGGTGTCCTCGCCTTCCGGCTGGTTGACGAGGAATTCCGAACCGAGATTCGACGTCATGATGATCAGCGTGTTGCGGAAGTCGACTGTGCGGCCCTGGCCGTCGGTCAGGCGGCCGTCGTCGAGCACCTGCAATAGCACGTTGAAGACATCCGGGTGCGCCTTCTCGATCTCGTCGAACAGCACCACTTGATATGGCCGCCGCCGCACCGCTTCGGTGAGCGCGCCGCCCTCATCATAGCCGACATAACCCGGAGGCGCGCCGATCAGCCGCGACACCGAATGTTTTTCCATATATTCGGACATGTCGAGGCGGACCATCGCGGTCTCGTCGTCGAACAGATATTCGGCCAAGGCTTTCGTCAATTCGGTCTTGCCGACACCGGTCGGGCCTAAGAACATGAACGAGCCCATCGGCCGGTTCGGGTCCTGCAGGCCGGCGCGGGAACGCCTCACCGCGGTCGCCACTGCATGCACCGCTTCGGCCTGACCGACGACCCGCCTGCCGAGACTGTCTTCCATCCGAAGCAGCTTGTCTTTCTCGCCCTCGAGCATCTTGTCGACGGGCACGCCGGTCCAGCGCGACACCACCTGGGCGATGTGGTTGGCCGTGACGGCCTCCTCCATCATCTCGCCTGAGTTTTCCCTGGCCTCGATGTCGGCAAGCTTTTTCTCAAGCTCGGGAATCCGGCCATAGGCCAGTTCACCGGCGCGCTGGAATTCGCCGCGGCGCTGCGCGTTGGCAAGTTCGATGCGCAGGCCGTCGAGATCGCTCTTCAGCTTCTGCGCGTTCGACAGCTTGTTCTTTTCCGCGCTCCAGCGCGAAGTCAGGTCGGCCGACCTCTTCTCGAGTTCGGCGAGCTCCTTTTCGAGCGTCTGCAGACGGCTTTTCGACCCGGCGTCGTTTTCCTTCTTCAGTGCTTCCTGCTCGATCTTCAGCCTGATGATTTCCCGGTCCATCGAATCCAGTTCTTCCGGCTTGGAATCGACCTGCATCTTCAGCCGTGCCGCCGCCTCATCCATCAAGTCGATCGCCTTGTCGGGAAGGAAGCGATCGGTGATGTACCGGTTCGACAGCGTGGTCGCCGCCACCAGCGCGGAATCGGTGATACGCACGCCGTGATGCTGCTCGTACTTGTCCTTCAGGCCGCGCAGGATCGAAATGGTGTCCTCGACGGTCGGCTCGGACACGAAGATCGGCTGGAACCGCCGCGCCAATGCGGCGTCCTTTTCGACATGCTTGCGGTACTCGTCCAGCGTGGTCGCGCCGATGCAATGCAATTCGCCCCGCGCCAGCGCGGGCTTGAGCAGATTGGACGCGTCCATCGCGCCGTCGGCCTTGCCGGCGCCGATCAGGGTATGCATCTCGTCGATGAACAGGACGATACTGCCCTCCGCCGAGGTGACTTCCTGCAGCACCGCCTTCAGGCGCTCCTCGAATTCGCCGCGATATTTTGCGCCCGCGATCAGCGCCCCGAGATCGAGCGCCAATAGCCGCTTGTCCTTGAGGCTTTCCGGCACGTCGCCATTGAGAATCCGCAACGCCAAACCTTCGACGATCGCGGTCTTGCCGACGCCGGGCTCGCCGATCAGCACGGGATTGTTCTTGGTACGGCGCGAGAGCACCTGGATGGTACGGCGGATTTCCTCGTCGCGACCGATCACGGGATCAAGCTTGCCGTCGCGCGCCGCCTGGGTCAGGTCGCGGGAATATTTCTTCAGCGCGTCATAGGCGTTTTCGGCGGTGGCGCTGTCGGCGGTCCGACCCTTGCGCAAGGCCTCGATCGCCGCGTTCAGGTTCTGCGGCGTGACGCCGCCTTTTTTCAGGATGGCGCCGGCCTCGCTGTCCTTCTCGAGCGCCAGGCCGAGCAATAGCCGCTCCACCGTGACAAAGCTGTCGCCCGCCTTTTCGGACGCCTTTTCTGCGGCGTCGAACGCACGCGCGAGTTCCGGGGCGAGATAAACCTGACCGGCGCCGCTCCCGGAAACCTTGGGCAGCTTGTTGAGCGCGGCTTCGGTGGCCTTCAGGATCGCGCGCGAATTGCCGCCGGCGCGGTCGATCAGCCCGCCCGCAAGGCCTTCGCTATCGTCCAGCAGCACTTTCAGCATATGCAGCGGCGAAAACTGCTGGTGGCCGTCGCGCATCGCCAGCGATTGCGCCGACTGGATGAAACCGCGCGCACGCTCGGTGTATTTTTCAATATTCATCGGGTTTCCCTCAGCCTGCCGATCAGCCCGGAGCGCGATGAGCAGGAGTGGCTACCGGTTTGGCGTCCGATCGCGCTCCCAATCTTAAGGGTCGCATAATCTGGTCGCTAAACCGGTTAACCCTCCAGCGGATCATGCGCGAGGCACTGCCACGGCATCTTCATTGGGTTCCGCTGAGCCGCATTGACATTCCTCAACGGGCCACGGTCGTGTCGCCGGCCAGCCGGCTTGAGGCAAATGTGGGAAGGCCTTTGCGGAAACGGAAGAGGCGGCTTCACAAATTCGTGTGCAGTGGCGTCCGGGCCGGAAATCTCTTAAGAAACCGGATGCCTGCCAGTCCGCCCGCCCAGATCGCCAGCCTTTACCGCTATCCCGTCAAGGGCCTGTCCCCGGAATCGCTGGGCTCGGTCGCACTAGACGTCAGCCAGACGTTTCCCGCCGATCGCCGTTACGCCATCGAAAATGGCCCAAGCGGATTCGACCCCGCGAGCCCCAAATGGATGGCGAAGGCCTACTTCCTGATGCTGATGCGGGATGAATGGCTGGCGGCGCTGCACACGCATTTCGACGATGCAAGCAATGTTCTGACCATCGGCCAAAACGGCTCGGTCGTGGCACAAGGCAATCTCGAGACGGCCGCAGGCCGGGCCGCGATCGAAGACTTCTTCGCGACCGGCTTTACTGGCGCGATCAAGGGGCCGCCGAAAATTCTCTCCAGCAAGGGCCACAGCTTTTCAGATGTCGCCAGAAAAGTCGTTTCCATCATCAATCTCGGCAGCCTCGCCGCGATCGAGAATATGGTCGGCTTACCCGTCCATCCGCTGCGGTTTCGCGCCAACCTCTATGTCAGCGGCTGGCCAGCATGGCACGAGTTCGAATTGCTCGACCAATCCCTTGCCGTCGGCAAGGCGCGCCTGAAGGTGGTGAAGCGGATCACGCGTTGCGCCGCGATCAATGTCGACCCGGAAAGCGCGGCGCGCGACCTCGACCTCCCGGCCGCGCTGATGCGCCGGCTTGGCCACGCCGAGTGCGGGGTCTATGCCGAGGTGATCGAGAGCGGCGATATTGCCGTGGGCGATACGATCGCAGCTGAGGAGCCGAGGCTGGTGTAGGCTTATGGCGCCCCCCTGTTCTCCCTCCCCATGAGAGGAATTTGAAAAATGCCCCATGCCGTGAGCAGCGACAAAGTCCGGCTCTATTTCGAGGAGGCAGGCAGCGGCACGCCCATCATCTTCCTGCACGAATTCGCAGCCGACCACACCAACTGGGAACCGCAGATGCGTTACTTCTCGCGCGGGCACCGTTGTATCGCTTACTCCGCCCGCGGCTATACGCCCTCGGATGTACCGGCCTCGCCGGACGTTTACACCTACAAACATTTCTACACCGATGCGCTCGCGCTGCTCGATCACCTCAACATTCCGAAGGCGCATTTCGTCGGGCTGTCGATGGGCGCCTATTCCTCGCTGCAAGTCGGACTGAATGCGCCGCAGCGCGCATTGTCGATGACATTGGCCGGCGTCGGCTCAGGTTCCGACCTCAAGAACCTGGAGGCGTTCCGCAAGCAATGTCAGGCCAATGGCGAGCAGTATGACAGGATCGGCGCCGCCGAGGTGGCGAAGGCGACGCGCGAGGCGCCGAGCCGGATTCCTTTCCTGGTGAAAGACCCACGCGGACATGCCGATTTCTACGACGCGCTGGCGCGGCACGATGCCCGAGGTTCGGCCAATACCATGCGCGGTTTTCAGGGCGGCAGGCCCTCGATCTACACGTTGACCGATGCCATTCGGAAAGTGCCGACGCCGGCCCTGATCATCTGCGGCGACGAAGACGACAATTGCGTCGAGCCGAGCCTGTTTTTGAAGAAGCACCTGCCGGCGGCGGGGCTCGCCTTCTTTCCGAAATCCGGCCACGTGCTCAATCTCGAGGAGCCGGCGCTGTTCAACGAAATGGTCGAGCGCTTCATCGCGCTGGTCGAAGCCGGCCGCTGGCCGGTACGAGATCCCAGGTCGATGATGGTTCAAACCTGACCGTCATCGCCTTGCCAATCCCTAGCGCGTCTTCTCCGCCCGGCTCAGCAAGAACACGCCCTGCTCGCCGAACATGTTCCAAAACCACCAGGGCGCGCTGAGCCGTAGCGGCCGGCCGTAAATATCCAGCGCGACCGCGCGCTCCATCTTGACGTTGATCTCGTCGCAGAGCTGCACGAAATCCTTGATGGTGCAGAAATGGATGTTCGGCGTATCATACCAGGTAGCCGGGAGATTTTCGGTGCGCGGCATGTGTCCGCCGACCAGTAGCTGCAGCCGCATCTTCCAGAAGCCGAAATTCGGAAATGACACGATGGCGCGCCGTCCGATCCGCAGCAGATTTTCCAGCACCGCGCGCGGTTGCCGCGTCGCCTGCAGGGTCTGCGACAGGATCACATAGTCGAAGGCGTCGTCGGGATAATTGACGAGGTCGGTGTCGGCGTCGCCCTGCACCACCGCAAGTCCCTTGGCGACGCAGCGGTTGACACCCTCGCGAGACAGCTCGATGCCGCGGCCGTCGATGCCTCGCGTCTCCAGCAATTGCAGGAGGTCGCCCTCGCCGCAGCCGACGTCGAGCACCTTGGAGCCGCGCTCCACCATCTCCGCCACC
Organism: uncultured Alphaproteobacteria bacterium; assembly: GCA_963742425.1. GTDB lineage: Bacteria > Pseudomonadota > Alphaproteobacteria > Rhizobiales > Xanthobacteraceae > Bradyrhizobium. The sequence continues at coordinate 14,154 of CAVULR010000005.1, forward strand.
AGCAGGTGGTCGCCGCGATAATGCCCGGTGTCAGGCGGCATCACGCCTTTCAAGGGCAAGACCTGTTGCTGCATTAGCTGCTGGTCTCGTTCAGGCCGCGCGCGTTGCCCGCCGATTGCAGGAATGCGCGGGAGATGTCGAAAAACTCGGGAACGTCGAGCAGGAACGCGTCGTGTCCGCGATCGGTCTCGATTTCCGCGAACGAAACCCTTGCGCTCGAGGCATTGAGCGCGTGCACCAGCGCGCGGGACTCCGACGTCGGAAACAGCCAGTCGCTGGTGAACGACACCACGCAGAACCGGGTCTGAATGCCGCGGAACGCCTTCGCCAGCACGCCGTGATGATCGGCGGCGATATCGAAATAGTCCATTGCCCGCGTCAGATAAAGATAGCTATTGGCGTCGAAGCGTTCGACAAAGGACGAACCCTGGTAGCGCAGATAGCTCTCGACCTGGAAATCCGCATCGAACGAGAAGGTCGGGAGTTCGCGATCCTGCATCCGCCGCCCGAACTTGCGATGCAACGCGGCATCCGAGAGGTAGGTGATGTGCCCCGCCATCCGCGCAACGCCGAGGCCTCGGTGCGGATGGGTTGCGTGTTCGAAGTAGCGCCCGCTGTGCCAGTCCGGATCGGCCATTACGGCCTGCCGGCCGAGCTCGTGGAACGCGATATTCTGTGCGGAGTGGCGCGTGCTGCAGGCCACCGCCAGGGCCGAGAACACCCGCTTGGGATAGGCGGCAGTCCACTGCAGTGCCTGCATGCCCCCCATCGAGCCCCCGGTAACACACAAAAGCGTATCGATCCCCAAGCGGTCGAGCAGCATGGCCTGCGCGCGCACCATGTCCGGAATGGTGATGATCGGAAAATCCAGCCCCCATATCTTTCCGGTGGCGGGATTGGTCGAGGCCGGCCCGGTCGAGCCCATGCAACCGCCAATCACGTTCGAGCAGATGATAAAATACTTGTCGGTATCGAGCGGACGGCCGGGACCGACCATGATTTCCCACCAGCCAGGCTTGCCGGTCAGCGGATGGACATTGGCGACATGCTGATCGAGCGTCAGCGCATGGCAGATCATGATGGCGTTGGAACGCGCCGCATTGAGTTCGCCGTAGGTCTGGTAGGCGATCTGGAACGGCTTAAGATCGATGCCGCAATCGAGCTTCAACGGCTGGTCGGCACCGAAGCGCGCCAGGTGCGAACTCGGATGATCGGCCTCGTGCAACCGTTCCTCGGCATGGATCGCCGGACTCGGCATCGACTGGACGTCCACCATCTTGATACCGACCTCTTCGGGTGGTTTCGAAAAACCACCGGAATTCGGGCCACAAAAAACCCGGCCTGAACATAGGTTCGACCGGGATCACTTCTGTCCCCGGCCTGTTTAGCGAGTTGTTTAACGTGGCTGCAAGCCGGCCGGCTCAAATGACCACGGAACGGGTTGAATGATAGTCCGGGCCGGCAATTTCGTCAAGGCAAGCATGGTTAACGAGAGCCTCACTCAGGGGATTCGGACCTCATGGCGAGGAGGCGCACTTGCGCCGTTTCGAGCCATGAGAGAGAACAAGTCGCATCCCTCGAGACGCGGCGAAGATCCGCTCCCCAGGGATCTGGACGAAAGCTTTTCCAGGGGTTTGAAGATGTCCCAATCGCCCCCCGCTCCGCCCTCGCTCGAGGTGCTGCGCAAGGAGATCGACGCGATCGACGAGCAGGTCCACCGCCTGCTGATGGCGCGCGGCGACATCATCGATCGGCTGATACAGGTGAAGCAGACCCAGGAGGTAGGCTCGGCGTTTCGACCGGCGCGCGAGGCCGGCATGATGCGCCGGCTGGTCGAGCGTCATCGCGGCATTCTGCCGCTCGACACTATCGAGAGCATCTGGCGCGTCATCATCTCGACCTTCACCTATGTGCAGGCGCCGTTTTCGGTGCATGCCGACGTTTCGCTCGGCGAATCGGCGATGCGGGATTCGGCGCGGTTTCATTTCGGATTCACCGTTCCTTACGTGCCGCATTTCAGCGCGCCGGCCGCGGTCGAAGCCGTGGCCCAATCGAAGGGCGATCTGGCGCTGGTGTCCGCCACTTCCAGCCGCACGCCGTGGTGGATCGCGCTCGAGGCTGGCGGCGCGCCCAAGATTATCGCGCGGCTGCCGTTCGTCGAGCGCGCCGATCACCCGGCCGCCCTTCCGGTATTCGTGGTGTCGCGCGTCGCCGACAGCGCCATGGTGACCGAAGTCGAGATGTGGAGCGTACGGGTGTCCGGCTGGAACGCCGAGATTGCGCGGGCGCTGTCGCCGTTGGCCGAGATTGTCGCTGTGCCGGATACCGCCTTCGACGGCGCGGCCCTGCTGGTGTCGGTGGCGAGCCCCACCAGCCTGGAAAAGATCAGGAAGGCTCTGATCGAGGCCGGGGCGTCCGTGCGTTCATCGGCTCTCGTCGGCAGCCATGCAACGCGCTATACGGTGCCCAGCTAGTGCCCGGTGGCTCTCGCGAAGCCCCAAGGGCTGCCCCCGATATCCCGGAGTTGAAGATGTCCCGCCCCGTGCCGAATCCCGGCATTCTCGATATTGCGCCCTACACGCCGGGCAAAAGCCCAGTGCCGGAGCCGGGCCGCAAGGTGTTCAAACTATCGGCCAACGAAACGCCGTTCGGACCCTCGCCGAAAGCAATCCAGGTCTACAAGCAGGCGGCTTCGCATCTGGAAGATTATCCGGAAGGCACTTCGCGCGTGCTGCGCGAGGCGATCGGCCGCGCCTTCGGGCTCGACCCCGACCGCATCATCTGCGGCGCCGGCTCCGACGAAATTCTGAACCTGCTGGCGCACACCTATCTCAGTCAGGGTGACGAGGCGATCTCCACCGCCCACGGTTTCCTGGTGTATCCGATCGCCACAAAGGCGAACGGCGCCGTCAACGTCGTCGCGCCCGAAACCAATTTCACCGCGGATGTCGATGCGATCCTTAAGCGGGTCTCGCCGCGCACCAAGCTCGTATGGCTCGCCAACCCGAACAATCCGACCGGGACCTATCTGCCGTTCGACGAGGTCAAGCGGCTGCGCTCGGGATTGCCGCCGCATGCGCTGCTGGTGCTCGATGCCGCGTACTCCGATTACGTTTCGCGCAACGACTACGAACTCGGCATCGAACTGGTGGCGACATCGGATAACACCGTCATGACGCACACGTTCTCGAAAATTCACGGACTCGCGGCGCTGCGGATCGGCTGGATGTTCGGGCCGGCCCATATCGTCGACGCGGTGAACCGGATTCGCGGACCTTTCAACGTCTCGACGCCGGCGATGCTGGCGGCGGTGGCGGCGCTCGAGGACACCGCGCACCAGCAGATGTCAAAGGCGCACACCGAGAAATGGCGTAACTGGCTGACCGAGGAAGTGACCAAACTCGGCCTCAAGGTAACGCCGAGCGTGGCGAACTTCATCCTGATTCATTTTCCGCTCGAGAAGGGCAAGACCTCCGATGACGCCGACGCATTCCTGACCAAGCGCGGACTGGTGCTGCGCGCGCTGAACAATTACGGCCTGCCGCACGCGCTGCGCATGACCATCGGCACCGAGGAAGCCAATCGCCTCGTGGCGGAAGGCTTGCGCGACTTCATGGCGCGCAAGTGAGCGCCGGGCCGCACTTCCAAAAGATCGCGCTGATCGGCTTCGGGTTGATCGGCGGCTCGATCGCGCGCGCTGCGCGTCAACAGGGGTTGGCCGGCGAAATCGTCACTACTGCGCGCTCGGCCAAGAGCCGCGCGCGGGTCAAGCAACTCGGCATTGTCGACCACGTGGTGGAAACCAATGCGGAAGCCGTAAAAGATGCCGACCTGGTCATTCTCTGCATCCCGGTTGGCGCCTGCGGCGAGGTTGCGCAGGAAATCGCCGCCCATCTCAAGCCGGGCACCATCGTTTCCGACGTCGGCTCGGTCAAGGGCACGGTGGTACGGGACATGGCGCCGCATCTGCCCGCCGGCGCGCACTTCGTGCCGGCGCACCCGGTGGCCGGCACCGAGCACTCCGGGCCCGACTCCGGTTTCGCCGAGCTGTTCATCAACCGCTGGTGCATTCTAACTCCGCCTGACGGCACCGACCCGAACGCAGTCGAACGGCTGCGCGCGTTCTGGGCCGCGCTCGGCGCCAGGGTCGAGATCATGACCCCCGACCATCACGACCTGGTGCTCGCGATTACCAGCCATCTGCCGCATCTGATCGCCTACACCATCGTCGGCACCGCCGACGAACTCGCGCAGGTGACCTCGTCGGAGGTGATAAAATTCTCCGCCGGCGGCTTTCGCGATTTCACCCGCATCGCGGCTTCCGATCCGATCATGTGGCGCGACGTATTCCTCGCCAACAAGGAAGCGGTGCTGGAAATGCTGGGTACCTTCAACGAGGACCTTTCCAAACTGACCCGCGCGATCCGGCGCGGCGACGGCGAAGCGCTGTTCGAACATTTCACCCGTACCCGCGCGATTCGCCGCGGCATCGTCGAGACCGGCCAGGATTCGGCCGCTCCCGACTTCGGCCGCCCGCACGCGCAGCTCGGGAAGAAAGCGGAGTGAACTCCCCTCACCGGGCAGCCTTGTTGGCGAGGCGCAAGCGCCCGAGTGAGCCGGCGCCGATTTGCATGATGGCGCCGAGCAGCCACCAGCAGCCGATCAGGAATTCCCACGGTCGTTGTGGAACCTCGTCAAGCACGATCGCATAGACCGATGCCAGCGCGGCCACCGCGGCAAGGAAAGTTCCGATGGCGCTGAGCAGTTCGACAGGATCCGCCCTTGGGGCGGGCCGACAGATTGCTCGGCTTGCATGAGAAACCTGCAACCGGGGAATATCGATTCCCAGATAGAACCCGATGATCCCGATCAGGATCATCAACATGATGAATCCGATCGAATCGAAGATCGCGATACTCGCTCTTTCCAGATAGGCGGCGACGAAGGTTCCGCACATGGCGCCCGACATCGCAAGACCGATCCGTTCCACGACGTGGGCGACCCGGCTTATCAGGAAACCAGTGTCGCCTTGGAGATCTTTCTGATCCAGCATGGTCAGATCCTGTCTTCGGCCCCCGCCACAGGTTCATGTCAACCGTTGCTAAACGCCATCACGTGCCGGGCACCTTGAACAGCGCCAACGGTTTTGCCGTCTGCTCGAAGATGTCCGGCACGCGCGGGGGTTCAGAATGGATAGTAGCGGAGCTGTGTCATGACGATATGTTCGTCGGTCTTCGGCGCTCCGCCGACACCCTCAAATGCGAACCGCTGGGTGTAGGAGTATTGCGTACCGACCTTGACCGTTCCGTAGGGCCCCTGATGCAGCGTGTGGTAGAAGCCGCCCGTGAGCTGGCGGATCTCCCTGGTGTTGCCGTTGCACTGGACTGCTGGCGAGTTTTCCACGTTGCAGCCGCGATTATCGTAGAGCGGATTTCCGAAACCGAACGGCAGGCCGGTAGAGCCGAACGAGAACGTGGCTTTCGTCTTCTCGATTCCCGCAAAACCGTAGATATCGAGCGCCGGCGTCGCATGCCAGGTGAGTCCGCCCTGAATGCCGAGGATCGGGAGAACCTGGAACGTGCCGTCTTCGCGGAACGTCGCGTCGTTGAACGGGGTTGCGCTGTAACGTCCCAGAGCTCCCTGCGCAGCCGTGAACTGGAGGTCGAGAACCTTGGGAAGGAGCTCATACGCCACATGCCCGCCGACGGCGAAGCTGCTGACGCTGTGGTTTGTGAGATTGGAGCGATCGAGTAATTCGCGGTAGAGGCCCCAGGCTTCGACGTGCAGCTTGTTGCCTCCGATCGCCGGATCCCACGCGGCCTTGACCGTGACGTCCGGCACCTGATTGAGGGAGAGGTTGGTCAGGGGGTTGAAGAAGCTTCCGCCCGGACCGGTTACACCGAACAGCGTGGTGCCGCTCACGACTCCCGGGACACCAGAGACCCCGGTTCCGACGAACGTATTCGGCGCAGTCCCTCCACGAAAGTCACCGTTGCCGCCGACGAAGATGGTTTGGGCGTTCTCGGCCGACACCGCGAGCGAAAATTGCGGTCCAAATTCCTTCCAGACGCGAACGCCGGGTTGCCGCGCCGCGTAGATGCCGGGAACGGATTCGAAGTCGACCACGGGTGGTCCGTCGACGCCGCGCGGATCGATGCCGACCTTGCTCGGCGAGGTAAGCGACCAGGTCTGACCGGCCAGCAGGTGCCAGCCGAGGTCGTTGCGGTCGATCTCGATGCTCATCTGGCGCATGCGCGGCGTGAACGAGTTGGTCGCAACGGGGTTCGAGGTGCTGCCGGCGCTCTCGAAATCGATCTCGCCGTATCCTTTGATGGCGATCGCCGGACTAACATTGCCCTCAGCGAGCAGCGACAATCGGCTGGTGCGCGCCGAGAAGCGGTTTTCACCGATGTTGTAGTTCTTGTTGCCGCGGAAGGGAATCGAGTTGTAAATCGATCCGACGTCGGAAGAGAGGTTGCGAGTGCGGTAAATATCGGTCAGATCGAAAAACCCGCCCGGCGTAAGCGTGATGCCCTTGTAGCACAATTTGCCCGGAGGACATGGATCGAACGCGGATGCCGCCTTGTAGGCGGGCGGCGCTTTTGCAGAGGTCTTCGCCTCGTACTCCCTCTCCTTCCTTCCCTGATTCTCAACCCGCTGCTCAAGCTGCTTGAGCTTGGCCTTGAGCTGACGGATCTCGGATGCCGTGTCCTCCTCCGCGAGGGCCCGTTGCGCCAGGACTTGACCCGCCGAAATGAGCACGCTCCCCACAACAATGCTTCTGAGTAATTTCACTTGAACCTCCCGCCCAGGAGGAAGCGAACAACGCTCGCACATCGCACCTCAATCAGGTGTGTGCATGCTTCCTCTGATGCAGAGACTTGGGTTCAATCGTCAATATTCTCGGGCGCGCGATAATTTCGCATCACGTTTTGCTCACGGCCAAGTGTTGGAATTTTTTTTAGAACCGCGATAGCGCGCTGGAGTTCTCATTTCGTCGAACAAAAAAATACCGGGCTCAGCCGGGGGCATGGCTGAGTCCGGTCAGTTATGGGAAACACACCAGGAGTTGAAGAAAGGCTTTCAGGGATTACTGGAATCCCCAATTCGACTGACTATCGGGTCATGGGAGTTCTCCGCTTGAACGAACCCGTCGCGCATCGGCGCAGGTCCTGTAACAACCAGACCGGAATTCGGAGCCCGATATTCCCGAACCGGAGAAATGCCGGATCACGCTTTGGCGAGCGGAAATTTTCGGCGCACGCCGCCACTCGTCCGTGCGCTGATTTTGAGGATGAAAGCGGGATAGGTGTGCCCCGGATGCTGCGCAGCGCCCTCGGGATCGCGCTACGCGCGACTCCGGCGGTGCGCTGCTGATCCGGGGTCCATGGCCACATGAAACGCGTCGTGGGTCCCGGCTCTGCGGAGCAGCGTGAAGTACGCTGCACCGCGTCCGGGACACGGGTAAATTCAATACAGCGGCGGGATTTGCCCTACCTGCAGGGGACCGAAATACACCGCACCGTCGACAAAGCGCAGCGGGAAGGCTCGCGCTTTTTTACCTTCCAGCACCGCGTCCTTGCCGAGCGCGTTGATTCCTGCGGCGACGCCGACATTGGCGTTCTGCTTGACCACCTTGCCGAGGCCGGGGATCGCGCGATCGAGCGCACCGAACAGGTTGTTGAGGTCCTGGGTCTTGACGCCCGGCGCGAGGCGATCGAGCGTTGCCTGCGGCACGCCTTCATCCAGCATTTTTTCAATGCCGAGCGCCGATATCGCCTTTTCGATGCCGGCGACCGTCATCTGCAATTCGCCATCGAGGCGTCCATTGGCGGTGAGCCCGAGCGTGCCGGTGGCGACGGCGATCAGTTCGCCCTGTTGGATTCTTGACTGCACGATCTCGGCACGCCCGCCGGCGGCCTGGATTTCGCGAAATCGCTCCGGCCACGGTTTTGGGGAAAAATCCCTGAGCCCGCTGAGCATCGTGCGCACATTGGCGTCGAACGGCTCGGCGAGCAATGGATGCAGGCCCTGCACGCTGCCTGCCGCGATCTGCAGCACCGTCTCGATCACCGGACGATCCAGCGCCGAGCCTTCCGCGAGGCGGCCGTGCAGTTCGATGTGTTTCGCGCGCGCCAGCGGCGCCGGCACGGATCCATCGACGCGGTCGATCTCGGCATCGTCGAAGATGATGGAGGCCCGCTGCGGAACGGCCGGCAATCCGACCACGCTGGAGCGAGCCTTGCTCCAGTTCACCGTCATCGACGGTGAGAGACCGCGCTCGGAAATCGTCGCCGGCGCGGTGAATTCGGCGATCAATAATTTCGGGTCGTAGACCTGCGCGACCACGAGGATTTCGCCGAGCTTCGCGGTGACCGGCGCCGTGGCGCCGGCCGTCTGTGACACCAGCGACACGCTGGCGCCGTCGCAGCGAACTTCGAGGCGGAACGGGAAACCCGCCACCGAACGTTTGGCGCAATCGTAGACCCGGCCGGATTTCGCCTCCTGCGCGCGCCAGGCGTCAGCCTTGACATCGACCTCGGAGGCCGCAAAGAACCAGAACGCGCTCCACGCCACGGCGGCGATCAGGAGCAGGGCGGGCACGATGAAAAGGCGCCAAAGCGGGCGCCGGCGCGGCGCAAGGGTCATATCGGACATGCGCGACCTTTGGCCAATGATTTTGTCATTTAAGCGATGCAACCCGACACAATCATGTTAACGGACTTCGCATGTTAACGGAATTTGCAAGTTAACGGGTTTTGATCGGGTGCGAAATCCACTTCGCCTGAAAAGCTTCTGATAGCCGTGCGCGCGATGCCAGCCAAAATCCTGCCTGAGACGGAACGCTCCCAAGGCGACCTCTGGGTGTTCGGCTATGGTTCGCTGATGTGGCGGCCGGGCTTCGAGTTCATCGAGCAGGTTCCGGCGCGGCTGATCGGCGAGCACCGCGCGCTCTGCGTCTACTCGTTCGACCATCGCGGCACTCCGGAAAAGCCGGGCCTGGTGCTCGGGCTCGATCGTGGCGGCGCCTGCCGCGGCGTCGCGTTCCGGGTCGCCGCAAAGCACCGAAACGACACCGTGGACTATCTGCGCGGCCGCGAGCAGACCACCAATGTCTATCGCGAGGTGATGCGTTCGGTCTGGCTTGAAAACCAGGCCCGGCAACGGGTCAGCGCGCTGACCTACGTGGTCGATCGTGGCCACGTGCAATATGCCGGACGGCTCTCGCTGACCGAGCAGCTCCGTTACGTACAGCAGGGCCACGGTCGTTCCGGAAACAATCGCGACTATGTGCTGGCCACCGTCAAGTCGATCGAGGCGCAGGGTTTTCGTGACACGCAGTTACATCAACTGGCTGCGCTGCTGCACCACGACACGCCGCTGCATCGTCACCCTCCCCGGCAGGCAGAGCAATAAACGCACTAGGCCTTCGATGGCGAATTCGGCACGCGACCGAACAATTGCGCCTGTTCCTGACGCGCGGTCTCGACCAGCCGGTCGGTGGCCGCCTCGATCACGCCGGAGACGCGCGCGATGAAGTCACGGCGGGACAGACCGGGCGGCAGCGGATCGAGAAATTCAACGACCAGTGTTCCCGGATATCGCAGGAATGTCCGGCGCGGCCAGAACAGTCCGGAATTGAGCGCCACCGGCAGGCAGGTCACGCCGCAATCGACATAGACCTGCGCGACCCCGGTCTTGTAGTTCGGTTTCGCATCGACGGGAGTTCGCGTGCCCTCGGGAAAGATGATCAACTGACGCCCGCGCCGCACTTCCTCGCCGGCGCGGCGCGCCATCGCCAGCAGCGAGCGGCCGCCGGCGCTGCGATCCACCCCGATCATCTTCGACTTCTTCAGATACCAGCCGAAGAAGGGAATCCAGGCCAACTCGCGCTTGTAGATGAACAGCGGCGCATCGAAGAACGGCATCAGCGCGAAGGTCTCCCACATCGATTGATGCTTGGAGGCGACGATCAGCGGACCTTTTGGTATTTTCTCAAGGCCGCGATATTCGAACCTGGTGTTGCAGACTACGCGCATCAGCCAGATGCTGCTGCGCGCCCAGGCCTTGGCGACCACCATGAAGGCCCGCGGCGGCATCAGAAAAGTGGGAATTGCAACCAATATCCAGAACACCAACAGCGCATAAAACAGCACGTTGTAGATCAGCGAACGCAAGAAAATCGAGACCATCGAAACCCTTGATCAGTTGGCTTGAGCCGTCGACGGCCGGCGCGGCAAGAAAGCGCCTGGCTGGTCCGCAAGCTCGGGCGTCTGCTCGAGACCGGCATCCGCCAGACGCACCCGCACTTCGGCCGCAACGTATTTCACATATTCCGATAGCAGCAGCCGCAATGTCACGCCACTCGTCCACCAGGGTTCCTCGCGCCATCGGTCGCCGACCACGGCGAACGGAATGAGCTGAACATCCGGCATGGCGTGCGACAGTTCGACGATTGCCCGCGGCATATGGTAATTCGACGTTACCACAATCAGCGATTTGAAACCGCGCTCGTATGCCCAGCGCCGCGTCTCCGCCGCATTGCTGCGGGTGTTGACGGCGGAACGGTCGAGATCGACACAGCAGGCGAGCAGCGAATGGTTGTCCGGCAGCGAACGGGAAATATCGATCGCTGCGTTGGTCGGATGTACCCCTGAGATCAATAGCCGCTTGCCATAGCCGCCCGCCAGCAATTCCATTGCGTCGGAAACCCGCGACGATCCGCCCGTCAGCACGACGATGCCATCGGCCTTATGGTCCGGCCTGATTTCGGCGCCTCGCAGCTGCGAGAGGAATCCGACAAAACCGACCGCCGCCCCGACGAACACGACCGCCAGCGCGACCACGACCGCTGCCCGCAGCCAGCCACGCGGCGGCGAGACCGGCGCGTCAGGCGCTTTATCGTCGGACGGCAAGCTCATGCTGCTCTGGCGATCCTCTCCCTGATTCAAGTCTAGAACCTTTTCCTGCGAAGTGGAGTCCGGTTTGGGTCTGTATCCGCAACAGCGTCAGTCAATCGATGTCGTCAAGGGTGGCAAACAGCGTTCGCCGCGACGCCCAGGCGGTAATCGCGGCGATCAGCGCGGCCTGCGCCGCCAATACTAGATAGCCGGACGGACGAAGCGAAAACGTCCCCAGCAATGCCGCGAATTGATCCCCGACCGCGGTCCCCGAAAACCAGCCGGCGATGGATTCGGAGAACCCGAAACCCAGCATTGCGACGCCGCCGCCGATCACCCCGCCCTGCAGCCCGAGCCTTAGAAAATGCCGCAGGAAGCGGTTGGCGATGTAGCGATCCCCGGCGCCGACGAAGTGCAGGACTTCGACGATCGGCCGATTCGCCGCCATCGCACCGCGGGTCGCGAATGAGACCGAAATGATGGTGGCAACGATCACCAGTACAAGGATGCCGATGCCGGCCAGCACGGTGGCGCCGGTCATCGATCGCATCCGCTCGATCCAGGCGCGGTGATCGTCGACGCTTGCGGTCGGCGCCGCCTGCGTCACCCGGCTCCGCAGCGCCGCCAGATCGAGTGCGGTGCCGGGCTGAACCCGCGCGATGATGACGCGCGGTACCGGCAAGTCGTCGAGCGAAAGCCCGCTGCCGAGCCATGGTTCCAGCAATTTCGCGGATTCGTCCTTGGTGAACGGCTTGACCTCGAGGATGCCGGGCTGCGCGCGCATCGCCTCCGCGACCGCCGCCGAATCCCGGTCGATATCGCGCCCGGCCGCGGGGCGTACCTGAATGGTAATTTCGCTGGCGACTTCCGATTGCCACTCCGCGGCCGACGCGCTCACCAGCAGCACAGTGCCCGTGGTGATCGATGCCAGGAACGTCATGATGGCGACAACGGCCACCAGCGCGCGGCCGGCGATCGAGGCACGCGGCACGATCGGCGACAGGTTGCGCGCCCGCGCCGGCACCTGCGGGCGCTCGTGTCCCAGGTCCACCAACGGGGCGTGCTCGTGGCCGGTTTTACTCATAGATATGCAACCGTCCCTGATGCAGCACCAGCCGCCGCGCATCATACTGATCCATCAGCGTGATATCATGGGTCGCGATAATCACCGCGGTGCCGGACTTGTTCAGTTCGATGAACAACCGCAACAATCGCCGCCCCAGTGTCGGGTCGACATTGCCGGTCGGCTCGTCCGCCAGCAGCAATTGCGGCCGCGAAATCACCGCGCGAGCGATCGCCGCGCGCTGCTTTTCGCCGCCGGACAGGATCGGCGGCAGCGCATCCATACGTTCGCCGAGACCGACCCATTTCAGGAGATCGATAACCTCCTTGCGATAACTCGATTCCTCGCGGCCCATCACCCGGAACGGCAACGCGACGTTCTCGTAAGTCGTCATATGGTCGAGCAGGCGAAAATCCTGCAGCACGATGCCGATCCGCTTGCGCAGATCGGCGACTTGATCCTTGCCGAGCAGCGCCACGTCATGGCCGAACAGATTGACCAGCCCACGCGTCGGCCGCAGCGATAAAAACAGCAGCCGCAGCAGCGACGTTTTGCCGGCGCCGGACGGGCCGGTAAGGAACTGGAAGGAGTGGGCGGGAACCTGGAAACTGAGGTCGCGCAGAATCTCCGGGCCGAGCCCGTAACGCAGTCCGACATTTTCGAACCGAACCAAGCTCAGCTCCGTTCGATGTGGGGCGCCGCCTGAGGCCGGATCCCGACCGCCCCCATCCGTTGGCCCCGCTGCGGCCGCGAACCCAACAAAGTGGTTGTGCTTCGGTTATGGTTTCCAATTCGTTAACGGTCGCCTTGTAGCATCCTAGTGCCGGTTTCCGAAGTTCGCGAACCCTCGCGGCTCGTTTCGACGGAAACCTCGGAAATAGGGCACCGGCAGCCTCATGGTGGAGATTGGCTCCATGCACATCGTTTGTCCCCATTGTACAACGTCCTATGCCATCAATCCCGCTACTTTGGGCGCGGCCGGCCGTACCGTGCGCTGTTCCCGCTGCAAGGAGGTCTGGCTGGCGCGGCCGGAAGACGTGATGGAGGTCGCAGCCCAGGTGCCTTCGATGATGGCTGCCAGCGCACAGACCGGGGGCCGAGATGCCGCCGCCGCGGAATGGCAAGCACTCGCGCGCGAAGACGGGAGCCAGGAGAGCCCGGTGGTCGACAGCCCCTCGATCGCGGGCGACTGGCCGGCTGATCGGGAAAGCTCCGAGACCGACTGGCCGTCGGTTGCAAGGGAGGAGCTGCACGACACGGAAACCGCCCGCCCCCAAGGCCGGTCGTGGCTGCCGTTCAGAGCGCCGGCGCGCTCACGCGCCCGGAACAAGCCTTTCGTCAGTCTCCCGACTGCCTGCGCTGCCATGGGTGCGCTGGTACTGGCGCTGGTGATCTGGCGCGTCGACGTGGTGCGGCTGCTGCCGCAGACCGCCGCCTTCTACAAGCTGGTCGGGCTCGATGTGAATTTGCGCGGGCTGCTGTTCAAGGACGTCAAGATTACTTCCGAGACCGTGGAAGGCAAACCGGTGCTGGTGATCGAGGGCGTGATAACGGGCGAAACCCGCAAGCCGGTCGAACTGCCGCGGCTGCGCTTCAGCGTGCGCGACGCGCAGGGTGCGGAAATCTACGCCTGGAATGCGGTGCTGGAACAACCCGTGCTCAAGCCGGGCGAACAAGCCGCGTTCAAGTCGCGGCTGGCCTCGCCGCCTCCGGAAGGGCGCAATATTGATGTACGCTTCTTCAACAAGCGGGATGCTGCCGGCGGCAATGCGTGAACGGGCCGGCTCGCTGCGCTTGCCTATGACGGTTGTTCCATGCCGCGCGTGCTGATCGCCGACGATGAGGAATCCATGCGCACGCTGGTGGCGCGGGCCATTGCCATGGATGGCCACGACACCGTCACCGCGCAGGATGGCGCCGAGGCGCTGGATATCCTGGTCCGCGAAGACGGCGCTTTCGATCTGCTGCTCACCGACATTCAAATGCCCGTCATGGACGGCATCGCGCTGGCGCTGGCGGCCGCCCGCGATTTTCCCAACGTGACGATTTTATTGATGACCGGTTTTGCCGACCAGCGCGAACGCGCCTCGGGCCTCAGTGCCATCGCCCATGACGTCATCACCAAGCCGTTTTCGGTGATCGATGTCCGAAGCGCGGTCGCCGCCGCGCTGACCGCGCGGAACGCGGGTTAGGGACGTTCTACGTCTCAACTCGTCATTGCGAGCGAAGCGAAGCAATCCAGAAACAAGGAAGTGTGGATTGCTTCGTCGCGGAGCCTGTCATCGGGCGCGCGTTCGCGCGACCCGTTGGCTCCTCGCAATGACGGTGAAAGCCTCTAGTAATCCTTCAATAGCCGCTCGATGTAATCGAGTTCGATCTGCGGGCGCTGCGGATCGGCGAGGCGGCGGCGCAGTTCTTCCAGAATCCGGCGCACCCGCTGCACATCGATCTCGCCGGGAATTTTCACTGTCAGATCGTCGCCGAATTCGCGTCCGCGCAACGGCCGACCGATCGGATCGGTGCCAACGCCGCCGCTCTGCTGCCTGCCCATGCGATAGCCCTGACCCTCGCCCTGCCCCTCGCCATCGCCCTGTTGCATCGCTTCGGCGAGGTTCTGGGCGCCCTTGCGCAGCGCTTCCAGCGCCTTGCCCTGCGAATCCACCGCACCATCGGCGTTGCCTTCGCCCAGCCTGCCGCTGGCATCGCCCATCGCGGTATCGGCCTCGCCGAGACTATCCTCGCCATCGCCGGCCTGCGGATCGTCACCGTCGCCTTGCTGGCCCTTCTCGCCGCGCTGGCCCTGTCCCATGCCGCGCCTGGCGAGCTCCTCCTGCAATTTCTTCAGCCGGTCGCGCAGGCTCTGCTGGTCCTGCTGCAGGTCGCCCATGCTTTGTTCGCCCTGCTTGCCGTGCAAGCGATCGCGCCGCGAATCCTGGCCCTGCTTGAAGGTCTTGTCGCGCAACTGCTGCTGTTTTCGGATCATGTCGCCGAGCTCATTCAGCGCCTGCTCCATGTCGTTGTCGCCCTGGCCGGGCCGCGCCATTTGCAGATTCTCCAGCATCTGCTGGAGCTGCTCGAGCAACTGTTTGGCCGCGTCCTTGTCGCCGGAGCGCGACAGCCGCTCCATGCGCTCGATCATGTTGTTGAGATCCTGCTGGCGCATCACCCGCGTGTTGGGATCGAGCGGGCGGGCCAGCTGCTGCGGATTGTTGCGCAACTGCTCGGCAAGCTGACGCATGAAATTGTCCAGCGCCGCGCGCAGATTATCGGTGAGCTTCTTGATCTCTTCGTCGCTGGCGCCGCGTTCCAGCGCCTGCTTCAGCGCCTCCTGGGCTGCGCGCAAGGCCTTGTCCACATCGGTGATGTTGCCATCCTCGATGGCGACCGCGAGCGCCCACATGCTGGCGACCACCTCGCGCATGGCGTCGTCGGTGCGGGCGTCGTCCAATTGCCGCGCGACGCTGAACAGGCCGAGATAATGGCCGGCCGCCGGCGTGAACAATTCCGGCGCGATCATCAGCGCATCCAGCGCCGTATGGACCTGCGAACTCTGGTTGGCATCGAGCGCCAGGATGCGGCGCTGCTCGACCAGGGCTCGCGCCAGCGGTTTGGTGAACAGCCGTTCCGGAAGCCGCATGTTGAACGGCTCGCTGCGGCCCTCATTGCCGGCCTCGTCCTTGGCCGAGAGCGTCAGGGTGACGTCGGCGCCGGCGTAGGGATCGTCACTCAGATCCTTGACGGTCTGGCCGACGCCATTGCGGGTCCGCGCATTGGGAAGCACCAGCGGGAATTGCGGCGCCCCGAACAGCGGCCGCGGCTCGGTCGCGCCCTTCGCCGCGTCGCCCGGACGGAACGCAAAATGCGCCCGCGCTTCGGTGACGCCGTAATCATCCTCGATCTTGTAGGACATCTGGAGCGATCCGTGAGCCTGACGCTCCGGATCCTTTACCAGCGAAATCGTGGGCGCACGGTCGGGAATGGCGACGAACTTCCATTGCGGCTGGCCGGAAGGAGCGCGGACATGGGCGGTGCCATCACCGGATATCGTGAAATGCCGTTCGTTGGTGCCCTTGGGCGCCTGCTCGGCCGGCACGGCTTCGGTCACGCCGCCGCCTGCCACCACATCGAGCGCCCCGCCGCTGGAGCGCACGATCAACGTCGAGCCGGCCGGGACCGGCAATGGCGCGGCGGGAATCGCGGCTTCCTTGTTTGCCGCCGACAGAATGATCGGCGGCTTGCCGGTATAGTTCGGCGGCGTGACCCAGGCATCCACCCTGATATTGGCCGGCGCCAACACGCCGTTCCAGTCGAATGCCGCAGCGGTCCGCAGCATGCGCTCATCGCCCGCGGCAACATAGGTCGCAACCATCATGACGGCTACCAGCCCACGCAAGGCCCAGGGATCATGGAGCACAAGGCGCGGCGACGGCAGGCCGGCGCGGATGCGCTTGATCGATGCCAGCGTGCGCTCGCGCTGCTCCCGCCATAGCGCCAGCGCCACCGGATCCTGGCTTGCAAGCGTATCGGTGAGCGCGGTCGCCGGACGGTGGCGAATGCCGGAGCCGCGGTCGAGCCGGCTCAAGGCTTCTTCGCGGCTCGGCCAGCGAAACCTGACAAGGGGAAACAGTGCGGCCAACGCCGATAGCGCGAACAGGCCGAGGCCCGCGGCGCGCGCAAGAAACGGAAGCGCCAGCCATAACCCGGCCCAGGACACCACCAGAAACAGTCCGATGACGGTCAATAGCCGCGCCAGATGCGGCCAGCTTCGCTCCCACGCGATGGCGTATTTTGCCCGCTGCAGGGCCTGCGTCAGCTGCAGCCGCGAAACGGCGTCCGGGCTGCCTGGTGGCTCTGACGGATCGGGGGCGGCGCTGCTCAACAAATTCTCCGGGTCGTCGAAGCAGTATACTAGCACAATCGCGGCACTGGGGCACCCGTTCCGAACGGGTATCCCACACCCGGAAATACGCATAACACGAAGGAGTGACTGCGCCGCCATGACCTCGTAACGTCCGGTCTCGAACCATCAAGGCAAACCGGGGAATATCATGGACAAGAAAACGCACGACAAGGGACTGGAAATTCGTAAGGCGGTGCTGGGCGAGGCTTACGTCGCGAACGCGCTGAAGAATGCCGACGATTTTAACAAGCCGTTTCAGGAGCTGGTCACCGAATATTGCTGGGGCGCGGTGTGGGGCCGCGAGGAACTGCCGCGCAAGACCCGCAGCATGCTCAACCTTGCCATGATCTCGATCCTCAATCGGCCGCACGAATTGCGGGTGCACATCAAGGGCGCGCTGGTCAACGGCGTGACCAAGCAGGAGATCCGCGAAATCTTCATGCAGGTGGCGATCTATGCCGGCGTGCCCGCGGGCGTGGACAGTTTTCGAATTGCACGCGAAGTGTTCGCCGAAATCGACAAGGGCTAGGGCGCATCATCATGGATATCGGATTCATCGGCCTCGGCAATATGGGCTTCCCGATGGCCCGCCGCCTGATCGAGGCCGAACACCGACTCGTCGTGTTCGACCAGCGCAAGGAAGCGATGGACAAGCTGGTCGCGCTCGGCGCGCAAGCCGCATCCTCCGCCAAGGACGTCGCCGACCGCACGGAAACCGTGATGGCGAGCCTGCCCTCGCTGCAGGCCTCGCTCGACGTCGCAACCGGCAGCGGCGGCGTGATCGAAGGCAAGCGCGTCAAGCGCTTCGTCGATCTGTCCACCGTCGGATCGCATATGGCGGTTCGGATTCACGACTTACTGGCGGAGCGCAAGATCGTGCAGCTCGACAGTCCCGTCAGCGGCGGCGTCGCAGGCGCCGAAAAGGGAACGCTCGCCGTGATGGTGTCGGGTCCCCGAACCGATTTCGAGGCGGTGAAGGCAGCCCTTGCCGCAATCGGCAAGGTATTTTTCATCGGCGCCAAGCCCGGCTCGGCGCAAACCATGAAGCTCGCCAACAACCTGTTGTCGGCGACCGCGGTGGTCGCGACGTCTGAAGCCGTGGTGATGGGCGTCAAATCGGGCCTCGATCCCAACGTGATGATCGAGGTGATCAACGCCGGGTCGGGCATGAATACCGCGAGCCGCGACAAGTTTCCCCGTTCAATCCTGCCGCGCAGCTTCGATTTCGGCTTTACGACAGCGCTGATGGTCAAGGACGTGCGGCTCTGCCTCGAGGAGATGAAGGCGCTCGGATTGTCGATGGAGGTCGCCGAAGCGGTCGGCCGGCTTTGGGAGGTGGTGATCCGCGACATGGGCGCAGAGTCCGATTTCACCTCCGCAATCAAGCCGATCGAAAAGGCCGCCGGCGTCGTAGTAGGCGGAAAGGGCGTTCACGCCGCCAAGTAAGCCACACGCATTCACAACCACGGCGCGGGTCGGTCCATCGCGATCAGGGCGTCGACATCGATGCGGGGACGCACCACGGCGTATTGATCGTTCTTGACAAGCACTTCCGGCACCAGCGGCCGTGTGTTGTAGCTGCCCGACTGCACCGCGCCGTAGGCGCCGGCGGTCATGATCGCCAAGAGATCGCCGGCCTTGGGTTCGACAAGCTTGCGGTCGAGCGCGAGGTAGTCGCCGGTTTCGCAGACCGGGCCGACCACGTCGGCGGTGATCATCGCTGCGCCCTCGGCGGCCTGGCGGACCGGCAGGATGTCGTGATGGGCTTCATACAGCGTCGGCCGGATCAAATCGTTCATTGCCGCGTCGATAATGATGAAGTTCCTGGCATCACCGGGCTTCAGATAGATCACGCGCGTGACCAGGATGCCGGCATTGCCGACGATCATCCGCCCCGGCTCGAACATCAGCGTGCAGCCGAGGTTATGGGTCACGCGCTTGACCATCGCGGCATAGACGGCCGGCACCGGCGGCGCTTCCCGGTCGGCATGATAGGGAATGCCGAGCCCGCCGCCGAAATCGATATGCGAGATGGTATGGCCGTCGGCGCGCAGCGTGTGCACGAAATCCGACAAAATGCGGAATGCGGTTTCCATCCGGCTCAGGTCGGTGATCTGGCTGCCGATATGCATGTCGGTGCCGGTCACCTCGATCCCCGGCAGCCTGGCCGCGCGGGCATAGACCGCGCGCGCGCGCGCGATCGGAACGCCGAACTTGTTTTCGGATTTGCCGGTGGAGATCTTGGCATGGGTGCCGGCATCGACGTCGGGATTGACGCGCACGGAAATTCGCGCGGTCTTGCCGGCCTCGACGGCGAGCCGCGACAGCAATTCGAGTTCGGGCTCGGATTCGACATTGATGCAAAGGATGTCCTCGGCCAACGCCGCGCGCAGCTCGGCCTCGGTCTTGCCGACACCCGAAAACAGGATCTTCTTGGGCGGAATGCCGGCGGCCAGCGCGCGCTTCAACTCGCCCCCCGATACCACGTCGGCGCCGGCGCCGAGTTTTGCCAGCGTGCGCAGCACCGACTGGTTGGAGTTCGCCTTCATGGCGTAGCAAACCAGCACCTTCTCGCCGGCGAAAGCCTCGGTGAAGACGCGGTAGTGGCGCTCCAGCGTTGCGGTCGAATAGCAATAGAACGGCGTGCCGACCGCGTCCGCCAGCTCGATCAGATTCACCGCCTCGGCGTGCAGCACGCCGTTGCGATAGTCGAAGTGATTCATGGCTGGTGTTCCAGTCGCGCGAATGTCAAATCCACCGCACCAGCTCAGTCGTTGAGGAGCGGGTCGAGAATGAACGGCTTCTTGCGGCCTTTGGTGGCGGCCGGCGCCGCATCCGTGCCGTAATACGGATTGAACACGCTCGGTTTCGCCGCGGCTTCCGCGTCGCTGTCGGCCGGCGCGGCTGCGACCGGCGGTCCCGCAGAGTTCGGCGGCAGGTCGAGCCCGCCCTTGCGCCCGCAGCCGCCGAGCGCGAGCACGGCCGCGCTCAAAAGGATGATGGCCCATCCCTGACGTGTCGGGCTGTTATTGCGATTCACGACATATCCCCAATGCGGGCCGCACCATACAAAGATTGCCCTGTTCTGGCGAGTGCCGGACAATCATGAAATTGCAGCGAAATTCCGGGCTCAGCCCAATTTTCGCTGTTTTTCCAGTCGCCTCAGCCAGGCCTTGGCTTGCGCCTGAACGTTCTTCGGCGCGGTCCCGCCATAGCTATCGCGGCTTTTCACCGACGCCTCGACCGAAAGCATTTTCAAGGCTGCTGCCGTGATCCTGGGTTCGATCGCCTGCATGTCCTTGAGCGGCAACAGGTGCAGCGGCACGCCGGCTTTCGCGGCGCTGGCGACGATGCGCCCGGTGATGTGATGGGCGTCGCGGAACGGCATTTTCAACGTCCGCGCCAGCCAGTCGGCAAGGTCGGTCGCGGTGGCGTAGCCCTCGCCGGCCGCTGCCTTCATCCGCGCCTCGTCCGGCACGATGTCCATCGCCATTGCGGTCATGGCCCGGATTGCCAGCGACAGCGCGCCGAACGCTTCCATCGCGCCCTGCTTGTCCTCCTGCATATCCTTTTGATAGGCCAGCGGCAGGCCTTTCATCACGATCAATAGCGCGGTGAGCGCGCCGATCACCCGGCCCGTCTTGGCGCGAACCAGCTCGGCGGCATCAGGGTTGCGCTTCTGCGGCATGATCGAGGAGCCGGTCGTGAACTTGTCGGATAGCCGCACCAACCCGACCAGCGGCGAGGTCCAGATCACGATTTCCTCGGCGAAGCGCGACAGGTGCACCGAGGCGATCGCCGCCGCCGACAAGGTTTCCAGCACGAAGTCGCGATCCGACACCGCGTCGAGCGAATTGGCCATCGGGCGGTCGAAGCCGAGGGTCTTCGCGGTCAGGTCGCGATCGATCGGAAACGAGGTGCCGGCCAGCGCCGCAGCGCCGAGTGGCGATTCATTCAGCCGTTTGCGCGCGTCGGCAAAGCGGCTGCGGTCGCGCGCGGCCATCTCGACATAGGCCAGCAGATGATGTCCGAACGTCACCGGCTGCGCGGTCTGCAGATGCGTAAAGCCCGGCATCACGGTGGCCGCATGCTCCAGGGCGCGCTGCGCCAGCGCGCCCTGGAACGCGGTCAGCGCGGCATCCAACTCGTCGATGGTGTCGCGGACATAGAGCCGGAAATCGGTAGCCACCTGGTCGTTGCGCGAACGCGCGGTGTGCAGCCGCCCGGCGGCCGGCCCGATCAACTCGCCGAGCCGGCTTTCGACATTCATGTGGATGTCCTCGAGCGCGCGCTTGAAATCGAACGATCCGTTGCCGATCTCTGACAAAATCGTGTCTAGACCCCTGGTGATATTTTTCGCATCGTTTGCCGTAATAATGCCTTGCGCCGCCAGCATCGCAGCGTGGGCCTTGGACGCTGCGATGTCCTGGGCATAAAGGTGACGATCGACGTCGATGGAGACGTTGATTTCCTCCATGATCGCATCGGGACGCCCGCTGAACCGGCCGCCCCACATCTTGTTGCTCATGACCTGTTACTCATGACTTGTGCTCATCACTGCCATTCATCGTACACCGCCGAACGCAAACCCGGCGCCGCCGATCGACCAACCGCTCTGCAATAGCCGTATCTGATACAGGATGACAAACGATATGCCGGAACTGCCCACGCCTTCCGCCGCTGCCACGCGCCGGATCCCCCTTGCGATCGCGGCGGTAGTGATTGGGGCCGCGATTGGATTTGCCGGGGTATACGGCATTGGCGGCTTGAAACGCGGCGCAACCGGCGATTCGGCCTGCCGCGAGGCGGTCGACCTGGCGCGCAAGCTCGCACCGCTGGCGCATGGCGAAGTTGCCGCCCTGACCATGGCAACGGCGCCCTTGCGACTGCCGGATCTCACTTTCGAGGACGCCAACGGCAGGCCAAAAAGGCTCTCCGACTGGCGCGGGCGCACTGTGCTGGTGAACCTGTGGGCCACCTGGTGCGTGCCCTGCCGCAAGGAGATGCCGGCGCTCGAGGGCCTGCAAACCCGGCTCGGCGGCCCGAATTTCGAGGTGGTCGCCGTCAATATCGATACCCGCGATCCCGAAAAGCCAAAAAACTTCCTGAAAGAGACCAACCTGACCCGGCTTGCTTATTTCAGTGACGAGAAAGCCAAGGTTTTTCAGGATCTTAAAGCTGTAGGCCGCGCCTTGGGAATGCCGACCTCGGTGCTGGTCGACGGCCAGGGCTGCGAAATCGCCACCATTGCTGGCCCGGCCGAATGGGACAGCGATGACGCCATCCAACTGATCAGGGCCGCGATCAAGCCGGTGGCCGCCGGATTTTAGGCCGATATGTCCAGATTGCCGCCGATGCCGGCGCCGAGATTGGCCGGCGAATTCTGGCTTGCCCCGAGCAGTGTCAGGACCGTCGATTTCTCTGAATCCGCGTTCGACTTCAGGATCGTCGCGGCGATCTGCGACTGCACATTGCCCGCCTGAGCGGCGAGCAGCCCGCTGACCAAACTTGTTATATCCATACGCGGCACCCCCAACCGCCGGCACCGTACCGGCAGGCGGTTAATGAAGGCTGGAGAATAGCGCGTGCACGGCGCGAGTTTCTCGCTCGCGATAAGCGCCAACAAATTGCTTCGGATTCGAAGTCGTTGCGAGAAGCGGCAATCCACGGAATTGAACCATCGATGTCGCAGTAGCGGCGCCGAGCTCCCTCCCCCCTTGTGGGGAGGGTTGGGGAGAGGGTCCACCCGGGCGGTCCCGATGCCGCCACCCCCCCTCCCTAACCCTCCCCCACAAGGGGGGAGGGAACGAAAGAACAGGGCGGGCCTCGCTCGATTTGAATTTCAAACAGCCAAGACGACCGTCATGGCAAGCGCCATCGAAGCAATCCATCGCCGCGCCGTACGCTCATACCTCGCCAAAACGGGGTATCCAGCAGGCCGCAGCCTTTCGGTTCAATCGCGAACGCCGGTGGAATACCGGATCACCGCTTTCGCGGGTGATGGCAGCTTCGGATTCGATTTTCAAACAGCGCCATTCGTGAGGCACCGACCCTCGATCTCGCCGCGCATTGCGGTTGTCGGCTTTGGCAGGTGCTGGCAAACTGGAATTGGTCGCCACGGCTGGGGAGCATGCGCATGCCACGCGACGAGGATACCGATCCGTCACTCGTAATAACGGCACCCAAACAGTTCGCGGAGGAGCGTGCGTCGCGCCGCCGCAAAATTATCAACCTGGTTGTGGTCATTGGGATCGCCATCGATTCGTTCTTCGCCATCCTCTACTCCGTGCTCGATGCGCGAGCCTATGCGATTGCGATCGGCCTGAACCTCGTGAATGCGGCCTTGTGGGCCGTGACCCCCTTGTTCTACCGCTGGCCGGGCCCGCTGGCCGGCGCCTGGTTCCTCGGCGTGCTGATCGTGGCAATGGTGAGCTTCACGGTGTTGCTCGGAAACGCTTCGGGGTCACATTTGTTTTTGATTCTCGTCGCGAGCCTGTCGCTGATTTTCCTGGACCGCCGTCCGATCCTGCGGCCGGTGCTCGCGACCCTGCTCGCCTGGGGTGGGTTCGTCGTCGCAGCGAAGATATTGCCTCGGGGGCCATCTTACATCCCGATGTCGATTGGAGAGTCAGAAGGTCTTTTCTACGCCACCTCGGCGTTGACGATGTTTGTGCTTTTCCTGACCTCCCGATATTCAATCCAACTGGCTGATGCAGCGGAAGCGGCGCTGGAGAGCGAGTACCGTCGTTCGGATGCGCTCCTGCTGAACATCCTTCCAGCGCCGGTGGCAGAACGGCTGAAGTCGGGCGAACGAATCGCCGATGGATACAACAGCATCAGCGTGCTTTTCGCTGACATCGTCGAATTCACGGCTGCCGCGCGTCGCGCCGGACCGGAGGCGACGGTACGCATGCTGAACCGCTTCTTCTCTGTCGCCGACGAGCTCGCGCAGCGGCACCGTTGCGAGAAGATCAAGTCGATCGGCGATTGCGTCATGGTGGCCGCCGGTTTGCCCGAACCCAGTCCCAGCCACGCCGAGACACTTGCCCGCTACGCGCTCGATCTGAGAGCGGCGTTGGAGGGAGAAACCTTCGCAGACGCACCGCTCAAACTGAGGATCGGAATTCATTCGGGTCCGGCGGTGGCAGGCGTGATCGGCCTCAGCCGGTTTGCTTATGATCTGTGGGGCGACACCGTCAACGTGGCCTCGCGAATCCAGCGCGCGGCGAGGCCGGACGAAATTCAGCTTTCGGATGCGACGCGGGAGCTGCTCGATGCGAAGTTCTCTTGCACGGCGGCGGGCGAGGTCGAGACACGGGGGGCGGGTCGGGTTGGCGTCTGGCGCCTGAACCGCGAAAGCAACAATGCTCCGGCCGCTGGCCTACCCGCTTGAACGCGTCAAAATCCGGACTGTCATGCGCGGGCTTTACCCCGCTCGACTTGCATGAGATCAAGCGGATGGATTGCCGGGTCGAGCCCGGCAATGACGCGACATGCCTCAGCGCGTCGGCACCGGCTTGTCGCCGCGATAGTCGTAGAAGCCGCGCTGGGTTTTGCGACCGAGCCAGCCGGCCTCGACATATTTCACCAACAGCGGACACGGCCGGTATTTGGAATCCGCCAGTCCCTCGTGCAGCACCTGCATGATCGACAGGCAGGTATCGAGCCCGATGAAGTCGGCCAGTTCCAGCGGCCCCATCGGGTGGTGCGCGCCTAATTTCATCGCGGCATCGATAGCCTCGACGTTGCCGACCCCCTCATACAGCGTGTAGATCGCCTCGTTGATCATCGGCAGCAGGATACGGTTGACGATGAAAGCGGGAAAATCCTCCGACACCGCGATTTGCTTGCCGAGTTTGGTGACGAATTCCTTGGCCGCGTCGAACGTCGCATCGTCGGTGGCGATGCCGCGGATCAGCTCAACCAGTTCCATCAGCGGCACCGGATTCATGAAGTGAATGCCGATGAAGCGTTCGGGCCGGTCGGTAGACGCGGCAAGCCGGGTGATCGAGATCGATGAAGTGTTGGAGGCGACAATCGCCTCCGGCTTCAGCACCGCGCAAACGTCGTGGAAAATCTTGCGCTTGACCTCTTCCTTCTCGACCGCGCTTTCGATCACCAGATCGCAATCCGCGAGCCCCTCGATGCTCTCGGCGGAAACGATCCGCGCCAATGCCTGCTTGCGGGCGTCCTCGGTGATGATCTTTTTGGTAACCTGACGCGACAGATTGCCGTTGATGGTCGCCATCGCCGACTTCAGCCGATCGGCCGACACGTCGTTGAGTACCACGTCGAGCCCGGCCAGCGCCGCCACATGCGCAATCCCGTTGCCCATCTGGCCCGAGCCGATCACTCCGACCTTCTTGATCATAGTCGCCATTTTTTTCATCTCACCCGGGCGACGCGCGTCCGGCGCCTGCCCATCCTACTTGCATCAACACCGGCCGGCGATCCGGCCGGCACAGGTTACTTTCCAAGCTTGCCTAGTTCCGCCGTCAGTTCGGGGACCGCCTGATACAGATCCGCCACCAGGCCGTAATCGGCGACCTGGAAAATCGGCGCGTCTTCATCCTTGTTGATCGCGACGATCACCTTGGAATCCTTCATGCCGGCGAGGTGCTGGATCGCGCCGGAAATACCGATCGCGATATAGAGCTCTGGCGCCACCACCTTGCCGGTCTGGCCGACCTGCCAGTCGTTCGGCGCATAGCCGGCATCGACCGCGGCGCGCGAGGCACCGACGCCGGCGCCGAGCTTGTCGGCGAGCGGCTCGATATATTTGGCGAAATTTTCGCGGCTCTGCATAGCGCGTCCGCCCGAAACGATGATCTTGGCCGACGTCAGTTCGGGACGATCGCTCTTGGCGACTTCCTCGCCGACGAAACTGGAGAGCCCGGGATCGGCGGCGGCTGCGGCATTTTCCACCGCCGCGCTGCCGCCATCTCCGGCGGCGGCGAAGGTCGACGTGCGCACCGTGATCACCTTCTTGGCATCCTTCGATTTCACGGTCTGGATCGCATTGCCGGCATAGATCGGCCGCTCGAACGTGTCGGGCGAAATCACCTTGATGATCTCAGACACCTGCATGACGTCGAGCAGCGCCGCGACGCGCGGCATCACATTCTTGAAACGCGAGGTGGCGGGCGCGACGAAGGCGTCGTAGCCGGGCGCCAGCGCCACGATCAGGGCGGCCAGCGGCTCGGCAAGATCGTGGGCATAGGCATCGCCGTCGGCCAATAACACCTTTTTGACGCCGGCAAGCTTGGCCGCGGCCTCTGCCGCCGCCTTGGCGTTCTGGCCCGCCACCAGCACGTGCACTTCGCCGCCGAGTTGAGCCGCAGCGGTCAACGCCTTGTTGGTGGCGTCCTTGATCGACGCATTGTCATGTTCGGCCATCAAGAGCGTCGTCATCAGAGAACCCCGGCTTCATTCTTGAGCTTCGACACCAGCTCGGTGACGTCCTTAACCTTGACGCCGCCCTTGCGGCCCGGCGGTTCCGAGGTCTTCAGAATCTCCAGATGTGAAGTGAGATCGACGCCGTAGTCGGCGGCGCTTTTGTCGGCGATCGGCTTTTTCTTCGCCTTCATGATGTTGGGCAGGCTGGCATAGCGCGGCTCGTTGAGCCGCAGATCGGTGGTGACGATTGCCGGTCCCTTGAGCTTGACGGTCTGCAAGCCGCCGTCGACTTCGCGCGTCACCTTGAAATCGGCGCCATCGACTTCGAGCTTGGAGGCAAAGGTTGCCTGCGACCATCCGAGCAATGCGGCCAGCATCTGGCCAGTCTGGTTCGAGTCGTCGTCGATCGCCTGCTTGCCAAGAATGACGAGGCCGGGCTTTTCTTCATCGGCGATCGCTTTTAGAATTTTCGCTACCGCCAGCGGTTCGACATTACCATCTGCCTTGACCAGGATGCCGCGATCGGCGCCCATGGCAAGCCCGGTCCGGATGGTTTCGGCGGCCTGCGCGGGACCGATCGATACCACGACGACCTCGGTCGCCTTGCCGGCCTCTTTCAGGCGCAGGGCCTCCTCGACGGCGATTTCATCGAATGGATTCATCGACATCTTGACATTGGAGAGTTCGACGCCCGATCCGTCGCCTTTGACGCGGACCTTGACGTTGTAATCGACCACTCGCTTTACGGGCACCAGAACCTTCATTGGTCCTCTTTCACTTGAATTTCGGGCTTGATCGGCTTGCGCGCGGAACCTAAAGGTCCCGCCAACCCCGGTCAACGCGCGAAGGCCAAAAATCGGTCTCCAGCGGAGCCTCCTTTTAGCGGTTCTGGCCGGGCACCCACAGCACGTCCCCGGCGCCGTTATTATTCACCGAACGGCTGGCGACGAACAGAAAATCCGACAGCCGGTTCATATATTGGATTGCGGCGTCGCCGACCGGCTCGTCGGGCTTTGCCGCGAGTTCCACCATCATGCGTTCCGCCCGGCGGCATATGGTTCGCGCCAGATGCAGATGCGCCGCGGCGGGCGTGCCGCCGGGCAGCACAAAGGAGGTCAACGGCGCCAATCGCGCATTCAAGGTGTCGATATCGCGCTCGAGGCGCTCGACCTGGCTGGACAGCATCCGAAGCCGCTCCGCCTTGCCCTCGCGCTGGGGCACCGCGAGGTCGGCGCCGAGATCGAACAGATCGTTCTGAACGAGCCCCAGCATCGTATCGAGTTCGCGCGCATCGGCGAGATGCAGCCGGACGATGCCGATGGCGGCATTGGTTTCGTCGACGGTTCCGTAGGCCCCGATGCGCAAATCGTATTTCGGCCGGCGTTCGCCGCTACCAAGCGCGGTGGTGCCGTCATCGCCGGTCCGCGTGTAAATACGATTGAGGACCACCATCTTTAAGTCTCCTTTCAGCGCCCCATCGCCCAGACCGTAAGCATGGTGATGACAATCGCAACGAATTGCAGCAACACCCGCAATCGCATCAGCTTCTGGGACCGGTTCGGCGATCCGCCCCGCATCATGTTAAGGAGGCCCAGCAACAGTACCAGCGCAACGGCGCCGACTGCGACGGGAAGCAGAATCGTGCCCATAAATGACGCCATCGGCGGTAGATAACACCGCGCGAGGCAGTCCGCCATCTGGCTTTTAGCTCAATAATATCAGAAGGTAGCGCGTTCGCTGCCTGACTCCGTCTTTCCACTGGCCAAGGTGAAATTTGAGGCAGATACGCTACGTCTTCGATGTCGGCATGGACGCGTTCTACACGTTTCTCGCTGATGACGGCTGGGCCATCGCCAGCCATATCGCGCTGTCGGCGTTGATGGCGCTGTTTCCGTTTCTGATCGTGTTGACCTCGCTGGCCGGTTTCTTCGGGTCGAAGGAACTGGCCGACCAGGCGGTGGGCCTGATGTTGCAGGTCTGGCCGAAGCAGGTCGCCGATTCACTGTCGGGCGAGATCCACGATGTGCTGACGACCACCCGCGGCGATGCGCTGACCATCGGCGCCGTGCTCGCGGTGTATTTTGCCTCGAACGGCGTCGAAAGCCTGCGCGTCGGGCTGAACCGCGCCTATTCGGTAATCGAGCCGCGCCGCTGGTACTGGCTGCGGCTGGAATCGATCGGCTATACGCTGATCGCCGCCTTCACGGCGCTGGCGATGGCGTTCCTGATCGTGCTCGGACCCCTACTGCTGGAGGCCGCGCGGCGTCACATTCCGGTCGTCGTCGAAAGCAACGAAAAGTTTCTCACTCTTTCGCGCTACGGCATCGCCGTTATCGCGTTGATCGTCGCGCTGTTCATTCTCCACGCCTGGCTTCCGGCCGGCCGCCGGGGATTTCTGCAGATCCTGCCGGGCATCATCTTCACCCTGGTGGCCTCGCTGGTGTCAGGTATCGTGTTCGGCCAGTATCTTGCGCGCTTCGCCAACAATTACGTCACCATGTATGCCGGCCTCGCGTCGGTGATCATCGCGCTGGTGTTTCTGTATTTTATCGCCGCGATCTTCGTGTATGGCGGCGAACTGAACGCGTCGATCATCAAGTCGCGGCTGCCGCACGGCGTATCGCTTCAAGCAGCGCAGTCGCTAGAGCCCTTGGACTTACGGGCTTGATCAGGAAGGCGTCGGCGCCAGTCGCGCGCGACGCCGCCTCGTCCTCGCCGCGGCCCGACACCCCGACGATCGGGATTTGGCCGAGCGGCGGGCCCAGCTCCCGAATCCGCTTGATCGCCTCGATGCCGCTGATGCCCGGCAATATCATATCCATCAGCACCACGTCGAAACCGCCCTGCGCGATCCGTTCGGTTGCCACCTCGCCGCGCCCGATGAATTCGGCCTGATGGCCGAGCTCGGTGAGGATTGCATTGAGCACGACGCGGCCGAACGGATTGTCCTCGACGCTGAGAATCCGCAGCGCCTGCATCGAAGCGGACGGCACATCGGCAGCCGCGCCGGAGCTCGTTGCTTTCGAAGCTTTGGCGCGGGTCAATGTCACCGTCAGCGTGAAGGTGGTTCCGCCATTTTGCCGTTGCGCGACCACGATGTCGCCGCCCATCGCGCGCGCAAGCGCTTTCACCGAGGACAATCCGAGCCCGGCGCCGCCGAATCGTGAGGCGATGCTGACATTGGCCTGCGAGAACGGACGGAACAGCCGTTTGATCTCGGCCAATGTGAGCCCGATGCCGCTGTCGGAGACCGCAAAGGCGACACCGATCTTGCCCCTTGCCTTGCCGCTTGCACCGCGCATCGGCGCCACCGAAAGCGCAACGCCGCCCTGTTCAGTGAACTTCACCGCGTTGTCGATCAGGTTTTCCAGCGCCGCGCGCAGCCGCACGGGGTCGCCGACCACAAGCGCGGCAAGCTTTTCCGAAATGTCGACCCGGGATTGCAAACCTTTCGCCGCCGCGCGGCCGGCAAGCGAATCGCCGGCATTGCGCGCCAGCGCCCGCAGATCGAACAAGTCCTGTCGCACCCCGGCTTTGCCCCTTCTGGCGGCATCGACGAACAACGTCGCGAGATTTGCCATATGTTCGGCGCCGGCCTTGATGGTATCGGCCCAGCGCCGCTCGCGCTCGCCGAGGTCCGATGTCGCCAGTAGATCGCTGATCGCCAGAATTCCGGTAAGCGGCGTGCGAACTTCGTGCGCGAAGGCGGCGAGCGCCGCCTCGACCATGCCGGACGCGCCAGTCCTGCCGGCGCGCTTGCGCGGCTCACGCGGCTTCGCCGCCCGCCGTTTCCTCGGCCGTGTGGTGCGCGGTGAGCGCGATCCTGGCGCCATGATTCCCCCGATCCTGGCCGTCTCCACCTTGCCATGGCCGGGCTTTGGGAGTCACGCCGAAGGGTGTTTTTTTCGCAGATTGGCCGGCGGCAATCATGGCAAGCCTACCAGCCGGCGGATGTCGGCCGGCGTCGCGCCGCCGGCACGAAGTTCGCGCAAGCCGGTGGCCTGCGACGACTTCGAGAGCTTTTGCCCCTCGCCATCGAGAACCAGGCGGTGGTGCCGGTAGACGGGCGGCGGCAGGCCGAGCAGCCGTTGCAGCAGCCGGTGCACGCCGGTCGACCAGAACAGGTCCGCACCCCGCACAACCTCCGTCACACCTTGCAGGGCGTCGTCGATCACGACCGCGAGGTGATAGCTGGTCGGCGTCTCCTTGCGGGCGAGGATGACGTCGCCCCAGGCCTCCGGCCGGGCGGCCACCGTTCCGGTTTCGCGGTTCGGACCTTCGCCGCGTTCGGTCCAGGTGAGATCGCCGGCGCGCGCACAGGCCGCCGCCATGTCAAGCCGCAAGGCATAAGGCACCCCCGATTGAACCCTGCGCGCGCGCTCGCCAGCGGTGAGGGATTTCGATGTGCCGGGATAGAGCGGCGTCCCCTCGGGGTCGCGTGGCCAGGGCGCAATCGCCTCGCGGTGGGCCACCAGTCCCGCGATCTCGGCGCGGCTTTCGAAGCTTGGATAGACCAGGCCCTGCGTGGACAGCCGCTCCAGCGCGTCGCGATAATCGGCAAGATGCTCCGACTGCCGGCGCACCGGTTCTTCCCAGCGGATGCCGAGCCAAGCGAGATCCTGATAGATCGCGGTCTCGAATTCCGGCTTGCAGCGGGCCGGGTCGATATCCTCGACGCGCAGCAGCAGCCGGCCACCGGCCATGCGCGCGGCATCGAAATTCAGCAGCGCCGAATAAGCGTGGCCGAGATGCAGATAGCCGTTCGGGCTTGGCGCAAAGCGGAAGACGGGTGGCATCGAATTTTCCGGGATGGTCATTGCCGGGCTTGACCCGGTAATCCATCCTTATGAGATGGATGCGCGGGTCAAGCCCGCGCATGACCTGGCGAGCTGATCCTCCGCAATGACCGTTCATCTCAACACCCAGTCCGACCTCGAAGACGCAATCCATGTGCTGGTGAAGCAGGACCCGCGTCTCAAACCCGTGTTTCAGCTTACGGGCATGCCCGCGCTGCGGCGGCGCGAAGCCGGTTATGCGGGCCTGGCCGCGATCGTCTGCGGCCAGCAGCTCTCCACCGCCAGCGCGGCGGCGATCTGGGGCCGCGTTAGCGCCGCGTTCGACCCGTTTCATCATGACACGTTGCGCAAGGCGCGCGCCGACCGGCTCGGCCGGCTCGGGCTGTCGGCGGCGAAGATCAAAACGCTGAAGGGGCTGGCGCGCGAAATCGCATCGGAACGGCTCAATCTCGACGTGCTCGCAAATGAGGACGCCGACGCCGCGCACGCGACGCTGACGGCGCTGCACGGCATCGGACCGTGGACGGCGGACGTGTATCTCCTGTTCTGCCTCGGTCATGGCGACGCCTGGCCCGCCGGCGATCTCGCCGTGCAGGAAGCGGTCAAGATCGGACTGGGGCTGAAGACGCGGCCGAGCGCAGAGCAGATGGCGCCGCTGGCGGAACCATGGCGGCCGCTGCGCGGCGCCGCCGCGCATCTATGGTGGTCCTACTACCGGGTGTTGAAGAAGCGCGAGGGCGTGATCACCGGAAAAGACCCGCGGCGGTAACCACGCACTCACTTTCCCCGCCCTTTCTACGCGATCCCGAACGGTATAGATTTTCGGTCCGTGGCAACGCCGCGCGAGAGCGCCGGTCAGAGAGCGCGCCAATGCTGGACAGAACCGACGATATCTCGATCGCCACGGAAAATTGGCTGACGCAATTCGAAAGCGCGCTTGCGGCACCCGACGCCGTCTTGCTCAAATCCCTGTTTCATGCCGATAGCTACTGGCGCGACGTGCTGGCGCTGAGCTGGAACATCCAGACGATCAATGGCGCGGACGCGATCATAAGAGAACTCGAGACCCTCGCCCGCCGCGCTGCGCCCCGCGGCTTTGCCATCGATCCCGACCGCGCCGCCCCGCGCAAGGTGACGCGCGCGGGCACCCATGCGATCGAAGCGATTTTCAAATTCGAAACCGGGGTGGGACGCGGCAGCGGGATCATCAGGCTCATTCCGGACCCCGGCGACGGCAATACGTTGAAGGCCTGGACGCTGCTGACCGAACTCGGCGAACTCCGGGGATTCGAGGAGCAAATTGACATCCACCGCCCGCGCGGCGAGGCCTATTCGCGGGATTTTCGCGGACCGAACTGGCTCGACCTGCGCAAGGCCGAAGCCGGCTATGCCGACCGCGATCCGACGGTCCTTGTCATCGGCGGCGGCCAATCCGGACTTTGTATCGCCGCGCGCCTGAAGCAGTTGAATGTCGATACGCTGATCGTCGATCGCGAGAAGCGGATCGGCGACAATTGGCGCAAGCGCTATCACGCGTTGACGCTGCACAACCAGGTGCAGGTCAACCACCTGCCCTACATGCCGTTCCCGCCGAACTGGCCGACCTATATCCCCAAGGACAAGCTCGCCAACTGGTTCGAGGCCTATGTCGAGAGCCTGGAGCTGAATTTCTGGACCGAAACCGAGTTCGAGGGCGGCAGCTACGATGGGAACGAAGGACGCTGGACCGTGACGCTGCGCCGACCCGACGGCAAGCGCACGATGCATCCGCGGCATGTCGTGCTTGCCACCGGCGTCAGCGGCATTCCGAGCCTGCCTGATATTGCCGGCCTGAAGGATTTCGCCGGCAAGGTGATGCATTCCAGCCAGTACGACGACGGCGAGAAATGGCGCGGTAAACGCGCGATCGTCATCGGCACCGGCAATAGCGGCCACGATATCGCCCAGGACCTTTTTTCAAGCGGCGCCGAGGTGACGCTGGTGCAGCGCAGCCCGACCTTGATCGTCAGCATCGAGCCGTCGGCGCAACTGGTCTACGCGCCCTACAACGAGGGAACGCTTGACGACAACGACCTGATCGCGACCTCGATGCCGCTCAAGCTGGCGCGGAAGAGTCATGCCCTGACCATGGAAATATCAAAGGAGCTCGACAGGGAATTGCTCGAGGGGCTGGCGCGCGTCGGCTTCAAGCTCGACTACGGCGAAGACAACACCGGCTGGCAATTCAAATATCTCACGCGTGGCGGCGGCTATTATTTCAACGTCGGCTGCTCCGACCTGATCGTGAAGGGCGACATCGCGCTCAGGCAGTTTACCGATATCGACGCGTTCGTCGCCGCCGGCGCGCGGATGAAGAGCGGCGAAGTGGTCGCCGCCGACCTCGTCGTGCTCGCGACCGGCTACAAGCGCCAGGAAGAACTGGTACGAAAGCTGTTTGGCGGAGCGGTGGCGGATCGCGTCGGCACGATCTGGGGATTCGGCGAGGAGCAGGAATTGCGCAACATGTACACCCGAACCGGACAACCCGGCCTGTGGCTGATCGCCGGCGGACTGGCGCAATGCCGGATCGGCTCGAAACATCTGGCGCTGCAGATCAAGGCGATCGAGGAAGGCCTGCTGCCGCGAAATGTCGGACCGCGCGCGGCATTCGCTTAAACAAACATTCATTGCGATTTTGGGGGAAAAACACATGCCGACCATTCTCGGCTCGGGCGAGCATCGCTACCGCGTGGTGGAGAACTGGGCGAAGCTTCCGGATGGCTGGAGCCTGACCGACGTCGCCTCCGTCGCGGTCGACAGCAAGGACCGCATCTACGTCTTCAACCGCGGCGCCCATCCGATGGTGGTGCTCGATCGCGAGGGCAATTTCATCAAGAGCTGGGGCGAAGGGCTGTTCAGCCGGGCGCACGGGCTGCACATCGACGCCCATGACCATCTCTATTGCACCGACGACGGCGACCATACGGTGCGCAAATGCTCGACCGAAGGCAAGGTGCTCCTGACCATCGGCATTCCGAACAAGCCGGCGCCGTTCATGAGCGGCGAACCGTTTCATCGCTGCACCCATACGGCGCTGTCGCCGAAGGGCGAGATCTATGTCTCGGACGGATACGGCAATGCCTGCGTCCATAAATTCACGCCGGATGGAAAGCTCTTGAAAACCTGGGGCGAACCCGGCACCGACCCCGGCCAGTTCAACATCGTGCATAACATCGTCACCGATGCGGATGGCTGGGTCTATGTCGCCGACCGCGAGAACCACCGCGTGCAGGTGTTCGACGGCAACGGCAAATACGAGGCGCAGTGGAATAATCTGCACCGGCCGTGTGCGCTGCATTGTTGCGGCGGCAAGTATCCGAATTTCATCGTCGGCGAACTCGGCCCCGGCATGCCGGTCAACCTGAAGGCGCCGAATTTGGGACCTCGCCTGACCATCGTCGACGCGAAGGGAAAGCGTATCGCGCGGCTCGGCGGCGAGAACGGTCCGGGCCTTGAGATCGGCAAATTCCTTGCGCCGCACGGCATCGCGCTGGATTCGAAGGGCGACATCTATGTCGGCGAAGTCGGCGTCACCAACTGGAAGACCAGCTTTCCCGATACGCCGATGCCTTCAGAGGTCAAGGTGGGACGCTGCCTGCAGAAGCTGGAAAAGGTTTAACCAGCACCCCGACCGTCATTGCGAGGAGCCAACGGGTCGCGCGAATGTAGCAATGCGCCACATTAAATTATAGCGCGCTTCATTCCACCTTGAGGTTGGACGCCTTGATGATCGGCCACCAGCGCTCGCTCTCGGCTTGCTGGAACGCGCGCAAGGCTTCGGGCGATTGCTGCGCCGGAGATGTGATCTCGATCCCGAGTTCCTCGAAACGCTTCCGCACCGAGGGGTCGGCGAGCGTCTTGACCATGGTTGCGTTGAGCTTCGCGATGATATCCTTCGGCGTGTCCTTCGGCACCCAAAGTCCATACCAGAGCGAGGCGAAGAAGCCGGGCAGTCCTGCCTCATCCGCCGTCGGGATATCCGGCGATGACGCCAGCCGCGTCCTGCCGGTGACCGCAAAAGGCTTGACGCTGCCGGCACCGACCAGCGACTTGAAATTGGACGACGGCTCGATCATGAAATCGATCTGTTCCGCCAGCAGATCCTGCATCGCCGGCGCATTGCCGCGATAGGGCACGAACTGAAAACTGGTTCCGGTCTCCCTCTGAAATGAAATTCCGGTGAGATGACCGGTCGCGCCGACGCCGGCGATGCCGACCGACGCCTTGTCCGGATTGGCCTTGAGCCAGGCAATCAGCCCTTTCAGATCGTTCGCCGGCATGTTTTTCCTGCCGACGATCAAAAGCGGTTCGCTGCCGATCTGGATGACCGGCTCCAGATCCTTCAACAGATCGAAGGAAAGCGCGTAGAGGCCGCCGGTCAGCATATGGGTGGTCGAGGTGCCGATGCTCAGCGTGTAACCGTCGGCGGGCGAACGGACGGCACGGCCGACGCCGATGCTGCCGGCCGCCCCCGCGATGTTCTCGATGATGACGGGTTGACCGAGGATTGCCCGCATCTGCTCGGACAGGAAGCGCGCCAGCGTGTCGGTCGCGCCGCCTGCCGGGAACGGCACGATCATGGTGATCGGTCGCGCCGGATAACCCTGCGCCGCTGCAAAACCGGCCCATCCCAAACCAAGCATGGCTGCGATCAGCGCCGTCAGCAGTTTGCGCATCAGCTTCCCCGATCGAATGGCATTCCCTATCCAGTTCGCAGACTTTTCAGGATCGGTCCAGATTTTTCACGGCCACCAAACCCCGGCCCCATCGATCTTCTTCAGGCTTGTCGCGGTAGTCAATCGCAGGCAAAATCATGCGGTCGAACAGGAAACCTCGATGCAGCGCAGACTTGCAGCCATTATGGCAGCCGATGTGGTTGGTTACAGCCGCCTGATGGGCGCCGATGAGATTGGCACTCTGACATCGCTGAAGTCTCATCGCCGCGAATTGGTTGATTCCGCCATCGCCGAGCACCGTGGCCGTATCTTCAAAACGACCGGCGACGGCATGCTGGTGGAATTCGCCAGCGTGGTCGATGCCGTGAGTTGCGCGGTGAATATCCAGCGCGGCATGGTCCGGCGCAACGCCAACATTCCCGAAGACAAGCAAATCGTCTTCCGAATCGGCATCAACGTCGGCGATATCATCATCGACGGCGACGATGTTTTCGGCGACGGCGTCAATATTGCCGCGCGGCTGGAGACCCTGTGCGAACCCGGCGGCGTTTGCATTTCACGAACGGCCAACGACCAGATCAGGGACAAGCTTTCATTGGCGTTCGCCGATCTCGGCGAGCAAGCCGTCAAGAACATCTCCCGCGCGGTGGGGGTGTTTGGACTTACGGCAAGGGACATTCAGTCGCTGCCGGGGTCTGTTGCTCCGACGACGAACGATTCCGCTGCAGCCGCGGCAACCCATCCATACGAGCAGGAAATCCACTTCTGCCAGACCAAGGATGGGGTGCAACTGGCCTATGCCAGGATGGGTCGGGGTTTTCCGCTGGTCAAAACCGGCCATTGGATGACCCATATCGAATTCGACTTCGATAGCATGATCTGGCGGCCGCTCTATCGCGAACTGTCGCGCGACAACACGTTCATTCGATATGATGCCCGCGGTAACGGACTTTCAGATCGTGAGGTGCCGGACGTCTGCTTCGATGATTTCGTCAGCGATCTC
Source organism: uncultured Alphaproteobacteria bacterium (assembly GCA_963742425.1). GTDB lineage: Bacteria > Pseudomonadota > Alphaproteobacteria > Rhizobiales > Xanthobacteraceae > Bradyrhizobium. The sequence continues at coordinate 50,928 of CAVULR010000005.1, forward strand.
GAAACCGTGGTCGATGCGGCCGGCCTGGATCGCTTTGCGCTCTACGGTTTGTCGCAAGGTTGCGCGGTCTCGGTCGCCTATGCGGTCCGGCACCCCGAACGCGTTTCGCATCTGGTTCTGCTCGGAGGTTATTCTGTCGGCTGGAAGAAACGCGCCAGGACGACGGCGGAGAAGGAAGCCGGCGAAGCCATGCTTACCCTGATGCGGATCGGATGGGGCCAGGAAAACCCGGCATTCCGGCAAATGTTTACATCGCAGTTCATTCCGGCAGCCACCAAGGAGCAGGCCGACTGGTTCAATGAATTTCAACGCATAAGCTGTTCTCCCGCCGATGCCGCACGCAATCTCATCGCCAACGGCGATGTAGATGTTACGTCGCTTCTCCCTCAGGTCCGGGTACCGACCCTTGTGATGCACTCCCGGCACGACGCCAGGGTGCCTTTTGAAGCGGGCCGGCGGCTCGCGGCAGGCATCCCGGGTGCCCGGTTGGTTGCGCTTGAAAGCCAGAACCACGTACTGATGGAAAGCGAACCAGCCTTCGCGCGGTTCCTTGAGGAAATGAGAGCGTTTCTGCAACCAACTGTCGGGGCCTGAATCGCCGGCAGCCGGCGACCGCAAATGGCCGTGGCAACCATTTCCCCTGGCATGCATGTGCAACGGAAACGCGCCAGCGGTCTCGTTTGGCCGCCCTTGCGACGATCGCGCAGGCGAGACGCGCGGGCGGATAAGGGCGCCAATGCTCTTCACAATCCCGTCACGCTGCCTGTAGTATGCCAACTCAAGCTGCTTCGCAGCTCTTACGGAGGCCGGGAGCGTTACTTGAACGCACATGTTTCGCAAGGCGGTTGGCCGGTACTGGTGCTGAATGCGGACTTCCGGCCGCTCAGTTATTACCCGCTGTCGCTGTGGTCATGGCAGGACGCGATCAAGGCTGTGTTCCTTGACCGCGTCAATATCGTTGAGCACTACGACCGCGCGGTGCGCAGCCCCTCCTTCGAAATCCAGTTGCCGAGCGTGGTGTCGCTGAAATCCTTCGTCAAGCCGACCACGCATCCGGCGTTCACCCGGTTCAACGTGTTCCTGCGTGACCGCTTCGTCTGTCAGTATTGCTCGGCCGACGACGACCTCACCTTCGATCACATCGTGCCGCGCAGCAGGGGCGGCCAGACCACCTGGGAAAACGTGGTCGCCGCCTGTTCGCCGTGCAATCTGCGCAAGGGAAACCTGACGCCGCAGCAGGCGCGGATGTTTCCCCGCCAGCCGCCATTTGCTCCGACGGTGCATCAGCTGCATCGCAACGGCCGGCTGTTTCCGCCGAACTATCTGCACGACAGCTGGGTGGATTATCTTTACTGGGACACCGAGCTCGATCCGTAAGGTCCGGTTGCGCTTTTTGGTGGGCCGGGGCATGTCGGCATCGCGGCTGTAAGTGCGGCCTCATAAGGACTGCGCCCCGGGAAGGCAGCATTTACGCCCGCTTTACCCTTCCGTCCCTTCCCGAGATCGTGGCGTACCCCAGGGAGTAATATGCGTTCCCGAAGCGGATTTCGTCGGAGCGTTGACGGCCACATGCCATCGCGAAGAAACTTCCTGCGCGCCGCGGCCGGCACGATCGCCCTGCCCTTCGCCGGCATTTCGCGAGCGACGCCGCGAACCATCCTGAACGATGCGAGCCGGCTCAGTCCGACGCCGGTTGCAAAGCACGAAACGATCTCAAGGCCTTCATCGGGTGAACTCATCGAGCGGATCCGCGCTGAGCTTAAGGAGGCAGCCGCCTCCAAGCGGCCGGTCGCGGCCTCCGTGGCGCGACACTCGATGGGAGGCCAAAGCCTGCCGCGGGACGGCACGGCGATTACGCTCGATGGCGGTCCGTTGGAGATGGACACAGCCGCGAAGACCTATCGCACGTCGGCAGGAAATCGCTGGTCGGATGTCATCCGCATGCTCGATCCGAAGGGCTTTTCGCCGGCAGTCATGCAGTCCAACAGCGATTTTGGGGTCGGGAGCACCTTTTGCGTCAATGCCCATGGCTGGCCGGTTCCCTACGGACCGTTTGGCTCGACGGTGAAGGCCCTTCGCATGGTGCTGGCCGACGGGACCCTGATCCAATGTTCGCGCGACGAGAACGCCGAATTGTTCACGCTGGCGATGGGCGGGTATGGGCTGTTTGGCATCATCGTCGAACTGGATGTCGCTATGGTAGCGAACGTTTTGCTGGAGCCGACGTTCGAGCGGGTGTCGCCGGATCGCTTCGCGGACCAATTCGTCCGCACCATCGATACCGACCGCTCGGTGGCGATGGCCTATGGCCGGATGTCGGTTTCGAGAAAGAACTTCTTCGACGACGCGCTGATGGTAACCTTTCGCCCGGCGGCCGACCAGCCGACACCGCTGCCAAAGGTGACAAGCTCGGGAAAATTGACCGGTTTCGAAGACAGTATCTATCGCGCACAGACCGGATGGGAAGCCGTGAAGAGCTTGCGCTGGTTGATCGAATCGCGGATCGGACCGGCCATTACCGGGGGACGCGCGACGCGCAATTCGCTAATGGCCGAGCCCGTCATCAATCTTGCGCAATCGAACCTGCGCAGAACCGACATCCTGCATGAATACTTCGTCGCGCCGGAGCGCTTCGGCGAATTTCTCGTGGCCTGCCGGGACATCATCCCGAAGTCGCGGGCCGAGTTTCTGAACGTTACCTTGCGCTATGTCGCCGAAGACAAGACACCGGTGCTTTCGATCGCGCCGGTGCGCAGGATCGCCGCCGTGATGTCCTTTTCCCAAGAGGTCACGCCGGAAGGCGAAATCGACATGATGCAGACCACCGAGGCGTTGATCGACAGGGTGATCGCGATCGGCGGAGCTTTTTACCTGCCCTATCGTCTTCATGCGCGCCGTGATCAAATCGAAAAGGCTTACCCGGCGGCGGCAAGCTTCGTCGCGGCCAAACGTCGCTACGATCCGAACCTGTCGTTCCGCAACGCCATGTGGGACGCTTACTTCGCATGATGAGTGGTCAAATGAACCGCAGCCGCCTCAGCCCTGGTGCCCGCTACCGTCTAAAGCGCAAGTTGGCGTTTCCGTCTTTGCAGTTGAAAACGCGGTTGTGCCTCCTGCTTATCGACTCTGCATTTCGCGCAGGATCGTCGTTGCCGTCAAAATTTGCGGCAGGATGACAGGCCCGCGACGTTCGCCTCGCGGACCTGGCTTCGGATAGAACAGGTAAAGCGGCACGCCCGCGCGACCATTCGCCTCCAGGGTACGCGTGATGGAGGGATCCTGCCGCGTCCAGTCGGCACGAAGGGCGACGACCTCGTTGGCTGCGAACGCCTCGATGACGGCGGGATTCTCCAGCGCGACCCGCTCGTTGATCTTGCACGTGATGCACCAGTCAGCGGTGAAATCGACAAAGACCGATCTTCCCTGGGCCTGCAGCTCGTCGACCTTGTTGGTGCTGAAGCGCAGCCAGCTGATGCCGACATTGTTCTCGGTCGCTGCGACGTGGAGGATTTGATCGGTGCCCGCGAGTGGAACCAGTGCGACGGCACCGATGAGCGACACGGCCGATGCTGCCAATCCCCAGCGCCGCCAACGGTTCGCGCTGTGCCGCAGACCTTCGTAAAGCCACGCCGCGAAGGCGATCAACACCAGTCCGGACAGGACGAGAGTAACTGGAAGCTCACCGCCCTCTCGGGCAAGCACGAAAGTCAGCCACACTGCCGTGCCATAAATTGGAAAAGCCAGGAACTGTTTGAGACCGAGCATCCACGATCCGGGCTTCGGCAGGAAACGGCGCAAACGTGGGCTGAAGGCGATCCCGAGGTAGGGAAGCGCCATGCCAAATCCCACTGCTTCAAATATGGCCAGCGACCGGTACCAGGGCTGCGTGATCGCGTAGCCGAGCGCTGCCGCCATGAAGGGCGCAGTACAAGGCGTAGCGACGAGCGTCGCCAATGCGCCGGTCAGAAACGAGCCAGAGTAGCCCACGTGTGATGATCGCTCACCGGCAGCTCCGGCGATGCGCTCGCCAAAGCTGAACACGCCGGAAAGATTGAGGCCGACGGCGAACAGCACATAGATCAGCATGGCCACGAACAACGGCGACTGTAGCTGAAAGCCCCAGCCGATCTCGGTTCCCGCAGCGCGCATCCCGAGCAGCACAGCGGCGATCATTGCAAAGCTCGCGAGCACGCCGGCCGTATAGGCTATTCCCTGAACGCGCACTTCACGTACCGCCGACTGCGCGTGCTCCGCCAAACCGAATGCCTTGATCGAAAGGACGGGCAATACGCAAGGCATTAGATTGAGAATAACGCCACCCGCAAATGCGAGAACGAGGGCCCAGACAAACGCGAGCCCACCCGATAATTTCTCCGCAACGGGCTCGATCGGACTGGAAACCATGATGGCTTCCGGACCGGTGTCCGACAGCGCAGCCGAATCACGAAAGGAAAGCACGCCGTTGAGCGCGGCCGGCAGTGGCTTGGTCCCGTCACGCCGCAGCATCAACGTCAGCCCCTCGGGTCCGGTCAAAGGCCTTTGCGGGGCATCGTTGTCGATCACGTCGCGATCCACCGGGAAAAACATCACGTCGCGGAGTTTCTTGGCGTCGCCCATTGCGATATGCAGCGTGATGTTTTCTGCGCTGATCGAGGCTGTCGTCGGGAATGGATTCCGCACAGGCAGACGCGCACGGACGGATGCAAAGCGTTCGGCCCAATTCGGATCAGCCTCCGCATGGGCAGCGACAGGAACGGAAATGCTCAAGCGGGCGTCTTCCGGGACGCAGGTGTCGGAGCAGACCAACCAACTTGCATGCCCCGCAATGACGACGTTGGTGCCGAGCGCGACCGTCGACGGCACATCGATGTCGACCGGAAGGAGAACTTCATCCTCGTATCCATAGTCGACGACCGGACCGTAGGCGATGCGCTTGGGTTGGGGCCACTGAATTGGGCCCGCTTTGAAACCTGATGGCAGGCTCCAATCGATCGTGGTCGGGAGGCCGGCATCGCCGGGATTCACCCAGTAGGTATGCCAGCCGGCCTCAATCTGTTGCCGCAGCGCCAGGTGGAATGAGTGGCCCGGGACCATGCCGCGCATTTCCGCGACAAGGCTGATGGAGACGTGCCGGCCTTGGGCGGGTCGTTCCTGCGCCTGCGCGATTCCGGGTCCTGTGACCGTGAACTCGGCCAGGGACAGCAATGCGCTTATCAGCACGCCGGCGCGCACGCCCATCGCATTGACCCTGCTTAGCTTCGTCCGCCGCCCAGCTCGTCCAGTTTGGAGATGACGGAGCTCACCGGCGGGCGGTTCTTGAAGCTCTCCTCGAACAGCTTGGCTTTGATGACGCCTTGCGGATCGAGAATGAAGATGATCGGCCGCGGGACTCCGTGGGCGCGATTGCCCGGCGGATATTGTGGGTCGCGCAGATTATAACGATCGATAATTTCGGATTTCGGATCCGACAGCAAAGTGTACGTCAGGTTACGTTTGGCGGTGGCCGTCTGTAGGATCTCGGGGCTGTCATACGAGAGGCCGGCCAATCGGTAGCCCCGCTTTTCGATCTCCGCGACGCCGCTATTTAGGTCGATAAGCTGCGCCTGACAAAACGGGCACCAGTCGGCAGATCGAAAAAAGAGAAGGACCAGACCGTTTCGCCCCATGAGGTCGGACAGTTGACGCGGCTTGCCGGATTGATCGAGTCGGATGCCGATGTCCGGGGCTTTGGTTCCGATGGCCGGCCCCAGGTCCTCGGCGAATCCGGTGGTAGCACCGAAAAATACAACCGACGCAAGGATTGCGGTCAGGCGCAGTACTGTTCGAAGTAAGGTCATCGTCGCTCCCTTTACTCGTTCTGGAATTTCTAGGTTTGATAACGTTGGGTGCGTTCTTTTGGCGTGGTCGCGTTCCGGTTCCTTCGTTGGACCGGCCACCGCATCGGGTTTGAGGCCCCTCCGGCGCGATAACATCATCGTGAGCTCCGTGTTTGAGCTGCTCTCGCGCCGATCGATCAAGCATCACCGCTTTCGACGCGCACCTCCATTACGGGGCCGTTGTCACGAATGTTACCTAACCATGGTGTTTTCCTTCAAAGGGCCTGGGCGGTGACGCCCTTCGCGAGGGTGAGCAGCTCATCGACAGACCACTGGTCGTAGGCGTCGACGCCGTACTTCACCGCCTTGATCTGTCCGGACGGCGCGATCAGGAAGTCGGCCGGGAGCCCCAAGGGGCCGCCGCCGGCAAGTCGCAGGCCGAGATGACCGTGCGCCATGCCGCGCATACCGGCGCCCAGCGCCTTGAGACTCATAAAGCCGAGCGAGCTTTCGACTCCGAAGTTCTTGTAAAAGGCTTTCTCGGGATCGCCGACCATCAGGAAGGGGACATCCTTCTGGTACGAGCGGATCGATTTCGGCGAGGAATGAAACACGATCACTTCCTTGATGCCGACAGCTTCGATCTCTCGTGCGCGCCTCCTGAATTCGGCGATGTGCGTGTTGCAAATCGGGCAATCGACGAAGCGCCGGAATTGCAGGTGAACGAGGCGCTTCGGATCGGGGAGCTTGATGGTCTCCCCGGTCACGGCTTCCATCACCGTCGTCGGCAGCGTATTTCCCGACCGGAATTTCATGCCGCACGCTGCTTCATCGGCATGACAAGCGGAAAATCAATTTCCGTTCGGATGACCAGGTTTATGTAGTTGGCGAAGGTGAACAAGGCGACGTTCGCGACGATCTCCTGTATTTCCTCATCCGAGCACCCCGCGGATTTCACCTTTTGGAAGTCTTCAGCGGTAACGGCGCCGCGTTCCCGCACGATCGCGGCGGCAAACTTCAGGATCGCGTCGATTTTCGGATCCGTCGATCCGGCAATCCGGCACATCCCGAGGGTTTCATCCTTCATGCCGCCGCTCTTGCCGATCGCCGTAAAAGCGGAAAGGCAATACGCGCAGCCATTGATCTCCGAAACCGCTATCGCAATTTGGTATCGAGTCTCGAACGGCAATACGCCGCCCTCAAGCGTTCCGGAAAGGTCGAGAAAGCCCTGAAACCCGGCTGGCGAAATGGCCATCGTTCTGAAAGATGTCGGCACGCCGCCGTACTTTTTCTCCACAGCATCGAGCAGTTCTTTTGCTTTTCCCTTGGCCAGTGCCGGATCGACGGCCTTCATTCTCTGCATGGGCTGGTTGGTATTCATATTTTGGGTTCCTCATCGCGAATTCCAAAACTGGACTGATTAGTCCAAATTACGCACAGGCCATCTGGACTGTCAAGTCCATCCGATGTAACGTGTTCTTGTGCCGGAAAATCAGAAATCCGAACCGCGCTCCCTGACCGCCCGAGGTGCGGCGACTCGCTCGCGCATCGTCGAGGCCGCAGCCGACTTGATCTACGTCCAGGGCGTGGAACGAACCAGCCTCGACGATGTGATGGCGGCAAGCGGCGTAAGCAAATCGCAGCTCTATCACTACTTCGCGGACAAGGACGCGCTGGTGCTCGAGGTTATCGCCAAACAGACCGAGCGCGTTCTCGACGCGCAGCGGCCCCATCTGGAGGCGCTGGATTCGCTGCCCGCCCTCAAGGCCTGGCGCGACGCTTTCGTTAGGCTCAACAAGGCCACCCAGTTTGGCGGATGTCCGTTGGGATCGCTCGCAAATGAACTCGCCAACGATTCGGAGCCGGCGCGGAAGCGCCTGGCGGGCAGTTTTTCCATGTGGCGCGAGCGCATCGAAAATGGACTCGCCAAAATGCAGGAGCGCGGCGAACTCAGCGCCTCCGCCGATCCGCACAACCTGGCCCTGGCACTCCTCAGCGCGGTTGAGGGCGGGCTCCTTCTATCCAAGACGACCCATTCAAGTCGTCCGCTGGAAATCGCCTTCGACATGGCCATCGACCATGTAGCCCGGCACATGATCGCGCCGTAGGAACCCGACGCGGCCAGATAGACGCCGCGCTCGCCTTCCGTCAAAACGTCCCCGTTGATAAAAACGGTGCTGACGTCGAGACGTGCCTCCTCATTCACAGCACAAAGCGGCCTCATAAGCCCTGATGACGGGAGAACTGCATTGCTGATCCCTATGGCCGATGTGCCGCGCTGGTATGCCGAACGCAAGCCGAAGGACGCGATCGCGATCCGCCACGGCGCCGACACGCTGACCTGGGAACAACTCGAACGCGGCGCCAACCGCCGCGCCCGCGCCTTTGCGGCGAGGGGCGTGAAGCCCGGTGATTTCGTCGCAATCGGCCTGCCCAACGGCAACGCCTTCTTCGAGACCAGCTTTGCGGTGTGGAAGTGCGGCGCGACGCCGACCTCGCTGTCCTGGCGGCTGCCGCGCGGCGAAGCCGCCGCCGTCCTTGAAATACTCAAACCGGCCTTGGTGGTCGGCGGCGAACCCGACTGGAATGCGCCCAATTCGCTGCCGGCGGATTTCATGGCGGAAGGCATGTCCGACGAACCGCTGAGCGGCCCGGTCGCGCGTTACTGGAAGGCGATGACCAGCGGCGGCTCGACCGGACGGCCCAAGGTCATCCTCGATCACCAGCCCGCGGTCGTGGACACCGCGGCCGAACCGCTGCTTGGAATCCCGCTGGGCGTGTCGCTGCTCAATCCCGGCCCGCTCTATCACAACGCGCCGTTCATCCTGTCGCATTCGGGATTGTTCGCGGGCGGGCGCGTTACCGGGATGGTGAAATTCGATGCCGAGGAAACGCTGCGCCTGATCGCGGCCGAAAAAATCCAGTGGGTCAATTTCGTGCCGACCATGATGCATCGCATCTGGGCGCTGCCGGAAGACGTGCGCAACAGCTACGACCTGTCGAGCCTGCAAATCGTGTTTCACATGGCAGCACCGATGCCGCCATGGTTGAAAGAAAAATGGATCGACTGGCTCGGACCGGAGAAAATCTACGAACTCTATGGTGGCACCGAGCGGCAGGGCGCGACCGTGATTTCCGGCGTCGAATGGCTCGCGCACAGGGGCTCGGTCGGCAAGATCGGGGAAGCCAGCCGTTTGAGGATTATCGGTGAGGACGGCAACGATGTCGCGCCGGGCGAGATCGGCGAAATCTATTTCCTGCCCACCGATGGCGCCGGCAGCACCTATCACTATCTCGGCGCAGCACCGAAGCGTCGCCCCGACGGCTGGGAATCGCTCGGCGATATCGGGCGGCTCGACGCGGACGGCTATCTTTATCTCGGCGATCGGCTCGCCGACATGATCCTGCGCGGTGGTGCGAATATCTATCCGGCCGAAGTCGAGGCCGCGGTGGCGGCGCATCCCGAGGTGCGTTCCTGCGTCGCCGTCGGTCTGCCCGATCCCGAATTCGGACAACGCGTCCACGCCATTGTCGAACTCACCGAAGCCGCCGACGCGCCATCGGTGATCGACGGCATGGGCCTTTTCCTGGCCGACCGGCTCAGCCGATACAAACATCCGGAAAGTTTCGAGATCGTCGGCGTCGGTCCTCGCGACGATGCCGGCAAGGTCCGCCGCACGCTGCTGCGCGACGAACGCGCGGCGTGGCTGAAGGAGGGGCGCGCATTCCGCATCATGCCATCCCCAGCATCGGCGAAGGTGAATTGATAAAAAATCTTGATTTTTCCTGTCGACGGAAGCCCGGATTTAGCTAGATTCTCCGATACCGTGGAATGGAGAGCCGACATGGCCTCTTTGACAGAATGGAAAGTGCCGCTGGCCTCGCAGCCCCGCCCGGGCGACTACGGCTTCGATCTCGATCGCGCCCTTTCCTCCGTGGTCGGCCTGCATTCGATCGTCCCAAGCGACGCCTTCAGCGCAGAAAACCTGGGGATCGAGCGCGCCGGCAATGGCGTCCTGATCGACGACGGGCTGGTGCTGACCATCGGCTATCTGATCACCGAGGCGGAAACCGTCTGGCTGCATCTTGGCGACGGCCGCGTCGTGCCAGGTCATGCGCTCGGGGTCGATTCGTCGAGCGGCTTCGGTCTGGTGCAAGCGCTTGGCCGCATCGACCTCGATCCGCTGCCGCTCGGCTCTTCGGCTGCCGCTGAGATCGGCGACCGCGTCGTGGTGGGAGGCGCCGGCGGACGCACGCGATCGCTCGCCAGCCATCTCGTCGCCAAGCAGGAGTATGCCGGCTATTGGGAATATCTGGTGGACGAGGCGATCTTTACTTATCCGGCGCACCCCAACTGGGGCGGCACCGGGCTGATCTCGAGCGGCGGCGAGCTAATCGGCATCGGTTCGCTCCAGCTCGAGCGCGAACGCGAGGGCAAGGCCGAACACGTCAACATGGCCGTGCCGATCGATCTGCTCAAACCGGTGTTGGACGACCTCAGGAAATTCGGCCGCGTCAACAAGCCGGCGCGGCCCTGGCTCGGGATGTATTCGACCGAGATCGACAACAGGATCGTGGTGATCGGCATTTCCTCCAAAGGGCCCGCGGCGCGCGCGGAAATCAAGGCCGGCGACGTCATCCTGGCGATCAACGGCGAAAAAATCTCCAGTCAAAGCGCGTTTTACCGCAAGCTCTGGGCGCTCGGACCTGCCGGCGTGGACGTGCCGCTTACGGTCTATCACGAAGGCGTCACCTTCGACGTGGTGCTGACTTCGATCGATCGTGCCAAGCTGCTCAAGGGCCCGCGGCTGCATTAAATCCTGGCGGAGACACCATCATGAGCGAGGCCGTGGTGGACGACATCGTGGCCGTGCTGCCGCCGTTGCTGCACTCGCTGGAAGCGCTCGCCTTCATCGCCCGCCACCTGAACCCGCCTCAGTTCAATTCGGTCATGCAAGCCGCCGGCACGCCGGACCAGGCGCTGCGGGCCGTCCGCGCGGGGCTGGCCGACTGGCCCGGGGAATTCGCGAACATCCAGGCCTCGCTCGAAGCTGCGAGCGAGGCCGCGCTGACAGCATTCGAAGGCCTGCGCGCGGTGCAGCATGGCAATGGCGATCTGGTGGGTGTGTTTCGCGCGCTGCGTTACGCCGCGCGCGCGCAGGAGGCGCTGTACCCGCTTGCCGCAAAGTTGCCGCCGGTCTCGAGCTTCTTCGTCGATCCGTCGTTGCGCGACGACGCCGGATTGCTGGCGCGTCTCGCGGAGCCAGCGGCTGACAATACCGGGATCGTTCACGACCACAACGAGCCGGGCAGCCGCGGCGGCTTCTCGCTCTACGTGCCGGAATATTACACGCCCGACCGCGCCTGGCCGCTGGTGATGGCGTTGCACGGCGGCAGCGGCAACGGCCGCGGCTTCCTGTGGAGCTGGCTGCGCGACGCCCGCAGCTTCGGCGCCATCGTCATCGCCCCCACCGCGACCGGCAATACCTGGGCATTGATGGGGGAAGATAGCGATACGTCAAACCTCGCCCGCATCCTCGATCAGGTGCGCGGACGGTGGAACATCGATCCCGAAAAACTGCTGCTGACCGGGATGAGTGACGGCGGCACCTTCTGTTACGTCACGGGGCTGGAGAGCGCCTCTCCGTTCACCCATCTGGCGCCGGTTTCGGCCACCTTCCATCCGCTGATGGCGGAAATCGCGGATGCCCGGCGATTGCGGGGCCTGCCGGTCTACCTCGTGCACGGCCGGCTCGACTGGATGTTTCCGGTGCAGGTGGCGCGGCAGACGCGCGAATTGCTATCGGCCGCGGGCGCCGAGGTCACCTACCGGGAGATCAAGGATCTCAGCCATTGCTATCCACGCGAAATCAACGCGGAAATTCTGAGCTGGCTGGGCGGCGAGCGATGATGCTTGCCCCGAGCCGGAGATTTTTTCCCTTATCACCATAAGCGCACCTCACGCCTTAACGCCCGGGGAAGCGTTCACTCAAACTGCCGCTTGATGATTCCCTTGCATGGAACCATCCCGCCGCGGCGACGTTGTCCAGCGTCATCGGAGGGTTTGCCATGCAGCTTTTTTTGGGAATGATTTTAGGCGCGCTGTTTCTCGTGGCCGGCGTCTACATGCATGACTCGATGTCGACCTCGACAGTCGCGGCCGGCCAGGTAGCGCAGGCCAATCGCACCATCGTGAACTGGGACGTGGCGGCAACCGACTGGAATGCGTTGAAGGCACGCGCGCAAAACGACTGGATCAAACTGTCGTCGAAGTAATCGCCCGGGATTCTTGGCGCCAGCACGAAAAGGCGCTTCCGCAACCCGCGGGGGCGCTTTTGTCCTATGCCGCCTAATTATTCGCCTTCGCCTTGCGCGCATCGGCGATCACCTGCTCGAATTGCGCCATGGTGAGCACGCCCGGCACGCGAAACTTGCCGACGATAAAGGACGGGGTGCCCTTGAAGCCGAACGCGGAGGCCTGCTCGTTGTTGCGCGCGAGGATCGAGTCGATGTCTTTGGCATTTTTGGCGAGATCGCGCTTCATGCGGTCGACATCGATGCCCGCGCCCGCCAGCAATTCGCCGATGCGCGGTTCGCTCAATTTCGAGGCGACGCCGATCAGCGCCTGATGCGCCTCTGCGAATTTGTCCTGGTATTTGCTCGCCAGCGCCATCCGCGCCGCGACCACGGAAACCGGCCCGAGGATCGGCCAGTCCTTCAGCACCAGGCGGATCTTGCCGTCATCATGCACCACTTGCTGCAGTTCGGGTTCGATCCTGCGGCAATACGGGCAATTATAGTCGAAATATTCAACGATCGTGATGTCGCCATCGGCATTTCCGGCCACCGGAATATCCGGGTCGCGCAGCACCAGCGCTTCCGTCAGCACGGTCTCGCTGCTCTCTGCCCACGCCGGCCCCGGCGCGATCCCGAGGCCGAGCATCGTGACGCCAGCGCCGAGTGTGCGAAGCGTTTCGCGCCGGGTGGGGTTCGGCCGGCCTTGATGGCTCAATTCGGTCATGTCTGGTCTCCGACCATGTCGCGGCGCGTGTCTACACCCAGGATAGGGATAGATTACGCGCCAACATATAGAGCGCCACCGCGATGATGACAGCGGCGAAGACGATATTGAGGGCGCCGCGCTGCGCCGCCAGCACCCGCGCGGAACGCGTGCCAAGCAATCCGCCGGCGATGCCGCCGGCAATGAACAACCCAGCCAGTCCCCATGAGATCAGCCCGGACCAGGCATAACTCGCGGCGGTAGTCAGGCCGAACGCGGTCACGGCCACCAGCGAGGAACTGACCGCGTTCATGATCGACATTCCCGTCGCCAGCATCAGCGCCGGCACGATCAAAAATCCACCGCCGATGCCGAAGAAGCCGGACAGCGTTCCCGTCGCAAGTCCGAGGCCCACGATCGCGGGCAGGTTGGACCAGTCCATCTGCACGTCGGGCAGACCGGGCCGCGCGCGTGTTTTCAGCATCAAGGCTGCGATCACCAGCATCAACAGCGCAAACAGCGCCAGCAGCTTTTGGCCGTCGAGCATCTTGCCGAAGATCGATCCCACAAAGGCGCCGAGGATGCCCGCGGCCGCGAAGGTGAGCGCGCAACCCCATCGCACCGTGCCGCCGCGCGAATGGTTCGACAGATTGACCGCGGCGTTGGCGGCGACTGCGATGGCGCTGGTGCCGATCGCGACATGGGCGTCGGGCACGCCGACCACATAGACCATCAGCGGCACCGCAAGGATCGATCCGCCGCCGCCCACCAGGCCCAGCGAAAATCCCACCAACGCGCCTGACGCCAGTCCCAGCACACCCTGTACCGCAGAAATGATCATTCCAACACCCGAGCAGAATTCACTGCATCAAGTGGTGGGAGCGGACGCTTGTCAATGTCCGGTGAAAAACGGCCCGGCGATCGGGCCGAACGCGGCCGGAAGCAAATATCTTCCGGCCGCCTCCGGCGCAAAGGCGCCTATCCCTTCAGTTTCTTGTTGCACTCGCTGTAATAGCCGCCGCCCTTCTCGATCCACTTCATGCCGCCATTGCCGTTGGAGGCTTTGTTGGCGTTGTATTGATCGACGCAGGTATGCATGCGCGCCTTGCCGGCGCTTTCCTTGGCGTATTTCGGATCGACGGCGGAGGGGAACACGGCAGGTCCCGCGGGCGCCGGGGCTGCGGTCGCAGCCTTCGGCGCGGCAGCGGGCTTGGCCTCTACTGCCTTCGGCGCGGCGGGAGCGGGAGCGGGGGCGGCGGCGGGCGCGGCAGCCGGCGCCGCCGTGGCGTCGGCTCCGCATTGTGCTTTACGGAAATCGTTCCACTTCTGGCCTGCGAGCGTGCCGGCGGATTTGGCGGCCTGATATTTCGCGCTGCATTCCTGCGTGGTCAGGGCCTGCGCGGGCGCGGTCGCCGCGAGCGCGGCAAAACAAGACACCGCGAGCGCAGAAAATAATTTTGCTTGAACAGTCATAACCTGGTCTCCTTGGGACATGGCGATCGGAACGCCCCATCCTAACGCAGCAGCGGCGCGTGACAACGGAGCGTTCCATCACCGGCCAAAATATCGCGGCTTCCCGTCGGGCCTCATTCATCCGCGGTTCAGCATTGGCGCGCGACGTTGCCTCCCCTTTTCAACCCGAGGTGACCCATGATGACGATATCTTCCCGCGTGGCCGCGGCCGCAATCGCAACCCTGTTCCTGATCGGTACGGCGTCGGCTCAGACGACCGCACCAGCGCCTGCCCCTGCCGGAAAAATGGCGCCCGCGGAAAAGAAGGCCGAGAAGCCGCGCACCGCAGCCTCGCTCGAATGCTCCAAGGAAGCCGATACCAAGGGCGTGCACGGCAAGGAGCGCAAGAAATTCATGTCCGATTGCAAGAAGGCCGCAAAGGACGCCGCCGCCAAATCGAAATGATCGCCGCGGCAACTGTCTGGCGTCATCACATCGCGCCGGGTCGGCATAGCGTGCCGCCCGGTAACTGGCTGCCGCGCATTGCTGCAGTCGTGTTGACGCATTTGTCCCCTGCATAGGGATTTGCCATAAGGCGGCGTGAGCCTGATTCCCGCATCGATGGCGTTTGCCGTTCCGAGCCGCGCCAAAATCCTCAACCTGCTCGAGACGCTCACGATCGGCGCCGCCGGTGGCGCGCTGTTTTTATGGCTGAACCTGCCGGGCGGCCTGATATCGGGCGCCATGATTTCGGTCGGCATCGCTGCGATCGCAGGACGGCCGCTCGCCGTGCCGCCGATCCTGACCCAGAGCGTGCTGGTGCTGCTCGGGATTTCGCTGGGCTCGCTGGTATCGCAGCAACTGCTGCAGCATATCGGCGCCTATCCCTTGACCATCGGGCTTTTGGCGCTGGCCACCTTCTGCTCGACGTTCGGCAGCAGCCTCTATCTGCAGCGCGTCCACGGCTGGGACCGGACTTCGGCGTTTCTGGCGGCGAGCCCCGGCGCGCTGTCGCAAATCACCATGCTCGCCCTCGAGAGAGGCGCCGATGTTTCGGCGATCGCGGTGGTGCAGACCATGCGCGTGATCATTCTCACCGCGGCGCTGCCGCTACTGCTGGTGCTGACCGGCATCGCGCCCTCCTCCCCGCCGGCCGCGGCCGTCGTCGTCGCCTCGCCGCGAGAACTGGCCGAGCTGATCGCGGCGGCGGTGGCGGCAGCGCTGTTGCTGCGGCTTGCAAAATTCCCGGCGAGCTGGATGTTCGGTGCGATGATCGGATCGAGCCTGCTGCACGGCGCTGGACTGGTCGAGGGCGGATTGCCGCCATGGCTGCGAGGGATCGCGCTGGTGGGCATCGGCGCGCTGATCGGCACGCGCTTCGCGCGGGTGAAAACCAGCGTATTGCTCAGCCATATCCATGCGGCGCTCGGATCGTTCGCCATCGCCATCGTGATTTCCGGAATCTTCGTCGCAGTGATCGCGCTGACCGCGCCGGTCCGGTTTTCCGACGTCATCGTGGCGTTCGCGCCGGGGGCGATGGACGCCATGCTGGCATTGGCGCTGACGCTGCACATCGACCCGATCTTCGTCGGCGCCCATCATCTGTCGCGCTTCGTATTCGTCACGATCGCGACGCCCGGCATCATCCATTTGTTCGGACGCCCGCAGGAGGATGTGGACGACTAACGCATGATGAAATGAGGTCCGATCTCAAGGCTTTCGGGACCGGAAAACAAAAATGTCGAAAACAACCCCATGCAAAGTAGCCGACGGTTGCCGGCCTGATGCATGGACCGCACTTTGCGAAACCATTTGACACGTCGGGCAAATCAGCGGCATGACGCCATGATCGAGCGCGAACCTGGCGGCCGCATCGGATCAACCTGAACTCATATCGCTTTAGCGGCGTTGCAGCTTGACCATACCCCAGGCCGCGACCGCGGCCATCGCCAGCGAGATCAGCACATTATATCCGGCCAGCGACAGGCCGAGAAAGCGCCACTGCACTTCGTCGCAGCGGATCACCTTGACGGTGTCGAGCCGCTCCAGCAGCGTGCCGGCGCTGCCGAGATTTCCGACCGGGCCGGTGCAATCGGTCGGCCCCTTCCAGAACCCCCACTCGACACCCGCGTGATAGGCGCCGAGCCAGCTATTGCCGAGCGCGGCCGCCGCGAGAAGGACGAGGCCGGCCATCAGCACCGCGCGCGGTGCGTCCCTCGCTGCTGCGAACGCGACCAGCGCGCCGAGCGGGATCGCCAGATAATAGGCATAGCGCTGCTCAAGGCAGAGCGGACAGGGACGGATGTCCAGCACCAGCTGAAAGAACCACGCGCCCGCCAGCGTCGCCGCGGCGATGGCCGTGATGGCGAGCGCTGCGGCGAGCGCCGGATTGCCGGCCGCGCGTGCATACGAGGCGTGTTCGGTCGCACCAAACGTCACGTTTTTCTCCTGTCGCGCAAGCGTCGTATCCCGCGCGGGTGGCGCTGTCGAGGCGGCGCGCGATCATTTTGCGGTCGGGCGACCGGCGCGGCCAGCTAGGGGCGTGTCGGATAGCCGCGGGTTGACCGGCAGTCTCCGCCCGCTATATTCCGGCGGCTTCGCGACATCGGCCGTTCCGGCTGGGCGCGAAAAGCCCCTGTGGCGGAATTGGTAGACGCGCTCGACTCAAAATCGAGTTCCGCAAGGAGTGCTGGTTCGATTCCGGCCAGGGGCACCAGAAATTGTTGCTATCACCATGTCATTCCAATCTGAATGACCCCGCTTATTGAAAGAGTGAGCTGCAACCATCCTGCGTGCGGGCGGGCCGATGCGCCTGAAGGATCCTAGAAACACGTGTGACGCTTGCGCTCGCAAGCTGCCATTCAATGCCCTTGAGCGGCATTGCCGCGTCAGGCGCTTTCCTCGAAATGGCTTACGCGCACGCAATCGAGACCTTGCCACTCGTTCGATCCGGGAGCTGATATCAAGAAGAGACTATCGCACAATTGGCGGATCGGTACCGTTGTCGCTCAACCCTCTGATCCACCTTTCTAAAAACGACCTATCGCGCTCTTTCGGGTTCCAGCGCTTTTCAAGTTCCTCCTTGCCCTTCTCAAGAGCTGGATCACGAACCTTCTCGTCAAAATATTTCCGCGCTCGCTTGATGATCTCTTTCTTCACTGGATCAGGGACATAAATCCCCTTCTTCTTTAAGATCTTGTCCAACTTCTTCTCGGCGGCTTTTGTGAAAGCATCCTCCCCTCTCTTGACCAACTCTTTTGATCCTTCGGCCACGGCGTCCGGTTGCTTCATCTCTATAATAAGCTGCTCAACCAATTTCGCCGTTTCGTACGCATCGTGTGCGAATTCGAATATCTCTGAAGCAAGCTTAAAAGCCCCACCTGCCGGTCCAGGGATGTGACTAGCCCATTTCGCTACTTTAGCGGCGTTCTCGAACCCATCGCCCAGAGTCGCATCTACGTAATCGCGAACGCGTTGCCGATCCTCTAGCTTCTCCCCTTCCTTCGCCCACTTTGCAAGCAATTCCGGCGTTGGTTCACAGGCCTTTCCACTTTTGGTTAGCCTATATCCCGGTTGACAAACAAGCGGCCCGCTAGGCACAGGTTGCGATTGTACGGGTTCAGGTAGCGGTGGTTTCGTGTCCTCGGGAATGTGCTTCTTCTTCTTAGGCGGACGCGGCGGTGGAGCCTGGACGAGGGGTGGAGGAGACAGCGGCGCCTCGGGCGGTCCACGCCAATCGGGCTCTGCTCTATATGCGACACTGCCGGCGTCCAGAACTAGCTTCTCTGGAGCGGCCATAGTATTGGGATATAGTTTAGTGATCCATTTGGGCAAACCACGGTCAGAGCTGTAAGGCCCGCGCCGCTCGCGCAGCTCATCTTCGATTCGGTATGTTACGCTCCGCCATTCGCTCGGTTGCGTTGAGGGGACACCCTTACTTTCTGTCCCACGACGCGCCGGCGTAACCGCGCGAGCTTTGCCCAGTCGGACTTGCTTTTCATTGCTTGGCGGAAGCGCCATTCCTCATGCCCTTCTCAAGCACGCAGAACGTCCTTTCGCAGGGGTACCACCTGAGCCCATGGCGCTATTGCCCCGCATCCACAGTAACATTCTGGCCAGTTCCCACGACCATGACCTTGTCGATATCCGGATCGCCGAACTCGCCGCTCGCGAGCCGCGCCGCCAGCCGCAGGTTCTCCAGTTCCGCGTGCCTGACTTCGGCCTGCACCTTCTTCACGTCAAGCGCGCGGTGCATGAGCTTGAAGTTCTCCAGAATCGGGTGCGTTCCAGGTAGCGCCTCGATGTAGAGCTGGTCGCTGGGCACGATCACCATTTGCTCCGCCTGATCGGACAGAAGGCGCAGCATGACCTCTTCGAACGCGGCCTCATTCTTCGCGAAGGAGGTCGGGTCCTGTGCGTAGATGGCCTGCATGGCCGTCTCAAGATCGTCGGGCGAGGTGTCGGCTAGCGGGGTCAGGATCGGAGACCACCAGCCCTGCCGCAGGGTCCAGATGGATATAGTTGTGTATCAGGTACCAGGCCATGTAATTGTTGAAATCGACCAAGGGGAAGATCATGTAATTTCCCTTGAAGCCGATGAGGTTATCGACGTCCGCGACCTGGTGCAGCTTCTTGGTGGTATTGGACAATGTCGGCTTGGCGAGATTGACGTTGGCGGTTGTGCTGCTTTTGTCGGCGGCGGAGAGAACGGTTTTCGCACTCACGGTCCCCGGGTGGCTCGCCGGCTTCACCGTGACGATTCCATTGCCCTCGAATACCGGCACGTCGAGATCGTAGAGGCGGAAAAAGCGCTGGTCGGACGGTTCGTGGGACCAGATAGCCTGCATGTAGTAGATGATGTTGTCCTTCACGTGCAGGCGGAGCCGGTCGATCTGGGCCTCCATGGCGTAATGGCGCGTGGCGGCGGCGGTGTACTTGTCCACCGCGGCCTGCAATGCAGTGAGTTCCGTCCGCATCTGGCTGTTGAGGTCGTTCACCTTGGCCTGCGCACGTTGTAGCGCCTCATTGGCGAAGTCGATCCGCGCCCTGTCGGACTGGCCCAAGTCCATGGTGCCGGCCTTGCGAAATGCCGAGAGGGTCGAGGAACGACTTTACGAAGGCGCTGTATTCCTGGGTCCTCTGGTCGTTGAGACTCCAGCCCTCGGCGTTGGTCACGCCGGCCGTGGCCACATCGAGCGCCTGGTTGGCGAGCAGCACCTGCCGCGAGAGCTGATCCACAACGTTCTTCTGGTGCTGCACCTCCATCTCCAGGATGATGAGCGCCGTTTCCTGTCCGGCGAATTCGCTGCCGAGATAGGCGAGCGCCGGCAGGAAGCTGTCGTCAAGGATCACGCGCTTCAGGATCCAGTCGTGGCGCACCAGCCACGCCTCGTCGATTTCGTGCGGCGCGGGAACATCGTTGGCGACCAGGATGACCGGCGTCGCCCGGTGGAGGGATTCACTGACGAGGTAGCGGCGCTGTAGCTCGTAGAACAGGTAGGTGACGGTAAGCTCGTCGTTTGGGTTGCGGATTTCGCTGGAAGTGGTTGCCTCGAATTCGCTGCTTTCCTCGGTCGTGACCTCAAGGCGGTGCTGGTCGCGATATTCCTGAGCGGACTTGATCACGGCCTCACGCTGATCGCGCTTCGTGTTTCTCGAATCCACGCCCTGATTCTGGTCCAGATGCGTGCTGGCGTTCACATCGTAGACGCCGATCTTGAAGCTGCCGGAAGCGTTGGCCGAGAAATCCGTTTTCTGATTGGCCCCGGAGAAGATTTCCGCATCGGTGCGTTGCGTCAGCGAGCTGTCTTCCTTGTCGCTGCGCAGGGATTCGTTGAGTTCCTTCGCGTTCCTCGATTTCTTGACGACCGTCTTGGTGGTGTATTTACGCGTTTCCCCCGGCCCCAGCGGGATGGTCTTGACGAGGCTGCCGACCTGGTAGGAT
Source organism: uncultured Alphaproteobacteria bacterium (assembly GCA_963742425.1). Lineage (GTDB taxonomy): Bacteria > Pseudomonadota > Alphaproteobacteria > Rhizobiales > Xanthobacteraceae > Bradyrhizobium. The sequence continues at coordinate 71,140 of CAVULR010000005.1, forward strand.
TGTGGCACCCATTTCTGCCTGTAGTTCAGCAACAAACCATAATTGATGGATGCCGGCGCAAAGACGTCGAAACTGTAGCGTTCTTTGAGCATATTGCTCAGCTTATTGAAGAGCGTTTCAAGCTCCGGGAAATCGAGAACAGTTGCCGCGCTGGCAGGGCTATTGGTTTCGTCGCTGGAACTCCCTTTCTGTTTGTATTCGGATCGCAAGGTAGCAAGGTTAGATTCAACACCAGTCAGATCATTCTCGATGTCGGAAGTTTTAGTGATAAAAGTATTTTGGTCTAAGGAACCAAAAGTATTTGACGCATTATCTAGACCAGTGGATATATCATTTACGTACGTTCCGTAAATCAACATGAATTGTTGCGTTGCATTGCTCTTAAGCGAGATGGCGGCGCCACTCGCAGCATTTAAAGCTGAAACTATGCGGTGTTGAAACACAGACCATGCGTTAGCTCCTCCTTCATTGAATACGCCGACGAGACTATCAAGATAATCAAGTGCTTCCTGCAAGTTCAGCGCAATAGAATCGAAAGAGCTTTCGTAGTCTATTGCTACCGAATCCGTCGATCCGGAAGGCGGCGTGATGGTTGGGAGATCCAGGATGAGCCGGACATTGTTGAGGAAATTCTCCAATTCCTCGTAGCCTCCGATCGCTTGCGTCGGTATGGCATTGAATGCCGCGACACGGGCGATGGTGCCTTGCGACATTTCAGCGACAATTTGAAGCGCTGCATCCAGCGCATTCGCGACTGGCGCGCCACCAGGAGTTGGGCCGGAAAACAGCGCGTCTGTTCCGTCCAGGGCGGCCTGCAACTGGTCCTGAATGTTCTGAATGGACAGGCCAAAGGCGCTCTTGAACGCATCAGACGCACCAATCCACAACGCGGATACATTAGCCAATGCATTATTGATATACGCGGTGATCCCACCTTTATATTCGCTCTCCAATAGCGTTGGGTCCCGATGCTGGGAAGTTCCCGATATCACCGATTCCACATCCAACTTCGCCGACGACAAATTCGAATACAAAGCCGCCAGTTGGACCCCATCGGTGTTGCTGCCGACGGCCGCGTTCATGAGCGCGTCCCACTTCGCGTAGAATTGCTGCGCGATCGTGCCGATGCTGTTGTCGATCAGTTCAGCCCAAACATCCTCGAAGGCAATCTGGAGACGATAGAAATCATGGTACGCGACGGCGTCGGAGGCGCCCGTGGCAAGCTCCAACGGATTTGACGTCGCATCGGGATTGGGCTGCAGTGTCCATTGGGGATGGGCCGGGTCGTTCAGGTTGTCCAGCTTGAAATAGCTGTCGATGTCGACCTGGTAGCCGTACTTCGCCACATCGCCCGCGGCCAGCGGCTGGTGTTCGCGCGCGTATTGATTTTCCCAGGTCCACGTGAGCTGGTAAGGGGCGCCCGGATTGATGGCAGCCTTGATCGTTGTGGGATCAGCCCGGGACTGGGACTGGGAATCGAAGGTGAAGGTGACGTTGGTTTCGGGCGGCGTCTCCTGGTTGAGGAGGAGCTGCACCTTGGCCATGACATAGTCTGGCGCCGTCGGGCGGGTGGGCTGGCTGGTGGGACCGGCGCCGGAATTGGTCCCTGGTCCGCCGCCGTCTGTGGTGGTCGTGGTGTCGCTCATGGCCGTGACCTCGTTCTCTCATAACCGTGAGCTTCTTTCTTTTTTTGAGATTGACCGCCTTGGGAGCCGTCGCCGGCGGCGGCAGCCGTTCCCTCCTTGCCGGCTTGCTTCTTGATCCTGCCGATGATTTTCCGCGCCTCGGCGCGCGCCTTCGTCTCCGTCGTCAGACGGGTCATCACGGGGTTGCCGCGTGAAAAGATCGACGTCCCGGTCATGTGTCCGCGCAGATAGGCCAGCAGGTGCTGGAGTTCGATCTTGCCGCCTTTCTCGCCCATTCCCGGCAGGGCCTTCTTTACCTCGTCCAGCCTATCCACTGGAAAAGCCAGCGTCAGCCCGCTGTTCGGCGTGTCCTTGTCCTTCAGATTTTTAAGTTGCTTCTCGATGAGCTCCTTGTGCTTCGCATGGACGGCCCTTCGGTCGTTCAGTTTCTTCGGGTCGATGTAGTTTTCCGGTGTGCCGCTCTTGGCGAATTTGCTCAGGTTGAAGTCCTTGAATCGCCGGGCTGCCCTGCCGAGAGATGCTTGATAGTCCGGGTTCGCCAGCCGAGACGTCAGTTGCGCCCTCGCCGCCGCCAAACGGGCCGCCGCGGCTGGGTTGTTCGCGGTTGAGGCGAATTTGGATAGGGCGGCCGCCGTGGTCCCGAGGGGGCCCTTCGTGGCCTGCCGTATTCTCTGGCGTGGCGCGGCAGCGGAAGCGCTGGCGACCATATCCGGGGATTTTGCCGGGGCATGTTCTGCCGCCGAACGCGGCGCGGCCGTTTCCTGTCTTTGAGCGCCGGGGGTCTTGTGCGCGGCGCCCGGATTTTTTCCCCTCGTAGATTTTTTTGGCATGAAGTTCGCTCCCTCCCGTTAACAGATCTTGGCCTGACCCTTATGCGGTGGTGCTCGTTGATTGTTAGCGCATGGCGGCCTCTGAAGCCAGAGTTGGGTTGGCCGAGCGCGAGGACGATAAGGAAGTAAACTAGAAGATGGTCGACCGGAAAGCCCAATGCGCCGTCTTTGCTACGCCACGTCTCCCCTGCAATTCGCCCAGAATTATAAGCAGGTCGAGCGTTTCGCCGTGTGAACCAGTTCACAACGAACATCGATAGATTTGTGGGCGACCACCTTCAGTGGGGCCGCATTTTGTCTCAACACTTCTTACCGCTCCGCTGCATTTTGGAACCTCACGTGAGTAGCGGCGAGTCTCATGGCGCCTCATTGTGCGTCGTGAGAAAACATCAGAAGTTTGAGTAGAAGTGTGAGTAGGCTTCGCTCAACTCAAAATAATACCAAATATTTCAAATGGCTTTATCCGTCTTCGATTCCGGCCGGGGGCACCACCGCACAGCGTCAGAGCCGAACTTCCTCGCATGGCTTGCCGCGGATCGAACCTTTCTCGATGTCCGCTTTGCCCCTGATAGCTACCTGGAGCAGACATGCTGGCATGTCTAAATGTGCCATTCGTCGGCACGAGCGAGCGCGGCTTATTCGGGCAACCCCGTTTTCCGTAGGCCATCAATCACCAGCTTTGCCATCCCGCCCCGCGCGATCCACGCAGATATTGTAAAGGCGGGATCAAGCTCAAGCACACGCGCCGCCGCCTCACGGGCCTCCGCGTCACGTCCGAGATGGGCGAAGGCGGACGCGAGACAGCGATACGCCGGCGAAAAGGAGGGGTTCTGACGCAGGGCTTTCTTCCCTGCGACGATGGCCTCGTCAAAGCGACGAAGCTCAATCAAGGCCTGCGCCATCCCGACAAGCGTCAGGTGTAGCCGCGGGTCCACCGGGCTCGTGCGAATGGCACGTTCAAAGCTCCGGAGCGCCTCCTCCAACAGCCCCGCAATTCGATAGACCTGGCCTCTGCTGCCCCATGCCAGCAATGAATTGGGGTTGAGCGCGACCGCCCGGTCAGCCATTTCGACACTACTTTCACAATCGCCGACCAGGAATGCCGAGATTATGGCAGCCCATGCCAAGATGTCTGGATCACTATCGTCGAGGCTCAAGGCCAGACGAAAAAGCCGAACCGCTTCCTTGCGCTCGAATTGCGGATCGACGGCATAGCCAAAAAAGACGTTTTGCATGTGACAGCCAGCTGCCAGAGCCGCGACAGGGCCGAACTGAGGGTCCAGCTCCAAAGCGCGATGAGCCAGCCTTATCGCCTCGGCCAACCCTTCGCGGGTCGACAGGTAAAACTGCGGCAAAGCTCGAAGATAATAATCATAGGCAGTGAGGTTCTCCGGTCGCCGCCGCGTCGCCATTGAAATTTCTGTTTGAAGCAGTTTTGGCTGAATGGCTGAGACAACGGCGACCGTTACCTCGTCCTGGAGAGCGAAAATGTCCGTCAGGTCACGCTCGAACCTGTCCGCCCAAATGTGCGCTCCCGTCACCGCATCAATCAACTGCCCGGTGATGCGAACCTTTCCCGAAGCCTTGCGCACAGACCCTTCAAGGACATAGCGCACGCCAAGCCTGCGGCCGACTTCCTTGATATCGACGGCTTTGTTTTTGAACGTAAAGCTCGAATTGCGGGCGATCACGAACATCGACTTGAACCGCGAGAGCGCGGTGATGATCTCCTCAACCATCCCGTCCGCGAAGTATTCCTGCTCGGGGTCGCCGCTCATGTTCTCGAACGGCAGCACGGCGATGGACGGCTTGTCCGGGACCGCAGGGGCCGCACTTAGCCTCTCGGTCAGCGCGCTAAACGCTCCCGCGCGTACAGCAAAAGCGCGGACCGGCTTGGAGATGTTCTTAAGCTGCTGTTCGCCCCGGTCCTCAAAGCCAACGTCCAGCTTGCCCTCGACCTCGCTGTACACCTTTTCGGAAATCAAGATGCCGCCTGGATCGGCGGTTCCCTCCAGCCGGACAGCAATGTTGATCCCGTCACCATAGAGGTCTCCGTCCTGCCCAACGATAACGTCACCGAGGTTGAGCCCGACGCGTAACCTCAGGGGGCTGCTGCCCGAGGCGAGATGATCCTGGATTTCGACCGCACATCTCATGGCGGCCAAGGGACTCGCGAACTCGGCGAGCGCGCCATCACCTGTTGTCTTGATGAGTCGCCCTTCGTGGCGGTAGAGGCTAGGCTCGATCAATTCTCGCTTGAGCCGCTCGAACTCGGCATAAGTAGCTTCTTCAGCGCGTTGCATCAACGCGGAGTAACCGACTACGTCAGCGGCCAAGATCGCCGCTAGTCGCCTTTGAACCCGTTGCTCGGTCACGGCGCCCTCCGAACGGCCAGACTAACCACGCCGCTGGGACAAGGAGAAGCCTAGCACTTTGTTGCGAACCTGTGAGCGGTAATCGCAGGAGAGCCCAATTGTCTCGAGTGGCATTTTGCCGGGCCGGTGGCACAGCGGCAATGATCGTGCGTCAACTCGGGAGGTCCGAGTTGGGTGGTCAAAAGATGACCTGACGGCCCAGAAGTTCGAGTTCTGCTTTACTCCCGAAACGGCTTGCTGCGGATCGAACCGCAGCTCAGGATTCCCCGACAGCGACACCGGGTCCCATTTGTCGACACCCTATTGCTCGACCCGGTACAGGCGCCACCGCTTCGGCACGCCTTTGAGCTGGTGAACGCCGCGATCCCTGAAGCGGAATCCGGACTGCGACATCAGATCCTTGACCGCGCTCGAGACCAGGACTTCGCCGGCACGCGCTTTGGCGGCGACGCGCGCGCCGATGTGAAACGCAAGACCGAACACTTCAGCCCCGATCACCTTGTATTCGCCCGTGTGCATCCCGACCCTGATCTCCAGCCCCAGCGTACGCACCGCCTCGCGGATCGCGGTCGCGCAACGGACCCCGGCTGCCGGCGCGTCGAACGTCGCGAGCAGCCCGTCGCCGGTCGTCACGACTTCTTTTCCGCGCAAGGTCTTCAGCTCTCTACGGACGGCGGCGTAATAGTGATTCATCACCTGTGTCCAACGCGAATCGCCGAGCCGCGCGGCCTTTTCGGTGGAGCCGACGATATCGACAAACAGGATGGTGGCGAGCGCTTGTTCGAGCTCGTCGCCACGGTCGGCGGGTCGGCGCCGGATCGCAATATTTCCAGCCAGCGGTTCATAGCGATGGTTGCGTCGCCGCGCGATGGCGGCTCTTGCATAGTCTTTGGCACGCTGCACGGTGCCGCAACGAATCGTTTTCGCCTGCGGTGACAGCGTCCAGTAAATCTTTCGCCCATCTCCCACGCCGTGGACCTCGACGGCGCCCCACTTCAGGAAAACCGTCGAGCCGGCCCGGCGTAGCCACCATGCCTTTGACGTGTATCCGGACACGTTCGACTGATGGACTCCGATGCGAAGGAACTTGGGCATCTGCGTGGGACCGATCGAACGACCCTTGGGGCTACCAAGGATGAGAATGTGATCATACATTCCTGCGTTGGCAACCGTACTCCCAACGAAAATCTGCCGATGGCTCGCGTGTCAGTTCGCGTGCGCGAGCGACACCCACGAGAGCAAGCGTCACAAAGCTTACAGCTAGAGTGCACAATTGTGGGAGTAGACTCGTGAGCAGAGCAAACCGCTCTCAAAATTTCCGATAATTTTTCAAATGCTTACCCGCGCGCGCTCAGATCTGCGCGGCGACCTTTTCCAGGCCGATCAGGCGGGCGAGCGTGCGCACTTCCTGTTTCTGATCTTCTCGCAACTGAAACAATAGCGGCATTGCGGCTGATTTCAGTTGCTGGACTTCGGCTGCGTCCGGATCGATCACCGTCCCCGGCGCGTTCGGATCGGTCTGGCGGGTTGCATGAAGCTTTCGGGCTACCGCGCGCAACGCGTCTTCCACCGCCGGCCAGTATTGTTCCTGGTCGGAAGAAAGCCTGAGCCGTTCCTTGATGCCGGCGATCTGCACGTCGCTGAGCAGCGCGTAGGTTTTCTGCGGGGCCGGCTTGTTGGCAAGCTTCGGTTTTGGCAGCGCCGCCGGGGTTGCGGCTTTCGGCATCATGATGGCGACGGGGGCGCTCGGTGCATAGGCCTGCCGCAGCGGCTCGCTCAGGCTTGCCGTCTGCTGTGGTTCGAACGATGCCAGCGCCAGCGTGGCGACCCTGAGCCTGTCCGCCTTGTTTTCCCGATTGGAAACCGGGCTCTTGAAAGCGGCAGCGGCCACCTGCAATCGGGCCGCCGGTACGCTGTCGCGACCGAGAATGCTGGTCGCGGCCGCGCCGGCGACCAGAAAACAGATCAGCGCGATAATGGTAATAGCTCTCGTCAAACAATTCCCCCAATTCCCCGTCCTGGCCGACCACCCCATGCCATTTTACCGAAAACTGGACACCAATTAAGGCTTATCCGTGCCGCCATGGGCGGCGCGGGCAAATTTGCCGGTGGGCCGGATAACCCATTGAGAGCACGGGAAATCAGGCCGAGACCGAGAGGTCATAGGCTTGCTGGATGTCGGCAACGATATCGGAGGCCTCCCATAACGCATCCGGCGCCACCGACCGCAGGCTGATGGTCCAGTTGCCGCGCGTGTCGGTGCGGGGCATTTCGAGAATGTCGAACTGCACGCCGCGGCACAGCGGGTGCCGTGCCAGCGCACAGGCGACGCGGGCCCTGATCTCGTCGAGGGTCGCGAGGGTTTTTGCGCCAAGCCTATCGAAATCCAAGTCCCATCCCCCTTGCGCGAATTTGGCGCAGCCGGCCGTGGACACGGTCAACGACAACGGAGGGATTGTCGGGGCGGGATGGTTAATGGCGCATTAAGACCCGGAGCCGAAGGCCAACGGATAGCCGGCGAGGGCCGCACCATCCACGCAATAGATGGCGATCAGATCGATTCCGTTTTCCGGGTTTGTGATCCCCGGATGACTCATGTTCACAGCGGCGGATCGACCGCCTCGTCATACTCCTTCTTGAACCGCGCGATCAATTCGGCCGCGGGCACAATCTTGCCGACGCTGCCGACGCCCTGGCCGCTGCCCCAGATCTCCTTCCAGGCTTTCGGCTTTGCCCGTTCGCCGGAGGCGTCGGTGCCAAAACTCATCGTCGACGCATCTGCCTCCGGAAGATTGTCCGGATCCATGCCCGCGGCAACGATCGACGGCTTCAGGTAGTTGCCATGCACGCCGGTAAACAGGCTCGAATAGACGATGTCTTCCGCGGCCGAGGTGGTGATCATCCGCTTGTAGCCCTCCACCGCATTGGCCTCGGCGGTGGCAATGAAGGCCGAGCCGATATAGGCGAAGTCGGCCCCCAGCATCCGCGCCGCCCGGATCGCGCGGCCATTAGCGATCGCGCCCGACAGCGCGATCGGCCCATCGAACCATTGCCGGGTCTCGGCCACGAATGCGAGCGGCGAAATCTCACCGGCATGACCGCCGGCGCCGGCCGCTACCAGGATCAGACCGTCCGCGCCCTTCTCGATCGCCTTATGCGCGAACTTCTGATTGATCACGTCGTGAAAAACGATGCCGCCCCATTGATGCGCGGCCTGGTTCAATTCCTCGCGCGCGCCGAGCGAGGTGATGATCATCGGCACCTTGTGCTTCTCGCAAAGCGCGAGATCCTGATCGAGCCGGTTGTTCGATCGATGCACGATCTGGTTCACGGCAAAGGGCGCCGATGGCCGCTCGGGATGCGCCTTGTCGTACGCCGCAAGCTCCTCCTTGATCCGCACCAGCCACTCGTCGAGCAACGACGGCGGACGGGCGTTGAGCGCCGGAAAAGATCCGACCACTCCCGCCTTGCACTGCGCGATCACCAGATCTGGCACGGAGATGATGAACAGCGGCGCACCGATCACCGGAATCGACAGACGGCCCTTGAACAAGGCAGGCATGGACATGCGGGAAGAATCCTTTGCGTTTTGCAGCGGAGGCGCTACTTCGATCTAAAGATGCCAGACATCATACCAACCACGCAACCGCGCCTGGCACAGGCGTCCATGCGGGAGCTCTGTTCCGGCGGCTACTGGCACAGCGCGCTGGTCACATAATTATCGGTCCGGCAGTCGTCCGGCTTTCGCGTCCTGCCAGGGATCAGCACCTTGGCCGAACAGGTTTCCGCGGAATCGGTATTGAGGCTCTTGCCTTCCTTGAATCCCTTGCTCTGGCAGAGTTTGTCGGCGCCAAGCTTGCAGTCCGGCGCGCCATTCGAGGAAATCGGGCATTTCATTCGCCCCGCCACCATGGAGGATGGCCTGGCCAGGCGCGACAGCGTATCGCCGGCATCTTTCGCGCGTGCGTTCAAATCCCCGATGGTCTCGCTCGGGCTTTTCAGCGGCGGCAGCACCGAGAGCGATTTCTCCAGCAGCTTTCCCATTTCATTGAGCAGGCCTGGATTTTCTTCACGCGCCGGCGGTGGGGGTGACGGCGCAGGTTCGCTTTGCTGCGGCGAGGCTTGCGGAACCGGCGCCTGCACGGTGGCAGCAGGTGGCGGCGCTGCCTGGGGCCAGCCGGCGCCGGCGGCAATCGTCAACATCGTTATCGCGGCGGCCGCGACGGCGCCATGCGACTCTCGCTCGCACGATAAGATTGCCGGGTCGAGCCAACATGGCTCGATCGTATCTTGATGCCGCGAAACGGCAAAGCCCTTCCCGGCAGTTTCAGAGCAATCGAAATGCAACGATAAATCCGAGCACGAGCACGCTGGCGCCGAGCGCCACCCACAGCCCGAGATGCTTCTCGATCCTCACCCGGATCCACTCGCCGTAGCGGTTGAGCAGGATAGCGACCACAAAGAAGCGACCGCCTCGAGCAATCACCGAGCACAGCACGAAAAGCCAGACATTGTAGCCGGCAAAGCCCGAGGTGATGGTCACGAGCTTGTAGGGGATCGGCGTCAGCCCCTTGCCAATGATGATCAAGGCGCCCCATTCGGCATAGGATGCACGGAAGGCTTCGACCTTGCCGCCAAGGCCGTAAAGTTCGATCAGCCAGTGCCCCAGCGAATCGTAGAGCAGCGCGCCGATCGCATAGCCGAGGATGCCGCCGAGCACCGAGGTCGCCGTGCAGACCAGCGCGTACAGCCACGCCCGCTGCGGCCGCGCCAGCGACATCGGGATCAGCATCACATCCGGCGGAACCGGAAAGAACGAACTCTCCGCGAACGATACCGCTCCCATGATCCACAGCGCGGAGGGCTTGTGCGCGGCGTCGATACACCAGTCGTAGATTCGTCTCAGCATGGCGCGATGAACCACCATGGGACGGATTTGTCCATGCCGGGTCTCGAGGGATTGGAGACGGGTCAGTGCCGCTTGCGCAGGCCGCGGCTCTCAAGCGCGACAATTGGTCGCCGCGCGATCCGGGGCGGCGAAGCCTTGGACAATTTGAGCGACGATTTCGGCATCTTCTCGGCAATTCCCAAGAGACGTTCGCGCCGCTCCATTTCGCGCCAGACGTCCGCGGGCCGCACCCCGGCCGACGCCCACAAAACCGTAAGATTGTAGAGAAGGTCGGCGCTCTCGCGGATCACCGCCTCGGAATCGCCGTTGACGGCGTCGATCACGACTTCGATGGCTTCTTCGGCCAGTTTCTTGGCCATCTTGGCCGGGCCGCGCTGAAACAGCCGTGCGGTTCGCGACATGGCCGGATCGAGATCCTTGGCCGCGATGACAGCCAAAAACAGCCGCTCAAGCGAATCAGTCATCCCCCGAAGCTAATCCAAACGGGTGGCCAGCGTGTTAACGACCAGCGTTAAAAACAACAAAACCGCCGGCCTTTCGGGCCGGCGGATCGAACGATTCGGGAAGGCTGGTTACCAGCTGTTGGGGTTGTTGTAACCACCAGGCCGCGAATTGTAGCCATATCCGCCGTCATAGTAGGAATCGCCGCCGTAGTAGTGTGGGCTGGCCCCGTAGTAGGCGGGTCCCCCGCCATAGTAGCCATAGGAGTCGTCATAATAAGCGCGTCGGTTCTGGGTCGCCGCGATGGCAAGACCGGTCCCGACGATGCCGGCAAACGCGGCGGCCGCGGCACCTCCTCCGCCCCGATAGTACCTGCGGCGGGCGCTGAAGTCGGTCGCGGTGCTAGTGGCATGCGCCGACAGACCCGTTTTTGCAGTCGCCGACCCGGCCTCAGCCAGCGATGGCTCGACTGCCGCCAGCGCTACGGCTGCGACGGTCGCCATTACAGCGGCGCGGCCAATGGACGAAAACACAGCTTTTCGCGCAAACATCTCGAATATCCTCCAGTGGGCGGCCTGATCCGGCAGGCCTTTGATAGCCAACCGACGGGGGGGTGTTAGGTTCCCGATGCGGGGGCCCAGGCCGAACGATAGATGGCAAAACCACGGCGCTCATCGACCGTTCAGGTTGCCTATGGCAAGGTGCGCTGCCCGGGGCTTCGGGCGTCATAAAACATACATACCGGCGCGGGTCGCGTCCGGTCCCGTGTCCCATGCGCGTAGTTCCGACAATTGCGGTCCGCTGGATTTTGGCTTCACTGATAGGCCTGTCGGGCCTTGCCTGTCTCGGTGCGGAAAGCCGGGCCGAGGTTGCGCCGCCGATCGCGATCCAGTTTTCCTTCGATCGTCCGCTCGATGCCAGCGCGGCTCCCTTTGTGTTGGCGGCGACCCGCGGTTTGTTCAGTTCGGAGAGTCTGGCTGTCACCACCAACATCGCCAGCGGGTGGTCCGATGCGATTTCGCGGGTCGCTGCCGGCACCAGCGATTTCGCCCTGGTGGATTTCAACGTCCTGATCCGCTATCGCGACAAATCGGACGCGCCGCCGGTGAAGGCGGTGTTCGTCCTGTTCAACAAGGCACCTTATGCCATCATCGCGCGCAAGAGCCGCGGCATCCGCGCGCTGTCCGACATCCAGGGCAAAACGCTGGGCGTCGCGGAGGGTGACTTCTCGATCTGGTATTGGCCGGCACTGGCACGTCAAAACGGAATCAAGAGCGTCGAGCGGGCCAAACTCAGCCCGGCGGTTCGCGAGCCCATGCTGTCGGCGGGCCAGGTCGACGCCGTAAACGGATTTTCATATTTGGCAGGGGTCAATCTGAAGGACCGTGGCGTGCCGGCGGACGACCTCGCGGTGTTTCGCTACGCCGATTATGGCTGCGAGGCTTATGGGTTCGCCATCATCGTCAATCCGGCATTCGCGGCCGCCAAACCCGAGGCGGTAAAAGGCTTCCTGCGGGCGGTGATCGCGGGCACGCATCTTGCGATCAACGACCCCGGGCGCGCGGTGGATGAGGTCATCGGCCGGATGGACGGAGCCGTGCGCGATCTCGAGCTGGAGCGGCTACGCACCGTGATCCGCGACAACATCCTTACCGGCGAGGTCAAGCGCAACGGTATCGGCGGCATCGATCCCGCCCGTTTCGAACGGTCGATCGATCAGATGGCCGAGGATTTCAAGTTCCGGAAACGGCCATCGCCGGCAGATATTTTCGACGATACGTTCCTGCCGCCGCTGAACGGTCGGCTAATCAACTGAGCGGGGATCGGTAAAATCAGCCGACGCTGTATCTCACCGGCGCTTCCCTGATTAGGATGCCGGTCCAGACCACCGACCGTTCCGCCGACCGCGAGTTCCCATCGCATGTCCCTGCTTCGCACCTATACGCGTGTCCTCAAGCTGCTCGGCAAGGAAGCGCGGCTGGGCTGGATTCTCGCTGGCGCCAACCTGCTGCTGGCCGGTGCGCAATTTGCCGAACCGGTGCTGTTCGGCCGCATTGTCGACGTTCTCTCGGGCAAGCCGTCCACGCTTCCGCTGGGGTCGTCGCCGGCATGGGTGTTGCTCGCGGCATGGGGGGCATTCGGCCTGTTTACCATCCTGTGCAGCGCCGCCGTCGCGCTGCACGCGGACCGGCTGGCGCACCGCCAGCGCCAGGCGGTGCTGACGAATTACTTCGAGCACATCATGCAGTTGCCGCTGACTTTCCACACCGGCACCCATTCCGGCCGCCTGATGAAAGTGATGCTGAACGGCACCGACTCGCTGTGGCGGCTTTGGCTCGGATTCTTCCGCGAGCATTTCGCCGCGATCATGTCGCTGGTGGTGCTGCTGCCGCTCGCGCTTTACATCAACTGGCGGCAGGCGATTCTGCTGTTCGTCCTGTGCCTGGTGTTCACCGTGCTGACGACGCTCGTGGTGCGCAAGACCTATGGCATGCAGGGTGAGGTCGAGGAGCATTACAGCAACCTTTCCGCGCGCGCTTCCGACGCGCTCGGCAATGTCGCGCTGGTGCAGAGCTTCGTGCGCATCGACGCCGAGGTACAAGGCCTGCGCTTTGTCGCCGACAAGTTGCTCGCCGTGCAGATGCCGGTGCTGTCATGGTGGGCGCTGGTCACCGTCATCACCCGGGCTTCGACCACCATTACCGTGCTGGCAATCTTCACGGTCGGCATCGTCTTGCACGAACAGGGCCTCACCACCGTCGGCGAGATCGTGATGTTCGTGAGCTTCGCCACCATGCTGATCCAGAAACTCGAGCAGGTCGTCAGCTTCATCAACAGCGTGTTCATGGAGGCGCCGCGGCTGCAGGAATTCTTCAACGTACTGGATGCGGTGCCGACGGTGCGTGACCGGCCCGATGCGATCGATACCGGACGCCTGTCGGGCCTGGTCGAATTCAACGACGTTTCGTTTTCATATGACGGCAAGCGGCCCGCGGTCGAAGACCTTTCCTTCGTCGCGCTGCCCGGCCAAACCATCGCGCTGGTCGGCCCGACCGGCGCCGGCAAATCGACCGCGATCGCGCTGCTGCATCGCGCCTTCGATCCGCAGTCAGGCTTGATCAAGATCGACGGCATGGACGTGCGCGGCTTGACGCTGACGGCGTTGCGGCGGAACATCGGCGTGGTATTTCAGGAGGCTCTGCTGTTCGACCGTACGATCGCCGACAATCTGCGGGTCGGCAAGCCGGATGCGACCGAACAGGAAATGCGGATCGCGGCAGGGCGCGCGCAGGCGCTCGAGTTCATCGAGCGCAGCGAGCGCGGATTTGAAACCAATGTCGGCGAACGCGGACGCATGTTGTCCGGCGGCGAGCGGCAGCGGCTGTCGATCGCGCGCGCGCTGTTGAAGGATCCGCCGATCCTGATCCTCGATGAGGCGACCAGCGCGCTCGATGCCGTCACCGAAGCCAGGGTCAACGCAGCCCTCGACGAGGTGATGAAGGGACGCACGACCTTCGTGATCGCGCACCGGCTCTCGACCATCCGCAACGCCACGCGTATCCTGGTGTTCGATAGTGGACACGTGATCGAAAATGGAACTTTCGACGAGCTGGTGGCGAAAGGCGGCCGGTTTGCGGAACTCGCACGGGCCCAATTCATGGTCCATCACCACGCGCAATCGAACGTTCGCCCACAGGCAGCGAGCAGCGACGCTGTCAAGAACTAAGTCTCGCCGAAATTCGGCCCAGTTCATCCACGATTAAATTGTCGAGGCCCTGTTACGGGTCGGTGAGCCGGTATAGATTTGCGGAACCGACAGCGCCGGACACGCTTGAACCCCGAACCACACATGTCAGGGACCTCCTGTTTAAAGACGGGTCTCAAAGAACCGGAATCGGATAGTGCATCTTCTTTATCGATCGTTTCGCAAGTTATCGTTGAGCCCTTTCGTTCTCGTCGCCGCGCTCGCGACGATAGTGCCGTGCCTCGCGCATGCGGAAGCGCTGCTGGTCGTCGAAGCCGATAGCGGAAAGGTTCTGCAGGCCGAGAACGCCACCTACCCCTGGTACCCGGCGTCGGTGACCAAGCTGATGACGGCCTATGTGACCCTCAAGGCCGTCAAGGATGGGCGCATCTCGCTCGATACCTTGTTTACGGTCTCGCCCGTCGCCGCCTCGCAATCGCCCTCCAAGATGGGTTTTCGGCCGGGAATTCAGGTCACGGTCGATAACGCACTCAAGATGATGCTGGTGAAGTCGGCCAACGATATGGCGGTGGTGCTGGCCGAAGGCGTCGGAGGCTCGATCGACGGTTTTTCGGCCCAGATGAACGAGGCCGCGCAGCGGCTCGGCATGACGCAAACGAGTTATGTCAATCCGAACGGCCTGCCCGCCGATGGCCAGATCACTTCGGCGCGAGACCTCGCCATTCTCGCCCGCGCGATCATTCGCGATCTGCCGGAATACGAATATTTCGTGCATATTCCCTCGATCCGCTTCGGCCGCAGGGTCACCCAGAATTTCAACAAACTGATCGGGCGTTATCCCGGCGCCGACGGCTTCAAGACCGGCTTCATCTGCGCATCCGGATACAATCTGGTGGCATCGGCCACACGCAACGGCAAGCGGCTGATCGCCGTGGTGCTCGGCGCGTCATCGGGCCGGGCGCGCGCGGTGCGTGCCGCCCAACTGCTCGAGCGCGGCTTCGCCAACAATACGCTGTCATGGCTGCGCCCCTCGCTCGGCAGCGTCGACAATCTGGTTCCGATCGACGCCTCGCCGCCGAATTTGCGCGACGAGATGTGCGGAGGAAAACGAAAGCGCCCCGCCAGCGACGAGGATGAAGATACGGTTGCCGGCAATAGCAGCGGCCCAACCAGCGGCGAGACGGCAATCACGTTCTTCACCGCCGGGCTGCAGCCGCCGATGGCCAAGCCTTCGGAGCTGCTGGCGGGCGAGCCTGCGTCTTCGGAGCCGGTCCCGGTTTACACCGGTCCGGCAAGATCCGGCACCGCGCTGATTGCCGCAATCGCCGCGGACACCGAAAAGCAGACCTCGCGGCATCGCGGCGGGAAAACCCGTGTTGCCGCCAAGAAGCCCGTTACCACTGCGGCGGCCAAGCCGAAAAAGGATGCCGGGCCGGCCACCGTGAAGCACGCGAGCGCCGCCCCCAAAGTTGTCGAAAAGCCGGCCACGAAGCTGGCGAAGCCCAAGACCGCGGCGAAGCCATCGACCTGACCTGCGCCCAGGACGGCAGCGCGGCCGCGCCGCCGGACCAAAAGACCGCCGCCACGCCACGCACTTAAGCCGGATTCCGGCCGGCCGACCCTTCCCCTGCGTTCCACGATACGCCGACTGCTTGCAGCCGCTTGCCACGGGCCGCCGCATTGCTCAATACTGGGCAAAACAGGGTGACCCGTCCAAAGAAGCGGGAAGTAAACGGGAAGGGAAAAACCATGGAGCGCGTCTGGCTCAAGCAATATCCGGCTGGCGTACCCGCCGATATCGATGTGACCCAATACAAATCTCTCGTCGAGCTGCTGGAAGAAAGTTTTGCGAAATTCAGCGATCGCAAGGCTTTCATCTGCATGGACAAGTCGATTTCCTATCGCGATCTCGATGAAATGTCGCTGGCGCTCGGCGCCTATCTGCAGAGCAAGGGCTTGCAAAAGGGCGCAAGGGTCGCGCTGATGATGCCCAACGTATTGCAATATCCTGTGGCGACGGCCGCCGTATTGCGCGCCGGCTACGCGGTCGTGAACGTCAATCCGCTCTACACCCCGCGCGAGCTCGAGCATCAGCTCAAGGATTCCGGCGCCGAGGCGATCGTCGTTCTTGAGAACTTCGCAACCACCGTGCAGCAGGTGATCGCCAGGACCGCGGTCAAACACGTGATCGTCGGCAGCATGGGCGACCTGCTCGGCCTGAAAGGCGTGATCGTCAATCTGGTGCTGCGGCGGGTGAAGAAAATGGTGCCGGCCTATTCGATACCGGGCGCGGTCAGCTTCAACGACGCGATCGCCGCCGGCCGCGGGCTCAAGTTCAACAAGCCCGACATCGGTCCCGACGATGTTGCCTTCCTGCAATATACCGGCGGCACTACCGGCGTCTCCAAGGGCGCGACGCTGCTTCATCGCAACATTCTCGCCAACGTGCTGCAGAACGATGCGTGGCTGCAGCCCGCGCTGGCGGAGCCCCCGCACGTCGATCAATTGTTCATCGTTTGCGCGCTGCCGCTCTATCACATCTTCGCGCTGACGGCCTGCTTCCTGCTGGCGGTGCGCGCCGGCGGCGTCAACCTGCTGATTCCCAATCCGCGGGATATGGCCGGGTTTATCAAGGAACTGATGAAATATCAGGTCAACAGCTTCCCGGCCGTCAACACGCTTTATAACGGCCTGCTGCACCATCCCGATTTCAACAAGATCGATTTTTCCAAGCTCAAGATTTCGAACGGCGGCGGCATGGCCGTGCAGCGGCCGGTGGCCGAGCAGTGGAAGAAGCTGACCGGCTGCGGCATCGCGGAAGGATATGGCCTGTCGGAGACTTCCCCGACGCTCACCTGCAATACGGCTACCTCCGTCGATTTCAACGGCTCGATCGGCATACCCGTGCCCTCGACCTGGCTCTCGATCCGGGACGACAATGGCAACGAGGTGCCGTTCGGACAGCCCGGAGAAATCTGCGCCAAGGGACCCCAGATCATGGCGGGGTATTGGAACAGGCCCGAAGAGACCGCGAATGTGATGACCGCGGACGGCTATTTCCGCACCGGCGACATCGGCGTGATGACGCCGGACGGCTTTACCAAGATCGTCGACCGCAAGAAGGATATGATCCTGGTGTCGGGCTTCAACGTCTATCCCAACGAGATCGAGGAGGTGATCGCGAGCCATCCGGGCGTGCTGGAATGCGCCGTGATCGGCGTCCAGGACGCCCGCTCGGGCGAAGCGGTCAAGGCGTTTGTCGTGAAAAAGGACCCGAACGTCACCGCCGAGGACATCATCAAGTTCTGCGGCACGCAGCTGACCAATTACAAGGTCCCGAAGCAGATCGAGTTCAGGACCGATCTGCCGAAGACCAATGTCGGGAAGATCCTGCGCCGCCAGTTGCGCGATGAAAAGAAGGCCGCCGCCTGAGCGAAATCCGCCAGGCGCCGCCGATGACAGAACCGTGAACGCGCGGGGTCATTGCTGTTTTGGCGGCGCCGAATATTGTGCCGGCCACTCGCCCGGTTTAAAGACACATCCGTACGGTTAAGGAGAATTGACGATGACCATCAAAGTTGGCGACAAGCTGCCCGAGGCGAAGTTTCGCGTGATGACGGCGGAAGGTCCGAAGGTTCAGTCCACCGACGACATCTTCAAGGGCAAGAAGGTCGCGCTGTTCGCGGTACCCGGCGCCTACACCGGCACCTGCCACAAGATGCACCTGCCGAGTATTTTTCTCAACGCCTACGCCATCAAGGGCAAGGGCGTGAACTCGATCGCAATCGTCTCGGTCAATGACGCCTTCGTCATGAACGCGTGGAAGCGCGACACCGACCAGCGCGACGAAGCCGTATTCCTGGCCGACGGCAACGCCGAATTCACCAAAGCCATCGGCATGGAGCTCGACGCCTCCGGCAACGGCCTCGGCATCCGCTCCCACCGCTATTCGATGCTGGTGGATGACGGCGTGGTCAAGAAGCTCAATCTCGAGCCGGCGCCCGGCAAGGTCGAGGTTTCCGGCGGCGATACGCTGCTCGGGCAGCTGTAACGCGAACGGCCGCCACGATCACCACCGTCATCGCCCGGCTTGACCGGGCGACCCAGTACGCCGCGGCCTCTCCGATTTATCTCGACCGTCTCTGGAATACTGGGTCACCCGCCTTCGCGGGTGACGACGGCGGTGAGTGTGCGAGCGCCCTCAATCCCTCATTTACCCCTTCAACCGCGCCATCGCCACGCCGTCGCGCGCCAGCTGATCGGCGCGCTCGTTGGCGTCGTGGCCGGCGTGGCCCTTGACCCAGTGCCAGCGCACCTGATGCCGGTGCAGCGAGGCGTCGAGCCGCTGCCACAGATCGACGTTCTTGACCGGCTTTTTGTCCGAAGTACGCCAGCCGTTCTTCTTCCAGCCGTGGATCCAGCCGGTGATGCCCTGGCGCACATACTGGCTGTCGGTAAAAAGATCGACCGCGCAGGGCTTCTTGAGGGCTTCCAGCGCGGAGATCGCGGCCATCAGTTCCATCCGGTTGTTGGTGGTGTGGGCCTCGCCGCCCTTCAATTCCTTTTCGACGTCGCCGAATTTCAGGATCGCACCCCAGCCGCCGGGGCCGGGATTGCCCGAGCAGGCGCCGTCGGTGTGAATGACGACGGAGGGATTTGAACTCACGTCACCAGCCCCGAGGCGGCGACGCCGTAGTCGCGGATGCTTTGCACGCTCTGCTGAAAGCGCAGCTTGCGGACGTATTCGAGCGGATCCTTCGGCCGCACCAGCGCGCCGGGCGGAACGTTGAACCAGTCGACCAGCCGCGTCAGCAGAATTCGCAACGCCGCGCCGCGCGCCAATAGCGGCAACGCATCCTGCTCGGCGTCCGACAGTTTCCGCTCGCGGCCATAGGCGCCAAGAAACGCGCGCGCCTTGGTGACGTTGAAGGAATGATCGGTCTCGAAACACCAGGCGTTCAGGCAGATCGCGACGTCGTAGGCGAGGATGTCGTTGCAGGCGAAATAGAAATCGATCAGGCCTGAAAGCTTCTCGCCGAGGAACAGCACGTTGTCGGGAAACGCGTCGGCATGAATGATGCCAACCGGCAGATGCTTCGGCCAGGTCTTTTCGAGACGATCGAGTTCGCTCGCAAGCAGCGCCTGCAGGCCGTGCTGCAACGTGTCGGCGCGTGAGGCGGCCTGGTCGAACAGCGGCCGCCAGCCCGATACCGACAGCGCGTTGACCCGCACCATCGGAAAATCGCGGCCTGCCAGATGCATTTTTGCAAGCACCTCGCCTACCGCCGCGCAATGGGCGGCGTTGGGCTTGCGCGGCCACACCCCTTCGAGAAAATCGATGATCGCCGCGGGCCGGCCGGCGAGCGTGCCCAGCGTTTCGCCGCCGCGCATCCTGACCGGCTGCGGACATTTGATGCCGTGACGGGCCAGATGCGCCATCAGGCCGAGGAAGAATGGCAGGTCGTTCTTTGCGACGCGCTTTTCATACAGCGTGAGGAAGAATGAACCGGCCGTGGTGTGCAGCAGGAAGTTGGAATTCTCCACGCCCTCGGCGATGCCCTTGTAGGACAGCAATTCGCCGATGTCGTAGGCGGCCAGGAATTCCGCAAGCTCGTCGGCGGCGACGTCGGTGTAAACCGCCATCGCGATTACTCGGCTGCGTCGGGCCGCAGCGAGCGCGGCAACGGAAAGAATTCGTTCTCTTCCGCGGCCGAGACCGTCTCCACATGCAATTCATAACGCTCGGCGAAGGCACCCATGATTTCTTCGACGATCACTTCCGGCGCCGAGGCGCCCGCGGTGATGCCGAGGCTCTTGATGCCTTCGAATCTCGCCCAGTCGAGATCGCCGGCGCGCTGCGCCAGAACCGCGATCGGACAGCCCTCACGCTCGGCGACTTCGCGCAATCGCTGCGAGTTCGACGAGTTCGGCGCGCCGACCACGATCAGGGCGTCGACCACCGGCGCCACCTTCTTCACCGCGAGCTGGCGGTTGGTGGTGGCGTAGCAGATGTCTTCCTTGTGCGGGCCGGAGATATTCGGAAACCGCTCCTTCAGCATCGCGACGATCTCGGCGGTGTCGTCGATCGACAAGGTGGTCTGGGTGACGAACGCGAGGTTGTTGGGATCCTTCGGCATGAAGGTCGCGGCATCGTGCGCGGTCTCGATCAGCGTCACCGCGCCCGCGGGAAGCTGTCCCAGCGTGCCGACCACTTCGGGATGATGCGAATGCCCGATCAGGAGGATTTCACGGCCGCGCTTGAAATGGATCGCCGCTTCCCGGTGCACCTTGGTGACCAGGGGGCAGGTGGCGTCGAGCGAAAAGAAATTGCGGGCGCGGGCGTCCGCCGGCACCGATTTCGGAACCCCATGGGCCGAAAACACCACCGGCGCATTGGTATTGTCGGGGATTTCAGCCAGTTCCTCGACGAAGATCGCGCCCTTGGTCCGGAGGCTGTCGACCACATAGCGGTTGTGGACGATCTCGTGGCGGACATAGACCGGGGCGCCATAGATCGTGAGCGCCCGCTCCACGGTATCGATCGCGCGAACCACCCCGGCGCAAAAGCCGCGGGGCGAGCAAAGCACTATTCTCAGGGGCGGTTTGGCCTGCATGGGAGCAATCTCGGAACCGAATCACCCCTTGCCGGCGGGCAGGGAACGGTCAATTCAAATGAGGACTTTGAGGACTTGGGACGGCTTTCGGGCGCTGTCAAGGCCGGTCAGCAAACCATTGCGCAGGTCTGCCCGGACGGCTTATATAGGGCGTAATTCCCGTCCTCGCTGATGACCACGGCTTCGCCTCCAAGAGGTGGGCGAAGCGCAAAGGAGATTTGCCATGAGCAATGCACCGCTGATGCCAAAGGCGACTGCCGTATGGCTGGTAGACAATACCGCGCTGACCTTCGACCAGGTGGCGGATTTCACCAAGATGCATCCGCTCGAGGTCCGCGCCATTGCCGACGGCGATGCCGCCCAGGGCATCAAGGGCATGGACCCGATTTCGACCGGACAGCTCACCCGGGATGAGATCGAAAAGGGCGAAAAAGACCCGAACTATCGCCTCAAGCTCGGCGAGAGCAAGGTCGCGCTGCCGCCGCAGGCCAAGAAGAAAGGCCCGCGCTATACGCCCGTGTCGCGCCGCCATGAGCGGCCGAGCGCCATCCTGTGGCTGGTGCGTAACCACTCCGAGTTGAAGGACGCCCAGATCATGCGGCTGGTCGGCACCACCAAGACCACCATTGCCAGCGTGCGTGACCGCACCCACTGGAACGCCTCCACCCTGACGCCGATGGACCCGGTGACGCTCGGCCTGTGCTCGCAGATCGAACTCGACTTCGAGGTGCAGCGCGCGGCCAAGGAGAAGCCGGCCGATGCCGCCTATGGCGGCGCGACCCTGCTGCCGGCTTCCGAAACCACGCGCAAGGAGCCTGAATTCGAACCATCCGAAAAACAGCGCGACGATCTCAATGTCGACGCGGTGTTCGCCAAGCTGAAGACGATCGGCGGCAAGAAGCCGGACGCGGAGTAGGATTTCTCGCGTTAGGGCTGCCAGATTTCGAACGCGGCGGATGGTTCCGCCGCGTTCCAGTTTTCGCCGCGCTCTTATCTTCCTTCTCCCCTTGTACAAGGGGAGAGGGGAAGAAGTACCACGCTCGATCTACCCCAGCTCGATCTCGTCGGCGACTTCATGCCGCAAATTGATGCCGTCAACGGTCAGAACCATCTTCGCCTGCAGCTTCTCATGACCCTTGAGGCGGCCGGTTTGCACCGCCTCGCGCACCGTCTTCTCGATTTCGCGCTGCGAGGTGATGCCGACCTGCTTGAGAAATTTCCGCAGGCTGGTGTTGAAGATGTCTTCATTCATGATGGTCTCCTGACGTTACGGCCGCACGGGATTGTTCAGCATGTATTCGCCGAGATTGCGCTGCGCCCGGTCGGCGCGGGCGTTGGCGTTGTTGCGCATGATGTCGCGATCCTTCCGACAGGCGACATATTCGGGCGAGCCCACCACGACATTGTTGGCGCGGCAGAACGCGTCATCGTCGCCACCTGATTCGGCCATGGTGGGCTGTCCCCGCTCCAGGCAGCCCGCGAGCAGAGGGGCGAGGATCAGAAGCGGAATGAGAAGTCGCGCTGATTTGCACCACACGTGGCAGGCCTCTGTTGCTCTTCATTCGTCATTGCCGGGCTTGACCCGGCAATCCATCGAAAACAAGGCTTTTTACTGGAGCGGCGATGGATGCCCGGGTCGAGCCCGGGCATGACCGGCGGGGTCTCACACCCTCCCCTTCAGCGCCGACCCGATTTCGTCCAGCACCTTGGGATCCTCGATGGTCGCGGGCATCGACCAGGTCTCGCCGTCGGCGATCTTCTTGATGGTGCCGCGCAGGATCTTGCCGGAGCGCGTCTTCGGCAACCGCGCCACCGTGATCGCGAGCTTGAACGCCGCGACCGGACCGAGCTTGTCGCGCACCAGCGCCACGATCTCCTTCTCGATCTCGGCATGATCTCTCGCAACCCCGGCCTTCAGCACCAGGAAGCCGCAGGGCACCTCGCCCTTGATGGTGTCCTTGATGCCGAGCACCGCGCATTCGGCGACGTCGGGATGGCTGGCGAGAATTTCTTCCATGCCCCCGGTGGAGAGCCGGTGACCGGCGACATTGATGATGTCGTCGGTGCGGCCCATCACGAAGATGTAGCCGTCTTCATCCTTGTAGCCGGCGTCGGAGGTTTTGTAGTAGCCGGGGAATTCGGTGAAATAGGCTTCCCTGCAGCGCGCGTCCTGCTCCCACAGCGTCGGCAGGCAGCCGGGCGGCAGCGGCAGCTTGATCACGATCGAACCCATGGTGCCGGCCGGCAGCGGCCTTGCCGCTTCGTCGACCACGTCGACGCGATAGCCCGGCATCGGCACCGTCGGCGAACCATGCTTCACCGGCAACTGGCCCAACCCCACCGGATTGCCGGCGATGCACCAGCCGGTCTCGGTCTGCCACCAATGGTCGATCACCGGCACCTTCAATTGCTGCTCCGCCCATTCCACCGTCGGCGGGTCGGCGCGCTCGCCGGCCAGAAACAGCGTGCGGAATTTCGACAGGTCGTACTGCCGGATGAATTTGCCGTCGGGGTCTTCCTTGCGGATGGCGCGGAAGGCGGTCGGCGCGGTGAAGAAGGCCACCGCACGATGCTGCGAGATCACCCGCCAGAACGCGCCCGCGTCCGGCGTGCCGATCGGCTTGCCCTCATACATGATCGAGGTCGCACCGTGGATCAGCGGGCCGTAGATGATGTAGCTGTGGCCGACCACCCAGCCGATGTCCGAGCCGCACCACCAGACTTCACCCGGCCTGACGCCGTAGAGATTGAACATCGACCATTTCAGCGAGACCAGATGCCCGCCATTGTCGCGCACCACGCCTTTCGGTATTCCCGTGGTGCCCGAGGTGTAGAGGATATAGAGCGGATCGGTCGCGAGCACCGGAACGCAAGCGGCGGATTTTTTCGCCGCCACAGCCGCGGCGCGCAACTCGGCCCAGTCGTGATCGCGCCCGGCGACGAGTTCGCAGTCTTGCTGGGGCCGCTGCAACACGATGCAGGCTTGCGGCTTCACGCTTGAAAGCCTGATCGCCTCATCAAGCAGCGGCTTGTACTGCACGATGCGACCGGGCTCGAGCCCGCAGCTCGCCGAGAAGATCAGTTTCGGCTTGGCGTCTTCGATGCGGGTTGCGAGTTCCTTCGCGGCAAAACCGCCGAATACCACGCTATGCACCGCGCCGATCCGCGCGCAGGCCAGCATCGCGACCATGGCCTCCGGCACCATCGGCATATAGAGGATGACGCGGTCGCCCCTGGCGACGCCGAAATCCGCCATCACGGCGGCGAGCGTCTTCACTTCATGCAACATTTCGCCATAGGTGAATTTGGTGATGCTGCCGGCCAGCGGCGAATCGTGGATCAGCGCCACCTGTTCGGCGCGTCCGCCGGCGACGTGACGGTCGAGCGCGTTGTAGCAGGTGTTGACCACCCCGCCTGCGAACCAGCGGCCATAGAGGCCCATGGCAGGATCGAAGATCTTTTTCGCCGGCTCGATCCAGTCGATTTCGGCCGCCGCCTCGCCCCAAAAACCCTGGGGGTCGGCGAGCGAGCGGGCATGGACCTCACGGTACCGGCTGCTGTTCTGGATGTTCATGGCGCTTCTCCCGGCAATCACCTCGTCCTCGCCTGGCGGAATGACGACACGGGCGACCAACGCGATTTATTGGTGTGCATTGTCACGCGATGTCGCGATAATTCAAGGCGAAAACGCCGCGTTTTCGGTGTTGAAACCGATCACATTCGCCGCGCCGAAAGCGAAAAGGCAAGCGGCAGCCACGCCTTGTCGGGCCAGCGATAGAGCCCTGTTGCATCCTCGACCAGGCATTCGAACATTTGCCATGGCACGCGATCGTGCTCGCGCAGCCATTCCAGTTGCAGACCGGCCGCATTCAAGCCCGCGATGAGGTCGCCGAGCGGATGGATCCAGTTGTATTGTTTCGCGTTGGTCAATCGCGCGGAACGATCCGAATAGTCCCGCGGATCGTCCACCACGATCGCCTCGCGTCCGAAATAGGGCGCGAAATATCCCGGCATGCCGTCGGGCATCCGCGTCATGTCGTTGAACACCAGGGCTGTGGGGTGGCCTTCGGCCAGATAGAGCAAACCGCCAGGTTTCAGGAAATGCGCCACCACTTGCGCCCAGCCCGCGATATCGGGCAGCCAGGTGATCGCACCCCAGGTGACGAACACGCGATCGAACGAGGCCGGCTCCGGTATAGCGGTGGCTGCCTCATAGAGATCGGCCTCGACAAATCTTGCCTGCCCGGCAAGGCCGAGTTCCGCGGCAAGCGTGTTGGCGGCCGCGACCGCCTCAGGCGAGAAATCGAGCCCGACCACCTCGGCGCCGCGTTGCGCCAGCGTCAGGCTGTCGCGGCCGAAATGGCACTGCAGGTGCAAGACTCGCAATCCATGCACCGGGCCAAGCTCGGCCTCCTCGATCGCGTGCAGCCGGCCGCAGCCTGCGCGCAGGCCGGATAAATCATAGCCGGGCCCGTTGAGATGCACGCGCACGCGCTCATCCCAATTTGCCCGGTTCGCTTTTCTCCACTCCGCATGCGTCATATCGCGCCCTAACTCACCTTCAAGGTAATCCCGCCATCGACCACCAGCTCCAGGCCGGTGACATATCTCGAACTCGTCGGAAGCGAGAAACAGCGCGGCATTGGCGACGTCCCAGGCATCGCCCATGTGGCCCATCGGCACTTGCGCGTCGCGCGCGCGCCACATCGCCTCGACGTCGCCCTTGGCATAGCTCGTCGCCAGCCCGGCGGAATGTTCGACCATCGGGGTCTTCATGAGGCCCGGCAGAATCGCGTTCACCCGGATATGCCGGGATGCGAATTCGACCGCCGTGGTGCGTGTCATCTGGTTCATCGCGGCCTTGGTGGTGGCGTAGCTGACATAGGAGATGCCGAGATGGCAAATCGAGGCGATCGACGAAATGTTGATGATCGAGCCGCCGCCCTGCCGTTCCATCACCGGAACGACGTGCTTCATGGCGAGGAATGCGCTTTTGAGATTGACCGCGAACACCCGGTCCCAATCGGCTTCCGATACTTCGACCACGCTTCCCATTTCGGCGATGCCGACATTGTTGTCGAGCACATCGATCCGGCCATAGATTCTGAGACACGCCGCGACCATCGCTTCGACATCGGTGGCGCGGGACACATCCGCGGTGAATGCACTCGCCTTGCCGCCTTCGCCGGTGATGATCTTGACGGTCTCTTCCGCCGCCGCGGCGTTACGATCGACGCAAAACACCTGCGCGCCCTCGCGCGCGAAGGTCACCGCGGTCGCCTTGCCATTGCCCCAGCCCGGCCCGATCGAACCGGCGCCGACCACGAGCGCGGTCTTTCCCTTGAGGCGATCCATCGCGTTCTCCCCTGATGCTTATTGACGTTGTTGCGGAGCTTTGTAGCCCGGATGGAGCGCCAGCGAAATCCGGGGCGAACCGAGAAACGCGCTGGCCCTTTCCCCGGGTTTCGCGGAGCCTGTCATCGGCGGCGCTTCGCGCCGACCCGTTGGCTCATCCGGGCTTACGGATCTCGCTACGGATCACACGCACGCATGGTCGTGACATCAGCACCGACCGGATGCCCAAAAATCTCCGACAGCGTTCGGCAATGTCCATCGCCGCACAACCGCCATTCGCCGGCCGCGCCGGAGTTGCCCAGCACCACTTCGGGCATCGGCGCACCCTTTGGCCTCCATTGAAACCAGCCATCGACCAGCCGCGCCTCGGCCGGCGGCTCCATGCCGGCGCCGGAGCCCTTCACCCGCGCCTGCACCAGTTCAAGGCCGTCAGACGTAATGCGCCAGTCCTCCTGCCAATCGATTTTTTCGATGGAGTGCGTCCAGGCAAGCGTGAAGGCCGCGACCGACAGGGTCTTCACGACGCCAACCGAAGCGAGGCAAAGGCTCACGCCACTGCTGCCGCGGGACGCGGACGCTGCCGCCATTGCCAGATCACGATGGCGACCGTAAACGTGAAGCCCGCGGTATCGCTGAACCGAAAATCCCCGAGCAGGCAGAGCGCGGCCATCAGGGCGACGGCGCGTTCAAGCAGCGTCATCCTGACAAACAGGAAACCGATCGCGACCATGCCGAACAGGACGATCGCGATCAGCGCCTTGAATGTCGCAAGCGCCACAGCGCCATAGAAACCAAGCTGAGCAGCCATCGGGTCGCCGGCCTGCAGCATCAGCGCGGGCGAATAGACGAAGATGAAGGGAATGACGTAGCCCGCGAGCGCGATGCGCATCGCTTCCCAGCCGATCTTGTCGGGATTTTCCTTCGCGATCGGCGCTGCCGCCAGCGCCGCCAGCGCCACCGGCGGCGAGAGGTCGGCCATGATGCCGTAATAGAACGCAAACATATGGCTGACGATCAGGGGTACGCCGAGTTTGGCGAGCGCGGGGGCCGCCAGCGCCGCGGTGATGATGTAGGTCGGGATGGTCGGGATGCCGGTGCCGAGCAGGATAGAGAGAAACATCGTCATGACCAGCGCGAGGAACAGGCTCTTCTCGCCGAGCCCGATCACCCAGCCGCCGAAGATGGTGCCGACGCCGGTCTGCGACATCATGCCGATGATGGTGCCGACGATGGCGCAGGCCATCCCGACGGTCAGCGCCGACTTGGCGCTGTCGGCCAGCGAATCGCGGCATGCCCTGAGCGTTGCGAGGCCGCCGCGCGTGAACGCGGTGACCACCACGAGGACGCCGACCACGCTTGCCACGGGAACGATCTCCAGCCCGTTGCGAGATACCGCGCCGACCCCGAGCGCAAGCCCGAGCCAGAAAACATACCGCAGGACGATCGAGGGAAAGCCGAGCGTGATGCTGGCGCCGAGAATGAGCGCCACGGTGAGCGCCAGCCCCATGCTGCCGGCATAAAGCGGGGTAAAACCCTCGAACAGCATGTAGACCAGCGCCGCCAGCGGCAACACCAGATACCAGCGCGACACCAGCGCCTTCCAGGCGCTCGGGATTTCCGAGCTCTTCATGCCGACGAGGCCGTACTTGCCGGCTTCCAGATGCACCATCCAGAACGCCGACAGGAAATACAGGATCGCCGGGATCACCGCGGCCTTGACGATCACAGAATAATCAACGCCCAGCGTCTCCGCCATGATGAAGGCGACTGCGCCCATCACGGGCGGCATGATCTGTCCGCCCATCGAGGCGGTCGCCTCGACGCCGGCGGCGAACGCGCGGCGATAGCCGAACTTGATCATCAACGGGATCGTGAACTGGCCGACGGTGACGACATTGGCGACGCCGGAGCCTGAAATCGTGCCCATCATTCCCGAGGCGAATACCGCGACCTTGGCCGGGCCGCCGCGGGCGCGACCGAACAGGCCAAGCGAAACATCGGTGAATAACTGGATCATCCCGGCGCGCTCCAGGAACGAGCCGAACAGGATGAACAGAAAGATGTAGGTCGCCGAGACATAGATCGGCACGCCGTAAAACCCTTCCGTGCCGTAGGCGAGATGGCTGACGACCTGGTCGAAATCATAACCGCGGTGATTGAGCGGCGCGGGCAGATACTGGCCGAGGAACCAGTACAGAATGCAGACGCCGCACATCAGCGGCAACGCGAGGCCCATCAGCCGCCGCGTGCCTTCGAAGATCAGCACCGCGAGCAGGGTGCCGACCCCAAGATCGAGCCGGGTCGGATCACCATCGCGCGCGATCAAATCAGCGTAGAAGATCCACTGGTACAGCCCGCATAAAAACCCGGCTGCCCCGATCAGCCAGCCGGCGCCGCGACCGAAATTGGTCCTGGCGGTAAAGTTGCCGATCAGGCCGAACGTCAACAGCAGCAGGAAGCCGACGTGGACGCCGCGCACCACCTGGCTCGGCAACACATTCCATGCCGCGACGACAAGCTGAAAGGCCGCAAAAGCGATGCCGATCGCGTAGGCCAGACGGCCCCAGCCGCCCGGGCCAAAACCTTCCGGGAATCCATGCTCGAAATTATCGAACTGGACCTTCACCGGCTTTTCCGCGCCCTCAGCCTGCAGCATCTTTTGTCATTCCCCCGCGAGCGCGGCGAACGGCGCCCAATACCAACCAACGTGCCGCCCCCGAGATACGTCAGGCGCGGGCTTGACCCGCGCATCCATCAGGAAAGAGACTCACTCAAAGAAAGATGGATGGCCGGGTCAAGCCCGGCCATGACGAGGACCCTACTTAATAAGGCCTTTTTCCCTGTAGTAGCGGATCGCGCCGGGGTGCAACGGCACCGGACTGCCGGTCGCAGCGGTCTCCAGTTTGATCTCCTTGCCGGCCACGTGTGCGTTGGCGAGTTCCGGCAGTGAATCGAAGATCAGTTTTGTCATCTGGTAGACGAGATCGTCCGATACCGCCGAACTCGTCACCAGATAATTGATCACGGCGGCGGTCGGCACATCCTTGTCCTGGCCGGTATAGGTATTGGCGGGGATCATCACCGACACGAAGGGCGGGCCGATTTTGTCGACCACCTCCTTCGGGACCGACACCACGGCGATATCGGTCGACGTGCTCAGATCCTTCAGCGAGGCCACGCCGAGGCCGGCCGACTGCAGCGTCGCGTTCAATTGCCGGTTCTTCATGAGATCGACGGATTCGGCGAACGGCAGATATTCGACCTTGCCCAAATCCTTGTAATTCAGTCCCGCTGCCGCGAGGATGGCGCGCGAGTTGAGCTCGGTTCCGGACCTCGGCGCGCCGACCGAGAGACTCTTGCCTTTGAGGTCGGCCAGCGTCTTGATGCCGCTGTCGGCTGTCGCCACGATCTGGATATAGTTCGGATAGATCGCGCCGATGGTGCGCAGCTTGTCGAGCTTGGCTTTGAAGCCGGCTTCCTCGTCGCCATCCCAGGCCGCCTTCAAGGAATCGCCCAGCGTAAACGCGATCTCGCCGCGGCCCTGCTGCAACAGGATCAGATTCTCGACCGACGCCTTGGTCGCCTGCACCTGCGTCTTCACGCCCGGAATCTTGTCGCCATAGATTTTTCCGATGGCGACGCCGAGCGGATAATACACCCCTGAGGTGCCGCCGGTCAGAACGTTGATGAAGGCTTGCGCCTGCGCCGCCGGGGCGGACAGAACCGACACTACTACGGCAATGGCGGCGGCAACCGGCTTTGAAAAAATGGACATTTCGCTTCCCTGATTTGGCGGAGAAGGTGGACGCGCGAATGCCGGGGGTCAACCCGTCGGTGGCCAAAAACAAGGTTGCGGAACAGAGGCGTTGAAACCCGCGGGCCGCGCCGGATCCGCGACCTGCCGGGCGATCATTGAAACGTCATGTCCAGGCATTTCGAAATGTCGGTGCCGAGGCCGGAGGAGATGGTGATGCAGCCGCGAACTTTCTGCGCTTTGGTGTCGGCGGCCCACACCGAATAGCCGCCGGGACCGAAGAACGAATTGGTGTTCGGCGGCTCGGTTTCGGTGGCGTCGAAGGCGTATTGGGAATCGGTATCGAAGATGCGGGGTTTCCTGGCGCAGGAGCCGTCGGTCTGGACGTTGATCACTTCCTTGTTGTCACGCGTCAGCGCCAGCGTGACCTGACACCTGAAATACTCCGAGGTCTTGACGTTGAAGATATAGGCGTAGGATTTGCAGGTCGCGGTATTGAGTTTGCCGGCGCTGAGGCCCCGGCTGCAGGAAATTCTCTGGTTGTTGCTGAGCTTGAATTCGTCGGCCTGCGCGACAGGAACCAGCATCACAAACCACAACGCGACGCCCAAACAGATTTTCACGACCTGGTTCATCCGAATCATCCCCGACGTATTTTGCAAGACCGCCGTTCTAGACCGAAACCGAAAGATAGTCGCGGCGGCGTTCGCGCGAAATCACAAACTCTCAAGCGACGCGGCGGCCGTATTGACGGGACAACGGCGTTCGTGATTTGTTCAAAGCGAAACCATCTTACGGTTGCTTGGGAGCCCGCAGCATGACGAGATTTTCGACAAAGTCCCTTTTGATGGCGGCCGCGCTGACAGCGCTGGCGACATCCGCATTTGCCGAGACCGCCAAGCCCGCTCCCTGGCTGCTGTCGCCCGACACGGGCTATGGCTACGACAAGGAAGGCAAGACCTTCGCCTACAAGATGGGTACCAACAATGCGGGATTGCTGCTGAAGGGGGCGAAGAAAGTACCCAGGGGCACGTTGTTCTTCATCGGCCAGAACGGACAGCTCTATATGCGGACCGGGCCGTTCCTCGAAGGCGACGGCAAGTTCATGTTCGGGGCGGAGTGAGATTTTCCTTCCTCCCTTCTCCCCTTGTGGTGCGAGAAGGTGGCTTCGCCAACGGGTCGGCGCAAAGCGCCGCCCGATGATAAACTCAGCGAAGCCGGATGAGGGGTCGCTATCCGCGGAGACAGACCCCTCACCCGTCCGCGATGCGTTGCATCGCGTCCACCCTCTCCCACATGGGAAGAGGGGAACTGAGCGCGCCAGCCGCCTAAAACGCCGCCGCCAATTCCTTCGCGCCCGGCAGGTTGCTGTTGGCGTCCATCCTGCTGTCGGTAACTTCAAGCAATTTCGCCACCGTGTTGTGGCGGATCGCCACCGGATTGCGCTCGTAGCCCGAGCGCTGGAAAAAATTCGAGGTCGGGACCTGCTCACGCATCGCCTGCGGCATCGTCACCATGTCGAGCCCGGTGGAATCGCCGGTCAGATTCATCATCTCCAGTTCGGCTGCGGTGAGCGCGCGGGAATAACCCTTGGCGCGCGCGAAGATCACCGAAGTCAGCAGCTTGTGGGTTTGCAGCAGCGGACCGACATCGATGTCCAGCACCATCGCATGGATGGCCCAGCCTTGCGGCGTATCGCCCAGTTTTTCGTGCTGGGCCCATTCGTCCGGCACCGAACGCGCGACAGCCACCATCCGCTTCAGCACCGCGATCTTGCGATCCATCGCCTGACGCGGCGCACCCTGCAATCCCGCCGCTTTCTCCGTCAGCGCCCGGACGAATTCGTTTCCCTGCTCGGCGAGGAGCTCGACGCTGTTGGTGGTGAGCAACTGGTTGTAGCCGATCGCGGTGGAGATCGGGCGCGAGCCCGGCCGCGACGCGCTCAAGCCCGATTGCATGTCGTGATTGCCGTTGCCGCCGGTCTCGAACGAATAGACCCGCACCGCCTGCTCGCGCGTCAGCCCGGCCGCCGCCGCGACATGGGCATAGGCGCGCTTGAACTCGACCTCGCTGGGAAGGCCGCTGCGGTGTAAACTGAAAGAGCTCGGAGGCCGCCTTCAGGAGATCGGCAACGACAGGAATATATTTGCGCTCGGGCCGCTTTGGCTCGGGCTCGGGCTCCGGGTTCACCGGCCGCTTCGGCCCGGTATAGACCGGCGGCTGCGTCAGCACGTAGTCGTCGAGCCCGATGGCAGAATGTTCGCGCCGTTTGGCATTGCGGCCGCGCCGCTTGTCGGCGATCGAATTCCAATAGGCGCCGGCCTCCTCCTCGAATGCCGCGCGCGCCTGCTGATATTCCTTGAGCTTGCGGCGATATTCGGCGATCGCTTGCGGCGACGCCGCCTGCGCCATCGCACCGGCTGCAGCGGCGGGAGGTTCGGCAGCGTCCATCGCCTCGGCCGGCGGCAGATCGAGAGCAGCGCAAGCGCGAGATATCCGGGATGGCGAATCGCACGAAGGTTCATGTTGTGTTGTAGCAAGCGCGACCGGCGCAAGTCAGCCCCACTTGGCAGCGCAGCGAATAATCCTATCAGCGCGCTGGTGGCGTTCCCCTACCCGCCTCGCTTTGCTCGGCACTCTCCCGCGCTTGCTGGGGAGAGTTGGGGTGCGGATGTCTTCGCACCAACACTGCGCCTACTTCCAGGCAAACACCGGCTGTTCCAGTTCGGCCACGCGGGTATCGCGGCCGGCGAGCACTTCGCGGAACTGATAGATCAGCGCCGCCGTCGGCGCGTGGATGAACTGGCCGGCGTGGCGAAAGCGGATCACCCGGCGCGTGCTTTCGGGAATGGTGGTGAAGTCGAAGGCGTCGGCGTGCTCGATCTCGTCAAGCGCAATGCGATGCACGGAGGCGACCTCCGCCGGGATTGGGCGAGATCTCGGCGCTCGCGCCCGCCCACACCACGACCGGCGTGATCAGATAGCCGGAGCGGGTCGGATAATCGTCGAGCAGGCCCAGCACATCGCTCTGCGCCGAGTTCAAGGCCGAGCTCTTCTTGCAGTTCGCGCAGCGCCGCCTCGACCGGCGTCTCGCCCTCGTCGCAGCGCCCGCCCGGCAGCGCCCATTGGCCGCGATGGGCGCGCAGGCCCGCCGCGCGCCGGGTCAACAGCAGCGCCGTGCCGCCGAGCGGCTCGCCGGCCTCGACCAGCGCGATGGCGACCGCGGCCCGCTTCAGCGCCGGCGCCGGCTCGCTTTCGGGCAACCGCGCGAAGCCGGCGCAGCGCGCTGCGATATTCCGCCTTGTGGTATCGTCGAATGGCCAGGTCATCCTGCTTGACTACAACACGTCGGCGATTGATGAAATGACCGGAAAGCCCAATTCAGCCGCCGGGACCGGAATGACAGTTATGACCGACAAGGCCACGGAGAAGCTCAAATCCTCCGGCTGGACCATCGTCGAGACCACGGGCTTCCTGCATCTGGTCGGGCCGTTGTGGCAGCGGGTCGTGGACGGCGAGCATGAATATGCGCTGGTCGCCCAGGACAAGCACCATAACCGCCGCGGCCTGGTGCAGGGCGGGGTGCTGATGACGTTCGCGGACCGCACCTGCGGCATGACCGCGCGATACGTCTCCGGCAAGCCGACGCTGGCGACCGTGCAGCTCGACACCCATTTCGTCGAGGCCGGCAAGATCGGCGAGACGCTGGTCTCGAAGCCGCATGTGGTGCGCTCGACCCGCAGCCTGATTTTCATCACCACCGAGGTGACCGTCGACAAACGCTGTATCGCGATGGCCAGCGGCGTGTTCAAGATATTGAAGAATGATGCCTAGCGTCATTCCGAAGAGCGTGCGCAGCCGAATCCGGATTGACCTTCCGGGCTCGCGCTTCGTGCGCGCGGAATGACGAGCCCACCGAAGGACAAACCGATGCAATATCGTCAACTCGGCCGCAGCGGCCTGAAAATCTCGCCGATCTGTCTGGGCACCATGATGTTCGGCGGCCCGACCGATGAGGCGACCTCGACGCGGATCGTGGCGAAGGCGCGCGAGGCCGGCATCAACTTCATCGACACCGCGGACGCCTATAATGGCGGCCATTCCGAACAGGTGGTCGGCCGCGCCATTTCCAACAGCCGGCACAACTGGGTGCTCGCCACCAAGCTCGCCAATCAGATGGGCGACGATCCCAACCGCGGCGGGCTGTCGCGGCGCTGGGTGCTGCAGGCCGCCGATGAAAGCCTGAAGCGGCTCGGCACCGACTACATCGACATCTACTATCTGCACAAGGAAGACCATTCGACGCCGCTGGCCGAGACCGTGCGCGCGATGGGCGAACTGATCCGGCAGGGCAAGGTGCGCTATTTCGGCGTCTCGAATTATCGCGCCTGGCGGGTCGCCGAGATCTGCAACATCTGCGATCGCCTCGGCATCGACCGCCCGGTCGTCAGCCAGCCCTATTACAACGCGATGAACCGCATGCCCGAGGTCGAGCATTTCCCGGCCTGCAATTTCTACGGCCTCGGCATCGTGCCCTATAGCCCGCTGGCGCGCGGCGTGCTGACCGGCAAATACCGCCCCGATGCCGCCGCCCGACAAGGAGACGCCGCGCCGGGCGCAACGACACGCGCATGATGCAGACCGAGTGGCGGCCGGAATCGCTGGAGCTGGCGCAGGAAATCAAGCAGCACGCCGAAGCGAAGGGCATCACCGCCGGGCAGTTCGCGGTGTCATGGGTGCTGAACTCTTCGTTCGTCACGGGCGTGATCGCCGGTCCCCGCACCGAGGAGCAATGGGACGATTACCTGCGCGCGCTCGACTATCGCTTCACCGCCGAGGACGAAGCCCTGATCGACCGCCTCGTCGCGATCGGCCATCCCTCGACGCCGGGCTATAACGATCCCGGCCTATCCGATCGAGGGACGACGGGCGCGGACGGCGGGGTGACAAAGAAAATCGTGGCTATTTCGGCCTAATAGGCGCAATGCGTGCCGCAGGATGCTCCGCACCCCCGCGAACACCTGACATCAAAGGAACTTCCATGCAAATTCTTTCCGCGCGCCACGTCCAAACCGAAGAATCGCTGCGTCTCGGCGTCGTGTCGGGCTGGTATTCTACCAAGGTGAGCGGCACCTTCGTCACGGGTCCGCATACCACGCAGGAAGACTGCCTTTCGAAAATCGCCGAGCTCAATCCGCCGCCGGCAAGAAAGAAATTCTGAGGCCGGGGCGCCCTACCCCGTTCGATCCGAGGAGTTCTTCGATATGGCGCTGACACAAAGCCACTTTCAGGAGTACGACTTCAACCGGATGGTCGTGCTGTTTACGATGAAGAACGAAGCCGACACGATCGCCTGCGCGATCTCCACCGACGCGATGGATCAAATGGAAGGTTCGTCGCGCACGCCGCCGGCCCAGCGCGAGCAGCAATTCCTGCGGCTGCGCGAGCGCATCGAGGAACGCGCCGCGCGGAAATTCAGCGACGTCGAGTTGGAGGGCAATCCTCCCGGCATCATCCTGCGCGCGATCGATTTTCGGCCGGCGCTGAAGTGATCGGACGAATGGTGCGAGAACGGTAGCCGGCGGAATTTGACCGCATCCCCGATCATATCCGAACGACCGCGCGCCATGAATCCGAAAGCACGGTCCCACCTTGGGTAGGGGGGCTTGGGGACGGTGGGGACCGTGCAGGCCGCGCACGCCAAGGGGCAGCAACGGCCCGATCTACTAACCGATGTTTATGATAGTCGTTCCTTGAAGGCTGGCCGAACGGCGTCGCCGGGTGCGTTCGCCGGATGCTGCACAGCGCCGTAAAAGCGTTGCGCTGCTGATCCCCGATTCTGCGGAGCAGCGTACCAGACGATGCTTGCGCATCGCCAGTCGAACGCTGCACCGCGTGGAGGTCGCACGGAAAAAAGATTTAACCAAAAACGGCGCCTAGTGCAGCGAACGCCAATCCGCCGGCTTGCCATGTTCCGACACGGCGTATAGTTGCCGAAGCTCGGATTCCAGCACGACGTTTTCCACGAGCACCGCCTTGAGCGCGCGACGGATGTCGCCGTCGGCACTTGCCAGAATCGCGTCTATCGCCGCATCAAATGGGTCACGTTCCATAACAGAAACAACGGCGATCGGTCGCCGCAGTTCCCATGCCGGTTCCGCTGATCGCGCGATAGATTTTCATTGCTTTCCGGAACTTCAAAAACCTGGCCGAGTTGACAGGGCATCGACATCATTATGGAGGCCGTTATGGGCTTCGGTAGAGGCGCGTTGTTGTGGCTGTTAGGAGTTCCGCTTCCGATCATTCTTCTGCTGGCGCTGTTCATGCACCACTAGTGAAATTGAAGTTGCAAATACGAGCCGGATGCAGGCTCGCTTCTTGATGGCCCGGAGGAAATCCTTCCGGGCCATATTTTTTGCGCAGGGAAAACCGAAATTGTTTTGTTTCTCATATCGGCCGGCCTGCTTCGGTTAAAGGTGCTTTCGGCCCATCACCCTCAACTCGGTTTTCATGTTCGGGTTTATCGGTTAAGTGTTTTGCGCCTCGATGAGAGACTCGGTGAACGTCTGGAAGAGCGCCTAGACATCGCAATTCGCGTGTCGAGATTCGCTTCCATCGGCAACCGAAATAATGCGGTTCCGTAAGGGAACCATTTGCCGTCGTCTGGTATGTCGGGAACCCGACACCTCGCACCGGGTTGTTTCGTCGATCTAGTGAACCGGATCTCAACCGGCATCCTTGGAAATGCCTGACCTGTTGATCGGGCATCGGATCTGGTCGCTCCACAACCTCAAGATCAAACAACAAAAACAGTCCGGGAGCTTTGCCATGCCCTCCAGAAAAGACACCGCGCGGGCTCGCGAACGGCTTCAATCGGCAACGCCAATTTCCGATGACGCAAGTTTGCAAAAACTGGAAGAGAAAGCAGCCGAGTACGTCCGTGAAGCCAAGCGGCGCGATGCCAGCGAGACCGACCAGTTGGCCTCGACGATCGTGGAAGCGGTCGCGCGCGATTACTTCCAGCACGCCCTCCGCAAACAGCGCCGGCGGCCGCAGAAGAGAGCGACGAACCGCGGATAAGCCAACACACCGGTTTGCCGCGCGGGATAATTCGGAAACAGAACGCGGGCCCGCGTGTCCGCAACCAACGCTGCAAGGCGCTGGGCGAGAATTCCCGTTGGTGTATTTCAAAGCTAAAATTTAAATCATCTCAGAAGCAATCGGAGCCGGTTATTTTCATCCGAAGCCGGTAGCATCGGACCGTTGCTCGCCGTTCCCGCCACCTCGAACGCAAAAAAGCGTCTGACGAGACAAACATCCATGACCATGTTTTCCGCCCTGATCGATGAAATACAGAACACGGCCGTATCGGGGTCCACAAAAAAGCAATTGAGCGCGCTCACGCGCATTACCGACTTGTTCATCACCGGGTCGCCTCGCTATTCGAAACAACAGATCGAGTTGTTCGATGAGATCTTCAAGTCGCTCGTTGCCGTGATCGAGCTGAAAACCCGGGTCAAGCTCGCCCGGCATCTTGCAGCCAACTCAAATGCTCCAGCGAGGCTGGTTCGCGTATTTGCCTTCGACGATGCCGTCGACGTGGCGGCTCCGGTTCTCAGCCGATCGACGGCCCTCAGCGAGGCCGATCTCGTACTCAGCGCAAGTACCCAGAGCCAGGGTCATCTTTTCGCCATCGCGCAACGTTCGGCGATCAGCGAGGCCATCACTGAAATCCTGATCGAGCGTGGCGAACCCAACGTCGTCCACGCCGTTGCGAAGAATGCCGGCGCCTGCTTTTCAGATGGCAGCTTTCGCGAACTCGTGATGCGGGCCGGCGACGATGCCAAACTCGCGCTGCATGTCGGCACCCGGCACGACATTCCCCGGCATCACTTTTTGAAGCTGCTTGAAACCGCCTCGGCTGCGGTGTGCAGCAGGATGATCGCGGCAAATCCGCAATTTCGCGATGTCGTGCCGGGCGCGGTGGCGGAGGCGACCGACGACATTAACCTCGAGGTCCGCAACAATTCGCGAGATCATGCCATAGCGAGGCAAAAAGTAAGGCGGCTCAAATACTGGAGGGAACTCGGAGACGGCAATGTTCACGCGGCCGCTAGCGCGCAAGACTTCGAAAAGACGGTGATGGCTTTGTCGATTCTCGCCCACTGTCCGATCGAGATAGCCGAACGGGCGGTGCTCCATGAGAACCCCGGCGTGGTGCAGGTGATCGCCAAGGCGGCCGGCTGCTCCTGGGCAACGGTCAAGGCTCTGTTGCTGATGAGGGCCGCGGATCGCAGGATGTCGCGGTCTGACCTCGATCAGGCGCGCGAAAACTTCGAGCGGCTCGAAACCCGAACGGCAAAACGCGTGCTCGAGTTCTACGAGGCGCGCCGCAACGAGCACCCCATCGGGAGCCCGCCGCTGGTTCCCGAGGCATCCGCCAATTCAGGGGCCGGCAGGATCGATTCGCCGACGCTGCCGGCGCAACGGGCATCTTGGACCGCGCGGGGATGATCCGATCGTTGGCGACCCCTGGCTTTCCGCACCCCTTTGCGAAGGCTCAAACTGCCCGGCGCTCTGGCGAAATATCATGCGAATAGTGCGAGCACTCCACAACGGTTAGGAGCGCATAGTTCTTCAACGCAACCGGGTCTCGCTCGCCTTTCGCCGCACATGCAAGAATCTGCGACGCGATTTCGGCTTTCATCGCCGACGTGCGTTTCCACTCCGGAAGCGTTGCAGTGGCATCGTCAAGAACCGCCTTCATCAATTCGATCAGCTCAGGCTGAAAAACCGCACCGGTTTTGCCCATCGCCGTCTCCTCACTCGATACGCCACGCCCCGCTTTATTTTTCTCATTATTTGGAAGAGCGTCTGCTCGTTACCCGACAAAATCAATCATTTTATTCCGGCCAAAAATGTACGCCATGCGCGATCAGCATAAATGTCACCAGCACGACCGCGAAGGCAAATGCCCAACCTGCGAGGTAGGCGTTATATTCGGACGCTGGTTGATAAGACGGCTTTCGCCTGCGCGACATGGTCACCCCTTACCCCCCAAGAAATATTCGCGGCAAAGGCTGGCCGATTCGTGACGGGACTACGTCTAAATTTGAACTATCGCCTCCAACCTGTCCGAATTTGGCGCGCCGGAGAACGAAATCATGGTGATCACAGCCGGCGCAGCGGGCATCCCAGGCGGCTGCGGGACCGCGCAGCGAGTGGCTGCGTCATGCGTAGGCGCAGGCGAAGCATGGTGCCCAGGGGCGGAATTGAACCACCGACACAGCGATTTTCAGTCGCTTGCTCTACCAACTGAGCTACCTGGGCACTTCCCTCGGCCAAGGCCCGGGAGCGCCGGTTTATAGTCAGGCGGGGCAGCCCTGTCCACCATGCTTCGCCTGCGGCTACGCATGGCACGGCCTCGCTTCGCGTTCGGCTTCGCATGGCGCACCGCGACCCCCAAATTGCTGGGAAATCACGCCTATTCCACCAGGCCTCATTGGACGGCACGAAATTCCGCGGCGATCGACGCCGCGGCATTTCCGCCGTCAGTTTTCAACCTTGATCTTCGCTTCCTGGATGACCGGTCCCCATTTGTCGATTTCCGATTTCAGGAAAGCGGCAAGCTCCGCCGGTGTCGAGCCCTTCGCCGTGGCGCCGAGATCGTCGAACCGCTGCTTCACCGATGGATGGACCAACGCCGCGTTGGTGTCGGCGTTGATTTTGGCAATGATCTCCTGCGGCGTCCGGGCCGGCACGAAGAAGGCGAACCACGACGACACGTCGAAGCCGGGCACGCCCGACTCCGCGATGGTCGGCATCTCGGGCATGACGGCGATGCGCTCCCTGGTCGTCACCGCGAGCCCGCGCAAAGTGCCGCTCCGGACATGCGAGATGATCGAGGGCACGTTGTCGAAGATGACATCGACGCGGCCTGGGATGAGATCGTTGATCGCAGGCGCCCCGCCGCGATAGGGGATGTGGGTCATCTCGACGTTCGCCAGCCGCTTGAACAGCTCGCCGCTCAAATGCAGCGTGGTGCCGTTGCCCGACGAGGCGTAGGTCACCTTGCCCTTGTTGGCGTTGCAATAGGCGATGAACTCCTTGACCGATTTCGCAGGCGAGGAATTCGGCACGCACATCATGTTGGGCTGCGTGATCAGCATCGTCACCGGAGCGAAGTCGCCGACCGGATCATAACTCAGCGACGGATACAGGAACTGGTTGGTGGCCATTCCCGGGCCGACGATGAAGATGGTGTAGCCGTCGGGATCCGAATGCGCGACCGCGTCGGCTGCGATGTTGCCGCCGGCGCCGCCCTTGTTCTCGACCACCACCGATTGGCCCCAGACCTCCTGCAGGCGATTGCTGACGAGACGTGCGGTGATATCGGTCGAGCCGCCCGGCGCGAACGGCACCACCACGCGCACCGGTTTGACCGGCCAATCGGCGCCCAAGGCGCGGGACGAGAGAATGGACGGCGCTGCCACGGTGGCGGCGGCTATTCCGACAAAACGACGGCGATTCAACATGGGCACGCTCCTCGATTGGCCCGATTGCCTCGGGTCACGGTGTTTTTCGGAGAGTGTGGAGGCAGGCTTTGCGAAAATCAATTCGGGCGCGGCGAGGCGCCGATGGCCGATCGCGGCAAACCTCATTCGCTGCCCGGGGTGTCCTCATCGTCCTCGTTCGATCCCGGAATGACGTAGGAATTCGACAGCCAGCGGTTCAGGTCGACGTCGCGGCAGCGCGGAGAGCAAAACGGCCGCGAGGTCTCGCTCGCCGGTTTGCCGCAGATCGGGCACCGTTTTGCGGCTTCCCTGGCGGGCCCGGCATTCCTTGGTTTCTTAGCTCGCATTCAGCCAGCCGAAGCGTATCGGAAAACCTTCGCCTCCGAGCAGGGTGACCGATTCATAGAGTGGCAAGCCCACGACATTGGTGTAGGAGCCGACCATCTTGACCACGAACGATCCGGCGATGCCCTGCACGGCGTAACCGCCGGCCTTGCCGCGCCATTGACCGGAGCCGATGTAGGCCTGGATGTCATCCTCGTTCAGGCGCTTGAAGCGCACGCGCGTCTCGACCAGCCGCTGGCGAAAGGCCTCCTTCGGCGTTACCAGGCAGATCGCGGTGTAGACCCGATGGTTGCGGCCCGACAACAGCCGCAGGCATTGCGCGGCTTCGTCGACCAAATTCGCCTTCGGCAGAATGCGGCGGCCCACCGCGACCACGGTGTCGGCGGCGAAAATGAACGAGCCGCGCAATTCGTCATCGAGCTGCACCGATTTGAGCGCGGCGTCGGCCTTGGCGCGCGCCAGCCGATTGGCGCAGGCGCGCGGCAACTCGCCCCGCTTCGGGGTCTCGTCGACGTCGGCCGGACGCAGCGCGTCGGGCTCGATACCGGCCTGGTTGAGTAGCGCGAGGCGTCGCGGCGAACCGGAGGCGAGAACGAATTTGGGGCGGCCGAGCATGCGGGCTTTTCGGATGGAACATTATGGGATGAACGCGCGCGGAACCTATCGGAAGGCATGCGTCGAGACAACCGCCTAACAAAGACTCGTGTCCCGGACGCGGTGCAGTGCCTCTTTGCGGTGCGCCGCAGAGCCGGGACCTGCGCGTGCAGGTACGCGGACCCCGGATCAGCAGCGCCACGCCCCAAGAAGCGTGCTGCGCCACATCCGGGGAACGCCGTCACACAACTAACGCAAAATCACAATCATCCGCTCGCCGCGCCGGCCTTTGAAAAACGCTTGCGGATGCGCAGCAGCAGGGCGTCGCAGACTTCGCGATAGGCCTGCAATTTCTGCTCGCGATTGCCGTCGGTGCCGGTCGGATCCTGGGTCGGCCAGTATTCCACATCGGCGGCCAGCGTGCGCGTCAGTTCCAGCGCCTTGTGATGCGCCTCGGGCGACAGCGAAACGATCAGGTCGAAATTGAGTCCTTCCCAATCGTCCAGTTCCTCGAACGTGGTCGGCTTGTGAGCGCTGATATCCTGGCCGAGTTCCGCCATCACTGCGACTGCGAAGGGATCGAGTTCGCCCTTCCGCACGCCCGCCGACTTCACATAGAGCGCATGAGGAAACATCTGCCGAAGCAGACTTTCGGCCATCGGCGAGCGCACGCTGTTGAGGCCGCATGCGAACAGCACGGCTTGCGGAGTGCGCGCCGCCACGCGTCAGCGCTCTTTTGTTTTGCGCATGTCTCGATCCGAAAACCGGCGTCCGCCCTTTCGGGTCATGCCCTAGCCCTTCCAGTGCAGCACGCATATCAGCGTGAACAGCCGGCGGGCGGTTTCGAAATCGATCCGCACCTTGCCCTTCAACCGCTCCTGCAGCGTGCGCGAGCCCTCGTCGTGAATGCCGCGGCGGCCCATGTCGATGGCCTCGATCTTGTCCGGCGTCGCGGTGCGGATCGCCTGATAGTAGCTGTCGCAAATCATGAAGTAGTCCTTCACGATTCGCCGGAACGGCGTCAGCGACAGCAGGTGGGCGACGACAGGTGTGCCGTCTTCCCGTCGGATGTCGAACATCAGCCGGTTGCCGGTGATACCGATATGCAGGGTGAACGGCCCGTCGTTCACGCCTTCCGGCGCGAACAGGTTCTGTTCGACGA
Source organism: uncultured Alphaproteobacteria bacterium (assembly GCA_963742425.1). Taxonomy (GTDB): domain Bacteria; phylum Pseudomonadota; class Alphaproteobacteria; order Rhizobiales; family Xanthobacteraceae; genus Bradyrhizobium. The sequence goes on from CAVULR010000005.1 coordinate 113,385, forward strand.
GGTCGTAGATCGCGATCGCGCGTTCGTGCTCGATGTCCGGACCCGAACGCCCGATCGATTCCTCATCGAGCGTTACCGCGACGACGCGGTTTTGCGAATCCTCCTCTGGGGGCGGTTTGGTCATGGCAAATTGAGGCGCAGCCCGACCGAACGCGCATGGGCATCGAGGCCTTCCGCGCTGCCCAGCGTCATCGCCGCCGGTCCCAGCGCGCGCAGCTGGTCCGGTCCGCATTTCAGGATCGAGGTTCGCTTCATGAAGTCGAGCACCCCAAGGCCGGACGAGAATCGCGCCGAGCGCGCCGTCGGTAGCACGTGATTTCGATCCGCCGACATAGTCGCCAATCGCCTCGGGAGTGTGGGGCCCAAGGAAGATCGCGCCGACGTTGCGGATTTGCCCTGCCAGCGCTTCCGGATCCTGCGTCATGATCTCCAGATGCTCGGGCGCGATGGCGTTGGCAAGCGGGATCGCCTCGCCGAGCTTCCTCACCACCATGATGGCGCCGAAATCGTTCCATGAGGCGCGCGCGATTTTGGCGCGCGGCAGGGTCGCAAGCTGCGCCGCTACGGCGCGTTCGACGTCATCGGCGAGTTCGCCGCTGTCGGTGATCAGGATCGACTGCGCGTTGACGTCGTGCTCGGCCTGCGCCAGCAGATCGGCCGCGATCCAGCCGGCGTTGCCGGTGCGGTCGGCGATCACCAGCACCTCGGAGGGGCCGGCGATCATGTCGATGCCGACCTTGCCGAACACCAGCCGCTTGGCGGCCGCGACATAGGCATTGCCCGGACCGACGATTTTCACGACCGGCGCGATCGTCGCGGTGCCATAGGCCAATGCGGCCACCGCCTGCGCGCCGCCGACGCGATAGATTTCCGATACGCCGCCGAAATGCGCCGCCGCCAGCACCAGCGGATTGAGCCGGCCGTCCGGCGAGGGCACCACCATCGCCACGCGCGCGACGCCCGCGACCCCAGCCGGCACCGCGTTCATCAGCACGGAGGACGGATAGGCCGCGGTGCCGCCGGGAACGTAGAGGCCGACCGATTCGATCGCACTCCAGCGCCAGCCGAGTTCGACGCCCAACGCGTCGGTGAAGCGATCGTCTTTCGGCAATTGCCGCCGATGAAAAGCCTCGATCCGGTCGCGCGCGAATTTCAACGCATCGACCGTTTTGCCGTCACACGCCGTCACCGCCGCGTCGATTTCATCGCGTGTGACGCGCAGCCGGCCTGAATCGAGATCGAGGCGATCGAATTTTCGCGTCGCCTCGATCAGAGCCGCGTCGCCTCGCGCGGCCACGTCATCGACGATGGCGCGGGTCGCCGCCTCGACATCGGCGGCTACCTCACGCCTGGTGGCGAGAAATCCGTCGAATCGCTGGGCAAAATCGGCGCTGCTGCTGTCGAGACGAACAGGCATGGTGGCTTTCCGGCCGGGCTTGCGGGTCTTGATCCCGGTATCCACTGCTCAATGGCGCGCCGGTAAATCGCCGTCAACCCTTTGCTTTCCGGGATTTTTCCGTCATTTCCGGGGAGGTCCCCAAGGACCAGACCCGGAATCTGAGGGATTCCCCGATGTGCAATAGCACATCTGAGGTTCGCGCTTGGCGCTCCCCGATGGCCACCTCACCCAATAATGGGGTTCAATCGCTGATGCGCTCGATGGAAGCGCCGCAGGCGGAAAGCTTTTCCTCGAGCCGCTCAAATCCGCGGTCGAGATGATAGACACGGTTGACCATGGTTTCGCCCTCTGCGGCGAGCCCGGCGATCACCAGCGACACCGAGGCACGCAGGTCGGTCGCCATCACCGGCGCGCCGCGTAGTTTAGCAATGCCCTCGATCGTGGCGGTCTCGCCGTCGAGACTTATCCGCGCCCCGAACCGCGCCAGTTCCTGCACATGCATGAAGCGGTTTTCGAAAATCGTCTCGGTGATGTGCGAGGAACCTTCGGCACAGGCCATCAGCGCCATCAGCTGCGCCTGCAGGTCGGTAGGAAAGCCCGGGAACGGCGCGGTTGAAATCGTCACCGGGCTGATGCCAGCGCCGTTACGGGCGACCCGGATCCCCTCGTTATTCGGGGTGACGATCGCGCCGGCCTGCGTCAGCACGTCAAGCGCCGATTGCAGCAATTCGGGCCGCGCGCCGGCCAATTGCACATCGCCGCCGGTCATCGCCACCGCCATCGCATAGGTGCCGGTCTCGATTCGGTCCGGCAGCACGGTGTGCCGCGCGCCGTGAAGCTTGCCCACGCCTTCGATGATGATACGGGGCGTGCCGGCGCCGGAAACGCGCGCGCCCATTTTGCTCAGGCAATCGGCGACGTCCTGAATTTCCGGCTCGCAGGCGGCGTTGCTGATGATGGTGGTGCCTTTGGCCAAGGTCGCTGCCATCAGCGCGACATGGGTGCCGCTCACCGTCACCTTGGGAAAGTCGATGGCCGCGCCCTTCAGGCCGCCGGGTGCCTTGGCAACCACATAACCGCCGTCGATGGTGAGCTCCGCGCCGAGTTTCTCCAGCGCCATGATCAGGAGATCGACCGGCCGGGTGCCGATGGCGCAGCCGCCGGGGAGCGATACCCTGGCCTCATGCATCCGCGCCAATAGTGGCGCGATCACCCAGAAGCTCGCGCGCATCCGCGACACCAGTTCATAGGGCGCGGTGGTATCGATGATGTCGGCCGCCGAGATGTGCAGGGTCTGGCCCTGGTATTCCCGGCTGTTCGGGCGTTTTCCGGCCGACATGATATCGACGCCGTGATTGCCGAGAATGCGCTGCAATTGGGCAACGTCGGCAAGCCGCGGCACGTTATCGAGGATCAGCGTTTCATCGGTCAGCAGGGCCGCGATCATCAGAGGCAAAGCGGCATTTTTGGCGCCCGAGATCGCAATGGTGCCATTGAGCTTGCTGCCGCCGACGATGCGAATGCGATCCATGCCGATCCCCGCTTTTTACTTTTTATATGTAAAGCATAGGGCCAAACGAGGCCTTGAGGCCAAAAGCTTGAAATTTGCGGCTATTTGATGGGTTGGGGCGTCATACCCAATGCGCTATTGCGTATCGTTGTTCGCGCTTCGCCTCGCCCCGGCTCAAACCTGGACCGCGTTGATATCCTCGCTCTCCAGCACCGGTTTTGGATAGCCGTCGCGCGCGACCTTGATCATGGCGCGGCCGACCTGCTCGGTCGTGGTCATGTAGCTCGGCGCGACACGATGCAGCAAACTCAACAGCGGCGCGGAAGCCGCATAGATCGCCTGAACCCAGGCGGTTCCGGACCGGATACCGTGCAGCGGCTGGATGCCCGCGGGCCGAAACATGTAGGCCGCCTTGAACGGCAGTTTCAAAAGATCGTTTTCGGTCTTGCCCTTGACCCGCGCCCACATCAGGCGGCCTTGCTCGGTGGAATCCGTGCCTCGTCCGGTGACGTAGATGAACACCATCTGCGGATTGAGTTTGGCAAGGATAGTCGCCGCGGCAAGGGTGATGTCATAGGTCAGATGCCGGTAGCGCTCCTCGTCGAGCCCGAGCGAAGACACGCCGAGGCAGAAGAAGCAGGCATCGAAGCCTGCGAGTTGGGATGCGATCGCCGAATAATCCAGAAAATTGTCGTGCTGGATTTCGCGCAGCTTGGCGTGCCGTTGACCGGTCGGGCGGCGCCCGACCGCGAGCACGCTTTCGACATCCGCGTCGAGCAGGCATTCGCGCAATACGCCCTGCCCGACCATGCCGGTCGCGCCAAACAGGATGACTTTCATTCGAGGCCGGCTCATGCCGGACGAAATCTTCGCACCGAGCCAATCATCACAATGACAAAGAACAGCAGCACGAGGCCCTGGACGACGGCGAACGGCGGCTCGCTGGGCGGTACGCTCGGCGCCAGCGCATGCAGCGGGCCTATCTTCAGGAAGCCCTGGATCACCAGAACGAACACGTTGAGATAAAGCGAGATCATCGCGGTCACCACATAGATCCCCCGCCACGCGCCGGAAAGCTTCATGCCGTAAAGCGCGATACACGCGATCGCCAGCAGCACCAGCGAGATAATGCCTATCATGTGCGACGGCAGCAGCTTCTCGAACGGGAACAGGAAGCCGGTGGCGCTGGTCAAGATCGTGAACAGGAGAAAGATGGCAGTCAGGCCCGGCATCCGGTTGGAGCCGAGAAGTCCGAACATCACGACGATGCCCGAAGCGATGCCAATCAGGCTGATGATCACGTGCAGGGTGGTAATCGTGGACAGGCTCATATCGAAAATCATGACGCGCTCCCCCTTTTCAACACGAACGAATGCTACTCGCCCGGATCGGAAATTGCCACATGCGCGTGCGTGTCGCTAAAGCGCCGGTCTGGCGGCGTCACCGAGAAAGCCGTGCAGCGCCGCCACCACCTGCGCGCCCTCGCCGATTGCGCCACCGACCCGCTTGACCGATCCCGCACGCACGTCGCCGACGGCGAACACACCGGGCACCGAGGTTTCCAGCGGCGGCACCACGCGCGGCTGATTTTGCTCGGACTGCGCGCCTGTCACCACGAAGCCCGCGCGATCGAGGGTGACGCCGCAGCCGTCGAGCCATCCGGTGGCGGGATCGGCACCGACGAACAGAAAGAGATGGCGAAAGTCGGCGCCGGTCTCTTCGCCCGACAGACGGCTGCGCCAGCGCACGCGCTCGAGCGAGGCGTCTTGGCCTTCGAGCGCGACCACCTCGGTGTTGAACATCAATTCGATATTCGGCGTGGCCTCGATCCGTTCGATCAGGTAGCGCGACATGCTCGCGCCAAGCCCGCCGCCGCGGATCACCATATGAACCTTGCGCGCGTGGCCGGACAGAAATACCGCGGCCTGGCCGGCGGAGTTGCCGCCGCCTACCAGGACGACTTCATGTCCGGCGCACAATCGCGCCTCGATCGGCGAGGCCCAGTACCAAACGCCGCGGCCTTCGAAATGCGCCAGGTTTTCAATCTCGGGCCGCCGATAACGCGCGCCGCTCGCGACCACGACCGATCGCGCACGCAACACCTCTCCGTTGTCGAGTTTGAGGCCGAACGACCCGTCCTCGCGCGAACAATCGAGCGACTTCACCTCGACCGGAATCATCACTTCGGCGCCGAATTTCTGAGCCTGGTTGAAGGCCCGCGCGGTCAGCGCATGCCCGGAAATGCCGGTCGGAAAACCAAGGTAATTCTCGATGCGCGCACTGGCGCCGGCTTGTCCCCCGAACGCCCGCGTATCGCACACCGCGACCGCGAGCCCCTCGGAAGCGGCATAGACCGCGGTCGACAGCCCGGCGGGACCGCTGCCGACGACCGCGACATCGTAGACCATGTCCTTTGCCAGCGCGCGCAACATGCCCATCGCGCGCGCGAGTTCGGATTCGCTGGGGTTACGAAGCACGCTGCCGTCCGGAGCCACGACCAGCGGCCAATCGGTCTGCGATGGCGAATACCGCACGATCAGTTCCGCGGCGTCGGTATCGGCAACCGGGTCGAGCAAATGGTGCGGATATCCGTTGCGGGTAAGAAACCCCTGCAGACGAATGACGCCGGCCGAATCCGAAGGGCCGATCAGCACCGGCCCACCGGCGCCGCCCCGGATCAGGTTGACGCGGCGCAGGATCAGCGCGCGCATGATGCGCTCGCCGAGATCGGCTTCGGCGACCAGCAGCGCGCGCAATTTATCCGGCGGAATCAAAAGGGTTTCGACGTCGCCTTCGGCATCGCCATCGACCAGCGCGACCCGACCCGACAACTGGCCGATTTCGGCGAGAAATTGACCGGGGCCCTGGTCGATAATCGGCGTGACGTGACCGAGGCCATCGCGCTGGGTGATCGCGACATGGCCGGACAGCACAACGAACATGCCCGGGCCGGGCTTGCCGGTTTCGAACAGCCTCTCGCCATCCTTGTAGCTTCTGAGATCGCCGAACCGGCGCATCCGCGCGATCTCCTGCGGCGTCAGCGTCGGGAATGTCTGCTCATGGCGCGGAAACGCGGACGCCGCCATGGCACCGCCATTCGTCATGTTCGCGGCCGTGGTATCGGCACCCATGTCGTTCTCACTTTCGATAAGCCCGCTCGCGGGTCCAAATCATGTTCCGGGACATTTTCCGGGCGTGCTGCGATTGCTATCCGCCCGGCTTTTTTTCGCCCGCGTCATGTGGCGTGCCCTGCTCCGCATTTAAAGGTGCGTCGGCGATATCGCTTCGCGCTTTCGCCTGCGATTTTCGCCGCTTGAGATTTTCACGCAGCGCCAGCTTCAGCCGGTCGCGCCGCGTATCCCTCCCTGAATTTTTTTCCGCGGAGTTTGCGGTTTGCCCCTCGCGTTTATGCTTGTCATCCTGCATCGTCGGTCTGCTCGAATGCGTCGCTGTTCAAACGATATCGCCGGGAGAATACACCGATGGGCGAGAACCACCCACTGACGCCCTCGGCAGAGCGGACGCTTGAGGCCTGGCATCGTTTTGTCGCCTCGGGAGACCGCGATCTGCTCGCCCCGTTACTGGCCGAACATATTGTGTTTCGCTCCCCATTCGTGCAATCGCCGATTCCGGGGCGGCCGGCCACCCTGCTGGTGCTGACCACGGTGGTGCAGATTTTCGAGAATTTCCGCTATCACCGCACGTTTATCGCAGGATCCCACGACGCCGCGCTGGAATTTTCCGCTGATATCGGCAAATGGCAGCTCAAGGGCATCGATCTCATCAAATTCAACGAACAGGGCGAAATGATCGAATTCGAGGTGATGATCCGTCCCATCAAGGCGCTGGCGGCATTGGGTGAGGAAATGGGGAACCGGATCGGCCCGCAACTGAGCCGGCTCAAGGAGTTGGCAGCGGCTCAGCGCTGACTGGACCGCTCTTTTGAGAGCCGCCGGGGCGAGCCCTGCGCTTGCGCCGCAGGGGCCCTTATGGCAAGGATCGGCCCGCCTTGCCGGGGCCTTTTCGGCCGATTCTTAAGCGGGGTACGCTGCCGTAGCTCAGTGGTAGAGCACTCCATTGGTAATGGAGAGGTCGACAGTTCAATCCTGTCTGGCAGCACCATCCATCTTGCTGATAAGGCTACGATTTACGTGAGCGATTTGCAGCCTTGCTTTTGCAAATGGCTCGAGGGAACCACCGCGTAACCAACGCGCAGTTATTTCGCGGCAGGCGGCGGACTAATCATTCGTTGGTTGGTTTCATCGAAAGGCTCGAATGCTCGCCCCGAATGATCGCGAACAGTTCAAGATCAGACAGCGTTTCCACCAAGCGCTCGCGCGCGAATGTGAATTGATCTGGATCAATAAGCTTTGTCTGCTCGATGCGGTGATGTTACGAAATCGATCCGTAAGGAAATTCTGATGCGCATTCCAGCTTCGGTGATTTTGGCGACGATCGCGGTTTTGACGGCCGCACCGGCTCGGGCTCAAACATATGGCGGGAACGCTCCGATCTGCCTACACCAATGGTACTGGGGCGGAGGCGACACTTACTACTGCGAATATGGCTCGATGGCGCAGTGCCAAGCCACCGCATCGGGCCTCCCTGCCCAGTGCGTTACCAATCCATATTTCGCACAAGTGCCACGGGAACCAGCCTATCGGCAGCCTCGTCGCGCCTACTAGGCCGGAGGTCGGCGCGGATCGCCAGCCGGTCGTTCAGGTTCAACCGGTGATCTGCGTTCAGCGACGTCGCCGCCTCGTTTGCGATCGCCACGCGCCGTGGGCTCTCCACTATCCCGCACGCAAAAAAAATTAAGGCTTCTTTCAGGTTTGATTAAGGCTCCATTAAGCACAGATTTTTCTTGTTCCCCAACAGGTTAGGAACCCAGCGGGTGTGACCCATGGGTGACAGCATTTTCCGCCAAAGCCGGCTAACTGCGCCGCACGCATGGAGCCGGATCGCGGCCCCTCCCAAAAATGATCTGTTGGAGAACAAGACTAATGAAGAAGTTTCTACTCACGACTGTGGCCCTCGTCGCTCTCGGCGCGACCGTGCCAGCACTTGCAGCCGATCTCGGCACCCGCGGCTACACCAAGGCGCCGGCGTATGCCGCGCCGATCTACAACTGGACCGGCTTCTATATCGGCGGTCACGTCGGCGGCGCTTTCGCCGGCGATAACAGCCTGATCGGCAATAGCGGTCGCTTCCTCGGCGGCATCCAGGGCGGCGCCGATTATCAGTTCGCCCCGAGCTGGGTTGTCGGTATCGAGGCCCAGTACAGCTGGCTCGGCAGCAACAACAGCGGCGTGCTGTTTCCCGGCGGCGTTCTCGTGACCTCCAACAGCAACCAGCTTGGATCGTTCACGGGTCGCCTCGGCTACGCCTGGGGTCCGGCGCTGCTTTACGCCAAGGGCGGTTTTGCCTGGAAGGACGGCAACAACATCAACGTAGCCGTGGGCGGCGTGCCGGCGGCCTTCACCACCGATGGCAACCATCGCGACGGCTACACCGTCGGCGGCGGTCTCGAATACATGTTCGCGCCGAACTGGTCCGCCAAGGTCGAATACCAGTACTATAATTTCGGCAACACCACGTTCACGAGCGGCCCGGCCATCCTCGTCGGCAGCCGATTCCATGACGACGAGCATACCGTAAAGGCCGGACTGAACTATCGCTTCAACTGGGGTGCCCCGGTAGCTGCGAGGTATTGATCGGCGTCCAATCGCAAATCCTCGGAAAGGCCGGCTTCGAGCCGGCCTTTTTGCTTTCGGTGCCAAAAAACCTCCGGACCCCGCAAACTTTCGCGATTTTATTAACCGGGTACCACGATACTGCTGCCCGACGGTTATCCTGGACGGATTCAGCGGGACGGTAGCGATGCGATTTAAGATCGGCAAACCCGGTTTGCCCCTGAAATTCCTGCGTCTGCAATTGGGCGTGCGGGGCAGCCTGTTCGCCGCCTTTGCGGTCATCGCGGGCACGGCCATCTTCATCAGCGCCGGCGCCGCCATGGTGCTGCAACATCTCGGCGGGACCATGATCGGTCTCAGCGGACGGGACATTCCCCGCCTCGCCGCCAGCCTGCAGCTCTCCGCCCAGAGCGCAGGCCTGGCCGGGCAGGGACCGGCAGTCCTGGCCTCGCCAAACGAAGAGGCGCTGAACGAACGCTCGGGAAAGATCAAGGAAACGCAAGCGGTCATCCTCGCCAAGCTGGGCGAGATCATCGAAATGGGCGCCGACAAGACGGTGGTCGAAGCGCTCACCGAAACCGTCAAGAACATCGATGACACCGTCAAAAGCCTGATCTCGGCGGCGCGCGAACGGCTCGAGGCCGCCGCCCAGCGCGACAAGCAATACGCCGAGCTGCGCAGCGCGCAGGCAGCCTTCACTGCCACCGCGAGCCCCGCGATGATGGATGCCCAGACCCGCCTCAATGCGATCCTCGGATCTGCCGAGCTTTCCGCCGACGACGCGGCGCAGGCCGCGCGCGAGGTCGATCAGCTCGGCGATGTGATCGCCAGCGGCCATTTGACGGCGTCCGGGATGATCGCCGCACTCGCGGCAAACAGCAGCGACGCGCTCGAAGCGATCGAGACGGAATTCAAGGCAACCCGGGCGCGCGTCAAATCCAACCTCGATTTGCTGCCGAAGAACTCGGGAACCAGGGCGCTCGGAGACGCGGCGCAGAAATTGCTGGCGCTGGGCGAGGGCAAATCCGGCGTCTTCAAGCTTCGCCAGAAGGAGCTCGACGCCACCGACTATGGTCAGCTCACGCTCGATGAAACCCGCAAGCTCAATGTCGGCCTCGGCGTCAGCGTTCAGCAGCTCGTCGACGGCGTGCAGAGCGAGACCGACGCCGCGACTTTCCGGGCACGCCATGAGATTTCGCTGGCGACCAAAATCATGCTGGCGCTCGGCGGCCTCACCTTGATCGGATCCGCGCTGTTCGTCTGGCGCTATGTCGGCGGCAACATCCTGCGCCGGATCAGCAGCCTGCAGCACTCGATGCAGCTGATGTCCGATGGCGACCTCGAGTCGGACATCTATCGATCACACCAGCATGACGAGATCGCGGTGATGGCCAATTCCCTGCAGGTCTTCCGCGACAGCATGATCAAGGCCCGTGCGCTGAGCGCCGATCAGGACAAGGACCGTATCGCCAAGTCCGAGCGCGCTTCCCGCATGGAGGCCCGGATCGTCGAATTCGAAACAGCCGTCCGTGGCGCAATCCACAGCCTGCAGCAATCGGCCAATTCCATGCAGACGACGGCGCAGAGCATGTCGGCGACCGCCGATCAATCCAGTGCGCTGGTGAGCGCGGTGGCCTCCGCCGCGGAGGAAACCTCCGCCAACGTGCAAACGGTGTCGGCGGGCACCGAAGAGCTGTCGTCATCGATCGCCGAAATCGGCCGCCAGGTGATCACCTCGGCGGAAATCGCCCGCAAGGCGGTCGACGAAGCCGGCACCACCGACGCCACCATGCAGGGTCTTGCCGAGAACGCCAGCCGCATCAGCGTCGTGGTCGATCTGATTCAGACCATCGCCTCGCAGACCAACCTGCTCGCACTCAACGCCACGATCGAAGCGGCGCGCGCCGGCGAAGCCGGGCGGGGCTTTGCGGTGGTGGCATCCGAGGTCAAGAGCCTCGCCAACCAGACCGCGCAGGCGACCGACGAAATCCGCTCGCAAATCGCCAATATGCAGACCGTGACGACGTCAGCGGTGGGCGCCATCCGCAACATCGGCGAGACCATCGCCGAGATCAACAGCGTGACGACCGCGATTGCGGCGGCGGTCGAGCAGCAGGGCGCGGCCACGCGCGAGATCGCCCGCAACATCCAGCACGCCGCCGGCGGCACCAGCGAGGTTTCCAGCAACATCGTCGGCGTTTCGACCGCTTCCGCCCAGGCCGGCACGGCGGCGGGTGAAGTGCTGAGCGCCTCCAGCGCGCTCCAGCATGAAACCGAGGTCCTGCGCTCGGAAATCGACGCTTTCCTCTCCAACATCCGGGCGGCATAGGAACTTCGTCGTTCCCGGGTGGTTCGAAGGACAGATCTGAAGTGCGCAATTGCGCACCTGAGAAACCCGGGGGTTTTCCGGGTTCGATGCCATCGGCCGCACTTCGCGCGAGACCCGTTGGCTCGCCTGAACTGACGGCCTCAATCAAGCACCCATGTGTTTTGCCCAAAGCCGCATCTGTTTTTTCGGCTGGCGCCGCGCCGATTGTGCGGCTAAGCCGATAGGCAACAAGCGCGAAGCGAACCGATGCATTCGAAGATCGACACCATTCAGTCCTCGGTCGAGGCCCTGCGATACCCTTGGGAAACTCATCCCGGCCCCGATCAGGTCGTCGAGGTGATGCCCGGGGTGCTTTGGGTGCGGCTGAAGCTGCCATTCCGGCTCAACCACGTGAACATCTACCTGCTCGCCGACGGCGACGGCTGGGCGATGGTGGATTCCGGATTCGGCAACGAGGAATCAATCGCGAGCTGGACCGCGCTGTTTCAGGGTCCGTTGGCACACGTGAAAATCACGCGGCTGATCGTAACCCACTCGCATCCCGATCACGTCGGCCTTGCGGGGTGGATCGTCGAACGTTTCGGCTGTCCGCTCTATATGTCGCAGGTGGAATACCTGCAGTCGGTCTACCACCAGAACCGCGGAACCGAAGAGCGCAGAAACGCCCAGCGCCTGTTTTTCCGGCGCCACGGCATGGATGAAAGCCTGACCGACAAATTGCTCGGCCGCGGCCAGGATTATCTGAAGCGGGTTTCGATCCTGCCGCCGGCCTATCGCCGCATCTCGCACGGAGATGAAATCTCCATCGGCGCGCGGCGCTTCAAGGTCATCACCGGCGGCGGCCATGCGCTCGACCAGGTGATGCTGTATTGCGCAGCCGACAAGCTTTTCCTGTCCGCCGATCAGGTGCTGAGCAAGATTTCACCCAACGTCAGCGTCTGGGCGGTCGAGCCCGATCAGAACTCGCTCGGCGAATACCTCGCCTCGCTGGCGAGCCTCACCACCACGCTGCCCTATGACCTCTTAGTGTTGCCCGGCCACGGCGTGCCGTTTTACGGCATGAAGACGCGCATCAAGCAATTGGCAGACCATCACGAGGAGCGCTGCCGGCTGATCGCCGACGCGTGCCGGGAAACCCCGCAAACCTCCAAGGAACTGGTGCCGGTGGTATTCCACAAGCACGTGCTCGACGTGCACCAGATGGGCTTTGCTGCCGGCGAGCTGATCGCCCATGTCAATTACATGCTGGTGGAGGGACGTCTGACGGCGCAGGACACCGACGGCGTGCTCCGCTTCAGAACAACGTGACATTTTAGTAAAAAGCGCAAATCGCGCCGAGCCGAAACCCATTGATGTATATCAAGTTTTAGTCCTCGTTTTGGGCCATGCTGCGCCCGCCCTCTGGCGACCCCGGGAAGTTCCAGTTCCGGCTCGACATCAAACCTGGAAACGCTCTAAAAAGGGCGCGCCGCACCGGCCTCACGCTCCGTTCCAGGTTTTTCGATGGATTACAGCCAATACTTCAGTGTCGCCCTCAGCCGCTTGCATGACGAGCGGCGCTACCGGGTTTTTGCCGATCTGGAACGCATCGCAGGCCGGTTTCCCCACGCCATCTGGCATTCGCCGAAGGGCCCGCACAACGTCGTGATCTGGTGCTCCAACGATTATCTCGGAATGGGGCAGCATCCCAAGGTGATCGGCGCCATGGTCGAGACCGCAACCCGGGTAGGCACCGGCGCCGGCGGCACCCGCAATATCGCCGGCACCCATCATCCCCTCGTGCAGCTCGAGCGGGAACTGGCCGAGTTGCATGGCAAGGAAGCGGCGCTGCTGTTCACCTCCGGCTATATTTCGAACCAGACCGGGATTGCGACGATCGGCAAACTGATTCCGAATTGCCTGATCCTGTCGGATGCGCTCAACCATAATTCGATGATCGAGGGTATCCGCCAGTCCGGATGCGAGCGCCAGGTGTTCCGCCATAGCGACATGGATCATCTCGAGGAATTGCTGCGCGCCGCCGGTCCGGGCCGGCCCAAACTGATCGCCTGCGAGAGCCTGTATTCGATGGACGGCGATATCGCGCCGCTTAAGAAAATCTGCGATCTTGCCGAGCGTTATGGCGCAATGACCTATGTCGACGAAGTTCATGCGGTCGGCATGTATGGCCCGCATGGCGGCGGCATCGCCGAACGCGACGGCGTCATGCACCGCATCGATATTCTGGAGGGCACGCTTGCCAAGGCGTTCGGCTGTCTCGGCGGCTATATCGCCGCCAGCGCCGACATCATCGATGCCGTGCGTTCCTATGCGCCGGGTTTTATCTTCACCACCGCGCTGCCGCCGGCGATCTGCTCGGCGGCGACCGCCGCGATCCGCCATCTCAGGGCCTCGAGCTGGGAGCGCGAGCGCCATCAGGATCGCGCCGCCCGCGTCAAGGCGATCCTGACCGCCGCGGGGTTGCCGGTGATGTCGAGCGAAACCCATATCGTTCCGCTGTTCGTCGGCGATCCGGAACTCTGCAAACAGGCCTGCGATCTGCTGCTGGAAGAGCACGGCATCTACATCCAGCCGATCAACTATCCGACGGTCGCCAAAGGCACCGAGCGGCTGCGGATTACGCCATCGCCCTACCATGATGACGGCCTGATCGATCAGCTCGCCGAAGCGCTGCTGCAGGTATGGGAACGTCTCGGCCTGCCGCTGCATCGCAAATCGCTGGCGGCCGAATAACGCTCCCCCGCGCCTTATCCTTAACCGGCGAAATCCGGCCCTTTGGGGTCGCCGACATCCGATGCTTTGCCGGCCCAATCGGGCTATACTTCCCGCGGCCTCTCGGTTCGAGGCGCGCGGCGTTGCCGTGCTCCGCACCACGAGGATTTATGACCTCATCCTGAGGCGGCGCAAAGCGCCGTCTCGAAGGATGAAGCTACCGGATGCTTTAGGGAGACAAGCAGCGATGCTGCACGACTGGAGCGTGATCGCAGCCGCGTTCGGCTACATCGGGTTCCTGTTTCTGGTTGCGAGCCACGGCGACCGGCTGTCGCCGAAGCAACGCGGCCGCGCCAGCGCGTTGATCTATCCGTTGTCGCTGGCCATCTACTGCACCTCCTGGACATTTTTCGGCTCGGTCGGATTTGCCACCCGCACCAGCGTGGATTTTCTCGCGATCTACATCGGCCCGGTGCTGATGATCGCATTCTGCACGCCGCTGCTCCGCCGCGTGATCCAGCTGGCAAAATCGCAGAACATCACGTCGATTGCCGATTTCATCGGCGCGCGTTACGGCAAGAGCCAGGCGGTCGCCGCGACGGTCGCCCTGATCGCGATCATCGGATCGGTTCCCTACATCGCACTCCAGCTCAAGGCCGTGGCCTCGTCGCTTGAAACGATCCTGAGCGAGGACCAGGCATTTTCCTCGATTCCGATCATCGGCGATATCGCGCTGATGGTGACGCTGGCGATGGCGACCTTCGCGGTCTTGTTCGGAACCCGCCAGACCGATGCGACGGAACATCAGCACGGCCTGATGCTGGCGGTGGCAACCGAATCGATCGTCAAATTGGTGGCGTTCATCGCGGCCGGCGCTTTCGTCACATTCTGGATGTTCAGCCCGGTCGAACTGATCGAGCGAGCGATGAAGACTCCCGAAGCCGTCCGCGTCATCAATTACACGCCCTCGCTCGGCAATTTCCTCACCATGATGCTGCTGTCGTTCTGCGCCATCATGCTGCTGCCGCGCCAGTTTCACGTCAGCGTGGTCGAGAATTCCAGTGACGCCGAGGTCGGCCGGGCCCGCTGGCTGTTTCCATTGTATCTGCTTGCCATCAACCTGTTCGTGATTCCGATCGCGCTGGCCGGGCTGATAACCTTTCCGTTCGGCGCGATGGACAGCGACATGTATGTGCTGGCGCTGCCGATCGAGGGCAACGCTCCGCTGCTCAGCGTCGGGGTCTTTATCGGCGGCCTGTCGGCGGCCACCGCCATGGTGATCGTCGAATGCGTCGCGCTTTCGATCATGGTTTCCAACGACATCGTGGTGCCGCTGGTGTTACAGCGGGGGACGGAAACGCGCGCCGGCCAGAAGGACTTCGGCTACTTCCTGCTGAGGGTCCGCCGCTTTGCGATCTTCGCCATCATGCTGATGGCATATTTTTATTACCGCGCGCTCGGCGGCGCGCAACTGGCGGCCATCGGCCTGTTGTCGTTTGCGGCGATCGCGCAGCTGGCGCCGGCATTTTTCGGCGGCCTGTTCTGGAGCCGTGCGACCGCGCGAGGCGCCATCGCCGGCATGCTGGCCGGCGGCGCCGTGTGGGTCTACACGTTGTTCCTTCCGAGCTTCCTCGACGGCAGTACCGCGGGCCTGCAGCTGCTGCAGCACGGCCCGTTCGGAATCGAGGCGTTGCGACCGCAGGCCTTGTTCGGAGCCGATCTGCCGCCGCTGCTGCATGGCGTGCTCTGGTCACTTTCGCTCAACCTGCTGAGCTATGTGACGCTGTCGCTTGCGCGCCAGCCGTCTTCGATCGAACGGCTGCAAGCCGACCTGTTTGTGCCCAGCGCGCTTGCGCCGATCACGCCGACCTTCGGGCGCTGGCGGTCCACCGTGACGGTTCATGACATTCAGAGCACGGTGGCGCAGTATCTTGGCCCCGAGCGCGCCCAGCAATCATTCGATGCGTTCGCGACCGCCCACAATACGCGCCTGGAACCGGCGGCGCCGGCCGACTTCGAACTGCTGCAGCATGCCGAACATCTGATCGCGTCTTCGATCGGGGCGGCCTCCTCGCGGCTGGTGATGTCGCTGCTGCTGCGCAAACGCACCGTCTCCGCCAAGGCCGCCCTGAAGCTGCTCGACAATTCCCACGCCGCGCTCCATTTCAATCGTGAGATCCTGCAGACCGCGTTAAACCATGTGCGGCAAGGCATCGCCGTGTTCGATGCGGATTTGCAGCTGATCTGTTCCAACCGGCAGTTCGGCGAAGTTCTCGGCCTGCCGCCGCATCTGATCCAGCTCGGAATTCCGCTGCGGGAAATCCTCGAATTCATGGGGGGCATCAGCCCTCTGGAGTTCGGCGACGACAAGTCCTTGCTGGAGATGCGGCTGGCCGCCTACACCACCGAAGGCGAGCCATATCTCGAACGCCTGCCCGATCGTCACATGGTGATCGAAGTACGCTCGAACCGGATGCCCGGCGGCGGGCTCGTCATCACCCTTTCCGATGTCACGCCCTCTTTCGAGGCTGCCGAGGCGCTGGAGCGCGCGAACGCCAACCTGGAAAAGCGCGTGCGGGACCGCACCGAGGAACTGACCCGGCTGAACTCGGAACTGGCGCTTGCCAAGAGCACCGCCGAGGACGCCAACATCTCGAAAACGCGCTTTCTGGCCGCGGCGAGCCACGACATTCTGCAACCGCTGAACGCGGCGCGGCTCTACGTGACCAGTCTCGTCGAGCGCCAGAACGGCGGCGAGGATTCGCGGCTGGTGGAAAACATCGACAATTCGCTGGAAGCGATCGAGGAGATCCTCGGCGCACTACTGGATATTTCGCGGCTCGATGCCGGCGCCATGACGACGGCGATCACGAGTTTCAAGATGAGCGACCTGATGCGGTCGCTTGAAATCGAATTCGTGCCGATCGCACTCGCCAAGGGGCTCAAGCTGACATTCGTGCCCTGCTCGCTGCCGGTGGAATCCGATCGGCTGTTGCTGCGGCGGCTATTGCAGAACCTGATCTCCAACGCCATCAAATATACCCCGCGCGGGCGCGTGCTGATCGGATGCCGGCGCCGCGGCCAGTCGCTGCAAATCAGCGTTTATGACACGGGGATGGGCATTCCCGTCATCAAGCGCGCCGAAATCTTCAAGGAATTTCATCGCCTGGAGCAGGGCGCGCGGATCGCGCGTGGCCTCGGACTCGGGTTATCGATCGTGGAGCGCCTCGCCCGCGTCCTCAACCACGGCATCGCGCTCAACTCCAATGCCGGCGGCGGCTCGGTGTTTTCCGTCACCGTGCCCACCGCCAAAGCGGTCAACTACACCGCCGCGGTCACCACCGCGACCCCACTTTCGCGGACACCGATCAGCGGCGCCCTCATCGTCTGCATCGAGAACGATGCGGCGATCCTGGACGGCATGAAGACCTTGCTGACGGGCTGGGACGCCGAGGTCATCGCGGTAGCCGATCCCGATGCCGCCATCCAGGCGATCACGGCCGCGGGCACGCCCGTTACCGGCCTGCTGGTCGATTATCACCTGGACCGCGGCAACGGCGTGGCCGCCATCCGCGATATTCGCCGGCGTTTCGGCGAAAGCATTCCGGCGATCCTGATCACGGCGGATCGCAGCCCGCATGTGCGCGCGGCCGCCCGGGAAGAGAAAATCCCGGTGCTCAACAAACCGGTCAAACCGGCAAGCTTGCGGGCGTTGCTCGGGCAGTGGCGCACGCAGCAGTTGGTCGCCGCGGAATAGGGTAAGAATGCGCTGCTATCAGGCCGTCGGCGTCCCCTGCCGCCATTGCCCGCCGGCAATTTTGGCCGCCGCAATCACTGCCTGGGTGCGGCTTTCGACCCCGAGCTTTTGCAGGATCGCCGAGACATGGGCCTTGATCGTGGCCTCCGAGACGCCGAGTTCATAGGCGATCTGCTTGTTGAGCAGACCCTCCGACAACATCATCAGCACCCTCACCTGTTGCGGGGTCAGCGTCACCAGCCGGTCGCGCAGGCGCGTCATGTCCGGATCGGCTGGCGAGGTGAGATCGGTGTCCGGAGGTACCCAGACATCGCCCTCCATCACTTTGACGATCGCATCGCGCAGCGTATCGACCCCGAACCGCTTGGGAATGAAACCCGAGGCGCCGAATTCGAGCGACCTGCGGATCGTGCCGCCATCGTCGCTGGCGGATACCACCATGACCGGGATCGCGGGATATTGCGCGCGCAGGTAAATTAGTCCGGAAAAGCCCGAGATACCGGGCATCGTCAGATCGAGCAGGATCAGATCGACATCGAAATCGGCTTCCAGCAGCGAGGTCAGTTCCTCGAATGATCCGGCTTCGTCGATCTTTGCCGAGGTCACGACGCTTGCAACCGCCTGCCGCAACGCGTCGCGAAACAGCGGATGATCATCGGCAATGACGAGATGCGTTCTGGCAGCTGCAGTCATTTATTTCTTGCGTGAGGGTTGCGGCGAACCTGTGACCGCTTCATTGGCCTGTCAGGCGAATTATTCCGGGCAATTGTCGTCTCCCGGGCCGCCGCATGCAAGCGCGCAATACCGCCATGCGTTAAGGCGGTTAATTCGTCGATTTGTGCGACGCAATAGGTCGCCTTGCAAACAGGCTGCGCCGGTGTTCGGAGCGAACGGTGTAAAGGGCCAAAAGTCTTATTTGGCGTGCCTTCACAGCGATGTTACCGTGAAGCGAAACCTAGGCTATTCCGGCTCGGTCGGGTGCGTAGGACAAGCTGTTGCGGCTAACTATTCGGGGAGCGAACCAATGACAATGGCTATGACGGCGGGCAGTGTCCGCACCACCGGAGGAATGACTGCTGAAGAGCGAAAGGTCATTTTCGCCTCCTCGCTCGGTACCGTTTTCGAATGGTACGACTTCTACATCTACGGAACGCTCGGCGCGTTTCTCGCAAAATATTTCTTTTCCAACGTGCCGCCAAATGTCGGCTTTATTTTCGCGCTGCTCGCCTTTGCCGCCGGCTTCGCCGTCCGTCCGTTCGGCGCGCTGATCTTCGGCCGCATCGGCGACATGATCGGACGTAAATACACCTTCCTGATCACGATGACCCTGATGGGCATCGGCACCTTCTTCATCGGCGTGATTCCGGGCTACGCAACCTGGGGAATCGCGGCGCCGATCGTACTGATCGCGTTGCGCCTGGTGCAGGGCCTTGCGCTCGGCGGCGAATATGGCGGCGCCGCGACCTATGTCGCGGAGCATGCGCCCGCCAACAAGCGCGGCTACTACACCTCATGGATTCAGACCACGGCGACGCTTGGCTTGTTCCTGGCATTGCTCCTTATTTTGGGTATCCGGACCTGGATGGGCGAAGAATTGTTTGGCGATTGGGGCTGGCGCATACCGTTCCTGCTGTCGGGCATCCTGCTCATCATCTCGATCTGGATCCGGCTGAGCCTTAGTGAATCGCCGGTTTTCCAGAAGATGAAGGATGAGGGCACGACCTCGAAGCGGCCCCTGGCCGAATCTTTTGCCGAATGGTCGAACGCCAAGATCGCGATCCTCGCCTTGTTCGGCGCAACCGCCGGCGAAGCCGTGGTGTGGTATGGCGGGCAGTTCTATGCCCTGTTCTTCCTGACCCAGACCATCAAGGTGCCCGCCGTGACCGCGCAGATCATGATCGTGGTTGCGCTGGCGCTCGGCACACCCGGCTTCATCATTTTCGGCTGGCTCTCGGACAGGATCGGCCGCAAGCCGATCATCCTCGCGGGTTTCCTGTTGGCGGCATTGACCTACTTCCCGCTCTTCAAGGGACTTACCCACTTCGCCAATCCGAAGCTGGAAACCGCACTTTCGGCCTCGCCCGTCACGGTGATCGCCGATCCCAGCGAGTGTTCGTTCCAGTTCAAGGCGACTGGCACCGAAAAATTCACGACCACCTGCGACGTGGCCAAGTCCGCCCTCGTCAACCTGTCGGTGAACTACAACAATCAGGAAGCGCCGAAGGGCACTCCGGCTTCGGTCAAGATCGGCGAGCAGACCTTGGTCGCGAACTCGCCCGACTTTGCCAAGGCGCTGCCGGCGGCGATCAAGGCGCACGGCTATCCGGCGTCGGCCGATCCGAACGACATCAATACGGTGATGACGACGATATTGCTGTGGATCCTGGTGATCTATGTGACGCTGGTCTATGCCCCGATCGCGGCATGGCTGGTCGAGCTGTTCCCGAGCCGCATCCGCTACAGCAGCATGTCGCTGCCCTACCATATCGGCAACGGCTGGTTCGGCGGCTTCCTGCCGGCCACCGCGTTCGCCATCGCGGCTGCGACTGGAAACATCTACTCCGGACTGTGGTATCCGGTCGGCGTCGCGATCATGAGCCTCGTCATCGGCTTCCTGTTCCTGCCCGAAACCAAGGACGTCGATATCACGAAGGGCTGAGTTATCCGGCGGCGGCGGCCGCTTGGACAAGACATTGCAAACCGGCCGCGGATCCTTCCGCGGCCGGTTTTGTTTTCAGCCGGCAGCGCCCGCAAACTGCAGCACGATCTCGCGGCGATGCGGGCGCGTGCGGTGCTCAATCAGATAGATCGCCTGCCACGTTCCGAGCGCCAATTCGCCCTTGAGGACCGGAATGTGCAACGAAGTCGCCGTTAGCATGGTCTTGACATGGGCGGGCATATCATCCGGACCTTCAGTGTCGTGCCGCCATCCGGCATCTTGGGGAGCGAGCCGGTCGAGCGCCGTCATCAAGTCGTCGAGCACCGATGGATCGGCGTTTTCCTGTATCGTGAGCGACGCGGAGGTGTGGCGGATGAATAGCGTTACCGTGCCCTCGCGCGCGCCGGTATCCCCAACAAATTTTGCGACCTCGGCGGTGAGATCGACGAAGCCCGCGCCCGGCGTTTGAACCGTCAGTAGCGACGAGACGATAGTTGCGGCAGTGACGGTAGATGACGGGGAGCGCGAGAGCGATTTTGGTTGGGACATAAGACCTCAAATCCCGGAAGGTCCTCATCCTGAGGAGGCGCGAAGCGCCGTCTCGAAGGATGAGTTTGGAACGCCAGTAACCCTGGAAGGCTCATGGTTCGAGACGCGCGAAGCCGCGCTCCTCACCATGAGGCTTTATCTAAATCCTGCCGCCAATATCTTTCTGCATCCGGTTGGCCATCTCGACCAGCCGCCGCCACGCCTGTTCCAGAAATGACATCGCGCGATCCATATCGCGGTCGCTCGGCAACGGAATTTCGATTTTGCGCTCGCCTTCGGCGACCTTGGGCTCAGGTTTTTTCAATGAGTCGGCTTTCGGCATCGGCTCGTCGATCTTGCCTGCGACCGACGGCTCTTTCGCCGCCAACTGCGCCTTGAGTTTTTCATTGTCGGCCTGCAGCTTTCCGATTTCCGCATCGAGTGCCGCGCGTTCGTCGGGCGCGGCATAGCAGGCCCAGCCCGTGCTGGCGTTGCTGCAGATCGAAACGGCGCCGGTCTTCTTGTCGAGCCGGATGATGCCGCCCGCGACCGGCGACAGCGCAAAGCGGCCGTTCTCGGTATCGGGCAGCGATTGTGCATTCGCGGCGCCGATTCCGCCAAGACAAGCGAACAAGGCAATCAGACCGGCGGCTGCGATAGGGGATGCGAAGTTCGAGCGGGATGTCGCGGTCATCATGGGAGTGCTCCCCTCAAAACCAGAAAAGCTTCCTTATCCTAAGGCGGGAACCCTACACCTGCGACCGGTACGGCGCGCGGCCTGATTTCAACGCATCCGCCAGCAATTCGATCCGGTCCTGTCCCCAAAATACCTCGCCGTCGAGAACATAGCCCGGTGATCCGAACACGTCGGCCGCGAGCGCATCCTGGCGGTTTTGCTCGTAGATCGCACTGATCTCGTCCGATCCCGATCGCTCGACCAGTTGCTTGCCGGGAAGCCCGGTGTCATCGGCGATTCTAACCAGCGTCGCGGGATCGGCGAGATTGAGCTGGTCTTCCCACACCGCCGCGAAGGCGCGCCGCAGAAATGCGTCGGGATCGTGGCCGGCTTCGACCGCGGCAATCACGACACCGTCGGCGAGCCGGACGTTGAACGGCCAATTCGCCGGCTGAAGATGGAATTTCAGTCCGCGCTTGTCGCGCCAGCGCTGCAACTCGACCATCCGGTAACGCTGCCGCACCGGGTGTCGCTTCATCAGCGGCAGCCCGCCGGTCTCCGAGAACAGGTCGACCAGTACCACCGGCTTGTGATTCACCTTGACGTCGTAGGTAGCTGCGACGTCCCGAAACAATTTGTGACCGATATAGGCCCACGGGGATAGAATCGAGAAAAAGTAATCGACCTGGCGTGACATGGGCGCTCCGTGAAAATCCGTCACCCACCATCCCAACAGACCCGCCAAAGCGATGCAAGATCGATCGGACTTACCCCGTCGACGGATCTTGCGTGATCGCGCGCCATATTTTCATCCGCCGTTGCGCGCCAGGTTCAAACATCGGCAGGCGTTCGTGGATTATGGAGCGCAGAGATCGCGCCGACACGCCCAGCAAAAATTTCGATGTCCATGCTTGCGGCTATTGCAGTGCGGCGACAGCTCCGCAGTCAGCGCCGGACGGAGGAAATAACTCAAATGAAATCAGACAGATATATGGGCATGTCGCAATCTTGACTTGGTTAGATGCGCTCAGTATGGTCCGCGCGGCTTTCGAGGGTGACGGCCGTCATTTCCATCCACGCGACATCGTTTCGGGTCTCCACAGCATGGCTGAAGACACGAATGACAGCGGAAATGGGAATCGCGAAAAATCACCCGACGAGGCTGCGCTTTCCGCAAGGCTCGGAAGTCTGGATCACCGGTTGTCCGAAATTCGGGACAGCCGAAAAATCGGGACTGACCAGTCCGCAAGCGAGCAGGACACGGCTCAGGCCAAGGCATCCGCCATGGCCGTCGGGCTTCGCCTCTCCTCCGAACTGGTCGCGGGTGTCCTTGTCGGAGCGGCTCTCGGCTGGGGTTGCGATCGTTTGCTGTCGACTTCGCCCTGGGGCCTCATCGTATTCTTGCTGCTTGGCTTTACTGCCGGCGTGATCAATGTGATGCGGTCGGCGGGCGTGATGGCGAAGCAGTCCGAACGGCTCTGACGCGGGCCTTGCCAAGCGCAATTGAACGTTCGACGCGATCCGTGCAAGAAGCGCGAAACCGATAGACCGAGAGACGAATGGCCGCCGATCCAATCCATCAGTTCCAGATTACCAAGCTCTTCACCATCGGTCATATCGGCGGACAGGAAATCGCGTTCACCAGTTCGTCGGCCTACATGTTTCTCGCAGTGGCCGTGATCTCGCTATTGATGATCGGCGGCTCCGCCGGACGACAGCTTGTTCCCGGCCGCGTTCAATCGATGGCCGAGTTGAGCTACGAATTCGTGGCCAGCATGATCAAGAGTACCGCCGGCTCTGAAGGCATGAGATTCTTCCCGCTGGTGTTCTCGCTGTTCATGTTCATCTGCGTCTCGAACGTGGTCGGGATCATCCCCTACGCTTTCACGGTTTCAAGCCATATCATCGTCACCGCCGCACTGGCGCTGCTGGTGTTCTTCATCGTGCTGTTTTACGGCCTTTACAGGAACGGCCTGAAATTCTTCAAGCTGTTCGTGCCGGCTGGTGTTCCGGTCTACATCCTGCCGCTGGTGGTGTTCATCGAGGTCATCTCGTTCTTCCTGAAGCCGGTTTCGCATTCGGTCCGACTGTTCGCCAACATGCTGGCGGGCCACATCGCGCTGAAAGTGTTCGCGAGCTTCGTCGGCATGCTCGGCGCGCTCGGCATCATCGGCTGGGCCGGCGCCGTATTGCCGCTCGGGCTGACCATCGCGTTGACCGCCCTTGAGCTCCTGGTCGCCTTCCTGCAAGCCTATGTCTTTGCCATCCTCACCTGCATCTACCTCAACGATGCTATCCATCCGGGCCACTGATCGGGCTCGACTAACCAAACCTCAAGAAGGAGTTCGTTTCATGGATCCGATTGCCGCGAAGTACATTGGCGCTGGTATTGCCTGCATTGGCATGGGTGGCGCCGGCGCAGGCGTGGGCATCATCTTCGGCAACTATCTTGCCGCCGCGGTGCGTAATCCTTCGGCAGCGCAGGGCCAGTTCGGTAACTTGATCTTCGGCTTTGCCGTGACCGAAGCGCTCGGCATCTTCTCGCTGCTGATCGCGCTCTTGCTGCTGTTTGCGCTCTGAAACCTGTATTTAGCCGGACAGGAGTAGCCCGTGGCTGAAGGTCATGGCGACGCCAAGGGCGCAACCGCGCATACCGAGGCTGACGGCGGCCACAAGGCCCCGTTTCCGCCTTTCCAGAAGGACACCTTTGCTTCGCAACTGATGTCGCTTCTGATCGCCTTTGTCGCACTCTACCTGATCGTCTCGCGAATAGCGCTGCCGCGTGTCGGCGGCCTGCTGGATGCGCGGCAGAACGCGATCGAGGGCGATCTCGCCGAGGCCCAGAAGCTGAAGGACGCCTCCGAAGGCGCGCTCAAGGCTTATGAAAGCGAACTGGCGGCGGCGCGCTCCCGCGCGCAGGCGATCGGCGCGGAGACCCGCGAAAAGCTGAACGCGGCATCTGATGCCGAGCGCAAGACCCTGGAAGAGAAGCTGGCGCTCAAACTCGCCGGAGCTGAAAAGACCATCGCGTCGACCCGCGACGCCGCCATGAGCAATGTCCGCGGCATTGCGGCCGATGCCGCCGCCGCGATTGTGCAACGGCTCACCGGCCTGGTTCCCGACGGCAAGTCGGTGGACAGTGCCGTTGACGCGTCCTTGAAGGGATAGTCTCGATGTTCGCCGAACCGGAATTCTGGGTCGCCGTCGCCTTCGTCATCCTGATGGCCGTATTCGCCTACCTCGGGGTCCATCGCACGGTACTCAAGACGCTCGATCATCGCAGCGACCGCATCAAGGCCGAACTCGGCGACGCCCGCCGCCTCAAGGAAGAAGCCGCCAAACTGCTCGCGCAATACAAGGCCCGTCACGCCGGTGCCGAACGCGAGGCCGAGGAGATCATCACCGCAGCGAAAGCCGAAGCTGAGCGCATCGCGGCCGAGGCCAAGACCAAGATGGAAGATTTTGTCGCGCGGCGAACCAAGACCGCCGAGAGCAAGATCGCGATGGCCGAAGCGCAGGCGTTGGCAGACGTCCGCGCCGCCGCCGCCGATGCCGCGGTCGCTGCCGCTTCCACCATCCTGTCGCAATCGGTGAAGGGCCAGGTCGCCGACGATCTTCTGGCCAAGGGCATTGCGGAAGTTCGCGCAAAGCTGAACTAACGCCCATTCAGCGTCGTCCCCGCGAACGCGGGGACCCATACGCCGTGCACTCTCGGTTTTCGAAACAATCAACGGCGGGGGTTATGGGTCCCCGCGTTCGCGGGGACGACGGCCTTGGATCGGCGTGAGCGCGCCTATTTCTTCTTTCTTACCGGCCTCGCCGGAGGCTCGGGCTTAAGCGCCTGCGGGTCAAACCCGATGTAGAAGATGTAGGAATCGCCGGTAGCGCCTGGCGGCACCGGATACACCATATCTTCCGCCACCAGACTGAACGGCATGCTGCCCAATTCATTCATCGCCACCGTCGTCCGGTAGACCTTGGTCGCGATCGTCTTCTCCTGAACGCCGCCCTGCACCACCGCGACACGAAGCGGAATATCGACCGTCGTGGGACTTCCGGCCGGGCCGGCGATGACGCGGCCGAGGATGCCGATGCGCGCGGTGATCTCGCCGCCGCTTTGCGTGCAATCACGCGCGGTTCGGGTGATCGTCGCCTGGTAGCGCACATCGTTGCCAACTGGCTGCTTGCCCGGCGCCGCCACCGCATAGGTCGACGCCCCGGCGCGAATGTTCACGGGTGGACAGCTCAGTTCATTGTCCACCGGCGGCGGCGGCGTCTCGCCCACGGCCTGCGACTTCGAGCCGAACAGCTCGCTGAACCTGGTGCCGATCGAGGGTCCCGAATCGGAAGAAGCGCCGAACATGCTGCCGCCCGCGCATCCGCACAGAACGGTTCCCGCAACGGCAAGCAAAAGCGCGACGCGCCAGCCAGCTCCCGTCGTTCGCATCATCGGCCAGTTACGAATCATCCGAATGTCCCCAAAACGTCCCATCATATTTGCCGCGCAATCGAAGGCGCACACGCCCGCGTGTTATAGCAGCGCAATCCCGGCGAAACCGAGAGCGCGCAGATCATCCCAAAGCCGAAGGTCAGCCGCGGAAATCCTCGTGCAGCAGGCCGAACAGCAGATGGTCCTGCCACACCCCGTTGATGCAGAGATAGCGCCGCGCCAGTCCCTCGCGGTTGAAACCGCATTTCTCCAGCACCCGGATCGACGGTGCGTTGGAGGGAATGCAGGCGGCCTCGACACGGTGAAGGTTGAGTTCGCCGAACAGCGAGGGCAGCAGCACGCGCAGCGCCGCCGTCATGTAGCCGCGATGCGCATGGGGCTCTCCGATCCAGTATCCGATCGTGCCGGCCTGCACGATGCCGCGACGGACATTGGCCAACGTGACGCCGCCGATCATGGCGCCATCGGATTCCCGGAACACCAGGAACGGATAGGAACGGTCGGCGGAGACGTCTTCGGCGTAGCGGCGCAACCGCCGCCGGAACCCCGCGCGGGTCAGATCGTCGGACGGCCAGATTGGCTCCCAGGGCGTCAGGTATTCCCGGCTGTGTTCGCGCAAATGCGCCCATTGCAGAAAATCGGACATCTGCGGCATGCGCAACAAAAGCCCATGACCGCGCGGGGCCAGCGCGGCCGGTCCGCCGGACGATAAACGAAACAGGGCCATCGCAGTACTCTCCCGTGTCCGAAAGCTCTTTGCAACTCCCGGCCTTCAATGAAGCAACGTCTTCGCCTTCGACCTGGTCAATCCTTCCGCAAAAGCCACCGCCGTGTCCAGACCCCTGCCGCTGCCAAGGGCCACCACCGCCGGGCGGCTGCGCGATAGCAACCCCCGTGCCGCGTTTCGCGTCAATTCCACGCTGACGGCATCGATCCTGGCCACCAGCTCATCCACCGTCAGCGGACGCCCATAGGCCAGAATATGACGCGCCAGCTGTTCGGCGCGCGAGCTGCAGCTTTCCAGCGCCATCAACAGTCCCGCCTTCATCTGCGCCTTGGCGCGGGCGACCTCGGCTTCGGTCAAGGTCTCGACGGCGTCGTTGATGACATCGACGATGACTTCCATCATCTCGGGCGCGTCCGCCGGATCGGTGCCGGTGTAGAGCCCGAAAAAGCCGGTATCGGTGTAGGGGGCATGGAAGGTGTAGATCGAATAGCACAGCCCGCGCTTTTCGCGCACCTCCTGGAACAGCCGCGACGACATCCCGCCGCCAAGCGTATTGGTAAAAACCTGCAGGGAAAACAGCGACAGGTCGGTTTGCGGCACGCCCTCCAGGGCCAGGGTCAGATGCGCCTGTTCGAGGTCGCGGTGCACCACGCGGGAGCCGCCCTTGCCGAACATCGCCGGTTGCGGTTTTGGCGCGGGCGCGCCGTCGAAGCTGGCGAAACGCCGCGTCACCTCCTCGACAACCCGTTTGTGATCGACCGCGCCGGCTGCCGCCACCACCATGTCCGGCCCGCGATAATGCGTCGAAAGATAGCCGCGTAACGTATCGCGGTTGAAACTTTTCAGGGTTTTCGCGGTGCCCAGCAAGGAGCGACCCATCGGCTGCTCCGGGTAGCACAATTCGTTCAGATGTTCGAACACTACGTCGTCTGGCGTATCCTGCGCAGCGCCAATCTCCTGCACGATCACGTTCTTCTCGCGCTCCAGTTCGTCCGGCACGAACGAAGGATTGGCCAGAATGTCGGAAAGCACGTCGAGCGCCAGCGGCACATCGGCCTTCATTACCCGCGCATAATAGGCGGTGGTCTCGGTCGAGGTGCCGGCGTTGAGATCGCCGCCGACCGCTTCGATTTCCTCGACGATTTCGCGCGACGAGCGGCGCGTCGTGCCCTTGAACGCCATGTGTTCGAGCAGATGCGAAATGCCGTGCTCGTTCGGCTTTTCGTCGCGTCCGCCGACGCCGGCCCAAACTCCGAGTGCCGCGGTTTCCAGATGCGGCATGGTATCGGTGACCACGGTGAGGCCGGAGGCAAGCCTGGTAACGTCGACGCTCATCCGGCAACTCCTTGCTTCGCGGCGCGGCTGACCGACATCACGAATTTTTCAACTTCAATCTGGTCGTTCTTCATGACCTTGATGTGTTCGGGCCTGGTCATCAAACCCTCGAGCCAGGGCGGCAACACCGGCCGAACGCCGCAGGCTGCCTCTACCGCATCGGGAAATTTCGAGGCATGCGCGGTCGACAGCACGATGTTGGGAATCTTCGAATCCGAGATATCGCGATCGGCCACCGCCAGCGCCACGGCGGTATGGGGATCGACGAGATCGCCGGTCTCGCGCCAGGCGGCGCGGATCGCCGCACTGGTTTCGGTCTCATCGGCGCGCCCGGCGTCGAATTCCTCGCGGATCGCTGCCAATGTCGCATCGGGCAGCACGAAACGTCCGGACTGCTTCAGGGACGCCATCAGGCGGCGAACGACCGCCGAATCGCGACGGCTGGCTTCGAATAACAGACGCTCGAAATTCGACGAAACCTGGATGTCCATCGATGGCGAGGCGGTCGCGTGAACCTCGCGCACCTCATAGATGCCGGTCTTTAGCGTCCGCGGCAGGATATCGTTGACATTGGCGGCAATTCGCAGCCACCGCACGGGTAAGCCCATTTTCTTGGCGACGTAGCCTGAAAAAATGTCGCCGAAATTCCCGGTCGGCACGGTGAAATCCACGGTCCGCGCGGGCGCACCGAGCGCGACCGCGGAGGTGAAATAGTAAACCACCTGAGCCACGATCCGCGCCCAGTTGATAGAATTGACGCCCGACAACGCAACCGCGTCGCGAAAGCCGTGATGGTTGAACAACCCCTTCACGATCGCCTGGCAATCATCGAAGGTGCCTTCGATGGCGAGTGCGTGAACGTTGCTGGCAGCCGTCGTCGTCATCATCCGACGCTGCACGTCGGAAATCCGGCCGTGCGGGAACAGCACGATCAGATCGACATTATCGAGGCCGGCGAAGGCATCGACCGCGGCGCCCCCGGTATCGCCCGAGGTTGCGACCACGATGGTGGTGCGCTGGGCGCGCTGCGCCAGCACATGATCCATCAGCCGCGAGATCAGTTGCATCGCCACGTCCTTGAACGCCAGGGTCGGGCCATGAAATAGTTCCAGCAGGAATTGATTGGGGCCGATCTGGTCGAGCGGAACGACGGCGGGATGGCGGAACGTGGCGTAGGCCTCGTTCGCCATGCGGCCGAGATCGGCGTCGGAAATTTCACCGCCGACAAACGGGGCAATCACATCGACGGCGACTTCCCAATACGGACGGCCGAAGAAGCCGGCGATGACATCAGGCGAAAGCCGTGGCCAGACTTCAGGCACGTAAAGGCCGCCATCACGGGCAAGCCCGGTCAGCATCACATCGCAGAAACCTAGAGTGGGGGCCTCCCCCCGGGTCGAAATGTACCGCGTCAAACCGCCCTCCAAAGGCTTGCGGCTAACCGACAAGCCTTTGATAATTCTTGATAATCCAGCCTCGCCCGTGGGGCGAGCCAAGCCACCATAAAGTGTTTTTGGCCGAAGTGGAAACCGGGATTCTGCCCGCAGGTCGAGGAAACGCCCTGCACCGTACAAACCGTGGGCCGCCCCGCCTCTTTCTTACAGACGCGGCGAAATGAGCTTCCATTAACAAAGCACTAATTGTTCTCAATAAAACTACGGCGAGATTTGTCGCCTACCTGGAATTTCAAAGCATTTTTGTCAGATGGTCGAAACTCGCATCGCGCCGCGCTACCTCGTTTCAAAACCCGGAACCATTGAGTTCCTGGGTGGTGTGATCAGTTGTGTGGTCCGCAACCTGTCCTTGACCGGCGCGGCGATCGAGGTATCCAACCAGGCTGCCGTCCCTGAGAGTTTCATCCTCCTCATCCCGGAGGATGGATTGCGCCTGCTCTGCCGTGTCGTGCGGCGAACCGACTTCCGGATCGGCGTCGCCTTCGAATAAGGCGGCCGCAGCCGGCCCTCGCTCATTTTCATCGTCGAGCGCGCCGCCTCGAAACGAAGCAACTAGTTCCGACGTAATGCGTTGCCCAGCGCGTCGATGCGCAGATCGACCCCGGCAGCGGCCTCGGAGAGAAGCCTGAACTTTTCTTCGTCCATGTCGGTGGTTTCACCGCGGCCGCGACGGACCAGGTAGTGGCCGCGTTCAGCCACGATGGATGCATAGGCGAGCGGTTCGGCGGACATGCGAGCAAGCAGCGCATCCGCCTGCCTGTCGGCTTCGTTCCAGTCCTCAAGCAGCAGCGCGCGCTCGATCGCATAGCGCCGGAACCATAAGTGGTTGTGGCCGACGGCTCCCTGAGAGAGCAATGCTTCTCCGGCGGCGAGCGCCGCCTCTTGATCCCTGCGTTGGTCCTCCACAAGCGCAAGGAGACCGTAGAGTATCGACCCAACAAACCCCCGGCCGGTCTGTTCGGAAATCTCCAGCCCCTTTCGTGCAAGCGACAACGCTTCCGTTCTGCGCCCCTGCGAAAGCGCGAGTTCCGCGCCTTCGCCGAGGATCATGGCCTCGTAGCGCCGCGCCTTCAGTGTGCGCGCCTGCTCTAGCGCCTTCGACTGCACGTCATCGGCCTCGTCATAGCGTCCAGCAGCGATCAGGCACATTGCGATCGAATGGGTCGCAAACATTTCCGCATGCCGGTTGCCGATCCTGACGGCCGCTTCCCGCGCCATGCGCATGTCGTCCAGTCCCAGGTCGAATTTGCACGTGTAAATTCGGCAATGCCCCATCATGACGCGATTGGGCACCGCTATCCGTGTCAGATCATATGCGTCGCAAAGATCAACACAATCGGCAAAGTGGGAAAGCGCCGTTGCCATTCGGCAATCCATATACTGCGCATCCGCCAGGCCGCTGAGGGCTCGGGCTTGCCATTCCGGGGCTTGCACGCGCCGGGCCGCCTCGAGTGCCAATTCGTGTTCGCCGCGGCACTCGACCAAATGCCCTTGTGCAAAATGCAGATTGCCGCGGAGATAGTGGATTTCCGCGAGCGCCCGATCGTCGCCGCGCGCGACGGCCAGGGGCTCGGCATCGGCCAAACCAGAGAATGCGTCGTCCACCCGGGCGATCAAGCGATTGGACGAGGCGCATCCGAGCAGCGCGCGGCACCGCCCGGCGTCTTCGCCGGCCACCGCCAGCGCCTGGACGTAGGCTTCGAGAGCCTCAGTGCCGCGCCCCGCGTCCAGTTGAAGATCGCCCACGAGCATGGCGAGTTCGAACGTGTCGTTTGCCTTGCCCGCAACAGTCAGGCCGCGTGCTGCAAGCGCAATCGCCTGGTCCTGCCGAAACAGGATCGCCTGTGCCTTGGCGGCGCCAAGATAGGCCCGCGCCGCTTCGGGCTCGCCGGCGCGGTCGAGATGCTCGGCGCGCAGCACCGGATCATCGGCAAAGATCGCGGCCGCGGCAGCGTGCAACTCTCGCTTCCGCGCGTTCGTAAGTGAGCCGTAAACGCCGTCGCGTACCAGCGCATGAGCGAATTGCAGACCGTCCCCGGTGGGGCGCACCAGGACATTCCGCACCAAAGTTGCGCAATCGTACTGAGGCTGCTGGAGAAGCGCCCGGAGATGGGTAAAGCTGAAGCGCTGGCCGAGGACCGAGGCCGCCTGAATCGCGCGGCGGTCCTGGGCCGATAGCAGGTCAGTACGGGCCAACACGACGCTTTGGATGGATGCCGGGAGGCGTCCGTCCGTCAGGTCGCCGGCGCCTCTTAGCAGTTGTTCCAGGAACAGCGGATTGCCGCCGGCACGCTCGACGCATTGATCGGCGAACGCCGTCGCATCGATGAAGCGCCGCGCGATCGACCGCGCGTCGGCCGGCGAAAGGGGCGAAAGATCGATGGTGATCAGTGTTCCCCCGCCCGCGATGCTGCGCCAATGCGTATCGAGGGGATCGCCCTCGATGCGGGTGGTCATGACGAGAACCGTTCGGCTGATCGCGGTCGCCCGGGTGATCGCGGCCAGCAGGCTAAGCGTCTCCGGATCGGCCCAATGCACGTCCTCGACCGTGACCAGAAGCGGCCGGTTCTCCGCCGAGGCTTTGATCAGGGCGACGACGACGCGTTCCTTGCCGTGAGTGCGTGCGTCGGCGTCCATCGCCTCATAATGCTTGCGCGCGTCTTCGGGCTGAGACATCTCAAGGAGATCGCGCAGATAGAGCGCATCGTCTGCCTGCAAATGCCCGCCTTGCAAATTTTCAGCGATCGCGCGTTCGGCAAGGTCCGGCGTCATCTTGGAGCCGAGACCCAAAAGGCCGCCAACCACCGTGCGCACAACGCCATGACCGCGCTCGGTGCCGAAGTCGAGGACGAATCCGGCAATGCATGACATGCCGGCTGTTGCAGCTATCGACTGCAACTCATCCATCAGCCGCGTCTTGCCGATCCCGGCTTCACCACGGATCAAGAGGGCGGCGCCGGCAACGCCATTGACGCAGGCATCCAGCACGGCGCGGAACTGTCCGAGCTCCGAGCGACGGCCAACCAGCGCGTGAGCGTCCGGTGCCGCGCTTCTCGCTTCCTTCAGGCGCCAGGCCTCGACGGGTTCCGCCAGCCCCTTCAACATCAATGATCCCAGCGGTTCGTACGAAGCGACATGATCGGTCGCTCGATAGACCGCGTCGGAAACCAGGGTTTCTCCGCTGCCGGCTTTGTCCAAGAGCCGCGCGGCGATGTTGGCGGCCTCGCCGGTGACAGTGTAGCCGCGATGGTGTTGGCTTCCCACCGAACTTGCAATGACTTCACCGGTCGCGATACCGATATGAACGGCCAAAGCGGAAGGCAGGCCGGACGCGAGCTCCGGAACGGAAGCCTGGATCTCCAGAGCGGCGCGCACGGCGCGCTCGGCATCGTTGCCGCGCGCAAGCGGCGCTCCGAACAGCGCCATCACCGCGTCACCGATGTGCTTGTCGATGCTGCCGCCAAAGCGGTCGACCGTTGCGTCGACGAGCGCAAAGAAGCGCTCCAGCAGGGCATGCACATCCTCGGCATCCAGCACCGAAGAGAGGCGGGTATATCCGACCAGATCGCAGAACAGCACGGTAACCGGACGGCGGTCTCCGTCGGGATCGGCACTCGTTTTGGCTTCGGCCGCCACGGCCTTTTTGCCGATCAGCGGGTGACCGCAACCGCCGCAGAAACTCTCCGCCGCCTCGTTCGGAAAACCGCATTTCTCGCAAGATGTCGGCAATGCGGCGCCACAGGACGCACAGAATTTGCGTCCCGCCCGGTTGTCAAATTCGCATTTTATGCATCGCACGGCGCCGGTCTCCGTCGCTCGGGATGATGAGCCCGAGTCGGTAAATACCGCAAGGTGGTCATCGCCGGCCGCCCGTAGTTTGGCTGGTGTGCAAGCTGAATAGCGCGGCGCCAGCACGTGGCGGACATCTCCACCGGCTCAGGATTCACCGCGCCGCCGCTGCGCCCGCAGCCAGATCCCGAACGCGATCAGCAACGCACCTGCCAGGGTAAACCACGTGATGGCGTATTGCAGATGATCGTCCTTGAGATGGACCGTGAGCGGCCCCGGTTTCGGGATGCCGCTCGCGGGCAGCGGCGCCTCCAGGTCGATATAGAACGGGGCGACCTCGCCCCAGCCGAGCGCGCGCGCCATGGCGAAATGATCGCGCGTGAACCACAGCCGTTTTACGATATTTTCCGAAGGTGTCAGCACGCCCGCCGCTTCCGGAAAGCGAATGTAACCGGTGAGTGTCACTGGCTCGTTTGCGATCAGCGAGCTCACCGCGCGATCCTGCTGGCTGCGGTCCTGCATGGTATTTTGCACAAAACCCGCGTTGATCACGACGATCTCGCCGCCCGCCAGGCGCGCCGGCAGGAAGGCCCATGTGCCGGGGCCGGAAATGTCGTCGCGCACCGCCGAGCCGGAGCTGTAGACCATTGCATCGGCATGGGTCTGATAGGTCGCGGAAACCCGGACGCGGCGGAATTCGTCCCGATCCGGCGCGAGCGCGCTCCACTGCGCGGGTGAGGGCAATGGCTGAGGCGCCGCCGTCAGCCGTTCGGTCAAGGCCGCGATCAGCGCATGCTTTTCGACCCGGCGCTGCAACTGCCAGACCCCGAGGCCTGTGAACACAGCCACTATCAGCATCGTAAAAATGGCGAATCCGGCGACGCTGCGCCTTCGTCCCTCGATCGCGATCATTTCGGCTCGCGATCGATCAGTCGGCCGGGCGCTGCCTTGTGATGAAACTGCAGCGCGATCAGCAGCGACTTCATCGCGCGCAGCGGCAACAGCGTGGTCGCGAGAATCAGCGGCAACCAGAGTACCGCGTGCAGCCACAACGGCGGCTGATACTTCACTTCCACGATCAGCGCGCAGCCGACGACGATGGCGCCGGCAATCATGATGATGAAGATCGCAGGCCCGTCGCCACTATCGATGAAGGCATAGTCGAGCCCGCAGATCTCGCAGTTCGGGCGCAGGTCGAGGAACCCCGCATATAGCCTGCCCTTGCCGCAGCGCGGACATTTGCAGGCGATGCCGCGGATCGCGCTCTGGGTCAGCGTAGGCAACGTGCCTTCCGTCATCGGCTGGTCTTTCGCTTTTCGCGAAACAAAAAGGGCGGCCCTGCGGCCGCCCCGTTGTAGCACAGTGCTTCAGATCAATGCGCGCCGTGGGCCATGGTTTCGGCGCCGTGGCCCCAGACATAGATGCAGATGAACAGGAACAGCCAGACCACGTCGACGAAATGCCAGTACCAGGCGGCGAATTCGAAGCCGAGATGCTGGGTCGGGCTGAAATGCCCGGCATAGGCGCGCAACAGGCAGACGGTCAGGAACGCGGTGCCGATCAGCACGTGGAAGCCGTGGAAGCCGGTCGCCATGAAGAAGGTGGCGCCGTAGATATTGCCGGCGAAGGAGAACGCGGCGTGGCTGTATTCGTAGGCCTGCACGCAGGTGAAGGCCGCCCCCAGCAGGATGGTGAGGATCAGGCCGTATTTCAGGCCCTGGCGATCGTTCTCCAATAGCGCGTGATGCGCCCAGGTGACCGTGGTGCCGGAGGTGAGCAACAATAGCGTATTCAACAGCGGCAAATGCCAGGGATCGAAGGTCTCGATGCCCTTGGGCGGCCAGGTGCCCGGCACGCTGCAGGCGCCCATCTGCGTGCCCGCGCCGCAGCCGAAGATCGCGTCGCGCGCCGCGTGAACCGCATCGGCGGGAAACAAGGCCGAGTTGAAGAAGGCCCAGAACCAGGCGACGAAGAACATCACCTCGGAGGCGATGAACAGGATCATGCCGTAGCGGTGGCTGATCTGCACCACGCGGGTGTGATCGCCCTTGAACTCCGCCTCGCGGATCACGTCCGTCCACCAGCTCACCATGGTGTAGAGCACGCCGATGGTGCCGACGCCGAAAATGATCGGCGCCGCGGCGATCATATGATGCATCCAGAGGATCGCCCCGACGGCCATGATGAAGGCCGAGACGGCACCGACGATCGGCCAGGGGCTTGGATCGACGAGGTGGTAGTCGTGGTGCTTGACTTGCGCCGTAGCCATTGTCGGTCTCTCCGTTAGCGGTGCCTGCGCGGCACGTCTTGGTCTCAAAAATCAATACTCAGATCGCAACGATCAGAGGTTTCCTTTGGGATTTTCCCTGGCTTTGTCGGGTTCGCTCGCCGCCAGCGGTTTGGGCGCCGGCTCGCGAACGGGATAGAAGGTGTATGACAGCGTGATCGTGTTGAGCCCGTCATTGTCGCTGTCGTTGACCAGCGCCGGGTCGACGTAAAACACCACCGGCATCTCGCGCTTTTCGCCCGCCGCCATGGTCTGTTCGGTGAAGCAAAAGCAGTTGAGCTTCTGGAAGTAGGCGCCGACCGTCAGCGGGGCAACGTTGTAGGCCGCCTGCCCGCTCGTGGTCCGCGCCGATTGATTGATCACGTTGTAGAACACGGTGACGACTTCGCCGATTCTGACTTCGATCTCGGTCTGCTCCGGCTCGAATTTCCATGGCAGTCCGGACGCGACATTGGCGTCGAAGCGCACCGCGATCTTGCGCGCCAGCGGCGCCGAGGCTGGCGCCGAGGTCGCGACCTGGGTGGTGCCGTTGAAGCCGGTGGCGCGGCAGAACCAGTTGTAAAGCGGCACGGCGGCATAGGACGCGCCGACCATCAACACCACCACCAGTCCGCAGATCGCCGCCACCGCCGCATCGCGAGCAAGGCGCGGCTTCGCCCTCCGGCTTGAGGCGGGCTGTTGCGGCATCGCTGGCTTGTTCTCCATATCCATCACATTATTTCAAAGTGGCCGCACCAGAACGGCCGGCCCCTTGACCATCGTGACCGCGAAAAACAGCACGACCAGGACGCCGAGCGCCAGCGCAATGGCGATCGAACGCTCGCGGCGGCGCTTTTTCTGCGCCTCGGTGAGGACAATTCCATTTTGCTCCTGCTTGTCGGCCATGCCTCGCCATGCGCCCCCTACCAGATCGACGGCGCGAGCGCACGGAAGACAACCTCGATCAGCAAGGTTGCGAACAGCGCGAACAGATAGAGAATCGAAAACCCAAACAGTTTTCGCGTGGCACGCAGCGCTTCGGTCCCTTCGCGGCGGCGATAGACGTTGATCGCAAGCGCCAGCATGCCGGCGCCGAGCACCAGCGAGGCTACACCATAGATCGCATCGAAATAGCCGAGCGGCCATGGTGCGAAGGCGACCGCGACCAGCACCACCGTATAAAGCAGGATTTGCAGCCGCGTCGCATCGGGGCCGGCGACGACGGGGAGCATCGGCACGCCCGCGCGCGCGTAGTCATCGCTGCGAAACAGCGCCAGCGCCCAGAAATGCGGCGGGGTCCAGAAGAAGATGATCAGGAACAGCAGCATCGGCTCGATCGACAGCGACCCGGTCGCCGCCGCCCACGCCACCACCGGCGGCAACGCACCGGCGGCGCCGCCGATCACGATGTTCTGCGCAGTCCAGCGCTTCAGCGCCACGGTGTAGATCACGACATAAAAGAAGATCGTGAACGCAAGCAGCGCGCCGGCAAGCCAGTTGACGAGGATGCCGAGCGTCATGACCGCAAAGAACGCCAGCGTCATGCCGAACGCCAGCGCTTCCGGCCGGGTGACGCGCCCGCGCGGGATCGGCCGGTTGGCGGTGCGCGACATCAGGGCGTCGATGTCGCTTTCGTACCACATGTTGAGCGCGCCGGAGGCGCCGGCGCCGACCGCGATGCAAAGGATCGAGGTGAAGGCCAGCACGGGATGAACATGAACCGGCGCGATCATCAGGCCAACCAGCGCGGTAAAGATCACCAGCGACATCACCCGTGGCTTCAATAGCGCGATGTAGTCGGCAACGTCGGCCTCGGAAATCCGGGGCGACAGTTCGATGGCGTTGGTATCGACAACCGACAAAACTGCTCTCGCTTCCTTTAAATCATGATCCGGTCGACCGGATCACGCGCGCGCCGCGGTTGAGGCGACGCGCATCCGCATCACTGCACGCGCGGCAACACTTCGAACTGGTGGAATGGCGGCGGCGACGGCAGCGTCCACTCCAGCGTGGTGGCGCCCGCGCCCCACGGATTGTCGGCGGCCTGCTCCTTGCGCACGAACGCATCGATCATGCCATAGATGAAGATCAGCATCCCGAACCCCGAGATGTAGGAGCCGATCGAGGATACAAAATTCCAGCCGGCGAACGCGTCGGGATAATCGACATAGCGGCGCGGCATGCCGGCGAGCCCGAGGAAATGCTGCGGGAAGAATACCAGGTTGACGCCGATGAAGGTGAACCAGAAGTGCAGCTTGCCGATGGTCTCCGAATACATGTAGCCGGTCATTTTCGGGAACCAGTAGTACCAGCCGGCGAAGATCGCAAACACCGCGCCCAGCGACAGCACATAGTGGAAGTGCGCGACGACATAATAAGTGTCCTGCAGCACGCGGTCGACGCCGGCGTTGGCGAGCACCACGCCGGTAACGCCGCCGAGCGTAAACAGGAAGATGAAGCCGATCGCCCACAGCATCGGCGTCTTGAACTCGATCGAGCCGCCCCACATCGTGGCGATCCACGAGAAAATCTTCACGCCGGTCGGCACCGCGATCACCATGGTGGCGGCAACGAAATAGGCCTGCGTCGCCGACGACATGCCGACCGTATACATATGGTGCGCCCACACCACAAAGCCGATGCCGCCGATCGCGACCATCGCATAGGCCATGCCAAGATAGCCGAACACCGGCTTCTTCGAGAAAGTCGAGACGATCTGGCTGATCATGCCGAAGCCCGGAATGATCAGGATGTAGACTTCAGGGTGGCCGAAGAACCAGAACAGATGCTGGAACAGCACGGGGTCGCCGCCGCCCTCGGCCGAGAAGAAGGTGGTACCGAAATTGCGGTCGGTCAGCAGCATGGTGATGGCGCCGGCGAGCACCGGCAGCGCCAGCAACAGCAGGAACACCGTCACCAGGATCGACCACACGAACAGCGGCATCTTGTGCAGCGTCATGCCGGGCGCGCGCATATTGAAGATCGTGGTGATGAAATTGATGGCGCCGAGAATCGAGGAGGCGCCGGCCAGATGGATCGACAAGATGGCGAAGTCGACCGCAGGTCCGGGATGGCCCGAGGTCGACAGCGGCGCGTACAGGGTCCAGCCGGTGCCGACACCGTTGGCGCCGGGTTCCCCCTCGACGAAGGTGGAGATCAGCAGCAGCGCGAAGGACGCCGGCAGCAGCCAGAACGAGATGTTGTTCATGCGCGGGAACGCCATGTCGGGCGCGCCGATCATCAGCGGCACGAACCAGTTGCCGAAGCCGCCGATCATCGCCGGCATCACCATGAAGAAGATCATGATCAGGCCATGCGAGGTCACGAACACGTCGTAGGTATGGGTCTCATGGAAAATCTGGATGCCGGGATACATCAACTCGATGCGGATCATGATCGACATCGCCGCGCCGATGATGCCGGCGATGATGGCGAACACCAGGTACATCGTGCCGATGTCCTTGTGATTGGTCGAATAGACGAAACGCCGCCATCCGGTCGGATGGTCGTGCGCGTGATCGTCGTGGGCGTGATCGGTATGAGCCGCTGCGGTCGATGCCATTTTCAAATCCTGCCTTGCAGTCTATCGGACCTTGCGGTCCCGTCGTCCTTGTCCAGTCGATGCGCGCCGCGGCTGTTGGCTTACTGCGCCGCCGCGCCAGCCGAGGCGAACGAGTTCGCCGGCCCGGTCGCGAATTTCTTTTTCGCACCCTCAACCCAGGCGGCGAATTCCTGATCGTTCACCACCCGCACCGCGATCGGCATGAAGGCGTGATCCTTGCCGCACAGTTCGGAGCACTGGCCATAGAACATGCCGAGCTTGGTGGCCTTGAACCAGGTTTCGTTCAGCCGGCCGGGGATCGCGTCGATCTTGATGCCGAATGCCGGCACGGTGAAGGAGTGGATGACGTCGGCGCCGGTGGTCTGAATCCGGACCACCTTGTTGATCGGCACCACCATCTCGTTGTCGACGCCGAGCAGCCGGGGCTGTTTGTCCTGGGCCAGCAGCGAGTCGAATTCGAATTTGCCGTTATCGGGATAGGCGTAGCTCCAGTACCACTGCTTGCCGGTCGCCTTGATCGTCAGGTCTGCCTTGGGAATGTCGAGTTGCAGAAACAGCAGCTTGAACGACGGGATCGCGATGGCCACCAGGATCAGCACCGGAATCAGGGTCCAGGCGACCTCGATCAGGGTGTTGTGGGTGGTCCTGGACGGGATCGGATTGGCCTTGGCATTGAACTTCAGCACAACGATCGTCAACAGCACCAGGACGAACAGCGTGATGATCGTGATGACGATCAGCAACCAGTTATGAAACCAGGTGATGTCGTCCATCACCTGCGTGGCCGATTCCTGCAGCTTGTATTCCCACGGCGCGGGCTGGCCCAATTCGGCTGACGCCGTCCCGCAGGCCGCCAGCGCCACGCCGGCTACCGCCGCTGCCAGCAACTGCCGACCCATTTGGCCCTTCGACATCTTCATGCCGTTCGCGCTCCCTTGATAAATCCCCAAAGCACTCCGCCGGATTGGCCAAGAGATGCTGCACGATCCGCGCTTTGACAAACGGCCTGTACTCTAGGAGTACACCTTGAAAAGTACTTGGGCCAGATCGCTGGAACGCGTCGAAATCCAGCCTCTCAAACCATAATTCTCAGCCTCTCGCAATGCAGTAGTACGGCGCCGAGCGACGCGTCGCCGCCAATTGCCCCGATGCCACATTTTCCAGAGAAATCAGGCAAAAGCGCTACTTTCGCACCCCGGCAGCGCTTGACAGGCCGGTTGCCCGATGTAGGCACAAACGGTGTGCTCCACAGGAACCTGATTCGCTGGTTGCTGGGGCGGCCATCCGGGCGCTCAAATCGCCTTCAAGGCGCCCTCATTGCGGTACAGTCACGGCAGCGACCGACAGCCAAAGGCGATACAAGGGATCGACCCTGATGGGGCCTTCGAAATACTTGATAGGACACGCGACAAGGCGCGGTAATCCACCTGGCGCTGGTTTCAGCCGCTGGCTGGGCGGCACGGTGGCCGTTGCGTTGTTTTTCGGCCTGACGGTTGTTGCCAATGCCCAGGGCGCGGTGCGATCGGTGCATGGCGACTGGCAAATCCGCTGCGATACCCCGCCGGGTGCGCAGGGCGAGCAATGCGCCCTGATCCAGAGCGTGGTGGCCGAGGACCGCTCGAACGCCGGCCTTACCGTGATCGTGCTGAAAACCGCCGACCAGAAGAGCAAGCTGATGCGGGTGGTGGCGCCGCTCGGCGTGCTACTGCCCTCCGGGCTTGGCCTGAAGCTCGACAATGTCGATGTCGGCCGCGCCGGTTTTGTCCGATGCCTGCCCAATGGCTGCGTTGCGGAGGTGGTGATGGATGACAAATTGCTCGGCCAGATCCGGACCGCCAAGACCGCGACCTTTATTATTTTCGAGACCCCCGAAGAGGGCATCGGCTTCCCGCTCAGCCTGAACGGGATCGGCGAGGGATATGACAAATTGCCGTGAGGCATTGTGCCTCACTGGATGCCGGACCTCCCTTTTTCTAGCAATCGTGCCTATCTTCCTCACTGTCTACCGTGATTTAAGCCATCTTGCCGCCAGTCCTTGCCTAAACTCCGACACCTCAGATTGGTGAGTTCCGGCGTTCGGGGACGACAAAAGATCCAGATCCGCACCGGAGTCTCAATGCCCGATCCTGCCACAACCTCCCTGCTCGACCGCGCCAATCTCGACCGCGACCAGGTCCGCCATCAGGTCGCACGCGGTCTGGAGGGCGCCGACGACGGCGAATTGTTCCTGGAATACAGCCAGACCGAAGCGCTGATGTTCGACAATGGCAGGTTGAAGCAGGCGACTTACGACACCTCGCAGGGCTTTGGGTTGCGCGCGGTAAAAGACGACGCCGTCGGTTACGCGCATTCCTCCGACGTTTCGCAGCCGGCGCTGATCCGGGCTGCGGACGCGGTCGCAGCTGTGCGCGGTGGCTATAGCGGTCATTTCGCCGCCGCGCCCACGCATACCAATGTACGGCTCTATGGCGACGACAATCCACTCGACGCGCCGGGTTTCGAATCCAAGGTCAAACTGCTCGCCGAGATCGACGCCTATGTCCGGGACCGCGATCCGCGGGTGCGGCAGGTGACCGTCAGTCTAGGTGCGACCTGGCAGGTGGTGGAAATTCTCCGCCCCGACGGCGAGAGTTATCGCGATGTTCGGCCGCTGGTGCGCGTCAATATTTCGGTGGTCGCAGGCCAGGGCGACCGCCAGGAAAGCGGCAGCAAGGGTTATGGCGGCCGCGAAGGCTATGCGCGCTTCATCGACACCAAGGCCTGGCGCGAAGCTGCCGACGGCGCGATCCGTGAGGCGCTGGTCAATCTTGAATCCGTCCCCGCGCCTGCCGGCGAAATGGACGTGGTGCTGGGGGCCGGCTGGCCCGGCGTGATGCTGCACGAGGCGGTCGGCCATGGGCTCGAGGGCGATTTCAACCGCAAGCAGACATCTGCTTTCGCAGGGCTGATGGGCCGGCAGGTTGCGGCCAAGGGCGTCACCGTGGTCGATGACGGCACCATGGCATCGCGGCGCGGCTCGCTGTCGATCGACGATGAGGGCACGCCGACCAACCGCACGGTGCTGATCGAGGACGGCATCCTGGTCGGCTATATGCAGGACCGCCAGAACGCGCGGCTGATGAACATGAAGCCGACCGGCAACGGCCGGCGCCAGGGTTATGCGCATGTGCCGATGCCGCGCATGACCAACACCTACATGCTGGCGGGGAACCGCGAACCCGCTGAAATTCTCGCCTCGGTGAAAAACGGCATCTATGCCGCGAATTTCGGCGGCGGTCAGGTCGACATCACCTCGGGCAAATATGTGTTCCAGTGTACCGAGGCCTACAGGATCGAGAACGGCAAGGTCGGCGCGCCGCTCAAGGGCGCGATGCTGATCGGCAATGGTCCGACCGACCTGCATCGAATCACGATGATCGGCAATGATCTCGCGCTCGATACCGGTATCGGCACCTGCGGCAAGAACGGCCAGGGCGTGCCGGTCGGCGTCGGCCAACCGACGTTGCGGATGGAGCGCATCACGGTCGGAGGAACAGGCGGATGAGCATCGAAAATCAATCGGTCTCCCCGAAGGCGCAAGGCTGGCGCGGCCAGCTCGTTCAGCTCGCAGCCATCGTGCTCGTGGTGTTCATCGCCAAGGGCGCGTTTGCCGAACCGTTCTACGTACCGTCGGGCTCGATGGAGCCGACACTTCAGATCGGCGATGCGCTTCTGGCGATGAAATATCCTTACGGTTACAGCACCGCCTCGTTGCCCATGCAGATCAGTCTGCCTGAGACCGGGCGCTGGCTCGGCGGCACGCCGAAGCTGGGCGACGTCGTGGTATTCCGCTGGCCGGGCGACCGGTCACAGGCCTGGGTCAAGCGCGTGGTTGGCCTGCCCGGAGATCGTATCCAGGTGCGGCAGGGTCAGCTTTTCATCAACGA
The DNA here is from genome assembly GCA_963742425.1 of uncultured Alphaproteobacteria bacterium. Lineage (GTDB taxonomy): Bacteria > Pseudomonadota > Alphaproteobacteria > Rhizobiales > Xanthobacteraceae > Bradyrhizobium. The sequence continues at coordinate 156,157 of CAVULR010000005.1, forward strand.
CCGTGCGGCGTCGCTGAAGCCGGATGGCATCGGTCAGGCGGAAGACGACAATGGCGGCGCGGAACCCGCCTACCGCTATTTGGAAACCTTGCCCAACGGCGTCACCCACGCGATTTTCAAGATTCGCGACAATGGCTGGCTCGACAATACGCCCGAAGTCACCGTCCCGCCGGGCTACCTGTTCGTGATGGGCGACAACCGCGACAACTCCGCCGACAGCCGCGTGCCGGTGCGCCAGGGCGGCGTCGGGCTGCTGCCGATGGACAATCTGGTCGGCCGCGCCGACGCGGTGGTGGCATCATGGGACCTCGGCATTCGCAGCCAGCCGGTGTGGACCTGGCTGTCGGGTTTCCGCGGCGCGCGGTTCTTTACCGCGGTGCATTGAGCCGACCAAACAAGGGACACCGTCGGGCCTCCGTTTCGGTAGTAACGGCATCAACGCGATGAACCGCGACACGTTTCTCGCCACCGTGCGCCGCAACCCCATCAACGAGATCATTGCCGATGAAATATTCAGGCTCGCGTTGCCGGACGCGTGGATCGTCTCCGGATGCCTGGTGCAGACGGCGTGGAATGTGCTGACAAAACGTGCCATCGACTACGGCATCGACGACTATGACATCTTTTATTTCGATCCCGATACCTCGTGGCAGGCCGAGGACGCCGTCATCGGCAAATTGCAGCACCGGTTGGCTAGTCTCGGCGCGAAGGTCGAAGTGCGCAATCAGGCGCGGGTCCATCTCTGGTATCCCGAAAAATATGGCCTGCCCTATCCGGCGCTAAGATCTTCGAGCGAGGGCATCGACCGCTTCCTGACCAAGAATACGCAGGTCGGAATCCGCCGCATCCAGGGCGGCCACGATGTGTACGCACCGAACGGTTTTGCCGATATCGCCGAAATGATCGTCCGGCCGAATCCGGGACCCAATTTCTCACCCGCCGCCTATGCGGCCAAGGCAGCGCGCTGGAAAGGACTTTGGCCCGAGCTCACCGTGCTGCCGGCCGAAGCGGATTGTAGCTAGCAATTCACTCCGTCGTCGTCCCCGCGAAAGCGGGGACCCATAACCACCGACGTTAGTGACGAGGATTGCAGCTCCAGCTTCGCACAACGACAAGGATTTTGTTAGCGCACCACGCCCGAGATAAACCCGGCCTTGCGCCGCGGTGGCTTGATCTCTTTTTTCAAAAAGCAATGCGCGTCTTTTCCGACGTATCCGGGCCGCGAGTAGGTCCAGGCCCGGCATTTGTTGTCCTCGACGCAGGCCGCCTTGCAGGCCTCGCCGTCCTCGCTGCTCTTCAGTCCGAAATTGCGATAGTCGCCGCCCCAGCGGTCGATCGAGGTTTCGACCGCGTCGTTGCGCGGTTCCACCACGCCGGCGCCACGTACGCCCGAAACGCAACAATTATCGGGGATGCGCGCGGGGACGCTGTTCTTCAACCAGCACACCGCGCCGCCGGCGTTGAAGTTCGGATAGTTGAAGCTCCACGCCCGGCAACGGCGGTCGCGCTCGCACATCAGCGCACAATCGGCCGGATCGCCGGAGCGGATCAGTGAGTTCTGATAGTCGGACCCTGGACGGTCGAAATCGGTCTGAGCCTGCGCCGGTCGCGCAGCCACGCCGGCCGCCAGCAAAGCGAACGTTACCAAACACGCCTTGAGCAGGCGGCCTCTCCCCATACGCAATTTGCTTTCAACTGATTGGACTTAACCGGGGTTCGCGGGACGCCATATGATCGCCGCGAACCTGTACGCCGGATGAACGGCGCAAAATCCCCCGAGCCCAATGCCGATCAACCGTATGATCTAGAAAGCATATTCATCATAGGCCGGTTCGACCGAGCCTTGCCAGGGGCCGTGAAACTTCGCCAACATCTCTTCAGCCGGGCTGCGCCCGGATTCCATGATCCGTTCCAGCGGCTCGAGATAACGGCTCTCGTCATGGCCCCACTGATCGAGGCGGGCGCGCCGCCTCAAGCCCGAATGCGCCAGCGTCAGGCATTCCCGGGCAATCTCGAACAGATATTGATCCCTGATCCTGGCCTTGAAGCCGAGACGCGGCACGTCGTCGCGCAGCGACTGGCGTTCGGACGCATTCCAATGTTTGACGATATCCCATGCGGCATCGAGGCTGGTGTCGTCATAGAGCAGGCCCACCCAGAAAGCCGGCAGCGCCGGCAGCCGCCCCCACGGCACGCCATCGGCGCCGCGCATTTCCAGATAACGCTTCAGCCGCACCTCGGGGAAAATCGTCGAAAGATGATTGGCCCAGTCCGACAAGGTCGGACGCTGGCCGGGTAGCGAGTTATTTCTTCCCTGGAAGAAAGCCCGAAACGAGGAGCCGGCGACGTCGATATATTCGTCGCCGCGCTTGACGAAATACATCGGCACATCGAGGGCATAGTCGACCCAGCGCTCGAAGCCCATGCCGTCCTCGAACGCCCAGGGAATCATCCCCGAACGTGCATTGTCGGTATCGCGCCAGATCTCGGAGCGGAACGACAGGAAGCCGTTTGCCTTGCCTTCGGTGAACGGCGAGTTGGCGAACAGTGCGGTGGCGATCGGCTGCAGCGCCACCGAGACCCTGAGCTTCTTGACCATGTCGGCTTCCGAAGAGAAGTCGAGATTGGTCTGCACCGTGCAGGTCCGGTACATCATGTCGAGGCCGTATTGGCCGACCTTCGGCATGTAGTTGGTCATGATCTTGTAGCGGCCCTTGGGCATGCTGGGGATCTGCGCCCGCGACCAGGACGGCGTCATGCCGAGTCCGAGAAAGCCGATCCCGAGCGGGGTGGCGATCTCGCGCACCTGCGCCAGATGCGCCATCAGCTCGGACTGGGTTTGATGCACGGTCTCGACGGGCGCGCCCGACAGTTCGAATTGACCGCCCGGTTCCAGCGAAATCGCGCCGCCGCCGGTGACGTCATACAGCCCGATAATGTTGCCGCGCTCCATGATCGGCTCCCAGCCGAGCAGCAGCTTCATGCCTTCGAGCAGCGCGCCGATGCCGCGCGCGCCTTCGTAAGGAACCGGATGGTGGCCGGAAAGCGTGAACGGCGTTTTTTCGTGTTCGGTGCCGATCCGGAATTCGGCAGGCGGCTTCGCACCCGCTTCCAGCCACGACACCAGGTCGTCGCGCGATTGCAGCGGCGTCATATCGATCTGGTCACGCGCCATGCAAATTCCGGATGTGGGGCGTTTGGATCGAACGCGCACGGTGTCGGGTAAGGCTGCGGACGGCACCGTCCGCAAACATGCCAGGTGAAAGCGATGTCATCGGGCGGGAACGCCCTCTCTTGCGGCGAGCGACTGCGCCTCGCTGCACGAACAGCCCAGCCGGTCGAGCAAGCCGCAGAGTTTCGCGGCATCCGCATCGGACAATTTCGAACCGACGTGTTTCTCGATCGCGGCCGAATAGGCGTTCCACATTTTCTTCTGCAACTCGCGCCCGGCCTCGGTGATTTCGACGAACTGCCCGCGCTTGTCGATTTTGCATTCGCGGCGCGCCGCCAGCCCCTCGTCCACCAGCCGATCGATCAGCCGCGAGGTCGAGTATTGCGGGATCAGCATCTGCTTTTCCAGTTCCACCGGACGCATTTCGCCCGAGGGCGCGCGCGACAATTCGAGCAGCGCGTCATACCAGGCCAGCGGCGGGAAACCGGCCTTCTTCAAATCCTGCTCGACGGCGTCCAGTACCCGGGTCTGAATTCGCATCAGGCGGATCCAGGCGGCGGTCGCCTCGGTCGATGGTTTGCGTTTCATGGCCTAGCCCACATATGACGGATGCACTGTACCGCACTAAATGCAGCTGCATCAATCTTGACTATTTCATGCAGATGCATTTAGTCAGGTATTGGCGTTTTCAAGCGAAGCGGATGCCGGTTCGCGCGAAGAAAACGCCTCAAATTCGAGATTTATTGCCCGCTCGGTTCTGGTCCGACCGGCGTCGGCGGGTCCCACACCCGAACCGATAATCCCCAGGAAGGAAATTCCGATGAAACTGTATTATTCGCCCGGAGCCTGTTCGCTTTCCCCCCACATCGCGCTTCTGGAAGCCGGTCTGCCTCACGATCTGGTGAAGGTCGATCTGCGCGCCAAAAAGCTCGAGAACGGCGACGACTACCTGAAAATCAATCCGAAGGGTCAGGTTCCGGCGTTGGCGCTCGACAATGGCGATCTGGTGACTGAAGGCCCGGTCATCGTGCAGATGATCGCCGACAAGGCGTCGGCGAAAAACCTCGCTCCGGCGCGCGACAGCGCCGAGCGCTACAAACTGCTGGAATGGCTCAATTTCATCACCGCCGAACTGCACAAGAACTTCGGCCCGATGTTCAGCCCGGTGCTGGCCGACGACGCCAAGGCATTTTTCAAGGACCGCGTGATGGGCAAGTTCAAATATGTCGACGGCGCGCTCGCCGGCCGCGACTACCTGATGGGCAAACAGTTCAGCGTCGCCGACGCCTACCTGTTCACGATGCTGTCCTGGGCCGACCGGATGAAATTCGACCTCTCGGCGATGCCGAACCTTCAGGCCTACAAGGCCCGCGTCGCCGCGCGCCCGAAGGTCCAGGAGGCCCTGAACAAGGAAGGCCTGCTGAAGGCGGCGTGAACTCTCACGGATCGCGATAACCAAGGGGCCGGATCAACGATCCGGCCCTTTTTGTTTCTCCACCTCTCCCGCCTGCGGGGGAGGTCGACGCGCTCGGCAGCGCAATTGCGCGCCAGAGCGCGGCGGGTGGGAGCTCTCACCGCGCACATCGGCGCGCTCGTCGGGCACCCCCACCCCAACCCTCCCGCGCAAGTACGGGAGAGGGGGAAGAGCAGCGCATTGCTTTTTTACGCCGCCGCGGCGGCCTTCTTCGGCGGGAAGCGGCCATAGAAGGTTTCGCCCTTGGCCGCCATCTCGACCAGGAGTTTCGGCGGGGTAAAGCGCGAGCCGTATTTGGCCTCCAGCCTGTGGCAAAGCTCGACGAATTTCTTCGTACCCATGAAGTCGATGTAGGACAGCGTGCCGCCGGTGAACGGCGCAAAGCCGAAGCCCAGGATCGAGCCGACATCGGCCTCGCGGGGGTCGACGATCACATGATCTTCCACGGTGCGCGCGGCTTCCACCGCCTGCACCACCAAAAAGCGCTGCTTCAACTCCTCGACGTCGAGCGTGTCCGGGTCGAGATGCTTCGACTGCAATCCACTTAATCCCGGCCACAGGCTCTTCTGGCCCTTGCCCTTCTCGGGATAGTCGTAGAATCCCTTGCCGTTCTTGCGGCCGAAGCGGCCCTGCTTTTCCACCATCTCGACCATCAGCTTCTTCTGCGACTGGTCGATGGCGTTGGGGCCGAGATCGGCTTCGGTCGCCTTCATGATCTTGAGACCGAGATCGAGCGCCACTTCATCCGACAGCGATAGCGGCCCCACCGGCATGCCCGCCATCCTGGCGGTGTTTTCGATCATCGCCGGCGGCACGCCCTCGAGCAGCATCTCGTTGCCCTCGGAGATATAGCGCAGCACGCAGCGATTGGCGAAGAAGCCGCGCGAATCGTTGACCACGATCGGCGTTTTGCCGATCGCGCGCACGTAGTCGAGCGCGGTGGCGAGCGCGACGTCGCCGGTATTCTTGCCGACGATGATTTCCACCAGCATCATCTTCTCGACCGGCGAGAAAAAATGAATGCCGATGAACTTGCTCTGGTCCTTGAATTCCTGCGCCAGCGAATTGATCGGCAAGGTCGAGGTATTGGAGGCAAAAATCGCATCCGACTTCAGCAGCGGCTGGGCCTTGGCGTAGGTTTCCGCCTTTACTTTTCGGTCCTCGAACACCGCCTCGATGACGAGATCGCAATCCTTCAGCACGGCGTAATCGGCTGTGGCGGTGATGCGCGCCAGCGTTGCGTCGCGATCGCTCTCCTTGGCACGGCCCTTGGCGATCAAATCATCGATCACGGATTTGGCATGGCCTTTGCCCTTGTCGGCGCTTTCCTGATCGCGGTCGATCAGCACCACGTCGATGCCGGCGCGCGCGGAGACGTAACCGACGCTGGCGCCCATGAAACCGGCGCCGATGATCGGCAAGCTTCTTGACCTTGGTCGGCGGCACGTTTGGCGGACGCCGCGCACCCTTGTTCAATTCCTGCATCGACAGGAACAGGCTGCGGATCATCGCGGCCGCCTCGTTGCTGCGCAGGATTTGCGTGAAGTAGCGCGATTCGACGCGTAGTGCCGCGTCGATCGGGAGCTGCAATCCTTCATAGACGCACTGCATGATGGCGCGCGCCGCCGGATAATTGTCATAGGTTTCGCGGCGGAAGATCGCATTGCCCGCCGGGAACATCTGCATGCCGGCCTTGGAAAAAACCGGTCCGCCCGGCAGCCTGAATTCCTTGGTGTCCCAGGGCGCGACCGCCTTGCCGCCGCCCTTGATCCAGTCCTTGGCGGTTTTGATGAGGTCAACAGCGGGAACGATGGCATCGATCAGCTTCAACGCCTTGGCCTTGGCGAGATTGACCGCCTCACCCTTCAACAGCAGCTGCATCGCGTCTTGCGGCGGCACGATGCGCGGCACGCGCTGGGTTCCGCCGGCGCCTGGGAACAGACCCACCTTGACTTCCGGCAGCCCGAGACGGGTCTTGGGATTTTCGGCGGCGACGCGGTAGTGGCACGACAGCGTCAATTCGAAGGCGCCGCCGAGCGCGAGCCCGTTGATCGCGGCCGCCCACGGCTTGCCGGAGGTTTCGATCGATCGGAACACCAGCGAGGATTTGCGGCTCTCGTCGAACAGCATCTGGTTGGCCGCGGTCTCGCCCTTGGCCTTGAGCAACTCGGCGTACCGGCGGTTCATGCCTTCCAGCATCGATAGATCGGCGCCCGCGGAAAATGCCTCCTTGCCCGAGGTCACGACGACGCCCTTGACGGCGGCGTCGGAGGAAGTCTGCTTCACGATCTCTTCGAGTTCGCTGATCGTGGTTTCATCCAGCACGTTCATCGAACGGCCGGGAATATCCCATGTCACCAGCGCAATGCCGTCGGCGTCGGTCTCGATCCTGAAATTCTTGAAGGCCATGTTGTCGCTCCCAGTTCGATCGCTGTGTAGGGTGGGCAAAGGCGGCGCTCTTCGCGCCGTGCCCACCATTTTTATTCGATGCTTGTGATGGTGGGCACGCTTCGCTTTGCCCACCCTACGACCGCTAACCCACCCTACGGCTCCGCGGCCTAAACTCTTTCAATAATCGTCGCGGTGCCCATGCCGCCGCCGATGCACAGCGTGATCAGCGCGGTCGACTTGTTGCTGCGCTCGAGTTCGTCGAGCACGGTACCCAGGATCATCGCGCCGGTGGCGCCGAGCGGATGGCCGAGCGCGATCGCGCCGCCATTGACGTTGATCTTCGCGTTGTCGATGTCAAACGCCTGCATGTAGCGCAGCACCACCGAGGCGAACGCCTCGTTCAACTCGAACAGATCGATATCCGACAACTTCATGCCGGAACGCTCCAGCACCTTCCTGGTGACGTCCACCGGCCCGGTCAGCATCATGGCCGGCTCCGAGCCGATGTTGGCAAACGCGCAAATTTTTGCACGCGGCTTGAGACCGGCCTCCGCGCCTGCCTCCTTGCTGCCAATCAGCACGGCGGCGGCGCCATCGACGATGCCCGAGGAGTTGCCGGCGTGATGGACGTAGTTGACGCGTTCGATCTCCGGATGCGACTGGATTGCGACCGCCTCGAAGCCGGCCATCTGTCCCATCGCCACGAATGACGGCTGCAACTGGCCGAGCGATTGCATCGTCGTCGTTGGCCGCATGTGTTCGTCCTTGGCGAGAATGGTGAGGCCATTGACGTCCTTGACCGGGATCACCGAATTCTTGAAACGGCCCTCGTCCCAGGCCTTGGCGGCGCGCTGCTGGCTTTGCACCGCGTAGGCGTCGACGTCGTCGCGCGAAAAGCCGTATTTGGTGGCGATCAGATCGGCCGCCACGCCCTGCGGCATGAAGTAGGCCGGCACCGCGATCGAGGGATCCATCGGCCAGGCGCCCCCGGAGGCGCCGATGCCGACGCGACTCATCGATTCCGCGCCACCGCCGATGGTCATCGAGTGCTGGCCCGACATCACCTGCGCGGCAGCGAAGTTCACGGCGTCGAGGCCGGAGGCGCAGAACCGGTTGATCTGGATGCCCGGCACGTCATTGCCGTAGCCGGCGCTCAGCGCCGCCATGCGCGCGATATCGCCGCCGGCTTCGCCGACCGGATCGACGCACCCCAGCACCACGTCGTCGATGGTGCCGGGTTTAATGTGGTTGCGTTCTTTCAGGGCTTTCAGCGGCGCCATCGCCAGCGCCAGCGCGGTCACCTCATGCAGCGCGCCATCGGCCTTGCCGCGGCCGCGCGGCGTGCGAACGTGATCGTAAACATATGCCTCGGGCATGATGCCCTCCCGGTATGAGGATCGTAATATATGAACGGATCGACGGATGTCGCGAATCGAATCGCGAGGTTTTTCGAAAGAATTCTCCGATCAGAACGCTTCCGCCGCCAACTCCATGGTGGTCGCGCATCCGCTCTGGATGCGCGCAAGATGTAGCGAGGTTTCCGGCAACATCCGTTCCATGAAGAAACGGCCGGTCACCAGCTTGGTCGTCAGATAAGGCGTCGCGCCGCCCGCCGCAATCTTGTCCTGGGCGACTTTCGCCATCTTTGCCCACATATAGGCGAAGCCGACCAGGCCGAACAATTGCATGTAATCGGTGGCGCCGGCACCGGCATTGTCGGGCTTCATCATCGCATTTTGCATCAACCAGGTGGTGGCTTGCTGCAAATGGCCGAGCGCCGTGGAGAGCGGCGCAACATAGGGCTTCATGGCCTCGTCGGCGCCGTGTTCCTTGGCAAAGGTCGCGACTTCGTTGAAGAACGCCATCACCGCGCGACCGCCGTCACGCGGCAATTTGCGCCCGACCAAATCGAGCGCCTGAATGCCGTTGGCGCCCTCATAGATCATGGCGATGCGGGCGTCGCGCACGAACTGCTCCATGCCGTGTTCGGCGATATAGCCGTGGCCGCCGAACATCTGCTGCGCCAGCACCGCGTTGGAAAATCCGAGGTCGGTCAGAACACCTTTCAAAACCGGCGTCATCAATCCCATGTGATCGTCGGCTTCCTGGCGATCCCTGGGGTCGCTGGATCTGTGGACGACGTCGCTCTTCAGCGCGGTCCACACCACCATGGCGCGGGCGGCCTCGTTGAAGGCACGAATCGTGAGCAGCGTGCGCCGCACGTCAGGATGCACGATGATCGGATCGGCCGGCTTGTCCGGCGCCTTCGGCCCCGACAGCGCGCGGCCCTGCAGGCGATCGCGCGCATAGGCCACGGCGTTCTGATAGGCGACCTCGGATTGCGCCAGCCCCTGCACGGCGACGCCGAGCCGCGCCTCGTTCATCATCACGAACATGCCCTGCATGCCCCGGTTTTCATCGCCAATCAGCCACCCGGTGGCGCCGTCATAGTTCATCACGCAGGTGGAATTGCCGTGAATGCCCATCTTGTGTTCGATCGACCCGCAGCTGACGCCGTTGCGCGCGCCCAGCGACCCGTCTGCCTTGACCAGGATCTTCGGCACCACGAACAGCGATACGCCCTTGATGCCAGCAGGTGCGCCCTCGATTCTGGCAAGCACCAGATGAATGATGTTCTCGGCGAGGTCGTGTTCGCCGGCGGAGATGAAGATCTTGGTGCCTGTAATCTTGTAGCTGCCGTCGGCCTGTTTGACGGCCTTGGTACGCAACAATCCGAGATCGGTGCCACATTGCGGCTCGGTGAGATTCATGGTGCCGGTCCATTGTCCCGCCACCATCTTCGGCACGAACATGCTTTTCTGGTCCGGCTTGCCGTGCACGATCAGCGCCGCGGTCGCGCCCATGGTCAGGCCGCCATACATCGCAAACGCCATGTTGGCCGAGCACTGGAATTCGCTGACTGCCTGGCTCAAGGTGACCGGCAATCCCTGCCCGCCATATTCCACCGGCGCCGAAAGACTGAGCCAACCGCCCTCGGCGACCTGCCGGAAAGCTTCCTTGAAGCCTTTCGGGGTGGTCACGCTGCCATCGTCATGGCGGGTACAGCCTTCGAGATCGCCGACACGATTAAGCGGCTGCAATACCTCTTCGCTGAGCTTCGCGGCCTCGCCCAGAATGGCCTCCCTTACGTCGGCGGAGGCGTCGCTGAAACCGGGAAGGTTGTTGTAGCGATCGATCTGAAACACGTCGTTGAGCAGGAAATTGAGGTCCTCAAGGGGGGCTTTGTAGGTCGGCATGGTATCCTTTCGGCTGGCCATCAGCCTCGCTAGCAAAAATGTTGCAGTGCAGCAATCTCCAGTTCCCGGACCGGAGCCTGGCCGGTCCGGGCAGGCAACCGCGCCCGCTCGATTTCGAGGGCCGAGGCAACTTTCGGCGGCAACCGGCCGAATCCTTAACCCGTTATTTACCGTAACACGAAAAAGTCGCCGCCAGAGGCAGACGACCTGCGCGGAATTCGATTGTCTCTCTCCAGGGACGCGCGGGGAGGCTGAAGGCGCAGGTGGAGCGCCGAGGTTGAACCGGACGAAACCATGAATTCGCGCGTATCGTGGAGTGTCGAAGGCATCGATCCATCCGTCCGCGAGAGGGCCGAGGGCGCCGCGCGCCGTGCCGGCATGTCATTAAGCGACTGGCTCAATTCCACCCTCGGGGAATCCGCCCCTCCCAATTTTCGCAACCCTTCCGATCAGGGTTTCACCGCGCCGAGCCGGGAGGCCCGCGAAGTCGCCGATATTCATCAGCGACTGGATGCCATTACGCGGCAGATCGAGCAGCTCTCGCGACCGGTGCCGCGCAACGACGCACCCCGTGGCGAACCGGCACACGCCGAACCGGGCGTCGCCCGGCAATTGAACGACGCCATTTCGCGGCTAGACGCGCGGCTGTCGCAAATCTCGAACCCACAGCCCGCGCGGCAAGCCCAGCTTCAGGACTCCCAGCGCAAGAGCGAGATGGTCGAGCGCGCGGCAGCGCAAGTCTATCGTCCCTCCCCGCCGCTCAACCCGGGGTCGCTCGACGCTGCGATCGCAGAAATCGCTGCGCGCCAGCAAGAACTCGATAATTCGGCGCCGCGGCCGGTGCCGCCGCAGGCCGCGCCGCCGGTGGCGCCCGCGCCGCCTGCCGGCCCGGATTTTTCCACACTCGAGCGCCACCTCTTCAAAATCACGAGCCAGATCGAGGCATTGCAGAGCCCCGAGGGGATCGAGCGGTCGATCGCGGCGTTCCGCGGCGAGCTTTCGGAAATTCGCCACGCCATTACCGAGGCGATGCCGCGCCGGGCGATCGAATCGATCGAAAGCGAAATCCGCGCACTGTCCCGCCGCATCGACGAAACCCGTCAGAGCGGCAACGACGTCCAGGCGCTGGCCGGCATCGAACGCGCGCTCGCCGAAATTCGCGAAGTATTGCGCTCGCTGACGCCGGCCGAGCAACTCGCCGGCTATGATGAAGCGATCAAGAATCTCGGCGCCAAGCTCGACCTGATTTTGCGCTCCAATGAAGACCCCGGCACGGTCCAGCAGCTTGAAGCCGCGATCGCCGCGCTGCGCGCGATCGTCTCCAATGTCGCCTCCGATGACGCGCTCGCCCGGCTTAGCGACGACGTCCACACGCTGTCGTCCAAGGTCGACCAGCTGACGCGCGCCGGCGGCACCAGTGATTCGCTGGCGATTTTCGAAGAGCGCATCGCAGCCCTTGCCTCGACGCTGCAACACCGCGAAGAGCAGGGCGCAAATCAGGGCTCCGAACTCGAGAGCGCAATAAAAGTGTTGTCCGACCGCCTTGACCGCATGCCGGCCGGCAACGACAGCGCCTCCGCTTTCGCCCATCTCGAACAGCGCGTTACCTATCTGCTCGAACGCCTGGAGGCGTCCTCCGACCGCCCTGCCGGCAATCTCGGAAAGGTCGAGGACGGGCTGCAGGACATCCTGCGCCATCTCGAAACCCAGCAGGCGAGCCTTGCCGCGCTGGCCGAAGGCGGCCATAGCCCGGCCGAGCCGGCCGATGGCGGCGTGATCGACATCGTCAAGCGCGAATTGTCCGACATCCGTTTCCATCAGTCGGAATCCGGCCGTCAGACCCAGGATTCGCTCGAAGCCGTTCACAACACGCTCGGACATGTGGTGGATCGCCTGGCGATGATAGAAGGCGACCTTCGCACGGTTCGCGTTGCGCCGGCTGCGCCGCCTTTGGAAATGCCGTCGGCGCCTCAGCCAGCTCCGCTGCAGGAGGCCGAGCTCCCCGATGCGATGGCACCGCAGCCTGAATTGCCGAATCCCGCAGCGGCAGAAGAACACTTCGTTGCGGCGCCCCGGGAATTCCATGCCGCGCCGGTGCAGGCATCGATGTCGGCGGTTGCCCAACGAGCCATCACTGAAATTCTGGAGCCGGCGGTGGCGCCTCGCGTCACCATCGAGCCGCAACTGCCGCACGATCACCCGCTCGAGCCGGGCACGCGGCCGAACGGACGGATAGCTTCGCCGTCGGAGCGCATTGCCGCTTCCGAAAGCGCGATCAGCGGCATACCAGCCACGCCACCTGGCCCGGTCAGCACTTCGAATTTCATCGCCGCCGCGCGCCGCGCCGCGCAGGCTGCCGCCGCCGCGGCGCCCAACGAAAAGGCCGGCCGCGGCAGTTCGTTCAAGGCCGCCGCCGGCGACAAGGGCGTTGAACCCTCGACCATCACCTCGAAAATCCGCTCGCTGCTGGTGGGTGCGAGCGTGGTCATCATCGTGCTCGGCACCTTCAAGATGGCGATGACGCTGCTCGACAGCGGCAACCCGCCCGCGATGGAGAATTCGAGCGAGCAGGCGCCGCCGGCGCAGTCTTCCGGCGGCGATGGCGCCGGTCCGGCGGTACCCGATGCGCCTTCGATGACATCGCCGACGCCGATCGGCCGGCAATCGTTCAACAACGCCGTCCCGAGCGCCGACAGCGCGGTGTCGGTCGCGATCCCGCAGAATTCCATCCACGCCCGCTGCGCCGATATCGTCGAGCGACATCACCGGCACGGTTACAGCCGGGCTACCGGCGCCGACGGCTCGCAAACTCGGCCTGGTCCAGGTCCCGCCGACCGAAAGGTTGCCGGACGGGATCGCAGGACCGCGGCTGCGCGCGGCGGTGCTGAGCGGCGATCCAGCCGCGGCCTATGAGATCGGCCTGCGCTTCGCCGAGGGCAAAGGCGTCGCAACGAATATCGACGAGGCGGCGAAATGGTACGACCGCGCGGCGCAAGCCGGCGTCGTTCCGGCGATCTTCCGGCTCGGGACCTTCTACGAGAAGGGCCTCAGCGTAACCAAGGACGTCGATATCGCGCGGCGCTATTATCTGCAGGCGGCCGAGCGCGGCAGCGCCAAGGCGATGCATAATCTGGCGGTGCTCGAGGCCGACGGCGGCGGCAAGGGCGCCAACTACAAGAACGCCTCGCAATGGTTCCGCAAGGCCGCCGATCGCGGCGTCCCCGACAGCCAGTTCAACCTTGGCGTCCTCTATGCCCGCGGCATCGGCGTCGAACAGAACCTCGCCGAAGCCTTCAAATGGTTCAGCCTGGCGGCGGCGCAGGGCGACGTAGACTCCGCGCGCAAGCGTGACGATATCGCCAAGCGGCTCGACGCGCAGTCGCTCGCGGCAGCACAGCTCGCGATCCAGACCTTCACCCCCGAGCCGCAGCCTGAAGAGGCCATCAACGTGGCTCCGCCCGGCGGATGGGACGCCGCGCCGGCGCAGGCGGCCGCGCCAAAGCCCGCGGCCAAGCCGGCTTCGACCAAACGCGCATCCCGTTAATCTGAATCATTGACCACGCCGCAAGGTGTGCCGCGGCCGGCTTCAAAAAAAGCCGCCTGCCCCGGATTCTTTAGTCCCTCCCACCCCGGATTTCGGTTATGCAGAGGCGCGGCAGTTGGTCCGCGCTCCCAAAGAGATCGTGCCGTGAGCGGCTTCGGCCGGCCTCAAGGCTAAATCCGAAGCGAACGCACAGTGCAGCTCTACCTTCCGATTGCCGACCTTCCGGTCAATGTTTTCCTCATCCTCGCGATGGGCGCGGCGGTCGGTTTCGTGTCCGGCATGTTCGGCATCGGCGGCGGATTTCTGATGACGCCGCTGTTGATCTTCGTCGGCATCGCGCCGGCAGTCGCGGTCGCTTCGGTCGCCAGCCACATCGCGGCCTCGTCGTTTTCCGGCGCCCTGTCCTATTGGCGCCGCCGCGCCATCGATCCGGCGCTCGCGATGGTGCTGTTATGCGGCGGCACCATCGGCACCGCGCTTGGCGTCTGGACGTTCACGCTTTTACGTTCGCTCGGCCAGCTCGACCTCATGATCGCGTTGTCCTATGTCGTGCTGCTGACCACCGTCGGCGGCTTGATGTTCTGGGAGGGATTGCGCGCAATCCTCAAGGCACGCCGCGGCGTGACAGTCCCGATGCGCCGCTCGGGCAGCCATGGCTGGATTCACGGACTACCGCTGAAGATGCGCTTCAAGCGCTCGAAAATCTATCTGTCGGTCATCCCGGTCGTCGCGGTCGGTTTGATCATCGGCTTCATCGGCGCGGTGATGGGCATCGGCGGCGGCTTTATCCTGGTCCCGATCATGATCTATCTGCTGCGGGTGCCGACCTCCACCGTGATCGGCACGTCGATGGTGCTGACGCTGGTGACCATGGTGTTCGCCACCATGCTGCATGCGATCACCAACCATCTCGTCGACGCCGTGCTGGCGCTGATCCTGATGGTCGGCGGGGTAACCGGCGCGCAGTTCGGCGCCCGCGCCGGCCAGAAGATTCGCGGCGAGCACCTGCGGCTGCTGCTGGGACTGCTGATTCTGGCGGTCGGAATTCGCTTCGCGATCGAACTGGTGCTCCGCCCCGACGATCTCTTCACTATCCGGGAAACCGGAGGCAACGGATGATGCCGCACCGCTCATTCGCAACGATCGGCGCAGCGCTTGCGCTAAGCGCCGCCTTCGCCATCCCGACGGCACGCGCCGAACGCCTGATCGTATCGGTCTCGAACCACCGGGTGACCGTCACCCCGAACTATTCCGGTGAGGAACTGGTGTTGTTCGGCTCGGTCGAAAAAGATGCCGCCACGCCCGCCGTTCAACCCAATTACGACCTCGCGGTAACCGTCAGCGGCCCGCGCGCGGATATGGTCACGCGCCGCAAGGAGCGTAAATTCGGCATCTGGATCAACACCGACTATCGGCAGTTCCTTAAAGTGCCGGCTTATCTGGCGTTGTTTGCCAACCGGCCGTTCGACGCCATCGCCCCGCCCGACGTCGCGCGACGGCAGCAGCTCGGCCTCAACAATGTGCTGCTCACCCAGCGCGTCGGACCCGACTACGCCGACGTCGTGCCGAACGATCCATTCCGCAGCGCCTTTATCCGGCTCCGCTCCGAGCACGGCCTCTACCGCGAGGATACTTCCGCGGTGACGTTCCTGACGCCGACGTTGTTTCGCACCGGTATTCCACTCCCGGCCGAGGTGCCGATCGGGACTTATGACGTCGAGATCAAGCTGTTTGCCGATGGCGCGCTGGTGACGCGAACCGAAACCGCGTTTGAAATCGTCAAGGTCGGCTTCGAACAGTTCGTCGCCACCACTGCCCGCCAGAATGGCTTGATCTATGGCTTGGTCACCGCATTCATGGCGCTGATGACCGGCTGGATGGCCTCGATCGTGTTCCGCAAGGATTAGGCGCGACGCGGGCCGAGGTCGCGGCAGGCCGAGCGCGCACCGCGGAAAAGGTGCGCCCTCTCTCCCGTCGGGAGAGCCATTCTCAATAACACCGCGAAGCGGCGATGGTGTGCAGCCTGACATCGCCGAGCACATGCGCCATGAAGCCCGGCGTCCCGAAGATTTTGGCAAACGCGGCGTCGCGAATGCTGAGGCCCCCGGTATAGGCGCCGAACGCCGGCATGACCGCGCGCTCGCCGTCGCAGGCAAAGCAGCGCCGCTCCATCGAGCGCCCGCGCGTCGACACCCGCGCCTTCGGATGCAGGTGACCGGCGATCTCGCCTGATGCTCCGGTCGGCTCGTGACGAAACGCGATGCTTCCGATTGCAACTTCGTGCGCCACCAGGCCGCCGAGATCGGACGGCAACGCGGGGTCGTGATTGCCCGAAATCCAGATCCAGTCGCGCCTCGCCTGCAAGGCCAGGATGGCCTCGCGGTCCGGCGCGGACAAACGCTCGTGCGCGTCGCGGTCATGGAAACTGTCGCCGAGCGCAATCACCATGCGCGGATCGTGCCGCGCGATGACGGCCGCGAGGCGGCCGAGCGTCGCTACCGTATCGTAGGGCGGCAGCAGCACGCCGCGGGCGGCAAAGCTCGATCCTTTTTCCAGATGCAGGTCGGAGACGACGAGCAGGCTCTGTTCTTCCCAGAACAGTGCGCCGGAGAGATCGGCGAGAAAGGTCACGCCGCCGACGTCAATGGTTTGGGTGCGCGCAGCGGATGGTTCGTCGTCCAGGAATTGCGCGCGTGCCGTCACGGTCTATCCAGTCGCCTCTTTGACCAGTTCATCGGCGGCTTCCGCCAGCAACTCGTCGGATGCTTCGCCATAAACCGCTTCACGGCCGATTTCCAGCATCACCGGCACCGCCAGCGGCGAAACCCGCATCAGTTCCTTGTGGGTGATTCGCCCCTTGATTCGCAGCAGCATATCACCAAGCCGGCGAATATCGAGCAGCCCGGTGGCGGCATCGGCGCGCGCGGCGCGCAGCAGCACGTGATCCGGCTGGTGCTTGCGCAGCACGTCGTAGATCAGATCGGTCGAGAACAGCACCTGACGCCGGGTTTTTTCCTCGCCGGTGAAGCGGCGCGCGATCAGTCCCGAGATGATGGCGCAGGTGCGGAAGGTGCGTTTCATCAGCGCGGATTCCGCAAGCCAGGCTTCGAGATCGTCGCCCAGCATGTCCGGATCGAACAGCGCGTCGAGATCGAGCCGGCCTTGCCGGATCATGAACGACATGTCGCCCAGCCCCCACACCGCCAGCGCATATTCATTGGCGACAAAGCCGAGCGGCCGGGCGCGGGCGCGCTCCAGCCGCCGCGTCAGCAGCATGCCGAGCGTCTGGTGCGCCAGCCGGCCCTCGAAGGGATAACAGACGAGATAATGCTTGTTGGCGCGCGGAAAGGTTTCCACCACCAGCTCGCGCACGCCGGGAACCCGCGACAGATCCGCCTGCAGCGACAGCCAGTCGCGCACCTGATCCGGCAAGCGCGTTCCAGGCGCGCCTGTCGGCGAGCAGTTTTCGCACCCGTTCGGCGAGATAGGTCGAGAGCGGAAACTTGCCGCCCATATAGGACGGCACTTTGGCGTCCTTGTCGTTGGCGCGCGAGACATAGACCTGATCTTCGGCAAGCGCTTCGTAACGCACCACCTCGCCGCCGAAAACAAAGGTGTCGCCGACCACCAGCCCCTCGATGAAGGATTCCTCGATCTCTCCCAGCATGCGGCCGCCGCGCCCCAACGCGCCGGTCGATCCCTTGCCCGCCTTGCCGCCATCGCCGCGCGCGCGCACCAGCCGCACCTTCAGCATCGCGTCCTCGACGATGGTGCCGACATTGAGCCGATAGCTCTGCCGCACCCGCGGATTGGCGACGCGCCATCGCCCGCTTCTGTCCTGCTTGATGCGCGCGAACCGCTCGTAGGTCTTCAGCGCGTAGCCGCCGGTGGCGACGAAATCGACCACGTCGTCGAAATCGGTTCGCGACAGCGCCGAATAGGGCGCGGCGGTCAGCACTTCGTCATAGAGCTCGATCGGACAGAAACGGCTCGCCGCAGGCGCAGCCGAGCACGTGCTGCGCCAGCACGTCGAGCGCGCCGGTGCGCAGCGGCGGGGTGTC
The DNA here is from genome assembly GCA_963742425.1 of uncultured Alphaproteobacteria bacterium. Classification (GTDB taxonomy): domain Bacteria; phylum Pseudomonadota; class Alphaproteobacteria; order Rhizobiales; family Xanthobacteraceae; genus Bradyrhizobium. Next base: position 174,056 of record CAVULR010000005.1, read on the forward strand.
CTGGGCATTTTCCGCGACCGCATCGATCGCGACCGCGCATTCCAGCACCTCGAAGCGATTGGCCGGCACCAGAACCGCGCGCGAGGCCTCGTCGATGCGGTGATTGGCGCGGCCGATTCGCTGCATCAGGCGCGAGGCGCCCTTGGGCGCGCCGATATTGATGACGAGATCGACGTCGCCCCAGTCGACGCCGAGATCGAGCGAGGAGGTGCAGACCACGCCGCGCAGCTTTGCCGGCTGCCATCGCGTCCTCGACCTTGCGGCGCTGGGCGACGTCGAGCGAGCCGTGATGCAGCGCGATCGCAAGACCGTCGTCGTTCATGCGCCACAGATCCTGGAACAGCATCTCGGCCTGGCTGCGGGTATTGACGAATACCAGCGTGGTCTTGTTGCGCTTGATCAGGTCGTAGATCTCGCCGAGCGCGTGGCGCGCGGTGTGGCCGGCCCAGGGCAGCCTCTCGCGCGTATCGAGCATCTCGACGATGGGCGCCGCGGCGCCGCCGGCGACCACGATGTCGGCGGCTTCGACTTGCGCCGTCACGTTGCGGCACCAGAAACCGCGCCAGCGATTCCGGCTCCGCGACGGTCGCCGACAGCCCGATGGCGCGCATTTGCGGCGCCAGCCGCCACAGCCGCGCCAGCCCCAGCGACAGCAGATCGCCGCGCTTGGAGGTGACCAGCGCATGCAACTCGTCGAGCACGATGCGCCGCAGCGAGGAGAACAGAAACGGCGCGTCGTCGGACGACAGTAGCAGCGCCAGTTGTTCGGGCGTGGTGAGCAGGATATCCGGCGGATAGCGCCGCTGCCGCTGCCGCCGCGACACCGGCGTGTCGCCGGTGCGGGTCTCGATCCTGACCGGCAGAGCCCATCTCGCGCGATCGGCGTTTCCAGATTGCGCGCGATATCGACCGCGAGCGCCTTCGAGCGGCGAGATGTAGAGGGTGTGGAGACCGCGGCTACGCTGCACGCCGCGTGATTGGGCTCCCTCCCCCCTTGTGGGGGAGGGTTGGGGGAGGGGGGTAAGCCGTAGCATCCGGTGCTTGCGGCTCACCTCCCTCCCGCCGCCCTTCGGGCGTCGACCTCCCCCACAAGGGGGGAGGTAACCGAGAAATACGAGAAGCAACGCTGAGCTCCACCAGCGTCGGCAAAAATCCGGCCAGCGTCTTGCCGGCGCCGGTCGGCGCGATCAGCAGCGCGGAGCGATCGTCGCGGGCCTTTCCAAGCAGCGCCAAGCTGGTGCTCGCGCGGCGACCAGCCGCGGCCGCGAACCATTGACGAAAACGGTCCGGCAGCAGCGCGAGCCGGTTCAGCCGAAGAAGCGGGAAGGATGCGGGGCGGCACGGCCTAGAGCTAAGCCACCCCTGCGGATTCGTCGAGGGGCGCGCTGTACTGTGCCAAGTTGAAATCGGTCAGGAATTTGTTCACCCCACCCCGCTTGCGGGGAGAGGTCGGATCGCCTCGGCGATGCGAAGCATCGTCCGGTGCGATCCGGGTGAGGGCGAATCTCCGCGAGTCCGAGCCAGTCGAGCGAGCCCCTCTCCCCGCGAGCGGGGCGAGGGAGATCGACGCAGCTCCGCTCTATTACTCCGTGACCGGCTGGTCGGAAATTTGCCAGTCCTTGCCGTCGAAGATCGAGATGTAGAGCGTCTTCATCGGCGTGTAGTCGTCGGGCGTGTAGCTGTAGGTGATGCCGTCGAGGAAGAACGGCGAATGGAAGCCGTTGAGCGTTCGACGCCTGCTTCAGCACGTTGGCGCGCGTCAGGTCGTCGCCGCAGCGGCGCAGGATTTCGGCCATCGTCACCACCTGACCATAGCCGGCATAGGCGATGGTGTTGTCGGGATCGACATTCGGCAGGTATTTCTTGCGCAACTCCTCGAACGCCATGACGTCCGGGATCCTTCTCCCAGCGCCCCGGCCCGGCCTCCTTGGCATAGCGGATCGCGACGATGCCGGCCGCGTTCTCGAAGCCGGCGGCATTGAGGATCGAACGTCCGGTCGATCCCGCCGACAGCAGTTGCAGCGGCTTCCAGCCGAGCTCGGCCACCTTGCGGATCGACTGCGACGACGCCTTGCCGGTCGAGATGTTGTAGAACACGTCGGCACCGGACTTCGACGAGATTGATGAGCTGGGAATCGATGCGTCGGATCGGTCAGATCGTAGGTCTGCTCCATGATCACCTTGGCGGTGCCGCCGGCGTCCGCCAGCACCTTCTTGAACGGCCCCAGGAAGTCGCGGCCGAAATCGTCGTTCTGGTAGAGAATGCCGACCTTCGCGTTCGGCTTCACGCTGACGACGTGCTTGGCGAGTATCCGCGCTTCGGTCGGATACAGCGGCAGGCCCGCCATGGTCCATTTGTTGTTCTTCGGATCGTTCCATTTCGACGCGCCGGTGTTGAGCAAGAGCTGCGGCACGCCTTTCGAGTTGAGATATTTGTGCACGGCGGTCTGCGGCGCGGTGCCGAGCGAGCCGAACAGCGCCAGTACCTCTTCCTGCTCGACCAGCCGCCGCGTCGCCTCAACGCATTTCGGCGCGCTATAGGCATCGTCCATGGTCAAGAACTTGACCTTGCGGCCGTTGATGCCGTCCTTTTCGTTCAGCATCTGGAAATAGGCTTCGCCGACCCGGCCGAGCACGCCGTAGAGCGAGCCGGGGCCACTGTGCGGCACGGTCTGGCCAATCTTGATTTCGGTGTCGGTCGCGCCGGAATCGTATTTCTTCTCCGCTGCCCAGACGTATGGCGCCGGCAGGACGGAGGCGGCGATCGCGGTGATGGCGGTGGCGCCGAACTCGCGCCGTGTTTGTTTGTTCTTCATTATTGTTGCTCCCGGGAACTCTGTTCTTGTTCAAGACCTGAATGCATTGATCTGCCATTCCGCCCTGTCAGGCAATAGTCTGCGGCGCCGCGCGCCTGCAATTCCTGGAGAGGTGCCATGTGTAAAATCAGGTCTTGGCGGCGACCACCACCAGACCGGGCACCGGCGTATTGTCCTCGTTGCGGGCCGAAAGCTCCTCGAGCCGCGACAGTGCAAGCCCGGCATCCCTGATCGAGGCGCGCACGTAGTCGCGCGCTATGTGCGTAACGCAGCCCGTCGCCGAGAATGACACCATCGCCGCCATGGGTTTCGACCGTGAACGCCAGCAGGCCATCCGCCACCAGCACGCGCCTGGCCTCGCGCAGCAGCGGTGCGAGATCGGCGAGATAGACCATGGCGTCGGCGGCGAGAACGAGTTCGGCGCTGGCGTCGGGTTTGCTGCTGAGACCCTGCACCATGTCGGTGACCTCGAGTTGCGCATATAGCCCGGTCAGGCGCGCACGCTCGATCATGCGCGGCGACAGATCGATGCCGATGAAATGATCGACCTCCTTGGCGAACGCGCTGGCGGCGAGCCCGGTGCCGCAACCGAGATCGATGGCACGCTTGAAGAAGGCCGGCTTTCGGACCGCGACGCGCGTGGCCAGTACCGCCCTGAATAACAGCGCCGGGCCGCGATAGCCGAGGTCGTCGACCAGCGCGGCCTCGAACTTCGGTGCATATTGATCGAACAGCGCGCGAACGTAGGCCTGCGGCATTGTCAGACAATTTCTCCGCCCCTGACAGCATCAGCCGCAGGCCGGCGCCGTGGCGGTCCTCGGGATCGGCCTCGCGCGCCTTGCGAAAGGCGGCGATCGCCGCATCGCGCTCGCCGAGCTGTTCGCGAATTTCTCCCAGCGTGAACCAGGCGGACGCAAAGCCGGGCGCAAGTTCGATCGCCTGCGCCAACAGGTCGGCGGCGGCGGCGAGATCGCCCTTCAACTGCAGATCCCGCGCAAAGTCGAAGCGCCGGTCGGCAATCATATCGCCGGAGGACAGGAACAGGCGCGCAGGCATTGTCGGAACCACATTCGTCATTGCCGGACATTGCCGTCCAGACGACGGCGTCGCTTCCGCTCGCCTATGTCCGGCAATCCATCAATAAAAGATTCTTCGGAAGATGGATGCGCGGGTCAAGCCCGCGCATGACGGTTAAAATCGGGGCGAGACTGGTTATATAACTGACATGCGCCCGCAAGACATCCTGATGCCCGTTCCTGCCGGTCTGGCTTGCAAGCCCGGCGGCTTCCACATCGACCCGGTCCGGCCGGTGCAGCGCGCCGTGATCACCCATGGCCATTCCGACCACGCCCGGCCTGGCCATGGCGCGGTGCTGGCCACGCAGGAGACGCTCGACATGATGCGGCTGCGCTATGGCGATCATTTCGCCGACAGCACGCAGGCGATTGCCTATGGCGAGGAAGTGCGGCTCGGCGACGTCAAGGTAAAATTTCACCCCGCCGGCCATGTGCTGGGCTCGGCGCAGATCGCGGTTTCCTGCGAAGGCACCTGCATCGTCGCTTCCGGCGACTACAAGGACGCGCCCGATCCCACCTGCGTACCGTTCGAGGTCGTGCCCTGCGATGTCTTCATTACCGAGGCCACCTTCGGGCTGCCGGTGTTCCGCCACGGCAACGCGGCGCTTGAGGTGAAGAAGCTGCTGGCCTCGGTGGCGCTGTTTCCGGAGCGGGCGCATCTGGTCGGCGCCTATTCGCTCGGCAAGGCGCAGCGGGTGATCGCGATGATCCGGCAAGCCGGCTACGACGCGCCGATCTATCTGCACGGCGCGATGGAAAAGATCACCGGCTACTATTTGAGCCGCGGCGTGGCGCTCGGCGAGCTGCGTCCGGTCAAGGGCATGAAGAAGGCCGATCTCGCCGGCACCATCACGCTGGCGCCGCCGTCGGCCACCTCGGACATCTGGACCCGGCGGTTTCCCGATCCGGTCACCGCGTTTGCATCGGGCTGGATGCGGGTGCGCGCCCGCGCCCGGCAACGCGGCGTTGAACTGCCCTTGGTCATCTCCGACCACGCCGACTGGGACGGATTGACCGCGACCATCGATGCCACGGGCGCCGGCGAGATCTGGGTCACCCACGGCCAGGAAGACGCGCTGGTGCATTGGTGTACCGCCAGGGGACTGACCGCGCGGCCGCTCGATCTGGTCGGTTACGGCGATGAAGATGAAAGCGACGCGCTGCCGGCGGCTGAGGACCTCGAGGCATGAACCGCTTCGCCGAACTGCTCGATCGTCTCGCCTACGAGCCCGGGCGCAACAACAAGCTGCGGCTGCTCACGAACTATTTTCGCGAGACCGCCGATCCCGATCGCGGCTACGCGCTCGCCGCGCTCACCGGCGCGCTGTCGTTCAAGCACGCAAAACCCGGGCTGATCCGCGACCTGATCGCCGCGCGCACCGATCCGGTGCTGTTCGCCTTGTCGTATGATTACGTCGGCGACCTCTCCGAGACCGTGGCGCTGATGTGGCCGTCTCCATTCCAGGCACGCTCCGCTCCCTCTCCCGCTTGCGGGGGAGGTAAAGGACCCTCGCTGCACGTACCGCTCCACAACAACCCTCCGCCGCCCACCCTCACCGAAGTCGTGACCACGCTTCGCACCCTCGGCAAGACCGAACTGCCGAAACAGTTGTCGCGCTGGCTCGACGAACTGGACGAGACCGGTCGCTGGGCGCTCTTGAAACTCGTCACCGGCGCGATGCGGATCGGGGTTTCAGCGCGGCTGGCCAAGACCGCGGCGGCCGAACTCGGGCAGAAAGACCCGCACGATATCGAACTGCTGTGGCCCGGGTTGACCCCGCCCTATCTCGATCTGTTCGCATGGCTGGAAGGAAGCGGCGAGAAGCCCGTCAATCTCGATCCGGCGCCGTTCCGCCCGGTGATGCTGGCGCATGCGATCGAGAATACCGATTTTGCCAATCTCGACGCCGCCGATTTCATCGCGGAGTGGAAATGGGACGGCATTCGCGTGCAGGCGGTCTCCGGCCGTGACGCGCGCGGCCATCTGCTGGCGCGGCTTTATTCGCGCAGCGGCGAAGACATCACCAAAAGCTTTCCCGACCTGCTGCCTTCGCTGCATTTGCCCGGTTCGATCGACGGCGAGTTGCTGGTGGTTCGCGACGACCGCGTGCAAAGTTTCAACGTGTTGCAGCAACGCCTCAACCGCAAACTGGTCTCGCCGAAACTGATGAAGGAATATCCGATCCACCTGCGCGCCTATGATCTGCTCGGCGACGGCGACACCGATTTGCGCACGCTGCCATTTTCCGAACGCCGCAAGCGGCTCGAAGATTTTGTGGCAAAACTTGCAGATCCGAGGGTCGATCTGTCGCCGACGATTGCCTTTGCCAGCTGGGACGATTTGACCGCGGCGCGAAAAAATCCGGCCACCGCCGGCGCCGGCAAAGATGCCGAGGCGGTCGAGGGCGTCATGCTGAAGCGTCGCGACGCGCTGTATTTGCCGGGCCGCCCCAAGGGCCAATGGTGGAAGTGGAAACGTGATCCCCACATCATCGATGCGGTGCTGATGTATGCGCAGCGCGGCCACGGCAAGCGTTCGTCCTATTACTCCGACTACACTTTCGGGGTCTGGACATCGGGCGAGGACGGCGATGAGCTGGTGCCGGTCGGCAAGGCCTATTTCGGCTTCACCGACGAGGAGCTGATGCAGATCGACCGTTTCGTGCGCCGCAACACCACGGAAAAATTCGGACCGGTCCGACACGTCGTGCATGAACCGGATCAAGGGTTGGTGCTGGAAGTCGCCTTCGAGGGCCTGCAACGCTCGCCGCGGCACAAATCCGGCGTCGCGATGCGGTTTCCGCGCATCAACCGGTTGCGCTGGGACAAGCCGCCGCGCGAGGCCGACCGGCTGGAAACGCTGGAACGGATGTTGAAGCCGGACAAGTTTGAAGCTGCGGCGATGGCGGGCGGCCATTGACGCCGGTGTACCGGTTCCCCATCTGCCTTCTGCTATACTAAACTACGCCGGCCAATCCGCTGGAGAGAGAGCACCGATGCCCAACGATACAAGGGAACTGCCGGCAACCCATGACGGCCTCTATCGCTTTATCGGCGGCTCGCCGCTGACGGTAGCGTTTCGGCTGATCCTGCTGTCGATCCTGGTGGGCGTGGTGCTTGCCGCCATTGGATTCGACCCCTGGAATATCCTTCACAGCATTCGGCTGCTGTTCCAGCGGATCTGGGACCTCGGCTTTGACGCCATCAACGGGCTGTGGCGCTACTTCCTGCTCGGCGCCGTGATCGTCATCCCGATCTGGCTGGTGTCGCGTATGTTCGGCGCGCCGCGCGGACGATAGCAACTCCGGACCGCAGGCGAGCCGCCGATGCAATTGCAGTTTGTGGGCTGTGGCGATGCGCTCGGTTCCGGCGGCCGATATAACACCTGCTTCCACGTCAGTGGCGCGCGCGTCAATTTCCTGATCGATTGCGGCGCCTCCTCGCTGCCGGCCTTGAAGCGGTTCGCGATCGCGCGCGACGACATCGACCTCATCCTGATCACGCATTTTCACGGCGATCATTTCGCGGGGCTGCCGTTTCTGCTGCTCGACGCGCAGTTCACGCGTCGGACCCGGCCGCTGGTAATCGCAGGTCCGGAAGGGATCGAGACCCGGCTGGCGCAAGTGAGGGAAGCACTGTTTGAGAATTCATCGAAAACCGAACAGCGCTTCGATCTCAGGGTTGTCGCGCTCAAGCCCGCCGAGACGCGCACGTTCGGCGCGGTCGACGTCACGCCTTTTCCGGTCGTGCACGGCGAATCCGGCGGGCCGTTTCTCGCTTACCGGATCGAGGCCGAGGGCCGCGTCATCGCCTACAGCGCCGACACCGAATGGACGCAGACGTTGATCCCGGCGGCGCGCGATGCCGACCTGTTCATCGCCGAGGCCTATTACTACGACAAGGTGGTGAAGAATCACCTCAGCCTGAAAACGCTGGAAGCGCATCTCGCCGAGATCAAGCCGAAGCGGCTGGTGCTCACCCACCTGAGCGACGACATGCTCGGACGGCTCGCGACGCTCGACTACACCGCGGCGAGCGACGGGATGATTGTGGAGCTGTGACTATGTCGGTTGCAGTGGCCATCCTTCGAGACGCCGCGCAAGCGCGGCTCCTCAGGATGAGGTCCTTCCTAGACCCTCATGGTGAGGAGCACGGCAACGCCGTGCGTCTCGAACCATGAGGCCATTATGCGCAACCATGATTGTCCGATCAGGAAGTACGCCAATCAAACCGGCCAGTCCTCAGCCGTGATCGTTGCGGCATCGGCGCCGACGATTTCGGACAGTGAATCGCGCCCGGTGCGCAACAGCGTCGAGGCGAGGTCGCGCTTGATGTCATCGACCAGCCCGATGCCCTTGTAGATCAGCGACGAATAAAGCTGGATCAGGCTGGCGCCGGCGCGGATCTTGGTCAGCGCGGCGCCGCCGGTATCGATGCCGCCGACCCCGATGAGGGGAAACGCGCCCTCGGCGCGCACATAGGTTTCGGCCACCATCCGTGTCGACAATCGAAACAGCGGCCTGCCCGACAATCCCCCCTGCTCTTTGGCGCGGTTCTGTTCGCGCAAGGTCGAGGGCCGCGCCAGCGTGGTATTGGCGACGATCATGCCATCGACCCGGCGCGAGCGGGCGATCTGCACGACATCGTCGAGTTCGGCGAGACTGAGATCCGGCGCGACCTTGAGCAGCACCGGCGAATCGCCTGACTTCTCACGCACCCGTTCGCGCGCCTCGATCACCTTGGCCAGGAGATCGTCGAGCGCGGAAGCCTGCTGCAGGTTGCGCAGGCCCGGCGTATTCGGCGAGGAGACGTTGACGGTGAAATAGCTCGCCACCGGCGCGAAGGTTTCGATCAGCCTGACATAGTCGGCGACGCGATCGACGGAATCCTTGTTGGCGCCGACATTGACGCCGACGATGCCGGAAAGATGCGCGCGCCCGGCGAGCCGCCGCAGCACGGCCTCGGCGCCGTCATTGTTGAACCCCATGCGATTGATCACGGCCTCGTCGCGCTCCAGCCGGAACAGCCGCGGCCGCGGATTGCCCGCTTGCGGCTTCGGCGTCACGGTTCCGATTTCGACAAAACCGAATCCCAGCCGCAGCAACGCGTCGGGGACTTCCGCGCTCTTGTCGAAGCCCGCGGCCATGCCGATCGGGTTCGGAAAATTAAGACCGAACGCGCGCATCGCCAGTTTTGCATCGTCCGGCCGCGGCCGTATCGGCGGCAGCAGCCGCAAGCCCTGGATCGCCAGACGGTGCGCGTCTTCCGGATCGAACCAGCGCAGGAGCGGCAGCGAAAACGCGTCGAAGGCGCGGATCACGGCGTCAGCTCCGGGAGATCGTGATAGCCGTCGGACCGCGCGCGCAGGCTATGCACGCCGGTGACCGCGCCGAGATCGAGTTCGCCATAGAGATGCGGAAACAATTCGTCGTTGCGCGACGGCTCCCAACGCAGCGCGTCCCCCAGCGCATCGGCATCGACCTCGATCAGGAACAGTCCGGTCTGGCCGAAGAAATGCTTCCGGGCGGTCTGCGCGACCTGCGTGGGAAGCGAAAAATGAATAAACCCGTCGCGCGTATCGTCGGCGCTGCCGCGGTACACGCCTTGCCGCTCGGCCTCGCGCCAGGCCGAAGCGGGACAGATTTTGTAGATCCTGCGCACGTCTTCCTCAGGTCCCGCTTGTTGCTGGTAACGTTTGGGATTTTCCGAAATCTCGGGATCGTTTCCGACCGTATCGGCGGCACCGGCGCACTTCAAGGCCCGCATCGGTGCGGCTTGCGCCGGACGGCGAAAGCCGGTTTATTGAGGTAATCAATTCCTAGGCGTCGACCCGAGCCGAGCGATGGCCAGGCCTCCCAAAGCGTCGAGAACACTGACCCACGAGCAGATCTGGACGGCGCTCGACCGGCTCGCCGAGCGCGGCGGACTGTCGCCCTCGGGGCTCGCCAAACGCTCCGGCCTCGACCCGACCACTTTCAACAAGTCCAAGCGCATCACACCTGACGGCCGCGAACGATGGCCCTCGACGAAGTCGGTGGCCAAGGCGCTCGCCGCCACCAACTCGACCATCGATAGCTTCGTGCGGTTGATCGGCGATACCGCCCAGGCCGCGCAGTCGGTGCCGCTGCTCGGCTTCGCGCAAGCCGGAAGCAGCGGTTATTTCGACGATGGCGGCTTGCCGACCGGCAAGGGCTGGGATGACGTGGCGCTACCTTCGGTCGATGACGAACACGCCTATGCGCTGGAAATTTCCGGCGACTCGATGAAGCCCGCCTATCGCGACGGCGACGTCATCGTGGTGTCGCCGGGCACGCCGATCCGGCGCGGCGACCGCGTGGTGGTGAAAACGCGCGGCGGCGAGGTGATGGTGAAGGAACTGAAGCGCCGGACCGCAAAGACGCTGGAGCTGCAGTCGCTGAACCCTGTTCAAGCAGACCGCACGCTGGCCGCCGCCGACGTCGCGTGGATCGCACGCATCGTATGGGCGAGCCAGTAGGCAAGCTGTCATTGCCGGGCTCGACCCGGCAATCCATCATAGCCAAGGGAAGTCTTCCGAAGCAAGATGGATGCGCGGGTCAAGGCCGCGCATGACGACGGTAAGCCTACGTCGCGTAGTCCGGCTCCTTGCGGTCAAGCGTGCGCTTCAGGGCATCGAAGTGGCGCTGTGCCGGGCTTGGCCCGTTGAACATGCTGGTGCCGCCGTAATCCCGCCGGGTCTTCTCGACCACGGCGCCGGGGAGCTGCTTCAGCGGCTGTCCGGTCCACATCGCGTAGATCTGAACCTGCGCCGCGCGCTCGGTGTAATAGAGCCGGTCATAGGCATCGGCGACGGTACTGCCGACCGTCGAGATGCCGTGATTGGCCATGAACAACACCGACTTGTCGCCGATCACCCGGGCAAGCCGCGCGCCTTCGGCCGGATCGAGCGCCGGGCCGGTATATTCGTCGTCATAGGCGATTTCGCCTGACAGCCCGACTTCGGTCTGGCCGATCTCCTTGATGCGCGGGTCTTCCAGTCGCGTCAGCGCGCTCGCATAGGGCATGTGGGTGTGGAACACCGCCTTGGCCTTCGGCAGCGCCTTGTGGATCGGCGCATGAATGCAATAGCAGGAGCGTTCGACGTCGCCTTCGCCGCGCTTGACCTTGCCGTCGTCGATGCCGACTTCCATGAAGGACGAGGCCGTCACTTCGGACCAATGCATCCCGAACGGAATCTGGTAGTAGCGGTCGCTGCGGCCGGGCACGACCAGGGTCAGATGGTTGAAGATGCCCTCGCTGAACCCGTGGTTGAAGGCCAGCCGGTGCGCCGCCGCAAGCTCGACACGCGCCTGCCATTCCTCGGCGCTGTATTCCCCAAGCGTTTTCGGCGAAACCCTGAACTGCATGACATCCTCCTGTGTTGCGTGGCCATTGTAGCCTCGATTCGCAAGCCTGTACCGATTGAAATTGCAGCGGGCCTGCCATCTCGCTGGCGTCGTCCCTGCGCAAGCAGGGACCCATACCGCGAGGTCTTTCCGTTTTCGCGACATGTAGACGTCCTCCGCAAACAACTAACCCGGCGGTTATGGGTCCCTGCTTCCGCAGGGACGACGGAGAGGCTCACGCCGACCGCGCCAGCGCGCCGTCGATCATCGCCACCGCGTTCGGCAAGCCGTACACCGCGACGAAGGAGCCGAAGCGCGGGCCTTTTTCCTGACCGAGCAGCACCTGATAGAGCATGTTGAACCAGTCGAGCGAGACGCCGGGCCGGCCGTCCTTGCCCTTCTTCACGGCGTCGAGGAACGGCTCGCGCCGGCCGATCTCGTAGACCACGTTCTGGATGTCCTCGGCCGAGGAATTCGGCGGCAATTGCGACAGCGCGTCGCGCAGATCCTGCAGCGCGGCGCGCTCGGTATCGGTCGGCTCGCGGAATTTCTTGGTCGGCGCCACGAAGTCGCGATAGTAGTTGATGGCGTAGCCGACCATCGCATCCAGCTTCGGATGGGTCTGCGGCGTGACGCCGGGACGATAGCGCCCGATGAAACCCCACAGGGTCGCGGCATTCTCCGCGTTCGACGACGACACCAGCGTCAGCAGCAACTGGAACGTGACGGGCATGTCGGCCGCGGGCGGATGGCCGGCGTGGATGTGCCAGACCGGGTTGGCCAATTGCTGCCGCGCGTCCTGGCGCGGAAAGCCTTCAAGGAATTGCTGATAGTCGTCGACATTGCGCGGGATCACGTCGAAGTACAGGCGCTTGGCCGACTTCGGCTCGCGATACATGAACAGCGACAGCGATTCCGGCGAGGCATAGCGCAGCCATTCGTCGATGGTGAGCCCGTTGCCCTTCGACTTGGAAATCTTCTGGCCCTTTTCGTCGAGGAACAGTTCGAAGTTGAACCCTTCGGGCGGCAGACCGCCGAGCGCGCTGCAGATCTTGCCCGACAGCTTGACCGAATCGATCAGGTCCTTGCCGGCCATCTCATAGTCGACGCCGAGCGCGAACCAGCGCATCGCCCAGTCCGGCTTCCACTGCAGCTTGCAATGACCGCCGGTGACCGGCAGCGTGACGCGCTCTTGGGTCTCGGGATCGTCGTAGGAGATCGTGCCGGCCTTCGCGTCATGGGCGACGATCGGCACGTACAGCACCACGCCGGTGCGCGGACAGATCGGCAAAAACGGCGAATAGCTCGCCGCGCGCTCTTCGCGCAAGGACGGCAGCATGATCGCCATCACCTGGTCGATGCGCTCGAGCACGCGCAGCAGCGCCTTGTCGAATTTTCCCGACGTGTAGTAATCGGTCGAGCTTGCGAATTCGTAGTCGAATCCGAAGGTGTCGAGAAAGGCGCGCAGCCGCGCATTGTTGTGCGCGCCAAAACTCGGATGGGTGCCGAACGGATCGGGCACGCGCGTCAGCGGCCTGCCGAGATGTTCGGACAGCATCTCCTTGTTCGGCACGTTGTCGGGCACCTTGCGCAGGCCGTCCATGTCGTCGGAGAACGCGATCAACCGGGTCTTGATCTTGTCCTCGGTGAGCACGCGGAAGGCATGGCGCACCATGGTGGTGCGCGCGACCTCGCCGAAGGTGCCGATATGCGGCAGGCCCGACGGCCCGTAGCCGGTCGCGAACAGCACCTCGTCCTTCGGCTGTTTCTTCAGCCGCGCGACGATCGCCTTGGCCTGCTCGAACGGCCAGGCGTTGGATTGTTCGGCGAGCGCGCGCAGGTCTTTGGGATTCGGATCATGGACATCTGAGGGAGGGTCTCCGGGACGCGGAAACTAACGTTTCCGCTCGCAAATGCAAAAGGGTCAAAATGTATGTCGTCCCGGCTAAGCCAACGGGTCGCGCGAATGCGCGCCCGATGACAGGCTCCGCGCGAGCCGCGACCCATAACCACCGAGGTCAATGTTAAGGCTCGGCCGGGGCTGCAGCCCACTCTATGCTGGGAGGCCGGTGGTTATGGGTCCCCGCCTTCGCGCGGACGACCGGAGTGTTCTAGAACGGACTCACCGAAAAATAGCGCAGCCACAAATCGGTGTAGCGGCCCTTTTCCCAGACCCGGAACAGCGCCCAGTTCAGGGCCTGCCGCAACAGGTCGTTGCCCTTGCGCACGGCGATGCCGACGCCCTCGCCGAAAAAACGACTCTCGACAAACGGCCCGCCGCTGAAGGCGCAGCATTCGGCGGAATCGGTGCCGTTGATCCAGAACGCGAGCGAGATCGCATCGCCGAAAATGAAATCGACCTCGCCGCGTCGCAAAGCCAGCCGCAACGCGTCGTCGCTGGGATAGGAACGCAATTCGGCGTCCGTGAACATCGCCTTGAGGTAGGCCTCGTGCGCGGTGCCGGCGACGGCGCCGACCTTCTTGCCTTCAAGATATTCCGGGCGAACTTCAGGGATCACGGCGTCGCGCCGCGACACGAACCGCGCCGGCGCCCGGTAATAGGGATCGGTGAAATCGAGCCGGGCGCGCAACTGCGGCGTCACCGCCAGCGAAGCGATGATGGCATCGCCCCTGTTGCTCGCGATCGCATCGAGCAGGGTTTCGAACCGCCGCATCTGGATGGTGCAGCTGACCTTGATCTCGTCGCACAATAGCCGCGCCAGATCGACGTTGAAGCCCGCGGGATTGCCGTCGGGGCCGGTGAAGTTGAAGGGCGGATAATCGGTTTCGGTCAGGAAACCGGATCACTGTGATGCGGGACAAATCGGGCCGGTCGGGGCGGCGCCTTGGATCCCAGAAGCCGGGCACCGCCTGCGGAGCCGCTTCGGTACCGGGTTTCGCGACGCCTTGCGCCTGCACCATGCCGCCGGGCCACAGCGCTGCCGCAAGCAGGATGACTGCCGACAATATCGCCGGCATCGCGCCGATCATATCGAGCAATCTTCGGCTTGTGAGGGAGGCTGTCGGTCGTGGCATGGCCGGCTTTTTCGGATTTCGACGGCCTTATAGAGCATCCGGCCGATAACGCGAACGTGGTTTATCGCACGAGCCAATAGCTCAGAGATAGCGCCTGAGATCGGCGGCGGCCTGCTCGGGCGTCCGCTTGAGATTGAAGGGCGACACGAACTTGCCCTCGCGATCCATCAGATAGATCAGCGCGGTGTGATCCATGGTGTAGTCGCCATCCTTCGTCGGAACCTTCCGGGCAAATACCCGGTAGGCGGAAATCACCTTCGCCACCTCCTCGGGACTGCCGGTCAATCCCTCCAGGTGCGGATCGAAGCTCGACAGGTAATCCTTGATCGCCGCCGTCGTGTCGCGCTCGGGATCGACTGAAATGAAATAGGCGTTGACACGATCAGCGTCCTTGCCCATCGCCCGCAGCACCTCGGACATCTCGAATAGCGAGGTCGGGCACACATCGGGACAATGGGTGTAGCCGAAGAAGATCAGCGTCGGCCGGCCCCTCATGTTGTTTTCGGTAACGGTGCGGCCGGCCTGGTCGGTCAGTTGAAATGGCCCGCCGATGGCGGCAGGCGCCGCCACGTTCCGCAGGCCGCCCATCATCCACAGCATCAGGACGAGGCCGACCAGCAGGCTTCCGGCAAATGCCGCAACGATAACCAGCGGGCGAACGGTCCGATCCATTGTGTATTCCCCGATTGCGGATCAGAAGCAGGCCGCGATGCCGGATGCGATCATTTCGAAGAAGACCGCCGTCCCGTAGCGGAGCCACAGGATCAACCCGCCGAGCAGAAGGGCTGCGCCAAGGCCCGTGGCGGCAATGGCGACGACAGCGCCGGCCCTGCGCGCCGATGAGGCTACCGCCGGCACGTCTTGCGATGTGGAAATCGGCTGAGCCATGCGCGAACTCAATCAGAGGCGCGCCAAAGGTCCACTTTTGTGGAAATACGCGCCGACGAACAGGCATCGGCGGCTGGCGTCGCCGCCATTCGCCTGCCTGCCGTACTCAGATAGGGCTAGTCGGGCTGCCGGGCAAGCACGGCCGGCGAGGCCGTAATCACTTCATGCTGACGGGAATAGCGATCCCGGCGGGCGGATGAAGGCCGCGGCACGAACGCCTCGGCCTCCAGGTAGCAAGGCCTGTACATGCTCATCAACTGCTTGCCGCGCAGAAAAAGCATCCGCGGCGTCAGCCCGCCATGCTGGGCGATCCAGCGCCGCACCGGCGTCGGATACATCGAATACAGCATCTGGGTCGCCTCGGGATTGGTGACCGCACGACCGTCCGAACCGAAGTCCCATGCCGCGTGGAAACCGAGATTGGCGTTCGAGGTCACGCAGATCTTGTCGTGCGGAACGGCGCCAAGCACGATGGTGCAGGCCGACGCACACAGACCGTCGATAATGACACTCTCACCGGAGCTGCGCAGCCCCTGGTATCGGTCGACATAGGTGCCGATCCGGCCGCCGCGATCCTCGGCGATCCGAATCTCCGCACGACTACTCCCGACCCCCGCCAGCAGCAGAACCGCCGCGAGCAACCCCGTCACGAATTTCATGTCCCGGCCCCAGTGCAAACCCGCCGAACCCGAATCTGACCGCCCTGATGTGATGCAAGGCGGCCGCCAGCCTGTTGCGGGAACGCGAATTTGTCCAGATGCGAAATTAGCTGAAGGCAAATTCAAATGGAGTGTTGCAGGCTGGCTGCACCTTGGCCTTCGAAAAGGTCCCAAAGTGGAACAACCGGTGGCGTCCTTCCCGCGGGGGCTGCTTTCCGGCCTCCTTTGCCGTTGACCCCTGATGACGCCCGGGGCTTCAATCGAATTTCGCGCTGAACGGGGAATCAGACGATGGCCGAGGAAGCAGACGCAATCGTGATCGGTGGCGGCCTCGCTGGCCTTGTCGCCGCGACCGAAATCGCCGACGCCGGCAAGCGCGTCATCCTGGTCGACCAGGAAGGCGAGCAAAGCCTTGGCGGCCAGGCGTTCTGGTCGTTCGGCGGATTATTTCTGGTCGACAGCCCCGAACAGCGCCGGCTCGGCATCAAGGACAATTACGAGCTCGCGCTGCAGGACTGGATGGGCTCGGCGGGCTTCGACCGCGACGAAGACCTTTGGCCAAGACGCTGGGCCGAAGCTTACGTGGGCTTCGCCGCCGGCGAGAAACGCGGCTGGCTCCGCGCAATGGGCCACCGGATCTTTCCCATCGTCGGCTGGGCCGAGCGCGGCGGCTACGATGCGATGGGCCACGGCAATTCGGTACCGCGGTTTCATGTCAGCTGGGGTACTGGCCCCGGAATCGTCGAGCCGTTCGAGCGGCGGGCGCGCGAGGCGCAGGCCATCGGCAATCTGACATTCAGGTTCCGCCACCGTGTCGACGCGCTGACGATCACCGGCGGCAATGTGGATGGCGTCACCGGTTCGATCCTCGAGCCCGATTCAGTCGCGCGAGGAAAGAGCAGTTCGCGCACGACGATCGGCGACTTCACGATAAAAGCCCAGGCCGTGATCGTCGCCTCCGGCGGCATCGGCGGCAATCACGATCTGGTCCGGCAGAACTGGCCGAAGCGCCTCGGCGACGCACCTCGCAACATGATCTCCGGCGTGCCCGAACATGTCGACGGCCGGATGATCGGAATTGCGGAAGCCGCCGGCGCGCGGCTGATCAACCGCGACCGGATGTGGCACTATGTCGAGGGTATCCGGAACTGGGATCCGATCTGGCCGCGCCACGGCATCCGCATCCTGCCGGGACCCTCCTCGATGTGGTTCGATGCCGCGGGCAAACGGCTGCCCGCGCCGCTGTTTCCCGGCTCCGACACGCTCGGCCAGCTGCAATACATCCTGTCGACCGGCTATGACTATTCGTGGTTCGTGCTGACCCAGAGCATCATCAAAAAGGAATTCGCGCTGTCGGGCTCGGAGCAGAATCCGGATTTGACGGGCAAGAGCTGGCTGATGACCGCCAGGCGCGCCACCAACAAGGGCGCGCCGGCGCCGGTGGAGGCATTTAAGACCCACGGGGCGGATTTCATCGTGCGCGACAACCTTGCCGATCTCGTCGGCGCCATGAATGCGCTGGTCGGCACCAACCTGCTCAAGCTCGAACACCTGAAAGCCCAGATCGAGGCGCGTGATCGCGAGATCGAAAATCCCTATGTCAAGGACGCCCAGGTGATGAACATTCACAATGCGCGGCGCTATGTCGGCGACCGATTGATCCGCACCGCCAGGCCGCACCGGATCCTCGATTCCCGGCATGGACCGCTGATTGCGGTGAAACTCAACATCCTGACCCGCAAGACGCTGGGCGGCTTCGAGACCGACCTCAACTCCCGCGTGTTCGGCAGCGACGGCAAGATCATGCCGGGGCTTTACGCGGCCGGCGAAGCGGCCGGCTTCGGCGGCGGCGGCATGCACGGCTATCGTTCGCTGGAGGGCACTTTCCTCGGCGGCTGCCTGTTTTCCGGCAGGAACGCCGGAAGGGCGGCGGCCAAGACGGTGGTGTAAGTCGCTACCGCCATGACGACCGGGAACGGGAGTAGCGGATGACCGGCGGCTGCGCTAATTGATCGGCACACAAATTCGGAGAACCAGCATGACCATGACCATCCAGCGTATCGATTCCGGGCCGCGCATGAGCCAGGTCGTTGTCCATGGCGATACCATCTATCTCGCGGGCGTCGTGGCCAAAGAAACGGCCGGCGATAGCGTGACCAAGCAAACGCAGGAGGTGCTCGCGATCATCGACGGCCATCTGGCCAGAGTCGGCAGCGAAAAATCGAAGCTGCTGTCGGCGACGATCTATCTTACCGATATGAAGACCTTCCCTGAGATGAACGCGGTGTGGGATGCCTGGGTGTCGGCGGGAAACACGCCGGCGCGCGCCACCGTCCAAGCAGGGCTCGCGGCGCCCCAATACAGGGTTGAAATCATGGTGACCGCGGCGCGATAGTTTTCGCGTGCGCGGGAGCTACGTCCGGACATAAAAAAAGCCCCGCTGACAACGGCGTGTCGAAAATATCGAAAACAACCCCATGCAAAGTACACCGTCGCGCCTCTTGCCCACGTAAAATAATGGAGCCGCGATCCGTGCTGCTCAGATGGGGACTTGCCGTTTTCTTGCTGGCCGCAAGCGGCGCGTGGCCCGCTTGGTGCGAGACCATCGACATCGACGGCACCGCCCGCACTTTCAAAATTCTGCGTCCCGACACCAGGCCGACGCCGCTGGTCATCGTCCTGCATGGCAATACCCAGACCGGCGCCGACATCGCGAGCCGAACCGCGTGGCCGGAACTCGCCAGGCGGGAACGCTTCACCGTCGTGTTTCCCGACGGGCTCAATCGCGCCTGGGCCGATTTCCGCCCCAATGCCAATCGCGCCGGCCGCGCGCCGCCTGTTGGCACCGACGATATCGCCTTCCTGGCGCGGCTGATCGAAACACTCATCACTGAGGGCACCGCCGACCCGAAGCGCATCTACATCACCGGCGTGTCAAACGGCGGGGCCATGACGATGACCATGATCTGCGCGCGCGCCGAGCTGTTCGCAGCGGCGGCCAGCGTCATCATCAATCTCACCGACGAATCGGCCAACGCCTGCCACCCCTCCCGCCCCGTTCCCTTGCTGATGATGAATGGGACCGCCGATCCGCTGATTCCGTATCAGGGCGGGCGCGGCACCAGCCGATTCGCGGTACCGGGTTTCTGGTCGACGCAGAAGACGTTCGACTTCTGGCGCCGCGCCAACGGTTGCGAAAGCTGGGATGCCGGCGTGGAGGATCTCAGGGATCGCGACCCGACGGATCAGACCACGGTGACGCGGATCACCTCGCGCTGTCCGCAAGGCCGCGACGTCGAGCTCTACCGCGTCAATGGCGGCGGTCACCGCATGCCCGGCGCCGCCTCCGACGCGCGCTTCCCGCGCATCGTGGACATGATGTTCGGCCCGCAAAATCACGATATCGACGGCGCAGAGGCGATCTGGGCCTTTTTCGCGCGTTTTCCGTAGCGGGGTGAGTTCAGAATCACTCGGTGCGGCACCGAGGTTCTCCGTCATTGCGAGGAGCAACGCGACGAAGCAATCCAAGCTTCGTTTGTGCGGGCTATGGATTGCTTCGCGGAGCCTGTCATCGGGCGCGCATTCGCGCGACCCGTTGGCTCGCAATGACGGATGAGGGGGACTCTGCGCGAATCCGAGCCCGGTGAAACCGCCGCTCACCCCGACCCTCTTCCCGTAAGAACGGGGAGAGGGAGATATTCTACGCCGCGCGGGCGGCGTTCCTCTCGGTCTCGATCCGCCGCGCCAGCGCCCAGCGGAAATATGTCAGCGCCGCGTCTGCGCCGAACCTTGGACGCCGCACGAGTTCAGGACGACCATGACGACATTTCTCGACGACAGGCGCCTCGCGGAGCGGCCACCGCGATACTCGGACACAAGATGCTCCACGACCGCGTGGACGAAAGGGAAAGAATGGCAACCGTGACTGAGCAACACTACAACCGCTCTCAAAGGATTGGGTTGAAGGCGGAAGGCATGACGCTCTGGGTAAAAGCGCTTATCGCGGCGTATAAGAAGGAAAACCAGAAGTTTCGCGACTTGCGGCAAGCCAAGCTCGCAGCCTGATTCCCAGACGTGTCCCGCGCAGCTGGCGTGGAGAGTGGGAATCCCGTCCGAAGGCCGCTGGCCAAAAGCAGTCACGCTAAATCTCTTCGACCCGGAGCGGCACTGTCTCCGCTGCAGCACGCCGCTCGGACTTCGCATTCGGGCCACACACGGACCTCTCCCGGGCCGACTTCGCCCAGCGCCAAAGGCGAAGTGTCAGGTTGTCTGTGATCGTTGGTTGATTTGCACGCCCAACGCTTCGGTCAGGAAGGCGCACTGCCCCGCGCTCGCTTCCTCGAAAATCTCGCTTGGATAGTAAAGCAAGCCGAAGTGACCGCCGTCGATATCAGCCCACTGCTTGCGGCAGCGCATGAGTTTGAATACTGCCCTCGTCACGTCGGGATTGCAGTGAACCATCTCGTCGTTGCGACCGGCCATGAGCAGGGTTGACCCGCGAATGAACGGCGCCGCCAGATAGGCGCTGAATGGCACCGCCGTAGGCGGAATGACGCGGGTAGCGCGGTTCTCCCACGATGTGCCATGCCGGCCGCCGTAGTCGATGAACCAGCGATAAGCCTGGATCGGCTTCAGTAGCGAGGGCGCCCCCATCTGATCGGCCGATACGACCGGCAACGGCCCGGTCGTGGTTTCAGGCGTGCCGGTGATGTCGCCGTTGTCGAAGATCGCCTTCATTGTCTCGAAATTCCGCTCGTCAGGCGCGAGCTTGGGCATTTCCATGCCGCACGCGGGACATTGCACCGCGACCGCCGCATATCGCGGGTCGAGCGCGCCGACCGCAAGCGCAATCATCCCAGAATAACTATCGCCCCAGGCCGCGATCCTCTCGGTATCAACGTCGGCGCGCGTGAGCAGATAGTTCACGGCATCGCGATAGCCGCGCGCCTGGAGCCACGGGTTGATGAGCTGACGGGGTTCGCCGCCGCTAAGCCCAAAATTGCGGTGATCGTAGAGCAGAACAGCGAGACCGGCGCGACGGAATACCTCGGCATAGCGATCGAGACACATGGTGATGGTGGCTGTGGTGCCATGCGTCATCACGACGGCGGGCCAAGGGGCCGCCTGCGCAGGGCGGTAGAAGCGCCCGCGCAATGTCGCGCCCTCGGAAGGAAATTCCACGATCTCAAACATCGTGCCCCTCAAGCCGGTTGAGGCCCAGAGCCGGATACTAGTGCGCCGACACCGCCGTGGCTACCGTCAGACGTTGTGCCAGGACTCTGCGCGAATCCGAGCCCGGTGAAACCGCCCCTCACCCCGACCCTCTTCCCGTAAGAACGGGGAGAGGGAGATATTCTACGCCGCGCGGGCGGCGTTCCTCTCGGTCTCGATCCGCCGCGCCAGCGCCCAGCGGAAATATGTCAGCGCCGCGTCTGCGCCGATCGCAAGCAGCTGATAGTTCGGGTCCGCATCGAACACCTTCTGCTGCGCCTCGATGATCGCCTTGTCCTCATTGAATGCCTCTTCGAGACTGTTTCGCAGCGACAGCGAGATGTTCGGGTTTCCGAGGTCGAAGTCGTGCAGATAGTTCCAGAAGAAATGCGTCGAACTGCGCGTCTCCGGCGTCATGAACTGGGCATTGCGGTACTGGCGCGTGCCCGGGACCTGAACACCCTTCTCCGCGCCCTGTCCTGCGGGCGCAAACATGGTGTCGAGCAGGAAGATGCCGGGGATCAGCATTCGGCCAATGTTGCGGCGGTCGACCTTGTCGGTCTTGTTCGGGATGACCTTGCAATGATAGGGCGGCGGATCGGCGTTCATGTGCCATCGCTCGACGCGAAAACCGTCATCCAGCTTTTCGATCGCGACCGGCTTGGTCTTGTAGGCGTATTCTTCCGAACCTCCGAGCGTGTGGGTATGCACGAAGGCCAGATGGGCGAAGTCGCTCAGGTTGTCGACGATCAGCAGCCAGTTTGCGTTGTAGTGCATGTAACCGGGCGCGCCGCGCCATTTGGGGTCGGCGAGCGGCGGATAGTCGACGATCAGATCCGGATTGGCCTTTTCGGCATCGCCCGGCCAGACCCAGATCAGGTTGTAACGCTCGACGGCCGAATAGCTTCGCACGCCGAGTTTTGGCGGAATCATGTCCTGGCCCGGGATCTGGATGCACTTGCCGGACGGATCGAACTTCATGCCGTGGTACATGCATCGGATATCATCGCCTTCGATCCGGCCCATCGAAAGCGGCGCCGCGCGATGGCAGCAGCGGTCGTCGAGGGCTACGACCTTTCCGCTCGCGCCGCGGTAGAGCACGAGCGGCCGCTCCAGAATAGTCCGGGCCAGTTTCTTGCCGTCGATCAATTCGTGATCCCAGGCGGCAACGTACCAGGCATCCTTAAGAAAGATTCCGTCATGCGTCATGACACCCTCGGCGATTGGAGCTACGCTTTCTTTTAGATCATCGGCATTTCCCGGAGAACTTGTTTTTGTGAACATACGGTACCGGCCCATGGATAATTCGTTGAATGGATTGGCGCCGGGACGACGTGTTGTTGGAGGTTTTGCGCTTGTTTCCGAACAGCGGGAACCTTTTCGGGAACCTTTTCGCCGTTGCCGCATCCAACCCGTGAGCCGTAGAATTGCCGACGGAAAGAGCACATCATCATGCGCCACGCCCAAGCTCCCCCAATTGAGTCCCTTGCGGCCACGGATGCCGAGCTGGTCGCCCGCGCCCGCGGCCGCGACGAGGCCGCCATCCGCGCAATCATGCAATCCAACAATCGCAGGCTTTTCCGGATCGCCCGCGGCATCCTGCGCAACGACGGCGAGGCCGAGGACGTGGTGCAGGAAACCTATGTCCGGGCGTTCACGCATCTCGAAAGCTTCCGCGGCAACTCCAGCCTTGCAACGTGGCTGGCGCGGATCGCGATGAACGAGGCGTTGGGCCGGTTGCGCCGGCAGCGCCCCGGGGTCGAATGGAGCTCGCTCCCGCCGGGCACGCTCGAGGCCCAGATCATCCAGTTTCCCCTCTCGGCACCATCCGAAGACCCCGAAAAATCCATGGCACAACGTGAAATTCAGCATGTCGTCGAACACGCGATCGACGATTTACCCGAGGCGTTTCGCATCGTCTTCATCACCCGCGTGATCGAGGGGATGAATGTCGAGGAGACCGCCGGGATTCTCGGATTGAAGCCGGAAACCGTGAAGACCAGGCTGCATCGCGCCCGCACCATGCTGCGGGAAAATGTCGAGAGAAAAATCGGCCCCGTCGTGATGGAAGCGTTTCCGTTTGCCGGCCGGCGCTGCGAGCGCCTGACGGAAGCGGTGATGAAACGGCTGGGCTTCGGCGACGGCGCCTGATTTTTTTTGGAACCTTTGCGCCTCCGCACCATCCAATCCCTGTGCAACCAACCATGCGCCGGCGTGCTTTTCGCCGCGGCGCCACAGGAGTGTCAACTATGTTCGTTCGATTGAGCGCGGCGATCGCCGCAGTCGGCCTGTTGAGCGGTGCAGCGCTTGCGCAAGGCGCGAAGCCGACCGATCCGCAGATCGCGCATATCGCATACACCGCGGGCGTGATCGATATCGCTGCGGCAAAACAGGCGCTGTCCAAAACCAGCAACAAGGAAGTCAAGGCCTTCGCCGAAGACATGGTGCGCGACCATGAAGCCGTGAACAAGCAGGCGCTGGACCTGGTGAAGAAGCTCAAGGTCACGCCCGAGGACAACGATACCAGCAAGACGCTGTCGAAAAACGCTTCCGCCAAGCTCGCCGAGCTCGGCAAGCTGAAGGGCGCGGAATTCGACAAGGCCTATGTCGCCAACGAGGTCGCCTATCACAAGGCGGTCGACAGCGCGCTGGAGACGACCCTTATTCCCTCATCGAATAACGCGGAACTGAAGAGCCTGCTGCAAACCGGCCTGAAGATTTTTCAGGGCCACGAACAGCACGCCGAACACGTCGCCGCGGCATTGAAGTAAGGAACTTGCGATGATGACGAGATGGACGCTGCCAGCCGTTGCAGCGCTGACGCTTGCGGTGTCCGTCTCGGCACATGCGGCGACCGTTCAGATCACGATGGAAAACCTGGTGTTCGCACCAGCCGAGGCCTCAGCCAAGGTCGGGGACACCATCGAATGGATCAACAAGGACGTGTTCGCCCATTCGGCGACTGCCCGAAACGGTGACTGGGACGTGACGATTGCGCCAAAGAAGACCGTCCCCTCGGTTTTGAAGAAAGCCGGCACGGTCGAGTATTATTGCCGCTTCCATCCCAATATGAAGGCCGTGCTCAACGTGACGCCTTAGGGCGCGATTCTGGTCGGGGAAGTTTTTCGCGGACATCCGAGGGCGAAGCGCCTTGGCGCGATTGAGGTTACTTGGAAGCTTCCTGACGTTGTCAACAAACATCCTTGCCGTCTTGATGCCGATCACGAGCGGGCAACCGGGACGCCGCCTCCGTTCGCGTGCCGGTGATGACGGTCGCGACCATCTTGATGCGCTATGCGGCACAGCAAGTAGCCCGCGTGAGCGAAGGGGAAGGCGACTACCTACCGAAAATGCGGCGCATGGTATCATCGCCGCTCCTTCTCCGCGGCGTCACGCATCTTCCTTTCCTCCAGTATCTGCCTGTTCGACTCCTCCCAGTATTTGCGCTCTTCACGGGCCTGCGCGCTTGCTTCGCTCTCCTCGCCCTGCCCTGGTAGCCGCCAAAGTCCAACGAGATTGGCCAACATGAAGGCGATGCCGATCAGCGGGACGATGATCTTGACGGCCTCCCACCTCGAAATCGCCCGCGGGCTGTCTCCCATCGCCACGATGTTCGACTTTGGCGCGGCGTAAGATGCAACCTTCGTTTGAGCGCTGGAATGACCTGCCGCCGGCACGCTCGTCCGTGTCGGCTCGTCGGCCGTTTGATCGCGAAACGCATGCCATCGGGCTTCGACCGCTTGGCGGAGCGCCTGCGGTTCGACCGATACCAGCTCGTGGTGCAACGCCGTCTGGACCAGCGCGCCTTTTGGAATGAAGTTGGCCTTCCAGCCGGGACCGCGCAGAAAAAACGAGCCGACGAAGATCTGCGTGTCATAGAATTGCTTCGATACCAGGACCACCGTGACGTTGCGAAAGATCGCTGTATTTTGGTGCGAGGTCTGGAACCGGCTGCTAATGAAGAGCCACAAGGGCCTCCAATTCTTCGTTACAATGTCGATCGTGTCGACACCTTGAATTTCGCGCCAAGGGATGAGGAACTCCTTGACCCACGGAATTCGGTAATGAATGCCCGCCGGCGACAGCGTAAAAAGTGGCTTACCGGGACTTGCACGCGTCCAGAGCGCAACGCCGATGACAGCGCATCCGGTCGCCAAAACCAGGGGGATCCCTACGTACGCTGCCACCGGCGCGCGCTCGGGGTCCATCAGTACGAAGGTGAAAAGACTAAGGAAAATCATCATGAGGCCTGTCGGAAGCAGCCTGACGATTTCCGTGGCGGTCCGGTATTCCAATGTCTCGTGAACGTCCGGGCCGCTCAGATTCATGGCTTCGGCTCTCGGTCTCGGGATGGTAGCCAGTATAGCCTACACCTCGACGGCAGATGTTCAACTATACAGGATCGATGCGTTGCCACTGCAGGGACGAACGAACAGCACGCCGAACACGTCGCCGCGGCTTTGAAGTAAGGAATTTGCGATGATGCCGAGATGGACGCTGCCGATTTTTGCAGCGCTGACGCTTGCGGTGTCCGTCTCGGCACATGCGGCGACCGTTCAGATCACGATGGAAAACCTGGTGTTCGCGCCAGCCGAGGCCTCAGCCAAGGTCGGGGACACCATCGAATGGATCAACAAGGACGTGTTCGCCCATTCGGCGACTGCCCGAAACGGTGACTGGGACGTGACGATTGCGCCGAAGAAGACCGTCCCCTCGGTTTTGAAGAAAGCCGGCACGGTCGAGTATTGTTGCCGCTTCCATCCCAATATGAAGGCCGTGCTCAACGTAGTGCCTTAGGGCGAGCTTCTCGTCGTTGCGAGGAGCAAGGCGACGAACCAATCCAACTATCGTCTTGCCTGATCGGTGGATTGCTTCGCGGAGCCTGTCATCGGGCGCGCATTCGCGCGACCCGTTGGCTCGCAATGACGACCGCCCAAATCGGGCGGCCACCGTTACGCGGCGAATTTCCGGGTGAGCATCGGCCGAAAAGTCAAAAGTGCTGCGAAGCGCCTGGCGTGAAGCAGGCTGGAGCGGGCGAAGGGAATCGAACCCTCGTATGCAGCTTGGGAAGCTGCCGTTCTGCCATTGAACTACGCCCGCAGCCGTTGGCCCCCTCCTGATTAGCCGAGACCGGGCGGTCCGCCAAGCCGGTCTGTCAGGAAGGCCGCCCATCGGGGAAATTTTGGGCTGCTTCGTTGTTCACCGCTCCGGCCAGGGTTTTCCCCTTTACTCCCGCTTCTCGTCCCTTTCTATCTGCGGCTTGTCATGCAGGACCGCGTTCAACAGCGAACGATGGACTTCCACCTTGCCGTTGTAACTGATGAAGCCCAATTTCCGGAATTTGTTCATGAAGGAACTCACGCGGGATCGCGTGGTGCCGATCATCTCCGCCAGCGTCCCCTGATCGAAATTGGCATCGATCGGCTGCGGGCTGCCGTCCTTGCCGAAATTGGCGAGCAGGAGGAGAAGGCGCGCGAGCCGCTTCTCACTGGAATTGAACAACTGATCGATCAAATCCTCTTCGATCCGGCTATTCCGCCCTAACAGGTACGCCACGAATATCTCGGAAAGCTTCGGTTCGTCGTGCAGAGCCGCTTTCATGGCTGTTTTCGTGATCGAGGTGATCAGGCATTCTTCCATCGCCCTTGCGGTGGCAATGCGCAGCGATTGGCCATTGAGGCAGCCTTCGCCGAAGAAACACTCGGGTTCCAGGATCGCGACCACCGCTTCCTTGCCTTGATCGGATATGACGACGATCTTGACCTTGCCCTTTTGGATGTAGAACAGCGTGTCCGCGATATCGCCCTGGGCGAAAATGGTTTGATCCTTGTGGTAATTCGATATCGTTTTTCCGGTCCCCACCCTGGCTAGAAACGCCTTGGGGTTGAACCCCTCCTTTGCCGCTTTCCCCATGAGACCCTCCTTCGGTCTGATGAAGGGTGAAGTATAAAATCTTGCCCAGGTATTCAATACCGAACAGCCGAGGCAATTTTGCCGTGGCAAAATTTTTCTTGAGGGTCGAGCGAGGGGCAGTTCCCGGATTTTGTCTGTGCACCCGCCCGAACCCGGGGGTGGCGTGACATGCCAGATTTTCAATCTTCCAAATCTGCAAGTCCCCTGAGCTCCATCGAGTGCCCGCGCTGTCCACATTGCCAGGCCCGAACGATGCTGACCGGAATCTCGCTCGCGACGCCGAACTACGACCTTCGCACGTTCGAATGCGCCAAGTGTGATCGCATCTCTACGCGAGTGATAGCCAGAGACCCGATGAAAACCGGCGAAGCGCTTCGATGGCTCAGCGGGGAGCTCAAACCCCCGAAATAACTTGTGACCATCGCCTGGAAAATAGATGTCCGGTCAAACGGCCTCCTCCTCAATTGGCCGAGACCGCGCCGTCCGCCAAGCGGGTGGTGCCGGCCCGCCCTTAACCTATTCCGAACTTTCCTGATGCATCCGCTTCCGACGGTGTTACCATGCCGTCGGGGGTTGTGGCGTGATGGCGGGGCGCGGGTACACCATTTTCGATACGGCTTTAGGTCGGTGCGGCATCGCATGGGGCCCTCTCGGGGTCATCGGCGTGCAGCTTCCCGAGGCCCGCGAGATCGAAACCCGCGGCCGGATGCTGCGCCAATATCCCGATGCCAGGGAATGCCGACCGCCTGCGAATGTCGACATCGCGATTGACGGGATTGCAGCCTTGCTGCGCGGCACGCCTGTCGACCTCTCCGATGTCACCCTCGACATGACCGGCATTCATGCCTTCAACCAGCGTGTGTACGAGCGCACGCGCGCGATTCCGTTCGGCGAAACCCGAAGCTATGGCGAAGTCGCCGCCCACCTCGGGGCGCCGAGCGCTGCCAACTCGGTGGCGCGGGCGATTGGCCAAAATCCCTTCGTGATCATCGTGCCATGCCACCGCGTTCTCGCGGGCGGCGGCTACGCCGAGCGGATTTCCCCGAACAGCGGCGTGATTTCCAGGCGCCGGCTGCTTTCGATCGAAGGCGCCGCCAACCCGAGCAGCAAGACCCTGTTCGACGTGCTCCTGCCGGTTGCCCCATCGCGCCCGCAGCACTAAATTGCTGCCATGACGCGAACGGCCCTTCTGCAACGTGGTTCCATCTCCGTGTCCGACTTCCGGTGCAGCGCCGCGCCGGGCGACAAGCCGTTTGTGGAGCGTTTCCCCGGCCATTCGATCTCCTTTGTGCGCAAGGGCAGTTTCGGCTGCCGGACGCGGGGAAAATCATTCGAGCTGGTAGCGGGGTCGATTCTGGTCGGCTATCCCGGCGACGAATATCTCTGCACCCACGACCATGTCTGCGGTGACGAGTGCCTGTCGTTCTTCCTCGACCCTGAACTGGTGGAAACGATCGGCGACCGGACCGAGGCATGGCGGATCGGCAGCGCGCCGCCGCTGGCTGAATTGATGGTGCTTGGCGAGCTGGCGCAGGCCGCCGCCGATGGCCGCAGCGATATCGGCCTCGACGAGATCGGACAGCTTTTCGCCAGCCGCTTCGTCGAGGTGGTTTCCGGCCGCAGGCAAAAGCCCGTGGCGCCCACGGCCCGGGATCGCCGCCGCGCGGTGGAAACCGCGCTTTGGATCGAGGCGAATTCACATCGGCCAATCGATCTCGAACAGGCCGCCGTGCAGGCCGATATCAGTCCCTTCCATTTCCTGCGGCTGTTCTCGAGCGTGCTTGACGTCACGCCGCACCAGTATCTGGTGCGCTCGCGGCTGCGGCATGCGGCGCGGCTATTGGCTGACGATGACATTTCCGTGACCGATATCGCCTATGACGTCGGCTTCGGCGACCTGTCGAACTTCGTCCGCACGTTCCACCGCGCCGCCGGCGTCTCACCGCGAAAATTCCGCGAGGCCTCGCGCGGGAAGCGCAAGATTTTCCAAGATCGGCTCGCTTTGCACTGACTAGGGTGATCTCCGGACCGCGCGGTTTCGAGCGCGTCATCTTCGGGAGATCATCATGTACGACCACATCGGACTGAAAGTCAGGAATCTCGACGCCAGCGTCAAGTTCTATGCGGCAGCGCTTGCGCCGCTCGGATATGTCATGAGCTCGCGCGATGAGAGCGGCGCGGGTTTCGGGCCCCAGGGCGAGCCGGCGCTCTGGCTTTATCTGCACAAGGGGCCTGCGGGCGCGGGCACCCACATTGCGTTCCGCGCGCCCGATCACGCCGCGATCCGGAAATTTCACTCAGAAGGCGTGAAAGCCGGCGGCCGCGATAATGGCGGCGCCGGGCCTCGCGCCGACTACAGCCCGACCTATTTTGCAGCCTTCCTGATCGATCCCGAAGGCAACAATGTCGAGGCGGTTTGCACGTAACACCGCTGCCACTGCCGTCATCGCGAAGCGCAGGCGGCTTCAAGATGAATCGGCGCGGACGTCTGGCTCAACTCACCTCTCCCCGTAAGAACGGGGCGAGGGAGAAACGGCGATCGCCTCCGATCGCGCGCTAATCGCCGATCCCTGACAATACCGGGCGTGCCTTCACCACCGCGCGGCGCCTCGGTCCCCAACGCGTCAGGATCACGCTGGTGGCGGAGAGGATGCCGAGCGTGACCATTGAGGCCGCGGCGAGCGAGAAGAAATTTTCGGGCGTCGCGTCGTGCGTCGAGAGCCACCAGCCGCCGACCGCGATGAAGATCAGCCGCGCGGTCTGCGCCAGCACCGGTCCGAGCACCTTGGCGGCACCCTGCGAGGAGAAATACATCGCGGAGGCGAGCCCGATGAAGGCGTACATCGGCGCCGCTGTCGCAAGATATTGCCGGCTCGCCGCGCGCACGCCTGGATCGCCGGTGAAGATGTTGACCCAGAGGTCCGGGAAGATCGCGATGAAGGTCGCAATCGCGCCGACCGAGACGAACGCGACCGCGCCCGCGGTCCAGGCGATCCGCCGGGCCCGTGCGATGCGAGCCGCGCCGATTGCCATGCCGATCATCGGCACCGAAGCAATCCCGAACGAAAACGACACCGACGTCAGCAGGTATTCGAGCCGGGCCCCGATACCGTAACCGGCGAGGATTTCGGTGCCGAAACGCGCCAGCATGTGGGTGAAGATGCTGATGGTCAGCACCGATTGCAGCGGCGAGAAGCAGGCGACCGCGCCGACCTTCAGGATGTCAGAGAACATCGACCACTGGATGCGCAGTCCCCTGATCTTGGGAACGACGCGTGCGCCGCCGGAAAACAGATACCAGCCCATCACCGAGACGCTGATGAAATAGGCGGTCAGCGAGCCGGCGGCGACGCCGCGCATGCCGAAGGAGGGGATCGGGCCGAGGCCGAGACCGAGCGTGCCGCCGAGCACGATCTGGAAGAAGGCGGAGGAAAACATCAAGAGCGACGGCAGCTTCATGTTGCCGGTGCCGCGCAGAATTCCGGCCATCGTCTGCATCAGCCATGGCAGCACGGCGCCGCCGAAGAAAATCTGGGTGTAGCCGACCGCCTGCGCCAGCACGTTGCCGCGGCCGCCCAGCAATTGCAGAATTGTCGGGCCGAAGATCAGCATGCCCAGCATGAAGGTCACCCCGAAGCAGAGGCCGATCAGCAGCGCATGCGAAGCCAGCGTCGAGGCGCGATCCCTGTCGCCGGCGCCGAGCGAGCGCGCGATGGCGGACGCTACCCCGCCGCCCATCGCCCCGCCCGACATCGTCATGGTCAACATCACGCAGGGAAACACCAGCGCAATCGCGGCGAGCAACTCGACGCCGAGCCGGCCGATATAGGAGGTCTCGGCGATGACAACGCAGGTGCCGGCGCTGAACGCCACGATGTTGGGCCAGGCGAGCCCCAACAGCGTGGAAAGGATCGGGCCGTCGAGCAGCGCATTCCTCATCGGCGGCGGCGACGGCGGAAGCGGACGTTCGTTCTCGTCTACGGGGATTTCGGCGGCGACGATATCGGACAATGGGCTCTCCGGGCGCACGATTTGGGCTGCCGCGCCGCGAGCTTCCTAGCACGATCGGCTGCAATTCCACGTGCGTCAGGCGCATGGGCTGCCTGCACAATTAAATCGCCAAACCGCAATCGGCGGCAGGATCGGCCCAATCACCGTTGCCGTCCCCGCGCATGCGGGGACGACTTAAGTGATCGACCAGACAAATGGCGCACCGCCGCCGGCCGCAGGCCTCATATGCACGGCGATGTGGCGGCCGCAGCCGGCCGCGAGGCCTTCGAACAATCCTTCCAGGACCCTGCCGCAGGCCGGGTGATAATCGCCGACATCCGCCATCAGCTTCCATGTCTGTTGCCTGATTTCGAATAGGCCTGCGGATTCGTCGATGCCGGCAACATCGTCCTGCGCTTCGAACAGGGCATGCACAAAGCCCGCAAAGTCCCTTGCGGTTCCCCTGCTCGCGGAAAAGCCGCGCGCGATCTCGTCGAAATATTGCATGCCGACCAGCTTGCCGGTGAGATGCAGCAGATGGCCGGCGTCTTCGGGCCCGAACAATTGCACCATGACCGGCGCCGAGGTCCGCACATATTCCATCGCGTAGTTGCGATAGGCTTTTTCCAGCCGCGGCTTCGGCCAGCTCGCAACCGGCAGCGCCGGCGCATTTGCCGGGTCGAACATCGGCGCTTCGAGATGACGCGCGAACGTAAGACGCTCGTCGATCTCGAGCGCGTGGTCGTATTCATGGTAGTAGCCTTCGAGCCCGTCCTGGCCGTCGACGCTCTGTTTGGTGCAGACGAAGCCGAGTCTTGGATTGCCGAGCGCGACGCCATTGTTGGCATGCCATCCCCGCAGCATCGCGCGCGACACCTCGCCCGGCACGCCGCAGATCGCCGTGCCGCGCCAGATCCAGCGCGGCGGCGGATAGCGGATCCAGGCCTTGCGATCGGTTTCATACATGTATTCGACCGACACGCCGCCGATCCAGTTGGAGAGATAATGATATTGCGCGGCCGCTACCGCCGGCGGCAGGTGACTGAGGCCGAGTTTCTCAAGGCCCGGCAGGAAACGTTCCTGCTGCTGACGGCGAAAAACCCGGAAAACGAATTCGGCGGCGTCAGCCGTTCCGCGCCGCGTCACCACCGACAGAATGAGGCCGGTGAAATAGGCATGATAGAGATCGGCGACGGCGCGCCATCGCAGCCATTGCGCTTGCCTTGCGTCGCCGTTTTGCGCTGCGCTCATTTTTGCTCCCGTGTCGGTTCTTCATTCGTGGCGAGCATAAGGGGATTTCGCGCGAAGTGGGTACCGGCTCGCCGGAAAAAACACCAACACAAAAGACAAATAAAAAGGGAGCCTTGTCATTTCGCACGAAATTCATCGCTGCTGCTGTGAACAGGTGGGGGTTTGGCGTATGCTGGCCGGAAATCAGGGAGCAAGCATGCCCACAAAAATTTGGCTGGCCGTGTGCGTCGGGGTGCTGGCGCTTCCGCTTGCCGGATGCAACGAGCAGGACAGCGCTGCAACCGAACAGACCTTCGGTCCAGCTCCCGCCCTGCCCGCGCCGGAACATTCCTGGATACCGACGGTGAATGTCGCTAACGCGATCGGCTGGCCGGCCGGCGGCAAGCCCACGCCAGCCAATGGCATGGCTGTCAAGGCCTTCGCCACCGGGCTTGATCATCCGCGTACGCTGTATGTCCTGCCTAACGGCGACGTGCTGGTGGCGGAGACCAACGCGCCGCCGAAGCCCGACGACAGCCGGGGCATCAGGGGCTGGATCACGAAAATCGTGATGGGCCGCGCCGGCGCCGATACGACAAGCGCGAACCGCATCACGCTGTTGCGGGATGCCGACGGCGACGGCGTCGCCGAAACCAAAACCGTCTTTCTCGAAGGGCTGAACTCGCCGTTCGGCATGGCGCTGGTCGGCGAGGATTTCTACGTCGCCAACTCCGACGCCATCGTGAAATTTACCTACCATGCCGGCGACACCAAAATCACGGCGCCCGGCGTTAAGCTGGCGGATCTACCCGCCGGCACCCTCAATCACCACTGGACCAAGGATCTCACCGCCAGCCCTGACGGCTCAAAACTTTACGCAACCGTCGGCTCCAACAGCAATGTCGGCGAAAACGGCATCGAGGCGGAGGCCAATCGCGCCGCGGTGCTCGAAGTCGATCGTGCGAGCGGCAAGTGGCGCGTGTTCGCCTCAGGCCTTCGCAATCCGAACGGAGCGTCCTTTCAGCAGCAAAGCGGCGCCTTGTGGGTTGCCGTCAATGAGCGCGACGAACTCGGCAATGATCTCGTGCCCGACTACATGACCTCGGTAAGGGACGGCGGCTTCTACGGCTGGCCCTACAGCTATTTCGGCCAGCACGTCGACGATCGCGTCAGTCCGCAGCGGCCCGATCTGGTGGCGAAGGCGCTCGCGCCGGACTATGCGCTGGGCGCCCATACGGCCTCGCTCGGGCTGACCTTCAATACCGGCAATCTGTTTCCGTCGGACATGGCCGGCGGCGCCTTTGTCGGCCAGCACGGCTCGTGGAATCGAAAACCCCGCGCCGGCTACAAGGTGATCTTCGTTCCCTTCGCCGGCGGCAAGCCCGCGGGCAAGCCGCAGGATGTGTTGACCGGCTTCCTCAACGACAAGGGCGAAGCGCAGGGGCGGCCGGTCGGCGTCAGGATCGACAGCAAGGGCGCGCTGCTGGTGGCCGACGATGTCGGCAACGCCGTGTGGCGCGTGACGCCGGCAGCGAGGTAGGTCGCGCGGTGCACGTGCAATTCACTCGACATCTTGCGCTGTCGCGCTCCCTCTCCCGCGCTTGCGGGGAGGGTTGGGGTGGGGGTGCCCGATCGGTACACGCTGTTGGAGTTTTCCCCCACCCGCCGCGCTCTCTGAGCGCGGCGACCTCCCCCGCAAGCGGAGAGGTAAGAAAGGCGCTGCACCGCGCCCGGGACGCGACTACCTCACGCCCGAAAATGTTTGCTCAGCTTCAGGCCCTGCGCCTGATAGTTCGAGCCGATGCGCTGGCCGTACATGGAATCGGGCCGCGCCAGCATTTTTTCGTACACCAGCCGGCCGACGATCTGGCCGTGCTCGAGGATGAACGGCACCTCGCGCGAGCGCACTTCCAACACCGCGCGCGAGCCCTTGCCGCCCGCGCCGGCATAGCCGAAGCCGGGATCGAAGAAGCCGGCATAATGCACGCGAAATTCGCCGACCAGCGGATCGAACGGCACCATCTCGGCGGCGTAGTCCGGCGGCACCTGGACGGCTTCCTTGGAGGCCAGGATATAAAATTCGCCGGGATCGAGAATCAGGCTGCCGTCGGGCCTTGCGGCGATCGCCTCCCAGAATTCATTGACCACATAACCGCCGCGACGGTCGATATCGACAACGCCGGTGTGACGCTTGGCGCGATAGCCGACGAAGCCGTTGGCGTTTTCGCCCGACAGGTCGACGCTCAGCGCCACGCCGTTGACGAGATCGGCGTCATCGGCATCGACCAGCCGCTCCAGAACATGCAGCGCATTGAGCTCATCGGCGTTGAGCATGGCATCGCCGCTGCGAAAGCGGACCTGGCTGAGCCGCGATCCCTCGCGCAGCAACACCGGAAATGTTTTCGGGCTGATCTCGGCATAGAGCGGGCCGTGGTAGCCGGCGCCGATCATGTCGAACCGCCGCGTGCCGTCCGCGATCACGCGCGTGAAGACATCCAGCCGTCCCGTCGAACTTTTCGGATTGGCGGCGGCGACGATCCCGGACGGCAGCGCGAGGCTCTCCAGCAGCGGCACGATGTAGACGCAATTGGTCTCCAGCACCGCGCCATCGGTCAGATCGATCTCGTGCAGCTTCAATTCATCGATCCGCTCGGCCACCGTCGAGTCAGGACCGGGCAGGAAGCTCGCGCGCACCCGGTAGGCGACGTCGCCGAGACGCAAGTCGAGGCTCGCCGGCTGGATCTGGCTTTCGACAAAGGGATAGGCCGGCAGGATCAGGCCGGCATCCGCCATCGCTGCGATCATGCGATCTGGCAAAATGCCATTGGCGCCGGGTTGAAGCGTGAAGGACACGGGTATGGTTCCCGAGATGACCGCACTGCCGTCATCTTACGCTGAAAATATGGGCTTTTACCGGTTATCCGATGGCCGCCTTGACGGAAAGGGCGCGGGGGAATATGAGCAGGACTTATCCCGTGGTGATTTGAGCCGGCCGGCTTGCAGCCACGTTAAACAAGTCGCTAAACAGGCCGGGGACACGTGTGATCCCGGCCTGTGGAATTTTCCAGGCCGGTTTTTTGTGACCATTTTTTGGTGGTCACGATGGAGGTCACATGTCTGAGGCTAAGGCACCCGCGCCGTCATCGACTGCCCGCTACCGGCCCGAAACCCGGCTGGTCCATTCCGGCACCCTGCGCTCGCAATTCGGCGAAACATCCGAAGCGCTGTTCCTGACGCAAGGCTTCGTCTACGACAGCGCCGAGCAATGCGAGGCGCGGTTCAAGGGCGCCGATCCCGGCTTTCTCTATTCGCGCTTTTCCAACCCCACCGTCTCGATGTTCGAGCGCCGCATGATCGAGCTGGAGGGCGCCGAAGCCGGACGCGCCACCGCGACCGGCATGGCCGCGGTGACCACGGCTATGCTCGCGCCGCTGAAGGCCGGTGATCACGTGGTGGCCGCGAAGGCGATGTTCGGATCGTGCCGCTATGTGGTGGAAGATCTGCTGCCGCGCTACGGCATTCAATCCACCTTGGTCGACGGTCTCGATCTCGGCGCCTGGAAGAAGGCCATGCGGCCGAACACCAAGAGCTGTTTTCTGGAAAGCCCGACCAATCCGACGCTCGATGTGCTCGATATCGGCGCGATCGCTGAGATCGCGCACGCGGGCGGCGCGCGGCTGATCGTCGACAATGTATTTGCGACGCCGATCTGGCAGAGCCCGCTTGAATTGGGCGCCGACGTCGTGGTGTATTCAGCGACCAAGCATATCGACGGCCAGGGCCGTTGCCTCGGCGGAATCATCCTGTCGTCGGAGGCCTTCATCGCCGAGCACATCCACAACTTCATGCGCCAGACCGGCCCGTCGATGTCACCGTTCAATGCCTGGATTTTGCTGAAGGGGTTAGAGACGCTGGCGATCCGCGTCCGCGCGCAAACCGAAACCGCAAGCGCGATTGCGGACGCGCTGGCGCAACATCCAAAGATCTCGCGGCTGATCTATCCCGGCCGCGCCGATCATCCACAGGCCGAATTGGTGAAAAAGCAGATGCGCGCCGGCTCGACATTGATCGGCTTCGAGGTCAAGGGCGGCAAGGCCGCGGCGTTCCGTTGCCTCAACGCGCTGAAGCTCGCACGGATTTCCAACAATCTTGGCGACGCCAAGAGCCTCGTCACCCATCCCTCGACCACGACCCATCAGCGGCTGACGCCGGAGGCGCGCGCCGAACTCGGGATCAGCGAAGGTTTTGTCAGGTTCTCCGCCGGCCTCGAACATCGCGACGACCTGATCGAGGATTTGCAAGAGGCGCTGGAAAAGGCGTGAGGCGAGAGGGCGAATGGCGAGTAGCGAATAGCGATCTTCCCTATTCCTATTCGCTATTCGCTACTCCCTATTCGCTCATTACATCGGCCGATAAGTCTGCACGTTGGCGGGCACGTTGACGCCGAGCTTGATCTGGCCGACCGACTTGATGATGTCGTCGCCAAGCAATTGCGCGAAGCAGGCGTAGCCCCAGTCGTTCATGTGCAGGCCGTCGGCGATCACGAATTCGTCGATCGGGATCGACTGTCTTTCATGCCACTCGCGCATCACCTCGAAGCGCGGGAAAAAACCGACATGGCGGAGCTGGGCGACCCTGCCGAGCAAGTTTATCATCTTGCTCACGCTTTCGGCGCGCTCCATGACCCGCGGCGAATATTGCGGATCGACCAGCACCAGGTCCGCGCCCGCCGCCTGAATGCGTGCGACGCCCTCCTCCACCAGCTTTGCGGTCTCGGCCGGATCGAGATTGCGCAGCACGGCATTGGTGCCGACCTGCCAGATCACGAGATCCGGATTCATGTCCAGCACTTCTGCCTTCAGCCGTTTCATCATCTCGGGGGCGTCTTCGCCGCTCCTGCCGCGATTGACGACAGTGATGTCGGCCGTCGGATATTGCCGGCGCAGCTGCGCTGCGAGCCGGTTGGGATAGGTGAATTCGGGCGAGGTCGCGCCAAAACCGACCGTCGACGACGAGCCGAATGCGACAATCACCACCGGCTCGCCCGAGGCCAGCTTGCCCGCGACATGCGGCAGCGATCCCATCGATTTGGCGCCGCCCTTTGGCGGCAGGCACGGGACGCGGTTGAAAATATCACCGGCCGATTTCGCGACCTGCTTGACCTTTTCGATCGCCTTGGCGGCGAGGCTCTTTTGCTCCGGCGAATTGGCCTGGTCCGTCGCCGCCACATTGCCGGTGCCGGGCGACTTGGCATTTTCGGATTTGGTATTCTCGGATTTGACGCCGTCGGATTTCGCGGCTTCCGAAATTGCAACCTGGGCTCCCTGCGCTTGCGCGGGCAGGGTCGACCGCGGCGTCAGCAGCACCAGCGCCGCGACCGCGGTCATAGCCAGCCATGCCTTGCAGGAAAAAGGGCGGACAAGACTCATTGACCCCGTATCCTCAATTCTGTTGGGCCGGGTCAAGGTGAGCCGCGTCGATGATGAATTTCGATAGCGCCCGGCCAAGGCAATCGTGAACGCGCTTCGCCAGATCGACGCCATGCGATGTGCTGAACAGGTCGAAGTCTCCCGAATCGTTCCATTGACGCATGATGGCGAAACGATCGAACAGCGGAACGTCGTGCTGCTGGGCGACCACGCGCATATTATCCAGGTAGGGTGGCACGGAAATCATGGTTTCGGTGCGCGGACTATACTGCATATTCATCAAGACCACGTCGGCTCCGGCGTTTTGCAGTGCAACAACTCCTTCGTCGACGGCGCCGCGAAAGTCATCGGGGTCGATGGAGCGCATGGCATCGACCGTACCGGTCTGCCAGATCACCAATGTAGGCTTTTTACCTTCCATCGACTTAACAAACCTGGCTGCAACTTCCTCAGCCGTTTTCGTGATCTGCAGGTCGACCGACAGGTTCACCGCAACCGAGGGCAGCTTCTCCTTGAGCAGCGCCTGCAACCGGGCGGGATAGGCGCTGCCGTCGGCCGTATTGATGGTCGAGGACCGGCTGCCCACCACCAGAATGTCCAGCGGGCGGCCGCTTTTGACGGCGTCCGCGACCTTCGGAAGCGTACTCTCGCTGGTGAGCAGATAGGTCGGGACCTCGCAGCTCTGAGGCGGGTCCTCGGCGCGCGCGGGCGCCGCGGTTAACAAAGCCGCAAGCACCACCAGCCCCAGGAAAGCCCCCGAGTTGGACTTCATGACCCTCCTCCCGCCAAATCGGCGTTGCCGCCGGTGCTTTTTGGCCGCGATGCACCCTTGTCGGCATTGTACTTGTACCACGAAATCACCCACGCCACGGCCCACATGATGAGGATTCCGGAAATACTGATAACGAAATGCAACCCGGCGCCGCCGTTGATCTCGGCCAGCAGGAAATGCCCGGCGAATGCGAGGAACACGCCGAGGCAGAAAATCTCAAGGGAATGTTGCCCGCACAGGATCAGCGGCCGCAGCCACGGTGATTTCAACCCGGGCCAGTCCCTCGGCAGGAAGTGCACGGTGACGGCCGCCAGCGCCAGAAAATGCGCGAACCGGAGCACGTCGAGATCGGTCTTGTTGATCGGATAGATCAATTGCGCGACCCGATGCGGCATCAGATCGCTCAACCGCGGCAGATACCAGGTCAGCGTCACGCCGAATGCCAACAGCAGATAGGCAAATGAAATCCACAACGCGATCCGCGAGTTGAGTATCCCCGACATCCGTATCGCCCCGCCCAGCGCGCACCACGCGCCGAACACGAACAACAATTGCCAGGCAAACGGGTTGAACGCCCAGAAGCCGTTCGGATAGGCCGACAGATACCAGTCGTAATGCCAGGTCAGGGCATAGAGGATCACCGACAGCCCCAGCGTGACGTCGGCCCGCCACTTCATCAACCACAGGATCAAGGGCAGAAAAAGCATCAGCACGATATAGAGCGGCAGCACGTCCATGTTGACGGGGCGAAATCTCAAGAGCAGCGCCTGGATGATGGTGACATCCGGCTGCTTGAGAAAATCCATGATTCCCATTTCTTCCGAATACAGCGGGTTTTCGAAACTGGTGGCGACATAGGAAATCTCGGCAAGGAAAATCGTGAACAGGAACACATGCGCGACATAGATCTGCCAGACCCGCCGCAGGATGCGTGCGGTCGCCACCACGAAGCCGGATTCGAGCATCGCGCGGCCGTAGACGAACGCCGCGGTGTAGCCGGAGATAAAAATGAAAATTTCGGTAGCGTCGCTAAATCCGTAATTACGGATCGTGAACCAGGTCAGCAGATTGGGCGGCAGGTGATCGATGAAGATCAGCCACAGCGCGAGTCCCCGAAACAGATCGAGCCGCAATTCGCGCTCGCCGCCGACGGGAATCGCAAGCGCGGGCAGCGATGCGGCCGTCGCCGGCATGGCGTCGGCGGGCGCATCCGCGGCGCCCGCAAGGGCCGGTCCGGCAATTCGATCGGCAACAGAAGCCATCTGGCACCATCCCGGGGGTGGGTTATCTGCGTTTGCCCGGCGCGAAAGGGTAACGGCCGATACTATCGGGCCCTGCGCTGCAAGCAAGGAAGGCGCCCGGAGGCTCCGGGCGCCTTAGGCCGGAACTTTGTTGAAAAGACGATAGGAATTCAAGCCCGCTGCACTGTCCCTGCCCGGTCGGATGATTGGTTCCATCGGGGCTTTTCGGTATGATGCTCCACGATTTGGAAAGAATCCCCTGCATGTACCGCGCTGTTACCCGCCAGATCGAAGTCACCGTCGAACCCAACTTCATGCCGCAACGCTCGTCGGTCGAAAACCGCCAGTATTTCTGGTCCTACACCATCGTCATCGTCAACACCGGCGAGGAGACGGTGCAGCTGCGGACGCGGCATTGGATCATCACCGACGCAGAGGGCCGCAAGCAGGAAGTCCGGGGCGAAGGCGTGGTCGGCGAGCAGCCCGTGCTCGGACCGGGCGAGCGCTTCGAATACACCAGCGGCGTACCGCTGCCGACCGCGTCGGGCTTCATGACCGGCCGTTACCAGATGGAGAGCGAGAGCGGCGAACGGTTCGAGATCGACGTGCCGACCTTCTCGCTCGACAGCCCCGACAGCAAGCGGGTGCTGAACTAGGGCATGATGAGCTTAGGCTGAGGCACGGCGGCGATGCCATCTCTCCCTCTCCCCGTTCTTACGGGAGAGGGTTGGGGTGAGGGGCTCTCTCGACTGGCTCGGCCTCGCGGAGAGTCCCTCTCACCCGGATGAGCCAGGCGTCGGCCGCCCGATTCAACTTGAACCATCATGCACTAGACCGCGTCCGCGCGAGTCCAAACCGCAATTGGCACCACGGACCGCTGCCCGCCATCCCCGATTTAGTTCACCAAATGGAACTTTCGTTGCGACTTTCCGGTCATTCCGAATGAACCAATTTCGCTTTCGGGACTTGGTTTGGCAATCGCGCCGAATTGCAGCCCATGGGGCTTACCATGAACTATCCGAATCAAAAAAAACGTTCAAATCAACCACGTCCATGCCGACGCCATTTGCGCCGAGATCGGCGAAAGGTTGCAGGTCGCGCTGAAGGTGAACCCGACTCGATTACCCCCGGATCTTGCCAGGCTAACGGAACAGTTGGACCGCCCCGAGCGCCGCGAGCGCCTTAAAAGAACTTAACTGAGCCGGCGGGCCTACTCCACGCCCGCTTCATGCGGCGTGAATTGATAGATCGATGAGCAGAACTCGCAGGTCACGACCACCTTGCCGTCCTTGACCATGTCGGCGCGATCGTCCGGCGCAAAGCTCCTCAGCATCGCCGACACCGCATCGCGCGAACAGGAGCACTGCGCGCGCAAGGGAAGCGGTGTAAATACCCGCACGCCGCGCTCATGAAACAGCCGATACAACAGTCGCTCGCCCGACAAATCGGGATCGATCAGTTCGACGTCTTCGACGGTCGAGATCAGTGACTGGCCTTCGACCCACGCGTCGTCTTCCTCGATGGCGTGGGTGATGCTGCCC
Source organism: uncultured Alphaproteobacteria bacterium (assembly GCA_963742425.1). GTDB lineage: Bacteria > Pseudomonadota > Alphaproteobacteria > Rhizobiales > Xanthobacteraceae > Bradyrhizobium. The sequence continues at coordinate 215,222 of CAVULR010000005.1, forward strand.
TCCGGCGCGTCGCCGGGGTGCAAATCGGGCTGCCGCGCCCGCTCCGGGCTTTTGGGTAGAAATTGCAGCAGCATGCCGCCGGCGCGCCAGCGATGTTTCGGGCCGTCGCCACCGCGCCATTCCTCGCCGACCGCCAGCCGCACCCGCGTCGGGATTTGCTCGGAGCGCAGGAAATATTCATGCGCGGCATCTTCCAGATTGCCGCCTTCGAGCGCCACCAGCCCCTGATAGCGGCTCATTTCCGCGCCCTGATCGATGGTCATGGCAAGATGTCCGCGGCCCAACAGCGCGCCGGAATCCTGACCGTCCTTGAGCCGCCTGGCATCGAATCGCGCATAGGCGCGCAAGCGATTGGGCGCCTGGAAGTCCACGATCAGGAACGACACCGGACCATCGGTCTGGGTCTGCAGGATGAAACGGCCGTCGAATTTCAGGGACGAGCCCAGCAGCGTCGTCAGCACGATCGCCTCGCCGAGCAGCTTGCCGACGGCCGGCGGATAGTCGTGCTTGGCGAGGACGTCGTCGAGCGCAGGACCGAGCCGGGTGAGGCGGCCGCGCAGATCGAGGGCTGCGACCTCGAACGGCAACACCGCATCGTCGACGGGAATGGCCGACGGCGCACGGATCGGAGCTTCAGGGATTTTCGTGTCAGGGGATTGCGAGGTCATGGCGTTTATTTGGGGTCGGAACCCGGGGATCGAAAGGTCTTGAAGATTGATGATGTCGCCGTTGCGGTTAGGGTTCGTGTCCCGGACGCGGCGCAGCGTTCTTCACGCTGCTCCGCAGAGCCGAGACCCACAGGTTCGAACAAAGATGGGCCCCGGATCAGCAGCGCACCACGCCGCAAGCGCGGCGCGTTGCGCGGCATCCGGGGAACGCCGGCGTCACGGGCGCAGCCTACGCCACCGCCTCGAAGCACCACGCCAGAATGCCCTTTTGGGCATGCAGGCGATTTTCGGCCTCGTCGAACACCACCGACTGCGGGCCGTCGATCACCTCGTCGGTGACTTCGTCGCCGCGATGGGCAGGCAGGCAATGCATGAACAGCGCATCGGGCTTTGCCAGCGACATCAGCTTGGCGTTCACCTGATACGGCTTCAGCAAATTGTGGCGATACTCGCCGTCCTTGTCGCCCATCGAGAACCAGGTATCGGTGACCACGCAATCGGCGCCGCGCACCGCGGCTTCCGGATCGTTGCCGAGCCGGATCGGCGCCTGCGTCGCCTTGATCCAGTCCTTCATCGCCTTGTTCGGCGCGAGCTGCGGCGGCGTCGCGGCATTCAAGGTGAATTTGAACCGCTCAGCGGCGTGCGCCCACGACGCCAGCACGTTGTTGTCGTCGCCACTCCAGGCAACCGTGCGGCCCTCGATGGGCCCGCGATGTTCCTCGAACGTCATTAAATCCGCCATCACCTGGCAGGGGTGCGAGCGCCGGGTCAGCCCATTGATCACAGGCACGGTGGCATGCGCGGCAAGTTCGAGCAGCGCATCGTGGTTGAGGATGCGGATCATGATGGCATCGACATATCGCGACAGCACGCGCGCGGTGTCGGCGATGGTCTCGCCGCGGCCGAGCTGCATTTCCGCGCCCGTCAGCATGATCGCTTCCCCGCCAAGCTGGCGCATGCCGACGTCGAACGATACCCGGGTGCGGGTCGATGGCTTCTCGAAGATCATCGCCAGCGTCTTGCCTTCGAGCGGCTTGTTCAGCTTCTCGCCCTGGTGCTTTTGCGCCTTCAGCTTCGCTTTCATGGCGACGCTGGCCGCGAGCATGTTGCGCAGCTCTTTGGTCGGCAGTTCGCTGAGATCGAGAAAATGGCGCAGCGCCTTGCTCATTGCCCCGCCGCCCGTTTCAACTGGCCGGCTGAGAGCGCCGTGCAGGCGCGCTCGAGCCGTTCCACGGATTGTTCGATCTCGGCTTCGGTCACGATCAGCGGCGGCAGGAACCGCACCACATTTTCGCCGGCGCCGACGGTAAGCAGCTTTTGCTCGCGCAACGCCGTCACGAGATCGGCCGACGGTATCACCGCCTTCAGGCCGATCAGCAATCCTTCGCCGCGCACCTCACTGAGCACGCCCGGATGACGATCGACCACCGAGGCGAGCTTTTGCTTGAGCAAAAGCGACATCTTCTGCACGTGCTCGAAGAAGCCCGGCTTCAGCATGACGTCCAGCACCGCGTTGGCGGCCGCGACCGCCAGCGGATTGCCGCCGAAGGTCGAACCGTGCGAGCCTGGCGTCATGCCGGATGCGGCGTCAGCGGTTGCCAGGCAGGCGCCGATCGGAAAGCCGCCGCCGAGCGCTTTTGCCAGCGGCATCACGTCCGGGCTCACGCCGAGGCGCCGGTAGGCAAACAGGTCGCCGGTACGGCCCATGCCGGTCTGCACCTCGTCGAACACCAGCAACAGGCCGTTGTCGTCGCAGAGCTGGCGCAACGCCTTGAAGAAGGCATGCGGTGCGGCGCGCACGCCGCCTTCGCCCTGCAGCGGTTCGATCAGGATGCCCGCGGTCTGCGGACCGATCGCCTTCTTGACGGCTTCGAGATCGCCGAGCGGCACCTGGTCGAAGCCGTCCATCGGCGGGCCGAAGCCCTCGAGATATTTCGGCGAACCGGTCGCGGCCAGCGTCGCCAGCGTCCGGCCGTGAAAGGCGCCATCGAAGGTGACGATACGATAGCGCTCGGGGTGGCCTTTGGCGGCGTGGAATTTGCGCGTGACCTTGATCGCGCACTCCATCGCCTCGGCGCCGGAATTTGCGAAGAACACGAAGTCGGCAAAGCTTTGTTCGCACAGCCGCGCCGCCAGCCGCTCGCCATCGGGGCTCTTGAACAGGTTCGACATGTGCCACAGCCTGGTCGCCTGCTCCTGGAGCGCTGCGACCAGATGCGGATGGCAATGGCCCAGCGCATTGACGGCGACGCCGGAGGTGAAATCGAGATAGCGGTCGCCGTTGGTGGCGGTCAACCACGCGCCTTCGCCGCGCTCGAAACCCAGATCGACCCTGGCGAAAACCGGAAGCAGATGCGACGTGGCGCTCTTGGTCATGGCGATCACTGAAGGTTGGGGCGGGCCGCGATGCGCGCATTGGCGCGATCGCATCAACAACCAGCCTCGGAAAAACAAAACGTGCCACCCTTTCGAGGCAGCACGCGAGGGCATTCTATGCGGGCCGGGATGGCTGTCAACCTTCCCGTGGAACCCGAAAGGCCTGATGATCCACTGGCAGCGCGGAAAGTGTGGATGCATAGCGCCGAACTCTTGCGCGAGAGTCACGGCATATTGTAGCCTTTGGATTGTCGGGTACGACATCTCGTGCGGCAGTTCCAATCCTCACCCGTCCCTTTGTTCGGCGTACACGCCCGGGCGCAATTACCGCGTCCGGCGAGGGTTAAGGGATTCTGCCGACAGGGGATTTTGTCTGATCTGGGAGTGACGCCGCCGCATCGAGAATGGCAGGCGCGACACGAAGGGAAAAATGCGATGACGGTAATGACATGGACCGACGATCGCGTCGAACAACTGAAAAAACTCTGGGAGGGCGGACTTTCGGCCAGCCAGATTGCCGCAGAACTGGGAAATGTGACCCGAAACGCCGTGATCGGCAAAGTTCACCGGCTGGGGCTCTCCGGCCGCGCCAAGAGCCCGTCCTCATCGGCCCCGCGCCAGCGCAAAGCGCGGCCCGCCGCGCAACAGATGATGCGGGTCTCGCGTCCGGTCTCGCGCGGCAATACCGCGCTGGCACATGCTTTCGAAGTCGACCTGGAGCCGGATCCGATCGCCTACGACAATGTGGTGCCGATGAGCCAGCGGCTGTCGCTGTTGCAATTGAACGAGGCGACCTGCCATTGGCCGATCGGCGATCCCGCCAGCTCGGAATTTTTCTTCTGCGGCGGCAAGGCCCTGACCAGCCTGCCCTACTGTGCGCATCACTCGCGGATCGCCTATCAGCCGGCCGCCGACCGCCGACGCCAGCCGCCGAAGACGACGCGGTAGGCCCGTCGTCATTGCGAGGAGCACAGCGACGAAGCAATCCATACTTGCTTTGGCGCGAAATGGATTGCTTCGCTTCGCTCGCAATGACGAGGTAGGTCCCGGCGCGACGCCAGGACCACAATCATTCCGCCTTCGCGAACCGGTCGTCGAGCGCGTAGCCGGCGCCGCGTACGGTGCGGATCGGATCCTGCTCGCGGCCGGGATTGAGCAGTTTGCGCAACCGCCCGATATGAACGTCCACGGTTCGCTCGTCGATGTAGATGTCGCGGCCCCAGACGCTGTCGAGCAATTGCTCGCGGCTGAACACCCGGCCCGGATGCTCCAGGAAAAATTCCAGTAGCCGGTACTCGGTCGGGCCGAGATCGATCGGACGGCCCGAGCGGGCGACGCGGCGCTTTTCGCGATCGAGCGCGATATCGCCGTAAGCCAGCACGGTCGCCATCCGCTCGGGACTCGCCCGGCGCAACAGGCCCTTCACCCGCGCCAGCAGTTCCGGCACCGAGAACGGCTTGACGATGTAATCGTCGGCGCCGGTGGCAAGGCCCCTTACCCGCTCGCTTTCCTCGCCGCGCGCGGTCAGCATGATGATCGGCAGCGACTTCGTCTCCGGCCGCGCCCGCAAACGCCGGCATAGCTCGATCCCGGACAGGCCCGGCAGCATCCAGTCGAGCACGATCAGATCGGGAACGCGTTCCTTCAACCTTGTGTCGGCGTCGTCGCCGCGCCCGACGGTCTCGACCTCATAGCCTTCGGCATCGAGGTTGTAGCGCAACAGCGTGGTCAGCGCTTCCTCGTCTTCCACCACCAGAATGCGCGCGTTCATGTTGCCTTCTCTCTCATTTATGGACGCAGGTTAATTTCCGGGTACCGTCGTGGCAAAAGTCGTCATGTCGCCTTTCGGGCGCTTGTCGAGGATCTGCTGGCCTTCGATCATATAGAACACGGTTTCAGCGATATTGGTGGCGTGATCGCCGATCCGCTCGATGTTCTTGGCGCAGAACATCAGATGGATACAAAAACTGATATTGCGCGGATCCTCCATCATATAGGTCAAAAGTTCGCGGAACAGCGAGGTACAGATGGCGTCGACCTCCTCGTCGCCGTTCCAGACCGCCATCGCCGCCGGCAGATCGTGCGCCGCATAGGCGTCGAGTACGGATTTGACCTGCGACTGCACGAGGTCGGTCATGTGCTCGAGGCCGCGAATCAGCTTGAGCGGCTGGAAATCGCTCTCCAGCGCGGCGACCCGCTTGCCCATGTTCTTGGCGAGGTCGCCGATCCGCTCGAGATCGATGGCGACCCGCATGGCGCCGACGATTTCGCGCAGGTCCACCGCCATCGGCTGGCGCCGGGCGATGGTCAACACCGCGCGTTCCTCGATCACGTGCTGCAGGCCGTCGATTTCGGCGTCGGCGGCCACCACACGCTGGCCGAGTGCGACATCGCGGCGGATCAGCGCATCGACGGATTCGACGATCATGCGCTCGGCGAGGCCGCCCATCTCCGCGACCAGCCGGGTCAGTTCCTGCAGATCGCTGTCGAACGCCTTGGCGGTATGTTCAGAAGCCATGTTTCTCTCCTCAACCGAACCGGCCGGTGATGTAGTCCTGGGTGCGACGATCGCTGGGCGAGGTGAATATCTTGTTGGTCTCGTCGAATTCGATCAGTTCCCCGAGATACATGAAGGCGGTCTTGTCCGAGACGCGCGCGGCCTGCTGCATGTTGTGGGTGACGATCGCGATGGTGTAGTCCTCCGCCAGTTCCTGGATCAATTCCTCGATCTTGGCGGTCGAAATCGGATCGAGCGCCGAACACGGTTCGTCGAACAGGATCACTTCGGGCCGCACCGCGACGGTGCGGGCGATGCACAGCCGCTGCTGCTGGCCGCCGGACAGGCTCAGCCCGCTGGCGCCAAGCTTGTCCTTGACCTCGTTCCACAGCGCGCCGCCACGCAACGCCTTTTCGACGCGGCCGTCCATCTCGGACTTGGAGATCTTCTCGTAGAGTCGGATGCCGAACGCGATGTTCTCGTAGATCGTCATCGGAAACGGCGTCGGCTTCTGGAATACCATGCCGACGCGCGCGCGCAGCAAATTGAGATCGAGCTTCGGATCGAGGATGTTGGTTTGATCGAGCATCAGCTGACCGGTGGCGCGTTGCCCCGGGTAAAGATCGTACATCCGGTTGAAAATGCGCAGCAACGTCGATTTGCCGCAGCCGGATGGTCCGATGAAGGCCGTCACGCGATTGGCGCCGAGCGTCAGGTTGATGTTCTTCAGCGCGTGATGCTCGCCATAGAAGAAGTTCAGGCCGCGCGCGGTGACCTTGGCATGCGGCTCGGGTAACGCCACCGCGGGAAACGGTCCGCCCGCGGCACTCATCGAAACCGAAAGTTCGCTCATTTTGGTGTCCTTTCGGCGCCAAGAATGCGCGCGCCGACGTTCAAGGCCAGTACGGTCAGGGTAATCAGCAAGGCCCCGCTCCAGGCCAGTTGCTTCCAGTAGGCATAGGGGCTTTGCACGAAATTGTTGATGGTCACCGGCAGGTTGGCCATCGTCTTGGTGAGATTGAGCGAGAAGAACTGATTGCTGAGCGCGGTAAACAGCAGCGGCGCGGTTTCGCCGGCGACGCGGGCGGTGGCCAGCAGCACGCCGGTGATGAGGCCCGAGCGCGCCGCGCGGTAGGCAATTCGCTTGATGACCAGTGAGCGCGGCAGGCCCAGCGCGGATGCCGCCTCGCGCAGCGGATTGGGCACGAGCAGCAGCATGTCCTCGGTGGTGCGCGTCACCACGGGAATGACAATGACGGCCAGCGCCAGGCATCCGGCGAACGCCGAAAAACCGCCCATCGGCACCACGATGGCGCCGTAGATGAACAGGCCGATGATGATCGAGGGGGCGCTCAGCAGAATGTCATTGATGAAGCGGATCACCGAGGTGAGGCGGTCGTTGCGGCCGTATTCGGCCAAATAGGTTCCCGCGAACAGGCCCAGCGGCGCGCCGATGCCTACCCCGATAACGGTCATGATGATCGAGCCGACGATCGCGTTCTTGAGGCCGCCTTCGGTCGAACCGGGCGGCGGGGTATTTTGTGTAAATAGCTGAAGATTGAGCCCTGCGAGCCCGTTGAACAGCAGCGTGAACAGGATCAGCGCCAGCCAGGTCACCCCGAACAGCGCGGCGGCGCAGCAGAGCAGGCGTATGGCGACATCGATGCGGCGGCGGCGGATGTAGATCGGGTTCATGATCAGTTCCCGGCCTTCTTTTCGAGGCGCAGCAGCATCAGCCGCGCCGCGGCCAGCACGAAGAACGTCAATACGAACAGCAACAGCCCCAGCAGGATCAGGCTTGATTGGTGCAAGCCGTCGCTTTCGGCAAATTCGGATGCGATTGCAGCCGAAATTGTCGTGCCCGGCGCGAACACCGAAAAGGAGATGCGGAAGGAATTTCCGATGATGAAGGTGACGGCCATGGTTTCGCCGAGCGCGCGGCCGAGCGCCAGCATGATGCCGCCAATGACGCCGACCCGGGTATAGGGAATAACCACATTGCGGACGACCTCCCATGTGGTGCAGCCGACGCCGTAGGCCGCTTCCTTGAGCACCGGCGGCACGGTCTTGAATACGTCGACCGAGATCGCGGTGATGAACGGCAGCACCATGATCGCAAGGATCAGCGCCGCGTTGAACAGGCTGAGATAGGAAGGCGGCCCGGCGAAAATCGACCCGAGAACGGGGATGCCGCCGAATATTCCGATCATGAAGGGCTGAAACGTGTAGGCCAGAAACGGCCCGAGCACGAAGAAGCCCCACATGCCGTAGATGATCGAGGGAATGCCCGCGAGCAATTCAATGGCAATTCCGATCGGACGGCGCAGCCATAGCGGACAAAGCTCGGTCAGGAAAATCGCAATTCCGATCCCGACGGGAATGGCGATCAGCATCGCAATAAAGGAAGTGACCAGCGTGCCGTACATCGGCGCGAGCGCGCCCAGCACCGGCGGTTCGGCAGACGGCGCCCAGCGCTGTGTCCACAGGAACGCGACGCCATATTGCTTCATCGCCGGCCATGCGCCCGCGATCAGGGACAGAATGATGCCGCCGAGGATGAGAAGGACCGAGATCGCGCAGGCGCGGGTGATCCAGTAGAATGTAACGTCACCAAGCTTGAAAGCATTCAGCGCCTTGGCGCGATCGTAAGGCCCAGTGGCTTCCATCACATCGCTCTGAACGGCCATGTCCGCCACGTAAATCCCCCATCTCTTACTACGTTTTTCGGGTCGCGTTGGTCGCACCCGTTGATTTTCCACCTCTCCCGTCGGGAGAGGCCCGACGTGCCCAACTCGGGTAAACCCGAGTTGGGTCGAAAGGGAGCACACTTTGGTTGCCGCGAGACTGTTGGTCAGCTCTTGATGTCGGCCGACCAGGTCTTTTCGATCAACTTGACCACGGAGTCCGGCATCGGGATGTAGTCGAGTTCCTCGGCCATTTTGCCGCCCTTGGCAAAAGCCCATTTGAAGAACTTGATGGCTTCGGCGGACGCGACCTTATCGGCCGGCTCCTTGTGCATCAGGATGAAGGTCGATGCGGTGACCGGCCACGACTTCTCGCCCGGCTGATCGGTCAGGATCACGTAATAACCAGGAGCCTTGGCCCAATCGGCGTTCGAAGCGGCGGCCTGGAATGCCTCCACGGTCGGCTGCACGGTCTTGCCGGCCTTGTTGATCATGGCCGCATAGGTGAGCTTGTTCTGCTTGGCATAGGCGTACTCGACATAACCGATCGAATTCCTGGTCTGGCCGATGTTGCCGGAGACGCCCTCATTGCCCTTGGCGCCCACACCCACCGGCCATTCGACTGCCGTGCCGGAGCCGACCTTGGTCTTCCACTCCGCGCTCGCCTTCGAAAGATAGTCGGTGAAATTGAACGTCGTGCCCGAGCCGTCGGAGCGGCGCACCACGGTGATGGCGTCGGTCGGCAGCTTTACATTCGGATTGAGCTTCTTGATCGCCGGATCGTCCCACTTGGCGATCTTGCCGAGATAGATGTTGGCAAGGGTTTCACCGTCGAACACCAGTTCGCCGGGTTTCACGCCCTCGAGATTGACCACCGGTACGATCGCGCCCATCACCATCGGCCACTGTATCAGGCCGGTTTTCTCGAGCTGCTCGACTTTCAGCGGCATGTCGGTGGCGCCGAATGTCACGGTCTTGGCCTCGATCTGCTTGATGCCGCCGCCGGAGCCGATCGACTGGTAGTTCAAACCGTTGCCGGTCTCCTTCTTGTAGCTATCGGCCCATTTCGAATAGATCGGAAACGGGAAGGTCGCACCCGCTCCGGTAATGTCGGCCGCGAACGCCGACGTCGACGCGGCCATCAGGCCGGCAGCGACGATAGCTTTCATGAAATTCATTGCGGGTCTCTCCACTGGTGAGCGAAGCGCCGGATGCGCCCGATCGCGCCCACGCCGTCCGTTTAGGAGCGGTCAATGCCGCTTTTACGAAGGTTTGATGACAGCTGGATGACGCAACCAAGCCATTGAAATCGCTTGACTTCAGGCCGAGGTCGGGGTCTTGGCCTGGGGAAAGCAGGCGGTAAAGGTGGCACCGTTTTTTGGCACGCTTTCGATCAAAAGCCGGCCGCGATGACGGTTAACGATATGTTTGACCAGCGATAAACCGAGTCCGGTTCCACCCTGCGCCCGGCTGTCGCCGACATCGACCCGATAGAACCGCTCGGTGAGCCTTGGCAAATGTTCCGGCGCAATGCCTGGGCCGAAATCGCGCACCATGACGCGAACTTCCTGAAGGCCTTCGTTCGTGATCGCCTGACTCAGTGAGACGATTACCTTGCCACCGCAGGCGCCATATTTCAGCGCGTTCTCGATCAGGTTCTCGAACAGCCGCAGCAGTTCCTCGCGATCGCCGGCGATGAAGACCGGCGTCTCCGGCAAATCGATTTCGATGGTCACCTGACGCTCCCGCGCCAGCAGTTCCAGGCCGTCCGCCACCTGCCGGATGATCGGCAGGATATCCACCAGGGTGTCCGGGCGCACATGGGCGGAGAGTTCGACCCGCGACAGCGACAACAGATCATCGATCAGCCGCGCCATCCGCGTCGCCTGCGCATGCATGATGCCGAGAAAGCGCTCCCGCGCCACCGCGTCGTCCCTGGCCGGGCCCTGCAGCGTGTCGATGAAGCCCGACAGAGCGGCCAGCGGAGTGCGCAGTTCATGGCTGGCATTGGCGACGAAGTCGGCGCGCATTTCCTCGACCCGGCGCAGCGGTGTCTGATCGTGGAACGTCATCAGCATGCATTTATCGGCGCCACCGAACAGGGTCGGCACCGGCACCGGCGTGATGATCAATTCCATCCAGCGATCGACCGGCACGTGATCGAGATACGCCGCGCGCCGGGTCTCGGTGGTCGCGATCGCTTCGCGCAGCGCCGTGATGATTTCCGGCGAGCGCAATGCGAACTGGGCCAGTTCGTTCTTGCGGAGCGCGGGGGCAAGCTGCGCCGCGGCGGCATTGAGGTGGATGACGCGGCCAGCGCGGTCGAGCAGCACCGCGGCATCCGGCATGCCGGCAATGATCGCGCTGACCGCGGCTGACTCAACCGGGTTGACGCCGTGAACATCGTCGCGCGAGGCGACGGTGTTGTGCAATTGCCATGGCACCAGCGCGGCCGCGCCGATGCACAGAAACACCGCCAGGGCGCGGATCAGCGGCAGTTCGCCGAACCCCACCAGGACAGCGAGCGCCAGACCCGCGGCGAGCAGAATAATGGCCGAGTGTCGCAGCCGATCCGGCCACGGGGAATAAAAGGAAGAAGGAGCGTCTATCGCCATCGGGCCGGCTCTATCTCCGTTGTGGTTTCGATCGTCAGGCGCCCGTGTCGCCACGCTTTCTCACATAGGCGGTTTCGCGCGCCCGCTCGGCCTCGCGTCCCAGCGCCAATTGGCGCAGACGCTTCGTCCGTGCGCTCAACATAACTTCCCGAAACGTCAGCAAGATTACAGATATGACGAATGGCGCAATATAATAGAGAACACGAAACAACAGCATCCCCGCGAGCAGGTCTTCCCGGTCCATCTGCCAAAGGCCTACCAGCATCGCGGCATCGAACACACCGAGCCCGCCGGGCGAATGACTGGCGAAGCCCAATAGCGTCGCCGAGACAAAAATGACCGCGACCACGACAAAGCCTAGGTTGGGTTCATCGGGAACCAGCACATACATCGCCAGCGCACAGAACGAGAGATCGACAATGCCGATCGCGATCTGCAGCAGCGTCAGGGGACCGCCTGGGAGCACCACGGTCCAGGGCCCGCGCCCGACCCGTCTCGGCTGCGTCCAGACCCAGGCCACATACGCCACCAGCCCGAGAATAATGGCGAACGCGACCACGCGATTGAGCCAGGGCGGGAGCTGATCGATCGCGGCGGCCGCTTCGGGATGATAGGCGATTCCCAGTCCCAATACCGCGGCATTGCCGAGCCAGAACGTCAGCCCGGCGAGGAAACAGATTTTTGCGACGTCGATCGCGCTCAATCCCCAGGCGGAATAGATGCGATATCGCACCGCGCCGCCGGTGAAGACGCTGGCGCCGACATTATGGCCGATCGAATAGCTGGTGAAAGCGGCGAGCGCATTGATGCGATAGGGAACCTTGGCGTGCCCGATCGCGCGGACCGCAAACAGGTCATAGAACGTCAGTGTGAAATAGCCGGCCGCCACGAACAATGCCGCCAGCGCGATCGAGCGGGGCTCGGTCTGCTTGATCGCCACGACGACCTCGTGGACGTCAATGCCGCGCAGCATATGGTACAGCACGTAGCACGCGATCCCGATGACCGTGATGCTGACCGCAACACCCAATTTATGCAGGAATTGCTTCTGGCGCAGAAACGAGATCGCCCTGCGTATTGCTTCCAGCATCTAAACCTCGAACTACGATCCGATAGCGAGGGTCCGGGCTAATCTTGACGCCGCCCGTGCCACGCTTGCTCCCTGACCGGATGTCGTAGCGTGTTTTGGGCCGGAGTGGAATTCGCTTGATGTGAAATAAAATACGCTTCTTCAATATATTAGAGGCTGTTCACCGAGCAGGAATGTCCGGTTTTGCTGCATTCGCTTGGGCGAAGCCAAATAACCCTGCGCTTGGGCGACTTTTTCGTGATTTCAGGCGGCGGATTTCGCGGGCCCGAAGCCACACACCAAAACGTGTTGGCGGCGCGCTTTGCCGATGAGCCCACGGGAATTCAGACTGCCGGAGGGGTACGGGAGAGCACCCGGTCCCGCAGCCACGATCCCACCGCGCAACCGGCCAGATACAATGCAAACATGATCAGGCCGAGATCGAGCCAATAACCCGGGCGGCCAGGAATGACGCGCGTGAGCGCGGCGACGAGCAGGGTTGCCGCCAATCCCGCCAGCCACCGCGATGTCGCCTTCGATACGCGTTGGGCGCGATGCACGACAGCGATCCAGCCCATCGCCAGACCGAGCAGCAACGAGGCCAGCAACCAACCCCAATGAAATGTCACGAGATACGCCATGCGCCGCTATCTCACCATGAATTCGATGCGGCGGTTCTGCGCCTTGCCTTCTTCGGTGTCATTTGACGCGACCGGCTGGCTGCTGCCGTAGCCCACCGCCGTGAACCTGCTCGCGGGCAGGCCGGCCTTGACTATATAATCCGTTACCGCCTGCGCGCGTTTCTCCGACAGTGTCTGGTTGAAGGCATCCTCGCCATCGGTGTCGGTATGGCCGGCGATCTCGATATTGGCGGTCGGACAGCGCAACGCGGTTTCGATCAGGCGGTCGAGCAGCCCGGCCGAATCCGGATCGATAGTGGCGCGCCCGGACTTCGAACCGGATTTTCGCTTTGCCGAGCAAATCCGAAAACAGCTGCTGGCATACGGTGGCATCCACGGGTGCCGACGCAGGTTTCACCGAGATATCGGCCTTGACCTGCCAGCCCTGCGGGAAATCCTTGGCCAGGCCTGTGCGAATCCGGGCCGCGGCCGTGTCATAAAGGGCATCGCCGGAAATCTTGATCTCCCGATCGGATACCACGAGCGTCCCGGTCGACAACCGCGACAACGCCCCCAGTGCCGGCACGACGGCATTACCGAATCCCGCCGGCGCCCCGACGCTGGCCTTGAGATTGTCGACCACCTTCTCGCTGAAGAACTTGCGCATTGCGGCCGCCGCAAGTGCCGCGTGGACGTTGTTGTCAGGCACGTAGCCCGTCAGCGTCAGCGTCAGCGCCACCGGATCCTTGTAAGCCTGAAACACATAAGGCGGCGCCTTGATCTCGTTGGCCGCGATCGAAAAGCCGTCGGGGAGATTTTTCAATGCGGCGGCGATCGCTTCCCGGCCGCCGAGGTCGCGCGCCATACCGGAGAGACTGATCTGGGTATCCGAAATCGCCACCTTGCCGTCCTTCAACTTTCCGATCTGATCGAGCAGCAGCAAGGCGGCGCTGTCGAAACGCGGCGGAGCCCCCCGCGCCAGATTCATCCGGTCGACGACCTCGACCCCGCCGAGACTTGCCCGAGCCGCCTCCAGCAACTTGCCCTTGGTGGCCGGGAGCGGCGAACTGCCGCCCAGCGTCACCCTGACGACGTCCCGCTCGGCCGACCAGACGAACGGCTTGGCTTCGGGAATAAGGCGGGTTTCGTCGTTGACAAGCCGCACGCCCCGCACGGCGGCCACGGCGGCCACCGCGCCGCGGCGGCCATCTTCGGAGAATGCTTCGGCGGCAAAACTGACGTCGCGGCCGCTAACCTCGATCCGAGTCTTGTCGAGCACGGTGTCCTTGAGCGCCGCGGTCGAGCGGGCGGCCAGATCGGCTTCCAGCGGGGAGGTATTTGTCCAGGCCGCGATCGCCCAAAAGACGACCAGCGGAATCACGCCCGGCCACCATTTGCTACTCCACCTGTAAAGCCCGTGCATTCGATATCCCGCGGGGCCTGGTACCCCGTTTCCGAACTTCGTGAGCGACCGCTGATCCCCTGACCTACTTCAGGAAACAAAGGGGGTACTGGCAACGCCATGATTCCAGTCCGCTTTTCGGTTTTCCGTTCCTGATGCGGATGAGCGGAGACTGGGCAGGAACTTCAATCGGCGGCACTGCGAACAGAGAGAAAACAAACCCTTGCGAGGCTGTCAAACTGGAAATAGCAGGCAGTGATCCGGCAGCGGACGACCTCGCCGACTAACCGTTTCTTCAGCGATTATCCGCTAGCTTCGCTGGTCGTATCCCAACCGGCCAACCAGTCCCGATGAAGCAATTTCGCAACCGCATCATCCGCGCCGGGCTGGGAGCGCTTTACTTCACCGGTGCGCATTACCTGATGCGTCCGATCTTCTCGGGCGTCGGCGCCATTTTCATGCTGCACCACGTCCGCCCGCACCGACACGCCGAGTTTCAGCCCAACCGCCATCTCGAGATCGCGCCCGAATTCCTGCGTGCGGCGCTGGCGCATCTGCGCTCACGCGACATCGACATCGTCACCATGGACGAAGCTCATCGGCGGCTGACCGAACGCGACTTTTCGCGGCGCTTTGCCTGCTTTACCCTCGACGACGGCTATCGCGACAACCGGGATTTCGCGCTGCCAGTGATGCGGGAATTCGACGCGCCGCTCACCGTGTACGTCACCAGCGATTTTGCAGAGGGCACCGGGCGGCTATGGTGGATCGCGCTGGAAATGGCGATCGCCAGGGCGTCTGTGATCGAAGCCAGCATCGGCGGCGTCGCCACCTTTTTCGATACTTCCACGCCGGCCGCCAAGCAAGCCGCGTTCGACCGTCTGCACGACTGGATGCGCGAACTGCCGGACCAGGATATCCAGCGTGAAATCTCGGCGCTCTCTGCACGCCATGGCGTCGATCAAGCCGCGACCTGCCGCGAACTCTGCATGTCCTGGGACGAGTTGAAGCCGTTCGCCGACGATCCCCTGGTCACCATCGGCGCGCATACGATCACGCATTGCAATCTTGCGAAGCAAACCGAGGCGATCGCTGCCCGCGAAATGGCGATCGGCCGCGCGCGAATCGAAAGCGTGCTGCAGCGTCCCGTGGTTCATCTCGCCTATCCCTATGGCGACAGAAACGCGGCAGCCGCGCGCGAATTCGCACTGGCGCGCACGGCCGGATACAAGACCGCGGTAACGACGCGGCCGGGCATGATCTTTCCGGAGAGCGCCGATCATCTGACCGCGCTGCCGCGAGTCTCGCTCAACGGCAACTATCAGGACAAGCGCGTCCTCCCCGTGCTGACCTCCGGCGCCGCCACCGCGATGTGGAATGGTTTTCGTCGCGTCGACGCGGCGTAATCTCTCACGTCGTCCCCCTTCCTTTCTCCCCTTGTGTGGGAGAAGGTGGCTTCGCGAAGCGACGCCGGATGAGGGGTCTCTATCCGCGGAGACAGACCCCTCACCCGTCCGCGATGCTTCGCACCGCGTCCACCCTCTCCCACAAGGGAAGAGGGAAGAGTCGCCTTCCTTGACTCGGCAAACTTCCACGCCCAAAACCGCTGACAAAATCAACGGGAGACACGCATGTTCAAGGATCTGTTTTCGCTCGAGGGCCGCGTCGCGCTGGTGACGGGGGGATCGCGCGGCATCGGCAAGATGATTGCCGCCGGCTTTCTCAGCCATGGCGCCGCGAAAGTCTACATCACCGCGCGCAAGGCCGGCCCCTGCGAGGCGACCGCGAAAGAGCTGACGGCCGAATATGGCGGCGAGTGCATCGCGCTGCCGATCGATATCTCCAGCATATCCGGCATCGACATGCTGGCCGCCGAAATCAGCAAGCGCGAACCGAAGCTGGATATTCTGGTCAACAACGCCGGCGCCGCGTGGGGCGCGGATTTCGACGAGTTTCCCGAGAGCGGCTGGGACAAGGTGATGAACCTAAACCTCAAGACGCCGTTCTTTCTCACCAAGGCGCTCGCTGCCCCGCTGCGCGCCGCCGCCACCGCGGAGAAGCCGGCCAAGGTGATCAATATCGCCTCGATCGACGGCATCTTCGTCAACCCGCAGGAGACCTATTCCTACGCCGCCAGCAAATCGGGCCTCATCCACCTGACCCGCCGGATGGCCGTAAGACTGATCCGCGACCACATCGTAGTGTCGGCGATCGCACCGGGGCCGTTCAAGTCCGACATGAACAAGGCGGCGCGCGACCACGCCGAGGAGGTGTCGAAGCGTGTGCCCTCGGGCCGGATCGGCAGCGACGAGGATATGGCGGGAGCCGCGATCTATCTGGCCTCGCGCGCCGGAGATTACGTGGTCGGCGTCACCATCGCGGTCGACGGCGGCATCGCCTACGCCAATCCCGGCATCAAGGGCGACGGCCTGGATTGAAACCGGGTTCTGTCCTCTTGCAGTTTTGCGACTTCCAGCAAAACGCGGGATGACGGATCAATCCTTCCCCACCACCAGCGCATCGACGATGGTGACGCCGCGGCCTTGCGGATGCACCAACACCGGATTGATCTCGATTTCGGAAATCTGCCCGCGATATCGCGCAGCCAGCACGGAGACTTGCGAGATCAATTGCGACAGCGCCGGGGTGTCCGCCACCGCGGCACCGCGAAATCCGTTGAGCAAGGGCGCGGCCTTGAGATCGGCCAGCATGGCGGTCGCCTCCGCCGCGCTCACCGGCGCGGGGCGGTAGATCACGTCCCTGAACAGTTCGGTGGTGATGCCGCCGAGGCCGACCATGATCATCGGACCGAAGGTCTTGTCGCAGATGGTGCCAATAATGATCTCGACGCCCTTTTTCGCCATCGGTCCGACGAGCACGCCCTGGATTTCGGCATCCGGCCGATGCCGCCGCGCGTTTTCCAGGAGCGCCTCATACGCCAAAAACACCTCGCCCTTGGTCGCGATATTGACGCGCACGCCGCCGACTTCGCTCTTGTGCGGGATATCGCGCGATTGAATCTTCATGACAAGGGGCAAGCCGGCGCGGCCGATCGCGTCATCCAGCGCGCGCTTCTCGGTCACCAGCACTTCGTCGGGCAACGCAATGCCCAGCTCGCGCAGCAGCGATTTGCTCTCGGATTCGGAAAGCTTTGCGGATTTCAGATGCGCCGAGATATCGCGCGATGCCGCCGCCCCGCCATCGGCTTGCGGCGCCAGCCTGAACCTGGCGCGCGCAACCATCTGGCGCATGGCAACGCCGACATGGGTCAACCCCGACAGCACGACGGCGCCCGATTTTGCAAACTCGGTGCGCGCGAACTGCGAGGGCAGCGTGTAGGAGTAGAACACGATCGGCTTGTTCTGCGCCGACAGCACCGGCTCCAGTTCCGCCTGCTTGAACGCCATCCGCGTGTCGCTCGAGAGCGACAGCACCACCAAGATGGCATCGACTTCGTCCGAGACGTGGAGCAGGTCGATGCTCTTCTGCAGGCCGCCGGCATGCGCGCCTTGCGCGGTGAGGTCGATCGGGTTGCGCGCCGAGCCGTAGGAGGGCATCACCTTCTTGATCTCGGCCTGGATGCCGTCGGACAGTTCCGGAACCTGCAGTTCCTGTAGCGCCACCGTGTCCGCGCCCCAGATGCCTGCACCGCCCGACACCGTTAGCACCGCGACGCGGTCGCCTTTGGGCAAGGGATTGGTGATCAGCACCGCCGCGATGGTGACAGCCTCGTCGAGATCGTTGGAGATGATAAAACCGTATTTGGCGAACACCGCGTCATAGGCCGCCGACCAGCCCGCCATGCTGGCGGTATGCGAGGCGGCGGCACGCTCGCCCGCGCCGGAACGGCCGACTTTTGTGACGATGACGGGCTTGCCGGCCTCCGCCGCACGACGTGCGGCGGCGAGGAACTTGTCGACGTCGCGGATCCCCTCGATGAACAGCAAGATCACATCGGTCGAGGAATCCTGCACCATATATTCGAAAAATTCGCCGGCGCCGATGTCGGATTCGTTGCCGGCGCTGACGACGTAACTGAGTGCGATGCCGAGCGCCTTGGCGCGGTGATAGATCGCAAAGCCGATGCCGCCGCTTTGGGCGACGATGCCGATCCGTCGCCGGGTCGCAATCAGCGGCGGCTCATTCGGCTTGACGTCGACGGTCGGGCTGAAGGTGGCGGCGACGCGCTGGACCTGGCTGTAAAACCCTTCGGCATTGGGGCCGGAAATCCGCATCCCGGTTCGCCGGGCCAGCGCGGCGATGGCGTCCTGCATGGCGGCGCTGTCGCCGCCCTCCTCCGCAAACCCCGACGAGATGATAACCGCGTTCCTGACGCCGGCGGCGGCGCATTGTTCGAGCGCGCCAAGCACCGCGCGGGCCGGAATGATAACGACGGCAAGATCGATCGGCTGCCCCACCTCGGCGATCGAGGGATAACATTTCAGCCCGTCGATATCGCCGTAATTGGGATTGATCGGATAAATTCTGCCGGGAAATTCGTTTTTGCGCAGCATCGACAACAGCCGGCCCGGAATTTTCTCCAGATCGCGCGACGCGCCGATCAGCGCGATGCTCTCGGGCGAGAAAAACGTGTCGAGCGGATGCGGCATTCGGGACGATCCTACGTTCAAGTGCCGTGTCCCGGACGCGGTGCAGCGTGCAATGCTGCTCCGCAGATCCGGGACCCACTGAGACAGCATGTGGACCCCGGATCAGCAGCGCACCACGCCGCAAGCATAGCGCGTCGAAGACGCGCGTGAACGCGCTGATGGCGATGCGCAGCATCCGGGGAACGGCACCCACCGCTCGTTGAATTCATTCGGGATAACTCACGCCACGAGACGGAAGGTGACGCCGCCGAGCAGGAATGAATCTCCCGACACGGTGCGGCCTTTTGCCATGGCGGCGTCCCGCACGGCTGCGACATCGGCGACCCGGAACGTCAGGCCGCTCATGAGGTCGGAGGGCCCCTCGACAAAGCGGAAATTGCAATTGGGCAGCTTCAGCTCCGGCTCGCCGGCTTGATTTGTGGTGACGGGAATCCCGATGATCCTGCCCCAATGCGCGGCAAGCAGCTCCGGCTCCGGGCTTTCCATCTCGACGCCGATCAAGGCCTGCGTCACGTTCTTGCGGATCGATTTCTGCCAGTCGGGTCCCGCCGGGGGATAGGGACCGAGAATATCGTCGCTGCCGTCGGTATGATTGAATTCGATGAAGGCGGCGCGGCAATCTCGCGGATGCAGTTGCACGCCATGATAGGGCGCATGATCGATGACGTTGGCGACGCGCACGCCCATCTTTTTGGCATGCGCGCCGCGCTCAGCCGGATCGTTGCAACAGAAGATCGCCATGTAGCCGCCACGGCTGCCGGTCTTCTCGAGAAAGCGCCCCGCCGCGGTGCCCGGCTGAAACGGCGCCACCACTTCCAGCAGGATGGTGTCGACCGGCAGCAGCGCGTTCTCCAGTCCGTATTTGGCGACGTTGCCATCGCGGTAGCAGACGTTCAGCCCCAGAATCCCCGCGATATCGGAGATGACGGGCTCGAGGTGCGGCGCCACCAGACAGATCTGCCGCAGCCGCATGTAATTGCTCATTTCAATGACCCTGAAAAACCGGTTTGCGCTTCTCGACGAATGCCTTGGCGGCTTCCTTGTGGTCGGCGGTCTCGCCGGAGCGCGAGTGGTGGATCGCCTCGGCGTCGAAACAGGCCTCCAGCGACAAATGCTCGGCATTGTTGATGTTGCGCTTGATGTAGCCCAGCGTCACCGACGGGCCCTGCGCCAGCGACATCGCAAGTTCATGCGCCGCCGCCTCGACCTCGGCGTCGGGAACGACCGATGTCACCATGCCCAGCGCCAGCGCCTGCTGCGCGGTCAACACCGGCGAGGTTAGATAGAGCTCACGCGCTTTCGCGCTGCCCAGCAGATGGGTCAGGAAATAGGTGCCGCCGTAATCGCCTGATAGTCCGACCTTGGCGAAGGCGGTGGTGATCTTGGCCGAGGCCGAGGCGACGCGCAGATCGCAGGCGAGCGCGATCGACAGCCCGGCACCGGCGGCCGCACCGTCGACTTGCGCCACCACGGGCTTCGGCATCTCGTGCAGGATACGGGAAACCTCCATGCCGCGACGAAGATTGGCCATCCTGGCTTCGAATGGCAAAGGCGCGCGTCCTTCCGCCATCGATTTCACGTCGCCGCCGACGCAGAACGTGCCGCCCGCGCCCTTCAAGAGCACGGCGCGGACCTCGTGATCATCAGCCGCGCGCCGCGCCGCCTCGACCAGACCCCGCGTCATGTCGGGATTGAGCGCGTTGCGCCGGTCCGGGCGGTTCATGGTGATCGTAAGCAGCCCGGAATCGAGATTTTGCAGGACGATTTCGTTGTTCATGCGCTTTGCCTTCGTTGTTGTTATTTGTTGTCGGCCGAGCGTCGAGCCGTCGTTGCGAGCGAAGCGAAGCAATCCATAGCGGCCTTAAAGATGGAATGCTTCGTCGCTTGCGCTCCTCGCAATGACGACGACGCCCAGTGTCACTTCTTTACCAGCGGGCAGCGCGACAGTTCGAGCGACTGAAACGCCTCGTTGCCGGGGATGGTTGCCACCAGTTTGTAATCGTCCCAGCGGCCTTTCGATTCCGACGGCTTCTTGACCTCGAACAGATACATGTCGTGCACCATGCGGCCGTCCTCGCGAATCCTGCCGTTCCTGGCGAACATGTCGTTGATCGGGGTGTCCTTCATTATCTTGATGACGGCGGCCGAATCGGTGGTGCCCGCGGCCTTCACGGCTTTCAGATAATGCGTCACCGATGAATAGGTACCGGCCTGCACCGCCGAGGGCACGCGCTTGATGCGCTCCATGAACCGCTTCGCAAAGGCGCGGGTCTCGTCGTTGAGATCCCAATAATACGCTTCGGCGAGCAACAGCCCTTGCGCGGTTTCAAGGCCGACGCTGTCGATGTCGGTCACGAATGCGAGCAACGGCGACACCTTCTGGCCGCTTTTCATCAGTCCGAATTCGGCAGCCTGCTTGATGGCGTTGATGGTGTCGCCGCCAGCATTGGCGAGTCCGATCACCTTGGCCTTGGAACTTTGCGCCTGCAGCAGATAGGACGAGAAATCCGAGGTGTTGAGCGGGTGCCTGACGGTGCCGAGCACCTTGCCGCCGGACTTCAGCACGACGTTGGTGGTGTCCTTTTCCAGATCCTGTCCGAAGGCGTAGTCGGCGGTCAGGAAGAACCAGGTGTCGAGGCCCTGCTTGACGGTGGCAAGCCCGGTGACGTTGGCCTGGGCGAAGGTGTCGAACACATAATGCACGGTAAAGGGACCGCAGGCTTCGTTCGAGAGCCGGATCGATCCGGGCCCGTTGAACATGTTGATCTTGCCGCGCGCCTTCGATACCTCGAGCGCCGCGAGCGCGGTGGCCGAGGCCGCCACATCGAACAGCATCTCCACGCCCTGATTGTCGAACATGTCGCGGGCGATGTTGGCGGCGAGATCGGCCTTGTTGAGGTGATCGGCCGTGACGATCTCGATCTTGCGGCCCAGCACCTCGCCGCCGAAATCCTCGACCGCCATCTTTGCCGCCAGCTCGCTGCCGGGTCCGGTGATATCGGCGTAGAGACCGGACATATCGAGAATGCCGCCGAGCTTCAGCGGAGGCTTGCTTTGCGCAAATGCGGCTGACGCGGCAAGAGCCAGCACCGAGGCGAGAACCCCTGACAGAACCCGTTTCATGCGAAGCCTCCCTGCCAACATGCCGCATTTTTTGCGGCCTTTAGTTTCCACGGCAATCATGCCGCAAGCGATGGGCCGCGGCAAGGCGCGGCTGTCATGCGATCGCCTGCAATGAGAGCATTTTCCGCAAAACGGAATGGTTAGAACTCCAAGCCGGCGCTTCGAGTTAATCCCAGCGGTGGACGGCGAACCACACCAGCGTCCCGCCGGTGAGAATCCAGGCCGCCACGGTTGCGAAGGCGGCCCCTTTGCTCACGGGGCGTTTCGACGCGTTCGCAACAGCGCGGTACTCCGCCAATACGTCTGCCGGTATCAAGGATATGGTCGCCCATACGCAAAGCGGCACAATAATGAGGTCATCGACATAGCCGAGCACCGGAATGAAATCCGGAATCAGATCGATGGGCGACAGCGCGTATCCCGCAACGGCCATCGCGAGCAGCTTAACGTACCACGGCACCCGAGGATCGCGGGCGGCGAGGTAAATCGCGTGGACCTCCAGCTTCATCTTTCGGGCCCAGTTCTTCAAAAGAGCAACCATCAGGGTAAGCCCGCATTGATCTCGTACTACCGGTTCCCGAATTCGCAACCGCTCACGCCAAAAGTCCCTTTCCCGGAACGTGGTTGAGTTCAAGCCTGATGCCGTCGGGATCTTCGAACAGCAGCGAATAATAGCCCGGCGCCCATTGGTCCTCGCGCGGTGCGCGAATGATCTTGACGCCGAGCGTGCACAGGAAGCCATGCAGTTCGTCGACGTCGGCCCGCTCGCGGGCGCGGAAACAAAGATGGTGCAGACCGACGCGCTGCTGCTCGAAGGCGCTTCCCGCGTGCCGCGGCGACGGCGCGCTGATCCCGACCGCGGTGCGTCCGCCGACGCAGTAATAGGTGGTGTCGGTGTCGATGACGGGCTTCAGTCCGAGAAACGGAAGCAGCTTGCGATAGAACTCGCGGGAGCGTTCGAAATTGGACGCGGTCAGAAAAATATGCGCGATGCCGTTGACTTCCATCGACTTCCCCTTCGTCATCAACCAACTGCGATTACAGGTTTACTCGCCGATGGCCGCCAGCATACAGCAATCGAGCCGGACCAGAGCAGCGTCATGAGACCGGTGCGCCGGATCGCGGGCGGTTACCGTCTCCTCGCCGCATTGGCGATGTGCGGCTTCATGCTTGGCGCCGGTCCGGCGGGCGCTGCGGAGTGCTCCTTCGAACCGCAGGGCGAGGGTCGCGTCGCTGCCGTCATCGACGCACGCACCTTTCGCCTGCAGGACGGCCGCGAGGTCCGCCTTGCTGGCATCGAGCCGGTTGCGGGCGAGGCGGCCAACCGCACCTCGGCGCTGGCGGCCATCGTGATGGGGCACGAGGTGAGGTTATCGGGTGAAGACGACACGCCCGACCGCTACGGCCGGCAGTCCGCCTTCGTCTTTCTCGATGGCTCTGAGGTCCTGGTGCAGGGCCTGTTGCTGGCGCAGGGCGAGGCGCTGGCATCGCCCGCCGTCACCGACAAGGGCTGCGCTTCGGCTCTCAACGCCGCGGAGGTGGCCGCGCGCCAGGCAAAAAAGGGCACCTGGGCCGATCCTTCGGCCATAAAAAACGCGGAAAGTCCGGGCGATATTTTGGCCGGGATCGGGCGCTTTACAGTGGTCGAAGGCAGGGTTTTGTCGGTCCGGCAGGCCGGGGCAACGACTTATCTCAATTTCGGCCGAAACTGGACACGGGACTTTGCTGTGACTATTTCAAGGCGCATGCTGCCGGCATTCGAGGCGGGCGGCGTGGCTCTTAAGTCACTCGAAAACCGGCGGATTCGTGTCCGCGGCTGGGTCGAGGCGCGGGGCGGGCCGCGGATCGAAGTGCTCCATCTGGGGCAGATTGAGTTGCTAGGCGGGAATTAGCTCGCGGGACAGAGTACGAGTAACTGCTTTGACGGGGTGTGCGGGACGGCGCGAAACCTGGACAAGCCGCCGCCTTTGGGCCGCGGGTGTGCTGTTGTGCTCCGCTTTTGCGCTGTCGGCTTGCGGTGACATAAACCGGTTCCAGGTCGCCTCCCCGACGCCCGCGACCACCAAGCCGGCGCGCGCAGTGGCCCAGACGCCTGCCGCCGAGCGTGAGCACGAGCGCATCCTGTCCGCCTATGGCGGCAGCTATGACGATCCGAAGCTCGAGGCCTTGATCGGAAAGACCGTCGACCGGCTGGTCGCGGCATCGGATCGCCCCGATCTCGCTTACAAGGTGACGATCCTGAATTCGGGCGCGGTGAATGCATTCGCGCTTCCGACCGGCCAGCTCTACGTGACGCGCGGCCTGATCGCGCTGGCCAGCGACACCTCGGAATTGTCCTCGGTGCTGAGCCACGAGATGGCGCATGTGCTGGCCAAACACGCATCGATCCGCGAGGACCAGGCGCGCCAGGCCGCTATCGTTACCCGCGTCGTCACCGAAATGGGCAACGATCCCGATCTCACCGCCTTGGCGCTGGCAAAAACCAAGCTGACGATGGCAAGCTTCTCCCGTTCCCAGGAGTTCGAGGCGGACGGAATCGGCGTCGGCATTTCGGCGCGCGCTCATTTCGATCCCTATGGCGCGGCGCGGTTCCTGAGCGCGATGGAGCGCAATGCTGCGCTGAAGGTCGGCAAGACCTCGCTCGATCCCCGCGCCCAGGACTTTCTATCGTCGCATCCGGCGACGCCCGAGCGCGTGCAGAACGCGCAGGCCAATGCGCGGCAATACACCTCGCCGCAAAACAGCGAGCGCGATCGCGAAACCTATCTCGCCGCGATCGACAACATCGTCTATGGCGAGGATCCGAGCGAGGGGTTCGTTCGCGGCCGGCGCTTCCTGCACCCCAAGCTCGGCTTCACCTTCGCCGCACCCGAAACCTTCACGCTGGACAATACCGCGCAGGCCGTGATCGGCGTGCGCGAAGGCGGCACCCAGGCGATGCGCTTCGACGTGGTGCGGGTGCCTGCGGAACAATCGCTCGGCGACTATCTCAATTCCGGCTGGATGGAGAATGTCGACAAGTCGTCGACCGAGGATTTCACCATCAACGGTTTTCCGGCGGCGTCCGCCGCCGCGCACGGTGATCAATGGCAGTTCAAGGTCTATGCGCTGCGCTTCGGCAGCGACGTCTACCGCTTCATTTTCGCCGCCAGGCAAAAGAGCACCGAGAGCGAGCGCAACGCGCGCGAAACGGTGAATTCCTTTCGTCGCCTGACGCTGGAGGAGATTCAGGCCGCCCGGCCGTTGCGGATCAAGGTCATTACCGTTCAGCCCGGCGATACCGTGGAATCGCTGTCGCACCGCATGGCCGACGTCGACCGCCCCGCCGAGCGCTTTCGCATCCTGAACGGGCTCGACGTCCACGCCCAGGTCAAGGCCCGCGACCGCGTCAAGATCGTGGTGGATTGACGTGCGAAAGCACGTCATCCCCGCGCGCGCTTAGCGCGAACCGGGGATCTCAAGAGGCGTACTCTCAATGAAGTTCGCGCTTGGAGTCTCGCGCTTGCGATAAGGATGACGCGCTGGACAGCTTTTTCCGATCGGGCACCCCCACCCCAACCCTCCCCCGCAAGCGGAAGAGGGAGCGCAGCAGCGCAGATCGTGGTGGATTGAGGCGGGGCCCGCTTAGCCGTCATTGCGAGCCAACGGGTCGCGCGAATGCGCGCCCGATGACAGGCTCCGCGAAGCAATCCATGTCGCCGCGCAGGTAAAGAATGGATTGCTTCGTCGCTATCGCTCCTCGCAAAGACGGAGGCGGCGGCTAAAAAAGCCCGGTCTCATCGACCGGGCTCTTGATTGTTTGGTATCTTGCGCGAGCTGCCTTACGCCGCCTCGTCCGCAACCGCGGCGTCGTCGCCTTCGGCGTCCGCATCGGCATCGCCCTCTGCCTCGACTTCCGTCTCGGTCTTGACGCCACGACGCGGGCTCTTGGCAAGCTGGGTTTCGATTTCCTTGACCGCTTCGGTTTCCGTCACATGCTGCACGACGGCGATTTCCCGCGACAAACGGTCGAGCGCTGCTTCATAGAGCTGACGTTCGCTGTAGGATTGCTCAGGCTGCGATTCCGAACGATAGAGATCGCGCACCACTTCGGCGATCGCGACGATGTCTCCGGAATTGATCTTGGCTTCGTATTCCTGGGCCCGGCGTGACCACATCGTACGCTTGACGCGCGCGCGGCCCTTCAGGGTATCCAGCGCGCGCTTGACCAGCGCCGGCTCCGACAGCTTGCGCATGCCGACATTGGCGACCTTCGCGGTCGGCACCCGCAGCGTCATCTTGTCCTTCATGAAATTGATCACAAACAGTTCAAGCTTGGCGCCGGCGATTTCCTGATCTTCGATCGCCAGGATCTGGCCCACGCCGTGCGCGGGATAAACCACGAATTCGTTGGTCTTGAAGCCCTGGCGCTGGGTCAGAACCTTCTTCGGCTCCTCGACCCGGGGCGCGGCAGCGGCGGGCTTGGCGGCGGCCTTGCTGGCAGGCGCCTTGACGGGAGCTTTGACTGCAGCCTTGGGGGGAACCTTCGGGGCGGTCTTCGGGGCAGTTTTGGCAGCGACCTTCGAAGCAGGGGCCTTCGAGCCCGTCGCTTTCGCGGCAGTTTTTGCAGTCTTGCTTGGCATTGCGCTTCTTTTGTTTTTCGAGGATTTTCCAGCCGAGGCCTTGGTGGCGGTCCGGGCACCCCTTGGGGAAGTCCGGGCACGGCTTTTGGTTGCACTGCGGCTGCCCACAGCGGCTTTCTTGGAGACCTTGGAAGCACTCTTTTTACGCGTTTTCTGTGACACAGCCTGCGCGCGGAACTGCCACGCCCCTGTTCGATGTTTCACGGGAACCCTAGAGGCCAGAGCTACGCATGGCCGGATTCGGCTTGTAATATAACGAATATATCACATTTTCCGTAAAAATCAATGATTTACGCCCTGTTTGGGCGGTATGGGGGCGGTTTCGGCGACATGAGGTCGATTACGGTTAAGTTGGAACCACCAAAACGTCAGTCGCCGGTCCCCGGCGCCGGAGAAAAATATTTCTCGAATTTGCCTTCCATCCCCTCAAAATCCTTGGCGTCGGCCGGGGATTCTTTCTTCTGGGTAATATTCGGCCAGCTCTTGGCATATTCGGTATTCACCTCGAGCCATTTCTCGAGGCCGGGCTCGGTATCCGGCTTGATGGCGTCGGCGGGACATTCAGGTTCGCACACGCCGCAGTCGATGCATTCGTCCGGATGGATGACCAGCATGTTGTCGCCCTCGTAGAAACAATCCACGGGGCAGACCTCAACGCAGTCGGTATATTTGCACTTGATACAGGCTTCAGTGACGACGTAAGTCATCCAAGGCTCCGGAACGGGTCAATTTTGTGCGGCTGGCGTAGCGCAGGAACTCCACAGCCGCAAGGGAAGCGCGGTTACAACCGTGAGGCGTTTTCGGACGTTCTCATGACGCCGGTTTCGCCACGATACAGATAGTTATTCGCGCCGGTCCTGCAAATCGTCGTACAGCACGCGCGCCGCCGAGGCATCGCCCCGCCGCTCCGAAAATCCGACCACCCTGAGGACGCGCACGCTGCGATCGAGCCCGATCGTCAGCACGTCGCCGGCTTTCACCGAATGGCCGGGCGCCTTCTCGCGAACACCATTGATCCGGACATGGCCGGCCTCGACCAGCGCGGCCGCGCTGCTGCGGGCCTTCACCACCCGCGCATGCCACAACCATTTGTCGAGACGCTGGCGCTCCAAGCTACACCACTGGAAAACCGATTCGTATGTTGTTGCTCTCGCTTCTGCGCTCGCCTGGCGCGAGCAGGCCGCGATTTCGCCTCAAGACGCTTTAGCGATCCTTGCGGTTGGCGGTGAGCTGTTCCTTCAGCGCCGCCAGTTTGGCAAACGGCGAATTGGGATCGGCCGGACGCTCGCGTTCGCGCGGGCTGGCGCTGGTGGCGTATTGCCGGTGCGAGGGCCCGCTGTCCCGCCCGCCTTTGTCGCGGCCAGTCTTTTCGCGTTTGTCACGACCGCCATGCTCCCGACCGCCCTTGTCGCGACCGCCAAACTTGCCTTTGGGATTTTCGTTTTCCCTGCTTTTGCCTTCAAAACGTTCGCGGGGGCTGCGCCCCTTGTCCTCGCGCGGTTCGCGCACGGGGGCACCTTCCACAGGCACCGCTCCGGCTTCGACGGGCGCATCGGGACGGGGTTTTCGAAATTCAGGTTTGCGCTCGCGCCGACCGCGCCGGTGCCGCTCGCCTTTGGCGGCCTCGCCAGCCTCGCCGGCCGCGGCGGCTGGCGCTTCGCCTTCCGCGGATCGGCTTTGGTTACGATAGCGGTTGCGGTCGTGGCGCGGCCTGCGCTCTTCCGGGCGGCCACCGGGCCGCCAGACCTCGACCATTTCCGGGACCGCCGCCACCTCGGGCGGGGACGCTGTGGCGCCTGCGTCCGCCGCAGCCGCGTCGCTGACGGCGACCGTTTCTGCCGTTGCTTCAGCGGCCGCCTGATCCTGCGGCGTTTCCGCGGCAGCAGGTTCGGTCGAAACGGCTTGCTTCGGCGTTTCGACCGCGGCCGGCTCCTCGACTGCCATCGGGGAGAATTCGACGTCGGGTAGCAACGCAGCCGACGGCGGTGCCGGTTCAGAACGTGCCGGAATATCGTGCTCCGCGACGACAACCGGCTCGGCAACCATCGGCGTCTCCGCGGCAATCACCTCGGCGATTTCCGGCGCGGCTTCCATCGCGGCCTGGACTGCGGCTTCCGTTGCAGTCTCCGTTGTCGCTTCCGTTGCAGCCTCGGTTGCGGCTTCGACCGGCGTTGGCTCCGCAGCCATGGCCTCCGTTACGACAGGTTTCGGCGGCGGCGGTACTCGCCGCTCCATCCGATAGCCGAGCGCGCGCAGGATCGAGGCAAAGTCTTCGCCGGCCGACCCGGTCAGCGACGTCATCGCCTGGGTCACGACAAAGCCGCGGCCGTCGAACGCACCGGCGGGCTTGGTGCCCGGTGAGGCTTCGCGCCATGACAGCGCAGGCCGAATGAGATCGGCAAGACGCTCCAGAATATCGACCCGCACCGCGCGTTCACCGCATTGCCGATAACCCAGCACGCGATAGGCGTCGCGGTGAAGCTGCTTGTCGACCGGAAACGAGGTGCGGCCGCTTCCTGCAAGATGCTGCGCTCCCGACAGCGCCGACATCTCGACATTGTCCTGCTTTTGCGCCCACAGCAGCGACGCCAGCGCCCGCGCCGCAGGCTTCAGCAGCGCCGGCAGATAGATGTGATAGGCCCCGAAGCGGACGCCGTATTTGCGCAGGCTCGCCCGCGACGGCTGGTCGAGATCCTTCATCTCGGCCGCGATCTTCGAACGCTCCAAGACCCCCAGCGCTTCGATCAGCTGGAATGCGATGCCGCGCGCGATCCCCGTGACGTCCTCGGCCTTGGCAAGGTCGAACAGCGACCCCAGCAGCTTTTCAATATGTGTCTTCAGCCACAGCTCGAGCCGCTTCTCGACCGCTTCGCGCGGCGCGCCGCTTAGCCGCTCGTCGGAAATGATGCGGATGCGCGGATGCAGCGCATCGTCGGCGGCGACCAGTTTCGCCACGGCATCACCGGTCCAGCGGATGGTGCCGTCGGATGTCAGCACGAACTGATCGTCCGGCGCGGCCGCCAGTTTCTCGGCGCGGGCGTCGATTTCACCGGCCAGCGCCTTGAGCGCGGTCGCCTGCAGCGCCTTGGCATCGGAGCCGGCGTCGGCCGCGTCGGGAGCGAAGGTAAATCCGTCGAGGCGGCCGATCACATGGCCTTCCACCGTCACTTCGCCGGTCTTGCCGATCTCGGTATTCAAAACGGTGTTCTCCCGCAGGCGGCGCATCAATACACTGGTACGGCGATCAACGAAACGCTCCGTGAGCCGTTCATGCAGCGCGTCGGACAATTTATTTTCGACCTCGCGCGTGATCGCCTGCCAATGATCGGGGTCGGCGAGCCAGTCCGGGCGGTTGGCGACAAACGTCCAGGTCCGGATTTGCGCGATCCGACCCGATAAAGTGTCGATATCGCCGTCGGCGCGATCGGCCTGCTCGACCTGGGCTGAAAACCAGGCGTCGGGGATCCGCCCCTTCTTCATGAGAAAGCCGAACAGGGTCGTCACCAGCTCGGCATGCGCGGCCGGGGCGATCTTGCGATAGTCGGGAATCTGGCAGGCGTCCCACAGCCGTTCCACCGCGGCTGCGCCGTGCGCCATGTCCCGCACATCGGCGTCGCGCGCGGCGTGATCGAGCACGCGCAGGTCCTCGGCGATCGGCGCGCGGGTCAAAGCCTCGTGCGAAGGCGTCAGCGCCAGCGACACCTGCAACGCGCCGAGCGAGGAAAAATCCAGCTTCGAATTGCGCCATTGCAGCACCTTCACGCTATCGAAGGTGTGGTTCTGCAGCGCGTTCACCAGTTCCGGCTCGAACGGCGCGCAGCGGCCGGTGGTGCCGAAGGTGCCATTGCGGGTGGCGCGCCCGGCGCGGCCGGCGATCTGGGCGAATTCGGACGGATTGAGGCGGCGAAACTGGTAGCCGTCATATTTGCGGTCGGAGGCAAAGGCGACGTGATCGACGTCGAGATTGAGCCCCATCCCGACCGCGTCGGTCGCAACCAGGTAGTCGACGTCGCCGTTCTGGAACATCGCGACTTGCGCGTTTCGGGTGCGCGGCGACAGCGAGCCCAGCACAACGGCTGCGCCGCCATGCTGGCGCCGGATCAATTCGGCAATCGCATAAACCTCGTCGGCCGAGAACGCCACGATCGCGGTGCGCCGCGGCTGCCGGGTGATCTTGCGGTCGCCGGCGAATTCGAGCTGCGACAGCCTCGGTCGGGTAACGATGGAGGCGCCGGGCAACAGCCGCTCGATGATCGGGCGCATGGTGGCCGCACCCAGCAACAGCGTCTCGTCGCGGCCGCGCCGGTGCAGGATGCGATCGGTGAAGACATGCCCGCGTTCGAGATCGGAAGCGATCTGGATTTCATCGACGGCGAGGAACGACACGTCGAGATCGCGCGGCATCGCCTCGACGGTCGAAACCCAGAACCGCGGCCGAGGCGGTTTGATCTTCTCTTCGCCTGTTATCAGCGCGACGGAATCGGGGCCGGCACGATCGGCAATCTTGTTGTAGACCTCGCGCGCCAACAGGCGCAGCGGCAAGCCGATCACGCCCGAGGAATGCGCCAACATCCGCTCGATCGCCAGATGGGTCTTGCCGGTATTGGTGGGCCCGAGCACCGCCGTAACGCCGGCGCCGGGTGCCCGTCCGTTTGCGAACGTGGGCGATGGGGACGAAAAGGCCATGTTTTGTTGAGTTTCCGCGTCGCCGGTATTTTGGAGATGTTTCAGAATGCGACGCCTTTGTGGTCGCGGCTTAAGCTTCGGAACGAGTCCGGAACGAATCGCGCCCGAATCGGTGACTCCAGCCAACTCCCGATCCGTTCACCGCAACATCTCGCGTTGGTGCCCTATTGGCTCCACTAGATCAAGTTTGGCGCAGGCGGACAAGCGGCAGTTTGGCGGTGAAATCCTTAAGCGCAGCACGGGCTGCGAGTCGAATCAGAAGTGAGAAAGAGTCAAGCGATGAGTTGGCACACGTTCGACACCACCGTCGCGGCGCCCCCACCCCGACCCTCCCCCGCAAGCGGGAGAGGGAGAAGAAAGCAGTGTCCGAGGAGAAGCATTCTTCGTCCCCAGCACTGTCGCTTACGGCGCTCCATCGCCCCCTCCCCCGCTTGCGGGGGAGGTTGGGGTGGGCGCAGCCACAGGCGATGAACTCGAAACCTCACTGCGTCTTGGCGACGCGCGGGGGCGTGGCCTGGGTGACGAACCTTGTGGCTTCCAGCATGGCGGTGCCGAACGGGGTCGGGACCACCATCCGGAACGGGACCAGGATGCGGGTTCCGGCGACAGGGGCGAACGCGATCTCGATATTGCGCTGGGCGGCGAGATACTTGATCACGGGGCGATCGGGAATGTAGCCGGCGACCGGCGAGAAATAGATCGCGCAGACCACGACCGGACCGTGATAGCCCTTTTCCGCCTTCACGGTTTCCATGCGCTTGAAATCGAGCTTGAGGTCGTAGCGCATGCGGCCGTCGAAAATCCCCGCGCCCGTGCGGCAGGCTTCCGGGGTGAGCGGATCGGCCGTGCCGGGGATCCGCAGCATCGATCCCGTCATCGGGTCGAACACGCCGCGACGATGCGCTTCGGTCACGGGAATGCGATCCGGATCGACCGGCGGCTCCGGCTCGATGCCGTATTCCCTGACATTGCCGTTCACCAGCGTGAGGTGGACGGCTTCGGATTTCTTCGCGGTCGTGGTGGTGGCTGAGTAGGAGGTCGAGACCGGCGCGCCGTTGACAACGCGGCCTTGCGCGGCCCCGGTGCCGGAGCCGCTGGCGAACGCTTTCAACAGTCCCGCGGTGCCGCCGGAGGCGGAGGCGGAAAACTGGTCGTCGGCGATCTCGATGGTCCAGGCGCCGTTGCCGACGGGAATGCCGGCCAGCGTCGCCTCGTAATGCGCCTCCAGCCTGCCCTGGGCTGTGGCCGATTGCGGCGCAAGCAGCATGAAGGCAGCGGCGCACAGGCTGCCCAGCACCTGCGCCCGGGACGAAATCATGCTGTGCGTGGTCACTGGAGGGCGATCCCTGGATACGCGCGTCTGAGTGGTCATTTAAGCAAGATTATCCGGCAAACAACGCGCATTCCGCAAAAACCGGGCACCGGCCTTGCATCGCAATCACCAGCGCCGGAAAGCATTATTTCGTCGGCGAATACGCCGATTATATGATGGCCGAGAGCCTGCGAATGCCCGCAAAACCGCCCTTTTGCCAAGCTTCAGCCGGCCAAAACCTTGACGCCCCACGGCTCTTTCCCTATACGTCCGCCGTTCCCGAGAAGGACTTTCGAATTTGACCCCCGAGGGGCTTATGGCCCGGGGATGGAAGAGGATTTTTCAAAAGATGTCGCGGCGCTGCGAACTGACGGCCAAGGGCCCGCAGGTGGGCCACACGGTGAGCCACTCCAATATCAAGACCAAGCGCCGGTTCCTGCCGAACCTGTGCAACGTCACCTTCATTTCCGACGCGTTGGGGCGGAACGTACGCTTGCGGGTTTCGACCAACGCCATCAAGTCGGTCGATCACCGCGGCGGCCTCGATGCCTTCCTGATCAAGGCCAAGGCCGCCGAACTCTCGCCCCGCGCGCTCGAATTGAAGCGCGCGATCGAGAAGAAGACCGCGAAAGTGGCGCCGGAGAAGAAGGCGGGCTGAGTCGGATCGCCGTTGGAGCGACGCGAATGCCGAGGAGACGCGTCGCAACCGGATGTTGAAAGCGCTCCCAAGGCAAGGTGCAGCGCCGGTCTCAGGTCTGGTTGGTCGCGATCAGTTCATAATCGGTAAAGACGACGTTGCCCTCGCGCAGCTCGGGGCGGTAGGCGGCTTCAAATCGTTTGACGGCGGCTGAGCCGTCATGCGCGGCATGCGCTGCCTCATTTTCGAAAATGAAGAAATGCACGAAGCGGGTCGGATCGTCTTTCTGCTGCCAGGCAATGTATAGCCTGGTGCCGGGCTCGTTGGCCCTGACATAGGGCACAAATTCGGCGATCGCACGCTTGACCTTCTCGACCCCCGACGGCTTTACACGGTACGTAGCGATGGTTTGGATCGGCATCGGCGCCTCCCTGGAGAAAAACGGTTGTGGTTGTGGATGCGGGTGATCACCCCTGCTTCGCCATTCGCTTGGTGTCGGGAGGGGACGAGAACCAGGGGTGGCGTGTCTCTTCCCACACCGAGATGGTCGGGGCCGGGAAATTTGGGTCGGCGAAGTTGCCTATCGCCACGGCGACAACTCCAGGAAAAGTCTCGTTTTCAAAGTAGACCGTAGAGCCGCAGGTCGAACAGAAATAGCAAGTCAGCGTATTGCCGCTTTCGCCCTTTCGCTTCCATGCTGTCGCGGTACCATTGAAGGTGCTCTGCTCGCGGTGGAACCGCGCCAGGTTGCCGATGACCGCGCCGGTGCGGCGCTGGCACTCAAGGCAATGGCAAATCCAGATGCGTGATGGTTCGCCCTCAACAGTAAGGTGAAGCTGTCCGCACGAGCAGGCGGCGCGGCGGGTCGTCATGAGGTTGATTCCTTTGCGCGTAAGCTGGCGAACACGGTAGGTGAAACGGCACGATCGGCAGGACGCGCTATTCGCGCCAGTGCGGCCCCGGATGTTTGCCTTCGACATAGTCTTTCAGCCGGTACATCAGCTCGCCCCAGGTCGAGTTGCAGGTCGCGACCATGTCGGTCATCGCCTTCCATCCGCTCTGCGTGAATCGCAGCAAGCTGCCAGTGCCTTCGGGTGTTACGATCCAGGTCAGGGTGGTGCCGACCCATTCCGGATTGTCGCCACGGCAGTTCCAGACCACCATGTGGCCGGGATCGAGCTTTTCGATCGTCATCCGGAAAGTCATTCCGCGCCGGTCGAAACCGAACTCGGCCTCGCCGCCGGCCTTGTCGTCGGAAGTGGTGTCCGCGGTCCACCATGAGCGCAGGCCGGCTTGTGTGGCGACCGCGGCATAAACCCTCTCCGGCGGCGCCTCGATCGATATCAAGTGCCTGATCTCAGCCATCACAGTTCCTATGTTTGCGAACATAAAAATTTTGGCGGTTTGCACCAACGCGTTGCAATCTACGCACGGTAGAATTTTTGACTATTGCCAATCAGCCATATTAATCTCGCCCGTTTTTTGTGAGACTTCACAATCCCGGAGCTGGAGCCAGCCATGGCCAGACGAGCCGATACGCTGATCGGGGACTGGGAAGCGCGCCTGCACGCCAATGCACTCGCCACGCAGATTCTGGGCACATTGAACGAACGAAAAGCCGAAGTGGAGCGCTGCGCGCTCGACGGACTGCAGCGCGAAAATCCGCAATTCGAGCGCGCCAACAGCAAGCAATTCCGCGAGGAGGCGCTCGGCCACTGCAACGATATTTTGCAGCTGATGCTGGCCATCGCCACTGCAAAGGCCTCGGCGCTCGGCCCCGATCCGTTTCACTTCGTCGAGGTCCACGCGGTGCGCCGCGCGCGCCAGCAATTCCCGTTGGGGGGTTCGCTGAACGCCTACCGGCTGGCGCATAAGGGTTATTGGGAGGTGATGCGCAATTCGGTTTCGAGTTCGGCGGCGGCCGAGATCGACAAGACCGATTGCCTGATGATCCTGTCCGAATTCCTGCTCGAATTTTTCGACCGCGTCAGCGGCATTATGACGGATGCCTATATCGCCGAGGAAAAACTCATGATCGCGCGACGCACGCGCACCCATGTCGCCCTGATCGAGGATCTCCTGCATGGGCGACAGCCCGGGGATCTCGAAGCGCGCGCCTTGAGCGAGCATTGCAGGATAAGGTCCGGTTCGTCGATTGCGGTTGCGATCGCGCGCGTCAACCATCCCGGAAATGGCGCGCCGTTCGACCGCAGCGACGCGCTGGAACGGCTGTCGAATTATTTCCATCAGGCTTTGGCGGCGCCCGCCTTCGGAAAACTGATCGACATCCGCAAGGATGAAGTTCTCGCCATTATCGCGGGCGGCGCGGATATTTCGAAGCGCGTGCTGACGGCGTTCGGTACCACCGCGGCCGCGCTGAAAGCAGAACAGAACGAGCCGGCAGGCATCGGCATCAGCCTTGACGCGACCGAAATATCTGCGGTGCCGCAAGCCTATCAGGAGGCCGAACGTGCAGTCGAGTTCACCAAGGCCGATCGGCCGATCGTGTATTTTGCCGACATCGACCTGATGGAATTTCTGGTGCGGCGCCCCGATGCCGCGGCGCTGCGACTTATTCCGGACTGGGCCGGTCGCTTCATGGATGCCGACTCTGACAAGTCAGGTGAGCTGTCGCGCACCATCAGCCAGTTCGCCAACTGCAACTTCAACGTCAAGCGCACCGCCCGCCTGCTCGATCTGCACACCAACACGGTCTATTTCCGGCTCAACCGGATTCGCGAACTGACCGGCATCGATCCCAGAAGCTATTCCGGACTTTCGTTGCTGCTGACGACGGTGCGGATGATGAATGCGAGGGCGGGAACGGGAGCGACGACGGTAGAGCACAACCGTCAGGCGCGCACCACATGACGGCAGAAGTTGGACGTCAATCGCGAAACATTTCTGGCGTGACTGGCCCTTGCACGAAAAATATTTCGCATCGCGCCCGACGCAAATCAGTTCACTCAGTGGCGCCGTCCTAATAAGAGAGCGCAACAGCTACGGCGTCACCGGAAATCCCCTGGGCAAGGCGATGCCCTTCTCGGCAGCGACTTTGCGCAGCAGGTCGGGATGATCTGAAATGATGCCGTCGACGCCGAGGTCGATCATTGCTGCAATGTCGTCGGGCTTGTTCACCGTCCAGACCACGACCTGAAGCCCGAGCCTGTGCGATTCGGAAATCAGCGCAGCGTTGACATCGCCGAAATAGGGCGACCAGATTGCGCCGCCCGCGGCCTTGATCGCGGCGGGCAGCGATCCGCCGTGACCAGCGGGATCAAAACCTGCGGTCCAGGGCGAGGCCTTATCCAGAAATACCGTCGGCGCCCCGCCCTTCTGCAAGCTCAGATAGACGGTGGGAATCGCAGGCGCGAGCCTCTCGACCAAAAGCAGCGTGCGCCAGTCAAAGGATTGCACCATCGCGCGGCCGGTGAATTTCTCTTGGCCGAGAAGATCGAGCAGCAGCCTGACGAAGCGCTGCGGGTCCGGGGATTCCTCCGGATGGTTCGGATCGATCTTGGTCTCGATGTTGAGGCGCACATGGCGGTCGCCGGACTTGCGCACGAGGTCGATGACTTCGCTCAAGGTCGGGATCGGCGTTCCCGGCACCGCGCGCTGATCGGGAAATTGCGCGGCATAGGCGCTGCCGGGCCTGATCTGGCCGACGTCGTATTTCCTGATCTCGTCAAGCGGCAACCGGATGAAGGGAATGCCGGGAGCCGCGACATAGGCGCCAGTGGCGTCGCGCGCGAGATCCGGGTTGAGCCCGCGCTCATGCGAGACGACGATCGCGCCGTCCCTCGTGATCCCGATATCCAGCTCCAGCGTGTCCACCCCCATCGAGAGCGCGTTGGCAAACGCGACCAGGGTATTTTCGGGAAACAGCGCGCGTCCGCCGCGGTGGGCTTCAATGTCGAAAGCCATGACCTCTCCGCTGATGAAAAGACAAAAGGCAGTAACGGCGATCGCAAGGGGACGGACGGCTGCCATGACTGATCCTCCCGAAACCACGTCGTCCTGCGACCCGTCTACGCCGATGGCTTCGCCGGGGTTAAGTACTAGTCCCCCGAAGCTTTAGCGAAGGCTGGAAAGCAGGGACCCCTGCGTGAGCGCAAATTGCGCTCATCGGAACGCCGCGGCCGTCGCGTTGTAGCACAATGGCTAACGGCTTCTGCTCCAACAAGCGATAGTGGTGATGGGTCCCTGCTTTCGCAGGGACGACGTTAAGAGGTGACCCGCGGGATTGCGCTGCACGCCATCCCAGCTAGGCTGCGTGGCGGTCCACTCCCCCTCAAGAGGAAATAACCATGAAACGACTGATGATCCTGAACGGCCCCAACCTCAATCTTCTCGGCGTCAGGGAGCCGCATATCTACGGAACGACGACGCTGGCGCAGATCAGGGAGAACTGCGAGCAGGTCGCCAGGCATTTGGGCGCAACACTTTCCTTCCACCAGTCGAACCACGAAGGCGAGCTGGTCGACCTGATCCAGTCGGCAAGGCAGGACGCCGACGCCATCATCATCAATCCGGCCGGCTATTCCTTTACCTCGATCGCGATTCTCGATGCGATCAAGGCGTTCGAGGGCCCGGTGATCGAAGTGCACATTTCAAACATCCACGCGCGCGACGAGTATCACCGCCATTCCAAGATATCCTCGGTTGCGACCGGGGTGATCTGCGGATTGGGGCCGTCAGGCTATGTCGCCGCGATGCACGCGGTAACCCAGATGGCGAAAAAATCCTGATCGGGGCGACCCTCCTATGCTATCGTCGACGCCGTTTCAGGGTATGGATCGGGGAACCTTGCGATGTCCGCAACACCTGACATTTTAACCTGTCGCTCCCGCTTGACTTGCAGCTTTCCTGGCATTGCCAAGCCGATTAGCCGGCAGGCCGTCGCGGGTTTGATCGCGGTTTTCGCCATCATTGCCAGTTGCGAACGCGCCAGCGCGCTTTCGGTCGAGCAGGCCCGGGCGAGCTGCCGCGAGACCGTTGGCCATCCGAACCTTCATGCCTGCATGCAAGCGCAAGGCGGGGGCGACCGGGAAACCAATCTGGCGAAATGCCGCGCCGCGGGGCTGCCGAAAATGCATGCCTGCGTGCAGGCCAAGCTGAACGCCGCCAACGGCAGGGCCAATGTCGCCATCGAAATGTACAAGAACGGCAAGCCGACGGAGGATACGGTGGCTCCGGGCAACGCGCTGCCGGCCGGGTTCGTCGCGCCGCCGCGCACCATTGCCGATATCGCCGCGGTACTCGACAATGAAAAGCCCGATCCCGCGACGCTCGCCAAATTGCAGGCCGATGCCGACCGCGAGCCGCAGAAGGAGATGTCGCCGGCCGATCTTTCGAATTTCTACTACAATCGCGGCAACGCGCGAGCACTGCTCGGCCGCAACGCGGAAGCGCTGGGGGACGCTGAGAAGGCGCTGGCGGCAACGCAGGCGTCAGGCGACGGATATTTCGGCCAGCGCATCAGGCAGTTTCTCAGCATTCAGAAGAGGACGCTCGGCGATATCAAGGGCGCGCTGGAAATATCGCAGTTCATGATCACGGACGCCAACCGGCCGGGGCAAAAAGGTTACCTCTTCAATGCGCAGCGCAACGTCGCCAACCTTCTCGTGCAAATGGGAGATATCCCGCAAGCCGAGGGCTACCTGCGCAAAAGCCTCGCCTTGCTGCAGGAGGCGCGGACCAGCGGCCAGCCGGGCTGGCGCAAGAGCTACGCGAAGGGCGGACGGAGCTGGGAGGGCGACGTCGAAGCAACAAAAGCAATCATTCTGGAGGCGCGGGGTCAATTCCGGGAGGCGGAAGCGGCTTACGCAAAATCGCGCGAATGGAAGCTGGCCTGGATCCCCGACACCCTGACAATGGAACATGGGCCGCCGGAATCGCAGGTCCGCTGGAGCGCGGACGGCGATCTTTCCAGCGTCGCGCGCATGAAGGCGAAGCAGGGCCGGCTCGCGGAAGCCGAAGTCGACATGCGCAGCGTGTTGCAATCGCGGCTGAAAGCCCAGGGCAAGTATAACCCGCAGACGACAGGTTTCGTGATGGGGCTTTGCAGTGTCCTGATCGCGGAAGGCCGCTATCCGGAAGCGGAGACGCTGGCGCGCACCGCACTCGACATCAATCGTACCTTGAAAATCGCCGATGATTCCCAAGGCAACGCAAAGATCCTGTCTCAGCTCGGCGCCATTCTCACGCTGCAGCGCAAACGTCAGGAAGCGGCCGCCGTCTATGCCGAACTCGACAAGGCGATCGCGAAATGGGAGCCGCGGCGGCGCGAAGCCCTCGAGCTCAACAGCATGCGTATCAACGCCATGTTCGCCTCGGGCCAGATCGAAGCCGGCCTGGCGGCGGCGCAATCACTGTTGAAGCACGAAATCGCACGCGTCGGGGAAAACCATTTCGATACGGCCTCGGCACGCGGGACTCTGGCGGTCGGGCTGGCGCGCGCCGGCAAGAACGCGGATGCAATCCGCGAGTTCAGAGCCGCGCTGCCGATACTTCTGGCCGCCTCGCGGGAAAATGCCGATGATGACGACGCATCCGTGACGGCCGGGCGGAGCCAGCGGCTGCAGATCACCGTGGAAGCCTATATCAACCTGTTGGCGAGGACCGAGTCTGCGAGCGGCGAAATCGCCGCCGACACGTTCAGCCTTGCCAATTCGATCCGCGGCCGTTCGGTGCAGCAGGCCCTGGCGGCCTCCGGCGCCCGCGCCTCGATCAAGGATCCGGCGCTCGCCGAACTCGTGCGCCAAGAGCAGGACCTGGGCAAGCAACTGGGCGCACAGCTCGGCCTGCTCAACAATATCCTCGCCATGCCGCCGGCCGAGCGCGACGAGAAGGGCGTGAAGGGCGTCAACGCCTCGATCGAGAAGCTGCGCGCCGATCGGATCAAGGCGCGCGCCGAGATCGACAAGCGTTTCCCGTCCTATGCCGATCTGGTGGACCCGAAGCCGCCGAGCGTGGATCAGATCAAGGCAACGCTGGCTGAGGGCGAGTCCCTGCTGTCGTTCTACTTCGGACGCGACGCGAGTTTTGTCTGGGCGGTGCCGAAATCGGGCGCGGTGGCGTTCGCGGCGATCAACGCGACTTCGGGCGAATTCGAAAGCAAGGTGCGCAAGCTGCGCGAAGCGCTCGAGCCGCAGGCGGCGATGATTTCGGACATCCCGCCGTTCGACCTGAAACTTGGCTATGAACTGTATTCGCTGTTGCTAAAACCGGTCGAGGCGGGCTGGAAGCAATCGAAGAGCTTGATCGTGGTCACCAACGGCGCGCTCGGCCTGTTGCCGTTGTCGCTGTTGCCGACCGCGCCGGCTCAAATCGAGGTCAACGACGATCCGCTGTTTTCCAGCTATCGCGCGGTGCCGTGGCTGGCGCGGAATTACGCCGTCACCATGGTGCCGTCCTCGGCCGCGCTGCGCACCTTGCGTCAATTGCCGCCGGGCAAGCCGGGGCGTGGCGAACTGGTCGCGTTCGGCGATCCCCTGTTCAGTGCTGAACAGGCGGCAGAGGCGGAAAAAGCCGAAACGCTGGTCAAGGTGGCTGATGCCGGCGCGGTCACCACGCGCGGCATGCCGCTGAAACGCCGTTCGAGCCCGAAGCTCGAGGGCGTCAACAGCGCCGAACTTGGCATGCTGCCGCGGCTGCCCGACACCGCCGACGAGTTGCGGTCGATCGCGCTGGCGCTACAGGCCGACCCTGCAAAAGTGCTCAACCTCGGCAAGGCCGCCAACGAGCAGGCGGTCAAGACCATGGACCTGTCGGGTTTCAAGATCCTGGCCTTTGCGACCCATGGTCTCGTTCCGGGTGAGTTGAACGGGCTGACGCAGCCGGCGCTGGCGCTGACGGCGCCGGCGGTTGCCGGCGTCGAGGGCGATGGCCTGCTGACCATGGAGGAAATCCTCAGCCTGAAGCTCGATGCTGATTGGGTGGTGCTGTCCGCCTGCAACACCGGCGCGGGTTCGGGTGCCGGGGCGGAAGCGGCCTCCGGCCTTGGCCGCGCATTTTTCTACGCGGGCACGCGGGCGCTGCTGGTCACCAACTGGTCGGTTCATTCGCAATCGGCGCGTGAACTGGTCACCGACCTGTTCAAGCGGCAGGCGGACGATCCCAAACTGACGCGGGGCGAGGCGCTGCGCCAGGCCATGATGGCGCTGGCGGATGGGCCCGGCTATGTCGGTGCGGACGGCAAGACCGAATTCGCCTACGCCCATCCCCTGTTCTGGGCTCCCTATTCCATCATCGGCGACGGCGGGGCGCGCTAGAGAACGATTTGTTGCAACACAAGGAAGAATGATCGTGCGAATTCGGTGTGTGGGTTTGTCGTTTGTCCTTGCCGCGGCCGCGATCGCGGTTTCGGCTCCCGCCTATGCCGCCCAGGTTTTGATTACGGAGGAAGAGGCCAAATTGCCGCCGCCGCGCGGGGCAATCACAACCGACCGGCGCGGGATCACCCGGGGTCCGAAAGTCGAACTAGTCGAGGACATCGAGCCGGTGCACTCGCCGATGCATCTGCAGCTCAAATTCGAATCCTATGGCGGCGCCAAAATCGACCCGAACTCGATCAAGGTCACCTATATGAGAACGCCTAATGTCGACCTGACGGGCCGCGTCAAGCCGTTCGTGCAGCCGACCGGGATCGATATGCCGGACGTCCAGCTTCCGGTGGGCGACCACATGGTCCGGATCGAGATCAAGGATTCCGACGGGCGCTCCGGCAGTGCGAGTTTTGTCCTGAAGGTCGCGCCCTGAGGCGATGTCCGATGATGTGTCCGTTTTGCTTGCAGGAGAACGCCTTGAACGCGCTGGTTTGCGATTCATGTTCCCGCGACATCGCGGTGCCGGGATCGCTGATCGCCGAGCGCGACGAGCTGATTGAGAAGCGCGATGCCCTGCAGCAAAAGTTGTCGGCGGCGAGGGCTGAACTCGAGCGGCTGAGACACCGCAAAAAACGCCGATCCGCCTGATGGAGTGTCCGTTTTGCGCAGAGACGATCAAGGATGAAGCCATCGCGTGCAAGCACTGCTCGCGGGATTTGCGCGTATCGCGTCCGGTGATCCTCGAAATCGAGGAACTGGTTGCCGAACTCGACCAGTTGCAGCGCGAAATCGACCGGGTCAACGCGCGGCTTTTGCGGATTCATTTTCCGGTCCGATACTTTGCCAACCACACGATCGCCTATGTGCTGGTGCCGATGATCCTTTTGGTCGCGGCCCACATTCTTGTCACGATCGAATTGAACACAACCCCGCTTTATCTGCGGCTGGCATCAGTCATTATTCCACTGCCGTTCGGTGTCGCGCTCTATTCGAACCAGAAAATCGGATTTGGCGGAGCCGTCCTGATCGGAATCCTGACCGCCGCGCTCGCCGTGACATGCATGCTCACGGTCACCGGACTGAACGATAACGTTCCGATCGTCCCGGGACCTTGGGTCGAATGGCGGGAGGTGATCGAATATGCCGCCAGCATCGCGCTTGCGTTCGTGACCGGCAATCTTCTGGGCGTTTTGGTGTTCGAGGTGCTGCCGAGGACGATGGCGCAGGGCGGAAAGCCCAACGCTTTGGCCTACAAGATCGCAGGCGTGCTCGGTCAGCATGTCGGCCAGGAGCAACTTCGCCGGCGCGCGCGCACCATTCAGGATCTGCTGACGACCGCCGGGCCCCTGGTCGGCATCGTCGTCACCGCGGGCGGATCGATTTATGCCGGCCTGAAGGGAATTTTGGGGTGGTAGGCCGGCCTTACCTCGTCCCGAACGACGTCGCTCCGAACAGATCCTTCATCTCGTGCGGCGGGGCACGCCAATAGGCCGGCGGCGCCTCGACATGGCCGCCGAGTTCGGCCGCGGCGTGCCAGCCCCAGCGCGGATCGAACAGCATGCCGCGGGCGAGCGCCACCATGTCGGCTTTGCCGGAGGCGACGATATCCTCGGCCTGCTTCGCTTGCGTGATCAGGCCGACCGCGATGGTGTTGACGCCGGTTGCTTGCTTCAGGGCTTGCGCAAAGGGGACCTGATAGCCGGGGCCGAGCGGAATCTTCTGCTTCGGCGACACCCCGCCGGAGGATGCGTCGATCCAGTCGACGCCGCGCTTTTTCAATTCGCGCGCAAATTCGATGGTCTGCGCGAGATCCCAGCCGCCCTCGACCCAGTCGGTCACCGAGACCTTGATGCCGACCGGCTTCGCTTGCGGAAACGCCGCGCGGATCGCCTCGAACACTTCGAGCGGATAACGCATGCGGTTTTGCAGGGAGCCGCCATATTGATCGCTGCGCCGGTTGGAGATCGGCGACAGAAACTGATGCAGGAGATAGCCGTGGGCGCAATGCAACTCGAGGCCGTCGATGCCAAGCCGCTCGGCGCGCCGCGCCGCGGCCACGAAGGCATCGCGCACGCGCGCCAGGCCCGACGCATCGAATGCCCTGGGCGGGGTTTCGCCCTCCTTGTGCGGCACGTCCGATGGCCCCTCCGCCTGCCAGCCGCCCTCGGAGGTCGGGATCAGCTGTCCGCCATCCCATGGCCGTTGGCTGGATGCCTTGCGGCCGGCATGGGCGAGCTGCATGGTAACCGCGATTTTCGAATGCTTGCGCACCGACGCCATGATCGGCTTCAGCGCCGCTTCGGTTGCATCGTTCCACAGGCCGAGACAGCCCGGCGTGATGCGGCCGACCGCCTCCACCGCGGTCGCCTCGATGCAGAAGATCGCCGCCCCCGACAGCGCGAGCGTATTGATGTGCGTGAAGTGCCAGTCATTGGCCTTGCCGTCGACGGCGGAGTACTGGCACATCGGCGCCACCATGATGCGGTTGGCAAGCGCAAGGCCACGCAGCCGGAACGGAGAGAACAGGACGCTCATGCGAGACGGCGCCCTCGTTACGAATGCAGTCTGCGCCGGGGACCTGCCCTGACGGGGCCGGCACCATGGGTCTCGCTGAACAACTCGGCGAGCTTTTCGGTGATGGCGCCGCCGAGTTCTTCCGCGTCGACAATGGTGACGGCGCGGCGGTAGTAGCGCGTCACGTCATGACCGATGCCGATCGCGATCAACTCGACCGGCGAGCGCGTCTCGATTTCCTCGATGATGTGGCGCAGATGGCGTTCCAGATAATTGCCGGGGTTGACCGACAGCGTGGAGTTGTCGACCGGCGCGCCGTCGGAGATCATCATCAGGATCTTGCGCTGCTCGGCGCGGCCCAATAGCCGCTTGTGCGCCCAGTCCAGCGCCTCGCCGTCGATGTTTTCCTTGAGCAGGCCCTCGCGCATCATCAATCCGAGATTCTTGCGCGCGCGCCGCCATGGCGCGTCCGCGGATTTATATATTATGTGCCTGAGATCGTTGAGACGGCCGGGATTTGCCGGCTTGCCGGCGGCAAGCCACGCCTCGCGGGATTGCCCGCCCTTCCAGGCC
Organism: uncultured Alphaproteobacteria bacterium; assembly: GCA_963742425.1. Taxonomy (GTDB): domain Bacteria; phylum Pseudomonadota; class Alphaproteobacteria; order Rhizobiales; family Xanthobacteraceae; genus Bradyrhizobium. Next base: position 259,557 of record CAVULR010000005.1, read on the forward strand.
CGCGTGGTGAAGCCGAGAATCTCCACCTTGACGCCGCAGCGCTCCAGCGTCCGCGCCAGAATATCGGCGCAGGTGGCCGCCACCGTAATGGGGCGTCCGCGCATCGAACCGGAATTGTCCAGAAGCAACGTCACCACGGTGTCGCGGAAAGTCGCTTCCTTTTCGTGCATGAACGACAGCGGATGATAGGGATCGGTCACCACGCGCGACAGCCGCGCGGGGTCGAGAATGCCCTCTTCGAGATCGAACTCCCAGGCGCGGTTCTGCTGCGCCATCAGGCGGCGCTGCAGGCGGTTGGCGAGCCGCGCGACGATGCCCTGCAAATGGGCGAGCTGCTTGTCGAGATAGCTGCGCAGCCGCTCCAGCTCGTCGTGGTCGCAGAGATCTTCGGCTGCGATCACCTCGTCGAATTTCGGCGCGAAGGCGTGATATTCCGGGCCGCGATGTTCGTTGGCGCCGCGCGAATTCGGCCGCGTCGCTTCCCCCGGCGTCTCGTCATCGCCAAGCTCGCCGTCGTCGAAGGTGTCACTGGTGGAGGCCTGCGCGCTCTCCATCGCGCTTTCCGACATCTCGTCGCTCGTGGCCTGCGCCTGATCGGCGCTCGCTTCCTGCGCGGCATCGCTGTCGGGCGAGCCTTCGGCACCGGACTGGTCGTTCTCGCCGTCACGGTTCTCGTCCTGGTTATCGTCGTCGTCGGTCTCGGCGTTGCGGTCGTCGCCGAGCTCGAGCGCGCTCAAGAGATCATGTACCGCGTCGCCGAATTTCGCCTGATCCTCGGCGAGGCGGTCGAGCCGGTCGAGCCGCGCGCCAATCTTGTCTTCCAGCACCGGACGCCACAGGTCGACCATCTTGCGGGCGGCCGCGGGCGGCGCGAGCCCGGTCAGCCGCTCCCGCACCAGCATCGCCAGCGCATCCGACAAGGGGGCGTCGGCACGGTCGGTGATCTCATCGAACTTGCCGCGATGGAAATGATCGTCGAGCATCGCGGTGAGATTTTTGGCAACGCCCGACATACGCCGCGAGCCGAGCGCCTCGACCCGAGCCTGCTCGACCGCCTCGAACACACCACGCGCCTGCGGGTTTCCCGGCATCAGCTTGCGGTGCACTTTCGGGTCGTGGCAGGCGAGCTTCAGCGCGATGGAATTGGCATGGCCGCGCACGATGGCGGCATCCCGCCGCGTCATCTTGCGCGCTGGCTCCGGCAGCCGCGCCTTGCCCGGCGATAGACCCGGCCGCTCGGCGGCGAAAGTTACTTCAAGCTCCGGCTTTTTCGCGATCGCGCGCAGGCAGGCGGTCACCGCGCGCTTGAACGGCTCGGTCGGCGCTTCCTTCGTTCCGGTGCGGTATTTGGTGTTGGAGGTCATTACGGTCCTTACAGCGCCTTGGTAAACCAGTGACGCGTCACCCCGCCTGGATAGCCGTCGATCGTACCGAACGCTTCATATCCGCACGCCCGGTAGAAGCCAGGCGCCTGGACGCTCATGGTGTCGAGATAGGATCGCACCGCGCCAAACCGCCGGGCCTCGTTCTCGATCCTTTCGATCAGCGCCGTGCCGTGGCCCTTGCCGCGAAATCGCTCCTCGATCCAGAAGAACTGGATGAACAAAACGGTGGTCCAGACCTCACCGACGATGCCGCCGACGATCTTCTTCCTGTCGCGCAACGAGATGGCAAAGCGGCGATATTTTTGCTTCCCCATTTTCTCGTTATTGTAACGGATCAGCCCGCCGAGGACCGCGCGCTTGGTCTCTCCAATCGTGCGCTCGACGATAATCGCCGCCATAGCATCAGCTCATCGCCACGTTGACCGAAGACTCCGCGAGTTCGGCATTGAAGCAGCGCTGATAGAATTCGGCCACCAGCGGTCGTTCCAGTTCGTCGCACTTGTTGAGGAAGGTGACCCGGAACGCAAAACCGATGTCGCTGAAAATCTCGGCATTCTCCGCCCAGGTGATCACCGTGCGCGGGCTCATCACCGTCGACAGATCGCCGTTGGCGAAGGCGTTGCGGGTCAGGTCCGCAAGCCGCACCATCTTGTTGACGATATCGCGGCCCTCCTGGGTGCGATAGTGATGTGCCTTCGCCAGCACGATCTCGACTTCCTCGTCATGGGCCAGATAATTCAGCGTGGTGACGATCGACCAGCGGTCCATCTGGCCCTGGTTGATCTGCTGGGTACCGTGATAGAGGCCGGACGTGTCGCCGAGGCCCACAGTATTGGCGGTCGAGAACAACCTGAACGCCGGATGCGGCTTGATCACCTTGTTCTGGTCGAGCAGCGTCAGACGGCCGGAAACTTCCAGCACGCGCTGAATCACGAACATCACGTCGGGACGCCCGGCGTCGTATTCGTCGAACACCAGCGCGATATTGTGCTGCAGGGCCCAAGGCAGGATGCCGTCACGGAATTCGGTGACCTGCTGGCCGTCCCTGATGACGATGGAATCCTTGCCCACCAGATCGATACGGCTGATGTGGCTGTCGAGATTGACGCGCACGCACGGCCAGTTCAGCCGCGCTGCGACCTGCTCGATGTGGGTCGACTTGCCGGTGCCGTGGTAGCCCGTGACCATGACGCGGCGGTTCTTGGCAAAGCCGGCAAGAATTGCCAGCGTGGTGGCGCGGTCGAAACGGTAATCTGAATCGATGTCCGGCACGTGCGGATCGACTTCGGAGTAAGCCGGCACCTCGAGGTCGCTGTCGATACCGAATACCTGCCGCACCGATACCTTCATATCGGGCAAACCGGCGGGTTCCTGCACTTTGGTCATGGCGGCGGTCGTCATTAATCCTCCGAGGTCTCGGACGCTCCCGAAACCAGATTTGCGGCGTGGCTGCGGATGGGGCTTGCGCGAACCTATCAGAGAGCAACGGCCGGAAGAAGCCCGCGACTCGATCAAAGTTCCGTTGCGTTATCATTAAGATAAGGGCTGGCTTCGGATTTTGGAAGGCTGCCCTGCGAATCACGCCATTCTCTCTCGGGCAAATCGGGTACTTCGCCCGCGGCCGGGCGTCGGTGGCATTTTCGACCTGGGTCACTAGTTATGTTAGGTCTGCCCCCCGTGGCACGCCGGTACCAGCCCCCAGGAATTTTGTGACTTCCTATATCGACCCCCTCATTGCCTTCGTGTCGGCAAACGCTTGGCTTGCCTATCTCACGATATTCCTCGCCGCCCTGCTGGAGGCCGTGCCGGTCGTGGGTTCGGTGATTCCGGGCTCGACCATCATCCTGGCGCTGAGTGCGCTGGTGCCCGGTGGCGAGTTGCAGCTGCAATGGGTGTTGGCGGCCGCCATCGCCGGCGCCTTGATCGGCGACGGATCGGCGTTCTGGATCGGACATCACTCGCAGCGCGAGATTTTCTAAGCGCCTGGCCGATGACACATTACCCGCGTGTGGTCGCGCAGAGCGAGGCGTTCTTTCATCGCCGGGGAGCGCTTGCGGTATTTTTTGCGCGCTTCGTGCCGCCGATTCGCGCCTTCGTGCCGATGACGGCAGGCGCGCTAGGCATGGCGCCGCTGCGCTTTTACCCCATCAACGTTCTGGCAATCCTGCTGTGGGCGCCCACCCACGTGCTGCCCGGGGTGCTGGCCGTTTCCATGTTGCACGAATATGCCGGCATTTCGCATCAGACAGGGGTCGGGAAATACTACTGGATGCTGTCGGTGTTGGGCTGCGCGTTAATCGTCGGGCTGGCGGTCTGGACGATCCGCCGCCGTCACGGCGGGGGCGTCATCGAGCCGGCGACGGAGCCGGTTCGTAAGGATTATCGATAGGATTTCGCCCGGTCACGTCCCTCTTGCCTTACTGAAGGACGGGCTGCGCCCAGGGGCCGGACCGATGTAGCGGGCGCGGGGACGGATCAGCCGGCCATGCTGCAATTGTTCGCTTGCATGGGCGATCCATCCGACGGTGCGCGACATTGCAAACAACACCAGTTCATGGCCGGGCGGCAGACCGAGCGTGTGCACCAGCACCGCCAGCGCATAGTCGATATTGACGAATTCGCCGGTCGCCTCCGCGATGCGCTCCGGAATTTCCCGGGTGAGTTTGTCCGCCGCGCCGGCGCGCGCCAATGCGTCCAGCAACGCGCGGGCGCGCGGATCGCCGTGCTTGTAGACGCCGTGACCGAAGCCCGCAAACCGCTCGCCCAGCGCAACGCGCTCCCTGATCACCGGCGCCACCTCGCGATCGACCAGTGCCTTCACGAACTGTGCGGCCAGAACCCCAGCGCCGCCATGTTTGGGACCTTTCAACGCGACGAGGCCGGCGATCATCGCATCATAGAGATTCAATCCGGTGGACGCAGCACACCGCACGGTAAAGGTCGAGGCATTGAGTTCATGATCCGCCAGCAACACCAGCGCGCGACGAATTAGATCGGCGGCGTGAGCGTTGTTCGGCGCCCAGGCTTTGGCGATCTGCAGATGAAGCGGCAGCGCCGATGACGTGCCGTTCAACATCGTCGCGACCACCAGCCGCAGGATGCGTCCGCCCACCATCGCGCGGCCGTCGGCGGCGCGGGTGAACGCCCGCGGATCGGCGCTTGCGGCCAGCGCCAGCACCGCGATGGCGCGATCGATCGGCGCAGCGCGCCGCGCCGCCTCGGCGACGGCGAGCATTTCGGCGGACACAAATGGACAATTGTCGCGCGCGAACGGATCGACGCCGGTCACGTCCCACAATAATGTCGCGGCGTGTTCGAGCGTGTCTTTCTCCGCAAGATCGACACAGTTCACGCCGCGATAGATCGGGCCATCCTCGGTGATCGTCGCAATCGCCGAATCCATCACCGGCAAATCGGGGTCGAAGCTTTTGAAGCCGCGCGGCTCCGCCGACGGCGCGCGGCGTTCCTTGAGGCCGCGAACATCCTCCGCCCGATAGCGATGGCTTCGCGAATCCGCCGACGGCTCTGAGCGAATCAATCCCCGGCTGACATAGGCATAGAGCGTGGCCGGCGAGATCGCGAGTTCGGCCGAGGCCTCGCGTGCGGACAAATATAGGCCGTCAGAATTCTTCATATTGATTTATATAATCAAGATTGATCAATCTGTCTAGAGGGCCGATCTTTGGGTCTCAGGTAACGGAGACCGGCCATGAACATGCAACTTTCCAAAACCCCGATCGGGCTGGATGGCGTTCCCGCCGCCGAGACAGTGCTCAGCCATGTCGATGGCGAGCGCGGCGAATTGATCATCGCCGGCGAGCGGATCGGCGACCTCGTGCAAAAAGCAGGCTTCGAGGGCGTGACCGCGCGGTTGTGGAGCGGTGGAACCGGCCAGTCGGTCGGTGAGGCCACGGTGCGCGCCACGCTTGGTGCGGCCCGCGAACGCGCCTTTGCCCGGCTCCCGGATCTCCTGGGGATCACGCGCGGCCTGTCGATTGTCGATGGCTTTCGCGCCGCCATTGCCGGATTGCGCGCAGAGCCGGGATTGCCGCATGAAGCGACGATCGTCGGGGCTTTTCCGGTGATAGCAGGCGCGCTGGTTCAGCGTGCCAAAGGCAGCGATCCCGTCGCGCCGGACCCGACCGTCAGTCACGCCGCCGACACGCTGTCGATGTTGCGCGACCGCAAGCCCGACGCGCGCGAGGTGGCGGCCCTCGACGCTTACTTCGTAACCGTATGCGACCACGGCATGAACGCATCGACCTTTGCGACGCGCGTGGTGGCATCGACCCAGGCCGACCTGTTCGCATCGGTGACGGCGGGATATTGCGCGCTCACCGGACCCTTGCATGGTGGTGCGCCGGAGCCGGTACTGGAAATGCTCGACGCGATCGGAAGCCGCGAGCGCATCAAGCCGTGGGTCGATGGCGCGCTCGCCCGCGGCGAACGGTTGATGGGCTTCGGCCACCGCATTTATCGCGTCCGCGACCCGCGCGCCGATGTGTTGAAGGGCGCTATCGAGCGGCTCGCCGGCGGCGGCATGGACCTTCCCTTCGCAGGCGAAGTCGAGGCCTATATCCGCGAGGCGTTGCGGCGGAAAAATCCGGACCGCCCGCTCGATACCAATGTGGAGTTCTTCACCGCGATCCTGCTCGACGCGCTGAAGATCCCGCGCCAGGCCTTCACCCCGATCTTCGCGGTCGCCCGCGCCGCGGGATGGACGGCGCACGCTCGCGAGCAACAGCGGGGCGGTCGGCTGATACGGCCAAGCTCGGCCTATATCGGTCCCATGCCGCCGTGAAATTTCGGGGTTTGATGTGAGCGCTTGAGATAATCAGGGTCCATCCGAGCGGCTTTCGCACGGGATTTCAGCCTGCAACACCCGCGGTCGTGTGTTAGCTTTCCAACAGGGCGACAGCCCTCTGGCAGGCGCGGGAATCACGACAATGAAACGCCGCGAGTTCATCACGCTACTCGGCGGCACGGCGGCGACGTGGCCGCTCGTCGCGCGCTCGCAAGCGTCGGCACCACCCGTGATCGGTTTCATGAACAACGGGACGCCCAAAGGGGGCGAGGACCTGGCAGCGGCATTTCGGCAAGGCCTGAGCGAAACCGGCTACATCGAGGGCCAGAACGTCACGATCGAATACCGTTGGGCGGAGGGTCACGACGATCGGCTTCCAGCATTGGCGGCCGATCTGGTTCACCGACAGGTAAGCGTGATCGCAGCGACCAGTACGCCCGCGGCCCTTGCAGCCAAGGCTGCAACCGCAACCAACCCGATCGTCTTCGAGTCGGCCAGTGACCCGATCCAACTTGGCCTGGTGATCAGCCTTAACCGGCCGGGCGGCAACGCCACCGGCGTGGCCCAGTTTAATGCCGAGTTGGTGTCGAAACGAGTGGGGCTGCTGCACGATTTGATGCCGGCAGCAAGGATCGTCGGTGTTCTTGTGAACCCGACCGATCCGAGAGCCGAGACCCAAACCAAAGACATGCAAGTGGCCGTGCAGGCGCTCGGACTGCAAATCCATGTCTTGAATGCCAGCACCGAAGATGAAATCAACACCGCGTTTGCGACTTTGCCAGAACTCCGATCGGAAGCGCTACTAGTCAGCACGGGTGAGTTGTTCCGTAGGCAGCGCGGACAACTCGCGGCGTTGGCAGCACGACAGGGGATGCCGGCGATCTATCAGTATCGCGAGTTCGTGGTTGCCGGTGGTCTGATCAGCTATGGAACGAGCCTTCCCGATGCCTACCGTCTCACGGGCGTCTACACCGGTCGCGTGCTCAAGGGCGAGAAGCCCGCCGACCTGCCGGTCATGCGACCGACCAAGTTTGAACTGGTGATCAACCTCAAGACTGCCAGGACGCTCGGTCTGACAATTCCGCCGGGCGTGCTTGCGATCGCCGATGAGGTGATCGAATGAAGCGACGAACATTCCTTTCGGGACTTGGCACAGCGGCGGCATCCTCCGTCTCCTGGCCGCTCGCCGCGCGCGCGCAAGCCGCGATGCCGGTGATCGGGGTGATAAGCAGCGCCTCCTCTAGCGACTACGCGCCCATGCTGGCCGCTTTCCGAAAGGCTCTCGGCGAGACCGGCTTTGTCGAAGGCCAGAACGTAAAGATCGAATATGTCTGGGCGGACGAGCAGTATGACCGTCTACCCGCGCTTGCGGCGGATCTGGTCCATCGCCAGGTGAGCCTGATCGTGGCAGCCGCGACGCCCGCGGCGCTGGCAGCCAAGCCCGCGACCAGCACGATACCGATCGTCTTTGCGATCGGCGGCGATCCGGTGCGGACAGGTCTCGTCGAGAGCCTCAGCCGGCCCGGCGGCAATCTCACGGGAGCAGCCCACATCAACGTCGAGACCGCCCCGAAGCGTCTCGAACTGATGCATGAATTGATGCCTGCCGAGAAAGTCCTTGGACTTCTGCTCAACCCGACCAATCCGGTAGCCTCATCGGTCGCGGCAGGCGTTCAAGCTGCCGCGACCTCCCTGGGACTCGAGCTCAAGGTCGTGCACGCGCATACCGAGGAAGACCTCGATGCGGTTTTTGCGAGTTTGCGCGGCATGCGCGTCGGCGCGCTGGTCATCGGCACCGATCCATTTTTCACCAGCCGATCGGAAAAATTGGGCGCCCTGTCGCTTCGCCTGGCAATACCTGCGATTTACCAATATCGCGCGTTCGCCGAAGCCGGCGGCGTGATGAGTTACGGCGGCAGCATCACCGATTCCTATCGTCATGCCGGTATCTATGCGGGGCGCATTCTCAAGGGCGAAAAGCCCGGTGACCTGCCGGTACAACTTTCCACGAAGATCGAGCTGTTCCTCAATCTCAAGAGCGCCAAGTTGCTCGGCCTCGATCCCCCGCTCTCGCTGCTCGGCCGCGCCGACGAGGTGATCGAATGAGGCGGCGACTCGGCCGCGCCGATCAGATCATCGAGTGAGACGGCGCTAGCTCGCGCCGCGCACCACGGTTTTCAGATAATTATATGCCTTGATGATTTCGATCAGGCGATCTTCGGTGGAACGATCGCCGCCATTGGCGTCGGGGTGATGTTGTTTCACCAGCGCCTTGTATTTCGCCTTGACGATCTCGAGCGTGGCATCCGAGCCGAGTCCCATCACCTGCAGCGCCTTGCGCTCGGCGTTGAAAATCTTCCGCGTTTCGACCTTGGCCTCGCCGGCGGCGCCCGGGCCCGGCCGCCAGCGGCCCCGGCCGTTGAGTTCGCTGAACATGCTGAACGGATCGGATGCGCCTTCCAGTTCCGCCTCCGGGCTGCCCTTGCCCTTCTTGGTGCTGGTGTTGGCGCCCATCTTCCAGGTCGGACGGTGACCGGTCAGCGCATCCTTCTGGTAGCGCGCGACCGCATCGGCATTCATGCCGGAAAAGAAATTATAGGACTGGTTGTATTCGCGGACGTGACTGAGACAGAAGTGCCAGTACTCCTTGTCATTGGCCCGGCCCTTGGGCGCGCGATGCGGCCCTTTGTTCTTGCAGTCCGGCCATTCGCACATCGCGGAGGCTTCGCGCGCCTGCGCCTGCTGCTTCGCGCTCAGCTTGTTGGGCTTGATGCGAATGGAATCGAAGAATTTTGATGAATCAATCGGCATGGCTGACTATGACAACGCAATGCGAAAAGCTTCAAGTCTTGACATTGCGAAACCCTCGCTTTCGATACGCCATTGACGGCGGGCGGTCGCGGTCGTATTGCCGCCGCCATGACGACCAAAGACATTATCATAAACAAGTTGCGTGAAGCTTTCGCGCCGGAAAGCCTCGACGTCACAGACGAATCGCATCTGCATGAGGGCCACGCCGGCCACAGGCCGGGCGGCGAGACACATTTCCGGGTGTATATTGTATCGCCGGCCTTCAAAGGGAAGAGCCGGGTGGAACGCCACCGCATGATTAACACAACACTATCGGGGGAACTCGCGGGTTCCGTCCACGCATTGGCGATCAAGGCGCAAGCACCGGGGGAAGCCGGCGGCGCGGCCTGAGCCGCATCGCAGGGGGAGGCGGAGTGAGGCCAACGACAATGCAGCTCATCGTGTTGTCCGGCCTTCCCGGGTCCGGGAAAAGCACGCTGGCGGAGGGCCTGTCCCGCACCCTGTCGTTGCCGGTGTTTTCGGTCGATCCGATCGAAGCGGCGATGTGGCAAAGCGGCCTTGCAAGAGAATCAACCGGGATCGCCGCCTATGGCGTCGTGATCGCGCTGGCGGACGAGCACCTGCGACTCGGACATTCCATCATCGTCGACGCCGTCAACCCCGTCGAGGCGCCGCGTGCGGCGTTGCGAAATCTCGCTGCGAAACACCGCGCCGACCTCAAGATCATCGAATGCGTTTGCGCCGATGAGACGGTGCATCGCCGGCGGATCGAGGCGCGGGTTCGCAAGATCGAGGGGATGCCGGAGGTCACATGGGCCCGGGTGCTGGAACGCCGGGCCGAGTACGAGGGCTGGACCGACGTCCGATTGGTCCTAGATACTTCAGCCGAATCAGCCGGACGGTTGCTCGACGATGCGTTGAATTACCTGGCCTGAAGCTAGAACGCCGTACCCGCGCGTTTCGGCTTCTTCTCCTCCACCTCGGTCTCGCGCGGCACCGCCACGATCCGCAGCGCGGTGATTCGGTTGCGCTCGCGCCGCAGCACACGGAAGCGGAAGCCGTGGAAGGTAAAGCTCTGGCCGCGTTCGGGGATCGAGCGCGCTTCGTGGATCACCAGCCCCGCGACCGTGGTCGCCTCTTCGTCCGGCAGATGCCAGTCCATCGCGCGGTTGAGATCGCGAATCGGCACCGAGCCGTCGACCACCACCGACCCGTCGGGCTGGGCGCGCACGCCGGCCACCACGACGTCGTGCTTGGAGCGCCCCATCGGAGCGATGGGCCAATGGTACATGCCACCGGGCGAATCGAGCGAGCCAGGCGAACGCCACCTGAATCTGCAAGACGCCGCGACAATCGAATTTTTTGTCGAAGAATTGAAAACACAGCCTGCGTTTGCGCCGATCCTGATCGAATTTCAAGCGGGATGGTATTGCTTCGGCGATGATGATCGTCCACAGGCCAGCCCGCCGGAAAACACTCTGTTGAGCTCACGATTGGCGATCGCGAACGGCTTGCACGGCATCAATTATTTTCCGTTGCAGGATACGGTTACGCCCGCCGGCTATTCGGTGCCGTGGGCCAATCGGTTTTATCGCTGGGACGCCGCGCTCGATCCAAACGGAAGCCGGCAGCCGCGGGCGGTGCCGGTGGCGCGCAACGCTCAAATGCTGCAACGATGGGGTGAGTGGATCGCCGCGTCTCATAAACGCGCGGACTATGGAATTGTCTATCCCGTCGGCGCGTATCCCGAGGAAACACTTCGCGGCGAAGATGTGGAACATGTCTCGCACATGGTTGAACGGATCGAAGCGGCCGGCCGGGTTGTCAACCTTTCCAGTGAATTGCTGGACGCGGAATATCAGCCCGTGGAACAATTTTTGCGGCACGGGCTGGTTCTGCTGCCGGTGCCCGATCCGTCGCAAGCGAAGTTTCAACTTTCGGAAAAGGCGCAACAGACGCTGGTGGAATATGTCCGCCGTGGCGGCACGCTTCTTTTCCTCCCGGCGCGTCCGAACGGGGCGATCTTGCAGCAACTGTGGGCCGGAGCTCCCGATGCAGTTCCGTCTCCCGGCACCACGCTGGCGCGTTTCTGGCGGTTCGGGGCGGGGCGCGTGATCGAACCGGATGAAAAATTTGGCCAGGCTTTTGCCAGGCAGAAAATGTCAGCAGAGGAAAATACCCGGCAGTTGGAAGATTGGGCGCAGCAGCTATTGGAAATTGTGCGGGCCACCGGCGTGGCTACGGTGGTGAGAAGAGCGCCGGAAGACACCAAATCCCACGGACTGATCGTCACACAACTGGTAAGTAACGAAGGCACGGAAACGCTGGGAAACCGCAAAAATGGAGCGGCCTTGCTCAGCGTGACGAACCTGGACCAGGATGCCGCCAGCGAACAGAAATTCGAAATTCTCTCGCCCAACTCCGCGGCACACAGCGATCAAGAAAAGTACATATCCGCGGATGTTACCGTCCCGCCGCGCCAGTCGATTTTGTTGCCGGTCGAGCAGCCTCTATGCTCCGGCCTAAAAGACGCGGCTCCCTGCCAAGACTCAATCGTTTTCGCGGGCGCGGAATTGCTTCACGCGGAACGCGATAACCGGACCATGGAACTGACGTTCTTCTCGCCCGCCCGCGCCGAAGTCCGGTTGCGGCTGGAAAGCCAGCCCGCGCACGTGATGCTCGACGACGAAATCACCACCGAAGGTCATTGGGATGCGAACTCGCACACGCTGACGGTCGATCTGCCTCGCGGAGCAGCGCCGCAATATATTCGTTTGCTAAAAATCACGCTCCGCTACACTCCGTCAGTCCCTGAAAAACCCAAAAAAGATAATCACGCCCACCCGGGATTCGATTTTTCCATCACGGATGCGGTGCGATTGCCGCTCGGCGCGGAGGTCTCGCTCGCCACGCAGCCCGCACTCGTCGCCATTCCCGCTGAAGCCACCGCTGAATTGCGCTTGGAGGCAACGAACGCCGACGAAGAGCGTTATCACGATGTCAGCTTCAGGCTGCAGGGACCGCTGCGAGGCAACGCGAATATTCACATGCTGCCCAAAGGAATCACTCCGGGGCGGCTGAAACTGAAAACTGCCAGCGGAAATGGCGCCGGAAGCGCGGGCGATCTTTCGCCGGACGGGCTGATCCATGGCACGCTCGACGTGAATTCGGGCGACGACCAGCGCAGCGTGCCGATTCTCTTCGTTCCGGTAAAGGAGGGAGCCGTCAATCACTATCAATTCGATTTCGATCGTGACGGCGCGAATGAATGGGTGTTGGAAAATACGCGTCTGCGTTTGATCGTCTCGCCCGAATCGGGCGGCCAGGCGATGGCGCTGGTGGACAAAATTTCCCGGCTGGATCTGCTCACCAGCGTCGGCGGCCTGAGCGATCATTTTTCGTTTGCCGATAATCCCCCGGATACAAGCCCCGAACGTGCTCGCGGACGATACGGGATGTTCAATCGCCCATACCGGGCGGAATGGACGGATGAAAAAGAGAATCCAGCCCTGCGGCTGCGCTATGAGGCTCCTGACGTATTGCCGGGAGGCGCAAGCATCGAAAAGACGGCCCGTATCGAGGACAACGATAGCCTTCGCGTGAATTACCGCGTTCAATTGAAAACCTCGCCGCGCGATCCGGCGGGCCAGGAAAGACATTCCCAGTCTTTCATTGCAGTCAACTCGGTTCCCGTGGTTTTTCGCGCCGAACACTCCACCCAATTTTGCTGGGGCATGGCTGAAGCAAAACCGGGCGCCGAAGCCAAGGCTGCCTCAGCGAAACATTGCGAATCCTACCAACCGGGGCGTGCGCTGCTGGAATTGCCGGCGGGCACAAATCGTTTGGAAGTTCGCACTCCGGGGAAGGCCGGGCTGGCATTGGAATGGGATTGCGCGAAATTCTGCGCGCGCATGACGATCCAGATGAAGAATTTTTCCGCGTTGCTCAGCCTGCAATTCCCGCCGCTGACGCCGGGTGGTCCCCCGGTGAATACACGGTGCGATTCCGCCCTTTGACCCTGGAATCGCCGGGCTCGGAATAAATTCCCGCGATGTTCAGTCTTGGATTCGCCTGGGAACGCCTATCTCCCGATTGGCGCACGCACGCCGCGCGAAGGCAAAAGTGACTGCGCCAGGAAACCCGTCTGGCATGATCAACAGGAACCACTGCCTTGCGCCGGTATCGCTTGAAACGCCAGCCGGATAGGATGAAACTGGCATCTAGGTTTATGGGTGCGCATAAACGATGAATTGGAAGATTTCCACAACTTGCTTTTTATTCGGAATGCTGCCGCTGGCTTCCGCGCTTGCCGTGACGGCGAAGGGCCAAAGCTCGTCAGGACCGCAAGGCCCAATTGCTCCTCCGCCAAAATTTGACGTGAAGCGCATCCCAATCCAACCGAACCCGGACGCGCCTCCAGTGCCGACGGCCGATATTATCCAGCGCTTCGACAGCCAATGAAGATGTGATGAAGAAAGCCTATCAGAAGTACACGCTGGAACAGGACGTGCGAATTCAGGAGGAGGGCGACCCTGCCGATCCCGGCGGATCCTACGAACTCAGCGGGCAGCTCTTTACCAAGCCGGATGGGGAGCGAGTGGAGAGAATTTTGAAACGGCCCGTCATCACTCTGAAGCGCGTGGAAGTAGGGATGGAAGATGTGCAGTTTTTGACGTCACTTCCCGCTTTCGTTTTGACCACCGATCAATTGCCTTTATACGTCCTGAGCTACGAGGGCACGGAACAGCTCGACCAATTGCACACCTATATTTTTCGCGTGAAGCCAAAGAGGCTGTTGCGTGGCACGCCGCTTTTCGACGGCGCGGTGTGGGTGGACGATCAGGATTTCGCCATCGTGGAACACCGACGGTGCAGTATGTCACCGATTCTTCCGCCCGCGGCACCGTCTTCCTTTTAATTCTTCGAAACTTTTCGCGAGAATTTTGCGCAGAAGTATTGGTTTCCCACGTACGTTCGTTCCGATGATTACATGCCCATCGAGAAAAGCGATCCCGTACACCTGCGCCTGGTGATTAAATCGGTCAATGTGCATCCCGAAGAAGGGCGCCCCTCCTCCTGCTCCTGCCGCTCCTCCCGCTGATGTTTCTGCCCCGGCCAGCGCGCCTGAAAAGCAGACTTTGCCCAAGGTGCCACCGCCTCCTCCTCCGAATTAATTTCCAGTGAAAAATCTCAACTGGTAGAAATAAAAGCGCGCACCGCATCGGGTTTTTTCAGCGCGGGGTTGTCTCGACCAAATCAGCCTTTCGATTTGATTGGAATAGGCGCCCGAGGCACATCAATCAAGGGAGGCAGTTCGGCGATGGATTTCAGCAGGAGATACGGATTGGCGGCCGGCACCCGATCGTGAGTGGGAAAAGGGCCCAGAATCCCGATGGACCGGACTCCCGCTCGGCGGGCCATTTCCATATCCTCGGCGGAATCGCCCACATAAACGCAATCTTCGGGATCCAATCGAAGGCGGCGCAGCGCCAGTTGCAGGGGCGCGGGATGCGGTTTGCGCCGCTGGGCGTCTTCGCAGCAGATGCAGGCGGCAAATGTTTTGGTAAATTCGAATTCACGAAGTTGCTTGCACACGCGCGTCCGGCTTCCGCTGGTCACCAATCCAAGCTGGAACCGGCGCTTCAAATTGCGCAAGACGCGCCGCGCGCCGGGCAGCAATTTGGGCTTCTCAAAGTGAGTACGCGCGCCGCCAAAGCCGGTCCGCCATTTTCCACTTCGAGCGAGGCAGGTGCGCGGCGCGATACGCTGATACCAATTGGGCGAATAATGAAGCGCCAGGTCGTCCAGCGCCCACGGAATTTCCAGCGTGCGGAACATGCTGAGGTAAGCGCGAGCATCCGCCCGGTAAGAATCGAGCAGCGTGCCATCCCAATCCAGCAAAACCGCGCGAGCCGTGAAACGAGAGTGAACCATGAATGAAGAAATGGTAGCAGAGAAATGCGGAACCCGCCGCCGGCAATTCGCGCGGGAAAGGAAGCAGAACTTACACCGCCCGCGCGGAATTCACATCGGGGTGATTCCGAGCCCGCACGATGGGCGAGGAATCACGATCAAATCCCAAATGGTTGGATACAGTATCTTTCTTCTTCGTCGATTGTTTCAGTGTGATGCCGGCTAGCGGACGATGTGAATCGGCAAAGTCTCATCGCGCCGGAATTCGATGTCGTCAAAACTGGCGGCGACGCCGTGCCATCCGGGCGTACCCGTTGCGTCGACGCGGACCACGGTGGGCCGGGTGCTGATGCGAACGCTTCCATGGCCGAACGGCGCTCGACAGCCCCACCTCGAACGCGATCGAAGTGCCCGGTTCGATATGCCGCGGCGATAAGAAATAAACGCCAGACGCGCTGATATTTTGCGTCACCAGGCTGATGGGCAGCACTTCGGCCACCGTGGCTACTTCAATCAGACGCAGCGGCAAGGAAAGCATGGCGCGCGGAGAGTGGCGGCGCTCGCGGCCCACGCCGACGGCGTACGTGGGTACACGAGAAATTTCCGGGGCGGCGCCAAATACCGTGGCGCGCCCGGAACCAGTTCGATTTTCAGTTTCTTTTACTACGGTTTCCGCGGGCAAAGATTCCCGTGCGTCGCGAGCAGCCTCCATAATTGCCCCCCAAGATGATCCCCACTGTCGGGCTCTGAGCTTTGGCAATATGGCCTGTCGAAGCGTTACGCGTCAATCGGCGCGGCAACCGCGTGTCTAAACCTGCAACGCACCTGTGGATTTCTTTGCCGCACAGCTCCGTTTCCCGCATCAAACGCGACCCAACCTATTGGCTTTGACCGCAAGATTCGGATAGAACTGATTGGAACACTTCGCTACTGTGGACGGGTGGGTGAGGAACAGAGAATGAAAACCAGATCAGTGCAAGCGCGGTTGCAACACAACGGAGGCCGCAATCGATGGCGCGCGGTGCAATCACGCGATACGCGCTTCGATGGAGCGTTTGTCTACGCGGTGCGCTCCACCGGCATTTATTGCCGGCCGTCGTGTCCCTCGCGCAAACCTCGGCCCGCGCAGGTTGTTTTTTTTCTCCGCTCCGGATGCCGCGGAACGCGAAGGTTTCCGGCCGTGCCGGCGATGCAGGCCCCGCGATACTTCGCCGCGAAATCCCAAGGCGGAACTAATCCAGCGCATCTGCCAGTTCATTGAATCGCAAATCGCCGCGCAGCCTGACGAAGCGATCACCCTGGCGGCACTTGCGGCGGAAATCGGAAAGAGCCCGTTTCACCTGGCTCGCACCTTCAAGCGCGTGATGGGAGTTTCACCTCGAAATTATGCCGACGCTCTTCGCATGCGCCGGCTGAAAACACAATTGCAAAAGGGGGACGACGTGACTACCGCACGCACGACGCAGGTTTTGGATCGAGCAGCCGGCTTTACGAACGCGCTCCGGTTCATCTGGGAATGACTCCGGCTACCTACCGCCGCGGCGGCGAAGGAATGAGCATCGGCTACACCCTTGCCGATTCTCCGCTCGGACGCGTGCTGGTGGCAAAAACGGAAAAAGGCGTGAGCGCGGTCTATTTGGGCAATACGGATCAGCCGCTCGAATCGGCGCTGGCCCAGGAATACCCGCGCGCGGAAATTCATCGCGATCGCAACGGCATGCACCAATGGGTGAAAACGCTGGTGCGGCACCTGCGCGGCCAGGAACCAGACCTCGATCTGCCGCTCGATGTGCAGGCAACGGCATTCGAAACGCCGCGTCTGGGAAGAATTGCAACGGATTCCCTACGGCACCACGCGCACCTACAAGGAAGTTGCGCGGGCAATCGGACGACCGAAAGCCATTCGCGCGGTGGCCAGCGCATGCGCCACGAATCCTGTTTCGATTTTGGTGCCGTGCCATCGCGTGGTGCGCGGCGACGGAAGCCTGGCGGGTTACCGCTGGGGATTGGATCGCAAGAAAGCATTGATCGAACATGAAGCTGCATCGAAGCCCCTTGCTGCAGCATCCAAAACTGCCAAGCGGTAGAGCCTCGAAAACGAATGAGCGGTTCTCACTACATCCACGGCACGGAGCCTGACGAGCAACGGCGCCTTTCCCGGTTGAATGAACTGCTGAATGACGCGTGCCTTGCGGAGCTTCGCCTTCAGGGCGGCGAAAATATTCTGGACATAGGCAGCGGGCTCGGCCAATTTACGCGCGCCATGGCGCGTGCGGCCAAGCGGCGCGTCACCGGAATCGAGCGCGATGCCGCGCAGATCGCGGAAGCCCTCCGTCAAGCAAGCGCGGCCGGCGAACAGGCCTTGATTGAATTTCGTCAGGGAGACGCGATCCAGCTTCCGCTCAGCCGGCAAGAGTGGGGCTCATTCGATCTCGTGCACACACGCCGATTTCTGCTCGAGCACGTGCGCTGGCGACTCTCTTGCGATCGTGCGGGCGATGGCGCTGGCCGTCGTCCGGGTGGCCGCGTTGTTCTGGCCGACGACGATCATGCGATAGAGCGCATGTGGCCGGAACCCGACGGGCTTTGCAGCGCTCTGGCGCGCTTACATGCGGAGCTACACGGCCCTGGGCAATGA
>CAVULR010000006.1:0-54762 GCA_963742425.1 uncultured Alphaproteobacteria bacterium
GCATTTCGGCGTAGGATTTCAGGAACGAGGAAATCCGCTGCATCGCCGCCTCATCCAGTGCTTCGCCTTGCGTGCGGCTTCGCCGTTCCTGCGCGATCAATTGCTCCGCTGCCAATCGGTGACGCTCCGCGTATTCCTTGGCGTCTTGATAGGCGGCTGCCTCCGCGCTCGTAAAATACAAATGACGCAATGAAGGCGCCGCATATTCGAGCATGTCGATCAGTGGCTGGTCCGCGCGCGGCGTGACGACCAATTGGATGGCCGAGCCGGCGATCAGGGCGGCCACGCCCCAGCGCACGACCCTGACCGCGGTGCGAAGCGCGGCAAGACGGTCGCCGCCGATAAAGGGGTAGATCAGCCCCGCCAACGCCAGCGCGATACCGAAGGCACAGACGATGGCGGCGCCGGTCGGCAGATCGAACGCAAACGAGGCGGCAAATCCGGCGGCGCTGGTCAGGATGCCGGCGATCCATCCGATCGCCAATTGCCTTGGCAGCGATGAAGCGAACATCACGCCGATGGCGGCGGGGATGATCAGAAATGAAAATACCAGCAGCACGCCGGCCAGGGCCACCGAACTGGTCACGACCATGCCGAAGGTTGCGTAAAACACGAATTCCCAAAGCAGCGATCCGGATTGCGCCAGTCTGTGGCGCAAGAAAAAATGCAGCAGCGCAACGGCCAGATAGAGTGGAACGATGACGGCGATTTCGTTGAGCCCGCTGGTCAGGATATTGCCCGTCAGGATCTGCTTGAGATGCTCGGCGCCCTGCGGGGCCCGGTCGATCAGCAGGATCGAAGCTGCCGCCGCGACCACGTAGATGACCCCGATCAGCGCCTCCTGGGGTACCCGCGTTGCCCAGGCGCGCGTGAACGCCAGCAACACCGCCGCCAGCAATGTGAAGGTTAGCGAATATCCATAGGTCGCAAAACTCTGCGCGGGATGGCCGAGCATGAAGGCGACGGTCGCGCCGAGGGCGGCGATCTGGGCCAGCGCCAGATCGACGAAGATGACGTTGCGGGCGAGTACCTGGATTCCGAAGTAAGCGTGGATGCCGACAAGACACACCGCTACCAGGAAAGACGGCCAGAGAAATGCGAGCGCTTCCGTCATTTGGCGCTGGCCGCACCGACGAGCGCCGCGACGTCGGTATCGAACAGTGAAAAATAATTGTCGGCGCCGGGTAGCGCACCTACGGATGCCGCCAGCACCACCACCGACGCCCCCGATCTGGCCGCGGCAAAGGCCACGTCCCGTTCGGGCTCGTGCGGCTCGCGCACGACCATCCGCACCCCGCGCGTCCGCATCGTCTCAATGATGCCGGCGAGATGTGACGGCGTCGGCGGCACGCCCGGCTTGATCTCGATGAAATCCGCGAAATCCAGCCGAAAGCGCCGGGCGAAGTAAGGCCAGCTATTGTGATACGCGATCAACGGCATGCCCCTGAGCGGCGCCAGTCTGGCTTCCCATTCCATCAGTTTCGCCGAAAGACGCGCGAGAAACGCCTGCCGGTTGGCCTCATAGATCTTCGCATGGGCCGGATCGATGCGCGTTAATCCCTCAAGGATGTTGGCGGTGATGAATTCGGCATTGTTGGGATCGAGCCAATAATGCGGATTGCCGCTGCCGTGGGCGTGACCGTCGCCCGGTCCAATGCTGACGCCGCGCACCTCCAGCGGCGCTATTCCATAGGAGGCATCGACATAACCGGGGCCGCCCCGCCCGAGCTCGCGAACGGCCGCTGCCTCAAGCAAGCGGTCGAACCACAGGTCGTAATCAAGCCCGACGCGCACGACGAGCCGCGCGCCCTTCAATCGAAGGACATCCTGCGGCTTCGGCTGATATTCCTCGGCGTCGAAATTGGCCGGTACCAGGCTGACTGCATCGATGAAGCCGCCGCCTACCGTCTCGGTCAGGCTGCGAAGATCGGTGGTGGTGGCAACAACTCGAATACGATCTTCGGCCCGACCCGGCACGGTCGGTCCCAAAGCCAAACCGCTCGCCAGGCCGAGGGCGGCAAGGAGTTGAAGCAGCCACGTCGCGATGAACCGGCGCGGGCCCCGATGGCCCTCCGCATTCACGTTACTTTTTGACCCAGATGCTCTTGGGCATCAGGCAGTGAACGTTCTTTTCCGCGTCGGAGACGGCGCCGATTCGGCAGTCCATCGCCACGCTGGCGAGGCCATAGGCGTCCAGACGGGCAATCTTCCTGTCGGTCTCGAGCATCTTGATCATGCCCATCGAGGCATCGTCCATCGCCTTGTTCAGATCGGCGTCCTTGGCGTAGGACACAAAATATTTCGAGGTCTCCTTGGTTGGACGCTCCAGGTCTTCGGCCTCGCGCGGATTTTTCGGGTTGAGGCAGTGGATGCCTTTTTTGACGTTGACCACCTGGGAGACCCGGCAATCGGCGACGGTCGGCATCAATTTTTCGGCTTGTTCGGCGGAAACCCCGCGCAGTTCGGCGAGCAGTTTGACCGTTTGCGCCTTGGCCTGCATCCAGGCCTTGTTCAGATCGGGGTCGAAGCCCATGGCGATCCAGGACTTCTTGGTCTCGATGCGGGGAAAGTCGAGCGGCTTGCCCTTGATGACCTCCACCGTGATGTTGAATTCCTTGTACGCCGTTTCCAGCGCGGTGAGATTGACCTCGCCATTGCCCTGGCCGGCGTGGGAATCGCCGGTCCACAACAGCGCGCCGGGCACATGCACCGGCACGTAAAGCGAACTGCCCGCCACGAAATCGCGGATATCCATGTTGCCGGCGAACTCCCCGGGCGGCACGCTGCTGTAGCGTCCCGGTTCCTTGCGCGCCACCGCAAGCGTGCCCGGGAATGGCTTGAGCGGAATGACGACGCCCGGAAGAAACTCGGTCGTCATCTTGTCGAGGTCGAGATAAAGATATTTGACTTGGCCGTCCGCGTAGAGTTTTGGAAATTCGCCGAACAGGCCCGGCACGTTGAAGTTCGTGGCATAGGCGCGCGGAACGATCTTGTTCAGCGTCACCTTCAGCACATCGCCGGGCTGCGCTTCCTCGATATAAATCGGCCCGGTCAGGGTGTGCGGCCCGCGGCCTGGAAAGTCCGTGCGCGTCTTTTTGATCTGTTCGATGGTGGTGCCCGGAACCACCTGGTTGTGGCTGTGCATCATGGTTTCGAGGACGACGGTGTCGCCGGAATTCACCCGCAGCACCGGCGGCTGGGCGTTGTCGAACCAACCCCATTGCGTGGTGTCGAGGGTCGCCGGCAACAGATGCATCTTCTTGCCGTTCGGCAGGTTCACCACGCGGAGCTTGAAATCGGCCGGCCCGACACCGGGATAGCCGGGCGTGGTGATCGTCGCCGTCGGCGGAAATTGCGGCGCAGGAGCGGGCGCGGGCGACTGGGGTGTTTGCGCCAGCGCTGCGCTAAAAGCTGCCGTAGCAAGGGTGCCAAGAATGAGAGCCCCGCCAATGTTGATGGACATGCGGGACGGCTGCTTCGACGACGTCATGTTTATCCCCTGATCCGCGAAAATTGCTGTTTTCTTGCTTGTTCAAAGTATAGGCCGGTTGCGTGCGTCCCGGCAATCCGCTGCTCCTTCGTTTTAACCCCGCAAGGTGTCCTGCCAAAGTCTAACGCGGCCTTTCGTGGGCGACGCTATGATCGCGCTGCGATGGCTCGGCCGGTTCAGGCAATTCCGCGGGAAATACGGCGGTTCGACGGGACAAGATTGACAGTAAGCTCACCGGTCTGTTTCATCGTACGCCACGCCTGACCATCGGTGCCGGGAAGGAAACATGGACGACATTATTATCGTCGGTGCCGGCATTGGCGGACTGACGCTCGGCTTGAGCCTGCACGCGGCTGGGATTCCCTGCACGATATTCGAATCTGCGCCCGAAATCCGCGCCGTTGGCGTCGGCATCAATCTGCTACCGCATGCTACCACGGAGCTTGCCGCGCTCGGCCTCGAGCCGCGGCTTGCGAAGGTCGCGATCTCGACGGCGGATGCGACCTTCTTCAATCGCTTCGGGCAGCTGATTTATCAGGAACCGCTGGGCCTCCTGGCGGGATACGCGCATCCGCAATTCTCGGTTCATCGCGGCGATCTGCAGATGGTGCTGCTCGATGCCTTCGAAGCGCGCGCAGGTCAGGACCGGCTATTCACCAACCATCATTGCGTCGCGGTCGAACAGGACGAGTCCGGCGTCAGCGTGCATTTTTCCGACGGCCCCGGCGGCGCCCGCCGCTCTACCCAGCGCGGCCGCGCCGCGATCGCCTGCGACGGCATCAATTCGATGGTCCGCAAACAGTTCTTTCCGGAGGAAGGCGAACCGCGCTATTCCGGGGTCAACATGTGGCGCGGCGTGACGCGATGGAAACCGATATTATCCGGCGCCAGCATGGTGCGGGCGGGATGGCTGTCGCATGGCAAGATGGTGATCTACCCGATCCGCCCCGCGGACGCCGACGGGCTGCAGCTCATCAATTGGGTGGCCGAAATCGAAACTCCGGTCTATCGCAAGCGCGACTGGAACCGGCCGGGTGCGATCGGCGATTTCATCGGCGCGTTCGCGGACTGGCATTTCGACTGGCTCGACGTGCCCAGGTTCATTCGCGCCGCTGACAGCGTGCTGGAATTTCCGATGGTCGATCAGGATCCGTTGCCGCGCTGGAGTTTCGGCCGGGTGACGTTATCGGGCGACGCCGCGCACCCGATGGTGCCGCGCGGCTCCAACGGCGCAGGCCAGGCGATCCTTGATGCGCGGGCGCTGACGTCCGCGCTGCTTGGGAACAGCGACCCGGTTGCCGCACTCGCCGCCTATGAAAAGCAGCGATTGGAGGCAACCACGCGCATCGTTTTGACCAATCGCACCAATCCGCCTGACGCGATCCTGCGCGAGGTGTATCAGCGCACCAACGACCGGCCGTTCGGGAAGATCGACGATGTCATCAGCCGCGACGAGCTTGTCGCCCTCTCGGAAGGCTACAAGCGGATCGCCGGCTATTCGAAGGATGCATTGCAAACGCGATAATGACGAAACAGGGGGAGGGGACAATCGTGGCGATTTCTCAGGCTCAAAATAGCGGCACAATCGATGTGGCCGAATTCATCGATCGGCAGCCGGTCGGCGGATTTCAGATTAAATTGCTGCTGACCTGCGCGGCGGTCTTGTTTCTCGACGGCTTCGATACCCAGGCCATCGGCTATGTCGCCCCTTCCTTGGCAAAGGAATGGGGGCTGACCAAGGGCGCCTTGGGGCCGGTGTTCTCGGCGGGCCTGTTCGGGCTGATGATCGGCGCGCTTCTGTTCGGTCCGCTTGCGGACCGCATCGGACGCAAGAAGATCATTATTTTCTCGACGCTTGCCTTCGGCCTCGGCGCGCTCGCCACGGCCTTCGTCCACGACGTCAATTCGCTGCTCGCAATCCGGTTTCTGACCGGGCTTGGGCTCGGCGGCGCGATGCCCAACGCCGTTGCAATGACCTCCGAATTCAATCCGCGCCGCCGCCGCGCCACCATGGTGATGATCATGTTCTGCGGCTTCTCGATCGGCGCCGCCCTCGGCGGCTTTCTGGCCGCGGCCTTGATCCCGCAATTCGGCTGGCGTTCGGTGTTTATCGTCGGCGGCCTCGCGCCGCTGCTGCTGGTTCCGATCCTGGTGCTGAAGTTGCCGGAATCGGTGAGGTTTTTGGCGCTCACCGGGCGCGCCAACGACCGCGTCGCGCAATTGCTCGGATTGATCGGCCCGAAGGCTGCGGTCGCGCCGGCAACATTGTTTGTCGTGCATGAACCGCAACTGGCGGGCATTCCGGTCGTGCATCTGTTCAGCGAAGGGCGAACCCTGGTCACGCTGTTGTTGTGGGTGGTGTTCTTCATGAGCCTGCTCGATATTTATTTCCTCGCAAACTGGCTGCCCATCGTTCTCAACGACCTCGGCGCGTCGGTATCCGCGGCGGTGGCAATCGGAACGATGTTTCAGGTCGGCGGCGTCATCGGCACCTTCGTGCTGGGCAGCATCATCGACCGCTTTTCGTTTCGCGCGCTGGCTTTGGTGTACTTCATCGCTGTTTTCGCGGTCGGTGCGATCGGGCAGTTCGGACATTCCGTTGTTTTCGTCACCATGGCGATCTTCGCCGCGGGATTTTGCGTCGTTGGCGGCCAGATCGCGGCCAACGCGCTGGCGGCGGCGTTCTATCCGACGGCCGTCCGGGCGACCGGCGTCGGCTGGGCGCTCGGAATCGGCCGGATCGGTTCGATTATCGGCCCCCTGGTTGGCGGCGCGCTCTTGGCCGCGAAATGGAGCACGGCGTCGGTGTTCGCAGCAGCCGCAGGCGCCGCCCTGTGCGCGGCGCTGGCGGCGTTTTCGCTGAGCCGGCTCGCCGGTATGGGCGGCAGCGGCAAGGGCGCCGCCGACCGGGGGCTCCCGCTCGAGGCGGCGCTTGGTCCGTCGACGACCGCGGGCGCATAGGTTAGGTTGCAGCACAAAACGTTCGATGACGGGGAGGGCACGCAGTGGCCGACGCCGACGGGGAATCCAAGCAGCACAATCGCGAGGTCGCCCATAACGAAAGCGTGCGGCAAACCGTCGGCGACATTCGCGTCAGCGGATGGGCGATTGCCGCCGCCGTGGTTGTCGGCCTCGCGGCATTCGGTTGGGTGCTCATCCACAACCACTAGAACTGTTTTCGAAGGAGTGATTCATCACGTCTTCTTCATCCTGAGAGTCTGGGAGCGATTGAGATGCGTGTCCCGGACGCGGTGCAGCGTCCTTGCTCCGCAGAGCCGGGAGCTACAACGGGGATACCACAATGATGGACCCCGGATCAGCAGCGCACCACTTCGTGCTGCGCAGCATCCGGGGAACGCTCCTCATGGTTCGAGACGGCGCGAACGCGCTTCGAGGAGCAGCATTTACGCCACCGCGCCCGAGGCCCGCAATTGCCGGATCGATGCGTCGTCATAGCCGGCGCCGCGAAGAATTTCATCGCTGTGTTCGCCGATGCCGGGCGCACGCCGCGGCGCGACCTTCTTGCTGCCGTCGACCCAGATCGGACTGTTGACGGTCAGCATGGTGCCGCCTTCGAACGGCACCAGCACCTCGTTCTCGATCATCTGCTTGTCGTGGGGAATGTCGTCGAGGATGCCGACCACGCCGAACACCAGTCCGTTGCCGTCGAGGATCGCGCGCCACTCCGCGAGATCCTTCGTCGCGAATATCTCGTCGAATATCTTGATCAGTTCCAGCGAGCGTGCGTGGCGGTCTGGTTTGGTGGCGAATCTGGGATCGGTGATGAAGTCCTCCCGCCCCATGCAGCGCGCCAGCGTCGGCCATTGCCGTTCCTCGTTGAGCAGCGACAGGATGAGCCAGCGGCCGTCCTTGCAGCGGTAGTGATTGGTCACTGCGTTGAGCGCGTGCTCGCGCGGCCGCCTTTCGCTGAACTTGGCACCGCATAATTTGGCTTGGGCGAGTACCGAGGCGGCCCAGATACCGTTGGCCATCAGGTTCGAACTGACATGCGAGCCCTTGCCGGTGCGCTCGCGCTTGTAAAGTGCGGTGACGATCGCGCCGTAAAACGCCATCGCGCAGGGGTGGTCGCCCATGCCGGCGACCGAGCGCGCCGGCGTGGTGTTCTCGTCGGCTCGCACCAGATCCATCAGCCCCGAACGCGCCCAATAGGCGTTGCTGTCGAAACCGGGCTTGTTGGCTTCCTCGCCTTTTTCGCCGTAGCCGGTGAACGAGGCATAGACCAGACGCGGGTTGAGCGGCATCAGTTCGTCATGGGTGATCCGAAGCCGCTGGCGTACGCCGGGCGGAAAATTCGTGAGGAAGACGTCGGCCTCGGCAACGAGGCGGTACAATACGGATTGTCCTTCCGGCCTGGAGAGATCGAGCGCAAGGCTCTTCTTGTTGCGGGAATCCAGCATCCAGGCGAAATTGTGCTGACTGGCTGGATATCCCGGCAGGTTCGGCAGGTTACGGTAGGGATCGCCAAGCCCGGGCGGTTCGATCTTGATCACGTCGGCGCCGAAATCCGACAGCACGGTTGCGGCCGCAGGCGCTGCGATGAAACTCGCGCAGTCCAACACCTTGAGGCCCTCGAAGATGCCTTTTTCCATCGTGATCTCGCTCCCGTGACTTTTGTGGTTTTGACCGCCCGCTGGAATTTTAGCTGCGAACGATCGTGATCTGGCGCCATTTGACCGATGTTCGCAGGCGATGCAACGACAAGTTCTCGCAATGACGAAAACGCACTACTCGCGATCCGACATCAGCGCGGCATTGCCGCCGGCGGCTGATGTATTGACGGTTACGGTCTGTTCGATCGCAAAGCGCGCCAGGTAATGCGGGCCGCCGGCCTTGGGCCCGGTACCCGACAATCCTTGTCCGCCGAACGGCTGCACGCCGACCACCGCACCGATCATGCTGCGGTTGACATAGACGTTGCCGACGGAAAGCCGGTCGATCGCGGCTTCGATCGTATCGTCGATGCGTGAGTGAATACCGAGCGTCAGACCGTAGCCGGAGCGCGTGATCGCTTGCAGCACGCGATCGAATCCGTCCGCGGGATAGCGCATCACATGCAGGATCGGTCCGAACACTTCTTCGGTGAGTTGACCGGCATCGGTCAATTCGAAAATATGCGGCGCGACGTAGAGGCCGCCGGGAGTTTTACCTGCCAGATGCACCCGAGCCTGTCTTTTCATTTGCGCGATATGGGCTTCCAGCCGCTGTTTTGCGTCGACATCGATCACCGGTCCGATATGAACCGCCGGGTCGCGCACGTCCCCTATTTTAAGTTCGCGCGCGGCGCCCGATATCATCTCGATCATGCGATCGGCGACGTCATCCTGAACAAACATCAGGCGCAGCGCCGAGCAGCGCTGGCCGGCCGAGCGAAATGCCGACATCACGACGTCGTCGGCGACCTGTTCGGGCAGCGCGGTCGCGTCCACGATCATCGCATTGATGCCGCCGGTCTCGGCGATCAGCGGTACGATCGGGCCATCCTTGGCGGCAAGCGCCCGGTTGATCGCACGCGCCACTTCGGTCGAACCGGTGAAGACGACGCCGGCAATATCGGGATGCGCCGTGAGTGCGGCTCCGATGCTGCCGTCGCCCGGAATCAGATGCAGCACCGAAGTGGGCACGCCGGCCTGATGCAATAGCCGGATCGCCTCCGCTGCGATCAGCGGCGTTTGTTCGGCGGGCTTCGCCACGACGGCATTGCCCGCCATCAGCGCCGCCGTCACCTGGCCTGTAAAGATCGCCAGCGGAAAATTCCACGGCGATATCGCGGCGAACACGCCGCGCCCGCGCAGCCGCAAACTATTGCTCTCGCCGGTTGGCCCGGGCATCGCTTCGCCACCATCATCGAACAGCTCGCGGCCTTCGGCGGCATAATAGCGGCAGAAATCAACGGCCTCGCGGACTTCCGAAAGCGAATCATCGAGCGTCTTGCCGCCCTCGCGTTGCAACAGCGCGATGAAATGCGCGGCCCTCTGCTCCAGCAAGTCCGCCGCCCTTTCAAGGATTTCCGCGCGAATGCCGGCTGGCGTTCGGCTCCAACCCTGAAACCCCGCGCGCGCCGCAATGATCGCCTCGCGCGCGTTCTCCGCCGTCGCATCGATGACGCTTCCGATCGCGGTTGTCTGGTCGATCGGGCTGAAGAGCTGTCGTGCTGCTCCCGCCAATGTCTTGCCGTCGATCAGCGGCGCTGCCGCGACGGACGCGGCATCGGCCCGGATACCGGCAAGCAAGGCATCCAGCGCCGCGCGCTCGCCGAATTCGATGCCATGCGAATTCTGCCGCTGCGGCCGATAGAGATCGCGCGGAAGCCTGATGTTCGGATGCCGCGCATTCGCAGGCTGGCCGATCATATCGGCCGGACGCCGCAACAACGTCGCAACCGGCACGGTGTCGTCGGCGGCGATCGCCACGAATGACGAATTGGCGCCGTTCTCGAGCAGCCGCCGCACCAGATACGCGAGCAGATCACGGTGACTTCCGACCGGCGCATAGGTCCGGCAGGCGAGCTTGGGGCGATCTTCACCCAGTTGCGCATATAGCGCTTCCCCCATGCCGTGCAGGCGCTGAAACTCGAATCCGCTTTCGCCGCCCGCCAATTCGAGAACGGTCGCCACCGTCAGCGCATTGTGGGTCGCAAACTGCGGGAAGATTCGCGGCCGCAGTGCCAACAGTTTTTGCGCGCAGGCGATGAAGTTCAGGTCGGTCATCGCCTTGCGGCTGAACACCGGATAATCGTCGAGGCCGCGCTCCTGTGCCCGCTTGATCTCGGTGTCCCAATACGCACCTTTCACCAGGCGGAGCATCATCCGCCGGTTCAGGCTTCGTGCGAGCCCGTCGACGTAGTCGATCACGGCCTCGGCGCGCTTCTGGTAGGCTTGGATGGCCAGTCCGAAACCGTCCCAACCTCGAAGTGGTGCGTCGCGCACGGCGGCTGCGATCACATCCAGCGAAAGCTCCAACCGGTCCGCTTCCTCGGCATCGACGGTGAAATTCAGATCGAAGGCCTTGGCCCTTTGCGCTAGATCGATCAGCCGCGGGACCAGTTCCGTCATCACCCGTTCGCGGCTCACTGCCTCGTAGCGCGGATGCAGCGCGGAAAGTTTGACCGAGATTCCGGGCCGGTCGGGCAGCGGCCGGGCGCCGGCGGTACGACCGATGGCGTCGATCGCGCTCGCATAGGAATTGAAATAGCGTTCGGCATCGGTGGCGGTGCGCGCCCCTTCGCCGAGCATGTCGAAGGAATAGCGCAGGGCGCTCGCCGAATCCGCCCGCGCCAGCGCCGCTTCGATGGTTTCGCCGAGCACGAAGTGACTGCCCATCAGCCGCATCGCCTGTCTTGTGGCGGCGCGCACAGCCGGAACACCCAGGCGCTTTGTCAATCGCCCGATCGTTCCTTGCGGGGTCTCGCCGGGTTGAATCACGCGCGCCGACAGCCCCAGCGCCCATGCCGACGCATTGACCAGGAACGCGCTGGATTTCGTTTCATGGTGGACAAAATCGCCCTGGCCGAGCTTGTCCTCGATGAACTGATCGGCGGTGCGGGTATCCGGCACCCGTAACAGGGCTTCCGCCAGCACCATCAGTGCCAGGCCTTCCTTGGTGGAGAGCGCGAATTCGCGAAGCATGTCCTCGACGCCGCCGAGCCGGACCTCGCCCGAGCGAATGGCGGCGATCAGACGTGTGGCGGTGCGATCGATGCGTTTGTCCTGCTCCGCGCTCAAGCCGGCGGTTTTGAGAAGCCGGGCCGCCATGGCAGCGTCGTCCGGCGCGAACGGCGCCTGGAAGGGCGGAGGGGATGTGAGCTCGGACTTCATGTCATGCCCCGGCGCATGATCCGCCAAAGTGCAAGCGGTTTGGCGCAAACATCATGCGCACTTCAATGATTTGGAGCGTCCGCTCCATGATTCCCATGGCCTATCATGCAGCCGCTCTCACCATCGCGAAACCGCCGCGACCGGTTTCGCAAGATTTTTTTGACCTGAAGGTTGACGACGAAGGGGCTGACGGGGGAAGGCGGCAACGCGCGGTTGCTACGGACGCCGGCCGTACTGGCGACCGGCGGGCGCATGCCACGCCGACCCGAACGCGCGCAAGAGCGTGACCCGCTCTTGCCGAATATTTATGGCTGAAATTTTGGGAAAGCCCCGCTCCCGGAATGTATCCGAGAGGGCGCTGTTACCGACCGCGCTCTCGCGTCAAACCTTGAGATTCTCGGCCGAGGTCTTGCCGCGATTGGCTACCTCTTCGTACTCCACCGTCTGTCCTTCGTTGAGTGTCGAAAGGCCAGCTTTCTCGACCGCCGAAATATGAACAAAAACGTCCTTGCCGCCGCTTGAAGGCTGGATGAATCCAAAACCCTTGGTCGCGTTGAACCACTTCACAGTACCCTTAGCCATCACGTCGTCTCCGCGGGATCAAAAAAATAATTACCAACTGCCGGTCCCCGCAAACCGTCATGTCCGGCGGCCGCACGATACGCGGTATAGAGCATTCTTGATAGCTCTAACGACGCCGGCTTTTCAGGGGAAAACGGTCAATATCGCGGCGCATTGCTGCGTTTTTGCCTGTTTTGCGGTCAATCGTCGCAAAAAAGAACGTAAAAATACTGGTGGCTGTGGATTTATCAGTGCGGAACCGGCCAAGCCGGTTCCCCTGACGCCGCGCGCGAGCTCAGTTCCGGTTTCGAATTTCAGTAGGTCGCCGCGAGATAATCGACGATCCTGGAAACGTCCGCCTCCTCGATCGGCGCGCCATAGACCTTGATCATCTTCGTCACTTCGGCCTGCCAGAAATCCTTCTTGAACTTCGGACCGCGCGGCTGGGTCTGGATGTAATCGACGGAGTGACAGGCCGTGCAGTTGTTTTTCACCACCTCGAGATCAGGTCCAGGCTTTAGCTCCGCGGTTTCTTCCGGAAGCTTGTAGTTGACCGGAGCCGCGGTTACCGAAACGAAGCCCAGGCAGGCGGTGGCGGCAGTCGCCAGGAGAAATGAGCGTGTCATGATAGTTCTCCTCACGCCGCGCTGACGCGAACGGTTTCGACGACGTTGCGAAGATAGCCGGCCGGATTCCAGGTCGGCTCCATCGGCTGCGTGTCGCCGGCGTTGTTGGTGGCGCGCACCTTGAGTTCGTAAGCGCCGGCCGCAAGCTTCACCGGTAGCTTCCATTCGCGGAACGAATATTTTCCGAGATCCTTGCCAAGCTTGGCCGGCGTCCAGGTCTTTCCGCCGTCGATCGAGACCGCGACTTCCTTGATACCTTTGCCGCCGTCGAAAGCGATGCCCTTCAGCGTCAGCCCGCCCGGCTTCAGCTTTGTGCCGTCGGTCACATTGGTGATGAAGGAACGGACGGTAAAGCGGTTGATCGGGATCGTCGCCTTCGGCGCGGTGCCGGGTTCGATGCAGCCGCACGGTGTGTCCGGGATCCGGTAGGCGCTCTTCATCCAGAAACCGTCGAACACGTTGTCGATCACGGTGATTTCGTTGAGGTGCTTCACCCAATAGGTGCCGTAGTAGCCCGGCACGACCAGGCGAAGCGGAAAGCCGTTGAGGACCGGCAGATCCTCGCTGTTCATGCCATAGGCCAGCATCACTTCGCCATCGCGGGCATGGTCGATATCGAGCGCCTTGACGAAATCCGGCGTCTTGTCGCTGACCGGCCCGTCCATTCCGTTGAAGGTGACCTGTCTCGCGCCCGGCTGCACGCCGGCCATGTCGAGTACGGTTTTCAGTGGCACCCCGTGCCAGCGCGCGTTGCCCATTGCGCCGTTGCCCAATTGACCGCCGGCGACCCGGGGATTGGAGAACCCGCGGCTGTTGCCCGAGCATTGATTGACAGCCACCAGTTCAACAGCCCTGAGCTTCCTGATCTCGCCGAGCGACAGTTTTAGCGGGTGATCGACCTTGCCCTTGATCTCGAGGGTGAATTTATCGGGGTCGATATTGAGCGGCACGTCCGCCAGATGGTAGCGGACGAAGAACGCGTTGTTCGGCGTGATCGGACCGCCATTGAAGACGGAGAACGGCGTCTCGAGCTGCGGGGGACGGCTGGTCAGGCCGATCATCGGCCGCTTCTGCGGATATCTCACCAGTGGCCGTTCGCCGTTGTCGATGGGAAGCGTCACGGTATCGAGCGCGAACGCCCTGACCGAACCGATCCCCGTAACCAATGCCGTCATGCCGGCGCGCTTCATCAACTCTCGTCTGTCGAGCATCCTGCTTCCTCCGAAGCTTCTTGGGTAAGGCCGGTCCACACCGGGCGGATGGACCGCGATAGTGGCATCGGAACAGCCCAAGTCAAATTAGGCTTTTGGGGAGGGATGGGGAGTTGTGGCGCACAATCGGTGGGCCCGTTGGGTGCGTCAACAGGCCGTAAACAGGAAATCCCCGGCTGCGCGAAGGCTGCCGGGGATTTCAGATCGAAAAACCAGGAGCTCAATCAATAGCCGCAGACATTGATGACGCGCAGCCGATAGCCGAATGGCGTGAGGACCCGGCGCGTCACATAGCAGCCGTCGTCCATGCCGACGCCGATGTAACCGATGCCGAAGCCGTGACCCCAGTGGTGATAATGATGAAAGCCGCCGAAGCCAAATCCGCCGCCGCCCGCGGAAGCAGCGGTGGGGGCCAGCGCCATCGCGCCAAGGGAAGCTGCGGCTACCAGTGCAAGAGTAAGTTTGCGTAACATGATCGTTCTCCTTGAATGTGCGCCGTGGCGCGGGTTGATCGGTTCAGTCCTACCCATCGCCCATCAGTCGCCCCCTTCAGAAGTTGGGTTCGAGAACGCAGCGTTTGCCGTAAGGACTTTTTTCTGAACGGTTGTTCAGGTGGGGATAGATCACACCGCAGCGTGGCTGGGCTGTGAGGCCGCGACAATTCCGACGTTTTTTGCGCTGGCCAGCGCGGACAAAGTCTTCGCCGCGTTAACCGTGCGGACGATCATCGGCTCGCTGCGGCCACGAATCGTGACTTCGTGCGCGGGCAAGTCGTCGGCCGGAAGGCCGGCGGTGATGCGAACCTCTTCCGAAAGGATCGCTTCGCATGCGAGGCTCTTGGTCATGTCCTGCAGCCTCGCTGCGACATTGACGGCGTCGCCGAGCGCGGTGAACACCATGTGATCGCGATAGCCGATGTCGCCGATGATCACTTCGCCACCGTGAATGCCGATGCCGAAGCCGATCGGTTCGCGCAGGTCATGCTTAAGGAATTGATTCAATTCCTCGACATTGGTGGCGATCTTGGCCGCGGCCTGAAGCGCCTGGCGGCAGGCGGTCTGCGGACTGGCGGTAAGCCCAAACAGCGCCAATTGTCCGTCGCCGACGAACTGGTTGGGCTGACCGCCGCATTCGATCACCGCATGCGACACCGCGCCGAGGAAACGGTTGACGATGAAGACGGTGTCGAACGGCAGGCGCTTTTCCGCAAGCTTGGTCGAACCCCGCATATCCACGAACATGCTGACGAGATAGCGCTCTTCCCCGATGCGCGAGGGACCCGAGGCCCGCAAACCGGCCGCAGTGATCTGCGGCAGGAAAATCTGGAAGAAGGACAGATCGGCCTCCGGCCTGAGCTGGCAGGCGAGGCGGATGGCCGGATCGGCGCCGGCCCCGACGCGGTTGAGCACGAACGCCTCGCGCTGGGACGGCTTTGGCAGCGACGCGCAGTCCCCAATCACGCGAATGCGGCAGGTGGAGCAGCGGGCGCGGCCGCCGCAGACGCTGGCATGCGGAACGTTGTTGCGCAGGCTCGCCTCAAGCACGCTCAGGCCTTTGGGCACGCGAATCGTCCTGCCATTGCCGTAGGACAGATTGATCATGCCGCCCCGGCGTTCATGCAGGGCGCGCACGCCCCTTGCCAGCAGGACAAGCCCGACCAGGCCGAGATAGCCGATCAGGAAATAATCCTCGATGCTGATCAATGTCGCTTGTTCGGCAGGCGTGCCGACCAGATTTCGCGGCAGATTCTCCGCCCGCCATTCGACGCTGTCGCTGTCGACGACGCTTCGTCCGCCCTGATAGAGGCCGAGCATTGCCAGCGCCGGAATCAGCACCGCCGCGGCGAGCAGAAAGGGCGCCGCGCTCTGGTAGAACGCTTTCATCCGGAGCCAGAAATAAAGACCGATGCAGCCGTGGATCCAGGAGATGTTCAGGACGGCGAACATCAGCCACATTTTGTACGGCCAGACGATCCAGTACGCGAAGAACACTTGCGGATACAGCTTCTCGTGTCCGAAAATCATATGGCCGATCCGGACGCCCGCGATGTGGGTGATGACGAGCGCCGGGATGCTCACGCCCAGGACGAGCTGCAGCGGCTCGATCGCCTTCCAGCGAAATTGCCGGCGCTCGTAAAGCGCCCAGATCCCGAGACCGGCGTGGGTCAGCGCCGCGGCATAAAATACGATGGCGACCGGGAGAAATCGCCAGAACGCGGTGTGGTAATAGACGCCGGCCGCTAGCGCATCCATCGAGATATTGCCGAGCGCATGGTTGAGAAAATGGCTCACCAGATAGCCGAACAGCACCAACCCGCAGGCGAGGCGGACCTGCCGGACGCTGACGCCGCGGATGAATTTGGTGATACGCTCCAGAGCTGGTGCCATGCGATTCAATCGAACATTGATCGATAATAGACCTGCGATAGTAGAGTTTAATTCCCGTGATGACCACGGTTGCACGCGTAGTCGTCCCCGCGAAAGCGGGGACCGATACGCCGCGACGTCCCATTTAGGCGTGGTGGCAGACACCCTCTAAAGTAAACAATGCCTGTGGTTATGGGTCCCGGCGTTCGCCGGGACGACGTTTGGTGTGCGGACACGTTGACACCCGAATCGGAGTCGGGGAGAAAGCAGCGTGCCGATCGCCATCCCCGATAGCCGCCCTTCAAAAGCGGACAATGCTGCCTTTCGGCGATGGCTAGGCGTCGCGATATTGATCGCCGCGCTGACGGCGATGCGCCTGATTTACGCAACTGTGATCGACCTGCGAACCGATGAAGCCTATTACTGGACCTGGTCGAAGGAGAACGCGCTTTCATTCCTCGATCATCCGCCCGTCATTGCCTGGTTTATCCGCCTCGGCACCGCTGTTTTCGGCGACACCAATCTGGGCGTCAGGTTTGCCGGCATCCTGGCGATGCTGGCCACGCAATGGCTGCTTGCCGATATTGTCCGGCGCGTGACCCACGATTTTCGCGCGATGGTGCTCGCGGTGCTGTTGCCGGAAGCAGCCCTCTATTACGGGCTATTGATGGCCAAGGTCTCGCCCGACGTGGCGCTGATTCCGTTTGCTGTCGCCATGCTGTGGGCGCTGGTCCGGCTCCACGAAAGCAATGACGCCCGCTGGTGGCTGGCCGCGGGCGCATTCGCGGGCCTTGCGCTGTTGTCGAAATTCACCGCGGTGATGCTGGTTCCGGCGGTACTCGCCTTCATGCTGGTGCCGGACTGGCGCCGGCGCTGGCTGTCCAGTCCCTATCCGTGGGCGGCGGCGCTGATTGCGCCGGTGTTGTTTCTTCCGGTCCTGATCTGGAATGCCGGGCATGACTGGGCGTCGTTCAGGTTCCAGTTGGTGCGGGCTACCGCAACCCATGAATTCTCGCTGCGTACCGTCGGGGATTTCATCGGCCTGCAGTTCGGGCTGGTTGGATTCATCCTGTTGCCGGTGGTGCTGTCGGGCGTGACTCTGACGGCGTGGCGGGGATATCGCAGGCGTGATGCCGTTGCCATCCTGCTTTCGACCGCGGTCATCATTCCCTTCGTTTATTTTTTCTGGAAGTCGCTGAGCCTGCGGGTCGGCGATACCTGGCCGATGTTCATGTGGCCGGCCGGATTTGCCGCCACCGCGATCAATATCGCGATGCTGCCGCGGGAAGGTTTTCCCGCCTGGATGATCAAATCGACCGTCTCCTGGGCCAATGCGGCGATCGCAAGCGGCATCGCCTTCGTCGTTGTGGTGTTTCTTTATTATGTCGTCTGTCCCTGGAATTTCATCGGCAAGGCCGATCCGGTCGGCGGCGAGGCCGGTTACCAAGAGGTCGCGGACCGGGCGCAGGCCGAGTTGCAGAAGACCGGCGCGACCTGGATCGCCACCACGGATTATCGCACCTACGCCATGCTGCGCTGGTATTTCAACGGCCGCGTGCCGGTGATCCAGCTCAATGAGCGCGGAAGATATTCCGGCTTTCGCGACCCCGGCATGGATTCGATCCGGGGTCACACCGGGCTCTATGTCGGACGGGAGCCCGACGATCACGGGGCGGTTTGGGCGTCCATTCCAGCAGTCAGGGAGCCGCTCGAACGGGTCGATCGAAGCTGGCGCGGGACGGTGATGGATACCTATGCGCTGGAAAAACTGACCGGCTGGACGCCGGAGCTTTCACCGCCGCCGGACTCGCCGCTTTATCGCGTGCGCGTGCTGGCGGGAGAAGTGAGAGCGTGGCCGGGTGGCCCCGGCCACGTCGTCGCGGCCGCATCGTCAGTCGCGGTGCGATAGTCATTCCCCGCTATCGCGCTTCGTCAGCAGGTCCTTGGCGAGATCGCCGAGCGCCGGCCGCGGCAACGCGGTGAACGGCAGCGGGCGCGTCACATCGATGGCGGCAAGCCCCAGCCGAGCCGTCAATAGCCCGTTGAGAACGCCTTCGCCGAGCCGCTGCGACAGTTTTGCCGCGATGCCATGGCCGAGCATCTGCTGCACCACGCCATCGCTTGCCGCCATGCCGCCGGTGATCGCGACATGCGCGATGACATGACGCATCAACTTGATCATGCCGAGCGCACCCGGGCGTCCGCCGTAGAGCCGCGCCAATTGCCGGATCAGACGCAGCGAGGCCGCGAACACGAACAGCACGTCGATCAGCGCGCGCGGACTGACGGCAGTCACGATCGAAACGCGCTGCGCCGCCGCCGACACCAGCCGGCGCGCCTCCTGATCGAGCGGCATCATCAATTCGCGTTCCGCCAGCCGGATCATGTCTGCGCCGTCGATGATGTCGTCGACATGGCCCTGCAGCGTGGCGCGCGCCCGCGCCAGATGCGGGTTCTGATGCGCGAGTTGCAGCAAATCCCGCACGATGGTTCGACTCTCTCCGCGATCGTCGCTGGCAATCACGGCGGCGGCGCGCAGGTGCAATTTCTCGATTGTCCTAAGCCGGGCAAGCCCCAACGCTTCGCGGGTGACGACGACGGCAAACGCCAGCGCGGCGGCGAAGGCAAACGCCAGTCCGACAAAGCCAAGCCCCTCACTGCGCGCAAAGAGATCCTCGATCAGTTGGGTAATGCCGAGCCCGAGGCCGAGCACGATCAGCCCGCCGAGCCCGGTCCAGAACACCGCGCCCCAGCGTAAGCCGCGCCGCCCGGGGATGATCGCAGCCTCAAGGGGGACCGGCAGCAGCGCGGGATCGGCCTCCGGTGTGATATGGACCGCGCCGCGCGACGGGCGGCTCGCCTCCTCCGGGTCCACCACGATCACGCCGGGGTCATCGAGCCTGAAGGTCTGAGGTCGCCGGTGATGCGGACGCTCGCTCATTGCAATTTATCTCCGATCAGGAACTGGAGGGCGCGGTCAAGGCGGATATGAGGCAAGGAGGGACGATCCGCGTCGGGGCTTTCCAATTGCGGCGGCCGAAAACGAAGAAAGCGGAAATCGGTCTTTTCGGCGTTCGCGCTGGAGAGACCGCGGAACGCGGTTTCCCCTGCGAAAAGCGCCTCGGGGTCGGCGGGCAGATCGCCGGGAAAGGTCGCAACCTCGGTGTTGCCGTCGAAGGCCTCGCCATTTGCCATCTCGCCGGGGGCAGGGGTCCCGAGCAGCGAGGGTAATTTGTCGCGGCCGCGCGCGACCGTCGCCTCGCGGGTGGCGCGCACCGCGGCCAGCGCAACCACGTCGATCTCGGCGCCGGTGTCCTCGGCGCGGGCGACGGCGCTGCCTACCGTCCGCCGCAACACGGCCTCAAGCCGATCGTGGCTCGAATGGTGCAAATGATCGGCCTTGGTGGCGGCAAACAGAATGCGGTCGATCTTCGGCCGGAACAGGCTGGCGAGCAGCGTCGCGCGTCCGATCCTGAAACAGTCGAGAATTCCGGCCAGCGCCGCTTCGAGGTCGTGCAGCGCTTCCGG
The DNA here is from genome assembly GCA_963742425.1 of uncultured Alphaproteobacteria bacterium. GTDB lineage: Bacteria > Pseudomonadota > Alphaproteobacteria > Rhizobiales > Xanthobacteraceae > Bradyrhizobium. The sequence continues at coordinate 19,618 of CAVULR010000006.1, forward strand.
TCCGGAGTTGAACGCGGCGAGCGCATCGACCAGAACCACCTGACGATCCAGCCGCGAGAAATGATCCCGGAAGAACGGGCGAACCACCACGTCCTTGTAGGCCTCATACCGACGGTTCATCATCGCCCACAGTGATCCCTCGGGCGCCGAGCCGTCGTCGGGCAGATCGAGCGGTGCAAATGTCAGCGCCGGCGAACCCGCAAGGCTCCCCGGCATCAGGAAGCGGCCCGGCGGCAGCAGGCTCATGGCGAAGCGTTGGTCGCGGCAGGCGCGCAGATATTCAGTGAACAGTCCGGCTTGCGCGAGCGCCGCCTGCTCGTCTTTGCGCGCCAGGGCATTCAGCGTCGCCAGATGCGCGTGCCATCGCATCGCGAGCCGCGCGCGGGGTCGCTCGCGCGACAATGCGAGGCTTTCGCGGGACCATTGCCGGTAGCTTTTGTGCAGCAGCGGCAGATCGAGCAGCCATTCGCCGGGGTAATCAACGATATCGAGCGTCAGCGTGCGGTCCGCGCCATTTTGCCGTTGGTAATCGATTACGAGCCTGAGTTCGCTGATGTCGACCGTGGAGCTAGGCCAGCGCCGCTCCTCGATCAGGGTACGCACATGGTTCTCATAGTCGAAGCGCGGCACCGCATCGTCGGGCTGCGGCTCGAGCCGGGCGCGGGCGATCCGTCCACTCGCAAAGGGCTCGAAAACGGGGAAGCGGCCGCCGCGGGTGAGGCCGTGGATCAGCGCGGTGATAAAGACGGTCTTGCCGGCGCGTGACAGTCCGGTGACGCCAAGCCGAACCGTCGGATTGAAGAGATGCTCGCCATAGTCCAGCAGCGCCCGCGCCGACAGGCGCGCTTGCTCGACAATATCGGAGAAACGGGGAGCCATGCGGGCGGGAAAAGCTCGATTTGATGGGGGCCATCAGCCGGAGAACACTCTGGAAAGTGGCGATTGGCGCACCGAAATCAAGTTTCATATTTGCGACGCAGTTTGGGGCAACCAAGGGTCCGGCTGTTCGTTAACCTGCCTCAGGCTAACATCTGTCGCTTCGCTGGAAAGTTTACCGTGCCGCCATGACCGTGTTCAAATTGAAACAACTCGCCTCGACTTCCGCGCAAGCCGCGGCCGGCGCCATGCGCTGGAACTACGATCGGGCCGAGCTGATCGCGGACGGCGTCGTGCACGGCATTGGCTTGTTCTGCGGCCTGATCGCCGCGACCACGCTGATCGTGCTGGCCGGCATATTCGCCTCCGCCTATGAAATCGTCTCGGTGTCGGTCTACGCCGCGGGCCTGCTCGCGATGCTTGGATTTTCGGCCGCTTACAATCTCTGGCCGGTGTCGCGGCGCAAATGGCTGCTGCGCCGCTTCGATCATTCCGCGATCTACATTCTGATCGCGGCGACCTATACGCCCGTATTTGCGCAGTTGCAGGACCGCATGTTCGCGCTGTCGCTGTTGGCGGGCGTCTGGAGCGTCGCCGCGGCCGGGATCGTGCTGAAGCTGTTTCTGCCGGGGCGTTTCGACCGCGTATCGGTCGGGCTATATCTGGCGATGGGCTGGAGCGGCTTGATTGCCTATGACGCCGGCCTGTCGTCGCTGCCGCAACTGGCTTTGTGGTTTATCGTCGCCGGCGGCTTGCTTTACAGTCTGGGCGTTATCTTTCATGCTTGGCAGCGGTTGCGCTTTCAGAATGCGATCTGGCATTCTTTCGTGCTGCTTGGGGCGGCCTGCCATTACACGGCGGTGCTGGATCTCGTTCTGGCCTGACAGACTTCCCGAGAAATGAGGCTGCGATGCAGGTGACGGGCAAAATCGTGGTTGTCACCGGCGGCGCCAACGGCATCGGCCGCGCGCTTTGCGAGGCCTTTCATCGCGCCGGCGCCGCGAAAGTCGTGGTGGCCGATCTCGATCTTGCCGGCGCCGAAGCCGTCGCCGCCTCGATCGACGGCGCGGCGTTCAAATGCGATGTGGGGCGCGAGCAGGACATCGTTCATGTCATCGAGGAAACCGAACGAAAATTCGGGCCGATCGCGCTGTTCTGCTCCAATGCCGGCATCGGCGGCGGTTTCGATCCGCTGTCGAAAAACGCTGGCGGCACTTCCGACGAGCCATGGGCGAGAAGCTGGGCGATCCACGTCATGGCGCATGTCTACGCCGCGCGGCATCTGATCCCGCGCATGAAGGCGCGCGGCGGCGGCTATTTCCTCAACACGATTTCCGCCGCCGGCCTGTTGTCGCAGGTCGGCAGCCCCGCCTATTCGACCACCAAGCACGCCGCTGTCGGATTTGCGGAAAACCTTGCGATCTCGCATAAGGCCGATGGCATCAAGGTCTCCATCCTGTGTCCGCAGGGCGTCGACACCAACATGCTGCGGTCGATCCCGAGGGGACCGCAATCCGGCGACGGCGACCTGACGCCGGAGCAGGTCGCCAACGACGTGCTCGCCGGACTCGAGCAGGAAACATTCGTCATCCTGCCGCACCCGCAAGTGCTCGGCTACATGCGCAAGAAGACCGAGAATTACGACCGCTGGATATCGGGCATGGCCAAGATCCAGGCGAAAATGCGCGAGACTTACGGGAAGTAGGTAGGACGAGCGCGGCACGCACTCCCTCGTCATTGCGAGCCAACGGGCCGCGCGAATGCGCGCCCGATGATAAACTCCGTGAGGCAATCCATAGGGCGACCGAGTTGGAGAATGGATTGCTTCGTCGCCAACGCTCCTCGCAATGACGGCGAGGACGTAACTCAACCCTTCCGCGCGTAGAGCAGCGGCACTGCGGAATCCACGATGACCTCGATCAGGCTGGTGCCGTCATGCGCGAGGCCGCGCTTGAGCGCGGGCGCGAGGTCGCCGGATTTGCTAACGCGCACGGCATCGCAGCCCAGGCCCTCCGCGATGCGGACAAAGTCGATTCCGGGCAGATCGAGGCCGGGCACGTTGCGCACCTGCATCACCTGGCTGAAGGAGCGCATCGCGCCATAACCGCCGTTGTTGATCACCACGACCGTCAAAGGCAGCTTGCGTTGCGCAGCGGTCCACAGCGCCTGGATCGAATACATCGCGGAGCCATCGCCGATCAGGCAAACCGTCCGGATGCCGGGGCGGCCGAGCGCCACGCCGACCGACGCCGGCAGGCTGTAGCCAAGTCCGCCGCTCGCCATGGTGTAAAAGCTGTCCTGCCCACGCATCGGCATGAACTTCTGCATCGCCGGACGATGCGAGGGAGCTTCTTCCGCCAGCGCGGCGTTGGCGGGCATCGCCGATGACAGCATGTGCAACAGGAATTCGGCCGGGATCGGATCTCCCGCGCGCGGGGTTGGTGGCAAGCTACGGCCCGCCGGCATCGCGCGCTTTGTCTCCGGCAGAAGTTCGGTCAGCATCGTCAGCGCCGGCTTCATGGTGGCGATGATGCTGGTGCCGAGCGGCGAGATCGCGGCCGCGGCCGGATCGTCGGTAATCTGAAAGATCGTGGTCGCGCCATCGAAGATCGAGGCATGACCTTCGACATGAAACGTAAAGGCCGGCGCGCCGATCACGACCACCAGGTCATGCGCGCGAAGCGTGTCCGACAGCTCCGCCGGCGAGGCCTGAAGAAAGCCCGCGAATTGCGGATGCCGTTCGGGAAAACTGCAGCGCGCCGAAAACGGGCTGACCCACACCGAGGCTTTCGCCTTCTCGGCAAGGCGCACCATCAGCTCGACCGCTTGCGCGCGATCGATGCCGGGACCGACCACGAAAGCAGGATGCTTGGCGGCCGAAAGTGCTGCGGCCAGCGCCTTCATCGCGCTCACGTCGGGCCCGAACTCGCGGCTGACGTGACGGGCCTGCAAGAGCTGCGTTTGATGGGACCAATCGTCGATCGGAACCGAGACGAAGGTGGGCCCGCAGGGCGGTTGCATCGCCACGTAATAGGCGCGCGCGATTGCCGCCGGCACGTCTTCGGCGCGCGCCGGCTCGACCGAGAACTTGACGTAGGGCCGCGGAAATTCCGACGCGCGCTCGGCATAGAGGAAAGCCTGCTGCGGCAGGATGCTGCGCGCCTGCTGGCCCGCGAGGATCACCATCGGCGTCTGGTTGCGGTGGGCGGTGTAGATATTGCCGAGTGCGTTGCCCAGACCGGCCGCGGAATGAAGGTTGACGAAGGCGGCGTTGCGGGTGGCCTGGGCGTAGCCATCGGCCATGCCGACCACGGATGCCTCCTGCAGACCCAGCACGTAATCGATATCCGCGGGCCAGTCGCTCAGGAACGGCAATTCCGTCGAGCCGGGATTGCCGAACACTTTTTGGATCCCGAACCCGCGCAGCAGCTCGAGCGTGACGTGTTTGACGGTGACTAATGAATTGGGGCTCTTTGCAGATTTGCGGGACAATGCGGTCTGACCTAGCCGAGGGCTCGAAATGCAACGCTCGTCATTGCGAGGAGCGAAGCGACGAAGCAATCCATGCTTCCGGCGCCGAGAAACGGATTGCTTCGCGGAGTTTATCATCGGGCGCGCATTCGCGCGACCCGTTGGCTCGCAATGACGGTGCTACCACGTCCCAGTGCCTCGCATGGTCGGCTGACCCGCCGAATTCGCCGTCCACAAGTCCATGCCGGCGCCGGTGTCGTTGGCGTTGATGCTGAACTCGCTGCCTTCGAACAGCGGCTGCAGCCCGCGATAGCTGAATTTCTTGGGAGCCTTGCCGCCATGAAGCTTTGCGGCGAATTCCACGATAAAGGCCGCCTGCAGCGGCCCGTGGAAGACCAGGCCGGGATAGCCCTCGACCTTGGTGACGTAGTCGCGGTCGTAGTGGATGCGGTGGCCGTTGAAAGTCAGCGCCGAATAGCGAAACAGCAGCACGGGATCGGCCATGTGGCTTTCGCGGTGCTGCGCCGATGGCGGAGGCGGGGCGGGCTTGGCCGGCGCCGACGGCTGGCCGGCCGGCATATCCCGATAGACAATATCCTGCCGTTCGCGGATCGCGGCGCCGCGCGGGGTCGTGATCAGGTGTTCGACCGAAACGAAACACAAAACGCCCGTGCTGCCGGTCTTCATCGTCACGTCCGATATCCGCGAGGTTCGCGTCGTCTCGTCACCGACGCGCAGCGGCTCGAAGAATTCCAGCTCGCCGCCGGCCCACATCCGGCGCGGCAGCGGCACCGGCGGCAGAAAGCCGCCGCGCGTGGGGTGGCCATCCTGGCTCAACATCGACATCGGAAACACCGGCTGCGCCAGGCACCAATGTGTGGTCCACGGCGCGGGATCGCCCGGCTTCGGCTCGCCGATCTCCATGAACAACGTGGCGCGCAGGCCCTTCACCAGTTGCGCGGTGACGACGTCGGAAGCCTCGGTCGTGCGGTCGATCCACTGCCGCAATTGATCGAGATCGGGCTTTTCGGTCATGACGACTTGGTCCGGACAAAGGCTGGTTTGGCGATGCCGATGCGCTCGCCGATATCCGGCACCGCACGGTATCGGCGCGGCGCATCGACGACGATCGCGGCGGGCGCGGGATAGCTCACCGTTCCACCGGAGGTTTCGACCTCGATGCGGCGCAGATGCGGGTGCACGGCGAGATCGGCCATGGTGTTGACCTCGGCGAACGCGATATCGGCATCGGACAAGCGCTTGAGTAATTCGTCACGGGTCAGGCTGGCAAAGATGTCGCTGACGGTCTTGTCGGTGAGGGCGCGGTTGCGGACGCGCTCGATCATGTTGGAAAATCTGGGATCGTTGGGCAGTTCGGGCTGCACCAACACTTCAACGCAAAGCTTCTTCCACTCGCGCTCGCTCTGGATGGAAATCAGGATGTCCTTGCCATCCTTGGAGCGAAACGCGCCGTAAGGCGCAATCGACGGGTGCGCGAGGCTCATCCGCTGCGGCGGATTGCCGGCCTCCGAATTGAGCAGCGGTACCGCAAGCCAATCGGCCATCACGTCGAACATCGAAATCCGGATGTCGGTGCCCTTGCCGTTGCGCGAGCGTGCAAACAAGGCCTCGAGAATGGCGGCATGGGCGGTGGCGCCGGTGGCGATGTCGACGACCGAAATCCCGACGCGTGACGGCCCTTCCGGACCGCCGGTGATCGACGCAAGCCCGCTCTCCGCCTGGATCAGCATGTCGTAGGCCTTGCGCTGGGCGTAGGGGCCGTCGTCGCCGTAACCCGAAATGGTGCAACAGATCAGTTTCGGATAATCCTTGCGCAGGCGCGCCAGCGAGAAGCCGAGCTTGTCCATCGAACCCGGCTTGAGGTTCTGAATCAAAACGTCGGCGCCGGCGATCAGTTGTTCGAGGCTCGCGCGGCCTTGCGGGGTTGCAAGATCGATCACCACGGAATCCTTGCCGCGGTTGAGCCAGACGAAATAACTGCTCTGTCCCTTCACCGCCGCATCGTAGGCGCGCGCGAAATCGCCCTCGGGCCGTTCCACCTTGATGACATGGGCGCCGGCATCTGCCAGCCGCGAACTGCAGAACGGTGCTGCGACCGCCTGTTCGACGGCGATGACGGTTATTCCTTCAAGAGGCAGCATTTTTGGTTTCTCAGTAGGAGCGGGGCATGCCGAGCACGTGTTCGGCCACGTACGACAAGATGAGGTTGGTCGAGATCGGCGCCACCTGGTAGAGCCGCGTCTCGCGGAATTTGCGCTCGACGTCGTATTCTTCCGCAAAGGCGAAACCGCCATGGGTCTGCACGCAGGCGTTCGCAGCTTCCCAGGCGGCATCGGCCGCGAGCATCTTGGACATGTTGGCCTCGGCGCCGCAATCCTGGCCGGCTTCGTATTTGCGGGTCGCTTCCCTGACCATCAGTTCGGCGGCGCGCATCGCGGCATAGGCTTTTGCAATGGGAAACTGGATGCCTTGATTCTGGCCGATCGGACGGCCGAATACTACGCGCTCCCTGGCGTAAGCTGTTGCCTTGGCAATAAACCATTTGGCGTCGCCAATGCACTCGGCCGCGATCAGGATGCGCTCGGCGTTCATGCCCGACAGGATGTAGCGAAATCCCTTGCCTTCCTCGCCGACCAGGTTTTCCGCGGGCACCCGCAGATCGGTGAAGAACACTTCGGTCGTGGAGTGGTTCATCATGGTGCGGATCGGGCTGATCGACAGCCCGTTGTTTTTGGCCGCCTTCATATCGACGATGAAGACCGACAGGCCGTCGGTGCGCTTTTTGGATTTTTCCTTGGGCGTGGTGCGCGCCAACAGGATCATCAGGTCGGAATATTCGGCGCGGCTGGTCCAGATCTTCTGGCCGTTGACGATGTAGCCGTCATTACCCTCGCGCCGCGCAAAGGTCTTCAATGACGAGGTATCGGTGCCGCTGGTCGGCTCGGTGACGCCGAACGCCTGCAGCCGCAATTCGCCGCTGGCGATCCTCGGCAGCCATTTCGACTTCTGCTCCTCGTTGCCGTGACGCAGCAACGTCCCCATCGTGTACATCTGGGCATGGCAGCCGCCGCCATTGCAGCCTGCGCGCTGGATCTCCTCGAGGATCGCAGCCGCGGCTGACAGTTTCAGTCCGGCGCCGCCATATTCTTCGGGGATCAGGACCGAGAGATAGCCGGCCTTCGTCAGCGCGTCGACGAAGGCCGACGGATAGGCCATTTCGCGATCGAGCTTGCGCCAGTATTCGCCGGGGAATTGCGCGCAAAGTTTTGCGACGGCGTCACGGATATCGGCATATTGGTCGTGTTCGGCAAGGTCTACAGCGGTCATTCGAACTCGGTTGGCATCGGTAGTTTGCGGAAAATAGCGGGTATGGCGCACCCGCGCCATTGCCCGCCCTGCGATCTCAGCACGTAGGGTGGGCAAAGCGCAAGCGGGCCCACCATCACGCAGCTATGCGTACCGGCAGGCTTTCGATGCCCCTGACAAAACTCGAATAGACCCGCTTCGGTTCGCCGACCACCTCGATCCGGTCGAATCGCTTCAGCATCTCCTGCCAGACGATCTTCAGCTGCAGCTCGGCGAGCCGCATCCCGACGCAGCGGTGGATGCCGAAGCCGAACGACAGGTGCGTGCGGGGCCGGGCGCGGTCGATGATGAATTCGTTGGGGTTCTCGATGCCTTCTTCGTCGCGGTTACCCGAGACGTACCACATCACGACGCGCTCACCCTTTCGGATCTTCTTATCCCCGATCTGGGTGTCCACGAGCGCGGTGCGGCGCATATGCGCCAGCGGCGTCTGCCAGCGAATGACCTCCGGCACCATGGAATCGATCAAGGCCGGATTGTCGCGCAGCTTCTGATACTGGTCCGGGAATTCGTTCAGCGCGAGCACCGAGCCGCTCATGGTATTGCGGGTGGTGTCGTTGCCGCCGACGATCAGCAAAATGATGTTGCCCATCAGATTGTCGGCGTCCATGTGCCGGGTCGCCTCGCTGTGCGCCATCATCGAGATCAAGTCGTTTCTCGGCGCGGCGTTGACGCGCTCGTTCCAGAGATTGCCGAAGTAGGCCGCGCATTCGTCCATCTCGGCGCGGCGCTGTTCGGCCAATTCGACGACCCCGCTTTTTGGCAGCGCGGTGGAGACGTCGGACCAGCGCGTCAGCTTGCGGCGTTCTTCAAAGGGGAAATCGAACAGCGTTGCCAGCATCTGGGTCGTCAGTTCGATCGACACGCGGTCGACGAAGTTGAAGGTCTCGTTGCGGGGTAGGGCGTCGAGCACCTTGCCGGTGCGCGCGCGGATCAGGATCGCCAGCTCGTCCAGATGGGTCGGCGTGAACATCGGCGACACGGTCTTGCGCTGGGCGGAGTGCCGCGGCTGATCCATCGCGATGAAGCTCGGCTGGTCGTAGCCGGGGGGCGCGTCGCGGATCGAGATGCCGCCGAGCGAGACGTCGGAGGAGAAGATGCCGTGATTGGTGTCGACATGCATGATGTCGTTGTATTTGGTGACCGACCAGTAGGGCTCGATCGGCGCGTTGGTGCAGTAATGCACCGGCTCTTCCTTGCGAAGCCGCTCGAAGAACGGCCACAGGATATCGTCCTGGAACAACCGCGGCGCGCCCGGATGAAAATCCTTCAGCGGTGTGGAATAGGCCTCTTCGCGCGCCCGGCGCTGAAGTTCGGATTTGTCGGCTCGGACTGCTGCCTGGATGTTCATGGTGTTGAATCCCAAAATGCCTGCTGAGGCGCGCCGTATTTTTGTCCGTCAGCCGGCGATACGCACCGGCAGGGTCTCGTAGCCCTTCACGAAGCTCGAATACACCCGCCTGGGCTCGCCGACCACTTCAATATTGTCGAAGCGCTTCAGAATTTCTTCCCAGATGATCTTCAACTGCAGTTCGGCCAACCGGATCCCGACGCAACGGTGGATACCGAAGCCGAAGGAAATATGGGTGCGCGGCCGGGCGCGATCGATGATGAATTCGTAGGGGCGATCGATCACCTCCTCGTCGCGGTTTCCCGAGACGTACCACATCACGACCTTGTCGCCCTTCCTGAACTGCCGGCCGCGGAACTCGATATCCTGGAGCGCGGTACGGCGCATATGGGCCAGCGGCGTCTGCCAGCGGATCACCTCCGGCACGAAACTGTCGATCAGGCCGGGATTCTTGCGCAGCCTGTCGTACTGGTCCGGGTTCTTGTTCAGCGCATAGACGCTGCCCGACAATGTATTGCGCGTGGTATCGTTGCCGCCGACGATCAACAGGATCAGATTGCCGAGGAAATTGTTCGGGTCCATGTCGCGGGTGGCTTCGCTGTGCGCCATCATCGACAACAGGTCGCTCTTCGGCGGCTGATTGATGCGCTCCTTCCAGAGTTTTCCGAAATATGCCGCGCATTCCATCAGCTCGACCTGTCGTTCATCCTCCGTCGCCACCACACCGCCGGGACCCGGAATCGTCGTTGCGACGTCGGACCACCGCGTCAGTTTGCGGCGATCCTCCCAGGGGAAGTCGAACAGCACGGCGAGCATCTGGGTAGTCAGTTCGATCGAGACCTGGTCGACCCAGTCGAACACCTCGTTGATGGGCAGATTGTCGAGGCATTCGGCCGACCGCTTGCGGATATTGATCGCGAGCTGGTCGAGATGCGTCGGCGTGAACATCGGCGCCACGGTCTTGCGCTGCGCGCTGTGGCGCGGCTGATCCATCGAAATGAAGCTTTCGCGGCGCAGGTCGGGTGCGACGTCGCGGATGGTGATGCCGCCGAGCGAAGCCGCCGAGGAGAACACCGAATGATTGGTTTCGATGTCCATGATGTCGTTGTATTTCGTCACCGACCAGTATGGCCCGAACATGCTGTCCCGGCAGTAATGCACCGGGTCTTCCTTGCGCAGCCGGTCGAAATACGGCCAGAAGGAATCGGTCTTGAACAGTTCGGGATCGCTGACGTCGAAATCGACAAGCGGAATCGACCGGGCCTTGTCTTGTGCCGCGCGCAGATGGGATTCGCCGGCGTGATCGACTGTTCCGTGCATCTGATGTCTCCAGATTATCCGCCTCCGTAGTCGGCTCCGGAGGGTGACGATTGAGCGCGAATTACATCCCGTTGCGCGCGCCAGAGCAAGGGAGAGTTTGCCGCATCGGAGGCGCGTCGGCGCGCTTGGCCCGCTGGTATACCGTCGGGCTCGCCCGCATCCGGGCGTTTTTGGCCCGTGACAAGCTTATTTCGGGAGCATAAGGCTGTGCGCAAGACCAGCCGCATGACTTGCCCGGAGGGCGCCCGACCATGATTTCCAATGCGTATCGGATGTTCAATTTCGATCTCGGCGAAACCGCGGATGCAATTCGCGAAACCGTCGAGGCTTTCTCGTCCAACGAGATCGCGCCGAGGGCCGCCGAAATCGACAAGAGCAACCAGTTTCCCAGGGATCTCTGGCCGAAAATCGGCGCGCTCGGCCTGCACGGGATTACCGTCGAGGAGGAATATGGCGGCTCCGGCTTAGGCTATCTCGAGCACTGCATCGCGGTGGAGGAGATGTCGCGCGCCTCGGCGGCGGTCGGCCTGTCCTATGGCGCGCATTCCAACCTCTGCGTCAACCAGATCCGCCGCAACGGCAGCGATGCGCAGAAGCGAAAATATCTTCCGAAGCTGATCTCCGGCGAGCACGTCGGTTCGCTGGCGATGTCGGAGCCTAACGCCGGCTCCGACGTGGTCTCGATGATGACGCGCGCCGAACGGAAAGGCGATCGCTTCGTGCTTAACGGCAGCAAGATGTGGATCACCAACGGCCCGGTCGCCGACACGCTGGTGGTCTATGCCAAGACCGATGCCACGGCCGGACCGCGCGGCATCAGCGCCTTCATCATCGAAAAAGGGATGAAGGGATTTTCGACCGCACAGAAGCTCGACAAGCTCGGCATGCGCGGTTCCGACACCTGCGAACTGGTGTTCGACAATTGCGAAGTGCCGGAGGAGAACGTGCTGAGCGAGGTCGGCCGTGGCGTTCACGTGCTGATGTCGGGCCTCGATTACGAACGCGCGGTGTTGGCCGCGGGTCCCCTCGGCATCATGCAGGCGTGCATGGACGTCGTGCTGCCCTATGTGCACGAACGCAAACAGTTCGGCCAGCCGATCGGAACGTTCCAGTTGGTGCAGGGCAAGATCGCCGACATGTACACGTCGATGAACGCCTGCCGCGCCTATGTCTATGCAGTGGCGAAAGCCTGCGACCGCGGCGAGACCACGCGCGAGGATGCCGCCGGCGCCATTCTCTATGCCTCCGAGAAGGCGACCCAATGCGCGCTCGACGCGATCCAGCTGCTCGGCGGCAACGGTTATATCAACGACTATCCGACCGGTCGGCTCCTGCGCGACGCCAAGCTCTACGAGATCGGCGCCGGCACCAGCGAGATCCGGCGCATGCTGATCGGCCGCGAGCTGTTCGAGAAGTCGGCGTAAAAGTCGATCGACCGGATCATCGCGAGTCGAGAAACCGGCATAAGAAAACGCTCGTCATGCCCGGGCTCGACCCGGGCATCCATCCAGCAAGAAAAGCCTATCGAAGAAGATCGATTGCCGGGTCAAGCCCGGCAATGACAGGGTAAATCCTACTCCGCCAGATCGTTGACCTTCCTCACCCAGGCCCGCACGTCGCCGAGCACTTCCGGCAGCACGGCCTTGACCTCCGCGACCGTCATGCCGGCCTTGATGCGCGGGTCGTACAGAATGTTGAGGATGTACTGGTCGTAGACGTCGAAAAAGCCCATCGAGACATTGTCGTTGAACATGGTCCAGGGCACGGTCGAGGTATCGTTGATCGGTCCCAGCGACTGCAGCAGTTCCTCATAGGCGCAATCGAGAAAGATGAAATCGCCGTTGTCGACCGTGAGGATCACGTCGGAGTGCTCGATTTCATACTTTTCGTTCTTGCGGAAGCCGGACAGGCATTGCGGATCGAGCGAGGCCTTGATCTCGCGTGCCCGTTCGCTGCCGTAAAAGGTCATGATGGTGCGATAGAGATCGCGGTCGCGCACCAGTTTGACCAGAACATTGGCGCCGTCGCCGGCCTCGGTCATGGCGATGTCGAGATGCTGAACCCGCTGCCCGATGTCGGCAACGACCTTTGCGAGCAGCGCCTTCCGGTCCGCACGGTTGCCCTCGGCAAAAACCCGCACCGGCGCGTCGTATTTGCGGATGCGGTCGACGCGGCCGGCCAGATGGTATTCGGCGCCGAAGGCGGTCTTCAAAAATCCCTCGATGATCTCGCTATCGGTAAAGACCTTTTTTTCAGCGCGTTGACGCGAGGCGATGGCCGGAATCTCGGCGGATGCGGCCGGCGGCGCGGTCGCGACATCGAGTGCGACGCCGGCCAATGCGACCATCAGTATCGGGAAATGTGAGAAACGATTCATCGCAAACAATACCAATATCGTCGTCCCCGCGGAAGCGGGGACCGATAACCACAGGCTTTCGTTTTTGCGCGAAAGCCGTCAAGAATTTTTTCTCAAAACAACCGCCGCGGAGTATGGGTCCCTGCTTTCGCAGGGACGACCATAGTGTTGAGGCGCGCAGGCGTTAGTTCTTCACCACGACGGTGGTGCCGACCGAGACGCGATCGTAGAGATCGGCGACGTCCTCATTGGTCATGCGGAAGCAGCCCGACGATACCGCCTGGCCGATCGTCTCCGGCTCGTTGGAACCGTGAATGCGGTACAGCGTCGATCCCAGATACAGGGCGCGTGCGCCCAGCGGATTGTCGATGCCGCCGGCCATGTGGCGCGGCAGATCGGGACGGCGCGCCAGCATCTGCGAGGGCGGGGTCCAGCTCGGCCATTCCTTCTTGGCGGAGATGCGATGGACGCCGCCCCAGCGAAAGCCGTCACGGCCGACGCCGATGCCGTAGCGAAGCGCCTGGCCGTTGGGGAGCAGAAGATACAGCCGCCGCTCGGCCGTGTTGATGAGAATGGTGCCTGGCGCGTAATTACCCGAAAAATACACGGTCGCACGCGGGATCGGGCTTGAACCTCCGAACCGGAAGTTCGGGCCGCGGCCCATGATGTCGTCCACGAGGTACTGGGCCCGCGCATGTGGGGCGGCGGCCAGCATGATCGCGGCCGCAAACAGCAAGGCAAAAATCCGGGTCATTACTGTGCCCTTGTAAAATCGGTTTGGCCGAAAGACAGGCCATAGTTGCCATGATTTCGCAAGCAACGAGCCAAGGAAGTGCTGCTAATTTTCGGATAATGCGATTGGAAAGACACTACCCCCGCGGCGATGGCTGCAATGTCCGCGAAACCTTTGACGAAACGCGCCAGGAATGATTGATCTCGGGGGAACTCGGGAACAATGCGAACGGGAGTGGAACGATGAACGGTGCGGAAAGCCTGGTGCGGACGCTGGTGGCGGGCGGCGTCGACGTTTGCTTTGCCAATCCGGGAACCTCCGAGATGCATTTCGTGGCCGCGCTGGATCGGGTCGAGGGCATGCGCTGCGTGCTCGGCCTGTTCGAAGGCGTGGTGACGGGGGCGGCCGACGGCTATTTTCGCATGAAGGGCACGCCGGCCTCCACGCTGCTGCATCTCGGTCCGGGGCTCGCCAATGGCCTCGCCAATCTGCACAATGCCAAGAAGGCGAATTCCGGCATCGTCAACATCGTCGGCCAGCATGCCGTCTATCACATCGGATACAACGCCCCGCTGACCTCCGACATCGAGGGCCTGGCACGGCCGATGTCGGCATGGGTGCGGACCTCGCCGAACGCAAAATCCGTCGCCAGGGACGGCGCCGCCGCCATTGCCGCCGCCAAAAGCACGCCTCCCCAGATCGCCACCCTGATCCTGCCCGCCGATACCGCGTGGAACGAGGCCGACGGTATTGCGCAGGTCCCGGCTGAATCCCAGCGCGCGAACTATTCCTCGCGGGCGGTCGACAACGCGGCGAAGGTGCTGAAAAGCGGCGCGCAGACGCTGCTGCTGCTCACCGGCGGCGCGTTGACGGAGCACGGCTTGGCGCTGGCGGCGCAGATTGCGGGCAAGACCGGCTGCAAGGTGATGGGCCAGACCTACAATCCGCGCATGGCGCGCGGCCGCGGACGGTTTGCCATCGATCGGATTCCTTATGTGATCGAGGCGGCGCTGCCGATCCTGAAAGATTTTCGCCACATCGTGCTGGTCGAGGCCAACGATCCCGTGGCGTTTTTCGCCTATCCGAACAAGCCGAGCCTGTTGAAGCCCGAAGGTTGCGAAGTCCATCGCATGACCTCGGGCGGAGAAAATTCGGTGGCCGCGCTGGAAGCGCTGGCATCGGCGCTCGGCGCCAGGCCGCACGACGCCAAGCCGCAGGCCCCAGTCGAACTTGCAAAACCGACCGGCGCGTTGACGCACGCCTCGATCGCGCAGGCGATCGCGATGGCGATCCCGGAGAACGCCATCGTGGTCGATGAATCCGTCACGACGGGGCGCGGCTTCTTTCCGCCGACGGCGGCCGCCAACCCGCACGACTGGCTGCAGAACATGGGCGGCTCGATCGGATTTTCGACGCCGGTCGCAACCGGCGCCGCGGTGGCCTGCCCGGATCGCAAGGTGATCTGCATGGTCGGCGACGGCAGCGCGATGTACACGCTGCAATCGCTGTGGACGCAGGCGAGGGAAGGCCTCAACGTCACCACGATCGTGTTCGCCAATCGCATCTACCAGATCCTGCGCGGCGAGTTCGACGGCGTCGGCGCCGGCGAACCCGGACAGCGCGCCCTCGACATGCTGAAGATCGACCGACCGACGCTCGACTGGGTCGCGCTCGCCAAGGGGATGGGGGTTTCCGCGCGCGCGGTCAGCAGCGCCGACGAATTCAACAAGGCGCTGGCGGAAGCCATCCCCGAAAGGGGGCCGCGGCTGATCGAAGTGCAGATGTGAGGACGACCATCGAACGAGCGCGAACTCAAAAGGCCCAGGATGCTATTGTCGGAGCCAATGCAGGCCGAACTGAACAAGGTGGTAACGGCGCTTGAGGAGTTTTACGGGCGCGAGACCTTTCTGTTTGAAAAAGATCTCGGCGAGCGCACGCTGACGCACCGGCTGGCGGTGCATCTGGAAAAGCAATTTCCCGGATGGGAGGTCGATTGCGACTATAACCGGCTGGGCGAGCGCACGTTGCGGCTGCCGCGCGGCACGATCGTCTCGACCGACGATCATTTCGCAAAGTCGGTCTATCCCGATATCGTCGTGCACCAGCGCGATATTCCCAATAATTTGTTCGCCATCGAAGTCAGAAAGGCGAGCAACCATCAGCCGCCGGAACACGACCAGCACAAGCTGCAGGCGCTGACCGATCCGCATCTGTGGTTCGCCTACTGGGTCGGGATCTATCTGGTGCTGGGAAGGAAAAGCCTGGTATCGGACGTCTACGTCGGCGGCGTCATCGACGCGCCGCTGTCCGTCTGGTTTTCCCAGCGGCTGAAGGATGTCGGCTTGGGATTAAGCTGATAAACGGGCGGCCACAGCGATCAATATCGCGCGACCATTATGATCGCGACGACAATGAATGCCGCGACCAGCGAAAGGGCGTGATCGAGTGTTTTCGATCCGGGCTTTGCGGTCTCGTCGGGTGGAGGCATGGCCTATGTTGGCGCCCGCAATTCGCCAACAAGCCAGCCAACACCGCCTGATTTCATTGGATCCAACGCGATAGCGACTTTTTCGACGTGATCGCATTTGGCGCAGTCGAACGTGCGAAGTTCGAATCCTGCAGGGCCCGGCGAGTTGCGCGAAAGCATCATAAGCGTTCGGCATTTCGGGCAGCGGAGTCGCTGAATTGCGGGCAATGGGATTGCGGCTAGATGATCGGTCATCGCATTCCAACTCGGTTAGGCGGGAGCGCAAAACTCTCAGTCACCGGTAGATGCCGAGACGGGCGGTGGTCAAACCAGCATGCTCCTCCGAGTTCCGGGTCACTGGTCAATATCGCTCACTTTCAAAAAATTAATGAATTAGGAGCCACGCCCAGGAACCTTCATTGGCGAGCACTATTTGCTCCGTGTCCAATACTGGACGGACGACAACTGGTAAACACCATGAAGAAAGTTCTCTTAGCGACGGTCGCTATTTTCGCATTCGCGGCACCTTCCTTCGCGGCTGAGCCGGACAAAACTGTCGGTCAAGCGCCGCCATCCGGTGCTTCCTCGTTCTACCTGGCTCAAGATACCGCGACGATGAAATGCCAAGTTGTCAATATCCAGCCGGCTGCTGGTGGCAACATGAAGGTTATCGGTGCGGCTCATCCGACACAGGCATCAGCGGAAACAGCTTTGACGGCCGACAAAACTTGCAAGCAATGAAGGTGACGGCGCGAGTTTTTAGGGTACCATCGCCCTGGTAACTTAGTGACGAGCTACCGGATGCGCGGTGCCCAGACATCTAATGGAATAACGGCCTCAGCTTGTACCCCCGAGCTGGGGCCGTTTCTTTTGAGACCAAATCCATTTTCCAATTCAGGCGTCATGACCTTATTTTGGTGATCGCAAATCGCTTATCTAATTTGGCTTCGCCTGGTCAAAATCGGGCAGACTTTCTCGACCTGGCGGTCGAAGATGGGTTGGCGGTCGCTAGGCGCGACGAGGAAGAGACGGACCTGCGAGTGCGCCATTTGCGATTGCACTGAGACGATAGGTGCTGCCGGACGAGCCAAATCGCCGCCAATCTCTCGTCTGGCTCATGAGGGAGTTCTACATCCCCCTGCGGGGCTCCCTCTGGCCGGCTAAATTCCGGTTATTACCCGTTAGCTTCCTTCATTTCGAGGCTGCAAACCGCTATAGTGCGCGTAAGTTCATCGGAGTCATGGAGGCTCCTATGGCAAAGCTAGCCAATGACGGGTTCGATCCCAAAGCCTTCCTCGCCAAGGTAGGGACTGGCAAAACGATCTCGAAATTTGAGAAACATCAGCACGTCTTCAAGCAAGGCGACGTGGCGGATGCGGTCTTTTATATTCAAAAAGGTAGTGTCAAGCTCACTGTCCTATCTGAGCACGGCAGGGAGGCGGTGGTCGGGATTTTTGAACCGGGCCAGTTCTTCGGCGAAGGATGCCTCAATGGCCATCCATTGCGCATTGCGACCACAACGGCGATGCAAGAATGTGTGATCACCTCGATAACCAAGGAAGCGATGCTTGCCGCCCTTCGTTCCGAGCCAAAATTTTCCGAGCTGTTCATGGCGTATCTCTTGACACGGAACAGCCGGGTTGAAGAGGACCTGATCGACCAGCTTTTTAATTCAAGTGAGAAGCGACTCGCGCGCCTTCTTCTTTTGCTCGCACATTTTGGAAAGGAAGGCAGACCTCAGCCCATCTTATTGGATATGAGTCAGGAAACACTGGCCGAGATGATTGGAACGACCCGATCGCGCGTCAGCTATTTCATGAACAAATTCCGTAAACTTGGACTTATCAGCTACAATGGAAAGATAGAGGTTCATAACTCGCTGCTGAACGCAGTCTTGCGTGAAAAGCCCGAGATAAAGCGGAATGATCCATCAAGCTAAAGTCTAGCCGGAAGTCAGACGAATCGGGCGTCATCGGAAAAAGTCCCGCGATGAGCAGGACTAACTTGCTCTGACATCGCGGGGTAAGGACCTATCGATTTGTCGGGGTCATCTTGGCGATGGAGCCGCCGAATGGCTTATAGGACTGCCTGGCAAGATCGCCGTACAGCGCGCCAATCTTCTGTGACTCGGTTACGAATGTCTCGTAAGCGGTCTTCGCGAATTCGGTTTGAATTTCAACCGCCTTCTCGAACGACTTCACGCCCGAGAGCTTCTCGACAAAAGACCTTGTGTCTTCAAACGATTTCTTCGTGTAGTCGCCGTAAGCAGTGGCAATCGCCTGAAAGCCGGCGGGGAAGGTGGCGATTGACGCATTTGCTGCATCGATTTGGTCGTTGCCATTCTGCTGGTGCGTGAAAGTCCTGATGCGAATTGTTCTGGTTTGCATTCGACATTTTGAAATTTACCTTTGTTTGTTTAACAGTGAGACCAACGGTTGGCATCGCCGATCGTTGCTCCGAAACTGCAGTTCCCGCTTGTTCGTTGAGCGGTGCTTGTGTGTTCGTACGATGATCTCGGAACTCAAGGCGCATGCTGGCCTGTCACGCCAGCGCAATAGCAATCCGCTGCAGTCGGTATCGAGACGAAGACAATAAGTGACGAAGAAACCCGAAAATGTTCGGCCGACCGTTGCATGGTGTTCCGCAAGGGGAACTTCCGGTTTCTTTTATCGGAACGAACCCGAACGCCCGCCCGTTGTCTCGCCGTTCCCATGAAAGGAAACAACCATGACGAACCAACAACAACCCGGCCAGCGGAACCAATCGCGGGATCAGAAGCCCGGCCAGCAGCAAGGCGGTGGCCAGGGACCTGGCCAACAGAGCCAGTCCCCCGGCAGTGACAAAAACCCCAAGGAGCCCTTCGATCAGAAGAGCGACAGCGATACATAATCAGGACAGCGATCTTGACTGAAAAGAAACGGCCCGCCTCGGCGGGCCGTTTTTCTTTTCCCAAAGGCCATCGGCGCGGCGCTGCGGCGGTCAGCGGCTCTGCCGGATAGCGCCATTTTTATTCAAATTCGCAACCACCAGTAACCTTCACCGGAAAGGTTAAAACGTGAGTTCGATTGCGCCACCGGGACCGCGCGTGCACGTGATCGGGCCATGTCGAGTTCCTTTCACAACGCCGACAAGCGGGCGCACCGGAAAATCCTGCTGGTGGGCCTGTTGTTGTGCGCCGCGTTCGTGGCCATCAGCTTTTTTGCCCGAGAGCAGCCGGCCAACAACTACGTTCTGATCAAGGCCGACAAGCTGGTTCGGACCGCGGGCACGCCGGCGCCGGCCAAATGAGCTCCTGGAACACCGCCCCGATGGAACCCGCCGCCGCCCCCGAGATTATCATTAGAGTGGTTGAACCTTGCGCCGCCGGCGCAGACTTAAACCAACAGAGGCGATCTCCGGAGGCGGATATGACCCACTGGCACGATACGATGGTGGACAGGCCTGAAACGGATGGCGCGGTTTATGCGACGGGCTGGACAATTTCCGGCCTTGCCGTGCTCGGCGCCATTGTCGCAGTCTGGGTTTTGGGGATCTAGGCCGGGGAACGATTTCCGCCGCAGCGGATTATTCAGGGGTGCCGGTCCCCCCATCGGCACTATTTTAGGTGACTTCTGACTAACGGCCCCAGTCCGCCCCGCACTGGGGTCGTTTTTCGTCGATTCCTGATTGATTTCGCTGGTGGGCGCACAAGGGATCGAACCTTGGACCTCTCCCGTGTGAAGGGAACGCTCTCCCGCTGAGCTATGCGCCCGGGATTTTCATGCACAATCAAAAGGCCGATCAATCAGGGCCGATTGGATGCAACCTCGTCGGTTCCGGCGATTTACGAAGCGCCGGCCTATGGTGTCAAGCTGTCGGCCTTAAATCGCGTAGGAAGGCTCACGCCCCTTGCTGACGGGCGCGGGAGGCGTGGGATTGCAGCGCCCGGATGCGCTCGGCCAGGGTGCCGCCGCCTTCGGGGGTGCCGCCGCCGGCGGCCGCGCCATTGGACACGGGCCCGTTGACGGACTTTGCGACCGTTACCGCCTCCGCAGGTCCCGCCGCCAGCATGGCCTCGATCGGCGAGTTCGGCCCTTCGAGCTGCATCGCGAGTTTGGCGACTTCGGCGGCGATATCGTTGATGCGTTCGCGCAGCAGCGCGTTTTCCATGCGCTCGGTCGCCCAGGAGCTTTCGGCCTGCTGCTGGATCGCGTTGATGTCGCGCTGCAGCTTGGCGCGTTCGTCGCGCGCGATGCGAAGCTGTTCCTCGACCGCGGCCTTCTCGGTCTTCAGTCGTTCCAGCGCCGGCCACGTGCCGCTGTTGGTGAGCGGCGATTTCGTCGCGCAGTTCCCTGGCCGTGCGTTCGGCGGCCTCATTCGCCTGGCGCAGCTGGTTGTTTTCAAAGTCGCGCTCGGCGAGCAGCTTGCCCTGGGTGGCAAGCCGCGCTTCCAGGTCGTTGACGCGGTTGCCGAGCATTTCGGCTTCCTTGACCTGGATGATCAGCTGGCGATCGAGATCGGTGACGCGCTGGCTCAGGTTTTCGACGCGGCCGCGCGCCTCGGAAAGCTCGCGCGTCGCCTTCTCGGATTCGCCGCGCTCCTGCTCGAGCCGCGCTTGCGTCGCGGCGAATTCCTTTTCGGCGTCGCCGACGCGGTTCTTGAGCTCGTCGATCTGGGCGCGCACCGCCACCAGTTCGACCTGACGGCTGTCCGCCATCATCGAACGGTCGGACAATTCGGCGTTGATCTTGGCGAGTTCGCCCTGCTTGTCCTTCAGCGCCTGTTCGGCGTCGCGCAGCGATTCGGTCTTGGCGGTGAATTCCTCTTCGGTGGCGCGCAACTGTTCCTTGACCGCCTTCTCGCGCGCTTCGAGCGAAAAGATCGTGGCGTTCTTTTCGCCGAGCTCGATCTTCATGCGATTGATCGCGTCGGTTTTCTTGCCGAGTTCGGCGAGCTGGCTGGTGGTCTTGTTCTTGAGCTGGTCGACGCTCATCTCGAGCCGCCGCGCCGACATCGCGAATTCCGCGCGCAGCTGATCCTTGTCGGCCTGGATTTCGGCCATCGACAGCGGGGTCGCCGCCTCCAGCCGCCGGGTCGTCAGCCGCACCGCGCGGTTATGCACCAGCGGCACGATCATCAGCCCGAACAGCATCGAGACCAGAAAACCGATCGCCAGATACATGATCGGTTCGATCATGAAGCGCTACTCCGCACGAGAAAGACTCTACTAATCACAATGCCATGGGGGACGGGGAAAACGCCAGCCTGTTGCGACGTTAACGTGAATCCTAACCCGGGCCGCCGTCAATCCGGCAAGATGACGTCAGAACGGGTTCCAGGTCGCGCGCGGCGTGTATTTGAGATAGCCGATATTGGCGCCGAGCCGCAGCCCGATGCCGGATCGGATCGGCACCAGCACGATGTTGTTGGCGGTCAGCGCGGTCATGCCGAAGCCGCCGATGATATAGGCGGAGCCGTCGATGCCGGCGAAGCGCTGGTAGATCGCGTTGGTCGCGGGAAGGTTGTAGACCAGCGTCATGGTGCGCGCGCCGTCGCCGCCCCAGTCGAAGCCGACCGACGGTCCCTGCCAGTAGACCCGCAGATCGCCGGCATTCTTGGTGTAGAGCGTGCCTTCGCCGTAGCGCAGTCCGGCCACAAAGGCGCCGGAGCCTTCCTCGCCCAGAACATAGCCGTTCGGCAGGCCCCATTGGCTGACCGCGCGCTCGATCACCGAGGCGAGCCCGCGCGAGACGTTGCCGAAGAACCGGTGTCCGGCATTGGTCAGTTCGTCCGGGCCGTAGGTGTTGGGGCTGGGCTGGCGCTGCGGCAGCGGCTCCGGCCGCGCTGTTGGGAAAAGGCGGGCACGGTCCAGCACATCAGCGCGGCGAGCGCCACCGCTGCAAGGCGTGAGGCGAAAGTCATGAAAGAACCCCTGGGTATTGAAATTCTGGCCGCCGCCTTAACCGGATGCCAACCGGCACGGCTTTAGGTTGCGTCCAGCGTCCCCCGACTCGGATGTTATCGGTATCAACTATGACGGCACAACGGCAGGAAAGAAACGGTCGCCGCTCGGGAACAGGCTTTCGCCCCGGAATGGCCTTTATCGGGCTGCTGGCAGGCCTTGCCTGGGCAGGCCTTGCGGTGCAGGCCCTTTGCGGGCTCCCGGCGCGGGCCGCGACCACCACCGAACGGGTGGTGATCAACCGCTACACGGGCCTTGCCATCGAGGGGTTCGACCCCGTCGCCTATTTTGTCGACGCCCGCCCGCTGGTCGGTCTGCCGGAGTTCGAGGCCGCCGAGGCAGGCGTCGTCTGGCGTTTCCGCAACGAGGGCAATCGTGCCTCCTTTGTCGCCCATCCCGATATTTACGGCCCCCGCTTCGGCGGCTACGACCCGATCGATCTGGCCCGCGGCGTCACCTTGCCGGTAACCCCCGGTTCTGGTTGATTTCCGGCCAGCGGCTTTATCTGTTCGGCCGCGAGGAAAACCGGGACGCCTTTGCTGCCGATCCCGCTCGTTTCCTGCAGGCGGCGAACGTGCGCTGGCCGGTGCTGGAGCAGAACCTCGCTCAATAGCGTGCGCGCACCGCCGCGGGATCACCCCAGGCGATGAATTCCGGCACGATGAAGCCTGGTTTTCCGTCAGCACCCCGGCGCCCTCTGCCGAACTGCAGATCGGCGCCCCGGGCGTCGGTGATCTTGCCGCCGGCCGCGGTGACGACCGCGTGGCCTGCCGCCACATCCCATTCGCTTGTCGGAGCCAGCCGCGGATAGATGTCGGCGCGGCCCTCCGCCACGCGACCGAATTTCACCGCGGAACCCAGAACTTCGCGGATAGCGCCCGGCCTCCTTGCGATAAAGGCTTCGGTGCGGCTGTCTGCGTGCGAGCGGCTGACCGCAACGATCCAGGGGTCGCCACGTCCGGGGTGGCTTCGGGTATGGATCGGCTCGACGACCGCTCCCTCGTTTGTCAGCCGCTCGCGCGCCGCGACCCACCAGTCCTCGCCAGACTATCCCGAGGGCCGGTGCGCCGATGATGCCCAGCAGCGGCGTCCCGTTGGTCACCAGCGCGAGATTGACCGTAAACTCGCTGCGGCCGGCGATGAATTCCTTGGTGCCGTCAAGCGGATCGGTCAGGAAGATAACTGCCGTGATAAGGCGGCTTGGCCAGGTGAACGCGTTCCTCCGACAGGGTCGGGATTTCAGGAACAAGCCGCGCGAGACCCTCGGCAATGATTCGGTCGGCGGCGAGATCGGCTTCCGTCACCGGCGATCCGTCGGCCTTGCCGTCGATTCGCATTGCGCCCCGGTTGACCGCAAGAATGGCGGCTCCGGCCCGGATCACGAGATCGGTCAGCGGCGCCATCAGCCTGGCCGCGGCATCGCCCTCAATCGCGAGCCCCTTCGAATGTGCCTCATTCATGGGCTGATCTCATCTGCCGCCGGTTCTTTCCCATAGGTTTCTCCGCCCGTGTTGGCAGCGCGCGCGTCCGCAGTGTATCAAGCCAGCGAGCATGCGTGATTCGCCGTATCCGTGCTGTCGCGGATTTCCAGGAACATCTGATGTCAGGTACCTCGTCCCCTGTCACCGCCCCCGACTCCCTCGAACTGGCGGCGCTGTTGTGTTCGCGGGTTTGCCACGATCTCATCAGTCCGGTCGGCGCCATCGTCAATGGGCTTGAGGTTCTCGACGACAACCCCAAACCGGAAGATCGTGAATTCGCCCTCGATTTGATCCGCAAGAGCGCCAAGACCGCCTCGGCGCGGTTGCAGTTCTGCCGCCTGGCGTTTGGGGCTGCAGGATCGCCCGGCGCGCAGATCGATCTCGGCGACGCCCAGACCATGGCGCGGGGCCACCTCGAGGACGGCAAGACCACGATTGCATGGAATTTGCCGCGCCTGCTGCTGCCGAAAAACCGGGTCAAGCTGCTGCTGAACATGATGGTGATCGCGCAGCAGACGATCCCGCGTGGCGGCGTGCTGACTGTCGATCCGATCGGCGAAGGTGATGGGATCGGCTTTCGCATCACGGCCAGCGGGCTCAACGCGCGCGTGCCGCAAAATATCGCCGATCTGCTCGGTGCACGCCAAGGTGGAAGCGTCGACGCGCATGCGGTGCAGCCTTATTATACCCGGCTTCTGGCGCAGGCCTGCGGGCTCAACGTGGTGCTCGCGCCCGAGGGAGACTCGGTGGTTGTCACCGCTTCCTGAACGCCTCAAGCGGCTGTCCTGAGAAACGGATATCGGTGCCCGACCGCGGGATCGGCCGTCTGTGACGTCGCGCAGGAGCAGCAAACCGGAAGTTGTCTCAGCCGAAACTGTCCCGCAGACGGAAGATGTTGTTAACGAATGATTTACGAATGGCCTCTGGATTCGGTGAGGCCTCTTATCTCTTTGTTGATCCCGTTCTTTTTCATTTGCTCAACCAATATTAAACGCTTTCAAGAGAAGCTGGCCAGGTTCCGGAAGGGGCGCGAAGTCGCGCGCGCCTGAAGCGCTCGAAGGCCAGTTTCATGGATGATCTGCTGCGGGAATTTCTGACGGAGACCAGCGAGAGCCTGGATACCGTCGATAACCAGTTGGTTCGGTTCGAGCAGGATCCGAACAACGCCAAGATACTCGATAACATCTTTCGCCTGGTTCATACCATCAAGGGTACCTGCGGCTTTCTCGGATTGCCGCGGCTCGAAGCGCTGGCCCATGCCGGCGAGACCCTGATGGGCAAGTTCCGTGACGGCATGCCGGTCACGGCCGAAGCGGTCTCGCTGATTCTCTCCAGCATCGACCGCATCAAGGAAATTCTCGCCGGGCTTGAAGCAACCGAAGCCGAACCGGATGGCTCCGATCAGGATCTGATCGTCGAGCTTCAACTGATGGTAGAGCGGGGCGTGGTTGCCATGGCAGCATCGCCTGCGCCAGCACCGGCTGCATCGAAGCCGGCGGCGCCTGTCGCGCCCGCGGTGGTGCAGGGCAACCTGGTGCCGCAGACGCTCGAGCGGCAATTGCGTCCCGGCGAAGTGTCGCTCGATGAATTGGAGCGCGCCTTCCGCGAGACCGCGATCGAAGTCGTGACGCCGCCACCCCCTGCGCCGAAGCCCGAGGCTCCGCCCAGGCAGGAGGCGGCCGCGGCGCCCGAGAAGCAAGTCGTGGCGGCCAAGGAAGCCGCACCGGCCGCCAGGAAGCCTGCCGTCGATCCCGACGCACCCGAAGGCGAACGCGTCGCCAACCAGTCGATCCGGGTCAACGTCGATACGCTGGAACACCTGATGACGATGGTCTCGGAGCTGGTTCTGACGCGCAATCAGCTGCTGGAAATATCCAGGCGCAACGAGGATACCGAGTTCAAGGTGCCGCTGCAGCGGCTCTCCAATGTCACCGCCGAACTGCAGGAAGGCGTCATGAAGACGCGGATGCAGCCGATCGGCAACGCCTGGCAGAAATTGCCAAGGATCGTTCGCGATCTCAGCGGCGAACTCGGCAAGCAGATCGAACTGGAGATGCACGGCGCCGACACCGAACTCGACCGCCAGGTGCTCGATCTGATCAAGGACCCGCTCACCCATATGGTGCGCAATTCCGCCGATCACGGGTTGGAGACGCCGGCCGAGCGCGCAGCCGCCGGCAAGCCCGAGCAGGGCACCATCAGGCTGTCGGCCTATCATGAAGGCGGCCACATCATCATCCGCATCGCCGACAACGGCCGCGGCCTCAACACCGAACGGATCAAGGCCAAGGCGGTCGCGAGCGGCCTCGTCAGCGAGGCCGAACTCGAGAAGATGACGGAAGCGCAGATCCACAAGTTCATCTTCGCGCCCGGCTTCTCCACCGCCGCTGCCGTCACCAGCGTCTCCGGCCGCGGCGTCGGCATGGACGTGGTGCGCACCAATATCGACCAGATCGGCGGCACCATCGACATCAAGTCGGTAGCGGGCGAGGGCTCCAGTGTCACGATCAAGATCCCGTTGACGCTGGCCATCGTCTCGGCGCTGATCGTCGAAGCTGCCGGCGACCGTTTTGCGATCCCGCAGCTGTCGGTGGTCGAACTGGTGCGGGCGCGCGCCAACTCCGAGCACCGCATCGAACGCATCAAGGACACCGCGGTATTGCGGCTGCGCAACAAGCTGTTGCCGCTGATGCACCTGAAGAAGCTGCTCAAGATCGACGACGGCTCCTCCTCCGATCCGGAGAACGGCTTCATCGTCGTGACCCAGGTCGGCAGTCAAACCTTCGGCATCGTGGTCGACGGGGTGTTCCACACCGAGGAAATCGTGGTCAAGCCGATGTCGACCAAGCTGCGTCACATCGACATGTTCTCCGGCAACACCATCCTGGGCGATGGTGCCGTGATCATGATCATCGACCCCAACGGCATCGCCAAGGCGCTCGGCGCCTCCAGCTCCGCCTCCCACGAGATCGCGGACGAGAACGCGGCGATGCGCGCCAGCGCGGCCGAGCAATTGACCTCGCTATTGGTATTCCGCGCCGGCACCGATCACCCCAAGGCGGTGCCGCTCGGCCTCGTGACCCGGTTGGAAGAACTTGCCACCGACAAGATCGAACTCTCCAACGGCCGCTATATGGTGCAATACCGCGAGCAGCTGATGCCTCTGGTGCAGATGGATGGCGTCAATGTCCAGACCTCCGGCTCCCAGCCGATCCTGGTCTTCGCCGACGACGGCCGCTCGATGGGCCTCGTGGTCGACGAGATCATCGACATCGTCGAGGAGAAACTCCACATCGAGGTCGCGGGCTCCCAAGCGGGTATTCTCGGCTCCGCCGTGATCAAGGGCCAGGCCACCGAAGTGATCGACGTCGGCCACTTCCTGCCGATGGCGTTTGCCGACTGGTTCAGCCGCAAGGAGATGCGCCCTTCCGCATCGGCCCAATCGGTGCTTTTGGTCGACGACAGCGCGTTCTTCCGCAACATGCTGGCGCCGGTGCTGAAGGCCGCCGGCTACCGGGTGCGGGTGGTTCCCAACGCGCAAGAGGGCCTGTTGGCGCTGCGCTCGGGGCAGCCGTTCGACGTGGTTCTGACCGATATCGAAATGCCCGACATGAACGGCTTTGAGTTCGCCGAAACCATCCGGGCCGACCAGCACCTGAGTTCGCTGCCGATCATCGCGCTGTCTTCGGTGGTGTCGCCGGCGGCGATCGAGCGCGGACGGCAGGCCGGCTTCCACGATTATGTCGCCAAGTTCGACCGTCCCGGCCTGATCGCGGCGCTGAAGGAACAGACCGCCGAACTCAATCGGGCGGCATGAGGAACGAGAGCATGACCAGTAAGACCGAAATAAGCGAAGGCGCGGTGGCCGAATACGTCACCGCCGTGATCGGCGGCCAGCTGTTCGGCCTGCCGATCTCCCGCGTCCAGGACGTGTTCATGCCGGAGCGGTTGACCAGGGTGCCATTGTCATCGGGCGAAATCGCCGGCGTCCTCAATCTGCGCGGCCGCATCGTTACCGTCGTGAACATGCGGGCCCGTCTCGGCCTGCCGAAGAACGAAGACGGCAAGACGCCGATGGCGGTCGGTGTCGACTTGCGCGGCGAATCCTATGGCCTGTTGATCGACCAGATCGGCGAGGTATTGCGGCTTCCCGACGAAGGCCGCGAGGAAAACCCCGTCAACCTCGATCCCCGCATGGCCAAACTCGCCGGCGGCGTGCATCGCCTCGACGGCCAGTTGATGGTCGTCCTCGATGTCGATCGCGTCCTCGAAATCGTGCCGGACATGCTGGCGGCATAAAACCAGCAACAGGTAACTTGAGCGCCAGGGGAATCGTCCCTTTTTACGATCTGAAGTAGTAGAGGCTGAAATGAGAACATGTCTTGTCGTCGATGACTCCAGCGTCATTCGAAAGGTCGCAAGGCGAATCCTTGAAGGCCTTGATTTCCAGATTCTCGAGGCCGAGGACGGTGAGAAGGCCTTGGAAGTCTGCAAGCGCGGACTGCCCGATGCGATCTTGCTCGACTGGAACATGCCCGTCATGGACGGCTATGAATTCCTCGGCAATCTGCGCCGCATGCCCGGCGGCGACCAGCCCAAGGTGGTGTTCTGCACCACCGAAAACGATGTCGCGCATATCGCTCGCGCGCTTCACGCAGGCGCCAACGAATACATCATGAAGCCGTTCGACAAGGACATCGTTACCGCGAAGTTCCAGGAAGTCGGCCTTATCTGATCTGTCTAGTCGATCCGGCGGCTCGACGGCCTTCGGAGTATTCGTTGTGTGCCGCTTGAGCCGGTTGGTGAATAATGGGTGTTGCGTTGACGAGTTCCTCGGCCCTGGCTTCGGCGAAGCAGGAACCGTTACGGGTCATGGTGGTCGATGATTCGGTCGTCATCCGCGGACTGATCTCGCGCTGGATCGAATCCGAACCGGACATGATTGTCGCGGCATCGCTGCGCACCGGGCTTGACGCCGTCAACCAGATCGAGCGCATCAATCCCGATGTTGCCGTGCTCGACATCGAAATGCCCGACCTCGACGGCATCTCGGCGCTGCCCTTGCTGCTCGCCAAGAAACGCGACTTGATCATCATCATGGCCTCGACCCTGACCCGCCGCAACGCGGAGATCAGCTTCAAGGCGCTTTCGCTCGGCGCATCGGACTACATTCCAAAGCCCGAAAGCACCCGTGAAGCAGGGGCGGCCGAAACCTTTCGCCACGATCTCATTCAGAAGATCCGTCACCTCGGCGCCAAGGTGCGCCGGGCGACTCCGGCGACCGCCAGTCCACCGCTGGCGCCGGCGCTGGGCCGCGTCCGCGAGCCTTTGCCGCGGCCGGCGCAGCCGCAATACACGTCCCGTGAGTTCAGCAGGCAGGCGCCGCGAGCGCTTTTGATCGGCTCGTCGACCGGCGGTCCGCAGGCGCTGATGGCGCTGGTCAGCGAGATCGGTCCCGTGATCGACCGCTTTCCCGTGCTGATCACGCAGCATATGCCTCCGACATTCACGACCATCCTTGCAGAACATCTGGCGCGCGCGAGCCACCGGCCGGCGCAGGAAGCCGTCGATGGCGAAATCGTCAAGGCCGGCAAAATCTATCTCGCGCCGGGCGGCCGCCATATGCGGGTCGTACGCAAGGGCGCCGAGGCCGCGATCGCGCTCGACGATGGTCCACCGGTGAATTATTGCAAGCCCGCGGTCGATCCGATGTTCAACTCCGCGATCGATGTCTGGCAGGGCGGCATTCTGGCGCTGGTGCTGACGGGCATGGGTTCGGACGGTACCCGCGGCGGCAAGGAGATCGTCGCGGCCGGCGGCAGCGTGATTGCCCAGGACGAAGCGTCGAGCGTGGTGTGGGGAATGCCGGGCGCAGCCGCCAATGCGGGCATTTGCTCGGCCGTACTTCCGCTCAATCAGATTGCGTCCAAACTGGTTCGGCTGTTTTCGGGAGACCGCCCGTGACACCGATGGATTACGAATTTCTACGCAAGCTTCTGAAGGAACGCTCCGGTCTGGATCTGTCTTCCGACAAGCAGTACCTGGTCGAGAGCAGACTGTTGCCGCTGGCGCGCAAGCTCGGCCTGCAGAGTATCACCGAACTCGTTCAGAAGATGGCGAACGGGCTGGAGGAATTGATATCCGAAGTGGTCGAGGCGATGACCACCAACGAGACCTTCTTTTTCCGCGACAAGGTTCCGTTCGAACATCTGTCTCAGACCATACTTCCGTCGCTGATGCAGAGCTGCGCAAGCCGCCGTTCCCTGCGCATCTGGTGCGCGGCATCCTCGACCGGGCAGGAGCCATATTCGATCGCGATGTGTATCAAGGGATTCACCGCTCTTGCCGGCTGGCGGGTCGAAATCGTCGCGACCGATCTGTCGCAGGCGGCTTGGCGATGGCCGAGAACTCGGACAGCGCCTTGCTGACGGCCTCGGCCCGGCCGGTCGCCACATGCATGGAGATGGTGTTGTGATAGGGCAGGCGGCGCATCAGGTCTTCCGCCGTGCCGTCGGCGACGATGCGGCCGCGGTTGATGATGACGGCGCGCGAGCACACCGCCTCCACCTCCTCCAGGATATGGGTGGAGACGATGATGGCCTTGTCCTCGGCCATGTCGGCGATCAGCTTGCGCACCTGGTGCTTCTGGTTGGGGTCGAGGCCGTCGGTGGGCTCGTCCATGATCAGCACCTGCGGGTCGTGCAGGATGGCCTGGGCGATGGCGACGCGGCGCTTGAAGCCCTTCGACAGCGTCTCGATCCTCTGCTCCAGCACCGAAGCCAGCTGCGTTTTCTCGACGGCGGCGGCGACGCGCCGCTTGGCGTCTTCGCGGTCGAAGCCGCGGATCTCCGCGATGAAGGTAAGGAAGGCGCGCGTGGTCATCTCGCCGTAGCAGGGCGCGCCCTCGGGCAGGTAGCCGAGCTTGCGTTTCGCCAGCTTGGGATGCTCGGCCACGTCGACGCCGGCGATGCGGGCGCTGCCGACGTCAGGCTCCAGGAAGCCCGCCAGCATCTTCATGGTGGTCGACTTGCCGGCGCCGTTGGGGCCGAGGAAGCCCAGCACCTCACCCTGCTGGACGCGCAAGCGAGATGCCGTCGACGGCGCGGATATCGCCGAAGCGCTTGTGCAGATCGGAAGCCTCGATCAAGACCGCCATCGAGCATTCCTCCAGCGGTCTTGCGTGCCGGTGCGCCATCGCGGGGCCACGAAAGGACCCGGAACGGAGCGCAATTGTGGCTTTTCTCGTGCGCTGAACG
Source organism: uncultured Alphaproteobacteria bacterium (assembly GCA_963742425.1). Classification (GTDB taxonomy): domain Bacteria; phylum Pseudomonadota; class Alphaproteobacteria; order Rhizobiales; family Xanthobacteraceae; genus Bradyrhizobium. Next base: position 50,257 of record CAVULR010000006.1, read on the forward strand.
GGGGTGCGACAGCGAGGCGCGCCCCGCTACCCGCCCAACGTTCGGCCTGCGCCTAATGCGGCGGGCAGCTGGCAGTGTCAAGGGGAGAGTGCCAGCGCGGGGAAGTCCCGCTCGCCAATTGGCTGCTCAGGGCCGGCGCGGGGAGGTCGATCAGCTTGGCGACGACGGCGCGTACGGCCGCGAAATCGTATGGCTTCGGCAGCGCGGGCGCCGTCAGCGAAGGCTGCAGACAATCCTCGCGTGCACGTGCCCCGTCGCAAGCGCAAAGGGGATGCCTTTGTGCCGCAGCGCCTCCGCCACCGGCGAGCAGTCCTGGTCCCCGATCGACACGTCGAGGATCGCGCCGTGCAGTGGACCCTGCTCGATGAGGGCAAGGGCGCTCGGCACCGTGTGGGCCGGACCGACGGTCTCGCACCCCAACTCCGTCAACCAGGTTCGCAGCATCATGGCGATCAGCGGCTCGTCTTCGAGTACCAGGACGCGCGGCACGGATGGCATGACAGTCCTTTTGTGGAAGGGGCTTCACATTAACACGCCAGCCTACGTATACCTAGTCGTGAGCCAAGGATGGGGGTCGGGTGGCATTCGTGGGGCCTATTCGCGCGCGCATTGCAGGGACGGACAGTTTCGGCCTGCGGATGCTGATCCTATTCGGCATCAGCTTCGCCCTGCTGCTGGCCGCCGGGGTGGCGCACTGTACATGGCCAGCCGCGCCGCCAAGGCCGAGGGCTGGATCGTGCACACGATGGATGTGCGCAGGGCCGCCCGGGTCGTGCTCATCCAATTGCTGGACGCCGAGACGGGCGAGCGCGGGTTCCTGCTGACCGGTGACGACAAGTTTCTCGAGCCGTTCAATCGGGCCGAGCGCTCGGTGCCGGGAGCCCTGGATCGGCTCGTGGCGCTTGCATCCGACAACGCGGCACAACTCGCCAGGCTCGCCGCCCTGAAGCCCAAGGTCGAGGCGATGATGGACCAAGCTGCGCCGCACCGTCGCGCTCGTGCGTCAAGGGCAACCCGCCGAGGCCACTACCATCATCAAGTCGGGCGTCGGCCGGGACATGATGGATGCGATCAGGGCGGATCTCGATGCGATTCGTTGCCGAGGAGAGCAAGCTGCTGGCGGTCCGCCAGGCCGAGGCGCACACGTTGCGCACCTGGGTGCTCGGGCTGATCGGTCTCTGTCTCGCGTCTGCGATGGGGCTGGCGGCGCTGATGCTGCGCTCGACGCTGCACTACGTCGGGCGGCTGGAGGCCGAGGCGAAGCTGCGTCGCGAGACCGAGGAGACGCTGCGCCAGTCGCAGAAGCTCGAGGCCGTGGGCCAGCTGACCGGCGGCATCGCCCACGACTTCAACAACCTGCTGACGATCATCCTCGGCAACCTCGACACCATGCAGCGCCGCATTGGCCAGGGACGCGAGCGACCTCGCCGCGAAGCTGAAGGAGCCGCTCGACCACGCCCTGCAGGGCGCCCGCAGCGCCGCGCAGCTGACGCACCGGCTGCTCGCATTCTCGCGCCGCCAGCCGCTCGAGCCGCAAGCGCCTCGACCTCAACGCGCGTGGTCTCGCGGCATGTCCGAGCTGCTGCGCCGGACGCTCGGCGAGACCATCAACGTCGAGACCGTGCTGGCCGGCGGCCTATGGCCGGTCTTCGCCGACGCCAACCAGCTCGAGAACGCCATCATCAACCTCGCCGTCAACGCGCGCGACGCCATGCCCGACGGCGGCCGCCTCACCATCGAGACCGCCAACGCGTATCTCGACGAGGACTACGTCGCGCAGTTCGGCGATGTCGTCGCCGGGCCAGTACGTGCTGCTGAGCGTGTCGGACACCGGCAGCGGCATTCGCGCCCGACGTGCTGCGAGCGCGTGTTCGAGCCGTTCTTCACGACCAAGGGCGTGGGCAAGGGCACCGGCCTCGGCCTCGCCATGGTGCACGGCTTCGTCAAGCAGTCGGGCGGCCACATCCGCATCTACAGCGAGGAAGGCCACGGCACGGCGGTGAAGATCTACCTGCCGCGCCTGTCGCAGGCGGAGGAAGTCTGCTGCCGCGCCGGCGGCGATGGCACGAGCTCCCGCCCTGGAGACGCGCGCGCGTCCGCAAGAGACGGTGCTGCTCGTGGAGGACAACGACGGGCGTGCGCGCCTACACGAAATCCGCGCTCGAGGAGCTGGGCTATCGCGTGCTCGAAGCGGCCGATGCCGCGCAGGCGCTGCACGTGCTCGAGGGCGCAGCCAGGATCGATCTCCTCTTCACCGACGTGGTGCTGCCCGGGGGCATCAGCGGGCGCGAGCTGGCGGACCGGATCGTGCAGAAGCGGCCTAGGCTGCCGGTGCTATTCACCACCGGCTACACCCGCAACGCCATCTTCCATCACGGCCGCCTCGACCCGAACGTCAACCTGCTCAGCAAGCCCTACACGCAGCAGGACCTCGCGCGCAAAATCCGCCAGCTGCTAGACTAACCAGGCCAAGCCATCTCCAAGCGCGCAGCGACAACCTCAGAGACTCCCGCGCCAATCGCTCCACCAGCGCCACGTATTTCTGCTTCGACGTATCGGCCAGGGCCTCCTGTCTGCTGCTCGGCAGATCGTCGTAGCCTATGGGTGTCGCGAACTGGCTGGATGTCAGATCCCACCGGCGCCCGTCGATGCGATTGTAGAAATGCCAGGCCCCGGCAACCCTGGTCTTGAGAAGCTCCCCGCCGAGCACGTCCTGCACGACAAGCGCAGTCACGCTGCACTGGCCGCAAGCAGGATTGTCGCGACGCCACTTCCCGCTGGTCTCGATCGACCAGGCTCTCGTCAGGCGGCGATAGAGCTCGACGGGAGGATCCGCGCGAGCTTCCGACTTGTGCGCTAGCTCGGACACACCCGGCCCATGCATCAATGCCCGTGCGGCTTGGGGGCGGCAGCGAAGGCGGCTTTCTGCTCAGCGGTAGCCTCCTTCTGGTGCTTGGCCTGCCACTCCTTGTACGGCATGCCGTACACGACCTCGCGCGCGCCTTCCTTGGTGAGCTCGAGGCCCTTGGCGTTGGCCGCCTCCTGGTACCAGTTGGCCAGGCAGTTGCGGCAGAAGCCCGCCATGTTCATGAGGTCGATGTTCTGCACGTCGCCGCGTTCGCGCAGGTGCCCTACCAGCCGGCGGAAAGCCGCGGCCTCGAGCTCGCGTCACCAGTGCGTTGTCGATCTTGGTCATGGCCCCATCTCCATTCATACTTGCACGCTCGTTGCGACCAGCCTTGTCGGCATGACCGATCTCTCCGACGGCGGCTGGTGCATGCTCCCGAGATGTAGCATTTAAGATCGTCCGGACAATGCGGCAGAGTCGCCGCGCCCAGGCCTCCTGGCCCGCCGCAGTCCGGATCAGGTCCTGGCGGATCTCGATGAGGGCATTGACGAGGCCGCGGCAGGTTGCGTGCTGCCACAGGCAGTCGCCCTCGAGCTGGCCCGAGTAAGGCTCGTTGTCGCCGACGATCAGGTCGCCCTCGGCGTAGAGGGCGTCGAGCAGGGGCTTGGCGAAGCGCTGGTCCCGGTCCCAGAGCACGCCGACGTGCCAGGGCCGCGGCGTCTCCTTCCAGCTCTCGGTGAAGGAGTGGATCGACAGCACGAGAGGCGGCGCGCCGCTGGCTAGGCACTGGTCGATGACGGCAGTCGATGGCGCGGTGATAGGGCGCATAGTAGGGACGGGTGCGGCGCTCGCGCTCGGTCTCGTCGAGGCGGCGGTTGCCGGGGATCACTGCTCCGTCGGAGAGGCGCATGATGAGGGTGGGGTCGTCGGCGCCGCGGTTCGGGTCGATCAGCAGGCGCGAATAGCGAGTCAACAGCGCCGGCGCACCCAGCGCGGCGGCGAGGCGTCGTCGTCACCTCCTGCCGCGCCGATGTCGTAGGCGATGTGGCGCTCGAGCTGTTCCGGCGGCAGGCCCAGGGTGCCGTATTCGGGCGGGATGGCGTTGCCGGCGTGGTCGCAGAGCAGGATCAGGCCTGCGTCCGCACGGCCCTCCGAGGACGCGAGTAGCTGTCGTGCTCTTCCGCGCGGATAGCGCGCACCGGCGATGCGTCGTGTGCCATGCGCCAACTATAGTTGCCATCCCGGACCTCGCAAAGCGCGCAGGTTGCGTCGGGCGTGGATAGCTCGCGCCTCGCTTGACCCCGCGTTCGTCCTGCCGGCAAATGAGGTCCACACCACCTGGGGCCGATGCAGCAATCCATGGCGAGCGCAGACGCACAGACAGAGCAGCGCAAGACCCTGCTGGCGCTCTACGATGCGGCGGTGGCAGCCGCGCACCCCGACATCTGCCTGCCCCCTCACCTGCCGCGCCCGCCCGAGCACGGCCGGCTATATGTTGTAGGAGCAGGCAAGGCCGCTGCTGCCATGGCCGTCGCTGCCGAGGCGCACTATCGCAAGCTCGGCACCCTCGATCGCGTCACCGGCTTCACTACGGCCCCGCACGGCACGCCCGAGGCGCTGACAGGCGCCCGCCCGAGCGTGATCCAGATCGTCTCGGC
>CAVULR010000007.1:0-220500 GCA_963742425.1 uncultured Alphaproteobacteria bacterium
ATTCCGAATGTCGTCCACATCTTGAACGCCGAATCCTCCAAACGCTGCGCCCGTGTCATGTCTCCGCTGCGCACTAACACGGCGGGAAAAAACGCGTCCAGGGCGCCGAATTCTGTGGCCAGCCGCTTGCCCGTGTTCATATCCACCTGGCCGTACCAGAATCCCGTGGGCGCATCGTCCGCGAGATATTTGTTTACTGCTTCAATGGTCGTCCGCCACATCCGCTCGCAATCCTTGTCGTCGAACAGGAGCCACGACTTGAGCAAATACTCGTAGTAAGAGTCTATCCCTCCGCTGATGTGGCTCGCGGTGTCAATCCACTTCCCGGTTTCAACGTTGATTGTGGAACCCACAAGCCCGATGGGAGAGCGCAGGCTGTACAACTCAACCACCGCGCGCTTTGCCTTGTCATAATAGACGGGGTTGCGCGTAAGCTTTGCAAGCGTCCCGAATTCGATCAGGAGTGTTCCGATTTCCGCTGGGTTGCTCTCTGCGCCGCGAACCTTCCCGGTCTTCAGATTTACGTACATGTACGGCATGCCCGTGGGCGAATCAAACGCCGGCAGCAATCTCTTTCCCAAATCATCAGCCAGCGCGAGCAATCGTTTGTCGCCTGAAAGTTGATAGCTGCTCAGGAGCCCGCCGAGGAGTCTGATGGTGATCTCAAAGTTTTTTACTTCGATGTCTTTATCAAAGGAAAGATTTTGCGCGATGAACTCACGGGTCTTCGTTGCTTCATCGCTGAGTCCCATCAGTATCATCGTGTCCAGCGCATCGACAGGCGTCATATAGAGCGACACGCCGTACCAGTCGTGTGAGCCCTTACTGAGCGGAGTCAGCTCGTCATGTCCCCAGGCATATTGTTTGTAAGCATTCCAGGCGTGCAGGAATTCTTCGCGGACCTGCCGCGCGTTTTCATTTGCCTCGGGGGAATTAACGGGGATCGCTGGAGCGGTTACCTGACTGCCTTCCGCGAACATCGGCGCAACGCATATCTCTAGACATAAAACCACGGTCAGCATCCAGGAAATACAACGCGGATGACGGGAAGTACTCTTGGGATGAAAATTCACCGGCGGATGATACCACCGTGATGGGAAATCAAATCCTATTTCCAATTTATAACGCTTCACAATCCCTCGTCTTTAAGATTCAGTTGTGGGCGGTGACGGAGGTGGCGGCGTTGGCGGTGGAACAACCGGCTTCGGCGACGGCCTCTCCCAACGCGGTTGCGCAGGCGCTGGACGCTGATCCTGAGACTTCTTCGGTTTCTTCTTTTCTCGTCCCCGCTTGTCTCGATTTCCCATGGCTTACTCCCGTTTCCTTGAATTGGGTGGGCGTCTTCAATCTCAAAGATATCACAAGCCGGCGAACAGGATTCAATCTCTACTTTTGGGCGTAAGTGCTCCGCAGAAAATCGGCAGTCTGTTGTTCAAGCTCACTATAGCTCTGATGCAGCACGGAACGCACTGCGCCCTCTGTTGATCCTGAAGCCGTCAGCGCGTCGAGTATTTTCACTAAATCGGCCATGCTGTTTTTTGCCAGGATCGTTTCCACTACGCCAAGCGACCACGCATATGCAAAGCTCGCCCCGGTGCCCGACAAGCTCATCCAGGAAAGCTCCAAATCCGTAAGCGGGATCGCCGCCTGATGGTCGTAAGCTTCCAAAAGACCGGCGGCCGCCGGACCCACGCGGCGCCCTTCCATCCACTGCGCGATTCCTTCGTGGAGCCATGGCGGGCAACGGCCGCGCGTTTTCTGTTGCAGGAAACTGTGCGTAAGTTCGTGCCGAAGCACGAGCGAAAGCGGCTGCGTCACCGAGGTCAGCCCCTGTACCGGGATTCGCAAACGGCCGTCATTGATGGCGCCGGCCCAGGCGGGCGCGCGCGTGATGTCTTCAAATTGCTCGTTGGTGTAAAGGATGACGCCGATCGGCTCGGGAGGAGTGTAATCCAGCGTAGCGCTTATCTGGTCGAAGTGGATCTCCAGCGTGCGTAGGATGTCGGCAGCGAGCCCCGGTTCGGCCGCGCCCGAATAGCGCAAAACAAAATGACTCGTCTGACCCTGGCGAAAATCGTTTTCGGCGCGAGCGTCCCGCTCCGCTTTTTCAAGCGCCTTGGCGACATCCGGATCCGGCCGGAGCTGTTGCGCTCGCTTCCACTCCTGCACCGCTTCCGGAATTCGGTTCAGGCCATACTCGGCCCACCCGCTCAGCTTGGCCACATCCGGAGAATCGGGCGCGGCGCGCTTCGCCCGAGTGAGATAATCCAGCGCCGTCGAGTATTCGCTCAGTTTCAAGTGGCCGTAGGCTGCTTCCACTAGCAAGGGCACACTGTTCGGCAGGAATCGCAGCGCTTGCCGCTCCTGGTCTACCGCGGCTTTTAAGTTTCCCTTACTTGTTTCGTATCCGGCGGCGGCGTAATGCGCGGAAGCTGCCCGAGAGGCCGCCCCCGGCGCGCCGCTAATTGCCGCTCCGTCCAGCCGGGCGATATATGCCTTGTCAATCGAGCCATCGTGGACGGCTGCTTGCGCCACATCGGGGTCCAATGTCAGTTCCACTTGTGTCGCAGGTGGCGCAATCACAAATCCGCCGCTGGTTATTCGGTCCGGTGGTGCAGGAGCGGCGGATGCTACTGCGGAGTGCTCGATGCGCTCCACAATTGATTTCGGAAGCGATATCTCACCCGCCTGAGTCTCGCCGACAATTCGATCACCTGATTCCGTGGCGCGTTCAACCACGATGCGCCGCCCATTCTTAAGCACAATCGTGTCGGCGCGCGCGGTTGCCAGTGCGCCGCAAAGCATGAGCAGCGACACTGAGGACACCATGACCGTGGCGCCACGAATCCGCATCCAACTATTTTAGCCAATGCGCTGTGACAGTGGCCGTTTTGCTTGCCGCACTTTGCCCTACTTGCTACAGTGGATTGGGGATCGGGGTGGATTGGGTGGTTCGGGTCACATTTTTTTTCGTATTGTGCGCCGTTCTGGCGGGAGCTTTGGCTCTTGCGGCGCCTCCCGCGGGTAATCCGGCACACGCTCTTTACGACGCGCTGAACTCCCTGCGCGTTAATTCCGGCGAAGTTTACAACGTGAAGGATCTGGACCTTCGCCGCGATGCCATTCACCTCACATTCACGCAAGGCCAATTCGCGTTTTTCCAGCCTTTTCAGGGAAAAATCACCGGTGCTGTATTTTCCGGGCGTGGGCACATCCTCATGATTCCCCGCGACACCACCGAAAAGGCCTCCCTCGTTCACTTCCTTGGCGCTCCGATTCTCGATCAAAACTTCAGCAAGATTTACATGCGCTTTGACGACGACTCCGCGACTCTGCTTCAGTCCCGAATCAAGGAAGCAGATTTGCCCTCTGGCCCTGACCCCAGCTTCTCTGAAGAATGGGATCCTGCGGTTGCGACCTTGAATGCCGGCCACTCGTTGCGGCTCCTTTCGGACTTGCTCGCCGACCGCGTAGTTCCCTACTTCTATGCAGGCATACTGGGCGAAACCTCTGGCCCTTTTGACGCGCTTGTCGATGACCGCCATGAGGAACAGGTACAGGTGGGCCAGCCGAAAACAGTAAATGACCAGCAGGTGTACGACGTTTGGGCGTCCTTCCATTGGCAGGGCCCCGATGATGGGCGGGCTCCGTTCGTCCCCGAAAGCTATTCCATCGACACGACGATAGGGCCCGAATTAGACTCCGCGGGCGCCGCAACAATTACTCTGCGCGCCGTCCGCGGCGGGGAACGCGCCATCCCCCTCGAACTTTCCAGTGACCTGCGAGTTGATTCCGCTTCGGATGAATCCGGCCAGTCTCTCGAGTTTTTCCAGAGTGAATTGTCTCCCCGCCACGAACTCTCCGCGCGCGGAGACAATGCTCTAACTGTAATTCTGACTCGACCGGTTCAGGCCGGGGACAGTTTTCGTGTGCGTTTGACCTACAAGGGCCATGTTATCCACGACTCCGGATATGGCGTTTACTATGCCGGCGAACATGGCACCTGGTATCCGCATGTCGGCGCTGTGGACTCATTTGCGCACTTTGATCTGAGATTCCGCTGGCCTCGTAAGCTCGTCCTTGTGGCTACCGGTAATAAGATCGACGAACACGAGGATGGAGACTGGCGCCAGGCCCACTGGATTTCTGAAAAATCTATTTTTGCCGCGGGATTCAATCTGGGTGAATACCGCACCGTGAGTGTCGAGTCCACGGGGATCAAGGTCGACCTTTTCGCCAATCCTCAGTTGGAGCTTGCGGTCCAAAGGCATATGGGCCGGCACGTCGTTGCCACTCCATTTCCGAAAGCCGACATTCAGGGCAATGTAAAGCCTGTTTTCGTAGGCTCCACCACGGAAACTGATCCTGCCCCTGATCCCGCCACGATTCTTCGCAGGCTTGGAGATGAAATTGCCCAGGCCGCGCAATACTTCAGTAGATATGGCGGGCCCTTTCCATACGACCGCCTGGAAGTCTCACAAGTCCCCGGGACCACTGGCGAAGGCTGGCCAGGCCTGCTCTATCTTCCTGAGTTTTCGTTTTTATCCAGCGAAACCCAGCGCCGCGTCGGCCTGAGTACCGCGCGGCAGGAACATTTCACTGAAATTGTTCCCTACCATGAACTCGCTCACCAGTGGTGGGGAAATCAGGTTGCCTGGCACAGTTATCGCGATCAGTGGATTACGGAAGGAATTGCGAATTACGTCGCGCTCCTTTTTGCCGAAACCCGGAAGGATTCCAATCACGCGCTAAAAGTTTGGCTCAACCGTTATCGCGACTCTTTGTCATCCAGAATTCCCGGCAATCCGGACTCCGCGCAAGATTCGGTGGATTCCACAGGGCCGCTTGCCCTTGGCTATCGCCTCCATTCTTCAACGAACCTGGTCGGCTATGAACAGGTTGTCTATGCCAAGGCAACCTGGGTTGTCCATATGTTGCGAATGATGCTGCGCGATCCGCAGGCTAAGGACCCCGACGAGCGATTCGTCCGCTTGCTCCGCTCGCTAATCGAATCTCACCGCGGCGGTGCCCTCACGACGGACGATTTGGAGCGTGCCGTCCAGAAAATCATGCTCCCTTCCATGGATCTCGAGGGCGGCCGCTCGATGTCATGGTTTTTCGATCAGTGGGTTCGCGGCACAGGTATCCCGCATTACAAAGTGGAGTTCACCGCCAAACGTTCCGGCGAGCAATTCGTCGTCAATGGGGTTTTGAATCAGGATGGCGTCCCCCCGGAATTTCTAGCCAGGGTTCCCCTTTTTGCAGCCGCCGGGGGAAAGCCGGTCTTTCTTGGACACGTGACCACAACTGGAAGTCAGACCTCTTTCCGTTTTGTCACCACGTTTGATCCGAAACGTATTCTCATCGATCCGGAATTAACTTTGCTTTGCGTTGCCGATTGAACCTGGGTGCGCCGCGAGTCAGTTCCATTCCACTCCCGGTTCAAGACCCGCAAGGTCTTGCGCGTCCCTATAAAGCAAATCGGGCGGAACCTTGATGCGGTTCCGCCCGACTGAGATCAGTTTTGATTTCCTTTCAGGGCTTGCTGGGACTCATGAACGCCAGAATCAGCGCTATGGTGGTTCCTGCGGCTACCGCCGCAATCGCGATCCACAGCCCCGCGCTTCTCCCCGCCGCCAGTGTGCCAATCCCCGGTGCCGCGCCTGCGTCCGCATCCTCCACGGTCACCCGGTAGGCGGTCGATTCGTTCACCTCGCGCTCATTCCCGTTCACGCTCACCACTAAATCACCTTTGGTGCTGCCCACTGAAAACTCATTCGGCCCCACAACGCTTAACTGCCCGGTGGCCGGTTTATCCCCTTTGGCCCGCACCACCACCACCTTCAAGGTGTGCAATTCCAAAATGGAACCAGGCACGCTGGCGAATCGCACCGTCCCGTGTACCAAGGTGGCACTGACCCCGGCGGCGCTCTTGTTCAGCGTCACCATCGTGTCTCCCCCCAGCACCATCTGCGACCCGCCGAAGCGCAGCCGCATCGCTCCCACCGTCTCGGTGGCTACCGTATCTCCATCGTAAAGACTAGTACCGTCCAGGGCCGCTACTTGCCCGACCAGGGATCGTTGCGCGCTGGTGACAATTCCCAAAGGGGGCGAGGAGGGTCTGGCATGCAAGGGGGTTACTACCAGTACCCCCGCAATAAACACAATCGCAAAGAGTTGTCTCAATCTGAACAATGCTTCCTCCCGGAGTTATCCCTACGTATGGTAGGATTCCCCCGCAATCCTGTCAATCATTTAAACCCTTAATGTAGATAAAGTTTCAACATCCTCTAAATTACTCAAATCCCTGCTGAATTAAAGAGACTAGCCCTCATCCGCTCCGTATTGATCGTACTCACGCATCTTGTGTGACAGGAACATGCGCAATGGCGCGTCGCGGGATTCCGGTCTGGCAAACCTAAGGTGGTTCCGATCTTCACTTCTCTTTGACATGCGAGGTATTCCATGGCAGAGTCCGCCTAAGTTCACCCCCAGAGGAGGTTTTATGGCTCACTACCTTTTGCAAGTTGCTTATTCAACGGGAGCATGGTCAGCGCTGGTCGCTAATCCGCATGATCGTATCGACGCAATACGCCCCGTGGTGGAGCGGCTCGGTGGAAAAGTGATAGGCGGCTGGATGTCGTTCGGGGATTACGACACTGTCGCGATCATTGATTTACCTACGAATGTGGAAGCAGCCGCGTTCGCCATGGCAGTGGCGGCCGGTGGATCCTGCAAGTCCATGAAGACCACGCCATTATTGACAGCCGAGGAAACGGTTAAGGCTCTCAAGACCGCGTCCAATTCAGGGTACAAGCCGATCTCCGTTAGCGCGGCTGCGGGTCGCTGATCCATTTCAGGGTTTGTAAATCAGCCGAATGCGGCCCCGTGCCCGACAGTACCGGATGGCGCGCCCTCGGTCTGCTTAATTTGTTACTTTCTACGTGAGACTCATCCTGCACTCATTTGTCGGTTGGTCTCAGCGAGAGAGTATTTCGAGCATTGGCGCGTCACTCTATGAGGCCGATTCTGCGTGGAATCAAAACCTGAAGCCACACTTCTCAGGCGCCCGGTAAGCCTCAGCTTGGCGCCTTTAGTGGCTGTGGCTGTAGCAGCCGCAATGCTTTATTGGGGCACTGGACTTCATCCTTTGTGGTGGCTCATATGGCTGGCTCCTTTACCAATTCTCCTTATTGCAGCCCGATCAAGCGCCCTCTATTCATTTTTTATTGGCGCCATAGCATGGTTTCTAGGAAGCCTGAATCTTTGGCATTACGCGCACGATGTAATTGAACTCCCTCTCCCGGTCATACTCATTTTTCTTATTCTTCCTTCCTGTTTTTTTGGGCTCGCCGTGCTTGTGCACAGGATGTTCGTGCGCCGCGGCGCTTTGTGGAAGGCGGCGTTTTCGTTTCCCATAGTTTGGGTTACCTACGAATTCCTGAATGCGCTCACATCCCCGCACAGCACGTTTGGGAATTTGGGCTATACGCAAATGGATTTCCTGCCCGTAGTCCAAATCGCCTCTCTGGTTGGGATTTGGGGAATCACCTTTTGTTTGTTCCTGCTCCCCGCCACAGTAGCGGCCCTGTTAAGCAACCATTCAACCGGCAACGGAAGTGGAATTCATAAACTGAAACTAGCCGCCGTGAATGGGTTAATCCTCTTAGCCGTGTTGACATTCGGCTGGGCCCGCCTGTTTTTGACGCCTCCGGCTGACCATTCCGTAAGAATCGGGCTTGTGGCTATAGGCACGGCAAATCCGTTTTACCAACAGAAAGAAACAGGTACTCAGCTGATTAGTGAAATCTCAGAGCAAACGGCGAGGTTCGCTGCACAGGGCGTCGAAGTAGTCGTGCTCCCTGAAAAGATCGTCATTGTTCCTGATGAAAAGCTTGCGGATTTCGACGGTCTTCTGGGCGAAACTGCCAGGAAGACTCAATCCTTTGTCCTAGCGGGACTCGACCGGGGAAATGATACTCGCAGGTTTAATGAAGCCCGCTTGTTTTCTGCGGATGGGTCCGTCACCGCGACCTACGACAAGCATCACATGATCCCCGGAATCGAAGCAGTGGATGTGCCGGGCACAACTCGCACAATTCTGAATCAACCATCCGGCATATGGGGAATCGAAATTTGCAAGGACATGGATTTCCCGGCTCTAAGCCGCCAGTACGGAGCAAATGGCGTGTCACTGCTACTTGTGCCGGCCTGGGACTTCCGCATAGATGGCTGGTTGCACGGCCGCATGGCTGTGATGCGGGGAGTGGAAAGCGGCTTCACTATCGCCCGCGCCGCCAGTGAGGGTCGCCTTTCCATCAGCGACGACCGCGGACGCGTGCTTGCCGAGCAGAGCGCGGCGATTCGCTTCCCTACTCTCTATTTGAACACGCCGGTCCGCCATGTAAATACGCTCTACGCGCGCTGGGGCGATTGGTTCGGATGGTTGAATGTTGTCGCGCTGTTGTTGATTTTATTTATCCCTATCAAGAAGTGACTTCTTATAATTCAAACTTGTCCCACCCACGCGTCTCGTAGCCTTGCGCTCGGTCCTCTTCATAGCGCAGCGAGGGAATGTGGTCCACGAGCAATACCCTCCGCGCGCAGGAGTATGCGCAATCGTCTGCCGAGCTCGCCGATCCATTCAAAGAGTGAGTCGAAAATTCGCGCCGCGATGGACTCCCCTATTCATTTCGCAACGTGGACATGGGATCCACGCGTGAAGCGCGTCGGGCGGGCAGGTAACCCGCGATGAGAGCGACGCCCACAAGTACGCTTCCGGCCATCAAAATCGTTTGAGTGTCGTAAGCCTTCATTCCAAACAACATTCTCTGGAAGAGTTGCGTGGCCCACATCGAGATCCCAAGCCCGGCGCCAATCCCCGCCAGCAACATGACCGAAACGTCCCGAAGAATCAGCCAATGGATGGATCCCCGGCCGGCGCCCAGAGCCATGCGAATACCGATTTCCTTGCGCCTCTGCGTAACCATGTAAGCGAGCACGCCGTACAGGCCAATCATCGCCAGGATGAGCGCGAGTCCGCCGAAAAACCCGGAAAGCGTGGCCAGCATACGTTCTTGCCGGAGCGAATCGTTTACCTGGGTTTCGAGCGTTTTGAATTCCAGGGAAATGGCTTTGTTCACTCCGGTGATCGCCGCTTCGGCGGCTCGCGCAAGAGATGACGGCCTGGAAGCAGTGCGAATCTCGAAGGTGGGAGTGCCGGTCATCACTCCCACCGGCTTGATCAACTGCGCGATGGGGAAATAAATGGTGGGGGAATAATCCTCACGCAAAGAGCCGTACTTTGTATCTTTCAGGACGCCGACAATCTGTAAAGCGGGAGATTTTTCACCCGGCTCAACACCTTCGATCCACAGGAATTTCCCAACGGGGTCGGAATGCGGAAAAAATATGCCCCCCATGCTCTGGTCAATGATAGCCACAAACGGTGCCCCGGCCGAATCACCTTCATCGAAATCGCGCCCCGCCAAGATGGGCGAGCGGAGCGTCGCGAAATAGCCCGGTGAAACGTAATTCAGTTGCGCGCTGGCATCCTCTCCGGATGGGCCGCCGGCGCCTTCCAGATGAAAAGAGTTGTTCCACCCGGAACCGCTGATCGGTGTAAGAACTGAATCGCTTGCCGAAATAGCTCCAGGAAGCGTCCTTAGCCTATCCAGGATTTGTTGATACAAGGCCGCGAGGCGATCCTGTGGCACGTTCGCGTTGGCAGTATCCGCGGACACCAGAAGTACATTGCTGCGGTCAAATCCAGCATCGAGATTCAGCAGACTTCTGAAACTTTGCAGGAAGAGACCCGCTACAATCAGCAGAACAAACGAAATCGCTATCTGCGAAACTACGATCCATTTCCCCGGGCGGAACCGGCCCCAGCCTTCTCTTCCCTCAGTGACTCCGCCTTTCATTGCCGATGTCAGCGGCACTCGAGTCGCGCGCAAGGCGGGAAGGGCCCCGAACAACAAACCGGTCAGCACGGCAATTCCGGCAGTAAATCCAAGAATGGGGCCGTCCAGCGAGATTTGCAGGAATCCAGGTCTGTTCGCCGCCGCGATAAGGTGAACCAGGAGCGGGCACGCCCAGCGTGCGAACAGCACGCCCAGCAGCGCTCCGACCGAAGACAAAAGGATGCACTCGGTAAGAAGTTGGCGGATAAGACGGGAGCGGGAAGCGCCTACCGCCAGGCGAATGGACATTTCCTTTCGCCTGCTCGCGGCGCGGGCCAGCATCAGACTGGCGATATTGGCGCAGGCAATCAACAGCACCAGCCCGACGACAACCATAAGCGTCTTGAGCGGCTTGTCGAACTCAGATCGAAGATAGGAGATTCCGATTCCACCCGGCGTGGTCGCAAGCATGCTCTTCGCGAACGCCTTCTGCCTTTCTGGGGAGTCAGATTCACGCGCCGCGGCCGCGAAAATTCCCGGAGATAGTACCTGAAGCCGCGCGGCCAATTGTTTCGCGCCGATCCCATCCTTTGGGCGCCCCATGACCGCCAGCCACCAGGAGGAACGCTGGTCCAGCATGGGATGCTTTGCGTCAAAGATTTCCTCTGTGCAAAGTGGAACCGCAACATCGAACTTTTCTCCGACGATCACTCCGAAAAAACCGGGGGCGGCGACTCCAATTACTTGCAATGAATGGCCGCTTAAAGTAAGCATGCTTCCAACAGCGGTTTCCGCCCGGCCAAAGTGTTCTTGCCAGAAGCCATCGCTAAGGACCACCACGCCGGAGCAGCCGCGTTTGTCATCGCTCGAAGCTATAAGCCGTCCAGCTGCCGGGCGAACTCCAAGCGTGTTAAAAAAATCGCCACTAACATACACTGCATTGACGTTGTGCGATTCACCGCCCTGTGCCAGGTCGAATTTCGCCCAACCATTTGCAAAGACACCGGAGAAAACATCTTGGTGGTCGCGGATCTGTTCCCACAGAGGATTTGTGAAGATTCCCTGAGGTTGATTTCCCGTCTGTGGCGATCGGTAAACTAGGCGTACAAGTTCTTCAGGCTTCTGAACGGGCAACATGCGCAGCATCACCGTGTCAATCAGGCTGAAGATGGCCGTGTTCGCGCCGATGCCGAGTGCAAGTGTGAGGACGGCTACGGCAGTGAAGCCCGGATTCTTCCGCAGCAGGCGCAAACCATATCTAAGATCCTGCAAAAACTCTTCGGCCCAATTCCACCGCCACATTTCGCGTCCACTTTCCCGGAGCTGCAGCGCGTTTCCAAATCTGCGTTGAGCCACGTAGCTCGCCTCACTCTCTGTCGCGCCAGTGGCGCGCCCCTCCCTCTCGCGCAGTTCCCGGTGGAGTCGCATCTCCTCATCCAGTTCGAGGTCGAACTTCCGCCCGCGCAGCAACATGCGCAGTCGACGGCCGAGTTCAAAGAGGCGATTCATTTCTTATTTTCCCGCTATTCGTTTCTCAGGCAAGTCATCGGATCCACCCGCGCCGCTCGCCGCGCAGGAACATAGCAGGCGACGAGCGCCACCGCGGCAAGCACCACTGCTGCTCCACCAAAGGCAAGGGGATCGAACGGGCCAACATGAAACAACAAACTTTGCAGCGATCGAGTGAGCAAGAGCGATGCCGCCAACCCTGCCGAGATTCCGATTCCCGCAATTCGCATTCCACGCCCCGCCACAAGACCGATGATTTGGCGCCGTTCGGCGCCCAGGGCCATGCGGATGCCGATTTCGCGGTCGGGGCCCTTGCGCAATGCGGCGGACAGAATGGATATATTCAGCTCAAGCCCGATCAGGTGATAGGGCTTGTACATTGCCGCGTAGCGGCCGCTGGCATCGGTCTTCAGGCCATACTGTTTGAAGCAGTCCGCGGCATAATCGTTCGGCGCTTCCAGCACCACGTAAACACCCCAACGCAGATCGCGAAACACCGGCCGGCCGTCGCGCTCCAGCGAGGACACCACTTCGACCACTCCGGATTTTTCCAGCACGCCGCCTTGATCCCGCGGCCGCATCACATGCGGCAGATCGTCGACGCCGCAGGGCGGAAACAACAATCCACCGGTGGGCACATCGAGCCCGGTGGCGTTCGCAATCGCCGCCATTTCGATCGCCGACTTGGTACCGTCGA
Organism: uncultured Alphaproteobacteria bacterium; assembly: GCA_963742425.1. Classification (GTDB taxonomy): domain Bacteria; phylum Pseudomonadota; class Alphaproteobacteria; order Rhizobiales; family Xanthobacteraceae; genus Bradyrhizobium. The sequence continues at coordinate 12,109 of CAVULR010000007.1, forward strand.
GAAACGAGTTGAACATTTGCGGGTTCATGCCGGCCGACTGCGCCTCGTTGGCCGTCAGCCCGTAATGACTCCAGACCCCGGCCGGTGTCACGTCATGATAGGCCGGAAGGTATTTTGTGCCCTTGCCGGCGGCAACCACGTGGAAGCCGGTGGCGCGCGCCCAGTCCACCATCTCGGCGGTCAGCGCGGGTTGGTCGCCATAGGCCAGCGAATAGACCACGCCGGCCTTGCGCGCTTCCTCCGCAAGCAGCGGTCCCGCCAACACGTCGGCCTCGACATTGACCATGACGATATGCTTGCCGGCCGCAATCGCGGCGCGCGCGTGCTTGATGCCGACGGCGGGATTGCCGGTCGCTTCCACGATCACTTCGATCTGGTCGGAAGTGGCCTTTGCGGCCTCGGTGGTGAATGTGGTCGCCGCAATTCGTGCCGCGTTCCAGCCGACGGTGCGGCAGGCCTCGCGCGCGCGATCCGGATCCAGATCGACAATCACGGAGACCTCCAACCCAGGCGTGTGCGGCACCTGCGACAGGAACATCGAGCCGAATTTGCCGGCGCCGATCAGCGCAACACGAACGGGCTTTCCAGCCGCGTGGCGGGCGCCGAGCAGATGAGACAGGTTCATGGCGAGGGTGATCCAGGAAGTTGGCGTGTCCCGGATGCGATGCGGCGTTCTTCACGCCGCTCCGCAGAGCCGGGACCCATTGGGACGCTGGAGAAGTGTAGGCGCTCCTACTCCGCCGCCTGGCGATGGGCGCGCGCCAGCCGCAACAGCGAATCATCGTCCACGGTCTTGATCGGCGTGAAGTCGCGATGCGCGATATATTCCGGCCGGGTGGGAGTGCGGATGTAATTCGAGACAGCGTTGAGCGTCAGATAGACGATCTTGCGCGGATAGGGGGTGATATTTCCGGCCGAGCCGTGCACCAGGTTGCCGTGGAACATCAGCATGCCGCCGGCCTTGCCGGTGGGCGCGACAATGCCGCCTTCCTTCACCAGTCGTGTCACGGTTTCCTCGTCCAGCGACCACAGCGGATATGACGTGGTCGAGGTGTCATGCGACGCCTTCAGGTCGCCGGCGTGCTGGCTCCGCGGCACCAGCATCAAGGGGCCGTTGATCGACATCACCTCGTCGAGAAAGATCGCGATGTTCATGGCGCGGGGCTGCGGCATGCCGTCATCGCGTTTCCAGGTTCCGTAGTCCTGATGCCACTGCCAGACGTCGCCGGTGAAAGCCGATTTGGCGTTGATCTTGTACTGGTGCATATAGACCTTCTCGCCGAAGATCTGCTCCACCGGATCGATCATGCGCGGATGCGCGCCGAGCAGCCCGAACGCCTCGTTGTAAAGATGGGCTGCGAAGGCGGTGCGCGGCGCGCCGCTCTTCTCGCGCCATACTTCGGGGCGCTTGGTGTCGTAGATGGCCTCGGCCTCGTGCGCCAGCAGCTTCACTTCTTCCGGGCTGAACAATTCGGGCAGGAACAGCCAACCCTCGCGGTTGAAGTCGGCGATCTGTTGCTGGGTTAGTTTCATGGCTTCCTCCTCGCATCCCCAGGGGCAAAACCCCATATTCGTTTGAGGCAAGAATAGCACCGGGACGGGGGTTTACCAACCCGGCCGGAGTATACCGGCATCGCGGTGTCGCGCGGCCGCGTGCCGGGACACGTTATCACGCCGCCAGAAACTCCAGTACGATCTTGCAGAATTGTTGCGGCGCCTGGTCGAACATCCAATGACTGGTGCCGGAGATCATCGCCGTCCTTGAATTGCCGATATGCGCCGCCAGCGTGCTCAGCACCACGGGCAGCGCGCCCGTGGTGTCGGCGCCGCCGATGAACAGCGTCGGCATCTCGATTGATTCCACATCGGCCCTGGCGAACGGCGGCCGCCTGTCCCGGACCTGGCCGAGCAGGGTAAAGGCATTGTCCCGCAGTTGCTGCTGCGCCGGCGCCGCCAGCCGCGCCCAGGCGCCGGCACCTTCGATCCCATCGAAGAACAGCCTCAGCCCGCCCTCGATATCGCCGGCCCCGACCTTCTCGGCCGCTGCCGCGATTCTCACCGCCAAGGGTGACGGCCCCGGAACGGCGGCGGGATCAAGCGTTGAATCGAGTTCTCCGCCGGGCTCAGCCAGGATCAATTTACGCAACAGCTCGGGCCGCCGCTGCGCGACCCGAAACGAGACATGGCCGCCGCGCGAGTGCCCCATCAGATCCACCGGCCCGGCATCCAGTTTCTCGATGAAGCCGGCCATGTCGGCGACATGCTGCGCAATCGAGTAGTCGTCGCCGACCCCATCCCAGTGTTCGGGGAAAAAGTGCCGCAAGGATACCGCGATCACCCGACGGGCGTTCGACAACGGCCCCAGCACCGGCGACCAGGTGCGGAAATCCCCGAGCGTGCCATGCACGCATACCAGCGGCGGGCCTTGGCCGACATCGAGATAGGCCATGTCGTATCCGTTGACGCGAAGCGTTTGCATGGGGCGCTCGTGAGGGGTTGAGGAAAAGGCGGCCGGCGATGGCTGGATCATCCCATGAAATCCGGCGCAGGCTCAATCCCTTAGGCGGTGAGTTCTTTTCATGGGACGGCGGAAGATTTTCCGGAATCCGGGTGGATCGCAACAATTTCCAAGCCTAGATTCCCCTCAAGTACCAAGCTCTCAACATGGGGCGATCAGATTTTTGGAGCCAGCCATGACCGGCCACTGTTTTGCTATATTCGACACCGCGATCGGGCGTTGCGGCATCGTTTGGGGTCCGCGCGGCATCAGCGGCGTGCAACTGCCGATGGGCAACGAGGACAAGACCCGTACCCGCATTCGCCAGAGCCATGGCGACATTGCGGAGGCGCCACCACCGGCGGAAGTGCAAAGCGCGATCGAGGGGATCGTCGAGTTGCTGGCGGGCAAGCCGAACGACCTCAGCGATGTCGTGCTCGATCTCGATGGTGTTCCCGAATTCAACCGCGGCGTCTACGACATCGCGCGCACCATTCCACCGGGCAAGACGCTGACCTATGGCGATATCGCCAAGCGGCTCGGCGGCGTCGAGCTGTCGCGCGATGTCGGGCAGGCGCTGGGACGCAACCCCTGTCCGATCGTGGTGCCCTGTCACCGCGTGCTCGCCGCCGGCGGCAAGCCGGGTGGGTTTTCCGCCAATGGCGGCGTCGTGACCAAGCTGAAAATGCTCGCGATCGAAGGCGCGGTCGTCAATCACACGCCGAGTTTGTTCGACTAAGTCCTTCTCCCTCTCCCCGCTTGCGGGGAGAGGGTCGGGGTGAGGGGCTCTGTCCGCGAAACCAATTCCGATTGATAAAGGTGCCCGCTCACCCGGATCGCAAAGCGATCCGACCTCTCCCCGCAAGCGGGGAGAGGTGAAAAGAGGCTGCGCGCCCCGGAGCAACCCAGTTACGAAACCGCCTGGCAGGAAAATCCGCTGCCCCAGCGCCGGATTTTCCCGGAAGAGGGCGAGGGGAAATGCGCGGTGCAGCACAGCGTGTCGCTGTCGCAATAGCGCTCCAGGAAATCGCGCCGCGTCGTTGCCGCCTGGGCCGGATCGACGTCGAATTTCGGTGACAGTTCCGGATAGCGCGTCTGCAGCGGGGTGTGCATGAGGTCGCCGCTGATGACGGCGTCGTCCTTGCCGCGGCCGAAGGTGAAGGCGGCGTGACCCGGCGTGTGACCCGGGGTCGGCAAAATCCGCACGTGGTCGCCGATCTCGAAATCGTGGCGCACGATCTCGGCCCGCCGGGCTTCGACGACCGGCAACACGCTGTCGCCGAACGGGGCGACCTCCGCCTTGGCGTGTTGTTCGGTCCAGTAGTCGAATTCGGTCTTACCGAAGATGTAGCGGGCGTTCGGAAACGTCGGCACCCAGCGGCCATCTTCCAGCCGGGTGTTCCAGCCGACATGATCGACATGCAGGTGCGTGCACATCACATAATCGATATCCTCGACCGCAAAGCCTGCGGTTGCCAGCGTGCGCATATAGGTGTCGTCGGTCTTCATATTCCATTTCGGACGCAGCGGCCGCGGCTTGTCGTTGCCGATGCAGCTATCGACCAGAATGGTGTGATGCGGCGTCTTCACGATATAGGACTGGAAACACAGGATCAGCACGTCATCGGCGTCGATCGCGCCGGCCTTTCGCATCCACTCCCGGTTTTCCGCCAGCAGCTCCGGCGTCAGGCTGGGCAGCAAGTCCAGCGCGGGCAGGAAAGTGGTTTCCTGCTCGATGATGCGATGGATGGTGAGATCGCCGGCGGCAAGCTTGAGGCTCATGACCATCTCCTGACGATTTAGGCTGGCGGCGGCACCGATATCTTGACCGAAGGTCTTGTCAGCATCTTTTCGTGGAAGGCGTCGAGCCTCGGATAGGCCTTGCGCCAGCCGCAATCGGCAAAACGGAAATCGGCATAGCCGAGCACGCAAGTGAGCGCGATCTGGGAGACATCGAACGGGCGCGACAGCATATCGGCCTGCTTCTCGAAGCGCGCCATGCCGTTCCAGGCGCGGTTCCAGTGATCGTCGGCCCACGCCTGCCAGCGCAGCGGTTCCGGCCGCACCATCTTCTCGTAACGGCACAGCAGCATCGAATCGAGCATGCCCTGCAGGATCGAATGGTCGCTCTTGACCCTCCATCTGGCGGCGCCGGATGCCGGAATAAGCTTTCCGCCGCCGGCGAGTTCGTCGAGATATTCGACGATTACGTAGGAATCGAGAATGACCTCGCCATTGTCCAGTATCAGCACCGGCAGCTTCTTCACCGGCGTGATGCGCGAATATTCATCATTGGGCTGGCCCGGCACGACCGAGAGCGGGACGAACTCGATCTTGTCGATCAGGCCAAGCTCGATCGCGGCAATGCGGACCTTGCTGGCGAAAGGCGAGGCGGGGGAGAATGTGAGTTTCATCTGAAGGTCCTCAAAAAAGCTTGAAGAAACACCCGTCATTGCGAGCGAAGCGAAGCAATCCACGGAGCAACATGACAGAATGGATTGCTTCGTCGCTTACGCTCCTCGCAATGACGGACTACGAGAACCTCACGCCGCGACGATCTGCTGCCGCTGCTCGCCGAGGCCTTCGATGCCGAGCGTGACCACGTCGCCGGCGTTGAGGAATTTCGGCGGCTTCATGCCACTGCCGACGCCGGGCGGGGTGCCGGTGGTGACGATGTCGCCGGGCAGCAGGGTGAGGAATTGCGAGACGTAGGAAATGCACTTCGCCATGGAGAAAATCATGGTCGAGGTCGATCCGGTCTGGCGGCGCTCGCCGTTGACGTCGAGCCACATCGACAGTTTCTGCACGTCCTTTATCTCGTCCTTGGTGACAAGCCACGGGCCGAGCGGGCCGAAGGTGTCGTGCGACTTGCCCTTGGTCCATTGGCCCCCGCGCTCGGTCTGGAAATTGCGTTCGGAGACGTCGTTGCAGATGCAGTAGCCGGCGACGTGATTGAGCGCGTCGGCCTCGGAGACGTATTTGGCGCGGGTGCCGATGATGGCGGCGATTTCGACTTCCCAGTCGAGCTTGGTCGAGCCGCGCGGCTTTTCCACCGCGTCGTTCGGGCCGCTCAGTGCGGTGTTGGCCTTCAGGAAGAAGATCGGCTCGGGGGGAATCGGATTACCGGTCTCCTTGGCATGGTCGACATAGTTCAGTCCGATGGCGACGAATTTCGAGCATGCCGGTCACCGGCGCGCCGAGCCGCGGGTTGCCGCCGACGGCCGGAAGCTTGGCCGGGTCGAGGCCGGCAAGTTTGGCCAGCGAGGCCGGCGAATAGGCCTCGCCATTGAGGTCCTTCACATGCCCGGAGAGGTCGCGCAATTGACCCGATTTGTCGATCAGGCCGGGCTTTTCCTGGCCAATGGCCCCGTAACGAACAAGCTTCATTTCGTATCACTCCCTGGGATGTTTTGGTTGCTTGGATGCTTCTTGGAACAGCGGGCGGAGAAATTCAACTGCCGAGCCGCATTGCAGGGCTGCTAAACGATGAATTTGAAGGCATCGCCGTCGCGCTTGATGCGGGCGGCGCTGAAATGACCGCCGATCACCAGGGTCGGCGTATCGGCAAAACGCGAGAACAATTCGCGCCGCGTCACCGCAGACTGGACGGGATCGGAATCGGCCGTCGACGACCAGTCGAGATGGGCCATCTGGCAGGGATGGTGGGCGACGTCGCCGGTGAGCAGGCCCTGCTCGCCGTCCGATTTGATGAGAATGCTCATATGGCCCGGGCTGTGGCCTGGTGTCGGGATCAGGGTGATTTCGTCGCAGAGCCTGGCATCGCTGGCGACGAGATCGGCCTTGCCGGCGTCCACGATCGGCTTCACCGAGTCGTTGAAAACAGCGACCTTGTCGGGCTCGTCGCTGTGGTCGCGCCAATGCTCATATTCGGCTCTGCCGAACACATAGCGCGCATTGGCGAAGGTCGGCACCCATTTACCGCCGACAAGCCTGGTGTTCCAGCCGACGTGATCGACATGCAGATGGGTGCACAGCACGGTGTCGATGCTGTCAGGCGGAAAGCCGGCCGCCGTCATGGTTTCGAGGAAGGGACCATTGCGGTTGTTCCAGGTCGGGACGTTGCGGCCCTCCTTGTCGTTGCCGAGCCCGGTATCGACCACGATCCGGCGCGAGGGCGTCTCCACCACCAGCGAGTGGATCGACATTTTGAGGCGGCCCTCCTCGGTGGCGAAATCGGGAATGAGCCAGGGCAGTTTGCGGATTTCTTCGTTGGTCGCCAAAGGCAGGATAAATCGGGTGCTGCCGACCGTCTCCAGTTCGACGATCTTCGTGATCTTGACCTTGCCCACTTTCCAGTACATCCGGCGTTCCCTGTTCTGGTTTCTTTGCGAACGATGCGGGTTGCCGCACCTTCGCGCCGTCGATCGTCCCGCCTACCGCGCGCAGTCGACGATGACGGTGCCGAGCTTGTCGCCCTTTTCCACCGCGAGATGCGCCTGCGCCGTCTCGGACAGCGGAAACTGCGCCGGCGATATTGTGAATGCGCGTGCCCGCGGCGAGCCATTTCGAAATATCGGCCTGCGCCGCCGCGAGCAAGGGCGGCGGCAGCGCGAACAGCACCAGCGCGCGCAACGCGATGCATTTCTCCATCAGCTCGCGCATCGGAACAACGGGGTTGCGATTGCCGTTGGTGGCGTAGACCGCGATGGTCGAATTCATCGCCATCAATTTCAGGTCGTTGCGATGTTGCCGCCGAAATCGACGTCGACCACGCGATCGACGCCGCGCTGGTCGGTAAAGGCCAGCGTCTTGGCGACGACGTCTTCGGTCTTGTAGTCGATGACGAGATCGGCGCCCGCAAGCCGCGCCTGCTCCGCCTTCGCGGGCGAACTGACGGTTGCGATCACCCGCGCGCCGCCGCCTTTCGCCAGCTGCACGGCATAGTGACCGACCGCGCCGGCGCCGCCGGTGACCAGAACGGTCTGGCCCGCGATCGATCCATCGCCGAACAGGCAGCACCACGCGGTCATGCAGGGGATGCCGAGCGTCGCGCCGGCCGCGAACGAAACATCGTCCGGCAACGGCGTCACCAGATGTTCGGCAAGCGCTATGTATTCCGCCGCGGTGCCGAAAGCGCGGCCGTTGCGCTGGCCGTTAAAGAGCCAGACCCGCTGGCCGATCCGAAAGCCGCGTGACGCCGTCGCCGACCTGATCGACGATACCGGCGCCATCGCTGTTCGGGATCACGCGGGGAAATTCCATCGCGCGATAGCTGCCGGCGCGACGGCCGACATCGGCAGGATTGACGCCGGAGGCCTCCAGCCGGACGCGAACTTCGCCCGGTCCGGCCACCGGCGTCGGCATCTCGCCGACGGTCAGGACATCGGGCGCAGCGCCCGTCCGCTCGTACCAGACAGCCTTCACAGCGTGCCCGGAAATGCGCCGCCGTCGAGCAGGATGTTCTGTCCGGTGATGAAGCCGGCCTTGGCGCCGCAGAGAAACGCGCAAGCCAGCCCGAATTCCTCGGGATCGCCGAAGCGGCCGGCCGGATTGAGCTTGGCGCGCTCCGCCAGCAACTGGTCGACCGTGATGCCGCGCTTCTCGGCTTCGGCCTTCGCCACCTGGCCGCGCAGGCGATCGGTATCGAAGGGACCCGGCAGCAGACCGTTGATGGTGACGTTATTGATCACGGTCTTGCGCGCGATTCCCGCGACAAAGCCGGTGAGGCCGGTGCGCGCGCCGTTGGACAGACCGAGCACCTCGATCGGCGCCTTCACCGCGGCCGAGGTGATGTTGACGATGCGGCCGAATTTTCGGGCCATCATGCCGTCCACCGTCGCCTTGATCAGTTCGATCGGCGTCAGCATGTTGGCGTCGAGCGCCTTGATCCAGTCGTCGCGGGTCCAGTTGCGGAAATCGCCGGGCGGCGGGCCGCCGGCATTGTTGATCAGGATATCCGGATCGGGACAGGCCTTCAGCGCGGCTTCGCGGCCGGCCGGCGTGGTGATGTCGCCGACGACTTCGGTCACCGTGACGCCGGGATTGGCTTTGCGTATTTCGGCGGCGGTTTTCGCCAGCGCTTCGGCGCCGCGCGCGGTCAGCGTGACATGCACGCCTTCGGTGGCGAGCGCGATGGCGCAGGCGCGTCCCAAGCCCTTGCTGGATGCGCAAACGATGGCGCGGCGGCCTTTGATCCCAAGATCCACTGTCTCACTCCCGTTATGTCTGGTGCTTTTTTGAAGTCCGGTTTTGCCACTGTAGCCAACCCGGACGGCCCTGATAAGAGACCGCGGCACGGCCGAAATGCATATCAGGGAGGGCGTTCGGGCTTAAATCCGCCGGCCTTTCTTCAGGCGATCGATATAGGCGACAACGTCCGGCGGCAGCGGTTTTAAGTCCCGTTTGGCCGGCCACCGACAACAGCGGCCGCAGGTGCGAGCCGGTCAGGTACGCCGGCTGACGGTCGGAGCGGCACGAGCCGATCGAAGATCAGCACCAGCGTGATCGCGACAAGGCCGACGCGCACCGCGCCAAGTGCGGCCCCGGCAAGGCGATCGCCGATGCCGGCGCCGGGCCCGATGGTTTCGTCGAGCGCCATTCGCATCGGATTTTCCGAGCACCATGCCGGCGACCAGAAAGATTCCGAAGAACAGCAGCGAGGTTTGCGCAGGGCGAGTCGGCCTGCCGTCGATCTCGGGGGCAACCAGCGACATCGACCCAGACCGCGATCGGCATCGCGATCAGATAGGCCAGGATCGTGACGGCGCTGCGCAGCAAGCCGGCGTTGAAACCGGTGACGACCGCGACGAGCCAACCCGACGATAGACGAGCGGCATCGAAACTGTTCATGGACGATAACTCTCGTTGTTTCCGTTGGTGGGTCTTGGTCAACAAATCCGGTTTGCGATCGCTAAAATCGTCTGTATCAATAAAAACGAACTACTCGCCCCGGGGACGCGTCATGCCAGATCTATTCGACGTCAGTAAAGAAATCATTCTCGTCACCGGCGCCTCGCAGGGGCTGGGACGACAGTTCGCGCGCGTGCTGTCTGCCCGTGGCGCAGCGGTTGCGCTGGCGGCGCGCCAGACCGCCAAACTGAAGAGCCTCGAGGATGAAATTCGAGGGCAGGGCGGCCGCGCCGTCGCGGTGCAGATGGACGTGACCGATACGGCCTCGATCGGAAAGGCGATCGAGCGCGCCGAAGCCGCGCTCGGTCCGGTCAGCGTGCTCATCAACAATGCCGGCATCGCGGTCGAAAAGCTCGCGGTCGACCAGACCGAGGCGGATTGGGATTCGGTCATCAACGCCAATCTCAAGGGCGCCTATTTCGCGGCGACCGAAATGGCGCGGCGAATGATCGCGCGCAAGCAGGAAGGCAATATCGTCAATGTCGCATCCGTGCTGGGCTTCGGGGTGATGAAGTTTCTTTCGCCCTACACGATTTCCAAGGCCGGGCATCGTCCAGGCGACCAAGGCGATGGCGCTGGAACTCGCCGGCAACCGCATCCGCGTCAATGCGCTGGCGCCGGGCTATATCGATACCGAGATGAACCATGATTTCTGGTCGACGCCGGCAGGCGAGAAACTGACGAAGCGGATTCCGCAGCGCCGGGTCGGCGCCGAATCCGATCTCGACGGCGCGATCATGCTGCTGGCGTCCAGCGCCTCGCGTTACATGACCGGCAGCGTCGTCACCGTGGACGGCGGATTCTTGCTGACCTAGGGTTGAATAGGTAGCCCGGATGGACCTGACCGTAACGTTGCCGCCGTTTCTTCCGTACAGTAACCAGCGCTGCTGCGGGAATTTGCCATGCTGGATCACGTCTCCCTGGGGGTCTGCGACATCGAGCGTAGTCGCCGGTTCTACGATGCCGCCTTGCGGCCGCTTGGGCTGGTGCGCATCGTCGATTTTCGCGAAGGCAAGGGTGCCGATTACGGCCATGCGCCCGGCTCGACGGGCGTAGAATTCACGATCACCGAGGAGGCGGGACCCATTGTTCCCCAGCGCGGGAGCCATTTGTGCTTCCGCGCTTCGGATCGCGCCGCCGTCGGTGTATTTCATGCGGCGGCGCTTGCGGCCGGCGGACGCGACGACGGAAAGCCCGGGTTAAGGAGCTATCATCCCGCCTATTATGGTGCGTTCGTTCTCGATCCGGATGGCCACCGCATCGAAGCCGTCTGTCACGCGCCGGAAACGCCGGCAACCCTGCCCTGAGGCAACAGGCTTGCGGCGTGACCGGCGGTTCAACCCGCCCGCATCTCCGCCTTGATCATGTCGGCGGCCTTTTCGCCGATCATGATGGTCGGCGCGTTGGTGTTGCCGCCGATCAGTGTCGGCATGATCGAGGCGTCGACGACGCGCAGGCCCTCGAAGTCCGTAGACTTTCAGTTTCGGATCGACCACCGCCAACGGATCGTTGACGCCCATCTTGCAGGTGCCGACCGGGTGATAGACGGTATCGACGCGCTCGCGCAGCACTTTGCGGATGTCGGCGTCGGTTTCAATGCCCGCCGTGTGGACATCGGAGGTCTGCAGCGCCTTCAGCGCCGGTGCGTCGAGCAGCCGCTTGGTCATCTTGAAGCCGGCGACCATGGCATCGACGTCGGTATCCTCTGCGAGAAAGTTCGGGTCGATCGCCGGCGCCCGCATCGGATCGGCGCTTTGCAGTGAAACGCTGCCTCGGCTCTTCGGCCGCAGCAGGCAGACGTGGCAGGAGAAGCCGGTGCCCCAGCGCGGCTTGCGGCCGTGATCGTCGATCATCGCCATGCAGAAATGCAGCTGGATATCGGGCACATCGAGATCGGCGCGGGTTTTGAGGAAGCCGCCGCATTCGGCAACGTTCGACGTCATCGGTCCGCGCCGCTCGCGCCGGTACTGCGCGATCCCCTTGAAAATCCGCGCGATGCCGCCGAACGACAGCCCGCTGAAATAAGGCGCATCGGAAGTAAAACCGAACACGAAATCCGGATGGTCCTGCAGGTTTTGTCCGACGCCGGGCAGATGATGGGTGCTCGCGATGCCGTGTTTCGCCAGCGCGGCGCTGTCGCCGACGCCGGAAAGCATCAGCAGTTGCGGGGTCTGGAACGCGCCGGAGGAAAGGATCACCTCGCGGCGGGCGCGTATCTGTTTGGTCTCCTTGCCCTGCCGGTACTCGACGCCGACCGCGCGCTTGCCCTCGAACAGGATGCGGGTGGCCTGCGCGTGGGTCTCGACGCGCAAATTCGCGCGCGATCCCATGAACGGATGGATATAACCGCGCGCCGCGCTCCAGCGCTCGCCGTTCTTCTGCGTGACCTGGTAGATGCCGAGGCCCTCCTGCTCCTCGGCGTTGAAATCCTCGCGGATACGAAACTGGGCCTCGCGCGCGGCCTGCAGATAAGGTCTCCCGCACCGGGTTGTCCGATCGCAGCCCGGTGACGTGAAGCGGACCGCCCTTGCCGTGATATTCGCCGCCGAGTTCGGAATTATCCTCCGAACGCTTGAAGTAGGGCAGCACGTCGGCATAGGACCAGCCGGCGTTGCCGAGCGAGGCCCATTGATCGTAATCGCTGCGGTGACCGCGGATGTAGACCATCGCGTTGATCGCGGACGAGCCGCCGAGCCCCTTGCCGCGCGGCTGATAGCCGATCCGGCCGTTGAGGCCGGCTTGCGGCACGGTGTCGAACGCCCAGTTGTTGACACTTGCCGGAGATCATCAGGATCATCGCGCCTGGCGTGGTGACGACCCAGTTGTCGTCCTTGCCGCCGGCTTCCAGCAGCGCCACCGAAACGTTGGGATCCTCGGAGAGACGGCTCGCGACCGCGCAGCCTCCGGAGCCGCCGCCAACCACTACAAAATCGAAAATGTCGGTCATTCGCTTCCCCCCGATTGTTTGTCGTTATGATCCGCCGTCATGGCGAGGAGCCAACGGGTCGCGCGAACGCGCGACGCGTTGGCTCGCAATGGCGGCCTCTCAAAAAACCTATGACATGAAACGCAGCAACTTCTCCAGCCGCGCGATTTTGGCGCCGTAAGGCGGATAGAGATCGGCAAGCCGGTTGAATGGCGAGCGATAGAACACCGGCTTCAGCTTGCTGAGCGTGTTAAAACCCCATTCGCCGTGATAGACGCCGGTGCCGGACGCGCCGATGCCGCCCATCGGCTGATTGATCTGGGTAAAGTGAAACAGGCAATCATTGACGGTGACGCCGCCGGAGACGGTGCGCGCCAGCACCTCGTCGCGCGCCGCGTCGTCCTTGCCGAACCAGTACAGCGCCAGCGGACGGTCGTGCTTGTTGATGTAGGAGACCGGTTCCGCCGGCATCCTTGTAGCCCAGGATCGGCAGCAGCGGTCCGAAGATTTCCTCCTGCATGATGGTCATGTCAGGGGTTACGCCAACGACGATCGTCGGTGGAAATTTACGCTTCGATTTCCATGCGGGGTCGCCGGGTTTCGCCGTCTGCATGATCCGCGCCCCCTTGGCGGCGGCATCGTTTACCAGGCTTTCGAGCCGCGCATAGTGGCGGTCGGAGACAATCGAGGTGTAGTCCTTGTTGTCGGGATCGATGCCGAACATGGTGTGCATGTTGGCCTGTACCTTGTCGGCAAAATCCTGAACCGAATTTTCCGGCACCAGCGCATAGTCGGGCGCGATGCAGGTCTGGCCGGCATTGACCAGTTTGGCGTAGGCGATACGCGCCGCGGCCTCCCCGAGATCGGCGGAGCGATCGACGATTGCGGGCGATTTGCCGCCGAGTTCGAGCGTGATCGGTGTCAGGTTGCGCCCCGCGGCTTCCGCCACCAGACGGCCGACGCGGGTCGAGCCGGTGAAGATCAGATGATCGAACGGCAAGCCTGCGAACGCCTGCGAGATTTCGTCGTCGATGCCGGTCACCACAATTTCGGTAGCGTCGAATTTGGCCGAGATCACCTCTTTCAGCAACGCGGAAAATCGCGGCACCAACTCGCTCGGCTTGATCATCACCCGATTGCCTGCGGCGAGCGCGCCCACCGCCGGCGCCAGCGTGAGCTGCAGCGGATAGTTCCACGGCGCGATGATGCCGACGACGCCGAGCGGCTGCGGGATCAGCCGGTTCCTGGCGGGCATGAATTGCAGCGCGGTCGGGACGTGCCGCGGCGCCATCCATTTCTTGAGGTGCCTGGCGGCGTGCTTGATTTCGCCGAGCACGAGCAGTGATTCGGCGATCGCGGTCTCGGTGCTGCTGCGATGGCCGAAATCGGCCGAGATCGCCGCCTCGAAACGAGCCTCGTTTTCGGAGATTGCCGCACGCATTCGCGCCAGCCGGTCGAGGCGCTGGTCAAGCGTGGGCGCGGGTGTCGTCCGCGTCAACTCGAACATGCCGTGAAAGGCATCGTCGAGCGCGCGCAGCCCAGAGCTTTTCAGTGATTGGTCCATGGCGTTTTCCTCGGGAGGCTGTTTTGGCCTAAAGGCTGGGCTTTTGCGCTACTTCTGGCAAGAGTGATCTCGCGGGGCCATTTGGTCCAGTATTTAGGCGGTTTGGCCGTCACAAAATCCTCAAAAGTCGTCTTCCGGCCCTTTCCAAAGCGGGCTTGCATTGGTACATACGCCTCGCACCCAGGGGCCTTGCCCGGGTTGCCTTCTCGGGAAGCCTCCAGACGGGATTGATCGGCGCGCTTGCGCGTTGGCTTCGATCCGTTTCGGCATCGGTTTTTCGAAAAAGGCGTGCAACGGTTTATCGCGGGGTGGAGCAGCCCGGTAGCTCGTCAGGCTCATAACCTGAAGGTCATAGGTTCAAATCCTATCCCCGCAACCAGAATAATCCCGTCAACTCAATGAGTTGACGGGTTTTCTTTTGGACGGGTTTCCTAAGAAAACCGGCGTGTCAACACTGTGTCAACAAAACCGTCGGCGGGCCTTATTGGATACGAGGTTCATACTGCAGGTTCGAATCTCTCTCCCTCCCCCAGTTCGCTGCGATCGTTCACAAGATAAAGCGGGTATTGATAAAATTGGATCGGTGCTCGTTGACGATCGCGTTGAGTAACCTTTTGCTCGCGTCGGTTTGCCTGGTGGCGATCATCGAACGGATCGAGAAGGATCGCAGGGCGTCCGTGACAGACAAGGTGCCCTCAGCCGAATCCTTGCGGCCGGTGAACGGAAAGACGTCGGGCCCGCGCTGGCACTGGCAGTTGATGTTGACGCGGCATACCTGGTTGACAAGCGGATCAACCAGACGCCCCACCAGCTCCGGATTGTTACTGAAGACACTGACCTGCTGGCCGTTCTCGGCGCTCGCGACGTAGTCGAGGGCGAACTGGACGTCGTCGAAGGGTATCACGGGGATGAGAGGCCCAAACTGCTCCTCGCGAAACAGTTTCATTCCCGCGCGGACCGGATAGACGACGGCAGGATAGAACAGGGACTTGCACGCGCGTCCCCCGCCGGGATTGACGACCTTCGCACCCTGCGCTTCCGCATCCCTGATGCATTCGGCGAGATAGGCAGCTTTTCCCGGTTCGGCGAGCGGCGTGATGCTGACGTCCGCTTCCCAAGGCATGCCGATTCTCAGCCTGGCGATCTCCTCGTTGAGCTGGTTCAGAAACGGCGTGACCACGGCGTTATGCACGAGTAATGCCTTAAGTGCGGTGCAGCGCTGTCCGTTGAAGGAGAGCGCGCCGGCCACGCATTCCCTGACCGCGAGCTCGAGGTCTGCGTCGGGCAAGATGATCGCGGCATTCTTTGCATCGAGGCCGAGAATGGAACGCAAGCGGTTGACCTTGGGGTGCAGCTTCTTGAGGTGGTCTGCGACCTTGCTCGAACCGATCAACGTCAGCACGTTGACCTTGCCCGAACCGAGCAGCGCCGGCACCACGTCCGCTCCGTTGCCGTAAACCAGATTGATCGCGCCTTTCGGGAAGGCGCTGCGAAATGCCTCCAGCAATGGATAAAAGAGCAGGACGCCGAATCGCGGCGGCTTCAGCAGCACCGTATTGCCCATGATGAGCGCGGGGATCAGCGTCGCAAAGGTTTCGTTGAGCGGATAATTATAGGGGCCCATGCAAAGCACGACGCCGAGGGGCGTGCGGCGGACTTGCCCGATCGTGCCCTCTGCGACGATGAAGCGGGAATGGTTGTTGTCCAGGTCCTTCAGCGCGTCGATCGTGGCGGCGATGTAGGCAATCGTGCGATCGAACTCCTTTTCGCAATCGCGCAGCGTCTTGCCAATTTCCCACATAATCAGGCTGACGACCTCGCCCCTGCGTGCCCGCATTTGCTGCGTAAAATTCTCCATGCAGGCGATGCGGCCGGCAACTGTCATGGTCGGCCAGGTGCCGCTGCCGTCCGCATAGGCCCTGACCGCGGCCGCAAGCGCCGCCTCGGTCGCCGCGGGCGAACCCTTGGGGTGGGAGCCGATTTCCATCGTTTCCAGCTCGCCGTCATCATTGCGCGTCCAGACGGGCGACAGCACTTGCTGGCATGGGCCGTCCCAGGCCTTGAGTTCGCCGTCGATCAAGACGCAGCGCTGATGGACGGCGGCGCGACGATGCTCCGGGGGAAGTTTGCTGTTTGATGGGAATAGCTGCTCCAGTCTCGGGAATTCGTTCACGGACATAACCTCGGTTTGAAGGGATCGCCTTGTCGGTAGCCCGAATCATCGGGGTGGTGGTCGGGCTTCAAAACATGTTCAGTAAATGCTTCGATAAACAAAACTTTTCAAGCGTTTTGACCGCCTCAACACCGATTTTGTTAGAGGGCTAGCTTCTCGCGCGGGTTCCAGACCTGGAGGCGCATGTTCGTGCGTCTCCGGCACCCATGTCAGCGACAGGCAATGGCGTGATCGCCGGCTTCCATTGGATTGCGATGCTGCTTGATCAGAAAATGCCCTAATTTACAATAGATTATGAACCGAGTGGGCGCTGGCCTCCCCCTGTCGGTCGCTCCGGGCGCAGCCGTAGCGCAGCATCGCCAGTCCCGCAGCGGTGCAGCTAGGACCTCGCTTGACCCGTCGCGTCGAATTTTTTTACGGGGTACGAAAGAAAGACGCTTGACGGATTTTTTAATTTAGTATTACGTTTAGCAAAACAAAAAACTAAACACCGCGATTAAGCGGTGCACTGGAGGAGCGCCGGGGAAAACCTGGTTCGGATCTGCCGTTCAGAACGGTCCTTACCAATCTCCTGCCGTCGCTCATCAAACTGAGTTGTGGGTCTTGGCGCGCTCCAGCAGGGCGCCGAGCGAGCTTTTTGGCTTCACCGGAGAGAGGGAATCGACATGCGAAGATTGAACTGGCTGAGCAGTGCAGCAGCATCCGCGGCCTTGGCCGCGGCGGCGCTCGGAATATTCGGCGGAGGCCAAGCCGCCGCACAAGGCAAGCAACTCACGCTGTGTTGGGCAGCGTGGGATCCGGCCAACGCTCTCGTCGAGCTCGGCAAGGATTTCACCAAGCAGAGCGGCATCGAAATGAAATACGAGTTCGTCCCGTGGACGAGCTATGCCGACCGCTTCCTCAACGAACTCAACTCGCGCGGCAAGCTGTGCGACCTGCTCATCGGCGACAGCCAGTGGATCGGCGGCGCCGCGGAGAACAAGTGGTACGTCAAGCTGAACGACTTCTTCGCCAAAGAGAAGATCTCGATGGACGATTTCGTCTCGGCGACGGTGGTCGGCTATTCGCAGTGGCCGAAGAATACCGAGAACTACTGGGCACTGCCGGCAATGGCCGACGCGGTCGGCTGGACCTACCGCAAAGACTGGTTCGCGCGGCCGGAAATCCAGTCGGCCTTCAAGGCCAAGTACGGCCGGGATCTCGCGCCGCCCAAGACCTATGATGAGCTCAAGCAGATTGCTCAATTCTTCCAAGGACGCGAAATCGACGGCAAGAAGGTCTACGGAGCCTACATTTTCACCGAGCGTGGCTCCGAAGGCATCACGATGGGAGTGACCAACGTGCTGTACAACTACGGTTTCAGCTACGACAATCCGAAGAAGCAGTATCAGATGCAGGGTTTTGCCAACTCGGCGGATGCGGCGAAGGGGCTCGAGTTCTACAAGGAGCTCTACAAGTGCTGCACGGCCCCCGGCTTGACGAACGCCTACATGCAGGAGGGGCTCGACGCCTTCAAGTCGGGCCAGGTGGCGATGCAGATGAACTGGTTCGCCTTCTTCCCGGGTCTCTACAAGGACCCGAATGTCGGCGGCGACAAGATCGGCTTCTTCGTCAATCCCGCCGGTCCGAAAGGGCACTTCACCCAGCTCGGAGGGCAGGGCATTTCGGTAGTCGCCACGTCTGATCGTCAGGAGGATGCGCTGAAGTACATCAAGTGGTTCGCGCAGCCCGCCGTGCAGCAGAAGTGGTGGCAACTCGGCGGCTACTCGGCGCTGAAGGCCGTGGTTGAAGCCCCCGGTTTTGCCACGAGCGCGCCGTTTGCTCCGCAGTTCCTTGAATCGATGGGAATCGTCAAGGACTTCTGGGCCGAGCCGGCCTATGCGCAACTGTTGCTCGACATGCAGAAGCGCGTGCATGACTACGTCGTCGCCGACAAGGGCACTGCGCAGCAGGCGCTCGACCTCATGGTCAAGGACTGGACCAAGGTGTTCGGCGAGCAAGGCAAAAAGGCGTCGGCCGAGTAGCGCCTCCGCCACAACGTAACAGCTTCCCCGGACCGGTCGTCCGGGGAGGCTCCCAAAAAAGAAGAACCGCGATGGCCATGATCATTCAACCTGGCGATGCTTCGATCAGCCAAACCCACGCGCGGACGCGCTTTCGCTTCGGGCTGCGCGCGCAGGGTCTGTCGGATCGCACCATAGCCTGGCTGTTCATCGCTCCCACGATCGCGCTGCTGCTCGCGATCAATATCTTCCCGCTGATCTGGATGATCCGGCTGTCGTTCACCAATCTGAACCTCAGCATGTCCTACCTGCCGCTGCGATTTGTCGGTCTGGACAACTTCATCGACATACTGACCGATGAAGACATCTGGGCCCGGATGCAGACGACGGCGGCTTTCGTGCTCCTCTCCGTGTCGCTGCAGATGATTATTGGATTTGGCCTCGCTCTCCTGATCAATCGCCAGTTTCGCGGTCACAGCTTCTGGACGACCGTCATCCTTCTGCCGATGATGTTGTCGCCGGCGGTAGTGGGCAACTTCTGGACCCTGCTGTTCCAGCCGCAAATCGGGCCCTTCAACTATCTCATCAGCCTGTTCACCGGCGTGCCGCCGAGCTCCTTCAGCATGACAGGCGAGGTCGCGCTTGCACCCTGGACCATTGTTCTGGTCGATACCTGGATGTGGACCCCTTACGTGATGCTGATTTGCCTCGCCGGGCTGAGATCCATTCCTGATTACATCTACGAAGCGGCCGAAGTTGATCGCGCCTCCTCTCTGCGCCAATTCTGGTCGGTCACCCTGCCGATGACGGTGCCGTTCCTGATGCTCGCCGTGCTGTTCCGCGCAATCGAGAATTTCAAGATGTTCGACATGGTCAACCTGCTGACCTCGGGTGGACCGGGTTCGACCACCGAGCTCGTCTCGATCACCCTGAAGCGCGCGGCATTCGAGAAATGGCGCACCGGCTACTCGTCGGCGCTGGCCATCATCCTGTTCGTGACCGTGTTCGGCGCTGCCAACATCTACGTCAAGGTTCTCAACCGGGTGAAGCAACGATGAGCGCAATCGCAAAATCGACGGCACACTCCATCGTCGAGGCCTCGCCGCGCACAAGAGCCTTTGCTGGCGCCTTCGTCGTCCTCTACGCCGTCATCACCATTCTGCCGCTGCTGTGGATTGTCGCGACCGCATTCAAGTCGCAGAGCGACGCCATCGCCTATCCGCCCAAGGTGTTCTTTGAGCCCACCCTGGAAGGATACGTCAACCTGTTCACCGTGCGTACCCGGCAGACGCCGGACTTCATCGCCAAGCTGCCGCCGGCCGAGACCTGGTACGACAAGCTCGTGCGTCAGCGCGACATGGTGATTGCCGGGCCGTCGAAAGTCGTCCCGCGCTTCATCAATTCCCTTGTCATCGGCTTTGGCTCGACGTTCCTGGCGGTGTTCCTCGGCACACTGGCGGCCTACGCGTTCTCGCGTTTCCGCATTCCGCTCGCCGACGATCTTCTGTTCTTCATCCTGTCAACGCGGATGATGCCGCCGGTTGCGGTGGCCATCCCGATCTATCTGATGTACCGGCACCTCAATCTGACCGATACCAAGCTGGGGATGATCCTGCTCTACACGGCGGTGAACGTCTCGCTTGCGGTATGGCTGCTCAAGGGGTTCATCGACGAAATCCCGCGCGAATACGAGGAGGCTGCGCTGGTTGACGGATACACGCGGCTGCAGGCGCTGCGCAAGGTCGTGTTGCCACAGGCAGTGACCGGAATCGCCGCAACCGCGATCTTCTGCCTCATTTTCTCCTGGAACGAATACGCGTTCGCGGTCCTTCTGACCAGCGGAGAAGCGCAGACCATGCCGCCGTTTATTCCCTTCATCATCGGGGAGGGCGGCCAGGACTGGCCGGCAGTTGCAGCCGCCACAACCCTGTTCGTCGTCCCGATCGTTCTCTTCACTGTCCTGTTGCGCAAGCACCTGCTGCGCGGCATCACCTTCGGAGCGGTGCGCAAATGAGTGACTCTACGATCGCAAGGAGCAGATGGACGCGGTGGCTTCGGCGCGGTCCCTGGGAAGCAGGCGCCATGACCCTGATTGCCGGCGGCATTGTCATGCTGGTGCAGCCCTGGTCGATCGACCTCTATAGCTACTCCTTTGTGACGATCCTCGCAGGCACTCTCGGCTTCGTCGTCGTTAGCCATTTTGCAGAATAGGGGGGCGGTCATGGCAGAAATCCGCGTCGAAAATCTGCGCAAGTCGTTCGATCAGTTCACAGCTGTTCAAGGCTCGAGCTTCACGATCGAGGATGGCACCTTCTTTGCCTTGCTCGGGCCGTCCGGTTGCGGCAAGACCACCACGCTTCGCATGATCGCCGGCCTCGAACTGCCGACCGAGGGGCGCATCCTGCTCGACGGCGAGGATGTCACGTTCCGTCGCGCTGCGGCTCGCGATATTGCGTTCGTGTTCCAGCTGTTCGCGCTCTATCCGCACATGAACGTGGCCGACAATATCGGCTTTCCCCTGAAGTGCCAGGGCATGGGACGCCGTGAGGTCCGCGCGCACGTTCTCGAGACCGCGCGGCTGCTGCGCATCGAGCACCTGCTGTCGAACAAGACTTCGAAATTGTCTGGCGGTGATCGGCAGCGCGTCGCGCTGGGTCGCGCCATAGTCAGGCGGCCGAAGGCGTTTCTCATGGACGAGCCGCTCGGCGCGCTCGATGCCGAATTCCGTCACCTGATGTGCGACGAGTTGCGCGATCTACACGAACGCATTGGCGCGACCACGGTCTACGTGACGCACGACCAGCTTGAGGCGATGTCCATGGCCGACCAGATCGCCGTCATGAATCGCGGCCTGGTCGAGCAGATCGGCTCGCCGCAGGATATCTACGACCGGCCCGCCAGCATGTTCGTCGCTGACTTCATCGGCTCGCCGCCTATGAACTTCCTGCCGTTCGAAAGTGGTCTGCAATCGGGTGACCGGGGGGTCGACTTCCACGACACCAGGATCGTCGTCCCCGAGATTCGCGACGACCGGGCGGCCGGTCCGCTCGTACTCGGCGTTCGTCCCGAGCATATCCGTTTTTCCGATGCCGCGCCGGTCCGCGGCGAAGTATTCGGTGCCGAATATCTGGGCACCACGCAAATCGTCACCGTCGAAACCGCGCATGGGCGCGTTGCGGCGCGGCTGCCGTCGAACATGTCGATACGTGTTGGCGAAACGGTCGGCCTTTCGTTCCAGTCAGAGCGGCTGACCCTGTTCGATGGGAAAAGCGGTTCGGCGATCCGGACCGCCGACCAGCGGAGTGCCGCTCATGGCTGACGTTATCCTGCGAAATGTCAGTAAGCGTTTCGGAACCGTCGAAGCGGTGCGCGAACTGTCGCTTGCGGTGAACAACGCCGAGTTTGTCGTCCTGCTTGGTCCAAGCGGCGCCGGCAAGACCACGACCCTGCGGCTGATCACCGGGCTCGAGCGGCCGGATACAGGCTCGGTGCTGATCAATGGGCGTGACGTAACACGGGATCCTCCGGGGTCGCGGGATATCGCATTCGTGTTCCAGCAATACTCGCTCTATCCGCATCTCACGGTCTACGACAATCTGGCATTTCCGCTGCGCTCCCCCGCGCGGCGCGTTCCGGAGGCCGTCATTGGCAAGCGGGTCGAGCGGACGGCCGAACTGCTGCATATCGCGAGCAAGCTCAATAACCGCGCGACCCGCCTTTCCGGCGGCGAGATGCAGCGGGTTGCGATCGGCAGGGCGCTGGTGCGCGATCCCTCGATCTACCTGATGGATGAGCCGCTTTCATCGCTCGATGCCAAGCTTCGCGCCGAGCTTCGCCTCGAGCTCAAGCGGATCCAGCTGGAGCTTGGCGCCACGATCCTGTATGTGACCCACGATCAGGTCGAGGCGATGACCATGGCGTCCCGTATCGGCGTGATCAAGGACGGGCAATTGCTCCAGCTGGGCACCCCCCGCGAGATCTATGAAAATCCCGCGAACAGCTACGTCGCGTCGCGGCTCGGAACGCCGCAGATCAATTTCATCCCTGCCGGTCTGCTCTCCGAGCTGCCGATTCCGCCGGGGACTGACATGGTCGGCATCCGCACCGAGCATCTGCAGATATCCGCCCGCAATGGCGGCCGGCTGGTCGGGCGCGTGCACCGCGTCGAGCATCTCGGTGATCAGAATCACGTCCATCTCGACTACAAGGGGCAGACGCTAGTAACTCTTGCCGACTCGCAGCATTCGTTGCACTCCGGCCAGGACGTCGAGCTGCGCCTGGAATCGCCGCTCTACTTCGACCGGGCCGGCCTAAGAATCCCTGCGATGGTTCATTGAGGATCAATTCGATGTCGCTGCAACCCGATACGTTCAAGTCGCTGGTGAAGGTAGCCGCCGAAACGGTCATCGCCAGCGCCCCCGAGCTGACTGCCCTTGATCAGGCGATCGGCGACGGTGATCACGGGACCAACATGAAACGAGGATTTGAGGCAGTGCTGAGCAAGCTCGATGCGATCTCCTCGCAGCCGTTTGACGAGGCGTTGAAGACGATCGGCAAGACCTTGGTAATGACCGTCGGCGGCGCTTCCGGGCCGCTGTACGGCAGCTTCTTTCTGGCAGCCGGCGAGGCGCTGTCGCACAACAAGCAGCTGCCCGACGATCTTGCAGACGTGTTCGGCAGTGGTGTGAGCGCCGTGAGTGCGCGCGGTCGGTCGCAGACCGGCGAGAAGACAATGCTCGACGTGCTTGTCCCCGTTCTTGAAACGCTGAAGAGCGAGGCGGGCCGTCCGGATCTGATCGAGCGCGTTCGAACCATCGCCGCGGAAGCGGTTGCGCGAACTGCGCCCATGCAGGCGACCAAGGGCCGTGCGTCGTTTCTCGGCGCGCGTAGTGTCGGACATGTCGATCCGGGTGCGCGGTCGAGTTGCGTTCTGGTGCAGGCTGTCTGCAGCACCCTGGAGGGACGGGCATGAACAAGACGGTTGGCATTGTCATCGTCTCGCATTCGAAGGACATCGCCAAGGGCACCGCGGACATGGTGCGGCAGATGGTGGGGAGCGAGGTGAAAGTGGCCTTCTGCGGCGGCGATCCGGACGGCGAACTCGGGACTAATGTCTCGTTGATCGTCGACGCCATCAATGACGCCTGGTCTGCGAAAGGCGTCGCCATTCTCGTCGATCTCGGTGGCGCCGAAACTAACAGCGAGATGGCAGTGGAGATGCTCGAACCGGATCGGCGAAACCTTGTCGTCGTCTGTAACGCGCCGATCGTGGAGGGCGCTGTCATGGCGGCAACCGAGGCGGCGGGTGGCAGCTCGCTGGAGCAGGTGAGGGCGGTGGCCGAGGAACTCTCTGCCAGCTGATGAGTCGGCAAAAGGAATGATGGAAAATGGATATGCTGGAAACTTCGAACACCGTGGCCGGTAATGTGCAACTCGTGCATGCGGTCGGTATGCATGCCCGCCCAGCGGTCAAGCTCACCAAGCTCGCCAAGAAGTTCCAAGCCCAGGTTTCGGTCCGTGTCTCCGATGCCGCCGAGTGGATCAACGCCAAGAGCGTGGCCAAGGTCATGGCGATGCGCGCCGCGCATGGCAGCATCATCGAGATAAAGGCATCGGGCGAAGATGCCCACGCAGCGGTTGCCGCGTTGGTCGATTTGATCGCTACAGATTTTCCGGATGCGGGCACATAGCATGCGGGCGGATGTCGCAGGAAGGGCCTACCGCGGCAGGACCGCCTCGATCGGCTTTGCCCGTGGACCGTTCATCCCGGTTGATGCCGGCGCGAACGGCGAGCGCGTGGCCGGCTCCGCTGCCGAGGAAGTGCTCGCGCTTCGCGGCGCGATTGAGGCTGCTAGCCGTCAAATCGCCGAACTCGCGACGGCGGCCGGAGGCGAAGCTGCGCAGATTCTCGAATTCCAGGTTGCGCTCTTGGAGGACCAGGATCTTCTCGATCCGGTCTTCCTTTCGATCGGCGAGGGAGCGCCGGCGGACGGCGCGTGGCGCTCGGCGCTCGATTCGCAGATTGCGGAATATGAGACCGCGCCCGACGAATATCTGAAGGCACGCTCCTCCGACCTGGCTGACTTGCGTGATCGCGTGCTTCGCATATTGCGCGGAGAAGAGCGCCAGGCGCTCAGGATTCCGAGCGGAGCCGTTGTCTGTGCCGACGACCTTCCGCCGTCCCGCTTTCTGGAGATTGACTGGTCGGCTGGCGGTGGACTCGCGCTGCTGCGGGGCAGTCCCACGAGCCATGTGGCGATGCTGGCGCGGGCGCGAGCAATTCCCATGGTGGTCCAGCTTGGCTCCGTTCCCGCGACAGGAGCGACGGCGCTTCTCGATGGCGAGGGCGCGACGCTTGAGCTAGATCCCAGCGCCGAGCAGATCGGACTGTTCGAGCGGCGGCGGGAGCTTCACCGCAAGAGCCGGGCCAGCGCTCGCGCCATCCTGCGGCGCCCCGCCGCCTCATGGCAGGGCGAACGGATCAAGCTGCTGATCAATATCCATGGCGTGGAGGATCTGGAACACGCCGACGCGCAGTATGCCGACGGCATCGGTTTGATGCGCACCGAGTTTCTGCTCAAGGGGCCTGGCGGCTTGCCCGACGAGGAGACGCAGTACCAGACCTATGATTCGATCCTCCGCTGGGCGGCACAGCGTCCGGTGACCATTCGAACCTTCGACGCCGGCGGCGACAAACCGGTACCGGGCTTTACCCAGGATGGCGAGGCCAATCCCTTCCTTGGTGTCCGCGGGCTCCGGCTCTGCCTGTCGCGGCCGGAAATATTTGAGGTGCAATTGCGTGCGCTTGCCCGTGCTGCGGTGCGCGGCAATCTCAAGGTCATGTTTCCAATGGTCACCACGGCCGATGAACTCGAGGCGGCTCGGAAACTGTTTGTCGAGGTGGTGCGGGGCTTGCAGGCGGACGGCGTTGCGGCAATGCTTCCAGAACTCGGAATCATGGTTGAGGTGCCGGCGGCGGCCCTGGCCATCGCCAGCTTCAAGGCCGGATTTTTCTCAATTGGATCGAACGATCTGGCGCAATACGTTCTTGCCTGCGATCGTTCAAACGGGGCGCTTGCTACCTTGATTGATCCGTTGCATCCGGCAGTTCTCGAGTTGATCGCAAGAACCGCGGAGCACGGCCGGCGCGCGGGCGTCAGCGTCAGTCTGTGCGGCGACATGGCAGGCGATCCGCGCTGCATTCCGGCCTTGCTGAATTGCGGCCTGCGCGAACTCTCCGTGAATGCATCGGCGCTCGCCCAGATCAAGCAAACCATCGACCGCCTGAGCAGCGGAGGGAGCCTTGACTAACGCTGCATCGGATGAGCCGGCGGAAGCCGGCGCTGTTGCCGTCTACAAGCGCATCTTCAAGGATGTACTGGATAGTCGTCCGTCGGGAATGCGGCTGCGGCTTGCAAGCGCCATCGGCAAGAACCGTAGCTTCGTCAGCCAGATATCGAATCCTGCCTACCCCGTGCCGATCCCGGTCCAGCACCTCAACACCATCTTCGACGTTTGCCATTTTCCGCCACAGGCCAAGGCCGCCTTTCTGCGCGCCTATGCGAGGGCGCATCCGCGCCGTATCGGACGTATGACCGACGGACCGCACGAGCGCACGCTGACGCTACACCTGCCCGATCTCGGCAGCACGAAACGAAACGCACAGCTCGATGCGCTGTTTCAGGAGTTTGCGCGGCGGCTCCTTGCCATCATGCACGAGGAGAAATAGGGCGCATTTGACGGAGGGGCGCGTGAAGAAGCTTATCAATTCAGTGGACAATGTGCTTGCGGAAAGTCTCGACGGATTTGCTTCCGCGCATGCCGACATGGTCACGCTTGGGGCCGAGCGAAAATTCGTGCGTCGCCGTGATCTAAATCCGAAAAAGGTGGCGCTGGTTTCCGGCGGCGGCAGCGGTCACGAGCCCCTGCACGCGGGCTTTGTCGGTTACGGCATGCTTGATGCCGCCTGTCCGGGACAGGTGTTCACCTCGCCGACCCCCGACCAGATCGTCGAGGCCACCCAGGCCGTTGCCGGCGAGGCCGGCGTGCTGCTTATCGTGAAGAACTATGCGGGGGACTGCATGAACTTCGAAATGGCGGCTGAAATCGCCGAATGCCGCACCGCTACAGTGATCACCAATGACGACGTGGCGGTCGAAAATTCCTCGCATAGCATCGGGCGCCGCGGCGTCGCCGGCACGCTCGTCGTCGAGAAGATTGTCGGTGCAGCCGCCGAGAAGGGCATCGATCTCCAGGGCTGTGTTACGCTCGGCCAGCGGGTCAACGCACGCACGCAGTCCATGGGCGTGGCATTGACAAGCTGCACGGTTCCGGCCGCGGGGACGCCGACCTTCTCCCTGAACGAGGATGAGATGGAGATGGGAGTCGGAATTCACGGCGAGCCGGGACGCCGCCGGGTCAAGCTGGAGCGGGCCGATGCGATTGCGGAGGAGATGATCGGCGCCATCGTCGGAGATCTTGCCGCGCCGAAAGGCGCCGAGGCGTTGCTGCTCGTCAACGGTTTCGGTGGTACGCCCCTGATCGAGCTCTATCTGATGTACAACGCGGCACGACGGCTGCTTGAGAAACGCGGCTTGCGGATCGCCCGCTCCCTCGTTGGCAGCTTCGTGACATCGCTTGAAATGGCGGGCTGCTCGCTAACGGTGAGCCTGCTCGATGACGAGACGAAGGCGCTTTGGGACCATCCGGTTCGGACGGCAGCACTGAAATGGTGAGCACTCGCTGCTCCCCATGACGATAATCCAGGACGGAGCTAGTTAGGGCGCCACGACGAGTGTCGCTCCGCCACCACAGGCGCCGGGAAAAACACGACCGAGGCCCCCACGAGGGCGGGCAATCGGGCGGCCGAACCCATAAGGCGGCCATACCCGGCGACATCCGCCGCCAGAACAGCCGCCAGACGCCTTTCCACCCGTTCGCCCGACAAAGTTTGCCTCTGGATTGGTGATTTCGGCCTCAAGGCATCAAAGCATATCGGCCGGCTGCCGGGCTAGGGTCGACTTCCGTTTTGGAGTCAAACTGAAAGTCGGGTGACACGCCACGCGGTCGTTGTCCTTGGGGACAATAGTGCCCGGTGGAAATCCTTGATTTTATCTCGAGTGCCGTGCTGGAGAGGCTCTCCGAGCAAAGCCGGCGCGGGCCCTCGATGAGGCTGCTTCGCTTGGCCGCCCCTCGCGGGGCAGTCTCGTCGAAGGGTTCTACCAAGCAATGGGTCAGCCCAAAGAAGTGGGGTCTACGACGACAAACGGCGCCTGTCGCGAGGGAAACGCGATCTCAAATCCGCGCAGGCCGCCCCACGGATATTCAATCGCTCGTCCCGCCAACTACCTGTTTGTGCTCGCTGGGCGGCGGCTTCGATCGACAAATTCGACACCGCTCGAATTTCCGTCCCTCCAAACCACATGGCAGCGCCTTGTTGTTTTGAAGCCATCGAATGACAGATCAAATTCCAAGGCGGCGGCGTGAAACGTGGAGCAACGAAGCTTGGCTCCCTGATTGTGGAAATTCATCACCAGGCAGGGGTGGACGCCGCGAACGCCGTCCAGGTGAAGCATCGCGGGCTGATTGATTTCAATGCGCTCCAGGGCTCGACGCTCAATCATGAGAACGTCTCTCCAAAGCTTTCTTAAAATTGTACGCGACCGGGACCCGGACGGGGCATTCCGCAGTCAATGGAGATGCAATTTTTTGGAACGCGCCCGGAAATTCGCGAAGACGCGGTAACCGATTTTTGCCTTGGCTTACCGCGAAGTTTTTCGTGCGACAGACGCGACCAGTTTTCCGCCTCGGCCATCCAGAAGACCCGGTTTGTCGGCTCACGCTTCGCGAGCTGTCTGCATAGCTCAGCTCGCGCACTAAGCTCCAGTTGACTAGCCATTTGCGACCCCTGCCTGAGGTTTACTCCTCACATAGTAGGCCGGGCCCCGTTCTCTGGACTATTGTCCTCTGGGCCATGTCCCCCTAGCGAGCACATGACTTCGGCCGAACCAGCGGCGTGGGCGCGGGAGCGTGACGGAGATAGGCGCTCAAGTCTGCCCGTGGTCGGGCGAAAGAATGCGCGCGCAAGGTGGACTGGAAAACGCGGACGCCTAAAGGCCGGGGAGGCGCGTCAGCTTCAGCCCAACGCGACGGTGCAGGCAATCGGCTCTCGCTTGCCGAAGTACAGGTCGGCGTTGCTGCGCCAGCCGTCGAGCCAGAGGCCTCTGGCGGCGTACCGGTATCCGAAACCTACCGGTATGAGGCGCAAGTAGGTCGCACCGTGACGGCGTGAGGTGGCGTGAACAGAGCCACAATCGCGGCAAAGCCAAGCCAACTGATCGCGTCCACAATCATAAGCGCTTCCGCTTTTGCCGCGTTCCTTTCTTGGGCTACGCATGCAGCAGTCAAAATAACGAGCAACATCAGTCGCATACGCTCCGCACGCATATCGTCGCGCCCGTTGCGGGCGTGTTTGCAATTTCAGGTTTCTGATTGGCAAATCAATTGCCTGGACAGGCTGCCGGCGCCAACCGCGTGGCGAAAATCGGCGGGATTAAATCACCCTGGGGATGTGAACATGAGGTAGGCTTGCGAGAGCCCCGAAAGATTTTGTCTTGGGTTCGTCTTTGTTCAAGATGCGGACCAACACGGCAAACGCGAACCCGAATTCAGGCTCATCCGTATCTATCGACGATTTCAAGAACCGGATCGTCCACAGACCATGACCACGTCAGCGGAGAGCGATACCTTCTACAGCAGCATTCCTGTCTTTCGCGGCTTCGCACGCCTGATGGACCCTGCGTTGTATTCGCCGTTGCCCGATGACTGGACCATCGGCGTCGCCGACATCGTTGAATCGACCAAGGCGATCGCGGAAGCGCGTTACAAGGCGGTCAATATGGCGGGCGCCGCCGTGATCGCGGCGGTGACCAATGCGCTGGATGGACGCGAATTTCCCTTCGTGTTCGGCGGCGACGGCGCAAGCTTTGCTATATCGCCGGACGATCTTGCGCGCGCCCGCGACGCGCTGGCGGCGACTGCGACCTGGGTCGGGGAAGATCTCGATCTGATCATGCGGGTGGCGCTCGTGCCGGTCGCGGCGCTGCGGGCGCAGGGCCTGGATGTCCGCGTCGCCCGCTTCGGGCCATCGCCGAACCTGTCCTATGCGATGTTTTCCGGCGGCGGGCTGGGCTGGGCGGAAGCGGCAATGAAGCGCGGCGAGTTCGCGGTGCCGGCGGCGCCGCCGGGCACGCAGCCCGACCTCAGCGGGCTTTCATGCCGCTTCGAGGAAATCCCCGCGGTGCGCGGTCTCATCCTCTCGGTGCTGGTGGTGCCCGCGCGAGACGCCGACCCGTTGGCCTTTCGCAAGCTGATCGAAGACATCATTGCGCTGGTCGAGCGCAGCCCGGATGCGGGGCGCCCGGTGCCGCCAGGCGGACCGCCGCTTCGATGGCCGCCGGCCGGTGTCGAATATCGAGGCGCGCGCACAACGCGGAGGACCTCTGTTCAAGCGGCGCGCCGCCGTGCTCGCGCACACGCTGTTTGCCTATCTGGTCATGCGGTTCGGAATCAGTGTCGGCGGCTTCGTGCCAAAGACCTATGTGCAGCAGGTCGTGGAGAATTCCGACTTTCGCAAATACGACGACGGATTGCGCATGATCCTCGATTGCACGCCGGAACTGGAGAATGCGTTGACGCAGCGCCTGGTCCGGGCTGCTTCGGCGGGGGTGGCGCGATACGGT
This sequence comes from uncultured Alphaproteobacteria bacterium, assembly GCA_963742425.1. GTDB lineage: Bacteria > Pseudomonadota > Alphaproteobacteria > Rhizobiales > Xanthobacteraceae > Bradyrhizobium. Next base: position 41,883 of record CAVULR010000007.1, read on the forward strand.
CTGCACCGGCAGGATGCCGCGATGATGACCTGCTTCACGCCCTCGGCGCTGCGCAGCGATCATGTGCATTTCATCGACGGCGCACGCGGCGGTTATGCGTCGGCGGCGACCGCGTTGAAGGCGATGGCGGCTTGAGGCTCAACGATCAGCGCGGTCGGATCGGCTCCAGGTCTCGCCGCCACACAGCGCGCCGACGCAGCCTTCGACCCTCAATGCGTCCGGGCCCGACACCGAGATATTGCTGGCATAGCTGCTGCCGTCATCGGCATTGTAGATCTCGCCTGACCATTTGTTCGGACCGGCGGCGCCGCATGCCCCTGAACAGCGGCAAGTCCCGATCATCGGTCGCCTTGCCAAAGACGGGTTGGGATTCTTGTCGTCGATTTGAGGCTTGCCGGTCGCCGGATCGATCGGGTCCTTCAGCCACACGATGACGCCGCAGATTCCTGCCGCCGCATTTGCTGACGCGTACTTTCGCGTCGCCCGCCTGCGTCAGCCAGACACCGTACGGCCCCCCGCCAGCCTCGGCTTTCGTGGCGGGCGCGGCAAGCAACGCCGCCAAGATCGCAAGGACGAAGCCATAATCTGCAAGCCATGCAACTCTCCCGGGAAAACAGGCTTGCATATCAACAAATTGAAGTTGCGCAACCCGGGGTGTGCGCACGATCGTGTCAGGCCAATGCAAAGCCGCTGTGCTCAGTCCGGACGCTCGCATGGCCGCGCCGACCAGAGCACGCAGGGGTCACCAGGGCAGGCCGCACAGGTCGATGGTGCCGCGCAGTGGGGCGCGTTTGAGTTTGTAGACATAGGGCGCGATGGCCTCGAAGCGAATCCGCCCCTCCGGCTGATCGCAATAGATTTCGCCGTCGAACGGCTTCCAGCCGCGGCCGACGTAAAACGGCGCGTTGTGCGGTTCGCAAAACAGCAGCGCGAAATCGGTGGCGCCTTCGTCCTTCAGGGTTTGGATGGCGGCATTGAGCGCGATGCTGGCGTAGCCGCGGCGCCGGCTATCTTCGCGGGTCAGTACGCCGCCGATGCCGCCGGCCCGCATCTTGCGCCCGTTCCACGTGACCTCGCGGCGCTGGATACCGACATGGCAGACGACGCCTTCCGGGTCGGCCCGCACCAGCACCCGCCATTCCGGATGGGCAAAAGCAAAGCGGCCCCAGGGCAGCTTCTCGACGACGTCAGGCGGCCAGACCGCCTTGAACAGCGGCTCTACCAGCGGCCACGATGCGTCGCCGTTCAGGACATCAATTTCGATGCTCATTCCCGCTCACATCCTTGCGCCCGGCGCATCCCGCACGCGTGTTTTGCCAAATTGCGGTGTTTAAGACCGATGGAACCTTCTATAAGGGTTTCCGTTAGACAACGTCTCCCATCATTTTCGGACATCACCCCATGACCTTCACGCTTCCCAACCTTCCTTATGGCTATGACGCGCTGGCGCCCCATATGTCGAAGGAAACGCTGGAATTTCACCACGACAAGCATCATCAGGCCTATGTGACCAACGGCAACAATCTGCTGAAAGGAACTGAATTCGAGGGCAAGTCGCTCGAGGAGATCGTCAAAGGCTCGTTCGGCAAGAATGCGCCGCTCTTCAACAATGCCGGCCAGCACTACAACCATCTGCATTTCTGGAACTGGATGAAGCCCAATGGCGGCGGCAGCAAATTGCCCGGCCGTCTGGAAAAGAAGATCACCGAGGACCTCGGCGGGCTGGAGAAATTCAAGACCGATTTCGCCGCCGCCGGTGTCGGCCAGTTCGGTTCGGGCTGGGCGTGGCTGTCGGTGAAGAACGGCAAGCTCGAAATCTCCAAGACGCCCAATGGCGAAAATCCGTTGGTGCATGGCGCCACCCCGATCCTCGGCGTCGACGTCTGGGAACACTCCTACTACATCGATTATCGCAATCGCCGCCCCGACTATCTAAAGGCGTTTGTCGATCATCTGGTAAACTGGGAGTATGTCGACCAGCTGTTTTCCAAGGCCTGATTCTCTCGAGAGTAAAAGTTTGCGGGGCGGCAGCATCGAGTTGCCGCCCCTTATTTTTGGGCAGATGGCGCAGTTCGCGCGAATAAACAAAACAAGCACCGGTCCAATCCCGCATGGGCATCCCTGGGGCGCGCATGGGTATCGTCACTCTTCCGTTTGCTTCGCTCACCCGGCAAGACTAAGCAAATTCGGTTTCATCATCCGCCAGATCGTTTTCCCTTGTCCGAACTCCCGCTGAAAGATCCCGCGCCTGCCGACGATGCCGCGGACGCCGAGCCGCGTCCCGGCCGCGCCCGCAAGCCGGTCGGGTGGTCGATGATCGTGATCGGCGTCGTGGTTGCGGTCAGTGCTGTGCTGGTCTGGCGCCGCGACGGCACCGGCGGCGTGCTGGAAATTCTCACCAACGATCTGGCGTTGTTCGGCGGCATCCTGCCGCGCGTGCTGGCGGGCTGCCTGCTGGGCGCGTTCGTCGCGGAGATATTGCCGCATGAGAAGGTGTCGCGCTCGCTCGGACCGCAATCGGGCCTCAAGGGATTGCTGATCGGAACGGCGTTCGGCGCGATCCTGCCCGGCGGGCCGTTCACCGCCTATCCGGTGGCAAGCGCGCTGCTCACGGTCGGCGCCGATTTCGGCGCCACCATCGCCATGGTCGTGAGCTGGACGTTGATCGGCTACGGCCGCGCGGTTGCCTGGGAATTGCCGATCATGGGCACCGACTTCACGTTCTGGCGCATCGTGATTTCGTTGCCGGTGCCGGTGCTGGCCGGCGCGCTCGGGCGTTTTGTTTATGTCCGGATGTATCCGAAGGGCAGGCCGCCATGAGCGCCGCCCTGATCATCGATGTCATCCTGTGGGGTTCGGTCGCGGCCGTCGGATTTATCGCGCTCCAGCGCGGCCGGCTGGTGCTGACGGCGAGCTTGCGCGAAGGCGCGGTGGATTTCATTCATATCGTGCCGCGCATTGCGCTCGGCGTGATTGGCTCGGGATATATCGCAGCCGTCATTCCGCAGGAGATCATTACCGGCTGGCTCGGGCCGAATTCGGGCTGGCTTGGCGTGGTCGCCGCAGTGATCGCGGGCGCCGCCACGCCAGGCGGACCGGTCGTCGGCTTTTCCATTGGCGCGGTCGCATTGAAGGCCGGCGGCGGCGCACCGCAGGTCCTCGCCTATGTGATCGCCTGGGCGCTGTTTGCCTTCCAGCGGCTGCTATTGTGGGAAATTCCGTTTATGCCATCGCGGTTTGTCTGGTTCCGCGCAGCGGTATCGCTGCCGTTCCCGTTTCTGGCGGCGGCGCTCGCGATGGCGATCGGGCGGCCGTGAGGCGCCCGGGGTGTCGGTAGACGCCTGATATGTTATAATATAACATTCTGCCATGTCGCCTCCCAATCCCCATGGCCACGCCCACGACCGTGGGCACCTACACGTCCATAGCCACGGGCCGGCTGCGCCCCATCCGGCGCAACCGGCGCCATGGTCGATCCTGCGCATGACCGTCGCGTCCCGGCTTGGCGCGGCGCTCGCCGTCAGCGCCGTGCTCTGGGCCGTTGTGCTCGTCGCAATGAGGTGAGCATGACCGCACAGCTTCATTTCCGAGACGTGACGCTGGGCTACGACCGGCATCCTGCCGTGCATCACCTCGACGGCGAGGTCGCCGCCGGCGCGCTGCTTGCGATCGTCGGTCCCAACGGCGCCGGCAAGTCGACGCTGTTTCGGGGGATCGTCGGTATTCTCAAGCCCTTGGCGGGATCGATCGGCCTCGGCGATCTGGATATCAAAGATATCGCCTATCTGCCGCAGACGGTGGATATCGACCGCAGCTTTCCGATTTCGGTGTTCGATTTCGTCGGCACCGGGCTCTGGCGCTCTATCGGATTTTTCGGCGGCATGGGCAGGGCAGCACGCGACACGATTGCGCAGGCACTTGCCGCGGTCGGCCTCAACGGCTTCGAGAATCGCGCCATCGGCACGCTGTCCGGCGGACAGATGCAGCGCATGCTGTTTGCGCGGGTGCTGCTGCAGGACGCCCGCCTGATCGTGCTGGACGAACCCTTCAACGCCATCGACGCCAAAACCTCGGTGGATTTGCTGGCGCTGGTGCGGCGCTGGCACGCCGAGAAGCGCACAGTGCTGGCGGCCCTGCATGACATGGAGCTGGTGCGCGCCAATTTTCCGGAAACCCTGCTGCTGGCGCGCGGCAAGGTGGCCTGGGGCGCAACCGCCGAGGTGCTGACCGCGGAAAATCTTCTGGAAGCGCGGCGGATGTGCGAGGCATTCGACGAAAGCGCGGCGGCCTGCGCCGCGGACGATCTGCCGTCGCGTGCGGCCTGACCGTCATGATCTACAACGCGCTGATCGCGCCATTTGCCGAATTCGAGTTCATGCGCCGGGCGCTGGCGGCTGCGATCGCGCTTTCGCTGGGCGGCGCGCCGATCGGCGTATTTCTGATGCTGCGGCGGATGAGCCTGGTCGGCGACGCGATGGCGCATGCCATCCTGCCGGGCGCGGCGATCGGCTTCCTGCTGTCGGGCCTCAATCTGTTTGCGATGACGACAGGCGGATTGGTCGCGGGCTTTGCAGTCGCGATTCTAGCCGGCGTGGTGGCGCGCACCACCGAATTGAAGGAGGACGCTTCACTCGCCACGTTCTACCTGGTGTCCCTGGCGCTTGGCGTCACGATCGTCTCCATCAAGGGCACCAACATCGATCTGCTGCACGTGCTGTTCGGAAACATCCTGGCGATGGACGACCAGACCCTGCTGGTGATCGCGTTCAACGCCACGATTACACTTGTAGTGCTGGCCGTCATCTATCGTCCGCTGGTGATCGAATGCGTCGATCCGGTATTCCTGCGTACCGTGAGCCGAGCAGGGGCGCCGGCGCATCTGGCGTTTCTGGCGCTGGTCGTCATCAACCTTGTCAACGGCTTTCACGCGCTCGGCACCCTGTTGGCGGTAGGGCTGATGATATTGCCCGCCGGCATTGCGCGGTTCTGGTCCCGCGATATCACCGGCATGATCTCAATCGCGGTCGTCAGCGCCATGGTGTCAGGCTATGCGGGGCTGGTGCTGTCGTTTCAAACCCGCATTCCCTCTGGCCCTGCGATCATTCTGGTGGCGGCGGCGCTGTACGTGGCCTCGGTGCTGTTCGGCAGCGTCTCCGGCCTGTTCAGGCAGCTGTTTCCCGGCCGCCACCTTGAGGCCTAGCGGTGCGCGAAATGCGGCGGTTTCAGTCTTGGCTCGTCTGCCTCGCCCTCCTGGCATCCGCATCGCCCGCCCGCGCGCAGGATCTCCTCAACGTCGTCGCCAGCTTCTCGATCCTGGGCGACTTCGTCCGCAATGTCGGAGGGGACCGCGTCGTCCTGACGACATTGGTCGGTCCCGACAGTGACGTGCACGTCTATGCGCCGGCACCTCGGGACGCCAAAAAGATCGCGGATGCGAAAGTCGTTGTCATCAACGGCCTGGGCCTCGAAGGCTGGCTGCCGCGGCTGATGCAGGCCTCGGGCGGAAAAGCGCCGATCGTCGTCGCGACCCGGGGCATCGCGCCTTTGAAACTTGGCTCCGATGCCGATCCGCACGCCTGGCAATCGGTTGCCAATGCGAAAATCTACGTAGCCAACATTCGCGACGCACTTGTTGCCGCCGACCCCGCGGATGCCGCGGTTTTTCGTAACAACGCGCAAGCCTATCTTTTGAGGCTCGATGCGCTCGAACGCGAGGTGCGCGAGGCCGTATCCCGCATCCCGCAGGCGCGCCGCAAAGTCATCTCGACCCACGATGCGTTCGGCTATTTTGCCGCCGCCTATGGCATCGAATTCATCGCACCATCCGGCGTTTCCACCGAATCCGAGGCGAGCGCCCGCGACATCGCAGGGATCATCACCCAGATCAAAGCCGCGAAGATCCCGGCCGTGTTTCTGGAAAATATCAGCGATGACAGGCTGATCCGCCGGATCGCCGCCGAGACCGGCGCCCGGGTCGGCGGAACGCTGTTTTCCGACAGTTTGACGGGCGAAAAGGGCGATGCCCCCACTTACATTGATATGGTCAGGCACAATATAAAGGCCCTGACCGCCGCGCTCGCCAATTAGCTCAGGGCCCCACCCTGCTGCCGCGCGCACCGCCCAAGTCCCGCTTTCGGAGCCACGATGCCAGAATTGACGTCCCAAAAAATTCCCGTGACCGTGCTGACGGGCTATCTCGGCGCCGGCAAGACTACCCTTCTCAATCGCATCCTGTCGGAGAACCACGGCAAGAAATATGCCGTCATCGTCAACGAATTCGGCGAGATCGGCATCGACAACGACCTGATCATCGGCGCGGACGAAGAAGTCTTCGAGATGAACAATGGCTGCGTGTGCTGCACCGTGCGCGGCGATCTCGTGCGCATCCTCGATGGCCTGATGAAGCGCAAGGGCAAGTTCGACGCCATCATCGTCGAGACCACCGGGCTTGCCGATCCCGCGCCCGTGGCGCAGACCTTCTTTGTCGACGAGGATGTGCAAAAGCACGCGCGGCTCGACGCGGTCGTGACGGTCGCCGACGCCAAATGGCTGAGCGCTCGCCTGAAGGACGCGCCGGAGGCCAAGAACCAGATCGCATTCGCCGACGTCATCGTGCTCAACAAGACCGACCTCGTTTCCAAGGCGGAGCTCGCCGAAGTCGAGGCGCGGATCCGCGCCATCAATCCCTACGCCAAATTGCACCGCACCGAGCGCTGCCGGGTGGCGCTGTCGGACGTGCTGGAGCGTGGCGCGTTCGATCTCGACCGTATCCTCGAACTCGAGCCGGAATTTCTCGACGCCGGCGACGGCCACGATCATCACGATCACCATGACGGCCACGATCATCATCACGATCACGGCCACGGCCATCACGGCCTGAAGCATTACCATGACGAGGACATGCAATCACTGTCGCTGCGCACCGACAAACCGCTCGACGCCACCAAGTTCATGCCATGGCTGCAGAACCTCGTCGCCAGCGAGGGCCAGAAGATTTTGCGCTCGAAAGGGATTTTGGCCTTCAGCGACGATGACGACCGCTATGTCTTTCAGGGCGTGCACATGATGCTGGAGGGCGATCACCAGCGGGCCTGGAAGGAGGGCGAAGCGCGCGAGAGCCGCCTCGTCTTCATCGGCCGCGAATTGCCCGAGCAGACGATCCGCGACGGTTTTGAGCGCTGTATCACCACGTGATGAAAGAGTTCGATCCGGGCGGCAACTCCGCCTCCATCGCGTCCGTCACCGATCGGGTGCGCCCGGTCGCGCTCGGCATGCCCGTCACGTCAGTGCATTTTCTCGGCGACCGTGCGGCCTTTGTCGGCGCCGAGGAAAATGTCGCCATGGTGAGCCCGGACGGCACGGTTTCCGAGGTCGCCGTCCACAGCGGCGGCATTTTGTGTGCGACGGCGGACAATGCGCGTCTCGTCATGGGCGGCGACGACGGCAACCTCAAAGCGCTCGACGCCAATGGCGAGGTGACGCTGCTCGCGACCGATCCAAAACGGCGCTGGATCGACAATGTCGCGCTTCATCCCGATGGCGCGGTGGCGTGGTCGGCCGGCAAGACCGCTTTCGTCCGCACCGGCAAAGCGGAAGAAAAATCGCTCGACGCGCCCTCCACGGTCGGCGGGCTCGCTTTTGCGCCGAAGGGCCTGCGCCTTGCGGTCGCCCATTATAACGGCGTGACCTTGTGGTTTCCCAATATGACGGCGAAGCCAGAAATTCTCGAATGGGCGGGCTCGCATCTCGGCGTCACCTTCAGCCCGGACAACAGGTTTCTGGTGACCGCGATGCACGAGCCGGCGCTGCATGGCTGGCGGCTGGCGGATGCGAGACACATGCGGATGAGCGGTTATCCCGGGCGGGTGCGGTCGATGTCGTGGAGCGCAGGCGGCAAAATGCTGGCGACGTCGGGCGCCGACACGGTGATCACGTGGCCGTTCGCAAGCAAGGACGGCCCGATGGGCAAGGAGCCTGCGATGCTGGCGCCGCTGCCGGGGCGCGTCTCCATGGTTGCCTGCCATCCGAAGCAGGACATCCTCGCCGCGGGCTACGGCGACGGCACCGTCCTGATGGTGCGGCTGACCGACGGCGCGGAGATTCTGGTGCGCCGCCGCGCCACTCCGGTCTCGGCGCTGGCCTGGAATCACAAGGGCACGCTGCTGGCCTTCGCCGGGGAGGATGGCGACGCCGGGCTGTTGGAGCTTTGACTTGTGCCGGTTCCCTCAGGGAACAATGCGTGCCCGCGTGCGTTCGTTGATCCAGCGAACCATTTCGCGGTGAAAGATATGTCTCTCGACGGCAGCAAGCGCGCCAACCGGAAGGACCTCGTTCTCGCCGCCGCGATGATTGCGGCCGGGCTTTTCGTATCCGGTCTATCGCTGGCCCAACTCAAAACGACCAATCCGCAGATGGCGCAAGCCACGCCACCGCTGCAATCGACACCGGGTGCGGAAACCAAGCCGTCTGCGCCATCAGCCGAGCCCTCGACATCGGGTGCGCGGCCGAGCGAGATTCCGCCCCAACCGGCCCGCCCGGACGCCGAAGCGCAGAAGGCCGGCGCAGCGCCGGCGCTGCCACCCGCTCCAGCTGAAAAAACCGGCGCACCGATCAAGGAACGTTAGTTTTCCAACAGGTCATTGCAGGGCATCGAAGCGGGAGGTTCGCGTCGCCCGCGAAGTGTTCAGCCCGGAGCCGGGGCCCATTCTACTTTGCATGGGGTTGTTTTCGCGATTTTGTGTCCGGGCGCTGCGGTGCACCGCTTTACCGCACCAGCACGTTCCGAAACTGCCAGGGATCGCTTTCGTCGATATCTTCCGGAAACAGTCCGGGCCGGTCCGACAGCGGGGTCCAGTCGGTGTAATATCCCTTCACGGGCCCGAGATACGGCCGCTGGATTTCGAGGCAGCGGCGGAAATCCATCTCATCGGCTTCCACGATCCCGGCGGCGGGATTTTCCAGCGCCCATACCATGCCGGCCAGGACCGCCGACGACACCTGCATGCCGGTGGCGTTCTGGTAGGGCGCGACCTCACGGGTTTCCTCGATCGAGAGTTGCGATCCATACCAGTAGGCGTTCCTGGCATGGCCGTAGAGCAAGACGCCAAGCTCGTCGATGCCGTCCTCGATTTCGTTCTCGTCCAGGATGTGCCATTTCGGCTGCATCTTGCCGGTCGCGCCGAAGATCTCGTGCAGCGACAGCACTGCGTCGTTGGCGGGGTGATAGGCGTAATGGCAGGTGGGACGGTAAACCAGCCGCTGGCCATCGCGCACCGTGAAATAATCGGCGATCGAAATCGAACTCGTTATGGGTGACGAGAAAGCCGTATTGCGCCCCCGGCGTCGGGCACCATGAGCGCACCCGCGTATTGGCACCGGGCTGTAGCAGGTAGATCGCGGCCTCGCAGCCGTAATCGTGGGCGCGGCCATTGTCCGGCATCCATTTTTCGTGGGTGCCCCAGCCGAGTTCGGCCGGCTGCATGCCCTCGGAGACAAAGCCCTCCACCGACCAGGTGTTGACGAACACATTCATCGGCTTCGGCTTCCTGGAGCGCTGGGTGTCGCGCTCCGCGATGTGGATGCCCTTGACGCCAAGCTTGTGGGCGAGCTGCCCCCAGCCCTCCCGGCTTTTCGGTTCGTTGAACGGTATGCCGGTGTCGCGGGCGACGTCGAGCAGCGCCTGCTTCACGAACCACGACACCATGCCGGGATTGGCGCCACAGGTGGAAACCGCGGTCGTTCCGCCCGGGCTCTTGTGCTTGGCCGCGAGCAGGGTTTCGCGTAACGCGTAGTTCGAGCGTTTTTCCGGACCGATATTCCTGTCGAAATAGAAGCCGAGCCACGGCTCCACGACGGTGTCGATGTAGAGCGCGCCGATCTCGCGGCACATGGTCATGATATCGACCGAGGAAGTATCTACCGACAGATTGACGCAAAAACCCTGGCCGCCGCCGGCGGTCAACAGCGGCACCAGCACCTCGCGATAATTGTCTCTGGTGATCGCCTGCTTGATGAAACGCACGCCATGCGCCTTGGCGATCTCGCCGTCCTCATGCGGATCGATGATGACAAAGCGCGATTTGTCGTAATCGAAATGCCGTTCGATCAGGGGCAGGGTGCCTTTGCCGATCGAGCCGAAGCCGATCATGACAATCGGGCCAGAAATTTTCGCATGGATCTGCGCGGCGGGCGGGCTCATCAAATTTATCTCCGGGAATGGGAATGGGCGAAAAGGATCAGGCGGTACGCCGTTTCGCGGTGATTTCGATCTCGACCTTCATCTCCGGCTTGTAGAGCCCGGCGACGACCAGAAGCGTCGCGGCCGGCCTGATCTCGCCGAGCTTTTCGCCGCAGACCGCGAACACCGCGTCGGCATCGGCCAGGTCGGTGACGTAATAGACCGCGCGCACGATATCGGCCATCGCGAAACCGCCATCCTTCAACGCGGTTTCGATAGTCTTGAAGCAGTTTCGCGTCTGGCGCGTGATGTCGGCCGGCATCGTCATGGTGGCGTAGTCGTAGCCGGTGGTCCCGGAAACGAAGGCGAAATCGCCGTCGATGACGGCGCGGCTGTAGCCGGCGGCTTTCTCAAAGGGCGAGCCGGTGGAAATCAGGCGGCGAGACATGGCGGGACCTCTAGGTAAGACCAGCCTCGCAATGCCGCGTCTGGGGGACCAAATCAAGCCGCGCGAGATGCCGATTTCCGCAAAGCGCGGACAGCTCGCCCTGCCATGCCGGCTACCGGCCGGCGCGATCATCCCCGAGGCGCAGCTCGAGGCGGGGCAGGCGGTCCTCCGCAAAGCGTTGCCGGAACAGGGCTGAAAGGAAAAAAGGAGCCGGCGCACCGGCTCCTCCCTGTTTCCTGAGCCGCCTGCGTTCCCCGTAAGCGGGAGAATGAGGCGACAGGCTCAGATGTGGTAGGTCCGCAGCGGCGGGAAGCCGTTGAAGGCCACCGACGAGTACGTCGACGTATACGCGCCGGTCCCCTCGATCAGCACCTTGTCGCCGATCTCAAGTGTCACCGGCAGCGGGTACGGCAACTTCTCATACATGACGTCGGCGGAATCGCAGGTCGGGCCCGCGAGCACGCACGGCGCCATCTCCGCGCCGTCATGCGGCGTGCGGATCGCGTAGCGGATCGACTCGTCCATGGTCTCGGCAAGGCCGCCAAACTTGCCGATGTCGAGATACACCCAGCGCACATCGTCCTCGTCGCTCTTCCTGGAGATCAGCACGACTTCGGTCTCGATGATGCCGGCATTGCCGACCATGCCGCGTCCCGGCTCGATGATGGTCTCCGGGATCTGGTTGCCGAAATGCTTGCGTAGCGCGCGGAAGATCGACCGGCCGTATTGCACGACCGGAGGGACATCCTTGAGGTACTTGGTCGGGAATCCGCCGCCCATATTGACCATGGACAGGTTGATGCCGCGCTCGGCGCAGTCGCGGAACACCGTCGAGGCCATCGCCAGGGCACGATCCCACGCCTTCACCTTGCGCTGCTGCGAGCCGACATGGAACGAGATGCCATAGGGCTCCAGGCCCTGACGCTTGGCGAGGTCGAGCACTTCGACCGCCATCTCCGGATCGCAGCCGAACTTGCGCGACAACGGCCACTCGGCGCCTGCGCAATCGTAGAGAATGCGGCAGAACACCTTCGAGCCGGGGGCGGCACGGGCGATCTTGCCGATCTCGGCGGTGCAGTCGGCGGCGAACAGGCGAATGCCAAGCGCGAAGGCGCGCCCGATGTCGCGCTCCTTCTTGATCGTGTTGCCGAAGGAGATCCGCTCCGGGGCAGCGCCCGCGGCCAGCGCCATCTCGATTTCGGAGATCGAGGCGCAGTCGAAGCACGAGCCCATCGAGGCCAAAAGCGACAGCACCTCCGGTGCCGGGTTTGCCTTGACCGCGTAGAACACGCGGCTGTCGGGCAGCGCCTTCGAGAAGGTCTGGTAGTTGTCGCGCACGACTTCGAGGTCGACGACGAGACACGGCTCGACGTCCTGGCCCTTGTTACGGCGGTCGCGCAGGAATTCCTGAATACGTTCGGTCATAGCACCCTCCAAACGCCCCAGCGACGGGCACGTTTAAATGTGATCTCGGATGTGAGCGCTTCGGCCACACCGCGCGATGGAGGCGCAACGAGGCCAAAAAAACTCAAACCGAATTGTGCTGCCGTGGATTGGTTGGGAATGATCCCGCCCGCACACCTGGCAATGAAGGACAAGCCTCTTCGGTATTCGCGCCGGATGGTGGAGAGCCGGCAGAGACCAAAAAAGCCCGATCCGTCGTTGCTTTAAGTCGCGTCCCCCGTTGAGAACGAGGTGCGCCGGTTCGCCTCCGGCTGCCAGTCACGGTTGCAAGGAGCGAAGAGACCTTCAGCGGCATCTCTTGAGAGAGGTGCTGGCCTCTCAAGTCCTGGATGACTTTATCCCGGAAGACTTGAGCGACCCTCGGTTCTTCATCCCTTGGCGGCTGTCCGGCCTCTTGTCCGGATACCTACCGACTGACACACGACCACAGGCACGTGCGAAATTGGGCAAAACGGGAAATAGGTTATTTGAGTCCGCTTCGCAAGATTTTTTTTGGCTCGGGGACAAATTTCCCTAATGGAAGCTTTCAGCGCCGCTCCAGAGGGGAGCACGCGGCGTTGAACGTGAACAGACGTTAAGCTTCTTTAAGGAATGTTGAGCGGTCGAAGGCAGCAGCGTCCAGGCTTGTTTGCGCAGCCGGGTTACCCGCGCCGCGTAAACGGCTCGACGCGCTGCGCGGCGCGGATGAACGCCGCCATGATGAGGACGCCGATCGTGAACAGCACCGCCTGCAGGATGTGCGCGCCGGTGTCGTCAAGACCGATCAGGATCGCGAGCGCCCAGCCGCCGGCGAACGCCGCGCCGAACACCTCGGCGCCGATCAGAATGGCGGCACTGATGACAGTGACGACGCTTGGCCAGGCGATCTGGCGGGAGCGCTTCGCAGTGGGCTGGGAACTCATCGGCCAGGGTCCTGTTTACGGGGCGCAATCTCTCTGAAAAGGTCCGTTCTATCAAGCGCAAAAGGCCCAAAAAAGCCCCACCGCGTGATATAGTTTCCGCAATCATCTGGGATGCAATCAGGTTTGGTGATGTCAGAAACCCTGGAAATGCCGGCCGCTTCGCACGCGGACGCAAACCCGCTGCTGAAGGCCTGGCAGACGCCGCTCGAGACGCCGCCATTTGCGGAGATCGCGCCCGAGCATTTTCTTCCCGCCTTCGAGCAGGCCTTCGCCGACCATGCTGCCGAGATTGCCGCGATCGAACACGATCCGAGCACACCGGATTTCGCCAACACCATCACCGCGCTGGAGCGCGCCGGCAAGTTGCTGTCAAGGGTATCGGCAGTGTTCTACGACCTGGTATCGGCGCATTCCAATCCGGCGCTGCTGGAGATCGACAAGGAAGTGTCGCTGCGGATGGCGCGACACTGGAACCCGATCATGATGAATGCGGTTCTGTTCGGCCGGATCGCCATGCTGCACGACAATCGGGCGGCGCTGGGGCTGACCGGCGAGCAGATGCGGCTGTTGGAGCGCACCTATACCCGCTTCCACCGAGCCGGCGCGGGCCTCGACGAGGCGGCGAAGACGCGAATGGCGGAGATCAACGAGCGGCTGGCGCAGCTTGGCACGGCGTTCAGCCATCACCTGCTTGGCGACGAGCAGGACTGGTACATGGAACTCGGCGAGGCCGATTGCGCCGGCCTGCCGGAAAGCTTCATCGCCGCCGCCCGGGCCGCCGCCGGCGAGCGCGGCATGGACGGCAAGGCGATCGTGACGCTGTCGAGGTCCTCGGTTGAACCCTTCCTGAAAAGCTCCAGCCGGCGCGACCTGCGCGAGAAGGTCTTCAAGGCTTTCACCGCGCGCGGCGACAACGGCAACGCCAACGACAACAATGCCACCATCATCGAGATCCTGAGCTTGCGCGAGGAGAGCGCAAGGCTGCTCGGCTTTTCGACCTTCGCCGCCTATCGGCTGGAGGATTCGATGGCCAAGACGCCGGAGGCCGTGCGCGGCCTGCTGGAGCGGGTATGGAAGCCGGCGCAGGCGCGGGCGCTGGCCGATCGCGATGAGCTGCAGGCGCTGATCGCGGAGGAGCGCGGCAATTTCGCGCTGGCGCCGTGGGACTGGCGCTATTACGCCGAAAAGCTGCGGCAACGCCGGGCCAATTTCGACGACGCCGCGATCAAGCCGTATCTCGCGCTCGATCACATGATCGAGGCCGCCTTCGACTGCGCCAGCCGCCTGTTCGGCGTCAGCTTCTCCGAACGGAAGGATATTCCGGTCTGGCATCCGGATGTGCGGGTCTGGGAAGTCAGGGATAGCACCGGGCGCTACAAGGCGCTGTTCTATGGCGACTACTTCGCCCGGCCCTCGAAGCGATCCGGCGCCTGGATGACTTCGCTGCGCGACCAGCAGAAGCTCGATGGCGCCATCTCGCCGCTGGTCATCAATGTCTGCAATTTTGCCAAAGGCGCTGATGGAGAACCGTCGTTGTTGTCGCCGGACGATGCGCGGACCCTGTTCCATGAATTCGGCCACGCCCTGCATGGGATGCTGTCGGACGTGACCTATCCCTCCCTTTCGGGCACCAGCGTGTTCACCGATTTCGTCGAACTGCCGTCCCAGCTCTACGAGCATTGGCAGGAACAGCCCCAGGTGTTGCGGCAATTTGCCCGCCATTACCAGAGCGGCGAACCGCTGCCGGACGACCTGTTGCAGCGCTTCATCGCCGCGCGCAAATTCAACCAGGGCTTTGCCACCGTGGAGTTCGTGTCCTCGGCGCTGATCGATCTCGAATTCCACACCCAGCCGGCCGCGGCGATTTCGGACGTGCGGGCATTCGAGCGCGCCGAACTCGAGAAGATCGGGATGCCCGAGGAAATCTCGCTGCGGCATCGGCCGCAGCAGTTCGGGCATATTTTTTCCGGCGATCACTATGCCGCGGGCTATTACAGTTACATGTGGTCAGAGGTGATGGATGCCGACGCGTTCGGCGCCTTCGAGGAGGCTGGAAATATATTCGATCCCGCGGTCGCCAGGCGGCTGCACGACGATATCTATTCCTCGGGCGGTTCGCGCGACCCCGAAGAGGCCTATGTCGCCTTCCGTGGCCGCGATCCTGAACCGGACGCGCTGTTGCGTCGCCGCGGCCTGCTCGAAGCCCCGGAGGCGGCGTGAGGTGAAGATCGTGCCACACCGGTTGTTGGGGTTTCTGCTGCTGGCCACCAGCATCGCGCTCGGCGCGACCGGCGCGCAGGCGCATCCCCATGTCTGGATCACTGTGTCTAGCGAGTTGCTCTACGCCCCCGACGGCTCGATATCGGGCGTGCGCCACGCCTGGACCTTCGACGACATGTTCACCGCTTACGCGTTGCAAGGTATCGAGGCCAAGACCAAGGGCGTCTACAGCCGCGATGAACTCGCCTCGCTGGCGCAGACCAATGTCAATTCGCTGAAGGAATTCGCCTTCTTCACCTTCGCCAAGGCCGACGGCAGAAAAGAGAAGTTTCAGGAGCCGGTCGACTACTTCCTGGATTACAAGGATGCGGCGCTGACCCTGCATTTCACCCTGCCGCTGAAGACGCCGGTGAAACCGAAGCAGCTGGCGCTGGAAGTGTTCGACCCGTCGTTTTTCATCGACTTCAAGCTGGCCGACAAGGATCCGATCAAGCTGGTCGGCGCGCCGGCGGCCTGCCGGATGAGATTCCAGCGCTCGAATGAGAGTAACGCCGCCGCGCAACCGCTCAACGAGCAAAATTTCGTGGACGGCGATAATTCGAACTACGGCGCGATGTTCGCCAACAAGATCGCGGTGGATTGTCCGTGACGGCCAAATCGCGCCGACGCTTCGCACGCGGACTTGCAATCGGCGCCGCCGCTTTCGCCGTGTTTTTTGCGTTGGACGGCGCGACGCACATTCTGATCGCGCAGACGCCGTTTGGCGGTCCGCGCCCGAACGGCAGCGCGCCGCAAGCGGGCGGCATCGTCGGCTGGCTGCTGACAAAACAATCGGAATTCTATCGCGAGATGTCTTCGACCATCCGCGCCGCGAAGTCCGACGGGTCGGCGGTGTGGACGCTGCTCGCGATCTCCTTTGCTTACGGGATCTTTCACGCCGCCGGCCCCGGCCACGGCAAGGCGGTGATTTCGTCCTATCTGGTCGCCAACCGGGAGACCGCCTGGCGCGGCGTCTCGCTGTCGTTTCTCTCGGCGCTGATGCAGTCGATGGTCGCCGTTGGGATCGTTGCGATTTGCGCCTGGCTGCTGAACGCCACCGCCAACACCATGTGCGGCGCCGAGAAGGCGGTCGAAATCGCAAGCTATGGCTTGATTGCGGTCTTCGGCGCCCGCCTGGTCTGGATCAAGGGCGGTGAATTCATGCGTGCGTTGCAGGTCGAGCGGCCGATACCGGTGATGGCAGCGGCTTCGCATCGTCACGATCATGATCACGGCCATGATCACGACCACCACCACCAGCATGATCATCGCAGCGATGGCCATGTTCATGACGAGCATGCCGGGCATTCCCACGGGCCGGCGCCGGCCGAACTCGCCGGCCCCGGCGGCTGGCGACGCGGGTTTGGCGCGATCCTGGCGGTCGGCGTCCGGCCCTGTTCCGGGGCGATCCTGGTCTTGGTCTTCGCGCTGGCGCAAGGGTTGTTCTGGGCCGGCATCGCCGCGACTTTCGTCATGGGGCTCGGCACCGCGATCACGGTGGCCACCATCGCCGTCATAGCGGTGTCCGCGAAGGATCTGGCGCGGCGCCTGAGCGGCACAAGAGAAGGCGGCGGCGCGCTGGTCATGCGCGGGGTGGAATTCGGCGCGGCGGGGCTGGTGCTGCTATTCGGCGCGGGGCTGCTGTTCGGCTATCTCGCCGCCGAGCGCGTGACCTGCCTTTAGGCTTGTCAATCCAGCAAAACATGTGATTGCGTCCCGGCGAGGGGTAGTATTATCTACGGCTGTTCGATGCTTTGAATTGCCGTTCGGGGAGTTCTCAAATGAGTCGATTGAACAATCGGGCCTATTCCATCAGACGGTCCGTGTGCGGCATATTCCTGGTCGCGATACTCGGTCTGTCGGCGCTGCCGCTGCGCGCCGCCGTAGATGACGATGCCGTTATCGCCACGAGTTTGGCTGACATGCTCCGCGCCGCGCGCCAGGTGATCTCCAGCAACCAGGCTCGCATCAACGACCCTAACCTCGGCGACAAGGGTCTCGATGGCCACGTCGTTCTGCAGCAGGCAATTGAGATATACAAAAAGGCCACGGGGAAGGATCCCGCGAGCATCGACCCGGCATCGCGTCAAGGCAGACTTTTGAAGGCCCAGATGGACGCCATCGTCGAAGTCACGGACGCCAATCAGGCGACCATTAATGCCAAAGGGGTCGGCTTCAAGGCTTTCATTCCGGCGGTCTTTGCGCGGCTTGTCAATGAAGCATTCGAGAGCCGCGCAAAGGATGAAGCCCAGGTCAAGGTGACGGCTCCCGAGCAACTCGTACGAAACCGCAAGGCCCGGCCGGACGACTGGGAGCGTGACGTGATTCGCGGAAAATTGCTTCAGGCCGACTGGCCCCGCGGCCAGGCCTATTCGGCCGATGCGACCACAAGAGGCCGATCGGCTTATCGCATGATGGTACCTGAATATTACGCAGCTTCGTGCCTGAGCTGTCACGGATCGCCCAAGGGTGAAACCGATATTACCGGTTACCCCAGAGAGGGCGGCAAGGAAGGCGATCTCGGCGCGGTGATCAGCGTAACCTTGTTCAAATAGCACGCAAACGATGTTGCGACTTCATCGACCTTCATCTGTTGATCGCCGGGCGGCAGGGCCTGGTGATGCTGGACCCTGGATGGCCTTGCTCGCCGCCACGAAGTACCAGGAGTGATCTTTCGTTTGACCATCCGCGCGCGCCTCATCATTTTGTCGGGCGTCCTGCTGTGCATGCTGGTCGCCACGAATTTATATTTGACGAGCAAGCTCGCGAACAATTCGGCGGCGGTTGCCAAGGAGACCGAGTTAAGCGGCATCATCGAATTCGGCGAATGGCGCCCGGATCGCGTTCGGCGAAATGCGCTACTGGCTCACCGATCTGGCCGTCAGCCTGCTCACCCCCTCGGAACGCAATGCGGCGGCAGCGCGCGGCCGCATGGAAGTCAATCTCGATCAGCTGGCGCTGCGGAAACCAAAATTGGTGGCGGCGGTGCGCGCCGAGCGCGATGAATTCGAGAAGAGCGCCAACGATGCGGTAGATAGATACACCAACGACCAGCGCGTCCTCGGCAATTCGCTGCTAGCGAAGGCTCGCGATCATAGCGTCAAGGTCGATCAATTGCTTTTTTCACTCATCAGCGAATTGAAAGAGGAACTCACGGCTGAGCGCGATCAGATCGTCGCAGACGTGACCACCGCAACTCACAGAACGCTGATCGCCGATCTGGCGATCGTCGTGCTCGGCGTGCTGCTCACCATTGCGATCCTTCGTTCGATCGCGGTTCCGCTTCGTCAACTCGTCGGAGCCATCGATGGCCTGAGCGCCGGCAACCTTTCAGTGCCAATCCCTCCGGCCAGTCCCGACGAAATCGGCTCCATGGCCCAAACCCTTGCGCTGTTTCGTGACAGTCTGAGGGAGCGCGACCGCTTTGCGGCCGAGGCCGAGGCGCAGCGCAAAACCATCGCGGCCGCGATCGCCACGATCTCGGAAGGTTTCGTGCTTTACGACGCGGAAGACCGAATCGTCCTTTTCAACGAGCAGTTCCGCGATATCTATCCGGGCCTTGCCGATATCATCAAACCCGGCACCACGTTCGACGAGGTGCTGGAGACGGTGATCTCGCGCTCTCTTGTCGATCTTGGCGACCAGAGCCCGCAAGACTGGATCGCGGAGCGCAAGGCGCGACACGAACATTCGGGCGGCTTTGCCGAGTATCGCTACGGCGGCCGTTTCGTCCGCATCAGCGAGCGTCGTATTCAGGGCGGCGGCACCGTCGCCGTCTACTCCGACATTACCGAACTTAGACAACAGAATCTCGAACTCGAGGAGGCGCGAGAGCTATCGGAAGTCGCCAATCGGACCAAGAGTCAGTTCCTGGCCAACATGAGTCACGAATTGCGGACGCCCCTCAACGCGATCATTGGGTATAGCGAGATCCTTCAGGAAGACGCGACCGAGGCCGGGCAGGGAGCACCTCGTCCCCGACCTGAAGAAAATCGAAGGAGCGGGCCGTCATCTGCTGGGCCTGATCAACGACATCCTCGACCTGTCGAAGGTCGAGGCCGGCAAGATGGACGTTTTCATCGAGGATATCGATATTGCGTCGCTTTTCGACGAAGTGAAGTCGATCATCACGCCGTTGGTGGCCAAGAACGGCAACACGCTCGAGCTGCGTCTGGCGGATCGCATCGGCAGCATGAACACCGACCGAACCAAAGTGAAGCAGTGCCTTCTCAACGTTCTCAGCAATGCCAGCAAATTTACCCGGGACGGCAAGCTCACCGTCGAGGTCGAACGCCTCGAGGCGGATCGTCCGATGATCCGGATCAAGATCTCGGACACCGGTATCGGCATGAGCGAGGAACAGCTCGGCCGGCTATTTCAAGCGTTCAGCCAGGCCGATGCTTCGACGACCAAGAAATTCGGCGGCACCGGCCTTGGCCTCGCCATCACAAAACACTTCTGCCGGCTGCTGGGCGGCGATATCACCGTCACGAGCGAGGTGGGCGAAGGCTCGACCTTCACCATGGTGCTTCCCGATCAGGCGGGGGATGCGGGTCAGTCGGCGGCCCCGGTCGAAGCCGATCGGAAGGGGCCAAGCAACGATTCCGTTGATGCTGCGGTCCCCGCCGTCACCGTGCTGGTTGTCGACGACGACGCAGCGGCGCGCGACCTGCTGACGACCAATCTGGGACGCGAAGGCTACCGCACGGTTCAGGCTCGCGGCGGAGACGAGGCGCTGGAACTTGCTCGCAAGCTGCACCCGGACGCGATCACGCTCGACGTTCTGATGCCCAAGAAGGATGGCTGGACGGTGCTGGGGGCGCTCAAGGCCGATCCGGAACTTTGCGATATTCCGGTGATTATGGTCACTGTGGCACCGGATCGCGGCATCGGCCTGTCGCTCGGGGCGGCCGAAGTGATGACCAAGCCGGTCGATCGCAGCGCGCTTACCTCGCTGCTGCGCCAACTGCTGTCCCGCGACGGTCCGATTCTTGATCGTCGAGGACGACCTGGCGACGCGCGAAACAGTACGCCATACGGTCGAAAAGATGGGACTAACGGTCGCTGAAGCGACAAACGGTCGCCTCGCGCTGGACTGGCTTGCGGAAAATCCGACGCCCGCGCTCATCCTGCTCGACCTGATGATGCCGGAAATGGATGGTTTCGAATTCCTCGATACGTTCAACAGCCGCGCCGACTGGCGTCATGTGCCGGTGGTGGTCATCACGGCCAAGCAATTGACGGCGGCGGAACGAAGCCTTCTCTCCGGCCGGACCCGCACCGTCATCAACAAGGGTGCTTCGATCGACAGGGATATCGCCGAGGCGATAAGAAAAGCGGTAGGTCAACGTCCGGCGCGCCGCGTGGCCGATGCCGAGACGTGAATCGAAGTGAGCGGTGGTGAATTGATGGCGAAGATATTGTTGGTCGAAGATAACGAGATGAACCGCGACATGTTCTCGCGTCGCCTGCTGCGCAAGGGGTTTGAGGTCGTGATGGCGGTCGATGGCGGGCAGGCGGTTACCATGGCCGAAAGCGAGCTCCCGGATTTGATTTTGATGGATATGAGCTTGCCGGTGATCGACGGCTGGGAAGCGACGCGCCGCGTCAAGGCCGCCAAGACGACCGCGAATATTCCAATTATTGCACTGACGGCACATGCCATGTCGGGAGATCGCGAGAAGGCGCTCAGCGCCGGATGCGACGACTACGACACCAAACCGATTGAGATGCCGCGGTTGCTCGAAAAGATCGAAGCTCTCCTGGTCCGCACGCAAGGATAGCTGGCCATAGCTCGGGAAGCGCCATGACAGAGCCGAGCCAACGCGTTCAGCGCGCCGTTGCCGCCTTCGTGCGTCAGGAATTCGGCGCGCC
Source organism: uncultured Alphaproteobacteria bacterium (assembly GCA_963742425.1). GTDB lineage: Bacteria > Pseudomonadota > Alphaproteobacteria > Rhizobiales > Xanthobacteraceae > Bradyrhizobium. The sequence continues at coordinate 63,007 of CAVULR010000007.1, forward strand.
GATCGCAACCATCACCGGTCTGACCGAAATACTGATCGAGGACGCCCGCCGCAGCAAAGACGTCCCGCTGGTATCGGATCTTGACCGAATCCACACCGCCGGGCTGCTGCTGCAGGACCAGCTCAATCAGCTGGTCGGCCTTGCCACGCAGGGTTCCTTGAACGCCACCGCCGATTTTGCCGGCGGCAAGGCCAAGCTTCGGCACAATTTGCGCACCCCGCTGAACGCCATCAAAGGCTACAGCGAATTGATCATGGAGGAAGCCCGCGATACCGATCGACAAGACCTTCTGACCGATGTCGGAAAGCTGCTGAATGCCGCCGAGCAACTGCTCGGGCAAATCGACAAGCTGGTCGGTTTGACCGATGGTGAAGGGCCGGCATCTGCCGTGACTGCTCCCCTCATCGGAATGCCGTCGCGTAACGTGATCGATCAGGTGATGCAGTCGATTCAGCCGATCACGCCCAAGCCGAGGCGTGATCAGAGTTTCTCGAGCCGCATCCTTGTGGTCGACGACACTGAAGCCAATCGGGAGCTGCTGTCGCGCAGGCTCAGTCGCGATGGCCATGCGGTCAGCATGGCCAATGACGGTCACTCGGCCCTTGAGATGCTCGGCAAAACCGAATTCGATCTGGTTCTGCTTGATCTGATGATGCCCGATATCAATGGTTTCGATGTGTTGCGCCGGCTGAAGGATGATCCGGCGCGGCGGCATGTCCCGGTGATCATGATTTCGGCGCTCGACGAAATCGACAGCATCGTGCGTTGCATCGAGGCCGGTGCCGAGGACTACATTCCAAAACCTTTCGATCCGGTGCTGCTCGCCGCGCGCATCGACGCATCGTTGGAGCGAAAGCGTCTGCGCGATCGCGAGCATGCCTTCACCGTCGAATTGCAGGCCGAGAAGAGCAAATCGGACGCGCTGTTGCTCAATATTCTGCCGGCGAGCGTGGTGGAGCGGATGCGCCAGGGCGAAGTGGGAATCGCCGACCGCTTTCCCGAAGCTACCATTCTTTTCTCGGACCTGGTCGGCTTTACCAATCTTGCCAGCAGATACTCGCCCGGACAGATCATCGAGATCCTGAACAATTTGTTTTCGTCATTCGACGCGCTGGCGAAACGGCTGAACCTCGAAAAGATCAAGACCATCGGCGACGCCTATATGGTGGCCGGCGGGCTGCCGGAACAACAACCCGATCACGCCCTCGCGGTCGCCGACATGGCGGTCGGCATGATGGAGGCGGTGCGTGAGATCGGGGCGCAGATCGGCGAAAACCTCGAGGCCCGCATCGGCATTCATTCGGGCGAGGTGGTGGCCGGCGTCATCGGCCAGCATCGGTTCATCTATGACGTTTGGGGTGATACGGTAAATACCGCAAGCCGCCTGGAATCGTCTGGACTGCCTAATCGTATTCAAATATCGGAGGCGACCCATCGGCGGGTCGGCGACAAGTTTCATTGCGAATTGCGCGGCCCTGTGGAGATCAAAGGCAAGGGCGCGATGCTGACGTATTTCCTGGGGCCGCGGCGTAGCTAGATGAACGGCGTACTCTAGATCGGTAGATAGCCCCGGATCGCCGGTATGAAGAAAATTGCAATGTTGATCGCAAAGCCGAGGCTCCACAGGATCGAGCGTAGTGTCGGCCGATCGCCGAGATAGGTGAAAACGTAGGCAATTCGCACGATCAGGAACAAGATCGCCAGTTCATCGATCAGGCGCTGTGGACCGGTGCGAAATTCAGCGAGCAGCACGGCAAGGGCGAAGAATGGAAACGCCTCGATGCCGTTCTGATGCGCGCCCAACGCGCGGGCCCGGATCGGATCGGCATAGAACGCGGGATCGCGGGGATTGGAATTGTCGAACTGGCGAGACCCGATCCACTTGATCGACGCGATCGTCAGCAGATAGAGCAGCAACGTTCCGAAAACGCACCATTCGGCGATCGTCATGGTCTCCCCCGACGCGCGGTAAAACCTCACAGTATCGAACCCGGCATTGTCTTGACAAGGATGGCCCAACGCGCAATGCCACGGTCATCATGGCGGCAGTCATTCCCATCGAAAAAACCAAGACGGCAACCGGCGTCCGGCCGCAGCGCATCGGTGTGCTGCTGGTCAATCTCGGAACCCCCGACAGCGCGGATGCTAGGGGTGTGCGTGTCTACCTGAAGGAATTTCTGGGCGATCCCCGGGTGATCGAAAATCAGGGGCTGTTCTGGATGCTGGTCCTGAACGGCTTCATCCTGCGCGTCCGCCCCCGCCGCAAGGCGCGCGATTACCGCAAGATCTGGAACACGGAAAAAAACGAATCTCCGCTCAAGACCATTACGCGCGCGCAATCGGAGAAGCTGGCCGCCGCCATCTCGGACCATGAGCATCTCATCGTTGATTGGGCGATGCGCTACGGCAATCCGTCGATCAAGTCGCGCATCGACGCCCTGATGGCGCAGGGCTGCGACCGGCTGTTGGTGGTGCCGCTCTATCCGCAATATTCCGCCGCGACGACGGCCACCGTGTGCGACGAAGTGTTCCGCGTGCTCGGCAGGATGCGGGCGCAACCGACCTTGCGGGTGACGCCACCTTACTATGACGACCCGGACTATATCGAGGCGCTGGCGGTCTCCATCAATGCGCATCTTGCGGCGTTGCCGTTTCAGCCCGAACTGATCGTGGCCTCGTTCCACGGCATGCCGCAGAAATATGTCGACCAGGGCGATCCCTACGAGGCGCAGTGCATCGCGACCACGGAAGCTTTGCGAAAACGTATGGGGTTGGACGCCTCCAGACTAAGGCTCACATTCCAGTCCCGCTTCGGCATCGACGAATGGCTCAAACCCTACACCGACGAGACCATCGAGCAGTTGGCAAAGGACGGCGTGCGCCGCATTGCGGTGGTGACCCCCGGTTTCTCAGCCGATTGCCTGGAAACGCTGGAAGAAATCGCGCAGGAAAACGCCGAAATATTCAAACACAATGGCGGCGAACAGTTTGCCGCCGTCCCCTGCCTCAACGACAGCGAGCCCGGGATGGACGTCATCCGCCAACTGGTGCTGCGGGAATTGCAGGGCTGGATCTGACGATAAAGGATAGGCGCGTTGAAACGCCGGTCGCATCCGCGATGCCGGAATCGGGAGCGTTGTCTCGAATTTAACTATATACGGCATGGTCGTGCCCCGCGTTTTCTTAAATCGCACGAGCCACTTGGCCGACGCCAGGATGGTTGCATCTGGCGGCAAACGAAGCTCATACATAGCTATCCGGTTTGAGAACGGCCGGGTGAACCGGCGCCGCTGTCATGCCGACAAAACGATTCGGCATTCGTGGGACATGTTTGGCGAGGAATTTTGCGTGGGTGCATGTTTGCCCCCGCCTTGGAGGATTTATGACCGGTTTCGACATTTTCGCGATTGCCCTGGTGCTGCTGGTTATCTTCACGCTGTTCGCCGGCATCAAGACGGTGCCGCAAGGCTATGATTGGACCATCGAGCGGTTCGGCAAGTACACCCGCACGCTGGCGCCGGGCTTGAACATCATCATTCCCTATTTCGACCGTGTCGGCCGCAAGATGAACATGATGGAGCAGGTGATCAACATTCCCGAGCAGGAGGTGATCACCAAGGACAACGCCACCGTGACGGTGGACGGCGTGGCGTTCTTTCAGGTGTTCGATGCCGCCAAGGCAAGCTACGAGGTAGCCAATCTCAATCAGGCGATCATCGTATTGACCATGACCAACATCCGCTCGGTGATGGGTGCGATGGACCTCGACCAGGTGCTGTCGCATCGCGACGAGATCAACGAGCGCTTGCTGCGCGTGGTCGACGCGGCGGTCTCGCCGTGGGGTCTCAAGGTCAATCGCATCGAGATCAAGGACATCGTGCCGCCCGCCGACCTCGTGGAGGCGATGGGTCGCCAGATGAAGGCCGAGCGCGTCAAGCGCGCCGACATCCTGCAGGCCGAAGGCCAGCGGCAATCGGAAATCCTTCGCGCCGAGGGTGCCAAGCAGGGTCAGATCCTGCAGGCGGAAGGTCGCAAGGAAGCCGCGTTCCGCGACGCCGAAGCGCGCGAGCGCTCCGCCGAGGCCGAGGCCAAGGCGACCCAGATGGTCTCCGAGGCCATCGCCAAGGGCGACGTCGCCGCGCTGAATTATTTCATCGCCGACAAATACATCAAGGCGTTCGGGCAGTTCGCGGACTCGCCGAACCAGAAGATCATCATGATGCCGATCGAGGCCATGAGCATTCTCGGTTCGCTCGCCGGCATCGGCGAGATCGCCAAGGCAACCTTCGGCGAAAGCGCGTCCTCAGCCGCTGCCGCCGCGCGCCGGTCGTCGGTACCGCCGGCAGGGCCGACCCCGCCGCCCTCGGCGCCGCAACGCTAGAGTTGGTTGATGAATAATGCGCTGGCGTATCCGAGTTCCCCTCTCCCGCTTGCGGGGGAGGGTGCCGAGCAAAGCGAGGCGGATGGGGGCTCGCTCCGCGAGTCCCGTCGCCGAAAAAGCCCCCACCCCAACCCTCCCCCGCAAGCGGGAGAGGGAGCGCACCGCCGTTTTGTTGAAGTAATACTTAGGCGGATAGCTTAAGAGGCTCACACCATGACCGAGATGTTCTCCACCCTTGGCACCTGGAATTGGCTGATCTTCGGCGTCGTCCTGATGGCGCTGGAATTGCTCGCGCCTGGGGTCTTCCTGTTTTGGCTCGGGCTCGCCGCCCTCTTGGTCGGACTGCTGTCGTTTGCGATTAATCCGTCCTGGCAGATGCAAATTCTGTTGTTTGCGATTTTCGCGGCCGCCGCAGTGCCGTTGTGGCGGCGCGTGGCGCGGGCCAACAAGAACGTCAGCCAAAGCAATCCGTTTCTCAATAAGCGCGCCGATGCGCTGGTCGGGCGGGTGTTCACGCTGGAGAAACCGATCATCGACGGGGCCGGCACGGTGCGGATCGACGATACGGTTTGGCGCGTCGCCGGCCCCGATGCGCCGGCCGGCAGCCGCGTCAGGATCGTGCAGGCCGACGGCGCCAGCCTGACGGTGGCCGCCGCCTGATCGGCCTTCGCTGCGCAAGCGAGGTTTCCTCTGGTGCAGAGGTCATTGCGAGGAGCGATAGCGACGAAGCAATCCATCGCGATCATCTGGATTGCTTTGCTTGCGCTCGCAATGACTGCTACGCGTCGGGCTTCTGCCACTCCATGATCAGGAAGAAGGGCACGCGGTGGTGCCATTCCGCCTTGGCCGGATCTGCGCCGACCGGCATGGGCTCGGCGAAGTGCCGTAGCTGGAGGCCGTGGTCGAGCAGCAGCGACATGTAAGTACTGAGTGGCCGGTGCCAGTTGTGGATGCGGATGCCGCGCCATTCCACCCAATCCGCGCGCTCCTCCATGTAATGATCGATGCAAAAGCGAGGATGGCCGCCGGCATCCCGCACCCAGCCATCAGGCTGGCCCGCGGTATTGAAGCTGGTGAGATTGGCGATCAGCAGCACACCTCCCGGCGCAAGAACCCTGCACATCTCCGCGATAGCCGCCCGAATGTCGGGAATGTCGATCAGCGTCAGATAGCTGACGACGAGGTCAAACGACTGGTCGGGAAAATCCAGCGCTTCCGCGTGGCCAATATGGTAGTCGCCATCGGGGTCTTGCTCTCTTGCGTGCCGGATCAGGGCTTCGGTGGGGTCGATGCCGACGGTCTTGATGCCAAGCGGCTTGAGCATGCGGCAAAAGCGCCCTTCACCACAGCCGACGTCCAACGCCCTGCGGAAGCCTTTGGCGCGTACCCGACCCAACATGGGCTGGTCGAGTACGAATTTGCGGCCAAAGTCGCCCTCACTGCCCATCTCGGCGATCCAACTGTCAGCCGATTCCACCCATCCGTCGGTCATGGCCCTCTCACTGATCAACGTTGGAAATAGCCGGATCGATCCGTTACGCCACGCCCGCGCGCAGCACATCGTGGACGTGAACGATGCCCACCGGTTTGCTGCCTTCGGCGACGATCAGCACCATCACTGCCGGCTTCGACGAATCGATGCTTTCGCGCATGATTTCGCTGGCGAGCATGCCGGGAGCGATCGTTCGGGGATCTTTCGTCATGACGTCATCGACCCGTGCCGTCATCAGGTCCGGCCCCATGTGACGGCGCAGGTCGCCGTCGGTGATGATGCCGGCGATCTCGCCGCCGTGGTCGACGATGCAGACGCAGCCGAATCCCTTCGACGACATTTCCACCAGCGCGTCCGACATTTTCGTGCCCAGCGGCTTGATCGGGATGGCCTCGCCAGTGTGCATGATGTCGCGGACGAATTTCAGCATCGCGCCCAGTTTGCCGCCGGGGTGGAAATTGGCGAATTCGAGCGCGGTGAAGCCGCGGCCTTCGAGCAACGCAATGGCAAGCGCGTCGCCGATCGCCGCCTGCATCAGCGAAGAGGTGGTCGGCGCCAGATTGTGCGGACAGGCCTCGCGCGCCTTCGGCAGCTCCAGCACGATCTGCGCAGCCTCGCCGAGCGGAGAGGCCGAATTTGCGGTCACCGCGATCATCGGGATGGCAAAACGCTTGGAATAATTGACGAGGTTTTTCATCTCCGGCTGCTCGCCGGACCACGATAGCGCGATGATGACGTCGTCGGGCGTGATCATGCCGAGATCGCCATGGCTGGCTTCGGCCGCATGCACGAAGAAGGCGGGAGTGCCGGTGGAGGCGAGCGTCGCGGCGATCTTGCGCGCGACGTGACCTGATTTGCCCAAACCGGTGACGATGACGCGGCCCTTGGCTTGCCGGATCAGGTCGGCGGCGCTGGCAAACGCCGGCCCGAGCGGGCCCTGGAGGGCAGCCGAAATCGCAGCGATACCGCCCGCCTCGGCATCGAGCGTGCGCAAGGCCGACTGCACGGCGGCATCGGCGTCTGTCCCGGATGATTTTGCCATCAACGGTTTCGAATTGGCCATGTCTGGATCCGAAGGAAACGGGCAAGCCGGTGTTTGCCGCGGGCCCCTCCTTAGCATGGCCGATTTGGCGATGCGACGCGGGGGGCGGCTCGCAACGGCTCATTAACCATAATTGTTTTAACTCCATTAACCGGCGGGTTCCGCGCGTGCGTGGAACCCGTTCGCCAAGCGTATGACTTTGTTGAGGTATTTTTATCGTGATGTCGGGTCCAGCAACGGGCCTTCACAAGCGCGTGCGAGTTTTGCGCGCGATTTTGCCATGCCTTGCACTGATCGCCTTCGACGGACCGCTGGCGCGGGCCCAAACCGTCACGTCGGACCTGTTTCGCCCGGGCCGCGACAGCTTCGCGCCTCGCCAGGATTCGCCGCTGCGGCGGACCAGCGACAATGCTGACAACACCGGCGATGCCGCCAATGATGCGGGGCTAGGCGACAAGGACGCGCCGGCGTCGTCGCGGATCGGCCGAATTCCGACTTACGGCGTTCCCGCCGCCAGCGGCGCATCGGGCTCCGGCTTTGACTCACTCAACCGCACGCGCAGGAAGGCCCGGCTCTATCCCGGCCAGCCCAGGCCAAAACCGCCACCGGGTCCCGGCAGCCGCGTGCCCGTGGCCTCGGCAGGGCGGGAGCGGCTGGCGATCCCGCCGTCGCAGACCGCCAACAAGGCGCCGATCGCGCCTGCGATGGCCGGCACCGTGATTGGCCAGCCGCTGCGCAAGCGGCTCAGGATCGACGACGATCCGTTTGGCGCAGTCGGCGATTATGTCGGTGGCTTTCTCGTCAAATCCGCGGTCGAACTCTCAGGCGGCTACGACACCAATCCCGCCCGCACGGCGGTCCCCAAAGGCTCGCCGTTCTTTGTCGTCGCGCCGGAATTTCTTGCCGTCTCCGATTGGGAGCGTCACGCCGTCGTCGCCGATCTGCGCGGATCGTTCACCGGCTACGGCAACACCTTTCCGCCGCCGGCCGACGGCACCATCTCGCCGGCGCCGACCAATCTCGACCGCCCGGATTTCACCGGCCATGTCGACGGCCGGCTCGATGTCACCCACGACACCCGCCTGACCGCGCAGGCGCGGCTGCGCGTCGCCACCGACAATCCCGGCAGCCCCAACATCCAGGCTGGGCTTGCCGGATATCCCGTTTATTCGACGCTCGGCGGCACCTTCGGCGTCGACCAGAATTTCAACCGCCTGCAGATTTCCGCCGGGGGCACGGTCGACCGCACCGTCTACACCGATTCCAAATTGACCGACGGCACCTCGACCACCAATGACGACCGCAACTTCAACCAGTATGGCGGCGTCGGCCGCATCAGCTACGATCTGCTGCCGGGTCTGAAACCGTTCGTCGAGGGCGAGGGTGACAGCCGCGTGCACGATGTGCAATTCGACCGCAATGGTTTCCAGCGCGATTCCTCCGGCGGCTACGCCAAGGCCGGCACGTCGTTTGAGTTTACGCGGCTCCTGACCGGCGAAATCTCGCTCGGCTACGCCGCGCGCGATTATGTCGATGCCAGGCTGAACCGCCTGCAGGGCCTGCTGGTGGCGTCCTCGCTGACCTGGACCGCGACGCCGCTGACGACCGCAAGATTCTATTCCAATACGTCGATCGACGAGACCACGGTACCGGGTGTCTCCGGCGTGCTGACGCACACCTACACAATCGAGGTCGATCATGATTTCCGCCGCTGGCTCACAGGAATCGGAAAATTCACTTACGGCACCTACGCCTATCAGGGCGACGGACGGTTCGACCGAACCTATTCGATCGAGGGCGACCTGGTTTACAAGATGACCCGTAATCTCTGGTTCAAGGCCACGCTGCGGCGCGACTGGCTGGTGTCCAACATCATCGGCGACAGCACAAATTCCACCGTGGGGATGCTCGGGGTGAGGTTACAGAATTGAAGGTGCGGTCCGCGCGCCACTTTCGTCATTGCCGGGCTTGCCCCGGCAATCCATCCCCTTCGAGAAAAGTTCTTGTGAAGATTGATGGATACGCGGGTCAAGCCCGCGTATGACGGCCACTATTTGCCGCACCTCCTCCTTGTTCCACGAGGTGCGGCCTCTGCATCACCGCGGCAGATTCGTCGTCCCCATCAAATACTGATCGATCGCGCGGGCGCAGAGGCGGCCTTCGCGGATCGCCCAGACCACGAGCGACTGGCCGCGGCGCATGTCGCCGGCGGAGAATACTTTTGGCAACGAGGTCTGATAATCCGTCGTGTTGGCGCGCACATTGCCGCGCGAATCGAGATCGACGGCAAGCGTCTTCAACAGGCCCTCATGCACCGGATGCACGAAACCCATTGCAAGCAGCACCAGTTCCGCGTCGAGTTCGAACTCCGATCCCGCCACCGGCTTGAATTTTTCGTCGACGTTCACGCAATGCAGCTTTGCGACCTTGCCGTTATGGCCGGAAAAGTGCTGCGTCAAAACCGCATATTCGCGCTTGGCGCCTTCGGCCTGGCTCGAGGAGGTCCGCATCTTCAAGGGCCAGTTCGGCCACGTGAGCCCCTTGTTCTCATGCTCGGGCGGCGCCGGCATGATCTCGAGCTGCGTCACCGACTTGGCGCCTTGCCGGAATGAAGTGCCGATGCAGTCCGACCCGGTGTCGCCGCCGCCGATCACGACCACATGCTTGCCGCCGGCGAGAATATCGGGCGCGCCGCCGAGCGGCTCGTTGCCGACGCGGCGGTTCTGCTGCGGCAGGAAGTCCATCGCGAAGTGAATACCCTGGAGATCGCGGCCGGGGATCGGCAGATCGCGCGCGGCCTCGGCCCCGCCGGTCAGCGCCACCGCGTCATATTGCTTGTGCAACTCGCGCGCATCGATCGCGTTGGGTGATGTGCCGCCAACGGGCGCGCCGTAGTGAAACGTCACACCCTCGGCTTCCATCTGCGCCACGCGGCGATCGATGATATGCTTTTCCATCTTGAAATCGGGAATGCCGTAGCGCAATAGCCCGCCGGCCTTGGCCCAGCGCTCGAACAGGTGCACGTCGTGGCCGGCGCGCGCGAGTTGCTGCGCGCAGGCCATGCCCGCGGGGCCGGAGCCGACCACCGCGACCCGCTTGCCGGTCTTGCTGGCCGGGAGTTCCGGCTTGACCCAGCCATTGTCCCAGGCGCGATCGACGATGGCGCATTCGATGGTCTTGATGGTGACCGGATTGTCGTCGATGTTGAGCGTGCAGGAGGCTTCGCACGGCGCGGGACAAATGCGGCCGGTGAATTCCGGAAAGTTGTTGGTCGAATGCAGATTGCGCGAAGCTTCTTCCCAGTTGCCCTGATAGACCAGATCGTTGAAATCCGGAATCTGGTTGTTGACCGGGCAGCCCGGCGTGCCCGGCTGCACCGAACCGGTGCCGTGGCAATAGGGAATGCCGCAATTCATGCAGCGCGCGGCCTGGTCGCGGGTTTCCTTTTCGCTCAACGGGGCGACGAATTCGCGATAGTTCTTGATGCGCTCGGGAACCGGCGCGTATTTGCGATCGTGCCGCTCGATCTCCAGAAAACCCGTAATCTTGCCCATCAAAACCAGTGCCCCTGAACTCAAATTTCGTCATTCCGGGGTGGTCCGAAGGACCAGACCCGGAATCTCGATGTTGGTTTGCGAGATTCCCCGACGTGCAATTGCACATCTGAGGTTCGCGCTTTGCGCGTCCCGGAATGACGCATCTCTCCCCTCACCCTGAGGAGCGGCATCTTTGCCGCGTCTCGAAGGATGAGGCCTCGTCGTGGCCTCATGGTTCGAGACGGCGCCAGCGCACCTCCTCACCATGAGGATAGAAACTACGCCCCGATCGCGATTTTCGGCTCGGCGTCCGCGTTGGTCTTCAATTCCTTCAGCGCGCGGCGGTATTCCACCGGCATCACTTTCCGGAATTTGGGCAGCCACTTTTTCCAATCGGCGAGGATTTCGGCGGCGCGCTTCGATCCCGTCAGCTTGGCGTGGCGCGTGATCAGGACGTGCAGCCGCTCGACATCGGACTCCAGCAGGTTCGCGAACACGTCGACCCGGCCGTGCGCTTCGAGATCGCCGGACTGATGATAGGTGTTCTCGTTGATCATCTCTTCCGACAGCACCGGTTCGAGTTCGATCATCGCCATGTTGCAGAGTTTTGAGAAGTCGCCCGCCTCGTCCAGCACGTAGGCGATGCCGCCGGACATGCCGGCCGCGAAGTTGCGCCCGGTCTTGCCGAGCACCACGACAATGCCGCCGGTCATGTATTCGCAGCAGTGATCGCCGGCGCCCTCGACGACGGCGACCGCGCCGGAGTTGCGCACCGCGAAGCGTTCGCCGGCGATGCCGCGGAAATAGCATTCGCCCTCGATCGCGCCGTACAACACGGTGTTGCCGACGATGATGGATTCCTCCGGCACGATGCCGGAGTTGCGCGGCGGCTTGACGATGATACGTCCGCCGGACAGGCCCTTGCCGACATAATCGTTGCCTTCGCCTTCCAGATCGAAGGTGACACCGCGCACCAGCCAGGCGCCGAACGCCTGGCCCGCGGTGCCCTTGAAGTTGACCTGGATGGTGTCATGCGGCAGACCGGCATGGCCGTAGATCTTCGCCACAGTCCCGGACAGCATCGCGCCCGCGCTGCGGTTGGTGTTGTTGATCTCCATCTCGATTCTGACCGGCGCACCGCGGTCGATCGCGGGTTGCGACTTTTCGATCAGCATGCGATCGAGCACGGCCTCCAGATGATGGTTCTGGTCCTGCGAATGATAGATCTTCTGGTCCGGCAGTTCCTTCTGGCGCACGAACAGCTTTGAGAAATCGAGCCCCTTGGCCTTCCAGTGCGCCACCAGCGTCGACTGGTCGAGCATCTGGGTCTGGCCCACCATCTCGTTGAAGCTGCGGTAGCCGAGCGAGGCCATGATCTCGCGCACTTCCTCGGCGACGAAGAAGAAATAATTGATGACATGCTCAGGCTGGCCGGTGAAGCGCTTGCGCAGCACCGGATCCTGCGTCGCAACGCCGACCGGGCAGGTGTTGAGATGGCATTTGCGCATCATGATGCAGCCGGCCGCGATCAGGGGCGCGGTGGCGAAGCCGAATTCGTCGGCCCCCAGCAGCGCGCCGATCACCACGTCGCGCCCGGTGCGGAAGCCGCCGTCGACCTGCACCACGATGCGGCTGCGCAGCCGCTCGCGCACCAGCGTCTGGTGGGTTTCGGCCAGTCCGATTTCCCAGGGGCTGCCGGCGTGCTTGATCGAGGTGAGGGGGGAGGCGCCGGTGCCGCCCTCGAAGCCCGCGATGGTGACATGGTCGGCGCGCGCTTTCGCAACCCCCGCGGCAACCGTGCCGACGCCGATTTCGGAGACCAGTTTGACCGATACCTGTCCCGCCGGATTGACGTTCTTCAAATCGTAGATCAGCTGCGCCAGATCCTCGATCGAATAGATGTCGTGATGCGGCGGCGGCGAAATCAGCCCGACGCCAGGCGTCGAATGCCGCACCCGCGCAATGATCGCATCGACCTTGTGTCCGGGCAATTGCCCGCCTTCGCCGGGCTTGGCGCCCTGCGCCATCTTGATCTGCATCATGTCGGCGTTGACCAGATATTCGGTGGTCACGCCGAAGCGGCCCGAGGCCACCTGCTTGATCGCCGAGCGCATCGAATCGCCGTTCGGCATCGGCTTGAAGCGGTCGCTCTCTTCGCCGCCTTCGCCGGTGTTGGACTTGCCGCCGATCCGGTTCATCGCGATCGCCAGCGTCGTGTGCGCCTCGCGCGAGATCGAGCCGAACGACATCGCGCCGGTGGCGAAGCGTTTGACGATTTCCTTGGCGGGTTCGACCTGATCGAGCCGGACCGGTCTGCGCTTTTCGTCCTCGGCGCTCTTGATCTTGAACAGGCCGCGCAGGGTCAACAGCCGCTCGGACTGCTCGTTGAGGATCTTCGCGAAGGCCTTGTAGCGCTCCAGCGAATTGCCGCGCACGGCGTGCTGAAGGTTGGAGACGGATTCGGCGGTCCAGGCGTGATCCTCGCCCCGGGTGCGGTAGGCGTATTCGCCGCCGACATCGAGCGCGTTCTTGTAGACCTGGGCGTCCCCGAACGCGTCGGCGTGGCGGCGTGCGGTTTCCTCGGCGATCTCGGCGAGGCCAACGCCTTCGATGCGGGTATGGGTGCCGACGAAATATTTCGCGACGAAATCAGCCTTCAATCCGACCGCGTCGAAGATCTGCGCGCCGCAATAGGACTGATAGGTCGAAATGCCCATCTTCGACATCACCTTGAGCAGGCCCTTGCCGATCGATTTGATGTAGCGCTTGACGATTTCGTAATCGTCCAGCGCCGCCGGCAGCTGGTCCTTCATCGCCACGATGGTCTCGAATGCGAGGTAAGGATTGATCGCCTCCGCCCCGTAACCCGCCAGGCAAGCGAAATGATGCACCTCGCGCGGCTCACCGGATTCGACCACGATGCCGACCGAGGTGCGCAAGCCGGTGCGGATCAGATGATGATGCACGGCGGCGCAGGCGAGCAGCGAGGGAATCGGGATCCGGTCCGAACCGGCCATCCGGTCGGACAGGATGATGATGTTGACGCCCTCGCGGACGGCGGCTTCCGCGCGCGCGCAGAGTTCGTCCAGCACCTGCTCGAGTCCGGCCGCGCCGAGCCCGGCGTGGAAGGTGGTGTCGAGCGTGCGCGACCTGAAATGGGTGTCGGCGATGTCGGAGATCGAGCGGATTTTCTCCAGGTCCGCATCGGTCAGGATCGGCTGGCGCACTTCGAGGCGCTTGGTGCCGGCCATGCCCTGCAGGTCGAACAGGTTCGGCCGCGGCCCGATGATCGAGACAAGGCTCATGACCAGTTCTTCGCGGATCGGATCGATCGGCGGATTGGTGACCTGCGCGAAGTTCTGCTTGAAGTAGGTGAACAGCTGCTTCGGTCTGGTCGACAACGCCGAGATCGGCGTGTCGTTGCCCATGGAGCCATTGGCCTCTTCGCCGGTCGAGGCCATCGGCGTCATCAGGATGTTGATGTCTTCCTGCGAATAGCCGAACGCCTGCTGCCGATCCAACAGCGGCAGGTTGGAGCGCAGGCCCTTGGTCGGAGCATCCGGCAATTCCTCGAGCACGATCTGGGTGCGGTCGAGCCACTCGCGATAGGGATGGCTCTTTGCCAGCTCCGCCTTGATCTCGTCGTCGGGAATGAGGCGGCCTTGTTCGAGGTCGACCAGCAGCATCTTGCCGGGCTGCAGCCGCCACTTGGTGACGATGGTTTCCTCGGGGATCTTCAGCACGCCCATTTCGGAGGCCATGACGATGCGGTCGTCACTGGTCACGAGATAGCGCGCCGGGCGCAGCCCGTTGCGGTCGAGGGTCGCGCCGATCTGGCGGCCGTCGGTGAAGGCGATCGCGGCGGGACCGTCCCACGGCTCCATCAGCGCGGCGTGATATTCGTAGAACGCGCGGCGCTGCTCATCCATCAGCGGATTGCCGGCCCAGGCTTCCGGAATCATCATCATGACGGCGTGCGGCAGCGAGTAGCCGCCTTGCACCAGAAATTCCAGCGCGTTGTCGAAACAGGCGGTATCGGACTGGCCTTCGTAGGAAATCGGCCACAGCCGGCTGATGTCCCTGCCATACAGTTCGGAATGCACCGAGGCCTGGCGGGCCGCCATCCAGTTGACGTTGCCGCGCAACGTGTTGATCTCGCCGTTGTGCGCGATCATCCGGTAGGGATGCGCCAGCGACCAGGTCGGGAAGGTGTTGGTCGAAAAACGCTGATGCACCAGCACCAGTGCGCTTTCGAAATCGGATTCGGAAAGGTCCGGATAATATTTACCGAGCTGATCGGCGAGGAAAATGCCCTTGTAGACGAGGGTGCGGCAGGACATCGACACCGGGTAATAGCCGGCGAGGCCGCGGTCGCGGCGCTGGTAGATCGCCTGCGAAATCGACTTGCGAAGAATATAGAGCCTTCGCTCGAACTCATCGTCGGTCTTCGCCGCGCCGTTGCGGCCGATAAATACCTGCATGTGGGCCGGCTCGGTCGGCTTGACGGTCGGGCCGAGCGAGGAGTTGTCCGTCGGCACGTCGCGCCAGCCGAGCAGCGTCAGCCCCTCATCCTTGATCTGGTCGGCGATGATGCTCTTGATGACTTTGCGCCAGGCGGTTTCCTTCGGCATGAACAGCGCGCCGACCGCATAGTCGCCGGGCTTCGGCAGCGTGAAGCCGAGCGCCTTGGTCTTGCGCGCGAGGAAAGCGTGCGGGATCTGCACCAGGATGCCGGCGCCGTCACCGGCACGCGGGTCGGCACCGACCGCACCACGGTGTTCGAGGTTGCAGAGAATGTTGAGCGCGTCGGCGACAATCTGGTGCGACTTCTTGCCCTTGATATTGGCGATGAAGCCGACGCCGCAGGAATCTTTTTCCAGCGATGGATCGTAGAGACCTTCGGCGGGCGGGCGCCAATCGTGCTCGCGCGCGGGTTCGGCCGGTTTCGAGGCCGGGTCCGCCGACAGCGCATCCGTCACGATGTTTTCGCGCTCGAACTCCGACCCGCTCATCTCCAGTCCTCTCAATCCGGCCAGGGCCTCACCGCGGTGGTCGGCGCACCTTGGGCGTTCGCGGCACCCACCGGGCCACCACTCGTCCTCCGCGAGCCGGAATTTCATAAATTAAGGCTTGGGCGTTCAGCGTCCCCGACGAACGGCCCTGCCTGTATCTTCCCGGCGCCAAGGCACCAGGTTTCGCTGCAATCCCTGTGCCGGGTCCGCACCGCAATTGAGACAGCGATGCTGTCCTAACGCAGACCATGCCAAATTTTTTTCTATCATACAAGCGCGTGAAAGTCGCTTGCCGCATGGCTCCCTCGTCCTGCCGGCCCGGGAAGGCATGGCGGGCTCCGGATTTGAGGCAAACGCGCCCCGATCCGGCCCAAGGACCGCCGGATTCAGCGATGAATTTGGCCACGCGACAAGGGGCGAAAGATCCCTGCCTGCACGTCACAGGAGCGATGATGCTATGAAGTTGTTCACAGGATGGATTTTGTCGGCCGGCCTGGTTCTCACCGCCGCGGCGGCGAATGCGCAGGTGCCGGCCCCTTATGGCATCAGGGCCCCGTCCTACCTGGGAGTGTCCGACGTCGAGGGACCGTATTCGGCGCTGCCCGGCGATACCCCGGCGTCGGGCTACGGCCCGATGTTACTGCCGCCGCGGGAGGTCTACACGGTCGTTCGCGACAGCGGATTTTCGCCGCTTGGAATTCCGCAGCGGCGCGGCCTCGTCTACACGATTTCGGTGCTCGATCGCGGCGGCCATGACGGGAGGCTCGTGATCGATGCCCGTACCGGGCGGATCATCCGCTTTATGCCGGCGTATCGGACGGCGACCTATGGTCCAGTGGGACCGCTGCCGCCCATAAGCCGCGTCGCGGGCCCGCCGCGGCCGCCGCGCGCAATACCTGGGATCGTAACCCGGACGCCTCCGGTACCCGCGCCGAGGCCGACATCGCCAACTGGCGACGAATCCAGACAACTTGCGGCCCGGCCGGTTGCCGAGCCGGCGCAGCAGGCAGCGGGAGTGCCTCAGGCGAAACCGGCCGATGCACAAACAACCAGGCAAGCCGCAGCGCCCGCAACCGTCGAGCCCAAGCCCGTCGCGCCGGCGATCAGGCCGACACAGGAAATGCCCAAAATGCAGGGACTGGATTAGCTCTCGTGGTCCGCGTGCGCGGGGACGACATCAAAAAAACGCCCCGGTTTTCCGGGGCGTTTTCATATTCAGGGGCTTGTCGTGAAAGCCAGCAGTGTCAGGCAGCGGCTTTCTGGGCCGCACCGTCGACCACTTGCGGAGCCGAGGCCACGGAAGAGATCGGAATACTGCGGGGCTTCTTGGCCTCGGGGATCTCGCGGACGAGATCGACGTGGAGCAGGCCGTTCTCGAGCGAGGCGTTTTTCACCGCCACGAAATCGGCGAGCTGGAAGGCCCGCTCGAAGGCGCGCGCCGCGATGCCGCGATACAGCACCTCGGATTTGTCGGCGGTTTCATTGGCGGATTTCTCGCCCTTGATCGTCAGCGTGTTTTCCTTCGCGACGATCGAAAGTTCTGCTTGAGAGAATCCTGAAACCGCAACGCTGATGCGATAGGTGTTATCGCCGGTGCGTTCGATGTTGTAGGGCGGATAGCCGGGGCTGCCGTCCGAAGTGGCCTGGTCGAGCAGGGAAAAGAGCCGGTCAAAACCGACGGTGGAACGATAAAACGGCGTAAGATCGTAGGTGCGCATGGGTAGTCCTCCATTGAGCGACTGTTGAGCGAGCGAAATGAATTCGCCCGTGGGATGAACCCGCCCGCCATCGGGCCGGGCTTTCGTCATTGTGCAGCCCCAGCGATACGGTTTCCCGAACCACTGGCAGCGGCCTGCACGAAGGTGATATGGGAGGAGTGCGAGCGTCTTCAAGAAGTGGGGATGTGCGCCATTTTTCACGTTCCCGCCCTTGATTTTCAGCCCTTTTCACCTATCCGGTCAGCTGCCCATGACGCTCGTCTCGATTCCCGCCAATCCGGTTCCCGAGGACGTCGTCAGCGGCACCATCAAGACACCGGATGGCGCCGAACTGCGGTTTGCGCGCTGGGCGCCGCCCGCCAATCGCAAGGGCACCGTATGCGTCTTCAGCGGCCGCACCGAGCAGATCGAGAAATATTTCGAGACGGTGCGCGACCTGCGTGATCGCGGCTTTGCGGTGGCGATGATCGACTGGCGCGGGCAGGGCCATTCGTCACGGCGCCTGCGCGATCCGCGCAAGGGCTATGTCCGCGATTTCGCCGATTTCGAAGTGGACGTCGAAACCTTCGTGCAGCAAGTGGTGCTGCCGGATTGCCCGCCGCCGTATTTCGCGCTGGCGCATTCGATGGGGGGCGCGGTGATGCTGCGCGTCGCGCATGCCGGAAAACGCTGGTTCGACCGCATGGTGCTGTCGGCGCCGATGATCGACCTGCCCGGGCGCGCCACGTCGTTGCCGGCGCGCGCTTTTTTACGGCTGCTGCGGTTTGCCGGGCAGGGCGGCCGCTATATTCCCGGCGGCAACGGTACGCTGACGGGTTCGGAATCCTTCATCAACAATCCCTTGACCAGCGATCCCGTGCGCTATGCCCGCAACGCGGCGATCCTGGAGGAGGATCCGACGCTCGGCCTCGGCTCGCCGACGGTGGCCTGGGCGGATACCGCGATCAGGACGATACACGGCTTCCGCGCCTCAGATTATCCGTCGCAGATTCGCCAGCCGATCCTGATGCTGGCCGCCAGCAACGACACCATCGTCTCGACGCCGGCGATCGAGGAGTTCGCCTATCATCTGCGCGCCGGTTCGCACCTGGTCATCGCCGGCTCCAAGCATGAAATCCTGCAGGAGCAGGACCGCTACCGCGCGCAATTCTGGGCAGCGTTCGACGCCTTCGTGCCGGGCACGCCGTTGTTCAAATAGGGGGCTTGCGAGAATCGCGTCGTCTCACTTCGTTATCTCGACACCCGCGTCCTTTATCACCTTCGCCCACTTCCTCGTCTCGGCCTCGATATATCCACGGAATTGCTCCGGCGTGTCGCCGGCCAGGGTAAGGCCCTGATCGGCGAGCTTCTGCTTCACCGACGGATCGGCCATCGCCTCATTTGCAATGCGGTTGAGCGCGACGACGAGGTCTGCCGGCGTTTTCGCCGGCGCGATCATGCCGTACCAGTTCTCGATCAGGAGATCCGGCATGCCGACTTCGGCGGTTGTAGGCACCTCGGGCGCGGTCGGCGCGCGCTGCGGAGCGCCAAGCGCGATCGGGCGCAGCGTGCCGGCCTTGATGTGCGGCAGCAGCACCGGCAGATCGAGGAATGTCATCTGCACTTGCTGGCCGAGCAGGTCGTTGATGGCGGGCGCCGCGCCGCGGTAGGGCACGTGGACGATGTCGAGCTTCGCCGTCAGCTTGAACAGTTCGCCGGCAAGATGCGGCAGGCCGCCAACGCCGGCGGAGGCATAATTGAGTTTGCCGGGCTGCGCTTTCGCAAGCGCGACTAGTTCAGCCATGTTTTTGGCGGGAACGTTGCTCGTGACGACGAGCATCTCGGGCACGGTCGCGACCAGCGTGAGCGGCGCGAAATCCCTGACTCACGTCGTAGGGGACCTTTTCCATCGTGGGGCTGATGGCAAGCGCGCTCGCGCTGACGATCCCGATGGTGTAGCCGTCGGGATTGGCTTTCGCGACCGCATCGGTTCCGAGCACACCGGCCTGCCCGCCGCGATTGTCGATCAGCACCGGTTGCTTGATCAATTCCGACATGCGCTGACCGACCACGCGCGCGATGATGTCGTTCGGACCGCCGGCCGGAAACGGTACGATCAGCCTGATCGGCTTGTTGGGAAAATCCTGGGCGGTGGCCATTCCCGGCCCCAGCAATACCGACAATCCCGTTAGCATCGCCCGCAGGAATCTCATGAAGGTCTCCCGGCGTAGAATTTTCGCGAATGATCCTCATCATCTCAGGATGAGGGAGGCCGCGCTAGCTGTTGAGCAGCTTGATCGCGGCTTCATGCACCCGCGGATCGCCGGCCGCGATAATGCGGCCGCCGCCTTGGGCAGGCTTGCCGTCCCAGGTGGTGACGATGCCGCCGGCGCCGGTGATGATCGGAATCAGCGCGGCGATATCGTAGGATTTCAGTTCGGTTTCGACCACGAGATCGAGGTGGCCGGCCGCGAGCATGCAGTAGGAATAGCAGTCGCCGCCATAGCGCGTCAGCCGCACCGCCGCTTCGACCCGGCCGAAGGCTTCGCGGTCGGCGGCGTTCATCATGAGCGGGCTCGTCGTAAAAGACGTCGCCTCTCGCAGCGACGCGCAGCGTCGCACCGCCAGTTTCCGTTCGCCCGACGGCCCGTTGTAATGGGCCGAGCCGCTGTCCCCCGAAAAACGCTCGCCGATGAAGGGCTGGTGCATCATCCCGAACACCGGCGTGCCCCGGTGCAAAAGCGCGATCAGCGTGCCCCAGATCGGAAAGCCTGCAATGAAGGATTTGGTGCCGTCGATGGGATCGAGCACCCAGACATATTCGGCATCTTCCCGCTCGCTGCCGAATTCCTCGCCGACGATGCCGTGTTGGGGAAAGTTGGCCTTGATCAGCCGCCGCATCACCGCTTCGGCGGCGCGGTCGGCTTCGGTCACCGGATCGAAATCCTGATTGGGACTCTTGTTGTCGATCGAGAGCGAAGTTCGAAAGAACGGCAGGATGGTTTCCCCGGAGGAGGTCGCAAGGCGGCCGATGAAGGCTGTAAAATCGATGACCGTCACAGGTATTCCTCATGGCGCGCGCGGGCGGAGCGGGCTGGAGATGTCCTAACCCCTGCCTAGCTCAATCCAGCGGACTGCGCACGGGTCACGGATAGATATCGCAGGTCCGCGCCCACGGTTTTTCGCACGCCGAATCAGTCACTGCGGCGATGTATTTTTTAGATGACGATTACGATCACTAATTCGAGAAGGTTGAAAACGAAGGCATTCGAAAATACATTTTTGACACCGAGTTTGAATCTAAGCCATTGAAATTATAGGAAAAAATCGTCATCCCTCGGCTGCGACCGATCTGCAACGCTTGTGATCTTTGTGAAGTTTTTGCACCGGAAATTAATCGAAAAGCCTTGCGCTTTGTGCAGCGCGGTCGCATATTGTTGCGGTGCGGTAGCGCCTCGCGCTATCGCTGCCCTCCTTGGGCGTTTCCTCCCTAGACTTGGGCCGCTTGCAACCGCAAGCGGCCCTTTTTTCTTGGAAATGCTAGTTTCTTTTTGAGGGTTATTCGGCAGCCGCCTGGAACGGTCCGAGATCGCAGAGCGGGACCGCCGCCAACGCGTCCGCCAATGCGGCAAGGTCGGTGGCTACCTGCTCAAACCTCGCGCCGCGTTCGCGCCGCCGTTCGTCCATGTAGATCGCGCGGTTGAGTTCGAGCTGGATGGTGTGCAGTCCCGATGCCGGATTGCCGTAATGCTCGGTGATGAAGCCGCCGGCATAGGGCTTGTTGCGGCCGACCGAATAACCCAGCAGTCGCATGGTTTTCTCGACCATGTCGGGGAGCAGCCCCGCGCAGCTGGTGCCGTAGCGGTCGCCGATCACCACGTCCGGCCGCCGCGGCTCGTCGCGCGACACGCCGATCGATGGCATCGAATGGCAATCAACCACGACCACCGCTCCATACGCATGATGGGCCTTGTTTATCAGCCGCCGCAGCGCCCGGTGATAGGGCTTGTAGAGCGCCTCGATCCTCGAAAGTCCGTGGTCGACGGAAAGACGCTCGCGATAGATTTCCTGTCCGTCGCCGACGACGCGCGGAATGGTGCCGAGACCGCCGGCCACCCGCATCGATCGCGTGTTGGCGAAACTCGGCAACCTTCCCGAGAACATGCGCGGATCGAGTTCATAGGGCTCGCGGTTGACGTCGACATAAGACCGCGGAAAGTTGACCCTGACGGTTGGGAAACCGCGATTGCTTAAGCCCCCGATCAACTCGTCCATGAACGAATCTTCGGAACGGCGCAGCGCGGCAAGATCGATCCGCGAGGCGCTCAGGAAATCGAGCGGATAGACCGAGCCGGAATGCGGGGAGTTGAAAATGATCGGCGCCCGCCACGTGGCCGGTTCGACGATCACGAACGGAGGCGACAGGTCGCCATCAGGCTGGGTCATTGTCGGGCGCCGTCCCTTGGAATCGCGCTAAGCTGGACAGATCTTTTCCGCCACAAAAACGGAGCTTTTATGGATGCGCATTGTTGATAATCGCAGCCCTTCTGCCAAGCGAAAAAAGCCCAAAACCAGCTGGAATACATCTGGAATGCTGAAAACCCCCGCTTTAACTGCTTTGAGCCGCATTCCGGTCCAGAAACCACGTTACGATCCGCTGGCCCGCGCCCCATGGCCTTTCACCCGAAATTTACCCTCTATCGGGCTTAGTGGGTGGATTGATCCTCTTGATCGGGATTCGACGACCCACCGCCATGCATAAAATCCTCCTCGCCGAAGACGACAACGACATGCGCCGCTTTCTGGTCAAGGCGCTGGAGAACGCCGGTTTTCAGGTTTCGTCGCACGACAATGGCATGTCGGCCTATCAGCGGCTGCGCGAGGAGCCGTTTGAAATGCTGCTGACCGATATCGTGATGCCGGAGATGGACGGCATCGAACTGGCGCGGCGCGCCTCGGAACTCGATCCCGACATCAAGATCATGTTCATCACCGGTTTTGCCGCGGTCGCGCTGAACTCGGACTCGGAGGCGCCCAAGAACGCCAAGGTGCTGTCGAAGCCGGTCCATCTTCGCGAACTGGTCAGCGAAGTGAACAAGATGCTGGCGGCCTGACCAGGCGGCCCAAGCCCGGCCGAGCATCCTTGCCTGCCCGCTTTGGAGCCGATATACGAACCTCACCCGTCAGGTGGATTTGGGGGCGCGTAGCTCAGCGGGAGAGCACCTCGTTGACATCGAGGGGGTCACAGGTTCGATCCCTGTCGCGCCCACCATCTGGAGGTGACGTTTTCCGGACGGTGTGAGTGCTCTCCAGAGTCCGCGTCGGTTCGCAGCTGATATTTTCCTTGATCGCGACCGCCTGCGCATGATCCGCAAAGCTGGCATCTGATTCGTCGCGAAGCATTCGTCGTGCGTCCGATGACCTATGGCCGATCGATCGGCCGCGTTTTCGCCAATCGGAATCGATTACAAACCGGCAATATTGCTGACCAGCCATTCAGAAAAGTTTCATGGCAGTTCCCGGAACGCCGCGATCCTTCAATCGTTTTTCTCTGGTGCAACGATAGGAGAAACGACATGAAAAAGGCTTCATACGTTCTCGCGGCGCTAGCGACCCTTGCGATTGCAGCGCCCACCGTCGCCAGCGCGGAAAGTTTCGGGTTCCGGATCGGAAGCGACCGCGACTATTATCGCGACCGTGACGATTTTCGCGGTCCTCGCGCCGAGTTCTACGAACATGATCGCGGCCTGCACCGCGGCTGGTACCATCACGATGGCGGCCGGGTAGTCATTATCAAGCGCCGCCATCACTGGGATGACTAAGTAAGTGGGTAGGAGAGGATGGCCCCTTCACCGGGGCCATTTTCTTTCGGAGGCCCGAACTTGATGTTCAATTTTGAACAGTGGTGCACCACTGGCGAGCTTCATCGCGGCAACTCGAAAGGAACCCGATCCAAACCTGAGACGTTACGGTCGTTCCTTTGCCAGTGGATTTAGAGATGGCAGGCCATCAGGACGCCCGCTATATCCCGCCAGTTCGTGAGCGGGACAGGTCGCCGCCCCGCCGATGGCGAGATCGCTCTCCCGTTCGGCGGCTAACGCTGACGGCGGCCGTGATGGTCATTGTGGTCCTGGCGACATTTCTACTTTTGTATCGGCGCACCTGATCAGCCGGCTGGTCGGGCAGACGAGAGCGGTGTCCAGCCTGAAAACTCGATGCTATACGCTTCTTTGCCGCTTTCGGATGGCATAGCGGAAGTAGGCACGCGCGACGGCGTCTAATACTGTCGAGACCAATACCTCTGGTTCTGACGCATCACGACGCTTTGCTTCACGAACATAGTCCGCGGCCTGTTCCTGCAATTTAAGTAAATTTGCGTGCTCGAATAGAGGCGCTTCCGATTGAAGCCGTTCGCGGGCGCGCATGGATTCATTTCGTGAAGGCATGGCAAGCCTCTCAGATATGATCTTTAAGGTCGTGGAACGACTGGTTTCGAAGCCCGACCATCCTTTGGTCGGCAACTCATGGGCCCTGGTATCGGGATAACCAGCCGGGGCGCGTCCCGTTCCGCCACCGGACGGAAGAACTCATTGTTCCTGCTGTGGAACTGCAAATTCTGGTTTGTGGCCGCTACAGGCTTCCAGCGTCCGAGGGAAATCGAGTTTTCGTTGCCGATCCCTTTGGTCTTTTCCAGGTGGCGATACGCGTTAAAACGCGCATCGAAGCGCGCCCCCGGACGGCGCACACCCGTTCCGGCGATGCAACCTCAGGGACGGTTGCGGAACGGGATGCGCGCGCGGGGATTGGTTTGTTCAAGGAGAACCCGATGCCACAGAGCAATCACGAGCCCATCCCAGCGGAAACCGGCGAACAGGTTCCGGCACGACCGCACGATTCCGGCAGCCAGGCCAACGAAACCGTGGATGGTTTGGACGCCGCCGCCGAGGCCTTACGGAAGGCTGCCGAAGATACGCCCAGCGGTGCCAGTCAAACCGATGTCGAAAAGGTTCCGGTGTTCGACCGGGCGGATCTGGCGCCAAAAATCTAGCAAGGGCGCCGGTGCCTGACATTACCGATGGTCGACGCCGGCCTTCGCATATTTTTGTTGCCGCATGTTTCTTGGCGTATGCTATTTGCTGGCGTCTGGTTCGTCACCTGAGGGATAGGAGACTGCCATGCACTGGCGCAAAGCGCACAGCGAATCAAGCGGCAAGCTTTTTTATATCGTGGTCCTGACGCTGTCCGCCTCGGTTGCAGTAACGGCCCTCTTGCTGGTTCTGCACCGTCACGTCTGATCGGAGATGTCGCCGGACCGGAAATGCGTAGGTCTTAATAGGCGTCAGCGGGTTGCCCAATCGAAATCGGCTGCCGTCTGCACGGGTGCATCTTTGAGACAGCGGCGCGCGGCTTCGATTTCAGTTTCGGTGGCGCCCTTGCTGCGTGCCCACGCCTCGGCGGCCGGCACCGAGTATTTGGCGACGTAAAACCGCACAACGCTGCAGGAGAAATGATGCACCTCGCCGGCCCCGGCCGGCAGAGACAGCCCTGCGAAAATCGCAGCGACGCAAATCCAGCGTGTCCACATAGGCCACCCCTTTTCGGCAAAGCAACGAACTCACGGCGCGAAGGTTCCATAAAAAGCCGTCGCGATGGGGGGAACGATCCTTAATTTCGTGATTTATCCAATCGTGCCATGGCCCCCCACTTGGCACATCCCCAAGACGGCCCCGGTGGCTCCCCGCGCTGGGGCCGTTCTCTTTCCAGAAGTACGCCACGGCACGAGCCGAGACGGCGGATCGTGGTGGTCCACGCGCAGCGTTGCTTCAATGAACCGCCGCGTACATGATTTTCTCTTCGGTCGCTTCCAGCGCGGAGAACTCCTCGACCACCTTGCCCTGCCTGGACACCAGAATGCGGTCGGATAGCGCCATGATTTCGGGCAAATAGGACGAGATCACTACCACCGCCTTGCCCTCGTCGGCCAGCCGCTGGATCAGTTCGTGAATCTCGACGATCGCCCCGACGTCGACGCCTCGCGTCGGTTCGTCGAAAATGATGAGATCCGGGTCCTGCACCAGAGATTTGGCAATCACCACCTTCTGCTGGTTGCCGCCTGATAGTTCCACGACCTTCATGTCGTTGCCGGTCGCCCGAACCTTGAGCCGCTCGACCCAGCTACTGCCGACCTTGTCGGCCTCGCGCCGCGACAGGAAGAAGCGGCCACCCGGGAGTTTGGCAAGCAGCCCGAGATAAATATTGTGGGTGACCGATTTCGTCTCGAAAAAGCCCTCGACCTTCCGGTCTTCCGTGACATAGGCGATGCCTGCCCGCACGGCCGGCGCGGGAACGCGGTAACGCACCGGCTTGCCGTGCAGGATCACTTCGCCGCCGTGAAAGAAATCCCGCTTGAGGACGCCGGCGACCACCTTGAACGTCTCGGTGCGGCCGGCGCCGACGAGGCCGAACACGCCAGTGATCTGTCCGGCGAACACCGACAGCGAGTTGTTCTTGACCATCGGCGCCATTTTAAGGTTTTGCACGGTCAGGACCCGCGCTCCGGCCGTCCGCACCGTGGTCTTGCGCCTGCCATAAAGCGTGTTCGACAGGTCACGTCCGACCATGGCCTGTACAATGCGGGCACGGTCGAAATTGCTGGCGTCGTCGGTCACGACATGCTTGCCGTCGCGAAGGATCGTGATCCGGTCGGCGAGTATCAGCGCTTCCTCGAGCGCGTGCGAAATGAACACGATCGATACGCCGCGGCGCTTCAGGTCGCGCACCAGATCGAAGAAATACTTCTTTTCTTCCGGCGTCAGCGTGGCCGTCGGCTCGTCGAAGATGATGACCTTGGCCTCATGCAGGACGGCGCGCGCTATTTCGACCATCTGCTTCTTGGCGGCACCGAGCAGGCCGACGGTCGCCGTCGGGGTGACGTCGAAATTGAGCGATTGCAGGAACTGCTGGGCGGCGATGTAAATGCCCCGCAACCGGTTGTAGAAGCGTTCCTGTCCCAGAAACAGGTTCTGGGCGACCGTCATGGTCGGAACCAGGCTGTTTTCCTGAAACACCATCGCGATGCCGAGATGGCGGGCTTCGAGAGGCGTTCGCGGCGCTGCTTCGACGCCGTCGACCAGCATGGTGCCCGACGTTAGCGTCACGACACCGGCCATCACTTTGGTCAATGTCGATTTGCCGGCCCCGTTCTCTCCGACCAGCGCGTGGATCTCGCCGCGCCGAAGTTCGAAATCGACGTTCTCGATCGCGGGCACCCCTGCATAGAGCTTGGTCGCGTTGCGAAGCGCGAGGATGGTCTCGCTCATGCGCGCAGTTCCTCCTCGATCATGCTCAGCGGTGCACGCAACAAGCGGCCCGGCCCCTTGGCAATGGCGAACAGCGACCCGTCCAATTCGACGGCCGCCACGACGCCGTGGTTGACGCCATCGACCCGGCTATGAATGGCATAAAGCGGCATTCCATCCGGGTTCAGCCGGATGACGAGACCATAGGAGCGCGGCGGAGCCCACGGCTTGACGACGCCCATGGTCTTGATATGGGCGCCTTGCATCGGTTCGAGAAACGACTGGCCGGAATGCAGTTTTGGCGCGATCCAGTAGGCCGGATCGATTTCCGCCATCATGCGGCGCCGGTACGCGTTTTCGCGCAGCACGAATTCGACGAGCTGGGTGCGCGCGGTGAACGCGGTGAGCCAGAAACCGCCGGAAGCCGCCGGCGAAAGCCGCGAAGGATAGACCGGCAGATTGTCCAGGATGGCGCGCCGGCTTCCATCGGAGCTGATCGCGATGAGACGATGTCGCCAGCTTTCGCTGACGAACATCGCGCCTTCGGTGGCGCATACCCCGAAGGCGTAATGCAGCCCCGAGGCAATCGTCGTTACGCCCCCGCTTGCGATGTCGAGGCGAAGGACTTTGCCGGTGCGGCCTCGCTCCATCAGGTCGTGCACCCATTGACCATAGGCACGTACCGTCGAGCCGTCGGTTGCGATCAGCGTTCCCTGTGGCCCGGGCGAAAGGGCGTTGATCGCGTTCATCGAGGGGTCCGAAATCGTCGCTGTCGCGGTGGATGCCGACGGCGCCGCGAACACCTGCACCTGGCGCCCGTCCAGCGCCACCGCCATGCCGCCGCCGGGCAGGCAACACAGCGCGGTGATGGCGCGGTCAAAACGTTTGAGCTCGGTGGTGGCGCCAGCATCAAGGCGCAGAATGGTTGCGCCGTCCGCGATGTAGAGCACCTTTCCGTCGGTCGCGAGATCTTCGGGCGCGTCGAACTGCTCGATCGTCTCGGCCTTTTCCAAAATCTGGTTTGGCTTCAAGGCGCCATCGAACGACGGAACGGTGATGGTTGCATCGCCTCGCCCAAAAAAGCGATCGGCAAAGGTCCTCAACGCGTCAATCAATTGCTTTTCCCCCAGCGCCGGTCGTACTGGATGAAGTCGGGATCGGCGTCGGTGAGCTTGTATCGTCCGATGCGATTGTTGCCGATGCCGCCGAGATAAAGATAGCCGCGGTGCTCGCGCATCGAGGTGATCATCGGATGGTTGACGCCGCGCAGATCCCACAGCGAGTCGAGCACTTCGCCACGCTCATTGAATTTGATGACGCACCCGGTATTGATATTGGGGAACAGCCATTCGTCGATCGGAACCCGCTTGCCCATCCGCTTGCGGAAGCCCGGCATTTTCCAGGCGAGATCGAGCGCCGGGCTCCGCATGCCGACCATCGCCAGCCAGTAATTTCCGTCCGAAGCAAGGTTGATGTTGTCGGGATAGCCCGGCAGGTTGTCCATCACCGTTTCGGTTTTGCCGCTCTTGGGGCCATCGAACCAGTAGCGCTTGATCGAGCAACCGAAGGTTTCGGCGAACAGGATCGACTTGCCGTCGCTGGCGATGCAGATGCCGTTGGGAAACTTCAGGCCGCGCAACATCGTGCGCGTGGTTCCACTCGCCGGGTCGTAGCAAATGATCCGGCCATTGCCGCGCGCCTCCAGGCCATCGACCGGCCATTCGTGCATTTCGTATCGGACGGTGGCTTCGGAGAAGAAAATGCGCCCGTCATCGGCGATGTCGAGATCGTCGGCAAGGCGAAGCCGGCTGTCGTCATTGACCGAATGGAGGCTGCGGTTGGTCTCGTCCGTGACCTTCTCGACCTTGCGATCGGGCGTGACGCGGTAGAGTCCCATCCCGCCGATGCAGACATAGAGATTGTCGCTGCGATCGAAGGCCATGCCGAGCGGCTGGCCGCCGATGTGGGCGAACACCTCCATTTGCTGGTAGTCGGGCGCCAGGAAGCGGATGATGTCGCCGTGGCGCGAGCCGGCATAGAGATTGTCATTGCGATCGAGAATGACGTCTTCGGGCGCTTCAATGCGGCCAAGGCCGATCAGCGTCACGTCGCGCAATTTGTCATTTTGCGCGAACGGCCCGCTGCCGGGAGCGGTCGAGGCTGCTGCGGCCAGCCCGTGATAGGTCGGGCTGACATAGACCTTGCTGATGATGCGCGTCCGGTTCTTCAGCCAGCGAATGTCGATGGTGGCGGCGACCAGCAGCACGCCGGCCAGCACGATGCGGTTGACGCCGCCGCTGACCGACAGCGTGGTCAGGCCGTTGATCACAAACAGAACGATCAGCGTTCCGACCAGCGCCTTTGCCACCGAGCCCTTGCCGCCGCCGAGGCTGATGCCGCCGAGCACGGTCGCGGTCAGGACCGTTACTTCCAACCCGACGCCGACGTCGCCGCCGACCGTGCCGAGCCTGGCTGCGAAGAACAGCGCGCCGATCGCGGTCAGCACCCCGCTTGCGGTATAGCACAGCGCGATCGTGCGCCGCACCGGAATGCCCGAATTGTACGCCGAGCGGCGTGAGCCGCCGATCGCGGTGACGTGCCATCCCGGCCGCAACCGGGTCAGGAAGACATGCCCAAAAATGGCGACGGCGATATAGACCAAGACCACGCTGGGTATGCCGGCAAGCCCGCCGCCTCCCAGGAAATTCCAGGACGGGAAGTCGGGGAAGGCGGCGGCGATCTTGTTTGAATAGTCGAACAACAAGAGGTCGTAGGCCGAGCGATAGATGATCAGCGTGATCAGCGTCGTGATGAACGCGCGCAGCCGCAGATATCCGATCAGCAGGCCGTTGATGGCTCCGAGCACCACGCCGCACGCGAGCGTCGCGACGATGACCGCCGGTACCGGCCAGTCCAGGACATTGAGGCAGAACAGTGCGCAGAAGTCGCACAGGGCGAACATCGATCCCACCGAAAGATCGATGCCGCCGACGATGACGACGATCGCCATGCCGAGCACGACGAAACCGATTTCGCCGGCCTGGCGTCCGGTGTCGGCGAGGCTGCCGATGGAAAGAAAGCCGGGGATCGACCGGCTGAGCAGGATGGTGACGATCAGCAGGACGATCACCGGGATCGCGGTTTCCGTCCAGCGTTTGGATAGAATTTCGCCGAGCAGATGGTCTGGCCAGTAGCGATATCTCAAACGAAGAAGTGCGTCTTGCATCGGCGGCCCGGAGGGAAAGGAGGAATCTGGTTCGGTGCGCGGTCGGCGCTATCTGTCTGAAACGAACGGCCACGCGATGGCGCGGCCGTTCGCCGATTTAGTACAAGCGGCGTTTACTTTTTGAGGTCGCTGAGATTCCAGCAGGCGGTATCGCTCGCTGCATTCTCCTTGGTGATCGGAATTAGCGTCGTATACATCGATCCCTTGACCGACCCCGGTTTGACACCGGAGGAGACCAGCCACTTGACCATGCCCGCCATCTGCTCGGCCTGGGTCGGCACGTCGTAGCTGAGGTTGAGGTCGAACGCGCCGGACTTGACGAGTTCGCAGGCGCCCCTGCGCTCGCCGCCACCGGAGGTCGCGACGAATACCTTGCCCGTGAGGCCGGCTTCCTTCACCGCGGCCGCGGTGCCGATATCCATGCCGTCCCAGAACCCGACGATGCCGCAGAGGTCGGGATTCTGTTTCAGGACCGTCTGCGCGATCGCCTTGGCCTTGGCTGCATCCCAATCGGCGGCCTGGCTGGAGACAACCTTGACGTCCGGATTCTTGGCAAGGACGTTCTCGACACCCTTGAGAGTGTAGGCACTCGCCGCGGCCGACAATGCGCCCTGGATGATGGCGATCTTGTTGGACTTGCCCTTGCAGGAATTCACCACCGCCTCGGTGTCGCGCTCGCCGATCTCGATCCAGTTGGCGCCGACGAAAGCCGAACTGCGATAGCTCGAACCCATGTTGATCTGGATGACGTAGATGCCTTCGTTTTCGGCGCGCTGCAGCAGCTTGGCATAGGTCTGCACGTCGGGATTGTGAATGATCATCGCCGCCGGCTTTTCGGAGATCAGCGTCGTCACCGCCTGTGCGCCGGCGTTGGTGCTCCAGTTCGGATCGCGCACGATCACCTTGACGCCGTAGGGCTCCAGTTCTTTCTTGAGGCCGGCGAACCAGCCCTCGGTAAGATCGAAATTCATCGCCACCGGCACGTAGGCGACGGTCTTGCCGCGCAGCGATTCCTTGAACGCACCTTGAAACGGTTCGTCGAGGCCCTTCTGTGCGAGCGCCGGTGCTGTCGCCGCGGCGACCAAGCCTACCCCAAACAGCGCCGTCTTAAGTCTTCCAGATATCTTCATGTCGTCCTCCCATTGATTGATTGTTGTGTTTCGTCGTCGTTCAGATGTCGCCTTGTTGCGCTGTCTCCTCGTTGCGCGGGTTAAGGAATGAGTCCGCGATCACGGCAACCAGCAGCACCACGCCTTTGACGAGGTTCTGGCCGGAATAGGAGACGTCCATGATCGTCATGCCGTTGAGCATGGTGCCGATCAGAAGCGTTCCGATGATGACGTTGAGGACGCCGCCGCGCCCGCCCGACAATCCGATGCCGCCGAGCACGACCACCAGAATCACGTCGTAAATCAGCGTCGAATTGAAGATGCGTGTCGGCATGCTGTTGACCGACGCAGCCAGAATGAGGCCTGCCACGCAACCGATCATCGCCGCCAAGACGTATTGCAGCACGATGATGGGGCGGGTTGGAATGCCGGTGACCCGCGCGCCATAGGGATTGTCGCCGATGGCATAGATGTAGGCGCCGATGCGCGTCTGCCGCAGCAGGAACGCCACCGCCACGCATGAGACGGCGAACATGACGATCGACATCGGTATACCCAGCAGATTCCCTTGTCCGAGACGCTCGAAACCGTCGAGCCCCGGGCTCCACTGCACCACATCGAACTCGAAGAGCGCGGCCTGTCCAAGACCGGCGAGGAACAATCCCGATGCCAATGTCGTGAACAGCGACGGCACCTCGGCATAGGCGATCAGCCACCCGTTCGCGAGACCGAACACCGCCGTCAGTGCAAAGGCGGCTGCCAGCGAGGTCGGCAGCGAGTGGCCGTTCTGGACCATTTGAAGCACCAGCCCCGGCGGGACCGCCAGCGCCGCAATCAGCGAAATATCGATGCCGCGCCCGATCACGACAATCGCCATCGCCAGGCCAAGAATGCCGAGGATCGCCACATTTTGCAGCAGCGTCAGCATGTTCGCGGTTGTTAGAAAACCGGGGAGGGTGATCGCGAAGACGACAAAAAGTGCCGTGAAAACCGCAAATACGATTCCCTGCTGTCCGAAGCGCCTGATCCCCATCCCGGCTTCTCTTATTATTCCTTTGCCACAGATGTTCGCGCGCTTTGACCGTCAATGCAAGCCGTCAAGGTGATCGGCTACGGCATCAGGATGAACCGCAAAGACGGTCCCGGCGAATATTCCGCGCGAAGAAAAGCTCAAGCGCTTTCACCTAATGCCGCCAGCAGTTGGTCGGGTTGCTCGGCCATCATCATGTGGCCGGCGCCGCGCAACACTACCGTTCGTGAATTCGGCAGCGCCGCTGCAAGCGCCTTGCCCGCCTTGGCGGGGGTCATCATGTCGCGTTCGCCAAGAATGAAGGTCGCGGGCACCTTGATCTGTGCGGCGGCGGCCAGGGCATTCTGATAGGCGTTGCAGGCGGAGAGGTCGTTGAACAGCACGCCAGGCCGGCATCGTTCGAGCACGCGCTGGGCGCCGGAGTGCATCCACAGTCCCGGCGCGAGGCTTCCACCGAGTTCGGCCTGAAAACCGAGTCCCCAGATCGAGACCATATCGATGGCTGCGTGATCGTTGGCTTCCGCGGCCTTGAGCAGATCGGGCCCGACCGTCATGGTTGCCGCCGTGCCGATCAGGTCGAGCGCCGAAACCTTGGCCGGGTGCCGCGCGGCGGTCTCCAGAGCGATCAGCGATCCCATGGAATGGCCGACAAGGCGCGCTGTCGCCGCGCCCGCTGCATCGATCAGGGCGGCAGTCCAGTCGGCCATATCGGCAATGCTGGCGAGCGGCGCGCCCGAGGTGCGCCCATGGCCGGGCAAATCCGGCGCCAGCACACCATGGCCGTGATGCGCAAACCATCGGCTATGCAAGGCCCAGGTCGAATGATCGAAGCCGGCGCCGTGCAGCAGCACAATGGTCGGCAACGAGGGATCGAAATCCTTGCCGCCGGTGGCGACGAATGTATCGTGGCCGTTCACTGCCAACTGCATCGCTTCACGCCTTCTGCGAAATACGGAGCGCCTGTCCGAGGTCGTCGGTGATATCGGCGAGGGATTCGATGCCGACCGACAGTCGCACCAGTTCCTCCCCGACACCGGCGGCCCTGAGTTGGGCGGCATCCATTTGCTGATGGGTGGTGCTGGCCGGATGAATGACCAGCGTCTTGGCGTCGCCGACATTGGCCAGATGGCTGATCATACGCAAGGCCTCGATGAATCTCTTGCCGGCAGGCCGGCCGCCCTTGATCCCGAAGCTGACGATGGAGCCCGCGCCGCGCGGCAGCAAGCGTTTTGCCAGTTGATGATCGGGGTGACTTTCCAGCGCGGGATGCAGCACCCATTCGACCGCCTTGTTGGCGGCGAGAAATTCAAGCACCGCGTGGGTGTTGGCCATGTGGCGGTCCATACGGACGCCCAAGGTCTCCACCCCCTGCAACAAGTGAAAGGCATTGGTCGGAGAGAGACAGGCGCCGAAATCGCGCAGGCCTTCGGTGCGCGCCCGCATGATGAATGCGGCCTGGCCGAACTGCTCGTCGAAGACGATGCCGTGATATCCGCCATAGGGCTCGGTCAGCACCGGGAATTTTCCCGAAGCTCGCCAATCGAACCGGCCGCCGTCGACGACCACGCCGCCGATGGCGATGCCGTGGCCGCCGATCCATTTGGTGGCGGAGTGCATGACGATGTCGGCGCCGATCTCGATCGGGCGGCTGAGATACGGTGTGGCGAAGGTGTTGTCGATCAGGAGCGGGATTTTCGCATCATGGGCTATGCCGGCGACCTCGGGGATATCCAGCACTTCCAGGCCGGGATTGCCGATCGTCTCCCCGATCACCAGCCGGGTGTTGGGCCGGATCGCCGCGCGGAATTCATCGAGGCCGCGGGGCTTGACGAAGGTCGTGGCGATACCGAAACGCGGCAGCGTGTGCGCCAGCAGGTTGATGGTGCCGCCATAGAGCGAAGCGGAGGCGACGATGTGGTCGCCGGCATTGAGCAGGGTCGCGATCGCCAGATGCATCGCGGCCATCCCGCTCGCCGTACAAACCGCGCCGACGCCGCCTTCCAGCGCGGCGAGCCGCTCCTCGAGCACCGCGGTGGTCGGATTGGAGATGCGGGTATAGATGTGTCCGGCGCGCTCGAGATTGAACAGCGCGGCCGCGTGATCGGAATCCTGGAACACATAGGACGTGGTCTGATAGATCGGGACCGCGCGTGCGCCCGTGACGGGGTCCGGATGCTGGCCTGCGTAAAGGCTCAAGGTCTCGAAGGCTGGCGGCTTGGGTGCGGGCATGGCGACCTCGAAAAATAGGGAGCGGCTATTTGCCGATCAGCGCGAAAGTTCTGCCATAAATCGCGACGCTACGTTAGCCAGATAAGGCGCCAGGGATTGGGCCGTGCCGCTGGCGGCAGCGACCGCGCCGGATGGCGCGTGCGGCAGGACGAGGTTAGGATCAGGAATGACAGCTTCATCCGCACTCACCCCGACCGGGCCCCTCGCAGGGCTGCGGGTTCTCGACATATCGACGGTCGTGGCTGGTCCATTTGCCGCGACATTGCTGGCCGACCTCGGCGCCGAGGTGCTCAAGGTGGAAATGCCGGATACCGGCGATGCGTTGCGCCGGCTGGCGCCGCACAAGGATGGCGTGCCGCTCTGGTGGAAAGTCACCAATCGCAACAAGAAAGGCATCACGCTGGATCTTCGCAAGCCGGACGGCAAGGCGCTGCTTGGCCGCCTGGTCGCGGAGCATGACGTTCTCATCGAGAATTTTCGAACCGGCACGCTCGACGAATGGGGGATCACGCGGGCCTGGCTGCAGGCGATCAATCCCCGGCTGACGATCCTGCGCGTCACCGGCTTCGGTCAAACCGGGCCTTATCGCAACAACCCCGGATTCGCCCGCGTGTTCGAGGCGATGAGCGGCTTTACGCGGATGTGCGGCGAGGAGGGCGGCACGCCGCTGCATCTGGGCTATCCCATCTCGGACGCGATCGGCGGATTGTTCGGCGCGATTGGCGTGCTCGCCGATCTCTACCGCCTGAAGAACGACCCCGCGGTGCGTGGCCAGGAGATCGATTGTTCGGTCACCGAGGCCATGATGCGCACGCTCGATTTTCTTGCTATTGAATACGATCAACTCGGAACGGTGCGGACTTCGAGCGGCAATCGCAGCCAATATGCCGCGCCCGGCAATATCTATGCGACTTCCGACGGCAAGTGGGCCTCGATCGCGGCATCGACGCAAAGCATCTTCGAACGGTTTTGCGCGGCGCTCGGCTTGCAGCATCTCCTCACCGATCCGCGTTTCATTGACAACCCCTCGCGGGTGAAGAACTGGCAGGCGATCGACAGGATCGCGAGCGAGGCCATCTCCCGCCTGACGCTGGACGAACTGCGCACCCTGTTCCATGCGCATGAGGTCGGCTTCTCGCCGATCTACGATGCATCCGATATTTTTGCCGACCCGCATTTCATCGCGCGCCAGACCATCGTCAGCGTCGCGGACGACGAGCTTGGCGATGTCCGAATGCAATGCGTGGTGCCGCGTTTTTCGGAAACCCCGGTTTCCGTGCGGCGGGCCGGTCCTTCGCTTGGCCAGCACAACGACGAGGTTTACGGCGCGCTTGGCCTGACGGCTCCCGAGATCGAGCGGCTGCGCGCCGCCGGAATCATTTAAGCTGGTATGAATTGGGGAAAGGTATGACATGCGGCGCTTGCTGATTGGGCTCACGGCGCTTGTTCTGATGTGGAGCGATGCAGGGAGTGCCGAGCTTACGCGCATCCTGGTTGGATTCCCGCCGGGTCAGGCGACTGATCTGGTTGCGCGTCTGTTGAGCGAACGGCTCGGTCCCGCGCTCGGCGAAACCGTGATCGTGGAGAACCGGCCGGGGCAGGGAGGCAGCATCGCGCTGGCCTCGCTGGCGCAGTCGCCGGCCGACGGCCATACCATGGTGCTGGCGCCGCTGGCTTCGCTCGTCGTCAACCCGCATCTGTATAAAACCGTCGGCTACGACACCCTCAGGGATCTTGCACCGGTAGCGCTCGTTGCCGATTTGCCGCTGCTGCTGGTCGCCAATCCCTCGCTGCCGATCAAGACCGTCTCCGAACTCGTCGCCTATGCAAAGGCGAATCCGGACAAGCTTGCGCATCCTTCTTCGGGCAACGGCACGCTGTCGCATCTGGGCATGGAGGTCTTCAAGCAACGCGCCGGCATCACCATCCTCCACGTCCCCTATCGCGGCAGCGTCCCGGCCATGACCGATCTCATGACGGGCATTGTCGGCGTCGCCATGGACACCGTCGCGGTGACCGAACCGTTTATCCGCGCCGGCAAGATGCGCCTGATCGCGAGCGCCTATTCCAAACGCGTCGCGGCATTTCCGGATACGCCGACCGTGGCCGAGCAGGGCTTTGCGGAGATCGACCTGTCGGCATGGCTCGGTATCGTGGTTTCGGTCCCGACACCGAAAGCGCGCATCGAGCGTCTCGGCGAAGCCATCAACGCGATCGTCGGCTCGCCTGAAATGACCACCAAGTTCAGCAACCTCGGCGCGATCCCGCGCACATTGGGGCCGAAGGAGTTCGGCGCGTTTCTCGCAAGCGAGGACGCACGCTGGGGCGAAATCGTGAAATCGTCCGGCCTGAGAATCGAGTGAGGTCAACCCGGCCGGTTCCAGCGCCGATTTCTCCAATCTAACCCCTGAAATACCTCGGCTTTTTTACCTCGTTCCCCGACTAACCCTTGCACTGCGGCGCGGTCAGCGGCAGAGTTGAAGGGCGGCCGATTTGCCGCCAAGAATGACATCCGAGGATAAGCGCGATGGCGGCCACGCGGATCGACTGCGATATCCATCCCGCCGTGGGCGGAACGCGCACCACGCTGTTGCCCTATCTCGACGATCACTGGAAAGAACAGGTCGTGAGCCGGGCCATCGACGGTCTCGATCTCACCAGTTATCCGCCCAACATGCCGCTGTCGGGCCGGTCCGACTGGCGGCCCGCCAATGGCAAGCCCGGAAGCGATCTCGCGATGGTGCAGCGCGGGGCCTTCGACCAGTTGGGCGCCAGCCATGCGATCTGCAACGTGCTCTATGGCGCGCAAGCCGTTTTCGATCCCTACATGGCCTCGGCCTTTTGCAAGGCAATCAACGACTGGATCGCCGCCGAGTGGCTTTCGCGCGATTCCCGGCTGCGCGCCTCGATCGTGGTCCCGATGCAGGCGCCGGATCTGGCGATCGAGGAAATCGAACGCCGCGCCGATGACAACCGGTTCGTCTCCATCCTGGTGCTGGCGCAAGGCGAGAGCCTGTTGGGCAGGCGGCACTACTGGCCGGTCTACAAGGTCGCCGAGAAATACAAGCTGCCGATCGCAATCCACGCCGGCAGCCAGTACCGCGGCGCGCCGAGCTCGATCGGTTGGCCGTCCTACCGCTACGAATATTACCTCGCCGAGGCGCAGGCGTTTCAGGCCCAGGTGCTCAGCCTGATCTACGAGGGCGTGTTCGGCAAATTCCCGGGGCTCAAGGTGGTGCTGATGGAGTCGGGCGTGAGCTGGTTGCCGGCCTTCATGTGGCGCGCCAACAAGACCTGGCGCGGGGTGCGCGTCGAGGTGCCCTGGGTCGAACGCGAGCCGGCCTCGATCATGCGCGATCACATTCGCCTCACCATGCAGCCGTTCGACGGTCCACCCGATGCGAAGGGCGTTGCCGAGGTCATCGACATGATCGGCTGCGACAAGATGTTCCTGTTTGCGTCGGATTACCCGCATTGGCAGTTCGACGGCGACGACGCGATACCGCCAAATCTGCCGGCCAGTATCGTTTCGCGCATGTGTGCCGACAATCCGCTTGAAACCTTTCCGCGGCTGAGCCTCGCCGCATAAACCTCCCAAGGAGGATCGCATGAGTGACGTCATCGACCGCCCCCTGCTCGAGCAGGAAGCCGCCGCAAAAAGCCGGCTGCGCATCATCGATTGCGATATTCATCCAAGTCTGCATTCGCGCGCCGACCTGAATCAATTTCTGCCGAAACGCTGGCAGGAGCATATGAAGACCTACGGCGATCATCTGCGCACGCCCTATATCGGAACCACGCCCTATCCGCGGTCCTCGCCGCTGATTGCGCGCCGCGACGCCTGGCCGCCGACCGGCGGTCCGCCCGGATCCGATCTCGCTTTCATGCGCAAGCAGCACCTCGATCCGTTCGATGTCGAATTCGGCATCCTGCAGGTGCTCGATCTCTTTATCTTCTCGCAGCAGAATCTCGATTTCGGCGCCGCGATCCAGCGCGCCATCAACGAATGGCAACTCGCCTATTGGTCCGACCGCGATCCGCGGCTGAAGGCCTCGATCCTCGCCGGGCAGGACGACACCGAGGCTGCGATCGCCGAGATCGATCGCTGCGCCAAGGTAGGGCGATACGTGCAGATCAATATCTGTCCGCGCGCCAATGAGCCGCTCGGCCGCCACCGCTACTGGCCGATTTACGCCCGCGCCCAGGAGCTCGGCCTTCCCGTCGGCATTCATGTTGGCGGTTATGGCGGTCATGCGCCGACCGGCGGTGGCTGGCCGTCCTATTACGCCGAAGAGCACCATTCGAACGCGCATTCGATGGCGGCAACGCTGACCAGTTTCGTGATCGAAGGCGTGCTGGAGCATTTCCCGCGGCTCAAGATCGTGTTCATCGAGGGCGGCTTCGGCTGGATTGCACCGGCGATGTGGCGGATGGACCAGCATTTCGAACACTTCCGTAACGAGGTGCCACACCTCAAGCGGCGTCCGTCGGAATATGTGCGCGAGCATTTCTGGTTCACGACCCAACCGATTGACGAGCCGGACCAGGCCAACCACCTGCGCTCGCTGATGGAATGGGTCGGCGTCGACCGCCTGTTGTTCTCGTCGGATTATCCGCATTGGGATTTCGACGACCCGCGCTTCGCGTTCCGGACGCCGCTCGGCGAAGTCGAGCGCCGCAAGATCTTCAATGGCAATGCCCGCGCTCTCTACAAGCTCTGATTCCAGATCTTAAGCAGCAAAATGGCCCGTCACATTGTCGCCCGCACCATGGAGATTCCGCCCGGCGGCAATAAGGTAGTGGAGGTGGAGGGCCGCGACATCGTCGTGTTCCACGTTAATGATGAGTATTTCGCGCTGCTCAATCGTTGCCCGCACGCCGGCGCCCCGCTCGACAAGGCGGCCTGCGTGGCGCGGCTGACATCGCCGGAGCCTGGCGTCTATCAGCGTTCGCGGGTCGGCGAACTCCTGCGCTGCGCCTGGCACGGCTGGGAATTCGACATGCGCACCGGCCAGTCCTGGTTCGATCCGGCCCGATTCAAGGTCAGGACCTATCCGGTTGTGATCGAGGACGGCGAGACGCTCGCGAAGGGGCCTTACGTGGCCGAAACCTTTCCGGTGCACATCGAGGACAGCTACGTCATCGTGGAGACGTGAGCCAAAACCGACATTCGGTGATCATTCGGTGATCAAAAGGCATTCCCGATTATCCCGGGCCGGATTTTGGACCCTCGAGCGTGGCACCCGGCTTTCCTGGTCGCCAATTTGAAATACGTTGCGACCGAAAAAAAGGGAACTCCAAGAGCCCTCGGAACTTTCCTCCCTTGTCGCGATCACGCGAGTTCATAGGAGGAGACCACTACATGAAAAGGCTTTTGTTAATCGGACTTGCTGCCTGTACTCTTGCGCTAGCTCCAAGCCTCTCTGCGTCGGCGATGTCCGTCGCAACGCCCGACGCGCTTGGCGCGTCGGACAACGCCGTAATCCAGGTCAAGGGCGGCCATGGCCATGGATGGGGACATCACGGCGGACACGGACGTCATTACGGCTGGGGCCGAGGTCACGGCCGCCACTACGGCTCGCGGCATCATCGCCATCACTGGTAACCTAACCGTTTTCTGCGGAGAGGCCGCCCATTGGCGGCCTCTTTCGCGTCGGTCGTGCAGCCATCGCGACATGCCGACTGTTGTAAGGCAGTTGGCGAGGCTTTCTATGGGATGGGAATTCGCCGTCGGGCGAACGTATCCGAATGCGCCATCCAGTGCGGCAAAGGTGCGCCATCGCGGTGCCGGCCGCCCGCGCAGGCCGCCGTCCAGGCGGCGACGGCGCCAAGCAGCAGCGCCGTTGCAAGCGAGAATGCAAAGATGATGGTGCTGCGGCGCGAGCGCGTCAGCGCCGTCTTGGAATTGGCGATCCCGGTATCGACGCGGTGTTCCGCGTCGGCTGACGCGAGACCGGTCGCCGCACCCACCATCTGCACCAGATAGGCGCGATCGTCGGAAGAGACGCCGTCGTGTCCGGAAGACGTGAGCAGGATACGGCCGGCCTCGGCGCGTTCGGCGCGCAAATCGGCAGTGGGTGCCCGACGCGCCGACCGGAACAGCCGGTCGAGTTCGTAGCTCAGGGTCGGCTCGGCGGCGCTGGTACTCGCCGCCACCGGCGCAGGGGAAGCGCGGTTGACGGTGGCTGCTCCGACCAAAGCTGCAAACGTCGTACCGAGTACGACAGCCAGCGCCCAAACGGCCAGCCCATGGAGACCGTCGCGATTTTCAACAGCGTCGGCGGGACCGGCCGCGAGCGGACGGCGCAGCCGGCCGGCAATGTAGGCGCCGAATCCAAAACTGACGATGGCCTGAAGAACGAGATAGAGTCCTGAAAGGATCCACAACGCAGCCGACGCATCGCGCCAGGAAGGCGATGTTGAGCCCACGCCCAGTCCCACTGCGGCCGCAAACGTAACGAGAATAAGCGACAGCGCCGTTGCCGCCAGCGCCCCCGCGATGACCGGGGTCCATTGCAGATACGCAGGCTCGCCGGCGGCGGATCTGGCGAGCGCTTCGGCCGGGTAGGGCGAGGGCGCGGCGACTGTTTCCATCGTCATTTGCATGGTGCCTAGCGCAGGCCGAAAAATGACAGCACAGCCAGAACGACCACAACCAAGCCAACCAGATAAATCAATCCGTTCATTGCAGCCTCCTTTGGGTTCCTGCGGACATAATTGCAGCAACGCGGCAAAGTTCCGCGGCGGCGGCCGAACGACAAAGAATATCTGCTGCAGGGAGTCGCGGGATTCGAAAGGGAGCCGGAACAATCTTTCGAAGGATTGTGTACCTGGCGATCGCAGCGCGGAATCGAAACACCGGCTTGCTTGGCACCTGGCGGACTTCGCATTACCTGCGCGTATTCCAAAATGCTTCAGTGGGAACATTTGGGTTTTCGGCAGGTTCTGTTCGTGCATCAACGAAAACCCAAGGAGGACACTTTGAAAAATCTTCTGATTGTCGGCGCGATTGCTTTCGCGGCTACCTCGATTGCACAGACGGCGAGTGCTGCGGAATTCTACGTCGTGCGCGATGCGACGACCAAGAAATGCACCATCGTCGATACCAAGCCGACGACCACAACGACGACGGTTGTAGACAACGGCATGTTCAAGACGAAGACCGAAGCTGAAACCGGCATGAAGACCATGAAGGTGTGCAGCGAAAACTAAGGGTGATCGAAGGTCCGCTGCCCTTGCGGGCAGCGGACTTTTGAGCAATCCGGGAAATCGCGCTGGATAGCCAAACGCCTTCCATACTCGAGTTCGCCCGAGCGTGCCTACCGCGCGCGCAGACGCGCCTGTTCGGGAGCGCTCGCGCCCATCTCCGCGCGAGCGTCGGCCACGGCGTGATGAAATTGCTCGAGCACAAGGCCAAAGGCCGATAGATCTTCCTCTTCGATCGCACCGTCGTCGAAAGCGGCGAGCGTCTCTCGCAGCACGCGATCGACCTCGCGTTCCATCGCCAGCACTTCTTCCGGCGTCTCTGCCGAGCGTACCCTGGAAATCAGGTCCAGCACCTCGTCGCGCTGGACGGTGCTTTGCTCCCGTTCGTCCCCTTTCAAAAAGTGACGCAACCAGGCGCCGGCCGAACCGAGCCCGGAGAGGACCAGGATGGCGAACCAGAAGTAATCGCTGTATCTGTCCAGGAAGGTGCGTTCGTTGCCGTCGAGATAGGCCGCCGCTCCACGATGCACGGGCAGCTCGGCGTCCTTGTCGGTGTCCGGCTTTTTAATATGCGCGGCACCCGACACTTCCTTGGCAAGCGATTGGCGAATGGCAAACACCTGGCGGGCGAATGCCGCAATCGTCGCTTCGGACAAAGCCTTGCGCGCGACGATCACGTGATTCACGCTGACCGTGTCGATCTTGTCGTCGGGCCAGGCCGGCGACGCGCTGAACACGCTGCCCGGAATTTCCTCGCTTTCGTAAAGCGGCCGCTTCAGGGCGATCGCGTCCGAAACGTCAATCCCAAGAAACTTCGGCTCACCTCGGACACGCGCGGTCGCGGCGATCGCCTCGGAGGTGATCTTGCTGTCTAGCGGGCCCACGGCCATGAATGCGTCGATGGTGGTGTCGCCCGCCAGCTCCTTGATCTGGTCGGTGCCAAATTGCGTGACTGCAACCTTGCCCGGATCGATGCCCAATTCAGTCAGGATCACGCGCAGCAGGGAGACATTGGCCTGCGTTCGACCGATGACGCCAACCCTGTGCCCGGCGAGATCGTTGATCGCCTTGATCTTCGGCGCCGGGTGCTTTTTGGAGCCCTTGCCTGGAAGGCCCGAGGTCGACCACAGAACGACGAAGTTCTTGCGCACAATAACGACGGTTTCGGCATCGCGCGGCATTTCCAGATCGGCGCGAGCAACCGCGAGGTCGGCCTTGGACGCGCCAAGAAGGCCAAGGCTTTCCACCGCTCCAGCGCTTGTGATCGGAGACAGCCTGACCCCACTACGGTCGCGGGCGAAGGCTTCGGCCATGGTCTGGATCAGCTTGTGATCGTCGCTTCCCGGCGGCCCGACGGCAATCCGAAGCGTTACCGGCTGCAAAGCGTAATACAATGCGCCCGCGGCTGCGCCAAAAAGAATCAGTCCGGCGGCCAGCAGGAGCAGTAACGAGTTCCGCCTTTTCCGGCGCCGGCCGGACACGTCCTGGGTTACGCTGAGATCGTCGGACAAAGGCATTGCGGCAGCCGCGTTAAACAAGAAATCCAACCGATTTCCCGAGTCCAGAATACCACGTTTTGCGGCCCGGGGCAGTTCGGCTCAGGCCCAGGACCGCGGAGGCCGCAATCGTAGTTACCGGAAGGATTCCTGACGCAAGGTCCCAAAAATGCGACGCCAGTGCTATAAGGCCACCTCCGTGGCATGACCGGCGGGAAGCGAATGTCGAAGCAGTCGATGCGGGAAGAGGCCGAGCGCCTGATCCGCGAAACCATGACGCGCAAAGCGCTGGTCGTGAAACAGGGCAACACTCGCATCGAGGCGGTTTGCGGCAAATGCGGCGCGCCCAATCGTATCTCGGCGAAAAAGGGCGAAACGCGCGTGAAATTCGCCTGCAAGCATTGCGGGCACAAGCAGGAGACGCTGTGAGAATGCCGGCCGCAGCGCTGCGCGCTTGACGAAGACTGAGGCGATCAGAGCATTTTTTCGAAATAAAAGCGGGTCAGGCCGCCGCCCGCCTGCTTGGTCGTCATCGTCTCGGCGACTTCCGTTCGCAGATGGATAAATCCGCTCTTTCGATAGAACCTTTCGGCGGCTCGCTGAATCTGCGCCGTGCTCAAGATCATCCTGGTAAATCCGAACGCGCGCGCTTGCGTCTGCGCGCAATCCAGCATGCGTCGCGCAATGCCCGTGCCGCGGTAGCTTTCATCGAGATACATTCGGCGTAGCTCGGTATCGTTGACACCGTGGCTTTCGATGCCAAACGAACCGACGATCTCGTTTGCGCTTTCAACGACCCAAAACGCGTTGCGCCTGGCCTCCGAGAAAACCTCGGCAAGCTGTTTCAGCTCGCCGTCGATTGTCATCGCGATATATCGTTCAAACAATTCCTCCATTCCGGCCGGCGCGAGTTGCAGATTGATGCGCCTCCACAGCGAAGCGACCGGACCGTAATCCGTTGTCTGGTACCTGCGGAAGATGACAGGGTATGCCACGGCCAGATAGTTTCTTGCTTGCGATTTCCGAAAACACGCGGGGCTCGATCGGAGTATAGAAAACTCTGTCCCGATTTAACAACGCAAGAAGTGAAATTGCGGGGCGAAGGCCGTCACGCCGGCGTTACCCGACGGGAAAATCAGTTGCGCTGTGAGGGACCAGCCGTCATTGCAATTACGCGTTGCCCGGATGGAGCGAAGCGACATCCGGGGCAGACCCGGTAGAAATTCGCGGATTTCCCTTCGCTCCATCCGGGCTACAATGTTTTTCGTCATTGCGACCCGTTGGCTCCTCGCAATGACGATGAGCGGGAAGCGCAATGGTAAAAGCAGCAAAAGCAGCAAAAGCAGTCGGAATTTCTGCCGGCCAATGCCTGTGCGGCAAGGTCCGCTTCGAAATCGATACGCCGGCCCGTTGGGCCTGGCATGATCATTCGGCGGCGAGCCGGCGCGCGCATGGTGCGGCCTATGCGACCTATGTCGGAAGCTGGCGCAAGCGTTTCCGCATCATCAAGGGCAAGGCTGAGATCTCGCGCTTCGAGGACAAGGCGGCAAAATCCATGCGCGGCTTTTGCGCGCATTGCGGCACCCCGCTGTTTTACGAGCGTGCGCGGTCGCCTCACATGGTGAACATTCCGCGCGCGCTTTTCTCCGGCCGCACCGGACGGCAGCCGCTCTACCATATCGCCATCGAGGAGCTGCAGGAGTGGGCATACACCGGCGAGCCGCTGATGCCGCTGAAAGGATTTCCCGGCGTGGTCTGGCAGCGTTCGAAACGAAAGAAGCGCATCGATCATGAAGGGCTGTTCTGAAGCAGACTGCCTGCGGAAGTCGAGTAGCGCGGCAG
This sequence comes from uncultured Alphaproteobacteria bacterium, assembly GCA_963742425.1. Classification (GTDB taxonomy): domain Bacteria; phylum Pseudomonadota; class Alphaproteobacteria; order Rhizobiales; family Xanthobacteraceae; genus Bradyrhizobium. Next base: position 107,604 of record CAVULR010000007.1, read on the forward strand.
AACGCAGGGCAGCCATGATCGCGCTTGCTTGATCTCTTCGTCGGATTCCAGCCATGATGGATCAATCCCGATGGTAACGGCCGCGGGAAGGGGAGGATCTTCATGAATCGCATTACCGGACGCTCGGCGTTCCTTGCACTACTCAAGGACGAGGGCGTCACGCATTTGTTCGGCAATCCAGGCACCACCGAATTGCCGATCATGCACGCGCTGAAGGATCATCCCGATCTCACCTATGTGATGGCGATGCAGGAAAGCCTGGTCGTCGCCATCGCCGACGGTTTTAGCCGCGCCTCCGGCCGTCTTGTCGCCTGCAACGTCCATGTCGCGCCCGGCCTGGGGAATGCGATGGGATCGCTGTTCAATGCGAGCTTCACCGGCACGCCGATGATCCTGACCGCGGGCCAGCAGGAACAAGGCCACGGCTTGATGGAGCCGGTGCTGTATGGGCCGTTGGTAGCGATGGCCACGCCGCTGGTGAAATGGGCGGTCGAGGTGACGCGGCTGGAAGACCTGCCGCGGATCGTGCGCCGCGCCGCCAAGATCGCGACCACGCCGCCGACCGGTCCGGTGTTCATCTCACTGCCCGGCGACATTCTCAATGCGGAGGCCGGCATCGAACTCGGCCGCTCGACCCGCGTCGACACGCGGGTAAAACCATCAGACGAAGCCTTGCAGGCGCTGGCGCAGAGAATCCTGAAAGCCGAGCGTCCCGTCATCATCACCGGCGACGAAATCGTCAAGAGCGATGCGTTGCGGGAGGCCGCAGCACTGGCGGAAACGTTGGGTGCTCCCGCCTTTCAATGCTCGACGCCTTACGGCGCGCATTTTCTGTCGGAAAGCCCGTATTTCATGGGCGCGCTGTCGCGCCTGCAGAAGCAGGTTCGCGAGGTGCTGTCGCCATACGATCTGATGATCGTGCTCGGTGCCGATCCCCTGCGAATGTCGGTTTACAGCGAGGTCGATCCGATGCCGGATCACTTGCCGATGGTGCAGGTCGGTTTGGTCGATTGGGATCTCGCCAAGAATTACGGCGCCGAGATCGCGCTGAAAGCCGACGTCAGGGAGACGCTGCGCGTGCTGATTCCGGCGCTGAAGGCCGCGGGCGGCGCGGCACTTGAGGCGCGGGCCAGGCAAGGGTTGGCCGCGCTGTCATCGAAGAACTGGACGGCGCGGCGCGCGCCCCTGGTCGAACAAATCTCGAAAAACAGGGATCGTTCACCGATCGATCCGGATTATCTGGCGTTGCAGCTGGTCGAGGCGATGCCGGATCAAGCCATCCTGGTCGACGAGGGGTTGACCTCGTCACGCCAGATGCTGGCGCTGCGGCCGCATCGCGACCGTTATGGCTATCATGCGCTCGCCTCCGGCGGCATCGGCTGGGGACTGCCGGCCTCCGTCGGCGTCAGCCTGGCCAATCCCGGCCGGCCGGTGGTGTGCTTTTCCGGCGATGGCAGCGCGATGTACTCGATCCAGGCGCTGTGGACCGCGGCGCATCACAAGCTGCCGCTGACGGTGGTGATCGTCAACAATGGCGGCTATCGCATCATCAAGCAGCGGCTGCTCGCATTTCATGGCGACGATCACTATGTCGGCATGGATTTTGTCGACCCACCGGTGGATTTCACGGGCATCGCAAAGGCGCTCGGGCTCGAGGCGATGCGGATTACCGAAGCCGGAGATCTAAAGTCGGCGCTGACATCGGCGTTCAAGCGCCCGGGCGCAAAGCTGATCGAGGTGGTGGTCGACGGCACGGTGTGACGTCGTCATTACGAGGAGAGCGATTTCGGCTTCACCTCTCCCGCTTGCGGGGGAGCATAGGCCGCCTTCGGCGGCCGTTCTTAGAAAAGAACGCCGAAGCGAAACTTCGGCTATGGCGCTCGCGAGAGCGCGGCGGGTGGGGGAAGCTACCTCCGAGATATTGCTTCTGGTCGGGCACCCCTACCCCGCCCTCCCCCGCAAGCGGGAGAGGGAGCGCGCCGCCCGTTGGCTCGCAATGACCCGCTACTCCGCCGCCTTCGCCCGCAGATGAGGGCGATACTGCACGGCCGGATGCGGCGCGGAAAGCCGGGCGCGCCCGCTGCCGAACAGTTTTTCGCGCAACGTCCCTTTTTTGTAGGCGTCCTTGTAGCGCCCGCGCCGCGTCAGCTCCGGCACCAGCAGGTCGGCGATGTCCTCGAAATCACCGGGCGAAACCGCAAACGGAACGTTCAAGCCATCGACGTCGGTCTGATCGAACCAGGCTTCGATCTCGTCGGCGACTTTTTCGGGCGTGCCGACCACCACCGGGCCGATGCCGCCGATGCCGACATGCTGGGCGACCTCGCGCACGGTCCAGACCCGGTCCGGGTCGGCACGGGTAATGTTGTCCATCGCCGTGCGGCCGGCATCGTTCTGGACGTGGCGAACCTGCTGCTCGAGGTCGTAGGTCGAGAAATCGACGCCGGTCCAGCCCGACATCAAGGTGAGCGCGCCCTCAGGATTGATGTGGCTGCGATAGTCGGCATATTTGGCTTTGGCCTCGGCTTCGGTTCGTCCCAGAATGATGGTGAACATGCTGAACATCAGGATTTCGGCCGGGTTGCGCCCGGCTTGCGCGGCGAGGTCGCGGATCGCCTTGACGCGCGGCGCGATGATCTTGGCTGAGGGTCCCGACATGAACACGCATTCGGCATGTTGGGCGGCAAACTGCCTTCCGCGCGGAGAGGTGCCGGCCTGATAAAGCACGGGCGTGCGTTGCGGCGACGGCTCGCTCAGGTGGATCGCATCGACGCGATAATTGTTTCCCTGGTGTTGCACACGATGCACCTTCGCAGGGTCGGCAAAGATGCTGCGCGCGCGATCGCGCAGCGCCGCGTCGTCCTCCCAGCTACCTTCCCAGAGCTTGTAGACGACTTCCATATATTCGTCGGCGACATCGTATCGGTCGTCATGCGCGGTTTGTTTCTCCTTGCCGGCGCCGCGGGCCGCGCTGTCGAGATAGCCGGTCACCACGTTCCAGCCGATCCGCCCTTCGGTGAGATGATCGAGCGTCGACATCCGGCGCGCGAAAGTATAGGGCGGCTCGTAGGACAGGTTCGATGTCACGCCGAAGCCGAGATTTTCGGTGACCGCGGCCATCGCCGGAATCAGCAGCAGCGGATCGTTGGCGGGCGTCTGCGCGGCGTTGCGCAGCGCCGCATCCGGGCTGCCGCCGAACACGTCGTAGACGCCGAGCACGTCGGCGAGGAAAAGACCGTCGAACCGACCCCGCTCCAGCGTCCGCGCCAGGTGGGTCCAATAGGGCAGGCGGTTATATTCCGACGTGCGGTCGCGCGGATGGGTCCACAGCCCCGGCGATTGATGCGCGACGCAGTTCATGGCGAAGGCGTTGAGCCGGATTTCTCTTTTCATGATCGAAAACCTCAGGGGCGCAAAGCCGCGGAGTTGTTGCTTTTTCGCCCTTTGAACGCCGGGCGGTCGGCGGAAATTGTTGCATTCCGGCTCATCTTAGCAAAGCAAATTGTCGGCATCCTGCCACTTCCGGCCGGCAACGTATCCCGATACGCTGGCGGCAACACGTTCGCGACCGGAAGCAGCAAGACATGACCAGAACCGATGCGATCGCCCGGGCGCGCCAACAGCTTCATTCCGGCGAGTTTATCGCCGAGCTCGATCGCAGGGTCGCTTACCGGACGGAAAGCCAGAACGCCGAGCAGCGCGAGGCGTTGCGAGGCTATCTCGTGCAGGAAATGCAGCCGGCATTTTCTAGGCTCGATTTCTCCTCGAGATTGATCGAATCCCCGAGCGGCCGGAACCCTTATCTTGTCGCGGATTATCGTGAGAGCGCCGCGGCGCCGACTGTGCTCATGTACGGACACGGCGACGTCGTTGACGGCATGGCCGGCGAGTGGCGCGACAATCTGGATCCCTGGCGGACGACCACGTCTGGCAACCGCGTCTACGGCCGCGGCACCGCTGACAACAAGGGGCAACACAGCATCAATCTGTCGGCGCTTCGTGCCGTGCGCGAGGCGCGCGGCGGCCGGCTAGGTTTCAATGCCAAGTTCATCGTCGAAACCGGCGAGGAGATCGGATCGCCGGACTTGCGCCAGGTCTGCGAGCAGTTGCGCGATGAACTCGCTGCCGATTTGTTTCTGGCATCCGACGGGCCCAGGCTCGCCGCCGATCGCCCCACGATATTCCTCGGCTGCCGTGGCGGAATACGGATTCATCTCGATGTGAACCTGCGCGAGGGTTCGCATCATTCCGGCAACTGGGGCGGCGTGCTTGCCAATCCCGCCACCATCCTGGCCAACGCGATCGCAACGCTTGTCGACGGCAAGGGGCGTTTGCTGCTGGATGAATTGAAGCCGCCGCGGATTTCGAACCAGATCCGCTCGACCCTTGCCGACGTGAAGATCGAGCCGATGTCCGATGAACCTGCGCTCTCGACGGATTGGGGCGAGCAAGGTCTGTCGGCCGCCGAACGGCTCTATGCCTGGAACACGCTGGAAGTGCTGGCGATGTCGTCAGGCAATATCGAGAAACCCGCCAACGCCATTCCCGGCCGCGCGCAGGCGGTGCTGCAGCTTCGCTTCGTGGTCGGCACCGCGGTCGACAAGGTTGTCGGCGCCATCAGGACGCGTCTGCACGATACCGGCTTTCCGATGGTCGAGGTATCTGCGACGCAGAGTTTCGCCGCATCGCGAACCAATTTCGACAGTCCCTGGATCAACTGGGCGGCAGAGTCGATCCGGCAGACGACTGGCAAGGCGCCCGCGGTGCTGCCGAACTTCGGTGGCTCGCTGCCCAACGATGTGTTTTCCGATACGCTCGGCCTGCCGACCATCTGGGTGCCGCATTCCTATCCCGGCTGTTCCCAGCACGCGCCGGACGAGCACATTCTGCTGTCGGTCACCGAAGAGGCGCTTGGGATCATGGCGGGATTGTTCTGGGATCTGGGCGAGATGCCGCGGCCACTGAATTGATGCCGGTCCCTGGCCTTGGCCGTCCCCCGGTCGCAGGCCTTGTCGGGGGCGGCAAAGCCGCCAAAAGTCACATTCTATTCCGGCCCGGATTGTGCAAGCATCGCCAAAGTCGCCCAAACCAGGAGAGTACGAATGAAACAACTGCGTACGATTGGCCTTGCGCTCGCCGCCACCTTTTGCATGGGGCAGGCGCATGCCGAGGAGCTCACGGGGACATTGAAAAATATCAAGGAAACCGGGGCGATCACGCTCGGCTTTCGCGATTCGTCGATACCGTTTTCATATCTGGACGACAGCCAGAAGCCGATCGGCTTTGCGATGGACATCTGCTACAAAATCGTCGACGCCGTGAAGAAAGAGCTCAAGCTCGACAAGCTCGAGGTCAAGCTCAATCCGGTGACGTCATCGACCCGCATTCCGCTGATGGCCAACGGCACTGTCGACCTCGAATGCGGTTCGACCACCAACAATGCCGAGCGCCAGAAGCAGGTTTGGTTCACCAACACCCACTTCCTGACCGCGAGTCGCTTCGTTTCCAAGAAGGCCAGCAAGATCAACGCGATCGACGATCTCAAGGGCAAGCCGGTGGTCTCGACATCCGGCACCACCAATATCAAGCAGCTCACCGAAGCCAACGCCGCCCGCAACCTCGGCATCACCGTCATTCCGGCCAAGGATCATGCCGAGGCATTCCTGATGGTCGAGACCGATCGCGCCGTCGCCTTCGTGATGGACGACATCCTGCTCGCCAGCCTCGTCGCCGGATCGAAAGCGCCCGGTGACTATGTGATCTCCAAGGACGCGTTCTCGAAGCCGGAGCCCTACGGCATCATGCTGCGCAAGGACGATGCGGCGTTCAAGAAGGTTGCCGATGCGGCCACCGCGGCGCTCTACCAGAGTCCCGACGGTCAGAAGCTGTACGACAAATGGTTCATGCAAAAGATCCCGCCCAAGGGATTGAACCTGAACGCGCCGATGAGCGCGGAACTGAAGCATGAATTCGCAAAACCTTCCGACTCGCCGGATCCCGATTCCTACAAGTAGAGCGTTTCAACCCATGCAATGGCCCGGTCATTGCATGGGTATTGACGAATGATGCAGACATTGCCGCATCTATCCAAGCGAGGGGATTTACGAATGAAACGCCTGCGAATATTGGGTTTTGCGCTTGCCGCAGCGCTCTGCGCCGGGCAGGCCGGCGCCGATGAGCTCACGGGGACGCTCAAAAAGGTCAAGGAAACCGGAACGATCACCATTGGATATCGCGACTCGTCGATCCCTTTCTCATATCTGGACGACAACCAGAAGCCGATCGGCTTTGCGATCGATATCTGTTACAAAATCGTCGATGCCGTGAAGAAGGAACTCAAGCTCGACAAGCTCACGACCGAGTTCAATCCGGTGACGTCATCGACCCGCATTCCCCTGCTCGCCAACGGCACCATCGACCTCGAATGCGGATCGACCACCAACAACGCCGACCGTTTGAAGCAGGTCTGGTTCACCAACACGCACTTCCTGACCGCGACCCGTTTTGTCTCGAAGAAATCCAGCAAGCTCAACTCGATCGACGACCTCAAGGGCAAGACGGTGGTCTCGACATCGGGCACCACCAACATCAAGCAACTCACCGAAGCCAACGCCGCCCGCAATCTCGGCATCAACATCATCCCGGCCAAAGAACACGCCGAATCCTTCCTGATGGTCGAGACCGACCGCGCGGTTGCGGTGGTGTTGGACGATATCCTGCTTGCGAGCTTCGTCGCCGGATCGAAGGATCCGGGCGCCTACGTCATGTCGAAGGACGCTTTCTCAAAACCCGAGCCCTACGGGATCATGCTGCGCAAGGACGATCCGGCCTTCAAGAAGGTGGTCGATGCCGCTACCGCGGCGCTTTACCAGAGCCCCGACGGCCAGAAGCTGTACGACAAGTGGTTCATGCAAAAGATCCCGCCCAAGGGATTGAACCTCAACGCGCCGATCAGCGCGGAGTTGAAACATGAGTTCGCCAAGCCTTCCGATTCCCCCGATCCGGATTCCTACAAGGCGATGTGAGACTACCCGGTTCATGCGATGGCCCGGCCGTTGCATGAGCCGGTAACAACGGCATAGCTCGGGCGCACGGAAGGCTCTGTGAACTATCACTGGAACTGGCACATCTTCTGGGAGCCGGCCCCGAACGGGACCGGCACCTATCTTGATATGCTGTTGACCGGACTGGTCCTGACGATCGAGACCGCTATCTGCGCCTGGCTCATTGCGCTCGTGTTTGGATCGGTTGTCGGCGTCCTGCGCACGCTGCCGTCCAGGACTGCATCCCGGATCGGCTTCGCCTATGTCGAATTCTTCCGCAACATGCCGTTGTTGGTGCAGTTGTTTCTGTGGTTCTTCGTCTTGCCCGAGATCCTGCCGCCGGCATGGGGGCTTTGGCTGAAGCAGATTTCCAATGCGCCGTTTTATACCGCGGCGATCGGGGTCGGGCTGTTCATGTCCGCACGCGTGGCCGAACAAACCCGCGCTGGCATCAACTCGCTGCCGCGCGGGCAGAAATTGGCCGCTACCGCGCTGGGACTGACCACGGCGCAGACCTATCGCTACGTGCTGCTGCCGATGGCGTTTCGCATCGTCTTGCCGCCGCTGACTTCGGAATTTCTCTCGACCATCAAGAATACTTCGGTCGGCATCACCATCGGCCTGATCGAGCTGACCGGCGAGGCGCGGGCGATGCAGGAATTTTCGTTTCAGGTGTTCGAGGCGTTCACGGCTGCCACCCTGCTGTACCTCCTGATCAACATCGTAGTCGTCATTGCCATGCGCTTTGTGGAGCGCGCTTTGGCGGTCCCCGGCTATATCTCGGGGAAGTGAGCGCGCCCATGTTCGTCAACTTCGACTTTGACGTCATCCGCCGCTCGCTCGGTTACCTGTTTTTCGACGGCATGACGTTTACACTGACGCTGACGGGGCTTGCCTCGCTTGGGGGCCTGATCTTCGGTACGCTGATTGCGTTGATGCGCCTTTCGGGCTTCAGGTTGCTGGGGCGCGTCGCCGGGCTCTATGTCGACCTGATGCGGTCGCTGCCGCTGGTGCTGGTGATCTTCTGGTTCTATTTCCTCGTGCCTTATATCGGGCAGTGGCTGACGGGATCGTCGCGGCCGATCCGCGTCGGCGCCTTCACCTCCTCGCTCGTCACCTTCATCCTGTTCGAGGCTGCCTATTTTTCCGAAATCATGCGCGCGGGGATCCAGTCGATATCGAAGGGACAGCCCGCCGCCGCCCAGGCTCTCGGACTGACCTACAGCCAGACCATGCGCTATGTGGTGCTGCCGCAGGCGTTCCGGAACATGCTGCCGGTGCTGCTGACCCAGACCATCGTGCTATTCCAGGACACCTCGCTGGTCTATGTGCTGTCGATCCCCGATTTCCTGGGCGCCGCCAGCAAGGTCGCGCAGCGCGACGGCCGGCTGGTCGAAATGTACCTGTTTTCGGCGGCGGTTTATTTCATCATTTCCTGTGCTGCGTCGTACGGCGTCAGGCGCCTGCAGACGCGTATCGCCTTCGTCCATTAGCGAGACCGTCATGATCGAGATCAGCCATGTCGACAAATGGTACGGAACGGAGTTTCAGGCGCTGAAGGATTGCAGCACCAGCGTCGCCAAGGGTGAGGTGGTGGTGGTGTGCGGCCCGTCCGGTTCGGGAAAATCGACGCTGATCAAATGCGTCAACGCGCTGGAGCCGTTCCAGCATGGGGAAATCATCCTCGACGGCATCAAGGTCAACGATCCCAGGACCGATCTGCCGAAACTGCGCGCCCGCGTCGGGATGGTGTTCCAGCATTTTGAATTATTCCCGCACCTGAAGATCATCGAGAATCTTTGCCTCGCCCAGGAAAAAGTGCTGGGGCGCTCGCATGACGAGGCGATGGCGAAGAGCGCAAAACTGCTCGACAGGGTCGGGCTTAACGATCATGCCCGCAAATATCCCGCCGAATTGTCCGGCGGCCAGCAGCAGCGCGTCGCCATTGCGCGGGCGCTGGCGATGGATCCGATCGCGATGCTGTTCGACGAGCCGACCTCGGCGCTCGATCCCGAAATGATCAGTGAAGTGCTCGACGTGATGGTCGACCTCGCCCGCGAGGGCATGACCATGATGGTCGTCACCCATGAAATGGGCTTTGCCAGCAAGGTCGCGCATCGCGTCATTTTTATGGACAAGGGCGAAATCGTCGAGGATGCGCTGAAAACCGATTTCTTCGGCAGCCCCCGCAGCGACCGCGCGCAAAAATTCCTGTCCAAGATTTTCTCGCATTAAGGGTTCGCCCAGGGAATTTGCGTATGTTATGAGGCGCAGCCGCCTTCGCCTATCAGGAGAAATCGCTTGGAGCAGATTGCTTACGTCAACGGGTCGTTCGTACCGATGTCCGAGGCTAAAGTCTCGATACTGGACCGTGGGTTTTTGTTCGCGGACGGCATCTACGAGGTCGCGGCGGTGCTGGATGGCAAGCTGATCGACAATGCTTCGCATCTGGCGCGCCTCGAGCGCTCGGTCGGCGAAATCGCGCTGGCCTTGCCGGAGACGCTCGCGCGGATTCAGGAAATCCAGAAGGAACTGATCGCCCGCAACAATCTGGTCAACGGCATGGTCTACCTGGAAGTGACGCGCGGCGCCGACACCGGCAGGGATTTTGCGTTTCCAAAGGACGTCAAGCCGACCTTGATCATGTTTACTTCGGTCAAGGATATCGTCAACGCGGCATCGGCCAAAACGGGCATCGGCGTGATTACCGTGCCCGATATCCGTTGGACCCGGCGCGACATCAAGAGCGTGGCGCTGCTGGCCCAGGTGCTCGCCAAGCAGGCCGCGGCCGAGGCGGGCGCCGGCGAGGCCTGGATGATCGAGGATGGCATGGTGACCGAGGGCGGCTCGTCGTCGGCCTTTATCCTGACGCAGGACGACGTGCTGGTGACGCGGCAGAATTCATCCGCGATTCTGCCGGGCTGCACGCGCAAGGCGGTCGTGACGCTTGCCGAGGAGCGTCAGCTTCGCGTCGAGGAGCGGTCGTTTTCGGTCCAGGAGGCGCTGGACGCCAAGGAAGTCTTCATCACCAGCGCAACCGTGTTCGTGCAGGGCGTGGTGAGCATTGACGGCAAAACCGTTGCCAACGGCAAGCCCGGCCCGATGACGGCCCGGTTGCGCGAAATTTACGTGGATTTCGCCCGCGCGACCGCGGTGTGAATTCGACGCGGCCGGGTCTACGGTTTCAGAAGTAATTTCTGCACCCGCCAGTTCAGCAGTTCGGCGACATAGATCACATTCTCCGACGGGCAGGCCATCGCGTGAATCCAGCCGAATTGTTTCAATTGCTTGCCGGACTGGCCGAGCATGCCGAGCACCTTGCCTTCCAGGCTAAGCTTGTAGATCCGGCCCGGCCATGCATCCGAACTGTAAAGCACCTGGTTGGGCGGCGGCGTGATGCATAGCGACCACGGCGAGCCCGGCGCGAAAGTGCCGCCCGCCATCATCGCTTCGTCCGGTATCCTGCCGATTGCCGGCTTTGCACCCGGCGGCACCGGGACCTCGATGGCGAACTGGCGCAGAAAATTTCCCTCACCATCGAATACCTGAATCCGGTGGTTTCCGCGATCGGCGACATAGACGTTGCCCTTGGCATCGGTCGCGATCGAGTGCGGCGTGTTGAACTGGCCGGGCTCCTTGCCGCGGTCTCCCCATGACTTCAGCCAGTTGCCGTCCTTGTCCACCTTGGCGACGCGCGAGTTGATATAGCCGTCGCTGATGAAGGTGTTGCCGGCTTTGTCCCATGCGACGTCCGTGACCTGGCGAAATCGGCCATCCTCGGCCGGCAGCGGGGGCTTCGGATGTTTGACCGGCCCGGTTTCTTCATCCGACGCTTCCTGTTTGCGGCCGAATACCATGGCGACGCGGCCCTCGGGGTCGAACTTGATCACCATGTCGGAGCCCTTGTCGGTCACCCAGACATTGTCCGTGGGATCGACCTTCACGGTGTGTCCAAAGGACCAGGCATAGAGGTTCTTGCCGATTTCTCGGATGTATTGACCTTTCGCGTCAAATTCCAGCAGCTGGGTCGCGGCAGCGGCGTAGGCCGGCCCCGACGTGTTGCCGCGCGACAGCACGAAAACGTGGCCCTTGGAGTTGACCGATACGCCCGACACCTCGCCGAAATAAATATTGGGCGGCAGCCGGAGCGGATTGGGGACGGAATCGAAGGCGATCGAGGGCACCGCCTGTTGCGCGATTGCCGGCGGCGCGGTCAACAGCAACAGTCCGATCCACCAATGTCGCATGAAATCCTCCCGGAAACCTTCGTTTCGCTATTGTCCTTGAAACAAATGCTAGTGCATTGCTGATCCCGGCGTCCATCGCGCGTCCGCATATTTCGCGTCATAACGGTTGTTCTTCCGGCGCATAGCCTTCGGCCGCAAGGCGTGATCTGCTGGCGCTCTTTCTTCCGGGGAATGCGAACGCAAATGTCATTTCTGCGTCACCCTGCATCGGCACTTGTTCTGTCAGCGCTTGCAGCGTCATGGCTCGCTGCATTTCCTGCGCGTGATGCGTTCGCCGCATATCCGGACAGGATCGTCAGGATCGTCGTGCCCCTGGCGCCCGGCGGCGGTACCGACCTGATCGCGCGTACGCTGGCGCAGGAGATGGCGCGCGACCTCGGCGCGTCGGTCATCATCGAAAACAAGCCGGGGGCCGGGACCATCATTGGAACCCAGGCGGTCGCAACCAGCGAGCCGGACGGCTACACGTTGCTGATGGGGACCTTTGCCAATGCGGTCAATCCAAGCCTGAATGCGAAGCTGCCTTACGACCCGCACCGGGATTTCGCAGCCGTCGCGCTGATCGCGCGCTCCTACAATATCGTGGTGGTCAATCCCAAATCTCCCTTTCATTCGATTGCCGACCTGATCGCGGTCGCGAAAGCCGAACCTGACAAATTGTCCTATGGGACCTACGGTAACGGCACCTCGGCGCATCTTGCAGGAGAGCTCTTCAAGAATCTGGCCAAGGTCAATCTGACGACGGTGCCTTACAAAGGCTCGGCGCCCGCCATCACCGACCTGATCGGCGGCCAGATCCAGGTGATGTTTACGACGGTCGCAAGCGCCGCTGCACTGATCGAGGGCGGACAGTTGCGGGCGCTGGCCGTGACCTCGCCAGAACGCTCACCGGCGTTTCCAGAATTGCCCTCCGTCGCGGAGGCCGGCGTGCCCGGTTATGCCGTGGAGAGTTGGTACGGCCTGTTCGCACCGGCGAAGACACCGCGCGAAGTCATCGACCGCCTCAACAAATCCGCCGCCAAAGCGGTTCAATCCGAGGCGTTCAAAAAACTCAGCGTGAGCGAAGGGCTCCTCATGGTCGCGCGGCCTCCGCAAGAGCTTGATCGATACTTTCGTGCCGAGGAAGATCGCTGGCGCAAGGTGATACAGGACGCTGGAATCAAGGTCGAATAGCTTTTTCCGCTATTCGCGTCGCGGTGCAATCACGGGTTTGCCTGATTTTGTATCGGAATAATCTGGTATCGAGGGTGTTGCAGAAAGAACGTTTCCAAAAATCGGGAGGTCAAAATGCCTGGAATGCTACCGCGCGCCTTTGCAGCCCCAAGCTTCGCATTCCTAAGCTTCGCTCTTGTCTGTGTTGCCGTGCCGGCGTCCGCCCAGGAGACCGTCCGCATTCGCGGTACCATCGAAAAAGTGGATGGCCCGATCTTCGTGGTCAAGAATCGCGACGGCGCCGAGTATGAAGCTGACGGTTACGGACAATCCGTTGTTCGTCGCAATCTCCCCCTCCAAGATGGCCGACATCAAGCCTGGCATGTTTGTCGGCTCCGCCGGAACGATGCAACCAGACGGTACCCAGAAGGCGATCGAGGTCCATATCTTCCCGGAATCGATGCGCGGCACCGGCGAAGGCCATTACGATTGGGATCTCAAGCCGGGGACCAAGATGACCAATGGCAATGTCGAGCAAAGCGTAGCCGCGGTCGACGGTCCGATACTCTCGGTCAAGTACAAGGATGGCGAGAAGAAGCTGCTGGTGACGCCCGAGACTGTTGTGGTCACCTATGTCATGGGGAGCAAGGACGAGCTGAAACCGGGGACCAAGATCTTCGTCGCTGCTGCGAAAAAGCAAGCTGACGGCACCTTGCAGACCCCGCGCATCACCTACGGCAGAGATGGCGCCGGGCCGGCATTCTAAGCACTTCACGTCGCGGCGAGACATCTCGCCGCGGCGCCAGCTCACGCGATCTGTTAGCGCTATTGCTCCATCCTGATATTGGCGGCTTTGGCGACCTCGCCCCACCGCGCGACATCGGTGGCCAGAATCCGCAAAAATTCTTCCGAGGAATTGCCGACCGTCTCGATGCCGAGCGGCTTGAAGCGCGCGATCACGTCGGGCATCCGGGCGATCCGCATGAACTCGCTCTCGAGCTTGCTGGCGATCGCAAGCGGTGTTTGTTTTGGCGCAAAGATACCGCTCCACAGCACCGCCTCGACGTCCGCGCCGGCTTCCCTCATGGTCGGAACGTCCGGAAGATCGTCGACCCGGCTGGGTGTCGCGACGGCGAGCGCGCGGACCAGGCCGCTCTTCACTTGCGCTGACACCGGTCCGGCGTCTGCGATGGTCGCGGTCACCTGTCCCGATACCACCGCCATGACAGATTCATTTGCGCTTTTGTAGGGAATGACCTGCATCGGCGCGCCGGTCTTTTGCTTGAACAGTTCGGTCACGAGTTGAAAGGAGGCCGATGAGCTGGCGTAATTCGTCTTGTCCGGATTGGCCTTGGCATAAGCGACGAGTTCGGCGACCGATTTGATCGGCGACGCTGCGTTGACCACCAGAAACAGCGGAAACGACGCGAGCTCCGACACGGCAATAAAATCGCGAACTGAATCGTAGGGCAATTTGGCGTAGAGGGCCGGGTTGATGGCCATGCCGCTGGCGCCGACCAGAAGCGTATAGCCGTCAGGCGCCGACCTGGCGACGTATTCGGTGGCAACGATCGCGCCACCGCCCGGCTTGTTTTCGATAATGACGGGCTGGCCCAGGCTTTCCGATAATTTCTGGCCAAAAATACGTGCGATGATGTCGTTGCCGCCCCCGGCGGCGAAGCCGACGACGATATGGATCGGACGCGACGGATATTTCGACGGATCTTCCTGTGCCGATGCAGAAGTGATCGCGGCCGTGGCGAATGCGATCCATCCGAGATATGTGCAGAGCAGGCAACCTCTACTCAGAGCTCTCACGGATATTCACCTCTCTTGGGCTTGCGGCAAAAAACATCTCAAAGCCGGGTGACGTGGACATGCAGTACGGCGGCCTTGCCGTCATCCACCGCGGCGAGGCAGCGGTCGATCGCATCCGTGAGATCGTCCGGCTCCGTGACGCATTCCCCGTAAGCGCCGAATGCGCGCCCGACATCCGCAAAGCTGCGCCGCTCGCCCTGACGGTCCGATATCAGCCGCGACTGAAACTGGTCGGTCTCGGCGGCAATGCCCTTGGGATAGACGCGCTGCACCGCCGATTTCACCGCCTGCCAGCCGCCATTGTCCACCACAACCGTGAGAATCGGGATCTGGTATTGTTGCGCCACCGCATAGACGCTGTCCGGCGAGGAGAAATGAAACCCGCCGTCACCGATGATTTGCACGATGCGGCGGTCAGCTTGCGCGAGCCTCAAGCCCAGCGCCATGCCGCCGCTGAATCCAAGGCCGCCGCCGGCGAGGCCGACATAGCTCCGCGGCTGCGTGCGCATCATGTGCTCCTGCAGGATCGGCCCGTTGCGGATCGCCTCGTTGATGACGATGTCGTGCTGCGTCAGTTTTGCATCGAGCGTTGCGAAGACATAGGCCGGGCTGAGCGCGCCCGAGACACCCTTGCTTGCGCCTGCGGCGGCGCGACGCTTCGAAGCCTGTTCGCGGGCTTCGCTCCAACTCGCGATCCGCGCGGCGACGCGACGGCGCCAGGCATCGTCGGCGCGCGCCTCCACGGCATCCAGCACCTGCTGCAACACGGTTGCGCAATCGCCCTCGATTCTCAGGTCGGTCGGAAATCCCCACATCGGGAATTCCGACTTCAGGGGATCGATGTCGATCTGGATCCATTTGATCGTACCGGCATTCTTGGCGTATTGCGGAACGAACGGCACATCGGTATCGAGCAGCAGGCCGAGGTCGGCAGTCTCGAGCAGCGGCGCGGGATCGAAGCCGGCGAAGCACGGTGAATCCCCGGGGATATTGAGGTCGATCGAATTGAATTGTCCGACGCGGATCCCGCAGGCCCGCGCCAGCCGGTCCAGCACCGCGACAGCCTCGGGCTTGCGGCCGAGATAGGCGGTCAGCGCGATTGGGTTTTCGGCCGTCATCAATGCCTGCGCGATGGCCTCGACCCGCGCCGGTTCGATACCGCCCGAGTGCACGCTGCCATAGCGCGCGGAGGGATAGGCCGGCATGTCGGCGTCGTCCCATTGTTCCGCCAATGTCTCGCGTGGCAACATCATGTAGACGGGGCCGGGCGGATCGCTTTGCGCAAACGCATGGGCGCGGGCCAATGCTTCCTTCACTACGACGCCGGAGGGAAGCGAATACTCCCATTTGACGTAGGGCCGGACGATGCTGGCGATGTCGAACGGGTCCTGCACGAAATGCACGTAAGCGTCGCGCGATCCCGTCAATTCGCCGTGCAAGGTATGGGGCGCCCGCCCGGCAAACAGCATCACCGGCAGGCGATAGCGAAACAGATTCTGAATTGCCATGCAGGCGTTGGCGGTGCCGGCATCGACATGCACCAGAACCGCCTGGACGCGTCCCGTCGCCAGCGCGTAACCGCCAGCCATGTGAACCGCGACCACCTCGTGCGGGCACAGGATCATCTCGGGATGCTTGCGGCCTTCCTTGTCCCAGCGCGCCATCTCCTCGATCAGGGAGACGTGATCGGTGCCCAAATTGGCGAAGATGTAGTCGACGCCGAGATCGACCAGACCTTCGAGGAAGTAATGCGCCGTCGTGTGGCGGCTCATGCCTTCTCCGCGACAAACCGGTTGCGCAAGGTGCCGATGCCGGTGATTTCGATCTCGACCACGTCGCCGGCCCTGAGATCGGGAGAGGCACCATCGGTTCCCATCCAGATCACGTCGCCCGGCCACAGCGTGAAGTATTTTGTCAGTTCGACGATGAACGGCTTGATGCCGAAGATCATGTCATTGGTGCGAAAGCGATTGCTCTCCTTGCCATTCACCTTGACGATGGTTTGCATTTTGTCGAGTTCGACGTCGGTCTCGATCCAGGGTCCCATCGGCTTGAAGGTGTCGGCATTTTTGGCGCGCCACAGCCCGCGATCGGCCTTCTGCCAGGTGCGCTCGCTGACATCGTTGCCGATGGTGTAACCGAATACGCAGGACATCGCATCGCGCTCGCTCAGGTGTTTTGCCTTTTTGCCGATCACGACGACCAATTCGCCCTCGTAGTGGATTTTCTCGGTGGCTGTCGCCGGGATGACGACATTCTCGTCATGGGCAATCAACGCATTCTGCGCGCGATAGCCGATCTCCGGCCGATCGGGGACGTTGGGTACTTCGCCGCGTTTGTCGGCGGCTTCCTTGAGGTGCTTGAGATAGTTCAGGCCGACGCAGTAGAACGTGCGCGGTATCAGCGGCAGTTCGATCTTCACCTCGGCCAGAGAATAAGCGCGCGGCGTGCGCTGCCATTCGCCGAAGGGTTCGCCGTCGACCGCGATGACGCGATCACCCTCGAGGATGCCCCACGATGATTGTCCGTTTGCGGCAAATTTCAGCCAGCGCATGCGTGTTGCCTCTTATTCTGCCGCTGCGCGCGGCTGGGTTTTCCAGGCGCCGGCGGCCGGGCGCGATAGCCCGAGATTTTCGCGCAGCGTTTTTCCCTTGTACTCCCGGTGAAACAGGCCGCGCCGCTGCAACTCGGGGACGATATGGCGCACGAAGTCGGCATACGATCCCGGCACGTAGGTCGCCGCGATCACAAACCCATCGCAGCCGCGGCCGACGAACATTTCTTCCAGTCTGTCGGCAATCTCCTTGGGTCCGCCGACGATCGCGTCCTGGGTCTGGCCGCGGCCGGAGAAGGTGATGAAATCGCGCGTGGTCGGATTGGTCTTGCCCGAGGTTTTCAGCACGCCGTCGCGAATGCCGAGCATGCCTTGCATGCCCTGAAGCTCCTCCGTCGTCAGCGGCTCGTCGATGCCCTTCGACGCAAAATCGTAGTTCAGCCCTTCGGCCAGCAGCGACAGCGCATCGATCTCCAGCGGCAGCTTCGAGATCAGCGCCATTTTATCTTCGGCTTCAGCTTTGGTCGCGCCGCAAACCGGTGTCATCAGATTGCACAGGCGCATCTGATCGGGGTCGCGGCCCGCCTTGGCGGCTTCATTCCTGATCGCGTCGTAACCTTGTTTGGCGGCCGCCAGATTGCGCGAAGCGGTAAAGATCACCTCGCCCCATCGGCCGGCGAAGCGCTGGCCGCGGCCGCTGGCGCCGGCCTGGATCACGACGGGATGGCCCTGCTGCGAGCGCGGCACCGTAAACGGCCCGCGCGATTTGAAGAATTGCCCACGATGATCGAGCCGTTTGACCTTGTCGGGGTCGGCAAACCGCCCCGACTTCTTGTCGATCAGGAGCGAGCCGTCTTCCCAGGAATCCCAGTGGCCGAGCACCACTTCCATGAATTCGTCGGCGCGGTCATAGCGCAGGTCATGTTCGAGATGCTGGTCGCGCCCCATATTGTGCGCCTCGCCGTCGTTGACAGACGTCACCACGTTCCAGGCGGCACGGCCGCCGGTCATCAGATCGAGGGTCGCGAAGCGGCGCGCCACGTCGAACGGTTCGAAATAGGTGGTCGAACAGGTCGACGCTAGCCCAAGTTTCTCGGTCACCATTCCCATCGTGGTGAGCACCACGATCGGGTCCATCTTCACGCAGCGGATGCCGTACTCGACGGTATGACGGTGATCGTTGCCGTAGCGATCCGGCATCGCCAGACGGTCGTCGAAGAAGGCCATGTGAAATTTTCCGGATTCGAGAATCCGGGCGATCTCCTGATAATAGTCCGCTGACATCGAGTCGTCGCGCGATTCCGGATGGCGCCACGAACTCGGCAGGTTGGTGCAGTTCTGCGCCTGCAGGAAGCCGACCAGCGCCATTTCTCGTGTCATGCTGCTCTCCCAATGCCGGCCGGGCGAATCCTCACGTGAGATCGAGCTCCGTGGCCAACTTGAAATCGCCGGCCAGCGCGCGCAATTTATCCCAGGTGGCGTCCTCGACGTCGATCCCTGCAACCCTGCGCTTCTGCTCCCTGATATATTCGACCTCGCCCGGGTAGAACACACCACTGGAGCCTTCGGAGGGCGGTGTCGCCTTGAGATAGCGCGCGAACTCGGCGACTTCCCTTTTGAAATCCTTCAGCGGGCGGAACGCCGCGACATTGAATACGGCCATGAAGCATCCGTCGTTGTGGCGTCCGGTGGGTTCGACGCCGAAGCCCAGCCCGGTGAGCAGCCCGCACAACACCTCGACCATCGCAGCCAGGCCTGAGCCCTTGTAGCCTTCGGTGCCACCGAGAGGCAGCAGCGCGCCGCCCTTGCGGAATTGGCCGGGATCGGTGGTCTGCCGTCCCTCGCTGTCGACAATCCAGCCGGTCGGTATCTGTTCGCCGCGCGCGGCGGCGAGCTGGATTTTTCCGGCCGCCACCGCCGATGTAGCCATGTCCAGATAAAACGGAGCCTCGAGGTCCGACGGCACGGCAATCGAGATCGGATTGGTGCCAAGCCGCGCCTCGCGGCCGCCGAACGGCGCGACCGCCTTCGGAGAACGGCCAGAATCGGCGGTGGCAAGTCCGATCATTCCCTCCCGTATCGCCATCATCGGGTAGGCGGCGAGCCGCCCGACGTGGCTTTGGCGAAATACCGTGCAGGCCGCGACATTGGCGGTCTTCGCTTTTTCGATCGTCAGCGCCATCGCCTTGGCGTTGACGTGAAAGCCAAAACCCCAGTGACCATCGATCACTGTGGTGGTCGGGGATTCCTGCACGATCGTCCATTTCGCGCCGGGAACGATATGCCCGGCCTTGATGCGATCGATATAGGTCGGGATCGCGATTACCCCGTGCGAATCGTGACCGGCGAGGTTGGCGTTGACACAGCCGACGGCCACGGCGTTGGCCTCCTCGACTGACGCGCCGGCAGCCCTGAGCAGTGCCGCGCCGATGCGCATGAGACGGTCGGCCTGGACGATCGGCATGAGGTTCCCTTCGAGGCCCGCGCGTGGGGCGGATCTTGCTTCTTGTCGCCGACGGGCATGGTCTCAAAGCGATGGCCCGATAGCAATGACCCCACACGGCAAATTCTTGTGCAATGCAATGGAGGCGCGAGCGGCCCAGGTGCCCTCGGCATCCTGCCACGGCATTCGTTGTTGACGAATCGTCAATTTTCGGAGTTTCCCGTCCCTGTTGGTATGACATTTACTCTAAACCCTAAGTTTTTCATGCCCATAACGGCCAATTAGGTGTCCCAGCGGCATAGATCAGAGGGCATGGCCGGGAGTGCCGCTGGGGAGCCGATGATTTTCGAAACCAATATTGCGCGTACCCTTGCTGCATTGAGCGCAACCAACGAAGCGATCCTGTACGCAAAATCGCCCGAGGATCTGTACCAGCGGGTCTGCGACGCCGCGTTCTCCAGTGGAGACTTCCTGGCGGTCGCAGTGTTTTTGCGCGAGCCGGGAGCCGATCTGCTTCGGTTTGTCGCCGGCCTCGGCGACGACTGTGCAAGGTTGCGCGGGATCGATATTTCGATCCTGGCGAAGGCGGCTGAGGGGGAAGGGGTCTGCGGACGAGCCTTTCGCGAGCGACGGCCAAGCATCAGCAACGATTACGTGAACGACTCACGTTCGCTGGCTTGGCGAGACGGAGCGCGTGAGGCGCAAGTCGGTGCGGCGGCGGCCTTGCCGTTGACATGCAATGGCCGCAGCGTTGGCGTGCTGCTCGTCACCCGGCGGGAGGCCGGGTCGTTCGACGACCAGATCGTGTCGCTGCTTGAACGCATGACGGCAAACATTTCTTATGCGCTGGAGAATTTCGATCGTGAGGCTGCGCGCCAGAACGCCGAGCGGGCGATGCGAAGGATCAACCGGATGTTTGGCGCCATCAGCGCCACCAACGAAGCAATTCTGCGCGCCAAGACGGAACAGGAACTGTACCAGCTCGTCTGCAATGCCGCCGTTCACGACGGCAAGTCGATTGCCACGGTGGTCCTGCTTGCGGAGCCGGATTCGAACTGGCTGAAGCCGGTCGCCGGAACCGGCGAAGTTCTCGAGCGCGTCGCGCGGACCCGGTTCTCGATCGACCCGGACAATGTTTACGGTCAAGGCATCTGCGGCAACGCTTTTCGGACCCAGAAGCTTCGCGTCAACGACGATATCGGCAACTCCGCGCAGGGCCAGCCGTGGCAGGAATTCAGCAAGGAAACCGGTTCGGTGGCTTGCGTGGCGCTACCGCTCATCAAAGCCGGAAACAGCGTCGGCGTCATGATGTCCTTTATCGGCAAATCCTGGGCGCAAGATCAAGGAGTTATCGCGCTCCTTGCGCGGATCGCGGAGAATGTCTCGTTCGCTCTCGATAATTTCCATCGTGCGGAGGAAAAGGCCAACGCAGACCGCGAAGAAGATTGCCTGACGCGGATGTTCGCCGCGCTGAGTTCGACCAATGAAGCGATCATGCGGGCCAAGTCCCGCGCGGAGCTGTTCGATCTGGTTTGCGAGGCGGCGGTTAAGGGCGCGAAATTCAGTTCCACGACCATTGCCCTTGTCGAACCGGATTCCGAATTTGTTCGAATCGTCGCCGGCAAGGGACCGAACGCAAACGAGATGCGGAGCCTCAAATTTTCGATCGTGGCTTCACGCCCCGAAGGGCGCGGGCTGATCGGAACCGCATTCCGCACGCGGCGGCCTTGCATCACCAATGATTTTCTCGCCGATGAACGAACCAGGCTCTGGCACGATAGCGCCCGCCGCCAGGGCGTGCAGTCATCCGCGGCGCTGCCGTTGTTCAACGGCGGTCGCGTTCAGGGTCTGCTCGTCTTCAATTCCATGGAGCGGGGAACGTTCACGCCGGAGTTTGTCGAACTATTGAAACGGCTTGCGGAGAATATCGGCTTTGCGCTCGCGAATTTCGATCGCGCCGACGAAAAAGCGAAAGCCGAGAAACAAAAGAATCGTCTGACCGGAATGTTCGAAGCGCTCAGCGCGACCAACGAAGCGATCATGCGCGCCAAGACACGCGACGAATTGTACGAACTGGTGTGCCAGGCAGCCGTGCTGGGAGGCGTCTTTACGTCCGCGACCCTCGCACTTGCAGAGCCCGGTGAGGACTTTCTTCGAATTGTTGCGACCAAAGGCCAAAATTACGAGCGGATGAAAATCCGTCGCATGGCCGTTTCGGTCGCACATCCGGAAGGCCGGGGGGTAGCCGGAACGTCGTTCCGCACGCGGCAGCCTTGCATCGTGAACGACTATCTTGCCGACGAGCGGACCGCTTTTTTTCATGACGTGGCGAGGGAAGAGGGCACACGGTCCAGCGCGAGTTTTCCCCTACTGAAGAACGGCGACGAGGCGGTCGGCGTGCTGCTATTCTCGTCTTCCGACGAAGGCGCCTTTACCGGCGATCTGGTCGAGCTCCTTGCGCGATTGGCCGAGAACGTTTCATTCGCCCTTGAAAATTTCGACCGCGCGGAGGAAAGGGCCAGGACCGAAGAGCAAAAAGAGCGCTTGACGCGAATGTTCGCGGCCCTCAGCGCGACCAACGAAGCAATCATGCGTTCCAAGTCGCGAACCGAGCTGTTCCGGCGGGTGTGCGAAGCCGCGGCCAATGGCGGCAAATTCACTTCGACCAGCATCAATCTCGCAAAACCCGGCAGCGATTTTCTCGACATCGTGGCAGCGGCGGGACCGACCGCGGAGACAACCAGAAGCGTCAAGATCTCGATCAACGGCGCGCACCCGGAAGGACGCGGGCTTAGCGGAACCGCTTTCCGGTCCCGGCAGGCCTGCATCAGCAACGATTATCTGGCCGATCAGCGAATCAGCGCCTTCCATTCCATCATTCGCGGCGATGGTGCCAAATCAGCCGGCGCATTTCCGTTCCTGATCCGCGGGCAGTCGGTCGGCGTCATGCTTTTCATCTCGGCGGAAAAGGACACCTTCACGCCGGAATTCGTCGAACTGCTGCAGCGGCTGGCGGATAATGTGTCGTTTGCGCTCGAGAATTTCGACCGTGTGGACGAAAAAACCAAGGCCGACGAGCGCATCGAATACCTCGCATCCCATGACAGTCTGACCGGCCTGCCCAATCGGGAAACATTCAATGAGCTGCTTCGCCATTCGATCGAGGCGGCGGGCCGCCACGGCCGGCGATTCGCCGTGCTCTTCATCGATCTCGACAGGTTCAAGGTCATCAACGATTCGCTGGGTCATGACGCCGGCGATCTTCTGCTGAGGGAAGTCAGCAACAGGTTGCGTAACACGCTGCGTTCCAGCGACGTCGTCGCACGACTGGGCGGCGATGAATTCGTCGTCATTCTCGAGGAAGTCGCGGAACGTGATGATGTCGAACTCATCGCCCGCAACCTGTTGTCGGTTCTTGGCGAGCCCACGCAATTGAGTGGCCACGAATGCCACACCACGGCGAGCATCGGCATCGCGATGTATCCTTCCGACGGCTCGGACGCGCAGACGCTGACGAAGAATGCCGACATGGCGATGTATTTTGCCAAGGAAGACGGCAAGAACGGCTTCCGCTTCTTCACCAAGGAAACAAAAACCCAGTCGATCGAGCGTCTGACGCTGGAAACGGCGTTGCGTCATGCTCTCGATCGCAACCAGTTCGCCCTGCACTATCAGCCGAAGGTGGACATGATTACCGGGGGGATAACGGGCGTCGAGGCGCTGTTGCGCTGGACCCATCCCGAGCTAGGCATATTGCCGCCGTTGCAATTCATCCCGCTTGCCGAGGAAACCGGGCTGATCGTTCCGATCGGCCGGTGGGTGTTGAAGGAAGCTTGCGCGCAAAACATGGATTGGCAACGCCGCGGATTGCGGCCGATATCAATGGCGGTCAATCTCTCGCCGCGGCAGTTCGTCGACGAGCGCCTGTTGCACGACATCGATGACGCGTTGTTGGCAAGCGGAATGTCTCCGGTGC
Organism: uncultured Alphaproteobacteria bacterium; assembly: GCA_963742425.1. GTDB lineage: Bacteria > Pseudomonadota > Alphaproteobacteria > Rhizobiales > Xanthobacteraceae > Bradyrhizobium. Next base: position 130,837 of record CAVULR010000007.1, read on the forward strand.
TGTTGCAACTCGAGGTCACCGAAAGCATGGTGATGCGCAACGTTTCCCGGGCGGTCAAGGTGCTTGACGCCATCCAGAGCCGCGGCATTCGCCTTGCGATCGACGACTTCGGAACCGGGTATTCGTCGATGTCCTTGATGAAGCAGTTCCCGATCGACACCATAAAGATCGATCGGTCCTTTGTTCGCGATCTGCCGAAAGACACCGAAGACCAGGCGATCGCGCAGGCAATCATCAGCATGGGCAAGGCGCTGGGCATGACGGTCGTCGCCGAAGGCGTGGAAAACGCCGAACAGCAGACGTTCCTGCGCGATCACGCCTGCGATGAAATGCAGGGTTATCTGTTCAGCAAGCCGTTGCCGCCGCATCAATTGGCGGACATGCTCCGATCCGCGCCGCTGATGATTTCCCCACCGCTGCAGCCGGCGGCGACCGACGCCCGCGAGAAAGCCGCATCACATTCAAGGCTGAGAAGCGCCTCCGTCTAGGCGCCACGCGCGAGATACGGATGCCACTGACTTCGTCGGGCTATTTTTCTTCCGCCGCGGTTGATGTCGCCGGTCCTTCCCCGACGATCAGGAGAACGGCGTCTTCGTCCTTGGCGCCGTCCCAATGCACCTGCTTGCCGAAATGGGTGACGAAGCTTCCCGCGGGCATCGGGGTCGTGTTGGCGGGATCGAATTTCGGTCCCGAACCCACCCACCAGGTGCCTTGCAGCACGGTGATGTAGCGGTCGTTAGGATGGAAGTGCGGGCGGCTGAAATGGTTGCCCTTCAGCCATTTCGTGAAGACGGCATAAAATCCCGGTTTGCTGGGATCGCCGGCGACAACGGCAGTTTGCACGCCACGGGCGTCAGCCACGCTCCATTGAATCTGGTCCGGCAACTTGTAGATCACCGCGGCGGGATTGAGTTCGGCGGCGGAGCTGATGCTCAGCATGCCGGCGAAACAGACCGGCATCGCGAGACATCGCCAAAAGCATTGCGTCGCATTCATGGTTCCCTCCGTCGAATTCCGTGGACTGAAATGTTTTTACCAGCCCATCTTCCGGTTGCATCCATGCTAGCCGGTCGCATTTGGAAGAGGCAAGACGCGCGCGTGCATGCGTGGCGGGGGAAGCTGCGCACAACGCAAGTGCAGCATGAAGAATTGAATTTACGTGGCTCGGCGCGATGTTAATTTTCCGCACCAATCAGAATACAGGGGGGACCAGGCCTTGATGAAACAAGTAACCACACTCGCGATCGCGTTGCTGATCGGAGCAGCCGCTTTGCAGTTTTCCAACCAGGCATCCGGCCAGAGCGAGGGCGGATGGGTCACGCTGCTCGACAGCGGCAAAATGGGAGACTGGGATGAGGTCGGCAAAGCCAATTGGGCGATGAGGGACGGTGCGCTGGTTGCCGACAAGCTCGACGGCAAGGACCGGTCCTTTCTCGTCACCAGGAATTCCTACAAGGATTTCCAGATCAGGGCCGAGTTTTGGACCGACGAGGAAGCCAACAGCGGCATCTTCATCCGCTGCGATCAGTCCCAGAAGATCAATTCCAAGATTTGCTACGAGGTGAACATCTTCGACAAGCGGCCTGACCCCTCCTACGGCACCGGCGCGATCGTCGGGGTTGCCAAGGTCGATCCGATGCCGAAGGCCGCCGGCAAATGGAATACGTATGAGATCACGGCGCAGGGCCCGCACCTCGTGGTCGTGCTGAACGGACAAAAAACCGCCGACGCGCAGGACAGCACACACGCGAGCGGTCCGTTCGCCCTGCAATACGGTTCGGGCGTGGTCAAGTTCCGCAAAGTGCAGATCAAGCCACTGTAATCAGGTGGCCCGAGACGGGGCTTGTCCGTGATCGGCGGGCGAGCCCTTTTTGCCGCAAGACCCGAATGTGTGGGGTGGAATTTCAGTGCCTCGCGCGCCGTGGCGGGATCGGCGACCAGATCGTATCGGCCCCGCGCGAAAAAAACTAGACCTGCCGTACCACGCCCGGCCGGCCCGGCGCGCATTCCAGTGCGGCGCGGTCCCATTTGCCGGAATTGGCCGCGGCCTCGTAGGTGCTTTGCAGGAATTCGAGCAGCGCCTGCTCCGGCTTAACCGCGGTGCGCATGGCGTCATAGGGCAGGATGAATTCGCCCAGCGCCTCGCTGAAAAACGCCGCGTCGGGCCGCACTTTGGTGGCGCGGAAGCCTTCCGGTTCGGGGTAGGCATAGGAGTAGAACGCGGGATAATCGATCGCACCGCTGCCCGGCCAGAAACCTGCGCTGCTCACCTCGTGCGAATAGGCTTCGCAAGCGATCTCGTCGGATAGATGCGGTACGCCGCCGGGATGGCGCGGTGCGCGCCGGCCCGAAAAGCGCGTCACCGCGAGATCGAAGCTGCCCCAGAAGAAGTGCACCGGGCTCGCCTTGCCGAGGAAAGAGGTGCGGAACTGCTTGAATACAAGGTCTGCGCTCACAAGGATCTGAAAGAAGCGCCGCACCGCGTCCGGATCATAGGAGCCATGGCGGCTGTCCTGCGAAAACCGGATCGGCTCCGGCAATTCGTTGGGCATCTCGTCGATGGCGATGCGAATGTCGAGTGTTGCCAGATCAGCCATGATCGCGAAGTAAAAACTTGCTACCGATTGCCCGGCCAATGCAAATTGCCGGGTTGCACCGTCGCTGGTGGAAATCCGCAAGGCATGATCGATAAGGTCGAGGTCGATCTGGAAGCTACGCAAGCCATCCGGTATCGGCGAGGTCGTCAGGCCGCGCGCGGTGACGTACAGCGCGACATGCCACGAATGATTCAGCCAGGGTGAGCGCGCAAGACGAATCTTGCCGATGATCTGGGTCCACAAATGCAGCGTCTGGTAGGTCTCACGCCACGCAGCGGTCGGCAGTTCCGGCCACGGGGCTTGCGAGGTGCAGCTCATGTCCGAACTCTCTTGACGGGTATCCGAACGGCGCGATCGTGATGACGTAGTCAGATATCACGAATCATCGCGGCCACTTCACGAATTAGTGCATTCCGGGCAACGACGCTTGCCGCCTGAGGCGCGGAACAGGCTACGGCACCACCAGCGGCGCGCAATTGCCTGCACCGGATTGCGGACCAGTTGATAAATAAAAAGCATTTCGATCATGGCGAAGCCTTTACCCCCAATGGGGGCAGATAGGGCGGCGCCGACGGAAGACAACACCGCCCGTATCGCATCAGCCATGCAGTTTGTTCGCGACTTCCGCGATCACGCGCCCTTGATAGCGCGCGCCCGCAAGTTCGTTTTCGCTCGGCTGGCGGCTTCCGTCGCCGGCGGCAATCGTGGTTGCGCCGTAGGGCGAACCGCCGGTGACCTCGTCGAGCTTCATCTGGCCGGCAAAACCGTAGTTCAGGCCGACAATGGTCATGCCGAAATGCAGGAGATTGGTGATCACGGAAAACAACGTGGTCTCCTGGCCGCCGTGCTGGGTCGCGGTCGAGGTGAAAGCGCCGCCGACCTTGCCGTGCAGCGCGCCCTTCATCCACAGGCTACCGGCCTGGTCAAGGAAGTTGGCCATTTGCGACGACATGCGGCCAAAGCGGGTGCCGGTGCCGACAATGATGGCGTCGTAACCGGCAAGCTCTTCGACCTTCGCCACCGGCGCAGCCTGGTCGAGCTTGTAGTGCGATGCCTTGGCGATTTCAGCCGGCACCAGTTCGGGAACGCGCTTGATATCGACCGAGGCGCCCGCGGCGCGCGCGCCTTCGGCAACCGCATTGGCCATCTTCTCGATGTGACCGTAGGCGGAATAGTAGAGAACAAGAACTTTCGTCATGGCTGGTTTCCGTTGTTCGCGTTGATGGGAGACAGCAAGGGAGCGTCATGGCCGGAGGTGCTCCGGCCATCTGCGTCTTGCAGGTTTCAAGGGACGGGTGAGCGATCAGGTGCTATGCCGCGTCGACCAGCACCAGCTCCGAATCTTCCAGCGCGGTGATCTTGAGCCGGGCTTCGTCGCGGATCGCGGCCCCGTCCCGGGCATTGACACGCACACCGTTGATTTCGACCGCGCCCGCCGCCGGCACCAGATAGAGGTTACGCGATGCGCGCGGCGCATATTCCGCGCTCTCGCCGGACTTCAGCGTGGTGGCGAGTACCCGCGCGTCGGCACGGATCGGCAGTGCGTCCTTGTCATCGGCAAATCCGCTGGCGATGGTGACGAAGTTGCCGGAGCGATCCGCTTTCGGAAAAGGCTTGGCACCCCAGGTCGGCTGGCCGCCTTGCGTTGATGGCTCGATCCAGATCTGGAAGATTTTGGTCCTGGTCGGCTCCAGATTGTATTCGGAGTGGCGCACGCCGCTTCCGGCGCTCATCACTTGCACATCGCCGGCTTCGGTGCGGCCCTTGTTGCCGAGGCTGTCTTGATGAGTGATCGCGCCTTCGCGGACATAAGTGATAATTTCCATATTGGCGTGGGGATGCGCGGGGAAACCGGTGTTCGGCGCGATCTCGTCGTCGTTCCAGACCCGCAAGGATCCGTGGCCCATGTTGCCGGGGTCGTAGTGGCTGCCGAACGAAAAGTGATGCTTGGCCTTCAGCCATCCGAGATCGGCGCTGCCGAGTTTTGCAAAGGGTCTGAGTTCGATCATGGAATATTCCCTGTGATTAGAATTCCGCTGTTGTCTGGATATGCGCTTTCTCGTATGTTAAAAATAGAAACTATAGAAACTCATTGTTTCCCATATTGATCTAATCGGATGACGCGGATGGCAAAACTCCCCGATTTCGAAGGCCTCGCAATTTTCGCAAAAGTTGTGGAATTACGGTCGTTTGCGGCGGCCTCCGCCGAACTGGCGCTGTCCAAGGCCACGGTGTCGAAGGCCGTCAGCCGGCTGGAGGCGAGGCTTGGCGCGCGGCTGTTCAACCGCACCTCGCGGCGTCTGGCCCTGACCGATGCCGGGCAAAAACTGTCCGCGCGCGCCGCGCGGCTTCTGGCGGAAGGCGAGGCGGCGGAGAACGAGGCACTGGCGCAATCGGTGACGCCGCGCGGGCTCGTGCGTCTCGCAGTGCCCATGACGTTCGGGGTGAGAGCCGTGGCGCCGATTCTGCCCGAGTTTCTCAAGACCTATCCCGACGTCGCGATCGACCTCCATTTGAGCGATGCGACGGTCGACCTGATCGGCGACGGTTTCGATGCGGGCCTGCGGATCGCGAGCCTGCCGGATTCGTCGTTGATCGCGCGGCGGCTGTGCGGGATGCCCCGCTACACGGTGGCGTCGCCCGCCTATCTCAAGCGCCACGGCCGTCCGACGCATCCGATGCATCTCGCCCAGCACAGATGTCTCGGCTATGCCTATATGTCCACGGCGGGCGCCTGGCAGTTCACCAATGCCGCCGGCGAACAGGCGAGCGTGCGCCCCGCGGGGCCGCTGCGCGTCAATAATGGTGAGGCTCTGATGCCGGCGCTGCTCGCAGGGCTCGGCATCGCCGACCTGCCGGAGTTTATTGTCGGCGATGCCATCGCCTCGGGCGAGGTCGAGGTGATCCTCAAGGGCTGGAAGCAGACCGAAGGTGCGCTGCATCTGGTCACGCCGCCCGGCCGCCCGCGCCCCGCGCGCGTCGAAGTGCTGGCGGAATTTCTGACGGAGCATTTTGCCAAGAGGAAGAAAAAGGCGAACCGCTGAGCGGCTGGCGGTCGATCTGCAGCCGTCACCTTCCACACTCAAAAGATGTACCGTCTTGTCGGTACATTCCCGGTTGTCTATACGGATGTCCTTCGTATCGATGCCATTCCCGCCCACCGAATTCTTCCGGAGTTTTCATGGCCCGCCTTGCCGTGTTGCTGCTTGCTCTAAGCCTTGTCCATTCGGCGCAACTCCTTGGCGAAGTTCTCGACAAGAGTCTGCCGGAACTGCTCGCCCCCTGAGGTCACGACAGAGCGGGTTCTTGGCGCCAATCGTGGGCGGCGGTGAACGTAACGATGGTGAAGCCGCTACCCCGCCGCCTGGCATACATCGACCCATTCGGCGCCGGTCAGTTCCGCCATCCGCGATGGCGCGATGCGCACCGCGCTGTGGGTCGAGCCCGCGGCAGGCACGACCTGGTCGAACGCCTGCAACGACACGTCACAATAGATCGGCAGCGGCGTTTTCAGGCCAAACGGGCAGACGCCGCCGACCTCATGGCCGGTGATTTCGGCGACCTCCTCGGCGCCGAGCATCTTCGGCTTGCCGCCGAAGCGCGCCTTGAGCTTCCTGTTGTCCATTCGCGAGGTTCCGCTGGTCACGATCAGCAAGGCGCGCTCGCCGACCCGAAGCGAAAGCGTTTTTGCGATCCGTCCAGGCTCGACGCCATAGGCTTCGGCGGCAAGCGCCACCGTCGCCGAACTCAGGGGCGATTCGAGCACGGCAATTTCGGGGGCTTTCTCGGCGAAGAATGCGCGGACCGATTCAATGCTCATGGACTGCAAACCCGGGGTGCTGCCGCGAAGCGGTCTTTTCGGACGCGCGGTAACGCCGGCGCGGTTCGGATAGCCAACAGCGACCAGATCGTCAACGTGGAGAAGGCCAGGAAATCCACAACGGCCGCTTCGCCTGCGGCCGACGGGCACGGGATCATTCTGCTGCCGCGTGATGCTCCAGCACCAGAAGGACATCCAGCGGATCGGTACGGCGGCGGTAATCGACGCTTGTGTCGGCGAACATGATTCGACCGTCCGAGCCGATCACATAGGTCGCAGAGAGCGGAAGCGACCAGTCGTCGGGCGTGCCGTTTTTTTCCGGAATGTCCAGTTTGAATCCGTCATACACGGTGCGCAATTCGTCGGTGAAGGAATAGACCAGACCAAAAGCCTTCCCGACCTTCTGTCCAACATCGCTTAGAACCGGAAATGTGAGGGCATTTTTCTCGGTTGTGCTTACGGTATCGTCGGGCTTTTCGGGACTGATCGCAACAAGGCTGGCGCCCGCCGCCGCGATGCGGGGCAGCACGGCCTGATAGGCCCGGAGCTCCAGATTGCAATAGGGACACCAGCCGCCGCGATAGAAGGTCACGATGATGGGTCCCTTTGCGAGCAGCGTGGCCACCTTGAAAGTCTGGCCGTGCGCGTCCGGCAGAACAATTTCGGGCGCCCGGTCTCCGGCCCGTTTCGCGCGTGCGCCAGCACCGGTCTGCGACAGATGGGCGATATGGCGTTCCATGGCAGCGCGGCGCTCGGCCGGCACGCGCTGCATCCAGCCCGCAAGATATTCCTCGAGTTGTTGGGTCAGGGTTATCGACATCTCGAGCTTCTCCTTCGCTAAGGGCACGTCCAGGCAAATTGCGAGCAGATTATGAGGCCAGCGATTTCACGAGTTCGGGCAGGTCGGCCAAGGTCCTGATTCGGAAGTCCGGCTGCAGTCCGAGCTCATCCATTTGCATACGGATCGCCTTGAACATGGTCAGCGGCGGCACGAGATCATTCTTGACGCAGGCCAGCGCCATCGCATCCGGCGTCACCCGCTCGATCCAGGCGACGTTGAGGCCAAAGGCCTTGGCGCCGCAGACGTCGAACGGATTTGAAGAGACGAACAGCACGTCGGCTGGCGCGATTCCGAGATTCAATTCGATCAGAAGGTAGGCGTCCGGGGCCGGCTTGAAGATTTTTTTGGAGTCGATGCTGATGGTCGCATCGAGTACGCGATCGAGTCCGCTGTTGCGCACCAGCGTGTTGAGCATGCCAGAGCTTCCGTTGGAAAGGATCGCAAGTTTGCGGTCGCGCATCGCTTCCAGCGCCGCCGGCGCCTCCGGATAAAGATCGAGATGCAGGTATTTGTCCATGATCCGTTCGAATACGCTGCTGTAATGCTTCAGCCCGAGCACTCTCAGGGTGTAGACGAGCAAATCCCGCGTGATCACGGAGAAATCCTGATAGCGGCCCATCAGTGATCGCAACCATGTGTATTCCAACTGCTTGAGGCGCCAGATCTGGGTGATGATCTCGCCATATCCGGGATATGCTTCATCGGTAATCGCAGCCACCGACTGGATGTCGTAAAGCGTGCCATAGGCATCGAACACAACGGCTTTGATGGTCAAAGGATGCTCTTCTCTTTCAAGGATGTACCGGGCGGACCGTGTCGATCCGCGGGCCCGTCGATCCTGGTGCCCTTCTATTTCGATGCGACACCAGTATGAACCTGCAGCAAGAATGCGTCAAAGCGCTGTTCGTTTTCCGCGTCGCGCCCCCACATCAACGTGCCGAGAATTGCGCCGACGAAACCGAGGGGCAGCGATACGACAGTCGGATTGACGAGTGGCCACAACGCCTCGGCACCGCGCATCGCCGGCCCGATCATCGCCAGCAGCACGGACGACACGAGGCCGACGGTCATGCCGCCGACCACGCCGCCGGTGTTGAATCGCCGCCAGAACAGCGAAAGGATCAGCACCGGAAAATTGGCGCTGGCGGCAACGCAGATCGCAAGGATCACCAGTACCGCCACGTTGACCCCTTGTGCGAGAATTCCAAGTGCGATCGCCAGAATGCCGATGACGACGGTCGCGACGCGGGCAATCCAGACTTCCTGCTTGCCCTCGACCTGGCCGCGCCTGACCCAGTTGACGTAGAAATCGTGGGCAATGGCGCCGGATGTCGACAGCGTCAGGGCCGAGACGACCGCCAGAATGGTCGCGACTGCGACCGCGGCAACGAAGCCCAGCATGAGGTCGCCGCCGAAGCTGCCTTTGCCGCCGCCGAGATATTGCGCCAGCAGCGGAAGCGTCAGGTTGCCGCCCTTGTCGGCGGCACGAATAACGTCTTGTCCGACGAAGTTCGCAGCCGCCAGTCCGAACAGCGTTGTGCCCGCGAAGAAAGCGCCGGCCAGAAACATCACCCACACCACCGAGCGCCGCGCGGTCTTGGCGTCCGGTACCGTATAGAATCGCGTCATGACATGCGGCAGTCCCGCAAGTCCAAGCGTATAGCCTAGCCCGAGCGATATCTGGTCGAATGGATTCTTCAGATAATTTCCGGGCAGCAGATATTTGGCGCCGTATTTTTGCTCGGCATCCGCAAACAGCGTCAGCGGATTGAAATGCACCAGCGACAGGATCATCACCAGGATGATCGCGCCGGCGCTCAGCATCAGCACGGCCTTGACGATCTGCACCCAGGTGGTCGCCAGCATGCCGCCGAACGCGACGTAGACGATCATGCTGACGCCTACAAAGATCACCGCCCAGTCGTAGGAAATTCCGGTGAGCAGTCGTACCAGCACGCCGGCTCCGGCCATCTGCGGCATCAGGTAGGCGAAATTGACAACTACGGTTCCGGCGATGGCCGCCAGCAGGGATGTCCTTGTCTGCATGCGGCTGCGGATGACGTCGCCGAGCGTGTATTTTCCGGCGTTGCGCAGCGGCTCGGCGATCAGGAACAGCACCGTGCAGAACGCGACCAGTGGTCCGAGTGCGTAAAACGCGCCGTCCATGCCGTAGAGCGCGGTCAGCCCGGTGAATCCGAGAAACGCGGCAGCGCTGCACCAGTCACCGGCCAGCGCAAAGCCGTTCTGCGCAGCGGTGAGGCGGCTGTCGGCAGCGTAGAAATCGGCGGTGGTCGAAGTGCGTTTCGCTGCCCAATAGGTGATGCCGAGGGTGATCAGGAGAATGACGACGAAGATGCCGAGCGTCAGGTTCATCTCAGGTTCCCCGCCGGCTGATTTCCATCGCGGCCCTTGCGGCGAGCGGATCGAACTGATCGGCAGCGATGCGCTCGTAGACGATTGCAAGTACCCATGACAGCAGATAGTTGAGCGCGATCAGCACGAAGCCGAGATTGACCGCGCCGATTACCTTGATGCCCATCATGTCCTTCGCAAATCCCGCCAGCACCGTGAGCCCGATATAGCCGACCATGAAGATGACGGTCATCGGCACCAGGTATTTCAGCTTTTCGGCGATCAGTTGCCTGACCGAGGCGTGCGCTGCCTCAAGCGGGGTCCCGTCGCGGGCCATCATTCCCCTCCCAATGTCCTGATCTTCAAACCGCATCCTTCACGCTTCCGGCATCGGTCCCGATGCCCGACGAGCGCGGGGCGATTTACGTCCCGCATCGCAACGGGTTGGCCACCCCGAGCGCAGTCATGCGCAACGCGGGCGCTGCGTCTTTACGGGACGCCGCTGAAGTGACAAAATGAATAATAACAATGTTCAATATCGTAATTTACGATACTGGGGCACGACATGAATTTCGATATCGATTGTTTGCGATCATTCTTGGTGGTCGCCGATACGATGAGCATTTCGCGCGCGGCCGAAAGCGTTGGCCGCTCGCAGTCCACGGTCAGTCAGCAGATTGCCAAGCTCGAAACCCAGATCGGCAGGGGCCTCTTGACGCGCCGAAAGGGCCGCGTGATTGAATTGACGTCCGAGGGCGGCAAGCTCGTGCAATATGCGCGGCAAATCCTGCAGCTTAACGACGAAGCCTATGCATCGATGTCGGACGACGTGCTGACCGGCTTCGTCAGGCTCGGTGTTCCCCTTGATTTCTTCGGGCGCGATTTCACGACCTGGCTGGCGCGCTTCAAGAACCGCCATCCGATGGTCGGGCTGGAAGTCGAGGCCAACCAGTCGGAAAATTTGCAGAAGCGCAGCATGCGCGGCGAATTCGACCTGGCGTTCTTTAAACAGGAGACTGGCGCAAAGCTTGGTACGGTCGCGTTGCGCGAGCAACTGGTCTGGGTGAGCGGTCCGAACTTTACGCCGGATGCGCAGGAGTCGGTGCCGTTGATCCTGTTTCCGGAAGGCTGCGCCTATCGTCGCTTTGCGGTAGCGGCGCTGCAGGATCACAAACGTCCGTGGCATCTCAGCTTTGTCAGCCCGAGTTTTGAATGCCTCAAATCGGCGGCGGTCGAAGGTATGGGAATCACCGTCCTGGCGCGTGCGCTGGTGGCCCCGCCACTACGCGTGGTTCGCCACGGGATGCGGCTGCCGCAATTGCCCGGCGTCGAGCTGGTTTATTCCTACGGCCGGCGCAGCAATTCCCGCGTCGTCAGCGAACTAGCAAACTATCTGGCGGACAGTCTGAGCAACGCGGGCAGTATCCGCGCGGGGGCGATGATGTCGTGATCCCGGGCGCAGTAAAGCGCGTCAGATACCCAGCAGTTTCCGCGCGTTGGCTTTCAACACCTTCGGCCTGATCTCGTCGCGTATGTCGAGCTTGGCGAAATCGGCCATCCAGCGGTCGGGCGTGATCACCGGCCAGTCCGAGCCGAACAGCATCTTGTCCTGCAAAATGCTGTTGATGTAGCGCACCAGGATCGGCGGAAAATATTTCGGCGACCAGCCCGACAGGTCGATGTAGACGTTGGGCTTGTGGGTCGCGACCGACAGCGCTTCTTCCTGCCAGGGGAACGACGGATGGGCGAGGATGATCCTCAAGTCGGGGAAATCCGCCGCCACGTCGTCCATGCACATCGGATTGGAATATTTCAGCCGCATCCCCATGCCGCCCGGCATGCCGGAGCCGACGCCGGTCTGGCCGGTGTGGAACAACGCAATCGCGCCGCCGTCATTGATCGCTTCATATAGCGGATAGGCCATGCGGTCGTTGGCGTAGAAGCCCTGCATGGTCGGATGAAATTTGAAGCCCCTGACGCCGTATTCCTCGATCAGCTTCTTCGCCTCGCGGACCCCGAGCTTGCCCTTGTGCGGATCGATGCTGACGAAGGGTATCAGTACGTCGGAATTTTCAGCCGCAATTTCCAGCATCTCGTAATTGCTGTAGCGGCGGAATCCGGTTTCGCGTTCGGCATCGACCGGGAAGATCACGGCGGCGATTTTCTTGGCCCGGTAATAGGCCGCGGTTTCCGGCACCGTCGGCGGATGTTTGTTGGGCGACTTGAAATACTCGGCCATCTGCGCCTGGAAGTCGTCATAGCCGTCGTCGCCATGCATGCCGCAGGGCTCTTCGGCGTGGGTGTGGATGTCGATCGCCACGACGTCGTCGATATTGGGCAGCTTCAATTTGGGCATCTGGTTTCTCGACAACCACCTATGCGCGGTAGGTCAAATTGATTATACCATATAACAAACTTGGCAAGCGCTCAAACCCGCAACGCAGGCGCTCGAACTTCTGTGTACAGTGTGCGCCGAGACGCGGTGAAAAAGTAATCAAAAAACGGAGGCTCAAATGGCGCAGGCGGACGCCTTCGAGACCGATTTCTGGAAACACGCGAATTTGCGAAAAGTCTGGGATGACATCGTTCCCGGCGAGCCGCGCAAGACCATTCCCTATAAGCTGACGCGCGATGCGATCGAGCTTTATTGCGCTTCGGTCGGCGAAGATCATCCGATCTATTTCGACGAGGAATACGCCAGGACCACGCCCTATGGCGGGCTGATCGCACCGCCGTCGATCCACATCCTTTTGATGTTTGCCTGCACGCCGGCAGACGACTGGATGCGCAGCCCCGGCACCGTCAATGCCGGGCAATCCTGGAGCTACAACATTCCGGCGCGCCCTGGCGACGTCATCACGCTGTCGGCGCGAGCGCTCGACAAGTTCATCAAGCGCGAACGGTTGTTCGTGGTGCACGACAATGTCTTTTTCAACCAGCACGGCGAGGTGATTTGCTCCGGCCGCGGCTGGACCATCCGGCCGCAATGAAGCCTGGGGGAGGGATCATGACCGCGACGTTCGAAAGCCTCGGCGCCGGCGACACCATCGAGGGACCGAAATTCGTGGTCAGCCGCGAATCCATCCGTCTGTTTTGCGACGCCTCGCTCGACTACAACCCGCTGCATCTCGACGACGACTACATGAAGGGCAGTTTCGGCAAGACCAATTTCGGCGGTATTATCATGCACGGCATGAACAATTTCGGGCTGATCTCGCGCATGATCACCGACTGGGCCTATCCCGCCGGTGCCATTTACCGCCGGCTCGAGACGCGCTGGGTCAAACCGGTCCGGCCCGGCGACACCATCCAGCCGAGCGGCGTCGTCAAATCGAAGCAGACTACTGCCAATTCGCGCTGGGTCCTGATCGACGTCCTGGTCCGCAACCAGCGTGGTGACAAGGTCGCCACCGGCGAGGCCATGGTCGAGTTTCCGGTTCGCTGAATTTTCTCGGCCAAACAGGCCTCGAAGGCCCTGTTTTGATTGACATTCGGCCGCGCGATGGCCTAGAAACCGCGCGTCCCCGGGCGGCATAACCGCCGGTGGAACCAGCCCGTTTTGTCAGTTTCGGGCCCCCAAACGATAGCGCCGAACACGGCCTTTCAACGCATCAGGATTGTCCCATGAAGGTCCGTAACTCGCTGAAATCGCTGCGCGGTCGCCACCGCAACAACCGCTTGGTCCGCCGCAAGGGCCGGGTCTATGTGATTAACAAGGTGCAGCGCCGTTTCAAGGCGCGCCAGGGTTGATCGCAAGCCGGATAGCTGTCAGCGGGCCGACTGCCAAAATTCTCGCATTCACGGGTCTTTGACGCCTTGCTGCTTTGCAGCGGGTTTTTCTATGTCTAAACTCTGCCCATGGCACGGAGATTCCCTCTCGCTCGCACTGCGCTGACCCTGGGCGTTCTCGCCGCAGTCATTGCGCTGGGGCCGCCGGCGTTTGCACAGGATCCGCGGGCCGCGCCTGCGAAAAAACTTCCCGAGGCGCCGAGCAAGCTGCCGAAGGCCGACCGCACGCGCGGGCTGGACTTTTTGTTCGGCGCCTTGAAAGCAGCACCCGATGAGGCCAGCGCCAAGCATGTCGAGGCGCGGATCTGGGCGCTATGGATGCAGACCCCGAGTGATACGGCCGCGCTTTTGATGCTGCGTGCCAAGACCGCCATGGAAGCCAAGCAAATGGACGTGGCGTTGAAGCTGCTCGACGCGGTGGTCAAGCTGCGGCCGGATTATGTCGAGGGCTGGAACCGGCGCGCGACGCTGTATTATCTCATGAACGATTACGCCCATTCGCTGCAGGATATCGAGCAGGTGCTGGTCCGCGAACCCCGGCATTTCGGCGCGTTGGCCGGGCTCGGCATGATCATGCAGGACCTCGGTGACGAAAAGCGCGCGCTCGACGCCTTTCGCAAGGCGCTCGCCGTCAACCCGCACCTTGAAAAGGTACCGGACCTGGTCAAGACCCTGAGCGAAAAGGTCGAAGGCCGCGACATCTGATCGACCGCTCGATCCGGTGACGCGTGCACTAATCCAGGGGCCGGACATTGTGAGCCGGAACGGTTTCGCAAACCCCCTAACTGGCTGGTGCCCGCGCCCCGGGAGCAACACGATGAAGGCGACGGTACTGGCTGGCGCGATAACGGTGGCAATCGGAACGATTGCGTCTGCCAACGGACTCTATTGGGTGGTCGGCGATCGCGCGACCAACACATGCGACATCGTCACCCGCAACCCGACAGTATTTATGTACGGCGGCGGCGATGTCTGGTTCGGAGATGGCCCGTATAAATCCGTCGACGACGCCAAACTCGCCCGCTCGACGATTCGCGCTTGCCCGAAAGATGAACCGCGCGTGCCATGTGGCGAGGGTTGCGAACAGAAGTATTAGTGCAGGGCGTTGTCGCCGCGCTCGAACGGTCCGCCCACGGCCACCGCCGCGTAAAGCTGCTGAAGTTCCGCTTCCAACTGCTCGTTGACCAGCAGCAGCGCTTTCAGCGCGCTGCGGATGTCGCCATTACTCTTCGCCACAATCTTGTCGATGGCAGCATCGGTTGGTCTTGAAGTCATCGAACCCTCAAATTTTCGGTGGAAGACCCGTGTTGCTGTTGATTATGTGGACGGGCGACTGCCCTGACGGCGTGCACGTGACAGATGGCAAAAGTGCGTTGAGGTTATGTCGTTATATGAAGTTCTGATGATCCTTGTATGACGATGGGCGCCATATTTGCGGAAACCCCAAAACCTCCGGGGCCGAAAACCGTATCTCACTGGTTGCAGGGACCCGCAGGACATTGCAAATGATACCCATCGGTCTGGTTGTGCTGCTTGCGGTGCTCGTGCTCATCACCCGGGCCGGTGTGTTTTTCCTGCAGCGCAAATATCCGGCGCAAGGAGAGGTGATTGCGGTCGCCGGCGCAAAACTCCACGTCGTCGATATCGGTCCGCGCGACATCGAGGGTCCGCCACTCGTGATGATCCATGGCGCCAGTTCGAATCTGGAGGTCATGCGACAACCGCTCGGCGACGGACTTGCCGAAAATCACCGCGTGATCCTGATCGATCGCCCCGGGCATGGCTGGAGCACGCGCATGCAACCGGAAGATTCGACCCCCGCGGTCCAGGCCGGCATGATCGATGAGGCGCTGGCAAAACTTGGCGTGGGACCTGCGATCTTTGTGGTGCATTCCTGGAGTGGCGCACTCGGTGCGCGCATGGCGCTGGACTATCCGGAGCGGGTCGCGGGTCTGGTGATGCTGGCGCCGGTGGCCTATCCGTGGCCGGGTGGCGTCGGATGGTACAACAGGCTTGTGGCCACTGCGGTGATCGGTCCGCTGCTGGCCCACACGATCACCCTGCCACTCGGCTACTTCCTGACCGAGCCGGGCTGCCGCAACGTGTTCCTGCCACAGATCATGCCGGAGAATTTCGTCGGCAGTACCGCAACGCCATTGTTGCTGCGGCCACGCGAGTTCCTTGCCAATGCCCGCGATCTCGTCACGCTGAAGGCGGCCGTGGCCGAGCAGGCGCCGCGCTACGGCGACATCCGGGCGCCTGTCGTGGTGATCACGGGCGAAGCCGACAAGACCGTATCGACCAATCGCCATTCACGGCCATTTGCCGCTGCGCTGCCACATGCAAAACTGATTGTGCTGCCGGGTGTCGGTCATATGGTGCAGAACGCGGTCCCCGACCTCGTGATCGCCGAGATCGGGGCGATGATTGGCAGACTTGCGCGAGGTGCGGCGGCCGCGGCGAATTAGGGCGTGAACCCATAGACTTGGAGCGGGCAGCGTACGTCCGCTTCGGGCATAACAGACTCAAATCGGACAAGCTCCAAAGTGCCGGATTTGGACGTCTGGCGCGTGAGCCCGCTCCTTCTTGCCGAAAGCAGAACCCTGATTTTCTTATGAAAAGTGAAAACTGATTACGTTTCCAAATGGTATTTGGATACAAGATTCGCTTGCGTGTAGATTGGATCGCCGTCATCTTGCCGTTGTCGGCAGGACTGTCGGCTTGGACGACCGGCAAACTCGCCGGAAAAAAATAGGCCGGTAATGCCGGCCCTACCGAAAAGGGGAGGAAACCTATGAGAGTTCAGTTGCGGCGTTTCGGGCTTGGCGTAGTCGGCGCGATGAGCGCCGCTTGCATCCTGGCCACGACGTCGGTGTCGAATGCGGCCGGTCTGACGGCCCCTGTCGTCACGACGACGGGCACCTATCAGGGCTTACAGGACTTCCAGCAATTCCCGGGAGACCCAACGAGCGGAGTCAACATCTTCTTCGGTATCCGCTACGCCCAGGCGCCGACAGGCACATTGCGCTGGAAGCCGCCGCAGGCGCCCAATCCTGGCCAGGGATCGATCGTCGCGCAAACCGTCGGCCACACCTGCATCCAGGGACGCGCAACCGATTCCGAGGATTGCTTGTTCCTCAATGTCTACGCTCCCTCGAGCGCCACCAAGAAGTCCAAGCTGCCGGTCTTTATATGGATTCACGGCGGCGCGCTCGTCAACGGCGCGGGCTCTGACTACGACCCGTCGGTAATGGTGGCCCAGAACGACATCATCGTCGTCACGATCAACTACCGCCTCGGGAGCCTCGGCTTCCTTGCAGCCAGCGTGCTGACGGCGACAGCGCCCGACGCCTTCCAGAACGTCGGCGACGCCGGCAACTACGGTCTCATGGACCAACAATTCGCGATGGCTTGGGTCCACCAGAACATTGCTGCTTTTGGCGGTGATCCGGAGGAGGTGACGATCGGCGGCGAATCAGCCGGCGGTCTCAGCGTCTCGTCGCATCTTGCCTCCACGAACACCTTCAGGGGCCTCATCGGCCGGGACCTGTTCGACGGTGCGATCATCGAGAGCGGCGCGTACATGTATCATGACGTACCATCGCTCGCCACTTACCAGACCCTGAGCAACACTTTCGCTCAGAAAGACGCCAACGCATTCTGCGGCGGCACCTTGACCCTTGCCTGCCTGCAGGGATTGACGCCAACGCAACTGTTCTCGAACAGGGGCGTCTTCGGCGGCTTTGGCATCGCGCCCAATTCCGGCACGAAAATGCTGCCGAATGGCCTCCACACGGCCTTCTCGACCGGCCAGTTCAACCGCGTCCCGGTGCTCCAGGGTACCAACGCCAATGAGGGCCGGCTCTTCGAGCCGAGTTTCTTCCCCAGTGCGGTCACCGCTCCCCAGGGCACCGCTTCGACAATCGTCGCCGCCGGCGGCCCGGCGAGCTTCGACCTTCAGGTCCCGAACATTCTCTGTGCGACACCGCAGTTCACCGGCACGCCGGCGACCTGCTCCTACCTGCAGGAGATCCAGTTCTTTCTTACCACCCTCGTGACGGCCACACCGTCCACACAGACGCCGGCCTCGCCCTTCACCCAGGCAGTTGTCGGCGCCTCGGCGACGGCAGCGAGCGAATACCCGATCGCCAACTTCCACAACTTCGCTCCGCAGACAACCTCGTCGATCCCCGGCCTCAACAACAACTTTGGGGGCGGCAACGTCGATGAGGCGCTCTCGCAGATCTTCACGGACTTCGTGTTCGCTTGTAACGGCGCTGATTCAAACAGGGACCTGTCCAAGCGAACCCGGGTGTTTGCTTACGAGTTCAACGATCCAAATGCCCCGAGCAGGGCCGGCGTCCCAGGTCCGGGGGTGAATGGCTCAGGCTTCACGACGGGTTCGCAGCATGCTGCCGAACTCCAGTACATCTTCAACTTCGGCTCGGCGTTCACCCCGGAGCAGGCGACGCTGGCTACCGATATGAAGACCTACTGGGCCAACTTCGTGAAAACCGGCGATCCTAACAGAAGCCATGGCGATGAATTTGCCACCTTGGTCAGCCTAAAGTCGTCGTCCACCGACCTGCCGCACTGGCCGCCCTTCAATGCGCGGGGCGATCGCGATGGCGATGACCGCCGCGATGGCGATCGCGATCGCGATGACCATGGCGATCACGACGTCCAGTCGCTCACACCACCAGGGATGCTTACCCCGCGAGGGCCGCATTCGTTCGACACCTTCAGGAGCGACCATTTCTGCCGCACCTGGGAGCCGCTGCTCACCTTCAACAACGGCAACGAGCCGGAGCAACCCTGA
This sequence comes from uncultured Alphaproteobacteria bacterium, assembly GCA_963742425.1. Taxonomy (GTDB): domain Bacteria; phylum Pseudomonadota; class Alphaproteobacteria; order Rhizobiales; family Xanthobacteraceae; genus Bradyrhizobium. The sequence continues at coordinate 149,055 of CAVULR010000007.1, forward strand.
TCTGAACTGCAATCGGCGATCGACATAGCCGTCGATCGCAAGCGCCTCGGAAAGCCCTGCCTCACGGCAGGGCTTTTTTTTGGGGGCGGGCACCGGGCATCGGGCGGAGCACTATGACGGCACGATTCGGTCGGGTGGGTAGCGGCGCTGAATCGGGAACCTTTTCGACGCGTGGCCGTCCAAAGGGTTTCCGGTGATGCGGCGAGGTCGCCTGCCCGTGACGGGCATGTCAACCCTTGCCCCGGACGCAGCTTGGCAAGAGCGGGGTTCCACTTTGCATGGGGTTGTTTTCGCGATTTTTGGTCCAGGCCCTGCCGTGCACCGCCGAAGAGACGCAATGCGGGGTCCGGGACACGAGATCGTTAGAGCCTTAGCGCCTACGAGACGAATCGATCCAACTCCAACACATCCCGCTCTAGGCTATATTCCCATGGTCGCATGGCAGGGATCGCAGGCTGGCCCGGGGCGGCGAGAGTTTACGTCGACAATGGAGAATGAGCATGGCTGGAGAGCAAGCCCCGCCCGCTGGGCCAGATCTCGCCTTGGGCGTCGCACCGGGTGACTTCACCGCCGAGACCCTGCTCGGCCATGTCGGCGACCAGGATGTCTTGCTGGTGCGTTCCGGGTCGGAGATTTTCGCCATCGACGCGCATTGCAGCCATTATCACGGGCCGCTCGCGGAAGGACTCGTGGTCGGCGAGAGCATCCGCTGCCCCTGGCATCATGCGTGCTTCGATTTGCGCACCGGCGAAGCGACGCGCGCGCCCGCGCTGAACCCGCTCGCGGTTTGGCAGGTCGAGCGCGAGGGCGATCGGATCTTGGTCCGGCAAAAGCTCAAGCAGCCGAAGCCGCGCGTCACCGGGCCGGTCGATGCGCCCGGCAAGATAGTGATCGTCGGCGGCGGCGCGGCGGGCTTTGCCGCGGCGGATATGCTGCGACGGCAGGAGTTTCGCGGCAGCATCGTGATGCTCAGCAACGATGCCGCGCCGCCGGTCGACCGGCCGAATCTGTCGAAGGATTATCTCGCCGGCAGCGCCCCCGAGGATTGGCTGCCGCTGCGGCCGGACGGCTTTTACGCGGAGGCCGGCATCGACCTGCGGCTCAACAGCGATGTCGCTTCGATCGATACCAAGGCGCGCCATGTCGTCATCGCCGGCGGCGGCGCCGTTCCCTACGACCGCCTGCTGCTGGCGACCGGGGCTGAGCCGGTCCGGCTGCCGATTCCGGGCGCCGACCAGCCTCATGTCCACGTGCTGCGCTCGCTCGCGGATTGCCGAGCGATCATTGATTCCGTGAACGGCGCGCGCCGTGCGATTGTGATCGGCGCCAGCTTTATCGGCCTCGAAGCCGCGGCCGCCTTGCGCGCGCGCAATATCGAAGTCCGCGTCGTGGCGCCGGAGCAGCGGCCGATGGAGCGCGTGCTGGGGCCCGAAATGGGCGATTTTGTGCGTGCGCTGCATGAAGAACACGGCGTCATTTTCCATCTCGGCGATACGGTGGTCGCCATCGACGGCAAGCGCGCCACGCTCAAAAGCGGCGGCGTGCTGGAGGCCGATTTCGTCGTTGTCGGCGTCGGCGTGCGGCCGCGGCTCGGCCTCGCCGAACAGGCGGGCCTCAAGATCGACCGCGGCGTCGCGGTGAACGCATTGCTCGAAACCAGCGTTGCTGGAATCTATGCGGCGGGAGACATCGCGCGCTGGCCCGATCCGCACTCCCAGGACAACGTCCGGGTTGAGCATTGGGTGGTGGCCGAACGTCAAGGCCAGACCGCCGCGCGCAATATGCTGGGGCAGCGCGAGACATTCGATGCGGTGCCGTTTTTCTGGAGCCAGCACTACGATGTGCCGATCAATTACGTCGGCCATGCCGAAAAGTGGGATGAGATTGCCATCGATGGCGACATCGCGGGCAAGGATTGCCTGCTGAAATACAAGAGCAGGGGCCGCGTGCTTGCGGTCGCTTCGATCTATCGGGACCTTGCGAGCCTTGAGGCTGAACTTGCGATGGAGCGGACATCGAGCCGATAAGCGGTCGATGCGGCCAGCGGCCGACCATAGCGCCGCCGTTCATCGTCACGGCAGGCTACGGCTGCGTTGGGTGGAAATCCGAGATGCTGCGCGGTCGAGGCCGCGCGCGCCCCCCGCGAAAAAAGCCGTTACTTGGTCTTTCCGTCCTTGTCATACTGCGCGAGAAATGCCCAGAGATCGTTGATCTCGTTTTCGTTCTTGATGCCGGCAAAGACCATTTTGGTTCCGGGAATCTTCGCCTTCGGGTCTTTGATATATTCCTTGAACATCGCCGCGTTCCAGGTGATGCCGGAATTCTTGTTGGCGTCCGAATAGGAATAGTCCGGCGCGGTTCCGGCTTTGCGGCCGTCGAGGCCGTTGAGCTGCGGGCCGACCTTGTTCTTGGCCCCGTCACCGACCGCGTGGCAGGCCAGGCACTTGTTGAACGACGTTTTGCCCGCCGCAACGTCCTGCGCCAGCGTTGCCGATGCGGCCGCCGATGATGCGAAGATGACCACCGCGCTCAGTGTCAGTTTATTCATGGCGTACTCTTGGTTTTTTGGGGGTGCCGATCGGACGTTTGTCGCATGTAGCGCTCGCGCTGCACAAGCCGGCTCGATAAGACTTGCCTGCGCCTTTCGGATAGCTGGCATTCCCGGACCCCCGGCCGGCCTACCCAAAGCGATCCAGACGTGCTTGATTCGCCATGACAAATCGATCAAGCCCGGATGTCCTTGCGCGATGCGCGCCGGCGGAGAGAAGCAGACATGGCCATCATGATGCCCGCATCGGACCAGGCGGTTTTGGGCCGCCGCGATGCCATTGTCGCGGCCTTGCGCGCCATCGTGCCGGGCGAGGGCGTGATCGACAGCGCCGCGGAAATGCGGCCTTACGAGTCCGACGGCCTGATGGCCTATCGCCAGCCGCCGATGGTGGTGGTGCTGCCCGACACCACCGAACAAGTGTCCCGGATTCTGAAATATTGCTTCGAGCAGGGCATCAAGGTGGTGCCGCGCGGCGCCGGCACCTCGCTGTCGGGCGGCGCGCTGCCCCTGGCCGACGGCGTGTTATTGGGCCTGGGCAAGTTCAAGCGCATCCGCGAGATCGATTTCGACAACCGGGTGGTAGTCACCGAGCCGGGCGTCACCAATCTGGCGATCAGCGACGCCGTTGCCCATGCCGGTTTCTACTATGCGCCCGACCCGTCCTCGCAGATCGCCTGCTCGATCGGCGGCAACGTCGCGGAAAATTCCGGCGGCGTGCATTGCCTGAAATACGGCATGACCACCAACAACGTGCTGGGCTGCCAAATCGTGCTGATGTCTGGTGAAATCATCAATGTCGGCGGCAAGTCGGCCGAGGCCGGTGGATACGACCTGATGGGCATCATCACGGGGTCCGAGGGCCTGCTCGGCGTCATCACCGAGGTCACGGTTCGCATCCTGCGCAAGCCGGAGACCGCCCGCGCGATGATGGTCGGCTTCGCGCAAGTCGATGCTGCCGGCGAATGCGTGGCGCGGATCATTGGCGCGGGCATCATTCCGGGCGGCATGGAGATGATGGACAAACCGGCCATCCACGCCGCGGAAGCCTTCGTCCATGCCGGCTATCCCCTGGATGTCGAGGCGCTGCTGATCATCGAACTCGATGGTCCCGGCGTCGAGGTCGACGAATTGATCGGCCGCGTCGAGGCGATCGCACAGGGCTGCGGCTCGACCATGTGCCGGATTTCCAATTCGGAAATGGAACGCAATCTGTTCTGGGCCGGGCGCAAGGCGGCATTCCCGGCGGTCGGGCGGATCACGCCGGATTATCTGTGCATGGACGGCACCATCCCGCGCGGCAAGTTGCCGGAGGCTTTGACGCGAATCCGCGAACTGTCGGCAAAATACGACCTGCGCGTCGCCAATGTGTTTCATGCCGGCGATGGCAATCTGCATCCGCTGATCCTGTACGACGCCAACAAGCCGGGCGAAATGGAGCGGGCCGAGGCCTTCGGTGCCGATATCCTGCGGGTCTGCGTCGCACTCGGCGGCGTGCTCACCGGCGAACATGGCGTCGGCATCGAAAAGCGCGACCTGATGGGCGAGATGTTCAGCGACATCGATCTCAAGGCGCAACAGCGGCTGAAATGCGCGTTCGACGCGCAGGGCCTGCTCAACCCGGGCAAGGTGTTTCCGACGCTGCACCGCTGCGCCGAACTTGGCCGCATGCATGTCCACGGCGGCAAGCTGGCGTTTCCGGACCTGCCGCGGTTTTGAAGATGAGAGCAATCAACGACGCGTCCAAGCGCGGTTGGCCCGCTCCCTGCTTGCGGGATGGAGCCGGAGAGGGGGGTATCGCGAACTCCCTCGCCCGTGGCCTACCCCCTTGCCTTACCCTCCGCCACAACGGCAGAGGGACCGCGCCGAATGCGGGGCGACCGTGGAAACCCTGAGAATACGTGACGCAGCCGACGTCGAGCAGGTGGTGCGCGCGGCGATCGCCAGCGAGCAGCCGCTTGAAATCATCGGCCATGGCACCAAGCGGCTGATCGGCCAGCCGATGGCGACCAATGCGCTGCTGGATTTGTCGGCGCTCAATGCGGTGACGTCCTATGAACCCAACGAGCTGATCATCACGGTGCAGGCGGGAGCGCCGCTGGCCGACGTATTGTCGCTGATCAACTCCAAAAACCAGCAATTCGCCTTCGAGCCGGTCAATACCGCGGCGCTCCTGGGCACGCCGAACAAGGGAACCATCGGCGGCATGATCGGCGCAGGCCTTGCGGGTCCGCGCCGCATCAAGGCGGGCGGCGCGCGCGACCATCTTCTGGGCGCGCATGCGGTGTCGGGATTTGGCGACAGTTTCAAGACCGGGGGCAGGGTCGTGAAGAACGTCACCGGCTACGATCTTTGCAAGCTGCTGGCGGGATCCTGGGGCACGCTCGCGGTGATGACGGAAGTGACGTTGAAGGTCATGCCGAGGCCCGAGAGCGAACGAACGCTGGTGCTGCGCGGGCTCGATGACGTCACCGCCAACCGGGCGATGACGGCTGCACTGGGTTCGCCATTCGATGTGTCCGGTGCTGCGCATTTGCCGAGCCCGGTGGCGGCGGCGAGCGGACTTGGCGACCTCGGCGTCGCCCGCGGGGCCGTGACGCTGCTGCGGCTTGAGGGCATCGCGGCCTCGGTGGCCCATCGCGCTGCGGCGCTTGGCAAGGTGCTCGCGTCCTATGGGGCGGCTGAAATGCTGGAAGACGCCGTTTCGGCTGGTGTCTGGAGTTCGGTTCGCGACGTTCAGCCGTTTGCCGCCAATGGCCCACGCGGGGCATGGCCGGTATGGCGGATCGTCTGTCCGCCGGCCTCGGGCGGTGTGCTCGGCGAGCGGCTCGCGCAAGACACCGGGGGCGATGTGATCTACGACTGGGGCGGTGGCCTGATCTGGGCGGCGCTGCCCGAAAAGCCGGACGCGCAGGCAGCCCTGGTGCGCCGGCGGGTGAACGAGGCCTTCGGCCATGCCACCCTGGTGCGGGCCTCCGAAGCGGTTCGTCGCGACGTCGATGTGTTTCATCCGCAAGCCGGCGGCCTGGCCGAATTGGGCGAGCGCGTCCGCCAAGGCTTCGATCCGAAAAACATCCTCAATCGCGGCCGGTTGATACGGGGATCCGCCGCATGAAAACCGAATTCAGCCTCGCTCAACTTGCCGATCCCGATATCGCCGAAGCCGACAAGATTTTGCGCGCCTGTGTGCATTGCGGATTTTGCACCGCGACCTGTCCGACCTATGTGCTGCTCGGCGACGAGCTCGATAGCCCGCGCGGCAGGATCTATCTCATCAAGGAAATGCTGGAGAAGGACCGGCCGCCGACCGCCGAAGTGGTCAAGCATATCGATCGCTGTCTCTCCTGCCTTGCCTGCATGACCACCTGCCCGTCGGGGGTGAATTACATGCATCTGGTCGATCAGGCGCGGGTAAGGATCGAGCAGCAATATCAGCGGCCGCTGGCCGAGCGGACATTGCGGGCGGTTCTCGCCTGGGTGCTGCCGCGCCCCGGTCTGTTTCGACTGAGCATGATCCTGGGGCGGCTCGGCCGGCCGCTGACCGCGCTGCTGCCAGCCTCCATGGCGGCATCGGCGACGCCGACTTTGTCGCGGCGGATCAAGGCGATGCTGGCGCTGGTGCCACCCAGCCTGCCGGCGCCGGGGCCGGCGGCCGGAAGCGTTTTCCCATCCGTCGGTACGAGGCGCGGGCGCGTGGCGCTGCTGCAAGGCTGCGCCCAGCGGGTCCTGGCGCCGCGCATCAACCAGGCGGCCATCAATCTCCTGACGCGTCACGGTATCGAGGTCGTGCTGGTCCGGGACGAGCAATGTTGCGGCGCGCTGACCCACCACCTCGGACGCGACGGCGACGCACTGGCGCGCGCGCGCGCCAACATCACCGCCTGGCTTGCGGAGGCCGAGCGGGACGGGCTCGACGCCATCCTGGTGACGACATCGGGCTGTGGAACTGTCATCAAGGATTACGGTTTCATGCTGCGCCAGGACCGCGATTTCGCAGGCCCTGCCGCGAGAATTTCCGCGCTGGCCAAGGATATCACGGAGTATATTGGCGACATTTCACTGCAGCCATCGCGGCAACACAGCGATATCGTCATCGCCTATCACTCGGCCTGTTCGCTGCAGCATGGACAGAAAATCGCGCAACTCCCGAAAGAATTGCTTTCCAAGAACGGATTCGTGGTGAAAGATGTACCCGAGAGCCATTTGTGTTGCGGTTCGGCGGGGACGTACAACATTCTCCAGCCTGACATTGCGAACAGGTTGCGCGATCGAAAGGTCGCCAACATTGCGATGGTCAAGCCGGACATGATTGCCGCGGGCAATATTGGATGCATGGTGCAGATTGCCGGCGGCACGTCAGTTCCTGTGGTGCACACGATTGAGCTTCTCGATTGGGCGACAGGCGGTCCCAGGCCAGGATTGAACTGATCGATTGGCCCCGCGCATGAGGCGGACGACTTGAACGCCTGATAGACATTGATCGGCGGCAACAGGAGGATCACGATGGCTAAAGGCAGGAAGAAAAAAAGTGGCAAGAAGAGCAAGACCAGGAAGAAGGTTGTGACGGCGAAGAAAAAAGCCGCGAAGAAATCTTCCAAGAAATCCGCAAGGAAGCCGGCGAAGAAGGCCAAGAAGTCGGCCAAGAAATCCGCCAAGAAGTCGAAAGCGGCGCCGAAGAAATCGGCCAGGAAAGCCGGTGCCAGGAAAGCGGCTTCCAAGCCTGCGGCGCCGATGGCCGCGCCGGCGCCTGCGGCGCCCAGCTGGGCTGCTCCAAGTCCGGCCCCCGCGCCGTCATGGGGCCACAGCTCGTCTGATGGAGACGACCAAAACAACTAGGCGTGCGCCCCTATGGCGCGCGCTCGGTAATCGAGCCGTTCAAGGCCGCAGCACCGTCGCTGCGGCCTTTTTGTTGGCGCGGCGCTGGGCGGAGACTGATTCGATCACCGCTGGACGGTCGGCCAATCCGTCCCAATCGAGCGCTCAGAGGGTGGTTCGGCGCGCGGCAAAATTCGCCAAAATTGTTGTCGAAATGCAACACACGCCGACAACTTTTCGCGGGAACGGCCATAACGCCCAAAAAGGCGGCAGATGCTTGTCTTTTTTGCTTCACTCGACCGGTGGCGCGTTACAGATTGCGGTCGCGTTAGGAATTGGTTCGCCGCAGTCGATTATCGCTTGTCCGTGGGGGCGCCGGAATCGGACTGATCTTGAAATGTGATGGGGATCGTCATGAAGAAAATGGTTTTGTTGGCAACGGCGCTGGCGATGGTATCGGCTCCGGCTCTCGCGGCGGATATGGCAATGAAGGCCGTCAAGGCGCCACCGCCGCCGGCCTTCGAGCCCTGGGATCTCGCCTTCGGCAGCGCGATCATGAACGACTACATCTTCCGCGGCGTTACCCAATCCAATCACAAGCCGTCGGTCGCCGCCTATTTCGAGCCGCGCTACAATTTCACCAAGGATGTGCAGCTCTACATCGGCCTCTCCGGCGAAAGCATTTCCTTCCCGAACCGCGCCGCGGCCGAAATCGATATCTACGGCGGTATCCGCCCGACCTTCGGCATGTTCGCCTTCGACTTCGGTCTCTGGGGCTATCTGTATCCGGGTGGCCAGTGCTTCAATGCAGGCGCCGTTCCCGGGATGCCGGGCTTCAGCACGGCGTGCATCGCCAACGGAAGCCTGCCTGTCAACGGCAACGTCGCCAAGAAAGACGCAAGCTTCTTTGAGGGTTATGCCAAGGTCAACGTCACACTCAACGACCAGTGGCAGGTCGGCGCCAACGAGTACTACTCGCCGAACTTCCTGAACCTCGGCGCCTGGGGCAACTACGCATCGCTGACCGCCAAGTGGACGGCGCCAAGCACGATTTTCGGCACCAGCGGCATCGGCATGTATATCTCCGGCGAGGTCGGCCGTCAGTGGCTCGGCACTTCGGACTCGTTCTATGGCGTCGTCAGCCCCCTTGGTAACTTCGCGGCAGGCGTTCCCGAGCCTAGCTACAACACCTGGAATATCGGTGTCGGCTTCACCTATAAGGTGTTCACGCTGGACCTGCGCTACTCCGACACCAACCTCTCGAAGGCCTCGTGCAACGTCTTCACCAGCGATTACGCCACGAGAAGCTTCAGTCCGTCCTTCATCACGCCCACCAACCCCGGTGGTTTCGGCTCCAACTGGTGCGGCGCGGCCGGCATTGCCAAGCTCTCGGCTGACCTGACTGCGATGACCAACCTGAAATAAGCTTTTTCTCTTCAGACGACCGGGGCGGCAGAGCAAATCTGCCGCCCCTTTTGTTTTGCGAAGGCTGTTGCACGCCCGCTGCGCCGGCGAAGCCTCGTCAGGACGGCCGCGCGGCCTCGCCGCGGTTCTGCAACGCGAACCGATCGCCGTCGCGCACCAGCGCGACGTTGCGCTGGTGGAACGCTTCAAGGGTGGAGCGGTGTCCGATCGAGACGATGGTGGTTGCCGGCAATTTTTCCTCGAGCAGACGATAGAGCGCGGCCTCCGAGGCTTCATCGAGCGAGGCGGTCGCTTCATCGAGGAACAGGTATTGCGGCGCATGCAACAGCGCGCGGGCGAGCCCGAGGCGCTGCTGTTCGCCCAGCGAGAGCATTCGATTCCAGTGCGCCACCTCGTCCAGTTGCTGCGCGAGCTGGGGCAGGCCCACCGCGACGAGTGCCTTGCCGACCCGGTCCGGGCTGAACGCGCCGGCTTCCGCAGGATAGACGATCGCAGCGTCCAGCGAACCGATCGGGAAATATGGCCGCTGCGGCAGCATCATCAGGGTTGCCTTTGCGGGGATCGCAATCGAGCCGCTGCCGAACGGCCAGATGCCGGCAATCGCCCGGAACAGGGTCGATTTGCCGGCGCCGGTCGGACCCGTCACGAGCGTGCGCTGATTGCCGTTGATGCTGAAGCGGTCGGCCGAGACCAGCGGCGTTCCGTTGGGCAACTTGACCACGAGCTTGTCCAGATCGATGTTGTCGCCGGTGCCCGACGACATGATACCGATCGAGCCGGGGTCCGTCGCCAGTGTCGCGGCGCTCCTGATCGCCGTCTCAAACCCGTCAAGACGCGCCACGACGGCCCGCCATTCCGCCAGCGTGCGATACGCCGAAACGAAAAACGACAGCGCCTGTTGCACGCTGCCGAATGCCTCGGCGGTTTGCAGCATCGCGCCGAGCTGAATCTTGCCGGCGAAATAGGCCGGCGCGACCAGAATGATCGGGAAAATCACGGCCGCTTGCGAGTAGCTTTGGGTAAACGCCGTCAGCCGCTTGGTCCGGCTCATGATGCCGTACCAGTTCTCGACGACGCGCCCGAAGCGCTCCGACAAGCCGCTCGCGTTCGGCGGGCTCGCCGCGCAACAGCGCGATCTGTTCGGAGTTCTCGCGCACCCGAACCAGATCGAAACGAAAATCCGCCTCGAAGCGTTGCTGCCGGAAATCGAGATTGACCAGCGGTGAGCCGATCCACTGTGTCAGCGCCGTTCCGAAGATGGCATAGATGAGCGCGCCCCATACGAGGTACCCGGGGATTATGAACTCGCCGCCGAAGACATGTATCGGCGCTGCCGCCGACAGCCCCCACAGAATGACAACAAAGGACGCCAGCGTGACGATTGAGCTCAGCAGGCCGACGCCGATATTGAGCGTTTGATCGACGAACAGCTTGACGTCGTCGCTGATACGTTGATCCGGGTTGTCGGCCGCGTCGCCCTGCAGCTGCATCCGGTAGTGGTTGGCGTCATGCAGCCACTCGCCAAGATATTTCGTGGTCATCCAGCGGCGCCAGCGGATCTGAAGCCACTGGTTGAGATAGAGCTGGTAGATCGAAAGCACGACAAGGACGGTTGCCAGGACGGAAAAGACGATGATTTCCCGGACAAAACCGTCCCAGTCTTTCTCCTGCAGGGCGTTGTAGAAACGGTTGCGCCACTGGTTGATCAAGACGCTGTTTCCGACCAGCGCGAGTTCGATGGCGATCACGGCCGCAAGCAGCGACCGCCCGGCCCATTTGTCTTCCGAACGAAAATAAGGCGCGGCGATGCGCCATACGATCGCGAGCGTCGAGCGGATGTTGTTCACAGATTGCCGTCTCCGGGAGAAAGGCCCCAAAGGCCTGAAAAAATGAGAGAAATGAGCGAGATTAGACTAAAGTCGTAGCTCTCGCTCTCTGCGTTGGCTTTCGCAAGGCTGCGAGTCAACCCTAGCATGGGGACAACGGCGAGGGGCGGGGGGCCTTCACACTTCGCGTGGTTGTGAGCGGATTTGGTATTGCCGAATTCGTAGGCAAATCGCGCATTGCAAAGAAACTCCTCGCGACACGCCAGGCATGCCTGACCGTCCACGCTGGTCGGGCGCCGCAACATGGCGTGGGGAGGAACCCTAATGTGGAATCAAGTCTATAATCCGCTCGGCAGCGCGGCGCTGTCGACGATCGCCGCCGCCATTCCGGTCGTGACGCTGCTGGTGCTGATCGCCAGCGGCAAGGTCAAGGCGCATATCGCAGCCATCATTGCGGTGATCCTGACCAATTTGATCGCGATCTTCATCTTCTCGATGCCGGCCAATATGTCGATCCGCGCCACGCTGCTCGGCGTCGTCGCCGGCTTCTTCCCGATCGGCTGGATCGTGCTGAACGTCATTTTTCTCTACCAGCTTACGGTGGCAACGGGCCAATTCGAGCTATTGAAGCGCGCGGTCGGCGGCGTCACCGAGGATCGTCGCTTGCAGCTGCTGCTGATCGCGTTTTCGTTCGGCGCGTTCTTCGAAGGCGCTTCGGGCTTTGGTACGCCGGTCGCCGTAACCGGCGCGGTTCTGATCGGCCTCGGCTTCTCCCCGCTTGCGGCATCCGGCCTGTCGCTGATCGCCAACACCGCGCCGGTCGCCTATGGCGCGCTCGGTACGCCGATCCAGGGCCTGGCCTCGGTGACCGGTCTCGATCCCTACATCCTGGGTGCGATGGTCGGACGGCAGTTGCCGGTGTTCTCGCTGATCGTGCCGTTCTGGGTGGTATGGGCGTTCGCCGGCTGGAAGGGCATGAAGGACGTCTGGCCGGCCATTCTGGTCACCGGCGTGTCGTTCGCGATCCCGCAATTCGTGATCTCGAACTACATCAATCCCTGGATCGTCGATATCGGCGCGTCGCTGATCTCGATGGGCTGCCTGATCCTGTTCCTGAAGGTGTGGCAGCCGAAGCAGCTCTGGTTGTCGCCGGCGCTGCGCGGCAACGATGAATCGGCGGCGACCATGACGGCGCCGAAGCTGATGGACAAGACCGCACTCACCCAGAAGGAACTCTGGAGTGCGCTGCTGCCGTGGATCATCGTCTGCATCGTGATGTTGATCTGGGGCAGTGGGTGGTTCAAGAACTGGGCGAACTCGATCTTTATCTGGAATTATCCCGTTCCCGAACTGCACAATATGATCAACACGGTGCCGCCGGTGGCGGCGAAACCGACGCCGCAAGGCGCGGTGTTCGGCTTCACCTATTTGTCGTTCACCGGAACCGGCATGCTGATCGCCGCGATCATTTCCGGCTTCCTGGCGGGCTTTTCGCCAGGCAGGATGATCTCGACATACGGCAGCACCATCAAGCTGTGCGCGATTTCGCTGATCACGATCTCGGCGATGCTGGCGATCGGGACACTGACGCGCCTGTCGGGTGTCGATGCGACGCTCGGTCTCGCGTTCGCCGCGACCGGTGTGCTCTATCCCTTCTTCGGCACGCTGCTTGGCTGGTTGGGCGTGGCACTGACGGGTTCGGATACGGCGTCGAACATTCTGTTCGGTAACCTGCAGAAGATCACCTCGGAGCAACTTAACCTGTCGCCAATCCTGATGGGCGCCGCCAACTCCTCCGGCGGCGTGATGGGCAAGATGATCGACGCGCAGTCGATCGTCGTCGCCTCCACCGCCACCAACTGGTACGGACATGAAGGCACGATCCTGCGCTTCGTGTTCAAGCATTCGATCGCGCTGGCGTGCCTGGTCGGCCTTTTCGTCATGCTGCAGGCCTATGTCTATCCGTTCACGGCCATGGTCTTGAAGTAAGAACACGGCTGATCGCGACGGAAATCCCCGCTGGCCAAGGGCTTGCGGGGATTTTTTTATCGGTGCAACTTGTGAGGGCTGGTCGGCGCGCTTGCCGTCGACGACCCGGAATATTTCAGAGAAAGCCAGATGCCTGGTGCAAGAACATCCCTGATGCGAACGGTATCGACATCGATCGTGATGGCGGCCGCGCTGGGCGCCGGCGCCGGCGCGCGCCGACCGATGAGTTTCCGTTCGGCATGGAAATGACGCTGGATGTGGCGCGTCAGCCCGGATCGAAGCGGCTGCCGACGCTGGAGATCGGCGACAACGGCGAGGCGGTGCTCGAACTGTGGTGCAAGGGCGGCAAGGGCCAGTTCTCGGTGGCGGGCAATACCGTGATCTTTGTCGCCGGACCGCTGGAGGATCGCGCCTGTCCGCCGGCGCGGGCGCAGGCCGACGATGAACTGGTGGCGGCGCTAAGCCAGGCCTCGACCTGGAACCGGCAGGGCGATTTCGTGTCGTTTATCGGAACCAGAGCACTGCGGTTCCGGCTCAACACCAACTGAGATCGCCGGCTATTTCCAGACCGACTTATCCGTATCCCAGCGCTGGCCCTTGAATTCCCTTGCCAACGCATCGACCGAGCCGTTGTCGTCCTTCTGGTCGCCTTCCTCGTCGCTGCTGGATTCTTCGACCAGATTGAGTTTCGCGCCCACCGCTTCGTCCGCCGTCGAAATGACGGGATTGCCGATCCACAGCATCAGCCGGTCGGATCCACCGGGCTTGTCCGGCGCCACCAGCGCCGTGACCTCGACGGTTTCGGTGAGTTCGAGTGCGGGGAATAGCTGGCTCGGCCGCTTGAAGGTCAATTTCAGCTTGCCGTTGGTGGCATTCCATGCCGCCGTCGACGATTTCGCCGAGAGCGTTTTTGTCAGTACGCTGGTAATCGTCGCCGCGAGCTTGTCCCTGTTTAGTCTGTCGCCGTCGCGCCAGCCGGCGGCCGAAAAACGGATCGATCGCTCCATTTCCACGACGCCGCTGGTCCAGCCGGCGGCGACCACGCCGGGCAGCGACTTGAACTTCGCGATCAGCGCGGCGGCGCGATCCGGATCGGCCGACATGTTGATGGTCTGCTGGCCGGCGCGTAACGCATCGCAGGTGACGGCGAGGCTGCCCAGCGAAACCTCGACATCTTGTCCCTTCAGCCCTTTAAGAAAATCCAGCGCCGCATCGAGCTTTACCCTTACGCCGATCGATTCCGGAGAGACTTCGGTAAAATCCTTCGGCGTGGCCGTGATGCCGTCATCGGTGGTCTGGTTGTCCAGGAATTCCTTTTCGCTGAGATCGGAATTGTCAGTGGAGGTTACTTCCGTCACGGTCTGGCCGACGCTGATCTGGCCCTTGAATTCGAATGCATCGCCGGTCGGCTTGCGCACCAGTTTCACCGTAACCGGCAATTTGTCACCGAGGCTTTGCGCGGTGCCGGTCAGGGTCTGGCCGTTGACTGCAAGGTTGACGACGAACCGGTCCTTGCGATCGGAACCCTTCTCGGCGGGGTAGCAGACGTCGAGCACCGCCGCCGTCACGGTCTTGCCCTGCCGGACTTCCCTGAGCACGGCGTCGGCGTTGCCGTCCATCAGTCCGTCGATGGAGGTGAAATACCTGACTTCGCTGGCGTTCGGCGCGGCTTTCGGCGAGAGTTTCATTTGCGCAAAGGCGAGATCGGGCAACGCTATCAGCAGACCGACCAGGCAGAAACATCAACACGCGCATATCGAATTCTCCGACTGTCAGAATTGGCGGTTACCGTAAGGCTTTTTTCCCAAAAAAGAAGGCCGCCCGGAGGCGGCCTTCGTTCGATCATGCCTGGAAGCGTACGGGATCAGAAACCCATTCCACCCATGCCTCCCATGCCGCCACCGCCGCCGCCGGGCATCGGCGACGCCGGCTCCTTTGGCAGTTCGGCGACCATGGCCTCGGTCGTCACCAGAAGGCCGGCAATGGAGGATGCGTCTTGCAGCGCGGCACGCACCACTTTGGCCGGATCGATGATGCCGTTGGCGACCATGTCGACATACTCTTCGGTCTGGGCATCGAAGCCGAACGTTTCGGACTTGTCCTCGAGGATCTTGCCGATGACGATCGAGCCCTCGAAGCCGGCATTTTCTGCGATCTGGCGGACCGGCGCTTCCAGCGCCTTCAGCACGATGTTGATGCCGGCCTGCACATCCGGATTGTCGTTGTGGATGCGGCCGACGGCCTTCTTGGCGCGCAACAGCGCGACGCCTCCGCCCGGAACGATGCCTTCCTGCACCGCCGCGCGGGTGGCGTTGAGCGCGTCCTCGACGCGATCCTTCTTCTCCTTCACCTCGACTTCAGTCGCGCCGCCGACGCGAATGATGGCGACGCCGCCGGCGAGCTTGGCAAGCCGCTCCTGCAGCTTTTCGCGGTCGTAGTCCGAGGTGGTCTCCTCGATCTGCGCCTTGATCTGGCCGACGCGGGCTTCGATGTCCTTCTTCTTGCCGGCGCCGTTGACGATCGTGGTATTTTCCTTGTCGATCACCACCTTGCGGGCGCGGCCGAGCATGTTGATCGTGACATTTTCCAATTTCATGCCGAGTTCATCGGAGATCAGTTGACCTCCGGTCAGGATCGCGATGTCTTCCAGCATGGCCTTGCGCCGGTCGCCGAAGCCGGGCGCCTTGACGGCGGCGACCTTGAGCCCGCCACGCAGGCGGTTGACCACCAGCGTCGCCAGCGCCTCGCCCTCGACGTCTTCTGCGATGATCAGCAGCGGGCGGCCCGACTGCACCACGGCCTCCAGCACCGGCAGCATCGACTGCAGGCCGGACAGTTTCTTCTCGTGCAACAGCACGTAGACGTCCTCGAGCTCGGCGGTCATTTTCTCGGCGTTGGTGATGAAATAGGGCGACAGGTAGCCGCGATCGAATTTCATGCCCTCGACGATGTCGACTTCGGTTGCGAGCGACTTGTTCTCCTCGACGGTGATGACGCCCTCATTGCCGACCTTCTGCATCGCCTGCGCGATCATCTTGCCGATCGCGGCATCTCCGTTCGAGGAAATGGTGCCGACCTGGGCGACTTCGGACGACGAGGCGACGGGCTTGGCGCGTTTCTCGAGATCCTTGACCACGGCATGCACCGCGATCTCGATGCCGCGCTTCAGGTCCATCGGGTTCATTCCGGCGGAGACCGATTTTGCGCCTTCCCGCACGATCGCCTGCGCCAGCACGGTAGCGGTGGTGGTGCCGTCGCCGGCGGTATCGTTGGTCTTGGAGGCGACTTCGCGCAGCATCTGCGCGCCCATGTTCTCGAACTTGTCCTCAAGCTCGATTTCCTTGGCGACGGTGACGCCGTCCTTGGTGATGCGCGGCGCGCCGAAGCTTTTTTCAATGACGACATTGCGGCCCTTGGGACCGAGCGTCACCTTCACCGCATTGGCGAGAATGTCGACGCCGCGCAGCATGCGGTCGCGCGCGTCTCCGGAAAATTTAACGTCCTTGGCAGCCATTTGAGATGCTCCTGGCGGTGGTCCTCATCCTGAGGAGCGGCCTCTTGGCCGCGTCTCGAAGGATGAGCTTGTGGATGGATCACCCTTCGAGATGGCAGCTTCGCTGCCTCCTCAGGGTGACGACGGCGGGTGGGTTCAGGCGAGCACGCCCATGATGTCGCTCTCCTTCATGATCAGGAGTTCCTCGCCGTCGAGCTTGATTTCGGTGCCCGACCATTTACCGAACAACACGCGGTCGCCGACCTTGAGGTCGATCGGGATCAGTTTGCCGGATTCGTCTCGGCCGCCCGGACCGACGGCGGTGATTTCACCCTGCGAGGGCTTCTCCTTGGCGCTGTCGGGAATGATGATGCCGCCCTTGGTCTTTTCTTCGGCATCGATACGTTTGACCACGACACGGTCATGCAGCGGACGAAATTTGGATTTAGCCATGACGGTTCCTTTTGGAGCTTCGGTTTTTCGTATCTGGTCGGATCGATAGCGGATCGGAATACGGGCGTATTTCGACACCGCGAGGCGCAAAAAAATAGCTCGTATCCTTAGCAATCGCGCTCTCGAAGTGCTAATTGTGCGCCCGGGAATATGGCTTGATGCCGATCCTGTCAAGCAAAGGGAGTTAATCCCTTGGTGAGGCCGATATAGGATGCTTGATGAAGAAACCAAATCGGAGCGCGCGGCGTAATCTTACTGGACGTCATTGCTCCGACAGCAGTTTTACGCTTGGCTGCGGGATGGGTGCGGCAACAAATTTGTTGAGGGGAAATGCCATGGTCAGGTTATCTAACGCGCGTGCGGTTGCCAATTGGGGGATCGCCTCGGCGCTGACGATATTCCTGGGCGCGTGCGGGAGCATGAGCCTGCCGTCACTCTCGTCGACATCGGAGCAAGCCGCCCCGGAGCCCGGTGTCGGGCCCGAACTGCCGGCGACCATTCGCGCCGACGAGATTGTCGGCCGCTGGGGTCTTGCGTCCTACCAGAATCCGGCCGACCGCGCGCGCACCGAGGCCGCGGCGAAGGGCCAGTGCAAACAACCTTATGTGATTGGCGCGGGATCCTCGGGCGGCGTGATCATGCATCTGGCCGACCAGGCGACGCCGCAGGAACTGCGCCTCAAGGGCAGCCCGAGCGGCAAGAATTATATCGGTCCGGCCGGACCCGCCGGTGGCGAGCAGGATCGCGAGATCGTCTCGTTCGACGGTCGCGTCCTGGTCACCCGTTTCACCGACAAGGATGCCGCCACCCGCTACGGCAATATGGTCTACGTCCGCTGCGCGCCGCGGGCGTAATCCGGTAACGGCAAACCATCCTCAGTCGAACAATGCGTCGATGTCGTTCTGCGAGGCATGCCCGGCGTCACCGTCGAGCTTCGGACCGTTCAGCAGCCTGGCATCGCCTTCGCGCTCGTCGACGACAGGGGGCGCGTGCGCCTTGATGGCATCGACGCCGCCCCAGATATCCATCATGACGGTGATATGGTTCTCGATGAATTTCATCGTCGCCATCACCTTGCTGATGCGCTGGCCGGTCAGATCCTGGAAATTGCAGGCCTCGAAAATGGAAACCACGCGCTCCTGGATCTCCTCGCTGAGAATCCGTTGCTGGTCAGGCGAGGTCACCTTCGTAAGTGCGGATGCCGCCTGGTCGATCGCCTCCGCGGCTTCAAGGATTTGTTGGGTGGCTTCTTCGGTGCCGCCGACCACCGCGCCGAGTTCGCCGCTCACCTTGGACATTTCGTCGCCGTTGAAACTCTTGCCGTGCAGCACCGCGATCTCACGTTTGGTGCGGTTGATGGCATCGGAAATGAGATCGAGCTCTACCTTCAGCTTTGCACATTGCTCGATCTGGGCGCGATAGGTCTGCAGCAGCGCGTGGGCCTCGGCCACTTGCTCGGACGTTGATTCATCTTCGATGCTGCCGGCTGCGCGGTGGCCGGCGCTCGCCATCTGGGCACGGATGGCCCGCAGTTCGTCCATGATCTCGCGATGCATGGGACCGATCTCTCCATCTGCGGCCGATGATCCCGAGGACATCGACATGGCGTCGCTGAATGCTTCTTCGATACGAAAACGTCTGCGTTGAACCGGCATGAGACTTTCCCTGACCTTTTCTTCCCAAGTTTTACGCAGATGCGATTTAACATCGGGTTCACGCCGGGAACCGTCGTCGAATTTGCCCCGAGCGCCGCACACCAACGATTAACCATGCGCGCGCGCCCTTCACTTAAAATAAACGCTACCGGAAAAAACCGCGCCGAATTGACGACGTGGTGAATCGAAAAGCTGTTTCTGTTTACCAAACCGATGCGGTTTTAATTCTAGCTGGTGGCGTGCAAGTGCGCCGGTCAGGCGCTCCCACGACGAAACAGTACAGAGTACGTCGATGTTCAAAAGCATGTCTGTTGCCTTCCTCGCCGGCGCCTATCTCGGCGCAGGACTTTCTCAAGCCGCCGCGCTCGAAGCGTCAGTAGTTACCGGTCCCGGCGTGATCTATGCCGACCCGACCGGGCAGCGGCCGGTCGCACCGATGCGGACTGCCTATGCCGAGCGCTCCAACCTGGGCGGCGGTTTTATCGAGTTCCTGTTCGGCGACGGGGCTAATCGAGGTGGACGCTATCAGCAGCAACCGTCATACGAGCCGCCGCGTTCGCTGCTGCCGTCCTTTGATCCGCAACAAACCCTGCGCCAGCAGGAAGACGCGATCGACCCGGCGCAACGCCCGTTCGATCCAAAATTCGAAAAGCAGCTCGTGGACTATCGTGGCAAGGAGGATCCCGGCACCATTGTCGTCGATACACCGAACAAGTTTCTCTTCCTGGTGCAGGGCGACGGCAAGGCGCTGCGTTACGGCATCGGCGTCGGCCGGCCTGGATTCACCTGGTCGGGCGTGAAGCAGATTTCGGCGAAGAAGGAGTGGCCGGACTGGACGCCGCCGCCGGAAATGCTGTCGCGCCGTCCCGACCTGCCGCGGCACATGGAAGGCGGTCCGCAAAATCCGCTCGGCGCCCGCGCGATGTATCTGGGATCGTCGCTCTATCGTATCCACGGCTCCAACGAACCCTGGACGATCGGCACCAACGTCTCATCCGGCTGCATCCGGATGCGAAACGAGGACGTGATCGACCTGTATGGCCGCGTGAATGTTGGAGCCAGGGTCGTCGTGATCTGAATTCACTGTATACAGGAGAAAACGGCCGCCCGATCGGGGCGGCCGCTTTGTTTTAAGCGATGCCATTGATCAGGCGTAGTCGCTATCGCCGTCGCTGCCGAAATCATCGGAATCGAGATCCATGTCGTCCTGATCGTCATCCTGATCGTTGGAAGCCGAATCGAAAAATCCGGCGCGCGAATTGTCGTCGGCGCGACCGCCGGCTGAACCGATGCTGTTGATGCCGGCCTCGCGCGCCAGTTCGCTGCCGGATTGATCGCTCCAGGGCGTGGCGCCCGCGCCTCTGCCGCCAGGACCCGCATCATTGTTTAGGCCGGCGGCATCGCCGAAGCCATGGTGGCTGCCGCCCATCATGGAGCGGATGCTGCCGAGCAGCAGTGAACCGCCGACCATGCCGGCCGCCGCTGCCGCCGCGGTTCCCAGAAATGAGCCGCCGCCGCCCATCGGGGCCTGCGGCGCGCCATAGGGCTGGGCATAAGGTCCCTGGTCATAATGTCCGGGAGACGAGGCTTGCTGCATCGCCTGGCCGCTGTTCCATACCGGGCGGCCGGTCATTTCAGGTGGCCGGACGTTCGGCACCGACCCACGCGGCTGGCCTTGTCCGAAGATCGTCTCGCGCATTGAATCGAGGAAGCCGCCGGATTGCGCTTGTTGGCCCGCGCCCGCAGCCTCCAGTTCCTGGATGCGGGCATTAGCACGCCTCAGCGCTTCGTCCTGGAGCAGGACGGTCTGCACCAGCGCGTAAACGGCATTGGGTGCAATGCGTAAGCCCTGCGCGATTGAACTAGCCGCTTCCGGATCGCGCGGCGCGCCCTCCACCTTGGCGAGACGGTTGAAAAGATCGTCAACCAATTGGCGTTCTTGCGGTGTCATGGAATTTCTCCCTCGCTCGCGTTGAAGCGCGGGGACAGATGTAGGGGCGGTTTGTGACCGCAAGTAGTGCCGTCGGGCATTAAATTTACGTATGCGACAAAATGACGTTCGCGTAATCGGCAAAAGCAGGCACCGGGTTTTGTGAATGGAATGCGCGAAAGTTGCCGGTTGGAGCATTTTAGCGGCGCGCCCGAAAATGCGCCGCGGTCCTGGGGGGAATATCAGCCCAACGTAACTTTGTTTGCGGCCAACAGGGGCGGAAATTGTTCGCCCCCGATAAAGGCGTGTTCGTGTTCACGTTGGGTCGTCAGCGGGTCGAGGTTGACCAGGGTATCGTCGACGAAGCCGGGATGACACATGAGGAGGCCGCCTTCCGGCAATCCATCCAGGAATTGCTGCATCAGCGCACCAAAATCGGGCGCCTTGGAATAATCATAGGCGCCGGCGAAGCCGGGATTGAATGCGATGCCAGCGCGGCTGGCGCGGTGGCGAAATTGCGCGCTCAGCATGTCGAGAAACAGCGCCTTCGGAGCACCGAGCCGCCGGGCCAGCGGTAGATTACGTCCGCCCTGACGGACCCAGGCGTTGGGGGCAGTTTCCTTCACCACCGCCAGAAATGCGTCGCGTACCCCGGGAAACAGCTGCACGTGCTGGTGGCCGTCGGCAAAATCAGGCTGACGGCCGAACAGTTCGGCGAATGTCGAAAGCTGCACCCGCAACTCCGCCCGGATGATTTCGGGATCGAGCCTGCCGAGCAGACCCGCGCGCAGCAATTTTGGGAACGGCAGAAACATTCCGCCATCGATCGGCTGAAAATGCATCGTCAGCGGCCGAAACGGCGCGGTCAAAGTGATGTGCAGGCCGATCGCGCAGCGGGGGCTGCTTGCAACGGCGGTCTGCAGCGCGCTGACTTCGTCGCGGCCGATCGAAGGCCCGACCACCATCACCGACGTCGCGTTGAGACGGCCGCGCGCGATCAGGTCGCGAATGGCCCGGTTGACGCCCGGGCTCAGGCCGTAATCGTCGGCGCACAGCCAGATGCGGCGCAGCGGCGCTGCCTCATTCATTCGGCGGCGGTCCGCTCGGCCGCGCCTGTGCCGGTTTCCGCCTCGCTGTGCTTCTCGCTGTGTTCGGCGACAAAATAGATTGGACGGGCCTTCAGCTCGGACAGGATCTTTCCGATGTACTCGCCGACAATGCCGATCATGATGAGCTGCACGCCGCCGATCGTCATCAGGCCGACCACCAGCGAAGGATAGCCTGGAACCGATTTTCCGGTGGTCCAGGTTTCCCACAGAATTGAAAGCCCGAACAGGAAAGCCACGGTGGCCAGCACCACCCCGAGCAGGCTCGCGACGCGCAACGGCGCCACCGAGAAGGACGTCAGGCCTTCGATCGAGAGCCCGACCAGCCGGCCCGGGCTGAAGTGGGTGACGCCATGCGCGCGGGCGGCGGGTTCATAGTCGACGCGAATCTGGCGGAAGCCGATCCAGCTTGCGAGCCCCTTGAAGAAACGATTGCGCTCGGGAAGCTGCCGCAATGCGGCCACCGCCCGCGGCGACAGCAGGCGGAAGTCGCCGGCATCCTCGGGGATTTTCTGCCGCGCCCCCCAATTGATCAGGGCGTAAAAGCCATGCACGGCCAGTCGCCGGAACAGCGATTCATTGTGCCGATGCGCCTTGGCGGTATAGACCACGTCGTAACCGCCATCGATCCAGTGACTGACGAGCTGCTCGGCGAGATCGGGCGGATGCTGGCCGTCACCGTCCATGAAAAGCACGGCGCCGCGCCGGGCATGGTTCAGTCCCGCCATCAGGGCTGCTTCCTTGCCAAAATTGCGCGACAGCGAAACCACCTGAATGTCGAGCGTGTCGGCCGCGAGCCCACGAGCGATGGCGAGCGTTGCGTCCGTGCTCCCGTCATCGACATAGACGACTTCGCAGGCTAGGCCGTAGCGGCCCTTCAGGGTCTTTGCCAGCGCGCTGAACTGGTCGTGCAGAAACGCCAGGCCGGTCGCCTCGTTGTACAGGGGCACGACGATCGACAGCCCCTGGGCCGCGGCGGCGGCTGCGGCGGTTGAAGGGTTCAAGACGTCCGTACCCAGCATCATCGATCAGGTTCCAGCGATCCGACAGACAGCATATGGCAATCGCCGCGCATTGTCGCCACGGGGATAGGCATCAGCCCGCGCCTCACTGCCGCAAGAATGCCTCGAGGCGAGCGAACAGCGGATTGTCACGGTCGAGCACATAGTCGAGCGAGGCAACCGAAACCGTCTCGGCGCCGTGGGCGCGAAGAAAGCTGCCGAGCGCGTAAAGTTGTCCCGGCGGGCAGTGCAGCGTCATCATGCCCGAAGAAGTCGGCCCGCCGAACGGCGAGACCGCGCCGAAGCGGTTATGGACGTCGGCAAGCAGCGCGGCGTCGCATCCGGCGAAGCGGGTGCGCACTTCCCGGTACTTGCTGGCGCGGGCGCGCGCGGCGATGTGATCGAGAATGACGCGCGCGGTCTCGCGAGCCTCGCTCGACCAGTCGGCGTCCCGGGATGCGACGAGGTTGGCCTGGCTGCGCAGGATCACGCCGTCGTCCAGCACCTTCAGGCCATTGGCGGCGAGCGTCGCGCCCGTCGTCGTGATGTCGACGATCATCTCGGCCGTACCCACCGCCGGCGCACCCTCGGTCGCGCCGGCACTCTCGACGATGCGATAATCGACGACGCCATGGGAGGCAAAGAAGGTCCGGGTGAGATTGATGTATTTGGTTGCCACCCGCATGCGCCGGTTATGCTGGGCACGGAATCCGGTCGTGACATCGTCGAGGTCGGCCATGGTTCGGACGTCGATCCAGGCCTGCGGCACGGCGACCACGACGTTGGCGCTGCCGAAGCCGAGATTGTCGATCAGCAAGACGCGCTTGTCGGCATCGGCAATGCTTTCACGCACCAGATCTTCGCCGGTGACGCCGAGATGGACCGTGCCGCGCGCCAGTTGCGAGGCGATCTCGCTCGCCGAGAGATAGGCGATCTCGACATTGTCGAGCCCCGAGATGGCACCGCGATAGTCGCGTGCGCCGCGCGGCTTGGCCAATGCAAGGCCGGCGCGCGTGAAGAAGGCTTCCGCGTTTTCCTGCAGGCGGCCCTTGGAGGGAACCGCAAGAACGAATGGCGCCGTCATGGCGCGCTCCCGCTTTGGCCTGCTGCCGCGGGTTTGCGGCCCAGTTGCGTCAGGGTTTCAACCCAGATCGAAAACCCGACCGCGGGGATAGGGAGTGCGGCGCCAAGCTGGGTCATCAACCCGTCATAGCGACCGCCGGCCACCAAGGGCTCGACGCCGTTGCCCCTCGCATGCAGCTCGAATTCGAAGCCGGTGTAGTAATCGACGCCGCGTCCGAAGGAAGTGGAAAAGCGGGTCGAGCGGGTTGCGATGCCGCGCGCGGCCATAAAGCCGACGCGGCTCTCGAATTGATCGATCGCAGCCGAAATCTCGAGTTTCGTGTCAGCGGCAAGTGAACGCAGTTGCACGATGGCATCCTCGGGCTCGCCGGCGATTGCCAGAAATCGCTTGATCACGTTGAGCGCGTTGCGCGGCAGGGCGCCGCCCTTCAGCGTCGACTGCTCGAGGAAGCGGTCGGCGATTTCCGATACCGAGCGCCCGCCGACATTGGTGGTGCCGGCAATCGACATCAGATCGGTCACCAATGCGAGCGCCGCCTTGCGGTCGGAGCCCGCGAGTGCCGCGAGCACCCCCTCATATTCGTTTCGGCTGGATCCGGTCGCGAGTGTAAGCCGTTCCAGATCCTGCTCCAGGCTGATCTTGCGATTGAAATCCTTGATCAGCCGCCGCCGCCACACCGGATAGAGATCGAGCGCATCGATCAGCGCGATGAACAGCGCCACGTCGCCGGTGCGGATTTCGACGTTGTTCAGACCGAACGTGGTCGTCGCCTCGAGCGCCAGCGCCAGTATTTCCGCATCGGCCGCGGCGCGGTCCTGCCGTCCAAAGGATTCGATGCCGGCCTGCAGGAATTCGCTCGGCCGTCCGCCTCGAAAACGAAATACCGGCCCGAGATAGCTGAATCCCGCCGGCTGGCCGCAGCGGTCGGAGGCAAGATAATCGCGCGCCACCGGAATGGTGAGATCAGGGCGAAGGCAGAGTTCCTCGCCCCGGGAGTCCGTGGTCAAGTAGAGGCTTTTGCGGATGTCTTCGCCCGAGAGATCCAGAAACGGCTCGGCCGGCTGAAGGATCGCCGGCTCGGCCTGCAGGTAGCCGGCCTGGGCAAACGACAATAGCAGGGCCTCCGCCCAGGCGGCGGGTCCGGTCGCGCGAGGGGCGGCGGTAAGGGTCATCTCGAAGTCCCAGATATCCCCGGAAACGGGCTCGTCAGGGCGCAGCCCTTAGCATGGCTGGGAGCGGGTTTCGACAGGGATCGGCCAAGTGCCTTAATAAGCGGCCAAAATCGGCAAAATCGCCAACTAGGCGCCTGGAGCGGGACCGGCCCAGTCGCCGAGCGCCGCCTGGACCAGCGCCAGCGCCGCCACACCGGCAGTGTCGGCACGCAGGATTCTGGGCCCTAAGGAAAGTCTTAAGATGTGTGGCTGCCGGAGCAGGACCGCGCGCTCTTCCTCGGCGAAACCGCCTTCGGGGCCGATCAGGACATCGATCCCGTTCGCGGCCGCGAGCCCACCCAGCAACGCCTTTACGGGGTTTTCGGCCGCTGCGGCCTCGTCGCAAAAAACCAGCAGGCGCTGACCGTTGCGCGCGCCCAAATAGCGATCGAGCGTCACGGTTTCGGCGACTTGCGCGATGCTGAGGATCCCGCACTGTTCGGCGGCCTCGATCACATTGGCGCGCATCCGCTCGTCGTTGACCCTGGTGACCTGGGTGAAACGGGTCAAGACAGGCTGCAGGGATGATGCTCCCATCTCTACCGCCTTCTGCACCATGTAGTCGAGCCTGGCATGCTTCAGCGGGGCAAACACGTAAGCGAGGTCGGGCAGCCGATCCTGCGGCCGGGTCCGCGCACCGATCGTAAGACGTTCCGGCCGTTTGCGCCCCACGATGAGGGCCTGCCATTCGCCATCGCGTCCGTTGAAGATTTCGAATTGTTTCGCCGGCGGCAAGACGCAACACGTTGCCGAGATAATGGCTCTGGCTGCGCGCGAGCGGGATTGTTTCGCCCGCTGCCAGCGTGGCATCGACGAACAACCGGGGCTGGCGAAAATCGAATTGAGGCATGGCCGATGTTCCGATCCGGGAGGTCTAAGCCCAAAGGAGGAGTATTTACCTGATTATCCGGTCCACGGCGCGGCGCTACGCCGCGCTGTCGCCAAATTCCACGGGTTGTTAAGATTGGTCAGGAATCGTAGAAAGCCTTGATGGACATCGCTCATGTCAGAAGAAGCCGGGGACCGTCGGACCTTGCCGGAGCCACAGCCTTGATCATCCGCCGCTTGATGATGCCGCTGGCTGTGACGGTGGCTGCGATCCATGCCGGTCAGGTTTTTGCGCAAGGCGCGTTTCCCGCGCCATTGCCTGGTCAAGCAGCCGCGCAAGGCGCTTTTCCTGCGCCGCTGCCTGGTCAGGCTGCCCCCAGCGCGTCGCCGTTCCCGCCGGTGAACGGCGCTCCTCACACCTTGTTTCCGTCGAATGGTGCGCCGCCGCTCGGCGGTGTCCCGCAGGCGGAGCCATCGCAGGCGGCCGGCGGCGACGAGTGCATGAAAGGTTTTCTGCCGCTCCGCCAAGAGGCTGAAAAGCGCGGCAACATGATCAAGGCCGCCAGCGAGCGGAAGGCACCGCCGGAGGAAGCCTGTAAGCTGATCAAGAATTTCGGCCAGGCCGAACTCAAGATGCTCAAATATGTCGAATCCCACGTCGCGAAGTGCGGGATCCCCCCGGACGTACCCGATCACTTGAAGCAAGGACATAAGAACACCGAGAACATGCAGAAGAAAGTCTGCGACGTTGCGGAACAGCAGAAGCAAAAGGGTCCGGCGGGGCCGAGCCTGAGCGACGTGCTGGGATCTTCGGCAGTGCTTCCCGAGGCTACCGCCACCAAGAAGGGCGGCAGCACTTTCGATACCCTGAACGGCAACGTCCTCACGCGATGATTGGTGTTGCGGGACGCGTTGCCGACGCGACCGGCAACTGGGTCGACGCTCACGCGCCGCAATGGTCGCGGCCCTATTTACGGCTCTCCCGATTGGACCGTCCGATCGGATCCTGGCTATTGCTGTTGCCGTGTTGGTGGTCGGCGGCGCTGGCCGCCGGCATGATCGGCGATATCAGCCGATTGCCTCTCACGATGGCGCTGTTCTTCGTCGGCGCATTTGTCATGCGCGGCGCCGGCTGCACCTGGAACGACATCGCTGATCGCGATCTCGACGCCAGGGTCGAACGGACGCGATCGCGGCCGATACCGGCCGGACAGGTGAGCGTGCCTCAGGCGATCGGTTTTCTTGTGGCTCAGGCGCTGGTCGGCTTGGCGGTGCTCCTGCAGTTCAACCGGTTTGCGGTAGCGGCCGGCGTCGCATCGCTCGTCATTGTCGCGGTCTATCCGTTGATGAAGCGGATTACCTGGTGGCCGCAGATCGTGCTCGGGCTCGCATTTTCCTGGGGTGCGCTGATGGGATTTGCAGTGACGCAGGGGCGCATCGAGGGCACGGCGCTTCTGCTCTATGCGGGCTCGATCTCCTGGGTAATCGGCTACGACACGATTTATGCACATCAGGATGCCGAGGACGACGCGCTCGTCGGAATCAAATCGACCGCGCTGTTGTTCGGCGCGCGCACCCATCAGGCCCTGATGATATTTTACGGATTGGCGGTGATTTTGATCAGCGGGGCGCTCATGATTGCCGGCGCACGCTACCCCGCATGGCTCGGACTTGCGGCCTTCGCCGCCCATCTCGTCTGGCAGATCGCGCGCCTTGAGACCGGCGATCCCGCGTTGTGCCTGCGGATTTTCAAATCCAACCGCGATGCGGGCCTGCTGCTCTTTGTGGGGCTGCTCGCCGATGCAGTGATGCGGGCAGTGTGATTTCGCGAGGCATCAGTCCCGCGCGATAATCTCGCGTTCTCCCTTGTAGATGTTGGCCGGATTGAGAAGTCTACCGGTGCGCCGCCGCACCAGGAATTTCGGCCGCCGGTCGCGGATCGCGTTGCGCCGTCGCCGCCGCGCCGCGGGCTCGCGCGCCTTGTCTTCCGGCAATTGTGGAAGCCCGAAGATGTCGCTCCAACTCCGCCAGGCGGCAGCGATCTCGTCGCGGTCGGAACTCACGCACAAGGGAATCGTCAATGACGGATCGCGATGCAACAAGACCAGCATCTGGGCATCGTCGATGCCTCGCAGCGCAACGCCGCGAAAATCGCTTACGCGAACGTTGACCGCCATCCGAATGCCGTGCACGGCACGACGCAGCACGACACGCTCGCGATGAAGTTCGATTTGCCGCACATAGCCGTCGGCACGCGTATCATATGCGTCGAAGCTGACGGGCAAACAGAGAGGGTCGAGCCGCAAAGCGCGGCTCGACCCGGCGGGATTGATCCCGCTTGCAGTTTGACGCCTCACGGCATAGTCCCCCCGCCGGGATTATGTTCCCGGTCGATACGAGACCGTAGCGGGGCCGCGTCGGAAACGGCTTAAAAAGGCTGGTTAATCCGACGTCACTTGCCCTGCATCCGCCCGCATGATTGACAGGACCTTGGCTCACATGATTGACGAGACCTTGCGATATCGGCAAAAATCCTTGGCTTTTGTCGCAGGAAAATGCTTGAAGTCCGCGTGAATCGGCCACATCTGAAGTGTCGGGCGATTTGCACCATTCCTGTTCCATCCTCGTCCAGTCCTTCTCCAATCTCCGGGATTTCCTTCGTGATCTCTTCACCATCAGTTGCATCAACCCCTGCATCCGCAGCCGCCGGCCTGTTCGACCAATCCGCGCTCGGCGCGCTGGCGCAGCGGCTGGTCGAGGCGGCAAGGCGCGCGGGCGCCGACGCCGCCGACGCGGTGGCAGTGCGTGGCGTTTCGCAGGGCGTCGAAGTGCGCGACGGGCGCGTCGAGGAATCCGAACGCTCGGAAGGCGACGATGTCGGACTGCGCGTGCTGGTTGGACAGCGGCAGGCGGTGGTCTCGACCAACGACGTCAGCGGCGACGGCATTGCCAAGCTCGCCGAGCGCGCCGTCGCCATGGCACGGGTTGCCCCCGACGACAAATATGTCGGCCTCGCCGATCCGTCATTGCTGGCGCGCGATTTCCCCGAACTCGATCTGCTCGACACCAGAACCCCATCGACATCAGAGCTCGAGCGCCGCGCCTGTGAGGCCGAAGCGGCGGCGCTGGCGGTCAAGGGCGTCACCAAATCCGGCGGCGCCTCGGCCTCGAGCGGGATCGGGGGCATGGTGCTGGTTACCAGTACCGGTTTCCACGGCTCGTATTTGCGCTCGAGCCAGAGTATCGCGATGACAGCCATCGTCGGGGACGGTACCGGCATGGAGCGCGACTACGACTACACGACTGCGCCGCACGCTTCCGACCTCGCATCGCCCGAAAGCGTCGGCCGTAAGGCGGGCGAGCGCACGGTTGCGCGCGCCAATCCACGCAAGGTCGAGACCTGCAAGGTGCCTGTCGTGTTCGACCCCCGGGTTTCCGGCTCGCTGGTCGGCCATCTCGTGGGCGCGGTGAACGGCGCCTCGATCGCGCGCAAGACCAGTTTCCTGAAAGACCGTCTCGGCCAGCAGTTGTTTGCAAAAAACATCCGCATCATCGACGACCCGCTGCGGGTGCGTGGGTTGCGCTCGCAATCGTTCGACGCCGAGGGTGTCAGGGTCAAGAAGCTCGCCATCGTCGATCAGGGCGTGTTGACATCGTGGCTGCTGGATTGCGCGACCGCGCGCGAACTCGGACTGGTCACGACCGGCCACGCCCATCGCGGCGTGTCGTCTTCGCCCTCGCCCGGGGCGTATAATCTTCATCTTGAAGCGGGCGAGGCCAGCCCGGCCGAACTGATGTCCGATATCAAACAGGGATTTTACGTCACCGATCTGATCGGCTCCGGCGTCAACGGCGTGACCGGCGACTACAGCCGCGGCGCATCCGGGTTCTGGATCGAAAACGGCGAAATCACCTATGCGGTAAGCGAAGTGACGATCGCGGGCCATCTGCTCGAAATATTCAAATCGCTGGTGCCGGCCAACGACCTGGAATTCCGCTATGGCGTCAATGCGCCGACGGTTCGTATCGAGGGACTGACGCTTGGCGGCCGGTAGCGCCGGCGTGCATGAACAGGTCTTGGCGCGCGATGGCCTGACGCGCGACGCCGCGCTTCTGGCGGAGGCGGTTCGCGAAGCCGGCGGGTTGGCGCTGTCGCTGTTTCGCACCGAACTGAAGAACTGGACCAAGGGCGCCTCCTCACCGGTGTCGGAAGCCGATATCAGGGTCAACGACCTGCTCGAGAAAAAGCTGCGATCCCATACCCCCGATTACGGCTGGCTGTCGGAAGAAAGCGCCGACGACGAACAGCGTCTCGGCAAGCCTCTGGTCTGGATCGTCGACCCTATCGACGGCACCCGCGGCTATCTGGCCGGCCGCGAAGACTGGTGCGTGAGCGTGGCGTTGGTCGAGGACGCCTCACCGCTGCTCGCCGCGGTGTACGCGCCGGCGAGCGATGAATTTTTCTTCGCCATTCGCGGGCAGGGCGCCACGCTTAATGATGCGCCGGTTTGCGCAACGCCG
This sequence comes from uncultured Alphaproteobacteria bacterium, assembly GCA_963742425.1. Classification (GTDB taxonomy): domain Bacteria; phylum Pseudomonadota; class Alphaproteobacteria; order Rhizobiales; family Xanthobacteraceae; genus Bradyrhizobium. The sequence goes on from CAVULR010000007.1 coordinate 178,940, forward strand.
GGCGTCGAGCTCGATTTCTCCCGCGTCGCCGGACCGAAGCCTCTTGTCGAACGGCTCAACCGCTCGTCGGACCAAATTGTTTTGCATCCCCGGATCGGGTCGCTGGCGCTTCGGTTGTGCCGGGTCGCGCATGGCGGCCTGGACGCTGCGTTTGCGGGCGGCCAAAGCCGCGACTGGGATCTTGCCGCAGCCAATTTGATCGTGCAGGAAGCGAATGGTAACATGACCACACTCTCGGGGGACACGATTCTCTATAATCGCCGGGAGGTGGCGCACGGGGTGCTGGTGGCAGCGGGATGCGATCGTCATGCACGCATTGTCGCGCATTTTCGAAATCATCCCTTGCCCTGATCGCCCCTGATCGGGTTTTACGAATTGGGCTTGCCGGGCACTGCGTTAGGAAATGGAATCATGCCGGAAATTGCCCAGCAGCAATTGCTTCATCTTGTAATCGGCGGCGAACTGACCGATCTCGAGCACACCACATTCAAGGATCTCGATGCGGTGGAAATCGTCGGCGTGTTCCCCAATTACGCAACCGCCTACGCGGCCTGGAAGGCGAAAGCGCAGCAAACCGTTGATAACGCCCACATGCGCTATTTCGTCGTCCATCTCCACCGGCTACTCGATCCAGGTCAAGACGCGAAGCCTGCCCATTGAAAAAGCTAGTTCGCAATGTGCTGCGCAGCAGGTGGGTCCAGCGCACCGTAGGTTTTCTTGCGGCCGAGTATCTGCGGCTGGTCTGGTTGACCAACAGATTCAGTTTCGACCCGGCAAACGTCTATGAATTGGTCGAGCCGACGCAGCCGCTGATATTTGCGTTCTGGCACGGCCAGCATTTCTTGACGCCTTTTATCAAGACCAAGGAGAGCCACCGCGCCAAAGTCCTGATCTCGCGCCATCGCGACGGCGAGTTCAATGCCATCGCTGCTGAGCGGCTTGGCATCGAAACCATCCGGGGCTCGGGCGATCATGGCGGTGCGTTCCACCGCAAAGGCGGCGTCGGCGCGTTCAGGGAAATGGTCCAGGCGCTCGAGCAGGGCTATAACGTCGCCTCGACCGCCGACGTGCCGAAGCGCTCGCGCGTCGCGGGCCTCGGCATCATCATGCTGGCGCGGGAATCCGGGCGGCCGATCCTGCCTTTTGCGATGGTGACCAGCCGGTTTATCCGCCTGAACAATTGGGACCACACCACCATCAATTTGCCATTCGGGCGAGGGGCTGTGGTAGGCATTGATGCCGTCTTCGTGCCGCAGGATGCGGACGCCGAGACCATGGAAAAGTTGCGCCTAAAGGTGGAGACCTATTTGAACGAGGCGACCCGCCGCGCCTATGCGCAGGTCGGGCGCCCGGAGGCAAGCCTTGGCTAACTCCCTGCCGATGACGCTGCGTCTCTACCGGAAGCTGTCCTCAGCCGTGGTGCCGCTGTCGCCGGCGCTGATCAAGCGGCGGCTGAAACAGGGCAAGGAGGATCCGGCGCGGATCGGCGAACGCCGCGGCATCAGCCGGGACGCGCGGCCGCATGGACCGTTGGTGTGGATTCACGGCGCCAGCGTCGGCGAGGTGCTGGCGGCGGTGGGGCTGATCGAGAAATTGCGCGCGCTCAATATCCGCATCCTGCTGACGTCGGGCACGGTGACGTCGGCGGCGATCGTTGCCAAGCGGTTCCCCGCCGACATCATCCATCAATATGTGCCTTACGACTCGCCGCGATATGTGACGCGCTTTCTCGATCACTGGCGGCCGAGTCTTGCGCTGTTCATCGAGTCCGATCTGTGGCCCAATCTCATCCTGTCGAGCGCGGCGCGGCGTCTGCCGATGGTCCTGATCAACGGCCGGATGTCGCATCGCTCGTTTCCGCGCTGGCGCAGGATCGCCGCCACGATCTCGGCGCTGCTTGGTCGGTTCGACATTTGTCTCGCCCAGTCGCGGGTCGACGCGGAGCGCTTTGTCGCGCTCGGCAGCCGCAATGTCGTCACGACGGGCAATTTGAAACTGGACGTTCCGGCGCCGCCTGCCGATAACGCCAAGCTCGAGCGCTTGATGTCGGTGACGCGCGGCCGCCCGATCGTCGTGGCGGCGTCGACCCATCCCGGCGAAGAAAACGTGCTGTTGCAGGCGCATCGCACGCTTGCCGGATTCTTTCCGTCACTGCTCAGCGTGATCGTGCCGCGGCATCCCGATCGCGGCGAAACCATCGCGCGCACCATCGCGGCCTCCGGACTGCATGTGGCCTTGCGTTCGCGTGAGGAATTGCCGACGGCGACCACCGACATCTATGTCGCCGATACCCTGGGCGAACTGGGATTGTTCTACCGGCTGGCGCCGATCGTGTTCATGGGGGGCTCGCTGGTTCCTCATGGCGGGCAGAATCCGATCGAGGCGGTCAAGCTCGGCGCCTGCATCGTCCACGGCCCGCATGTATTCAATTTCACCGATGTGTACGACGCGCTCGACAATGCGGGTGGCGCGAGAAAGGCTGACACCCAGGAAGCGCTGGTGAAACAGCTCGGTCAGTTGCTGGCCGATCCGGCGGCGCGCGAATTATCGGTTGCGGCCTCCGAGCGCGTGGTCGAGCAGCTCGGCGGCGCGCTCGATCGAACGCTGGCCGCCCTTGAACCCTATCTGTTGCAGCTGCGGTTGGAAATGGGAGCGGCGAATGCGTGAGCCGGCCTTCTGGTACCGGCCGTCGTCGTTGATATCGCTGTTGCTGACGCCGCTCGGCGCGCTCTACGGCATGATTGCCGCGAGCCGATTGCAGCGCGAGGGGCTCTCCGCCGGCATCCCGGTATTTTGCGTCGGCAACTATCATGTCGGCGGCGCCGGCAAGACTCCGGCGGTGTTGGCGCTGACCAAGGTGCTGCGCGACATCGGCGAGACGCCCGTGGTCCTCAGCCGCGGCTATGGCGGAAGGCTGCATGGGCCGGTCATGGTCGATCCCGAGCGGCACCTCGCGGCCGATGTCGGCGACGAGCCGTTGATGCTGGCGCGGACGGTGCCGGTGGTTGTCTCACGCGATCGTATCGATGGCGTTGCACTGGGAAAATCGCAGGGCGCCTCGGTGATCCTGATGGATGACGGCTTTCAGAACCCTGCGATTGCCAAGGATGTCTGCCTGATCGTGATCGACAGCGAACGCGGCCTCGGCAATGGCCGGGTGCTGCCGGCGGGCCCGTTGCGCGCGCCGTTGTCGCCGCAACTTGAGCGCACCAATGCCCTGATCGTCATCGGCGAGGGTAGCGCCGCCGCGGCGGTTGCCGCCGCTATCGCCGCGCAGGACAAGCCGGTGCTATCGGCGCATCTGCGGGCGGACCATGCCTCGGTAGCCGCGCTGCGCGGCAGGCGCGTGCTGGCGTTCGCCGGGATCGGCGACCCCGGCAGGTTTTTCAGCATGCTGCGGACGAACGGGATCGAAATTGTCCGGGAGCGGGCCTTTGCCGATCACCATCGGTTTTCGCAAGCCGAGATCGACACATTGATCGCGGATGCCAAACGCGACGCGCTGACCCTGGTCACGACGGAAAAGGATCTGGCCCGGCTGCGCGAGCCCGGGGGTCTGCCGATCTGGGCGAAGGATATCGCGGCCTTCGCGGTAACCCTCGAATTCGACAGCGCCGCAAAATTGCGGAGGCTCGTGTCGGAGCGGCTATTTAAGGCGCGCGAAAGGAAATCTCGCGGAGATCCAGCTCAAACCAACCGATGAGATCATCAGCTGGTACGATTTTATCGGATCATGATTGCTTCTTGAGCGCGGCCGGAAAATGCCGTTGCAGGACCGCACTCGGAACCGCGTAGGCTTCCTGCCGATCGACGCTCCAGTATTTCAATTCGTCGAGCGGTATCCGCGCTTCGGTCACCGCGCAACGCACATAGGTCCCCGGCGAAACCACGCGGAAATCGCCATCCAGATATTGCACCTGCGCTTCGCCGTGGCCCGAGGGACCGAACTTGTTCAGCAAGATTGGATTCTCCGATCAGCCCCGGCCAGGTCGCGCCGGAACAGGTGGTTCGCAAGATTCGATCTATCATAAATAAGTCATGGTGTCCGCTCGTCAAACCCACCGATTTGTGATGAATTTTTGTTCCTCGTATATGCTAGCCTTTCGCAAAGGGAACGCTATTTTTCCAGCGCCATGTGACCGGCGGCTCCGATGCGCCTTCTGTCAGTATTCATCTTCCTGACGCTATGGGCGGGGGTGCCTGCTGCACCGGCGGCGCCGTTGCCGTCTCCCCATCAGGTCGACATTCCCTCAGGCAGCGGGGTGCTGCACGCCCAGCTTTACAAGCCCGACGGCAACGGTCCGTTTCCGGTTGTGATCGCGCTGCACGGCTGTGGCGGATTGGCCGGCCATTCCGACCCGGTCCAGCCGCGATACGGCGATTGGGCCGAGCAATTGCTCAACGGCGGTAAAGCGGTCCTGCTGCCGGATTCCTATGGTTCGCGCGAACTCGGCCCGCAATGCCGTGTCAGGGAGCGGCGCGTGCTCGCGCGCCGCGAGCGGGTCGTGGACATCATGGCCGCCCGGCAATGGCTGGTGCAGCAACCCTGGGCCGCTCGCGACCGCATCAGTCTGTTGGGATGGGCGAACGGCGCAAGCGCGCTGTTGTGGGCAGTGCGACCGCAACTATCGTCGCATCATGTCGAGCCGGATTTCCGCTCGGCGGTTGCGTTCTATCCGGACTGCCGCATCTCCTCGAAACTTGGATGGAGCGCGCGGGTGCCGACATTGTTGTTGATCGGCGCGAAAGACGACGTCAGTTCGCCGCCCGCCTGCCGTCAGATGGTCGATGGCGCGCAGGGCCGCAGCGCGCTGGCGCGGATCGTGGTCTATCCCGGCGCCTATCACGAATTCGACCGCGAGAATTTCCCGCTGCACGCGATTGCCGAAACGTCCGACGCCGCCTTGCCGGATCGCGGTCATCTCGGCACCGATCCCGAGGCGCGCGCCGATTCGCAAAAGCGCGTCGCGGAATGGCTGGCGCGCTAAAGCCCCCCGCTAAAACAGGCTTCCCTGACCGGCCGGTTTGACGGCGCGCTTTGGCGCGGAAGGCTTTGGTTCGCCTGCTACCGGCTTTACCGGAGCCGAAGTCGCCGCCGGACGATCGCCATCTGCGGTAGCCGCGACGCGTCCGTCGGCGAATTCCAGGTTGAGCCGCGCCCCCGGTGCGACGGCTGCCGCCGCGCGCACGGCGTGACCGTGATCGTTGCGCACCAGGGCAAACCCGCGCGTCAGCACGCTGCGATACGACAGCGCTCCCAGCAGCTGGCCGCTGTGGGCGACACGTGCATCGAGGCGCTGCGTCGTGGTCGCGAGCGCCCGCCGCGCCCGTTCAACCAGGCGGGTCACGCGTTCGCGTTCGCGCGCGATGGCCTGGCGCTGCGCCTGCGCGTTGGAAAGTTTTGAGGCCTTCAGCCTGATCTCAAGTCCGGCAAAGCGATCGCGGCGTGCTCGCAGCAGCGACCGCCCGCAATGTCTCATCCGTTCGCCGCAGACGGCGAGCCGATGGCCGGCCTGCGCGACCTGTCCATGCAGCACCCGCAAGGTGAGGCGCGCGCTGGATTGAGCGAAGCGGCGGAAATGGGCGTGGGTATTGGCCTTCAATCCGCGGGGCAGCGAGGCGCCGGCGCCGTCCAGGCGCTGGCGCGGGATCGCGAGCAGTTCGCCCAGCGCGGGCAACGCTCGGGCCGCCGCGCGCAATTCGCTGCGGCGGCCTTCCTGGCCGCGCTGCCAGCATCGCATCGTCCGGCGTGCCAGGCCTCCGACCTCGACGAACAGCTCGCTGCGCACCGGCACCGCCATTTCGGCGGCCGCCGTTGGCGTCGGCGCGCGCTTGTCGGCGGCAAAATCGATCAGCGTGATATCGGTCTCGTGGCCGACCGCCGAGATCAGCGGAATCATGCTGTCGGCGGCGGCGCGGACCACGATCTCTTCGTTGAACGACCACAGGTCTTCCAGCGAGCCGCCGCCGCGCGCGACGATCAAAAGATCGGGGCGGGGAATCCTGCCGCCGGCGGGCAGCGCATTGAACCCGCGGATCGCGCCCGCGATCTGTTCGGCCGAGCCTTCGCCCTGCACCCGCACCGGCCACACCAGCACGCGGCGTGGAAAACGATCTTGCAGTCGATGCAGGATGTCGCGGATCACCGCGCCGGTTGGCGAGGTAACGACGCCGATCACTTCCGGCAACCATGGCAGCAATTGCTTGCGCGCCTCGTCGAACAGGCCTTCGGCGGCAAGCTTGCGCTTGCGCTCTTCCATCAGCGCCATCAGCGCGCCCACTCCGGCGGGCTCCAGCGCCTCGATCACGATCTGGTATTTCGAAGAGCCGGGATACGTCGTGAGCCTGCCGGAGGCGATGACTTCAAGGCCTTCCTGCGGCTTGAAGCGCATCCGCGCATGAGCGGTTTTCCAGATTACCGCCTCGATCTTGGCGCTCTCGTCCTTCAGGGCGAAATAGCAGTGCCCGGAGGAGTGGGGTCCGCGGAAACCGGAGATCTCGCCGCGCACCCGGACATGTCCGTAGGCGTCCTCGACTGTCCGCTTCAGGGCGGATGACAGTTCGGAAACCGTGAATTCCGGCGCGTTGATAAGGGCTTCGGTTGCGGACATCTCGCTCATTCGAATCGGGCTTTTGGAGCTGAGGCGCAAGTTAGGGATTTTTGGCGACGACCGCCAATCGGGCATTGCCGTGAATATTACTCTATGATACAGAGTTCTCTGGATTGTTCAACTGGAGGAGAAAGCCGATGTCCAGGTGGTTCGGGCGGATTGCCGTGCGGGACGGCGTGAAACCATGATCGACAGCAGAGAGGCCAGCGCAGCGCTCACCGAGATCAGCGAGATCGCGCAGCGGGTTCGTCAATCCACGATCTACAATCTCGCCAGCCTGATGATGGTCATGTGGGGCGTACTGACCTTCGCCGGCTATCTTGGGAGCTGGCTGTCGCCGCGTAACGCCGGTTATGGCTGGTTGGCGGTGTACGTCACGGGGTTCGCGGGCTCGTTTGCCATCAGCGCCTTCGATCATGCGCGGACCCGCATCCGTACCTTCGATCTCCGGATGTTGACGGCGTGGCTGCTGTTCATCGCGTTCGGCATATTCGCCAGCGTCTGGCTCGGCCGTTTCACGCCGCGTCAGATGGGGACGTTCTGGCCGATCTATTTCATGCTGGTCTACACCATCGCCGGATTGTGGGTCGGCCGGGCATTCGTTGCGATCGGTCTTTCCATTATTGCGCTGACCCTGGCCGGTTATTTCCTGATCGGCGGTGCGTTCGACCTGTGGATGGCCCTCGTCAGCGGCGGCGGGCTTGTACTCGGTGGGCTCTGGATGCGCCGGAGCTAGCGCGATGGCCGAACCCGACGACATCATCCATCAGCCGCTGCGGCTGAAGATCATGGCGGCGCTGAACGCGCTGCCTGCCACAACGGGCCTGGATTTCTCCCGGCTGAAAAAGCTGACCGGCGCGACCGACGGTAATCTCGGCGCCCATATCGAAACGCTTGCGAAGGCCGGTTATGTCGCGGTCGAAAAGGCGTTTGTCGGCAAAAAGCCGCAGACGATGGTGAGCGCCACCGCAGCCGGGCGCGGCGCGTTCGCCCGCCATGTCGCCTATCTCAAGGAAATCATCGAAGCCGCGACGGCGCGGCCCTAGTCTTGCCGGTCAATCCGGGACAATGCCAAAGCATCGAACCCGAAATGACGGCAGCAAAATATCCCCCTTGCGGGAAGAGGGAGACTCGTGCGACCGACACGGTTTCACGCACCCTCGTCTGGCCATCTCATGCACATCCTTCTGCTCGGGTCCGGCGGCCGCGAACACGCTTTGGCGTGGAAGATCGCGGCTTCCGCTTTGGTGACAAAGCTCTGGTGCGCGCCGGGCAATGCCGGCATCGCAAAGGAGGCCGAATGCGTCGCGCTCGATATCGCCGACCACCGGGCGGTGATTGATTTTTGCCGAGGCAATGCCGTGGATTTCGTCGTGGTCGGCCCGGAAACGCCGCTGGTGGCCGGCATCGTCGACGACCTCGCGGCCGCCGGCATCAAGGCGTTCGGGCCGAGCAGGCAGGCTGCGCAGCTCGAAGGTTCCAAGGGGTTTACCAAGGCGCTCTGCACCGAATTCGGCATTCCGACCGGTGCCTATGCGCGTTTCAACAATGCGGCTGACGCGCTGGCTTACGTTCGCGCGCAAGGCGCACCGATCGTGGTCAAGGCCGACGGACTTGCGGCAGGCAAGGGCGTCGTGATCGCAATGACAACGGCTGAGGCCGAAACCGCCATCGCCATGATGTTCGACGGCGGGTTCGGCGCGGCCGGCGCCGAAGTCGTGATCGAGGAATTCCTGTCCGGCCGCGAGATCAGTTTTTTCGCATTGTCCGACGGCGAGACCGCGATCGCGCTGGCTTCCGCGCAGGATCACAAGCGCGTATTCGACCACGACCAGGGGCCGAACACCGGCGGCATGGGGGCCTATTCGCCGACCCCGTTCGTGACGGGCGATATCCATGCCGAGATCATGGCCAGGATCATTCTTCCGACTGTCGCCGGCATGAAGGCGCGGCGCACGCCGTTTCGCGGCGTACTGTATGCGGGCGTGATGTTGACCGCCGATGGACCAAAACTGTTCGAATACAACGTCCGCTTCGGCGACCCGGAATGCCAGGTGCACATGCTGCGAATGATGTCGGACATCGTGCCGGCGATGCTGGCGTGCTGCGACGGGCAATTGAAGAATTTCGACCTGCGCTGGTTTCCCGATCCGGCGCTGACGGTGGTGATGGCGACGCAAGGTTATCCCGGCGACTACGGCAAGGGATCGGTGATCGAAGGTCTGGACGCTGCCGCCGGCATCGAGGGCGTCGAGATCTTCCACGCCGGCACGACATCGAGGGATGGCAAGATTCTCGCCAATGGCGGACGGGTGCTGAACGTCTGCGCGACCGGCAAAACCGTGGCTGAAGCGCAGCAGCGCGCCTATCAGGCGGTCGACCTCATCAAATGGCCGCAAGGTTTTTGCCGGCGCGACATCGGCTGGCAGGCGGTGGAGCGGGAGAAGGCGGGCGGGTAAGCTTGTATCCCCTGACATTCCGGAACGATGCGTAACTCGCTCAGTCGTCATACGCGGGCTTCACCCGCGTATCCATCACCTTTCAAGAAAGCTTTGCGAAGATGGGTTGCCGGGTCAAGCCCGGCAACGACAGCTTTTCCTCAAATCAAATCACCGCCCGCGGCCGAGGCCGTAGTGCCGTGCTTGCGGTACGCCTTGATGACGTTGCGGCCGACCTTCCATTTGTGGACTTCGTCGGGACCATCGACCAGCCGCTGCGAGCGGACCTGGGTGTACCACTTCGCCAGCACGGTATCCTGGCTGTAGCCGAGCGCGCCGTGCAGCTGGATCGCGGTGTCGATTACCTTGTGCACCATATGGGCCAGATAAACCTTGGCGATTGAATTTTCCTGCGTCAGGTCCATGCCCTTTTCCGCCTTGTAGGCGATGTGCAGCAGCATCAGCCGCCCGATATAGAGTTCGCTGGCGCATTCGGCGAGCATGAACTGCACCGCCTGCCGGTCGGCCAGCAGCACGCCGAAGGTCGAGCGCTCGGTCACGCGTTTGGTTGCCATGTCGAGCGCGCGCTGGGCTTTGGCAATGTTGTGCATGCCATGGCGCAGCCGGCCGTAGGCGAGGCGGTGCTGGCCCATGTTGAAGCCATTGCCCTCGCCGCCAAGCAGATTTTCCGCAGGCACCTTGAGATCCCTGATTTCGATTTCGGAATGGCCGCCGTGAAGCGCGTCGGCGTGCGGGCCTTCGATCGCCATGTTCTTGACGTTGCGCTTGATCTTGTAGCCGGGGTTCGGCAGTTCGACGATGAAGGTGGAAAACTGCCGGTGGCGCGGCGCATCCGGATCGGTCTTGGCCATGACCAGCGCGAGGTCGGCGACGCTCGCCGATGACGAGAACCACTTCTCGCCGTTGAGGATGTAGTTGGCATTGCCGTCCTTGTCAGCGCGGGTCTGCATGCCCGTGGCATCGGCGCCCGAGGCCTTTTCCGTCATCGAGAAACAAATGCGCTTGTCGCCGTTGAGCAGCGGTTTGAGGAATTTTTCCTTCTGATATTCGGTGCCGTGCGCCATGATCGTCATCATCGAGGCGTCGTCGGGCCCTTGCGTATTCATCGACAGCGCGCCGAGCGAGCTTTCGCCGAGTTCCATCTGTACCAGCGCATTGGCAAGCGGGCCGAGGCCCATGCCGCCATATTCCTTCGGGATGAACGGACACCACAGGCCCTGCGCGCGCGCTTTCTTCCTGAGCTTGCCGAGCACTTCGTCGAGCGGCTTGGTGTCGAGCTCCTTCTCCGCGGGAATGCATTCCTCCTGCACCCATTTGCGGACTTTCTCGCGGATCGCCTTGGCCTCGGCCGGAACTTCGAAATCGATCGACATGGGAGTTTCCTCGTTGTGGTTCTTGAAATGGTTGGGCTTGCAGGATGGCATATAGCCGGGACGGGCCAGCGGCAACGGCAAACAAAGTTTGAAGCGACAACGTCATGCCCCGCGCATGCCGGGTATCCGGTACGCCGCGCCGTCTATTATCGGCGGAGACGTTGGTGTTTACTGGATCATCCGCTGGAGCCTGTCATCGGGTGCGCCAAAGGCGAGACCCGGTGGCGGATGATATTGGTGCTTGTGATGCCCGACCTCGCCGACCTGTATCCCGGCTTTTCCTCGCACTGGATCAATACCAAATCCGGGCGCATCTTCGCCCGCGTCGGCGGCAACGGGCCGCCGCTGCTGTTGCTGCATGGTTTTTCCGAAACGCATGTGATGTGGCACCGCGTCGCGCCGCGGCTTGCCGACGACTTCACGCTGATCATCGCCGACCTGCCGGGTTACGGCTGGTCGGACATGCCTGACAGCGACAAGGACCACACGCCCTACACCAAGCGCGCGATGGCGGGGACAATGGTCGAGGCGATGGAACAGCTCGGCCATGTGCATTTTGCGCTTGCCGGACACGATCGTGGTGGCCGCGTCGCCTATCGCCTCGCACTCGATCATCCCGGCCGGCTGTCGCGGCTGGCGGTGCTGGATATCCTGCCGACCTTTGACTATTGGCAGCAAATGAACCGGCTCTACGCGCTGAAGATCTATCACTGGACCTTTCTGGCGCAGCCGGCTCCGCTGCCGGAGACGTTGATCGGCGGCAATCCGGATTTCTTTCTGCGCACCAAGATGGCGAGCCAGACCAAGTCGAAAAATCTCGATGCGATCGACAAGCGCGCGCTGGAACATTATCTGGCCGCGTTCCGCGATCCCTCGCGGGTGCACGCGATGTGCGAGGATTACCGCGCCGGCGCCTATGCCGATTTCGAAATCGACAAGGCCGATCATGACATCGCCAAGAAAATCACGATCCCGATGCTGGCGCTGTGGGGCGATGCCGGCATCGCCAGCTCAGCGGCCACGCCGCTCGAGACCTGGAAGAATTGGGCGACCAATGTCACGGGCGCGGCAATCGATTCCGGTCATTTCCTGACTGAGGAAAATCCGGATGCGACGGCGAAGGCGTTGAAGGAGTTTTTAGTGGCGGGATGAGTGTCTGCTCCCTCTCCCGCTTGCGGGGGAGGGTTGGGGTGGGGGTGCTTCTGCAAAACGAACTGGTCGAGGGGATAGACTTTCCCCCACCCGCCGCGCTCTGCCGAGCGCGTCGACCTCCCCCGCAAGCGGGAGAGGTGAGCGCGCTACCTCCGGGCCTTGAAGAAATCCCGCAGCAGTGTTGCCGCTTCGCGCTCGCCGACCGCCGAATAGAGCTCGGGGACGTGATGACAGGTCGGTGATGCGAACAACCGCACGCCGGATTCCACCGCACCGCCCTTGGGATCGGCCGCGCCGTAATACAGCCGGCGGATGCGCGCGAACGAAATCGCCGCTGCGCACATCGCACACGGCTCCAGCGTGACATAGAGATCGCAATCGACCAGGCGTTCGCTACCGATAGCCGCGGCGGCCTGCCGGATCGCCAATATTTCGGCATGCGCGGTCGGATCGCGGTCGGTAAGTGTGCGGTTGCCGGCGGTGGCGATGACCTCGCAATTCCTGACAATCACGCATCCGATCGGGACTTCACCTGATTTTCCAGCGTTTTCCGCGGTTTTCAGCGCCAAATCCATGAAAGAGGGAGCAGTCATGCCTCGTATCATCGGAAGAAACCTGCTACTGGATGCACCTTCAGCAAAAGTGGATACCGATTTTGCGTGAGATTGCGCCTTGAGCCAAGAGCGCGCGCATTTTTCGTCATGCCGGCTTCTCCGCAATCGCGTTGCCATCTGATCTGCACCCGAGAGACCTTTCATGCCCCGCGACAACGACAAAGACAACGATTCCCGCGGCCGGCGCGACCGTCCCTTTGGCGGCAAGGGGCGCTCCGGCGCCGCCCGCGGACCTGAGAAAAAATTTGCCAAGCGCGGTTTCGGCGGAAAGACCGAGGGCGAAAAGCGCCCCCGCGACGGCGACGCCCGGCGTCCCGGCGGCGACCGACCGTTCGGCGATCGTCCGCAGCGCTTCAACCGTGACGATCGTCCGGGAGGCAACGACAAGAAGCGCCCTTACACGCCGCGTAGCGAACGCGGTGAGGCCCGTCCGGCCGGACGTTTCCAGGACCGGCAATTCGGCGACAAGAAGCCTTATACTCCACGAGTGGGTGGCGGCGAAAAGCGACCCTATGCGCCGCGTGGTGACAGGCCACAGGGCGATCGCCCCTACAGTGCGAGGCCGCCACGGGATGGCGACCGACCGCGGGGCGATCGTCCCTTTGGCGATCGGCCCGAACGAAAATTCGGCGGCGACAAGAAATTCTCGCGGGGCGCGCCGGACAGGGGCCCGCGCAGGGACTTTGGCAGCCGCCCGGACCGCGGCGAATCCAAGCCGTGGCAGAAGCGCGATGCTTCTTCGCCCGACCATGCCGGGCGCAACTCCCGTCCGTCCCGCGATGGCGCGAGAAGTTTCGACAAGCCGCGCGATGACAAGCCCCGCGAAAATCGTTCTTCCGGTGACCGGCCGTTCCGCGAGCGGCCGAAGTTCGACCGTCCGCGCGGTGACAGGCCGCAAGGCGATCGTCCCCGATTCGATCGTCCCCGCCGGGATCGTGGTGGCGACCCGGGACAAGCCGGCGGTTCCTGGCAGGAGCATCCGCGCAGCGAGGCGCGATCCTTCGATCGCAATGCCGATCGGCCGCGCCGCGACAACGAGGACGACAGCAAGGTTTTCCCCAAGCGCCCGGCATTCGGCGGCCGCGGCGCCTACCGCGAGCGCGCGCCCGAGGAGCGCCGTCCCGCGCGGCCTCCCCGCGAAAAGAAATCCGGCGAGCGCATCGCCAAGGTGGTGTCGCGGGCGGGCCTCGCCTCACGCCGCGATGCCGAGCAATGGATTGTGCAAGGTCGCGTCACGGTGAACGGCCGCGTCATCAATTCCCCGGCGCTCGATGTCACCGCCAACGACGTCATCACCGTCGACGGCAGGCCGTTGCCGCCGCGCGAGCGCACCCGGCTGTTCCTGTTTCACAAGCCGCGCGGGTTGATGACCACCCATGCCGACCCCGAAGGGCGGCCGACGGTGTTTGATAATCTGCCCGAGGGACTGCCGCGGCTGATCAGCATCGGCCGGCTCGATTTCAACACCGAAGGCCTGCTGCTGCTCACCAATGACGGCGGCCTGGCGCGCGCGCTGGAATTGCCCGATACCGGATGGCTGCGACGCTATCGCGTCCGCGCCCATGGCGAGGTGACGCAGGCCCAGCTCGATGAACTGAAAAAGGGCGTCGAAGTCGACGGCGTCAAATATGGCCCGATCGATGCGACGCTGGAGCGCGACCAGGGCGCCAATGTCTGGCTGGTGTTTGCGATCCGCGAAGGCAAAAACCGAGAAGTGCGCAACGTGATGGCGCATCTCGGGCTCGAGGTGAACCGGCTGATCCGGGTGTCCTACGGCCCGTTCCAACTGGGCGAACTCGCCGAAGGCGAGGTCGAGGAGGTCAAGACCCGTGTGCTGCGCGAGCAACTCGGCGAAAAAATCGCGGTGCTGGCGGGCGCGGATTTCACCCGGCCGGTGCATGGCGAATCCAATGCGGGACTTGAGAGCGAAGAGGCTGAGGCGCCGCGCGGCAAAAAGCCGTTCAAGCCGGCCGGCAAAAGCGGTCTGATCGCCGACCGCAAGGGCCGCCGCGTGCTGGTGCAGCGTACCGGGAGCGAAGAAGCGCGCGCACGTAATGAGGCCGAGGCCAACGGTTACGGCCCGCCGCGGCGTCCGCAGCGCGGCTATCACGGCAAACGCGATCTCAAGCCGCGCGACGAGTAGGGTTGCGAAGGGGCCGCTTCTCCTGTTCTTGATTTGGTGCATAATCGCAACCGCTTGATCGATCCAACCGCGAGCCCACCATGTCGCTTCAGCTCTATCTCGCTTTCGTCGCCGCCTGCATCGCGCTGGCGCTGCTGCCGGGTCCGGTCGTAACCCTGGTCATCGCCAACGGCCTGCGGCATGGCACCCGCGCGGCGCTGATCAACATCGCCGGCGTCCAGGCCGGATTGACGATTGTGATCGGCATCGTCGCGGTCGGGCTGACATCGCTGATGGCGACCATGGGCTACTGGTTCGATTGGGTGCGCTTTGCAGGTGCAGCCTATCTGGTCTGGCTCGGCATCAAGCTGATCCGCTCCCCCGTGATGGGCGTCGATGTCGGGGAACCGCCGCCCCCGCCGCGCGGCGGGTTTTTCCTGCAGGGCTTTGTGGTGCTGCTCTCCAACCCCAAGGTCCTGGTATTTTTCGGCGCGTTCATTCCGCAGTTCATGGATATGAGCAAGGATCATTTCTCGCAAGTGGCGTTGCTCGGCGTCACCTTCATGATCACGGGGGCGATCACCGACACGGTGTTCGCAGTGCTGGCCGGCCGCGTACGATTGTTCTTTTCGGCGCGGCGGACGCGGCTGCTGTCGCGCATCTCCGGCGGCTTCATGGTCGGAGGCGGCATCTGGCTGGCGCTGACGCGGGCGCGATGAGCGCACTTAATTAGCGGTGGTGTGGCGCGGCTTGCACACCTCGTTCCCTCCCCCACAAGGGGAGAGGGAACGAAGCACCGGGTGCGGGGAGTGCAGTCAAGTGCGGTGAGCGCAGGTCAAACCAGTCCCTGCGCGCGCAAAACCATTTCGATCTCGCCAAAAATGTTTGCCAGCCGATCCGCCCATTGCCTTTGCCCCGCCTGATCGGCGATGAGGTCCTGACGGATTTCGATTCCCGAGTTCATCAACCCGCGCGCCTCGCCGTGAACCGGGATCGTGTAGTCGGTCGCATCGCTCACCGCGTAGGGCTCGTTGTCGCCGACGACGAGACCGGGTTGGGCGCGCAACAGCTTGAGGAGCAGCGGCGGCAGTTTGGAATCGCGATGGTAGAGCGTGCCGATATGCCATGGCCTGGCGATGCCGGCGTAGACCGGTGTGAAACTGTGCAGTGATACCAGCACCGTCGCCATGCCATCGCGCAGGCGAGCGTCGATCGCCTCGCGGATGCGGCCGTGATACGGCTCGAAGATCGCCTTGCGCCGCGCCTCGGCGGCTTCGGGCGCGAGGCCTTCATTGCCGGGTATGGCGGTCGCTTCGCTCAGCCGCGGGATGGAGCTTGGCGCCTGCGGCGGGCGATTGCAGTCGATCACCAGCCGCGAATAGCACTGCGCGATCAGATGGGCGTCGAGATGTTTCGACAGGTCGTCGGCAACGCCCGCAATACCGATATCCCAGGCGATGTGCCGCGTCAGTTCGCCCTCTGGCAGCCCGAGGTCGCCGAGGATGCGCGGGATGGCCCGGCCGTAATGGTCCGATGTCAAAAGGAACGGCGAGCGGCCTTTGGGATTGTCTTCATGAACAGGCGGAACATCCTCGCCGCCAAGGAGTAATGATGTGTCTCCGGTGCCGTGCAAAGCCATTTTGCCTTAATTGTTGCCTACCGAAACAGCATACCGATTTGCGAATGAGCAGGGGAAGGTATGGATTAGACCGCCGGAACGGACGATGATTGCCTGAACGATGCCGCTACTGACGATCCATCACAAGACCGAATATCGCTATGCGCACCCTGTGGCGTTCGGCGAACATCGCATCATGCTGCGTCCGCGCGACGGCCACGACCTGCGCGTGCGCTCGCACAACCTCGATATCGTGCCGGTGCCGATGTCGCTGCGCTGGATCCACGACGTGTTCGGCAACAGCGTCGCGATCGCGACCTTCGACGAGCGCGCCGAAACCCTGTCGATCGAAAGCACCGCCACCGTCGAACACAGCCCCGCGCATGAGTTCGCGCTGACCCCGGACGATCCGGCCTACTTCTATCCGTTCGCGTATGACGATGAGGAATTTCCCGACCTCGTTCAATACATCTCGCCGCAATATGGCGATCCCAACGGCGCGTTGTCGGCATGGGCGCTGAATTTTCTCGATGCGGAGGGACCGACCCCGACCTTCCAGATTCTCTCCGGCATGACGCATGGCGTCCGCGAGGCCTTCACCTACCGCAAGCGGCACGAGCAGGGCACCCAGCATCCGCTCGACACGCTGCAGACGAAGTCCGGCACCTGCCGCGACTACGCGCTGTTCATGATCGAGGCGCTGCGGCGGCTCGGCATCGCCGCGCGCTTCGTGAGCGGATATCTGTTCATCCCGCGGGATCCCGCGCATGGCTATGCCGGCGGCGGCTCGACCCACGCCTGGGTACAGGTCTATCTGCCGAGCGCCGGCTGGATCGAGTTCGATCCTACCAACGGCATCGTCGGCACCCGCGACCTCGTGCGCGTCGCGGTGGCGCGCGATCCGCGCCAGGCGATCCCGCTGCACGGCACCTATCTCGGTTCGGCCGATGCCTTTGTCGGCATGGAGGTCAGCATCAACGTCGTTGCCGCCGGCGAAGGGGCGAGGGCCTAGGTCATGGAAATCAAGGTAGGTTTTGAAATGACCTATTCGGCCGCGCAGCCGACGCCGATGGTGATCATGCTCAGCATTCATCCGTCGCGCCGCCAGGACATCATCGGCACCGAGAAAATCGTCGCCGAGCCCGCCGTGCCGATCGGGTTTTATCGCGACAGTTTTGACAACATCTGCGGCCGGCTGGTGGCGCCGGCCGGCGGCGTGACCTTGCGCGGCAGCGCGCTGGTGCGCGATTCCGGATTACCTGACGCGGTGGCGCCCGCGGCGCAGCAGATTCCGATCGATCGGCTGCCCGACAACGTGCTGATGTACCTGATGGCGAGCCGCTATTGCGAGACCGACAAGCTCACCGATATCGCCTGGTCGCTGTTCGGCAACACCGAACCCGGCTGGGCGCGGGTGGTGGCGATCTCCAGCTTTGTGCACAATCATCTCACCTTCGGCTATCAGCATGCCCATCACATGAAATCGGCTTACGACGCCTACCAGGAGCGCGCCGGCGTCTGCCGCGACTTCGCGCATCTGGCGTTGACCTTCTGCCGCGCCATGGGCATCCCGGCGCGCTACTGCACCGGCTACATGGGCGATATCGGCATTCCCTACGATCCCAGCCCGATGGATTTCTCCGGCTGGTTCGAGGTCTATCTCTCCGGCCGGTGGTACACCTTCGATGCGCGCCACAATCATCCGCGGATCGGCCGCATCCTGATGGGCACCGGCCGCGACGCCGCCGACGTGGCGCTGACCACCAGTTTCGGCCGGATGGATCTGGTCAAGTTTCTCGTCATCAGCGACGAGGTCGTGGCGGCTTGATCCGGGTCATGACCTCCGACCATCTCTTCGTCTACGGCACGCTGATGCGCGGCTTCGATCATCCGATGGCGCAGCTGTTGTCGCGCGGCGCGGACTTTATCGGCGAGGCGCGCTGCCGGGGCAGGCTTTATCGGGTCAAGCATTATCCCGGACTGGTGACGTCGGATGACGCCGGTGACGTCGTGTTCGGCGAACTTTTCCGGCTGCGCTCGCCGGCCGAATTGCTGCGCGAGTTCGACATGTACGAGGCTTGCGGCGAGGGTTTTGTTGAGCCGACAGAATATGTCAGGCGGCTCCTGACGGTGACATCGGACGCTGGAACGCGGCAGGCCTGGACCTATCTCTACAACTGGCCCGTCGCCCACTTGCCGCGCATCGCCTCCGGGCGGTTTCTGGAGGGGTAGACTCACAGCGAGGCGCAAGCGCTCCCTCTCCCGCCTGCGGGGGAGGGTGCCGAGCGAAGCGAGGCGGGTGGGGGCTCTCTCCGCGAGTCCCATCGCCGAAAGAGCCCCCACCCTAACCCTCCCCCGCAAGCGCGGGAGAGGGGACGACTACGGCGAGTTCCCGCAACCACACTGCCCCTGTGTATAGCGGGTGAAAGCGATCAATCTTGGAGATGTGAGCCTTCCCTCACTATATCGATGGCCGGTTATCCCCGACTCACCGCAAAATACAGGCAAATGCGCTTTACGCCCCAATTCCTCGATGAATTGCGCGCCCGGCTTCCGGTATCGGAAGTCGTGGGCCGGCGTGTGAAGTTGAAGAAGGCCGGGCGCGAGTGGAAAGGCCTGTCGCCGTTCCAGCAGGAGAAATCGCCGTCGTTCACGGTCAACGACCAGAAGGGATTTTATCACGACTTCTCCTCCGGCAAGCACGGCGACATCATCTCGTTCCTGATGGAGACCGAGGGCCTGGGCTTCACCGATGCCGTGGAGCGGCTTGCGGCGATGGCCGGTTTGCCGCTGCCCGCGGTGACCCCCGATGCCGCGCGCTACGAGCAGCGCCGCAAGACGCTTTACGACGTGATGGAGTTGGCAGCGAAATTTTTCGCCGACACCCTGGCCTCGCGCAATGGCGCGAAAGCACGCGGCTATCTCGGCGACCGCGCGATTTCACCCGCGGTGCAATTGCAGTTTCGCATCGGCTACGCACCATCAGAACGTTTCGCGCTGAAAGAACATCTGGGCGCACAGGGCGTTCCGGTCGAGGACATGGTCGAAGCCGGATTGCTGGTGGCGGGCGACGACATCCCGGTGCCGTATGACCGCTTCCGCGATCGCGTGATGTTTCCGATCACCGACTTGCGCGGACGGGTGATCGCGTTCGGCGGCCGCGCGCTGGAAAAGGACGTTGCCGCGAAATACATGAATTCGCCGGAAACGCCGCTGTTTCACAAGGGCGACAATCTTTACAACCTCGCGGCCGCACGGCTTGCCGCCCACAATGGCAGCGCGCTGGTGGTGGTGGAAGGTTACGTCGACGTCATCGCCATGGTCGGCGCGGGTTTTCCGGCGAGCGTCGCCCCGCTTGGAACGGCGCTCACCGAAAACCAGCTCGCGCTGTTGTGGAAGATGGCAGACGAGCCGATCCTTTGTTTCGACGGCGACAAGGCCGGGCAGAAGGCGGCGTGGCGCGCCGCCGATCTGGCGCTGCCGCATCTCAAGCCCGGCAAGAGTTTGCGGTTCGCGCTGTTGCCCGAAGGTCAGGATCCCGACGATCTCGCGCGCTCGGGCGGGCGGGCCGCGATCGAGGAAGTGATCGGCGCCGCGCGTGGCTTGGCCGACGTCATCTGGTCGCGCGAAATCGAAGGCGGCACCTTTGCGACCCCCGAGCGGCGCGCGGCGCTGGAGGCGCGGATCGGCGAACTCTCGAGCAGCATTCGCGATGAGGTGGTGCGGCGTTATTATCGCCAGGATCTGGCCGAGCGCCTGCAGCGGACATTCGCGCCGGATGCCGCGCGCAGCGGTTATGGCAAGGGCAATTTCAATCGCGAGTCAGGCCGCCGCTTTGCGCCGCGCGGCTCCTTCACCCCTGGCCCGGCGGGCCGCTTCGCATCCCCCGGGCGCGGCCAAAGCGGGGCGGGGGGCCAGACCATCAACCGCGGCCCATATCAGGCCGCGAGCCCCCAGTTGGCGACCAGCCCGATCATGCGCGGCCAGCGCAGCGCGATGTCCCGCCGCGAGGCCCTGATTCTGCAATCCCTGATCAACCATCCCTGGCTGCTGCACGATCATCTGGAGGAGGTGGCGGCGCTGGAACTGGCCCACCCGGAGGCCCATAAGCTACGCGCCGGGATTTTCGCGGCGTTTGCCAATTATTCCCATACCGACAATCCCGCTGACGAGACTGCAAGGATATTGGCCACCCTCGAAAAATCGGGATACACCCAGCAAATTCAAAGGGTTGAGCGGGCGTTAACCACCAAGGATGTGTGGGGCGCGCAGCCCGGTGCTGCCCGCGAAGACGTTCTTTCCACATGGCATCAACTGGTTGCCTTGCATCACAAGGCGCACGCCTTACTTAGGGAGAAGAAGGATGCGGAAATGGCCTTGGGCGCGGAGGCGAGCGAGGCCAATTACGCGTGGTTACGCGATGTCCAGGCCCGGCTGGCCGAAGTCGACGGCACCGAGGCCCTGATCGAGGGCTTTGGCGAGTCCTCGGGCCGGCTCCAGCGGAGCGTCTGATTAAAAAATGCTGCGGACGGTTGTGGCCGGAACCGCGAAATAACTCGCCAAACCCATGGTTTGGCTGCAAAAACAGGGTTAAGCGAAGCTTAAGTGCCTTCAGGGTACTAGGGCTAAATCCGGCGAATGAGATTCGGGGGTGGCGATGTTTGCGCCGCCCTTTCCGCGTCGTAAGTGACACGAGTGATTGATACGCGGGCGCAGCGACCTGTCCTGCCCGAAGCGCGTTTAGGAGCAATGAATGGCCAGCAAGGCAAAGACGCTGCAGGTAAAGGACAAGGAAAAGGACGACAAGGTAGCCGACGCGCCTGAGAAGGATTCTCCCGACGCACCGTCGCCGTTGCTCGATCTGTCCGATGCCGCCGTCAAGAAGATGATCAAGCAGGCCAAGAAGCGCGGCTTCGTGACCTTCGATCAGCTCAACGAAGTCTTGCCCTCCGACACCACCTCGCCCGAACAGATCGAAGACATCATGTCGATGCTCTCGGACATGGGCATCAACGTCTCCGAGGCCGAGGACGCCGACAGCGAGGAAGAAACCAAGGAAGAGGCCGAGGACGAGACCGACAACGAACTGGTCGAGGTCACGCAGAAGGCCGTCACCGAAGTCAAGAAATCCGAGCCGGGCGAACGCACCGACGATCCCGTCCGCATGTATCTGCGCGAGATGGGCACCGTGGAGCTCTTGTCGCGCGAAGGCGAAATCGCCATTGCCAAGCGCATCGAGGCCGGCCGCGAGGCGATGATCGCGGGCCTCTGCGAAAGCCCACTGACGTTTCAGGCCATCATCATCTGGCGTGACGAACTCAACGAGGGAAAGATCTTCCTTCGCGACATCATCGATCTGGAAGCGACCTACGCCGGCCCCGACGCCAAGAACAACCTGAACCCGCTGCTCGCAACTCCCCTCGGCCCCGACGGTCAGCCGCTGGCTGCGGCGGGCGGCAATGGCGCGGCGATGCCGGCGGCCGCAGCGCCTTCGCATGTCGCCCCGCCGGCAGCTCCGCCGTCGCCGACCCCGTTCCGCGCCGCGCCGGTAGAGGCGCCTGAAGGCGAGGAGAAAGATCCCGCCGAGGCCGCCGCCGAGTCCGATCTCGACGACGACGAATTCGAAAACCAGATGTCGCTTGCGGCAATCGAGGCCGAGCTGAAGCCGAAGGTGGTCGAAACCTTCGACAAGATCGCCGACAACTACAAGAAGCTGCGCCGCCTGCAGGAACAGGATATCTCCAACCAGCTGCAGAACGAGACGCTGTCGCCGGCGCAGGAGCGCAAATACAAGAAGCTGAAGGACGAAATCATCGTCGAGGTGAAGTCGCTGCGGCTCAACCAGGCCCGCATCGACAGCCTGGTCGAGCAGCTCTACGACATCAACAAGAAGCTGGTGTCGTTCGAAGGCCGCCTGCTGCGCCTCGGCGACAGCCATGGCGTCGCGCGCGAAGACTTCTTGAAGAATTATCAAGGCTCGGAGCTCGATCCGCGCTGGCTCAACCGCGTCTCCAAGCTCGCGGCCAAGGGCTGGAAGAATTTCGTGCATCACGAAAAGGACCGTATCAAGGAACTGCGCCACGAGATCCAGTCGCTGGCGGCCTTGACCGGGCTCGAGATCGGCGAATTCCGCAAGATCGTGCACGGCGTGCAGAAGGGCGAGCGCGAGGCGCGCCAGGCCAAGAAGGAAATGGTCGAGGCCAATTTGCGGCTCGTGATTTCGATCGCCAAGAAATACACCAACCGCGGCCTGCAGTTCCTCGACCTGATCCAGGAAGGCAATATCGGCTTGATGAAGGCGGTCGACAAATTCGAATACCGCCGCGGTTACAAGTTCTCGACCTATGCGACGTGGTGGATCCGGCAGGCGATCACGCGCAGCATCGCCGACCAGGCGCGCACCATCCGCATTCCCGTGCACATGATCGAGACCATCAACAAGATCGTGCGCACCTCGCGCCAGATGCTGAACGAAATCGGCCGCGAGCCGACGCCGGAAGAACTGGCCGAAAAACTCGGCATGCCGCTGGAGAAGGTGCGCAAGGTTCTCAAGATCGCGAAAGAGCCGCTGTCGCTGGAAACGCCCGTGGGTGACGAAGAAGATTCACACCTCGGCGATTTCATCCAGGACCCGAATGTGGTCCTGCCGATCGATGCGGCGATCCAGAGCAATCTACGCGAGACCACGACGCGTGTTCTGGCCTCACTCACGCCCCGCGAAGAACGCGTGCTGCGCATGCGCTTCGGCATCGGCATGAACACCGACCACACGCTGGAAGAAGTCGGCCAGCAGTTCAGCGTGACGCGCGAACGCATTCGGCAGATCGAGGCCAAGGCGCTGCGGAAGCTGAAGCATCCGTCGCGGAGCCGGAAGCTGCGGAGCTTTTTGGATAATTGACCTCTCCCCTCATCCCGAGGAGCCGCGCCTAGCGCGGCGTCTCGAAGGATGGGGCGGCCACATGCTTCGAGACGCGCGTTCCGCGCTCCTCAGCATGAGGACGGGCAAAAACGCGAAGCGCGTCTTCGCGCTAAGTGACCCGGGCATCCATCGAAAGAAAGCGGCGGGTGGAAGCCCGCCGTTTTCTTTGTCTTGGCGAGAATCTCCAGCATGTGCTCTGCCATCTGAAGCCGAGGGCAATCGCCTCCGCAAAAGTGCCGGCGAAATCTGCCGTGGGAAGGCTCGGCCGTGGTCACGTCCCGCGCTATTCCGGCCAAGGTGGTGCGCTGCTAAAGTGAATTGTCGGCGAGGGGCGCGCTGCAGCAGCAAGGGAACTTTCCGATGACCAACAGCAAGCGACTGACGGCAGCCACGTCCCTAATCTTGGCAATGCTAGCCTGTGCAAGCCCCCACGCCCACGCCGCCCAATGCGGTAGCGGGCCGGGCGGCTTCGAGACCTGGAAGCAGCAATTTTCCGGCGAAGCCCGCGCCAAGGGTATCGGTGCCTCGGGCATCTCGGCGCTGATGGGGACGCACTATGCCGGCGCGACGATTGCCGCCGATCGCGGCCAGCGAAGTTTTGGTTTGTCGCTCGACCAGTTTCTCGCCAAGCGCGGCGCCTCGGCGATCGTCTCGCGCGGACGCGCATTGAAGCAATCGCAGGGCGCGCTGTTTGCTTCCATTCAGAGCCGCTACGGCGTGCCGCCGGGCCCGCTGATTGCCATCTGGGGGATGGAGACGGGATTTGGCAGCCAGCACGGCAATCAAAACATGCTCTCGTCGATCGCGACGCTCGCCTACGACTGCCGGCGGCCGGAATATTTCACCGAGCAGCTCTATGCGGCGCTGCAATTGATCGATCACGGCGTGCTATCGTCCGCCACGCGCGGCTCCATGCATGGCGAAGTCGGCCAGACGCAGTTTCTGCCGAAAAACATTCTGGCCTACGGCACCGGCAACCTCGAGGTCGCGGCCAATGCGCTGAACTCGACCGCGAGTTTTCTCAAAGCACATGGCTGGCGTGCGGGTGCGGGATACCAGCCGGGAGAGCCCAACTTCGCCGCCATCCAGGCGTGGAATGCCGCGCAGGTCTATCAGCGCGCCATCGCGATGATGGGCCGCCAGATCGACGGCGGCGAGTGAGGATGTGCGGCGCGCCGACGCGTCCCTTTCTCCACCGTCATGCCCGGGCTTGACCCGGGCATCCACGTCCTCCTTTCCGTCTGCCCTAAAAGCGTGGATGGCCGGGTCAAGCCGGCCATGACGAGTACAGGGCATTGTGGCGCTGGCGCGCGGAAAGCACTGCCGCGCACCGTCATCTCATGGCATGATCGGGGCCATCGGGCAGCAACAAGGGATTTTCATGCGCAAGCTTTATCTGGCCATCTTGTTCGGCGCTGTCATCGCCGCCACTCCCGCGCTTGCCGCCCGCTGCGGCGGTGATTTCAACACCTTTGTGCAAAACATCTCGGCGGAGGCGGCGGCCGCGGGCATCTCGCAAAACGTCATCTCATCCGCGCTCGGTGGCGTGCAGCAGGATATGGCGGTGCTCTCCTTCGACCGGCGCCAGCGCGGCACCTTCAACAAGTCGTTCGAGCAATATGTCTCGACCCGCGTCGGCTCTGGCCGCATCAACGGGGGTCGCGCGATGCTGCAGCGTCATGCGGCGCTATTGTCGCGGATCGAGGCGCGGTTCGGCGTGCCCAGGCAGATCCTGGTCGCGATCTGGGGGCTGGAAACCGATTTCGGCAAGGGCGACATGGGCAGGCTGCCGGTGTTTCGCGTGCTCGCGACCATGGCGCATGATTGCCGCCGCAGCGAATTGTTCCAGGGCGAGCTGCTGGCGGCGCTCAAGATCGTGCAGCGCGGCGATCTCCGCTTGAACGACATGATCGGCGCCTATGCCGGCGAAATCGGCCAGACGCAATTCCTCCCCTCGTCCTATGTCAAATACGGCGTCGATTTCGACGGCGACGGCCGCGTCGACCTGCGCCACAGCGTGCCCGACGTGCTCGCCTCCACCGCCAACCTCCTGCACACCAACGGCTTCAAGATGGGTGCAGCCTATGAGGAGGGCACCGCGAATTTCGAGGCGATGCGCGAATGGAACCACGCCACGATCTATCGCAAGACGATCGCCTATTTCGCCGATCAGCTGGTGGGGCGGTGAAACCCGTCGTCCCTGCGAAAGCAGGGATCCATAACCTCCGTCACTTGTTGGAGCGAAAGCCGTCAGCCATCGTGCCAAAGCGTGAGGCCGCGGTGTATGGGTCCCTGCGTCCGCAGGGACGACATCGTATATGGAATGGACAAGCCCGATTGATTTGCCCGACGGGCAAATCAGTCTTGCGTCACCTTGTAATTGTGCATGTCTAGTCCTTTTGCGAAAAATATTTTGCTTCGCGATTGATGCAAATCAGTTCACTGAGTCCCGCCGTCCTGTTCCCTAGGAGGGGCGTTGCGCAACGTCATCAACGCGGGACGGGATGCGGTGGACGCGGATGGCGCTATTGACGAACAGCGCACACCTGCGGACGGCGAAGTCGTGTGGTCCCGACACCCCGACGCTTGGTGTCAAGTCGGCGGAAGGTGATTCCGCCGGCGACGGTAGCAAAAGAGCCCGGTCACCGGGGAGAGCACGAAGGAAACCGTTAAAACCATTGCGCGGGGAATGCCGGGTGAAACCGGTGTGACCGTGGTGACTACGCTCGCATGTTTATTTTATTTTACATGCGAGGCTGCGGGCGCATCGCGCGCCCGGCATTCCCTGCGCCCTCTGCTTGAGGGTTGGAGGAAATCACTGACAAACCTCGGGCGCATCGTGCCGCGAGAATGCGAAGGTTTGTCCACGTGCCCCGGATGCTGCGCAGCGCGCAGCGAAGCGCTGCTGATCCGGGGCCCACACTCCGCGCAAGGTGCCCCTCTCGGGTCCCGGCTCTGCGGCGCAGCGTGAAGGACGCTGCACCGCGTCCGGGACACGTCGGCTCGCATGACGGCCGTCTTGGCTGTTTGATAATTGAATCGGAGTAAGGCTGCGCGTCCTTTCTGTTCCCTCCCCCCTTGTGGGGGAGGGCAGGGAGGGGGGGTGGCCGCATCGGGACTGCCCGTATAAACCCCTCTCCCCAACCCTCCCCCACAAGGGTAGAGGGAGCGCACCGGCGGTGAAACTGCTTCACTTCCCCGCCTTCGCCATCGCCTTCTCGATCCGCTTGGCCAGCACGGCCCAGTAGGTCCCCGGCCGCAGGCGCTGCAGCAGGTCCATGAAGCGGGCGTCGTTGCCGATCAGGACGCGCGGCGCGTTGTTCTCGATGCCCGCGATGATCCGCAGCGCGGCGGCGGCGGGCGTGGTTTTGGCCACCGCTTCAAAACGCTCGATGGTTTGCGCGCGGCGCGCATTGTCGGTCATGCCGATGCCGGTGCGGGAGTTGCGGACGATATTGGTGGAGACGCCGCCGGGATGCACCACCGACAGTTTCACCGGGCTCTTCGCCATCTGCAGCTCGTGCCGCAAGCTTTCGGAAAAACCGCGCACTGCGAATTTCGCCGCCGCATAGGCGGTCTGGCCCGGAGGGGCGATGATGCCGAACAGGCTCGAAATGTTGACGATGTGGGCCTCGCGCTGGCGCGCCAGATGCGGCAGGAAGGCGCGGGTCGCATGCACCACGCCCCAGAAATTGATGTTCATCAGCCAGTCCATCTGCGCCTGGTCGATCTCGGTGAAATTGCCGAGCAGCGCCACGCCGGCATTGTTGACGAGGATGTTGAGGCCGGGATGGGCCGAGGCCGCAGCCAGCGCGAACGCCGCAATCTCGCCGGGCTCCGATACGTCGAGGCGATGCACCGTGACCTTGCGCCGATGGCTTTTGGCGAGCAGGGCTGCAACCGCCTGCAGTCCCGCCTCGTCGCGATCGGCCAGCGCCAGATCGCAGCCGCGCGCCGCAAACTCGAGCGCCAGCGCCCGGCCGATGCCGCTGGCGGCGCCCGTCACCGCGGCGGCGGCTCCCTCAATCGCGGTCATCTTGGATTGGCTCCGTCTGGGGAAGGATCGCGCGGCAACCCTGATACGGCCGCGGGGCTTTGGCAACCGGGCTTGGAGCCTCCGCCCTCATCCCCGCGTAACGGCCTCGCCGTTATCGCTGCAGGAGCGGCGCGTTCGCCGCGTCTCGAAGCATGAGCCGTATTGGGCCTCATGGTTCGAGACGCGCAAGCATTGCGCTCCTCACCACGAGGAACGAGCTCACCTCTGCGCGAACAGAAGGCCTGGCGCGGCTTCCTCGGCCGCCGGTGCCGTGATATGGCAGCGACCATGTCGCTCTCTTTCCTGCTGACCTCGCTGATCGTGGTCGTCTCCCCCGGCACCGGCGTGCTCTATACGCTGGCGGTGGCGCTGACGAAGGGCTCGCGGGCGAGCGTCGCCGCGGCGTTCGGCTGCACGCTCGGGATCATCCCGCATATGTCGGCGGCCATGCTCGGGCTCGCGGCCGTGCTGCACACCAGCGCGCTGGCTTTCGCCGCCCTGAAATGGTGCGGGGTGATGTATCTCCTGTACATGGCCTGGCAGGCGCTGCGCGAGACCGGCGCGCTTGCGGTGGATACCCGCCTCGATGCCCGCTCCGGCCGCCGGGTGATCGTCACCGGAATTCTGATCAACATCCTCAATCCCAAACTATCGATCTTCTTTCTGGCGTTCCTGCCGCAGTTCATCGCCGCCGATGAAAGCTATCCTTTGGTCAGGATGCTGGAACTGAGTTTCGTGTTCATGGCGATGACGTTTGCGGTGTTCGTGGTCTACGGCCTGTTTGCCGCCGGCGTCCGCGACCATGTCGTAACGCGGCCGAAGGCGATGAGGTGGCTGCGCCGCGCCTTCGCCGGCGGCTTTGCCGCGCTCGGCGCCAGGCTGGCGTTCGCCGAGCGGTGATGGCCTGGCTCCCTGAGAACCGTCATTGCGAGCGGAGCGAAGCAAACCATCGTGCACCACGTAAGGATCTGGATTGCTTCGTCGCGGTGCCTGTCATCGGGCGCGCGTTCGCGCGACCCGTTGGCTCCTCGCAATGACGCAGATGGCGGCTACGTCCTGCCACCCCCGAATCAAAAAGGCGGGCCCGAGGCCCGCCGTTTTGGTGAAGACTTTCCGTTCGGGAGCCCGGGCGGAGCGATGCTCCACCCGGGCTTGAAGGTTACTTCTTGGACTTCTTCTTCGACTTTGACTTCTTCGCCTTTTTCGCCTTCTTCGCTTTCTTAGCCAT
Source organism: uncultured Alphaproteobacteria bacterium (assembly GCA_963742425.1). GTDB lineage: Bacteria > Pseudomonadota > Alphaproteobacteria > Rhizobiales > Xanthobacteraceae > Bradyrhizobium. The sequence continues at coordinate 207,072 of CAVULR010000007.1, forward strand.
AGTATCCTCTCAAGGTTTAATGGATGGAAACGCGACACGAGGCATGCTAGGCGGAGGGCCAGCCTCGCAACATCCTCAAATGCAATCCCAACAGATTCGCGGCGCGCTGCCCCGCACCGTCACACGGCTGTTATTATGTTATCCACAGCTGTTATGCATTTTTGAGCGCTTTTCGCCGCTATAAGCTGCTTCCACGCCGCAAAAATTCGAAGCGCAGCCGAACGCGCACCTCTCGCGCCGCCCGCAGGGTTAACGATTGCAGCGATGCGGGCAGCGCACTCTGTATCGATCCGGAACCGGCGCTCCCGATCTTCATCAAATCAAAACCACAGCGCCGATTACTGGGCAGCAGTGAGAACTCCGTTAAGCGTAGCGGCTGCATTTTACCGTCCAACGAGAGGGAACGGTCGCGGGTGGGCCGTTCGCCAACAGGGGAGGCAGGACCACCGGTGTCCTGCATTCGCGATGCTGAGCGTTCCGACGCTGTGGACGGTATTCGTCATCAATTTTCTCGCGCTGGGCCTGATCTGGGCCTATGTCACGCGCTGCTACCCCAAATTTGAAGCGGCACAGTTCTGGACCGGCTCGGCGTTCGCAGCCGCCGGCGGTGCGGCGCTGGCGATGACGCGCGTCATCGCCAGGGATTCGCTGCTGCCGCTGTTGACCGGCGGCACCGTGATGATTTTCGCCGCCTGTCTCGCCGTGATGGGCATCAGGCGGTTCTATGACCGGCCCGTCAGTTGGCAAGGCACCGCGCTGATCACCGGGGCAAGCTTCGCCGGTATGACGTTCTTCCTGTTTGGCTACGACAGCGCGCCGATGCGGATTCTCATCTATTCGCTCGGTCAGTCGGTGCCGCTCGCGCTGACGCTGAAATTGCTGCTCTCGCCGCAGAACGGCCGCGAAAATCCCGGCGCCCGGCTTGCCGGCATCGTCTCCGTTATCATCATTGCCGTCTATGCCGTCCGCGCCATTGATAATTTCGTCGGCGATACCTCATTCATTCGCTACAGCGCGTTCCAGTCGGTGCTGGTGCTGGTGCTGATGTTCCTGTCGATGTCGCTGAATTTCGGCTTCCTGCTGATGGCGATGGACCGGCTGCGCAACGAAGTGGCCGACCTGGCGCTGATGGATGATCTTACCGGCGTCAGCAACCGGCGGCGTCTGCTGCAGCGCCTGAGCGAGGAATGCGCAAGGTCGGAACGCGGCGGCGAGGTGTTCTCGCTGCTCGTCATCGATCTCGACGGCTTCAAGGCGATCAACGACACCCATGGCCACGCCGCGGGCGACGCCTGCCTGCAGCATTTTACCCTGATGACACAGACGCGGCTGCGCCCCGCCGACATGCTGGCGCGCACCGGCGGCGACGAGTTTTGCGTGGTGCTGCCCGCCTCAACGGTGCGCGAGGGCGCGATGGTCGCCGCCCGCATCCTGGAGGTTTGCCGGCAGGATGCCATGGCCTGCGTCGGCGACGAGATCCCGATTTCGCTCTCGATCGGCGTCGCGCAATGGAGCCCGGAGATGGGTTCGTTCCCGGACCGGCTGATGGCCGCCGCCGATCACGCGCTCTACGCCGCCAAGCGCGACGGCAAGAACGGTTTTGCCGTCTATGATTCCGCGCCGCCGCTGGCGCCCGCGGAAGGCGCCGAGGTCGTGGCGGAGCTGCGCCAGCACGCCTGAAGCGTGTTATCAGGGTCATCCCCGGCAAGGGCATGCCCTTGGACTTGATCCCGGGTGGGTGACGGCCATGAACCTCCGCCTGCTTGCAGCGGCGCTTTGCGTCGTTGCGATCGCTGTTCCAGCATCCGCCGAGGCACCCGACCTCGTTACGATCGCGCGCGCGTCGGGCATGCCCGATATTCCCGGCCTGAAGATGGTCTGGCTCGCGCCATGGGGCGCGGTTTCAAACGCCCATCCCTGGCGCAATATCCTCGTGCACCAGACCGAAGGGCCGGCCGGCTCCGCCCGCGCCGGCGCGCAAGCGCAGGCGAGAAATCCGACGCGGCGCGGCGTCACCGTCTGGGTGGAAACCGACGGCGTTGTGTACTGGGCGGTGGGCGAAGATCTGGTTCCGACCCATGGTGATGGCGGCAACCGCGACGACAACAAATACATCGACAACGGTCCGACCTTTCACCAAGTGGTCGGCGACAATTCGATCGGGGTGGAATTCGCCGGCAATTATCCCGACGTGACGCGGGGCCCCACCGAGGCGCAGATCGCGGCCTGGCGGATCTTGCTGCGGGTGCTGCGGGCGCGCTACGGGATTCCCCTCGAGCGGGTCTATGCCCATAACTGGATCGACTACAAGGACGCGCCGCTATTGCGAAGGCTGCGCGCTGGCGATCCTGGCGAGGCAGTGGGGAGATTAGCCCTGCTCTCGGATCGGCAGCTTGACCCAGCGGACGCGGCGCGCTCCAGGCCATCTTGGCTCCTCGCCCGCTTCGCGCTAGCTTCCGCGATGCCGCGGGGCGCGGTGCGCACAGCGGAGAGGGAATCCGGGATGTCGACATCGTTGATTTGGCCTTCCGCGCCGGACCGTTTGCGGCCATTTCGCGCCGGCGGCATCACGGCGTTGCGCGCCTTTCCGGTCATCGTGTTTTCGTTATGCGCATCGCTGCTCGTCGCGCTGGAGACCCCAAGCAAACCTTTCCTGGAGAAGAACAGCTTTTATCTTTCCTCGGCCGGATTTCGCCTGAGGCTCGCCAACGATCCGGCTGGGCAAAAGGCAATGCGCGCCCTGCCGGCGCATCGCTTCGTGGTGCACAAGATCGGCGGTGAGGTCCGCTATTTCTATGCCGAGCCGCAGCATTGCGCCTGCATATTCGTCGGCACCCAGCAGGCCTATGACACCTACCGCAATATTCTGAGCCAGCCGTTGCCGCAGGCCGACAACGTCGCTGCCGATTACAGGACCCAGGCCAGCGCGCTCCTGAACGGCGAGCCGGTGTGGCTCAATACGCTCAACGAGCCCGACAGCCTCGCGGAATATTTCAGGACGTATTATTGAGGGCGAGCGTCGGCTGAGGCCGCATCGCCGGGTCTTGGAGCATGATGAGTTTAGGTCGAGCGACGGCGATGATCGTCATAACTCCCTCTCCCCGCTCTTCGCGGGGAGAGGGTTGGGTGAGGGCTCTTTCGACCGGCTCGGACTCGCGGAGAGACCCCCTCACCCGGCGCTTCGCGCCGACCTCTCCCCGCAAGCGGGGGCGAGGTGAGATTGCCAATTCCCCAACAAAAAAGCCGGCGTTGCCGCCGGCTTTTGTCTTGTCATTCAATCCGCCAAATCAGTGCGCGGCTTCCAGCGCGGCCTGTTCCTGCCGCGCGATCGTACCCTTGACGGCCGACTGCACCTTCTCGAAGGCGCGGACCTCGATCTGTCGCACCCGTTCGCGCGACACGCCGAATTCGGCGGCGAGGTCTTCCAGCGTCATCGGCTCTTCCGCCAGGCGCCGCGCCTCGAAGATGCGGCGTTCGCGCGGATTGAGCACGCCGATGGCGCCGTTCAGCGCCTCGCGGCGATGATCGAACTCCTCGTGCTCGGCCATGATGGCTTCCTGGTTGGGCGAAGTATCGACCAGCCAGTCCTGCCATTCACCGGCCTCGCCGTCGTCGCGGATCGGCGCGTTGAGCGAGGCATCGCCGCCGAGCCGGCGGTTCATGTCGACCACGTCCTGATCCGTCACGCCGAGGCGCTTGGCAATCAGCTTCACCTGGTCGGGGTGAAGATCACCCTCGTCCAGCGCGGAGATCTTGCTCTTCGCCTTGCGCAGGTTGAAGAACAGCTTCTTCTGGTTCGCGGTGGTGCCCATCTTCACGAGCGACCATGAACGCAGGATGTACTCTTGTATTGAGGCCTTGATCCACCACATGGCGTAGGTGGCGAGTCGAAAGCCCTTCTCGGGCTCGAACCGCTTCACCGCCTGCATCAGGCCGACATTGCCTTCCGAGACGACCTCGGAGATCGGCAATCCGTAGCCGCGATAGCCCATGGCGATCTTGGCCACGAGCCGCAGATGGCTGGTGACAAGGTGATGTGCCGCATCGCGATCGTCATGCTCGCGCCAACGTTTGGCGAGCATGTATTCCTGCTGGGGTTCCAGCATCGGGAACTTGCGAATCTCGGCGAGATAACGGGAGAGGCCGGATTCTCCGTTGAGAACCGGCAGGGTAGCTGTACGGGCCATTTAGCGCCCTCCAGTGGTTCAGGCCCCCGATAGCGGCGGGCCAGGCAGGCGTCCGCTTTGTTAAAGCCAGTCGCGCTGCGATGTTCCGCGTTGGATATTCAACGCAGGTGCAACATACACCAAAACGGGGATGGTTTGGAAGGCAAGAGGGCGTCACGTCCCCGTGTGGCTGGTATAACCTGTTGGCATATCACCACTTTTCCAAAGGCCCTGCGTCATAGCGCCGCTTGCAGGCAATTCCGCAAGTAGGCCATGTCCTCGGGCAAATCCGAAATCCACTCCAAAATCGCCCCGGTTTGGGGGTGTTCGAGGGCCAGGAGGTATGCATGTAGCGCTTGGCGGTCGAGGGCGGTCAGGGCCTCCTGGCTGCGGGGGCCGAGGTGACTGGCCTTGGTCTTGAAGTGCGGTCCGTAGACGGCGTCGCCCATCAGGGGGTGGCCGATATGGGCCAGATGCACCCGGATCTGGTGCGTGCGGCCGGTCTCGAGCTGGCAGGCCAAGCAGTGCCGCGACCGGTTTGCCGTCGCGCCCGTTGAAGGTCTCCTGCACTTCCCAATGGGTGATCGCCTCGCGGCCGCTTTCGCGCACCGCCATTTTCTCCCGGGCATGCGGATGGCGGTCGATCGGCGCATCGACCGTGCCGCGCTGGCGGTTCGGCACGCCCCAGACGAATGCCATGTAGCCGCGCCGCATTGCGCCGGTGCGGCCGTGGTCGGCGAATTGCGCGGTCAGCGACTTGTGCGCGCGGTCGTTCTTGGCCGCCACCATCAGCCCGGTGGTGTCCTTGTCGAGCCGGTGCACGATGCCCGGGCGCCGGACGCCGCCGATGCCGGAAAGGCTGGTGCCGCAATGGGCGATCAGCGCGTTGACCAGCGTGCCGGTCTCATGGCCGGCGGCGGGATGCACCACGAGCCCTCTCGGCTTGTCGATGACGATGATGTCGTCGTCCTCATAGACGATATCGAGCGCGATATCTTCGCCCGCGGGCTCGGCGGCGACGGCTTCCGGCACGTCGATTGTGATCGTATCGCCGGAGGCGACATGATAAGCGGGGTCGCGGACGGGGGCGCTTCCGACGGTGACGGAGCCGGCGAGGATCAGCGCTTTCAGCCGCGAGCGCGACAGCTCGGGAAGGCGCACCGCGAGCACGCGGTCGAGCCGCGCCGAGCCCTCGTCGCCGGCGACGGTGACTTGCCGCCTTTGACCTGTCGATGCGATGCCGGTTCCAAGATGAGCCTTATGACCGAGACTGTTGCGCCCGAACCGACCCCCGAGCAGGCCGCGTTGTTCGCGCGGGTGCGGCGGATGATGCTGATTGCAGGCCTTACCACGGCGCTGGCGGTCGCGGCCGTCCTGATCGCCATCGGCTATCGTCTTTTCCGCACCGAGGGAAGCGCTGTGGCGACCGCCGACATCACGGCGACGCTGCCGAAAGGCGCCCGCATCGTCGCAACCGGCGTCGCCGGCGACCGCCTGGTGGTGACGCTCGACATCGGCGGGGTGACCGAAATCCGCACCTTTGACGCGCGGACGCTGAAACCCGCCGGCCGGCTGAAATTCGTCAGCGAACCCTGAGTTCGTCAAGGCCGGAGCGTACCCTGATCCGTCATGGCCGGGCGCCTGTCCCCGACTTGATCGGGGATGACCCGGCCATCCACGTCTTTCCTTGCCGCCAACGGATTTCAAGGCTATTGCCTGAGCCCTGCGCTCCCTTCGTCTAGCGGTTAGGACACGGCCCTCTCAAGGCTGAAACAGGGGTTCGATTCCCCTAGGGAGCGCCAAGCGCAAAAGGGCAAACGCTGACCGGGAGTGGATCGTATCCAGGTCGCGCCTACGATCACCATCGCGTCTTGGACGGCGAGGTGCCGGTACCGTCATTCGGATTCGGCCCGAGGTTAGTCTTGTAGGCGAGTACGGCCCTTTCCGTTGACGGCCCATATAATTCGCTTGCCCACTCACCAGGGTCGATGGCGGCGCCATCCAGAGAAACGAGCGCAGCCTGAATTTTTCCGACGTGAATGCCATTCGCACCGCGGAAAATGTGCGCCGTGTTATCGCGTGCGCAGGCCTCAAGCGCGACATCGCCGGAAAACAAGAAGGAAGTCAGCGCCACCGCCGACTATGTCGGCGAAATTCTGGTCGCCGGGCTTGGCCCCGCCGAAGCAAAAGCAGATGACGACTTTGGGATCGGGACCAGGCATCTCAACTCCGACGCCCCCAAACCGTGGTACGCTGGCCTATGACGACAGTCATCGCACCGAGAGTTTTTCCGCCTGCACCTAAGGTGCATGCGGCGGATTTGCCAGTGTGGCGGCTGCTTCCGGCCGTTGCGCGTTCGAGCCTCTCGTTTTGGCCCGAGCGGGCCTTCGACTTTCTGATCAACAAGCACACGACGCTGGGAATTACATCCATCGTTGTTAACGATCCCGAGGGTGTGCGACATTTTCTCGTGGGCAATGCCGCGAATTACCGGCGACCGTCCTCGGTCCGGCGTGTCACCATTCCGCTCGGCGGCTCCGGCCTTTTTCTGGCCGAAGGGACCGAATGGCGGCGCCAACGCAAACTGCTCGCGCCGAGCTTTGCGCCATTGAGCATCAACGTGTTGGTGCCGCATTTCCACGAGGCGGCGCGGCATTTGCTGCACGATGTCGAAGGCAAGTCAGGCGTCAACCTCTCGAGCGCATTCCAGGATACTGCGCTCGAAGCCGTGCTGCGCGCCTTGTTCTCGATGCCCGAAAGCCAGTCGCGTGAGGAGCTGAGTGAGCTGGTGCGGGGCTACGTCGAAGGTGCGGGACGTCCCGGTCTCCTCGACGGTTTTGCTCCGAGCGAGGACTCATTTGGATTCGCGCTCGGAAAGCGCAGGCGTTTTCAATCCAAATGGTTCGGTGCCATTGCGGCAATCGTCGCCCAGCGTAAGGCTGAACCGAAGGCGGCGGACCATCGCGACCTTCTCGATCTGCTGCTCCAACTGAAGGATGTTGACACGGGCGAGATGCTTTCGGACGACGAAATTCGCGATCAGTCCGCCACCATGTGTTTCGCTGGTTCTGAGACGACTGCGCGGTTGATGTTTTGGGCTGTGTACCTACTGACGCTCGACAGGGAGGAACAACAGCGGCTCTCCAGCGAGATAACGGCTTTTCCGCCCGACGATGTCCGCACGCTCGAGGATCTGGCGAACTGGCCGCGCCTACGCAATGTGCTGCTGGAGACACTTCGGCTTTATCCGCCAGTGCCGCATATCATACGGCAGGCCAACGGTCCCGACACGATCAGCGGCATGAGCGTGGCGGCCAACGATCAAATCTGGGCCAGCGCCTGGATCATGCACCGGCATCGCAAATTTTGGCAGAACCCGACGGCCTTCATGCCCGACCGGTTCGCCGGCAAGTCAGCGCCCTGGGTGCAAACGTCTGGCTATATCCCGTTCGGCGTCGGGCCACGCATCTGCATCGGACTGCATTTCGCGTTGTCGGAGGCGCAAATCGTCTTGGCGCACCTGCTTGCGCGGTACCGGATCACTGTAGTCGGGACGCGGCCGGTGATGCCTGTCGGCCGCGTCACGATTGAGCCGGACTACGAGCCGATGTTCCGACTAGAACGGATTTAATGTCGGAGAAGAGGCCGCAGGAAATCCAAAAATGAGCACAACACGCTATGCACGCGTTTCCGCCGCGTCAGCGTTTTTCAAGTCCGGGCCATGGACCGTACGGCCCAATCACGGGGAAAGTACCAGTCCGCATGCAAGTCGCATGGTTCGACTTGCACTTGTCGCGGCATGCGTCAGGACGCTGGGTGCTGCCGCAGCGCGTATTGCACAGGCCGAGCCGCTGCGTACACGTGGTTGCCTCTTGAGCCGCGGCCGGTAATGCCTCGGCGGCGACCATGCCGGAAACACAGAAGACCAGCAGCAGTGATTTCATTTGCATCGTCCCTTCTTCGAGATCGCGGGGCTGTCATCTCGTGCATCTCCGCCGAATGCGACGGCGGACCACGAAAAGCTCACCGCGCGCAGAGCCGAACCTTGATCAATGGCGTTGCCATAATGGTAGCCCGTTTTTATGAACTCACTTCGTCTCCCCTAGCGCGCGCCAGCCCACGCACCGCCGCGTTACTCCGCCGCCCGCAGGGCCGGCGGGTGCACCGCCGCGGTCAGTTGGCTCACATATATCTCCTGCCAGGAATTCTTGTCGTCGCTGACAAAGTATCCGCTGCGTGCGCCACGGAACACTTCGGCGTCCTCGACACCGGGCGGAAGCACGCGCTTGTCGCGCAACGCGCGGGCCGCCATCAGCAGGCGTCGGCGCGTGCGGGTGATCATCTGGTCCGATGGCGCGAGATGCTCGAGCGCGTGGTCGGTAATCGGCCCCATGCTCTCGGTGATGGCCTGATCCTGCAAATGTATGCCGTCGATGCCGCTGTAGATCGTGTTGTCGCGTTGCGCCGCGCGATCGATGCCCCAATCATTGCCCGGGTTGGCGGCGAGCCGCCAGCGGCCAAGCCAGTCGGTGGTGTTCGGAAGGAATTTGTTGCCGCGCCCGGTGCCGCCGATCGGCTTGCCGTCCTTGAAGGTAGGCTGCGGCTGCGTCATCGCCGATACGCCGCGCTTCCACCGCAGGAAGCAGAACATGGTGTGGCCGTCGTCGAGCGGCACCCAGGCGCGCGCATGCACGTGACTGCCGAACTCGCCGTTGGGGGCCTGGCTCCAGAACGGAAACAGGAAGTTGGCGAAGCGCCAGTAGGTTGAATCAGGCCCGGCCGCGCGGTAGGCGGCGTACTGCGTGCCCCATGCGGTATCGGCGATATGGTACTCCGGGGCACGGTTGGTGACGGTGTAATGGACCGGCTCATCCTCGGGCACGTCGTCGGCGTCGACATGGCCGGCGTGCAGGAAACCGAAATGCGAGGTATCGATCTCGCCCTCCAATGCCTGCAGGTAGTTGCATTCGCGCTGGATGAAGGTGACGCTGACTTCGTCATCGGGAACGTCGAGGATTTCAAACGCCGGCAGTGGCGGCGCCTTGGCGCTCGATCCCATATAGACCCAGACGACCCCGGCGCGCTCGACCGCCGGGTAGGCCCTGGCCTTCACCTTGTGCCTGAAATCCTGGTGCGGCGGCACGCTCGCCATGTCGACGCAGTTGCCCGCGACATCGAATTTCCAGCCGTGATAGATGCAGCGGATACCGCCTTCCTCGTTGCGTCCGAGGAACAGCGAAGCGCAGCGGTGCGGGCAGCGATGATCCATCACGCCGACCCGGCCCGCGGTGTCGCGAAACGCGATGAGCTTCTCGCCCAGCAGCATCAGCCGGACCGGCGCCCCGTCGCGCTCGAGTTCGGAGGATTGCGCTGCGGGAATCCAGTACTGCCGCATCAGCTCGCCCATCACCGTCCCCGGGCCGACTTGCGTGAGTTCCTTGCCTTCCGCTGCCGTGGTCATCGTACCCTCCCGATGCGGCCGTCCCGCCGCGCAACAGAGGCCATGTTATCACGGACCGCGGCCGCTTGTAGCCGCCGTGATGAGGCGCGCCGGGACAATGGAGAAACAGGGGATTTCCACTATAGCGGTATGAGTTCAGGTGGATCGGCCGAAGCCAGCGCCGCATGGACGGAGCGAAGTAAAGCGCGGCGCCAGGGAGCGCCAGATTAACCAGGCCGACCTTATGCCTCAGGGCGCGCCGAGCGACGCAAAGCCTTCCCCTTGCGGTCGCACCTGGGCCGCCATTCGCCGCGCAAACAACCGCGTCGGCGGAGCTGCAAAGGCAGTCCGGTGAAAGCGCGGCTTGCTGATTGTCGTCGCCACGCTTTTGGAGCGGGCGGCCTTTTCGATCGGCTTCGGCCTCGCGACTTCGGCGAAGGCGCGGTCGATTTTTTGCAGGCGATAGAAAATGACGCCGCGGTCGACATAGGCCGGCAAAAAATGAGGATCGGTTTGATCCGAGCGATTCAGCTCGGCAAACAGGCGGCTCAGGTCGCCGTTGCGGTAGGCGATCAGTCTTCGTGCAAGCAGGGATCGGGCCTCGCTCGCGGCAGCGTCGGACGCCGGACTGACATTGTCAGCCGCAACGCTCTCCGCAGCACCCGCAAGTTCGGCGCCCGGTGCGAATGCCTCACTTTGAATTCCCGCGTTCCCATGGCCCAAGGGCAACGTCGTCTCGGCCGTATCCGGCGAACCGGCCGGATGCACGGCAGCAATCTCGGGCGATGCGCGCACGGCAGCGTCAACGCCGTGCGCCGGATCGACCGATGCCACCGACATGTGCATGAACAGCAGATATCCCCCGACCGTCACGGCCGAGATACCGGCAAACCCGATCACGCCGGAGACAAGCCTGTAAATCCGGGTGGCGAGGGCAGCCTTGGAGGCTGACTGCCGCTCCAGCCGCGCGAGCTCCAGCAGATGGTCATAGGCGGCGCGCTGTTCGTCGTCGCCAAGGATTTCGCTGGCATTGACGATCTGCCTGAATTTCAGGGCGGCATCCGGATCGCCAGGTCTGATGTCGGGGTGAGCGCCCTTGACCGCATTACGGAATGCAGTCCGAAGACCCTGGGCGTCATCGTGCGGAAGCGCTCCAAGCAAATCGTAAAGCGTCGTCATCGTCGATACTCTGAAATACGCAACAAACTGAACGTCGGCGCGCATGGATCATGTTGATCCAGTACGGCAGAAAAATGACTTGTCGGATGCCGAACCGGCCCCGTCCTGACGCGATCGCGTTGCGCCGAACGTTGTGACCGAACGGACTGGCACGGCGCCTCGTTGCCGCCAATACGCTCGCGAACCATGTTACGATTGCGTTTTTTCGTGTCCCGGGTTGCGACGCCCTGGTCAGACCGGGGCCGGGTCGCGAGACCGGATTGCCTGACGCCACAATCGGGCGCGGGTTGTGGCGCAAGCAAGGCAACGTCGGCCCCCACGGCTCGTCATCGCCATCGCGCACGCTGCGCGCAGCCAATCGAAAAGAGATCTTTCGACTTGGGGCGCGAACCGGTCCGGCTATCTCGCGTCGAATGCCAATTTGACCCGAAGGCGGCCGCAGTTTTAAAGTCGTCCATCATGCCTGATTTCCACGGCGTATTTCCCTACCTGGTCTCACCTGTCGATGCCTCCGGCCACATCCGCACCGAGGTGCTTGGCCGGCTCTGCGACGATTTGATCAAATCCGGTGTGCACGGGCTGACGCCGCTGGGTTCGACCGGCGAGTTCGCCTATCTCGACAATGCGCAGCGCACAGCGGTCGTGCAGACGACGATCGAGGCCGCAAAAGGCCGGGTGCCGGTGGTCGCCGGCGTCGCCTCGACCTCGACGTCGGATGCGGTCGCGCAGGCGAAATCCTATCAGACGCACGGCGCCGACGGCATCCTTGCCATCCTGGAAGCTTACTTTCCGTTGAGCGACGCGCAGATCGAATCCTATTTTCGCGCCATCGCGGACGCCGTCGATATTCCCGTCGTGATTTATACCAACCCGCAGTTTCAGCGCGCCGATTTGACGCTGGATGTGATCGCGCGGCTATCGGCGCATCCGCGCATCCGCTACATCAAGGACGCCTCCGCCAATACCGGGCGATTGCTGTCGATCATGAACCGCTGCGGGGACGACATCAAAGTCTTCTCCGCATCCGCCCATATCCCGGCCGCGGTGATGCTGATCGGCGGCGTCGGCTGGATGGCGGGGCCGGCCTGCATCATTCCGCGCGAGAGCGTCGCGCTATACGATCTCTGCAAGGCCGCGCGCTGGGACGAAGCTCTCGCCTTGCAACGCCGGCTGTGGCGGGTCAACGAAGCGTTCGCGCGCTATAATCTCGCCACCTGCATCAAGGCCGGGCTGGCGATCCAGGGATATGACGTCGGCGACCCCGTCAAGCCGCAGGCCGCGCTGACGGCGGACGAGCGCAGGGCGGTCGAGGCGGTGCTGCGGGATCTCGGCGGGTGAAACGCGCGCGTTCAGCCGGCGTGTTTGGGCTGCCGATCCGAAGCCTCGAGGTGCTGCGCAGACGGAAGGCTTGAAGGTTGAAGCGGTGGCGAGGATATCACGGGCCGGAGGAGCGAGGGGACGTTCGCTGCCGGCACGGGTTTGCTGAACAGGTAGCCCTGTAGCTCATCGCACGCGTGCCCGCGCAGGAAAGCATCCTGCTCCGTGGTCTCAACTCCCTCCGCGACCACGGTCAACCCCAGCGCCTTGCCCATGTTGATGATGGCCTTCGCGATGGCCCGGTCCTGGGTGCTGTTTTCGAGATCGCGGACGAACGAGCGGTCGATCTTGATGGTGTCGATCGGGAACTGCTTCATCAGCGACATCGAGGAATAGCCGGTGCCGAAATCATCGATGGCAAGGCGCACGCCGCGGCTCTGGATTTCATCGAGTAGCTTGATGGCCCGCTCCACGTTCTGCATCACCATGCTTTCGGTGATCTCGAGCTGCAGCAGATGAGCCGGCATGCCGGTCGATGCCAGTGCTTCGTCGATATCAGTCAGCAGATTGTCATCCAGGAATTGCCGGGGCGACAGGTTGACGGCCATTGAAATCGCCGGAAGCCCGTCCCGTTGCCAGGCCATGTTCTGGGCGCATGCTGTTTGAGCACCCAGCGGCCGATCGGGATGATGAGGCCGGTTTCCTCGGCGAGCGGAATGAATTGCATCGGCGGAAGATTGCCGAGCTCCGGGTGCGTCCATCGCAGCAGCGCCTCGACGCCGTTGATCTGGCCGCTCACCACCTCGAGCTTCGGCTGATAGTGCAGCTCGAACTGCTCGAGTTCGAGGGCATGACGCAGGTGGGTTTCCAAGATCAGCTGCTCGATGGATTGGCTCCTGATCTCGGCCGTGAAGAAGCGGAAATCGTTTTTTCCTTCTTCCTTGGCGAGATACATGGCGATATCCGCGTTCTTGGTGAGGGTATGCGAGTCGCTGCCGTCATCCGGATAGATCGCGATGCCGATGCTGCCGGTGGTGCGGCACTCGTGCCCCGCGAGCAGCACCGGCAGCAAGGCGGTGAGAATCTTGCGCGCCACCGCGGCGATCTCGTCGCGATCGGAAGAGTTCCCGAGAATAACCACGAACTCGTCGCCGCCAAGACGTGCCACCATGTCGCTTTCGCGCACGCAACCGCGAAGCCTGTTGGCCACTTCGACCAGCAGCATGTCACCTGCCGCGTGGCCGAGCGAGTCGTTGATGAGCTTGAATCGGTCGAGATCGATGAAGAGCACCGCGCATTTACGGCCGTTGCGTCGCGCCAACCTGAT
>CAVULR010000008.1:0-470084 GCA_963742425.1 uncultured Alphaproteobacteria bacterium
CGTAATTATCCGCAGGCAGCAACCGGCGCGTCACCGCCAGCATCAGCGTGACCGCGAGATCCGCAACCGCAGACGCATTGGCCGCCGGACTGTGTCCGACCGAGATCCCGCGCTTTGCCGCCGCGGCCAGATCGACACCGTCATAGCCGGTGCCGTAACAGACGATCGCAGCCAGTTTCGGCATCGTATCCATCATCGCCCCGCCCAACGGCGTGCCGCCTGCCGTGATCATCGCGCGGATGTCCGAAAGCCGATCGGCGCCGAATACCTCACCCGGCGGCTTGCCCGCGGCGTCCATCAACTCGAACCGCTCGCCGATGCGCACCATCATGGCTTTGGGAAAGCGCGAATAGATCAAGACTTTGTCGGGCATATTTTCTCCCTCCCGTCATGGCCGGGCTCGTCCCTGCCATCCCACGCGTTTTGTTCGCAACGCCCGGAAGACGTGGATGCCCGGCACAGCGCCGGGCATGACGAAGATAAAAAGGGCGGAACAGGTCTCCCCATCCCGCCCTTGAATTTATCGTTGCCGCACAACCCTCTTCAATCGTGCAGGCTTCCGGGCTCAACCTTCACGCCGGGCCCCATGGTGGAGGAAACCGCGATGCGCTGGATGTAAGTGCCCTTGGCGCCGGCAGGCTTGGCCTTGGCGACCGCATCGGCGAGCGCCTTGACGTTTTGCACCAGCTTCTCTTCCGAGAACGATGCCTTGCCGATACCGGCCTGCACGATGCCGGCCTTCTCGACACGAAACTCGACCGAACCACCCTTGGCGCCCTTCACGGCGGTGGCGACGTCCATCGTCACCGTGCCGATCTTCGGGTTTGGCATCATGCCGCGCGGTCCCAGTACCTTACCGAGGCGCCCGACCAGCGGCATCATGTCCGGGGTCGCGATGCAGCGATCGAAATCGATGGCGCCGCCCTGGACTTTCTCGACCAGGTCTTCAGCGCCGACGACGTCGGCACCCGCCGCCTTTGCCTCTTCAGCCTTGGCGCCGCGCGCAAACACACCGACCCGCAGGGTGCGGCCGGTACCGTTCGGCAAGGTCACCACGCCACGCACCATCTGATCGGCGTGACGCGGATCGACGCCGAGATTGATCGCAATCTCGACGGTCTCGTCGAACTTCGAGGTAGCGCGCTCCTTGACCATCTTGATGGCATCCGCGAGCGGATAGAGCTTTTCGCGATTGACGCCCTCGCGGGCCTTCTTCAAACGTTTTCCGATTGCCATGACCCGTCACCCCGCTACTTCAAGACCCATCGAACGGGCGGAGCCCTCGACCATCTTCATGGCCGAACTCGATGGTATCGCAATTGAGGTCCTTCATCTTCTTCTCCGCGATCTCGCGCACCTGCGCGCGCGTCACCTTGCCGGCCTTGTCGCGGCCCGGGGCTTTCGAGCCGGACTGAATTTTAGCGGCCTGCTTGAGAAAGAACGACATCGGAGGGGTTTTCATTTCGAAGGTGAACGAACGATCGGCATAGATCGTGATCACCACCGGGATAGGGGTATTCTTTTCTTCCTTCTGCGTCTGCGCGTTGAACGCCTTGCAGAATTCCATGATGTTGAGGCCGCGCTGACCAAGCGCGGGTCCGATCGGGGGCGAAGGGTTCGCCGCGCCGGCCGGCACCTGCAATTTCAGGTATCCGGTCACTTTCTTTGCCATGTATCGCTCCTCATGCTGTTTCCGGAGGATTCCGGAAACTTCACAGGACCGTGGTGCGGCTCGATGGATGATTGGCGATCATCCCCCTCCTCCCACGGCTGTTCGGGAGCGTCGCCGCTCCCACTTCCCGTCATTGCCGGACTTGACCCGGCATGACGATGACGATCAGACCTTCTCGACCTGACCGAATTCCAGTTCGACGGGCGTCGCGCGACCGAAGATCGACACCGCGACCTTGACGCGCGAACGCGCCTCGTCGATTTCCTCGACCACTCCGGAGAACGACGCGAAGGGCCCATCCGCCACGCGCACATTCTCGCCGATCTCGAAGGAGACCGACGCCTTCGGGCGTTCGACGCCTTCCTGCACCTGGTGCAGAATCCGCATCGCTTCGGCTTCCGAGATCGGCATCGGCTTGTTTTCGGCGCCGAGGAAGCCCGTTACCTTCGGGGTGTTCTTGATGAGATGAAAGGCCTCGTCGGTCAGCTTCATCTTGACCAGCACGTAGCCCGGGAAGAACTTGCGCTCGGCGTCGACCTTGCGGCCGCGGCGCACTTCGGTGACCTTTTCGGTCGGCACCAATACCTGCTCGAACAGTTCCTCAAGCCCGCGCTGTTTCGATTGTTCGCGGATCGATTCCGCGACCTTCTTTTCGAAGTTCGAATAGGCGTGGACGATATACCAGCGCTTGTCCATCGTTTGAGTTCCGGCGCTTGTCATTAATGGATGCCGAGCAGGAAGGTGACGAGGTATCGGATGATCTGATCCGACAGGAAGAAGAAGATTGAAGCCAGCGCCACCATCACGAACACCATGATGGTGGTAATCGTCGTCTCGCGGCGGGTCGGCCAGGTGACCTTGGCGGTCTCCGTGCGCACTTCCTGCAGGAATTTGAACGGGCTGAAAGCCATCGTTGATGTGATCCGCGTCGTCAGAGACGATTGCCAGGGTTAGATGAATCCGAACAGCCCTCTCGCGCCCAGCCCTCTCTTGAAGGATGAGCCGGCAAGCGGGCTCGATTGTTCGGGGGTTTTCAAAGCCGCGCCGGATATCCGCGTAGGCGGGCCGGCAGCAGGTGGCGGCTATGTACTGCGGGCAGACCCAAAGGTCAAGGTAGCGGGGGCCGCTCGTCTTCACCGGCCGGAATTGGATCGACCAAAATCAAGGGCTTAAGCTGGCAGGAGTGGCAGGGCTCGAACCTGCGACCCCCGGTTTTGGAGACCGGTGCTCTACCAATTGAGCTACACTCCTGTGGGATCCCGAAAACCGCCGGCGATCCGCGCCGTTTCAAGCATAGGCCACGGCCCGATTGCAAGGGTGAAGCGGTCGAACGCCCTGTTCAAGCCGGCCGTTCTGCGGCAAGCTTCCGGTAAGGCTGAGCAACAAGATCAAACGGGAGAGATCATGAACGCGCAAACCTCCGCCAAGCACGCGACCACCCCGCAAACGCCGCCGCTGCCTCAGGCCAGGCCGGAATCGCTCGGATTGTCGTCGGTCCGGTTGCAGCGCATGTCGGACGCCTTCAGGCGCGAGATCGACAAGGGCACCCTGCCCGGTGCGACCGTGATGGTTGCGCGCCGCGGCCAGGTCGGCTGGTTCGATGCCCTGGGCAAGCAAAGCCCGGCGGGTTCCGCGCCGATGGCGCACGATTCGATCTTCCGTATTTTCTCGATGACGAAACCGATCGTTTCAGTCGGCACCATGCTGCTGATCGAGGATGGCCATTTCCTGCTCGGCGACCCCGTCGCCAAATTCATTCCCGAATTTGCCGATCAGAAGGTCGGCGTCGAGAACAACGGCAAGCTCGAACTGGTCGCGCTGAAGCGGCAAATGACGGTACAGGACCTGCTGCGCCACACTTCGGGCATCACGTACGATCATACCGGCAATGGCCTGGTGCAGCAGCTCTATCGGCAATCGCGGTTGCGCAGCCGCAAGATCACCAATGCCGAGCATGCCGCGATGGTCGCCGGCTTGCCGCTGACGTGCCAGCCCGGCGCGGAATGGAATTACAGCCGCTCCACCGACATTCTCGGCCGCATCATCGAGGTCGTGTCGGGAAAGACGCTGGGCGCATTCCTGACCGAGCGCATCCTCGCGCCGTTGCAGATGGCGGAGACCGCGTTCCACACCGGCGAAGAGAATGCCGGTCGGCTCGCCGAACCCTTTGCAAATGATCCCTGGACCGGCGAGAAGGTGCAGCTCTTCGACATGCTGGAGCAGCCGGTGATGGAATCCGGCGGCGGCGGGCTGGTTTCGACCACCATGGACTACGCCCGCTTTTGCCAGATGCTGCTCAATGGCGGGGTGCTCGACGGCGTCAGGATCATCGGCCGCAAGACGCTGGAGTGGATGGCCTCCGACCATCTCGGCCCCAACATCAAGGTCGATTCTCCCTTGATGCCGGAGGGCCACGGCTTCGGCTTGGGATTTGCGGTGCGCACCCATGCCGGCATGGCGCCGTTCCCGGGTTCGGTCGGCCAATATTTCTGGAGCGGGGTTGCCGGAACATTCTTCTGGATCGATCCGGCCGAGGATCTGTTCGCGGTGTTCATGATGCAGGGCCCGGGGCAGCGCCAATACATCCGCTCGATGGTGCGCGATCTCGTCTACGCCGCGGTGGAGTGAGGCGCTCTTCCGTACCCCGGATGCTGCGCAGCACGCCGCGCTTGCGGCGCGGTGCGCTGCTGATCCGGGGCCCACTTGAGCGCCGCAGATCGTGGGTCCCAGCTCTGCGGAGCAGCGTACTGGACGATGCTTGCGCATCGCCAGGAGAACGCTGCACCGCGTCCGGGACATGAGATCAACTGATCGTCGCGCCGCCGTCGATGACGATGGTTTGCCCGGTCATGAAGTCGCCGGCCGATGAGCCCATCAGCACTGCGGCGCCCGCGATCTCGTCGGGAATGCCGATACGCAGCAGCGGCGAGCGCGCCGTGGACGCCTTCAGGGTTTCCGGATTGTCCCACAGCGCTTTCGCGAAATCGGTCTTGATCAGGCCCGGCGCGATGCAGTTCACCCGGATGTTGTGCTTGCCGTATTCGCACGCGAGGTTGCGCGCGAGCTGCATGTCTGCGGCCTTCGAAATCGCGTAGGCCCCGAGCACGGTGGAGCCCTTCAGGCCGCCGATCGAGGACACGATCACGATCGAGCCGTCCTTGCGCGCGATCATCTGCGGCACCACCATGCTGATCAGCCAGTTGTTGGCGACGATGTTGTTGTCGAGAATCTTGCGGAACTGGTCGTCGGAAATGCCCCCGAGCGGGCCGTAATAGGGATTTGACGCGGCGTTGCAGACCAGCACGTCGATCTTGCCGAAGATGCGGTTACTCTCATCGACCAGGTGCTGGAGATTTTCCTTGCTGGAGATGTTCGCCGCTATCGAGGCCGCGGTGCCCTTGCCGAACTTGTCGTTGATTGCCTTGGTCACCTGATCGCACACGTCCTGCTTGCGCGAGGAGATCACCACCTTGGCGCCATGCTCGGCCATTCGCTCGGCGATGGCGCGACCGATGCCGCGCGTTGAGCCGGTGATGACGGCTACTTTTCCGGTCATATCGAACAAGGTCATGTCTCTCTCCCAGATTGATCGGCGTCCAATGCGCCGGTTTTCGTTTTGGAACTAAGCAGCCTTTGCGAAAGTCGACAACCGAGGCGAAGCGGCTACGCGAGCTTCTTCTCGGGGACCACCTCGGGTCCGGCGGGTTGGTGCATGGCCGCATGCGAGGCATCTGCGATCCACGGCTGCTGGTTGACCATCGGCAGCCGCCAGACGCTGCGAGCGGCGCTCGCGATGTGGTCGAGCCGCGTCACCGAGCAATTGTCGATATCGAAGGCGAGGCCCTTCTCCGGCTGGTTGCCGAGCGCCAGTCCAATCGCCGCCTTGATCGTGCCGCCATGCGCCACTGCGATCACGTCGCCACCGGTATGGTTGGCGGTGATGCGCTCGATCGTGCCGCGCACGCGGTTGTACAGATCCATGAAGCTTTCGCCCCCCGGCGCCGGCTCGTCGATATCGGCGAACCAGTGGCTGCCGACCGGCAGGTTCGCAATAAAGGCCGCGCGGTTCATGCCCTGCCATTGGCCCAGATGCTGCTCGGCAAAGGTCGCCTCATGCATGATCTTCGAAGGCCTGGGAAAGCCCGCGGCCCAGATCGCGTCCGCGGTTTGATGCGTGCGCTTCAAATTGCTCGCAAACCAGAGCGCGTTGCGCGGCAGGATTTTTCCGACCGCGGCAAATACCACGGCATCGCTGGTGTCGCAGCCCAAATCCTTCTGTCCGTAGATGCAGCCATTGTCCTCGCGCACCGGCGCGTGGCGCACCCACCACCATCGCGTCGTCACCACAGTAGGCTTCTCTTTATTGGACATCGCAGGGACCCTTCAATACTGTCGCATGTCCTTAAGTCAGAGCACACATTGTCTCAAGGGACTTAAGTGCAACGTGTGCCTGGACGTTTGAAACATTGTTTGACAAGGAGACACAAATGGGCCGCCTCGAAGGCAAATCCGTCATCATCACCGGGGCGGGCAGCGGCATCGGACGCGCGGCCTCGCTGCTGTTCACCAAAGAGGGCGCCAAACTGATCGCGGTCGACCGCGCTGAGGGCGTCAAGGATACCGTCGAACAGGTGCGCAAGGCCGGCGGCACCGCGGAGGCCGTGATGGCCGATGCGGGGTCGGAGAAGGACGTCATCGCCTTCATCGACAAGGCATTGTCGGCCTACGGGCGGCTGGATGCGATCTGGGCCAATGCCGGGATCAGCGGCGGGCTGGTACCGCTTGGCGAGCAGACGGTGGAACAGTGGCAGGAAATCCTGCGCATCAATCTCATTGGCCCGTTCCTCGCGATCAAACATTCGATGCCGCACATGATCAAACAGAAATACGGCTCGATCGTCTGCACCGCGTCGGTCGCGGGCCTGAAGTCCGGAGCCAGCGGCCACCCCTATGCGGCAAGCAAGGCCGGCGTCATCAGCCTGGTGCAAACCACGGCCTATTCGCTGTCGGGGACCGGGGTGCGGATCAACGCGGTCTGCCCCGGCCTGATCGAAACCGGCATGACCAAGCCGATCTTCGACAATGCCAAGCAGCGCGGGACCGACGGCAAGATCGGTCAGCTCAATCCCCTCAAGCGCGCCGGCCAACCGCACGAACTGGCGGCGATGGGATTGTTTCTCGCCAGCGACGAAGCGTCCTACGTTAACGGCCAGGCAATCCCGGTCGACGGCGGCCTTACCGCCTCGATGCCGTATGCGGGCAAGCCGATCTAGGCAGCGGCCGAGCGCCGTCATGGCCGGGCGCCTGTCCCGACTCGATCGGGGATGACCCGGCCATCCATCCTTAAGACTTGATCGAAGGTCGATGGATACGCGGGTCAAGCGCACCTTTGACTCTATGAATTTACAGATCGTTAAACATCCTAATTCTCGCAGCCTTAAGAGAGCGGGCGTTACGGTGTTGAGCCGAGGTTGAGAAAACCCGGTGTGGTATCGAGACGACGAAATTAATCAAGAGCAATATTGTTTCACGGTCATTTTAGGCCCGGTAGGATCGACGGAGATATTGTCTCAAGTACTTATTCCAGAGTCGCCGTTTAAGTGAGGTGTGGCTTGAGTAAGGCTCTGAAGCGTGTTTTCGCAATCGACCCGTCGAATGCGACCTTTCGAGAAATAACCGACGCCTTGGTGATTTTCTCGATGTCGTTTCTGACGTATATTTTGATCGCCGAATGGGGCGGACTTTCTATTCTTCGAAACGTGCTCCACCTTGAGATCGAGCCCCCTTCGCCGCTGTACTTCTGCGGCGTCGCGTTGGTAGTCTTTAGCATGCGACGCATTGGCGACCAAAGAAGCGAACGTGCAAAGCGGGTTGCCGCCGAACGAGATGCCCATCTGGCGTCTATGCGGGATCCGCTGACTCAATTACCAAACCGGCGGCAGTTTCAAATTGAGGTGAGCACTGCGCTGCAAAATTCAAAAAACGCAATGAGCGTCCTATTGCTGGGTCTCAATCATTTTAGAAAGCTCAATGAAGTATATGGGCACCTAGGGTGTGACGAAGCGCTGTCGCAAATCGGCTCACGGATCGCGATGCGCCCGCTAGCTTCAGAAGGAACAAAACCCGCTCCCATCTAGCAGGAAGATTGGCGGCGGTCGTTAGATCGGTCCGGGTAGATCAAGCACGCATTCGGGAGGGCTGAACGCTGTCGTTCAATTCCCTTTGCGGGCTGGTCGCAAATTCGGCTTTTTCCGCGCCGCAATCCGGACATTCGCAAAAAAGAACATCTCTGCCGCGGTAAAGTGCCGGGTATACGGCTTTGATCCTCATGGGCCGATGCTGATCGCAGTCGGCACAACGAATTATGTTTGAGAACGCTCTCCCAAGATCGATGGAATGTTTCGAGGAAATTTCCTGATGCCGCATGACTAAAGGCTCCTCGCACAACGCCCCGGAGCGGATTTTGATCAGAATGCACGCGCCGCCATGTTCCTTCTGAGCAATTTTGAACAGCGCGGAAAATAAATCGGGCTAGCGGAACCCGAACCGTCGATCACGGCCTTGATTCAATCGGAACAGTTCACGCCTGCCAGACAAAAAAACGCGCCGTCCATTTACAAACGGCGCTTTGAGGTTGGGGGTTAGTATTGTCGCGCCAATTCGCATTTCAGAATGGTCAAAACGGCTCACACGATAGATTTGGTTCTTGAAGAAATATTCGCGTGACCGGACCCTTCTGACATGGCACGCATTGGAGCAGGCAGCATTTCGCTGTTTGAAAGGCAACGCGATGCTTGTCCCATTTTATTCAACTGCGATGCTGGCCCTTGAGTCCTGCGAGGTAATCAGCCTGCGTGTGGCGAAATTGATGTTCGGCGGCCGCGACGCGCACGAAGAAGCGCATTTGATGGTGTCAGAGAAGATCAACGCGATGTTTGAAGCAACCGCAAGCGTTGTTGCCGGGGGCACAGCGATCCGCGTCGTCGATCGATACCGAGAGCATGTCGCTGCAAACGCGAAACGATTGTCACGCTAGAACCTCGACGTCGGCGGCGATGACGCGCGGTAAAGGCAGTTCAGGTCCGGCACCGCGCGCGTTTCGTGAAAGCGATTCCAAGCCGAATCCGCTCGTGTCCTTCCGCACGATGCCAAAAGAACCTCTTTTCGCATCTTCGGCTGACATGTATCGTGTGCTACCAGGCCGGCTTTCGAGTTCGGGCGGTGCGGCGGGTCGCAGATATGTCGTTTCATCCAGATGATATAAATTATGTCGCGAGCATCGACGTCGTGCGCGCGCAACACCCAGTCGCCATGACACGGGCGACCGGCAAGGTCCTCGATCGTCTCGACAAGCATTGTCGGGCTATCCTCGCCAAATCGACCTTCTGCGTTGTCGGCACGCATGGCCCGAATGGAGCCGACGTCTCGCCTCGCGGCGACCCGCCGGGATTCGTGCGTGTGCTTGATGAGCGTCACGTCCTGCTGCCGGACAGGATCGGCAACAATCGCTTCGACTCGATGGCCAACCTCTTTGTGAATCCGGCCATCGGCCTTCTCTTCCTGGTGCCCGGAATGAGCGAGACGCTGCGGATCAACGGGCTCGGCCGCGTGACCGACGATGCGAAGCTACTGACGCCTTCAGCGGTTCAGGGCCGGTGTCCGAAAATCGGCATTGTAGTCGAGGTGCGCGAAGCGTTTTTGCATTGCGCGAAGGCGCTGAATCGCGCCGGCCTTTGGGATCCCAAGCGCCATATCAATCGGCAGGATTTGCCAAGCTATACCGAGATGCTGACTGATCAGGTCGAAGGACTGACGCGCGAGGAGAGTGAGCGGCAAGGTGCCGAGATGGCGCGCCGAGGCATGTATTAGCTAGGCGCGGCGCACCACGACAGGCGGAAAATCGACAGAATTCGCGTGGCGAGCGCGGGTGTATTCGAGAATGCGCGCCGTCTCATTAGCCACATCCTCGCCGGCGACCCGCGCAAGGATATGCAGCGTCGCATCGATGCAAAGGCTGACCCCGCCGCCCGTGATCACGGGCCCCGCGTCGATCAGACTGGCCTCTGCCACTCTGATATCGGGATAGGATTCTCGCAAAACATCGATCGGCGGCCGCTCGGGCGGCACTACTTCGCGCTTGGTCGTAGCGGGCATCCCCGAGAGCCTGCCACTGGCGGCGAGGATCATCGCGCCCGTGCACACCGATGCTATCAGTGTGTCGGCCGACAATTGACGCAAATAGTCGCGCGTCGCCTGCGCCGCTGCCTGCTGCACCCAGCCAGGTCCGCCGGTCACAATGACAACATCGCAAGCCGGCGCATTGTCGATCCCGTATTCGGCGAACACCCGCAAGCCGTTCGACAGCGCCACGAGACCCGATTGGGGAGCTATCGTGACGATTTCGATCCGCGGCTCGATACGCCGCGCCATCGACAGCACGCCGAAGGTCGCCAGATCAATCGGTTCGACACCGTCATAAATGAAAATGCCGAAACGCATCTGCCGCCTCCAGTCGAGTATCAGAACGTCAGGGGCGTCCCTGGTTTTCGCACCGACCAATAGCGGTCGCGCCGATCAATCCCGGGTCGGGTCGACCAAAGATACGCTCTTCGTTTCCGTCGCGAACAACGTAGCAATAAACGTGATCGAGGTCAGCAGAAGCCGCTGGATGGGTTGACTAACCCAGAGAATGAACTGAAACTGTGAAGTAATTCATAGGTTGCAGGGGACTTTACGTTTTCAATGAGAGAATCGGAAGCCAAAAGCGATTAGTTCGGCATATTTTGAGCCGATCTCCAGGGGCGCGGAGATGCATGGGACAAGCAGGCAGGATCGGTCAAGGCTTGGTGTAGCGGATGTCCGGCTGATCGGTGATCGCATTTCCCAGACGGCATCCGACGGCCGGGACCTGAAACGAATAAGACGCGAACTCTCCAAAATCGATCGGTCGGCTCGATTTTCAAAATCCGCGCGTTCATTGTTTCAGGATTTGCTTGCTCGCTTTGGCGTCGCCACCAGCCACCCAATTCGGATACCGGGCAACGACCTGCCGTTCTGGCACCGGCTTCCCAATCCGCTTTCGAACTACCAGTCAACGCCAGAGATACCCGACCGCGCGGATGTCGTGATCATCGGGGCAGGTCTGACCGGAGCGGCTGCTGCCTATAGTCTTCGAAATAAATCCGGACAAATCGTCGTTCTGGAGAAGGGTGATCCTTGCGGAGAAGCGAGCGGCCGCAATGGCGGCAACTTCGAGCTCCTGCCGGAAAATTCCATCGGCAATTACGAGGGACTTGCGCCCGGCCGGTTTGCATACATGCGCAAGCGATATCCATCAGTCCCGCTTGAGATCATCAGGGCGGTCAGCGAACGCCAGGCCTCCCTGGTCCTTGGTCTGGCGCTTCGTAATCGCGAATTGCTGAAGGATACCATCCTTAGCGAACGCATCGCGTGCGATTTCTCCCCGAGGGGATGGTTGCACATTGCGGCCAGCGAGGTGGAGGAACAAGCCATCTGCGACGAGGTCTCGCTTGCCGCGCAACACGGCCAGCGTATCGAAATTTGGTCTCGCAAGAAGATACGAGGCGAATTCGGTATCGAAGCCCCGTTTCTTGGTCGCTTTATTCCGGGCGACGGCACCTATCATCCCTTCAAGTTCGTCTGCGGTGAGCTGCAGGCCGCATTGAACTCCGGTGTTCTCCTTTACGCGAGGACGAAAGTTAATGGCATTGAGTTCGGGGACGACGGTCACGTCGTGGCAACGGATCGCGGAAATATTCTTGCGCGACGGGTGATCGTCGCGACCAATGCGTTCACACGCGAACTGTTTCCGGAACTTGCGGACATTGAACCGTACCAAAGCCAAATCCTCGTCACCGATCAGGTCCGGGATCGAGTACGCGGCCGGATCGTAACATCGGATATCGGACCGGCTTTTTTCAATCAGCCGCGAGAGGGTGCTGCCGACGGCCGCGCGCCGCTATTGATGGGTGGCGGAGCCGATCGGCCGATGACGAATCCATCATCGCGGCGTCGCTCCCCCGTGGTGCACTCCAAGCTGATGGAGATACGAGACGCTTTTTACCCCGAGCTTTCGGGCCTGCCACCTTCCGGAGAATGGATCGGCCCGATGGCCTTTACGCCCGACGGGTTGCCGTGCATCGGCTTTTTGCGGCCCGGCCTTGTGGTTGTCGCCGGTTACAACGGCTATGGAGGCAGCTACGCCACCATCGCGGGCCATTTGGCTGCGCAAATGACATCAAGCGACATGGTCCCGGAAGCTGTGCCGGAGGAAATATTTTCGCCGCGAAGGCTTCTGAACAGGGATCCCCTGTTCCTGACCCAACGCGACGGGCTGTGGCGAGTTGCTTCATCGATGTGCCAGCAGTTGAGGGCCGTCAATCGAAAGATATCCGACGCGCTGGTGCTGGGTACTGAATTGCAGGAGCAGCTCCCGCATTCCAGCGCCGTGATAACTCATCCGCCGACCGGTCTTATTTCCGAACGCATCGTCGTTCCGGATACGTTGAGACAACTCGGGACATTCAAGAATTTTTCGAGGGAGGAACTGGGTCACTTGATGCGACACATGCGCTGCTGGGATTTACCTCGGGGTACTGTGATCTTTACCGAGGGTTCACCCGGCGACTCCTGTTACTTCATCGTCGAAGGTCTCGTGAATGTGAGCACAAGAAACAGAGAGACCAATCAGCTTCTGGCACGATTGGAAGCGGGGAGCGTTTTCGGGCAAGTCAGCGTGATCGACGGAGCAACGCGTTCCGCCACCTGTTCGAGCGCAACGGATTCCATCCTGCTCGAACTGGAACGCGGACCTTGCGAGCAATTGCTGCGAGGCGGCTCGGAGCTTGCGATCAAACTTCTCGCCGCGCTGAACGACGGGCTTATTTCCGCCCTGCGCGGCGCGGACACGCGGCTATTGCAGATCGAAAACCAGAGTCTCAATGTACCGTTGGATTCAAAGGCTACCTCGGCCGATTCTGCTTCCAAGATGCCGCTGCTGCGGAGACGGGCGAGCTGACATCATCCATCTCTCCTTGCCCGGATTGAGCGCCGTAGCCACCCGCGTCGAGGTTGTACCGTGTTTTTCTATCGGTTTTCCACCCTGGCCCGCCAAAGCTCTTCGAAACTGACCAAGTCGGTGGGCACCGAGGCCTGAGCATCCATTGGATCGCCAGGATTTTCCGGAGGTGCTGCCCTTGCCAACTCGTTCGAGATCGGTTGCGAGGCAGTCTCCGACGGCCATTCCAGCAACGATTTCGACAGCCCAGGCTTTCCCTCGTACCAACATTTCCGCCCATCAATGATACGATACGACCACCAGCCCGCGTGCGGACTTGATGGCGCCGCAGGACTGCATTGTTGTGTCGCCTTTGCATTTGGCACCGTGCCCGCCGAGAAGGCGGTGACAAGGCAGGATACCAATCCAATTGACCTAATTCGTTTCGCCATCCTCAGAGATTACTCGTTGTTACAATGTGCGTTTCGACAGCCGATCAAGCGCTCGAGAGCCTTGGCGAGAATGGTTTCTTGTTCTGTGGCCTTGGTCTCCCTCAATGCCGCCAATTAAACGCAAGAAAAAGATCAAGTCATTTTTGGGAGTTATCCCCTCAACTTTTGTTTCGAGTGGTAATTAAGTGCGGTCGGATGCGAGGTGCCCGGACAAGCCTCCTTCTCTCGCGCCGCACGTGAACTAGGTGTGTCGCAGCAATCTCCTTGATCGAATAGGCCTCGATCGCGGCTGGCAATCGCCTTGCGATGGATGTCCCGGGCCGAGCTGGAGGCAGGAGAGATCGTAGCGATCCTCTCCAATTACTCGATTGGGTCGAGCTACACGCGGTCTACCCGGCTGGCCGTCGTTCGTCACTCAAGGTACGAGCCTTTTTCCGATTATTTTGCGGCTCAGTTCGCGCAGAATGCGACGATCGAGTTGGACGCGTAACCGGCCGATGACAGGGGGAGGAAGACGACAGACAGTCCCCCTACCTCGCACCTGCCTTCTGCGCGTATTCCCAGGAAGCCTGCGCCAGCGGCACCGTGCGCTTGGCGGACTCGATGGCCTTGGCGTTCGCCGCGGTGCCATCGCGGATACGTCCCGCGATGCCTTGCGTGATTCCGGCAAGCCGGAACAGATTGTAGGAAAAATACCAGTTCAGGTCGGGAACGGCGCTGCCGGTCACATCGCAGTAGATCTGCGCCGCCTCTTCCATGCTGGGAATGTTGAGCGCCTTGAGATCGGCGTTGGCGAGACCGGGCATGGTCCATTGCATCAACAGATAGGTGAAGTCCGCCATCGGATCGCCTGTGGTCGAAAGCTCCCAGTCCAGCACCGCCCGCACCCGCGGCTCGGTCGGATGGAAGATCATGTTGTCGAGGCGGTAGTCGCCGTGAACGATCGAAACGCGTTTCTGCTCGGGAACGGTTTTCGGCAGCCACTCGGCGAGTTTTTCGAATTCGGCGATGTGCTGGGTCTCGGACGCGCGGTATTGCTTGGTCCAGCGATCGACCTGGCGCGCAAAATAATTTCCCGCCTTGCCGAAATCGCCGAGTCCGATCGCCTGCGGATCGTAGGTGTGCAATTTCGCCAGCGTCTCGATCTTGCTGGTGAAGATCTGGCGGCGCGCTTCCGGCGTCTGGGTCGGCAGCGTGGGATCCCAGAACACCCGGCCCTCTTCCATCGACATGATGTAGAAGGCAGCGCCGATCACGGCGTCGTCGGTGCACAGGGCATAGGCTTTCGCGACCGGAAAGCCTTGCTTGCTGAGTGCGGCAATGACGCGATATTCGCGGTCCACGGCGTGCGCCGACGGCAGCAATTTGCCGAACGGCCTGCGGCGCATCACATAGGATCGGCCCGGCGTATCGAGCCGATAGGTCGGATTGGACTGGCCGCCCTTGAACTGCAGGACGGTCAGCGGTCCCTGGTAGCCCTCGACGTTTTCGCGCATCCAGGCGTCGAGACGCTGCTCATCGATCCGATGCCGCTCCTCGACGGGCCTGGTGCCCGAAAATTCCTCGTCTTTCCTGACGCCCTCGGCCACGATGACGCTCCCTCAATTTTCTTGCCGGAAAGCGCCCCCGCGCTCCCGTTTAATGCTTGGTGGGAGCGTTTGCATACTTCCGAAGTTCAAGTCTGGCAATGGCGCGATTATGCACCTCATCGGGCCCGTCGGCGAGGCGCATCGTGCGCATCGAGGCGTAATCCCGGGCGAGGCCCGCCTCGTCGGAGACGCCGGCACCGCCAAACGCCTGGATGGCGTGGTCGATGATCTTCAGCGCCATGTTGGGCGCCGCCACCTTGATCATGGCGATCTCGAGCTGGGCGGTCTTGTTGCCGACCTTGTCCATCATGTCGGCGGCCTTCAGGCACAACAGCCGGTTCATCTCGATATCGGTGCGGGCTTCGGCAATGCGCTGTTCCCAGATCGAATATTCGATGATCTTCCTGCCGAAGGCGGTGCGCGACGACAGCCGCTTGACCATTTTCTCCAACGCCTCTTCGGCCTTGCCGATGGTGCGCATGCAGTGATGGATGCGGCCGGGGCCGAGCCTGCCTTGCGCGATCTCAAAACCCCGGCCCTCGCCCAGCAACAGGTTGCTGGCGGGAACGCGGACGTTTTCGAGAAGCACCTGGGCGTGGCCGTGCGGCGCATCGTCGTAGCCGAACACCGGCAGCATCTTCTCGACCTTGATGCCCTTGGTATCGAGCGGCACCAGGATCTGCGACTGCGCCTGATGGCGCGGCGCGTTCGGATCGGTCTTGCCCATCAGGATCGCGATCTTGCAGCGGGGATCGCCGACGCCCGACGACCACCACTTGCGGCCGTTGATGACGTAATGATCGCCGTCCTTCTCGATCCGGGTCTCGATATTGGTGGCGTCCGACGACGCCACCGCCGGCTCGGTCATCAGGAACGCGGAGCGGATTTCGCCGTTCATCAGCGGCTTCAGCCACTGCTTCTTGTGCTCCTTGGAGCCGTAGCGCATCAGCACTTCCATGTTGCCGGTATCGGGCGCCGAGCAGTTGAACACTTCGGAAGCCCAGCCGATGTGGCCCATCTCCTCGGCGAGCGGCGCATATTCCAGATTGCTCAATCCCGCGCCGCGGAATTCGTCATCCTCATGCGCGGACGGCGGCATGAACATGTTCCAGAGGCCTTCGGCACGCGCCTTCTTCTTCAGATCTTCAAGGACCGGGATCACCTTCCAGCGCTCGCCTTCGGCGTCCTGCTGTTTGTAGATCGGTACCGCGGGCCGGACATGCTTGTGCATGAACGACTGCACCCGGTTCAGCCAATCTTTCTGACGGTCAGACATGTTGAAGTCCATGGGACGCTCCTCCACCGTTCATTTTCAAAACTTTTCCGCACTGTCCCCCCGCCGTCTCCGCTCCGCAAGACCATTCTTGCGGCGGATTTCAGCGGTTGCGGCGACAGCCGGCTGACCTGGGATGCCTCGCGCCCCACGGCGCATTGACAATCCCCGCCCTCAAACGATAGTTTCATACAACTGTTTGAATTGCAAACGCCGCCCTGCATGGGTCCCATGACATGCCGTCGGATCACACGCGAACCGCGATCCTTTCCGCCGCCGAGCGGCTTTACGCCGATCGCGGCTTTGCCGACGTCACGCTGCGCGACATCGTCGCTGCCGCCGGTGTCAACCTCGCCGCGGTGAATTATCATTTCGGCTCCAAGGACGAGCTGATCGCCGAATTGTTCGTCACCCGCAGCCTTGCGACCAATCGCGAGCGGCTCAACGAATTGAGATCGGCCGAGGAGATGGGCGGCGGCCGCGCCGACATCGACGCCATCCTGCGCGCGCTGGTCGGCCCGATGCTGCGGGGCTGCCTCGGCCCCGACCGCGAGCGCTCCTCGGCCGCCCGCTTCATGATCCGCGCCTCGATCGAGTTCGGTGCCGCCGATCCGCCGCATCAAGAATCGCGAAATCGATCATTTGCGTAAATTCGCCGCCGCGATGCGGCGCTCGCTGCCGGACTGCCGCGAGGCCGATCTCTATTGGGGCCTGCATTTCGCGCTCGCCATGGCGCACCAGACCATTCGCGACAGCGAGCGGCTGACCAGACTGTCGGAAGGGCTGTGCGACCTCAACGACGTCGATGCGATGATCGAGCGCGTCGTCGCGGTCTCGGTGATGGCGCTGACGGGGGGCGGGAAAGAAAGGAAGGCGTCCGAAACGGTCGTGCAACGCGTCCGCTAATATGGAAACCGGATGAAAGTGGCCGCCACCCGCGGATGCGCCGTCCTCTAGAGAGAGTGACCCTTGTTGCGCAGCTCTTCGAGCATTTGCTTCTGCGCCTCGGCTCCCGCCGATTGCCCGAATTTCTGGCCTGCGATCATCGTTTGCTGGGTGATGACCGGCGTCCTCTGCAAAAATTTCTGCCCCGTGGACGTATTATAGAAGGCCGTCAGATCGCGCAGTTCTGCTGAGTTGAAATTGCTCGCGTAAATCAAAACCACCGCGTTCACGAGTTCGTCTATGCGCGCGTTCATCCTGGCCTGCAAGAGCGGCAACAAGGCATCGAAGTCGCGTCCGACCTCAGGCCGATTTTGAACGATGGCCGGCTTAAGGTTCTGGAAGATCAAGGGCAAGATGGCCTTGTATTGATCGGCGAGCTTGATGGTATTGACCAACTCTCGCGCGGCACCCTCGGCGTCGGGGTTCGGCGATTGTGCCCGGACCGGAGCAACCAAGAAAAGTATTACGACAAAGAGGCCGGCTATTCGGGCGAACGGCGTACGCATCAAATCTCTCCTGTCACAACTTACGCCATCCTATATCGAGCTTCCTTGACACACGCTAGAAGTGTTCCGGCGTACGCAGCACGCGCGGCTCGATAATCCCCTGCTTTTTCAGCGCATCGAGCTTTGCGTCGGAGAACGATGGTCGCCGGTTCCGGGCACGATAAAAAGCAAACCCACATCCAGCGGTCTATCTAGACCACGTTTGACGAGGCATTCTGACGCCCGGCTAAGCTACGGGTGTCGGCCGCCGTAAATAGGTTCCCGGCATGATCTTGTAGTTCACGGTCTGCACCATCGCCGCCGGAAACATGGCCGCAATCGTCTTGTTGTCCTTCAGCCGGCCGACCCCGAAATTGAGATGCTTCAGCGTGGGATGGCCGACCAGGCATTTGAAGCTCTCGGGCGTCAGGCTCTTGCAATCCCAAAGCCCGAGGAAGCGAAGCGCCGGCGCCGCCGCGATCGAAGTTATTTCGCCGAGCGACTTCATGCTTTCGATTTCAATCTCGTCCAGCCGACTGGATTCGGAGAACGTCGGCAGGGACACCACATGCGGCAACCAGGCCAGTTCAATCCGCCTGAGATCGCGCGCCAGCTTCAGCGCGGTGAGATCGTGCAGATTATTCATCTTGAAGATTTTCAGGGCTTCAAGTTCGGCGAAATGTCCGATCAGACCGAGGTCGATCGGCTTGCAGAAGCCGAGAAACAACGATTGCAAGCGCTCGAATGGCTGAAGACCGGACAGGTCGGCCAAAGATATGCCGGGAATTCCGAGGTAACGTAGTCGTTGAAGCGATCGCAGCGCCTCGAAATCCCTGGTGTGGTTCTGGAGGTGCAGCGACTCCAGCATGCCGCAGGCGGCCACCGGTTTCAGCGACAGACGCGCCGTCGTGCTCGCCAGCGTAAAATCCTTCAAGCTATCGGTGACATGCCGCAGGCCGTCGAGATTCCCAATGATCGGAACCTGCAAATTGAGCCGCTCGAGACCGGAAAAATGGCGGAGAAACTCGAGATCCTGGGCCGCGTAACCAAGCAACCGCAGTCCGACGTCACGCCGTCCGTTCCATAATTCGGCGATCCGCCGTATTTCCGCATCATCTCTCGGCTTCTGGATCGAGAGCATCACGCATGCCTCATGCAGCGGACGCCAGACATCGAGAGCGGGCAGATCCGTGTCGAGGTCACGGAAACGTTCGTGAAAGGGCGGGTCGGACGCCTCGTTTCGCCAGCTTGCATCGCGATATCCCCCTGAAGGCTGCGTTCAGTGACGGCGCAATCACCTGATTTTTCGTGCCGCTAGATAATCCTCTTCTGCTTCAGCGCATCGAGTTTCGCGTCGTCATAGCCGATGGTCGCCAGCACTTCCCGGGTGTCGTGGCCCAATAGCGGCGGCGCGCGATAGTCCTTCACCGGCGTTCCGGAGAAGGTGATGGGATTGCGGATCAGCGACAGCGACGGCTCGAACGGATGCTCGACCTTGATCTCCATGCCGCGCTCGCGCACATGCCTGTCGGCAAAGACCTGCGCGAAATCGTTGATCGGCCCGCAGGGCACGCCGGCCTTTTCCAGCTCCTCCAGCCAATAGGCCACGGGTTTCTTCAAAAACAGCCCGGCGAAGATCGCCATGATCTCCTTGCCGTGGACGACGCGGTCGTTGTTTTTGACGAATTTGGGATCGGTCGCAAGCTCGGGCCGCCCGAGCACGGCGCAGGTGCGGGCGAACTGCGCATCGTTGCCCACCACCAGCATCAGTTCGCCATCGGTGCAGCGAAACGCGCCGGCCGGCATGCCGCCATTGCCCCAGGTGCCGCGCCTCGGCGGCGTCTGGCCGTTGACCAAATAGATTTGCGCATAATGCGACAGCGAGGCGATCACGGTATCGAGCAGGCAGACGTCGACATGCTGGCCCGCCCCGCCATTGGCCTTGCGATGATAAAGCGCGGCAAGGATGCCGATCGATGAGTTCATGCCGGTCATGTAGTCGACGATCGAGGGGCCGACCTTCATCGGCCCGGCGCCGGGCTCGCCGTCGATATGGCCGGTGACGCTCATCAAGCCGCCCATCGCCTGAAAGATCGCATCGTAACCGGCGCGCGGGGCGTATGGCCCGGTCTGGCCGAAGCCGGTCACCGAACAATAGATGATGCCGGGATTGATCGAGCGGATCATTTCGTAATCGAGCCTGTAGCGCTTGAGATCGCCGACCTTGAAATTCTCCATCATGATGTCGCAGGACTTTGCCAGCTCGCGGATGATCTCCTGGCCTTCCGGCTTTGCCAGGTCGACCGTGACCGACTTCTTGCTGCGGTTGGCGCACAGATAGAACGAGTTGTTGTTGTTCTCCTTGCCGTCGGGATCGACCAGATAGGGCGGGCCGAAAGGCGCGCGCGTCGTCGCCGCCATTCGGCCGTTCGATCTTGATCACCTCGGCGCCGAGGTCGGCCAGCATCTGCGACGACAGGGGACCTGCGAGCACGCGCGTCAGATCGAGAATTCTTGATGCCTTGAAGTGGCAGAGCCGACATAGAGAATTCCTCCGGTGTCGCGGCCTTCTTGCAACCCGCCGCGAACGAAACTGC
Source organism: uncultured Alphaproteobacteria bacterium (assembly GCA_963742425.1). Taxonomy (GTDB): domain Bacteria; phylum Pseudomonadota; class Alphaproteobacteria; order Rhizobiales; family Xanthobacteraceae; genus Bradyrhizobium. The sequence continues at coordinate 20,031 of CAVULR010000008.1, forward strand.
CGATACACTATTTTGCGGCAGCGAGCGATGCGTTGATGGCATGCCGCCATCCACCAGCCGCGGCATGGCCAGGCGGGCGTGAAATGACCCGCCTGGTTGCTGAACGCGTCGCTCATGGCGCGGAATGTATCGCAAGAAGGGAGACTGCGCGCGCCCATCAACGTTGAAATGGCTGGCTTTTTTGTTGGCTGACCAGGTGGCCTTTACAGCCACATCACGGCTTCACAAAGACCCTGCGCTGATAGATGCTATCGGTCAGCGCGCGCGAGGCCGCAGCAATGTCACTCAGTAAGTTTGGTGACGACAAAGCGTGCGCCGAACGTGGTCACTCAGCGCAGTTGAGGGAACGCTAAGATGCATTTTGGATTGACCGAAAAGGAAGTCGCGCTCCAGCGCCGCGCCAGGGAATTCGCCCGCAGGGTCGTGGCGCCGCGAGCCGCGGAGATTGACCAGATCGGTGAGTATCCCTGGGATATCGTCAAGGCACTTGTCGATGAGGGTTTCGTCGGCATGACAATTCCCGAGGCCTATGGCGGCAAGGGAATGTCGTATCTTGAAGCGGTCCTCGTCATCGAAGAGATGGCGAAGTTCTGCACCGTGACCGCCCGCATCGTGGTCGAGACCAACATGGGCGCGATATCGACTGTCATGGAATATGGGTCGGAGAAGCAGAAGAAACTCGCCGCCGAATTGGTGCTGTCCGGTGACAAGCCCGCCATCTGCATTACCGAGCCTGAAGCGGGCAGCGACGCGCTGGCAATGACGACCCGCGCCGATCGTCGCGGCGAAGATTATGTCATCAATGGAAGGAAGCACTGGATCACCGGTGCCGGCGTATCGAGATTGCATCTGATCTTCGCCCGCGTCTTTGATGAGGCCGGCAGAGACCTCGGCATCGGCGGCTTTCTGGCGGTCCGAAAAGAAGGCGGTGGAATCACGAGATCCGCACGCGAGCCGACCATGGGCCTTCGCGGCATGCCGGAAGGCGAACTCATGTTCGAAAATGTTCAGGTCAGCGCCGACATGGCGATCGTTCCGCCTTCCGGGTTTGCGCGCGGCTTCGCTGATCTGATGAACGCCTACAACAGCCAGCGCGTTGGCGCCGGCACCTGCGCGATGGGTATTGCGGCCGGAGCACTCGAACACGCGCTTTCCTGGGTGAAGCAACGCAGGCAATTCGGCCGTCCCATCGGCGAGTTTCAGGGCCTGCAATGGATGCTCGCCGACATGCAGATTCAACTGAACGCGTCGCGTCTGATGCTTTATACAGCCGCACGCTCACGCGGTCCGAACGCGAGCAGGTTTCCCGATCCCGCAGATGGCGGCCGAGGCAAAGATCTTCGCATCCGAGGCAGCCATCAAGATCGTCAACGACGCCCTCCAACTCTACGGCGCGCGTGGATACTCCCGTAATCTGCCGATTGAGCGCATGGCGCGGGACGTGCGCATGTCCACGATCGGCGGCGGTACCGCCCAGGTTCTCCGCACGCTGGTGGCGGGAAAAATGCTCGGCTGGCGACTTCCACAGACCCGCGATGGCTACATGGAGAATAAGAACTCATCGCTAGCGGCTGAGTAGGTGTAGGAGAAGCGCTGGCGCGGAGCGTGGCAAAGACCCGGCTTTCTGAAGCCTGTTCCAAGGGAGGCGTCGCCCAGCCTGCGATCAGCCACCCTCCCGTTGACGCAGGACCGTGACGCCAATGCTCTCACCGGGCCATAGATGCACGACATAGCGGTCGTCACCGTCAAGCCCGTCTTCACTAAGCGTGTCGAGGCCGGTGAAAATGACCATGGCGCGGAGAGTGCCGCGCGGAACGCTCGCCCGCGCCGCATCCGGAACCCAATCGGACAATCCTGGCAATAACGATCCGTCCCGAGGTGCGGAAACTGCCCATCACGACATGATCGGCGTCGGCTTGTTCACGATCGATCCGTGGTTGTTCGCCGTGAAGTTCCACGCGAACTGGCACCATCCAATGTTTCGAACGGTGAAGACAACGAGCCCTTGTTCAAGTCGTAACGATGCGGGCGCGCAAGTCCTTCGCCGCAAAGTCCATCTCCGGCAACTTGGCGAACTCGTCAGCCAGGTAGAATTGATGATAGTCCGCAAACAGGCTGCCGTCGAAAATGACCGACAAATCGTTTCTCCTGGCCTTCGCGGGGTGGAGCATGGAGCGGGTGAAGGGAATCGAACCCTCGTATTCAGCTTGGAAGGCTGCTGCTCTACCATTGAGCTACACCCGCGCGCGGGCGATCAACTATCACGCCAGCGCGCCGCCTCAACCGCCCATGCGCGAGCCCTGTTCCCGCGGACCCCCCTTAACAGGCGGCCAATTCGCTGCCTATACTGATGTTTCCACCAACAACGAAAGGAGGTGATCCAGTGTCTTACACCAAGCGCTGTCACCTCGCTGGGATCGCCCGCTAAGCTCTTTTTGAGCTTGGCATCAGGGCGCTCTCAGCGCCTGGACCAGCGAGCACAAAAGTTGGGACGCGACGGGAGCGATCCCGTCGCGTCTTTTTGTTCGGAAACGATGCATCGTTCGGGACCCCACGTCCGCCGCCTTTTCGCGGCAAGCGTGTTGATCTGGACTCGATCCGGGAATTCTGCAAGATCGACGTTCAGGGTTCGCACCGGCGTTCGCGGATTTTTTGCCGGAACAACACGCCGATTTCAAAATGCTTTTTTACGAACCGCTGTTCCTCACCGTCTTTTCAGCGTTCTACGCATTTTATCTGCTGGCAAGGCGCGCTCCTGCCAAGAAATGGGCCCTGCTGATCGGAAGCACCCTGTTTTATCTCTGGGGCGAGCCGGTGTTCGTGCTGGTCCTGTTCGTCTCCACCGCCGTCGATTACGCGCTGTCCTTTCACCTGAACGATCCGACCCCGCTTCGCACGCGGCGACTGGCGCTGGCAGCCGGGATCGCCCGCAACGTCGCCATTCTCGTCGTCTACAAATACGCCGACTTTCTCGCCGGAAATCTGAATCTCGCGCTGGCGCCGTTCTCGTCTCTCAGGTTTCCGCTGCTGCATCTCGCGCTGCCGATCGGCGTCTCCTTTGTCGTATTCGAAAAGATCACCTACCTGGTCGACAGCTATCGCGGCACCTCGCGGCCGGCCGCGTCATTCTATCGATTACTGCCTGTTCGTGTTGTTCTTTCCGAAACTGCTGGCAGGGCCGATCCTCAAATATCACGAGATGAAGGACCAGATCGCGGCCCGCCGGCGGATTGGAGCGATTTCCGGACCGGCTTTCTGCGCTTCGCCGCGCGGGCTCGGACGCAAGCTCCTGATCGCCGATCCGCTCGGCGTGTTCGTGATCAAGGTGTTCGCCGTCGACCCCGCCGGCCTCGGGCAGCGGATATGCGTGGCTCGGACTGGCCTGCTTCACGCTGCAAATCTACTTCGATTTTGCCGGTTACTCGGACATGGCGATCGGGCTTGCGCGGATGCTCGGATTTCGCCTCAGGGAAAATTTCAATTCGCCTTACATTGCCCAATCGCTGACGGAGTTCTGGAGGCGCTGGCATATCTCGCTGACCACCTGGATCCGCGATTATCTGTACCTGCCGCTCGGCGGCAACAGGTGCGGCGAGGCGCGCACCTACATCAATCTGTGGATCTGCTTTCTTGCCTCGGGACTATGGCACGGCGCGAACTGGAATTTCGTGCTGTGGGGCGCTTACAACGGCCTGTTCCTCACGCTCGACCGGCTGTTTCTGCGCGATGCGCTGAAGCGGTGCGGCGCGACCGCTCGCAACCGCCATCACCCTCTTCATCGTCATGATCGGCTGGACGATTTTCCGATCGGAAACGCCGGCGCATCTGCTACCCTTCTGGCCGCGCTGTCTGGTATGTCGCACGCTTCGCAAGCCACCGAAATTCCCGCGGAAGTGCCGTTCGCCCTGGTGGTCGGCGCCTGCATCTCGCTACTGCCGGCAACCCCCCTCTATTCTCGATTGATCGGCGCCTATCAACGACAAGGCTGGCTGCGGGTGCTTACGATGACAGCTCTGGTCGCTGTCTATGTTCTGGCGATTGCGCGGGCGGTCGCGGTGCCGTTCCAGCCCTTCATCTATTTCAGGTTCTAACGATGAAGCCCCTCGCTTTCTCTCACCCCCTCGTTCGCGCGGCATTCTGCGTCTTCCTGCTGCTGTTGCCGCTGGCGATCGCGTGGAACCTTGCCGTCGCGCCGAGCCATCCCGCGCTCGCGCTCAAAATCGGGCCCAAACTCGGCGGCGTCACCTACGAGGTTCCCGTCATCCTGTCATGGTCGTCGCTCCGGGACGGCAGCTTCCAGAAGGCGGTCGCGAGCCGGGTGACCGACGCGATGCCGATCCGCCCGCTTCTCATCCGTCTCAACAACGAGATTCGCTTCGCGCTGTTTGGCGAATTGACCGCGCCTCATGTCTTCCGCGGCGCCAATGGCCAGTTGATCGAGCGATCCTATCTGGAGGAATATTGCTCCCGCACCGAAGGAATGGGCGCGACATTCGCAGCCGACATCGTTCCGAAGCTCAGGGACATTCAAGACTATTATCGCGCGCATGGCGGCATTTTTGTTTACGTGGTCTCGCCATCCAAGGCCGCGCATATGCCGGAATATTTCGTCGATCGCCTGCCGTGCCCGAGCACGCCGGCAGCGCGGACGCAATTAGTCTCTCAATATGTCGGCGCGCTCAAACAGGCCGGCATCAATGTCGTGGATACCGCGAGCCTGACCCATTCGCTCAAGGGCCATTACGAGGTCGAACTTTTCCCGCAAGGCGGCGTGCACTGGAACGATATTGGCGGCGCGCAGGCGGTTTCTGCCATCGTCGCGGAAATCAACCGGCAGAGCGGCCGCGAAATCGTGCCGCCCTTCACCTTCAGCTATGTCGTGTCTGGCGTAACCAGCGGCGCCGATCGCGAACTGGTCGATCTCCTGAACGTGTTTTTCCCGCCGCTGGGCTACCTGACCCCGAAAGTGAAATTCTCACCCTCCGCCTCATGCCTCGATCACCCGGCGCGGTCGCTCGATGCGGCGATGGTCGGAAGCAGCTTCGGCCATCTGCTGGCGCGCATCCTGGTCGAAGACAGCTGCCTGACCGGCCTGAACTTTTATTATTACGCAAAGCTCGGCCGCTTTGGTGGCGCGCCCTACCGCGAACTGCAAAGGAACCTGGTCGACGCCGATCTCGAACGCCTGCGCGAGGCCAAGATCATGATTTTGGAGGAAGAACAAGTCCTTCGTGGCGCGGAGCGCTTACGTCAACGAGCTCCGCGCGGTCGTGAACCGGCCGTGAAACCGCAGAGCTACATGATTATTAACTTGAAAGGCCACTTGCTAACTACTGCGAATTGCCGCCTGCGACGTTCGGACGCCCTGATGGGCGCGCCATCAATGGGCCAGTTTTGCAATCAGAATGCCAGAGGGTCTGATTCTGATGGTACGTATGACTGCCGGACGAATTCGCGTTCCAGCGTACTGAGGGGAGAATTATACAAATGCGCCTCACCGCAATCCGTAGCAGGCGCGGTGTGCCGGTCGGCAGTGTCATGCGCGCCCTCGCAGTGCTGATTTTGGTGAGTCCGGGCTCCCTGGCGCGTGCTGATCAGTACGACGTCGCATTGAGGGCGTATATGCAGTCCGACCACGCGACCGCGCTTCGGCTGATCGGTCCGCTCGCTAATCAAGGTGACACACGCGCCCAAGTGCTTCTTGGTAACATGTACCGTGATGGCAACGGAGTGCAGCAAAGCGATGCCGAGGCGTTCAAATGGTACCTCATGGCCGCAAACAGGAATGATCCTCAGGCTCAATACCTCTGCGGAAACGGGTACTTTCAAAAGGGTGACAACGCCGAGGCTTTGAAATGGTATTGGAAGTCAGCCGAACAGGGCTACGGTCCGGCACAATTCGAGTTGGGGAATTTCTACGAGAAGGGTCTTGCCGTACCGCAAAACTTTATCCTCGCATACATGCGGTATACCCTGGCGGCATTGGAGGAACCGAAAACCTACCAAGCACCCGTGAAAGAGCGCCTGGAGGTAATCACGCCGCACTTGGCACCTTCGCAGATCGCGGAAGCCCAGAAGCTCGCGCGCGAATGGCGGGCAAAATAATCGCACCTTCGCCCGTGGGGCGCCACGCGTAGAAAGAGGGCCTGCCCAGCCGTAGCTCGCGGGCTGAGTGGTCCGCCTTCGCCCGTTGGGCTCCGGCTCCAGTCTGTTTACGCTTTCGAAGCGTCAAGCGATGATTCTTACTTTGCAACCAACGTATTCACTGGCTCCCAATCCGGACCGGGTGGATCACTTACAAACGCGTTCGCCCGGCTGAGAAAGAGCGCAGCAGGCCTATCGAGGTGGGCAAAACGCTCAAAACATCTAGCTGCGGCTTGAAATTGGCCGACCCGCCAATGTGCTAGACCCTCGCTATAACTTCTCAAAGACGCTGCCTGCTGCAATGTCTCCTCACCGGCCTCCGCAATCAGTTCGTAAATCTTCACAGGGTTAGAACGTCCATAGACCCGGATGGCGTCCAGTTCGCGCCATGAGAATTTAGATCCCGTAAGCGCGACCGTCGTTTCTGAGGCGACGATCGTAGTCCCGTAGTATTTGTTTGCGCCCTCAAGCCGCGAGGCCACGTTAACGGCGTCACTCATCACGGAATAATTGAAGCGCCGTCGCGAGCCAATGTTGCCCACCAGCGCTTCCCCGGAATTAAGTCCTATTCGGTGAGTCACTTTGCCATCCGCAAAGGCGGCGCAGCCTCGGTTGAGTTCGTCGAGACGCAAACAACAGCCAAGCGCAGCATGCACCGCATTGCTCGCGTGGTCGTCATCGTCCGCCGGAGCACCAAAAACCGCGACGATAAGATCTCCTATGTATTTTTCGATATAACCACCTTTGCTTTCGATGACGTCGGTCATGGCAGAAAGATACTCATTCATGAATGCCACGAGCTCTGTAGGCGTCTTCTTCTCAGCGAACGAGGAAAATCTCACCAGGTCCGAGATGAACACGGTTACGTCACGGGTTTCGCCGCCGAGCACCGGCAACTTGTTGGACGCAAGCATCCTATCGATCACCTGTGGCGCGAGATAAAGCGCGAAGCTCCTGCGGAGCAATCGTTCCACCCTGTCGGTGACAACCAGGCGGTATATGACAACCACGGCCATCGAAGCGAGTCCGGCAAGAAATGGCTCGCTTAGCGGCAATGCCAACGATCGCACAAATGCGAGCGTTGCAATAATGGTCCAGGCACCAACCATACCAAAATAGACAAATGCGGCGCCGATCGGCGCCAGCATCCGTGCCGCGAACGAGGCCAGCGCGGCAAAAGCGAATGCGATAATTATCGTCGGGAAACGGCCAAGTTCGACGATCGCGTCCCGAGCCATAAGATTGTGAATTGCGGTCGCATGAATATAAACGCCGGCGATCGAACTGCGCTTGAATTGATTGGCGGGCGGCGGCGCCTGGGGTAGCGCGCATCGCGGCGCCCGCGCCCCGTCGAGCCCTGTCGCAAAGCGTTTGGAAGTTAGCTTTCGGTCTTCCGCGTCAAGTAGCGTGCCGAAAATCACGATTTTGTCGGCAAATTCACGCCGAAAAAAACCTGCATTGGTACTTTCGACACACGCACGTAGATCGGCGAATGAGAACGTTTGCACATCGTTGGCGCCACCCTCAAAATTCAAAGTCAGCGTATTTGGTACCGCGCTTGGAACGAGGTAATCGGCAAGCATGACACTTCCATCCTCCCTCAGCACTGGAGCCGCGTTAAGAGCGCGCGCTGCTAGCTCCAGCGCCATCGAGGGTATCTTCTTTCCGTCAATCCAAAAAGTGAGCGGCATTTTTCGCACTACTTCGTCGGGATCAGAATAGATATTAAGCGCTCTGATATTTTTCTGCTGACCAACTGCGATCCGTTGTCCCGGTGAAGGTCGGATAGGGCGTTCTCCGCGCAGAACTTCGCCTAGCACTATCTTCCCGGCGGAAGCTCCCGTCGCAAGCGATCGAAGGAAGGGTCGATCGAAGCCCTGCATTCGCCCTCCCAATAAATCGTCACCAAAAGGAAGTTCGGATTGCTCGATCGATGTCGGAAAAACGATATCGAAGCCTACAACCTTTGCACCGCCGCTTATTACCGCATCCAGGACCCGACCAATTTCCGTAGTCCATGTCAGGGTCGGCGACCCCTTAAAGGGAGGCGTTTCGTAAGTTTCTTCGTCGATCGCGATCACAGCGACCGGCGTTGAGGCGGGATCGCGGCGCGTGCCGAACGCCTCCCAGCGTAGCGCCGTGAGAGCGTCGATCGACCAGCCATGGATGAGACTGAATGGAGGAAGGACAGATATAAGGCCAAACGCCAAGGAGGCAAGAATGATCGCGACTGCATCACGCTTGATGGCGCTGCCCATAGCGATTGTCCGACCTATCGACCGCGCCCGACTATTCGAGACGAACTAGACGGCCGATAATCGGGGTCGAGCCGGGTTCGGCTCGACGATCGATCACAAAGATTATTCGCCGCGATCCCAGACTTGCCGCATATGTACCGCCCGGCTTCAGTGCAGCGCCGGTCTTGGCAAAGTCATAGAACTTATGCCGCGCGAGAGACCCGGCTACGAGGTTTATATCGTACCTTTCGCCTTTAACATCGAGCCTTTCAACGAGCAACTTTCCATGGCCTTCGGTCTCGAAAACCGGGGAGACACCGTAAAGCGTAAGCTGTGGCGACACAGGCGCCTTATCTTCTATGCTTCGAAAGCTTGTTGCAGCGCTTTCGCTGACTTCCTGATCGATCGGCTGCGAATGACCTGCGTCGCATTTCACCTTGGTTGCCCTTACCTCGCCCGGTTGGACCATGCTCTGCTCTTTGCCAACGATCACCATCCCGATCCCAGTAATCGTTTCCCGCCAGCAAGATTTCATATAACCGAGCACAACCATGCTGGCGGGTCCGAGCTTAATAACTTTTCCCGGGGCGACATAGTCCATGAACTCAGCGCCAGTAACCTTCCCTTGCACGTCCTCAACGACCGCGACCGGCGCCTGCGCTGCAGCTAGTCCTGAAAAACCCACGAAACCAACCAACGCGGCGAAAATTCTCATTGAAATCTTCATTATGGCCTCGCTTCCGTCATTCAAATTCCACGACAGCGACCGGCGCGATCATCGGTTGCATCCCAGCCGATACTGCAATCGCTTTGCTGTATCATGACGTGCTTTGTTAGTCTTGTTGCCGTTAGGATCCAACGAAAAGGCGAACCAAGTTGGTCACCGGATTCAGGAATTCATTTGAGCGCCGGGTTTCGCTAGTTACTATTTTGCGAACGGAATATATTGCTGGTACTCTTTTGGCACCGATTTGCGATAGCGCGCCGGTACTGTGCCGCTGTCGATAGATTTTTCGATCTCCTGCTGCCGTGTCATGTTTCTAGGCTTGTTTTTCTTAGGCGGGTGTTCGGTCGTCACATCGGGCGCCTTAGCGGGGGGTGCCGGAGCCGTTGCGGTCGGGTGCTGGTACAGTGGCGGCGGGTGTGGGCGCCGTGGCAGCGGGTGCTGTGGCGGCGGGGGCGGTGCGGTGGGGGGGGGGAGCCGGTGCGGCGGGTGCCGATGCGGTGGGTGCCGGTGTCAATACAGGCGGCGTAGTAGACGTCGCTGGTCCGGTATTCGGCGTGTCTTGGGCCATCAAGACGCCTGCCGGCACGCACACCAGCAGCGCTGCGGTCGCCAAAATACGAGAATGCTGCTGCATCTCAACTTCCAGTATTGTCCTGCTTCACGAACGAGATATCAACGTATCTGACGATCATACACCATCCAGCCTTTCGTGCGTAGGTCACGCTGAAAGCCCGTAATCGCTGAACGAGCGGGCGAGCGAACCGCGGTCGTTATCGAGATCGCGAACCCCGCCAATCCCGACTTAACTTATGCAGAACGGCTGTTCCGGACTGAGACCAATTAAGTGGGATCGCTTTTGGTTAAAATCGACCATTCAAGGGGACCGCTCGAGCGGGCCGCAACTCGGAGCTGAAAGTGCCTTCCGGTTTCTGGCAAACCAATTTTCACGGTCCACAAGCAGCATCCCCGAATCAGTCTCCAGCCATCAAAGGTATGAGCAACGAGGATTTTCAAGCTTGAGATCGTTGGGAGATGTTCAGCAACATAGCTCGCTGCCAGCGGGTACTGCGTTCATGGAACTACCCAGAATGGTCGCTGTTTTAAGACCAGAACGGACGAAACAAATGAAACAATCGGCAACATCCTCCGGAAAAATAACCCTGCTACACTACTCACCGAGCCGAAACTAGGCGTGAGAATCAGTAACGGGGATCAAAATGCGCGTGTTTCAAGCCGCCTTCGCCATCCCGATTTTGGCTTTGTCCGCCAGCCTGATCGAGCCAGCCTCCGCATTTGGCCCGGCTCCGGGCATTTCCGCACCGAGTGGCAGCAGTGATCTCCCTCTCCTGACGATGTGTCCTTCTTCTAGCCAAGGCGCTCACCAATTCCCTATCTTAGCGATAGGTTCTGCTTCCAGCGGCGTTCGCCCGTGAACTTTTAGGTATTTCGCTTTGTTGCCATGAGTTTAGGTGATAACATATTGTAGATTATGAGAATATCCCTCCAGGATCTCCGGGGGCTTAAGTGCGCTCGTTGACGGCATTGTTAGTACTGGTCACAATTCTCTGTTCCGCGAGCGAGCGGGCACTGGCGAATAAACGCGTCGCGCTCGTAATCGGTAATTCTCTGTATCAAAATGTCCCGTCCCTGCCCAATCCTGCCAATGATGCGGCGGCCGTAACCGATATGTTCAAGGCTGCGGGCTTTGACGTCGTCGAGTCCCGTCGTGACCTAAAGAATGCCGAACTGCGTCGGGTCCTCAACAATTTTTTTGACAGCGCGCGCGACGCAGATTTCGCGGTCATATATTACGCTGGGCACGGCATTGAAATTGACGGTTCGAATTATATTGTTCCCGTCGATGCCCTTCTGGAACGAGACAGAGACGTCTACGACGAAACCATATCGTTGGATCGCTTGGTTCAATCGATTGAGCCGGCCAGGCAATTGCGCCTAGTTATTCTTGACGCTTGCCGTGAAAATCCCTTTGCGCAGAGCATGAAGCGCACGCTCGCATCGCGAGGAATTTCTCGGGGCTTGGCGCGGGTGGATCCCATGACCCCGAATACACTAATCGCGTTTGCGGCGAAGGCCGGATCAACGGCCGACGACGGGAACGGTAAACATAGCCCCTTTACGACGTCGATCTTAAATCATCTAACCACGCCAGGCCTTGATTTGCGGAAGGCATTCGGGATCATCCGTGACGATGTCATGGTTGCGACCAACAATAAACAGGAGCCGTACGTTTTCGGATCGTTGGGGGGCGCCGACGTAGCCTTGGTTCCGGCTCCAGTCGTGCCTGTTGCAGTAGCTCCTCCGGCTCCTTCCGCCCAAGACATTGCAACGGAGGTGAGGCGCGACTACGAATTCGCCGAGCGCGTCGGTACAAAGGAAGTTTGGGACTATTTCCTTCAGTCCCACGGCACCGGATTTTATGCCGATCTAGCCAAGGCCCAACGCAACAAATTGCTGGCTGAGGAAGCCCGCGTAGCCGCAACCCAAAAGGCAAAGGTTGCGATTGACGAGCAAATTCAGCTCGCGGTCCAGGGTGCGCTGGCAAGCGAGCAAGCGAAAGCGGCCGCCAAGACCAAAGCAGCGGAGGAAGCACGACTGGCCGCAGAGAAAGCTTCCGAGGAAGCCAAGGTTGCTGTGGTTGAGCAGACGCCCGCGCCGGCGAAAGTTGCGAGCCTCTCGGACGGGGCTCCGGCCACCCCAAGTCCGCCGCCAGTTGCGAAGATTCCCGACGTACCTCCAAGCGTAAGCGCCCCGGGTCGAGAACCTTCGGCGAAGGAAACTTTGGATTGGGACAAGGTCAAGGCCAGCACCGACCCCACGGCATTGCAAAAATTCATCAAGCTCTATCCGGACTCTCCCCTTTCGATCAATGCCCAGCAACGTCTGGATGTTCTGAAGCAGGCGGCGCAGGAGCGAGAAGAAAAAGCCCGCGCTGACCGTGAAGCCGCCAAGAAAGCCGCGGAAGAAGCTCGGATCCAGGCTGAGCAACAGAAGGCCGCAAAGGCCGCCGAAGCCGAACAGAAGGCCAAGGCTGCGGAAGAGGCTCGGATCCGGGCTGAGCAGCAGAAGGCTGAACTCGCTGCTGCAAAGAAGCGCGAAGAGGACGATCGACGCGCAAAGGCCGCCGAAGCCGATCAGAAAGCCAAAGCTGCGGAAGCCGAACGGAAGGCCGCCGAAGCGAAACAACAGGCTGACGAGGCCGAGAGGACAAAGGCGGCAGCAATAGCAGCGGCGTTGCGTGAAGCGAGCGAAAAGCAGGCAATGCTGGCCGAGGCCGAGCGCAAGAAAGCCGAATTTGCTGCGGCGCAAGAGGCCACGTGCAAACAGGAACAAACCACGTTCGACGACTTATCTGCAAAGGGGAGCGAAGGCTCCGGGGTTGACGACATGACGGCTTTTTCGAAGGCAGTCACCTGCGACAGGGTTCGGCCTCAGGTCTATGGCCGCGCTGGAGAAATTCAACGCTGAGGCCGCAAAACGGGCGGCAGCACTTCCCAATTCGCCTGAGTTAATCCGCTCTGCTCAAACCCAGCTGGCCCGGCTGGGGTGTCTTTCGGGCAAGGTGGACGGTGTCTTGAACGACACGACAAAGAGCGCGCTTGGCCGTTACATGTCGATCAAGGGCGTATCGTCAAGCGATGGTAACGTGACCGAGGGGCTGGTAACCGAACTAACAACGCAGCCCGATCGGGTCTGCCCGCTTGAATGCAAGGCCGGACAAGTGGTGAAGGGCGAGATCTGCGTCGCCGTCGCAAAACCGTCTCCTCCTGCGACGGCATCGCGCCACAAGATTGACGACGAAGACACTCCCACTCCCCGCAAGCAGGTGAAGCGTCAGGCAGAACAACAGCCGCGGCCGCCGGCGGCCAAGCCCGCTCAGGAAGCTCCCCGCGCCCGCCAGGAGGCCGTGGCGCCAGCACCTAGCGGCGGTGGCGGAGGCAATCGCACGATGATCGGCGTCGGTTTCTGAGAGGCATTGATGAAGGTTCCCGGACGGTCATCCGCCGCCAAATCAGCGATGGCCATGGGGTCGACTGATCGTTATAATTCGAAGCATTGCTGCTTTCCGTCGAAAGGTTCAGTCCATGATCGGCCTTTTCATTTGCCGAGCTGCCAGAGTACTCGGGCCAGCCGCAATGCTGTGGATCGTGCCAGCGTCGGCTGCGGACTTGGCCGTCACAGCCCGTGAGTCAGTGTCGACTGAGTTTCGATCCTCTGTATCTGGCAAGAAAGCCCTGACGGCAGCACGGACGTCACGGGTCCTTCACTTCTCGGCGCAGCGTGACAAGAGCGCTGGCGCTCAGCGTGACCGTCAAGCCAGTTCTGGCGAGCGGAACAATTCCGAGATCTGGTACAGACGGCAGTTCGTGTTGCTGGTTGGCGTCGCGTATTAAACACTGAGCATATCAGTGCTTGCGAGGTAGTAGGTAGCCACCGCCCTCGACGGCCGACGAAGAGATCACACAGACCCCTGCCTCGGGCCAGCCTCAGCGGTTGGAGGGCAATTCGACGGCCGCGCAGTCTTGCTTCGTGACAGCATGCAATCCCCCCAGCGCGAAATATCGACCAGTCAGGAAGACATAGGCCAGGAGTGCGGTCGCGAGGGCTGCGAGGAAAATCGCCGGCATACCGTCGGAGGTAGGTCGCGCCTCCTGATCGTCGCCTCGACCCGACGGTTTTCCCGGTGGCTGCACCCGTTTTGATACTTCTTTCGACCCGGCCTTCGGCCCCCGAGTTGTAAGATTTTTGAACCTTATGCCGATTTCGATCGACTGTTGAATGCGGAGGCGAAAGAGCGGTTCCTTCGCGGAAACGCTCGCCTAACCTTATGCTGAAGGAGGCCCTCCATGCCGAACCAAAAGATGTTGATCCTGAGGGGCAATTGGGCGCCTGCAGGCAACTATCCTGATGAGACAGGAAACGTCAATGTTGCGTGGCCGATCGGAGCATTACACGTGCAGGCCGCGAGCGATTACGCGCGCATAAGGGGGTATACACCCGTCGTTCTCGATAAGCCCGGGCAGCCGCAAAGCCAGCACAGTCCGCAAGCGAAAGCGGCCATAAAGGCGTTTCTTGACGATGATGAAGTAGCTGCGTTCTATGGATTTTCAGGCGGTGGTTATAATGTGAAACACATCCTTGACTTCTTGGCGTCGAACAAGCCGGAGACCCTCCACCGCATTGCTTTGGTCGTAGTGATTGGTTCGCCGGGGCCGCACGGCAAGTCCACCAAGCCCCTTTATCTACCGTCCGCCTATAACGCAGTCGCAAAAAGGAAGAACAAGCAGTGGAAGGATGCAAACTGGGAGGTGGTCTACAGAACTAACCCAGTTCACTCGCAAATGCCCAAGGCCCTGCAACATGTCAGCACGCACATGTTTGGCCCGGATATACTGCTGACGGGCTGGCCTGAGGGTGTAGGAACGTAAAGCGCAGGCTCTTGTTGCGGGCGGCCCTCCCGCCTTCGACGGTTGCTGCGTTAGTGCCCAGTTGAGAAGATGGCGATGACGGCGCGTGAGCTTGCGCATGCACGGTTCCCGATCGCGTCGAGTTCATGTTGCCGGCCAGATGCCTGCCAGTCCAGCCGACGTAGCGGATTCCAAAAATTACGGGCGGCCACTGAAGCGGCCGCCCGTAGTGAATTCAGATCAACAGGAATTCAAATCCTGGTCGCCGATCAATACTTGGCAACGAGCACTTGGGGCGCGAAGTGGTAGTTCACCCCGATCTTGACCTGGTTGATGGCTCCGCTGTCCCTCGATGATGGTTGTGCCATCGTTCGCAACCGCGGTGCGTGAGCCGAAGTCAATGTAGTCGTATTCCGCCTTCGCCGACCAGTTGTGTCCAAGGTCGAATTCGAAGCCGGTGCCTACCAGCCAGCCACTGCGATGACCGCTGGAGCTGAAGCCGTTGCTCAGGGGACTGAAATTGAAATTATTGGGCTGGGGCGTCACGCCAGCCTGAGATACGCAGGTAGAGAATATCCTGTTATCAAACGACCCATTTTCGGGTCCGAGATTGCAAGTCCCGCTTACTTTATCGTCAGCCCAGGCGCCGCCGGCCTTCACGAAGAACAGCGTCCGCACCCACGAATATCCGATACGGGCCGAAGCCGTCGCTATCCAGTTCACGTCGTTCTCGCAGGTAAATAAAGACGGAGGTAAACGCTGCCGGCTGGGAAATCCCGTAGCATCACGGCCACCCGAACCACAGGGACCGGTCCCCTTGAAATTGGTGACGCCGAAATCGCCTTCCACGCCCAACACCCAGTGATTGATGAACTGATAATTATAGCCGATCTGAGCCCCGCCCAGGAAACCAGCCGCGCGCGGATTGAGCCCGTCATTGGGACTCGGATCGCCGACAAACCGAATATCGGTTTTTCCGAAGGCTGCGCCTGCGAAACCACCGACATAGAGGCCAGTCCAGTTGGTGACAGGAATTGCCATTCCGGGCGCCTTGACCGGGGCCTTGGTCGGCAGCACGACAGACGCGATTTCTTCCGGTGAGAATTGATAACGGACGCCGGCGTTGCCGGTCCAGCCCTCGATGTTGGCGCCATTGCGGTAGTCAACCCGCGCGAAGCCGAGCCATCCCGTGTGGGCGACTTGTGCTGCAACGCCGACCGAATATTGTCCGTAGGTTCCCACGCGCGAGGTACTGTTCGTACTCGAAAACGAAACACCGGCAAGAGGGGGTTGATAGGGGGTTGCGATCGACGTCGCCACGTTGCCGGCGAATTCGCTATACACGCTGGCTGACGCAAACGGTTGCAAAATGATGTTGCCGTATGTCATCGTGGTTCCGGCGCGCAGGCTCAGGCGTCCGATCTCACTCATGATTGGATCTCGTCGAGACCTGAGAATTGAGAACACCCGGGACGAAGGATCCGCCCAGCGATTGGCACGAAGGGCTGGGCGACATTAAAGCTATCGACAGTCGCTCTCGACCATATGAAGCCGCCCGATGGTTCGATGAACCAGTTGTTGGCCAAAGGAAAATTGTATCCGGCCGAGGTCGAAACCGAGAGACCTTGCCCTTCAAAACGCTGATTGTACGTCGCGAAGGAGAAGTCGGTCATACTTCCATTATAAAACTCCTTGCGCACCATCAGGTCAGCGAAAAACCGTCCATAGGTCGCAACAACATAACCGCCGAGGAACGGCACCTCGAAGTCGCTTGCGCTACCGTTGTTGGCGAAGGCATGTGATCCGAGATATCCGGACGTGACGCCGACATGAACGTTCCAGTTCCACACGTTCAGCCTTGAGATGTCCGTCCCGACCTGCATGCCGGCAAAGCTCTGATGCACACTGCCAGCACAGTTTGCCGTCAGGGTAACCGCGCCAGCAAGCCCAACTGCCGGGGCTGTCATACTGGAGTTCGAATTGGTGGTGAATTTATTCGTCACCTCACCGCCAACACCCCTGGCCCAGACGCCGCCACCAGGCTGGTCTGGCTTCGGATCGCTGGGCGCTGAAACGAAGGCACTCCCCTGCTGGGTCTGAAAGGCAGTGCTGAGGTTTCCCAAAGTGCCGGCTATCGAGCCTGCCGCAGATGACGCCGAAGCGGAATAGCTTTTCAAAAATTCCGGCAAATTGACGAAAATTCCGCCACCACCGCTTGAACTAGTGGGGACGCACTGCGCAGACGCACCGGAAGACGATAAGATCGCCGCAGCAAACATCAACCCCGGCAAAATTCGCGATTTGATCCGGCAGCTATCCAACCCCGAAAAGCAATCAATTCTCATGACACTGCCCCGATCCCAACCTAACTTTCGCCCACTATCCCGCGCAAAGCGCTTCGGTCAGATATTCGACTAGAAATGGTAATTCACGCCGACACGGGCGATGTTGTCTGTGTATTTGTGGTGGACTACGATGCTGCAATTGCCGAACCCAAAATTAGGAGCAAATTGGCCGCACGTTGGATTACCGTTGTTAGCGCTCTGCGCCCCAGGAATTGAAGTGTCAAACGAGCCCAAATCGACGTAAAGATATTCGGCCTTGATCGACCAGGTATCGGTAATCGCCCATTCGGCACCCGCCCCCGCCGTCCATCCCAACTTGGCGGCTGACCCGTTTGCTGAAACAGGATTTGAGGTAACGGTGCCGCCAAAAAGGCCGGGAAAAGACGCGCAACCATCATTGCAGAAAGCATCCGTCGTCTTGACCGAGCCGAACGCAGCGCCGCCTGTCACGTAGAGGAGGAGCCGATCGAATGCGATGCCGGCACGCGGACGAAACGTTGCGAGAAATCTTCCGCCGCTGGAATTATCCATTGGGCTGCCTGCAGCCGGGTTAGCACCGGGGAAAACCAGATGTCGCGATGCCGTCCCGCCGAGCCAATTGGCGTCGCCTTCAAGGCCGATCACAAACCTATTGATCTGCCAGTTGTAGCCCATCTGAAAACCGCCCATCGCACCCTGCGGCTTCAGCGTGGTCGGCGAGAGCGCATCTAAATTCGAGGGAGGAGGAAATCCGACTGGGTTGGCTGTCGTAGTGATGCTATCGCTGCCCCAATGCCCGCCGACATTGGCGCCGACATAGAGGCCAGTCCAACTGAACGCGGCCACAACGGGCGCAGGCGCCCGTAAAGGAAGGTCAGCAGCAAAGGCGTTGACAGAGGACAAGACGACAAGACCCACCGCCCCCAGCAAAAGCTTTTTCATCCTCGTCCCCATCTAAACTTCAACTGCTAAAAAAATCCCGCACGGAATCCCCGCTCGTCTAGGGTGGCAGCATTCCGCTACAAAAGAAAGCAAACTTGGGGCCCTGATGGTTTCAATTCAAATGATTGTGCCTTTTTCGCAACACGGCGCTTCACCATAAGCTCAGAAATTTTGATAGGAAACCGAGGCGCTTAACGGCCGCCCAAGCCTTTTCGTCTGGACATCATCGATCGCGACGTCTTTGCGCGCCAGCGCAACCGCATAGCGAGCATTGGCTCGTCTCAAACCTCTGATCGAGGCAGGCGAGCACGACTCCTTGCGAGGCGATTCTGACGTTGCGCCTGGGCCGCCGATTTCAGTAGGCCGCACCCAGCACAATTTGGGGCCCGGCGATTTGACCGGAGGTCCTGGCGACCTTGGCCGTCGTTTGCGCCGCCTGCTGGCTTCGGACAGAGCGGGGCTTGGTCAGATGATTGGAAAGTGGTCCCGGATCCGATGTGACACAACCCGAAACGATGCTGGCCAGGGCAGCTGCCAAAGTAAGCCTGAGCATGCAACCCTCCTCGATTAGTCATCGCAAACGCCGACTTGGAAGTATCATAGTTAAGAAAGTGTAAAATAAGTCAACGGGCCGCGACCCTTTATGCCGTTCCTCGGAATTCCTGGTGACCGCCAGGCCACGCGATTCCAAGCTAAACATGAAATTTCCGACGGATCGCTCCAAGATCAGCTAGTTGAAAATCGGCTTTTCTTCATTCGATATTTCGCAACAACTTTTGAGATTCTTTGTTAAAAGCGATGATGCGATCAAATTCATTGCTTTCAACGGGCCTTCCAACAGCGAGGCGTCGATCGTACCAATCAATCCAAACATTCCAGTTTTTATTTCTCGAATTGAGGGCCAATTTTAGATCACGCCATGTGTCTAGAATTGATTGAGGCGGAGCGGAGGACCATAATGAGGTTGCAGCCAGCTCAGCCCCACCCATGCCATTCCTGATTGCCGAAAAATCAGATTTTACGGCATCCTTGTCTGCTTCCGCAGAAGCGTCGGTGGCATTGGTAAAGGCGTCGATGAGATCGTAGCCGACGATTTCATGCGCCACGTTTTTACGTTTGGAATCTGCATTAAGCGCCGAAGCGGCAACCGAGCATGCGGCAGCGACGGAAGAAATTGCCGAACGTGACGCCGCTGACATCAATTTCGGTGCGGTACGAAAGGCGTCGGCAGCACCTTGGCGGCACAGCTCAAACAATTTGATGCTGCGCCCCGGCCTGATAGCTGCGAGCCATGGGAGCGTGACCGCCCGGAAGCAAATTGAGGCAATTTCGACTCCCAGGTCATCGTCTATCGACCTTCTCCGCAAGTCATACCAAATGAATGGGAGCACACGAAGCGAGGCACGGGCGGCAAGTGCAACCGCGACTTCGCTGGGTTGTCCTCTTAGCCATTGTCCTTCCTCACTGGCAAAGTCGAGCATAGAGGAACCTCATCAGTAATTTCGGCCGAGCATATCCGGTCAGCAGGCCGTTTTCACCAAGCGCGACAAAACCTTTGCGGCAAACCCGCAAGCTAACGCCCCTTACAGCACGCCCGACTCCGGGTCACTCCTCCCAGGCCAGCACAGGGGCATCAACGCAACGGCGCTCACCACGGGAGGCGCAGCGCCGGCCGGTCGGTGACGTTTAGGTGCAAATCGAGCCGTGCCTCTTTAAAATTGTCCTCCATCCAGCTCCAAACGGAACTCACCGCTGCGCGATCGTTGTTCTGGATGATCGCGAATCGCGCTTTGTCTTCCTCCGACCTCCACGCATCGTCCTGTTCGCCGATCGGAGACCCGCCGATGGAGCCGTGGCTACCGAGAAAGATGGATTCGTTATACTCGCAGGACCAGCGCGCCTCTTCAGTGTTGCAGGCGGGATCCAGGCCAAGCCCGCAATTGCCGAAATCGATTCCATAGCCATCGTGAATGGAGACGATCGCGCTCGCGCGCATGCGCACTTTCATCGCGTCATCCAGCCGCCGGTATTTGTACGCCAGGTTCGCTTCCGCCCGGCACGCGACCACGGGGTCGTCCGGATGCCTCATCCGACATTGCACATATTTCTGCATGGTGTCCGTGGCTCCCCACTCGAAATAGGTGGACAGCGACGTATTGCGTCGGGCGTGGTATGTGACCCTCACGTTTCTCGGGATCGTTTGAACATTCTCGTCAGTTCGGGTCCGATCGACGGCGTCGAACAGGAACAGGCCGTCCACAAATTTCTTGTCCGCTTTCAGGCGCTGGGCGATGTAAATCGCCGCGGCGCCGCCGCGGCTGTGACCTGCCAGAAACAGCGGTCGCTTCCCAAACATCGGATCGGCGCGGATATCTATATAAACGCGATCCGCGATATCATAGGTATCCGTGCCGGCAAGATTAGGGCCGCGATAATATTTGCCGGCATATTTCTGCGACATGCGTTCGCAAAAGCCGCCGGACATGACTTTCTTATAGGGTTCATTGAAAAAAGGTCCGGTGCCGTCGATGATATAAAGCATTCGGCTTTCCCTGCGTAAAAACTTCCCGCCCTTTTGTAGCTTAAACGCGAGCAAACGGTGTCACAAAGACATTTGCTTGATGAGCTTCGGGACAATCGCACCAGCAGCAGCCACTCTTGAGTACATAAACGACGCCGCTGAAGGCACGGCGATCGTCGGCCCGCTCCACGCCGCGCACATCGGTTGGCAATAGGGCCTAATACGCTCCCATTGCTCGTCGCTCAGCCAGAACAGATTCCTGCTCATGAATCCCCTTCCAACACGAAGCATTATCGTATTGTCAGAGCAGAAGGATTAATGAGTTCTGACCCTGGTCTATTTACTGTATTGAATACGGTTTGACAGCGATCGACCAGTTGGTTTGCTCGAGCTTTCCAGTGGTGACGTCGGGGATGCGCAATTCATCCATCCATTTGGACAGAGAGCTGATCACGTCGGCCTGGCTCTTCACTTCCTGTGGCAGGTCAGGCAGATCAAGCAGCTGAACCCGCTTTTCGCTCAGGATTGCGATGACAGCCGAAGATCCCATCGGAGGCGTTACGACGTATTTGAACCCTTGTTGCTTCTGCTCGTCGCTCGGGATCATCAATTGCTTGCCAGGTTTGGCGAGGTTTATATCCGGCCCGGTGAAACGAGAAAGCAATTCCGGGCGTGGATAGATCTGGGACATTTTTCCCGCCGCATCGATATCGACCAGCATGATGTAGCCGGGTTTTGCAACGGAAACTCGGAACAACACTTCGGTGCCAACATCGACGTTTCTCCCGGCCGTCATTTCGATCGAAACGTCCGAGGAGTTTTCTGTCTTCGGCTGCGAGGTCAGACCTCGAGTGGCTGCATCAGCCGGCATCGCCACCAGCACGACGGCCGCGAAGCAAAACCCTAGAAGTGGCAATGGCTTATTTGGAAACATGGTAGTCTCGCGCAAGCCTCAGGGGGTGGTGAAGAACCCGATAGATCCGATGCGGGCATCAGCCAGAGCATAACGCTGAAGAATCTTGACGATCTGGCCAGGCGCGCGACGCTGGTCGAGCTGGAGAAACGTCTTCTCCAATTCCACCATTCGTTCCCGCGAAGTGATCGCGATGACCTGCTCGGCCCCGAACGGCTCGCGCACGCGGAGCGTAAGGGTGAGGCTTGGCGATGTTGGCGGAGAAGGATCCGAGTTTATCGGATAGAGCATTTGAACGGTGCCGTCGCCCGAAACGTTGAAAATAATGACGCCTCTCGCTCCGACATCGGAAAGATTGATCTCGATTTTTTGCCCGCGATGATGCTGACGATCGTCGGGAGAAACACGCATGACCTGCGGCGACCTCGTCGAAAACTGTTTGAGCGCGCGGATAGCCGCAGTCCTGTCGACTACCGACGGCAGATCGGCCGCATCGACGTTGTAGGCGATGACGTCACCCCAGGCGATGACGTCGTGTGAGGTGGGGTCCCATATCAGGTCCGGATTGTCGGTCGGCCGGACGGCTTCGATGGCAGTGTCATGCGATTTGACACTGGGAAAATAGGTCAATTTTCCATCCAGCGCCGCCAACCTGATGGGCTTCTCGACGACTCCTGAGATCAATGGTGAACTCGATGGAGGCACAGCTAGAGAGGCGGCGCTACTCGCGGCTGGAGGAGTGACGTTACTCGCGGCTGGAGGAGTGACGTTACTCGTGGCTGGAGGAATGGCGCTACTCGTGGCTGTGGCCGTCGGCGGAGACAGTTTGGAGGAAGAAGCAGAAGGGCCTCCACCCGGCACCTGAAGGGTAATGCCGCGTGTCAGACCAAACACGACGCTCGTCTCGGGAGATTGGCTCGGCGACGTCATAGTGACGACGTTTTGCCGCTGGTCGGACAGCTGATAAACGACTTGCCGCACGTTGGCGAACAGCTCTTTCAACGTCACCTTGCCATCATGATCCGCATCTGCATTTCCTTCGATAGCGCGGGCAACGGCGTAGCTGAGCGCCCCCCGGAGCCCCTCGATGCCTGGAATGCGAACCTCAGGCGCCTTGGTGCTCCGATCGACTGCGGCAAGAAAAGCCGTATGGTCAAGGTCTAATTCCGAACGCGGATCGTTCTGCTCTGTCACGGGCTTAAGTGAATCAACAAGCAAGGTATAGCGCGGAACCTGTCTGAAGCTCATTTCTGGTGCACGAGGATCAATATCGCGGGCCATGCCACCACCGTGGCAAGTGTCCGCGACGAAGACAACTTTCGCGCCGCGCGACTCAAACTGTTTAATGAAGTGATTGAACTCACTTCCAAGAATGCGCTGTTGGGAACCAGCGGGAGTGGGTTCAAAGTTAGCGAGCAGAAAGACGTTTTCCATGCCGTCGGGCTCTGACCCCTTGATACGCTCCGGCTCCTGCGTTCCGTGTCCGGCAATCGAAAGGAAGATCAGGTCATTTGCCCTGGTTCGTTCGACTAGCGCGCGGATCTCGCGGAGAAAAACTGAGCGTTCCGCCTGGTCATCGATCAGCGTCGTTACGTCTCGAACACCCACCGCCTTGAGCGTCGACTGGATATCGCGCGCATCCGCTACGGCTCCTTTGAGTTGTCGGACATGCTGATAGGCATCGATTCCGATAACCAGACCGCGAACCTGTCCACCTTCCAGATTGCTGATCTGAATCCCTTCGACCGCATTCGCGCCACGCTGTCCAAAACAGGCGAATGCTGTCAGAACAACACCGACACATATTCCCGAAAGCCGATGCATTGCACGTTACCCCGAGTGAATCTGCGCGATAGCGGACACTGTGCTCGCTCTTCTCAAAATCCGGCGGCTGAGCGGAACTGCTCCTGTATCAGCGTTTGCGAGCTTTTTTCGCTTGTCCGGCATGAGAATCTTTATCCTGATACGCATTTGCTGAAACGACCGTTTGATCATCAGAAAGTGCCCGGAATCGTACCGGGACATAGCCACGCGCCAGCAGCGCGGCAAGCGGATAGATATTGCGGCACACGCGCCCGTTGCATCCGCCGGTTGATGACTCCATCACTTCGGCCTTACGATCCGGCGTAAAGCGTAGAAACAGCATCACATGCGAGCCCGGCTTGTTCAGCGCGTCGCCCGGTTTTAGATCCCACGGGTTTTCGAGCGGCCTGGCGATTGCCGGGATTGCAGCGGTCGTATAGTGAACGGAAAGACCCCAAGCCGCGCTGACGAAGGCTGAACAATCCACCCCTGCAACGTCCGGTCTCGGCGCATCGTGCGTGCATACGTTGCCGGCCTTGGTGCCACGCTCTATCTGGAGGCGAAAATTCGCAAGAGATCCGTGACAGCCCCAGCAATATGGAACACCCCGCACTTCCTGATTGACCTTGCCCTGGAGGTACCAGGGACGACGGATCCGATTGAAACCGGTGCAACTGCTGTCTGGATCGCTGCCGTAATTTGCCGGCTTAAGCCTCCACTGAAGGCCCTCAAACGCAAAAGCGGTCTCGATCACCTGCTGACGATTAGAGGGACGCACAGCGGCGATGGCCTTAAAACTATCGAAAAGTGCCGACAACGGAGACGGCGAAACCGGAGGATGAACATCGATAATCGCGGCATCACGGAGGGGGCGGAAACCCACACCTACGACCTCAATATCGTTGGGCTTGGTACGCAGAAAGTAGATGTCTCCATCACCGGAAATCGTGACAAAGCGTCGCGTCAAAGGGGTATTGGCCAGCGGCAATTCGTATATGCCTTCGAGCTTGCCGTTTGATGCATATCGGGCGACGAAAGTCACCGCATCCTTTGCCGAATTAGGAATGTCTTCAGCGAGCACATAGAGCCGATTGGCGTAGTCAATCTCGAGGAATTCCACGTTTCCCAATCGCCCTCGAACACGCAGATTGAATTGCGCGACAGGTTCATTTGTCTCGGCTGTATGCACCTCAACGCGGACACTATTGAGGCCCTTATCCGGTATGACGTCGGCAACAACAGAACCCTTTCCGCGGGAAGCAACATATTGCCGGCTGGTCTGCCGGGCCTTAGTAATCGTCACCGCACGCGTGTTCTGATCGAGAAGATCCGACGCACTGCCAGGTTGTTGCGATCCCATCTGCGCAAATGCCGATGACACGAATCGATCATCGACGCCCCGGGTGTTGACTTCCTCTAGTCGAACGGTGCCGCCACCAGAAATACCGCGGGTTGAGGGTTCGTCCGCCGCCTTGAGAGTTCGGACCGCCCCGTCCCAAACGAGGATGTCGCTCTTTCGAACCACAAGATCAGTCGGTTGAATGTCATCTGGTAGCTTCAGAACGTCTGGTTCGCTGCTGGATTCTTTCGGATTGAAACGAAGGACGCGGCCGTTAATCTGATCGAGTATAAACAGATTGCCCTGCTCGTCGGAAGTTAGCGCTTCGGGACCTGCGAGTTCAACATCTTCACTCGCATCCACTATCCCTACGGTATTGGCGCCGGATCCACTCCCAAACTTCCGGGCAACCGTGTTGTCGGCTAATGCCGCGTTGGAAAAGATTAAGGCAATTCCAAGCATCAAAGATCGGGCTAGACGCCTTTGGGAAGTCATCGCCGCCTCAATGTCTTCTAATGAAATCCCGATATCTGCAGATGAATGGAATGAAACACAGTATAGCGTCGGAAGGCGGTTAGCTTCAAGTAAGTTGGCAGACCGAACCGAATTCGATTACTCTAGCGCCGGCACAGAAAACGACCGGTAGATCAGGAACAGTGCGGTCTTGGCAAAGCTTAAGCACGGGCCCATTTGGCGAAGCCCAGCAGGACAGGACCGTTGTGGGTTGCCAAGGCGCCTATCCGGCTTGAATGCGATATGATCTGCTTCATTCTTGAGGCTGTTTTGAAAGCGGAGGGATCGCCTCTATCCCCCCGAGTTGCGGTGCAGCATAAAGGAGACGGTTATGAGGGGGACAAAATTCTTCCGAATCCCAATCGTACTCGCAATCACATTGAATTGCCCAACCGAAGCTTTTTCCAATGATTCCGCTGCGGAATTGTCTATCGGCGGGCTTCGATTCACGCGAACAAACGAAATTACGATGGATAGCGAGGAACTCCGCATATCAATCGACCGCGTCAACGTCCGCTACCAGTTCACCAATATATCTGGCAAACCGGCCACCCTGACAGTGGCGTTTCCGTTGCCTGACATTGATTTGTCAGAAGCGGAAAATATCGCGCTTCCTTCGAATGATCCGGTCAATTTCGTCGACTTCGAAACCAAAGTTGACGGTGTTCCCGCGAAATTTACAATAAATCAGCGCGCGTTTGTCGGCGACAAGGATGTAAGCAGTATTCTTAGTCGTTTCAAACTGCCCCTGCTTCCGATCGGGAACCGGGAGGTTCGGGTTCAGGAATTACCTGCCTCGACGCGTGACGAACTCGTCTCTAACGGTCTCCTCTTGCCAGCGGGAACGAGCGACAGTGGTCGCACCAATTATGAATTCGCGTGGATCGTGAAAACCTCGGCTGTGCGCCAACAGACCTTTCCCATCGATCATTCGGTATCCGTCGAACATAGGTATAGGCCCAGCGTAGGCAGCAGCGCGGATACCATCTTGCGCAAAGCGCTGAGGCAGAACAAAGCTCTTGCGGCGGAGATCGGACGATATCGGACCGAATTTTGCGTCTCCGATTCATTTCTCGCAGCGGTCGACAAAATAGCGAGCGTCAACCCCAGTAAGTCTGCCATCCAAGAGCGAAGGATTGCCTATATCCTCAATACGGGCGCGAACTGGGCTGGTCCAATAAAGAACTTCAAACTTACCATCGATCCAGGCGCCGGAGATCGTTTCGTTAGCTTTTGCACCAAAGGCCTAGAAGCCACATCGCCAAACGCGCTGGAATTTACTGCCACGGATTTTAAGCCGACTGGAGACCTCAAGATATTGTTTGTCGGGAGATTTTGATCAGTACAATCATTTTCCGTAGCTCACTAACGTCGAGAGCAGCCACAATCTCAGCCCCAGATATTTCGCCAGTTGGCTGGCATCACCGCCCCTAGGTTCTGTGGACACTTATCGCGTCCATAGGATGATGGCGGCAAGGGTGACGACGGACCGATAGTTCCGAGCCGTTTTTTCGATAGTCTCCAAAATCTTCCGCACATTCATCGTGCGACGGCTTCGGTTTCAGATAGGTGCTGCTGTAGAGCGGGGCCGATGTTCATGTGCATTTGGCCGACCACGTTGTTCCGGCGATGTAACGTAGTCTAGCGGCCGCGAGGTTGAGACAGGACTGGCCGTTTGGGAAGACGCCGACCACGCGGGTTCGGCGCCGGATCTCTTTCATGATCCGCTCCAGCGGCTCTCCTGCCCATGGCTGGCCTTGAGCGTGTGGCTCACCTCGCGAACCCTGGTTGGCAGTTTTTTCCGCAATAATCAGCGCCATGAGGCCGATTGTGTCGGTGCACGTTCAATTGTGCGTCGGTCAGCGGCATCAGCATTAACATATTGATATTGTTTATACATTCGGAAGAGTTGGGGTTTCGACGGTCGTTGATTTTGCCAAAAAAATCCCGGATGCAGTGGGAAACTTGGGCCCACATTGCCCGCTGAATTGTTTGAGGTTTCGGCGGCAGTGGCAAACCTTAAGCGGCAGTTCAATTCCACAACGATCGTTCGAAGCCTGGATGGGCCCCCGATCAGGCTGCGGGCCTCGCCGAAGCGTTTAATCTAGATGCGCGGGTCCATATACTCCAGTCGGCGAATCCACGGCTCCCATTGTCCAGGTCGCTCCGCGTCGCTTGTGACGTGTCATGAAGCCGATGCTTGCGAAACCGATCAGCAGCATGTCCCATGTAGAGGGTTCGGAAATGGCACCGACGGCCGGGACGGGGACGGCGGTGATCGCCGAAAGATTGTCAATGGAAGTCCTTCCTCCGCCGAGACCACTGAAACCGAATCCGCCGATGCCAGAACGCGCGCAGACTTCACCCACCAAGTCTAAAGTAGCGCACTGCCGGCGCTATCGTCACGTTGTTGCGTTGAGCTTCGCTTAGCAAATTTCTGAAAAACTCGTCAGCCGTCGCTGGCTGGGGTTGTTTCAGCGAGCTGAGGGCCTGAGAAGGTGCCAGCGCCATCAGAAGCTGTGGACGAGCGACGTCGTCACCGCGCTGCATTCCAATCGAAAATGATATAGAATCTAAGCCGGGTTTCAGGAGGTAGGACAAATTTTTAATTTGGCCGTTATCCGAGATCAAGAGTAACTCAACAACACCGTTGGCAAAATTCTCAATAGTGCCCGATAGCGTCTCACCATTCTTGACGTCGGTAGTGGCAAGAACGATACGCGGCGCGCGCCGCTGGTCGCTATGCAATTGGTTGAGGAACCTAACAACTGGACATTGGGCTTGCGTCACCTGTCTGATACCAACGGATGGTTCGAAACCCTGTTCGCGCTTGAACCCATCCTTAAAAGCTTCGAATCGCGCTGACGAAACTCCATATCCCTCGATCACCGCCGCACTTTGGCTAATCGCTATAGGCACAATGAAAAAACAATCTCCGCCATCATACCGCTCCACATAGTTGCGAATTTGATTTGTGCGATTAGCTAAATCACTGGCTCGCGGGGGCATCGCTGGTGCAGCAATCGGTGGCTGAACTACGGGCGCGGGATTGATCGATGGCAATTGGGGTGGTTTAACGGGATTGATTAAATCGCTAGTCGACCAGAAAAAGTTGTA
Source organism: uncultured Alphaproteobacteria bacterium (assembly GCA_963742425.1). GTDB lineage: Bacteria > Pseudomonadota > Alphaproteobacteria > Rhizobiales > Xanthobacteraceae > Bradyrhizobium. The sequence continues at coordinate 48,037 of CAVULR010000008.1, forward strand.
GAAGCCAAATCCAGCTCCAATAACTGCCAGCGATATAGCGACAATCGCGAAAGCACGCCGCACCCGACCGCTTCTATAGGCCGCTCCCGCATTGTTAGACCCATGAAGTATGGGACCGCTGCCGCGCGCGACGGAGCTGCCAAGTGATGCTTCCGAGGAGAAAGTCCAGTTCCCGATCTCAGCCATGGAGGCCGGACGATTTGCGGGGTCGGGTTGCAACATCTTTTCGAGAAGTGGCCGGAACCGCGGATCAACTGCACCCAGATCGGGCACATGACGGCGTTTTTCGACGAGCTGAAACTGGCTGCCACCCATTTCGAGCTTTTGCCCGGTGAGAGCGTAAAACATTACCAACCCGAGGCTGTAAATATCGGACTTTGGCGTCACATCGGCGCCAAACAGGCCGACCTGCTCGGGCGAAACATAATTCTCTTTGCCGGCGAAGCCCGAACCTATGATGGTCGGGTCACCGACTTGAATGGAGCGAGCGATGCCGAAATCGATGATTTTGGCGCGCGTCACGTCGTCCCGAGGTACAATGATATTATCCGGGGAAACGTCACGGTGAACAATTCCACGTTCGTGAGCGGCTTGAAGCCCAGAAGTTACGCGCCGCAATAACTTTACCAAGGTTTCGAAGTTGAGTGGACCCTCCTGCAAAATGTCAGATAGCGACCTGCCATCCACAAATTCCATTGCGAGATAGGGCCGTTGTAGGACGGGTTCGACGGTGAAAAGAAAATAGCGAACGATTGCATCGTGCGGCAGATTGTGAAGCGCAGCAGCTTCTCGGCGAAATAGCCCAAGCCCGGCCTCGTTCTCCGCCATTTCCGGTAGAAGCATTTTGATCGCAACAGCGGCTCCGGTCTGGAGTTCATGGCCCTTATAAATTTCGCCCATCCCGCCTGAGCCAATCATCTCATCAATTTCATAGATCCCATTGAGACGGGTACCCCGCGGCACGCCACGATTGGTTGGACGAAACGGCTCCCTATGATCCATGGCCGCCCTCCGGCCCGTGTGTTGTAAATGATGCCGAAAACTGCCGAATTGACACTCGAACGACCACGTTTGCCACGTCGTCGAACTCCCGAGGCCCAAGCGTCCGCCCTATCATTGCGCCGCGGGCACTTTGGGATTCTGTCTGAAGTAAAGTCTCATTTTGCCGGCCCAAATCCGTTGTGAGGTCGTCACTGCAGGTGTCGAATTTTCCGACAGGAATATATGATGCAAGCGCGGTTCCGAGATTCAAGGCCCAGGCTTTTTTCAACACACGGTGGGATTGCAGCGTTCTGAAAGGGGGTAACCGAGCATTCGCTTGGCACGAAAGTCCTGCAGCCTGTTACACGCTCAAATGCCCTCAACGGTGCACTGATATGCTCTTCGAATTTCATGGTCAGCTTGAGTTCAAATTAAATCTGATTCCATCGCTGCGGAGAAATACTATCGACACACGCCATCTTCCAATCAGCGCAACTTCATACAGTCTCGTACAATGAAGCCGATCGCAATCGCGCGCGCGTTTCACTCTGTTCATCGACCTGATCTGAACATTATCCAGCGCGTCGGGCCTTCTTGCTACGGACCTTTTTCATGGGCATCTTCTTGCCGTGTGTTTTTCTTTTATGAGCCTTCTTAATTTGTGGCGTGAGTGCGCCGGACTGCCCACCCCGGAGAAAAGCAAAGTCCGCCTCGATCTGATTAGTCAAACTTTGGAGGCCGTACAGAAGATTGAACATTACGGGATCGGCTTCGGCTGAAACATGCTTTCCCGCCTCCTTAAAATTTTCTCGCGCTATGACATAACCGGCGCTCATGAGTGTCCTCCATCGATACGCGAAAAAAGCCTACCATATCGACCCGCTCAACGGACAGGGAAAAAGTTGGCCATCCGGACACGGCAATCGCCTTTCAGGCGCGAACGGCGTTTTTGCCCAGTAACAATCACCACTCCGTCAGGTGCAACGAGTTAGGTTCACTTGTCCCCGGACGGAGCGTCGTCCTCACCATCCTCCTCGTAGCGCCATAGATCGCCCCACTCCTTTTTCCAGATATTGTCGCCGTCGATCACGACGATTGCGATTTTTTTGCTATTGGCAAGCTGGACGGCGCCGCTCACGGCGTCGCGTATCGGCATCTCTTGGCTCGTCAGGTCGCCGGGCAAATCCGGCGACGCTGTCTTCGGGCAATGTATGATGCCGACCTGGCCGTCACTTTTCTGTACTAGCGTCAGATTGATCGCGTCCGGCTGGAGTTCGTCGACCTGTTCGAAGCGGTTTCTGGCCATGGGGTCACTTTCGAATGTTCGCCTGGATAAGCTCTCACGCCGATCGAAAATTGTCTAATAACTGATCATCTCCACGAATAGACGAAATCGCTATTCTCGACGGTCACCCTAGCTTCCTCCAATTCCTCTTTGGCTAGCGAGCGCTTGAGGAACTCGCGCGACATCGCCGGCAACAACGTATTGTTGATGATGTTGTCGATCATGCGGCCGCCCGAATCCGGATCATTACACATCGACACGATATGATCGACCACCGCCGGATCGTAAATAAAATTCGCATCGTGGTTCTCGCGGACACGCCGACCAATGCGATCCAGCGCTAACCGCACGATGCCGCCCAACATTTTATTCGACAAGGGGTAGTACGGAATAGATACAATGCGTCCGAGAAGGGCTGCTGGAAAAATTTTTAGCAGCTCGGGTCGCAATTCCCGCGCCAGAGCCTCAGAATCATCGCGATATTTTGGGTCCGCTGAAAGTCCCATGATCAAATCGGTTCCGACATTTGTTGTAAGGATAATCAGCGTGTTTTTGAAATCGATCCGTCGACCATTGCCGTCGTCCATGAAGCCCTTGTCGAAAACTTGAAAGAAGATTTCGTGAACGTCCGGATGGGCCTTTTCAACTTCGTCAAGAAGAATCACGCTGTAAGGCTTGCGCCGCACCGCCTCAGTGAGCCGGCCCCCTTCTCCATAGCCGACATAGCCGGGAGGCGCTCCCTTCAACGAAGAAACTGTATGGGCCTCCTGGAATTCCGACATATTAATAGTGATCATGTTCTGTTCGCCGCCATACAGCGCCTCAGCGAGCGCAAGCGCGGTTTCGGTTTTGCCAACGCCCGACGGCCCACACAGCATGAACACGCCGATTGGCTTGTTGGGATTATCGAGTTTGGCACGGTTGGTTTCGATACGTTTAGCGATCGTCGACAGGCCATGAGATTGGCCCACAACCCGCCGATTTAGAATTTCCGGAAGCCGAAGCACGTTCTCGATCTCGTCCTTCACCATGCGGCCAACGGGAATGCCGGTCCAGTCGGAGACGACAGAGGCGACCACCTGTTCGTCCACATGGGCGTATATCATCCGCCTTTCCGGATCGCGTTGTTCGAGACTCTCGAATTTCTCATGCAGTTGTTTCCGCACATAATGCTCGTCGGCTTGGGCTGTCGCTTGCGCCGCAGCAGCGGGCTGAGCTTCTGCCTGCGGCTTAGTTGTTGGGTCTGGCTCCTTTGGGGGTGGATTAAGGATCTCTCGGAGGCTGCGGATCTCAGTTACGATGTTTTTCTCGGTCGCCCACTCGACGTCAAGGCCTGCAAGCTTTTCCTTTAGGGCCGCGATTTCGGATTCGATTGTGGCAATTCGTTCCTGCCCACCTTCGCCAAGGTCGCTGTCGCTTATGAGCGCGGCTTTCTCGTTTTCGCGCGCAACGATCGAAGCGTTCACGTCTTCGATCATTGCCGGTACAGCGCTTTGACTGATGGCGACGCGCGCCGCAGCGGTATCGAGAAGACTCACGGCCTTGTCGGGCAGCTGCCTCGCCGGGATATAGCGATGCGAGAGGTTTACGGCGGCGACGATGGCGGCGTCTGAAATCCGCACCTTATGATGCTTCTCCATTGGACCAAGAATGCCGCGCAGCATATCGCAGCATTTCTCTATGCCGGGCTCCTCAATCTGAATGGGCTGAAAGCGCCTTGTTAGCGCGGGATCCTTTTCGATATATTGACGGTATTCCGACCACGTCGTGGCTGCGATGGTGCGAAGGGTGCCGCGCGCCAACGCCGGCTTAAGCAGATTGGCGGCGTCCCCGGTGCCAGCCGTTCCGCCGGCCCCAATGAGCGTGTGAGCTTCGTCGATGAACAGGATGATTGGCGTCGGCGATTGCTGCACTTCGTCGATTACCGACCGCAGCCGCTGCTCGAACTCCCCTTTCATCGAAGCGCCCGCCTGCATGAGCCCGACGTCGAGCACGCAAAGCCTCACGCCACGAAGTGGCGGCGGTACTTCGCCGGCGGCGATGCGCTGGGCAAAGCCTTCGACCACCGCGGTCTTTCCGACACCCGCATCGCCGGTGAGGATCGGATTGTTCTGACGTCTGCGCATCAGCACGTCGACAATTTGGCGGATTTCATCGTCGCGGCCCAGGATCGGATCCATATCGCCCGACTTGGCCTTGGCGGTAAGATCCTGAGAAAAGCGATCGAGCGCGGTCGTTCCCTTCGGCGCGGCGCCGTGCTGCGCGCCTGGCGTATCGGCGGCCACCAGCCCCGAGCCGTCCATCGGGCGCAAGTTCTCCTCCTCCGATCCCGCCCAAATCTTGCGATACTCATTGGTGAGAACATCGACTGAGACCTTGGCGAATTCGGACGACACATTGCCGAAGGCGCGCGCGAGCTCGCGCGATTGCAACGCACCAACCATGACATGGCCGGTACGGATCTGGGTCTCGCCAAAAAACAAGGTGGCGTAATGCCAGCCGCGGTCAAGCAAATCCATGACGGTGTTGGAGACCGCCGGCATTTCGGTCTCGTTCTTGCGAAATCCGTTCACCACCGCGGTGACGTCGGTCATCAGCTTGCCGCGATCGAGCTTGAAATGGTCGGCCGTGAGCGCGATGTCGGTGCGCTCGCTCTGCAGTATGTGGGCAAGCCAATGGGCCAGCTCAACGTTGCGGTTGCCCGCCCCCTTGGCCTGCCGTAGCGCCTTGAAAAACGCTTCGTACCCGACCCGGTTGAGCTTGCCTGCGACCGCCTCAAGGCTGATGTCGGCCATCGTCTCCCCCTTCCTTGCGCGTTTCCGCCACCTGGCGCATGCGCTTATGCCTCATGCGCTCGGCCGGATGAAACCGCGCATCGCGCCGGTATGCTTCCATGGAGGTCCAGTTCGGGGCCATCCAGCTCGTCCAACCGAGCTGACCGAATTTGCCGATCCGGATCGGTTCGGCGGCGCCCGACGGGATCGCCAGTTCAACGTCCCAATCCAGTTGCTCTCCGTTGTAAAAAAACACGAAATCGGCCAGAGGTTCGCACAGGTCTCCGGTCGGCAGGAAGCGGATATACTGCGCGAGGTTCTTGGTGAAGATCCGCACTCTGATCTTGTCCTGGACACTGAATACGGTTCGGCCTAGCAACGTGTCTTGGCCCAGCCTGTTGTAGCGCCCGCCTAGGATAGTCCATTCGGTCGCTTCGATCATCAGGCGGCTACCGACAAATTCCTCGACCTCCGCCTTAACGTTGAACAGACCACGAACGGCGCCCGCAAGCCGCGAGGCGCATTTTGCCTGCGCACCTATAAGGCCAGCAAATCCCAGTTTCGCCGCGTCTGGCACGCTGTCGAGGTTCTGGTAGGGTTTGGAGCCGATGCCGATCGCTGAGCCAATATAAGCAACGAAACGGTCGGCCTTCGGACGATCATGCTGCACGATCGGACGCGAATCCGCCCACGCTCGAAAGAACAATTGAATAAAACGATGATTGAAGATGTCGAGAAAGCGCGGAAACGCGTCGTCCTGGGAGAGCACATAGTGATAGGCCTCTTCGGTGGTCGCGAGCGGCAGCGCGCCCTGCGGCCCCAGCAAGCCGAGATATTTGACGAACACCTTGAGCGGCTTGTCATCGTCCAGCACCACGCGGGCGAGGTTCGATGCGGGAAAATCCATGAACGGATCCTGCCCGAGCTGGACGAATTCCTCACGGCGCGCCGCGCTGTCGCCGATGCGCGGGCGATCCGCGAACATGCGCTCGAGATGACGCAGCACGGTGAAATAATCGAACCGCCACGGCTCGGATTCGAGATTGCGCAGGAAGGTCACGGCCACCTCGGATCGATCATAACGGCCTTCGCATTCCCGTGCGCGGCGGCCAGCGCATGATTTCACCGCGCTCCACCGACCGGATCACGGTCTGGGTAAAACTGTTGAAGCCGGCATACTCGGCAAAATACCGCTCGAGCACGGCGCCGAGCAGGAACACGCCGGTGCCCTCAAATGCCTTCTCGTCAATGGTCACCGTGATCTCGATCCCGCGCGCCGTCCCGACCCCGCCGCGTTGGCGAAGGCGGCGCACGATCGGCCGACTGTCCACCTTGCGGACGCCGCTGATCCGGCGCTCGGTGACGGCGTCATTCATGTCCGCGAACATCGACAGGGTATCCCGCAGCGCCTGGGCGTTGCGGCCGGCGCCGCGCTCAACGAGGCCGAGATGATTGGTGCTGAGCATGTTGACCAAGCGCCAGGCGACGGTACCGGTATGCGCCGTTTCGCGGCGGCTGCGCAACTGCGTAACGATCGGCTCCCGCGGCGGCGTCGGACCCGCAAGGCAAACAAGATCGAGGGTGAAATCGTCGATCAGGCGAAAGTCCGCGCCGCCGACACCGATTGGCAGATGCTCGGTCAGATGCCGGTTCGAGCACAGCGCCCGCACGCTCAATTCCGCAATTGCTGCATCATCGTCGGTGCCGCCGAGAGTGCTCAAGGAGATGAACATGTCGGTCCCGGTGTAATCCGAGGACACGCCCAGGCGCTTTTCCTCCACCGTGCGCCGCCGCGGCAGCCGGCGCAACGTGAAGTGAGGGCCCTCCGGGTTTTGCGACCCCTCCAGCGAGGCCGAATACAGCGCTTGCACCGGCACCTTCTCCCGCCCGCCCACATAGTGGGCGTACACCTCCAGCAGGCGATGCGGCTCGTAGTCGAGGTAATGGCTGCGATCAGGGACGACTTGATATTCGTGCTGGCTCGATTTGAGCGGGATGCGGTCGGTGGATTTCTCGAACAGGTTGATCGCCGGCGCAGCGTAGATCGCAAACATCGAAGGCCGGACCGAAGCGGCGAGCCGCGCGTTGACCTCATCGAAAGCGAAGAGGATATCGATCGTTTTCGCCTTCAGCTGCGGCAGCACCTCGCCGAGACGGGTGATGTTGCAGCCGAGAAATTTGCGCGGAAACACGAAGAATTCGTGCAGAAGATCGAAGCCCTCGAAGACCCGGTGATCGTTGGGAAACAGCGCCTCCTCGCTCTCGAAGCCGACTTGATGAAGGCACTGCGAAGGCGCCGGACGGACCACGGGATCGCCGAACGAGTCGAGATAGCGGAAATAGATTCCTGTGCAGTGGGCGAAGAGCTGCTCGTATAGCGCAGCCGCATCCGCTTCCGGACCGGTGAAGTACAACGGCAGATTGCCAGTACGACAGCCCGCGAACAGCATTTCCGGTTTCTTGAGCGCCTCCGAATCCGGCGGCTCGTCTTCCGGGCGCGCCATTGCGCGATGCGTCAACGTCAACCGCATGCCCGCCAGCACATCGCTGCCCACCGACAGGCCGAGCGCCTGCAGCGGCGCTGGGGACGGAAAATATTCGGCGCCGAGCAGATCGAATGGCCAGATCGTGATGTCGTTACACAGTCGGAAGCGGCACGCGAGCGGGCGGTCGAACTGCCGGTAGGTGGCGTCGAGATAGGAGCCCCGCGCGATGGCGTGCCCCTCGCGCAGCGCCTTGTCGCCGAACGTCGGAATCACCTTCGCGAGCATCACCGAGGGGGTCGGCGCAAGATAGTGAGGAACGAGCTGCTCGAGCAGATTGTTGGTGAATTCCGGAAATTCATGCTTCAGCTTGAGCTGGACACGCGCGGCCAGAAACGCCGCGCCTTCGAGCAGACCGCCGATCATTGGATCGACGCGGTCCTCCAGAATGCCGCCAAGCCGCTCCGCTATTCCCGGATATTCGGCTGCGAATTCTTGCGCCTGCTCGTTGAGCAACTGGAGTTCCCGATTGTAGAGATCAAGAAATTCCCGGTTCATGCGCGTTTCACAGACGATTGACCAGTATCTTGCCCGTATCGATGACGTCCGCGATGAACTCTACCGGAACATGCACCGGATCGCATATCAAATCGGCGCGGACGATGAACCGCACCCTGAGCTCGGCCTGGTCGACCCGCTTGTCGCGTTCGATGTGTAGCGATGCCGCCGCCAACCGGGGCTCGTAGGCGACGATAGCTGCCTTGATCTCTTCGGGAATGTCATTCACGCCGACCTCGTCGATGGTGCGACGGGTCACATCGGGAATGCCAAAGTTCAGGATCGACCTGCGGACGTGGGGAACACCGGTCATGTCGATGCTCGATTCCAGCGCAATGGTATTGAGTAAGGCTTCGAGGTCGCGCGACACCTCCCGCCGCAATAGCGATTCGGTAATCGCATGACGCGCCCGCAGCCTGCGGACGGCAATGACGCGATCGCCGCTCTCGTTGCGCAGGTCGGCCTTCTTGGTGGCGTCCTTGGCCTCGTGCGCCGCCCGAAATACGTGCATCAATGGCGCGCTGAGACGTGTTTTGTTGCTCACACCAGCCATATTCCAACCTCGGTCCAACCAAACAGTCACACAGCGAGGTCCAGATCCGCGACGCCAGTATCCCTCATCGTGACCAGCTTTGGGGATTGATTAGCATCGCTCCCTCTTCACCATCCCTTTCCTCTCCTCTCCTCTCGAAGGCGGAGACGCGAGAAAAGATGTGAGAGCAATCCCCCATGTCGGAAGACGCCCTCACCTTTCGCAGCACAGTTCAGGGGACGAATCTCAAAGGTTCTGGTTCTTTTGGATATCGCGACCAAAGTGCGTGGTACCCATGGCGTCGCCCGTATTGCTCTGTTGAGTGTAGTCCATCTCGATCCCGGCATAATTCAACGAAAGCGACTCCATCATGGGGTCGGTGCTGCCGCCGGAACCGCTTTGCTGGAGCGAAGTTACGACCGCGTTGTGCAACGTAATCTTCAAATATTCGACCTTCTTTTCGCCCGCCTGCTTGTTGCACGAAATCGTCACGGTGGTGATAGCGGTGCCCAACGCGCAATACTGAGCCAAGGTCGGGGTCGACTTTTCCACGTATTTCATAATATTCACGTCACTGAAAGCCGCCTTGCCGGTGTTGCCGCCCGTTCCGGCGTCGTACGTGCCGGCATTCGAGATACCCATGGAGAACGACAAGACGTCGATCTCACTGCTGTGGTCGCTATCCTGGGATTCGCCCTCGATTCCCTCCAACTTTAGAAAGAAATAGGTGTCAGCCATAGTGCCCTCCTGGTTCGGTCAATTTCAAGGCCCGCGCCGAAATCGGGTGAGATTCATCACTTGTCGTTGGGGACGGTTCAATCCGGTTTATTTGGAAACTGGCAATCGCGATACGAGGCGTAGCCCGATGTCCATTCCTTCCAGCTGGAAGTGTGGTCGCAATTCAAACGTGGCGGAGTAATACCCTGGGTTCTCCTCGTTCGGCACAATGGTGATCTTGGCACCCGCCAAGGGCCGACGGCACTTGGTCGCTTCGGTGGAGTTCTTCGGGTCGCCGTCGACATATTCGCTGATCCAGTTGGTCAGCCACCTTTGCAGTTGCGCTTCCTCGTAATACGACCCCACCTTGTCGCGGACCATCACCTTGAGATAGTGGGCGAACCGGCAACACGCGAACATGTAGGGCAGACGGGACGACAGGTTGCTGGATGCCGTCGCCTCCACGTTATTCTGGTAGGCCTTCGCCTTGAACAGGGACTGCGCGCCGATAAAGGCAGCACGGTCGGTATTCTTGCGGTGAATGAGCGGGATCAAGCCCGACTTGGCGAGTTCCGCCTCGCGACGGTCGCTGATGGCGATCTCGGTCGGGCATTTGAGGTCGACGCCGCCGTCGTCGGTCGGGAAGGTGTGCGCGGGCAGGTCCTCGACTTCACCGCCGGACTGGACACCGCGGATGCGGGCGCACCAGCCGTATTCCTTGAACGCCCGATTGATGTTGGCCGCCATCGGATAGGCCGCGTTCATCCAGCTGTATTTCTCGCCCTTGTGTCCGTCGGTATCCTCCTCGAAAGCGAATTCGTCCACGGGCTCTGTCTTCGCCCCATAGGGCAGCCGGGCGAGCACGCGCGGTAAGCAAAGGCCGACGTAGCGTGCATCGTCGGAGTCGCGCAGCGACTTCCAGGCGGCATATTCGGGCGTGTCGAACACTTTGCTCAAGTCGCGCGGGTTCATCAGCTCGTTCCACGAATCCATCCCCATCAAGGTTGAATCCGCGGCAGCGAAGAATGGCGCATGCGCGGCGCCGGCAATCTTGCTGAGATCTCGCAGCAATTGCACGTCTGTCGGCTGATGACTGAAATAATAGTCGCCAACCAAGCAGCCATAGGGCTGTCCGCCGAGCTGACCGAACTCCTCCTCGTAGATCTTCTTGAACAGCGGGCTCTGGTCCCAGGCGGCGTTGGGAAACTGGCGCAGATGCCGATAGAGCTCGCCCTTGGCGACGTTCATGACTCGGATCTTGAGCATCGCGTCGGTCTCGGACTGGAAGACCAGATATTTGAGTCCGCGCCAGGCGCTCTCAATCTGCTGGAATTCCGGCGCATGCATGATTTCGTTCATCTGCGCCGAGAGTTTCTTGTCTAACTGGGCAATCATCTCCTCGATCGTATCGAGCACGTCCGATTTGATGACGCTCGTGTCAGCAAGCGCCTGTTCGACCAGGGTCTTGACCGCGTTCTCGACCTCGGTAGCCGCGCGCTCAGTTCGCGGCTTGAAGCTTTGCTTCAGCAGCGCGGAGAACTCATCGGCTTCGCGGGTTTCGACCTGCGCTTCTTGGGGGGCGCGGCCTGTTGCTGTTTCGGTCGCCATGGCCACTCTCTCCGGTTATGAATTTGCCTTCAGGAATTGATTCAGCTGTCGCCGCCCGCTTCCGGGGCGCGCTGCTTCAGAGCCGCCATGAGATGTGGATCGGCCAGCAATTTGCGAAGTGATTCCTCGGCCGCAACCTTGCCGTCCATATACCGCACCAGATTGGCAAGTTGTTGTCGCGCCTCAAGCAATTTGGCGACCGCCGGCACCTGTCGTGCCACAGCGGCCGGCTCGAAATCCGCCATCTTGTTGAAGCGCAGCTGGACGCCCACCTTCTCTCCCGAATTGTCAGAGAGCTTGTTCTCGACACGGAAACTGACGCCGGGCTGGATGGCCGCCATGCGGGCATCCAGATTGTCCATGTCGAAGTCGAGGAACTTGCGATCCGCAATCTCAGCCTTCTCGACGCCAGGCGTATTGCCGGAGAGGTCCGCCATGACTCCCATGACAAATGGGATCTCGACCTTTTCCTCTGCATTCGTAGGGTTTTCGTAGGTGATGTGCACCCGCGGCGGACGGTTTCGTCGAATGAATTTCTGACCACTCTCTTTAGCCATGTCTCCCCCCTAGTCTGGGATCCGGACCGTCGATCAACTTACGTTGATTAGAGGATTTTTCTTGCGTCGCGTCAATCGGATGGATGTGAGCCTCCCGTGATTTTCTTCGACCGAAAGCGTCAATCGACCCGGATCTTAACCTTACCAGTGCGCTGGCCAAGCATTGCTTAAGTATTACCCGGGTATGGCGACCGCGCCCTGTCCAGGCAATACGATCTCATTTGTCCGCCCCGGCAATCTTAAGGGCTGCTTTCGGAAGCACATCTCTCAAGACGCCCATGAAGTCCCGCTCGGCAAGAGCGCGAGCGCGTTCACACAATATCGGCACCGGGCTGGACGGCTCGGCAACTCGAAAAAACCGCTGAACCTGCTCGAGCAATGCGATGGCCTCCGACCGCGACTGGACCTTGTAAGCAGATGAGCCGGCGCCTTCCGGCGGCCGGGTGCCGTCGGCGCCCGCCGGGGGAAGCCCCCTCAGGCAGCTTCGAAAGCCGGCCGACCGGCAACTCGAAGACCTGGTCGGCGCCGATCTGGAACGCAGCCTTGTCCATCTGCGTCGGCACCAGAATGCTCATAACCTCAATGAAGGATTTGCCGATCAGTTGATGCGCCTGCCGCACCAAGGGCAGGGTTGGGCTGGATGGCTCCAAACGGCTATAATAGTCGGCGATCGCCGCAAGGGCGTCTTTGGCCTGAGCTAGCGAGGCCGGCGCGGCGCCGGCCGCGGCCCCGCTGCTCTTTGAGGTGTCCTCAGTTTCTGCCCCCGGTGCGACCGGGTCGCGCGCCGACATGCGCGGATCGACGAAGGCCAATATCTTTTCAACCAGCGCCGGCAGAGTTTCTAGCCCGTACGTAGCGCCCTGAAGCGCAAAGGCGTTGCGGATTCGGCCGAGGGAGGCCTTGAGCGTCGCGACATGCCTGCGTGATGCGGCCAACACCGTCGGATCGGCGTCGAACATGGCCTCGGTAAGGGCACTCGTCGTATGCCTCTGCTCGCCAGTGCGCAGCTTGACCTCTCCGGCCGCGATCATCGAGGCGCGATAGGTCACGACGCCTATCCGGCGCGCCTCGAATAGCGGCGTATATTGAAGGGCGAACACCACCGTGGGGAGATCGAGCGCAGACAGTGCGGCCGTCCGCTCGGCCAAATCGCCGCTCTGCGGGCGTGGATGCACCCCATCCCAGAATTTATCGAGCCATTCCGCCACCGTCGCGAGCGTGACGGCAAACCCGCCGAGATCCCGGTTTAAGATGAGAAGGCGAGCCCGCATGACAAGCAACCTGAGATCACGGGTGCGTCCCAGGAGGGCGTCGATGCCCGTGATCTGGCCTTCCAAATCAACCGTTGTGCGGTCGAACGGCTTGCCATCCTCGGGCGAAAAGAACGTGGACGGCAGGATGCCTTCCGCGGAGGCGAGAAAATTGAGGTAGTCTCCATCGCCATCGAAATCGAGATCAGGACCAAAGGGGGCGGATTCGGAGATCGGCTGGCAGAGGACCGCGACGGCGGGATCGAGCGCAATCACGGGTGGGGGCTCGGCGGCGTCCGGGGCGGTTTCGGGCGCAGGCTGTGGCAGTTCTGGCGAAGGCGGTGCATTTGCCGTCGGCAAATCTGCTGTCGGCGGCATCACCGCGGGGACCTCGGCGAAAGGAGGCGTTGCAGGCGAAAGAGGGGCCGGTGGGGGCGGAACGCCCTCGTCGACATCCTCTGCGACCGAGAGATCAGTTGCCGACACGGCCCAATCCTTCGATGGTTTCAAGGCTCTGTATCAATTCGCAAAGTCCGACATATCTTGCAGACAATAACAAATATTTCGCTGCGCAAGCGATTCAATTCGCAATTTCAATTGCCGGCCAACGAGAACCCAAAGCAATTGTGGCTTACAGCCAAAATGAGCACAGACTTCAATCCGGGTCAACGCGACTTCTTGGCCGCAAATAGGGGACGGTGCCTGCGGCCGCTGGTAAAAGGTGCGCGGCTGAATCCATGATTACGCGAAGTCCAGCTCAAGGCGGTGAACTCAGCCCGGCGACGGCCGCCGGCGAAGCGCGGCGGCACGGCGCGCGGCTGGCCCAGCCGACGGCCGGACCTCAAATTTCGATCCAATGTTGAGCGGAACGACCGACGATCGACCTGTTGTAAGGCGCTGACATGAGCATCGCCGCCATAGCTGAGATCGTTGACCTTCGAGTCGAAGGTTGTGCTATTATGTTCTGAGGAGCTTTTCCGGAGCGGAAGAACGGCAGGCGCCCGATTGACGCGATAGAATCGATCACGTCTTCAACCAAGAAAGTTATTATGTCGGTTATCAGCAAGGTCAACGGTTGTGGCTGTCCCGGCTGTGACGACCCTGTCACCGACAACCCCTTCCAGGCGTCAGCTGGAAGCGGCGGCAGAAATTGCAAGGCGGACGGCCTGTCGTCTGGAGATATCGTTTTGAGCCAATGGCTTACCACATTCACCTAAACCTGAAGGGCCGAGGACTCGCATGGCGAATCTCAGTCAAGCCAATCGCACGGCGGCGCTCAAGACACCCCTCGGCGAGGACGTTCTGGTGCTCAAGAGTTTTTCCGGAACGGAAGGACTCGGTGAGCTATTTGAATTCCAGGTTGACGCGTTAAGCGCGAAGAAGAGCATCGACTTCGACGACGTTCTTGGTCAGGCATGCACGGTCAAGCTCAAGACCTACAAGGGAGCTGAACGCTTCTACTGCGGCGTGCTGACGCATGCGCAATGGGCTGGAGTAGAGGGACAGTATTTTAACTATAAATTGACCCTTCGACCGTGGTTTTGGTTGCTCACCCACCGGGCCAATTGCCGAATTTTTCTTGACAAGAAAGTCACGAAAATCATCGAGGACGTGTTCACCGACGCAGGGTTCTCGAACGGGACCGATTTCAAATTCCGAACGAGCGGCAGTTACGACAACATCGACTATTGCGTTCAGTATCGCGAGACCGACTATGCGTTCGTCTCGCGCCTCATGGAACAATACGGAATTTATTATTATTTCAAGCACATCGATGGCCAGCACACCATGGTTCTGGCGGATTCGCTCTCGTCTCACGACCCGACCGAGAACCTGCCGCAGGTGCCGTTTCGCTATGCGCGAGCCGAACTTGCCCGCGTCGAGCAGCAGCTCAACGAGTGGACGTCGGATCGCCGCTTCCGGAGTGGGAAAATAGAATATAATGACTATGACTACCTCAAGCCGCCCAAGAATTTGCGCGCCCCTTATGAAGCGCCGAAGCGTTCCAAGTTTGAAGTCTACGATTATCCAGGCAAATACGACGATCAGGAAAAGGGAAAGCAGTTCGCGAAATTCCGGCTCGAGGCGGAGCAGGCCATCGACCACCGCCGCATGGCCAATGGCGACGCGCCATCCCTGTTTCCGGGCGGTCTTGTCGATGTCGAAGAGCATCCGATTTCGGGCGAGAACCAAGGGTACTTGGTGATCCGTGCCGCCCACGGGTATGGCACCCAAGATTACGGCGCCGACAGTAGCCAGCACCCCGGTGCCCGGGTGGGCTATTCCGGTATCTACGAGTTCCTTCCGAAGGACCAACCTTTCCGCAACCTGCCGTTGACACCGAAACCACGTATTTACGGTATCCAGACCGCCAAGGTTGTCACCAAGAAGGGCGACGACGGCGAGGAGATCAGCACCGACGAGCATGGCCGGATCTGGGTTAAGTTCCATTGGGACCGCGAACCGCAAAAGACCTGTCCGATCCGCGTGGCACAAGTCTGGTCCAGCAAGCAATGGGGCGGTCAATTCATCCCGCGCGTCGACATGGAGGTGGTCGTCGAATTTCTGGAGGGCGACCCGGACCGGCCCCTGGTGACAGGTTGCGTCTACAACGGCGACAACAAATACCCCTACAAGCTTCCCGACAATAAGACCCAATCCGGCTTGTGGTCCGACTCCTCAAAGGGCCATGACGGCTACAACGAGTTCATGTTCGAGGACAAGGCAGACTCCGAATTGATTCGGATGCATGCCCAAAAGGATCATGAGGTCACGATCCTGAATTCCGAGAAAACGGAAATCGGCGAGCGCTTCACGACGCCGAGGGGCAGTCCGTCGCGCCAGCATACGCTCAAGAACGGCGACGATCAGCTGACGTTGAA
Source organism: uncultured Alphaproteobacteria bacterium (assembly GCA_963742425.1). Taxonomy (GTDB): domain Bacteria; phylum Pseudomonadota; class Alphaproteobacteria; order Rhizobiales; family Xanthobacteraceae; genus Bradyrhizobium. The sequence continues at coordinate 63,664 of CAVULR010000008.1, forward strand.
CATGGGGGACCAAAAGATTAACCTGAAAATGGGCGACCAGAAGATCGACATTGATCTCGGCCAGCAGACCACAACCGCCATGCAGTCCATCAACCTTGTGGTGTGCTATGGGATGAGCACGATTAACATCACGCCGGCGTCGATTTCTCTCCAATCTCCAATGATAAATCTGACGGCAGATGCCATAATCAACTTGCAGGCCCCGTTGACCATGATGCCCGAGGGGGTTGTCATCATAATGCCGGGACCCCTCTTGGCTGACGGCGTGGTCATACCACCAGCGTAAACGCGGTCGCTTGCCCGAATTTGGTTTTTCGGGATTGTTTCACGTCGATCTGTCCGCTTTGCCAGCAATCGAGTTTCTTGCATGTCCCGTGTCCGTTTTGCCACCGTCCGAGCCCTGTTTGAGACCTTTCCGGAGGTAGCCAAGCGCATTAATGCCGCGCCGACGGACCAATTCCCCATTGAATTTTTGAAGGGTTTGGCGTCTCAGGGCAAACTGGATGAAGCGGTGACTTTCTGTGCCTATCTGCTGCCGCGGCGCGAGGCGGTGTGGTGGGCGTGCGGTTGCGCGCGGGCGCTTTTGGGCGAAATCCCGCAAGGCCAGGGAACGAGCCTTCTCGCCGCCGAGGCGTGGGTCTGCGATCCCGACGACGACCACAGGACGACGGCCCTGGAGATTGGAACCAAGGGCGACAGCAACAATCCGTTGACGTGGCTTGCCCTCGCCGCCGGATGGTCAAGCGGTTCACTTGTCGCGAACCCGGCGGTGCGGGCACCTGTGCCACCCTACATGACCGCCCGCACCGCTCGCATCGCGATCCTGTTAAGCGCCGCAAAGATCGGGGGGGTCGAACGCGAGGCCCGCCTGCGGTCCTGTATCGCGGAAGGCATCAAGCTTGCAGAGACCGGGCTCGGCTAGCCAGCCAACCGTTGGCTGGCCTGTCGAGATCGCTCCGAGCTGCCCAGAGGCTTGAACGACAACTCGGTCAGACCTAAACCGTATTGGCAGGCGCGCGGTTCCCTGCGATGCTCTGCCTCATCGGTCGAATGTGAGCGAAAAGTTCAGAAATGGCACTAACGCTCAAAATCGAGAACGAAACGAGCTTGCCGGATGGCGGGCCGCTGAGCGTATCGGTTCAGGGAAAACGCGGCATCGATATTGGTCGTGACCAATATCTCGACTGGACTCTCCCCGATCCGACCCGCACCATATCTGGCAAACATTGCGAGGTCAGGTGGCACGATGGCGCTTACTGGCTGCATGATATCTCAACCAACGGGACATTTCTTTACGGCGCCGACAGCCGTCTGAAAGAGCCCCATCGTCTCCGCGACGGCGATCGCTTCGCCATTGGACATTACATCATTATCGCAATGGTTGAGGACGAGGGGCCCGCGTCGCTGTCCACAGCAGCCGAAGCTGCAGTTCCGAACTACGATGAATTATGGAATCCCGTGGGAGAGACAGCTCCCCCGATCGACGCCAAGCTGCTCAAGCCCGCCCGCGACTTCCAACCGGTCAAGCCTGATTTTCTTCAATGGGCGGTTGATGTGCCGCCGAACTACAACAAGCTTGCTCATGCGCCACCGCCGCCATCCGTCCCGGCTGACGACTTGACCTGGGCGCGAGGCACAGCGAAGCCACCGCCGCCCGAGCCCGAAGTGCCTCCGGTGCCCACTCCGCGTCGTCCGGTTTGGGTAACGGAGCAGCCCAATGGTCCATGGGCAGCATCGGACACCAATCCAACGCCTGCCGCCCCGACCCACGTTGAAGCCGCACCGGCAGAAGCTCCCTCGCGCGATCTACACAAAACCCCATCCGCAGGCCACGAGGCTTCGACGAACGAGTTCATTCGGCAGGTAGCGCGCGGCGCGGGTCTGCCGGAGGACGCATTGACAGCCCGCGATCCTTCCGAATTGGCAGCGGAGATAGGCCACCTAATCCGATTGCTTACCGAAAACACCAGGCAACTGCTGGCGGCCCGCCAGCAAGCCAAACGCCTGACCCGGAGCTCGAATCAGACCACTGTCCAGGCGCTAAACAACAATCCCCTAAAATTTGCTCCGACGGCAGAGGATGCCCTGCGCATCATGTTTGGACCGCCGACACGGAGCTATTTGGATGCGCGCCGTGCCTTCACCCAGAGTTTCGATGACTTGAAATCCCATCAGGTCAGCATGCTTTCCGCGATGCAACACGCTCTCAGGAAGCTGCTCGCCGACTTAGATCCCGACGTCATCGATAAAACGTCAAAGGATGATCGAGGTCTCGCCAACATTCTTGGATCGCGAAGGGCGCGACTGTGGGACATCTACTCGACGCGCTGGAAAGCACTCACGCAGAGTAACGAAGACGGTATGCTCAATGCATTTATGAATTACTTTTCCGAATATTACGACATTGACGGGAAAGACGTACCGTGAATACGGGGTCCGAACCGTTAATGTAGCGAACAACGGGATAGCAAATGTCTTGGTACAACAAGGTGGCTTGGACGGAAGGTCTGTTCCTTCGGCCCCATCATTTCCAGCAGAGCGACCGCTACCACGAGCATTTGCTCGAATCGCGAGTGCGTCACGCTACCCCCTATCCGTGGGGCTTCTCATTTTTGGAAATCGATCGCGATCTTGCTCAGCAAAGTAAGTTTGCCCTGCGCCGCGCAGCCGGCGTCCTGCCCGACGGCACCCCGTTTGACATCCCGGCCGACAGTCCGCTGCCACCGCCGATCGTGGTGCCGGAGACTGCTTCACAGCAGGTTGCCTGGCTTTCTATTCCGGTCACGGCTGCCAATACGCGTGAATTCGACGAACGCGAAAGCGAGAGTGCTGCACGCTTTATCACGGGGTCCGAAACCTTCATCGACTCCAGTTCGGTGTTGCGGATCGAAGAAGAGGTCGACATCGCCTATCCTAGGCTGGGTTACGAGCTCCGCAAGACCGCCAAGCCAGGATATATCGGCCTCGGCATCGCGCGTATCCTCGAAGTCAGGGACAAGCAGATCGTATTCGATGAAAAATATGTCCCGCCCGTGCTCATTTGCAATTCCCATCCGGTAGTGGACGGCTGGATCGACAGGGTGGTTGGCTGGATCGACAACAAGCTTGAAGAGCTCGCGCGCTACGCCGCCGATCCCACTGCTGGCGGCGGCCTTCAAAGCGTAGATTATTTTGTCTTGCAGCTCCTGAATCGCCATATCGCGGTTTTGAAGCACTTTCGTTCCACGGGTTATCTTCATCCCGAGCGTTTGTTTGAGGAATTCCTTCGATTGGTCGGCGAGCTTGCCACTTTCGCAACAGCCGAGCGTCGCGCGCGCGACTATCCTGCTTACGATCACGACGATCTGGAAAACGTCTTCGGCCCGGTGATGCGGGATTTGCAGGAGTTTCTGAGCGCTCAGCTCGGCCGCCGCGCCATCCGACTCGAAATCGTCGAGCGAGCGGCCAATGCTTTCATTTCGACAATTCGCGATCGGACGTTGTTCCGGAATGCCACCTTTGTACTGGAGGTCGCCGCACGCCGCCCGCTCACGGAAATCCAGCTTCAGTTTCCGCACCTGTTTAAGGTGGGCCCCAACACTAAAATGAATGAGATTGTGCACGCCCATCTTCCCGGTGTGCCGCTTATTCATCTGCCGACACCGCCGCCGCAAATTCGCGCGATCACGGATCACGTGTATTTCTTTTTCGATCGTCAGTCGCCCCTTTGGCCGGAGTTTTCGGTGGCGAGTTCGATCGGCATGCATTTTTCCGGCGACTGGCCGGATCTTGAACTTGAACTCTGGGCGGTTTTGGAAGATCGGCGATGAGCGAAAAGGTTCCTCCGCGCCCACCGTTTGGTGGCTCCGGCGATCGTACGGTAATTCGGCCCAATCCCGGCGGCCGCCGCCCGGTCGCGCCCACACCGCCGCCGAACCAGCCTCCCCCCGCCTATACCCCGGTCCGGCCGCCGGACTATGTCGGACAACCGCAGCCGGTCCCGCCGCAGGCGACGCCTTATCAGCCGCCGAGCTCGCCGGCGGTCCAAAACCCCGATGAATGGATCGCGACGCCCGCTGCGGAAGCTCCGCAACGCCCCGTAGCCCCGGCCCCTGATGTGCGGATCGACGATCTTGTTACCGCCAACGAAAATCCGATCCTGCGATCGGCAGGCCCACTGCTGCTGATGCTGGGCCGTCTGCGCGTCGCACTCGCACGTGCTTCATTCGCCTCACTCATGGAGCAGGTTGCCGAGGCAATCAAATTCTTCGATAAAGACATTCGGTCAGCCGGCATTTCCGAGGTACACGCCAATTCAGCCAAATACCTTATCTGCGCGACCGCCGACGACATCGTCCAAAATATCCCCACCGAAGACCGCCACGTATGGACGCAATACAGCATGCTGAGTCGTTTCTTCGGCGAACGCGTTGGCGGCGTGCGGTTCTTCGACGAGTTGACGCGTCTGAAGCAAGACCCGCTGCTCAACTATGACGTTCTTGAGCTGCAGCACACTTGCCTTGCTCTCGGCTTCCAGGGTGTCCATCGTACCTCGGCCGGCGGCGTTTCTACGTTGCAACAAATTCAGCGCGATCTCTATGAGACCTTGCGCCGTGTCCGTCCCAAGGCCTTTCGCGAATTGTCGCCGCATTGGCGCGGCCAGGATATCGCGAGCCGCCACTCGCGCGTGATCATACCGTGGTGGGGCGTTGCTGGCATCGTCGGCATTCTGCTTTTCGGACTCTACTTCCTGTTTCTCTATCTTCTCAATGGCGGCGTCGACGCGGCTGCGTCCAAGATGGCTTCGCTTCACGATCTCGGAAAGATCGGGATCGAACGTAAGGTGGTCGTGCCGCCGCTGCCACCGCCACCGCCACCGCCCGATCCTGGCCCGACCCAATTGCAGCGCATCCGTGCCGCCCTCGCACCAGAAATCGCAGGCGGCCAGGCTTCGGCCGATCAAACCGCCAACCGGATCATCATCAGGGTCGGAAACATCATTCTGTTCGACTCGGGTTCCGCTACCGTCCTGCAGGCATTCAAACCAGTCGCCGCGCGCGTGGCGGCAGCGCTCGACAAGGAGCCGGGGTTCATTCAAATCGTCGGCCACACCGACAACACGCCGATCGGCGCTACCAACGTGCGTTTCCCGTCGAATTATGCGCTCTCGATCGAACGGGCAAAGAACGTTGCCGCGCTTCTCAGTCTCGGTTTGGCCAAACCCGGTCGTGTCCAGACCGACGGCAAGGGCGAAACCGCTCCCATCGCCGATAACAAGACGCCCGAAGGGCGCGCCCGAAACCGCAGGGTCGAAATTCTCATCCCGCGTGAGGAAACCCTGACGCCAGAAGAAAGAAGTGGGGCCACTTCGAACAAGTGACGTGCGCGCAAGGAGCAGGATTTGGGATCGATGTTTTCTAAGAAGGACATATTGAGGGTCGTCCTCACCGGCATCGGCCTCACGTCAGTCGCCGCGCTGATCTATCTGGCTGGACCGCTGCTCTCGATTGGCGGCTGGCATCCGCTCCAGAACTACATCGTGCGCGAAATGGCGATCCTGCTGCTTGCCGCACTCTTTGCTGCGGTCATTAGCGCGCAGATTGTCAAGCGAAAGAGAGCATCCGCCAAGCTCGCCGAAGGCATCGCGACGCCTGATAAAATCGAAGATGACACCGACGTTCTGAAAGATCGGATGAAGGACGCCTTGGCGACCCTCAAAAGCGCCAGTGGCGGAAAGGCAGACTTCCTCTATGACCTGCCGTGGTACGTTCTGATCGGTCCGCCAGGCTCCGGCAAAACCACGGCGCTCGTCAATTCGGGCCTCAGGTTCCCGTTGTCCGCCGGCGCAACACCGGCCGCAATATCAGGTGTCGGCGGAACGCGCTATTGCGACTGGTGGTTTACGGAAGACGCGGTTCTGATCGACACGGCCGGTCGCTACACGACCCAGGATTCCGACGCAAAGGCAGACAAGCAGAGCTGGCTCGCTTTTCTGGATCTTCTCAAAGCCAATCGGCCTCGCCAGCCGATCAACGGAGTTCTCGTCGCCATCAGTCTCGAAGACTTGATGATGCTGCGGTCGGCAGATATCAGCGCCCACGCGATCGCGATCCGGGCCCGACTCCTAGAGCTTCATGATCGCCTTCAGGTCGATTTTCCGGTATATGCCCTGCTCACAAAGGGAGATCTCGTCGCGGGCTTCGTCGAGTATTTTGCAAGCCTTTCCGACCAAGGTCGCCGCCAAGTGTGGGGGGCGACTTTCCAGACCAACGATAAGTCTCGCAATTTCGTAGGCGAAGTGCCGGCCGAATTCGATCTCCTCGTCGAGCGCTTGACTTCCGACCTCACCGATCGCCTTCAGGAAGAACCGACGCCCAGCAACCGCGTTCTGCTCTACGGGTTTCCGGCGCAGATCGCTGCACTCAAGCGACCGATCTTCGATTTTCTTAACCAGATCTTTGAGCCGACGCGCTATCACGCAAAGGCGACGTTGCGGGGTTTCTATTTCACTTCCGGAACCCAGCAGGGCACTCCGATCGATCGACTCATCGGCGCGCTAGCTAAAAGTTTCGGCGCCGAGCAGATCGGCCCGCAGGCCTATTCCGGACTCGGCAAGAGCTTTTTCCTCACGGATCTCATCCTGAAGGTCATTATCGGCGAAGCCGGCTGGGTTTCGTTCAACCGCGCCGCCATGCGACGGGCTCGCATCCTCAAGGCCGGTCTTTACCTGTCGATATCCCTCGTTGCCGTGGCTGCGTCGGCGCTCTGGTGGGTGAGCTATTCTCGTAACAAGGATCTGATCGATCGGACCCAATACGCAGTTGCCGACTACGTGCAGCAGGCTGGCACCTATCTCCACGAAACCACCGTCGGCGATCGCGATCTGCATAAAGTGCTGCCGCTTCTCGACAAGCTCCGTAATCTGCCGGCGGGCTACGCTACCAAAAACGTTCCGACCCCCCGGCTTGCAACGTTTGGCCTAAGCCAACGAGAACGCCTGCAGAATTCCGCCATACAGGTCTACCATATCGGACTTGAAAGGCTTCTTCGTCCACGCCTGGTCTATCGCATGGAGGAAGTTCTCGAAGCCAACAAGTCAGATCCGGGCTTCATCTATGAGGCGCTAAAGGTCTATCTGATGATCGGTGGGGTGCGGGCGATCAACCGCGACCTCGTCGTGAGTTGGATGCGCAACGACTGGAACGATAATCTCTATCCGGGTGCTGGCAATGCCGGCGGACGAAAAGCGCTTGAAGACGAGCTTAACGCCCTGATCGACCTTGAAGGCGCGGATGAGCCGCTCATCACGCTCAACGGCACGCTGGTCGACGAATGCCAGCGAATTCTAGGCAGGTTGGACGTCGCCCAACGCGCCTACCAACTTCTCAAGTCACAGGCACGAACGTCGGGCGCGCAGGACTGGGTTGCAGCCCGGCATGGCGGACTCGATTTCGCACAAGTGTTCGAGTCGGCCGGCGGCGAACCGATCGACACCATCGCCGTGCCGGGCTTCTTAACCTATGCAGGCTTCCAGAACGCGTTTATCGGCCGTCTTGGGACGATCGCCGACCAGCTCCGCAACGACCGGTGGGTGCTTGGCGAAGCAGGCAAGCAGTCCCTTTTCACGGAACAGCTCGATGCGATCGGTCCCAATCTTCTCAATCTCTACACCAAGGATTTTATTGCGACCTGGCAGCAGGCGCTTGCCAAGCTGCGGCTGCGCCGCCTCAACGCCGACAAACCAAATTATGCCGCTTTGAACGCCGCGGCAGCGCCCACCTCGCCGATTCGGCAAATTTTCGAAATCGATCCGCGATGAAACTGCACTGACGCGAGAGCGCGACACCCCGAAAGATGGAGCAAATCAGGGCAAGAACAAGCCTCCGGCTCCGATCCCGACCTTAATCAATCAGCAGGGAGCGCCGGGCGCAGCTATCGAGGCGGCGTTCAAACCATTTCATCAAGCGCTCGAAGGCGACGGGGGTAACCGTGCAGTCGACACGATTATCGGCAATCTAAATGCGATCAGCAACAACCTGCAAATGATGGCGGTCAACCCGGCGCAGGCGCAACAGGCCACCAGTGCGATCCAGGTTCAGGTTGCCAATCTCAAGAACAACGCGCTTCGCCTGCCCAAGCCGTTCTCCGACATGATGCTGCAAGCCGCAGGGGCATTTGAAAGCGATGTCGCCAACAATACCTACGCGCAACTCGCGCAAGGTTTCAACAACCAGGTTTATCCGCCCTGTCGCGATCTGGCCGGCGCCCGTTATCCGTTGGTGAAGGGCGAAAGCAAGGAAGTGGCCCTTGCGGATTTCGGCCGTCTATTCGGCCCAAACGGATATTTCGATCGTTTCTTCAGTCAAAACCTCGCACCCTATGCGGATACGTCCAAGCGCGACTGGACATGGCGCCAGGACAATCCCGTCGCTCGCCTGATGTCGCCTGAGACACTGCGTCAATTCCAGCGCGCATCTCAAATCAGGGACGCCTTCTTCGCGACTGGCGGCAATATCCCGGGCTTCAGCTTGGCGGTTACTCCTCCGACAATGGCAGCCGGATTCGTCGCGAAGTTCGAAATCGGAGGTGGCGCGGCGACGTCCTCCAACCTGGCCAACCCATCACCTACATCGATCCAATGGCCTGGCGCAGGTGGTCGTACTGCTGTCTCAGTCTCGCCCGATCCTCCAACCCCTGGTGCGCAACCATCGGAAATCGCCAAGACCGGCCAATGGGCCTTGTTCCGACTTCTTGATTCCGCATCGGTTTCGCCACGCCCCAACGGCCTCGTCGCAAGCTTCATCATCGGCGGGCGTGACGTTCAGTTTCAGATCGGCACCGGCACCGTTTATAATCCGCTGCTGTTGCCCGCGCTGCGGGAATTCAAGTGTCCAACGGCGCTGTGAGGAACCATGCAATGCAGCCTGTATGGTAAGCTTCCAGCACGGCGAGATTTTGTTGCCGTCGGAGCCCCCCGCGAATTTCTCAACGCCTGGGAGCCATGGCTGCAGAGTGCAATTTCATCCTCACGCCATGAACTCGGCAAGGAATGGCAAGCGGCATTTCTCGCAGCTCCGATTTGGCGGTTTTGGCTGGGAGCGGAAATTTGCGGCAGAAGCGTAATTGGAGCCTTCATGTCCTCGTTGGACGGCGTCGGCCGTTATTTCCCACTCACCCTGTTTGCTTGCGCCGATGACGATGCGGCAATCCCGCCTCCGGAAGTCAATTCACAAGACGACTGGTTCGATGCCGCGGAGGGACTGCTGTTGTCGACCCTCGAGCACGACGCCAATTTTGAGGAAATGACGGCGAACATCGACAAATGGCCCATACCGCATCAGGAGCTTCTCACCCCGCAAAACTTAATTTCAACCTTGGTGGTCCACGCTGAAGGCCGCAATTTCAGCGAGGTTTTCCGATCCATAAGATCGCAGACTCATCACAAAATTTTTTCCGGCTCGACATTCTGGTGGACCATCGGGGGCGACGGCTTTCCGCCGATTGCACTCTCCGGCAAACACATGCCCGACCCTTACGTGTTTTCGGCAATGTTGACCGGCGCGTTCGCAAAACCCTAGTTCGAGGGACGCCACTCATGCGCGATGCGATTTGGGGTATCGAAGCCGGCGCTGCCACACACGTCGGATTAGTTAGACAGCGCAACGAAGACAACTTCCTTGTAGCAACCCATCGTGGCATGTGGGCGGTTGCGGACGGCATGGGGGGTCATGAGGCTGGCGACATTGCTAGCCAACTGGTTGTTGAGGAACTTGATGCAATCTCCTCACCTTCGACAGCCGCAGAACTTCTGGCGAGTTGCGAGGCCCACATGACTATCGCCAACAGCCGCCTTAAAAATCTTTCTGACGAACGATATGGCGCGTTGGTCGGCACCACCGTAGCGGTCTTGCTGGTGTTCGATGCGTTCTATGCTGGCGTATGGTCGGGGGATAGCCGCATCTATCGAATTCACCAGGATCGAATTGAACAAATATCGCTGGATCATTCAGAAATCCAAGAGCTAATTTCCGAGGGCAAGCTCAATGCCGAGGAAGCACGGACCTGGCCAAGAAAAAATGTCCTAACCCGAGCCATCGGCGTGCACGATAACCCCGAGCTTGAGATGAAAAGTGGCACGTTGGAGTCAGGTGACATCTTCGTTTTGTGCACCGACGGACTTACCACTCACGTTGAGGACCATGAAATCCTTGCTATTGCGGCCCAACACCCTCCCCAAGAAGCTTGCGATCTTTTAATTGAACTAACGCTTAGCCGCGGCGCCCTCGACAACGTTACAGTCGTGGCGGTGCAATTCAACAATACGACGCCTCCGGCCGTACCGGCGGCCTCGGCTGGCGAGGACATTTGGGAATAGCCCGAATGTCGCACAGCTGTGTATTCAACGGAAATGATGGATGAGGGAGAGACTCATCGGCGCCCGGGGACGTCGCTCATTACCTGGGCCGACGCACCGCTAAGGCTCGCCTCAATAGAACGCGGCATCTCGTCGAAGCGCGTTTGCTCTGCCAAATTCGGCTTCATGTCGCGTAATTACCTAAACTCGCGTGTCGATAAATTCATAAGATTTTTCTGTCGTCGCCGCCGCAAGAGGGGCTCAATTGCTTTAAAAAAAATTTGTTGTCCAAACCGCCCCCAGGAGAAATGATGGCGCGACTGTTCCCTTCCGCGCGGCCAGGTCGTAGGTCCAAGCCATCTGCTGCTGACAGAATAGCGAGAAGGTCGCGTTCTTGCCATCTGCAGTCTTGGTCGCATCCCAGGTAATTTGGTTCTGCGCACTCAAGCCGATACTATTGCTCTTGAGAACAGAACCAAGGAAATTGCTTTGATAGGAGAATTGAGCCGAGGGACTGAATAGATGGAAGTTGGCCGAATTGAACGCTAGAACATCGGCGACTGTGACTTGGGCGAATGATTGTACACTGGGTGCAAGGCCCAAGGGGTCTTGAGTTAGGGCCGTGGCGACCTGTCCGCCCAGCGCAAGCTCCAGATGTCGACCGTCCTTTTGTTCAACCCAAGTCCATTGTACTGCAAGGAATAACGCCTTGGCCTGCGCCCCGGGTCCGATGATCGGATCGAGGGTCAGGTTTCCCCCGATCTGGATCTGCCGATTTTGTAGCTTAACCGGCGAAAGCAGCGGAGTGGATGGCGCCGGCTGCTGCTGTGTGATGGGCCCGGCACCCAAACTGAACCGCGAAGTCGGAGCGCGCACTCCTGCTCGTTGAAAGTCAATCCGATCCTGCGTTCGGCTCACCGGAATCTTTACTAACACGCTACGCGCAGACGTCAAAAGCGGACGCGTCAGATGGCCAACGACCCCGTCGTCGGTCAGTTCATTGAGACGCTGGAACTCCTTGACACGTGCGTCGGTCAACGGGCCAAAGATGCCGTCGGTTTCGAGCGGCGGTCGTGGATTCCCGGGCGGCGTGTGAGGAGGGTTGGGTGGGCGCAAATGATAGTTCAGCGCCGCTTGTAGGTCTCTTACGTCCTCGCCGGTCATACCAAAACTCAGCGTACGCGGGCTCAATGTCTGCGCCATCACACTCCCCTATCGAATTGTTCTCTTCACAGCCGCAAGTTGCAAGAGTGCGATTTCGTCAGAGCGGCTTGGGGTCTTGGTTCGCATTTGTGCTGCAAAGCCGAGCTACATGATGCTGGTCAATATCGATGCTGAGGAAAGATGTCAGATCTATCCACTGCTCGAATTGCTTTCTCGCTTTAATAGGCCAGACATCAACCTCGTTAAGCCTGAACAATTTGCCTTTGCGATGCTAACTTCCTCCGGACGAATGAGGTCGCCACCCGAAATTTCGCGAGAAAGTAGTTCGGGACTAGCGGCAAGGTGCACGAAGGGAAGACGCTTCTATTTCGCGCAAGCAAGCTCGGCTGTGATCTATGCCTACTCAGGATTTGCCATTAAATCCTGCACGTGAGGCCTCCTCCGTTCGTCGAGCAGACCGCGCTCAGTAACCGATAGACCTGTGACAATTTAGAGCAATTTTCGGGAATAGCCAAGAGTCCGGTTCCCGTTCGGGAACGGTCTCTAACCCTGTTGGCGAGGCGGCCCCGTGACAGTTTTTGATGCGCTGCCCCATAACTGGGATAGCCGAGGCGGCTGTTCGTTCAGCGCCAACGACGGCCGGGACGCGGTTGCCGCTGCTGGGCGGACGCCCAAAGATGCCGCGGACTACATCATGAGACGACCCATGTCCGCTTTTGAGCGCATAGCGGACTCAGGTCGGACATCGCGTCACGTCCGCTTTGTGCCAGAACCAGACCCACGCAGCGCGCTAAAAAACCTTCGCCAGCGTGAAAAACGTGCGAAGTGAAAAAGGTGTTCGGCATTTTTAATCGCTAAATGACCAACCCCGGATCAATCACCTTGCCCTATTGACCACCTCCAGATCAGTCCCCTTGCCCTATCCAGCATAAGCCGATTGATTCGCATCGGATATTTCTTCTCGAACTCATCCCAGTTGACTGGTTGGTCCTCTGGAATATAGGTGTTTGACCCGCCACGTTTTAGAATCTGGGCTTGAAGCGCAGCAGTCTGAGATGTGCTAGTCGAATTCGAACATATGTCTTTCAAGGTCTTTTCAATTTCCACCGGCGGGCGTCCACCTTTTCCCATCTTCTGGACGAACTTCCCGTACATTTCCGTTCCATATTGAACGTAGAGGTCTTGCCGTTCATTAATGTCATCGACTTCAGCGCCCATTTTGACCACGTCTTCCTGCTTTTTAAGGCTCGTGGTGGCGTAGTCGAGGAGAGTTTTTCCCTGGAACAGGTGTCCATAAGGGGTCAAATACATGGAGGCGCTGTCCGTGTCGCTATCCCTATGGGCGAAACTGTCACCGAATGCATGTAGCGCAAGGCCATATTCAAACACCGATTTTAAGTCCAGCTTGTCGAGGATTTTTGATCTGAATGCCGTCTCGGCTTTGGCATTATTTCCTGTTAAACAGTGCAATGCTTTCTGGATATCAATATGCGGTTCCAGCGGACGGGTAATCAGCCGGCCGCTGACGGGCAAGATGGCTCTTACAGCAACAGTCTCGGCCCAGGCTTTCCCCGCCACGACGGCGTCCCAATCTCTGACTTGATCCGGCATTTGCGCGTAAAACGCCAGAGCCGAGGCAGTAAAGTCCGAAACTCCCGCCGTCAGCGCCATCAGATAGACCGTGTAGTAGTGCCCTTCTGGCCCCCAGAACCGGGGCAAGTTCGTCGGGTCTGCCGTAACCGGAAAACTTCTTTTATCTTGTTGGACTAGCAGCGCGGCCTCTTCTGCTTCGATCTCTAATTCCAACGCACTTGGAACTCTTTTTTGGCCGATACCATCTTTTCCCAATCGCTTTTGGATCACATGTGCGAGTTCGTGTGCGAGTAATCTCTGACCAAAATCTGAGCGCGGATCGTATGTCGTCTCGGAGAAACAGATGTGATTACCGATGGTAAAGGCTTGCACGCCAAAAAAATTGTTGAGAGCGCAAGAGAGGGGGGACACGTGCACTACGACATCTGAAAAATCAGAGCAAAGGGTGCTTTCCATTCGCCGCAACAGCGGTCCGCTAAGTCGAAAACCATGTTCTTGAATCAACTCGTAAACGGAACGGCGCAAGCACTTAATGATTTTAGGTCTCACAGTCCTTCCTCCCTCTGAGCTTTTGCCGGGGTTTGCAAGGTATAAGCCGCGCGGCCCCCCAGGCCCTATCGACCCCTCACAAGCCTTCGCCACCGTGCGTTGTCGGCCCAAACCGTGAGAGTCAGTTCTCCGGAGCCCCCCGCCATAATGATCTTGCCGAGCAGTCGGGGGGAACACCTGTCAGTCTGCCCGGTCTAAGCCTGATTTTCAAATTCCGTCGCAGGCCGGCGAGGTCCGCCGCGACGCGCTTCGGGATCATCCACCAATCGCATATGGCCAAGCTGATTGAGCTGGGGCTGGTGGAGATGCGCGAGGATCGACCGGTGTTGACGGACGCCGGGCAAAAGGCTGTGTCGCGCACCGCGCGCGATAGCGCCCGACCCGACGGAAAGACCCAGCGGCTTCACTCCCGGCCTCGTCGGCGCGATCATGGGCCATGCCCGCCCTCACCCGCAGGCGCGTCAACGATCGGCCCGTCACCTGGCATATCCACTAGCCGGCGTGCGCGTCGGGGTGATCGTCGAGCGATTGGGCGCCCCGCCATCGTCTAACCAATGGCAATGGTATTGCGGCTTTTACCCTTGGCAGCGATCCGGGCGACAATCGACACGGCAGCGCGGCAAAACATTCGGACCTTCCGAAGCGACCGCAACTGTCCGAAGTCGCTTCTATTGCCGGAAAGCCCCAAAGCCGCGAATATCCAGCCCGAATGGGAGTCCATCGAGGGGGTCCCGAATAAGGTCGAAGGGTCAGCTTGATTTTGTAACTTTTAAATTCGCTGGAGCAACGACGATGGGGCAGCAGTGGCGAAGGTTTACCGGCGCACAGGGAAGGGTTTGGGAAGTCAATAATGACGGGCTGCGACTGCTGTCGCACGCCTACTGCCTGATGCAACTCGAACTGGCAAACAGCTCCGTCTCGTCCGAGAGGATCGATATCGGTCTGGGCAGGCTCCTAACTATTCCGTACACCGCACTCGATTTCAATTGGGCCGCCATCAAAAACGGACTGAGCCACAGCGTTGCGGTCTTTTACAATAACAAGAACCTGAAGCAGCAATTCGTATCCAACGCCTCGGTGGATTTTCTCGCCAGCGTGAGGGCTTCGATCACACTCGGCACAAATCAGATGAAGGCGACAATGAGGACTGTCAGCCAGCAAAACGCCGCCGCGTTCGCCAGCGTAGACCAGACGCTGGGGAATGCGATGGAGGTAACCAAGGTGATCCGCGACGGATGCTTTACCGGCGTCGTGGTGATCAGCGGGTTTCTGACTGGGGGAGCAGCCTGGGCACCTTGGGCCGGGATCGGCAGCGGCGCGGTTTTAAAGGGAGCCGCGTCCTATCAGGACACGCAAAATTTCAACACCGCCACGCTAACGACGGTCGGGACATTTGCGGTCGCGGCCATCCCGCTCGGCGGGGCTGGCTTCGGCGTTGCAAAGACGGTAGGCCAAAAGACACTGTTGCTGGTCGGCTCATCCGTAACGGACGGCTCATTCGAGGCGGCAAACGCCATCGTCGACGGCAAGTCCGTTTCAGGAGCGGTTAAGGCCGGCCTGGCGCGAACCGGTCTGGATTTGGCCGGCGGCGCACTCGATTTGAAGCTGGATAAAATGCCGCTGCTCACGCAAGTGAGCGTCAGCGTTAGCAGTGCCATCGGATCTGATCTTCTAGTCAAGAATCTGAACGGAGAAACCGACGGACAGATGCTGCAAACCACCCCGCTTCTCTCGACCGGCCAGAATATCAATTTCGCCGCCTATACCAGCATGCCGATGGACGACCGTGCCTATATCCTCGCCAACGTCTTGAGACCGGTTGCGTCCTGACCCGCGGCAAAGGACAAAAGAAAGTTACCGTCGAACACGTCCAAGTCCAGGTCCACAACTACCGTGAGCCATATTGCCGTTCTTCCTTTTTCTTCTTCAACCCCAGGCGGGTGCCTCCTACTCCTATTTCGTCGTTGAGGACGCAGGAGTGGTGATAGGATCGTTCATGCCTTGCCCCTTTGGTTCAATCCGTGAGGATGGAAGGCTTTCAATTTCCTTACGGATTTCCAGGTCGCTTCCGGCCTTGCCGGACGCCTGCTCCAAATTGTCGGATACCTTTTGCGAATCGAAATCTATGCCGAGATTATCGCGCTGGTTAGCTGAAACGCTGTAACTCGCTCTAAGTCTCACAACCTCTTCCAGTTTTATCCTCAGCGAGGTATTGAGTTGATTAATCTCTCTTTTGTCTTCCGCTTGAGTGATTTGTTCTTTCAAGGCCAACGCCTCTGATGTCGTTTTCTTCAGATCCTCGAGTACGCGACTCAAACCCGCATTTAGAAGCGGAATTGCCATGTCGCGTCCAAGGTCTGCTTTTCCTCCGCCGAGAAGTTGGGCGTTCTTCTGCGCCCCAAGCACGTCCGCAATTTCCGACTTCTTAGGCGGCCGCTTAAGCGCCATCAAACGTTTGAACTCTTGTTCGGCATAGGCTTCGCATGCTGCGTAGACCGTCGCCATCGTAGTATCGCGCGGCGAGCTGGCATCTACTTCGATCCACGCCTTACTCTCGTCCCTCATATCGCCCGCCGGAACTGACTTTGTTTCGGAGAACATATCTGAGGAGTGGAACCGCCCCATTTCATCCGTTTCGCCAGCGATTATTATTTCATGTCTCTCATTCAGTCGCCGACGGAGTTCCTCGGCTTCCCCAGAATAATAAAGCGTGGACGACACAAGCGTCATGAGCACGCCCTGGTCGAGACCGTCGGGGCTTCCCGACGCAGAAGTGGAGGTTCGCTGAATGCGTGAGGTATGGGCAGTCAAATAATCCCGGAGCGTCCTTTCGTCACTGCGGGCTAGCGCCCGCGCCTGATAAAGGACAGCGACCTCCGGGTCATCTGCGAGCTCTTTCGCTTTTTCTTTTATGTGTCTTTCGTGGTCTGCCCTTTCCTTGAGGAACTTTTCTGCCGGGCTCTCTTCGCGCGGCGCGTGTTGTTCAGCCTTTATATGGACGTGCGGAACCTTGGAACGGTGATGGCCGCCTGGCTTTGCCCTGAGCTCCCCCTCAAGTTTCAACACACCATTGTTGTCAAATTTCGCCGGAATAGGTGCATGCTTCGCTGCTATTAGTTTTTGCGCCACTCTGATTAGCGCCTCTCCAATCTTGTGCTGGCGTTCACTCAGTCTTTGGTCGTCACTTTCGATCCTAAGATTACTGGCAATCCTCGCGATCTCTCGCCGCAATTGCGTTTCGGACGAATTCATGTGCTCTCGCGCAAAGACTGCGCACTGCCAATCAATATTGTGCAAGTCTTCTAAATGGCGCTCAGCCGAAATAATCTGATGGGGTAAAGTCATATAAACCTCCCGCAGATTTCATCTGAGGCGGCATAATTGCACAAATTGAATGGCTTTTCGATGAGACAGATGTGCTGTCATATTAGATCCAAATGCCACCTCGATTTTTCATTTCCCCCGTGCGCCGAGTGACCATGAACACACGCGTCACTTCAACGCGCCACCAGTCCTTTTCTCGGCGCAGGGCTGTCAAATACCCACCAACATCTCGGATTACGGTCGCGATCTTGTGAAGAGGTTTCGTCGGCCAAGCGGCCACGAAACATTTTGTCCCATTCGACGAAGCCGTTTTCCCTGCCCGTGAAGACAGGCTGAAACCGACGCTTGATAATATTACTATTCGATCAAACAACGGGTCCGGAAGAAATGTTGGCTAATCTGCACACACCGGAAATAGGAGGACGGCCATGAAACGGCCTTTACTCATGATTGCGTTTCTAACGCTCGCCTGCGCCGCGACTTTGGCTCCCATAAGGTCGACGCCTCCAACGCTGCTTTCTGATGCAGACAGGGCCGACTGGATATGCAGCAAGTCGGCGTTGATTCTAACCACATGCGCGCCCAACCGCGATGTCCGCCTTACCTCGATGAACTGACACCGCTGGGCCGCCCCGGCATGTCCGAAAAGTACGCAGCGTCCTACTCAACACCTCGTCTGCGCGAGCCAGGAAAACGACCCTGTGATTGCTCGGCCGAGCGAATCTGCTAGTGCGACCTATGTGGAGGGCCGCCCCGAACCGCTGCGCTCATCCTTCGATGAAGGAGCCCCCGGCACTTGGGTCGGGCCTTTCGGAGAATAATAAGCCGGCTTTGCCGATCGAGAGTCCAGGGCTCAGCTGAGGGACCGAAAGCTCTCCTGCGCGTTTTCGTCACCGTTACCCCACTACTTATTCATGTTGTGGGGCCTGCTGATGATCTCTACTGACCTATTGATTGGGTTGGTGGGGGAAGAAGGACTCGAACCTTCGAAGTCATAAGACGGCTGATTTACAGTCAGCTCCCTTTGCCACTCGGGACACTCCCCCGTTAAAACCCCATCGCAACCCGACCCGCCGAAATGGCGACGGACAAGGCCATGGATGACGTTAAGAACCAGCGACCCTAACGCGGGTTTCCGGTTGGCGCGTTTATGGGGGAATCGCCCCGGCAAAGTCAACCAACCGCCGGCCAGGATGCCGCCCGCGGCCCAAATTGCCAATATCCGGAACCCATGACACAAGCCTGCCATGAGCGATCGCGATCGAAAGCCCAGGTTCCACCGTGGCGGCGCCAAGGCACCGGGAAAGCGCGAATCCGGCCGTCGGCCGGCCTGGCGCGGCGGTGAGGCGAAGCCGGACGGCCCGGTAATCTTATATGGCTGGCACACCGTGGTCGCCGCGCTGTCCAATCCGCAACGCCGCATTCGCAAACTGCTGCTCACCGAAAACGCCGCGCGGCGCCTGGCCGAGGACAATATCGACACCCGCGTCAGCCCGGAAATCGTGCGCCCCAATCTGATCGACCAGCGCCTGGGTCCCGATGCCGTGCATCAGGGCCTGCTCGCGGAAGCCGATCCCCTCGCCTCGCCCGATATCGAGACGCTGGCGCTGGAAGGAATCGTGCTGGTGCTCGACCAGATCACCGATCCGCACAATGTCGGCGCGATCATGCGCTCGGCGGCGGCGTTTGCGGTGAAAGCCATCGTCACCACCGCGCGCCACAGCCCGGAGGCGACGGGGGTGCTGGCGAAGTCCGCATCCGGCGCGCTCGAGCTGGTGCCGCTGGTCACGGTGCAAAATCTTGCACGCGCACTCACCGAGATGAACGAGCGAGGCTTCCTGACGGTCGGGCTCGACAGCCAGGGCAGCGAAGATCTCGGCGCCGTCGCCTTGCGGCAACCACTGGCGCTGGTGCTCGGCGCAGAAGGCAAAGGTTTGCGGCAGTTGACGCGCGAGACCTGCGGCGTGGTGGCGCGGCTCGACATGCCCGGCGAAATCAAGAGCCTCAACGTCTCCAACGCCGCGGTGCTCGCGCTCTATATCGGCGCGACCAAACTCGGGCTGATGGGCTGAAAAAAACAACGCCCGCTCGCGAGTTGCGAACGGGCGCTGATGTCCTGAATGAAGATGTATCGGGTTCAATCCGGCGATCAGTAGGAGCGGCGCAGCGGATACTCATGATGGCCGTACGGGTACGGCATGCCCATCATCCGTGCATGATAATGGGCGCGGTGGTAAAAGCCGTCCCAGTTGGGACCCGCGCCCTCATAGGTCGGATAAGGCGCAAACGCACCGGGGCCGCTAAAGGTTGGGCCCTGGTTCACGTAATAATACTGATGCCGCATCGGGCCGGCATGATATTGCAGCGCCGGATCCGAAAGCCGCTCATAGTCCCAGCCGCCGCAACCGGCGTGGCAACCGGAATATGCATAGGGCTGCGCGCACGGGCTGACATAGGCCCCTCCGCATGGCGAGCATGAGCCTGTGAACAATCCGCCTCCGCACGCCAGCGCCGGTGCGGCGCTGGCGGTCACCACGGCGATGGCCGCTACCAATCCTGAAATCGTATGACGCATTACTCTCTCCTATGGACGTGATGTGCTGGCGTGAATGTTAGTGTGGCAACTTCCCGGGCTTTCGGTACTGAAAATCCTGCGGCAGACCGAAGTCGCCGCCTTGCGGCGCGATGATCACCGGCGGCGGATTTAACGGCACATCGGGCTGCACCGGCTGCGGCGCCGATCGCGCCGACCATGATTGATGATAGCTCTCCGCGGGTTGCGGCAGCACGCGATTGGCGGGCGGTTCGATTTCAAGACGTCCGTAACCGGGCTGGTGACCGGCGCTTGGATAATAGTGACCGATGTTCGGCACGACATCGAGGTAACGGCCGCCATAGACCGTCGGCTGTACATGCACGCCCTTGCCAAGGCCCCAGTCGCCCTCGACGACAGCGTAAGATGCGTCGATGCCATTAATGATGACGGGCACGCCGGGCCGGCCCGGAACCACAATCACGGGTCCGCTGTCGGCCAAGGCCGCCGATGTCGCTCCGATCAAAACAGCCAGTGCAATCCCGGCGCGCATGCTGGGTTTCCGATCCTCTCGCACAAAGCTAACCGAACCCCTCGGCTCAATAGTTAAGGTCATCGGCCAAACTGCCGATAAGCTTAACGCGGGGGGCATTCACCATCGATTAATTGCAAGCCAGCGCGGCAGGCGTATGGTTAACGCAACCAGACACGCCTCATCATCAAAACGTCGCCGCGACGAGAATGTCCAAGCCGATTGCCGTCGTGACGATGCCGACCGCGCCCTGCAGGGCGCGGTTGGCGGAAGTGAGCCAGCGCGCGGAGACGGCGAGCGGCACCGCGATCGCCGCCGACAGCACAGCCATCCCGATCATCGAGCCAACTCCGAACAGCGCGACATAGCCGAGCCCTGCCGCGGGACTGGAGGCTTGCGACGCCGCGAGCACGAGCAGCGCCGCCGAACCGGCCATGCCGTGCATCAGACCGACCAGCAGCGTGCGCCAGCGAAAACCGTGGGCATGGGCGTGAGAAGCGCCGGCATGGGGTAACCTTTCGCCGGCATGGCTGTGGGCGTGGATGTGTACGGTGCCGTCGCCATGACGGTGGCTGTGAAAATGCACGCGATCGCGCCACAGCCGCCACAGCACATGCAAGCCGAGACCGGCCAGCATGACGCCGACGGCGGTCTCGGTCATCAGCGCGAAATGTTCAGGGATGGCGCGGCCGAGCAGAATGGCAGCACAAGCAAAGGCGAATAATGTCAGGGTGTGACCGAGCCCCCAGGTCAGGCCGTGCTTGACGATATCGCCGACATCGGTGCGGCGCGCGGCGATGCTCGACACCGCCGCGATGTGGTCGGGCTCGAGCGCGTGCTGCATCCCCAACAGAAAACCTAATCCCAGAATTGCGAACATGTGGCCCCCGACCGCCCCAAGCTTATGACAGGCAGGAGTATCTGTCAGAACAAAGTTCATGCCCGAGCACGCCTCGAAAGTCGCAGGACCCCCGTCTGCCTTCACCCATCGCAACCATCAACTTCCCTTTGTTTTGCACCGGGAATGTCCGCTATTTGGGTTGATCCCCTCTCACCCAGGGGAGACAATCGGCCCCGACATTTGGGAATGTAAGCGATGGCCGATTTCGAACTGCCCGTGACCTGTTATGCCCTGAGCGGCGATGTCAGCATCGCCTATCAGACCATGGGCACCGGGCCCGTTGACATCATCATGGTCCCCGGGTTCGTTTCGCATGTCGAGTTCATGCACGAACTCGCCGGGTATACCGCCACCTTGCGCCGCTTTTCGGCCTTCGGCCGCGTTGTCTCTTTTGACAAACGGGGCCAGGGTCTATCCGACCGAATAACGGGTGCGCCATCGCTTGAGCAGCGCATGGATGACGTTCGCGCGGTGATGGATGCCATCGGTTCGCGGCGGGCAGTGATCGTCGGATTTTCCGAAGGTGCCGCGATGAGCCTGTTGTTCGCCGCGACATATCCTGAGCGTGTGGCGCAACTCGTGCTCTTTGGCGGCTTTGCTGCTCTGTCTGACTTCCGCAAGCCGGACGTGGAACAGCGGGTGAAGACCTGGGGCACAGGCGAGATGATGAAGACCGTGATCCCGAGCCAGGCGGTGAGCCAGGCGGCCATCAACCAGTTCGCAAAATTCGAGAGGCTGTCGGCAAGTCCTGGTGCGGTGAGAACGCTTGCGCAGTTGAATTCGCAAATTGACGTCAGGTCAATTCTTTCGGCTGTTCAGGCGCCTACCCTGGTGCTGCACCGTCGTACAGACCAACGGGTTCCGTTTGAAGTCGGCCAAGAGCTGGCGGCACAAATTCCTCATGCGCGATTCATCGGATATCCGGATGGAGATCACGCTTTCTGGGCGGGCGACACCACCTCGCTACTTGGCGATATCGAAGAATTTGTCACCGGACACCGCGAGACTTCGACAGGCGAACTCGATCGGGTCCTGGCGACGGTGCTTTTTACCGATATTGTCGATTCGACGCGTAGTGCGGCTGCGATGGGCGACCTGGCCTGGCGGCGATCGCTCGACACCCACGACCATCTTGCCAGGCAGATGGTTGAAAAACACCGCGGTAACCTGGTCAAGAATACCGGCGATGGAATCCTGGCGACGTTCGATGGACCCGGCCGGGCCGTCCGATGCGCGCTCGCCTTTGGGACGGCTGCCGAGCAGATCGGCTTGCCCGTGCGGGCCGGTCTGCACACCGGCGAGATTGAAATGAGAGGCAGCGACATCGGCGGCATAGCGGTGCACGCGGCCGCCCGCGTCATGGCGCAAAGCCGATCCAATGAAGTTCTGGTTTCGCGGGTCGTAACCGACCTTGTCGCCGGCGCGGGGCTGAAATTTTCCGAGCGCGGATCCCATGAACTCAAGGGCCTCCCGGGCCGATGGGATTTATTTGCGGCGAGCGCATAACACGCGTGCTTTGCCTGCAGGCGCCTGCCAGCCCCGGGGGTTCTGGCCCTTGGCGAGCAAGTCTGGTATTCGACCTGCCGAAATGTCGGCGGAATCAAATCCCGATTTCGCCCACCACCAAGCGCCTTCAATTCGCCGGTTTAGCTCAGCGGTAGAGCAGCGGTTTTGTAAACCGAAGGTCGGGAGTTCAATCCTCTCAACCGGCACCACCGACGCTCTTGTCCATGATGGCATTCGCGGCTGTTCAAACCGGCTTCCGGGAAATAACGCTGGTTGCGCCATAATGCGCGGCCAGATTTGCGTCCATCAGTTCGGCTCGTTTACGCGACAAGAGCCGAGACGTGAATCCCAGGCCTGGAGTTAACTTATGCGGGCAGCGCCCGGACGCGTTGCGGTTCCAGAATTAACTCGCAGCGCCGGTATTCAGCTTAACGAGCGAGTCTGGTTGCGGTGCCGCGGGTGTGCGCACAGGATGCCGCACCGGAACAAGTTCCCCAAGCCGGGGCCACGGTATCGCCAATCGATCGAAGCTGGTTTGAGCTGGAAGATGACGAATTCAAACGCGCCGCTGTCAGGATTTCGGGTTGTCTGCGAAATTTGTGACCGGCTTGGCATTGTCTTCGACTGCACGGAAGACGCACCGCCCTCCACGCAAATCAACTGCCGCCATTGCAGCGCTCCCCGGGGAACCCTCGGAGATCTTCGCAAGCTGTCGAATTCGACGGATCAAGGGGATTGGAACCCGGCCATCGAATCATTCCAAAGCCCGATCGTTCCCCCGTCCAATTAAGAATCTGCCGGATCAAAGGGCCCGAGGCTTTGTTGACTCCACATGGCAAACCTAGGCGACATGGAACTGCGACCTCCCGAGCGAAGCCTGTCAACGGCTAATGCAACGCCGTTGGGGCGTGATGAATCGGCGCACCATCAGGCCGCGTTTTCGGTCGTCTTGGGTTCACCGAATATCGGGTTGGGCTCCCCCAATATCGGACCCCAATCGCCGGTTGAACCGGCAGCCGGCCGTCGGCGCACGCTTTGGCCCTGGGCGTGGCTTGCCCTGACAGCCGTCGTTACCCTCGGATGGTTGATCGGGATAGGCTGGGCCGCCGTCGAACTGGTTCAATGGTTTGCCGGCTAAAGGATACCATCAAGTTGGGAATATAGCGGCGAGATCGCGGCCTCGCGGCTGACGGTAGTTTCCGATATCCGCACGTTCGTTGCTCCCTGCCCCGCAGCGGTCCATGACGCTAAAGTCGCCCCAGGGCCAGCACCACCATCAGGTTCGTCGCACACGCCCCCAGCAGTGCAAGGGTGAGTGCGATATGCACGCGCTGGCCGAAGGCCTGGAAGGTCGTTCTCATGGTCGCGAAAACATCCGGCGATTCTATCCCGGGAGTCTCGGGAATTATTTTTTCGGGGATTTAAGACTCGTTTACGACTCAAGGGGCCCTCGCCCGGGACACCCCCGGGCACCCATTCACTCCGGCGTGAACCACCGGCTTTGCCCCGATCGAAACCCTGCCCCATCGAATGCGTTAGTGGGCTTCAAAGGAGCTTTTCCGATGCCCTACGCACTGTTTTGCAATGAGGCGAAGTTGAGCAAGGCCTACCCAACGGAGGCGGATGTCTGGAAACAGGCACAGAATACCGGTCTCGTGGTCGACGTCGCGACCGACGAGGACCGGCCGACACCGCGGCCGGTACTGGACAATGACTATGAAATCAGGCCCTGCCGGCCGGATCCGCTCGAAGACCCCGCCAAGAACCAGGCCGAAGCCGAGCGCGAGGCGGAGTTCGAATTTCAGCCATAACCGTTGGGAACGTTTACGGGATTGCCACCGCGAGCGAGGCCTGCTCGCCAGCCGGCACGACGCAAATCTTCTTGCGGTGCAGCCCCCTTATCGCGCCGGTGACCTTCAGCACCTTCCCTGCCGGACATGACGGGTCCTGCACAAAGGCGACTTCATAGGGCGCCAGAACCAGCGGTTCGGATTTCAGTATCGTTTGGGCAAGACACGGCATCGCAAATGCGACAAAACCCATACTTAACGACAAGGCACGCATGTTCGTTGTCCGCCATCCCCCGAAACCATAATCGCCGATTGTGTGTCTGAGTTCCAAAGCGCGGCAAAATAATTTTTGGGATGACGCATGGGCCGCGCCTTTGCGCGCCCGCAAAAAGCAAAGGCCGGCGCGAAGCCGGCCTTTTTCTCGTGTCGATCGATCCCCCCGGGGGCGTCAGTACCTCGTGGCGGCCGGACCACCCCAACCGAAGCGATAGTTCACACCGACCTTGACGGTATGCTCATCGTCCCTGAACCGGGCTCCGACGATGGGCGCGGGCCCTGCCGTAAAGGTGGTGTTGCCGAAATTGTAATATTGGTACTCGGCCTTGGCGGACCAGTTCGGCGCGAACATGTATTCGAGACCGGCGCCGACCGTGTAGCCGTCGTTGTGGCTTCCATTGGTCGTAAAGGCCGCCGGCACGCCGGCAACACTGACACCGAAATTATTGTTGTCGCGCCAGGCGAAGCCGCCCTTGCCGTAGAACAGCGCCGGACCAAAGGCGTAGCCGAGCCGGCCGGTGACCGAGCCGAGCTGGTTGTTATTGCTGGTGATGAGCGTGCCGCCCGGGAAAACCGCGGCGTTGTTGCTATTGGAAAGCCAGCTGTACTGGGCTTCGGCACCGATCACCCAATTGGGCGCGAACTGGTAATCGACGCCGCCCTGCACCCCGCCCAAGAACCGGGCGCTGCTTCCGAGCAGGCTGTTGTCGCCGGCGAACGCGCCGCCGAGGTGGCCGCCGATGTAGAAACCGGTCCAGTTGTAGACCGCTTCCGGCACTGTATAGGCGGGAGCCTTCGTATAGGTGCGCGCAGGAATATCAGCGGCGACAGCGGGAGCCGCCAACGCGATCAAGGTGGCGGCGCCAAGCAAAAGTTTCTTCATGTTGATCCCCGTTGATGTCATTGCGATATCAATCCAAACAACGTGGCCTCAATTTGGTTGCTTCGCGGCAACCCGGCGAGTAGCGATGGCGTACAAACGTGGCATGGCCGCAACAGGGCTGTTTTGTTCCCACCGCACGGGACATTTTCCCCGGAAATCGGCCGGTTCCCCGCTATGCTTTTGTCAATGGCGTCAGGGCCCCGGTTCGCGGCTCGCTGAAAAGTGATCTCGCGCCTCGCGCCAGCGCCCGGCGGGAATCGAGGAGGACGCATGGCCGCCGCCCTGACGAACGACTTTCCGCCCGGTCCGGAGCGGCTGGTGACGCTTTCCAACTGGCGCAAGGCGCCGTTCAGTGCCTGGGGGTTTCGCAACGTCCGCCGGCTGATCCCGACCGCTGACATCGCAGCCTCCGGCCGTTCGGTGCCGCTGGAAATATCGCCGGAGGAGATCGGCCACATCGGCTTTAACAGTCATGACGGCAACCCGACCACCGTGAGCCAGGCATTGCGCGCGACCCACACGGACGGCTTCGTCGTGCTCAGACGCGGGCGGATCGCAACCGAGTGGTACGGCCATGGCATGAGCGCCAGGACGGCGCACATTGTTTTCTCCGTCAGCAAGTCGATTTGCGGCGCGCTCGGCGGGATTCTGGCGGACCGCGGACTATTCAATCCGGATGACCGCGTCATCGACTACGTCCCCGAACTGTCTTCCTCGGTCTACGCCGGCTGCACCATCAGGCACCTCCTGGACATGGCGGTCGGCACCGCCTTCAACGAGGATTACGAAGACCCCAGGGGCGACGTGGTGCGGTACCGCCATGCGGCGGGGTGGGACCCGCTTCCGGCAGGCGAAGCGCCCATCGATCTGCGCAGCTTTCTCGGCCGGCAAAAGCCCGACGGGGCCAAGCACGGCACGCTGTTTCACTATGTCTCGACCAATACCGACGTGCTCGGCTGGGTCTATGAGCGCGCCTGCCAGCAGTCCTATGCCGACATTCTGAGCCGATATCTGTGGGCGCCGCTGGGCGCCGAGCGCAACGGCTACATCACCGTCGACGCCCATGGTGCGATGCGCGCCGCCGGCGGTATCTGCGTTACACCGCACGACCTCGCCCGCTTCGGCGAGATGATTCGCCGCCGCGGCGTCGCCGGTGGCGAACAGGTGGTGCCGGGCGCGTGGATCGACGATATCAACGCGCGCGGCGATCCCGCAGCGTGGGCGGCCTCCGAATTGTCTGAGCTGTTTCCGCAGGCGAGTTACCGCAGCAAATGGTACCGGATCGACCGGATCAACGGCGTGCTGTGCGCGCTCGGCATTCACGGCCAGTGGATTTACATCCACCCGGCGGCCGAACTTGTAATCGTCCGCATGGCATCAGAGGACACGCCGCTCGATTTCGATCGCGTGCGCGGTTGGCGTCGCGGGTTCGACGCCATCGCAGAGTATTTTTGCAACAAGCGCTGAAACCAGCTCGGGCGAAAACGCTAGCGCGCCAGTTTCTCCAGGTCCGGGAACGGCGCGTAAACCGCACCGGCGCAGACATCGCTGGCATCTTCAACCACCCGGTCGAGCCGGCCATTGACGAAGAGAACGGCGCGCTCGCGCACGTCGTGATAACTGCCGTCGGATTCGCGCGGACGAAAACGCAGACAGGTGACGTAACGCAGCCGCCCGCCGACGGTCCGCTGCACCGGGTCGGCCAGCGCAGCGTCATGCACGCCTACCGGATTGTTGAGATAGGTCTTCATGAAAGCCAGCAATTCAGCGCGGTAATTATCGGGATAGGGCTGGTTGGCTACCCCGCGATCATCGGTGTATGTGATGCTCCGGTTGTCGTCGCTGCCCGCGCAGGCTGCAAGCACGATCGGCAACATCAAGACCCCCGCGCGCTTCGCCAATTTCTCCAAGTGCAGCCCGTTCCCAAGATTTACGCCCAGGCGGGTTCTAGACCGTCCGCGGGCGAAATGGAATTCGCATCTCGGGAGCAGAGATCGGATCAGGCGCGGACGCGGCGCCGGCCCGCACCATGGTGCGGGCCGGATTTACACATGCGCTGGACGCGGCGGGCCATATACCCGCCGCCTTGGGATCGGCTTCAGCCGCGCTTGGTGGCGGTCGGAGCGTGCTTCAGGGTCGAGAACTTGTGGCTCTTGAACGCGCCCATATGCTTGTGCATGCGATGATGGCGGGCATGCTTGGCATAATGGCGGCCCATATTGGCATTGGCGTTCAAAATGCTCGGCTTCGCCTGTTTCGTCTGCTCGGTCTTGATGACCGGGGCTTGCGTGGTCTTGCCGGAATTGGCGGCAAGCGCGGGCGCGGCGATAACGGAAACTGCGAGCAGCGCTGCGGAAATGGTCTTCAACATGGTCTTCTCCTCTTTCAGGGGGATCACGAGAGGATCGGCCGGATGGCCGAACTCGTAGATCATGGGTGGACGTTAGATGCCGCGCGCTGAACCCGCCCTGAAGGGTGGCTGCGGACTTCGTTCATCTTGATGACACCATGTTCATGTTCCACACTTCGTATCCTGCGAACCAAGCCGAACTCGCGCTCGCGCAAATTTAAGGCCTGGGCCGGGAATGTTTGGTAAGCGCGGGTGTTCAAGACAACAGGCCTCGGTGTAGATTATCCACTTTCAAATCGGGAGAGATCGATGAACAAATTGGCGATCCGGCTTTTGACGCTGGCAATTTTCGCGATGGCGCCGATTGCGGCGCCCTTGATCACGCCAGTCCATGCCGCCGGCGACGACAACCCGGCGCCTCCGGCGCCTGGCTCCAAGAAGGACAAGAAGGGCAAGAGCTCCAGTATCGACAATGGCAAGTTCACCGCCGGCTATCGCGCGGCCTACGCCACGATTTACGACCGCAACGATTACGCCTCGGCGATCACCCAATTGAAGGCGCTCGGTCACGATGACAACGCCGCCGTCGCCAACCTGATCGGCTACTCCTATCGTAAGCTCGGCGACTACAAAGTCGCGCAAGTCTGGTACGAGCGCGCGCTGAAGGCCGACCCCAACCACGTCAAGACCTGGCAGTATTACGGGCTGTGGCAGGTCGAACAGGGCAACCGCGATTCCGCGCAATATCACCTGAGCCGGATCGCCGCTCTGGCCGGCACCGGCAGCGAGGAATACCGCTCGCTCGCCGCGGCGTTGGAAAACCCGCCGGGGACCGGCCTCGTCTACTGAGTTCGGCCCACATCTGAGCTTGCCGGCGCGACCTCGAAAGGTTGCGCCGGTTTTGTTTTGTCCGCTAGCATCCGTCGACATATTTGAAAATATCGCCGCCTCATCCGTGACCGGTAATGGCTGGCATTGTGGAGATCGCGCAATGAAACCATGGCTGCAACCCGCGATCGGATATATCCGCAGCTGGATCGAATTTCAGATGCGGGCCTCGCAGCAGCCCGGCTGCATCGTCGCGATCGCGCATCGCGGCAAGATCGTCGCCGAATACGCTTTTGGCCAAGCCAATCTCGCCACCGGCGAGAAGCTCACGCCGCGCCACCGGTTTCGGATCGCATCGCATTCCAAGAGTTTCACCGCGGCGGGAATCATGAAGCTTCGCGAGCAGCGCAAACTGCGGCTTGACGATCCCGTCGGGCAATATGTGAAGGGTCTGCATCCGAAGGTCGCCCAAACCACGATCGCCCAGCTTCTTTCGCACAGCGCCGGACTTACCCGCGACGGCGCCGATGCCGGCCAGTTTGCCGATCGAAGGCCCTATCTCAGCGATAAGGAGCTGATTGCCGAACTCGGCTCGGCGCCCGCCATCGCACCCAATACGCGCTTCAAATATTCAAACCACGGATTTGGATTGCTTGGCCTTGTGATCGAGGCGATCGCCAAAGAACCGTATCGCGGTTGGATCAAACGCGAGATCGTCGCCGCCGCGGGCCTGCGGGAAACCGAGCCCAGCACGCCGCTTGTGAAGCCCGTTCCGTTCGCCCGCGGTCACACGCTTCGCCTTCCATTGGGCCGGCGCCTTGTGGTTCCCGGCGACAATCCGGCCAACGCGATCGCACCCGCGGCCGGCTTCGTCAGCACGGCTGCCGACGTCGCCCGCTTCTTCGCGCAACTGGCGCCCAACGCCAGGCGAAGTGTGCTTTCCGCCGGCAGCCGGCGCGAAATGACCCGCAAGCACTGGCGCAATCCGCACACGACGCTTGAAGGATATTACGGTCTTGGAATCATGAGCGGCACGCTCGCCGGTTGGGATTGGTTCGGCCACACCGGGGCTTTCCAGGGTTATATTTCGCGAACCTGCGTCATTCCGGCGTGCGAACTGACCATCACTATCCTGACCAATGCCGCCGACGGCCTGGCGGGGTTCTGGCTTGATGGCGCCATGCACATCCTGCGCGCCTTCGCCGCGCGCGGCGCGCCAACGCGGCGCGTCCGCAACTGGACCGGGCGGTGGTGGGGTACGTTCGGTGCGGTTGATCTGGTCCCGATCGGAAACTTGGTGATGTCAGCCAATCCGCAGCTGCTCAATCCGTTGCTGGACGCCACCGAAATCGAGGTCACCGGCCGGGATACCGGCCGCATATCGCTGGCAGCCGGATTCCAAAGTCATGGCCAGGCCGTACGCCGCGTGCGCAACAAGCGCGGCGCCGTCAGCGATATCTGGCTTGCCGGAAGCAATTTGAAGCCTGAAAAGATCCTGGCGGCCGAGATGGAGCGCCGTTACGCGCCGCGTAAACGCCGCTCCGCCCGCTGAGCGCGCGCGTAGGCGCTCACTTCATCAGTGCCTGAGCCTCGGCGCGGAACGCCTGGCGCGAAGCGTCGCGCGAATAGAACATGTGTCCGCCCGGATAGACCACGAGCTTCACGCGTTCCGGCGTCGCGTAGGCCGGCAGTTGATCGAGCAGGATCTTCGAGCCGAAATACGGCGTGGCAAGGTCGAACACCCCGTGCGCCACCAGCACCTTCAGTTTCGGGTCAAGCGCGAGAATTCGCCGCAGTTGGGTGATCGATTCAGCCGGGCTCAGGCCGCGGCCGAAATCCCAGGCCTTCTCGACCGCGCCATTGAGCAACTCGTAGGATCCATCCGGCCGCCAATTGAGCTTGCGGGTGGTGAGGTCGACCGCGGCGCTGGTCAGCGGCGCGGTCAACGGGTCGCCGGAGGGATCGCCGAAATGATAGAAGCTGGAATCCGGATTGGGATCGAGACCTGAGACCGACGCGTCGTAGCGGCCCGTCACCTTGCCGTTCTTGCGATCGAACTCGCGGCGAAACTCGGCGACGTCGAAGCGTCCGGCCAGCCTGCGGCTGACGGCCTGGTCGATCCCCGTCAACGCCGCCACCTTGTCGGCGAGGCGTGTCGTGGCCTCCGTATCGGCCTCTCCCTTGACGAGATCGAGCAGAAAATCGCCGCGCGCATAGCGTTCGACGTCGGCGAGATCGGCGCGGGTGACCGCGCCCTTCGCCTGGCGCGCCACCGCTGCCATGGTCGGCAGGCTCGACACATATTGCAGAATGCTGGAGCCTGAATATTCACGGAAGTCGAGTACGGGCGAGACGAGGATCAAACCCCTCACTCCTACTCCCTGCTGGAGCTGCAAATTGCCGACAACCTTCGGTCCGCGAATGCCGCCATAGCTTTCACCCGCGATGAATTTGGGCGAGAGCAGCCGGTCGGATTTTTCCAGCCAGCGGCGGATCATGACCGCGATCGAATTCACGTCGCCGTCGACCGAATAGAACTTCTTTCGCACGTCGTCGCCGGTCGCGACGAAGCGGCTGTAGCCGGTGCCGACCGGATCGATGAACACGAGATCGGTAAAGTCGAGCCAGGTCTCGGCGTTCGGCAGCAGATCGGGCGAAGAGGAAGAACTCACCGCGTCTGCGTTGATGGCCAGACGCCAGGGCCCGGCGCTGCCGAACTGCAGCCAGGCGGAAGCTGCGCCCGGGCCGCCATTGAAAAAGAAAGTCACTGGTCTCGTCCGCGCATCCGCGCCATCCAATTGATAGGCGGTGTAGGCGATATCGGCCTGCGGCTCGCCCTTGTCGTTGAACAGGCGGACCGAGCCCGCCGTCGCAGTAAAGGCAAGCGTGCGATCGGGAAGCGCCAGCGTTTGTTTGGTGGTGGAATCCGGCGGCAGGCGATGCTGCTCGGCGGTCGCCGGCGAACCCGCCGCCACGGGGCTGCGCCCGCCCGTCCCGGCCGATTTCTGATCCGACGGCGTCGCCGCAGGCTGCGCCTCCTCCGCGCGCGCCCCCGTCACCAGGCAGACGGCAAGAAGCGCCAGCGCGAATCGCAGCCGGCGCTGTGTCGGAAAATCAACCACCATGTTTGTTTCTCTCCCGCTTTCCGCGATCGACCCGTTCCCGCCCCTTTCTTGCCACCGCAGCTGGTATTCCGGTTAGCCAGGGGATTCCAGCCCAAAACTGCGACAGCCCGGCGATCCGCGCAAGCGATCTCGACGTCCCCGGACGGCCCGCCCATCTCGACAAGGGCCGCCAAGGTCGTATAGACGACCTGCGCGCACTGGAGCCCGTCCAGCGCCTTTACGAGCCGCGATCATGACCAGCCCCAAGCGATATGACCGCATCGCCTTTGTCGCGAGTGCCGGCGCTGAGGCCCAGCAGGCCCTTGCGCAGCTGGTGGCGCTTTATGGCAACCGCGATCCCGCCGACGCCGATGTCGTGGTGGCGCTGGGCGGTGACGGATTGATGCTGCAGACGCTGCATCAGCATATGCGTTCGGGCAAGCCGATCTACGGCATGCATCGCGGTACCGTCGGCTTTCTGATGAACGAGTTCAGCGCGCACGATCTGCACACCCGCCTTGCGGCCGCGCGGGAAAGCTTGATCCACCCGCTCCTGATGCGTGCCACCGACGTGCATGGCACGGTACATCTCCATCACGCCATCAACGAGGTCGCGTTGTTTCGCCAGACCCACCAGGCGGCGCGGTTGAGGATCCTGATCGACGAACGCGAACGCATGGCCGAGTTGATCGCCGATGGCGTTCTGGTGGCGACGCCGGCGGGGTCGACCGCCTATAATCTTTCGGCGCAGGGGCCGATCATCCCGATCAACGCCGCGCTGCTGGCGCTGACCCCGATCAGCGCGTTCCGCCCGCGCCGCTGGCGCGGGGCGCTCCTGCCCAACACCGCCTTTGTCGTGATCGAAGTGCTCGAGGGCGACAAGCGACCGGTCGCAGCGGTGGCCGACCACGACGAGGCACGCGACGTCCGCCGGGTCGAGGTGCTT
This sequence comes from uncultured Alphaproteobacteria bacterium, assembly GCA_963742425.1. GTDB lineage: Bacteria > Pseudomonadota > Alphaproteobacteria > Rhizobiales > Xanthobacteraceae > Bradyrhizobium. Next base: position 96,276 of record CAVULR010000008.1, read on the forward strand.
TCAGACAAGACCATTTCGATGCGGATGCTGTTCGACCCCGGCCACAGCCTCGAGGAGCGCATCCTGAGCGAGCAGTTCGGGCACTGAGAGCACGCAATAAGCCCCTGCAGGCGCTACCCTTCGCAACCATTCGTTAACCGGCGCTGCGATATGGTTAACACCGGGTATACCGTTTCAGCGGTCGCCCTCAGGGCCCGGCCATGTTTCGCATCGATTTCAACAAGCTGCGATTTCTCGTGTGTGACGACAATCCGCACATGCGCCGTATTTTGCGGACGCTGCTGCATTCGTTCGGCGCCCGCGAGGTCTACGAATCCGAAGACGGCGCGACCGCGCTCGAAATGTACAGCCACTATGTCCCTGATATCGTCATCACCGACTGGGCGATGCCGATCTTCGATGGCCTCGAACTGGCGCAGATGATCCGGCAGCCGGAATCCAAGGGCAATCCCTTCGCGCCGATCATCATGCTGACCGGCCATTCCGAGAAGCGGCGCGTCACGGTGGCGCGGGACGCCGGCGTCACCGAATTCCTCGCCAAGCCGATCTCCGCCAAGGGGCTGTATCAGCGCATCCTCAACGTCGTCGCCAATCCGCGCCCGTTCATCAAAACCAAGACCTATTTCGGCCCGGACCGCCGGCGCAATACCGGCAACGCTTATATCGGCCCCGAACGCCGCGTCGGCGGCGAAGTCGAAGTCGTTCAGCAGCCCTCGCTGCTGGACAAGGCCCGGTCTTCCGTCTAGCGCGAGGCCTCAAGGAAATCATCATGGCGAAAGCAAAGCCAGCGGCGCTCGAAATCAAAACCTTCGCCGACCATCACGTGATCACGCAGCCCAATCCCTTGCGCAAGGTGTTGCGGCGCGTCGCCGAAGAGGATCTCGACGATCCGGTGGCGCGCGCGGAAAAGGCGCTTGCCGACCTGTCGAGCGAGTTCAAGAACTGGATGGCGGTCGAGGCCGACCGGCTCTCGGCCGCTCACGCTGCCATTCTCCATCAGGGTTTTACAGTCTCGACGCGCGGCGAATTGTTTCGCGCCGCCCACGACATCAAAGGCGACGCCGCTACCTTCGGATATCCTTCCGCGGGCGCCGCCGCGGAAAGCCTTTGCCGAATTCTCGAGCACGCGCCCGATCTCGACCAGGTTCCGTCCGACCTGATCACGCATCATATCAACGCCATTCAGGCGATCGTGCGCGACCGCACCAAGCTCGACACCGTCGCCATGGCCGGCGAACTGAGCCGGCAACTGCGCGGCGTCGCCGACACCTACCTGACGCACGCCAATCGCGACCGGCCCGAGCATCTCGAAGCGATCCGCGCACCGAGCATCGCGCCGGCGGATTGAAATAGCCCTCTGCGGATTGAAATAGCCCTCTTATGTCGTCCCCGCGCACGCGGGGACCCATAGCCAGCGGCGTTCGTGGTTTCCGAAGCGGTCAGCCTTCCTGGCGAAAATATAGTACAGGGAGCATGGGTCCCTGCCTTCGCAGGGACGACATCGGGTGTGATGCGTCTACGCCGCGATCAATTCGTGCTGGATCGGTGCAATTGTAAGTTCCGATATCAGCTCGTCGCAGAACGTGCGGGCCTCTTCCCGCGCCGATTCCGTCGCGAAGCGGCGCAGCAGGATCAATAGCGGCTCGGCCGCCTTCGGATCGGTCTCGCAATGCGTCAGCACGCGTTCGACCATACGGCGGCGCAATCTTGCGGCATTTGCCGCGGTGTCGACGTAGCCGGTTTCATGGCCGACCTGGAGCGCCGCCCGGAAGGCGGCGAATGTCGATTCCGGCAGGCCGGCGCGCTGCAAGAGGGCTTGCAGGCTGGCGCCGCCCCGATCCTGCAGCAGCGCGGCGACACGGGCCGGCGGCATGTCGGACAATTCCGACAGCGCGACATTGAACAGTTCGAGATTGCCCGACAACAATGCCCGCAGGATCAATCCCGCGGTGAGCTGCCCGGTGGCGCGAAGATGCCGGACTAGGCCGCGCATGTCCTCGCCGCGCGAGCGCGCCGCGATATTGACGGTCGAGCGATCCCGCGCTTCGCTTGCGATCCGCCCTGCCCGGTCGGCGCTCAGCCAGTTGCGGGCGACGACGAATTGCGCCAGCGTGTCCGAGAGCTTGGCCACCAGCGCGATCCTGGTTGCGGCAGGCAAATCCTCCAGCACCAGCATGGATTCCCAAATCGCCGCGAGATGGCCGTGGCGCTCGACGATGCGGTCCCAGGAAAACGCCGCGAGTTCGGCATGGGCATTCTCGATCAGCTCGAGTGCTGCCGCTGCGCTACCGACTTCGGCGATCGCGGCACAGACCGAGGCCGGCAAATGGATGCGGCGGGCGATGGCGCATTGCATCGCGCAATTGCCGGTCGCGATGATATCGACGAGGTCGGCGTCGATCAAAAGCGGTGAAAATTCGAGAACCGGCAGCGCCACCGACGGCTGATCGAGCGACAGCGCCTGCACGATGGCCGCGGGGGCCTCCGTGCTGCGCGCAAACACCTCCGCCATGGCCTGGCGCACCAGCGGAGAAGCGTCGTCGAGCAGCATCAATAGCGCGCCTTCCGCGGCGGCGCGGTCGTCCTTGGAAAGGTCGGAGATCAGCCACGCCCGAGCCAGAGATCGCGTTGCCTCTGCCCGCTCGCCCGCGGGAGCGGTCCTGATCCAACTGATGAACTGCCGAACGATCATGGTCCTGCCGGCTTACGCAACCTGGAACGACATCGTGACGCGATGCCACCGCAAGGGAAAATAAACCACGACGCTTAACAAAGCGTTCACCATAACGAGCTGGTTTTGTTGACGTTTTGTTAAGGGTACGGGGGACCCGGCTGGCGCCGAATGCCAACTAGCTGCTGAACGTCCCGTTGCGGTCGCTGAAGAGATCGAGCGGTTGCGGCGCGCGGATATTGGGCGTTTGCGTCGACGCGACCGCAGTCGAGGTCAGCGACGAAGAATTGCCCCACAATTCACGAACGGCCGACGAGACCGGTTGGGTTCGCTCTCCGGCCTGAAACAGCGAACGGAAAATCGGATCGGTCGGCGGCGAGGTGTTTGTCGCTGGAGAGGCGGATGCCAGCGTGGCCGGCGGGGCCGCGCGGGTGTCCGGAAAAGTCGACAGATAGGCTGCATTATCCATTCTGGCGGTGGCCGGCGCCGCGCTGGCGAGCGTCACCGCAGGCTTGATGTCGCCGACCGCGGCCATCGCGGTGCGTGTGGCCTGCGAATTGGCGGCGCTGGCATAACGCGACGTCAACACCGAATATACTTCCGATACGCTGCGCGCGCGGCCGGAGCGATCGAAGAAGATCGAATGGTTCGCCGCCGCGGCGTTCGGAAACAGCCGCGCGCCGGAGGCGTTCGGATTGTCCTCGGCATTGGAGATCAGCTTCGCCGCGCCGCCCACCCCCATGAAGTGCGCCATATAAAGTTCGCCATCGGTCGGGCGGCGGCCGATCTTTCCGGTCAGCTTGAAACTGTTGGACTGGGTGAGAACGGCCGCCATCGAGGAAGCGGCTGCGGGATCGTCGCGCAGCTTCATGATCGCGGCGCGCGTGGCGGGATCGCCGACCGAGTAGCTGCCGGAAGAGGATTTGCTGATGGCGTCGGCGTATTTGCCGTAGCCGAGCTGGGTGCCGGCTTCCTTCACGGTACCGAGCCAGGTCTGCTCGATGAATTGAAACAGTCCGCGGGCCGACGAGGTCGAGGCGCTCGCCGTCGGATTGAAATTGGATTCCATCTTCGCAGTGGCGAGCAGATATTCGAAGCTGGCGCCGCTGGTGCTGGCGGCCTGCTTGATGGCGCCGGCGATCCGCACACGCGAGGGGTCGACACCTGCCGTTGCCATGGCGCTTGATGTGTCGACCGACATAGGGGGTGCCCCGCTCCCAGCGAAACGCCTCGCACAGCACCGAACAGCGCTCGTGGCGGGGTAAACATTGCGGCAATAATGGTTAATGAGACGTTAAGGTTCTCGTCTGCTGGACGCGGTGCACCGCCGAGGTGCGAACCCTCCGATCTGCCCATCGAGCAGCCGGTCACGTTCGAGCTGATCGTCAACCTGAAAACCGCAAAGATGTTCGATCTCACGCTGCCGCCACAGCTGCTTGCTGCAAGCCGATGAAGTCGTCGAACAGGACTGCCAATTTGCCGTGGCAGAGAGTCCGGGCAACAGCGAACACGCCGCAATGTCCGACTTGAGTCCGCTTTCAGGGGTAAGGCGGACATCGCGCGACCTCGTCTCCTTATCCGCTTATGACCCAATTCGGAAGTAAAACTTCATCGACGTCATTAGTTGTCTTTTGACCGGAGGCCGGAATATAGCACAAGGTGGTGAGCGTCTGCGCGTTGGGACAAATGACAAATAGAGTGGAGGGATTACTTATGCGTTATTCAGGAAACATCCTGTATTTAGTAACCACGCTGTTTTTCGTTTCACTTTTTACTTTAGCTTCGCGGGATCTGGTTGCGGCCCCTGCCACGATTGTCGAGCAGTTGAGTTTCGACACAAATGCAGTGCCGCCGTTAGTCAAGCCCGTGAAGATAAAGGCAACCCTGTACTTGCCTCGCAAAGCAACGCCGGTCGCGGCTATGGTGATTATCAGCGGTAGCGGAGGTGTGAACGACTGGACCGAACTCTACTACGCGCGCGAATTGGCGCGTAACGACATCGCTGCGTTGGTGGTGGATAGCTTCGGGCCACGCGGTGTGCGCAGCACCGTTCAGGATCAAAGCCTCGTCACCCACTGGGACATGGAAAACGATGCCTTCGCCGCTCTTGGGGTGCTGCGGAAGGACAAGCGGATCGACTCCACCCATATCGGAATTATGGGCCAATCAAAGGGCGGCTTGGTAGCCCAAAACGCGGCTTTTACAGTGCGGCAGAACTGGCGGCGCACGGGCGATCTTGCCTTTGACGCTCACGTGCCAATTACATCAGACTGCGCCGTACAGCACCGCACGGTTCTAACAACTGGAAAGCCGATCTTCTTCATGTTTGCGGAGCTTGACGATTACGACCTCGTCAAGCCGTGCCTAGACTATATCAAACGCATCAGGGTAGCCGGTAACACCCAGGTTGTTGAAAAAATATTCAAAGGTGCGCATCACAATTGGGAAGATGATATCCACCCGGTTACGTATCTTGCGCGAGCCGAAAACTACTCCAAATGTGACGCCATACTCGAGGACAGCGGCGAATGGGTGATGGCCGGCGGCAAAGGACCAACCCTTTCGAAGCCTGAAGATAAGTCGGCTTGGTTACGGAAGAATTGCATGACGCTAGGCGCGCATGTTGCTGGCGGCACAGAAAAACTCAAAAGCGAAGCAACCGGCGACCTGATCGCATTCCTGAAGCAACACGGATTTTAGTACCTGTTTAAATTGTAGTCTCGTGACCCGAGTCGGACACGAGACGGCTTTGGCTGATCTCCCAAACAGCCATAAGCGCGCGGATCGGTAACAACCAACTCGGCTGCCGTGCCTACCGGCGGGAAGCGCCTTACGGCCATGTCTCTTGCTGGCACAAAGCGGACATGACGGGACGGTCTGAGAAGGCATTATCGGGGGTCAAGCGGACCCTGCAGTTGCGACCGCCGCTTCTGCTTTTGACCCATCTCGGAAGTCGGTTACCTCCAAACATATTTCAATCAACCGGCTCCCGACGGCTCCCAGACGTCGGGTTTAGACAGTTTCGCCGCGCAGAACGGACCTAACTCAAACGCGATCCAAGGTCCGGGTCTGACCGAGACACCGGGATAAAACCAGCGTAGGCTCGCCGCCAGTCAGGTCGCACTCTTACGTTTCGGTGAACCGGGGCCACTGAAATCGAAGGAGATTAGAGAATGATCAAAGTGATCGGTGTCCACACTAGCGCCATCGGCGGCAGTTCGATGAAAGGCTCACCCCTGACCGCTGGGCATGCTTGGCTTAGCTTACATTTTGAGAATGGCCGCGATGATACAATCGGCTTATGGCTAACGGACGGCCAAATGGGCGCCGTAAAGCGGTTCTTGCCGCTCAATTATCTTGCCGCTGCTTTCATCCATGAGGATATTCTCTACGAAGTGCTGATCGGCGAAGAGAAAAGGAAGAACTACAAGTCCTCTTCTAGCCGCTTCTACGGGCTCGATGAAAGCCGGAAGCTACATGCCATGCCTTGTTTAATTCACGCAGCCTCATGGCGCTACGAGTATACGTGCGCCACATGGGTAACGGAAAAGGTCAAGCAAATATTTGGAGAGGTTTTTGCCACCGGTGAACTATTCGGACTGACAAATACGCCTCGACGTCTCGGATCCGTTCTTGCCAGTCTCGAGGCCCAAGACCCGACTTCACTAGTAAGACCAAAATATCCAAAATGACCCGGGGTGGGAGAGCGAGTCCTCGGATATCTTGAACCATCCGTATTAAACTGGCTTAGAATTTTCTGTTCCGCGTCATCAGCGCTTTGGCCGTTGAAACCATGAGAATGACCCCGAACGGACCGTTGTCCTTGCGAGCCCACGGTGAGCTGCGACGTTGAACCCAGGTTTTCGTGGGTACGATAGCTTCGTACTAGAAATGAGCTATCCCGGTCATCCTGTCGACCTCGATACTTTCACCGTCATTTTGCAATAACGTGCAGCGCGCCACGTCGCTTCATGGCACATTTCGGACATACCGCGCTGGTCGCGTAATGTCCGTTCCTGGAAGCAGAACGGACCTCGCGTATGCGAACGCCGACTTCCGAATTTGACCCCAAGTGGACATCCTCCAGTTAACGACGACAGGTACCCAATTTGATGAGCAACGAAAGGCGCCCCGAACGCTTGCAACCGAAGCTGATTTCATTCGACGTGTTTGGCACGCTGATCAGCGTTCGCGAGAGTTCGTATGGCGCATTTGAACGCATTCTTGATTATGTCGGTGCGAACCGCATCGACGTTAAGGCGTTCTGGGAGCACTGGGAGCACCGTAATATCGCCCACTATTGGGAGCCGTACCAGACCTACCGCCAGATATGTGAACTCTCGCTCGAGGAGACGTTTGCGCATTTTGGCCTTACCGGTGAGGCCAGCTTGATCAACCATTATTTCAATGCCTTCCCACGTTTCTCTCTCTACGACGATGTCGTTCGTACGCTTGATCGACTGTCCTGTCGGTACAGGCTGGCCGTAGTGTCCAACATCGACGACGATCTTTTGGCGCTGACGCCGTTACAACGCGAATTTGACTTGGTCTGTACGGCGGAACGCGCGCGGGGCTATAAGCCGGACGGCAGGCTGTTTCGATACCTGATTGAGCATGCCGACTGCACCAAGGAAGAAATTCTGCATGCCGGGCAGTCTCAGTTTACGGATCTCGTTGGCGGCAAGCCGCTCGGCTTGACGATCGCTTGGATTAATCGTCGTCACGTCGAGCTGGATAGCGCCGTTCCGCCCCCGGATTTCATCTTGTCCGACATTCAATCTCTCGATGGCCTAGTTGAGTTGTGAAGACGGATTAACCCATAAATCTCCGCCTACGTCTGTTTGTGGCACTTTTCGGACATGGCGCCGAGACAGAGTTGAGTCTGCACTCGGGGAAAAGCGGAAGTAGCACTTCGGGGTCGTTCAGGGCAGCTTTTGACCCGAAGGAGACGTCAGCGGTCAATTTTCACCGGGATATGGAAGGGTGTGGTCCTCGACCTGAGTGGGGTGCTATGACGTGCTATGAGACGACGTCAGCTCCTTACACTGCTAGGCGGCGCGGCAGTCGCATGGCCCGTTGGGACGAGGGCCCAGCAGGCCGACCGAATGCGGCGCGTCGGCGTGCTCTCTTCGCTCACTGCCGACGACCCTGAAGGGCAGGCCCGCGTGGTGGCGTTTCGGGAGGCCCTGCAAGCATTAGGTTGGACCGACGGCCGCAACCTGCAAATTGACGTCCATTGGTCAGGGGGCGATGTCGAGGGCCTACGCAGAAATGCGGCGGACCTTGCCGCCGATGCGCCGGACGTGATCCTTGGGGCTGGTAACTCCTCGATCGCGGTAATGCTGCAAGCGACCTCTTCCGTGCCAGTCGTGTTCGTGACTGCCACCGATCCGGTCGGTGCCGGCTTCGTCGACAGCCTGGCACGGCCGGGCGGCAATGCAACCGGCTTTCTCGCTTTCGACTACAGCATCAGCTCGAAATGGCTGGAGCTTCTCAAAGAAGTTGCACCAAGCTTGGCGCGAGCTGGGGTCCTCCGGAATCCCGCAATAGCTGCGGCGATCGGCCAGTTTGCTGTAATCCAGGCCGCGGCGCCATCACTCCGAGTAGAGGTGAGCGCGCTCAACGTGCACGACACCAGCGAGATCGAGAGCGTGGTAGCTGCGTTCGCACGAGGCACGAATCGCGGCCTGATCGTGACCGCGAGCGTATTGGTTTTACGCGGTCGGAACTTGGTCGTTGAGCTGGCGGCGAAGCACAGGCTGCCGGCGGTATACTATGGACGTCACTACGTCACAGCCGGCGGTCTAATTTCCTATGGGCCCGATTGGTCTGACCAATACCGGCGCGCGGCCAGCTATGTCGATCGCATTCTCAAGGGCGAAAAGCCGGCGGACCTGCCTGTGCAGGCGCCAACCAGATATGAGCTGGTGGTCAACCTCAGGGCTGCCAGGGCGCTCGGGCTCACGGTGCCGCCATCACTGCTCGCCCGCGCCGACGAGGTGATCGAATAGAGATACAGTTTGCTGCGGTGCATGAGGTCTCCTATTGGCACAAAGCGGAAATGCCGCGGCGTCCGTCCTCAGTCCGCTTTCGGGGGTATGGCGGAAATTGGTCTTTGGGGCTGCCATTTCCGCTTATGACCCACTGCGGACAATCAGGCGTGTGCCACCATTTCGATAACTTCTCTCCCGCGCGGGTGGATTGATGGTGGTCCTTTCATGTGCAAAAATAAGCCATTCAAAACCCAAGTCATCGTAGGGCTAGGATGTGGCGCTGGCTTCTGGTTGGGATTTTTCTAGCTGCGGCCAGCCCTGCAGCAGCACAGCCGAAGCGTGTCCTCTTGTTGCACTCGTTGGGGCCGCAATTTGTCCCCTGGACCTTTTTTGCTGCTCAGTTCCGAGAGGAGCTCTTCAAGCAATCGCCGCACAAGATTGACCTTTATGAAGCCTCGCTCGAAGGGTCGCGATTTCAACAGGTGCAGGAGCAGGGTCCTATTGTCGATTACCTGGTAACGCTTTTTGGGGAGCGAAAGCTTGACGTGATTGTAACGCTTGGTGCTCCAGCAGCTTTCTTTGTTCAGAAATACCGAGCGCAGTTCTTTCCCTCAACGCCGCTCGTCATCGGCTCGCCGGAACGGCGAGCGGTTGACTATACCACGCTCACGCCGAACGACGCGCCCGTAGCCGTTGCACTTGACTTCGGAAAATGGGTGGGAAGTATTCTGGAAGTTCTTCCAGACACAACCCACATTGCGTGGGCCGTCGGCGCCTCTCCTTTGGAAAGGTTTTGGACGGAAGAATTTCGTCGCGCATCGCAGCCGTTCTCGAAAACGGTATCGTTCGAATATTTCAATGATCTGCGATTTGAAGAGATGCTGAAGCGCGTATCCGAGTTACCGCCACGCTCCGCCATTTTCTACGTAGACCTTCGTGTCGATGCAGCCGGCATTCCTCTCGACCGCGACCTGGTATTGCAGAGACTTCGACAAGCTACAAAGGCGCCCATCTTCAGCTATATCGATAGTTACCTCGGGTCGGGCATCGTTGGCGGGCCGATGCTGTCCAGCGAGACGGTGGGACGATTAATGGCTCAAGCTGCCATTCGTATCCTGAATGGCGAAAAGGCGGGCGATCTCAACATACCGCCTGTACTCCCCGGGGCTGCGCAATACGACTGGCGTGAACTCCAGTACTGGAAGATCAGCGAGAGCCGGCTCCCGCCCGGAAGCATCGTTCGCTTTCGCGAGCCGACGGTATGGGCACAGTATTGGTGGCAAATCTTGTTCATTAGCGCCGTGATCTTGCTGCAGGGCGCGCTAATCTCTGGTCTGATTGTTGAACGCCGCCGGCGTCAGCTCGCCGAAGTGCAAGTGCGTCACCGCTTGGCCGAGCTGGCACGTTCGAACCGCTATTCGCTGGCCGGTGAGCTTGCCGCGACCATAGCGCACGAAATCAATCAACCATTAGGTGCCATTCTTACCAACGCCGAGTCGCTGGAGACGATGTTGCAAGCTCCAGCACCCGACTTGGCCGAGTTGAGAAAAATAGCATCCGACATACGATACGACGACCGACGGGCTGCCGATGTGATACTGCACCTGCGAAACTTGCTGAAAAAATCATCCATTGAACTCAAGGAGGTCGATCTCAATGTGCCGGTGCAGGACGCTATTCATTTTTTCTCAACTCTAGCCGTGGCGCGGAACGCAAATATGATCGGCCCAACTGCGACAGAGCCCTTGGCTATCAAAGGCAACGTCGTTCAGCTTCATCAGGTCGTTCTCAACCTCATCGTGAATGCGATGGACGCGATGTCGGGGTTGCCCGCCGATCAACGCCGGTTAGAAATTGCGACGGCGCGAGTGGAGAACAGTGCGCAAGTATCCGTTTCCGACGCGGGCCCGGGTGTCCCGCCTGAAAAGCTCAAGGAAATTTTTGCTCCCTTCTTCTCCACCAAAGAAGAAGGAATGGGAATGGGGTTGTCCATCGCTCGAACCATTGTCGAGGCGCATGGCGGGGAGATTTGGGCGGACAACAAGCCCGGCGGCGGTGCAATCTTTCGCGTTAGGCTTCCGCTCTCGCGAGCCCAAAGGTTAGCTCATCAGAAAATTTAACCGAGGCAGGTGAGCCGAACCAACGCCGTTTATGTCAACTCCATACCTATAATTTCCGCTTGTGGCACTCGGCGGACATGGCGCCACGTCCATCTTGAGTTCCGCGATGCGCGCAAAAGCGGACATGCGACCTGCAGTCCGCCTTAAGTTCCATCTGGGTTTAATTCTCCCTTCCGCATCCCACATATTGTCCATGACCCAACCATGGCAACCACCGAAACGGGAACCCCCGAAGACCAAGGCTCAGCTGCGCGAGATGCTGGCTGAGGCCGTCCGCAATGCGCAGGCTGAGAATGAGCGCCTGCAACGTGCTGGGAGAGTGAAGGCGACCTGACCGAGGGCGCGGCCTCCTCGCCGCGCCGTCAGGAATGCTTTCCATAGACTGCCTTCGGATCAAACACCTTGTCGGCGTCGACGAAAGACAACCGCGGGCCACCCTCGCCCGTTCCGAGCTTCCTGTAAAAACAGCTCCGACGGCCGGTGTGGCATGCGGCGCCTGACTGCTCGACACTGATCCAGACTGCATCCTGATCGCAGTCCAGGCGCATCTCGACCACGCGCTGGACATGGCCGGAGGTTTCGCCCTTACGCCACAGCGCGTTTCGCGAGCGGCTGAAGTACCAGGCTTCTCCCGAGGCGATGGTCCTGCGCAGGGCCTCGTCGTTCATGTGCGCGACCATCAGCACCTCGGAAGTCACAGCATCCGTGGTTACGCAGGTCACGAGACCCGATGCGTCGAATTTGGGCCGAAATGTCAGCCCTTCTTCAATGTCGTTGATATCTGCAGATGTGGACACGGGCAGTCCTCGCGAAAAATTTCAGGCGAGGGCTAGCGCTGCGGCCCTCGCACCATGGACAGGAAACGCGCCTGCTCCGCCGGATTGTCGCGGAACATGCCGGTAAAGCGGCTGGTGAAGGTCATCGCCCCATGCTTGGCGACGCCGCGCACCGACATGCAGGTATGCTCCGCCTCGATCACCACTGCAACGCCGCGGGGTTTGAGAACCTCATCGATCGCCGCCGCGATCTGGGCGGTCAGATGCTCCTGCGTTTGCAAGCGGCGCGCGAAGATATCGGTCAGACGCGCCAGTTTCGACAATCCCACCACCCGCTCGACCGGCGTGTAGGCGATATGGGCCTTGCCGTAGAACGGCATCATGTGGTGTTCGCATTGCGAGGTGAATTCGATATCGCGGATCAGTACGAAGTCGTCATAGCCCGCGGTCTCGCCAAAGGTGCGATTAAGCACTTCCGCCGGACATTGATGATAGCCCTGATAGAGTTCGTCAAATGCTTCGACCACCCGGCGCGGCGTATCCAGCAGGCCCTCCCGGTGGGGGTTCTCTCCGATATAGACCAGCAGGGTCTCCACCGCCGCTTCCGCTTCGGCGCGCGACGGACGCGGCTGGTCGGCACGCACAGCGGCCGCGAGAAATTCCGAAGGGTCGAGCTCGGCAGGACGGGTTTCAATCTTCGCATCGGAAGACTTGATGTCGGAAGGCTTGATGTCTGAGGACCTGCCCGGGCGGAGGGATTTGATCAACGCGTCCATGTCAACTCCGTTCGACCGGTCCTTATTGACCGGAGTGTCACCGGCAGACGGGGCGGCTTGCCGCCGGACGCCTGAGTCCCACAATATTAACACTCCGGCTGCCGATTGGCTTCGTTTTCGAGGCGCCGGGGCAAAACGGCCGGACTATATTTCCAGCATTTGCACCCATATATAGGACTGTCGCCCGCCGTCGCCAAGGGCGATCGCGCCAGCGAGCCCGAGACCTCAATCTTATGCTGAATGACATTTACAACAAGCGGATCATCGAATTAGCCGGAAATATCCCCCGGCTCGGACGGTTATCCGCACCTGATGCCAGCGCCACGGCGCATTCCAAACTGTGCGGTTCCACCGTCAAGATCGACCTCGCGATGGAGGGGCCGGTGGTCACCGACTTTGCCCATGAGGTCAAGGCCTGTGCGCTCGGCCAGGCTTCCTCCTCGATCATGGCGCGGCATGTCGTCGGCTCCACTGCAAGCGAACTGCGTGAATTGCGCGAGACCGTTCGCAAGATGCTGAAGGAAAACGGCAGCCCCCCGCAAGGCAAGTGGGCCGATATCGCCCTGCTCGAGCCGGTGCGCGACTACAAGGCGCGCCATGCCTCGACGATGCTGACCTTCGATGCCGTGGTCGACGCCATCGGCCAGATCGAGGCGAAGGCAAAGCAGCCGGCGCCGGCGCAGGGTTGAACCGGGCTGTCATTCCCGAATGCGCCGCAGGGTGCGGACCTTATATCAGCGCGAGATTCCCCGATGTGCAAATGGCGCATCTGAGGTTCGCGCAAGCGCGGGCCCGGAAATGACAATTTTGGATATGCCTACTTCGCCGGCCCCGTCACCGCGGCGCTGGTGGGAACAGCCTCGGCGGTCTTGGTCGATTTCGCGTTTTGCGGGTTCGTCTCACCTTCGACAGCACCGACAAAGCGATCCTGTACCGGCTTGGCGGCAAGTTCAGTACCCGGTGCGACCGAGATGTCCGTCTGCGGCAACACCTCGGCGAGCACGTCGGTGGTCGACAGATTGGTCAGCCGCAATTCTTCCCGAGAGAGTTCGTGCAGGTCTTCCCACGGCGGCACGTTCAGCGACAGCGCCAAGAGATCGCCGGCGCCGCCCATGTCGAACGTGTATTTTGCAAGCCGCCCGATATCGCGCTCCACGATCATCATGTCCTGGGCCGAATAGCTCGCCGCCTTGGCATCGTCGGCGCGGTCGCCCATCCAGATCTGGTGCACCCTGACGTGCGCCGCCTCTGGCACGTAGCGGGTTTTACCCGACAGCAGCAGGAACACGCACATCGATTCGCAATAGGCCTCGGGCGCGACGCTGGCGCGATCGCCCTGTGCGGTTTGCCTGGGGATGCTGATGCCGACGGTGGTGCGCGCACCGAGATTGCGCCAGCGCCGTCCGAGCGCGATCGAGTCATTGACCGAGCCGCCGCTGGAATCCAGCACGATGGTCGCGCCGGCAAGCTGCCGTCCGCGCGCGAATTCATCGAAATCCTTCGGGCTTTCCGCAGTGACGACGCCGACCGCGCTGACCCAGCCCCGGCAATCGGGTTGGCACGCGACCCAGCTAAATTGCATCGGTAATTTGCGTTCTTCGAGGGCCGCGCCGGCATTCGCCGAACTGCCGAGCGTGGCTGCCGCGCCAGGCAACGCGATGCACAGGGCAGTGGCGCCGCGTAGCGCCCGGCCGCGAAGATCGATCGATCTCATGAACCCCAAGTTGGTCCCTTCCCCCAAGCCCCAAAACAATTTCCGGCGAGCCGGTATCGTGTGAGCCGCAAGAAAATGCTCCTAACTAGTAATCCGAGCATATTCCGTTCACGAAATCGGTACCCCCTTCTGCGTAAATCCGCCCTATTGAACAGTAGAAACCATCGCAATTCAACGCCGGGTGATTCTGTTACACGAAAATGTAACCTCAGGTTACAACAGCGTCTATTAGGATTTACGCTACAGCTACGGGTTGGATGCGATAATTTCTCCTTGTGTGACTCAAATGCACGTCAGGTCCGGTTCCATGCCTGGGAACCGGGCAAATCAGCGCTCCATAACGAGCACAACGCCCATGAAATATTCTTCCGCTTGTCCCGATTGTGCCGGCGGCGCGCTGCAGCGCCTGCCGCGCAACGCCGGGCGCGCGATGATCTGGATCTACCGCCACACGTTCTCGCTGCTGGTGGGTTACAACTGCCGTCATCTGCCGACCTGTTCGGTCTACGGCGACGAGGCGATCGCCCGCTTCGGATTGTGGGGCGGGGGTTGGATGATGCTGGCGCGCCTGTTGCGCTGCCAGCCCTGGGGTACATCGGGGATCGACAACGTGCCTTTGACAACGCCGCCGGGCGCGCGATGGTATCTGCCCTGGCGGTACGGACGATGGCGCGGCGTCAACGCGCCGTAGAGCCCTGGGGCAGCCTGACCGACAGCAGCAGGTTCGATTCAAACGATCGCCATCGGTAGCCGATGCCGAAATCCATCGGCTGGCTCCGCCTGAACAGCGCGGCATATTCCTGCTGATACATGCCGGGAAATTTTTCGATCGGGCCGGCATAGCGGCCGAACGGAAAAAACCGCCACCGCCGCGGATCGTAATAGAGCAGCGGAATTCCGGAATCGTCCTGGATGATGGTGGCGCTATTGGCCAGCAGAAAATCGCGCACGGTCCTGAAATTGCCTGTGTACAGCAGGTAGGAAGCGCTCTTGATCAGGGTGTTGCCGGGCGCGAGCGTCTCGCAGAATTTCAGAAAGCCCGAAACCCTGACGCCGCTGTTGGAAAGATCGGTCGAGAAATAGTACAGCGTTTTTTCCACGCCATCGCTGCCTGCGAAAACAATCCGCACGCCGCGGGTCGCTTTCCTGTCCGGCTTTTCATTTGCGAGATACGCGACACCCTTGTCGTCGAGCGTGACCGCACTGACGTCGCGAATGGTCTTGCCGGAGCGCGCCAGGAATACGTAAAGGATCGGCAGAGTTCCATTGAGCTGCCCGGCGAGCAAGTCAACCTTCATCGCCTTGGTGATGAAGAAGCTGAAGCTCAGGATAGAACCCATTGAGCGTTCGACGTTATGAAGCGCCGCCGCAATCCCGCCTCGCGGCAATCTCGTGAGATCGGGCACCGAGCCGACCGGTTCGAGCGCGCTCAACACGTAAGTCGTCGCCTTCGAGTAGAATGCGTCCGCGTAGAGGAAGTCGGGGCCGCTGAACGGGTAAAACATCGTTGGCTTCGGCGCCGCCAGATTGACGTCTGCCCAGGCGCGGATCTTCGAAAGCTGCCGCTGCTCAAGCTGCCCAAATGCCGCGTCGAAGAATCTGGCATGGTGCTGCCACGAAGGATCTCTGGTCAGCGGCGTGAGCGGTGAATCGGCCGATGGCGGCATGCCTGCCATGAACAGCGCGGCGTCGTTTGCGCTTGCGACATCGGCGGTACGCGCGGGCAGCGCTGCCGCGAGAAGCATCACAGCAGCAACAGCCGCGATTTTCACCGGCTGAAGCATGTTTATTCGCGGCTTGGGGATGCGGCAGCAGAAGCCAGATCGGCGCGCTTGCGGAACACGGCATGAATCAAAAGGCCGGAAATCATCATCAAGGTACCGAGCCCCGACTGCAAAGGCCGCTCCGTCACAAGATGGTACATCATGAAGGCGGTCACGAGCAGGAAAACCGCCGGCGTTACCGGATATCCCCAGGCGCGATAGGGCCGCGGCAAATCCGGCCGCGTGATGCGCAGCTTGATGACGCCGAGCACGGTGAAGAACGAACAGAACAACAATGCGAACTGGATGAAGTCCAGCACCGCTTCAAAACTGCGGGTGAACAGCATCAGGTTGGCGACTGCAAACTGAAAGAGGATGGCGAAGAACGGCGCGCCGTTGTTTGCCCTGCGGGCGAACAGCCGCAGGGCCGGAATGTCCTCGCCCATGGTCATCATGACGCGCGGGCCGATCCACATCATTGCACTGATGGAAGATATGAGCCCGATACAGATCATGGCGCCGACGATGCGGCCGCCGATTTCACCGAAGATATGGCGGCCGGCGATGCTGGCGACGTCGAGTTGCCCCGCGAGCTTGTCGATCGGCGCGGTATGGAGGAATACCGCATTCAGCGCGACATACAGCACCAGCACGATCAGCGTTCCCGTCAGCAGCGCGCGCGGCAGGTTCTGCTGCGGCAGACGCATCTCGCCGATGATGTAGGTCGCCGCATTCCATCCCGAGAACGAGTACATCACAAAGACAAGGCCGATCGCGAACGGGCCGCTGGTGACGTGGGCGAAGTCGGAGACCTCGGGCGCAAACGAAACCGGCTGCGGGGTGCCGATGGCAAATCCTGCAACCAGGAAAACGACAATCAGCACGACCTTCAAAATAGTGGAGATCAATTGAAAGGTGCTGGAGTGCTTGACGCCGCCGAGCTGCACGATCGACACCAGCCAGACGATGCCGATGGCCAGCGGCAGCGGCGGGAGGCCAGGAAATACCGATTTGCCGTATTCTCCGAAAGCCATCGCGGCGAGAGCCACGGGTGCTGCGAAGCCGACGGTCGCCGAGACCCAGCCTGCGAGAAATCCGAAGGCCGGATGAAACGCGCGGCCAAGGAAATTGTATTCGCCGCTGGAGCGCGGAAACATCGCGCCGAGTTCGCTGTAGGAA
The DNA here is from genome assembly GCA_963742425.1 of uncultured Alphaproteobacteria bacterium. Taxonomy (GTDB): domain Bacteria; phylum Pseudomonadota; class Alphaproteobacteria; order Rhizobiales; family Xanthobacteraceae; genus Bradyrhizobium. The sequence continues at coordinate 113,268 of CAVULR010000008.1, forward strand.
AACACGCCGCACAGCGCGACGGCGCCACCAACGGCCCACAGCAGCAGGATCGAAAAGCCGGAGGGGATATCCTTGACCTGAAAGCCGAGGCTGGTGAATACGCCGACGCCGACCATGTCGGCGATCACGATCGCGGTCGCCACGATCACCGAAACCCTGGACCCGCCGCCCGGGAGCCGGCCGGGCGATGCCGCGCTTGCCGTCTCTGATGCCGTCATGTCGGGCCACGTCCGGGGCGTGGCTTACGTGATCGTTCCATCGTGCAGACCCCCATCGTCAATTCAAGCAATGTTAACAAGGATTTAAATCCCGGAGTTAACAAGTATCCTTATACCGTCGAAATGGCAAAAAACTGCTCCGGCATCTGCGGCATTGCGCAACGAAGGAGCCCGGCTCACAATCGCGACACGATTTCGTGTTCTTTTGAAGTCTCCGGACGTGGGGAGTTTGTCCGGGAGATCAAGCGCGAGCGAACTGCGCCGGTGGCTGTGGGGGCAGTGGGTGGATGGTCGGGACGGGATTCCAGACATTTAAGCGTCCAAGCCGGATGCCTCCTGGCGCGCCGCGGGTTTCGCGGCCGGACGCTGGCCAGGTTCGCACCGGCAGGCATGGATTGCGCTGGATCGCGATCCTGTCGGCGTTGGTGCCGCTGTCATTCGCGCTCATAGCGTGCGGCAAAGCCCCTGACGCCGGAATGCAAGCCGCCAATTCGCAACCGGCGGCCGCTGACACGTTCGACGACCGTTTCGCGGCGTCCCTGCGTGGAGACCGCTTGCCGAGCGACCGTAAAGGCTTTGCGCAACGGCAATCGATCGAGGCGCCCGGCAAACGCGCCGAACCTTCCGAGCCTGCCCCCTACCGGGTCGCCTCGCTTGCGCCCACCATTCCCTACCAGCGTCCGGGGCGCGAAGATCAGACCACCTTGGTCAGCTTGAAAACCTCGGCGTTTCCCTATCTCGGTAACAATCCGCGCACCGACGAGCCGTTCCTGAACGTTTCCAGGGGCGATCGCCGTGGCCATCGCGGGTTGGGCGGCCGGGTTTACTGGCAGGACGAGACCTACAACGACAACCGCGTCCTGATGCATGTCCCGGAGAATTTCGACATCCGCAAACCGGGTGTCATCGTGGTGTTCTTCCACGGCAATGGCGCGACGCTGGAGCGCGACGTCCGCGACCGTCAGCTCGTGCCGCAACAGATTTCGGATTCCGGCGTCAATGCCGTGTTGCTAGCGCCGCAGCTCGCGGTGGACGCCGCCGATTCCAGCGCCGGAAAATTCTGGCAGCCCGGCGGGCTCAGGCGCTTTGTGGCCGAATCGGCCGGGCACCTCGCAACCCTCTCAGGCGATCCGCACGCCGCCAAGGCATTTGCGAAGATGCCGGTGATCATCGTCGGCTACAGCGGCGGCTTCCTGCCGGCCGCCTGGAGCCTTGAGGTGGGCGGCCTCGACGATCGCATACGCGGCGTATTCCTGCTCGATGCGGTCTATGGCGAGTTGGACAAGTTCGCATCCTGGATCGAGAAAAACCGTACCGGCTTCTTCGTCAGTGCCTATACGCGTTCCACCAAACGGCATGACGACGAACTGAAACAAATGCTGACGGAAAAAGGCATCCCCATATCGGACGATATCGACGGCCCGTTGCGACCCGGCAGCGTCATCTTCGTCGAGACGCCCGAGGGCGTGACGCATCGCGATTACGTCACCCAGGCCTGGACCGAAAATCCGGTCAAGCAAGTGCTGCTCAAGATGGCAGCGACGCCGGCGCTCACAAGGGTCGCGACAACGGGTCTCTTGCCCACGAGCCGATGAGGAGATGGGAGATCGGCGCCGTGCTCTAGATTTTGGGTATCTTCTCGGCAAATCCGTTAAAGCATGTCAGCCGCTCGTCTTCTTCCTTCATGAAGCGGCAATCGGCGACGGCCTTGGCTTGTGGCGCCTTGGGATTTGGCTTGGGCGGGAAGATCGCATCATAGCAATCCAACCGGCCCTTCGTTTCATCTTCGATTTCGAGACAGGCCTGCAGTTTCTGCGCAACGGATTGCGGCTTGGATGGCGGCTTGGATTTCGGCGCGGCGCCATGCGGCTTGACCTGGACCAGCGGCTTTCCTGCGACGGTCGGCGGCGGATTGGCCTGGGCCATTACAGCGGCCGAATACAGGATAAGGACGAGCGCAACTATTATTCTCATTTCCGTTCTCATTTTTACGCGGCGAAGATCTTGTCGACGGCCAGCCGCGGAGTGGACTGTTTAGCTCATATTGTGGGCGCCGCAACCTGTCGAGGCCTGGTCAGGGTGACGATGACCAAGGCCAGCGCGACAAAAACCACCGCGACGTATCCGGCGCCGTAAAGCAGATCGCGTGCATACAATATCCCGCCAATCGCCGAACCGACGGCCTGCCCGATATAGAGGACCGAAGTATTGAGCGACACCGACGCCGGCGCAAGCGCCGGCGCGGCGGTGACCAGCCGGACCTGCTGCATCGAGTTGGTCGAGGCGAAGCCCAGTCCCCAGATCGCCACCGAGCATGCCATCAACGAATAGTGGCCCGCAAAGATCGCCCAACCGACCACGCCGGTCAGCATAAGGCCATTGGACAAGATCGAGGTCTTGTAGGCGCCCCAGGCATCGACGATGCGGGTCGCAATCGCAATTCCGATAAAGCCGAATACGCCATAAAGCGCGAAAACCAGCCCGACCGCATCCGGTCCCGCCTGCGTCAGTTTCACCAGCAACGGTCCCATGAACGTGAAGATGACGAATTGGCCGGACATCTGCAGCATCGTAACCAGAAGCAGCAAGACGATGATTCGGCTGCGTCCGACATCGGCCCAGGTCTTGAGATCCACCCGCGCTCCGAACAACCCGCCGGGCAGGCGCCACGCCAGCAGAAGGCCGCTGACAAGGCCGATTACCGCCATGCCGACGTAAACGGCGCGCCAGCCGTAACGGCTGGCGATAAACGCGATCAGCGGCAGCCCGACAGCGGCGGCCAGCGACCAGCCGAGAAAGATGTAGGCGATGGTGCTGCCGCGCTTTTGTACAGGCACAATCATTGCGCCGGTGCCCGCGGCCTGCGGCGTATAAAGCGCGCCGACCGAGAGCATGATCAGGCGAATGACCAGCAGGCTGATGTAATCCGGCGCCACAGCCGACGCGGCATTGGTGGCCGCGAGGACCGCAATCGTCGCCGTGAGCAGGATACGGCGCTCAATCCGGTGGGTCAGCCACGCCGTCAGCGGCGAACCGATGCACAGCATCACCGCGCCGAAGGTGATCAGCAACCCTGCGTCGCGGACGCTGACTTCGAGACCCGAAGACAGTTCGATCAGCATCCCTGCCGGCGCCAGCACCGAGCAGCCAGTCACGACATTACCGAGCATCAAGGCGGTGGGAGCGTAGCTTTTCACGACGGGTGTACTAGCAGCCGCGGCCTTTGACGCAAGTGCATCAAATGCATGGCCTTGCACCGCTACGCGCGGCAGAGCGCGGCGCAAAAAAGCTGCGTCCAGGCCGGCTCCAGGCCATCGGTGCCGATGTCGAACATCTCATCGCCGGCCCATTCCCCCCGGAAGGCGCGCTCGAGCGTTGCGAAAACCGCGCTTTTGCAGGATTGCAAGGCCCGAATCCCCTGCTATACCGCTGTTTCCCGCTTACCTGCGCTCGTTCGCAGGAGTGAGCCACAGGAGACACCGATGTCAGACGACAAGAAAAAGCCGCCCGGATTCCAGTACAGCCTCTCGAATCTCAAGGCAGTCGGATCCGGCAAGATCGCCCTCACCTTCCCCGACGGCGCCAGGCGCGAATTCCCGAAAAACACCACCGGCCTCGATATCGCAAAGGGCATTTCTCCCTCGCTCGCCAAGCGCACGGTCGCGATGGCGCTCGATGGCGTGGTCGTGGACCTCGCCGATCCGATCGAGCAGGACGCAAAAATCGAATTCATCGCCCGCGACGATGCCCGTGCGCTGGAATTGATCCGGCACGACGCCGCGCATGTGCTGGCGGAAGCGGTGCAATCACTCTGGCCGGGCACCCAGGTGACGATCGGACCGGTGATCGAGAACGGCTTTTATTACGATTTCTTCCGTAACGAGCCGTTCACGCCGGAGGATTTTTCCGCGATCGAAAAGAAAATGCGCGAGATCATCGCGCGCGACAAACCCTTCACCAAGGAAATCTGGGCGCGCGAGCAAACCAAGCAGGTGTTTCGCGACAACGGCGAAATGTTCAAGGTCGAGCTGGTCGATGCGATACCGGCCGACCAGACCATCAAGATTTACAAGCAAGGCGACTGGTTCGACCTCTGCCGCGGGCCGCACATGACGTCGACCGGCAAGGTCGGCAACGCGTTCAAGCTGATGAAGGTAGCCGGCGCCTATTGGCGCGGCGACAGCAACAATCCGATGCTGACGCGAATCTACGGCACGGCGTTTGCGAAACAGGAAGACCTCGATGCCTATCTCAAGCAGATCGAGGAAGCCGAAAAGCGCGACCATCGCAAGTTGGGCCGCGAACTCGACCTCTTCCACTTCCAGGAGGAAGGCCCGGGCGTGGTGTTCTGGCACGCCAAGGGCTGGACCATCTTCCAGGAGTTGATCGCCTATATGCGCCGGCGGCTGGCCGGCGACTACAGCGAGGTCAACGCGCCGCAGATGCTCGACAAGTCGCTGTGGGAAACCTCCGGCCACTGGCAATGGTTCCGCGAGAACATGTTCGCGGCCCAATCGGCCGGCGACGAAACGGAAGACAAGCGCTGGTTTGCGCTCAAGCCGATGAACTGCCCCGGCCACGTGCAGATCTTCAAGCACGGGCTGAAGAGTTACCGCGATCTGCCGCTGCGGCTTGCGGAATTCGGAGTGGTGCATCGCTACGAGCCGTCAGGCGCCATGCACGGGCTGATGCGGGTGCGCGGATTCACCCAGGACGATGCGCACGTATTCTGTACGGAAGAACAGCTCGCCAGTGAGTGCCTGGCGATCAACGATCTGATCCTGTCGACCTACGCGGATTTCGGCTTCGAAGGCGAGCTCACGATAAAACTCTCGACCCGGCCGGAGAAGCGGGTCGGCACCGACGAGATGTGGGATCACGCCGAGCGCGTGATGGCGACGGTGCTCGCGCAGATCGAGGCGCAAGGCCACAACCATGGTATCAAGACCGCGATCAACCCCGGCGAGGGCGCATTCTACGGACCGAAGTTCGAATATGTGCTGCGCGATGCGATCGGCCGCGACTGGCAATGCGGCACCACGCAGGTGGACTTCAACCTGCCGGAGCGATTTGGCGCGTTCTACATCGATGCCGACGGTTCGAAGAAAGTGCCGGTCATGGTGCATCGGGCGATCTGCGGTTCGATGGAGCGCTACATCGGCATCCTGATCGAGCATTTCGCCGGCAATTTTCCGCTTTGGCTCGCGCCGATCCAGGCCGTCGTCACCACCATTACTTCGGAAGGCGACGAATACGCCAGGGTGGTTGCGGCCGCCGCGCGGCGCGCCGGTCTGCGTGTCGAACTCGACCTGCGCAACGAAAAGATCAACTACAAGGTCCGCGAACATTCGCTGGCGAAAATCCCGGCCCTGCTGGTGGTCGGCAAGAAAGAGGCCGAGTCGCATTCGGTTTCGATCCGGCGGCTGGGCAGCGAAGGTCAGACGGTGATGTCGACTGACGAGGCGCTGGCAGCCCTGGTCGCCGAAGCCACGCCACCGGACGTGAAACGGGCGAAGGCGGCTCTCTGACCTGGAGAAATACCAAACCGTGTCGCTTGCCTATCGTCTGTCGATAGCCAGATATGGCGAGCAATCGATCGCCGACATCAAATCAGGATTGCCATGCCCGACGCCATCGATCTCCTGAAAATCCGCCGCTCGATAAAACCGCGTGAGATGAGCGGTCCCGGCCCCTCGCCCGCCGAGCTCGAGACCATCCTCACGATCGGCGCGCGGGTCCCCGATCATGGCAAGCTGACGCCGTGGCGCTTCATCGTGTTCGAGGGCGAGGCCCGCGTTCGCGCAGGTCAAGTGATCGCAAAAGTGTTCGCGCGAAAAAATCCGCAAGCCCCGCCGGCCGAAATCGACGTCGAGAAACGGCGGCTTACGGACGCACCCCTGGTGATCGGCGTGGTCAGTTTCACCAAACCGCATCCCAAGGTGCCGCCGTGGGAGCAGGAACTGTCCGCCGGCGCCAGCGCCATGAACATGGTCACCGCCGCGACCGCGCTCGGTTATGGCGCGTGCTGGCTGACCGGCTGGTTCGCGTTCGATCGCGACGTGCTGGACGGGCTGGGATTGAAGGCGGAGGAAAAGCTTGCCGGCTTTATTCATATCGGCACGGCGGCGAAATCCAGCGAAGACCGCCCGCGTCCGGCGCTTGCCGACATCGTGACGCGATTTTAGCGCCTACCGCGCGATCACCTCGACCTCGCCGTCGACGCCATTGACGACGTTGAACGGGCGCTCGAACACCTTGCCCTCGTTCTTGGCGATGGCGCGATATTCGCCCTCCGAAAGCACGACGCGGGGAAATGCGCCGATCAATTCCTTGATGACGTCGCCCCCCGGCGTAATCACCGACCAGGCGGTGTTGGCCAGTGCCTCGCCGCCCTTGTCGCCGACCAGCTTCAGCGTGATGACCGCAGCCCGATGGGTGATGACCACATCGGTCAATTTGCCGGCCTGAACGCGAATATCGGAGCGCACCACGGAATTGGCATCGCCATAGTTGGAGATGATGTAGTAGGTGCCCTCCGGCAGCAGCGCGACGTCGCCCGCGGCAACGCTCGGCACCAGCGCGGCGCGGTCGCCGCCTTCGAACTGGCTGCCCTTGTAAATCGCGAACGAAATCTGGTTCTGCGGTATCTTCGAGGCGCCGACGCGGCCCTCGATGCGCAAACCACCCGCCGGAAGCAGGAACAATTCGCGATCGGTCTCCGATTTCAGGGTCACCGCCCGCACCGCGCTGACCAGTCCCAGCGCCACGTGCACCACATAGCTGCCCGGCGGGAGCACGATGTTGGGCGTCGCCCCGCGTTCCTCGCGGATCAATTTGAATGTGCCGGTTTCGTCCGGCCGGTCCGAAAAAACCCGCCACACCAGGCCATTGTTGATGACCGGCAGATCCTTGCCGAAACGCGCAGTCAACGACAGCACGGCCTGGCCCGGAGCTGAAGCGCTGGGCGGCGCCGCAACCGGCGGCACCGCGGCGATGGGAGGTTGGGTCAGAGGTGGCGGCAGGCTGGGAACTCGCGGCGGGCCCCGAGGGCGGCGCCAGATTCATCGCTGGCCCCGACGGCGCGTCCGGGACCAAAGCCGGGGGCACGGGTGGCGGCCGGTCGCTGAACATCTGGGCCACGGCCGGGGCCGTTATCCCGGAGGCCAACACGGCGGCGAACGCGAACGTCGCCAGCAGGCGACCCCGCTGCCCCGTTCGACCCATACCGTCATCCCCGGAAGCCATGGGCATGCTGTTCACCGAAAACGCGGCAAATTCAAGCCTCCGGGATACCGATCGGGGCCCATGGAACCGCCGGCGCGGCCGGCGTGTTACCATTTTGGAGGTTGCTATCCCGTACAATCCCTAAATAGCCCCGTCCACAACACGGCATAAACCATCGTTGGGGTACATTGGCACGGGGTCAAGCCATAGCTTACGCGGTGCTTCCGGGAGATTTGAAGTGCTCGATATTCTGGTTCGACGGGGGCAAAATAGCCCCGATGACGGCGACAAGGTGGGACTTGGCAGTATCAGGCGGCCCGTGATCGGGCTCGCACTGGGCGGCGGCGCCGCGCGCGGGTTTGCCCATATCGGCATTGTCAGAACCTTGATGGCCCATGGCATCGCCCCCAATGTCGTGGTCGGCACCTCGATCGGCGCGGTGGTCGGCGGCGCCTATGCGGCGGGGCATCTCGACAAGCTCGAAGATTGGGCGCGCAGCCTGCAGCCGCGAAACATTCTCGGCTACCTCGATATCCGCCTCAATGGCTCGGGCCTGATCGGCGGCGACAAGCTTGCAACCGAACTGGAGGCTGCGATCGGCAAGACCCTGATCGAGGAACTGCCGGTGAAATTTGCCACCGTTGCCACCGAAGTCCGCACCGGTCATGAAATCTGGCTGACCCATGGCCGCATGGTCCACGCGATGCGCGCATCCTACGCGCTGCCGGGGATATTTTCGCCGGTGCTGGTGGGTGACCGCTGGCTGGTCGACGGCGCGCTGGTCAATCCGGTGCCGGTATCGGCGGCGCGCGCGCTCGGCGCCGAAATCGTGATCGCCGCCAACCTCTCCAGCGACGTCTTTACCCACTCTACGACGATCTATTCCCACGGCGCGCCAGCCGACGCGCTGGAGGCGGTGACCGAAGCCGCGCCGCCAAAACGCGGATTGGGCAGATTATTTTCTCCCGAGCGCACCGTGAAGCGCGAATTTTTCGGCGGTGGCGGACGCCCGGGCATCTCCAGCGTGATGGTCGATGCCTTCAACATCATGCAGGACCGCATCACCCGCGCCCGCCTCGCCGGCGATCCGCCCGACCTCTTGATCTCGCCCCGCGTCGGTCAAATCGGCTGGTTCGATTTCCATCGCGCCGACGACCTGATCGCGTTCGGCGCACGCGCCGCCGAGCGTGCGATCGACTCCATCCAGGAAGCGATCCACCTCCTCGCGCCCGGCGTTGCCGACGACAGGGACGCGTGATCGCCTCGAGCCCGATCTAGGCGGTCTTGATGTATTCGCGCATCGCTTCCTGTTCGAGTTCGTACTCCCTGACCCGCCACTTGACGATGTCGCCGATCGAAATCAGGCCGACGACCATTCCTTCCTCCACCACCGGCAAATGCCTGAATTTACCCAGCGTCATCATCTCCATGATGCCGGCGACGGTATCGCTCTGTCGGCAACTGACGACTTTGCGCGTCATGACCGCGCTGACCGGTTCATCCAGCACTCCGGCGCCGCGTTCGCCGAGCACGCGCACGATATCGCGCTCCGACAGGATACCTTCGATACGGCCTTTGCTCATCACCAGGACGGCGCCGATCTTTCGTTCGGACAGAATCTTGATCGCGGCCGCGAGTTTTGCGTCGGGCTCGACACTCTCAATATGATGGCCTTTGGAATCGAGAATTGCACGCACCGTCATTGTCGTCTCCCTGAAGCCGACCGCGCGTTCTGAGCGGGCGCGGTTCTTGTTCCCATGAGTCTTCAATCAACAGTCTTGCGCCGATTTGGTTGCGGCGCTTGGGCGGGCAGCGCTCACAGGCATGCCGTAACCTGGCGTAGCGATGATGGATGAAATCGTCCTGGCTCGCAAGCGACGATCAGCGCCGGTTCGATGCGTCCGGCGATGACGCATCCGCAGCATCCGGCGGGGCGTGCGGAACGGGGTCGAACAGCGAAAATAACATCAGGCCTGCGAAAAATCCGCCGATATGCGCCTGCCAGGCGATGCTGGCGCCGTCCGCACCGATTGCGATCGATCCGACGCCAAAGACGATGTTGACGCCGAACCAGACACCGAGAAAGCCAAGCACGCGCCTGTTGCGCAAGGCGTGCGACAGCGAAAGTGCCGGCACCCTTGCCGCGGCGTCGGCATCGCCGCGGCTGAACGACAGGAAGCTGCCTTTCACGAAAGCAAAGCGGATGGCGGCGGCCATCGTGCCGGACACCGAGGCCGAGGCGCCGATCATCGGTGCCACCGCGTGTTCATGGGTGACGAGATGCGCCAGTGCGCCGGCAGCCGCCGTGACCGCCATGAATACGAAAAACCGGACCGCGCCAAAGCGGCGCGCCAGCGCGCTTCCGAACGGCAACAGCCACAATACGTTGAAACCGAGATGGCTGAGATTGGCATGCAGCAGCGAATAGGTCACGAAAGTCCAGACCTTGGCTCCGGCGCCGCCCGGATAATCGATCGCCAGCAGCGTGGTATCGTAGCGCCCCGGAATGAACCCGAACACGTCGATCGTCCAGTTCTCCAGTTCCGGCGGTAGCAACACGCGCAGGTGAAGGGCCGCCAGCAGCAGCACGTAGGCGGTCAGCGCGCCAGGGATTGTCAGGATCGGTTCGCGCGGGATGTCCGGCGGCAATCGCAGCGGGGATTTTTCTGGAGATTTCAAAGGGGTCCAAGGCCTTATGCGAGCATTGCGACCGATTAGGCGGCTTGGCGGCGCTGTGCAAGCGGATACCTCCCGAAAGACCCTCCATAAAACAAGAAAAACCGCGCGGCACAGCCAAGCGCCTGATCCAGTTTACGGAAAGGATCACCGCAGGGTGGGACCGGCCGGTCACAATTGACCAGCCAAGCTCCCACAGGCTACGACCTTTCGGTGCCCGGATGGCGGGCTGTTGGCGAGACTGAAGGGGAAACAATTGCCAGGTGACTGAAGACGACGACGAGCAGCCGAGCCAGCCAGAGTCGAGCGCAGGGTACGACAGCTATCGAAGCCTGGCCAATTCAAACCTCGTGATCTTCGTCCCAAGACACACCGTTCCGCCCTTTCGTTTCAAAGCCGGTGGCTGGGAGTTGTTGCAATCGTCGGTCGAGCTGGACCCGGTGGCGAAAGCCGGCATCGCCGAAAACGGCTTTTTCATAGACAGGATAAACCCGATGAGTTCGGGCGAACTGGTTCCAAGCGAGCAAAACAGGCCGGCGCCGCCTTCGCTTGAGGTCGAGTTCGCGCTTGTCATCGCCAGCATGATCGAGTCGGTAAAGAACAGCCCGCAAGATATCCGCCAGGTCATCTACGACCTTGCCCGCTACAAGCTGCAAGAACAAATTCTGCAAGCAAGCGCGCAGGAAAGACAACAAACGCAGCAGGCGCTGGAAGGTGCTATCCGCGACGTCGAGGCATTTTCAAGAAAGCATGTTCACATTCTTCCCACCGAATTCCAGCCTCAACTCAACGCTCCCGCCGCTGCATCGACGGCTCGTGCTCCGCCTTCTTCCGAATTGATTCCCCACCTCGAATCGCGCCCGCGTTTGAACAGCGAGCGGAGGGTCGACGTTTCCAGGCATCAACATGGTCCCTGGCCATATCTCAGGCGAACGGCGGCGATGATCGTCATTCTCGTTGCAATCCTGGTGGCGATCCAGCAACGCGATAATTTGCTTTATTTGGTCCATACGCCACCCAAGCTCGAAACGAAAGCCGAGGTCGAAGAGCGGAGCGCACCACTTCTGCCGGCTCCGCCGCCGGCAAAATCTCCGGCATTGCGACCCACGGACTATGGCGTCTATGCGATCAGCAACGGCGCGCTGATGGATCTAAGCTCATTGCCGGGCAGGCCTCCCGACATCCGAATCGCCGTCTCTCCCCCGCTGACGATACCCAGCCGAACGTTCCTTCCGAACGGCCACCCAAGATTTATCGTCTTCGGCCGTGATCTCTCATCGAGTGTTTCAGACCGCGCCGAGGTTCGAATAGTGGCAAAGGTCGCCCGCGAATTCTCGATCAAGGGAGCCGGCAAGACGCCATCTGAAGATGCCTGGGTAATTCGAAACATTTCGTTTCCCTTTCGATCCTCGCCCGTCAACGACAATCCAGAAATGAGCGAACTCCATAGCGAAGATCCGGCATTGGAATTGCCCCCCGGCCGCTACGTGCTTGTTCTGAAGACCCAGGCCTACGATTTCAGCGTCGAGGGCAACGTGACTGATCCAAGGCAATGCATCGAGCGAACAATCGGCACGACGGGGATGTTTTATTCCAATTGCAAGGGCCCTTGAGTGCCCTGCGTTCGCCGGCTTGAAACTGGATGTGTAGCTGATGCGCGCCGGCGCGAGCGGCGCGCACTCCGCTCCGCCATTCAAAACGAGTGCTTCGTGCTAAATCTCAAGACCGCCGAGGCGCTTGGCCTCGAAATCCCCCCAAGGCTTATCGCCGTTGCCGACGAGGTGATCGAGTAGGCAGGTCGGGCCTTCGGTTTTGCCACTCGCGGACATAGTGGGATTTCCGACTCGTCTCGGCTGTGCGCGCAAGGGATCGATTATCTCGCAGGCGCGGGGTTTAATTCCCCGTCCGGAATCCCCACATACTGTTCATGACCCAATGGCAACCACCCAAACGCGAACCCGCGAAGACCAAGGCCGAGCTGCGCGAGATGCTGACTGAAGCCGTCCGCAATACGCAGGCCGAGAATGAGCGCCTTCAACAGACCAAGAGAGTGAAGGCCGCCTAACTCTCATCTGAGGTGCAAGAAGTTCGGCTACTCCCGGCTTGTCCCCTTAGCCCAAACGCGTGCGTCCTGTAGATCGACCGTCGCTCCCCGCTTGGCCGTGCAATACGCGGTCAAAATCGGTCGAGAAGCGTCCATAAAAACAATAAAGGAGGGCTCTGAGAAAGCCCTCCCTCGCTTGTGCCGATCTTTCCGCGCGAGCAGCCGGTTGACATCCCGCTGCTTCTGCGACGACCAAACCTGTTTGAACCACCCTGTGTAACAACCGCGCCGGCCACCTGGAGAAAACCGGCGAGGATCGAGTGGGCGGACAGTAACAGGCCGGCGCCGATCGGAAACCGGATAGTTAACTTAAGGTTAACAGCGCAAAGGCGCCGCCAAACCCCCGAAAACGCGTCTGCGGCATGGACGCTGCAAGGCCCCTCTTGCAAAACAACCAAGGGAATGCGCGCGCGCAAAAGCGGGACAGATCTGTCCCACCGAGCCGGACGCGGGGTCAAGGCCAGCCATGAAACATCCGTCGAGTCGCGAGTTCTTCGCCTATTGGGACGGCAAACGCGCCGGTGCCCGCGCGCCGGACCGTAGCGCGATCGAACCTGCCGCGGTTCGGGGGCTGCTCGGCGACATCTTCGTGCTGTCGTATGACGCAGCATCGGGATATCCGTTTCGCGTTGCCGGCACGCGCGTTTGCGCCCTGCTCGGCCGCGACCTGAAGGACCAGAGCTTTTCGGCGCTGTTTGCCCCCGGCGACCGCCGCGAGATCGAGAATGTCATCGCGGTGGTGTCGGAGGAAATGCTGGCCGCGGTTGCCGGCATTTCCGCCACTTCGGACGATGGCTCACCGGCGCATCTGGAATTGCTGTTGTTGCCATTCAACGCCCGCGCCCACGCGCCGATCAGCCTGACCGGGTTGCTGGCGCCGTTCGAAACCGGTCAGGCCCGGCTAAGCGACTTCAAACTGACCTCATACCGCTATCTCGATCCTCCCAGGGAGCGCCTGGTTCCCCGCGCGTTGCGGAAACTGGCGATCGCCCGCGGCTTCATGGTCTATGAAGGCCTGAGTTAAAGCTCGCGCTATTGAAGCGTTTTCTTCACACCAACCGGCATCCGGTTCTATCCGAATCCCTATTCCGCCAATTCCGGCCACGGCATGATGGTCGATTTCACCGTCTTCATCGCCATCGCGTCGGCGACGGCGCGGCTGATCCCGTCCTCGGAAAACGGATACAGCGTCTGCATCTCGAGCCAGGGATATTTGTTGCGCGTGCGATAGAGCATGTCGACGCCGAGCGGCAGATCGTTGCCGGTAAATCCCCATGACCCCAGAACGTTAAGGTCCTTGGTGCAGATGCGGTGCCACGAAGTCTCGATCGAGCCGGCATCGGTGAACTGGCCCATCTCGACATAGGTGCCGCCGTCGCGCAGCATTTCGATGCCCTCGGGGCCGGCGCTCGGATGCCCCGAACAATCCATCACCAGATCGGCGCCGAAGCCGCCGACGATATCGCGAACGGCCTTGATGCGCGCTTCCGGCGTCGCGACCTCTTCGATGTTGACGGTCGCTTCCGCGCCGAACTTGCGCGCCAGCTTGAGCCGCGGCGTCTCCGGCGCGCCGACGCAGATCACGCGGCCCGCACCCATCTCCTGGGCGGCGGCAACCGCCAGAATTCCGATCGGACCGGAACCCTGGATCACCACCGTATCGCCCCAGGTGAATCCGCCGGCACGGCGTGGCGCGATTGAAGGCGCGGATGCAGGAGGTCAGCGGCTCCGACAAGGCGCCGAGCCGCAGCGACATGTCGTCGGGCAGCTTGTAGATCTTGGTGCCCGGCAGCATTTCGAGATCGACATAGACATATTCGGCCCAGCCGCCCCACAGATGCGGCGCCTTGTCGAAGCCGAGATAGCGGCCGTAATAGACCGGCGTCAGGCACTTGTTGGCGCTTTCGGGATAGTGAATGCAGTAATAGCACTGGCCGCACGGCATCAGCGGCGGGATCATCACCTTCGATCCCACCGTGAGCGGCTTGCTCATGAAGTCTTCGGTGAATTCGGAGCCGACCTCGACCAGCACGCCGCCGATCTCGTGGCCGAGCGTGAACGGCCAGGGCAGTTGCTTCGGCCAGTGGCCTTTCAGGATATGCAGATCGGTGCCGCAGACACCGCAGGCGCCGACCTTGATCAGGGCAGCCTTGTTCGGAATTTTCGGCCAAGGCACGGTGCGGATGACCGGCTGCGCGCCGGGGCCGTCATAGGTGCAAACGCGAATCTGCTGCATGGGCTTTCCTCTGCTCCTCTTGCGCTTTATTGCCGTCTGCACATTGCGGCAAAATGTTATTGGAGATTAGCAGGCCATGCCAACCTTGGCGCCGCAGGCCGCTGAAACCACAACGGCACCTTTAGGCAACTTTCTCGCTCAGGTTGGGCAAAGGATTGCCCACACTTCCTGCAACCGCCGCTAACGGCTCGTTAACCCTGTCGGCCTTAGGGTCAGGTCGACACCGAGAAGCCGTTGTCGGGTGGCGAAGATGGCGTTGGCGCACAAGAAATCGATTCCTCCGGCCACCGAAGAGCGGCGGCGCTTTCAGCGCGTGAAGGTTCACCTGCTCGGCCGCTATATGCTGCCCGACCGGCGCGAATTTCCATGCCAGATCATCAACATGTCGCCAGGCGGGCTCGCCTTGCTGGCGCCCGGCATCGGCAATGTCGGCGACCGCGTGATCGCCTATCTCGACCATATCGGCCGGGTCGAGGGCAAGATCACCCGCATCATCGACAACGGCTTTGCCATGACCGTGGGCGCGACCGCCCGCAAGCGCGACAAGCTTGCGGCGCAACTGACCTGGCTCGCCAACCGCGACATTCTCAACCTGCCCGAAGACCGCCGCCACGACCGCATCATACCGCGCAATCCCATCGCCATGCTGACGCTCGAGGACGGCACCAAGATGACCTGCCGGATCATCGACATGTCGCTGTCCGGCGCCGCCATCGCCGCGGAAACACCGGCCTCCGTTGAGGTCGATGGTGCTGCTCGGCAAGGTCCAGGCCCGGCTGGTGCGAAATCTCGACGAAGGCTTTGCGCTCGAGTTCGTTCACGAGCAGATGGTCGAGACGCTCGAAGACAGCGTTACCGCGCGGTAACCACCGCGTCCCGCGATTCCCCGCATTTTCGAAGGTAGAAGAGGTACCCGGATCGCCAGGGGCCGCCCTTGGCCATTCGGGCGCCGGCCGTGACAAGGTTAACGCGGCCGGGCTTATTGCCATCAAACGCCGGAGCGGCGGGCGTTCGGACCTTAATGCGTAAAATTTGAATCAATTGCAGTTATCTAAAATTCTAGTCTTATTTTATTCAAGTATAGATCGAATGATCGGCAGTTTTTACTTGTATTAGCTTCAAATGTACTTGGCTTGCTTAGCGGCGGCGCAAACCCTTTATGCGAAATGTGGTCCCAACAAGAAACGGGGGCCACAATGTTCGGGATCAGGGGACAGGGAAAGGCACTGGCGGTTGTCGCCGTCCTTATTGGATTGAATGCGCCGGCGAACGCCGGCGACGACCGGGTACTTTATGCGAGCCTTGGCGAAATCACGCGCGCGCCGATCGGCTGGGTCGAATTCTGCGCCGAAAATCCGGGCGACTGCAGCGGCGGCGCCTCGCAGCCGCGCGACATCGTGATGTCGCAGACCGCATGGCGGGATTTGCTGCGGGTCAACCGCTGGGTCAACGAGTCCGTCAAGCCGATGACCGACATGGAACATTGGGGCGTGATCGAAAAATGGTCGTTGCCATCGGACGGCTACGGCGACTGCGAGGACTACGTGCTGCTGAAGCGCAAGATGCTGATCGATGCCGGCTGGCCCCGCGAGGCGCTGCTGATCACGGTGGTGCGCGACAAGAAAGGCGAAGGCCACGCGGTGTTGACCGTTAAATCCGACAAGGGTGAGTTCATCCTCGACAACCAGAACGAAAACGTCGTGGCCTGGACCGAGACCGGATACCGCTTCGTCAAACGTCAGTCGCAGAGCGATCCTAACGTATGGGTCTCGCTCGGCGACGGCCGCCCGGCGGTCTCCACTGCCAGCGCCCGCGATCAGTAACAACGACAGACAACGGAGACACGCGACCCGGTCACATCCCCACCCCTCCCCGTCCCAGACCGGATCGCGCGCGGCCAGTCCTCCCCCAAGGGCTGGCCGCAACTTTTTGTACTGCCTCCCAAAGCCCTTTCATGGCCGATGGGCCCTAAGCCGAGACGGGCGGCTCCGCTCGCCACACGAAAGCGCAATGGTGCCCTAATGAGCAACCCCGACTGCGCTTCGATCTTGCGCGGCCGTCGCCTGCGGCGTTGTGTCCCCGCGCGGCAAGGCCGCAGAATGCTTGCGTTCAGATGCCTTCGCGATGGGGAGGATCGCCGCCTAATTCCCAGTAAGAATTTTGCCAAAATATTTAATTGCGATGGCGGGATAATCTTTCGCGACGCCAGCATCATTGACGGCGACACCTTGGAAATCCACGGCACCCGCATCCGCCTATGGGGCATCGATGCGCCGGCGTCCGACCAGCTCTGCCGGAACTATGGCGGCGAACACTACCGCTGTGGGCAGGACGCAGCGAACCAGCTTGACACCTTCATAGCCCGCCGCCCGATCGAGTGCGTCGAGGTTGATCGCGACCAGTACAGGCGCGCCGACGCGGTCTGCACCGTCGCCGGGGTCGATCTCGCGGAATGGCTCGTCAAGAATGGCCTGGCGCTCGACTGGCCGCTATTCAGCAAGGCCGCCTATGCGGCGGCGCAGTCAGAGGCGAAGCGGGTCAACCTTGGGATATGGGGCGGCAGCTTCAATACACCGTGGCGCTATCGAACATGCCGCAGAACAGCAGGGTTGCCTGTCGCCCGCTCCGATCAGCTTAACGACTCGGCGTTCTGACATGGCGAGACCCGCGAGCGGCTGGCAGCGCCGGTCCGACCATCCGATCCTGCTGCCGGGCGGTCGCCAGCTAGTCACTCTACAGGACGCCGGCCAATTCATCACCAACTGCCAAAGGCAGAACACGACGCCGAGCCATGGTAAGCCGCGATGGAGGCGCTATGGGTCCCTTCTCGGACATGGAGCGACCCTACCGCTGGTGATCACCACCGGCATCTGGTCGAACGGAGTGCGAACAGTCTGCTACCATTTTGCTACCGAACTCGGTAGCACAGCGCAGTATATTGCTCACGTCTGCGGTATTTCTAATCCCTCACAGCTCTGAATAAAATCATCTAAATCATTTATCTTGGAGCTTATTTTCCTGGCTTGCATTTTGAGCGTCGCTTTCGATCTCTCAAACCGTTCAGAATTTTCCAATTGTGAATCCAGCAGTTCATCAAAAGCGGCCCCCACTTTCTCATTGTATTCAAACGCCTCTTTCGCAATATCTACAAAGGCTTTTTGCTTTTTTCGCTCTAAACTATCCAGGGTGAATTTCCCAAGTTCTATAAAATATTCCGCAGCGCTTTTCTCTAATCCTTCTTTGTCACTGTTTAGCGCAGACCGGGCCATTTCTGCCTTGATTGCTCCGGAGTTGACGACGAATCCGAGCGCCTTATCGTCCATCCCGCTGCCAAACTCTTTCGCTGCCGTCGTCGCAGTTTTCAAGAGATCTCCGCCAGAATCTATGTAAGCAGTCTCAGTTTTGTATGCGCCCTTAACCGCCCCGGCCTCCTTTGCGACTCCCTCCGGTAACACAGCCTCTGATAGTGCGGCGGCAATTCCAATGAATGCGTCGCAACTAGCTCGCGTAAACCTTGCAACCATGAGCGCCCGGACCCCGAATTCTGCCCTCTTCTTTTCAACTTCAAATTCGGCCAGTGACTGGTTTAGGCCTCTCTGTAAATTTTCTAGTTTAAGCCTTTGCTCGCCGGCCAATTTGATTCCAGCAAGATTGCATACTCTGATGGAATGTTTGTCTCTTATATGATATGCGTTCGGACTATTAAGGTCGAATTCAGCCATCATTTGCTCTCCATGGATTGGGCGTGACAATGGTCGCTGGTGCTTCCAAGAGAGTCGCACGGGCCAGGATTCGTTGTAAGCCCTAATGAGTGCATTCTTGATTGTTGGGCTAACGAGCTACCCCAGCCTATAACTACAACTCGGGCCAACTCCCGCTTGGGTGTTTCTTTTGTTTCTTGCAACCTCAGTAATTCCATAGTCCCGACTGAATTTTTGGGTGCGTCCTTATGATCGTTCCTCGCGGTCGTGCGGGCCGGGGGGGGTGCCAGGGGTCGGTTGGCCGGGGTGGTCGCATGGTATCCATCCCTGCCGAGCGTGTGGCTGGCGCTGGCGTGGTTGCTGTGGCGTCTGTAGCTGTGCTGTAGCAATGGCGAGCGTGAATACCAAGAACGGCAAGCCTTCGGTTCAACCGATCCGTGGCGATGAATTGCGCCAGTTGTCGGCGCTGCGAAAACAGTTCCCTGACGGCGGATATGTATTCACCAGCGAGCGCGGCACGCCTTTCACGCCGGACGCCATCAATCGGCTTGTGAAAACCATCGGCAGGCGGGCCGGACTGCCGATGTCCGTGCATTTCCACATGCTGCGGCATTCCTGCGGCTACTGCCCCAGGGATCTCAGACCATGATTTCTTGCTATCAGGCAGCGCAGCGCACGACGTTGTCGCAGCCCGCGTCAGGTCTGCTCATCTCGGTCGCGAAGAAGATTGCGGGACAAGCCACTTCGATTTCATCGGAGAAGAGCGAGCGCAGATCGAAATAGGCGCTTGCGCGAGCCGTTGCCTGACGTAAATTGAAGTCGTCCAAGCCGGCTCGAAGGCGGACGCTGACTTGCCAGAAACTGTCTGCGGGACGAATGCGCAAAACCGATTGAGCGCATTTTTTCGCGCGCGGCACGAGGAATCATATTGGAAATTCGGTCCCTGGAAATCACCGACGTCAAACTCGTCATTCCACGCATTCATCGCGACGCCCGCGGCTTTTTCTCCGAGACCTATAGCCGCCATCAGATGAGCGCTGCGGGCATCGCGACAGAGTTCGTTCAGGACAATCACTCATTGTCCCTGGAAGCCGGCACGCTGCGCGGCCTGCATTTCCAGGTGCCTCCGCACGCCCAAGACAAGCTCGTGCGTGTGACGCGAGGATCCGTTTTTGACGTGGCGGTCGATATCCGGGTCGGATCGCCGACGTTCGGGCAGCATGTGAGTGCGGTGATAAGCGCCGAAAACTGGACGCAGATATGGATTCCGGCTGGCTTTGCGCACGGGTACTGCACGCTTGAGCCCAATACCGAGGTGATCTACAAGGTCACAGATTACTACGCGCCGGACTGCGATCGGGGACTTCAATGGGACGATGCCGATCTTGGCATCAAATGGCCGGTCGATCGCGACGCCGTCAGGCTTTCCGACAAGGACCGAAAACAGCCGGCTCTGAAGGAACTGACTTCAACATTCGTTTTCCAGACGTGATGGCGCGGCGCAATGGCTTCTCGGCAAGGTGCATATGCGGGGAATCAGCGGGCCTCGCTGACATGCGGCAATACCCATCCGATGGCCAGCGGATTCTAAATGAAGC
This sequence comes from uncultured Alphaproteobacteria bacterium, assembly GCA_963742425.1. Taxonomy (GTDB): domain Bacteria; phylum Pseudomonadota; class Alphaproteobacteria; order Rhizobiales; family Xanthobacteraceae; genus Bradyrhizobium. The sequence continues at coordinate 133,025 of CAVULR010000008.1, forward strand.
TTCTGATCACCGGTCGTAAGGGCCAGCTTGCCCGCGCCCTGCTTGAGGCGGCGGCCCGTGTTGGTCTTCAGGCCGTAGCGATCGGTCGGCCGGATATCGATGTGACTGACGAAAGATCGGTTACGGAAGCGATCGCGCGCGAGCGCCCCGATATCCTTGTCAACGCCGCCGCCTATACCGCGGTCGACAAGGCCGAGAGCGAACCCGTCCTTGCGCGCGCCGTCAACGCGCTGGGTGCCGGATTCGCCGCCAAGGGGTGTGCTGCGCATGCGATCCCGATCATCCAAATCTCGACCGACCACGTATTCAACGGCGCGAAAGATAGCCCTTACGTCGAAGGCGACCCCGCCGCTCCCGTCAATGTCTATGGACGCACCAAACTCGAGGGCGAAGAGCGCGTCGCCCGCGCTTGTCCGCATCATCTGATCCTGCGCGCCGCCTGGCTTTATAGTCCGTGGGGCGCGAATTTCGTGAAAACCATGCTGCGGCTGGCGAGGACGCAGCCGAGCATCGGCGTCGTCAACGATCAAACGGGCTCACCAACTTCCGCGCCGCATCTGGCCAGGATCGTGCTTGATATCGCCGCCCGTGTCGTCACCACTCCTTCCAACACGCGCTGGGGCATCTATCACGCTGTGGGTGCGGGCGACACGACCCGGTTTGGCCTTGCACGGGAGATTTTCCGATGCGCCGCGGCGCACGGATTGCCGGTAGCCGATGTTGTCGCCATTGCGACGCTGGCCTATCCGACCCCGGCACGCCGGCCGGCGGACTCCCGCTTGAACTGCGACAAGTTGCGCCTGACTTTTGGCCTTGAATTGCCGGATTGGCGACTTGGCGTCGAGGACTGCGTAGCCAGGCTTGCTGCGTCGGCGGACGCCGGGGACTAGTCATCTTCAATGTCACCGCATGCAATTGCCAACGCTTGCGGCGTGTGCGATGCAACTCGTGAAAACGTACCGTAGACGGTTCTCGGGAAAGAACTCTCCTTGCAAGCTCGCATCCGAACCACTTCGACTGCGCTCTTTTTGGTTACGGTTGGGATTACCGCGACCGGATACGTTCGTGAGTTGGTGCTTGCCAGTCTGTTCGGCGTAGGGGCCGAAATGGATGCGTTCTACTTCTCGCTCGCGGTGGTCATAGCGGTGCATGACTTGGTTTTTGTCGGCGCCCTCGGCGCATCCATCGTTCCGCTGCTCAATGTCGACGACATAAATTCGAAGGCCAGTCTCGCCGCGCGCGCGAGATTCGTCCTGACTGCCACACTCGTCGTTGCAGCCATAGCGGCAATTCTTTCAACGGCGCTCTCGATCGGGATGCCGCGCATCACCGAGCTACTGGCGCCGCGCATGTCCGATCAGGTTCGGGATATATCGAATACTTTTGGCAGGGTGCTTGCCTGGTCGCTGCCTGCTGCCGCCTTGACTACTCTGTTCACATTGGTGCTCAACGCCCATCGTCGCTTTGCAATTGCCGCTCTGGCATATTTCGCCAACAACGTCATTTTCATTGCGATTGTCGTGCTGATCGCTCCGTCCTTCGGAGCCTGGCTTTGTCCCTGCTTTTTCTGGCCAATGTGCTGCTTGTTGCGACATCGCGCACCGAACTTGTCGTTATTGCGCTGCTGTCAGTGTTATTTCTGGTCAAAGAGTGGGGATGGAAAGCTTTTCCTCTCGGACTGCTCACGATAATCGCGCTGGCCTCGATCGTGTGGGTGTCGTCAAGCTACCTGCGCGGTCGCATTGCCCATGGCATTTGGGAGGTTGACCAATATGCATCCTCGGACCGACCCACCTCGATAGGGCTGCGACTTGAGTGGTGGCAAAAATCACTTGGCTTTATCGAGCAGGCTCCCATTTTTGGAAACGGCACAGGTTCCATTCCAAAGCTATTTCGAGAACTCTGCGCTGGGCAAAATGGGAGCGTCTGGCGTATCGATCGATAACCCTCACAATCAGATATTTGCAATCGCCATCCCGCTCGGCGCGCTCGGAACCATCATGTTATTTTCGATGTGGATTGCGCATGCCTTGCTGTTTCGCGAGAACACGGCATTCGGTTGGTTCGGATCGGTTGTTGTGGCACAAAATATTGTGGGATGTATTTTCAATTCGCACCTGTTCGACTTCACCGAAGGCTGGATCTATGTGTTGGGCGTGGGAATTATCGGCGGCTCGATTCTCGGCGAGAGAGCAGCCGCTGCGGCGTCCGGACTGTACCTGCCCGCCATGTTGTCCGAAGTTGGTCGAGACGAAGATCGGGGGCTTCATCAGGGTCAGCCGCGAGGCAACTGATCTGCTGTGCGATGCCGCCAATATGCTTCAAATGGGCTTGCTCCACTGCCATCCGCCCAACCTGCGCCAGTTCGCCTCGTTGGTCTCCGCACCCACCACCCCGGCTGGCCGCCGAATCAATGTGCCGGAACTGCTGAACGCATTGGCCTGGCCGCAACCTTCTCAAGACCGTCATAAGGGCAATTTTGCCTCTGTCCGGCGCCCGCCGGTGTGGTAAGAGGACTTCTCACTTTGGCGGGCTTTGGAGTGCCATGATCGAGCTCACATCCGAGAATGCAAAGCGTGGCATCGGGCATATTGGTTCGCATCCGATCGCGCTCGCCGCCGCGATACTTGTCCTCATGGTAGCCGGAGCCGGCTCGATCGCGCTATGGCGCGCCTACACCGGTACATCCCCCGAGCAAGACCGCGCCGTTGCCGCCCGGCAATTGCAGGTTCGCGCGGCACAGGCCTCCGAGCAGCTTGTAGAGAAAACCAGGGGGTTGGAAGCGACCCAGCAGGAGTCGATCGACCAGTTGCAGGTCGTTCAGGACCAACTGCAAACGGTAAGGCGCCTTCTCGCCGCGCAGCAGGCCGAGGCAAAACGGTTGTCTGAACAGGTTTCGGGTCTCACCGAGGCGATCGACGGATTACGGCAATCGTTTGCAAGCGCGCCGACCGCGGAGGCATCCGGTTCATCGTCGACGGCTAACAAGTCGATGCGAACCAGATCCCCGGCGATAAAAAGCGTGCATCGCAAGAACACGAAATCGCGAAGCTAGGGTGCGATCCGGAATTATCCGCGTGACACGCCACGGGTTGGCGCGGAGATCACGCTCAAACAAATGAGATAAGGATGCGATTCGATTTGATCGAATCATGATCCATGGAGCCGGTTCGCGAAGACGTTCCTGCCCCCTTTCGACCATCCCTCCCCAAAGGATCCGTTTGCGGCTTTTTTCCGCCTTTTGTGAAATGGATCACATTTGCCGGTGCAAAGCCGGGGCAGTGTGTAGTTCACCGGATGGCGTGAGCCGATTTCAATGTCCGGGCTGGCAAGGTCGTTGGCGGTATACTGCGCCGACGGCCTTGTTTTTTAGCGTCCAAGGATGCGATCAGAGTTCGCAGCGCCAGCACCGGGGGCGAGACCTCGCCGTGCCGCCAGACCAGCGGCGTCGTAATGTCGGCCTGCGCCTTCGGAATCGCATGCCGAAGCACCTGGGTGTTAGGCATCGTTTCTAATACCGATTCAGGAACCAGCGCGATGCCTGTGCCGGAAGCGACACATGCGACGATGGCATGGTAGGAGTTGAGTTCCAGCACACGCAGGGTGGCGAGACTTTCTCGCCCCACCCAGCGCTGGAATACCCGGCGATACGCACACCCATCGGGAAAAGCGATCAGCGAAGCGCCCGCCACATCGCGAGCACGCCTGATTGGCGGATGGCCGAGGGTTGAGATCACAATCAGTCGCTCGGCAAATACGGGAACGTGTTGCAGGACGCCGACCGCCGGCGCCTCGGCCGTGAAGGCTGCGTCCAGCCGGCGGTCGACCAACTTGTTCACAAGGTCATCGTTCGTGCCGGTCGTCAATTCCAGGCGTACTTCCGGATAGCGTCGGTGAAAATCCGCCAGTATGCGCGGGAGCCGACTTGCCGTCGTGCTCTCTAGCGCCCCAAGTTTCAACACGCCCAGCGGTACCCCTCCGGAGACAACCGCGCGCGCTTCATCACAAAGCTGGATGAGCCTCTCGGCGTAAGCCAACAACAGCTCGCCGGTAGGCGACAGATGTAGTCGCTGCCGGTCGCGGTGGAACAGCATCACGCCAAGTGAGGTTTCGAGATTCCTGATCCGCGTCGTAACGCTCGATGGCACCCGATGTAATTTGCGGGCAGCTTTGATGATGCCGCCTTCATCGACGACGCTCTTGAAAACCTGGAGATCAACAAAATCCATGGCGATTATGTTCAATTATAGAGAACAACATGTTCCAGGTTATTCACTATTATAGAACATTGGATAAGCCTAATCTAGGGGCCATGAAGCGCAAACCGTCTGAGCCTTCCGCATCCGTTGCCGTGACCATAGGCCTGCTTGCATTAGCCAGCGCGATGGGTATCGGCCGCTTTTCACTGACGCCGATGCTGCCACTCATGCAGCACGACATGGGATTGACCTTTGCCCAGGGAAGCTGGCTCGCGACCGGCAACTATCTTGGCTACCTGGCGGGCGCGCTGGTCTGCATGGCCTTGGCGCCTCGGCCTGTCAGCGCGATCCGTTGGGGTCTGCTGTGCATCGCCGTCCTTACGCTGGCGATGGCGCTCAGCCGTTCGCCGCTGCTTTGGTTTGCGTTTCGGTTTTCCGCCGGTGTGGCAAGCGCCTTTGTTCTGGTCGGGGTGTCGGCTTGGGCGATGCCGATTCTCGCCCGATGCAACAGGGAGCGCTGGTCCGGAGGCATCTTCGCCGGAGTGGGGATCGGGATTGTCTTTGCCGGTCTGCTTGGCCTCGTGGCCGGCATCGGCGCATGGGGCTCTCCCTCGGCCTGGATCGCAATGGGCCTCGTCGCCGCGGCGATCGGATCCTTGCTTTGGCGGCCGCTGGGCACGAATTCGGTCCCGACAAAAGCGGAGGCACCGACGGCGCGCGGATTGCCGCGTCGAGCTTTCGTTGCGGCCGCGTGCTACGGGCTGTTCGGCTATGGCTACATCATTCCAGCCACTTTTCTTCCGGTGCTGGCTCGCGGATATATCGACGACCCGGCCGTATTTGGCTGGGTATGGCCGGTGTTCGGGGTTGCTGCCGCAATTTCCACACTCATGGCAGTCCGCTTAGGTCATCGATTGGCGCCCTGGCGTCTATGGAGGGGTGCCCAATGGGTGCTGGCAGCCGGCGTGACGGCACCTGTCATCTCGCTCAACCTTGTGACGCTGCTGACCGCAGCCGTATGTGTGGGCGGGACCTTCATGGTCATTACCATGGCCGGCATCAAGGAGGTGCTGCACATCGCGGGCCCGCAGCGGTCGCGCGGTGTCGGCATGATGACGGCCGCTTTCGCCGTCGGTCAGATCGCCGGCCCCCTCACAGTGAGCCTGCTTGCCGGATCGAGCAGTGCGTTCACGACAGCCAGCATCATCGCAGCACTCGCGCTTGTCGTCGGCAACTGCGCGCTTTCAATCGATAACGCAGGATGCCGCCTCGAACCAATTGCCGAAAGTGCATTGGCGACCAAGGATTAACGCGTTCAAAGCCTCGAAAATAAAGCCCAGGTCAAATAGCCGATGCACAGCAGCAATATGATCGCGTTTCCAATTACGTAGGCCCAAAAGTGCCGCGGGCGGCCCTTGCGGGTGATCGGGCCGTATCTCTGACGATAGCGAAGGTGCTTGTAAAACAGCCCCGGCGTCTTTCCCGTCCGCAATACGAGTACCGTATCCACCGTCAGATAGACGGTGATGGCGGCCGCCAGCAGGACGATCGGAGGGATGTTTTTCATGGCATGCTATCCGGAAGGCCCAGGAATCTTCGGGCTTTCCGACAGCCCTGCGATCCGCCTCGGCGGAATATTTGCGCAGGGTTTTGTCAGTGCGCAAGCGGCGGACAAACAAGACGTTGGGACCGTCTTTGCCCCCATGGACCGGTGCAACCCCTGAGCGAACAGGTATCCTCGCGGTCTGGTGATTTGCCATGGGCTGGAATTGCCTGCTGGATACGCGTCCCCACAAGCCCGAGGAAACCCCTTATGAGTGCCGAACCGTTGCTGAACCCCGATGTCATCGGACTGACAAAGGTCGCGCCGCTGTCGCGCCGCGTCTTCATGACTGCCTCCGCCGCCGTCACCGCCGGCTATACGCTGGCCGCCGGCCCCGTGCGGGCCGACGTCATCAAGACCGACACCGATGGCATCACCGCGGGCGATGAAAAAATCAAAGTGTCGGATGGCGAAATGCCCGGTTATTTCGCCCGCCCGAACGGCGTGAGCAATCCGCCGGTGGTGCTGGTGGCGATGGAAATCTTCGGCCTGCACGAATACATCAAGGACGTGACGCGACGCGTTGCCAAACTCGGCGCATTCGCGGTCGCGCCGGATTATTATTTCCGCAAGGGCGATCTCACCAAGATCACCGATATTCCGCAGCTTTTGCCGATCGTGAATTCCAAGCCTGACGCCGAATTGCTGTCCGATCTCGACAGCACGGTTGCCTGGGCCAAGTCGCAAGGCGGTGACACGAACCGGCTCGGCATTATCGGCTTCTGCCGCGGCGGACGGACGGTGTGGGAATATGCCGCCCACAGCAGCGACCTCAAGGCGGGCGCCTCGTTCTATGGCCCGCCAGTCGATCCGCCGAATCCGCTGTGGCCGAAGAGCCCGACCCAGCTTGCGTCCGAGATGAAGGCGCCGGTGCTCGGCCTCTATGGCGAGGCGGATACCGGCATTCCCGTCGCAAGTGTCCAGACGCTGATGGCAGCTCTCCTCGCCGCCAACAAGCCCGCCGAATTCAAGATCTATTCAGGTGCACCGCACGGCTTCCATGCCGACTATCGCGCGAGCTACCGCAAGGAAGCCGCCGAAGATGCATGGAGCCTGATGCAGAGCTGGTTCAGGAAATACAAGGTACTGGGATGACCGGCACGATCGCAGGGTCGTCGGCCCCACCCAATCGCTGTTAGCCATCCGAATAGAGCGGTTTCGGCCCTAAATATGCCGAAGCCGCTCGGGCCTCGAACTCCCGGCCAAAAAATCTCGAAAACAACCCCATGCAAAGTACGGGAACCTGGCCCACAAAGGGGAGACAACGCGTGCGAAAACTGATCGCCTTCGACGACGACACGTCGGACAAACTGAAGCAACTGGCGCGCGACCGGATGGCGACGCTTCAGGAACTGGCGGACGAAGCCTTCGCCGATTTGCTCAGGAAACACGGCATTCCCGTCGACCTGAAGGACGCGCTGCGCAAGAGCGCGGGGCTTGCGAAGCCGCGGGCGCCAGGAAACGCGAGATCGGGTCCGGCAAGGAAGCCGAAATCATGACGGCCTGCAAACTCCGCGCGCATCGGGGACGCCATCCCTAGCCGATCTTCTTCAAGCCTTTTTTGAATCGCGGGCCGTTGGCGACATACCCTTTTGCGGAAAAATCCATCACGGCAAGCTGGTCCGGACCGACTGCGCGGATCACCCGCGCCGGCGATCCGATGATCAGGGAGTGTTCCGGAAACTCCTTGCCTTCGGTGATCACCGAGCCGGCGCCGACGATGCTGTAGCGGCCGATCCTTGCGCCGTTCATGACGATCGAGCCCATGCCGATCAGCGCACCGTCCCCGATCGTGCAGCCATGCAGAATGACATTATGTCCGATCGTGCATTCCTTTCCGATCGTCAGGGGAAAACCGATATCGGTGTGGCAGATCGAGTAGTCCTGGACATTGGAGTTTTCGCCGACCTCGATCCATTCATTGTCGCCGCGCAATACCGCGCCGAACCATACGGTGGCGGCGCTGTGCAAGCGCACCCTGCCGATCACGGTGGCGCTGTCGGCGATGAAATAATTGCCGTCGGCGGGAAGTTCGGGCGCCTGCCCGTCAAGCTCGTAGATCGCCATTGCGTGAATAGTCTCCTGTTCACGGAGACTTTGGCACAGCCGCCTGCCTCAGGCCAGCAGTCCCGCCGCGCGCAGCGTCATCAGGAAGAACGTGCCGGACATCAGGCTCCAGAACCCGGCCAGGACGGTTGCAATCATGACGAACTGGAAGCGGCGGTGTTCGATCCGGGCGCCACGCAGCGTGTTGCGCATGATGATGAAGGGCGCGGCAAAGACCAGGAACGGCACGGCAACGAAGGCCTTCGTTGCCACGCCCTCCTGCAGCAGTCCAAACCCCGCAGGGCGATGTGCCAGCGCCTGATATCCGCTTGTCAGCGCGCCCGCCAGGGCAAAGCCAATGCAAAGGGAGAACAGGGAATTCAACGCATCAGGCGACATCTGGACTCTTCCGCAAACACGCACTGGGGACCACCCGACGCTTTCGCAAAATTGGCCGCGGGCCGCCACATCATCCTTAAGGAAAGGTTAACGCCGCGGACTGGAACCGCGCCCCGGGCATGGCTCGCAGCGAACCGGATCGCCTCGAATGGTACGGAAATTCGATCACGCGTGGCATATTCGCAATCGATTCGGTCCAAACCCGCAGGAATCCCCTGACGATGTTCCGTTCATGACACTGCTTTCGACGGCTCAACTGATCAAGCGCGGATCGCGCAGGATTCATCGCAACCACATGATTCCAGTCATGCTGGGGTGCGCGCTTGCCGCGGGCGCAATCGCCGTGGTCGCTTATCTGCTGTGGCCGACCTGGGGAACTGACGCGGCCAGGGCGCCGGCGCGGCTGCCGGTCAGCATCGGTGCGACGCTCTTCAACGTGCCTCCCACGGCGATCCGGATGAAAATCCAGCGCCACTCCGGGCCGCAGGAGCGGGTCGACCTGTTCTTCGCCCTTCCTTCGCTTGAACCGCCCGATCCACCGAAACATGTCAGTGCCGATGCGCTCGAGGAAACCGTGCGGCCGATCGACCTTATCTTCCTGTCAATCGCCGCGCACCACGACACGCTGGCGCCGGACACCCGCCTGCGCACCATCTATCCGCGCTACCTCGAACCGGCCTCAACGCCTGGCGGGGACGGATTGACGGTGCGCGCCTTTCGCGATGGCACGCCTTACGGCAACGAAGACCTGTTCCTTGCCAACTCGCCCAACCTCAACGCGCGCTGCACGCGCGACGCCGCGACCCCCGGGATGTGCCTGAGCGAGCGCCGCATCGACGGCGCCGATCTGACCTTTCGCTTTCCACGAAGCTGGATCGCACAATGGCGCGATGTCGCCAATGCGATGGATCGGCTGACGGTGCTATTGCACGGACCGAGGGAGTGACAGTGACCCCGGATGAATGCTGGCGCACCTATCTTCATGAGGAAGAGGCCGCGCGGGCGCGGCCACATCGTGATTCGGACGGAACACTCAAACGTGTCGGTTGGGAATTGCGACCGACTAGCTCATAGCACGCAATCCGCGTATAAGCATTCATCATGAGTTGGGATGCAAAAGAGATTGCACTGCTAAAAAGGCTTTGGGCCGCCGGACAGAGTGCTGCGCAGATCGCGGATCGTCTCGGTTATAGCCGTAACGCAGTGTGCGCCAAGTTGCTGCGCATGGGCCTCAAGCGCGGTCACAATCCGCCGACCGCCAAGCCCAAGATCGTGTCGGTGCGGAAGCAAAGGCCGGTGTCGTTGGCAGCCTGTGCCCGCTCGATGGATAGGGTAGTGTCCAAGGGCAAGCCGGTAGCAAAGCGGTCCAAGGAATTCACCAAGCGCCAGCTTTACGCAATGCTGGCCGAGGCGGTCAGGAACACTGGCTAACCGGCTGCCGTGACCACCACCATTCGTCCATCGTGCAGCCCACCAGGTTCGAGCTCTCATCAACCTGAAAACGGCACTCGGCCTTACGATTCCGCCGGCACTGCTTGCTCTCGCCGACGAGGTGATCGAATAAAGCCCTATTGCTGCAATGCATGCGTCTCCTTCGGGCACTTTTCGGACAAGGCGGGGCCGGGACGAAATACGATAGTCATCAATCTTAAAACTGCGAAAGCGCCTGGCCTTGAGAGACCCCCTGCGCTGCTCGCCCGCGCCGACGAGGTCATCGAATAGGACGCAATTGCGCGATGCATGAGTCCGGAAATGGCACGAAGCGGGCCTGAGCGTGCATCCTGCCGATCTCTGCTCCTGAAGGTTAGAACGGACATGCCGTCCAGGCGGTCGCACTTCCGGTTTTGATCCGAACCGGACGCTCGGTCTCACGGCTTGGCGCCAGGCGGACCTTCCGTTGATCTAGGTCAACGTCAGCGATCCTTTGGCGCTCATGCTGGGTTCAGCCGCACCTGAGGCGGCTCCCGACACCTTTCAGTCCGCAAGCGCGAAGAGGAGTCCGCCATGCATGCGAGGAAGCGTCTTTCGATCAAGTCAGCGACCGTTGCCGGGATTGCTGCCAGTGTCCTGTTGGGGCTTACAGGTCTCACCCTCAATTCAGCGCCAGCCAAGGCGGTCGTGTACTGCCAGTACGTTGAATATCCGGTTGGTTGTGTTGCCCGGGCAGGCGTCGTGCTCAGGCCTCGTCCGGTGGCGCGCGCTGCGGTCCGGCATAACGCCGGTGGTAATTTAAATGGCGGCGTCAATCGCGTTGGGGTGCGGCGGTAATCCGTGACATCAGATTTAGCTTTGAAAGCCGAATTCGGGGCGGCTTTTTCTTTGGCGACTTTTGTAAGTGCGACTTCCGAGTTTGGCCCCAGCCGACATGCCGGGGCGACACGGCGATGTCTGCAGTTGAGGGTGTAACGGACGTGCCAGTCGAAGGGGCCGATGTCTAGAAATGACCCATTTGAGACATCGGCCGATCGCAGCAAAACGCGAGAGCCGCAACCGCTGCCGCATAGTTGATGACGCGGCTTCCTGGTATGTTTGATCCCATTGCAAACCTCCAACCGGTATTTGCAACCAGTGGCGGCTACTGCAAGCGCTCCGCGAACCGCGGAGCATTGGGTGCGGAGCTGTTGTTTCACGCTGGCGGCGACAGGGCAAAGGGTATTATCAGCCCTTCCATCACGCAAAAAATGCTCAGCACATATAACGCTGCCTTGCGCCGGTACGTCACTGCCAACCATTTCATGGATACGTTGGAGTTTCATTCGATATCCGGCAGCGAAATCATCAGCCGCTTCGGCTACCGGGCCTGCCGCTAGGCAGGTCTGAACTCGCAGGAATTCCGATCACCTCCGCACGTCAGCCTTTTGGAAAAGCTGCACTACTGCCAGCGAAGGTTACTGACGTGGGTTGATGGCCAGGCGCGGAAATTCATCGGCACCAACTCATTTTTCATCGACGCTAACCTCGGGTCGCGAACGACTTTCATGACAGGCCCACCCTTCGATGTCGCTATTGGCACTTTTCAGACATGGCGCCATGTCCGACTTGAGTCCGCTATGCGCGCCAAAGCGGACGCCTGCCGGCCGCTCCAAAAACTGACGGTAGCGCATCGATCAACATCTGCGGCGGCAGCGCTAAGCCCACCGATACGCACCTCGCTTCCATCGTCCATTGCGTCGATGACGAGATTTTCGAATGGCTGGGCGTCATGAGCGGCTTAGGCGCGTGGCAACGAGTCGTTTCTGCAGGCATTTGAATACAATGCTGCGGATCAAGCTTAATTGACGAGTTTAGTTGCCGCGACAATTTGAAATTCTATGATTCTCAGATCGTAAGGCTTGGTCCGACGAGCGGCCAAAGGTGCGACGGCATTTTGGTGTCTCAACCGGGAAAGGTTGTCGCGATGCAAGAAATCAATGACGTCATTAGCTCTGTAGGTCCGATCTTTGGGCGTTCGCCAGAGCAAATTTTTGCGATGGCGTTCTTGGTCCTTTGGTTTGGATTAGAACTAGTTAGTGCTGTAGTTTCTGCCCGCCAGCAGAACCAATTAGATGAGTTGAGCCGTGACGTCCGCCAGCAGCAATTGTTGCTGGAAGAGATGCTGGAAGAGACGGCGCCATCTTACTCAATCTATCCTCTAGCTCCGGGAGAGCGCCGCGAGCCGCCTAGGCGCGGCCAAAACATTTTTTGAGCGGGCGCACACTTTGCATCCATCCAAGCCAGGAAGTGCACTGTACGGCGCCGATCTGACCTTTCGCTTTCCACGAAGCTGGATCGCACAATGGCGCGATGTCGCCAATGCGATGGACCGGCTGACGGTGCTATTGCACGGGCCGAGGGAATGACTTGGCCCTCGCCTGAGGTCGCCGCGATCCGATCTCAGGGACTCACAACGGACTTCGGCCCGTTCTATGGACGGATTAATCTGCCGCGATGGCGAGTCCAAACAATTCTTTGGCGCGTGATCACAATTAGCGGCGCTAACCGCCTCATATCGAGTGTGGTAGAGGTCCGGGACAATCCAGTCACCGGGACCCAGATAGATTGATCGCTGCATCGACAGCGGCCTGCTCGCTGTCCGGCTGCGCTGGATCGGGCGCAAAGCTATGCCAATAATTTAAAAAGCGTCGGCGGTCCCGCGAAAGGCGTGGAAGAGGCTGAACGTATGGTCACAAACAAATCAACAGCAGGTTACGGATGTCTCTCTTACCCAATCGGAACCTCGTTCTTGTCGTCGATGATGACCACGGCATACTGAGGTCAATAAAGCGACTGCTGCGCCAGCACGGGTACGACACCCTGCTATTTCCATCTGCGGATGCTTTCAAAAACCATAAGGATTTTGAAAATGTGGTTTGCATCATTCTGGACATCAACCTGAACGGTGGGTCAGGCCTCACGCTTAGACATCGTCTAAAAGCGGCCGGGATATCCGTGCCGGTCATCTACATTACCGCAAACGACACCACTGCCGTTCGCGTGGCGGCGCTTCAATCCGGATGCCTCGCATATCTCACAAAGCCGTTCTCGTCGAAGTCGCTGATCGAGCCGCTCAAGAGAGCATCGGCCGAGCCCATCTAGGCTGCGCGCTGTCACGAATTTTCCGCCGTGCGAACCGCGTCCATACGCGCCGCAGATCATTTGTCGTGCTTTGACTGTAAGTCTTTAACTACCTGTTCCCAGCAGCAGCGATTGCTCGCCCGAAGTTCCACGATCGCTCGTTGCTGCACCTGGCAGAGTGATTTCAAAAGTACAGCCAGTTGAACCTGTCTCGATGAGCCGCAAATCACCGCCGTGATCCTCGATTATCCTCCGGGAAATTGAAAGTCCCAATCCCATCCCGGAAGATTTCGTCGTAAAAAATGGATCGAATATCTGGCTTGTGTTTCTGGGAGTTATTCCTGGTCCGTTGTCTTGGACAATTAGCGAGACGGTCGAATTTGCGTTGTTGGCCGTTACCAGCCGAAGAGCCCTTAGGGGGGCGGCACGAGTTGTCATTGCTTCGAGCGCGTTCTTGATCAAGTTCAAGATTACTTGCTGTAGCTGGGTGGGGTCGGCCATTATTTGCGGAAGGTCTTCCTGGAGTTCGGTTGAAACAGATACTCCGTGGACATGCAGGTCGTTTTCAATCATCCCCAGCACTTCCCGAACAAGACGATTGATTTCAGTCATCGTTCTTGGACGAGTGGTCGATTTAAACAGCGCGCGAACACCTGCTACTACTTCATTCGCGCGCATGTTGCCATTCTTGACGTCCGTTAGACAGGAACGTAATTCCTCGATATCGAGCGGGGTTGCTTTGAGACATTCCAACGCGGCGTCGGTGTTGAGTGACATCGCACCCAGCGCCTGCTTGATTTCATGTGCGATTGCGGCTGTCGCCTCGTCCACGCTCATGAGCCGATGGATACGCTCGCGCCGCTGCAAGATCATCGCGCTGGCAAGACGCGCATAGAGCATCGTCGTTTCCACAAGCAATACAATCAGCACCGTGCAGCTGGCGATCAGTGCATAGCTGCGCGCCGTGTACCAGCCGACAGTGTAGCGGACGACGGCATAGAAGAACGACAATGAGAGGTCAGGCAACGACACAAAGAGCACCACGACGAGCCATACATCGAGGATAGTCCGCATACGAAAGAGCAGCAGCACCAGCGCTGAGGCGTTGAGGAGCCACATCGCTCCGGCCAGGTATTGAAGAAAGGGAGTCTCTCTTGTTTGATCGACGAACAGACTTGGCAAGTATTCCGCACCAGCGGTGCCGAGCCATGTCAGTGCGGCGGTCATCGCGAGTACGCAAGCGATGGTGATAGCGATAACTCGGATCGGCCTGGGCTTTACAAACTCGCTGGCGGTCTCATTCCCATCCTTCAACAGCACATAGGCAATAACAGTGAGGGGAAACAATATATGCCAAAAGGAAAAGAGCCACGCGGCGCCGCTCCGTCCGCCGCCGAGAAGGCCGGTCGCGCTATAGGCGCCGGGAAAGTCGAGCGTTTGCAAAAACGCGAACAGGCCGCTGAATATATAGCCGCTTGCCAGAACGAGAAGAGCGCGCTGAGGCTGGATTGAAAATTGAGCAAACAGAAAAACCGCCGTAATGACATCCGCAAAACAAATGATGGATTGGACAACCGGAATAAAAACGTCAAGACGAGCGGCGCGAATATGCGCAAACGGCAAAACTATGGCGAACACGACCGACAAGAAAATAACAATGCCGAACGCAGCCCTGCGCTGTAGCGCGCTGGCGGGCATGCTCGCAATCAGGGCAGGAACCTCTTTGCCCTCGTCGTGAGCCAATTCTCCTGGCTTATCCTTCGTCATTCGGACCAAAGCACCGACAGCTAGAATGCCCCAGACGGCCGTGCGGGACCGAATGTACCGCGAACGGGCGATTTTCACCAACCGCCCGTCGCTGGGTCGTAGCCCTGCCGGAGGCGTGGGCTCGTCGTGCTAGCCTCTCTCCTCACTCATATCGGGCGCAGGCGCCGCCCTGCCATCGCAGGCATCTGCGGACGGCACGGCGGGTCTGGCGTACGGTCGTCCGCGCGACACATACACCGTTGACTCTGGTCCTGCCCAGGCCACATCCGACAGCCACCTGTGTGACTATGTCGACAGGCGAAGCAAGCGGCGCAGCGGTCATGCCTTGTGCCGAGGTTGCGATTGTCAAGGCGAAGCCAGCAACGACGATCAACTTAAGCATTGTTCTCCTCCATGGGCTGTACAGTCGACCGGAGGCGGTCTTTCAGCCGCCTCGGCCGGATCTCAGATGCTCATTGGCAGACGTGCATCAGGCCGTCGTCGAGCGTGACCGTAGTGCCGGGTGTGCACTTGATGCTGTTGCGTGCCGCGTAGTCATCCCACCCGCTGTAGCCGTACCACGGGCCGCCCGCATAATAGGCCCTCACCGCGTAGTGAGGGACGGGGCTGATGGCGCCCTCGCTATAGTAAGCTGCCTGGGCTCCTCGAGCAGTGCCGTAGAGGCCACCCCCATAATAACCCGCACCCCATGCGGCGGCGCCGACGGCGGCGGTGCCGATTGCGCCGCGCCGATATTGCCGGCGTGCGACGCCTGCGACGCTGACGGGCGAGAGCGGGCGACCGACCCGCGCTTCGGCCTTCTCGACCGTTAGCGAGATGCCGCCCTTTTCTGACCAGCCGAATGAAAACAGCGCTGCAACCACGAACGTGGAAGCGGCAACAGCAAATCTCTTCATACTTCGTTTCATGGATTATCTCCGTTCTGCATAGAACATGGTAGCGATGCATGTCGTCGCGTTTCGGCTTGACGAGGCTTGACACAGATCAAGGGAGAGCGCTTGCGTCAGTCGGAATGACATGTCCGTTAGGACAATGGCCATCGGGGCAATAGTTCCGGGCACACACCTGTCGTAGGTTTTTTTCGGGAGCAATTCGCGCAGGCAGGGGTGCAAATGACCGGTCAATCGGAGTTTTATTCGCGCGCTGTGCTGTGCCGAAAGCTGGCAGAACGTGAGCCGGCCAACCGAACGTTCTGGATGGCCGAGGCGGAAAATTGGGCGCGCCTATCAAAAGAAAATCTTCACGACGCTGACAGCGTAAGAACGGTTTCCAGTATCTTTGCGCGTTTACGCGAGCAATCGAGCACGTTGCTGTTGATCCTGTAGCAAACGTTTCAAGAAAGCGGCTCCGCTGAACCGCTCGCCGCTCGCCTCTCTCCGGTCAACGAATCCCTTGACCCAGATCAACGCTGCTGACCGCCGATCATTATTGTTCGGATATCAGCACAGGAGGTTGCAATGAGGAAAATAAGCATCAGGCACGCATTGTTGGCTACCGCGACTCTCGCTTTCGGAACGCTTGCATCGATAAATTGGTCACCGGGCCGGGGTCCTTCCCTCGCCGTTGATAACGCGCAGGCCAGGGTGGGGCGGCCGTTGACCCCAGTAAGCGTCGCAGGCGTTGCACGGCGGACGACGCGCCGCGCGGTTGTAGGTGGGGCGGCAGTGGGTGCGGCCGCCTACGGCTGTGTCCGCGTTCTGGTGAACGGCACGTATGTGTGCCGCTGAGATGGAACGCGGATCGCGATGGCGTCAATCGGGTGGCGTCGGGCGTATCTATAACGCGCGGCCCACGCGCATGGCGTATTGGTGCGAGCATAAAGCCAATTGTTCTTCGGTTGATCCACCGCCGTCATTACAGGCTGGCCTGATCGCTTGAAGGGCAGTGGCTAGCGGGCACGTGTGTTGCTGCAAGCGGCATCCCACCATTCCAAAAGAAAGGCCGGCCTCTCGGCCGGCCTTTCAGGCGTCAATTGGCTGGGGTTGCTCAGTATTTCGCGACAACCGGGCTCCCGTAGCCGCCGAAGCGGTAGTTGATGCGCAGCGTGAGCATATCCACATCCTGGCTGATCCGGTCGTTGAGCACACCGACAAGACGCGGATCGGTAGCCGTGAACGAATTATTCGCGTGGCCCATGAACAGGTGATCGTATTCAATACCGGCGGACCAATTCGGCGCGAAGCCATACTCCCATCCAACACCCACGGTGCCACCCCAGCGGGTCGCGCTTGCAGCGGCCAGTTCAACGCCAGTGGGGTTATCGAGGATGCTAAAGCGGGTGTCTGTCACTGCCGCGCCGCCCTTGAAGTAAAACAGCGAGGCGTTCCATGCGTAACCGATCTGGCCGGTGAAAAGGCCGATGCCATCGGTTTTGGTGCGAGTAGAGAGCGTAGGATTGACGAGGCTAACTCGCTGGTTGCTGAGATCCGCCCAATCGCCCTGGGCTTCCAAGCCAAACACCCACTGGCTGGCTTGCCAGCGATAACCGAGCTGGCCGCCGAAGAGGCCTCCGGATCGATCGGCGCAGCCCTGGGCGACAGCAACACCAACCGCGTTAACGAAATCCACACAGCTGTGGCTCTCACCCCAACCGCCATTGGCGCCGATATAGAAACCGGTCCAGTCATAGACGGGAGCAATGACGGGAGGCGGTGCTTTGTAAGGCCGCGCCGCAAGATCGGCGGCTACGGCCGATCCGGACAGCGCAACAAGACCAATCGTGCCGAGTAGAATCTTTTTCATGACAGGTATCCCCGCTTCTTGGCTAGAATTTGATTCGTTATCGCGCTCATCCTACGCGTGTATGGTCGGGTCCCCCGTGCCAAAATGGCAACACTCAAGTGTATCCAGTTTGGCGGAAAGATGGCTATCTGTCGCAAGATTTGTGGCCATCGCAATTCGAAGCGATGGGAGCCAAGACTAGTCGGTCTTCGTTGTCGGCCCGTGCGCGTCTTCCCTGTCGCTGGGTTCCGGCGCTTGGCCGGATTCAAGCCAGGCCAGAACCTTCTCCGATGGGATTGCCCTTCTCGGCAGGTGGGGGTTGATGGTGCCGGCGGTGACGATCAGTCCGCCATCGACTTTCGTTCGCGCGAAATCCCTGGCTTCCGCTTCGGAATCAAACGTTCGGGTTAAGCGGGGATTTCGTCGTTGTACCAAGGTACCACTCCTGGGTACCTCAAAAGTGACATACCAAGTATGATTCATTCCTGATCCCGATGGGCGCGCCCTCGCTGGATACAGCAGGGGACGATTCCAGCGGCGAACGCTTGACCTGGATCAAGGCGACCAATTGACAGCCGCGCGTTAGGGATCCGGACATCATCGCCAACGATCGGCCGGAGTTGGTTTCGGATCCCAAAATGAGCGGGTTCCAAAATCGGATGCCAGATGGAGCTGGCACGGCGGTTCCAGATTCGGAACCCCGAGCCGATGGGCACAGTAGGGACCAACGCCGAGGGCGTGGCGCAAGCCTGCCATACTGACGTGAGGAGGATAGACAGGCTTCGCTTTGTGAGCGCCAAGCGAATGTCGCTCGAGCTCACCAAGACAATTTCAGACGCTTCATACCGCAATGGGGTGCTCCGGCACATCATCGAGTTCAGCATGACGGCAAACGATCTGGAAGCGTCGAGGGTACCGGTGCAGGGCATTCACTCCGAACCGGTCCGGCAAGAACTCCTTCTGGCCTATCCGACCCCGCGCCGCTGATCCTGCCGCTGGCATCGCTGACCTTGATCTTGATCAATGCATCCCGCGTGCGGGCAGGCGTGCTTGCCGAGGGGGGCAATGGAGCAAGGAATGCCCTTGGCGCGATATTTTTCTGTTGTCGGCGGAGTGCTGCTCGCGCTGTTGTTCATTTTGGACGCGTGCTTTCCAAAACTTCCCGTCGTGCCGAAGACAAAAGTCTATCTGCCCGTCATTCGTATTTATTCCGATCGGAAATGGCCGGACCGCATCGTGTACGATACCAGCCTCCCGATGCCGGCTTCGACCTCGATCGTAGCGACCGAGGGCATCACCGTCGCGCCCACAGTGATCGCCGCCGTTTCTGCAGCGGCGAGAGAACGCGAGGCCTTTGCGATGCTGTCACCAGCCGATGACCGATCAAAGGCATCCAACACAAGAATGCGAGAAATGAAGCCGCGATATCATCGCAAAATTGCCAGGAGACGCGCACCGGCGCCGACGCTCGCGATGGCACGGCAACCGCAGTTTGGCTGGTTCGGCGGAAATTTCTGGTGAGAGCAGCAATGATGAAATTGTGATGAGTGGCATGACCGATCCCGACGACTGCGAGGGAGCGTCTGCTACGGCAGATACCAGGCCCACCGGCGAGCACCTTGCCTCGACGCGTCTACTGCATCGACAACGAGATTTTTAAATTGCTGGAGCGGCGCGAGCGACGCCATTGCGACCGACTAGCTCATAGCTCGCAATCCGCGTATAAGCATTCATCATGAGTTGGGATGCAAAAGAGATTGCACTGCTGAAGAGACTTTGGGCCGCCGGACAAAGTGCTGCGCAGATCGCGCATCGTCTCGGTTATAGCCGTAATGCGGTGTGCGCCAAGTTGCTGCGCATGGGCCTCAAGCGCGGCCACAATCCGCCGACCGCCAAGCCCAAGATCGTGTCGGTGCGGAAGCAAAGGCCGGTGTCGTTGGCAGCCTGTGCCCGCTCGATGGATAGGGTAGTGTCCAAGGGCAAGCCGGTAGCGAAGCGGTCCAAGGAATTCACCAAGCGCCAGCTTTACGCAATGCTGGCCGAGGCGGTCAGGAACACTGGCTAACCGGCTGCCCTGACCACCACTATTAAACTTAATTAGCAAGCTTAATCAGCGGGTCTCCTTGTGACGCACTGTAGTGCGCTGCATACCGTGGTCTCGCCGCGTCACGGGAGGTGTATCCATGAGCGATAAGGGCTGACCTGCTCGAAGATGTTGACCGAGGCCGTCCGCAACACGCAACCGCAGCCGGTTCTAAAACTTTGTGCAATGCGGAGAGTTCGCTTTTTCGGTTGGATTGCCAGAAACGGCCCCGAAAATCCTGACCTTCGAAAGGGAGGAAACGACGATGAGGACAATCAAGCTCGGCAACGCGAATAATCTTTCCGTCCTCGACGACAACAGCATCGGCGACACGATCATCCTCGGCAACGGCATCGACGACACAGTGAGCGCGGATTTAAGCCAACGCGACATGATCACCCTTGGCAACGGCATCAATGGCACAGTGAGCGCAGGTGCGAGCCAGCACGACACAATCATGCTCGGTAACGGCGCCGGAGACGCCGTGAACCTCTTCGCCCCCAACTTTTTCGCCATAGCCAGCGAAAACAACACAATCATCCTCGGTAATGGCGCCGGGGACACCGTGAATCTCATCGCCCCTATAGGCGTAGCCAGCGAAAACGACACAATAACCCTCGGTAATGGCGCTGGAGATCGCGTGAATGTCGTCGGCGCGGCCTTCGGCGATACAATCACGCTCGGCGACGGGGCCGGCGACACGGTACACGTCCAAGGCAACGTATCTGATGTGGGCATCCGATCCAGCACAATCATCCTCGGTAATGGTGCCGGAGACACGGTGAGTCTCAACGGCAGCCAAGGCAACACAATTACCCTCGGCGACGGGGCCGGCGACACGGTGTCCGACTCGGCCTCATTTCCACCCCCCACCGGCGACACGATCACCATGGGCAACGGCGTCGGCGACTCCGTTTTTGTCGGCTCTTTCATCGCTTCGGACAACACGATTATCGTTGGCAACGGCGCTGACGACAGAGCGTTTGTCGCAGGCTCGAATGAGACCGTAAAGGTCGGCAATGGCAACGGCGACACGGTGACCTTCGGCGGTGGCGGCGGTAACACGATCACGCTCGGCAATGGCAACAACGACACGGTGGTGAACCTAGGCGGCAATAACAACTCAATCACCCTCGGCAACGGCGACGGCGACGTGGTAAACGACTTGAACGGTCACAGCGACACGATCAAGGTCGGCAACGGCAACGATACGATCTATGTCGGAACAAATGACGCGGTAACAGTCGGCACCGGTCATGACAGCTTTGTGTTTGGGCAGACGACGCCGGGTAATATCGGCGCGGTCACTGTCACTGGCTTCGATCCGAGCAAGGACAGTTTCACCTTCTCAAACCAGTTGACGACGTCTGTCAGTTATCACGACAATGCCCAGGGAAATGCCGTGATAACCGTGGACAGCAATCCTGCCGACACAATCACACTGGTGGGTGTGCACGCGGCTGATCTGCATCCGAGCGACTTTCATTTTGCCGATCCAGCCGCGGTAGCGGCCGATGCTCACCTTGCAGGCGCGCATTTCTTCCTCGTGTGAGGTGCGGATGTCGGTTTCGGCCGAGCGGCAGCTCGCGCCAGATCCGTGTAATCGTCCGGGCCGGTCTGGCCGCCGATCACGGTCTTGCGCCGTGCGATGGTTTTCCGGGTCGGTCATCGCGATTGAGGGGCCGCTGCACCGACGACGAAGCTGGCTGGCGGTGGAATTTCTAGCCTTGCTCGATCAGATCGTCTTCGAGGATGGCCATCTGGAACTGAAATGAGCGGTCTTCGTCTTCATCGTCGACGAACAGCACGCCGATGAATTCCTCGCCGATATAGACCTCGGCCGAGTCGTCCTTTTTCGGCCGCGGCACCACGCGGATCTTCTGATTGCCGAACAGGCGCTTGAGATAGGCGTCGAGTTTCCTGACTTCCTGAACGTCCACGGCAATCTCCAATAGGATTTGGGGGTTTTGAAGTTTTAGGACGAGACGACGTAAACTGCTAGCCTAACTTGCACAGACCGTGCCCGTCGCCTCAGACGATTTTTCGCATTCCGCCGGTAAAACACGCCCTCCGATCAAGTCGGAGGACGCCTTTGCGGAATACGCGCGGAAGATATCAAAGCCCGATCGCGTTGAGCATTTGATCCATGGTGCGCGACGGCTCGGCGCAGCCGGCCTCGCCCACGATCTTGGCGGGAACGCCCGCCACCGTCACATTGTGCGGTACAGCCTTCACCACCACGGAGCCGGCAGCGATGCGGGCGCAATGACCGACCTCGATATTGCCGAGAATGATGGCGCCCGCCCCGATCAATACGCCGCGGCGAATCTTGGGGTGGCGGTCCTCGTTCTCCTTACCGGTGCCGCCAAGGGTGACGCCGTGCAGGATCGAGACGTCGTCTTCGATGACCGCGGTCTCGCCGACCACGAAGCCGGTTGCGTGATCGAGGAAGACACCGCGGCCGATCCGGGCTGCCGGATTAATGTCGGTCTGGAATACCGCCGAGGAACGGCTCTGCAGATAATAGGCGAAATCCTTGCGACCCTTTTGATGCAGCCAATGGGCGAGCCGATGGGTCTGGAGGGCATGGAAGCCCTTGAAGTAGAGCAGCGGATCGATGAAGCGCGACGTTGCGGGATCGCGGTCATATACCGCCACCATATCGGCACGAAACGCATTTCCGAGATCGGGATCGTCGCGCAGCGCTTCGTCGAAAGCCTGGCGGATCAAATCTCCCGACAGCGCCGAATGGTCGAGCCGCTCGGCGATGCGATGCACCACCGCGTCCTCCAGCCGCTCATGATGCAGCACGGTCGAATAGATAAAAGAGGCAAGCTCGGGTTCGCGACGAACGATGTCCTCGGCCTCCGTCCGCACGCGATCCCAGATCGGATCGAGCGCCGCTAGCCGGGCGCCTTGCGGATTGATCTGATGCATTGCCATGTGCTGCTCTCGCAAAGTCTGGTGTTCTTGACGTGCACTATAGCACAACAAGCGAACGGCTGTCCTGACGGGTATCCGCAAGGTGGATTCCAGCCCTCAGCATTTTATCCTAAAACATTGAAGCGACACATCTTCTTGAGGGGCCGGATCGGTCCTTGCCGAGACCTCCGGCTCAAAATTGGTCTGGACGGCCGGGAAATCAAGCATCCCGCCTCCAACTATTTTCCGAGTTCCGCCGTACCTGCGTTCCGGGCATGGTGGCAGAAAATTGGGGGCATGCAGCATCAGCACACAGATTTCGAGCGCCCGCGTGCCAGGTTCGGCCTGGGTCTGGATTTCCGCCATCGCCATTCCGCTGATGCTGATCGCGCCGGCCCTGTGGAATGGCTATCCGTTGCTGCAATACGACACCGGCGGTTATCTGGCCCGCTGGTACGAAGGCTATCTGGTTCCCAGCCGCTCCACCGTATTCGGTCTCTATTTGCATCTCGGCGAGGGTTCGAGCTTCTGGATCAATCTCGGGATTCAGGTGCTGGCCACCCAATGGGTCCTGCAATTGACGTTGCGCGTGTTGGGCATGGCCAGGCCATGGCGGCTCCTCGGCTTAAGCCTTGTCCTGGTCCCGGCAACGGCGCTGCCCTGGCTCGCCTCTACGCTATTGACCGACGTCTTTGCCGGCCTGTCGGTGCTGTCGCTGTTTATCCTTGTCCTGCATGGCAAGAAGCTGTCCGGTATCGAAAAATGTTCGCTGTTCGCCTTCACCGCCTTCGCCGCGGCCACTCACAGCGCAACGCTTGGGGTGCTTCTGGGGCTGTGCTGCATCGGCTGGATCGCGCGACCTTTCCTGCACGCGCGGATTGCGATGTCTGGTCTGGTGCAGGGCAGTCTGACCATCGTTGCCGGCGCCGCCATGCTGCTGGCGGCAAATTTCGCCATGTCGGGACAATTGGCATGGACGCCAGGCGGCTTCGGCGTCGCGTTCGGACGCATGCTGCAGGATGGCATTGTCGCGCAATATCTACGTGATCATTGTCCGCAAGCCAACCTGAAGCTCTGCCCCTATCGTAATGAACTTCCGGCGAGCGCCGATGAGTTCCTGTGGGGCAAGAGCATGTTCAATGAGCTCGGCCGCTTCCGGGGCATGAACGACGAGATGGGCTTCATCGTAACGCATTCGCTCGCCGAATATCCGCTTTGGCAGGCGAAGGCGGCCATCGTCGCCACCGCGCAGCAACTGGTTCAAGTTGGAACCGGCGAAGGCACCAATGGCTGGATTCCCCATACCTACGGCATCATCGAACGCTATCTGCCGGCCCAGCTCGCGCCGATGCGCGCGGCGCATCAGCAGCATTGGGACATCAATTTTACCGCGATCAACAAGATCCACGTCCCGGTGGCGCTGGCCTCGATATTGCTGACAGCCGCACTTCTGGGACAGGCGATCTGGCGCCGGCGCATCGACGACCTCACACTGCTTGTCTCCACGGTGTGCTTCGCATTGCTCGGCAACGCCTTTATCTGCGGGGTGATATCCGGTCCGCACGATCGCTACGGCGCGCGAATGGCCTGGATTGCAACATTGGTAGTGCTGATCGCGGCCGTCAGGCATTTTGCCGGTGACGATGAGCGCGACGCTTCACTTATGACGTGACAGGAAATCCACTACGCCGGCCTTGTAGATCTTGTCGCCGACCGCCCGCATGTGATCGCGGTTGGGAATGTCGAGCACTTCCGCACCCGGTATGATTTTTCCAAGCGCGGCCGCCGACCCGGCGATTTCGTCCCTGGTGCCGACCGCGATGAGCACCGGCACGGTGATAGCGGCGGCCTCCTCTCTCGTCATCAACCGCCGCGAGCCGCGCAGGCAGGCGGCAAGCGCCCGGCGATCGGAGCGGGTCTGGTCCGCAAACGCGCGGAACGTACGTCCGACCGGATCGGTCACCATCTCGAGCGATGGCGCCTCCAATGCTTCGGCGACGTTTGCGCCGGGGCCGCCTCCCTCGATCAGACCGATGCCGATGCCGCCGAAGATCGCCGAACGAAGCCGCTGCGGCCGGGTTAGGGCAAGCACGGCCGTCATCCGCGCGCCGAGCGAGTAGCCCATGATGTCGGCGCGCGCGATATCGAGGTGGTCCATCAGCGCGGTGACGTCGCCGGTCATGGTAGCGACCTCGTAGTCGGCGGCATCGTAAAGCTTGGCCGAATCGCCATGGCCGCGGTTGTCGAGCGCGATGACGCGGCGGCCGTTTTTCTTGAGCTCCGAAACCCAGCCGGGATAAACCCAGTTTACATTCTTGGTCGACGCAAAGCCGTGCACGAGCAGGATCGGATCCCCCTCGCCTTCGTCGAGATAGACAATCTCAACGGCGCCGTTACGAAAACTCGGCATCGCGCATTCCGTGACTTCGGGTAAGGACCAGGGATCGAAGGCCGGACGTAAGGCTAACCGGTTGCGCCGGCAACCGCCACTATCGGTTGGGGCGTCGCCGCTGATCGCTTTCGCAACCGCCGCGCCTTTTTGCGCATGATCCATGCCATGGTCAGACGTTCGGCCGCCGCCTTGATCGACGAGAGCAGCCCCAACAGGGCCAGCAGCGCGCCGAACACCCATAGCGCGAGATCGAAGGCACCCGCCGTCAGCAACAGGGCGCCGCGACCCAGCACTTTCAGGATCGCGCGGGTCTGGCCACCCCTGGACTCCGCTAACCGCGCGGCGCGGGCGACGTCGCTTGGGCCTTCAGCTACCTTGAGCGTGTCCTGCGCGGCCCGGATACCCGCCCTTTCGCTGACGCGTCCGACATCCTTCGCAAGCCGTACCAGCGCCCCCGCCTTTTCGGCATGAAAGGCCGCTCTAATCGCGCTCATGGTCGCGACCGGCCGCGTCACCGAGCCGGACAAAACAGCGTTTTGGAGCGTCGGCCCATCGACAATGCCGCGCGCCGAGCGGCCGGCCCATGTCGTGAGCCCCTCGCCAAGCCGTCCGACCTTGCGGGCGTCCTTGACCAGCGTAAGACCGGCGCGCACCGGGGCCACGCCGCCGACCGAGACATAGGTCGCAGCCGTCACGACGAGCCCCGCGGCGGCGAGGCCCAATATCAGCCGGTCGGTCTCCTCCCCCATCGCCAGATGCTTGCCCTCGCGCACCACATCCCGGATATCGCCGAACACGAACAGATCGCCGGCGACCGTGCCTGTCAGGCTTGCGACATCGTCGGCGTTTCCGGTCACGAGCCCCGAGGCAAAATTCCTGGCAAAATGCGACGACGAGTTTTCTTGCGTGACGGCCTCGCTCACCCGCCGCGTAACGTCGCCGCCGAGGGCAATGTCTTTCTCGGCGGCGAGTTCGACAAAGCTGCGCGCGAGATCGGCGTCGCTTTCGGCCAGCGCCGCCTCGATATTCTGCTCCAGCGCCGCCCCGTTGTTTCGCAGGGCCGAATTGAGCCTGACATCGGCGAGTTCGGCCGGATCGTCTTGCGCAGCCAGCATGGCGCCGGCCTCGCGCGCATGCGGCCACAGCAGCAGGCACGCGAGCGCGCAGACTGCCGCACCAGCCAGAGCCGAACCGATCCGCGGCCGCTTCATCCGGAAAATCCCGTTTTTCAGCCTTTTCCGAAGGGTTACCGCTTTAAGACAAAACGGCCCCGACGAAAGAAGGGCTTCTCTAGGACGACAAGATTGTGTCGAATTTGGATGCACAGATGAGCGGCCGGGGCTTTGGGAATCAACTATACCCGCAAGGATCGCGCGCAGCTTGGTACGTCGTTGCGTCCTGTTTGCGGCTCCTTCTTTGCCACTCAAGGTGATCAAAATGTCCGACCATGTCGTTCCGCACTTTCACAACGATGCCGGCGTTTCGGTCATCGAGATCGGCTCGCAGGAGTTCATGTGCGTGGGCGCCAATCCGCCTTTCGATCATCCCCATGTTTTTCTCGATCTTGGCAACGACAACGAGATCATCTGCCCCTATTGCTCGACGCTTTATCGTCATGCCGCCGACCTCAAGCCCGGCGAAGCCCGGCCGCCCGAATGCGTGGTGAAAGACAAGGCCGCCTGATCGGCCGGTGGCAGGCGCGCGCACCATCTTCGTTGCCGGTGCCGGTATCGGGGGATTAACGGCTTCGCTTGCGCTCGCGGCACATGGCTTTCGTGTGGTGATTCTGGAGAAAGCCGAGCGGCTCGAGGAAGTGGGCGCCGGCCTGCAGCTCTCGCCCAACGCCAGCCGCATCCTGATCGAATTGGGCTTGCAGTCGCGGCTTGCCGCGCGCGCGGTCGTCCCCGACGCCATCAGCCTGATGAGCGCGCGGAGCGGCGGCGAGATCATCCGCATGCCGCTTGGCGAGGCCGCCACGTTTCGCTCCGGCGCACCCTATTGGGTGGTGCACCGCGCGGATTTGCAGGCGGCCCTTCAGGCGGAAGTCAACAGCCGTTCCGAAATCGAGCTCAGGCTCGGCTGCCAATTCGAAGATGCCGTCACCCACGCCAAGGGATTGACCGTCGTCCAGCGCAGCGGCACGACGCGCCGGCAGGAGCTGGCGCTGGCGCTGATCGGCGCCGACGGAATCTGGTCCACCGTGCGGCATCATCTATTTCCGGACGTGCAACCGCGATTTTCCGGGCTGATCGCCTGGCGCGGCACCCTCGATGTCACGCAGTTGCCGCGCGAATACACCTCGCGCCGGGTCCAGCTCTGGATGGGACCGAATGCGCATCTGGTCGCCTATCCGATCTCGGGCGCGCGCCAGATCAACATCGTCGCCGTCGTGCCCGGCACGTGGAACAGGCCGGGCTGGAGCGCGCCCGGCGATAGCACCGAGCTCAAAAACGCGTTCGCATCGGCAAGGTGGGCGGGCCCGGCCCGCATGATGATCGGCGCGGTCGATGACTGGCGGAAATGGGCGCTGTTCACGGTCCCCGATGACGGTAAATGGACCGATGGTTCGATCGCGCTGTTGGGAGACTCCGCCCATGCGATGCTGCCGTTCGCCGCGCAGGGCGCGGCCATGGCGATCGAGGATGCGGCGGTGCTGGCCAAATGCCTCGCCGAGGGCGCCGGGGAAAACCCCGCGGGCATTGCGGCTGCGCTGAAACGCTACGCGCGCCAGCGCCGCTCGCGCGTCTCGCGCCTGCAGCGCACGGCAAGGCGGAACGGGATGATCTATCACCTCACGGGTCCGCTGGCACATGCGCGCGACCTCGCGATCAAGGCGATCGGACCTGAACGCTTGCTGGCGCGGCAGGACTGGATTTTTGACTGGCGGGTGTGAGAGGGCTCTGCCGTTTGCGTCTCGCTGGCCGCTTTCGATGAAAAGTCCAAGCGGGTTGCAGATCCTGGCGGGAAGGCCTCGATCTCGTGAAGGCGCGCTTTAATACACCGCGCTGCCGGATCGTGACGGCGGCGGCGCGCCTTTCGCATTCGCAGCCGGGGCAGCTATCACAGCCGGGGTTGTCGCTGGCGGCGTCGAGACGTGGCATTTATTGCGTTGCCAGGCTTGCTCGGCAAATCTGGCTTGCCCGCGCACCGAGATGTATTCGTTACGGTAAGCGAGTTCGGCGATAACGGGGCCGGCAACACCGGTATCGGCCTTGGCCATCAGGCCCTGCAATTCGGCAGCGCGGTTGGCGAGGTTCTTCCGCTCGGTCTCCAGTTGCTTGCACTCGTACAGGTCGTATTTGGCTGGATCGGCAAAGGCGGTCGTCATGCCGTCGCTCATCTCGGCGCAGCCGCTTAGCCCGACCGCAAGCAGGAGCAGCGGCACGACAATGACGGCGTGCAACAGCGGCTTCAAAGATGAAACGCCAGCGATCATGCGACCTTGTTAAAACGACAATCTTGAGGTTGCGTAAAGCAGGCGCCGGTGACGGGATTGAGGCTTTGCCGGGAGGGCACGCGCTTGCCTGGACGGACTTCGATCCTTTCCCGGTCCCTTTTTTCAGCTAGAATGCTGGCTGAGACTTAACCGCGGCGAAAGCCGGATCCCGTGATTCCAGCCGTTGCGACCCTCAAAAAGCCAATAAACCTAGAGTTCCCCGGGATCAGCCTTTTTTTGAGCAAAATTCGAACCGAAGCCGGTAGAGTTGGATAGGGCGTTCCAATGGCTGAGCGAGCAAAAGACCCTGGTCCCGAATGGAATGGCCCTCGAACGGGGCCGATCACCAGCCTTTCCGAGGCTTTGAAATCGCTTCCCGGAGATCAATTTCATCTCCTTTCTCAGCCGACTAGCGATCAACCATCCATCTCAACTTCAAGCCGCGACACCGACCCTGGTGAACCGGAAAAGTTGATGGCCCTATTCAGCGAGTATGACAATCTTGACGATGCCAGGGAGCATTGGGAAGCGGATCGCTACCAGCCGAAAAAAGGGTTCCTCGCAACGAGGATCATGTTGATCGGGCTCGTTGGGGTCATGTGCGCCATCGCGATTGCGGTGCCTTTGGTCTTCTTCAAAAATAACAAGCGGTTGGCAGACGCGACACCGCCGCCGATCATCGTCCCGAAGCAGACGGCCGCGGAAACCGCACCAGCCCGCGCAAAATCTGCGGAGACCTCGGTTGCTGCAGCCGAACAGAGTTCGACCGCGAGATCCCGCGATTGCACAGAATCCGGCTCCCACCTCAGGCGATAGCGCGGCCGACACCAAATCGGTAGCTCAGGACCAGACTGTTCCGCCCCAAGTGCCAACCGCTACTCAGGGTCCGGCCCAAACCGTCGACAAGGCGGAGTTGGCCAACGCACCCGCGCCAGCCGCTCCCAAATCGATGGATCAGGGTCAGAACGTTTCGCCCCAAGCGCCAGCGGTTGCACAGGCTCCGGCAACGACCGTTGATAATACGACTCCCTCTCCCGACCAATTCGCAGCCGACGCCAAATCGCTGGTTCAGAGCCAGAACCCTCCGTCACAAGCGCCGGCTGACCAACAGAGTGCGACCAAAACCGTCGACAAGGAGGAAGTGGCGACAAGCCCCTCCCCTGACCAGACCGCGGCCGATGCCAAATCGGTGGTTCAGGAGCAGACAGTTCCGCCGCAAGAACTAGCGGCCTCGCAGGCGCCTACCGGGACCATTGATAAGCAGAAATTGGCCGCAGTGCCGCCTCCTGAGCGGACCGCGGCCGAACCCAAATCCGTGACGGAGAACCAGAATGCTCCGCCGCCGGCCCCGGCAGCCGCTCCGACTCAGCAAAGAACCATTGATAAGGAGCAACTGGACGCCCTGCTCAAGCGAGGACGCTACTTGCTTTCCGTTGGCGATATTGCTTCGGCGCGATTGCTGCTGGAACGCGCTGCGGGTGCGCCTGACGCGGGGGCTGCATTCGATTTGGCCGGAACCTACGACCCCGTGGTGCTGTATCGGGCCCGCGTATTCGGTATCGCCCCCGACGTCGCGATGGCGCGAATGTGGTACGAAAAAGCCCTTAGCCTGGGTTACTCAGAGGCGCAGGCGCGCTTAACCCAATTGCAAAAGTGATTTTTTCAATTCTTAGCCAATGACGTTGACGCCTTTCGCGATGCGCCGGATTCGTCTCCTGGTTCGTCCGCCCCGAAGCTCGGCGCTTTAAGTCCGGACGGACCGTCATTCCTTTTGCAAACGCCAGTGGCGATCTGCAAAACATCCGTTGCCCGAAGCCGAAAAAGCGTTATGAAACAAACGCGCGGACGTGGCGGAACTGGTAGACGCAAGGGACTTAAAATCCCTCGATGGCAACGTCGTGTGGGTTCGAGTCCACCGCCCGCACCAAGCATCGGCGAGACCGGGTTGGCATCGGAAATGAAATCGATATCCACCCTCTCAGAGATCACCATCGCACCGGGCCTGACCTTCGAAGCGCTCGTCGCAGGTCAACCCGGCGCGCCGCTGGTTCTGCTGCTGCATGGTTTTGCCGAATCCATGCATACCTGGCGCGCGCAAGTGGCGGCGCTTGCGGATGCCGGCTATCGCGCCGTGGCGCCGAGCCAGCGCGGCTATTCGCCCGGCGCCCGTCCGGATACGCGCGATCTTTCGAATTATCATATCGAACGGTTGATGGACGACGCGATGGCGATCGTCGCAGCGTCGGGTTACGGCGAGGCCCGCTTTCATCTGGTCGGCCACGATTGGGGCGGCAGCATCGCGTGGGCGCTTGCCGATCGCCACCCGCAACGGATCGCTTCGCTTACCGTGCTGTCCCGGCCGCACCCCAACGCCTTCAATCGCGCGCTGCAGATGCCCGATGGCGATCAGGCGCAGCGCTCGCGGCATCACAGGGCGTTTCTCGAGCCGAACGCGGCCGATGTCGTTCTTGCCGACGACGCCAGGTGGCTGCGCGAGCGCCTGGCGGCCAACGGCGTGCCCGCGCCCGCCATTGATCAGCATGTTGCGGTGCTCGGCAACAAGGCTGCGATGGAGGCTGCACTCAGCTGGTATCGCGCGCGCGGCGCGATCCGCGGCCCCCTCGGCCCGATAAAGGTGCCGACGCTCTACATCTGGGGCGACGCCGACGACACCGTCGGCCGAACGGCAGCCGAAGGCACGGTCGATTTTATCGCCGCGCCCTACCGTTTCCACGTCCTGCCGGGTGTCGGCCATTTTGCCGCCGACCAGGTGCCGGACCGCGTCAGCGAGTTATTGCTGGAACAGATCAAGGCTTACCCGGTCTAATGGGAGCCATGCGATAGGCTGCTATCCCAAACTGCGCTCCTACGATGTCGCGCGAGCTGTCTCCACATCTTTAAGTTAACGTTGTTGTATATTCCGGCGGCGAGTCCGGGTGTCTTGTCTATTCGGCCGGCGCCGCCAGAGGCATTTTCAGATTCGAAACAGGAAGCTCGCTGATGCCGTACTTGCCCACCGCGAAGAACCCGGCCGCCACCACGGCATAGGCCAGCGCAACGCCAGGCGTCACACCCAGTCCGCCGCCAATGCCGACCGCCTCGCCGTGCATGAAGCCAAAATACGTCAACACCGCGCCGGACAGTGCAAACGCCGAAGCCTTCACGAAGTCGCGCTCAATGACGAAGACCCCGATCGCGCCGAGCACGAGGCCGGAAAGAATTGAGCCGCCGCCCATTACTTCCAGCCCGTGATAGATCACGCCCTGCTGAGGCAGCGAGGCAATTGCCGCCGCCTTGACCTCGCCCACCTTGTCGGCCGCGAGCCCGCCTACCTTCTGCGCGGCATTGATGGTCGAGCCCAGCATGGTGTCGATCTGGAGCTTGGCCCATGCCGCGAGATGGGGTGTCAGAGCAAGCACAATCGCCGGGGCGTGTTTGACCGGCGTCGTCTGGAACGCCTGCGCGCCGATCAGCATGCCGATGTAGAGCAGGATCGGCGAAATCGCAACCACCGGCACCAGCGCCAGCAGAACCGAGATGATGCCGAACCACGACAGCACGATCACCATGATGCCGGTCGCAGCCGAATAGCCGATACGGCCGCCCATCGCCTTCCACCCGGGATGACCGATGTAGACCGCGTTGATGAATGGATTTCCCATCAGGCAACCGATCAGACTGACGACGCCATCGGCAGTCAGCACCCGCGTGGTCGGATATTCGTCGCCCGCGGCCTCGGCGCTTTCGACATTGTCCATGGCCTCGACGAGATCGTAGATGCCGAAAGGAATCGCAGTCACCAGAATGATGCCCAGAAACTCGAAGCCGGAGAACACCGCACCGAACGCTGGCAGTGGCACCGAAAAGCCGAAGCTCGCGAACGCGTCGCCAACGCCCTTGATGCTCAACCCTCCGAGCCCGAGACCGAACAGGTTCGAACCCCAGGCGATGATCATACCGACGGCGATGGCCACAAGTCCTGCCGGGATTCCCCGCGGATATCTGACGCCGCCGAACCAGCTCACCAGAATGATAGCGAAGCAGACCAGACCGATCTGCGGGGTCATGTACATCTCCAGCGCGGGCCGCATCGAGATGAATGTCACCGATACCCCGGCGAGCGTGCCGAGCAGCGCGGCGCGGGGCGTTATTTTCCGGATATAGGGAGCGATAAAGCCGCCCAACATCAGAATAAAGCTTTGGAAGAACACCCAGACCAGGCCGGCCGACCAGCCCTTCAGGGGATCCCCGGTCTTGATGGTGATCGGCAGCATGATCACAAAGGTGACGATGAACATGTGCGGCACGCTGACGCCGGAAGGCAGCGCGCAAACGTCGCTGCGGCCGGTCTTCTCCGCCAGCCGATATGCCAGCCAGGCATAGTAAAACGTCGAGAGGCACATCATCAGGCCGAGCGCCGGCAGAATCCGCCCGAACACCAGCGAGTTCGGCATCTTCAGCACGAAGCGCAACAGCCCCGTCAGCACCAGCATGTTGACCAGAATGTTGGTGCCGAAGCCAAAAAATGCATTCCAGTCGCCCGACGTCCACAATGCCGGTCTGAAATCTCCCTTGTTCGCAGTCGCCGTCGTGCTCATCGTGATGCCCCTGCTTTTAGTTGTTTCGAACGCTTCGGTGTCATCGCCTCAAGGACCGCGGCGGAGTTGCTGACCCAGCCGAAAATACCGCCCTGGGCCTTGATCATCTTCAGGCCCATCTCGTGGAATTCCGGGAAATAGGACGCGCAGCCATCGGCCAACACCACGCAGCGGTAGCCGCGATCGTTGGCCTCGCGCACGGTGGTGTTGACGCACACTTCGGTGGTGACGCCGCACACCAGCAAATTCTCGATGCCGTATTTCTGCAGGACATCGCCAAGCTCGGTGGCGTAGAACGCACCTTTGCCGGGCTTATCGATGACGATTTCGCCGTCGAGCGGATACAGTGCGGGAATAATGTCGTGGCCGGCTTCGCCGCGGATCAGGATCCGTCCCATCGGCCCGGGATCTCCAATCCGAAGGCTCGGCGCCCCGCGCTCGATCTTGGCCGGCGGCGCATCGGACAGATCGGGCAAATGGCCCTCGCGCGTATGCACGACGAGCATCCCGAAATCGCGCACAGCCTCAAGCACCGCCGCGATCGGCATCACCGCGCGCGCCAGCTGCGAGACATCGTTGCCGAGCGTTTCGCCAAAGCCGCCCGGCTCCATGAAATCGCGCTGCATGTCGATGATGAGGAGCGCCGTGCTCGACCAGTCGAGCTCGATCGGCTCGGGCTCGGCGGCGACGGTGCCGTAGGTCGGCTGGTTTGACTTCGCCATGACATACAAGCCCCACGCGACGAAGCGCTCGAAGTAGACCAAGCAAGGCCCGTGCCATTGCGTACAACCCCCTCCACCATCGCTGCGGTCAGGAATCATTCGTGTTTTCAGTTAGTTGCAATTCCGTCCCAAGTTTGCCTGTCCCCTTTGCTCAAGCTTTGGAACGTGCGTTTGCTTAATCATTGAGCGGGATGTTTCCTGCTTATGGGAGCAGTTGCCGCAACCGGGGATGCACGTATTCGAAAATTCTCGATTAGCCGCAGCAACACGCGCGCGCCCGCATCGGCGTCGGCGCTGAACGGACTTAACCTGGCCATGCTCATAAAATGAGCAGGGCAATTCGACGCGTGGGTTGAGATCGCTCCCGAAAAGCCAATCAAGCGTTTGATAATGCGTGTCGATTTTCATTCACCGATCCGGCAATCCGGTGTACAGATGGCACACCTTCGATGCGGAAGGATCTCCGCCTCCCGGAGCGCAGTCAGCAAATGGCGAACCCGATTTATTCTTCCCCATTTCGCATCCGAAACACGATAGTTATCGAGCTCCTCACATCGTTTCCTGATCGGCAAGCGCGTGACTGAGACGGTCGCTGCGATCATTGCCGCGCATCGCGACGGCACCGTGTCGCCCGCGCAAACCGTCGCGCGCAGCTTCGCGCGGATACGCGAGCATAATGATGCCGCCATCTTCATCAGCTTGCGCGACGAGAAGGAAGCAGTGGCGGAGGCAGAAGCCGTGAGGGCGAAAGATGCCGCGCAGCTTCCGCTGTACGGCATTCCGGTTGCGGTGAAGGACAATATCGACGTCGCCGGCCTGGCCACCACCGCCGCGTGCCCGGCGTTTTCTTATTTGCCGTCGCGCGACGCGACCGCAGTGGCGCGGCTGCGTGCCGCCGGTGCCATCATCATCGGCAAGACCAACCTCGACCAGTTCGCCACAGGCCTCGTCGGCGTGCGCTCGCCCTATGGCATCCCCAAAAATCCGATCCGCGGCGATTTGATTCCGGGCGGATCGAGTTCGGGCTCGGCGGTGGCGGTGTCGGCCGGGCTGGTGCCGATGGCATTGGGCACCGATACCGCCGGCTCGGGCCGCGTGCCCGCCATGCTCAACAACATCGTCGGGCTGAAGCCGAGCCTTGGATTGGTCTCCACTGCCGGCGTGGTGCCGGCCTGCCGGACGCTGGATTGCGTGTCGGTGTTCTCGCTTACCGTCGATGACGCGATGACCGCGCTGGCAACGATGGCCGGTCCCGATGGCGCCGATCCCTTTTCGCGCAACCGGCCGCTACAGGAGATATCAACGTTTCCCCCCGATCTCAGGCTGGGGGTGCCACGCAGCGGCCAATTGATCTTCTTCGGCGACACGGCGTCGGAGACAGCCTACGGCGACGCGCTCGCGCGCTGGATCGCGCTCGGCGCGACGCTGGTCGAGTTCGATCTCGAACCGTTCTATGACACCGCGCGGCTGCTCTATGAAGGACCCTGGGTCGCGGAACGCTATCTGGTGATCCGCAACTTGCTGGCCTCAGCGCCGAAGGCGATCCATCCGGTGACGCGCGAGATCACCATCGCCGGCGCGCGGCTTTCCGCCGCCGATACATTCGCGGCGCTGTACCGGCTGCAGGCATTGCGCAAGATAACCGAGCGCGCCTTCGCAGGCGTCAATGCGCTGGTACTGCCGACGGCGCCGACCGTGTACTCGACCGCGCAAGTGCTGGCCAATCCGATCGAGCTCAACTCCAGGCTCGGCACCTATACCAATTTCGTCAACCTGCTCGACCTCTGCGGGCTCGCATTGCCGGCGGCGATACGCAGCGACGATATCCCGTTCGGCATCACGCTGCTGGCGCGTGCCGGACAGGACGCGCAGCTCGCGAGCATCGGACGTGTTTTTCACACCGACACCAAACTTGCCATGGGCGCGCGGGGTCTGTCGCAGCCGTCGCTTGCGGCCTTGGCGACGGGCGTGAGGGCAGACGAAATCGCCATCGCGGTGGTCGGCGCACATCTCTCGGGCATGGCGCTGAACGGCGAATTGAAGGCGCTCGGGGGGCGGTTATTGGAGCCAGCCCGAACCGCGGCGGACTACAAGCTTTATGCGCTCACTACCACGCCGCCGAAACCCGGCATGCTGCGGGTAGAGGGGGGAACGGGGTCCTCGATCGAGCTGGAGCTGTGGGCGCTCTCGGCAGAGAATTTTGGCAGATTCGTCGCCGCGATCCCGCCGCCGCTGTCAATCGGCACCATCCGTCTCGCCGATGGCCGCGGCGTCAAAGGCTTTATCGTTGAACCCGCCGCAGTTAAGGGTGCCCGCGATATCTCCTCTTTCGGCGGCTGGCGGGCCTTTATGGCGGAAGCGGCGGTGGTTTAATTCCTCTCGACCTGCGTTTCTATAATCCTCTCGGCAGCGGCGCGGCAACCACGCCGGCGTTTTCCAGCGCGAACGCCACCCGCAACGCGATATCCTCGCGCCAGGGCGCCGCAATGATCTGCACGCCGATCGGCATCGGCTGCAGCGGCACGGGCACTGCGACCACCGGAAGTCCGATGAAGGAAATCGGCTGGGTGTGGACGCCAATATTGGCGCGAACCGGCAATTCCACGCCGTCGAGCACGAAGGTCGCCTGTCCAAGTTTCGGCGCCACGCAGGGCGTCGCCGGCGCTATGATCGCATCCACCGATTTGAATAGCTCCAACACCTGGGCGCGGTACCAGCGGCGAAATTTCTGCGCGCGATCGACCAGCGGCGCGGGGATCATGGCGCCCGCCAGCAAGCGGTCGCGCACCGCTGGATCAAAATCATCAGGGCGTTTTCGTAACCGATCGAGATGCAGCGACGCGCCTTCGGCGGTGGTGATGACATAAGCCGCGGCGCGGGCGCGCGCCGCTTCAGGAATTTCGATCGTCTTGTTGGCTCCGAGCGCCGTGGCGACCCGGGCAACGGCTTCAACAGCCTCGGGGAAGACGTTAGCCTGAAAATATCCACCGGCGATCGCAATCCTTAAACCGCCTATGCCCTGCGCAAGCAACGGTGCGACCTGTTCCGCGGGCCGTGTGGTGCATGCCGCGTCATTCACGTCAGGTCCCTGCATCGCGTCATAGGCCAGCGCGAGATCGCCAACGTTACGCGCGAACGGACCGAGATGGTCGAGACTGAATACAAAGGGAAACGATCTCGCACGCGACAACCGGCCGTAGGTCGGCTTCAGTCCAAAGATTCCGCAGAACGACGACGGCACCCGGATCGAGCCGTTGGTGTCGGACCCCAATGCCAGCGGCACAAGGCCGCCGCCGACGGCGGCGGCGGAGCCGCCCGAGGAGCCGCCGCTCATCCGCGTTGCATCATGCGGATTGCGCGACGGTCCGTCATGCACATTTTCGCCGGTGAAATCATAGGCGTATTCGCCCATGTTGAGCGCGCCGACCAACACCGCGCCGGCCGCCTCCAAGCGCTCGATCAGCGTCGCATCTCGGGTCGCCGGTTTCAGATCGCGATTGATCTTCGATCCGGCACGCGTCGACAGCCCTTGCACATCGAACAGGTTTTTTACCGCGAAGGGAACACCAGCGAGCGGGCCGGGATTTTTCCCGGCTGCAACCTCGGCATCGATGGCGCGCGCCTTGGCGCGCGCGCGATCGCCGGTGACGTCAGTGAAGGCATTCAAAACCGGATCACGTTTGGCGATCCGCGCCAGCGCCGCCTCGGTGGCGCTGAGAGCGGACATCCTGCGGCCTAAAACGCCCAGCGCTATTTCCGAGGCCGACAACAGCCCGTCGCCATCAACGCTTACGCTGATATCAGGCTGCGAAGACACTGGCCGGCTCGGTTTCATCCGGGAGCGCGAATTCATCCACGAGCCGCGCCAGTCTCAGCGATACCGCGAGATTGGCCTTGATTGCCGGCTTCCAGGCATCATCGACCGGCAGCGCCAGTGCTTTCAAAGCGCCGTCGATATAATCATCAAGCGGATCAGCAATCCCGGCCGTCAATGTTTCCTCCCTGTCTCGTCATCGTTCCCCGAAAGGCGAAGCATGACAACTTAGGCCGGCAACGGCGGATGCGGTATCGCTGTCAGCAGCTCTCTTGTGTAGGCGTCCTGCGGATCCCCCAACACCCGTTCGGACGGACCTTGTTCGACAATTCGTCCCATGCGCATCACAATGACACGTTCGCACAACAACCGCACCACATTCAAATCGTGCGACACGAACAAATAGCTCATGCCCATCGACTGCTTCAGATCGTGCAGCAAATTCAGGACCACGGCCTGTACCGAAACGTCGAGCGCTGCGGTCGGCTCGTCGAGAATGACGAGCTTCGGGTGTAGCGCGATGGCGCGCGCGATGCCGACGCGGGCCTTCTGGCCGCCCGATAATTGATGCGGAAAACGATCGAGCAGATTGGTGGGCAAGCCGACCATTTCAGCCAATTCCTCGCAGCGCACCCACAACTCATCGCGCCCGCTGATGTCGCCGAGCTGCATGATCGGATCGGCGATCGCGCGCGCGGCGGTAAAGCGCGGGTTGAGGCTGTCGGTTGGATCCTGGAACACCATCTGGATGCTTTTGCGCAGTGGCAGCCGTGCGAAGGCATTGGGCAGGATGCCGCCGATCTCGTCGCCATCGAACATGATGCGGCCGGAGGTCTGGTTTAGCAGCCGCATCACCATCATCGAAGTGGTGGATTTGCCGCAGCCGGACTCGCCGACCAGACCGACGCTCTCGCCATTTCCGACGCTGAAGCTGATGCCATCGACCGCGCGGAACTGTTCAAGCTCGACCGGCGGTTTGCGGGAAAACAGTTTTGCCATAAGCGCCGCGGCACCCTGACGCGGATATTCTTTTACCAGTTTCTCGACGAGAAGGAGGGGCTTTGGATTGCTGCTCGTTGAGTCGTCACCCCCGGGCTTGACCCGGGGGTCCATCCCTTCCGGAGAAGACTTTTGTGAAGAAGGATGGATGGCCGGGTCAAGCCCGGCCGTGACAGGCATTGCGTCCTCCTCCGGCAGCAGATCGCGCAGGGAGACGCCAAGCCGCGGCGTCGCGCGCATCAATTTTTTGGTGTAGGCGTGTCGCGGGCGAGCAAAAATATCGGCCGATAGCGCGGTTTCGACCACCCGGCCCTTCTCCATCACCACGACGCGATCGCAATAGGCCGCTGCCAATCCGAGGTCGTGGGTGATCAAGATGGTCGACATCCCCCGCTGCCTGGTCA
This sequence comes from uncultured Alphaproteobacteria bacterium, assembly GCA_963742425.1. Classification (GTDB taxonomy): domain Bacteria; phylum Pseudomonadota; class Alphaproteobacteria; order Rhizobiales; family Xanthobacteraceae; genus Bradyrhizobium. The sequence continues at coordinate 171,684 of CAVULR010000008.1, forward strand.
GTTCGACGATCAGCTCCATGACAGCCTTTTGCGTGGTGACGTCGAGACCGGTGGTCGGCTCGTCCGCGATCAGAAGCTGCGGATTGCAGGCCAGCGCCAAGGCGATCACCACGCGCTGGCACATGCCGCCCGACAGCTCGAACGGATAAGCGTGATAGCGCTCGCGCGGTCGCGCGATCTTGACCTGCTCCAGCGCCTCGATTGCTTTCTCGCCGCGATCGCTCGCCGCCGCCTGGACGTGCTGGCGCAGCACGTCCTTGATCTGGTCACCGACTTTGCGGATCGGATTGAGCGCGGCACGCGGATTCTGGAAAATCATCGAGATTTCGCGGCCGCGCAGGTCGCGCATCTGGGATTCGGTCGCGGCCTTGACGTCGACGCCGGAAAACATCACGGAGCCGTCGGCAATCCTGCCGGCACGGTCGAGAATCCGCATCACCGCATAGGAGGTGACGGATTTTCCGGAGCCGGATTCGCCGACAATGCCGAGCGTTTCGCCCTTGGCGACCGAGATATTGACGTGCTGCACCGCCCTGACGATGCCGCGCCTTGTGGCGAATTCCACGGTAAGGTCGTTGACGTCGAGCAGCGGCGGGTTGGTCATGATGGGGGCCCCATTTCAAGGCCCTCATGCGCGGGCTTGACCCGCGCATCCATTAAGCATCTAAAAATGCGCTTCATGTGATGGTTTGCCGGGTTAGGCCCGGCAATGACGATTTTTCGAGTAGCACCCCTCATCGCCATCACGTCCTTCGCTGTGGATCGACGATATCGCGCAGACCGTCTCCGAGCAGGTTGAAGCAGAACACCGCGATCATCAGCGCTAGGCCGGGGAACAGCGCGATCCACCATTCGCCCGAAACCATGAAGCCCGCGCCTTCCGCGACCATGATGCCCCATTCCGCCGTCGGGGGCCGCACCCCGAGCCCGATAAAGGACAGGCCGGCGGCGTTGAGGATGGCGTAGCCCATCGTCAGCGACATCTGCACGATCATGATCGGCATGATATTCGGCAGAATATGCACCAGCACGATTCGAAACTCGCCATTGCCCGACAATCGTGCCGCCTGCACGAAGCCGGCGTCGCGCCGCACATTGGCCTCGGCGCGGGCAACCCGCGCATAAAGCGGAAAATTCACGATCGCGGTGGCGATGATGATGTTCTGCACGGTATTGCCAAGCGCAGCGACGATGCCCATCGCGAGCACGAACAGTGGAAACGCCATGATGGTGTCGGCGATGCGTCCGACGATGCGGTCGGTCCAGCCGCCAAAATAGCCCGCGGCGATGCCGGCGAGACCGCCCAACAGAAACACCAGCAGCACCGACGCTAGCGCGATAAAAATGTCGAGCCGCGTCGCCACGATGACGCGGCTGAAGATATCGCGCCCCAGCTGGTCGGTGCCGAACCAGTGCGCCGATGACGGCGGCTTCAGCGCCGCGGCGGTATCGGACGCGAGCGGATCATGGGGGACCACGTAGGGACCAAACAGCGCCGCAAACACGATCAAGATCAACAGCCCGAACGCAAATGCGGTGACCCGGTTCTCACCGAGCACGTAGCGGGCATGCTCGAAGATTGGGGTGTGACCCGAGGTTCGCGCGGGAGCGACGGGTTCAACAGCAGGCACAACGACGCTCATGCTTGCCTCTCATCCTTCCATGCTGACCCGTGGGTCGATCACGCCATAGAGAATGTCGATCATCAGATTGAGCAGCACATACATCACGGCCATCGTCAGCACGAAGCCCTGCACCGGCGCGAAGTCCGACGAGATCAGGGCTTCCACCGCATAGGAGCCGATGCCGGGCCAGGCGAACACCTTTTCAACCAGCACGTTCGCACCGAGCAGGAACGAGAACACCATGCTCAGCGTGGTAATGACCGGCAGCATAGCATTGCGGAAGGCGTAGGTGACGATCACGGTGCCCGGCGACAGGCCGTTGGCGCGCGCCGTACGCACGAAGTCCGATGACAAAACCGCCAACATCGAGGCCCGCGTCATGCGTGCGATCGGCGCCAGCGAAAAGATCGCCAAGGTCAGCGCTGGCAGGATCAGCTGGCTGAGCGCGGAACGAAAGGTTTCGAAATCGCGCGCGATCAGGGCGTCGATCAAATAGAAACCGCTCAGCGCCGGCGGCGCGCTATAGAATACGTCGAGCCGTCCCAATGGGGCCGGCGACCATCCCAGCCTGAAATAGAAAATATAAACCATCACCAATCCGGTGAAAAACACCGGCAGCGACACGCCAGCCGTTGTCGCCACCCGGCAGATATGGTCGATCCAGGAGCCTGGACGGGTTGCGGCGAGCACGCCGAGCGGCAGCGCGATCGCGACTGAAATGACGAGGCCGAGCAGCGTCAATTCGGCTGAGGCCGGCAGGCGATTGCGGATTTCGGTAGCCACCGGCTGGCCGGTGGTCAGCGAATTGCCGAAATCGCCGTGCGCGAGATCGGCAGTGTAACGCAAGAACTGCTCGATCAGCGGCTTGTCGAAGCCGAGTTTCTTGCGGATCTGTTCGATCGCCTCCTTGTTCGCCGCGGGACCGGCGAAGTAGGCCGCGGGATCGCCCGGCAGCGCCCGCGTCAGGAGGAACGTGACTATTACGACCCCGATCAGGCTCGGGATCGCGAACATCAGCCGTTTGCCGATCATGGTCAGCATAGCCGCGGCACTCCCGCGAGCCCTCCCCGCGGAGGCGAGCATCCATAATCACCGGCGGTTATTGTTGCAAAAAGTCTTGACCCTATCGCCCAAACGCAGTGCCGCGGCGCATGGATCTTCGCTTTCGCGGGGACGGCGCTCCGAAACGAGTCCGATGCCTTGTGCGCATCTGCATCCATGGCGCCGTTACGCCTTCACGAGCGTTCGATAATCCAGCCTCCGGTGGAACCAGTATTGATAGCCCGAGACGTTCTTCTGCATCGCGACGTTGACATAGGGCTGATACAGCGGGATGCGCGGAATATCCTTGAATGCCAGATCGACAAAACCCTTCACGTCGGAATCGTAAGTCGACATGTCGCCGCTGGTTGCCGCGGTGCGGGCGCCGTCGATCAGCCGGTCCATCTCCGGGGACTTGTAGCTCATGGTGTTGAAGACGGAATTGTTGCCGTGATAGCACCAATAGAAAAAGTATTCGGGGTAATCGAGCCAGCCCGAGAACACGTTGGTGTAGAGCGGCATTTCCTTCTTGTTCAATTCGGTGCGCCAGTTGGCGCCGGGCACCTTGCTGATGGTGGTCTTGATGCCGATCTGGCCCAGGCTCTCCTGTACCAGGACGCAGAGCGGCTCATTGACCCCTGCGAAATTGAGGTCGAATGAGATCGTGGTTTCGAAGCCATCCGGATAGCCGGCTTCGGTGAGCAAGGCTTTTGCCTTGGCGATATCGGTGAAATATTTGGTGGGCTGCGGCCAGGCGACCTCGGTCGTCTTGCTGGCCGGCGCGCCGAACATCGGATTGGCGAGACCAAACAACACCGCATCCATGATCTTCTGATAAGGGATCGCGAAAGCCACCGCCTGACGCACCTTCAGATTGTCGAACGGAGGCTTGGTGACGTTCATGCCGATATACTGGATGCCGTTCGAGAACGGCAGCGACACGATGTCGAGCTTGCCGGCGGCTTTCAGCTCCTGAAAATCCTTATACGGCAGCTCGTAGGAAATATCGGCATCGCCGCGCTCCAATAGCGCCCGGCGGTTGCCGGCCTGCGGCACCATGCGCCAGATCACGCGCTTGATCTTCGGCTTAGGACCGCCAACCCAGTCGTCATTGCGCTCCATGATCACTTCGGTCCCGGCGGTCCACTTTGTCAGCTTGTAGGCGCCGGAGCCCGCCGTCTGCTGCTTGGTGTATTCGAGGCCCCAGGGATCCTTCTCGCTGGCGTTCTTCTTCACCAGTTCCGAATTGACCACGCATGGTACGATCACGGCGAGATCGGGAATCGTCAGCCGGTCTTTCTTGGCGAAGTCGACCCGCACGGTGTTGTCGTCGACGATGACGAACTGCTCCGGCTTGGTCAGAGAGCCCGCACTCATCTGGAACGTCGGGAATCCGCCGACGCTGACCGCGCGGTCCAGCGACCACTTGACGTCCCTGGCTGTCACCGGCGCGCCGTCGTGAAATTTTGCATTTTTCTTCAATTTGAAAGTTACCGACATGTCACCGACATTCATGTCTTCGGCGAGTTCGGGCTTGAACTTGTCGCGGTCGTAATACGGCACGCCGCCGGGACCGCTTTTCATCTCGTGGCTGATCAGGCGGTCGTAGCAATTCCACGACACCTCATAGCCGGGAACGTTGGTGCCGATGCCGTGGATGTCGAGATTATTTGGTCCGCCTTCGGAGACGATCAGCAAGCTCTCCGACCGGGCGTCGGCCTTGGCTTCGGACCAAATGGCAGGCGCCATGGCGCCGGCGGCTATCCCGGAGACGGATTTCAAAAAATCACGTCGCTTCATGAGATGCTCCAAACGCCTGAGGGCAATCGGCACTTGGAGAGACTTCGCAAGGTTCGTGCCAAATCTTAACGGATGTGCAGCTTGGCTTACGAGCCTGTTTTTGCTTGATTATTCAATTAAAAAGGGCCGGACCGATGGCAGATGACGCGTTAACTCACTGCATACAAAGATTTCATCTCTGCCTGTTGTGAAGGCAACTATTCGCGGATTTTTGCAAAGACGGAAGGCAGCGGAATAGCCGTCCCTATCGGAGCACCGTCATCCGGGTATCCGACAGGAAGTCGATCTGGCCACGGTTCGGTTGAACTACCGCTTCGGTGGCCTGGTCATCGCCAGATCCTGATCTGACCGGTCATCGCGAGCAGCATTCAAGCCCCGGCACGGTTCGGGGCTTTTTTGCGGCGGCGGAAAATTGGGCCGCTTATCAGCAATGCCGGGGCGGCGCAGACCCGTCGCCGTTCAAATTTTCAAAACCGACAGCGCCACCCTGCGCAGCGCATCGCAGAGAGCGGCGACCGGAAGGTTCCGCGGCGAGACGCCATCGCGCAGCGCCGGCTGCTCGGTTTGATGGCCGATCGAGTGATGGCTCTCCATACCTCATGTTTCACTTTACAAATTCATCGCCGACCATTCTCTTAGATCGGCCGTCGATACGCATGAGTTTTAATGTCAAAGAGAGCCCCATGAACCCCGCCAACCTTCCCTTCGATGCCGAATCCATGCTGCAGGGACTGCGCAACTGGGTGCAATGCGAAAGCCCGACCTGGGATGCGGCAGCCGTCGAACGCATGCTCGATATCGCGGCGCGCGACATGGCGATCATGGGCGCGTCGATCGAGCGCATCGCCGGCCGGCAGGGTTTTGGCGGCTGCGTCCGTGCAAGATTTCCACATCCGAAACAAGGCGAGCCCGGAATTCTGATCGCGGGGCATTTCGACACCGTCCATCCGGTGGGAACACTGGAGAAACTCAAATGGCGGCGCGACGGAAACAAATGTTTCGGCCCCGGCATCTTCGACATGAAAGGCGGCAACTACCTGACACTGGAGGCGATCCGGCAACTGGCGCGCGCCGCCTTCACGACGCCGCTGCCGATCACCGTCTTGTTCACCCCTGACGAGGAGGTCGGCACCCCCTCAACCCGTGACATCATCGAGGCGGAGGCCGCGCGCAACAAATATGTGCTGGTGCCGGAACCCGGCCGGCCCAATAACGGCGTCGTCACCGGACGTTACGCGATCGCGCGGTTTAATCTCGAAGCGATCGGCAAGCCGAGCCACGCCGGCGCCACGCTGTCGTCGGGCCGCTCAGCCATCCGCGAGATGGCGCGCCAGATCATCGCCATCGACGGCATGACGACGGAAGACTGCACCTTCAGCGTCGGGATCGTGCATGGCGGCCAATGGGTCAATTGCGTCGCCACCACCTGCTCAGGCGAGGCGCTGAGCATGGCCAAGCGTCAGGCCGATCTCGATCGCGGCGTGGAGCGGATGCTGGCGCTTTCCGGGACCGCCAATGATGTCACATTCAAGGTGACGCGCGGCGTGACGCGCCCAGTATGGGAACCCGATGCGAGAACCATGGCACTGTATGAAAAGGCGCGCGGCGTGGCCCAACAAATGGGCGTCGAACTTCCCCACGGCAGCGCCGGTGGCGGCTCCGACGGCAACTTTACCGGCGCCATGGGAATCCCGACGCTCGATGGCCTCGGCGTTCGCGGCGCCGACGCCCATACGCTCAATGAACATATCGAAATCGACAGCCTGGCCGAACGCGGGCGGCTGATGGCAGGCTTGCTGGCGACGCTGGATTGATGGTCGAACGTCGCCTCGAAGTGATCCAAGCAAACCTTGACGGATTGCCTGCGACGGCCCATTGGCACAGGGTTTGCCGACCAAGGGTCCCGCTTTCATTCCCGCAACAAAATCACGTACAACGTCCTCTGCAACCGGATAACAGACATGCCTAACATCGACCGCATCGAAGGTTTTGCCGACGAACTCACCGCGATCCGCAGGGATCTACATGCGCATCCCGAGATCGGCTTCGAGGAAGTCCGCACTTCCGGAATCGTTGCCGATAAGCTGGCGCAGTGGGGCATCGAGGTGCATCGCGGCCTCGGCGGCACCGGCGTTGTCGGCGTGCTCAGGGGCAAGGGCGTCGGCGGCAAACGTATCGGCTTGCGCGCCGACATGGATGCGCTGCCGATGGAAGAGAATACCAATTTGAGATGGCGCTCGACCATTCCCGGCCGTTTCCACGGCTGTGGCCACGACGGCCATACCACGATGCTGCTCGGCACCGCGCGCTACCTCGCCGAGACCCGGAATTTCGACGGCACGGTGCATTTCATCTTCCAGCCGGCCGAGGAAGGTCTCGGCGGCGCGCGCGCCATGATCAAGGACGGCCTGTTCGAAAAATTCCCCTGCGACGAGGTTTACGGGCTGCATAACGCGCCCGATCTGAACCATGGCGAGATCGCCATACTTCCCGGCCCCGCCATGGCGGGCGCCGATTTCTTCGACATCACCATCTCGGGCTATGGCGCGCATGGCGCAATGCCGGAGCGCTCAAAGGATGCGGTGGTCATCGCGATGACGCTTGGGCAGGCGCTGCAAACCATCGTCAGCCGCAACGTCGATCCCCTGAAATCGGCGGTGCTCTCGATCACCCAGGTTCACGCAGGCTCCGCCTACAACGTGATCCCGGGCGAAGCAAAACTCTGCGGCACCGTACGCGCCTTTTCCGACGAGGTTCGCGCGCTGATCCGCGAGCGGATGCGCGCGATCTGCGCCGGCATCGCCGCCGCCTTCCAGGTCGAGATCATAGCCGATATTCGCGACACGTTCGGCGTGCTGGTCAACGAAGAGGAGCACTCGAAGGTGGTTGCCGAGGTAGCGCGCACCGTGGTCGACCCTTCGAAGGTCATTACCCGGACCCAGCCGAAGATGGGCAGCGAGGATTTCGCCGACATGTTGAATGTGGTGCCCGGCGCCTATTTCTGGGTCGGCCATGACGGCTCCGTGCCGGTGCACAATCCCGGTTACGTCCTGGACGACAAGATCCTGCCGATCGGCGCCAGCATGTTCGCGCGTATCATCGAAACGCGCCTGCCGGCAGCTTCACATGCATAAATCAGCGTCGCGGCAAGCGGTGACGTCGCTGCACGATCTCAGCGCCGTCGACCTGATCGCAGGCTATCGCGCGAAACAGTTTTCGCCGTCCGAAGTTCTCGAGGACATGCTGACGCACATTGCGGTATGGGAGCCGCACATCAAGGCGCTGTATGCTTTCGACCCCGAAGGCGCGCGCGCAACCGCAAAGGCATCGACCGAACGCTGGCACAAGGGCGAGCCGACAGGTCCGCTCGACGGCGTACCGACAACGATCAAGGACAACATCGCGACCAAAGGCGTGCCGGTGGCGCTGGGGGCTGCCTCCGTCAAGCTGGTCCCTGCGCCGGTGGATGCGCCACCCGCGGCGCGGTTGCGCGAAGCGGGTGCGGTGATTTTTTCAAAAACCACCATGCCCGATTACGGCATGCTCTCGTCAGGCCTGTCGAGCTTTCATCCGCTGACCCGTAATCCCTGGGATATCAGCAAGAATCCCGGCGGCTCCAGCGCCGGCGCGGCCGCTGCGGCCGCTGCCGGTTATGGTCCGCTGCATCTCGGCACCGATATCGGCGGTTCGGTACGACTACCGGCGGGCTGGTGCGGGCTCGTTGCGCTGAAGCCGAGTCTCGGGCGGGTTCCCGTCGATCCGCCTTACGTCGGCCGCGTCGCCGGCCCGATCACCCGCACCGTCGACGATGCCGCCTTGATGATGAGCGTGCTGTCACGGCCCGACCGTCGTGACGGCATGAGCCTGCCGCCCAACGACATCAACTGGAAAGCGCTGGATAAACCCATACGAAAATTGCGCATCGGCCTGATGCTCGATCCCGGCGTCGGCCAGGCGCTGGAGAAAGACGTCCGCAACGTGGCGGTGAAGGCCGCCAAGGCTTTCGAGGCCGCCGGCGCCGTTGTCACTGAAGTCGATGGCATCCTGACGCGCGAGATGCTTGACGGCCTCGACAATTTCTGGCGCGCACGCTTGTGGGACGATCTTTCCAGGCTTGCGCCCGCAGAGCGCGCCAAGACGCTGCCTTATATCCTCAAATGGGCGGAAGGCGCCGCGAAGCTCAGCGGCGTCGACGTGGTCAGGGGTTTCAACGCCACCATGGCCATTCGGGCGGCGGCGGCAGCGCTGTTCGCCGATCTCGACTACGTGATCTCGCCGGTGTCGCCGGTTGTGAACTACGCAGCCGAGCTCGCCGCCCCGATCAACGATCCCGACCGACCGTTCGAGCACATCGGCTACACCCTTCCGTGGAACATGTCGGAAAATCCGGCCGCCTCGATCAACGGCGGCTACAACGCGGCCGGCTTCCCGATTGGAGTGCAGATCGTCGGCCGCCGCTTCGACGACATCGGCGTGCTCGCAATGGCCAAGGCGTTCGAGTTCCTGCGGGGTCCGCAAAGACCATGGCCGAGCCCGCCGAAGAAATAGACCCGCGCGACACGCATGCATGATCGTCATGCGTGGGCTCGACCCGCGCATCCATCCTCTTGAAAAGCGATGGATTGCCGGGTCAAGTCCGGCAATGACGCATTTACAGATCGCAAAACATCAGAGAGGAACCATCCGATGGCGTACGAGACGATCAAATACGAGGTCGCCGAACAAATTCTCACCATCACGCTGAACCGGCCCGACAAGCTCAACGCCTTCAACGCCGCCATGCAGCAGGAAATGATCGACGCCTTCGACCAGGCCGACAAGGACGACAATATCCGCGCCATCATCGTGACCGGCGCGGGGCGAGGCTTCTGTGCCGGCGCCGACCTCTCCGCCGGCGCCGACACCTTCGATCGCGACGCGCGGCGCGGGCCGGTCAAGCGCCTCGCCAGCGGCAAGGTCGATTACGCCGATCCCCAGGTGCGCGATGGCGGCGGCGTGTTGACGCTGCGCATCTTCAAGTGCCTGAAACCCGTCATCGCCGCGGTCAACGGTCCCGCGGTCGGCATCGGCGTCACCATGCAGCTTGCGATGGATATCCGCATCGCCTCCGAAAATGCCCGGTTCGGTTTCGTGTTCTCCCAGCGCGGCATCGTGCCCGAGGCAGCATCAAGCTGGTTCCTGCCGCGCCTCGTCGGCATCGCGCAGGCGCTGGAGTGGTGTTACACCGGCCGCGTGTTTCCGGCCCAGGAAGCGCTTGCGGGCCGGCTGGTCAGCAGGGTGGTGCCGCCGGAGCAATTGTTGCCGACCGCACGCGCGCTCGCCAAGGAGATCGCCGCCAAGACCGCGCCGGTATCGATCGCGCTGATCCGGCAGATGATGTGGCGCATGCTTGGCGCCGAGGATCCGATGGAGGCCCACAAGGTCGACAGCCGCGGCATCTATGCCCGCGGCCGTTCCGGCGACGTCAAGGAAGGCGTGGTGTCGTTCCTGGAAAAGCGCCCGGCTGTATTCAAGGACAAGGTATCGTCCGACATGCCGGACTATTTCCCGTGGTGGAGCGAGCGGGAGTACAAGTGAGGCGGGTGTTTCGGCATTCCCCCTCAGCCGTCATCACCCGCGAAAGCGGGTGATCCAGTAAACGCCGACTCTAGCTATAGAATCGGAAGGCCGCGTCGTACTGGATGCCCCGCCTTCGCGGGGCATGACGGAAAATTACCCCATCATCAGCGCCACGCGCCCGATCGCCTTGCGATCGATCAGCAGACGCATCGCCCTTGCGTAATCTTGCAGCGGCAGTCGATGCGAGACGTTGGGCCGGATTTTCCCGGCCTCCGCCCAGTCCAGCAGCGCCTTGATCCGCACCTCGGCGAGACCAGGATTTCTCCGCACCGCCTCGCCGGCGCGCACGCCGAGCACGCTGGCGCCCTTGATCAAGAGCAGGTTGGTGCGGGCAAGGCCAATGCCGCCGGTAAAACCGATCACGAGGATTCGCGCGCCCCAGGCGATGCACCGCATGCTGCTTTCGAAAATCTCGCCGCCGACGGGATCGAATACCACATCGGCGCCACGACCATCGGTGATGCGCTTGACGGCGTCGCGGAATGGTTCGCGCGCGTAGAGCACCAGGTGATCGGCTCCCCTCGCCCACGCCACGCCAAGCTTTTCCTCCGATGAGGCCGCGGCGATCACGGTGGCGCCGAGCATCTTGCCCATCTCGACCGCGGCAAGGCCGACGCCGCCGCCGGCGCCGTGCACCAGCAGCACTTCGCCTGGCCGAACCTGACCGCGATCGATCAGCGCGTGATAGGCGGTGCCGTGGGCGGCGAGAAAGGTCGCGCCTTCGGCATAGTCGAAGTTCGACGGCAGCCGCGTCAGCTGCGATGCCGCGACGACCGCTTCGTCGGCGTAAGCGCCGTGACGCATCTTGACGATCACCCGGTCGCCGACGGAAACGCCCGTTGTCGAACCATCGACCTCGACCACATCGCCGGCGGATTCCACCCCGGGAGTGAACGGCAGCTCGGGCTTGAGCTGATACTCGCCGGCCGCCATCAATATGTCGGGAAAGTTGATACCGGCGGCGCGAACGGCGACGCGCACCTCTCCCCGTTTCAGCGGCGCAGAAGCAAAATTTTCGAGCCGCAAGCCCTCCGGCGGGCCGAGTTCGCGGCAGACGACTTTCTGCGGCATCAGGCCGCGCTCGCTTTTCGCCGCAGCAAGGCTTCGCGGATCAGCGGCATGCGGTCGTTACCGAAATACATGTCGGTCTTGTCGACGAAAATCGTCGGTGAACCGAAGCCGCCGCGCGCCACCACTTCATCGGTATTGGCCTTGAGCTGATCCTTGATCGCTTGCGCGGAAATCCCGGCGAAGAATTTTTGGGGATCGATGCCGACGCTCTTGCAAACCTCGGTCAGCACTGTGTCCTGCGAGATGTCCTTGTCGCCGCCCCAATAGGCCTCGAACACCGCACGCGCGAACGGCACCATCTGTTGTTTAATTCTTGGCCCAGCCAAAGGCAGCCGCGCATCGCCTTGACACTGTTCACCGGAAACACCGTCGGCGGCATCTTGATCGCAAGCCCGGCGGAGCGTGCCCAGTCGGCGAGGTCCTTCTTCTGGTAGCGCGCCTTCAGCGGCACCGGCGCCTCGCGCGAGGCATAGACGCTGGGATTGACGCTGTTGAAGATGCCGCCGACCAGGATCGGCCGCCAGGAAACCTCGACGCCGAACTCCTTCGCCAGCGGCTGGATGTTGTGGAAGGCGAGATAGGTCCAGGGACTGGAGCAGTCAAAGAAGAATTCGATCATGGTGTTTCCTCATCTTGATTGTGGATCTCATCTTGAGACGCGGTGGGCCACTGAGATGCCGTGTCCCGGACGCGGTGCAGCGTTCTTCACGATGCACCGCAGAGCCGGGACCCCGCGCACAGTATGGACCCCGGATCAGCAGCGCACCGTGAAGAACGCTGCGCTGCATCCGGGGAACATGCTCACGCGATCCTCTCCTGAGGAGCGCGCCGTTGGCGCGCGTCTCGAAGGATGAGTGGCACCGTCAGGGCCTCATGGTTCGAGACGGCGCAAGCGCACCTCCTCACCATGAGGGATTAACTGTCATTTCCTCCCGGCCAGCTCCTTCGCTTTCTGCCCGAACATGTTCTTGCGCGCTTCCTCATCGAACGGCTCCTTGACGAACTTTCCGATCGCGAGCCCCGCCTGAACCTGGGGCCGCGCGCGGACCTCGGCGTACCAGCGCTTGACATCAGGGTAATCGTCGAGCGTGAAGCCTTGTGCCTTATGCGTCATGGTCCAGGGAAAGCAGGCCATGTCGGCGATCGAATAGTCGCCCGCGACGTAAGCGCCGGTCTTTCCCAGTTGCGTATCAAGCACGCGATAGAGCCGCGCCGCCTCGTCGCGATAGCGTTCGATGGCATAGGGGATTTTCTCCTGCGCGTAGAGCGCAAAATGCCCGTGCTGGCCGAGCATGGGACCAAGCCCGCTCATCTGCCACATCACCCATTGCACCACCCGGGAGCGGCCGCGCAGGTCCGCAGGGAGAAAACGGCCGGTTTTCTCGGCCAGATAGATCAGAATGGCTCCGGTCTCGAACACCGAAAACGGCTCGCCGCCATCGGAAGGCGCATGATCCACGATCGCCGGAATCCGGTTGTTCGGACTGATCGCCAGAAAGTCCGGCTTGAACTGGTCGCCTGAGCGGATGTTGACGGGAATAACCCTGTAGGGAAGGCCGAGCTCCTCCAGCATGATCGAGATTTTCCAGCCGTTCGGGGTCGGCGCGTAATGCAGGTCGATCATGGGTTAATCCCAGAGGATGCCAGATGATCCTACCCCCTGCTTTCGGCGCATTCCACCCTGCCCAAACGCCATGTACGCCATCCCCGAGACATGGCAGATAGACGCTCCTGTCAAGAACCCCCCGAGGATAAGCCCGACATGCTGTTTCCAACCACGATCGCAGGCTCCTTGCCGAAACCGGAATGGCTGGCCGAGCCCAACATACTTTGGGCCCCCTGGAAATCCACAGGGGCGGAGCTGGCGCGCGCCAAGCGCGACGCCACCATGCTGGCGATAAAGCTGCAGGAGGACGCCGGCGTCGACATCGTCACCGAAGGCGAACAAGCCCGCCAGCATTTCGTCCACGGCTTTCTCGAGAAGATCGAGGGCATCGACTTCGCCCACAAGGTCGAAATGGGAATCCGTAAGGACCGCTACAAGGCCATGGTGCCGCAGGTGGTGGCGCCATTGCGGCTCAAGGGCCGCGTCCATGCCGATGAGGCCCGCATCGCCCGCACCCACACCATGCGCGAGCTGAAATTCACCCTGCCCGGCCCGATGACCATTATCGACACCATCGCCGATAAGTACTACGGCGACCGCGTCAAGATGGCGTTCGCTTTCGCCGAATTGCTCAATGAGGAAGCGAGGGCATTGCAGGTCGACGGGGTCGACGTCATCCAGTTCGACGAGCCCGCTTTCAACGTCTACATGAGCGAAGTCGGCGACTGGGGCATCAAGGCGCTCGAGCGCGCCGCCGAAGGGCTGACCTGCGCCACCGCCGTGCACATCTGTTACGGTTACGGCATCAAGGCCAACACCGACTGGAAACAGACGCTGGGCAACGAGTGGCGCCAGTATGAGGATATCTTTCCGGCGATCGCAAAAAGCGGGATTCAGCAGGTAGCGATCGAATGCCGCAATTCACGGGTGCCGCTCGAACTGCTTGGCCTGCTCGAGGACAAGATCGTTCAGGCCGGCGTGATCGATGTAGCCAGCGACGCCGTGGAGACCGCAGAGGATGTCGTGAAGGTGATCGAGGCGGTCTCGAAGTTCGTGCCGAAGAGTAACATCATTGCGACCACCAATTGCGGCATGGCACCGATGCGCCGCGATATCGCGGAAGCCAAGCTGATGGCGCTCGGCGCCGGTGCAAAACTGGCGCGGCAGAAATTGGGGTGAGGTGAACCCCTTTCATCGACATGGCCGGGCTTGTCCCGGGCATGACGAACAATGGGGGCTCATGCTATTAACTCCGCCACACTCTCATGTAGAACCGGCCGATACCCTGCTGAGAACGCGCGTAGCGTCGAGGGAGGCGTGAGAAGCAGAGCGCCTTTGATCTCATTGTCCGCCTTGCGATAGCCGCCCGGCGTCCACTGCAACACCCGGCCTCGCACGACCAGGTAACTTTCCGTCCCCTGCTGCACCATCGCGCCGTCAGACAATCGCGCCAACGGGACGCCAATCGCATGCAGCCGTTTCTTCGCTCCGGCGAGCCGCTCGCGATGCAGCACGCCATCGATGTCCCGCGCAAGCACGCTCGCGAGATGATTGCCCGCTTCCCACGCCGCGCGAAACCTGACGGCGTCGTCCCGGCGGCAGTAGAAGCAGGGACGATGCCCCGCCGCGAAAGCGGTCGCCTCATCGAGAAAGAACAGCTCGGTCCAGCTTCGGCCGCTCATGACATCGCGCCGCCGTCCCCTGAATTCGCAGACGCAAGTCAGCCATGCCCGACTCGCCCAGCGCCGCGTCAGCAGGGTTTTCGTTGCGGGATCGTGAATGATGCCGCGATTGCCGGTGAACATCCCGCGATGCGGAGTCGCGATGATGTCGCCGGTTGGCGTGACGCGGTTTTGCAGCGGCATGATATTCGAAGCCCGATGTCAAACTGTAACCGTCATTGCGAGGAGCGGATGCGACGAAGCAATCCACACTTCCTGCGTATCAATGGATTGCTTCGCTTGCGCTCGCAATGACGACTACATCACGCCGCGCCGTCGCGGATCGGCGGCTGGAACGAGAGCGCCGTGTCCCATGGAAAGAAGATCCAGGTGTCCTGCGATACTTCGGTGATGAAGGTGTCGACCAGCGGCCGTCCCTTCGGCTTGGCATAGACCGTCGCGAAATGCGCTGACGGCAGCATGTCGCGCACCAGCCGTGCGGTTTGGCCGGTATCGACGAGATCGTCCACGATCAATAGTCCCTTGCCGGTACCGCCACCGAGTTTTGCGACCTCGGCGGAAACCCCCTTCAGAACCTTCAGTTCGCTGCGTGTGGTGTGATCGTAGCTGGTGACGCATACGGTATCGATCACCCGCACGCCGAGCTCGCGTGCGACGATGGCCGCCGGCACCAGCCCGCCGCGGGTGATCGCAATCACGGCCTGAAAGGGTCCGACTTCATTCAACCGCCAGGTCAACGCCCGGCAATCCCGATGAAACTGGTCCCAGGAGACCGGAAAGGCCTTACCCGCCCGCTCCTGCGCGCTCAGTTCCGGATGCTCCGCCATCGTCACACTCCTGCGGTCCGCTACCGGACCACGTTCAATTCGGCCAGCATCTCCTTCACCGCATTCATCGCGGCGTTGAGCTTCTCCGGATCGCGCGAGCGGACGACGAGGTTGGTGTTCGGCTTCTTTTCTTCGTCCTGAAACGGATAGCTGCCGATGATGGTGTCGGGATGCGCGTTGGCGATTTCGCGCAACGGACCGCCGATGTCGCCTTCCCTCGCATTGGCGCGAACCGATTCCGACAGCATCCGTACCCCCGATTTCAGCTTCGGCGCGACGATGTCCATCATCGCCTGCATGATCGAGGGCACCCCGGCCATCACGATGACATTTCCGATCTTGAAACCGGGCGCGAGGATCGTCGCGCTCTGGATCAATTCGGCGCCATCGGGAATCCGTGCCATGCGCAGCCGCGCCTCGTTCAATTCCCCCGGGCCCCAGCGCTCGCGGAACCGCGCCACTACCTCCGGATGATGATCAATGCCGACGCCGAACGCCTTGGCGACGCTGTCGGCGGTGATGTCGTCGTGGGTAGGCCCGATGCCGCCGGTCGTGAACACGTAATTATAACGGCTGCGCAACGCGTCCAGCGCGGCAATGATGTCGGCCTCATCGTCGGCGACGACGCGGACCTCCTTGAGGTCGATCCCGATATTGGTCAGATATTCGGCGATAAAGCCGATATTCTTGTCCTTGGTCCGCCCGGACAGGATCTCGTCGCCGATCACCAGAATTCCGGCGGTGACGATCTCACTCATGGCTTCTCCTCGTCCTGCGTCATCGTAACCTTGCCAAGGCAACAGCTTGAAGTCACGGGGTTTGCCGCTGAAATCAGCAAGGGCCAGCCGTTTTTTCAGGCAGTACCGCCACCATCCATATCAAATGCCCGGCGCGAATGCATATCGCGCTGGCTCGGGTCTTGCTACCATGCCTTTCAGCCATGCACCGGCCCGCATGGCCGCGAGAAAACAGTCGGGATTATGGCATCTGCGTTCGACGAAATGAACGGGCCCGACGGCCAGCTCCGCCCGGCCTATCGGGAGCTCTCCCGCTGGCTAAAGGAGACGCCACCGGAGGCCCTGGAATTTCGGCGCCAGGAAGCGGAACTGCTTTTCCGCCGGATCGGCATCACCTTTGCCGTTTATGGCGACGCCGAAGCCCAGGAACGGCTGATCCCGTTCGACGTGATCCCGCGGATCCTGTCGGCGAAGGAATGGGCGATCCTGGAGAAAGGCCTGAAGCAGCGGGTGCGTGCGCTCAACATGTTCCTGCGCGACATCTATCATGGCCGCGATCTCTTGCGCGCCAACATCGTTCCCGACGACCTGATTTTCCAGAACCCGGTGTTTCGTCCCGAAATGAACGGCCAGGAAGTGCCGCACGATGTCTATGTCCATATCGCCGGCATCGACATCGTCCGGGTCAACCCGGAAAACTTCTTTGTGCTGGAGGACAATGCGCGCACCCCGTCCGGCGTGTCCTACATGCTGGAAAACCGCGAAATCATGATGCGGCTGTTCCCGGACCTGTTCGCCAGGCATCGCGTCGCACCGGTGGAGCGCTACCCCGATGGACTGCTGTCGGCGTTGCGGTCGGTGGCGCCGTTCAGCGCCTCGGCCGAACCCACGGTGGCCCTGATGACGCCCGGCGTCTACAATTCCGCCTATTACGAACACTCGTTCCTTGCCGACAAGCTCGGCATCGAACTGGTCGAGGGTCGCGACCTCATCGTCAAGAATGATGAGGTATTCATGCGCACCACCGAGGGGCTGAAGCGTGTGGATGTCATCTACCGCAGGCTCGATGACGACTTCCTCGATCCCTTGACCTTCCGCCCGGATTCGGCGCTCGGGGTGCCCGGACTGATGTCGGCCTATGCCGCGGGCAATGTTACGCTCGCCAACGCGGTCGGGACCGGCATCGCCGACGACAAGGCTATCTATTCCTACATGCCGGAGATCGTGAAATTCTATCTCGATGAAGAACCGATCCTGAAGAACGTACCGACGTGGCGCTGCCGCGAGCCAAAGGATCTGGCCTACGTGCTCGACAACTTGGGCGAACTGGTGGTGAAGGAAGTGCACGGCTCCGGCGGCTACGGCATGCTGATCGGACCCGCCGCGACCAAAGCCACGATCGAGGCCTTTCGCGACAAGCTCAAGCGCGAGCCCGCCGGTTTTATCGCGCAACCCACGCTGGCGCTGTCGACCTGCCCGACCTGCACCGAATCCGGCCTGGCGCCCCGCCACGTCGACCTCAGGCCATTCGTCCTCACCGGAAGCAATCACGTCACCATCGTACCGGGCGGGCTGACGCGCGTCGCGCTGAAGGAAGGCTCGCTGGTGGTGAATTCGAGCCAGGGCGGCGGCACCAAGGACACCTGGATATTGGACGAGTAGAGAGCAAGATCTTCACATGTTGTCGCGCACTGCCGAGAACCTGTACTGGCTGGCCCGCTATGTCGAGCGCGCCGAATATCTGGCGCGCACGATCGAGGCGACGCTCCGCGTAACCGCGCTGCCGAACACCTATATCGGCAAGACCAACGAATGGGATTCGGCACTCCTGACTGCGGGCGTCGGTGCGAGCTTTTACGCGACCTATGACGAAGCCAACGAGCAGAATGTCGTCGAGTATCTGTCATTCTCTGCGTCCAACCCCTCCTCGATCCGCAACTGTATCGAAAGCGCGCGGCTCAATTCGCGCTCGGTGCGAACCGCGCTGACCTCCGAGATGTGGGATACCATCAACTCGGCCTGGATCGATCTGCAGGAAGTCTGGAGCAAGGGCGCCAAAACCCGCGAAGAGCTGGCTAAATTCCTGCGGTTCGTGCTGGAAACCTCGCTGCGCTTCGACGGCTCGGCCTACCGCACCATGCTGCGCAACGACGCCTACTGGTTTTCGCGGCTGGGCCTGCATCTCGAGCGCGCCGACAACACCGCCCGTATCCTCGACGTGAAGTATCATGTGCTGTTGCCGGAGGAAGAGCACGTCGGCGGACCGCTGGATTACTATCAATGGTCCTCGATCCTGCGTTCGGTGTCGGCGCTGACCGCCTACCATTGGGTCTACCGGGAAACCCTCAAACCCTGGCTGATCGCCGACCTTCTGATCCTCAACGATTCGCTGCCGCGGTCGCTCGCCAGTTGCTACGGCAACCTGGTGCGCAATCTCGACCAGATCGGCGTCGCCTATGGCCGCCAGGGCGCCGCCCAGCGCCACGCCCGCGGCGTCCGCAATCGGCTGGAGCACAGCCACATGGACGACATCTTCCAGCACGGCGTGCATGAATTCATCCAGGAATTCATTGCGGACAATGCAAGGCTTGGTGAAGTCATCACCAGGCAGTATTTGATCTGATGGATTCGAGACGAACAAACAAATGCCGTCATGGCCGGCTTGTCCCGGCCATAACCACTACCAACACCGTCATTGCGAGCCAACTGGTAAATCATGCGCCTGCGAATTGCCCATACTACCCGCTATCGCTACGAACCGCCCGCTACAGGCGTCATTCAAATCCTGCGGATGACGCCAGGCAGCCATGACGGGCAATACGTCGCCGAATGGCAGATCGACGTCGCCACCAATTCGCGGCTCGATGTGCATCAGGACGCCTTCGGCAACGTCACGCATGTGCTGACCTGCGGCCCGATCGCCGATCTCACCATCAATGCCGAGGGCTTGATCGAGACCCACGATACGGGCGGCGTGCTCAAGGGCACCGACGAGCGATTTCCGCCGAGCCTGTTCCTCCGCTCGACGGGGCTCACCGCAGTCAACCCGGCGATGGCGACGTTTGCGCGCGAGTTGCGCACCGAGTCCGAAGAGGACGTCCTTGGATTTCTGCATGCGCTGATGATGCAGATCAACGAGCACATGACCTTCGACGAAGATCCCACCAACAGCGGCACTTCGGCGGCGGAAGCCTTCGGCTTGAAGCGGGGCGTCTGCCAGGATTACGCACATATCTTCATAGCCTGCGCGCGCTCGGGCGGCATTGCCGCCCGTTTCGTCGCCGGACACTTCCTGCGCTCGGACGGGATGATCAACCAGCAGGCCGGTCATGCCTGGGCGGAAGCGTTCGTGCCGGATCTCGGCTGGGTCGGGTTCGATCCGGCCAACGGCATCTGCACCACCGATGCCCATGCCCGGGTCGCTATGGGCCTGGATTATCTCGGCGCGGCGCCGGTGCGTGGCACCCGCTATGGCGGCGGTACGGAAACCCTGTCGGTTGCCGTCAGGGTCGAACAGGCCGGACGGTATGGCCAGTCACAATCGCAGTGGTGATTGGGACCGCCCGCGATCTGCCGTTGCACACCCTGCAAGCACCGGCTTTGCCCGGACTGGTTTTCCCGCGAACCTTCTTGCAAACGAGGCTCAATGAGCGCCAAAATCATCGACGGCCCTCGGGATGGTCGGGGGTGTCGTTCAACAATGCCTGAAATCGGGCAGCGCGGCGATGGGAGGAAACGATGGACCACGATGTCGATCGACGCGAGTTCACGCTCGGCTTTTTAACCGCCAGTTTCGCAGCACTAGCGCTCACGCCAGGCGCGGCCGCTGCCAGCGGCGGTGGAGTGCTTGACCAGCCCTGGGCGGTCTGGCCGAAAGACGCAAAACCCGTACGCGGCGGTTATTTCCGGGTCGCGGCCGCACAATATATCGGCAAGATGAATCCCAATCATTGGCCGGTCCTCGACTGGATCTCCATGGGTTATTTCCATGAGAGGCTGATGTTCACGGACGGCGCCTATAATCCGACCGTGCCGTGGCTCGCGCAGGAACTGACTTTCGAGAATCCGCAATCGGTCCTCATGGGCCTGCGCGACGGCGTGACCTTCCATGACGGCTCGCCGTTCAACGCCGAAAGCGTCAAATACCAGATCGACTGGATTCGCAATCCCTCAAGCAACGCCTGGAGCGTGAGCTGGCTCGCGCAGCTCGACGCCGTCGAAGTCGTCAATGAATGTACGCTGCGCTGGAAATTCAAGACGCCCTGGGCCGGCTTCAACGGCGTCGTCGCCAATGTTCCCGGCTATGTGATGTCGGCAAAAGCCTTGCAGGAGGATATGGAGAAGTACGACAGCCAGCCGCAGGGCACCGGCCCGTTTATGATCGAGGAGGCGAGCCCGGGCAATTTTCTGAAGCTCAAGCGCAATCCAAACTGGTGGTTCGCCAAGGCCAGCAACAATCCCGACATGCCGTATTTCGACGGCATCCTGGTGACGGTAATTCCCGATCCGGCGGTCCGGCTCGCCAACCTGCGCGCGGGAAAGATCGACGTGCTGGTTCTGGACAAATCACAATACACGTCGATAAAGGGCGATGCGGCATTCAACGTGTATCGCCTTCCCGGAAATCACGTGAACGCGCTTCGCTTCAACACCACCAAGGGCGTTTTCCAGGACATCCGGCTTCGAAAGGCGGTGAGCCATGCCATCGACCGGCAGGCGCTGATCGCCGGCACCCAATTCGGCCTGGCGCGGCTGGCGAGTTGCATGTTTCCCGACGACCATTGGTGCCACAACCCCAATCTGAAGCCGGTGGCGTACGATCCCGAGTTGTCGAAGAAGCTTTTGGCCGAGGCGGGGCATGGCGGCGGCCTCACCGTGCGCGGTTACTACAACAACACCTCCATGGGTCAGACCATCGCCGAAGCCTGCAAAAGCATGCTGGCCAAGGTCGGCATTGACTGGCAGGTGGAGTTGCTGGCGCCGACTGCGCAGGCAACCCGGAGGCAGAACCTCGACTACGATCTCGCCGAAGGTGGCTGGATCTTCATCTATGATCCCGACCTGATGCCGACCGGACTCTACCATCCCGATGGCGGGTTCAATAACGGGCGCAGCAAAAATGACGCCGCGATCGCGCTGATCGAGGCCGGGCGCAAGGAAGTCGATCTCGAAAAACGCAAGGCGATCTACTGGAAGCTCGAACAGGTTCTGTACAACTCCTATGAAGATGCGTGGTTCTGGTGGGAGGAGACTGCGGTCGCCTATCGCAAATCGGTCCAGGGCTGGGATCAGGAAGGCTTCCTGAAATACAAGGATGCCTGGTTTTGGTCGCATCCGCTCTGGTTCAAGGACGGCAAAGCGTGAGCCCGGGTCATCAGCCGGACGGCAACTGACCGGGCGGCGCAGCGATGGGCAGGTATATCGGTATCCGACTGGCGCATGCGCTGCTGATCCTGGCGCTCGTCATCGTGCTGGTCTTTGTCATCGCCCGGCTGATCCCCGGCGATGCGATCATGGCGGCGATGGCCGGCAACGTCGATCTGCACGATGCCACGGTGGTCGAGCGCGTGCGTCATCAGTTCGGCCTCGATCAGCCCATCCTGGTGCAATTTGCAGTCTGGATCGAACAATTCGTGCGCGGCGATTGGGGAATATCGATCGGCTCCGGCGAGAAGGTGCTCGACATGTTCCTGCGGCGGTTGCCGATCACGCTGGAGCTTTTCTTCGGCGCCACGCTGTGGTCGCTGGCGATAGGGATTCCCGTCGGCATCGTCGGGGCGTTGAAACGAAATTCCACGCTCGACGTCCTCCTGACAACCGGCACCATCGTCGGCGTCTCGATCCCGGCGTTCTGGGAAGCCATCGTATTGATCTATTTGTTTGCGGTGGTGTTCCCTATCCTGCCACCGTCTGGCTACGTGCCCTTTGCCGAAGATCCCCTGCTCAATCTGAAAGCGATGGTGCTGCCGACCTTCGTGCTCGGGACCCATTCGGGCGGACTGCTCGCCCGCTACGTGCGATCGAGCCTGCTCGAAGTGCTCGGACAGGATTATATCCGGACCGCGCGGGCCAAGGGCCTGTCGGAACGCGCGGTGGTCGCAAGACATGCGATCAAGCCGGGGATGATTCCGGTCGTGACCGTCATCGGCTTGTCCTGGGGCGGGATGCTGGCCGGAGCCTTCTTCGTCGAGGTGATCTTCGCCATACCGGGGCTCGGCCGCATGAGCGTCGAAGCCATTTTCCAGAAGGACTTTCCGGTGATGCAGGCCACCCTGATCGTGGTCTCGTTAAATGTGCTGCTGGCTAATCTGCTGGTCGACATCCTCTACGGATATCTCGATCCCCGTGTTCGGGTGCGCTGATGAGCGTGACCGTCCCCGACGCGTTGATCGCACCACCGGCAGCACGAAGCCCGTCGGCCGCGTTATTGCGCGCCATCGCCCGACACCGGCTCGCGAGATTCGGGCTGGTCGTCATCGCTCTGCTTTGCTTTCTTGCCATCTTCGCGCCCGTGCTGGCGCCGTATAGTCCTTACGATCAGGATCTCTACCGGGTGCTGGCGCCACCGAGCGCCGTGCATTGGTTCGGCACCGACAACCTCGGCCGCGATCTGTTTTCCCGCATTCTCTACGGCGCGCGGGTCTCGCTCTTCGTCGGCATCGGCAGCACCGCGCTTTCGGCGGCGCTCGGCGTCACCATTGGCCTGTTTGCCGGCTTCAGGGGCGGCATGATCGATGCGGCGATCATGCGCGTGACCGACGCTTTCCTTTGTTTCCCGCCGCTCATCTTCATTCTGGCGATGTCGGCGGCTCTCGGCCCGGGTTTGCAGAACGTAATGCTGTCGTTCGCGATCTTCGGCTGGACCGGTTTTGCCCGCATCACGCGCGGCCAGGTGCTGCTGGTCCGTGAACTGCCGTTCGTCGAGGCGGCGCGATCGGTGGGGGTACCGTCCCGCCGTATCATGATGCGCCACATCCTGCCGAACACCTTGGCGCCGATCCTGATCGCGATCACGATCACCGTCGGTACCGCCATTCTGGTGGAAAGCGGCGTCTCCTTTCTCGGACTAGGCGTGCAACCGCCGACCGCCAGCTGGGGCAAGGAACTCCGCGTTGGCTTCACCTATCTCGAGGCGGCCCCGCTGTTCGCGATTGCGCCGGGATTGATGATCTCTCTGGCCGTCATTGCCTTCAACTTTGTGGGCGACGGTTTGCGCGACGCGCTCGATCCCAGGCTCCGGGGATCCGATGGGATGCGCCGGTGAGCACGTTATTTTCCGAGAGCGAGATAAGGTCACCGCCGCGGTCACCCGCGCTGCTCACCGTTCGCGATCTGACCGTCGAGTTCCGCACCGAGGCCGGGACCGTAACAGCAGTCGACTGGCGTCTCTTTCGATTTGCATGCCGGGGAGATTCTGGCGCTGGTGGGCGAGAGCGGTTGCGGCAAGAGTGCCACGGCGCTGGCGCTGCTGCGACTGATCTCGGATCCCCCGGGACGCATCGCGCGCGGCGAGATTCGTTTTCGCGACACCGATCTGCTGCTCGCGGACGACGCGGCAATACGGGAAATCCGGGGCAACCGCATCGGGATGATCTTTCAGGAGCCGATGACCAGCCTGAACCCGGTTTATACGATCGGCCGCCAGCTCGGTGAACCGCTCGAGCTGCACCGGAATCTCGGGGGCCAAACCCTCCTGGAAAAGTGCGTTGCGTTGCTGGAATCCGTGAACATCCCCGAGCCCCGGCAACGGCTGCAGAATTATCCGCACCAGTTCAGCGGCGGCATGCGGCAGCGGATGATGATTGCCATGAGCATGAGTTGCGATCCCGACATCGTCATCGCCGATGAGCCGACGACGGCGCTTGATGTCACGATCCAGGCGCAGCTGCTGGAACTGCTGCAAACGCAGGTCGTAAGCCACGGCGCCGCGCTGTTGCTGATCACCCACAACCTCGGCGTGGTGGCGCGTTACGCCGATCGGGTCAACGTGATGTATGCCGGCCGCATCGTCGAGAGCGCCTCGGCCGATAAGATATACGATGCGCCGCGCCACCCCTACACGATCGGATTGCTGCGCTCGGTGCCACGGCTGGACCGGCCGGTCAGCGAGAAGTTGGCGCCGATCGAGGGCCAGCCGCCGGATGCGATGAATCTGCCGACCGGCTGCGCATTCCACCCGCGCTGCCCATTTGCAATCGACAAATGCCGCACGGAGCGGCCCGACCTGGCAGAGGTCGGCGATCATCATCTTGTCGCTTGCTGGGTCGACGTCCGTGGTTGAGGCCACCGCCGATAATTTGATTTCGCTGCGGGGCCTCGTGGTGCACTTTCCCGTTCTGCGCGGCTTGTTCCGGCGCCGGCAGGTCGCAACGGTGCATGCGGTCGATGGCGTCGACCTTGACGTCCGTCGCGGTGAAACGCTCGGGCTGGTGGGCGAAAGCGGCTGCGGCAAGTCGACGCTGGGCCGCGCCATCCTGCAACTGGTGCGGCCGACGGCCGGCCAGGTGCGGTTCGACGGCACCGAACTCACCGTTTTGGATGATGAAGAGCTGCGTCCATTGCGCCGCCGCATGCAGATGGTGTTTCAGGACCCCTTCAGCTCGCTCAATCCGCGAATGAGCGTGGGCGAGACGGTGGCCGAACCGATGCTGGTGCATCGCCTTGCGGCCACGGCTTCGGAGAGCCGCGAGCGGACCGCGGAGCTGTTCCGGATCGTCGGCCTCAACCCGGATATGCTCAATCGGTTTCCGCACGAGTTCAGCGGCGGCCAGCGCCAGCGCATCGGCATTGCCCGTGCACTGGCGGCAGAACCCGACTTCATCGTCTGCGACGAGCCGGTGTCGGCGCTCGACGTCTCGATCCAGGCCCAGATCGTCAATCTGCTCGAGGAGCTACGCGATCGGCTCGGCCTGACCTATCTGTTCATCGCTCATGATCTGGCTGTCGTCAGACATCTCAGCGATCGAATCGCCGTCATGTATCTCGGCCAGGTCGTCGAGATCGCATCGAAGCTGAATTTATACGCGGCCCCGCTCCATCCCTATACCCAGGCCCTGCTCTCGGCGGTGCCGGTGCCGGATCGGAAAGTGGAGGCGCGACGACAGCGGATCGTACTGCAGGGCGAAGTGCCAAGCCCGATCGATCCGCCGAGCGGCTGCAGGCTGCATCCGCGTTGCGCCAGGGCCCTTCCCCACTGTGGCGTCGTCGCGCCTGCGTTGCGGGAACAGCAGCAAGGTCATTGGGTGGCCTGCCATTTGTATGGCTAGGTTCCTGACGGCGCCCTACTTGTCCAGCCAGACGTCCTCGAACCGGAGGTTGTTGTACTGGCTGTTGTCGTGCGGCTTGAAGTTCCTGACATAAGGCTGCCAGCAATTGCCCGCCGAGCCGTGCAGGATCACCGGACGCGCCGCGTCGTCGACCAGAATACGTTCGATATCCCAGACGATTTTCCTGCGCTGGTCCTTGTCCAGTTCGCGCGACTGCGTGGCCAGCAGTTTGTCTACCTCGGCGTTGCAGTATTGCGTGTAGTTGCGCTCGGATTTGCAGGAATAGTTCTCCACGATATTGCCGTCGGGATCGTCGACGCTGACGCCGGTGACGTTCAGTCCGATGGTGTAATCCTTCTTCGCAAGCCTGGCGTACCATCGCGGCGTGTCGAGAATGTCCAACTCGCCCGTGATGTAGATCTTCTTGAGCTGGTCGGTCAGGATCACCGCGGGATCGCGATAGGTCGGAAGGTTTCGCGTCTGGATCTTGATCTGCAGCGGCTTGGCATCGCTATAGCCGAGCTTCTGCATGATGCGCTGCGCTTCCGCGAGGTTCTTCTCGCTATCGGGGCCGTATCCCGTCAGCGATGACACCGTCCCCTCCGGCATGCCCCATTCCCCCTCGGGCTTCGGCAGCATCGCCCCGCCCATGCGCCCCGTCCCCTCCATCAGGATCGAATTGAAGGCCTTGCGGTCGAGCGCCAGCGACATCGCCTTGCGGATCTCTGGATCGTCGAACGGCGGATTGACCCGGTTGACCATCAGATTGATCAGCGTGCCGGTGGTGATGGCCTCGCAGATCGCTTTCGGCGCCTGTGCTTTCATATCTTTCAACAGGGGAATACTGACGTCGGAGGGAAAGGTGATATCGAATTCGCCGGTCGCAAAGGCAAGCATTCGCGTCGCGCGGCTATCGATCATCCGGAAGGTGATCTCATCGAGATAGGGCCGATCCTTCTTCCAGTAATCGGGATTGCGCACGAGACGGATCGAGTCGCCGCGCTTGAATTCGACGAGCTTGAACGGCCCGGTACCGATCGGCCTGGTGCGCATGGTGGCTTGCGGAACGTGGCACGGGTACACAGCCGAAAACGCGCTCGCCAGCAGCACCGGCAGGCTGGGTTGCGGCTCGCTCAGCTCAAAAGTGGCCTCGTCATCGCCATTGATGCTGACGTCTTGCAGTTTGCTGTACCAGATCCGGCGCGGGTTCCTGTGAAAATCCTGGACGTCGCTTTTGCCGATAATCATTCGCCATGTGCATTGCACATCCCTGGCCGTGAATGGCCTGCCGTCATGCCATTTCACGCCCTGCCTCAACTTGAACGTCAATTTGGTATTGGTCTGATCCCACGACCAGCTCTCGGCGAGATCAGGTATAATGGTTTCGATGCTTTCGTGGATTTTCGCGGGGTCGAAGACGACAAGGTTATTGAAAACCCCCGCAAACGGCGTCACCGAGGCAATCGTCAACTCCTCGAGCAGAGAGGTGCTCGGCGGATTGTCGTTGTGATAAAGCCGCAGCGTACCGCCTCGCTTCTGCGCGGCCGCGGGCGCTACGCTGAGCAGTGCGACACCCACCATCGCGATAAAGGTAGCCTTCAGGCAGCCCGGCAACCGGTTGGTGCGCAATTTAGCCTCCCAGGAGGTTTGCTTTGTCTATAGAACTGACATCAGGCGAGCGCAACGTTTGCGGTTCGGTGCCCAACCTCGACAGGAGACCGGCAATGTCAGGAACCGACAAGGTTTTCACCGGTTCGATCGCGGAAAACTACGATCGCTACATGGTCCCGTTGATATTCGAAAGCTTTGCCACGGATCTTGCACAACGGGCCGCGACATTTTCGCCCGGCGCCGTTCTGGAAACCGCTGCCGGTAGCGGCGTGGTCGCGCGTGCACTGGCGCCAAGACTATCGCCAACCGCCCGCTACGTCGTAACCGACCTCAACCAACCGATGCTTGATTATGCTGCCGCGCGACAGGGCGTTGACCACCGCATTAGCTGGCGGCAAGCAGACGCACTGGCGCTTCCGTTCGAGGATGCCGCCTTCGACCTGGTCTGCTGCCAATTCGGCGCCATGTTCTTTCCCGATCGTCCATCAGGCTACCGCGAGGCAAAGAGAGTCCTCAAGCCGGGCGGCCATTTCCTGTTCAATGTCTGGGACCGCATCGAGGAAAACATTTTTGCCGACGAAGTGACGAATGCGCTCGCCGAAGTCTTTCCGAACGATCCTCCCCGCTTCCTGGCACGAACGCCTCATGGCTATCATGACACCGCGCAGATCCGTGGTGATCTCGAACAGGCAGGTTTCTCCGGCGTGACCATCGTAACCAGGGCGGAGCAGAGCCGTGCATCGTCGCCCCGTCTTCCCGCCGTCGCCTATTGCCAGGGAACCCCGCTACGCAACGAGATCGAGGCCCGAGATGCCGGAAAGCTGGAGGCAGCGACCGGCCATGCCGCATCCGCCATCGCAAGCCGACACGGCAACGGTGAGGTTGCCGCCAAAATTCAGGCGCACATCATCGTGGCCAAGGCATGAGTTTGCGGCGACCGCCGGCTCAAGGTTCCTGCGCGCGGAATGAACACACCAAATCAATACTCGCAGGTGCGGTAGTTCGACGCCTCGCAGGCTTGCGCCATCTCCCGGGCTTGCGAAAGCTCCCCAGCCGTCATGGTTTTCGAAACCTCTCGCAACTCTGCCTTCGCCTCCCTGTCGCCGCGGGCCGCGGCCATGCTGAACCAGGCAAACGCTCGCACCTTGTTGCGCGCGACCCCTTCGCCTTTGTGGTACATCAATCCGATCAGATGCTGCGCCTTGGCATTGCCCTGTTCGGCGAGAGGGCGAAACAGGCGGATCGCCGGCATATAGTCGCCGCGATTATAGGCCGCCATGCCGTCTTCCCAAGGACCCGCGAACGCGCCTGCGACGCCCCAAATTGGACCGGCCAGGATCAAGCCGACGAGAATGGTTTGCCTTTTCATGCGCTACGGCGCCCCCGGCATGCGACCGAACATTTTCTAGCCGTTCAAGACGAGCCGCGCCACGGGGGAATTGGGGTTGGATGCCCCCCTGAAATTGGCTACTAGTTGCCCGCCGATCGTCTCGATGGGTGCGGGGGCTGGGAATGACCTATTGCTGCGGGATTTTGGTGCGGGACGGGCTGGTCATGATCGCGGACACCCGGACCAATGCCGGCCTCGACAACGTCTCGACCTTTCGCAAACTCCATGTCTTCAGCAAGCCGGGCGAACGCATCATGGCGATCGCGAGCGCCGGCAATCTGGCGATCAGCCAATCCGTACTGTCGACCCTGACCGAAGGGCTTGAGGATCCGCAGACCGGCACCGTCGATACGCTGCTGAATGCCCCGACCATGTTCCAGGCGGCGCAGCGCATCGGCCGGGCGATCCGCGCGGTCCATGCCACCGAAGGCATCGCGCTGCAGTCCGAGGACATCAATTTCGACGTGTCGTTCCTGTTCGGCGGCCAGATCAAGGGCTCGCGGATGCGGCTGTTCATGGTCTATCCGGCCGGCAACTTCATCGAATGCACCACCGACACGCCTTACCTGCAGATCGGCGAGCACAAATACGGCAAGCCGGTGCTCGACCGCGCCATGCATTACGACGTCGAATTGTATGAGGCGCTCAAGACCGGCCTGATCTCGATGGATTCGACGATGCGCTCCAATCTCGGCGTCGGTCTTCCGATCGACGTGCTGGTGGTGCGTTCCGATGTCTGCGATGCCGATCTCAATCACCGCATCGAGGCGGGCGAGCCGTATTTTCACGATTTGCGTTCGCGCTGGTCGGCGGCGCTACGCGCGGCGCATCAGAATATTCCGAGACCACCCTACAAGACGGAATCAGAATCAAAACTCAAAGAGGCAGGAAACAAATGACCGAAACAAACAACAAGATCGCTGTCGTGACCGGCGCCGGCACCGGTGTCGGACGCGCCGCCTCATTGGCGCTGATGAACGCCGGCTTTACCGTGGTGCTTGCCGGGCGGCGCATGGAAAAACTGGAGGAAACCAAAAAGCTCGGCGACAACGTCGGCAAGAGCCTTGCGGTTTCTGCCGACATGACCGACCCCGGCTCGATCGCCGCGCTGTTCGCCAAGGTGATGGACGTCTATGGCCGGCTCGACGTGCTCTTCAACAACGCCGGCATGGGCGCGCCGCCGGTGAATTTCGAGGATCTGCCGCTGGCCCAATGGCAGGCAGTGGTGAACACCAACCTTACCGGGCCGTTCCTCTGTACCCAGCACGCGTTCCGGATCATGAAGGACCAGAAACCGCGCGGCGGCCGCATCATCAACAACGGCTCGATCTCCGCGCACGCGCCACGGCCGTTTTCTTCGGCCTACACCTCGACCAAGCACGCCATCACCGGCCTGACCAAGGCGACCAACCTCGATGGCCGCGCCTACGATATCGCGGTCGGGCAGGTCGACATTGGAAACGCTGCAACTCCGATGACCGATCGCATGGTCGATGGTGTGTTGCAGCCCGACGGCCGCAAGATCCCGGAGCCGCGCATGGACGCCAAGGCGGTCGGCGATGCGGTCGCCTATATGGCGAGCCTTCCGCTTGACGCCAACGTGCTGTTCATGACGGTGATGGCCAGCAAGATGC
The DNA here is from genome assembly GCA_963742425.1 of uncultured Alphaproteobacteria bacterium. GTDB lineage: Bacteria > Pseudomonadota > Alphaproteobacteria > Rhizobiales > Xanthobacteraceae > Bradyrhizobium. The sequence goes on from CAVULR010000008.1 coordinate 201,593, forward strand.
CGTTCGTGGGACGGGGGTAGCAATAGCATTCTCGTAGTATCGCCATTGCGAGCGAAGCGAAGCAATCCACTTGAACGATAGATTGGATTGCGTCGTCGCTGCGCTCCTCGCAATGACGCCATGGGTGGGGCAAGATGCTTCAACTCCAATCAGCCGTCGGCATCTTCGCATTGCTCGCCCTCACATGGGCATTAGGTGAAAGCCGCCGCGCGGTTTCGCTGAAGCAGGCGGCGATCGGACTGTCCGTCACGATCCTGACCGCGGCCGCGCTCATCAAACTGCCTTTCGTCACCCGTGGTTTTGGCGTCATCAACGACGCCGTCGGCGCGATTTCATCCGCCTCGCGCGCCGGTACCTCTTTCGTGTTCGGCTATCTCGGCGGCGGCACTCTCCCTTTCGACCTGAAAACGCCCGGGGCGGATTTCATCCTGGCGTTTCAGGCGCTGCCCGTCGTACTCGTCATGAGCGTACTTACCACCTTGTTGTTCTACTGGCGGGTGCTGCCGCCCGTCGTGCGCGGCATGGCGTGGCTATTGGAACGCACGCTCGGGGTCGGCGGCGCGGTCGGATTGTCTACCGCCGCCAATATCTTTCTCGGCATGGTCGAAGCCCCTCTTTTTATCCGGCCCTATCTCGCGCAGCTGACGCGCAGCGAATTATTCCTGGTCATGACCGGCGGCATGGCCGGAATCGCCGGCACCGTGCTGGTGCTGTACGCCACCTTGCTGGCGCCATTGATTCCGGATGCGGCGGCGCACTTTGTCATTGCCTCGGTGCTCGGCGCGCCCGCCGCCATCCTGATCAGCCTGATCATGGTGCCGGAGACCAGCGCCCGGCGCACCGGAGGAATACTGGCCGATCCCCGGGTCGCATCTAGCGATACCCGGATCGCAGGCGATCCCGACATGCATGCCTCCTCTACCATGGACGCGATCGTCAAGGGCACCACGACCGGGCTGGAACTCCTGCTCAACATTGTCGCGATGCTGATCGTGCTGGTGGCGCTGGTCTATCTCGCCAACGCGGTGCTCGGCCTTCTGCCGGATGCCGGCGGCGCACCGATTTCGTTGCAGCGGATGCTCGGCTATGCCATGGCGCCGGTGTGTTGGCTGATGGGCCTGCCGTGGCCGCAGGCGGTTACGGCGGGAAGCCTGATGGGCACCAAAACCGTGCTGAACGAATTGATCGCCTATGTCGATTTGTCGAAGCTCGGCCCGGACGCGCTCGATTCCCGCTCGCGGCTGATCATGCTCTATGCGATGTGCGGCTTTGCCAATTTTGGCAGCCTCGGCATCATGATCGGCGGACTCGGCACCATGGCGCCGGCGCGGCGCGACGAGATCAATTCGCTCGGATTGAAATCGATCGTCTCGGGGACGCTGACGACGTGCCTGATGGGCGCGATCGTCGGCGTGTTGACCTGACGCGTTATTTGCGAAGGCCCAGCATCGGCGCCAGCCGGTCTATCACATAGACGGATCCCTCCGCTGTGAGATGTGCGTGATCCCACGAGAGCGGAATGCCGCCGTTGATCGTGAGCGGACATTGCCGCGCCGGACAAAGCGCATCGACCACCGAAATGTAGGAAAACCTCGCCTGCGCCGGCAGCGCGGCTTTCATCATCTGGTCCAGTGCAAAAATGTCCGGCAGTACAAAATCCTCAGCCCGCGCATCCGCGTGGCGTAGCCGCGCTCGCATCAGCATGGAGGGCAACCGGCTCCTGAATTGCACGGCAGGACCGAGCAATATCACCGAAATGCCCGACCCATTGAGACGCGAAATCGCCTGCTTGAGGTCGGCGATCATGCCGTCAAACCGCGGCGGGCGGGCGTATTCGAGCCAGTCGGCCGCGAGGATCACGAGATCGGGTTTACGATCCCGGAAGAACGTCTCCATTTGCCCGACAAATCCGCGGCACGAAGCCGACCCCTCGGCCACCACGTTGAACGTCGGCATGCATGCCGGCTGTGTCGCCTGCAAGATATTCACGCTTTGCGGATCGGCTACCTTGCTAAGACCGTTCAGATAATGCGCAGCCAGGCTGTCGCCCCACAACAGCACATTGGTTTTTCCCGGCGCGAGCGCGAGGCAGCTGTCGTCAAGGATGCTGCTGACAGGTGCGAAGCAACTGCCTGCCCGATACAGAGACTGATAGTCATAGTCATTGTACGATGACAGTTGCAGCGCGATGCGGTCGGCATCCGATGGCGTCCGGCCCACGGCTATTGCGCCGGCGCTGCCTGCCAGCAGCAACACGGTGCTGAGGCCGGCGAGGCGAAATGCGGCTTCGCGCGTCGGCGCCAGCCGACCGCCGCGGAACGGCTGCTCGACATATCGCCACGACAGATAGGAAATAAGGACCGTGAGCGTGAACAGCCCGATCTTGTCGAAGGAATCCAGCACCAGGCTGCTTTTCGAAAACCGCGCAAAGGTGAATAACGGCCAATGCCAAAGATACAGCGAATATGAAATCTGTCCGAAAAATCTCACGACATGATGGTGCGAATACCGCCTGCGTTTCAGCGTCGGCACGCCGTTGCCGCTCCAGATATGGACCGCCGCGCCGATGCAGGGCATCAGCGCGTTGATCCCGGGAAATCCCGGCCCCGGGCGCAGCGACATGATCGGGATCGTAATCAGCGCCAGCGCGATGGCCCGCGCAACCAATTGCGCCCACGCAGTGCGCAGCATCGGAAGGCCGGGCGCAGCGACCAGTCCGCCGACCAGAAATTCCCAGGCCCGCGGCGGGCTCATGAAGAACGCGCTGGCGGAGCGCTCGCTATGCATCAGCCAGACACCAAGCGCGAATGAGGCCAGCGCCAGCACGCCCAGCGCTGCCGGCAGCGCGACACGTCGGCCCCTCAAAAAGCGCACCAGCGCCCACAAGAGTAGCGGCAGCGCCAGATAAAACTGCTCCTCGACCGCGAGCGACCAGGTGTGCAGCAGCGGCTTCTCCGCCGCCGCATGATCGAAATAGCCGGATTGCAGCCAGAAGAAAAAATTCGAGGAGAAGGTCACGACGGCTGCGACCGATTGGAAAAATTCCAACCGTTCGGAGGGCAGCAGATAATGAAATGACGGAATTGCTGTCAGCGCCACCATGGCATACAGCGCGGGCAGCAGCCGGCGGACCCGGCGCTCGTAGAATCGGGCAAAGGAAAAGCTGCCGGCTTGTACCTCCGATTGGATGATCCCGGTGATCAGGTAACCGGAGATGACGAAGAAGATATCGACACCAACAAAGCCGCCTAACACTCCCGGCGCCTCGAAATGGAACGCGACCACCGCGAGCACGGCGATGGCGCGCAGCCAGTCGATATCTTCGCGATAGTCGCGCCTCACGATCGCCGCGCTGCCCTTGGCCAATTGCACCCCGGGCACGGGTTGAGGCGCGCGTGCATCATGCCGCGAGTTCGACGGTCTTGAACTCCGCCGGCAGGATCACTTCGAGCAATTCGACATCGTCGGAATAATCCATGACCATGTGCCGGATGCGAGGCGGCTGGGTCCAGCTACTGCCCTGCTTCATGACGGTCTCGCCCTGCCCTTCGATGTAGGTCTTGATCCACCCCTTGAGGACATAGACCATCTGGAATTCGACATCGTGGAAGTGCAGCTTCGAAACCTCCGCCGGATTGCACGGCCCGATCAGGCGAATCACATGCGCCTGCGCCAGGCCATCGGTTGCATCCGCGATGCCGAGGTCGCGATACATCGCATAGGTGCGCAGGCCATCGGCTTTGAAGTCCTCGTCGCGGTGATGACTGATGGCGACGCGCTGTTTCCGGCGCGCTCGACTGGCGGCCGGAACTGTGCGCGCGCTCGATTTGCGACCTGCCTTGTGTTCCTTGGCCTTGATCGGTTTTCGCGCGGACGATTTGGCAGCGGGTTTTCGCGCAGGTGATTTCTTCAAGGCGGCGGACTTCGCCGCGGCTCGCGATTTCGGCTTCTGTTTGGCCATTGACGTTCTCCCTTTGCGTGTTGCGGGAAAACGTTAGCACAGATTGTAGGGCGGGCTAAGCGATAGCGAGCCCACCGACTAACATCGATGCGGGATGATGGTGGGCACCCGCAGCCTGTCATCGGGCGCGCATTCGCGCGACTCGTTGGCTTTGCCCAGCCGACAAGATCCTCGGCTTGATCAGTGCAGCCGGAACACGCCGTCGACGGCGCGCAACTCGGCGGGCTTGATCAGCTTTGAATGCGCTACCGTGACGGAGAACAACGGGCCTTCGAGCTTTTCTTCCCAGAATGCGAGGAAGTCCTTGAGCGCCGGAAATTTCGGGAACAGATCGTAGTTCTGCCAGACGTAGGTTTGCAGCAACGAAGGATGATCGGGCATGCGGTAGAGAATTTGCGCCGTCGTCAGCCCGTAACCCAGCACTTGTTTCCGGAAGTCCTCGGAAACCCCAACCCGCGACACCATGCTAACCTCCATTGCTGGAGCGCATTTTCCGAAGTGGCCGCCGACCGGGAGCCACCCGGTGGAGATGCGCTCACATGAAATAAATGTGACGCACGATACCAACCCATCACAAGCCTAAAAGTTTAACAAACGGTTGATATTTCAAGCATTGGCAGCGACTTACCGCATCTGCTAACAGCAGGAACCGGGCACAGCCGCTATCGTTAACGATGCCTTCAGATTTTGGCAGCCGGCCTATTTGACTGCCAACTTTTCTGCTAGAAGCCCTTGCCCCCCGGACAACTCTCGACTATCTCCAGTCCAGCCGTGCTGGCACTCGCCGGCATGGACTGCCAACAATTCAAAACTCGACAACATCTTCAAAAGCTTAGGAGGACTGCATGAAATTCCGTCCGCTTCACGACCGCGTCGTGGTCAAGCGCATCGACGCCGAAGAGAAGACATCCGGCGGCATCATCATTCCCGACAGTGCCAAGGAAAAGCCCTCGCAGGGCGAAATCACCGCCGTCGGCCCGGGTGGCCGCGACGAAGCCGGCAAATTGATCCCGATCGACCTCAAGGTCGGCGACCGCGTGCTGTTCGGCAAATGGTCGGGCACCGAGGTCAAGCTCGACGGTCAGGAACTCCTGATCATGAAGGAGAGCGACATCATGGGCGTTCTCACCGACCTTCCCGCCGCCAAGAAGAAGGCCGCCTAAGCGCCTTTCCCCTCATCGATTTCAAGGAAGCAAAATATGTCAGCTAAAGAAGTCAAATTCGGCGTCGATGCCCGCGATCGCATGCTCCGCGGCGTCGACATTCTCAACAACGCGGTCAAAGTGACGCTCGGCCCCAAGGGCCGCAACGTCGTGCTCGACAAGTCGTTCGGCGCCCCCCGCGTCACCAAGGACGGCGTCACCGTCGCCAAGGAAATCGAGCTTGACGACAAGTTCGAGAACATGGGCGCGCAGATGGTGCGCGAAGTCGCCTCCAAGGCGGCGGACGCTGCCGGCGACGGCACCACCACCGCGACCGTGCTGGCGGCCGCGATCGTCCGGGAAGGCGCCAAGTCGGTTGCCGCCGGCATGAACCCGATGGATCTGAAGCGCGGTATCGACATGGCGGTGGAAGCCGTGGTCGCCGACCTCGTCAAGAACTCCAAGAAGGTCACCTCGAACGAGGAAATTGCCCAGGTCGGCACCATCTCCTCGAATGGCGACGCGGAAATCGGCAAGTTCCTCGCCGACGCCATGAAGAAAGTCGGCAACGAGGGCGTCATCACGGTTGAAGAAGCCAAGTCGCTCGAAACCGAACTCGACGTCGTCGAAGGCATGCAGTTCGACCGCGGCTACATCTCGCCCTACTTCGTCACCAACGCCGACAAGATGCGCGTTGAAATGGACGATGCCTACATCCTGATCAACGAGAAGAAGCTCTCCTCGCTGAACGAACTGCTGCCGCTGTTAGAGGCCGTGGTGCAGACCGGCAAGCCGCTGGTCATCGTCGCGGAAGACGTCGAAGGCGAAGCTCTCGCCACCCTCGTCGTCAACCGTCTGCGTGGCGGCCTCAAGGTCGCGGCCGTCAAGGCTCCGGGCTTCGGCGATCGTCGCAAGGCCATGCTGCAGGACATCGCGGTTCTGACCGGCGGTCAGGCGATCTCGGAAGATCTCGGCATCAAGCTCGAGAACGTCACGCTCGCCATGCTCGGTCGCGCCAAGAAGGTGATGATCGACAAGGAGAACACCACCATCGTCAACGGCGCCGGCAAGAAGGCCGACATCGAGTCGCGCGTTCAGCAGATCAAGGCGCAGATCGAGGAAACCACCTCGGACTACGACCGTGAGAAGCTGCAGGAGCGTCTGGCCAAGCTCGCGGGTGGCGTCGCGGTGATCCGCGTCGGCGGCGCGACCGAGGTCGAGGTGAAGGAGCGCAAGGATCGCGTGGATGACGCGATGCATGCGACCCGTGCGGCGGTTGAGGAAGGCATCGTGCCGGGCGGCGGCGTCGCCCTGCTGCGTGCTTCCTTGCAGCTCAAGGGGCTGCGCACCAAGAACGACGACCAAAAGACCGGCGTCGAGATCGTCCGCAAGGCGCTGTCCTGGCCGGCCCGCCAGATCGCGATCAACGCGGGCGAGGACGGCTCCGTCATCGTCGGCAAGATCCTCGAGAAGGACCAGTACTCCTACGGGTTCGACTCGCAGACCGGCGAATACGTCAACCTGATCTCGAAGGGCATCATCGATCCGACCAAGGTGGTTCGTGTCGCGATCCAGAACGCGGCCTCGGTCGCGGCGCTGCTGATCACCACCGAAGCCATGGTGGCTGAAATGCCGAAGAAGAACACCGGCGCCGGCGGCGGCATGCCTCCGGGCGGCGGCGGCATGGGCGGTATGGATTTCTAAATCCATCGCAGTCGTCGCTCAACGAGCTCAACAATGCAAAACCCCGGCAGCGATGCCGGGGTTTTTGCTTGCTCACTTTCGCCAAATCCTCAGGCCACCAGCGCCCGGCCGCCCTTCTCATACCGGTCCTTGCCGATTTCGAAAATGAAGTGCGGCGTTGCGCCTGACAGTTCGCGGGTAAAAAGTCCGTTCCGCCTGATGCCCCCGATCTTGGTCATCGCGCCCTGCGAGCGCCAGTTTTTCTCGCCGACCCAGAAGATGACAGTATCGACGAAGCCAAAGGCGTGATCGAGCATCAGCCGCTTGACTTCGCGATTGGTCGCTCCGCCCCAATGGCTGCGGACGATGAAGGTCCAGCCGATCTCGACCTCGCTCCGCTCGGCATCGTAGCCATAATAGCGGCTTGAGCCGATCAGCCGGTTGGTCGACCGGTCGACGAACACGAACGCCATTTTCGAGGCGACGGCGCTGTCGAAATACTCTTTGAAGGCCGGCTCGGTATAGCGATTGGAACGCGGATGCACCTTCCAGATCTCCGGATCGGAGCCGGCTGCGAACAATGCGGGCCAGTCTGCCGTCGTCACCGGCCTGACGATCACGGTCGGACCGGCCAGGGTTGGCTGAAAATCGGGCTGGGTCATGACGGAGGCGATAACGTTCGCGAGATTTGGCGCACAAGGCTGCCGGACGCAACGAACGATAGTTTGCGACGGCGTTGCGATCAAGCGCGCGAGCCGGCTCACTCCACCTTTGCGACGACGGCCAGCCGCTTGATGCCCTGGTTGCGATAGGCATCCAGGAAGGCATTGTAATCGCGAAACGAGACGCAGCCGTTGGAATCGCCGTTCGGGCCGAGCATAAAACTATGCGCCAGCAGGCCGGTCCGCCCGAAGATCGCCTCCTCGCCGCCGACCGGGGTGAGCCGCAAAGCCGGCACGCCGTGAAACAACGACTCGCGCGGGGTCAGTTCATAGACGTGCGGCGGCGTCACGCCGCGCATTCTGATATTCGCCGAATTCGGATCGTCGAGCCTGGAGCCGAGGCCGGAATGCGCCTCAAGCTTGGTGCCGTCCGGCAGGTAAACCGTGCGCGCGGAAATATCGTAGACGGCGGTGGAGCGATCGTAGCGCGGTGCGTTGCCCGCCAGCGCCGGATTTTGCGTCGGACCAAGGCTACCGGTGATACTGGCATCGGCGGACGCAAACGCCAGCAACGACGATCCATGCGGCGGCGCCTTACCCCAGAGTTTTTCGACGATCGTCTGCTTTTCGGCTGACGTGATCGACATCACGGCAGCCTTGGCGCGTTGCGCCATATCCCGGACGGCGCCGACCGCGCCTTTGGTCACCGTGGTCTCGGCGGGACGCTGGGCCGGCGCTGGCGCAACCGCCGCAACCTTCACAGGCGCGGGTCGCGGCGAGGTTTCCTGCGGCTTCGGCGCTTCAGCCAATCTGGGGGCTTCGCGTTGCGGCGCCGGTTCGACCGCTTGCGGCGCTGCCGCGGCAAAGCGGTCGCTGAACGACAGCGACGGACCCGGTGGCATCGTTGCCGGCGCTGATATCAGCGGCACCGGTTCGGACAGGGCGGCAACGGCATCGCCGGCGGCAGGTGCGCTGCGAACCGCCAAAGACGGGAACCGCCTGACGACCGGCGAATCGAAACTGACGCTGCCGAGTTGCGGATAGACGTCGGCGTGAAAAATATTGGCGGAGACGGTCCAGGCGCAGCCCAACACCAGGCAGGCGACCGCGGCGCCGCCGGGAAAATTGAAAAGACGGGTCTTGCGGGCTGAACTTCTGGGACAGGACGCCACGAAATCGAAACACGCACTCGTACTGGTACTCATCCGCCTTGCATCCAGACTGGCCCCACCATTTCCCCTTCCAGGCTGCGCCCGATGTGCATTTCGGCAGCACGTTCGAACGCGGAACCTGCGCGCGACAATCGGCGGAATTCAAATTCCGAAAAGTGCGTCTCGCAGAGGTGCGGAGCGTCATTAAGGCGACTTTTAGTTAAATGCGGATTAAGTGCGGGCGAATGTGAGGCACGCCCAACGCGAGTGAGTTCCCGCACGAAAACCCGCGAGAAACGGCGTTTCAGCGAGGGCGAGGAAACATGGTTAACATCAGGCTTTCAAAATTCCCTGGGGTTCCCTGGTTCCCGCATCGCGTTCACTCGAGTTCCGGCGGCGCCGAACGGTCAAGCACCTCGCCACTCGGCCCTTCGAGCAAATCAAGCGCGTAGGTCTCGATCGTGAGCGGGCCTCGCAGGCGCTTGAGCTCCGCAACCCGCTCAACCCGCGCAAAACTATCCTTCAGATTCGGCCGTCCGCCCGTCCGCGCCTCGTCCACATACAGTAACTTGCCGGACAATTTCGCCGCATCGGGTTCGGGCATGTTGACCCAGCGGATGCGCTGCGTTGGCTGCACGACGCAGGTGCCTTTCGGCAGATAGAAGGCGAGCCAGCCGGTGGTGCCGTAATCCGGCGCCAGCACGCAGGTGGCGCCGGTGCGCAGGCGTACGGCTTCGATCTCCGAGGCCAATGCGCGCCAGCCAACGCCGACGCTGCGCACCGTAGCATCGCGGCGATAACCGGAGAGCACCCCGGTATTGGCCTGCACGATCAACAGCGCAAACATCAGGACACCGACCGGAGAAGCCCAGCGCATGCAAAAATCGACGACGCGCTGCGGGCCCGCCTGCCATTGCGTCAGGTTGGCCGCGACCGCGGCTGCGATCGCAAACGCCGGATAGACCGGCGCGAACCAGTTCGCCTCGACGCGGGCATGCAGCGAATGCCAGACGAAATAAATTACGATGATCCAGAACGTCGAGTTGATCAGCATGCGCGCGGCCAGCGCGCCGGCGTTGCGCCTGAGCAGCGCGTAGAGTCCCATCGCACCGAGCATCGCCACCAGCGGCGTTGCGAAGGCGATCTGGGTCGGGATCAACTCGCCGATGAATGCCGGCCTGAAATCCTCGATGCGGGCGCGGCCGATCTGTTTGATGAAGGAAACCCAGTGATGATCGGCATTCCAGACAATGACCGGCGCAAATATCAGGAGCGCGACGACGCCGCCGAGATATGGCCAGGGCGAGATCAGCCAGCGACGCAGTTTTGGAACGCTCACCAGCCAGACCAGGATCGCCGGGCCGAACAACAGGGCGGTGTATTTTGACAGCAACGCTGCGCCGACTGCGACCCCGACGGCGAGCCACCAGGCGCCCCGCCCGGTTTCCAGCACCTTCGCCAGAAACAACAGGACGAAACTCGAGGCCGCCAGCAGCGGCGCATCCGGCGTCACGATCAAGGTCCCGACCGCCGCCATCAAGGTGACGTTGAGCAAAATAGCGGCGGCGGTCGCCACGCGCTGGCCGCCGAACAGGATCGCAGCGGCGCGATAGACTGCCCAGCTCATCGGCAACGCCAGCAGGATCGACACCAGCCGGACGCCAAACTCGGTATCGCCGGCGATGATGGTGCCGAGGCGGATCAAAATCGCGACCATCGGCGGGTGATCGTAATAACCGAAGGCCAGGTGCTGCGACCACATCCAGTAATAGGCTTCGTCAAAGGTCAGCGGCGTCAGGGCGGCGGCGATCAGCCGCAGCACGACCAGGGCAAGAATTGTGAGAACCGTGTTGCGGACGAGCCGCCCCTCGTTCGGACTCATCGCAAATTCATCGTTTGCGCCAGACGAACAGCCCGGACATCGCGTAATTCCAGACCACGCCCATCAGGGCGCCTCCCGCACCTGCCAGCCACCAGATCGGCTCCTGGTCGTAAACCGAGAACGCGACGCCGACATTGGCGAACAAGCCGACGCTGCAAACCAGATAAAACAGCAATAGCCCGCGCAGGATGGCAAAACCATGCAGTCGCTGATCGCGATAGGTGAGAAAATTGTTCAGGATGAAATTGCAGGTCATGGCCACCAGCGCGCCGCTCGCCTGTGCTTCCGGAAACGGCACATCGAAAGCCTCAATCGCGATGAATAGCGTCGCGAGATGCACGATCAGGCCGATCGATCCGACCATCGCAAACAACAGGAAGCGCAGCGAGATCGCATCGTGCGTCAGCTTCGCCAGCACCAACCCCAGGAAATCCAGTGCCACCACGGAATCGAGCTTGCTTTCGCCATGCAGCCGCAAGCCGAAGGTAAAGGGGATTTCCTTGATCCGCAGTTCGCCGCGCGCGGTTGCGACGATGTCGAGCAGGATCTTGAAGCCGTGGGTGGAGAGCCGCGGCGCCAGTTGCTCGAAACGATCGCGGCGGATCATGAAGAAGCCGCTCATGGGATCGGCGATCTTCACCCGCAGCACGCGCTTTGCTACTTCGGTGGCAAGGTGACTTGCGCTGGCGCGTTGTTTGTTGAAGCTGTCCGCGTTGCCGCCTTCGATATAGCGGCTACCGACCACGAGGTCGAACTCGTCGCCTTGCAGCAGCGCCAGCATGACCGGCAATTGCATCTCGTCGTGCTGCAGATCGGCGTCGATGACGGCGGCGAACGGTGCGCTGGATGCCAGAATGCCCTCGATGCAGGCGCCGGAGAGGCCGCGCCGTCCGATCCGCCGGATGCAGCGGACGCGGCAATCCTGACGCGCCAGACCCCTCACCACATCCCAGGTGCCGTCAGGGGAATTGTCATCGACGAAGATGACTTCCCAGGCAACCCCTGAAAGCGTTGCCTCGAGCCGCCGAAGCAGCGTCGTGACGTTGTCGCGCTCGTTGAAGGTGGGGACGACGACCGAAAGTCGAGGCGTCGCAATGGTCTGCGGCGGGTTATCGGGGCCAGGTCGGATGGCTTCATTCATGCCGCCAGCGTATATCCGATAGGCTCAGCGGAAGCCAAGGCGCAGTTCCGAAAACGGCGGTGTTGAGGGGGTAAAACCGGCCAAAAGGGGCCTAAAATGCCAACGACCACGAACAGAGGGCGCGCGTACATCCGGCGCAGCCAAACTATTCAGTGGTCGTCCCAGCGCCGGAGCTATGAAGCATCAACGTCGCCGTTAGAGACAAGATGGGGACGATGGGGGCGTTTTGCAAGGGCTTCGTACAAGAGCCTCCCAACCTACTGCGGCACCTCCCTTACCACCGGCCCCCTCACCGGCGGCGGCACAGCCACCGGCGCCTCGATTTTTTGAGCCGGTTTTGCCGGCCTGCCGCCTGCCGGCCAGTACAGCAATGCAGTAACCAGGGCAGCTGCCACGACAATTGCACCCAAAACCCTCGCGATCTTTTCCGAATCCATCCCGATATTCCCCGGTCAGCCTGTGACGCGTAAGATCGCAGTTCCTAATTCGCGATGTCAACACACGAGGGCCGCGTAAGGAACAAGCGAGAACCGCGATTCCATCGCAAAAATGGCGGAGATTTGAACCTTGGTTTTGATAATTCAGGACGGAGATTCAAATGTCGAGTTCAGGCCACAAACCGGGCGGCAAGTCCGGGCAGCGAAACAGGAAAGCGGAGCAGCAGCGGGCCAGAAAACCCGAGCAACCGCAAAGTCCTGTCCCGGAATTGCAGGCGGACGCCCAGGCGCAAATCGAACAGCCGCAAATCGAAACGGCACAGATCGAAACGGCGCCAATAGAAACGGCGGTCGCATTGACCGAGGCGCCGCCGGCCGTCGCTGTCACGCCGGCAGAGCCCTTGCCGGTCGGGCTGCATACGATCGCGACTGCCTACAGCGATTACACCAGGAAATCACTGGAGAATACCCGGTGCTTTGTCGAGCAGCTCTCCGGGGTGCGATCGTTCGACAAGGCCGTGGAGGTCCAGGCCGAATTTGCCAAGCAGACTTACGTTACCTTCCTTGCCGAGTCGCAGAAACTGCGCGAACTCTATGGCAAGCTCGCCCGGCAGACCTTCAAGCCCCTGGAACGCCTGGTGACCAAATCGACCACGACGTCACGCTAGATCCAAGGGCGCCGGCTATTTCGGCGCAACCTTGTGTTTGATGAACGTCGTCACGATTTCTTTTTGAGCCGACGCGATCGCGTTGTTGGCTGTGGTCATGTGTGCCCCGGCATCGGCATTCGGAAACTGCAACGACAGGTAGTCCACCAGCATCACCCGAAAATTTTGCCTTTCCGAAGCGCAAACGCTCGCGACGAGGGAGGCAAAATCCTGCCCCGGCAGGCCTTTATTGTCCTCCCGCGAATATTCCCGGGCGAGGCAATTCCAGTAGGAATCGCGCCCCGCCACCGCCAGCCGGTGGGCGTCTTCGATGTCGTCGGCCAGCGCGGCTGAAGTCGTCATCGCCAAGGCTGCCAGTATTATCGCCCGCATCCAGTTCTCCTTTTTCAATCCCAGCTTGCATCGTTTCGGCGAACTGGCCAATCACGATTGGTTTGGTTAGGCTCGGGCCTCTCGAGCCCCCTTCCCGCGATGAGATTTCGTACGTGAGCAAGACCCCGAAGACCACGGCAAAAAGCGCAGGCCACATCTACATCGGCGTCGGCGGCTGGACCTTCGCACCATGGCGCGGCGTGTTTTATCCGGAAAAGCTGGCGCAGGCGAAGGAGCTGGAATACGCGGCCTCGAAACTCACTTCGATCGAGATCAACGGCACCTATTACGGCTCGCAGAAGCCGGAGAGCTTTCGCAAATGGGCACGCGAGGTGCCCGACGGCTTTGTATTCTCGGTAAAGGGGCCGCGCTTTGCCACCAATCGGCGCGTGCTGGCGGAGGCCGGCGATTCCATCAAACGGTTTTACGATTCCGGCGTGCTGGAACTCGGTGACCGGCTCGGCCCGGTGCTATGGCAATTCGCGCCGACCAAGAAATTTGACGAAGCGGACTTTGGAGGGTTTCTCGAGTTGCTGCCGCGCCAGCTCGAAGGACGTCGGCTGCGTCACGTGGTCGAGGTTCGCCATGATAGTTTCCGGGTCCCCGGCTTTGTCGCGCTGTTGCGCAAGTTTGCAACGCCCGTGGTGTTCGCCGAACACGGCAAATACCCGGCGATCGCCGACCTGACCGGTGACTTCATCTACGCGCGGCTGCAGAAGGGCAATGACGAGATCAAGACCTGCTATCCGCCAAAACAACTCGACGCCTGGGCGAGCCGCCTGCAGATGTGGGCCGGCGGCGGCGAGCCGGACGATTTGCCCCGCGTCGATCCGGCCAACGCGAAAAACGCCCCGCGCGATGTGTTCGCTTACGTGATTCACGAAGGCAAGGTGCGTGCGCCATCCGGCGCGATGGAATTGATCGCGCGCTTGAAATAATCTCAATCCAGCTTGATGCCGGCCTCGCGGATCAATTTGGTCCAGTTCTCGTATTCGGATGCGACGAAGTCCTCGAGCCTGCCGTTCGGCGGGCTCCAGACCTCCCCGCCGCTCTTCTCGAAGCGCTCCTTGAGGTCCGGCAACGAGGCGCGAATATCGCTTCGCAACTTCGCAATGACCTCCGGCGGGGTATTGGCTGGCGCAAAAATGCCGAGCCAGGAATCGACATCGAGACCGGGCACGCCGGCTTCCGACATGGTCGGCACGTCAGGCGCAAGCGGGCTGCGCCTGGACGACAGCACCGCGATGCCCCGCGCCTGCCCCGACTGCACGTAGGGCAGGCCGGCGGCGATCGAATCGAAGAACAGATCGATACGGCCCGCGAGCAGATCGGTGAACGCGGGCGGCGAGCCCTTGTAGGGCACCTCCAGCAGCTTCACGCCCGCGGCCTTCATGAATGCGGCGGCCACCAGCTGCTGGCCGGTGCCGACGCCGGCGGTTGCGACCGTGATGGAGCCCGGATCGGCTTTGGCCGCGGCGACGATGTCCTGCAGCGTCTTCTGAGGCATGTCCTTGCGGCCGACCATGACATAACCGAACTTGTAGACCACCGCGACCGGCACGAAATCCTTCAGTGGATCGTAAGCAAGCTTCGAATAAAGCGCCGAGTTGAAGGCCATGTTGGAGAGCCCGCCGACAACAAGCGTATAGCCGTCCGGCTCGCTTTGGGCTGCGGCCAGCGTGCCGACGACCGTGCCGGCGCCGGGCTTGTTCTCGACGAAGAAGGCCTGTCCCGTCCGCTTTGAAAGCACATCGGCGATCTGGCGCCCGATCAGGTCGTAGCTGCCGCCGGGGCCGATCGGGACGATGATCTTCACGGGATGGTCGGGATAGGCGGTCTGCGCCTGTGCCGCGGCGCCGAGGGCAAAGAACGCCGCGGCAATCCATGCCCGCGCGAGACAAAATCCACTCATTGTATTCCCCGGCGAGTTTGCCTTTAAGCGCAGGCCCTTTGCGTGCGGACTATGCGACAGGCCGCCCATGGCGGCAACACCGCCTAACCATGGTGGTAATCATTATGGGGGTGACGTAGCCTTGACGGACAATGTAACGAACCCTGGAAGTCGACATGGCACGCAAAACCAAACGCCTCTTCACCATCGGCTACGAACAGACACCGCCGAAGGCGGTTCTCGACGAGCTGGAAAACGCCGGGGTGAAGTTGTTGGTCGACGTACGCGCCGTCGCCTCCTCGCGCCGGCCCGGTTTTTCGAAGAACCAGCTCGCGGCCGGTTTGGACGAACGCGGCATTTCCTACCTGCATCTGCGCGGGCTCGGCACGCCGAAGGACGGACGTGAAGCCGCGCGCAGTGGCAAATTCGATGCGTTGCACAAGATCTACGCCAAACATCTGAAGACAGCGCAAGCCAGGGAGGAACTCGACGAGTTGTCGACGCTGGTCAAAAAATCCGGGCCGGTCTGCATCCTCTGCTACGAGCGCGATCACCGGCAGTGCCACCGGCAATGGATCGCCGAGATCATCGAAGACCGCGACGGCGTGAAGATCGAAAATCTGGCCGCGCCGCAGGTCTGACACTAAAACATCGGCAAGGGGGCCAAAAAATGAAAGTCATCTTGGTGGCGCTGCTTGGGACAGTAGCGTTAGGCGGAGATGCGCAGGCCTTGAAAGGGTGTGCTCCGGGAACGCCGACCAAGATTGCGACAGGTCCCAACGGCAGGCCGCTGGAAGTCTGTCTCGATGGCACGTGGAAGACCTGCTATCGCGATAGCCAGCGGATCGGCAATACAGCCGAGGCCGCCAAGCGCTACTGCGACAGCAAAAACCTGCGGAGATGAATTTCAAGGTTGGTGCGGTGGCACGTCGGATGGTGAAGCCGCGCCGCAGGGCGACCACTTACAATCGATCGCTCTATCCCTCGCCCGCGAGCCGGAACGTGCCTTCCATCATCTGCACGCAGCGCCCTCCGACATGCGCAGAAATCACGACGCCATTTTCCTTGCGGACCCGAGTCAGCAACAGGCTGGGCCGGCCCATGTCAACGCCCTGCCCGATGTGCAACCTGAATTCGCCATCGCGTTCGCTCGACAATTCGGCAAGCATTGCGGCGGCGGCGACGGTGGCGCTCCCGGTGGCGGGGTCTTCGGAAAGGCCGCTAAATCCGGGATGAAACATCCGGGCCTGCAACTCGCACGGCTTCTCCGCCGCCGGCACATCGCGGGTGTAGCAGTAGACCGCGTCGCAGCGGTTGTTCGGCAGGATGCGCGCAAAACCCGAAGGATCGGGGCTGGCCCGCCGCAGCGCCTCGCGCGAAGCCAATTCCGCGACCAGAAATGGCAGCGAGACAGAAATGATTTGAGGCGGATGCCGGTCAATTTTGATATCGACTGCCGACAGTGAAATGCACGCTGCCACCTGCTCGGCGCTGAATTGCGTCAACTTGCTCAGGCCTTGCGGCGCGGTGAGCTCGGCGCCCATCACCTTGCCCGCTTCTTGCAGGATTTCGACCGGGACGAGGCCGGCCTTCTCCTCAAACCTGAACCGCGCCGGCGCTTTGGCTGCCTGCGTCGCCAGCACGAAGGCCGTGCCGACATTGGGATGGCCGGCAAACGGGATTTCGTTGTTGACGGTGAAAATGCGCACCTGCGCGTCATTGGCGGCATCGCGCGGCGGCAGCACGAACGTCGTCTCGGAATAATTGAACTCGATTGCCATCGCCTGCATCTGCGCGGTCGAAAGCCCGCCGGCGTCGAGCACCACCGCCAGCGGATTGCCGCCAAAGGCACGATCGGTGAAAACGTCCACGGTCACATAACGCCGTTGCATTCGATCTTCTCCGGTCAGTTATCCCAACTGCCACACCATCATCGGCCGCTCATAGCCCCTGATCGCCACCTCGCCAAGCGACACTGCATCATTGCCGTCGTCGCCGAGCGCATCGCGAACGGATGAAGAGATCAGCAATTGCGAATTAAACTCCTTGTTGAGCGTCTCTAGCCGGGCGGCGAAATTCACGGTGTCGCCGATCACAGTGTATTCCTTGCGCCGCGGCGAGCCGATATTGCCCGCGACCACTTCACCGAAATGAATGCCGATGCCGATCCGCAGCGGCCAGCTCGAGGCGCGATTGACGCGCTCCATCGCCGTCAGCATCTCGCGCGCCGCCGATACCGCGTGGTGCGCGGCCTCGGGCGCTGCTAGGGGCGCGCCGAACAGCGCCAAAAATCCATCGCCCAGGAACTTGTTTACGATGCCGCCGTGCCGGTCGAGTATTTCGACCAGGATCGCGAACGCGCCGTCGAGCCGATTGACCACATCCTGCGGCGAGCGCGAGCGCGCCGCAGCAGTAAAGCTGCGGAAATCAACGAACATGACGGCGACCCGCCTGATATCGCTCGAGGTGTCGGCGCCTTCAACCATCAATCGCTCCACCACCTGTGGCGAGACATGCTGGCCGAACAGATTGGTGATGCGGTCGCGCGCGGTCGCAGCCTGTATGCTGGTCTCGAACTGGCGGCGCAACTGAACGCCGACCGCGCCCGCCAGCATTCCGCAGATCAGGATGACCAGGCTGCGCGCGGCATGATAGAAAATCTCGGGCTCGGGATCGGGATTAACAGCGGGATGATAGAACATCGCCATTGCGAACAGCTCGGCTGCCGCGACAAACCCGGTGAAGGTCGAGAGCCAGAAATCCAGCCGCAGCGTCGAGAGAATGATAAAGATGAAATAGGCCAACGGCACCACGAACCCGAGCGCCTGAACCGGCCCCATGTTCTCGATGTGCAGAGCCAGCGCAATGGTTGGCATCGTGGTTTCGATCAGCGCGCCAAGATAGCGCCGGTACACCGGCACGTCCTGGTGCAGCTTCAGGTGACGGCTGACGACCGCATGCACCCAAAGCTCGAACAGAATGAAAGGAACCAGTATCACATAGAGATAGGCCGGCCTGAGACGGCCTCGCCAGATGTGATTCACGGCCTCCGGTTCCAGAATATAGATGGCCCAAAGAACAGCCGCGAGAAGCGAGGTTGTTGCGATCAGCGCCTTGATCCGGATCAGCTCGGTCCGCAGCACTTCCTGCGTCAGCGCGTGCTCATAATCGGCCGGCATCGCCAACCGTTGATTGCCTTTCTCACTTCGCCACAGCCCGGGCATCGGTTTTTCCAGCTCATTCCGGACAGGTGCGAACGACCGGGGCCGGAATTCCTAGATTCCGGCTTCGCTCGTTTCCTCACGCCCCGGAATGACAGCGAGTAACATCCTCATTCTGCATCAATCCAGCGTCCGGCGGAAGCGCGTCACCGCGATCGTCATGGCCAGCAGCATCAGGGCAAGCAGCGCGATGGTATCGTATTGCACGTTCGGCAGGGTCGCGCCCTTCAGCATGATGGCGCGAACGATCCGCACATAGTGCGTCAACGGCAGGCCCTCGCCGATATATTGCGCCCATACCGGCATGCCCGCGAACGGAAACATGAAGCCGGACAACAGAATGCTGGGCAGGAAAAACATCATCGAGAGCTGCATCGCCTGCAACTGGTTCTGCACGATGGTGGAAAACGTGTAGCCGATCGAAAGATTGGTGGTGATGAACAGCGTCGAGAGCAGCGCCAGCATGATCAGGCTGCCCTGCACCGGCACCCCGAACAATCCCACGCCGATGCCGATGATCAGCGCGGCCTGGATGAAACCGACCAGCACATAAGGAATGATCTTGCCGAACATCACCTCGACCGGCCTGATCGGCATCGACAGCAGGTTTTCCATGGTGCCGCGCTCGATTTCGCGCGTCACCGACAACGCGGTAAAAATCAGCATGGTCATGGTCAGGATGGTGCCGACCAGGCCCGGTACGATATTCAGCCGCGACGACCCTGCCGGATTGTAACGGGCGTGAGTGCGGATCTCGAACGGCAGGGACGGTGGATCGCCGGCGCGCAGGTCGTGTTCAAGCGCGGTCTGCACCACGGTACCGAGCGCACCGAGCGCCGAGCCTGCCGCTACCGGATCGGTGGCGTCGGCTGCAACCAGCAGCGCCGGACGGTCGCCGCGCCGCACCGCGCGTTCGAAGCCGCGCGGAATTTCCACGCCGAACAGAACCTTGCCCGACTGCAGGAGATCGTCGAATTCGGCGACATCGTGCACTTCCCGGGTAAAATGGAAATAGGCGGTGTTCTCCAGCGCCTTCAGGATCGAGCGCGCGAGGTCGGAGTCCTCCTGCAACAGCACGGCGGTCGGCAAATTGCGCGGCGTGGTATTGATGGCGTAGCCGAACAGCATGAGTTGCATCACCGGAATCATCACGATCATCGCAAACGACACCCGGTCGCGCCTGAGCTGGATGAATTCCTTGATCACCATCGCGTAGCTGCGCCGCCAGAACCCGAACGAGGATTCCCTGGCGCCCTGGTTTTGGCCGGATGGGCTGGTGGCGCTCATTGGAAATTGTCCTTTGAGCGCGCCATCAGTTCGATAAAGACGTCTTCCAGCGACGGCTCGCTGTGCTGCCAGTGCAATCCCTTGCGGTCGCGATACGGCGCGATCGTGCGCTCCAGCGCCGCCTTGTCGCGCCCGGACACATGCAGGCTGGTGCCGAACGGTGCCACCATGTCGACGCCGGGCTTGCCGGCAAGTTCGGTGGTGAGCGCATTAAGGTCGTCGCCGGTGACGGTGTAGGTCGACAGCGCCGATTTCGCGATCACCTGCTCCACGGTGCCGTGCGCCAGCAGATATCCATAGGCGATATACGCAATCTCGTGGCAGCGCTCGGCCTCGTCCATGTAGTGGGTGGAGACCAATACCGTCAGCCCTTCCGCCGCCAGTGCATGGATCTCGTTCCAGAAATCGCGCCGCGCCTTGGGATCGACGCCCGCGGTCGGCTCGTCCAGCAGCAGCAGCCGCGGATTGGGCAAAGTGCAGGCGCCGAGCGCGAGCCGCTGCTTCCAGCCGCCCGAGAGTTCGCCGGCGAGTTGTTCCTCGCGCCCTTGAAGTCCGAGCCGCTTGATCATGTCGCGCGCGGCGCCCCGCGCATCGCGCATGCCGTAAAGCCGCGCCACGAATTCCAGATTTTCACGCACCGACAGATCCTGATACAGGCTGAAGCGCTGCGTCATGTAGCCGACCTGAAACTTGATCTTGTCGGCGTCGCGGCGGATGTCGAAGCCGAGACAGCTGCCCTCGCCGCTGTCGGGCGTCAAAAGCCCGCAGAGCATGCGGATGGTGGTGGTCTTGCCGCTTCCGTTGGGGCCGAGGAAGCCGTAGATGGTGCCGCGCTTGACCTGCATCGACAGGTCATGCACCACCTCGCGGCCGTTAAAGGATTTTGTCAGACCCTGGACGTCGATGGCGATGTCGGAAGCGGAAATCGATGCCGTGGTCATCGTTTGTCCGCGACCGGCGTCTTGGCGTTGATGAATACGCTGATCGGCTGGCCGACCCGCAGTGAATCCGGCCGGGAGGGCCGCGCCTGGATCAGGTAGACGAGCTTGTTGCGCTCCTCGAGGCTGTAGATTACCGGCGGGGTGTATTCGGCCGAGGTCGCGATGAAATAGATTTTCGCGCTCAGGTCGGCGGCACAATTGTCGCAGGTCACGCGCACCTCGTCGCCGATCGCAAGCTTCGGCAACTCCGGCTCCGGCACGAAAAATCGCAGCTTGATGTTGCCCGGCGGCATGATCGACAGTACCGGCCGCTGCGCCGGCACCATCTCGCCCTCGCGGAAATAAATCTGCTGAATCGTGCCGTCCACCGGCGCAAAGCCGCTGCGCCGCGCCAGTCGCGTCTGCGAAGTGTTGACCCGCGCTTCCGCGACCCGCAGCGCCGATACCGCCGCGTCGAGATTGGCCTGCGTCCCCGAGCCGGTCTTGCTCAGCGATGCCGCGCGGTCGTAACTTTGCTGGGCGTTGGCAAGGGTAGCATTGTTCTGGTTGAGGTCGGCCTTTTGCAGGTCGTCGTCGACCGAATACAGCGGCGTGCCGGCCTTGACTTCGTCGCCCTCACGAACGTTCAGCTTGATCACCCGTCCGGTTTCGTCGGGGCTGACAAAGATCATGTCGGCTTCCACCCATCCCTGGTAACCGGCATCCTTGGGCTGGCCGCAGCCGGCCAGCCCTGCCGCCAGCGCGAGCGCCACAACAATTCGAAACGTCGATCGCGACCAGGTCATGGCGCCCTCCGTTCGCCAAAAATCAGATCGAGGTGAACGCGAAACATCTCCCTCGCATCGAGCGGGGCGTATTTGCTGAACAGGCTCTGCCAGATCACCGCGATCAGCGCGGGCGCCACCAGTATCTGGGGAAACCGCGCCAAATTCTTCTGCCGAATTTCGCCTCGCGCAATGCCGAGTTCGATCATCGCACGCATGCCGGCAAGCCCGCGCGATACGACTTCGCGGTAGTAGAACTCGGCCACGGCCGGAAAACGCGGTCCTTCGGCGACGATCAGGCGCACGATGTCGCCGCGTCGCGTGTTCGCGACCTCGCGGATGAAGTTCTGGGCAAAACCCTCAATCGCATCGCGAACCGATTCCCCGATCGGCGGCTGCGCGTGCAGCCGCCCGATCAGCGGCACCAGCGCCGTCCGGATCAATTCCTCGAACATCGATTCCTTGTCCTTGAAGTGCAGGTAGATCGTGCCCTTGGCGACGCCCGCCCGCTTGGCGACGTCGTCGAGCCGGGTCGCGGTAAAGCCCCGCGCGATGAACTCATCCAGCGCCGCCTCGATGATGGCCTCGCGCCGCTCAGCCGCGCGCTCGGCCCGGTTCGATAACGGGGCCGGCGAAGGGCCGCCGGGCTTCGGCGTCGTAGTTGGGCCAGCCTTCTCGCCCTGCCGGGGACGCGTGGCCAGCTTGGGCGGAATCCTTTTCCTGCCTGGGCGTGAGCTTTGCATGAAATGGAATATGACTGACCAGTCAGTCATCGTCAACGGGGTTTGCGGCGCGGGCTTTCACATCGCCGTTATCTTCGCCTGCCCGCGATGATCGCAATTCGTTGATGCCTCAAGCCTTGCGCCGGGCTTTCAACTTCTCGGTTATGCTGCCCAGGATGCCCTTGGGCAGGAAAATGATGAAGACCACCAGCAGCACGCCGTAGACGAGATTGTCCCAGCCGACGGCTTTCGTTCCGAAGCCGATCCGCAAGATTTCCGCCAGCATGATGGTGATGATGGCGCCGACGGTCGGCCCGAGCGAAACATAGAGGCCACCGACGATCACGGCAAAAACCATCTGCAGGGACACCGAAATACCGCTCACCGTGTCCGGAGAGATGAACATCTGGTACTGGCAGTACAGCGCGCCGGCGAGCGAGGTCATCAGCGCCGAGATCACCGTGATCTTGAGTTTTTCCCAGGTCACGTTGACGCCGGCCGCCGCGGCGGCGTCCTCATCCTCGGAGATGGCCTCGAGCGCGTAGCGATCCATGCTGCCGTCGACCCAGCGCCAGATCAGAAGGCCGAGGGCCCAGATCCCGAGTGCGATCAGATACCAGGTCACCTTGTCGTCGAATTGCAGCGCCAGCAACTGGCTGCCCCTGGTGCGGTCGGGGGTGTATCCAAGCGAACCGCCGGTATAGTCGCGCGTCGCGGTAATGACCTGCAGGACAATTCCCGACAGCGCCAGCGTGACGAGCACGAAATAGTGGCCGGTGATGCGGAAACGAAAACACGGATAGGCCACGATCACCGCCAGCACCGCGGCCGCGGCCATCGCGATGGGAATGCCGAGCCACGGCGATACACCGAGATGATTCCATAACAATGCGGTCACGTAGGCGCCGACGCCCATGAACCCGCCGTGCCCGAGCGAGACCAGGCCGAAGCGGCCCATCATCGACCACGACGTATAGGCAAACGACCAGATCAGGATCAGGATCAAAATATGCAGGTGGTAGGGATCGCGATAGACGAACGGCAGCGCGATCAGCGCTGCACCGGCGATCCATGGTCCAAGCTGACGTGCGGTCACGAGCGCCTCGCCAACAGCCCGGCAGGCCTGATAAACATCATGACAATGAAGAAGGCGAACGCCAGCACGTAACCCCACTCGAGATCGGAAAACAGCCCGCCGAGGGAGATGATTTCGGCGAATACAAACGCTGCGACAAAGCCGCCGACGAAATTGCCGAGCCCGCCCAGCACGCAAATCAGGAAGGTGATCGGTCCGAACGTCAGGCCGACAAACGGATGGATGTCGTATTGCAGCACCAGCAGGCAGGACGCGAGGCCGGCGAGCGCGCCACCCAGCGCCGAGGTGATGAGATAGATACGACGGGTATCGACACCCATCAGCACCATGATCTGGCGGTCCTGGGAGATGGCGCGGATGGCGGTGCCGATATAGGTCCGCTTCATGAAGAAATAGACCAGCAGCATGCCGATCAACGCGGCGGCGAAAGCCAGCAGGCGCGAATAGCTGAAATGCATCTCGGCGAATTTCAGCACCGGCATCCGGATGCCGAGGTTGCGGAAGTCGATGCCGAACGCGACGGTGGCGAAGCTTTGCAGCACGAACAGCACGCCGCCGGTGGCAAGAAGCTGGTTGATCGGCGGCGCCGAAAGCAGCGGCGCGATCACGAGCAAATGCAACAGCGCCCCCAGCCCCGCGACCAGCAGGATCGTGAACGGCGCGGCCACGTAATAAGGCAGCCCGAAAACCTGGACCATATAATACATGCCGTACATGCCGATCATGACCAGCTCGGCGTAGCAGATCCATGTCACATCGATGACGCCGAAGATCAGGTTCAACCCAAGCGCCAGCAACGCCAGCACGCCGCCGAGCAGGATGCCGTTCACGATGGCTTCGAGCAGGTAGATGTCGAAAATGTCCGTCATCGTTTCACCTAAACCGCAAAAACCTCATACCCCGAGATAGGCCTGCCGGATCGTGTCGCTGGCCAGCATCTCGCTCGACTTGCCCGAGGCGCGGATCGATCCCGCCTCCAGCAGGTAGGCTCGATCGACCACGCGCAAGACCTGTTGCACGTTCTGTTCGACAATCAGCACGGTCAGGCCACTGGTGCGAATTCGCTTCACCAGTTCGAAAACCTGCTGCACGACGACCGGCGCGAGGCCAGCCGATGGTTCGTCGAGCAGCAGCAATTTCGGGTCCGACATCAGCGCGCGGCCAATCGCGCACATTTGCTGTTCCCCGCCCGACATGGTGCCGGCCAGCTGGCTGCGGCGTTCCTTCAAGCGCGGAAAAAGATCGTAACACAAACGCCAGCCGCTCGGCGTAGCGCGAACGCGCTTCCGTCATGAAGGCGCCCATCTTGAGATTGTCTGCCACCGTCAGACGAGGAAACAGCCGGCGGTTCTCCGGTACATGCGCGATGCCCAGACTGACGATGCGATGCTCCGGCGTTTTCAGAATATCGACGCCCTCCATCGAAATCGCGCCCGCGCGCGGGCGGATCAGGCCGGAGATCACCCGCATCAGGGTCGTCTTGCCGGCGCCGTTGGGGCCGATCACGCCGACCGCCTCGCCCGCCGCGACGTGAAGGCTGACGCCGAACAGCGCCTGGAAGGTGCCATAGCCTGCATCGACCGATTTCATCTCAAGCATGCCACGCGCCCCGTCCGGATCATGCTCTATCGCCGCGCTTGCGCCGCGGCGAGTTGGGTCGCATCCGCGTCGGTGCCGAGATAAACCTCGACGACCCGCGGATCGCTCGACACCTCGCTGGGCAGGCCCTCGGAAATCTTCTCGCCGTGATCCAGCACCATCACGCGGTCGACCACGCGCATCAGCACGCCCATGATGTGCTCGACCCAGATGATGGTGATGCCGAGCTCGTCGCGGATCTTGCGCAGCATGTCGGCGGCCTGATCCATCTCGGTATCGTCGAGGCCGCCCAGGCTCTCATCGGCCAGCAGCAGTTTCGGCCCCGTTGCCAGCGCCTTGGCGAGCTCCAGCTTCTTCAGGCCGGCCGCGCCCAGCCCATCGACGCTCGCAGTGCGCTCTGTCGGCAGCCCGACCATCGCAAGCGCGCGTTCCGCTGCCTCCGCCGCCTTGATGCGGCTATGCCGGCCCTGGCCGAAGTAGCCAGCCAACGCGACATTCTCGAACATGGTCAGGCGGTGGAACGGTCGCGGGATCTGGAAGGTCCGGCCGATGCCGCGATTGATGATCCGGTGCGGCGCGAGACCGGCGAGCTCATCGCCGGCAAACTTCATCGAACCCGCCGTCGGCCCGAAGGTGCCGGAGAGCATGTTGAAGATCGTGCTCTTGCCCGAGCCGTTCGGGCCGATCAGGCCGAGAATCTCGCCCTGCTCGACCCGGAACGATACCTTGTTGACGGCCGTGAAGCCGCCAAACCGCTTTACCAACCCCTCAACTACCAGCACGACAGCCCCTTGGTCAGTCCAGGCCTATTTGTAGCTGTAGGTCGTGCCCGCCGGCAGCGGCAGCACGGCCTCGCGTTGCGCCTGGCTCTTCGGCCAAACCACATAGGACTTGTCGTCGACGTACTGGATGACCACCGGGAACGAGCGTTCATTCTGCCCGGCCATCGGGTCGCCTTCGCCGTGGAACTTGACGCCGAAGCCCAGCATGGTGCCGCCGTCGGGAATGTCCACTTCCAGCGCCGCCTTGCGCAGCGCATCGGGATCGACGCCGCCATATTTCTTGATGGCGCGCGGCAGCACATCGGTCAGGAAGACGTAGGTGTTGGACGCGGCCATGCCGACATGGGCGGAGCGGATGGCAACGCCTGGCTTCACCTTGTCGAATTCGTCACCGACCATCTTAATCACCGGCGGCAGTTTTGGATCGAGGCCCTCCGGATTGGCGAGCCAGATCGAGATTGGATCGGTGTTGAAGAAATAGTTCACATCGCTGCCAAGACCCTCCTTCAGCTTTTCGTAGACGCCGTAGCCCGCGCCGTGGCCGACCAGCGCCCCGAACTTCAACCCCTGCTCGCGCGCCTGACGCAGCAACAGCGTTATGTCGGGATTATAGCCGGTGTGAAAGATCACATCGGGCTGGGCGCGCTTCAGCTTGGTGACGAGCGCGGACAGATCGGGGGCGGTGGCCGAATAACCTTCCTTCAGCACGACGTTGAAACCCGCCTTCTTGGCGCCGGCCACGTTGCCCTTCGACACGTCGACCCCGTAGGCGCCGTCCTCGTGGATGATGGCAACCCGCAGGTCCTTCGGCTCCTTGCCGAACTTGATCTTGGCGTTCTGGGCGATGAAGTCCATCGTCATCAGCCCGAACTGATCGCCGCTGGCCTGCGGACGGAAGATGTATTTGTAATTCTTGTTCTCGAGCACGGCCGAGGAAATGCAGGTGGTGATCCACATGAACTTCTTGAGCTGCTCGACACGGCTGGCCACCGGCACGCATTGCGCCGATGAATAGAACCCCAAGAGCATGTCGACCTTTTCCTGCTCGATCAGGCGGACCGCCTCGTTGATGGCGACATCGGGCTTGCTCTGGGCGTCGGCGTAGACCGCTTCGATCTTGTAGCCTTCGACCCCGGTCTTGGCGTACTGATCGAGCATGATCTTGGCGCCGATGTATTGCAGCTCCGATCCGCCGCCCGCGAGCGGGCCGGTCAGGTCGTAAATCACGCCAATCTTGATTTTCTTTTCCTGGGCGTGAGCGGAAATCGCCATGCCCAACACCGCTACCGCGGCAATCAGTCCACCGAGCAAATGGGTAGCCCTACGCACCAGCATCGAAACCTCCCTCAAAAATTGTGTATCGCGTTTCTGGTTGTTGTTGACGGTCATCACACGAGCACGGTCGGCCGATGTCAAGCGCCTTGCGCCCCTCCCCCCTCGTCAGTAGGTCGAACGCGGCTTGGCCGGATCGTCCGGACATGCCGAGGAAATGTGCAGGCGGATACCAAGCCGAGGGCGTTTGGAAAACTGTGAACCCGTTAGCTGTGAAATTTCAAGCCGTCGACGATCTTGTCGATCACCTTGCGCTCGGCGCGCATGGCAAGACCGACCAGATTAAGATCGGCGTTGATGACCGCCCTCACCGCCTCGCGGTTTGCCGCATCGTGCGTCGTCCTGAACATGTCCTCGGTATACACCGCGGGCTTGACGTTCCGCGCCAGCGCCCGTCCGAGCGCGCGGGTCAGCGCCATCAGGTCGGCGCCGTAGATCAGGATGGGTTGGCCGATCAGCGACTGATATCGGGTGCCCGAACCGTCCTCGTAAGGCTCGCCGATGCATTCCGGAAAGTTAGCCGCGATCCCGCTGGTCAGAAAGCAAGCGACGTTCAGCTTCTGCCAAACTTCGAGGTCGGTCCGGATCACGACCGCGATCTTGGTATCGAATTGCATGGTTGGCTCCGGCATCATTTCGGCAAGAAGCAGATCCGGTATTTCGCTTTAATCGGGTGGAGATTTTCGGATTTACCTTCGCGCAGCTTCCCGGACGCTCACACCCGTTGCGCCTGCTCAAGCGCTTGCGGGGTATCGATATCCAGGAATGCCCCGGGACCCTCGACCGGGACTTCGGCCACCGCCTCGTTGTGCTTGGCGATCAGGTGACGGGCGCCAATGTCGCCGTCGAGCGTCATCAGCTCGCTAAAGAAACGGCGCGACCACAGCACTGGATTGCCCCGCCGCCCATCGCTGACGGGCACCGCGATCAGATTACCGCTATCGGGCGCAAACGCCTCGATCAGCCGATCGATCAGATGCGCTGAGATCAGCGGCATGTCGCCAAGACAGATCACCGCGCCATCGGCATCATCCGGGACCGCCGATATGCCGGTCTTGACGGACGTCGCAAGTCCGCCGGCGAAATCCGGATTGTGCACGAAGGCCACCTTTAGTCCGTGCAACGACTTCCGGACCTCATCGGCCTGGTGGCCGGTGACGACAATCACGCCTTGCGCTTTCGAGGCGAGCGCCTGCTCGGTCACGATCCGGACCAGCGGCTTGCCGGCGAGTTCAGCCAAAAGCTTGTTGGGACCGCCCATCCGGGTCGAGCGCCCCGCCGCCAGAATAATCGCGGCGACCTTGCGGTTGCCGTCGAGCGCGAGACTTTCGCGCGGCTGAGGCCGCGTTACGATTTCCATCAACAGGCCACCGACGCCCATGCCGGTGAGCTCGCTCCGCGTCACCTTGAGACCCGCCAAAAGACGCATCAGCACCCAATCGAACCCATTCTCGACCGGAGAGCGTGCGCAGCCCGGCGCACCCAGCACCGGCACGCCATCGGCGCTGCCGATCAGGAGCAGATTTCCGGGATCGACCGGCATGCCGAAATGCTCGACGGCGCCGCCGATACCCGAAATTGCCGCCGGGATCACATCGCGCCGGTCGGCAATCGCGGATGCCCCGAACACCACGACCAGCTCGGCGCCGAGCCCGAGCAATTCCTTGATCGCAGACTTGAGCGGCGCCTCGTCATGCGGCACGCGGCGTTCGGCCACGATGGCGGCGCCGGCGGGCGCCAGCCGCTCCGCCGTCACCCGCAAGGTTTTCTCCACCACCTTCGGCGCCAGCCCCGGCAGCAAAGTCGAGACGATGCCGACGCGCTTGATCACATAAGGGGCGATCCGCAGCGCACCGCCGCTGGCCGCCGCTACCGCCATGTCGCGCAGCTTCGCCTCGACCCCGAACGGAATGAGTTTTACCGTCGCGATCATTTCGCCTTCGACCACCGGTTTGAAGGCGGCGAGCGTGGCGAAGGTGATGGCTTCATCGACGCCGTTGATGCGATCGACCTTGGCGCGGTCCACGACCAGCACGCCCGCCCTGCCTGCGAACAGGTTGGCGCGGCCGGTAAAGGCCCGCTCGACATTGACGCCATCGCCGGCAACCGCGCGCGCGATGCTCGCCGCCGCGACATCTTCGGAAACGTCACCGTCCTCGAGCCGCACCACCACGATTTCCTTGACGCCGGCGCGGTTGAGTGCCTCGACTTCCGACGGGCCGATCGTGGTGCCTTTTTTCAACACCAGCGGTCCCTGACGCAGGGTGTGGACGGTGACGCCGCCAATCGCCTCGGCCGGACTGGCGGGACCGAACTTCATGCCGCGGCTGCTTTCGGCAACCGCAGTTGGGCGGTGATTTCGGCCATGATCGAGACTGCGATCTCCGAAGGCGAAACCGCGCCGATCGGCAGCCCGATGGGCGCGTGGATGCGCTCAATATCGGCATCCTTTGCGCCTTGCGCCCTCAGGCGTTCGCCGCGCTTGGCGTGGGTCTTGCGCGAGCCCAGCGCGCCGACATAGAAGCAGTCGCGCTGGAAGGCGTGCAGCAGCGCCGGATCGTCGATCTTGGGATCGTGCGTCAGCGCCACGAATGCCGTGTAGTGATCGATATTGAGCGACGGCAGCGCCACGTCGGGCCATTCGGCGATCAGCGGCACATCGGGAAACCGCTCGGGGCTTGCAAAGGCCGTGCGCGGATCGACCACCGTCACGTCATAGTCCAGCGAGCGCGCCAGCGGCGCCAGCGCCTGGCTGATGTGAACCGCACCGATAATGACGAGCCGGGCGGTTGGCGCGTAGACATTGAGAAAAAGCTTCTTGTCGCCGGCCTCGATCATGCCGCTCTTGCCCATCCGCAGCTGTTTGGCGAGATCGGCGCGCAACGGATCGGCGGCGATGTCGGCGGCCTTGACCAGCCTCTGTTCGCCATTGGCCACATCGGTCACAACGATCACCGGCCGCCGCGCGGCGCGCTCGGCATTCACCGCCGCAAGCGTCTCGAGATTCACGACTGGCCGACTTTCTCGACGAACACACGGATGGTGCCGCCGCAGGACAGGCCGACATTCCACGCGGTTTCGTCGGCGACGCCGAATTCCAGCATCTTTGGCTTGCCGCTGGCGATCACGTCGAGCGCCTCGGTGACGACGGCGCCCTCGACGCAGCCGCCGGACACCGAGCCCAGGAAGGTGCCGTCATCATTGATCACGAGGCTTGAGCCCGCCGGCCGCGGCGCCGAGCCCCAGGTTTCGACCACGGTGGCCAGCGCCACCCCGTGACCGGCCTTCTGCCAGTCCTCGGCGGCCTTCAGAATATCATCGTCGCGATTGAGCATGGGAGCCTCTTTCAAGCTGCCGGTCGGATCAGGCCGCGGTGATGCGGCGCTTGCACCGAGGAGAGCGCCGATATCAGCCCCTCGATGGAACTCAAATTATGCACGGGGCGGAATTCGTCAACGTGCGGCAGCATCATTTTGATGCCCTGCGCCTTGGCCTCGAAGCCGCCGTAGCGCAAAAGCGGATTGAGCCAGATCAGGCGGCGGCAGGACCGGTGCAGCCGATCCATCTCGAACGCCAGCCTGGCGTCGGCTTCCCGTTCCAGCCCGTCGGAGATCAGCAGCACGATCGCCCCCTGCCCCAGCACGCGCCTGCCCCAGAGCTTGTTGAAGGCATGCAGCGAGGCCGCAATGCGGGTGCCGCCGGCCCAGTCCTGCACCGTCGACGAACAGCTCGCCAGCGCCTCGTCGGGATCGCGCGCCCGCAGCGCCCGCGTCACGTTGGTGAGCCGGGTACCGAACAGAAACACCGAGACGCGCTTGCGGGCATCGGTAATGGCATGCAGGAAATGCAGGAACAGCCGGGTATATTCGCTCATCGAGCCGGAGATATCGAGCAGCGCCACGATCGGCGCCGGCTTGTCGATCCGTCCCAGCCGATGGATGTTGATGATATCGCCGCCGGTGCGCAGACTGCCTCGCAGCGTGCGCCGCATGTCGAGCCGAAGGCCCCGCGCATCGGGCTGATAGCGGCGGGTATGCAATTCGGCCTGCGGCAGCTTCATGTCGGCAATGGCGCGGGTGACCTGGGCGATTTCGGCCGCGCTCATCTGCGCGAAATCCTTTTTCTGCAGCACTTCGGTATCGGAGACCGAAAGCCGCAGCTCCTGCGCCTCGGCCTGCGGGATTTCGCTGATGTGGGATGGCGAAAGCGCCTCCTGGACGCGACGCGAGGCCGGCGGCGGCTTCTTCTTCGCATGATCCGGCAGCGGCACCGAATCCAGCATATGCTTCCAGTCCTCGGCGGCGCGGAAGAACAGGTCGAATGCCTGCGCGAATATCAGGGCGTGCTCGTGACGCTTGACGAAGATCGCCTCCAGCGTCGTGAAGACGTCGGCGCGGTTGCCGATATCGATCTCCTGCAGCGCGTTCAGCGCATCGATGACGGCCCCCGGACCGACCGGAATCCCGGCAGCGCGCAACGCGCGCGCAAAGCCGATGACATTGTCGGCCATTTGGCCCGTTGGGGGCGACAGATGGTTGATGGCCATCGGGATCTCTACTCTCTCGCGCGGCCGGTGCCTTCCCCGAGCAGGAACTAACTCTCGCTCGTCGCCTCTTTCAAAACCTTTTGCAGCGTATCGCCCTGCATCCGCGCGATGTCGTCCTGATATTTCAGCAGCGCGCCGAGCGTGTCGCCCACCACCTGCGGGGTCAGCGAACGGGCGTCGAGTTCGGTCAGCGCAGTGGCCCAGTCGATGGTCTCGGCCACACCGGGCGATTTGTAGAAATCCTGCTCGCGCAACGCCTGCACGAAGCCGACCACCTGCTGCGACAATTTTGCGGAGATGCCAGGCACGCGCGACTTGACGATGGCGAGCTCCCGCTCGGCATTCGGATAATCCACCCAGTGGTAGAGACAGCGGCGCTTCAGCGCGTCGTGAATTTCACGGGTACGGTTCGAGGTGATGATGACGATCGGCGGATGCGGCGCCTTCACGGTTCCGATTTCGGGGATCGTCACCTGGAAGTCGCTGAGAATTTCAAGCAGATAAGCCTCGAACGCCTCGTCGGCGCGGTCGAGTTCGTCGATCAGCAGCACCGGCGCGCCTGCCACATCCGGCTCCAGCGCCTGCAGCAGCGGCCGTTTGATCAGATAGCGTTCGGCGAAGATGTCCGACGACAACTGGTCGCGATCGGTATCGCCGGCGGCTTCCGCAAGCCGGATCGCAATCATCTGCGCCGCGCTGTTCCACTCATAGACCGCGGACGCGACGTCCAGTCCCTCGTAGCATTGCAGCCTGATCAGCCGTCGTCCGAGGGCTGCCGACAATACCTTGGCGATTTCGGTTTTGCCGACGCCGGCCTCGCCTTCCAGAAACAGCGGCCGGCCCATGCGCAGCGACAGATACGTCACGGTCGCCAGCGAGCGCTCGGCGAGATAGCCACGGGAGGTCAGGAGGTCGAGCATCGCATCGACAGAATTAGGCAGCGCCGATGCACTCATGGGACGACCAGTCTATCCGGAATTGGCAATGTCAGGCTTTGCCGGTAGCGGCTTCGACGGCGCGCCGTGCCAGCACCGCGATCAGATGCGCACGATATTCGGCGCTGCCGTGCAGATCGCTGTTCAATCCTTCCGCAGGTACCGTCAAACCGTCGAGCACCTTGTGCGAGAATCTTTTTTTCAAGGCTTCCTCGAACGCGGTGAGGCGGAATACGCCTTCAGAACCGGCGCCGGTGACGGCGACCCTCACATCCGACGGACGCTTGGCGACGAACACCCCGACCAGCGCATAGCGTGAGGCCTGGTTGCGGAATTTGACGTAGGCGGCCTTCTTCGGCACCGGGAACATCACCCTGGTGATGATCTCGTCGTTCTCGAGCGCAGTCGTGAACAGCCCCTGGAAGAATTCTTCCGGTTTCAGGCGGCGCTTGTTGGTGACGATGGTGGCGCCGAGCGCGAGGCAGGCCGCCGGATAATCGGCGGTGGGATCGTTGTTGGCGAGCGAGCCGCCGATGGTGCCCTTATTGCGCACGGCGGGATCGCCGATCATCCCGGCGAGTTCGGCCAGCGCCGGAATCGCCTCGCCGACGATGGCGGAACTGGCGACATCGGCGTGTTTTGCGGTGGCGCCGATCACCAGTGAGCGGCCCTTCATCTCGATGCCGTCGAGCCCTTCGATATGGGAGAGATCGACCAGATGCGGCGGGCTGGCGAGCCGCTGCTTCATGACCGGCAACAGGGTATGGCCGCCGGCGATCACCTTGGCGTCTTCATTCTTGACCAGGAGATTGGCGGCCTGCCGCACGGTCGCCGGACGATGATATTTGAATTCGTACATGGGGTATTCCTAATCGCGCTGCGGTTACGCCAGATCGGACTTCGCCATCGCCTTGGCGCCTGCCGCGATCGACAGAACGATGTTCTGGTAGCCGGTGCAGCGGCACAGATTGCCTTCGAGTTCTTCGCGGATGGTATGGTCGGAGAGGTCGTGGCCCTTGCGATGAACAAGATCGACCGCGGTCATGATCATGCCTGGCGTGCAGAAGCCGCATTGCAGGCCGTGATGCTCGCGGAAGGCCTCCTGCATCGGGTGCAGCGGCGCCCCGTCGGCGGCAAGTCCCTCGATGGTCCTGACCTCGTGCCCGTCCGCCATGACCGCGAGCGTGGTGCAGGATTTGACGGCCTTGCCGTCGAGATGCACGACGCAGGCGCCGCATTGCGAGGTATCGCAGCCGACATGGGTGCCGGTCAGCCGCAGGTTCTCGCGCAGAAATTGCACAAGCAGCGTGCGGGAATCGACGTTGGCGTTGACGGGATTACCGTTCACGATCAGCGAAATCTTGGCCATTCAGCACTCTCTTCGTCCGCGCTGCGCGCCGACAGCACATTCATTAGAACCATTCCAAAAACCATAATATGGATCATCCCCGCAATGAGCAACCTCACCCAAGGCATGACCTGATATGACTTATCCGGGCTTCGGCAAGCCTCAGCCTTGCACCGCCTTGGCGAAATTCGCGAAAAAGTCGTCGGCCAGTTTCTTGGCCGTACCGTTGATCAGCCGCTGACCGAGCTGGGCGAGTTTGCCGCCGATCTGGGCCTCGACATTGTAGGTCAACAGCGTGCCGCCGTCCTTGTCGGCCAGCTCCACCGTCGCACCACCCTTGGCAAAGCCGGCGACGCCGCCCTCGCCTTCGCCCGATATCTTGTAGCCGTTGGGCGGATCGAGATCGCTCAGCGTGACCCGGCCTTTGAAGCGGGCCGACACCGGTCCGACCTTCATCTTGGCGACGGCGCGGAAACCGTTGTCCTCGGTCTTCTCCAGTTCCTCGCATCCGGGGATGCAAGCCTTGAGCACGGCCGGGTCGTTCAATTTGGCCCACACCGCCTCGCGCGGCGCCGCAAGCTGAACTTCGCCGTTCATCGTCATGGCCATCTTCGTGCCTCCCGGGTCGCGTTGCCCGTAGCCCCCAAGTAAAGCACGTCAGCGCGAAAAGAAAGAGGACGGAAGGACGGCGAACGATGCATATTCGTCGTTTCGGGGCTAGCAGAGGCTCGAGTGCGCAGACTTGAAGAAAGCGCTTGAAATAATTCACTGGAAACAGGCAACCGTGACGAGAAATTCCGATGCCGATGATCGATGCCGACGGGTGCCTGCTCAACGTTACCGTCGAAGGCCGTGACATTGGACCGACCCTCATGCTGTCGAACTCGCTGGGTTGTACGCTGCAGATGTGGGAGCCGCAGATGAAGGCGCTGACCCAGGTCTTTCGCGTGATCCGCTATGACCGGCGCGGCCACGGCAAATCCGGCGTGCCGCCCGGCCCCTATTCCATGGAACGTTTCGGACGCGACGTGCTGGCGATCCTCGACGACCTCAACGTCCGAGAAAGTGCACTGGTGCGGACTTTCGATGGGCGGCATGGTCGGACAATGGTTGGGGGCCAACGCGCCGGAGCGGTTCGGCAAGATCATTCTCGCCAACACGGCTTGCTATTATCCCGATCCGACCAACTGGCTGAACCGCATCAAGGCGGTGAAGGAAGGCGGAATCGCGGCGGTGGCCGACACCGTGATCGCGGGTTGGCTGACGGCGGATTTTCGGGAACGCGAGCCGCAGATCACGGCGAACATGAAGGCGATGCTGATCGCCTCCCCGGTGCAGGGCTATCTCGCCTGCTGCGAGGCGCTGAGCACGCTCGATCAGCGCGCTTTGCTGCCTGAGATCAAGAGCCCGACGCTGGTGATTGCCGGGACGCCACGACATGTCGACGCCGATTGCGGCCGGCGAATTCATCCGCAGCCAGATTCCAGGCGCCAGCCTGACGATCCTCGACGCCGCGCATATTTCCAACGTCGAACAGCCGCACGCTTTCACCGACGCGGTGATCGGTTTTCTTACGCAACGCTGACTGGAGGCCAGCCATGGACGATCAAAAACGCAGGGAAGAAGGCACAGCTCAGCGCCGCAAGGTGCTCGGCGATGCCTGGGTCGATAAGTCGGCCGCGGCTGCCAATTCCTTCAACAGGGAATTCATCGATCTGATCACCCGTCATGCCTGGGCCGATATCTGGACCCGGCCGCATTACGACCAGCGCACCCGCCGTGTGCTGGTGATCGGGACCTTGCTGGCGCTTTGCCAATGGGATGAATTTCGTCTGCACGTGCGGGCGGCGCTGACCGAGGGCGGCTTCACGCCCGACGATATCAAGGAGATCGTATTGCAGCAGGCGATCTATTGCGGCGTGCCCGCAGCCAACCACGCCGTCAGGGAAGCCTCAGCGGTGCTTCAGGAGTTGGGGCTGCTGAAGGGATAGATCGTCGGAGGCGATACTGCGGTCCGGTCTCCGGCCGGGCGGGACGCTCCACCAGCAACACGATCGCGGTACCGAGCAGCAGCATCAGTTCCGTCGCATGCAGTCGGAGGGCCTGGGTCTCCCCGACCAGGGACGCCATCACCATGCTGGTAAAACTGATCGCGCTGCCGATCGCCAGCGCCATGGCGAGGGCTTCGTCGCAGCCGCCGGTCTTGCGGATCGAGGCGCGGGTGAGAAAACCAGGAAGATCGCAAAAAACGCGACGACAGTGAGCTTGCCCAACGCCAGCAGCCAGGCGACGCGGACCGTGGCCATCGCGGCGAGTTGCAGATGATCGCTGACGAACAATGCGACCGAAATATTCGGCTGTTCGTAGAAGCCGTGGATCGGCGAAATCATGATCTTGAAGGCGACGATGGTCCAGGTCGGAATAAAATAGGCGGCGAGCAAGCGCGCCATTGAATGAACTGATCCGCCAGTCTGTGGACATCTGTCGCTTCCCGCTTCTTCCGCCGGCTTCGAGGCAAGCGGCGGCTTGGCGGCGAGCTAACTCGCTTAAACTTCGGGCGGCAATTTAAACCCTTTATTTACCTTAATTGCGGCGGCAGCCTCACCCGCTCAGCTCGATGCCGAAGCAACGAGCCCAAAAGAAAGGCCCCGCCTTTCGGCGGGACCTCCCTGATTTTGCTCGAGTTCCGGGATCGGCCCTAGCGACCGCCCTTGCCCTGCTGATCGCGATTTTGGCCCTGCCGGTTCGGATCCTGCTGCTGCTGGCCGGGTTTCTGGCCGCCGCCTTGCTGCTGCTGGCCGGGCTTCTGACCCGGCTTTTGGTTCTGCTGGCCCGGATTCTGGCTCTGCTGGCCCGGGTTCTGGTTCTCTTTGGACATCGGGATCTCCTTTGTTGAACCTAACGGGAGACAATCGAAAAACCTGGAATTGGTTTCAACGGAAACCCGGTTCCGCCAGGCCCTCCGGCGCGGCAGCCGGCGTTTTCGGGACTGAACCGCTCTGTACAAGCCCTTCCGCCGCAGGGGCGGCTGTTGCCGCACCGGGTTGCCACTGTTAGAAAATGTGACGACGCGTCGTCAGGGCTGTCGGGGGAGATCGCCGCGTCATCCTCTTCAAGCGCGGGCGCCTTCTCCCGACAAACCAGTTTCCTCCTATTTCGGAAAAGCCTCGGTCAACGGCAGCGCATGGACTATTTCGCCCAGCAACTGGTCAACGGCATCGTGCTTGGCTCGATCTATGGCCTGATCGCCATCGGCTACACCATGGTCTACGGCATCGTCGGCATGATCAATTTTGCTCATGGCGACATCTTCATGATCGGCGGCTTTATCGCGCTGATCACCTTCCTGATTCTGGTATCGATCGGGCTGACCGTCGTTCCCGTGATCCTGCTGATAGTCCTTCTGGTATCGATGGCGATCACCGCGCTCTACGGCTGGACGGTGGAGCGCATCGCCTATCGCCCGCTGCGGCATTCGTTCCGCCTTGCGCCGATGCTGTCGGCAATCGGAATGTCATTCGTGCTGACCAATTATTCGCAGGTGGCGCAAGGAGCCCGCGTCAAACCAGTGCCGCCGATCATCACGGGCGGCTACACGCTGCACGAGGGCAGCGGCGGCTTCGTGGTGCGGCTCTCCAATGTGCAGATCATCGTGGTGATCACGACCGTCGTGCTGCTTGCGATCTTCACCTGGCTGGTGGCCCGCACCCGGCTCGGGCGCGACATGCGCGCCTGCGAACAGGACCAGACCATGGCGGCGCTGCTCGGGGTCGACGTCGACCGCACCATCTCCATGACTTTCGTCATTGGCGCAGCGCTCGCTGCGGTCGCGGGCATGATGTATCTTCTGTATTACGGCCTCGTGGATTTCTTCATGGGCTTTGTCGCCGGCATCAAGGCATTCACCGCCGCCGTGCTTGGCGGCATCGGTTCGCTGCCCGGAGCGATGCTCGGCGGACTGGCTATCGGGTTGATCGAAACCTTTTGGTCGGCGTATTTTTCCGTCGAGTACAAGGATGTCGCGGCGTTCTCGATCCTGATCGTGGTCCTGATCTTCCTGCCCACGGGCCTGTTGGGCCGGCCCGAAGTTGAAAAAGTTTGACGGGCAGCGGCGTGACAGCACCCGCGCCCAAACCGACGCCGATATCGCGGGCGCCCGGCATCGCCTTCATCTTCAAGAAAGCCCTGATCAGCGCCCTGGTGGCGCTGGTGCTGTTTTCCCTGATGATCGGCATCCGCACTGAGACCGGACCGTCCGGACAATTGATCTATTGGACGAGATTTGGCGATCTCGCAGCCATGGTCACGATCGTATTCGGCGGCAGCATCGCCGTCGAACTGTTGCGGCAGTGGTGGGGACCGGTCGGCACCGTCAGGATCGTTCCGCCGCCGCTGCAAAACATCCTCGCGGTCGCGCGGCGCGCGATCGCACCGGTGCTGCTGATCTTCACGTTCCTGGTGCCGGTGATCTTCTACGACCAGCGCTACATCCTCGACCTCGGCATACTCGTGCTGACCTATGTGATGCTGGGATGGGGCTTGAACGTCGTGGTCGGCCTCGCTGGCCTGCTCGATCTCGGCTATGTCGCGTTCTACGCCGTCGGCGCCTATTCCTACGCGCTGCTGGCGACCAATTTCGGGCTGTCGTTCTGGGTCTGCCTGCCGCTGGCCGGCATCCTCGCGGCGTTCTGGGGTGTCATGCTGGGTTTCCCGGTGCTGCGGTTGCGCGGCGACTATCTCGCCATCGTGACCTTGGCCTTTGGCGAGATCATCCGGCTCGTCATCATCAACTGGCAGAGCCTGACCGGCGGCCCCAACGGCGTGACCGGCATTCCCAGGCCGACCCTGTTCGGCATTCCGCTCATTCCCGGCGATGAAGGCCTTGCCGCCAAACTCGGCATCGAATTCTCGCCGACCCAGCGCATCGTGTTTCTGTTCTACCTGATCCTGGGCCTGGCACTGCTTACCAATTGGGTGACGATCCGGTTGCGGCGTTTGCCGATCGGACGCGCGTGGGAGGCCTTGCGCGAAGACGAAGTCGCCTGCCGCGCGCTCGGCATCAACACCACCACGACCAAGCTGACGGCGTTCGCAACCGGCGCCATGTTCGGCGGATTTGCCGGCGCGTTCTTCGCCACCAGACAGGGTTTCATCAGCCCGGAATCCTTCACCTTCCAGGAATCGGCGCTGGTCCTGGCGATCGTCGTGCTCGGCGGTATGGGCTCGCAGCTTGGCGTCGCGCTGGCTGCATTCACCATGATCGGCGGCTTCGAACTGTTTCGTGGCTTCGATCAATACCGAATGCTGGTATTCGGCATGGCAATGGTGCTGCTGATGATCTGGCGGCCGCGTGGGCTGATCGGCCATCGCGCCCCGACCGTTTTCCTGCAGCGCAGCCAGGCCATCTCATCCGACCTCGTCCAGGAGGGGCACGGATGAGCGGCGACCGGATTCTTGCCGTCGATCGTCTGTCGATGCGCTTCGGCGGCATCGTCGCCGTCAACGACCTGTCATTGGATGCCGAGCGGCGCAAGATCACCGCGCTGATCGGACCGAACGGCGCCGGCAAGACCACCGTGTTCAACTGCATTACCGGCTTCTACAAGCCGACATCGGGCACCATGCGCCTGAGGCATGATGACGGCCGGGAAATCCAGCTCGAGCGGCTGAACGATTTCCGGATTTCCAAACAGGCAAAAGTCGCGCGTACCTTCCAGAACATCCGGCTGTTTCCCGGCATGACCGCGCTCGAAAACCTGATGGTTGCCCAGCACAATGCGCTGATGCTGGCGTCGGGTCTGACCTTTCTCGGGCTGATCGGCGCGCCGTCCTGGCGCTCGGCCGAAAAACGCGCGATCGATCAGGCAATGCGCTGGCTTGAGCGCATCGGACTGCTCGACCGCGCCGACGATGCCGCCGGCAACCTTCCTTACGGCGATCAGCGCCGCCTCGAAATCGCGCGCGCGATGTGCACCGAGCCGTCGCTGTTGTGTCTGGACGAGCCGGCCGCCGGCCTGAACACGCGCGAAAGCGCAAGCCTGAGCGAGTTATTGCTTTCGATCCGCACCGACCACGGCACCTCGATCCTGCTGATCGAGCATGACATGTCGGTGGTGATGGAGATTTCCGATCACGTCGTGGTGATGGATTACGGCGTGAAGATCGCCGAAGGCACCCCGCAGAAGGTCCGCGACGATCCCAAGGTGATCGCGGCCTATCTCGGTGCCGACGAGGAGGAAGCGATCGCGGTGATGGAAAGCGGAACATGACCGCGCCATCCGCAACTCCCCTGCTCGCGATCCGCAGTCTTCGCGCCGCCTACGGCAAGATCGAGGCGCTGAAAGGCGTCGACCTCGACATCAACGGTGGCGAGATCGTCGCCCTGATCGGGGCCAATGGCGCCGGCAAGTCGACCCTGATGATGACGATATTCGGCAGGCCCCGCGCGCGTTCGGGGCGGATCCTGTTCGACGGCCGCGATATTACCGATGTTTCGACCCATGAGATCGCGCGCCTGCGTATCGCGCAATCGCCGGAAGGCCGCCGGATTTTCCCGCGCATGAGCGTGGCGGAAAACCTGCAGATGGGCGCCGACGCCACCGATAGCAGTGACACCGACCGCACAGTTGCCCTCGAACGCGTGTTCGCGCTGTTTCCCCGGCTCA
This sequence comes from uncultured Alphaproteobacteria bacterium, assembly GCA_963742425.1. Taxonomy (GTDB): domain Bacteria; phylum Pseudomonadota; class Alphaproteobacteria; order Rhizobiales; family Xanthobacteraceae; genus Bradyrhizobium. The sequence goes on from CAVULR010000008.1 coordinate 241,821, forward strand.
AGGAGCGCATGGCCCAGCGCGGCGGCACCTTGTCCGGCGGCGAGCAGCAGATGCTGGCAATTGGCCGCGCCTTGATGAGCCGCCCGCGCCTTTTGATGCTGGACGAACCGTCGCTGGGCCTGGCCCCACTGATCGCGCGCCAGATTTTCGACGCAATTCGCACCCTGAACCGGCAGGACGGCCTCACCGTGCTGATCGTCGAGCAGAATGCCAATCATGCGTTGCGGCTGGCCCACCGGGGTTATGTGATGGTCAACGGCCTGATTACGCTCACCGGAACCGGCGCCGAGCTTTTGCAGCGCCCGGAAATCCGCGCCGCCTATCTGGAGGGTGGCCGAAGGGGCTAGCGGGAGCGGAAGTGCCGCGCGAGACGAAAATTGCCGATGACTTTGCGGAAAATTCAGCCGACAATGGGTGCGATTTTCGTTCCCGGCGACGTGGCCGGGTACTTCCCGTAGCGAACTACCCGCGAGGACACCCATGAAATCATTGAAACTGATCGGCCTGGCCCTGGGCGCATCGTTGATGCTGTCGACCGGAGCGTTGGCGCAGGACATCACCATCGCCGTGGCGGGCCCGATGACGGGCGGCGAATCCGCATTCGGCCGGCAAATGAAGAATGGCGCCGAGCAGGCGGTGGCGGACTTCAACGCCGCCGGCGGCGTGCTCGGCAAGAAACTCGCGCTGGAAATCGGCGACGATGCCTGCGATCCCAAGCAGGCGCGTTCGGTGGCGGAGAAATTCGCCAGCGCGAAAATCCCGTTCGTCGCGGGTCACTATTGTTCTTCGTCGTCGATCCCGGCGTCGGAAGCCTATGCCGACGGCAACGTGTTGCAGATTACGCCGGCCTCCACCAATCCGCTGTACACCGAGCGCAAGCTCTGGAACGTGGCGCGCGTCTGCGGCCGCGACGATCAGCAGGGCCTGGTCGCCGCCGACTTCATCGCCAAGAATTACAAGGGAAAGAACGTCGCCATCCTCAACGACAAGACCACCTACGGCAAGGGGCTCGCGGATGAGACCAAGAAGGCGCTCAACAAGGCCGGCTTTACCGAAAAGATGTTCAAGTCCTACAACAAGGGCGACAAGGACTTCACCGCAATCGTCTCACGCATGAAGCGCGACAACATCGACCTCGTCTATGTCGGCGGTTACCACCAGGAATCCGGGCTGATCGTGCGCCAGATGCGCGACCAGGGCCTGAAGACCACCCTGATGGCCGGCGACGCGCTGGCCGACAAGGAGTTCGCCTCGATCACCGGACCCGCCGGCGAAGGCACCCTGTTCACTTTCGGTCCCGACCCGCGCAACAAGCCGACCGCCAAGGCGATCGTCGAGAAGTTCAAGGCCAAGAACATCGATCCCGAGGGCTATACGCTCTACACCTATGCCGCAATGCAGGTTTGGTCGAAGGCGGTGGCGAAGGCCGGCACCATCGATCCGAAGAAAGTCATGGACACGATCAAGGCTGGCTCCTGGGATACCGTGATCGGCAAGCTGGAGTTCGATGCCAAGGGCGACATCAAGCAGCTCGACTATGTCGTCTACAAGTGGGACGACAAGGGCAACTACGTCCAGATCAACCCGAAGGGGTCGTAGGACCTTACATATCTGATCACTGACGCCAAACGCCCCGGTTCGCCGGGGCGTTTTTGCGTACACGGGACGTTTTGGGAGGTTGACCGAAGCACGGCCGTGCCGTCATCTGCGCCCGCAGAGTTCATGCGATGAAAAATCTCCTCACCGATATCGCAGGCGTCCGGGTCGGTCATGCCGAGGATGCCCGGCTGGCGTCCGGCGTCACCGCGGTCATTTTCGACAGACCGGCGGTGGCGGCCATCGACGTGCGCGGCGGCGGGCCCGGCACCCGCGAGAGTGCCGCGCTCGACCCCGTCAATACCGTCGAGGAGATCCATGGCATCGCGCTCGCGGGTGGCTCCGCATTCGGGCTTGAGGCGGGCGGCGGCGTACAGGCATGGCTCGCCGAGCAGGGCCGCGGGTACCGGATACGCGAGGCCGTGATTCCGATGGTCCCGGGCGCGATCTGTTTCGATCTCCTCAACGGCGGCGACAAGGCCTGGGGCCGCTTCGCGCCCTACCGTGATCTCGGCTATGCCGCCGCAGCCGCGGCCGGCACCGATTTCGCGCTCGGCAGCGCCGGCGCCGGTCTTGGCACGACCACGGTGAATTTCAAGGGCGGTGTCGGTTCGGCGTCCGCCGCGACCGAGAGCGGCGTGCGGGTGGCGGCGCTTGCCGTGGTCAATGCGGTCGGCAGCGTTACGTTCGGCGATGGGCCATGGTTCTGGGCGGCGCCGTTTGAAATCGGCGGCGAATTCGGCGGACGCGGATTGCCGCCGTCGATTACGACGAAAATGCTTGCGATGCGGATCAAGGGCGGCGCCGCCGCGACGCCGGGAGAGAATACGACGCTGGCCGTGGTCGTGACCGATGCGGTTCTGACAAGACCCCAGGCCGGGCGGCTTGCGATGATCGCGCAAACCGGGTTTGCCCGCGCGATCTATCCGGTACATGCGCCGCTCGATGGCGACGTGCTGTTTGCCGCCGCGACCTGCGAAAAGCCGATCGATCCGCTGTCCGGCCTCACCGAGCTCGGCATGGTCGCGGCCAATGTCGTGGCGCGCGCCATCGCGCGCGGCGTCTACACGGCGACCGCGCTGCCCTTCCCCGGCGCGTTGCCGGCATGGCGGGACCGGTTTGGATAAATCACGACGACCGGTTGCTCACCCCGTTCAGACGTTGAGCGCGAGCGCCGCGCCGGCTGCGGACGGTATCGCCTTCGCCTCGCGCTGAATCAGTTGCTCGACGAAATTATAAAATGAAGTCGCGCTGGACGACGAATTCGTTGCCGGCGCCGATGTCAACGTCACCTTCGAGCCATCGGCATAGGTCACCGACGTGGTGGTCGTGCCGTCGCTGTTGGTAACCTGCGTACTGGATGCGCCGCTCAACGCTTGCAGCAGCGGATCGGTACTCGATCCGCTCGGTGGCGCTGGAATCGCCGGCCGCGCCGGATCCGTCCGAACCGGCGACATGGTGGTGGTGATGATGGTGACCCTTGCCGCCTGCTCCCTTCAGCGCCGAGGTCAATTCATCGAGGCTGACCGAGCCGTCGCCGTTGGCGTCGAGCTTGTTGAAGACGTCGTCGGCCTGCGCGAGATTGGTTCCGCCGGCGCCCAGCGCGCTTTCGAATTCCGCTTTGCTGACCTTGCCGTCGCCATTGGCATCGAGCTGCGAGAACAGGTCTTTTAGCGCATCAGCCCGGCTGGTCGGCGCCACTGACGCCGCCGTCGACTGATCTTGCGCCGCCAGCAGCGCGCTCATGGTCGCCGGCGATATCTGCGAACATCCGCCGGTACAGGATGCCGCTGTCGAACTTCCCGAACTGGCGGCGTTGCCAGCGAGATCGAACGGGTTGTTTGCGGTGGGTTGCGACGACGTCGATTTCGACGAGGTCGGCGACAGCAGGCCGTCCAGCACGGACGACAAGGCGCCAAGGGCAGGCAGCATGGCAGAACTCCGACAAAGGCCGCAAATGGCGCGGCCGCTCAACTTCCACGGCCGGAAATCAGCAAATGCCGTGCCATCGTCAAAAATCCCATAAACCTTGGGTTTCCACGCGCGGGTCGATCCAAGTGCGCCCGGCAATTGGTGCCGTCGCGGCAGAATTTTCCGCGTCCGACCGGGCCGATTGGCCCGCATTGCCCCCGGGCTTGGCCCATGTTACGCGAAGCCGTTCCGTACGCTCGAAAGTGATCTTTCGGAAAACGCGCTTATGTCCCGGCAATTTGCGACACGCCCCCTGGTGATCGCACCCTCGATCCTGGCTTCGGATTTCGCCAAATTGGGCGAGGAAGTCCGCGCCGTCGATGCGGCAGGCGCCGACTGGATTCACCTCGACGTCATGGACGGGCATTTCGTCCCCAACATTTCCTACGGTCCCGACGTCATCAAGGCGATGCGCCCGCACAGCAAGAAGATCTTCGACGCGCATCTGATGATCTCGCCTTGCGATACCTATCTTGAGGCCTTCGCCAAGGCTGGCTGCGATCACATCACCGTACATGCCGAGGCCGGTCCGCATCTGCACCGCTCGCTGCAGGCGATCCGCGCGCTCGGCAAAAAGGCCGGCGTCTCGCTCAATCCGGCCACGCCGATCAGCGCCGTCGAATGTGTGATCGACATGATCGACCTGGTCCTGATCATGTCGGTCAACCCCGGCTTCGGCGGCCAGGCTTTCATTCCCTCCACGCTGGGCAAGATCCAGGACCTACGCGCGATGACCGCGGGACGCCCGATCGACATCGAGGTCGATGGCGGCGTCGGGCCCGATGTCGCCGGCCCGCTCGCCGCCGCCGGCGCCAATGCTTTCGTCGCGGGCTCGGCGGTTTTCAAGGGCGGCACGATGCAAACCTACAAAGCCAATATTTCCGCGATCCGTGGTGCTGCGGCGATGGCGCGCGGGGAAGCGATATAGACCGTGCTTCCCCACCCGGCTCGCATCTCACGATGCGGAAATAGAGCCTCGATGTTTCGGCAGCGGCGGTGAACTCCCTCTCCCTTGTGGGATTGTCATCACCGGGCTCGACCCGGTGATCCATCGTCTTCGAAAAGCTTGTTACGAAGATTGGGGATGCCCGGGTCAAGCCGGGCATGACGAAGGTGGCGGCCTTTCGCAGGAATCTACCGCTTGCGCGGAGCCTCGAGTCCGCGCAGCAGAAGGGACAGCGAGGCGTCGATCCGCGCGGCAAGCGCCGGATCCTTCCATTCCTCGGAATGGGCGGGATGATGGAAGCGGGTGGTGGCTTCGAAGACCGCGCGCGCTGACGCCTTGATATCGGCGACCTGAAAGGCGCCCTGCTTGACGCCGTCGGACAAGATATGCGCGACCTGATCGACAAGGCCCTCCTTGTGCGCGTTCACGACCTTGCAGGCCTCCTGCGCCAGCGTCAGATAGGTCGCGAACATCTCGGGGTCTTCGGCAACTTTCTTGTGCTTGATCGAAATCATGGTGCGCAACCAGCGCTCGAGCCTGGCCGGCGCCGGTCCCGAGCCTTCGGCGATCTTCAAGAGCGGTGCGTTGACGCGATCGAGCCAGCGCTTGGCCACCGCTTCGCGCAGCGAAGCCTTGCTCGGAAAGTGACGATAGACGCTGCCGTGGCTGACATCGAGCGCGCGAGCCACATCAACAACGGTGGCCTTGGCCAACCCGAAGCGACGCAACACGTCCTCGGTGACGTCGAGAATTCGCTCGGGGGTCAGAACTACGTTTTCGTTCATGCGCGCACCGCCTGTTTCTCGCTGTCGAGCATCGCCATCTGAGCGGCAGGATAACGCGCGCCTGCCGCGGCGTCCCGCGGAATAACCCGCGCAATTTCGCCCAGTTCCTCGGCCACCAGGCTGATATCGAGCGCGGCAAGCGATTCGGCAAGCCGCTCGCGGCGGCGCGCGCCGACCAGCGGAACAATGTCGGCGCCCTGCGCCAGCACCCACGCGATCGCCAGTTGCGCCACCGAGCAGCCTTTTCGGCCGGCGATGTCGCGCAGCTTCTCGACCAGGCCGAGATTGCGCGACAGGTTGTCGCCGGAGAACCGTGGATTCAAGTTGCGGAAATCCCGGCCCTGCGCGCTGCGATCCAATGACCAATGGCCGCTGATCAGACCGCGCGACAGAACGCCGTAAGCTGAAATGCCGATACCGAGTTCGCGGCACGCCGGGAGGATCTCGGCCTCGATGCTGCGGGTCAGCAGCGAGTACTCGATCTGCAAATCGCAGATCGGATGCACCGCCTGTGCCCGGCGGATGGTATGGGCGCCGACTTCGGACAGCCCGATATGCCTGACATAACCGGCCTTGACCATGTCGGCGATGGCTCCGACCGTGTCCTCGATCGGTACGGCCGGATCGAGCCGCGCCGGACGATAAATGTCGATATGATCGGTACGCAGACGGCGCAGGCTGTAGGTCAGAAAATTCTTCACCGCACCCGGCCGCGCGTCGTACAGGCCAAATCCGCCGGCGGGATCGCGGAAGGCGCCAAACTTGACGCTGATCTGCACGCCCTCGCGCTGCCGGCCACGCAGCGCTTCTGCGATCAGAAGCTCGTTATGGCCGGAGCCGTAGAAATCGCCGGTGTCGAGCAGTGTGATGCCGGCGTCGAGCGCGGCATGGATCGTGGCGATACTTTCGGATTCGTCGGAGGGGCCGTAGAAATCCGACATGCCCATGCAACCGAGGCCGAGGGCGGAAACCGTCGGTCCACCGCGTCCGAGCTTTCGCAAAGCGGTTGGGTGGGTGGTCATCGCCATTCCCTTTTAGCGGGTCAGCCGGTGAGCCTGGGCTTCAAGGTGGCGGGCCACCCGGACGTTGAGCCAGCGATGGATTTGTGCGGTCAAATAAAGGAGTTCGATAGTCATAGCGGTAGTCCTCTTAAAATCCCGGCAGGAGCCGGGTGACGCCATATCAGTGGCGTCGAACTCCGATATAGCATATCTTGATGACAGATTTCAATATCTGTCATTCAATATTACGTGATCGGAGGGCGGCCAAAGCAGCCCCCCTCCACCTGGGCCGGGACCGGGTTTGTCTCCCCTCGCCCGCTCTGCTAAAGCGCGGCGTAAAAAACAATTCGCAGGGAGTCGCCCATGATCCCCCGCAATGTCCGTCCGGAGTCGTCGATGATCCCCCGCTACACTCGCCCGGAAATGGCCGCCATCTGGGAGGCGCAAACGCGCTTCAGGATCTGGTTCGAGATCGAGGCGCATGCGGCGGACGCCCAGGCGGAGCTCGGCGTGATCCCGAAAGCGGCTGCGAAGGCGGTCTGGGCCAAGGCCAAAAACGCCACCTTCGACATCGCGCGGATCGACGAGATCGAACGCGAAACCAAGCACGACGTCCTCGCCTTTACCACGCACCTGGCTGAAATCGTCGGCCCTGAGGCGCGTTTCGTGCACCAGGGCATGACCTCCTCGGACGTGCTCGACACCTGCTTCAACGTGCAGCTCACCCGCGCGGCCGACCTGTTGATCTCGGATATCGACAAGGTGCTGGCGACGCTGAAGAAGCGCGCTTTCGAACACAAGATGACGCCGACCATCGGGCGCTCCCACGGCATTCACGCCGAACCCGTTACCTTCGGGCTGAAGCTCGCCTACGCCTATGCGGAGTTCACCCGCGCCCGCGAGCGGATGGTTGCCGCCCGCAATGAGGTCGGGACCTGCGCGATCTCGGGCTCGGTCGGCACCTTCGCGCAAATCGATCCGCGCGTGGAGGCCCATGTCGCCAAGGCGATGGGGCTGGTGCCGGAGCCGATCTCGACCCAGGTGATCCCGCGCGACCGGCACGCGATGTATTTCGCCACGCTTGGCGTGATCGCTTCCTCGGTCGAACGGCTCGCCACCGAGATCCGCCATTTGCAGCGCACCGAGGTGCTGGAAGCGGAAGAATTCTTCTCGGAGGGCCAAAAGGGTTCTTCCTCCATGCCGCACAAGCGCAACCCGGTGCTGTCGGAAAATCTCACCGGCCTCGCCCGCATGGTGCGCGCCTATGTGGCGCCGGCGATGGAGAATGTCGTGCTCTGGCATGAGCGAGACATCTCGCACTCTTCCGCCGAGCGCATGATCGGGCCCGACGCCACGGTGACGCTGGATTTTGCCCTTAACCGCCTCGCCGGCCTGATCGACAAGCTGCTGATCTATCCCGCCAACATGCAAAAGAACCTGGAGCGTCTCGGCGGTCTTATTCATTCACAGCGGCTGCTGACCGCGCTGACCCAAAAAGGCGTCAGCCGCGAGGACGCCTACAAGCTCGTGCAGCGCAACGCGATGCCGGTGTGGCGCGGTGAAGGCGACTTCCAGACGCTGCTGAAAAAAGACCCCGAGGTAAAAAAGCATCTCACCGACGCCGAAATATCCGAACAGTTCGACCTCGGCTATCACCTCAAGCACGTCGATACGATCTTCAAGCGCGTGTTCGGCGAAAGCTAAAAGATCATTCATGGGCAAGGTCGTCGCCGTCAGCCTTCGCGCCGGTCATCACTTCAGCAAGACGCCAAGCCAGTGCATCCGGCTCTTGCGCGGATTGGGGGTCGCCGGCGATGCCCATATGGGCGAGACGGTCAAGCATCGCTCAGGCGTCCGCAAGGATCCGACCCAGCCCAACCTGCGCCAGGTGCATCTGATACACGCCGAACTGTTCGAGGAGGTGCGCGCCAAGGGTTTTGCGGTCAAGCCGGGCGAACTCGGCGAGAACATCACAACCTCGGGCATCGATTTGCTGGCTTTGCCGACAGGCACGCGGCTTCATCTCGGCGAAAGTGCCGTGGTCGAAATCACCGGCCTGCGCAATCCCTGCATCCAGATCGACCATTTTCAGAACGGCTTGCTGGCGGCCACGCTGGACAAGGATGAGGACGGCGATCTCGTTCGCAAGGCCGGCATCATGAGCATCGTGATATCGGAGGGCGAGGTTCGGCCAGGCGACACAATCCGGATCGAGTTACCGGGCATTCCACATCGGCCATTGTTGCCGGTGTGAGGCTAGACGTGATCGCGCCTCGCGTGGCCTTCCGCCCGCGATAGCACGACGGCGATCTTGGAATTTGAAACGATAAATTTCTTCACCACCGGTTTAAAGAAATTTTTAAAGGTTGATGATCATACAATAATGCTTTCACAAGCCAAGGTTTGACAATTTTGTATTTTGAGAATGGTACAGTTCATAGCATTCGGTCGATCAGCCAACAAGGTTTAGCGGCTGCCTGGGGAAGACTGGCGAAAGGTCGGCTGCCTTCATTCGATCAATTCTCTTGCGACCCGCGAGTTCACGATCCGAAACAGCTGGCCCTGTGGGAAGTTGAAACCGACAACGGTCAAACAGTGTTTCGGGCCATGTACCGTGGAAACCTGATTGGCGAGGCGTTCAATGATGGCTGGGTTGGAAAGACGCTGGCAGAGGTAACGCCGCCATCGTTGCAATCTGTCATCACGGGCGCCTCGCATCAGTGCGCCACGACAGGATGCGCCATTTACACCATCCTGAAAACGTACGACGCTAACGGGTTTGCCATCAATTTAGAGCGCCTGCTCCTGCCGTTCGGCAAAGATGGTCGCGTTCAACTGATCCTCGCATCGTTGCAACTCATCAGTCTGCACGGCGCGGCCGATCGACGCAGCATCGTCGGCAATTTTGAAGCCCGATGCGAAACCGTGCTGTCGATCATGATACCGGCGGCCAAGTCCATTTGGCGTCCGAAACGTGCTGTCAAGGGCGATGAGCTCATTTCGTCATAGACAGCCTGCAAGAGCTTATCTGCATACGTCTTGAATCTCTCCGCGAACAGGCGTGCGAGATCGCCTGCATCAATTCGCAGACCCCCGATTCCAAAACTCATTTGCGACGGGAAAAGTCCGTGTGTCGCGTGCGTTTCCCCCGCGGGCCGCGATGGCAGGATCCGTTACCGCATCGAGGCGGTGCGGTTTGCGACGTTGGTTGGCTGGCGGGATTGGCCGGCATTGCGGTCGCTCCTGAAAGGTGATCGAATTAGCGGGCATGCGCACCGGCGATTGCTGCCGGTGTGACCGCCTGCATGCAATAGCAACTGAATGGTAACTTCGGATCGGCTAGGGTCGTAAGCGTGTCATCTCCACCGACGATCCTGGTGTTCGATTCCGGCCTTGGCGGGCTCACCGTGTTGCGTGAAATCGTGGGCGCACGGCCCGACGCGCACTACGTTTATGTCGCGGACGATGCGTTCTTTCCCTACGGCCACCATGGCGAGGAAGAGATCGTTGCGCGCGTGGTGCCCCTGATCGGCGAATTGATCGCCGCGCATAGCCCCGATCTGGTCGTGATCGCCTGCAACACTGCCTCTACCCTGGTACTGTCGCACCTTCGCCAGCGCTACATGGTGCCTTTCGTCGGAACGGTGCCCGCCATCAAGCCGGCCTGCGCGAGTTCGAAAACCAAGCGCGTGTCGGTGCTCGGCACCAAAGGCACCGTCAAGCGCGAATACACGCGCGCTCTGATCCGCGATTTCGCGCAAGGCTGCGAAGTGACACTGGTCGGCTCGGCCGAATTGGCATCATTGGCCGAAGCGGCGTTGAGCGGCGGCGAGGTCAGCGACGCCGAGATTTCGGCCGAATTGGCGCCGTGCTTCGTCGGCGACGGCGAGGTGGCGCGCACCGACACCGTCGTGCTGGCTTGCACCCATTATCCGCTTCTGATGGACCGCCTGGTGACCCTCGCGCCATGGCCGGTCGACTGGATCGACCCCGCGCCGGCGATCGCGCGCCGGGTTGCCGATCTGCTCAGGCCCGCCAGCGGCGAAGCCGATCATGCCGGCGCGGAAATGATCTTTACCTCCAGGCGGCCGCACACGCTAAGCCGGGCCTTGATGCCGTTTTTCGGCGGCCGTGTCCCGGCGTGAAACGGCGATTGATCTTTTCGGCATCTCGCAGCGCTGCTAAAGCATGATGAGTTTGGGTTGAAGCGGGTATATGCACACGGTTCAGTTCACCTCGCCCCGCTTGCGGGGAGAGGTCGGCGCCAACGGGTCGCGCGAATGCGCGCCCGATGACAGGCTCAGCGCCGGGTGAGGGGGACCCCCCGCAAGGCGAACTGTTGAGAGAGCCCCTCACCCCAACCCTTTCCCGCGCAGAGCGGGGAGCGGGAGAAAATCGTGATCGGCGCGATGGCCCAACCTAAATTCATCATGCTCTAGCTTCCCGCACCCATCCCAACGGAGTTTTTGGATTTGACGCAAGCCGCACCCGCACCGCTCAACCGACTGCGCGAACAATGGCGCCAGCGGCGTCCCACCTTCGGTGCGATTGCCACCATTCCCAGCATTCAGACCGTGCAGATCATGGCCCGTTCCGGGTTCGACTGGATCATCGTCGACCTCGAGCACGGCCCGATCGACCTCGGCTCCGCACACGGGATGATAACGGCCACGTCAGGCACCTCATGCGTGCCGCTGGCGCGAATTGCCGCCAACGAGCCCTGGCTTGCGAAAGCACCGATGGATATCGGCGCGCTCGGAATCAATTTTCCGATGATCTGCAACGCCAAGGACGCGGAAAAGGCCGTGCGCAGCGTGCGCTATCCGCCGCGTGGCGATCGGCTGTGGGGACCGTTCCATGCGCCGTTTCGCTGGGGCGTCTCGATGAATGATTACATGGCGACCGCGGACGACGACATGATCTGCATGATCACCATCGAACACGTCGAGGCGGTCAACCGCATCGACGAAATCATGGCCGTGCCGGGCATCGACGTCGCGGTGATCGGACCGGGTGACCTCGCAACCAGCATCGACAGACGCGGCCGCGTCGATGACCCCGAAGTGCAGGCGCTGATGGCGCGCGCAGAGGCCGGCATTCTCAAAAGCGGTGTTCCAATCGGCGGCGCGGCGCGCACGGCCGAACAGGCCAATCGGATGATCGAGCGTGGCTACCTGGCGCTGGCGCTCGGCTTCGACTGGTCGCTGTTCCAGCGCGGCATCGCGGCAAGTTTTGAGGGGATCAAGCGTTGACATGAGATGGACCGCTTTGCCTCTTCCGATGACGGCAAACATGTCCAGTTTTCCCCTTGGTTGCATTGCCGGTCGAACTTGAGGGGAGATTTTGGGTGGTATAGGTTTCGCCAAATGAGTTTGGAGCCGAATTACTCGCGAAACCGCAGCACGGTGCGGATCAGCGAGTTTCTAGCAACGACCTTATCGCCGAGCAAGAATCGCAGGTACATCGCGGAAATTGATCAGCTGCGTGCGATGGCCGCAATGCTCGTCCTGCTTTACCACGGGCTTCAACTCTTCAACCCCAGCGTCGGGCTCACTACTGCCAGGCCGCTTCTTGCGATTATCGTTGAGGGTCACTCCGGAGTCGGGCTGTTCATCGTACTTTCCGGATTCATCCTGACGCTCGGTGCGCTCGGAAATTCGATCTCGTACAAGTCCTTTTTGGTCGCCAGGATCCTTCGGATCTATCCGATGCTGCTGGTTTGCCTGGTGGTTGCGATCAACGTCGGGTCCAGTAACTTGATAAATGTTCTGACCGCCCTACTGCCATTCAACGGTGCAGCGGTTACCGGGGCTATTCCGGGCTCATTCTCCGCCATGTTTTGGGCGGTGGCCGTCGAGTTCCAATGTTACCTGATCTTTCCATTCCTGCTCATGTTCAGTGACGAGCGAGGATCAAATTTTCTTTTCCGGGTGATCGCGATTGCCGCCTGCCTGCGGCTGATGGCGACACTGACCGGAGATGCAAATCCCAGAGACATCGGGTATTGGACAATCGTCGGCCGGATCGATCAATTTTGTCTGGGTATCATTGCCGCGCGCCTGTATGTCGGCAACGACCTGCAAAAGATTCATCCCTTATGGTTCCTACCCGCGGCATTGGCCGTGTGGGCGATGCATTGGCTGTTCAATCAGGCCGGGGGATTTCCCTCGGTCGGTCGGTGGAAGATTGTCTGGCCGGACGTCGAAGGCGCCTTGTGGGCCTGTTTCATCGTAACATATCTATCGGCCGGCCGCTTGCTTCCGCGCGCGATCAGCCATTTGTTCTCCAAGCTGGGCGAGATCAGTTATTCGTTTTACCTGGTCCATTTTGCCGTGATCAATATGGTGATCAAAAACTCGATGTCGTTGCATGCGACTGGACACGAGAACATCGATGCCCTCGCCACAACGCTAATCATCGTATTTCCGATCACCGCCGCGATCGCTCTGCTCACTTATCACACGATCGAGCTGCCATTTCTGCGCATGCGACCAAGATACGTTGGCGCAGGCGGATGATCGAACGCGGCTACCTGGCGCTGGCGCTCGGCTTCGATTGGTCGCTGTTCCAGCGCGGCATCGCGGCAGGTTTTGAGGGAATCAGGCGTTGAAACGGACGATGTCCTCTTCCCGGCCCATGCAGCTTGCGCGCTTTTCCCCCGGTCGTTGCGCTGCTAGGCTCCCGCCGCAGGAGAAAATCATGATCAGGAAAATACTGCTCGGACTGACCGTCGTTGCATTTGCCGGTGCCGCAATTGCCCAACAGGCCAGCGTCAAGCGCACGCCGTTGCAAAAAGCCGAGTTTCCGGACGGCTACAATACCGTCTCCGGGATTGCTGAAATCCCGGCCGGCGGCAGCGCCGGACGCCACACCCATCCGGGAGTCGAAATGGGGTACTTGCTGGAAGGCGAAGCCGACCTCATCGTCGAGGGCAAGCCGGACCAGCGCCTCAAGGCGGGGGATTCCTACATGATCCCGGCCGGGACGGCGCATGACGCCAAGGTTCATGGCGACAAGGCTTTGAAAGTGCTTGGTGTTTACGTAGTGGACAAAACCAAGCCGTTGGCCTCGCCGGCGCCATAAGCGAGATCCAACTGGCCCCAAGTCCGCCGGTTCGTGCTAGATCAGGCCGCAGGCGGTGGGGCTGTCTGGTGCGCCGGCTTGTTGCGGGATTTGAGTTGAACGATGCGCGGAACGGTTCGAAAAATCTCAATGCCGCGCCGTCTCGTCGCCGACCTCATGCATGCGTCGATTCGCGTGCCCTTCGTGTCGCTCGCGCGCCCCCTCAACCTCCGTCAACTGCTGGAGGCCCGCGCGCTCGCGGCGCGGCCCCCCGGTTGGGCAGCGATCTTCGTCAAGGCTTTTTCGCTGGTGGCAAAGGACGAGCCGGTCCTGCGCACGCTCTATGCCAAATGGCCATGGCCCGGTTTCTATGAACTGCCGCGCAGCGTCGCGATGATTGCGATCGCGCGCGTCGAAGACGATCAGGATTGCGTGCTGCCGCAAAAGGTCCCTGCCGCGGACGAACTGCTGTTGAGCGAAATCGATACGCAGATCCGGCACGCCAAGAACGCGCCGATCGGCGAGGTGCCGGCGTTTCGAAAGATCCTGCGGGTGACACGGCTGCCGCTGCCGCTTCGCCGGTTCATGTGGCTGATCGGCCTCAATTTCGGACGCCAGCGCGCCAACTGGTTCGGCAGCTTCGCCGTGACCTCGGTCGCCGCCTTCGGCGCCGGTGAACTGCATGCGCTCAGTCCCGGACCATTCGTCCTGAGCTATGGCGTTGTGGGGCCCGACCAGACCGTCGATATCGTGATCCGCTGGGACCACCGGATTACCGATGCCGCGCTGATCGCCAAGGCCCTGACCCGGCTGGAACAGGTGCTGAACACCGAGATCGCGGGTGAAATACGCAGCCAAAGGCAGGAGCCGAAGCCGGTCCGGGCGATTGCGACCTGACGGACCCTTTTCATTGACAGGGCAGCGGTTTCTGCCTAGAAACCGCCTGCTCGCGGGCCGGTTTCGGCCCGCGTTGCGTTTCGCGACCCGTGGCCCTTCCCTTCCGAGCTTTAAGGGGTTGGCCTGTCAGCGCCGGGAAATTCCCGGCGCACAGGAGGGCGCGTTTCCTCAATACTCAAACTTGCAACGAGGACGCGATGACTAAGCGCAGTGAGGCGAAATACAAGATCGATCGCCGTATGGGCCAGAATATCTGGGGCCGCCCGAAGAGCCCCGTGAACCGCAGGGAATACGGCCCCGGCCAGCACGGCCAGCGCCGCAAGGGCAAGCTCTCCGACTTCGGCGTGCAGCTGCGCGCCAAGCAGAAGCTCAAGGGCTATTACGCCAACATTTCCGAGCGCCAGTTCCACGGCATCTATGTCGAAGCCGGCCGGATGAAGGGCGATACCGGTGAAAACCTGATCGGCCTGCTCGAGCGCCGTCTCGACACCGTGATCTATCGCGCCAAATTCGTGGCCACCATGTTTGCCGCGCGCCAGTTCGTCAATCACGGCCATGTCAAGGTCAACGGCCGCCGCGTCAACATCGCGAGCTTCAAGGTCAAGGTCGGCGACGTCATCGAGGTCAAGGAATCCTCAAAACAGCTCACCCACGTTCTGGAGGCGAGCCAGCTCGCCGAGCGCGACGTGCCCGACTTTCTCGAGGTCGATCATTCCAAGATGACGGCGAAGTTCGCGCGCATCCCGGCCTTGTCCGATGTGCCGTTCGCGGTGCAGATGGAGCCGCATCTGATCGTCGAATTCTATTCGCGCTGATTGCAGTCGGCGGTGTTTCCTGAGACTCGAGGCCCCGGTTTTGCCGGGGCCTTTTTTCATTCGTCATGCCCGGCCTTGTGCCGGGCATCCACGCCTTTATGGTCACAAGACGTGGATGGCCGGGACGAGCCCGGCCATGACGTGAGTGAAGAGAACCTGCCATGACCTTTTATACCCCTCCTCCGCCTGATCCCCGGGCGCCGCCGGTCCGTATCAACCTGTTGTCGGACACCCAGACCCGCCCGACGCCTGCGATGCGCGAAGCCATGGCGCGGGCCGAGGTCGGCGACGAACAGATCGGCGACGATCCGTCAGTGAATTTATTGTGCGAGCGGGTGGCCGATCTGCTCGGCAAACAAGCCGCGGTGTTCATGCCCTCCGGCACCATGTGCAACGTGGCGGCGACACTGGTGCATTGCCGGCCCGGCGACGAAATTCTGGCGCATGAGACCGCCCATATCATCGCCCGCGAAGGCGGCGCCCATGCCGCGCTCGGCGGTTTCCAGATCATGCCGCTGCCGGGCGCCGACGGGCGATTTTCGCCCGACACGCTTCGCAGGGCGCTTCACCCGCGCAGCCGCTACCAGCCGCCGCAGACGGTCGTGAGCGTCGAGCAGACCGCCAATATCGGCGGCGGCACGATCTGGAAAAAGACCGATCTCGACGAGGTCGCGAAAATCGCAAAATCGAACGGCCTGGCCACCCACATGGACGGCGCCCGGCTGCTCAATGCTTCCGTCGCCACCGGGATTACCGCGCGCGACATGGCGATGGGGTGGGATTCGGCCTGGCTCGACTTCTCCAAGGGGTTGGGCGCGCCGATCGGCGCCGTCATCGCGGGTTCTAGGGATTTCATCGACGAGGTCTGGCGCTGGAAGCAGCGGCTGGGCGGCTCGATGCGCCAGGCGGGCATTTGCGCCGCCGCCTGCATCCATGCGCTCGACCACCATGTTGACCGGCTTGCGGAAGATCACGCCAACGCCCGCGCGCTGGCGCGGGGGCTGGCGCAAATCAAGGGCATGGAAGTGCAGCAGCCCGAAACCAATCTGGTATTCTTCAATCCCGATGGCGCCGGTGTCACCGGCCAGCAAATGGTCGCGGGCCTACGTCAGCGCGGCGTGCTGCTGGCTATGATGGACGGCCGGATCAGGGCCTGCACCCATCTCGACGTCACCGCAGCCATGATCGAGGAAACGGTCGGGCTGGTGCGCGAGATTGCGCGGGCGGCGTAGGCTGGCCTGCTGCCGCCTTGCGCCTCTCAAGCCGCCACGTTGGAAAGAAAGCGATCGACGGAGGAACGCAGTTCCGCGGCTTGACGTGACAGGTCGCTCGCGGTGGTCAACACCAGATCCGCGGAACGATTGGTGTTTTCGCTGGCCGCGGCCGTGCCGGCGATGCTTTGCGCGACGCTTGCGGTCCCGGCGGCCGCCTCCCCGATATTTCGGGTGATTTCGGCCGTCGCCACGTTCTGCTGGTTGACGGCCTCGGCAATCGTCGCCGTGAAAGTGTCGATATCTCCCATGATGGTCGCGATCGCCCCAACATTTTCGACCGCCTGCTTGGTCGCCGACTGCACCTCGGCGATTTGCGAGGAGATTTCCTCGGTTGCCTTCGCGGTCTGGATGGCGAGCGCCTTGACTTCCGAGGCGACCACCGCAAATCCGCGTCCGGCTTCCCCGGCCCGCGCCGCCTCGATGGTGGCATTGAGAGCGAGCAGGTTGGTCTGGCCGGCGATGTTGCGGATGAAGCCGACCACTTCATCGATATGCTGCGCCGCGCTTGCCAGCGCCCCCATCGTCGCGTTGGCGGTGCCGGCCATGCCCGAAGCCCGCCGCACGATTTCACCGGCGTCGTGAATTTGCGTCTTGATCGCGTGCACGGAATTACCGAGCTGGTTCGTGGCCGTCGCAACGGTCTGGACGTTGGCGGAGGTGGCATCGGCGGTTGACGCCGACTCGGCCGATTGCTGGCCGGCGGCGCGGGCGATCGACGACAGGGTCTGCGCCGTCTCGGTCAACTCGCCCGTCATCCGGTCGGTATTGATGAGAACGGACGTGACGCTCGAACGGAAGGCTTCGATTTCGGCCTCGATCTGCTGTCGCCGGCTGACCTGCTCTGCGTGCGTCCGGTCCTTGGAGGACATCAGCACGAGATCCTCATCGGCGCGCGTTTTCAGGCTGGCCTGCATGACCGCAAGCGACTTCAGAAGCCGGCCGAGTTCGTCTCGCCTGCCAAGGTTGATTTCATCGGCGAAATTTCCAGCGGCCACGCGTTCGGCAACCTGCATGGCGGCGGAAATCGGCCGACTCATGGAATAGGCAAAGGCGGCCGCAAGCAGTAGCCCGATCAGCACGGTGCCAACCGCGATGCCGAGCATCGTGGTGCGCGCTGCCGCGACCGTCGCATCCGAGGCGGAGCGGTATCCGAAGCCGTAGGCGGCAACCGTTTCCACAAGGTCGTCGACGGCGGCCACGGCATCGTCGCCTTGTTTGTTGACGGAGAAAATCGTTGGAATTTCATTCAATCCACCGGATGGCGGTTTAAGGATCTTCATCCCGCCATCCGCCCAGGCGCGAATCCGGCTTTCAGCCCGCTGCCGGGCAGTCTCGACGTCGGCGTCCTGCACCCGTTCCCGGACCACGTTCAGGTCCTCGAAAATGCCTGTGAGCAGCGATTCCAGTTTCGCAATCTCTTCTTTCGAGGCACCCTCGCCGATGCTCCGATGCATCAGACGCCGCGCTTCATTAAGCGCCGCATGCGCCGAGCGCGCATGATTGATCCCCATCAGCGGACCGTCGTAGAGGCGTACGACAAGGTCGCCGGCGGTGGAGATGCCGCGAATACCGTAGAACGCGAGCCCACAGGCAAGAACGATGACGATGCTGAAAACACCGAAAATCTTGTAGCGGATCGACATCAGGATTCTCCGGCGGACCTATCGATTACTCTGAAACCTTCACCGTCAATTTCATCCGCGGATGAATGGCGCAGAGCACCTGGACGTCGCCGGCTTCCTTGAACGTCACGTCCGTCGAGGTGCCCGGCGGTTGCGAGCCGAGATTGAACTCGTTTCCCTTGCTGGTCGAAAGAATGTTGTGGGACACGGTGTCGTCGTTCAGAAAGGTGATCGCTTCACCTTTCTTGATGGTGACGCTCTCGGATGAAAACACCCGGCCCTGCTGGTGAATCATCTGGTTGGCGGCAAGCGCGCCGGCCGAAAGGCCCGAAAGAATGGTGATGACAAGAAGTGCTAAGCTGCGCATGGGGTATCCCTGATCTAGGTGGTCGCTTCAGCGAGGGAGGGCTGGCACCGAGGTTGGACTGAGATTGCTGGTAAGCGTATTGAGGAAAGCGACCAGATCGGTCTTCTCCTGCGACGACAGAGCGAGCGGTTTCATCAGGTCGGAACGGCTCGGCCGATCGACGCCTCCCCGGTCATAGTGCTCAACGACCTCTTCCAGCGTAGCCATCGATCCGTCGTGCATGTAGGGAGCCCGGCGGGCGATCTCGCGCAAGCCCGGCGTCTTGAATGCGTGCTTCATCTTGATGACGTCGGGCAGGAACTGGCCGCGCCCGACATCGGCACTCGGCAGCCCGATATCCTGGAAGCCTTCATTGGTGAAATTCCAGCCCTCATGGCACGACGAGCACTGGGCTTTGGTGTTGAAGATGGCAAAGCCGCGCTTGGCTTCTTCTGAAATGGCCTTCTCGTTACCCTCGATCCAGGCATCGAATGGCGCCGGCTCGGAAACGACAGTCCGCTCAAAGGTTGCGATTGCCTGTGCAAGCGTCCTGGAATTCATGCCCTCATTCGGAAAGGCCGCGGCGAACAGCGGCTTGTATTCGGCAATCGAGGCGAGACGATCCATGAGCTGGTCGATCGGCATATTCATCTCGCCCGGCGACTGGATCGGACCGAGCGCCTGCTCTTCCAGATTGGCCAGCCGGCCATCCCACATGAAGATCGCTCCCCATGCAGCATTGACGATGGTCGGCGAGCGCCGGCCGAGCTTGGCCATGCCATGACCGACACCGACCGCGAGGCCGTCACCCCAGCCAAAACCAGGGCTATGACAACTGGCGCAAGACTGCGCCGAGGTCACCGACAGGCGCGTGTCGAAATAGAGCTTCTTGCCCAACGCCAGTTTTTGCGGGGTGTATGGATTGTCCTTGGGAAAAGGGATCGAGACGGGCCGCCGATACAGCGCCTTCATGGCCTCGAGGCTGGCCGGCGCTTTCGGGCCGAGTTCGACACGGCGGGTTTCGCCGACAAGTGCGGCGCCAAAACCCGCGCTTGCAAAACCGAATAAGCCTAACGCGGTCGCCGCAAGGGCAGTTCGAAAAAGGGTCGATCGACCGAAGCCAGGTCCGGGCATGCTTTATCCTTGGAAACGATACCGGGGTCCGGACCGAATTTTCGAATTGCCAGAGGTTGTGTAGTTTCCCAAGACAGTCGTGGGCACACCATAATACCTAAGGGTTAATTAATGTTTTCAATCAAAGTGGCCGCATAATACGAAAAGTTGCAGGAGTTGATTCTTCGCCCAAATCGCGAACTCGGCCCCGTGCCATGCCGAGGATGTTTGCGCGGGACATGCGCGACAACGAGGTTTCGCGGCGTTATTTCGCGAGCGCGCGATAGATCATCCGCTTCAGCGCCAGTTGAATTCGTCCGCCCTGCGAGGATGTTTGCGTCATGAAAATTACGAACATGTCGTCATTCGGATCGACAAAGAAGAAGGTGCCGGCGGCGCCATCCCAGCGGTATTCGCCAAGCGGCCATGATGTATTTGGCGGCTGCGACGTGCGCACGGCAAAGCCGAGGCCGAACCCGCTGGTGGGGCCGGGAAAATAGTAATCGTCACGGGCGATTCCTGTTTCCGGCCCGATATGGTCCGAGGTCATCCGCGCGATGGTTTCCGCTTTCAGGTAGCGCCGGCCCTCCAATGTGCCGCCGTTGAGCAGCATCTGCAGGAAACGTGCGTAATCTCCTATGGTCCCGACCATGCCGGCGCCGCCGGATTCCCAGCGGCGGGGCAGTGTCGAATCCTTGATGCCGGCGATGACATGGTCAAAACGGTCGTTGGGCATCGACTCGGCAATGCGCGTCCGTTGCGTTGCATCAGCGACGTAGAAGGCCGTTTCCGTCATGCCGAGCGGATCGAGCAATCTTTGCTTTTCGAATTGATAGATCGTTTGCCCCGATATCAACTCGATGACGCGGCCGAGCACGTCGGTCGAATGACTGTAATCCCACAGCGTCCCCGGCTGCTCGGCGAGCGGCAGTTTCGCGATCCGCTCCGCGAATGCGGCGTTGTCGAAATCGCCATCGAACAAATCCGAGTTCGCATAGATTTTTCGGACAGGCGTGTCGCCGTAGAAGCCGTAGGTCAGGCCCGAGGTATGCCGCAGCAGGTCTTCGATCGCGATCGGGCGCTTGAGCGGTTCGAGCCTCAACAGCGGCTTGCCGCTCTCATCTGTTTCTGCGACGCCAACCTTCAAGTTTTCAAAAGCCGGGATGTATTTCGATACGGGGTCGTCGAGCGCCAGCTTGCCTTCCTCGACCAGCATCATGGCAGCGACTGAAGTGATCGCTTTCGACATCGAATAAAGCCGAAAAATGGTATCGGCGGTCATCGGATGATTGTGCTCGACGTCGCGCACGCCGAAGGTTTCAAAATAGACGGGCTGACCGTGCTGCTGGACCAACAGGACCGCGCCCGCAATCTTGCCGTTCGCGATCTCCCGGCCGATATACTCGCCGGCGAGCTCCAGTTTTTCACGCGAGAAACTTGCCGCGACCGGAGATTGCGATTCCGCGCCCGCGGTATTCGGCCATCCGGCAGAGATCGCCGGTATCAGAAACGCAAGCGCCGCCGCGACGCAGCGCCGGCGCATGAAACCATCAATTCTCCATGGCTTCATAAATGAGCTGCTTCAAGGTCCGCTGAATGCGCTGGCGTTCTGAGGGCGTCTGCTCCAGCAGCACGAAAAACATGTCCTGCTTGCGGTCGATCACGAAATAGCAGCCACTGGCACCGTCCCATTTCAATTCGCCCAGCGATCCCGGCGGCGGCGGCTTGGCGTTGCCGGGATCGGTACGCACGGCAAGACCGAGCCCGAAACCAAAGCCGTCGCCCGGGAAATAGAAATAATCGCGCTCCACGCCCGAGCCCGGGCCGATATGATCCGACGTCATCAGTTCGAAGGCCTGGGGACTAAGGTAGGTCTTGCCTTCGAACTTGCCGCCATCAAGCAACATCTGCGTAAACCGCCCGAAGTCCGACATGGTCGAGACCATGCCGCCGCTGGCGGATTCCCATTTCTTCGGAACTTCGGGCCTGTTCTCGCGGCCGACCCTAAAGTCGCTGTCGTTCGGCATCGGCTGCGCGAGCAGTTTCTGCTTCTCCGGATCCGTGACGAAGAAGCGCGTATCATTCATGCCAAGCGGATCAAGCAGCTTTTCCCTTTCCAACCCAAGCAGGGATTTTCCGGACACGATTTCCATGATTCGGGCCAGGACGTCGGTGGAATGGCCGTATTGCCAGAGTGACCCCGGCTGATCGTGCAGCGGCAGCTTGGCGATTCGTTCGGCAAACTCGGCGAGGTCGAAATCGCCCGCGTAGAGATTTGAAGCCGCATAGGTTTTGCGGACCATGCTATCGCCATAAAAGCCGTAGGTGATTCCGGACGTCTGACGCATCAGGTCGAGAACAGTCGGAGGCCGGTTCGGCGGCACCAGTTCGAGCGTCTTTGTCCCGTCAGCGGCTTTGCTTTCGACGCCAACATTCACGTTGGCGAAAGAGGGAATGTACTTCGAGATAGGATCCTCAAGCTTGAGCTTGCCCTCATCGACCAACGCCATCGCGACCACGCTGGTGATCGCTTTCGTCATCGAGAACAGACGAAAGATGGTTTGGTCCGTGATCGGCGCCTTGGAGACAACGTCCTGCACGCCGAAGGACTCGTGATAGACCGGCTTGCCATGTTGCTGGATCAGCACGATGGCGCCGGGAATCTTGCCGGTCGCCACCTCGTTGTTGAAGAACTCACCGACCTTTGCCAGCTTCTGCATGTTGAAATGGGCACCGACTGGAATATCGAAGGTGCCTTCCGCGCCGGCCGAGGACATCGCCGCGATCGCGAGCAGGCCTCCGCCGGCAATCGATCTCAACGCATGACGCAAATCCATGCTTCCCTCCCGATTTTGCCGGAGAGTTTAGCGGCCGGCTCAATCGGCACAAGGGCTCCCAAAGTCAGCCATCGCCTGCGCATGCAAGCGTGCGCTGTCGTTCGAAAAGCAGCAGAAGATAATTCGGCCGACCTTGGGCGCCGCGGCAAGCGCTTCCACCGTGGCCGCGACCGCGATCTCAGCGGCGCGATCGGCGGGGAAACGGTAGACGCCGGTGGAAATGGCGGGAAAGGCGACAGAGGCGAGGCCGTGGGCCTCGCACAGTTCGATGGCGCGCCGATAGCACGACGCGAGCGCCCGGTCTTCGCCCTCGCGACCGCCGCGCCAGACCGGCCCGACCGCATGAATCACATGCCGCGCCGGCAGCCGGTAACCTCCGGTGATTTTGGCATCGCCGGTCTCGCAGCCATGCAGCGTGCGACATTCGGCTAAAAGCTCCGGCCCTGCTGCACGATGGATGGCGCCATCCACACCGCCGCCCCCGAGCAGGGAGCTATTCGCGGCGTTGACGATGGCGTCCACGCGCAGGCCCGTGATGTCGGCAACGACAACTTCCAATCGCGCCGTGCCGATCTGGCGCGCGGGGAAACTCAGGCGGAGGCTGCCGCGCTGACCGTGACGCCCTTGTCGACCAGGAGCTGTTGCAATTCGCCGGCCTGGAACATCTCGCGGATGATATCGCAGCCGCCGACGAACTCGCCCTTGACGTAAAGCTGTGGAATGGTCGGCCAGTTGGAATAGGTCTTGATGCCGTCGCGCAACTCGGCGGATTCCAGGACGTTCAGGCCCTTGTAACCAACCCCGACGTGATCGAGGATCTGCACCACCTGCCCCGAAAAACCGCACTGCGGAAATTGCGGCGTTCCCTTCATGAACAGCACGACGTCGTTCGACTTCACTTCGTTGTCGATAAATTGTTCGATGCTCATATTCGTGTCCTTTTGCGGCATAGTCTCTCGGGCCGGCGTCAGCCCGTCAATCCGAACCTGTCATATATGTACTCCAAACCGTTGTGCAGCCAAAGTAAATTGGCGGGGAGCTGGCATGCGCCGCCTGGCAGCCTGTGCATTCCCGTGAGGCCGGTCACATCGCCGGGAGCGGCCCCGGGGAGGCTTTTATCCCTGCCGGCAGCCCCTATCTAGGACAGGCTATTGCCGGGGAACCCGCCTGCCAGATCAACGTTCTCTCCCCAGCCGGAGATAGTCGTGACGAAACCAGCATCCGCTGCGGCCACGCTTGCCGCCCCTTGCCCGTCATTATTCTCCGATTCCGGCAGCCTTGCCCAGGAGCTGGTGGAAGCCTTCCTTGGCGTGCGAAACGAAACCGAGCGCCGCGCCGCCCCCCTGACCCCTGAGGATCAACTGATCCAGTCGATGCCGGATGCGAGCCCCGCGAAATGGCACCGTGCCCATACCACCTGGTTCTTCGAGCAATTCCTGCTCGGCCAGCACTGCAAAGACTACAAGCCATTCCACCCCGATTATGCCTATCTCTTCAATTCCTATTATGTCAGCGCCGGGCCGCGGCACGCCCGTCACCAGCGCGGCCATCTGACCCGCCCAGGCGCCGATGAAATCACAGCCTATCGCCGGCATGTCGACGCCGCGGTCGTGAAATTCTTTCACGAGGCCGGCGAAGACACGCTTGCGGCCATCGCGCCGCTGATCGAGGTCGGACTCAATCACGAGCAGCAGCATCAGGAATTGATGCTGACCGACATCCTGCACGCATTCGCGCAAAACCCCATACCGCCCGCCTATGATCCCCTTTGGAAGCTTCCGGCTTCAACCTCTTGCCGCGATGACGAAACTCGCGCCGGCGACGAGAAGCCTCGCGCCGGCGACGAATGGGTCACGCTCAATGAGGGCATCCACACCATCGGGCATGCCCGCGAAACATTTCATTTCGACAATGAAGGACCGGCGCACCGCGCCCTGGTCGGCCCGGTCCGGCTCGCGCGCAACCTCGTCACCAACGCCGAGTGGCTCGCTTTCATGGAAGACGGCGGCTACTCGACGCCGACGCTGTGGCTGATGGACGGCTTCGCGGCCGCCGAGGGCGAGCAATGGCGGGCGCCCGGTCACTGGCGCGAAATCGACGGCGCCTGGCAACAGATGACGCTCGGCGGGCTAAAGCCGGTCGAAGCATCGGCCCCGGTCTGTCACGTCAGCTATTACGAGGCGGACGCTTTTGCGCGCTGGAGCGGCAAGCACCTGCCGACCGAAATGGAATGGGAGGTCGCGGCCAGGGCCGGACATCTCAACGACGCCTTCGGGATCGTGTGGCAATGGACCCGCAGCGCCTACAGCCCCTACCCCGGCTACCGGGCGATCGAGGGCGCGCTTGGCGAATATAACGGCAAGTTCATGGTCAACCAACTGGTGCTGCGCGGCTCATCCCTTGCAACTCCCGAGGGCCACAGCCGTATCACCTATCGCAACTTCTTTTATCCGCATCACCGCTGGCAGTTCACCGGATTGCGCCTGGCCGACTACGACACCTGACTTCATTCGAATTCAATCGCGCCGGTAAGCGCGTTCGGGAGAGTATCATGAATGTGCATGCCGCCGCTTTGGCCAAAGCGCATCCTTTCGATGAGCAAACCTCGGCGTTTGCCGGCGACGTGATCGGCGATCTGTCGCAGCACCCGAAACGGCTGTCGCCGAAATATTTCTACGATGCCGCAGGGTCCGAACTGTTCGAGCAGATCACGGTGCTGCCGGAATATTATCCGACGCGCACCGAGCTTTCGATCCTGCGCGACCGCGGCCGCGCGATATCGTCGATCATCCCCAAGGGCGCGGCGCTGGTTGAATTCGGCGCGGGCGCGACCACCAAGGTGCGGCTGCTGCTGGGCCAATGCGATTTCGGCGCCTACGTTCCCGTCGACATTTCCGGCGACTTCCTGAAAGCCCAGGCCGACGCCCTGCGCCGGGATTTCCCCGATCTCGACGTCTATCCGGTGACGGCGGATTTCACCGCGCCGTTCGTCTTGCCGGATCCGGTCGCCGCGATGCCGAAGGTCGGCTTCTTCCCGGGATCGACGCTCGGCAATTTCGAGCCGCACGAGGCATGCAGCTTCCTGCGCAGCGCCCGCGATATTCTCGGGTCGGGCGCGCAGATGGTGATCGGCGTCGATCTCGAAAAGGACGAGCGCGTGCTGTATCAGGCCTACAACGACAAGGCCGGCGTCACCGCGCGCTTCAATCTCAACGTGCTCCATCGCATCAACCGCGAACTCGGCGGCAATTTCGACGTCAGCGCGTTCACCCATCGCGCGATCTACAACCGCGACCGCCACCGCATCGAAATGCACCTGATCAGCCGCAAGGCGCAGAGCGTGCGGGTGTTGGGACGGAATTTCTCGTTCCGCGCCGGCGAAAGCATCCACACCGAGAACAGCTACAAATACAGCATCGAGCGCTTCACGGCGCTGGCGCGCGGTTCGGGCTGGACGCCGCGCGAGTCCTGGACCGACGCTGCGGGCATGTTCTCGGTGCACGCGCTGGTGGCTTCGGCCTGAGATTTTTTCAGACCCCGGCTGTTTTTCCTTGACGCGTTCTTCTAATGCGAGCCGGTGTTGCTTTCGCCCGAAAGCGGTGTGGATACCCCGGAACTCAGCGAGATCGATTCCCAGACCGCGACAATGATCATGATCGCGGTGGTCGAAAGCGACAGCATCAACGATGACAGCCCGCTTGCAAACCAGGCAAGGGCGCATAATGCGACGATGCCTGCGCCGTGAGAGAGCTGAAGAAAGCGCCTGAAAGTGTGCTTGAACAGGATGGTTCCGATCAGGAACAGCAGGGGGCCGCCGATCGCACTCCCCACCGTCTTCAGATCGGAATGGTCTGCCGGATGCGTCAGCACCAGTTCATTGGCGACCGCCGACAAGATGATGCCGGCCACGATCGGCATATGCAGATAGGTGTAGGCGAGCCTCGCCAGCCGCCCGGGTTCGCTGGATCTTGAAATCTGTTCGGAGCCGGCTTCCGCGCCCTTGTGGAAATAGATCCACCACATCGCGAGCGCGCCGAGGAAGGCGGACACGAACGCGCTGACGGTCTCAAAGGTCCAGGGCAGATCGGCGAAGGTCGCCCCGGTCACGACGATGGATTCACCGAGCGCGATGATGATGAAACCGGCGCAGCGCTCGGCCATATGGCCGCCCTCGACAACCCAGTCCGCCACCGAAGACGCGCCGTATTTCGGTATCCAGAACCGCACCGCCGGCGAGATATATTCGATCGCGAGCGCGACGGCCCAAAGGATCAGCCGCGTGTGTCCTTCCGCAAAGCCGCCAGCGATCCAGAACATGGCCGACACCAACAGCCAGATCAGGATACGGATCGCATTCATTCGCCCCAACAGCCGGCCCGGCGGGATCGATGCCAGCCAAAACAGCGTTCGGCCGACCTGCATCGCGGCATAGGCCGCAGCGAACCACAATCCCCGCGATTCGAAAGCTTTTGGAATCGAGGTGGAGAGTACGAGCCCGCCCAGCATCAGAAAAAACAGCAGCACCCGGACCGGCGTCAGTTCGGGATTGAGCCAGTTGGTGATCCAGGCCGTGTAAACCCAGACCCACCAGATGCTCAGGAACAACAGTGTCGTCTGCAAAATTCCGAGCCCGGTGAACCGGCCGAGCAGCGTGTGCGAAACTTGCGTGACCGCGAAGACGAACACCAGGTCGAACAGCAATTCGGCGTAGGTGACACGGGCATGCTGGTTCGGCACAATGGGGCGAAACAGCGCGCCGCGATCGTTGTCCCCCGCCATTGCGCGCGCGCCGCCCCCCGCTAACCCTCCGGCACGCCGGTTTGCAGCGCCAGCGCATGCAGCACGCCGCCCATCTGCCCCTGCAGCGATTGATAGACGATCTGGTGCTGCTGGACGCGGGATTTGCCGCGGAACGACTCCGAGATCACGGTGGCGGCATAGTGGTCGCCATCGCCGGCCAGATCGCGGATCGTCACCTCGGCATCGGGTATCGCTGCCTTGATCATCGATTCGATATCGTGGGCGTCCATTGGCATCCCAAATCTCTCCTCTGCGGCGGCTCGAATCGCGGCCGGCCATCGCCGCGAGCTATCCAAACTTAGCGTGGACGCTCTTCAAGGTCACGCGCTGTCGCACTATATTCGATGTCAATTCCGTAACCCGCTCGACCACAACGGGCTCACCAAAAAGGCTGATCATGAAACTCCCCGGTCCCGACCACCCCATCACCATCACGGCAAACCCCAAGCGCGTCCGCGTCTTGGCTGGAAACGTCGTGATCGCCGATACGACCCACGCCCTGACGCTGAAGGAAGCGAGCTATCCGGCGGTGCAATATGTGCCGCGCGAGGACGCCAATCTGGCGCTATTGGCGCGCAGCAACCGGGTGACGCACTGCCCCTATAAGGGGGACGCCAATTATTTCAACATCAAGGCCGACGGCAAGACGATCGAGAATTCGATCTGGACCTATGAGTCACCGTTCCCGGCCATGGCGGAGATTTCCGGCCACCTGGCGTTCTATCCCGACAAGGTCAGGATCGAGGAGATCGTCTGACGACGGTCCGTTTCATTTTCCCGTGATGACGCGGGCCCGGGCGCGTCACGGGCCGACGAGCCTTCTGCTGCGTCAAGCGGCTTGCCGCCTCAGACCCTGAAGATCGTGAGCCCGAGGATCAGAAGCACCAGGAAAATTACGACAAAGACATAGAACAGGAAGCGGGCGACATCGGCCGAGGCCGCCGATATGCCGGTGAAGCCGAGTACGCCGGCCACGATCGAGATCAGAAAGAACAGCAGTGCCCATCTGAGAAGTGTCATTGCCGGCTCCTGCGATTACATGCCCATTGGAGGCCACCGAATTCGTCATCTAACGTCGATCGGTGGAACTGGTTCCAGCGACGAAAAACGTGGCCGGGGATTCGGGGATCACATCGGCTTGGCGCAGGAATGATTGGCCTTGCTGATTCGCCTTCCCGGCGGCAACATCCGAGAGGGATCATCTTGGCCGGGGCCGACATGACGTCAATTTCCAGCACCGCGGCGGTGGCGAAAACCCACGCGGCGCCGAAAGCCGCCACGCGAAACCTCGCGCTCGATCGCACCCGCACCTTCCTGACACTGGTGGTCGTCGTCCATCATGCGGTCATTCCCTATACCTATTTCGGCCACACCGATCCCAAGTCCTGGATCGGCTTCGATGCGGTCGTGACCGCCACCGACAGCTTCTTCATGGCGATGTTCTTTTTTCTGTCCGGATTGTTCGTCTGGCCGGGCCTGAAGCACAAGGCGCCGGCGGTGTTTTTGCGCGATCGCCTGCTGCGGCTCGGATTACCCTTCGCGGTCGCGGCATTCACGGTGATCCCGATCGCGTATTACGCCTTTTCGCTGCGGCTGCATCCCGAGATCGGCTTTTCGGAATATTGGTGGAAGACGATCACCACCGGTCCCTGGCCAAGCGGCCCGATCTGGTTCGTCTGGGTGTTGCTGGCCTTCGATCTCTCGGCAAGCCTGTTGTACCGGCTCTCACCGACGCTGGTCGATCCGATCAACCGCCTGTCGCGGCGCGGCTTTGAGAAGCCGGCCGATTTCTTCCTGTTCATGCTCTGCATCAGCGCCGTCGTCTATATTCCCGCGCTGCTCTATTTCGGCGGCAACCGCTGGTTCGAATTCGGGCCGTTTTCGGTCCAGGCCAGCCGCGTGCTGCTCTATGCCGCTTACTTCTTCATCGGCGCCGGCATCGGCATGGCAAATTTCGGAGGCCGGCGTCCTCGCTGCGGACGGGCGGCTGGCAAAGAGCAGTTGGGGCTGGATCGCAGCGACGCTGGTGCCGTATGGCCTGATGTGGGTGATGATCTACATCAAGCACGAAATATTGGGGAATCCTCCGGAGCAGCCGTATTGGTATCTGACGATCTACAGCTTCTTCTTCGTCGCCTTCAGCGCGGCCATTTTGTTCGCGATCCTGGCCTATTTCCTGAGATTCAAGCGATCGGGCTGGAGCATGCTCGATCCGATGCAGCCTGACGCCTACGGCATTTTTCTGGTGCACTACCCGATCGTGCTCTGGCTGCAATACGCGATGTTCGGTTACGACCTGCCCGCCATCGTCAAGGCGCCGGTCGCCTTCCTGCTGACCGTCCTGTTCAGTTGGGCCGTGACGCGCGCGTTGCGGCAAATTCCGGGTGCGGCGCGCGTGCTGTAGTCGTCATTGCGAGGAGCAAGGCGACCAAGCAATCCATGAGGGGCGATATGCGCTGGATTGCTTCGCCGCGCTCGCAATGACGGCTTTAAGCCTTGCCGGTCATATAGGCCGGAAACCAGCCCTCGAAACCGGCCCTCAGCGACGCAATCGAAACCGGCGTTTCGCCGGCAATGGCAATGGCGTCACCGCCGGTGGTGCCGATGCGGGCGCAGGGAACGCCGGCGCCTTTCATCTTCGCCAGCACGAGGCCAGCCTGTTCTTCAGCGACGGTCACGATGTAGCGCGCCTGATCTTCGCCGAACCAATAGGCGTGCGGCACGATCGCCGCGGGCGCGGCCAGAAGCTGCGCGCCGATCCCGCTTGCGCTGGCCATCGCCATCTCGGCCAATGCGATCAACAGTCCGCCGTCGGAAACATCATGCGCCGATGTCGCGGTCCCCGCGCGGATCATGCCGCGCACCACATCGCCGTTGCGTTTTTCCGCCGCGAGATCGACCGGCGGCGGCGCGCCCTGTTCGCGGCCGCAGATGTCGCGCAGATAGACCGACTGGCCGAGGCAGCCATGGGTTTCGCCGATCAGAAGGATCGCCTCGCCCGCGGCCTTGAAGGCCAGCGTTGCCGATTTGGTGAAGTCATCGAGCAGGCCGACCCCGCCGATCGACGGCGTCGGCAGGATGCCGCGGCCGTTGGTCTCGTTGTAGAGCGAAACGTTGCCGGACACGACGGGGAAGTCGAGCGCGCGGCAGGCTTCCGAAATGCCCTTCAGGCAGCCGACGAACTGGCCCATGATCTCCGGCCGTTCCGGATTGCCGAAATTGAGATTGTCGGTGATGGCAAGCGGCCGCCCGCCGACCGCGGTGATATTGCGCCAGGCCTCCGCCACCGCCTGCATGCCGCCCTGATAGGGATCGGCCTCGCAATAGCGGGGCGTGACGTCCACCGTCAGCGCCAGCCCCTTCGGCCCCTCCTGCACGCGCACCACGGCGGCGTCGCCGCCCGGCCGCTGCACGGTGTTGCCGAGAATGACGTGGTCGTATTGCTCCCACACCCAGCGCTTCGAGCAAAGCTCCGGGGTTGCGATCAATTTTTCCAGCGCCGCCATGATTCCGATCGGCGGCTTCACGTCCTGCGCGCGCAGCACGGGCAACAGCGGCGCCGGCACATGGGGACGGTCGTAGAGCGGCGCTTCGTCGCCCAGTTCCTTGATCGGCAGGTCGGCCATCACGTCGCCGCCGTGCTTGACGACAAAACGCTTGCTCGGCGTGGTGTGGCCGACCACGGCGAAATCCAGTCCCCATTTCCGGAAAATCGCTTCGGCCTGTTTTTCCTTTTCGGGCTTGAGCACCATGAGCATGCGCTCCTGGCTTTCCGACAGCATCATCTCGTAGGCGCTCATGCCGGTTTCGCGGGTCGGCACCGCGTCGAGATCGAGATCGACGCCGAGATCGCCCTTGGCGCCCATCTCGACCGCCGAACAGGTCAGTCCCGCCGCCCCCATGTCCTGGATCGCGATCACGCAATCGGCCGCCATGATTTCGAGACAGGCTTCCAGCAGCAGTTTTTCCGCGAAGGGATCGCCGACCTGCACGGTCGGGCGTTTTTCGTCGGAGTCCTCGTCGAATTCGGCCGACGCCATCGAGGCGCCGTGGATGCCGTCGCGCCCCGTTTTGGAACCGAGATAGACGATCGGCATGTTCACGCCGGAGGCGGCCGCATAGAAGATCTTGTCGGTATCGGCAAGACCAACCGCCATCGCGTTGACCAGGATGTTGCCGTCATAGCGGGTGTGGAAACGCACCTGCCCGCCGACCGTCGGCACGCCAAAGGAATTGCCGTAGCCGCCGATGCCGGCGACCACGCCCGAAACCAGATGGCGCGTTTTCGGATGCTCCGGCGCGCCGAAACTCAGCGCGTTGAGACAGGCGATCGGACGCGCGCCCATCGTGAACACATCGCGCAAAATGCCGCCGACGCCGGTGGTCGCGCCCTGATAGGGCTCGATGTAGCTCGGATGGTTGTGGCTCTCCATCTTGAACACCACGGCGAGGCCGTCGCCGATATCGATGACGCCGGCGTTCTCGCCCGGCCCCTGGATCACCCAGGGCGCCTTAGTCGGCAATCCCCGCAGATGCAGCCGCGAGGATTTGTAGGAGCAATGCTCGTTCCACATCGCCGAGAAGATCCCGAGCTCGGTGAAACTCGGCACCCGGCCGATCAGCTTGAGAATGCGCTCATATTCGTCCGGCTTCAGCCCGTGGCTGGCGACGAGTTCGGGGGTGATTTGCGGCTGATTAGATTGCATAGGCTGACGATCTCGAAGGAAACGCATTTACGTTCCCTCCCCCCTTGTGGGGGAGGGTTAGGGAGGGGGGTGAGCCGCAAACGCCGGAGTTCGTGATACCCCCCTCTCCACCTCTCCCCCACAAGGGGGGAGAGAGCAGATCGCGCCGCGCTGATAGTTTGTCGTCCAGCATTGCGATATTCACGTCAGCGCCAGGATTCAATTTTCGCGTCCAGCAGCGTTATTAGGGAGATCGGGAGGGCTGGAAAAGGCCTTTTGTGGCGCAATTTCCGGCTGTCCATAGCTTTGCGGGCACGGGGTCGCTCAGGAGGATTTGCACATCGGGGGTGGATCGGATTTAACCACCCAAACATCTCAAAAGAAGGCCGAATTCCTTGGACCAGCTGCGCAGGACTGCATTTCTCAACCGCCCCGATCTGCACGTGGAAACATCAGGCGAATTCAAGGGCTGGCGAACCTGGAGCCGCGACAATTTCGAGACCCACAACGGGCCGTTCTGGCACCGGATGGAGGACGACGGCAGCATCCGCTGCGTGTTCCGGGTCGAGCAGAAGCATCTCAACGGAACGCGCAATGTCCATGGCGGCGCCTTCATGGCATTCGCGGACTATTGCCTGTTCGCCGTCGCCTCGCCGGAGCTGGACGGACCGGGCGTGACGGTGTCGTTCAGTTGCGAATTCCTCGACGCCGCGCGCGAAGGCGAGCTGGTCGAAGGATCGGCTGAAGTCACCCGCGCCGGCGGCTCCCTGATTTTTTTGCGCGGCATGCTGAAAAGCGGCGAGCGGCCGTTGCTGTCATTTTCCGGCACCATCAAGCGGGTGAAGCGGCGGACGCCGGGTGCGGCAGGCGCCGTTGCCACCTAGCTCGCCACCCTATCCGGCCGGATCGCCGCAAGTCGGCCGCGGCTGGCGCGATTATGCCCTGCTGCTGGCTTTGGCGTGCTGCTGGAGCTCCACCTACCCCCTGACCAAAATCGGCTTGCGCTCGTTTCCGCCGATCACCTTCATCTCGGCCCGCTCGCTGATCGCCGCCGCCTTTCTCCTGGTCATTCTACGCGCGCGCGGAATCCGGATTCCGACCGATGCCGCGGCCTGGAAGCTGTTCGCCTTCCAGCAGACCATCAATTCGACGATTCCGTTTTTGTTGATCACCTCGGCGCAACAATATGTGTCGGCGGCCAGCACCGTGGTACTGGCCTCGACAACCCCGATCTTTGCCTTCCTCATCACCTGGGGAATTACCCGGCACGAACCGGCGACCCTGCTCAGGCTTGCCGGCGCCGTGCTGGGGCTTGCCGGGACGGCCGTGATCATCGGGCTCGACGCGCTCGGGGGATTCGGCGCCGACATCGTTGCCGAAATGGCCATTCTGCTCGGCACGTTTTCGTTTGCGTGTGCCACGATATTCGGGCTGCGGCTGTCCGAATACGACCCGATGGTGGTGGCCGCGGGCTCGCTGCTGTTCGGCGGTCTGGTTTTAATGCCGGCAGCGTTGATCTTCGATCATCCCTGGACCTTGCGGCCGACGCTGGAGGCGCTGGTCGCCACCCTCGCCATGGGAATTTTCTCCAGTGCGCTCGGGCTGATGCTGTTCTACGTTTGCCTGACCCGGCTCGGCACCATCACCACCAACGCGCAAAGCTATTTGCGCATTCCGATCGGCGTCGCCCTGTCGGCGGCATTGCTCGGCGAATCCGTGCCGCCCAATCTTGCGCTCGGATTGATCCTGATCATGGCCGGCGTCGCCGCCATGACCATTCCCCGCGGCGGCTACCGACAGCGGATTGACCGCTATCGTGCGGAGTGGAAGCAATGGCGGAGCGGACCCGATTAGCGCGCCGGCCTCACGCCGCGCGCTCCAGATGCGCCACGAGCCCTGCGAACAGGCCGCGGCCGTCGGTGCAGCCCATGATGTCTTCGACGTGGTTTTCCGGATGCGGCATCATGCCGAGCACGTTGCCACGCGCGTTGACGATGCCCGCGATCGAATGGGCGGCGCCGTTGATATTGGAGGGCTCGTCGAGCGCGCCTGCGGCAGAGCAATAGCGATAGAGCACGCGGCCATCGCCTTCCAGCCGCTTCAGGGTCTCTTCGTCCGCCTCGTAATTGCCCTCGCCATGCGCGACCGGCACGCGAATGACCTGGCCGGCGTTGTAGCCGCGCGTGAACGGCGTATCGGAGCGTTCGACCCGCAGATGCACGTCATGACAGATGAATTTCAGCCGCGCATTGCGCATGAGAACGCCGGGCAGAAGGCCCGCCTCGCAAAGAATCTGAAAACCGTTGCAGACCCCGAGCACGAGACCGCCTTGGGCGGCAAAGGCGCGCACCGCATCCATCACGGGGGCGCGCGCGGCGATGGCGCCGCAGCGCAGGTAATCGCCGTAGGAAAATCCGCCGGGCACCACCACGAGGTCGGTACCCCTGGGCAGCGACGGCTCGGCGTGCCAGACCATCGCGGGTTCACGGCCTGATGCGAGTTTCAGCGCGCGCGCCATGTCGCGCTCGCGATTGATTCCGGGAAAGACCAGAACAGCGGATTTCATGGGCTCGATTGCCTAGCTCAGAACCTCGACCCGGTAATTTTCGATCACCGTGTTGGCCAGCAGCTTGTCGGCGGCATCCTTCAGCGCTGCCTCGGCCCTGGCCTTGTCGGTATCAGACAGTTCGATGTCGAACACCTTGCCCTGGCGCACGCTGGCGACGCCATCGACGCCGAGCGATTTCAGCGCCCCTTCGATGGCCTTGCCCTGCGGATCGAGAATGCCTGACTTCAGCGTAACGGTAACGCGTGCTTTCACGTTCGGCCTCTAGCTCTTCACCAGCACCGGGCCGGAGCCCGCAGGCCGCTCGTTCTCCATCAGGATGCCGAGCCGTTTTGCCACTTCGGTATAGGCTTCCAGGAGGCCGCCGAGATCCCGGCGAAAGCGGTCCTTGTCGAGCTTCTCGTTCGACTTGATGTCCCACAGCCGGCACGAATCGGGCGAAATCTCGTCGGCGACGATGATTCGCATCATCTCGTTTTCGAACAGCCGGCCGCATTCCATCTTGAAATCGACCAGACGGATGCCGATCCCCAGGAACAGCCCGGTGAGGAAGTCGTTGACGCGAATCGCCAGCGCCATGATGTCGTCGATTTCCTGCGGCGTCGCCCAGCCGAACGCGGTGATGTGCTCCTCGGAGACCATGGGGTCGTTGAGCTGGTCGTTCTTGTAGTAAAATTCGATGATCGAGCGCGGCAGCTGGGTGCCTTCCTCGATGCCGAGCCGCTGCGACAGCGATCCCGCCGCCACGTTCCGCACCACCACCTCGAGCGGCACGATCTCAACCTCGCGAATCAGTTGCTCGCGCATGTTGAGACGGCGGATGAAGTGCGTGGGCACCCCGATGTCGTTGAGGTGTTGAAACAGGTACTCCGAAATCCGGTTGTTGAGGACGCCCTTGCCCTCGATCACCTGGTGTTTCTTGGCATTGAACGCGGTCGCATCGTCCTTGAAGTGCTGGATCAGGGTTCCAGGCTCCGGCCCCTCATAGAGGACCTTGGCCTTGCCTTCATAAATGCGGCGTCGACGGCTCATTGGGATGTACCGTGTGTTGTTGAAATCCATGAATTTGGTGTGCTCCGATGACAGGGATTGAGACCCACGACGGAGCTGCCGTGGAGGCCAGGAAAGCGAAACAGAACAAGAACCTGACCTGACGGCAACCTATCCGATTGGCCCATCCAGTACAATCGATCCGGTCCTCCGGGCCCAGAGTTTTACCGCTTTGACTGCGCTTTAGGTCCGTTGTTTTAGCGATTCGCGCTGGTTATCTAGTTGCTCGACAGGGCTGCCGCAACGAGGCCGCGGGGTCGCGTGGCGGCAAGGGAATGGAACCCGATCATGACCACTTTCGACAAGCGCGAGGAAGGTTTCGAGAAGAAGTTCGCGCTCGACGAAGAGCAGAAGTTCAAGGCCGAGGCTCGCCGCAACCGGTTGCTCGGATTATGGGCGGCCTCGAAGCTCGGCCTGTCAGGCGAGGACGCCAATGCCTACGCCAGGGATGTCGTCGCCGCCCGGTTCGGGCAAGGCGGGGATGCCGACGTGGTCGGCAAGGTGATGGGCGATCTCGCGGCCAAGGCCATCGCCATCACCGAAGCGCAGATCAACGCGGAGATGTCCGAACTGATGGAACAGGCCGTCGCGCAGGTGAAGGCGGGTGTTTGACGCGAAGCGTCATCCCGTCGCGTTGCGACAGCAATCTCACCCCTCCTTGAATCCATATTCCGGCACATTGCCGCTGGCGCCGTAATATTTGTACGGCAGGAATTTCCCCGACATCGTGATCTTGACGCGGTCGCCCTTGGGATTAGGCAGGCGCTCCATCACCATGTCGAAATCGATCGCCGACATGATGCCGTCGCCAAATTCCTCCTCGATCAGCGCCTTCCAGGCCGGACCGTTGACCATCACCAGTTCATAAAAGCGATAGATCAGGGGATCGGTCGGCGGCATCGTCGTGCCCTCGCCGCGCATCGGCACCTCGTTGAGCATCGCCACTTCCGATTTGGACAGCCCGAACAGCTCGCCGGCATTGGCGGCCTGCGGTTTTGTCAATTTCATCTGGCCGAGGATGGCGCCGACGATCAGCACATCCGAGTAGCCGCCGATCTTTTCGCAGATATGTTTCCAGCTCCAGCCCTTCTCGCGCTTGATGTCGAGCAGCTTTTCGGTGAGGTCGGATCGTTTCATGTGCGTTCTCCCAGAATCCCCTGATGGAAGCTCGTTCGCAGG
Source organism: uncultured Alphaproteobacteria bacterium (assembly GCA_963742425.1). GTDB lineage: Bacteria > Pseudomonadota > Alphaproteobacteria > Rhizobiales > Xanthobacteraceae > Bradyrhizobium. The sequence continues at coordinate 278,366 of CAVULR010000008.1, forward strand.
CAAGGACCGTGCCAAATCAGCTGAACTAGCGGCGCTCCAGCAGGCCGGATTCCAGCCGATCGAGTTGTGCGGCCACATCGCGCTCGATGTCGGCGACCGCCATGCTGACGACCCTGTAGCCCCGCGCCTCCAGCCACGCCTGCCGGGCCGCGCGATCCGCAGCGATGACATCGGTCTCCGCAGGATTGATCAATTCGATCGCCACGCGGTGCACGAAGGAGACGAAATCCGGAATATGTCGGCCGACCGGCGTCTGGCGTTTGAATTGGCCGGCGAAGCGGCGGTCGGTGGTCAGCGCCTGCCACAGGATGCGTTCGGCATCGGTCGGATTTCGCCGCAGCAACCGCGCCAGCCCCCGCACCGTGCCGCTTTCCGACGGCAACGCGCTCTGCCCGTGCTCGGCGAGCAGCGCGCGCAGCCTCGTGGCCTGTTCGCCGTCGAGCACCCCGCCCTTGGCCGGGCCCTTGCGACCCTCGGCGATCGCCATGACGACGCCGTGCAGCGTGTGCATGTCCTGCTTGGTCGGCTCCATGCGGGAGAAAATGTTGCGCAGGTTGACCAGCATGGTCTCGCGCTTCTCCGCCGGGCGCAGGAATTCGACCCGGTCGAGTTCGCGCACCAGATTGTCGAAGAACGCCTGCATCTGGTGCTGCGAGGCGCGCTCGGAACGTTCCGGCATCGCAAACGGCAAGGCGCCGTCGGTCGAGAGCTTGAACCATTCATAGCCCATCAACAGCACCGCCTGCGCCAGATTGAGGGAGGCAAAGCCGGGATTGACGGGAAAGGTGACGATGCGGTCGGCGAGCGCCACCTCCTCGTTCTGCAGTCCGTAGCGCTCGCGGCCGAACAGGATGCCGACCGTGCCGCCGCTGGCGATGTTGCCGGCGATCTCGCGCGCGGCGACATCCGGCGCGACCACGGGCTTGGCCTGATCGTGGGCGCGGGCGGTGGTGGCGAACAACAGCGTGCAGTCGGCGACCGCCTGCTCGACCGTATCGAACAGCTCGACGTGGTCCAGGATGTGGTCGGCGCCGGCAGCGGCACGCTGCGCGCTCACATTGGGCCAGCCGTCGCGCGGATTGACGATTCGCAACCGCGACAGCGCGAAATTGCCCATCGCGCGGGCCGCCATGCCGATGTTCTCGCCGAGCTGCGGCTCGACCAGAATCACAACGGGCCCGGCGAGTGCCTTGCCTGATTTGGTCTTGTCGGTGCCCGAACCGGACATCTCACTTCACTTTCTGATTCAATGTCTGAAAACTTTGAAATCAAGCTCTGCTATCCGATTGCCCGGCCGGCTAGAATTTCTCAAGCGATATAATCGGCTTAGTGACGGCTCTTGAAGGTCAAAATCTCGATGCGTTTTCGCACGGCGACTTGCGCGCGTTCGCCCTTCGGATACGGTATCAATCACAATCAAAGCGAACCTGCAAAATGAACCCGCCAGCCGGTGCAACGGCTCGGGGTTGCGGAGGGGGAGGCTTCCATGCGCCGCAGATGGTCATTGGCGATTGTCGGACTAATTCTGATCCTGGCCGGCGGATTGCTGGCCCATCTCACGCAAACCTCCGGCGGCATCCGGATCGAGGATGTGCGCTTCAAGGGCGCCAAGGGCAACACCATGAGCGCCCTGCTCTACGTCCCGCCGAACGCCACCGCAAAGACCCCCGCGCCCGGCATTCTCGCGGTGCACGGCTACATCAATTCGCGGGAGATGCAGGACGGTTTTGCGATCGAATTTGCCCGCCGCGGTTACGTCGTCCTCGCGCTCGACGAGACCGGCCACGGCTACAGCGATCCGCCGGCCTTCGCCAACGGCTTTGGCGGGCCCGACGGACTCGCGCATCTGCGCAGCCTCGAGTTCGTCGACAAGAACAATATCGGTCTCGAGGGCCACTCGATGGGCGGCTGGACCGTGCTTGCGGCTGCGACCGCGATGCCCAACGACTACAAGTCGATGGTGCTGGAGGGTTCTTCCACCGGAAAACCGTTCGCCGCCGATGGCACGCCGGCCTGGCCGCGCAATGTCGCTTTGGTGTTCGCGCAATACGAGGAATTCTCCAACCCTGATGTGGGGGGTCGAGCGGGCCCGCGACGTGACGCAAAGTCCGAAACTATGGGCCATGTTCGGCACGCAGGGCCCGGTCGAGCCCGGCAAGGTCTATGGCGACATCGCACAGGGCACCGCAAGGGTGCTCTACACCCCGCCGATCACCCATCCGGACGAGCATATTTCGCATCAGGCGATCGGCTACAGCCTCGACTGGTTTGCCAAGACCCTGCAGGGCGGCACGCCGCTCCCGCCAGATGATCAGATCTGGTTCCGCAAGGAGATCGGCACGCTGATCGCGCTGATCGGTTTTGTCTTGCTCCTGATCGGGGCGTTCGAGGCGTTGCTCGAGGCGCCGGTGTTTTCGCATCTCAGGCTGCCCGAGGCCGCCGACGGCACGAAGCCGGCGCACCCCGCCGCCGGCGGCAGCCGCTGGACGATCGCGTTCCTGCTCTCCGTCTTCATTCCCATGCTGACCTATTATCCCGCGTTCGCGCTGGCGGGCACGTTCGTGAAACCGTCGGCCTACCTGCCCCAGGGCATCACCAACCAGATCATGGTCTGGGCCATCGTCAACGGGCTGATCACGCTGGCGCTGATGCCGTTTGCGCCCAAGCGCGCCAGCCGCGCCGGCATCATCGGGCCCTCGATCCTGATTGCGCTCGCCACCATCATCGTCGGCTACGCCGCGCTGTGGCTGGCCGATCTCGCTCTTCAAGATCGATTTCCGGTTCTGGATCGTCGCGCCTCAAGCTGATGAGCGCGAAGCAGTTCCTGATCTTCCTGATCTACCTCATTCCGTTCACGGCGTTCTTCGTGATCGCGCTGCATGTGCTGCACCGGAATTTCTCGACCCTGGGGGCAGGCCGCGGCGCGCTCTATCTCACCAATATCCTGGCGCTGACGCTCGGCTTCATCGTGCTGCTGGTGCTGCAATACGGCACGCTGTGGTTGTCGGGCAAACTGTTCAATCCGCTGCCCGATCCCGGCTTCGTGCCGCTTTCCACCATCGTCGCCATCCAGTTCGTGCCGCTGCTGGGCATCGCCGCCGTTATCGCGACCTTCACCTGGCGGCGGACCGGCTCCAGCCTGCCGGGAGCGCTGATCTGCGGCCTGTTCGTGACCTGGTACGTGGTGGCGGGAACGGCCACCCAGGCGGCGTTCTAAGGATGAGGATGGCGTGAGCGGCGTTCCCCGGATGCAGCGCAGCGCAGTTCGCGGTGCGCTGCTGATCCGGGGTCCAGACCGTGCGCTGGGTCCCTGTGTCTGCGGTGCATCGTAAAGAACGCTGCACCGCGCCCGGGACACGGCATCTAAGGTGTTGAAACAAAACAACCTCATGCTGAGGAGCGAGCGCGGCGAGCGTCTCGAAGCATGGCAACAAGCGACTCGCTGATCCGCACACTCAGTCCCAAAAGATCGGCTGAAAGTGCATCGCGCCTTGGCTTTCGCCAGGGCGTTTGCAGTGCTATAGCGCGGATGCCATCACCCCTCCTTCCCCACACGCTGTTTCCAAAAAGGCCCGATTCCCCATGGCAAAAATCAAGGTGACCAACCCCGTCGTCGAACTCGATGGCGACGAGATGACCCGGATCATCTGGCAATACATCAAGGACAAGCTGATCAACCCGTTCCTCGATATCAACCTGATGTATTTCGACCTCGGGATGGAATACCGCGACAAGACCAACGATCAGGTCACGGTGGATGCCGCCAACGCCATCAAGAAGGTCGGCGTCGGCGTCAAATGCGCCACCATCACGCCGGACGAGGCCCGGGTGAAGGAATTCGGTCTGAAGGAGATGTGGAAATCGCCGAACGGCACCATCCGCAACATCCTCGGCGGCGTGGTGTTCCGCGAACCGATCATCTGCAGGAACGTGCCGCGGCTGGTGCCGGGCTGGACCAAGCCGATCATCATCGGCCGTCACGCCTTCGGCGACCAGTACCGCGCCACCGACTTCATGTTTCCCGGCAAGGGCACGCTGACGATGAAATTCGTCGGCGAGGACGGCAAGGTCATCGAACGCGAAGTCTACAAGGCTCCGAGCGCGGGCCTTGCGCTGGCGATGTACAATCTCGACAATTCCATCGCCGATTTCGCCCGCGCCTCGTTCAACCAGGGCCTGTCCAAGGGCTATTCGGTCTATCTCTCGACCAAGAACACCATCCTCAAGGTCTATGACGGACGCTTCAAGGACATCTTCCAGGACATTTTCGACAAGGAATTCAAGTCCAGGTTCGACGCCAAGAAGATCACCTACGAACATCGCCTGATCGACGACATGGTCGCCGCCGCCATGAAATGGTCGGGCGGCTATGTCTGGGCCTGCAAGAATTACGACGGCGACGTGCAGTCCGACACCATCGCGCAAGGCTACGGCTCGCTCGGCCTGATGACTTCGGTGCTGATGACGCCCGACGGCAAGACGGTGGAAGCCGAAGCCGCCCATGGCACGGTGACGCGGCATTACCGCGAGCATCAGAAGGGCAAGGAGACCTCGACCAACTCGATCGCCTCGATCTTCGCCTGGACCCGCGGGCTGTCGCACCGCGCCAAGCTCGACAACAACGCCGCGCTCGCGAAATTCGCGGAGACCCTGGAGAAGGTCTGCGTCGATACGGTCGAGGCCGGCTTCATGACCAAGGATCTCGCGCTTCTGGTCGGCGCCGACCAGCGCTGGCTGTCCACCACCGGCTTCCTCGACAAGGTCGCGGAAAACCTGACCAAGGCGATGGCGGCGTAAGCGCGCTCACGCGTCAATCACGGGAATGTTGGAACGGAAGGATTGTGCGGGTCATTGGGCAGGCGTAGCCACGCGGTAACCGTGGAAATGCTCGAAGGGAATCGTTGTGCATAACATTCGATATATCGCGTTCGCCCTGCTTCCGTTGCTCGGTGTCATCATGCCCGCAACTGCCGCCCCAACGCCCCTCCCCGATGCCATCGCGGCGCCCGGAGAAACCGTCGTCTTCACCGTGCACGCGCAGGGCGCGCAGGTGTATGAATGCAAGGCGGGCACCGACGGGAAGTCAGCCTGGGCGTTCCGCGAGCCGATCGCGACGCTGATGGCTGACGGCAAGACCGTCGGCCGCCATTATGCCGGGCCGAACTGGGAGCACAGCGATGGCAGCGCCGTCGTCGGCAAGGCCGCCGCCAATGCCCCCGGCGCAACGCCGGGTGATATTCCCTGGCTGAAGCTCGAGGTGATATCCCGCCGCGGCAGCGGCGTTCTCTCAGATGTCACCACGGTGCAGCGGATCAATACCACAGGCGGAATGCTGCAAGGCGCGTGCGACAAGATCGGCACGTTCAGCAACGTGCCCTACTCGGCGGATTACGTGTTCCTGCGCAAGCCCTGAGCGACAAGACTTGAACGCACAGGACTTGAGCGACAAGGAGTGAGGTGACCCATGCTGTTCATGGTGATCGAACGCTTTGGGGATCGCGACCCGATTCCGGTCTACCGGCGTGTGCGCGATACGGGAATCAAGTTTCCGGAAGGCCTGAAGTATGTCGGAAGCTGGATCGAACCCAATTTCGACCGCTGCTTTCAGCTGATGGAATGCGACGACGCGCGGTTGCTGCAGGAGTGGATCCTGAACTGCCAGGGGCTGGGCATGACCTTCGAGATCGTGCCGGTCGTGCCGAGCAAGGAAACCCGCGAAGTCGTCGCACCGTTTCTGGATTCGAAATAGCGCGCGCTACGTCACGCTCGCCATCGCCTTTTCGATCGCCGACAGCGCAGCACTTGCCTTGGCGCCGTCGGGACCGCCGGCCTGCGCCATGTCGGGACGCCCGCCGCCGCCCTTGCCGCCGAGCACGACCGAGGCGATGCGCGCCAGATCGACGGCGTTGAAGCGCGAGGTGAGATCGCTGGTGACGCCGACGACGATGCCGGCCTTGCCGTCCCCGGTGACGCCGACGATCGCGACCACGCCGGAGCCGATTTGCTTCTTGCCGTCATCGGCAAGGCTCTTGAGGTCCTTCATCTCGATGCCTTCGACCGAGCGCGCCATCAGCTTGACGTTGCCGACTTCCCGTACCCCGCCGGCACTTGCAGCCGCGCCATTGGTCGCCGAAGCGCCGCCGCCCATCGCGAGCTTCTTGCGCGCGTCCGAAAGATCGCGCTCCAGCCGCTTGCGCTCTTCCATCAGAAGCGCGATGCGCGCGGGCATGTCCTCGAGCGTCGTGCGCAACTCGTTTGCCGCGGTCCTGGCGAGCGCCATGGTGCCGTTGGCATGCTGCCTGGCGTGGCGGCCGGTCAGCGCCTCGATACGGCGAACGCCCGAGGCCACCGCGCTTTCGCCGGTCACCGAGATCAGGCCGATATCGCCGGTACGGCGCACATGGGTGCCGCCGCACAATTCCACCGACCAGCCGAGCGAGTTGGTGCCGTGTTCGCGCGCCTGCCGGCCCATTGAGACCACCCGCACCTCGTCGCCGTATTTTTCGCCGAACAGGGCGCGCGCGCCGGCCTCGCGGGCATCGTCCACCGCCATCAGCCGCGTGGTGACCTCGTCGTTCTCCAGCACCACCTCGTTGGCGATATCCTCGATGCGGCTCAATTCCTCCGGCGTGATCGGCTTGGGATGCACGAAGTCGAACCGCAGCCGGTCCGGCGCCACCAGCGAACCACGCTGGGCGATGTGATCCCCTAACACCTGCCGCAGCGCTTCGTGCAGCAGATGCGTCGCGGAGTGATGGGCGCGGATCGACGAGCGTCTGGCATGGTCGACCTCGAGCGCAAGCGCGGTTCCCGGCTTCAAAGTCCCCTGCTCGACGTTGCCAAGATGCACGAAGAGATCGCCGGCCTTCTTCTGGGTGTCGGTGACGCGGAAGCGCACGCCATCGCCGGTCATCAGACCGGTGTCGCCGACCTGGCCACCGGACTCCGCATAAAACGGCGTCTGGTTCAGAACGAGCGCGCCGCTTTCGCCGGCCTTCAGGCTCTCGACTTCGTTGCCGTCTTTCACCATCGCCGCCACCACGCCCTCGGCGGTCTCGGTCTCGTAGCCCAGAAATTCCGTGGCGCCGAGTTTCTCGCGCAACGGAAACCAGACATTCTCGCTGGCGGTGTCGCCACTTCCCGCCCACGCCGCGCGCGCTTTCGCGCGCTGCCGGTCCATCGCGTCGGTAAATGAAGCGATATCGACCGAGATGCCGCGGTTGCGCAGCGCATCCTGGGTGAGGTCGAGCGGAAAGCCGTAGGTGTCGTACAGCGTAAAGGCGGTGTCGCCGTCGAACATGTCGCCCTTTTTCAGGCCGCTGCTCTTTTCGTCGAGGATCGAGAGGCCCCGTTCCAGCGTCTTGCGGAAGCGCGTCTCTTCCAGCCGCAGCGTTTCCTCGATCAGGTTTTCGGCGCGCACCAGCTCCGGATAGGCCTGGCCCATCTCGCGCACCAAGGCCCATACCAGCCGATGCATCAGCGGGTCGCGGGCGCCCAGCAACTGCGCGTGGCGCATCGCGCGGCGCATGATCCGGCGCAGCACGTAGCCGCGGCCTTCATTGGACGGCAACACACCGTCGGCGATCAGGAACGAGGTCGCGCGCAGATGATCGGCGATCACGCGCAATGAGGCCTTTCGCGGTCCTTGCGAATCGGCGCCGGTCAGCTCGGAGATGGCGCGGATCAGGGCTGCGAAAAGATCGATCTCGTAGCTGTCGTGCTTGCCCTGCAGAACCGCGGCGATCCGCTCCAGCCCCATGCCGGTGTCGATCGAGGGTTTTGGCAGCGCGTTGCGCGCCCCGCCCTCGAGCTGCTCGAACTGCATGAACACCAGGTTCCAGATTTCGACAAAACGATCGCCATCCTGCTCGGGCGAACCCGGAGGGCCGCCCCAGATCTTGTCGCCATGATCGTAGAAGATTTCCGAACAGGGACCGCAGGGACCGGTGTCGCCCATCTGCCAGAAATTGTCCGAACCGCTGATGCGGATGATGCGGGACTCCGGCAGACCAGCGATTTTCTTCCAGAGATTGAAGGCCTCGTCGTCGTCGACATAGACGGTGGCGGAAAGCTTGTCCTTCGGCAGGCCAAATTCGAGGGTGACGAGGTTCCAGGCAAGCTCGATGGCGCGGTCCTTGAAATAGTCGCCGAACGAGAAGTTGCCGAGCATCTCGAAAAAGGTGTTGTGGCGGGTGGTGTAGCCGACATTGTCGAGGTCGTTGTGCTTGCCGCCGGCGCGCACGCATTTCTGCGAGGTGGTGGCGCGCTGGTAGGGGCGTTTCTCGACGCCGGTGAAGACGTTCTTGAACTGCACCATGCCGGCATTGGTGAACATCAGCGTCGGGTCGTTGCGCGGCACCAGCGGCGACGACGGCCACGATCTCGTGGCCGTTGTCGGCAAAAAACTTGAGAAAAGTCGACCTGATTTCGTTAACGCCGCTCATATCGGTTCCATCGCACCCCGGAAACGTCCACGGGTCCTGCCGGGGACGAAAACTAAAGCCTCCGCTTTTAGACGGGGGTTCCAGCGGTGTCCAGAAACTGTGCAAGCCGATCAGGGGCTTGCGCAGCTTAACGAACATTTCAGAAAGGCACTGTTCTCCCCTGATAGCGCTCGCAGCCGCGTTGACGCCTTGGCGGGGGCGTGTTTTCCTCCTACTTAAGAGATAGTCACGTCGGGAGAGATCGGCTTTGAAAAGCCGGCGCCGAAGGAGCAACCGCCCCGGAAACTCTCAGGCAAACGGACCGCGTGACTTGTTAACATCTGGAAAGAGACGCCGACGGGCTTAACCCCCGTCCGGGTCCGCCGACGGGATAATACTCTCAGGCACAGCGACAGATGGGGCTTCGACCGGTTTTTCCGAGGAATCGTCCTCGGCAACCGCGAGGCCCTGTGAATGCTTGCGCACGAACCCGAAAGCCGGCTGAAACGCACCCCCTTGCACGCGCTGCATGTCGCAAGCGGCGGCAAGATGGTGCCGTTTGCCGGCTATGACATGCCGGTGCAATACGCCGCCGGCGTACTGCGGGAACATCTGCACACCCGCAATTCCGCCGGCCTGTTCGACGTCTCGCATATGGGCCAGATCGCACTGCGCCCGAAATCCGGCCGCGTCGAGGACGCAAGCCGGGCTCTGGAGCGGCTGGTGCCGCAGGACATCCTTGCCGTGCCGCCAGGACGGCAGCGCTATGCGCTGTTGACCAATGATGCGGGGGGCATCCTCGACGACCTGATGGTGGCGAATTTCGGCAGCCACCTTTTTCTGGTGGTCAACGCCGCCTGCAAGGCCGAGGACGAGGCGCATCTGCGCGCGGGGCTGTCGGATGTCTGCACGATCGAGCCGCTTTCCGATCGGGCGCTGATCGCGCTGCAGGGACCGAAAGCCGAATTGGTGCTGGCGAAATTTTGTCCCGAGGCGCCCTCGATGCGGTTCATGGACGCCGGCCCGCGCCGCGTCGACGGCATCGATTGCTTCGTGTCGCGCTCGGGCTACACCGGCGAAGACGGGTTTGAAATATCGGTCCCGGCCGGGCACGCCGAGCGGCTTGCTCGCATGCTGCTTGCCGATAGCGAGGTGCTGCCGATCGGATTGGGCGCCCGCGACAGCCTGCGGCTCGAGGCCGGGCTTTGCCTTTACGGCCACGACATTGACACCACCACCACGCCGGTCGAGGCCGCGCTGGAATGGTCGATCCAGAAGAGCCGCCGCAACGGCGGGCCGCGCGCCGGCGGCTTTCCCGGCGCCGACAAGATACTCTCGCAGCTCGAGACCGGCGCGCCGCGGCGCCGGGTCGGTTTGCGGCCGGAAGGCCGCGCGCCGGTGCGCGAAGGTGCGGCGCTGTTTTCCGATGCGGCTTCATCCGCGCCGATCGGCGCCGTCACCTCCGGCGGTTTCGCACCGAGCCTCAACGCGCCGGTCGCGATGGGCTACCTGCCCTCCGCGCAGGCCACCTCCGGCGCATCGCTATTTGCCGAATTGCGCGGCCAGCGCCTGCCGCTGCGGATCGCGCCGATGCCCTTCGTTCCCAACACCTACAAACGCTGAAGTTAGAAAACGCCGAGGGATTTCTTATGACCACGTTGTTCACATCCGACCACGAATGGCTCCGCATCGAGGGCGACGTCGCCACCATCGGCGTCACCGACTACGCGCAATCGCAACTCGGCGATGTCGTGTTCGTCGAACTGCCGGCGGTCGGCCGCAAGCTGAAGAAGGCGGAAGCCGCCGCCGTCGTCGAATCCGTCAAGGCGGCCTCCGACGTCTACGCGCCGATTTCCGGCGAAGTGCTTGAAGTCAACGACGCGCTGTCGGCAGAGCCCGCGCTGGTCAACGCGGACGCCGGGGGACGAGCGTGGTTTTTCAAATTGAAGATCGCCGACAAAAGCGAACTCGGCGGCCTGATGGATGAGGCCGCCTACCAGAAGCACACGGCGTGAGGATCGCGATGACGAAGCGAGCCATAACGAAGATCGTCATGCCCCACGAAGGCGGGGCACCCGGTACTCACCGCCGTCAGCGATTGAACCGAGACGTCACGGCGTACCGGATACCCGCTTTCGCGGGTATGACGAAAAATAAAGGGAACAACCCATGACCGCGCACTGCAGACCCGCCGACGAGGCCGCAACCACCTTCGTCCGCCGCCACATCGGCCCCTCGCCGCGCGATGTCACGGCGATGCTGGAAACCGTGGGTGCGAAAAGCCTGGACGAATTGATGGCGCAAACCCTGCCCGCCTCGATCCGCCAGCACGTCCCGCTCAATCTCGGCCCGCCCTTGAGCGAGACCGAGGCGCTTTCGCATATGCGCGGGCTTGCCTCGCAGAACCAGGTCTTCACCTCGCTGATCGGCCAGGGCTATTCGGGGACGGTGCTGCCGGCGGTGATCCAGCGCAACATTCTGGAAAACCCGGCCTGGTACACGGCCTATACGCCGTACCAGCCGGAAATCAGCCAGGGCCGGCTGGAAGCCTTGTTCAACTTCCAGACCATGATCTGCGACCTCTCTGGCCTCGATATCGCCAACGCCTCGCTGCTCGATGAGGCCACCGCGGCGGCCGAAGCGATGGCGCTGGCCGAGCGCGCCGCGCAGGCAAAGACAAAGTCCTTCTTCGTCGATTCCGAGGTTCATCCGCAGACGCTCGCAGTGCTCCGCACCCGCGCTGAACCGCTGGGCTGGACCCTGATTGTCGGCGATCCCCTCACCGATCTCGAGCACGCGGATGTGTTCGGCGGATTGCTGCAATATCCGGGCACATCAGGCGCGGTGCGGGATTTGCGCGCAGCCGTTGCGGCGCTGCGCGCCAAGGGCGCGCTGTCGGTTGTTGCCGCCGATCTGCTGGCGCTGACGCTGCTTGCTTCGCCCGGCGAACTCGGCGCCGATATCGCGATCGGATCGGCGCAGCGTTTTGGCGTGCCGATGGGCTATGGCGGACCGCATGCGGCCTATATGGCGGTGCGCGATCCGCTGAAGCGTTCGCTGCCCGGGCGTATCGTCGGGCTGTCGGTCGATTCCCGCGGGCAGCCGGCCTATCGGCTGGCGCTGCAAACCCGCGAGCAGCACATCCGCCGTGAAAAGGCCACCTCCAACATCTGCACCGCGCAGGTGCTGCTGGCGGTGATCGCCTCGATGTATGCGGTCTATCACGGCCCGGAAGGCCTGACCCACATCGCCCGCACGGTGCATCGGCGCACCGCGGTGCTGGCGGCGGGATTGCGCAAACTCGGCTTTGCGCCGCGCTCGGCGTTGTTTTTCGACACCGTGACGGTGGACGCCGGCGCCACGCGGAACGACATCGTCGCCCGCGCGGCGGCCGAGCGAATCAACCTTGCGCTCGGCGAGCGCACGCTTGGCGTCGCACTGGACGAGACTTCGACGCCTGCGACCGTCGAGGCGGTGTGGCGCGCCTTCGGCGGCCGACTGGCCTATGCCGACGTCGAAGCCGGCACGCGCGAGGCGCTGCCGTCCGAGCTGAAACGCCAACAGCCGTTCCTCACCCATCCCGTGTTCCATGCCCACCGCTCGGAGACGGAGCTATTGCGCTACATGCGCAAGCTCGCCGACCGCGATCTCGCGCTCGACCGCGCGATGATTCCGCTGGGCTCCTGCACCATGAAGCTGAACGCCACCTCGGAGATGATCCCGCTGACCTGGCCCGCCTTCGCCAACCTGCATCCGTTCGCCCCGCCCGCGCAGGCCAAAGGTTATCGCGCGCTGTTTGAGCGGCTGGAACGGTGGCTGTGCGATATCACCGGCTATGACGCGTTCTCGCTGCAGCCCAATTCCGGCGCGCAGGGCGAATATGCAGGCCTGCTCGCGATCCGCGGCTATCACGCCGCGCGTGGCGAGGCGCATCGCCGGGTTTGCCTGATCCCCTCCTCGGCGCACGGCACCAATCCGGCCTCCGCTCATATGGCCGGCATGGAGGTCGTGGTGGTCGCCTGCGACGGCAGGGGCGACGTCGATGTGGCCGACCTGCGCGACAAGGCCGAAAAACATTCGAAAAATCTCGCCGCCATCATGATCACCTATCCCTCGACCCATGGCGTGTTCGAGGAGCACATCAGGGAGATCTGCGACATCGTGCATGGCCATGGCGGACAGGTCTATCTCGACGGCGCCAATTTGAACGCGCAAGTCGGGCTGTCGCGGCCCGGCGACTACGGCGCCGACGTCAGCCATCTCAACCTGCACAAGACCTTCTGCATCCCCCATGGCGGCGGCGGTCCCGGCATGGGGCCGATCGGGGTGCGGGCGCATCTGAAACCGTTCCTGCCGGGCCATCCCACCACCGATGGCGCGACGCCGCACTCCGTGGGGCCGGTATCGGCCGCCGCCTTCGGTTCGGCATCGATCCTGTCGATTTCCTACATCTACATTCTGATGATGGGCGGCCAAGGCCTGACGCGGGCTACGGAAATTGCGATCCTCAACGCCAACTACATCGCCGCCCGGCTGGCGGCGCATTTTCCGGTGCTGTACCGCAACGCCAAGGGCCGCGTCGCCCATGAATGCATCGTCGATCCCCGGCCGCTAAAGGCGTCCTGCGGCGTCAGCGTCGACGATATCGCCAAGCGGTTGATCGACTATGGCTTCCACGCGCCCACCATGAGCTTTCCGGTACCGGGCACGCTGATGATCGAGCCGACCGAATCGGAATCGAAGCTTGAGCTGGACCGGTTCTGCGATGCCATGATCGCGATCCGCGGCGAGATCGCCGAAATCGAACAGGGCCGCTGGACGGTCGAGGCTTCGCCGCTGCGCCATGCCCCGCATACCGTGCACGACATCGCCGACGACCAATGGCAGCGCGCCTATTCCCGCGCGGAAGGCTGCTTCCCCAAGGGCACCTCGCGATCAGACAAATACTGGTCTCCGGTCGGGCGGGTCGACAATGTCTATGGCGACCGCCATCTGGTGTGCTCGTGTCCGCCGGTTGCGGACTATGCACAGGCGGCGGAGTAGCTGGAGACGTCGTGTCCCGGACGCGGTGCAGCATCCTTCACGCTGCTCCGCAGAGCCGGGACCAAAATTGCGAAAACAACCCCATGCAAAGTAGGGAACAGACCCCGGATCAGCAGCGCATCACTTCCGTGGCTAGCGCAGCATCCGGGGAACGCAGACCCCGTGTCCCGGACGCGGTGCAGCGTTCTTCACGCTGCTCCGCAGAGCCGGGACCAAGACGGCATTGATGGACCCCGGATCAGCAGCGCATCACTACGTGCTGCGCTGCGTCCGGGGAACGGGGCCGCATTCGCGGCTATTCAAAAGTTCAATTCTTCAGTCAAGTCGCGCCAATCCGGATTGCATTTCTCGATCAGGGCGATCTTCCACGCGCGGCGCCAACGTTTCAGAGAATGTTCTCGCGCCCGAGCTTCGAGGATGGAATCAAACGCTTCAAGATAGACGAGTTGATCGACTCCATATTTGTCGCGTGAAACCGGAAACAAACTTCGCCTTATGTTCTGCCAACCGCCGCCCAGGATTGTTTGTGACGCCGACATACAGCGTCCCGTTTCGCTTACTTGCGAGAATATAGACAAAAAACGGCGCGTCCATTGCCTCAGCCCCTGGACATTGAGTAGCACGTCGCGGTGTTGATCCCGGTGCTCTCGTGTCCCGGACGCGGTGCAGCGTCCTTCACGCTGCTCGCAGAGCCGGGACCTACGCGGGATCCGGATTTTATGGACCCCGGACTAGCAGCACATCACTTCGTGCTGCGCTGCATCCGGGGAACGCCACATCCGGCACACGGGAGACCGCTCACTCCTCGACGGGCTCCTCGCCTTCGGTTTCGCGCTCGGGGCTGCCTGCCAGAATCTGTTCGGCGATCAGGCCGGAGTTCTGGCGGATCGCAGCCTCGATCTTCGCGGTCATGTCGGGATTGGCCTTGAGGAAGGCTTTGGAGTTCTCGCGGCCCTGGCCGAGCCGCTGGCTGTCATAGGAAAACCAGGCGCCGGATTTCTCGACAATGCCGGCCTTGACGCCGAGGTCGAGAATTTCGCCCATCTTGGAGACGCCCTCGCCATACATGATGTCGAATTCGACCTGCTTGAACGGCGGCGCCAGCTTGTTCTTCACCACCTTGACGCGGGTCTGGTTGCCGACCACCTCGTCGCGCTCCTTGATCGCGCCGATGCGGCGGATGTCGAGCCGGACGGAGGCGTAGAATTTCAGCGCGTTGCCGCCGGTGGTGGTTTCCGGCGAGCCGTACATCACGCCGATCTTCATCCGGATCTGGTTGATGAAGATCACCATGGTGTTGGACTTGTTGATCGAGGCGGTGAGCTTGCGCAGCGCCTGGCTCATCAGCCGCGCCTGCAGGCCGGGCAGCGCATCGCCCATCTCGCCTTCGAGCTCGGCGCGCGGCACCAGCGCCGCCACCGAATCGACCACCAGCACGTCGACCGCGCCCGAGCGCACCAGCGTGTCGCAGATTTCCAGCGCCTGCTCGCCGGTGTCCGGCTGCGAGATCAGGAGTTCGTCGATGTTGACGCCGAGTTTTCGGGCATAGACCGGATCGAGCGCATGTTCGGCGTCGATGAAGGCGCAGATGCCGCCCTTCTTCTGGCCTTCGGCTACCGTGTGCAGCGCCAGCGTGGTTTTGCCTGACGATTCCGGCCCGTAGATTTCCACCACCCGGCCGCGCGGCAGGCCGCCGACACCAAGCGCAATATCCAGCCCCAGCGAACCCGAGGAAATGGTCTCGACATCCATGGAGCGGTCGTTCTTGCCGAGCTTCATTACCGAGCCCTTGCCGAACTGGCGCTCGATCTGGGAGAGCGCGGCGGACAGGGCCTTGGTCTTGTCCATGGAAGATCCTTCGACGATACGCAGGGCAGTGGCGGACATAGGTCGTGCTCCTTATGGCGGGGATTCGCTAGCGGGACAAACGGGCGGCATTCGCTGGTTGAATCAGCGGCTGACGGGAACATTGTACCCTATTTGTTCCGGGTTCGCAATATGTTCTTTTTTGGGGCCGGGTGCTGGCCTAAGGGACCAGCACCTAGGGACCGGTGCTGGCCTGTTTTAATCCTCAGTGGCCTAATTTGATTTTCGGCCTAATTTGATTTTCGCAGTGGCCTAATTTGAACTTTTTGACCCAATCAGATTTAAGGAGCGCATGAGCAGTGATGAAGAATATCGCCGTCAGGCAGCAGACGCTGAGAAGCAGGCCCGGTTGGCAAGGAACAATTCTGACCGCGAATCCTGGTTGCGGATTGCTCAGAGCTGGATGGGCCTAATCAGGAAAAGACCGATGAGCGCGGAAGAGGCCTTTGAGGCGTATAGCACCGCCAAGAGGACTCAAGACGAATCGGGCACGTCACAGTAAGGCCGCCTCAGTTGGCGGCCCGGCCAGTACCCAGAGGCCGGGTGCTGTCCGTATTTGAGGCCCGGTATCCTGGTTCAAAGTTAGCGGTGTCCTAATTCGATTTTCTGTTACCGGGGAACGGACAGCAGGTCTGCGGCATATTAGGATTGGAGCGCGAATAAACCCTACGGTTAGGACCCGTAAGCAAGAGGTTGTGTCATGCAACGTCGCCAGTCTGTTTCCCGCTTTGAAAAGAATATCGCGGCCGAGAAAGCCAAACTTGAAGCCCAGGTCGCCGAACTAAAACCTGGTCCCGAACGGGAAGCGCTTCTCAAGAAAATGAGTCAGCTTGAAACGGCTTTGCACGTAAACGAGTGGCTTTCATCGCCGGGGCTTCAACCGCCAAGGCCTGCCTAGAAGCAAGGCCGCCTCAGTTGGCAAGTTGTCCGGCGTATATCCGGAATCGTCCCGGCGTGGTCATGCGCAGCCTGCCCTCAAGATTGACCATGTAACCCAGCGCGATCAATCGGGCGCTATGTTCGGCGGGGATCACCGCCGGAGGACCATTTGCAGGCCGATCGCCGACGATAAGAAGCGACTCGAATTCTTGACGGGTAAGCGTTTTTGCTCTTGAGGCCATGATCCGAGTATGACCCCGTCCGGTAATCCGGCATGTTCAATTTTGCTCAAACCGGAAAATAAGGCCGCCTCGGCTGGCGGCCTATTTCGTTTTGATATCCGGTAGTGGAAAGCCCACTTCAATGCAGGCCTCGCTGCATGATGGCTTCCTCATAATGTTTAGCCGCGCACAATAGGCCACCTCCCGCTCCAAACGCACCAGCGCGAGGGTGATCCAAGCCGTCGGCGCCCCGCACATACTCGTTCCGGGTACCGACCGGTTTCGACCCGCTAGTGGCCTCATTTGATTTTGGGAGTGGCCTGATTTGGATTAGGATCGCGTTATGACATTGACCCACGTTGCAGCCGTGGTGGCTGGTCTTGCGATCATCGCCAGCCCCTTCATGATCAGCCGTAAGGGGCTGTTCCCGGGTCTTGCCGCGGCCGTCGCACTTGCCGTCGCAGCCGCTCTGCTCATCACGGTAGCCCGCGCCTTCGGATGACGTAGTAAGGCCGGCTCGGCTGGCGGCCTCTTTCATCGCGGAAGATCAAGATCGAATAGCGATAGTTGCGCCGGGCTTTTCTTGAATACTCGCGCATCCGCGATGAATGCTTGCAATTTCGCTTGCGGGGGGCCCGGCGCTGGCCTGTTTTAAGCCCTGGTGGCCCAAGTTGAATTTGGGAGTGGTCTGTTTTGATCTTGTTCCCTGTGCTACAATGACCGTCATGCGTGCCTGGACCGGAGCCAGCTGATGCGCGCGTTTGAAGTATTGGCGATCTACGTCACGCCTTTCCTGATCCTTGGCGCGGTCATCAGGTTCTGGATGAAGCGACAGGCCGTTGACCTCAGCGATGCCCGAAGGGTGGCTGGCCGTCCACCTCGGCGCAGGTTTCTGCTTGGAGCCTGGCGTAACGAAGAGTAAGGCCGCCCCAGCCCCCGTCTCTCTTTCAGCAAACATGTTCAATACAGGACTGCGGCCAGAGATAGAACTGGCACAATGCCGTCGAACGAAGGCGGAATCAGTGGCAGACCCTATTTTTTATCGAGACAAGGCAGAGCAGGCTTTGCGTCTGGCGCGAGCCAGCACCGATCTCGTGTTGATCGACAGCCTCAAGGAAATGGCGAGGGAATATCTCGCGCGAGCGGATGCGCTTGACGGCGTGGCGCTGGGCAAAGACCCAGGGCACGGTGACCAGTAAGGCCGCCTCGGTTGGCGGCCTCTTTTATTTTGTGTCTCTGTCTGAAATTGTCGGGTGGTAGTTTTGCCGGAAGTGCTTAACGGCACCATCGATTTGCACCCAGTCATGTTTCGACTCCTCAAACACCGATATGACGGGGGCCGGGTAATTTGGTTCTGCGATCGCGCCGACTGCAACGGCGATCAGCGCGGGTAGATTGCTGAGTTTCCAGTAGACGGTCGAGCCGCACTGTGGACAAAAATAGTTATGGATTTGCCCGCCGCTTGCGGCGGCGTGCGCGAACTCTTTTGAGGCTCCCGAGATGGTGACAGCCTCCGCGGGGTAGTAAGCGCCCACACCGAACGGTGCGCCGGTTCGGCGCTGGCAGTCGATGCAGTGACAGGCAATGACCAGTTTGGATGGTTCTTTTGGAAGCGAGAGCGTGACTGCACCACAGCTGCACCTGGCGTCGCGCATCGGAAAATCTCCATCGCCTTCTAAAGTTAAATTTCAAACCGAGAGACTACCTGATTTTGACATCCGTAAAGCCACACCTCTGGCTGGTTTTGAGGGGGACAGGTTTTCCCACTGGTAGCAATTCGCGAGCAGCCCAAGTTGAATGTCCGCAGCCGATCGCATATTTCAGCGAGGACGGCTTCGAAAGCTTGCGGAGGAACGTCCCATGTTGCG
Source organism: uncultured Alphaproteobacteria bacterium (assembly GCA_963742425.1). Taxonomy (GTDB): domain Bacteria; phylum Pseudomonadota; class Alphaproteobacteria; order Rhizobiales; family Xanthobacteraceae; genus Bradyrhizobium. Next base: position 296,666 of record CAVULR010000008.1, read on the forward strand.
CGGGATCGTCTTGATCGCCATCGTCGTTCTGGCTGCGATTCCATCCGGCCGCTTCACGGCAAAATACGCCGCCCAGCGGGGACGATCGGAACGCACCTGGTTTCTCTTGGGGGCCCTGCTCTTCCCGCTCTTTCCTGTTCCGTGGATGGTCTTGGCCCTCCTGCCAAGAAAGTAAGGCCGCTGAAATTCAGCCGGTACCTGTCCCTTATCCCCGGACACCCGTGTGGCGCCAAAGCCAGGTGCACTTTTATACATAAGGATCGGAACCAATCCCCGTTTCCGGCGTGGTATTCGAACTTGCGAAATGGGGGAGCTAAAATTTGGAAGACCGGCCGCTAATTCTCGTTATCGAAGACGACCAGGGCATTCAGGGGATCATCGAAGACGCGCTGACGGAAGGCGGCTTTGAGACGGCCATTGCCGCGTCAGGCGAAGAGGCGGTCACCCTGTTACAGAGCGACAACACCCGGTACCGGGCCCTCGTCACCGACATCAATCTGCTGGGCGCGATCGACGGCTGGGCGGTCGCGCAGAAGGCGCGAGAAATCGACGCCGGCTTTCCCATCCTCTATATGAGCGGCGCGCACGCGGAAAACTGGGCCTCCAAGGGCGTTCCCAACAGCATCATGCTGACAAAGCCTTTCGCCCCGGCGCAGCTTGTGACCGCCATTTCCCAGCTTCTCAATGCCGCGCCGCCTGGCGCATAAGCCCGGCTCCGTTCGCGGGCGCGGGCTTTGCCGGGTCCATGATTTCATGAGATCCCCTCAAACTCGCGGCTCCGAATTAATAACCTGTTAGAGATTGGCTCGCACACTGCCTGGTTATGAGAGTTGCAATAGCCACGCTGGTTGCTCTGCTCATACTCCATTTCGTGGATGAGCAGTATAACGACGCCCGGTACACCCGCGCGGCGGGGAGCGTGCTTTCCAACATCGCCAGATCGTTCGGGTAGGCCGCCTCAAGCCGATCCGTATAACGGCTCGGCCGCGCATCCTGATGGCTAACAAGCGATTAAGCCCAAGGCCAGCAATCAGTAAATTTCGGTAGCAATCTACCTGTTCTTAGCCAATTGCTTAGAAATTGAGCGCATCTTTCCGCTTCATGAATCGAGAGCGGACCTATCCACGTCGCCGCGTCCTGAAGTCCGGAACGATCGAGTTTGGCGGCGGCGTGATCGATTGCATGATCCGCAACCTGTCGAGTGTCGGTGCGGCGCTCGAGGTTAGCACCCCGGTCGGCATCCCCGAGAGCTTCTTGCTGATCTTCCGCACCGAAGGGATGCAAAAGCCCTGCCGCGTGGTCTGGCGTCGGGAAAAGCGGATCGGCGTGGCCTTCGATTGAGCTGCCGACATTCAGCGTGATCAGCGTTCCGGGATCCCGGCTCTGCGGTGCATCGTGAAGGACGTTGCACCGCGTCCGGGACACGACACCCGACTGTGTTCCCGGACGCTGCGCTAGCCACGAAGCGGTGCGCTGCTGATCCGGAGTCCATCATGCTCAAGAACTAGTCCGCGCTCGGCAGCCGCCGCATGGTGAATTCGATGTCGCCGCCGGGCAGTTCGCGCCAGCTTTCAACCCCGCTCATGTAGGCCGCCTTGGGAAAGCGGGTGAGGAAATCGCGCGCCTTGGTTCGTGCCTGCTCGCGCGGCAGGGTGAAGGTCTCGCGCAGATAGCCATCTTGCGGCTTCCGGCGACCCGCCATGCGGTCTGCCAGATCGCGCGGGCGAAAGGCCATGTCGCAACTCCGGTACACGTGACGACAGGTTCAATATAGCGCTCCCGGCAAACAATCCAACGCCGGCGGCACCGACGCCTGCGTCGCGCCTGCGCCTAATTTGCGGTGCTGCCGGTTTTGGTCCGCTTGGCGGAAGCGGCAGGCTTGGGCGCCTCCGTGCTGCGCACGTTGCCCCAGGGGTCGGAAGACACCTTGGCATCCGGAATTTTCTTCAGCGATTCCTTGTAAGCCTTGTCCCTCGCCGCCTCGGCTTCCTTTTGCTCCGGAGTTTTGGTTGGCAACTCCTGGATCAAATTGACGTTGGGCATTTGGGCGTAAGCCGGCCCGGCCAGCAACACGATGACAGCCGCCGCGCGAACAATTCTCATGGGGGACGCTCCCTGGTCTCTGCGGGCGAACATACCATCTCGCGGGCGCCGCCGCCAAGCACGCATACCGGTGTCCTTTTCCGCCGAATGCCGTCTAGAATACGCGTGGGCAACCATGGCGAGGAACACCGTTCATGCGACAGGGAACGCAAACAGAGCCATTCGGCATCGAGGAAGCCAGGCGCGTCCTTGGCGATGTCTTCGCGCCCTGGGTGCAGGATCTCAATCTGTCGATCGAGCGCCTCGACCATGAGCCGCCGCCGGGAGCAGCATCCGGCTGGCAGCCGGGTGCGGTGCTGCGCCTGCCCTTCTCCGAGCGCCTGTGCCGGAACGGCGGCACGGTTTGCGGCCAGGCGCTGATGGCATTCGCCGACACCTCCATGGTGATCGCCAATCTTGCGGCCAATCGCGGATACCGGCCGATGACGACCGTCGATCAGACCACGCACTTCATGCGCGCCGTCAGCGGCTGCGACGTGCTGGCGGACGCGCGGGTGGTCCGCATCGGGCGGACCATGAGCTTTGGCCGCGTCACGCTGTCGAGCGCCGCCGACAACAAGCCGGTGGCGATGGTGTCGAGCGCCTTCGCCATGCTGTGAGGATACGCAGGCCGATTGCGAGGCGTCCTTGTCAATCAATCAAGCAAATTCCATTTCGACCGCGTATCAATAACCCAGCGCCGAGGCCAACGTCCGGCACGTGATAAAGATCAGGATCAATGAGCCGACAGTCCACAGCGCCGCCCGGGTGTCGTGGGTCCGCGCGGTGAAATAGGCGGCGAAATGCAGCAGGCGCGATACGACATACCCGTAGAGCAGCCAGCGCGTGAGAACGAGCGATGGATCGGTCAAGACGAAGAGCAGTCCGGCAGCCAGGAAGAACGGCAGGCTCTCCAGATCGTTCAACTGAATTCGCCTGATGCGCTCGACGCGTTCGTTGGGCTCGAGCTGCTTCGGATTGGGCTCGGGATTGAGAGCCGTTCTGCGGATGTCTTCCGGCGAGCGGAAACCGCCTTTCTCCTGCGTCATCCGAACCACCGTCAACCAGGACATGCCGACGGCTTTGAGAATCATGATGGCAGCCGCGATGACATAAGTCGCGAACACCGGGTTTTGCAGACTTAGCTTTTCCATTTTCTTTCCTTCGATCGGCTGCAGCGTTGAAGCCTCTATAACCCGGCTTTCGTCAGGCCTTCGGCAATCCGCCGCACGTCATCCTTGTTCGTGAATGGCTGGCGGGCGAAATGCTCGCTGAAAGAATAGTGCGGATTGATTTCCATGAGTTCGGCCCAGATGCGGCGGGCCTCTCCGATGTCGCCGAGATGACCGAGCGCGGAAGCGAGTACGGCGCGCGTGAAATCGGTTTTTGGCACCAGGAGGATCCGCTGCCTCAGCAGCGTCGCCGCCGTTTCGTACTTTCCGGCAAGAAGATGCGCGACGCCGAGCAAATGCAGATATTGCTGGGTGAAGGCCGGGTTCAACATCATGGCCCGCTCGACCCAGGGCACTGCCTCAAGCGGCCGCCCCGTAAATGTGCTGATCTCGCCGAGGCAGCCATAGGCTTCGGAGGAATTGGGGTTGAAGTTCAACGCGATGTTTGCTTCCGCTTTCGCTCGATCAAAATCCCCTTCGAATGTCGCGACCCTCGCTGCGATGACGCGCGCCAGCGGCTCGGAAGGATCTTTTTCGATCGCTATTTCCACATGGTGCTTCGCGATCGCCAGAGATTGAGCGGAATTTTCGCTCCAGCGATTTTGGAAATCATACAGATATGCACAGCCGAGGCCGGTATAGGCGAGCGAATAATCGGGATCGAGCTCGATTGCCCTTCTGAAAAATTCACTCGATTGCTCGAACACCTCGCGGTCCATGACTTTACCGAACAGCAGTTCGCGGCCTCGAAGAAAGCAGTCGTAAGCCTCGATATCGCTGGTTCCGCCCTCGGTGAGCCGGGCTTTTTCGTCCGGACTGAGAGTTACCCTCAACGCCTCGACGATTCGACGGGTCACATCGTCCTGCACCGCGAAGATGTCGGTGAGGTCTCGATCGAAACGCTCGGCCCATAAATGTCCGCCGGTGGCGGTGTCGATGAGCTGCGCGGTGATCCTGACGCGATTGCCGGCGCGGCGGACCGAGCCCTCGAGCACGGAACTGACGCCGAGTTCGCGGCCGACGGCGCGGATGTCGACCGAAAGACCCTTGTAGGTGAAGCTTGAATTGCGCGAAATCACCATCAGCCCGGAGACCTTCGACAGGTCGGTGATGATGTCTTCGCTGATGCCGTCGGAAAAATACTCCTGCTCCGCGTCGCCCGACATGTTGGTGAACGGCAGGACCGCGATCGACGATTTCCTGACGTGGGACCCGCGGTTGGCGGCGTTGGGCAGCTTGGCTGGGGTATCCATGTCGCCGGGGTGCCACGTCCATATCCGGACCGGACGGTCGATGTTCTTGACATCGACACTGCCGCCATCCTGAAACCCGATGTCAATCCGGTTACCGACGCTTTCGTGGACGACCGAGGAGACGCAAATCCCCCCGGGTTTGGCGAGTGCCTCCAGGCGCGCGGCGAGGTTGACGCCGTCTCCGTAGATGTCATCGCCATCGATAATGACGTCGCCGAGATTGATGCCGATGCGAAGCACGATGGCGGGTCGAGACGCACTTGCATCGGGCGCCACCACGGCTGAACGTTGTACCGCCAGCGCGCAGTTCACGGCGTCGACGACGCTGCCGAACTCGGCGAGCGTGCCATCGCCGATCAGCTTTACGATGCGGCCATTGTGAGCGGTGACGGCGGGGTCGAAGACAATCTCGCGGTGCCGTTTCAGGGCGGCCAGCGTGCCCGCCTCGTCGGCTCCCATCAGGCGCGAATAGCCGACCACGTCGGCGGCGAGGACTGCCGCAAGTTTGCGGCTGATGCGCGGTTCAGTCATGAACGATATCGCGAGCAAGGATGAAACGGGCCGCAAAAATCGCGGTCCCGACTTCAGAACTGCAACGCAGCCTATCTTGCGATGGCGGCTGCGAACATCTCCAAAACGGGTTTTTACCGTCGGAGCCGAGCGATTCACCCGATGTCGGGGTTGGGTCGGGCCGTTGCCGCCGATTTCGCGCTGCCGGCGCTACGTTCGATTATTGGGGACTGCCCCGCTGCGCCCTGCGGTACACTTTCGCGCGGCGCCGCCAGCGCCACGCCGCAACCACCGTCAAGACGATCGCGAGCGCAAAAGCGATCGCCATGCCCAGCAATCGCCCGCCGGGCCGGTCGATGGTGCGCGACCACAGCGAGGGCGCTTCGCCCTGCCGGGGCAGACGAAAAGCCACCACGCTGTCGCCGATCGTCGTGCCGGACTCGGAATGGCCGCCGGCCGCGATCGCGACATATTGCTCGCCCTTCCAGAGATAGGTCATGGGATTGGCGACGCCGGGGACCGGCAGCCTGCCCTGCCAGAGTTCTGCGCCGGACCTGGCGTCGAAGGCGCGCAGATAGGCATCCATCGCGCCGGTAAAGACCAGGCCGCCCGCGGTAATCGCGACGCCGTTGACCAGCGGCGTGCCCCAGTGGAAAGCCATCCCGAGCGGCGCGCGGTCTTCTGTCGTGCCGACCCGCGACTTCCATAAGATTTTTCCCACCTTCAAGTCGACGGCGACCATCGCGCCCCAAGGCGGCTTGTTGCAAAGCAGCCCGAGCGGCGAGAGCGCGACCGCGCGCGTCATCGCAAAGGGCGCGCCCTGCTGCGGCCCGAAATCATGACCGGCGGGAGGCTTGAAACCTTCGGCTTCCGAGCGCGCAATCAATTTGACGATGTGTATGGCATAGCTGGTGTTGGCGTAGAGGATCTGGTGCACGGGATCGAACGCCGCGCCGCCCCAGTTCACGCCGCCTCCGGTCATCGGGAACTCGAGGGTTCCCTGCGTCGAGGGCGGCGTGTACAGCCCTTCGTTGCGCAGGCCTTCGAGCCTCTCCGCGCAACCCGGGCTGCCGAAACTGGGAAACGGCTTGAACACATCGGCGCTCGAGAATTGCTGGATCATCAGCGCCGGCACGTGCGTGGGAAACGGCTGGGTCGGCGAAAGCTGCTCGCCCTCTGCGCCCCCTTGCGGAACGCTGCGCTCCTCGACCGGCCAAACCGGCTTGCCGGTATCGCGGTCGAGCACGAACACGAACCCCTGCTTGGTCGGCTGGATCACGACGTCGCGCATGCCCTCGCCGGTGTCGATATGCGCCAGCGTCGGCTGCGCCGGCAGATCGTAATCCCAGACATCGTGATGCACGGTCTGGAACGCCCACAGCAGTTCGCCGGTTTCGGTTCGCAGCGCCACTACGGAATTCGCGTGCTCGTTGTTGCCGGGACGCTTGCCGCCCCAGAAGTCAGGGCTCGGCGAAGACGTCGGCAGAAATACCAGTCCACGATCTTCGTCCGCCGACATCGGCGCCCAGACATTGGCGTGACCGGCGATAACGCCGCCGTGAACCAGCGGATCCCAGCTCCAGCGCGCCGCCCCGGTCCGCGCATCGAAGGCGCGCACCGTTCCGAGCGGCGCATCGACGCGGCGATTGTCCGAGATCGAGGAGCCGACAATGACGACGCCGCGGCTCACCACCGGCGCCGACGTGATCTGGAATTCGCCCGGCCATTCCAGTTGCCCGACCTCGAGCTTGACCTCGCCGCCATGGCCGAAATCGGCGCAGGGAATTCCGGTCCGGGCATCGAGCGCGATCACGCGGACGTCGTTGGTGCCCATGAAAATCCGCGCGTGGCAGGCGACAGTTTCGGCAACCTTGTCGTCGACCCAGTAAGCCACGCCGCGGCAGGTGTAGCGGTTTCCCGGCCGTTGCGCGGTGCTGATCTTTGGATCGTATCGCCACCTTTGCGCGCCGGTGGCGGGATCGAGCGCGATCACCTCGTTGAAGGGCGAACAGAAGATCAGGCTGTCTTCGACCAGCAAGGGCGTCGCCTCAAATTTCGTGCGCGCCATCAACGCAGGCGTGCGGGCTTCGAGGTCGCCGGTGCGATATTCCCAGGCGCGAACCAGGCTTTCGACGTTGGCCGGGGTGATCTGGGCAAGCGCCGAGAACCGCGTGCCGCCGGCGTCTCCGCCCCAATGTTCCCAGCCTAACGCCGGTGCGACTGATAACAGCGTGGCGGCGAGCAGGCCCAAAAATCTTTGCATGGGAGTTTCATTCGATCGGTGGATTGACGAGCCGGCCCGCTTCGGCGCTCATTTCGATTTCTGATTTTTCCTTGCGGGCTCCGCAGGCCGCGCGACGCCCCACGGATCGAACTTTTCCTTTGGTTCCGGGATTCGTTCCAGCGCGGCCTTGTAGGCCTTCTCGTCGATTTGCGGTTTCTTCTCTTCGCTCTTCTTGTCGTCGCCATGCGGCCGCTTGCCGCCCATCTGGGCGTATACGGGCACCGCGATCAACGCCAGCAGCGCCACCGCAACGCTAAAGGTCTTCATCGCGTCTGTCTCCCCGTCATCCCCGCGCCAAGCCTATCCTGCAACCGGATCGAGGCAAACAGGCAATCGGCTTGGCCCGGGCCCAGCCACAGCTTACCGGGAGGCCTCACGGACCAATCGGCAAAAGTGCGCCCCGAAGCGTTGCGCTCGAAATTCCCATCAGTCCGTGAAGGGGTTATCAAGCTCCAAAACCAGAAAGATCGCGCAGGCAAACGACAGCGCGCATACAAATAGTGAGACCATGACGACCAGATTGGCCCGCGCAAACAAAGTGAAGCTCAAGAAAATCGCGCTGAGCCAAAAAACCAGAATGATCAAAAACGGAGTCGGAATTGAGCCGCCGGTCTGCGCAAATAAGCGCAATCGGATCTGCGCACCTTCCGTGAAGGCCTGAATGGCACGAGATTGCAGTGAACGTTGCACGTCGTTGTTCGGAGAAAGGCGCTCCAGTCCATTTTCGAATGCCGACGCCTCGGCGCTCGAACTCGAAATGAACAAGCTTGCCGGTCGGTGTCTCTTCGTGCCAGATGCGGTTGGCCAATGGTTGAATGCTCTGGCGCAGAAGATTTCGAACAGGGATTGCATCCGTACCATACTGCGCAAGCAGACCGTCCAGCAGGATTATGTTTGCGGTCATCTGCCTGACCTGGGTGGTTTTCTGATCGAACGAGCTTTTGGCGGACGCGATCAACAGACCCAGCACAAGCGCGGTTAGTGTTCCAATCAGACCCGTTGCCATTTTTACAACTTCTTTGGAGTCTGCATTCTGATGCTGTTCCGACAGTAAAGGCCGGATATTCGCGCCGACCACGACGCCGCCAAATATCAGCGCGAATACCAGGAGTGAGATCAGCAGATCGTTCAATTGTCAGTACACCCTGCGGCGAACAACGGCCTGCCGTGGCGCGACAACAACGGCATGTCGGACCACAGGACGTCCAACGACCACCGCGCCGCCGGTGGCGACGCAGCCGGCCCGATACACACCGCGCGCACATACGACGGCACTTGCATCCATCGTGCTCAACACGACGAAGCTTCCTGCCAGGAATGAAGAAATACCAGATGTTTCATGACTGTTTTCCTCCGGTTGAAGTCCTCATTCCGCCGCACACTATTGTGCGGACGTTCGGCGTGGTGTCGCTCAGGCTGCGGAGACTACCGCCGGCTTCTTCGCAAGCGCCGTTCGTCGATCGTGAATCAAGCTCTCCAGTCGATGCGCTGCTACATTCAGGGTAGCGTCGTCCACCGCGTTCTCGTCCCCGCGAGCGGTTTTGGCGCGCTGGGCTTCGAGGATGTCGTCGATCTCTTCTTCGATATCTGAAAGCTCGGCCTCGGTGCCGGCCTTCCGGATCCGTCGCCCCAGCGCATAGAGAGAATCGAGGGGGCCTTGCTTTGTTGCGGGCTCGCCAAGCCCGAGAAATTGCCAGGCGGCAGCAAGCATGGTGGCCGCGCCCCCCAGCAACATGGGCGTCAAATAGATCCAGTTGCCGTATTCATCCATGAAGCTCTGTTGGGTGCTATTGTACACGGCCGCCGCTCCGGGATGCAGCGGCATGTAGGCATCCTGATCGGTGCTAGGAGAAGTGATTTGCGCAAAGATGGGCTGTTCCCTCATGAGGTCCCTGCGCACGCTCATGATGGTTTGCGTGAGCTTGGTGACCAGATCGGAACCAAGCTTCTTGTTCGCGACGAGATATAGGGAAGCCCTCAAGGTCGTCAGGTCATCGTCCGGGACCGGCGGGGAACCTCGCAACGTACCTTTGGGCACGTCGAAGCTTTCATAGGCGCGCTCGGCTTCTGCGATGGCGCCTGCGGAATCGATCGGGACCAATACCGGCAACGCTTTTGGACCCTGCTGGAAAAAGCCTCGCACCAGTGACAGATATTTTTCAGCCAAAGGGATCACAATCAGCAGCGCGCCGACCTCTTTGGATTGAATGGCTCGCCGGACATCCGGCAAGGCAAGATCCTTGAACACCTTCGCGCGATCGAGACCATATGTCTTGCTCAGCACGTCGACGATTTTGGCATTGACGTCTCCGCCGATGACGCCGACCCGGCGGCCCTTCAATTTGTCGATGCCGTCGATGGTCGAACCCGGCGGCGCGACGATGAGCACCACCACATGGCTGACAACGACGACGGCTCGCGCCTGTGACAGGTCGCCGACATCGCCGCGAACCACCGCGAGGTCCGCCTTGCCTGCCGAGAACGCATTTGCTGCGTCAAGCGCGGTGCCGCTGTCGATGACCTTGAGCCGCACGGGCGCGTTGGTCTCAACCAGCCGGCTCGCGATCGCCGACATCGCCTTGGCGGCCTCGCCGTCAACCGAGCCCACCGCCACGCTCAGCGTTACCGGACGCGTGTAGTACCGATAGGCAAGCAGGCTTGCGCCCGACACGAGACCAACAGCGCCGACAAGCAGGACAAAACGGAGCCAGAGCGGCCAATTCAGGGAACCCATACTAGTTACCCCTAACGCACAGACTATTGGCGGCCCGCTGTTGCGAGCCGCCGCGCGGGATCAGCAGCGAACACCGCTCATTTGCCGCCACCGCTGCTCCCCGCCTCGATCATCTTGAGCGCCTTTTCAATACCGAACGTTCCTGACGCCTGGCTTGGTGGATATTCTTTGAAAGTGAGCAGGAACTGCCCGACGATGGCCGAACTCGGAATCAACGTCCAAAGTTTGTCACCCCACCATCGAGCATACATCATCGATTGATCCTGGTAGCGCTCCCACGGATCCTGCCTAAGGTTGGTCACCAGGGGGACGTTGGTTGATTCCTCAGTGCCGGTGAACAGATTGCCTTTGATGGTTTTGAACGTCACTTTCCAGTCGTCGTAGCGCACTGCGGTGAGATCGCCGTTGTCGGTGAAATAGAAGAACTCATGCCGGGGCCCCTTGGCGTCCTGACCCTTGAGATACGGTACGAAGTTGTAACCGTCGAGGTGGTTTCTGAAGGTCTTGTCACCCACCTTCATCCCCTTCAGGAGCTTCTCCTTCACGTCAGGATCGCCAGCGCCGGCCAACAGGGTCGGCATCCAGTCTTCGCTGGCGAAGATTTCGTTGACGATAGTGCCCGGCTTGATCGTGCCGGGCCAGCGCGCCATCATCGGTACGCGGAAACCACCCTCGAAGGTCGTGCCTTTTTCGCCCCGGAACGGGTGATTGCCGCCATCCGGCCAGGAGAAGGTCTCGGCGCCGTTATCGCTGGTGAAGATCACCACAGTGTTGTCGGCGATGCCCAGATCGTCGATCTTCTTGAGAATTTCGCCGACCTCCCAGTCAAGCTCGGCCATCGCGTCGGCGTAGAGGCCGTAGCCGCTCTTGTCCTGCCACCTGGGCGAGAGATGGGTCCAGACGTGCGTGCGCGTGGCGTTGTGCCAGAGGAAGAACGGCTTGCCGGCCTTCGCTGAACGGTCGATGAAATCGACGGACCGGCGAACCAGTTCTTCGTCGACGCTCTCCATGTTGAATTTGGCATTTGCATCCATATTCGGATGCGGAGGCAGCGGACCCCCATCGGCGATCGTCTGCTTGCCAATTTTGCCCCAGCGAGGATCCGTGGTGGGATTGTCCGTGGTCGTCGCCTTGCAGTCCACGATGTTGCGCGGGCCGAACATTGCGTGGAATTTCGGATCCTTGGGATAATCCGCCTGGTACGGTTCCTCCATCGCGTTGAGGTGATAGAGGATACCATAGAACTCGTCGAAGCCATGCACCGTAGGGAGATACTCGTTTCGGTCGCCGAGATGGTTTTTGCCGATCTGTGCCGTTGCGTAGCCGAGAGGCTTCAGGAGTTCGGCGACCGTCGGGTCGGTGTCCTGCAAGCCCTGCTTCGAGGCCGGCAAGCCAACCTTCAACAGGCCGGTACGGAACGGCGTCTGCCCGAGGATAAACGCGGCCCGCCCCGCGGTGCAGGATTGTTGCGCGTAATAATCGGTGAAGAGCGCGCCTTCCTTGGCGATGCGATCAATGTTGGGCGTGGTGCCGCCCATCATGCCGCGATGATAGGCACTGATATTCCACATGCCGACATCGTCGCCCATGATCATGACGATGTTCGGTTTCTTGGCGGCTGTCTGTGCCGATGCCACGCCGCCGAACGTGAGCGGAAGTATTAGGAGCGCGGTTGCGAGATAGTTGCCTTTGATCATGGCGTTATCCTTCTTTTTGTCAGGACTTGCGCCGGACGGCGGACAATAGTCGACACACGTGTCGCTTCATGAAGGCCGTCGCCCAACACTCGTAACCACCCTATGACCGCCGACACCGGGTGGTGACAGGGACGAGTGTGCAACTCCTGATCCCCTAGCGCTGATCAAAATTGCTCACCTGCAAAAAATGTAGTCACGGCGCGTGCCTTTCTCGGGCTACGCACCTGAAGCCGACATGGCTCATGGATGTGTCGACCGGCTGCGCGTGGCGGGCGGCCGGGCGATAACGGCGGCAATAGTTGGGGGCGCAGAGATGCGAGCCGCCCTTCACAACCTTGCGCGGAATCCTGATGTTCGGCTGACACGAATCGTAACTCGCCACCTCGGGTCCGCCGCGCGGGTTTTCCGGAATGCAGCACGCCTTTGGCGCATCCGTGGTATGCTTGCTCGAATACCAGTCTGCCGTCCATTCCCAGACATTGCCGATCATGTCGAAAAGACCGAAGCCGTTCGGCGGATAGGCGTCGACAGGCGAGGTACGCGCGTAGCCGTCGCTCGCGAGATTCTCCCGTGGAAATTCGCCTTGCCAGGTGTTCGCCATGTGACAGTTGCCCGGCGTGAACTGATCGCCCCATGCGAACTCGGCCTGATCAAGACCGCTGCGGGCCGCATATTCCCACTCGGCTTCGGTCGGCAGTTCCTTCCCGGCCCACGAGGCGTAGGCTTCCGCATCGCGATAGGCGATATGAACGGCGGGATGGTTGTCGAGACCGCGGATCGAGCTGCCCTTGCCGTAGGGACGACGCCAGTTGGCACCGAACTTGAAACTCCACCAGTTCGCGAAGTTGCGGAGGTCGACCGGATGATCGGGCGGACTAAAAACGAGTGAACCCGCCTTCAGCATATGCGGCAGTGCCCCCGGATAATCCTTCGGATCAGGTGCGATTTCGGCCGATGTGACATAGCCGGTCGCCTCGACGAATTCGCGAAACTGCCGGTTCGTCACCGGCGTACGATCGATCCGGAACGCATCGACCGTGACGCGGTGCACCGGCGCTTCCTCGGGGTAATGTTTGTTCGATCCCATTCGAAATGTGCCGCCGGGAACGAAGAGCATGTCGGCATTCTGTCGGTGTCGGACCGATGAAGAGACCGCATCAGCAGTACTCATTGAGAAACCATCCAAAACATGTCAGGCATCTTTGACGTGATGGGTCGCGGTGAAACACTGCACCCGATACGATGCGGCAGCAAGCGCGATCGTGACCGCAACACGAAAGGCACACCGATCAAGATTTCGACAACGACTTCTGCTATGGGCAAATCACAGACGGACGTGATGGACTTGGACCCAAAAGTCCGCGTAATTCCGAACAAACTCTCAATTCAACGCGGCTTGCAGCGTCCGCATGGCAAACGCCGGGTTAAAATTACCGCTCAAATTGAAACCCCGCGCCAACGGTATTTTCCAATCTTTGCCACTACCATTTTCCGGACAACGCGCCGGCAAGAGCGGCATCGGGCGCCGCTCGCCGATTGTTCTTTTCGCGAACGGGGGATACGGGGACGTGGTCGAAGTTGCGGACACAGCGGCGGTCGGTCGTGCATCGACGAAGGATGCCGCCCTCCAGCTCGTGCGGTCGGCAAGCGGTTCGCCCGATGCCCGCGCATTGGCGCCGCTGACGGCCGTTGCCTTGGACCAATGGCGCGCATTGACCGAACGCGCCCATGAGCCGAACGCTTATTATCTGCCCGGCTGGGAATTGGCGGTGAATGCTTCCGCGCGCGGCCGCACCGGCGTGTCCGTGCTAAGCGCGTGGAGCGATGCGTCATCGACAGAGGGCGGCCCGGCCTTCCTGATTGGCCTCGTTCCCGTCATGCCAATGTCGCGCGCCCTGAAGATCCCGCTTCCCGCTTTGGTCAGCGCCGAACCCTATGGCGCGCTGTGCACCCCGCTGCTCGATCGCGAGATGGCCGAGATTGCCGCGGCCGCATTGATGCAGGAGGCACGGCAAGCCGGCGCCCATGCGTTGATCCTGCGCGATGTGCCGATCGATGGCGCCGCCATGGGGGCTTTCACGAGATTCTTGCGGCAGGGCCGCATGCGGCCGCGGCTGCTGCAATCCCACCTTCGCGCCTGTCTTGACGCCACCCGCGATGCCGACGAATTGCTGCTCGAGGCGCTCGGCGCAAAGAAGCTGAAGGAATTGCGCCGCCAGCGCAAGCGGCTCGCCGAACACGGCGCCGTCCGTTTCGAGATCGCGCGCACGAACGAGCAGGTCGCCCCCGCGCTCGAGAGATTCCTGGCGCTGGAGGCGAGCGGTTGGAAGGCAAGGCGGGGCACCGCGCTGGTGCAGGATGACGGCGATGCGGCCTTTATCCGACGCGCCGCGTTGGCGCTCGCCAGGACCAGCCAATGCGAAATCGTGACGCTGCTTGCCGGCGATACGCCGGTCGCGGCCGCGATTGTGCTCCGGCACCAGGATCGCGCGTTCTACTTCAAGCTCGGCGTCGATGAGCGTTTCGCGAAGTTCTCACCCGGCGTGCAGCTCACGCTCGACCTGACGCAGCATCTGTGCGCCGATCCGGATATCACGCTGGCGGATTCCACCGCTGCCGCCGATCACCCGATGATCAACCCGATCTGGCGCGGGCGCCTTGCCATCGGCGATATCCTCGTCCCGCTGCGCCGGGGTGATCCCATGGTACCGCTGATCCATGCCGCGGCAAGCTTGCGCAGGCTGATCCGCGAGCCGGCCCGCCGCGCGGTTCGTTTCATCCGCAAACGCCAGGAGAAATCCTTATGAATACCGTCACCGAAATCGCGCCGGTGATTACGGCTGCGGACGGCGCGCTGAGGCGCGATTTTCCGCTAAAACCGTTCGCGATCCGTCACAAACTGGCGGGGCACCCGCTACTGACGCTGCCGCGTATCGCAGAGCTTGCCTCCGAACTGCCGCGCGATCTGATCGAATACAATTCGGGCAAGGTCGCGATCAGCCAGGATCCGGACGCGATTCCTGCCGTCGATCTCGACCCGGTCGAAGTGGTGCGGCGCATCGAAACCGCAGGCGCCTGGATGGTGCTCAAGCGGGTGGAGAATTCGCCGGCGTATCGCCGGCTAATGGAAGACACACTGCTGTCGGTTGCGCGGGCGCGCGGCTTCAACAGCCTGGCCGATGCCGGCTTCGAACAGGTCGAGGGTTTCCTGTTCGTCTCCTCGCCGAATTCGACCACGCCTTTTCATCTGGACAGCGAGGATAATTTCTTCGTCCATATCCACGGCGAAAAGTTCTTCACGATTTTCGACAACAGCGATCGGGCGATCGTCGGCGACGACGAGATCGAGCGTTCGATGACCAAGCACCGCAACCTGAAATTCGACGAGCGCTTCGCCGCGCGCGGCAGGGAATTCCATCTGTTAGCCGGCGACGGCTGCTATGTACCCTATCAGTGGCCGCACTGGGTGCGCACCGCCGACAGCCATTCGATCTCGATGGCGATCACCTGGAAGACGCGCGAGGTGCGGCGCATGAACGATCTGCACTTCTTCAATTCGATGCTGCGCGGCATCGGCCTGCCGCAAAAACCGCCCGGCCAACAGCCGGCACGCGACGCGCTGAAACTCGCCTTCTATCGCAGCGTGATGGTGGCGATCCGGCCGCTGCGCGCTTCGCTGGCCATGCGCCGGGTGCTGCGCCGCATCGCGCTCGGCAAACGCGCGAATTATTATCTGAAGGGGACGTAGCGAAAACAGGCGGGGTTCCCCGGATGCCGCGCAGCGCGCGAGCGGTGCGCTGCTGATCCGGGGTCCATCGCGGGTCCCGGCTCTGCGGCGCACCGCCGAAGAGACGCTGCACCGCGTCCGGGACACGTGAACGATCCAAAGATTTCTGGAGCCCCGCCCTACTCGGCCGCCTGCGCGTTCACCTCCGCCGACACCTGGCGGATGGCGCGGGCGAGCTGCTCGGCAGGTTGCGCGCCTGACACCGCATATTTCTGCGCAAAGACGAACGTCGGCACCCCGGAGATGCCCTTGTCGGCGGCCTCTTGCGCCTGTGCCGAAATCAGCGCCACGTCTTCGTCGCTCGCCAGACGCCGGCGCACGTCGTCGGCATCGAGCCCGCAATCGGCGGCGGCCTTGACCAGCACGTCGGTATCGGTGAGATCGCCGCCATCCCTGAAATACAATTCCATCAGGCGCTGTTTCATGTCGGCGGATTTGCCCTTGGCTTCCGCCCAGTGAATCAGCCGGTGGCAATCGATCGTGTTGGGCTGGCGCCTGACCAGTTCGGGCCGATAGGTGAGACCCTCTTCGTTGGCGGCGGCGACGACGCGCCCGGCGATGCCCTTGTAGGCCTCGACCGAGCCGAATTTCGCGGTGAGATATTCGTCGCGGCCGATGCCTTCGCGCGGCACCCAGGAATTGAGAAAGAACGGCCGCCAGTTGACGTGCACCGGGACGTCCGGCGCCAGCGCCAGCGCGTCCTCGATGCGGCGTTTGCCGATGTAGCACCACGGGCATACCACGTCGGAGACGATGTCGATCTGAAGCGGTTTCAGGCTGCTCATCGGGATTTCCTCCTCGGGAAGTCCCAGAGATAATCAGCCCACAATGTTCCGGCAAGGCACTATTTCAGATTGGCTGCCATCGTCCGCATCCGATCGGCGGTCAGATCGTCGGCGGGGAAGAAGGTCTCGAGCGCCAGTTCAGACAGCGTGATGTCGACCGGCGTGCCGAAAATCATCGTCGTGGAAAAGAAGCTCAGGATGTCGCCGTCCAGCCGCATCTTGAAGGGGATCGCGACATGGTCCGACGACAGCGGCGCCGATCGCGCCGGGATCGGATAGGCCTTCAGCTCGTGATAGAGCTTTATCAGTTCGGGATCGGCGGTCGCTTCGCACTGACGGTGCAGCCGCTCCAGAAGGTGGCTGCACCATTCGGCGAGGTTGACGGTGCGCGCCGCCAGCGCCTCGGGATGAAAGGCGAGCCGCAGAATGTTGAGGGGCTGGCCGAGCAGCCGCGCCGGAATGTCCTTCAATAGCGGCATTACCATGCGGTTGGCCGACACGAGGTTCCAGTGCCGGTCGTAGGCCAGCGCCGGATTGGGCTCATGCGCCCTGAGCACAAGATCGATCGCAGCCCGCGCCGGTTTCAACGCGGGATCGTCGAACGATCTCTGCGGAAACGCCGGGGCATAACCCGCCGCCACCAGCAGCACGTTGCGCTCGCGCAACGGCACGTTAAGCCGCTCCGCGAGCTTCAGCACCATGTCGCGCGACGGCGACGCGCGGCCGGTTTCCACGAAACTCAGGTGACGCGCCGAAATCTCGGCCTCGCCGGCGAGATCGAGCTGGCTGAGATGGCGGCGCTGCCGCCATTCGCGCAAGTGATCGCCGAAATGGATGGGCGGGGTTCGTTCGGCTGACGCCGTGGCAGACTGTGCGTTCATGCTGGAAACCCTAGCATGCGAATTTCGTGGTCTCCATTACCTGCGACGTAATCGAATTGCGTATCCGGCCGGATCATCTTCGCCGTCACAGGAGATGACTCATGCGTACGCTTTTCCGATCCAGCACCTTTTCACCCGCCGCCGGCATGATCCCGTGGATGCTCAATCTGGCTACTCGGCTGTTGGCGCGCACCCTCAACATGCCCGAACCGCTGGTGCATCACACCGGCGCGTTCGTATTCGCCCATGTCACGGCGGTCGAGACCCGCGTCGGCAAGACGCTGTGCCCCGCCCGCCTGCTGCGTCAGTTCCAAGCTGGCTCGGCCAATCGTCGCACTGATTGCATCCCCTGCCCCCCACCACAAGGAGAACTGCCATGATCCATCCATCCTTATTTCTCCGCCGCGCCATCCAGGCCGACGCCATCTTCAGCGGCGTCTCGGCGTTGCTGCTCACTCTTGGCGCCGACGAGTTGGCGACGCTGTCGAATCTGCCCACGGCGCTCTTGCGCGAAACCGGCCTGTTTCTGATCGCCTATGCCGCGCTGGTAGGCTGGCTCGGCACGCGCCCATCGATGCCGAAGGCGCTGGTTGCAGTCGTCATCGCCGGCAATGCAGCGTGGACTCTCGCCAGCATCGCGCTGCTGTTTTCGGGCGCGGTCACGCCCAACCTGCTCGGCGAGGCCTTTGTCGCGATCCAGGCGATCGTGGTCGGCGTCCTGGCCGAGCTTCAATATATCGGATTGCGCCGGAGCGGCGGCGCGGTCGCGGCCTGATTGTTATTGCGAGTCCCGTGGTCCCGGATCTGCGGTGCATCGTGAAGGACGCTGCACCGCGTCCGGGACACGACATTGTTCCCGGGATGCTACTCGCGGATTATTCCGCCGCTTGGGCCAACTGATCGCGCGCACGGCCGAGCCTGCCTTTGGGTCTGGCAACCAGCCTGGATTCCAGGCCTGCCAGATTGCCGGCGGTTGGTTTGCGACCGTGCCCGTTCAGTTGCCTGCCGTCCAATCTCACGCCGTTCGCCTTGTCTTGCGACGCCTGCCTGAGTTTCTTCGCGAGCCTTTCCTCAAGTTTTTCCCTGGCCTTCGCGGCCTGCTTCTCGGCTTTTCGCAGGGCTTTCTTGTCCGCCTTGGCCTTTAGCCGGAGCCTTTCGGCCCTCGCCTCGGCGCGCTTCTTCTTGCGTTTCTTTTCGCAAGCCGCGCATTTGCAGCCGATCGGCTTCAGGTAGGCCTTGAAGTAGTCGGTGCCATAATCGTAGTTGATCTCTTCGCCGGGCGAGATGTTCTTGATAGCGCGAATCACGACCTTGCGCTTGCGCGGACGGACATCGGACTCCGCATTCGGCTTGCAGGCGTGATTGATGTAGCGGGCTACGTTCTCGCGTACCGAACCGTCGATGGTCCAGCGGCCGTTGAGCTCGAACAGGTATTTGTTCTCGATCGCATCGTCCTTTTTCTTCCTGGAATCCAGCAGCGGACCAAAATAACGGACGATTTTGGCGCCCTTCTTGATCGGTTTGGTGGCGAAGAGGCCAAGCCCGGTAGCGGGAACGGCCGATGCGATAGGGTTTTTTCGAAGGAATGGCAGGCATGATCGACTGGGAACTGACACGCGAATGAAGAAGGCGGGGTTGCGAAGTCTGTTCTAGGACGATTCCGTATCGTTGTCAGGTGTTTCGCGCATCTGGCTCGAAACTTCCCCAGAATGCGAGCGGTGCAACGAAATGGTGCCGCAACAAGCGGCGGCCGCGTTGCTTACGGCCCCGGCCGGACGGCCGGTTGCGTGAGCATGGCGTCCAGCAAGCTTTCGGCAGTGGTCCCCTTTGGCAGCCGCCGCAAAATGTCGGCAAGCCGGCCGTCGAGCAGCAGCATGGTGAAGCCGTGGACCAGCGACCAGGCGCGCGCGATGGCGGCGGCCTGATCGAGCGACAGTGCCTCTTCCTTGATCTGTTCTTGGCGGCTCGCCCCGATCGCGCCGGCCAATCCTGCGAACGAAGCGCGGGCGGCTTCATGCAATGACGGCCGCGTCATGTCGAGACGCTCGGTGCGAAACATCAGCCCGTAAATGCCGGGATGGGCCTGCGCAAAGGCGACGTAGGCCTTGGCCCGGGTCATGCCCTGTTCGTTTGGCGAGGCGCCGGCCGCGCCGGCCGCCACCATCGCCGCATTGAATTGCCGAAAACCGATCGCGGCGAGTTCGCTGAGCAGGCCCGTGAGGTCGCCAAAATGATGGGTCGGGGCGGCATGGGAGACACCGGCCTCGCGCGCCACCGCGCGCAACGTCAGCCCCGAAAGCCCGTCGCGCTCGAGCACCCGCTCCGCGGCCTCGAGCAATGCGTCACGCAACGCGCCGTGATGGTAGGGCGTGTCTTCGCTCGCCAGGGCGGTCCGGGCCGCGCCGCGTTTGCGCTGGCCGCGCGCCGGCGCGCCGGTATTTGCCACCCTTCTGACGCGGGTTCGATCATTGTTCGGTCGTGTTGCCATTTTCGTTATATAGGTCACGATTTTGACACTGTAAAGATTTTGCTTGACGAACGCAGCCATCCTCGATAACCCTATCTTTACGATGTAAAGATAACAGGGAGCGGGTCATGCAGCAGGATATTGCAAACGGGGCGAAGCGGCCCAATCTGGCGCCGATACCGATGGAATGCGACGCGCCGTTTCTTAAAGTCGAAGGCGAATTACCGCGCGAGCTGAACGGTACGCTTTACCGTAACGGGCCCAATCCGCAGTTCGAGGCGCCCGGCGCGCATTGGTTCGTCGGCGACGGCATGCTGCACGCCTTCCATCTTGAGAACGGCCGCGCCAGCTACCGCAACCGCTGGGTCCGCACCCCGAAATGGCAGGCCGAACACGACGCCGGCCGTGCCCTGTTCGGCGGCTTCGGCCGCAAGCTGCCGGATGCGCCGGCTTCGACGACACAAGATGGCGGGGTTGCCAACACCAACATCATCTTTCACGCCGGACGCCTGCTTGCCCTCGAGGAGGGCCATCTGCCGACCGAGATCGAGCCGGGCAGCCTCAACAGGCTTGGCTATTGCGACTATCAGGGCGGTATCGCCGGGCCTTTCACGGCGCATCCGAAAATCGATCCCGTTACCGGCGAGATGGTGTTCTTCGGCTACAATGCCGCCGGTCCCTTGACCCCTGCCCTCTCCTTCGGATCCGTCGATGCCTCGGGCCGGGTGACACGCTTCGATCGCTTCGAGGCGCCCTACGCCAGCATGGTGCATGATTTCATCGTCACCGAAAATCATCTGCTGTTTCCGATCCTGCCCATTACCGGCAGCATGGAGCGCGCGATCGGCGGCCGGCCGCCTTACGCCTGGGAGCCGGACAAGGGCGCCTATGTCGGTGTCATGAAACGCAAGGGCTCGGTCAAGGACATCGTCTGGTTCCGCGCCGCGACTTGCTATGTGTTTCACGTCATGAACGCCTGGGAAGAGGACAATCGTATCGTCGCCGACGTCATGCAGTTCGAGGAAGCCCCGCTGTTCACCCATCCCGACGGCTCGCCGACCGACCCGAAAAAGTCACGCGCGCGGCTGTGTCGCTGGACCTTCGATCTCGCCGGCAATACCGACAGCTTCACGCAAGACTATCTCGACGAGATGACCGGCGAATTCCCGCGCATCGACGATCGCCGCGCCGGCCTTGCCAGCCATCATGGCTGGTACGCCTGCGCCAACCCTGACCTGCCGATGTTCGGCGCGCTGTCGGGCCTCGTGCATGTCGACGGCAAGGGCTCGCGCCGCGGCCGATATCTGCTGCCGGCCGGCGATACCATTTCGGAGCCCGTGTTCGTCGCGCGCGGCGACGATGCCGCCGAAGGCGATGGCTGGCTTTTGGCCGCGGTCTGGCGCGCCCGCGAAAACCGCAGTGACCTCGCGGTCTTCAACGCCGGCGATATCGAGGCCGGCCCGGTCGCGCTGGTGCAATTGGGGCATCGGGTGCCGGATGGTTTTCACGGCAACTGGGTCGGCGCGGCCTGAGAGGGAATCTCAGGCGTCGTTGCGGGATTCGTTTGGATAGCCCCGAAAATCCCTGCTCCCTGTGTTATGGATTTCCGGCGCCACGCGCCGACGCGCGCGGAAATTGCGAGATAGCCTTAAGGGGTCAACATGCCATTGCCGTCGATTACCGCCGCCTACCTGGCCGTGCTGGCGCTGATCTATGCCGCGCTCGCCATTCGGGTCGTGCAGCTGCGCAGGAGAAATCGGGCGGGCTTCGGCGATGCCGACAATGCGCAGCTTCGCAGTGCGATCCGGGCGCACGCCCACTTTGCCGAATACGTGCCCATCATCGCGCTGATGGCCGCCATGCTTGAGATATCCGGCTTGCCGGCAATAAGCGTGCATGGACTGATGGGAGCGCTGCTGGTCGCGCGGTTGCTGCATCCGTTCGGCATGTACGCCAAGCCCGGCACGCTGCAATTTCGCGTCGGCCGGATATGGGGCATGACGATCACCATGATCGTGATGATTTCCTGCGCGATGCTCATTCTGGGGCGGCTGGTTTCGCGCTGATCGCTCCCCTCTGCCGATCATCGTCAATCGGGCCTGTTCGACGGTCAAAACGTCGCAAATCACGTTATTTTGACACTGTAAAGATTTCGCTTGACGACGCTCCCTTTGGTGCTTACTTTGATCTTTACAATGTAAAGATGAGGCCCCAGAGGCTCCCATGACGATTTTCCTTATTCTCGTCCCCTACGTCGCGTTCGCGGCCCTGATGCTGGTGACCACGGCTGCCGCCAGCCTGTTTGCGGCGGCCGCGATCTGCCTGATGGTAATCGCATACGACATCCGGCGCGGCCGCTCGATCAAGATTCTCGGCGCAGGCTCCGTGATCGTGTTTGCGGCGATCGGCTCCTACATCACCCTGATCGATCCCGCCTTGAGCAACTCGGCGGTGAGGTTCGCGGTCGATAGCGGGATTTTCCTGATCTCGCTGATGTCGATCGCATTCCGCTATCCCTTTACCCTGCAATATGCGCTCGAGATGACCGACGCTGAAACGGCGCGGCAGCCGGGTTTCATGAGGTCCAACTATATCCTCACCTCGGCATGGACCGGCGCGGCGCTGCTGATGATGGCCGGCAATGCCGCGACGATCTACGTGCCCGGCCTGCCGATCTGGTCCGGATTGCTCGTTGCGTTCGCCGCCCGCAACAGCGCGGTCTATTTCACCAAATGGTATCCGCAGCACCTCAAGGCGAAGTACGGACCCGCTCCGGCCAACGCATTATCCGAGACTCGTTAAAGATCGCCATTGCCGCGCATTCGCGCGATCCGATGGCTCCTCGCAATGACGAACAGAGGGAAATCCGCGATGAAGGACGTATTCGCCAGACTGGCTTCCGACTTTCTTTCCACCATCGTGTTCCTGGTGCTGTATCTGACCACCGGCGACGTGGTGCTGGCGACATCGGTCGCGATCGCCGGCGCGATCGCGCAGGTGATCTATTCGCGCCTCAAGGCAAAGCCGCTCGGCTTCATGACCTGGGCCAGCCTGGCGCTGGTGATCGTGCTCGGCAGCGCCACGCTTCTGACCAACGATCCCCGCTTCGTGCTGGCTAAACCCGCGATCGGACATTTCGCGATCGGCGTCATCATGCTCAAGCGCGGTTGGCTCCTGCGTTACATGCCGCCGATCGTGTCGGAAACCATTCCCGAATACGTCACCATGGCCGGCTACGCCTGGGCCGCGCTGATGTTTGCGCTCGGGCTGGGCACGATTGCCGTCGCTTCGACCGGCGATCTCAAGCTTTGGGCGATCTATGTGTCGGTGGTCCTGCTCGGAGCGAAGGTTGCGGCGTTCGCCGTGCAATACGTCGCCTTTCGCGTCCTCGTCACCAACCGGATTCGCGCCGCCGGCGCCGCGGCCATTTGACATGATTGAGCTTGGACGGCGAGATGCGCTATACCGCGTCTGAGGCACGCTGGATCCCGGAACCGTTCCGGTTTTACCAGGGAAAACGCTTAAGGAGAGTTGAATGGCCGTTGACGGAAACTGGAATATCACCATGAGCACGCCGATGGGCGACCGCAAGGCGACGCTGAGCCTGAAGAATTCCGGCGGCACGCTGACGGGCACGCAAGGCGCCGACGGCAATTCGACCGAGATCTTCGACGGCTCCGCTGACGGCGACAACGTCGCCTGGAAAGTCTCCATCACCAACCCGATGCCGCTGACGCTGGCATTCACCGGCAAGGTTTCCGGCGACAGCATTTCCGGCGAAATGGGAATCGGCCCGATGGGCAGCTTTCCGTTTACGGGAACCAGGGCGTAGAAGCGCTCGGTTGTCGTCCCCGCGAACGCGGGGACCCATAACCACCGGCTTTGACTACTGCGGGAGGTGTCCACCACCTGCGCTAAAACGAGAGGGCACGGCGTATGGGTCCCGGCGTCCGCCGGGACGACGGGCTGTTGAGGTGCGCCGCCCCCTCACCCCAAATTCAATTCCTTGAAGAAATCATTGCCTTTGTCGTCGATGATGATGAAGGCCGGAAAATCCTCGACCTCGATGCGCCAGATCGCTTCCATGCCGAGTTCCGGATATTCCACCACCTCGACCTTCCTGATGCAGTGCTCGGCGAGATTGGCCGCCGCGCCCCCGATCGAGCCGAGATAGAAGCCGCCATGCTTCTTGCAGGCCTCGCGCACCGCGGCCGCGCGGTTGCCTTTCGCCACCATCACCATCGAACCGCCGGCGGCCTGGAATTGATCGACGAAGCTGTCCATCCGCCCCGCGGTGGTCGGCCCGAACGCGCCGGAGGCGTAACCGTCGGGCGTCTTGGCGGGTCCAGCGTAATACACCGGATGGTTCTTGAAATAATCCGGCAGCGGCTCGCCCCTTTCCAGCCGCTCGCGCAATTTGGCGTGAGCCGAATCGCGCGCGACGATCATGGTGCCGGTCAGCGACAGCCGCGTCTTGATCGGATGCCTTGAAAGCGTTGCGAGAATTTCCGGCATCGGCCGGTTGAGATCGATCTTGACCACCTCGCCGCCGAGCGACTGCTCGACCGCGGGAAGATATTGCGCGGGATTGTGCTCGAGCTCTTCGAGATAGACGCCGTCCTTCGTGATCTTGCCGAGCACCTGGCGGTCGGCCGAACAGGACACGCCAAGCCCGATCGGCAGCGAGGCGCCGTGGCGCGGCAGGCGGATCACCCGCACATCATGGCAAAAATACTTGCCGCCGAACTGCGCGCCGACGCCGAGCGACTGCGTCATTTTCAGAATTTCCTGCTCCATCTCCAGATCGCGGAAGGCGTTGCCGTCGGCCGAGCCATGGGTCGGCAGCGCATCGAGATAGCGGGCGGAGGCAAGTTTGACGGTTTTCATGCAGAGTTCGGCGGAGGTGCCGCCGATCACGATCGCCAGGTGATAGGGCGGGCACGCCGCGGTGCCCAAGGTCAGCACCTTCTCCTTCAAAAACGCCAGCATGCGATCTCTGGTCAGCACCGAGGGCGTCGCCTGGAACAGGAAACTCTTGTTGGCGGAGCCGCCGCCCTTGGCCATGAACATGAATTTGTAGGCATCATCGCCTTCGGCATAGATCTCGCACTGCGCCGGCATGTTGTTGGCGGTGTTCTTCTCCTCATACATCGACAAGGGTGCTACTTGCGAATAGCGCAAGTTGCGGCGCAGATAAGCGTCGCGCGCGCCTTCAGAGAGCGCGGCCTCGTCGTCGCCATCGGTGAGAACGCGCGATCCCTTCTTGCCCATGATGATCGCCGTGCCGGTGTCCTGGCACATCGGCAGCACGCCGCCGGCGGCGATGTTGGCGTTCTTCAGGAAATCGAAAGCGACGAACTTGTCGTTGTCGCTCGCCTCCTTGTCGTCGAGGATGGCGCGCAACTGCTTGAGATGCCCCGGCCGCAGATAATGGTTGATGTCGCCGAACGCCGCCTCGCTCAGCGCCCGCAGCGCCTCGCGCGAGACCACCAGCATCTCCTTGCCCAACACCTTCTCGACCCGCACGCCCTCGGTGGTGATCTTCTTGTACGGCGCGGTGTCATCGCCCAGCGGAAACAGCGGCGTGTGCTTGTAGGGCGGAACGGGAATTGGCCCGGGGATGGCAGTAGGGGCGTTCATGGCGGGACTCGCAGGTTTGGAAGGCGGAAGCGTCAATTTATCCGTCATGCCCGCGCTTGTCGCGGGCATCCACGTCCTTCCTTGAAGCAACTAGAAGGCGTGGATGGCCGGGTCAAGCCCGGCCATGACGAGACAAAGGCTTCCGCGCCACCCTGCCCTTGCACGAACGCCTCGCTGAGGCTTCAATGGCGCAAAGGGCATTCGCAATGACATTGAGACGATATTTTCGCAGATCGACTTGGCTTGTCGCCGCAATGATGCTGCTCGCGATTGCCGCGCTCAGCGCCTCCCCCGCCCGCGCCGATCGCTGCGACGATCTCGCCGCCCAGCTCAAGAGCCAGATCGAGGGGCTCACGGTCGGCAAGACCGCGGCCAATCTGATCTATCTGTCGCACCCGCAGGCCAAAGAAATCACGCTGGGCTGCGCCGCCCGCAACGTTACCAACCAGCTGTTCGCCCGCGCCGACAGCCGCAAGCCGACGCCTGCCTTTCTCAATCTCGTCGCCAGTGCCGCGGCCATCATCTTCACCCTGCCAAAGGACTTGATGCTGAAAGGCGCCACGCGCTGCATCAAGCGGATGGGGCTGTTCCGCGGCGACGACGTCTCGACGCGCTACCGCCGCCTCGACATGCGCTGCACCCGGACCAAGACCGACGCCTCGATCACGATCTCGCGCGCCGTCGACGGGTGAGGACCTGCAAACTCGCGGCGACATGATTACCGCAATGCCAAGCAAACCCCGCGCTTTCTAAGGAATATCCAAGCCTGCCGTTCACCATAGAGCGGGATTGGCCGCGATCGCGTGCGGCTTGCGGTCCCGATTCATAAAGCCTTCGTCACGGCCCGGTCATAGTCGGGAAAACGAGAACCACAGGATATTTCGATGAGTATATCTGTGACAGCGCCGGCCCCGGTCAGCGTCCCCGATGCCAGCGTGCCCAAGGCGCCGGTGGTGAAGGCTGACGGCCGCACCGACGACGCCACTGCTCCCCAGCCGACGGTGCTGGCAGCACTGCCCCCGGGACAGGGAACCCGGATCGACCAGATCGCGTGAGGTCGGCTGCGGCCGGCGTTTGCGAAAAACCGCCGCAAGTTCGCCGAAAATGGCATAATCTGGTGCTTCCATCACGGAAACACCGGATCGATGCCCGACACCAAGACCTACACCGGCGGCTGCCATTGCGGCCTGGTGCGCTTCGAATGCACCACCGACCTTGCCATGGTCACTGCGTGCAACTGTTCGATTTGCACCAAGAGGGGTCTGCATTTCACCTTCCTGGCGCCCAAGAGCTTCGTGCTGCGCGCCGGCGAGGACAATCTGAAGGAATATCTCTTCAACAAGCACGCGATCCGGCATCAGTCCTGCGTCGACTGCGGTGTCGAGGTGTTCGCGCGCGGCAGCAAGCCCGACGGCACCGAAGTGGTGGCACTCAACGTCAGCTGCATCGACGGCATCGAACTGGCAAAGCTGGCGATGACGCCGGTCGACGGGCGCAGAAGGTAGCCTTCTAAATATCCAACGCCTTGTAACGCCGAAAAATGCCGTCCTCGTTGAAAGCGATGCGGCGGTCACTCGCGAGATAGGCCTTGATGGCTGGCCTTGCCGCGACCCGGTCGTGCAGGTCGACCAGTCCGGGAATGTTGCGCTCGAAAGCCTTCATGCGTTTCGGAAAGGCGTAGCGCAGCCCCTCCACGATCTGGAACAGCGAGAGATCGGCGTAGGTCAGCCGGCGGCCGGTGAGATAGGAGCCGTTAGCTTTCAACAGCCGCTCGAAATAGCCGAGATATTTCGGCACGCGTTGTTTCCAGAATTCGCCGGTGCGCCTTTTGGCGGGCGCCCGCTGGTCCTCGTAATAAAGCGAGGGCCCCAGCGGATGGTGGGTGTCGTGAACCTCCAGCACTAAATCGGCGACCGTGAGCTGGAGCTGATGCACCCACAGCTTGCCGGCCTCGGCCTTCGGCGCCAGACCATGGCGCGATCCGAGATAGAGCAGGATGTTGGCGGTCTGCCCGATCACGAGTTGTCCTGCTTTCAGAAACGGCGGGGCGAACGGCGGCGTGCCGGCGTGAGCTGTCATCATTTTCATCATCGCACCGGACCCGCGCTCGCGCGCGATATCGGCATAATCGGCGCCGGCTTCTTCCAGCGCGAGGCGGACATATTCGCCGCGGCCCTGAATGCCCGGCCAGTAATAGAGTTCATAGCGCATGGAGGAGCTCCGTCGCGTCCGTTACAGCAATAACAGATCATCGCGATTTTGGGTCAATGCGGTTTGCGCATGTTATCGTTTCCCCGACGCGGTGCAGCGTCCTTCCAGCGATGCTCCGCAGAGCCGGGACCTAAACCGAGGCTGGACCCCGGATCAGCAGCGCACCGCCGGAGTCGCGCGAAGCGCGATCCCTCGACGCGCTGGCCCGCATCCGGGGAACCCAGATCGTCAGTTCGCCGCGAAGCAGTACAACAGGCCGTCGCCGCCGGTGCTCTTCAAATCGTTCTGCGAACAGCCGCCGTCGGGCCCGCGCGAGGGGTGTGAACTGTTCCAGGATTTCGAGGCGTCGTCGTCTCGAAGCCCGATGCGGTCGGAGTGACCCACGATCGCCGATCCCTGCGTACTGCTCGTCCAGTTCTTGCAGGTGCGGTCGTCGGCCGTGGCGAAGGCCGTTCCGTCCGGCTGCGATCCCGTCAGCACGTCATGACGGTTCGGTGTATCGCCGCGGCCGTTATTGACGTCGCCCTTCTCGGTCAATGCGGTCTGTTTCGTCAAATTGTTGGCGCCGTGCAGTTCGGCAACGTCCTTGGCGACCACGACGCCCTTTGAATTTTGCCAGGGACCCTGGCCGATGCGGTCGCGCGCATTGACGGCCGGCTTGCCGTCCGCGGCTTGCGTCGAGAGATAAGCGTGCCAGGTCTTCGTGCCGGCACCCGCGGCCTGCGCCAGCGTCTGACAGTGATTGTCAGCACCGGCGAGACCGCCGAGGTTGGCGCCATTGCCGACGCCGACAGAGGTCACGAAAAAGCTGGTGTTGGCCGATTGCGCCTGTGCGGATTGATCCGCAAGTGCTGCGAATGAGGCGGTCGCGGCAAGTCCGATACACGCGCGCGAGACGATCTGACGAAGAGTAGGCATCGAATCCTCCGGTTTGTTTTTATTCACCAGCCTCCATGAGGGCCGGCTTGTCTGAGATCAACCCGCCGCGGCTGGCGTTATTCCAATCCGGGAACGCGAAACGAAAAGGCGCCGCGGAACCGGCCGCGGCGCCTTTATCGTGATAATTTTACGGCGCGATTACGTCGTCTGCTGGATCGCCGAAAGTTCCCAATTGGCCCCGCGCGGCCGCAGGAAGGTCCACACTTCCGTTGCCTCCGTGGGCTGCTCGCTGCCCTTGACGAGCCGGCCGGTGGTGCGATCCACCGTCTTGTCGATCAGCGAGTACCGCAGCGCCACGCTGGCGAAATCGGTATCGCCTTCACGCCAGGCTTCGGCGAGGTCGCCCTGCAAGAGCTTGACGTCGGTGACCGTGTTGATGACGTTTTGGGCCTTGTGGGCCGCAATGTCCTGCGTGACATACGACACCATTTCGGGGGTCGCCAGCGTGTGCAGCCTGGCAACATCCTCGTTCGACCACGCGGTCTGGATCTCGCCGAGCAACCGTTCGAAGGCCTCGTAATCGGCCGGAAGAATTTCCAGCGGCGCACTGCCCGAACCAAGTCCGAAACCCGTTGCGGTGCGGAAGCTCGATTGCGCGCCGGGGCCCGCAGCCGGGCCGGCATAGGCCGCCGCTGGGGCGTGGCGGCGCTGCCACCACGACATCGCCAGCCGGACCACGAGGACGATCAGACCGATCTGCAGGATCAGGCCGAAGATCGAGGACAGGCCGCCGAGCCCGCCGAACATTCCGCCGCCAAACAACATGCCGAGCAGACCGGCGCCAAGGAAGCCCGCGGCAAGACCGCCAAACATGCCCATACCGGGACGGTTGAAGAATCCGCCGCCAGTCGGCGGCGCGCCCACTCCGGGGCTGCCCGGCTGGGTGATGGTGCGATTGAAGGGTTGAGCGGTACCCGGAGCCGTCGAAGTGCTGGGCGGCGCGGAAAATGTCCGCGCGCCCCGCGAACCCGAACTGACGCCGCCGCCGATCCGGGCGTCGGCCGACGGAATGGCAAGCAGCAACGGAACCGCCAGCGATAAAACGACGGCCATCGCCTTGACGATGACGCCTGCGCGTTGCGTGAATTTCATGTGCTTTCCCTAAATCCCCGGCAGGGGGACGCGCCACTAAGATGGGCAGGGATGCCCCAAAGTGAAGCGAATACCGGGATCCGTGGCTGCGGCTCTCGGTCGCGGGCAGGCGGATTTGGGCCTTTGCAGCGAGATCGTCATCCCGGGCTTGACCCGGGGGTCCATCCCCTTTCGCTAGATTCTTATGAAGAGGATGGATGGCCGGGTCGAAGCCCGGCCATGACAAGGAACAAATCGTTCGCACAATTGGGCCCTACGACGCCATGGTTTCCTTCACCGCCGCAACCAGTTGGCTCAGCGTGAACGGCTTCGGCAGGAAGGCAAATTGCTGGTTCTCCGGCAGGCTCTTGCCAAAGG
Organism: uncultured Alphaproteobacteria bacterium; assembly: GCA_963742425.1. GTDB lineage: Bacteria > Pseudomonadota > Alphaproteobacteria > Rhizobiales > Xanthobacteraceae > Bradyrhizobium. The sequence goes on from CAVULR010000008.1 coordinate 326,557, forward strand.
CATCTTCGGCATAGCCGGACACGAAGATGATCTTGAGGTCCGGGTTGCGGCCGCGCATCGTCTTCAGGAGGGTAGGTCCGTCCATTTCCGGCATGACGACATCGGACACCACGAGATCGACCGCGCCTTCCTTTTGCTCAAGCGCCTCCATTGCCTCAACGCCATTGGAGGCCTCGATCACGCTGTAGCCGCGCGAGCGCAGACCGCGCGCGTTCAGCGAGCGCAAGCCCTCCTCGTCCTCCACCAAGAGAATGGTGCCCTGCCCTGTGAGATCGGCCCGCGGCTTCGGCTCGGCCGAGAGCTCTTTGCCGGCACCGTTGGCGGCCGTGGCGTCGGGCTGGACATCCGCCTCGGGATGGTGCCGCGGCAGGAAGATGTGGAACGCGGTGCCGCGATCGGCTTCCGAGTCCACATAGATGAAACCGCCGGTCTGTTTGACGATGCCATAGACCGTCGACAGGCCGAGGCCGGTTCCCTTGCCGACCTCCTTGGTCGAGAAGAACGGCTCGAAGATCTTGTCGACGATGTCGGGCGCGATGCCGCAGCCGGTATCCGACATGTCGATCCGCACATACTCCGCCACCGGCATGCCCTTGTATGACAGCCGGGCGGATTCTTCCGATGTCACATTGGCGGTTTGCACCGTCAGCTTGCCGCCATTTGGCATCGCGTCGCGCGCGTTGACGGCCAGGTTGACGATCACCTGTTCGAACTGAGACAGATCGGCCTTGATCGGCCAGAGGTCGCGGCCGTGCAGCACCTCGAGATTGACCTTCTCGCCGATCAGCCGCTTGAGCAGGTTCTGGATGTCCGACAACGCCTCACCGAGGTCGAGCACCTGTGGCCGCAGCGTCTGCTTGCGCGAGAACGCCAACAGGTGCCGCACCAGGGCGGCGGCGCGGTTGGCATTCTGCTTGATCTGCATGATGTCCTGGAACGAGGGATCGGTCGGCTTGTGCGCGTTCAACAGGAAGTCGTTTGCCATCATGATGGCGGACAGCACGTTGTTGAAATCATGGGCGATGCCGCCGGCGAGCTGGCCGACCATGTCCATCTTCTGCGACTGGTTGATCTGGTTCTCCAGCGCGCGCCGCTCGGTGGTCTCCAGCATGTAGACGATGGCCGCTTCGGTCTCGCGTTCGTCTTCCTCCACCGCGGTGACGAAGAACTGCCCCCATCGCTCGCTGGCGCCATCGAGCATCGCCTCGACCGGCGGGATATCGCCCTGCCCTTGCGCCGCCTGGTTGATGGCCGCGATCAACAGGCTGCGGTCGCGCGCGTTGACCGCCCGGAAAATCGACTTGTGGGCCCCGCCATCGGGGCTCAGGCTTTGCGCCAGTTTTGCAAACCGGGCATTGGCGCGGACCACCGCGCCCGACCGGTCCACGGTCGCGATCGCCATCGGGGTGTGATCGAAGAAGCGCATGAAGCGGACTTCGGCGGCGCGCTGCGGATCGGCGCGCTCGTCGCGCGCGCGGCTGATCACCAGCGTGCGCGAGGCGCCGGGCGCGCCGTCGGCCCCGAATGCCAGCTTGTGATAGAGACGCGCCGGCAAGGTCTTGCCGCTGCGCATTCTGAGGTCGATGTCGAACACCTCGGTCTTGACTTCTCCCGGCACCGCAACGATCGAGGTCAGCAGCGCCGCGCCGTCGCCGGATACGATGTCGGTCAGCTTCAGGCCGCCGGAGCCGATCTCGGCGAGATCGTGATCGAGCCAGTTCGCCAGCGTCGCATTGACATAGACCAGATCGCCCGCGGGGTTGACCGAGAAAAACCCGCACGGCGCGTGATCGAGATATTCGATCGCATGCTGCAGTTCCTGAAACACGTCCTCCTGGCGTTCGCGGTCGCGCGTGATGTCGGCGACCGACCACACCGCATATTTCGCCTCGCGCTTGCGCTGACCGAGCGGCCTGACCCGCATCCGCAGCCAGCGGCCGTGCGCGCCATCGGTGCCTGCGATGCGGACCTCCTCCTGCTGCCGCTTGCCTTCACGCGCGGCCTTGAGCAGGCGGAACACGGCCTCGGACACATCGGGATTGCCGATAAACACCCGCTCCACCGGCCGCACGTCCTGGGCGGTCGCGGCTCCCGTGAGCGCGAGATAGGCCGCGTTGAAATAAACCACATGACCGCGGGGGTCGGTCACCGCCAGCCCGTCATAGGCATGATCGGCGATGCGGCCCATCACCGGATCATCAGCCCTGCGATCGGCGAAACGGATGATGCCGGCGGCGAAGGCGAACAGGTTGAACAGCCCGACCATAGCCAGCAGCGCAAGCAGTACGAGGATATAAGGCTGCGCCTGCGCCCGGCCGACCGCCATCAGCCCAACCGCCACCGCCACCAGCCCGGCCGCCACCAGCAGCACCAGTACAATGCTGCCGCTGCGTCGCGCAGGCTCATGGAGGGTCATCGGCTCTCGTGGGTAATCGTGGTCTGAATCGGCGATCATGCCAGCGGACGCAGCCTGTCGACATTGTTGTAACGCGCTTGCGCGCGCCGGAGCAGACGCGCTCCACGCACGCCCTGCTCCTGAGTGCCTGAATCGGGCCCGCGAGCGCAAGTCCGCGCCGCGTCTATTTCAACGGTTGCGCGCATATTTCCTGCAAATTTTGCAGGGGACATCCTCTAGGCCCGCCGGCTGGAAAGCCCGCGCTTGAGCCCCATCACGTAGCCGATGATTTCGGCGACCGCGTGATAGTGTTCCACCGGGATCTCTTCGTCGATATCCACGGTGGCATAGAGGGCGCGCGCCAGCGGCACGTTCTCGACGATGGGGATGTCGTGCAGGCCTGCGATTTCCCTGATCTTGAGCGCAAGCGTATCGACGCCCTTGGCCACGCAGACCGGCGCCGTCATGCCGCGTTCGTACGAAAGCGCGACCGCATAATGGGTCGGGTTGGTGATGATCACCGATGCCTTCGGCACCGCGGCCATCATGCGCTTCTTCATCCGCGCCTGGCGCAATTGCCTGATCCGGCCCTTGACGTGGGGATCGCCTTCGGACTGCTTGAACTCCTCCTTCATGTCCTGCAGCGACATCTTCTGCCGTTCGAACCACTGCCGGTACTGGAAGAAATAATCCGCGATCGCCACGACCGAGAGCATCGCCACCACCGCGCCGAGCAAATGCAGCGTCAGGCTGTTGGTGGCGCCCAGGATCGAGGCCGTGTCGAACCGCACGAAAGCTTCCAGGCGGTGGCGCTCCGGCCACAGGATCGCGGTCATCACCGCACCCAGCGCGACCACCTTGAACAGACCCTTGGCGAAGTTCGCCGCCGCCTGCTTGCCGAAGATTCGCTTGGCTCCGGCGGCCGGCGAGATCTTGCTTAACTTCGGCTTGAGCAATTCGGCCGACCACACCAGGCGGTGCTGCACCATGTTGCCGGCGATCGCCGCCAATGACAGCATCAGCAGCGGCACGCCGAGGGCTGCGACCAGCACGTATTCGAGCGATTGCGCCAGCGCCAGCAACCCGGGCCCGTCGGCGTGGATCATCCAGGAATTGGCGATCAGATTGCGCAGCGGCATCACGATGCCGCCGCCGATCGACCCGGAAAATGTCGACAGCGTCAGCGTCGCGCCCGATATCACGAACCAGGTATTGATTTCCTGGCTTTTGGCGACGTCGCCGCGGTCGTGGGCGTCATCCAGGCGTTTTTGCGTCGGGTCTTCTGTTTTGTCGGTTGTGTCGTTGTCGTCGGCCATCGGTTGATGCTCTCAGGTGAGCGGTATCATGTCGTGCATGACGCCGATGAAATAATCGAGGAACGTTCCCATCATCGCCGTGATGACAAGGGCGAGGATCAGGAAGCCGGCGAGGATCGACAGCGGCACGCCGACGAAATAAACCTGCATTTGCGGCATCAGCCGCGCCAGCACGCCAAGACCGATGTTGAAAACCAGACCGAACACCAGAAACGGCGCAGAAAGCTGCGCGCCGATCTTGAAGGCGGCGGCGAAGGCGCGGGTGGCGAGGGCTGCGATATCGCCGCTCGGCATCATCTCGCCGGGCGAAAAGATCGCGTAGCTGTCGTTCAGCGCGGCGATGACGAGATGGTGACTGTCGGTCGCAAACAGCAGCGTCAGGCCGAGGAGAGTGAGGAAATTCCCGACCAGCAGGCCCTGCTGGCCCTGGGTCGGATCGACCGAGGTGACGAAACCGAGACCGAGTTGCTGGGCGATCACCGATCCGGCCACCTGCAGGGCCGACAACGTTACCCGCGCGGTGGCCCCTAGCGCGATGCCGATGATGATCTCCTGCAGCATCAATACCAATAGCGGCGAGAGCGACTGCATGTCGACGTGGTAGGCGGCGCGATGCAGCGGCAAGATTACCAGCGTCAGCAACAGCGCGATCGCGAGCTTGATGCGAACCGGAATGTTGGCTTCGCCGAACCCCGGCAACAGCATCACCATCGCGCCGATGCGGGCAAATACCAGCATGAAAGCGGCGGCGAGCGCGGGCAGCAGCGAGATATCGATGCGCATTTCTCACGCACCTTGCATCAACCGCCTATGATTCGCGACGATATCCGCATCATCTGGCCGTGCAGCGAATCCGCCATGAACGGCAGCGCCAGCAGCAGGGTAACGAAGATCGCCAGAATTTTCGGCACGAACACCAGCGTCTGCTCCTGGATCTGGGTCAGCGCCTGGAACAGCGACACCACGACGCCGACCACGAGGCCGACGATCATCAGCGGCGACGACACCACGACGATGGTCCAGATCGCGTCGCGCGCCACGTCGAGGGTTTCAGCACCGGTCAATTTCAACTCCTTTTACCCCTCATGGTGAGGAGCGCGCTCGTCGCGCGCGTCTCGAACCATGAGGCCCGTGTGGTACTTCATCCTTCGAGACGCCGGCTGCGCCGGCTCCTCAGGATGAGGCCGGTCAGATCGGCATCTTCATGATGTCTTCGTAGGACTGGATGACCCGGTCGCGCACCGACACCAGGGTGGAGACCGCAACGTCGGTTTCCGCCACCGCCGTCACCACGTCCATCACGTTGGCCTTGCCCGCCGCCATGGCGACCGTTTGCGCATCCGACTTCTTTCCCGCATCCAGCACGCTACCGATCGCGTCCTTGAGCAGCGCACCGAACGACGGACCGCCGGTTTCGGATCCCTTGCCCGCACCGCCGGTGTCCAGGATGCGGGCGAGATTGGCGTAGGCGTTCGCAGCGACTGTGGGTGATGCCATGACTTGAGGTTTCCTGTTCAGGCCTTGAGAATGTCGAGGGTGCGCTGGATCATGCGGCGCGTGGCGCTGATGATGTTGAGGTTGGCCTCATAGGACCGCTGCGCGTCGCGCATGTCGGTCATTTCGACCAATGGATTGACGTTGGGATATTTGACGTTGCCGGCCGGATCCGCCGCGGGATTGCCGGGGTCGTGCTTGACGCGAAACGCGGTTGGATCGGGACGGATCTTGCCGAGCGTGACCACCTTGGCATCGAGCGTGCGATCCAGCGCGGAGGAGAAAGTCGGGACCTTGCGGCGATAGGGATCGCCGCCGGCAGTCTGGGCGGTGGATTCGGCGTTGGCGATATTTTCTGAGATCACCCGTATCCGTCCCGCCTGCGCGCGCAGGCCGGAAGTCGCGATGCTCATCGACCGGGCGAAATCCGCTCCATCGTTTGCCATGATGCAATTCTCCCGTTTCTATCCGGCCTGTTGTTTGAGGATGATCTCCGAGCAAACGCTTCGCGTTTGTCCGGGGGAAAACCGGTTGCCACTTTGCGCCAACGCGGCCCTTTGGGTCGGGATCATGGTTTAGCCCTTGCCGATCGCGGTCTTCAGAAGATGCAGGCTCTTGCTGTAGAGCGAGGTGACGGCCGCATAGTCCATCTGGTTGGCCGAGACCTTGAGCATCTCGTCTTCGAGACTGACGGCATTGCCGGCCGGCCTGGTCTGGAAACCGCTGTTGCGATTCTGCGCGAAGTCCTGTCCGCCGCTCGACGGGGCAATGTGCGCCGCAGTGGTACGCAACATCGCCAGCGCCCCTGTCGATCCCGCGCTGGCGCCGGCCTTGTCGAATTTCGGCTCGACCAGATCACGCGGCTTGAAATTCGGCGTGTCCGAGTTCGAGACGTTTTCGGAAAGGACGCGCTGGCGCTCCTGGTGCCATTGCATCTTGGTCCTCAGCACCGACAGCAACGGAAGATCGTTGATGGACATCGCGCCGCTCCGCTTCCCGTACCGGACAGATGCCCCCCGGGTAGGCAGAATTTGCCGCGTGTATGGTTAACAGCGGGTTAAGACGGGCAGCCGGTGACACCGCGAGGTCCCAACGCGGAATTCCTTGCGCTAGATCAATTCGTGCGCAATTTCGCCACGAAAGCTGCGTTAACCGGCCAAATCCTTCAAGCACGCCGCCCAGAAGTCGTTTTGGCCCAGCCGATTCATGGGTTATTAAGGAAGCGAAGCGGCAGTTTCTGCCGCCGGAAATTAAGACATCGGGACGCTCGTCGGATTTCGCTCGCCGCTTTTCGTGTCGTTACCGATCTGCGTTCGACCGACGAAACACCTGAGAAGACGCTATTTGCCGGGGACCAAGCATGCCGCAGCCACTCGTATTCATCTTCTCATTCGTGGCCGTGCTGGCGCTGTTCGGCGGCGCCGTCTGGCTGATTCGCCGATTCGCCGGCAACCGCCTCGGCGCCAACACCAATCGGGGCCGGATGCCGCGGCTGGCGGTGATCGATGCCGCCGCCGTGGATGGCCGCAGGCGGCTGGTGCTGGTGCGGCGCGACAACATCGAACATCTGCTGATGATCGGCGGTCCCACCGATATCGTCGTGGAAGCAAATATCGTGCGCGCGATGCCCGCACGCGATCAGGTGCCGCAACGCGCCGGCGCGACTGAGCCTCCGCCGCCCCGCATCGCGCCGTTGCCCGACCCTGGTTGGGGCGATGGCGATGCGTCCAGATCCGAGAGCCCCGATCAGGTCGAGCCGGAGCCGCCGTCCCGCCCGATCCGCCCCGCTTTCGCCGATGAAATGCGCCGGACGGCGGCAGCGGAGCGGCGCGGCGATTCCCTGACCGGCTTCGCGCCCGAACCGCTGGGAAATCCGCTGGGAAATCCCCTTGGCGGCCGCCCGGAATCCCGCCCCGAACTGCGCGGCGAGCCGATGCCATCGCGGGTGACATCGCGCAACGAGCCGGCTATCCCCCGCGCGCCGCGTTCGAGCGAAGCGCCCAAGTCCCCCCCGGTCCGCGCGCCCGAACGCGCCGCCGCGCCACCTCCCCCGCCGCCGGCCGCGCCAACGGCGGACCAAAATCTCGCCGAAATGGCGCAACGGCTGGAGGCAGCCCTTCGCCGGCCTTCGGGCGGCGAGTCCGCGGCTCCTCCGGTCGCGGCAGAACCGCCGCCCGGCCGGCCCCGCAACGAGCCGTCGATGGCCCCGCCAATTGCCTCACCGAAGACCAATTTTGAAAATCTCGAAGACGAGATGGCCTCACTGCTGGGCCGCCCGAAGACCCCTTCGTGAGGCCCGCGAAATTCCCGCGTAGAGTTTTATTTTTTTTCACACTGATCGCCGCCGGATCGCTCGCGGGTCCGGTGTTCGCGCAAGATATCAGCATCAATCTCGGCCAGGGCAATGGCGGCGTCACCGAGCGCGCGATCCAGCTGATCGCGCTCCTGACGGTGCTGTCGATCGCGCCCTCGATCCTGATCATGATGACGTCGTTCACCCGGATCGTGGTCGTGCTGTCGCTGCTGCGCACCGCCCTGGGCACCGCGACCGCGCCGCCGAATTCCGTCATCATCGCGCTCGCCATGTTCCTGACCGCGTTCGTGATGGGCCCGGTGCTGCAGAAATCCTATGACGACGGCATCAAGCCGCTGGTCGCCAACCAGATCAGCGTCGAGGACGCGTTGCAGCGCGCCTCGGTGCCGCTGCGCGGCTTTATGGAAAAGAACGTGCGCGAGAAGGATCTGAAGCTGTTCATGGATCTTTCCGGCGAGCCGCCGCCGGCAACTCCGGAAGCGATGTCACTGCGAATTCTGGTGCCGGCTTTCATGATCTCCGAGCTGAAACGCGCCTTCGAGATCGGCTTTCTGTTATTCCTGCCGTTCCTGGTCATCGACCTCGTGGTTGCCTCCGTCCTGATGTCGATGGGCATGATGATGCTGCCGCCCGTGGTGGTATCGCTGCCGTTCAAGCTGATCTTCTTCGTGCTGGTCGACGGCTGGTCGCTGGTGGCAGGCAGCCTGGTGCAAAGCTACGGTGGATAGCCCGCCTGTTGGGAGCAAGCCGGATTTACGCTGTATCGAGCTTCGCCTCACCTTTTCACATCATATTGCTTGCTGAGGTGATCGCCGATCTGGACGATCATCGCGACGCTTTCGGGATAACCTGGCTTGGCGATGGTCGCCGCGTCGGCTTTGGTCCGGAATTCCCAGGAATCCCCGTTACGCAAAACGGAAATCGCAATTCCGTCGGGAACGTCGACATGGACTTTGAGCTCGGCTCTTGCCATCGCAATGAGTTCGGCTTCGGTTTTCGTGGGCTTGCTCATGATCGCGGCTTCCTTCCCGGACTTGTCGGCCGCCGCAGGTTGCCGTTTCGGCAGACGTCTGTCGAGGGGATCGGTCGAAGAGATGCGCCGACCGATGGCGGGCTACCTTGCGTCGACCCGCCTCATGCCGACGATCTCCGGCAACGAGCCGGTATGGACCGGCTCGCCCCTGGGGGCGTCCGGCGACTGCGGCGCGCGCGCGGTCGCGTCCGGGAACCGGGTCTTCATGTCGCGCAAGAACCCTTCGAGCGTATCGACGCTCGCCGCCATCTTGGCGATCTCGGCGAATTCGGCGCTGACGGTGGCCGGCTTGCTGGCGGTCTCGAAGGCAGTGCGGTCGGCGCCGCCGCTCATCAAGGGTGCGTATTTTTCACGGAAGCGGGCCAGGCCGATGGCGTCCTCGGCCAGCGCGTAACCGACCACCGCGCGAATGACGTCACCCTTCTCCACCGGGTTCAAGGGTTTGAAGTCGCGCCAGCGGTCGGCGTAGTACAATTCGATCTGCTCCGACGCCTCGCGCCACCGCCGCGCGCCCCAGTAGATGTCTGAACGCAGGCGGATCGCCTCGCGCCCCGGAATATTCGAGATGATATCGAGCGCAAGATCGTGACGGCCGATGTCGCTTTGCGCGCGCGCCTCCAGCAAAAGCCGCTGCTGGCGCAGTTCGCCCGACAGGTCGGCGATGCGGGTGGCGCGAAGTGCCGCGATGGCACGATCCGGCTTGCGGCTGGTCAGATAGACCATCGCCAGGCGCGCGGCGACCTGGGCGCGCGCCGCGCCCTCCAGTCTCTTGTCGATCTGGTACTGCAGGAGTTCGCTGGCCTGGTCGAGCAAGTCGACGGAGACCAGCCGGTCCGCCAGCCGGCGGATCATTTCATCGCCGCGCCGCCCGATCGGGGTCAATTCCCGGTATTCGTAAAACATCCCGAGCGCGTCGACAGGCGGAAGATCGTCACCCTTCGGACTGAGAAAGAGTTGTGCGAACAGCGCCGCGGCAGCATCCTGACCCTCCCGCGAGATTTCCGAATTGGGTTGCAGCCGGGTCGCCATCCGGCTCGCGGCGAAGGATTCGTTGTAGCGCCCGGTCTCCGAATAGATCCGCGCCAGCATTTGCAGCGTCTTCACCTCGATCCCGTCGCCGCGCCACATTACCGACAGCGCCTCAAGTTCGCGCGTGGCGTCAGCCTGGCTGATTTCATTGCGCCTCTGGCGCAACGCGATCTCGAGTTGCCTGGCTTCCGCCGCCGCGATCCGGTCAGGGGATTCCATGGCGGTGTGGTAGGCATCGAGCGCGTCGAGGTCTCGCCCGAGCGCTTCGGCGAGCCGGCCGCGCAACACCAGCACCGCGGGCTTCATGTCGGCGGACACTCCCACCACATCGAGGTCGCTGGAGCGTTTGGCGGCGCCCGAATAATCCCTGACCTCGAGCGAGGCGCGCATCGCCTCCGACACCACGATGCGCTGCAGATCGATCGGCAGCGAGGTGATGGCGAATTCGACGTTCTTGAATTTTTCCCTCGCCTCCGCCCATCTTCCCATCCGCGCGTAGGCCAGCGCCTTCCACAGCTGCGAATCGAAATTGGTTCCGATCGCCGGATTGGTAAGATCCTTGAGCGCCTGCTCGGGCCGGCCCATCAGGCTGCTCGCGACCGAATGCACGATCAGCGCCACGGTGTCGTCGAGGCCGGTCTTGGCTTCCGCCATGGCGAGGTCGAGAACGCCCTTGGCTTCCACATACATCCCGCGCGCGAGATAGAACCGCGCCAGATCGACCCTGACCGGCAGGCGTCGCTCGGGTTCGAGCGCCGCCGCGGCGGCGATCAGCGCGTTCTGCCGCGCGATGAAATTTTCCTCCTGATTCTTGCGCCATTCGCCGACCTCGAAGATTGGCCGGAACGCAGCCGGCGCACGCTCCGCGCCGACGTCGGCCGATGACAGCGTCAAGCCGCCGGGCCTGCCGAGAATGACCTTGTCGGAAGCGACCTCGGCGGTGACGTCATCGGAGTTCGGACGGATCGCAACGCCGTGGATCGATTCGAGCAACGACAACTCGACGAAATCCTGCCGCTTGATGAAACCGCGCACAGGCGGCGGCGCGGTGACCACCAGGATGGTGTCGCCGGCATCGGGATCGACAAGACGATGCAGCAGACCGGGGTTGGCCAGGGACACCGCGACGTTGGCAAGCGCGGGATCGCTGATGTTGCGTATCGCGACCAACGGCTGGGTTGCGGTTCGCATCGTATCGGCAAATGTCAGCACCCAGCTCGTGCCGGCGCCCTGGTCTTCGCCGCTGAGCGAAGGCATTTGCGGACGGTTGAGGCGAATACGGATCGCCTGCCCATGGTCGAGCGGCAGCCGGCTGACCTCGGCGACAAGCGCGCCACCCTTGCTGCGGATCGGCTCGAGATCGATCGGCTTTGTCGAATCGAGCACCAGCCACACGGTGTCGGCGCGCCGGAACAACGCCATCGGCGTGGCTGCGGCAAAGGAAAACGTCAGGCTGAGGCCGTCGCTGCTGCGCCTGACTTCAACCGGAGCGTCGGGGGCCGCGACGGCTGGTGGCGGTTTCATCTCCGCGGACGCTTCGGACGCATCGGGCGGGGTTTTTTGCGGCATCGCCGCCGCCGCGGGAGCCGGCATCGCCGCGGCGGGCGCGGGCATCTCCTTTGAATGCTCCGGCATCGGCGCAGGCTCGGACGCTTCCTTCGGCGGAGGCTCTGGCATCGGCGCAGCCGCAGCCATTTGCGGTGGCGCAGGCTCGGGCGCCGGCGCTTCCGGCGCGAGCGGAATTTTGGCCTTCGCCTCCGGATCGATCTTCACCTTCGCCTGCCTCGCGTCTGACGGCGGCGGCGCGGCGTCAGCGGATTGCGACGGAGACGTAGCGCCCGGTTTCCCCGGCGCGGCCGCTACAGGCGCGGCTGGTGCGGCTGGCGGCGTCGCGTGCGAGTTATCCGCTGCGCTCGACGGCAACAGCGCGGATTTCGCCCCCTGCTGGAAAGCGACGTCGATAATGTAGTTCTTCTCCTCGCGGAAGGAATGCACGTCGACATCGCCGATCAACGCGAATTCCACCGCGGAGTTGTCGCCCTCAATCTTCTGGTTGATCGCGGCAATGTTCGCAGGCGCGGCCTCCTTGGCGTCGGTCAGATCGAAGGTCAGCAGCGTGTTGAACGAAAGCGTCAATTTCTGATCGTTCAAGACCGACGAAACGCCGACGCCGTCAGGCATTTCAAACAAGAACCGCACGAAGGTCGGCTGCACCGAAGCGCGCACCCGAACCGGCGAACGCTTGTTCGCTTCGCTCGCCGCGCGTTGTTCGCGCAGTGCGCGCTCGGCGGTCCGCGCCCGCTCGGCCAGTTCGCGGATCACCTCGGTGGGAAGGCTGGGCGGCGGACCGGTCCAGCTATCCGGCAAGAGATCGACGAACACCCGCTCGCCCGCCGTCATGGTGTTGACGGTCACCCGTCGCGACAATGACAGCCGGATCGCCGAACCATCGGGATCGCGCCGCACCGATCCGACATAATCGGGGGCCATTTCCGGTAGTTTCCCGGTTGCGATATCCACCGGGCGCTTGAACCGGATCACGAGGATGGTGCCCGCAGTGGTCACTTCGGGCGCGACATCCTCGGCGAGTTTGAGGACCAGCCGGGCGTAACCGCCGGTCGTGGAGAACGTCGCCTCGCCCTTGACCGCCTCGGCCTTGCAGACGCCGGGAAACATCAGGCCGATCAGGATCAGCCCGGCGGCGAGCCACGACGGCTGCGCCGCAACCGAGGGCGGCTCGCCGGCGCAGCCTCGGCCGCGCCGCGCCGATGCGCGGTAGAGCGACCAAATCCCAGCGGTTGCCGTTCGCGCCATTCCAACCCTGATCTTTCCGTTCGGCGTCCGTCGCCGGCGGGATACTCTCACTCAGACGACCCGCGCGTTAGAATCTAGAATTGGGAATTTAAGGACTTGTTAAATATCCGCGCTAATTGGACTTTTGCGGCAACACCTTGCCTTCGATCTTGGGAAGATCGGCAGCCGATGCCGACTTTTCCGACCCGGCGCGGCGGGCCAGTTCGACAGTCAGCCGCTCGGCCGCATCCGTCGACATCAGGCCGAGAATATCGGACATCTTGCGCGGCGCGATGTGCGAGGCGATTTCGAACAGCACCGACATTTCGAGCCGGTCGAACACCTTGGCGGCGTCCTTCGGCTTCATGCCTTCATACATGGTGATGATGCCCTTGAAGCGCGCGGCTTCGGCTTCGTTCTTCTGTTCGGTCGCGACCGTGATCCGCGATTCGATGGCCTTCAACTCCTCGACCTTCGATTCGATCCGCTTTTCGGCAGCCTTCAGCAGGCTTTCGCGGATGTCGATTTCGCGCGCGCGCGCCTCGAGCTCTTGCCGCCGCGCCTGCAGCCGCTCGAGAATAGCGCGTTCGGAGGCGGAGACCGGCTGGCTTTGCTCCGGATAGAGGACGACGCCGCTGGGCGGCTCTGGCGCCGCGGCCGGTTTGGGAGCTTCTTCCTTGGGCTTCTCGTGAACCGAACCGGTAACGTCCGCTGTGTCCGCCCGGCCGGTCGGAAAGTTGAAAGAATCCGCCGCCCAGGACTTCCTGGCCGAATTCGGTTGGTAGTCGAATACATACCCGCCATCGATCAGCAGCCCTCCGACCTTCAGCACTGCAAGGCCGAAGATCGCGGTCAGCACTACCGGAATGACGCGAATGTTACGGAAGGATTTCATGCGGCGAGGCCGTCGGACCTTCTGCGGTCGGAAAACGCCCGCGCGGCCGCGACGGTTGCCTGGGCCGTCGATACGTTGGCTTCAGGCTCGGTCTCGGTTGCGGGCCGCGCGGCGATCGCAATTCGCGATAGCCGCCGAATGACAATGTCGCTCTCGGCAAGCTGGTTCTTCAACTGCTGCGACATCTGCGCCGCCGATGCCAGCTGGTTGCCGAGGTTTTCGTTGACGTCGCGAACGGTATGCTTGAGACCGCCGATCGCCCGCTCGGCGATCTCGGTCGCGGTGATCAGTTCGGCGATGGTCGCCTTCAGCGAATGTTCGTCGGCCTTCAGCCGCTTCAGCCGGGTGTTCAAGAGCATGCAATAGCCGATCGTGAGCAGCAGCAGGATCGCCACCAAAGTCTCGATCGCAACTCCAAATGAATGACTCATTGGGCCTCCATCAACTTGGTTTGCTCATCGGCCTTCTCGAACATCGCGAAGGTCGTGTTCGGTTTGCGCAGCTGTTTGGTGACGCGAATGGCGACGCGGTCGCCGACCCGGCCCATCCGGCCCTCGGTCAGCGTTACGCTGCCGCAGCGCACGGCGACCAGCGCGTCGGCGCGCATCTCAAGCGGCAAGGTGTCGCCGACCTTCAGCTTCATCAGCTCCTTGAGCGGAATGTCGGCCTCGTAGAGCACGGCATCGACGGAAATCTGCGCCTGCGCCACTTCGGTCGCGAAATGGCCTTCCCAAATCGGATCGCGGCCGAATTTCTCGCCCATGAACATCTGCAGCAGCACGCTGCGAATCGGTTCGATGGTCGCATAGGGCAACAGCAGTTCGATATTGCCGCCGCGATCCTCCATGTCGATCCGCAGCCGCACCAGAATGGCGGCGTTGGCCGGCCGGCTGATGGCGGCGAAGCGCGGATTGGTTTCCAGCCGGTCGATGGAAAAGGTCACCGGCGACAGCGGTCTGAAAGCCTGCTCGGCATCGGTCATCACCACTTCGACCAGCCGCTTCACAAGATTGGTTTCGATGGTCGTGTAGGGCCGGCCTTCAATGCGCAGCGAGGTCTGGCCGCGGCGGCCGCCGAGCAGAACGTCGATCATCGAATAGATCAGGCTGGAGTCGACCGTGACGAGCCCGAAATTTTCCCATTCCTCTGCCTTGAACACGCACAGCACCGCCGGCAGCGGTATCGAATTCATGTAATCGCCGAACCGCACCGAGGTGATGCGGTCGAGCGACACTTCGACGTTGTCGGAGGTGAAGTTGCGTAACGAGGTCGTCATCAACCTTACCAGCCGGTCGAAAACGATTTCGAGCATCGGCAGGCGCTCGTAGGACACCATCGCCGAATCGATGATCGCGCGAATGCCGGAATTGTCGTCGAGATTGACCTCGCTGACATTGAAGCCGAGCAGGTTGTCGATTTCCTCCTGCGACAGGACGCGTTCGCCGCTGTTCTTGCCGCCGCCGAAGTCGCGGCTGCCGTCCTCGACCATCGCGGCCCATTGCAGGGCCATGGTGCCGGAAATTTCATTGGCCGCAGCCGCCTTCGCGGCTTCCGCCGGGTCCTCGGAATCGAGCGAGGCCTCCCATTGGGCGGCAATTGCATCCTGGTCGACTGGGTCGTTGCCCGCCATGTTTCAGGTCCGTCCCGTCACTGAACGACAATTTCCTTGAACAGCACTGCGCTGATCTGAATCGGCGAAACCGCAGCATTGACCCGCCGGGTCAGTTCTTCCTTCAGGCGAAACAGGCCCGCCGAACCGTTGAGATCGCTCGGCCGCAGCTCGCGCAGATAGACCTGGAAAAGATCGGTGACGCGCGGCATGGCCGGCTTGATCGCCTCGACCTGCTTCTCTTCCTTGACCTCGAGCACGACCTTGACCTTGAGGTACTGCACGCGATCGCCGGGCAAACCGACCAGGTTGACCAGCAGATCCGGCACGTCGACGTAAACCGGCGGTTTCACCGGCGGCGCCTCCGCGTGCATCTCCTCGCCGCTATGCCTGAAGAAAAAGAACCAGGTGGCCGTACCTATGCCGCCAAGAATGATCAGTGCGCCGACGGCGGCAATGATCAGCTTGAGCTTCTTGCCCTTTGGCGCTGGCGCGGCTTCGGCTGTTTCCGCCGCATCGTCCGCCGGTTCGTTGTCTGCCATCGCCGCGCGCCCGTTCTGGAAATGAAATTGATGCTGCGAGGCGGGCTCAGAACGCGAAACGAATACCACCGCCGCAAATGTTCTTTCGATCCGGACGCTAAGGTAACAATGGTTAATGGAACCTTTCTTTTGTCCCGCAGCTAGGAAAAAGTTGCCGGGCAAACATGGTCAACAAGACCTTATTGCCGCCCCCACCGCACGCCCGCAAAGCAGCTAATCAATTGGAAAATCTTCGTTTTCCAAACTGGCACGGCTTTCGCTTCGAGGGATGGCGAACCGCGGCTTGGGAGAGCCTTTCGGTTCGAACGATCCGAAAACGAACCTGGGAGGGTTTGTCGAGGGATCATCAAGGGGAGAACCACCGATGGAGAATGCGCTTCTCATCGGACTTTCGCGACAGATGGTGCTGGAACGACAGATGGATGTCGTCGCCAACAACGTCGCGAACGTCAACACCAACGGCTACAAGGCCGACAAGTCGCTGTTTCAGGAATTTTTGAAATCCGGTGCGCACGAAGACAATTTCGTCGGCCAGGACCGGCGCGTCAGCTACGTGCTGGACAGCGGCACGTTCAAGGACTTTTCGCAAGGCCCGACCGAGCAGACCAAGAATCCGCTCGATGTCGCCATCGACGGCAGCGGCTTTCTGACGGTGCAGACGCCGGCCGGCGAGCGCTACACCCGCGACGGCGGTCTTCAGATCAACAATCAGGGCCAGCTCGTCAACGCCGCCGGCAATCCGGTGCTCGGCAACAGCGGCCCGATCGTCTTCCAGCCGACCGACCACGACGTCTCGATCGCGGCCGACGGCAACATCACCGTGCTCGAAGGCATCAACCGGGTCAGCGCGATCCGCGGCAAGCTGCGGCTCGTCAGTTTCGCGCAGGCGCAAAACCTCCTGAAGGAAGGCACCAACCTTTATTCGGCCGCCACCGCCGCGGCGCAGCCCGACACCGCCTCGCGGGTGCGCCAGGGATTTGTCGAAAAATCCAACGTCAATTCGGTGACGGAGATGAGCCGAATGATCGAGGTGACGCGCACCTATACGCAGATCGCGAGCCTGCTGCAGCAGCAGAGCGACCTGCACAAATCCGCGATCCAGCAACTCGCCGACGTTCCGGCGTAAGGGGATTAATCCATGCGCGCTCTTTACACCGCGGCGACCGGAATGGCGGCACAGGAACTCAACGTTCAGGTGATTTCCAACAACATCGCCAACTTGCGCACCACCGGCTTCAAGAAACAGCGCGCGGCGTTTCAGGACCTGATCTACGACCACGTGCGCCGGGTCGGCGCGCAGGCCTCCGACCAGGGCACCATCCTGCCGGTCGGCGTCGATATCGGCGGCGGCGTCAAGACCGTCGGCACGCCGCGGCTGATGACGCAGGGCACGCTGTCGCAGACCGGCAACGATCTCGACATCGCCATCCGCGGCGAAGGCTTCTTCAAGATCCAGATGCCCGACGGCAGCTTCAGCTATACGCGCGACGGCTCCTTCCAGATGGATGCGACCGGCCGCGTCGTCAACGCACAGGGCAATCCGGTGCAGCCGACGATCACGATTCCGCAAAATGCTTCCGGGATCACCATCAACGCGCAGGGCCAGCTTTCCGTGACCCTGCCGGGATCGACGACGCCGACCACCGTCGGCCAGATCGGGCTGACGCGGTTCATCAACAAGGCGGGCCTGCAGCCGATCGGCGACAACCTCTTCACCGACACGCCGGCATCGGGCGCGCCCCAGGACGGCATCGCCAATACCGACGGCTTTGGCGACATGCAGCAGAGCAACCTCGAGCAGGCCAATGTCGAGGTGGTGTCGGAAATCTCCGACCTGATCGCCGCGCAACGCGCCTACGAGATGAATGCCAAGGTGATCAGCGCCGCCGACCAGATGCTGCAATCCACCGCCGCGCTCTTCCGCTGAGGAAACTGATGATGATTCGATCAGTCGCCACGATAAGCGCTCTGCTCTCTCTGTTCCCTCCCCCCAGCAACCCGGGCAAGCCCGGGTTGCTGGGGGAGGGAACGGACCGAGCGTGCCGCGAAGCTTACGCTCCCTCCTCTTCGCCACCGCCTTGTTCGTCGCCTCATCGGCCGCGGCATTCGCGCAAGGCGCGGGCGATGCGATCGAAGCCCCGGTGCTGCGCGCCAATGTCACCGTCTCGGGCGAGGTGGTGCGGATCGGCGACGTCATTGACCACGCCGGCTCGGCGGCGCAAATCGCGATCTACCGCTCGCCGGATTTGGGCACCACCGGCCAGGTGCCGACCGCGCAATTGTTGTCGGTGCTGCGGGCGCATCAGGTGATCGGCGTCGACACCCGGGATCTCAGGCAGATCCAGGTGACGCGGCTGGCGCGCACGCTCGAAGGCAAGGACATCGAACTTCAGGTTGCCCGCGCGCTGGAACGCCGCAACGGCCTTGGCGATGCCGCCAACCTCAGCCTGACCTTCGATCGCGACGTGCAGGATTTGAAACTGGATTCCTCCTACACCGGCGCGCTGCAGGCGACGATCGTCCGCTATGAGCCGCGCAACAACCGCTTCGATGTCACTTTCGAGATCGCCAATGACAGTATTTCGACGCCGACGCGACTGCGCCTCACCGGCACCGCCATCGAGACCGTCGAGGCCGCGGTGCTGGCGCGCAATGTCGAACGCAACGAGGTGCTGAAGTCTTCCGATGTGGTGGTCGAGCGGCGCCCAAAGGCGGAAGTCGGCGCGGATGCCGCCGTGCGCGCCCGCGCGGTCGGCATGCAGGCGCGGCGGCAGCTTCGCCTGGGCCAGGCGCTGAAAACCGCCGATCTCGCCAAGCCCGACCTGGTGCAGCGCGACCAGAACGTCACCTTGATCTACGAATCGCCGGGGCTCTACCTCACCATCCGCGGCAAGGCGCTGGATGGCGGCACCGAGGGCGACGTCGTCAACGTGCTCAATCTGCAATCGAAACGCACGGTTTCCGGCGTCGTGACCGGACGCGGCCAGGTCTCGATCTCGGTCGCAACGCCCCGTCTCTCCGCATCTCCTGATGCAACCTCCTCGATCGCGCCGGATGAAACGGCAAAGCCAGCCTCGGTCGCGGTCACCGACAATTCGCAAGCCGCTCCAGCAGACGAGTAATGTTCATGTCCAGGTTCACTAACAAGTTCGCTAACAGCTTCGGTAACAGCGCCAGCCGCAACCGCATCGTCCTTGCCGGCACGCTTGCGGGTATTCTCGGCATCGCCAGCGGCTGCTCGTCGATCAACCGGCTGTCGCAAATCGGCGAGCAGCCGAAACTGACATCGATCGACAATCCGACCGCGCAGCCCGGCTACAAGCCGGTGCAGATGCCGATGCCGAAACCGGAGATGGTGTCCTACAACGCCAATTCACTGTGGCGGAACGGCTCCAGGGCGTTCTTCAAGGACCAGCGCGCCGCACGCATCGGCGACATCCTCACCGTCACCGTCAACATCACCGACAAGGCCAATTTCGCCAACGAGACCCAGCGTAGCCGCTCCAGCAAGGAAGATTCGGGGATTACCGATTTCATCGGCGCCAAGACGCTGGGCGCCCAGGCGCAGAAGGTATTGCCGGGCCGGATCCTGACGGCGGACTCCACCGCCTCGACCGACGGCAAGGGTTCGGTCAACCGCCAGGAGGCCTTGCAGACCAACGTCGCCGCCGTGGTCACGCAGCTCTTGCCGAACGGCAATCTCGTGGTCGAAGGCAAGCAGGAGATCCGCGTCAACTTCGAAATCCGCGAGCTGGTGGTGGCCGGTATCGTGCGGCCGGAGGACATTCAGAGCGACAACACCATCGATTCCAGCAAGATTGCGCAGGCCCGCATCGCCTATGGCGGCCGCGGCCAGCTCACCGACGTCCAGCAACCGCGCTACGGTCAACAGGTGATGGACGTGCTGCTGCCGTTCTAGTGGCATGATCGGGGTGGGAACCCGGTTTTTCGAAAAGAACATGCCCAATAAATGAGAGCTCCCACACGTCATTTGCGAACCTGGGCGCGATGATGTGTTCCAACGCGGCCTTCGTCAGCTCCCCTGGCGAAGGCCGCGGCTTTTTTGGTCCTGCCAAATCCAAAAAGGATGCGGGCGGATTGGCGGAGCCCACGCACTCCCGCGTCTCCCGTCAACTCGATCCCATGCACCGGCGGCGCGTAGCGGCCCATGACCGGCATTTCAGCGCACCCGCACGCCAATCCGCACACGCCGGCCAAACAGACGTGGAGAAGTCGGACTTCGCCGATCGGTAACTTGGTTTCGATCCGTGACTCGGCTAGCTCAGTCCTGGGTTCAATGTGCGCGCTCAAATGCATGTTTCCGCGAGGGAACCTGGATGGTTGCACGGCTTGAGTCGGGTCAAGGGGGTTTCGAAAAAAATGTTGTCACGCTGGGGGTGCGTTGCCGCTGTCTGCTTCGGGTTGGCTTCGCACGCGCAAGCCGCCGAACATTCCGCACTCGTCCACCGCGCATCCTGTGTCGTTGTCCGGTTTTACGTCGCCAAATTCTCGGCCTATGCCGCCGAGGCCTGGGCGCGGAGCCACGGGGCCTCCGAGGCCGAAATTGAAGCTGCCCGGCATTGCCTCAAAGACCCGCCTGCCCAGACCGCGCGGGCCGGGCATTGGACCGTGCAATAATGCGTCTCACTGCCCGTCGTCGGGATGTGCCAGGCAACAGCGCCTGATTTCGCGCGGGCGTCCCGGCTTGGTGAAATGCACTGGCCGTCCTTTCATCGACAAACCAGGCGCTTGAGTTCCGAAGTTGGGGGCCAGGATCAAACGCGCCGCAAAGGGAACCGCGGCATCAATTGCCCGGAGCGAGGCGGACCTTTTAACGGCGACGCGCGTTGAGGTGGCAATTCGGGGGCGGCTACAGACGCGAGGTCCGCCTATGAGCGAAATTCCACTTGATCTCCAAAGAAGGTTTGAACAACGGTGGGCTGCGAGATTTGCCTCACCGGTTGCAACGGCGGCCGCCAAACGGCGCGCACCGAAAGGCACCGCTCCGAACTTGCCGCGTCGCCGAACCGAATATTCGGCCGGGCATTTGGATCGCAAGGCGAACCCGGCCTCGAAGTAAGGGCTGCGGGAACATCGCTTTGAAAACGAGATGATTTCGCCCGGCTGATTGCGCCCGGGGACTGTCGGGCCATCGTTTCCAGGCTGAATGACGCGCGGCAAAGCCTAACTCAAGTTCATGCCGGCCGGGCCCGCCTCGGGAACCCGCGAGCGCCGGCCATTTTTCCAGCGCGTCTTGAGCGACAACTTTAGCTGATGCGCCTTGATCGCCGTCGCGCCCACCGAGCGGCCGATTTGTGACGCGATCTTGGCAGCGGGAAGTTTGCCGGCCAGGCTCCTGAGCGCGACAACGTCGTGGTCACTCCAACGTTTATGCATGTGCCTTCTCCTGCGCACGCCTGTACGGAAATTCGTGCAAAACAAGAATGTTCCCGTGCCGGCGCGCAGGGCTCCCGGCAGCATCTCATTTTAACAAGTCCGGGTTTCATGATGCAGATGCGGAGCGCCGTTTGATCTGCAGAAGGTCGGCCGCGGCAGGCGCGTCCATTGCTCCGGTGTACTTTGCATGGGGTTGTTTTCGATATTTTTGGTTTGGACTGCCTCGAACGGCCGCCGGGAACGAACCAGAGCCGGTCCGGTTAGTTCCCGGACGCCCTTGCTAAGTGGAGCGCACGGTCGGCTCGGTGAAAAAGGTCATGATGCTTGCACGAAGCGACCGCGTCACGAAGGTGATTTTTCTGGATATCGACGGGGTGCTCAATTGCCGGAAAACCTCGAACCCGCGCGACTTTCCCTACATCGTCGATGAGCGCCTGCTGGCACGGTTTCGCGCATTGCTTGACCAAACCGGCGCATCGGTCGTGTTGTCCTCGACATGGCGATACGACCCCGCCGGCATTTTTAGCGCCAAGCGCTACGGGATTCCCTTCATCGACATCACACCGGACCGGCCGCACGAGCCGCGCTGCAACGAAATCCTCGAATGGCTAAGAAACCACCCCGAGGTGACCCGGTTTCTTGTCCTCGACGACGAGGACGATGGACTGGACAGCTTGCCGCTGTTTCAACCATCGTCGCGAACCGGATTGACCGAGGAAATCGTCAAGGGCGCGACCGATTACCTGAATGGAAAGGCGGATAAGGATATGCGCTGCAGCCGCCTCATTCGCGCGGTTCAGAACCTGCATTCCATTCTCAGAGGCCACCCGGGCTAGCCGCCCAGAGGGAAACCACTCACCGCGATTCACTGATGCCTTGCATCACCTCGCCACACCGTTCAAGTGAAACCGACGCTGACCGTCCCAAGCCCCTGCAATTCCATTGCCACTCGGTCGCCGGCCTTGAGCCACACCGTCTTGACCAGGCTGCCGGTCAGCACGATCTGGCCGGCGCGCAAGCCCCTGCCCTGCACGGCCTGATGATCGGCAAGCCATGCCAGCGCGTTGTGTGGATGACCTAACACATCGGCTCCGCTACCTCGACCGGCTTCCACGCCGTTGATCAGCGCCCGGCCCATCAATGGGAGCAGATCAGGGGCGGCCGTGCGCGCCACGGGTTTGCCGAGCACGCAACCGGCGGCGAAGAAATCATCCGCCACCAGGATCGGCGCGCCCATGGTTTGCCAGTCGCTGTAACGGTCATCGACGATCTCGATCGCCGGCAGATAGGCCTCGATCGCCTCCGCAACCTGCTCGGCCGAAAACGGCGCCGACGACGGCAACAGATCACGCCCGAGTTTCACTGCGATTTCGCATTCGACGCCGACCCGGACGAAATCGCGCGTGCTCAGGGTCGCACCGCTGTGATGGACGCCATTTGCAAACACACTGCCGGCGCAGGGATGGGGGATCGCGAGATATTGCTGCATCACCGCGCTGGTGCAGCCGATCTTGTAACCGGCCAGCGCGCCGAAATCGGCCGCGAGCAGGCCGCGGACCGCGTCCTGAATCCGGTAGCCCTCGGCTTCGTCCTGCGGGGCGATATCCGCGGCCAATGGTGTGAGGGGCGTGCGATCGCGGCGGGTCGAAGCGATGATTTCCGCGGCCGCGAGAATCTTGTTCATGGACGGTCTTTCAAGGATGCAAGCCGCGCCGGAATCACGGTGCGAGGGCCAAAAGCTCGCCGGCGCCGGCACAGAGCACCACGACCAGCCACGGCGGCGTCCGCCACAGAAACAGCAACAGGAAGGCGACTGCGGCAACGCCGAAATCGGCCCTGGTGAAAATGCCTGATGTCCAGACCGGATTGTAGAATGCCGCGAGCAGCAGCCCAACGACCGCAGCATTGACGCCGCGCAGCACGGCCTGTGCCGTCTCCTTGCGGCGGAGCCCTTCCCAGAACGGCAGAATTCCGACGACCAGCAGGAACGACGGCAGGAAAATCGCAACCAGGCAAATGACGGCAGTCTTCCAGCCGCCGATGACGGCGCCGAGATAGGCGGCGAAGGTGAACAAGGGCCCGGGCACCGCTTGCGCTGCGCCGTAGCCGGCCAGAAACGCGTCGTTGCCGATCCACCCGGAAGGCACGACCTCGGCCCGCAGCAACGGCAGAACGACGTGACCTCCGCCAAATACCAGGGAGCCCACGCGGTAGAACATGTCGAACAGACGAATATTCTGATCGCCTGTGATCGCGGCCACGATCGGCAACCCCAGCAGTAGCGCGGCAAAGATCACCAGCGCAATGACGCCGCCCACCCGGCTGGTCGGTAGCGACAAACTCGCCGGCGCCGACGGCTGTGCCGCTTTCAGCAAAAGCGCGCCGATCACGGCGCCGACGAGGATGGCGCCGATTTGTCCCCATGCTGTGGGTATCGCGAGCGCGATCGCCATTGCCAGCACGGCGAGAGTCGCGCGAGCCCGATCGGGCGCCAGTGTCCGCGCCATCCCGAGAATCGCCAACGCCACGACGGCGACCGCGGCAATCTTCAACCCGTGCAGCCAGCCGCTGCCCAGCGCATCGCCGGATGCGGAAAGTCCATAGGCGAACGCGACCAGCGCCAGCGCGGAGGGAAAGGTGAAGGCGGTCCAGGCGGCGAGCGCGCCGGGATAGCCCGCACGCATGAGCCCGATCGAGATTCCGACCTGGCTGGAAGCGGGGCCCGGCAGGAACTGGCACAGCGCGACCAGATCGGCATAGGTCTGCTCGTCAAGCCATCGGCGGCGTTCAACGAATTCGTTGCGGAAGTAGCCGAGATGGGCGACCGGACCGCCGAACGAGGTCAGGCCGAGCTTGAGGAAAGCCGCGAAAACCTCGCCGGCGCCACGCTTTTGTAATTCCTCGCTCATCGCAAGTCATCGGCGGCGAGCGATGGCGGCAATGCTGGCGCGAGAATCCTGGCCATCGGCAGCGGCTTCCGGAATGCAATTGCAAAACAATACGATACGGCCGCGCCTTGCGATGTTGCGCCAGTCAGTTCACGCGTTGCTTCATTCGTCGCGATAAACCTTCTCGCGCTTCTCGTGACGCTCCTGCGCTTCCACCGAAAGGGTTGCGATCGGCCGGGCTTCCAGCCGCTTCAACGAGATCGGCTCGCCGGTCTCCTCGCAGTAGCCGTAGGTGTTGTCCTCGATGCGCTGCAGCGCCGCGTCGATCTTGGAAATCAGCTTGCGCTGGCGGTCGCGGGCACGCAGTTCGATGGCGCGGTCGGTCTCCGACGATGCACGGTCGGCGAGATCCGGATGATTGACGTTCTCTTCCTGGAGCGTCTGCAGCGTGACGCGCGATTCCTTTAAAATCTCGTCCTTCCACGCCAGCAGCTTGCCGCGAAAATAATCGCGCTGGCGCTCATTCATGAAAGGCTCTTTTTCGGAGGGTCGATAGTTCTTCAACTTTTCCAAGGCCAGCCCATCTTCACGTGCAAGGCGGCCCGAAAAGGGTCGGTCCGCGCGCGCCTTATATAGCGGCGTGATGGGACAGACAATATCGGCTGCAGCCGCGAAAACCCGGCACATTCGGGCTGTGCCGGCAGGAACCTGTGGGCAAAATCGATATTTTGGGGACTTGCGCCCCTATTGCAGGAGTCGCAAAAGCGAGAACCGGTCTTCCGAAAAGGTCATGCTCCCGCAAAGAGATGAAATCGGGATCTGATTCGATTTAATCGAATCGTGGTCTAAAACTGCCCGGCTTTGGCGAGTTCGACTTCCACCCGCAGCTCGATTTCGGAAAGGACCGCATCGAGCCCGGGGTCGCCGGAAGTGGATTTGAGGTTGGCGGCCGCATCGCGCAGCCGGCTCACCGTGGAAGCGTCGAAACTGCCCGACAACAGCCCGATCTTCAGGTCGTCGAGCACATCGAGCGCGCCCTTGCCGCGTTGCACCGAGCGTCTGCGGCGCTCGACCGGGTCCTCCTCGATCCCCTGCATGGCCAAGAGCGCATCGATATTGGCCGCCGATCGCGGCGCGTTCACGGCCCGCGCTTCGGGGGCCGATGCCGCATCCGGCAATGCAAAGCCGGTCGAGGAAGTTCGCCTGGCATTGGCAGTCGGAGAGCCAACTGTGGTTCCGTTCGGTCCGTAGATGCGCATCGGAGAATCCCAGCGGTTAAGTAGCGCGAGCTTCGCCTTTTTTTGGTTAACGGGGCGTAAACGGCTCGGCAAAATCTGCCGCTGGAGGCAGTTTCGCCGCTGCGCGCGCGCCACTCCGAAATCGGCACCCGATAATTTAGCGCACAATATCAATTATTTAAGTCAGGCCACGGGTGTGGCACGGCACTCGCATGGTTAACGCGGGATCGCCGTCATGGGAGTGGCGCTGTGGTCCCAAGGTCGAAAGCCTCAGCGGGGAGCAGAGGATGCCAAGGGTCTATCCGGCGCGAGTGTTTCAGCTGGCCTGCGCTGCGCTACTGGCGCTGGCGCTGTCCGTTATTCCTGCGGGCGCGACCTCCCGGATCAAGGATCTCGCCAACATCGAAGGCGTGCGGCAGAACCAGCTGATCGGCTACGGCCTCGTCGTCGGCCTCAACGGCACCGGCGACACCCTGAACAATATTCCCTTCACCAAGCAATCGCTGCAGGCGATGCTGGAACGGATGGGCGTCAATATCCGCGGCGCCACCATCCGCACCGGCAACGTCGCGGCCGTCATGGTCACCGGCAACCTGCCGGCGTTCGGCACCCAGGGAACCCGGATGGATGTCACCGTGTCGGCGCTGGGCGATGCCAAGAACCTGCAGGGCGGCACCCTGCTCGTCACCCCCCTGCTCGGCGCCGACGGCAACGTCTATGCGGTGGCGCAGGGCTCGCTCGCCATCTCGGGTTTCCAGGCCGAAGGCGAAGCCGCAAAAATCGTGCGCGGCGTGCCGACGGTTGGCCGCATCGCCAACGGCGCCATCATCGAGCGCGAGATCGAGTTCGCGCTCAACCGCCTGCCCAATGTGCGGCTGGCGCTGCGCAATGCCGATTTCACCACCGCCAAGCGCATCGCGGCCGCGGTCAACGATTTTCTCGGCGCCAAAACTGCCGAGCCGATCGATCCCTCGACCGTGCAACTTGCGATCCCCGGAGAGTTCAAGGGCAACGTCGTCGCCTTCCTGACCGAGATCGAGCAATTGCAGGTCGAGCCGGACCTCGCTGCCAAGATCGTGATCGACGAGCGTTCCGGCATCATCGTGATGGGCCGCGACGTCCGCGTCGCCACCGTGGCCGTGGCCCAGGGCAACCTCACGGTCACGATCTCCGAAAGCCCGCAAGTCAGCCAACCCAATCCGCTGTCGCGCGGGCGAACCGTCGTAACCCCGCGCACCAGCGTCGGCGTCACCGAAGACGGCAAGAAATTCGCGCTCGTCAAGGATGGCGTGTCGCTGCAGCAGTTGGTCGACGGCCTCAACGGGCTCGGCATCGGTCCGCGCGACCTGATCGGCATCCTGCAGGCGATCAAAGCCGCGGGCGCGATCCAGGCCGACATCGAGGTGATGTGATGCAGTCCGGTCTGGTCAACTCAGCCGCCGGCAGCATGCCCGCCAAAAGCTGTGATGCCGCTGTTCAACGGCAGGCCCGATCCGTTGTTTGCCGAGGCGCTGGCGAAGGTTTCGCCGCGGGCCCAGGCCAAGGCCAAGGCAACCGCGACCGATTTCGAGGCGATGTTTCTCAATTCGATGTTTTCGCAGATGACCAGCGGCATCAAGGGCGAAGGCCCATTCGGCGATACGCCGGGGACCGGCGTGTGGCGTTCGATGCTGACGGAAGAATATTCGAAATCCTTCGCCAAGGCCGGCGGCGTCGGCATTTCCAATGAAGTCTATCGAACGCTGATTTTGCAGCAGGCGGGCCGCGCCGGCTAGTTCCAGGGAAATATCACACGATGAACCAGCATCCCCAACCGCAATCGGCGCCCGCGCAGATTTCCATCGCCACCACCCCGGCCGCGGCCCGCAACCTTGCCGAAAAACTGATGGAGGCGATGAGCGCGCTACTCGGCCTCATCGAACGCGAAACCGAACTGGTACGCGCCGGCAAGCTGCGCGAGGCGATGGCGCTGGAATCGAAGAAGACCGAGCTGTCACGCCGTTATGTCGACGCGGTCGGACAACTGAAGGCCAGCCAGAAATACCTCGCCGAAACCGCGCCGGAACTGCTGACCGCGCTGCATCGCCATCACGACGTGTTTCGCGCCATGCTGCAGATCAACCTCACGGTGCTTGCGACCGCGCACGCGGTTTCCGAAGGAATCATCCGCGGCGTCAACGTCGAAATGCAAAAGAAGAGCAAGCCGCAGACTTATACCGCCGCCGGGCAGCAGACCGCGCCCAATCCGCGCCGCGCCGCCCCGATGTCGCTGAACCGTTCGCTCTGAGCCGCGCCAGCCTCCCCGAGCGGTCCATTCCAATAAACTTTCAGGGTGCCGAAACGCGTGAGCGGGATTTTTAATCCTGCCCGGTTCTCGGCGCGCTTTGCCGCTTCGGTTCATTAAAATTTGAATCAAAATGCCGCGCGCCGGTGCACCGGCTATTGACCGATATTTCTAACAACTCGTTGAGGCCGGATCGGTTAGATTGTCCTGGAGAAAGGGGTGGGGTTTGACTCGCGGGAAGCCAGGAGGGCTGCCATGAGTATCGACATCAGCATCAGACCGGTCGGGGCTCCGGTTGCGGCACCTGTCATCAGGCCACAGCCTGACGCAGCGCTGAACGCTGTTCGAACTGAACTGCCAGCGCCGAAGACGCCAACTCCACCCGACGCCTCCGCGGGGGCCAGCAACAATCCGCAGCCGACCGATGACCGGTCGCGCGACATCGTGATCGATCGCGCCGCGGGCGAGGTCGTCTATCGCGTCATCGACAACCGCACCAGCCAGGTGGTTATCCAGTATCCGGATGAAGTGCGTTTGCGCGCGCGCGCTTATCTGCGTTCGCTCGACGAGGCGAAGCTGGTAAAGGCGCAGTTGAAGTTCGATCAGCGGGCCTGACGCAGCCGTCCGACGTCGCGACACTGCCGCGCGCCTCGGCTGCTGCTCAAATGCCGGATTTCGGTAGCCGCGCTACGGCAACAATCATGACCGCAGCAATTCCTCTTCGCGCTTGATGAGCTTGCGCACTTCCTTCAGCGAATTGTAAAGCGAGCCGCTCAATATCAGCGTACTCGCAGTCTCGATCGACGTTCTAAAACTCGGAACCGCCTCCAGCAGATCCTTGATGAAGCCCATGTAAAGGTCCTGGTATTTCGGGATATCGTTTTCCAGGTACATCATCTGGATGCAGAAATAGAGCCGCTTCACCGGTGTGTTCGCGGTCTCCGCGGTCAGGATGTCCTTCTCGCGCAGGATCGGCGCTTCGCCGTCGATCAGAAACGTCGTCCGCGTCTCCGAGTTGGTGATGACGCTCTGGCCGATGATGATCCGCTCGAACGGCTTTAGTACAACCCTTAGCGACATCGCCGCACTCCCTTGCGCTTATCTGAAGGAG
The DNA here is from genome assembly GCA_963742425.1 of uncultured Alphaproteobacteria bacterium. Classification (GTDB taxonomy): domain Bacteria; phylum Pseudomonadota; class Alphaproteobacteria; order Rhizobiales; family Xanthobacteraceae; genus Bradyrhizobium. Next base: position 354,895 of record CAVULR010000008.1, read on the forward strand.
CGGTTTGCAAATCCTGCTTCCCCGGATACCGCCTGTCGATGCAGGAGGCTACACACAAAACGAGATTCGCGGCAACATGCAGCCCGGTTCGCCGGCGGGCAAAGGTGCGTGCATGGGCGAAAAATGCAACGTCAGCGGCGACCGTTTTCTTGGCGCGGCCCGGCCAGAGCCGGCATTTCGGATCGGCTACATCGCCAGTGGCGGAGACTGCCTGAAGAGCGGCACGAGGCTGTCCGCGGACGTCCGCTGCGCTCCGAAATCCAGCACCGCGGAGATCAACGCATCGATATCGCCGACGTCGGTGCGATGGTTGACGATCGCCGCGCGTATCGCGAGTTGGCCGTCAAGCAGTGTGGTCGACGGCGCCGCAATTCCGGATTCCTGGATGTCGACGACGATCTCGCCGTTGATCCGGTCGGCGTCGTCAGCACGGTAGCGGAAGCAGACGATATTTAGCTGAACCGGCGCCATCAGTTCAAGCCGCGGCTCGGCCAGGATTTGCGTTTCCAGATATCGGGCGAGCGCGCAAGTGCGCGTGATGACGGCGCCGAGCTTTTCGGTGCCGTAGGTTTTGAGGGTGAACCAGGTCTTGAGCGCGCTGAAGCCACGCGAAAGATCCGGCCCAAGATCGCAAGGCCAGCATGAGCCCGCCGCGAGCCCCCTCGTTTCCCGGCGCAGATACGCCGCCGGCGCTGAAAACGCGTCGCGATGCCGATCGCCGTCACGAACGATCAGGAAGCCGGCGTCGTAAGGCACCTGCCCCCATTTGTGAAAATCGAGCGCGATCGAATCGGCGTTTTCGATTCCGGCGAGCCGCGGCGCCAGCGCCGGCGAGAGAACCCCGAGCGCGCCAAATGCGCCGTCGACATGAAACCAGAATTCCTTCTTCGCGGCACAACGAACCCAACGCGCTGAGATCATCGATGGCGCCGATATCCACCGTTCCGGCCGAGCCGACGATGAGGAACGGTTTCAGGCCGCCTCTGCGATCCAGCGCAATCCTTTCGCGCAGAGCTTCGACGTCGATACGGTGGTATCGATCGACTTCGACGCATCGCAACGCGTCGCTGCCGAAGCCGGCAATATCCATCGCCTTGGCGATACAGCCGTGCGCGGCCCTGGAGGTATAGGCCGTGAGCAGCGCGCCGTCATTGTTAATGCCGCGCCGACGGACCGGCCGTCCGAGCGCCGTCGTCCGCGCGACCAGCACCGCCATCAGGTTGGCCATCGAGGTACCGGTGACGAAAATTCCGCTTGCCGTTTCAGGGAAACCGAACATCCGGCGCGTCCACTCGACGATCTGGCGTTCGACCTCGATCGGAATGTGATCGCGTCCGCCGAGATTGGCGTTAAGTCCGGCCGCCAGCATTTCCGCCAGCATGCCGACCGCGGTGCCGCCACCATGCACCCATCCCATGAAGCCCGGATGCACGTTGCCGGTGGCATAAGGAACGATGAAATCAGTGAACTCCCGATAGACAGCACCGAGATCGCAGGGCTGGTGTGGAAGCTCGGCGCGGAACCGCGCGCGGACTTCGTCCGGTATCGACTGCCACACCGGGCGCCCCCTGATATCGGCGGCGTAGTCGATCATGTCATCGAGCATGCGATGACCGAGCGAGCGCAGGTCGTCCCAGTTTGACGGATCGAGCGTCTCACTCGATTCGGTTTGCAGCGGCGCCTGGCGCAACGCCGTAGTCACGCCGCGCGCTCGCGTCCTTGCCGGGCGCGGCCGTACAGCATCGCCCCGAACGCCTCGAAAATCCTGCGCATTTGCGGCGGTTTGTAGGGAAACAAGTCAGGCGAATCCATGTTGTGCACGACGGCGGTATTGTCCGCCTCGAATATCAGCAACTCACCGCGCCGGTTTTCCGCACAGTCGACCGTGAAATAATCGAGGCCGATCCGCTCCGCCATGCCGGCGAGTGCCGTCGCGTGGCGACGCCCGAAGCCGATGTCGAAGGTTTGCATGAACGTTTCTTCCTCGAGCCGCTTGGCGGCGCTTTCGGTCATGCCGGCGTTGAGATACCAGATGTCCCAACGATCGGCGATCGCCATGTGACAGGCGTATGGGCGGCCCCCGATGAAGACGAGGCGGTATTTACGAAACAGGCCGTCTTCGCCGGCGTAGTCGACGAAGCGCGAGATGAAGAATTCCGGCTCCGGCCTTTCCGCAAGATAGCGCAAGAGCGCCACCGGCTCATCGACCTTGGCAAGCCCGACGCCCGCGTGCGAACCTCGAGGCCGCACCACAACCGGAAACTGAAATTCAGCCGCGACATCGGCGAGCGAAAGAGCGGATCGGGCCACATCGAACAATTGCGCTGCGGTTAAACATACCGTCGCCGGAATATCGAGCCCCTCGATCCCGGTCAGCAGACGATGCAGCTTGTCACGATCCTGATTGCAGACAAGACGCGGCGGATTCAGCATCGGCCGCGGCCAGTGGGCCGCGGCCCGCTCGATGATATCGAGCGCGGCGCGGCATTCGTCGGAATCGGAGGCGATCACCATCGCAACGTCGTGGTCGGGCAGCGGCGACGGCAAGCCTGCGCCAGGAATAACATAAAGCGTGTGTAACTCGATCCCGGACTGTTCCAGCAAAAACTCGATCGGCGTGTTGCCGCCGATATCGATTGCGGCGGCGAGCGCAAGGACGCGCAGATTTGGTTTTTTTGCGGAACACGGCGAACGAAACAACTGGTGAAAAGCCAGCACTTCGGCCTGAATTGCCATTCCGGTCTGCTTGTCACCCAACAATTGCATAATCAGCGACAGATCGAGTCCATCGCCTGCGCCGGCGGTGCCATCGGCGACCTTCAATAACAATTCGTCGCGTAACGGGCGGAGGTCAGTTCCGCCAAACGCCATCGTCGTGATTTTGGCAAACCCGATGCGATCGGCCGCCATTGCATGAAGATTGCGGTTCAGTTCATTCGATTCAACCATCATGCGCCCTCGCCGGAATTATTCGTCAACCTGCATGCCCCAACGTCAACTCGATTTGATGGCGAGGCGTGCGCTTCGCCGCTACTGTTCGACTGACTGGCTTTCGGCCGGCGCGACCCCCGACGAATTCTGTCGGCGGGTTATCTCTTCCCCTCCGATGAGGGCGCATCGGGGTTTTCCGCCCCAAAACGGTAGATGGGTAACGCTAGATTGGTTTGGTTAACCGGACCTTAACCGCCGCGCGCACGCTGGTGGGCACAACGAGAGGATAACGATCGGCACCGCAGCGCGAAAACCCTTGTGGTGAAACTGGATCAGCAAACTTGGCCGCCTGACCACACCGAAAACCCTGCCTCAGACGACGAGATCGGCGAACGCCGTATTGAGCACAGAAGCGCCGGTTGCCGGATTCGTGACGACAGACTTGATTTCGGCGTGACCGACTTTTTTCAGCAGGAACTTGGTGTCAGCGACCCTGAAGGAGTTGTCCTTGATCAGCACGTCCTGAAATTTAATCGGGCCATTGCCGGTCTGGAATTGCACCTTGCCGCGAAATCCCTGAACCCCCGAGATCGTGAACGAAAACTTCTCTCCGGTCGAATACACGCCCTTCCAGGTGCCGTTATACAAAGTGGGATCGACGGGGACATACTTCGTGTGTGACGGCACTGGCGCCGTCGTGTAGCTATTGCTGAGAATGCTGACGATGTCCGCCATCGAGCGATGCCCGGCTCTATTCCGGCGGCTGTTCAGGCACGCCCGCCCAACCCGGCCGCGATGTTGCGGTTGATCTCGATCAGCGGCTTGAAATGATCGCGCTGCGGACTGATTTGCAATGCCGCGGTCTGCGACAGCACGAAGATGCCAATATTTGCGATGTTCTGCCGCACGTCCAGCGGCTGCGGATTTTCGTCACGCTGCGCTTCGCTGAGAAAGATCGACCAGAGTTTGCGGTTGAACATCAGCGCCTCGGACGTCTGTTGAAACGTCGCGTCGGCGTTGGTCATGACGGCTTGCAACTTGTTCGCCGCCATCAACAAGGCCTGGGCCTCGATATCACGGGGGGACGTGGTGGTGTTCGCAATGCGGGCGTAGGCTTGAGCGGCAGCACTAGACATTCGTCACCTCGGCGACCCTTTTTCCGTCTGACACGATTGCAGATTTCCTTTAGGGAAGCCTAAAGCGGGCGACTTAAAATTAACTTACTAACGGCTTCGATTTGCTTGCATAATCGGACTGCTCGCGCGTTGATGAATCGATCCTTCCCTAAAAAAGGATCTTTCTTGCAAATCGGGAACGGATTTGCACCAGCCGAGCAAAAACCTGGCAGGCATAAAAATGCATTCTTTCCACGGCTTGCGGCGCACGCCGATTGAGAGCCACAGCCAGCTTGGGTGGAATTGTCGCCGAGCCGACGGCTTCGAAAGGCCGTCCCGATCGGCTTAAGGTTTCGCTAACCACGTTCGCTAAGCCGCTGTTAACCACATTTTAAAAGCTTTCATTCATATTTTGGTCTGGCTGGAAGCAGGTCGCGCGTTGGCCAGCAGCAGGTCGCCTGCGATGTACACTTAAGGAAGGCATACAATGTCCGATATCGTTCTTACGGCGGCAGTCCGCCAGAATTTGCTCTCCTTGCAGGATACCGCGGCCCTGCTCTCGACCACGCAGACCCGCCTTGCCACCGGCAAGAAGGTCAACAGCGCGCTCGATAATCCGACCAACTTCTTCACCGCCGCCGGCCTCGATGCCCGCGCCAGCGACATCGGCAACCTGCTCGACAGCATCGGCAACGGCGTGCAGGTCTTGCAGGCGGCCGACACCGGCATCACTTCGCTGCAGAAGCTGATCGATACCGCCAAGTCGATCGCCAACCAGGCGTTGCAGCAGCCGTCGGGCTACAGCACGAAATCGAGCATCCAGTTTACCGGCACGGGCGTTCCCAGCGGGCCCGGTACGGCGACTTCCGCCGACATCACGACCAGCAAGCTCAACGGCGGCGTTTTCACGTTCACAAATCAAGCAGGCACCGCCGTCACGATCACCGTCGGCACCGCGCCTTCGGCTTTCAATCCCGTGACCAAGACGGCGCAGGTCCAGTCACTGGACCAGTTCAACCAGGCGCTGGCGATTGCGGGAGTGAACCTCTCAGCCGTGATCACCGGCCCCGACAGTCTGACCTTCACCTCGACCAACGACGGCGCGGGTCAGGTGATCACCGGGACCGCGGCTCCGGCCGCTCCCGCCGCGCTCGACGCGATCAATATCAGCGCCAACGCCGCCGGTGGCGGTGCCGGCGGTGCCGTCGTTCCGGCGGTGCCCGACCCGGTGTCGCAAAACGCGCGTGCTACTCTCGTCAGCCAGTACAACCAGATCATCCAGCAGCTCACCACCACGGCGCAGGACGCATACTTCAACGGCATCAACCTGCTGGACGGCAACTCGCTGAAGACTGATCTTCGACGAAACCGGCAAATCGACCCTGACGATCGCGGGCGTGACCTTCAATCCGACCGGTCTCGGCCTGTCTCCGCTCAACGCCGGCACCGACTTCACCGACAACGTCCTGACCGGCAAGGTTCTGACGGCGCTCAACACCGCCAGCATCAAGCTGCGGTCGCAGGCCTCGGCCTTCGGCGCCAACCTGTCGATCGTGCAGATCCGCCAGGACTTCTCGAAGAAACTGATCAACGTGCTGCAGACCGGTTCGTCCAACCTGACGCTGGCCGATTCCAACGAGGAAGCCGCCAACAGCCAGGCGCTGTCGACCCGCCAGTCGATCGCGGTATCGGCGCTGTCGCTCGCCAACACCGTCGCAGCAGAGCGTTCTGCAACTGCTGCGCTGATTTTCATCGACCGGCGACGGTTCAGCCAGAACATCGCATCGGAGCGTACCGGATCGAACAGCAGAGAAAACGGCGGGGCCAAAGCCCCGCCGTTCTTGTTTGTCGAAGGTTTCGCCGAGATCAGCGCAGCAGCTGCAGCACGTTCTGCTGCGCCTGGTTGGCGAGCGACAGCGCCGACGTCGCGATCGACTGACGGGTCGACAGCGCCTGGCTGTTGGCCGCTTCCTCGTTGGAATCGGCCAGCGTCAAGGCGGACGAGCCGGTCTGCAGCACGTTGATGATGTTCTTGTTGAAGTCCTGGCGGATCTGCACGATCGACAGGTTGGCGCCGAACGCCGACGCCTGCGACCGCAGCGTGATGCTGGCGGTGTTGAGCGCCGTCAGAACGGTGTTGGTCGCAGCGTTGTCGATGAAGTCAGTGCCGGCGGTGAGCGCCGCCAGGCCGAGACCGGTCGGATTGAAGGTCACGCCCGCGATCGTCGAGGTCGATTTGCCGGTTTCGTCGAACACCAGCTTCAGCGAGTTGCCGTTCAGCAGGTTGACGCCGTTGAAGGACGCATCCTGCGCCGTGGTGGTGATCTGCGTGAGGATCTGGTTGTACTGGGTGACCAGCGACGCGCGCGTCGCCTGCGACACCGGGTCGGCGACCGCGGCGACGATCGCGCCGGTGAAAGCCGCACGCGCCGGAGACGTCGACCGAAGTCGAGGAACCGGCCGGCGGCGCAACAAAGGCACCACCGTTGGTGATGGTCTGGGAGGCGGCATCGTTGGTCGAGGTGAAGGTCAGCGAGCCGTTGGCGTTGAAGGCTTGCTTGCAGCTGAACGCCCGCCGCGGAAAGTGCCGTGTTGAGGCTGGTGATCGAGTTGACATTGCCGGCGCCAGCAACGTTGCTGATGGTCAGCGTGACGGTGGTAGCTGCCGACGTCTTGAAGATCAGCGTCTGACCTTGAAGCGAGTTCGTGCCGCCATTGGTCAGATCGGTCGCGGTGCCCGCGACGGCCAGCGGACCCAGACCTGTCGGCGCGTTGCTGGTCGAACGTTGGCCCTCGAAGTGTAGCCTGAGGGCTGCTGCAGCACCTGGTTGGCGATCGACTTGGCGGTATCGACCAGCTTGGACAGCGAGGTGATGCCGGTGTTGGCGGCCTGCAGAACCTGCACGCCGTTGCCGATGCTGTCGAGCAGGTTGCTGATGTCGCTGGCGCGGGCATCGAGGCCGGCGGCGGTGAAGAAGTTGGTCGGATTGTCGAGCGCGCTGTTGACCTTCTTGCCGGTGGCGAGACGGCCCTGCGTGGTGGCGAGCAGGTCAGCGGTGCCCTGCAGGGAGAGCAGGTTCTGGCGGACTGCCGCCGTGAGAGTGATGTTGGACAAAGACATGGAACGACCTTTCTGGCGTAACTCAACCGTCGGCCTTCTTGGCCGGACACGCGCGAACTCTAGGAATCATATGGTCAACAAAAAATGAATTGGCCCGGAAGACGGTCCTGGTTCCGGCCGGTTACGAAAAATTATGGTTAAACAGAATAAAATTGTCGAAGAGTTAAGCGAACGTCAACAGCTGCGGCGCTGTGCGGCGAGCACGAGCAGAAAAAAACGGCGGGGCCAAAGCCCCGCCGTTTCGGTTTGTCGAGAGTTTCGCCGAGATCAGCGCAGCAGCTGCAGAACGCTCTGCTGCGCCTGGTTGGCCAGCGACAGCGCCGATGTCGCGATCGACTGGCGGGTCGACAGCGCCTGGCTGTTGGCCGCTTCCTCGTTGGAGTCGGCCAGCGTCAAGGCGGACGAACCGGTCTGCAGCACGTTGATCAGGTTCTTGTTGAAGTCCTGACGGATCTGCACGATCGACAGGTTGGCACCGAACGCCGAGGCCTGCGACCGCAGCGTGATGCTGGCGGTGTTGAGGCTCGTCAGAACGGTGTTGGTCGTATTGTTGTCGAGGAAGTCAGTGCCGGCGGTGAGCGCCTTCAGGCCGAGACCGGCCGGATTGAAGGTCACACCGTTGATCGTCGAGGTCGATTTGCCGGTTTCGTCGAACACCAGCTTCAGCGAGTCGCCGTTCAGCAGGTTGATGCCGTTGAAGGACGCATCCTGCGCCGTGGTGGTGATCTGCGTGATGATCTGGTTGTACTGGGTGACCAGCGACGCGCGTGTGGCCTGCGACACCGCATCGGCGACCGGCGCGGCAACAGCGCCGAACGTCACGGTACCGCCGCCGGTGTCGGTATAGGTGATGGCGCCAAGCGTAGACGACGCGAAGTCGTTGGTCGTGTTAAGGACGAGATTGCCCGCGGCATTCAGGCTGGCCGTCACATTGTTGGCCGCCAACGCGGCGTTCAGCTGATCGAGTGACTTCGGAAGCGCCGAAGGTAATGTTGGTGGCGTACCCGCCGCCGTCGAGGCGATCTGGAGAACGTCAGTTGCCTTGATGATGGACGCCGTCGACCAGATTGGCCGCGCTGCCGACAACCGTCGTCGACGTCGACTGCGACTTGGTGGAATAACCGAGGGGCTGCTGCAGCACCTGGTTGGCGATCGACTTGGCGGTATCGACCAGCTTCTGACAGCGAGGTGATGCCGGTGTTGGCGGCCTGCAGGACCTGCACGCCGTTGCCGATGCTGTCGAGCAGGTTGCTGATGTCGCTGGCGCGGGCATCGAGGCCGGCGGCGGTGAAGAAGTTGGTCGGATTGTCGAGCGCGCTGTTGACCTTCTTGCCGGTGGCGAGACGGCCCTGCGTGGTCGCGAGCAGGTCAGCGGTGCCCTGCAGGGAGAGCAGGTTCTGGCGGACTGCCGCGGAGAGGGTGATGTTGGACAAAGACATGGGAACGACCTTTCTGGCGTTACGCAACAGATCGGCCTTCTTGGCCGAACACCGGAACCTAGGAAGCCAACGGTCAATGAAAACTGAATCTGGCTTGGCAGATGCGTCGGTCCGGCCGCTTTGAAAATTCATGGTAAAAAACGGATAAAGGTTGTTCGAAGGGTTAGGCAAAGGTGAACAGCGCTGGCGCCGTGCCGGTTGACTGCAGGCAGACAAAAAAACGGCGGGGCCAAAGCCCCGCCGTTCTGGTTTGTCGAAAGTTTCGCGAGATCAGCGCAGAAGCTGAAGAACGCTCTGCTGCGACTGGTTGGCGAGCGACAGCGCGGAGGTCGCGATCGACTGGCGGGTCGACAGCGCCTGGCTGTTGGCCGCTTCCTCGTTGGAATCGGCCAGCGTCAGGCGGACGAACCGGTCTGCAGCACGTTGATCAGGTTCTTGTTGAAGTCCTGGCGGATCTGCACGATCGACAGGTTGGCACCGAAGGCCGACGCCTGCGACCGCAGCGTGGTGCTGGCGGTGTTGAGGCTCGTCAGAACGGTGTTGGTCGCGGCGTTGTCGATGAAGTCGGTGCCGGAGGTGAGCGCCTTCAGGCCGAGACCGGCCGGATTGAAGGTCACGCCCGTGATCGTCGAGGTCGACTTGCCGGTTTCGTCGAACACCAGCTTCAGCGAGTCGCCGTTCAGCAGGTTGATGCCGTTGAAGGACGCGTCCTGCGCAGTGGTGGTGATCTGCGTGATGATCTGGTTGTACTGGGTGACCAGCGAGGCGCGCGTGGCCTGCGATACCGCATCGGCGACCGGCCCGACGGCAGCCGGCGAAACGCCACAGTACCGGGACCAGAGCCAGACGGTAACCGCACCGATTGTCGACGAAGCGAAGTCGTTGTTCGAGGTGATGACGAGCTTGTTGGTGTTGTCCAGGCTCGCTGTCACGATTGCCGGCCGCCAAGGCGGTGTTCAACTGGTCGAGTGACTCGCTGGCACCGATGGTGACGGTGACTGCCGGGAGCGCACCGTTCGCGGCGACGATGATGGTCTGACCGGCCTTGATGGTCACGCCGTCAACCAGATTGGCCGCGGTGCCGACCGAGGGCGATTGTCGAAGTAACCGTCGACTTGGCGGAATAACCGAGGGGCTGCTGCAGCACCTGGTTGGCGATCGACTTGGCGGTATCGACCAGCTTGGACAGCGAGGTGATGCCGGTGTTGGCGGCCTGCAGGACCTGCACGCCGTTGCCGATGCTGTCGAGCAGGTTGCTGATGTCGCTGGCGCGGGAATCGAGGCCGGCGGCGGTGAAGAAGTTGGTCGGATTGTCGAGCGCGCTGTTGACCTTCTTGCCGGTGGCGAGACGGCCCTGCGTGGTCGCGAGCAGGTCAGCCGTGCCCTGCAAGGAGAGCAGGTTCTGGCGGACTGCCGCGGAGAGGGTGATGTTGGACAAAGACATGGAACAACCTTTCTGGCGTTACGCAACTACGGCCTTCTTGGCCGCATACCGGAACCTAGGAAGCAAATGTAAACGAAAACTGAATCGCGACCTGCGAGATGCCGATCCCGGCCGGCTTCAAACCCGATGCTTTAAAAGGCTGAAAGATCGTGCTTTAAAAAAGGTAAAGCCTGTTCTCAGCACTTCACGCTCGCGGCGGCCCACAGCGGCCAAAAATCGCCAATGATGGAGTGTGCACTCACCGGCCGGCGCATCTTCGCGAGGCGCACGCGACCATCGCACGCGCGCCGCACGGATCGACGGATGATGTGGCGAGGGCCGAACTATCCGACCGGCAGGTACTTCACGAGCGTCAGCTGCGAGAGCATCGACGTGGTTTGGTACGACGCCTGCAATCTGGTCTGCAGCGCAAGAATCTCGGTCGCGACCTGATCGCTCGAGATGGTCTCGGTCTGATCGACCAAGTTCTGCAGCGTGAGCTGGGCCTGACTTTGCCGCGCGGACATGTCTTTCATCGCGACCTGCGCGGTCGCCAGATCCGTCTCGATGTCCGCGACGCTCTGTTGTCTGCCCGTGGGGCGTCAGGTTTGTCGCCACTCGCTGGTTGAGCGCGCTCACCAGCGCGGTCGCATTCGGATTGGTGGGAGACGTCGTGACGGCGGCGAAGACCGCGACGGACTGCAGCGCGGAGCGGATGGCTTGCTCGTTGGCGCGCACACCGTATTGAATATGTCGCGGTCTGATCGATCCGCGCGGTCGAGGATGCGCGGGCCGGACCGCTGCCGGCTTCGCCGGTGTACCAGGCCACCGTGTTCGCCGCGCCGCTGACCAGGGTGGTCGCGGCGGTCAACGGCGCTCCTCCGACCCGAAGCGGTGGCTGGATCGCAGTCGCGGTAGCGCCGAAGCCGAGCGCACCGAACGCCGCGGCGTTCGAACTCGTAACGTTGAGGCTGGCGGCGTTATCGGTATGCAGCGTGATCACGCCGCCGCTGACGGTCGAGGGGATCGAGGTGCCCGTGATCGAGTCGATCTTCGTCAACAACGTCTGGACGCTGTCGGTGACGTTGAGCTGGTTGCCGATCGCGCCTGCGGCGACAAAGGTGATCGGCGTGCCGTTGACGGTGATGGTGTCGCCGGCCGCGAAGTTGGTGCCGAGCGAATCCGTTGCGGCGGCGCCAGACAGCAGGGTTGCTCCGGTGATCGGCGCCGGAACCGCCGCCTTGTTGTTGACAACGCCTCCGACGGCGGTGCCGGCGGTATTGAAAAAATTGTCCGAGGCGGCCACCGCGGAGGCTGCGACCAGTGAGGTATTGGCGAGCGTACCGATCGCGGAATTGAGCGCGGCCTTGAGATTGGCGGCCGTCGCCGTCGATGTCGCGCCGATCGCAAAGCTTCCGCTTGGCGTCGGCGACGCGTTCGAGGCGGTCAGCTGTATCGATTCCGTCGTGCCGTCCGGCAGATTGAAGGTGAAGGTAACCTGGTCACCATTATTGGGATTGGTCGGTCCGAGGTCGACCGAGACCGCCGGCGGCGAGCCGCTCGGACCGGTGACCGTGGCGCCGGTCAACGACGACGTGACCGCATTGAGTTTGAAACCGAACGGCGAGCCCGCGACATCTTCGGCAACCGAAACCGACGTCGGGGTCGGTGACGACAAGACAAGCCGTCCGAGGCCGCCGGCGCCGAGATCGGCCTGGTTGCGCTCGGCGATCAGTTGTTTCAGTCCGGCCTTGGTGCCCGTTCCGTTGAGGATGTCGTCGGCCGTCGCCACCGACGGCGTGTCGATCGCGCTGCCTGAAAACACGGAGCGGTCGCCGGCCTGCGTGTTGAGTATTTCCAGCATCGTCCTTAGCTGCAACACCGCGGTCTGCTGGCCGGTGGTCTGACCGGAACCGTTGACGGTGGCGCTGCCGCCGTTGGCCGCGGATTTCACCTGCGTTGCAATCTGGGCGAACGATTGCAACGCCGTGCTGGCGGTGTCGATCGTGGTGTTGACGTTGGTTATCGTCCCCGAAAACGCCGACAGATTGGACAGCTGCGAGCGCGCGAAGATCGCGAACCCCTCGTTGACGCCCATTCCCGAATAGACCGTGGACTTCTTGCCGCTCGCAAGTTCGGTCTGCAGCGTGTCGAGCTGGTTCTTGAGGTCCAGGATCGATTGCCCGATCAGGGAACTGCCGAAACCTACGCCGTTGATCGCCATCTGAACCGCCCTACACCTGGATCTGCATCAAGGTCTGCATCATGGTCTGCACGACCGACATGATATGTGCGTTGGCCGCATAGTTGTTCTGAAGCGCGATCAGGTTCGCCATTTCGGAATCGATGTTGACTCCGGAAGTCGAGTTGAATTTCTGCTGCAGCGTGTTGACCACGACGTCCTGGCCCTGCGCAAGCTGCTGGGCGGACGCCGCAGCATTCGATTGCAGGCCGAGGAATTGCTGCAGAAAATTCGGTAGCGTCGCCTTGAGCGGCGACGTCCTCGAGCCGAGGCCGGTCTGCGGCGAATAGGTGAACGACCCCGACGTCAGCTGCGAGAACAGAAAATCCGAGCGCTTGGTGTCGCCAGCCGCGGTCAGCGGCGATGTGTTGTAGACGACGAACTTCGAGGGATCGCTGATCAGCGCGGCATTGACCGAGATGCGCCCCGCGAATCCGGTTTGCTGCAAGCCGCGGCCCGTCACCACGCCGGTATAGAGTGTGCTGCCGTCGGTGAATACCGGCAGCTGCAGATCGCCGTTCGCCAGCGCCGACGTGGTGACCGTGGTCGACGCCGCATTGACGCTCACGGCACCGGTGCCGTTGTCGAGAACCCGCAACGTCGAGCCCGACGGATTGGAGAATTGAAGGTTGGTGTTGCCGACCGCCGCAGTCAGCTGCGCGACGATTGAGGCCAACCCGCCCTGAAAGTTGACACCGATTATCTTGTCGTTGGGATTGGCGGCGGTATTGGGCAGCGGCAGCGCGGTCGGGTCATCCACGCGCACGACCGTAATCTGATGCGGGGTGTTGGTTGCCGTATCCGTGTATGTCAGGTTGAACGAATTTCCCGGCAGCACGTTGGACAGATCGACATCGAAGCCCGACTGGCTGCCCGACACTGCAGCCGTACCGGCGGTGGTCGTATCCGACAACGAGCTTGCCAGCGTCGCCGCCAGTTGATCGATCTGGTTCTGCGCCTGCACCAGGGAGGTGTCCCGCAGTTTGATGTCAGCGCCGATGCGGCCGGATCCGATCGCGTTGTTCGCGATCAGGTCGACGGTCGCCCCGTTGGAGAATGTCAGCGTCAGCGCGCCGGTTCCGGACAGCGCCGGGTTGCTGTTCCAAAGCGAACCGGCGTTGAGCGTGCCCGGCCCGGTGAAGGACAACAGCGAGGCTTGGGTGCCGACAAGCTGAAGCCCTGATGTCGTGTAGACCGTCGCAACGTTGGCGCCGTCCGTGATGACCTTGATGTCCATCAATTTCGACAGATCGTTGATGGCGTTGTCGCGCTGATCCATCAGCGTTGCCGCATTGTTGTCGGTCGTTGGAAGACCCTGGAGCTGCGTATTGAGGTTCACGATCTGCGCCAGGTCTTTATTGGCCTGATTAACCGAATTCCCGATGTCCTGCTCGGCGTTCGAACGCAGCTGCTGAATTCCCTGCGTCGTGGTGTTCAATTCCTGCGCCAGCGATTGTGCCGTCGACAGGGCCAGGGCTCGCGCCGACGAGGCGCCCGAATTCGCCGACAGTCCCTGCAGCGCCGAGGTGAAATTGTTGTAAGCCGTCTCGAGCGTTCCGGTACCGCCCGGCGTCCCGAACAGGCTTTGCAGCTGGGACAGCACGTCTGACGTCTGGTCGGCGAAGGCGCCGCCCGCGGTTTCGGTGCGCAATTGCGATTGCAGGTAAAGATTGATCTGGCGGTTGACGCCGATGGTGCGGACGCTTGCTCCGGAATCCGTGCTGGCGCCCGCGACTTCAATCTGGTCCAGCGTTCGGGCGACGTAGCCGGGAGTCTGGGCGTTGGCGACATTCGACGATACGATCGACAGCGCGGCCTGGTTTGTATTCAAACCTGCCATGATGGTCGAAAGGGCCGAACTTAAACTCATGATGGTTCCGCGCCTGGATTTACGTCACACTATTACTGTCGCCGTCACCGCAACACGTTCAGGAGGTCCTGGACCATGGTTTGCGCCGTGGTGATCACCTTGGTGTTGGCGGAGTAGGCCTGCTGGGTCACGATCAGCTTGGTGAATTCGTTGGCGATATCCGCGTTCGAATTTTCGACCGACGATCCGCTGATCGACCCGGTGGCGCCGTCGATCGCCACGCCTGAAAGATCGGTCGCGGCATAGGCGCCGCCGTCGAGGGCCTTCAGGAAGTTGGTGCCGTTGAAGTGAGACAGCGAAACAGCCGCGAGATCGAGATTCTGGCCGTTGGAAAACGTTCCGACCACAAGGCCATTGTTGTTGACGGCGACCGACTGCAATTGTCCGGCGGCGAAGCCATCCTGCTGGATCTGGTTGATGGTCGCGGTGCCGCCGGTGCTGGCGAACTGGGTGATGCCGCCCGCGCCGAACGTGAACGTGAGATTGCCGAGCGGCTGGTTGTTGACCGCTACGTTCGAGATCACGATGCTCGATCCCGAGGGGCTGACCAGCGATCCGTTGGTTCCGAACACGAAGTTGGTCCCGGCGTTGATCCAGGCGGTTTGCGTACCCGTCGCCGTCGAATTGGATTGATAGAACAAGTTCCAGGTATCGGTGTGCCCGACGCCGAGCGCTGCGCTGTCGGTCTTGGCCCAACGCAATTGCATGTTGATCTGGGTGCCCGTGGCGTCGAAGGCCGTCACTGCGCCGCCGCTGATGGATTCGTTTGTGAAAACCGACTGGTCACTGCCGATCACGACACCGGCGCCTACAGTGCCGCCGCCGCCGCGGGTCGCGGTCACGGTGGGAGCGAAGCCGAGCGACCCGAATGCCGACGCGTTCGAGCTCGTGACCGACAGGTTCGAGGTCGTACCAGTATGCAGCGTGATCGCGCCGCCGCTGACGGTCGAGGGGTTGGCGGTGCCGGTGATCGAATCGATCTTGGCCAGCAGCGTCGCGACGGTGTCGGTGGTGTTGAGCTGGTTGCCGACCGCGCCGGCGGCAACGAACGTAATGACCGTGCCGTTGACGGTGATGGTGTCACCGGCCGCGAAATTCGATGTAATCGAATTCGAACCCGCGGCGCCGGACAAGGCGGTTGCGCCGGTGATGGGTGCCGGGACAGCGGCCTTGTTATTGACCGCGGTTCCCGTGGTGGTGGCATCGGTGAAGGGTGTCGGCGGGGTGCCGATGATCTGCGGATTGAAGCCCGGGGTGAAGTCGGCCGGATTCAAACCGCCCAGCGCCACCAGCGTTCCTGCGGAGGCGGTGGAGCTCGCCACCGTCGCGGGCCTTGTAGGAAGGTTGGCGCCATAGGTAATCTTGGTCGTCGCCTGCGCCGGGATGAAATTATTCTGAAACTGCAGAACCTGCGGCACGTTTCCGATCGGGTTGCCGGTTTTGGGGTCGACGCTGACGCCCAGTAGATAATATCCGGCGCCGTTGACGAGGTTGCCGTTCGCATTGAGCTGGAAGTCGCCGCGGCGGGTATAATTGGTCACCCCGTCGAAAACCGGCGCATTGTCGGTGACGCCGATCGGCTTCTGCACGTTGAAAAAGCCAACGCCGCTGATCGCCATGTTGGTCGCAACGGCGGTCGCCGAGACCGTGCCCTGGGTGGTGATCGTTGCTTGCGCGTGAGCCTGGACGCCGCCGGCGTTCTGTTTGTCGGGCGTCGTGCTCGTCGGCACGAGATCCTCAAAACTGGTGCCGATCCCCTTGTAGCCGATCGTCGAGGAGTTCGCGATGTTGCCGGAAATGTTTTGGAGCGCGAATGACTGCGCCTGCAGGCCTGAAACAGACGTGTTGAGAGCGTCGAAAATACCCATAACGTTTTCTCCAACTTCGATCCGGGCGGTCGGCCGCCGATCTCATGCTTGAGACGCGGGGCCAGCGCTGGAGACAACGTCGCAATTCATGTGCCAAGGACAAAAGTCCATAATTTTCAAATACATAAATAAAAACCCCGGTCCGAGGGACCGGGGCACAATTGCCGGGCGGGCAACAATTGCCGGGCGCTATTTAGCGTTTTCAAGCGAAGTGGATACCGGTTCGCGCGACGAAACCGCGTCAAACAAAAGCAAGGTTCCGATCAGCTCGCCGACGGCGCGGCCGGATGAAACACCAGCGCGAAGCCGTCCATGCAATAGCGCAGGCCTGTCGGCTTCGGCCCGTCGTCGAAGACGTGGCCGAGATGGCCGCCGCAGCGACGACAATGAATTTCAGTCCGCAGCATCCCGAATGTTCGGTCTTCGGTCTTGCCGACGGCGTTCTCCAGCGGCTGATAGAAACTCGGCCAGCCGGTCCCGCTCTCGAACTTCGTCTCCGAGGAGAACAGCGGCAGATCGCAACCCGCGCAGGCGAAAATGCCCTTGCGATGTTCCTTGAGCAGCGGGCTCGAACCCGGACGCTCGGTGCCTTGCTTGCGCAGGATTTCATATTGCTGCGGCGTCAGCTGCGCGCGCCATTCTGCATCGGTCTTTTCGACCTCGAATTTCTCCGCCGCGTTTGCCGGGGTGGTCCGCAACCACCGGAAGGCGGCAAGGCCAAGCAGGCTGGCTACAGAGGCGAGCAGGATGCGGCGGTCAAGCATGATGGTCTCCGTGCGAAGCGAATTCGTCGTACTCAAATACGGTGCTCGACCCAGGAAGTTACACCGATCGGCCCGGAAATTTCTCACTTTCTTGCGAGGCACGCGGCCCACCCCCCGGTGGCCGGCGCCCGGGCCGTGTTCCGGCCTGGCGATTTGCTTCGGCAAGGCGGGCTTCGCGAATGCGCCGCTGGGCCCGCGCCCGTTCCCGATAGCGGGCCAGCGCGCCGGCCGCCGCCGCGCTTCCCCGCCCCCACATTCCGATGGCGTATCCGGCGACCCGGCCGGTCGCGCCTCCCGCCCACACCAGTTCGAACGGGGAAAACAGCCGCCAACGCTCGTCGCCCCACAGAATGCTGCGCGCGATCAACTGCCCCGCCATGGCCGAGGTGTTCAAACCCTGCCGGCCGAAACCGCTTGCCACCCACAGACCGCGACGCAACTGGCCGATCTGCGGCATGCCATGCACGGTTTGTCCGACCGCGCCGCCCCAGACCTCCGATATCTCGACCCGTCCCAACCGGGGAAAAATCGTGCGGATCCTGCGCGCGATCGTTGGCGCGAAACGCGAGTGGCTTGCGGCCCAGGTGGTTTCCGGGCTCGCCCACATCAGCCGGTCGCCGTCCACAATCCGGAAATGATCGATGCCGTCGCTGTCGGCGACCGAACCCTTGAACGTCATCGTTTCGGCCAGCCGTTCGCCGAGCGGCGCGGTCACCGCGGCATAGCGCCAGACCGGCAGCAGCGTTTCCGACAACCGCCGCAACGGCGCGCCGAGATGGATGTTGCCCGCGAGCACGATGTGCGAGGCGCGCAGACGCGCCGACGGCGTGACAATGCGTTTGCGGATGCCCGATGGATCGATGCTGACGACCGGCGTGTCCTCGAAAATTCGCGCCCCTGCCCGTCTCGCCAGCCCGGCAAGCGCGTGGACATATTTGCGGCCGTCGACCTGAAACGCCTTCGGATAATACACGCCGTGGAAATAGCGATCGGTTTTGAGCTGATCGCGCACGCGATCGATCTGCCATCCCTCTACTTCCGTCTCAAAATCCTCGCCCAGCATCTGCAGCCGGCTGATCAGTCGATCGCCGGCCTCGACATTGGATACTTCGAGAGCGCCCTCGCTCGAGGCGATGCCCGGCATGGATTGTTCCGATGCGATGGTCCGGACGTATTCGGCGCCTTGCTTCGACAATGACCAGAGTTCGCGGGCGTCCTCGAAACCGACACGTTCGATCAGCTCGCCGATCGCAAGACCGTAGCCCGGCATCACCGTGCCGAGCTGATGACCGGACGCATTCCAGCCGACGCGCCGGCCTTCGAGAACGGCGACACTGGCGCCCAGCCTTGCCGCCTCCAATGCCACCGTCAGGCCGGCGAGACCCGCGCCCACGACGGCGATATCGACATCCAGATCGAACGAGAGCCGCGAACGCTCTTGCATTGCAGGTCCGCTGGCCGCGCCTGGGGAGTTCTCGCTCATATGGTTTTCTTAAGGGTCGATCGGGCGCTTGTCACCTTGTCTAGTGGGGCCGGCTTGTACATTAATCCGCAACACTAGTAACGAATCGAGATTGCGCCATGCGCCGTTTGATGCTGCTGCGTCACGCCAAAACCGAAAACGACGCGCCCTCCGGCCGCGATCAGGATCGCCGGCTCGACAAACGCGGCCGCAACGACGCAGCCGAGATCGGCGGCTGGATCGGCCGGCATCCGCCATTTCCGGATTCCGTGGCGGTTTCGCCCGCCGTACGGGCCCATGAGACCTGGGACATCATCTGGGAGACACTGAAACATTTGGGCCCGGCGCCACACGTCGAACTTCTGCCGGAACTTTATGGCGCAGACCCGGCCCAGCTCCTTGAAACCATTCGCATGGCATCGGCCACCGACCCGAAGCGGCTGATGGTCGTAGGCCACAATCCCGGAATGCATGAACTGGCGCTGGCGCTTGCCGGCAGCGGCGACGACGCCGGCCGCAGGGCGCTCGCCGAAAATCTGCCGACCTCGGGCCTTGCCGTATTCGACTTCAAAATCGACTCCTGGGAGGGCGTGGCATTCCGTCGCGGGCGGCTGGTTCAGTTTGTCAGCCCGAAACTGCTGAAGCAAACCTCGCGCGAATAAGGTCCGGTGAATTCCCGGTTTATGCTAGGCTGATGACCGGCATGGAGGCGTGAAATGTTCAAGTCCATTCTGGTCCCGATCGATCTGGCCGATACCGACCTGGCGAAACCTGCGATTGCGACCGCGGCCACGCTATCGCAAACCTACAGCGGTACGGTGCGCCTCCTCAACGTGCTTCCGATGACGCCGGTAATGCTGGCGGAATATGTGCCGGCGGATTTCGACACCCAGCAGCGCCAGACCTCCGAAGAGGCGCTCGGCATCGTGGCGCGCGAATCCGGTATCGATGCCTCGCGCATTTCAAGCGTCGTGCGCCAGGGCGGCATCTATCACGAGATTCTGGAAGAAGCCGCCGCGATCAACGCCGACCTGATCGTCATGACCTCGCACCGGCCGGCGATGCGGACCTATTTTCTCGGCTCCAACGCCGGCCATGTCGTGCGCTACGCCAAATGCTCGGTGCTGGTGGTGCGGCATTGAATCATTGGATGGATGCGGATCGAATGGGAGCGCCCGCGTGAAGGACTGGTGGCGGAGGTGGAGTTACGAAATCCCGTTGGCCACAGGCGACGTGCTTTGGGAGGTTTTGGTCGTCCGGTTCGCCGACTTTCTCAGCCGGCTCACCATCCGTCGCGTGCTCGAGTTCTTCGTAATCGCCATGCTGGCGATGGCCTTTGCACAGACATTTCCGATAGATCTGGCAATCCTGTTCGCAGGCGACACCCTGATGTATCTTGAAATAGTGGTCCTCGTCCGGCTCGCTGCAGGACGAGAGCATGTTCAGGCGATGCTGCGGATCGCAGTCCGCCTTGCCCGATTCGGGCTGAGGGTTTTGAGAGCCGCCGAAAGTCTGGCAGTCTCGCGAATCAGCAGACTGCGCGAGCGGCGCAGCCCAGCGCGTTTGACAAAACCCCGCAACGTCTCCGATCGATCCGACGACGACGGCCGGGGCTTTGGCGCCGCATGGGGCGCGCTGGCGACCGCCTGACCCGGGCAAACCTCATTGCGCCTTTGGGGACACGGGAGATGGCGCCAGCAGTCCTGCGAGTGCGCCCACAGCGGCAGACCCTATCGCCACAAGTTCGGCCGGCAGCTTGTAATTCACATCTCCCTTGAAAGCCAATCCGAGACCTCCGATGATCGTCGCAAGAACCGCAATGCCCAAAACCATCACTACCATTCTGTAAATCCAGACATCACTCTGTATCGCGGGCGCTACCGCTGCCGCGCCAACGGGTCAGGTTTCGCCTGTCCCAGTAACCGGCCAATCCGCGATAAAGCCTTTCGCCTTGTACGGCTCGATCTTGTCCCATTCGCTGAGAATTCGCGCTCGAAAATCAGGATCGGTGTACCAGAGCGAAAGCGGCGTCTCGAAATTGTCGACTGTGACGAGCATCTTCTCCACCTCCGGCCAGTATCGATGCAGCGTCATCGGGTAGCGCCGCGCCGTCCAGGTGTTGCCGAGGCAGATCACGCTGCGGATATTTTTCAGTCCGAGTGCGGCATCGATGATCGGAAGAGAAAACCGCACGTTTTCGCCGGTGTTGGTGGCGCGGTTTTCCTCCAGGATGCGTTCCGGCGGGATGCCGCGTGCCACCATCGCGGACTTGATGATGTCGCACTCCGAAAGCGTTGAACCGGCCGTCATACCGCCGCTTACAATCGACCAGCGAAAGAAACCCTCGCGCCAAAGCCTGTAGGCTTCATCGACACGCCGCGCGACGTCCTCGCGCGTGCCGAACACGAACAGCAGATCGGCGGGTTTGAGGGGCGTGCGGATCAAATGCCTGGCGTTGATCTCCGCGATCTCTTTTTCATCGGGCAATCGGGTGCGCTGGTCCACCAAAGTCCCCCTCGTGCTGTTGGCGAACTGATGATTGCCACGATGCGGTGCAACGGCCACATCGCGAAGTCACATTTCATTGCGGTTGATTGCGATCGATGTCCGGCATATCCGGCGCTGCATCCGGGAGCGTAGCCTCACGGCAGCAAAGCGTCGGGTAACTGGTCGAACGTGTACGTCCCCGGCCGATTGCGCCTGATAAAACCGCCGATCTGCCAGCCGAACAATGCAGCAAACCCGATCAGAAACAGCCCGCCTGCGAATTCGTTGGTGGCCAGCGCCCGAATCAAAAGCCCGGCCATCGCGATCGCGACCAATATCAGCAATATGATCGCGGCCGCATAGACGCGCGGCCTGAGGCCGCCGATCAGCGCGGCCGTGCTTTTCGCCGCCGCCATGCGCCGATGCAGCTGCTCGATGAAGATCCGGTAGTCGCGATCCTGCGGCGACATCAGGGCGGCGGTCTGCCATGTCGTCGATACGATGGCCATACGCCCACCGCCGATATGGTCGATGTCGGCGCGAAACCGGCGCGACTGCATCGACACCGGCCGATACGAGAGCCGGATCGCCGCGATCGCGGCGTATGGCCACACCCCGGATTTGCCAGCAATGCGCCAGGACAGGCCTTCGTCGGTCAATTCGAACTGGTGGGCGGCGCCGATCAGCGACGGCTTATAGGCGTATCGGGTGGCGGATGCGCCCTCCACCGATGACGGCGTATGAACCCGCGGTGGCTGTGACAATCCGATCCTTCCCGCTCATTGCTGACCCGTGAGCGCCAAATTGCAGCCGGTTTGGATCGCATCCCCTACCCGCTTGCGCGCAATGCCTGCCCTATCTTACAAGCGGGCCATGGCCGAGACGACTTATTTTCCGCGCCGCCTGATTCTCGCGGGCGCCCTTATTTCGGGAATTCTGCTGGCGCTCGCCGTCCACATGCTGGGCGCGCGCTACGGGCTGGACCTCGGCGGGTTGTGGCGGTCTGACACCCGCGAGTTCATGCCGGCAGGCGCGGCCATTGCGTGGTGGCTGATTGCGACCGTCGGCTTTTCCGGAGGTTATTTCACCGCGACGCTGATGGTCAGCGCGGTTTCGGGGCAAATTCCGCTGCGGATGCGGCAATTCCTGATCGCCGTCGGCGTGCTCGTGCTGGCCGGTGCAGGTCAGGCGGCTTCCGCACCAAGTCCATTGCCGACCGTCTCCGGCGTGCTCGCCGGATTAGCCGCGCTGTGCCTCGGCGCGGCGATGGCGTTCTGCGGCGCGCATTTTGGGCTACGCAGGGCGTAGGCCTATTGGCTAAAGTTCGCTGTCGAGGGATCATGGATCGGCGCACATTCATCTCGGGACTGGGAACGTCGGCGGCATTGCCATTCGCCGCGCGCGCCCAGGAAGCCGGTCGCATTTACCGGCTCGGCTTTCTAATTCCGGCGACCCGAACGTCTGCTGCCGTGGCCGCCCTGTTCGACGAACTTCGTCTCAATGGTTTTGTGGAAGGTCGAAACCTTATCGTCGTCGGCAGCTTCGGCGTCACCGCCGCGCAAGCTGCCGACGGCGTCGAAATTCTGGTCAAGGCAGCGCCCGACGCCATCGTCAGCGGCCCTGCACTATACACGCGCGCGCTTCAAGCGGCGACGCACACGATCCCGCTTATCAGCATTAGCGAGGACCTGATCAGTGAGGGGTTGGTCGCATCGCTTGCCAAACCCGGCGGCAACATCACCGGCATCAGTCTTCTTTCTCCCGAACTCGACGACAAGCGGCAGGACATCCTGATCGATGCCGTGCCCGGCATCCGCCGGATGGCTGCGCTTGCCGATTCCACGATCACGCCGAAGCGGCATCTGGAGCAACAACAGGAAGCGGCGCACTCGCATGGTGTCGATTTGTCGGTTTTCACTTTTGCAAGACGAGATGAAATCGCGTCCGCACTCGACGAAGCAAAGGCGCGGGGAGCCCAGGCCATCAATTTTCTGGCTACGCCGCAGGAACTGACGGGCCGAAGTCTCATTCTCGCCCACACGGCGGCGCTTCGGCTGCCCGCTATCTATCAGTGGCCGGATACGGCCGAAGAGGGCGGAATGATGGGCTACGGCCCGCGCTTTACACAAGTCTACCGCCAGCGGGCGAGGCTAGTCGCCAAGATCCTGCGCGGCGCCAATCCGGCCGATGTTCCGGTCGAACAGCCCTCGAGTTTCGAACTGGTCATCAACCTCAAGACCGCGAAGATGATCGGGCACGAGATTCCGGCAAGCCTCGTGCTGCGCGCCGACAAGGTAATCGAGTGACGCCGACAAACCCTCGCGCTGAACCAGCGCCGGCAACACGATCCGACCGCACGGAACGTCGCGCAGGCGAGCCCGCGCGACGTTTCGTGTCAACAAGACTTAAGCTTGCAGCTCAGCTCGCGGCACGAAGGTTGATCTTGCTCTCGGCGAGCGTCGTCAGCTTCTTGTCGGTTGCGCGTTCCTCATCGAGCGTCTTCTGCAGGACGCTGGCGCAATCGCTGCGGCCAAGCTGTTTCGCCCACGCGATCAGGCTGCCGTAGCGCGTAATCTCGTAATGCTCGGCGGCCTGGGCGGCGTTGATCAGGGCGGCATCCAGCACCGATTTATCCGCGACTTCGCCGGCGAGTTCGTCGGCTTCCTTGATGATGCCGTCGATTGCCGGACAATCGACCGCCTTTATCGTAGCGCCGTGCATCTGGAACACCTGTTCGAGGCGCTGTACATGCGTCTTGGTCTCATCGAGGTGGGTCAGAAAACCCTGTTTGAGCTGCTTGTCTGTGGCCTTTTCGGCCATCTTCGGAAGCGCCTTCACCAGCTGCTTCTCGGCATAATAAATGTCCTGCAACTGGTGCACGAACAGGTCATTCATGGTCTTGATGTCTTTGGTGAAGAGTCCCATTAGCTTTCATCCTTTTGGTTTGGGAACACGCCCGCTGCCGGCTTGCTCAGTCGGTTTCGAGATGTTCGTTTGGTGATACGACCGCTAACCGGAAGGTCGCGCGGTTGTTCCTGCCGCCTCGAAAACGTCATGATGGAACGTGGGGAACAGCAAGCGAGGGCTGCACAGCAGATGCGGGCTCGTCCTCGACATTCCCAGAGCATGAGGCAATGATCGCGCATGGACCGGATCAATCCCCTGCCCGCGACTACCCAAGACGAAATACGGGTCGGCGCGTGGGCGGAGGTGCGCGAGCCGTTGGAACGACAACTCGCGCCACTCGGTCGGCGCGCCTTGGTGGCGCTTGCGCCGCAACCCGGTGAGAGCGTGCTAGACATAGGCTGTGGCGGAGGCGAGACCGCGCTTGAGCTTGCACGGCTAGTCGCGCCGAACGGCACCGTAATGGGGATCGATCTATCGGCTGTGGTACTGGCGTTTGCACGGCGCGCGGCCAAAGGGTGCGAGCGCGTGCGGTTCGTCAGAGCAGACGCCCAGGTATTCCGATTCGAACCGGCCTCGTTCGACGCTGCCTTCTCGCGGTTTGGGGTGACGTTCTTCGCTGATCCAACTGCGGCCTTCATCAACATTCGTCGTTGCCTCAGACCGAATGGGCGAATGGCCTTCGTCTGCTGGCGAGCGCTGGAGGAAAACCCGCTCGACATCGTGCCGCTCAGGGCCGCATCCCCTCATTTGCCGCCGCAGCCCGCTCACGACCCGGACGCTCCCGGACCGTTCGCTTTCGCCAACGCCGATCGTGTGCGCGCCATTCTGGAAAGCGCGGGCTTCGGGGAGATCGAGATCACGGCCCATGACGAGAAGGTTGGAAGCGGTGACCTTGATACGATGCTGACGGTTTGTTCGCAGATCGGGGCGCTGGGCAAGATTCTCCGGGAAAATCCCAAGCTTCGGGTCGCGGCGCTACCGGCGGTGCGATCCGCGCTTGCAGCACACGATGGATCTGATGGAGTCAGGCTGAAAGCAGCGACGTGGGTTGTGTCGGCTAGGGTTCCCGCCAGGCGCTAGTCTCCGAGGCTGATTCACATGTCCGGCATGTGACAGCCGCGACGATCCCGGTACAAAGCTCCGCTTGTCAAGGATTGCACAACGACAAGTTTTTGGCCTATGGGTCTTCGCATCTGGAGCGATTGGCCGCCTGTTCATCAATCGCCGCGGATAGGCTGGTAACTTGTTGCTGCCCCGCCGGGGAGGATGAATGCACGGACTACTGACCGCGCTCGGGCGCGGTTTCACGAAATATATCGGCTGGAAACGGCTCGGGATCGCGGCGAGCCTCCTCATCATTGCCTTTGCAATCACGACGTTGGTTCGTACGCTGAGAGGCGTCGATGCCGGCGTGATCCTGGTTGCGCTGACCGAGATACCGCTGCACCGCATCGCACTCGCCGGTCTGTGCGTGATCGGCGCATTCTGCACCCTGACCTTCTACGATTTCTTCGCGCTACGCACCATCGGCAAGAAGCAGGTGCCCTATCGCATCGCGGCGTTGTCGAGTTTCACCAGCTATTCGATCGGCCATAACATCGGCGCCACCGTGTTTACCGGCGGCGCGATCCGTTTCCGGATCTATTCGGACTACGGATTGAACGCCATCGACGTTGCGAAAATCTGTTTCCTCTCCGGGCTGACGTTCTGGCTCGGCAATACCTTCGTGCTCGGCATCGGAATGGCGTGGCACCCGTGGGCGGCCTCCGCGATGGATCAGTTGCCGCCCGCCATCAACCGGCTGATTGCGATCGGCGCCCTCGCCGGCATCGTCGCCTATCTCGGCTGGATCGCCCTGGGCGACAAACGGCGCGAACTCGGACAGAACGGCTGGAAGGTCGAGTTGCCTTCGGTGCGGTTGACGCTGCTGCAAATCCTGATCGGCGTCGTCGATCTCGGATTCTGTGCGCTTGCGATGCATCTGTTGATGCCCGCGCAACCCGGCATCGACTTCATTTCGCTGGCGGTGGTGTTCATTCTGGCGACGCTGCTCGGCTTCGCCAGCCATGCGCCCGGCTCGATCGGCGTGTTCGACGCCGCGATGCTGGTGGCCTTGCCCGAATTCGGCAGGGAACAGCTGCTGGCAACCCTCGTGGTGTTTCGGATCCTGTATTTCCTGATCCCGTTCGGGACCGCGATCAGCATCATGGGAACGCGCGAGCTTTGGCTGAACGTGATGGTGCCGTGGCGGCAACGCCGCCGGCTCAGCGAGGCCTGCGTCGCACCCACCGCCGTGCCGCGGCCGGCAAAGAAACTGATGTCGCGATAGCGGCGACCGGCCCGCCAAGCATGCTCTCCGGCGGTCGCGCCGGGACAGTTTTTCGCAGTTCGGCGTCTCTCATATTTTTGCCTCAACCGTAGCGTCAAACGCCTCATGATCCCAATTCGCCTTCGCCCGTTCGTTGCCTGCGCGCTGCTTGCGGGGGCACTCGCCGCGCTGCCGGAGCGCCCGACAGGCGCGCAAACCGCACCGGGCCAGGCCGCGCCGGCGGCAGCCGCGCCCGAGGTAGCGCAAAACGCGCCGGATGCCGCCATGCAGATTTCATGGGAGGTGCGCAACCGCTTCCGGCTGTTCCGCGAAGAGCGCGATTTTCTGCTTCATGCCGACAGCGCGCGCGGCGGCGTCGGCATTCTCGCCTCGGAGCAGAAGCTGGAGCTGCAGAGCGACGGCCGCGGCTGGGCACGCAACACGGTGAACCGGCTCTGCATCGATTTGTCCGGCCGCGTCAGCGAGCCCTGCCTGCGCGACAACGTCAGGGAAAGTTACCTGACGCCGTCAGATCACCCGATCACGGTTACGCTGACCGGCCAGGTTCCCGTTGGCGCCACCTGCGCCTGGTCGTTCGACGATGGCGACGGCCCGCGCCTGTCCACGTTCGACTGCGCCGAACCCGTCAATCTCCGGGTGCGCTATGGACGAACCACGGTTGCGACCGTCGAGGTTTCCAGCGGACCCGAGACGCCACGGCAAATCTCAACCGAGATCGCCGTGCGCGATATTTTCATCGCCGGACTCGGCGATAGCATCGCTTCCGGCGAGGGCAACCCTGACCGCGCGATCGCATTGGCGGAGGAGGGGTTTTGCTTCCGCTCCTATCTGGGCACGGCGGGCGGGCAGTATTACCGCCCGAGCCGGGCGGGGTTCAAAGGGGGACGGGCCTGCGAAGCCCCCGACACGCTTGCGGCATGGCAACGCCAGAGCGCGCTGTGGTTTAATTCCGCCTGCCATCGCTCGCTGTACAGTTACCAGACCCGCACGGCACTCGCGCTCGCGGTGCGATATCGGCACATCGCGGTGACGTACCTGCCGCTCGCATGCACCGGCGCCACCATCAATGACGGACTGTTCGCCGTGCAACGCGCGCGGGAATGCCCGCCGACGAAATCCGCCGGCAACTGCCAGGGCGCGGTCAACGCGCAACTGTCCGAATTGCGCGAGGCCGTAGCCGCCGCGAAGCGCCGGCAGCCCGATCGCAAGCTCGACCTGATCCTGCTGTCGGTCGGCGCCAACGACATCAATTTCTCCGGGCTTGTCGCCGACGTGATCGTCGACACCCCCACGGAGCGCGCGCTGTTCAGGCGCTCGGGCGTGATGGGATCGGTCGAGGATTCGCGAGTGGCGCTGGCGCGGGAGCTGCCGCAAGGTTTCGGCAAATTGCGCGAGGCGTTAAAGCCGCTGGTGGGCGACATGTCGCACGTCGTCTACGTGTCCTACGCCAACCCGACGCTCGCCGAGGGCGGCGCGG
The DNA here is from genome assembly GCA_963742425.1 of uncultured Alphaproteobacteria bacterium. Lineage (GTDB taxonomy): Bacteria > Pseudomonadota > Alphaproteobacteria > Rhizobiales > Xanthobacteraceae > Bradyrhizobium. Next base: position 382,330 of record CAVULR010000008.1, read on the forward strand.
CCTGTCCCGGCGGCCGCGCCGGTTTCGATATCCACCCCTCGTTCAACGCCGAACCGCAGCGGCTGGCCAACGTTTCCGGCTATGTGCAGAACGAATTCCTGCCGCAGCTCAAGGCGCTCGCTTTGTGCGAGCAGGGCGTGCTGTGCCGCAATCCGGTCGCCGATCGGATGACCTTCGTCGACACCCATCAGGCCGCGTTCGCGGATCACGGATTCTGTGCGCGCAGCCCGGCCGATCCGGAGTTCGACCGGGAATGTTTTTCGCCCAAGGGCGAAAGCTTCGATCCCGACATCGTCACGGCGGCGAACCAGCCGATGCTGTGCGGCCGCAGCGCCGGCGAATATCGCGCCTATCTTCCGCGCGCGCGCTGGATTCGCGACGCCAACGACAGTTACTTCGCGGCGATGACCTATCCGCAGGCGCTGCCGGCTACCAGTCAACCCGCCGATATCCACGACGCGACCTGGGGTGTACTCTCCGCGGTCTATGGCGGAGCGGTGCATCCCTCGGCCGAAGGCCATGCCGCGATGGCGGACGCGGCCCTGCCCGCGGTGGCATCGGTGCTTCAACTCGACGCCGCCGTGCCTGACATCGTTGGGGAGCCCGTGCCGCCGCCGGCCGCGGCGACGCCGGCAACGCGCTAGAAATTGCGCGGTGTTCCGGCGCGTCAGCGCGCCGGTGGGGTTGCAGGCAAGCCGCTCTTTTTCGCGACCGTGGGCGGCTGTTTCACCGCGGCCGGCGGCGGTTTTACCGGAGGGGGCGGCGCTGGCAGGTATTTCTCCACGATGGCGGGATCGATCGAGGTCATCGCCGTCTCCGGCAACCGAAACCAGGTTTCATCCTTGCCGAGCAGCGAAATCCCCCAATAGCCGCGCATCGTCAGCGTTTGACCGTCCGGGCTGAGGGTCATCTTGGCTTTATAGATTTTGCCGTCGCGCGGATCGAGAACGTTGCCGTCCTCATATTTCAGTCCGTCGCGCCTCATATCCCTGATGATGGAAAGGCCGAGCCACGGCGCATTCTTGCGATCGTCGGAGCATTTCGCGCAGATCGGATTGGGCGCATCGCTTGGCAGCGGAAAGGTCTTGGCGATCACGCCTTCGAAGATGCCGTCGTGATCGAGCACCAGAAACCACCCCACCGGCTTGCCGTCTTCGACCTTTTGCCAAAGCCCGGCGGCGGAGAGCTCGGCGGCCTGGCCTCGAAGCACGATTGCCAGCGAGAACACCAGGCCCGCCATGATCGGCAGCAGCGTCAGTCGAAGTTTGGATAGCGCGATCCACATCATCATCACCTGACCAGCCCGCCGAGGAGATTACGGCTATTTCGTCCGTCGTTCCAGTGCCGCATCCTGCTACCGGGCGGCGCTCAAGCACCAAGCGCCACAAACTTGCCGCAACTATTTAGAACGGCATTTCCCGGGTCAGTTGACCCCGAGCTTCTTTTGTAAACTCGAGGACGACGTCGTGTACTGGAACACCAGCCGCTTATCCGGATAGACGTAACGGTACGCCTTCTGGGCCATCAACGCCCCCTCGTGGAAACCGCACAGGATGAGCTTCAACTTGCCGGGATAGGTGTTGATGTCGCCGATCGCAAAGATGCCGGGGACGCTGGTTTCGAATGCCGAGGTTTCCACCGGTACCAGATTATTCTCAAGTGCGATGCCCCAGTTCGCGACCGGGCCGAGCTTCATGGTCAGGCCGAAGAACGGCAGGATGGTATCGCACGCGAATTTGGAAATGGAGTTGTCGTTGCCCTTGACGGTGGCGCCCGACAGTATGCCGCTCTCGCCCTCCAGCGCCGTGACCTGGCCGATCTTCAGGTCCATTTTCCCGGCGGCGACCAGCGCGCGCATCTGTTCGACGCTGTGGGGCGCGGCGCGGAAATCGTCGCGCCGGTGCAGCAGGGTCACGCGCTTTGCGATCGGGTGCAGATTGAGCGTCCAGTCGAGCGCGGAATTGCCGCCGCCGACGATCAATAGATCCTTGTCGCGGAACTGATCCATCTTGCGCACGGAGTAAAACACCGAGGTGCCCTCAAAGGCCTCGATCCCCGGCACCGGGGGGCGCTTCGGCTGGAACGAGCCGCCGCCGGCGGAGATCACCACCACCTTGCACTCGAAAATCTGGCCGGCATCGGTGGTGACGCGGAAACCGGGATCGCCGATCTTCTCGATCTTCTCCACCATTTCATTGAGATGGAAAGTCGGGTTGAACGGCTTGATCTGCTCCATCAGCGCATCGGTGAGGCCCTGGCCGGTGACGAAGGGGATGCCGGGAATGTCGTAGATCGGCTTTTCCGGATAGAGCTCGGCGCATTGGCCGCCGATCTTGTCGAGAATATCGACCAGATGCACCTTCATATCGAGCAGGCCGAGTTCGAAAACGGCAAACAATCCGCAGGGACCCGCGCCGATTATCAGCACGTCGGTTTTGATCGCTTCGCTCATATCGCTTCTTTTCGTGTGGGTGGCGTCAGGGGGCCTTTTGGCTGCGCCTGTCTAGCCAACGCGGAGGGGTGAGGAAAGCCATAATATCATGCCCGTGAGGGCGGCAACCCCTTGCCGCCATTCGACAACTACGCTGTAACGAGATGAAACTTTCGGAGATTGCCCCGTGAACGCGCCTGCCCGTCTCGATTCAACGCCACGCCTGGAAGATTTTCCCTATCGGCTGACGGACAATGTTCGCTATGCCGATCTCGATCCCAACCAGCATGTCAACAATGCGGTCTATGCGACCTATTTCGAAACCGGCCGCGTGACGCTGATGAAGGACCGCGGCTATGGGCTGGTGCCGCCGGGCCTCAACTGGATCATGGTGCGGCTCGACATCCATTTCCGCGCCGAACTGCGCTGGCCCGGGACGGTGGAACTGGGGCTCGGGCTCTCGAAGTTCGGCCGAACCTCGGTCACGTTCGACCAGGTGGTGTTTTCCGAAGGCAAATGCGTAGCCTCTGCGCAATCGGTCTCGGTGCTGATCGACGACAACACACGAATGCCGACGCGGCTGACATCTGAAATCGTCAGGAATTTTCAGCCCTGGCTGCTCCGCAGATCGGATGGAAAGTGAGGCTGGACCGGGTTATTTTTGAAACGGCCTTCGAACTGGCGTTTGCGACGCTGGCTGTCGCGATTTGAATCGGCGTGACAACGGCGCAGGTCGCCGATGTTGTCGGCACCTGGCGAATGGTGTCCTGAGCGAGGAAAGCCGAAAGCAATTAGGCGGATCATTCCAGCGAATGGATGTTCCAGACCTTGACGAGCAGCCAATCCAACAAAACCTCCGGCTGGCCCAAAGCTAAACTATACCTAGGCGGGTAACACTAGGGAGTACGCTACAGGTTGATGGACAACCTAGGAATGTTGCCATATGACCGCGGGCCTAAGGATTCCAGCCTCATTGGCGCAGTCCGACTATGCGGCTTGGAATCTGCCGGTCAAGATACCCAACACAACTCCAGAGAGTAACCTTTTTCGAATGGCTCACCGCGGACAACAAAAATAAAAGCCAATCGAATGTGTTTGGGAAGACGTCAGCATGATAAGGACCTTTGTCGGGATCCGCGGCTGTATGCTGCGATCTTTCGCTTCGTTGCGAGTTATTGCGGCAGCCCTGATGGCCGTTCAGGCCATATTGCTAATAACGGCATCCGCGGTCGAGGCCGCTTGTGTACCGCCCGCGGGGGCCGGCTCGCCGCCACCCGGCACGACGGTGACTTGCTCCAACACTACGGTCAATCAAAACCCGCTGGTCGGATACGGTGACGGCTCGCAGATCGGTTTGACCATTAACGTCGTCGGCGGTGCGTCGGTCGCCGGTACGGGCGCCGGCATTGCCGTGGGTGCGAACAACACCATCAATAACAGCGGCACGATCAAGGATGATGGGTCCAACGCGGCAACCTTCAGCGGGATCAGTACGAATTCGGCCCTTACGCTCACTCTGACAAACAACAATTCCGGCGCGATCACTGCAGCATCTACGAATGCGAACGCCGCCATGTTCGGAGTAAATGTCGGGAACCTGCTCGGCAGCAACGCTGGCACTATCAATGTCGCCGCTGGTACTGCCACCCTCAGCGGCACGAGCGCCAACGAGGCCGCAGGCATCAACGCCACCTCCGTCAACTTCACCAATAGCGGTACAATTTCGGCAACCGGCAGCACGGTGAACGGGACATTTGGCATCATCACGCTGACGGACCTGAATGTCACCAATTCCGGCACGATTTCCGCGAGCGGCGGTACTGGCTCGCAGGGAACAGCTATCGCAAACAACACAACTGGAACTTTGACTGTAACGAACCTGAAAAATGGCGTCATAAGTGGTATCGAAGACAAAGTTAACGGAGGCACCACCAACAATTCCTTGGGCATTCTTGCAGGCGGGTCTGGCGCCGTCGTCATCACCAATGCGGGCACCATTCATGGCGACGACATCGCTATCGGCTCGCTCAGCACGACGTCCAATACCATCGTCAATACCGGGACGATCTCGGGACCGCGCGCAATCCTGTTCATAGGTGCGGCTTCTTCGAGTGTAGAAAATAGCGGCATCATCAGCGCAGTCGGCAACGCGGTCACCCCAGCCGGCAACGCGATCACGTTCGGTGCCGGCAGCAGCAATGTATTGACGCTCGATCCGGGCTCGTCGATCACCGGCAGAGTGGTCGGCGCTGGCGCCGATAAATTCCAGCTTGGCGGCGCCGGTACGGACAGCTTCGATGTCTCGACCATCGGCGCTGCCGCTCAGTATCGGGGCTTCACTACGTTCAACAAATTGGGGACTTCGACCTGGACGCTGACCGGGACCAACGCCGCAGCTTTACCCTGGACCGTCAGCGCCGGCACATTGCTGGTGGATGGTTCGATTGCCAATTCGGCAGTGACCGTGAACGCGGCCGGCACCCTCGGCGGCAGTGGCACGGTGGGAAGCACAACGGTACTTGGCGGCACACTGGCGCCGGGGAGTGCGGCGAGCGCCTTCGGACCTCTGACCGTGCAGGGCAACCTCTCGTTCACCGCTGCCTCAACCTACATGATTCAGGTCTCGCCGACGAATGCAGGCCTTACCAAGGTCACCGGCAACGCTACGCTCGGCGGCGCGACTGTGAACGTGGTCTTCCTCCCTGGCAGCTTCATCAACAAGCAATACACGATCGTCAACACCACTACCGGCAACGTCAACGGCATTTTCAATCCGACCGTCATTTCCAACAACTCGAACATTCAATCGAGCCTGAGCTATGACGCCAACAATGCCTTTTTGAACATCGCGCTGAGTTTTACCACGCCACCAAATGGCAGCCTCAACCGCAATCAGCAGAATGTCGCGAACGCGCTGACCAATTTCTTCAATGTCAATGGCGGCATCCCCGGGGCATTCGCCATGCTGTCGCCGGCGGGACTGACGCAGGCCTCAGGTGAATTGGCGACCGGCTCGCAGCAAACCACCTTCGATGCGATGAACCAGTTCATGGGGCTATTGACCGATCCCTTTATCGCCGGACGCGGCGATGGCGCAGCCGGCGGGCCCGGTGCAATACCGTTCGCGGCAGAGGATTTCGGCGCCTCCGCCTACGCCGCCGACGGCAAGTCGCGTACGAAGAGCGAGCGCGACGCTTACGCTGCCATCTACCGCAAGGCGCCGCCGTTGGCTGACCTTCTTGCGCAGCGCTGGAGCGTGTGGGCCGCCGGATACGGCGGCTCCCAGACCACCGACGGCAACGCGACGGTGGGCTCGAACACCGCGACCAGCCGCATCTTCGGTACCGCGGTCGGTGCCGATTACCGCTTCTCCCCGTTCACGCTGGCAGGCTTTGCGCTAGCCGGCGGAGGCACCAACTTCAGCGTCAACGGCTTGGGCAGCGGCCGATCCGACCTGTTCCAGGCCGGCGCCTATCTGCGTCACACCGCCGGCCCGGCCTACATCTCCGCCGCGCTCGCCTATGGCTGGCAAGACATCACCACCGATCGCACGGTCACCATCGCCGGCGTCGACCGGCTGCGCGCCGAGTTCAACGCCAACGCCTTCTCAGGCCGTGTCGAGGGCGGCTACCGGATGGTGACGCCATGGATGGGCGGCATCGGCATCACACCCTACGCCGCCGGCCAGTTCACGACCTTCGATCTGCCGGCTTACGCCGAACATGCTGTGTCGGGCACCAATACATTTGCGCTGACTTACGGCTCGAAGAGCGTAACCGATACGCGCTCGGAACTCGGTATACGCACCGACAAGTCCTGGGCGATTGACAGTGCGATCCTGACCTTGCGCGGTCGCGCCGCCTGGGCGCACGACTTCAACCCCGACCGCAACATCGGTGCCACCTTCCAGACGCTGCCGGGCGCAAGCTTCGTCGTCAACGGCGCGGCGCAAGCGCGCGACTCGGCACTGACCACCGCCTCCGCCGAAATCAAATGGATCAACGGCTGGTCCGCTGCCGCCACCTTCGAAGGCGAATTCTCCGAAGTGACCCGTTCCTACGCCGGCAAGGGCTTGGTGCGCTACGCATGGTAACAGCCCGGCCCCATGCCAACGTGATCCGATTCAACTCAATCGGATCGTGATCTACGCCTGCCGTTCCGGCGTCGAGACGATGAGGCCATCCAGCTCGTCGCTCACCTTGATCTGACACGACAACCGCGAATTGGGCCGCACGTCGAAGCCGAAATCCAGCATGTCCTCTTCCATCGGACTCGGCGCGCCGACCTTCTCGCGCCAGGCCTCGTCGACATAGACGTGGCACGTCGCACACGCGCAGGCGCCGCCGCATTCGGCCTCGATGCCCGGGACGGCGTTGCGGATCGCGGCTTCCATGACGGTCGCCCCGTTCTCAACGTCTATGATGCGGGTTTCGCCGGTGTGATCGACAAAGTGAATCTTGGCCATGATTGCTCGTGCTGCCGGGATCGAGAGGTCCGGGCTGTCCTATAACGGGTCGATCCGCTCCGCGCTAGTGCGGGGAATTTGATATCGGCAAGGGCCCGGCCGCGCCGAAATGGGAACGTGACGCCGCTCGGGGACGTCCCGTCATGCAAGGGTTTTGGAGGCGAGATCAGGACCGTCGCAGGATAGCGTCGATAGCCGCGCGGGCCTGTGCGATCGCATCATCGAGCTCGCCAAGAAGATCGGATGGATCCTCGCCGTTCCGCAGGGCGTCTTCCAGTCGGACGGCGGCCTCGGCCACGGCGAATGCGCCGATGGCCCGCGCCGACCCCTTCAGCGTATGCGCCAACGCGCCGGCATCCTTGGGCAAGGCGGCCAAAGTTCCGATCAGACTCACCGCCTGGGCCGAAAACATCGCCAGTACTTCGCGCTCGAGGTTGTTATCGCCGAGCGTCATGCGGCGCAGATGTTCGAAATCGATCGGACCATCATCGGGAGCGAGCGGCGGCGATGGCATCCAGTCTACCCGTTCCAGATGAAGTGGCATGGCGATAATTGAATCTCCGGGCACCCCGCCGATGTCAGCGACGAGGTCGGTCAGCCAATCACGGAACTGGTTAATGGATGTTTTGCGGTCGCGCCGTCAGTCCGCCTTTTTTTTGGCAAAAAGTCGCCCCAATTGACGCACCGACCGAAAATTTTGAGGAACCGCAATATCTTAGGGTCCCCTGCTGTTAACGATGATTAAGATTGTATTAATCTCACCATTTCATTCGCATCGCCAAGCCAATAGGATGTTTTCGATGCAGCGGACAGGGCGGCGCAAGCGCCGCGCCTGCGGTGGCCGCGCAGGGGTAAGGAAGAAACCGGTTTCGAGTTTCGCGAGGGGCATTCGCGCAACGCTCTGCGGCTTTGCGTGAAAATTAAAATGAGGGGCTGAGACCGAACATGGCGAACAATCCCAAGAAGGCCAAAGACCCTACTGAAGAAGCGCTTTCTGCCATTCAGGAAGCCTTGAACATCAGTGACGTCTCGGCCGACACGACGCGGAGTTCAGCCCGCGGCGATGTGACGCCGGCCAACTCCGCACCCGGATATGACGAGCGCGCCTACGACACGCGTCCGAACGTCGACCAGCCTGCGTTTGAAGCGGTCGAGGAGCCGCGCGCGCCGCGCCGCGCCGCCAATGACGACCGCGAAACCATCGGGCAGATCCTGCAGGCTATTCAGAAGGGCCGCCCCGCCCGCAACGTCTATGCGCTCGCCACGGTTTTCGCAGTGGTCTGGATCGTCGGCGCCGGGCTATTGACCGTCAGCTTCCTTCCCTCGCTGCAGGCCGCGATCGGCCAGGGCAGCAGCGGCACGCTGGTGCTCGCAGGACTGGCGGCATTGTTGTTTGCGCCGGTAATGCTGTTCTATTTCCTCGCGAGCCTTGCCTGGCGCGGCCAGGAATTGCGCATGATCGCGCAATCGATGGCGCAGGTGGCGATTCGTTTTTCGGAGCCTGAAAGCGCGGCCGCAGACTCGATGGTGACCGTCGGTCAGGCGATTCGCCGCGAAGTCGCGGCGATGGGCGACGGCGTCGAGCGCGCCATCGCGCGCGCCGGCGAACTCGAAACCCTGGTTGCCAACGAAGTCTCGGCGCTGGAGCGCGCCTACAGCGACAACGAGGTGCGTATCCGCGCCCTGCTGCAGGATATCGCGCACCAGCGCGACAACCTGGTCGGACAGGCCGAGCAGGTTCGCAGCGCCATTTCCGGCGTGCAAATCGACCTGCGTCATGACATCGCGCTGATCTCCGACGCCATCGCCTCCCGCGTCGACGAGGTGGCCAAGAGCATCACCGGCGCGCTGGAAGAACGCGGCGCCCACATTACGAGCGCGCTCGGCCACGCCGGCGACAACATGATCCTCGCGCTCGGCGAGCGCGGCGGCGACCTGCTCGATCGTCTCGAGGAAGCGAGCGCCGAGACCACGCGCGCCGTGCTCGACGCCAGCGAGCGCCTTACCACCAGCCTCAACTTCAAGACCGGCCACGTCCATGACGAGTTCGTCGACCTGGCCGACCGCGTTCACGAGATGCTGAACGAGCGCATCGACCGCATCACCAGCGAATTCGAACAGCGTTCCTCCACGATCGTCGATGGCATTTCCGACCGGACCGAACAGGTTCACGACTCGCTGAAGAATTCCAGCGATTCGCTGCTGCTGGAGCTCGAGCTGCGCAGCGGCGATCTCGTCAACAAGATCGACGAGGCCGGCAACCGCCTGGCGACCAATATCCTCAGCTCCGGCGACAAGGCCAGCGATGCGCTTGACGTGACCGTGAACTCGCTGGTGGCAAAGGTCATCAGCCAGACCGAGACCGCGCACGATACGCTCTCCCTGCAAATGAGCGCTTTCGACGAACTGGTGAAGAACCAGGGCGGCGAGCTTGCGGAGAAATTCTCGCGCGACAGCGGCACGCTCGGCGCCATCATCACCCGCCACATCTCGGAATTCGACCGCACCGTCAAGACATTCGGCGGCGAGATCGTCGACCGCATGGGTCAACGCACCCAGGACATCGCGGAAACGCTGAAGACCTACGTCGACAACTTCGATACCCGCCTCGCCTCGAACGGCGGCGAGATCACCGCCTCGCTGGACCAGCGTCTCGTGCAATTCGAGACCACGCTCGGAACACGTGTCGCCAATCTCGATACGTCGCTCGACGGCAAGATCAAATCGCTGGAACAGAGCTTCGATGCGCGCGCGAAGTCGGTGACCGAAACCATCGGCAGCCGGCTGGGCTCGCTGGCATCCTCGCTGACCGATGGTGCGGCGCAGGCGATCCACTCGATCGATTCGCGCCTCAACCTTCTCACCTCCTCGCTTACCGACGGCACCGCCCAGGCGATCGAGGCGGTCGACCGGCGCATCGCCAACGTGACCGAAACCATCAACGGCCGCAGCGCCCAGCTGACCGACACCGTCACCGCACGGTTCCAGGAAATTCATCAGGGCATCGAAACCAAGGTCGGCGCGGTCGCCAACGACATCGACATGCGCGTCGCGCAGTTCGAAGATCTGTTGGGTTCGCGTATCGAAGCCGTGGCGGGCCGCATCGAGAGCAGCGGGCGTCAGGCCAGTGACGGCCTGATGGCGCGTGCCGAGGAGTTGTCGCTCGGGATCCGGTCCCACGTCGAGGACGCAGAACGCTCGCTCACCAACCTTGTCGTCAACACCAGCGAGACCATCCAGACCGGCGCCCGCGCCGCGCAGGAATCGCTGCTTACGGTTTCTTCCGACGTCGGCGCACAATTGAAGCTGACCTCCGCCGATGTCGAGCGCACCCTCAGCGCCGTGAGCGCCGGCGCGGCGAACTCGATACTGACCAGCGCTCGCGAAGCGCAGGCCGCCCTTCTCGACGGCGCGCAAGAGGTCCAGACCACGCTGGTCACTGCCTCCTCCGACGCCGCCAACCACGCCAAGACGCTGGCGGCCGATATTCAGCGGTCATTGTCGATCGCCGGAACTGCCAGCGCCGAATCGGTCGTCGCCGGCGCGCGCGAGGCTCAAAGCACGCTGGTCACCGCGTCCGCGGACGCCGCCAATCACGTCAAGTCACTGGCGAGCGATGTGGAGCGGATATTGACGGCGGTCGGCGCGGACACCGCCACATCGATTCTCAACAGCGCCCGCGAGGCTCAAGGCTCGCTGCAAGCAACCTCCGTCGACGCCGCCAGCCAGATCAAGGCGATCGCCAACGATATCGAGCGGTCGCTCGGCGCGGTCACCGCCACTACCACGGACAATATCCAGACCAGTGCGCTCAACGCGCAAAGCGCGCTGGTTGCCGCATCGAACGAGGTCAGCTCCAAGGTCAAGTCGACCTCGGCGGAAGTCGAACGCTCGATGCTCGCCGCCAGCGCCGATTTCAGTTCTGCCATGACCGGCAAGTCCAACGAAATCGTCACCTACGTCCAGCAGCAGACCGATCGCCTGTCGCAGATGATCGACGGCAAGCGCGGAACGCTGGTCGAGGCGATCGGCGCCAGGACCAACCAGCTCACGGTCGATATCGACCGCGTCACCGCCGACGCGCTGAAATCGATCGAGACCAGGGGACAGAACTTTACGCAATCCCTGTTGAACCACGGCTCCGACGTTGCGCGGACGGTCACGTCCGCGGGCGAGGTGGCTTCCGGCGCCGTCGCCAAGTCGTTGAAGGAACTGGAGCAGGCGTCGCGCGCGGCGATCGACCAGTCGCGCCAGGTTTCGATCGCGGCGGTAACCGAGATGCAGGAGACCAGCAAGATACTGCGAACCGACACGGTCGCGTTGTTCGAGCGGCTGCGCGAAGGCAACATTCTGCTGCAGGAGGTTCTGACCGGCGCGCACGACAATCTCAACTCGCTGGAGCGGGCGCTGGTCACGCGCGTGGCCGATTTCGTGTCCGCCATGAATGATGTCACCTCGCGCAACGGGGTGGCCACGCAAGCGCTGGAAAACCAGTTGGGCGTCTTCAACGCCAAAACCTCGAAGGCGCTAGAGGATCTCGGCTCGCTTTCCAGCCAGTTCGGCACCCACGGCAAGGCGCTAGCCGAAGCGGCGGCCGTGGTCGAGCAGAGCAACCGCAACACCACCGCCTCCGTCGCCGAACGCAAGTCGGCGCTTGATACGCTGGTCACCGCTATCGATTTGCGCACCGCCGATCTCGACCAGCGGCTGTCGCGCTTCACCGGCCTGCTGGACGAATCGCTCGCGGCTGCGGAAGAACGTGCGCGCGATATCGCCCGCGTGGTGGCGGAAACCGCCGGCGCGGGTTCGGCCTCGATCAGCCGGCAATTCGAGGCGGTCAGGGCTTCCGCCGAAGAGGAACGCCGGCAGACCACCGAGGCCATGGCCGAAATCTATCAGCAGAGCACGCATGACGCGGAAGCGATGTTCAAGCAGTCCGCGGAAAAGTTCGCCGAAATGGTGGCGAGCATGAAGCAGATGGCTGCGGAAATGCACCACGAACTCGATACAACCCGCGAAGAACTTCGCCGCGGCGTGCTGGAAATGCCGCAGGAAGCCGCCGAAAGCACGGCGCAAATGCGCAAGGTGATCGTCGACCAGATCGAGGCATTGGCGGAACTGAACCGCATCGTCGCCCATCACGGCCGCGGACTGGACGTGGTCAGCCCGGGACGGGCGAGCCTGCAACGCGAGGAAGAGTCGATGCTGGCTGGCGCAGGCGGCCAATCGCGCGCGGCGCCGCGCGGCCGCGAGGCGGGCAGCGCATCGAACTTGCCGCCACCGGACCTCGGCGGGCCGTCCTCACGGCGCACCGAAGCGCCGCCGGTGTCTCCCGGGAATTCAGACCAGGCACGCGACGGATGGCTTTCCGAACTCCTGAGCCGCACCGATGGCGCCGCCAACCGGGAGACCGCGCGCGGCCGTCCCGCGCAGCAGGGCGGTGACAACCCGCTGGCATCGCTGTCGCTCGACATCGGCCGGCTGATGGATCGCAATCTCGCCGCCGAGATGTGGGATCGCTACCAGCGCGGCGAGAGCAAGGCTTTCTCCAAGCGGCTCTACACCCCGGCCGGCCAAAAGGCTTTCGACGAGGTCGCTCGCAAATATCGCGCCGACCGCAGCTTCAAGCAGACGGTCGATCGCTACATCACCGAGTTCGAGCGGCTGCTCGACGAGGTCGCGCGCGACGAGCGCGGCCCTCAAGTGCTGCGCAGCCACCTCACCTCGGAGACCGGTCTCGTCTACACCCTGCTCGCGCATGCGGCGGGACGGCTCGGGTAGGGCTTGAGTTGATCGAGATAAGAAACGGAGGCAGCGATGCCTCCGTTTTTTTTCGGAGCAAGCGTCGCCCCGTAGCTCGAAGAGGTGAGGTGGAAGCGACATCCGGAGTTTTCTCTTTTCCGGTCGCGGGGGCATGTCTCGCACATTCGTCATGCCGGGGCTTGACCCGGGCATCCATCATCTTCGTTACAAACCTCTCCGAAGAAGATGGATCACCGGGTCAAGCTCGGTGATGACAATCTCAAATCCGATTGTCGTGGATGTTTGAAAATCGAATCCCAGGCTGTCATCACCCGCGAAAGCGGGTGATCCAGTATTCCACCGGCGTGAGCGATCACCGACCGTCGTCCGGCCGCGCCAGCGACGGATTGTGGTCTCGCAAACCCCGAGTTCCGTCGCCAACTCCGCTACCGGCTTCTTGCTGCGCTGGATATAGGACCGGATCTTTGGGGTGGTGGTCGCATTGGCGTGCAGAGCTAGCTCCATGTCCCACAGCGCTCCTCAATGTAACGGATGCCCCGTTCTACACCGATTCGATCCACCCAATCTCCCGAGACCAAACACGAACGCAGGGACCCATAGCCACCATTGTTTGTTGGAACAGAAGCCGTTAGCCACCATGCCATAAGCGTGGCCGCGGCATATGGATCCCGGCTCGCGCTTCGCTTGGCCGGGACGACGAAGCCCGTAACCGCAATCCGCGAACGTAAAATCCGGACCTGCCCCAGGCCTACGGCCGCTTCTTCTCGCCCGCCGGGGGTGCGGCAGGTGCTGGCTTGGGCGCCTCGGCCGGGGCGGCGCCATTGCCTGCGCCAAACAACAGCCGCGTCGGGTTGCGGTCGAGATTGTTCACCGCGCGGCTGATGTCGGCGAGGGTGCGGCGGCCGTCGGACATCAGCGCGCCCGATCGCTTGTCGAAATCTTCCGCCAGTTCACGGATCGATTTTACCGCCTGGAACAGCTCGCCCCCCTCCTTGCCGCCGGCCAGCGTATTGAGGCCAAGCATCAGATTGTCGGCCTTGCCCATCATGCCGTCGGCTTTCAACATCACGCTGTCGGCTTTCAGCATCACGCTGTCGATCTTCTCGGAGTTGCGCGCCAGCGAAGAGGTGAAGGTGTCGAGGTTTCGCAGCGAATTCTTGATCGACTCCTGATTGTCGGCGACCACCCTGTTGATGTTCTGCAGCGTGCCGCGGATCGCCTCGGTGACATCCTGCAGCGCATTGGGATCGGCGGTCAGCACCGGGATGCCATCCTCATCCAGCGGAACCGGGGGCGCCGCCTCTTCGCCGCCCTTGAGCGATATCGCAGCGACACCGGTCAATCCCTGGAATTCGAGCCCCACCAGCGTGTCCTTGCGGATCGGGGTGTCGTTTCCGACCATGGCGAGCGCGACGACCCGGCGCGGATTGTCGAGCTTCACGGAGATCACCTCGCCGATCCGGATGCCGTTGAAGTTGACGCTGCCGCCGTTGCGCAAGCCCGATGCCGGGCCTTCGAAGATGATGCGGATCGGGCTGCGCGCCTTGGTGGTGTGCAGGCTCTGGAACCACAGCACAAAGCCGAACGCCGCGGCAATCACCGCAAGCGTGAACGCACCGATCAGGACGAAGTTCGCCCGCGTTTCCATCAACCAACTCCAAAAGCGGACCCTGATTCAAGCTTCGCCGGATCAGAGCCCTCGTCTACCCCTTCGTCGCGCATGATCCTGGCATCTTGCGATCACGCTAGCCCATGACAGCGCGGGCACGCTTGCCGTGGAAATAGGCCCTCAGCCAGGGATGCTGCGAGGCCTGCATGTCGGCCATCGATCCCGCGGCGATGATCTTGCCATTTCCCAAAACGGCAATGCGGTCACAAGCGGTATAAAGGCTATCGAGATCGTGGGTTACCATGAAAACGGTCAGGCCCAAAGTACGCTGCAGTGTCCGGACCAGTTCGTCAAAGTCGCCGGCGCCGATGGGATCGAGGCCCGAGGTCGGCTCGTCGAGGAACACCAGTTCCGGATCGAGCGCGAGCGCGCGGGCGAGCGCCACGCGCTTGATCATGCCGCCCGAGAGTTCCGAGGGAAAACGGTCGGCCACCTCGGGTCGCAATCCCACCATGCCGAGCTTGGCCACCGTGATTTCATCGAGCAACCGCTGCGAGAGGTTGAGATATTCGCGCACCGGGAACTGAATATTCTGCCGCACGGTGAGCGAGGAAAACAGCGCGCCCTGCTGGAACAGGATGCCCCAGCGGCGTTCGACGCTGCGCCGTTCTGCCGCGCTTGCGGCGTCGAGATCGAGCCCGAACACCTCGATGCGTCCGCTGATCTTGGGCACCAGGCCGATGATGGTGCGCGTCAATACCGATTTGCCCGCGCCGGAGGGACCGACAAAGCCCAGGATTTCGCCGCGCTTCACATCGAGATCGAGGCCGTCCAGAACCCTGGTCGAGCCGAACTGCACCGAGATATCGCGCACCCGGATGATGGCGTTTTGCTGCTCAGGCGCCATCGTCACATTCCGATCGAGGCGAAAAAGATAGCAAACACGCCATCCATGACGATGACGAAGAATATTCCCTTCACCACCGAGGAGGTCGTGTGCTGACCGAGCGATTCCGCGCTGCCCTGCACGGCAAGCCCTTCGACGCAGGCGACGATGCCGATGACGGCTGCCATCACCGGCGCCTTGATGATGCCGACGGTAAAATGATCGATCGAGATCGCGTCGCGCAACCGAAGCAGGAACGCTTCGGGATCGACCCCGCCGTAGAGCCACGCCACCAGCCCGCCGCCATACAGCGCGGCGATGGCGCCGAGGAAGGCCAGGATCGGTAACCCGATCACCAGCGCCAACATCCGCGGCAGCACCAGAACCTCGATCGGGTCGAATCCCATGGTGCGCAGCGCGTCGATCTCCTCACGCATCTTCATGGAGCCGAGCTCGGCGGTGTAGGCGCTGCCCGAGCGGCCGGCCACCATGATCGCGACCAGCAGCACGCCGATTTCGCGCAGCACCAGCACGCCCAGCATGTCGACCACGAAAATATCCGCGCCGAATTTGCGGAAATGGAAGATGCCTTGTTGGGAAATGATGCAGCCGATCAGGAAGGTGATGAGCACGACGATCGGCACCGCGCGCCAGCACACCTGTTCGAGATGATGCACGGTCGAGGTGAGGCGGAAGCCCTTGGGATGGATCATCACCCTGCCGCTCGCGGCCAACACCGCGCCGAGCATGTCGATCAGGCCGACGAGGGTCTCGCCGATGCCGGCCATGCTGCGGCCGACTTGATCCAGCATCCCCGCGATCGTCACCGATGGCGCGGCGGCCGCGGGGCCCGCTTTCACGCGACGCACCTCGTCGACCAGGCTGGAATAGTTCGCCGAGAGGCCCGCGATCTTGGCTTCAACGCCGCCCTGGGTCAGGCTGCGGCGAAGCCGCTCGATCAACCAGGCGCCGAAAGTATCGAGCTTGGAGACCTGCGACACGTCGATGAAAATGTTGGGCCGGCTGCCGGTCAGCTTTTCGGCTTCTGCGACGATCTCCTCGAGATCAGGCGCAAAGCGCGCGGTCCACGACCCCGCGGCGCACAGCGCCAGCCCATTGCCGCGCGCAATCCGTTCCAATGTCGGGCCGCCGTTCACGTAGCCGCCTCCTGTGCCGATTCTCCGCAATGCGTGGAAACGGAAAAATCCAACCCTTGCTCGTAACCTTGTAGAGCCCACCCCTAACCAGCCATAGTTGGTTGCGCCGGGCAAGCCGGGGTTCAGAAATTGCCAGATATTAAAATGACTTCCAGCCGACCCTCCATGTTATCCGCCAGAATCGAACACTGGCCGATCGCGGGTTCCTTTACGATCAGCCGCGGCGCCAAGACCGAGGCCGTGACCGTGGTGGCCGAAGTCCGCCAAGGCGGCCTGATCGGGCGCGGCGAATGCGTCCCCTACCCCCGCTATGGCGAGACCCCGGAAGCGACCCTGGCTGCCATCCACTCGATGCGGGAACCCTTGCAAGGGGGGCTGGACCGCCCGGCCCTGCAAGCCGCGATGCCCGCGGGCGCCGCCCGCAATGCGCTGGATTGCGCCCTGATGGACCTCGAGGCCAAAGCCAGCGGTCAGCGCATCTGGAACTTGCTAGGACGCCCCGCGCCCCGGCCCTGCGTCACCGCCTATACGATCTCGCTCGCCGCGCCGGAGGCTATGGCGGAGGCGGCCGCGAAAGCCGCGCACCGGCCGCTGCTCAAGATCAAGCTCGGCGGCGACGGCGACGGCAGGCGCATCGCCGCGGTGCGCCAGGCCGCTCCCAAATCCGAACTCATCGTCGATGCCAATGAGGCATGGACGCCGGGCAATCTCGAACACAATCTCGCCGATTGCGCGGCCGCCGGCGTCACGCTGGTCGAGCAGCCGCTGCCGGCCGCACAGGATGAGGCGCTTATGCGCATCCGCAGGAGGCTGGCCGTCTGCGCCGACGAAAGCGTGCACGACCGCGCCTCATTGGATGGACTGCGCGAACGCTACGATGCCGTCAACATCAAGCTCGACAAGACCGGGGGGCTGACCGAGGCGCTTGTGATGGCGGATGCGGCGCGCGCGCTCGGATTTCAGATCATGATCGGCTGTATGGTTGCGACTTCGCTGGCGATGGCGCCCGCGATGCTGCTTGCGCAACAGGCCCGCTTCGTCGATCTCGACGGCCCCCTGTTGCTGGCGCGCGACCGCGACAACGGGTTGCGCTACGAGGAGAGCGTGGTCTATCCGCCCGAGGCCGCGCTGTGGGGATAATCCGCGAGACGGTGGCGCGCGAGCCACATCGCGAGCGCGCCGGACAGCGCCATCGCCGCCATGACGTAATAGACGCCCTGCCCGTAACGGGCATAGATCGCGCCGGACAGGATCGAGGCGCTGGAGGCGACGATGCCGCCGCAGGCCGCGTAGTAACCCTGCCCCCGCGCCATGACATCGAGGGGCACGTGACGGACCATCAGGCCCATGGTGCCGACCTGGGTCAGTCCGAACGTGAGCCCGTGCGCCAGTTGGACCACGCACAGCACCGCGACTGAGGGCTCCTGCGCCGTGATCAGCCAGCGCGCAACCGCGCTCAGCCCGCCGATCACCACCAGCACGGAAGGCTGCAACGTAAATCGCGGCGACAGCGCGAACACCACGATCTCGGCGAGCACGCCCAAGACCCAGAGCCCGGCAATGGTCAGCGCCGCCGAAGCCGGCGCCCTGCCAGGCGATGGAGGCGAAGGTGTAATAGGCGGCGTGGCTGCCCTGAATCAGCGCCGCTGCCGCGATGATGACGAGAAAGCCGGGCTCGCGCATGAGCGCGGGCGCGCGCTGGGCGGCTAGCGGGGTCTTCTTCGGATTTTCCAGCCGCTGCAGGCCTAAACTGGCGATGGCGCCGAGCCCCGCTACCGCGGCAATCACCCAGATCAAATGCCGCGCCGCAATGAGATCGACCAGCAGTCCGCAGACCAGCGCGCCCGCCACGAACGCCGCCGAGCCCCACAGCCGCAGCGGGCCGTAATCGAGGCCGTAGCGCGCCACGCCCCGCAACGCATAGGCATCCGTCAGCGGCGTCAGCGGCGTCCACACGCAGGCGGTCACGGCGTAGGCGAGGAAGACCAGGACCGGCAGATGCTGGGTTCCGACCACCGAAAGCCCGAGCGCGGTTGCAAACGAGGCGACCATGATCGCAGCCCGCAGCGACCCCCGCCTCTCGGAAAGGCCGGTCACCAACGGCAGGATGGTGAACCGCGCTACCGAGGGCGCCGCCGTGATGATCCCGATCCACGACGCATCGATCCCGACCGCCCGGAGCCATACCGGAAAGAACGGCAGGTGGGTGCCCACCAATCCGAACAGCGTGCCGTAAAACAGCGCCAGCCGGGTCGCGAATCGGCGGGACGTCCGGTGCGATGCGATGGGGATTTGTGATTCGGACGGCATCAATTCAATTGCGATTCGCTTGATATCGTGATGATCGTTAGCGTAACGCGCGATGATTTGCGCGATGAGTTTGCCATGGCCAACGAAGCATTCGCCCTGTCTCCGATTTCCGCCCGTGCGGCGCTGCCGACCGAGGAGGATTATGCGGCGATCAACCAGGCATTCATGGAGACCTCGCGGGGCCGCTGGTTTCTCGGCGAATACGCCAGGCGTAACCGCAATGCCGACACCCGCATGGTGCTCGATGCGGTGGCGCGGATCGAGGAAA
Source organism: uncultured Alphaproteobacteria bacterium (assembly GCA_963742425.1). Lineage (GTDB taxonomy): Bacteria > Pseudomonadota > Alphaproteobacteria > Rhizobiales > Xanthobacteraceae > Bradyrhizobium. Next base: position 401,219 of record CAVULR010000008.1, read on the forward strand.
GCCTTGCCGCCCAGAAGCAACCGGCTCGCGAAAGCGCGCTGAAGCAGGCGCTGATCGCAATCGGGCGCGCCGTTGATCAGGCCCAGGCCGCCGCCTCGGCTGTCATCGACAGCCGGACGCTGGAGGAAAATCTGGCTCCGGTCCGCAAGGGCGCGCGGATTATCAAGGAGATCAGCTGGCGGTGGCGCGAAATCGGCGCCGACAGCCGAATCTGCGATCTGCTCGATTTGCAGGTCAAAGCCATCGAAGGTGCTTGCGAACACGTTTCGACGGCCAAGCCCCTGGATGCACTGAACGCCGCATTCGATCTGCTCCGGAAGCGGATCGCGGAGGCTGGCGACGGCAATCCGGCGCCGCCGCGGCCGGATCGACAACCCGTTCGCCTGGCCTTCCCGGTCCCGCCGGACGAAATGCCGGTTGCCGCCGTGGAGGCCCAGGAGGCGCCTGAAACCGGGACACCGCCCCCGCCAGCCGAAATGACGGCCGCAGCGCCCGGGACCACGGAGGCAACGACGGAAGCGGCCGAAGCCTATGACGATGCCATGCTGGATCTGATCGCGCTCGAAATGGCCGCGCCCGATCCGACGGAAGCCGACGAAATCTATGCCGAAGCCGCTGAAATCCCTGTCGCGAAGGCGCCGCCTGCCGATGCCATTGGTGCCATCGCCAAGCCGGAGCCCCTGGCCGCGCCCTCGCAACCGGCGGCAATTTTACCCTCGCAGCAAGCCTCGCTTGAGCCTTCGCTGGGCGCGAGCCTGATCGAGAACGGCATCGTGCGAAGGCCCGACGCCTCGAGGCCCGACCCACTGGCGCCGATCCGGCGCATGAGCCAGGCCGAGAAGATCGCGTTCTTCTCTTGACTGAAGATCAGCTGATCAACTTCGCGAACAAATCCGCGTCCACATTGCCGCCGGACAACACGACGACGACGTTCTTGCCGCCGATATCGATGCGGCCGGCCAGAAGTGCGGCCAGGCCTACCGCGCCGCCCGGCTCGACCACGAGTTTCAATTCCCGAAATGCAAATCCCACCGCGGAGCCCACTTCGGCGTCGGACGCGGTGACGCCCTTGGCGAGCAACCGGCTGTTGATGGCAAAGGTGATTTCGCCGGGGATCGATGCCATCAGCGCATCGCAGATGGTGCGGCCTTTGGAACTGTGCGGTTCGCGTTTGCCCGACCGCAGCGAGCGCGCGTGATCGTCAAAGGCTTCCGGTTCGGCGGACATCAGCATGGCGTGCGGGTAACGCGCCTTGATCGCGGTCGCCACTCCCGCGACCAGGCCGCCGCCGGACGCCGGCGCCACCACGATATCAGGCGCCATGCCAAGCGCCGCCATATCCTCGGCGATTTCCCGTCCCACCGTGCCCTGGCCGGCGATCACCATGGGATCGTCGTAGGGCGGCACCAAGGTGGCGCCACGCTTGCCAGCGATATCGCGCGCGATGGCTTCGCGGTCCTCGCGGTCGCGATCGTAAAGCACGACTTCGGCGCCATAGGCCTTGGTGCGTTCGCGTTTGGAAAGCGGCGCGTCGGCGGGCATCACGATGGTCGCACGCATGTTCAGGATTTGCGCCGCATGCGCTACGCCCTGCGCATGATTGCCTGATGAAAACGCGACCACGCCGCCACTGCGCGCAGTTAGCGGAATCGACGACAACTTGTTGAAGGCGCCGCGGAACTTGAACGATCCGGTTCGCTGCAGCAATTCCGGTTTCAGAAAAACACTGGTTCCGACACGCTTGTCGAGAGCCGGCGATGACAGGAGCGGCGTTCGCACCGCGAACGCTGCGAGCACGCGCGCGGCGACATCGATATCGGCTGAACTGACGGGAAGCGGCGGGGATTGATCCATCTCCGCCTTGTATCGCGGAGACTGACGCCCGGGCAAGCTCGCATCAAAATCAGATCAGACGACGAAACGGGGGTGCTCGGCTGCGAATGGCACTGCATCACGCCGTGGATCGGCATCGCGGACGTCGGCGGTATGCTCGACGAAGGCGCGCGTGGATGCTTCCCAGGTATGCTCGGCGGCAAACGCAAGGCAGGCTTGCGGTGAAACGTGCAGCGCGGACAGGCACGCTACTCGCAAATCGTCATTCAATACGCCGACCGGCGCGCCGCCTATGACGTCGCGGGGACCGGCCACGGGAAACGCCGCGACCGGCAGCCCGCTTGCCAGAGCCTCCAAAAGAACCAGCCCAAAAGTGTCAGTCTTGCTCGGAAACACGAAGACGTCGGCAGCCGCATAGGTCTTCGCCAATTCTTCGCCCTGCCGCGTCCCGAGAAACACGGCTTGCGGATATTTCCGGGCCAAAGCTGTCCGCGCCGGCCCGTCGCCGACAATCACCTTGGTGCCGGGCAAATCGAGATCGAGAAACGCTTCGAGATTTTTCTCGACTGCGACGCGGCCGGCGCACAGGAAGACCGGGCGCGGCAGGCCAAGATCGGCCGGGCGAGGATGAAACAGCGTTGCGTCGACGCCGCGCGGCCATAACACTACGTTGTGAAAACCCCGCATGCGCAATTCGCTTGCCAGCGCCGGGGTCGCCGCCATCACCGCCCTGCTGGGCCTGTGAAAGGCGCGCAGCGCCGCCCAGACCCACGATTCGGGGATCGGCAGGCGCGCGGAGACATATTCGGGAAAGCGGGTGTGAAAGCTTGTGGTGAACGGCAATCCCTGTTTGAGGCAATGACGCCGCACCAGCAGCCCGATCGGCCCCTCCGTCGCGATATGAATGCTGTCGGGCCGTGCGTCCGCGATCAGGCGAGCTGTCTTGCCCGGATATGGCAAGGCCACGCGCAGATCCCGATAGCTCGGCATCGCGATGGTATGGAACGATTGCGGGGTCAGGAAACTGACATCGACGCCGAAACTCCTGGCGGTCTCCGCCATCATGCTCAGCGTGCGCACCACCCCGTTTACCTGCGGATGCCATGCATCGGTCGCGACCAGAATGCGCATCAGGCGGCACGCTCCGCAACGAAGAGCACAGGGGCCGCGCGGCGCAGCGGATCGGTCCAGGTGATGATTTCAAACCGGCCGTCCTCGTACTCGGCGAGCACCGTGCAGCTCTCCACCCAGTCGCCGCAGTTCATATAACGAACGCCATGCTCGTCACGAATGGTGGCGTAATGGATATGGCCGCAGATCACCCCGTCGGCGCCGTGACGCCGCGCCTCGGCTGCGAGCGTTTGTTCGAAAGCGCCGATATAATTCACGGCGTTCTTGACCTTCAGCTTCGCCCATTGCGACAACGACCAATAGGGCACGCCGAACCAGCGCCGGAACATGTTGACGAAGCGATTGATCCGGATCGCGAAATCGTAGGCCTTGTCGCCGAGATGCGCGAGCCAGCGCGCGTTCTGCACCACGAGATCGAAGATGTCGCCGTGAATGACCAGATAGCGCCGCCCGTCGGCACCGGTATGAATGGTATTTTCCATAACGTCGATGCCGCCGAAATGCGTGCCGTAATAATTTCTCAGGAACTCGTCGTGATTGCCGGGCACGTAGACAACCTTGGCGCCCTTGCGCGCCTTGCGCAGCATTTTCTGCACCAGGTCGTTGTGCGATTGCGGCCAGTACCAGCCGGATTGCAGCGCCCAGCCGTCGACGATATCGCCGACGAGATAGATGGTATCGGCATCGTGGATGCGGAGAAAGTCCAGCAATCGTTCGGCTTGCGAGCCCCGGGCTCCGAGATGGACGTCGGAGATAAACAAAGTGCGAAAGCGCCGTGCCGGACACTCGTCACTCATAGCGTAACTTGCCATGCGCGAGCAGCTAACATAATGCCGTGACAGCGTGATGACTGGATTATGATCCGATCATTACGTTGGCCGACGACGGCTGTAATTCTCGGTGAGCCCGCATCTTAATAAATTAGTAAAATCGGTGAAAATGGTGGATCGGCCCATGGCCGCGGCCGACGCCGATTTGATCGCCCGCCGCGATCGCCGCGCTGAGCCAGACTTTGGCGTTGCGAACCGCGGTTTCCATCTCCTCGCCCCGGGCGAGGCCGGCTGCGATGGCAGATGACAACGAGCATCCGGTGCCGTGGGTATTTCCGGTCGCAATGCGCGGCGCGGCCAGCGCGACCGTGTTGGCGCCCGTTACGAGATAGTCCGTGCTCTCGGGACCCTGCCCGTGCCCGCCCTTGATCAGCACCGCGGGGCATCCCATCGCCAGCAACCGCTTGCCCTGGCTTTTGACGGCGCTCTCGTTCTCGGCGGCGGGTTCGCCGAGCAACGCAGCGGCCTCGGGCAAGTTCGGAGTGATGAGCGAGGCACGCGGGATCAGCTTTGTGCGCAGCGCTTCCGCGGCATCGGCGGCAAGCAGCCGATCCCCCGAGGTCGCAACCATCACGGGATCGAGCACGACGTGTTGTGGCGACCACCGCTTCAGCGCCGCCACGATGGCATCGATCGTCGCAAGCTGCGCCACCATCCCGATCTTGACGGCCTTGACGTCGAGATCGGCAAAAACGGCGTCAATTTGCGCGGTCACGAAATCCGCGGGCACGAGATGGATGCCGCTGACGCCAGTGGTGTTCTGCGCCGTCAGTGCCGTGACGACGGACGCGCCGTAGACGCCGAGCGCGGCAAACGTCTTCAGGTCGGCCTGGATGCCGGCACCGCCTGAAGAATCCGAGCCGGCGATGGTGAGCGCGATCGGCATCGTCATGGCGCGGCTCGCAGGAATTTCAGCCATCCGATCTGGATCATGTTTTGTCCTAGCGCGACCGGCTATCGGCAGCAAGTTTGCTTGCCACGGCGCCCGGTTTTTTGCTCTAGTGGTGGACGTGAGCGGCGCTTTTCCGGAGACGACAGCGATGGTTCCCTTTTTCGTGCAGTTCAAATGCAAGCTCGGCCAATCCTATGCCGTCGCCAACGCGCTCGCCGAGGCCGAGATCGCCTCGGAGATCTATTCAACCGCCGGCGATTACGACCTCCTGGTCAAGTTCTACGTCGACAATGACACTGACATCGGCCATTTCATCAATGAGAGGGTGCAGGTCATTCCCGGCATCCAGGACACCCACACCATCATCACTTTCAAGGCCTTCGGCACGGGCTAGGCCGCGGCGCGACTGGTCCGCCGTCCCAAGCAACTTTTTGACATGCTTCGGAGATTGGTCTCATGACGCGTACGGTCCATGAGCCGCAATCTGGGGTAGTGGTAATTTTCACACAGTTGAAATTAATCGAAGCTGGTGGGGCTGACCCGCCAACAAGCAGAGATTCTTCAGATAGCGTGTGAGGAATTTTGAAAACCTGATCGGGGGTACAATGAAAAAGATGTTTCTTGGGACTGTCGTCGCTCTTGCGCTTGGGACGATCGCGACATCGCTCAACCCGGCCGCATCGGCTTATGCGGCCGATTTGCCAGCCAAAGCTCCAAAGGTCCTTCCGATCTACAATAGCTGGAGCGGATTTTACGTTGGTGCGCATGCGGGTGTCGGGTGGGAATCCGACGGCAGTCAGTCGATGGCTGATCCTGCCGCGGGCCCCGTATTTGGCGGATTTGATTCAGTCACCTTCAACGGCTCGTCAAAGGCTGGCGCCGTCGGCGGCGTTCAGCTCGGCTACAACTGGCAGGCCTCGCCGGCGTGGCTGCTCGGGGTGGAAGGCGATATTTCGTTTACATCATTGAACAACTCGAATTCGAAGGCACCTTTAACGGCCGCCGTCGGCTTCGTTGTTCCCGGATCAAGTCTTTCGATGTCGGCCGACACCAAGTGGCTTTCGAGTATCCGAGGCCGGGTGGGATTCATTTGGGACAACAATTTATTATATCTGACCGGTGGCGCAGCCTGGAAAAATACCGATTTCAGCTCTCGCCTGACGGCGCTTGCGCCCTTCGTTTCGCAGACCAATTTCAATGATACGCAAAGCGGATGGGTTTTGGGCGGCGGTATCGAGCGTATGTTGACGCCCAACTGGATACTCGGCGCGCAATATCTATTCTACCAGTTCGGCACCGAACGCGCGGGCGCGGTTTTTTCGCCGGGGGGCACATTGCCGATCGCTTACACCTGGAAGGACAACGTGCAGGTTGTTCGAGCCAACCTCGCCTACAAATTCTAGCTTTGGCGAGGCCAAAGTTGTAACAGCTCGGTATCGAGACAAGGCCGCCCCATGAGGCGGCCTTTTTGATCTCAAATTAAAAGCGGCGATCTCTTTCTCGACTGGTGATGCGGTTTGGAATTGAGCGTGCCGTCCCCTGCATCAAAACTCGTGGTCTTTCTTTGCCGCCTGCTTCGGCCGAGGCGGACCGTCGACCGGCGGCAGCGATTTGAGATATTCGGCGATTGCCGCGCGATCCTCAAGCGGCAACAGCGAAGTGTTCTTGATGACCCGCGCCATCGAACCGCCGGCGGTGTCGCCGTCGGGCATCGCGCCGGTTTCGAGGAAATAGGCGATGTCCTTCTCGCTCCACTCGCCAAGCCCTTTTTGCGTGATGTTCGGCACCCAGCCCTCGCCTTCCGGATTGGGCCCGCCCGCGAAGCGTTGCGCGGCGATAATGCCGCCCAGGAAATTTCGCGGGCTGTGGCATTCGGCGCAATGACCGAGGCTGCCAACGAGGTAGGCGCCCCAATTCCAGCGGCTTGATCGCGTAGCATCCGGCGCGAAGGGCTTGCCGTCCATGAAAAGCAATTTCCAGATTCCGATATTGCGCCGGACATTGAACGGAAACGGCACGTCGTGATCGCGCACCTTGCCTGGCACGGCAGGAAGCGTCTTCAGGTAGGCGAAGAGATCGAGGATGTCTTCGACCTTCGCGTGTTGGTAGGAGGTGTAGGGAAGCGCCGGAAAATAATGCGCACCGGTGGGAGAAATTCCCGCCCTCACCGCGCCGACGAATTCGGCCTCGGTCCACCGCCCGATACCGTCAGAAGGATCGGGCGAGATGTTGGGCGCGTAGAACGTTCCGAACGGCGAGGGTATCGCAAGGCCGCCACCCAGTCTTGACCGATCGGGTTGGCCAGGCACGGCATGGCAGGAGGAACATCCTGCGGCATTGAATGTTGTCAGCCCGTTCGCGAGGTCCGCCGTATGGACCGGCATGTCAAACGCCGACGACATCCTTGGGGTGGCAGTCAGCCACCAGAAGATACCGAAGGCGGCGGCGCCCAACAGCAGGGAAACAAGGAAAAATCGTCGCAGCATTCACCCATCCATCGCTCGCCATCTTCGACTATCGATTAATATGGCGGCTATTCCAGCCCCGCGCGGCCTGAAAATTTGAGTCGGCGAGGCTCATTTCCGGGAATAAAACCGGAAACTCGATGTTTCGAAAGTGGCACCATTGCTTGACGCCAACAGGGAGAAGACCATGTCAAAAACCAGGACCATGCTCACTACGCTTGCGCTGGGTGCAACCATCGCCTTCGCCGGACCGGCTTTCGCCGAGAAAATGAAAGCAACACTGGACGGAAAATCCGAGGTGCCCCCCAACACCAGCGCAGCCAAGGGCACTGCCGACATCGACTACGATGCCGCCTCCAAAAAGCTGACCTGGAAGCTGACTTATTCGGGGCTGTCCGGCCCCGCGACCGCCGCCCATTTCCACGGGCCTGCCGAAGCCGGCAAGAACGCTGGCGTTGCGGTTGCGATCCCGAATGCCAGTTCAAGCCCGGCCGAAGGCAGCGCCACGCTGACGGACGCCCAAGCCGCCGACCTCGCGGCCGGCAAGTATTACATCAACGTCCATACCGCAGCCAATCCGGGCGGCGAAATCCGCGGTCAGGTGACCAAGTAAGGCCATCGATCTTTAGTTTACGAGCCCATTAGACCAAGGGCCGGACCCATCAGCGTCCGGCCCTTTTCATTCCACAATCAGCGGCTGCCGCCGTCGAGCGGGTATTGGCACTCGCCAACCTCATAGCGCTATTGTAGCTTCCGCGTGTCGGCGTCTTTCCTTTCCAGAACTGAGAGCTGATTTTTCAAAATTTTCTATCACCGCTTCGGCGATACAAATTCGACATGACACTGCTAGCGCCCGCGATTATTGACGTCCGCACAACCGATAAGGCGCCGTCCATCGCAACCTGGCTGCGCGGGATTGGCGTCCGCCAGGTGCGGCTCGGCTGCGGCCTCGTGATGTTTTCCTACATCTTTTCGCATTTCTTCAATCACGCACTCGGTAATTTTTCCTACGACGCCATGGAGTCGTGGCTTCTTTTTCACATCTGGTGGTGGCGAATTCCGGTTGTAAATTTCACACTCTATGCCGCCGCCACCACCCATTTTGCGCTGGGACTCTGGGCGCTCTATCAACGCAGGCACTTTCGCTACACCATCATCGAAATCGCCCAGCTCTTATTGGGGTTAAGCATTCCGCTGCTGGTCGCAAGCCATTTGGGGATCATGCGACTGGGCGGCCTGCTGTTCGGGCGCGATCCACCTCACTACGCCGGAACGTTGTTCGCCTATTGGGTCAGCCGGCCCTACATGGTCGGGATTCAATTTCTTTTGCTTACGGTAGCCTGGGTACATGCTTGCATCGGCCTTTATTTTTGGCTGCGCCTGAAACCGTTTTTCAAATGGGCCGCCCCGTTTTTGCTGGCAATCGCCGTGCTGCTCCCGCCGCTCGCAATGACAGGCGCCCATCGCGGCGGTCACGAGGTAGCCGAACGAGCAGCGCAACCGCAATGGCGCGCCGCACACATCAACCCGACGCCGCCTGCGCAGCGTTCGTTGATTGACGGAATCACGCTGTTTTACTTTCCTCTTTTTTACGGGGCGGCCATTGCGCTGGTGTTTGTCGCGCGAGGCGTTCGCGCGCTGATCGAAAGCCGGCGCGGTTCGATTACCGTGTCCTACCCCGACCGTCGGGTGCGCGTGCCCAAGGGCTTGAGCGTTCTCGAGGCGAGTTTGCGCTTCAATATACCCCACGCCAGCGTCTGCGGCGGCCGGGCGCGTTGCTCGACGTGCCGCATTCGTGTGGTCAGCGATCGCAGCACGCTGCCGCGTCCTTCCGGCCGCGAGGCGTTTGTGCTGGCGCGCGTGGGCGCCAGCGCCAATCCATCGATCCGGCTCGCGTGTCAGCTTCGGCCGCAAGGCGACATCGCCGTCATCCCGGTGCTGCCTGCCAATGTCGGCGCCGACTTTGTCCGCAACCGGCGCCGCGTCAATATCGGTGAAGAGCGCTATGTCGTCAGCATGTTCGTCGACATGCGCGGGTCGACCAGGATGGCTGAGGCGCGTTTGCCTTTCGATATCGTTTTCCTGATCAATCGTTTCCTGGAGGCGGCATCGCAGGCGGTGGTCGACGCAGGCGGGCAGCCCAATCAGTTCGTTGGCGACGGCCTGCTTGCGTTGTTCGGCCTCGATGTCGATCCGGCGACTGCCTGCCGGCAGGCCTTACGCGCCGCCGCGATGGTCGCATCGAACGTCGAATACATGAATCACGAGTTCGCCAGCGAATTGCAGGAGCCGATCCAGTTCGGAATGGGCATCCACGGCGGCGAGGTCATCATCGGCGACATCGGCTTTCGCGATCATACGGTGTTTACCGCGCTTGGCGATCCGGTCAACGTCGCAGCCCGTCTTCAGGACATGACGAAGGCACTCAATTGCACGCTCGTCATTTCCGAGGAGGTCTGCAAGAACGCGGGCGTTGCGCCGGACGGGCTTGCGCGAGTCGACGTGTCGATCCGCGGTCGCGACCAACCGATGAGCGTCTATACGTCGACGGATCCGACTTCGCTGGCCAGCCTGCTCGACGAGCAGGCTCCATCAATCAACATGGAACGGCAGGCGAGCGCCCAGGAACAGGTCTAGCCCGATTTTCCGGGGCGGTCGCACTTGAGGACGAAGTCGCCGACGGAAACTCAAATACTCACTTCAGCTTCAGCCGGTAAGTCTCGTGGCAATCCGTGCACCTGGCGTTGATCGAGTCGTAGGCGACCTTGAGGCTGGCGGTGTCCTTGATCTTGCCCTTGACGTCCGCGATCGCCTTTTCGACGGGCGGTATCCTGGAGTCGAAATCGGCCTTGTTCTGCCAGATTTTTTGCGACGCCCCGTAAGTCGCGTTCACCACATCCTCCTTGGGATTTGTCGCAAAGACGCCGGCGATCTTGGGTACGCTCTCTTCCAGATCCTTGATGGCGGCATCGACCGCTGCCTGATTGTAGGGAATGTCGCCTTTCACCATTTTCAGCATCACGGTGTAGAGGCTCTTGGCTTGCCCTCTCATCAAATTATCCTGCTGGACGGCGATCGCCTGTTGCGCCATCACCGGACCGGCACCGAGCAGCAACGCTACCATCACAACAACCACACGTATCATCGGACAGTTCTCCGTCTCTCAAGCGGTTCCAATAAGGCCACGAACCCGCTCGCGTGGGCCCGCGGCCTATCCAACAAAAGAACCCCGCGGCGGCGTTTTATTCCCCGAACGGCCTATTTCTAAAGGCTATGCCGGCGCTGATGCTCGCGGATCGCGACCCAGACCCGCTCGGGGGTTGCGGGCATGTCGATGTGATCGATCTTGTATTCACGCCATAGGCCATCGATGATGGCGTTGACCACCGCCGGACATGACCCGATCGCGCCCGCCTCGCCCGCGCCCTTGACGCCGAGCGGATTGGTCTTGCAGGGCACATTATGGGTCTCGAACACGAATGACGGGCCGTCGGCGGCGCGCGGCAGCGCATAATCCATGAAGGTGCCGGTGACGAGCTGGCCGTCCTGCGGATTGTAGACCGCCTGTTCCATCAAGGCCTGGCCGATCCCCTGCATCGCGCCGCCTTGCACCTGTCCGGCGAGCAGCAACGGATTGAGCGTGACGCCGAAGTCGTCGACGATAACGTAGTTGACGATCTTGATGGTGCCGGTGGCGGGATCGATTTCGACCTCGGCAAGGTGGGTGCCATTCGGGTAGGTGCCGTCGGCTGATGTAAACGTCGCGCTGGCGTTCAGCTTCGAGGGATCGACGCCGGGACGTTTTGCAAGATCGGCAAAGGTGATGGCGCGATCGGTGCCGGCGATCCGCACGGTGCCGTCACTGATTTCAAGATCGCCGCTGCTCGTTTCAAGCGCCTCGGCGGCGATCTCGCGCAAGTTCTTGCCGAGTTCGCGGGTGGCACGCTCGACGCTGACACCACCTGTCGGAATCGAGGCCGAACCGCCGGTGCCAAGACCGGTGGCGATCTGGTCGGTGTCGCCCTGGAAGATGTGGACGCGCTCGGGCGGCAGCCCGAACTGCTCGGCGACCAGTTGCGCATAAGCCGTCTGGTGGCCCTGCCCGCTCGATTGGGTGCCGATCAGGATCGTGACGTCGCCATCGGGGTCGAGCCGCACCTTGGCGGTCTCCTCGCCCATGGTGCCGCAAACCTCGACATAGGTGCCAAGTCCGATGCCGCGCACCAGACCCTGCTTCCTGGCGGTCTTGGCGCGCCTGGGGAATTCCTTCCAGTTCGCAATTTCCATCGCGCGTTTCATATGCGCGTTGAAGTCGCCGGAGTCATAGACCTTGCCGGTCGCGGTCTTGTAGGGCATCGCGCGCGGCGAAACGAAATTCTTGCGCCGGATCGCATCCGGCGTCATGCCGAGCTTGCGGGCAGCCGCGTCGACCAGCCGCTCGACCGCGTAAGCGGCCTCCGGCCGCCCCGCGCCGCGATAGGCATCGACCGGTACCGTATGGGTGAACACGGTGCGAACCCGGCAATGTAAGGCCGGGATGTCGTAAAGGCCCGGCAACATGCCGGCCCCGCCATGGGGGATGTAGGGTGCGAAGGTCGACAGGTAGGCGCCCATGTCGCCCATCAGATCGACATCCATGGCGAGGAACTTGCCATCCTCGGCGAGCGCCATTCGCGCCGTGGTGACGTTATCGCGCCCCTGCGCGTCGCCCATGAAGTGGTCGGCGCGGTCGGCCGTCCACTTGATCGTTCGGTGCAACTTGCGCGCGGCGACCGCAATCAGCGCATATTCGCGATAGGGAAAAAGCTTGGTGCCGAAACCGCCACCGACATCCGGGCAGATCACCCGCATCTTTTCGAGTGGCATCTTCAGGATCATGCCACAAAGAATTTCGCGCAGACGATGGCTGCCCTGGCTGCCGACCGTCAACGTCAGATGGTCGCGCTTGGCGTCGTATTCGCAGACCGCCGCGCGCGTTTCCATGAAGTTGGTGATGACGCGCGGATTGACGATCGAGACTTCGGCCACCGCATGCGCCTTGGCGAACGCCGCTTCGGTGGCTTTCTTGTCGCCGACCGGCACGTCGAACAGGACGTTTCCGGCATGGTCGGGCCAGACCTGCGGCGCCCCGTTCTTGACCGCGTTGGCGACACCAATCACCGCGGGCAACGGCGTCCAGTTGACCTCGATCGCCTCGATCGCATCGCGCGCCTGATCGATCGTATCGGCGACCACGAAGGCAACGGCGTCGCCGACATGGCGCACCTCGCCGTGGGCGAGGATCGGATAGGGCGGGCCGGTGAAGGGATTGACTTCCAGATTGAACAGACAGGGAAGGCTGCCGAGTTCCTTGACATCTTCACCTGTCAGGATCGCGCCAACCCCCGGCAGACCGCGGGCGCGGCTGGCATTGATGGTGAATTTCGCGTGCGCATGCGGCGAACGCAGCACCAGCGCGTGCATCGAGGCCCGCGGCGCATGGTCATCGGTATAGCGGCCCTTGCCGCGAATCAGCGCGTCGTCTTCCTTGCGAAGGACGCTTTGACCGACGCCAAATTTGATGGGAGCAGCCATTGTATCTCCGATTGCAGGTGAGAGGCCGCGCATATTGCAGCGGTTTGTCTGCCAGCGCAAACCGCTTCAGCCCTGGCGGAGATTCCTGAGGGGCTGGACGGGCCACTCCATGATGCGGCGTTTTGAACGCAAATGTTGCAAAAATGGCTCAGTGCGACCGAGCCCGCCCCCCCGAGCCGCGCGAATTCCACCATCGCTAATCTGGATTCATCGAATCAGGGATGACAGCCATCGGCGGCCGAACAACAGCAGGATCGAACCTGCATAGACAATCGTACCGACCACGACCAGCACCAATAGCATGGCCTCGTCGCGCAGCATGCTCAGTTGGGCCAGATGCGAGCCCGCAAATCTTGCAGCAAGCCACAGCGCGGCCGCGAGCACGGCGCCGGAAGCGACGAATTTGGCCAGCGATTGTGTCAGCGCCTTGTCGAGATCGAGATATCCTGCCCGCACCGCAAAGCCCACGACCAGCAAGAGATTGATCCAGGCGCCGACCGCGGTTGCGAGCGCGAGACCAACCTGCGCCAGCGCCCCGACCAGCGCAATTTTCAACGCGACGTTGACGGCAACCCCGATCAGCGCCGCCTTTACCGGCGTGGCGGTGTCCTTGCGCGCATAAAAGGTCGCAACCGCACTGCGGATCAGCACGAAGGGAATCAAGCCGATCGCATAGGCAGCAAGCGTCGCGCCTGCGGCGGCGGCATCGGTTTTCGAAAATGCACCGCGCGCGAACATCGCGCGCATGATCACATCGGGAACCGTGAGGAACGCCGCCACGAACGGCACCGAGAACAGCAGGGTAAAATCGAAAGCCCGCCGCTGCGACGCCATCGCACCGGCCTGATCGTTTGACGTGAGCCGCCGCGACATTTCCGGCAACAGGACAGTGCCGATGGCAATTCCGATCACGCCGATCGGCAACTGATTGAGCCGGTCGGCATAATACAGCGCGGAAAGCGCGCCTGCCGGCAAGAACGTCGCGATAATCGTATCGGCAAATAATGCGACCTGGGTCCCCATCGAACCCACAGTCGCTGGCCCAAGCGCGCGGAAGAACGCGCGGACATCCTCGTCGAGTTTGAACGGTGCGAACCGGGGCAGCACGCCGGAGCGCGCGGCGTCTCCGGCCAGCAGGAAAAATTCGAGGAAGCCCGCGATCAACACGCCCCATGCCGCTGCATAACCGGCGCCCGGGAACAACGCGGCCAGCGCCAGCGTCGCCATCATCGACAGGTTAAGAAAAATCGGCGCCGCGGCGGCGCTGGCGAAGCGGTGCATGACGTTGAGCATGCCGCCATAGAGCGTTACCAGGGTGACCAGAAGCAGATAGGGAAACGTGATCCTGGTCAGCGCGATGGCGAGTTCGCCGCGGGCGGGATCATCGGAAAATCCCGGCGCCAGAATGGCGATCACCTGCGGCATGAACAGCCACGCCACGGCAAGCAGCACGATCTGGGCGCCGAACAGCACGGTAAAGATACGATCGGCGAACAGTTTCGCCGACGGCTCGCTCGTGCCGTAGAGATGCGCGTAGGCCGGAACGAACGCGGCGTTGAAGGCGCCCTCCGCGAAAATCGCCCGGAAATGATTGGGCAGGCGCAACGCCACGAAAAATGCATCGGCAACCGGCCCGGCGCCAAGAATCGCGGCAAGCATGATGTCGCGCGCGAAGCCGGTCAGCCGCGAAAGCAGGGTATAGCCGCCGACGGTGAAAATTCGACCGAGCATCCGCCGCTTCTACAGCATGCGGCGGCGCATCAAAACCGCGAAATCAGGCTTGAAATGCCCCGCGCACAGCCTTGATGATCCGCGCCTGCGCCGGTTCGTCGAGATAGGCATGCATCGGCAGGCTGATGACATCGCGAGACAGGCTTTCGGCGACCGGCAGGCCGCCATCCGCGGCCGGGAAATCTCGATAGGCGGTCTGCTGATGCATCGATTTCGGATAATAGATCGCGGTCGGAATGCCCTGTGCGTTCAGCCTGGCGGCAAAGCCGTCGCGATCAATCCCCCCTGGCAGGCGGATGGTATATTGCGCCCAGACCGAGGTGCAGCCGGCGGCGAGGCGCGGAACGGTCACGACATTGCCCAACCCTTGCCCGTAGCGCGCGGCGATCCGGTTGCGCGCGGCAATTTCATCTTCGAAGATTTTCAATTTCTCGATCAGGATCGCGGCCTGCACGGTATCGAGACGAGCCGTCAGGCCGAGGCGAATATTATCGTATTTTTCCGATCCCTGACCGTGGACGCGAATGCTGCGCAGTTCGGCTGCAAGTTGCGCGTCGTCCGTGAAAATCGCGCCGCCGTCGCCAAAGCAACCGAGCGGTTTTGCCGGGAAGAAGCTGGTTGCAGTGGCAAGTCCGAAAGTGCCGAGGCGCCGGCCCTTGTAGCTCGCCCCGAACCCCTGCGCGGCATCGTCGAGCACAAACATTCCTTCGGCTGCGGCGATCGCATCGATCGCATCGTGGTCGGCGGGCTGTCCGAACATATCGACCGGAATAACGGCTTTGGGCTTGAGGCCGAGTTTTTTCGAAACCGCAATTCCGTCTTTCAACGAAGCCGCATCGATATTGAACGTTCCCTCCTCCACATCGACGAAGACCGGCGTTGCGCCAAGTAGCGCCACGACCTCACCGGTCGCGCAAAAGGTGAACGACGGACAGAGTACCGCGTCACCCCGACCGATCCGCTTCGCCATCAGTACCATCAGCAGCGCATCGGTGCCGCTGGCGCAGGTCACGACATGCCTGGCCCCGCTGAATGCGGCGAGTTCCGCCTCGAGCTGGATGACTTCGGGACCGTTGATGAACTGGCAATGGGCGAGCACGCGCGAGATTGCTTCGTCGATAGACTTGCCGAGCCGGCGGCGCTGTGCGGCGAGGTCGATGAAGGGTAAGGGTTCTGGACGAAGGTGCAGGTTCATGGAGCCTTGCAATGATTGAAGGTTCGACATCAAAGAGTGACCTGCCTAGCCCACCACGCGGCGCGGTCCCTTGTGGAGGGTCGCGGCCGGTTTCGCTGGCGTCTCCAGGCAACGGGTCGCAATTTCAAGGCTGGCTACGCCCTCGTCGCCGGTTACGGCCGGCACGCCGCCGGTGCGAACGGCATCAAGGAAGGCGATCATTTCGGCGCGCAGCGGCTCGTCATGACCGACCGGCAAATGGCGCATCGAGTAGCTGCCGTCCGGCTTGAAGCCGAAACACTCGGTCACCTGACGGGTGAGGAGATCGCCCATGACGTATTTGCCACGGGTCGCGACCGTCACGTTGCGCGCCTTGAATGGCGTCAGCCAGTTGGTGTTGATATGGGCGAGCACGCCGGAGGCGGTGCGGAACTGCAATAGCGCGATGTCCTCCCGCTCGGCAACCGCACTGGAAAGCTGCGGCTGCACCTCGACGATATCGGACTCGGTAAACCAGCGGATCAGATCGATGTCGTGCACGGCAAGGTCGATGACCACGCCGACGTTGGACATTCGAGGCGGAAACGGTCCAACGCGGGTGATGGCGATCGAAAGGATATCTTCACCCGATATTGCCTGCTTGATGGCGGCCACCGCCGGATTGAACCGTTCGACATGACCCACCATCAGGGTGACGCCGGCGTGGCGGGCGGCCGCGACAATCTCGCGAGCCTCCACCACCGAGGACGCAATCGGCTTTTCGACGAGGATGTGAATTTGCCGCCTGATGCAAGCAAGCGCGAGCTCGTGATGCAGATGGGTCGGCGCGGCGATGGTGACAGCATCGACGCCTTCCGCGAACAATTGGTCGAGGCCGGCAAAGGTGCGGCAGCCCGTCATGTCGGTCGCGCGGGTCCGATGCGCCGGCAGGGGATCGACCACTCCGACCAGCGTGATGTCCGGAAGACCGGCCAATACCCGGGCATGGTTGCTGCCCATCACCCCGGCGCCGACGACACCGATGCGAAGTGCAGGTTTCACCTCGGCCTTGCCGGGTGCGGTCCCCTTTGAACCCATATCATCAACCCCCAAGCGCCTTCCGGCGCGAGCATCCCGGTGGTTCTCCTAGCACGTCCGCCACAGTTCTGGCGAATGTCGAGAAGCCGTCCCGGACACGTTTTGATTCAAAAAATAACATAGCCCCGCCACGAGCTTAGCCGCTGGGTATCACCCAATAGCCCTTGAACGCCGCGCGCCAAAAGCCCTCAGGAGCGCTGGTAATCGTCCTCGATACGGATGATATCGTCCTCGCCGAAATAGCTTCCGGTTTGAACCTCGATCAGTTCCAGCAGAATCTTGCCCGGGTTTTCCAGCCGGTGGACGGCGCCGATCGGGATGTAGATCGATTCGTTCTCGTGCACCGTCTTGACGAGCTCATTGACGGTCACGCGGGCCGTGCCCCGCACCACGATCCAGTGCTCGGAACGGTGGTGGTGCTTCTGCAGCGAAAGCCGGCCCCCCGGCTTCACCACGATGCGCTTGACCTGGTGACGGTCACCATTGTCGACCGATTGGTAACTTCCCCAGGGCCGGTGCACCTTGATGTGGTCCTCGGTGACCTGAGGTGCGATCGTCTTCAATCTCGCAACCAGCCGCTTCAGTCCGTTGGCATCATTTTGACGCGACACCAGCACGGCGTCCTGCGTCGCCACCACGACGAGGTCGTCGACCCCTTCGAGCGCGACCAGCGCCCTGTCGGTCGAAACATTGCAATTGCGGGAATCCTCGAACACGGCAGTACCCTGCGCGGCATTGCCCTGGCCGTCCTTGTTCGACAGTTCCCACACCGCATGCCAGGAGCCGACATCGGACCAGCCGCACGCAACCGGCACCACGGCGGCGCAAGAGGTCTTTTCCATTACCGCATAGTCGATCGAGATGGCTTTCGCCGATCCGAACGCGGCGGGATCCAGCGTAACAAATCCAAGGTCGCGTCCGGCCTTGGCGACGGAGTTGGCGACCGCCTGCACGCTTGCGGCATCGACGCTGCGGTATTCGTCGAGCAGGACGGAGGCGCGAAACATGAAGTTGCCGCTGTTCCAGAGATAGCCGGCCTTGATGTATTCGGCGGCCGTGGCCGGATCCGGTTTCTCGACGAACTTCGCAACGCTGCGGGTGGTTCCGGAAATGACCTGTCCCGGGCTGACATAGCCGTACTCGATCGCTGCGCGTTCGGGGTGAACCCCGAACGTCACAATGCGGCCCGCATCCGCCGCGACCAGACCTTCGCGACATGCGGCGACAAAAGCGTCGGTGTCGCGGACGACGTGATCGGCGGCGAGCGCGAGAACCACGGCGTCCTTGTCGCGCGTTTGTGCGAAGGCAGCGCCGGCTGCGATCGCCGGACCGGAATCCCGCCGCATCGGCTCCAGCAGCACGTCGGCCTCGCGCCCGATCTCGGCGAGCTGTTCGAGCACCATGAAGCGATACGCGGTGTTGGTGATGACGATCGGGCGTTCGAACAGGGTCGAATCCGACACGCGCAGAATTGTGTTCTGGAAGGTCGAGCGCGGCCCGAACAGCGGCAAGAATTGCTTGGGATGAATTTCGCGCGAAGCCGGCCACAGCCGCGTTCCTGCGCCGCCGCACATGATCAGGGGAATGATGCGTTTGTCCATTGGCGCCTTAAACCTTGTAGTGGTCGCGATACCGCGCGACAAAATAGCTCATACGACCTCGATGGATGTGCAGACACCAAAACCAACGTCACGCATCAAATCACCGACTCGGCGAAGGTTTCTATATCCTCCCCGGCCGCATCGGCAACATAGCCTTTACCGCAGGGCGGTCCAACTCCTTCTCCGCAAAGCAGGGAATAAGAGAACAGTCGCAATACTACAGGGATCACGTCATCGAAATGGGAGAAATCGCGGCGCATGTTGCCATGGTTAAAAAGCCTGGCCGGCGTGCCGTCGCTGATCGCGGCAGGCATGAAAAATTACCACATCGGTTCGGTCCCGGGTCATGGACGGTAAAAACGCAAGGCCCTGACCGGAAGCGCCGTGGAGCGGCAGGGATAACCATAGGAATGAGCAATCAACTCGTTGGGCGGGTATTGCCAGATTGCCCCCAAAACCATACCAAAGCGGCGAAGTTCGGCGCGCGGCATAGGGTTCGCGCTGTTTTGACCTCCATATCGAACCACACCAAGCGCGGACGAGATGCGCCGAATTTTGCTTTCGACCACCAAGATACTGATCTCCGTGGCGCTGCTTTATCTCGCGCTGCGCAAGGTCAATCTCTCCGACCTGCTTTCGCGCTTCAATCTTGCGAGTCTGGGCTGGATCGGCATGGCGATCGCGACGACCTTCCTGCAGATTTTTGTCGGCGTGTTGCGATGGCGCGAGATCAGCGCAGAGTGCGGCGCGCCCCTCGCGACACGCCAGGCGATGCGTTTCAACTTGATCGGAACGTTCTTCAACCAGACGCTGCCATCCTCGATCGGCGGCGACGCCGTGCGACTCTGGCTGGTCGCACGCGGCGGCGCCGGATGGCGCGCGGCGACATTTTCGATCTTCGTCGACCGCGCCATTGGCCTGATCGCGCTGGCGGTCATCATCGTTGCGAGCTTGCCGTGGAGCTACCGATTGATCGGCAATCCCAATGGCCGCTCGGCGCTACTGTTCGTCGATTTCGCGGCGCTCGCAGGCGGCGCAGGATTTCTCGTTCTCGGCAGGCTGCCATGGCCCTGGCTCGATCGCTGGTGGGGGACGCATCACCTTCGCGCCTGTTCTGTTATCGCCAACCGGGTCATCTTCAGCAGGAAACATGGACCCGCGATTGCGGTGCTGTCGGTGCTGGTTCACGTTCTCGCCGTGGTCATCGCCTGGTGTGTAGTGCAATCGATCGCAGCCCAGGTAGCGTTCGGTCAGATCTTCCAGTTGGTCCCACCGGTCATGTTGATTACGATGCTGCCGATCTCGATTGCAGGCTGGGGAGTCCGCGAGGCGACGATGGGGCTGGCCTTCGGATACGCCGGGCTGATGACGAATGAAGGCATCAACATCTCGTTGCTGTATGGTGCGGTGTCGTTCATCGTTGGCGGCTTCGGCGGATTGGTGTGGATCTTCTCGGCCGAAAAGGCGGCGAAGGGCGCAGTGCCGATCGAGGTGCCGGAGTAGCTGCTGCCTTGGATAGCATGAACATCTCGGAATTGGGGCTTGCGCTTTTGGCAACCGCTGCCGCAGCGGTGCTGTCGGCCGGCCTGACACGGGCCATCCGGCCGCTGCTCCTGAAGTACATGCTCGCCAAGCCAAACGTGCGTTCCTCGCATCGCACCCCGACCCCGCAAGGGGCGGGCATTGCGGTGATCGCGGCAACGCTGGTGATCGCAGGCGCTATCCTCACAGGCATCGATAAATTCAATTCAGAGTTTCCCCTCGCGATTTTCGGGGCCACGCTGTTCATTGCGGCCGTCGGTTTCGCCGACGATCTCAAATATATCCCGGTAACGCCGCGGCTGACGCTTCAGGCCATCGCCGTCGGTGCGATCCTCGTCGCGGCTCCGGCCGATCTTCGGATCGTTCCGGCAGTGCCGATCTGGATCGAACGCGGCGTGCTGGTGCTCGCAGGGGTGTGGTTCGTCAATCTCGTCAATTTCATGGACGGGCTGGACTGGATGGCCGTCGCGGAGGTGGTGCCGATCACGGCCGCGATGCTCGTGCTCGGATGGCTCGGCGAGTTTCCGCCGCTGCCGGTGATCATCGCCGCCGCGCTCTGTGGCTCGATGATCGGATTTGCGCCTTTCAACCGCCCGGTGGCGACGGTCTTTCTTGGCGATGTCGGCAGCTTGCCGATCGGCCTGCTGCTCGGGTGGTGCTTGTTGCAACTGGCCTGGCATCAGCATCTCGCCGCCGCGTTGCTGTTGCCGTTGTTTTATTTATCGGATGCCACCTTGACG
Source organism: uncultured Alphaproteobacteria bacterium (assembly GCA_963742425.1). Lineage (GTDB taxonomy): Bacteria > Pseudomonadota > Alphaproteobacteria > Rhizobiales > Xanthobacteraceae > Bradyrhizobium. The sequence continues at coordinate 421,809 of CAVULR010000008.1, forward strand.
TTGTTGCGCCGCATGGCACGTGGCGAGCCATTCTGGTCGGCGCACCGCTCGCATTTTTATCAACGCGCGACCGACAACGGCTTTTCGGTATTGCGCGTGGTGGGCGAGGTATTTGCTCTCAATCTTGTCCTTGCGGCGCTGGCGATCGCGTCGACCGTGACACGATCATGGACAATCGAGGTCGCCCTCCTCGTGGCCGGGGGCCTGGCTGTGGCATTTTCCTTGTACCGGTTTTCACAGCAGCGCGCGTGATCCGCCGACCTTCCTGCCGTCAATCCCTGCGCAACAGCTTTTGGGCGAGTTCGGAATAAGCAACCATGGCGGCATCGAAGTTGAACCGCCGGGCGATTGCGGCGGCGCGTTCGGCGCGAGAAGGGTCCACGGATGAAGCGGCCAGACGGATGGTTCGCGCAAGTTCGCCGGCATCGCCGGGCGTAACCACCCAGCCGACATCATGTTCGGCCACGGTCAAGGCTGCCTCGGCGTCACGTTCCGAAACGATGACCACCGGGCGGCCGACTGCAAGCAGATTGTAAAACCGGCTGGGCACGGAGACGCCTGCGACGTTCTTCCGGTACGGAATTAGCCAGACGTCGGCGACCGAAAGAAACGCTTCGAGTTGTTCCTCCGGCACGCGATCGACCAGGCTGACATTCGGAAGTTGCGCTTCGGATTGCATCGCCTTCAGCCGCTCGAAGCCGATCCCCCAACCCGAAAGAAGGAAATGTATTCCGGGATCGTCGCGCAGCAGCCGGGCCGCCTCGAACACGATCAGGGGATCATGGGTGAAGCCAAGATTGCCGGACAGACCCACCAGGAAACGCGCGGCGTTCGGCCGGCGAAACGCGTTATCGGCGTCGATCGGCCTGACGGCCGGTGCGAGCGTGGTCCAGTGCGGGATAAAGTGGATCTTGTCGCGCGTCACGCCCCGGTAACGAAGAAGCAATTGCTCGGTATCACGGCCGATGGTGATGATGGCATCGAGACCCCTGAACATCAACGTGTTGATGGCGCGGATCGATTTGGCCGGGACCGATGCCGGCTCCAGGAGGCCGGCCATCACGAGCACATCGGGAAAGAGGTCGTGCATAAGCAGTGCCGAGCGGGCGCGCTTTAATTTGGCGGCGGCAAAAACGGCATAGGGCAGCATAAACGGCGCGGTCACGGTGAGCGCTACGTCCCCGCGCCGCAGTTTTCCGACAAGCGTCAGGAATACCCTGACAGCAAAGAGGATCTCGGCGGTGGCGCGCCTGACCAGCGCAGCCTTTCCCGGCATCCAGTTCTTGACTTCAATCACGGACGGTTGACCGGGAAGATCGGGTCCTTGCGATGCGGAACCCGCGGTTCCCGAAACCACCAAAACCGATGCATCGCGAGCGACCCTATTCGCGATCGCTGACATGATGGCCGCCGTAGTGTTGGGGTCGGGGGGATAATGCTGGCTGACGACGACGATTTTTCCGGACTTGAGCATCAATGACTTTCGAAACGGTGCAGCATCGCCGGCGATAAGCTAAGCGGCGTTCGACGCAAACTCCGGCACGGCGTCCTTCAGCACTTCCTTGATCGCCGCGCGATCGTTTTTCTCCACCGCCTGCTCCAGCGCCGTAATCCACTTGCGCAGCGTGTGCATGGGCGGCTCATTCGGCTTGGCCGCCATGATGCCGGCGACGCCGATCTCGATGGTCGGCTCCTCGCTGGCAAACAGCAGTTCATTGAGCCGTTCTCCGGGCCGCATGCCGGTAAAGACGATATCGATATCATGGCCCGGCTGCAGGCCGGAAAGCCGGATCATGCGCTCCGCCAGTTCAACGATCCTGACCGGTTGTCCCATATTGAGCACATAAACCGAAACGTCCGGGCTGTCCGGTGCCAGCGCATGGGTGGCCGCCGTAAGCACGAGATCGCAGGCCTCGCGGATCGTCATGAAATACCGGACCATATCGGGGTGCGTGACCGTGACCGGACCGCCCGCCTCGATCTGCGCCTTGAATTTCGGCACCACCGACCCGTTCGACGCCAGCACATTGCCGAACCGCACGGAGATCAGACGCATCCGCGGCTTGTCGCCCGGTTGCAATGCCAGATCGTGATCGAGCGCCTGGCAATACATCTCGGCGAACCGCTTGGTCAGGCCCAACATCGAGACCGGCTCGATCGCCTTGTCGGTCGAAATCATGACCATCGCCGCGGCGCCCGCCGCGAGCGCCGCATCCGCGACATTGACCGATCCGAAAATATTGGTCTTGACGCCTTCGCTCCAGTCGCGTTCGAGAATCGGCACGTGCTTGAGTGCGGCAGCATGAAAGACGATATCGGGCTTGAACTCCCGCATCAGCCGCAGGATGCGCTCACGATCGCGAATGTCGGCTATTCGTCCATCGACGACGGCGCTGATCCGCTGCGCCGCCAGGGCTTCGGTGACGGCATAAAGCGCGGGCTCGGAATTCTCGATCACCAGCAAGCGCGCCGCGCCAAATGTCGCGATACGCTCGCAGATTTCCGAACCGATCGAACCGCCGCCCCCGGTGACGATAACGGCCTTGTTTTTCACCAATGTTTCGAGACGGGCGTAGTCGATATTTTCGGTGGGACGCAGCAGGAGGTCCTCGACGGCGACCGTCGTCAGCCGCGGCGCCTCTCCGCTTTCCAGCGACGGCAGCCGGCTGACAATCAGTCCCAGCCGGCGGGCGCGCATCAAAACGGCCTCCGGGCGCGCCTCCGGGTCGAATGCCGACGGCATCATGACGGCGCGCGTGATCGGCCTGTTGCGCCGTGCGAAGTCGCCGATCACATCGTCGATATCGTCGATCCCGCCCAAAACCGGAATGTTCCGGATCGTCTGACCTCGATCGGCGCTCGACGGCGACAGCAGGCCAACCGGCCAGATCCGCTTGACGGCGCCGCTTTCGATTCCGCGCAAAAGAATTTCGGCGTCGGCGGCGCGGCCGATCAGCAGCGTCGGCGACGCATCCTCCGTCCTGGCGTGACGGCGTACCCGCGTGTAGCGGAAATATCGATAGGCGAAGCGCAGAGCGCTGAGGAACGATACCTCGAGAAACCCGTAGAGGATAAGGGTCACTTTACCAAAGAAGAAAGCGCCCTGGACATTTGGCGCCACCGGCGTGCCGCGAACGTTGAGCGCGATAAAAATATAATCCAGCACGAGCAGCGCGAGCGTCAGCACGGTTGCGGCGCGAAGAATATTAAGCGCGTCCGGCAATGAAATGAACCGCCATTTCGTTGTCGTCAGGTTGAGCGCGTAACAAACCACCACGCTGAACGCGGCAAAATAGGGCAGGATGCGCAGCAGGAGCGGCAGGCGGTCGAAAAGGGCGTCGCCCTCGAAGCGCAGATAGAAGGCTGCGAGCAACGCAAGCGCGGTCACCACGGCGTCATGCGCTGCGATCAGCACATTGCGGAGCGTCAGATTCGAGAAACGCGTCATTTCGCCGACCGGTAGTGAAACATATCGCGGCTAGGCCGTTGCACGGCCGCTGATAGCTCATCTTGCACGTGCATGCCAGCCATCGCGACCAGCGACGTCGACCATGGCAGCGTCACGACAATCAGGATGGCGAAAACATCGACGGTGGCCGCCCAAGTGGCCGGATCCCGCCACCGTCTGGACAACAACGCTCCCACCAACTCTTTTGCCACCGCGCTCACGCCTTGCCTCCGCGCGCGCGGTTGACAAGAGAGGTTGTGCTGAAGCCCGGCAGGATATCGACCAGCAACACTTCGCCGCCATTGGCCTCGACGATCTCGTGGCCCACGACCTGGTCGCGCGTATAGTCGCCGCCCTTCACCAGTACGCTCGGCCTGATCTGCGCAATCAGATCGATCGGCGTGTCCTCCTCGAAGATCACGACCAGATCGACCGCCTCCAGCGCCGCCAGCACTTCTGCGCGCGCACGCTCGTCCTGAACCGGGCGCCCCTCGCCCTTCAGCCGCTTCGCCGACGCATCGCTATTCAGCCCGACAATCAGGCGGTCGCAGGCGCCGCGCGCCGCGGTCAGAACCTTGACATGGCCGGGATGCAGAATATCGAAACAGCCATTGGTGAATCCGACCCGCAATCCCTGTTTACGCCAATCCACGAGATAGGCGTCCAGATCGCCACTCGCCGCAATGATTTTCTCTTCCGCCGCAAGGAACGCATGTGGCAGGATTTTCCGCCGCAATTCCCTCGGCGTCACACTGGCGGTACCTTTCTTGCTGACCGCGACCGCGGCCGCCGCATTCGCCATTCGCAGGGCCGTCTCCCAATCGGCGTCCGCCGCAAGCGCCACCGCGAGCACCGCGGCGACGGTGTCGCCCGCTCCCGAAACATCGCGTACCTTCACCGAGTGGGCCGGCACGTGGATCGTCTCGCCCTTGCGCGGCACCAGCGTCATACCGTGCTCGCTTTGCGTCACCAGCATCGCTTCGCAGTCCGCCAGCTGCATGGCATCTTGCGCGGCCTGCGCGATACTCTCCTCGCTGTCGGCGCGGCTGCGGGTGGCCTCGGCAAATTCCCTGCGATTGGGCGTGAGCAGCGTCGCGCCGCGATAAATCGCAAAATTGAGGCTCTTGGGATCGACGATCACCCGCTTGCCGAGCTTGCGCGCCGCATCGATGACATTGCGGATCACCCGCGCCGTCAGTGCGCCCTTGGCGTAGTCCGACAGCAACACGATATCGGCGCGCGGCAACAGCGGCAGGATGGCGTCGATCAGTTTCTGCTCGATGTCGGCGGAAGCAGGCTGCGCCAATTCCCAATCCGCGCGCAGCAGGTGGGTGGAGAAATGCTCGGAAACGAAACGCACCTTTCGCGTCGTCGGCCGCGCCGAATCGCAAACCAGCACGCTTTCGATCCGATCTTCCTGTGAGAGCAGGGTCTTCAGTCTTGCGCCCGCGTCGTCGTCGCCGATCAGCCCAACGAAAACGCACCGCGCGCCCAAGGAAGCGATGTTGCGCGCGACGTTGCCGGCGCCGCCGATGTTGGTCTCGCTGCGCTGGACGGCGATCACCGGCGCGGGCGCCTCCGGCGAGATCCGTGCCACCTCGCCATAGACGAATTCGTCCAGCATGAGGTCGCCGACACAGAGCACCGTCTGGCGGATCATGGCATGCGACAGGGCGTCAAAATCGAACATTTGTTCTCGTTGTCTGTTGCGCTGTCAACGGAAACGATCGGCGCGATCGAGGTAACCCTTGATGTAGGTCTTGGCCGCGTCTTCCAGCGCCGTAAAGCCGCCGTTGTAGCCGGCACGCTGCAGCCGATCGCCATCGCTTTGGGTGAAATACTGGTAGCTGCCGCGGATCGCCTCGGGCATGTCGACATACTGAATATTCGGAATCGTGCCGAGCGCGGCATAGGCCGCAACCATCAGATCCCGGAAGCTGCGGGCCTTGCCAGTGCCGACGTTGAAGATGCCGCTGACCGACGGCGATTTCAGCAGCCACATCATCACCCGCGAGACATCGTCGACATAGATGAAATCGCGACGCTGCTCGCCGTCGGCGATCCCGTCGCGATGGGATTTGAACAACTGCACCGGTCGGCCGGCCCTGATATCGTCAAAGCGGCGGGCCAGCACGCTCATCATGGCGCCTTTGTGATATTCATTGGGGCCGAACACATTGAAGAATTTGAGGCCGGCCCATTGCGGCGGCAGCTTCTCGCTATTGGCCGCCCGCTCGGCCACCGCCATGTCGAACAGGTGCTTGCTCCAGCCGTACAAGTTCATCGGCCGCAGCATCCTTAGCGCAGCCATCGAGGGATCGTCGCGAAATCCCTGCGCGCCATCGCCGTAGGTCGATGCCGAAGAGGCGTAGATGAACGGCGTGGTATTGGCCGTGCACCAGTCGAGCAGCCGCATCGACAGGCGGAAATTGGTCTCGATGACGAGATCGCCGTCGGTTGCGGTGGTTTCCGAGATGGCGCCGAGATGAATGATGGCGTCCAGCCGGCGCCCCCTGAGCCAGTCCGGCAATTCGCCCGGCGGCACGATATCGGCGAGCTGGCGCTTGGCGAGGTTGCGCCATTTGCCCTCATGGCCAAGCACATCGCAAACGGCAATGTCGGCGCGGCCCGCATCGTTCAACGCGGCCACGATGTTCGACCCGATAAAACCGGCGCCACCGGTCACCAGCAACATTACCTGCCCTGCCCTGATTGTGCGGCGCCAGCTTTGCCTCAGTCCCGCCCGTCAGGCAACTTGGGTCATCCGGCCAGATGAAGACACTAGCCGGCTCGCCGGGCGACTTTACCTACCCGCGATCGTTCGCTACCGACAAGCGGATCGCAGGCGCACCAAAACAAATGAATATTGATTCAATACAAGGGATGACGGAAGTGGATTCGGGCGACACCCGGCCGATTCTCATCGTTCCCTACATGTGGATTGGCGACTTTGTGCGCGGCCATACGGTGGTGCGGGTCCTGAAGCAGCGCTGGCCCAACCGGCCGATCGACCTGCTTGTCACCTCCCTCTGCGCTCCGCTGGTCGATTACATGCCAGGCGTCCGGGCCGGCCTTGTCTGGGACCTGCCGCGCAGCCGGCTTGCGGTAGCCAAGCAATGGGGGCTGGCGTCGGAGCTACGGGCTCGGAACTACGGCACGGCGCTGGTCCTGCCTCGCACCTGGAAGGCAGCCATTGCCCCTGCGCTCGCCGGCGTCCCGGAGCGGGTTGGCTTCGTCGGTGAAGCCAGGTTTGGGCTGATCAACAAATGGCGCTGGGGCGAGAAGGCGCTGCCCCGGTTCATCGACAAGAACGCCGCGCTGGCCCTGCCGGAGGGGGCGCCGCTGCCGTCGCAATGGCCTGTGCCGCAACTTGTTGTTGCCGCCGAAGAAGCCGACCGCTGGCGGCAAACCAATGGACTGGGTGCCGGTCGCGCCGTGGCGATGGCCCCGGGATCGGTCGGCGCCTCCAAGCGCTGGACCTATTACCCCGAAGCCGCGCGGCTGCTGGCCCAACGGGGCCTCGATGTCTGGGTGATCGGCGGCCCCGGCGAAAAAGCGCTGGCGGCGGAAATCGTGGCCGCAGGCGGACCCCGGGTCCGCGACTTAACGGGGACTGATCTGCGCAACGGCATTCTGGCCATGGCGGCAGCCGACGTCGCGATTTCAAACGATTCCGGATTGATGCATATCGCCGCCGCGCTGGAGACACCGACGATCGGCATTTTCGGCCCCACCAGCCCCTATCACTGGGCGCCGCTGAACGGCCTTGCGGCGACGGTTCAGACCAAGACCGTGGTGCCGTGCCAGCCCTGCCATCGTCCGGTCTGCACGATGAACGACCATCGCTGCATGCGGGATATTCCGGCGTCCGATGTGGTTGCGATCGCCGAGCGCGTTTTGGCTGACGACGGCGCCCGCGCTGCGCACTAGCCTGGCGCGCTTGCGTTGCGTCAGCGCGATCATTACCAAAGGATTCAAACTCGCAAACCCCGATGGTGCGTCGTGAGCCAGGACCTTGTCGGAGCACATCTGAAACAATCGCTCGCCGCCCTCGAGCGGGCGACGCAGGATGCGGCGTTGCTCGCCGCCGCGCGCAGCATCGCGGCTGATCTCATCGCGGCCTTGCGCTCGGGCAACAAGCTTCTGATCATCGGCAATGGCGGCAGCGCCGCCGACGCCCAGCATATCGCCGCCGAAATCGTCGGCCGCTACAAACAGGACCGGCCGGCTTACGCCGCCATTGCACTGACGACCGACACCTCGGCTTTGACGGCGATCGCCAACGACTACGGGTTCGAGCAGGTGTTCGCGCGGCAGGTCGAGGGGCTCGGCCAGCGCGGCGACGTGCTGTTGGCGTTGTCCACCTCAGGGCGCTCGCCGAATATTCTGGCAGCGTTGCGTGCCGCCCGCGCGCGCGGGCTTGTCACCATCGGCTTCACCGGAACTAACGGCGAAGCCCTGCGCGCCTATTGCGATCATCTGCTGGTCGCACCCAGCGACGATACCCCGGTGGTTCAGCAAATTCATCTCACGATCGCTCACGCAATTTGCGACGAGATCGAGCAGACCATGATGCGCGAGGCTTTAAAGAAATGAGCGGCGCCGATTCCGCCCGCTCCGCGACGCGGCCCGCCGCCTTCCTCGACCGCGACGGTGTCATCAATCACGACGACGGCTACATGGGCACGCGCGAGCGGATACGCTGGATGCCGAACGCGGCGAAGGCGATCCGCCGCCTCAACAAGGCCGGATATTTCGTGTTCTTCTTCACCAACCAATCCGGGGTGGCGCGCGGCTTCTTCACCGAGGACGATCTCGGCAAGCTGCACGACTGGATGCTTTCCGAGCTCGCCGCCGAGGGAGCAATCATCGACGACATCCGATACTGCCCGCATCATCCCGACGGAACGGTTGCCGGCTATCTCGGGGATCACCACTGGCGCAAGCCAGCGCCCGGCATGATCCACGATCTCATGGAGCACTGGCCGGTGCGGCGCGAAGGCAGTTTTGTCATCGGCGACCGCCCGACCGATATCGAGGCGGCGAGCGCCGCCGGTCTCCCGGGCTTCCTGTTCGAAGGCGGAGATCTCGATGCATTTGTCGCGAACGTCATGTCTCAGACCAGCGTGCGATAGACATCCGCTATCCGGTTCGCTTCCACATCGAGACTGAACTTCTCGAGCACCCGCGCGCGTCCCCGCTCGCCCATCGCAACGGCTGATGCCGGGTCGCCCATCAACGGCTCCAGCGCCGCGACAAGCGCATCGACGTCGCCGGGCGGCGTCAGTATGCCGGTCACGCCATCCTGCACCACGAGTTCGGCAGCTCCCGCCCGCGACGCCACCAGCGCCGCCCCCGCCGACATCGCCTCGATCAGCGTCAATCCAAAACCTTCGTTGCGCGAGGTGAAAGCATAGACCGTGAGCCGCCGGTACCAGCGCCGCACCTCCTCGATTTCCAGTTCGCCGGTGATGACGATGCGCGATTGGATGCCCGCAGCCTCGATCCGCTTTTTCAGATCGTTTGCAAAACCTGTATGCTCGGGCGTGATCGCACCGACCATGACGGCCGTAAATTCGGGATAGCGCGGCAGCAGCCGGCACATCGCGTCCACAAAGACATCGCTGCCTTTCTGCGGGCGCAGCCGGCCGAAGCAGCCGATGGCATAGCGGCCCGGCAATCCGGTCTGCGCGAACGCCGCCGCGCGATCCGGGGGCGGCGCATAGCAGTCTGTATCGACGCCATGCGGGATCACCGTTGCCTCGCGCTTGAGAAACGACGCAGAAATCTCGCTGGTGGCGATGATCGCGTCCATCCGCCTGATCAGCCATCGGGTGATCCAGGTGTGATGCCGCTGTGCTGCCGAGGTGAACACCAGTTTCAATGGCCAGCCCAGCGATCTCAACAGCACGCCAACGATCATTTCGTTATTGCGCCGCGCGTGCCAGATCAGCGGATCGCGGCGGCGCCACAATTTGACAAGATCTGCAATGCCGATCGCCGCGATACCGGCCGGAGCATCGGGACCAAACCAGCCTGCGCAAAACATCTTTGCGAGTTTCGGCGCCACCATCCGATTGGTCGCGGTGACCCCCGAATACCGCCTGTGCAGATTAGGAACGATCAGCTGCAAATTGTCCGCAGAAATGTTCTGGATTGCCACGTCAGGCTCCGTTTCGCGCATTTCCTATACGCAACATTAAGCATAGTGGCCAGTTCGCCTGCGCTGAAACCCACTCTTCACCGCGTCCCGGATAGCATCGTCCTGAATCGGGAGATGGGTTGGCTCATGACCGTGCTTGTCACCGGCGGTGCCGGCTATATCGGAAGTCACATGGTGCACGCGCTGGTGGAAGCCGGCGAAAGCGTGGTCGTGATCGACAACCTGTCCACCGGATTTTCCCGATTCCTGCCCAAAGGCGTCCAACTGCTGGTCGGCGATGCCGCGAACGAAAACCTCGTCGAGAGCGCGATCGCGGCGCATCGCGTGGAAAGCATTGTTCATTTTGCAGGCTCCGTAGTGGTGCCGGATTCGATGCGTGATCCGCTCGCCTATTATCGCAACAATACCATGACGACACGCAGCCTTCTGACCGCCGCGGTAAAGTGCGGCGTCAACCGCTTCATCTTTTCATCGACGGCGGCGGTGTACGGCAATCCGGATCAGATGCCGGTCCCCGAACACGCGCCGACACGGCCATTGTCGCCTTATGGCTCCTCGAAGCTGATGACTGAAATCATGTTGCGCGACACCGCCTCCGCGCACGGCATGAATTATGTCGTACTGCGTTACTTCAACGTCGCGGGCGCCGATCCGCAGGCGCGCATGGGCCTTGCGACCGTCGGTGCGACTCATCTTTTGAAAATCGCCGTCGAGGCGGCCACCGGACAACGCGCCAAAATCGACGTATTCGGAACCGATTATCCGACGCCGGATGGAAGCTGCATCCGCGATTTCATTCACGTCAGCGACCTGGCGCAGGCTCATCGCTCCGCGCTGTCCTATCTGCGCGCAGGCGGCGCTTCGGCGACCTTGAATTGCGGCTACGGCCGCGGCTACTCGGTACTGGAGACCATCGAGGCGGTACGGCGGGTATCCGGCCGTAATTTTGCGGTCCAATATGCCCCGCGCCGGCCCGGCGACATCATGACCATGATCGCGGACACCAGCCGCATCCGCAGCGTCCTTGACTGGACGCCGCAATACGACGATCTCGATACCATCGCCACGCACGCGCTGGCGTGGGAATGGAAATTGTCCCGCGAGCGCCAGGGCGACTTGCCACACGCGGCATCTGCCTAAAATCTCGTTCGGCGCAAGCCCTGATTTGGCTTGAAAAACCGGGATATAGCGGGCAAGGAGACGGACGTTTCGCAAGCCAACCCTGACGCGCGGGCACAAGCCAGCTTGAGCGCCGTCAATGGAACGCGGATGACCGAATTTCCAAGGAAAATCACCGACGACCCCTATGGCGCCGCGATCCTGATTCGCCGCCTGATCACCGAGCAGGGAGCCAGATACTGGCGGCGCTACCTGCTCGCCTTCGGGCTGATGGGGGTCTCGGCGGGCGCAACCGCGATCGCCGCCTGGATTCTCGGCCAGGTTATCAACAAGGCCTATGTCGACAAGGACGTGCGCGGCATCGCCGTTTTGTCGGGGGTGACTGTTCTGATCTTCATCATCAAGGGCGCGGCGACCTACGGTCACCAGGTCGTCTTGTCGAAAATCTCCAACGCCATTCTCGCCAACAACCAGCGCCGGCTGTTCTCCAAGCTGATGAACGAAAGTGTTGCCTTCTTCTCGGAGCGGCACTCGTCCGAATTTCTGGCGCGCCTGACTTCGGGGGCGTACTCGGTCACGCAGGTGCTCAACCTCCTGATCAACGCGCTCGGACGCGATCTGTTGCTGCTGATCGGACTGGTCGCCGTGATGCTGATGCAGGACCCCTATATGGCGCTGCTCGGATTCGCAGTCGCGCCGCCCGCGATGCTGGTGCTGCGCAAGCTGGTGAAACGGATCAAGGGGCTGGCGCATAACCAGTTCACCGGCACCGCGGACATTCTCGAGACCATGCAGGAATCGGTCCAGGGAATTCGAACCGTCAAGGCGTTCGCGCTGGAACAAACCATGCGAGAACGCATCGACGCCAGCGTCACGGCGGTCGAGCGCAACGCCAACAAGATGGCGCGGGTTTCCAACCGTTCCAGCCCGCTGATGGAAACACTGGGGGGGTTCGCGGTCGCGGGCGGCCTGATGTATGGCGGCTACAGCGTGGTTGCGATGGGCGCGACGCCGGGTCAGTTCTTTTCGTTCCTGACAGCGTTCCTGATGGCCTATGAGCCGGCCAAGCGGCTGGCGCGGCTCAATATCGAATTGAACAGCAACCTGATCGGCGCGCGCAAATTGCTCGAAATCGTCGACAGCCCCCCCAGCGAGCCCACCGACGACGACAAGCCGGCCCTGAGACTGACCGACGCACGGGTCGAATTTTGTGACGCGAGCTTCGCCTATCGTCCGAACGAACCGGTGCTCAACCGCATGAGCTTTGTCGCCGAACCCGGCAAGGTCACCGCGCTGGTCGGCCCCTCCGGCGGCGGCAAATCCACCGTGTTGGCACTGCTGCTGCGGCTCTACGAACTGACCGGCGGCGACATACTGATCGATGGACAGGCCATTTCCGGCGTATCGCGGAGCTCGCTTCGCCGGCAAACCGCCTATGTCGGACAGGACGTCTATCTGTTCCGTGACAGCATCGGTGCGAATATCGCGTTCGGCAAGGTCGGTGCGACCGAAGCCGAAATCGTGGCCGCCGCGAGAGCTGCCTGCGCGCACGAATTCATCATGGGTTTTCCGCTGGGCTATGACACGCCGGTCGGCGAGCACGGCACGCAATTGTCGGGCGGACAACGTCAGCGGATCGCGGTTGCCCGCGCCCTGATCAAGAACGCGCCGATCATCCTGCTCGATGAGGCGACGGCGGCGCTTGATTCGGAATCCGAAAAGCAGGTGCAGGAAGCGATCGAACATCTTTGCCAGAACCGTACCACCATCGTGATCGCCCATCGCCTTCACACCATTATGCACGCCGACGCCATTCTGGTGGTCGAAGGCGGCGAGATCGTCGAGCGCGGGCGGCACGACGATTTGCTCCGCCGCGGCGGGCGCTATGCCTCATTCTTCCGGATTCAACACCGCGATGCCGGCCCACTCACCCTGGCGCCGATCAGCGCAACCGCGTAAAGCTGCGATGAAAAATTCCCTCCCTCACCCCGCCGAGACCCGTTCATGAACGCCACATCCTTTGTCATTCCTGCGCTTCCACAAGCCTCGCTTCCCGTCGTCGGCGACAGCAAATCGTTTCCGGTTCGCCGCATCTGGTGCGTCGGGCGTAACTATCTCGAACACATCCGCGAGATGGGAAATGACGAACGCGCGCCGCCATTTTTCTTCGCCAAGCACGCGGACATGCTCGTGCCCGATGGCGCCACCATCCCCTACCCGCCGCTGACCAAGGATTTGCATCACGAGGTTGAACTGGTCGTTGCGATGAAGAGCGGCGGCCTCAACATTCCCGCCGACAAGGCGCTCGACCACGTCTACGGCTATGCCGTCGGCATCGACCTCACCCGGCGCGACCTGCAGATCGCCTCGCGCAAGAAGGAGCGGCCGTGGGAAGTCGGCAAGTCGTTCGACCACTCCGCCCCCTGCTCGGCGCTGCAACCGGCCGCAAAAATCGGCCATCCCTCGAAGGGCAGGATCTGGCTCACGGTCAATGGCACCGAACAACAGAAGGGCGACCTCACCGAACTGATCTGGAGCGTGCCCGAAATCATCTGGCAGCTGTCGCAGCAGGTCGCGCTCACCGCCGGCGATATCATTATGACGGGGACACCAGCCGGCGTCTCGGCGCTCTCGCCCGGCGACAGGATCGAGTGCGGGGTTGACGGCGTCGGCACCCTGAAAGTGACGATCGGCAAGCCCGCGTAAAGCGTTCGGCGCCGCCGTCAGGAGTAGCGCATCACCCCGTCGTCGACCTTGCCGAAACGCAGGCTGACGATGTCGAGCGCATAATTCTGATAGAGCCGCCACGGCCGCTTCGAGCCCTGCTTCGGCATCTTCGCGATCGCGCGCTGCACATAACCGGAAGAGAAATCGATCCACGGCAACTCGGTGATCGAGGGATCGACATTGTGCGGCACGCAATGTTTGTAACCATGCCGGTCCATGTAGTTGAGCAGACGGCAAACATATCCGCAGGTCAGGTCGCATTTCAGCGTCCAGGAGGCATTGGTATAGCCGAACGAAGACGCGAGGTTCGGCACATCCGAATACATCATGCCTTTGTAGTTCAGCGTTTTGGCAAAATCGACCGGGCGGCCGTCGACGCTGACTTCCATTCCGCCGAGCAACTGCATCACGAGGCCCGTGGCGGTGACGATGATGTCGGCTTCAAGCTCGCTGCCGTTCTTCAGCCGGATACCGTTCCTGGTGAAGGTGTCGATCTCGTTGGTCACGACGGAGGCGCGCTCCTCCTTGATCGCGTTGAACAGGTCGCCGTCGGGCACCAGGCACAGCCGCTGATCCCAGGGATTGTAGCGTGGCGTGAAATGAGTGGCGATGTCGTAATCCGGACCGAGCGCCATCCTGACGCCGCCCAGGATCAGCTGCTTCACCCGCGCGGGCTTGCGACGGCTGAGCTGGAAGAAATACATCCCCAGCAGCACATTGCGCCAGCGGATCAAATGATAGGCGAGTTTTGCAGGCAGATTGCGCCGCAATTTGTTGGCGAAAGGGTCCTGCGCCGGGCGCGACACTACATAGGTCGGCGAGCGCTGCAGCATGGTGACATGCGCGGCCCGCTTCGCCATCTCAGGCACAAGCGTCACCGCGGTCGCGCCCGAGCCGATCACCACCACGCGTTTTCCCGCGTAGTCGATATCTTCAGGCCATTTCTGCGGATGCACGATGCGGCCGGCGAAATCCTTGCTGCCCGGAAAATCCGGCGTGTAACCTTCCTCGTATTTGTAGTAGCCTGAGCACATGAACAGGAAATTGCAGGTGAAGCGCACGATTTTTGCGTCGCCCTCACCACCGCTGCGTTCGGCCTCCACGGCCCAGCGTGCATCCTGGGTCGACCAGGACGCCCGCCTGACCCGATGATGAAAGCGGATTTTCTTGTCGATGCCGTTCTCGGTTGCGGTCTCGCGGACGTAGTTCAGGATATCCCGCCCATCCGCGATCGCCTTCGGCTCCGTCCATGGCTTGAACGAATAGCCCATCGTGAACATGTCGCTGTCGGAGCGAATGCCGGGATAACGGAACAGATCCCAGGTGCCGCCGATGGCCTCGCGGCCCTCGAGGATGACGTAGCTCTTGCCGGGACACCTCTGCTGCAGGTGAAAGCCCGCGCCGATGCCGGACAGCCCGGCGCCGACGATCAGCACATCGAAATGTTCTGATAGCATGTTGGTCTCCGAGGGCCGTGGGCCACATCAAATGGCGGCCAGTCCGCCCATCTAGTCATACGCGGGCTTGACCCGCGTATCCATCCTCTTCGCCAGATGGATTGCCGGGTCAAGTCCGGCAATGAAGGAACTTGAATCTCAATACCTGTAATGATCCGCCTTGAACGGGCCTTCCGGCTTCACGCCGATATAGTCGGCCTGGTCGGGCCGCAGTTTTGTCAATTTTACACCGATCTTCGAAAGATGCAGCCGCGCCACCTTCTCGTCGAGCGACTTCGGCAGCACATACACCTTCTTCTGGTATTTGCCGTCCTTGTTGTTGGCGAAAAGCTCGATCTGCGCCAGCGTCTGGTTGGTGAAGGACGCCGACATCACGAAGGACGGATGTCCCATGGCATTGCCAAGGTTCACCAGCCGGCCTTCCGACAACAGGACGATGCGGTGCTTGTCGGGGAATTCGATCTCATCGACCTGCGGCTTGATGTTGGTCCATTTCAGATTGCGCAAGCCCGCGATCTGGATCTCGTTGTCGAAGTGACCGATGTTGCAGACGATGGCGCGGTCCTTCATCGCGCGCATGTGCTCGATGGTGATGATGTCCTTGTTGCCGGTGGCAGTGACGAAGATGTCGGCCCGCGGTGCGGCGTCTTCCATGGTGACGACTTCATAGCCCTCCATCGCCGCCTGCAGGGCGCAGATCGGATCCACTTCCGACACCATGACGCGGCAACCGGCCTGACGCAGGGAAGCGGCCGAACCCTTGCCGACGTCGCCGAAGCCCGCAACCATCGCTACCTTGCCCGACATCATCACGTCGGTGCCGCGACGAATGCCGTCAACCAGCGATTCGCGGCAACCATAGAGGTTATCGAACTTTGATTTGGTGACGCTGTCGTTGACGTTGATCGCCGGGAACAGCAGCTTGCCTTCCTTCTCCATGTTGTAGAGGCGGTGCACGCCGGTCGTCGTCTCTTCCGAGACGCCCTTGATGTTCGCCGCGATCTCGGCGAACCAGCCTTTCGGCTTTTCCTTCAAAAGCTTCTTGATCAGCGCGAAGAAGACTTCCTCTTCTTCGGAACCCGGCTGGTCGAGAAACTTGACGTCGCCCTTCTCGGCGCGCAGGCCATGATGCACCAGCATGGTGGCATCGCCGCCATCGTCGAGGATCATGTTGGGCGTTCCGCCGCCGTGCCAGTCGAACAGTTTCGCCGTGTAGTCCCAGTATTCGCTGAGGCTCTCGCCCTTGACCGCGAACACGGGGATGCCGGCCTTAGCGATCGCGGCCGCGGCGTGGTCCTGCGTGGAATAGATGTTGCAGGAGACCCAGCGGATGTCGGCCCCGAGTGCCGCCAGCGTCTCGATCAAAACCGCGGTCTGGATCGTCATGTGCAGGGAGCCCGCGATCCGCGCCCCCTTCAACGGCTGTTTCGGTCCGTATTCCTCGCGCGTCGCCATCAAGCCGGGCATCTCGGTCTCGGCCAGCGAGATTTCCTTGCGGCCGAATTCGGCGAGCGAGATGTCCTTGACGATGTAATCGGTGAAGGCGGGCTTCTTGGCGGTGGCGGTCATGTGGTCTTCCCTTTGTCTTCGCCCGAACAACGTTTCTTGCGAAACCGGACTGCAATCTATTTTCCGTCATGGCCGGGACAAGCCCGGCCATGACGGCTTAAATGTGTCGCGGCGCTTTAGTCGACGCGCGCGTAATCACACCGCGCGCTTCAGCACTTCGGCGAGATCGGTTTTTTCCCAGGAGAAGCCGCCCTCATTGTCCGGCGTGCGGCCGAAATGGCCATAGGATGACGTGCGCGCATAGATCGGCTTATTGAGGTCGAGATGCTTGCGGATGCCGCGTGGCGTCAGGTCCATCGCCTCGGCGACGACCTTCTCGAGCTTGTCCTCCGGCACTTTGCCGGTGCCGTGGGTGTCGATGTAGATCGACAGCGGCCGCGCCACGCCGATCGCATAGGCAAGCTGCAGCGTGCAGCGGCCGGCGAGTCCGGCGGCGACGATATTCTTGGCGAGATAGCGCGCGGCATAGGCTGCCGAACGGTCCACCTTGGTCGGATCCTTGCCGGAAAACGCACCGCCGCCGTGGGGCGCCGCGCCACCATAGGTATCGACGATGATCTTGCGGCCGGTGAGACCGGTATCGCCATCGGGACCGCCGATGTAGAATTTCCCGGTGGGATTGATGTGCCAGATGGTCTTGCCGTTGATCCAGTCCTTGGGCAACGCCTCGCGCACATAGGGCTCGACCCGTTCGCGGACCTGGTTCGAGGTCATGTCCTCGACCAGATGCTGGTGCGAGACGACGATTTCGCGCACGCCGACCGGTTTGCCGTTCTCATATTGCACGGTGACCTGGCTCTTGGAGTCCGGGCCGAGCACCTTCTCGGTGCCGGCGTGCCGCGCTTCCGAGATCAGCCGTAGAATCTTGTGGGCGTAGAAGATCGGCGCCGGCATCAAGTCCGGGGTTTCGTTGGTGGCATAACCGAACATGATGCCCTGATCGCCCGCGCCCTCTTCCTTGTTGGTGCCGGGTTGCAGCGCGTCGACGCCCTGCGCGATATCGGCCGACTGCGGATGCAGCAAAATCTCGATGTCGCAGGTCTTCCAGTGAAAGCCTTCCTGTTCGTAGCCGATTTCCTTGATCGCGCCGCGCACGACGCTGTCGATCTGTTCGTTGGTGACGGATTTGGGGCCGCGGGTTTCGCCTGCGATCACCACCTTGTTGGTGGTGGCAAGCGTTTCGCAAGCCGCGCGGATAGCCCAGGGATCGATACCCGCCTTCGGACCTTCGCGGAAAAACAGATCGACGATCTCATCGGAAATCCGGTCGCAAACCTTGTCCGGATGGCCTTCGGAAACCGACTCGGAGGTGAACAAATAAGACGCGCGCATCAACAAACCCCTTTTTCACCGGATACCGGCGATCCTTTTGAAATTTGTCCTGAATTGTCAGTCGCGACGGCGCGAGATGACATAGGATTCGTCGTAGAACCAGAGCCCGTTATGCTTGCGCAGAACCTCTCTGGCGGCATCGAGATAACGGCCGCTCTGAGTCATTTCCGTCAAACGGTCATCTTCGATCTGGGCGACATACACCGCCGCGTTCCATGCTGCAAAGGCCGTCGAGGTTCCGATCGAACCGGTGACTTCATCTGGCAGCGCTTCCATATCATAGCGAAAGACCGAACGGTTATCGGCATAGGTATTAAAGTTAAGGTCGCGCCCGGCCGATCCCAGCTCGTATTTCACCGCGCGCAATAACTCATGGCGGCTGACCGCGAAAGGATTTTCCCCGGGCCATACCGCCCGGATGATCTCCATGCCGGGATCCTGCCCGTGAGAGTGAATACCGATCAAACGGCCCCCTGCCCGCAACGCCCGGGCCAGCGGCGCGATAATGCGCTTGGCGCGGAAATTGACCGAGGATTTGGCCCGATATGGCTGGGAGGCGATGATCAGGTCGAAATTGGCCTCGGAACGGCCGGCGCGCGGGATGATCGAATCGAGCAAAAACCGGTGGTCCTCCCGGTACAGCACAATCGCCACCGGCCGCTCATAGACCGGCATGCCTGAGCGGGGGCTGACGCTGGCCCGCCAATTCTGCTCCAAAAACGGGCCGAGTTCGGCGATCTGGGCCTCGAATTCCCCCGAGGAATCCCCACGCAGGGCGACCTCGTGCCAAATCATGCCGGCGGCTGCGGTGGGCGAGGCCGGCGTCAACCAGGGCGCCTCGGCGTAATACATGTTGGTCAGGACAAAAACGGTAGCCGGATGCTCAAACAGCCGGTCGGGCACCTTATCCAGCGTCAGGCGGACATCCTCAAGGCTGAGCTCCTTGCCGGCGATATAGAACGGCATATGCGGAAATCGGCCGTGCATCGACCGCATGACCCGCGCCAGCACGGTGCCGTCGCCGACGCCGGCATCGAACAGCCGCAGCGCCGGCGGGCGGGGATGGATGCTGCCGAGTTCCAGCGCCACCCGTTCTGCGATCACCCGCTTTTCGCTGCAGGTGTGGACGAACAACAGGTATTTCTGGCGATTCTCGAAAAACCGGAAATTGCCGCGGGGATCGCGCTTTTCGGGCGGGACTTCAAGGCCGCGCGGCGGCGGCACTCCGCCCGGCGTCGAGGCGGCGATATAGGCCTGGATCCGGTCGAGGGTGTCGATGGTGATGCGCTTGCCCTCGCGCAACCGGGCTACCAGCTTGCCGTCGTTGACCGCGCGGCGACCAAAGGTCGATTCCGCCATATCGACCTGCCGGCAGAATTGCGAAATCTGGCTCAAAATCTGGTCGTTTTTCATCAGGGAAGGGTTCGGGCCGGGCTGCGGGCCGGCCGGGTGGGCAGAGGCACGTGGCGGGGGTGTCTATCACCATCTGCCCACCGGGGTAACCCCCATGGCGGGCGCCCCGCCTCTACCCACGAACGGGTCAGCCCGCGCCCAACCAAAATATCGAAAACAACCCCATGCAAAGTAAGGCGATCGCAGGCGACGAGCCTTCAGAAGTGGCCGACCTGCACCATTCGGACATCACTCGCGAGCGGAAGCCGTCTATCGGCGGCCCGCTGTCGCACCAATTCAACTTCACGGTCCATACATGGGCGCCGGCTTTTCGTTGACGTCATCTTTGGCTTCGGCTCCGGCGCATTTGTAACTTGAGGCTAGCGTCGTATCGCCCGTCCCGTACTGGGGAAATTGCGGATAGGGACAGAGCGGGCGCTGCATGACGATGCTCGATTGGGCTGCGTCTCCCAGATATTTTGTGGCGATCACGGATTGAGGTGCTGCGCCACCCTCGACCCACTGCGTCAGCCCGCTCAGGAGATCGTATTTCGGATCATAGCTCGGCGCCTGCTGCTGGATCGAACCGCCAAACGCATTCGGCCCCGGGCCATCCTTGCAGTGCCACATTCCCGGCGCCATGAACAAGCGCGCAAACTGCTGGGTCTGCGCGATCGATTTCGCCGAAGTGCCGCCGGTCATCGTCTGCACCAGGGCGTTATAATAGTTGATCGTGGTTTGCGAGGGGATCAGCGGATCGGCAAAGCCGTGATAGAGAACGAGCTTTCCGCCCCTGGCCGCAAACGGGCGCAAGTCCGTGCTGTTTGCATTGAGATCGGCGGCGAGCACTTGATCTACCGTTGCCATATCCTTGTTGAAGTCGAACGTCTGCCACTGCCAGGTCAGGCCGAACACCCATTTGAACAGGCTGTCGAAGGTGGGCTCGGTTGAACTTTCATTGAGCGCAAAGCCGAGAGCCGCCGGATTGCTGGTTTCCGATCCGCGCGCATTGCCGGGCGCGATGATGGTGCCGGTCGCCAGATTGGTCGAGCCGGCATAATAGACCTTCATCGCGGCCACCTGATCGGCGTTGAGGCAACTCGGTCCATCGCCACCGGCAGGACATTGCAACGATGCCGGATCGAACCTGCAATCGCGCGGGTCGGTCAGGAATGGATCATTCGGTGCGGCCCCGTCCTGTCTCGTGCATTGAGCCAGCACGGCGCTGTTGACGACGTCGAGCTTGGTGGGCGGTATGAAACTTTGCGTAGTGCGGTGGGTCGCGCGATATTCCGAAATCAACACCGTGTGGAGATGGGTGCGATTGAAGGCCGGTGCGCCCGCGAGTATTCCGTCATAGTCATCAGGGAATCGTTGCGCCTCCATCAGGGCCTGCTGGCCACCCGTCGAGCAGCCTGCAAAATACGACCGGCTGGCGGGATTGCCGTAGAACGCGTTGATGACGGCTTGTGCGAACGTCGTCATCAAATGGGTCGAGCGCCATCCGAAGTCTTTCCATTTCTCCGGGTGACCGACGAGCGCGTCACCGTTCACCCCCGCCGCGGGTGCGGTCCCCATATCGGTATTCGCTGTGGCGAAACCCCGGTTGATGCCGTCAGCCAGTTCGCTGAAGAAGAAACCCCCGGCATAGCCGCCATTGCCGGTGCCGAGATAGCGCCCGTTATAGTTTTGCGTTGGCATCCAGACCCGGACATTGATGCTGGAATCCGCGGTCGGTGCGATCGTTGCAGAAACCTCGCAATAGGGCGGCAGATTGGTGAATGCGAGATGCCACGCGTCCGGCGCCACGTAAGGGCCGCCGGGCTGGGACAATGCATAATTGATCGTCGTGTTCGGATAGGAAAATGTCGAAAGGTTCGCGCAGCTTGTAGGGGTCGCGGCAGCGGCGGGTCCAATCGCTGCGCTACTTAACATTAGCGCACTAAAAATAAAGCATGCGGGCCTCCACAATAAGGTATTGAAGTTAAATTGAAAATCATGCCCGTCGACAGCCCGCATGGTTCGCTCCTCTCGAGTTAGATCCTCGCAATTCGCCATGTTCCAACCAGGAACCTCAGAGCGAATTAATCGAAATCCTGACAGAAGAGTTCCCTTGCCGGCGGTGAATCGCGTTCACCGCCGAAGCACCCACTTGGTCAGTTGGGAGTATTTCTCTTCAAGACGGCAGAGGCAGTCCCTAAGGCTGTATGCGTTCAGGGTGGACCAATTCGAGTTGGCTGCCTAACTGTGAAGTTGCGCGTTCAGGCCTTCCCAATTTGGTGTGCGTCTGGTTGCCTCGAGAGCACCGCTCTGAGAGTTGCGTCGAAATAGAAGACCATTCTGGCCAGAGAGTTCTTTGGCTTTCACGACTCGGCCATCTTCAAAAAGGATGCGGGCGCCCGCTGTCACATAGCAGCCTGCTTCGACGACACAATCGTCCCCCAATGAAATGCCGATCCCCGCATTTGCTCCGATCAGACAGCGCTCGCCAACCGCGATCCTCTCTTTTCCTCCACCGGACAGCGTGCCCATGATCGACGCCCCGCCGCCAACGTCGCTGCCACCACCCACAACCACACCAGCGCTTATTCGACCTTCGACCATGCAGGGACCGAGTGTGCCCGCATTGAAATTGCAGAAACCTTCATGCATGACGGTCGTGCCCGGTGCCAGGTAGGCTCCGAGCCTCACGCGATCCGCATCCGCAATTCTCACGTCCGCTGGCATCACATAGTCGGTCATGCGCGGAAACTTATCCACGCCGGTCACCTCAAATGCGAGAGCGCGCTTTCGCGCCTCCATTCGCGCTTGCGCCACACGAGAGCATTCACAGGGACCGAGTGTCGTCCAGGCATTGGTCGGTAACAGGCTAAAAATCCCGTCAAGGTTCAGGCGATTTGGCTGGACGAGCCGGTGGCTCAGTAGATGGAGTCGAAGATACGCGTCGTGAACATCCGTTGGTGCGGATGCCAGGGACCTGATTTCGGTATGGATCGCAACGACGTCCACATCGCGAATGTCGTCGTGCCGCGCATATCCATCGGCCGACTTACCCAGTGATCTTTCGATCTCTAGCTTCGTCAACCACACCGTGGCTGTCTTGTCCGTTGAAGCCAACCGCGGCTGAAGAAACCAAGAATCTAGAACGCTACCGTTGACGGCGATCGTCGCAAATCCCTCGCCGCTCGCGCCCCGGAGCTCCATCGCCATCTGAATTGCTCACACCATGATCCAGCGATCCAGCGCACAATACGCGAGCGCTGCCAGAATTGGCAACCGCCGCAACCTTGTCCGCTTAAGGTCATTTTTATCGTGAAAGCAGTAATGACAGCAGGGAGCGGGCCGCTCCGAAAATGGCCGTCATGGCTCAACCGAAATTCATCATGCTCCAGCGTCAGCGAATGGTCGGTTCGCTCACGCGTGCCACACCGGGGCAGCCTTGGCGACGTCTTTCGGCCATACCGTCACCAGCTCGGTGTTGCGCCACTGGACCATGATCGGGACCGAAAGCGTGTTGAGGCCGGCCTGATCGAATTGAACCGCACCGCCGGGCATCGCTTTGGTCCAGCCGCCATCGAAGCGCCCAGCGTGCAAGGCTTCGGTCACCGCTTTCGGCTTTGACGACTTCGCCCGCTCGATCGCCTGCACGAGCACGTCGAGCGCAACCGCCTGCTCGATTGCTTCATGCACCATGAAGTAGCCAAATCGCGCGCGGAACGGGTCGGTCAGGGCGGGCGCGAGATCGTAGTTGGTTGGCGAAATCGAAAGTACGTTCTCCGCGAACTCACCGAGCCCCTTCTTGAAATCGGGAATGATGTAGCCGGCCGCCCCGCCGATCACCGGAATGCTCATGCGTTGTTGTCGCATCGCGCGGATGATGAAAAGACTGTCGTTGAGATAGGAAACCGGGAATACGGCCTGCGCGCCGGAAGCGCGCAACTTGTCGATGAGCGCTGTTGCATCGGTGATGCCCAGTGGATAGGGCTCGTCCATGACAACCTCAGTGCCGGCATCCTTTGCGGCTCTGCGCAGGCCCCGGGATTGGGCGACACCATAGGCGGTGTCCTCATACATGATCGCGATCTTCCCGATCCGGCTGCCGGCCGCTTCCGCAATTGCCAGGGCGTAATTGACCTGGGCTCGGCCGATCACCGAGCCCGTGGCAGTTACCTTGAAGACGCTTTCCAGGCCGCGGCCGGTGATCTCGTCAGCGAACGCCATGGTGAGAAACGGAATGTCCGCTCGCGCGGTCACCTCGGAAATCGAAAGTGTCAACGACGATGCGAATGCGCCGAGGATCGCCGTGAGCTCGTTCTGGGCGATCAGACGTTGGGCGGCGGTCGCGGCTGTCGCCGGATTCGAGGTTGCGTCGGCCACGACCAGGTTGATCCTGGCGCCGCCGAGCGCCTTGATGCCCCCGGCCAAGTTAATGCCGTCGGCGACGAGTTCGATGCCGTTGCGGGAATTGATGCCGAACTGGGCATTGGCTCCGGATAACGGCTGGATCACCCCGATATTGACCGCGGAGCGTTGCGCAAAGCCGGAGCGCATGACAAACGGGCCCGCACCCAGTGCGAACGCGCCCGCCATTGCCTGCCGGCGAGTCCAGGCGTTGGCAATTTTCACCGTCTTGCGCCCCGGCATGTCCTCTCCCCGTTCAAATGGCTTTCACCTGACACCGTCTCTCATTTGATCACCTCGTCGGCGCGGGCGAGCAGTGCGTCCGACACCGGAAGACCGAGCGACCCGGCGGTCTTCTGATTGATGACCAGTTCGAACTTGGTTGGCGCTTGCACCGGCAGGTCAAGAGGCTTGGCGCCGCGGAGGATGCGGTCGACATAGCCTGCCGCGCGTTCGAACAGATCGTCGATATCGACTCCATAGGAGATCAGTCCACCCCGTTCGACCATGAAGCGATAGCTGTAGACGGTCGGCACACGGTAATGCTCCGCCAGCGCGATGACCCGTCGGTGATGAGCCACGGTAAAAATATCCGGAAGCAGCACCACACCGGCACTGGGCTCGCGGGCGAGCCCGGCAAAAGCCGATTCGATCTCGTCGTCATCGTGGACCAGCGCCATGACGGCTTTTACCTTGAGGGTCGAGGAAGCGGCATCGATCGGGCGCAGGAAATACGACCCGCCCCCGGCGGACGTTTGAGGATTGAAAAGGAAGGCAACGCGCGTGAACTGCGGGGCAATGTCCTTGAGTACCTCGACCCACTTTCCGGTCATCGAGGATTCGAAATTGGTGAAGCCAGTGACATTGCCGCCGGGGCGCGCGAAGCTCGCGACGAAGCCCTCGCCGATCGGATCGGATATCGACACGAATACGATCGGAATCTCGCGGGTCTGCCCCAGCAGGGTCGCCACCACCGGACTGGATTGGGCGATGATCACATCGGGCCGCGACTCGACCAGTTCCTTGGCAAACTTCCACACCAGGACGGCATCGTCCGGCGCCCAGCGGTAGTCGATCGCAAGGTTGGCGCCTTGCGACCAGCCAAGCCTGCGAAGGCCCCGTTGTAACGCCTCGACATTGGCTCTTGCCTGCGAATCGCTCGCAGCGAGCTCCATCAACACGCCGATGCGGCGAACCCCTTCGGTTTGTTGGGCCATAAGCGCGCGTGGCCATGCCGCCGCCGCACCCCCAACAAGAGTGATGAATTCCCGCCGCCGCATGGACCAATTCCGGGGGTGGCCGATGTCACCGTTCAGGATTGAAAGGTACCAGATTCCGGGGAAACGTGTGAACAAAGAACCGGTCCAGAAGCGCACTCGTCGTCCCGGGCTCTGAAGCAAAATAGTGCCGACGAAAGCTGCTACACCGGTGCCCTCATGGTGATACTGGTTGAGCGCTGATAGCCTGGATGCGCAGTTTCGCCTGTTTTTTTGAAACCCATTTGGGCAAACGCGGCGTGGTTCTCGGTCAACTCAATGCGGGTCTGCAGTTCCAATGCCTTAAGGCCGAGCGTCCGGGCTTCTGCCCGCGCGGCTCCCACGAGCGCCTTGCCGATGCCCTTTCCATGCAGGCTTGGCCGCACGGCGAGCTTGCCGATGTAGAGTGCATCTTCCTTCGGACGAACGAAAACACAACCGACTAGAGCGCCCCCCGACCTTGCCAGCAACAGCGCGCCATCGGCCGCGTCCGCTGCCATCGATTGCGGCGTCAGCCGCTGGGCTGACGACGGTGGCTCTATCCGGCCTTCCATGTATGCGAACGCCTCGTGGATCAGCGTGCGAACCGCTTCCCAGTCGGTAAAATCGGCAGGTGCCCGGCAAACGGCAATCTCGATCGACTTCATCAAGTGGCCACCTTTCTCGTCGACCGCGGATGACGTGGCCCCTCGTGATGAGGAGCGTGTTTTCGCGCGTCTCGAACCACGAGGCCGCGGTCCATCCTTCGAGGCGGCGCTTTCGCGCCTCCTCAGGATGAGGATGGCATGAGCAGCGTTCCCCGGATGCTGCGCAGCACGAAGTGATGCGCTGCTGATCCGGGGTCCAGACCGTGGGCTGGGTCCGGCTCTGCGGTGCAGCGTACCGGACGATGCTGCGCATCGCCGGGAGCACGCTGCACCGCGTCCGGGACACGGTACTCAATCGCTCACAGCCTCTCAGGTGGAGCTTGCTGTGACCGCCCGCGAACGCGCCCTCACCTTCCCCACATCTCGCAGGCGACATCGACCGCGAGCTTGAGCTTGGCCCACTGCTCTTCCTCGGTGAGAATGTTGCCCTCTTCGGTCGAGGCGAAGCCGCATTGCGGCGATACCGCGAGCTGATCGAGCGGCGCGTATTGCGACGCTTCCTCGAGCCGCCGCTTGATGTCGTCCTTCCTTTCCAGTTGGCCGCTCTTGGAGGTGATGACGCCGACCACCACGATCTTTTTGCCATGCGGCAAGAACCGCAGCGGCTCGAAGCCGCCCGCGCGCTCGGAATCGTATTCGAGGAAATAGCCGTCGTAGTTGGTGCCGGCCAACAGCGTCTCCGCCACCGGCTCGTAGCCGCCGGACGAAATCCAGGTCGAGCGGAAATTGCCGCGGCAGACATGTGTGGTAATGGTCATGTCGGCCGGCCGCTCTGATATCGCGTAGTTGATGATGCGGGCATAAATTTCCTGCAAGCCATCGGGATTGTCGCCGCGATCGCGCGCCTTCTTCAATTCTTCCTGTGAGCAAAGATAGGCCCACACCGTGTCGTCGAACTGCAGGTAGCGGCAACCCGCGTCATAGAACGCCTTGACGGCCTTGCGATAGGTTTTTGCAAGGTCCTCGTAGAATACATCGAGGTCGGGATACACCTGCTTCGAGATCGATTTGCGGCCGCCGCGGAAATGCAAAACCGCGGGCGAGGGAATCGTCATCTTCGGCACGACATGGGCGACATCGCACTTCTTCTTGAGGAATCTGAAGTGGTCGAGCATCGGATGATCGCCGGGAAAATCGAGCTTGCTGATCACGCGCACCGCGTCGTGCCGGGTCTGCACGCCCGCAAACTGGATGCCTTCGTCGGGATGAAACAATTCGCAACCCGAAAGCTTGGCGAGAAAATCAAAATGCCACCACGACCGGCGGAATTCGCCGTCGGTCGCGAGCCTCAATCCGATCGATGCCTGCTTGTGCACGACCTTTTCGATTTCGAGATCCTCGACCTTGCGCAGATCGTCGGCCGATATCTCGCCCTTCTCCAGTCTGGCGCGCGCCTCCTTGACCTTCGGCGGCCGCAAAAGGCTGCCGACCTCGTCGGCGCGGAAAGGGGGTTTTGTTCGTTGCATGGTTTTTACTCCTGCGGGCCGTCATCGCGGCAATTAAAGCATTCTTAACTCGTGATTGCGAGCCAACGGGTCGCGCGGACGCGCGCCCGATGACTGGCTCCGCGAAGCAATCCATCGACGACAAGAACGTGGATTGCTTCGTCGCTACCGCTCCTCACAATGACGGTGGAAGCCATTGGTCACGTCTTTCCCGTCACGCCCAGATATCTCTCAAGTATGCTGGGATCGGCCTTCAACGCGGCGCTTGCCGCGTCGTGAACGATCGCGCCGCGCTCCAATATCACGGCGCGGTCGGCCAGCCCTAAAATCTTTTGCGCATTCTGCTCGACGATAACAGAGCAGATGCTGCCGGCGCGGGTGATGGCGCCGATCGCCGCAAGCAGTTCCTCGACGATAATCGGGGCCAGCCCCTCGGTGGGCTCGTCCAGCAGCAATACCCTGGGATTGAGCGTGAGTGCCCGGCCGATCGCCAACATCTGCTGTTCGCCGCCGGAAAGCTGGTTGCCGAAATTGCCGCGGCGCTCCTTCAGCCGCGGAAACATCCGGTAGACTTTTTCCACCGTCCACGCTCCCGGCTGCGCAACCGCGGTCATGTTCTCTTCCACCGTCAGCGAACGGAAGATGTTGCGCTCCTGCGGCACCCAGCCGATGCCCGCCCGCGCGCGCTGGTCGGGCCGCATCGGCGTGATGTCCCGCCCGCCCAGGGTGAGGGTCCCGCCGAAACGGCGGGTCACCCCGACAATCGAATTGATCAGCGTGGTCTTGCCGGTGCCGTTGCGGCCGAGCAGCGCCAGCACCTGGCCTTCCCCAAGCCGCAGCGACATGTCAGGCAATACCACGGCCTCGCCATAGCCGGCACGAAGACCTTCGATGGCAAGCAGATCAGGCATCGGCGGCCTCGCCGAGATAGACCGCCTTGACCCTTACGTCACGCGCCACCTCGTCCGGCGGACCTTCGACCAAGAGCGCGCCGCCGACCAATACCGAAATGCGGTCGGCGAAGGCGAACACGAGGTCCATGTCATGCTCGATCAGGAGCACGGTGACGTCGCGCGGCAAGGCCTCGACCGCCGCCAGGATATCGTGGCGCTCGCTTTCGGGAACGCCGGCGGCGGGTTCGTCGAGCAGCAGCACCCGCGGTTTGGCGGCAATGGCGACCGCTATTTCCAGCAGGCGCTGCTTGCCATACGGCAATTTCGCGGTCGGTTCGTTCATCACCTCCAGCAGATGGAAGCGCGCGAGAGTATCGGCGATCTCCGCGTTGACGTCCTGGCGCGAGCCCATCCGGCGCCACCAGTCGCCGCCGCGACCCAGACGTTCCGATACCGCAAGCCCGATGGTCTCCAGCGGCGTCAGATCGGCATAGAGCTGATTGATCTGGAAGGTGCGCGACAAGCCGCGCAGCACCCGCGTGTGCACGGGCAAGTCCGTGATGTCGTTGCCCAGCAACAGGATGCGGCCGCCATTGGGCTTGAGCACGCCGGTCAGAAGGTTGATGACGGTGGTCTTGCCGGCGCCATTGGGGCCGATCAAGGCGTGGCGCGCGCCGGCTTCGATCTTCAGCGAGAGGTCGCTGACGACCTTAAGTCCGCCGAACTGCTTTTCCAGCCTCCTCGTTTCCAGCGCGATGCTCACAGGGCGTCACTTTCCGGAACGGCAACGACGGACTTTCGTCCACCGATCCGGGCCACGATCAGGTTCGGCGCCCACAGCGCCCAGCGATGCATGCGATGACGGCCGAGCAGCACGATCACGACCAGCACCAGCCCGATCCAGAACTGCCAGTATTGCGGCGTAATCGTCGAAAACACTTCCTGCAGCATCCTGAACACCACCGCGCCGATCAGGCCGCCGTAGAGATAGCCGGTGCCGCCGATCACCAGTACCAGCATCAGGTCGGCCGAACGCTCGAACGAGAACACATCGAGCGAGGCGAGCGCCGTGGTCTGGGTGAACAAGGCGCCGGCGATGCCCGCGTAGAGCGCGGCCAGGGTGTAGACCGCGATCAGGCGCTTGTTGACGGGGATGCCGATCGCAGCCGCACGCAGGGGATTGTTTTTGATGGCGCGCAGCGACAGGCCGAACGGCGAGTGCACGATCCGCCGCGCCAGCAGAAACAGCAAAAACAGCACGCCGAGCGAATAGAAGAAGCCGACCTTGCCGAACATGTCGAAGGCAAACAGGCCGAGGATCGGCTGCATCTCGATGCCCTGCAGGCCGTCGGTGCCGCCGGTGATATTCGAAAAGCGCTCCGCCAGCGCTTCCAGCAGCAAGGCTATTCCCAGCGTCACCATCAGGCGGGTCAGGTCGGCGCCCCGTATCACCAGGAAGCTGGTGAAAAAGCCAACCACCATGGCGGCGAGACCGGCCACCACCAGCGCCACCACGGGCTCGCCGATGATGCCGTGCAGGGCGAGCAGGCCCGCGCAATAGGCGCCGACGCCGAAGAACGCCGCATGGCCGAGCGAGACGATACCGGCGTAACCGAGGATCAGGTCGAGCGACAGCGCGAACAGCGCCAGCCGCACGATATCGGTCATGATCAGATAGCGGGAGGGAAACAGATAGGCACAGGATAGCGCGAGAATCCAGAATGCGATCTCGCTCGTATGCCAGCGCGCGTGCTGCCTGGCGTGGTATCCGACTTCGGCTGGCGCGTTCATCGGCTGGCTCAACGGGCGGCAGTGCGGCCGAACAGGCCGTTCGGGCGCCAGATCAGGATCACGATCATGATGGTGTAGATCACAAATGGCCCAAGCTTCGGCACATAATACTTGCCGGCAACGTCGCCGATGCCGAGCAACAGCGAGGCGAGAAACGGCCCCGTAATGCTGGAGGAGCCGCCGACCGTCACCACGATCAGGAAGTAGATCATGAATTTCAAAGGAAAATACGGATCGAGCCCGAGAATTTCGGCGCTCAGCGCGCCGCCCAAACCGGCAAGGCCGCAGCCGAACGCGAAGGTGAACGCGAACACCTGCGGCACGTTGATGCCGAGGCCGCTGGCCGCGCGCGGGTCGTCCACCGCCGCCCGCAGCCGGCTACCGAACCGCGTGCGCGCCAGCACCAGTTGGAGCGCTGCAGTCAACAGGCCGCAGATCACAATGATCATCAGGCGGTAACGGCCGATGCCGACGCCGAAGAAATCCATCTGACCCTCGAGCGCCGCCGGCAGTTTGATGAAGATCCGCGACGAGCCCATGATGTAGTCGACCGCGGCCACCGACATGAAGACGAGGCCGACACTGAACAACACCTGATCGAGATGGCTTCTGGTGTAGAGGTGACGATAGAGCGAGCGCTCCAGCACAGCACCGATCAGGGCGCTGGCGACGAACGCCAGCGGCAGGGCTGCAAAGAACGGCCAGCCGGATTGATTGACCAGCACCGCGCAGACATATCCGCCCGTCATCGCGAAGGCGCCATGGGCGAGGTTGACGAAATTCATCAGCCCGAGCGTGACCGCGAGCCCGCAGGCGAGCACGAACAGCAGCATGCCGTAGGCGACGCCGTCGAACAGGATGGTGAACAGCGTGGTCATCTAATGAACGTCCTCATGCTGAGGAGGCCCGAAGGGCCGTCTCGAAGCATGCGGGCTTCGCTCGACGGCGGCAACATCCTTCGAGACGCCCGCCAAAAGGCGGGCTCCTCAGGATGAGGCCCACCTTCCGGTGCTATTAGTCACTTCTTGGTCTTGCCGGCGTCTTTCACGGCTTCGAACGTCTGGAATTCGACGTTGTAAAGTTCGCCGTCGACCTTCTCGACCTTGCGGATGTAGATGTTCTGCACGATGTCGCGGGTTTCCGGATCGATCGAAATGGGCCCGCGCGGGCTTTCCCACTTCATTCCCTTCATGGCCTCGACCAACCCATCGCCGTCGGTCTTGCCGGCGGTCTTTTTCAGCGCCTCGTAGATCAAGTGAATGCCGTCATAGCCGCTGACCGCCATGAACCCCGGGCGCGAGCCAAAGGCTTTCTTGTAGGCGGCGACGAAATCCTTGTTCATCGCGGACGGATGGGCTGCGGAATACAAATGCGCCGTGACGGTGCCGAGCGCCGCATCGCCCATTCCGTTCAGGAGATCGTCGTCCATCACGTCGCCGGGGCC
This sequence comes from uncultured Alphaproteobacteria bacterium, assembly GCA_963742425.1. Taxonomy (GTDB): domain Bacteria; phylum Pseudomonadota; class Alphaproteobacteria; order Rhizobiales; family Xanthobacteraceae; genus Bradyrhizobium. Next base: position 452,893 of record CAVULR010000008.1, read on the forward strand.
GATCACCTTGATCCCTGACTTGTCGAGCCCGCGCTCGGCATATTGCTTCATGAAGTTGCCGCCCTGGCCCGCCGGAACGAACACGAACATGGCGTCGGGCTTGGAATCCTTCATCCGCTGCAAAAACGGCGCGAAGTCGGGATTGGCCAGGGGCACCTTGACCTCCTCGACGATCTGACCGCCGCCGGCGGTGAAATGCTCCTTGAAGAAATTCAGCGCGTCGTTGCCGGGCGCGTAGTCCGAGGTCAGGGTCGCGACTTTTTTGATCCCGTTCTTGACGGCCCAGTCGCCGATGATGGTGGAAGACTGCGCCAGCGTGAAGCTGGTGCGCACGATATAGGGCGAACGCTCGGTGATGATCGAGGTGCCCGCGGCCATCACGATCTCGGGTATTTTCGCCTGCGTCGCCAGCGGCGCCGCCGCCAGCGCCGCCGGGGTGACGCCGAAACCGGCGATGAAATTGACCTTGTCGTTGACGATCAGTTCCTGGGCGAGGCGCTTGGTGTTGTCGGGTACCGCGGCATCATCCTTGAGGATGATCTCGATCTTCTTGCCGGCGACGGTATCGCCCTTCTGCTGCATGTACAGCTTGACGGCGTTGTCGATCTGCTTGCCGGTCGAGGCCTGTCCGCCGGTCATCGGCAGGATCAGGCCGATCTTCACGGTCTCCTGCGCCTGCGCGGGGGCCAGAGCCGGCATCGCGGCGATCGCGCCGGCTACGGCAGCGACGGCTGCCTGCGACAACATTTTAGTGCGAATGAACATGAACGCTCTCTCCCTGATCGGCCTCGGACGTCGAACCGAATTCCCGGCCGTTGTCGCAGCATAGCCCAGATTTTCCAATGAGTACCGGCGAGGCACAGCGTGCTGAATGGGCAAAAAGGTCCAAGTCAACCCCGGCAGCAGCCAGCCAGTTGAGGGAATTCAACAAGTTAGCAAGACATCTGAATCGCAGGTCGGAGCTACCGACCAAAGTAGGTGATGGCGGGAATCGCAAAACGCAGCGATCGGGAGGCTACTTGACGTTCCATCTGTAACCCGACGGGCGATATGCCTTTTTCTGGCAATCACATCATCGAGCTGATTCAGCCGGGAAGCGGCGCGGAGGCGGCGCCCTCGCGCAACGGCTGGAGAATGATTTTGGCTTTGGTTTCGACGGTTTGTTATAGCCGATCGGCCAGTTTGCGATTGGATCAGCCTTGGGAATGCTCATCACCACTTTGTTGTTCGGATTGCTGTGTCTGCTCGGCGTTGTCCTTGCCTGGATCGACATCCGCCGCGGGATCATTCCGGACTGGTTGAATCTGACGATTGCCGCTCTCGGCCTGTTGAAGGCCGTGCTCGTCGGCGGGTTGCCGGGTGGTTTTGAGGCTGCCTGCGAGGGGGCGGCGATCGGCGCCGTGTTCTGGCTGCTGAGACGGTTGTATTTCGCCGTCCGGCAGATCCAGGGGCTGGGATTGGGCGACGTTAAATTCCTGGCCGCCTCCGGAATTTGGATCGGCCTCACCGGCCTTCCCATGCTTCTGCTGGTTGCCACGCTGACCGCGCTTGCCTGCGCCGGAATCATGCAACTGGCAGGACGGTCCCTGAACGCTCAGACATCGATATCATTCGGGCCGTTTCTGGCGATCGGCCTGTTGTTTGCGGCAGGTTTTCAGCAATACTGGTTTTGCTGCACGGCGATCGATTGACGAAACTCAGCGGTTCGGCAGCGGGACGGGCGACGGCGGCATATCCGGTCGCAGGGGTGCCGGGATCTCCGGTCGCAGTGGCGGCGCAAGGGACCGCCTTCCAGCGTCCGTGTTCGGTGGCCCGGCCTGGTTGCGGGCCTCGGTGGGAGGCGGCGTTCCAAGCCCCGGCCGCGGCAAAACCAGGGTGACGATCTCCTGGTCCTTCTCAAGCGCCGTCTCCCGGCCCTGAACCGATCGCAGCTTCCAGCCCTGAAACTCCTCCCCGATCTTCAGCCGGAGCACCGCCTTTGACGATTGATCCAGAAATATCCCGAACCCCTCCCCCTCGCTCGCGATGGTGCCGACCAAGGTGAGCTGCGGACGATCGGGCTCCTTCGGCTTGGGCACCGCGACGACCTTCGCCACCGCGACAGGTGCGACAACGGGAGGCGGCGGCCGCCGCGACGGCGAAAAGATCGGGCGCTCGCGCGTGACGGGAAATTGGGCGATCGGCATGGCCCACAACGGGTTGGCGCTCAAGGCCTGCTGGGCCGCGGGGGCGGCCGGCGCAGGCGGCGGCGGTGCGGTGACTTGCACGACGGCCGCGGGCGGCTCCGGCAGGTTCGAGGTTGTCGGCGATCCCGCGCGTACGCCTTCGGCCGGATCATCCAGCCCAGGGTTGGAAATGGCCGACCGCGAGGCAGATACCCCGGCGCCGATCGAGACAGCCAGAACCGTAATTCCGATCGCACACTTACGTATCATTTTGCACCCTGCCACTGCCCCGACACCGCCAGCAGAATTCGCAGTTTTCCTTCGCCCGAGGCAGTCGTCGGAACTTGAACGGCGAGTTGATCGATAAACAGGAATGGCATCCCCGCTTCGAGGTCGTAAAGCAGCGGCTGCAGCGCCGGCTGGTCGAGTTCGCAACTCGCGATCATGCTGACAAATCCGGCCTTCGCATGCGTGCCCTGCACGTCGAGCTGGGACGACAGCACATTGCCGCCCAATTTGGTCACAGCGCCCGCGACGCGCTGAAGCAGCGCTGCGCCGGCGACCGTGACGGTTGCGCCTTCGAGAAACGCCGAGCCGGCAGGTGCGACCGCATCGGAGGGTCTGCCGCCCGGCGCGGGCGCCTTGCTGCGTCCTTCAAGTTGCTCAAGCATGGCCGCCGATGCATCCACCGCCGCTCGCTGACCCAGAAGGTCGACCAACGAGCTCACGATCAAGATCAGCAGCAGCAGGACCAAACCCGCATAGGCCGTCGCCGCCACAAGGGGCGAGGTAGTGAACAACGTTCTTACAGTGGCCATCGGATTCATGAGCCAGATCCAAATGACGGCGTGATTTGGGCTTCAATGTGAAAACGCTCGCCCGGCTCATTCTGTGCGCGCGTGGTGGGTGCGAAAAATGTAGCGCGGGCAAATTGCGGCGACTTCTCGATCAATCGGATCAGGGATGGCGCATCCCGCGTCAGGCCGACCACCTGAACCTTGTCGCCTTCGATCCGCACCTCGGTCGCGTAGGTGCCGTCGGGCAGCGCCTGCGAGAGGGCCTCCAGCACGACGACGCTTGAGGGGCTTGTCTGCTTGCGCTTCGCAAGCAGGCTGAGCGCCGACCCGGAATTCGGGTTCAGGCGCAACGCGGCCCGGCGCTCCAAAATCCGACGTGACAGTTGTTGCAGGTCGGAATCAAGGCTGCTGCCGACATAAGTGGTTGCCAACAGAGAGGCGGCGGCGGCGATCCCGGTACACAGCAGCGCCACGCGCAAAATGCGCGGCACGTCCGCGGCGCGCCCGGCGGCCTGTACCGTCTGGTCGAAGACCTTGATTCTCGCAGGCACGCCGCCGGCGATCGGAAGCAGGGCGAATCCGGCAATCGACGCCGCCCCCATATTGGCTGCGAACTGAACAAGAGGCAGGATTTCCTGCTTCGACGTCGAGGCCAGCGTCAGTTCAACCCGCTCATTGGGAATTGCGATAGGCGGGCTCCAGCCGAATACGACATCGTCCGCCGTCCAGGGTGTGAGGCGGTCGATTTGGGTGCGGATCATGCCGTCGAGAAAATCCACGGCCTGCTTCGGAAAATCCAGCGTTCGAAACAGTAGCTGGTCCGAGGTCAGCTGCGTTTCGACGCGACTGCCACGAAAAGCCGTCCGCCACTCCGCCGGCAAGGGAGGGACCGGCCGGCCATCGGAGAGACGAAACCGGACTTCGGGGAGTACCTGACCCTTGCGTTGCGATTTCAGCCTGGCCGCGAACGAATGGTCGCCGTGTTCGCTGAGCAGGATCTGCCGGCCGCGCGCATAGCGACCGATGCCGAAATTGACGGCCCGGGCTACCGCGTCAATCCATTCGTCGAACAGGCTTTTGATTTCGGAAATCATGATCGTCAACCGCTTGCCGGTTTGCGTGACCCCGGACCGGTCTCCGCGTCATCCTGCCATGACAGCACGTGGAAGGGCTCCTTGTCCCCGCCCAGCGCGATCACGGCTTCGGAACTGGCCCGCCGACCATTGTCAAACCGGAGCGTCGTCTGGACACGATACGATTTGCTCTGGGGGAGCTTCGCGCTTTCGCGCGCCGGACCGAGCGCGGCAGCGATCGCCGACTGCTCCCTGGGCAACACGGTCCGCTGCTTCAGGAAATCAGCCAGCAGCAGCGGCGTCATACCCGGCAATGCAGCGATCACCTCGTCCGGCGCGATCAACACATCGACGTTGGGCGATCCGCCAAAGATCGTTACAAACGGCAAGACGCGATCAACCAAAGCGGCAGGCAGGCCCAGAACAAGGCTGAGTTCGTTGACATGGGCAAACGGCGCCTGTCGTGGACCATAGGTCAGACCCGCAGCCGAATACAGCGCCTCTTCCGCATTGGCGGAATCGGCTTTGGGGGCCGACCGCCATCCGACGATCCGCTCGGCCGCCTCGCCTGCCACCGTTCGATCCCCGCCGACGACTTCAAACAAATTGGACAGCATCTCCTTGGAGGCGAAATTGAGATCGACGCGCGCGGCTTCCGAGGTAAAGTTGACGAGCACGTTGGCATTGTCGAGCCGGATCTGGAACGATCCCCGCGCCGGACGCGCCTTGTCGCCCGCGAGCAGCAACTGATAGGTCGTGAGTTCGAGACTGGCCGACACCAGAGCCTCGGTTTTGAGACTGATGTCGGTGACAGCGAGCGCCTGGGCCGAATTGGACAGGTAAACTGAAAAGATCGTCGCCAGCGCCGACAGGGCTGCGAGAATCCAGAGCACAGCAATAATGACGAAGCCGCGCTGCGAGGACAGGTTAGCCGTCCGTTGACGATTGCGCCTCATTGCCGGCCTCCCGGATTAACCGGCGGCTGCGAATTTGCCTGAGGGTTTTGTTGTGCACCGCCCGGAGGATTGCTCTCGGCGCCCGGCTTGCCGTCGCAGTTTCCGTCCGGCTGCGCACAGCCGCCCTGCGCAGGCGCATCGACATGAACAGGCGTCACGGTCGAAATCGCCAGCACGCGTTCGCTCGCCGCGTCGCGTATCGTCAGCTTGATGGCCGCCGGGAGCTTGTCGGCTTCGTGCCAGTTGTCCCTCCAGACCCGGTCCGGGCCCGCATAACCAAATGACAGCCGATATGGCGAACGCAACAGCAGGACCGGATCGCCGAAATGAAGTTGCTCGGCAAGCGACGATCCCAGGGGCAACGGCCGGAACGGCGTGCGCGAACGCACCGTAACAAAGCCCTGCCGTTCGGTGGTTTCACCGAGGCGCACCACATCCAGCCCGGACCCGGCATTCGGGCCGAGGGCGGTGCGCACAAACGTGACCGACAGCTCCGAACCGTCGAACATCGGGCGACGCTCGCCCCGATTGGCCGGAACGTATTCGGCGGCGGCAAGGTCGGCGCCCATCCGCTGCAGCGCGATGCCGATCAACTCGCTGCGCTGGATCCGCTCAAAACCGCGATTCCAGTTCGGAAGCCATTGCGCCGTGAGATTGGCCAGCGCCGAGAGCACCAGTCCCATCAAGGCCAGCGCGACGAGCGTCTCAATCAGCGTGAAGCCGCTCTCACCAGTCCGTCGCTTTGCAAACGAGCGCTTCATTTGGATGGCCTGCGCATCAAACGAACCGTATTAAGGACCGATACCGCGCCTGTCGGGGAGCGGACCTGGACCGTGACGAGTGCAGGAATCCAGGCAACGTCCGTGCCCGGCACATTCCAGTCTTCACCCATTGGTCCGATGTCGACCTTCCACCGGTAGTCGCCAGCTTCTCCCGACAACGCCCCGAAGCCGAGTTCGGCGCGCGGCGGGATTTCGGCGGTCATGATGGAACGCACGGTCTGCATCAGGGTCACGTGCTGCTCCAGCGAGCGGACCCCACGCACATTTGTCGACATGACCGATCCGATCGCAAGCACCGAAACGGCAACGACCGCCAGCGCGACCACTACCTCGATGATCGTGAAGCCGGCGTCGCGACGGTCAATTGGTGGCGGTGTCGCGTGAAACAATCTCAATCCTTCCGGTCAGCCAGTTGACACGAATCTCGTAGCCGGCATCAAGCCGCGTCAGCGCGATCGCCCCGCCACACGACATGCCGCTGGCAAAGAAACTGATGGTCGACAAGACCTGGTGCCGGTTGCAGGTTTGCGGCAACAGCGCTTCGAAACGGACATCGTCCGGAATTCGGATCATGTCCGAAGTCGCGCCCGACTGTATCGAGTGGCTTCCGGCATCGATCAGCGTGGCAACGTCCACGCCACGCCGGATCGCCGCGTTGTGATCGGCCTTTAGCAGCGCCGCGGCCTGGAGGGCATAGGCCTGCAGACGCGAGCGGGAGGTATGTTGCGGAATGAACGGCAGCAACACGGCCGCCATCATGGCGATGAGCGCGAGCACACCTACCATTTCAAGCAACGTGAAACCGCGTTCCGAGGACCTACTCATTTTTGGCGCTGGTCATGTTTTCGATCGAAATGTCGGCTGCGATCCCGCTGCCGCCCTCCTGACCGTCCGATCCGTAGGACATGATGTCAAAAGGTCCGCGCTCTCCGGGCGCGCGATACACATAAGGGTGGCTCCAGGGATCGTTCGGCACATTGCCACCTTTGAGATACGGCCCGTTCCAGGCCGCCACGCCCGGCGTGCGCTGTACCAGGGCGGCAAGGCCTTCTGAAGTCGAGGGGTAGCGGCCGGCATCGAGATAGAACAGGTCGAGCGCGCTCGAGAAGCTCTGAAGCTGAATCTTCGCAGCCTTGACTTTCGATTCATTGAGGTAGTTGAGAACGCGCGGGCCGATCAGGCCCATGATGAGGCCGATGATCGTGATCACCACCAGCATTTCGACCAGCGTGAATCCCTGCTGGCCCAAATCCTGCCGGCGTTCGCCGCTGGCCAAAGGCCTGCGAATGCGTCTGAACGACTTCATCGTGATCCAATCCTTGCTCTATCCGACCAGTTGGGTAACCGACAGTAGCGTGGTCATGACCGATACGATCAATCCACCGACGACTGCACTTATGGCGATGATGGCGACCGGCCCGATGATTCCGACGATGCGGTCAAGACTGCGCTGCAATTTCGCTTCATAGAACTCGGCGACCCGGCCCGCCAGCACCGGCAGTTGCCCGGTTTCCTCACCGAGCCGCAGCATGCGGATCGCCATCGGCGGCATGTTGCTCGAGGCAAGCAGTGCGTCCGAAAGCTTGCCGCCGTGACGAACGCGATCCGCCGCCGCCGTCCAGGTCGCGACGTTTCCCGTAACCGCCATGATGTCGACCAGGATGCGCAACGTCGCCGAAAGATTGACGCCACTGCCGAGCAGGACGCCGAGATTCCGGCAGAACAGACTGGTGCGATAATACTTGAAGACGGCGGCTATTCCGGGAACGCGGGAGATGACGGTCATGATGCCGGCAATCGCGCTCGGCCTGCGAAGCCACCACCAGAGGGTCGTCACCGTCAAGGCGACGCCGAGCGTCACCGCGACCGCGTTGGCGCGAAGGAAGTCCGAAAGCTTCATGAAGATGCTCAGCGCGGAGTCCGATTTCGCGCCAAAATCCTGCAATACGGACGAGAATTGCGGCAGAACGAACAGAATGAAGAACAGCATCACGCAGAATGCGGCAATCAGCACGAAGGCCGGGTATTGCATCGCATCCGTCAATTTGCGGCGCATCAGTTCGGCGCGCGCGCGCTCCGTTCCCAGCATCTCAAGCACAGCATCGAGCGTTCCCGAAACTTCGCCGACGCGCACCAGCGCGACATACATGGCGGGAAAAAGCGACGGATGTTCCGCGACCGCACCGGCAAAGCTTTCGCCCGAGAGAACCGAGGCCCGCAGTTTGCCGACCACAGGGCGAAGCCGGCCGACATCGGTGTCGCTTGCCAGCAATTCGAGTGCGTCGTCCAGGCGCGCGCCCGCCTTCAGGAGAAGCGCGAGGTCGCGGGTGAACGTCGTTACTTCCGCCGCGCTTGGCCGGCTGAAAAAGCCGGAGCCGGATGCGGATTTGGCGACCGCCGCCTTGTCCTCAATGGTTTCGATCGGCAGCAGCCGAAGATACTCGATACGATGGGCCACCTCCTTGGCCGTCGGCGCCGAGAGCGTGCCCTGCACGATCTCGCCGTTCTGCGTAATGGCCCGGTAGCGGAAATTCGGCACGATTTCACCTCACCGCACGGTCGCGACGCGGAGCAGTTCCGCAGGCGAGGTCAGCCCGGCGCGACACTTCGCAACCCCGTCGTCGATCATTGTCGTCATCCCGGCGCGGATCGCGGCACGATCGATTTTCAGTCCATCGGTCTTTTCCCCGATCAGCTCGCGAATCTCGTCCGAAAGCTCGAGAATCTCGAACACGCCGAGCCGGCCGCGGTAACCGGTCCCGCTGCAGCGTTCGCAACCGCAGGGTTCGTGAAGCATCTCGCCGCGGCGAAGGCCGAGCGCGCCCAAACGCGGGTCTTCGGCAAAATCGGCTTCTGTGAGCGTCTTTGGCGTCTTGCAGCGGTCGCACAATTGCCGCACCAGCCGCTGGGCGACCACGGCTCTCAGGGTGGACCGCAAAAGATATGCTTCGACCCCGAGATCAAGCAGACGCGGCAAGGCGGCCGCGGATGATTCGGTGTGAAGGGTGGTCAGAACAAGATGCCCCGTCAGCGCCGCGTGAACCGCGACATGGGCGGTTTCGGAGTCGCGCACCTCACCCACCATGATGACGTCGGGATCCTGACGCACGAAGGACCGCAGCGCCGCGGCGAAGGTTAGCCCGATCGCGGGCTTGATCTGAGCCTGATTGACACCAGGCAGGTCATATTCGACCGGGTCTTCGACGGTCAGGATTTTCCGGCCAGGCTCGTTGAGGATCGACAGGACGGTCGCCAGCGTTGTGGTCTTGCCGCTGCCGGTCGGGCCTGTGACGACGATCATGCCGTGAGGATGTTTCAGCAACCGCCTGAGCTTGACGTCATCGGCGGGTGCAAATCCGAGCTTTTCGACGACCAGGAGCCCGCGATCCTTCGGCAAGATACGGATGACCCCGGATTCGCCATGCTGCATCGGCATGATCGCGACACGAATGTCGATGTCGGCGCGCCCGACCCGCAGCCGCGCGGCGCCGTCCTGCGGAAGCCGGCGCTCGGCGATATTGAGGCTCGCGATGATTTTGATGCGCGAAATCACGGCCTGCGGCAACACGCCGGCCGGCGCCGCGACCGGCCGCAGCAGGCCGTCAATCCGCATGCGGACCACGAGTCCGGTTTGAAAGGGTTCGATGTGGATGTCGCTCGCCCGCAGCTCCACGGCTTTTTCCAGGAGATCGTTGACGGCGCGGACCACCGGGGCGCCGCTGGCAAGATCGCGCAAACTTTCGATGTCGTCTTCGCGCAGCTGATGCAGTCCGTCGCCCGGTCCGAGGTCGACAGGGTCGTCGCCAAGCCGCTGACCCAGCACAACTGCAAGGTCCTCGACCGAGGCCACTTTGATCGTGACCTGCTGCCTCAGCACGATCTCGGCGGCGCGCTGGGCTGCGGTATCGGTCGGGTCCGCGACCGCCAATATCGCGCCCCCGTCCGCCGCCTGATAGGGAAACACCATCATTTCCCGCAAAAAGCGCTGGGAGAAACCCTCGGTCAGAGCGGTAGCTGCCAGCAGGTCCTGGAGCGTGACCCGATCGAGTTCGGCAAAGCGAGCGGCTTCATCTGCGAATTCGCTGGGCGAAAGGTCCGTAAGTTCCCAAAGCTTGGACTGTCGATGCCCGGCCGCAGCCTGGGCCGACTCGCCATTTGGCGCGGCCTGAATCAAATGATTGTGACGACTAAGGTGTTCCACAAACTGCAGGAATTTGTCGCTGGCCATGGGTGTTTCCAGTCGCGCCGCTGTCCCTGGGGCGCCGATCAGCGGAGACTGTCCGGCCGCCGCTGACCCGCCGGTCGTCGGCCTCCGATAGGTTATTGATCTGAAACGTTACAAAAGTACGAAGCGCGCGATGGGCTATCCGCTCCAGAAGGAAACCAGCCTCCGCTAGCGCTGGCGCCTGATCCCAACCTTTTTTTGGAGTTGTCACAGTCTTTTATGGGCAACTGTATGCGAATGCCATTGTCTTTTTTAATTAAAATTGCCATGTTCCCGCCGCTAAGAGGTGCCGTTTGGCTTAGACCGTGTGGGCCGATTCTGGCCCCTTAGACTTTAAGAACGGCGGAAACATGTTTCGTGTCGGCAGCCTGGGCCTGTCTCCCCTGGTAGGTCGCAGTTTTGGGACTGTCCTGCTATTGGCGGCAGTGGTCGCGCTGGCGTCCTGCAACTCGGCCGCTGTGATCTCGAACTCGAACGGCGAGGTCGGCATCGACGTGCTCGACAAGGTGCGCTCGCTGGACACCTTGCCTCGCTATCCGCAACAAGCTGGTGGTGCGACGGGCAGTACCGCCCCCCACGGCCAACCGGCCGTATTTCAGGGCGTCGAGGTAACCGATGTCTCCGAGGCACGCCCCCAACCCGTCTCTAGCGGCAACGGCTTTGAGCTGAATTTCGAGAATACGCCGCTGGCCACCGTGGCCAAGGTGGTGTTGGGCGACATTCTGCAGACGGGCTACACGATCGATCCACGGGTGCAAGGCACCGTCAGCCTGGTCTCGGTCCGGCCGGTGGCCAAATCCGACATCATCTTCGTGCTCGAAAGCGCCTTGCGGATCAGCGGGGTTGCTCTCGTCAAGGACACTGCGGGCTATCGCCTGACGCCCCTTGGCGATGCCATCGGCGCCGGACGGGTCGATTCGGCAGCCGCAAGCCCCGAGCCCGGCTTCGGTGTTTCCGTCGTGCCCTTGCAGTATGTGTCGGCGCAGACCCTGCTGAAGCTGATGGATAGTTTCGCAACCAAGCCGGGCATGGTGCGCGGCGACACGGCGCGAAACCTGCTCCTGATCCAGGGCACCGGCGAAGAACGTCGCACGGCGGTCGATAGCGCACTGAGCTTCGACGTCGATTGGATGCGAGGTCAATCGGTCGGAATTTTCCCGGTCCTCAACAGTGGCCCGGAACCGATTATCGTCGAACTCGAAAAGATCGTGGATTCCGGTGAAAACGGTCTCAGCCAGAACATGATCAAGTTCCAGCCGGTTGCCCGGCTCAACGCGATCATGGTGGTAAGCAAGAAGCCTGCACTGCTGCGTACCGCCGCGACGTGGATCAAGCGTCTCGACCGCGCGGACAGCTCGCGAACCAGCGTTCACGTTTATCGGGTAAAATACGGTGAAGCGCGTCAGATCGCGCGCGTGCTGACTGACATGTTCGGCAAAGGATCTTCCTCGGGCAGTCTGCTCGATAGCGCCGAAAACCAGATCGCGCCGGGATCAGGCGCGTATGGAACTGCCAGCGACCGGCTTTCTCTGAATTTGAATGCCAACAACCCGTCCTCGTCGACCGGGGGCTTTGGTTCGCGCAGCGCCGGATCCGGTTCAGGCTTCGGCCCGTCGTCGGCTTCTTCCGGCTTTGGCCCGACCCCTGGCACCTCGGGGATTGGGGGAGCGACCGCGGCGGCAGGAGCAGCAGGTAACGCAGCGGCGCTCGACAAAAACAGCCCAGGCGCGGGCGGCGGCGGTCAGCAACTGATGCAAGGCGTGCGAATTACGGCGGATACTGTCAACAATACCCTGCTGATCTATGCGGATCAGGAAAACTACCGGATCATTGAATCGGCGCTGCAACAGGTCGATCAGCCGCAGTTGCAGGTCGCCATCGACGCAACCATCGCCGAGATCACGCTCAACGACGAACTCAGCTATGGCGTTCAGTTCTACATCACCAGCAAGGGTCTGGGACTGAGACCCGACCGGGGCTCTCTCCTCAACACGCAGTCGACGGCGGCGCCGGGCACTTCGACCACCAGCACCACCACCAGCACGGCTACGGGGACCGCGGCCGCCGCCGGAACGGTCGCCAACGCGTTCATCAATCGCGCATTCCCCGGGTTCAATTTCCTCATCGGATCAGAAGCCCAGCCGAGCGCCATTCTGGACGCGCTGCACACCGTCACCGGCGTCAAGGTGTTGTCCAACCCGTCTCTGGTCGTGGTCAACAATCAGGTCGCAACGCTTCAGGTTGGCGACGTCGTTCCGGTTTCGACCGGCAGCGCCACGGTTCTGACGACCAGCAACACCGTCGTCAACACCATCGATTACCGCAACACCGGCGTCATCTTGCGGGTTTCTCCCCGCATCAATGTCAATGGAAATGTCCGGCTCGACGTCGAACAGGAAATCAGCAACGTATCACCGCAAACCGCCACAAGTTTGACCCCGACGGTCTCCGAGCGAAAGGTCAAGAGTTCGATTTCGGTCGCCAACGGACAAACGGTCTTGCTGGCCGGATTGATCAGCGAGCAGCAAAACAATACGCGAAACGGAATTCCCCTGCTCGATCAAATTCCAGGTTTAGGCGACGCCTTCTCGCATCAAGACAAGTCGATAAAGCGCACCGAGCTGATCATCTTCATCCGGCCCCAGATCATTCGTGACAGCCTGGATGCACATTTCGTCGCGGAAGAACTTCGCTCCAAGCTCCGTGGCAGCATTAATAAGAGTCTTGCAAATGAACCACGCATCATTCCAAACGTCCACTGATGCGAGCACTCCAATGCCGCGCAGCGCCTCGGCGCGACACTGTCGCGTCATCGCCGGCAAGGTCGCGGCGAGATGGACCATGCTGGCGATCTCGTCGTTCGTGGTTTTCTCGCTTGGCACGGTATCGATGCGCCCTGCCCTCGCCGACGCAACAACGCGCGGGATCCGTGCCTATCACAGAGGCGACTACGCGCGGGCGGCCCGCGACCTGATCCCGGCGGCGATGCGCGGAGATCCGAGGGCACAGGGGCAACTCGGCTTCATGTACGAATACGGATTCGGTGTGCCGCAGAACTACGTGGCCGCCGCCGACCTCTACCGCAGCGGGGCCATTCAAGGGGACCCCTTTGCGCAGGCCAGACTGGGCTTAAGCTACGACAAGGGACATGGCGTGCCGCCTGACCTGATTCTTTCGTACAAATGGCTCGATCTGGCAGCGGCAGCGGCACCGGGCGGTCAAGGCGATTATTATCGGAGGCTCCGAAACGCGGTGGCCTCGAAAATGACGTCCGCTCAGATATCCGAGGGCCAGCGGCTCGCCCTCTTTTGGGGTCCGGGTGGCTGGTAACAAAACATCCCCTTTTTGCCGTCAGGATTCGTTGAGCTTCTTGTCTGCAACAAGTGCCGTACGTCGGGAATTGTTGCCGTGCCAGGCTATTTCGCCCCCAGCAAATTTTGGGACCCCCCTAACGCCCCCCGAGCATTCATTGTATTTTCAATCGGCATAATTTCTGCGAGGCCGGCCATTCCACCGGAGAAGATCGGATGGACAATCTAATCATCGTTGCGGTGTTCCTGGTCGCGGCCGCGCAGGCGCTGACGATACTTCTCACCCTGCGCCGCGAAAGGGACATCAAGGAACTGCGCGGGCTTTTCGACGAGCAGCGGCTACACATGATCGAACTGAAGGCGTGGCTGGCGGGGCGGAACGCCGCACAGCTCGGCCGAATAAGACCCGATCGCGAACCGGTCAGCGAGCCGATCGCCAACAACATCAAAGCGCTGGAACCGCCGATCGCACCGAGAGATGCACCTGAAACGATACAGGTGCGCAGCCCCGGAGGTGAAGCCGCACAGCCTTCCCAGGCGGTTACCGTCGGCAGTCCTGCGGCCGGGCAACAACAATGGCCCATTGAGGAGCTTCAGCGCTACGTCGCCCGCCTCAAGGAGGGCATAACGCCGGACCCCGCGATATCGAGGATGCCGGAGCCTGCGACCTCGCCTGACACCGGCAAACCAAGCACCACGGCCGATGAGCTTCAACGCGCGACCAAAGCCATCAATTGGTTGAAAGAGGATGCCGACAAAGCGCGCGAAAGCGGGACCAGCTTGCTTGGTGCACCAGCGGAGAAGAAGACTGGATAACCGCATTCACCGCTCCCGGATCAGCGCCAAATTGGGTTCGTTCTGGCAAAAAAGACGTGTTGCGGAGCCCTCCTTTCAGAGTTTTGAACCTGCGCGGCGTCGCCTGGTTTCGGCGTAGCGCTCATAACGGTCGAGCGCTGCCATGCGCTGCAGGGTCTGAATGTCTGGTTGGTTAAGATCAAACCTCTCCATCAGGCCTGTTCGCGTGGACCGGATCCGCTGCAGTTCCAGCTGGGCGTGGGCAAATTCCGAGGCTGACCTTAAGTTGTCTTCTTTTACCTCTTCACCTAGTGCTCGAGATACTGCATTCACCTTGGCCGAGAATATGGGGTCAAAACTGGGGTCAAAACGCAGGGGGCATGACAGGCCATGCCGGTAGGCGTTGCGGCTGGATCTTAACTTTCCAGCCGCAGTTTTTGGACCCGTGCTCTTTTGGGCGTTGGCTTTGTTGGCCGCGATTTGCTTTTCGGTCGCCATGGAGACCCTAATACTCGGCTGTTTCGTCGGGATCACTAGCTTGTTTCCGAGGAAAGCGTTCAGCTTCTTTTCGAAGCAACCTGCGTCCGTTTTCGCTCGCTGCCACCAGGCGATGAAACAGCTGGATCGTTCCGCTTTCAAACTGCGCGGCTTTTGCGTGGAGCTGATCGATCGTAATTCCAAACTGCGCCAGGTGCCCGATGACCTCTTTTCTCTTCCTGGCGTCGCTGCTGAAATATTGCAATGTGTATCGCGACGACTTGTCTACGTTGAAGGGTTCGCTTGCCGAAAATCTGCTCTAAGTAGAATTCCAGTGCCTTGAGAAGCGCGCCGCTGATTAGGGCGGTGGTGGCACGCTTGTAACGCTGCTCCTCCCAAAGTTTATCGACCTGATCACGGGCATTGGACCATTCGAAGACGTTTTGGGGCTTAAGGTCGCGAATGACGGCGCTACGAAGGCGCTCGTATCGCTCTTTGTCCTCGCCCTCTAAAAGGTTAGGCTTTCCGAACAAGTCGTCGAACGGGTCATTTATTTCATCTGGTGGTTGGTTTGACATGTTAATCTCCTTAACGTTGAATTTGAATGTAAAGGCCCAAGTTTGCGGGCTCAACCGTTCGGTCATGCGGAAAACCGCCTGCTCCACGAGGACAAGCCTCATTGGGCAAATGAATTTTCCGAAAGTCTGTTCGGTGCAATGAGCGCGGATAGCAGCAAGCACGCTGACGCTGCGCCTACCGCTGCCGGTAACCGTCGCGTATAATCCACAAGGGCTACCGTCTCCGGCAGCATTTAGTCGTCCGCGGCTACCGTCTCCGGCAGCATTTTGTCGTGCGTGGCTTACCGTCTCCGGCAGCTCTGGCAAGACTTGTCAACCAGCAGGGCGACCCGTCTCCGGACCCTCGGTTGTCTCTAACTCTGGCCCAATAAAATTACCTATTTATTAAATTCCAAAGTAGTTTTCACCGATGTATGCGCGCGTCGCTTAGCGTGTGGAGTTAAAAATAGATTGCAGGTAAAGCTGCAGGAAATCGAACAATCATTCAGTGTGAGTTTCGACCTGCACAACTAATGCTAGATACTATCGCCAAAATATTGGGGTCAAAACCATTGTCGCATGAAAGACCCATGCCAGAAAAGCGTTGCGGCTGGTTTTTAACTTACCACCGGTAGCTCTTGGACACTACATTAGCGCTATTTGCAGCGATCTGTTCTTGTTAGCAGGTCCAGTTCCGATACTGCGAGGCGGTAGTCTCCGGGTAGGCAACATCGTCCGCTGCCAATTGCGCACCGGCTGTGGCAGCACGCACAGCTCAATGAAAGACGGACGGCACGGCGGCGGTCCGCTAGTTCAAGCATCCGACCGCATCGTGTTCGGTTTTGTTGTGATGGGCGGTGACCATCCGGTCGCTGCGCTGACCGGCGTGGTCCAAAGGAAAAGACGCCGGCGACCGTTTGCTCGCCGGCGTCACTCTCTATCTCCGGCCCGAATTTGATCACGGCCCGAATTTGGGGGCCGGCGTCTGGTTGAAGTCGGGCTCGTCAGTGACGCACACAAAGTTTGCCGCGATGCTGGTGCTGCCGCTGCCCGTGTATTTGGCGACCTTGGGGAAGACACAGAGCGGCCGAGTCATCTGCACCGCGGGCGGAGTATCGTTGACGAACTTGGTGGCAAGGATCGTCTCCGGCGCCACGCCGGTCTCGACCCAGGTGACGAGCGGTGTGAGCGCATCGAACACGTTGGGGCCGGGTCCGCCGGAACAGTGGTACACCCCGGGCGCCATGA
This sequence comes from uncultured Alphaproteobacteria bacterium, assembly GCA_963742425.1. Taxonomy (GTDB): domain Bacteria; phylum Pseudomonadota; class Alphaproteobacteria; order Rhizobiales; family Xanthobacteraceae; genus Bradyrhizobium. Next base: position 469,279 of record CAVULR010000008.1, read on the forward strand.
ACAGCCGGGCATCTTTCTGCGTCTTGTCGAGCCCGGCGTCGCCCCGCCTGAAGCTCGCCTGTTGCGCCGTGGAATTTTCACCTCCGACCAGCGCATTGAAGTAGTTGATGCTGCTTTGGGATGGGATCAGCGGGTCGGCCCAGCCGTGATACATCAGGAGCTTGCCGCCATGCTCCCGGAACTCGCCGAGATCGCTGCTGTCCGCGTTCAGCACCTTGGCAAGCTGGTCATCGACGGTATCGACGTCGTGGTGAAAGTCGAAATTCGCGAAATTGACCGCGCTCGCCGGATGGCCGAAGCCCGCGCCGTACACCCAGTAGAACAAGCCGTCGAATGCCGGCTCGGGAAGATTTTCCTGGAACTCCAAACCCAGCGCGAGCACGTTGTCGGTCTCGTTGCCGCGTTCGGAGCCGGGATTGATGACCTGCCCGTTTACCGGGTCGATCGTGCCCGCATAGTATTTCTGCATTGTCGTGACCTGGTCGGCTGTCAGGCATGCCGGGGGTACTTGGCCGCCGGTGCACAGCAGCGCCTTGGGATCAAAATGACAGTCACGCGGATCGGTCAGGAACTGGTCGGTGCTGGCGCCGCCGTCGCGGCCGACGCACTGCGCGAGCACGGCCTTGTTGATCAGCGTCATCTGGCCGGGGAGGATGAACCGGCTGGCACTCGCATGGGTATCTTGCCAGCCCGCAAGCGCCGCCATGTGCAGGTGCGTGCGGTTAAAGGCCGGCGCGCCCGCCAGTCGATGTAGCCGGAATGGCCGGAGGTGCCTCGACCGGCAGCCCAGCCGAAGGCCGCCGCGC
>CAVULR010000009.1:0-36852 GCA_963742425.1 uncultured Alphaproteobacteria bacterium
GCTGGAGCGCGGCCGCCTCGGCATCGAGGTCATCGTGCGGATGGTGATCCTGCAACTGGTTCCGACCATCGTCGAGGTTTCGCTGCTGATGGCCGTGCTGCTGTGGCAGTTCGACTGGCGCTACGTGCTCGCCACCATGATCACCGTCGTGATCTATATGTATTACACTTACATCGCGACCGAATGGCGGATCGAGATTCGCCGCAAGATGAACGATTCCGACACCGAGGCGAACACCAAGGCGATCGATTCGCTGCTGAACTACGAGACGGTGAAGTATTTCAGCGCCGAGGAACGCGAGGCGGCGCGCTATGACCGTTCGATGGAGCGCTACGAACAGGCCAGCGTGAAGACCTATACTTCGTTGGCGGTCCTCAACACCGGGCAAGCGGTCATTTTTACCTTCGGACTGACCGCGACCATGCTGATGTGCGCGCTGGGTGTCCGCAGCGGACACAATACGGTCGGCGATTTCGTCATGGTCAACACCATGATGATCCAGCTTTACCAGCCCCTGAATTTCATGGGCATGGTCTATCGCGAAATTAAACAGGCGGTGATCGACATCGAGAAGATGTTCAACGTTCTGTCGCGCAATCCGGAGATCAAGGATGTTCCCGGGGCGAGGCCGCTGGTCGTCACATCCGGCAATTTGCGCTTCGAGGATGTCAGGTTCTCCTACGATCCCGAGCGGCCGATCCTTAAAGGTCTCAGCTTCGAGGTGCCGGCCGGCAAGACGGTGGCCATTGTCGGACCGTCCGGCGCCGGCAAATCGACCGTCTCGCGCCTGCTGTTTCGTCTCTATGATATCTCCGGCGGCAGGATCCTGATCGACGGCCAGGATATCAAAAACGTCACGCAATCGTCGCTGCGGGCATCGATCGGCATGGTGCCGCAGGACACCGTGCTGTTCAACGACACCATCCGCTACAATATCCGCTACGGCCGCTGGGATGCCACCGACGCTGAGGTAGAGCAGGCGGCGCAACTGGCGCAAATCGACGGCTTTATCCGGATGTCGCCGAAGGGGTACGAGACCCAGGTCGGCGAGCGCGGTTTGAAATTATCCGGCGGCGAGAAACAGCGCGTCGCGATTGCACGCACGGTTCTCAAGGGGCCGCCGATCCTGGTGCTCGACGAGGCGACATCGGCGCTCGATAGCCACACCGAACATGAAATTCAGGAAGCGCTGGAACGGGTGTCGCGTAACCGCACCTCGCTGGTGATCGCGCATCGGCTCTCCACCATCGTCGGCGCCGACGAAATCATTGTTCTCGATCAGGGCCGTATCGCCGAGCGTGGAACCCACGCCCAGCTTTTGGCGTCGGGCGGACTTTATGCCAGTATGTGGAACCGGCAGCGCGAAGCCCAGGAAGCGCGGGAGAGGTTGGCGCGGATCGCCGACGACAACGAGGCGCCAAACCGGGTGCCGCCGCTGGTCGACGATGCACTGGCGACGCCTGCCGCCGCGGCGGAATGACCGAATGTGGCCCCCGTCTCGGACAAGGGGAGGGGATAAACGACAGTGAATTCTGATGTCCATCGCCAATTCCATCCGCGCACAAATTCCGCCGATACATTCGGAAGGCTATCCGTTTATCGGCGGCTTTGCGCTCGCCAGCCTGATCCTGTTCTGGATCTGGACGCCGCTGGGATGGATCGGCACCCTGTTGACCATCTGGTGCGCGCTTTTCTTCCGCGATCCGGTGCGGGTGACACCGGTGCGCGAGGGCATCGTCGTGGCGCCCGCCGACGGGCGCATCTCGATGGTAACGCAGGTCTTGCCACCGGCTGAACTCGGCCTTGGCGACAAGCCACTGCCGCGCATTTCGATCTTCATGAGCGTGTTCAACTGCCACGTGAACCGCAGTCCGGTGGCGGGACGGATCGACCGGATCGCTTACCGGCCGGGCGCCTTTATCAATGCCGAGCTCGACAAGGCCAGCGAGGACAATGAACGTAACTCGCTGGTGATCTCGACACCGAATGGACGCATCGGCGTGGTCCAGATCGCAGGGCTGGTGGCGCGGCGGATCGTGTCGTTCGTTCGCGAAGGCCAGTCGATCGGCGCCGGCGAGCGTTTCGGGCTGATCCGGTTCGGATCGCGTCTCGACGTCTACCTGCCCGAGGGCACCAAATCGCTGGTTTCCGAAGGTCAGACCGCGGTCTCCGGCGAGACCATTCTGGCCGATTTCAGGATCAGCGACAGCGGCCGCAGCTTTCGCACCGATTAACCATTTCGTCCGGGATCGGGCCGGTTCCAAGCAATGGCGGAGCAGCCCTGCGCTTGCTATATGTAAGTCATGCAAATGACCGATGATCCCAAATATCCGGATTTGCCCCGCCGCCGGTTTCGAACGATTCCGGTGCGGATGCTGGTGCCCAATGTCATCACCTTGCTCGCGATCTGCGCAGGGCTGACGGCAATCCGCCTGTCCACCGAAGGACGAATGGAGCTCGCCGTGGCGGCGATCGTGTTCGCAGCCGTGCTCGATGGCATCGACGGCCGTGTCGCGCGGATGATCAAAGGCCAGTCGAAATTCGGCGCCGAACTGGACAGCCTCGCCGATTTTGTCAATTTCGGTGTCGCGCCCGGTCTCATCCTGTACTTCTGGCAGCTCAACGATCTGCATAACGGCGGCTGGATCGCTGCGATGGTGTTTGCGATCAGCGGCGGCTTGAGGCTTGCGCGTTTCAACGCGACCATGGACGATCCGAACAAGCCGGCTTTTGCGATGAATTTCTTCACAGGCGTTCCGGCGCCCATGGGCGCGATCCTGGCCCTGCTCCCGATCTACCTCGCATTCCTGGGACTGCCGCGGCCCCCGGCGACGTTGACCGCGCTTTACACCCTGTTGATCGCATTCCTGATGGTTTCTCGACTGCCGGTGTTTTCGGGCAAGACCATGCGCATGCGGGTGCCGCCGGAAATGGTGCTGCCGGTCTTCGTGGCGGTGATTTTCTTCATCGCGCTCCTGATCGGCTACCCCTGGTACATTCTGTCGGCGGGTTCGGTGCTTTACCTCCTGAGCTTGCCGGCCGGATGGAAATCCTACCGTGACCATCAGCGCAAAGCTGCGGCATCGGCGGTAACGGCGGCCGACGTCACCCCCTCAAATCCCGCGCCGACATTTGCTTCGCCTTCGCCGATCGGCGACACCGAACAGGACAATCGGCCCGCCCGGCTGAACTGAACGCCCGGCCCGGCGCGGCCGGCACCTTGCTGCATCACTTGTTTGCCGCGTTTTCCTCAACGCGTAGCCGCCACCCGCATCGGGGGCGAGGCAGGCTTTCGCTCAAACGTCCCGGATATCTGCCATGAGCGTTCTCCGAGTTGGGTTCGTGCCCGATGTCGGCTATATGGCTGTCGATACGGCCTTCAAACGGCCGGTTCCCAAATTCTGGAGAAAACACCGTGACGAATTCCGCGAATGCGCCGCTGCCTGCTTCGCTTCTCGAAGCGCTGGCACGCTACGACACGCCGACGATCTGCAATGCGCTGGAGGTCGTGGCGCCCTCGCGCCGTCTGGTCGGCTATACGACCAAGCCGCTGGTCTGCCCGTTTCCCAATTTGCCGCCGATCGTGGGATATGCGCGCACGGTGACGATCCGCGCCACCACGGCCTCCGGCCTGCCCGCTGCCGAACAGCAGAAGCGGCGGATCGCCTATTACGAATATGTCGGCACCGGCTATGGCCCGCGCATCAGCGTGATCCAGGATATCGACGGCGCCGATGTCGGCTTCGGCGCGTTCTGGGGTGAAGTTCAAAGTTCAGTGCACAAGGCGCTCGGCTGTCTCGGCGTGGTGACCGACGGATCGATCCGCGACATCACGCAATGGGCTCCGGGCTTTCAGGCACTCGCAGGCTCGATCGGCCCGTCTCATGCTTATGTCCATGCCGACAGTTTTGGCGGCGAAGTTCGCGTCGCCGGAATGAGCGTGCGATCCGACGACCTCATTCACGCCGACTGTCACGGCGCCGTGGTCATCCCCCTCGATGTCGCCGCGAAAGTACCGGATGCGGCCGACCTCTGCGGCCGCCGCGAGACGCCCATTCTCGAAATTGCCCGTAGTCCCTCATTCACTCTTGAAAAACTGAAAGAGGCGCTGGCACGGTCGGCCGAAATTCACTGACGTTTTCGGGGATCACCTCGCCATGAAGATGGAAGGCAAGACAGTGCTGGTCACGGGCTCGACCGACGGTGTCGGCCGTTATGTCGCGGCCAGACTTGCTTCCGCCGGCGCCAAAGTCCTGATCCACGGCCGCAACAAGGAGCGTGCCGAAGCCTTTGTCGATGAGATCAGGCGGGAAGGCCGCGGCGAAGCGGTGTTCTATGCCGCCGATTTGTCGTCGCTGGAGAGCGTGCGGCAACTTGCCGGAGCGGTGACTGCCGAACACAGCCGGCTCGACCTCTTCATCAGCAATGCCGGAATTGGATCGCGCAGCCTCGGGCCTGAACGGCGGACCAGCGCTGACGGACACGAGCTGCGTTTTGCGGTCAATTACCTCTCCGGCTTTCTGCTCACCTACCTCCTGCTTCCCCTGCTGAAGGCCAGCGCACCGTCGCACATCGTCAATGTTGCTTCGCTCGGTCAGCATCCGATCGATTTCGACGACGTGATGATGACCAAGGGCTATTACGGTTCGCGAGCTTACGCGCAAAGCAAACTTTCGCAGATCATGTTCACCATCGATCTCGCCGGTGAGCTCAGGGGATCCGGGGTGACCGTCAATTCGCTGCACCCGGCAACCTATATGAATACCACGATGGTGCGCGAAGGCGGCATTGCCCCGATCTCTACCGTCGAGCAGGGCGGTGAAGCAATTTTGCACCTGGCGACCGGCGAGGATGTCGCCGGCAAGAGCGGCCTGTTCTTCAACGGCATGCAGGAGGCGCAAGCCAATGCGCAGGCCTACGACGAGGCTGCCCGCAAGCGATTGCGTGCGTTGAGCCTTGAACTTACGGGGTTGTCATCCGACGGCCGCTCGCCGGCGAGATAGCGCCGTACGAGCCAACCAAATCTTTATCGCCAGGGCGTGGACTCGTTAGCACGGAGCCACAGCCTGATTGAAGCGAGCTGAATGAGGGCAAGGTAGTTGGCGGCTCTCATTCAAGGTAAGGTATCGTTCCCGGTTTCGAGGGCATCATGAGGCGACGGGAATTCATCGCGTCTATCGGTTCTGTGGCGGCCGGGTTGCCGTTCGCGGCGCGCGGGCAGCAGCCGCGCCGAATGCGCAGCATTGGAGCGCTACTGGTCGGCTCACAGGACGATCCGCAAAACGTTTCCCGCTTTGCGGCCTTTGCGCAGGGCTTGCAGGAAGCCGGTTGGATTATCGGGAATAGTGTCCGACTGCAAACTCGCTTTGGAAGCGGCGATCCAGACCTTTACAAAAAATATGCGATCGAGTTGGCCGCGCTTGCCCCTGACGTTGTGCTCGCCCATGGAGGCTCTGTGGTGCAAGCGCTGCAAGCGGCTTCACGAGACCTGCCCATTGTATTCGTCAGCGTCGTCGATCCAGTAGGCAGCGGTTTTGTAGCGAGCCTGGCAAGACCACAGGGCAACGCTACCGGCTTTTCGTTGATCGAATATAGCATAGGCGCGAAGTGGCTTGAGGTACTCAAAGAAATCGCGCCGACAACGACGCGGGCGCTGGTGTTACGAAATCCCGCAAATCCGGCCGGGATCGGCCAATTTGGCGCAATGCAATCCGTGGCGGCGGCCATGAGATTGGATGTGATCCCCGCCGATGTGCGCGACAGTGAAATCGAGCGTACGGTCGCCGGTTTTGCGGAACAGCCGAATGGAGGGCTGATTGTAACCGTTGATGCGAACGCGGATCAACGCCGCAAACTTATTTTTGCGCTCGCCGAGCGGTACCGCTTACCCGCAGTATATCCTCTTACATTTTTCGCGCTCGAAGGCGGGCTCATCTCCTACGCGCCTGACCAGATTCACCAATACCGGCTGGCGGCCGGTTACATCGACCGTATTTTAAAGGGAGAGAAACCGCGCGACCTCCCGGTACAGGCGCCGACCAAGTTTGAAATGGTGATCAACCTAAAGGCCGCGAACGCGCTCGGTCTAAGTGTGCCGCCGACGCTGCTCGCGCGAGCTGACGAGGTGGTCGAATAGCGGCAACTTTGTCCACGCATGTTGCTGCACCTGCTCACGTCGGCTCATGTTCCTTCAGCGACCTCGGGCGATGTCCGCTTTCCCGTCGCAGTCGGGGGTTGAGCGGCCATCAGCCGGCAGCCGCTCATGAGTACACAGCCTAATTTCCGTTTTCGTTTGGGAGCGGTTCACGCCAGGGATTTGGCACATGATGACCCCTTCGTCAGGTCGAGGCCATTGTGTTAGAGAACTGAAAGCTTTCAACCATCGAGATGGGAAATGCATTTGACGAGGTGATGGCGAAGGCAGCTCGGCCGCAGGCTTGAAGCAACCGACGCCAAACTCCGTCAAACACCGGCCCGGTATCTAGGTGTTTATTAACCAATTGTTATGCCTACCAAATTCGGTAACGCGTCTTTAATTGCGGGGACGTAGGGTCGTCATACGCGGTTCAGGGTGGGCCGCGCCACCGTCCAGAACGGCCGGTAGTCCGCGTACGCGTTGGAGTTCCCCATGGATATCATGACGAGCGTTGGGCTCGTGTCCGGCATTATTGTCGTGACAGTGATGGTGCTCATGGGCGGCGATCTGCACATGTTCATCAGCGAACATGCCGTCATCATCATCTTCGGCGGTTCGATTGCCGCCACCATGATCAGGTTTCCGCTCAGCGCGATTCTGCACGGTCTGCCCCTGGGTGCGAAGTTTGCCTTTACGATGAGCCGGCTGTCGGCGCGCGACCTGGTCGACGAGCTTGCCCGGATCGCCGAAATCGCCCGCAAACAGGGACCTGTCGGCCTGGAAAAGGTCGAGACCGATGAGCCGTTCCTCGCCAAGGGAATTCGTTTCGTCGCCGACGGCTACGACCTCGAATTCATTCGCGACAATCTCGAACGCGACCGCGACAACTTCCTGATGCATCTCGATGAAGGCGGAAAAATCTACCGCGCCATCGGCGACTGCGCGCCGGCGTTCGGCATGATCGGCACATTGATCGGCATGGTCCAGATGTTCGCCAACATGACCGATCCTTCGAAACTCGGCCCGTTCATGGCGACCGCCTTGCTGGCGACGCTCTACGGCGCGCTGGTGGCCAACCTGTTCTGCCTGCCGATCGCCGACAAGCTGCATGGCAAGCTGCTCGACGAGGAGACCAATCGCACGCTGATCATCGACGGCATCCTGATGATCCGGGATTCCAAGAGTCCGACGCTGGTCAGGGAAATGTTGCTGGCCTACCTGCCTGAAAAACACCGCCACGAGGAAGGCGAGCCGGTCCCGGCCTGAAGCGGCTGAGCTGGTTTCGGAAAATCAACGATGGCCAAGAAGAAACGGGGCGATGGACATGGCGGGGGCCACGGCTGGTTCGTGACCTTTGCCGACCTCATGGGCCTGATGATGAGCTTCTTTGTGATGCTCGTCGCCTTCTCCACGATGGACAACAACAAGCTCAAGATCGTCGCCGGCTCGATGCGCGAGGCATTCGGCGCAACCGCCGAGGTGCGCTATTCCGGCATGGTCGAATCCGACGGCCTGCCGACGCGGCCGAAGCTGAAGAACGTTGCGCACATTACCCCCGAGGAATCGTCCAATACGCCGACACCGGACGAACAGGAACGCAGCTCGACGGCCGGCGCCCGGCTCAAAATCGATCGCGAATTCGCCCTGGCCTCGGCGTCATTGCGGCAGGCGCTGCAGGACATGCCGGAGCTGACCGAAATCTCAAAGCACATCATGTTCGAGGAGACCGCGCAGGGCCTCAACCTGGAAATCGTCGATCAGGACGGCCGCTCGATGTTCGCCGACGGCTCCAAGGTGCCGTACGAGCGCACGCGGCGGCTGATCGAAAAACTCGCCGGCCCGCTCAAGGCGACGCCGCTGCGAATTTCCATCGTCGGTCACACCGCAGCCGGCTTTGTACCGTCACGCAGCGATTACGGCGCGTTCGACTTGTCGGCGGATCGGGCCAATGTGGTTCGCCAGATACTGGAGCGGGAAGGATTGCCGCTGGCCCACATCTTTGCGGTCTCCGGAAAGGCCGACAGTCAGCCCCTGTTTCCAGACGATCCCACGCTGTCGGCGAACCGCCGCGTGACCATCACGCTGATGCGTGAAGATCCGCCGCTGCCGCCTGGCCTGAAACCATAACTCCCTATCATATTACCGTGTTTCGGAATATTTTCGCCGTCGGGCACGTCTCGCGGCCCGGAATGTTATGGTCGTTGACAAGCTTTGCTGGAAAGCGTCGATAGCCGGCCCGGATCAAATCAACCGCCAGAGTGTTTTTCCACCATCATGGCTGTCAGCGTCACATCAACCGAAGCCCATGAGGGGCCGGTCACGACGGGCTTTTGGGCCCTCACGCTGGGCAGCATCGGCGTCGTGTTTGGCGATATCGGAACGTCGCCTTTATATGCGTTTCGCGAGGCCGCCGGCGCCGCGGCGCAAGGCCAGCCGGTGACGCGGACCATCGTGCTTGGGGTGCTGTCCCTGATCCTGTGGGCGCTCTTTGTCGTCGTCACCGCAAAATACGTGCTGCTGCTGCTGCGCGCCGACAATAACGGCGAGGGCGGTACGCTCTCGCTGATGGCGCTGGGGCAGCGCGCGCTCGGCCGCAGAAGCTGGCCGTTGCTGGCGCTGGGCGTGCTCGGCGCTTCGATGTTTATCGGCGATTCCATGATCACGCCGGCGATCTCGGTGCTGTCGGCTGTGGAAGGCCTCAAGCTCGCGGCGCCGGCACTCGAACACTTTGTCGTGCCGCTGACGGTATTCATTCTGATCGTGCTGTTCGCGGTTCAACGCGGCGGTACGGCGCGTGTCGCATCGGCCTTCGGGCCGGTGATGATCGTCTGGTTCTCCAGCCTCGCCGTCATGGGCATCGTTCACATCAGCGACGATCCTTCGGTGCTGGTGGCGATCAATCCGTGGTACGCCGTCCAATTCCTGCTCTCGCACGGAACGATCGGAATGGTGACGCTGGGAGCGGTGTTTCTCGCGGTCACCGGCGGCGAGGCGCTCTATGCGGATCTCGGTCACTTCGGTCGCAAGCCGATTCAGGCCGGATGGCTGTATTTCGTGCTGCCTTCGCTTCTGATCAACTATTTCGGTCAGGGCGCGCTTGTGCTCGCCGATCCCGCCGCGCTCGAAAATTCCTTTTATCGCATGGTGCCTGAAATACTGCTGTTACCGCTGATCGTGCTGGCGACCGCGGCGACGGTCATTGCAAGCCAGGCGGTCATTACCGGCGCCTATTCGCTGACCCGGCAGGCGGTTCAGCTTGGCCTGCTGCCGCGCTTCGAGGTGCGTTATACCTCTGAGACACATGCCGGGCAGATTTACCTGCCCCGCGTCAACAGGCTGTTGCTGATCGGCGTCTTGTTGCTGGTGTTATTGTTCCGAACGTCGAGCGGCCTGGCATCCGCCTATGGCATCGCCGTTTCCACCACCATGGTCGCCGACGGCATCATGGGATTCGTGGTGATCTGGAAATTGTGGAACTGGCGCGCGGCCACCGCGGCCGCGCTGATTGTGCCGTTCGTCGTTGTCGACATGACCTTCCTCAGCGCAAATCTGCTGAAATTGCTCGAAGGCGCGTGGGTGCCGTTGCTGTTCGGGTTCGCCATGGCGATCATGATCTGGACCTGGCGCCGCGGCACCTCGATCCTGACCGCAAAGACCCGGCGCATTGAGGTTCCGCTGACGGACCTGATCAAGAGCCTCGAAAAACGTCCACCCCACATCGTCAAGGGTACCGCGGTTTTCCTTACCAGCGATCCGAATTTCGTGCCGACGGCGCTGTTGCATAATCTCAAGCACAACAAGGTGCTTCACGAGCACAATGTAATCCTGACCATCGAAACCGCGCAAACGCCGCGCGTCAACGTGGCCGAACGGGTACGGATGGAAACCATCAGCGAGAAATTCGCCACGGTCCGGCTGCGCTTCGGGTTCATGGAATCCCCGAACGTTCCGAAGGCGCTGGTGATCGCGCGCAAGCTCGGCTGGCAGTTCGATATCATGGCGACGTCGTTTTTCGTCTCGCGGCGCTCCCTCAAGCCGTCCGCGCAATCGGGAATGCCCCTGTGGCAAGACCATTTGTTCATTGCCCTGACCCGGTCGGCGAACGATGCCACCGATTACTTCCAGATTCCGACCGGTCGCGTGGTCGAAGTCGGGACCCAGGTCACGATCTAGCGACCCATGCATTCCTGCATTGCTTGGGCCCGAAATCAGGATAGGCTATGTTCCAGGCGCAAGACTATAAGCCGCCCTCGCTTCGCCATTGTGCAGCGAAGCATTTGAGGTTTCCGCTCCCATGACAAGCGACGTTGTAACTCCCGCCCCGGAAACGGCGGCAGCCAACGGGCATGGCGAAGCCCATTCCACGGCCGGTTTCAAGGCGCTTATGATCGGCAGCATCGGCGTCGTCTACGGCGACATCGGTACCAGCCCGCTTTACGCCTTGCGCGAAGCCGTCGTCGCGGCCAGCGGTTCCGAAGCCGTCGTCACGCCGCAGGCGGTGCTCGGCGTCGTGTCGCTGATCCTGTGGGCGCTGATCATCGTGGTAACCCTCAAATATGTGCTGATCCTGCTGCGCGCCGATAACCACGGCGAGGGTGGAACGCTGGCGCTGATGGCGCTGGCGCAACGCGGGGTCGGCCACGGCGCCGGCGCCATCGTTCTGCTTGGAATTATCAGCGGCGCGTTATTTTATGGTGACGCGGTGATCACGCCGGCACTGTCGGTGCTTTCGGCGATCGAAGGCATCAAACTCGTCACCGCGGCATTCGAACCATATGTCGTGCCCATGACGGTGCTCATTCTGCTGGCGCTGTTCGCCGCCCAGTCGCGGGGTACGGCGCGCGTTGCGGCTTTCTTCGGGCCGGTGATGTGCATCTGGTTTGCCGTCATCGCGATCGCGGCGATTTCTCCCATCATGCAACATCCCGAAATTCTGCTTGCGCTGAATCCTTTCTATGCCGTCTCGTTCATGTTCCATCATGGCATCATCGGATTCGTTACCCTCGGGGCGGTCTTTCTTGCCGTGACCGGAGCGGAGGCGCTCTATGCCGACCTCGGGCATTTCGGCAAGCGCCCGATTCAGACGGCCTGGCTGTTCATTGTGCTGCCGTCGCTGGCGCTCAATTATCTGGGGCAGGGCGCTCTCGTCATCGCCGATCCCAAGGCACTCGAGAATCCGTTCTTCCTGATGTTTCCGGATTGGGCCCTGATTCCGATGGTCGGTCTTGCCACCGCCGCCACGGTGATCGCAAGCCAAGCCGTCATCACCGGCGCTTATTCCCTGACGCGGCAGGCCATTCAGCTCGGCCTGCTGCCGCGATTTGAAATCCGCCATACTTCGGAGGCACATTCCGGCCAGATCTATATCCCGCGCATCAATATGTTGCTGCTTATCGCCGTGATGCTGCTGGTATTGATGTTCCGTTCGTCCAGCGCTCTGGCGTCGGCCTACGGCATTTCCGTTACCGGCACCATGGTGGTCACGGCAATGATGGGTTTTGTCGTGATATGGCGCGTCTGGAAATGGTCGCCTTTCGCCGCGGCGGCGCTGATTGCTCCATTCCTGTTCCTCGATCTCACCTTCCTTGCGGCGAATCTTTTAAAGGTTCTCGAGGGTGGTTGGGTGCCGCTGGCGCTCGGCGCCGTCGTGATGCTGCTGATGTACACCTGGCGGCGCGGCAGCCGGCTGTTGTTCGAGAAATCGCGCAAGCTCGAGTTTCCGCTGGCCGATCTGGTGGCGATGCTGGAAAAGCGGCCGCCGCAACGGGTTTCCGGCACCGCGGTGTTCCTGACCAGCGATCCCGCAAGCGCCCCGACCGCGCTGATGCACAGTCTCAAGCACTACAAGGTGCTGCATGAGAAAAACGTCATCCTCACCATCGAAACCGCGCCGACACCGCGCATCGACCCGGCCGAACGCGTGCGGCTTGAGGAAATCAGCAAGACATTCACCAAGGTGACGCTGCGGTTCGGATTCATGGAATCGCCGAACGTGCCGAGAGCGCTGGCGATCGCGCGAAAGCTGGGATGGCAGTTCGACATCATGTCGACGTCGTTCTTCCTGTCGCGGCGCGCGCTGAAGCCGGCCGCGCATTCCGGCATGCCGCGCTGGCAGGACCACCTTTTTATCGCGCTCAGCCGCACCGCTAACGATGCGACCGACTATTTTCAGATTCCGAGCGGCCGGGTGGTCGAGGTCGGCACGCAGGTAACCGTCTAGATCGCATCCGGCGGCGTGTTTCGAATAGTGTTCCGGGTGCTTGATTTTCGCCGCGCCAGGGGCGAGGTTGGCGCTAACGCAAGGGGCGCGCGGGGCTGCGGACTGAAGGCGCCGGCAGCACGGGATCGCGGGGAGGGAATTGAGTGGCGGACCAGGGTCATCAGGTCACCGATTTGTCGCCGGAAGAAGTGTCGCGGGGAGTTGCCGACGGGCGCTATCTTCTCGTCGACGTCCGCGAGCCGAACGAAGTCGCCGTGGAGGCCTACCCGGATGCGGTCGTCGTTCCGCTCCAGAGCTTCGACCCAAAAAACATTCCGGATCCCAAGGACAAACAGGTGGTTTTTGCCTGCCGCTCGGGGAAGAGGTCCGTGACGGCCTCGCTCGCGGCTCAAGCCGCGGGCCTTGTCTATGACAAACACCTGGCGGGCGGCATGCTGGCCTGGAAGGCCGCGGGATTACCGACCAGGACCGGCGACTGACCATTTCCATGACTTCCATGAACAACGTCTTCGCGGATCTTCCCGTCACGATCTTCGAGGCGATGTCGCAGCTCGCGCGCGATAACAACGCCATCAATCTCGGCCAGGGATTTCCGGACGATCCCGGCCCTGAAGACATTCGCCGCGCTGCGGCGGACGCCGTCATGAACGGCTACAACCAATACCCGTCGATGATGGGCATTCCGGAATTGCGGCAGGCCATCGCGGCCCATTACGGGCGCTGGCACGGCCTTGCGCTCGATCCCATGACCGAGGTGATGGTGACATCCGGCGGCACCGAAGCGCTGACGTCGGCGATTCTTGCCGTGGTGAAGCCCGGCGACGAGGTCGTCGCATTCCAGCCGGTCTATGACAGCTATCTTCCGATCATTCGCCAGGCCGGCGGTATCCCCCGTCTGCTGCGCCTCGAACCACCGGGCTGGCGGCTCAGCGAGGAAATGCTGCGCAGCGTCTTCAACCGCAAGACCAAGGCCGTCCTGTTCAACAACCCACTCAATCCCGCAGCCGTGGTCTATCCGCGCGAGGACCTCGAATTGCTGGCACGGTTCTGTCAGGAGTTCGACACCATCGCGATCTGCGATGAAGTCTGGGAACATGTGATCTTCGACGGCCGCGAACACATCCCGTTGATTACCATTCCGGGTATGCGCGATCGGACCATCAAGGTCGGCTCCGCCGGCAAGATTTTTTCGCTGACGGGCTGGAAGATCGGCTTTGTCTGCGCCGCGCCGCCGCTGCTTCGCGTCGCCGCGAAAGTGCATCAGTTCCTTACCTTCACCACCGCGCCCAATCTCCAGGTCGCGGTCGCCTATGGCCTTGCCAAGCCGGACGAATATTTTCATCGGATGCGGCAGGAATTGGCGCGTAGCCGCGATCGTCTCACCACCGGATTGGAAAGGATCGGCTTTCCAGTTCTGCGATCGCAGGGCACCTATTTCCTCACGGTCGACCTTTCGCCACTCGGTCTCAACGAGACCGACGAGGCCTTTTGCAAGCGCATCGTGACCGACTACAAGGTGGCGGCGATACCGGTGTCGGCGTTTTATGAAAAGGACGCGGTCACCTCGGTCGTGCGGTTTTGTTTCGCTAAAAAGGACGCAACCCTCGATACCGCGCTCGAGCGTCTGTCGGACGCGGTGCATCGTCGGTAGGGGCAGACCAATGATACTCGGCCGGACTTTTCTTGCTCAAATCCGAAACGTGATGCTTCCCGCCATCCTCGTCTTGCTGCCGCCATCGGCGAAAGGCGAGGAGCGCACCGTCAATTTCTATAACTGGTCGAACTATATGGCGCCGGGGGTGCTCGAAGACTTCACCCGGGAAACCGGCATCAAGGTCGTCTACGATACCTTCGATGCCAACGAGACGCTGGAGACGCGGCTGCTCGCCGGAAAGTCGGGTTACGACGTCGTCGTTCCCACCGCCTATTTCCTGCAACGCCAGATCGCGGCGAATATTTTCCGGAAACTCGACAAGTCGAAGCTGCCGAACCTTGCCAACGCCTGGCCGGTGGTGACCAAACAACTCGCCGTCTACGATCCCGGCAATCAATACGCCGCCAACTACATGTGGGGAACGACGGGCATCGGCTACAACGTCAGGGCGGCGCGGAACATTCTCGGTCCTGACGCCGGGATCGACAGTTGGGATATCGTCTTCAAGCCGGAAAACCTCTCCAAATTCAAGGATTGCGGCATTCACATGCTGGACTCGGCGGACGACATTTTTCCCGCGGCGCTGGACTATCTCAGGCTCGATCCCAATTCGACCAAACCGGCGGACCTCGAAAAAGCCGCCGACCTCCTCGGCAAGATCAGGCCCTATGTCCGCAAATTTCATTCATCGGAATATTTGAGCGCGCTGGCGACCGGAGAGATCTGTCTTGTGGTGGGCTGGTCGGGCGACATCATGCAGGCGCGAAGCCGCGCTGCCGAAGCCAAAAACGACATCGAGATCGGCTACGCCATCCCAAGGGAAGGCGCGCAGATGTTCTTCGACAATTTGGCAATTCCCGCCGACGCCAAGAACGTCACGGAAGCCTATGCGTTGATCGACTATCTCTACCGGCCCGAGGTCGCGGCGAAAAATTCGAATTTTCTGTCCTATGCGAACGGGAATCTGGCGAGCCAGCAATTGGTCGCTCCGGGGATTTTCAACGACAAGAACATCTATCCCGACGAAGCGACGCTCAAGCGACTGTTCGTCATCACCGCGCGCGATCCGGCCACGCAGCGGATCATCAACCGGCTCTGGACCCGGGTGAAGACGGGGAGGTAGTTCTTCGCATCGATTGCGCGTTGGGCGTTTTTGCCGGTCGTCATGCCCCGCGGAGGCGGGGCATCCGGTACGCCGGGGCTTTTCGAATCAATCGCCGACGGCAATGTCTACTGGATCGCCCGCTTTCGCGGGCGATGACGAAATTTGTTTCCGAGACCTGCTACCGCCAGCGGCGATGCAGCCACAGCCATTGGTCGGGATATTCGCGGATCCAGCCCTCGACTACCGAGGTAATCGCCTGCATCGTTCCCTGGATGTCGATTTGCCCCATGGCATCGCGCACGGGCTTTACTTCCTCGGACAGTTCGGCGCGAAAACGATGACCGGGCAGCCGGATTATCCGAACGCCATGGATCGGGCATTCGACTTGCCGCAGCAGCCGCGCCAACATCGGATTAGCCCGGGTCTTGCGGCCAAAGAAGGTGACCTCGACGCCATTGGTCAGATACTGGTCGACCAGCATGGCGACGTGCTGACCGCTTTGCAGGGCCTCCGCAAGCTTCAGCGGGGCGTCACGGCCTGCCGGGATCAGCGTTCCCATGTTGACGGCGCGCATTTCCTGGATGATGCGGTCGGCGGAGGCGATATTCGGCCGGCGATACAGGATCGCGGCGTCCAGTCCGTGAGCGACCGCGGCGAGTGCGGGCAGTTCCCAGTTTCCGAGATGGCTTGCAAAAATCAGCGCGGGTTTGCCGTCAAGCCGCAGCTGGGCGAACAGCTCGTGGGTGCGTGGCTCGATTTCAATGCGGCTATCCTGAGGGCGCGCGGGATCGTGCTCCCAGATGTGGTCGAGATGCGCGAATTCGGCGCCGACGCGGCCGAGATTGTCCCACACGCCTGCGAGGATCGCTTCGATCTCATCGGGCGATTTTTCCGGGAACGCGGCGGTCAGATTGGCGCGGCCGATCCGCTGCTCGCGCATCGCGGGCCCGATCAGGCGGGCGATGCGGCCGAACAGATTGGCGGTCTTGATCGGATCGAAGTAGCGGGTCGCGCGCAGCATGCCGATCGTCAGCGCTCCCACCGCCGCCTCGCCAAGCGGCCGGGCCGCCTCGCGAATGCGGGATTTGGTGCGAAGGAACAGGCGGCTCATTGAAATTATGCGGCCGGCTTCTAGATCGGTTCGCGTGTCAATATCAGCGAGGCATTTTGCCCGCCGAAACCGAATGAATTCGACATCACGGCGGTGACGCGGGCGTCGCGGGCCTTGTTGGGAACCACGTCGAACGGAATGGCGGGATCGGGTATTTCGTAATTGATGGTCGGCGGGATGCGCTGATGTTCGAGCGTCAGCAGCGAGAATATCGCCTCGACCGCGCCCGCTGCCGAAATAGTGTGACCGACCATCGATTTGTTCGATGACACCGGAATTTGCTTGGCGCGTTCGCCGAATACAGCGGAGATGCTCAGATATTCCATCTTGTCGTTTTCCGGCGTGGCGGTGCCGTGGGCATTGATGTGGTCGATCTGCTCTGGCGTCATGCCGGCATCGGCAAGTGTCTTGTGCACACAGCCAATGATTGGTTTGCCGTCCGGGCTCGAGCGGGTGCGGTGAAAAGAGTTGGTCAGCTCGCCACATCCGGCTACGACCCCGAGAATAGATGCGCCGCGTGCGACGGCAGCGTCGTAGCTTTCGAGAACCAGTGCGCCGGCGCCTTCCGCCATGACAAAACCGTCGCGATTCTTGGAGAACGGTTTGGACGCTGCCTGGGGCGGATCGTTCTGGGTCGACAGCGCCGAAAGCAGGGAAAAACGGACCATGGCTTCCGGATTGACCGAGCCGTCGGTTGCAACGCACAGCGCCGCGTCCGCCTCGCCGCGGCGGATCGCCTCGACGCCGAGCTGGATCGCAGTGGCGCCCGAGGCGCAGGCGGTTGAAAGCGAAATCGGCGATCCCTTGGTCCCGAACGTCTCGGCAAGATGACCCGCCACCGAGCCGAACATGAAGCGGTGATGAAATTGCGCGAACTTTCCGCCGCCGCTGATGCGTAATATGTCGTAATAGTCGAAATCCGGTTTGCCGACGGCACGTCCGAGTTCGAGCCGTTGCGGCCATTCGACCTCGACAGGGGCCACCGCAAGAAACAGCGGTCCTGGAAAATCACCTTTGCTGCCAAGGCCTGCCTGCTCGAGGGCTTCTTCGGTGGCGACATCGGCCAGACGTTCGGTAAGGCCGGTCGACGAGAGCGGATCCACAGTCAGAAAATCGACCGTACCGGCCATCGTCGATCTCAAACCGTCGATCGGAAACCGCGTCACGGTCCGGATGCCCGATTCGCCCGCGGTGAGCTTCGCCCAATTGTCGGCCTTGCCGGCGCCGAGCGATGTGACCACGCCCATACCGGTGACGACGACGATCGGCCTGCCTGCGTTATCGCGCCGCGCTTTCATGATTTCCTCGTCGGTCCGCTGCAATTTACTTGATCGCCTCGACCAGCGCCATTCCCTCGCCCTGCCAATGACCGGCGCCGACAACTACAATCTGCGTCGGCGGGTCGGGCATTTCAAGTTCCAATCCGGTCGGGTCGTTCGGTGGAAAAAGAGCGCCCCGCGAGATCGAAAGTGCGGCAAGCGCAAGACCGATGGGAAATTGGGTTTCCATCGTGTGGCCGAACATCGTCCCTGTTGCGCGCGCGGCATAGCCGGGATGGCGGCCCAGGAATGCTCTTTCCTCAGATGTAACGGGTTCGACGCCGGAGGCGCCCGTGATCAGGCTGCCGCTATCGGCATGAATTCCAAGTTTCGACCATAATTTCTCCATTGATTCTGCGACGGCACCGGGTTGGCCGCGTTTCGCCAGATCGGAGACCACATTGGTCAGTCTTGCGTAAGGCTTTGCTCCGCGCGCCAGCGCATGCGCCTTGGATTCAATGACCAGAAAAACGCCCGCCGACCCAAGGGCGAAGCCGGGGTTGTTCTTCCGCGCCCATACCGGCGCGAATTTGTCCGTCAGGTTGAAGTCGCCGAATTCGTAGAGGATCAGAAGATCCGCACGTTCTCCGTTGTGAGCCGCCCCGACCAGCGCGATGTCGCTTTGACCGGAGGCTATGCGGCCCAGCGCAATACGCGCCGCGTCGATGCTGGACGCTTCCTCCCCCATGAAAGTGCGGGACGTTCCCGAAACACCGTGGACGATGGCGATGTTGCCGGCGAGCAGATTGGAGAGCTGGGCCAGAAAGAGCGTCGGCCGCAAATCGTTCATCAGCCGCTCGTTGAGAAAATTGGGGGCCGAATTGCCCTTTGCATCGGCATTGAGAATCGCCACGTCGACGGCGGTGTCGCGCTCGCCGCCGCCGGCTGCCACGATCATGTCCATCCGCCCCAAAATCTCCTGGTTTCCCTTGACGCCGGCCGAATCCAGGGCAAGTCCAGCCGCATAGGTGCCGATGCGCTGCCAGGCCTCCATCTGACGCTGGTCGCCTTTTTTCGGAATCTGCGCGTCGAAGCTGACCGGCGCCAGCGGATGAACGATGTAGGGCGCGAAGCGCTTTTCATCGACGTTGATGCGCCGCGCATTGAGCGCATCCCAGTGCGCGTCCAACCCTTCGCCAAGGGAGGATATGATTCCAATACCGGTGATCCACGCTTCCCGCGGCTCAGTCATGGGACGTCGCCTGTTGCGGAAAACCAATTTCGCGGGCCCTGGCATCCATATGAGCGCGCAATGCAGGGTCGGGGAAGGGGATATGGCGGAAAGTCAGTTGGGCGCTGCACTTCAACTCGGTCCCGACGCGCACCTTTGCCGTCGTGACGGCAAAACCTGAGCCTTCGTGCTCAATCTTCGCATCGATCGTCAACAGCTGACCGGGACTTACGAATCCCCGCATTTTGGCTTCCTTCACGATCGCAAGGAAAGGCATGCGCTCGAATTTCATCACGCCCAGCAAGAGCCAGCCGGAACTCTGTGCCATCGCTTCGGTCAGCAGGACACCGGGCATGATGGGAAAGCCCGGAAAATGCCCCTCGAAGATGGTGTGGTGTTCAGGAACTTGCGCCTCGACCGTAATCGTTCGGTCGGCGATATTGAGGTCGACGATGCGGTCGATGAGCTGAAAGTATTCAAGCTGCATGGCGGGCGATTAAGCGCCCGCGCTTTTGGCCGCAACCAATTCGTCGATGCGCGCCGCGAGGTTTTTCAGGACGAAATACTGCTCGGTGGTCGCCTTGCCGTCGTTGACCTCTTGTGTCCATTTTTCGAGCGGCATCTTGATTCCAAACGCCTTGTCGATTGCGAATGCAATGTCGAGAAAATCAAGGCTGTCGATCCCCAGATCGTCGATGGCATGGCTCTCCGGCGTGATCGTGTCACGCGGAATGTCGCAGGTCTCAGCGATAATGTTGGCAATCTGATCGAATGTGGCAGACATCACTAAACCTTTGATATATTGGAGAGAAATACCAGCGTGGCACGGCAGGCGGGGATCGCGCCCCGGAATGCCCCATCCGCCGTCCGGAGTTGAATGCCCGTATATCGGAGCGTCGCGCCGAGTTCAATGGAGGCGGCCCGACGGGGGCGGTTCGATTTGAACCAAAACGGCCGTGCCAGACCCGGAAACGCTAAAAACTCGGCGCGGAAATACGCGCGCAATCGCGGCGTCCCATCAGCACGCAATCCTGGGTCTTGCGCAGATCGGCGATGCTCATTGCGAGCCAAATTCCGATTGCCGTCAGCGCCACGGTAAAAGCGAAGGCCGCGACGTTCGCAAGCATGCGGTGGCGGAAATCATCCGGTTCGTTGCGGTCGCGCTCATAGCGCGTCAGATCATTGGGCTCTTGCCGGGTTTCCTCGCCGGGCGGCCGATTGGGCGGTCGGCCCGGAGGGTGAGCCAAAGTGCGCGGCCGGAATTTGACCACGCGGTCGTCTTCTTCCGAAGCAATGGGTCGCTGGGTTTTCACTGTTGCCAGCTCCGGGGCATCTCGAACTCATTTAGCACATCCGCGAGACGTCGCGCAGGAAATGTTGACGTGGCAGCGATGCGGTTAGCTATCCCTCGAAAGTTTGATGGAACTTGCCATAATCGATCCTGAGCCGGCCATCTTCCGCGTTGCCCAGGATATCGGCATAGCGGTGGCCAAAGCGAATGTCGGAATAGTCGTAGGATTTTCGCGCGTGCACGATTTGCGCCGCAACAACATCGTATCCGGACACTACCAGCACTAGCGAGACACTGGATGCCTCGAGGTCTGCGGCATCGAGCCCGTACAACGGGCTTTGCTCGTCGACCACGTGAAAGAGCGTCCAGCTTAACGCGAGTGCCGGACTCTCGTTCCGCACCAGCGGCAGTTCGTAGAACCTTCGAATCGACTGGCCCTCCATGCTCACGATATTCTTGAACAGCCACAGCCTCGCGGTGGCGTTGCTGATAATGTTGTGGCGTTCATTGGCGAGGCGAACCATCAGGGTCGGCTTGCCATCATGGCTTGAAATCACCGGGTTATCCGCGAACAGTAGCCGCGCATTCGGCCGCGAAAACCGCGCAAACACCAGTCCGGTCATCAGCGACATCGAAAAGATGCCGGTGAAGAGCTCCACCGTCGCGATGAAATGTCCATAGTGGGTCTGCGGATGCATGTCGCCGTAGCCGGCGGTCGAAAGCGTCTCGATGCTGAAATAGAGATAGTCGATATAGGCGCGGTCGGGCACGTTCGAGATCGGCTGATCTCCGATCCAGTAGAACAATGCGAAAACCGCGTTGAAGGCGATAAAAACCAGCGCGGCCCCGCCGATAAAGGCCGGCCAAGATGCCGTCATGCAGCGATGGCTGATGTCCGCCCAAAAATTGAGATGAAGGCCCTCGGTAATGATTTCGCGGCCGCCAAGCTGGACGATCCTTGCCCTCGGTGTTCGTTCGCTCTCGCTTTTGACCATCTTTTTGAATCTCTTCGGGCGTCGGCAAATCCATTTAATCGCCCGCGCCATCATGGCATAATCGCCCCGATTTCAGAGCGGATATTTGGCGGTCAGGTCAGGAGTTTCAAGTCATGGCGAACACGCGCGAACCGATTCTTCATCCGATTGCAATCCTCTCGCTGCGTCCGACGCAGATGACGGTCGGGATGAGAGAGGTCAAGGAAAAGCGCAAGCGCTGGCGAGAGCACAAGTCGAGGAAAAAGCAGGCCGAGCTGCTCGGCAAGCACATGATTCCGGTAGTCCTTGGGCCGGACGAGCGCCATTACGTCATCGACCACCATCACCTGGCGCTTTCGCTGCACGAGGAGGGCGTCAAGGACATTCTCGTCACCGTCGTTGCCGACCTCACCATGGTCGATCGCGACGCATTCTGGGGCGTGATGGACAATCACAGATGGGTCTACCCCTACGACGCCAAGGGCGAACGCCGGCACTTCAAAGACATCCCGAAAACGGTGGCGGACCTCAAGGACGATCCATTCCGCAGCCTCGCCGGTGAATTGCGCCGCGTCGGCGGTTTTGCCAAGGACACAACCCCGTTCAGCGAATTCCTGTGGGCGGATTTCCTGCGCCGTCGGCTGTCGCGCAAGAGCGTGGAAGACAATTTCAGCAAGGCCATCGAGAAAGCGCTGGCGCTGGCCAAGGGCAAGGACGCCATCTACTTGCCGGGGTGGTGCGGGCCTGCGTCGGACGATTAGAGCATGGGGCGGCCGACGTCTGGCTCTTCTCACCTCGCCCCGCTTGCGGGGAGAGGTCGGATTGCCTCGGCGATGCGAAGCATCGTCAGGTGCAATCCGGGTGAGGGGAACTCTCCGCGAGTCCGAGCCAGTCGAAAGAGCCCCTCACCCCAACCCTCTCCCCGCGAAGAGCGGGGAGAGGGGGATAGCTCAACCTAAACTCATCTTGCTCTAGCGGCGTGAGCCGCCGGCCTATTTCGGCAAACGGCCCATCATGTAGAATTCGTCGTTCGGGCGCATGGCGGTGACATTGGCCATGCGGTTCGACAGCGCAAAGAACGCCGAGATCGCCGCGATGTCCCAGATGTCGTCATCGCTGAAACCGTGACTGGCGACGGCGGCGAAATCCGCCTCGGAAATCTTGTGCGCCTCGGTGCTCACCTTGAGCGCGAAGTCGAGCATGGCTCGCTGGCGCGGCGTGATGTCGGCCTTACGGTAATTGACGGCGATCTGGTCGGCGATCTGCGGGTTCTTGGCGCGGATACGCAGGATGGCGCCATGCGCGATCACGCAATAATGGCACTGGTTGGCGCTGGAGGTGGCGACCACGATCATTTCACGTTCGGCTTTGGTGAGAGTCGCACACGATCATCTCGCGCTCGGCTTGGTGAGCCGCTATCCCTTTCCATCAGCGCGTCGTGATAGGCGAAGAACGCCCGGAATTCGTCGGGCCGATAGGCGAAGGTCAGGAACACGTTCGGAACGAAACCGGATTTTTCCTGCACCGCGAGCAGGCGGGCGCGGATATCGCTCGGAAGGCTGTCGATGGAGGGTACCGGGAAGCGCTTGGCGATCGGCTGCGTCATGGATTTGGGATCCGCTCACGCCGCGTGATGCGGCGGCTTTCGGGATCATAGTCGATAGCGGCAGCTCTCGCAAAGCACGCCGCGCGTGGCCGCAGGCGTCGCGAGCCGTCAGCGCAACGGCTTTTTCAGGAGCGAAAAGCGATCGGGATCGAGGCCCATCGACGGCTGCAGCATCGGTGCGTCCAACGTCGCCGAACGTGCCGCCGGGCGTTCGTTGCTGGAGGAGTCATTGGGGAAATCGCGATGCGAGGTAGTGGCGCCGCGCCAGCGTTCAAGCACGGCGTCGACGAAATGCATATCGTGGCCCGCGGTGGTCGATGGCACCGTTGAAAGGGTTGCTTCGCTGCGCGGCAATTGATGCACCGGAACTTCCTTGAAGCGCAGCCGGGTCGGAAGCGCCACCCCTTCGCCGAACGCAAGCACTTCGCGGGTGCCGAGCGAGGGGACGAATGACAGCAGGTTTGCGGCGGCGTCCGAGACCGCCGAGCGCAACAGCGCCTGGTCGCGCTCGTTGGCAAGGCGCATCGTAAACAGCGTGTTGCACTGGGAGATGATGGTGGCGTCGAGTTCGGCGGGGCGCTGCGTCACCAGCCCGAGATACACGCCGTATTTGCGGCCTTCCTTGGCGATGCGCGAGACCGCCTTGCGCGTCGGCCCGAAACCGATGTTGCGGTCGGCGGAGGCATAACGATGGGCCTCCTCGCAGACGAACAGCAGCGGTGAGACGCCGTCGCTCCACAGCCCGAAATCGAACGCCATGCGGCACAAAACCGACACCACGGAATCGATGACTTCGGCCGGAAAGCCGGCCAACTGCATGACGGTCATCGGCCTGCCATTGGCCGGCAGCCGGAACAAATGGCTGATGACTTCCGCCATGGTGTCGCCGCCGACATTGGCGTTGTCGAACATGAAGCCGTAGCGTGGATCGTTGCGCACGGTCTCGATGCGGGACATCAGCTTGTGATAGATGATGCGCGAGGAGCGGTTCTCGAGCTTGCCCATGCGCTCGTCAATCAGCGATATCAGGTCGACCAGACGATAGGGCACCGGCGTATCGACGGTATAGCCCCCGGTTCTTGCATCGGAGCGCTTCGATCCGGCCCGGTCGGAATTCTGATATTGCGTATAGATACCTTTCGCCTGCGGAATGACTTCGGCGAGAACGTCGAGTTCCTCCGGCACGCCGGGCCGT
Organism: uncultured Alphaproteobacteria bacterium; assembly: GCA_963742425.1. Classification (GTDB taxonomy): domain Bacteria; phylum Pseudomonadota; class Alphaproteobacteria; order Rhizobiales; family Xanthobacteraceae; genus Bradyrhizobium. The sequence goes on from CAVULR010000009.1 coordinate 23,783, forward strand.
CCGCCGAACAGCACATCGACGATCTCTTCGAAATTGAACAGCCAGAACGGCAGCTTCAGATTGCGCGGGTTGAGAACCAGCGATCGCTCGCCGAAACAGCGGCCATATTCGTTGTGCACGTCGAGCAGGAAGATTCGCAAATTCGGCCGCGATTTGAGAATCTCGTTCAGGAGCAGCGACACGCCGGTCGATTTACCGACGCCGGTCGAACCGAGCACCGCGAAGTGCTTGCTGAGCATCTCCTCGATATCGACATAGGCGATCACAGACGGATCCTGCTGCAGGGTGCCGACATTGATCTGATCCGATCCGCTTGGCGCATAGACCGTGCGAAGCTCCTGATTGGTGATCAGTTCGACGGCGTCCCCGATGGTCGGATAGTGGGTGACGCCGCGCTGGAATTTCGGGCGCTCCGGAATGCCGAGGATTTCGCCGAGCAGGTCGACCGAGGCGCTGGCGATGTAGTTATCCGAGGTCGGCAGGTTTTCGCACGATACCTCGGTGATCATGGCGACGATGGTGGAACTGGCGCAGCGGATGCTGATGAAGCGACCGACGGTGGCCCGCACTTCAGAGAGGCCCATCTGGCTCACCGCCAGAAGTCCGATCCGGGCGAGCGACCCCCGTACCGAAATCACGCGTCCGAAGGATGTCACAGATGTTGAAACTGGCATGTCATCGATTTGAGTTAGATCGCAGACCACCATGGAGGCGCCGGCTGGAGAAACGGTTAAAGCGGGGCGGTTCCGGATCGATTAAATAAGCGGTACATTGGTCGGGAAATTCATTTGGCAGGGCTCTGGCCGGCCGGGATCGCCGGCTTTTTGCTGAAAAACGCTCCTCCAAGCGCCGGCCATCAAAGTCCCTGCGGGCTTGGGCTTAATGTCCTGTTTACCAACCGCGAAAGCTCGGGGGTCGCCCACCTTCCTTGATTGGTCCTGGACTCGCGCAACGGCCGTTCGGATTTTGTGACGATCTAAATCCAGAGGAGGCAAATGCGGAAATGGATTCGCTGCCGTTCGTTCGCCGCGCGCCCGGTTGACGACGAAAACCGTCGCGACCCTCCCATAATTGACACCGGCAATATCGACGCTACGCTACGGCCCACTTCGGCAAGACAATTTCCACGGCAGGGAAATCCGTTTTTCCGGAGCAACAAGAAACAGGGCAGGGGTGGAACGCGATGAAACGCGGCATCGAATTTTGAGCGGGCTCGCGCGGCCGTCCGCGCTCGCACCCTTCCGCATCCGGAATTATCGCTTCCAGTGGCCCGCCGATCTGCTCACCTCGTGGGCATTCGAGATGGAAACGCTCATTCTCGGCTGGTACGTGCTGGTCGAGACCCGCTCGGTTTTGCTGCTGAGCCTGTTTGCCTCGCTGACCTACGTCGGTACCCTGATTGCGCCGATATTCGGCGTCATAGGCGATCGCATCGGTCACCGCGACCTGCTGGCCATGATGCGGGTGAGCTATACGGTGCTGGCGACCATCCTCATGACGCTGGCGCTCACGGGCCGGCTGAACCCGCTCGATGTCTTTATTATTGTGGCGATCATGGGTCTGGTCCGGCCATCGGATCTCGGCGTGCGCGGCGCGCTGGTCGCCAACATCATGCCGCACGATCAATTGATCGGTGCGATCAGCATTTCGCGAACCACGATGGACAGCGCGCGGATCGCGGGCGCGCTGAGCGGGGCCGGGTTGTTCGCAGCACTCGGCATGGGGCCGGCCTATATCGCAATCGTCGCTCTTTATGTGATCAGTACGATTCTTACCCTTTGCGTCGTCGCGCCGGCGAAACCGCACCCCGTCGATGAACTGGCTGACAGCGCCTTGCATCGCTCGCCGCTGCGCGACCTGAAGGAGGGCCTGGCCTATGTCTGGACCACGCCGCGCATGCGGGCTGCGATCTGGATCGCATTCCTTGCCAATCTGACGGCGTATCCGATCTCCAACGGATTGCTGCCCTATATCGCGCGCGATATCTACGGCACCAACCAGACCGGGCTTGGATATCTGTCGGCCAGTTTTGCCGTCGGTTCGCTGGTCGGCTCCATTCTGTTGAGCCTGATCGGCGGCATCCGGGTCGCCCGGCTCATGATCGCTTCGGCGGTCATGTGGTATGCCGCGCTTCTGGTATTCGTCCAGATGCAGAGCGTGCCGTCGGCGATGGCCTGCCTGATGCTGGCGGGCTTTTCGCAGAGCCTGTGCATGATCTCTATCGCGGTAATCCTGATGCGGACCGCGAGCGAGCATTTCCGCGGCCGGGTGATGGGCGTGCGCATGCTCGCGATCTACAGCCTTCCGCTCGGCCTGCTGGCGGCCGGCAGCCTGATCGGCGAGATCGGCTTTGCCGCGACCGGGACGTTCTATGCGGCCGCGGGTCTTGCCCTGATGCTGGCCATCGTGCTGCACTGGCGCGCGGATCTTTGGCATATCCATGCGCCGGCCAATGCGAAGTGATCGAACAACCGAAGTCCGCAGTGAGATGACCATGCGCTTGCGCACCTTGCTTGGCAGCCATCCCTGCACGGCCGCGCTGAAGGATGGATCGATCAAGTCCGATCTGGTGGCATTCGATTTCGCGGAGTACTCGCCGACCAATCGGGGGTTCAAGCCGATGGTGCGCGAGGGAGCTTTCGACATCGCCGAGATGGCCATCGTCACCTATCTGATGGCCAAAAGCTTCGGCAAGCCGATGGTGCTGCTGCCGAGCGTGGTGGTGGCGCGGTTTCAGCACGGCCACGCGCTCTATAATGCCAAATCGGGCACGCTGACGCCGCGCGATCTCAACCACAAGCGAGTCGGCATCCGGTCCTTCACCACCACGACCGGCGCCTGGCTGCGCGGCATTCTCGCCAACGACTACGGCGTCGACCTCGATTCGATCGACTGGGTCACGTTCGAGGACGCCCATGTCGCCGAATTCAGGGATACGACCAAGCGCGCCCCGGCGGGCAAGGAGATCATCCAGATGCTGCTCGATGGCGAACTGGATGCGGTGCTCGGCGAGAAGGTCGAGCGCCCCGGCGTGATGCCGCTGTTTCCGGATGCGGCAGCGGAAGAGAAATCCTGGTTCGCCAAACACAGGGTGGTGCCGATCAACCATATGGTGGTGGTGAGCGAAGCACTGTCCAAAAACCATCCGGAGACCGTGCGTGAAGTTTTCCGGATGCTGCAAGAGAGCGCGGCGCGCGCGCCCGCCGGCGACCCCACGAGGTTCAGCCCGGATGAGATGCGCGGTTCGCTCGAATTGATCATCAAATACATCGCCCAGCAGGGCCTCATTCCCCGCGCCTTCGCAGTGGACGAACTGTTCGACGACCTGACGCGGACGCTGCGGTAACGTTGGCACCGGCGTTGTTTCGGGCGGGATCGGGGGACGATCGACCGGCTGAGGCTTGGCCGCGCAAAGCGCAGAGTCTGGCTGGGGAACTAGGATTCGAACCTAGACAAACAGAGTCAGAGTCTGTTGTGCTACCGTTACACCATTCCCCAATAAATACCGTAATAAACCCAAGTACTTAACGCGCGGCTTTGAAGTCTTGCGGCAATTCAAGGCGACCGAGCCCAAGCGTGCGCCGTTCTACTCGCTCCGTCCGGTCCTTGGCAAGCGCGCGGGGATGGGGTTCGTGGGAAGGGACCAGAGCGCGCGGTCAAGAAGCGGCGCGTTGCGTCGCAGTCAGGGCGGTCAGCGCATGAGCCTGTATTTCGAAGAGCTGGATTTCCGCCCGACGCCGATGGGCGTGCTCTCCTTGCGCCGGCGAAGGCATCTCGCCTCCGGCGCCGACATCTACGAAATCAAACTCGGCGACGAATTTTTGATGTCGAGCCTGTTCACCGTTGCCGAGATCGCGCTGGCGCGGCTCGGATTGGCGGCGCTGGCGCGCGCCGATCTCGACGTCGTCGTCGGCGGCCTCGGGCTCGGCTACACCGCGCTGGCCGTGCTCGAAAATCCGGCAGTGCGATCCTTGATCGTGGTCGATGCGCTCGCTGAAGTCATCGAATGGCACGAGCAGGGATTGCTTCCGCTCGGCAAGCAATTGACCGGCGATCCGCGCTGCCGCCTCGTTCACGGCGACTTCTTTGCGATGTCGCATTCCGCCGAGGGATTTGATTCATCCGCGCCCCGGCCGCCGCTTCGATGCGGTTCTGGTTGACATCGACCACTCGCCGAAAGACCTGCTGCATCCGCGCCACGCCGCGTTCTACACGCCGGAGGGGCTTGCACAGGCTTGCGCGCCATCTCAATCCCGGCGGCGTCTTTGCGCTGTGGTCGAATGACCCTCCGGATGACGCGTTCGAACGCGTCCTGCCGGCGTCTTCGCAACCTCGGCTGCGCATGTCGTGACCTTCGACAACCCGCGGCAACATCGCGAGGCAAGCAATACGGTTTACGTCGGGGTCTGATGGGCTATCCGGCAACTGCCGCGGAGCGGGGGCCAAACTTGCCCCTGCCAACCGGCCATGCAATGCTGAGCGCGCCAAAGAAACAAGGGGAGCGGCCGGCGTGCGATGCCCGTGCTATCAGGCTCCCAAAAGTTGGCATCGGGTGGCACCTCTCGGAGATTTTCGACATGAGATTGAACCATATCGCTCGGGCTGCTTTCTGCCGCCGCGATATCGGTCGCGCTGGCAGGCGTGGCGTCCGCCCAGGACAAGACCGTCAAGATCGGCGTGATCTTTCCCCTGAGCGGCAACGCCGCCAGCGCCGGCGTGCATGGCAAGGCGGCGATCGAGACCGCGATCGACATCATCAACAACGCCCATCCGGACTCGGCAATCTGCCGCTTGCAAAAAATGCCGGTCTGGCGGGTCTCGGCGGCGCCAAGGTCGAGGCGATCTTCGCCGACAATCAGGGCAGCCCCGCGGTCGGACAGAATCAGGCGCTTCGTCTGATCACCGAAGAGAAGGTGGTTGCGCTGACCGGCGCCTATCAGTCCGGCATCACGCTGACCACAAGCGCGATCGCCGAAAAATACGGCATCCCCTTTGTCAACGGCGAGTCGGTTGCGGCCAACCTGACCGAACGCGGCTTCAAATGGTTCTTCCGCGTCACGCCGGTGGCCTCGGATTTCGCCAAGATCTATCTCGACTTCCTCAAGGACATGAAGGCCGGCGGCCAGAAGGTCGATAACATCGCGCTGGTGCATGAAAATACCGAATACGGCACCTCGGTCGCGAGCGTCATCACCAGCGTGTTCAAGGAGAATGGCCTGAGCATCGCCCAGGATATTGCGTACTCGGCCAACACCACCGACGTGCAGAGCCAGGTGTTGCAGCTCAAGGACAAGAAGCCGGACGTGGTGATCATGATCAGCTATACGTCCGACGCGATCCTCTATGCCAAGACGTTCCAGGCGCTGGACTACAAGCCGGCGATGATGATCGCCGATAACGCGGGCTTCTCCGATCCCTCGACGCTCAAGACCGTCGGCAACCTGGTGCAAGGCATCTTCAACCGCTCGTCCTTTGCCATCGGCGCGCCGGGATCGCCGACCTTCCTGATCAACGAGATTTACAAGAAGAAGAGCGGCGGTGACGATCTCGACGATACCGCGGCGCGCCAGATGCAGGGCTTCTTCGTTCTCTGCGATGCGATCGATCGCGCCGGCTCGACCGAGCCCGCCAAGATCCAGGCCGCGCTGAAGGCCACCGATCTCAAGCCCGATCAATTGATCATGGGCTACAAGGGCGTGAAGTTCGACGACAAGGGCCAGAACGTCCTTGCCGCGGGGCTGGTGATCCAGTTGCAGGACGGCGCGAGCTATACTCCGCCCCGGCGAAAGCAACTGGCCAAGACGGCGCCGGTATTTCCCTACAAGGGTTGGTAAGACGAAAGGGCGGGCGTCCGTCCGCCCTTTGCGATTTTGCGTTTGCGATCGCCGAGATTTTAACCCGCAGGACTTGCCGCTGACATGTCTTCCATTCTTGTTCAAGTCATCGTCGGCGGACTGCTGCTGGGGGCAGTCTACGCGCTATTCTCATCCGGCCTTACCCTGATCTGGGGCATGATGAACATCGTCAATTTCGCGCATGGCGATTTCGTCATGCTCGGGATTTCTCGCGCTTGGCATTCTCGCGTTCGGATTGCTCGGGTGGCTGTTCGATCCGGCTCTGCGCGGGATGGGGCGGGTCATCAACGCCTTGATCGGGGGGGACAAGCATGAGCGGCCCCATCCAGAACCGGCGCGTGTTGTCCGGCATGCGTCCGACGGGGATGCTGCATCTCGGCCACTGTCACGGCGCGCTCAAGAACTGGGTCCAGCTGCAGGACCAGTACGAGTGCTTTTTCTTCATCGCCGACTGGCATGCGCTGACGACGCGGCTACGACGACACTTCGAGGTGTCGAGGACGTCGGTGGACGAGATGGCGATCGACGGCTCGCCGCCGGCTTGAATCCGGCGAGGTGAGTTTGTTCATCCAGAGTCGCGCGTGCCGGAGCACGCCGAGCTGTTCTGCTGCTCTCGATGGGAACGCCGCTCGGGTGGCTGGAGCGCGTGCCGACTCGTTCAAGGATCAGTCGAAGCGCAGCTCGCCGATCGGGACCTCGCGACCTACGGCTTTCTGGGCTATCCGCTGCTGCAGTCGGCGGACATCCTTTCTGTACCGCGCGCAGTACGTGCCGGTGGGCGAAGACCAGGTGGCGCACGTCGAGGTCACGCGCGAGGTCGCGCGCCGCTTCAACCAGATCCACGGCCGCGAACCGCAGTTCGAGCAGAAGGCTGAGCGGGCCATCAGTCTCTGCCGACAATCGCGCGGGGCGTTTTGTTGGCGTGGGACTTGATAAGCAACCGCTGGACACGTGATCGCCCGAAGTGTTCCTCGTTCGCGTTCAACTGATCTTCGACGCCGTCGGAAAACAACAGCACCAGATCGCCGGACTCGGCGCGAACACCACTTCGTCGTACTTGGTCTCCTCCAGCAGTCCGATCGGCACGCCCTCGGCCTTGGCTGTAATGATCTCTCCGCCGCGCAACACCAGGGCGGCTCGGCGCCGGCGTTGGAGATCGTCATCATGCGTGCGCGGCTCCCAGAGCAGCACCATCAGCGTCGCGTACTGCGCGTCCACCTTGCGCTCCAGCAGCGCTTCGTTCAGCGACTGCATCAGCATCGCCGGGACTTCGGCGGCGCGGCGCCAGGATGCGCAGCAGGCCGCTGATCAGCGCGCCGTAGAGCGCCGCCGCCGCGCCTTTTCCGCTGACGTCGCCGAACGCGATCACGGCGTAGTCGTCGCCCTGCTCGAAGAAATCGTAGACGTCGCCGGGATTTCGCGCGCCGGACGCGAGCGGATGGCGATCTCCAGCCCGCGAATCTCCGGCGCCTCGCGGCAGCAACACGTTGCAGCTTGCGCGCGGCCTTCAGATCCTGATCCATGCGCTGCTCGCGCTGGGCCAGTTCTTCGTACAGCCGGGCGTTTTCCACCGAACTCGCGATCTGCGGCGCCAGCAGCGACAGCGTCCGCTGATGCTCTTCGGTGAAGTAGCCGATGCGCTCGCTCTCCACGTCCAGCACGCCGACCACGCGGTCCTGCACGATCAGCGGCACGGCGATTTCCGAACGGATATCGGGATGCGACGCGATGTAGCGCGGATCGGCCTGGTGTCGCACGACGCGCACGGTCTCGCGCGATTCGGCGGCCGCGCCGGTGATTCCTTTGCCCAGCGGAATGTTGTCGAGATCGACGCGCTGGTCGTAGCGCACGCTGAAGCGGTGGCGCAGCACCTTGCTTCTCGCGTCCACCAGCAGAATGCTGAACGCGTCGTAGTTGATCAGCGACTGCGAATGGTCGCCGCGATCTTGCCCAGCAGCTCGTCCAGATCCAGAATCGAGCTGAATTCCTGCGACAGGTGCGCCAGCGTCTCGCAGCGTGCGATTCTGCCGGTCCACGCGGCGGTACGAGCCGCGCGTTGTCGATGGACACGGCCACGCGCGAGGCGATCAGCCGCAGCAGGGCGCGGTCCTGCTCGCGATACGCCTTCAGGCGCGTCGACTGCACATCGATGACGCCCACCAGCTTGCCGCGCGCCATCATCGGCACGGCCAGTTCGCTGCGCACGGCGTCCAGCGCGTTCAGATAGCGCGGATCGTTGCGAACGTCGTCCACCAGCACCGGCTGCGCGGGTCGCCGCGGCCGCTCCGGTGACGCCTTCGCCCAGCGGAATCACCAGGTTCTCGCACCACTTCTTCGCGATGGCCGATGGAGTAGCGGATGCGCAGCCCCTGCGGCCGCTCGCTGTAAAGCAGAATGGCGAACAGATCGTAGGGAACCACTTCCTTGACGATCGCCGCGACGTTCGCCAGAAGCTGGTCGAGATCGAGCGTCTCGGAGGTGACGCGCGACACTTCCAGCAGGAAGTCGAGCAGCTCGGCGCGCTCGCGGAAACGGACTTTGCGAGTCTTGCGCGGGACCGTCGTCAGCTGCCGGAGCTCAGTCGGTAACGCGCGCCGCGGCCTCGACGATCTTGACGCTGGCGCTGGCGCCGATGCGGGTGGCGCCCGGCGGCGACCATGTTCTGCAGATCTTCGAGCGTGCGAATGCCGCCGGAGGCCTTCACGCCCATCTCCGGGCCGACCGCCCGCCGCATCAGCGCGACATCGTGCGACGGTCGCGCCGCCGGGACCGAAGCCGGTGGAGGTCTTCACGAACTCCGCGCCGGCCAGCTTTGGCCAGCATGCAGGCAACGATCTTCTGATCGTCGTCGAGCAGCGCGGTTTCGAGAATCACTTTGACGATGGCGCCGCCGCGTGCGCGGCGTCGACCACGGCCTCGATATCCCTGCGCACCGCGTCGTCGTTGCCGCCGCGCAGCTCGCCGATGTTCAGCACCATGTCGATTTCCTGCGCGCCCGTCGCGAAGCGCCGCTTCGGTTTCGGCAACCTTGATCGCCGTGGCAGTCGCGCCCAGCGGAAATCCGACCACCGTGCAGACCTTCACGGGCGATCCGGCCAGCTCGGCCGCGACCAGACGCAACCCAGTACGGATTCACGCACACGCTCGCGAAACGAATACTGGCGCGCCTCGCGGCAGATCTTGCGGATGTCGGCAGCGGTGGCGTCCGGGCGCAGCAGCGTGTGGTCGATGAGTCGGGCAAGCGAAGCTGGTTCCATCGGTGTCGGCGTGGCGGGTGCGGCTACTTATTGAGGGCCGCGTTCAGTGAACCCTGGCGATACCCTTCCAGGTCGATCGTGACGTAGTGGAACCCGAGCGGCTTGAAGATCGCAACAAAGGCCGCGGCCATCTCCGGCGTCAGCGCGCGCGCCAACTCGTCGCGGGCAATCTCCAGGCGCACCAGTCCCCGTGGAATCGGACGCGGAACTGCCGGAAGCCGAGTGCGCGGATTTCATCCTCGCCCTTCTCCACGGTCTTGATCGTCTCCACGGTGACCGGCGTTCCATAGGGAATGCGGGAGCTGAGGCAGGCCGACGCTGGACGATCCCAAACGGAAAGCCCCGCGGCGCGGGCTAATTCCCGAATCTCAGCCTTGCGCAGGCCCGCTTCGACCAGCGGAGCCTTCGCCTGATGAATTTTGGCCGCCTTCTGTCCGGGCCGGTAATCGCCGAGGTCGTCCACGTTGACGCCGTAGACGATGTGTTCGTAGCCGTGCGCGCGCCCGTATTCTTCCAGGCGCGTGAACAACTCGTCCTTGCAATGGAAGCAGCGGTTCGAATCGTTTTTCACGTATTCCGGATTCTCGAACTCAAACGTCGGAATATACTCGTGCCGGAATCCGGCCTCGCGGGCGAACTCCTCGGCGGCTTGTTTGTGCGATTCCGGTATGGAAGCCGAGTCGGCGGTGATAGCGATAGCGTCTTCTCCGAGCGTGCGCTGCGCCGCCCACGCCAGATAGGCCGAATCCGTGCCGCCGGAGTAGGCCACAATGACGCGCCCCATCTGTTCCAGAACGGAGAACAGTTTTTCGTTCTTTTCCGGCCAACACTGCGGGATCGAGCTTGGCGCCGAGGGCGACCAGAGTTGCCATAGTTAGATTATAACCGCTTAGGGGCTGGAGGCTTGGGACTCCCCGCGACTTTCGAGCGGAAACATGGAATCATAGTGTCCAGGAGATCGCTATGGTTACGAAAGGCGAAATCGACTGGAGGCACTGTCCATTAGTTGAAGTCAAACCAGAAGTGCAAAGCGGCGCTCCCGTTCTGCGTGGGACGAGGATGCCGGTCAGCGCGATTATCGACAACTTGCAATACGGCGTGAGCGTCGGCGAAATCTCAGAACAGTTTGAAATAGCGCGGGATTGTATCGAGGCGATTTTGACATACGCAAAGAGTCATCGCGTTGCGCCTCCTGTTTGACAAGAACGTGCCGGTCGGCGTCCGCCGCTTCCTGTCCAGCACGAGGTCCATACTATCGGCGAAATGGAATGGCCGGAGCAGCTGGAAAACGGCGAGTTGCTGAAGGCGGCCGAAGCGGCAAGCTTCGAAGTGTGATTCCCACCTTGCCGCCGAAGCTTTGCGTACCCTTGTCTTGAAAACTATATCTCCCCTGTATTCAATGTTTTAAAATAGAGTGGAACAATAACGTGAAACAATCATCCTTGAGTAGAAGGAGGTAGTTTCCTGCCTCCAAGAGGCCAAGAGCAGGTTTAACGTTAACGCACGCGACCCGCTCTCAGCCCGCTAAAAAGGAGGCTCCAAAATGCATCGACGGCGTAAATACCGTTTTAGCGTCCGAATCTTCGGCATCGCCCGCATTGAAGTCAATATCATTTATTGAACCTACGACACGGCGCGAACCACGGGGCGTGAGGTTAACGGCCTCACGCTCTGTTAGATACAGTTGCAAGAAAAAGGAAACACAAATTGTATGTGTAACATAATCGGCCTGTTTGTCGGGTTCGTGTTACCGAGAAGACTGAAACCGATTGCGAGAAACCTCCCTCGCATTGGGCCTCCAATTTGGGCAGTGCGTCCCAGTCCCAGCCCCAAGCCTCCAGCCCCCAAAGTCTCAAGTTCCCCGCTTATTCCCATACAACTCGATATGCAACCTCGGGCTGTAGCGCCACTTCTCGCGCTTGCAGATTTCCGCGATCCACATGGAGCGCTGGGCCAGCGTGGCCGGATCCGTGCCTTCCGGCATCAACAAGACATTTCTGCGGTCCGCGCCGATCTCTCTCAAAATCGGCTTTATTTCGTCAATGTCCTGAGGCTTGGCAACAACGAATTTGAGTTGGTGCGTATACGTGCCGATCAGCTTCTTCAGCACATCGGGTTGGTAGCGCATCTCTTCGTGCTGTTCCGACCAGAGACCGGCCTGGGCTTCCGTCGGCGTCGAGTTCGAGAGCTTGGGACTGATGCTCATCAGATCGCAGACCACCGGCTCAAATACGGTCCCGGAGGTCTCAACGGTAATGTGAACCTCTAGAATTTCCTTCAGGCGCTGGGTGAACAGGACGATATCCTTGGCCAGCATCGGCTCGCCGCCGGTGATGACGACATGCGTGGGCCACTCGCGGCGGCACTTCGCCAGAATGGTGCCGAGCGGCTGCTCCTCACCTTCCGGTTGCCACGACGTGTACGGCGTGTCGCACCAGGGCAGCGCAGGTTGCAGCCGCTGGTGCGGACGAACACCGACGGCACGCCGACCAGCGATGCCTTCGCCCTGAATCGAATAAAAGATTTCCGAAATTTTCATTGCCGATACGCCACCGGATCCGCGATGCCCGCCTCCGCGAAACCTTTCAGCCGCGAGCACGCAGGAATCGCAGGCGCCGCACGGGCGGCCCGTGCTCACGGATCATAGCAGACTGTGTGAGTCCGAAACTCGACGCCTAGACTCAGTACCGAGAAGCACGATTTCCGCCTTAGAAAGGCGAATCAGCGGCGTGTGAATGTGGATGCGCGTGCGCCCTTCCACGCCGGCCTTGGTCGCCAGGTTCGCCAAGCGCTCGAAGGCCTCAATGTATTCCGGCCGGCAATCGGGGTAACCGGAGTAATCGATGGCGTTGACACCCGATGAAAATGTCGGACGCCTCCAGCACCTCGGCCCACGCGAGCGCGAAAGATAGAAAGACGTGTTGCGCGCCGGGACATATGTACTGGGAATGCCCTGCGACATCTCTCGGCCCGCGGCCCTTGGGAACCGCGAGATCGTCCGTAAGAGCGGAACCACCGAAGATGCGCAGGTCGATGCGGACGATGCGATGCTCCGCGCGCCCGAGACTTACCGCGACCCGCCGGGCGCCGTCCAGTTCTGCGAGGTGGCGCTGTCCGTAATCGAACGAGAGCGCGTAACAGGCGTAGCCATCGCGGCGGGCAACCGCCAGGCAGGTGGCCGAATCGAGACCGCCGCTTAGTAGGCAGACGGCCGGCTTCATCTGGGCAACTTCAGGGTGAGGAAGAATCCGGCTACGGGGAACACTGTCAGAATGCCCAGCGCGAAGTGCAGCGAGAGATGGTCGCCCAGCCATCCTGTCAGCGGAATGAAGATGAGGCCGGCCATGCCCCAGGCAAACCCCATCATCAACGCCGATACTGTGCCCGCTTGCGTCGGCGCCAGATCCTGCGCCATCACGACATTCACCGGAATGGTGAACAGCAAAGTGAGACCGGAGAACGCGAGGCCGAAAAGCGCCAGGACGCCATGCGCGAGGAAAAATACGCTGAGAAACGGAACGCAGCTAGCCATGGACAGAAGAATCACCTTGCGTCCCCCGAGACGGTCGGCGAGCTGGCCACCGAGAAAGCCACCGATGGCGCCAATTCCCAGGTATAGCGAGAGCGCCCAACTCGCCTGTTCGATGGAATAACCTCGCTCGCGGTGCAGGTACAGCGGCAGAAACTGCGAGAAAACAACCTGCACCACGGAACGAATGAAGACGAGAATGTACAAAATCGTGAGCGGTTTCCACACGGCCCGAAGCGGGTCCCAATCGAAACGGAAGCGTTTGTTGGTGACTGGGCTTGGGGTGTCCGGGAGGCAAACCAGCAGCAGGATGGTCATCAGGAGCCCCGGAACCGCACCCCAATACGACCGGGAGACGCCGAAGCGCGTCATGATCGCGGCGAAATAGGTGGGGCCGCATGCGAGCCCGAGCGTGCCGGCGCTGATGAA
>CAVULR010000010.1:0-340092 GCA_963742425.1 uncultured Alphaproteobacteria bacterium
CGGATCGGTGACGTCGCCGACGACGGGACGGATTGGCCGCCATATCGAGAAATTTCATCGGCAACTTGTCGCAATTGATCATCCGGCGCCGCAACAACACTAGTTTCGGCCCGTGTTTGGCCAATTCAATTGCAATCGCCCGCCCCAATCCGCCCGATGCTCCGGTCACCAACGCACGGGCTCCGGCAATCGACCGACGCATCGCATTCCGCCGGCGGTTTAGCCGCGAGCGCGCATGGCCCGAGTGATGACCATTCGACGACGTTGCCGCACCATTTCGCTGCACGCCATTGTCCTTGGCAACTCCGTTTCCATTGCCGTTGCCATGCGGCCGAATGACCGCGCGGTCATCGTGCAATCGTCCCAAATGATGCTGCGAGATGCGGCAGTGGACGACCACGCGCGAATCGTTGTACCGCTGCGAAAGCACTTCGCCGTGGGCGGCCAGATACGCCAGCAGCCGGCCGTTGTCGACGCCGGTTTCCACGTCGACGTCGACGAAAGCTGCGGCTGAGCGCTTCGCTGACCACATCGGCCAAGTTTGTCCAAGCCAATTCGCCGCCGGGCGCTGATCGGCATCGCGTTCGGATAGCGGCTCGCAGCATTTCCACCTGACCGCGATCGTGCGGCGGCGTCGATTTTGTTGAGCACCAGGATCGTATCCTTCGCTTCGATGCCGAGTTCTTCGAGCACTTCGTAGACCGCGGCGATTTGCTCGCCGCGCCACGGGATTGCTGGCGTCGGCCACGTGCAACAGCAAATCGGCCTGCCGGGCTTCTTCCAGCGTGGCCTTGAAGCTGGCGATCAAATGGTGCGGCAGATCGCGGATGAAGCCGACCGTGTCGCTCAACAGCACCGGTCCCCAGCCGGGCAATTGCCAGCGGCGGGTGCGCGTGTCGAGCGTGGCGAAGAGTTTATCGACCGCCAACACGCCGGCGTCGGTCAGCGCGTTCATCAGCGTGCTCTTGCCGGCGTTGGTGTAGCCGACCAGCGAGACGGTCATCCGATCGTCGCGCGCGGCCACTTCGCGTTCTTTGCGGCGATGAATTGATCGCAGCTCGTCGCTCAAATCGTGAATTCGCTTTTCGACCAGCCGGCGGTCAACTTCCAATTGCTTTTCGCCAGGGCCGCGCATGCCGATGCCGCCTTTGATGCGCGCCAAGTGCGTCCACATCCGCTTCAGCCGCGGCAGCGAGTATTGCAGTTGCGCCAGTTCGACCGCCAGCCGGGCTTCGTACGTTTGAGCGCGCGTGGCGAAGATGTCGAGAATCAGTTCGGTGCGATCGAGCACTTTCAGGCCGATCGATCTTTTCCAGATTGCGCGTTTGGCGCGGGCGAGAGATCGTTGTCGAAGATCACCACGTCGGCATCGGCGGCGGCAGCAAGCCGCTGAGTTCTTCCACTTTGCCGCTGCCAAGATACGTGGTCACATCGGGCGCTTCGCGCCGCTGGGTCAGCGTGCCCACCACGCGGGCGCCGGCCGTCGTGGCCAGGCCTTCCAGTTCTTCCAGAGGGTGTTCCTCGGTTGAGCGTCCGTTCATCAGGACGCCGACGAGAAACGCCGCTTCGCTGGCGACACTATCCGTGCGTTGAAGTTCGATCACGCTTGTGGATGCCTCCGCGAGTTGATGCGATTTCTCCCGCGAGGCATCGAACTTCGTGGCACGGCTGTGCGTGCCTGGGATCGATTCATCGAGCCTCGCTCGAGATGAGTGATAGATGGACAGAACGATTCGGCCGCCGGGTTCGGCCAGCCGCCGTCTCTCATTATTTTAATCGGCAATTTGCCAGATTACGACGCCGATTATATCGGCCGAACTTGGCAGTTTGTGGCAAATCTTACAAGACGTGCTAACCTGGCGAGAGCGGACTTCGCTGGCTCATCACCGTCAGTTCTTTTCGTCGTCTTCAAACAGCAGGCAATAGCTTTCATACCGCCGGGCATCGAGCCAGCCGTCGGCCACGGCGTCTTTCACGGCGCAGTCGGCTTCGTGGCGGTGCGTGCAGTTGGGAAATTTGCAGCGATTGACAAACGGCCGCAAGTCGCGAAAGTAGCCGGCCACCTCGGCCGGAATCACATCCCAAAGTTGAAATTGCCGCATGCCCGGCGTATCGACCACATAGCCGCCGCTGCCGGCAAGCCGCAGCAACCGCGCGGCGGTGGTGGTGTGCTTGCCTTTTTCGGTTTCTTCGCTGACCGCGGCCACACGCAAATCCAAATCCGGCTCGACGGCGTTCAACAGCGACGTTTTTCCCACCCCGCTTTGCCCGACAATCACACTGGCCCGGCCGCCAATTCGCTCGCGCAGCCGTTCGATGCCTTCGCCGGTGTGGCGGAAACCAGCAGCACCGCGTAACCCATGCGGCTGAACACGCCGACCAGCGGCTGCAAATCGGCCGGCGACACCAGATCGATTTTGTTGATGCAGATCATCGGCCGCAGCTTTCTTTTTCAGCGCTGACCAAATAGCGATCGATCAATCCCGGCTTGAGCCGCGGCTCGGCGGCACTGGAAACGATCACCATTTGATCGACATTCGTCACAATCACGTGCTGCTTACCGCGCACGGTGCGGCTCAGCACGGTGCGGCGTGGTTCAATTCGTTCGATGAATCCCTCGCGGACAGCTTGCGCCGCCTGATCGCGGTACGCCCGTCTGCTGCGGATCGGCCAGGACGAAACAACACGCGATCGCCGGCGGCCACCACGTGCCGCTGATCGGTCGAGAGCGTTCGCAGAATCCGCCGCGTGGTGCAACGGAAAGAGGTGCCGTCGTCGGCTTCGACTATGCACAACAGACCGTGCACGCTCAGCACGCGGCCTGGGCGGCAATGCTGCTAAATCGATTTCAGGCTGAACGGCGAAACCGGCGGCATCTTCTTCGACTGCGGTGCCGATGACGGTCCGCCGCCGCGTGAGCTCCCCTTTGCCGCTGATCCGCTCCTGGCGCGGTTCGTCCAATTGATCGGCATCGTCTCGCTCGAATCGACGCGTCAGATCGCTGTCGCGCTGCCGCGGAGTGCGGTTCTTGCGAAAATCAGCGCGAATTTTACGTTTGGACATGAGAAGCTTTTAGCGGTTAGCATTAGCTCTTAGCATTCTCACGGAATCGGCCGTGCAACTGCCGTCTTCAGGCGATCGCAGCTAATAGCTAACGCTAACAGCTTCGTCACACCGGCCGGTTCTGATCTTGAATCTGGCCGGCTTCGTTGTTCATCACGTCGAAGCGCTTGCGATCGTCGATCGGCCGAGCGAATTGGTCGTCGGCCAAGCCGGCCCGTTCCAACAGCGATTGCTCGAAAATGGCATCGGGCAAATCTTTGTCGGCCGGCGGCGGCCCGACGGCCCCCAAGTCGGCGGGCGAATACTTGATTTCGTACTGATGCTTGGCGACCGACAGCGTATCGCCCGGGTCGAGCCGGCTTTCCTGGCAGCGGACGCCGTTCACTTTGATGCCGTTGCTGCTCCCCATATCTTTCACGTACCAATAGCCATCTTTGACGCTCAACTGGCAATGATGGGCCGAAACATTGGCAAACCGCAGCACGATATCGCAGCTTTCGCGACGACCGATCATGATGTCGGGCTTTATCAGCGCAATGGGATCGCCGCCGCCCACCGGAACCAATTCACCGTACATGAAAACCTCTTTCGCACGGAAGAGCAAGCGCCCCTGTGCTTGTCTCCCGTTGCCGTTCCCGGTACGATGACCGAAGCCATATCGTGGCCTACCTTTGAATTTATTCACACCCAGCCGGTGGTCAACCGAAATGCGCCTTCAAGTCGAAAAAGATGGACGATTTGCATCAGCGGCCGATGCGCGAGATCACGGCAGCCGATGACTCCGTCCGCCTGTCATCAACTATACCACCCGCCTGGCAAGCCAGCTGGCCTTCGCTATCACGCCTACAACTTTTTCCTGCGAAACAAGTTCGGCGGCCGCGTGCAAAAGGTGAGCATCGATGCCGGCTTTACCTGCCCCAATGTCGATGGCACCGTGGCCCGGGGCGGCTGCACGTTTTGCGACAACCGCAGTTTCAGCCCCAGCCGGCGCTCGCCGCGGATGTCGCCTCGCGACGTGCAGGGGCAAATTTCCGAAGGCATCCGCCGCTTGAAATGGCGGTACGATGTCGACCAGTTCATCGCCTATTTCCAACCGGCCACCAACACCTACGCCCCGGTCGAAAAGCTGCGGCCGCTGTACGAAGCGGCGATCGAGCATCCCGACGTCGTCGGCCTGGCCATCGGCACGCGGCCCGATTGCGTGCCCGACGACGTGCTCGATTTGCTCGAAGAGCTTGCCGGCCGAACGTATCTTTCCGTCGAGTATCGGCCTGCAAACCATTCACGATCGTTCGCTCGATTGGATGAACCGCGGCCATCATCACGATGCATTTCTCGATGCCATCGAGCCGCAGCCGCAACCGCGGCTTTGAAATCTGCGCCCACGTCATTCTCGGCCTGCCCGGCGAATCGCACGCCGACATGCTGGCCACTGCCCGCGAAGTGGCGCGGCTCAAGCTCGATTCGGTCAAGCTTCACAACCTCTACGCCGTGAAAGATACGCCGCTGGCCGATCAGGTCGACCCGCGGCGAAGTGCGGCTGCTGGAGCGCGACGAATACATCGAAGTGCTGGTCGACTTCCTCGAACTGTTGCCGCCGGAAATGATCGTCGAACGCATCAGCGGCGACGCCCCGCCCGATTATTTCGTCGGCCCCGGCCTGGTGCCTCGATAAACCCGCCTTCCGCACCGCCCTCGATGCTGAACTTGCACGGCGCGATACCTGGCAGGGCAAAAAACGGCTGATTTAGTAGACGGCCCGCCATTTGTCGGAGTAGAATTCTGATAAGGACAAATCGTGATGGTTCCATCTTTCAAAGCAATTTTTGAAGACGGCGTTTTGAAGCCGCTGGAACCGCTCGGGCTGCCGGAACATTCGCTGGTCTATCTGCAAGTTGCAAGCGGGGCGGATCTCGAACCGAATTCCGGAAGTCTTTCGGCCCAGGAATTCGATCAGCAGTTGTTGATTCTGGCATCCGACGGACCGACGTTGCCGGCTGATTTCAGTCGCGCCGATGTTTACGGCGATCACGACTGATGGCCTATCTTCTCGACATGGGCGTTCTGCTGCGCCTGTTTGATCGCTCCGATCCCGAGTTTCCCCCATATCCGCAAAGCCCTGCATCGCTTGCGTACGGAGTCAGAGCGGCTGGTTACATCGACACAGAATTTGGCTGAGTTTTGGAATGTTTCGACTCGCCCTGCGGCAGCAAGAGGCGGTTACGGTGTCTCGATCGAATTAGCTGCGCGACGGCTGACATTCCTAGAAAAACTTGCAGAAATCCTGCCCAATGACATACCTGCCTTCGATGATTGGAAACGGCTGATCGTGAACTATCGTGTCCAGGGCGCACAAGTCCACAACGCGCAAATTGTGGCATTGATGCGCCACATCCGGAATTCAGCGAATTCTTACGCTCAACGTCCGTGACTTCGCTCGATATGCGGAAATCACGCCCGTCGCGCCGGTAGAACTTGCGACCATGCGATGAACTTGGACACAGCTAAATGCGCTTAGTGAAAACGCGCACGGCTAACCCGCTTCCGATTAACGTCGTTGCAACACAAACAGCGTGTCGACCTGGTCGTCGTCGAGTTCTTGCGGCTCGTCCGTTCGTACCAGAAATCGAACACGTCGACGGTCCCATTTGCCGATGCTGGCAATCAGCTTCTTGATTTGCGCCGCAGTGTCAGTGCGGTAGTCGAACTCGTCGCGCAACCGGTACATTTTCGCGGGGCGTTTCGACAGCAACGTCTTGCCGTTGCGGGGGGCGCCATTGCTGGCTTTGCCGTTCTTTTCGAATTCGCCGCGCCGCGCAAACTGATGCGCAGCCGTTCGGTGCGGGCTTTCAAATCGTAATCGACAATCCGCAGCGTGGTGGTCACGTGAGTATTGTCGCGCTGGCCGGTCCAACGTTCGATGCACGTCGGATCGCAACCCGGCGGGGCAAGATGCATTCCCAGGAAGTACAGGCCCCCCGACCGCACGGCGTCGGCCACGCACTTTAAATGGCTGCTGGCCGCCGTTTCGGTTGTGAGCACGCGGAAACTGTTGTACGTGCAAAACGCCGAGTCGAACTTGCCGGGCAGTTTGAATTTCGTCATGTCGGCGTTCAGCACCGTCGCCTTCAGCCGGAGTTTTTTCAGCCGCTGGCGCAAAAACTTCCAACGACGGTTCGCTGAGATCAAAGCCGGTTACGTCGTAACCGCGCGCGGCCATTTCGGTCACAATCCGCCCGCTGCCGCAGGCTGGTTCCAGCAGCCGCTTGACCGGAAAACTGCAATACTTTTTGAAAGCCGCTTCGAAAAAGTCGGCTTCCTTCTTGGTTTCATTATGAAAACCGATTTCGAACCATTCCGGACGATCGTACCACGAGGTAACTTCGACTTCTTGATTTTTCATAGCTGTTGAAAAGAACAGACCCGGTTAAAATCCATGCCCATTGGCGAATCATCTATAGTCGACAACGCACTTTTCCGCAATGCGCACCCGTTGGATCAATCGCACCGTGTGGGGAATCGTGTTGGCGACGTTCTTCTCCGACGTCAGCCACGAAATGTGCACCGCGGTGCTGCCCGACTTTATTCGCATGGTCGGTCTCGGCCCGTTGGCGCTGGGGTTGATCGACGGCGTGGCCGACTTCATGGTCAGCTTGTCGAAACTCGGCGGCGGCGTGCTCGGGCATCGTGTCGAGCGAAAAAAACCGTGGACCGCCGCCGGATATGTGGTGACATCGATTTGCACTTCGGCCATCGGACTCACGAAAACCTTGATTCCGATGGTCGTTCTGCGCACGATCGCCTGGATGAGCCGCGGGTTCCGCTCGCCGCTGCGCGATTATATGCTGGCCGACGCCGTGGAAAAAACGCACTACGGCCGGGCGTTCGGTTTGGAACGTGCCGGCGACATGTTGGGTGCAGTCGTCGGCCCGCTGCTGGCCGCGCTGATGGTGTTCTTCGCGGTTCCGTTCTCGACGATTATTTTGTGGGGAATTGTGCCGGGATTGCTTGCGGCGGCGGCGATGTTTTTTGTGGCGCAGGAGCGGCAGGACGCTAAGCCGCAAGCGGATGCGGAACCCTCTCCCCCGGGGAGAGGGCAGGGTGAGGGGGAAGTAGGTCGACGGTCTGATCTCAAATTTCCGCGGCAATTCTGGCTGCTGCTGATCGGCGTGCTCATCTTCGGCCTCGGCGATTTTTCCCGCACATTTCTCATCTATCTCGCCGCCGCCGCATTTGGCGGGTCGACCACCGGCGACACAGCCGCCACGCTGGTGCGGCTGTCGTCGGTTCCCATGCTGCTGTACGCCATGCACAACGGTGTGAGCGCATTGGCGGCGTTTCCGGCAGGCCATTTGGGCGATCGTCGCGCGAAATTGCCGGTTCTCGTCGCCGGATATGCGCTGGGAGTGTTCACGAACCTGCTCCTCATTCCCGGCAGCAATTCGATGTTCTGGCTCGTGGTGATCTTCGTTCTGTCGGGCATCTACATTGCGGTTGAAGAGACGCTCGAAAAGGCGGTCGTCGCCGATTTGCTGCCGCGCGAACTGCGCAGCCTCGGGCTTGGCGCACTTGCGTGCGGCAATGCGGTGGGGGATATGGCGTCGAGCCTTTACGTTGGCGCCCTGTTGCAAGCGGGGCGTCCCCAATGGGCGTTCGGAATCGCCGCAACTTTCGGAGCGATCGGCGTCGCGTGGATGCTGTGGCTGCTCACGCACCGGCCATCCGCTGGACATCACGGTTTCAGAATAGCCTCGATCGATTGCAACTCCTCGTCGCTAAACTCCAAGCGGGCCAGCGACGCGACGGCATCTTCGATCTGCTCGACACGGCTGGCCCCGATCACCGTCGAGGTCATCGCCGGTTGCCGCAGCACCCACGCCAACGCCATCTGCGAAAGCTTTTGGCCGCGGCGCTGCGCGATTTCGTTCAGCCGGCGAACCTTCGATAACTTGTCGTCGGTCAGATGCGCCGCCTTCAAAAAACCGTGCGGCTTGCTGGCCCGCGAGCCCGCTGGAATGCCTTTCAAGTATTTGTCGGTCAGTAATCCTTGAGCCAGCGGAGAGAATGCGATGCAGCCGATTCCTTCGCGCTCCAATAATGCCAACAAGCCATCTTCGATCCACCGTTCGAACATGTTGTATTTCGGCTGGTGGATGATGCACGGCGTTCCCAACCGTCGCAAGATTTCCACCGCCCGTTGCATTTCCGGCGGCCGGTAGTTCGAAACGCCGGCATAAAGTGCCTTGCCGCTGCGGACGATCGAATCGAGCGCCCCCATCGTCTCTTCGAGCGGCGTTTCCGGATCGGGCCGGTGGTGATAGAAAATATCGACGTAATCCAAACCCATCCGCCGCAGGCTTTGATCGAGGCTGGCGACCAGATATTTTCGCGAGCCCCAATCGCCGTACGGCCCCGGCCACATCGTGTAGCCCGCCTTCGACGAAACAATCATCTCGTCGCGGTACGGCTTCAACTCCGCTTGCAAAACGCGCCCAAAGTTTCGCTCGGCCGATCCCGGCGGCGGCCCGTAGTTGTTCGCCAAATCGAAATGCGTGATGCCCAAATCGAACGCGCGGCAGAGCATGGCGCAACGCATTGTCGAAATCATCGACATCGCCGAAGTTGTGCCACAACCCCAGCGAAATCGCCGGCAATTTCAGCCCGCTGTGGCCGCAACGGTTGTAACGCATCGAGGCATAGCGAGCATCGGCAGGCAAGTATGTCATGAGCGGCTGGATCGAAAGCACTTGAACGACAGAAGAATTCCGTCCGTTTTAGCCGCTCGGCCGACGCGCATCCAGAGGCGCCCGGTTCTATTCCACCTGCCGCACCTGAATCGTGTCGATCACTTTGTCGTGCGCCAGCGCATTGGTGATGACGACCAGCCAGGTGCCCTTCTCGCACCACTGGCGCCGCTTGAGATAGGCCAGCGAGTCGAGAATCGTCGTCTCGGGATCGGGGCTGAAAGGCATTAGAAACGGCTCGACGCCCCACGGGAGCAACAGTTGCCGGAACAGCGCTTCGTCGTCGGTGAAGGCGTAAATCGGCACCGCCACGGCACGCAGGGCGGCCAGCGTGTAGGCCAGAAAACCGCTGCGCGTGAAGACGACGATCCCGGAATTGCCCAACTCCTGCGCCAACACCGCGGCCGAGCGCAGCATTTTGGCTTTGGGCTCTTTCAGTTCGATCACCTCGTTAATGCCACGTATTTCCGTCGGCTCGATCGTCTTGATGATGTTCTTCATCACCTCGACGCATTCCAGCGGATACATGCCCGTGGTGGTTTCGCCGGAAAGCATCACGGCGTCGGCCCGCTCGCGCACGGCGGTGGAAATGTCGGAAATTTCTGCCCGCGTCGGCATCGGGGCGGAGATCATCGATTCCAGCAAATGCGTGGCGATGATCACCGGCTTTCCCTCGGTCAAGCACAAATCGACGATCCGCGTTTGCACCAGTGCCAGCGTGTGGTAGTCGACTTCGATTCCCAAATCGCCGCGCGCGACCATAATGGCATCGGCCGCCTTCACAATGCTGGGCAGATTTCGCAATCCGCCCTGATCTTCGATTTTGGCGATGATCCGGGCTTTGGAGCCGAGATGATCCAGCAGTGCGCGCAACACCATCACATCGTCGCTGCGGCGCACGAACGAGAGCGCAAAAAAATCGACGCCCGCCTGCACGCCCACCCGAATGTCGCGCTCGTCCTTTTCGGTGAGCGACGGCAGATTCACGTCGACGCCCGGCAGATTGATGTGCCGGCGCGATCCCAGCTTGCCGGGCGTTTTCACGATGCAGCGGACGTGCGTTTCATCCTTTTCGCGCACTTCCAGCCGCATCATGCCGCTGTCCAACAAAATGGTGCTTCCCACTTCGACGTCGATCGGCAATCCGGGATAATTCACGTCGATGCCCGGAATGCCGTCGCTGGGCGAGGTGGTATAAAACTCGAACGGGTCGCCGGTGTGCAATTCAATCGGCTCGCGCACCACGCCAGTGCGAATTTCCGGGCCTTTCACATCCATCATCACGGCCACGTGCCGCTGCACTTCGACCGATACCTCGCGGATGCGCTTTACCAGCTCGGTCACCCAATCGCCGGTGCCGTGGGCCATGTTCAGCCGCATGACGTCGAGGCCGGCCGTAATCAAACTGGCCAGCCGTTCGCGGCTTTCCGTGGCCGGCCCCACGGTGGCCACGATTTTGGTGTGCCGATAGTATCCGCGCACGAATTGAGTTCCTGAATTGCAAAACTCCAAAGCTGTAAGCAATGAACCGCCTGATTGCATGCAGAATCGACACGCCGAGCCTAATGGCGCGGCAGAAATCCATTCTTTTTGGCCGCTAATCGGATAATGCAAAAACAGTGCCGATCGGCGGCAACAAGACGCCGCTGTCGATGCGGCGCGCGCGGTTTGCTATGGCAGATTGGGGGCGTCGGGCGGTTTCGGCCGGGCCCAGGTTTCGCCGCGCTTGTAGCGATTGGCGCGGTCGACAACCACTGGGTCGTTGCTCAGTTTGATCACTTTATCAAGCGCCGGATCGAATTCCGATTTGTTCGGTTCGCGCAGCTCGCGGTGATGGGCCAGTTCCACAATCGTTTCGCAGGCCAGTTGCACGAAGGCGGCTCTTGCCAGCCGGCCAATGCAGCCGGCTTGCGAAAACCGAGGTCGTCGCGTGTGGTGCCGGAAAGCACCTGATCGTAATTTCCTGACGGGCAACAAGCAAGTCTTTGCCGGCGTCGCCACAGAATGAAGTGCCATGATGCGGCAACCTCAATCTCGATTGCATCGAATCACCTGCTTCACGCTGGCGGGGCTGTTCGGCTTGTACGTGGTGCTCGCTGCTATTAATAGGGGAAGCCCGAAGGTTTTGGTTCCCGTGGCCGGATTGGCGGTTTGCGCGTTGGCCGCCGGCGTGCTGCGGTTTGGATGGATGATCCCGGCGGCGTTGATCGGGATGCTATTCGGGTTTTTGTTCCTCCCCGCAGCATCAGCATGGTGGCCCGGACCAATATGCTGTAGCGCTGGATTGGGCAGTTCAGGTCGTCATCAGCGCGCTCATCGGCTTGATCTTTGGCCTGCTCGTTGACACTATTCGGCGTCCAGCGGGGTATTCTTCCGAAACGGATGGAACATACTTCGATTGACGAGAGATAGCGTATTGTTGGCACTCAGTGGAACTTGAACACCACGATGGGCGAAGTACGTCGAATCACGATCGCCCACGGAACTGGGGGTGCAATTTGACTCAAATCCGACGAATGCTTCTTGCAGGCATTGTGCTCGCATCGGGAACATGCTGCATCGCGCAAGAAACGCCCAAGACCGACGTGCCGAAGGAATACGCCTCGCCGCAGGAGGTGTTTGAAGCGAATCAAAAGGCCTGCCGCGCGCACGATTGGCGGACGGCATATTTTTGCCTGACGCCGAAGCGCCGCGAAAACGAGGTGTTCGAATCGCTCTTTGCCTGCAAAATGCACGAGGACAAACCCAACGTCCAAGCCGTCTTGAAGAAATACTATCCCGGCGACGAAGCCGCTTGAAGCAGAGTATGTAAAACTGCATCAAGCGAAGTACGGCGTCGATTTCAAAAAGCTGCGGGACGAGTATGACGTGAAATATAAGAAAGCTGTGGCGGATTATCGCAAATCGCATCCACCCAAGCCTGGTGAAGAACATGTGTTGCCGAATTCCGACGAAGTCAACGTGGGTCCGGAACCGAAGCAGGACGAAGCGTTGCTGTTCCAGGCCGTCGGCGGATTGATCGCCGACAAGCCGGGATTTTTTGAAGCGGCTCAGAACGTGTTTGTCAAACCGGACGTGGCGGCCAAGTTGTTGGGCCCACTCACTGATATACACATTGGAGACGATGCCGCCACTGGCCGAACCAACGATGGTGCGGTGCCGATATTGCAGCACTTTGAGAAACTGCACGGCAGTTGGCTGATGGGGCAGATTGAAGTAATCGACACGGGGCCGCCTAGGATCGGCACCGCGAAGCACTAAGATGGCACAGTGCGGCGTAGCCGCAACCAAAGTAATACAAACAGGAGGTCGCAAAGATCGCAGAGATCTGACGCTCGCGAGGGTTCTCAGCGACCTTTGCGCCCTTTTGTTTCAATCGTCGATTGCGTGGAGAACTGGAGCGATTGAAGGGTGGGGAAAACCAAAAGGGTCAGAAGATTACTCTCGTCCCTTTTAGTTTCAATTGTCTGAAAGTCCCCGCGGGAATCAGGTCATTTCGAGTTGGTCGGCGGCCGGGGCACTCATCCGCAGGCGCCAACGACGAACCGCGATGATCGACCAAATGGCTTCGACAACGCCAAATGGCCAAGCGCCTTGGAGGAAGCCGTAGCTGGATGCCAATACGCAGGCGATCGCAAATGCCAGCACAAACCAGGGGGAGCGATCTTCAGCGGCGTAGAAAACCAGCATCAGCGCGACCGATACCAGGCCGTAGAAGGTGAGCAGATCCATTTTGAGCATTTCGGTTGGCAGGCCGGCGGCAAACCTGAGCCGGGCAAAGGCGCAGATGACGTTTCTGGTGGTGGAATCAGGTCGCGGAGTAGCGTGCGTTTCGCTTGTGCGTCATCCGCAGCGCGAGGACGACAAATCCGATGGTCAAAGCGTAGCAGCCGATGGCAATTCCGATTGCGGCATCGTAAGCATAAGCAACGAGCGCCACGCTCATGACATGGTGGGTGTTGAACAACAGACTTAAACCGGATTGAGATTGGCTCGGCGTGACGTCGGCCGGCAGCGTGCCAAATCGTTCGATCGTGCAATCGTCCATCATCTTCATTCACCACAGCGTCAATGAATGGGATGTATTGGAAAGGCGACCTCGAGTGGAAAATCCGGAGTCCCTGCTCAAACCCATGACTTAGGTGTGCAGCCTAAGAGAATTTTTAAGCATGGGCCGAGCAGGGCGCTCCGGAAATGCGATTCAGTAAGCTCAGTATTTTGCGTAGCCGATTATTTCTCGGCGTAGCGATTCTTCAGCGCCAAATTCGTTTCCAAAACGTTCACCAGCGGCACGCCCACGGTTCCGCCCAACGGCGCGGTGGCAGAATCGCGCAGCAATTTCTCGATTTCCTGATGGACTTGCTTTTCGTCTTGGTTCGATCTTCTTCGCCCAGGCGGCGGCGACGCGGTCGAGTTGGAACAGTGCGTTATCCAGCGTGATGTCGGGATCCAAACCCGAGCCCGAGGCCATCACCATGTCGGCCGGAACGGTTTGCAATTGCGACGTCGGGATGTTCCTGAAAGCCACATGTCGAAAAACGTCGATTGAATGTCGGAACCATCGGCGACGGTTTCGATGGTGGTGGTCGATTTGCCATCGGCGCCGGTTTTGGTGACGGCCGAGAGGAATTTTCCTGGGTTGTCTTTCGAGAAGGTTTCGAAGAAGACGATCGCCAAATCGGCCGGCGCAGGATCTTGATTGTCGGGATTGTCGGTTTTGAATTTGGCGACCACGTCGGGATGGGCCTTTTCCCAATCGAGCACAAACTGTTGTTGCGGCGTCGGATTTTTGGCGTCGAAGGTCGTGCCGACCCAGTTCTGGGCGACCCCGTTGTGCGCATCGGCCCATTGCGCGACGATCCCCGGCTTGCCGCCGAATTGATCCTTCTGAAACCAGGCCTCGATATCGGCGGCGGCGAGCTGGCCATCTTTTTCACCGCCGCGGTATTTCACGATGGGTCCCAGAATGCTTGGCCACGCGATCGCGCAGCAAATAGTTGTTCGCAGCCCAGTTCGTCGCGCCGGAAGCGGCGCCGTTGTACGATGCCGACGACGGGCGCGGTTGAAAATACTCGTCGGACGTAAACGGCTGGGCAATCAGCCGCGAGCCGACGACGTTTCCGCTGGCATCGGTGAGCAAGCTCCCCTGTGCCTTGTCGTGGAACAGAGTTTGGCCGATGACCAACAAAATCAACGGATACAGCACGCAGCAGACCACGATGCTGAGAACGAAGCAACCAAAGATTAGCACGAATATGAGCAAACATGAGTATTCTGAGAACATCCTTTAAATTGTTGTTGATGCCAGGCCCGATGTCAAGCCACCATGTGCAGGGCCACGAGCACCATATCGATCAGCTTGATGCCGATGAACGGTGCGATCACGCCGCCCAATCCCCAAATCAGCAGATTGCGACGCAACAAGCGCATCGGCGCCGACGGGGCGATATTTAACCCCTTTGAGCGCGATCGGAATCAACAGCGGAATGATGATCGCATTGAAAATCACTGCCGACAAAATCGCCGACGTGGCCGAGTGCAAATTCATGATGTCGAACGGCTTGAGCCACGGCAGCGTCGCCGCGAACAAAGCCGGGATGATGGCGAAGTATTTCGCCAGGTCGTTGGCGATCGAAAACGTCGTCAGCGCACCGCGGGTCATCAGCAGTTGCTTGCCGATTTCCACGGTTTCGATCAGCTTGGTCGGATCGCTGTCCAAATCGACCATGTTCCCGGCTTCTTTGGCGGCCTGAGTGCCGGAGTTCATGGCGATTCCGACATCGGCCTGCGCCAGCGCCGGAGCATCGTTCGTGCCGTCGCCCATCATGGCGACCAGCTTGCCGCCGGCTTGTTCTTTGCGGATGTATTCGAGTTTTGCTTCCGGCGTGGCTTCGGCAACGAAATCGTCGACTCCCGCTTGCGCCGCAATGGCCGCCGCGGTCAGCGGATTGTCGCCGGTGACCATCACCGTGCGCAGGCCCATCCGGCGCAACCGTTCGAAGCGTTCGGCAATGCCGGGTTTGAGAATGTCTTCCAGCACGACCATGCCGGCGATCCGATTTCCGTCGCACACCAATAGCGGCGTCGCTCCCTTGCCGGCCACACCGGCGACCATCGAATCGGTAGCTCGTCGGGAGCCGAACCATTTTGTGTTTTGACGTACCGCAGAATCGAGTCGGGCGCGCCTTTGCGAATTTGCCGACCATCGGGCAAATCGACGCCGCTCATTCTGGTTTGTGCGCTGAATGCAACGAACTGCGTGCCGGCTGGAACGGCGCCATCGTTGCCGTTGCCGCTCGCCGAACCTTCGAGTCTGATGAAACAATTCGACGATGCTTTTCCCTTCGGGCGTTTCGTCGGCGGCAGAGGCCTGTGCAGCCAGGCGGCCGATCTCGGTGGCGCGTGAATCCGTCGAACGGTACGAATCGCGTGGCCTGGCGGTTGCCGATGGTGATGGTGCCGGTTTTGTCCAACAGCAACGTGTCGACGTCGCCGGCCACTTCGACCGCCTTGCCGCTTTTGGCCAGAATGTTGGCCCGCAGCGCCCGGTCCATGCCGGCGATGCCGATGGCCGCCAGCAAAGCGCCGATCGTCGTCGGAATCAAGCAGACCAACAGCGCCACCAGCGTCGGCACATCGGTGCCGAGGCTTTTGAGCGGATGATCGATGCCGAGATAATCCTTCATGTACAACTCGGCATTGAGCGCCATCGGCCAGAGCGCGGCGGTGACAATCAAAAAGATCAACGTGAATGCCGCCAGCACCAGCGACAACGCAATTTCGTTGGGCGTGCGCTGGCGAATGGCACCTTCGACCAAGGCGATCATGCGATCCAGAAACGATTTGCCGGCGCCGGCGGTAATGTCGACGACAATCCGATCCGACAGCACTCGCGTGCCGCCGGTGACGCCGGAGCGGTCGCCGCCGGCTTCGCGAATGACCGGGGCCGATTCGCCGGTGATGGCCGATTCGTCGACCGAGGCCACGCCTTCGAATAATCTCGCCGTCGCCGGGAATGATCTGGCCGGCTTCGACGACCACTCGATCGCCGGCTTGCAGCGCCGTGGAGACCGTTTCCTCGATGCCGTTGGTCTCCCTTCAATCGAAATGCCGGAGTCGCTTGTCGAGTTTTCCGCAGAGCATCGGCCTGCGCCTTGCCGCGCGCCTCGGCCAGTGCCGAGGCGAAGTTGGCAAAGATCACGGTGAGAAACAGCCAAATATCGTTAACATCTTTCGCCTGGTTCACACCATCAAGGGCACCTGCGGCTTTCTCGGGCTGCCGCGGCTGGAAGCGCTGGCCCATGCCGGCGAGACCCTGATGGGCAAATTCCGTGACGGCATGCCGGTCACGGCCGAAGCGGTCACGCTGATTTCTCCAGCATCGACCGCATCAAGGAAATTCTCGCCGGCCTTGAAGCAACCGAGGCCGAGCCGGACGGCTCCGATCAGGATCTGATCGTCGAACTGGAAGGATGGTAGAGCGGGGATGGAAGCGATGTCAGACGGCTGCGCCGGCCCGGCTGCAGCGGCCGGCGGCGCCTGCGACGCCCGCGGTGGTGCCAGGGCTACCCTGGTGCCGCAGACGCTGGAGCGGCCGTTGCGCCCCGGCGAAGTGTCGCTCGACGAACTGGAGCGCGCCTTCCGCGAGACCGCGACCGAAGCAGCGCCTGCGCCGGCAGCGCCGGCTGCGCCGCAGCCGCGGCCGAGGCTCCGCGCCGGCCAGGGAGGCAAAGCCGCGGCGCGCGAAGGAAGCAAAACCCGCGGCGGCCAAGACGCCGCACCGGCCGCCAGGAAGCCGGCGGTCGCCGCCGACGAAGTGCAGGAGGCCGACAAGGTCGCCAACCAGTCGATCCGGGTCAACGTGGATACGCTGGAACACCTGATGACGATGGTGTCGGAACTGGTTCTGACCCGCAACCAGCTGCTGGAGATCTCCCGGCGCAACGAGGACACCGAGTTCAAGGTGCCGCTGCAGCGGCTGTCCAACGTCACCGCCGAACTGCAGGAAGGCGTCATGAAGACGCGGATGCAGCCGATCGGCAATGCCTGGCAGAAGCTGCCGCGCATCGTGCGCGATCTGGCGGCGAACTCGGCAAGCAGATCGAACTGGAGATGCACGGCGCCGACACCGAGCTCGACCGCCAGGTGCTCGACCTGATCAAGGACCCGCTCACCCATATGGTGCGCAACTCCGCCGATCACGGGCTGGAGACGCCGGCCGAGCGCGCCGCCGCCGGCAAGCCCGAGCAGGGCACCATCCGGCTGTCGGCCTATCATGAAGGCGGCCACATCATCATCTGCATCGCCGACAACGGCCGCGGCCTCAACACCGAGAAGATCAAGGCCAAGGCGATCTCCAGCGGTCTCGTCAGCGAGGCCGAACTGGAGAAGATGACCGAAGCGCAGATCCACAAGTTCATCTTCGCGCCCGGCTTCTCCACCGCCGCTGCCGTCACCTCGGTGTCCGGCCGCGGCGTCGGCATGGACGTGGTGCGCACCAATATCGACCAGATCGGCGGCACCATCGACGTCAAGTCGGTGGCCGGCGAGGGCTCCAGCGTCACCATCAAGATCCCGCTGACGCTGGCCATCGTCTCGGCGCTGATCGTGGAAGCCGCCGGCGACCGCTTTGCGATCCCGCAGCTGTCGGTGGTCGAACTGGTGCGGGCGCGCGCCAATTCCGAGCACCGCATCGAGCGCATCAAGGACACCGCGGTATTGCGGCTGCGCAACAAGCTGTTGCCGCTGATGCACCTGAAGAAGCTGCTCAAGATCGACGACGGCTCCTCCTCCGATCCGGAGAACGGCTTCATCGTGGTGACCCAGGTCGGCAGCCAGACCTTCGGCATCGTGGTCGACGGCGTGTTCCACACCGAGGAAATCGTGGTCAAGCCGATGTCGACCAAGCTGCGCCACATCGACATGTTCTCCGGCAACACCATCCTGGGCGATGGCGCCGTGATCATGATCATCGACCCCAACGGCATCGCCAAGGCGCTCGGCGCCTCCGGCTCCGCCTCCCACGAGATCGCGGACGAGAACGCGGCGATGCGCGCCAGCGCCGCCGAGCAATTGACCTCGCTGTTGGTGTTCCGCGCCGGCACCAATCAGCCCAAGGCGGTGCCGCTCGGCCTCGTCGACCCGGCTGGAAGAGATCGCCACCGACAAGATCGAACTCTCCAACGGCCGCTATATGGTGCAGTACCGCGACCAGCTGATGCCGCTGGTGCAGATGGAAGGCGTCAACGTCCAGACCTCCGGCTCCCAGCCGATCCTGGTGTTCGCCGACGACGGCCGCTCGATGGGGCTCGTGGTCGACGAGATCATCGACATCGTCGAGGAGCGGCTCAACATCGAGGTCGCGGGCTCCCAGGCGGGCATTCTCGGCTCCGCCGTGATCAAGGGCCAGGCCACCGAAGTGATCGACGTCGGCCACTTCCTGCCGATGGCGTTTGCCGACTGGTTCAGCCGCAAGGAGATGCGCCCGTCGGCCTCGGCGCAATCGGTGCTGCTGGTCGACGACAGCGCGTTCTTCCGCAACATGCTGGCGCCGGTGCTGAAGGCCGCCGGCTACAGGGTGCGGGTGGCCCCCAACGCGCAGGAGGGCCTGATGGCGCTGCGCTCGGGGCAATCGTTCGACGTGGTGCTGACCGATATCGAAATGCCCGACATGAACGGGTTCGAGTTCGCCGAGACCATCCGGGCCGACCAGCATCTGAGCTCGATGCCGATCATCGCGCTGTCCTCGGTGGTGTCGCCGGCGGCGATCGAGCGCGGCCGGCTGGCCGGCTTCCACGATTACGTCGCCAAGTTCGACCGTCCCGGCCTGATCGCGGCGCTGAAGGAACAGACCGCCGAACTCCACCGGGCGGCATGACGGGCAGGACATGACGAGCATGACCAGCAAGACCGAAATCAGCGAAGGCGCCGTCGGCCGAATACGTCACCGCCATGATCGGCGGCCAGCTGTTCGGCCTGCCGATCTCCCGCGTCCAGGACGTGTTCATGCCGGAGCGGCTGACGCGGGTGCCGCTGTCGTCGGGCGAGATCGCCGGCGTGCTCAATCTGCGCGGCCGCATCGTCACCGTGGTCGACATGCGCGCCCGTCTCGGCCTGCCCAAGAACGACGACGGCAAGCCGCCGATGGCGGTCGGTGTCGACCTGCGCGGCGAATCCTATGGCCTGTTGATCGACCAGATCGGCGAGGTACTGAGGCTTCCCGACGACGGCCGCGAGGAAAACCCCGTCAACCTCGATCCCCGCATGGCCAAGCTCGCCGGCGGCGTGCATCGCCTCGACGGCCAGCTCATGGTCGTCCTCGATGTCGATCGCGTCCTCGAAATCGTGCCGGACATGCTGGCGGCATAAAACCAGCAACAGGTAAGCTTGAGCGCCAAGGAAACGTCCCTTTTTGGATCTGAAGTAGTAGAGGCTGAAATGAGAACATGTCTTGTCGTCGATGACTCCAGCGTCATTCGAAAGGTCGCAAGGCGAATCCTGGAAGGCCTTGATTTCCAGATTCATCGAGGCCGAGGACGGCGAGAAGGCCTTGGAAGTCTGCAAGCGCGGACTGCCCGATGCGATCTTGCTCGACTGGAACATGCCCGTCATGGACGGCTATGAATTCCTCGGCAATCTGCGCCGCATGCCCGGCGGCGACCAGCCCAAGGTGGTGTTCTGCACCACCGAAAACGATGTCGCGCATATCGCGCGCGCGCTTCACGCCGGCGCCAACGAATACATCATGAAGCCGTTCGACAAGGACATCGTTACCGCGAAGTTCCAGGAAGTCGGCCTCATCTGATCTGTCTATTCGATCCGGCGGCTCGAACGGCCTTCGGCGTATATCGTTCGATGTGCCGCTTGAGCCGGTCTGGTGAATAATGAGTGTTGCGTTGACAAGTTCCTCGACCCCGACTTCGGCGAGGCAGGAACCGTTGCGGGTCATGGTGGTCGATGACTTCGGTCGTCATCCGCGGACTGATCTCGCGCTGGATCGAATCCGAACCGGACATGATTGTCGCGGCATCGCTGCGCACCGGCCTTGACGCCGTCAACCAGATCGAGCGCGTCAATCCCGATGTTGCCGTGCTCGACATCGAAATGCCCGACCTCGACGGCATTTCGGCGCTGCCCCTGCTGCTGGCCAAGAAACGCGACTTGATCATCATCATGGCCTCGACCCTGACCCGCCGCAACGCGGAGATCAGCTTCAAGGCGCTTTCGCTCGGCGCATCGGACTACATTCCAAAGCCCGAAAGCACCCGCGAAGCAGGGGCCGCCGAAACCTTTCGCCACGATCTCATTCAGAAGATCCGTCACCTCGGCGCCAAGGTGCGCCGGGCGGCTCCGGCGACCGCCAGTCCACCGCTGGCGCCGGCGCTGGGTCGCGTCGCGCGAGCCGTTGCCGCGGCCGGCGCAGCCGCAGTACACGTGCCCGTGAGTTCAGCAGGCAGGCGCCGCGAGCGCTTTTGATCGGCTCGTCGACCGGCGGTCCGCAGGCGCTGATGGCGCTGGTCAGCGAGATCGGTCCCGTGATCGACCGCTTTCCCGTGCTGATCACGCAGCATATGCCGCCGACATTCACGACGATTCTTGCAGAACATCTGGCGCGCGCGAGCCACCGGCCGGCGCAGGAAGCCGTCGATGGCGAGATCGTCAAGGCCGGCAAGATCTATCTCGCGCCGGGCGGCCGCCATATGCGGGTCGTGCGCAAGGGCGCCGAGGCCGCGATCGCGCTCGACGATGGTCCACCGGTCAATTTCTGCAAGCCCGCGGTCGATCCGATGTTCAACTCCGCGATCGATGTCTGGCAGGGCGGCATTCTGGCGCTGGTGCTGACGGGCATGGGCTCGGACGGTACGCGCGGCGGCAAGGAGATCGTCGCGGCCGGCGGCAGCGTGATCGCCCAGGACGAAGCGTCGAGCGTGGTGTGGGGAATGCCGGGCGCAGCCGCCAATGCGGGCATTTGCGCGGCCGTTCTGCCGCTCAATCAGATTGCGTCCGAAACTGGTTCGGCTGTTTTCGGGAGACCGCTCGTGACACCGATGGATTACGAGTTTCTACGCAAGCTTCTGAAGGAACGCTCCGGTCTGGATCTGTCTTCCGACAAGCAGTACCTGGTCGAGAGCAGACTGATGCCGCTGGCGCGCAAGGCTCGGCCTGCAGAGTATCACCGAACTCGTTCAGAAGATGAAGAACGGGCCGGAGGAATTGATATCGGAAGTGGTCGAGGCGATGACCACCAACGAGACCTTCTTTTTCCGCGACAAGGTTCCGTTCGATCATCTGTCGCGAGACCATACTTCCGTCGCTGATGCAGAGCTCGCGCAAGCCGCCGTTCCCTGCGCATCTGGTGCGCGGCATCCTCGACCGGGCAGGAGCCTTATTCGATCGCGATGTGTATCAAGGGATTCACCGCTCTTGCCGGCTGGCGGGTCGAAATCGTCGCGACCGATCTGTCGCAGGCGGTTCTTGAAAAATCCAAGGCCGGGATCTTCAGCCAGTTCGAGGTCCAGCGCGGCCTGCCGATTCAGATGCTGGTCAAGCATTTCACCCAGGTTGGCGAACTTTGGCACCTCAATGCCGATATCCGCAGCATGGTGCAGCATCGGCAGCTCAATCTGCTGCACGACTTTTCCCATCTTGGAACGTTCGATGTGATCTTCTGCCGCAACGTCCTGATTTATTTCGACCAGGACACCAAGATCAATGTGTTCGAACGCCTTGCGAGGATGCTCGAACCCGAGGGCGTGCTGGTGCTGGGTGCGGCCGAGTCCGTGGTCGGGATATCCGACGTCTTCAAATCCTATCCGGACCGGCGCGGGCTGTACCGCCCGAACCCCGACCGCGCCGCGCGCACCGGCGTCGCCGCGCCGCCCAAGGCGATTGCCTGGGCGGCGCGCTGAAGTTGCTACAGGATTGCGTGCGGCAAAAACCGTGACGTGTTGCCTGTCACCGGATTCTCGTCCTCGCGGATCGACAGCCCGCATGGGATGTGATCGACCAGCCAGCTTCCGATCACGGGATACTGGTTTGCGAAATTCGGCAGCGGCGCCAGCGCCTGGCGGATAAAACCCTCGGCGCCGTACGGTCCGGCCTGTTCCACCACGGCAACGCCTTCGCTGATCAGCGTCACATTGGCGCCCTCGCGCGAATAAAGCGGCTTGCGCACGAAGGATGCGCCGAGCGCGCGCGCATTCGGATCGTCTTCGAAATAGGCGGGCAGCAAATTGGGGTGGTCCGGAAACATCTGCCACAGCAACGGCAGAATGCCCTTGTTGGAGAGGATGGCCTTCCACGGCGGCTCGACCCAGCGCGTCGGCGCCTGCGCGAGCCGTTCGCCGAACGCATCGTGAAACATCCATTCCCAGGGATAAAGCTTGAAGACAAGCTCCATCGAACGGTCGTCGAGATCGACGAAGCCGGATCCCTCGCGCCATCCGATGTCCTCGACGTCGACCACGGTGGTGGCAAGGCCGGCCTGCCGCGCGGTGTCCTCGAGATAGGCCAGCGTGCCCGCATCTTCGACGTTTTCGGTGGTCCCCGCGAGATGAAGGTGGCGTCCTGCGCCGAGTTTGCTCCACGCCTCGATCAGGCGCTCATGGATCGAATTGAACTGATCGGCATCGGAGGGGATGATGCGCCGCTCGATCGCCTGTTCAAGCCAGGTCCATTGAAACACCGCGGCCTCGAAAATCGACGTCGGCGTATCGGCGTTATATTCCAGCAGCTTTGCCGGGCCGTGTCCGTCGAAACGAAGATCGAGACGGCCATAAAGAGAGCCCTCATCGCGGTGCCAGCTTTCGGAGATCAGCGGCCAGAATGGCTCGGCGATGCTGAGCCGGCGCAGGATTTGTTCGTCGTCGATCGCGTTGGCGACCAGTTCGAGGCACATGGCGTCGATTTCGCCCGTGGCTGCTTCGATCTGGCGTTCGATTTCGTCGAGCGTGAAGGCATAACAGGCGCGCTCATCCCAGTAGCGCGCGCCGTCGATGGTGTGAAAATCAAACCCGGTCTCATCGGCGGTCCGGCGCCAGTCGTCGCGCTCCCGGCATGCGAGACGCTGCATCGGCGGCGGCTAGCCGCCGCCATGCGCATGGCCGTGCCCATGCAATCGATGCGGGAAGCCGCCGAAGCCGCCATACCTCACGCGGCAATTGTCCGGCCACCGTCCGTTGGCGTCCGGCCTGCCGTAGGGTCCGCAATTGTCGCGGGGAACCAGTCCCATCGACACCGCGCCGATAGCCGCAGTACCCATCAATGTCAGGACGACACGGCGAGAGCGTTTCATGATGCGTACCTGCGCAATTCGAGGCCGGATGCTTGACCGCCCGGCAGTTTCCCTCATCCGCCGGCCGCGAGGCAAGCGAAAGCCGATCATTTCACGGGATCGTGCGGCGGCCGGCGCGCGCTTGCACGCGCCTCCGGGCGACGCGCCGTTCAACTCACTTTTCAATCGTGACCAACGTCACGCCGTTCACGAGGCTGTTGGCCAGCAGGAAATTGCCGTCGGGCGTGACCGAGGTGTTGCGCACGATGTTGCCGCCGCCCGGGATCGCCCAGCTCTGGAATTGTGCGGTTTTGGGATCGAAGCGCACGACCGTGTTCGGGGTCGACCCGGACTCGCTGTACCAGATGACATCGTTGATCGCCGAGATGCCGTAGGGCTCGGACTTCGGCCCGCTGGGAGACTGCCACTCCGTCACCTTGCCGGTCGCGGGATCGAGGCGGCCCAGATAACCGCGCGAATAGTCGGAGTACCAAACGATGTCGTCGCTGGTGATCGCGATGCGCCGCGGGCGTGACGCCGCATCCGGCAAGGGGTACTCGCGAAACTGCATTGTCTTCGGATCGATGCTGCCGACCTTGTTGGTGCCGAACTCGACGAAGAACACGGTGCCCTTCGAATTCAGCGCCATGCCGTAGGGGCGCGCATTTGCGGTCGGCGGCGTGAACAGTTTCATTTCTGCGGTCTTCGGGTCGAAACGCACGATGCGGTTGGCGTTCTGCATCGTGAACCACAGGATTCCGTTGTTGTCGAAAATCAGGGTATGCGGATCGCCGGGCTCCGGCGTGGTGTACTCGGTCACGGCCCCCGTCTTCGGATCAAGCTTTCCGATCAATGATCCCGTATTCCCCGTGTACCAGATATTGCCGTCCCTATCCTCTTGCAGGCCGTGCGGTCCGGAATGCGGCGTCTTGAGCGGGAATTCCTTGATTTCGCCGGTCTTCGGATCGACCCGGCCGAGCACATTGGCCATCTGGCCGGTGTACCAGAGCGAACCGTCCCGGGCGGCCAACGGGTCATGCGGCCGCGAGCCGGGCGTCGGCGCCTGCCATTCCTTTTGAAGGAAATTTTGGCGGCCCCCGGGATGATCACCCCGGCGGGCTTGCCTTTTTCCGGGAAGCTCTTGGTCAGATATTCCCGAAGCGGCCCGGCCTGATCCGCCGGCACGTTGACCCCTTGGTTGGCCATCATCCGCAGCACGGTTTGCCAGCCTTCGGGCGTGTAGCCTGCGCCCACGCGGCTCAACAAGGTGTGGCAGCCATTGCAGTTGGCCGCGGCCAATTCCTTGCCGGGTCCATCGGGCAACGCCTGGCCAAAGGCGGGAAGCGCCGAGCAAAGCAGCGCTGCAGTCACAACCACGCATGATTTACTGGACATGATACTCCCTCGAAATTCGCGCTCTGCGCTGCCGTGGCGCAATGTGATGGAAGGATCAGCGTCGTCTGCAAATCGGTTTGCGTCAATGCCCGGCGCTTCACGGGATCGTGCGGGCAGCGGGGCGCCGGCTCGTCAGCCGCCGACGGAAAAATGCGCCATGAGCGCGCGGCCGAACGAGCCAAATCCGCCGCGCGTCACGCCGTCGGAGCCCGAAGCGGAGGTGCTCGCGGATGCCGATCGGTTGGATGAGGAATCGCCCACGAAAAAACCGTAGCGCGACGACCCGGATGAGCTGTGGACGCCGCCGGATGAGCCGCCGCGTGGTGCGCATTCGGCGCCGGATGCCATTCCCGGCCGGCTCGGTTCGCAGTTCTCGCCTGGCATCAGCGCATAGGCGCCGCCGCCAACCGCAACCGTCCCCATCAGAAGCAGCGCCACATGGCCGGAGCGCTTGGCCGGCGTGAGGCGGCGGCATGGCAACGGACTTGCGTTTTCCGAATTCCTTGTTCGCTGGCTCTGCCATGTTCAATAAATCATCGAGGCGGCGTTGAGGGCGCCCGCGGCGAGCGAGGCGAGCCCGAGCCAGATCGCGGCGGCGAGTTCGCCGGCCGCGATCCGCGCCGACAGGTTCGGCACCGGTATCTTGACGATGAAATAGACGACGATCTGGACGATTAGCGCGATCGCGCTCCAGATCAGGCAATCGGCGACATTGGCGGAGTGCGCAATCGCGCTGAACAGCGGCAACACGAAGCCGAGCAGGCTTAGGCCCAGCGCGATTGCGGCTGCCGGATCGTTATCGCGGATCAGCTGGAATTCGTTGTGCGGGGTGACACGGGTGTAGACGAAGAGATAGGCGACGACGGCAACGATCGCCGTGCAGAAATAGACCAGGAACGCCGGCAGTCCGGCCAGTGATTGAAGGATCATTTGCAGCCCCCAAATCGTCCGGCGGCACGGTTACACGATCTGCCGGAGCGCGCATCGAAATAGCAGGATCAATCCCCAAAAAACAAAAACCCC
Organism: uncultured Alphaproteobacteria bacterium; assembly: GCA_963742425.1. GTDB lineage: Bacteria > Pseudomonadota > Alphaproteobacteria > Rhizobiales > Xanthobacteraceae > Bradyrhizobium. Next base: position 25,498 of record CAVULR010000010.1, read on the forward strand.
GCCATTTGCGACGGGGTCAAGTCAGGGAGGAGTGAGCCATACAGGCTCCGCACTAAACCAATCAGGCGGGAATGCGCTCTTCGACCTCATGCGGCTCGCGCAGCACATAGCCGCGGCCCCATACGGTCTCGATGAAGTTGCGGCCTTCCGAAGCATTGGCGAGCTTCTTGCGCAGCTTGCAGATGAAGACGTCGATGATCTTCAGTTCCGGCTCGTCCATGCCGCCATAGAGATGATTGAGGAACATTTCCTTGGTGAGGGTCGTGCCCTTGCGGAGCGAGAGCAGCTCCAGCATCTGGTATTCCTTGCCCGTCAGATGCACGCGCTGGCCGCCGACCTCGACCGTCTTGGTGTCGAGATTGACCACGAGATCGCCGGTCTGGATCACCGACTGGGCGTGGCCCTTGGAACGGCGCACGATCGCGTGGATGCGCGCGACCAGTTCGTCCTTGTGGAATGGTTTGGTCATGTAGTCGTCGGCGCCGACGCCGAGACCCTTGACCTTGTCCTCGATGCCGGCAAGCCCGGAGAGGATCAGAATGGGTGTTTTGATCTTCGAGACCCGAAGCTGCTTGAGGACGTCGTAACCCGACATGTCAGGCAGGTTGAGGTCGAGCAGGATAATGTCGTAGTCGTAGAGTTTTCCGAGATCGACGCCTTCTTCTCCGAGATCGGTCGTGTAGACGTTGAAACTCTCGGATTTGAGCATCAACTCGATCGACTGCGCGACGGCGCTGTCATCTTCTATCAGCAATACGCGCATGCCAGTCCCCTATTGTCGCCGCTCCGGGCGTCAGGTCGGCCGCACTTGCGGCACTCAAAACGCCTTTGAACAACTGATTCGGATCCTGACGGCATATGGTTAACAAAATCTGATTCATGTCTGCAAGGTCTCTCAGTGCAATTTTTAGCGAATCGCCCTAAGATGTTGCGTCGAAGCAGCTTTTCCTACCCGTTCTGGATCAAGTTCCACGTTAAGAGACGGGCCTAACCGACTCCCGCGACTCGGGCCTTCATTCTGATGGTCGAGCGCTCTCAGTCACCAAAGACAGTGACGTAATGATTAACGATGCGGGTAAACACCAAGTTAAGGACCGGGCCCTAAATCGCGGAAACTTAAGGTTTTCGCAATGAAGGCGCTGGCCGAACAGATCAGCGATATCGACGGCGTCAACATATATGGCCGCGTCGTCGGCGTGCGCGGCCTGATGGTCGAGATCGCGGGTCCCATTCACGCGATGTCGGTCGGCGCCCGCATCGTGATCGAGACCGGCGGCAATCGCGTCATCCCCTCCGAGGTGATCGGCTTCACGGGCGACAACGCCGTGGTGATGCCGTTTGCCGGCCTCGAAGGCGTCCGGCGCGGCTGCCGTGCCCTGATCGCCAATGCCGCCAGCCAGGTGCGGCCCTCGCCATTGTGGCTCGGCCGCGTCCTCAACGCGATGGGCGAACCGCTCGACGGCAAGGGGCCGCTGCCGCAGGGGCCATCGCCGGTGCCCTATCGCAACTCGCCGCCGCCGGCGCATTCGCGCAAACGCGTCGGCCCCCCGCTCGATCTCGGCGTGCGGGCGCTCAATACGTTTCTGACCTGCTGCCGGGGCCAGCGGCTCGGCATCTTCGCGGGCTCCGGCGTCGGCAAGTCGGTGCTGCTGTCGATGCTGGCGCGCAATGTCGACGCCGATATCACGGTGATCGGCCTTGTCGGCGAACGCGGCCGCGAGGTGCAGGAATTTTTGCAGGATGACCTCGGAGAAGAGGGGCTGGCGCGCTCGGTGGTGGTGGTGGCGACCTCCGACGAGCCCGCGTTGATGCGGCGGCAGGCGGCTTACCTGACCCTGGCGATCGCCGAATATTTCCGCGACGAAGACAAGGATGTGCTGTGCCTGATGGATTCGGTCACGCGGTTTGCGATGTCGCAGCGCGAAATCGGCCTGTCGGCGGGCGAGCCGCCGACCGCCAAGGGCTATACGCCGACCGTGTTCACCGAATTGCCGAAGCTATTGGAGCGCGCCGGCCCAGGCATGGGCGCCGGCACCATCACGGGCATCTTTACGGTGCTGGTGGATGGCGATGACCACAACGAGCCGATCGCGGACGCCGTGCGCGGCATTCTGGACGGCCATGTGGTGATGGAGCGCGGCATTGCCGAACGCGGCCGCTTTCCCGCCATCAACGTCCTCAAATCGGTGTCCCGGACCATGCCGAAATCGGCCGATCAGACTTTTCTGCCTGTCATCGCCAAGGGCCGTCAGATGATGGCAACCTACTCCGATATGGAAGAACTGATCCGGCTCGGGGCCTATCGGGCAGGGTCCAGCGCCGAGGTCGACGAGGCCATCCGGCTGCATGAACCGCTGGAGAGCTTCCTGCGCCAGGCCAAGGAGGAGGTGACGAGTCTGGGCGAAGGATACCGGCGGCTTGAGCAAATCCTCAGGGATTTGGAAACGGAACGCTAACTTTGTCAGGCCATCATCCCCGCCATAGAACTAGCCGAGCCGGTGGGGCCCTTGGGGGTACCGGCTCTGTCCCGCGCTCAATTCGGGACTTCTGGGGAGTACGAGTCGATGAAGTCACGTGAAACGCTGATCCGCCTGAAGAAATTTCAGGTCGATGAAAAGCGCCGAAGGGTCGCCCAAATCGAAGGGATGATCGCCGATTTCCAGCGCATGTCGGTCGATCTGGAGCGCGAAATCCAGACCGAGCAGGAACGCGCCGGGATCAACGACCCCGCGCACTTCGCCTATCCGACCTATGCCAAGGCGGCGATCCAGCGGCGGGAAAACCTGACCCGTTCGGCCGACGAACTGCGAATCCAGTTGGAGGACGCCAAGAGCCTTTTGGGCGAAGCCTTCGAGGAGCTCAAGAAAGTCGAGCTCTTGGACGAGCGCGATCAGGCACGCGAACGCGCCGAGGAAAGCGCCCGGGAACAGGCCGATCTCGACAGTATCGGCCTGATGCGCGCCCGCATCGGGGCGATTGCCTGAGGCTTTGCTTAACCCAATTTGAAAGAAGCATCATCGAAACCCGGATCGCAAGGTCCGGGTTTTTTCATGTTCTCATCTCTTTGTTTGCGCATGAGCTTTTCGACAAGCCCGGCGCCGGCTTCCCGCAGGCCTGCAAATGTGCACAGGCCAATCGCCGCCGCGACTTGGTGGCCCGATTCGGCGCAGGATATGGTACGACACGAAAGGAATCTCGCTTGGCGCTGTGTGCAAGCGATGGGGCATCGTGTTGGGGGACTGAATGCTGACGCCAGCTGAATTGGTCTGGCTGATTGCCGCGGTTGCGAAGGGAGATGAGGCTGCTTTCGAGCGCCTCTACACCGCGACTCGCGCGAAACTCTTCGGCGTGGTGCTCCGTATCTTGCGGCGACAGGATCTTGCAGAGGAGGTCATTCAGGAAGCTTACGTCAAGATCTGGAACAGCGCCGGGCAGTTCAATCCCGGCATGTCTTCGCCGATTACCTGGATGGCGTCGATTGCCCGTAACCGGGCGATCGACGTCGTACGCAAACGCAGTGAAGTCTCGATCGAAGAGGAGCCTTCGGCCATGGAAGTGGCCGCCGAGAGCCCGGATCCGCTGGCGCGCCGGGAGATGACCGAGGAATTGAAGCGGCTCCTGGAATGCGTCGGGCGTCTCGAGCCGGATCGGCAAAAGCTCGTGCTGCTTGCCTATTACAACGGCTGGAGCCGTGAACAGCTGGCGACGAAGTTCGAGGCGCCGGTCAATACCGTGAAGACGTGGTTGCGCCGAAGCATGATGGACATCCGGGAATGCCTCGGACTTTAGGAAGTGTCTTGAGTTTTAGAAGCGTCTTGGACGTGAGCTGATGGCCTACAGCGAAGACCAGATCGCGCTCGCCGCGGAATACGCACTCGGCACCCTCGATGCTGACGAGCGGGCGCAGGTCGAGACCATGATGTCCGCCGACAGCGAATTCACGGCGATGGTCAGGGCCTGGGAACACAGGCTAGGTGCCCTGAACCAGATGGTCGGATCGGTCGAACCTCGGCCTGAACTCTGGGAGCGGATCAGAACGGCGGTGGGGCATTCCGAACCGCAGGCGCCGCTGGTTCTGCCCAAGGCCCCGCCAATAGTCGCACCGGTTGTCGTCGCAGCGGCCGTGGACACTTCCAACGTGGTTCGCATGTCGGCCCAGATGCGGCGCTGGCGGAATGTCGCGACGATCACGACTGCCCTTGCGGCAGCACTGGTCGCGATGATCGCGGTCGGCGCTTATCAGCCGGACCTTCTTCCCGACGGCTTGCGCCCCAAGCCGCGGACCCAGGTCGTCGAGGTCAAGACACCTCCGGCCTTAGTCCCGCCGTCCGCCCAATATGTCGCCGTGTTGCAGAGGGACGGCGGATCGCCCGCCTTCATTCTGACGGTTGACGGGGCGACCCGGAATTTCACGGTTCGCAGGGTCGGCGCGCCGCCCGAACCCGGCAAGAGTTTCGAACTCTGGCTGATTTCGGACAAGCTGCCGCGGCCGCGTTCGCTCGGCGTGATCGGCGGCGGCGACTTCACCGCGCGGCCGGTGCTCGCCGCGTACGATACCGATATCGTCAAAGACGCGACCTATGCGGTGACGATCGAACAGGACGGCGGATCGCCGGATGGCAACCCGCATTCGGCGCCGGTCTATGCCGGCAAACTGATCGAAACCGTTCCGGAAGCCGCGCCGGCGAAATGATCTGACGAAGGCGATCGGGATTTGTCTTTGGTGACGGTGATCCGTTCCGAACGGAGCGGCTGGAATCTGGAGCGGCCTGGTCTGGATCGCTATGCCGGAAAACGGCCGATAGGGGTGGATTGGCCCCACACCGCGCGGACAAAAAGAAAACGCCCGTGGGGGGCGGGCGTTTTCGTCGTCTAGTCAACTTGGGGGTAGTTGGGTCTTCTACATACTCACGTGGCGACTTTGGGGGGCTGGTAAAGAGCCGCGTGAATTCACAAAATCATTAACGGACCACCGACGCGTCTGTGCTGGTAATTGTCACCGCCTTGCCGGCCTTGATGACGCGAGCCGTCTGGGCGTAGTCGTCCGAATTGGTGCGGGCCGAGAGGCCAAGGCCAACCACCGCGATACCCGCGATCAGCGCGACGACCACGATCTTCAGATGGGTCGAGCGATCCGCGCTATAGATCGAATGGTTCATGGAAGCCTCCTGCCACCTTCCTGTCTTGCGGATTTGTCTCTTTGGGCCGCCGACAGGTTCAACATCCCAACGCAACAAACGTAGGAGTCGGCTCGTTGGTTCCAAAGGAGCGATCACAAGGCAGTGAATAGAATTGAACGCCCGCGACCGGGCCAGCGTTCTCGCACGACCCTCAAAGGAGGATTATCTTGTAATTACAAAGTATTATGAAGCTATTGTGAATTCTGGACGTCCCGCTGCGAAACCAGGCCACCCAAAACACCGAGGAATAAAATCATTTGCCTGTGGCGAAAATACCCCGTCGTGCCCAGCGCCTCGGTTCTTACCTCGCCCGCTTGCGCGTCCGCCTTCGCCCGAAGGCGGGCTTCGGCGGATAAGAGGGAGCGAGGTTATTCGGCAACGGCGGTGGGCTCCCTGCCCCCTTGCGGGGGAGGGAAAGAAAACAGCGCGCACGAAGATTCAGTTTCAAACGACAGTTTGGCTTTGGACGTTCTTACCTCTCCTCTCCCTGCAAGCGGGGCGAGGTGAAAACGCGAGGTTGCCGCGTCTTCGTCAGACGCTGCCGACCGTCTTCAGCCGCGCGCGCGGATGGATTTCAGCCTGCGACAGAACCGTGGTTTGCTGCCTGAAGCGCTCCACCAGCGAACGCACGAAGGGGCGGATCGCGGCCGAAGTCACCAGCACCGGCGCCTCGCCTTCGCGGGCCGCCTGTTCGAAGCGGTCGCGCACGACAGTCATGAACTCGGACAATTTCGACGGCTGCATCGCCAGCGAACGATCCTCGCCCTGGCCGACCAGCGATTCGGCAAACGCCTGCTCCCATTTTGCCGACAGCGCGATCAGCGGCAGGTAACCGTTCTGGGACGTGTTCTGCGCGCAGATCTGACGCGCCAGCCGGGCGCGGACATGTTCGACCATGGTGGCGGGGTTGCGCGAGAACGCCAGCGCATCCGCGATGCCTTCCAGAATGGTCGAGAGATCGCGGATCGAGATGCGCTCGGCCAACAGCAGTTGCAGCACGCGCTGAATGCCTGAAATCGTGACCTGGGCCGGCACGATGTCCTTGATCAGCTCGCCTTGCTCCTTGGGCAGATCCTTCAAAAGCTTTTGTACCTCGCCGTAGGACAACAGATCCGACATGTTGTTCTTGAGCAGCTCGGTGAGGTGGGTCGAGAGCACGGTGGCGGCATCGACCACCGTGTAACCCTTGAGCGAAGCTTCCTCTTTCAGCCCGGCATCGACCCATGTCGCCGGCAGTCCGAAGGTCGGCTCGGTGGTGTGAATGCCGGGCACCTCGACCTGGTTGCCGGCGGGGTCCATCACCATGAACTGGCTCGGCCAGATCTTGCCGGTGCCGGCGTCGACCTCCTTGATCTTGATGACGTAGGTGTTGGCTTCCAGTTGCACGTTGTCCAGGATGCGCACCGCCGGCATCACGAAGCCCATCTCGATCGCGAGCGAACGGCGCAGCGCCTTGATCTGCTCGGTCAGACGGTCGGTGCCGTCGGGACCGTTGACCAGCGGCAGCAGCGCGTAGCCGAGTTCGATCTTGAGGTCGTCGATCTTCAGCGCGGCGGCAATCGGCTCTTCAGCCGCGGCGCTTGCCGCTGCCGCCGCATCCGGCGCCGCTGCTGCCAGCGCGGCGGCCGCCGTGGCGGCGCGTTTATGCTTGCGCGCCGAAACCGCCAATCCCGCAGCGCCGCCGCCGAGCGCCAGGAACGGAAGCATCGGTATTCCCGGCAACAGCGAGAGCACCAGCATCACGCCGGCCGACATGCCCAAGGCCTGCGGATAGCCGGAAAGCTGCTTCATCAGCGCCTTGTCGGCGGCGCCGCTAACGCCCGCCTTCGAGACCAGCAAGCCCGCCGCGGTGGAGACGATCAGCGCCGGCACCTGCGTGACCAGGCCGTCGCCCACGGTCAACAGCGTATAGGTGTGCGCGGCTTCGCCGAAAGACAGGCCTTGCTGGGCAACGCCAATGATGATGCCGCCGATGATGTTGATGAAAACCACCAGCAGGCCCGCGACCGCGTCGCCGCGTACGAATTTCGAGGCGCCGTCCATTGCGCCGAAGAATCCGCTTTCGTCCTCCAGCGCCTTGCGCCGCTCCTTGGCGGCTTTCTCGTCGATCAGGCCGGCGGACAAATCGGCGTCGATCGCCATCTGCTTGCCGGGCATGGCGTCGAGGTGAAAGCGCGCCGCGACTTCGGCGATGCGCCCGGAGCCCTTGGTGATGACGACGAAATTCACGATCACGAGAATCGCGAACACGATAATTCCGATCACGAAATTACCGCCCATCACGAAATTGCCGAAGGCCTCGATGACGTGGCCGGCGGCGGCCGTGCCCTCATGCCCGTGCGACAGGATCAGCCGGGTGGAGGCGAGGTTGAGCGAAAGCCGCAGCATCGTCGAGATCAACAGGATGGTCGGAAACGACGAGAATTCCAGCGGCGCCTGGATGAACAGCGAGGTCATCAGGATCAGGATCGACAGCGTGATCGAAATCGCCAGGAAAAGATCGAGCACGATCGAGGGTAGCGGCAGGATCAGCACGACCAGGATGGTGAGGATGCCGAACGCCAGCGCGAGATCGCCGCGCTTCAGGATGGTGCCGATTTCACCCAGGGTTGGAAATCCGCCCGGCGTTCTCGCATCCCGGCCCGCCGTCAGGTCCACCATCGTTGCTGCTTCCCCCCGCGCATGCCGGTCGCGGGCGCCAAACGTCTGCGCGGCGGCCGTAGGACCACCGTTTCGAAAGTGAGGCACCGCACTGGCGTCCACGGGTACTCCCCCGCCTTACGCGTTCGACGACACTCGACTTCTTCACTCGGCAATTTTTGCCCGGTTTATGGTTAGGAAAGCGTTAACGGCGCGCCGTCCTCAGCCACCCCGTTGGAATCTATGAGCGCTCGCGTTGTACTTTCTTTTCCCTCCCCCTTATGGGGGAGGGTTAGGGAAGGGGTGGCGGCATTGGGATTGCCCATGAGGACCCCTCTCCCCAACCCTCCCCCACAAGGGGGGAGGGAGCGCACCGCCGTTGTTGAAACATCGACGTTCAACGCTCACAAGATGCTCGCGACCTCTCCCCGCGAGCGGGCGAGGTCAGAACGTCCAAAGCGAAACTGAATTTGAAATTGAATCGATGCTCGCGCCGCGCGCTCAGTGCGCTCCCTCTCCCGCTTGCGGGGGAGGGCCGGCGTGGGGGAGCGGCTGGCGCCGGTGTCCGTGACTGCCCCCACCCTGACCCTCCCCCGCAAGCGGGAGAGGGAAAACGAATGCGAAACCCCGGCGCAACGCAAATGACGATCTAGCGAGGGACGCAGCTGCTGGTGCGCACGATCTGCTTGGTCCCGCCAACCTTGGTGTGATTGCCGCCGACGACCCGCTTGATCTGACCGGCCGGACAACTGCCATCGTCGACCAGTAAAACCTGCCCTTCGCGCATCGCTCCCATGGGAGGCTCCTGCTTCACCGTTTCCGCAAATGAACCAGTGGAAAAGCCGGCGGCGAGAACTCCGGCGATCGCCCAATTGGCCTTGATCATGTGCTCCTCCAGAAACAGACCCGGCATTCTCGCAAAATTTTGACTGCTCGTCATCGGCCCGGCCGCGGCCGATGAAGGCTCCACTGCATCGCCGCGTCCGCGATGATGCCGTGGCCGTTACCACAGCCCCCGCATCTGCATGCCTATTATCGCGCCAAGCCAGTTGACCTTCGGGCAGCAGCAGACGAGGTTGCAACCGTGCACGCTCCCTCCAATCGCAAAGCTTCTCCGCTGTTCATCCCGGATTCGCCCCAGGCATGGGTACGACTCGTGCTTGCGCTGGTGATCGGTTCGATCGGCAGCGTCGGCATGTGGTCGGTTGTGGTCGTGCTGCCGGTGGTGCAGCCTGAATTCGGCGCGACGCGCGGGGCGGTGTCGCTGGCCTTTACGCTGACCATGCTCGGCTTCGGCCTCGGCGGCATCGTCACCGGCAGGATCACCGATCGCTTCGGCATCGTGACGGCGATGGCGCTCAGCATCGCCTTTCTCGGCTCGGCCTATGTTCTGGCCGGCCTTACCACCACGCTGTGGCAATTCGTTGCCGTGTATTTCCTGATCGGGTTGGGAACCTCGGCGACGTTCGCGCCGCTGATGGCGGAGGCCTCGCACTGGTTCGAGCGCAACCGCGGGCTGGCGGTCACCATTGTTGCGAGCGGAAATTATGTCGGCGGCACACTCTGGCCACCGCTGGTCAATTGGGGCGTGCAGTCGGTGGGCTGGCGCACCACCCATATCGCGATCGGTATTTTCTGCACGGTGGCGATGGCGCTGTTCCTGCTATTGTTGCGCGCCCAGATCGGCCGCAAGATCGTGCGCGATCACGAGAACGCGCCGCCGCCACGGGTCGACTTGAGGATCTCGACCAATACGCTGACAGTGATGCTGTGCATCGCCAGTATTTCCTGCTGCGTGGCGATGTCGATGCCGCAGGTCCATATCGTCGCCTATTGCGGCGATCTCGGCTATGGCGTCGCGCGCGGCGCCGAGATGCTGTCGCTGATGATGGCGTTCGGGGTCGTCAGCCGCATCGGCTCGGGGTTTCTCGCCGACCGCATTGGCGGCATCCGCACCTTACTGATCGGGTCGCTGGCGCAGGGCTTTGCGCTGTTGTTCTACCTGTTCTTCGACGGCCTCACCTCGCTCTACATCATCTCAGCGATGTTCGGCCTGTTTCAGGGCGGCATCGTGCCGAGTTACGCCATCATCGTCCGTGAATCGATGCCTTCAGTACAGGCAGCGACCCGCGTCGGCATCGTGATATTCGCGTCCGTATTCGGCATGTCGTTCGGCGGCTGGGTGTCCGGCGTGATCTTCGACGCCACCGGCTCTTACGCGGCGGCGTTCCTGAACGGCCTGGGATGGAATGCGCTCAACATCACCATCGTGGTGGCGCTGTTGATCCGGTCGCGCTCCCGGCTGGCGATCGCGTAAATCTCTACACCGCCTGGCCCGGCTTGAGCAGCACGCAGCCGCTGATCTTGATGCTGCCGTCGGGCTGAAGCTCCAGCGTGTACAGCGCCTCCCAGGGGATGCCGTCGGCGTCGACGATGTGAACGCGCTGCGCGATTCTGCCCTCGAAGGCGCGCGCCTCGCCGAATTCGAAACTCTTGTGACGATAGACCGGGGCGTAGCTGCGGCGAACCATCGCCATGAAAATTTCGGCCTGCGGGAACAGCTCCCTGATAGCGGGCGCCGCATAGGAATAGGCTGCCGCCGCGTCGTCGCGGGCGAGCGCCTCTTCTTGGGAGCGGATCACGCCCTGGGCCGTGGCGACATCGTTTGCGGCGGTAGCCGGGGAGGCGAGGCCGATCAAGAAAGCGGCGAGCAGGACAAGCGCGCGCATGGGGGCCTGGGGTTGGTGATGTTGCTTGCGACCGAGGCATTCTAGCAGAAAAGCCGCAGGCTGGCAGGCCTGCTCCCGCCCGCATGCCCGCCAATCCAAGACGCCGAGACTGTCGATGTCAGCGATTCCGGCAACAGGCACACGGCTTCTTCGTGCCCGGGAAACGTCATCGCCCTTGAATTCGGCCATCTGACGTGCCTACATTCCGGCGTATTGTCAGGAATCCAAAACGGAAACCTGGTCATCTATGGAATTTAAGTCCTAGAGCCCGGATGGCTGCCGGCCTCAATTGTTACAAAAGCAAATCATGATTAGGGGTGGTCATGAATAAATACGACTTCAAATCCTTGTCGCTCGATAAGTTGTGGGATCTTCGTGAGGAAGTTGTAGCAGCGCTGGCCGCGAGGATGATTGCGGAAAAGAGTGTGCTTGAGGATCGCCTGAGCAAACTCAACAGCCGGACCCAAGTGGATCAAATGGGAAAAGTACGCCGGTCCTATCCGTCGGTTTTCCCGAAGTACCGCAACCCAAACCAACCTTCCGAAACTTGGGCAGGAAGAGGCAAACAACCTCGTTGGCTCGCTGCAGCACTCAAGTCGGGAAAACGACTTGAGGACTTCCGGATTTAATTCGCTGTCGGGGCGGATTGATTCTGGCTGACCCTTCCAGCCAGTGATTCAGCCTGACGAACGGCTTGCCGAAGGCGAAGTAATTCCGAGTATCGAAGGGTTAAATGCTGCGCAGAATACTTGCGGATCAGCATCTTCGGTTTTTCCATCAAACGTTTTTTGGTCGTCATGGCCTGGTCCTGCAATCAATCGCTTTTTTGTCGACATGAACCGTTTCCAGGTTCATGGCGTCTGAAAACAAACGCGTGATCGCGACCTGGGTGTTTTTCGTGGCACCCGCAATGAAATCGTCACAAATCTCCGAGGATGAATCCTGCGGTAACGACAAGGCAGCGCGTTCATTCATATTCAGTTCATCTTCAATAATCTTCGAAGTGGAAAAGACGCCGGTCAATCGGCGCGATTTCACGCGATCGAAGTTAGCGCACCGATGCAAAGCTGCAATGCAATCCGCGCCTTAACCTAACCGGTCAAGGTTACCGACCGGCTGGACAAAAAATAAGCAATCTAAGCGGAGCTGACAGCGAGTATTGCGGCCCATAAAAAGCGCGCAAATCCAATATGAACGTAAGTTCACGGTTCCATAGCGTGCCGCTCAGGAACGTTGAGTACATCGTAACGTTATCATCAGGATCATCAGGCAGTTTTTCTCACCGGCCGATCATGTGTTTTAGTGAACCCAAGCGGTTCGTCGCAACGACACAGCCTGGCATACGGATCAACCTGGTGCCCCTCATGTCGCCAAAAAAACCTCCGACACCAAAGCCGAAAGCGGTGATCCTCAGATCTTCAGCGCAAGGTCTACCCGTTCGTTACGCCGAATTACTCCGGCTTCGGCAAATCGTCCGTCAAGCTGAGGCGCAGGCCCTTAAACGCGTACGTCGGCCGCTACCGAAATGAGTAACGCGATGTAATGCCTTGGCGGATTCGATGCGACGGGTTTTTCAACGCCTCAGTCCAATCCCCGCAGGAACCGGCGTTACAGCGTCAGCAACTGATCCAGCACGCTACGGTCGGACCTCAACGCGGCGGAGGGGCCGGAAAAACGCACCGCACCCTTCTCCAGCACGTAGACGCGGTCGGCGAGCGCGAGCGAGAATTCGATGCCCTGCTCCGCCAGCAGGATGGTCAGGCCCTGCGCCTTCAGTTCGCCGATCTTGGCGAGCAGCGCCTCGACCACGAGCGGCGCGAGCCCCTCGGACGGCTCGTCCAGCAGCAGCAACTCGGGATTGCCCATCAGGGTGCGGGCGATGGTCAGCATCTGCTGCTCGCCGCCCGAGAGAAAGCCGCCTTGCCGGTCGCGCAGACTCGCCGAGCACGGGGAACAGGTCGATGACCGCGTCGATCGTCCAGCGTCCCGGCCGCGCCGCGGCGCGCCGGGCGACGTCGAGGTTCTCCCACACCGAGAGCTCGGCAAAGATGCGGCGATCTTCCGGCACGAAGCCGATGCCGGCGCGGGCGACGCGGTGGGCGCCCAGCCGGTGATGTCGCGCGACTTGAAGCGGACATGGCCGGCGCTGGGCGGCGTCAACCCCATGACGGAGCGCATCGTGGTGGTCTTGCCGACGCCGTTGCGGCCGAGCAGGCAGACGCATTCGCCCTGCGTTGACCTCGAGCGAAATGCCGAACAGCACGCGGCTCAGCCCGTAGGCGGCGTGGACGTCCTCGAGCTCGAGCAATGCACTCATGATCGCGAGCCCATCGGCTGGTCGCCAAGATAGACGCGGCGGACCTCGGCATCGGCGCGCACCGCCGCCGGGTCGCCGTGCGGCGATGACGCGGCCCTGGTGCATCACCGCGATCTTCTGGGCGATCGAGAACACCACGGCCATGTCGTGCTCGGTGAACAGCAGCGTCAGCCCGCGCTCGCGGGCGATGCGCGCGATCAGCGCGATCGTCTCGTGCGTCTCGCTCGCCGACATGCCGGCGGTCGGCTCGTCGAGCAGCAGGATCTTGGGATCGCTCGCCAGCGCAATGCCGAGCTCGAGCTGCTTCTGGTTGCCGTAGGACAGCGTGCCGGCGGTCGTCCGCGGCCTGGTCGGCGAGACCGATCGAGGCGAGCAGCGCCTCGGCTGTCGTCGCGACAGAGCCGCGTCCGAGCGGGACCAGAAGTTCGGGCCCTGACCGCGATGAGCAAGAAGCGCCGCCTGCACGTTCTCGAGCACGGTAAGCTTCGGAAAGATGTTGGTGCGCTGGAACGAGCGCCCGATGCCCATGCCGCAGATGCTTGTACGGCGCCACGCCGGTGATGTCGCGGCCGTCGACGAGCACCCGGCCGGCGGTCGGCTGCAGGTGGCCGGTGATCAGGTTGAACAGCGTCGACTTGCCGGCGCCGTTCGGCCCGATCACCGCGGCAATCTCGCCCTCGGCCACGGCGAGGTCGACGTCGGTCACGGCGCGGAAGCCGCCGAACGACTTGGAGAGGCCGCGCACTTCAAGCACCGGCGCGCTCCCTTGCCTTGCGGCGACAGCCACGCCAGCGCCGGCTGTCAAGCCCGCCGACGATGCCGCCGGGGAAGGCGAACAGCAGCATCAGCAGGATGGCGCCGAGCACGAACGGCCAGTACTCGGTGTAGGACGTGATCTCCTGGTTGAGCAGCACGAGCGTCGCCGCGCCGACCACCGGGCCCCAGAAATGCTCGATGCCGCCCAGGATGGTCATGATCATCACCTCGGCCGATTTCGGCCAGTAGACGTAGTCGGCAAAGACGCCGCGGTTGAAGATGCCGAACAGGGCGCCGGCGATGCCGGCGAAGCCGCCGGCGATCGACGAAGGCGGCGAGCTCGTAGCTGCGGACGTTGACGCCGATCGAGGCGGCGCGCTCCGGGTTCTCCCGGATGGTCGTCAGCATGCGGCCGAACGGCGAGCCGATGATCCGCCGCATCGCCGCCAGCGACAGCATCACCACAACCAGGGTCAGCACGTAGAACTGGTCGGCGATGCGCAGGTCGCTCGAGCAGCGGGATCGACGACATCCAGTCGAGATCCGGATAGGGCACATCGGGCAGCCCCTGGTCGCCGCCGGTGACGTCGTTCCACTTGAAGCAGATCGCCCAGACGATCTGCGAGAAGGCGAGCGTCAGCATGGCGAAGTAGATCTTGGTGAGGCGCACGCAGAAGAAGCCGAACACCAGCGCAGCCGAGCGCGCGCCAAGCGCCGCGGCCGGCAGCGCGATCGAGAACGGCACCGCATAGGTCTTCATCAGGATGCCGCAGACATAGGCGCCGATGCCGAAATAGGCGACGTGGCCGAACGAGACCAGGCCGGTGGTGCCGAGCAGCAGGTTGAGGCTCACGGCGAACAGCGCGCTGATCGCGATCTGCGTTGCAAGAAACGTGTCGTAGCGCGAGCCGAGCCACGGGATGGTCAGCGCGGCGAGGAAGACGACGAGCATCCACGGGATGCGTCGACGAGCGTGGTGGCCGATTTCCGCATCATCGCAGCGGCCGCCCGAACAGGCCCCAGGGGCGGACGATCAGGATGACCGCCATCAGCGCGAACACCGAGAACAGCGAGAAGCCCGGCAAGATCAGGATGCCGAACGACAGCACCTGGCCGTAGATGATCGAGCCCCAGAACGTGCCCCAGAACGAGCCGAGGCCGCCGATCACCACGACGATGAACGCCTCGACGATGATCTCGACGTCCATGCCCGGCACGATGCTCTGGATCGGCGTGACCAGCGCGCCGGACAGGCCGGCGAGGAAGGAGCTGACGACGAACATGCCGGTATAGAGCGCGCCGACATTGGCGCCGAGCGCGCCGAGCATCTCGCGGTCGAGCGCCGCGGCGCGCACCATCCGGCCGGCAGGGCTGCGCGTCAGCACCAGCCAGCCGGCGACGGCGATCACCGTGCCGATCAACATGATGAACAGATTGTAGATCGGCAGGATGGCGCCGAGCATCTCGATGCCGCCGGCGAGGATCGGCGGGCGCGACACCGAGAGCTGCTGCGTGCCCCAGATGATCTTGGCGGCATCACCCAGGATCAGGACCAGCGCGTAGGTCAGGAGCAGCTGGTAGAGCTCCTCGCGCCCATAGATATGGCGCAACAGCAGCCGCTCGATCAGGCCGCCGAGCAGGGCCACGCCCAGCGCCGCGGCCAGCGCCGCCAGCCAGAAGCTGTGCAACAGGGGCGCGAGCCACTGCACCACCTGCCAGGCGAGATAGGCGCCGACCATGTAGAATGAGCCGTGCGCGAAGTTGAGCACGCGCATCACGCCGAACACGAGCGACAGTCCCGATGCGATCAGGAACAGAAACATCGCGGTCGTGAGGCCGCCGAGAAATTGGCCGAACAGGAACGACACCTCGAACATGGCCCAGCCCCTCGCACAGTTCGCGCCGCAGCGCAGAGACGTCGGGCGGGCGACGCGCGCGCGCCGCGCGCGCTTGCTGACTGCCTTTGTCTCCGCGGTTGCGATGCGCGTTAGTTCGTGTACGGCCCCTGAGAGAGGTATTTGGGGTCCTTCATGACGGCGAAGGGGTAGTCGGTCGTCCTTGACCATCTGGCCCCAGAACTCGCCCATGTTGGTCTCATGGGTCTTTTCGTCGAAGGTGAGCTTGCCGATCGGCGTGTCGAAGGTAAGCCCGAGCAGCGCCTTCGCCACCTTGTCCGAATTGGTGCTGCCCGCCTTCTCGATGCCCTCGTTCAGCGCGAAGATCGAGGCGTAGCCCATGATCGCCCAGCCGGAGGCGTATTTCTCATTGGTGAACGCCTTGAGGTTCTCGATGAAGGTCTTGTGCGCGGCCGGCTCGTTCTCCGGCCAGATGACGGGGTCATAGGCGTCGGACCAGATCCCGTAGGGATAGTCATTGCCCAGCGCCATGGCCGCATCCGTCGTCCCGACCTCGCCGCCGTCGACCAGACGGTTGTTGATCGCCTTGAAGTAGCCGAGCGGCGCCGCCTGCTTGGCGAAGCGTGACGAAATCGCCACCGAAGACGTCGCAGAACACCGCGTCGGGCTTCTTGGCCATCTGCGCGGTGATGAAGGGCGTGAAGTCGCTCTGGCCGAGCTTCGGCCATTGCTGGTCGACGATCTCGATGTCGGGCCGCGCCTTCTTGATGAAGTCGACAAAGGCGCCGACGGCGTCGCGGCCGTAGGCATAGTCGGGCGCGATGGTCGCGACCCGCTTCACGTCCTTCCAGCCGGCGATGATCGCGGCGCCGGTGCGGCCGTCGATGTCGGTGTTGGAGGCGAGACGGAAAATGTAGGGATGCAGGTTGGCCGGCGAGGTGAGCTGGATGGTCTTCGACGTCGGCGCGATGAAGACGATCTTGTTTTCCTTGGCGATGGTCGACACCGCCGGCGCCTCGGCCGAGGTCAGCGTCCCCGACAGGAAGTCGACACTGTTCTTGATGATCAGCTCGCGCGCGAGCCGCACCGCCTCGTCGGCGCTGGCCTTGCTGTCGCGCGTCAGCAGTTCCAGCTTGCGGCCGAGGACGCCGCCGCTTGCGTTGATTTCCTGGACGGCCATTTCGGCGCCCTTGGTGATCGGCACGCCATAAACCGACGCGGGGCCGGACAGCGGCATCGGATAAGCCGATCTTGATTGTATCCTCGGCGGCCGCCGCGGCCGCCGGAACAAGACTTGCGGCAAGAATTCCCAACAGAAGGCGATGCAACGTCATAGACATCCTCCCTTGCTTTGCGATTGTCGTTCGCATCGACCCCGTTTTGCCGTGCGGCATGGCGCCAAGGCGCTTGTCCGCATGGCTATTGCTCCCGCCGGGCGTGCTTTGCGAGCCCGCGCGACCGGGTTGAGTGCGTCACAAGATCATGATCCCAAGGTCAGGACGGGTCAATCCGACGGCAGTACGCCTTTCGTTGACCGGCGGGCGTAGCCGCGCCGCGATGCTTCATTGTGACCATCCCGCGATTCAGATCGCCGGCCGAACGCTTTAGGTTGAGACAATCAGAGGGGGATTGTTGATGAAGGGGTGCTTGCCCGCACCAATCGGGTGATCGGGAAAAAACGAGACGGCGCGAGTTCATCGGCTCACCCGGCGGTGCAGTGGCAGTCATTGCGTGGCTCGATGAGGCCATCCCACTTCCGTCAACAATATTGTCCTTCTTTGTGAGTGCCTCGCCTCGAGCAGTAGTTGCCCAGCCAGTTCGAAACCATCTGATACTAAGGACGCGCCGCCCGGCCGCAATTCCTGACTGTACCAAATCCGATCTTGCTGTAGTGTTGCGCCCCAAACGAAAAGGAGCGGGCAATCAGCCTCGGGGACGTCAACGCAGGGAGGAGCAGTATGACAGGGCCGGCAACCAATCACCTGACGAACCGGCGGGGATTTCTCAAGATCGCGGCTGCGGGCACCGCAGCGGCGCTGAGTCGGCCTCTGCCGGCCGGCGCTGCAGAGAAGACCATCACCATCCTGCACGAAAGCTCGTTCATCAAGCCATTCGACGAATATGTCTCGAACACGCTCGCCCCGGCCTACGAGAAAGAGACCGGCGTCAAGGTCGTCTACGAGGTGACCAGCGTCGGCAGCCTGCCGACACGGATCAGCACGATCGCAGAAACCGGATCGGGCGCCGACATCACCATGAACGGCCTGCTCCAGGTCATCCAGTTCAGCAACAAATATCTCGACGTCGGCGATATCGCCGCCGACATCGGCAAGGCGCAAGCCGGCTGGTACGACGCCGGCAAAGAAGGAGTCTTCGTCGACGGCAAGTGGAAGGCCATCCCCTTCGCCAATATCGGTCAGTTGATGAACTGGCGCACCGACTACTTTGCCGAGGTCGGGGTCAAGAAATTCCCGGAGACCTGGGACGAGCTTTACGAAGTCGGCAAGAAGCTGAAGGCCAAGGACCATCCCTTCGGTTTCGAACTCGGCCATGGCTTCGGCGATAACCACGGCTGGCTCTATCCCCTGCTGTGGTCCTATGGCGGCGCCGAGGTGTCAGCCGACGGCAAGACGGTGGTCATCGATTCCGACGAGACCGCGCGCGCGGTCGATTTCTGCCGCAAGTTCTTCAAAGACACGATGCTCGACGACTGCCTCGGCTGGACCGACGTCAGCAACAACAAGGCGTGGATGGCCGATCAGATCTCCTGCACCAATAATGCCGAGAGCATCCTCTGGTTCGCCAAGCGCGAATTTCCCGAGATCGGCAAGGTCACCGACCAGGCCATGAACCCGGCGGGGCCGAAGGGGCGCTTCCACCTGCTCAACCTGATCAGCCATTCGATCTTTGATTTCTCGCCGGTCAAGGAGGAAGCGCGCGCCTTCATGCGTTGGCTGATGGACCCGAAGCAGCTGGGCGGCTGGTACGCGATCGCGGATTCCTACTATCAGCCATTGCTGCACGGCTACGACAATGCGCCGATGTGGGACGTCGAGCCGCGGAACAAGCCCTATCGGGACGCGCTCGCGAACGCGCATCTGCCTGGTTGGCCCGCGCCGGCAAGTCGGCAGGTGGCCGAAGTCGTCGCCAAATACGTCGTCATCGACATGTTCGCCAAGGCCTGCGCCGGCGCGTCTACCAAGGACGTCATCAAGGAGGCTCAGACCCAACTGAAAGACATCTATCGCTCGGCCTGACACATGACCATTGCATCCGAGCGTCTGCTCCTACCTGCCCGTGCGGCGCGCCGGCGTGCGTCGCTCGCGGTGGTGCTCGACCGCCAAAGCGTCTTCAGCTGGCTGATGATGGCGCTGCCGCTCGCCTTCCTGGCGGCGCTGGTCGGCTATCCCTTCGTTTACGGCATCCTGTTGAGCCTGGAAGATCGGCGGGTCGCGAACATCGGCACCTTCGTCGGGCTGAAGAATTTCGTCACCGATGTGCATGACCCGGTCTTCTGGCAGGTGGCGATCAACACATTCGTCTATACCGGCGTCGCGACGCTGCTCAAGATGGTCGGCGGGCTGGGCCTGGCGCTGGCCATGAATCAGCACTTCCGCATGAAGAACCTGGTGCGGGCGCTACTGCTGCTGCCATTCATCGTTCCAACCGTCTTAAGCACCGTCGCCTGGCTGTGGATGCTCGACCCGGCTTTCAGCGTCGTCAACCGGCTCCTGGTGGCTTTGGGCTGGCCCAAGCCGGGACCGTCATGGCTCGGCGATCCGACGCTTGCGATGGTCTCGATCATCATCATCAACACGTGGCGCGGGTTGCCCTTCTACGGAATCACCCTGCTCGCCGGCCTTCAGACCGTACCTTCGGAATTGTACGAGGCGGCCTCCATCGACGGCGCCGGCGGATGGGAGCGGTTTCGCTTCATCACCCTGCCGCTGCTGCGGCCGATCATCCTGATCGTCACGCTGTTCTCGGTTATCTTCACGTTCGCCGACTTCCAGCTCGTCTACGTACTGACCCATGGCGGGCCGGCCAACGCCACGCAACTGTTCGCGACCTACGCGTTCGATATCGCGATGGGCGCGGGCCAGCTCGGGCTCGGAGCCTCGGTGGCGCTTGCCATGCTGCCGGCGCTCGCGTTGCTGATCGTGGCGCTGACCGTCTACCTGCGGAGGGAATGATGGTAACGGGCGAAGGGCGCATCGGTCGGGCCGTCCGCGTATGGCTGCCGGTCGGCTTCTTTCTCGTGCTGGCGCTGTTTCCGTTCTACTGGATGGCGATTACGTCGATCAAGCCGAACGCCGAGCTCTACAACAAGAACGTGATGCCGCTGATCGTGCACGCGCCGACGCTCAAGCACTACGTCGACCTTCTCACCAAGTCGAGCTTCCTGTTGTGGACGTGGAACACGATGCTGGTGGCGGTCGTCGCAACGGCGATCTCGCTGATCCTCGGCACCATGCTCGCCTATCCGCTGGCGCGCATGCGCTTTGCCGGATCATCGCTGATCGCAATGACCATTGCGGCGATCTACCTCGTGCCACAGCCGCTGCTATTCATCCCGCTCGCCGACGTGATCAACCACCTCAACCTCGGCAACACGCTTACCTCGGTGATCCTGACCTACCCGACGATGCTGGTGCCGTTCTGCGCCTGGCTGCTCCTCGGTTATTTCAAGACCGTTCCGAAGGAGCTCGAGGAGGCGGCGCGGATCGACGGCGCCAGCCGGCTCCAGACAATGTGGACGATCTTCCTGCCGCTGTGCACGCCGGGGTTCATATCCGCCGGCATCTTCGCCTTCACGCTCTCACAAAACGAGTTTCTCTATGCCTTGATCTTCCTGACCAAGAGTTCGGTGCGCACCGTGCCGGTCGGCGTCATCGCCGAGCTGATCCGCGGCGACGTGTTCTACTGGGGCCAGTTGATGGCCGGGGCGCTGCTCGGGTCGATCCCGGTGGCGCTGATCTACTCGTTCTTCGTCGAGCACTACGTCGCTGGCCTCACCGCCGGTTCGGTCAAGGCATGAACCGGCAAATGGGGGCTTATCCAGTAGAAGAACTGTGAGCCGGGGATGTCAGGCTGTGAATTTCCTGATCTCGCTTGCGACCGCCCGGGCGCCTGCTTCGGAGCACAGGATGGTGTGATGATTGGTGTGAGGAATGTCCACGAACAGGGCGCGCGGAACCTTTTTCAGAATGGCATCGCGAAACTCATCGGGAACGACCTGATCCCCTTTTCCGGTCAATCCGTCGGGCGCCCTTAAGACCAGAAGCGGCGCACGCATTTTTGCCAACCGGTTTTCGACCGCCTGACGATCAAGCACGGCCCGCCAATCGGCCCCGATGCACGCTTCGGTGATTTTGGCGCGCAGCGCTGGCGCCTCTCCGGCGAGGTCATAGGCAAAATGCGCCCGTCCGTAATCATCGATGCCCTGAGGATAGAGACCGCTCGCCGCATAGTAGGCAAGGTATTCGTCCAGATCCTTCCAGGTCTTTCGGACCTTTATGAGAAATGGACCCAGCCTTGATTGAAGCAAGCCATCGGCCGTTTCATTCTCCGGCACACCAACCGAATAGCCGCCATCGACGAAGACCGCCCTGTCCGCCTTATCGCCGTAGTCCGCGCAGAATGCACCAACCACATAGGCGCCCATCGAGTGACCGACCATGGTCGCGCGAGCGATCCCGGCTGCGTTCATCACGGCGGCAACATCCGCGGCGTGTTGCGCGAGGCCGAACGGCGGGGATTTTGACGACTGGCCTCGACCGCGACAGTCGACGGCGATGATATGAAAATCCGCCAGTTCAGTAGCAAGGCCGGCAAACACTCGGGATGACGATGTCAGACCGTGAATACAAACCAGCGGGCCTTTGGTGCCCGGCCATTCGGCGGTGGCGATTTTCGCGCCCTCGCTTCCAGGCAGGGTGCGTTCGACAAAAGACCGGATCGTCGTCATGGCTTCTCCTCACCGCTATTCACTTGATTGCGAAAGACCTCGCGACAGCCATGAGATCCTAAAGCGCAGCGTTCCCTACCATCTTCGCTCGCGGAGTTTTCCGACGATTCCCGCCGGAAAAAAACACACCGCGATGACGAAAAGGACACCGAGCCAGAGCAGCCATCGGTTCGGCGATACCAGCGCTGATAGAAAACCGCCGATGCCCGGAACGTTTTCGAGCGGCCTGCCGACCAGACCGATAAAGTCCTGCAGATAGGATTGCGCTATGACGACCAAAGTTGCCCCGACCGCCGAACCATAAAGCGTCCCCATGCCTCCGATCACCACCATGAGCAAAAGATAGAGCATGATGTCCAGCGACAATGTCGTGCTGGGTGCGGTGTAGCGAACCCACACCGTCAGCAGGGCGCCTGCCATCGTGGCAAAACCTGCCGATATGACGATGGACAGGCTGCGATAGAGCGCAACCCGATAGCCGATGGCTTCCGCGCGAAAGCTGTTTTCGCGGATTGCCTGCAATACGCGCCCGAACGGCGAATTGACCACCCGCAGCATCAACAGGAACATTGCGGCGCAGACCAGAAACACGAGGTAATACGCAACCAGCTTTCCGTTGAGTGCCACGCCCAACAGGGATCCTTCGCTCAGCGAAAAGGCCGGCGTCATTTCCCTGGGCAATCTGGCACTCAAGCCATCGCTGCCGCCGGTCAGGTTCGAAAACTGCAATGCCAGCGTTTCGAACGCGACGGCAAATGCCAATGTAATGATCGGCACGCGAAGGCTGACGATGCCGATAACAAATGCCAACACCAGCGATACGAGCTGCCCAAGGCCGAGGCCGATGAGCAGCGCAGGCCAGGTCGATCCGATGCGGGCAAGCGCGATGGCAACACTGTAAGCGCCCACTCCAAAGAAGATTGTCTGCGCGAACGAAAGAACTCCGGTGTATCCGATCAGGAGGTCGAAGCTGGCGGCGAGAACGATGAAAATGCAGACGTTGGCTGCAACGTCCAGCGCCTTTGCCCCGGGTACGATGAAGGGCGCAAACGCAAGCCCGATAAAAATGACGGTAAGGACCGCGGCAAGGGTGCGGCTTCGGGGCAAATCGCCGGAGAGCAATTGATGAATCATGAATGTCTCGTCACCGGGTATAGTCCCTCCGGCCGCCAGGACGTAATGGCAACCATCAAGAGGATGTTCGACAACAACGTCAGCTTGGGCACAAGAAATCCGGCGTAGTTGGTGAGCAGGCCGACCAGGATCGCCGCAATAAAACAGCCACCCGTGGAGCCGAGACCACCCATGACGATCACGATGATGGCCAGGACAAGGGAGTTTGCACCGATGTCGGCATCAACGATCTGCTCGTACAATCCCCACATCACGCCACCCAACGATGCAAGCGAGCAACCGGCGACAAATACCGCGACGAACAGGCGACGAATGCGGTAGCCGAAGCTCTCGACCATCTCCAGATTCTGGACCCCTGCGCGGATCAGCAGGCCCAGTTTCGTCCGGTTGAGCATCCACATCATCGTGATGAACACACCGAGACCGAACAAGGCTGCCATCAGGCGGTACTTCTCGAACACGGCGCCGCCGACGACCAGCGATCCCTGCAACGCGGCCGGCAGCGGCAGCAAAATCGGATCGGGGCCCCAGACCGCCTTGAGCAGTTCGGTGCCGATGATCAATCCGCCCATTGTGGTCAGGATGGTCTTCAATGGTTGACCGGCCACCGGGCGGATAATGAGGCGCTCGAACGCAAATCCCACGGCAGCTCCAAGCAGCATGGCGATCACGATCGTGGGGATGATTGCGATCAACGTGAGCGAGGTATTCTGGCCGGTCCATTGCGTGACCCGGGCGAGCACCGAAGCGGCGACGAACGCACCCAGCCCGATGAACACTCCGTGACTGAGATTGAGGATGCGCATCAGGCCAAAAATCAACGTCAATCCGGACGTCATCACGAATACGATCATTCCCATCGCGAGCCCGGCAACGGTCAGCGTCGTCCACGTCGACAACGACCCGATCAGAGGCAGCATGACCACGGCGAGCACCGGCACGAGACAGAGCGGAATCAAATCTCGCTTCACCTCCGGCAAGGCGTCGGGCGGCTCATCGGCAGAAACGCTCATGTCGTTGTTGGTGCTCATAGGCCGGGCTGCGTCTCGGGTTGACGGGGCGGTTTTCCGGACAACGACAGCCCGAGCAATCGCTGCTGCAGCGCTTCATCGTTAGCCAGCGCGTCCATCGTGCCGGAGTGGACGATGCGGCCGTCATCGATGACTGCCACGACATCGCCGAGCGCACGGCCGAAGCTAAAATTCTGCTCAACCAGCAGGATCGTCGTATTCGTTCGCTTCAGGTCTTGCAGTGCACTGACCACGCTTTCAATGACTGCCGGCGCCAAACCCTTGCTTGGCTCGTCAATCAACAGCAGCGTTGACGGTTCTACGATGGCACGGGCGATCGCGAGCATTTGCTTCTGCCCGCCCGACAGCAATCCGGCGCGTTGCTGCCAGAATTTTCTGATCGGCGGAAAGTAGCCGAAGATCCGTTCGAGGCGCGCGCTTTCGATATCGCGCAGACGCGTCGCCGTGCGAGAGGCGATCAGGATGTTCTCGGCAACGGTCAGGTCGGGAAAGATTCCCATGTTCTCCGGAACATATGAAACGCCGCGACGCGCAATCTCCGGTGTCGACAGGGAGGAGACGTCTTCGCCCTGCAACACAATGCTTCCCTGCGAGGCTTTCCAAAGCCCCATGATGGTTCGAAGCGTGGTCGTCTTGCCCGCACCGTTCCGCCCAAGCAGCAGCGTCAACATGCCGCTCGGCACCACCAAATCCACACCCTGCAGCAGATGATATCGGCCGACATGGGTGTGGACGCCGCTCAGCGTCAGCAGCGGCTCAATCACGGTTCGCCCCCGCGGCGGGCTTCCCCAGATATGCCTCCTGCACGATCGGCAAGGCGATGACGTCAACAGGAGAGCCGTCGGCCACCAATGAGCCGTTATGCATGACGATGATCCGATCGGACAACTCCCGGATCACCTCCATCTTGTGCTCGACGAGCAGGATGGTTTTTTCCTTGCGCTTCTTGAGATCACGGATCAAATCGAGCACGACCGGGACTTCTCGCAAGCTCATTCCGGCGGTTGGTTCATCGAACATGAAGATATCGGGCTCGAGCGCGATCAGCATTGCGACCTCGAGCTTGCGTTGCTCGCCATGCGACAGCAGCGCTGCTGGAATGTTCCGCTTATCGGCAAGGGCGACAACTTCGAGAACTTCCTCGGCCTTGCCGATCAATTCCCGATGGCTGCTCCAGATGCTCAGGAGATTGAGGCCGAGATTGGCGCGCGATTGAATCGCAAGGCGCACGTTTTCCCGGGCAGTCAGATTGGGAAACAGGTTGGTCAGCTGAAAGGCCCGACCGATGCCGTACGCGCTACGCCGGGATGCACTGAATCCGGAGATATCCTCGCCGTGCAGAAAAACCTTGCCCCGGGTCGGCTTGAGCTGGCCCGAGATCAGATTGAAGTAGGTCGTTTTGCCCGCACCGTTCGGCCCCACGATCGACGTCAACGTTCCGTGTGCGAAAGCACAGGAAAGGCCGTTGACAGCAACATGGCCGCCAAACTGAATGGTGAGGTCGCGTGTTTCGAGAGAACAGCTCATATGGCTGCTCGCCGGTCGCCCGGCACGCTCTGCCTCGCTTTCCGGCGCAACAACCGAGCCGGCATCTCACAGCTCTCTTTAACAACCCGCATTACGATCAGCGCTTGTTGCGGATCGGAATCTTCAATTCGTCGGCGGAGATGGTACGTACCAGATCGAGCAAATCGTAATCCTTCGCGTCTTTCTTGATCCGGAAGATGTACATCTCCTGGAGCGCCTGATGATCTTCCTTGCGGATGGTGATCTTGCCTTTCACGGAATCGAAGGTCATTCCTTCCATCGCGCCGATCAGTTTCTCGGCGTCGGCGTCGCCGTTGGTTTTCTTCAGCGCTTCCACGACTGCTGCTGCCGCGATCATGCCGCCCGCGACAAAGAAATCCGGCGGCGAACCAAATCGCTTTTGGTGCTCGGCAACCAGCCAGGCGTTCATTTCGGCCTTCGGGAAAGCATAGTAATAGTAGATGGAACCCTCGGTGCCGGCGTAATCCTTCCAACTCTGCATAACCGGTAACAGGTTTCCTCCGGGATTGACCTGGATTCCATACCGTTGCGGCTGCATCGCCATCACCTTGGCCATCGGGTGAGGCCCGGCCCAGCCGATGGCGATGTATTTTTGACCCGGCCGGTCCTTGAGGGCGTCGATCAGGCGCTGTGTTCCGGCGGTGAAATCAGTGGTCGCCTGAGGCAGAAACTCTTCATGCACAACTTTGACCCTCGGCCGGTACTGTGCCAACTGGTCTTTGGTTGCCTGCACGGCCTCGTGCCCGTAGGCCGCGTCGGCCGCCAGGATTCCGATGGAGATGTCCTGGTCGCTGGGCAGCGCCAGGATCGCGCTGATGCCGTCTTGCGAATTGGTTCTGGCGGTTCGGAAGACGTAACGGTTCCAGTTCTCGCCGGTGATGGAATCGGTGATGGCCGTATCGACCAGCAGGATCTTCTTGGCCTCCGCAGCAACCTGCTCAGACGCCAGCGTCGAGGCCGACAGACTTGGCCCCACGACGATATCGCTCTTGTCGTCAGCATAGGCGGCGGCGATTAGCGACTTGGCGACATTCGGGTTGCCCTGGTCGTCCTTTTGAATGACCACAATCTTGTTGCCGGCAATCGTCATGGTGCCGTTGGTCAGGTGTTCCAGACCCATCAGGAAACCCTGCGACGTCTGATTTCCATAGGCGCCAAAGGGACCGGTCTTCGTCGCGACGTGCGTGATGATGATATCCTTGGCGCGCGCGCCGCTGATATTGAACGACACGATCGTGGCCATCAGCAGGACCGGAACAGCATAACGTTTCATAGCCACCCTCCGTAATTACTTGTTGCTCGATTTCACAGGCCCTTGATCTCTCAAGCGCATGCGACGAATTCCATCAACCCGTTTTCGCCGCGCATAACGTCGCAGGGCCTCCTGCATCAATGTCTCCGACGAGCGTTGCTCCGGTGCGAACGCACAGGAGCGAGTACCTTGGCATTGCCGCAGTTGCGCCGGATCCGCAACCCCTGACCCAGGCCATGTTGTTTTCGAGCCGTCTCGGCATCAGCTCGCGTCACGGCTGCGCGCGGTGTCGTCACCGAGATACCGTGAACGCTTCATTTCCAGCGCGATCTTTATGTGCAAAAATGCAAAACACAAGATCAATAACGCAGAACGAGTGTGCGTTTTTGCAGAGAGCCGCGCGATGAACTGGGACAATCTTCGCTACTTCCTGGAATTGGTCCGGGCGGGCACGCTGATCGCTGCCGCGGAGCGGCTCAAGGTCGATCATACGACGGTTTCGCGCCGTATCCTTGCGCTTGAGGGCGAGATCGAAAGCCAGTTATTCGAGCGACGCGCCTCGGGATACCAATTGACCGAGTTCGGCAAGCGCTTGCTGGCTCACGTCGAGGCCATCGAAAGCTCGACCCTTGCGATCGAGAGCGCGATTTCCGGGGCGAGCGAACGCGTGTCGGGTCACGTCCGGATCGGTGCCACGGAAGGATTCGGCGGGACATTCCTGGCGCCAAGACTCGGCGCTTTCACCAGGAGGCACCCCGATCTCCAGATCGACCTTCTTGCGACGATGCCGCGCGTCGTCAATCTGTCAGCCCACGAGGCGGATATTTCGATCACGCTGGAACGGCCGCCGCGCGGCCGCTATGTCATCATTAAACTGACCGATTACACACTAAGACTCTACGGGTCGGCGACCTACCTCGACGGCCATCGACCGATCCGCGGGCGAGACGATCTCCGAGGCCATACCTTTATCGGATACATCGACAACCTGGTCTTCAGCAAGAAGCTGAACTATCTGGGCGAGGTCTGCGACGCTCCCCGCGTCGCGCTACGCAGCACCAGCATCGCAGCCCAGCTTCATGCCGCCGCCGGTGACGAGGGATTGGCGATCTTGCCGCCGTTCATGGCGCGGGAATATCCCAATCTGAAAATGGTGCTGCCGAGCGAAATACGAATTCAGAGATCGTTCTGGATGTGCGCACACGCCGAGCGCCGAGATCTGGCACGGGTAAAGGTCGCCTGGAACTATCTCAAGGAACTGGTCGCCGGCGAGCAACAGCTTTTGCTTTCTTGAGCCGGGATCGGAAAGCCAACGCGCGGGTCCCGCGTCAAGATCGATTTTGTGTTCTCGCCATTCGGCAACAAGGCATGCAACACGCAAACACCCAGGCAATGTGAGCTGTGCCGGAATCGCCCGGGCCGCCCTCGGCGATTGCATTGTCCCGATGTCACCTCCGCTTCCGGCATAAAACGGACGTGCCGGAGTGATAGCCTATCGCCGTCCCCGGGGCGGAACGGACCTAGTCCAACAGCGGCCCGCTATGCTTTGATGCGCCGGCTGGGAGTCAGACGCCGGGAGGGCCCGATGTACATATTCCTTCGAAAATTCACCAAGGTTCGTTCGGTCGCGGATGCTGCCCGCCGCGCCAAAAGCGGCATAGGTCAGATCCTGAGGGAATCGCACGGATTCAGATCTTATTATGTACTGGATGGCGGCGAAGGCGTCGGTGTCGCTGTGATGATCTTCGAGGACCGCGAAAGCGCCAATGCGGCGAACGATAAAGTACTGGAGTTTGTCAAAGCAAGCCTGCATGACCTTGAGCTTGGAGACCCCGAAATCATTGCCGGGGAAGTTTTGCTGAATATAGAATCCAATGCGTAGTTGCGGTGAGGGCTACTCGTCTGCGACGAGCGCGAACCCCTTTTGATCTGCAGGTTCGACACGGTTAGGTATCTGCATCCGAGCATTAGGGATACAATGCGACGGCGCGTGTTTATGAATATTGTCGGGGCGGCGGCGCTCACACGGTCAGTAGGTGCACGGGGTCCAGGAGCCGGGCCGCCTTTATCGCGTGCACGCGTGTTGCCGGTTGGGGCGCGGCGAGCCGGCAAGCCGCGAATTTATCGATGAGTTAGGCCTTCAGGGGTTTATTGAAGGCAAAAATCTGTCATCGTTAGTGGCTCAGCGACCGGTAACGCGCAGGTCGCTACTGTGGTGTCGAGGGGGGATGACATGTATCCGCGAACTCCGGCAGATCTCACCGTTTCCAATCTAAGTCAGGCACTTTCTCTCGATCCGTCAGGCATAACCTCGATCGAAACCGAGGTAATCGGCCAGGGTGTGGGAATTCTGTGTCAACTGGCGCGAGTGAAATTATCTTACGCAGGAGGCGCGCGAGGCCCCAGGTCGGTGATCGCAAAATTCCCCGCAGCCATCGAGCAAACCCGCGGGCTGGCACGGCAGTTCAAATTCTACGAACGTGAGGTCAATTTCTACAAACTGCTGGCCAAGGACATTTCCTTGCCAAGTCCGCGCTGCCTTTACGCCTCTCACGATTTGCTAAGCGATGATTTTCTCCTGCTGCTGGAAGACCTGGGCGACCGTCGGCTTGGAAATCAGCTGCAGGGCAGCTCGGCCGAGGACGCCTTTACGGCGATCCGTCAGCTCGCGTCATTTCACGCCGAATGGTGGGACAGTCCGAAACTCCAGACCATCGATTGGGTGCCGATGGGAGAAAGTGAGCTGAATAAGGGCGGACTTGTCCTTTATGCCTTCGCTTGGCCGCTGTTTCTCCAGCAGTTTGGCGCCGACCTTCCGGATGATATGCGGCGGCTCGGAGAGCGGCTTTCCGAACAAATCGTTGGCATGCTTGACCGCGTCCAGGATCGACCGCGCACCCTTTGCCACGGCGATTATCGACTGGACAATTTTTTCTTCGGGGCGCGACCGGAGCATGATGCCCTCACCGTTGTCGACTGGCAGATTGCGGTCCGATCCATCGGCACCTACGACGTCGGTTACTTCGTAAGCCAAAGCGTGCCGCCATCGCTCAGGCGCGAGATCGAATTGGACCTTCTGCGCGCCTATCACGATCGGCTGGTCGAACTGGGCGTCAGGAATTATTCCTTCGGCGACTGCATCGACGATTATCGCTGGACCCTGATGTTTTGCCTTTGCTATCCGGTGATTGGCGGGGGCCTCGGCGACGTCGCCAACGAGCGCGGCGTCGCGCTGGCCAAGGCCATGGCCGATCGATGCATCTCGGCCATCAGGGATTGGAAGGCGTTTGAGGTTTTGAAACCTTAGGGCCGCATCCTTGCGAGGATCGATTCCAGGCTGATCGAGCAGCCGAAGATGGTTCGGGATGCGCGGCTTGGCGGGAAACGGACATGGCGCGATGTCCGGACTTGCGTCCTTTGTGGATCATGAGCAGACATTCCGCTGCCCGTTCGACCCACAGGGACCTTGCTTCCCCGTTCCACCTTCGGATCGGAAGCTCATGGGCGCTTTGGATGAAAGGAGAATACGAGGAAGGTTTTGTCCTGGCGGCCAAGGCAATTCAATTTCGCCCGACACCCTGGTCGCTCGGCGCGTATATCGTGAATGCAGTGTCTCTCGGACATTTTGATCAAGCTCGGGAAGCTATGAAAAAGGCGCTGACGATGGCTCCAGACTTCAGGGTTTCCGCATTTGTCAAAGAATTGAGTTTTCGCGACCCCGATATAACCGAAAGGATAGCCCAAATCTTTCTCGTTGTGGGCTATCCCGAATAGCGCGAGTCGGCTGCCGGCGCGTCTCCGACATGGCGCGATGTCCGAATTGAGTCCATACAAGGCTTGTCGGCCTGTAGAGGAACGCAATGGACTTTGCCGACGGCATCAATTCGCAAGTCGCATTTCAGGGCGGCAAGGTCAGACCCTTCTCGGACATGAGCCATCCGATTCACCTGTGCCACGCAGCGGATAGGTGATAACGTTAGGATGCTCGCAGGCGTCGGGAGGAGAAGTCTATGAGACGGCGCGAGTTTATCGCACTCCTCGGCGGCTCGGTGGCCACCTTGCCGGGTACAGCCTTCGCACAGACTCCTGACAAACCCAGACGTGTCGGACTATTGGAGTATAGTCGCGCCGATGTTGAACGCGTGCGCCTTTGGGACATTTTCCGACGACGTTTGCGCGAGCTGGGCTATGTCGAAGGCGAGAATATCGCCTTTGAGCAACGCTGGGCGGATGGCAGCTCGGAGCGTCTCCCGGCGCTCGCGGCTGAGCTCGTCAAATTGAACATGGACGTCATTGCGACCGCGGGAACGCCTTCCGCTCAAGCCGCGGTGCGTGCGACAAGCACTATCCCGATCGTCATGGCGACAGGCAACAATCCGCTGGATGTCGGAATCTCCAGCCTTGCCCATCCGACCGGAAACATCACCGGGGTTATCACGCTGGTATCGGAGATAGCACCAAAGAGGTTTGAGTTGCTGCGAGAGCTGCTCCCCCGAGCAACGCGCATTGCCTCCTTGGTGGACCTCGACAATCCCTCCAGCGTGTATGCTGAGCAGGATACCGAGGCGGCCGCCAAAAGCGTTGGCATATCTCTGCAGGTCCTGAGCGTGCACGGACCCGATGAGCTCGAAGGTGCATTCAACTCGATGCTTGAACGGGGCGTCGATGGCCTGATCATCCAGGTGAGCGCGATGTTCTTTGGCGAACGAAGCCGGCTTGCCGAGATGGCGGCAAAGCGTCGAATACCAACGATGGTCAGTGAGAGGGCCTTCGCCCAGGCGGGCTGCCTCGTTACCTACGGGACCAGTTTCGTGGATAACTTTCGCCGTGCTGCGGAGTACGTTGACAAAATTCTCAAAGGCGCCAAGCCCGCTGACCTTCCGGTCGAGCAGCCCACCAAGTTTGAGCTCGTGATCAATTTGAAGACCGCCAAGGCTCTGGGCCTCGACGTGCCGCTGCAACTTCAGCAGCGTGCCGACGAAGTGATTGAATAACGCCGCGATGCCGCTATTGGCACTTACCGCCAACGTCCGTTCATGAGCGCACGGTAGGGCCGGCCGAATATTTCGGCCGGCGCCCGTCCTACTTGATCAGCCCGAGCGTGGTCAGCGCGTCGCAATTGTGCGCGGTCGAGAAATTGGTGATCGGGAAGGGCTGCGCCGGCCCCGGCACCAACTTCTGGACGAATCCCAATTGACCGAACGCCGGCCAGAAGGCGAGGTCGTGATCCCTGCCGTGGTGGTCGTCGTCTTCCTCGTCACCTTCGCGTCGGCCATTGGGGTTGTGGAAGCGGACGAAATTCGCCCAGTAGGCTTTCATCTCGGCCGCAAGCTGCGTTCCGCCTGCCGTCAGCGGCGGCGGTTGCACGGCCGCTCCCGGCGCCGGCGAGGCTGCATTGGCGGCGGCATCCGCCGGACCCTGCAGGGTCTTGGCATCGAACAGATACTGCAATTCCGCTGCGTGCGATGCGCCGTAGGAGAAGCCGATCAGCGGCTGGAACAAGTCCGGCGCGTTGGGATCGGCGAACTCATAGGCATGGACCGGGACAAACTTCGCCAGCAGTTGGTTGGAGTTGAGGCCTCGACAGGTGAAGGTGATGTCGGTGAAAATCTGGCCGAGGGCCTGGTCCGCGCTCGGCAGGTTGCTGTTGTCGGGATTTGGGAAACTCGCAGGCGGATAGAGCGTCGCGAGCGTTGCCACTTTCGCGGGGTCGGCAGAAGTGCCGGAGATGATTCCGACCTCTTGCGGATAAGTCAGGAACCCGTGGTCGACCAGGAATTGCGCCCGGCCACCGGGTACGAAAGTGAAGGTCGGATCGAAGAAAAACGGCTCGAACAGCGTGCCTTCATTGAGGTTGGTGCCCTGCATGACCGGCACGCGGTTGAAACTGCCGCTGCCGAACGCATCCGCTAATCCCAGCGGCAAGATCGTCGTGCCTGATGTCGGCGATGTGTTGATGCCGCCTTGCGCCGCGAGGAGAGTTGCAAATGGGGCGTTGCGCAGGCACGCGGCAATCTGCGGATTCATCCCCGTGCAGCCGACCGCGGTTGCGAACGAAACACCCAGGGCTTCCTGGGCCGCGACCGGCCGTACCGTGAACAGCATATAGGCGCCGCTCTCGATGATCGCGGCGTCGAAAAGTCCCTTCGCGGTCGGCGAGGCCAGATTGGAGGAGGTGCTGAGGCCGCCGGCCAACTCGCCGCCGATCGTCACGCGACGCGGGTTTCCGCCGAAATGCTCGATGTTGTCGCGGACCCATTTGAATGCGAGTTGCTGGTCCATCAGCCCATAATTGCCGGCGATTCCGTTGCCGTCCAAAGCCGGGTGGGCCAGCCAGCCGAGCGCGCCGAGGCGATAATTGATCGTCACGACGATGATGTTCTCGGTGCTGACGAGCACGCTGGGGTCGTAAGCCGCGCCCACACCGGTCACGAGCGCGCCGCCATGGATGAAGATCCAGACCGGAAGCCCATCGTCGTCGCCCTTCGAATGAACGGGTGTCGTGACGTTGAGGAAGAGGCAATCCTCACTGAAGGGCGGCAGCGCCGAAAACTGATTGACCAGCTGCGGGCACGGACTGCCGGGCGTGGTTGCATCGAATGTCGTGTGCGAGCGCGCCGGTGCTGTGGGCGGCGTCCAACGGCTCGCGCCGGCCGTCGAGTTGGCGTAGCGGATGCCCTGGAATTTGTTGACGACGCCGTCGCTCACCCCGCGAACCGGCCCACCCGTCGTCTCGATGACGCGGGTCGGGGAGTCGGCCCTCGCTTCGGTCCCCGCAAATCCGAGAACCACCAGCATCGAGGTCAAGAGGCCCATGCCTGCGTGGCGCCAGCAGATCGTTCTGTGTTGTCCGGCCGAAAAGACTGCTCTGTGTTGAGCTCCCATTGTCGTCCCCTCCCATGGTTTGAGGCTTCGATTATTCGTAAAAACAGATGTCGTTTCGATGACAGCGTCAAGAGGCAAGTCATCCGGAAATTCAAGTGTGCGACGCAACAGGCAGGCGAAGCGCCCATGCGGCCGGGGTCGACCTTAATCTCCCCGGCCAGCCAGGCCGCGCGCTCATGAAATTGATTTAGGCGCACGCGAGGACCTTGCCCTAATCTTCGCCCCCGGCCCGTCCTGGTAACGAAGTCAAGAACCGCAGTGCGGCGCTGCGCGCGTCGGGAGAGTTCAGGATCCCGAGATGTGCGGTGGCGAGGACCGGGTCGAATTGGCCCTGGCCGGTAAGGTCGATTGTCTGGGCGCCCGCGAGACCGGCGCTGGCGGTGAAATCATGCGGGTTGCCGTCGCGATCCTCGGCGGGAACGCCGGGGAGGAAGCCGTCCGCCAGGCTGTTGTAGACGAAGTCGGGCGTTCCCGGCGTGTTGCGGATGACCAGGTAGCGCGTGGGACCCGGCGTCTCCCCCGCGGCGTTCAGTACCGTCAGCAACTGCGTGTGGTCGGAACCGTACTCGTCGCATACCGCGCTGCTCGGCGTGAAGCCGCCACCGCTCGGCAGCTGGTAGAAATTGGCCGGGTTGGGCGAGCAGTTGATGATGCCGTGATTGGGTCCGTCGATGCCGACGAGCGCCCGCACCTTGCGATAGGCATTGTCCTGCAGCATCCATTCCCGCGCCACGGTGACGCCGAGACTGTGGGCGACGATGTCGACGCGCCTTGCGCCGGTAAAGTCGAGCACCGCCAGCACGAATTGGCGCAGCAGCGGTACAGCCGCAGCAGTCGTATGCGAAATGCCCGAGCGATGGGTATTGTCCTGCAGCAGCAGGTCGCACTGATCGCCTTGATAGCCGAGCCCCCAGAGCTCGCTCATGTGGTAGCCGTGATCGAGGAAGAATTGCGCGAAGGCCTGGATGCGCCCAAACGGGTTGCAGGCGGTCGCGAACGGAGTATCGTTATTGCCGTGCAGGAAGATCACCGGGACGTGCTCGACGCGGCCAATATCGGAGCCAAAGCCAATCACCGGCTTGCCGAGATAGAAGTTTTCGATCACCGGGAAGTGGTCGGGAAACGTCGTGCCGACCGGGCCGCCCTTGCTTGGCGGCTCGCCGCGCGCCAATCCTCCGGCGCCAAACTGCAACAGAACTGCGATGATCGCCGCAATGCGAAGATGGTTGGTGGTCATAGGCCCCTCCCTTCGGTAAGTATTTGCCGAACACAGCGCGCTCGCAGGTTTTTTGCGTTACGAACCGCGGGATCGATCCTACCGACCGATAGCAAGTGGTGCAAGCCAAAGCGCCATCCTGTCGAACACAGCCTAATTCAGCGAACATTTTCGAGACAGGATGATCGCTCGGAAATTTTTTGGGAGAACGTAATTGAACAGCTCGAAAATGCGCAGGTTTCTGCTGGCCCTTGCCGGCATCATCGTTGCCTCGAGCAGCAGTGCTTCGGCGCAAATCGTGGCGCTCGGCCATAGTGCGGTTCGGGGGCATGTCGCCGAGAATGAAATGTGGCCGGCCGTGCTGGAGAGCATGCTCCGCGCGAGGGGTTCTCAGGTTCGCGTCATCAATGCCGGCGTCAACGGCGAGACGACGGGACAACTGCTGGCTCGCGTCGACAGCGCGGTGCCCGCCCGCACCAGGATCGTCATCCTGGCCATCAACGGATTTAACGATGCCCATCGCCTGAAAGAGGGCTCCGTCAATGCCGCTGCAAATATTGCGGCGATCAAGAGCAAGTTGAGAGCGAAGGGCGTAAGGATCGTGGACGCGATGGGCCTTATCATATCCGTGTTGAGGCAGCCCGGCATGGTGCTGCCGGACCGGATTCATCTGAACGCCGAAGGATGCAGGAAGGTCGCAGGGATGCTGGCGGGAATGGTGCGATAGCGACCGTGGCTTGCCGGGCGCAGCAGCTGAGCGCACTACTTAAACGTCATCGCCGCAAATAACCGTCCGTAAACTGGATTATCGCTTTGCGATTGAAGTGGCCCCGGCAGCGCCCACGAGGGCACCAGCAAAAAGTTTTGCGATATCGAGAAAGCCGGAAGTGGCGCCGGCAAGTTTGCTGTCCGCCAAACTACTTAGTCCCCACGCGCCGAGCCCACCGAAGGCAAGAGCCATCACGGCCGAAACGACCATCAGTCCGGTAATACTTTCAGGCAGCCAAGAGGCTTGTTTGGAGCCACTCTCAATGACTTTGATGTACTGCAATCCCGCCCGCATCCAATCAATGTTGTCACCTGAAGAATACGGCGACTTGTCGGAGATCCTTTTGTATTCGGCGACAATCCCCGCCTTGATGCGGGGTGCAATCTGTTCCCACAACGTGTCAGGCACCATCACCTGATCAGATGGATTCAAGACACGATCGCCCATTGTGTAACTCCATTTTTGGATCGGCGCTTTTAGAGGAAGACCCGTCAAGTAGCTTGCAAAAATAGTTTAAATCAGAAAGACGCAACCTAGGATTGCTCCTCGTTTTAATTTATACAAGACTTTTTTCGTTCGGTAATGCCTAAGCAAGACCAAAACGCCGATACCCCGAAGCAAATTCACCGAAGCGCGTCAGCGCGAGTTGAGCGGGGACCGCCTCAAGGCATCCTTGCCGGCGATATTTTTTGGCAGGGAGCCGCGCGGCTCACCGCATCGTTGCGAGCTGTACGCGCGAGCGCGCACGCGCGGTCGTACTCGTCGAGATTGATCCACTCGTCGATCGTGTGCGGCTCGTTCTGGCCTGCGCCGAAGGTCACGGTCGGAACGCCGTGGCGGACCATCCAGTTCGCGTCGAGCCCGCCATTGGCGGCGCGGATGGCCGGTGTTGCGCCGATGCCGGACACGGCCGCGACCGCGCGCTTGACCACGGGCAGGCTGTCCTTCATGCGGAACGGATAATAGTCGGTCTCGGCCTTGAACTTGACGCGGCCCGACTTGCCGTCGCTGTTCTTGACGCGCTTTGCGGCCTTCTCGAATGCCGTCTTGTAGGCCTTGGTGATCTCCTTGAAAAACTTCGCATCGTGGCTGCGGCTTTCGCCGCGCACATGCACATAGTCGGTGACGACATTGGTGGCGTCTCCGGCCGGCCGGCCGTCGCCGCCGGTGACGGGGCCGACATTGCTGGTGCCCTGCCGCTTGCCTTTCACCACCTTGCCGAACCAGCCGCCGGCCTTCACGTCGGCGAGCGCCAGCGCAAGGATCATGGTCGAACTGATGCCGCGCTCCGGGGCGACGCCGGCATGCGAGGCGCGGCCGAAAATCTCGACCTGCCAGCGATCCGCGCCGACGGCGCCGATGGTGACATTGGAGGCCGAGCCGCCGTCGTAGTTGAAGGCCATGACCGGCGAGCCGAGATCTTCGGTCTTGACGTGGCGCGCACCCCACAGCCCGCTCTCTTCCCGCACGCAGAACAGCAGCGTGATCGGCGGATGATCGAGCTTCTGCTTCGCAAGCTCGGCCGCCAGCGTAACGAGAACGCCGCAGCCGGCGCGGTTGTCGCCGCCGAGCGCGGTCTTCGCCTGGTTGACGATCTTGCGGCCGGCAAGCTTCGGCTTCGCTCCGGCGCACAGCGGCACGGTGTCCATGTGGGTCATGAACATGATCCGCGGCTGGTTGTGCATCGCGCCGCGGCCGGGCAGATCGACGATCAGGTTGCCGGTCTCCGTCGGCACGGGAATGCGGGTGTTGGCGTCGTCGAGGCGGATCGCGTCCGCCGGCACGCCGCTCTCTTCAAGCGCCGCGAGTGAGCTCGCGCCCGATCGCCGCCTCCTTTCCGGTCACGCCCTCGACGGCGAGGAAGCGCATGAGGCGGTCGGTGGCGGCTTTGGTGTCGACAGGCATGGCGAAATCCCTTGATGAGCAAAGCTTGTGAGCGATCATCCTTCCGGGCGCGGGGCTTCGCAAGAGCAGGGTCGGTGTATTTTGCAACCGTCTTTGTCGCAGGATTCATGTTTGGCACTGAAGCAGGTCGAGACAGCGACCCTTTCGCTGACGCCTTCCACGCCACAAAAGCGCAATGAAAGACCTTCCAGCTGCTTTCGCTGGTTGCGGGTTCCCTGTAGCGTAATGCCGCTAGCCGCAGCTTGAACCTTTTCTGGCGAGGCACGGGCTGAAGGAAGCCGCTATTCAAGGCGGCCGCAGCCCTTGGGGGGCGACCATGCTCGGATACACCCGCAATCATCTGCTCGTTTTACTGGCTGCGATAGTGTGCGTGATGTCGATCACCTCGTTGCTGCCGACGTATTTCATTCCGGCACCGCCGTCGAAGTTTTCGATCGCCACGGGGGGAAGCCACCAAATCTACGAAGGCATCGGCAACTTTCCAATTTAATCTACTCCTCCAACTCCGGACACGGCACCGCCGTGACATGCGGCGACTGCATCGGCTGGTCCGTTCGTGTTAGGAGTCACGTTGCAGTTGGTCTAAAAGTTCAAGGTATCGCCTACCAACCAGGGATGCCCGGCCGTGACCCTTCATCTGGAAACCCGTCATGACGCACCTCCAAATGAGGTCGATGCGATTGAAGATCGCCTCTACGAGCACAACAGTCATGCAACTGGACACCATGATGGCCAAGGGTTGGGGTTCGTCATTCGCGACGACGCGGGACGGGTGATCGGCGCAGCTTATGGCTATTCGTGGGCCGGCATTTCCGAGCTCAAGCAAATGTGGGTCGATAAAGCATATCGTCGACGCGGTTATGCGCGCGCATTATTAGACGCTTTTGTTAAGGAGGCTCGCAGTCGAGGCGCTCGCCGTATTTGGCTGGCGAGTTACGACTTCCAAGCGCCGGAAATGTATGAGAAGGCAGGCTTCAGGCGTATGGCCGAGTTCGAAGGCTGGCCCGAGGGCCACGTCAATGTGGTTCTCTGCAAGACATTATGAGCCGCACGCTCGATGGGCGCGAACTGACGATGATGCGCTGGGGGATGCCGCCGCCTCCGAAATTTGGCGGACCGCCGGTCACCAACATCCGCAACACGTCGTCACCGCACTGGCGGGGCTGGTTGAAGCCCGAGAACCGCTGCGTGGTCCCGTTCAATAACTTCGCCGAGTACGCGCCGGAGCCGAACCCCCGCAGACCAAAAAAAGGATGTAGTATGGTTTGCCGCCAACGAGGATCGGCCGCTGCTTGCCGTCGCTGGAATCTGGACCGAGTTCAAAGGTGACCGGGGCACCAAATCAAAACCGATCCCTGGTCCGCATTTGGTCTACGGTTTCCTGACGACGGCCCCGAATGCGGTCGTTGATCCGATCCACTCCAAGGCGATGCCGGTGATTTTTGACGACAGACCAAGAGCGCGACATCTGGATGCGGGCGCCGTGGGATGAGGCGAAGGCGCTGCAAGGCCGTTGCCGGATGATGCGCTCGAGATTGTTGCGCGGCGCTGACAAGGAAGATCAGCGCTGCCTCATCCGGGCGGGCCGACATGAGGACCGGTGCTTTTGTCTGACATGGATAGTGCGAACGATCTGCTGACGTATTCCAGCGAGACGATTCGCCGAAGGTGCGATGCCGGACTGGTCAAGCATCGTTGGGACGGCGGCCGATGACTAGTCGATCAGACCGATCTAACGGCCCGCTGCAATCGCTTGACCGGTCATGATAACTAGGGCGCGAACGCATTTAACGCGCAGCCAAATTCGGATTGATGAGGCCAGCATTTCCGAGATTACCCCCCAAACCGGACGTGCCGCCCGCAGGCCCAAACCGACGCGAATGACCCCATAGCTGAGGACCTACGACTTGTTGTACTGAGCCGCCTGCGTCATAGTGCAAGGGCCGCGTTGGCCAACATGAACAAAGTTGGTTCGATTGACGTTCGTCCGCTATAGGGGAGGCGTTTCGAATGATTGGAGAGGCAACTCAATAAGCTTTCATTGATTTTGCGAGGGTTTATGGCGAACCATTTTGCTCAAGCAGCCGTTTGGCTCGATTTGGAGTTCGATGATCCTGCCTTTGAGCTGGAATACCAGCGTGATCGTCAGGCACGGACCGCTAAATTCACCGCAAATGCGATAGCGTTCAGTGCGCTGCTCTGGGGTATATTCGGGGTCTGGGATTCGGCCACGAATATCACCTCGGTTGAACTGACACGCTTCCGTTTCATGGTAGCTATCCCAACCTTGCTTGGCTTTTTCGCTCTAACATTTACGCCTGCCTTTCGCCGCTGGCCAAATCTTTGCCTGCTCCTTTTCGTCACCGCGGCAAGCTTGCTTGCGATCAAACAGCTTCTCGAGTACGGCGAGGGCAATCCCTATTATTTGTCCTCAGGTTCGAGCGCGCTCAATTTCGCGTTGATCCTGGTCTTTTGCATTGGATTGTTTCCGATAAGTGTCGGGTGGTCTTGTGCTGTTGGTGCGATAATCATTCTGGTCTATGGGACCGGTGTCTCTGTATTCACGAAAATTGAGTTCGCCGAAGTTTCTTCTTACCTTTTCAACCTAACCCTTATCTTTCTGATCCTCATCTTTACTAGTTATGGGCGGGAGCGCTTCGCTCGTGAGGAGTTCGCCCGACAAATTCTTCAAGAGAAGGAGCGTAACAAGCTCTCCGGTTTCTTATCCTCCTACATCCCCCTGAATTTTGTTGCTGATCAAGCCGATAGAAGCGCTGAAGCGTTTGGCGAAGTTACACTCCTCTTTTCGGACCTGGTTGGATTCACAACGCTAACAGAGCATCTTGCCCCCAAGCACGTGCTCGAAATCCTAGACATGATCTTTACCGAATTCGACGAAGCAGCCGACACCCATGGAGTAGAAAAGGTGAAGACAATCGGTGACGCCTATATGGCGATTGCCGGGAAATCAGCCCCCTCAATTAACCACGCAAAGGCGATGGTCGAGTTCGGCTTGAATATTATTGAGATCGTGAGACGCGCCGCTGAAAAGACCGGTTATCCGTTGCAAATTCGAGTTGGGATCCACACGGGATCTACGATCGGTGGCGTAATTGGGCGTCACAAGATGACCTACGACTATTTGGGACGTACCGTAAATCTGGCGAGCCGGTTAGAGTCGCTTAGCGAAGCAAACCGAGTACACATATCTGAAGCTACGTTTTGGCGGGTGAGAGATTTCTTTAAGTTCGAGGAGCGGCAGGCGCTTGAGGTTAGAGGCTTCGGATTCATGCGCACCTTCTTCGTTTCTTCCAATGACGCGGCCAGGAAAGACGGCGCTCTGTCCGACTAGCATTGAGTGCGAGGGGACGTTCGTTAGAGATTTGGTAGGTGGAAGTCGGGTATTGGCGCTTTTCGGACCTCACGCGATATCCGCCGCCCGGAGTCCGGAATGCGCATCTAAAGCGGACAGTCGACCACTCTGAATTTATTTTTTGACCTGCACCCCTCAGCGAGAATCGTTCAGAAGAGAGCCAAAGCACCCAATGCCATGTAGGCTGCACAACCCGCCAAGGCTGCTATCGCGGTTGTCCAGGACGTAGTACCCGGCGCAGGCGCAAGAATTTCTCTTGTTACGAAAAATTTATCAGCAGCGATATCCTCAACTTTTATCGGAAGCGAAACCCTTTCAGTTACTTTAGAGTCATTATTTATTTCTACTTCGAAAGCAATGTTTCCTTCGAAGCCCTTGCCCTTTACTTCCTTTGACTCAAATGAAAATACAACTCGGCTGGGTGGCTTGGGTGTGCAAGAAAAACTAATAAATTTCTCTCCATTTAGTTTGGCTTCGTACGCTAGCTTACATTTTATCTCGGCGGTTCCAGTCACGGAATTCCAACTAAAGGTCGCATCCCCAACAAGTTCCGCAATTCGCGATTTGTACGCCTTTCTAATTTTGATCGACAATTCGTCGAGTTGATTAAAATCTGCGCCGGACAGTTTCACTTCCATGTCGCCATATTTTGCTGACCCCTTTAGTCCGTCAGTACCGATTTCAACCTGTGACAGCACGCCTTCCTGCTGAATGGTTAGTTCACCTTTGGCCGTGATAGTAACCCGTCCGTCGGGAAGAGAAGTCTTTTTCCCTTCGAAGGGGATTTTTAGTGAGGGCATCCGTACTCCGGAGGCCCCTGAGTTGCCGTGGGAAGTCGAACTTGCACTAGAAGACTGCATGGGCGCATGGGCAGAAACGTGATTTTGGAATTTATGAGTCGGTGCATGGACTGAAACATGATCTTGAAGGTGGATGTTCTGAGCCGGTGCATGGATGGAAACATGATCTCGCTGATGTTTCACAGTTGGGATGACCAGCCGCATTCCCTCAAAAATCGTGAATGGGTAATGTATATTATTGGCTTTAGCTATTTCGGGCCAAAGTTTCGAAGCTTTCAATTGATGCATCGCAATTTTTGAAAGTGTATCGCCATGTTTCACTCGGTATTGTTCCACGACCCTTCCTCTTCACTCCGTATATAGCCCGCCAAATCCGCCGCCAGCCGCCGCTCTACCCGTTCTGGTTCAAAGAATACCCCTCAATCTGCAATTTCAGCCCAGCGCATAAAAGCATAACAGGCTGCCGCTGGACTAGGGCCGACTTCCGGTTCGGTTCAAAAGCAGACCTGGCGCGCTTGCGTTACGATGTCCGCTTTGCACCCCAATAGCAGACATTTTATCGGCAGTCCGTCGATGTCCGCTAAGTGCCATGAAGAGCCGAATAGTGGATGGGCCTAAAAAAACATCGGCCGGACTGTGACGTCCGACCGATCCGAAATAGACCCTCTTAAATCGTGATTGATCTTAGTTCGGCCAACACCGTTTCCCCTCGGGACCAAGATGATATCCGGGAGGGCATGCCCGGCCGACGGCAAATGGGTGGCAGCGACCGGCCGGGCCTCGCCAAAATCCCGGTCCGCATCCCTCCGCAACCTTGATTGTAAGGTTGAAGTTAGTACCAACCTGCACAGGTGTAACTGCCGCGTTGGAAGTTGTCGCAAAACAGAAAGCTAACGTCGCACCAAAAACAATTGTGCGCATCATGGATCGCTCCCCTTTTTCAAGTTAAGCCCCGCATGAGGCCCTATGCCGATTTTGAAATCGGCACGGTGCAAAGCTAACATCGATCATGAAAAAAACAACGCCAGACAATTTCGGCGAGCAGTTATTTGGGAGAAGGTTGGATTGTTGGCGCACTGCCAAAAGTGGTATCCACTTCAAGCTGCACTCCGTGCCCGTCAATGTCGTCAGCTCAACGAACGACCACGCGAGACCTTGCAATTTGAAACCCCAGCAGAGAGATTTAACGCCTGTGTTGCGTCGACCGGTTGAGCCGGCAGCCAACAAGAGACATGGCCAACGGAAACGACGTTGGCACCTTCAACAGAAAAAGCCGCCCGAAGGCGGCTCTCAATTCAGATGAGCGTGGATCAATAGGCCATCACTGCTTGCGCGTCCGCGTCCTCAGTTCGTCAGCGTCATTGGACGCAAACCAAGGCGAGCATAGTTAACTCCGAGATAGCCGGTCAGCGGGTCGCGGACTACCGCATCGGGATGGATCAGGGCGACCTCCTGCGCCATGGCACCTACATAGTAGGCATCATTCCACAGATACTTATAGCGGTAGATCCCAAGCCCGTCGTCGCGACGCCCCAGCAGTGTGATGTCACGTTTGAACCGAACATCTGAACCAAAGTTAGCGGTATCCGTATAGCTGGCGCTGGTACTGTTTCCCCAGGCGCCGCCAGCATGGCCGCCAGTGTAAAATCCGCTCCACGGCTGGGATACCACCGGCGTTATCCGCGCCTTGGCATATTTCGGCCCATCCACGAGAACCGGACCCGACGGAGGAAACAGCCAGCTCAGGCCCACGGAGACTGTCTGAAACTGACCGCGAGCGCTGGCGCTCTGATTCAATAACCCGCCAGGTGACGAGGCGACCAGGCTGGTCGTTCCGAGATCCACATACTGGTATCCGAGACTTACAATCAAGTTCGGGCGCAGAAGGTATTCGATGCCAAGCCCTGCAACCCAACCGGCCTTCACCGACGACGTCTGCGAAATAAGGGATGTTAGAAGGATATTATCAGTAACAATGCTGTTCACATTGGTCCTGCCATAGGCGAGACCGCCGGTGCCGTAGAACATCACCGGACCTGTCGCCCAGCCAAGACGGCCGCGAACCGTGCCGTACCAGTCAATGCTCGAGGTCGTGCTGGCCGTCGGAGGGGGAATGAAGACGCTCTGCAACGTGGTGTTCATCGTGCTTTTGAGGCCCGTCCCCGCTATATCCGCTTCGATCCCATACACTACCGAACCGCTCTGCCAATTATATCCGGCTTGGGCACCCGCCAGCCA
Organism: uncultured Alphaproteobacteria bacterium; assembly: GCA_963742425.1. GTDB lineage: Bacteria > Pseudomonadota > Alphaproteobacteria > Rhizobiales > Xanthobacteraceae > Bradyrhizobium. Next base: position 69,095 of record CAVULR010000010.1, read on the forward strand.
ACTGCTTGCGCTGGCGGAATTCGAACCGAAAGCCGGAGCGAGCACACCTTGGGCGAAGGCGAGTTCGGGGAGCACAAGCAACGCTGTGATTGCGACGACATTTTTCGCCTTCATCCAAAACCCCGATGCAATCTCAAGCGGCTGCGCCGCGCAAATAGATGGAAATACGTATTGCCGCCCCAGCAATTCGATTTGGCGGAATATAACCGAGAAATCAGGTGTCGAGCGGTGGCCCGAGCGCTTGGGAAAATATAAACTTCGGTGTGATGAAAACATCACAATCTCTAGGGCCTCAGGCCGGATGTCCGAATCGGGTCAAAACCGGAAGTGGCGAGGGCTAGGCGGCATGTCCGCTCTCCCCAGAAGCGGACAAGGAGCGAATACGTCGCCATGTCCGCCAAGTGCCGTACGCAGACATTCATCCGTCGTCTACCGCCAGTCCGCTTTGACCTACCATGTCAGTGACGGGCCAGAACTCGACATTCGGCACGGTCACCGGGTATCGGCGTTCAGAATAGCCGACCTGCCCAACTAGTCAGGATGACCGGCTTGCCGCGCGCTCTCGCTCAACGCGATCTGTGACGTCGCGTGCCACGGCGACGGCGCCTAGCACCTCGCTTCCGGCGGCGGCTTTGACGATTGCAAAAGTCATCTCGACATAAAGTCTGCGCCCGCTCTTGTGCAGGGCCCGGGTCAGCGTCGGCCGTCCTTGAAGCTTTAGAGTGCCTTTTTTTACCGCTTCATCGAAGCCATTCCAGTGTGCGGCTCGCAGATGCTGGGGAATGATCAAATCGAGGCTTTGGCCGAGAGCCTCTTCCGCAGAATAGCCAAATAATGCGGTACAGGCGCGGTTCCAGCGAATGATCGACCCCGTCTGGTTGGCGCAAATGAGAGCGTCAGCGACTTGATCAAGAACCTCGTCGGCGAATTTGGGCGGCGCTTCCACGAATGCATCCTTTTGGATCGGAACTCATGAATGGAGGTCTTACGACCGATCCCAAACGCGGTCACTTGAGACAGGGCCAGAAATGGTCGTCTGTGCTAAGCATCCTTTGATGTAGGGTCTACCACCGCCAACTTTGCCTTCAACGCCTGCTTGGAGTTTGGCGCAGCGAGCACCTCCCTGCGATCATGTATCAGGTTCTCAAGGCGATGAGCCGCGACATTTAGGGTGGCGGTATCGAGGGCATCTTCGTCTTCGCCGGCTCTGGCGCGCTGCGCGCACAAAACCTCGTCGATCTGATTCTCGATCTCCAACAATTCCTTTTCATTTTCGGCGTGCCTTATCCTTCGTCCCAACGCGTAGAGTGAATCCAGCGCCCGCTCCGTCGGCTTGACCCCGCCAGATCGAAGAAACTGCCAGGTCGCCGCGAGGACTGTGGCAATCGCGCCAAGCGCCATCGGCGTCAGAAAAATGGCGTTGCTCCACTTGTCCAGGAAAGTCTGCTGATTGCCGTTATAGAACTCAGCAGCGCCCGGATGAACGGGAAGATAGGCGCCGGCGTCGGTATCGGGCGCCTTGAACTGCGCGAGAATTGGCAACTCGGCTAAAACGTCTCTGCGAGCGCTGGTTATCGCTTGCGTGAAGCCGGCAATCATGTCGTTGTCGAGGCTCTTCTTGCCAACCAGGTAGAAGGAAACCTGCAGCGTCGTCACATCGTCTTCGGGGACCGGAGGGGATCCGCGCAACGTACCCTTCGGTATGTCGAAGCTCGCGTAAGCCCGCTCCTTCTCAGCAATTGCCCCCGCGTTCTCGATCGGGATCAGGACCGGGGCGGTCTTCGCGTTCTGCGGGAATAGGCCTCGCACGAGCGACAAGTACTTGTCGCTGAGCGGAATGACGAAGAGGACGGCGCGTATCTCTTTTGCGTCAAGCGCTCGGCGGACCTGGTCGAGCGCAACACTCTTGAATACGACGTTGGCGCGGTCAAGGTCATATGCCTTTGTCAACACGCTGACGATTTTCTGATTGGTGTCGGCGGCAACCACACCCACTGTCGCGCGTTTCAGGCCGGCCATATCCGTGATCGACGATCCCGGCGGTGCAACAAGCAATGCCGCCGCCTCGGCCAGCACGACGATGGCTTGCGCCTGAGAAAGGTCGCCAACATCTCCGCGGACGACGGCAAGGTCCGTCTTGCCGGACGAAAACGCATCCGCGGATTCAACCGGGCCTTTGGTTTCTACCACCTTTAGCCGCATCGGCGCGTTGTTGACGACGAGCCTGCTCGCGATCGCCGATACAATTTTGGGAGCGTCGCCATCGAACGACCCGACTGCGACCGACAGCGTTACCGGTCGGACGTACCAGCGGTACGCAAACAGGCTTGCGCCGGCTGCCAGCAGCGCCAGCGCCAATACGGCAACGATGCGAAGCCAGACCGGCAGCTTGGCACCATCAATGCGAGTTCTCGACAGGTCATCCATAGTGCCCTGTTGCCTTTGGAGCCGCCGTACCGCCTGTCCTGACAATTGGTGGCATCCCTCTCCCGGGCCCGTTGATCCAGATCAACGTCCAGATGTCGTGGGCAAATCATCGCTGGCGTTGCGGGCAGGAGCATCTCCAAGGGAGATTGGACATGACTGAAAGAATCCAATCAGGACTGATTTCGCGACGAACGGTGTTTTCGCTGATAGGCGTGGCGCTGCCAGCCACGATCTTCGCCGTTTCAGAGGCCGAGGCTCAGACCCCTGGGATGGAGCGCCGCGAAGAACGGCGTGAAGACCGCCAAGACCGGCGAGAAGAACGGCGCGACGACCGCCAGGACCGACGCGAAGACCGCCAAGAAGGCCGCGTGGAAAGGCGCGATGAAAGGCGCGGCGTAGGTGACCAACCCGCGACCACGGGCAGCTCTGCACCGAAGTAGTTCGAGCGTAAATTAGTCATCCAGCCGCGCATTTCCGAGCGCAACGGATTGGTCTGCTCAGGCCACGTCACGCCATGACGCAGAAGTCGCGCGCCACCTGCATGATGCCGGATGGCTCCTGATTTCGGCAGCCGGCTTTGTGCAGCCATGCGGTCTTCGGCACGAAGACGCATGACGTCAGCGCCAGCCGCTCGGCGATCGCTGGGCCTGCCGCACAAGACTACGCGACGCGCAACGGCTTCGTCTGCCAGCCCGGCACCATGACAAAACTCGACGACGGCAGGATATATCCCCGCCAACAGAAGCTCTGTGTAGACTTGGCGAAAGAGGCGGCTTTGAGCTGCCTTTTTCGTCTTTCCGCTGTCGCAAGAACCAGGAGCGTTTCCTGCGCACGGTTACATTCCGTGACGTTTGCCCCATGTCCGCTACCCACCGCAAAACACGCTCCGGCTCGCCTGCCCATCTTCTGTCGTCCGCCCCCTAAGGGAACCAACGTAGCAGGGTCGTGTCAGCCCATCCATGGATTTCCGGGGTCAGAGTTTGCAGATACAAAAAAAGCGAATAACATTGAATTCCGGGCGCAGGGAGGCATCGTCATGAGGTTCTCGTCGCGTGTATTTGTCGCGAATTCCTGCATAGCGCTGTTGATGTGCGGATTTGGCGGTCCGGCGGTGTCGCAAACCGCAACATCCACGGCCAACGCTACGCGCACGCTTCCGACCGTCACCGTCAATGCGCCGACAGTCAGGCCAAGGTCGAGAGCGCAAGCGGTTGTCCGCGGTGTCGTACACCGGACATCGACAACGACCGCTCAAACCATATTGGCGGCATCGACCTCTGACTTTGAAAAACTGGCGATGCTTGCGAACATCACCGGCAGCTGTGTCGGCGGTTGCGTCACGAGCTTCAGGTCCGGAAACGACCCCTGGCACGGCTGCTCGGTATCTTCCTGGCCGTCGCCGTCGCCAACCTGCAGAAATGTCGCTGGTTTCAAAACCTATGAGGAGTGCAGAGGGATAGGACTTCTGATGGGTTGGAGAGGCAATGAAATCCCGTGGTACTGCAGCAGCCTGGCTTTGAAGTAACGAAATAACGTGCAGAATTGACGGCGGCCGGCTTCGCGTCATACCGGTCGGGAATGTCGCCTGGTGGCGCTTTCAGACTTGGCGGACCGGCGATGCCGGCTCTTGCGAGTAAAGCGGACGTTGACGTAGATCAATGCAACCTGCGCGCTGATGGTTGCGATGCGAACAAGCAAATACGCCCTAAAGTTTGTCCCGCGCGATGCTTTTCAGGTCGAACATGAAACTCAAGGTGATCGCAATCCTCCTGCTGATCGCGATTCTTCAGCCAGCCAATGCATTAGAGATAAAACGCCTGAACACAGACTTCGGGACGGTCCTTAGATTGCGAGGCAGTGTTAGAGACGGCGATTACGGCCGATTGAAATCGATTCTGCAAGATGGATCGGTTGTCGGCCTGGATATCAGATCCGGTGGCGGCTCCCTCGAAGATGGTGTCGGGATTGCGCGGATCGTTCGAGACAGGGGACTGGTCGTGTACGCGTCCAAGGAATGCGATTCGGTGTGCGCATTCGTCTTCTTCGCCGCTAAGGAGCGGTATTTGGCCCGAGGATGCAAGATCGGAGTGCATTCGGTGTCCAACCAACGCGGAAAGGAAGACGCAGAGACAGCCCACAGCACGGTAATGATGTCTCGGCTTCTCGCGGGCCTCGGAGTGCCGCATTCTATCATCGGCAAGGTGGTAGCGACGCCTCCGGCCAAGATCGCATTCTTGAACAATCACGAGCTCGCCGGATTGAACGTGCGGCGAACCAATCCATTTCAAAATCATGAGGGCGCCGCGAGCGCGGCCCGCGGCCGGGAGGCGAGTTCAATTTGCGAGCCTGGCGTTGGCGCTGAGAGTGAACGCGCCGCACACTCGAGACAGACGCTTTGCATGACGCCGGTCGCTCACGTCGGAGCGCCCGGAAACCTCAATGAGCAGTCGGCAAAATGACGCTAAGCATCCGTCAACCTTCATTACTCCCGTGATCGTGGAGTCGCAAACGACGTAAAGCCGGTTACCGCGCCTATTCTATCGTCGCGTTCACCGTCATAACCGACCGGCCGGAGCCGTACGGACCTTTTCCCACACCATAGATGGCGAATTTATCGCTACCGGTGTATCCACGGGCGGCGCTGTACCTGAACGTCGTTATGTTGAGCTGCCTTAACGTTCCATGCGTCGGCTGCTGGGAAACGCCCGAACTATTCATCATGCCTGGAATTCTGATCGGGAAATTGCATGTTTCGCCGGACTTGACCGCGAAGTACGCGGTCATATCGACGCCAAACTCGGCCGGCGATCCGGTGACCCGGCAATCCTGGGCGGCGAAAGCCGAAGCGGGCATAAGGCTCAGAGCCGCTATTGCCAGGAATCGCATGCTGTCCTCCTGCGAGGATGGGATCCAGGCAATATGTTTGGAGCCAACGGGATGACCCTTGATTTGAATCAAGTTACCCGACCGATGCGAATGAGGCGCATCGCGTGTTGACCGTAGCGCGGCTGCTGCGCGTCGTGCGCTGGCCGCGGCCGCCATAAACGATGCGGGCCTGCGCGATCTTCCGCTGACGTCGGCCTTTGATCCGCAAAGCAGTCAGCGTTCAGTTGAGGTGGCGATCGAGAAACCGGCGCAGGCGGAGATTTGCATCGTCTGCTGCCTCGCCGTTGAATTCCAGCCAGTGACCAAACAGGGTCATGCCGGGCTGGAGGTGCGGGTAATAGAATCCGTGGCGCACGCCGGGATAAATGACGAGTTCGACGGGCGGCCCGTCGTTGCCCCAGCCCGCGATTTTATCGGAGCAGTCTGCCGCCGGCGTCCAATCGTCGAGGGCCCCGATGAAAATGATGGTAGGTATCGCCGGACGCGCCATGGCCTGCTTACAGGGAGGATTGAACGCCGCCGCCGCCCTGAACCGCAAGTTGCCTTGAGGGGTGAACGGTGCGAACGAGTTGGGTTCCGCCACAGAGAGGGTAAGCCAACCGCCTGCCGAGAAGCCGACCACAGCCACGCGGTGGGAATCGACGAAGGTCTGGCCGGCCAGGAAGGCGAGAGCGCCGTAGGCATCCGGCCGGCGCGTGAGGAAGGTGGCGAACGCGCTCGAGGTGCACGCGTGATCTATGCCGCGCGTTGCATAGCTGTCGACCAGCAGGACGACATAGCCCCAGGTGACTAGTTCATCGGCCAGCTTTTGTTTTGTCGTATCATGCATCCCGGCACAGCCGTGCAGTCCGACGACGGCGGGATAGGGGCCTGCGCCATCGGGCCTGGCCAGATCGCCCTGAATGCGGTCGCCCCGAATGAGCCCGCCCGAACCGAGCCGTTGAGAGGCACTTTCAAACTCGACGCGCTCCATAGGTGTGGCCCATGCATCATCCGTCAGCGCACCCACGAGGCACCAAAGCATCAGCCCTGCCGCGGCTTGGAAAGTGGTCGTTCCAGGCAATGGTGTTTTCCTCGAATCTTCGCCCGAAACCGTCGCGCGAAGCCTTCCAGTTTCCACGTCCGCGGGGCTTCCGGTTATACGACCGGAATTGCGACCATCGGCTACAGCGTTACAGAGACCGACCGAGCGAGGTCTTCAGCTACTGAAGAAATCGTGGGTATCCCCGGACGGCGCCACGCCCCTGCCGAGAAGCCGACCGAAGCCACAAAATTCGTCTTTAGTAGGTCAATGTTGTCCCCGCAATGCGAAATGTAACGAAAAACCACGCGATCATGACGCAGCTTGCGGCAATCAGGGAGTGATGGATACGCGACCATCGGCTGCCGGAGCCATTTCGCCAGAAGCGTGTGGCGGCCCATAGCGCGAGAATCGCGCCGAACACGCCGAGCCATGCGAGGGCATAGAGCACAACCAGCAATGGATCCAGAGCGTCATTGAGCATGGTGAGGTCTGTCGAGCCTATGATGAAAAGAGCGACGGCTCCTGCGATGGCGGCCGCATCGACGAGCAGCACCAGCCTTACGGCGAGAAATTTGCGAAGGTCGCCGCTGTTCTGGCTCCATCGCTTCTTGCGCCAGTAACGCCACAGCGCGGCCACCGGCCAGGCCAGCAGCGTCAGCAGAATGACCACAGTGCTCGCGAGCAACGCTGGCGCGATCCACCGCGCATCGAGAGACCAGGGAACGCGCTGCAGACGGAGTGCCGGCACCGCCCAATAGGACTCGGAGCCGGAATCGTCTACGAAGGCGTTGCGCCCGCCTTCCGGCGTCTCATACAGATTCCGCTCAACGCGTTTCAACATCCTGCCATCGCCGAGCGGCCAGATCGCAGAATATGATCTTGCGTTGCCGGCGCCGTCGATCTTGACGACACGCTCTGTCACCAGATCGTTAAATTTGATGAAAGACGACTCCGCGCGCCGGCTCGAATGGTAGATGCCAGCCACGCCCGGGTCGCTGGGAAAGGTGGCGCCGCGCGCGGCCGCGTCGGGCACCCTGGGCAGGAAACGCTTCGCGATCGCAGTCGCGGGATCGGGTATTTGGCTCGCTGCCTGGATTTCGCCGGTTCCACTGCGCGACACGAAAACTCCAACCCCCTGCTCGGGAAAAATCTTCAAACTGCTGAAGAAGGTCGTTGTGTCGCCGTCGTGTCCGATCGAATCGTGGCCCGCCACATTCGTTCCGAAAAAGCCAAGACCGAGATATCCGGCAGGCGTCGCTTTGGTTGGCGCCATCATCTCGTCGAGCCGCGCCTTGGGAAGGATACGAACGCCGTCGAGCGTGCCGCCGTTTATCAGCGCGCGCATGAAACGCCCCATGTCCGTCCCGGTCGCCGAAAGCGCCCCGGCCGGTGCAATGATCGCTTGGAAGAACGTGAGCTGCGGCAACGGCCAGGGGCGATAAGTTTTTGCCATCAGCGGCGCGAGATCGTCCGGCAATGGCTGCCGGAAGGTGGAATGGCTCATGCCGAGCGGATCGAGAATATGCCGCTGGATATAGGAGGCGTAGGGTTCACCCGAAACACGTTCGACGATGTATCCGGCGAGCGCAAAACCGTAATTGGAATAGGCTTCGATATCGCCTTCGGGAAACAGACGTTGAGGCAGATTCCTTGCAAGCCAGCGGCCGAGCGGTTCGGGTTCGCGGTCTCTCGTGAATAATCCTTTGAAATGCTCCTCGAAACCGGCGCGGTGCGTCAAAAGACGGCGGAGCGTCACGGGAATACCGCCTTCCGGCGCTGGAATGTTGAAGTCGATATAACCGTTCACGTCGCGATCGAGATCGAGCCGGCCCGAATCCACCAGCTGCATGACGGCAACGCCGGTGAAAAGCTTGGAGATCGATCCCGGCCGCACCAGCGTCGAATCGGCGGTGAACGGCTTGCGGGCATCGATGTCCGAAAAGCCGTAACCCTCTGCGAACACCAGGCCGTCGCGGTTCACCACGACCACCACCGCCCCCGGGCCTTTGCGCTTGCCGATCCACGCGGCCATCAGCGGGTCGATCACGCCGGCGAGATTGTCGGCCGTCAGCTCAAGTGGCGGCCGCGCTGCCTGCGAAACCGCGGCGGCGGGAAACGTTGTCATACCGAACGCCACAGCAAAGGCGAGGCGCAAAAAACGCGTGGCATGAACGCTATTCACGGAAGATCTCTTTTGAGAATAGAAGTCGATTTTTGAAATCGCAGATCGTGCTTCTCACCCGTAACAGTGAGAGATTTAGCTAGCAAGACCCGCAAGAAGGTGCCTGAGGTTTGCCAGTGAGCCAAAGCGGACCAGACCTGCGCCGGGAACTTCGCTCACCCAATGACTGCAAAGCTAAACCAAGCCTTGGCCAAGAAGGCTCCTCGCCGTGTCGAGGATGGTTTCCCTCGTCGGCCGCGTCGTCCAGCCGAGAATTCGTCTGGCTTTGTCTGACGAAACCAATCTCTTCTTTCCCAGGTCGAAAAGCCGACCGCGCAGAACCGGATCGAACATGGCGAGTATCCGAACGAGAAAATCCGGGATCGAAATAGACGGGACGTTCCGCGCGTTGTCGCCAAGCTCCTGCTTCAGTATTCCGGCAATGTCCTTCATCCAGAAAAAATCGGAAGATGCGATGAACCGCTCACCGGCCGCTTCGGGAGCCGTCATCGCTAACAGGTGCAATTTCGCGATGTCTCGAACGTCGACTAGATTAAAACCAAAACGCGGCAAAGCGGGCACAGAACGGTCCAATAACTTCTTGATTACCTCAAGCGAAGCGGAGAAATCCGACCCAAGCGCTGGCCCCAGGACAACCACTGGATTGACGGTGACAAGTTCGAGCGTACCACCTTCGGTCTTTTGCCACTCCCACGCCGCTCGTTCAGCGACGGTCTTGGACCGCGCGTAAGACGTGGTGTCTTTGCGGTTCGTTTCATCCGTCCAATCGTTTTCGCTGAAGGGCTGTGTGCGCTCGCCTCGGCCGTATGCAATCGCGGCGATCGAAGAAGTCATAACCACGCGTCTCACTCTCGCGTCGCGAGACGCCTTGAGTACCCGAAGGGCTCCGTCACGCGCAGGTCGAATAATCTCATCGTCGTTGTTCGGGGCAACTACCGGGACGGGCGACGCAAGATGGAGGACATAGTCGGCGCCGGCTACAGCGCTCGCCCAGCCAGCGTCGGAATTGAGATCGGCGGCCACGAATTCGATCATGCCTGCGTTGCCAGCGATCTTGCCTATGGTCGCTCGCGTTTCTTCGGCCCGCGAAAGGCTTCTGATAGTCGTGCGAACCTGCCATCCATTGCTCAGCAACTCGGCGATGCAATACCCGGCAATAAAACCGGACCCGCCGGTAACGACAACGAGGCCCCGCGGGGCAATGGACGCTGTCATGACACCTGCTCACTGTTGCATGCCCGCAGCGGGCGCGAAGCACCTATTATAATATTTGAACGAGCGCTGCTCAACCTGATCTCGAACGGCTTCAATGCCGCCATCAAGCGCAAGGCTGAGACCGGCGACGGTACATTTGGGCCTGCGCTGAGCGCGGCCACCCAGGAAGCCCCTTGGAGTAATCGAGCACGGAGCTCACCGTCGGCGTCAGACGGAATATGCGGACATCCGCCGGGGCAGGCATCGGCAGGTTTACGGACTGCGGTGGATATTTCGGCATGAGCAGTCGTAAAGCCTTATCGGCTTCTGGCCAAAATATTTGCACCGGACATCTCCGCGGTTTTGCTGTATTCGGGATTCAGCTACCGGATGCACCAATCAAACGCTTCACGGTCGGAGCAGGACGTGCGCTTTTGCTGATCCCCGTTCTCGAACAGAAGACGATCCACGATCTCCTGCTGGTTTTCGACCTCTGCGGAACCTTTGTCTTTGCGATCAGCGGCGCGATGCTGGGCGCACGACGCCAACTTGATATCTTCGGAATTCTGGTCCTGTCCTTCGCGGCCTCCAGTGCGGGGGGTATTACGCGCGATCTGCTGATCGGCGCCGTGCCACCCGCCGCGATCAGTGACTGGCGTTATCTGGCGGTTTCTCTTGCCGCCGGGCTACTGAGCTTTTTCTGTTATTCACTGATCGCGCGCCTGCGCACCGCAATTTTGGTATTCGATGCGGCGGGGCTTGCGCTGTTCGCCGTCGCCGGCACCCAAAAGGCGCTGGCCTATGGATTAAACCCGCTGATGGCGGCGCTGCTCGGCATGTTGACCGGCATCGGCGGAGGCATTGCGCGCGATCTGCTTGTCGCCCGAACGCCGGTCGTGCTCCAAAGCGATCTCTACGCGCTTGCCGCCCTTGCTGGGGCCGCGGTCGTTGTCGTCGGCCATGAACTGAATTGGCCGGTCGTTCCGAGCGCTATCGCGGGCGCTGTTGTGTGTTTTGGGCTCCGCCTGCTGGCGATGCGATATGGCTGGCACCTACCGGTCGCCCGGCCGGTCGAAAGCGGGGACCACGATGGCAAGAGCGATTGACTACGGCCGCAGCCTAGTCTGCTCATACTTCACAAGCTGTTGAAACTGGTGCGGTCCGCGACCGTCTGTCGGGTACCTCACTTACGATAGGCGAACGATGTTGTCGCGCCCAGGCGCTTTTGGTGGACGTGATATGCTCGCTAACTTATCGCGCGTACAGCCGGGCCGCGCGCCTTTCGAAGGCCGCCATGATATCACCCATGGCGTTTGGCAGAATCCGGTCGAAGAACCGCTGAAGCGCAGAGGGACGCAGCTCAAAATCTGAAAATGCCGTTACCTTGCAGGCGGGACCCGGTCGCGGCTCGAACGTCCATGTCATCCTGAATTGGCGAAAAGGGAAATCGGCCGATGTCACATCTATCCGCGTGGGGCGCCGCAAGATCGTCCGCGATCCAAACTTGACGCGGAAGGGACCAAGCCCAACTACCTGGTCCGTGAGGTATTCGTTGCTATTGCGCATGCGAATACGCGCAGATATCCACCCAGGCACATATTCGGGATAACTCTCTACGTCAGCAACGAGGTCGAACAACTGCTCGGCAGTGTAAGGCAACAGGAGTTCCACCGGTTGTGTCATCATGGTGTTTGCCTTTTCGGTGAGCCAAGCCTGCGTTGCACGCTGCGAGCCTCTTGCCGACGGCGAGTTATGAGGTGTTCGGTCAGTATCGTTCGGCCACGACTATCTGATACATCCCGCCAAACCGTGTGCGCTTGCGCCAATGAAAGCAGCTCCCGGTCGATCCGCCAAGATCACGGATCTCGCGCAACCACATGCTTGGCGCAAATGGCTCCAGCCGATCGAAGATCCTCTGCATCAGTGGTTTGAGAGGATGGAAGCGATGCGGCCGGTGATAGTCGACAAACACGGCCTTGCCGCCGGGCGCCACCAGTTCCAACATCGAACGGGTGATCTGCAGCTTCACCTCGTCCGGTACCTCGTGCAAAAGAAAGAAGCAGGCGACGACATCGGCACGGTCCTCATCTGGATGCGGGTCGGCGGCGTCGCCGTAGGACACGAGGGCCTGCGGCCGATCGGCCAATTTGCGGCGAGTCAAATCGACCTGCAACGGTGCGACATCGCGCACGGCAAGCCTTCCCTGAGGCCCAATCCGGTCCGCGACCCGGCACGAGAAATCACCATAGACGGCAGCCGGCTGAAACACGCGGTCGCCAGGCTTTATTTCGGCCAGGACGTCACGGATCAGGTGCTGTGCGTTGCCCCAGAGAATGGCCTGCACCACGATCTGGCGATCAAGATAGCGGGCGAGCCACGGAGTGAGATAGGCCCAACCATAAACTTCTCGAAGATAGGCCGGCAGCAAGTCCAGCGTCGCGTCAGCAGAGGTTCTGTCGAGCATGTTACGTGTTCTGCATGAGAGAAATCGGAGATGGCATCATAAGCCGATGGTCAGAAGCACGGCCGCGGCGAGCGCGCTCAACAGTGCGGCCGAGCCATAGGTGATCCAGCGTAACAGCAAAATCGAACCTGCGCGCATATCATGGAGCGTCAGAAACAGGCGCTCGGCGGCGTGCCAGAAGAACAGCGCGATTACTCCCAGCAGTATCAGCTTGCCGACCGGATTGCGCGCGAAAGCGAACACGTTGGCATAGCTCCCGAGAGCTTCCGGTACGCCCCAACCGTGCGGAATCAAAATGCCGGTCAGGAGAATCAGGGCTGGCCCAAACAGCGCGGCCAGCATGCCGCCCGCACCGAACAGGAGCCAGAACACCGGCGCAATGGTGCGCTTCGGAAGCGAGGATTTTTTCGGCGTGCTCATCTCCAGGCTCCGACGACAGCGGCCGATGCCAACAGCAGGATTGAGCAGACGACCGCGAGCAGCATGGCAGCCTTCGTCATCGTGCTCTGCCTGACCGGCGTTCCGCGCCGCATCAGCTTGGGCATCGTCTTCGGCAAGATCTGGAACCAGGTCCAGGCGTGCCACAGCGTGGCCACCAGGAGCACGAGGTGGATCAATAAGGACCAAGGGCTCGCCAAAAACTGCCGATAGGCCTCGTAGGCCTCAGGCCCCCGCGCCAGGAAGATCAGCCCTGCCAGCAAAATCGCGGCGTAGATCGCAAGAACGACGCCGCACAGTTCGCGGATCGTGTAGGCGCGATAAGGTGCCTGTGCCCACCAGTATCGCGGCTGAGCCCGGAGATAAGGACGCAGTTCGCTCATGTCACGCTCTCCTTGCGCAGGCGGCTCAGAACAAAATCGAGCGCGCTCTTGGTCTTGTTCTGGTTCACCGCATTGGCTGGATCGACCAGCTTCGGACACACCTCGGAACAGATGCCGACCGCAGTGCAGGACCACACGCCGTCTTCGCCGTGAATGCGGTCCAGACGCGCCTGTTGACCGTTATCGCGCGAGTCGCCGTTGTAGCGCTGCAACAGCGCCATGGCGCCGGGGCCGATGAAGTTGGGGTTGGCGCCAAATTGCGGGCAGGCGGCGTAACACAACATGCAGTTGATGCAATCGCTGAACGACTCGTAGCGTGCGAGTTCTGCCGGGGTCTGCAGATATTCGCCCTCCTCAAGGGAACGCGACACCCTCGGCACGAGATAGGGGTAGATACTCTCGATCTTCTTGACGAAGTCGGAGACCGTCACCACCAGGTCGCGCTCGATCGGGAAATGCTTCAGCGCTTCGATCCGCAATGGACCCGGATAATAGTCGCGCAGAAACGTCATGCAGGCGAGCTTTGGCTCGTTCTCGACCATCATGCCGCAGCTGCCGCAGATCGCCATCCGGCATGACCAGCGGAAGCTCAACGTGCCGTCGAGGTGGTCCTTAATGTATTGCACGCCCTGCAACAGTGACATGTCGTTGGTAAACGGCACGCGATAGCTCTGCAGGACCGGCTCCTGATCGATCTGCGGCCGATAGCGCAGCACCTCAATCACGATCTCGCGTCGGGTCGCATCGGTAGGATTAGACGGCATGGCTCCCCTCTTTGACCTGCTGCTCCAGGCGATCGCCTTCGGCCCCATAGGCGCGCTTGCCGGGCTGCGATTTCGTGACCTTGACCGGGCCGTAGTCAATGCGCGGGGATCCGTCGGATCGATAGTGCGCAAGCGTATGCTTCAGGAAGCCGTTGTCGTCGCGCGCTTCATATCCGTCGATCCGCTGATGAGCGCCGCGCAATTCGCGGCGATTGAGCGCGGAGTGCGCAATCGCTTCCGCGACCTCGAGCTGATAGCCGAGTTCGATGGCGGAAAGCCATTCGGTGTTCCAGGCCCTGGATTGATCCTGGAGCTGCAGCTTGTGATAGCGTTGCTTCAAGTCCGCGATCTTGGCGCAGGTCGCCTGCATCTCGGGGCCTGTGCGGTAGATGCCGCAACCCTCCTCCATGCTGCGGGCCATCTCGTCGCGCAACGACGCCAGCCGTTCGCTGCCTTTCTCGCTACGAAGCAACGAGATCACCTGCCGCTCGGCCCCGAGAGCCTGACGTTCAAGCGTTGCGGTCGGCGCAGCCGTCACTGTCCTGGCAAATCGTGCTGAAGACACGCCAGCCACCTTGCCGAATACACCGAGCTCGGCTAGCGAGTTCGAGCCCAGCCGGTTGGCGCCATGAATGCCCACGCTCGAACATTCCCCGGCCGCGAACAGACCAGGCAGCGGTGAGGCGGTGTTGATGTCGACCAGAATGCCGCCCATGGTGTAATGCACGGCCGGTCGCACCGGGATCGGCTGCTCGGCAGGATCAATGCCGAGGAAATGTTCGGCAAGCTCACAGATTTGCGGCAGACGCTCGCGCAATTTCCGGGCACCAAGGTGCCGCAGGTCGAGATGCACGGCCGAGCCGTGCGGAGTTGTGATGGTTCGGCCCTTCCGCTCCTCGTGCCAGAACGCCTGGCTGATGCGGTCGCGAGGTCCAAGCTCCATAGCCTTATTGCGTGGCCAGGGATCGGGCGGCCCCAGGTCATAATCCTGAAGATAACGGTAGCCGTCCTTGTTGGTGAGGATGCCGCCCTCGCCGCGGCACCCCTCCGTGAACAACAGTCCCGTGCCGGGCATGCAGGTTGGATGGTACTGCACGAATTCCATGTCGCGCAGCGGCACGCCGCGGCGGAACGCGAGCGCCATGCCGTCGCCCGTCACGATGCCGCCATTGGTGTTCTGCAGGAACACCCGGCCCGCGCCGCCGGTCGCGATGATCACAGCTTTGGCGACCACCAGCACCAGCTCCCCGGTTCCTATCTCGATCGCAACGACGCCCTGGCAGCGGCCGTCCTCGACGACGAGATCAACGCAGAAATATTCGTCAAGGCGCCGGATCGATGGATACTTGATCGAGGTCTGAAAGAGCGTGTGCAGAATATGGAAGCCGCTGCGGTCGGCGGCGAACCAGGTGCGCTCGATCTTCATGCCGCCGAACGCACGCACATTGACGTGGCCGTCCGCCTTGCGGCTCCAGGGACAACCCCAATGTTCGAGTTGAACCATTTCGGGAGTGCAATTCGCAACGAAATATTCGACGACATCCTGGTCGCACAACCAGTCTCCGCCTGCAACCGTGTCGTGGAAATGATTGTCGAGTGAGTCGTGGGCCTGGACCACCCCGGCGCTGCCGCCTTCGGCTGCCACGGTGTGGCTGCGCATCGGATACACCTTGGAAATGAGCGTGACCTTCACGTCGGGATCGGATTCAACGGCAGCGATGGCGGCTCGCAATCCGGCGCCGCCGGCTCCCACGATCGCAACATCGGTATGGATGACGTTCACGATGCCCCCTGTTAGCCGATCGCAAGGCAACAATTCACAGTTTAGCTCACAAGAGCGTGGGGAGATTGATCTCCGTCAAGTTTCTTAAAAGGGGTAGTTGTGGTTTGGCGGCGGTGCCGCGGTTCGGCGAGACCATATCGGTATTGTTTGAAACGCCCGTCATCCCTTGCGGCCAGCTGGTATGTTTCGGGTTGGACGACGCGGAAGTTTGGCGTGTCGAGCGCCATCTCACAACGCCTGCTGATGGGCGCTGTCGCGTTTGCGCTTTTGATGCTGGCGGAAGCGGGGGTCTCGGTCTTCGCATTCAACAGGTCGATCGAAGATCATTTCGCGTCGTATCGATCTGCGCAGGGCATCGTCGAACTTCTCGCCCAGATCGCTTTCGCCTTTTTTCCACTGATGCAAAGAAGCCGGCGATGATCCGATGGTGCGGCTGATTTGCCCGACGCGTCAAAATCATTTTTGTGTGATCCAAGCGTCTGTTCCGGCGGCCACCGGCTACGTTGCATGGGGTTGTTTTCGATATTTTTAGTTGGGCCGTCCGCCTTCGCCTTTTGGGCTGCGGCACCGGTCCGTCTTCGCTTTCGCTTCGCTCAAGCTACGCCGGACACCACGCTTCGCCCTCCAGGCCCCGCGTGGCTGCGCCACGCGTAGCCCGAAGGGCGAAGCGTGGTGGGCCCGGCAGGACTCGAACCTGCAACCAGACCGTTATGAGCGGCCGGCTCTGACCATTGAGCTACAGGCCCCGCCGCAAGCTGCCGCTGTCGCGACCGCAACGGGTGGAGACCCCCTTACAATGCGGTTGGCGATCCGGCAATGCCGCGGGCGGTCAAGGATATCAATCGACCGATACGCCGGCGAACTCGACCACCTTGCGCCATTTTTCGGTCTCGCTTGCGATCAGTTGGCCATATCCATCCGGGGTCAGCGGCTTGGGTATGCCGCCGAGCTCGGCGAACCGGGCCATCAGCTTGGGGTCCCTGAGCGCCTCGCCGATGGCCTTGTTGAGGCTATCGACGATTTCGGGTGGCGTTCCCTTGGGCGCGGACATCCCGTAGAACACGGTTGCCTCGTATCCCGGCACCGTCTCGTTGATGGCGGGAACGTCGGGCAGGCTCGGCCAGCGCTGCGGCGAGGTGACGCCGAGCGCGCGCACGCTGCCGCCGCGGGCCTGCTCCAGCGCCGTCGGCAGGTTGTCGAAGATCAACTGCACCTTGTTGGAAATGACGTCGGGAAAGGCGATCGCCGAGCCGCGATAGGGCACGTGGACCATGTCGCATTTGGTGATCGCCTTGAACAGCTCCGCCGACATGTGCACCGAGGTGCCGTTGCCCGAGGAGGCATAGGAGATCTTGCCGGGATTGGCCTTGCAGTAGTCGATCAGTTCCTGCACCGACTTCACCGGCATGGCGTTCGATACCACGAGCAGATTGGGCACCTGCATGAAGCTCGCGACCGGCACGGTGTCACGGATAAAATCGAACGGCAGCTTCCGGTAGAGCGAGGCGCTGATCGCGTTGTTGGCGCCGCTGAACAACAGGGTATAGCCGTCCGCGGGCGAACCGATCGCGGCCGCAGTCGCGATGTTGCCGCCGGAGCCGGTGCGGTTCTCGACGATAAACTGCTGGCCGAAATGGTCCGATAACCACCGCGCCATGATGCGCGCCACGATGTCGACCGGACCGCCCGGCGCAAAGCCGATCAGCCAGTGCACCGGCCGGTTGGGATAATCGGCGGCGGATGCGGGCGCGATACCGGCCGCAACGCCCAAAAGGCAGACCGTTCCCGCAAGCGCAGCACGCAAAAGTCCGGTCATCAACTGCTCCATTCAGCGGTGCCGAGGCCATCGGGCGCGCCCGGTGCAAAGCCGCCGGCGCATGCTTTCATACAAAGCGGAATTTGCCTACATTGCTTTGGCGATTGGCTTGATACGGTGCGCGCGTTGGCGCCGATACCAGAGGGTAGTCCATGAACTTCGCGCGTGTCGTTTGTGCCGGCGTCTTGCTGCTGGCAGGCAGCGCCGCGGCGCAAGATGGAGGCAAGGCCATTACAAAGACCACGATCAGCCTGGGAACGGCCACGCCTGGCGGCGGCTTTCCGCTTTACGGCAACGCCTTTGCCGAAATCATGAACGAGGCCGACCCGACGATTTCGATTCAGCCGCGCAACACCAGGGGCAGCAGCGAGAATATCCCGCTGCTGGAAGCGGGAAGCCTCGATATCGCTTTGGCAACGGGGGAGCCATCCTACGAAGCGTTTTTTGGAATAGGGCGGCCGGTTACCCCTTTGAAAATCCTCGCCGCGATGTATTCGAGCCCCGGCATGTTCGTGGTGCGTGCCGACAGCCCCTACAAGAGCATCGGCGATCTCAGGGGTCAGCCGGTTGCCTTCGGTGCGAAAGGCTCCGGTCTTCCGATCTTGTCGCGCTATCTGCTCGACGGTCTCGGACTGAAGCAGGATGAGGATTTTCAATCCGTCTATCTCGATCGCGCCGGCGACGGCCCGGCGATGGTGCAGGACGGGCGGGTCGCCGCGCTCTGGGGCGCCGGCATCGGCTGGCCCGGATTCGCAACCGTGGCCGGAAGCGCCGGTGGCGCCCGCTTCATTGCGCCGGATGCCGAGGAAATAGCGCGCATTAGGGCCAAGCATACTTTTCTTAAACCCCTGACCGTGCCGGCCGGCAGCTATCCGAACCAGACTACGCCGATCCATTCGCTGGGCTCATGGAGTTTCATTCTGGCGCGCGAAAACCTGCCCGATGACATCGCCTACCGCCTGGCGCGCTCGCTGCATGGGGTCGAGGCCGCGTTCTGCAAGAAGCTCGCACAAGCCTGCGAAACCACGGCCGCAAATACGGTTGCCGCAGCGCCCGGCGTGGAGTTGATCCATCCCGGGGTGCTGAAATATTTCCGCGAGATCGGGGTGGTGAAATAGGGAAGCAAATGGCGCGTAGCGAATGGCGAATAGGATCGATCTAACCATTCTTTTGCACTGCGCGCTCGGCCGACAATTGAAGAACTTTCATGCCGCGGATGATAAAATTATCCTCCCATTCCAGGTCGGCGTCGGATAAATGGAGAGCTCCGAAATGAGTCATCAGCATCGGAAGCGCGATCTCGCCCTCCAGTCGCGCAAGATGAGCCCCGAGACAAACATGGATGCCGCTCCCAAAAGCGAGCTGCTTGCTTGCGTTGGGCCGATGCAAATCAAGTTTTTCGGGGGCCTCGAATACCATCGGATCCCGATTGGCGGCCGCGATCAACAGATAGATCCTGTCGCCGGCAACAAGGTTCTTGCCCAACAATTCCGCATCCGATGAAACGATGCGCGGCTGCGATATGCTTGGGCCGTCCCAGCGCAGCAGCTCGTTCAAGGCATTGCGAAGAAAATCGACGTCCTCAAATTCCCTGAGAAATATGGTATTTTGATCGGGATTTAGAATGAGCGCCCTGACGCTGTTCGCCAGGAAGTGCGTTGTCGTTTCATGACCTGCAAACAGCAGGAGAACGCAGGAGGCCACCAATTCTTCCAGGGAAAGCGCATCGTCGGCATCGTGAGCTCTGATCAGATCGTCGATGATCCGATCGTCTGGCCTGGCTCTTCGTACAGAAATGAGCCGCGAAAAATATTCATTCATTTCTCGCAGGCTGGCCGCCGCCAGCGCATGCTTGTATGCATTCGTGCGGGAAACCAAAACAAAAGCGGCGAGATCGTCTGACCATTTTTTCAGTTTACCCACGTCTTGTCGGGGAACACCCAGCATCTCGGCAATTATGATGGCGGGGAGCGGATAGGCGAAATCGGCTATGATGTCAGAATGACCACTCATGTTTTCAAGAAGTTCGCCGGCAGTTTTGGCAATCACGGGACGAAGTGCTTCTGTCGAGCGGCGGGTAAACGCTTGCGAAACCAGCGATCGAAGGCGACTGTGCGCCGGGGGGTCGTTAAACACCATCCAAAGTGACAAGCAACTTTGAAGGGTCAGCAGATCGGCTGAAGGGTTTTGTCGGGGTCCAAACACGGGCCCAATTCTGTCAGCAGACAGATAGGGCGCCCGGAATGCCTGCTCAACGTCCGAATAACGGGTGAGGCACCATGCGTTCAGCTTGGCATTCCAATGTAGCGGATCATGCTCTTGAAGATGCCGTAGCAGCGGATAAGGGTTGCGGATTACATCGGCGCTTGCAAAGTCCACGCTTGGCATGTTGCCGTCTCTTACGTGTCTACGGTGGATCGATTGTAGTAGGTTTGGCCGACCCGACAAGTTTTATCTACCCCTAACGCAAGAGTAGTTTTGGTTCGGCGCGCACCAACAACCGAGACTCGCAGACATTGCGAGGCGAAGATGACAAAGTCGCGCTCGACATTGGGCTACTCGCTATGAACTACAATTTTCCGGACCAAGAAGTGCATTGAGGAAGTGATGACCGACCAATTGAGCGCCTGGCAATTGATCATAACTGGCGATGCGGCGTTGTTTGCGATCGTGAGGCTTTCGCTTGCCGTCAGCCTGTCGGCGGTTGCGCTGGCCGCTTTGGTCGGCATGCCGCTCGGCGCGCTGCTCGCGCTGACCCGCTTTCCCGGACGGTCCGCATTTGTGGTGCTGCTCAATGCGTTGATGGGACTGCCGCCGGTGGTGGTCGGGCTCGCGGTCTATCTCCTGCTGTCGCGGTCCGGACCGCTGGGGTCGATGGGCATTCTGTTCACGCCCTCGGCGATGGTGATCGCGCAAACCATTCTGATCGTGCCGATCATCGCGGCGCTGACGCGCCAGACCGTCGAAGACCTGTGGGCCGAATATCGCGACGAACTGACCGCGATGGATGTCGGTCCGGCCGGCCGCATGACGACCCTGTTGTGGGACGCGCGCCACAGCCTGTTGACGGCATTGCTGGCGGGCTTCGGGCGCGCCGCCGCCGAGGTCGGCGCGGTCATGATCGTCGGCGGCAATATCGACGGCTTTACCCGCACCATGACCACGGCGGTGGCGCTGGAAACCTCGAAGGGTAATCTGCCGCTGGCGATGGGACTCGGGCTCATTCTGGTCGCCATCGTGGTTTCGATCAACGCCGCCGCATGGGGCACGCGGATCTGGTCCGAACGGCAGGTGGGGTAGCGATGCGGGCGCCTTTAAGCGATCTTCCCCTGGTTCTCGATGACGTCTCGCTGCGGGCGGGTGCAACCGCGATCCTCGACCGGTTGAGCCTGACGATATCGCCGGGCGCCCCGACGCTGATCGTCGGGCCGAACGGCGCGGGCAAGACCACCTTGTTGCGGCTCTGCATGGGGCTCATCGCGCCGTCGACCGGCCGCATCAGTTGGGGTGGCCACGCCGCCGGCGCTCCGGCGCGGCGCGCGATCCTGTTTCAACGCCCGGTGATGCTGCGCAGGAGCGTTGCCGCCAACGTCGCCTATGCGCTGGCGCAGGCCGGCAGGCCGCGTCACCAGCGCGCGGGGCGGGTCACCGAATTGCTCGAGCGCGTCGGCCTGTCCGATCTGGCACAGCGGCCGGCGCGCCGGCTTTCCGGGGGCGAGCAGCAGCGGCTGGCGCTGGCCCGCGCGCTGGCACGCGATCCGGAGATCCTGCTGCTCGATGAACCCACCGCCAACCTGGATCCGGCGGCGACGCGCAGCGTGGAGGAGATCGTGCTGATGGCGGCGCAATCGGGCATCAAGATCGTGATGGCCTCCCACGATCTCGGCCAGGTGAGGCGACTTGCGGGCGATGTGGTGTTTATGGTTCGCGGTACGCTCAGCGAGCAGGGGTTGGCCGCGGATTTTCTCGACCGCCCGAGGACACCGGAAGCCGCCGCCTTCTTGCGCGGCGATCTCGTCATTTGATTTGCAAGGGAGCACTCGATGTCCTTCCGCTTCTTATCGCTGACGCTGGTTTTGTCCGGCATCATCGCCGGTTGCGCGCCCGCGATCGCCGGGGATCGGTCGATC
Organism: uncultured Alphaproteobacteria bacterium; assembly: GCA_963742425.1. Classification (GTDB taxonomy): domain Bacteria; phylum Pseudomonadota; class Alphaproteobacteria; order Rhizobiales; family Xanthobacteraceae; genus Bradyrhizobium. The sequence goes on from CAVULR010000010.1 coordinate 90,586, forward strand.
GTCGTGGCATCGACCACCTCGACCCAGGATTCCGGGCTGTTCGGCTATCTCCTGCCGATCTTCAAGGCCAGGACCGGCATCGAGGTGAAAGTGATCGCACAGGGTACCGGCCAGGCGCTCGACACGGCGCGGCGCGGCGATGCCGACGTGGTGTTCGTACACGCCAAATCGCAGGAGGAAAAATTTATAGCTGAGGGTTTTGGCGTCAGGCGTTTCGAGGTGATGTACAACGACTTCGTGCTGATCGGGCCCAAGGGCGATCCGGCCGGCGCCAAGGGCAATGATATCGCCGCCGCGCTGAAGACGATTGAGGCAAAGGGCATGCCGTTCGTGTCGCGCGGCGACAAATCGGGTACGCATTCCGCCGAGCTTGCGCTCTGGAAGCAGGCCGGCGTCGATATCGCCGCGGCGAAAGGCCCCTGGTATCGCGAGATCGGGCAGGGCATGGGGGCAGCGCTCAACACCGCGGACGCGATGAACGCTTACGTGCTATCTGACCGCGGCACCTGGCTAGCATTCAAGAATCGCGGCGATCTCCGGATCGTGGTCGAAGGCGACAAACGGCTGTTCAATCAATACGGCGTCATGCTGGTGAACCCCGAAAAATTTCCCTCCGTGAAAAAGGAGTCCGGCCAGGCGTTCGTGGACTGGCTGATCTCCGGGGAGGGCCAGGCGGCGATCGCCGGCTACAAGATCGATGGTCAGCAATTGTTCTTTCCCAATGCGCGAGAAGAAGGGCGGACGTAACTCGATGGCAAGACCTCTATCGATTGCGATTGTTGGTGCCGGCATGGGAGGCCTTGCCGCAGCGGCGGCGCTGCGGCGGGTGGGCATCGATGTCACGGTGTACGAACAGGCCGCGCAATTCACCAGGCTCGGCGCCGGAATCCAGATCGGCTGCAACGCCATGAAGGTGCTGCGCGGGCTCGGACTCGAATCCACCTTGCGCCAGCAATCGTTCTATCCGCGCTCGTGGAACAACCGGGACTGGCGAACCGGCGAAGTCAAGTTCGACATGATTTTCGGGGAGAGCGCCGAGCGCAGGTTTGGCGCGCCGTATTTGCTGGCGCATCGGGGCGACCTTCATGCCGCGCTGGCCAGCGCCGTTCCCGCCGAACACATCAAGCTGAGCCACCGGCTGGTGGGACTGGATGAGGCCAGTGACGGCGTCCGATTGACATTTGCCCATGGTGCGATCGCGGTTGCAGACGCGGTGATTGGAGCGGACGGCGTTCATTCGGTGGTGCGAGATATCCTGTTTGGCGCCGCGCCGGTGAATTACACCGGGCGCATCGCCTACCGAACGACCTATCCCGCCGCTCTTCTCGGCGAACGACAGATCGATGATTGCACCAAGTGGTGGGGAGAAGACCGGCACATCGTGATCTACTACGTCAAGCCGGACCGCAGCGAGATCTACCTCGTCACCAGCCAGCCGGAGCCGGATTTCAAGATCGAGTCGTGGTCGGCGAAGGGCGACGTCGGGGAATTGCGCTCGGCGTTCGCGGGCTTCCATCGCCAGGTCGAAGGCGTTTTGGCTGCTTGTCCGGATGTTCACAAATGGGCGATCGTCGACCGCGCCTCCCTTGCGCGCTGGGCTGACCGGAACGTCACGCTGCTGGGCGATGCCTGCCATCCGATGACGCCATACATGGCCCAGGGCGCCGCCATGGCGATCGAGGACGCCGCCGTGCTTTCGCGTTGCCTCGAAGGCGTCGAGCGTGAGGGGATTGCCAATGCGTATCGCCGGTTTGAAGCGAGCAGAAATGAGCGCACCGCGCGCGTCCAGCAGACCTCGCGGGCGAACACCTGGCTCAGGGAGAAAACCGACACCGACTGGGTTTACGCCTACGATGCATGGACCACGCCGCTGGCGGCATAGGCGTTTCGCGACGCCGTCCTGTCCCGGACGCGATCAAGAGAACGCCATGCCGCCGTTCAACATGATGGTCTGGCCGGTCATGTAGTCGTTTCCGAGCACCATCAGCACCGCCTGCGCCACTTCCTCGGGCTGTCCCAGCCGGCCAAGCGGGATCCTGCGCGCCAGATCGGTCCTCTCGCGCATCATGTCGGTTTCGATCAGCGAGGGCGCCACCGCGTTGACGGTAATACCTTCCTTCACCAGCCGCGCCGCATATCCCCGCGTCAGACCCTCCATGCCGGCCTTCGAGGCGTTGTAGTGAACACCGATGGCGCCAGCGCCGCGCGCGGCCCCCGACGAGATGTTGACAATGCGGCCCCATTTCCTGGCGCGCATCGCCGGCAGGACGGCCTGGCTGCAGAGAAAGGCCGATTTCAGGTTGACCGCAATCGTCCGGTCGAAGTCGCTTTCGGTCAGGTCTTCAACGCCGCGCACGATCGCGACGCCCGCGTTATTGATGAGAATGTCGATCGGCCCCAGCGCCGAGGCGACGTGATCGACCATCTTTGCGACCGTCGTCGCCTGCGATACGTCGGCCGCGGCTGCGATCGCGCGGCCGCCCATATCCCTGATCTTCGCGACCATCGCATCGGCTTCAGTGGCGCGTTCGCGATAATTGACCGCGACGGCCGCGCCCGCTTCGGCAAGCGCTGCGGCAATCGCCGCTCCGATGCCACGGGACCCGCCCGTCACCAGTGCAACGCGGCCGCTCAAATCCGGCTTGATGTTCATGATCGAAGCCCTCGGCTAGTACCGGAATAGTCGGTGTTGTGGTCCATCCTTCGAGACGGCCGCTCCGCGGCCTCCTCAGGATGAGGTCCTAAGGTGTTGAAACAAAATAACCTCATTCTGAGGAGCGAGCCAGAAGGGCGTTTACGCCCGTCTTCGCGGGCTATGGCGAGCGTCTCGAAGCATGGGCAACAAGCGACTCACTAACCGTTCATGTTGGGTGCCGGCGATGGATCAACCTCCGTCCAGCGTTGCCAGTTGCTCGGCCACGGCGATGTCATCGACGGTGTTGGCGTTAAAGAACGGATCGAGTTTGTCGACGGGCCACGTCACCGTTGCGAGCCGGTAGCGCGCGGTCCAGCGGTCGATCTTGCGAATGTCTTCCACGACCAGTGCGTGACGCAGCTCCTCGCGCAACGCCACGCTCCACAGTCCGATCACGGGATGCGATTGGCCATCGGAGGCCGCGACGGCGAGCTGCGCGTTTTGTTCCGCGCGGGCACGATGCAGGCGCGCGACGAGATCGCGCGGCAAAAACGGACAGTCCGCCGCCGCGCTCAGCACCCACCGAACTTGCGGCCGGGCGGACGCGGCCCAGTCGAGCGCGGCAAGAATGCCCGCGAGGGGTCCCGGAAAATTCTCCACGGTGTCGGCGATGACGGGCAGTCCGAAACTTGCAAAGCGCGCCGGATCGCCATTGGCGTTGAGAATGAGCCCGTCGCATTGCGGTTTGAGCCGCGCGATCACGCGTTCGAGGATGGTTCGGCCTGCGATCTCGCGCATCGGCTTGTCGCCGCCACCCATCCGCCGCGCCAGCCCGCCGGCAAGCAACACGCCGGGTGTTTCAATCGTCACGTTCGGCGCCCTTGCGTTTGTGGCGCGCGGATTCCTCTTCGACGAAAGCGAGATTCTGGTCGTAGACGATGCGTTCTTCGCCCGACAGTACGATGAAGCGCTTGCCGCGCGCGCGGCCGACAAGCGTCAGTCCGACCTGGCGGGCCAGGTCGACGCCCCATGCGGTGAAACCCGACCGCGAAACCAGGATGGGTATTCCCATCCTTACCGTCTTGATCACCATCTCGGAGGTCAGCCGTCCCGTGGTGTAGAGAATCTTGTCGGCGGGATCGACGCCGTGGCGGTAGATCCAGCCCGCGATCTTGTCGACGGCGTTGTGGCGGCCGACGTCTTCGGTGTAGCAGACCGGCTGGCCTTCCTTGCACAGCACGCAGCCGTGGATCGCGCCGGCCTCGAGATAGAGCGATGGCATGGTGTTGATGGCATGCGTCATCTGGTAAAGCCAGGAGGTGCGCAGCTCGGCCTCGGGCAGCGCTACGCTTTCCACGGCTTCGAGCAGGTCGCCGAACGCGGTGCCTTGCGCGCAGCCTGAGGTCTGCGTGCGCTTCTTCAATTTTTGTTCGAAATTGGTGTGGTGTTCGGTGCGTACGACCACCACCTGCAGATCGTCGTCATATTCGACCTCGGTGACGACGTCGTCGTATTTCAGCATGTTCTGATTGAGCAGATAGCCGAGCGCCAGATATTCCGGATAATCGCCGATCGTCATCATGGTGACGATCTCCTGGGCGTTCAGATAAAGCGTCAACGGCCGCTCCACCGGAACGTTGATCTCGACCGCGGCTCCGGCCTGATCGGTGCCGGCGACACGCTCGGTCAGCCGCGGATCCTGCGGATTGGGCACAATCAGGGGGACAGGGGCTTTGTCGAATTTCATCATGGGGGCGCAGGCTAGCATGACATTCAGTGTTAGCCGATATAAAGCATCTGACGGATGAACGAAATGCGACCAATGTCGTCATTGCGAGCGAAGCGAAGCAATCCAGCTTTTTTGCGAAAGAAAGAAGGTGGATTGCTTCGTCGCTTCGCTCCTCGCAATGACGGTAAGCATACGGGTTCCGGAGAGTAGAATGAAAGTGATTGGCCTCGCCGGGTGGAGCGGCGCCGGCAAGACAACCTTGCTGGCGCGTATCATCCCGCATTTTATCGCGCAGGGTCTTCGCGTCTCCGTCATCAAGCACGCCCACCACAGTTTCGATGTCGACACGCCCGGCAAGGATTCCTGGGTGCACCGGCAGTCGGGCTCCGCCGAAGTGCTGGTATCCTCGGGCAAAAGATGGGCGCTGATGCACGAATTGCGCGGGGCGCCCGAGCCCCGGCTGCCCGAACTGCTGAGGAAGATGTCGCCGGTCGATCTGGTCGTCGTCGAGGGCTTCAAGTCCGAACCGCACCGCAAGATCGAGGTGCACCGGCTTGCCAATGGCAAACCGCTGCTATTCCCCGATGACCCCGCGATCGCGGGTATTGCCACCGACGGCACCGTTGCAACCGCGTTGCCCGTTGCCCATCTCGATGACATCCCGGCCATCGCCGCTATGATGCGGCGGTCCGCGATACCGCTCGACGACGTACTGGCGCGCAGCGCAAGCCAAACCTGAGGCGCATGATGGCGCAATTGTCCGACGACTGCTTTGCCTTCGGAGGGCCGATGATGTCGGTCGATGAGGCTGTCGGGATCATCGCCGCCCGGGTGAGCGCGGTGCAAGGCATCGAGAACGTTTCCCTCGTGGCGGCCGATGGGCGCATTCTCGCGCGCGACATTGCCGCGTCGCTGCCGTTGCCGCCCTTCACCAACTCCGCCGTCGACGGTTATGCGGTGCGAAGCCGCGATCTTCCGCTACGGGAACAGGCTGCATTTCCCGTGCTCGGGCGCCTTCAGGCCGGCGCGTCCGCGAGCGAAGCGATCCGGCCGAACCACGCCATGCGGATTTTCACAGGCGCGCCGATGCCCGATGGCGCCGATACGGTGTTCATGCAGGAGGACGTGCGCATCGATGGGGAGGGCAGGGTTGTGCTTCCCGCGGGTTTGCGGCCCGGCGCCAATGTGCGCCCGGCGGGCGAAGACATTGCTGCCGGACATCATGCGCTCAGGGCAGGCCAGCGCCTGCGGCCGCAGGATGTCGCGCTTGCGGCGGCGTTCGGCCTGACCGAGATCGAGGTGAGGCGGCGCATTCGGGTCGCGATTTTTTCGACCGGCAACGAGCTGGTATCGCCGGGAAGCCCGCGCAGGCCCGCGCAACTGTTCGATTCAAATCGCGTGATGCTGATGGCGATGCTGGCGCGCCTCGGTTGCGAGATCAGCGATCTCGGTATTGTCGGCGATGATCGCGCCGCGCTGGCGCGGGGCTTGAAGAAGGTCGCCGGCACCCACGATCTGATCCTGACCACCGGGGGGGTTTCGACCGGCGAGGAGGACCACGTCAAGGCCAGCGTCGAAAGCGTCGGCACGCTCGTCTTGTGGCGCATGGCGATCAAGCCCGGCCGTCCCGTCGCGATGGGAATTATCGGCGGCACGCCCTTTATCGGATTGCCGGGCAACCCGGTGGCTAGTTTTGTTACCTTCGTTCACGTGGTGCGGCCGACGGTGCTGGCGCTGGCCGGCGCGACGCTGCAGCCGCTGGTCCCGGTGCCGGTCCGCGCAGCTTTCACCTATAAAAAGAAGATCGCCCGCCGTGAATATGTCAGGGTCAATCTGCGCCGGACCGAAGATGGCGCGCTCGAAGCGACAAAATTTCCGCGCGAGGGCGCGGGCCTGTTGTCCTCGCTGGTAGACACCGACGGGCTGGTCGAGCTCGCCGAAGAAATCACCCAGGTGCAAGCCGGCCAGACCGTCGGATTTCTCAGTTATGCAAGCTTGATGTGAGGCCTGTCGTCAGGCCAAGCCTGATCGGAGCAGGCGAACGCCTGAAGCGGAGCGGTAAAGGACCCAATCATTAAGCTTCACAAACATTGGGCCGATCGATACTGAGAGGCATCGGTTTGGAACGATAAGCATGCAGCATCGCCTCTGCCCAAAACTCTTTGGATACCTGCGCACGTGATAAGTGGATTGATCTGTGTTGTCTTGGGCAGCGCGCTGGGAGGCATCGCGCGCTATTTTCTTTCCGGGGTCGTGGCGAGACGGGTGGGCGAGACGTTTCCCTGGGGTACCCTGTCGGTCAACGTCAGCGGTGCTCTGCTGATCGGCATTTTCGGCGCATTGGCGCTGGACCACGCGTCGCTGTTTGCCTCGTCAAATCCATGGCTGTTTGCCGTGACCGGATTTTTGGGTTGCTACACCACCGTCTCATCATTCAGTTTGCAGACACTGGCGCTGGCAAGAGACGGCGAGAACGGCCGCGCGGTCGGCTATGTGGCCGCCTCCGTGGCGCTGTCGATTGCAGCCGTTGCCGCGGGTTTTGCGCTGGTCAACCTGCTGAGATGAGTTGACCGATGGCAACAACCAACGCGTGGAATACCCTGGTCCTCTATGGATATATCGCAGCCGGCAGTGTGTTGGGCGGCGTTGCGCGCTATCTTTTGTCCCTGCTCATTGAGTTAATTCCGGGATTTCCCTGGGCGACCCTGTTCGTCAACGTCACCGGCTCTTTCATCATCGGATTTTACAGCACGCTCAGCGGACCTGACGGACGGTTGTTCGCAAGCGCACGACAGCGGCAATTCGTAACCACCGGGTTTTGCGGGGGCTATACGACCTTCTCGACCTTTAGCCTTGAGACATTCAGACTGCTGGAAGGCGGAATGGCCAGAAACGCGTTTCTCAATATCGCAGTGTCAATCGTGACCTGGCTGGTGGCCGTGTGGCTGGGATATGTGCTGGCAAGCCGCCTCAACCGTTTGAAAGGGAGCTAACCATGCAAATCCCAAAACAGGCGCTGCTGCTCCGCATCTTCATTGGCGAAGATGACAAGTTCGGCGGATCGCCGCTGTACGAGGCGATCGTGCTGAGAGCGCGTGAGTTGCATCTGGCCGGCGCAACCGTTCTGCGCGGTCCGATGGGTTTCGGCGCGTCCAGCCGGCTTCACACCACCAAGATCTTGCGCCTTTCGGAAGACCTGCCCCTGGTGATCGAAATTGTCGACAGCGAGGACAAGATCAATGGCTTCCTGCCGGCTCTGGAGGAAATGATGACCAGCGGCCTGACAACTCTCGAAAAGGTGCAAGTTCTTCAATATGGATCGAAGGCCTGATCGCGCAGGATCGACCTCGGGCCGGAACCGTTCAGGCTTGTCATTGTCTGCGGTTGGGGTAGCATTCCCTGCCGATTACGGGGATGGAGTCCCCCAAAACCGCCATTCCGGCTGATGACTCCTGCAACGCGTTTGCGTGAGCAGGAGAATATTATGCACAATCATCGCCTACCCGCCCAAACCGGGTCCCAACCGAGCAGCCCGGCAAAAACCGCGTCCTTCCCGATCGGGAGGACAACATGACAAGCGTATGGGCCCTGGCAGCGTTGTGGCTTGGCCTCGCGTTGATCGCGAGTCTTTTGTCAATCTGGTTTCGGGTAGCGACGGCGCTCTCAGAAATAATCGTCGGAACGATCGCGCAACTCATCATCGGCGCGGTCATCGGCCAGGCCATGCTCGGTACCGATGAATCCTGGGTCAAGTTCCTGTCGGGCGTCGGCGCGATCGTATTGACGTTTCTTGCGGGCGCCGAGCTTGATCCCGCCGTTTTCAAATTGAAGTGGAAGGAGGCCGCGGCCGTCGGTCTTGCGAGCTTTTTCTTTCCATTTCTGGGATGCGCCGCGGCGGCCTATTACGTGCTTGGCTGGGAGCCGATGCCGAGCTGGCTCGCGGGCGTCGCCATGTCGACGACTTCGGTGGCCGTCGTCTACGCGGTGATGCTCGAATTTGGCTTCAACCGAACGGAATACGGAAAGATCGTGCTGGCCGCGTGTTTCGTCACCGATCTCGGGACGGTGGTGGCGCTCGGCCTGATTTTCGCGCCGTTCACATTCAAGACCCTGGTGTTTCTTGTCGTCGGCGTGGTCGTGTTCTTCATTCTGCCGTGGCTGACGCCGCGCTTTTTCAAGATCTATGGAAACCGGCCGTCAGAGCTCGAAACCAAGTTCCTGCTGTTGTGCCTGTTCGGAATGGGAGCGCTTGCGAACTGGGCCGACAGCGAACCGGTGCTTCCGGCCTATCTGATCGGCATGGTGCTTGCGGGAACGGTTGGAAAGGACCACGCGCTGATCCGACGGCTGCGTACGCTGACGTTCGGATTTCTGACTCCATTCTATTTCATCCGCGCCGGTTCGTTCGTCTCGATACCGGCGCTGGTGGCGGCGCCGGCGGCATTCCTGTTGTTCCTGGTTGTCAAGATCGGCGCGAAAATCGTCGGCGTCTACCCTGTGACCAAACTGTTTTCCGCGCCGAACAAGGAGGCGATGTACACGACCCTGCTGATGTCGACCGGACTGACCTTCGGGACCATTTCCGCGCTGTTCGGCCTATCTCACGGAATTATCAGCCAGGCCCAATACTCGTCGCTGGTCGCCGCAGTGATCGCAAGCGCAGTTGTTCCGACAGTGATCGCAAATGCGTTTTATTTGCCGCATCATCTGTTGCCGTCGTCCGCTCCGGAAGAAACGCAAATCGTTGCGCCCAAAGGTCCCGGTGTTCTGGTCGCGTCAGACCAGGCCGAATAGCCCTCAGGCTTGCCACGTCTCGCAGGCGATGTCCGTTGACGATATGACCTCCCTTCGCCATGTTCCGGTCATGACCGCAACCAAGCTCGACCTCACCGGCCTCAAATGTCCGCTGCCGGCGTTGAAGACGCGAAAGGCGCTCAAAGCGCTCAAGCCCGGCGACCTCCTGGAAGTTCGCTGCACCGACCCGCTATCGCTGATCGATATTCCCAATTTGATCCAGGAGACCGGTGACAAGGTCGAGATCACCGAGCGCGCGGAGCGGGGAATCGTGTTCGTGATTGAAAAAGCAACTGGGCAGGTTGGAAAGACCAGCGATTGACGGTCCCGCGAACCCCGCGAATTCCGGCAGGTAAATGCGAATTCTCCTCTGTCCAGAACCGCTTCGGAACCGTGGATATCTCTACCTTTTGCCTATCGACACCGGCCCCGGCTTCTGGCCCAATCGAGTTCTCCGCAGGGGCCGCGGAAGACGATTCGTGCCGGCTGCATTGTCAAAAGCCGGCGCCTCAGCAGGCATAACGCCCGGAATCGGGTGTTAGAATTTTCAAATGCGCTTTGGGATCCTGGCGCATATTGAAAATTGTGCAAAGCAGCAATGCGCGACATCCGTGCAGGCTGGCACGCCGTGAAAGGCTGACGACAACAGGATCGTGGATTGCAGACAAGCCCGGCACGGGCAGCTGTTAGGGGAGAGAATAATGGCTACCATTGAAGGCGCTGGAACCATGCCCGGCGGCGGGCTCGGAATTCTCGATCGCGAGCACACCATCGCAAAGGCCGGCTTCAATCGCTGGCTGGTGCCGCCCGCGGCGCTTTGCATTCATCTTTGCATCGGCATGGCCTACGGCTTCAGCGTGTTCTGGTTGCCGCTGTCGCGCGCCATCGGGCTGACGGCGAGCAAAGCCTGCCCCGATATGTCGCTGTGGCAGGAGCTGTTCACCACGACCTGCGACTGGAAAGTCGCCAGCATGGGCTGGATGTTCACGCTGTTCTTCGTGCTGCTCGGCGTCTCGGCCGCGATCTGGGGCGGGTGGCTCGAGCGCGTCGGTCCGCGCAAGGCCGGCGTCGTCGCCGCGCTCTGCTGGTCCGGCGGCCTGCTGATCGGCGCATTCGGGGTCTACGTGCATCAGCTCTGGATCATGTGGTTGGGGGCCGGCGTCATCGGCGGCGTCGGTCTCGGGCTCGGTTACATCTCCCCGGTATCAACGCTGATCAAATGGTTCCCCGACCATCGCGGCATGGCAACCGGTTTTGCCATCGCGGGCTTCGGCGGCGGCGCCATGATCGGCGCGCCGCTGGCCAACATCCTGATCAACTACTTCAAGACGCCCACCTCGGTCGGTGTCTGGGAAACCTTCGCCACCATGGGCGTGATCTATTTCGTCTTCATGATGATCGGCGCCTTCGCCTATCGCGTGTCGCCGGCCGGTTGGCGGCCTGACGGCTGGACGCCGCCCGAAAAATCCAATGCGATGATCTCGCAGAACAACGTGCATCTGAAGGACGCCCACAAGACCCCGCAGTTCTGGTTGATCTGGTGGGTGCTCTGCCTGAACGTCTCCGCCGGAATCGGCGTGATCGGCATGGCATCGCCGATGTTGCAGGAGATCTTCGCGGGTAACCTGATTGGTCTGCCCGGCGTGAAGTTCAACGCGCTCAGCATCGACCAGAAGGCGACGATCGCCGGAATCGCGGCGGGCTTTGCCGGCCTGCTGTCGCTGTTCAACATCGGCGGCCGGGTGTTCTGGGCGTCGCTATCGGATTATATCGGCCGCAAGAACACCTACTACTGCTTCTTCCTGCTCGGCATCGCGCTCTATGCACTGGCGCCGACCTTCGCGGCGATGGGCTCGAAGCTGCTGTTCGTTTTGGGCTTCGGCATTATCCTGTCGATGTACGGTGGCGGCTTTGCCACGGTGCCGGCCTACCTTGCCGACATGTTCGGAACGCAGTTCGTGGGCGCCATTCACGGGCGGCTGCTGACGGCGTGGTCGACCGCCGGCATCATCGGTCCGGTGGTGGTGAACTACATCCGCGAATTCCAGCTCGCCGCCGGCGTTCCTCGCGACAAGCTCTATGACACCACGATGTATATTCTATGTGCGATGCTGGTCGCCGGCCTGATCTGCAACTACCTGATCAAGCCGGTCGACCACAAATGGCACATGAGTGCCGACGAGGTCGCCAGGCTGCAGGCTGCGAGCGCCAAAAGCGCGGCCGCGGTGCAGTCGGGCTCGTACGGCATCGGCTTCGGCGGGCTGGACGCGAAGGCCGCGCTGTTCTGGGCCTTCGTTGGCATTCCGCTTGCTTGGGGTGTTTGGAAGACCCTGGAAAGTGCGGTCAAGATCCTCTGATCGCGGCCTTTACCGCGGGACGGTAACAATGTCCCGCGGACGCAACTTCTCTGCGACGAACATCGGCGGGGGCATGACAGCGGCGGCTGCATGCCCCTTAAATCTGGGCAAAATCATTCCACTTGGCATCTGGCATGCCACAGACTAAGTTCACCGCCAAGAACAAAACCGAGACGTTTCGATGAGTCATGATGTGCATCAAGTTCGTGCGTTCGAACATCCGGGCGAGGGACGAAAGCGAGCCAAATCGACCCCCAAGGGGCGCCAGATCGATCCCAAGGCTGCGGAAGAGATTGAACTTTTGCTGGGCGAACGACCGCGGCGCCGCGATCTCCTGATCGAGCATCTGCACCTCATCCAGGATAAATATCATCAGATTTCAGCGGCCCATCTGGTCGCCCTTGCCGAGGAGATGAAGCTTGCGTTCGCGGAAGTGTTCGAGACCGCGACCTTCTATGCGCATTTCGACGTTGTGAAGGAGGGCGAGGCCGATATCGCCCCGCTCACCATTCGCGTCTGCGATTCGCTGACCTGCGCCATGCTGGGTGCGGAAAAGCTGTTGCACGAGTTGCAGAACACCGCTGGCCCCGGCATCCGCGTGGTGCGCGCGCCCTGCGTCGGGCGCTGCGACACCGCGCCGGCCGCCGAGGTCGGTCATCATTTTGTGGATCGCGCCAGCGTTGGCAGCGTGCTTGCGGCCGTAAAGAGCGGCGACACCCACGCGCATCTGCCGGAGTATATCGGCTACGACGCCTATGTCGCCGGTGGCGGCTACGCGCTGTTGAAGCGCCTGCGCTCGGGCGAGCTTTCCAGGGAAGATCTCTTGAAGGCGCTCGATGAGGCTTCCCTGCGCGGTCTCGGCGGCGCCGGCTTTCCCACGGGGCGAAAGTGGCGCGCGGTGCTCGGCGAGCCGGGCCCGCGGCTGATGGCGATCAACGGCGACGAGGGCGAACCCGGCACGTTCAAGGATCGCTATTATCTGGAGACCGATCCGCATCGTTTTATCGAGGGCATGCTGATCGGCGCGCATGTGGTGGAAGCGCCCGAGATCTACATCTACATCCGCGACGAATATCCGGCCTCGCGTGAAATTCTGGACCGCGAGATCGCAAAACTGCCGCCCGGCGGTCCGTTGCTGCACATGCGGCGCGGCGCCGGCGCCTATATCTGCGGCGAGGAATCCTCGCTCCTGGAAAGCCTCGAGGGCAAACGCGGTCTGCCGCGGCACAAGCCGCCCTATCCGTTCCAGGTCGGGCTGTTCGGATTGCCGACGCTGATCAACAATGTCGAAACGCTATGGTGGGTGCGTGACATCGTCGAAAAAGGCGCAGGCTGGTGGAACGGCCACGGCCGCAACGACCGCCACGGCCTGCGCAGCTATTCGGTGTCGGGGCGCGTAAAAAATCCCGGCATGAAGCTTGCGCCCTCGGGTGTCACGGTGCGCGAATTGATCGACGAATTCTGCGGCGGCATGGCCGACGGACACAAATTCCACGCCTATTTGCCGGGCGGCGCCTCCGGCGGCATCCTGCCGGCATCGATGGACGATATTCCGCTCGATTTCGGAACGCTGGAGAAATACGGCTGCTTCATCGGTTCGGCCGCGGTCATCATCCTGTCCAAGAAGGACAGCGTGAAGGGCGCGGCGCTGAACCTGATGCGCTTTTTCGAGGACGAAAGCTGCGGCCAATGCACGCCCTGCCGCGTCGGAACCCAGAAGGCGGCGCTGTTGATGGAAAAACCGGTCTGGAACCGCGAACTGCTCGACGAATTGAGCCAGGCAATGCGGGATGCGTCGATCTGCGGGCTTGGCCAAGCGGCCTCGAATCCCCTGACATCAGTCATTAAATATTTCCCGGAAGAATTCACTCCGAAAGAAGCTGCGGAATGACCAAGATCCAGTTCGAGCTCGACGGCAAGCAGGTCGAAGCCGTCAATGGCGAGACCATCTGGCAAGTGGCCAAACGCCAGGGCCGCGAAATTCCGCATCTGTGCCATTCGCCCGAACCGGACTATCGCCCGGACGGCAATTGCCGCGCCTGCATGGTCGAGGTCGAAGGCGAGCGCGTGCTGGCGGCTTCCTGCAAGCGCACGCCCAGCGTCGGCATGAAGGTGAAATCGGCGAGCCCGCGCGCAATCGCCGCGCAGAAAATGGTGATGGAGCTTCTAGTCGCCGACCAGCCGGCGCGGTCTACATCGCACGATCCCGATTCGAAATTCTGGCACTGGGCCGAAAAGGTCGAGGTCACCGAAAGCCGGTTTCCGGCCGCCCAGCGCTGGGAAGGCGACGCCAGCCATCCGGCGATGCGCGTCAATCTCGATTCCTGCATCCAGTGCGGGTTGTGCGTGCGCGCCTGCCGCGAGGTCCAGGTCAATGACGTGATCGGCATGGCCTACCGCAATCACGGTGCGAAAATCGTGTTCGATTTCGACGATCCGATGGGCGAATCCACCTGTGTCGCCTGCGGCGAGTGCGTGCAGGCCTGTCCGACCGGCGCACTTATGCCCGCGGTGATGCTCGACGAGAACCAGACCCGCGTCACCTATCCCGACAAGAAGGTGGATTCGCTCTGCCCCTATTGCGGCGTCGGCTGCCAGGTCACCTATCAGGTCAAGGACGACAAGGTGATCTACGCCGAGGGGCGCGATGGCCCGGCCAATCACAACCGGCTCTGCGTCAAGGGCCGCTTCGGCTTCGACTACATCCATCATCCCAATCGCCTCACCAAGCCGCTGGTGCGACTGCCCAATGTGAAGAAGGACCCCAACGACCAGGTCGACCCGGCCAATCCGTTCACGCATTTCCGCGAGGCCTCCTGGGAAGAAGCGCTCGATATCGCCGCCAAGGGTCTGGTCAGGATTCGCGACCAGAAGGGCGTCAGGGCGCTCGCCGGCTTCGGCTCCGCGAAAGGTTCGAACGAGGAAGCCTATCTGTTCCAGAAACTGGTGCGCACGGGCTTTGGCTCCAACAATGTCGATCACTGCACGCGGCTATGCCATGCCTCCTCGGTCGCGGCGCTGTTCGAAGGCCTGAGTTCGGGTGCGGTGTCGGCGCCGTTTGCCGCGGCCATGGACGCCGAAGTCATCATCGTGATCGGCGCCAATCCGACGGTAAACCATCCGGTCGCCGCCACCTTCATCAAGAACGCGGCCAAGCGCGGCGCCAAGCTGATCGTGATTGATCCGCGCGGACAGGGGTTGTCGCGTCATGCCAACAAGCACCTGGCGTTCAAGCCCGGCAGCGACGTCGCCCTGCTGAACGCGATGATCAACACCATCATTTCAGAGGGTCTGACCGACGAGCAATATATCGCCGGCTATACCGAGGGCTATGACGAGCTGAAGGCCAAGATCACCGAATTCACGCCGGAGAAGATGGAGCCGATCTGCGGCATTGCGGCGGAAACCATCCGCGAAGTGGCGCGGATGTATGCGCGCTCGCGGGCTTCCATCATCTTCTGGGGCATGGGCATCAGCCAGCATGTGCACGGCACCGACAATGCGCGCTGCCTGATCGCGCTCGCCTTGATCACCGGCCAGGTCGGCCGCCCCGGCACCGGCCTGCATCCGCTGCGCGGACAGAACAACGTGCAGGGCGCATCCGACGCCGGCCTGATCCCGATGTTCCTGCCCGACTACCAGCCGGTTGGGCGCACTGATCTGCGCGAACCGTTCGAGCGGCTCTGGCAACAGGAACTTGATCCGGTCCGCGGCTTGACCGTGGTCGAGATCATGACCGCGATCCACGCCGGCGAAATCACCGGCATGTATATCGAGGGCGAGAATCCGGCGATGTCGGATCCCGATCTGCAGCATGCGCGCGAGGCGCTGGCCAAGCTCGAACATCTCGTGGTGCAGGATCTGTTCGTCACCGAAACGGCGTTTCACGCCGACGTCATTCTGCCGGCCTCTGCATTCGCGGAGAAATCCGGCACCTTCACCAATACCGACCGCCGCGTGCAACTGGCGCGCGAGGTCATCAAACCGCCCGGCGACGCGCGGCAGGACCTCTGGATCATCCAGGAGATCGCCAGGCGCATGGGATTGCCCTGGAATTATGCCGGGCCGGCCGATGTTTTCACCGAGATGACCGAGGTGATGCCGTCCTTGAAGAACATCACCTGGGAGCGGATGGTGCGCGAGGGGGCGGTGACCTATCCGGTCGACGGTCCCGATGTACCCGGCAACGAAATCATTTTCACCACGGGCTATCCGACCGAAAGCGGCCGCGGCAAGATCGTGCCGGCGCGCGTATTGCCGCCGGACGAACTGCCGGACACGGATTATCCGATGGTGCTGTCGACCGGGCGCGTGCTCGAACACTGGCACACCGGCTCGATGACGCGGCGCTCGCAGGTGCTCGATCAGATCGAACCGGAGGCGGTGGCCTTCATGTCGCCCAAGGATATGCGGCGGATGAAGGTGTGGGCCGGCGACATGATCCGGCTGGAAACGCGCCGCGGCGCGGTCGAGGTCAAGGTGCGCAGCGATCGCGACGTGCCGGAAAACATGGTGTTCATGCCGTTCTGCTATGCGGAGGCCGCGGCGAACCTGTTGACCAACCCGGCGCTCGATCCGTTCGGCAAGATTCCCGAATTCAAGTTCTGCGCCGTCAGGGCCGAGCGCGCCGAGATCCGCACCGCGGCGGAGTAGGGGCTGACCCTCGCGTCGACTTGACGACCGCCTGATCCCCTTACGAGCGACCGCCGCGTATGAGCGAGCTCTCGCAAGGCACCTCTCTGGTTAGCGGAACAATGGGAAAGTTCAAATGGCTTCAATTCTTCGAATTTCGGAGAATATCGCGACGCTCAGTTCATGAATGCGTCAGTGAAAATCAAGGCGCGGCAGATAGGCTATGATTTTTAGCGCCATGATCGCAGCGACGGCACCGCCCGCGGCTAGCATGACAAGCGCGCAAGTGAGGAACCGTTTGACCATAGCCAAGTGGGCTGCCGCCGGTCGTGCGCCGGCAGTATCAAGCCTTGTTGATGCCCGATTAAAGAGGCTGCGAGTATCCGTCAGCATCGTCATCATCGAAATCCGTGTATCGCTTTCGTGACTTTGCCGATGAAGGCGGTCAATTTTTGCCGGCACTGCTTCGTCAGATGCATCAACGGTTCGACAAACCCATTGCCATTGTTTTCAAGATCGAGTTTGATCCGCTCGGATGGGTATATCATTGCACATCCTTTCGGCCGGCTACTCCTTCTGGCAAACGACTGCGCGGAGCGCTTGAGCAGAAAAATTCCGCCGATCTGACCGTCAGCGCCGCGGGCAATCCAAAAGCCTTCCTTATTGCGGCCGATAAAAAACGCAGGGATCGCCTCACTGACGATGCCGGGATCGAGCGGCTGAAATTGCGCAATGACCATTGCTGTCCCATCCGCGGGCAGGTTTCCGGCGCGCGCGCGTTCACGCTCGATCGCGGCGGTCGAACGGCTCGGCGCGCGCCGCGTGAGATCAGGGCTCATGAGTTGCATGGCGATCATTGAGCGTTTGTCGATTGTGATTGCGTGACTGGCGGCTGACGCGGATCAACGTGTTCGGCCGCCGCCGCCGCACGTCTCATCTGGTTGCTGACAACGACATCGAGCATTTCGCGGAAAGCGGCGAGACCGGTCTTGAGCTGTTCCCGGACGCGCTCTTTCTGATGTGTGACGTTGATAGTGGTCGCGGCCATGGCGGCCTCCTCACGAATCTAACGGCCATGATGTGCCGACGAAGCCATAGGAATGCCAGATGGCTCGGCGTTGTGTCGCATAGGAGAGATATAAAGATGGTGCGGACCAGGACGCCGCAGCGCTAATTCGCTCCCGGCCCTTATGCCGCGTTTATGAGAGAGAGCGGGAGGTCGCCTCGATTTCCTATCCCGTCATGCACATCTTCGCGCCAATAGCTCGCAATTCGAGCTGACGGCGGAGAACGAAGATGGCAAACTTTCTTACCAGCGATGAAAAATATCGCGATTTGATCTACGACGACGATTATCGGTCGTATCTTGTCGCCCGGAGCAATTCATCGGGCGGCTATAGGTTCGGCAGGACCCAGGGAAAGCGCGCTCGCGTCCACGCGCGCAATGCCTTGAGACGCGTCAACGGTTACCTCAGAAATGCAATCGAGGCGATCGCCAATGCGAAGTTGCGGCGCATGGAGCGCGAGCTCGAGCTCCGCGGTATTCGCCTGGACCGGACGGGAGATTGCTGGGTAGTGCGCAAATCCGGGCCGATCGAGCGTTGACGACGAGGTGGCGGGCCCCGCAGCCCGCCCGTTCCAATCCGGCTTTCCCAAAGGGGGCGTCAGATGCCAGGGCTAGCGTCCATCATTTCCGTCCTTGCTTCCATTCTGCGCGGCACCTTCGGCGCTCTGTTGACGATTCTGGGTCCGTTTTGGGACGGGTGGCACCCGAGATACCGGCCGGAAGATCACTACATGCGTGGTCCCGGACCGAAATGGCGCGAGAAGCATTTTCCGGATCGCGCGCCCGCCCGCGGCATGTGAGGTCCGCAACAATTCTACGGCTCACGCGCCGATCAATTTGATATATACTCGGTTAGCTTTTCAGAACGGCGGCTTCGCTTTGGCTGGTTTGCTCTTCAACCAACGAGATGTCGCGTGGTGCCAGGCAGGAGTTGAAGCGGTGGCCAAAGTTGAATCGAAGCTGCAGCAGGACATCACGCCGGCGCCAGATGCCGCCCCCCTTTTTGGCCCGGTAGCATCGGAGTCGTTGCGTTATATTGCTTCAATTGTAATGACCGCCTTCGCGACTGTGCTGGCTGTCGCTGTCGACAGCAAGGTGACCATCCCCAACCTATCACTGATATTTGTAATCCCAGTAATCATTGCGGGCCTGAGCCTCGGCTTGGGTCCGTCATTTTTTTCGGCGATACTTGGCGCTCTCGCCTTCAATTTTTTCCTTACTGAACCGCGCTACTCACTGGCCGTCGACGACCCGGCGAACGTCTGGGCGATTGGACTGCTGTTTGTCGTCGGTGTCATCGTCAGTGGCGTTGCCTTCAACTCCCGCCAGAGGGCGAACGAGGCGGCACTGCTAAACAGGCAGGTGGCTGTGCTGCAAGGCTACAGCCGTGACGTCGTTGCGGCCGATAATACGAAGGCGATCCTCTCAATCACTTGCCAAGCTCTTGCAGCACTCTTTCAAGTTCCTGTCGTCGTGATGCTCATTATGGGGGACAGGGTGGTCTCCTTTGAACAAGTCGGCGATGTTGAGCCCCTTGAGGCCGAGTTTGAGGCGGCGCGATCGTCCCTGGAGACTGGAACGGTAGTGCGCAGCGGCGTTTACCCGAATCAGGACTTCGCGATTTGATTTTTGGCCTGTGGCGACGGCCGAAGGCCAGAATGCCGTGATCGGACTTGGATTCGACCCGGACGAGCGTCCTGCGTCACCAGATGCGCCAGTCAGCATCGTTGTGCGTGTTTTGACCCTGGTGCTTGACCGTCAACATGTACGACGGCGGACGCATGGTTCTGACGAATGACAAGAACACCAGCGCGGTCTTGGATGCCGCTGTGTTCCACACAATTGAGCGCAAGGCCAGGTGAACTTGCGTTCCAGTGACAGGCTCGCGGCAAACGCATCAGCGTGATTGGCTACGCCGGGAGGAAAGTCCTCGCCACAGGCCCTCTTCGCGCCTGAAAGGCTTTCCGACCGAAGGTGCCTTCGGCTGGCCGGCCTCCACGACGGCGGCAAAGATCTCCTTGAGGCGATCGTCATCAATCCGGGCAAGATACTGACGCAAGAGCGCCGTGGTAAGTTCATTCGGTCGCAGGAAGGCGGAACACAGTTCCGCGCTGGTCTTGCGAAAGAAGCAGAACTCCGACTTCGTGTCGTGCCGCCGGCCAAGCCGGTCGATCTCGCTTGCGATGGTCATGACAGCCGATCGGTCGGCATCGTCGAGCGTCACGACGAAGCGCAGGATGGCCAGTTGCCATGCGCGCAACGTCTTGGCGTGCCATGCCGCTTGGGGAGCCGTCATGATCATAAAACGCTCTAGTAAGCGGCGGCCGAATCCTCAGGCAGGTGACGACCGCGCCTGATTTCGTTCGGGCAGGCGAGATCCTCGTCGCCGATTTTCGCAATCGCGCTTGCGACCTCTGCTTTTGCGGCATCCTCGAGTTCCGCCATCGGCAGGCGGGTGTTCGGCGCCATGAAGCCAAGCAGGTGCAACGCATATTTCAGGGCCGCCGGGTTCTCCCTGGACAGTGCGGTCACCAAGGGTGCCAGCCGATGTTGCAGATACCTTGCGGACTGCAGACGTCCCTTGCGGCAGCTCGTGAAGATGGTCCGGCACAGGTCCGGCGCGACATTCGAAACCAGCGAAACGCAGCCGTCGCCGCCGCTGGCGATCACGGCAAGCGCGGTTGCGTCGTCTCCGGACAACAGGCGAAACCCCGGCGGAACCAGCCCACTCAGGCGCATTGGGCGCCCGACATCGCCGGTTGCGTCCCGCAACCCGACGAACTGCCGGGATTCAGCGAGCCGCGCCAGGGTGTCGTCGGCCAGCTCGCGGATAGTGCGCGAGGGAATATCGTGCAGGATGATGGGAAGCGCGGTGTGCTCGGCGACCGCCTGAAAATGCGCGCGAATGCCTGATTGCATCGGCTTGTTGTAATAGGGCACCACGGAAAGCACCGCATCGGCGCCGGCCGCCTGCGCGCGCCGGGTCAGCTCGATGGCCTGGCTGGTTGAGTTCGATCCAGTGCCGGCAATGACGCGGACGCGTCCCTTGGCGATGTCGACGGCGGCGCGGATGATGGTGTCATGCTCGGCAGGCGTCAGGGTCGACGCTTCGCCTGCGGTCTCCGCGACCACGATCGCCGAGACGCCGGCCTCGATCTGGCGCTCGAATAGCTTCGTAAACGCCGTCAGGTCGATCCGGTCGTCCTCATCGAACGGGGTGGGAAGATCGGGGATGTAGCCGGCGAGCCAGGTCATGGGCTTTGCAAGGTGTGTCATGGGATATCACGCCGCGTTTTCCATCTGGCCGAAACCCTGCCGATAGGCCGACAGCACCAGTCCCTGCTGGCACCGGACACCGGCCTCGATCCGGAAACCCATCTGCTCCAGCCGGGTGCGGATCTTCAGCGAGAGGCCGCTTTCGCAGGAGTCGATCAGCACCGCGATCGCTGCGCTGGCGCCGAGGAATTGCGACATCTGCGCTAGCGCGGCCTCAATGGCCTGAAGCGAATTTTGTCCGGTGATCAGGCCGACGGCGTGCTGCCCCCTGGCCATGCGGCATGTAGCCGTGGTGGCAACTCGAAAGAACCCGCGCCGCCGCAGCGCAAGA
The DNA here is from genome assembly GCA_963742425.1 of uncultured Alphaproteobacteria bacterium. GTDB lineage: Bacteria > Pseudomonadota > Alphaproteobacteria > Rhizobiales > Xanthobacteraceae > Bradyrhizobium. The sequence goes on from CAVULR010000010.1 coordinate 111,406, forward strand.
TAGAGCTCCATGCTGTCGTTGCCGGCAATGATGGCGCGATGCAGGTTGGACAGGCGGGTGAGTTCGATCATGGTATCGACCACCTGTTCCCGGGTTGAAACGGAATGAGGCTGACCCATCTGGCTCTCCCTGACGATAGCGGATTGGGGTGTCATGCCGCGCGTCGTGCACCGGTTGCAGGCGATGTCGAAGCGGAGGAGGGGAGCTTGCCGCCCATGTCGAGCTCGATTTCGCGCGACAGCTCGATGATGGTTTCGGGGTGATGGCCGTTCTCGAACAGCGCGTATTTGACGGCTTGCGCGCGGTTGACGAACAGGCCGCCATAGAGGCCGTTCTGTTCCTGGGCGACCCAGTGCCCGCGGCGGTTCTTGCCGATGAAGACGATGGTGGAGGCAGAACTGCACGATGGAGGTTCGACGAGCTTCACGTTGGCATTCCTTCTGAAAAGCGAGCCGTGTTGCCCCCGGTCGGGAGATGGCGTGACCCGCCCCCGCAATATCTTCCCGGCCGGATATAAATTCGAGGGCGAGACCACCGCGATCTCATAGGAGCCGCATAGGATCGCAGCGGGATCGTCTCAAACCGGGACGAAATGATCGAAGCTGCGGACCAGGGCAAACAGCGCCGCATAGGCCACCGTCTCGTCCCAGTGGTTGAGAGCGATGTCGAACGGCGGTTCGCGTTTCACGATGCCGACGACGGCGCTGAGCACGATCGACATCCACAGCAATGCTGCGAGGCTTCGGCCGAAACCGATGCTGCCGAACGCGGCGAACACCAGCAGGATCGCTACTCGCAGGAAGAAGCGAACGACGACCTGGGTCGAGCTCAATTGTCGCTGTAGATTCGGGAGCTGCGCCAAGACTGGAAACTCCGGAGCGGCCTAGCGGAAATTGTCGCAGCAGACCGGCTGGTAGAGCGGGTTGGTGTTGGCGTCGCGCGACACCGCTGGAACGCTGGTCTTGCTCGAAGGCGCCGCAAGTCGCTCGGCATCGACGAATGCGCCCAGGATCGCCAGCGCCAGATCCGCATGACGCGCTTCGATCGAGCGGTCGAGCCAGTCGGGCAGCTCACGCGCGCGCGACAGCGCGCAATACCATTCGCCCTGGTCATAGGCGATGCGGCGAACCTGCCACAGCGGCAGTTCCAGTTCGATCAGCGCCAGCGCCGCATCGGTCCAGGCGCCCGAGGCGATCAATCGCTCGATCCGCGTCGTCTTGTCGACCTGTCCAACCGACGGAAAGCGCCGGCACGTTTCAGTGATGACGTCGGACATCAGCTCGGCCGTCACGGCATGCGCCTCGCGCAGCCGATCGCCAAGCTCGACGGGATGATGAATTTCTGAAAGGCGGGGCATGGGACTAACTCGCATCAGGCGCGGCCGCAAGCTGCCGCCCGTACGAGGCAAGATGGTCAAAACGCCGTTTGAAAACGAGGTGAGGCGGGGACCCGATAAATAAGAATGTCATAAGTATCGGACAGGTGAGCGCAGTCTATCGCCCTCGTCCCGACCGTCCACGTCTCGCTACGCTGCAGTCAAGACGTGGATGCCCGGCACAAGGCCGGGCATGACGAGCTTCGCGAGTTGGCGGCTTCTTGAGTCAGGTCCTCAGAGTTTGACTCAAAAAAACAGCGCATAAAATCAAGGCTACATTCTCCGTCATTCCGGGATGGTGCGCGAGCACCAGACCCGGAATCTCGAGATTCCGGGTTCGATGCTTCGCATCGCCCCGGAATTACGGCTTCAACGTCTTATTTTGTCGGCTTCATTTTCGGCCAGGTCCTCAGGGTGAGGGTCAACTGCCAATCGCGTCGCCTTTATAAGATTCCTATAACATTGTCATGGCTCCCGCCTCGAAAACCTATGCTCCGAGTGGCACTTCACGGTCACTGATACGGGACGGGTCCGGCGAACTTTTTGACCTACCGCAAAACGCCCTCCCGGAAACGCGCATATGTCGCGCACGGAAATAGCGCGGCAAGGAACATCTCATGCTGGACATTGTCATGCTGGCCCTCGCTCTCGGTTTGTTTGCGGCGGGCATAGGTTACGCCTACGCCTGCGAACGGCTCTAGGTTTTGACGCGTTTTCTTAACGCGAACTGGTACCCCACTTCGCTCGAAAACGCTTCGGAGGAGAACGACCATGATCTTCGACTATTCGCTCGCCGGTCTCGTCTCCGCGGGCCTCTTGTTTTACCTAACCTACGCGTTGCTGCGGCCCGAGCGGTTCTAACCGCCTCCCGCATCGATCCCGCGTAACTCCAAAGGGCATACGACCATGACCGCCATTGGTTGGTTTCAAATCATTCTGTACTGCGCCATCATCGTCGCGCTGGCAAAACCGCTCGGCGGGTACATGACGCGCGTCTTCAACGGCGAGCGCACGTTTCTTTCGCCAGTGCTACGGCCGATCGAGGCCGGACTGTACTGGGCCGGCGGCGTCGACGAGAAGCGCGAGCAGCACTGGCTGACGTATACGGTGGCGATGCTGCTGTTCCATGTCGGCGGTGTTGTCATCATCTACGGGCTGATGCGGCTGCAGGCGGTGTTGCCGTTCAACCCGGCGGAGCAATCGGCGGTCGCCGAGGACCTGTCCTTCAACACCGCAATCAGTTTCATCACCAACACCAACTGGCAGAATTACGGCGGCGAAAGCACGCTGTCGTACCTCGTGCAGATGCTCGGGCTGACGCATCAGAATTTCCTCTCAGCGGCGACCGGCATTGCGCTTGCGGTGGCGTTGATCCGCGGCTTCTCCCGGTCCTCGATGCGAACCATCGGCAATTTCTGGGTCGATGTGACGCGTTGCACCCTCTATATCCTGCTGCCGATCTGCGTCGTCTACACGCTGTTCCTGGTCTGGCAGGGCATGCCGCAGACACTCGGTGCTTACGTGGACGCCACCACGCTGGAAGGCGCCAAGCAGACCATCGCGGTCGGTCCGGTTGCTTCCCAGGTGGCCATCAAAATGCTCGGCACCAATGGTGGTGGCTTCTTCAATGCCAATGCCGCCCATCCGTTCGAAAATCCGACTGCATTGTCGAACTTCGTGCAAATGATCTCGATCTTCTCGCTCGGCGCGGCCTTGACCAATGTGTTTGGCCGCATGGTCGGCAATCAAAAGCAGGGCTGGGCGATCCTCGCCGTGATGGGCGTGCTGTTCATCGCAGGCGTCGCCGTGACCTATTGGGCGGAGGCCAATGGCACCACCGCGCTGCAGGCGCTCGGCCTCTCCGGCGGCAACATGGAGGGCAAGGAAGTCCGCTTCGGCATCGTTGCCTCCTCGCTGTTTGCGGTCATCACCACCGCGGCTTCCTGCGGCGCGGTCAACGCCATGCACGATTCATTCACCGCGCTTGGCGGTATGATCCCGCTGATCAACATCCAGCTCGGCGAAATCATCGTCGGCGGCGTCGGCGCCGGCCTCTACGGCATGCTGATCTTCGTCGTCATCTCGATCTTCGTCGCCGGCCTGATGGTCGGCCGCACGCCGGAATATGTCGGCAAGAAGATCGAGGCGCGCGAGGTCAAGATGGCGATGCTCGCGATTTTGGTGCTGCCGCTGATGTATCTCGGCTGGACCGCGGTTGCGGTTGTCTATCCGACCGCCGTGGCCTCGATGGCCAATGCAGGGCCGCATGGCTTTACCGAAGTGCTCTACGCCTATACGTCGCAGACCGGCAATAACGGCTCGGCTTTCGCCGGTCTCACCGGCAACATCCTGTTCTACAATTTGACCGGCGCGGTGGCGATGTTCGTCGGTCGCTTTTTCATGATCGTTCCGGCGATGGCGATGGCGGGGTCGCTGGCGGGCAAGAAGTCGATCCCGCCGTCCGCCGGCACGCTGCCGACCACGGGCGGGCTGTTCGTCGGCCTGGTGGTCGGCGTCATCCTGATCATCGGCGGCCTGACCTTCTTCCCGGCACTGGCGCTCGGGCCGATCGTCGAGCACCTCGCCGGCAACGCCAATACCCTGTTCTGATCGATCTCATTTTCGGAGTTATATCGATGGAAGTCGTGCAAAAATTGAACAAGCGGATGCCGGTATCGGCGATGCTCGACCCGAAGATCGTGATGCCCGCCATCGGTTCGGCGGTGAAGAAACTCGATCCCCGGGTGATGATCAAAAGCCCCGTGATGTTCGTGGTCGAGATCGTGGCCGCGTTGACCACGGTGGTCTTCCTGCGCGATCTCGTGACCGGCGGGGAGAACCTGGGCTTCACCTTCCAGATCATCCTGTGGCTATGGTTCACGGTGCTGTTCGCCAACTTCGCCGAGGCGGTTGCCGAAGGCCGCGGCAAGGCGCAGGCCGAGTCGCTGCGCAAGACCCGCACCGAGAGCCAGGCCAAGCTGGTGACGGGCTCCGACAAGGTGTATCGGCTGGTATCCGGCACCAGCCTCAAGATCGGCGACATCGTGCTGGTGGAAGCCGGCGACAACATCCCCTCCGACGGCGAGGTGATCGAAGGCGTCGCCTCGGTGAACGAGGCCGCGATCACAGGTGAGTCCGCCCCCGTGATCCGGGAATCCGGTGGCGATCGCTCGGCGGTCACCGGCGGCACCCAGGTGCTGTCGGACTGGATCCGCGTCCGCATCACGGCGGCGCAGGGCTCGACCTTCATCGATCGCATGATCAAGCTGGTCGAGGGCGCCGAGCGGCAGAAGACGCCAAACGAGATTGCGCTCAATATCCTGCTCGCGGGACTGACCATCATCTTCGTGTTCGCCACCGTCACCATACCCAGTTATGCGGCGTATGCCGGTGGCCAGATTTCGGTCGTCATCCTGGTGGCGCTGTTCGTGACGCTTATTCCGACCACCATCGGCGCGCTGTTGTCGGCGATCGGCATCGCCGGCATGGACCGGCTGGTGCGTTTCAACGTGCTGGCGATGTCCGGCCGCGCGGTCGAGGCCGCGGGCGACGTCGATACGCTGCTGCTCGACAAGACCGGCACCATCACGCTCGGCAACCGGCAGGCGACCGCATTTCGTCCCGTCCGCGGGGTGAGCGAACAGGAGCTGGCGGATGCGGCGCAGCTCGCTTCGCTGGCGGATGAAACTCCGGAAGGGCGCTCCATCGTCGTGCTGGCGAAGGAAAAATACGGCATCCGGAGCCGCGACATGGCGGAGCTCGCCGCGACCTTCATTCCCTTCACCGCGCAAACCCGTATGAGCGGCGTCGATGCCGGCGCCTCGTCGGTTCGCAAAGGCGCGGTCGATGCGATCCTCAATTACGTCGGTGGCGGCACCCATGCAGTGACGTCGGGCAACACGGTTCGCGCCATCCAGTCCGGCGCCGTGTCGGACGTGGCGCGTGAAATTCAGGCGATCTCGGACGAAATCGCCAAAGCCGGCGGCACGCCGCTGGCGGTTGCCAAGGACGGCCGGCTGCTCGGCGTCGTGCAGCTCAAGGATATCGTCAAGGGCGGCATCCGCGAACGCTTTGCCGAGCTGCGCCGCATGGGTATTCGCACCGTGATGATCACCGGCGACAACCCGATGACGGCAGCCGCCATTGCCGCCGAAGCCGGCGTCGATGATTTTCTTGCCCAGGCGACACCCGAGGACAAGCTGAAGCTGATCCGCGACGAGCAGGCCAGGGGCAAGCTGGTGGCCATGTGCGGCGACGGTACCAACGACGCGCCGGCGCTGGCGCAAGCCGACGTCGGCGTCGCCATGAACACCGGCACGCAGGCGGCGCGCGAGGCCGGCAACATGGTCGATCTCGATTCCAACCCGACCAAGCTGATCGAGGTGGTCGAAATCGGCAAGCAGCTGTTGATGACGCGCGGCGCGCTCACCACGTTTTCGATCGCCAACGACGTCGCAAAATACTTTGCCATCATCCCCGCGATGTTCCTGGCGTTCTATCCGCAGCTTGCGGTGCTCAACGTCATGCACCTGGCCAGTCCGCAAAGCGCCATCCTGTCGGCGATCATCTTCAACGCACTGATCATCATCGCGCTGATACCGCTGGCGTTGAAAGGCGTGGCGTATCGCGCGATCGGAGCCGGCGCGCTGCTGCGCCGTAACCTAATGGTGTATGGCGTCGGCGGCATCATCATTCCCTTTATCGGCATCAAGGCGATCGACCTCGTGGTCGCCGCCTTGCACCTGGCCTGACCATCATTGCGCCGGCTCAACATCGTCATTGCGAGGAGCGAAGCGACGAAGCAATCCATTCTTCCTTTTTGCCGCTCAATGGATTGCTTCGCTTCGCTCGCAATGACGGAGAACACTAAGGAGACCCATCATGCTTCGAGAAATTCGTCCCGCCATTATCCTGCTGGTCTTGCTGACATTGATCACAGGGCTTGCCTATCCGCTGGCCATGACCGCGATCGCAGGCGTGATCTTTCCAAAACAGGCGCAGGGCAGTTTGATCGAAAAGGACGGCAATGTGGTCGGCTCCGCGCTGATCGGGCAGGAGTTCAAGGACGACAAATACTTCCATGGCCGCCCCTCCGCGACTACGGCTCCCGACCCGGCCGATTCCACCAAGACCGTGCCCGCACCCTACAACGCCGCCAATTCCGGCGGCTCCAACCTCGGCCCGACCAGCAAGGCGCTTAACGACCGGGTCAAGGAAGACGTCGACAAGCTGAAGGCCGAGAATCCGCAAGGCTCCGTTCCGCCCGACCTCGTCACCACGTCCGCCAGCGGCCTCGATCCCGATATCTCGCCGGAAGGCGCGCTATTCCAGGTGCCGCGCATCGCGAAGGCGCGGAATATGCCGGAAGATCGCGTCCGCGCGCTGGTCACGGAGAATACCCAGGGCCGGTTTGCCGGCCTGCTCGGCGAGCCACGGGTCAATGTACTGGCGCTCAACCTGGCTCTGGACGCGGCTGCGTCCAGGTAGAGCCGCCTAGGCGCTATCAGCCGTGAGGACTATATTGCCGTATGGCAAATCAACGGCGCGACCCTGAAAAAAGACCCTCGCCGGACGCGCTTCTGGAAGCCGCCCGGCGAGACCACGATCAGGCCGGCCGGCTCAAGATCTTCGTCGGCGCGGCCCCCGGCGTCGGCAAGACCTACGAGATGCTGCAAAGCGCGCAAGCCAAATTGAAGGCTGGGGCCGATGTCGTCGTTGGCCTGGTCGAGACTCACGGCCGGGCGGAGACCGAAGCGCTGCTGCAAGGCCTTGAAGTTGTCCCGCGCAAACGGCTCGAATACAAGGATCAGGTTCTCGAAGAAATGGATCTCGATGCGCTGATCGCGCGCCATCCGCAGATCGCGCTGGTCGACGAACTCGCCCACACCAACGCGCCGGGCAGCCGCCATCCGAAGCGCTATCTCGACGTCGAGGAACTGTTGTCTCGCGGCATCGACGTCTATACTGCGGTCAATATCCAGCACATCGAGAGCCTGAACGACGTGGTCGCCCAGATCACGCATGTACGGGTGCGCGAGACCGTGCCGGATTCGGTGTTCGACCGCGCCGACGCTATCGAACTGATCGATCTTACGCCGGACGACCTGATTCAGCGGCTCCGGGAAGGCAAGGTTTACGTCCCCAAACAGGCCGAGCGCGCGCTTGAGCATTATTTCTCGCCGGGCAACCTGACCGCGCTGCGCGAACTGGCGCTGCGGCGGACCGCCGAGCGCGTCGACGAGCAGTTGCTCACTCATATGCAGGCCAATGCGATCGCCGGCCCGTGGGCGGCGGGCGAGCGCATCCTGGTGTGTATCAGCGAGGATCCGCGGGCGGCCGGCCTTGTGCGCTACACCAAACGGCTGGCGGACCGCCTGCACGCGCCCTGGACCGCTGTCAGCATCGAGACGCGGCGGAGCCTGCAATTGACCGACGAGCAGCGTGACCGGCTGGCCGATACGCTGCGGCTGGCCGAAGCGCTGGGAGGCGAGGCGCTCACCATTCCCGGCGTCGGACGCCGCATCGCCGATGACCTGATCGGTTTCGCGCAAACCAATAACGTGACCCAGATCATCATCGGAAAATCGACGCGTTCCCGGTGGTTCGAAATCATGCGCGGCTCGGTCGTGCATGATCTGGTGCGGCGCGCCGGCAACATCAGCGTCAATGTGATCGCCGGCGAGGAACTCGCGGCGCAGCCCGTTCCAAGGAAGACCGTGCGCACGGCCGAACCGACCGAGCCCTTCGATCCGCGACCCTATCTGATGGCGCTGGCAATCGTGGCCGTCGGCCTCGTCGCTGCCGAACTGATCCAGCCGTGGTTCGGCATCGAAAACGTCGATCTGGTGTTTCTGACGGCCGTGGTGAGCGTGGCCGTCCGCTACGGCCTGTTGCCGTCGATGCTGGCGAGCATCGCCGCTTCGCTCTGCTACAATTTCTTCTTTCTCCCGCCGATTTATACCTTCACCATCACCGATCCCACCAACATCGTGGCGTTCTTCTTCTTCATGCTGATCGCGATCCTGGTGTCCAATCTCGCCGCGCGGGTGCGCACCCAGGCAGTCTCCGCGATCGGCAGGGTGCGAACCACCGAATCGCTATATGCGTTCAGCCGCAAGCTCGCGGGCACCGCGACGCTCGACGATGTGTTGTGGGCGACCGCCTACCAGACCGCGCTGATGTTGAAGGTGCGCGTGGTCCTGCTATTGCCGGAGGAAGGCGTCCTGACCGTGAAGGCGGGCTATCCGCCCGAAGACCAGCTCGACAAGGCCGACCTCGCCGCCGCCAACTGGGCGTGGGGCAACGACCGCGCCGCCGGGCGCGGTGCGGATACGCTGCCGGGGGCCAAGCGGCTATTCCTGCCGATGCGAACCGGACGCGGGCCGATCGGCGTGATCGGCATCGACGACGACAGGTCAGGCCCGCTGCTGACGCCGGACCAGCGCCGGTTGCTCGACGCGCTGGTGGATCAGGGCGCGCTTGCGATCGAACGGGTGCTGCTGGTCGAGGATATGGACCGGGTCAAGCGCACCGTGGAGTCGGACCGCTTGCGGCAGGCGCTGTTGACGTCGATCTCGCACGATCTCAAGACGCCGCTTGCCTCGGTTCTCGGCGCGGCGTCCGCCATGCGCGATCTCGAAAGCGGTCTGAGTGAAGCGGAAAAGCGCGATCTGCTCGCGACCGTGATCGACGAATCCGAACGGCTCAACCGGTTCATCGCCAATCTGCTCGACATGACCAAGCTCGAATCCGGCGCCATTGTGCCCAACACCGCGCGGCACGATATCGGCGAGATCGTCGGCAGCGCGTTGCGGCGCGCCGGCAAGATCCTGGCTCGCCACAAGGTCTCGCTCGAACTCGCCGCCGACTTGCCGATGCTGGAACTCGACGCCGTGCTGTTCGAGCAGGTGCTGTTCAACCTCATGGACAATGCGGCGAAATATGCGCCCGCCGACACCACAATTTCGATTCGGACCTTGCGTGACAGGGAGCATGTCTCGCTGCAGATCATTGACGAGGGCGGCGGCATTCCGCCGACGGAGCTCGAGAGCGTATTTGACAAATTCTACCGCGCACAAAAGGGCGACCATGTTCGTCCCGGTACCGGCCTGGGGCTTGCGATCTCGCGCGGCTTTGTCGAGGCGATGCATGGCACGATTTCGGCCGCCAACCGCACCGATCGGAGCGGGGCCGTGCTGACGATCACATTGCCAATCCCGGCGGATAGCAAAGCCCTGGACACCGCCGCATGAGTGCTGCCCCGATCAAGGTTCTCGTCATCGACGACGAGCCGCCGATCCGCAAACTGTTGCGGATGGGGTTGAGCACGCAGGGCTACGAGATGCTGGAGGCCTCCAACGGCAAGATCGCGCTTGAACTGTTGGCGCAGGACCCGGCTTTGATCATTCTCGATCTCGGCCTGCCCGATATCCAGGGCCATGAACTGCTGCGGATGATCCGCGCGCGCAATGACGGCGTGCCGATCGTGGTGCTGTCGAGCCGGGGCGATGAGGCCGGCAAGGTTCAGGCGCTCGATCTCGGCGCCGACGATTATCTGACCAAACCCTTCGGGATGGATGAACTGCTTGCCCGCATGCGCGCGGCATTGCGGCATCAGTTGCAGGTCCATGGCGAACGCCCGGTGTTTCGATCCGGCGATCTCACGGTCGATCTGGTGCGCCGCATCGTCAAGGTCGGCGAGCGGGACGTCAAGCTGTCGCCGAAAGAGTATGAATTGCTGCGCGTGCTGGTGCAGCACGCCGGCAAGGTCTTGACCCACAGGTTCCTGTTGAAGGAGCTGTGGGATGAACTGACGGATGCGCAGTATCTGCGCGTCTATGTGCGACAACTTCGGCAGAAGATCGAAGTTGACCCGGAGCGCCCGCAACTGATCCTGACTGAGACGGGAATTGGGTATCGCTTGAGGACGGGTGATTAGTTCGGACAGCGCGATTGGCCGTCATTGCGAGGAGCGAAGCGACGAAGCAATCCAGATCCTGCACCCGCGAACTGGTTTGCTTCGCGGAGCCTGTCATCGGGCGCATTCGCTCGACCCCTTGGCTCGCATGACGGTACCAAATCCGGGAACCATCTCCGTTCGCCAAGATTATTTTCCCGCAACCGGGAGAACCATCATGGCACGCAAATATTCCAAAAAGGCATCCGCCAAGGTCGAGCGCGCGATGAAAGAGCGCAAGGCCGGCACGCTGAAGAGCGGCCGCTCCGGCCGCAAGGTCCGAAGCCGCAAGCAAGCGATCGCGATCGGTCTGTCCGAGGCGAGGCGTGAAGGCGCCAAGGTGCCGAAGAAGTCGGCGAAGAAAACAGCGAAGAAGCGCAAGGCTGCGTAACGGCCGATCGCTTTATCAGGGCCGTTGAGGCATGCGCGCAGGGGACGATTTGTTGAGGCAAATCAATGTGATTTGCCTTGACCTCACCCTCTTGCAAACCTCTTGGGGGAAGAAACACACCGCCGATGGCCAGACGTCCTGCTCAACGCGTCGGATATCTTCTTCTCACAATTGTGATTCGGCACACGATCTAACGCTTCTTGTCGAACCGGAAGAGCAGAGAATAGCCGGCGGGCACGAAAAACAATGTCAGGAGCGAAGCGACAGCGAGCCCCGACATCATGAGTACCGCCATCGGCTGCCATAATGCCCCGCCGGCGATCGCCATGGGCGCCAGACCAAATACGGTCGTCGCGGAGGTCAACAGAATCGGGCGCAAGCGCTTTTCCGACGCCGCCACTATCGCCTCCTGCAAATCCAGCTCTTGCCGTTCGATATCGATCTGGTCGATGAGCACGATGGCATTGTTGATGATAATGCCGGAAAGGCTGATTATGCCGAGAGTGCCGAAGAACGACAGTGGTTGCCCCGTCGCCAACAAGCCGAAGGGAATTCCGATCAGGATCAGCGGTATGCTGAGGAACGTCAGCAGCGTGCGACGGAACGAGTTGAACTGCAGGATGATCGCGAGCACCATGGCGCCCAGTGCGACGGGAAATCCTGCTGCCAGTTTCTGGTTGGTCTCCGCGCTTTTCTGAGGTTCGCCCCCGATAGTGACATGATACGTTCCAGCAAGATCCAGCGCCCGCAGGTCAGTTTGGATCGATCCCAACAACTGCTCCGCCGTCAGCGAGATGCTGCCCGCAGTGACTGTTATCGTTCGTTCCTGATTCTTGCGACGGATGCGCGCAAAGTCGAACCCCGGCTTCAGTTTTGCGATTTGCGCCAGCGAGATCAACGCGCCATTTTTCGCAAACGTGGCGCTGGTAAGACCTTCCAGGTTTTGCGACGTGTAAGCTCCGGCGCGCAGTACGATCGGAATGAGATTGTCGCCTTCGCGATAGATCGAGACGGCAGCGCCGGTAAAATAGGTATTAAGTAGCTGCGTGACTTCTTCCGAGGTGACCCCGAGTTGACGCGCCCGGTCCTGGTCGATCTCGACGACAATCTTGACGATCTTGTTGCCCCAGTCGTCGTCGTTGTCCCGGATGCCGGGAGCAGCCTGAAACAGCGATCGCGCCTGCGCGCTGAGGGCAAGCAGGCGGTCGGCATCGGGGCCCGAGATTTCCACATCGACGATGCCCGACTCCACCGACCCCATGGCGAGCCGCTTGATCTTGAATCGAGCTTCCGGATGGTTGGCATAAAGATAGTTCCAGGCGCGATCCGCTGCCCGAACCGCGCCTTGGTAGTCATTTGCATTGATCAAGAAGAATGCCGATGCGGGATCCGAGGCAACCGGGGTCAAGGTCAGATAGAATCTGGGTCCGCCGTCCCCGACATAGACGACCTGGTTCGCAATCTCGGGATTGACTGCCTTGTCGCCGAGCCATCCGGAAATCTCGAGGGCCCGAGCCTCGGTTTGCGAGATGTCGGTTCCATCGGGCATATTCATATAGATCAGGAACTGGTTGCGCTCGCTTAAGGGAAACATCTGCTTGGGCAAGCGGCCAAACTGCGTCAGCGCCAAAATAATTGCCAGGATGCATACGGCGAGCACGACAGGAGAGAACACGAGGGCGGAACGCACCGCGGAACCGTAGAAACGGTGCAGTCGCGAGGGAGCGTCATCTGTTCGGGCGGTTCCACCACTGATGAACCATACCGTGAGAGCCGGAAGGATATAGAGCGCCGCTATCCAGGAGCCGCCAAGTGTCAATGCAACCACGGCCGCGAGCGAGAAAGCATATTCGCCCGAAGCTCCCGACAAAAGAAACAGCGGCAGAAAAGCGGCTATCGTGGTGACGGAGGAGATTAGCAGGGGAAGTGCGTACTGCTCGCCGGCGGCAAGGCCCGCGGCCTGAGGGGACATGCCGCGGCCGATCCGGCTGACGATGTCCTCGACTATCACCACGCCGTTATCGACTAACAGGCCGAGCGCAATGATGATGGCGGCGATCGAGACTTGCTCCAGCGCTATCCCCAGCGTCCGCATACCGATCATCGAAAACATGACGGCGAACGGTACGATCATCGCCGCTATCAATCCGGCTCGCATCCCCAAGAACACAATGACGAGAATGGCAACGACCATAAAGGTCTGCGCCACATTGGAGAGCGCTGAGTTGACCGAAGCGCTAACCTGTTCAGCCTGATACGTTGAAAAGCCGATCGCGTATCCAATCGGAAGCCGATTCTCGTAGTCGCGTGCAGCCACCCGAAGCTTTTGGCCGAGTTGCGTCACATCCTGATCCGGCTGCATGATGACGCTGAGCACGACGGCGGGACGGCCATTGAAGTAGATCGGCTTGACCTTGGGTGAAATGTAGCCGCGGTGAACCGTGACGAGATCGGCGAGCCGCACCAGACTGTCGCTCGTTCCAACACGCGTCAGCATTGTTTCAATTGCCCGCACACTCGTAAAATCGCCGGAGGTCTCCAGCAGCAGGCGCGTTCCGTCCGCATTGATGTTGCCGGAAGGCAGCACGACGTTCTGGCCCTGGAGGTCCTTGATCAGCGTATTGACCTGAACCCCGACGGCCGCGAGCTTTCGCGTATCCAGTTCGAGCCAAACCCGTTCGTCCTGGGCGCCCAACAGATCAACCTTGGCAATTCCGGTCAAATGGTAGAGCTGCTTACGGAAGTCGTCAGCGACATCCTTGATTTCCCGCTGTGAAAAGCCCTCGCCGGTGATAGCGATAGTCGCGATTGCCACATCGCCAAAGTCGCTGTTGACGAACGGCCCAATGACGCCGTCGGGCAACTCGCTCTTGACGTCGCCTATCTTGTCGCGCAGCCGCTGCCATGTCGCATTGACATTGCCGATTTCGTCCTTGAGATCGACGTAAGTCGTCAGCGTCCCTTCGCTGACGAGCGTCCTGATATCCTTGACTTCGGCAAGCTCGCGGATTTTCCGCTCGGTCGGGATGGCGACGAGGTTTTCCATCCGCTCCGGCGCCATTCCCGGCAACAGCGCCGACACCACGGCCGTGCGGATGACGATGACGGGATCCTCGCGCTTGGGGAAATTCGGATAGAGAACGATGCCGGCAAGCAGCAGACTGATCATGACCGCGATGGTGAAGCGGGACCGCGCAAGGCCAAATCGCGTGAGGAGGTTCACGGCGCCTGCTCCTCCAGGGGCAGGAGCCGCACCTTCTGTCCGTCGACCAGATAGGATACGCCGGCAGACGCGACGATGTCGCCCGCATCAAGCCCGTCGGTAACTATCAGACGATTGTCGCGAACGCCGCCGACGGTGATAGCGCGCTTTTTGACGGTCGAGCTTCCGCCGTCATAGACAAACACCGTGCCCTTGCCCTGTAGCTCCTTGCCACCCTCGGGCACAAGGACGCCGAGCGGCAACAAAAAGCCGCTCCGCCCAGCGATCAAGGGTTCCTCGATATTGACTTCAACGGACATACCGGCGTTCAATCCGGCCGCGCTATTGTCGAGCCCGACGACCACGGGAAAGGCCGAGACCTGCTCGGCCTTGGATCCCAATTCCTTAATCTCACCCTTCAGCGCAAGATCGGGCAGGTCGGCGATCTTCACGTCGACCATCTGTCCGACCGTAAGGCTCTGGAACGTCGGTGATGGGGCCAGAAACGACATTTCAAAACGGTCGTCGCTGTAGAGCGTAACGGTCGGTTGCCCGGCGGCGACCTGTGCAAAGGATTTGACTTCAACTCGGGCGATGGTGCCAGAGAAGGGCGCCAGCAGCTTGCTCCGATCGAGGTTGTGATTTGCCAATTCGAGCTGGCGGCGCGCCTGGTCGAGCTGAGCTCTGGAACTCAGTAGAGTGGCCTTTGATTGATCGAATGCGGCCTGCGTCGCAACGCCCCGTTTCAGCAGCTCTTCCTTGCGCTGGAAATCGCCTTCCGCATTATCGGACAGCGCCTGTGCCTGCTGCACACCGGCACTGGCCTGTTCGACCTGCGTCTGTAGTGACCGTGGGTCGATTTCGGCCAGCACGTCACCCAATTGCACTTTTTGGCCGACCGTAAGGGTAATGGCCTTCAGCTGTCCGCCGATTTCGAAGGAGAGGCTGCTGACATCTGCAGGCTGCAGCACGCTGGGAAAGCGGCGAACCCGGCTCTCAGCCTTTGCCGTGACTTTGTTCGCGCGGAGCCCGCGCAGCGGTTGTTCGGCGGCTTCCTGCTTTTTATCGCCGCAGCCTTGCAAGCCGAAGACAAGGATCGCTGAGATCACGAACCGCGAAACTGGTCCACTCATTCCCCTCTCCCTCCGGGCAACGTAAGGCGGGGCGACAGGTCGGGCAGTGTCACTGCATCGAAGCCTGCGCCTCTTGTCAACAGCACCCATCTCAGACATGCAATCCCGGCGCGATTGGACAACGGCTGGTCATCCGAGTTTCTGGATCATCGCAGGCAACTCCCGCCTGAATACCTCGAATGTTTCGAAGACGTTTTCTCTCGGCACGAGAGTCGGCACCACCTGCATCGCTTCGAGGCGGTCGACTTGGCTATGGGGAAGGCCGACCAGAAGGACGCGCAAATTCGCGGCCTCGAGGTCGACCAGGACGTCCTGCAATGCATAAATTCCCGATTGGTCCATATAGGAGACCCGTTCCATCCTCAGGACCAGCATCTTTCCATCCGCCACTTGGGACGAAACCTTGCGAAGGGCTTGGGCAAAACCAAAGAACAGCGGCCCATCCACGTGCTTGATCAGCAAGCGCTTCCTCAATACTTCGGGAATTTCGATTTCATCCGCCCATGGTTCGTCTTCCACCAGCGTGAGCTTCGTCCTCTGTTCCATGATCCCGGCAATCGATGCCATGAAGACCAGTGAGGCGGCAACCATTCCGATGCCGACGGCTGTGATCAGATCGGTGAAAATCGTCAGCACGATCACGAGCAGCATGAGGATGCTGTCGGCGCGTGGCGCACTCGATAGATGAGCGAGACTGCGATAATCGATGATGCTCAACCCGGCGCTGATCAGAATTCCCGAGAGCACGGCATGGGGGATGTACCGCACCACACCGGATAGACCGAGCAAAACAGCGAGCAGGAACAGACCATGAATGACGCCTGAAGAACGATGCCTTCCGCCCGCCCTAATGTTGATGGCCGTTCGCATGAACGCGCCGGCACCCGGAAGTCCACCGAACAGGGCCGCAGCCATGTTGCCTACGCCCTGCCCGACAAGCTCCCGATCGCTGTCGTGATGCGTTCTGGTGATGTTGTCGGCGACGAGCGACGTTGTTAGGGCGTCGATCGACCCTAGAAAGGCAAGCTGGAACGCCGCGGTAACGATGAGTTTGGCATCGGCAAAATCGAAACTGGGAGCGATGAAGTGCGGCAGGCCACCGGGTATATCGCCAATGGTCGGGGCCGAAATTCCAAAGATGACGGCGATGATGGTAAGCACGACGAGTGCGATAAGCGACGGCGGGACGACGGAAACGATACGTGGCAGCAGGAAAGCGAGCACGACGGTGGCCGCCGCGAGCAGTATCGCGCCGGGATGGACACCGTGCTGCAGCGCTCCAAGGGATCGTAGAATTGCGACGGGATTCGAGGACGGCGAGTCCACGCCCGCTACCGGGAAGATTTGCTGAATGATGATGATGAGTCCGATTCCCGTCATCAGGCCGGAGATCACTGGATAAGGCAGGAAGCGAACATACCTCCCGAGCCTTGAGATACCGAACAAGGCTTGCAATGTGCCGGCAAGGACGAAGACGGCGAAGACATTGGAGAGCTTCACCTGCCCTGTCGTAAGCGTGTTCGCGGCGACGACGCCTGCCGAGATCAACGTCATCGGCGCCGTTGGACCTGACACCTGAACCGCAGTCCCGCCCACGAGCGAGGCGACAATGCCCAATATGATGCCGCCATACAGCCCGGATGCCGCACCTAATCCGGAAGCCACACCGAACGCGAGGCAAAGCGGCAAGGCCACGACGCCGGCAGTCAAGCCCCCGAAAATATCGCCGCGAGTAATTGCGTACTGTGACATCTGGAAGCCCTGCAACTGGCCTTTGCCTTAGTTACTGCGTCACCTTCGTTCAGCCTGTCAATTCGTCGGAGAGTAGGGCAAAGCCGACTTGTGAACGCAAAGACGCAATTCTTGGTCGCTGCAGAGGCGAAACACAAAGGTCTTATCCACCATGATCTCGTTGCCCTGATAGTCCGCCAGGTACACATTGCCCATGGTGATCGCGATATTTCCGTGAATCTGAATGCCGTTTTCCGCCGCGTTGTTCTCGTACCACACTCGGGCCCAAGGTTTCAGAGCAAATCCCTTGTCATCGGGGAAATCGGGATCTCCTCCCACGAAATATGACAGAGCCCCTTTTGCAGTGGGTCGGAATGTCTGTTTTCCATGTGCCATTGTCGGCTTGAAAAAAACCATCCCCTCCGCGTAGTCGTATAAACGATCGACAAGAGCTACGGCAGCAGCGCTGACATTTCCGCTGGTTTGATGTATTTTGCCAATTTCGACGAGTCCGTCGCACCAAGCTTGTTGAGCGGCGTTTACGTGGTCTTCGGTTATGGTCATGTTTTCTCCTGGGTGCGCGATCCGGTAATCGTAAGGAGTGATTCAACCTGTCCTGAGTTCGCGCGCAATCCTGAGACCTAATCAGTATCTCTTGCATCATCGTGAAGGGGACAATAGGACGGAATTCGGGAATTGTGCGGTGCGGCACTGGGCGCCAGCTTTGCCATGAGTTCGACACGTTGGCTATCAGCGACGAAGTCACTATGGTGCATGTGAGCCTTGCTTCGCTCCTGTCTCGAGTCGCGGCCGCAGTTTTCTCTCGTAAACTGATCTGAAGCGCTATGAGCCGTTCGCGAAGAGCGGAACGATAGCAACAGAAAACGGTGCTGTTGTCAGGGGGAACAAATGTGTGAAGTGTGCCAACGAAATTCAGGCCTGATATCGCGGCGCGCCCTTGGTCTATTTGCTATCTCGTCAGCGGGGCTTTTGCTCGCCAGCAAGGCTGGCGCCAAGGAAAAGAAATCGGCACCCAAACCGGAAAACGTACTCTCTCCAGAAGCCTCGTTGAAGCGTTTGCTCAAGGGAAACGAGCGTTATGTTGAAGGAGACATGCGGAGTCACGATTTCAAGCGCGAACGGGAAGCACTCGTAGGAGGGCAGAACCCCTATGCTGCCGTTCTCAGCTGCGCCGACTCGCGCATTGCGCCTGAATACGCTTTCGATAGCAGCCGGGGCGATCTCTTCGTGTGCCGCGTCGCCGGAAATTTTGCCAGTGACGAGATGATCGCAAGCTTGGAATATGCAGTCGCAGTGCTAAACACACCGCTCATTTTGGTGCTCGGCCACGAAAGTTGCGGCGCCGTTGATGCGACGATAAAATCGCTTAAGGACGACAAGCCGCCGCCTGGATATATCCCGTCTCTGGTCACGGCAATCGCGCCTGCAGTCAAAGCGGCCTCATCGCAGAGCGGGGACGTGCTCAAGAATGCGACCCGGCAGAACGTGATTGACAACGTCGCAAAGCTGAAATCGGCCGCGCCGATCCTCAGCGCGGCAGTCGAAGCGAAAAAGTTGAAAGTGGTCGGCGGTATCTACCGGTTGAAACACGGCAAGGTCGAATTGGTGGCTTGAATGTCGGTGAAAATCGGATCCCCCGGCTTGAGGGCCGATGGAGGAGAGCAACATGCAAAAGGAACAAAAAATTACATTATCCGCGGGTTGTGCTGGCCTGTGCGGTCGTGCTTGCACAGGCGGCGGTCATTCCGCGTGTTGAAGCTGTGGTGTGCGCCCGGGGCGTCTATCGGGCTGGCTGCTTAGGTCCTCAGTGAGGTGCTTGTAAGAACGCCGTCGATCAACCTTGCCATCACGGCGCGGGCGTGCGGGTTTGTCGCTGAGGCCGCGAGCACCGAAGCTGAGTTGGCGAATGCCGGACGGAATCTCGACAGAGATTTTCAACGCGCAGCTTGATGAGTTCCCACGCGCATGGAGATCGCGTCGGAGAGTGCGACGCTGTGGAACTGGCAATCCGGCGTGCGGAACGTTTGATTGTTGCACGGCGCGCGGTTGGAGACCGCGAACGCACTACGACACGGTGCAAAGCAATCTCCAGGATTCGATACGCCTTTATCAATGATTAGCCGAGCGCATGGCGTGACCAATCAAGCAGGTCCAGTTTTTCGATGGCGGAGGTATCCAAATGGGAATTGCTTCAAACCGAAGTTCACGGATTACCTTTTCGCTGGTACTGGCGGCGTTGCTGGCGACAGTAGGTGCGTTTACGCCCTCGCGGGCGGACACTGGTGTGGTTCGCGCCGTAGTTACCAAAGGCGCTTTTGTTTTTGGCGTCGGCGGAGGCCGCGGGACATTGGGTTTCCATGGCCACAATTATCCTCTGATTTTCAGCGGTATGAGCTTCGGCACGATCGGTCTCTCAAGGGCCGATCTAAGAGGGTATGCCTATCATATGCGAACTGCCGAGGACATCGAGGGCACCTACATCGCGATAGGCAGCGGGGCGGCGCTGGCCTTCGGCTTCGGAGGCGTGCGGCTCCGAAACGCAAAGGGGGTCGTTATCGAACTGAGGGGGCCTAGAGCGGGAGTGGACCTGTCTGTAGCCATGAGCGGCGTCATTGTCAGGCTGCGCTAAGGCTGTGTCCAGTTTCAGTTTCACACTCGTTGGTCAATTTCCGGCGTTGCATCAAGTGAACGGGTATTCCCGGGCGGTTGCACCAATTCCGCCGGTGCGGGGTCCCATGATCCGCGCAAATTTTCTTCGCCTTAGGCTTCTCTTGGAACGTGTTGGTCTTGTTAAATTTTCGAAGCTATTCGGGCCGTGGTTTGCGGCGACGTTGGTGACTTGTCTCGGGCGCAAGCCGTGAGAGAATCGAGACGGCGCCTTTAGCTCGCAAAAACGTTTCATCCCGCCTTACGCGCCCGCGCAGCCGGGCGATGCGCTTTCTTCGCGAGTCGGTGCGTCGTTTGTCGTGCCGGGGAATGACGCTTCGCCGACGCCCGGGCTTTCAGGCTTTGCTTGAGCGCATCCATCAGGCTGATGACATTGCTCGGCCTTTCTTCCGGCTCGACGACCTTGACCGGTTTGCCGGCGGCCTTGCGCTTGACCAGCGTTTTCAACGCGTCCTCGTATTCATCCTTGAATTTGGAGGGGTCGAAATGCGCGGCCTTGCTGTCGAGGATGTGGCTGGCGAGTTCGACCATGTCTTTCGATATTTTCGGGTTCTTGATGTCGTCGAAATATTCGTTCTCCTCGCGCAATTCGTAGGGGTACCGCAGCGTGGTGCCGAGCAGGCCCTTGCCCAGCGGCTCGATCGCGATGACGTGCTCGCGGTTGGTCAGGACGATTCGGGCCAGCGCGACGCGATCCTTGTCCTTCATGGCGTCGCGGATCACGGCGAAGGCGTCGATGCCGGCCTTGCCGTCGGGGACGATGTAATAGGGGTGATTGAGATAGCGTTTGTCGATTTCATCTCTGGGAACGAAATTGTCGATGTCGATGGTATGATTGCTTTCGATCTGAACCGCTTCCAGCTCTTCCTTTTCGATCTCGACATACTCACCTTTTTTCAACTCATAACCCCGGCCCTTCTGGCCGCTTTCGACGACCTCCCCGGTCTCGGCATCGATCATCTGCTGCTTCAGCCGATTGCCGGTTTCCTTGTTGATCATGTGGAAGCGGGTTTTGTCCGCTGACGTGGACGCCGGATAAAGCAGCACCGGGCATGAAACAAGGGAAAGTTTCAACGACCCTTTCCAATAGGCGCGAGCGGCCATTACAATCTCCGAACCATGTTATGGGTTAAGGGGAACTTCAACGGCCCACCGGGGGTTTTGGTTCCGGGTCTTGCTGTCGTGTGACGGCGCTGTATCTGTGCGGGATTGAACGTGGCTTTGAAAAAACTTTCCACCTATCGAAAGAAGCGCGATTTCGAACAGACCGCCGAACCCAGCGGGGATACGCCCGTCAAGCCTTCCGAACGCCGGCGCTTCGTGATCCAGAAACACGCCGCGACCCGGCTGCATTACGACCTGCGGCTCGAGTTCGACGGCGTCTTCAAATCCTGGGCGGTCACTCGCGGCCCCTCGCTCGATCCGCACGACAAGCGGCTGGCGGTGGAGGTGGAAGATCATCCGCTCGACTACGGCGATTTCGAAGGCACCATTCCCAAGGGCCAGTATGGCGGCGGCACCGTGCAGCTTTGGGATCGCGGCTATTGGGCATCGGACGACCCCGAAAAAGGATTCAGGAAGGGCGACCTGAAATTCACGCTGTACGGCGACAAGCTCGGCGGCAGCTGGGTGCTGGTGCGCATGCGCCACGACCGCGACGGGGGCAAGCGAACCAACTGGCTCCTGATCAAGCATCGCGACGAATTCGCCAGGGAAGGCAAGGCCAACAAGATTCTGGATGCCGATCGATCGGTGGCGTCGGGACGAAGCATGGAGGAGATTGCCAAGGGCAAGGGCAGGGCGCCCAAGCCGTTCATGACGGCGAAATCCAAACGCGCCAGCGCAAAGGCGGTCTGGAATTCGAACCGGAGCGAGGCCGTCGTATCGCCCGCGATGCGCGCGCGAGAGCCGCGAGGGCCGAAAGGCAAGAAGGTCGCCGCGATGCCGGACTTCGTGGCGCCTGCGCTTTGCTCCCCGGTCGATCGTCCGCCCGGCGGTGAAGGATGGTGCCATGAAATCAAATTCGACGGCTACCGGGTGCAATTACGCGTCGAGAACGGTGAGGCGACGCTCAAAACCCGCAAGGGTCTCGATTGGACCGACAAATTTGCGGCGATCGCGCAAGCGGCGGGCTCGCTCCCGGACGCGCTGATCGATGGCGAAGTCGTCGCACTCGACCATGATGGCACACCGGATTTTTCGTCGCTGCAGGCGGCGATTTCCGACGGCAAGACCGAAAACCTCATCTTCTTTGCGTTCGATCTGTTGTTCGCTGATGGAATGGACCTTCGCAGGCTGCCGCTGCGCGAGCGCAAGGCGCAATTGAGGCAATTGCTGGAGGCGCGAGCCAAAGGCAAAACCGAGTCGATCCGCTATGTCGAGCATTTCGAGGTCGGCGGCGATGCCGTCATGGAATCGGCGCGCAAGCTGTCGCTTGAAGGCATCGTGTCCAAGAAGCTCGGCGCGCCCTACCATTCCGGCCGCTCCCACGACTGGACCAAGGCCAAATGCCGCGCCGGGCATGAGGTCGTGCTGGGAGGCTGGAAATCCACCAACGGCAAATTCCGTTCGCTGATGGCCGGCGTCAATCGCGGCGATCATCTTGCCTTTGTCGGGATGGTCGGCACCGGCTTCGGCCAGGACACGGTCAGGCGCATCATGCCGGCGTTGAAGGCAGCAGCGTCGGAGAAAAGCCCGTTCGGCGGCAAGGATGCGCCGCGCAAGACCCGCGAAGTGCATTGGCTGAAGCCCGAGCTGGTGGCCGAAATTGAATTCGCAGGCTTTACCGACGGCGGCAACGTGCGGCAGGCTGCGTTCAAGGGGTTGCGCCAGGACAAGCCGGCCAGCGAGGTGCGGGCGGAAAGGCCAGTCATGACCGGAGTAGCCAAACCCAGGGCAAATGGCGTAGGCCAGGCAAGACCGAAGCCCGCGGCGGGCAAATCCGCGGAGGTCATGGGCGTCGTCATTTCGAAACCCGACAAGAAGCTGTGGCCGGATGCGGGCGACGGCGAAGGCGTGACCAAGATCGATCTCGCCCGCTATTTCGAAGCTGTCGGCGGCTGGATGATCGGACATCTGAAAGGCCGCCCCTGCTCGGTGGTGCGCGCGCCCGATGGCATCGGGGGTGAGAAATTCTTTCAGCGCCACGCGATGCCGGGGACCTCGAAACTTCTCGAACTGGTAAAAGTCTCCGGCGATCGCAAACCGTATCTGCAAATCGATCGCGTCGAGGGCCTCGCGGCGGTTGCGCAAATCGGCGGCCTCGAACTGCATCCCTGGAATTGCGCGCCCGATGCGCCCGACATACCCGGCCGGCTGGTGTTCGATCTCGATCCCGCCCCCGAGGTCGCCTTTGCCGATGTCGTTGAAGCCGCCAAAGACATGCGCGAGCATCTCGCCGCCGTCGGCCTGGAGAGTTTTTGCAAAACCACCGGCGGCAAGGGGCTTCACGTGGTGACGCCGCTGCTGCACGGCGCAAAGGACAAGGTAAGCTGGAAGGAGGCCAAGGCCTTTGCGCTGGGGGTTTGCCAGTGGATGGCCGACGACGATCCCGAGCGCTATCTGCTCAACATGTCGAAGAAGCTTCGCAAGGGAAAGATCTTCCTCGATTATCTTCGCAACGACCGGATGGCGACCGCGGTCGGCGTGCTGTCGCCGCGGGCGCGCGAGGGCGCGACCGTTTCGATGCCGCTGACCTGGGCGCAGGTGCGCGGCGATCTAGATCCCAAACGCTATACGGTGCGGACCGTGCCGGCACTGCTCGCCAGGAGCAAGGCGTGGCAAGGCTATGATGACGCAGAGGCGTCGATCAAGGCGGCGATCAAGAAGCTCGGCAACCACTAGCCGGCACACTCCCGCGCCGACGAGGCATCCGGTAAGCCAGGGATTTGAGACCTTGAGCAAAATGAATACGGACCACCCGCTCGCGCGGGTGATCCTCATCCATGGTTGGGGTAGGCGAAACTTTAGAGTTTTCCGAGCAACAGCAGGATCAGCAGGATGACGATGATCAGGCCCAGGCCGCCGCCGCCATAATATCCGGTGCCGTAGAACGGTCCGCCGCCGACGCCGCTGAAGCCGCCGAGCAGGGCGATGATAAGAATAATAAGAATGATGGTTCCAAGTGACATGTAAATCTCCTCAGCCCGGCAGTCGGCCTCTGGTGGCCCTGCCATCAGCCGAAAAAACGAATGGGAACCCGGAAAGTTCCACCGTTCTATCAGCACTCAACGGCGCACCCTTTTTTCGAGATGATTCGCGATTACATGCACTTGCGCGCCGTTTTTGCGGCCGGAGAAACAAAAATGTCCGCACCCCTCATTGTTTCCATTCCCCATCGCCTCGGCCGCGAGGAGGCAATCCGCCGCCTCAAGACGGGGCTGACGCGCGCCGCATCCAGCTTCCCCGTGCTGAAAGTTGACGAGGAGACGTGGGAGGAGAATCGCATGATCTTTCGCGTCCGGGCGCTGGGGCAGGCGGCCTCCGGCCATCTCGAAGTCGCGGACGATCATGTCCAGCTCGAGGTCACGCTGCCCTGGCTGTTGCAGCGATTTGCCGAAGTGGCGCAGGTCGCAATCCGTAACCGAGGTAATCTGCTGCTGACAAAGCGGAGTTGACCGGCTGAGCGAACTAATTCCCGGCGAGGCGCCAAAACACCGACCAGGGCGGAATCGTTTCGCTGGTCCTGCCGCCCCAAACGGCGGTGCCGGCGGTCTCGGTTGCTTTGCAGGCAACCGTGCTAGCCGATAAATTGGCGATCAACCGAAGTGTGGCCCCATCGCCCATCTTCCAGCGGGCGGTCAGCAAGCCATTATCCTCGGCATGCGCCGCGCCAAAGGCCGCGCCCACGAGCCGCGGCACGATCTCTCGCCGGCGTATCGCGAGCAATTCCTGCACCAGCGCCAACCGTTTCCGCCCCTTCGGCTGGCTGCGCGAATCCCAATCGAGCACCGCGGATCGAATCGTCGAGAGCGCGAGCGGATCGGGCACGTCGTCGCCATATTCCGCGTAGGCCCAGTCGTATTCCCGGCGCCGTCCGTTGCGAACCGCTTCCGCCAATTCACCCTCGAATTCGCAGAAGAACGGGAACGGCGTTTTGGATCCCCACTCTTCCCCCATGAACAGCATGGGAATGGCCGGCGCAATCAGCGTGACCGCGAGCGCCGCTTCGATCGCCTGGGGGCCAACATGGCTTTCAAGGCGATCGCCGAGCGCGCGGTTGCCGATCTGGTCGTGATTCTGCAGGAAATTGACAAAGGCTGATGGCGTGAGTTGGCCGCTCGGCTCGCCACGCAAACGTCCATCGCGAAACGCGGAAGCCTCCCCCTGATAGACAAAACCGGAGCCGAGCGCGCGCGCGATGTCGCGAAGTGGCGAGCTCGCATAGTCACCGTAGTAACCCTGCCTCTCACCGGTCAGCCATACGTGCCAGGCATGGTGATAGTCGTCGTTCCACTGCGCCCGGTACTTGCCGCGCGCCGGCTCTTGCGTTGGATCAAGCCAGCTCGCGAGGTTGTCGCCGTTTTCGAGCACCAGATGGATGTGACGGCTCGTCTCCGCGGCAAGTTTGCCGACGGCTGTGCTGAGATCGCCAAGCAGCGGGATTTCGCCGGGTTCGTCAATGTTATTCACGGCATCCAGCCGCAGCCCGTCGAAGCGGTAGTCGCCGAGCCAATAGACCGCATTCTCGATTGCGAAGGCGCGTACCTCCGGCACCCGGTAATCGATGACGCTGCCCCAGGGGGTCTGGGCCTGCGTAAAGAATTCCGGAGCATACCGGCCAAGGTAATTTCCCTCCGGGCCGAAGTGATTGTAGACCACGTCGAGAAATACCATCAGCCCGCGCAGGTGGGCCTCATCGATCAGGGTTTTCAGATCGTCGGGACGGCCATAGGCGCTGTCCGGCGCGTACCAAAACACGCCGTCATAGCCCCAGTTGCGCGACCCTGCGAAATCCGCAAGCGGCATCAACTCAAGCGCCGTGATACCGGTCGCCGCGAGATGATCGAGCTTGCCCACCATGGCGCGGTAAGTGCCCTCTTGCGTAAATGCGCCGACATGGGTTTCGATCAAAACGGTTTCCTGCCAGGGGCGTCCGCGCCAGCCCGAAGCGCGCCATTGATACCTTGCGTGGTCGATCACCTCGCTCGGTCCCGAAACGTCTTCCGGCTGAAACTGGGATGCCGGATCGGGGACCTCGATCTCGTCGTCGATCCGGAATTTGTATCGTGCGCCGGCCTTGACGCCTGACATGTCGGCGGAAAACCAGCCGGTTTGGCTGCGCCGCATCGGTCGTACGCCATCCAGCAACAAGTCGACACGTTTTGCCGCCGGCGCCCACAGCCGAAATGACGCGCCGTCCGCCGTTAGCCTCGCACCGAATTGCCGGTCATTCATGCCGAACCCGCAAAGGCGAGCACCGAACGGGGAAAAGCTTTCACCTCGCGGCCTGACGCAAACTCCGCAACTGTTTGTTTGGCGTCTTCGGTGTTGAGCACCTGCTGCCAGTTCCCGTATTCCGGCATCATCGGCAGTTTGAACGCGATCGCCTCGGGTGCCGCGTTCAGCACGATGAAAATCGGCGCCCCGCCCGGCTCGATCGGTCCCAGCACGTAAGCGAGAAAGCGCCCCTCGGGGAAATTCCAATCCTGTTCCTTCATCTCTTCGGCCGCCGGTGTCAGCCAAAGCACACCGTAAGAACCGTCGGCGCGACGTCCATCGAGCCAGTGATGAGCGCGAATTTGCGGAAATCGCCGGCGCAATTCGCTCATGTGTCCGATAAAATCGGTGAGGTCGTCGCCCTCGCGGTTCAGGCCTTCCCAGCCGACCCACCCGGTTTCGTTGTCCTGGCAGTAGGCATTGTTGTTGCCCGACTGCGAGTTGCCGACTTCGTCGCCGGCCAGAATCAGCGGCAGGCCCTGCGCCAGCAACAAACATGCGAGCTGGTTTTTCCGCAAGCGACGGCGCAGGTCTATGATCGCAGCGTCGTCGGTTGGACCTTCATGGCCGCAATTGGTGCTGTGGTTATCGTTACTGCCGTCACGATTGTCCTCGCCGTTGGCCTCATTATGCTTCTGGTTGTAGCTGAACAGGTCCGAAAGCGTGAAGCCGTCATGAACCGTGATATGATTGACGCTGGCGCGAGGGCTGCGGCCATCGTGGTTGAACAGGTCGGAGGAGCCGGTCATGCGGCCCGATACTTCGCCGATCAGGCTACCTTCGCCGCTCCAGTAACGCCGCATCGCGATGCGATAGCGGTCGTTCCATTCCGACCATTGCGAGGGAAATGCACCGACCTGATAGCCGCCCATGCCGAGGTCCCAGGGCTCGGCCACCAGTTTCACGGTTGACAGCAACGGGTCCTGCCGGATTGCGGTGAGAAAGGCCGAGTTGCGGTCGAAGCCATGGGGCCCGCGCGCCAGCGTGGTGGCGAGATCGAAGCGGAAGCCGTCGACATGACACACCTCGACCCAGTAACGCAGCGAATCCATCACCATCTGCAAGACACGTGGATGGGTGAGATTGACCGAGCTGCCACAGCCGGTGAAATCATCATAGAATCGCGGGTTTTCCGGCTTCAACCAGTAATAGGAGGCATTGTCGATGCCGCGGAAAGACAGCGTAGGGCCCATGTGGTCGCCCTCGGCGGTGTGATTGTAGACCACGTCGAGCATCACCTCGATGCCGGCATCATGCAACCGCGCCACCGTGGTGCGGAAAGCGTCGAGCGGATTATCCAGCGCGTAGCGCGGCTCCGGCGCGAAAAACGAAATCGTGTTGTAGCCCCAATAATTCGACAGTTTTTTCTCCACCAATATCCTGTCGTCGATCAGGCCGTGGATCGGCAGCAACTCGATGGTGGTGACGCCAAGCCGTTTGAGATGTCCGATCATCGCCGGCGAGGACAGTCCGCCATAGGTACCGCGCAGACCTGGCGGCACGTCCCCGCGCGTTTCGGTCAGCCCCTTGACGTGTGCTTCATAGATGATCGTGTCTTCCCAACGGATGTCGGGACGCATCTCGCGGCCCCAATTGAAGGTCTCGTCGATCACGACAGCCTTCGGCATGCCGCGGGCATTGTCGCGCCGGTCGAATGAAAGGTCCTCGCGGGGGCTGCCGGTCCGGTAGCCGAAATGGGCGTCGCTCCATACCAGCCGTCCGGCAAGCCGCCGGGCATATGGATCGAGCAAGAGCTTGTTGGCATTGAAGCGATGGCCATGTTCGGGCTCATAGGGCCCGTGAACGCGATAGCCGTAGAGCTGTCCGGGCGAGACGTCGTTCAGATAGCCGTGCCAGACGTCTTCGCTGCGCTCGGGCAATGCGATGCGTTCGAGCTCGCGGCGCCCCTGGCCGTCGAACAGGCAAAGCTCGACCTTGTGAGCGTTGGCGGAAAACAGCGCGAAATTGGTACCTCGGCCGTCCCAGCTTGCACCGAGGCGAGACGACGTGCCGGCGGACAGTCGCATGCCTCAGGCTTCCGGCACGAGGAAAATGGCGGCTAGCGGCGGGACAGCGAGATTGAGCTCGGGCGCCGGACCTTTCGATGTATCGACCTCGCCGACATTTCCGACATTGGTGCCGCCGTAATGGGCGGAATCCGAATTGAGAACCTCGCGCCACTTGCCTGCAAGCGGCACGCGGACGCGGTAATTGTAATATACGTTAGGCGAGAAATTGACGACGACGAGACAACGTGCGCGGGCATCGCGACCCCGACGGATCCAGGCGAACACATTGCGATCGGCGTCGTCGGTCACCACCCATTCAAAACCGGATGGATCGCAATCCAGCTCATGCAGCGCCGGCAGTTCGCGGTAGAGCTTGTTGAGATCGCGGACCAGCTTATGGATACCGGCGTGGGCCGATTTATCCAGCAGGTGCCAGTCGAGCGAGCGATCGTGGCCCCATTCGCGTTGCTGGCCGAATTCGCAGCCCATGAACATGAGCTTCTTGCCGGGATGACCGAACATGAAGGCATAATAGGCGCGCAGATTGGCAAAACGCTGCCAGTCGTCGCCCGGCATCCGGCCGAGCAGCGAGCGCTTGCCGTGGACGACTTCATCATGCGACAGCGGCAGGATGAAATTTTCCGAAAACGCGTATTGGAGGCCGAACAGGATGTCGCCGTGATGGAATTTGCGATGGACCGGATCCTTGCCGATGTAATTCAGCGTGTCGTGCATCCAGCCCATATTCCATTTATAGCCAAAGCCCAGCCCGCCGAATTCGACCGGGCGCGACACCTGCGGCCATGCGGTCGATTCTTCTGCCGCGGTGGTCGCCTGCGGAAACCGGGCGAACAGTTCGGTATTGAAGCGGCGCAGGAAATCGATCGCTTCGAGATTCTCGCGGCCGCCATATTTGTTGGGGATCCAGCTCCCGGCGGGCCGGCTGTAGTCGAGATACAGCATCGAGGCGACCGCATCGACGCGCAAGCCGTCGATGCCATAACGCTCGAGCCAGAACAGCGCGTTCGACACCAAGAAATTCACCACTTCGGTGCGGCCGTAATTGTAGATCAGCGTGCCCCAGTCGAGGTGGCGGCCCTGCAGCGGGTTGGCGTGTTCATAGAGCGCAGTGCCGTCGAAATTGCCGAGACCGTGCGGATCGTCGGGGAAATGCCCGGGCACCCAATCAAGCATGACGCCCAGGCCTTCGCGGTGGCAGGCGTCGACGAGGGCGGAAAAATCCTCCGGCGGGCCGAACCGGCTGGTCGGCGCGTACATCCCGGTTGGCTGATACCCCCACGAACCGTCGAACGGGTGCTCGCTGACGGGCAAGAACTCGACATGGGTAAAGCCGAGTTCGCGGACGTAGCGGGGAAGCTGCTCGGCCAGGTCCTGATAGGTCAGCCATTGGTTGTTTTGCTTGCGGCGCCACGAGCCCAGATGCACCTCGTAGATCGACATCGGTGCGTTCAACGCATTGACATTGGCAGGAGCCGGACGAGGACGCGGCAGCCTCGCTTCGTCGAACACGATGGAGGCATTACTCGGGCGCATTTCAGCGGCAAACGCCAGCGGATCGGCCTTCAGCGGCAGATGCTGGCCCTGGGGGCCGATGATATCGAACTTGTAGCGGTCGCCCGCAGTGGCGTGCGGCACGAACAACTCCCAATAGCCGACGCCGCGCACGCGCATCGGATGCCGCCTCGTATTCCAGAAATTGAAATCGCCGACCACGCTGACCCGTCGCGCATTGGGAGCGAGCACGACGAAAGCGACACCATCCACGCCGTCAAGCGTCATGGGATGGGCGCCAAGCTTGTCATAGAGCCGCAGGTGGGTGCCTTCACCCAAAAGATACAGATCGAAATCCGTCAGAACCGGCGGAAAGCGATAGGGGTCTTCGAGATCGACGACGGTATCGCCAAAGCGGGCGCGCAACTGATAACGGCGCGAGCCGTTCGGCAACGCGCCGGCGAACAGCCCGGCCTTGTGAATGCGCACAAGCGTTGCCGCTTCGCCATGCTCGTCGATCGCCTCGACCTTCGAGGCCTCCGGCAAGAACGCGCGCACCACGGTCCGCTTGCCCTCGCTATGCAGGCCAAGGTAGTGAAATGGATCGGAGTGGCGGCCTTCGACAATCGCATAGGCCTCCGCGGATAATTTGGTCATGAGGCCTCTTGGCTCGACGGAGATAGTATTCGGAGCACCCCCGTTAGCGGTACGCCCAGCCATTCAGGTCTGTGGACCAGTTCGTAGTCGATCTCGTCGAGCGCCTTTTCAAGCAGAAAGAAACTCAGTAACCGCTCGGCAGCAGCGGGGTCGGCCGGCCACAGCCGATGATTGGTCATGCTCTCGCGATAGCCTGCCAGGAACGCCGCGGTCGATCGGTCGCGCCATTGCCCGACGGCCGCGTCCAGCTTGCCGTGTTCATCGGGCATTACCTTCAACGCGCGCTCCAGTGCGGCCGTGGCGGAATAGTCGATCGAGCGGATCAGGCCTGCGACGTCGCGCGCAGCCGGCGCCTTGCGCCGCCGCTCGGCCAACGGCCGGCGAGCCTCGCCCTCGAACCCGATCATGAAAATATCGTCCTTGACGATCAATAGCCGGCCGAGATTGAAGTCGCCGTGGTGACGGATGTTCAGGCCGTCGATGTCGAGCGGAAGCAACCCACTCAGGCGACCACGCAGACCGTCGCGTTGTGCCAGCACCCGATCGACCAGTGGACGGTCGGCTTCCCTGATGGTGTCGCGCCGTTGCTTCAACGTGTCGAAGAGACGTTCGGCCTGGGCGACCGCATCCTCGACCCAGCGGCGCACGTCGGCGGGCCCGGTCGGTTCAGGTGCAAAATCGGGCAATTCGCTTTTGCTCGCAAATGCGAGGTGCATTTCGGCGGCGCGCCGTCCGGCCTGCGACATGTAACGCAGGTAAGGGATCAGTTCTTCACTTTCGGCCGCGTTGTCGCTGCTTGCCAACAGGCGCTGTTCGTCGACAAAACGATCGAGATAGGCCGAAGTCACCGTCCATCCGTCGCCCTGATTTTGAACCAGCGCATGCACGATCGCGATCGCGCTTTGCTCGTTGCCTTCGATCAGTTCGACGCTTCCGATCAGCGCCGGCGCATTGGCGAAGCCCGCCACCTCGGTCAGAAACCGGCCGATCTCGATTTCGGGATGGATGCCGGATTCGAGTTTGCGATAAAGCTTCACCACATAGTCGTTATCGATCAGCGCCACGCTCGAGCATTGTTCGGTTTCGATGGCGCGGATATGCTGGGGAGGCTTGATTGGCTCATTTGAATGCTTGCTGGTTGGCCTGAATTCCAGCCGGGCGTTCGTCTCTTCGATGGTCAAGGCTTCGTGAAGATTGCGCAGCATTAGCCCGATGAAGATCGGGTCAGTGGCAACGTCCAGCAATGTTCCTTCGCGCGCGCCCTGGCGCACCGCCGCGAGCGCGTTGGGGTTATAATGCTCGCGGTCGAAGCGCACCCACTCGATCAGCATCGGCAACACGTAACGCGCGGTCACGCCGCGTTGGGTCGCTTCAAAAAAGGTCAGCCAGGGACGATTGTCGCCGATTTCGCAGAACGGAATCGCCGAGATCAGCGTCGGATGAATCGCCTCCGGCGTATTTTCCGGAAACCAGCGGGTTCGCGCCAGGTGCTCCGGCAGCACGTCGCGTTCGAAAACGCTGCGGGTGCGGGCCAGCGACACCCATGTCGCGCCCAGCGGCACCACCAGGGTCTCGAATTCGGGAACCACTGAGGGGGCGGCGCGCTCCGATTTGTCGCGCTCGCGAAGCTGAAACCAGTAGAAGCCGTAGGGCGCCAGCGTGATCATGTAGGGCAGTTCGCCGATCGCCGGAAAGCGGGTGCGGCCGAGCATTTCCAGCGGGATTCGATCCTTCCAGGCCGAAAGGTCGAGTTCGGTGGCTTGCGCCGAGCGCGACAGGTTGGCGACGCAGAGGATGACTTCGTCGCCATATTGCCTGACATAGGCAAGCACCGAGCGATTGAGCGGGCGGATGAAGGTCATGGTGCCGCGGCCGAACGCCAGCGTCGACTTGCGCACCGAGATCAGCCGCTTGGTGGCGCTGAGCAACGAAGACAGGCTGCGCGACTGGGCCTCGACGTTAACGGCCTCATAGCCATAGACCGGGTCCATGATGGTAGGCGCGTAGAGCCGCGCCGGATCGGCGCGGGAGAAGCCGCCATTGCGGTCCGGCGTCCATTGCATCGGCGTGCGCACGCCGTTGCGGTCGCCGAGATAGATATTGTCACCCATGCCGATTTCATCGCCGTAATAGATGATCGGCGTGCCTGGAAACGACAGCAACAGCGAATTCATCAGTTCGATCTTGCGCCGGTCGTTGTCCATCAATGGCGCCAAACGCCGGCGAATGCCGACATTGATGCGGGCACGCGGATCGTTGGCGTAGGTCGACCACAGATAATCGCGCTCGACGTCGGTGACCATTTCCAGCGTCAGTTCGTCGTGGTTGCGCAAAAACAGCGCCCACTGGCAATTGGAGGGAATATCCGGCGTCTGCCTCAGGATATCGGTAATGGGAAAGCGATCTTCCTGGGCGATCGCCATGTAGATCCGCGGCATCAGCGGGAAATGATAGGCCATGTGGCATTCGTCACCCTGGCCGAAATATTCCTGCACGTCCTCCGGCCATTGATTGGCTTCCGCCAGCAACACCTTGCCCTTCGCATAAGCATCGAGTTCGGCGCGCAACTGCTTGATGATGGCGTGAGTCTCCGGCAGGTTCTCGTTATTGGTGCCATCGCGCTCGCATAGATAGGGAATCGCATCGAGTCGAAAGCCGTCGACGCCGGTATCGAGCCAACGCTTCATGACCTGTACCAGGGCGCTGACCACGCGCGGATTGTCGAAATTGAGATCCGGCTGATGCGAGAAGAAGCGGTGCCAATAGAACGCACTGGCCTCGGTATCCCAGGTCCAGTTCGACTTTTCGGTGTCGGTAAAGATGATCCGGGTGCCAGCATACTTCTGGTCGGTGTCGCTCCACACATACCAGTTGCGTGCGCTCGACTTGGGATCGCTGCGGCGGGCGCGCTTGAACCAGTCGTGCTGATCGGAGGTGTGATTGACCACGAGTTCGGTGATGACACGCAGGCCGCGCCGCTTGGCTTCGACAATGAAGCGGCGGAAATCCTTCATGGTCCCGAAGTCCGGGTTGATGGCGCCGTAATCGGCGATGTCATAGCCGTCATCGCGGCCGGGGGAGGGATAGAACGGCAACAGCCACAGCGCGGTGACGCCGAGGTCCTGCAAATAACCGAGCTTCTCGGTCAAGCCCGCAAAATCGCCGATGCCGTCATTGTTGCTGTCGGCAAAAGCCTTGACGTGAAGCTGATAGATGATGGCGTCCTTGTACCAAAGCTCATCCCTGTCCAGGGAGGCAACCGGCAACTCCGACGCGTCGATGGAAGGTAGCAGGTTCATGGCGCCCCTCACGCCAGACAGCGAAAGAGCGCGGCGGGATTGTGACCAGCGCCGCCGGCCGCGGCGCTCTCGACAGGTTGAATTGTTGTGTTCACGGTGATGCCATTGACATGGAAAAACATCCCCCGTTTCGCCTGCGGAGAGGAGGCGCCCCCGGGGACCCCTATAGAAAGCCGCTGGCGGGGGGTTGGTTCCCGGGAACGCCGGGGCGGCCTGCGAGTTAAACAGCTATCCTCTTCGTGTATTTAACGAATCTCGCGACGCCCCCGCCCGTTGCGTTGCAAACCGCGTGCCGAATGGACCTTTTCGCCAAAGCCAGGGAATTGGGAATCCAGACCGAATTCCTGGATGGCAGGGGTCAGCGGCATGTGACGGACGCAGCCGCCCTGAAAATCATCCTTGATGCCCTGCCGGCCCCCGTCCCCTACCGGCTGCTCGCCGGCCCGGTTGTGATTCGGGCCGGCCGGCCGGCCCGGACGGAGCTAAAAGCCGCGGCCACGCTCCCATTGCGCTGGAAAATCGTTGCGGGTGCCAAGACTATCGCTGAGGGCACCACCCGCCAGCCCGCCATCGCATGGCCGCCGGGTTTGCCCGAGGGTTCGTACCGGTTGCATCTGAGGGATGCCGCCTCCGTCACGGAAGAGGCGCCGTTGATGGTCGCGCCGCCAAGGGCTTTTGGCGGCGATTTTGACCGGGGCTGGCTGTTGGCGGTCCAGCTCTACGGCATCCGCTCGGCGCGCAATTGGGGAATCGGGGATTTCACCGATCTCGAGGGCCTGGTCGAGCTTGCCGGCGGTTTGGGAGCCGACGGCATCGGCCTCAATCCGCTCCATGCGCTGTTCGATGACCGGCCGGCCGATTGCAGTCCTTATTCGCCCAACAGCCGGTTGTTCCTCAACCCGCTCTACATCGACGTTGAAAAAATCCTGGAATATCCGCCGCGCGCTTCGGGCGATAGTAAGGACACGCTGGCCCGGCTCAGAGCGAGCGATATCGTCGATTATGCCGGCGTGGCTGAACTGAAATGGCGCGCCTTGCGCGCGGCGTTTGATGTCTTCAAGCGCGATCCCAAAGGCCCGCGGCGGCGGGATTTCGAAAAATTTCGCAGCGAACATGGGCAGCGGCTGTCGCGGTTCGCCTGCTTCGAGGCGCTTAGGCACAAATTCAACCGGCCGTGGTGGGATTGGCCGGAACAATGGCAACAGCCCGATCAGGCCAAATGCGCTGACCTGCGTGAGGGGCCCGACGGCGCCGAGATCGAGTTCGTCGAATTCGTGCAGTGGATCGCCGACCGGCAGTTACAGGCCTGCCAGAATCGCGCGCGCAAGCTGGGCATGAAGGTCGGTCTCTATCTCGACGTCGCGGTCGGCGTGCAATCCGACGGCTTCGATGCGTGGAACGAACAAACGGCGATTTCCCGCCATCTCGGCGTCGGCGCGCCGCCGGACCCGTTGAACCTCGCCGGACAAAGCTGGGGTCTTGCCGGCTTCAACGCCGCCGGCCTGGAAATCCAGTCTTTCGAGCCCTATCGGGAAATGCTCCGCGCTTCGATGCGTCACGCCGGCGCGATCCGGCTCGATCATGTGCTGGGCCTGAAGCGGCTCTATCTCGTGCCGCAAGGCTTTGGCGCCGACAATGGCGTCTATGTGCAAATGCCGTTCGAGGCGTTGCTGGCGGCGACCGCGCAGGAAAGCGTCGCGCACCGTTGCGTAGTGATCGGCGAAGATCTCGGCACCGTGCCGGAAGGGTTTCGGGAGAAAATGGCTGATTGGGGCATTTGGTCGTACAAAGTGATGATGTTCGAGCGTGACGATCAGGGCAGGTTTCGCGGTATCGACCATTATGCGTCCGATGCGCTGGTCACCTTCAATACCCACGATCTGTCGAGCTACGCCGGCTGGCGCTCGTTCGGTGACCTCAAGCTGAAGCGCTCGCTCGGAATTGACCCCGGCGAAACCGATGATGCGCGATGGCAGGCCTTGACGATGCTGAGCGAGGTGCTGCGCCATCACGGCATCGACCGCCACGATCTCTATGCGGTCGCCGGCTTTCTGGCGCGGACCAAATCCAGGCTGCTTGCGATATCGCTGGAGGATCTGTTGGGCGTCGTCGATCAACCCAATATTCCCGGCACCGTCAACGAGCATCCGAACTGGCGGCAGCGGCTGCCGCTGGCGCTCGAGCAGATTGCCTCCACGATTGACGTTGTCGCGCTGAAATCGCTGACCGACGCGCGGACTTTTCGAAAAGACCATGCCCAAGCAAACAGATGAATTCATGATCCGATTTCGATTTTATCGGATCATGATCTCCAGCATTCTTCCGAGGTGATCATTCCTTGCCCTGTCGAATTGAAGATTATGGACTGATCGGCGATTGCCAGACCGCGGCCCTGGTTGGCCGCGATGGATCGATCGACTGGCTGTGCTGGCCGGCCTTCGATTCCGATGCCTGTTTTGCCGCCCTGCTCGGCACCGACAGGAATGGCCGATGGCTGATTGCGCCGCGGGAAGATGTCACCAAAACGTCCCGCCGCTACTGGGACAATACGCTGATCCTGGAAACGCGTTTTGAAACCGCTGAGGGGATTGTCGCGCTGCTCGATTTCATGCCGCCGCGCGGCAAGGCCTCCGACGTCGTCCGGCTTGTGCGCGGCGTTACCGGCAAGGTGAAGATGCGGATGCAGCTCGTGATCCGCTTTGGCTTCGGTACCGATATCCCCTGGGTCAAGCGGACTGAGCAGGGTGCGCTGTTGGCGATTTGCGGCCAGGACATGACCGTGTTGCGCACCCCCGTGCAGACCCGCGGCGAGGATATGACCACGGTGGCCGATTTCGAAGTCAGCGAAGGTCAGACGATACCTTTCGTACTGACCTACGGCCCTTCGCATCTGCCGCTGCCGCAGCCGATCAACCCGGCGCAAGCGCTACAGGATACCGAGGATTTCTGGACCGACTGGAGCAGCCGCTGCACCTACCAGGGCGAGCACCAGGAACTGGTGATGCGTTCGCTGATCACGCTGAAGGCGCTGACCTATCAGCCGACCGGCGGCATTGTCGCCGCGCCGACGGCCTCACTGCCGGAGAAACTGGGAGGCGCGCGAAACTGGGACTATCGCTTTTGCTGGTTGCGCGACGCCACCTTTACATTGCTGGCGCTGATGAACAGCGGTTACACCGAAGAGGCGTCCGCCTGGCATAGCTGGCTCCTGCGCGCGGTGGCCGGAGCGCCGGCGAACATGCAGATCATGTACGGCATTATGGGGCAGCGGCGCCTGCTGGAATGGGAGGCGGGGTGGCTGCCCGGCTACGAGGGGGCACAACCCGTTCGGGTCGGCAATGCCGCGCATGCCCAACTTCAGCTCGATGTGTACGGCGAACTGATCGATGCCTTTCATCAGTCGCGCATGGCCAGGTTGAAACTCGATGACGGAACGTGGGCGCTGGAATGCACCGTGCTTGAGCACCTCGCAAAAGTCTGGGACCAGCCGGATCACGGCATCTGGGAGCGGCGCGGGGCCGGCAGGCACTATGTCTTTTCGAAAGTGATGACCTGGGTCGCTTTCGATCGTGGCATCAAAAGCGCCGAAAAGTTT
Source organism: uncultured Alphaproteobacteria bacterium (assembly GCA_963742425.1). Classification (GTDB taxonomy): domain Bacteria; phylum Pseudomonadota; class Alphaproteobacteria; order Rhizobiales; family Xanthobacteraceae; genus Bradyrhizobium. The sequence goes on from CAVULR010000010.1 coordinate 148,392, forward strand.
GGGTTTAAAGCGCCGCTGGATCGTTGGCGGCAGTTGCGCGACACCATCTGTCATGATGTCTGCGAGAAAGGCTTTGACCCCAGCCAAAACGCGTTCGTCGAATCCTATGGCTCGCAATTGCTCGACGCCAGCATCCTGCTGCTGCCCGCGGTGGGTTTCCTGCCGGCATCGGACCCGCGGATCCACGGTACCATCGAGGCCATCGAAAAACATATGATGCGGGATGGATTTGTGCTGCGGCACGATCCTCGCGAGGTTTCGGATGAAAAGCAGCCGATCGAAGGCGCGTTTCTAGCATGCAGCCTATGGCTCGCGGATGCCTATGTGCTCGCGGGCGAGATGGCCAAGGCTCGGGCGCTGTTCGACCGCATCAAGGCGGTGGCCAACGATCTCGGGTTGCTAGCGGAGGAATTCGATTCCGGCGAAGGGCGCCAGACCGGAAATTTCCCGCAGGCGCTGACCCACATCGCGCTCATCAACACCGCGCATAACCTCGACGTTGCCGAAAAGCCGGTCGAAAAGCCGGCGGTGCAAAGGTCGAAGTAGACAAGCATCCGGGCCTTGCGGCTCTCAAAAGCCGGCGGTCCCTGGCGCGGGCAAAGGAACTTGCGAGCCCGGAGTTTATTGGTGTCAGGGCACTGCTGGAGGTTGGCGGATGATCCGCTGGTTGTTCGCTATCATTTTTCTGGGCTGGCTGGCCGTTCCGGCGCTGGCCGCCGGCATCGATGCGACCTCGATCAACAATGCGGAATATCGTGCGAAGTCTCCGGCCGAAGACAAGATCGATGCCGCCATCGTCAAGGTCCAGACTCTTCTCGACCGGGCCCGGTTCTCGCCAGGGGAAATCGACGGCAAGCTCGGTGAAAATGCGCAGAAAGCCCTGAAAGCCTTCGCCGATGCCAATGGTTTGGCCTCCGACAAGCCGCTTACGTCGGAAATTTGGGCCAAGCTCTCGCAGACCAGCAAGGACCCCGTCATCACCGACTACACGATCTCCAAAGCCGATGTGAAGGGGCCTTTCTTGCAAAAGCTTCCCGCCAAGATGGAAGATATGAAAGGCCTCGAAGCGCTCAGTTACACGAGCCCGCGTGAGGCCCTCGCGGAAAAGTTTCACATGAGCGAGGAGCTGCTTGCAGCGCTGAACCCTGGAAAGAAATTCAATGAAGCCGGCGAGACGATCTCGGTCGTCAACGTGCTCAATCCTCAGGCCAAACTGGCGATCGGGAAAATCGAAGTCGACAAATCGCGCCAGACCGTCAAAGCCTTCGATTCGTCTGGCGCGCTGATCGCCTTCTTTCCGGCGACAGTCGGCAGCGAGGAGAAGCCGACGCCGACCGGTACGCTCAAGGTCGTCTCCGCCCAAGCCAACCCGACCTACGGCTATAATCCGGATTTCAAATTCAAGGGCATAAAATCAAAGCAAGCCTTTAGCATCAGGCCGGGGCCGAATAACCCGGCGGGTTCGTTCTGGATCGGGCTGTCGGCGGAGGGATATGGCATCCATGGAACGCCCAATCCGTCCAAGGTCAGCAAATCGGAATCGCATGGTTGCGTCCGGTTGACGAATTGGGACGTCAGATTGCTGGGTACCAGCGTCAAGAAGGGAACGCCGGTCGCGTTTGTCGATGGACCGGACGACAAGACTGTCGGGCAAACGAAACGTTCGAAATAGCCCGATCGGCTCACGTGTCCAGGATCATCTCGATCGCGCCGGCAAAGCCCTCGTCTTCGTTCGATGTCGTGACATGGGTGGCGTGCCGCTTGACGTCGTCGGTGGCGTTGCCCATCGCGATCGAAAGCCCGCTTGTGCGAAACATCGCCAGGTCGTTGTCCATGTCGCCGACGGTGGCGACCGCATCGGTCGAAATGCCCAGGCGTTTGGCCATCGCCTGAACGAAGGTGCCTTTGTCGAAGCCGGCCGGCGTGACATCCAGATAAAAGCTTTGCGATCGAACCGCGGTTGCCTGCGCGCCCAGCGCCTGCTGCATCGCGGCTTCGCAGCGTTGCAACAGTGCAGCGTCTGCGCTGGCGCCGACGATCTTGCAGGCGGCCGAGAGATAGGGCGCGAAATCCGCCACGACCTTCGGATCGGCGCGGATGGCGCGCCTTTCGGCGGGGACATATTCGCCATCCCCGTTACGCGTCAGCCAGAGATCGTTGGTGAACAGCCAGACATCGACGTCGAACACGTTAAAGACATCGAGGCAGCGGCGCGCTGTGGCTGCGGGGATCTGATGCTTTTCGATCGGGTTGAGTTGGGGATCGACGATGCAGCTCCCGTTGAAGGAGCCGATCGGCAAGGTGATCGCAAGCGGCTCGATCAAAAATCGCATGCCGATGGTCGGGCGGCTGGAGATGATGGTGAAGCCGATACCGGCATCACCCAACTTCCGCACCGCGCCCTTGGCGCCATCGGTCAAGGCCTTGTCCTTTGTCACCAACGTGCCGTCGACGTCGGACACGACGAGCGCGATCCGGCTCATGGACGATTACCTGCGGGACTTAGCCGCAATCGATCGACGATATCCTCGACGATGGTATCGATGGAAGCATCGATCGACACGGTGACGGCGTTTTCATCCGCGTCCGGCGGTTCCAGCGTCTTGAATTGACTGTCCAGCAACCCCGGTGGCATGAAATGACCCTTGCGCCGGGCGAGCCGCTCGGCGATCAGCGGCTCTGTACCGGCTAGATAGATGATGCGGACGTCGTCTCGTCCATGAACGAGCACATCGCGATAGGCGCGCTTCAGCGCGGAGCAGGCGATCACAACATGTTGGCCCGCCTTGCAGACGCGGTCGATTTCATCCGATATCGCCCGCAGCCAGGGCCAACGGTCTTCGTCGGTCAAGGGGTGGCCGGCGCTCATCTTGGCGACATTGCTGGCAGGGTGGAATCGGTCACCGTCCTCGAAGGTCCAGTTCAGGCGCTTGCCCAGCCGATCCGCAATGGTGCTCTTGCCGGATCCGGACACCCCCATCACGACAAGGGCGCAGGGCATGTTGGCCAATTCATCGCTCACGAAAATTCTCCGGCAGCGCGGCCTTGTCGACCAGCCAAAGCGTCTCGCCGATCGAACAGGCACGGCCCGCGGGCAGGTTCTCGCCTTCGAGCACGCGGGTCAGGATCGCGCGTTTTTGCGCGCCTGCCACCTCGAACAGCATTTCGCGGCAACAGCCGAGCACCGGCAGGATCAGGGTCACCCGCGGCACGAACGGCTCGACCGGCGCTTTGGGGATGCCGACCACCCAGCGCCTGGTCTCGTCGAGGGCCGGAGAGCCAGGAAATAGCGAGGCGGTGTGGCCGTCAGGTCCAACCCCCATCAGCACAAGATCGAATAGCGGACGGGCAGGATTCAGCGTGTCGGCGCCATAGTAGGATTTCAATTCGCTCTCGTAGCTGCGCGCGCTTTGGTCGATGTCGGCAAGATCAGTCGGAACAGGGTGGATGTGATCGGCCGGCGCGCAAGCGTCGAGGAAAGCCTGTCGCGCCATCGTCATGTTGCTCAAGGGATCAGTCGCTGCGACAAAGCGCTCGTCGCCGATGAACCAGTGCACGCGGTCCCACGGAATACGTTTTCGCCAGGGGTCCGTCGCGAGCAATTGATAGAGCTGCTTCGGGCTCGATCCGCCGGCCAGGCAGATCGCGGCGCGGCCGGGATTTGCCTCGATCCTCGCCACCAGGCGCTCGGCGGCGGCGTTCGCCAGTGCTGGCGGATCGGCCACCGTAATCACCTGGCGCTTGTCGTTGAAAGCCATCGGCGCTAGCCGAGCTTCCGCCAGCCACGGCCGTCGCGCGCCAATAGCGCATCGGCTTCCGGCGGGCCTTCGCTGCCGGCCTTGTAGCTTTGCAGGCCCTTGGCGCCAGCTTTCTTCCATGCGTCGAGAAACGGCTGCACCGCCTTCCAGCCCGCTTCCACGCTGTCGGCGCGCTGGAACAGGATGTTGTCGCCGATCATGCAGTCATAGATCAGGGTTTCATAACCGGTCGCGGGCTCCGCCTTGAAGTAATCCTTGTAGCGGAATTTCATCTCGACACCGTCGATGTTGATCGTCGGCCCCGGCACCTTGGTGTTGAATTGCAGCGTGATGCCTTCGGTAGGCTCGATCGAAATGACCAGGTAGTTCTGCGACAGCCGGTCCACTGGCGTGCAACGGAACATCGCGAACGGCGCCTGCTTGAATTTGATGGCGACTTCGGTGCGCTTGATCCCGAGCGCCTTGCCGGTGCGCAGGTAAAACGGAACTCCGGCCCAGCGCCAGTTGTCGATGGTCAGCTTGAGCGCGGCATAGGTTTCGGTGGTGCTGTCGGGCCCGACGTCCTCGGTTTTGCGGTAATCCTCGATTTCGGTGTCGCCGATCTTGCCGCCCAGATACTGGCCGCGCACCGAGTTCTTCAGCGCATCGGCTTCGCTCTGGGTCTGGATCGCTGCCAATACGTCGGCTTTTTCCGAACGCACCGAATGCGGGTCGAAGCGGGTTGGCGGCTCCATCGCGACCAGCGACAGCAATTGGAACAGATGGTTCGGTACCATGTCGCGCAGCGCGCCGGTCGCATCGTAGAAACTGCCACGGTGGCCGACGCCAAGCTGCTCGTCGACGGTGATCTGGATGTGGTCGATATGGTTGCGATTCCAGATCGGTTCGAACATGCCATTGGCGAAACGCAGCACCAGGATGTTCTGTACCGTCTCCTTGCCGAGGTAATGATCGATCCGGTAGATCTGGTGCTCGTCGAGGATTTTCAGGAGTTCGCCGTTCAGCGCTTGCGCGGAGGCCAGATCGGTGCCGAACGGCTTTTCCACCACCAGCCTGCGCCACGCGCCGCCTTCTTCTTTCAGTAAGCCCGCACGGCCGAGCTCGCGGCTGATTGGCGCGAAAGCGTTGGGCGGCGTCGCCAGATAGAACAGCCGATTGCCGCCGGTCGAGCGGTCCTTTTCCAGTTTCTCCAGCCGTTGCCGCATCGCGTCGAACGAGGCAGGGTCGTCTGGATCGGCCTCGATGCTGCTGATGCATTCGAGCAGGCGCTTGGCGATCGCTTCGTCCACCGGGCGGGTGGCGAATTTTTTCAAGCCCTCCATGAGGCTGTCGCGCACCTCGTCGACCGACATCGCCTTGCGCGCGACGCCGACCACGCAGAACTTGTCCGGCAACAGGCCGGTTGCCGCCAGATTATAGAGGGCCGGGATGACCAGCCGGTGCGTCAGGTCACCGGTGACGCCGAAGATCACGAACGAGCAGGGATCGGCCTTGTGCTGAACCGGGCTTGGCGGCGAGGAGTTCCTCGGTCATGAACGGCCGGCCTTGGGCTTGGCGATATCGGGCGCATTCCGCCGCGCGGGATCCGGATGCTGCTGTGGCTCCCTGTGGCCGCCGAACCCTGCGCGCATCGCCGATAGAATCTTTTCGGCGAAGGTATGTTCCTTGCGCGAACGAAAGCGCGCGTAGAGCGCGGCGGTAAGCACTTCGGCCGGAACCGCCTCGTCGATCGCGGCATTCACCGTCCAGCGGCCTTCGCCGGAATCCTCGACAAATCCCGAATAGCTGTCGAGTGCGGGAGTTTTGGCAAGCGCTGAGGCCGTGAGATCGAGCAGCCATGACGGAATAACGCTGCCGCGCCGCCACACCTCGGCGATGTCGGCGATATCGAGATCGAAGCGATGTTCGGCCGGCAGCGCCTCGATATTGGCGTTCTTCAGAATGTCGAAACCTTCGGCATAGGCCTGCATCAGGCCATATTCGATACCGTTATGGACCATCTTGACGAAGTGTCCGGCACCGACCGGGCCGGCGTGGATATAACCCTGCTCGATCCTTCTATCCCGCCCCTCGCGCCCCTCGGTGCGCGGAATGTCGCCGATGCCCGGCGCCAGCGCCGCAAAGATCGGATCGAGGCGATCGACCACCGCCTTGTCGCCACCGATCATCATGCAATAGCCGCGCTCGAAACCCCAGACGCCGCCCGAGGTGCCGACATCGATATAGTGGATGCCATGCTGCTTCAGCGCCTTGCCGCGCCGGACGTCGTCCTGCCAGAAGCTGTTGCCGCCGTCGATGATGACGTCGTCACGCTCCATCAGTTTTCTCAGCGCATCGATGGTCGCTTCGGTGATTTTGCCCGCGGGCAGCATCACCCAGGCGGTGCGCGGCTTTTCGAGCTTCTTGATAAAATTCTCCAGCCCGTCGGCGCCGACCGCGCCATCGGCCGCGATCGCCGCGACCGCCTTCGGGTCCTGGTCGTAAACCACGGCCGTGTGGCCGTGCTTCATCAACCGGCGGACGATATTGCCGCCCATCCGTCCCAAGCCGATCATGCCGAGCTGCATTTTTTGATACCTTTAGTTCAACGCATTCTCAATCGCGGCGTCGAGCATCTTCAGGCCCGCCCTGAGATCGCCCTTGAGATGCACGCGCAGCGCACGCCGGCCGCGCTCGGTCAATACGTCGAAATCGCCGCGCGCCTGGGCTGCCTTAATCACGCCGAAACTGGCCTTTTGGCCGGGCACCGCGAGATCCTTGGCGTCGTCTGAAGTGATCTGCAGGAATACGCCGCTGTCGGGGCCGCCCTTGTAGGCCTGGCCTGTGGAATGCAGGAAGCGTGGGCCGAATTCGGCGCAGGTCGCGACGTGGCGCTTGTCGCGGACCTGAAGCCGCATCGCCTGCAGGCGCCCGATATGGGCGGAGTTTCGCTCGATATAGGCAAGCATCGCCACGTAATCGTCGGCACCGGATCGGGCGAGATGGGCCTTCAACCACGAGCCGAGATCGCCATCGGCGCCGGCCTTGCGCAAGTCGGTCGCGTTCCGTTCGTCGGTATAGAGATCGGCTTGCGCGGTGGAGATCACCGGTTTTTCCGCAGGCAGCGCGCCGGATTTTTCGAACGCCGCAGTCAATTCGCGGGTCTTGATCTTGGCAGCCTCGACGTCGGGCTGGTTGAACGGATTGATGCCGAGGATGGCGCCGGCGACCGCGGTCGCCATTTCGAAGCGAAAGAACTCCTGGCCTAAATGGTCGATCGATTTCATGACAATGCGGACCACCGGGTGGCCGGCGTTCTCCAGCGCCATCAGCTTTTCAGCATGGGCGGCATCGTTTTCGCCTTCGGTGCGCAGATCGATGAAGAAGCGATCCCGGCCATAAAGCGCGACATCGCCGAGCGGTTCGCCGTCGATCGGGATCAGGCCCTTGCCGTCCTTGCCGGTGGATTCCGCGATCAGTTGCTCGGCCCAGGCGCCGAAATCGGCGACCTTCCTGGACGACAGGATCGTCACCTTGTCGCGGCCTTCGAGACCGGCGAGCCCCATCGCGAGGCCGAGTTGCACGCCCGGATTTTCCTGCGGCGGCACGTCTGCTCCGCAGGAGCGCACCATCGAGAGTGCGTGCTTCAACAGCGTGCGAAGGTTGATCCCTGCGGCGGCGGCCGGCACCAGGCCGAACGGCGACAGCACGGAATAACGTCCGCCGATGGTGGGATCGCCGTGGAAAATGCGCGCAAAACCCTGTTTGGTCGCGACCTTCTCCAGTGACGATCCGGGATCGGTCACCGCGATGAAGCGCCGGCCGGCCTTTTCAGCGCCGATCGCCTCCGAGACGCGGGCAAAGAAATAATCCTTCATGACGTTCGGCTCGGTGGTGCCGCCGGATTTGCTGGAAACGATGAACAGCGTGTTGGCGAGGTTGATCGAAGCCTGCAGGGCGCGGATTTGCGCGGGATCGGTCGAATCCAGCACGTGCAGTTTCGGGAAGCCGGGCTTGCGCGCGAACGTTTCGGCCAGCACTTCCGGCCCGAGACTCGATCCGCCCATCCCGAGCACCACCGCGTCGGAAAAACCCTGCCCCTTCACGCGCTCGGCAAAATCCTCGTAATCCACAAGGTTGCGGTGTGCCGCCGCGACGCTGCCAAGCCAACCCAGCCACTTGTCCTCATCGGTTGCGGTCCATACCGATTTATCGTGCTGCCAGAGACGGCGTATCTTGCCCGATGCGCGCCAGTCCTCGGTAGTTTGTTCGACCGCCTTGCCGATGCGGCTTCCCAGCGCCAGTTGCTGCCGGTCGATGCCGGAGCCAAGGACCGCCGCACGCTTGTGCGCGACTGCGCCGTAAAGCTTGTCGGCGGCATCGGCAAACAGTTTCACGCCTTCATTGACGAGGTCGGCCGTAATCGCGTCGAGCGAGATGCCGGATTTTTCGAGCGCCGCCAGAACATCCCTGGCATCCCCGATATTCTCTTCAAGGCTGTCGCGCGGCTTGCCGTGATCGCGGAAGGCCTCGAGGGTCGCCGGTGGCACGGTATTGATGGTGTGGGGACCGATCAGTTCTTCGACATAAAGCACGTCGCTATAGTCTTTGTTTTTGGTGCCGGTCGAGGCCCACAGCAATCGTTGCGGCTTGGCGCCTTTGGCCGCGAGGCGCTCCCAGCGCGCGCCGGAGAACAGGCGCTTGTAGTCCTGGTAGGCGAGCTTGGCATTGGCGATGGCGACCTTGCCCTTCAGCGCGGCCAGCCGTTGCTTTTCGGTAGGATCATTGGCCTTTGCAATTTTTTCATCGAGCTGCTTGTCGACGGCAGTGTCGATGCGGCTGACGAAGAAGGAGGCGACGCTGGCGACATGGGAGGGATTGCCGCCGCCGGCGACATATTTTTCGAGGCCCGAGAGATAGGCTTCCGCGACCTGCAAATAGACCTTCTGCGAGAACAGCAGCGTGATGTTGATGCTGATGCCCTGCGCGATCAGCGTCTCGATCGCAGGCAGGCCTTGCGGCGTCGCCGGCACCTTCACCATGAGGTTTCTGCGGTTGACGTCCTTCCAGAGCCGCCTGGCCTCGGCGATGGTGCCTTCGGTGTCCGTCGCCAGATATGGCGACACTTCGAGGCTGACGAAGCCGTCGTCTCCCTTGAGGCGATCATAGACCGGGCGCAGCACATCGGCGGCGTGCTGTATATCCTCGATCGCGAGATGTTCAAACAACTCTGCCACGGAACGATCGCCCGACTTCAGCGCCTTTGCGATCGCGCCGTCATATTCATCCGAGCTGCCGATCGCCTTCTCGAAGATCGAGGGGTTCGACGTGACGCCCTTGACGCCGTCGCTATCGATCAGCTTTTTCAGCTCCCCCTTGGCGACGAAGCCGCGGGCCAGGAAATCCAGCCAAACCGCCTGACCGTGCTGTTCGAGTGCTTTGACGGGATTCATGATGCCCTCTTGGGTTCGATTTGGCGCATGCTCGGGTTCCAGCATCTTTTCTGGCGTGAAGCTGACGATTGTCAACAAATCCGGGATGCCGGTGCGCTGAGAATATGCCTGTCCCCTGCGGATAACGCCATTCGCGGCGGTTCGATCCCCCGCCGCCGTCCGGTCGCCGAATTGTGACATGGGCCACTGCGCCGCCAGCCCCGAGGGAGGACTTGGCGGCCGCTATCGATCAGGCCGGCATCGCTTCAATGCCCGGGCACGCTAGCGCAGGCTGGCGTTGAACTTGTCCAGCGCGGCGGAACCGGGACACAGCGCTTTGGCGTCGAGCTGGTTGAGCGGGGTTTGCACCGTGTCGAGATGGCTGTGCAGGTCTTCCGATTCCGGATCGACGTAAAGCAGGCCGGTGACGATCTGGCCTTTGGCGGCGTGTCGCTGCAGGAATGACATCGCGCCGACCCGGTCGTGCGGGTCATAATCCGCATCGATCTTGCGCAGGGCTATCTTGCTGCCATCGTGCTGCTCGACCATCTGCACCGTGCCAGGCGCGTAGTCGACGGTAATCGGGTCACGACCGGTAATGACGTCGAGGCGGTTCACCGCATCGTTGTGCTCGCGCACATAGTCGAAGCTCTTGGTCGAGCCGGCATGGTTGTTGAAAGCGACACAGGGGCTGATCACATCGATGAAGGCCGCGCCCTTGTGCTCGATCGCCGCTGCGATCAGCGGCACCAGCTGGGTCTTGTCGCCGGAGAAGCTTCGCGCCACGAAGCTCGCGCCAAGCTGAAGCGCGATCGCCACGAGGTCGATGGCGTTGTCGGTATTGGTGACGCCCTTCTTGGATTTCGAGCCGCGGTCGGCGGTGGCCGAGAACTGCCCTTTGGTCAGGCCATAAACGCCGTTGTTCTCGACGATATAGGTCATGTTGACGCCGCGGCGGATCGAATGCGCGAACTGGCCGAAACCGATCGAGGCCGAAATCGCCGTCGCCGGAGACGCCGAGGTAGATCAGATCGCGGTTGGCGAGGTTGGCGCCGGTCAGCACGGATGGCATGCGGCCGTGGACCGAATTGAAGCCATGCGAATTGCCAAGGAAATAGTCGGGCGTCTTCGAGGAGCAGCCGATGCCGGAAATCTTGGCAACGCGATGCGGCTCGATCGAAAGCTGGAAACAGGCCTCGATGATCGACGCCGTGATCGAGTCGTGGCCGCAACCGGCGCACAATGTCGAAACCTTGCCCTCGTAGTCGCGGTGGGTGAAGCCGAGATCGTTCTTGGGCAGGCCGGGATGATAGAATTTCGGCTTGGCGATATAGGTCATGATACAACCTTGCGAAGCGGGGTCAGCTTGAGCTGATCCTGGTGGTCGGCAATGGCGCCGGCGATAAAGCGCGCGGTAATCGGCGTGCCGTCATAGTGCAGGATCGGCACAAGACGGACCGGATCGATGCCGTTCTCGTTGACGATCAGCGAGCGAAGCTGCGCGTCGCGGTTCTGCTCAACGACGTAGACGAAGTCGTGGTCGGCGATGAAGCTTGCGACGCTGGAGTGGAACGGGAAAGCGCGGATGCGAAGCCGGTCGAGCTCATGCCCGCGCGCCTCCAATAGCCCGATCGCCTCGTCCATGGCAGGCGCAGTGGAGCCGAAATAGATCACGCCATATCGGGTCGGCTTGGCGGCGTTGGCCTGCAACGGCCGCGGCACCATGTCCTGCGCGGTCTCGAACTTGCGCACCAGCCGTTGCATATTGTCGGCGTAAACCGAACCTTCCTCGGAATAGCGGGCGTAACGGTCGCGCGAGGTGCCGCGGGTGAAGTAGGAGCCCTTGGTGGCGTGGGCGCCGGGATAGGTGCGGAACGGAATGCCATCGCCGTCGACGTCGAGATAGCGGCCGAAGTCGCGGCCTTCGTCCAGCATCTCCGCCGTCATCACCTTGCCGCGGTCATATTGTCTGGCGTCGTCCCACTTCAGCGGGCGGCTGAGCCGGTGGTTCATGCCGATATCGAGATCGAGCATGACGAAGATCGTGGTCTGCAGCCGTTCGGCGAGATCGAAGGCGGCGGCGCCGAATTCGAAGGCTTCGGCCGGATCTTCCGGAAACAACAGGACATGCTTGGTGTCGCCGTGCGAGGCATAGGCGCAGGCGATGATGTCGCACTGCTGGGTTCGCGTCGGCATGCCGGTCGACGGGCCGGCGCGCTGCACGTTCATGATGACAGCGGGAATCTCGGCGAAGTAGGACAGGCCGATGAATTCCTGCATCAGCGAGATGCCGGGGCCGGAGGTGGCGGTAAAGGCGCGCGCGCCGTTCCATGACGCGCCGATCACGATCCCGATCGATGCCAGCTCGTCCTCGCCCTGAATGATGGCGTACTTCGCCTTGCCGGTCTCGGGATCGTGCCGCAGCTTCTTGCAATGGCTGGCGAAGGCGTCGGCAAGCGAAGAGGAAGGCGTGATCGGGTACCATGCGCACACGGTGGCGCCGCCATAGACCGCGCCGAGCGCGGCCGCGCTGTTGCCTTCGATGAAGATACGGTCGCCGACCTTGTCGGCCTTCTTGATCCGCAAGCCGATCGGGCATTTGAGATTTTGCAGCGCCCAGTCGCGGCCGAGATGCAGTGCATGGACGTTGGAGGACAACAGCTTTTCCTTGCCCTTGTACTGCTCGCCGATCAGTTGCTCGACCAGTTTCGGGTCCATGTCGAGCAGCGCGCACATCGCGCCTAGATAGATGATGTTCTTGAACAGCTGGCGCTGGCGCGGATCGGTGTAGGTCGAGTTGGTGATGGCGGTCAGCGGCACGCCGATCACGGTAATGTCAGCGCGGAATTTCGACGTCGGCATCGGCTTGGTCGAATCGTAGAACAGATAGCCGCCGGGCTCGATCGAGGCGAGGTCCTTGTCCCAGGTCTGCGGGTTCATCGCCACCATCATGTCGACGCCGCCACGGGCGCCAAGATGGCCCGCCTCGGTCACCCGCACCTCATACCAGGTCGGCAGGCCCTGAATGTTGGACGGGAAGACGTTACGCGGCGAGACCGGCACGCCATGGCGCAGGATCGAGCGGGCGAACAGCTCGTTGGCGCTGGCCGAGCCCGAGCCGTTGACGTTGGCGAAGCGGACGACGAAGTCGTTTACGCTGCTGATCGGCTTTTGGACGGACATGATGTACCTGCGTGGGTCATATCGATGAGGTATTTCTGCATGTCCCAGGCACCCGTGGGACAGCGTTCGGCGCACAGGCCGCAGTGCAAGCAGACGTCTTCATCCTTCACCATCACCCGCCCGGTCTTGAGACCATCGGCGACATAAAGATCCTGCTCGAGATTAGGCGAGGGCGCTTTCAGCCGCTGGCGCAAATCGGCTTCCTCGCCATTCTCCGTAAAGCTGATGCAATCCATCGGGCAGATATCGACGCAGGCGTCGCACTCGATGCACAGCGGCGCGGCGAACACCGTCTGGATGTCGCAGTTCAGGCAGCGTCGGGCCTCGCCGAGCGCCAGCTTGACGTCATAGCCGAGTTCGACTTCGGCCCGGATATCCTTCAACGCGATCACCTTGTCGCGGTGCGGCACCTTGAAGCGCTTGTCGTCGGAAATGTCGTTGTCGTAGCTCCATTCGTGGATGCCCATCTTTTGCGATGAGATCTGCACGTCGGGAAGCGGCCGCTCGGTGATGTCTTCGCCGGAAATAAGCTTGTGGATCGAAAGCGCGGCGTCGTGGCCGTGCGCCACCGCCCAGATGATGTTCTTCGGGCCGAAGGCGGCATCGCCGCCGAAGAACACCTTCGGGTTGGTCGAGCCCATGGTTATGGCGTCGACCTTGGGCATGTCCCACTTGTCGAACTCCACGCCGCAGTCGCGCTCGATCCAGGGAAAGGCGTTTTCCTGGCCGACCGCCACAAGCACGTCGTCACAGGCGATGGTCTCGTCGGGCTCGCCCGACGGCACCAGATTGCGCCGGCGGTTGGCGTCGTACTCGGCCTTCACTTTCTGGAAGGTGACGCCGGTGAGCTTGCCGTCGACGTGGGTGAACGCCTTCGGCACCATGAAATTGAGGATCGGAATGTCCTCGTGAATGGCGTCCTCTTTCTCCCAGGGCGATGCCTTCATCTCCTCGAAGCCGGAACGCACGATCACCTTGACGTCCTCGCCGCCGAGCCGGCGCGCGGTGCGGCAGCAGTCCATCGCGGTGTTGCCGCCACCGAGCACGATCACGCGCTTGCCGATCTTCTCGACATGACCGAACGACACGCTGGAGAGCCAGTCGATGCCGATGTGAATATGGCTTGCGGCTTCCTTGCGGCCGGGAATGTCGAGTTCGCGGCCGCGCGGCGCCCCGGAGCCGACAAAGATGGCGTCATAGTTTTCGGTCAGCAGCTTCTTCAAACTGTCGATGCGCTGGCCGGCCTTGAATTCGATCCCGAGGTTGAGGATGTAATCGGTTTCCTCGTCGATCACCGAATCCGGCAGGCGGAATTTCGGAATCTGCGTGCGCATCATCCCGCCCGCTTTCGGGTCGGAATCGAATACCGTGCAGTGGTAGCCGAGCGGCGCGAGATCGCGGGCAACCGTGAGCGAGGCGGGGCCACCGCCGACGATTGCGATACGCTTGCCGTTTTTCGAACCCGGCCGCGGCATGCGGTGCTTGACGTCGTCCTTGAAGTCGGCGGCGACGCGCTTGAGCCGGCAGATCGCGACCGGCGTCTCCTCAACGCGGCCGCGGCGGCACGCCGGCTCGCACGGACGATCGCAGGTGCGTCCGAGAATTCCCGGAAATACATTCGATCTCCAATTGATCATGTAGGCGTCGCTATAGCGGCCGTCGGCGATCAAGCGGATGTATTCTGGAACCGGCGTATGCGCGGGACAGGCCCATTGGCAGTCGACCACTTTATGAAAGTAGTCGGGGGCCGAAATATCAGTTGGTTTCATTCCTACCTTGTCCGCGCGATTTCAAGGAAAGCGCGGCCTTATCTTTGTCTGGCGAACGCTCGGGCGGCGTTCTTGTGGATTCTGAATGGGATCATGGGGTTATCTTATTAGAGCCATTCAACCTGATCCACAAAGGCATTTTTGTCTCACGGCGCGCTTTCATTGGGCCATGCGTCATCAACTTTAATGGATCGCCCCTTATGCGGCAGTGCAGCATGCTATGTCGAATCAAGTCGCCGCGATGTCGCTTTTGGCAAGGTCCCACATCAGGTTGTAGACGCCCGATGAAATCATGGCGGATTTGATCGCCGGACGATCCCCGAGCCGCGCCGTCAGGACCGCGGAAACCGCGTTCACATCGGTTCCATCGATCAGCGCAAACCAGTCGCCGGCGCCGGGATCGGCGGCCGCGGAATTATTCGTGATCGGCCTGGATAGCGCCGGATCGCTCTCGATCAGGTGCATGGAGATGATTCGGTCCGATGCTGCGGGATCGAGATTTTCCCGGAGCGCGGCGCGCAAGGCATGCTCGCCGCCGGTCACGGGGCGAAGCCGGATGATGCCGAGCGCCGCCCCGCGACCCCGCCCGCGGCTGATGGTGACGCGCGTGACCGCGCGAATCATGTTGCGGAATCTCGCCATGGTCCTGGTGGACCAATCGGTCGGATTTGCCAATGCGGCACGATAGGCCGGGCTGTCGAGCACATCGAACGTCGCCGTCGAGTAGAGGCAGAGATATTTCGGACGGCCTTGATGGGCGACATAGCGCCGGGCTTCGAGGAAGCCATCGATCGCGACACGCTCCTCGAGATGTTCGCGGTCATACCAGCGATTGAAATCGGCCTCATCGGAGACATCGATGTCCATCGAGGTCAGCAGCATTCCTTTTCCGGCGAGCGGCATTTTGCGATGATCCTTATCCGGTGATTTTGGATGCCATATCTGCGATCGCCTTCATCACGGCGTTCCTGACGCCGGGATCGTACAAAGAATGGCCGGCATCCTCGACGATGCGGATTTCGGCCTCGGACCACACCGCGCCGAGCGCATGCGACACCGCCGGCGGACACAACAGGTCATAGCGGCCCTGCACGATGATGCCGGGAATGCCGGCGAGCTTGCCGGCCTCTTGCATCAGCTGGCTCGGCCGCATGAAGCAGTCATTGGCAAAATAATGCGCCTCCATGAACGGCGTGGCCGGCAGCGCGCCTGAAGCGCGGAGCGAAGCGAGATCGAGTCTGGGGCGCTTCGGCGTGTGCTCGGAAAGAATCCGCTCGGTGTCGTGCCAGGCGCGCGCCGCCGGCCCATGCACCGCCGGATCGGGATCGAGGATCCGGCGGAAATAGGCATCGATCGGCTGCTTTCGCTCTTCCGCTGGCAACACATTGAGGAAATCCTCATAAAGGCCTGGATAGGTGCGCGGCAGCACGTCGAGAAAGCCGTCTTCGATCTCGGCGCGCGTACCGAGAAACGTCGCCCGCAGCACAATTCCCCTGACCCGGCCGGGATGCGCCTGCGCGTAGGCCAGCGCCAGCGTCGCGCCCCAGGAGCCGCCGACAATCATCCAGCGTGGGATCGCGAATTTCTCGCGGATGATTTCCATGTCCGCGATCTGATGCGCCAGCGTGTTGTCCTCGCGGCGGCCCTTGGGCCGGCTTCGCCCGGCGCCGCGCTGATCGAACAGGATGGCGTGGAAGCGCTCGGGATCAAACAGCCGGCGGTGATCGGGCTGGCAGCCGCTGCCGGGCCCGCCATGCAGATAGACGGCCGGGATGCCGTCCGCGCGGCCGACGCTTTCGACATAAATCTCGTGACCGTCGCCGACCGCCAGCATTTGCTGTGTCAGTGGCGCGAACGGGTCGGAGCGTTGGCCCAATGATTTGCCGGCGTCCGCGTCAGGCGCCATGGTCGTCGCCCGTCTCCAGCGTACCCCCGGCAAAATTCCGATAGATAAAACGGTTGTTGTCGGCCGCGGCTTCCGAGGCGGCCAGCTTGAAAATCTGCTCATGCAGCGGCGACAGCGCGCAGGCCGGATCGGTATTGCCGGCATCGCCGGTCAGCGCGAAGGCCTGGCAGCGGCAGCCGCCGAAATCCACTTCCCTGAACTCGCAGCTCTTGCACGGCTCGGGCATCCAGCCGGTGCCGCGATAACGGTTGAAAGCCTCGGAGTTCTGCCAGATCCAGGCGATCGAGTGATTGGAGCGCACCGATTCGAACTGCAGCCCGGTAATGGATTCGGCCGCATGGCAGGGCAGGATCTTGCCGGCCGGCGAAATGTTGAAGAATTGCCGGCCCCAGCCGCCCATGCATTTCTTCGGCCGCAGCGCGTAATAGTCGGGCACCACATAGTCGATGGCGAGCGTGCCTTTCAGCCGCGCCTGCGCTTCCTCGACGATGCGGCTGGTCTCCTCGATCTGCTCAAGCGTCGGCATCAGCGCCGCGCGGTTCTTCAGCGCCCAGCCGTAATACTGCACATTGGCGACCTCCAGCCGGTCGGCGTCGAGATCGACCGCCATCTGGATGATATCGGTGAGCTGGAACAGGTTTTGGCGATGCATGACCGCATTCACCGTCAGCGGCAAATCCAGCTCACGCGTCCACTTCGCGGCCTCGATCTTCTTGACATGCGCGTCTTTGAATCCCGCGACGCGGTCGGCAATCACGGGCTCGTTGCCCTGGAAGCTGATCTGGACGTGACACAGGCCGGCGTCCGCCAGCGCGGAAAGTTTTTCGCGCGTCAGCAGCACCGCGGACGTGATGAGATTGGAATATAGCCCGACGTCGCTGGCGTGCTGGACCAGTTCGACCAGATCCTTGCGCGCGGTGGGCTCGCCGCCGGAAAAATGGATTTGCAGCACGCCGATTTCGGCGAGTTCAGAGAGGACCTTTTTCCATTCCCCGGTGGTAAGCTCGCTGCCGCCGCGATCGAGTTCCACCGGGTTCGAGCAATAGGGGCATTGCAGCGGACAGCGATGCGTCAGTTCGGCGAGCACCGCGAGCGGAATGCCGAAGGTTTCCGCGACCGAACCGCGCGCTTCCAGCAGCAGGTCCGAGGGACTGCCGGCCGCGGCGTTGGCATCGGTCAACGTCGGACTCATGAGGTTTTCTCGCGCGCTTCGGTGAGAAATCCCTTGTCGGCAAGGTCCTGCAGCATGGCAATGACGTCGGTCGCGATGGCGCCGCGCTCGGCGGTATATTTTTCAGCGAGCTGATCGATCATGACTTCGACGCTGCGGACCCCGTCGCAGAGTTGCAAAACTTCCACCGCGATCTCGTCCGGCGCCAGCACGCGCTCGGGCGCCAGGATGACCCAGACTTGCCGCGTGTCGTCGAATTTCAGCCTGGCATGTCGCGGCAAGATGGGCCGGCTTGCCTCGCTGACTCGGATGTTGCGGCTGGCTGCCATCGTTTTCCTTTAAGTTGATCCGGTTCGCCGTTATTTTTGCTTGGACATTTCCTTGGGCACGAATGCGCCCGGCGGGATGTGACCCTCGACATAGGCATGATACAGCGCGTCGAGCTGAACCCATAGTACATTGGTCTTGAAAAGCAGCGCATTGCAGACCGCCTCGCGCTCGGCGGGTGTTTTGGCATGGGTCTTGACGTAGTCGAGCGCGAAGTTGGCGTCGCGCGGCGCCTGCTGCATGCGCCGGCTGAAATAGCTCATGATGTCGGGATTGACGAAATCGTAATGCGCCAGCATTCCCGAGATCCGCTCTTCGTGCAGGTTCGGCGCAAACAGTTCCGTCAGCGAGGAGGCGATGGCCTCCAACGGCGTCTTGTCGCGGCAGAAGTGCACATAGGCCTCGACCGCAAATCGCGTCGCGGGAAGGATGCCTTCGGTGGATTCCACATAGGCGCTGTCGAGGCCGAGGCCCTCCGTCAGCTTCAGCCACCGCTCGATGCCGCCTTCGGTGCCGAGATCGCCGTCATGGTCTTCGATCCGGTGTCGCCATTCGAGCCGGGTGGCGCGATCGCGGAAGCGCGAGATTACGACGGCGTCCTTCAGCGGGATCGTGCTCTGGTAATAATAGCGGTTCAGCGCCCAGGCCTGCACCTGTCCCTTGTTCAGCCTGCCGCCGTGCAGCAGCCGGTGAAACGGATGCAGATTGTGGTAGCGCACCGCCCCGATGTGGCGAAGCGCTGCTTCCAGTTCTTCGGCGCTGTTCAGGGCTGCGCTGTTGCCGCGCGAAAAGGCGGTCATCCCGTCCGGGGTCATCGCGTTCAAAGCATAATCTCCGTTCCGTCAGCGGGAATCTGCCAGCCCGCGCGCTCGGCTATCTTGCGCTCGGGCGAGGCGCGCAGCAGCGCCGGGTTGGAATTGTTGATATGCAGAAATATCTTCCTGCCGATGTCGAGATCGGCAAGCGCCGCGATCGCCCCGCTTTCGCCGGACATCGCGATATGTCCCATGCCTTGCCCGGTCTTGTTGCCGAGCCCTGATGCGATCAACTCGTCGTCGCGCCACACCGTGCCGTCGAAAAAGATCAGGGGCGCACCCGCGAGCCGCGACCTGAGTTGGTCGTCGACGGCCGCGCAGGCGGCGAGAAAATAGAAGTATCCGGCGCTGGCCTTGTCCTTGATGCGAAGTCCAAGCGTGTCGCCGAGCCCCGTATCTCCGCCAGGGTGAGCCTTGCCTTCGAGATACCAGGCGCTCTTGCCGGGAACGGCGAACGGCAAAATCTCAAGTCCGGATGGCGCGCCATCCGGCAGTGTCGGCTCGAATGATCTGTCCACCTCGATCGGCCGGCGCGGCACGTTGTTCTCGCCGAGCACATTGAAGATGCTGTTGGCCTTCAGAACTGCCAACACCTTCGGATGCGCATAGATGGTGAAGGGCGAACCTTCGCGCATCGACAATAGGCCGGCGACCGCATCGACTTCGCCATTGGTCAGGATGACACCGGATATCGGGCTATGACGCAGTTGGCCTGGCTTGGGGTGAAGCTGCGGTGTCGCGATCAGTTGCTGGCGCAGATCGGGCGAGGCGTTGACCAGGAACCAGTGTTCGCCGTCGGCACTGACCGCGATCGAGGCTTGCGTGCTCTGAAGCTCGGGATGTTCGGTTCGCGCGGTCCGGCAAACCGGACATCCGCAATTCCATTGCGGGACGCCACCACCTGCCGCGGCGCCCAGGATGACGACGCGAAGCATGATCCGTCTCCTGGGTATTCAATCAGATATAAACGTTACGAGGTGGACGCCGGCTCATGACATAGCTCCGCTATCGGGAACTTGTCAGGCCCGGAGGTCCACCTGCGTTAGACGTCTCGAATCGCTCCCGCTTACTTGCGGGCGGCGCACGCATACATGTTGATTTCCATGCCGACCGGCACTTCGACAATCTTCGGTGTCTTCCAGGCCATTTTGGCTCTCCTTGGGAAACTGGGACGAACTCCGCCCTCCCAGGTAAAATAATGAGGATTGAAAACTACGCCAGCGAAATCTTTTGTCACAAACCCCCCTTAATTTTTTATGTTGCATTGCAAACCGAGCTCACCAGATTGTGTGGGCTGCCGCTAAATCAATGTGGGATCAATAGCTTCAGAGACGTCAATAGCGATGGCAAGGTGCGCTTCAGTTCGACGTCGCTGCGCAAATATCCGATAAAGAACTTGTGAGTTCTCTCCTCCCGATCGGGAGCCCCAACCGAAGTGGATTTGGCTCATGCCGCGGTACTTCTTCAACACGCGCATCGGAGAGGAGTTGATTTCCGATCCCGAAGGCGAAGAACTGCGAGACCCCGGTCGCGCCTGGGAAGTTGCGCGGCTCATGATCCGGCAATTGCTCAAGACCGAGGGCGTCGAAAGCGGCCTCCTCAAAGCAATTCTCGAAGTGAGAGATGACGACGGCGAGATCGTGCTGGAGTTTCCGTTCGCCGAAGCGATCCTCGACCTTTGGGACGAGCCGGTCACAAAACATTGACATCAATACTGCCGGCATTTGCGGCTCGAGGCTTTGCCTCGCCGAAATGACAAATCGACAGGCATCACTGCGACACCGTCGGTCGGCCTCTATTCCAGTTGTATCTCCCGGATTGAACGGGCTCCCGGTTAGATGTTTCGATTGCGCTTTAAGGTAGAAATATTGGAAACTGCCGCCGAGGAAGGCCACCGACGCCGGCATGGTGCTCGCCCGCGTCAGGATAACGGCCTCCACCAAGGGGGAGGAAATCATGATGATTTATTCGTCGCCGCGGATCCTGATGCTCGTCGGCGCCTTTGTCGGCGCATTCACATGCGCGGCCGCCGCGCAGCAGCCGGCCAGCCCGCCGGCTGCCGCTGCGCCGCTACCGCCGGGTTCACCCCTGATCGGTCGTCCGGCCGACAACCAGGCGGCGGCGAAGCTGGCCCCGGTCGCGCCGCCGCCGATTGCCGCCGCGATGGACAAGCTACCGCTGGGAAAGCTCAAGGTCCCGGCCGGCTTCAATATCGAAGTTTACGCCGCCGGCGTCGCGAACGCCCGTTCGATGACGTTAGGCGACAAGGGTACGGTGTTCGTCGGCAGCCGCCTCCAGGACAAGGTCACCGCCATCGTCGACAAGGACGGCAAACGAACCGTCAAGGTTCTGGTGTCGGGCCTTTACCGGCCGAACGGCGTCGCATTCAAGGACGGTACGCTCTACATCGCCGAGCTGTCGAAGGTTTCCAAGATCGAAAAGGTCGAGGACAATCTGGACAATCCGCCGAAACCGACCCTCATCTACGACAACCTGCCCAAGGACGAGGCCCATGGCTGGAAGTTCATCGGCATCGGGCCCGACAACAAACTGTATGTTCCGGTTGGCCAGCCCGGCAATAACGTCTTGCATGACGACGCCCACGGCCAGATCAGGCGGATGAATCTCGACGGGTCAGGCGCCGAGGTGATCGCGCGCGGGGTCCGCAACACCGTCGGCTTCGACTGGCATCCGGAAACCAAGCAACTCTACTTCACCGACAACGGCCGCGACTGGCTGTCGGAAGACGTGCCCGAGGATGAACTCAATCGCATCACCAAGGTCGGCGAGCACTTCGGCGCGCCTTATTGCCTTCAGGGCAATATTCCGGACCCCGAATTCGGCTGGGGACATTCCTGCAGCGAATTCACGCCGCCGGTCGGCCTGATGGGTCCGCATTCGGCCTCGCTCGGCATGCGGTTCTACACCGGAAGCATGTTCCCGAAGAGCTACAAGAACGCCATCATCGTGGCGCGGCACGGTTCGTGGAACAGGTCCAGGAAGTTCGGCGGCGACGTTGTCGTCGTCAAACTGAACAAGGACGGCACCGTCAAGTCCACCGAACCGTTCATCACGGGCTTCCTGGAAAACAACAGCTATGTCGGCCGGCCGGTCGACGTGCTGCAACTGAAGGATGGCTCGGTGCTGGTCTCCGACGACTGGAACGGCGCCATCTATCGCATCAGCTACGGCAAGCCGAAGGTCGCGTCGCAGTAAATTTCACGTAGTAAACGTCATTGCGAGCCAACGGGTCGCGCCCGATGACAGGCTCCGCGAAGCAATCCATGCCTCCGGTGATCAGGGGGTCCATGGATTGTTTCGTCGCTTCGCTCCTCGCAATGACGAAACGTTGAGACCCGTCGATGCGTAAAATAATAGCGGCTCTGGCGTTTGTCCTGATCGCTTCTTCGGGGAAAGCCGAGACGATCGAGGAGCGTGCCGCGCCCTGTTTTGCCTGTCATGGCGAACGCGGACAATCCGAGACCGAGAATACGCCCTCGCTTGGCGGCCAGCAGCCGCCCTACGCGCTCATCCAGCTCTTCATGTTTCGCGAAAAACTGCGCGCCTTCGAGCCGATGAACGAGATCGCAAAAACGCTCACCGACGATGATCTTCGGACATTCTCCGACTTCATCGGCAAATTGCCAAAGCCGATGCCGCCGGCGGATGCGGGTGACCCGGCGCGGCTTCAGCGTGCGCAGGCGCTGGTGGCGCAGCATCGCTGCAGTTCCTGCCACAACCCCGATTTTTCCGGCAAGGAAAACGTGCCGCGCATTGCCAACCAGCGCGAGGATTATCTCGCCAAGACGCTTGCCGAATACAAGGACAATAGCCGTCACGGCTATGACGGCAGCATGGCCGAAGTGATGCAGCCGGTGACATCGGAGCAGATCGCCGATCTCGCTTATTATATCGCGCGCCTGCACTAGAACTGGCTGGCGCCATCAGCCGTTTTTCCCGATGGCGCTTGTCCGGGCGCGGCGCTACAAGACCAGCATTCGAACGGAGTTTGCCATGCAAGACCTCTGGCGTTTGCCGGCCAAGGATATCGCCGCCCTGATCGGGTCGAAAAAGGTTTCGGCGAAGGAAGTGGCTTCGGCAGCGCTCGCCCGGCTCGATGCGGTCAACCCAGCGGTCAACGCCGTCGTCGATCACCGTCCGGAAGAGGTGTTGGCGCAGGCGGCTTCCGTTGACGCGGCGATCGCACGCAATGAAGATTTGGGTACGCTCGTCGGCGTGCCGGTCACCGTGAAGGTCAACATCGACCAGCAGGGCTTCGCCAACACCAACGGCGTAAAATTGCAGCGCGATGTCATTGCGCGCTCCAACAGTCCGGTGATCGACAACCTGCGCAAGGCGGGCGCCGTCATTCTCGGACGCACCAACTGCCCGGCATTTTCCTACCGCTGGTTCACCACCAACCTGATGCATGGCGACACCAAAAATCCGCGCGACGCTGGCATCACCCCGGGCGGCTCGTCCGGCGGCGCCGGGTCGGCGGTGGCGTCCGGCATTGGGCATATCGCGCATGGCACCGACATTGCGGGATCGATCCGCTACCCCGCTTATGCCTGCGGCGTTCACGGCCTGCGACCGACGGTCGGACGTATTCCTGGCTTCAATGCCGCGCTGCCCGAACGAACCATCGGGCCGCAGATCTCCGCGGTATCCGGTCCGCTCGCGCGCACCATCGGCGATCTCAGGATTGCGCTTGCGGCGATGTCAGGCAGAGACGTGCGCGATCCCTGGTGGGTGCCGGCGCCGCTGCAAGGACCGGCGATGCCGAAGCGCGCCGCGCTGTGCCTTCAGCCGGACGGTTTGGAAACATCGGCTGACGTCAAGGCGGCGGTGGCGGATGCCGGCAAGCGACTGGAGCGCGCCGGTTGGGTGGTCGAACTGATCGAAACCACGCCGCCGCTGCGCGAGGCCGCCGATCTGCAGACCAAGCTCTGGCTCGGCGACGGCTATGAAGCGCAGCTTGCGGCCGCCGAGCGCGAGGGCGATCCCGGCGCGCTGGCGTGCCTCCGCGGCAACAAGGCAAAAGTTTTCCCGTTCGACGCGGCCGCGTTCTCGAAGACACTGGTCAGGCGGGCGACGCTGACGCGCGAGTGGCTACAGTTCCTCGAGACATATTCGGTGCTTTTGATACCGGTCTCGGCCGAGCTTCCGTTCCCCGATGGCCTCGACTTGCGCGACGAGGCTTCGTTCGCCCGGGTGTGGCGCGCGCAGCTCACCCAGATTGCCATTCCCTTTTTCGGGCTGCCCGCGCTCACGGTCTCGACCGGCCTGGTGGGACGGGTGCCTGTCGGTGTTCAGGTCGTCTCGGGCCGTTTCCGCGAAGATCTCTGCTTGCTTGCGGGCGAGGCGATCGAAGCCGGCGGAACGCCGGCCTCGCCCATCGATCCCGTCCGGTGAATGGATTCTGAAGGAAAAGACGCATCATGGCTGGCATCTATGATTTCACGGCGAAGTCGCTTGCCGGCGAGGACGTTCCACTGAAGCGGTTCGAGGGCGAGGTTTTGCTGATCGTCAATACCGCAAGCGCCTGCGGCTTTACCCCGCAATACAAGGGTCTGGAAGCGCTGCATCGGCAGCTTGGTCCGCGCGGTTTTTCCGTTCTGGGGTTTCCGTGCAACCAGTTCGGAGGCCAGGAGCCCGGCGACGCCGGGCAGATCGAACAGTTCTGCCGCGGCAATTATGCCGTCAGCTTTCCGATGTTCTCCAAGATCGACGTCAATGGCGGCAACGCCCATCCGCTTTATCAATATTTGAAAAGCGAAAAACCGGGACTGCTCGGCGCCTCGATCAAATGGAATTTCACCAAATTCCTGGTCGATCGATCGGGCAAGGTGGTGGCGCGCCATGCGCCGACGGTAAGACCGGAAAACCTGACAAGGGAAATCGAGGGATTGTTGTGAGCGAAAAAAGCGATGCCAAAAATGAGCAAGCGGTGGACCAGTTGCCCGACCGCCTCTCGATCGATCCGAAGAGCCCCTACTACAATGAACAGGTGCTGGCCCGCGACGTCGGCATTCGCTTCAAGGGCGTCGAGAAGACCAATGTCGAGGAATATTGCGTAAGCGAGGGCTGGGTAAGGGTCACCGCAGGCAATGCCAGGGATCGCTACGGCAATCCGCTCACGATCAAAGTTCACGGTCCGGTCGAGCCGTATTTCCGCGACAAGGCCTAAGGCCTTTTCGTCATTGCGAGCGAAGCGAAGCAATCCATTTGCATCACAAGCCGAAAAATGGATTGCTTGGTCGCTATCGCTCCTCGCAATGACGATGCTGAAAACTCCAGCCACGTTCCGAAAGCCCAGAACGCCATGTCCGTCCGCATCCTCGACGTCCGCGAAGTGACAAAACCGATCGCCTCGCCGATCCGCAACGCCTATATCGATTTCAGCCGGATGACGACGAGTTCTGGTTGCCGTCGTGACCGATGTCGTTCGCGACGGCCGGCCGGTGGTCGGCTACGGCTTCAATTCCAACGGCCGTTACGGGCAGGGCGGCCTGATCCGCGAGCGCTTTGCGCCGCGGCTGATGGAAGCCGATCCCAACACTCTGCTCGATGCGGCCGGCGGCAATCTCGATCCGGACAAGGTCTGGGCCGCGCTGATGTCGAACGAAAAGCCGGGTGGCCATGGCGAGCGCTCGGTCGCGGTCGGCACCATCGACATGGCGGTATGGGACGCGGTCGCGAAGATCGCGGGCAAACCGTTGTTTCGGCTGCTCGCCGAGCGCCACGGGCGCAGCGCCAACCCGCGCGTGTTCGTCTACGCCGCCGGCGGCTACTATTATCCCGGCAAGGACCTGTCGATGCTGCGCGGCGAGATGCGCGGCTATCTCGACCGCGGCTACAACGTCGTCAAGATGAAGATCGGCGGCGCGCCGATTCCGGAAGATCGTAAGCGCATCGAGGCCGTGCTTGCGGAAATCGGCAATCAGGCCCGGCTCGCGGTCGATGCCAACGGCCGGTTCGACCTGGAGACCGCGATCGCCTATGCAAAAATGCTGCGCGACTATCCGCTGTTCTGGTACGAGGAGGCCGGCGATCCCCTGGACTTCCAGCTCCAGGCGGCGCTGGCGGAATTCTATCCGGGACCGATGGCGACCGGCGAGAACCTCTTCAGCCATCAGGACGCGCGCAACCTCATTCGCTACGGTGGAATGCGCCCCGACCGTGACTGGCTGCAATTCGATTGCGCGTTGTCCTACGGGCTGTGCGAATATCAGCGCACCCTCGATCTGCTCAAGACCCATGGCTGGTCGGCGAGCCGCTGCATCCCGCATGGCGGGCATCAGATGTCGCTCAATATCGCGGCCGGTCTCGGCCTCGGCGGCAACGAGAGCTACCCCGATCTTTTTCAGCCCTATGGCGGTTTTCCGGACGGCGTTCGCGTCGAGAACGGCCATATCACCATGCCCGAATTGCCGGGCATCGGGTTCGAGGGAAAATCCGATCTGTACGCGCAGATGAAGGCGCTGGCGGCGTAGTGTGAGAGCGCTCTAGGCTGGAACCCCTCACGCCAACCCTCTTTCACAAGGGGAGAGGGGGCTCACCGCCGTTGCGGCGGATATCACCTGAAGGTATTGGCGGTATGATGAGGGGCTGGCCCTGACGTTTTCGGCACGTCATTGCGAGGAGCGAAGCGACGAAGCAATCCATTTCTTGCTTCTGGCGTTATGGATTGCTTCGCTTCGCTCGCAATGACGGGGGATGGTCGTCCCCTACGACAGCCGCAAATCCAGCAGCCGCCGGCCTTCGCCCTTCAGCAGTCTCTTCACCGCACTTGAAGCTACGATCTCGTCCTGGTTGGCGTAGGCCTCGTGGTTCTTCTCGATATCCTCGAGGCGATAGAGATAGTTGACCATCAGCCCTGCGGATTCGCGCAGGCCCTTGGGCGAGAGGTCGCCGAGCCAGTCGATCCGCTCCAGCCGCGCGCCGTTGCCGAGATGGAATCGCGCCACCGAATCGATCAGCCGGCCCTTCGATGTGCGCGCTTTCAGGAAATAATGCGCGGCCAATGGCTCGAGCACCGCGCGCAGTTGTGACACCAGTTCCGCATTCTCGAACCAATTCGGCTCGTCGAGATGGACGAGCAGCGCCCGGTCCTCGTCGGATATCGGGACGTCGTCCGCCTCCTTCAGCCATTGCATGAAGCCCGGCACCGGAGAGAGCGTCACGAAATTCTCCAGCTTCGGCAATTCGCGCCGCAATTCCTCGACTACCTGCTTGATCAGAAAGCTGCCGAAGGAAATTCCGCCGAGGCCGCGTTGGGTGTTGGAGATCGAGTAAAACACCGCGGTGCGGGCGCGATCGGCCGGCACCAGTTGGCGGTCTTCGGCGAGCAGCGGCGCGATCGCGCTTGGAATCGATTCGGTCAATGCCACCTCGACAAAGATCAGGGGCTCGTCCACCAGAGCGGGGTGGAAGAAGGCGTAACAGCGCCGGTCGATGGGGTCGATCCGGCGGCGCAAATCGTTCCAGTCGCGGATCTCGTGCACCGCTTCGTAGCGAATAATCTGTTCCAGGATATTTGCGGGCGTCGACCAGTCAATCCTGCGCAGCACGAGAAACCCCCTGTTGAACCATGAAGACAGCAAATGCGCGACGTCGCGGTCGAGCACCGCAAGGTCCCTGTGGCCGTTCATGGTGGAAAGCAAATCGGCGCGCATCGCCACCAGTTCGCTGGTGCCGCCCGGCGCTAGGTTTAGCCGTCGGATCAATTCCTGCCGCCGCGGTTCCGAAGCAAAATGCAGGTCGCCGGCGTCATCGTCGTTCGGCTGCGCGCGCCAGCTCTCGATCGCCTGCGCCAGCCTTTCCCGGTCGGGGCCGAAATGGCGGACCAGGGTTTCGAAGAAGGTTAACCGATTCGCCTCGTCGAGCTGGCGATAGCGGTCAAGAACCTCCCGCGCCATCGCGGTGCCTGAGGCTTCGCCCCGGCCCGATAACAGCGCCTCGCACAATTCGATCAAATCGGATGCGTCGTGTTTGCCCTCGGATGATCCGCCGCGACGAAGCAGCGTCCGGCCGCGCTCGGAAATCGAGGCGAGAAGATCGGAAAAGAAGGCGTTGCTGCTCATGACGGAAGGCGACGAATCCAGAGGCGCGGAAAGTGGATTTAAGCAGGAGCGGGTGACAATCAAGCATACGACACCGTCATGCCCCGCGAAAGCGGGGCATCCAGTACGCCGCAGCCTTTCGATTCATCATCAGCGCCTCTGGAATGCTGGATTACCCGCTTTCGCGGTTAATGACGGTCCTCTCTCTCTTGAGCGGCTCACCGGGCGCTCCGGCCGAATCGGCCTCATTTCGCTTCCGAAAACTCGGTCGGCGTCTTGCCGGTGACCTGCCGGAATGCGTGCGAAAACGCGGGAACGCTGGCATAGCCAAGGTCGGACGCGAGTTGCTTGACCGAGACATTGGCCTCCGTCGATAATTTCTCGATGGCTGCGGCAATGCGCGCGCGCTGGCACCAGCTCTTGAAGCTTAGTTGCGTCTCCGACGAGAACAGCCGCGACAGCGTTCGTGCCGACGTCCCGACCGCGCGGGCCAGCGTCTCGATCTCATGCGCGGCGGTGGGATCGCCGAGCACGATGTCGGCCGCGCGGCGGCAGCGCGGCTCATGCGGCAGCGGAACGAAAGTCGTGGAATCCTCGGCGTGATGCAGCTCCAACATGGCCAACCCGATCAGAAGGCGGGTGCGGCCGGGATCGTTGCGGCCGTCGAACAGCGCGAGGATGGTTTCGTGCAGCAGCCGGGAAACTTTCACGACAAATTCGGACTTCAGGCTTTCGCTGCGCTGCTCGCGCTTGAGCCACGCCAGGTCGAAATACAAGGTGCGCATGTCGATGTCGGCGAGCACGTCGATGGCATGTTCGAGCCGGGCGGGCACCCACACCGCGCGATCCGGCGGCACCAGCCAGCGCCCTTTCGGCGTGGTGACCTGCATCGTGCCGCGCGAGGCATAGACCAGTTGCGCCTCGCGATGCACGTGCGGGTCGAGCCGAACGCCCTTTTCGTAGTGGCGCGCGACCAGATGGACGCCGTCGTCGGTGGTGCGGTGGCTTCCGCCTCTGATGGCAGCGATTGGCGTCTCAGCGATATTCATTGGCTACATCCCGTCAGGGCAAGACCATATAACCTATTTTAGGACCTTGCAGGATTCGACCATGAATAGCCCCGCCCGGGTGATCGGTTTTGTGAACGCCGCCCATTTTATCGACCATTATTCGATGCTGATTTTCGCCGCCGCCGTCATTGTCATGGGGCCGGCGCTCGGCATGGCCTATTCCGAGCTGCTGCCATACGCCACCCCGGGCTTCGTTGCCTTCGGGGCGGGGTCGCTGCTGACGGGCTGGCTGGGGGACCGCTGGAGCCGGCGGCATATGATGGTGATTTTCTTCGCCGGCATCGGCGCCTCGATGGTTGCGGTTGGCCTGGTGCAGACGCCGCTGCAGCTTGGCGCTGCGCTTTTGTCGATCGGGCTGTTTGCCTCGATCTACCATCCGGTCGGCACCGCGATGATCGTGTCCTATGCCGACAGGCTCGGCCGGGAGATGGGGCTGAACGGCGTCTGGGGCAATCTTGGCGTGGCGTCCTCGGCGCTGGTCACCGGCGTGGTCGGCCAGTATCTCGGCTGGCGTTGGGCCTTTATCGTTCCCGGCATCGTCACCATCCTGATCGGTTTGATTTTCGCGCGCACCGTCATTCACGAAGATCGCTCCGGCTTCCGGCAGGCGGCGGCGCAGGCGCGGGTGGCCAAGCAGGACATGTGGCGGGTGATCGTAGCGCTCCTGATCGTGGTGATTGCGATCTCCACCACCTTCAACGCGGTCACCGTGGCGTTGCCAAAACTGTTCGCCGAGCGTTTGAGTGAACTCACCAAAAGCCCGGCGCTGCTGGGGCTGATCGCGGCTTTCGTCTATGTGTTCGGCGCGATGACGCAGTACACCATCGGCAAGCTGATTGACCGCTATTCGCTGAAGGCCGTCTCCTTGCCGCTGTCGTTCATGCTGGCGCCGTTCCTGTATCTGGCAGCGACCTTGTCGAACCTGCCGCTGATCCTGGCGGCGATCGGCATCGTGATGGGGGCGTTCGGCCAGGTCACAGTCAACGACGCCATGGTGGGCAAATACACCAGCGAGGAATGGCGCTCCCGCGCCTATTCGGTGCGCTATTTCGTCGGCTTTACGGCGGCCGGCGCGTCCGTCGGCCTGGTGGCGTGGCTCTACGAGCAGGGCGGCTTCGTCACCATGCTGCACGCCTTCTCCGCGTTATGCCTGCTGGTGATCGCAGCGGCGATCATCCTGCCCACCGAGATCAAGGTCCCGGCGGTGAGCGCGCGCTGAGCACGCCGCGGTAAATTTTTTCGGCGCGTCCGAAAATCCGGGTTTCAACACATCCCTCGATCGGCCAAGATGGCCGGCGAAGGCTCTGGTCATTAGCGAGCCGTTAGGTGAGGGACTCCGATGTCTTGTCGATCATTACCGCGCTTTGCCGGTCTTTTTCTGGGTGTCTCGATCATGATGGCTGCGCCCGCGAGCGCCGACGCGCTGAAAGATGAAATCGCGCCGACCGGCAAGCTGCGGGTGGCGATTGCGATCAGCCCCGCAGGCGGCGCGTTCTGGTCGACAAGGAACGAAGCCGGCGGTTATGCCGGGGTGCCGGTCGATCTCGGCAAGGAGATGGCGGCGCAGCTCGGCATGTCCGTCGAATATGTTACGCACAACAATTCGGGGCAGATCGTTGACGCCGTCTCGAAGGGCACCTGGGACGTCACTTTCCTGCCCAGGGACGCCGAGCGCGAGGCGAGAATGTCGTTCGGGCCGATCTATGAGGTTGCGGACGCGACCTACATCGTCAAGGCGGGCTCATCGGCGACGAATTTCCAGACGCTGGATCAGCCCGGGGTCAAGGTCGCGGCGGTCAATAACACCACCACCATGCGGGGCGCTATCGCGCATCTGAAGAACGCGAAGGTCACCGGCTATCAGACCTATGACGAGATCTTCGCACTTCTCAAGAGCGGCGAGATCGATGCGTTCGCGCTATCGCGCGACCAGCTCAACGCCATGGCGAAAAAGATTCCGGGAACGCGCGTGCTGGATGAGACATTCAAGCAGACGGTCACCGGCGTGGCGGTGCCGCCAAATCATCCGCTGGCGTTGGCATTCGTGACCGAATTCATGACCAGGGCCACCTCCGACGGCACGCTGCGCAAGGCCTACGACAACAACGGCCTGAAAGACACGCCGATCCGCGTGAAATAGCGCGTCAGCTGCGTCGGTTCACGAATTGACGTGCACGAAATCCCGCAGCAGCGGATAGATTTCGTTGTTCCAGCGCCTGCCGCTGAACACGCCGTAATGGCCGACGCCGGCCTGCATGTGATGTACCTTGCGATAGGCGCGCACGCCGGTGCAGAGGTCTTGCGCGGCCACCGTCTGGCCGATCGAGCAGATGTCGTCCTTCTCGCCTTCGACCGTCAGTAGCCCCATCCGCTTGATCGAGGCGGGGTTCACCGGCCGGCCGCGATAGGTCATCTTGCCTTGTGGCAGGAGATGTTCCTGAAATACATCGCGAACGGTTTCGAGGTAAAATTCCGCCGGCAGGTCCATGACGGCGAAATATTCGTCGTAGAACGTCTTGATGGTATCGGCCTTCTCCTTCTCGCCCTTCGCCAGATAATGGGCGAGATCCACGTGCGATTTGATGTGGCGCTCGAGGTTCATCGACACGAAGGCGGCGAGTTGGACGAAGCCGGGATAGACCTGTCTGAACGCGCCCTTGCATTGCAGCGGCACGTAGTTGATCAGGTTCTCCTCGAACCATCTGAGCGGCTTGCTCTTGGCGAACTTGTTGACCCCGGTCGGCTGGATCCGCGTGTCGATCGGCCCGGCCATCAGGGTCAGTGTCGCCGGGCGTGCCGGGTGGTTGTCCTCAGACATGATTGCGGTTGCGGCGAGCGCGGACACCGACGGCTGGCAGATCGCCACCATGTGCGAGCGCGGACCCAGTCGATCGAGAAAGTCGATGAGGTGGCCGGTATATTCGTCGAGGCCGAATTTGCCGTGGTCGAGCGGAATGTCGCGCGGGTTATGCCAGTCGGTGATGTAGACGTCGTGATCCTGCAACAGCGTCTTCACGGTGCCCCGCAACAGCGTCGCAAAGTGGCCGGACATCGGCGCCACCACCAGCAGGCGCGGCTGTTCCGGTGAGTTTCCCTTCTTGAAATGCAGGAGCGAGCCGAATGGCGTCGAGTACACGACCTTTTCCGTGACCTCCAGTTCCTGATTGCCCACCAGCACCTTGTCGATGCCGTAAGCGGGACGCGCATAGGTGGGCGAGGCGCGCGAAATCAGTTCAAGGGCTGCGGCGAGCCGCGCGAACAATTTGTCGGAGACGCCCTGCGGGACCAGGTTGAGATATTTCAGCATGTGCGCGGCCCCGCTCCGCCACGGCGCCGTGAGGTCCATGTGGTTCTGAAAGGCCTGGTACATCATCGACGTCATTCCGGCTCGGCCCCTGCCTCAGGTGCCATGCAATATCGGAGCCAAATCCGGCCGAATGGCCTTCCCCAATTGGCACGTGGCTTGCTGCGGAGACCGTGAGAAGAAACCGTGCGAAGCCTAAACACTGGGCATCCTGCCGCACATCCGGCAAAACCGAACCGGCATGGCCCGCCTTCAGCCGCCAAGGAAAAGTCGTATGGCGAAAGCGACACTGACCATCAGCAGCAAAAATTATTCGTCCTGGTCGCTACGCGGCTGGCTGCTGACGAAATTTTCCGGGCTCGAGTTCGACGAAATCGTCACCGCGCCCGACGATGCGTCGGCGCGGGCCGAAATCCTGCTGCTGTCGTCATCGATACTGGTGCCGTGTCTGCGGCATGAGGGGGCAACCGTATGGGATACGCTGGCGATCGCGGAATACCTCAACGAGGTCAGGCCGGACGCCGGCCTGTTGCCGGCGGACCGTATATTGCGGGCACATTGCCGTTCGATCTGCGGTGAAATCCATTCGGGGTTTACGACGCTGCGGGGGTCGCTGCCGGTTAACCTGAAGGGGTATTTCCCCAAGTTCAAGATATGGTCGCGCGCGCAAGCCGATATCGACCGTGTCTGCATGATCTGGCGCGAATGCCTGGCCAGATCGGGCGGGCCGTTCCTGTTCGGCGAACGCACCATGGCGGATGCCATGTATGCACCCGTCGTAACCCGCTTCATGACATATGATGTGAAGCTCGAGCCGAGGCTCGAGGCCTATGCCGGCATGATCATGGCGCTTCCTGAAATGCAGGAATGGATCGAGGCCGCCAAGGCTGAGCCCGCTGACATCGAGGAGCTTGAGGTCGAATATTAGGCAGGGC
Source organism: uncultured Alphaproteobacteria bacterium (assembly GCA_963742425.1). Classification (GTDB taxonomy): domain Bacteria; phylum Pseudomonadota; class Alphaproteobacteria; order Rhizobiales; family Xanthobacteraceae; genus Bradyrhizobium. The sequence goes on from CAVULR010000010.1 coordinate 181,106, forward strand.
GTGCTCCGTGTTGCCTGTTTGAAGGGCTCGGGCATCAGGCACGACTTGCTTAACTTGGTGCCAAACCAGGGTGCCCGCGCGGTCGCTCTGCCGAGCCGGCAACGACGGGCCAGGACTGGCTCAACTCAAATTTTGGATTGCATCCAAGAGCTTCGTCACCCCTGCAGCGGCGGTATCCGAATTTGTCACGGAGCGGCGCGGTTGGCGCAGATTTCGCGTGGCAAGAAGAAGCCGCGAACGTGCCGATCCCGGCTGCCAAAAAAATGGACGTTTGGGCGCGGCCGCGATTGCGTCAACCAGATCGACGGAGGCCATGATGAATCAGCACACACGCGTCAGCAGATTTTCCCATGTCAAACCTGGCGATACCGAATTCACCCGCGGGGGGTTGCGCGACTTCTTCCTGTATCGAGATCTCGGCATTGCGGCCGCGACCGGCGGTCAGGTGATATGTCATCTGGTCAAGGCCAATCCCGAAATGCCTCCAGAGGACGGCACCGGCTGGCACCGCCACGAATGCGATTTTCAGATCGTCATCATGACCAAAGGCTGGGCGCGCTTCATGTATGAGGACAAGCCGACCCTGGTGCAAGCGGGCGACGTCGTACATCAGCGGCCCGGGATCGTGCACTATCTCTACGATTACTCGCCGGACATGGAATATCTCGAAATCGTCAGCCCGGCGGACTTCAAAACCGTCGACACGCCGCCGGCCACCGACAAAGTGCCGCCAGTGACGCCCTGGAAGTAGCGGGAATGTCCTCCCCGGAAGAATTAACTTTTGTCGTCGGCCGTCTGCTGCGGTCGGTCGCGGTAGTTCTGCATTTGGTGCGCCGCTTGGGATTGAGGCCGATATCTAGGCGTCAGGATACAAGTATGAAGTCCGATCGCTGATTCGGACGCGGTTCGTTCCGCGCGCGTTCCGAACCTTAAGATGCCGCTGATTTGCGTCGCATTCTGGCACAGCCGGGGCTTCGACCGCCGGGGCGCTTCGTCAGCTCGCGCGCAGGCGCCAGCCGACCACCGTTGCCTCGAGGATGGCGCCTGACTCATGATTGCGCCATTCGCCGTCGATGAAGCGGCATGCGAACGGCAGTTGATAGGTCCCGCTGTGGTCCTCGCACAAAACCTGAACCGGTAAATCCGGCGGCGGTTGTCCTTCGCCGTTGAACTCGGCCAGCCGCCGCTCGCGCGTTGCCATGTCGATGTTTCTCCCGGAAAGACCCGCAAAGCCGCGGGCTTTCGCGTGCTTCAAGCCGGCCCTATTGGCAAAACCTAGAGCGCGCGAATGCGGTTTCAGTATGGTATCATCCGATATCCGCCGCGCCTTCGCTCGCAATTGATCGTGATGAAACCTGATTGGGAAGTTCGATGACCGGCCGGACCGCCCTCGTCCTATCGATGGTTCTGGCGCTGGGAACGCTGATGGCCGGCCGTGCGGCCGCGCAGGACGTGCCCGGCGTCGAAATCTGCACGGTCGAAAAGACCATGGAGCGGCGAACCAGTTGCCTGCAGAGCAATGTCGATTTCCTGCAAAAGACGATTGCGAAACTCGGTGCCGACCATCAGCAGAAACTCGATGCCGCCAACCGGCAGGTCGAGGCCCTGAAAGGCGCCGTCGCGTCCTTGCAGAAACTCGTGGACGATCTGCGGGTGGCGCAAAAGAAGTTACCCGAGGATCAGAACAAGAAAGCGGACGCGCCACCGCCCAAGGACGCGCCGGCGGTAAAGGACGCGCCGGCGGCCAAGGATGGTGCGAAGTGAACGTTCAGGGCGCTAGGTCTGCCTAGCTCTTTTCACCCGACATCACCGGTCCGAACAACTCCCAGCTCTCGCCCTTGAACCGCATCATCTGGAGCTGCTCGAGCGGTGCGTAGTCGGTCGGACTGGTCTTGATGGTGGTGCCCGGAAGGAAGATGCCGATCTCGAAGTTCAGGTTGGCGGCCTGCTTCATGACGTTGGCGCGCGTCAGATCGTCCTTGCATTGCCGCAGCACCTGCTCGAGTCCCTTGGCGACGCCGAAGGCGAAAACGGTCGCGGCGTCCTGCTGGTCGCCCTCGGGATACCATTTCGTCATGAAGGCCCGCCACTCGTTCAGGCCGGGATCGTTCTTCCATTGCGGATCCTGGGGGTCCTTCAGGTAGGTCGTGCTGAGAATGCCCTGGTCGTTCTCGAAGCCCGCGGGCTTCATGACGCCTCCGATCGAACCCGACACGTTGGTCAGGAAATGGATCGGTTTCCATTTCAACTCGCTGATCTTCTTGATCGCCTGCGCGGCGAACTTTGGCGTCGAAACGTTGAGCAGGATGTCGGGGTTGGCGGCCCTGATTTGCACGACCTGCGAATCCACCGTCGGCGAAGTGGTCTCGTAGGACAACTCCATCAAGATCAGCTTGTTGGCCTGATCGCCGAGACCATCGCGCAGTCCGATCACATAATCTTTTCCGAAATCGTCGTTCTGGTAGAGAATGGCGATCGTCTTGCCCGGATGGTTCTTCAGGATGTAGGCGGCATAGATCCGCGCTTCGGTCTGATAATTCGGCTGCCACCCCATGGTCCATGGAAAATTCTTGGGATCGTTCCATTTCGCCGCGCCCGTGGACACGAACAGCTGCGGAACCTTCTTGGCATTCATGTACTTCTGGATCGCGGTATTGCCCGGCGTACCCAGCGGATTGAAGATCAGCAGGACTTCGTCATCCTCGACCAGCTTGCGCGCCTGCTCCACGGTTTTTGCCGGGTTGTAGCCGTCATCATAGGAGATGAAGTTGATCTTGCGGCCGTTGATGCCGCCTTCCTCGTTGATCTTCTTGAAATAGGCGGCTTCGGTCTTGCCGATCGTGGCATAGGCGGAGAGCGGCCCGGAATAGGGCATGATATTTCCGATCTTGATCTCGGTATCGGTGGCGCCGGGATCGTATTTCTTCTGCGCGCTGGCTGCGGTCGCGACCGAGGCTGCGAGAATGCCGGCAAGTATTGCGGATCTGGCATGGCTGAAGACACGATAATGCATCATCGTCCTCCCTGAGGTGCTGGCCGAGGCTCAGGCCATCTCTTGCGGGCAGCTTTTTCGAGCCGTCGGATTGAATGCAGGCTCAGTATGCACGATTGCGATGAGGTTGCCAGCGAGGCGCCTGCCATTATTTTTCGTGGGACCACCGAACGACCCCTCGAACAGCGAAACGAGAGCAATGACGGTCAAATGAAGCGTCCGGAAAACGATCATGATGGCTGCGCTTCGAATGAAGGCCACGGTTCATGAATCCAGCCCAGAAGGCGCTCTGGTTTATCGAAAGCCATCTTGGCAGGCAGTTGAGCCTTGAGGAGATCGCCGGCGTTGCGGGTGTCTCGCGCTTCCACATGGTGCGGGCGTTCGCAGCCGCCACGGGGCTGTCGGTCATGCGCTATGTGCGTGCCCGGCGTCTCAGCGAGGCGGCGCGTGCGCTCGCGGGCGGCGCGCCCGATATCCTCACGCTGGCGCTGGATGCGGATTACGGCTCTCACGAAGCATTCACCCGCGCGTTCCGCGATCATTTCGGGGTCACGCCCGAGGCGGTCCGCAGTTCGGCGTGTCTTGACCACCTCAAGCTGCAGGAACCGATCGTCATGGATTCAACCCTTACGGACAAACTTCAGCCGCCGCGTTTTGAAACCGGCAAGGCGCTGCTCGTCGCCGGCATCGGCGAGCGCTGTACCCACGAGAACGAGGGCGCCGGGATTCCGAGCCTGTGGCAACGCTTTCATCAATCGGTCGCGAATATTCCCGGCAGGAACGGAAAGGTGGCGTATGGCGTCTGCTGCAACGGCGACGACGCCGGAAATTTCGATTACATCGCAGGCGTCGAAGTGTCCGACTTCTCCGACCTGCCGCGCGAATTCTCCAAGGTTCGCATCGCCGAACAGCGATACGCGGTCTTCAGCCATCGCGACCACATCTCGACCATTCGCCGCACCGTCAATACGATCTGGAATCACTGGTTGCCGGCCTCGGGACTGAAAGTGGCCGACGCGCCGAACTTCGAGCGCTACGACGAGAACTTCGATCCGTTGACCGGCAATGGCGGGCTTGAGATCTGGGTGCCGGTCAAGGAATAGCCGCAACGCTTGGCTGCCCTGCGCGGGCCGGTACCGGCTGGTTGCTTGGCAAGCGAGATCGACTTTGCCATAACATCGCGCGACGAATTGTTGCGCGCGGAAATGAGCTTGCATATCCGCCTGCAGCTTGGAAGAGCCAGGGGGATTTCATGTCCAATATGCGCGTTCTCGCCACCGATCTGGAATTTCCGGAAGGGCCGGTGGTGATGCCGGACGGATCGGTGGTGCTGGTCGAGATCCGCGGCCGCCGCCTGACCCGGGTTTGGCCCGACGGCCGCAAGGAAGTGGTTGCGCAAATTCCCGGCGGCCCCAATGGCGCGGCGCTTGGGCCCGACGGCAAGATGTACGTCTGCAACAATGGCGGTTTTACCTGGATTCCGACCCGCAACATGATCATGCCGGGGCCGCAGCCCGACGACTATCTCGGCGGCTCGATCCAGCGGGTCGATCTGCAAACCGGCAAGGTCGAGACCGTGGTCGACAAATGCGGTGAGCATCCGCTGCGCGGGCCGAATGATCTGGTGTTCGATCGGCATGGCGGATTGTGGTTCTCCGACCTCGGCAAGCGGCGCGCCCGCGACATGGACGTCGGTGGGTTCTATTACATCAAACCCGGCATGAAGGAGATCGTCGAGGCCGTGCATGGCGTGCTGCCGCCGAATGGCATCGGGCTGTCGCCGGATGAAAACACCGTCTACATCGCGGAGACCCCGACCGCGCGGCTGTGGGCGTATGACCTCTCTGCCCCCGGCACGGTCAAACCGCGCGACGTGATCTATCGCGGCGAGCGCGGCAAGCCGATCGCGGGGCTTGGCGGCTACCAGATGTTCGACTCGATGGCGGTGGAAGCATCCGGCAATATCTGCGTGGCGACCCTGATCTCGGGCTGCATTTCGGTGATCGCACCCGACGGCACGCTCGTCGAGCAGGTGGCGACCGGCGACCGCGTCACCACCAACATCGCCTTCGGCGGGCCCGAGCTGAAGACCGCCTACATTACGTTGTCGGGCAAGGGCGAACTCGTTGCGATGGACTGGGCGCGGTCAGGCCTGCCGCTGAATTTTCTGAACAAGTGAACCGGGTGCGTCATTGCGAGCGCAAGCGAAGCAATCCATGTCGCTGCGAAAAAGCTGGATTGCTTCGTCGCTTTCGCTCCTTGCAATGACGGGACGAGGAGGAGCGATCGATGCCCTGGCTTGAACCGGTAACGCTGAGCGGCGCGCACGCGCAGCTAAAGCCCTTGTCGCACGATCATTGCGACGGGCTGACGGAAGCTGTGAAGGATGGCGAGCTGTGGAAGCTCTGGTATACCTTCGTTCCCAAAGCCGAAGACATGCGCAAGGAGATCGATCGCCGGCTGTCACTGCAGGCGGCGGGTTCCATGCTGCCATTCACGGTTTTCGACGCCGCCGGCAAGATCGCGGGCATGTCGACCTATATGAATGTCGATGCAGCGAACCGCCGCGTCGAAATCGGCTCGACCTGGTACGCCCGGCGGGTCCAGCGCACGGCGCTCAATACCCAGTGCAAATTGCTGCTGCTCGATCACGCCTTCGAAAAGCTAGGCTGCATCGCGGTCGAATTCCGCACGCATTTCTTCAACCACCAGAGCCGGCGCGGCATCGAGCGGCTGGGGGCCAAACAGGACGGCATCCTGCGCAGCCATCAACTCGCCTCGAACGGCACGTTGCGCGACACCGTGGTCTACAGCATCATCGCCGGCGAATGGCCGACGGTGAAGGCGCATCTGACCTATCAATTGAACGAGAAGGCGCGCTAGCGCGTTTGAGCGAAGTGCCCCGGAAAGCGATACGATGGATACATTCGACTATGTGATCGTGGGCGCGGGTTCCGCCGGCAGCGTGCTCGCCAACCGGCTGAGCGAGGATGCGGCTACCCGCGTTTGCGTGCTCGAGGCCGGGCCCCGCGACTGGCACCCCTACATCCATCTGCCGGCGGGCTTCATCAAGACTTTTCACATGAAGAGCATCAACTGGGCCTACCAGCAGGAGCCGGGTCCCTGGACCGGAGGCCGCAGTATCTATGCGCCGCGCGGCAAGACGCTCGGCGGTTCCTCCTCGATCAACGGCCATATCTACAACCGCGGCCAGCGCCAGGATTTCGACACCTGGGCGCAGCTCGGCAATCGCGGCTGGGGCTATCCGGACGTGCTGCCGTATTTCAAGCGGCTGGAGCGGCGGGTCGGCGAGGGCGACGACGCCTATCGCGGACGCGACGGCAGTCTGACCGTCACCACCATGGAGTGGCGGGATCCGCTCTGCGAGGCGTTCATGGCGGGAGCGATCTCGCTCGGCATTCCGCGCAACCCCGATTACAACGGCGCGATCCAGGAGGGCGTCTCCTACGCCCAGCGCACGATTCAGAACGGCCTGCGCGTCAGCGCCGCGACCGCGTTTCTGCATCCGGCGATGAAACGGCCGAATGTCGATGTGCGAACCCATGCCCATGCCACGGAAATCCTGTTCGAGGGCAAGCGCGCGGTCGGCGTGCGTTATGCCCGGGGCGGCAAGGGCGGCACGCCGGTCGAGGTGCGCGCGGCGAGGGAAGTGATCCTCGCCGGCGGCACCTACAATTCGCCGCAGCTGCTGCAACTGTCGGGCATCGGATCGCCCGATTTGCTCGCCTCGCTCGGCATCGCGGTGCGCCACGCCTTGCCCGGCGTCGGCGAGGGATTGCAGGACCATTACGCGCCGCGTTCGGTCGCCCGCGTCAAGAACATCAAGACCATCAATGAGCGCCGGCGCGGCCTCGGCCTGATGGTGGAAGCGCTGAAATGGGCGACGACGCGGCGCGGCCTGCTCTCGCTGTCGCCGACCATGGTCTACTGCTTCTGGCACTCCGGCGAGACCACCGAAAGCTCCGACCTGCAACTGACGTTTACGCCCGCAAGTTACAAGGAGGGCGTGCAGGGACAGCTCGAGGACCAGCCCGGCATGACGGTCGCGTCCTGGCAGCAGCGCCCCGAAAGCCGCGGCTATGTGCGCGCCCGCTCCGCCGATCCGTTCGAACCGCCGATCATTCAAACCAATTATCTGGTCGCCGAGCTCGACCGCCGCGTCGTCGTTGCCGGCATGAAGCTGGCGCGGCGGCTGCTCGCCTCAAATCCGCTTTCGCCCTATTACGACTATGAGGATTTTCCCGGACCCAATGTGCAGAGCGACGACGAATTTCTGGCGGCGGCGACCCAGCGCGGCACCACGACATTTCATCCGGGCTGCACCTGCCGCATGGGCCCGGCCGACAGCAGCTGGGCGGTGGTCGACGATCAGTTGCGCGTGCACGGGCTGCAAGGCCTGCGCGTGATCGATGCCTCCATCATGCCGCGGATGATCTCGGCCAATCTCAACGCGTCGACGCTGATGATCGCCGACAAGGCCTCCGACTTGATCCGCGGCAAGCGTGCGCCGCCGGAGGCCGTGGTCGGGTCGGCAGCCGGCTAGCGCGCGGGACTCCCATTGCCGCCCTTGCCACGCTGCACCGCGCAGCCAACAATGGTAAGTTGCCTCCCTAAAGGGACGATCCATGCGGCGACGACGTTTCATCACGCTGATCGGTGGCGCAGCGGCGGCTTGGCCGTTCGCCGCGGCTACGCAGCCCGCCGATCAGCTGCGTCGGATCGGAGTGCTGGTCGCTTATGCCGAAGGCGATCCGGAAATGAAGGCGCGCCTGGCGGCATTCCGGCAAGGGCTCGAACAGCTCGGCTGGTCTGAGGGCCGCAACATCCGTTTCGACATTCGCTTCGCGCCGGCCGGAGCGGGCCAGGAGCACGCTCGCGCTCAGGAGCTCGTCGCCCTCAAGCCCGATGTAATCTTCGCTCACACTCCGCAGGTAGTCGCGGCGGTGCAGCGGGAGAGCCGTGCAATCCCCATCGTGTTTGTCGGGGTCGCCGACCCGGTCGAGGCAGGGTTCGTCGCGAGCTTGAGCCGTCCGGGCGGCAACCTGACGGGCTTCCTTGGCATCGAAGCCAGCATCGCCGGGAAATGGCTGACGATGCTCAAGGAGATCGCGCCGATCACGCGCGTCAGCCTCATCGCCAATCCGAAAAATATCTTTGACTACTTTGTCCAGGCAGCGGAGCCGGTAGCCCGGTCGCTTTCAATCGAGTTGGTGCCCAGCCGGGTAGGGAACGCAGCGGAGATAGCGCACGCCATCGAGTTGTTCGCGGGCAAGCCGAATGGCGGCCTGGTGGTGCCGCCGGATGCAACGACCAGCGTTAGTCGCGATCTCATTATCTCACTCGCAGCCAAGTATCGCTTGCCCGCGGTTTACTCATTCCGTCTCTTCGTCAAAGCTGGCGGTCTCATGTCTTACGGCGTCGACTTCGTCAATCAGAACTGGCAGGCAGCATCCTACGTCGACCGCATTCTGCGCGGCGAAAAGGCCGCCGACCTGCCGGTGCAGGCACCGACCAAATATGAAACCGCCGTGAACGTTAAAACCGCAAAGTCGCTTGGCCTGATTGTGCCGCCCAACCTGCTCGCAGTCGCCGACGAGGTGATCGAGTAAGGGTTTTTTGTTGCGGCGAATCAATCCGGGCGCGGACACCTGTTGGCGCCGCATGAGCATTTCTGTTTATCGCAAGAGTTCGGGAGCGACGACGCGACTGCGAAGCCGCCGCTAAGCGAATTCCATGCTAGAGTGGTCGCCATCCGATCATCGCGATGGCTGATATCGGCGGATCGTGCTCGGGACGGGGCCTTTGGGATGGGATACGCACCGAGCGGCCGGATTACGTCGACATATCTTGGCCGATATCTGAGCTGGCGACAGCCGACGAATTACGATCATCTGCGAATGCCGCAGCGAATGCTCACCGCAAGCTCAGCGCAAACGGCATTGCCGGTCCAACTTGCCAGCGGACTCGACCGGTTGAAAATATCGACACCCAAGGCTGGAGCGGCATGGCCGCTTGCCAAGATTCTTGCGGAGTCCGGTACCACCGCCCTGGTCGTGTTGCACCGGGGCTGCGTGAAGTGGGAGTATTATCCGAATGGAGGATCGCGCGAGCGGCTGAACCGATGCTTCTCCGTCACCAAGTCGGTGGCGTCTGCACTTGTCGGGGTTGCGGTGGGCTCGGGGCTGATTGCCTCCATTGACGATCCGTTAGGGCGATACTTGACTGAACTGGACGATTTGCCGGTCGGGCGCCTGACCATCGCCCATCTGCTTGAAATGCGCTCAGGAATTCGTTTCGTTGAGGGGGTTCTTCCATGGAACGACGAGCCACGCACCTATTACGCAACGGATTTGAGGTCGCGCCTGTTGCAATGCCGGGTCACCGATCCGGTCGGAGGCTTCTTCCACTACAACGATTGGCATCCGCTACTGATCTCGCTGATCCTGGAGCGCGCGACCGGCAAGTCGGTAACGGATTGGTTACAGCAAAAATTGTGGAATCCGCTGGACGCCGAATATTCAGCGAGCATGATGGTTGATCGAAACGATGCGATGGGCCTCGAACATCTCGAAAGCGGTTTGACCGCGACGGCCTGTGACCTCGCCAAGTTTGGTCAGCTCTTTTTGCAGGATGGTGTCTGGAACGGTCAAAGACTGTTGCCGGAGGGATGGGTAAAGTCGACCACGGCTCCCGACAATGCGCGAACCGACCCGGAATGGTTTTCCTATTATCACGATCGCCCGTGGGGACGTTTCCTGAAGAGCGGACGAATCTTCTACCGGCGCATGTGGTGGGGAAACAAGCTGAACGGGTCTCAATACGATTTCTTTGCCATGGGCGTGTTGGGGCAGCACATCTACATCTCCCCGGACACCCAAACTGTCATTGTCCGGCTATCGGATCGGTTCCCCCCGGGAATGTGGTGGCCGCCAGTATTTCGGCAAATCGCCGAGGCCGTTGACGCAAGCGCTTCATGACGCGCTGACCGCGATGCCACGTTTTCGCCGAGAGGTTAATGAGACGGCGCGAGTTCATCACGGCTCTGGGCGCCGCCGCATCGGCCGGCGAATGCCTTTGCCCTGTCAGAGACGCTCCGACCGTTCGCGTGTCAGAAATGATAATTCACGCCGGCGGTGACTGCGTGGATTGCATCCTTCAAGCTGTTCACGGTCACGACCACGTTGTTCGCGGTGGTTGGCGTCGCGCCGTGACTACCGAAGTCGTAGTAGTTGTATTCGAGGACCGCCGACCAGTGCGGGGCGAACGCCCATGTTGTCAGGGGCAGAGCGGAAAACATTTCGAGATACCGCTTTCGCGGGTATGACGCCTCTTCCTGGAGAGTCCGGCCCCTCACACCTCTCTGCGGTTGAGGAAGGCGAGGCGCTCGAACAGGTGCACGTCCTGCTCGTTCTTCAAGAGCGCGCCGTGCAGCGGCGGGATCAGTTTGCGCGGGTCGCGCTCCCTTAGCATTTCCGGCGTCATGTCCTCATTGAGCAGGAGCTTCAGCCAGTCCAGCAGCTCCGACGTCGAGGGCTTCTTCTTCAGGCCGGGCACTTCCCGCACCTCGAAGAAGATCCGCAGCGCCTCTTCCACCAGGCGTTTCTTGATGTCGGGAAAATGCACGTCGACGATCCGGTGCATGGTGTCGACGTCGGGAAACTTGATGTAGTGAAAGAAACAACGCCGCAGGAACGCGTCCGGCAACTCCTTCTCGTTGTTCGAGGTGATCATCACGATCGGGCGCAGCTTTGCCTTGATGTTCTCGCCGGTCTCGTAGACGAAGAACTCCATGCGATCGAGTTCGAGCAGCAGGTCGTTGGGAAATTCGATGTCGGCCTTGTCGATTTCGTCGATCAGCAGCACCGGCCGCTGCTCGTGGGTGAAGGCATCCCACAGCTTTCCGCGCTTGATGTAATTGGAGATATCGGAAACCCGGGCGTCGCCGAGCTGGCTGTCGCGCAAGCGCGACACCGCGTCGTATTCGTAGAGGCCCTGCTGCGCCTTGGTGGTGGACTTGATGTGCCAGGTCAATAGCGGCGCGCCGATCGCCTTCGCGACTTCCTCGGCCAGCACGGTTTTGCCGGTGCCGGGCTCGCCCTTGATCAGCAGCGGACGCTCCAGCACGATCGAGGCGTTGACGGCGATCTTGAGATCGTCGGTCGCGACATAGTCCTTGGTACCTGTAAATTTCATCGGGTGCTTGCCTTGTTGCCTGTTTCCTGCGCGCGAGGTTGCGCCTCTATTTGAACGGACGACGACGCGCCGGCGCGGCGGTCGTTATGGGGATGAAGGGAATTGTCAGGCGCGCCTGACCAGCGAGAGGATGACGAGAACGATAACCGCGCCGATGGTGGCGTTGATAATATCGCGCAACGCGCTGCCGCCGAGGCTGACGCCCAGTTGCGGCAAGATCCAGCTTGCGACCAGCGCGCCGATGATGCCGATGACGATGTTTCCGATCAGCCCGAAACCGGCGCCGCGTACGATCAAGCCGGCCAGCCAGCCGGCGATCGCGCCGATCACGAGTGCCGCCAAAATACCCATTGATAACGCCCCATTGAAAAGCCCTGTTGGCCCAATTCTAGTTGAAAAACCCGGCAGGTCTAGGCTGCCGGCCACCTCTTTTGCAAAAGGACCGCGCAGAAAAGCTGCCCGGAGCTGCGGCGCAGGCCCTTGACGGACGCCGGCCGCCGCGCAATCTGTATCCCATGTTTCTTCAATTCTTCGCTTCATTGCGCGACGCGCAGGTGCCGGTTACGCTGCGCGAATACCTGACGCTGATGGAGGCGCTCAACGCCGACCTCGCCGAGCAGACGGTGGAGAATTTCTACTACCTGTCCCGCGCCTCGCTGGTGAAGGACGAACGCAATCTCGACAAGTTCGATCGCGTGTTCGGCACCGTCTTCAAGGGGCTGGAAAGCCTGCTCGACGCCATGGAGAAAGCGGACATTCCGGCCGAATGGCTGAAGAAGCTCGCGGAGAAATATCTCACCGAGGAGGAGAAGAAACAGATCGAGGCGATGGGCTGGGACAAGCTCATGGAAACCCTGCGCCAGCGCCTCAAGGAACAGAAGGGCCGGCATCAGGGTGGCAACAAGTGGATCGGTACCGCCGGCACCTCGCCGTTCGGCGCGGAGGGTTACAATCCCGAAGGCATCCGCATCGGCCAGGAAAAGAACCGCCACAATCGCGCGGTGAAGGTGTGGGACCGCCGCGAGTTCAAGGATCTCGACGGCAACGTCGAACTCGGCATCCGCAACATCAAGATCGCGCTGCGGCGGCTGCGCAAATTCGCCCGCACCGGTGCGCCCGACGAACTCGATCTCGACACCACGATCAGGGAAACCGCCAACCACGGCTATCTCGACGTCCACATGCGTCCCGAACGGCGCAACGCGGTCAAGGTGCTGGTGTTCTTCGATATCGGGGGTTCGATGGATTCGCACATCGAACAGGTCGAGGAATTGTTTTCCGCGGCGAAGACCGAATTCAAGCACATGGAATATTTCTATTTCCACAACTGCCTTTATGAAGGCGTCTGGAAGCAGAACCGCCGCCGCTTTACCGATCGCACGCCGACCTGGGACGTGCTGCATAAATATCCGCACGACTACAAGGTGGTGTTCGTCGGCGACGCCTCGATGAGCCCTTACGAAATCATGGTGCCGGGCGGCTCGGTCGAGCATGTCAACGAAGAAGCGGGCTCGGTCTGGCTCGATCGCATCACGCGCACCTATCCGCACGCGGTGTGGCTCAATCCGGTGGCGCAGCGGCATTGGGATTATTCGGAATCTACCACCATCATCCGCCGGCTGTTTGCGCAACGCATGTACCCGATCACGATCGAAGGCCTTGAAGCCGCGATGAAGGAACTGGTGCGATAGACGTAACTCACCCTATCGCCGTTGGGGATGCACATGATCCGCGGAAGTTGTCTATGCGGCGGGGTTAAATACCGGATCAAGGGCGCGCTGTCGCAGGCGCGAAATTGTCACTGCTCGATGTGCCGAAAGGCCCACGGCGCCGCATTCCGAAGCCGCGCGAGCGCAAATGCGAGGGAGTTCGAATGGATGCAAGGCGAAAGCCTTGTCACTTTCTACGAATCCTCTCCAGGGACTTACCGGGGCTTTTGCCGCGTGTGCGGCTCGCCGGTCCTTAGCAAGTTTGCCAATGCCTCGTATTACGGCGTGCCGCTCGGTATCCTGGATGACGACCCCCGCGTTCGGCCCGAGCTTCATGTTCACGTCGCAAGCAAGGCGGCGTGGTTCACCATCACCGACGATCTCCCGCAATTCGCGGCCGGTCCTGTCTAATCGAGGTTCACGTCATGCCCCAGACCATCCACCGCGGGATCAAATCGCTGATCGACGAGGCCAATGCCGAGATCGAAACCATCAGCGCCGCCGACGCCATCAAGGTCGCGCAAAGCGACGACGTCGTGATCGTCGATATCCGCGATCCCCGCGAGATCGAGCGCGAGGGCCGGATTCCCGGCGCGTTTTCGTGCACCCGCGGCATGCTGGAATTCTGGATCGATCCGGCCAGCCCCTATGCCAAGCCGGTGTTCCAGCAGGAAAAGAAATTCATCTTTCACTGCGCCGGCGGAATGCGCTCGGCGCTGGCGGCGAAGACCGCGCAGGATATGGGGCTGAAGCCGGTCGCCCATATGGGTGGCGGCTTCGCCGCCTGGCGCGACGCCGGCGGCCCGGTGGAGAAGTTCGAACCGAAGAAGCCGAAGGGGTAGGGAGGTCGTCACACGCGGGCTTGACCCGCGTGTCCATCTCTTCAAAGGAGATGGATTGCCGGATCAAGTCCGGCAATGACGATGTGGAAACGCTGGGAGATTTGTATCGATGACATTAGCCGCCGACGATCCGCTTGTCTCCACCGATTGGCTCGCCGCCCGCGTGGACGATCCGGCGGTCAAGATCGTCGACGCCTCCTTCAAGATGCCCGGCGTGCTGCCATTGCCATCGGACGATTATCGTGCCGCGCATATTCCGGGCGCGGTGTTTTTCGATGTCGATACCATCGCCGCGCACGACGATCCGCGGCCGCATATGTATCCGCGCGCCGAGCAGTTCGCGCGCGATGTTTCGGCGCTCGGCATTTCCTCCGGCGATACCGTGGTCGCCTATGATTCCGGCAGTTGGGTCGCGGCCCCCAGGGCGTGGTGGATGTTCCTGTCGTTCGGCCATCGCAATGTAAAGGTGCTGGATGGCGGCCTGCAAAAATGGCTGCGCGAGGGACGCCCGACCCATTCCGGCACGGTCATGCCGAAGCCTGGGAAGTTCCAGGCGAAGCTTGATCCCGGCTTTGTCCGCAGCAAGCAGCAAGTGCAGGCCAATCTGGAAACGCGCGCCGAGCAACTGGTCGATGCGCGCCCGCGCCCGCGCTTCGAGGGCACGGTTGTCGAGCCGTGGCCGGGCCGCCGCTCCGGCCACATCCCGGGCAGCCGCAACGTTCCCTATGCCCAATTGTTCGACGCGAAGACCGGCTCGATGAAGCCGCTCGATGCGTTGCGGAAAGCGTTCGCGGACGCAGGCGTCGACATGACAAGACCGATCGTGACGACCTGCGGCTCCGGCGTCTCGGCACTGGTCTTGACGCTGGCGCTTTATCGGCTCGGCGTGCGCGGCACCGCGCTTTACGACGGCTCATGGGCCGAATGGGGCCTGCCCGAGGGGCCGCCGCTCGCGACCGGACCCGCCTGAATCAGCGGCGCGCCGCAGCCGGCGGCGGAGCCGATGGTTGACCGAACGGGCCGAATGTTTGCTGCTGCGCCGGCGGCGTCAGCTCGACCTGCTGGGCTTGCTGTGCCGCCAGACGGGCGCGCGCCGCAAGCCTGCGTCGTTGCGCCGCCTTTTTCGCTTGCAGACGCTTCTTGATGCTGTCGTCGATTTTCTTGCTGGCCGCCGCTGGGGGCGCCTTGATGGCCACGGGGGGGCCGCCGAGCGCGGCGATCTTTGCCGCGATGGCGTCGACTTCCGGCGGAGCCTGAGGACTCGCCTGCGTGGGTGCGGCCGGTTCGACAGCAACGGGCGCCGTCTCGCTGACTGGCGAGAGGATTTGCGGCGGGGAGACCTGCTCGGATGACGCGATCCTGGTTTCGGCATCGGGTGCCGTGATCTTAGTGGTGTCATCGGCTTGCGCCGATGTTGCCTCGCTTTGCGCCGGACTTTCCGAGGACGGAATTTCGGACTTTGGGGCCTCCGGTACGGAAGATTCCTTGACGATTTCGGCGGGCTCCGTGGCGGCCGCGATGTCGGGAGCATCATCCGGGGCTTTCTGCGCTGCCGCCGGCGGTTCAATCTGGAGCATCGCCAGTGCGGGCGCGGCCGCTTCGACCTGTTGCGCAAACATCGTTTCCGGAGGCGCGCGCCACGACGGATTGCTGGCAAATTCCTCATGAGCCGCGCGCAGCAACGCCGCCGCGCCGAGCCCGAAGACCAGTATCGACAACGACAACACGATCGCGGTGAACAGAAAACGGAAGCCGGGCAACATGGAGCCGCAAATTCCGCCTTCGCAAGGGTGATGCGAAAGGCCCTGGAGATCGGGAAACGCGGTGGAACAACGCTGGCCGCGCCCGCGACGCGGCGGACACCGCCGGCGCAAAGCGAATCAGGCTGATTTGAGAATACCGCATGCGATCGGCGGCGATTGTTAAAAATCGGTGGTGCGGGTCATCGGCGGCTTGCGGAAAAAATGTTTCCTGAATGGTGAGACTTGCAGGCAACGCCGGTCACGGACGATCACAAAATGCTGCAAACGCGTCCGAATTACCCGGATTTGTCTTGAATGCGCCGCTATCTTCGGCCATCTGCCGTTAACCGTCCGGTGTCGGCTTCGGGACTATACAAGAGCGATGATGATCAAACGCATTCTGACGATTTGCGCTGCCCTGGCAGCAGGCTCGGCGGGAACCTCGCTCGCCTTGTCGCAGGCGTTGGCGCAGGGCAACCCGATACCCCCCGGTTCGGTCTATTCGACGGCGCCGCCACCCTATCCGCCGGGCGGCTATCCCTCCGATTATCGCCGCGCTCCGGTGCTTCCGGATTTCGACACGGCGGATGATGACGATGCGCCGTATCCCCAAGGTTCGACCTTGCTGCCGCCACCCGGTCCGGTGCTTTCGCCGGACGATCCCCGCTATGGCCGGCCCGCCGGGCCCCGGCCGCTTTATACGGACCGTGTCGCACCGACCGGTCCGGTGCTTTCGCCCGACGATCCTCGCTACGGCAGGCCCTCCGGAGCCCGGCCGCTTTATACCGACCGTGCCGCGCCCACCGGTCCGGTACTTTCACCCGACGATCCGCGTTACGGCCGCCCCGCCGAGGCCCAGCCCCTCGTTACCGACCGTGTCGCGCCGACCGGGCCTGTGCTTTCGCCTGACGATCCTCGCTATGGGCGGCCCGCCGAGGCCCGGCCCATCGTTACCGACCGTGCCGCGCCGACCGGTCCGATCCTTTCGCCCGATGACCCTCGCTATGGCCGGCCCGATGGGCCACCGCAGGTAATTTATTCGGACCGCCCCGCTGGCCCGCCGAACGGCGTCTATTCGGATCGCGGCAACGGCGAAAACGAAGACGAACGCGCGCCGCGTCCCCCCGGGGTGATCGGTCCCCCCGGGGTTATCGGACCCCCGGGTGTCGTCACAGGATCGGTTCCGCCTCCGTTGGGAGCCGACGGCAAACCGATGGTGCTGTCGGCCTTGCCGCCGGATGAACAGCCGGAGGTGGGGCCTGCGCAGCTCGCGCCGAACCTGCGGCGGCAGGAAGTCAATTTCCCCACCAAGGAACCGGCGGGAACGCTGATCGTCGATACGCCGAACACTTATCTTTATTACGTGCTCGGCGGTGGGCGCGCGATCCGCTACGGCGTTCGCGTCGGCCGCGACGGTTTCACCTGGACCGGTGTGCAAAAGATTTCGCGCAAGGCCGAGTGGCCGGATTGGCATCCGCCGACCGAGATGATCGAGCGCCAGCCTTATCTGCCGCGCTTCATGGCCGGTGGCCCGGGCAATCCTTTGGGCGCGCGCGCGATGTATCTCGGCTCCACCGTCTATCGCATCCACGGCACCAACCAGCCGTCGACGATCGGCAAGTTCGTCTCCTCGGGCTGCATCGGCATGCTGAATGAGGACGTCTCGGACCTCTTCGATCGCGTCAAGATCGGTACCCGCGTGGTCGTGCTTCCCGGGGGTTCACCGCCGGTTTCGACCGCCTCGGCACAGCCGCTGCCCGGACCGAATGCCGGTCCCCCGCCCGCGCAAATGTCGGGCGTCACGCCGCCCACCGTGGTGCCGCCGCTGCCCGCGCCGGTAGAGGTGCGGTAGGCCGTTCGTGTTACGCAGTGCAGCGCTTCTTCTGCTGCGCGCCGCGCAACGTCCGGGGAACGGCGATGATGCAATGATCTTGGTCTACGCCAACCGTCGCAGCGTCTCGCCCTTCAGCCACGCGTCGATGCCCTCGACCATCTGGCTGTAATGGGCACGAAAGCTCTCCTCGGTGACATAGCCGAGATGCGGCGTCAGCACGATGTTGTCGAGCTTGCGGAAGGGATGACCAACCGGCAGCGGCTCGACCGCGAACACGTCGATCGCGGCTCCTGCGATCTTCTTCTGCTGCAGGGCTTCCAGCAGCGCGGCTTCCTCGACGATCGGCCCGCGCGCGGTATTGACGAGGTAGGAGGTCGGCTTCATGCGTGCCAGATCGGCCGCTCCCACCAGGCCGCGCGAACGCTGGCTCAGCACCAGATGCACGGTGACGATGTCGGCGGTTGCGAATAACTCTTCCTTGGTGGCGTAGCCGACGCCGACTTCCTTGCATCGCTCCGCGGTCAGGTTCGGGCTCCACGCGATCACGTTCATGCCAAAAGCCTTGGCCAGCCCCGAAACCTTGGCGCCGAGTTTGCCAAGGCCGACCACGCCCAGTGTCCTGCCTTCGATCTCGATGCCGACGAATTTCTGCAGGGGTTCGCCGGCGTGCATGCGCGCATTCTCGCGGCCGATATTGCGGGTCAGTTCCAGGATCAGGCCCATCGTCAGCGCCGCCGTGGGATCGCGGCTAAACTGCGTTCCGCACAGCACCACGTGATGGTCTTTCGCGGCTTCCATATCGAGCGCGGCGTTGCGCATGCCCGAGGTGATCAGCAGCTTCAACTTGGGCAATGCCGCAAACAGCGCGCGCGGAAACGGCGTGCGCTCGCGCATGGCACAGATGATCTCGAAGTCCTTGAGTGCGCTGGCGGCGGCCTCGGGCGAGGCAAAAGGCTGGCTGAAGACGGTGAGGTCGACGCGATCGTTGAGCTTCGACCAGTCGGCGACCCGCAGGGCCAGGTTCATGTAGTCATCAAGAATTGCACAGCGCAGCCGCGGCATGGAAAATCCGTTCATGGCGATGATGACGGCGGGAGACGCCGTCCGGGAGGTGCCATCGTCGCGCGCAATGGATGGACGCGCAAGCGCCCGCGGCCATAAATGCGCCCGCGGCTACGCGAATGGCGGCCCTGGGGCGGCGCCGACGACCCTGATTTCGGAAGTGATCAGCCGGAATGCCGGCGCGAAGACGCTATCTGCTTGGCGCGCCAGGCGGGGCCGGGGCCGCGCATATAATGCAGTTCCGGCCGGTAGGGGTTGAAGGCCCGGGCGAAGAACTGGCGCCAAAAGGCCCGAATCGCCGCGAACGGATTGGAATCCCCATATTGGCTGCGCGCCTGGGAGGAAAGGGATTGCGAGGTGATGATGGTCATGACGCGGCGGCCTGCTGTTTTCCTCGCGACTTGGGTCGCGTTACCTGCGCTTTTGTGGCGCTGAAACCCAGTTTTGGTTCGATTTGTTAAAAGAAAGTTTCAATTGTACGGACCTGCCGCACATGGTGTCGGCCGCGTAACCGGGTGTGGTGAATGGATGGAAAACGGGGCAGGCGCGGTTGCCCTTTTGGGGCCGCGCCGCTACATCAGCGGCAGCAAATCTCCATAAATCAGCTCGTCTTCAGGGATCGCGATGGCCCGTCAGTTCGTCTATTTCATGCAGGGTCTGTCCAAGACCTATCCCGGCAATCGCAAGGTCCTCGATAACGTCCATTTGTCGTTCTATCCGGACGCCAAGATCGGCGTGCTCGGCGTCAACGGTTCGGGCAAATCGACGCTGCTGCGGATCATGGCTGGCCTCGACAAGGAATATAACGGCGAGGCGTGGGTCGCCGAGGGCGCGCGAGTCGGCTATCTCGAGCAGGAGCCGCAGCTCGACGCCGGCAAGACCGTGCGCGAGAACGTCATGTTGGGCGTCGCCAAGCAGAAGGCGATCCTGGATCGCTACAACGAACTGGCGGTGAATTATTCCGACGAGACCGCCGACGAGATGACCAAGCTGCAGGACGAGATCGAGGCCGCGGGCCTTTGGGATCTCGACAGCAAGGTCGATCAGGCGATGGACGCGCTGCGTTGCCCGCCCGACGATGCCGACGTCACCAAACTTTCCGGCGGCGAGCGCCGCCGGGTCGCGCTGTGCCGGCTGTTGCTCGACCAGCCCGACTTGCTGCTGCTGGACGAACCGACCAACCATCTGGACGCCGAATTGGTGTCATGGCTGGAAAGCCATTTGCGCAACTATCCCGGCGCGATCCTGATCGTCACCCATGACCGATATTTTCTCGACAACGTCACGGGATGGATTCTCGAACTCGATCGCGGCCGCGGCATCCCCTATGAGGGCAATTACACCGCCTGGCTGTCGCAGAAACAGAAGCGTCTGGCGCAGGAGGGCCGCGAGGATGCCGCCCACCAGCGCACGCTGGAACGTGAGAAGGAATGGATCGCGGCCTCGCCGAAAGCCCGCCAGGCCAAATCCAAGGCGCGCTATCAGCGCTACGAGGAACTGTTGAAACAGGCGAGCGAGAAGCAGACCCAGACCGCCCAGATCACGATTCCCGTGGCCGAGCGGTTGGGCCAGAACGTGGTCGATTTCGAGGGCCTGACCAAAGGGTTCGGCGACCGGCTGCTGATCGACGATCTCACCTTCAAGTTGCCGCCCGGCGGCATCGTCGGCGTCATCGGTCCCAACGGCGCCGGCAAGACCACCTTGTTCCGGATGATCACCAAGCAGGAAAAGCCGGACCAGGGCGCCATCACGATCGGCGAAAGCGTGCATCTCGGCTATGTCGACCAGTCGCGCGACAGCCTCGACGGCAAGAAGACCGTGTGGGAGGAGATTTCCGGCGGCAACGAGCAGATCCTGCTCGGCAAGCGTGAGGTCAATTCGCGCGGCTATTGCTCGTCGTTCAACTTCAAGGGCGCCGACCAGCAAAAGAAGGTCGGCTCGTTGTCGGGCGGGGAGCGTAACCGCGTCCATCTGGCCAAGATGCTGAAGTCCGGCGCCAACGTGCTATTGCTCGACGAGCCCACCAACGATCTCGACGTCGATACCTTGCGCGCGCTGGAAGAAGCGCTGGAGGATTTCGCCGGCTGCGCCGTGATCATCAGCCATGACCGCTGGTTCCTCGACCGCATCGCGACACATATCCTGGCCTTCGAGGACGACAGCCATGTCGAGTGGTTCGAAGGCAATTTCCAGGATTATGAAAAAGACAAGATGCGAAGGTTGGGACAGGATTCCATCATCCCGCATCGCGTGAAGTACAAGAAACTGACGCGGTGACAAGGTGACTGCAGCAAAGCCGACAGTCCGGATGGCGAGTCGCGACGACCTATCCCAATTAATTGGCTGCGCGCGCGCCTTTCACATGGAAGATGGACACCCGCTCACGCCGGAGGGTGAACAGGCATTGGCGGCTCTTCTGGGATCCGACCGCGGAGAAGTCGTGGTGCTGGCCGACGGCACGCAGGTGCTCGGCTATGCAATTCTTTGCTTCGGCTATAGCGTCGAGTACGGCGGTCGCGATGCATTTGTCGATGACCTCTACGTCGATCCGGCGTTGCGCGGCCAGGGCTATGGCAACGCGCTTTACGTCGCGCTCGAACAAAAGGCGCGCGCGAGCGGCTGCCGGATTCTCCATCTTGAGGTGATGCCGGACAACGAGATCGCAGGCTGGTATCGTTCCCTGGGTTATCGCTCGCGCGACAGCGCGCTTCTGTCGAAGCCGCTTTCGTAATCCGCAGTGAATGCGCTGAAACGGCAAACCACGAGGGTCCATGGATCGATTTCGGTTGACGCTGGCCGTGCTGTTCGCCGCACTGATTTGTTTCGCCGACGCGATGGCTTTCAGCTCCCTTGCCGCCGACGCGGCCTTCACGCAGTTCATCGCCTCGCTGTGGCCGGAAGCGCAAGCGCAAGGCGTTACGCGCGCGACGTTCGATGCGCAGACCCGCGGGCTGGAGCCGGATTACAAATTGCCCGATCTGATCCTGCCCGGGCGGCCCTCCACCGGCGCGCCGTCGCAGGCCGAATTCGTGCAGGTGCCGGCCGATTATCTGAAGGAAGCGAGCATCGCGCGGCTGGCGGCGGAGGGGCAGAAGCTGATGGCCAAGCACCGCGCGGCATTGGCTGCAATCGAGCAGCGCTTCGGCGTGCCCGCAACCATCGTGCTCGCGATCTGGGGCCGCGAAACCGATTTTGGCCGCTACACGCTGCCTTACGACGGGTTGCGCGTGCTGGCGACGCAGGCCTATGTCGGCCGCCGCAAGGATCAGTATCGCACCGAATTCATCCTGGCATTGAAGCTGATCGGCGAGGGCGTGGTCGCGCGCAAGGATTTGCGCTCGTCCTGGGCGGGCGCCACCGGGCTGACGCAATTTCTCCCCTCGGAGTTTTTCAAGCACGGCGTCGATCTCGACGGCGACGGCCGGGTCGACATCTGGCATTCGGTACCGGACGCGCTCGCCTCCGCCGCGCAGCAACTCGTCAACAAGGGCTGGCAGCCGGGCATACGCTGGGCCTACGAGGTAGCCGCACCGGCCGGCGTCGACTGTACCCAAGGCGTGCCGGAAGTGACAAAACCGATCGGCGAATGGCTGCGCGAAGGTTTTGTGCCGGTGCGCGGACAGAAGCTCGGCGCCGCCGAGCAGGCGCAGCCGGCCTCGCTGTTGCAGCCCGAGGGCATCTACGGTCCGTCGTTTCTGGCCACGGCGAACTATTTCGTGATCAAGGAATACAATTTTTCGGATTTGTACGTGCTGTTCGTGGGCCATCTCAGCGATCGCATGGTGAGCCCGCAGCCGTTTGCTGCGCCCTGGTCGGCTTCGACCCAGTTGCGCACCGCCGATGTCGAAGCCATGCAGCGTCATCTGTCGCGGATCGGCCTCTATGCCGACAGCGTGGACGGCAAGGCCGGAATGAAGACGCGCGCGGCGCTCGGCGCCTATCAGAAAAAGGCCGGGCTCAAGGTCGATTGCTGGCCGAGCACCGCGGTTCTTCGTTCGCTCGGCGCGGCGCGGTGACTGCCGCGGCGTGGATGAGGGGAAAAGAAAAACCCGGCCGATGCTTCGGCCGGGTTTGAGATCTGTGAGCCGGATTTAACGCCGGCGCGTTGGGATCAGTTGCAAACCTCGATGCGACGATAGCGCCAGCCATAACCATCCCAGAAACGCTCGCGAACCCAGCGGCAGGGCGGAGCCTCTTCTACGTACACCGGACCGCCATAGGCCGGGCGGCTTGAGGCGATCGCCCCACCGACGATCGCGCCGCCGATCAGTCCCGCGGCCACGCCTGCGGCAACGCCGCGCTGCGCGTTTGCCGGGGTCGCGGCCAGCGAAGCGGCGATCGTTGCGACCGCGATGAAGGCAGCAAATGTCTTCTTCATGTCTTTGGCTCTCCTGGAGATGGCGCCTTCAGCCAGCGCCGGGTTTGAGGTGACTCACACGTCGTATTCGCAACAGGCTGTCTCGCTAAAAAGCGCACAACAGTCAATCTGCGGTTAACGCTCGGGTTAATGGCCTGAAAAAAAGGTTTTTTCAGGCCAACTTCAAAGAGGTCCCCGGAAACGCGGGGTTTCCGCAATGTTTGTAACGAAGATGAATGGGCTCAGCCGCAAACCCGCACGCGGCGTATCTGCCAGCCATATCCATCCCAGAAACGTTGCCGCTGCCAGTAGCAGCCGCCGTAGTAACCGGGGCCGGCGACATATCCCGGCCCGTAATAGCCGTAGCCGGGTCCGTAGTAATAGCCCGGGCCTGCCAAGGCACCGCCGACGATGGCGCCGCCGATGATTCCGGCAGCGATACCTGCGCCAACACCCCGCTGCGCGTGGGCGGGCGCCGCCACGGCCGAAACCGCCAGGGTGGCGACAGCGGCCAGCGCCATCAATGTTTTCCTCATGGCTTCACCTTTCTCGGTCTGGATGGCGGATGGAGGAATCCGTCATGGCGAAAGTTCCACATTTCGTTTGAATGATCAATGAACGGACCTGCCACATTCTGTTGACGCGAGATGGCGGCGGGATCGTGTTTTGCAACGCACAATCGAACAGTCGAAGCCAGTTACAGTTGCGTCTTGTAGCGCGCCTCGATCACGGCCTGGGTTTCCGGTTCGCCCAGCCTGGTCTGATCGTAAACCACCTCGCTGATGCTGGGAAATACGGCGCGCTCGACCCGTATATCCGGCGACCACAGTTTTGCGCGCATCAGCGCCTTGCCGCAATGGAAGTATGCCTCGTGCACGCTGATGCTGAGCACCGCGCGCGGCAGCTTGCCGAATTCCTCCATCGAGGCCAGCAGATCGGGCTCAGCCGACAGCGTGCCGGTGCCGCCGACCCGCAGCGTCTCGTCGATACCGGGAACGAAGAAGATCAGCTGCACGAAGCCAGAGCCTTCGACGATATTCTTAAAACTGTCGATTCGGTTGTTGCCGGAGCGATCCGGCATCAAGAGCCGGTTCGGTCCGGCGACGCTGATGAAACCGGGCTTGCCGCCGCGCGGCGAGGCATCGACGCTGCCGTCGGAGCCTGACGTGGCCAGCACGCAGAATGGCGACATGGCGATGAATTTCTTCGCGTGCGCGTCGATCTCGGGACGCGCCTTCGCGATCACGCGCGGCGAAGGTTTCGGGTAAATCGTCGTGAGGTCACCGGCGGCGAGTTCGCTCAAGGCTCTGCTCCGTGGCTGGGTCAATATGAAGATATCACCAAGCGATCCCTTCGTCATCCCGGCGCCAGCCGTTGTGGCCGAAATCATCGCGTTGGCGAGCTGCACTTAGGATGGTATCAAGAATATATACTACCTGGGAGCAGCCTCAGTTGGTACGGTGCAAGATCAGCGCGCGGTCGTCTCGTTCTGCTTGAGTAGCGACTTCGGCGCGACGTTGCGCCATGCCAGCATCAGCGCGCTTCGGAGCGTGGTTTGATCGGCTTTGGCAAGCCGCACATTGGTATTGCCCTGCTTACCCCACCCGCCCGGCACCGGGCGGAAAATATCGGGCTCGGCGTCGACAAGAATGGACTGCTGCTCGGGGGTCAGCTTGACCATGCCCCAGTTTTTGTCCGGATAACCCAGCGTCGCGAACACGCGCTTGCCGGCGCGAAAATCAGCGTGCCCGTGATGTGAGCCTTCGATTGCGCCTGGCAGCGCCAGCGCTATCTGCCGGAAACGTTTCGACGACATCGCGCTCTCAATTTAGCGCCGCAGCTAGCCTACATCGTCTTCTGCGGCGCGGTCTGCAGCAACTCCTGCAGTTGCTGCTTGTAGAACTGACGCATTGCCGGTCGTGAGATGTCCGCGCGTCGCGGTGCTCGCCGGGATCAAATAGAGCTTGCCGTTCCTGACGCGTTTCATCGCAGCATCGGTGATGCCGGTCTCCGGCGGATTGCGTTCGTCGTCGGCGGCATTGATCAGGAGCAGCATGGCCTCGATCCGCTCCAGTCCGGCGGAGGGATTGTAGTCGTGCGAGGCTTCCCATTGGTAGATGAAGTCGTTGGCGTCGGCGCGTAACCGCTGTGGCCAGCCGGTCATCCACCATCTTGTCGGCTTTCGCCGCCGTCGGCGCCAGCATCTGATAGGCGAGCGTACCGCCGCCGGTCGCAATGCCATAGGCGTTGATGGCGTATTTCATCATGCGCGGCTGGGCGGTGTAGTTGCCGCCGTTGTAATCGGGATCGTTGCGGATGGTCTCGAGCATCATCCGCCGCAGCATCCAGTTGCGGGCCGACATCTCGGTCGGCTGCGAGGCCATCGGCGCCAGCGCATCCATATAGGCCGGGTATTTCACGCCCCAGATCCAGGAGTGCATGCCGCCCATCGAATTGCCGATCACCAGCCGCAGGTGCTTGACGCCGAGTCCTTCCTTGACCAGGCGGTACTGCGCGTCGACCATGTCTTCGTAATCGTATTTCGGAAACGCCGTCTTCATGCCGTCGGAGGGTTTCGACGATTTGCCGTGGCCGATGCCGTCGGGAATGATGATGTAGTATTTCGACGCATCGAGCGGCTGGCCGGGACCGAACAACTCGCCCGCGAAACCCGGCGTCAGCATGCTGGCCGCCGAGCCGCCCGAACCGTGCAGCACCAGCACCGGCTGGCCGGTCGGCTCGCCGACGGTGGTGTAATGCAGACGCAGCTCCGGCATGGTGTCGCCGGTGTGGAATTTGAAATCCCTGGCGATCCAGTCGCCTTGCTTCGGCGCCGGATAATCCGCCGCCAGCGCGGCAAACGAGGTCATTGCAAGGACGGCCGATAGCACCGCTCGCGAACATTTCATGGATAGCGTCTCCCCAGGGGGCGGCTGCCCGTCATCGGGCCGCTGTCGGCGGCGAGCCTATCATGCGGTGCGGGATGATCCGAGATAGGTGCGCTGCTGTTACCTGCGAAAATTTTTGAAAAATGTGCGCCGGATCTCGGGAATATAGGGGGCGCCTATCAGCAAAGGCGGCAGCCGGCTTGGTCTCCGATCGCGCCCCCAACTATCTTGGGCGCACGGTCCATCGCCAAACCGCAGCTTCAGCGGATCAAGCGCTGTCCTCGACATCGGTCTCCGGACGGTCGCTACCGGGGGCGGTTTCGGTGTGCCATTTGCCGTCAGGGGTTTCGTATTCGATCGCCTCGGTGTGCCCGGGCACGCGCTGTTCGGCCGCGGCGTGCCTTGCGGCGGCCAGCGCCGCGGCATGGGTCGCGAAGGGTTCCGAAAACACGCCGTCGACGGTGTAGGCCCAGCCGCCATCATGCTGAACGATTTTATAGGTGACATGGGACATGGGAAAACTCGCTGGCTTATGTCAGAAACGCGACGACGATGGGGCTGAACCCCGCTGCCCATTCTATGCCAGAATGAGCCGCGATGCAGGTGCTTTCGGCCGATCGAGGGTGCGCCCGGCCGACAGAGGAGAAGAAAATGTGCCGCAACATCAAGACGCTGTTCAATTTCGAACCGCCCGCGACCGAGGATGAAATCCACGCCTCGGCGCTGCAGTTCGTGCGCAAGCTTTCGGGCTTCAACAAGCCGTCGCAGGCCAATGAAGCGGCGTTCGATCGCGCGGTGGCGGAAGTCTCCGACTCGGCCCGCCGGCTACTGGCATCGCTGCATACGCACGCCCCCGCGCGCGACCGCGAGATCGAGGCGGAGAAGGCCAGGGAACGATCGCGGCTGCGGTTCGGCTGAGCGGTTTGGCAGCAACGGGTCGGGCGCGCTAACCCGCGTCCCACTCGACCGGCAGATTGAGCAGTCCGCGAAACGCCCAGCCGCCGATCCGCACCGGCTCCGATGCGTCGAGCCGCAAGCCCTTCAGCCGCGCGAAGATGCTGGGCAGCGCCACGTCGGCCACCATCGCGCGCGAGGCAAAGGCGCCGGCGCAATAATGCGGGCCGGCGCCGAAGGCGATGCTTTTCTGGGTATCGCGCGTGATGTCGAAAGCGTCGGGATCGGCGAAGCAGGCCTCGTCGCGGTTGGCCGAGCCGAACATGAAGAACACCCGATCCTCCGGCTCGAAATCGACGCCGCCATAGGACCAAGGCTTCGCCACCCGCCGCGGCGACATCCCGATCGGCGCGATCCAGCGCGCATATTCCTCGAACACGTCGAGCCATTTTGCCTTGCCGCCGCGCACCAGCGCGAGCTGATCGGGATGCGTCAGCAGCGCCCAGACCGTGCCCGAGATGGCGTCGCGCGGCTCGTTCTGCCCGCCGGAGATCGCCAGCTTGATGTTGGCGCGCACGCTTGTCGATCGGCTGGCCGGCGGCGAGCAGCACGCTGAGGATCGAGGTGTTGGGATGTTTCGTCACCACCGGAATCATGTCGTCGATCGCGGCATCGATCCCGGCGGTGGCGGCATGGCAGCGCGCCTCGACCTCCTTGTTGCCGCTGTAATTGGCGATGCCGTCGATCATCGCCTGCGACCACGCGTCCATGTCCTGAAAGCGCATGTTGGTCAGCCCGGTGATGTCCTTCAGGCATTCGGCCGACAGCGGCAGCGCGAACGCCTTGCAGAGATCGGCGCGGCCGGCGGGCGCGAGTTCGTCGAGGATGCGGTCGGCATGGGCCTGGAACTGCCGGCTCCAGGTGTCGCGCACCGTGCGCGGCGACACCGACGGAAACATCGCCGCGCGCTCGCGCATGTGCGCTTCGCCGTCCTTGCGCATCATGTTGTGGCCCATCAGCGTGTTCATCAATCCGGCCGGCTGATGCGAGGAGAACACGTCGATGCGTTTTTCCTGGGTGAAGATGTCGTCGCGCCGGGTGAAGACGGTCGAGCCGAGCTGCGGCACGAACGCGATCGGCGCCTCCCGGCGCATCCTGGCGAAATCGGGATAGGGATCGGCCCAGAACGCGGCAACGTCGATGTTGATAATGCGGGGCGTTGGACATGGGGCGGGACCGCAAGGTGGAGACGAGACAAGTATGTCATTGCCGGGCTTGACCCGGCAATCCATCATCTTCGCAAGAACTCTTCGCGTAAGGGATGGGTACGCGGGTCAAGCCCGCGTACGACAAGTGTGCTCAAACTTCGCTGACCGCCATCAAATCGTGCGGTAGCCGCCGTCCACCATCACGATCGATCCGGTGACATAGGCCGACAGATCGGAGGCGAGGAAGATCGCCGGGCCGACGATGTCTTCGGCTTTGCCGGCGCGCCCGAGCGGGGTGTGATCGACGAAAATCTTCGCCAGTTCCGGATTGCTCGCGCGCACCTTCTCGTTCAGCGGCGTTTCGATGAACCCCGGGCCGATCGCGTTGACGCGCACGCCGTCCTTGCCGAGTTCGGCGGCGAGCGCCCGGGTCAAACCGAGCACGCCGTGTTTCGAGGCGGTATAGGCCGGCGAACTCGGCGTGCGCAGATGCATGAACGACTGGATCGAGCCGATATTGACAATGCGCCCCTTGGCGGCGCGCAAGGGAGCCGAGAAACGCATGCGTGACGTTGAAGACGCCGGTGAGGTTGATGGCGATGATGTCTTCCCAATCCTTCACCACGGCATCGGCCGCGCCGAGCATGCCGTTGCGCCGCGCGATGCCGGCATTGTTGACCAGGATCGAGACCTGCCCGACCTGTTCGGCGACGCGTTTGGCGACCGCGATACAGTCCTCGCGCCGGGTCACATCGAGCACGAAGCTTTCCGCCTGGCCGCCGGCATCGCGAATCTCCTGCGCCGCTTCGGCCGCGGCCTTTTCGTTTTGGTCGAGCAGGGTGACCTGCGCGCCTTCGCGGGCGTAGCCCAGCGCGATCGCGCGACCGATGCCGGAGGCGGCACCGGTGACAACAGCGATATGGTTTCGGAGAAGGGGCATGGGCAGGTTTCCTCAATTTTTGGTTTCAGGCGTTCGATACAAACTAATTCAAATTCATAAGGGCGGAAACGGAAAGCTTTACCGCTTCGTTGTATTGGTGTTGCCCCATGGATAGACAACTATCGGAATGGAAGCTCGGTGTTGAGCGGATTTGGTCCGCGGCCGCGCCAGACTATGGCGAAGCCGCGCGGCTTGCGGCCGATATCGCCTCGATCAGCGAAGAGGCGATCCTGCGGCAGGCCGCGATGCAGGCGCTGCCGTGCCTGCGCAAGGCCGCACGCGAAAATGCCGACCGCAAAATCCAGGACGCCGCGCAGCGCCGCCTCGGCCTCGTCCGCGATACGCTTGTTTTCCTCACCGCCCCGCGCTTCGGCAAGCGGCAAGACCAGATGAAAGAGCCGACGCCGGAAGAGCGCTACCGGGAAAAGCTCGGACTGCCGCTCGGCTGTCACCTCTCCGGCGCCGAGATCCACCAGGCCTACAAGCGCGCCGCCAAGACCGCGCACCCCGATGCCGGCGGCAGCGCCGAGGAATTCCTGGAACTTTCCGAGGCGCGCGAAGCGCTGATCAAGGAAACCTGGGCGCGAAGGGCGCGGTAGGCGAGCGGGCGTCGCTCGCGTGTCCCGGACGCGGTGCAGCGTACTTCACGATGCACCGCAGAGCCGGGATCCACACAGTTGCAATCGTCATGGACCCCGGATCAGCAGCGCACCACTTCGTGGCTGCGCAGCGTCCGGGGAACCCGTTACGGCACCCTGCCATTCGCCCTTAGGCTATACTGCGCACGTCGCGACTCGATCCGCGTCGCGACGTCTGCTCACAAATCCCCGGGAACCATGCCAATGAACATCTCATCCGCCATTCGTGTTACGCTGCTCGCGCTGACGGCTTTCGCCGGCGTCACTTTGTCCGCGGCCTCCCATGCCGACGAGGGCACGGTATCGCTGACGGTCTACAAGGCGGGATGGATCATCGGCGGCTCGGGCGGCGGCGGCGTGCTGAATTTTCACGGCCGGAGCTACGCGCTGTCCGCCGGCGGGCTGGACTACGGCCTCGTGTTCGGCGGATCGAAGACGGTGCTGCGCGGGCGCGTCAGCAACATCAACCGCGCTAGCGACGTCGCCGGCGTCTATGGCGCGGCGGGCGCGGGGCTCGCGGTCGGCCGCGGCGCCCGCGCGATCGTGCTGACCAACCAGAAGGGTGCAGTGCTGGAACTGTCCGGCCGCGAGGTCGGACTGCTGGCGAACGCCGACCTCAGCGGGCTTGCGATTACGTTGAAGTAGCGCGGGCGTAGGGCGGACTCGTGTCCCGGACGCGGTGCAGCGTACTTCACGATGCACCGCAGAGCCGGGATCACTCAGGCGCACTCGTCATGGACCCCAGATCAGCAGCGCACCACTTCGTGCTGCGCAGCATCCGGGGCACGCATCCCTCAGCGCCCGGCAAGCGTCGCAACGCATTCGATTTCGATCAGCATCGTAGGGTTGGGAAGCGCCTGCACGACGCAGGTGGTGCGGGCAGGGTAGGGCGGTGGCCCGAATGCCGAGGCATATAATGCGTTCATCGGGGCGACGTCGGACGCGCGCGTCAGCAGCACGTTGACCTTGACCAGATCGCGGAATGTCGCGCCCGCCTCGGTGAGCACGCGTTTGATGTTGGCGACGACAAAACCGAACTGCGCCTCGAAACCGTCCGGCAGCTTGCCGTTCTCGTCAAAGCCGGGGATGCCGGAGACGAACAGCAGATCGCCGGTGCGCGTCGCGAACGAGAGCGGCGGCGTCGTCATTCCGGCGGGAGCGGCGAAGTGTTTTATCGGGGCCATGGGTCACCTCTCATGTGAGTTCGCGAAGCGGAGGTTAATCCGGGATCACCCATCCACCCCTGAACCGACACCAACAACCTCTGCCTTGCCGCGCGGGGCGTCCGACCTGCGATATCCCTCATAGGCGAGCATGCCGAGCGCCATCGCGGCGACGAATACCAGGATCGGCTGGCTCAATCCTGCGAGATTGACCACGGCCGGTCCCGGACAGATCCCGACCAGGCCCCAGCCGATGCCAAACAGGATGGCGCCGGTCACGAGGGGGGCGTCGATGTCGTTGCGCTCGGGCCAGAAATATTTCGGCGCCAGAACCGGCGCGGCGCGCCGCCGCGCCAGCGCAAAACCGATCGCGGTGACCGCAACCGCGCCGGCCATCACGAAGGCCAGCGTCGCATCCCAGGCGCCGAATACGTCGAGGAAACCGAGCACCTTCTCGGGCTGCGTCATGCCCGATATCAGCAGCCCTGCGCCGAACAGCAGTCCGCAGCCAAAGCTCGCGATCATGAGCGGCATCGCATTATCCTCCCAGACCATGGCGAACGATGGCCATGGTGATGAATGCCGCGCCCATGAAGATGACCGTCGCTGCGATCGAGCGCGGCGAAAGCCGCGCGAAGCCGCACACGCCGTGACCGGATGTGCAGCCATTGCCCATGCGGCTGCCAAAGCCGACCAGCAGGCCGCCGGCCGCGATCAGCGCGAAATTGGACGTCATCGCGGGCCGCGGAAGTGGGACGCCCGCGAGTGCAGCGAGGAGTGGAGCCGCGATCATTCCGGCGATGAACGCCAGCCGCCAACCACGATCGGCAGGATCGAACGACAACAGCCCGCCGACGATGCCGCTGACGCCGGCGAGGCGTCCGCTCAGCAGCATCATGGCGGCGGCGGCAAGCCCGATCAGCGCGCCGCCGAATAACCCGGAAACAGGCGTAAGATCATGCATCACAGCACCCGATTGCTCTCTTTCACCTTCTCCGCATCGAGATACACGTTGCTCCCCATCTCCTTAAACTTGGCGCTCATCGCCGCCATGCCGTCCTCGATGGTGCCGCTGATGTTCAATCCCACCCGGTCGGGATCGTTCAGCGTCGCCGCATAATCGCGCACGTCCTGGGTGATCTTCATCGAGCAGAATTTTGGGCCGCACATCGAGCAGAAATGTGCCACCTTGTGCGCTTCCTTGGGCAGCGTCTCGTCGTGGAAGCTGCGCGCGGTGTCCGGATCGAGCCCGAGGTTGAACTGGTCCTCCCAGCGGAAGTCGAAGCGGGCGCGGCTAAGCGCGTCGTCGCGCAGTTGCGCCGCAGGGTGGCCCTTGCCGAGATCGGAGGCATGCGCCGCGATCTTGTAGGTGATGACGCCGGTCTTGACGTCGTCGCGGTTGGGTAGCCCGAGATGCTCCTTCGGCGTCACATAACAAAGCATCGCGCAGCCGAACCAGCCGATCATGGCCGCACCTATCCCCGAGGTGATGTGGTCGTAGCCCGGCGCGATATCAGTCGTCAGCGGCCCCAGCGTATAGAACGGCGCCTCGCCGCACTCCTTGAGCTGCTTGTCCATGTTGATCTTGATCTTGTGCAGGGGAACATGGCCGGGGCCTTCGATCATCACCTGACAGCCCTTCTTCCAGGCGATCTGCGTCAACTCGCCCAGCGTCTCCAGCTCGGCGAATTGCGCGCGGTCGTTGGCATCAGCAATCGAGCCGGGACGCAAGCCGTCGCCGAGTGAGAACGACACGTCATACTTTCGCATCAGGTCGCAAATCTCTTCGAAGTGCGTGTACAGAAAACTCTCCTTGTGATGCGCCAGGCACCACTTCGCCATGATCGAGCCGCCGCGCGAGACG
This sequence comes from uncultured Alphaproteobacteria bacterium, assembly GCA_963742425.1. Lineage (GTDB taxonomy): Bacteria > Pseudomonadota > Alphaproteobacteria > Rhizobiales > Xanthobacteraceae > Bradyrhizobium. Next base: position 213,453 of record CAVULR010000010.1, read on the forward strand.
ATGCCGGTGACGCGGTTGGCGGTGAGGTGAATGTAGGGCAGCCGCACCCCGGCGTGGATGGTGAAGTAGTCGACGCCCTGTTCGCACTGTTCGATCAGCGTGTCTTTGTAGAGCTCCCATGTCAGCTTTACCGGATCGCCGTCGCATTTCTCCAGCGCCTGATAGATCGGCACGGTGCCGATCGGGATCGGGGCGTTGCGCAGGATCCATTCCCGCGTGGTGTGGATGTTGCGCCCGGTCGAGAGGTCCATCACGGTGTCGGCGCCCCAGCGGATCGCCCAAACCATCTTGTCGACTTCCTCCTCCACCGATGACGTCACGGCGGAGTTGCCGATATTGGCGTTGATCTTGGTCAGGAAGTTGCGGCCGATGATCATCGGCTCGAGTTCGCCGTGATTGATGTTGCTGGGGATGATGGCGCGGCCGCGCGCGATCTCGGAACGTACGAACTCCGGCGTGACAAAGGCCGGCACCGAGGCGCCAAAGCTTTCGCCGTCGGCGAGTGCTGCTTCGGCGCGTTCGAGCTGCACCTTGCGCCCGAGGTTTTCGCGGGTGGCGACGTAGATCATTTCCTTGGTGATGATCCCGGCGCGCGCGAATTCGAGCTGCGTGATCATGTGGCCGTCCAGCCCGCGCAGCGGCTTATAGTGAGCGGTGAACGATTTCGCCGCATGCGACGCGCCGACATTGCCATTGTCTTCCGGCTTGATGTCGCGGCCCTGATATTCCTCGACGCCGCCGCGCTCCTTCACCCATGCGATGCGCGCGCGCGACAGCCCGGCGTTGACGTCGATGGTGACTTCCGGATCGGTATAGGGACCCGAGGTGTCATACACCGGCAGGTTCGGCTCACCAGCGCCGTCGGAGAGGATGATCTCGCGCAAGGGTACGCGCAGATCGGGCGCCTCATCCGGGGTGACGAAGATCTTGCGCGACGAGGCCAGCGGGCCGGTGGTCACGGCGGGCTTCAGCTCGGCGGTGTTGACGGGTCTGTTCATGATGGTGCTCCCTTCCGGAGATCAGGTTCTTTCAGTGCAGGTATCCAAAAAAGCAAAACAGCAATCCGAGGACGACCCAGATCGAGGCGGCAATTAGCGTAAACCGCGGCTGCTTCAGCAGGGTGCGGCCGGTCTCCAGCAAAAACGGCGGCCGAAACAGGCGCACCGTGGCGCCGATTGCGTTGAGCCAGCCGAATATCGTGATCAGCACGCGCCAATCGGCGGTCCAGACGTTGTGGACAAGCACGATGGCGATACCGACCGGCAGCAGCAGCAGGCCACTGAGGAACATCAGCGCGCGGCTCGCCAGGAATTCCTCGGCCATGTCGCGAAACCCACGCTGGTTGGCGAATACGGAAAGCCCGACCAGGAGCATGACCGGTCCGATCAGCCTTGCGAGGAAGAGAGAGTTTGACATGGCCCATTCTCCTCATGCGGCCTGTGCCGGCTGCCGAGCGTGCCCCCACCCGTCGCGCCCTAACGAGCGCGCCACCCTCCCCCGCAAGCGGGAGAGGGAAGAAACGGACGCGGTGTGCTCCCTCTCCCGCTTGCGGGGGAGGGCATAGGCGGCCAAACGGCCGCCGTTTTTAAGAGAAGAACGCCGGCGCGAAGCGTCGGCTATGGTGTGGGTGGTTCGGCAAACGCTCATCTCACGCGGCCTCCGCCTTTAGCCCGAGCCACGCGCGCACCCGCGCGTCGGGGTCGGCGTTCTGGGTGACGTCGCTGACGACGGCGATGGAGTCGGCGCCGGCCGCGAAAATCGGTGCGGCCTGTTCGAGCTTGATGCCGCCGATCGCGACCAGCGGGATGTCGCCGATGCGGCGCTTCCATTCGGTGATTTTCGGAATGCCCTGCGGCGCAAAGCGCATCGATTTCAGCGTGGTCGGAAAGATCGGCCCGAGCGCGATATAGTCGGGCCTGGCGCGCAGCGCATTCTCAAGCTCGGTATCGTCATGGGTCGAGAGGCCGAGCGTCAGTCCCGCATTGCGGATCGCTTTCAGGTCGGCCTCTGCAAGGTCTTCCTGGCCGAGATGCAAATGCTTGGCTCCGGCCATGATCGCCGCGCACCAGTAATCATTGACCACCAGTTTGGCGGGCGTGCCCCTGATGACCTCGAGCGCGTCGCGGATCAATCGCACCGCCTCGGACTCGTCGAGGTTTTTGGCGCGCAATTGAATCGTGCCGGCGCCGAGCAGGGCCAGGCGCGCGACCCAGGCGACGCTGTCGACGACGGGATAGAAGCGGTCCGGATACGCGGAGCGATCCGGATATGCGGAGCGATCAAGATGCGGCATGCCAGAACGGTGTCCCAACGACAGGGGTTGAAGGGGAGGCGAAGTCGCGGGCTTCCATCAAGCCCGCTTCGAAGGCGGTGCGGCCGGCCTCGACGCCCAAACGAAACGCGTTTGCCATGGCGACGGGGTCGGCGGCCCGCGCAATCGCAGTGTTGAGCAGCACGGCGTCGTAGCCGAGTTCAAGCGCTTGCGCCGCATGCGACGGTGCGCCCAGGCCCGCATCGACCACCAGCGCGATATCGGGCAGGCGGTCGCGCAGCAGTTTCAGGGCATCGCGGTTGATGATGCCTTTGGCGCTGCCGATCGGCGCCGCCCACGGCATCACCACCTTGCAGCCGGCATCGACCAGCCGCATCGCGACGCTGAGGTCTTCGGTGCAATAGGGGAACACCTGAAAGCCATCCTTGATCAGGATGTCGGCGGCCTCGACGAGGCCGACCACATCGGGCTGCAGCGTGTCGTTGTCGGCGATCACCTCGAGCTTGATCCAGCCGGTGCCGAACAGTTCGCGCGCCAGTTTCGCCGTGGTCACGGCCTCGCGCACGCTGCGGCAGCCGGCGGTGTTCGGCAGCACCGTGACATCGAGTTCGCGGATCAGCGACCAGAATGCATCGCCGGTCTTGCCGCCGGCAGCCTCGCGGCGCAGCGACACCGTGACGATCTGCGCCCCCGAACTGCGGATCGCGCCCTGCATGATCGCAGGCGAGGGATACAGCGCGCTGCCGATCAGCAGGCGGGAGGTGAATTCGCGGTCGTAGAATTTCAGCATCTATGCTTCTCCGCCATTCCGAACGGTCTTGCCCGCTCCCTCTCCCCGCCTGCGGGGAGAGGGTCGGGGTGAGGGGGACTCTCGGCAGAGCAGAACTCGCGTAGAGTCCCCCTCACCCGGAGACGCCGCTGCGCGCCGTCTCCGACCTCTCCCCGCAAGCGGGGCGAGGTAAGAAAAACGTTGCGCGAGAAAGTCATCCTCTCACCCTCCCTGCCGCGGGGTGATGATCTCGATCTCGTCGCCGTTCTTGAGCGGCGTCTCCGCCCAGCGGCTTTTCGGCAGCACGTCGTAATTCAGCGCGATCGCAAAATGCGTGCCCTCATATTCGAGCTCAGCCAGCAGTGCATCGACGCTGCGAGAGCCGATGTCCCGCGGTTCGCCGTTGACGGTCACGCGCATTGCATCACCTCGTTGTCGATCTGGCCGCGCTCGACATAGGCGAGCGTCAACTCCGCCAGCGCCGGCGCGATCAGGAAACCGTGGCGATAGAGTCCGTTCACCGCGATCCTGTCGTTGTCGATGGCGATGCGCGGCAGGTTGTCGGGAAACGCCGGCCGCAGGCCGGAGCCGAATTCCACGATGCGCGCTTCGGCGAATGCCGGATGCACCGCATAGGCCGCGCTCAACAGCTCCAGCGCGGAGCGAACGCTGACGCCGGTATCCTCGGCTTCGATCGAGGTAGCGCCCAACATGAAGAGATTACCCTCGCGCGGAATCACATATAGCGGCCAGCGCGGATGAATCAGCCGCACCGGGCGCGCCAGTTCGACCTCGCCGGTTTCGATCAGGATCAGTTCGCCCTTGACGCCGCGCAACTCGGGCTGGCGGTCGCGCGCGGCAAGGCCGCGGCAATCGATCACGATGCCGCTGATGTCGGCGGCCGCGGGTTCGCTGTTGAACTTGATGGTGCCGCCGGCGGCGATGATCCGCTGGTGCAGTTTCGGCAGCACACGGCGCGGCTCGACATGGCCCTCGCCGGCAAAGAACAGGGCATCGCGAAAACGACCCGCCAGCGAGGGTTCGAGTTCGCTCAGGCCGCGCGCATCGAGCCGCCGATGGCCCGTGGTCAGTCTGGCGAAACGCTCGAAGTCGTTGCGGTCGCGCGTGTGCGCCACCACCAGCGAGCCGTTGAACGGGGTATCGGGCAATTCCCGGCGCCACAGATCGAGCGCCCGCAGGCCAAGCCGGCTGATCAGCGGTTCGGATATTTCGCTCTCGCACCAGGGCGCGAGCATGCCGCCGGCCCAGTGGCTGGTGGCGAGCGTCATCGCCTCGTCGCTGCGCTCATGCAGGGTCACATCGTGGCCGGCCTGCGCGAACAGCAATGCCTGCCATGCCCCGGCGATACCCGCGCCGATGACGGAAACAGGGGATTCCCCCCGTGACGCCACGGGCGACAGCCCGCGCTGTGGTTTCGAACTCTGGTACATCCCTGTCCCTTCGCCGGCATGACCCGGATCAGGTTCAAAGGGTCACCGCGGTCTCGCTGCCTTACGAACAGGCTTTGAGCGTGCGGTCTCTCAGCTCCTCATCGGAGCTCCCCTCGGAACAGCACTAATGTAGGCCGATAGGCTGAGGTGTCAACGCGCGCGTCCCGGAACTTCACCGAATACCGTGCCCCGGATGCAGTGCAGCGCCACAAGCGCGTTTACCGCGCTTCGACACGCTAGGAGCGCTGCGCTGCTGATCCGGGGTCCATCATCGCGTTATGATCATTTAGGTCCCGGTTCTGCGGTGCATCGCAAGAGCACCGCGCCCGGGACACGAGGCTACCGCCTGCCGAGCTGCCGCGCATTGGCGTCAGCGGGGCTTTTCCAGGGCTGGTTCGGCGCTGCGATCGGCAGCACGGGAACCACGTAGCCCTCGGAGATAACAGGCCTGAGCCGCTGACGTTTGGCGGCCGCGTAATACCCGCTGGCGTAATAATGCACGGCCCGATCGTGGTTGCCGTTTGCAGCGCGATAGGCGCCTGCGAGGTATTTTATGCCATAGGTGAGATTGGTCTCGGGGTCGCGCAGGCCGGCGGCATCGCCGCTGTAGCCAAGGCCGCGCGCGGTCGCGAGCTTGATCTGCATCAGGCCGATCGTGCCGCCGCGTCCGACCAAATGGGGCTGATAGCGGCTTTCCCGCACGATCACGCGATGCACCAGGACTTCCGGCACGCCGTTGGCGCTGGCGTGCGTTGCGACCAGCGCATCGTATTGGGAGCGCTGCGCGAGCGCGGTTTGCGGAAAATACAGCGCCGCCATGGCGGCAAAGCAAGCGAACGACAACCAGTGTTTCATCGGGGAAAATGACCTCGGGACGGGCTTGATGCAGCGCATCAACGCTTAAGCCAGCCGATTGTTGCAATCGCCACCCAGCGATCGCCGGCTACTTTGCATGGGGTTGTTTTCGATATTTTGGTTGGGCGCGCCCCGACGGACATCGATGTGGCCAAAATCCGGCCTTCCGAGCCGTCAGCGGGTGGCGGATTTACCAAGAATTATGCCTGCCGTGCTTCGATCCGGCCGGAAATAGCGAGAAATCCGGCCGCCGATGACCCTGTCCGTTACCCAGACAAGCGACCATGCAAGCCCGATGCGCGGGCTCATGCCGCTATGGGTCGGCGTCGGCGTCTATGCGCTGTTTCTGCTGGCGGGAAACCGGCTGCTGATCGATCCCGATACGATGTGGCAGATCACGGTCGGCCAGTGGATCCTCGACCATCGCGCCGTTCCGGAAACCGACGTCTATTCCTTCACCATGCGCGGTCAGCCCTGGATCTCGACGCAGTGGCTGGCGCAGGCGCTCTACGCAAAAAGCTATGGCATCGCCGGCTGGAGCGGGCCGGTGGTGCTTGCGGCAAGCGCGATCGCGGCAAGCTTCGCCCTGCTCGCCAAATTCCTGAACCGGCATTTGAGCGACAGCACGACGCTGGTCTTTATCGCCGCGGCGCTGGCGCTGACCGTGCCGCATCTGCTGGCGCGGCCGCATGTGATGGCCCTGCCGGTCCTGGTGGCGTGGGTCGGCGGATTGATCGCGTCAGCCGATCGGAGTCGCGGGCCTTCGTTCTGGCTGCTGCCGCTGATGGCGCTGTGGGCCAATCTGCATGGCGGATTTGTGTTTGGCCTGGTGCTGATAGCGCCGATCGCGCTCGACGCGGTGCTGAGCGCGGATTTGGCTTCGCGCAAACCGCTTGCCCTGCGTTGGGCGGCCTTCGCCGTCGCGGCATTGCTGGCGAGTTGCTGCACGCCCTATGGCTGGAATGCGCTTCTGGCCTCGCAAAAGATCCTTGAGCTTGGCGGCGCGCTGCCGCTGATCGTGGAGTGGAAGCCCGCCGACTTCGGCAGCGTCGGGGCGTTCGAGATCTGCCTGCTGTTGGGCGTCGGCCTGGCGTTACTGCGCGGCATCAAACTGCCGCCGCTGCGCATCGCGCTGTTGTTGGGACTGCTCCACATGGCACTCGCCCAGGGGCGGGCCGCTGAAATTCTGGCGATGGTTGCGCCGCTCGTTCTTGCCGCGCCGCTGGCGCGCCAAATCAACGGTGACAAGGTTTCAAATCCGGACACCGTGGCGCCCGCGCGCGGCATGCTGTTCGCCATTGTGGCGCTCGTGCTGCTGGCGGCAACCCTTGGTTATACGTCGGTGCACCGCTTCGAGCCGCACACCCGGGGCTCGCCGGTCACAGCCGTTGCCGAACTGAAGAAATTGCATCTCGCGCGCGTATTCAACGACTACGATTTCGGCGGCTACCTGATCGCCAATGGCGTCTCACCCTTCATCGACGGCCGTACCGAACTCTATGGCGAAAAATTCTTTGTCGACCACAATGCCGCCAGCGGGTTGATGGAACCGGAAAACCTGTTTCGGCTATTGGAGCAATACAAAATCGAGGCGACGCTGTTGCGGACCCAAAGTGCCGCGACCAAACTGCTCGATCACATCGACGGCTGGCAGAAGATATATGCCGACGACATCGCCACGATCCACGTGCGCAAACCCGGTGCAGTGCACACGGCTGAGCCGGCGATTGATCCCGCCGCGAAATGAATGTTAAAATCTTCCGGACGAGCGTCCGGCTTTGCCGTTCAAATGACGCATTGCTCTCCGACAATGTACGCGGCAGGACGAGCGCTCGATCCGACAGCAAGCCTGTCCAATTCGACTTCAAAACGAAGTTCAAAGAAAAAAACCGTATGGGAGATGCGCATGGCCAGACTCGATTTCGGTTATCTGCCCCACGGAAATCCCTGCGCCCAATGCGGCAAACCGATTGCCACCCCGGAATGGGTTGAAAACGACGCGCACCGCACGGCGTATCTTTGGCACTGCCGCGCGTGCGACTACCGGTTCGAGGCGGTGGCCTTTTTCGAGGAGCGGGATTCCGAGGCTCTCGCCGCCTGACGGAACCCTTTCGCCGGCGACACGTTGGGTTTCCTTCATCAACCCAGAAGAGGGTGTGATGACCGATGTCTTGTCAAAACCGCACCAGTTGATCGCAAGCGACCGGGTCGAGGGCACTGCGGTGCGGCGTCCGAACGGCGACCTGATCGGTCACATCGAACGGCTGATGATCGACAAGGTCAGCGGCAAGGTTTCATACGCGGTCCTCAGCTTCGGCGGTTTCCTCGGCATGGGCGCCAACCTGCTTCCGCTGCCGTGGGGGCGTCTCACCTACAATCCGGGCTTCGGCGCCTATGAGCTCGATATCCGCGATGAAGAGCTGAAGCGCGCGCCGACATTCCGCGCCGACAAGGATTTTGACTGGGGCGACCGTTCGCAGGAGACGGAGCTGCATCGCTATTACGGGATCCCGCCGTATTGGGGCGGTTTTTAAGCGCTGCAACGGCTGCAGCGTTAGGGACCGATGTTCCATGGAACTGCACCCGCGCGATAGCAGACATTACCGGGGAGTTCGGAACCGTCGGTGGGCTGACGTGTTTCTCCTTGCTGGTTTTACTAAGGAGAAAACACATGTTTGCAAAACACATCGCGGCCGGCCTGGCCGCGTCCGCCTTGCTTGCGTCCGTTGCGTTCGCTCAAACTCAAACTCCGACGGCCACCACCGACCGCGCCAACATGTCGCCGGCCGCGAGTTCGGACTCTTCGTTCCAGGGTGACTGGCGCACCTCGAAGGTCGTGGGTCTGAACGTCTATAACGACAACAATGAGAACCTCGGCTCGATCAACGATCTCCTGACCGACAAGAGCGGGAACATCAAGGCCGTGGTGATCGGCGTTGGCGGCTTCCTCGGGGTCGGCACGCACCTGATCGCCGTTCCCTTTGACAAGATCAAATTCGTCAACGAGCCGGTCGCCTACACCGGCGCAGCGTCCACGGGCGCGCCGGGTGCCGCGGGCAGCCGGCCGGCATTACCGACAACCACGGGTGCCGCGACCACGACGAATGCCGCGCCGGCGACCGCGACGCCGTCCAAGCCCAATCCCTGGTATCCGGATCATGCCGTGTATAACGCGACCAAGGATGAGCTGAAGGCGCTTCCTGAGTTCAAATATTCGACCTGAACCAACGGCTTCGAGCCGTAACTCCATCCGATTGGCCGGACGGCATCTCGCCGCCCGGCCATTTTGTTTCCAGTGCGCGCCGCGCGGGCACTCTCAGTCGGACCAGGGTGCAACGCATCCTTTCAGCCCCCGTATCGCAATGTTAGGCTGAGCGGCGGCAGGAGCACCAAGCTTCCTGCCCTGACACGAACGGGAGGATGATATGGCTGATAGCGTCTACAAGGTCATTGAGCTGATCGGAACCAGCAAGGATTCCTGGGAAAAGGCGGCCGCGGTGGCCGTCAACAGGGCCAGCAAATCCCTTCGCGATCTTCGCGTGGCCGAAGTCGTCCAGCTCGATTTGCAACTCGACGCCAAGGGCAAGATCGAAGCCTACCGCGCCAAGCTCAACGTCTCGTTCAAATTCGAAGGTAGTTAGTCTTTGTTCATTCCCCTCTCCCGCAACGCGGAGAGGGGAATTTCTCCGATGATCGTTTGTGTTTGATCGCGATCCTCAAGAGATCAAGACATTGTCCGCGATCAACGCGACCAGGATCAGCCGCGCAACAAGCAACGAGCGCAGCAGGTCAGCCGGCAGAACAAGGGCAGCGACCCGCCCGGTCAAAAATCCTGATCGTTGCGCTTCCGCTCAGGCCGTCTTTGCAGACACAGCAAAATCTCCGAAACCGGACAACAAGGAAAAGTGCAAGGCGAAAGCGCGGTCACAACCCCGGCAGCGTCGTCACCGTGACACTGATCGCGCCCTCGGCGTCCGCGATGACGCGCAGCGTCTTTGAATCGAAGGCGATGTCCGCCAGAGTGAGGTTGGTGATTTCCGCCGCCACCCGGATGCCGTCTTCGTTGTTTTGAAATTCCGATATCGCAGCGGCGATCTTTTTCTGCGCGTTTGACGCAAAGGGCTTGAGGTCGACGGTGGCCTTGTCGGCGAGCACTTTCTGCAAATGCGGCATCGCCGCGCGCGCCGCGGCGCCAAGCAGCCCAAACGCGGCTTCGGATTCCAGGGCGAGCGCGATGTTGGTCAGCCGCAGGGTTTGCTGCGCCTGATCGAGCGCGGGCTTGCCCCAGATGTGCACGTCGGCCTCGCCGCCCAACCCGAAGAAGCTCTTCTTCTCCCTGGCGTTGACCAGGAGAGAAATCAACAGCCGGTCGCCCGATGCCGCGACGCTTGCACGCTTCACGGTGACGTCGACCGAACCGGAGCCGTCTTCCGGGAACGTCCGTCCGGCGAATTGCGCCTCCACAATCTTGTTGATGTCGGTAAAGGGTATATCGATCGGCACCGCGATCGCGATTCCTCCCGGTGTCGGCGGGACGATGGTGACGGTTGCGGGAAACGGACAGTCGGGCCTGGTTTGCTCTGCCGTGATGCGGGTCTCCGCCTCGATGCCGGCCGTCAGTGCCACGGCGGAGGCATTGACGCGCGGCTGCACCGCGATGGCGCGGATCGGCCGCAGCTCAAGCCAAAGCGCCGGCAACGTCGACCCGCGGCCGGCGCCTTGCAGCGGAATCGAGCGGCAGGCCTTGGCCCATTGCGATCGCGCACCCTGTTCGAGCGAGCGATCGTTGCGAACCCGGGCCTCGAGTGCTGCGACCTGATCGGCGACCGTCTTTTCGATCAATGGCTTGACCTGCGCAGGCACGCTGACACGGGCGCCGGCCACCGAAAGGCTGGTGTCGCCAAGCGTCACCTGGGCTGCCAGATTTGGCTCGAGGTGCCAGGCTGCGGCGAGTCTTGGCCGCGAGGTGAAGACGACGTTGCCCTTGATCTCGGCGCTGGCATTGAGCGACTTGATGTTCACGCTGCCGATCTGCTTGCCGAGATTGCCGCCCAGCAACCCGCCGATCGCGTCGCCGATCGCGCCCGTCGCCTTGGACGACAGCGCACCCGTCACATTCAGTTTTCCGGTCAGCGACGTCGCCAGCGACAGCACATCCTGGGCGCCGGTCGCCGTGATCGGTCCGCGCAAGGCGGTCCAGCCGATATCGGCGTCCTGCAGGATCTGTGAGACCGGATTGTCGGCCTTGCCGGCGAAGGCGCGCGGCGCGCTGCGATCGGCGGCGTCGCGGATCGCGCTCAGCGCGATCGTGACCGGCGCGAGGATGATCGAGCGGCGCGGCGCGGCTGGCAGCGGCGGCAATTCGGCAAGCACCGGCGCGGCGACCGTGCCGCGCGGCGCCAGCCAATCGAGCACTTTCAGGCTGATGAAAAACGAGAACGCGATCACCGCGATCGCGAGCAGGATCGTTTTGGGACTCGCCACCAGCCGCATCGTCCCCCCGGACCGATTGAGCGGCCGACTCTACAGCGCGTTCGAGGGCCGCACCAGAGCACTCCTACGTGATCGTGAGGAGCAAGCATGGCCCGGATCAGCGACGCGAAATCCGGGGTTGCGTTTCGTTCGTTCCCGGATGTCGCTTCACTCACTCGGGCTACCATGGACCAGTTTGTGAGTCGCAAAAAAATGGCGCGGAAACCGCGCCAACTTCGGTCCTGTTCGCGCTGCGATCAGCCGTGCTTGCGCTCGGCATTTTCGGCACGGCGATCCATCGGCAGCACGATCACCTTGGTTCCGATGCTCACCCGGGCATAAAGATCTGAGACGTCCTCGTTGGTGAGACGCAGACAGCCAGAGGAAACATGGGTGCCGATCGTCCCGGGGGCGTTGGTGCCATGGATCCGGTACATGGTGCCGCCGAGATACATCGCGCGTGCGCCCAACGGATTGCCGGGCCCGCCGGCCATGTGGCGCGGCAGATAGGGTTGGCGCGCGATCATTTCCGGGGGCGGGGTCCAGTCCGGCCATTCGGATTTCCTGCTGATCGTTTGCACGCCGGACCAGGTGAAGCCGTCGCGGCCGACGCCGATGCCGTAACGAATCGCCTGGCCGCCACCGAGTACATAATAAAGATAGGTGTTGGGCGTATCGATGATGATGGTGCCGGGCGCCTCGCGAGTCGTATAGTTGACGACCTGACGCTTCAGCCGCGCCGGCATCTCGGCCGCAGCGTCTTCCTCTCCGGAAGGCGCGGCCGGCAGCAGCGGCTGAACCGATTGCGCCGGCGGCAGCAGGATGAAGGGAAACAGCGGCAGCGGCAGCGGCGAGGCCGTGGCGGAGCCGGAAAACCCGATTAGTCCAATCGCCAGCGCACAGAAAATCGCGGACGGGGGAAAACCAAGCTTAAACGCGGCCGGATTGAACATCGGTCATCCCCAGTTTGATCGCCCCGCGCGCCATTTTTGGCGCGTCGTTGGCTGCATCACTACCGGAGAAAGGTTTCAGGAGATTTGTCTCAGAAGCGCAAAAATCATTTCAGCGCTTCATGAATCGTTTCATGAATTGTTTGGTAGCGGTGTCGCAGGGAACGTCGTTTGCGGCCGCTTGCAAGGGCAGTGGCAATTTTAACGAACGGATTTACGGATCGCCATGACGTCCCGGATCTGGATGAAACAGGCCTAACGTTTCGGCAGCTTTCGCTTCGGCACCGGCAGGGCCGGGCGCAGCTTCTGCTGGGTGGGCCTGTTCTGTAACCCCGGCGCGTCCGGTTGCCGCTGCAAGCCTGGCGGCTGCTGCGGTTGCGGCTGGCCTGGTTTGTTCGGCTGTGTCGGCAAACCATTCTGCCTCTGCGGGCCGGGCTGACGCGCCGGATTGCCTCTCGCCGGATTGGCTTGCCGCAGCGCGCGCTGCCGGGTGACGATCTGGCGGCCGACGCTTTGCGCGGCGTGGAGTTGGCGCACGATGCCCTGATCGCGCAGCGCCTGCTGCGGCGAGATCGCAAGCGGTAACGCGGCCAGGCGCCCGCCGGCGCCGGGCCGGATCGTAAAGCCGCTCGAGCCCTGCGTCAGAAAACCGAGCCGCGCGCCGGCACGATCGTTGACCTCGATCCGGCCGACCTTGCCGTCTGCATCCGGATAGAGCTTGATTGCCACATTATTCGCGCTTGCGGCGGAAGCGCCTTCCGGCACCTCGACCAGGCCGGTGGTGCCGCGAATGCCGAGCGTTGCCGTCGGCGTCGATATCTTCATATCGCCGGATTTCGCAACCGCGGCGGCGACAAAAGCCACCGTGCCCCTGGCGATGTCGAACAGCGCCTTGTTTTGTTTGCCGCTGTCTTCATAGACAAAATTGTCGACCGTGATCTTTGCGTTGGCGGTGAGGTTGAAGGTGGTGGCGTCGTTGAAGGTGACGCCGAGCGTTGAATTAGCCGATGTCTGCAGCACGTCATTTTTGAAAATGTCGTCCTGGACCTTGAGCGGAATCGAATTCTTGTTGCGGATGACGGTCGCTGTGCCGGTCAGCGTCGCGACGTTTCCGATCGGCTCGTCCGCTGCTGCTGCTTGCGCGGGATCTGTCGCTTGTAAGGGCTGGGTCTGCGCGAGCTTTGCCGGGCCGGATATTGTGTTTGCGGAGAACCGCACTTGTTCGGCCTCGACCGAAGACGGCATCGCCAAAACATTTGTTCCGCCCGCCACGAGGAAACCCAGCGACGCGAATGCGAGTGCAAACCTCTGCCTTGTCACGATGAGCCCGATCCCGGAATGGAAACGAAGGTGACGATTGTGTGATTGAGGCGACGCCCGCCTGAACGGCGGCTGAACGCTCTACCCGCGAAAGGTCATCAGGCAAGCGCTCTATTGCCTTGCCGCCACCGCTGATTGACTCATTGCCCTGGCTTGAGCCATTTTTCCGAAGTCAGGCAGTCGCGGGTGGAAAGAGCCGCCCCGCGATTGTCTGCCGGGACTCAGGCCTGCACCATGGTCGCCGCTGGCCGCGTCAGAGGTGACCGGACCGGGCCATATCATTGGCAGGGGACCATTCATGATTCGATTTCTTGCAGCCATTGCCTTGCTGACGCTGGCCGGAGCGGGCGTCATTGGCGTTACGCCGGCCTTTGCTGACAACTGGGGGTGTTCTTACGAAAAGTGCCTTGTGTCTTGTGCCAAGGCCGGCGGATCAAGATGCACCGCCTACTGCGACAAGACACTGAGGGACAAGCAGCTCTCAAAAGTCTGCAAGTGAACCGACGCAATTCCCCAAGGCAATGTTGGCGGAAGGCATTTCGCCAGCACCGGGAATGACTACGGCGAAGGGTCGCGCGAAGTCCGACCCCTGGTAAAGCCCACAAAGCGCTCGGTGGCCTGAGCGCGATTGCGCACGCCTGCACACCATCGCGGCACATCAAGGCAAAAAAAACCGGAGGCCGGAACGATCCAGGCCGCCGGGTGCGGTAATAGGGGTTAGTGCTAGATCACGCCAAGCACGATCGCACATACAAAGGCGAAAGCGACATATGCGGTAACAACGCTCAGTCTGCCGGCGAAAGTCACAGGAAGCCTCCCAGGTTCGCGTCACTGCCCGTTGTAACGCTCAAGGTTAGCAAACCGTTCCAGCGCGAAAAAGTCAGCGCTGCTGTCGCTCGCGACATCCCACCGGCCGGCGGCGTGGTTAAAGAGTCGTGAATTCAACATGTTGAAGAGTCCTTAAATAAATTCGCCGAACGTGCGCGAATGACGCGCGGAGTTCGTTTGTATCTCGTCGGCTCCTTCGTCCTTGTCTCGTTGGCGGGCTGCGGCCGCGGATTCTTCCAGTCCGCCGAGCGCGAACCATGGCGGGCCGAGGCCGAGATCGCCTGCCTGAAATCCGGAGCGGTCAAGGAAAACGCCGAGCTGGTTCGGATCGATCCGATTTCCGGCCCGGGTGTTTGTGGTGCGGACTATCCGCTGAAGGTCGCGGCGCTCGGCGAAAGCGGCGGATCGCTCGGTTATGTCGATGAAACACTGCGGCCGCCCGGGAACATAGGCGGTGCGCCGCGCTGGCCGATCTCGCAGCCGCCGCCGGCAACATCATATCCGGACACCGCTCAGCGCCAGCCCGGCTATGGCACGCCCAACGGCCCGATTTCACTCACCGCGCCGGGCGTGGCGCCAGAGGATGATGAAATCGATTTGCCGCCCGAGGGTATGCCGGGATGGCGGGAGCCGCCTGTGCAAAGGCAAAATGCGGCGCCGTATAGGCAATCCTATCCGCCGCGCCCGGCCGCGGCCGCGGGCTTGCCGCGGCTCGGGCCTGTGCAGGGAAATTCGGTCGCCGCGTTCGGGCCGGTTGCGATGAAACCGGCAGCGACGCTGGCGTGTCCGATCGTCTCGGTTCTCGACCGCTGGCTGGCCGATTCGGTGCAGCCGGCGGCGCAGCGCTGGTTCGGCGCACGCGTCGTCGAGATCAGGCAAATCTCCGCCTATTCCTGCCGCGGCAGGAACGGCAATTCGCGCGCGAATATTTCCGAACATGCTTTCGGCAACGCGCTGGATATCGCAGGCTTCACGCTGGCCGACGGACGGCACGTGACGGTGAAGGACGGCTGGAGGGGAATGCCGGAAGAGCAGGGTTTCCTGCACGACGTGCAGGCCGCCGCCTGCCGGCAATTTTCGACCGTGCTGGCGCCAGGTTCCAACGCCTATCACTATGATCACATCCACGTCGACCTGATGCGCCGTGCCAGTCAGCGCGTCATCTGCCAGCCGGACGCGGTCTCCGGCGAGGAAGTCGCCGCACGCGCCGGGCAGCGCAATCCTTACGCCTCGCGCGAGCCCTTTGTGACGGGATCGCTCGGCGGCAGGAAAATTTCGTCGCGTCGGCACAAGACCGGCAACCAAGAAGACGAGTTCGAAGACGACTAGGCGCGCGAGATTCCGGCGGTTTGAAAAATTGGACCTGCGCACGCGCTAATGCGCGTTACCTCTCGAAAGGCCGCGGCGCACTGATGCCCACGCGAAGCCTTCCGCAGCGACGACATTGAGGCTTTCATTCACGCCTTGGTCCGATATCCCGCGAGAAACATCCGCGTCGCGCTTTTCACGACCTCCGCGATGCGCTCGGGCGATGGCGCGGGCGCCGCTTGAAAAAGAAACGGCATGAACAGCGACGCCTGGCACATCTGCATGAACTGCGTCGCCGCCAGTTGAGAGTCGTCGAGATCGAGATCGCCCAACCCGGCGCGTACCTCAAGATAGTGGGCGAGCCTCGCGATGGTAAGCGCCACGACATTGTTGTAGAAGCGCCGGCCAACCTCCGGCATCCGTTCGGCGATCGCCATGACCGTGCGGGTGGCCGATCCGCCGCCGGGCCGGCAGAGCATTTGAATATAGGCCTGTCCGAACTCCATCAGCGTTGTGGTGACGTCGCGTTCGGAATCGAAATTGAAGGCGACCTTGCCCTGTTCGAGCGCTTCTTCTTCGACAATGGCCTCGAACAGCCGGTTCTTGTCGGCGAAATAAACGTACAGCGTTCCCTTGGAGACGCCGGCCGCCCGGGCGATTTCGCCCATGCTGGCGCCGTCAAAGCCCAGATCCATGAAGACCTTGCGTGCGCCGTCCAGAATCTGCCGCCGCTTCGAATTATCCTCATCACCGCTCAGGTGGAGAGTATCTGGAAGCGTTGCAACCATTGGTTTAGCTTCTCCGGAAAGATTTTGCGGTGCACCACGTAAAGGAGAGGATCTCTGGTCTAAGGTCTACTCATAACATATATCTTGACCGAACGGTTCGGTCAATGATAATTTGAAAACTGGATATGGGCGATGCCTCGGGGTGGCCGGGCTCGTATTGGACAATTTTGGGAGTGCCGAATGGCCGCAGCGAGAGACCAAGCCGCCCGCATCCTTCGTCCTGAACTGGATGCGGCTGAAGGCGGCTCGGCCCATGGCGCTTCGGCGTCCCCCCTGGACCAGGACCGATCGCACCCCCCGGAAGAGCCGGTTGCGCGCCGTCCGCCGGAGCCACCGGCCAACCCGGCCGTCGACAAACCGGCCGCTGCGCCGGCGGCACCTGCCGCGGCGCCGAAATCGGGAAAACGCAAACTGGTTTTGATGGGGGTAGGCGCCCTGCTGGCACTCGCCGCGGCGTCGTACGGCGTACATTATGTTCTGGTCGGACGCTTCTACGTCTCCACCGACGACGCCTATGTCCGCGCCAACAACACCACGATCGGCGCGCGGGTTTCAGGACATATCTCGGCAATCCTTCCCCGCGACAACGTCCTGGTGCGGGCCGGTGAGGTGGTGTTCCGGATCGACGACGGCGATTACCGGATCGCGGTGGATGCCGCACGCACCAAGATGGCAACCCAGCAGGCCACGATCGACCGCATCGGCCGACAGGTCACCGCGCTGGAAAGCGCGGTCGAGCAGGCCAAGGCCCAGCTTGTCTCCGCCGAAGCCGCCTTGAAGCGGGCCGACCTCGATTTCGACCGGCAGCGGGAGCTCAGCACCAAGGGATTTGCTTCACGCGCGACGTTCGAGGTGTCCGAAGCCGGGCGCGATCAGGGCGCGGCCGCCGTGAGGTCGGCGCAAGCCGCCTATGACGCGTCGCGCGACAACGTCGAAGTCACCAAGGCGCAGCAGGCTGAGGCGCGTGCCCAGCTTGCGGAATTGCAGACCTCGCTCGCCAAGGCGGAGCGCGACCTCGACTTCACCTCGGTGCGCGCGCCGGTCGATGGCACGTTTTCCAATCGCCTGGTCAACACCGGCGACTTCATCGCAGTGGGACAGCGGCTGGGCAATGTGGTGCCGCTCGACGACGTCTTCGTCGATGCCAACTTCAAGGAGACGCAGCTCAAGCGCATCCGGCCCGGCCAGCCCGTGACGATCTCGGTCGACGCCTATGGCCATCGCAAGTTCGCCGGTGTCGTCGACAGCATCTCGCCCGCGGCGGGCTCCGTGTTCACGCTGCTGCCGCCTGATAACGCCACCGGCAATTTCACCAAGATCGTGCAGCGGCTTCCGGTTCGCGTTCGCGTGCCGAAGGGGGTCGCACAGCAGAACCTGTTGCGCGCGGGCATGTCGGTCTATGCGACGGTCGATACTCGAAACGGCGCTAACGATGCCGACAGCGATGCCGATCTCGACGCACCCGTGATGATCCACCCGCAATAATTCATGGCGATCCGGCGGCGCCGATCGTGAACACGTCCCGAGTTTATATAGATGGCTGACGCCAGCACCGCCCCACCGGCCATGATGACTGCCGCGGCTCCTTCCGAGCGCATCGCGCCGCGGCGGCTGTTTGCGTTTCTCATCATGGTATTCGGGATGTTCATGTCGATTCTGGACATCCAGGTGGTCTCGGCCTCGCTCGCCGAGATCCAGGCCGGCCTGTCGGCAAGTGCGACCGAGGTGTCGTGGGTGCAGACCTCGTATCTGATCGCGGAAGTGATCGCGATCCCGCTGTCCGGATTCCTTTCGCGCGCACTCGGCACACGGCTGCTGTTCGCAATTTCCGCTTCCGGCTTCACCATCGCGAGCTTTCTGTGCGGGCTTGCCTCCTCGATCGAGCAGATGATCCTGTGGCGCGCGATCCAGGGATTTTTGGGCGCAGGCATGATCCCGACGGTGTTCGCGTCGGCCTATACCGTGTTTCCGCGTTCCAAATTCTATATCGTCGGTCCGATCATCGGTCTGGTCGCCACGCTGGCGCCGACCATCGGTCCGACGGTCGGCGGCTTCATCACCGACGCGCTGTCCTGGCACTGGCTGTTCTTCATCAATATCGTTCCCGGCATCGGCATCACCCTCGGCGTGCTGGTGCTGGTCGATTTCGATCAGCCGAACCTCGAGCTGCTCGACCGCTTCGACTGGTGGGGTCTGATCTACATGGCGGGGTTTCTCGGCTCGCTCGAATATGTGCTCGAGGAAGGCCCGCAATATGAGTGGCTGCAGGATACCTCGGTCGCGGTCTTCGCCGCGGTTTGCGCCATCTCCGCGATCGCGTTCTTCTACCGCGTGCTGACGGCGGAAGAGCCGATCGTCGACATCAGGACCTTCACCGACCGCAATTTCGGCATCGGCTGCCTGATCTCGTTCTGCGTCGGCATCGGCCTTTACGGCCTGACCTACATGTATCCGCGCTATCTCGCAGAAGTGCGCGGCTATAGCGCGCTGATGATCGGCGAGACCATGTTCGTCTCCGGCATCACCATGTTCCTGACCGCGCCGATCGTCGGACGCCTGATGCTGAAGATCGACATGCGCTACATCATCGCGGCGGGCCTCGTCATCTTCGCGCTCGGCTCCTGGCAGATGACGTGGATCACCCGCGACTACGATTTCTACGAGCTGCTGGTGCCGCAGATCCTGCGCGGGATCGGCATGATGTTCGCGATGGTGCCGACCAACAACATTGCGCTCGGGACGCTGCCGCCGGATCGCGTGAAGAACGCCTCCGGCCTGTTCAACCTGACGCGCAATCTCGGCGGCGCGGTCGGACTTGCGGTCATCAACCAGGTGCTGAACGAGCGCACCGACCTGCATATCTCGCGCTTGCAGGAGAGGGTGACCTGGGGCAACGCCACCGCGACCGAGACCCTCAACATCGTTCACCCAGCGCCTGCAGGGCATGGGCGATGCGGCACTGATGGCGATGAAGCAATTGTCCCAGATCGTTCACCGCCAGGCGGTGGTGATGGGGTATGGCGACGCCTTTTTCATGCTGACATTGTTCTATTTCGGCCTCAGCCTGCTGGTGCTGCTTCTGAAAAAACCGGCCTCGGCCGCGGCGCCGGCGGAACCGGCGCACTAGCCGCTGCCATATTGCAAATCGCCGCTATCGCATTTATAAAGCGCGAATCGTCGCTCGAACCGGGGAGGATTGCATGATTTCGATGTATTTGCAGATCGCGCCCTCGCGTCCGATGCCCAAGCTGGACGCCTGTCTCGCCCTTTGAGGGCGATCTCCGTCAGCATCGATCGGGCCTGACGTCCCGATCTTCCAAAGCATCCCCTTAGTTGCCGATTTTCAACGACGCCTGCGTCCGGCCCCTGCCGTCGCGCGTCAATCAATGGAGCCGGTTCGCGCGAGCGCAGCCGGAAGATACGATGACCGCTCAAATCAACAGGCGCCCCGCCGCTATTCGTGTGGTGCTGCCCTTCGTGTTTCGCCACTGGCTCAATCAGCCGGTCGGTGCGGCTGTTGTCGCCGGCGGCCTGCTGGGGGCGACCGTCGCCGACCTGTTCATGCCGATATTTTCCGGCCACCTGGTCGACGCCATGACATCGGGTGCCTCGGACCCGGCCGCGCGCCACGCAGCGCTGATGGCGTTCGGCGCGATCGTGGCGCTGGGGCTGCTGTCGATGACCCTGCGCCTGATCGGACTGCAGGCGATCGTGCCGTTCACGCTGCGGATCATGTCCGACGTGTCGCGCGATGCCTTCATGCGCGTGCAGCGCTTTTCGACCGACTGGCATGCCAACAGCTTCGCCGGCTCGACCGTGCGCAAGATCACCCGCGGCATGTGGGCGCTCGATTTGCTCAACGACACCATCCTGATGGCGCTGTTGCCCTCGTTCGCGGTGCTGGTCGGGTCGATGATCCTGCTCGGGCTGCACTGGCCGTCGCTGGGGCTCGTGATCGCCGTCGGCGCGACGGTCTACGTCCCGATGATGATATTGTTCTCGACGCGTTACATCGCGCCGGCGGCGCGTGTCTCCAACGCCTGGGACACCAGGGTCGGCGGCACGCTGGCCGACGCCATGACGTGCAACGCGGTGGTGAAATCGTTCGGCGCCGAAGCGCGCGAGGACGCCCGGCTGATGCGCGTCATCAGCCGCTGGCGCAGGCGCGTGCGGCGGACCTGGCTGCGCTACAACTACACCTCAGCGGCGCAGCTCTCGGTGTTGCTGTGCCTGCGCGCCTCCGTGATCGGCGGCGCGTTGCTGCTGTGGATCGCGGGCCGCGCCTCGCCGGGCGATGTCACCTATGTGTTGACCAGCTACTACATCATCCATGCCTATTTGCGCGATGTCGGCATGCACATCAACAATCTGCAGCGTTCGGTGAACGACATGGAGGAACTGGTCGCCATCCATGACGAGGCGATCGGCATCGCCGATGCCCCCGGCGCGTCGCCGATCAGCGTCAGCGGCGGGTGCATCGTGTTCGAGGACGTGACGTTCCATTATGGCGGGCATCGCGCGCCGCTCTATGACGGTCTGTCGGTTGACATCCGCGCCGGCGAACGGGTCGGCCTGGTCGGACGCTCCGGCTCCGGCAAGACCACCTTCGTCAAGCTGGTGCAGCGGCTCTACGACGTCTCGGGCGGACGCATCCTGATCGACGGTCAGGATATCGCCCGCGCGACGCAGCATTCGCTGCGCAGCCAGATTGCGATCGTGCAGCAGGACCCGATCCTGTTTCACCGCTCGCTGGCCGAGAACATCGCCTATGGCCGGCCTGGCGCCAGCATGGCCGCGATCGAACAGGCCGCGCGGCTTGCCAATGCGCACGAGTTCATCCTGCGGCTGCCGAGGGGTTATGGCACGCTGGTCGGCGAACGCGGCGTCAAGCTCTCCGGTGGCGAGCGGCAGCGCGTCGCGCTGGCGCGGGCGTTTCTCGCCGACGCGCCGGTCCTGATCCTTGACGAGGCGACGTCGAGCCTGGATTCCGAATCGGAAGCGCTGATTCAACAGGCGATGGAACGGCTGATGAAGGGCCGTACCTCGATCGTGATCGCGCACCGGCTGTCGACGGTGCGCAGCCTCGACCGGATTCTGGTGTTCGATCGCGGCGAGATCGTCGAGCAGGGCACCCACGCCTCGCTCGCCGGCCGAAACGGGGGAATCTATCGCGGGCTGTTCGAGCGGCAGGCGACGGAATTCGCCTCCATCGCGGCGGCGGGTTGAGCGTGATAGGGGCATTCCGGGGTGGTTCCAAGGACCCGAGTCAACCGGGCGTTGGCATCCCCCCGGGCGCTAGTGCAAGCCCAAACTGCTCCAGACCAGGCCGACGCCGGACAGAAACAACAGGCCGAGCACGATGTCGCGGAAATTTCTGTCGCTCAACACGCGATAGATCCGCGCGCCGAGCCAGGCGCCGAACAGCGTTGCCGGCAGGGCGAGCAACGACAGCCAAAGCACATCCGCCGTAATGAAGCCGGTGCCCGCCTGCAAGCACAGCGAGGCGGTCAGGATCGCCAAGTTGAAGGTCTGGAAAATGCCGCGTCGCTCGTCCTTGCCCCAGCCACGCAGGTTTGCCCACAGGATCGGCGGCGGGCCGGACAAGCCGGCCAGGCCGCCAAGAATTCCGCCGACAAACCCCACCATGCCGTCAGCACCGCGGCCGCCGAAGCGCGGCGCGATCGGGTCGCGGTTGAAATAAAGCGCGCCCGGAAACACCAGCAGCAGCACGCCGATGCTCAATTTGAACATCGTGGGGATCTGCATGCGCGATCAGCAGGGTGCCCAGCGGCACGCCGGCGAGTCCGCCGATCAGAAACGGCCACACCAGCCGGAAATCGATGGAGCGCCAGATCGAGGGCAGCGTCGAGATTTGCGCGACGATCGAACAGATCAGGACGAGCGGCACCGCGACCGATGGCGGCAACGCGTAGAGCCAGATTCCCAGCGCCATCAGCGCGGTGCCGAAACCGGCAAGGCCGGACACGAAGCCACCGGCGAGCGCGCCGAAGAGCAGAAGCACAAATGCAATCGTCGTCAATTCCATCGTCATTCCCGGAACGCGAGTGAAACGAGCGAACCCGGAAATCCCGAGATTCCGGGTTCGATGCTTTGCCCGAAATGACGGCTTCAGAGTTGGCGAGGATTCGTTTTTGTGCCTTATAGCGGATGAGTTGCGATGGCTAACGAGGAAACATCATGGGGGCAACCTTTCTGGTCTGTCACGGCGCCTGGTCGGCAGGATGGGCGTGGAAGAAGATGCATCCGCTGATGACAGCTCGCGGCCATCGCCTGGTCACGCCGACCTATACCGGCCTCGGCGAGCGCGAGCATCTCGCCAACCCGTCGATCGATCTCGAAACCCACATTCAGGACATCCTCAACGTCATCAAATACGAAGATCTCCGCGACATCGTGCTGATCGGCCACAGCTATGGCGGCATGGTTGCAACCGGCGTGGCCGACCGCGCGCGGGCGCGCATCGCGCAGTTGATTTATCTCGACGCCTTCGTGCCGGATGACGGACAGTCGCTGCTCGATCTGAACGAGCCGGCGCGAGCGCGCATGCAGGAACTTGCGAAGGCCGGCGACGGCTGGCGGGTGCCGCCGAATCCGACGCCGCCGGATACGCCGCAAGCCGATCTCGAATGGCTCGCCGAGCGCCGCATCGACATGCCGATCAAGTGCTTCGAGATGAAGCTCAAGCTGCAAGGCGGCAGGCTGACCTTGCCGCGCAGCTATATCTACGCCACGCGCATCACGCCCGCCGATACCTTCGGCCCGTTTGCCCGCCGTGCCAAGAGCGAGCAGGGGTGGAACTACCACGAGATCGACGCCAGCCATTCGCCGCGGTCACCGCGCCGGAAACGTTGATGAAGCTGCTGGAGAAGATCGTCGCGGCGCGGACGTAAAATTGGCGAGGGGTCCGGCGTGTTGCGCCGAACCCCTCATTTTCAAAGACATCAGCCAGCCTGTAAGCCGGGTTTTGTAGGGCACCGCCTCGCTTGCGCAAGGCGATACGTGACGGCCATTCCTCTGGGACAACGTTTGCACGTTGCCTCGAGCAACCTACCCGGACGGCGAGCCTGACATCGCCCTGCGGCGTTATCGCTTGCGCGAACTGCCCGCGTTGCCGTCCCTATTCGGTCTTGCTCCCGGTGTGGTTTGCCATGCCGTTTCCGTTGCCGGACCCGCGGTGCGCTCTTACCGCACCTTTTCACCCTTGCTGCCCCCTCCCTTTATCCCTCCCCCGCAAGCGGGGGAGGGTAGGGTGGGGGAAGCGGTTCGTTCTCTGTGGCACTGTCCCTGGGGTCGCCCCCGCCGGATGTTATCCGGCACCGTATGTCGATGGAGCCCGGACTTTCCTCTCCCGCCGCCTTTCGACGATTGCCGGAGCGGCCGTCCGGCCGACTGACGCTGCTGTGATGGGGGCTCGGGACCGTCGCGTCAAGAAGATAACGTCGGCCCTGATGGTCAAAATAAATTATCCTGAAGATGTCGTTGCGCGCTTTCGCCGTTCGACTGAATGCCGGCGATCAAGCCGATCAAGAGGAGATATCGAAATGCAGTATTTATTGATGATCTATCGGAACGAAGCCGAAGCCGGCAAAATGGACCCTGCCGCGCGCCAGGCGATGATGGCGGATTACGGCGCATTCACCCAGTCCATCATCCAGAGCGGCAACTTCAAGGCCGGTGATGCGCTGCAGCCGGCAACGACGGCGACCACCGTGCGCGTTCGCGAGGGCAAGACCCTCACCACCGACGGTCCGTTCGCGGAGACGCGCGAGCAACTTGGCGGCTACTATCTGGTCGAGGCCAAGGATCTCGATGCCGCCCTCGCCATCGCCGCACGGATTCCCGGCGCCAAGGTCGGTTCGGTCGAGGTCAGGCCGATCATGGTGTACAATTGACGGCTAGCGCAGTCGCATGACACCTTCCGAAATCGAAAAAATATTCCGCGACGAGGCGGGCCGAGCGCTGGCAACGCTGATCCGCCTCGTCGGCGATTTCGATCTCGCCGAAGACGCGCTGCAGGATGCGTTCGCGGTTGCGCTGGAACGCTGGCCCGTCGCCGATCCGCCATCCAATCCGCGGGCGTGGCTGGTCAATGTCGGCCGCAACAAGGCGATCGACCGGATCCGCCGGCAAATCGCGTTCCGCGGCAAGCAGGGCGAGCTGGCGCACGTCCTGCTGCTTGACGCCGCGGCCTCCGGAGCGACCTGCGATTCGACGGCGCTCGATGACGATATGCTGCGGCTGATCTTCATTTGTTGCCATCCGGCCTTCGCCGCCGAGGTCCAGGTCGCACTGACGCTGCGCACGGTTTGCGGATTGACGACCGCGCAGGTCGCGCGCGCTTTTCTGACGAGCGAGGAGGCGATGGCCCAGCGCCTCGTCCGCGCCAAGCAGAAAATCCGGCTCGCCGGCATTTCCTACGAGGTGCCTGAACGCGACGCGCTGGAGCCGCGGCTGCGCGGCGTGCTCGCGGTTATCTATCTCGTCTTTACCGAAGGCTATGCGGCGACATCGGGTGAGGATCTGATGCGGCCCAGTCTGGCGCGCGAAGCGATCCGGCTTGGCCGCCTGCTCACTGCGTTGATGCCGGAGCGGGGTGAAATCAAGGGATTGCTGGCCTTGATGCTGCTGCATGACGCGCGCCGCGCCTCACGCCAGACCGCGGGCGGTGACATCGTGCTGCTGGAGGAGCAGGACCGCGCGTTGTGGGATCAGGAGCAGATCGCCGAAGGTCTGACGCTTGTGGAAGACGCACTTCGCTTGCCGGGACGGCCGCAAGCTTACGCGGTTCAGGGCGCGATCGCCGCCCTTCATGCGCGCGCGCCGAATTATCGCGATACCGATTGGCCGCAGATCGCCGGGCTCTATGAAGTGCTGTTGCGGATCAGCCCGTCGCCGGTGATCGAGCTCAATCACGCCGCGGCCGTGTCGATGGTGGATGGACCGGCCCGCGCGCTGGACCTGATCGACGCGCTGGAAGCCCGTGGCGGCCTCAAGGGCTACGAATTGGTGCCGGCGGTCCGTGCCGATCTGTTGCGCAGGCTCGGCCGGCATGATGCGGCGCGCGACGCCTATGTTGCCGCCACGGCCGCGACGCAACTCGAGCCGCTGCGGCGGCTCTATGCGCGGCGGCTGGCGGAACTGAGCGGAGAAAAGGCCTAGCAACGTCGACGATACTGTCTTGCCTCCCCGCCTGCGGGGAGAGGTCGGATCGCTCTTGCGATCCGGGTGAGGGGGACTCGCACTCGATACTTCCTCAGCATTTACGGGTCGAAGAGCCCCCCACCCCAACCCTCTCCCCGCAAGAGCGGGGCGAGGGAGCGCGCTTCCATCGCTCTAGCGCGCCGCGACGACCGTGGTGTTGGCCGAAAGACTGGCCAGCAGCGCCTGCAACGTGGTCAGCGTCGAGCGATCGGCGATGCCGTCAACGCGGGCGGGGCGAAAATGACGCTGGAAGGCGGTGACCACATCCTTCGTTGTCGCGTCGTATTTTCCGTTGATCGGAATGCCGTAGCCGTATCGGGCCAGCGCCTGCTGAAGGTCGCGAACGTCTTCGCTGATGGTACCGACCTTGAGAGGCTCGCCGCGCACGATCGGCGCCGGCTGCACCCAATGGCCGACGCCGGAATTCGCCAGCGAATGCCATGGAAACTTTTCGCCGGGATCTTTCTTGCGCGATGGGGCGACGTCGGAATGCCCGAGCACGCGATGCGCCGGCACGTTGCGGCGGAGCATGATGCCGCGACACAGCGCGATCACGGCGGCGATCTGGCGCAGCGGAAACTCCGGATAGCCCCAGTCATGGCCGCGGTTGACGATTTCGATGCCGATCGAGCAGGAATTGATATCGTCCTCGCCGGCCCAGGACGCCACGCCGGCATGCCAGGCGCGCTTGGCTTCGGGGACGCATTGCACAATGCGGCCGTCTTCCAGAACGACATAATGCGCGGATACGTCGGTTCCCAGCGTGCACAGTTGTGCGATCGCTCCCTCTACATCCGGCATTCCGGTGTAGTGCAGCAAGATCATGTCGGGCAAACGGCCCTTGTTGCGGTCTCCGTAATTGGCCGATGGGATCACGTCGGAGGCGATCGAGGAATCGGGGTTGAATGTCTTCATGTTCGCGTTGGCCCTTGGCAGCGGGACGGCGCGCTTACGCATCGAATCAAGACTGACAGAGGCAAACGAACCGAGGGCCATAGGATAACTCAAACCGGGCGGGAGAACGGCAGCGCTTTCGTTCCCGTTTACTATTCCTTAGACGATGCCGTCTGCGCAATGCGGCTGCGGACAGGCGCATCGCATTTCGGCCAAGTGTGTGCGGGAAGCATCACCATGCAAAGCCCCGTTCCCGATTCGCGGGTTTCCAATTCTGGCGGTTCCATCAACGCTTTCTTAACGCTAAGCGCCGTTACTAAGTGATGAAGAGCCGAACCGGTTTGGGGGACGGCCGAGGCCCTCTTTCACGCTTGAAATCCTATGGCAGCCCAGCAAATTCCATCAGGAAATCAGGGGTTGCATCCGGGACCGCCGGGCATCGGCAATAGTGCGTCGCCAGGGCATTTCGATAGGAATTGGTCGCTTTGCCTGAAGGCGCCTTTCGAGCCGGAAAGCCTGGCAAAGCCGAGAGATTTGAACCGCAATGGGCCCGTTCGCGTCCGGTTTCCGCAACTCAGCCCGGACTTGGGCCGGAGCCGGCGCATGAATCCCGGCAACCGTCACATTCCCGTTCTCGGACGTGCGGCCGTCGAGATGCTCCGGCCACACGACGGCGGCCTGTATGTCGATGCCACGTTTGGGGCGGGCGGTTACAGCCGGGCTATTCTGGACATCCCGGGGACTCGCGCGATCGGCATCGATCGCGACCGGTCCGCCATCGCGGGCGGATTTGACCTGGTTGACCGGTCCGGCGGTCGGCTGACATTGGCTGAGGATCGATTTTCAAATCTCGCCGCAATTTGCGCCGCGAAGGGTGTCCGCGGAGTCGATGGCGTCGTCATGGATGTCGGGGTGTCCTCGATGCAGCTTGACGACGCTGAACGAGGCTTCTCGTTTCGCAATCTTGGCCCGCTCGACATGCGCATGGGCCATGAGGGCCCGACCGCTGCCGATGTGATCGCGAGGGCGTCCGAGGCGGATCTCGCCAATATCTTCTACATCTTCGGCGAAGAGCGGCATTCGCGCGCCGTCGCCCGCGCCATCGTCGCCGCGCGCAAGGAGGCGCCGATCGCAACCACGCGGGCGCTGGCCGATATCGTCTCCAGGGTGGTGCGGTCGAAGCCCGGTGAAATTCATCCGGCGACGCGGACGTTTCAGGCCCTGCGGATTTTCGTCAACGAAGAACTCGACGAGTTGCATCTGGCGCTGTCGGCGGCAGAAAGCGTGCTGAAGCCGGGCGGCCGGCTGGTCGTGGTGTCCTTTCATTCGCTGGAAGACCGCATCGTCAAGAATTTCCTGGTCGAACGAGCCAAGGCCGGCGGCGGTTCCCGTCATCTGCCGCAAGTCGCTCACGCCCCGCCAAGTTTTGTCGTCTTGACCAAGCGTCCGGTCACGCCGGATGCCGAGGAGATCTTGGCCAATCCGCGGGCGCGTTCCGCAAAATTGCGTGCGGCCGAGCGTACGCAGGCGCCGGCACATGCCGCCGCGGCGTTGCCGGCATGGCCGGTTCTCGACGGCGTGCTGAGGGGAGGCTGATCGTGCGGATCATCCATCTTCTCGTCATCGCCACCTTGGTGTTTGCCGCGGCCTACGTCTATCGGATCAAGATGGATTCCACCTTGCGCACCGAACGCGTGCTACGGCTCCATGCGGAGATTCGCGAGCAGCGCGACGCCATTGGCCTATTACGCTCGGAATGGGCCCGGCTTGACGCGCCGCTGCGGTTGCAGGGTCTTGCTGAACGGCATCTGGCGCTAAGGCCGATCAACGCCACGCAATATGATTCATTGAAGAACCTGCCCGAGCGGCCGCCGAACTTTGTCAAGCCGGGCGATCCCGATCCGATCGGCGCCATGATCGACACCATCGATGCGGCTGCCGACGCCTCGACGGTGACAGGTGCGGTGCCGGCACCGGGCGCCCGGCGATGACCGGTCGGGCGCAAAGGACAGTCAAGTCCGCGGAACCCTGGCGGCAGCGGTTGATCCGCAGCCTGCTGTACGGACGCAACGTCGACCGCGCCGTGAAGGCGCGCGCGCGCGTCGGACTGGCGATTGTGGCATTCGCGGCAATCTATGCCGTGATCGGCGGGCGGCTGGTCATGTTCGCGGTCGGCGGCGACAGCCATGGCGCGCGCCGGACCGCGGCTCAGGATGCCATCGCAACCGCGCGGCCGGATATCGTCGACCGCAACGGCGAGGTGCTCGCCACCGACGTCAAGGCGCCCAGCCTGTTCGGTGAACCGCGCCGGATCATCGACAAGGACGAGGCGATCGAACTGCTCACCGCGACGCTGCCCGATCTCGACACCGGCGAAGTGCGCGACCGGCTGTCCGGCAAGAAGGGGTTCGTCTGGCTGAAGCGTGAAATCACCCCGCTACAGCAGCAGGAAATTCACCGCCTCGGCATTCCCGGTATCGGCTTCCTGCGCGAAAACAAGCGTGTCTATCCCACCGGCAATGAAGTCGCGCATCTGATCGGTCTGGTCAACATCGACAACCAGGGCATCGCCGGGATGGAGAAATGGCTCGACAGCAACGGCCTCGCCGATCTGCATCGCGCCGGCTTCGCCACCGACCGCCTGCAGCGGCCGGTGGAGTTGTCGGTCGACCTGCGCGTCGAACACGCGCTGCGTGATGAACTGCTCAAGGCCAAGGAAAAATACAAGGCCAAGGCAGCCTCCGGCCTGGTTTCCAACGTCAGGACCGGCGAGATCGTGGCGATGGTGTCGGTGCCGGACTTCGATCCGAACAGTCCGAAGGAAGCGCACGATCCGGACCGCATCAACCGGTTGACGACCGGCGTCTACGAAATGGGATCGACCTTCAAGGCCTTTACGCTGGCGATGGCGCTGGATTCCGGCAAAGTCGATCTGAATTCGACGTGGGATGCGCGCGGTCCGCTGCACTACGGCAAGTTCACCATTCATGACGATCACCCGCTCGGGCGCATGATCAACATGAAAGAGGTTTTCTATTACTCGTCCAATGTCGGCGCGGCGCGTATCGCGCTGTCGCAGGGCGTCGAGGCGCACAAGACATTCCTGCGCAAGATGGGGCAGCTCGAGCGGTTGCGCACTGAATTGCCCGAGAGCGCCACGCCGATCGTACCGAAGCACTGGGCTGAGCTGAATACCGTGACCATCGCTTTCGGCCATGGATTGTCGGTGGCGCCGCTGCAGGCGGTGATGGGCATCGATGCGCTGGTGAATGGCGGCTATCTGATTCCGCCGACCTTCCTCAAACGCACCGAGCAGGAAGCTATGGCTATCGCAAAGCGGGTGATCAAGCCCGAGACCTCGGAGAAAATGCGGTTCCTGATGCGGCTGAATGCCGAAATCGGCACGGCGAGGAAGGCCGACGTCAGGGGCTATTATATCGGCGGCAAGACCGGCACGGCCGAAAAGGTCATCAACGGCCACTACGCCAAGAAACGTGTGCTCAACGCCTTTACCGCGATCCTGCCGGCCGACAACCCCCGATACCAGCTGCTGATCATGCTGGACGAACCCCAACCGTTGAAGGAAACATTCGGTTTCATCACATCCGGCTGGAACGCGGTGCCGACCGGCGGCAATGTGATTTCCCGCATCGCACCGCTTTTGGGAATCGAGCCGCGCTTCGATCTGCCGCCGTCCGACCGCCTTATTCTTGCGGCATCGAAGACAACCCAGTAAGGCGTAATTGCCATCGCGCCGATTTGAAGTTCCCGCAGTGGTTTCCGCCGGCCGGACTGGATGACAATGAAACTTCGCGACCTGTTCAGTGATGATGCCACGATCGACCCGCGGGCGGAGGCGGTGGTGGTGTCAGGTCTTGCCGCCGACAGCCGCGCGGTGAAGCCGGGCGATCTGTTCTTCGCGCTCGCGGGCACCAAGACCGATGGCGCGCGCTTCATCGATTCTGCGATTTCCGCCGGCGCGGTTGCGGTGGCAGGTGATCATCCGCCGCCGCGCTGCCGTGTGCCGTTCGTCGCGACGCCAAATCCACGCCGTGCGCTGGCGCTTGCGGCTGCAAAATTCTTCTCGCGGCAACCCCAAACCATCGCGGCGGTCACCGGCACCAGCGGCAAGACTTCCGTCGCCGCCTTTACGCGCCAGATCTGGCAGCGGCTAGGTCATGCCTCGGCCAGCATCGGCACCATCGGGCTGGTTTCGCCCAGGCACACCATCTACGGATCGCTGACGACCCCCGATCCGATCGCGCTGCATCGGCAACTCGACGAAATCGCTTCCGAAGGCGTCACGCATCTTGCTTTTGAGGCGTCCTCGCACGGACTCGATCAATATCGGCTGGATGGCGTGCGCATCAGCGCCGGCGGCTTTACCAATCTGTCGCGCGACCACATGGATTACCACCCAGACGTCGCACATTACCTTGCAGCCAAGCTGCGGCTGTTCGGCGAACTCATCGCACCGGATGGCGTAGCGGTGATCTCAGCCGATCATGATTGTTCGCAGACTGTGGCCGATGTGGCGCGCGCGCGGCGCTTGCGGATCGTCACGGTCGGCCGAAAGGGCGACGGCGCGGGCGAGGGCATCCGTCTGCTGCGGGCCGATATCGACGGTTTTGCGCAGAAACTTGAGCTCGAACATCGCGGGCGCAAGCACGCGGTCCGGCTGCCGCTGGTCGGTGAGTTCCAGATCGAGAATGCGCTGGTTGCCGCCGGGCTTGCGATCGGCACCGGTAGCGAGCCGAAAGCCGTATTCGCCGAACTCGAAAGGCTCGAAGGCGCGAAAGGCAGGCTGGAACGGATCGCGGAGGCCAACGGCGCGCCGATTTTCGTCGATTACGCCCACAAGCCGGACGCGCTGGCGAAGGCCCTGCAGGCTTTGCGGCCCTACGCCAAACGAAAGCTGATCGTGGTGTTCGGCGCGGGCGGCGATCGCGATGCCGGCAAGCGCCCCTTGATGGGCGCGATTGCCGCCGAGAATGCCGACGGCGTCATCGTCACCGACGACAACCCGCGCAGTGAAGATCCCGACCTCATTCGTTCGGCGATCCTGAGCGCGGCAAAGGGTGCACGCGAAATCGGCGACCGCGCCGAAGCAATCCGCACGGCGATAGCCGCTCTGCAGCCCGGTGATGCGCTATTGATCGCCGGCAAAGGCCACGAGACCGGTCAGATCGTCGGCGACCGCACTTTACCATTCAGCGATCACGATGCGGTGGCCGCGGCACTCGCGCCGAGGGTCGCATGAGCGCGATGCCGCTATGGACCTCTCGTGCGATGGCGGAAGCGATGGGCGCCGCCATCAGCGGCGTGTTGCCGGAAACAATCATCGGCCTTTCGATCGACAGTCGCACCATTGCGCCGGGCGAGGCTTATTTCGCGATCAAGGGCGATGTCCACGACGGGCATGATTTCGTCGCGACCGCCTTGAAGGCGGGCGCGGCGCTGGCGGTGGTCGAGACCGCCCAGCGCAACAAGTTTGCGCCGGGCGCACCGCTGCTGGTCGTCGACGATGTGCTCGCGGGTTTGGCCGATCTGGCTCGCGCCGCGCGGGCGCGCGCCAATGCGCAGGTGATTGCGGTCACAGGCTCCGTCGGCAAGACCTCGACCAAGGAAGCGTTGCGACGCGTGTTGAGCACGCAGGGCGAAACCCATGCTTCCGCTGCCTCCTTCAACAATCACTGGGGCGTGCCGTTATCGCTGGCGCGCTGCCCGGCCACGGCGCGATTTGCGGTCTTCGAAATCGGCATGAATCACGCAGGCGAAATCGACCAGCTGGTCAGGATGGTGCGGCCGCACGTGGCCGTCATCACCACCGTCGAGCCGGTGCATCTGGAGTTCTTTGCCGGCATCGAGGCGATTGCGGACGCCAAGGCGGAAATTTTCGCGGGACTGGAGCCAGGCGGCGCCGTCGTGCTCAACCGCGACAATTCGCAGTTCGCGCGGTTGCAGGACCGCGCCAAAAAGCTCGGCATCTCCCGGATCGTTTCGTTCGGCACGGATGCGAAATCCGATGCGCGGCTGATCGAGGTGTCGCTGCACCCGGCCTGCTCGGCCGTTCATGCCGATATCCTCGGCCATGACGTGACCTACAAAATCGGCATGCCCGGCCGTCACATGGCGATGAACTCGCTGGCGGTGTTGGCTGTGGCATCGCTGTCGGGCGCCGATCTGGCGCTCG
Organism: uncultured Alphaproteobacteria bacterium; assembly: GCA_963742425.1. Classification (GTDB taxonomy): domain Bacteria; phylum Pseudomonadota; class Alphaproteobacteria; order Rhizobiales; family Xanthobacteraceae; genus Bradyrhizobium. The sequence goes on from CAVULR010000010.1 coordinate 245,775, forward strand.
CCGCGCTGTCGCTGTCGCAGATGGAACCCGCGGCTGGCCGCGGGGTGCGCCGGATATTGGAGGTCGGCGGCGGCGAAGCGACCTTGATCGATGAGAGCTACAACGCCAATCCCGCGTCGATGGCGGCAGCGCTGAACGTGCTCGGCCAAGCAGTCGTCGGCCCGCAAGGCCGTCGCATCGCGGTACTCGGCGATATGCTCGAACTCGGCCCAACCAGCCCGGCGCTGCATCGCGGTCTGAACGAAGCCATCAAGGCCAACCGCATCGATCTGGTTTATTGTTGTGGGCCGCTGATGCGTAACTTGTGGGACGCTCTTTCCACGGGTAAACGAGGTGGCTATGCCGACAACTCGGCGGGTCTTGAAGCGCAGGCGGTTGCCGTTATACGCGAAGGCGATGCGATCATGATCAAGGGATCGCTCGGTTCGAAGATGAAAACGATTGTGAATGCGCTCGAAAAGCGCTTTCCCGGCAAGACGGCGCATGACGAAGCCGCGGTATAAGGCGATTTCAGATGTTTTATTGGCTGATCGAACTTTCCAACACGGTTCCCGGTTTCGGCATCTTTCGCTCGTTTCTGAACGTATTTCGTTACATCACCTTTCGCACCGGCGGGGCAATGCTGACGGGAGCGCTGTTCGTTTTCCTGTTCGGCCCCTGGATCATCGATCACTTGCGGCTGCGCCAGGGCAAGGGCCAGCCGATCCGCAGCGACGGTCCGCAATCGCACCTCGTCACCAAAAAAGGTACGCCGACGATGGGCGGGCTGATGATCCTTTCCGGCCTGGTTGTCGCGACGCTGCTGTGGGCCAATCCTCTCAATCCCTATGTCTGGATCGTGCTCGCGGTGACGCTCGGCTTCGGCTTCGTCGGCTTCTACGACGACTATCTGAAAGTCACCCAGCAATCCCATAGCGGCTTCGCCGGCCGCATCCGGCTTCTGATCGAGGCACTGATCGCGATCGCTGCGTGTTATGCGCTGACCAGGCTCGGGCGCGAGCCGTTCTCGACTTCGCTGGCGCTGCCGTTTTTCAAGGATGTGATCCTGAATTTCGGCTGGGTCTTCGTGCTGTTCGGCGCGTTCATCATGGTCGGCGCCGGCAACGCGGTAAACCTGACCGACGGCCTCGACGAACTCGCCATCGTGCCCGTGATGATCGCGGCGGCGAGCTTCGGCATTATCGCCTATCTCGCGGGCAATGCGGTATTCTCGGACTATTTGCAGATCAACTATGTCGCCGGCACCGGCGAGCTTGCGGTGCTGTGCGGCGCGGTGTTTGGCGCAGGGTTGGGATTCCTGTGGTTCAATGCGCCGCCGGCATCGATCTTCATGGGGGACACCGGCTCGCTCGCGCTCGGCGGCATGCTCGGCGCGGTCGCGGTCGCGGTAAAACATGAGATCGTGCTTGCCGTGATCGGCGGACTATTCGTGCTGGAGGCGGTCTCGGTGATCGTGCAAGTGGTGTCGTTCAAGCTGACCGGCAAACGGGTGTTCCGGATGGCGCCGCTGCATCATCATTTCGAACAGATGGGCTGGACCGAACCGCAGATCGTGATCCGGTTCTGGATCATTTCGGTGATGCTGGCGCTGGCCGGCCTCTCCACGCTGAAGCTGCGGTGATCATTTGATCCCTATAACCTCCTTCGCGGGCAAGACCGTTGCGGTATTTGGCCTCGGCGGCTCGGGACTGGCGAGCTGCTACGCCCTGCGGGCGGGCGGCGCCGAAGTGATCGCCGGCGATGACGGCGCCGACAAGCTTGTCGAGGCCACGCAAGCGGGCTTCACGACCGCGGATTTACGAAAAGTATCGTGGGCCAATTTCGCGGCGCTGGTGCTGACACCGGGCGCGCCGCTAACCCACCCGTCGCCGCACTGGACCGTACTGGCGGCGCAACAGGCCGCAGTCGAGGTGATCGGCGATATCGAACTGTTTTGCCGGGAACGGCGCCGCCACGCGCCGGATGCGCCATTCGTCGCCATCACCGGCACCAACGGCAAGTCGACCACGACGGCGCTGATCGCGCATTTGATGCGTTTCGCCGGCTACGACACGCAGATGGGCGGCAATATCGGCACCGCGATCCTGTCGCTGGAGCCGCCGCGCACCGGGCGGGTGCATGTCATCGAGATGTCGTCGTACCAGATCGATCTGTCGCCTTCGCTCGATCCTTCGGTCGGCATCCTGCTCAATGTCAGCGAGGATCATATCGACCGCCACGGCACGCTTGAGCGTTACGCCGCGGTGAAGGAGCGCTTGGTCGCGGGGGTCCAGAAGCAGGGCACCGCGATCGTCGGCGTCGACGATGGCTGGAGCCGCAACACCGCCGACCGCATCGAGCGCGCAGGCCGGCGTGTGGTCCGCGTGTCCGTGAAGAATCCGCTGCCGGACGGCGTCTATGTCGAGCGCGAAACCGTCTGGCGCGCAGCCGGCGGCGCGCGCAGCGAAATCGCGCGGATCGGCGGCATCGGATCGCTGCGCGGGCTGCACAACGCGCAGAATGCGGCCTGCGCCTCCGCTTGCGCGCTGGCGCTTGGCGTCTCGACCGAAGTTTTGCAGAATGGCCTGCGCAGCTTTCCCGGTCTCGCCCACCGCATGGAGCAGGTCGGCCGCCGCGGCAATGTGTTGTTCGTCAACGACTCCAAGGGCACCAACGCCGATGCGGCGGCGCATGCGCTGTCGTCCTTTGCCGATATTTTCTGGATTGCCGGCGGCAAGCCGAAGCTCGGCGGCATCGCCGGCTTGAGCGAATATTTCCCGCGCATCCGCAAGGCCTATCTGATCGGCGAGGCCGCGCCGGAATTTTCCGTCACCCTGGGCAAAAGCGTGCCGCACGAGATCTCGGAAACGCTTGAGGTCGCCGTTGCCAATGCCGCGCGCGATGCGGAAGCTTCGGGACTGGCCGAGCCGGTGGTGCTGTTGTCGCCGGCCTGCGCCTCGTTCGACCAGTACCGCAATTTCGAAATCCGCGGTGCGCGCTTCCGCGACCTCGTCACCGCACTACCAGGCGTCAAGCCGGTGGTGTGACTCTGAGCGGGGCCGGTCCGTTCCAAGGTCATCGCCTTCATCCGCAACTGTCATCATCTCGAATGCGCATGATCCAGTAGAGCCGGTGCGGCTAGATTGTTAAGGTGCGGGCGTACTGGATACCCGCTTTCGCGGGTATGACGGCTCTTGGTCGGCAACATTTCCAATTCATTAACCTTCCGGAAACCATCCTGAGCCACCAATGAGCAGACCTCTGCTCTTTGGGAATGCCGATGCTCTCCCGTGAACAACGCAACCCTCTCAGCGAATGGTGGTGGACCGTGGACCGCCTGCTGCTTGGGGCGATCATGGCGTTGGTACTGGGCGGCATTATTCTTTCGCTGGCGGCAAGTCCGCCTGTCGCGACCAGGATCGGGCTCGATCCCTTTCACTTCTTCAACCGCCACGTCCTGTTTCTGCTGCCGTCCTTCGTCGTGCTGATCGGGGTGTCGTTCATGTCGCCCCGGCAGATCCGCCGCACCGCGCTGGTGGTGTTCGCGGTATCCATCGTGCTGATCGTGGCGACGCTGCTGTTCGGGCCGGAGGTCAAGGGTGCGCGCCGCTGGATCACCCTGATCGGTATCAATATCCAGGCTTCCGAATCCGCCAAACCCGCCTTCGTCGTGATGGCCGCCTGGCTGTTTGCGGAATCGGCGCGGCGTCCGGAAATGCCAGCCACCTCGATGGCACTGGTACTGCTGATGATGCTGGTCTCGCTTCTGGTGATGGAGCCGGATTTCGGTCAGACCATGCTGATCCTGATGGTGTGGGGCGCGCTGTTCTTCATCGCGGGCATGCGGATGATCTGGGTGTTGGGGCTCGCCGGCGCCGCCACGGCCGGATTGTTCGGAGCCTATATGCTGGTTCCGCATGTCGCGGGCCGCATCAAGCGCTTCGTGAATCCTGCATCGGGCGACACCTTTCAGGTCGATACCGCGATGGAGGCCTTTGCCAACGGCGGCTGGTTCGGACTGGGACCGGGCGAGGGCATCGCCAAGCGCAGCCTGCCGGACAGCCATACCGATTTCGTGTTCGCGGTGGCTGCGGAGGAATTCGGCATCATCCTATGTCTTGCGCTGCTCATCCTGTTTGCCTTCGTGGTGATCCGCGTCCTGTCGCGCGCCTATGCGTCGGAGGACATGTTCTCGCGCTTTGCCGCATCCGGGCTGGCGATCCTGTTCGGCGTGCAGGCCGCGATCAACATGTCCGTCAACTTGCAGCTGATACCGGCCAAGGGCATGACGCTGCCGTTCATCTCATATGGCGGCTCGTCGATGATCTCGCTGGCCTACGGGGTCGGCATGATGCTGGCCCTGACCCGGCACCGTCCGCGCACCGAGATGGAATCGATCGGCAACGCCAACGCGGTGCGCAGCTACGCCTGATGGTTGACGCGGTATCCCGCGCGCCCCGGTTTGATTACGAAAGTCCGCGGAACCCAACCTATTGCGGCCAAAATTGCCCCTTGTCATGCGTTGCGAAAGCGGGGCATCCAATACTTTGAATCCCCGGCGTTGTGCCATCCCGGTCGTCCGCCTTGGCGGACGAAGGCTGCCAAGGAAACAACAATGAGACTGCCGCGCGAGATCGGACCCATCCACTTCGTCGGGATCGGCGGCATCGGCATGAGCGGCATCGCCGAGGTCTTGAGCAATCTCGGCTACACCGTGCAGGGGTCGGACGCCTCCGAGGGCGCCAATGTCAGCCGGCTGCGCGACAAGGGCATCGCGATCAGCGTCGGCCACAAGGCCGCGAACGTGGCCGGCGCCGACGTGCTTGTGGTGTCGACCGCGATCAAGCGCGACAACCCCGAACTGATGGCGGCGCGCGCCTTGCGCATCCCGGTGGTGCGCCGCGCCGAAATGCTGGCCGAGCTGATGCGCTTGAAAAGCTGCGTCGCGATCGCGGGCACCCATGGCAAGACCACCACGACCTCGATGGTCGCCGCATTGCTCGATGCCGGCGATCTCGATCCCACCGTGATCAACGGCGGCATCATCAACGCTTACGGCACCAACGCCCGGTTGGGGGCCGGCGAATGGATGGTGGTGGAGGCGGACGAGAGCGACGGCACGTTCCTGAAGCTGCCGGCCGATATCGCCATCGTCACCAACGTCGACCCTGAACATCTCGATCATTTCAAGACCTTCGATGCGGTGCAGGAGGCGTTCCGCAACTTCGTCGAGAACGTGCCGTTCTACGGTTTCGCGGTGATGTGCATCGACCATCCCGTGGTGCAGGCGCTGGTCGGCAAGATCGAGGATCGGCGCATCGTGACCTACGGCGAAAATCCGCAGGCCGACGTTCGGCTGATCGATCTCAATCCGTTTGCCGGCGGCTCCAGCTTCAAGGTCGCATTCCGTAACCGCAAGACCGAGGCCGTGCATGAAATCGCCGATCTGCATTTACCGATGCCGGGACGTCACAACGCGCTCAATGCCACGGCGGCGATCGCAGTCGCCCATGAACTGGGCTTGTCGGATGCGATGATCCGAAAGGCGATCGCGGGCTTTGGCGGCGTGCGAAGGCGCTTCACCCGGACCGGAGAATGGAACGGGGTTACCATCATCGACGACTACGGTCATCACCCCGTCGAAATCGCAGCCGTCTTGAGGGCGGCGCGGGAATCCACCAACGGCAAGATCATCGCCGTGGTGCAGCCGCATCGCTTCACCCGGCTGCAATCGCTATTCGAGGAATTCTGCACCTGTTTCAACGATGCCGATGCGGTCGTGGTCGCGGAAGTCTATCCGGCCGGCGAAGCGCCAATTGAGGGCATCGACCGCGACCATTTCGTGCTCGGCCTGCGCGCGCATGGTCATCGCGAAGTGATTCCGCTGCAAAATTCCGCCGAACTCGCAGGCCTGGTTCGCGGCATCGCCGGCCGTGGCGATTTCGTGGTCTGCCTCGGCGCCGGCAACATCACGCAATGGGCCTACGCGCTGCCGGGCGAATTGAAGGCGCTGGGGTGATGGGTCTGCACGCAGAACTCCCGTCATGGCCGTTGTCGAAATGCGGCGATGCTGCACGATGCGCTCGGCTCTCTCCCCCCTTGTGGGGGAGAGGTGGAGAGGGAGGTATCGCAAACACCGGCGCCTGCGGCTCACCCCCCTCCCTCAAGGGGGGAGGGAACGAAGAGCGCGAACTCGGACATCAAGAACCTAGAGACCTGCATTGACCTTCCCCGACATCACGCCCGATCTCAAAGCCGCAATGCCCGGGTTGCGCGGGCGGCTGTTGGCGAACCAGTCGCTCGCGGAGTTGACCTGGTTTCGGGTCGGCGGTCCGGCGCAAGTGTTGTTCACGCCCGCGGATGAAGACGATCTGGCTTATTTCCTTGGCTCTTTGTCGCGCGAGTTTCCGGTTCATGTTGTCGGTGTCGGCTCCAACCTGATCGTGCGCGATGGCGGCCTGCCCGGCGTCGTCGTCAGGCTGTCGCCGCGCGGTTTCGGCGAGATCAGCGCCAGCGGCGATATCGTCAGCGCCGACGCCGCCGCGCTCGACCGGCGCGTCGCCGAGGCGGCGGCCGCCGCCGATATCGGCGGGTTGGAATTCTTTTTCGGCATTCCCGGCACCGTCGGTGGTGCGCTGCGCATGAACGCCGGCGCCAATGGGACCGAGACCAAGGATGTCCTGATCGAGGCGGTTGGCGTCGGGCGTGACGGCAAAAAACATGCGTTCAGCAATGCCGATATGAAGTTCGCCTATCGTAACAGCGGCGCCGACGCTGCCGTCATTTTTACCTCCGCGCGCTTTCGCGGGCGGATCACCGCCTCGGCCGCGATCCGGGCGCGTATGAACGAGGTGCAGAACCACCGCGAAACCGCGCAGCCGATTCGGGAAAAGACCGGCGGCTCGACGTTCCAGAATCCGCCCGGTCACAGCGCCTGGAAGCTGATCGACGCGGCCGGCTGCCGGGGCCTGCGCGTCGGCGGCGCGCAGGTCTCGGAGATGCACTGCAATTTTCTGATCAACACCGGCGAGGCGACCGGCCATGATATCGAAACCCTCGGTGAAACCGTTCGCGCGCGGGTAAAGGAAAATTCCGGAATTGAGCTACACTGGGAAATCAAGCGGATCGGGATTCCGGCCTAGTTGCCATTTCAGGGACGTGCGTACCGCGCGGACCCGGAATCTCGAACCGATATAGAAGAGAGATTTCGGGTCCGTGCCGCATGCCGAAAATGACGAAAGAAATAGATCAGCAGGACGAGTGATGCGGATTACCATTCTTTTCGGGGGCACGAACAAGGAGCGCCTGGTGTCGGTGGCCACCGCCCAGGCTCTGCATTCGGCCTTGCCCGACGCGGATCTATGGTTCTGGGATGTTGACGGCACGGTGCATGAAGCCCGATCCGAGGCGCTTCTGACGCATTCGCGGCCGTTCGAGGAGCCCTTCAAGACGGATACGCCCAGCGTCGGCAGGATCGAACAGGCGCTCGACAAGACAAAGGCCGAGGACCGCGTGCTGGTACTTGGCCTGCATGGCGGCGCGGCCGAAAATGGCGAGCTTCAGGTGATGTGTGAAATGCGCCGGATCGCCTTCACGGGCTCGGGTTCAGCGTCGTCGCATCTCGCCTTCGACAAGGTCGCGGCCAAGCGTTTTGCCGCCGTTGCAGGGGTGAAGGCCCCAGCCGGCGTGGCGCTGGAAGATCTCGAGCGGGCACTGGCCGAATACGGCAGGCTGATTGCCAAGCCGGTGCGGGACGGCTCGAGCTACGGGCTCATCTTCGTCAATGCGACTCAGGACTTCGTGGCCGTTCGTCGCGCAGCCAAGACCGAAGAATACGTGATCGAACCCTTTGTCTCGGGCGTGGAAGCGACCTGTGGCGTACTGGAACGGCTGGACGGCTCGGTCGTCGCGCTTCCGCCGGTCGAGATCATTCCGGCGGAGGGCGGGTTCGGGTTCGACTACCGGGCAAAATATCTGGCCAAGACGACGCAGGAAATCTGCCCCGGACGTTTTACCCCTGAAATCACCGCGCAACTCATGGATCAGGCGCTCAGGGCACATCGGGCGCTGTCGTGCAGCGGCTATTCCCGCACCGACTTCATTATTTCGAAACAGGGGCCGATCTTCCTCGAAACCAATACCTTGCCGGGCCTGACCAAGGCCTCGCTCTATCCGAAGGCGCTCAAGGCTGAGGGCATCGAGTTCGCCGATTTCCTGAAAGAACAGATCGCCCTGGCGGCAAGGCGCACGCCAAAGTAGTACCTTTCCTGACGCAGCTCGGCAGAGGCCAGGGCGGGGCTGTCCGGTAACAGCCTGATGTATCGCTAAATCTTTACTAATATCGGGCAAAGTACTCAAAAGGCGGGCCAAATCATTGCCTGCCGACACCTAATTTACCCTTTGTTTACCAGGAAGTCCGAAGGTTAACGCTGGCGGCGCATGTGGCGCTTGGCTGCCGGGGCGTGAGCTGTTGCGGATTTCCGCTTCGACGACCGCATCGAGGGAACAGGTGGCCTCTTCTACGCTGAGGCCAGCACCCAGCCCGGCATCACCGAGTACGTGACCTGTGCCAGAACTCGCAGCATTTGCGAGGGCAACATTTGACGAGCTCGTGCAATGGATGCTGGAGGACGCCTCGCCCGATCGCCGAGATCGCCGAGGTCCCAAGCTGACCTGAAGGCCGCGATCGGCGCGGCCGTGCCGTTGCGCGTTTGGCTTGGCTTGAGCCGCGACCGTGGGCGACAAGATTTCGGTCGTGAACAACCGAACCGGCTGATCGCGCGGCTCGAACGTCATCTTCCCAATCGCGCCGGCGTCACGGCGACCGTACTGTTGCTGCTGGCCAGCGCCGGCTTCGGCATCGTCAAGGGCGGCCACCTCGAGCAATTCACCTCGGCTCTCTCCGACAGCCGCAATGCGCTGGCCAACTCCGCGGGATTTCGCATCACGACGGTCGCCATCAACGGGCGCAAGCAATTGACCCAGGACGAGGTGCTCGCGATCGGTGGCGTCAATGGCCGCTCCTCGCTATTGTTCCTCGACGCCGCCACGGTGCGCGACAAGCTCAAGGCCAATCCGTGGATCGCCGATGCCACGATATTGAAACTTTATCCCGGCCGGCTTCAGATCGATATCGTCGAGCGTGCGCCATTCGCGCTGTGGCAACGGGACGGTCGTCTCTCGGTGATCGCGGATGACGGTACCGTGCTCGAGCCCTATTTGTCCCGCCGCTTCATCACGCTGCCGCTGGTCGTCGGCAAGGGAGCCGAAACCCGCGCCCGGGATTTCCTTGCGCTGCTCGCGCGTTACCCGCAGGTGCAGGCGGCGACGAAAGCTGCAGTCTTCGTCGGCGAGCGGCGCTGGAACCTGCGGCTCAAGGATGGTCTGGACATCCGCTTGCCGGAGAACGACACCGGCAATGCGCTGGCGGCATTGACCAAACTCGACCAGGAGGACCGGCTGTTCTCCCGCGATATCGTCGCCATCGACATGCGCCTGCCCGACCGGCTGACGGTGCAGCTCTCGGAAGACGCGGCCAAGGCCCGCGAAGAACTATTCAAGGACAAGAAGTTGAAAAAGAAGGCCGGTGACGCATGACCGGCCTTGACCGCAATCAGACTCCGAAGACGCGCCCGATGCCGCAGAAGCGCACCGCGCTGGTGGCTTCCCTCGATATCGGCACCAGCAAGATCGCCTGCATGGTCGCGCGGCTGAAGCCGTCGCCGCCAAGCGATGCCTTGCGCGGACGCAGCCATGCCGTCGAGTTGATCGGATACAGCCAGATCCAGTCGCGCGGCGTGAAGGCCGGTGCGGTGGTCGATCTAGCCGAATGCGAGCAGGCGGTGCGCCAGGCGGTGGCATTGGCTGAGCGCATGGCGAAGGTCCAGGTCGAGTCCGTGCTGCTCTCGGTATCGGGCGGGCGGTTACATGGTCAGTTGATCGAGGCCGCGGCCGATATTCGCGGCGGCACGGTTACGGCTGCCGACGTCAGCCGGGTCACCTCTACGGGAATGCGCCATGCCACCGGCGAGGGCCGCACCGTGCTTCATGCCTTGCCGGTCAGCTATGCGGTCGACGGCGTCAAGGGCATTCGCGATCCGCGCGGCATGGTCGCGCGGCAATTCGGCGTCGACATGAACGTCGTCACCTCGGATGCGACGGTTGCCAGGAACCTGATGCTGGTGGTCGAACGCTGCCATCTCAATGTCGAGGCCATGGCGGCGGGCCCCTATGTGGCCGGCCTGTCGGTGCTGACCGACGATGAAGCCGACCTCGGCGCCGCCGTGGTGGAAATGGGCGCCGGCACCACCACGATTGCCACCTATTCCGGGGGGCGCTTCGTGCATGCGGCCGGATTTGCGGTCGGCGGGCACCACATCACCATGGATTTAGCGCGGGGCCTTGGCGCATGCATTGCAGATGCCGAGCGAATCAAGACGTTATATGGCACCGTGCTGACCGGCGGGTCCGACGCGCGTGAGTTGATGTCCGTGCCGACTGCCGGAGACAGCGAGCGGGATGTTCCGCAGATGGTGTCTCGCGCCACGATCGCGAACATTGTCAGGCACCGCGCCGAGGAGACCTTTGAAATGGTGAGGGACCGCCTCGCGGATTCCCCCTTTGCCGCAGAGACAAAGGCACGAATTGTCCTGAGCGGGGGCGCCTCGCAGCTCACCGGCCTCGCCGAACTTGCAACCGAAATCCTCGGCCGGCCGGTCCGTATCGGCCGTCCGCTTGGTTTTGGACGGCTGCCCAGCGAAGCCAAGGGCGCTTCGTTCGCGGTTCCCGCGGGGCTGCTGGTTTATCCGCAATACGCTCATCTCGAACACGTCGAACCGCGGCATACGCGGCAGCTCAGGACAGGGACAGACGGCTATTTCGGAAAGGTCGGACGATGGCTTCGCGAGGGCTTCTGATGATTCTTTTCCGCACCCTTCGACTTCCACCAGCTCCCGCGGCCGCCGGCCGTGGCGAACCAACGCGCGCGTAATCGAGAGGCAACCATGGCACTCAATCTTACTCCCCCTGACATCAGCGAGCTGAAGCCGCGGATTACCGTATTTGGCGTAGGCGGGGCTGGCGGCAACGCCGTCAACAACATGATCACCGCCGGACTGCAGGGTGTCGATTTCGTCGTCGCCAATACCGACGCGCAAGCGCTCACCATGTCCAAGGCGCAGCGCATCATCCAGATGGGCACCCAGGTCACCCAGGGTCTCGGCGCCGGCTCGCAGCCGGATGTCGGCGCGGCCGCCGCCCAGGAAGTTCTCGACGAAATCCGCGACCATCTCTCCGGCGCCAACATGGTGTTCGTCACCGCCGGCATGGGCGGCGGCACCGGCACCGGCGCAGCGCCCGTCATCGCCAGGACCGCGCGCGACCTCGGCATCCTCACCGTCGGCGTCGTCACCAAGCCATTCCACTTCGAGGGCCAGCGCCGCATGCGCACCGCCGAGTCCGGCATCGCCGAACTCCACAAGGTGGTCGATACGCTTCTGATCATCCCGAACCAGAACCTGTTCAGGGTCGCCAACGAAAAGACCACCTTCGCCGACGCATTCGCGATGGCCGACCAGGTGCTTTATTCGGGCGTCGCCTGCATCACCGACCTGATGGTCAAGGAAGGCCTGATCAATCTCGACTTCGCCGACGTTCGCGCCGTGATGCGCGAAATGGGCAAGGCGATGATGGGCACGGGCGAGGCCTCCGGCGACAAGCGCGCATTGACCGCGGCCGAGGCTGCGATCGCCAATCCGTTGATCGACGATTCCTCCATGAAGGGCGCCCGCGGCCTCCTGATCTCGATCACCGGCGGCAGGGATCTGACGCTGTTCGAGGTCGACGAAGCCGCAACCCGGATTCGCGAGGAAGTCGATCAGGACGCCAATATCATTGTCGGTGCCACCTTCGACGAGAGTCTCGATGGCGTTATCCGGGTCTCCGTCGTTGCCACCGGAATCGAGCAGGCGTTGATCTCGCGCAACGCCGCAGCACCTGCCGCGACCTCGGCCAACGCGGTGGCTTCGGCCGCTACCCCGGAAAACCGCCTTGCCGATCTGACGGCGCGACTGCGCGCCGACAATGCACGCCTTGCCGAACGCGCCCAGAAGCTTGAGATGCAGGCGCCGGCCGCTCCTGTCGCTTCGCAGCAGCGCAGTTCAAGCAGCGTCGAACGTGCGGCACTCGCAGCCATCGCCGCGGCGGTCGCTCCGGAAGCTGCGCAGGCTGCATCGACGTCGTTGCAACCTGCGTCCTACGGCGACGTCACGGTTCGGCCGATCGCGCAGAAGCCGTCACTGTTCCCCGATCGCGAGGTCGCGCGCGCCGAGGTCCATGAGCCCGCGACACCCGAAACCTTCATCCCGCAGGCGGCCGAACGTGCACCCGTTCGCACGCCAAGGATGCCGAAATTCGAAGATTTGCCGATGCCTGCACAGAACGAAATCCGGCAGGCGCGCGGGGAGGTGGAGGAGGAGCACCCGCAAAAGACCCGGATGTCGCTGCTTCAGCGTCTCGCCAATGTCGGCCTCGGCCGTCGTGACGAAGAAACCGAGCCGCCGATCGCGGCCCGTGCCTCCGGTCCGGCCATGTCGATGCCGCCATTGCCCGAGCGAAAGCCGCAGGCCACGGTGGCCCAGCAGGTCGCGTCAAAGGAGCCGGTTTCGGAATATGCGCGTCGGCCCTCACCGCAAGGTCTCGACGTTCACGGGCGCACGGCACCTGTTGCGGCGGCGCCACAGGGCGACGATCATTTGGATATCCCCGCATTCCTGCGTCGGCAGAACAATTGAAATTATTAAGACTCTGGTCTGTGAAAAGGGTGCCGGTTTAACAAAGCCGGGACCCTTGTTTCTCAGCGCGGCAAGCAACTGATATTAAATAATTAATTATTCATTTCGTGATCAGTTGGCAGGGCCGAAAACCTTTCCGGCAAAGGCGCAATTTGGTTAAGCTTTGGCACGAATGCGGCAGAGATGGGGTAACAATCGGTAAAAAAGCGTGAGTTGGCGCGCTTTGGGGCTGTGACTATTGTCTGCCGTGACTTGGGGAACTTGAAGCAGAATTCGGCGTGCGCAATCGCGTCTTTCGGGACTTTAAGTAAGTCGGTAGTGGGCGATCTTCGAATGAAATTTGGCAGGCAGACAACGCTTCGCTTGCAAGCCACCGTGACGGGCGTCGGCGTTCATTCCGGATTACCCGTCAATTTGACCCTCGGACCCGCATCTATCGATGCGGGTTATATTTTTGTGCGCACCGGACTGGACGGTTGCGACCGGGAAGTCCAGGCCAATGCCGAATCCGTGATATCGACCGAGTTCGCAACGGTGCTCGGCGACCGCGAGGGTCCGCTTGTCTCGACGGCGGAGCATGTGCTTGCCGCGCTTCGCGGCATGGGCGTCGATAACGCCACCATCGAAGTGGATGGTCCGGAAGTTCCGATCATGGATGGCAGCGCCGCTGCATTTGTCGCGGCGATCGATCAGGCCGGTATTGTCGAGCAGTCCGGATCGCGCCGTTTCATCCAGGTGTTGAAGCCGGTGCGGGTCGCGACGGGTGACTCATTTGGTGAATTGCGGCCATATTCCGCGGGTTTCCGCGCCGAGGTCGAAATCGATTTCGCCAATCCCGTGATCGGCCGCCAGAACTATGTGCTGGATCTCAGTCCAGAACGTTTCCGACGCGAGATTTGCCGCGCCCGGACCTTCGGATTCATGAATGATACGGCGCGGCTGTGGAGCGCTGGATTTGCGCTAGGTGCCTCATTCGAGAATTCCATGGTGTTCGACGATGAGCGTCTGCTCAATGCCGAGGGGCTGCGCTATGCCGACGAGTGCGCCCGCCACAAGGTGCTCGACGTGATCGGCGATCTCGCTCTCTCCGGCCTGCCGCTGCTGGGCGCCTATCGGTCGGTGCGTGGCGGCCACAAGCTCAATTACGCGGTGCTGACGGCCTTGATGGACGATCGCAGCGCCTGGCGGGTGATCGAGGCCGACGCCGCCCGCCGCTCGCGCGGGCACGCCGAAGTCGGCAGTGGAATGGTTGGGGGCATGATCGCCCCGGCCTACGGCCCGGAAATGTCCTGACTGGTCGTCGAAATGTCCGGAATTTCGTGTTCGAACGGTCCAGGGCTCCTTGGCTGCCGCCTTGGATGCGTTTTGAGCCTCGCGAGGCACTGCGGCGTCGTCCATTAACCAGATTAACCGTGGTTGTCGGCCATGGCGTAGGCCGCCTTAATCCGGGCGAATTGCCTGCGTATCCGGTTGGTTAACAGACTTTTTTCCGCTACACAGGCCCGGTTGCATGGCATGGCCACGGGCACAGCAGGTTCTGTGTCCATCGGTACGCCGGAGCGTGCGCGGCGACACCACATCAAAGGCGTCAGGTCCTCATTCTATGTCGGTACAGCGCATGACGCTCGAACTACGCAGGATACCGGCTGGCCTCCCTTGGGTTGGGCGGCAACTGCGTCTGGCGGCTGGCCTGGTCGTGCTGGCGGCTCCCTTGTGCGGTTGCGGTACCGGCGCGCTGTGGGACAAGTTTCTGGCCAAGGACGACACATTCGTCGAGGAGCCTGCCGACAAGCTCTACAATGAGGGCTTGTACCTGATGAATGAGAGGAAGGATGCGAAGGCGGCGTCGAAGAAATTCGAGGAAGTCGACCGCCAGCATCCTTATTCCGACTGGGCACGCAAATCGCTGCTGATGTCGGCCTATGCGTTCTACAATTCCGGCGACTACGACAGCTGCATCGGCGCGGCCACCCGTTACGTTACCTTGCACCCGGGAAGTCCCGACGCCGCCTATGCGCAATATCTGATCGCGGCTTCGCACTACGACCAGATTCCGGACACTTCCCGGGATCAAGGCCGGACCGAAAAGGCCATCGCGGCGCTCGAAGAAGTGATCCGCAAATATCCGACCTCGGAATATGCCATCAGCGCGAAGGCCAAGCTCGAAGGCGCGCGCGACCAGCTCGCAGGCCGCGAAATGAATATCGGCCGCTACTATATGCAAAAACGCGATTACACCGCCGCGATCAACCGTTTCAAGACCGTGGTGACGCAGTACCAGACCACGCGGCATGTCGAGGAAGCGCTGGCCCGGCTGACCGAGGCCTATATGGCGATCGGCATCGTCGGCGAAGCGCAAACCGCCGCCGCTGTACTTGGGCACAATTTTCCTGACAGCCGCTGGTACAAGGACGCCTATAATCTTGTAAAGTCCGGCGGTCTCGAGCCGAGCGAGAATCAGGGTTCCTACATTTCCAGGGCCTTCAAGAAACTGGGTCTCGGCTAGGAATTGATCTTTCATGCTGGCGCGTCTGTCGATCCGTGACATCGTCCTGATCGAACGGCTCGATATCGAGTTTTCCCGCGGCCTCGCGGTGCTGACCGGCGAAACCGGTGCGGGCAAATCCATCCTCCTCGATGCGTTCGCGCTGGCGCTCGGCGGCCGCGGCGACGCGGGCCTCGTGCGTCACGGCGTCGAGCAGGGGCAGGTCACCGCAGTGTTCGACGTGCCGAAGGGTCATCCGGCCTCGAAAATCCTCAGCGACAACGGGCTCGACGACGCGAGTTCAGACGATTCGAGCGAAATGATCCTGCGGCGGGTGCAGCTTGCCGATGGCCGTACCCGGGCCTTCATCAACGATCAGGCGATCAGCGTGCAGACCCTGAAAGCGGTGGGCTCCGCGCTGGTGGAAATCCACGGCCAGCACGACGAGCGCGCGCTGGTCGACGCCTCGACCCATCGGCGCCTGCTCGACGCGTTTGCCGGCCTCGAGAAGGACGTCGCGGCACTGGAGCGGCTCTGGGACCTGAGGCGCGCCGCCAACAACCTGCTCGAGACGCATCGCGCCGACATGGAGCGCGCCGCGCGCGAGGCCGACTACCTGCGTCATGCATCCTACGAGTTGAAGAAGCTTGCGCCCAGGGATGGCGAGGAGACCGCGCTGGCGGAACGCCGCACCACGATGATGCAGGGCGAGAAGATCGCCGCCGACCTGCGCGAGGCGCAGGATGCCGTTGGCGGCGATCATTCGCCGGTGCCGGCGTTGTCGGCGGCAGTGCGCCGGCTGGAGCGCAGGGCCGGAAATTCGCCCGCCCTGGTCGAGCCCGCGGTGAAAGCCATTGACGCGGCGATCAACGCGCTGGAGGAGGCCGACCAGCACCTCAGCGCCGCATTGATCGCGGCGGATTTCGATCCTGCCGAGCTCGAGCGCATCGAGGAACGGCTGTTCGCATTGCGCGCGGCATCCCGCAAATATTCGACGCCGGTCGATGGTCTGGCTGACCTGGCCGCCAAATACGCCGCCGATGTGGCGTTGATCGACGCCGGCGCCGAACAGTTGAAAAGGCTCGAGGCGGCGGCTGGCGAGGCCGACCAACGCTATGCCGCCGCCGCGGCCAAGCTCTCGGCCGCGCGTGAAAAATCCGCCGAGAAGCTCAACAAGACAGTCAATGCCGAACTGACGCCGCTAAAGCTCGATCGAGCGAAGTTCATGACCCAGATCGAATCCGATCCCAAATCGCCGGGCCCGCAGGGTTTCGATCGCGTCGAATTCTGGGTCCAGACCAATCCCGGCACCAAGCCGGGGCCGCTGATGAAGGTCGCTTCCGGCGGCGAGCTGTCGCGGTTCCTGCTCGCGCTCAAGGTCGTGCTGTCGGATCGCGGTTCGGCGCCCACCCTTGTGTTCGACGAAATCGACACCGGCGTTGGCGGCGCGGTCGCCGACGCCATCGGCGCGCGGCTGGCGCGGCTTGCCGGCAAGGTGCAGGTAATGGCGGTGACCCATGCGCCGCAGGTCGCGGCCCGAGCCGATCAGCATTTGCTGATTTCGAAAGACGCGCTCGACAAGGGCAAGCGCGTCGCCACCCGGGTCAACGCGCTCGCCGCCGATCACCGCCGCGAGGAGATCGCCCGCATGCTGGCGGGGGCCGAGATCACCGCCGAAGCGCGGGCGGCAGCCGAGCGTTTGCTCCGTGCGGCAACGGCGTGATTCTCGTGTCCCGGACGCGGTGCAGCGCGCTGCGCAGCATCCGCGGCACGCCGGCTCTTGCGGCCGCTTTTCTCCAAATCAACTTCGTCGTATTCAAGTGCCATGGCTAAAGCAGCAACAGCAAAATCTCCTCCTTCCGTCGACGCCCTCACCAAGGCGCAGGCCAAGGTCGAGCACAAGCGTCTTTCGCTCGAGCTCGAGGGCCACGACAAGTATTACTATCAGGAAGACGCACCGAAGATTTCGGACGCCGAATACGACGCGCTGCGCAAGCGCTTCAACGCCATCGAGGCCCGATTTCCGGAATTCGTCACGGACCAATCGCCGTCGCAGAAAATCGGCGCGGCGCCGTCCGGAAAATTCAGGAAAGTCCGTCACGCGGTGGCGATGCTGTCGCTCGACAACGCCTTTGCCGAGCAAGACGTGCTCGATTTCGCCGGCCGCATCCGCCGTTTCCTCAAGCTCGACGAGGGCGACAAGATCGATTTCAGCGCCGAGCCGAAAATCGACGGGCTTTCGATGTCGCTGCGTTACGAAGGCGGCGAACTCGTCACCGCCGCCACGCGTGGCGACGGCGCCGAGGGCGAAGACGTCACGGCCAATATCCGCACGCTGAAGGATGTGCCGCACAAACTCAAAGGCCACAACGTGCCCGATATCTGCGAGGTGCGCGGTGAGGTCTACATGACCAAAAAGGGTTTTTTGGCGCTGAATGAGCGGCAGAAGGCGGCCGGCGATACCATCTTCGTCAATCCGCGCAACTCGGCCGCCGGCTCGTTGCGCCAGAAGGACCCCGCCATCACCGCCTCGCGTCCGCTGGGATTTTTTGCCTACGCCTGGGGGCAGATGTCGGCGATGCCGGAAGCTACCCAGTCCGGCATGATCGGCTGGTTCGAGCGCTGCGGATTCAAGACCAATCCGCTGACCAAGCTCTGCCACTCGGTCGAACAGCTGATCGCCTTTCATCGCAAGATCGAGGAGCAGCGCGCAAAACTCGATTACGATATCGACGGGGTCGTCTACAAGGTCGACCGCATCGACTGGCAGGAACGCCTCGGCTTCGTGTCGCGCACGCCGCGCTGGGCGATCGCGCACAAGTTCCCGGCCGAGCGCGCCACCACCGTGCTCCGGGATATCGAGATCCAGGTCGGCCGCACTGGCTCCTTCACGCCGGTCGGCAAGCTCGAGCCGGTCGGCGTCGGCGGCGTCATCGTGCAGAACGTCACGCTGCATAATGAGGACTACATCAAGGGGATCGGCGGCGACGGCGAGCAATTGCGCGAGGGCCGCGATATCCGGATCGGCGACACCGTCGTGATCCAGCGCGCCGGCGATGTGATTCCCCAGGTCGTCGACGTCGTGATCGACAAGCGGCCGAAGGACGCGAAACCTTATCACTTTCCGAAGAAGTGTCCGTGTCCGCTGCACACCGACGTGGTGCGCGAGGAAACCGCCACCGGCGAGGAGGGTTCGCGCGCCCGCTGTACCGGCGAGTTCGCCTGTCCCTACCAGAAGATTGAGCATCTGAAATTGTTCGCCTCGCGCCGGGCCTTCGACATTGAAGGGCTCGGCGAGAAGCAGATCGCGTTTTTCTTCGAACAGGGCTGGGTTGAGGAGCCTGCCGATATCTTCACGCTGCCCAGGCGCAACTCGAATCTCAAGCTTGAGCAGATCGAAGGCTATGGCGAGACCTCGGTGCGCAACCTGTTCGCCGCGATCGAGGAGCGCCGCAGGATCGCGCTCGAGCGCTTCATCTTCGCGCTCGGCATGCGCCATGTCGGCGAGACCACGGCGCTGGCGCTGGCGCGCGGCTACGGGTCGTGGAAGGCATTTCACGATGCCTGCCTCAGGGTTGCCAAGGGCGACGAGGAGGCCATGACGGAGATGGATGCGCTCGACCAGATCGGCGACACCGTGATCGCCAGCATCAAGGCATATTTCGGCGAAAGCCATAATCGCGGCATCGTCGAGCGGCTGACGAAGGAAGTGACTATCCTCGACGCCGAAAGGCCGAAGAGCAATTCGGCGATCGCCGGCAAGACCGTCGTGTTCACGGGTTCGCTGGAGAGGATGACGCGCGACGAAGCCAAGGCGATGGCCGAGCGGTTGGGAGCCAAGGCGGCGGGCTCGGTGTCGAAGAAGACGGATTATGTGGTCGCCGGTCCCGGCGCCGGCTCGAAGCTTGCGGAAGCCAAAAAACATGGCGTCGAGGTGCTGACCGAGGACGAATGGCTGAAGATGATCGGGGGGTGAGACGCCGCGCTCTGCCGCACACACAAATGTCATCATCCGCGAAAGCGGATGATCCAGTATCCAGGGCAAGTGCTACAGCATCGAGAGGTCGCGGCGTACTGGATACCCCGCCTTCGCGGGGTATGACGGCGGTGCTTCCCTCGCATCGGCTGCTGCATCCGACGCTTACAGCTCCAGCACTGCGGTCGCGCTGTCGAGCCACAGCCTGGTGGCTTCGTCGACATGGGGCCGGACCTCGCGGCGCACCCTTGCGTGGTAATCGTTGAGCCAGGCGAGTTCCTGTTCGCTCAGCATTTTCAGCTCGATCAGACGGCGGTCGATCGGCGCCAGCGTCAGCGTCTCGAAGGCATTCACCGGCTTCTCGCTGCCGGCGATATCGGCGCCGACCACCAGTTCCAGATTCTCGATCCGGATGCCGTAGTCGTCAGTTTTGTAATAGCCGGGCTCGTTGGACAGGATCATGCCGCGCTTCAGCGGCGCGGTGCCGAGCTTCGATATACGCGCCGGGCCTTCGTGCACGGAAAGATAACTGCCGACGCCGTGACCGGTGCCGTGGTCGAAATCGATGCCGGCCTGCCAGAGGAATTGCCGCGCCAGCGTATCGAGTTGCGCGCCGGTGGTGCCGTCGGGAAACACCGCGCGCGCAATCGCGATGTGCCCGCGCAGCACGCGGGTAAAGCGGTCGCGCATTTCCGCGGTCGGCGCGCCAATCGCGATGGTGCGGGTGACGTCGGTGGTGCCGTCCTCATATTGCGCGCCGGAATCGACCAGCAAGAGGTCGCCGGGCGAGATCCGCCGGTTGCTCTTGCGGGTGACGCGGTAGTGCACGATGGCGCCGTTCGGCCCGGTTCCGGCGATGGTGGGAAACGAAACGTCCTTCAACGCGCCGGTGTCGCGGCGGAACGTCTCGAGCGCCTCGACCGTGTCGATCTCGGTCAGCGCGCCGGATGGGGCTTCGCGGTCGATCCAGGCAAGGAAGCGCGCCAGCGCCACCGCGTCGCGCGCGTGCGCGGTCCGGGTGCCCTCGATCTCGGTGGCGTTCTTGACGGCCTTGAGCAGGCTGACCGGATCGTTGCCCCTGACGGCCTTGCCGCCGGCCGCCGAGATCAGGCGGCTCAGCGCGTCGGCGGCGGTGGCGCTATCCAGCGCGATCGATGCGCCGCGTTGCGCAAGCCCCGTGAGTTCAGGCGCCAGCGCCTCGGGCTCGGCGACATCGGCGGTGTGTTCGAGATGGTCGCGCGCGCTGTTCGACAGCTTGCGGTGATCGATGAAGACGGTGGGGCGGCCGTCCTTCGGCACCAGCGCGTAGGACAGCGGCAGCGGCGTATGCGAGACGTCGGCGCCGCGGATGTTGAAGGTCCACGCCACCGCATGCGAATCCGACAGCACCAGCGCATCGACGCCAAGCCGTGCGATTTCGAGACGAATGCGCTTGAGCTTGTCGGCTTCCGCTTCGCCGGAAAATTGGCGGCCGTGAACGGCGACGGGGCCCAGCGGGGGTGACGGGCGCTCGGTCCATACGGAATCGAGCGGGTTGCTGTCGACCGCGACCAGTTCCGCGCCGGCCTTGGCGCAGGCCGCGGCCAGGCGCTCGGCTGCCGCCGAAGTGTGCAGCCACGGATCAAATCCGAGGCGGTCGCCGGCTGAGAGATGCTTTGCCAGCCAGCTTTCCGGCGGCGGATCGATCAAGGGTTCGACGCCCCACGCCGTGCCGTCGACCTGCTTTGCCGCCTGGAGCGTGTAGCGGCCATCGACGAACACGGCAGCCGCCTGCGTCAATATGATCGCGAGGCCGGCCGAACCGGTAAAGCCGGTGAGCCAGGCGAGCCGCTCTTCCGATGGCGCGACATATTCGTTTTGTTGCTGATCGGCGCGGGGAACTATGAATCCGGTCAGCTTCCGCCGCGCCAGTTCCTCGCGAAACGCGGACAGCCGCGCCCTCAACGCAACGCCGCCTTCAGGTTCTTCGAATGTCTGGAAATAGGCTTCGAACATCGCCCGACCCTTTTAGGATCGCGTGGAGAGTTACGCAACGTGATGCGAATCGGCCCAATTTGGCATAGTTTATGCTTGAATTTTTCCCGGCTACTTTAAACAGGATCGCCGGTTTGTGGCCCAAGCCGTTCATCCAACGAAATCCGGGGAAATTCCAGGAGTGTCTCAACGCAGCGACGAGGGGATGCACCATGCCAACGTTTACATTTGAAAAGATTTCGCCGCCGATCCGCCGCGGCCCGCTTCCGCCGGTCGTCAAAAAGCAGCGCGGTGTCATCGTCCAGATGCTGGATCGCTTCGTCGAGGCGCGCGTCAAGCGGAACGTGCGCGAGGAAAAGGGCGTGATTGCCCGCGCCGAGCCGAAACTGCCAAAATAGCAACTCTCAACCATCGTCAAAGATTGTCATCACCGGGCGCCTGTCCCCGACTTGATCGGGGATGACCCGGTGATCCATCCTTTTCCAAAAAAACTTGTTGCGAAGATGGATGGATGCCCGGGTCAGGCCCGGGCATGACGATGAACTCGCGTCAACCCGCGCCAGGGAATGACGATCAGCGAGCCTTTTGCAGCAGCAGGCTGCTCCAGCCTTCGATTCCGATCTGCCGCCTCAGAACAAGCCCGCGCGCGCGGTACGCCGCGATCACGCTTCGGACCTGATGCGGCAGCAAGCCCGACAGGATGATCAACGCCGATGGCGCCAAATGCTTCGCCATCGGCATTGCCATTTGCCGCAGCGGATTGGCGAGGATGTTCGCCAGCACCAGATCGAATGGTCCGTGCTTTGCGAATTCCGGCGCCAAAAATCCGCTGGCGCGGATGGTTTTCACCAGGTTTCCGGTTTCGTTGAGCCTGGCGTTGGCTCGCGCGGTCAACACCGACAGCGGATCGATGTCGCTCGCCAGAACCTCGCTCCGCAGCGCCTTCGCCGCGGCGATAGCCAGCACACCGGTGCCGGTGCCGAGGTCGAGCACGCGCCGGGGACGGTACGCCTTCAGCAAATGATCAAGCAGCAACAGGCAGCCGCGGGTGGTGCCATGATGGCCGGTGCCGAAGGCCAGCGCCGCCTCGATCTCGATGCCGAGCTTGTTGGGGGGCACCTTTGCGCGATCATGGTGGCCGTGCACGATGAAACGTTGCGCACGGACCGGAACGAGTTCCTCGAGCGTGGCCTTGACCCAGTCCCTGGCTTCCACGATGTCGAAGGCGATGTCTTGCGCGACCTGGTCGCCGGCGGCGATCCCGACGAGCTCGCGGATCGATGCCAGATCCGGCGCCTCGGCGAAATGCACGGTGATATCCCAGCGCCCGCCGGGCCCCTCGAACGCTGATATCGCGGCCTGGCCCTCGAAGAAGCTTTCGGTGAGGAGATCGACCACGCGCCTCGCAGCCGCTTCGTTGCCGATCGCAAAACTGGCGCGGTGGGTAGAGGGGGTGAGGGTGGGAGACATCGGAGGGTCCGGAGGGCGCAAGGTAAGCCGCTTGTACACAAACTGTCGCTTACGCGCGCGAGTATTGTTCGGCGGCGACTTTGATCGAAA
The DNA here is from genome assembly GCA_963742425.1 of uncultured Alphaproteobacteria bacterium. Lineage (GTDB taxonomy): Bacteria > Pseudomonadota > Alphaproteobacteria > Rhizobiales > Xanthobacteraceae > Bradyrhizobium. The sequence goes on from CAVULR010000010.1 coordinate 268,540, forward strand.
TTTCGCCCCTTGACGACCGGTCGCCACGCGACCAACTCCATGTTATGCTTGGCGCAAGGCAGCATCGGAGCCTGCATCGTGAACGCCTACATTACTTTCGACGCCTATGCACTCTCCGCGTTGCTGGCTGCCGCGTCGATCGGCACGATTTATCTGGCCGGCCGAATTGCCCAGCGTCGAGGCCGCAGCTTCAGAAGCTGGGCATGGATTGCCGGGATTATTCTCGGACCGCTGGCGATTCTACTGCTATTCCTGTTGCCGAACCTGCACGGCAAGAACGGCGACCATGCCTGATGGACGGTGCCTATCAGCCGGAGGCTTGGAAAGACTTCTATGTGATGCTTGGTGGCTCAATCGCGGCCCTTACTGGCCTGTTGTTTGTGGCAACATCACTACATGTTGCCGAGATCGGCAGGACGCCCCATTTCCGCGTGCGCGCCTTCGGCAATACATTCACGCTGGTCGGGCATCTCATCAATTCGGCGGTGGTACTTACGCCGCAGCCAGTGAGTTGGCTCGGAATCGAGTTGGCGCTGTTCAACACATTCCTGTTTTTTATCGTTAGGTGCGCTTTCACATCACTTGGGCGAGGGCGCACGCGCAAGTCGAACTGCTTCGAAGCGTCCTCGGAGCACTCGCCGCATTACTTAGCATTCTGGGCGGTGTAAGCCTGTTCGCCCATTTCGGGGGCGGGCTATATCTGTCCGCGCTCGGCACCCTTCTCATCATCTGGGTGGTCGTGTGGAACGCATTTTCCATGATGGTTGCGAGCTATGGCGATCCGCCAAACTGAGGCACTCGGTAGTGTCTCAAAACTACGAACCAGGCCGAGACATCACCCGGGTTTTCCTCGCGGGCTGGAATGAACCGGTCACCGAAGACGATCCATCGGCATTAAGCAGGCCAGGCGGCGTCGAGGGCGAGTTCATTAGCCGTGCAGCTACGGGCGGTTGATGACGAAGGGCGCGGTTACGCCGTCCTGGTCCGGTGTTAGCCTAGCGCAGAGCAGGAGCTGAAATGACGCGGCTGTTAGCAGGTCTCATTGTATTCGCCCTTGCGTCCCCGCGCGCCTGGGGGCACGCAGAGGACAAAAACTGGGGCGACAAGCAGACTGCGAAAAAGCCCGCCGCTTTCAATTTGAAGGAGAAAGAGGGCAAGTTTCAGCCGGAAAAGGAAAAGATCGCGCCCATGAAATCGGACGGAAGAAATAGCGCCGCGGCCCCAGGGACACTGCCCTCGTCTAGGTAGTCGCGTACTGTCTTCGGTCGGCTGCAAGTCATCGGCAAGAAACTCCCTGAGAAGGCTTTTCAACTGCACTTCAAAGGTCCTAACGGTTGCTGAATTGCACTAGGTCAATTCGAGATAGAAACGTCCTCCGATCAGAGGATACGCAGATTGCGTTACTTACGGCCGCACGACATCGTGCAACCGAATTCCGGTAGTGTCTCAGTTTGAAATTTCGTGAGGTTTAGCTGGTCGCGCTCCTGCCGCAAGCTATGGTATGCTCAGCGGAAAGCAGGAGGGATATCGCAATGCCCAATTCGCCTCAACGGCTGCTTTTCACCACTCCGAAGCGTCCATATATTATTGGACCGGAGGACGCCACTGCGTTGCGGGAACTTTATGAAGAGCTGCCCTACGCCGCCGAAGTGCATTGGTGCGATCAAGAACCCGATCATGGGCAATCCGGACCCGGACTTAATCAACACGTCATTTGCCGAACGCCAGAACCTCACCATGCGAATGAGCATGAGGCGGTTCACACGGCTAACGAACGCCTTCAGCAAGAAGTTTGAGAACCATTGCCATGCGCTGGCGCTGTATTTTGTGTTTTATAACTTCTGCCGCGTCCACAAGACGCTTGGCGCAACGCCCGCCATGGCGGCTGGCTTGACTGATCGGGTTATGAAGATGACGGACGTTGTAGGGCTGATCGACGCGGCCAATCCGGTCCCCGCCGTGCGCGGCCCTTATCAGAAGCGGATTGCCGATGAAATTTCAAACTGAGACACTACCGGTTTCTCACGACCTCATCAACCGGCATTTCCACACTTTATCCACCGACTTTTCAACCGCTTCAACCGAGATGTCAGGGGTCAAGAAGATCCCGATTTGACATCATTTCCTGATCGCAAGCGCATAGAGATAGGCGAGAATCGCGTCGACGTCCTCGTCAGGGAAGTCGATCTGCGGCATCGCACTGTGTCTGGAAACCATGCCCTCCCTGAGTTCGGCCTGCAGCTCGCGCGGTGCAAACCGGCCGTAGATGGTGCGCATCGGCGGGGCCTCGCTGAGCGGGCTCCTGCCGACGGCGCCGATGGCATGACAGCGGCCACAATTTTTCAGGAGCAAGGCCTTGCCCCTGTTCCTGAGCTGGCTCGAGGTGGCGGCGTTCGCGTTCGCGCTCGCCGCCAAACACACAAGGAGTCCGACGATCAGGCCACGGGGGCAACGGGCAGGCGCTACCATGTACTCAAATCTCCTTCGTCAGCATCGTCTGATATCAGAGAATTCAGGTGGCATGTTATCACCATGTGATCCCACTCAGCCGAACAGCGCGCGGTGATCCCCGAGGATCACGCGCGCGGCGTTGTGGCCGGGGGCGCCGGTGACGCCGCCACCGGGATGGGCGCCGCTGCCGCAGTGGTAGAGACCCCCGAGAGGCCCGCGATAATCGGCGTGGCCCAGCATCGGCCGCGCCGAAAACAACTGGTTCAGCGTCAGCGCGCCGTGGAAGATGTCGCCGCCGAGCAGGCCGAACTGCCGCTCCAGATCGAGCGGCGTCAAAACCTGCCGGCCGATCACGCTGGCGGCAAAACCCGGCGCATATCTGATCCACCGTCGCGATCATGAGGTCGGCGACTTCCTCGCGATGATCGTCCCATGACCTCCCGTCGGGCAGTTCCGGCGCGACGTGCTGGCAAAACAGGCTGGCGACATGCCGGCCCTGCGGGCACAGCGTGTCGTCGAGCGTCGAGGGAATGAGAATTTCTACCACCGGCTCGCGGCTCCAGCCGTGGCTGCGCGCGTCCTGCCAGGCGCGATCCATATAGCCAAGATCAGGCGCGATGATGATGCCGGCCGTGAGATGATCGCCCGCGCCGGGCAGTGCCGTGAACGAGGGCAGCGCGTCCAGCGCCACATTCATGCGAAAGGTGCCGGAGCCGTTGCGCCATTTCCGGATGCGATCGCGGAAGGCCGGCGGCAGCGCATCCGATGGCACCAGACGCGTGTACAGCAGTTTCGGGTTGACGCTGGAGGCGACATACGCGGCGCGGACGATCTCGCCGTTGTCGAGGATCACGCCGACGGCGCGGTCGCGTTCGACGATCACCTCGCGCACGCCGGAATCGGTCTCGATCTCGGCGCCATGTCCGCGGGCGGCGCGCGCCATCGCCTGCGTGATCGCGCCCATGCCGCCGATGGCGTGGCCCCAGACGCCCTTCTTGCCGTTCACCTCGCCGAATGCATGGTGCAGCATCACATAGGCCGAGCCCGGTGCGTAAGGGCTGGCGTAATTGCCGACGATGGCGTCAAAGCCGTAAAGCGACTTGATGAGGTCGCTTTCGAAGGCGTCGTCCAGCATTTCGCCGGCCGACCGCGTGAACAGGTCGAGCAGCGAGCGCTGCCGCTCCAGCGAAAGCCCGCGCAGAATGTTGGCGGTGCCAAGCGCATTGAAGGCCTCGCGGAGCGCACCGGACCCAAACCCCTCGACGAGGTTCGGCGGCGCGCGCAGTACCAATTCGCGCAGCACGTCGGCGATCGCTTCAAGTTCGCGCGCAAAGGCATCGATACCGGCGGCATCGTTTTCGCTTAGCTTTGCCAGGGATTGACGGGTGCGGCCTTCGCCTGTCAGCAGATAGCTCCCGTCGGGAGCGGGCAGGAAATTCTGGACGCGGCGCTCGACGATCCGCAAGCCGTGCTCATTGAGCTTGAGATCCGAAATGATCCGCGGGTTGAGCAGGCTGACGGTGTAGGCCGCGACCGAGTTGCGAAAGCCCGGATGAAATTCTTCCGTCACCGCGGCGCCGCCGACCACCTTGCGGCGCTCGACCACCTTCACGTGCAGGCCGGCCATCGCCAGATAGGCCGCGCAAGTGAGGCCGTTATGCCCCGCGCCGATGATGACGACGTCCGTGTCTGTCATGTCTGGTCCCGTCATTCCGGGATGGTCCGAAGGACCAGACCCGGAATCTCGATATGATTAAGCGTTGCAAGACAATCCTGAGATTCCGGGTTCGCGTTACGCGCGCCCCGGAATGGCAATTCAATTCTTATCGAAGACATGCATGTCAGAACAGCTTCAAGTGACGATCCCGGTTCATCACCCCGCATTGCCCGCCGGGTTATCATGTGCTCCATTGCCGGTTCCGGCCTCGCCGGAATCCCGGGGTTTTCATGGCTTCTCCTGATCCGTCCGTCGTCACGGACCAGCCTTCCACGAGCCGCAATCGCCGGGTGCTGATCGTCTATACGGCGGCGATCTTTCTCAGCGCGCTGCTGTTGTTCTCGGTGCAGCCTCTGTTCACCAAGATGGTGCTGCCGCGGCTCGGCGGTTCGCCGGCGGTGTGGTCGGTGGCGATGGTGTTCTTCCAGTCGCTGCTGCTCGCCGGCTATGGCTATGCGCATTATCTGATGCAAATCCGCAACCGCGTGACGGCGGTGGCCATTCACCTGGCGTTGCTGGCGATCGCTTTTCTGACGCTGCCGCTGTCGATTGCGAGCGGCTGGGGCGAGCCTCCGGCCAGCGGTTACGCGTTCTGGCTATTGGGCCTGTTCGCGGTCTCGATCGGGCTGCCGTTCTTCGCGCTCGCCGCCAATAATCCGCTGCTGCAGGCCTGGTTCGTCCGCACCGGCCATCCCAACGGCCCCGATCCCTACTTCCTTTATGCCTCGTCGAATATCGGCAGTTTCCTGGCGCTGTTGTCCTATCCGGTGCTGCTGGAGCCGATGTTCACGCTGCGCACGCAAAACCTGATGTGGACCGGCGGTTACGGCCTGCTGATCGTCCTGATCGCCGCCTGCGCAGCGCTGTTGCTGCGCTCGCCGCTATCGGCGGCAGCCGAGCTGCAAACCCGCGACATCGACGTGCCGGCGCCGCCGTGGATGCTGCGCGCGCGCTGGATTTTTCTTGCCGCGGTGCCCTCGGGCCTGCTGATCGCGGTGACCGCGCATATTTCCACCGATGTCGCCGCGGCGCCGCTGCTCTGGGTGCTGCCGCTGTCGCTTTATCTGTTGACCTGGGTGCTGGTGTTCCAGTCGCGCCCGCTGCTGCCGCACAAATGGATGCTGATGCTGCAGCCGCTGGCGATAACAGGCGTGATCGTGTTGCTGGCGGTCGGCGGCGAACAGAACCTGCTGCTGACGCTTGGCGGTCACCAGCTTTGCTTCTTTGTGATTGCGATGGCATGCCATGGCGAACTGGCGCGCACCCGGCCGCCTGCGAAATATCTCACCGGCTTCTACGTCGCGCTGTCGTTTGGCGGCATGGTCGGCGGCCTGTTCGCCGGGCTGATCGCGCCCTTTACATTTTCATGGATCGCGGAATACCCGATCCTGTTGGCCCTGGCCGCGCTGTGCCGCCCATCCCGCGCCGCCGAGCGGCTGCCGCGCTGGAGCGCCTGGTATTGGCCGTTTCTCGCGGTGCTGGCGATGGCGCTGATCGCGCCGTCCTATTCCGGGGGCAGGGTCATGAACTGGCTGGTCTATCACCGGGTCTGGGCGATCGGCGCGGTCGGCGTGCTCTCGGCGTTGCTGGCGCTTGGACTGAACGCAAATCGCTGGAAAATTTTTGCCACCGTCGCGCTGGCGCTGATGTTGATCCGGGTCTATCCGGGCGACGACGGACGGGTGGAAACCGTGCGCAGCTTTTTCGGCGTCCATAAGATCGTGGTGACGCCGCACGGCCAGTATCACGTGCTGATGCACGGCACCACGATTCACGGTGCGCAAAAATTCCTCGACGATGACGGCACGCCGGTGACCGGGCGGCCCGAGCCGATCACCTACTATCATAAAGACGGCGGTATCGGCCTGGCGATCGCGGCGATTCGCGAGCGCAAGGGTTCACCGCTGCGCGTTGCGGTAATCGGGCTTGGCTCGGGCACGCTGACCTGCGCGTCGGAGCCGGGCGAGACCTGGAAATTCTTCGAGATCGACCAGTCGATGGTCGATACCGCGCGCGACCCCAAATATTTCAGCTACATCAAAAATTGCGAGCCGGACCTGAAGCCCGTGATCGGCGACGCGCGGCTGACCTTTGCGCGCGAGCCCGACGGCATCTACGACCTGATCATCGTCGATGCCTATTCGTCGGACGCGATCCCGATCCATCTCGCAACCGAGGAGGCGATGAAGATCTACAAGGACAAGCTGGCGCCGCAGGGCGCGGTCCTGATGCACGTGTCGAACCGGCATCTGGAACTGGCCAGCGTCGTCGTCGGGATTGCCGAGGCGAACGATCTCCAGAGCTGGGTCTATAGCGAGGATTCCAACCGCGACAACGAATACATCTTCTCCACCTCGGTGGTGGTCTCGGCGCGCGAAGAAGCCGATGTCGGCAAACTGGCGTCGTCGGACCAATGGGCGCTGACCGAGGCCAATCGACCACCAGCGGGTCTGGACCGATGATTATTCCAATGTGTTCGGCGCGGTATGGCGGCGGCTGCGCGACGGTGAAAACGAGTAAGCCTGTAACCCCCGTTTTGTGCGCGGGCGAGGCCAGCGCAATCGGCTTTCTCGTTGGTTCGCTTGCGCTGGATTTTAAGTGTGATAACACGGTTTTATGGAACGAGCGCGCGAGAGAACGGGGAAGCGTCGGGGTCCGGCGCCGACCGGGAAGGGCACACTGGTCGGCGTGCGCCTTCAGCCGGCTGATCTTTCCGCCCTGGACCGCTGGATACGGCAGCAGGGCGAGCGTCAAACGCGCCCCGAGGCGATCCGCGAACTCGTCAATACCGGGCTGGTGATCGACAGAATAGCTCGTGCGCTCACGATCAACAAATCGCCGCTCGCGGTCGAATTGGCCGGCCTGAAAATCCACCAGCTTTTGAAGCCCGATGAATTTCCCGAGCTGAAGGTCGAGAAGCTCATGGCCGATCCGGGCAAATAATCGAAACGCGGCAACAACACATTCTCTTAAACCTCGGTCGCGCTCGATGCTCGATAAGGTCGATGTCCTGATTATCGGTTCCGGCGCGTCGGGCGCCGCCGTGGCGTGGAGCCTTGCCGACACCAGGATGCGGATTCTCTGCCTCGAGCAGGGCGATTGGGTGAAGCCTTCGGACTACCCGAGCAACGGACGGGATTGGGAAGCGCGGCTGTTCAGCGATTTCGCCATCAGTCCGAACCGCCGCGCGCGGCCGACCGATTATCCGATCAACGACGCCAATTCGCCGATCAAGGTGGTGAACTTCAACGGCGTCGGCGGCAGCACCATCATGTACACCGCGCACTTTCCGCGGCTGCACCCTTCCGACTTCAAGGTTCGCACGCTGGACGGCGTCGCCGACGACTGGCCGCTCGATTACACGACGCTGGAGCCATATTTCGCCGAGAACGATCGCATGATGGGCGTCTCGGGTCTGGCCGGCGATCCGGCCTATCCGCCGAAGCAGCCGCCGATGCCGCCCTTGCCGCTCGGCAAGTCGGGCGCCCGCTTCGGCAAGGCGATGAACCAGCTCGGCTGGCATTGGTGGCCATCCGATTCCACCATCGCCACCACCGATTACGACGGACGCGCGCGCTGCATCAATCTCGGTCACTGCACCCCGGGTTGCGCGCAGGGCGCCAAGGCCTCTACCGACATTACCTATTGGCCGCACGCGATCCGCGCCGGGGTCGAACTACGCACGCTGTGCCGGGTTCGTGAAATCACTACCGACGAGCACGGCATGGCCTCCGGCGTCGTCTATTACGACGCCAAGGGGGAGGAGCATTTTCAGGGGGCCGAAGTCGTCATCATCGCCTGCAACGGCGTCGGCACGCCGCGCCTGATGCTGAACTCGGTATCGGCGAAATATCCGAACGGCATCGCCAATTCCTCAGGGCTGATCGGCAAGAACCTGATGTTTCACCCCTATGCGCTGAGCTACGGCTATGTCGACGAACCGCTCGACGGCAATCACGGTCCACCGCTCTGTCTCTGGAGCCAGGAATTCTACGAGACCGACCGCACGCGCGATTTCGTGCGCGGCTATACCTTTCAATTTGGCCGCGGCGTCGGCGCGATCATGGAAGCGATCGTCAGCTCCGCGGCGGGACGGCTGCCCTGGGGCGACGACCATCACCGGGTCTATCGGAAACTGCTGAACCATCGCATCAGTCTTTCGGCGATCTGCGAGGATCTCCCCGAGGAGCACAACCGGGTGACGCTCGATCCTGTGCTGAGGGATAGTCACGGCATCCCGGCGCCGAAACTCGACTACACCATCAGCGCCAACAGCCGGAAGATGATGGAGCACGGCATCGCTCGGGCGAAACAGGTTCTTGAGGCGGCCGGCGCCAGCAATATTGCCGTCGAAAGTCCGATCCTCAACGGCGGCTGGCATCTTCTCGGCACCGCGCGCATGGGCACGGATCCCGAGCGGTCGGTGGTGAACGAATGGGGCCGCTGCCACGACGTGAAGAACCTCTTCATCGTCGACGGCAGCATCTGGGTGACCTCCGGTGGGGTGAACCCGACCTCGACCATCCAGGCGCTGGCGCTCTACATTGCCGACAGCATCAAGCAGCGCCTCGCCAATCTGTTCGACTGAGAGCCAATCGACATGCCGGACGCCGATCTCACCGCCGAACAAACCCGCGAGCTGCGCGCGCTCGCCGGCACGATCATCCCGCCGAGCCCTGTCTATGGCGTGCCGGGTGCGGACGATGAGGCGATCTTCGCCGACATTCTCCGCAGCCTCGAGCGCGACCGCAACGACATATGTCAGGCATTGGCGCAGCTTGCGCGGCTTGCGGGCGGCGCCTTCGCCGATCTCGAACCGGGGCGCCGCAGCGAGGTCGCGGCGGCGTTTCGCGAAGCCGGCGGCGCTCGGCTTGGGGCATTGGTTCGCGTGGTGCTGCTCTGCTACTACCGCGACGACCGGGTGATGCACTCCCTTGGCCAGGAACCGCGCCCGCCATTCCCCAAGGGGCACGTCGTCGAGCAGGGCGACTGGTCGCTGCTCGATCCCGTTCGCAAGCGGCCGCGGATGTACCGGCCCGTCGATTAAACAAGATATCGCCGTTTCGGGTGGAGCAGCTCGTTTTGCAGACGCGGCGTCCGAACTGCCTCTATCAAAGTACGCGCGCGAACTGATACGGTCACTTCAACAGACTGGGTGCTGGTATGCTGCGGCGGGATTTTCTCGGTGTTGTGGGTGGAGCGGCTGTTGCGTTGCCGCTGTCCGCGCGGGCGCAGCAGCCGGCGCCGCCGGTGATTGGCTTCCTCAACAGCAGGGCGTCCGGCGAGAATGAAGGCATCCTGATCGCATTTCGCCGGGGTCTGAAAGAGGCCGGCTATGTCGAAGGTCAAAACGTCAGCGTTGAATACCGCTGGGCCGACAATCAATACGATCGGGTGCCGGCGCTGGTGGCCGATCTCGTTCGTCGTCAAGTAAGCGTGATTGTTTGCAATGGTCCTCCGATCGCGGCGGCAAAGGCAGCAACTTCCACGATCCCGATCGTGTTCGCGGTAGGGTTCGACCCACTCGCATATGGGCTGGTCAACAGCCTGAGCCGACCAGCCGGCAACCTCACCGGCGTCAGTATTCTGGATGTGGAAATCGGGCCGAAGCGCCTGGAACTTCTTCACGAATTGATCCCGGCGGCAACCGTCATGGCTCTTCTCGTGAACCCGACCACTCCCGCTGCGCAAGCCATCGCAAGTGATGTGCAGGCTGCGGCTCGCGCCCACGGTCTCAAGCTCCACGTGCTGCATGCGGCTGCCGACGGCGATTTTGACGCGGTCATCGCGGCGGTGACCAAGCTTCGGGCCGGCGCGCTCATTATCGGTGCGGATCCGTTCTTCACGAGCCGGAGCCGACAACTCGGCGAACTGACCGCGGCTCGCAGGATTCCAACGATCTACGAATTTCGCGAGTTCGCCGCGGCAGGCGGCTTGATTAGTTATGGAACCAGTCTTGCGGATGCTTATCGCCAGGTGGGCAACTACACCGGCCGCATCCTTAAGGGCGAGAAACCTTCCGACTTGCCGGTTCAGCAGGCGACCAAGGTAGAACTCATCCTCAACCTCAAGACCGCTAAAGCGCTGGGCATCAACGTCCCCCTAACGCTGCTGGGCCGCGCGGATGAAGTGATCGAATAAGCGCCCGCCATTCCCGTAGGGGCACGTCGTCGAGCAGGGCGACTGGTCGCTGCTCGATCCCGTACGCAAGCGAACGCGGACTTACCGCGAAGAAGACTGAAGGGCGGCGCTAATTGCTTCCGAAGAATCCGCGCGGCTGGTAATACGGCCGCGGCGCGTAGTCCTGCGACACGTCTTGCGACCCGTAGTCGCGGTTGCCGTAATATTGCCGCGGCTGCTGATAGACCTGTGGCTGCTGGTAGGCCTGCGAGCCGTAAAGCCGCCGGCTGCCACGCGGTGCAGGATAGCGCGTCTGGTCCGTGCTGCCATCGGCCGGATAGATGTAGCCATCGTCGACCCGCACCTGCGGCGCATACTGGCCGGGTACGGTCTGCTGCGGGGTCAGCACGATGGGATCGCCGGCGGCGTTGTATTGCGGCGGGTATGCCTCGGCCGGCTCGCCGCGTGCGATCGCGGTGGATCGGGCGCGCGGATTGCGCGCCAGTGCGATCTGGGAAGAGCCGGTGAGCGTGACGGTGGTGTTGAGCACGCCGTCCTTTTCGACCAGCGCATATAATGTCGAAGCATTGGCGCGCGACAACCGCACGCAGCCATGGGAAGCCGGTGTGCCGAGCCGGCTCTCCGAATTGGTGCCGTGGATGGCATGGCCGATCTTGGTGAAGAAAATCGAGTGCGGCATCGGCGCGTCGTCGAATTCCTTGGAGAAGTGATCTTCCTCCATGCGGAAGGTGCGGAAGCTCCCGTTCGGCGTTTCATGCGACGGATTTCCGGTCGAGACCGGCCAATGGTAGCGCTCGACGCCATCGACGGCGACGGTCATCATCTGCACATTCTTGTCGATGGTGATGGCGATTTTGGCCTGCGCGGCGCCAGTGGCGAACAGCATCAGGCCGGCAACGGCGACAAGTAAACTACGCATCTTGACATTGGCCTCCGGCCTTGAACTGCAGCGCCGCTGCTCTCCGTCCCCCGCAACAATACGCCCGAAAGCCCGCTTTAGTTCCAGGCGCCTGTCAGGACATCGTTAATTCCCCGGTAGGGCGCAAACATGGCGGCGGGGCGGTTTGATCTGGCGGATACGTCGCCATTCCGAGATGGTCCAAACACCCTCGCGCATCAGTTCTTCAACCGGTATCCGGTCTTGAAGATCCACCAGACTGCGACCATGCAGGCGCCCAGAAACGTCAGCGTCATGCCGAGGCTCAGGGCGACACTGACGTCGGAGATTTCATAGAAACTCCAGCGAAAACCGCTGATCAGATAAACCACCGGATTGAGCAGCGTGATGGTACGCCAGCCCGAGGGCAGCATGTTCACCGAGTAGAAGCTGCCCCCGAGGAAGGTCAGCGGGGTCACCACCAGCATCGGGATCATCTGCAGCTTTTCGAAGCCGTCGGCCCAGATACCGATGATGAAGCCGAACAGGCTGAAGGTCACTGCCGTGAGCGCCAGGAACGCCAGCATCCACCAGGGATGATGGATATGCAGCGGCACGAACAGGCCAGCGGTGGCCAGGATAATCAGGCCGAGGACGATCGATTTGGTTGCGGCCGCGCCGACATAGCCGAGCACGATCTCGAAACAGGAGATCGGCGCCGACAACAATTCATAGATCGTGCCGACGAATTTCGGAAAGTAGATGCCGAACGAGGCATTGGCGATGCTCTGCGTCAACACCGACAGCATCACCAGCCCCGGCACGATGAAGGTCCCGTAACTGACGCCTTCGACCTCCGCGATGCGCGAGCCGATCGCTGCGCCGAACACCACGAAATACAGCGACGTCGAAACCACGGGCGAAACGATGCTTTGCAGCAGCGTGCGCCAGGTGCGCGCCATTTCGAACAGATAGATCGCGCGCACAGCCCTGAAATTCATGACGCCCTCACCAGGCTGACGAAGATGTCCTCCAGCGAAGATTGGGTGGTATCGAGATCGGAGAATCGGATGCCGGCGCCGCGGAGGTCGCCCAGCAGACTGGTAATGCCGGTCCGGTCGCCCTTGGTGTCATAATTGTAGGTCAACTCGCAGCCGCCGTCCGACAGTTCGAGATTGTAGGCGGCGAGCGCCGGCGGGATCGCCTCGATGCGGCTCTGCAGATGCAGCTTCAGCCGCTTCTTGCCGAGCTTTTGCATCAGGCGGACCTTATCCTCGACCAGAATGATCTCGCCCCTGTTGATGACGCCGATCCGGTCGGCCATCTCTTCGGCCTCTTCGATATAATGCGTGGTGAGGATGATGGTGACGCCCGACGCCTGCAGCGCCCGCACCACTTCCCACATCCCTTTTCGCAATTCGACGTCGACGCCGGCGGTTGGCTCGTCGAGAAACAGAATTCGCGGCTCGTGCGACAGCGCTTTCGCGATCATCACCCGGCGCTTCATGCCGCCGGACAGCGTGACGATCTTGGCGTCCTTCTTGTCCCACAGCGACAGGTCCTTGAGCACCTTTTCGATATGCGCGGGATTCTTCGGTTTGCCGAACAGGCCTCGGCTGAAGCTCACCGTCGCCCACACCGATTCGAAGGCGTCGGTGTGCAGTTCCTGCGGCACCAGACCGATCAGCGAGCGCGCCGCGCGATAGGCCCGCTTGATATCGTGGCCGTCGACGGTCATGCGGCCTTCGCTTGCATTGACGATGCCGCAGATGATGCTGATCAGGGTAGTCTTGCCGGCGCCGTTTGGCCCCAGCAGCGCGAAGATCTCACCGCGCCTGATTTCGAGGTTGACGTTGTTCAGCGCCTTGAAGCCTGAGCCATAAATCTTCGACAGATTTTCAACTGATATGATGGGGGGCATGGCGGGCTTGACGGTCTGCCGTGGAAACCGAAAAAGGGGGGCCGACGCGGTGGTCGGTGCGAACCGGATTAAGCGGGCTGGTCTACGCACATAGGAGCGCTCGCGCTATCGTGCAAGCGCCGGGCTGCATGCCTGCAAATGCAAGCTGATCGGGCAGGGATCGGTCGATGTCGGCCCGGCGCGCTTCACGGGCGCAAGTCACCGCCTGTTGCGAAAATATCGCGGCGGCCGTATCCGGAAATGTCGGTATTACCTGAAATAATGTTGGACGATGTACTCGTCGGCCGGGGCGGCAGGCACTCCCTTCAGGCCCGCATCGATCACCCGCCGGCAGGCTTCGACGGTGGCGTCGTCCCGCAGATCGTTGGCGGCTTCGAGAACGATCCAGGCCGCATCCATCGGCTTGTCCAGCTTCGGTTCATCGGCGTTGTTATCAGGGCGTTCGCGCGTCGCGCTACCGAAAGAGAATGCGTTCATTGTCGATATTCCCCAACTGGGTTCGGTCACTGCATGGCAAAGGCGGGCTGCCGCTTCAGGTCGGAATCGGGAGCCCCGGCATTCTTTCGAGATTGATAAAATTCCAGAACGCTCTGCGACGTCTTGACGTTGAGGCGGCCAAATTCGGCTTCCAAATCATTCAGGTCCTGCGCGGTGATGCGGTGATCCTTTGCGCCAAGGAAGAGCAGCGACATTGTCGTCGCCCATGAAAATTCGAGGGCTTTGGCCAGAACCAGCAACATTTCCCTGTTCCTGTCGACGAGCGCACGTTCGATCACGTCGACCGGCAACGAGCACAATAGCGACAGCCCGATCGTAACCTCCTCGAACTTATGGGATCGGGCGTAGCCGAAAATACTGTTCTCATTCAGGTTGCCCTGCCGATGCTGGGTTGCCACCACGCGTTTGGCGACAAAATAGCTTCGCGATACCGGGCCGAACTTGGACTGCAACTCGCCCGTCACCTCCGTCACCGAGGTCGTGATCTGGTCGATCATCTCGGGCCGCTCGAGTTCGAGGCGCTTTTTCACGTCTTCCGAAGCCTTCGCGATCAATTGCTGGAAAAGCTGCCTCGGGATGTCCTGGCGCAGGCCGAGTTGTTCGGCGAGGATCGAATCGCCCTCGGCGCGCTTGATCATGTGCAGGAAGCCGAAGTCTGAAAGACGCGCGCCACTGTTGTTTGCGACCGAATTCACGACGTCCCAGTTGCCGCGTGTCACCAGCACATCCGTGACCGCTTCCTCGATGGTCTTTCGTTCCGATATCGCGAGCATGTGCGATTGGCCCTTGGTGCAGGCGTTGGCAACCAGGGCGTAAGCTTCAAGCCGCTCGGACTCCCGCAGCACGGGACCGGCGACATCGATCGAATCGTCAAACGCAAGTTTGTGAATGATATTGACCGGGGCCCTGTCGAAACGAGCCAGCCGCCTTGCGAGCTGCGCGCGGGCCGCGACTTCAATTTCATCGGCCAAACGCCCAATGACTTCGCCAAATGTCCATATTTCGTCGTCGCTATAGCGGCCGGCGATCAACAGGTCGGTGGTATGCCATAACGCCCGCGTGCGGCTTTCGGACGTTCCGCGCAAGATGGCGTCGTCCAGATCCATTAGAAACGATTTAGCCGCGGTCATTTTTGGCAGACCCCAGAAAGCGATATTCGGATGGCAGCGTACTCGTCACACGCAAGTTTTTGGTAAAGATGAGCGATAAGGATTGTTTTTAAAAATTCGTTAAAATGCGTCCGCGCTTGTCAGGTTTTGGGCTCATTCCCGCTGAAACAGACGTGATCGCCGGTCGGGCAGGGGTTTTGCGGCCCCCGCACCCCATTCACTGGAATCGGGTGGCGCATCACATTTTCATGTTCGACAACGCTTCCGAGGAATTTTGCAGGTCAATTCTGCGCCCGGGGCTCCGCCTGGCGCTCAGGGATGGTCGACGTCCACGGGCCACAAACCAATGGCGATCCAAACTTCGATCAATAACCGTATGAACAGGGGCGAGTGGCTCATGCTGCTGCTGCTGTCGGTTCTCTGGGGCGGCTCTTTTTTCTTTGCAGGCGTTCTGATCAAGACGATGCCACCCTTCACGATCGTATTCCTGCGCGTCGGGTTGGCCGCGCTGATCCTGAACGCCCTGGTAAGAGCGCTCGGAAAGAGGATGCCGCTCAGCCCGCCGATTTGGCGCGCATTTTTTGCAATGGGCCTGCTTAACAATGCCATCCCGTTTTGTCTGGTGGTCTGGAGCCAGAGCCATATCGCGTCGGGATTGGCAGCGATCCTCAATGCCACGACGCCGATATCGACCGTCATCGTCGCTCACTTGCTGACCCCCGACGAAAAGATGACCGTCAACCGTTTTCTCGGCGTCATGATGGGGTTTTTTGGCGTGGTGATCCTGATCGGTCCGGATTCGCTCAGGGGACTGGGGTCGAATGTAGTGGCGCAGGTCGCCGTTCTGATGGCGGCGGTGTGCTACGCTTTTGCCGGTGTCTTCGGACGGCGCTTCAAAGCCATGGGCATCGACCCCATCGTGACGGCAACCGGCCAGGTAACGGCGTCGGCCATCCTGCTGTTTCCCGTAGCGTTGCTGATCGACCGTCCCTGGACCTTGGCGATGCCGGCTTGGCCGGCCTGGGCGGCCATCATTGGCAGTTCGGTGCTCTCGACCGCGCTCGGCTACGTATTGTATTTCCGCCTTCTCGCGACCGCGGGTGCAACCAACCTCTTGCTCGTCACCCTGCTGATACCCGTGAGCGCAATCATCATGGGCACGTTCGGGTTAGGCGAGCACCTGGATGTCAGGCATTTCGCCGGCCTGGGCTTTATCGGCGCCGGATTGGCCGCCATCGATGGCCGGGTTCTGACGCGAATGTGGCAACCGGCCTGATCGACGCCATCAGAGGATGGGTTCTTGCGGGTTTGTCATACCCGCTCGACGAAACTGTCGACCACTTTCTTCTCGCCGGCCTTCTCGAATACGATGGTGAGCTTGTTGCCGTCGATCTTCACCACCTGGCCGTAGCCGAACTTCTGGTGAAACACGCGGTCGTCGAGCGAAAATTCCGAGGTGGTGCCGGTGGATTTCGCGACCAGTTCGCCTTCGATCGTCAGGGGCGCGCGCTTGTTGCGGGAGAATCCGCTCCCAGCACCCGCGCGCGAGCTCGAAGCATCGCTGCGCGAGCTTGAAAATGGCGACTGGCTTTCGTTGAAGCCGAAGCCTGCCTGTCCGTTGCGGCCGCTTTGGCCGCGTGCGCGATTGGCTTGCGCGCGCTGCCAGCCCGGCGTCGTATAGCTCGAGCCGAACGATTCCATATTGTCGAAACGCGAGGGGCCATAGCCGCTGCTGCCGCCCCAGCCGGAGCCGCCCTTGGACTCCGTGATCTCGACATTTTGCGCCGGCAGTTCGTCGAGAAAGCGCGACGGGATCGTGGTCGACCAGGTGCCGTGGATGCGTCGGTTGGTGGCGAAGTATAATTTGGCGCGGCGGCGGGCGCGCGTCAGTCCGACATGGGCGAGCCGGCGCTCTTCTTCGAGCCCGGCACGGCCTTGTTCGTCGAGCGTGCGCTGGCTTGGAAACAGGCCTTCCTCCCATCCGGGCAGGAACACATTGTCGAATTCGAGTCCCTTGGCTGAATGCAGCGTCATCAAAGACACCGCGTCGTCTTCGGCGCCATTATCGCGATCCATCACCAGCGAGATGTGTTCGAGAAAACCCTGCAGGTTCTCGAATTCCTCCATCGAGCGCACCAATTCCTTGAGGTTGTCGAGACGGCCGGCAGCGTCGGCGGAACGATCCTTTTGCCACATTTCGGTATAGCCGCTTTCGTCGAGTACGATCTCGGCGAGTTCCGTATGCGAGGTTACTTCGCTTTGCGCGCGCCAGCGGTCGAAACTGGCGATTAGATCGCGCAAGCTGCCGCGCGCCTTGGGCTTCAGTTCATCGGTCTCGACCACGGCACGGGCGGCCTCCGACAGAGGAATGCGGCGCTTGCGGGCGTGGTCGTGCAGCATCTGCAGCGTGGCGTCGCCGAGGCCGCGCTTGGGTACATTGATGATGCGCTCGAAGGCGAGATCGTCGGCCGGCGAACTGACCACGCGCAAGTAGGCCAACGCGTCGCGGATTTCCGCGCGCTCATAGAACCTCGGACCGCCGATCACGCGATACGGCAGGCCGAGGGTTACAAAACGATCTTCGAATTCGCGCATCTGGAACGAGGCCCGCACCAGGATCGCGACGTCGTTGAGTTTGTGGCCGGCCCGCTGCAAATCCTCGATCTCCTCGCCGATGGCGCGGGCTTCTTCTTCCGAATCCCAGGAGCCGGTAACGGTGACCTTTTCGCCGTCGACGTCCTCGGTGCGCAAGGTTTTGCCGAGCCGGCCTTCATTATGCGCGATGAGATGCGAGGCGGCGGCAAGGATGTGGCCAGTGGAGCGGTAGTTGCGCTCCAGCCGGATCACCTTGGCGCCGGGAAAGTCGTGCTCGAAGCGCAGGATGTTGTCGACCTCCGCGCCGCGCCAGCCGTAGATCGACTGGTCGTCGTCGCCGACGCAGCAGATGTTCTTGGGCATCTCCTTCGCCCCGCTTGTGGGGAGAGGGGCGGGGTGAGGGGGACTCTCCGTAGAAACCGGTTGCGAGCTTAGCTTTCCCTCACCCGGCGCGCTTTGCGCCGTAGCCGTGGCATCGCCACGGCGTTCTTGTTCAAGAACGTCGGCCGACGGCCGATTATGCTCTCCCTGCAGGTGGAGCGAGGTGGGAGGGGCCGCACCCGGCTTGGACGGCGCCTGCGCGAGCAACCGCAGCCACAGATACTGCGCGACGTTGGTGTCCTGGTATTCATCCACCAGAATGAATTTGAAACGGCTCTGGTATTGCCGCAGCACGTCGGCATGTTCGCGAAACAGCCGGATGTTCTCCAGCAACAGGTCGCCGAAATCGGCGGCGTTGAGGATCTTCAACCGTTCCTGATAGGCCGCATAGAGCTTGCCGCCCCGCCCGTTGCCGAACACCGCGGCTTCGCCCGGCGGCACCTGCGAGGGCATCAGCCCGCGATTTTTCCAGCCGTCGATCAGACCGGCGAGCATGCGCGCCGGCCAGCGCTTGTCGTCAATATTGTCGGCCTGCAAGAGTTGCTTCAGCAGGCGAACCTGATCATCGACATCGAGCACGGTGAAATTGGATTTCAACTGCACGAGTTCGGCGTGGGTGCGCAGAATGCGCCCGCCGATCGAATGGAACGTCCCCAGCCACGGCATGCCTTCGACCGCCTGCCCAAGCATCTGGCCGAGCCGCAGCTTCATCTCGCGCGCCGCCTTGTTGGTGAAGGTGACGGAGAGGATTTCGCCAGGACGGGCGCGGCCCTGGCTCAGGATATGGGCGATGCGACAGGTCAGCACGCGCGTTTTGCCGGTACCGGCGCCCGCCAATACCAGGACCGGCCCGTCCAGCGTTTCAACCGCCTCGCGCTGTTCGGGGTTGAGGCCCGCGAGATATTGCGGGGTCGCCGAGGCGCGCGCGCGCGCGGCGATGCCACCCGCCGCGGGCTGGTGGTCGGGGACGCCGTGATGGGTCAGCTTGTCCGGCTCGGTCATGCGAATCGTCTTCCGCCCACGATGGCACCGCGGGGCCGTGAAGGGGAGCCTTCATAGCAGGATTGAAAAGGCATATAGGGTTTTGGCGGCGGATTTGACAGTTTTATCCCGCTGCCCGCCGACGCCGGCTTTGCCATTGGTTCCTCCCGCATCGAAATTTTTTGCGGTTCCCAATCCCCTGATCGACAGGAACTTCCGTTCCGGGGCCGGATTATTCCCGCAGTCGAGGCGCGGCTGTCAGCTCCGCGCCGAATTCGAAAAAGCGAGTCAAAACGGAGGACCTTACCATGCTGAGTTGGGTCGTTACCTTTCTGATTGTGGCCCTGATCGCAGGCGTTCTGGGCTTCGGCGGCATCGCCGGAGCATCCATCGAAATTGCCAAAACGATCTTCTTTATCGCGGTCGTGCTGTTTTTGATCTCGGCCGTGATCGGTCTGGCGCGCGGAAGCAACAGCGTCCGACATTGAATCCTATCTCGCGGGCATCGCGACGTTCCTGCCGATGCCCGCGGGGCGCGCGACAGCTGCGTGCGCGGTCAACACGGCCTCAATGCGCGCGCGAATGTCAGGTGGAAACGGCGCGGTCTTGCGCGCGGTCATGTCAATGTGAATGGTCATGTTTTCCGAGGTGGCGGACAGCCAGCCCTCGGTGGCGTGACGCAGTTCCTCAAAGGTGTGCAGCCGCTTTTCGTCCGCGGCCAGCAACAGGATCGAAACCTGCACGGGATCGCCGAGGTGAATCTCGCGCAGATACCGCACATGGCATTCCGCCGTGAAGGTCGAGCCGTGGCGTTCCTTCATATATGTGGGCCCGATCCCGAGCTTGAGCCACAATTCGTCGATGGCGCGGTCGAACATCACATTGTAATAGGCCATGTTGAGGTGGCCGTTGTAATCGATCCATTGCGGCTCGATCTGCATCACCGACGACAGAAACCCCGCCGGCCGAAGCAGCACGTCGTCGCTGCCAGTCGTCGTCATTCAACCATCCCCGTTTGTCCGGTCCATGATCCCTTGACCCATTGTATATCCTTTGTCACGGTAATTTGCCGGGAGGATTTCGCTTGGGCATGACCGCCGCCAATAATTTGAAGGGTCCGGAACCGCGGGCGCTGGCGAGCGCCGTCGAAGCACTCGCCGCGCGGTTCGGCAACCGGCTGATCACCTCGCAAGCGGTCCGCGACCAGCATGCCCATACCACCACCTGGCTGCCGCCGCAGCCGCCTGACGCCGTGGTGATGGCGCAGGAAACGGCCGACATCCAGGACGTGGTTCGGATTTGCGCCAAACATGGCGTTCCCGTGATCGCGTTTGGCGCCGGCACCTCGCTGGAGGGGCAGGTCAATGCCCCCGCCGGCGGCGTCTGCATCGATCTGCGCGACATGAACAAGGTGCTCGAGGTTCACGCCGAGGATCTCGACTGCGTGATCCAGCCCGGCGTCACCCGCAAGGCGCTGAACGAGTACCTGCGCGACCAGGGCGTGTTTTTTCCGATCGATCCCGGCGCCGATGCCTCGCTGGGCGGTATGGCATCGACCCGGGCGTCTGGCACCAATGCGGTGCGCTACGGCACCATGCGTGACAATGTGCTGGCGCTTAAAGTGGTGCGAGGCGATGGCGAGATCATTACGACCGGGACGCGGGCCAAGAAATCCAGCGCGGGCTACGATCTGACCCATCTCTTCGTAGGCGCCGAAGGCACGCTCGGCATTATTTGCGAACTCACGATCAAGCTCCGCGGGATTCCTGAAACCATTGCGGCGGCGGCCTGCTCGTTCGAAACCGTGCGCGGCGCCTGTCAGGCGACGATCATGGCCATCCAGGCCGGTATTCCAGTCGCGCGGATCGAACTACTCAATGCGGCGCAGGTGCGCGCCTGCAATTCCTATTCGAAACTGTCGTTGCCGGAAACGCCGTTGCTGCTGCTCGAATTCCATGGCAGCGAGAACGAGGTCGCCGAGCAATCGAGGAATTTCGGCGAGATCGCGAGCGAATGCGGCGGCGGCGATTTCAGCTGGACCACACGGCCCGAGGATCGCAACAAGCTGTGGCAGGCCCGGCACGACGGCTATTGGGCGGTGAAAGCCTTGCGGCCCGGCGCCGGCGTCGTGGCGACGGACGTGTGTGTGCCGATTTCCCGGCTCGCCGACTGCGTCACCGAAACGGAGGCGGATTTGGCGCGCTTCAATCTCTTATCGCCGATCGTCGGCCATGTCGGGGACGGTAACTTCCACTGCTCGCTGGCATGCGACATCGACGATCGCGACGAAATGGCGCGCGGCGAGGAGTTCATGCATCGCCTGGTGGAGCGCGCGCACGCCATGGGAGGGACCTGCACCGGCGAGCACGGCATCGGACAGGGCAAGCAAAAATACCTCGAGGCCGAACTCGGCCCCGAGGCGATCGATGCCATGCGCGCGTTGAAGCAGGCGCTCGATCCGCAGAACATTTTCAATCCCGGAAAGATATTGCCGACGCTCTAGGACCGGTCCTCGCAAAATAACTCCGGCCCGAAGCCATGGCCAATGATGCTTTTAAATATTCGGGGCGTGCGGCGATGCGGTGGTTCGGCAAAGGTAACGATAAAGAAATCTGGGACGAAGAAATCCAGTGGCCGATCGGCGACATCGAGGCCGCGCACAGGATACGCGACATCTGCCGTTCCGCAACCGACAGTGCCGAAAAGGTGGGACATCCGGACAAGGGAAAGATCAAATCCGACACCGAGCGATACGAACGCGCCGCCAGGACTGCGATGGAAATCGCGATCCGGATTTCCGATGACCTGTTGCGCAATTCCTCGGTGCTCCTGATCGTGCGCCTGTGCATGACGGCGAACGACCTGAGGACGGCGCGTATATTGGTTCGCGCTGTTCATGCGGCATCGATCAGGGAAGACCTGCTGAACGAATATCCGATGCTTCGGCAGTAAAAAACGCCCGCGGGTGGCTGGCCGCGGTGGGCAGCAAAGTTTCCGGCCCGGCTACCCGGGTGGGCCAACCTCTGTTATCGTCTTGCCGGAAATGCAGGCTCAGGAGAGCCTGATCGCTGGTAGGCGGCGCGCAAATCGCGATAGCGCCGGCAATTCAAAGCAAAAACTGGAAGGAAACATCATGAAACGTCGTGAATTCTTGAAAACCGCCGGCGCGGGGCTCGCCGCTTCGACCGCCGTCGCGGCGCCCGCCATCGCACAGTCGATGCCCGAGATAAAATGGCGCTGCACCACGAGCTGGCCGAAGTCGCTCGACGTTCCCCACAGCGCCTCGGAGACGCTTTCGAAATACGTCGCGGAAGCCACCGACAACAAGTTTCAGATTCAGGTTTTCGCCGCCGGCGAAATCGTTCCTCCTTTGCAGGTGATCGATGCGGTGGGCAACAACACGGTCGAGATGTGTCACACCGCCGCCTATTACTTCATCGGCAAGGATCCGACCTTTGCGCTCTATTGCTCGGTGCCGTTCGGGCTGAACTCACGCCAGCAGAACGCCTGGTTCCAGGATCACGGCGGCCAGGACATGCTCAATGAGTTCGGCAAGAAATACAAAATATACGGAATCGCCGGCGGCAACACCGGCACCCAGATGGGCGGCTGGTTCCGCAAGGAAATCAACAGCGTCGAGGACCTCAAGGGCCTGAAGATGCGGATTGGCGGATGGGCCGGCAAGACCCTTGCCAAGCTCGGCACGATTCCGCAGCAGATCGCCGGCGGCGACATCTATCCGGCGCTGGAAAAGGGTGTCATCGATGCCACGGAATGGGTCGGCCCCTACGACGACGAGAAGCTCGGTTTCTACAAGATTGCCAAATATTATTACTATCCCGGCTGGTGGGAAGGCGGCACGGCGCTGCACTTCTACTTCAACACGGACAAATGGGAGGCGCTGCCGAAGGCTTATAAATCGCTGCTGACGGTTGCCGCCGGCTACGCCAACATGGACGTTCAGGCGCGGTACGACGCGCGCAATCCGCAGGCGATCAAGCGGCTCGTGGCGAACGGGACATTATTGCGCCCGTTCAGCCAAGCGATCATGGAAGCCTGTTTGAAGGCCTCGAACGAGGTCAATACCGAAACCTCAGCGACCAACCCGGACTTCAAGAAGATCCTGGAATCGCAGACGGCGTTCCGCGACGACGGGAATCTCTGGTGGCAGGTCGCCGAATACGGCTTCGAAACCTTCATGATCCGCACGCGCCCGAAAGGCTGAACGGTATCAACCGAAAACCAGGTCGTTCACCTGGCTTTGGCATCCGGCGTGTCCGCGGACCCGCCGGATGCCTGAAGCCATGCGGATCGGCGGCCGGGGAATGACGAGATACGCAACCTGATGCGGCTTCCCTTCTTTTACGGCTGGATCATCGTCGGGGTGACGTTCGTCACCATGGCGATCGGGGTCAACGCCCGCACCGCTTTTTCGTTGTTCTTTCCGCCCATCATCGGCGAGTTCGGATGGGAACGCGGCGTCACGGCAGGCGCGTTCTCGTTCGGCTTTCTGGTCTCCGGCGCGGTCAGCCCGATGATCGGCCGGTTGATGGATCGTGCCGGTCCCCGCGCCGTGATGGAAGTCGGCGTCGCGCTGATGGCCGGAGGCCTGTTGCTGGCGCCGCTGACCACGCAGCCCTGGCATCTGTATCTGACGATCGGCGTCATGGTCGGCGCCGGAAGCGTCTGTCTCGGTTACTCCGGTCAATCGCTGTTTCTGCCCAACTGGTTCATTCGCCGGCGTGGGCTCGCGATGGGACTTGCATTCGCAGGCGTCGGATTAGGCTCGATGACGCTGCTGCCGTGGGTGCAGCTCATGATCGAGCACACCGGTTGGCGTACGGCCTGCACGGCGATGGGTATTCTGGTTCTGGTCGTGCTTGCGCCGATCAACCTGCTGCTGCGCAAGCGTCCGGAAGACATCGGTCTTGAACCGGACGGAGCCGCCGCGCCTTCGGCATCGGTCAAGCCAATTTCATATGTCGTCGATCCCGAATGGGCCGCCGTCGACTGGACCTTGAAGCGCGCGCTGCGCACGGCGCGCTTCTGGTGGATTTCGCTCGGATATTTCGGCGGATTGTATATCTGGTACGCGGTGCAGGTTCACCAGACCAAGTATCTTCTGGACATCGGCTTCAGCCCGAGCGTCGCGGTATGGGCGCTGGGCGCGGTCAGCCTGCTCGGCATCCCCGGCCAGATTTGGCTCGGACATCTCTCCGACCGGGTAGGACGCGAATGGATTTGGGCTGCGAGTTGCCTCGGATTCGCAATCTGCTTTGCCGCGCTGATTGCGTTAAAGTTCTTTCCGAGCTTGCTCCTGGTCTACCTCATGGTCCTGGCGCAAGGCGCGCTCGGCTACGGTCTTACCTCGATCATGGGCGCGGTGGTGCTGGAGATTTTTCAGGGTAAGCATTACGGGGGTATCTTCGGCACCGTGATGCTCGCAGCACTCGCCGGCGGCGCAGCGGGTCCCTGGGTGACCGGCATTCTGCACGATCTTTCAGGGAGTTATACGCTCGCCTTCGCGATTGGCATTGGCGTGAGCGCAATCTCCGCCGTAGCGATCTGGCAGGCCGGACCACGCAAAATTCGGACCGTTGCAGGCCAGTTGCACCGCGCTCACGCCGGCGCTACCTCAGGGCAAGCAAAATTGCCGTGACGCGGATGTTGATTTGCAAGCGACCGGTCCAGCGCGAAACCGGCGACAGGGCTGGAATTTAATTGACATCAATAGTGCCAAATCATTAAATCCCGCGTCAATCGGCATGAAACCTGCTTTTGCGCGCGACAACCGCTTTCGAGGATTTCCATGAACGAACACGTTCAGACCGCGAAGACCGAGCCGCTGTTCAACCCGCTCGCGCCGGAGTTCATTCGCGACCCCTATCCCTACTACCAGCGGCTTCGTACCAGCGACCCGATGCATCTGACGCCGTTTGGTGCTTACGTCGCCAGCCGCCACGCCGAGGCCAGTCTCGTGCTGCGCGACAAGCGTTTCGGCAAGGACTTCGTGGACAGGGCCTCACGGCGGTATGGGCCGCAGATCATGGACGAGCCGATCTTTCGTCACATGAGTCACTGGATGCTGCAACAGGACCCGCCCGACCACACCCGGCTGCGTGGTCTGGTCGTGAAAGCGTTCACCGCGCGCCGGGTCGAGGACATGCGCCCGCGCATCCAGCAGGTTGTCGATGCAACGCTGGATCGCGTCGCGAACCGGGGACGCATGGATCTGATCGAGGATTTCGCGTTCCGGCTGCCGGTCACGATCATCTGCGATATGCTCGGGATTCCGGATGATCATCGCGAGGTATTCTTCAGCAGCTCGCGCGCCGGCGGACGTCTGCTCGATCCGGTGCCGCTATCGCGCGCCGAAATCGACGAGGCCAATACAAGCAATGCCGCCGCCCAGCTTTATTTTCAGCAATTGTTCGAATTGCGCAGACACGATCCGGGCGATGACCTGACGACCCAGCTGGTGCAGGCCGAGGAACACGGCAGCAAGCTATCCAACGAGGAACTGACCGCCAATATCATGCTGTTGTTCGGCGCCGGCCACGAGACCACCGTCAATCTGATCGGAAACGGGCTCTTGGCGCTGCACCGCAATCCCGATCAGCTCGCGCTGCTCAAGGCCAAACCCGACCTGATCTCCAACGCCATCGAGGAATTCCTGCGTTATGATTCCTCGGTGCAGTTGAGCGGTCGGGTCGCGCTGGAAGACATCGACGATCTCGGCGGCAAGAAAATCCCGAAGGGCGAAAGCGTGTTGTGCCTGCTGGGTTCGGCCAATCGCGACCCGGCGGTCTATCCCGACCGCCCCGAAAGTCTCGATATTACCCGCCAGAATGTACGTCCGTTGTCGTTCGGCGGCGGCATTCACTTTTGTCTCGGCGCCCAGCTGGCCCGGATCGAGGCGGAAATCGCAATCGCGACGCTGCTGCGGCGCCTCCCGGATCTGCGGCTGGACGATGCCGAAAATCCGGAGTGGCGGCCGACCTTCGTGCTGCGCGGCCTCAAAAGGCTGCCCGCCAGCTGGTAAGGGTCTCCCGCCGTCACGCGACGGTGCTGTGACTTCGCCACAGTTGGTCCTATATATCCATATCGCGCTACACCCGCGTTGATGTCAGCGCGGCCAGCCTGGCCGATGGATCGCGTCAGGTTCCGCGAGCCCCAATGCTCGTGCTCAAGGGGAGATGCCGTGCAGACGACGCTGCTCGGATTGGCGATTGCCTTCATCATTGCGCTGATTGCCGCGCTGGTCGGGCCGTTTTTCATCGATTGGGATCAGTTCCGGCCGCAATTCGAGACCGAGGCCACGCGGGTGGTCGGCGCCCCGGTACGCGTCGGGGGCAAACTGGACGCGCGCCTGCTGCCGACGCCGTCGCTGCGGCTGCGCTCCGTGGTGGTCGGCGGCGCCAACGATCTCGGCAAGGTGCGCGCCGACAAGCTCGATGTCGAATTCAGCCTGGGCTCGCTGATGCGCGGCGAATGGCGCGCCACCGAATTGACGATCGACGGCATGGCGCTGGATCTCGGTCTCGATCGGCAGGGCAGGATCGATTGGCCGGTCTCGACTGGAAAGTTCAATCTGGGATCGCTGGCGATCGACCGTTTGAACCTCACTGGCCGCGTCGCGCTGCACGACGCCGCAAGCCGCGGGACGGTCGAGCTGAACGATATCGCCTTCAACGGAGACGTGCGATCGCTGGCAGGCTCGGTGCGGGGCGACGGCAGCTTCACGCTGTCAGGGACGCGCTATCCGTTTCGCGTTTCGTCCGGTCAGAGCGTTGACGGCACCGGCACCCGCGTTCATCTCAACATCGATCCCGGCACGCGGGCATTTTCCGCCGATCTGGAAGGGGTGCTCGGCTTCGAGGCGCGCGCGCCACGCTTCGAAGGGACGATCGTTGTGGCGGTGCCCGCCGGGCTCAAGGCCAAGGGCGATGTCCCGATCACGCCGTGGCGTATATCGGCCAGGGTCAG
This sequence comes from uncultured Alphaproteobacteria bacterium, assembly GCA_963742425.1. Lineage (GTDB taxonomy): Bacteria > Pseudomonadota > Alphaproteobacteria > Rhizobiales > Xanthobacteraceae > Bradyrhizobium. The sequence continues at coordinate 295,197 of CAVULR010000010.1, forward strand.
GGCCGATCCGGCCGCGGCGCGGCTCGAACAGGTCGAAGCCAGTTATGGCTCCGAAGACAGCGCGCTGAAGTTCGCCGGGAACGGGGACATTCGCTTCGGCGCGTCGCCGCTGCTGCGTGCCGCCCTGTCGGCGCGGCAACTCGATGCCGACAAGTTTGCCGCCGGGGACAACAAGGACAATGGCGCGGCCGAACCGATCCGGTTGTTGCCGGCGCTTCGCGCTGCCATGGCGGATGTGCCACGGGCTCCGATCCCGATGCAGATCGAATTCGGCTCCGAGCAGATCATGCTGGGCGGACGTCCAGTGCAGAATCTTGCCCTCGAGTTGCGTGCCGACGACAAATCCTGGAAGGTCGACCGGCTGGATTTCCGCGCGCCGGGCACGACCCGGGTCAGCCTGAGCGGAACCCACGCGCAAGCAGGTCTCGCCGCTGGTTTCAGCGGAGCGCTCAATGTCGAATTCGACGGATCCGGAAACGCTGGTGGCGTGGTTGCAGGGCCGCAGCGATGGCGTCCATCGCAGTCAAAAGCCGCTGCGCCTGAGTGGCAATGTCAGTGCCACCCCGAACCGCATTGCCATCGAGAAGATGAAGGCCGAGATCGACGGCGGCGCGTTTGAAGGGCGGGTTGCGGCTTCAAGTCAGCTCACCGGCGGCTCGCGCTTCGAAGGTGAACTGAAGGCGGAGCGCCTCGATCTGGACGCTGCGACCGCGCTCGCGCGTTCGCTGGCCGGTCCGCAAGTTGACTGGCCCGACGAGGCGCGGCTATCGCTCGACATCGGACACGCCACATCAGCTGGCCAGGAATGGCAGCCGTTCCTCGCCAGGTTCGGTTACGATTCGAAGGCAATCTCGCTCGATCGATTAAAGGTGGGTCAAGCCGGCGGCGTGACGATCGAAGGCGAGGGAAGTTTCGACCGCCTCAATGCGACGGGAAAACTGGCGCTCAATTCAAGCGCCGCCTCGTTTAGTCAAATCACCAGGCAAATCTCGCCATTCGCGCCGGCGCTGGCCTCGCGGCTCGATTCGATCGGAGCCACGCCGGGCCCTGCGCACCTGAAACTGACGCTGGACGTCGACAAGAATCCCCTACGCAACGATCGCGCCGGCGTGCGCGCCGTTTTCGACCTCGATGCGCCCCAGCTCACGGGCGTCGCCACGATCACCGCAACGCCCCTCATGGGAGCCTTGCGCGGAATCGATCTCGATGCGCTCCGGCGCAGCGAGTTCGCCATTGAATCGAAAATTTCGTCGGAGCGAGGCCGTTCATTGCTGGCGCTGCTGGGGCTCGACCGCGCCATTGCCTTGAACGAAGGTCCGGCGCAGTTCGAGGGATCGGTGACCGGCACTTGGAGCGCGCCGTTGCGACTAAAGGCCAAATTGTCCGGATCCGGATTGATTGCGGAAGCCCAGGGCACTGCCGAGCCGTGGGCGCAGGAGGCCGGGGCCAGCGTCAATCTAACGGTTCGCGGCGCCAGTCTCGCGCCGCTGTTCGATCTCAAACCTGGCGACAGGCTTGCGGAAAACGTCGGTCTTTCCGCACGCGTGTCGCTGACCGGCAGCAAGCTGACCTTCGATGACATCGACAGCGCGATCGCGGGTTCGCGGCTGCGCGGGCGCCTCGCGTTGACCCTTGACGAGGAGAAGAAGGTTGAAGGTGAAATCGGCCTCGATTCGCTCGATCTGGCGCCGGTATTCGCACTTGCGATCGGCGCTGCCGGGCGCGGCGCGGCCGAGCCGCTCGGTGCGGGGCTGTTGAAAGGATGGCGGGGCCATGTCGCGTTCCAGGCCTTGCGCGGCGTGCTTCCGGGCGGCGGCGAGTTGCGTCCCGTCAGCGGCATCGTCAAGGGCGACGGTCAATCGCTGACGTTCGACACCATCAAAGGCGGCATCGGCGGCGGCGAAGCGACCGCGAATATCGACGCCAGGCAGACCGCGAATGGAGTTGGGTTGAATGCAAGCATTCAACTGCGCGGTGTCGATGGCACGGCACTGCGCTATCGCGCGCTTGCGATGCCGGCCGGCCGGGTATCGATGCGGATGACGCTCGCGAGCCAGGGCCGCAGCGCATCGGCGCTGACCGGTGCGTTGGCCGGAAGCGGAACCGTAACCCTGGAATCCGCCGATATCGCCGGCCTCGATCCGCGGGCGTTCGATATCGCGATCCGCGCCAGCGATAGCGGGCAGGCGACCGACGATGTCAGGCTCCGGCAGATTGTCGAGCCGGTATTGTCGGCCGGCGCGCTGTCGGTGAAGTCGGCACAAATCGCCTTCAACATCAGGGATGGCGGGCTTCGCGTTGGTGCGACCACGCTCGATGCCGATGGCGCCCGCGCCGTCATTTCCGGTGGATACGATATTCCCGCCGACCAGGCCGACATCCGCGCCGTGCTCGCTTCGACCGCGGCGGGACAAACCGCCAGCCGTCCGGAAATCCAGCTGTTTGCGGTCGGCTCACCCGATGCGCTCGATCGAACGATTGACGTCGGGACGCTGTCGTCATGGCTGGCGATCAGGGCAATCGATCGCGAAACCCGAAGGCTCGATTCGATTGAACGTGGCGAGGCGCCGGCGACATCGGCGTCAATTCCGCAAGCCCCGGGTGCGCAGCCCTCCGACGCGGCGCCGAACCCAGCCGAGATGCCGGGCCTCGGCCGCGATCCGCGCCGGCTTTCGCCGGTGGCGAAGCCTGTCGCTCCGCGCCCGCCGCCGCTTTCCGGCGCGCCCGTTGCCAGCCAGTTAGCGCCGCTGCCGCCGCCGATCGAAATCCGCCCCGTTCCCGGTGCGGTGCCGCGGCTGCCGAAGTCGAAGCCGCCGCTGGTTCTGACGCCGCCGGCCGTGAATCCGCCGCGATAGGCGCAAATGCGGCAGCGGCGATGGTCCGTCGCGTTCATTCTCGGCAATCGGGGTTCCCGAGGGAATGTCCCGGGTGAAGTGGGGTTTACACTTCCGGTTGTGGGGATCGTTTCAAAGGAAAGCAGGAGGCACGCATGATCAGGACGGTGGTCAAATTAGTGACGTTGTCTTTTTTCTTGATGGCGCTGCTCACGGCGCCCTCGCTGGTTCCCGCCTTTGCGGCCGGCGGCGGCGGCGGAGGGGGAGGCGGCGATACTCCCGCTGCCAGCGGGCCGGGGCCGGACCCCAGGTCAACGCCCGCACGCACCACCCACAAGACCAAGAAGAAGCCCGACAAGCAGTCGCTGTTCGAGGATCCCGCATTCGCGAACGGCTACCGCGCGGCTTATGCGACGATCTACGATCGCAACGACTATGCCGCCGCCATCGAGCAATTGAAGGCGCTCGGCCACGACGATCATCCGAACGTGGCCAATCTGATCGGCTATTCCTACCGCAAACTCGGCGACTACAAGCTTTCGCAGGTTTGGTACGAACGCGCGCTGAAAATCGATCCGAACCATGTGCTGACATGGCAGTATTACGGCCTGTGGCAGATCGAACAGGGCAACCGCGATCAGGCGCAATATCATCTGAGCCGGATTGCCGCGATTTGCGGGACCGGCTGCGAGGAATATCGGTCGCTGGCGGCGGCACTTGAAAAGCCGCCGGGCACCGGTCTCGTTTACTAGGTTTCCGACCACCACGCGAATCCGACAAGGAAATCGGCCGACCGGGCGTCGGCCGATTTTTTTCTTAATCTGCGGGATCGGGACCGGCCGATCAGATCAGTGCACCATAACCCAGGTCGGTTGCAGCAATGGATAGGCGATCAGACCCACCGCCGCAGTCGCTGCGATCAACAGCGGGTTGCTGATCTTCCAGCGGAACAGAACGGCCAGCGAGACCAGCCCGATCAGGGCGGTGAGCCAGTCGCCGACGGCGATGCGGCCCAGCAGGACGCACGCGCCGAGGATGGTTCCGATCGCTGCCGCGTAGGCGCCCTTGACGAAACCCTGAACGTTGGGATTGCCGCGATGACGCGCCAGCAGCGGCGCGGCGATAAGCACCAGCAAAAAGGACGGCAGGAAAATGCCGACTGTCGAGACCAGCGAACCCCAGAACCCCGCCACGAGATAGCCGACAAAGGTCGCCGTGATCACGACCGGCCCCGGGCTGATCATGCCGATGGCGACGGCGATCAGGAACTGGCGCTGATCCAGCCAGCCGAATTGTTGCACCAATCCCTGTTCAAGGAACGGGACGATCACGAGACCGCTCCCGAAGGTGAGGGAGCCGGCCTTGAGGAAAAACAGCAACAGCTTGCCCAGGATCGAGCTCGAGGCCGTGGGCGCGAGCTGCGCCAGAACCGGCGCAACCGCAAGCGAAAGCGCTGCCGGCGGCGGACGGCGAAACAGGCTACCGTAATAGAGGATGCCGACGGCGCCCGCTCCGATGAACAGCAGCGCAACCTCGGCCTGGAGAATCACCGTTACCACGAGGCACACGGCCGCAATCGCCCATTGCAGCCAGTCTTCCATGCCGAGCTTTGCCAGCCGGTAGCAGGAATGCAGGATCAGCGCGATGACGGCGGGGCTCACGCCGTAAAAGATAGCGGTCACCGGCTGCAGGTCGCCGAGATAGACATAGAGTGCGCCCAGGGCGGCCACGATGACGAAGTTTGGAAGGATGAAAGCCCAGCCGCCGGCCCAGGCGCCCCAAAACCCGCCACGCAGATAGGCGATGTAGATACCGACCTGGATTGCGAGCGGTCCGGGGAGCGATTGGCAGATCGCGATGGCCTCGCGCATCTGTTCCTTGGTCAGCCATTGACGGTCATCGACAAGCTCGCGCTCCATCTGGCCGACCAGCGCGACCGGTCCGCCGAAGCCCAGAAAGCCGAGCCGCAGGAAGTAGCGCGTCAGCTCGCCGATCCGGCCCGGCGGAATAGTTGTCGATGCCGTCATGTCGCGCTCCCGATTGAAACAACAGTCTGCAAAATTGCTTGTCGTAGTCCAGTCATCCTGACCTTCGAGATAGTCATTTCCTCAGGATTTCCTTTCGCAAGATTTACGCAATTGAAACAATCCCCGCGCCGCACCGGCGAAAACCGATCGGGCACCCGTTCGATTTTTTATTTCGTTTCGCCGTAGCTGACTTGGTCAAATAGCGTGACGCTGTCGGCTTTGGTCCACAGCCCCACCTTGCCGGCGTCGGAGAAAGTCGAATCCTCGACCTCAAACAATTGTTTGCCGTTGAAGGACACGCTGAAGCGAGAAGCCTTGAAGTCGACGCGCAGGCTGTGCCAGGTGTTGGCGGACACCTGGGTGCCAACGCCATAACCTCCCTTGCGACCGACAATGTCGAGCGGACTGCGGACACCGTTGACGGTCTTGTAAAGAACGACATTGTCCTCGAGCGCATTGGCCCGGGCCACATAGTAGTTGTTCGCATCTTTCGCCCGCCAGACAATCCCCGCCGCGCGGTCCTGAGAGCCGGCGACGGCCTTGAATTTCATCTCGACGAAACCGTCCTTGATGTTGGTATCGTTCTTCAGAATCAGCGGATAGGTAGCCCGGCCGGATTGCCTCAGTACGGTCGATTTGGACGGCGCCAGTCGGATCGGTTTCGACCGTCCATTTTGGATCTCCCGATCCTGTGAGGGTGGAAGTCCAACCGTCGGGCGGAGCTCCGATCTGGTTGCCCTCGAAACTGATCGCGTGGTTTGACATGTCATTCATCTCCAGCAGAAAAAATGCGGCCGCGATGACCGCCCGGGCGAGCGAAGAGCGCATTTTGCCAGGGCCCCTCAAGAAGAATCGCCAAGTGACACAGACCGGGTCATTCAAAAAGCCTCACCGGACCCTTGATTGCCTTCCAGGCGAAATGTCCGCCGGACATGTAGCGGGCGTCGAACCCGGCCTTGCGAAGCGTTGACGCTGTCTCACACCCGATGTGGAAGCCATATACACAGAACGTGACGACGGGTTCGGTCTTTGACAGGGTGCCAATCCAGTCATCCAGCCGTTCGGGATCACGCCAGACGGCACCCTCCATGATATCTTGCGCTTTCGTGGTGTAGTGCTTCGGACGCGTATCGATAATCTGGACTGACGTTCCCGACTTCAGCATCTGCCTGACTTCCTCGACGGAAATCGACGGTACGTCTGCAAACTGCTTTTGTTCGAGCGGACGGGGCGGGGCGACCTTGAGGGCATCCTCGTATCGAAGCTGTACTGCGGACCAATCGATGTTGCGCATGAATGCGGCGATGTAGGCACTGGCATTTGCGCCGAACTCGAGGTGATAGGCATGTTCGTACATATCCAGGGCGAGCACAGGTATTGCTCCCGCGATGCTCTGATCATGGCCCGATGCAAGCTGGTTGATGAGCCGCCCGTCGCGCGGAACGTAGCTGAGCAGCACCCAGCCCGAACCGCCGGCCAGTCCATTCGCAATGCCGACAAATTCCTGACGCCAGCGATCGACCGAACCGAAGTCCTTGGCAATGGCGCTCGCCAGTGCATCCGGCAGAACGCGCCCGTCGCCGCCGAGGCTTGCAAAGTACAATTCGTGCAAAAGTGTCGAATTGAGCGCAACCATCTCGTCCCGCTTCAGGCGGGCGAGTGATTGGTCGGAAGTATTGCTGATATCGAGCCGCTCGATTTCCTCGGAGATCGCGTTCAAGCGATTCAAGGCCGCGCCATAATTGTTTTCATAGTGGCTCTCGATGAGACGCGCGGAGATTCCATTCAACGTCCAGGGGCGACAATACAGTGGTGCTAGTGGGTAGCGCATTTTGATTCTCCGGTGGTGAGTAAAACTCTGGAGCCTGCTTCGCCCGGCTTATCTTGAGCGAGCAAAACTTGGCCCTTTCAGAACGGCTTGCCGGCCCTCCAAAAGGTGTCTTCGCGCGAGGTTCCAATATCTTCGCGCGCGATTCCGATATCCTTCAGCAGATGGTCGCTCAGCAAATTCAAGTCTTGGCGTCCCTGGCGCTGGATTAGCCAAATTTCTATGGAGCGAACCCAGCCCGTCAGCATGCGTCGACCGGTCGCCAAGGTTGGCTCAACGTGATTCAGCCTGTTCAGACGGGAAAGCGATTGATCGGTAGTATCGCTGTACGCGAGCTGCTCGATTTCCCCGGAGATCGGATCCAAGCGATTTAAGGCCGCGCCATGATTGTTTTCATATTGGCTCCCGGTGAGACGCGCGGGGATTCCGTTCAGCGTCCGGGAACGGCATTTTGATCCTGCGCCGAGCAAAGCGATTGGACGATGCCGCCGGGCTGCACGCAGCCCGAAAAGACCGTGCGAAGCGGCCAAGCTTAAAAGGCCGGCGCTATCGGCGACGGCCGGCATCCAGCCGGAAGCAGGCTGCGAATTGGATTCGTTTGTGGGAATTGGATGGCTGCGTTTGTCCATGTGCACATCACCTCGACAAGTCGAGCGTTGCACAGTCTTGGACCGAAGCCTCGAGGGGAGACCGTATTTCCCCTAACCACGTCATAATCGAGCAGAGCGATAAATGCAATAGCATCATTTCGCGCTCGCCCGGAGCAACCCCAATCCCGCGGAGCCGCGGGCAATATCAGTCCATAAAATCGCCGTGCGGCTTGCCGCGCTTGATCATCTCGCGGCAATACGCATAGAGCGCGTCGTAGACGATCCACTCCGCCGCATTTTGTGCGTGGTCGTCCTTGAAACCGAGATGCCGGAAACCTTCCGCGACGGCTTCGAGGCCAGGTCCCTCCGGCTGTTGGTAAAGCGTGTTGTCGGTGTCGGCGCCGTTGACGATCCGCCCGAGCAACATCAACGCGGGATCGCCTGTCAGCTTGTATTTTTTCAGGATCGCTTCGAATGAGCATTCCTTGCCGTGATGGCCAAGCTCGACGTCCTTAACGTCGTAGGGAACAGCGTCCAGGCGCTTGGCCTCGGCCATCACCTGGTCCGCCGGCACAAACACGAACTCGGCGTCCTTGTCGACGAACTTCTTGATGAGCCATGGGCAGGCCACGCGATCGACCTTGACCTTCTCGCGGGTGATCCACTTCATGCTGAGTCTCCTGTCGTTGTGTCCACGGACATCAGGCGTCCGATAGGACGAGAATTCCGCCATGCGCAGGCGAGATCACGTAGAGCCGGTCCGGCGCCACCAGCGCCGTGGTGTGCGCGCCTGCGCCGGTCAGGGTTCGCGTGCCCTGGCCGTTGCGCGGATCGATGGTTTCGACCAGCCCGGGCTCGCCGATGGCGACGTGAACGAGGCCGCGTGGCCGGGTTAAAGAACGTGACATCGGGCGCGCCTGCGATCGGCCAGATATTGGTGACTTCGCCCGAACTGCTGTTCATCTCGACCAGAGTTGAATCATCGCAGGCGACGTAAAGCCGGCCGCTGGAATGATCGATGTCGAGACCATGGGCGCCGGCTGACGGGATTTTCCAGTGCATTACCGTGCCGAGGTCTGGCAGCCGCGCCACCAGCACCATCGAGGGTTCGCGGATGCAGAGGAACACCCGCTCCGCATCGGCATCGGTGACGCACCAGCGCGGCCGCCCCGGCAGATCGATCGACAGGCGCTTGCCATCGTTCAGTCCGAAAAGTTGCAGCGTCGGCGCTTCCACATCGTTGCCGATGCAGGCGGCGAGCGCGAGGCCGGATCGGGCCACGATCACCGCGCCATTCGGTCGCGCGCCGGTCTTGAAGGTGGCACGGGTTTTCAGGCTGCGGGCATCGAGCCATGCGACGCTGGCGCTGCCGCGGTTGGTGACCAGGATCTGTCCGTCGTCGGCGACCGCGCCGGCCACGCCCGGAAATCCCGGCAGTGTTGCGATGTGCCTGCCGGCGTCGTGGTCGATCACCTCGATGCAGTCGCGCGCGGTGTGGGCAATGAAGACACGCCGGCTGTTCGCATCGAAGGCGGCGTGATCGAATTCGCTGCCGGCGGCGCCGGGTATGGCGATGGTTCCGACGGTCTTCAGCGGCATGACGACCTCACGGCGGCGCGCGCACGATCTGTTGCGCTGCCCACAATCGGAGAACCTGACAAAAGAAAAACGGCCCTGGTTTCGTCCACGCGCAAACTCCTCGAACATCGAGTGTTGCGCAGAGCTTGGACGGGAAGGGCCGTCTGATGGGGAGCCTGCATGTCCCCAGTTCAATCATGCTAGTCCGACAAGAGCATTCCCGCAAGGCCGGATCAGGGACCGCGAAACATCAATGCCGGCACGATCAGCGACAAGCCGGCGAGCAAGAGAAGTATCAACACCGCTTTGCGGAATGTCTCGTCGTTAATTTTTCCATAGAGTTTGAAGCCGCTCCAGAGGCCGCCGAGCAGGAATGGCAGGCCAAGCCCATACAATTTCAGGGTTTCCGGCGTGATGGCGCCCGTGATCCCCATCGAAATGGAAATGATCACAAAGGCCGCGAACAGCACGGGTTGGAACACCGCGCGCTGCAGATCCTTGGTCCAACCGCGCAATTGGCAGGAGATGGTCGAGATGACGCCACCAAGCCCGGTCAGTCCGCCGACCAGCCCATTGGTGATGCCAATGCCGATGTCGGCTGCGATTCCGATCTCGATCGGTTTGAACGCCGGCCGCGCCAGACCGTAAATCGTGTAAAGCACCAGCAACACACCAACGCCGAACCGCAAATAGACCGGGTTGATGTAACCCAACAGCACCACGCCGATCGGAATGCCGATCGTCGTGCCGAGGGTGAGGGGCCAGATTTTTTGCCAGTGCAGCGCCCGACGCAGTTTCAGGATGCCATAACCCTGGGTGAGCAGGCCGTAGCCCGCGATCAGCGCTGCGGTTTGGATCGGCGTGATGATGTGAAGCCATACGCCCGACACGACGAGGCCCATCGCGAACCCCGAAAAGCCGCTGACGAACCCGCCGGCAAAAGCCGCGACAACAAAAAGCGTTAAAACCCATCCATCCATAGGTCGCTCCCCCAAAGCGAGGTGAAACGAGCGCTTGGATGGACATCCATCTGTTGGGGAGGCCGTGGGTCCCCATGGTCGTCAAGTCAGTGGTTTGATCAGCTTCCGCCGATGTCAGCTCCTCGTGCTGGCAGTCTTGTCGAGCGCCGCGCGAAGTCCGCGGGCGAGTTTTATCGCATCGTCATTGGCCCAGAAATGAAGGAAGAACAGCCGTGGCTGTTCGTCCAGCATGTGGCTGTGCACCGCGGTCACTTCGATGCCATTGGTCCGCAACGCGTTGATCACGGGGTTCACTTCGTCGCCGGACAGCACAAAATCTCCGGTGATGGCGGCCTTGCCGCCGCCGGTCGGCTGGAAGTTGATCCCCGTCGCCAGCCCCATCGGTCCGACCGGCGCAATTTGCATTCCGCCCTCCATGATCGGGTCGCGGCGTGGCACTCCGAACTGGTAAACCCCACCGTTCGCCTGGCCCTTGGCGCCGATGAGCTGATCGAGCTGCGCGGTGTCGAGGTCCAGGGCGGGAGCGGGCCCTGCCGCGGCCGGTGTCGCCAATGGCGTTTTGCTGGTACCGAGCGCGTCACGAATCACCGCCGCCATGCTGGCCGGATCGCCGTGACCGCCGACATGCATGTAGAAGGTTGCCGGACTGGCGCGCAGCAGGTGATTGTGAACAGCGGTGATTTGAAGTCCGCCTTCGATCAGCTTGAGCATCACCGGATTGATTTCGCTCTCCAGCAATACGAGATCGCCCATCACCATGGCGCCGCCATGCGCCGGCTTCAGCGCGATCCAGCCGCCAAGCGCCAGCGCCGGTTTGATGGCGACACCGTCGAGGGTTACGGCGAGATCGGTGCGAGGAAAACCGTAGCGGTGTACGTCACCCGAGACGGCGGGCTTTCTACCAAAGGCATCGTCGACTTTTTGCCAGTCGATCTCCTGGGATAAGGCGACCGTTGAGAAGGCGGCCGAAAAAATCGAAGCCATGAGTGAAAGGCTGATCCGCATCAGTTACTCTCCCTGGTTGAGCCGACCGCGGACGGCATCATGTCCGCAGGCAAAAAGTCCGCTGCAACGCCCATCGCGCGTAGCGCAATGCGGAAACCCTCCTTGAGTTCCCGCTCGTTGCCGCAATAGACGACCATCGAGCTTTCAGGCACGGGATCGGCGGAGCGTGAAACGTCGGCCGTTGCCGGCGCTGCGTCAGCGCCGAATGGTCCACTGGGGTCACGGGGGGTGATGAACGGCCTTGGTTCGTCCATGCGCAATCTCCTCGACAAATCGAGAACTGCGCAGAGCTTGGACGGCAACCGTCTGACGGGGAGTCTGCATTTTCCCCATAACCGGATTTTTAGGTCGAATACGGTGCACCCGCAAGGGGAACGCTATGGGGGAGCCTATCCCACTATATCACGAAGCCGTGCACGTTCCCTGGTCGCTCTCGCTCGCGAGCGGCCAAAACGCCGCTAGCCCTGCGGCTTTGAATCCGGCGGCGGGCATATGGCGCGACTTCGGAAATAATCCAGCACGAAGAGGCGGATCGCGGACGACAGGTTGCCTTGCTGGCGATTGGTGTCGATTTCACCGACCAGTTCGGACAACGTCATGTCTCGCAGTCCCGAAATCTCCTTCATGCCGTTCCAGAAAGCCTCTTCGAGGCTGACGCTGGTTTTGTGGCCGGCGACCACGATCGAGCGTTTCACGACGGGCGATTTCATGACACGTCCTCATCGTCGAAGCGATGTTGATCCAGCAAGTCGTTGGCGCGATTCTTCGCGGTGTCGATCCAGCATCCGTTCGGATTTGGTTCTGCCGAACCGCGCGCGGTTGGCACCAGCCTGCTTCGCCGACTGTTCTCGCTCGGTGCGTTTCCTGAATCGCTTCAGGTTGACCAACTCCCCCATGGCTGTCTCCATCATGCAATCGATTGGGGGTGTGCGAAATTTTTACGAAGGCACGAATAATCGCGCCGTGCCGGTTCGGTCGTCATGGGAAGCCCCGTTGTCGTCCACTGGACGCATCAGAAATATGTTCCGCTCTGCAAAACGTAATGTTTTGTGCTCTACCACGCCGCTGCTCATTGTCGATAGCTGATAGTCCTCATTCTTTAGACGTTACGAACTGCAATTTATTCTCTGCTCCGTAGTTTCCCGGGGTCGACATGCGGCGATCAGCCGGGATGTGTCATTTTTGCGGGCTGCACCAGCCGGTCGAACTCACCGGATGAAACAAAGCCCTGTCGCACAGCCTCTTCTTTCAAGGTAGTTCCGCGCGCGTGCGCCGACTTGGCAACCTTTGCCGCGTTGTCATAGCCGATCCTGGGAGCGAGTGCGGTCACCAGCATGAGCGAACGCTCCATCAAGTCACGGATGTGTTTTTCGTCCGCGCGTATTCCCGAGATGCAATGCTCGGTGAACGAACGCGCCACGTCCGCAAGCAATTGGATGGAATGCATCATACAATATGCCAGCACTGGCTTGTAGACGTTCAGTTCGAAATGACCTTGGCTGCCGGCGATTGTAATCGCGGTGTGATTGCCGAACACCTGACAGCAAACCATGGTCATCGCTTCGCACTGCGTCGGGTTGACCTTGCCCGGCATAATCGAAGAGCCCGGTTCGTTCTCGGGCAGGATCAGTTCGCCGAGGCCGGAACGCGGCCCCGAACCCAACAGGCGGATGTCGTTGGCGATCTTGAACAGGCCGGTCGCGACCGAATTGATGGCGCCATGCGCGAAGACATAAGCGTCGTTGGAGGCCAGCGCCTCGAACTTGTTCGGAGCACTGGTAAACGGCAGCTTTGTCAGTTTGGCAACGCGCCTTGCGAACCGCCTGGCGAATCCCGGCTTGGAGTTGAGGCCGGTGCCGACGGCCGTGCCGCCTTGCGCCAGCGGGTAGAGATCCCCGATCGCGACGCGCAGCCGTGCGATGCCGCTTTCGACCTGCGCGGCATAGCCCGAGAATTCCTGGCCGAGCGTCAGCGGCGTCGCGTCCTGGGTGTGGGTCCGGCCGATCTTGACGATATGGGCGAACGCCTTTTCCTTTTTGCGCAGCGCACGAAGCAGTTCGCCAAGCGCCGGAATCAGATCGGCTGTGATGGCGATCGCGGCTGCGATGTGCATGGCGGTCGGGAATGCGTCATTTGACGATTGACTCATATTGACGTGATCGTTGGGATGAACCGGCTGCTTGGCGCCGAGTTTGCCGCCCAAGAGTTCATTGGCGCGGTTGGCGATCACCTCGTTGAGGTTCATGTTGGTTTGCGTGCCGGACCCGGTCTGCCAGACCACCAGCGGAAACTGATCGTCGAGCTTGCCGTCGATCACTTCGCGCGCGGCGCGGACGATCGCGCCGGTCCGGCGCCGATCGATCAGTCCGAGTTCGCGATTGGTTTCCGCCGAAGCCAGCTTGACGATGGCGAGCGCGCGAACGATGGCCATCGGCATCCGGTCGCTGCCGATACGGAAGTTCTGCCGGCTGCGTTCGGTCTGGGCGCCCCAGTAGCGATCGGCGGCAACCTCGATCGGACCGAAACTGTCGGTCTCGCTACGCGTGGAACGGGATCGCGATGAGGGTGTCGATCGAGCCATCGATGATGTTTGTCGCGCGCGGGGGGCCGAACGTTCAATTGCCACGCCGAGGATTTTTCGCGAGTGGCTTATTTCTTCCGGAAACGATCAATCCGCACGACGGTGGCGCCTTCATTCCCCCTCGGCGGCTCCTCGGCCACCGGCAGGGCAGCCGGCACGTCCGGCGCAGGCGCAACCGCGGGAAGGTTGGCTGAAGCCGGCATTTCGGCTGCCGTCTCCTGGGGCTCGAATTGCAGCCCGAATTGCGCCGAGGGGTCGAAGAAGCTCTTGATCGAATGGAACGGCACCACCACGCGCTCGGGGATTCCGCCGAACGACAGCCCGACCTCGAAACGATCCTCGCTCACCACCAGATCCCAGAACTGGTGCTGGAGAATCACCGTCATTTCTTCCGGATATTGCGCAAGCAGCCGCGGCGACAGCTTCACGCCCTCCGCGGTCGAGACAAAGGTGATGAAGAAATGATGCTCGCCGGGCAGACCGTGCTCGGCGGCGTCGGTCAATACCTGGCGCAGCACCCCGCGCAACGCATCACGCGCAAGCACATCGTATCGGATATGATCGGTGGCCATTATCGGTCCTGTTGCGTTCAGATACTGCCTGAGGCTTGGCGAGCATGCCGGCGCGCCGACTCGCCTGTTTCGCGGATGTTACCCCGGCTGCGGGCCGAAATCAGCAGGCGTCGCCACCGGTCGCGAGAATTCCAGCAAAAAGGCCGGTCGTGAAACGATAAATTGAAGTGGAGGCTTCTGTTGCCAGGTGCCTCCGAACCCCGCCTGGCGGAGCTTAACCCGCTAGGACTTTAGACTTGGTTTTTCAAACCGCTTACGCGGCCTGAGCAACCGGAGCATAGTTGTCGTTTGCAACTATTGCATAGCCCGATAACGGCGGAACCATACCGAGAAAAAACACGCCCTTTACGCCCTCGTCGATCCTGTTTCGCCCCCGCCGAAACCCGCGCCGGTGCGGCGGGCTTGGGTGGAGGCGCCGGGTACTGCCCCCGGGTCCGAACGGTTTATTGCGACGGCAATTTATTTCCATAGCCGGCGAACCGGCACCCCCAATATAGGGTGCAAAAGTTGACAAAAATAGAGCCCGTTACGGGGCATTCCGGCTACAAGCCGGCCAATTTGAGCAGCGGAACACGCTGAATTGGCTTGGCCTCGCCAAATCGCCGCTCTAAATTTTGAGCATGCCCCCGCTTTGCCGCCAGCCGCCATTTCGTCGCTGGAATTCCTCACCTTGACCCCGCCCGGCCTGTTTGCGCTGTTCGTCGCGTTCGCCAAGATGTCGCTCGCGGGCTTCGGCGGCGTGCTGGTCTGGGCGCGGCGCGGCATCGTCGATCAGCATCGCTGGATGACGGCGGACGAGTTCAACGAAACTTACGCGCTCTGCCATTTTCTGCCGGGCCCGAACGTGGTCAACCTGTCGGTGGTCTTCGGATCGCGCTTCCGCGGTATTGCCGGCGGCATCGCGGCCTTCGCCGGGCTGCTCGGCCCTCCCGTCGTCATCGTGACGATCCTGGCGGCGCTCTATGCGCAGTTTGGCGAAATCGACGCATTGCGGCGTATTCTGGCCGGGGTGTCCTGCGCGGCGGTCGGCCTTTTGATATCGGCCGTTTTCCGGATGACGATGCCGCTGATCAACAGGCGCGACTGGGTCGGGCTTGTCCTGCTGGCTGCGGTTTTCATCGCCATCGGGCTGTTGCGCCTGCCATTGCAGGCGGTGTTGCTGGTGGCGATCCCGTTCAGCATCGCCATCACCATTGCGATGCGGCGGCGGGCTAGCGCATGAATTCAGACGCCAACCCGATTTCAACACTGGTCCGGACATTCGGGTTGATGTCGCTGTTTGCCGTCGGCGGCGCAAATGCCGCGATACCGGAAATGCACCGGGTCGCCGTCGAGGTTCAGCACTGGATGACCGACAAGCAATTTGCCGACGTGTTCGCGATATCGCAGATGTCGCCGGGGCCGAATGTGCTGATCGTAACCCTGATCGGATATTCCGTCGCCGGCGTTGCCGGCGCATTGGCAGCGACGCTTGCGATGTGCGTTCCGACGGCCGTGCTTGCCTATTATGTCAGCCGCCTGCTCGCGCGATCGAGCCAGTCGCGCTGGCCCGCCATCATTCAGGCGGCGCTGGTTCCGCTTTCGATCGGGCTGATGGGCGCGAGCGCCCTGATCCTGGCTTTGACCTCGGACCGGACCTGGATGGCCGGCCTGGTGACGGCGACGGCCGCCGCGCTGGCCTTTGCGACGCGGGTCAATCCGCTCTGGATGCTGCTGGCCGGAGGTTGTTTGGGTTTCGCTGGCGTTATCTGACGAAAATAGATAGGCAGGACCGCCGGGAGCGGCGCCAAGGCGCACTAGCCAGAATGAGCGGAACAGCTCGCTGTAGGGGGGAGTGAGATCGATGAGTGATATGTCGGGCCATCGGCCAAACCTTGGGCCAAAACCCGAGGCGGGCAATTCCATGATGCCGAAATGGATCCGCGGGCCGCAGGACTTTGTCGGCGGCATCGCGCTGATGGCGATCGCCATCTTCGCCTTCTGGGCATCGAGCGATCTGCAGGGCATGCATGGATTTTCGTTCGGAGCCGGAACCGCGCCGCGGATGTTTGCCGGCCTGTTGCTCGGGCTAGGCTTCGCGGTGATGATCCTCGGCCTGGTCACCGAAGGCGCGCATTTGGCGCACTATGCCTGGCGCGGCCCGCTGTTCGTCTCGCTCGCCATTCTTTCCTTCGCCATTACCATTCGCCCGCTGGGTCTGGTGGTCTCGGCATTTGCCAGCTTCATGATATCGGCGCTGGGCACCGCGGAAACCCGGTGGCGGGAAACCATCATCGTCGGAATATGCCTGACGATCGGCTGCAGCCTGCTTTTCCCTTATGCCTTGGGGTTGCCGCTGCAGCTCTTCCCGCGTTTCCTGGTGCAGTGAGGGCGCAATGTTCGAGCTTTTTTCCAACCTGTCCCTCGGTTTCGGCGTCGCCCTTTCCCCGATCAATCTTCTGCTGTGCCTGATCGGTGCGCTGGTCGGTACGCTGGTCGGCGTACTTCCGGGCATCGGCACCATCGCGACGGTTGCGATGCTGCTTCCCATCACCTTCGGTTTGCCGCCGGTCGGCGCGCTGATCATGCTCGCCGGCATCTATTACGGCGCGCAGTATGGCGGCTCGACCACATCGATCCTGGTCAATATTCCCGGCGAGGCGACTTCGGTGGTAACGACGCTGGACGGCTTCCAGATGGCCAAACAGGGCCGCGCCGGTCCGGCGCTGGCGATCGCGGCGATCGGATCGTTCTTCGCCGGCTGCGTCGCAACCGTGCTGATCGCGGTTCTCGGCGCACCCTTGACCAAGCTCGCGCTGGCGTTCGGGCCGGCCGAATATTTCTCGCTGATGGTGCTGGGCCTGATCTTCGCGACGGTGTTGGCAAAGGGCTCTGTGCTGAAGGCGATCGCGATGATCGTATTCGGCTTGCTGCTGTCGATGGTCGGCTCCGACATCGAAACCGGTGCCTCGCGCATGGCCTTCAACGTTCCCGAACTCGCCGACGGCCTGGGCTTTGCCACGGTGGCGATGGGCGTGTTCGGATTTGCCGAGATCATCCGCAACCTCGATGCCGGCGCGGAAATGGACCGCCAACTGGTGCAGCAAAAGATCACCGGGCTGATGCCGACCAAAAAGGATTTGAAAGATTCGTTTCCCGCCATTGTCCGCGGCACGATCCTGGGATCGATCCTCGGCATCCTGCCGGGGGGCGGCGCGGTGATCGCCTCGTTCGCGGCCTATACGTTCGAGAAGAAAGTCGCCAAGGATCCGTCGCGGTTCGGGCGCGGCGCGATCGAAGGCGTGGCGGCGCCGGAAAGCGCCAACAACGCGGCGGCGCAGACCTCGTTCATCCCGCTATTGACGCTCGGCATTCCGCCCAACGCGGTGATGGCGCTGATGGTCGGGGCGATGACCATTCACGGCATCGTGCCGGGGCCGCAGGTGATGACGAAGCAGCCTGAGCTGGTATGGGGCATGATCGCCTCGATGTGGATCGGCAATCTGATGTTGATCGTCATCAACCTGCCGCTGGTCGGCATCTGGGTTCGGTTGCTGCGGGTGCCGTATCGCCTGATGTTTCCCTCGATCGTGATCTTTTGCGCGATCGGCATTTATTCCATCAACAATGCGCCGGTGGACGTAATCCTGGCCGGCGCGTTCGGACTGCTCGGCTATTGGCTGATCAAGCACGATTTCGAACCGGCGCCGTTACTGCTCGGGATGGTGCTGGGGCCGTTGATGGAAGAAAACCTGCGCCGGGCGCTGTTGATTTCGCGCGGCGACTGGACGGTTTTCCTGACCCGTCCGCTCTCGGCGGTGCTGATGGCGATGGCCGCTTTCCTGCTGGTGCTGGCAGTGTTGCCGTCGCTGCGCAAGAAGCGCGACGAGGTGTTCGTGGAGTCGGAAAGCTGAGTAGCCAAACTGCGGCGGAATGCAGGTTCCGCCCTTGTCGTTTGGGCCCCGGATCCTCATTTTTCCGGGTATAATCGCTTCCAACCGCCGAATCGGCGCTGTCGATTGGCGATCCGGCCGCTAAAATTCACGTTTCGCCCAAGGACCCGCAACGTCACGCCATGAATCAGTATCACGACCTGCTCGAACGGATACTCGCTGACGGCGCGGAAAAGCACGACCGCACCGGCACCGGCACGTTGTCGATTTTCGGCCATCAGATGCGCTTCAATCTGGCCGCCGGATTTCCGATGCTGACGACCAAGAAGCTGCCGCTCAAGTCGATCGTGCACGAATTGCTGTGGTTTCTCAAAGGCGACACCAATATCAAATACCTCAGGGATAACGGCGTTTCGATCTGGGACGAATGGGCCGACGCCAATGGCGATCTCGGTCCCGTCTACGGGTCGCAATGGCGATCCTGGCCTGCGCCGGACGGACGGCACATCGACCAGATTTCCAACGTCATCGAGATGATCCGGCGCAATCCGGATTCGCGGCGCCTGATCGTCAGCGCATGGAATCCGGCCGATGTCGACAAGATGGCGTTGCCGCCGTGTCACTGCCTGTTTCAGTTCTACGTCGCGGGCGGGAAATTGTCATGCCAGCTCTATCAGCGTTCGGCCGACGTGTTCCTCGGCGTGCCCTTCAATATCGCCTCCTACGCGCTGCTGACGATGATGGTCGCCCAGGTGACGGGCCTGAAGCCCGGCGACTTCGTCCATAGCCTGGGCGATGCCCACCTCTATTCCAACCACCTCGATCAGGCCCGGTTGCAGCTGACGCGCCCGACCCGCCCGTTGCCAATGATGAAACTCAATCCGGCCGTGAAGGATATCTTCGCGTTCCGCTATCAGGATTTCGTGCTCGAAGGCTATGACCCGCACCCGCACATCAAGGCCGAGGTCGCGGTGTGAGCGATTGAATGTCCCTCGCCATCCGTCGCGCGCGTCCCGGTGAAGCGGGGCTTGTCCTGTCCCTGATTCGCGATCTCGCCGAATACGAGAAGCTGCTGCACGAACTCGAGGCGACCGAGGCTGACATCGACGCCGCGCTGTTCGGCGGCAATCCACGGCTGTTTTGCGAGATAGCGGAATGGAATGGCGAGCTCGCCGGCTTCGCGGTCTGGTTCGTCAATTTTTCGACCTTCAGCGGTCGCTACGGCATTTATCTGGAAGACCTGTTCGTCCGCCCGGCGCTCCGCGGCAAAGGTATCGGCAAGGCGCTGCTGACTAATCTTGCGCGGCAGTGCGTGGCGAATGGCTGGTCGCGACTGCAATGGTCGGTGCTGGACTGGAACACGCCGTCGATCGAGTTTTACAAATCGCTCGGCGCGGTGCTGATGGACGAGTGGACGGTATGCCGGGTCGCCGGCCCGGCGCTCGCGGCGCTTGCAAAGGGAACGCGGTGATGGAAGTCGTCCTTATCGCAGCGGTTGGCGAGAACGGAGTGATCGGCGCCGGCGGCGCGATCCCGTGGCGCTTGAAGAGGGACCAGCAGCGCTTGAGGGCGATGACGATGGGAAAGCCGGTCGTGATGGGCCGCCGGACCTTTATTTCGCTGCGCCGGCCGCTGCCCGGACGCACTAATATCGTCGTTACCCGTGATGCGAATTTTCGCGCGCCGGGGGCTGTGGTGGCAACTTCCTTCACGGATGCTTGCGCGGTCGCGACCGGGGACGCGCTGCGGCGCTTCGTCAATGAGATTGCCGTGCTCGGCGGCGCGGAAATATACACGCAGTGGATGCCCTGCGCCGACCGCCTGGAAATTACCGAAGTTCACGCCCGGCCGGAGGGCGACACGCATTTTGCCCCAATCAACGCGGCGATTTGGGAAGAGGTCGCGCGGGCGCGCCATCCGGCCGGGCCGGACGACAGTGCCGACTTTTCCTATGTGACATATCGCCGGAGAAAGCCGCATTAACCGCATTCGGCAATGTTTACATTGACAAGTACCGGGCCGAACATAGCTCTCTCGGGTAACAAGCTTGCGTTGTAAGGGCAGGGGCCGTCCCCTATAAAGCCGTGCAGATCATGCGAGGCGGGCGTCTTGGCCTTAAAGCCCTGCGGAGGAGACGATCGATGCCGTGGAAGAATCAAGGCGGAGGCCCATGGGGTTCGGGTCCGAAAGGGCCGTGGGGCTCCGGCCCGCAACCGGTGGGGCCGAGGCCGCCCGATCTTGAAGACCTTCTGCGCCGCGCCCAGGACCGGCTTCAGCAGCTATTGCCCGGCGGGTATTTCAGCGGCGTCGGCATCGCCCTGATCCTGGTCGGCGCACTGGCGATCTGGGGACTGTCCGGATTCTTCCGCGTCCAGTCCGAAGAGCTCGGCGTCGTGCTGCGCTTCGGCAAGCATGTGCGCACGGTACAGCCCGGCCTGAACTATCATCTGCCGTATCCGATCGAGAGCGTGCTGCTGCCGAAGGCGCTGCGCGTCTCCACCATCTCCATCGGCATGACGCTGATCGACGATCCGGCGCGGCGCGGCAGGACGATGCGCGACGTGCCTGAGGAAAGCCTGATGCTGACCGGCGACGAGAATATCGTCGACGTGGATTTCACCGTGTTGTGGCGCATCAAGCCGGACGGCGTCGGCAATTATCTCTTCAACATCCAGAACCCGGAAATCACCGTGAAGGCAGTCGCCGAAAGCGCGATGCGCGAGGCGGTCGGCAAGGCCAACATCCAGCCGATTCTCACCGGCGCCCGCACCACCACGGAAGCCGCCGTACAGGAGCTGATGCAGAAAACGCTCGACAATTACGGCGCAGGCATCCTGGTGCAGCAGGTGCAGATGCAGAAGGTCGATCCGCCGGCGCAGGTGATCAATTCCTTCCGCGACGTGCAGGCGGCGCGCGCCGACCTCGAGCGTGCGCAGAACGAGGCCCAGACCTATGCCAACCGCGTCGTTCCCGATGCCAAGGGACGCGCCGCGCAAATCTTGCAGGTCGCCGAAGGCTACAAGCAGCAGGCGGTGGCCGAGGCCAAGGGCCAGAGCGCGCGCTTTTTGAAAGTCTACGAGGAATACAGGAAGGCGCCCGACGTCACCCGGCAGCGCATCTATCTCGAGACGATGGAGCGCATCCTCGGTGGTTCCGAGAAACTCGTCTATGACGGGGGCGGCGCATCCTCGCAGAACATCGTGCCATATCTTCCGCTGAGCGAACTGACGCCGCGGCGTGCGCCGGCGACGAGTGGCCAGCCGCAACAACCGAGCGGAGCAACCCGATGAGGTCCCCGGTCTCAGGCATTGTCTCGCTGTTTCTGCTGTTTGTCGTCCTGATCGTCGCCTACAGCTCGGTGTTCATCGTCGACATGACCGAACAGGCGCTGGTGGTGCGGCTCGGCGAGCCGATCCGTGTCATCACGGAGCCCGGCCTGAATTTCAAGGCGCCGTTCGTCGACACCGTGATCAACATCGACAAGCGCATCCTTGATCTGGAAAATCCGTCGCAGGAAGTCATCGCGTCGGACCAGAAGCGACTCGTGGTCGACGCCTTCGCCCGTTATCGTATCAAGAACGCGCTGCGCTTCTATCAGAGCGTCGGCACGATCCAGGCGGCCAACCTCCAGCTGACCACGCTGTTGAACGCTTCGCTGCGCCGCGTGCTCGGCGAGGTCACCTTTATCCAGGTGGTGCGCGACGAGCGCGAGGTCTTGATGGGACGAATCCGCGACCAGCTCGATCATGAAGCCGACGGCTATGGCATCCAGGTCGTCGACGTCCGGATCAGGCGGGCCGATCTGCCGGAACAGAACAGTCAGGCCGTCTACCAGCGCATGCAGACCGAGCGGCAGCGCGAGGCCGCCGAATTCCGCGCCCAGGGCGGTCAGAAGGCGCAGGAGATCAGGTCCAACGCCGATCGCGAAGCTACCGTCATCGTCGCCGAGGCCAATTCCACCGCCGAGCAGGTGCGCGGCGCCGGCGACGGCGAACGCAACCGGCTGTTCGCCGAAGCCTATGGCAAGGATCCCGACTTTTTTGCCTTCTATCGCTCGATGACCGCCTATGAAAATGGCCTGAAGAGCAGCGATACCCGCTTCCTGCTGCGGCCGGACTCCGACTTCTTCAAGTTCTTCAGTAACTCCTCGGGCAAGCCGCCTGCGTCACCGGCGGCTCCGGCACCCGCGCCGAAGCCGTAAGGCAAAACTAGCGACTGTGGGGTGAAGCGAAAATCGCTTCGCGCGCTCAAAGACAAATACTTCCAACGGGGGTTTCAGTCCGATGAGGTCTATAGCGTTTGCCGACTTCCTCATCGGTGTGGGCATCCTGTTTGTGCTTGAAGGCCTGATGTTCGCGGCGAGCCCGGCCTGGATGCGGCGGGCCATGAAGAGCGCGCTGGCGACCCCGGACGGCATTTTGCGTGGCGTCGGCATCGGGTCGGCGGTTGCGGGTTTAATCCTGATTTGGGCGGTCCGGCATTGAAGCCTCGTTCCACCCGCAAGCGCGCAGGGCTTGTCGCCGGCGACGCGTGCGAATGCTGCCGGATCGACGCCATCGTGATCGGCGGCGTCCGGTTTTCGCCGTAATCGGCCCCATTCATGGCAACGAAATGTACCGTTCAAATGCTTGCGCCGTAGCCCTGTTCGGGCGCACTGTGGGCTTCAAATTCCATCCCTTCTGCGAAGAGAGAGACCTGAGATGACCGGTGCGAATCCTGCCTTGAGCCGTCGCCTGCGCCCCCTGCTGGCCGCGATCTGTCTTGGCGCCACAGGCATCCTGATGTCGGCGCCTGCCCTGGCGCGCGGTCCCGACGGCATCGCCGACATCGCCGAGAAGGTGATCGACGCGGTGGTCAACATTTCAACGTCGCAAACCGTTGAAGCCAAGGGCGGCGGTGACGGCGGCGGGGCGATGCCGCAATTGCCCCCGGGTTCACCGTTCGAGGAATTCTTCGACGATTTCTTCAAGAACCGCCGCGGCGGGCCGGGCGGCAACTCCAAGGGCGGTGACAGGGGCGGCGAGCTGCAGCCGCACAAGACCAACTCGCTCGGCTCCGGCTTTATCGTCGACACCGCGGGTATCGTTGTGACCAACAATCACGTGATCGCGGATGCCGACGAGATCAACGTCATCCTCAACGACGGCACCAAGATCAAGGCCGAACTGGTCGGCGTCGACAAGAAAACCGATCTGGCAGTGCTGAAATTCAAGCCGGTGAAGCCGCTGATCGCGGTGAAGTTCGGCAACTCGGACAAACTGCGTCTCGGCGAATGGGTGATCGCGATCGGCAATCCCTTCAGTCTCGGCGGCACGGTCACCGCGGGCATCGTCTCTGCGCGCAATCGGGATATTCGCTCGGGTCCCTATGACAACTACATCCAGACCGACGCGGCGATCAATCGCGGCAACTCGGGTGGGCCGTTGTTCAATCTCGACGGCGAAGTCGTCGGCGTCAACACGCTGATCATTTCGCCGACCGGCGGCTCGATCGGCATCGGCTTTGCGGTGCCTTCCAAGACGGTTGCCGGCGTAGTCGATCAGCTCCGGCAATTCGGCGAGCTGCGGCGCGGCTGGCTCGGCGTCCGCATCCAGCAGGTCACCGACGAGATCGCCGAAAGCCTCAACATCAAGCCCGCGCGCGGTGCCTTGATCGCCGGCGTCGAGGACAAGGGTCCGGCGAAACCGGCCGGGATCGAACCGGGCGACGTCGTAGTCCAGTTCGACGGCAAGGACATCAAGGAACCGAAGGACCTGTCGCGGGTCGTGGCCGATACGGCTGTCGGCAAGAAGGTCGACGTCGTCATCATCCGCAAGGGCCAGGAGCAGACCCTGCAGGTCACCATCGACCGCCTCCAGGATGGCGACAAGGCGGTTCCGGCCTCGGCCAAGGGGAAAGAAGAGCCGGTGGAGAAGCCGGTGACGCAAAGGGCGCTCGGCCTCGATCTCGCGACGCTGAGCAAGGACCTGCGCAGCCGCTACAAGATCAAGGACAGCGTCAAGGGCGTCATCATCACCGGCGTTGATGGCACCTCCGACGCCGCCGAAAAACGCCTCAGCCCCGGCGAGGTGATCGTCGAAGTGGCGCAAGAGGCGGTGGCTAACGCCGCCGACGTCAAGAAGCGCGTCGATCAGCTGAAAAAGGACGGCAAGAAATCCGTCCTGCTGCTGGTCGCGAACTCCGACGGTGAGTTGCGGTTTGTCGCGCTCAGCGTGCAGTAGCCAGTCAGCAAAGTTTGTCTTTGTCATTGCCGGGCTTGACCCGGCAATCCATCATTTCGTGAGACTCTCCTGAAAGATGATGGGTGCCCGGATCAAGTCCGGGCATGACGAGTGAAAACGGGGCTTATCCCACAAACTCGTCCCGCTGGTAGCCCTGCGCATAAAGCAGCGCGGTGAGGTCGCCGTGGTCGATCCGCGCTGCGGCCGCCGCGGCAACCGCCGGCTTGGCGTGATAGGCGACGCCGAGCCCGGCGTCCTTGATCATGTCGAGATCGTTGGCGCCGTCGCCGACCACCAGCGTGTCGATTTCGTCGAAATCGAAGGACTCACGGAGATCGATCAGCGTTGCCAGTTTCGCCGCGCGGCCGAGAACCGGTTCGGCGACTTCGCCGGTCAGCTTGCCATCCCTGACAAGTAACGTATTGGCACGGTTTTCCTGAAATCCGAGCCATGCCGCGACCGTGTTGGTGAACAACGTAAAACCGCCCGATATCAGGCAGGTCCAGGCGCCATGGGCGCGCATGGTCGCGACCAGCTCGCGGCCACCGGGCGTTGGCTTGATGCGCTTGGCCAGCACCTCATCGACCACGCCGGCGGGCATGCCTTTGAGCAGCGCAACGCGCTCGCGCAGCGCCGGCTCGAACTCGATTTCGCCGCGCATCGCGCGCTCGGTAATGGCGGCGACATGCGCCTTGAGGCCGGCAAAATCCGCCAGTTCGTCGATACATTCCTGGCCGATCATGGTCGAATCCATGTCGGCCAGGAGAAGTTTCTTGCGCCGGGTAGCCAGCGGCTGCACCACCACGTCGATCGGCAGGTCGCCGCGCGCCTCGCGCAGCCGGTCTGCGATTGCGTGGAGGTCGCCCTGGACGTGAATCTGGCTTTCGAAGGGAATATCGATCGCCACCTCGTCGAACAGCCATTGTCCGGGGCCGGCCGAGGGCAAAATGGCGCGCGCGCCATCCACCACCGTGCTATCGAGCGCGGGGTCGGCGGGATTGCAGATGAGCGTAGCGACGAGAGACATGCAGGTAAATTCGCCTGGAAACCGCAGGGCCGTGCTTATCGCAGGGCCCACCGCCAGCGGCAAGTCGGCCGTTGCGCTCGAGTTGGCTCAGGCGACCGGCGGCGCCATCATCAATGCCGATTCCATGCAGGTGTATCGCGATCTGCGCATCGTCACGGCGCGGCCGACGGTCGATGAGGAAACTCGCCTTCCGCACCGGCTCTACGGTCACGTCGATGCCGCCGTCAATTTCTCGGCGGGACATTGGGTGGCCGATGCCGCGAGCGCGCTCGCGGAACTCCGCGCCCAGGATCGTCTGCCGATTTTCGTGGGCGGCTCCGGCCTGTATTTCAAGGCGTTGACCCGCGGCCTGTCGGCGGTGCCGCCGATTCCGCCGGCGATACGCGAAGGCGTGCGCGCGCGGCTCGAGCGCGACGGCGTCGAGGCGTTGCATCGGACACTGGCAGAGCGCGATCCCGTTTCCGCCGAACGCCTGAAGGTGCGCGACCGCACCCGCATCGCGCGCGCGCTGGAAGTCGTCGAAGCCACCGGCCGTTCGCTGACCGACTGGCACCGCGACGGATTGCCGCCGTTGTTGCCGAAGGGTCAATTCAGCGCGCTGTTTCTCGATCCCGATCGCGATTGGCTTTATGCACGGATCGATGCGCGGTTCGACGCGATGCTGAAAGCCGGCGCGCTGGAGGAGGTGGCAAGTCTGGCGGCGCGGCGGCTCGATCCGCTGCTGCCGGCGATGAAGGCCCATGGCGTGCCGCCGCTGATCCGGCATCTGAAGGGCGAGATGACGCTCGAGGAGGCCGCCGCAATCGGCCGCGCCGATACCCGCCATTATGCCAAGCGGCAGTTCACCTGGTTCCGGCACCAACTGCCGGACTTCGAATGGGTGAAGCCGAAAGAGGCGGGGAGGTGGCTTTCTCACATCATTCCGGGACGGGGACCTTGACCCGGAATCTCGAAAATCCGAGTTCGGTCGCTTCACTCGCGCCCCGGAATGACCGTTGAAAAGTTCTCGCCCGGGGTGAAAAACCCGGTTAAGCTGTGAATTCGGCGCGCCAAGCGGCCCTCCCTTGACTTTTCGGGGTATGTCGCTATGGTTTGCGCAACCTTTGGGAAGTTCGAGCGGCCATATGCGTAATAAAATTACCAAACTGCTTATCGTCGTCGTACCCAGGCGCACCGCCGGGGATGGCTGAGGCCATCCAAATTCGGGCGGTGTGCGTGGGGCCTCTTGGGCCCCTTTTTATTTTCCAGAACGAGCAAGTCCAATCTCCAAACCCAAGAAGCCGCTGACAACAGCGCATCCGGAGCAGGCCATGAGCGACAAGAGCCACGATCCCAACCAGATGACCGGTGCCGCGATGATCGTGCGCGCGCTGATCGATCATGGCGTCAAACATATCTTCGGCTATCCCGGCGGGGCGGTGCTTCCGATCTATGACGAGATTTTCCAGCAGGACCAGGTGGAGCATATCCTGGTGCGGCACGAACAGGGCGCCGGCCACGCCGCCGAGGGCTATGCGCGCTCCACGGGGAAGCCCGGCGTCGTGCTGGTGACCTCGGGTCCGGGCGCCACCAACATGGTGACGCCGCTAACCGATGCGCTGATGGATTCGATCCCGCTGGTGTGCATCACCGGTCAGGTGCCGACGCATTTGATCGGCAACGACGCGTTCCAGGAATGTGACACCGTCGGCATCACCCGGCCCTGCACCAAGCACAACTGGCTGGTGCGCGACGTCAACGATCTGGCCAAGGTGCTGCATGAGGCGTTCTACGTCGCGAGTACCGGCCGTCCCGGTCCGGTGGTGGTCGACGTTCCCAAGGATGTGCAGTTCGCGCTCGGCACCTATCATCCGCCGCGCAAGGCCGACGTGCATGTCTCCTACGCGCCGCGGACCAAGGGCGACGCCGCGCAAATCCGCAAGGCGGTGGCGCTTCTCGCCGCCGCCAAGCGCCCGGTGATCTACTCCGGGGGCGGCGTCATCAATTCCGGACCTCAAGCTTCGAAGTTGCTGCGCGAACTGGTCGAGACGACCGGCTTCCCGATCACTTCCACCCTGATGGGTCTCGGCGCTTATCCGGCCTCGGGCAAGAGCTGGCTGGGCATGCTCGGCATGCACGGCACCTACGAGGCCAACATGACGATGCATGGTTGCGACGTGATGCTGTGCGTCGGCGCGCGCTTCGATGACCGCATCACCGGCCGTATCGACGCGTTCTCGCCGGGCTCCCGGAAGATCCACATCGACATCGATCCGTCCTCGATCAACAAGAACATCCACGTCGACGTGCCGATCATCGGCGATGCCGGCAATGTGCTGGCCGATCTGCTGCATGTGTTCAAGGCGGAGGCGAAAAAGCCGGATATCAGGCCGTGGTGGCAGGAGATCGCGAAATGGCGCGCGCGTAATTCGCTGTCCTACAAAAAGAACAACGAAATCATCCTGCCGCAATTCGCCATCCAGCGGCTGTTCGAGGCGACGCGCGGACGTGACGTCTACATCACGACCGAAGTTGGCCAGCACCAGATGTGGGCGGCGCAGTTTTTCGGCTTCGAGGAGCCGCATCGCTGGATGACCTCGGGCGGTCTCGGCACCATGGGTTATGGCCTGCCCGCGGCGCTAGGCGTGCAGGTCGCACACCCCAACAGCCTCGTGATCGACATCGCCGGCGACGCCTCGGTGCAGATGACAATGCAGGAGATGTCGACGGCGGTTCAGTACGAATTGCCGATCAAGATATTCATCCTGAACAACCAGTATATGGGCATGGTTCGGCAGTGGCAGCAGTTGTTGCACGGCAACCGGCTGTCGCATTCCTATTCGGAGGCACTGCCGGATTTCGTCAAGCTCGCGGAGGCCTTCGGCTGCGTCGGCATCCGGGCGATTAAGCCCAGCGATCTCGACGGCGCGATCAAGGAAATGATCGGCGTCAGGCGTCCGGTGCTGTTCGATTGCCGTGTGGCAGCGCTTGAGAACTGCTTCCCGATGATTCCGTCCGGCAAGGCACACAACGAAATGCTGTTGCCGGTGGAAGCCACCGACGAATCCACGGCCACGGCCTTTGCCGGCGGCAAGGCGCTGGTGTGAGCGATGGCTAACATTGTCGTAGCACAGCGAACGCGAATTCCGTCGTCATCGTCCGGCTTGACCGGACGATCCAGTACGCCGCGGCGGGCGTATTCCAATTCGAACGCCTGCGATTACTGGATGCCCGCCTTCGCGGACATGACGAGCATGGGCGGGCAAGATCGATCAGCGAGGTCAACCCATGTTTGACCTGACGCGACTGGAACACGCGCATGCGATCGTTGGCGCAGCGATGCCGCCGACGCCCACTTTTGCGTGGCCGTTACTGTCGGAACGGCTCGGCGCCGACCGCCATTGTCAAGCATGAGAACCATACGCCGATCGGCGCCTTCAAGGTGCGCGGCGGGCTGATCTATGTCGATCGCCTGAAGCGGGAGCGACCGCGCGTCGCGGGATTGATTTCGGCAACCCGGGGAAATCACGGCCAGAGTCTCGCCTTCGCGGCGCGCCGCTACGGCGTGCCGGTGACGATCTTCGTGCCGCGCGGCAATTCGGTCGAGAAAAATCGCGCCATGCGGGCGCTCGGTGCCGATCTCGTCGAACATGGCGAGGATTTTCAGTCCGCGCGCGAGGAGGCCGGGCGTCGCGCCAAACGCGACGGCCTCGAATTCGTGCCGTCCTTCCACCCCGACCTGGTTCTGGGGGTTGCGACCTATGCGCTCGAGCTGTTCAAAAAAGCGTCCGACCTCGACGTTCTCTATGTTCCGATCGGCCAGGGATCGGGCATCTGCGGCTGCATCCTTGCGCGCGATCTGCTCGGGCTGAATACTGAAATCGTCGGCGTGCAATCGACGGAAGCGCCATCTTATGCGCTGTCTTTTGCGGCCGGCACGGTGGTGACGACGGAAAGCAGCAATACGCTTGCCGACGGGATGGCAACCCGCGTCCCCGATGCCGACGCGCTTGCGATTATTCGCAAGGGCGCCTCCCGCATGGTGCAAGTCACCGACGCCGAGGTGGCGGCAGCGATTCGCGCGTACTGGACCGACACCCATAATCTCGCGGAGGGCGCGGGCGCCGCGGCGCTTGCCGCGGCCCTGCAGGACAGGCCGAGGATCCGCGGCAAGCAGGTCGGCCTTATCCTGAGCGGCGGCAATATCGATTTCGATCTGTTCGAACGATGGGTCGTCGCGCAAGGAGCCACCTCAGCCCAGCGGATGGCGGTGTGAGGATGGCAATGACCGCGCCGAGAATATTGGCGTCATCGTCCGGCTTGACCGGACGATCCAGTACTCCGCAGCGGATGCATTCCCCCTCGGGCGCCTGCGATTACCGGATACCCGCCTTCGCGGGTATGACGGGAAGTACGGGTGTGAGTAAGAAAAGGACGACGAGGACCACAAAATGAACCAGCCCGCATCCGCCTACTTCATGGAAGAGCGCCATGATCCGACCGAGGCGCACACGCTATCGGTGCTCGTGCAAAACGAGCCGGGCGTGCTGGCGCGTGTGATCGGGCTGTTTTCGGGCCGCGGCTACAACATCGAAAGTCTCACCGTCTCCGAGACCGAAAGCCAGAAGCACGTCTCGCGCATCACCATCGTCACGACGGGGACGCCGATGGTGATCGAGCAGATCAAGCATCAGCTCGATCGCATGGTGCCGGTGTTCCGCGTCGTCGACATGACGATATCGGGCCGCTCGATCGAACGCGAACTGGCGATGGTGAAAGTCCGCGGCACCGGCGAGCACCGCGTCGAAGCGCTGCGGCTGGCGGAGGCGTTTCGCGCCCGCGCGATCGACGCCACCACCGAAAGCTTCGTGTTCGAGATCACCGGCAACTCCGCCAAGATCAACCAGTTCATCGAGCTGATGCGTCCGCTCGGCCTGGTCGAGGTATCGCGCACCGGGGTTGCCGCCATCGGGCGCGGGCCTGAGGGGATGTGAGGCATGCTGGCGCGCGACTGGTACTACAATGAGCGGCGGCGGATCGGGCTGGATTCCGCGGTCGCCTCGATCTACGACCGTCACGACGACAGCGACGTCCGCGCGCGGGCGGCGTTGACCATGTTGGGCGTGGAGCGCGGCTGGCGGGTGGCCGATATCGGCTGCGGCAGCGGCGTGCTGTCCTGCGAGGCGGCGTTGATGGGCG
This sequence comes from uncultured Alphaproteobacteria bacterium, assembly GCA_963742425.1. Lineage (GTDB taxonomy): Bacteria > Pseudomonadota > Alphaproteobacteria > Rhizobiales > Xanthobacteraceae > Bradyrhizobium. The sequence goes on from CAVULR010000010.1 coordinate 325,490, forward strand.
CCGAGGTCGACGCGATCGATATTTCGCCGGCGATGCTTGCGCTCGCGGAAATCCAGGCGCGCGATCGCAAGGTGGCGATCCGGACGCAGTCGGCGGGGTTGTTGAGTTTCGCCTACCAGCCCAATTCGTACGATCTGATCGTCAGCGAGTTCGCGCTGCATCACCTGCCGGACTTCTGGAAGGCGGTCGCGTTGTCGCGGATCTTTTGCGCGCTGAAGCCGGGCAGCAGCTTCTACCTTCGCGACATCGTGTTCGTCAGCATGCCCGACGGGCCGGAACGCGACGTCGAGCAATGGGCGGAGTTCAGTATCAAGAACCACGATTTCGACCGCGGCAGCGTGATGACCCATATGCGCGACGAGTATTCGACCTTCGGCTGGGTGATCGAGCGGATGCTGACCGATGTCGGCTTCACCCTGGTGTCGGTGGACTACCACGCGCCGCTGCACGGCACCTATTTGTTGCGGAAACCGAAACACGGCGAGCAGGGCTAGGGAAGCGTCGATGAAGCCTGCCGACGTCTTTCTGGCCGTCCTGGTGGCGGTCATTTGGGGGCTTGCGTTCGTGGCGAGTCGACTCGCGCTCGACGAGCTCTCGCCCGCCTTGATGACGGCGATGCGCTTTGCGATCGCGGCCCTGCCCTGCCTGTTCGTGCGTCGGCCGAATGTTCCCTGGACGGCGCTGGTTGCGATCAGCGGCACGCTGTTTCTCGGGCAATTCCTGGCGCAGTCCTGGGCGATCGCGCACGGCATTCCGGTCGGGCTCGCCAGCGTGATCGTGCAGAGTCAGGCGCTGTTTACCGTGGCATTCGCGGCAGTCGCATTTCGCGAAATTCCGACCGCCGTGCAAGTTGTCGGAATCGGCGTCGCCGCCATCGGCTTGTTGATGATCTGCGGCACCGTCGGGTTCGATTTTAGCGTCGGCGCCTTCGCCGTGCTGATGACATCCCCGGTCAGTTTCGCCATCGGCAATCTCTTGCTGCGGCAGGCGCGGGACGTGCCGATGTTCGACCTGTTTGCATGGCTCTGCCTGGTGCCGCCATTGCCGCTGCTGACACTTGCCTTTGCCGTCGATGGCGCGCAGGCGACATGGCAGTCGCTGTGGCGGATGTCGCTGACCGGCTGGGCCAGCATGCTGTTCGTCGGTGCGATCTCCACCAGCATCGCTTATTGGCTGTGGGGACGTCTGCTGCGGGATCATACCGCCGCGCAAGTGGTGCCATTCGCGCTGCTGGTTCCGTTCGTCGGCGCCGCGGCCTCCAGCGTCGTGTTCGGCGAAACCTTCGGCCCGTTGCGGCTGGCCGGCATGATCACCGTGGTCGGCGGTATCGCCATGATGTTGCTCTCGAAGCGTACGCAAGCACTGCCGAAGATCGCGTGAATGCCCGATGTCGCAATCGCTTCTCATTGCCTTTATCGTGTTCGCCGCGGTGATGTATTTCACGCCGGGGCCGAACAACGTCATGCTGCTGTCGTCGGCGCTGACTTACGGCTTTCGCCGTTCGCTGCCGCACATGGCGGGCATCACCTTCGGCATGGGCTTCATGGTCGCAGCCGTTGGTCTTGGCTTGGGTACGATCTTCATCACCTATCCGGTGCTGCAGACGATCCTGAAGTATGCTGGCGCGGCCTATCTGATCTACCTGGCCGGCATGATCGCGATGTCGGACCCGGTCACCCCTGGGCAGGACAACCGGCGCGGTCCGATGAGTTTCTGGGCCGCGGTGTTATTTCAATGGGTGAACGTCAAGGGCTGGGTCATGGTGATCGGGACCATTACCGCCTATGCCGCTATTGCGAGCTTCCCCTGGAACATCGCCATCCAGACCGCCATCACCCTAGTGATAGGCACGCTGGCGACGGCGACCTGGGCGCTGTTCGGCAGCGCGCTGCGGCCATTGCTGACGTCGCCGCGGATGGTGCAGGCCTTCAACATCGTGATGGCCTTGCTGCTGCTGGCCTCGCTGTATCCAGTCTTCATGGACGCATGATGCCGCACGCCGCCATGCAGAAACGGGTTTCCCCTGAGGTAGAAAATGCTCTAGACAACGCCGGAATTTGCCAGCCGGACCGCGCCCGAAACGACGGACCGGGACTTCAGGACATAGGACGATTTGGGCACTCCGCCCGGCCAGCCAAGAGGAACGACCATGCGTGTTTATTACGATCGCGACGCCGACCTGAACCTGATCAAGGGAAAGAAAGTCTGCATCGTCGGCTATGGCAGCCAGGGCCACGCCCACGCGCTGAACCTGAAGGATTCCGGCGTCAAGGACGTCGCCATCGCGCTGCGCAAGGGCTCGGCCTCCGCCAAGAAGGCCGAGACCGCGGGCTTCAAGGTGCTGGAAGTCGCCGAGGCCGCCAAATGGGCAGACCTCGTGATGATGCTGACGCCCGATGAATTGCAAGGCGACATCTACAGGGAACATCTGCACGACAACATGAAGAAGGGCGCCGCTCTGGTGTTTGCCCATGGCCTCAACGTGCACTTCAACCTGCTCGACCCGCGTCCCGATCTCGACGTGCTGATGATCGCGCCGAAGGGCCCCGGCCATACCGTGCGCTCGGAATATCAGCGCGGCGGCGGCGTGCCCTGCCTGATCGCAATCCACAAGGATGCCTCGGGCAATGCCCACGATCTCGGCTTGAGTTACGCCTCCGCGATCGGCGGCGGCCGCGCCGGCATCATCGAAACATCGTTCAAGGAAGAATGCGAGACCGACCTGTTCGGCGAGCAGGTGGTGCTCTGCGGCGGGCTGGTCGAATTGATCAAGGGCGGCTTCGAGACGCTGGTGGAAGCCGGCTATGCGCCGGAGATGGCCTATTTCGAGTGCCTGCACGAGGTGAAGCTGATCGTCGACCTGATCTATGAGGGCGGCATCGCCAACATGAACTACTCGATCTCCAACACCGCCGAGTACGGCGAATATGTCTCCGGCCCGCGCATCGTCAACGCGGAAACCAGGGCGGAGATGAAGCGCGTGCTGGCAGACATCCAGTCCGGCCGGTTCGCGCGCGACTGGATGCTGGAGAACAAGGTCAACCAGACCTCGTTCAAGGCGACCCGCGCCAAGCTCGCGCAGCACCCGATCGAGGAAGTCGGCCTCAAACTCCGCGACATGATGCCGTGGATCAAGAAGGGCGCGCTGGTCGACAAGACGAAGAATTGATTTTTGCCCGCGGGGGGGGTACCGGTCTAACCCCGTTGCGTCACAAGCAAGGCCTATGCGGCGGCCGCACGGCGGCGCTCGACGGCGAACACCTCGACCGGCGCGGCGCGCCCGCGCAATTGCGTCGGCCCCAGCGCTTCAACGACAAGGTCGCTGCCGGGGCTGACCAGACGGAGAAGATCGGCGGAGACCAGCAGCGCTCGGCCGACTTCCTTGCAATACCCCTGAAGCCGTGCGGCGACGTTCATGGTGTCGCCAAAATAGGCGACTTGCCGGCGTGAGTCCCCGCACTCGCTGATCACCACCGGCCCCGCATGCAAACCGGCGCGAAAATTCGGCACCAGGCCGAACTCGCGCCGGTATGCCTCCGCTCTCTCCGCGATCCTGTCCTGGATGGCAAAAAAGCAATCGAGGTAACGCCGTTCCGACACATCAGCGGCAAGCCGCCAGGTCACGATCACCTCATCGCCGACATAGGCGTGGACCTCGCCGCCGTGAGCGCGGATTGCCCCGTCGATATCGAAAAAGAACTGCGTCAAGAGCTGATGCATGCGCAACTCGCCCATTTCCTCGGCCAGCGATGTCGAACCGACGAGATCGAGAAACAACAGCACGCGGTCCTCTCGAACCGGCCTTCGATATCGTCCGATAATGACATTGAAGAGCACCCGGCTGCCGATCAGCCGCGTCAGTTCGTAAGCCGCGCCCACCACGATGGAAGCGGTAAATGTAACTCCGACGATACGAGGGAAATCGGTGACAAGCCAGGCGGACTCGATCCACTGGCCGTAGAGGACAACCTGCAAGACCATGGCGACCGTCGCAACGACGACCGCCATGACCACGGACTGCACGACGATTTCGACCACGAGCGGCCATCGTCTGATCCATTCAGTGCTGCGTGAGGTGAAGTAGAGATGAACCGTCCAGCCGGAGAAAGCCAGGCCAATGCCATGAAGGCTGCTGCGCAGATAGTTCGCGAAGGAATTTTCGCCCGGGGCGTCGGCGAAGTAGCGATAGGTGCAGCCCCCGAGGATGCCAATCATGGCCATGACGATCCAGGGTCTCATAGATCGCCGCATCTCTACTCCAAATGACTCCGCGACCCATGCCGCGCGGGCGGGCGTGGCCAAATCCACACTAGCGGGCAAGGACCGGCTTCTTCAGGCAAGAGTTCGTCGCGCCGCACAGGACGCGTCAAGCGCCCTCCAGCCGTCACTTCACAACAGGTCGAATGCTCTAGCCGCCGACCTCGCTGCTGATGACATCGCCGAACAATTCCCAACGCTCGCCCTCGAACCTCCTGAGCTGGAATTGTTTGATAGGAGCGAAGTCGGATGCGCTGGTGCTGATCGTGATGCTCGGCAGCAACCCTTCAAGCTGCAGGTTCTCGATATTGGCAGCCTGTCTCATGATGTTCGCGCGCGTCAGATCGTCGCCGCACTTTTTGAGGACATGAACCATGGTCTGAGAAACGTTGTAAGCGGTCATGATGGAGAGATCCTCACGATTTCCTTCCGGAAAGTATTTCGCAAGGAAGGCGTCGAAATTCCTGATGCCCGGGTCGTCTTTCCACTGCGGGTCGGTGGGATCTTTCGAATAAGCTGCGGATATGATGCCCTGGCTGTTCTCCACTCCGGCAGGCTTCATCACGGTTCCCGTCGATGTACCTACACTGTTGAGGAGGAATAGCGGTTTCCAGCCAAGTTCGGCTACTTTCTTGATCGATTGTGCCGCGAACTTCGGGGTCGTGATGCTGATGAAGATATCCGGCTGCGCCGACTTGATCGCCACGACCAGCGAGTTGATGGTGGGGTTGGTGGTTTCATAGCTTTTCTCGGCGACAATCATCGAGTCCGCTTTGGAGCCCAGGCCGTCCCGGATGCCTTTGACATAATCTTTTCCATAGTCATCGTTTTGATAAAGGATACCGATCCTGCCGGTCGGCTTCTCCCTCAGGATATACTTGGCATAAATGCGGCCTTCGCTCTGGTAGTTGGGTTGCCAGCCCATCGTCCAGGGGAACTGCTTCGGGTCGTTCCACTTGGTCGCGCCGGTTGCCACGAACAACTGAGGCACCTTCTTCTCGTTCATGTATTTCTGGATTGCCGAGTTGGACGCGGTACCCAGTGAGTTGAAAATCAACAGAACTTCGTCGCTCTCAACGAGTTTTCGGGCTTGTTCGACCGTCTTCGGCGGGCTGTAGGCGTCGTCATAGGTAATGAATTTGATTTTGCGGCCATTGATGCCGCCCTCGGCGTTGATCTTGTTGAAGTATGCGACCTCTGTTTTGCCGATGACGCCGTACGCGGATGCTGGTCCGCTATAGGGCATGATGTTGCCTATTTTGATTTCGGTGTCGCTCGCACCGGTGTCATATTTTTTTTGGGCCAGTGCGCCACTACTGGTTACGGCAAACAGGACAATGGCTGCTGACAGCACGTTCAATCGATGTGGGAAGGCTCGCACGATAAAACCTCCTTGATTGTTAGGTGCCCTATCCTCTGCTGGGTGGCTTGGCGGACATTCGCTGCCAAAAAATTAGACCTTTATCGCTTCGAGCGATAGTAGACCTTCGAGGATTTTTCAACGGCGGCAGTCGGCGCACAAGAAAGTGCATTCGATGGCCGCAGGAGCTGCACGCGGGCCACCGTCAGCGAAGCGCTTTCGATGGGTCAATCGTACCGATCCGTTGCGTCACCGCCATCGGATTGACCCACCTTGATGGCTCCCCTAGACTGTGCAGTTGCAATATTCCTTCACCCGGACTTGTGATGGCCAATACTTCGGATGGCGCGCGCTGGCGTCGGTCTGTTTCGGAGACGGTCAGCCGGGCGGGCGCCGCTATCGCACCGCTGTGGCGCGGGCTGATTGGTCTGCTTTCGGCGCTGACGGATAGTGCGCAGAGCGCCTTTGCCCGCCATTTCGATGGGGGCTACGATCCCCGCCCGCTCGAGGGTCCCGAGCAGCGCGGCGAGGGGGCCATCGCGATCCGCAATCTTTCCGTCGGCTATGGGAAGCGCCTCGCGCTGGAGGGCGTGACCGGCGATTTCGCGCCGGCGAGCATGACCGCCGTCGTCGGCCCGAACGGAGCCGGGAAAAGCACGCTCCTGAAAGCGCTCGCCGGAATCGTTCAACCAACCGCCGGCGAGGTTACATGCGCCGCTCTTGCGCGCCATCGCGTGGCCTATCTGCCCCAGCAGGCCGAACTCGACCGCGGCTTTCCGATCACGCTCGGCGAGCTTGTCGCGCTCGGCGACTGGCGAGATTTCGGTTCGGTCCGCGAACCGCCGCCGGGCCTCGCTGCGAGAGTCCAGGAAGCGGTCGCGAGCGTCGGCCTTGAAGCCTTCATCGATCGGCAAATTGCGGAACTCTCCGTCGGTCAATTCCAGCGCGCCCTGTTTGCGCGATTACTGCTGCAGGATGCGGACGTCATTTTGCTCGATGAGCCCTTCGCCGCCCTGGATGAAAGCGCCACCGATGAGCTCCTGAATTTAATGCAGCGTTGGCGGGAGAAAGGTCAAACGATCGTCGCGGTGCTGCACGACCTCGACCGCGTGCGTCTGCATTTCCCCTCGACGCTGCTGCTGGCGCGCTTGCCCATCGCATGGGGTGAAACCTCCTTCGCGCTTTCGGCCGACAATCTGGCGCGCGCCCACACGGCGCTGGGTCTGGCGGAGAGCGGTCGCTTTGGACGTGCCGCGTGAGCGTTCTTGGCTGGCTGATCGGGCCGTTCGAGGCGTTCAGCTTCATGCGAATCGCACTTGTTGCGAGTTTTGCGCTGGCGCTGGCAAACGGACCTATCGGAACCATCCTGCTGATGCGCCGCGAGAGCTTGAGCGGCAATGTCCTTTCGCACGCCGTCATGCCGGGCGCTGCCATCGGCTTTCTCTATGCGGGCTATTCCCTGGCCGCCCTGAGTTTCGGCGGCCTGCTGACAGGTCTTGTCGTAGCCGGCCTGGCGGCACTCAAGACGCCATCGAAGCCTGGTCGCCAGGACGTCAGCCTGATTGTTTTCTATCTTGTGTCTCTTTCGTTCGGGACCCTGATTGTGGCCGCGCGGGGAAGCCAGGCGGATCTGATGCATGTTCTTTTCGGCACCGTATTGGCTGTCGATGTGACCGCGCTGCTGCTCATTGCCTCCGTCGCCAGCATAACTCTGCTGGTGATCGCAGCCCTGTATCGTCCGTTGGCCGTCGAATCCTTCGATCCGTCGTTCCTGCGCGCGGTCGGAGGCGGCGGAGGGGTATTCCGGGCTGTATTTGTCATACTCGTGGTTCTTAATCTGGTGGCGGGTTTTCAGGCTTTCGGCACGTTGCTTGCGATAGGTCCCATGCTGTTGCCGGCGGCGGCGGCGCGGTGCTGGACGCGCAAAGTATGGCCGATGATCGCGCTTGCGAGCTTTATCGGAATGGCCGCGGCCCTTGCAGGGCTTCTGATCTCTTATTACGCGAACCTCCCCTCGGGGCCGGCTATCGTGATAAGCGCCGGGCTGATCTACGGCATTTCCCTGCTGGCGGGCGGGCGGTCGCGTTTCGACCCCTAGCTTTTTGAGGTACAGCGATGAAACGAGAGGCTTCGATAAGTACCCCGTTCCGGTTTGTCTTTGCTTGTGTCGGGATTCTGCTCGGCGCCGGTCCGGCCACGGGCGCCGACAAGATCAAGGTGGTGGCAACGTTCAGCGTCATTGGCGACATGGTCACGAATGTCGCCGGCGATCGGGTCGATCTCGTTACCTTGGTCGGACCCACCGGCGACACCGAACTGTTCAAGCCATCCTTGGGCGACGGCAAGAGCGTCGCCGAGGCCAAGATCGTCTTCATGAACGATCTCAACGAGGAGTTCGAACCCTGGCTCGAGCCGCTGCTCAAACGCGTCAAATTCAGCGGCATCAAGGTAGTCGTCAGCAGGGGTGCAAAAACCTATACCTCCAGCGAGGAGCGCGCCCCGCGCAGCAAATCCGCCGAGGAAGAGATCGACCAGCATGCGTGGCTCGACCCGAAGAACGGCGTCATTTACGTCAAGAACATTGCCGCCGCCCTGGCCAAGAGCGATCCGGCCAACGCCCAGGACTATCGCGCGCGGGCTGCCGCCTACATCAAGGAATTGCAGGATCTCGATGCCTGGGCGAAAGCCGAGATGACCAAGGTGCCGCCGGCCAAGCGGCGCATCCTATCTTCACATGATTTACTGCAATATCTTGCGAGGGCCTACGGCATTACGATGCTGTCGATCAATGGCTGGACAAACAACAGCGAGGCGTCCGCGGCGCAGTTGGCCAGTCTCACTCAAAGGATCCGGCAGGAAGGCATCCACGCGCTGTTCCTCGACAGCATCACCGATCCGCGCGCCATGCAGCAGGTCGCCAAGGAGACCGGCGCGGCCATCGGCGGTACGCTTTACGGCGACGCGCTGTCGAAGCCGGGGGAAGAGGCCGACACTTACGTCAAAATGATTCGTCACGATATGACGACCCTTATCGCCGGCATGATGAAAAACTGACAAAATGGATGCCCCCGGCATTTCGTCGCTTCGCGGACCACTGCTGGCGAGCGCGCGTTCTCGCCTGACGATAGCAGGTGCGGCGATATTCTTGCTGTGGATCGCCGTGTTGTGGGCAGCGCTGTCGGAGCCTGCTCGGAAGGCGACACCGCAAAATGTGACTCAGGAGGCGCCTGCGCTGCGCCTGGTCGTCGCCTCCGGACAGGCCGCCCCCGGTGGCGGTAGTTTCAATCGATTCGACGTCAGTTCGCAGCCGATCGTCGCGCCGGTCAACAGCCGGGGCCAGGTTGCCTTCTACGCCAGCGTGGCGCGGGCCAAGGCGAGCGAGGGAATATTCCTCGCCACCGTCTCTCGGATCGCGAAAGTGGTAGCGGTCGGCGACGCGGTCCCCGGAGGTGGCGTGCTGTCAGAATTTGCACGGCATCCTCTTCCGGCGCTGAACGACGCGGGCAAGGTCGCGTTTGGTGCGAGCGTCGCCGGGGCGCGCGCGACCGAAGGGATTTTTCTCGCCGCCGACGGCAGCCTCAAAGCTGTCGCACTCAGCGGGGCTGACGCGCCCGGGGTGCAGAACGGCACGTTCGTGGAATTCGATGCGCCGGTGTTGAACAACAGGGATGAAATCGCTTTCGTCGCAACGGTCAGGCGAGGTCGGGAAACCCTGCAGGTGCTGTATCTTTACAGCGCAGGTGTGTTGCGCAAACTCGTGGCGGGTGGCGATCCCGCGCCGCGCGGCGGCAGCTTTGACCGCTTCGGCCTTCCGGCCATCAACAACAAAGGGGTGGTCGCCTTCCCCGCGATCATTGAGCATGGGGCAGTGCTGGGTGGAATCTTCGTCGCCGGCGCTCGCGAATTGCGCTTGCTGGTCGGAGCCGGCGAAATCGGACCGGGAGGCGCGATGCTGGTGCGGTTTTCGGAGCGGGCCGCGATCGATGATGAGGATAATGTCGCCTTCGTCGCCCATCTCGGCTCGGGCACCTCTTCCGAAGCCGTGCTTGTTGCGAATGCCAGCGGGTTGACGCAACTGGCGACCGTGGGAGAAAGCGCGCCAGGCGGCGGCCGGTTTTCCGCTTTCGGCCCTTGGCCCAATTTCGGCCCCAACGCTTCTGTCGCCTTCGTTGCGGCAATCGATGACGGGCCGGGGGCCCTCGGAGTTTACGTCGGGACCCACGGGGCCATTCGTCGCGTCACCATGGTCGGTGACAAGCTCGCCAATGGCGGCGTCATCCCCGCTTTCGCACTGAATTCCGTCGCCTCGGTCGGTTCGCGCGGCGGCCTGACATTCGCGACCATGGCCAATCCGGAAAGCGGCCAGAACGGCATCTATTACTACGGTCCGCCGGGAAGCTGAGCTTCGCGCTAGTTCATGTCAAAGGGCGGATATTCGACAAACACGTTCTTTGCGGAAATCAGGACGTGCTTGGTCATCGTTCGCTCCGGCACCTGTTCGCCTTGCAGTATCCGCAAGGCAATGGGCAGAACCTCATAGCCGTAACGGTCCAGGTAGTACGCCACCGACCCCAGCACGATGCTGCCGCGATTGGCCGGGTCGATCTCCTTCTTCTCGCTGGCGCCGCCATGGACGATGCGGCTGGCGCCTTGGCTCACGATGACGCAGTCACTCGTGCGCCCGGCGGTTTCGACGGCTGATTTGGCTGCGAGCGCTGAGGCATCATCGAGCGTCGCGACCAGCACCTTGCGCCTGGTCTGAGTACCGAGAAACTTGGCGAGGACGCCCTCGGCGCGAACCGGATGGCCGGCACTGTCCAATAGTGTCGGCGGAACGTTGGGCAGTTCTTGCCGCAAGCCCTCCGTCACTCCCTGAATACGTGCCGTGACGGACGGGCTGGGATCGGCGACGTCGCCGAGGATCGCTGCGACCGGCGTCTGATCGGACCAGTTCTGTTTGGCGAATTTCCCCAAAGTTTGGCCCGCGATCCGGCCTGCCCCAATATTGTCGGCCGTATAAAGCGGTGCGCCCGGAATTGGATGGTTGATCGCGAGCACGGGAATACCCGCCGTTTTTAGTTGCTGTCCGATTTCATCATTTGCTCCCGTATCGGAATTATATTCGATCAGCAAGTCGACCTTGCGGGAGATCGCATCCTTTGCATTGCCGAGCGCCTTATCGGCATCGCCGCCATTGTCGTAATAGATCATGTCTACCGGCAAGCCGCGCGAGGCGAGTTCAAAGCTGCGGCGAACGTCGGCCCCGGTGAAGCCCAGGCCGTCGATCCGCGTGCCTGGCTCCTCGTTCAGATTCGCAAAAGCCACCCGGAAGCGGCGAGGCTCTGCGCTGGCCACGCGCGCCGACGATATCATCGCAAGGCTGGCCAACAAGAATTGACGGCGCTTCATCTGAAGCGCCGTCATGGAAACCCGTTCAGTCCAGCCTGCTTCAGGCACGCTACCGGATTGCCTCGATATTGACGAAAGTGCCGGTCGTGCCGGCTGCCTTGGGTACGGTCATCGAGAGGAAGAAGGTCGCGCGTTTGCTGCTCGCCGCCTCGGCGGCGATCAAGTCGGTACGAACGTTTTCGACGATGTGGATGCCGTTGTCGGTCAGCAAGAACGCGTGGACCGGGAAGGCCTCCATGGTATCCTCGCTGGGGATCACCTCAACCGCCCAGGTGTCGGTCCCCACCAGCACGACCTTCTGAGCGGCGAGCCATGCCGCCGCAGCCTTGCCGAGACCGGGCTCCGCACCGTTGTACGCGGCGTTTTGCGCCGGGAACTGCTTGAACAGGTCGCCCCAGCCGGTATGTATAAACACCGCGTCCCCTTCCCGCAGGGTAACGTTGTACATTTTCAGACCAGCCTGGATGTCGGCTTCCGTGATCACCGTGCCACCGTCCAGACACGGCGTCTTGCAGGCGGGGTTGGTCTTTAGCTTGTTGGCCTCCTGGAACACCTTGACCATGTCGATGATCACGCCGCGGGTGGCAAAGGATTTGAGATTTTCAAGCCCCAGCTTCTTGATGCCGTTCTGGGTGACGAATTTTCCCATCGGGGTCTGATTGTAATAGCAATCCTGGATGCCGATGTGGCCCATGCCGTCGATATGCGTGCCGACATGGCTTTGGCTGAGATAGGTATCTTCCATGTAGGTCAGTTTGTTTTTGCCGTATTCGGCGCCCGGAACGAGGGCTACGGCCGTTAACACCGTTTTGGTGAACCGGGTACCGAACAGAGGCACGCCGTCGATCAGATTGTAGGCCATGGAAACAACGGCGCCGCTCTGGATTTCCGCAGCCGCTGCCTTGGTCACGGCGGGCGTGATACGGTTGGTCGCTCCGGTTTGATCGTCAGGACCAAAGGGAGATGCTTTCACCAGGGTTTTGCAATCGGCTTGCGCGTGAGCGACACCCGAATTGCCCACGAGTGCCAAGATCGATAGAGAAACGCTTGCAACGATCGCCGTGTATTTCATGCTCGCCTCCCTTTGAGCAGTTTCAGATGGACTGCTTTTTGAAAGTAGAATGATGACAGGCCTTGCGTACGGTTTCAATCCGCATGTTGAAAGTGGTTCTTAGATTGTGGCACCATTTTGTGCCGACCGACTGAATTAGGTTTCCCGACATGCACGAGGCCTTGAAGCCTTCCTTTAGCTTTAGGAATTACGTCAGGATTGCTGGCCTTTATCGAATTGGGGGCCAGCTCTGATGCATTTCGGAAGGGGCGGCCTTACGCTTTCTTTTCTGGTCATCGCAGCGGCTCTGCCAATGAGCGTCAGCCAGGCGCTGTCGGCCGACAAACCCATTGTTGTGCCCACCAAGGCCAGGGTCGTTGCGGCGCACGATTGGTCTGGCTTCTATCTAGGAGGCCATTTTGGCTACAGTCGGGGTAATTTTGACGTCTCACCCGGCCCCAACTCGAGCGGCTCGTTTGGGGCGCTCCATTCGGGGGTGCAGGCCGGCTACAATCACATGCTCTCCAGTCATTGGCTGGTCGGCGTCGAAGCCGATATGTCATTTCCAAATTTTCTCCAGACCGACGATGTCGTCTGGACGAAACCGGCGTTGAATAACACGGCCGTAACCGAAAAACTCGACTACATCGGAAGGCTGCGTGGACGCGCCGGGTATTCATTCAATCGTGTGCTGCTCTATGGCACCGCAGGTTATTCTTGGTCCCAAGCGCGTTTCGCTCAAGTCCCGGGCAGCCTGAGCGACGAAGAGAAGATCCTTCGCACCCGCTCGGGATGGACGGCGGGTGTCGGAGCAGAGCTTGCTCTGTCGCAGGGCTGGTCCGCAAGGCTGGAATATCTGCACGACCAATTCGCGGCGATGGAGACGATCTTTTCGTCCGGAACAGGCGTCGAGTCGAAATTCGACTTGCACAGTTTGCGCGTTGGTTTGAATTGGAAACTAGGTTCGTCCGACACAGATGCGCTCTCCGCGGACCAGGCGACACCTGCGGCGCGCGTGCTCAACGACTGGAATGTTCACGGACAGGTCACTCTGGTTGGCCAGGGCTATCCGCGGTTCAATTCACCATATGAAGGCCCGAAGAGCCTTACCGGAGCCGCTCAATTTCAGAACACGGGCAGCGCGACCGCCTTTCTGGGCGTGCGTCTGTGGGAGGGCGGAGAGGTCTATGCCAATCCCGAGCTGATGCAGGGCTTCGGTCTCAGCGACGTCAGCGGACTCGCCGCCTTCCCGAATGGAGAAGCCCAGAAATCGAGTTTCCCTGTACCGCGGTCCAATATGGCGAGGCTTTTTGTCCGACAGACCTTTGGACTCGGCGGTGAGCAGGAGACGATAGAAGATGGTCCAAACCAGATTGCCGGCAAGCAAGACATCAATCGGATCACCTTCACGGCAGGCAAATTCGCGGTGACGGATTTTTTCGGGGGTAACAGCTTCGCCAATGATCCGCGCACATCATTTCTGAACTGGAATATCTACGGAAACGGCTCCTACGACTGGACCATGGACAAGCTAAGCTGGACGTGGGGCGCGGTTACTGAGCTGAATCAGGCGCAGTGGGCGCTCCGGTTAGGATACTTTCTGGTGCCGGACCAGTCGAACAGCAATTATTTCGACCGGCACGTTCCCGAGCGGGGAGAGTACGCCGCCGAACTGGAATTGCGTTACTCGCTCTTTTCAAAAGCCGGCAAGCTTCGATTCTTCGGATGGGTCAATCGCGCGAACATGGGCAGCTATTCGGAAGCCGTTGCTCTGCCAATCACGTCTCCCGACTATCCCGACATCGCCCTGACTCGTCGGGTCCGCACCAACTACGGTATCGTTGTCGGCGCCGAGCAGGCGATCACCGAAGATTTTGGCCTGTTTTCGCGGGCGAGTTGGAGCCCGGGTTTGTTCGAAATCATCGGATGGACCGATGTCAGCAACAGCTTTTCGTTCGGCGGGGTGTTGAAAGGGACCTCATGGGGGCGCCCGAACGACAGGATCGGAATTGCTGGCGTGACCGAAGGCCTGTCGCCTGATGCCCGCTCGTATTTCGAAGCCGGAGGTCTTGGGATCCTGATCGGCGACGGCCGTCTCAACTATCGGCGCGAAAATGTTCTTGAGGTCTATTACGCCTATGGCTTCGACAAGTGGACCACGCTGACCTTCGACTACCAGCTGTTCAACAATCCCGCTTATAACCATGACCGCGGACCTGTTTCGGTATTTTCGATACGGGCTCATGCCGAATTTTGAGAGTTGACGGTGATGATCCCCAGGAAAGGGCCCCCCGGTGCGCGCAAGCGTCCCGGCCATCAACGCTTCTAGCTATGCTTAACAGCGTGGCTGGAAGATTGGGCTGTCCGCACACTCCAATCGCGGTTGCCGCCAAGAAAGGACGTCGTCCGTAGCGCGGGTTGGCCCACTATCCCCATCCTTGCCAGTGATCCCGGCCGCCTGGTCCCTCGGGCGACGAGGCTTGGCTTGCCCGGATTTTCTCCGGCCGCATCCCCTGGAGGACCGAA
>CAVULR010000011.1:0-983275 GCA_963742425.1 uncultured Alphaproteobacteria bacterium
CGGCGGGAGGAGGCGCGCCCGTGGAGACGGGCCGCCGAGACGATCATGTTCGAAGGACACGATCCCTATCTCGTCGCGCTCTCGGTGGTGATCGCGATCCTGGGTGGGTACACCGGCTTCGGCCTCGCGGCGCGCATCCGCGGGACGCCGGGCGTGAGCCGGCGCTTGCTGCTGGCGAGCGCCGCCGCGTTCCTCGCCGTCGGCATCTGGACCATGCATTTCGTGGGCGTGCTGGCCGCGCCGATTCCGGCCGACAGCGTCTATCTCGTGCTTCCCACCATCGTATCGTTCCTGATCTGCGCGCTGGTGGTCGGAGTTTCGCTGTTTTTCCTGAGCATCGGTGAGCCCTCGCAGCGGCGTGTGGTCTCGTCCGCGGTGCTGCTCGGGGCCGGCATCGTCAGCATGCATTATGTCGGCATTCACGGCCTCGCCGGCGATTTCGCGATCGCGCACGATCCGCCGATGATCCTGCTGTCGATTGCAATCGCGATCGTCGCGGCCTATGGCGGCCTGCGCGCGTTCCTGGCGCGGCAGGACGGCATCCGGCTGATCGTGAGCTCGATTGCGTTCGGCGTGGCCGTATCCGGCATGCATTACACGGCGATGCACGGCATGCATTTCGTCCCGCTGTCGGCGGCATCCCACGCGCATGCCGGCGGACTCGCCGCCTCGCAGCAAATCCTCTCGGTGGTCGTGGCCGTGCTCTGTTTCGTGATCGCAGCGGGTTTCCTGCTGTCGCTGGTGCCGGATCCCCGCCGCCAAACCATGGCGGCAGCCGCCGTCGACCCTGCGGAGGCAGCGGCGCAGGCAGTATTGAGAGAACCGGCTGCCGTGCCAATTCCGCGGGTGATGTCGGCGCCGCTCGGCGGGGTTGGCCAGCCGCCGCGCGCAGCACCGGCGCCCCGGCTCCCGGTCGAGGGCGCCGACGGCATCCATTTCATCGATACCGCGGATGTGCGCAGCGTCCGGGCCGACGCCCACTATACAAGGGTCCATGACGGCACCCGCGAGCGGATGTGTCCGTGGTCGATCTCGGAGGCCGAGGCGCAGCTCGATCCCGGCCTGTTCGTCCGGGTGCACCGCAGCCATATTGTGGCAATTACGCACGTCTCCTTTGTCCGCAGGGAAGGTGACGGCGCGGTGATCGAGCTCGCGGGGCCCTCGCCGCATCGCGTGCCCGTCAGCCGCGCCAAGATAGCCGAGGTCAAGGCCCGGCTTGGGCTCGCCCGGCGCCACGCGTAACACCGGCTTTGTTTAACCTCTCCCCGCTTGCGGGGAGAGGTCGGATCGCTCTGGCGATCCGGGTGAGGGGGCTATCCGCGAGTCCGAGCTTGTCGAGAGGGCCTCTCACCCACCCTCTAAGCGCGAGCTTCGCTCGTCTCGACCCCGCAAGCGCGGAGAGGGGGGACCACCAGCCGCTCTTCAAACAATTAGGTCGCGGAGTCTGACGCATTTCGTGCGGGCTATCCCGCATTTCGTGCGAATTTCCTAAGCCCGTGACCGCATGAGGGCCTTCGCCTTGTCTGTGAAAAGTTCCGGGAACAGCCTGCGGCCGACGCCTGCACTTAAAAAAATCAGGACGCATGGAGGAGACGATGATTCCCGGCCCGTTCAGCTATCACCGGCCCGCGACATTGGCCGATGCGGTCAAATTACTTTCAACATTGGGCGACGAGGCCCGCCCGCTTGCCGGCGGCCACAGCCTGATCCCGATGATGAAGCTCAGGCTCGCCGCTCCCGAACATCTGGTCGATCTGCACGGGATCGCCGGCCTGAAAGGCATCCGCCGCGAAAGCAATCGCATCGTGATCGGCGCGATGACTACCCAGCACGAGCTGCTGGCGTCGGATGAGATTGCAAAATCGCTGCCGATCCTGCACGAAACCGCAGCTTTGATCGCCGATCCGCAGGTGCGTTACCGCGGCACGATCGGCGGCAACGTCGCCAATGGCGACCCCGGCAACGACATGCCCGCGCTGATGATGACGCTCGGCGCCAGCTACCGGCTCGAAGGCAAATCGGGCGTGCGCAATGTCGCGGCCACCGAATTCTATCAGGGCGCCTATTTCACGGCGCTGGAGCCCGGCGAGATCCTGACCGCGGTTTCGATTCCCGCGCCGGCGGCCGGTCACGGCTACGCCTACGAAAAGTTGAAACGAAAGGTCGGCGACTATGCCACCGCGGCTGCCGCGGTGGTGCTGACGATGGCGGGCGGCAAGGTCGCGACTTGTGCGATCGGCCTTACCAATTTGCACGAAACGCCGTTGCTGGCGGCCGAGGCGGCGAAGGCGGTGATCGGAACCAGCCTCGATGCGGCGGCGCTGAAAAAGGCCGCGGCGGCGGCCGCCGCGATCATGTCGCCGGCCGCGGACGCCCGCGGGCCTGCGGAATACCGCAAACATGTCGGCGGCATCATGGTGACGCGGGCGCTCCAGCGCGCCGCGGCCCGCGCAAAGTGAGAGGGGACCGAAAATGGCAAAGACCCACGTAACCATGAAGGTGAACGGCGCCGAGGTCGAAGGCCTCGTCGAACCGCGCACGCTGCTGGTGCATTTCCTGCGCGAAAATCTTTCGCTCACCGGCACCCATATCGGCTGCGAAACCACCCATTGCGGCGCCTGCACCGTCGATCTCGACGGCATGTCGGTGAAAAGCTGCACCATGTTCGCGGTGCAGGCGGAGGGCTCCGACGTCACCACCATCGAGGGTGTCGCCAACGCCGACGGTTCGCTGTCGGCGCTGCAGGAAGGCTTCCGCATGATGCACGGGCTGCAATGCGGCTTCTGCACGCCGGGCATGATCCTGCGCGCGCAGCGGCTGCTCCATGAGAACCCCTCGCCAACGGAGGCGGAAATCCGGATGGGCATCTCCGGCAATATCTGCCGTTGCACCGGCTATCAGAACATCGTCAAGGCGATCCAGTACGCCGCCGCCAAGATCAATGGCGTCGAATTCAAGGAGGCTGCGGAATGAACGACATGACTCCCACGCGGGAACAACGCGAAGCCAAACTCGAAGGCATGGGCTGCAAGCGCAAGCGCGTCGAGGACGCCCGCTTCACCCAGGGCAAGGGCAATTATGTCGACGATCTGAAGCTGCCGGGCATGCTGCACGGCGATTTCGTTCGCTCGCCGCACGCGCATGCGCGCGTCAAATCGATCAACTCGGAAGAGGCGCTGAAGGTGCCGGGCGTGCTGGCGGTCATCACCGCCGAGACGCTGAAAACCGTCAATCTCGCCTGGATGCCGACGTTGGCCGGCGACGTGCAGATGGTTTTGGCCGACGGCAAGGTGCTGTTCCAGAACCAGGAGGTGGCTTTCGTGGTCGCGACCGATCGCTATGCCGCCGATGACGGCATCAACAAGGTGGTGGTCGAATACGAACCGCTTCCAGTCGTCATCGATCCGTTCAAGGCGATGGACAAGGATGCGCCGGTGCTGCGCGAGGATCTCGCCGGCAAGACCACGGGCGCGCATGGCCCGCGCAAGCATCACAACCACATCTTCGAATGGACGGTCGGCGACAAGGACCTGACCGACGCTGCGTTCCGGAAAGCCGATGTCACGATCAAGGAGATGATCTCCTATCACCGAACCCATCCATCGCCGCTGGAGACCTGCCAGTGCGTTTGCTCGTTCGACAAGATCAGGGGTGAGCTGACGATCTGGGGCACCTTCCAGGCGCCGCATGTGATCCGCACCGTGGTGGCGCTGATCGCCAAGATACCGGAACAGAAAATCCACGTGATCTCGCCCGACGTCGGCGGCGGCTTTGGCAACAAGGTCGGCGCCTATCCCGGCTACATCTGCGCGGCGGTGGCCTCGATCGTCACCGGCAAGCCGGTCAAATGGGTCGAGGACCGCATCGAAAACCTGACCGCCACGTCCTTTGCGCGCGACTATCACATGACGACCGAAATCGCGGCGACCAAGGAGGGCAAGGTCACCGGCCTTCGCGTCCATGTGCTGGCCGATCACGGCGCGTTCGACGCCTGCGCCGATCCGTCAAAATGGCCGGCCGGCTTCTTCAACATCGTCACCGGGTCGTACGACTTCCCGGTCGCGCATCTGTCGGTGGACGGCATCTACACCAACAAGGCGCCGGGCGGGGTGGCCTATCGCTGCTCGTTCCGGGTCACGGAGGCGGCCTACTGCATCGAACGCGCGATGGACATTCTGGCCCAGAAACTCGGGATCGATCCCGCGGAGTTGCGGCTGCGGAACTTCATCAAGAAGGAGCAATTCCCATATCACTCGGCGTTGGGCTGGGAATATGATTCCGGCGACTACCACACCGCGATGAAAAAGATGATGCAGACGGTCGACTATGCCGGCTTGCGCAAGGAGCAGGCGGCGCAGCGCGAGGCTTTCAAGCGCGGCGAAACCCGCGAGATCATGGGTCTCGGGGTGTCATTCTTCACCGAGATCGTCGGCGCCGGCCCGTCGAAGAATTGCGACATCCTGGGAATCGCGATGTTCGATTCCTGCGAGATCAGGCTGCATCCGACCGGCGCCGGCATCGCCCGTGTCGGCACCAAGAGCACCGGCCAGGGTCACGAAACGACCTGGGCCCAGATCATCGCCACCGAGATCGGCATTCCCGCCGACGACATCATGGTCGAGGAAGGCAATACCGATACCGCGCCCTACGGGCTCGGCACCTACGGTTCGCGCTCGACGCCGGTGGCGGGAGCCGCCATCGCAATGGCCGCGCGCAAGATCAAGGCCAAGGCGCAGATGATCGCCGCCTACAAGCTCGAAGTGCATGAGGGCGACCTCGAATGGGATATCGACGGCTTCCGGGTCAAGGGCCTGCCGGAGAAATCCATGTCGATGAAAGACATCTGCTGGGCGGCCTATAATTCCGTGCCGCCGGGCATGGAGCCGGGCCTGGAGGCGGTGAGCTACTACGATCCGCCCAACATGACCTATCCGTTCGGCGCCTATCTCTGCGTGATGAACATCGACGTCGATACCGGGGTCTCAACGATCAGGCGCTTCTACGCGCTCGACGATTGCGGCACCCGCATCAACCCGATGATCATCGAGGGCCAGGTACACGGCGGACTGACCGAAGCCTTTGCGATCGCGATGGGCCAGGAAATCCGTTACGACGAGACCGGCAACGTGGTGACCGGCTCGTTCATGGATTTCTTCATGCCTACCGCGGTCGAAACGCCGCATTGGGAGACCGACTTCACCGTGACGCCGTCGCCGCACCACCCGATCGGCGCCAAGGGCGTCGGCGAGAGTCCGAATGTCGGCGGCGTGCCGGCGTTTTCCAACGCCGTCAACGACGCCTTCTCGTTCCTCGGCTCCACCCATATCCAGATGCCCCACGACAACTGGCGCAACTGGCGGGCGGCGAAGAATCTGGGAGCGGTTGCCGCGTAGTTGTGCGTCGGCTTCCGTGGCTCCTCATCATTCGAGACGCATCGCTTTCGCGAGGCTTCTCAGGATGAGGTCCCTAGACCCTCATGGTGAGGAGCGCGTCTTGGCGCGTCTCGAACCATGAGGCCACGGGAGAAGCGGCAATGATTCGCATCAAACGGAAAACGCGGCCGACATGAAAAATCGCGAGGAGATCGCGCAAGCGTTGGCCGCTTCCGGCTACATCGCCGACGGCGAACTTGCGACCGCGATCTCGCTGATGCAATTGCTGCGACGTCCGTTGCTGCTGGAAGGCGAGGCGGGGGTCGGCAAGACCGAAGTCGCCAAGGCGCTGGCGGCCGCGCACGCGACCGAGCTGATCCGGCTGCAATGCTATGAGGGGCTCGATCAATCGGCCGCGCTGTATGAATGGAATTATCAGCGGCAACTGCTCTCGATCCAGGCGCATCGCGGCGAGGACGCCGATGCGATCGAGGATCAGATCTTCTCGGAAAAATATCTGCTGGAGCGGCCGCTGCTGGCCGCGATCCGGCGCGACACGCCGCCGGTGCTCCTGATCGACGAGATCGACCGCGCCGATGACGAGTTCGAGGCGTTCCTGCTCGAATTGCTGTCGGATTTTCAGGTGTCGATCCCTGAACTCGGCACGATTGCCGCAACCACGATCCCGCATGTGGTCCTGACCTCGAACGGCACGCGCGAACTCTCCGACGCGCTGCGGCGCCGGTGCCTGTATCACTATGTCGACTATCCCGATGTCGATCGCGAGGCGCGCATCATCATGGCGCGGATCGCGGGCGCCGGTGCATCGCTCTCGCTGCAGATCGCTCGATTGGTCGAACGCATCCGGAAAGAGGAGCTGCGCAAGGTGCCCGGCGTGGCGGAGACGCTGGACTGGGCCGCCGCGCTGGTCGGGCTCGACGTGCGCGACCTGCACGACGCCCCCGAGATCGTTCACGAGACCCTGATGTGTCTTTTGAAAACCCATGAGGACCGGTCGCGGGTGACCCGCGAGGTCACGCAACGGCTGCTGGGGAAGGTCGCATGAGCTGCTGCGGCGATACTCCTGCGTATGGCGAACTCGACGAGGTCTCGCGCCTCGTGTCGGCAAAGCTCGCAGCGTTTCTCAGGACCCTGCGCGACAACGGATTTGCCATCGGCCTGCACGAAGGCCGCGACGCGGCCGCGCTGATGGCGGCGGGCTACGCCGAAAAGCCCGGCCTGTTGCGCTCGGCTTTCAAGCATCTGTTTTCGGCGCGGAAATCCGACTGGGAAAGATTCGACGGGCTGTTCGATGCGTTCTGGCTCGGCAGGCGGGTGAAGACGCGCTCCGTGACCGCAGGCTCGGTGAAGTCCGCCAACAGCCCGTCGCTGAAGAGCATCCAGGACCGGAGATCGGAGCCGGCAGCCGGCGAGGCCGCCACCGATCAGGTTCCCTCCGCCGGCGACGCGCCCGAAAGCCGCGCCGGCGAAGGCCGCATGGAAGGCGCCTCGCGCGCCGATAATCTCGCCGAGGTCGATTTCCGCAACATGGCCGATCCCGAGCAGATCGAGGAGGCCCATGCGGTCGCGGCGCGGCTGGCGAAGACCATGCGCACGCGGCTGACGCGGCGCGATCTGGCGCGGCGGCGCGGCTACCGGCTCGATTTGCGCCGGACCATTCACAGCAATATCAGCCATGGTGGGGTCCCAATCAGCCTGGTGAAGCGGCAGCGCAAGCAAAAGCCGCTGCGCCTGGTGATGCTGCTCGATGCCTCCGGCTCGATGAGCATGTACACCGGGGTGTTCCTGCAATTCATCCACGGCGTGCTTGACGAGTTTCGCGAGTCCGAAGCCTTTCTGTTTCACACCAGGCTCGCTTACGTCTCCGACGCGATGAAGGAAAAGGATGCAGGTCGCGCGCTCGACCGGTTGTCGATCATGGCGCAGGGCGCCGGCGGCGGAACCCGGATCGGCAAATCCTTGCAGACCTTCAACCGCTGGCACGCCGCGCGCGTGCTGCATTCGCGCTCTTGCGTGATGATCGTGTCCGACGGTTACGAGACCGGCGATGCTGCGCTGCTCGGCCGCGAGATGGCGGCGCTCGGCCGGCGCTGCCGCCGCATCGTCTGGCTCAACCCGATGATGGGCTGGCAGGGCTATGCGCCGGAGGCCGCTGGCATCAAGGCAGCGTTGCCGCATGTCGATCTCTACGCCCCCGCCAATACGCTCAAAAGCCTGACCGAGCTTGAACCCTATCTGGCCAAGCTGTGAACCGTGATGAAATGAGATTGAGTTTGTACGCGACGAAAGTGCGCTCCCTCTCCCGCTTGCGGGGGAGGGTTGGGGTGGGGGTGTTTCCGCAAGGCGCACTGGTCGAGGGGACCGACCTTCCCCCACCCGCCGCGCTCTTGCGAGCGCCGCAGCCGAAGCTCAGCTTCGGCGTTCTTCCCAAGGACTGCCGCCCGATGGCGGCCTATGCTCCCCCGCAAGCGGGAGAGGTGAAGTGAAACCGTCCGAAGGAGGAACGCCGATGTCCAGACATGTCGAGGTGATGGATCTGGTGGCCCGGCTCAAGGCCGCCGAGGAGGCATTTGTCCTTGCGACCGTGGTGCGGACGGTATCGGTGACCGCGGCCAAGGCCGGCGCCAAGGCGATCATCCGGCCCGACGGCACCATCGCCGCGGGTTGGATCGGCGGCGGCTGTGCGCGCGGCGCGGTGCTGAAGGCGGCGCGCGAGGCGCTTGCCGACGGCGAGCCGCGCATGGTGTCGGTTCAGCCGGAGGATCTTCTGGCCGAACTCGGCGTCAAGCCCGGCGAGAACCGCGACGGCGTGCGCTTCGCGCAAAACATGTGCCCGAGCAAGGGCACCATGGACGTGTTCGTCGAACCCGTGCTGCCGCATCCCTCGCTGGTCATTCTCGGGGTCAGCCCCGTGGCGCTATCGCTCGCCACGCAGGCGCGCCAGCTCGGCTACCACGTCACGCTTGCCGCACCTGCCGGCGATCTCTCCGCTGCGCCCGACGCCGACCTTTTGATCGACGGTTTTCAGCTAGGCGAGCTCAACCAGGCGCGGCGCTTCGTCGTGGTATCGACGCAAGGCCGCGGCGACGAGGCCGCGCTGCGCACCGCGGCTGCGACGGAGGCCGCCTATCATGCCTTCGTCGGCAGCCGACGCAAGATGGCGGCGCTGCGCGAGAAACTGGTCAAGGAGGGCATCGAGGCTTCAGCCGTCGACCGCATCAAGGCGCCCGCCGGCCTCGACCTCGGCGCCATCACGCCGGAGGAAATCGCGATGTCGATTCTTGCGGAGATCACGGTCGAGCGCCGCCGCGGCCAGCGCGGGGCGGCGTAAGCGACGACGCAATCCATCGCACGTTGCCACGCGGCTGCCTGCTGCGCGGGGCGTTGGCCGCAAATACCCCAGGACGGCAATTTGAGGTACGCTGGACGCCCTTGGTCGGAGCGACAACGATGCAATTGCGGGTTTTTGGGCGCACGGGAATGCAGCTCTCGGTGCTGGGTTTCGGCTGCGGCGCCGTGGGCGGGTTCATGGTGCGCGGTGATCCCGCCGACCAGGAGCGTGTCGTCGCGCGGGCGTTCGCCGCCGGCGTGAACTATTTCGACACCGCGGCGCAGTACGGCGATGGGGAATCGGAAAAAAACCTTGGCCGGGTTTTGCAAAGGCTGAAACCAGCCAACGTGGCCGTCGGCACCAAGGTCCGGTTGCCGCCAGGCGAGTTCGGCCGCGTCGCCGACGCCGTCACGAGGTCGCTCGAAGGCAGTCTGGCGCGGCTAGGTCTTGACCGGGTCGATATCTTTCACCTGCACAATCCGGTTACCGAGACAGGCGGCGGATCGACGCTGAGCGTCCGGCAGGTGCTCGGCGACGTGGTGCCGGCGTTCGAGCGCCTGCGTCAGCAGGGCAAGATTCGTTTCCTCGGCATGACGGCCGTAGGCGACACGGCGGCGCTGCAGCAAGTGATCGATGCGCGCGCCTTCGACAGCGCCCAGGTCGTCTACAACATGCTCAATCCATCTGCGGCCGAGCAATTGCCGAAAAACTATCCGGCACAGGATTATGGACGATTGTTCGACCGCACCAGGTTGGCCGGCGTTGGCGTCGTGGGTATCCGCGTCCTTGCGGGCGGCGCACTGTCGGGCTCAGCCGAGCGTCACCCGATTGCCGGCCCGGCGCCCGAGCCGATTGGTTCCGCCATGAGCTACGATGGCGATCTTGATCGCGCACGCCGTCTGATGCCGCTGGTGAAAGAGGGGTTTGCCACCACCCTGACCGAAGCGGCCACGCGGTTTGCGCTCTCTCACCCGGCGATGGGCACGATCCTGGTCGGCATGGCGACGCCGCAACAGTTCGAGGACGCCCTCGCCGCGGTCCAAAAGGGCCCGCTATCGCCCGCTGCGCTCGACCGGCTGTCGGCACTGCGGCAGGCATTCTCGGGCGAACCGCGATGATGGCCCATCTTGATCGGAGTAATCGACGATGACTGAACAAAGCTCATCCGACTGGCTCGGCCTGTCAGGCCGCGTTTGCGTGGTGACGGGTGGGGGCGGCGGCATCGGCCGCGCCACGGCCGTTAGCCTTGCCCAGGCCGGCGCCCGTGTCGCCGCGATCGATCGCGACGAGCGCGGCCTGGAGGTGACGCGAAAAGAGCTGCATGAAATATCCAAAGGCCACGTTGTGTCGGGCTGCGACACCTCGAGCGCCGAAAGCGTCACTGCGGCGTCCGAGAGCATCGAAAAGGCACTGGGATCGTGCGGCGTTCTCGTCAACACCGCGGCGGTGTTGCGGCCCGGCGGACTGGAAAACCTGCCGCTTGCCGAATGGAATGCGGTGTTGTCCGTCAACCTGACGGGCTACTTCCTCTGCGCCCAGATTTTCGGCCGGCAGATGCGCAAAGTCGGACGCGGCAGTCTTGTTCATATCGCCTCGATCGCGGGCAGCCACGCCCAGGGTCGCAGCGGCGCTTACAGCGTCAGCAAGGCCGGCGTCATCATGCTGTCACGTCAGCTCGCCGGCGAATGGGGACCGCAGGGCATCCGCAGCAACGTGGTCAGCCCCGGCCTGGTGGTCACGCCGATGAGCCAGTCGTTCTACGATACGCCGGGGGTCACCGAGCGGCGCACCGCGATGGTGCCGTCGCGGCGGATCGGCACGCCGCAGGACATGGCCGACGCCATCCTGTTCCTGTCGAGCGACCGGTCTTCCTACGTCAACGGCGAGGAGATCATCGTCGATGGCGGCTATGCCAACATGCTGATGAATCTGGTGCCGCGGCCAGGCTTCGAATGACGAGCCGGCGAGGCAGCAACGCGGCGCGACCGATCAGCTCGAGGCAACCCATCTAGAGCATGATGGCTTTGAGTTGAATTGGGGGGCCGGCGTCTGGCTCATTTCACCCCGCCCCGCTTGCGGGAAGAGGTCGGATTGCAAAGCAATCCGGGTGATGGGGACTCTCCGAGTATCAGCGCCTATCGAGAGAGCCCTCACCCCACCCCCCAAGAGCGAGCTTCGCTCGTCTCGACCCCGCGAAGAGCGGGGAGAGGGAGATATGGCGATCGCCGCCGTGGCTGAACCCAAACTCATCATGCTCTAGAAGTTCAGCCTGTTGAAAATAAAAGTTGGCAGGTGCCGGATGACCAGCATGATCAACCGCCAGAATCGGGGCACGTAAACGATCGGTCCGCCCCGGCGCGCCGCCGCCGCGATCAGCGGCGCCACTTGCTCGGGCTGCGCCCACAGCAATCCCTTCTTTGCAATCTTTGCGGTCATCGGCGTGTCAACGAAGCCGGGCTTGATCAAGACGGCCCGGGCTCCGAGCGGGGCGAGGCTATGGGCGATCCCCTCTACGAGCCGGGCGAGCCCCCCTTTCGTCGCGCCATAGATGAAATTGGATCGCCGGCCGCGATCGCCCGCCACCGAACCGATGACCAGTAATGCGCCGGCGCGTTGCTTCTCCAGAACGTTCCGGGCGGCCAGGCACCAGGCTGCCGCGCTGCTGAAATTGGTCTGTATCAATTTTGCGACGGCGTCTGGATCGTGCTCCAGTTCAGCCTGATCGCCCAAAGCGCCATAGGCGAGCAGGAGAAAGTCGAGTCCGCCCAGCGCCTCCACCATCTTATCGAGCTGCGACGCCGCGTCGGCGTCTGCGCAATCGAGCGGCCACACCGTCGCGCCGTCGGCGCCGCGCGTCTTCAAATCCTCGGCGATATTCTCCAGTCGGGCTTGGTCGCGGCCAACGAGTATGAATCGAGCGCCCTCCGCGGCCCAAATGCGGGCCGTCGCCTCCGCCATGCTGGAGGCAGCGCCAAGTATGACGATGCGTTGTGCCCGACCGCTCATTGCGCCACCCTGCGCCAGAAATCCGAACTCATCTCCGGGTCTTTCACCAGTCGCTCCCATTGCGGAAATGAACGCCGAAACATCTCGGCCGGCATGCGTCCGTCCTTGGCGGGATAGAGCGCGCCACCGGCCTCGGCGACGATCGCATCGAGCTGCGCCATCAGCTTCAATGTCGCTTCGCCGCGAAACGGAAAGTCCAGCGCCAAAGTGGCACCCAGGCGCGGAAACGACAGCAGGCCGGGCGATGCCAATTCGCCGAACGTCTTGAGCACCGCAAGAAACGAACCCTGGCCCGAGGCGGTAATGACGTCGAGCAATGCGGCGATTCCGCCGCGTTGGTTTCCCCGCGGTATGACGCATTGATATTGGAGCATGCCGTTTCGGCCGTACAGCCTGTTCCAGCCCTGCACGGCATCGAGCGGATAGAAAAATGGCGCGTAATGTTGGCGGCTTTTTCCAGCATTGGCGCCACCGAAGTAATAATAGGCATTGTTGAAGGCGCCGATCGTGAGGCCGTTCAACGCGAGGCCTGGCGTTTCAAATGGAACGCGTTTCCAGGAGCGGTCGTCGTGGGCGTCATACACGCCGTCTGCAATCCAGTTGGCCCGCGAGAAAATTCCACGGCCCCGCTTTTCGCCTCGCGATGTGCAGTCGATCCAGGCGACGGTGTGCTCGAAGGCGGCGCTTTCTTCCGTCAGCGGCCAAAAATCGTCGAGACGGGCATAGGGTACGGTCTCAACCTCGAGATAGGCGCCACCGATTCTAACGAGTTGAATCTCTACCCATTCGATGATCCCGGTCAGGCCAAGCCCACCGACCGTCGAGGAAAATAATGCCGCGTCGCTTTCTGGCGTGACAGTCAGTCGGCCATGGTCGCTGCGCAAAAGGCCGAAGCGGCGCACGTGGCGGCCGAAGGATCCGGCACTGTGATGGTTCTTTCCGTGCACGTCATTGGCGAGCGCACCACCGAGGGTAACGAAGCGGGTCCCGGGCGTGGTTGGCAGAAACCATCCCTTCGGGACCACAAAACGCAGAATATCCGAAAGGCCGACCCCCGCCTCGGCGCACAAAACGCCGGTCTCGGGTTCGAAGCGGATCAACCTGTCGAGGCCGCGCATATCGATGAGCGCGCCCGCGCCATTGAGACAAGAGTTGCCATAGGATCGTCGCATCCCGATCGCCAATTTGCTGGCGCAGCTGGCATCACCGATCAGGTCGGGCAATTCGTCGCGAAAGCGTGGGGCCGCAACCCGTTGCGGCTCGCGTGTCGTGCGACCCCAGGACAAGACGTCGGTGCGCACGACGAAGGGAGAGGCTCTCACGATATCTGCATTCCCTAGCGAAGTGGTGCCGCGCGCCATCCCGGTTCGGCGCGGCTCAGGATAAGTAAGTCGATCCTTGGGCGCAATGACCTGCATCCGCCGGCGCGGGCGCGTCAGCACTGGACTTACCCTGTCGATGTTCGTTGAGGTGCGCTCATTCGCCCGTGCCTGCCGCTAAATTATTTCTTGACTGTGCATTCTTTTGGCCCACGGGATGGCAGCGACAGCGATTTGGAAAACCGTCCCGGATTCGATAATCTGGGACACTGGACCAAGGTGGTATGATGCTGACGCGGCACACACTGCAAAAACCGGCGCTAACTCCAGGGTTCGTCAGTTTCGGGACCGCGCAGCCCAGCTAACATGCCCCCTGATTCAGCAATTTTGGACGTCCAATCGCAGCTTAGCCCATTGGTGGTCGATCTCGATGGAACGCTCATTCGTTCCGATCTGCTGGTTCAATCCGCCTTCGCCTATCTTGGCGACAACCCCCTGCGCATTTTCCGCCTTTTATCGGTCATGCGGCGTGGCAAGGCGGCGTTGAAGGCCGAGATCGCGAGCAAGACGACCATTGATGTCTCGCTGTTGCCTTATGACGAAAACGTCGTGTCGCTGATCCGGCAGAGACGCGCCACGGGACACCGGGTTTACCTCGCTTCGGCGAGCAACGAAGCTTACGTTCAGGGCGTCGCCGATCATCTGGGACTGTTCGATGGATGGTTCGCGTCGAACGCTGGCGAGAATTTATCTGCCGGGTCGAAGGCACGCCGTCTATTGGAGACTTTTGGCAAAGGCGGCTTCGACTACGTCGGTAACAGTCGCGCCGATCTCGCCGTGTGGGCCATGGCGCGTCAGTGCATCGCGGTGCGCGTCCCGCCCGCGATCAGATCAAGGTTGATGAATTTGTCCCCCGATGCCGTGGTCCTCGAAGAAAAAGCGATGGGCCAGGCCGGCGAATGGATCAGGTTGCTGCGGGTACATCAGTGGTCGAAAAACGCCCTGGTGTTCGTTCCGCTTGTAACCGCCCACCGGTTTGATCTTGTCGCGTTCGGCGAGGCGAGCGGAGCGTTTCTGGCTTTTTCGCTCGTGGCCTCTGCCGTTTACGTTCTCAACGATCTGGTTGACCTCGATGCCGATCGCAAGCACACGCGCAAGAAGCGCCGCCCGCTCGCAGCAGGTACCGTCCCGATCGCGGGGTCGATCGTCCTGGTACCCGCCTTGCTGATCGTCGGCTTTTGTGGCGCCTCGGCTATCGGTTCGTCCCTTGCTGCGGTGTTGCTTGCCTATCTCGCGCTGACGACTGCCTACACTTTCGCGTTGAAGCGCAAGATGTTGGTCGACGTCCTCACCCTGGCATCGCTCTACACGATCCGCGTCATCGCCGGGGCGGCGGCGATCTCAGTGCCGATATCGGAATGGCTGCTCGGCTTCTCGATGTTCGTCTTTACGGCTCTCGCGCTGATCAAACGTTACGTCGAACTTGCAGCTCGAATTGACGATGGGATGTCGGATCCCGCCAACCGCAACTATCTCAAATCCGATCTCGACATTGTAGCTACCCTGGCGGCGGCTGCTAGCTTCAACGCTGTGACAGTGTTCGCGCTCTACATTTCTTCGGATGCAGTGCGTCCGCTGTACAGGCATCCGCAGGCGTTGTGGCTGATCTGCCCCATCCTGATGTACTGGCTGGGACGGGCGCTGCTGATGGCGCATCGTCGGCTGATGCCTGACGACCCGATCATTTTCGCCCTGCGGGACTGGAACAGTTATCTCGCCCTTGGGCTCATTGGCCTCATCCTCATCGGTGCGCGCTAGCAACGATATGAAATCAACGCAAGCCGAGCACAACAGGATTGTGAGCATGAACAGCCAATCGCAAAGTATCCGGGTCTCGCCCTGGCGAGCATCCCGGTTTCGCGAAGCTTTGGGGTTGGAAGCTCGCTAATGCAGGCATCCCGGACAATGTCAAGAATGAGCAGCGCCGCCGCCGATGGTTCTCCGAGGCGTTCGGAAGAGCCGACGGTTGACGGCGTTTTCTCGCCCGGCACCGCCGACATGATCAGCTGGATCGCGCGTGCGTCCGCATATCTTTGTTTCTTTCTGGTCGCAGCGCCGTTTCTGTACCATCTCGCGCGGGGTTCGGCCGCCTATCTCGGGCTCTTCGAGGACGACTATTTCTATTATGCGACGATTGCAGACAACATCGTTCGATTCGGGCAATTGACATATGACGGCGTCACTTCCACGAATGGGTTCCATCCTCTCTGGCAGATCCTGCTGACGCTGATCCGTTTTATCTGCGGACGCTTTGGTCCGGCCTATTACATCGCCCTCATCATCGTCTCTGTTGCGGCGATGATCGTGACCTACGAGCTAAGCGTGAAGTTCGCCCGCATGATGGGGCTGCCTCGGGGCGTGGCCGAAATTGTCAGCGCCATGTATTCGGTCGGCACCGCGCGCCTGATGACCATGGGCATGGAGGCGGTGATCGGTGTACCGCTTCTGCTGTGGCTGTTGATCGCAGCCGGCTCACCCGAACCGCTCACGACCAAACGGGCGGCGAAGCTGGGGATGATCGCATCGCTTGCGATTCTGGCGCGGCTCGACATCGCGATCGCGGTGGGCCTGTTGATTGCGGGCTTCCTGGTTTTCGTTCGGCCTCGCCTGTCGGAGGCTATTCGCCTTCTCGCCGCATTTGGCGCCGGCGGGTTTTTATTGCCCCTGTACCTCGCCGTGGATGTGTGGATGTTCGACACGCTCTTGCCCGTGTCAGCCATGGCCAAGCAGCTCTATTCCGGATTGGGATTCAACCTGTGGTACGCGCGAACGGCGGCTTTCGGTACCGTGTACGGACCAACGGTGGGCGTGCTGCTTACTCTGGGTGTGATTGCGTTGATCTTGCTGGTTCGGCAGTCCCGTTCGGTGGGTCCTCCGATCCGTTTTGTGGGCGCGACCGCATTGGCGTTCGCGTTCATCCTGTGGGGTCTTAACGCGCTTTCAGGCTGGATCTTCTTCGGGTGGTACGCATACCCGGTGTTGACGGCGTCCATTGCGGCTTCCGCATTCATCTGGGAGAAATGGGGCTGGATCCTCGCCGCGAGACCGAGGATCGCGCTCTCACTCGCGATCGTCACGCTCGGCCTGCCCGTTGTCGTAGCGACCCGTTACTACAGCGAGCACGGGCCGGGCTGGTCGGTGTCGGACAATTCGCTGCTGGCCGCCGGCTACGATATCGCGGATCGAATGCGCGGCCGGCAAGGTATTTACGCCATGGGGGCGATCGGGGGCGTCGTGGGATACGCCATGGACCACCCGCTCGTGCAGTTGGAGGGGATCATGGCGGATCGCCGAATGGTCGATCATGTAAAAAACGAGAGTTCTTTGCAGGACGTGCTTCGCGAAAACAATGTGGACTACCTGATCGTGAGCTTCGCGGCGGCGCGCGTGGCGGAAGCGGACGGATGCTACGAGATTACCCAGCCTCACGCCGAGTGGGCCGGACGGCGCACCAAAAAAATGCGTGGAGAAATCTGCTCGCCGCCAGTCGAGCGGTTCGTGACCCCGGCGGGGACAAACCCCTGGTCGGTGTTTCCCACCATTGAAACACTGATCTGGAACGTCCGCGATGCCCACTGGAAGGCTCGCCGCGTGGATAACTGATGCGATATGAGTTCAGGTTGCATCGGTAGGTAGCCATGTTCTCCGTGATTTGCGGGTCAACGGGTCGGTGCATAGCGCCGTCCAATGGTTCTTCGCAATGACGGTGTCGTGAGACGAGACCCGCGGGGGAAAGAGGACCGGGTCGGATCGGCCGGTCACGTGTCGCGGCGATTCGAACAGGCAAGGCTCATGCCGCCGCTCGGTGGTGATTTTTTCCCCGAACATTTCTGGTTGTCATGCAACCGGAAAATACCTGTCATCCTCGCCGCATAAAAAGCGCCCGTTGATTTTCTTGAATCCAACGGGAGGAGCTAATGAATACGGCGCTTACGCGCAGGCTTGGCCTGCTCGGCGTTTCCCTGGCGGCCCTTGCGCTCTCGCAAGGCGCTCGCGCGGAGGACGCCATCGAACACATCAAGACCGCCTCGCCCATCAAGCATGTCATTGTTATCGTCGGTGAAAATCGCAGCTTTGACCACCTGTTCGCCACTTACGTGCCGAAGTCGCGTCATGAACGGGTGTTGAACCTGTTGTCCCAGGACATCATCAAGGCCGACGGTTCGCCTGACGAAAATTTCTCCAGGGCGCATCAGTTTCAGATCACCTCGGCGCCGAATGGCGGAAAGTTCTTCATCAGCGCGGGCAAGGCCAACAAGGCTTTGTACACCACGCTCCCGGCGCCCGATATCGGTGGCGTGCCGGCAACCGCACCCTTTGCCGCCGTCCTTGGTATTCCCGGCGGTGATCCCGGGCTGCCGGCGGCCGATCAATTCCTGTTCGGCACCGGCGGCACGGGACTGCCCAACACACTGGGTCCCGATATCCGCATCACCAACGTCAATACCCTGCCGCCCGGGCCCTTCCAGATGACCGGCCCGACCATGCCCTATGACGCCTACACCGGCGATACCATCCACCAGTACTTCCAGATGTACCAACAGATGGATTGCGCGATCGACAACGAGCACGTCACGCGCCGCAATCCGACCGGTTGCCTGCACGACCTGCAATCAGCCATCACCACGACCTTCGCCACTCCGCCCGGCGGCACGCCGCACGATACCGGTCAGACCATGGCGTTCTTCAACATGCAGAAGGGCGACGTGCCCTTTCTGAAGTTCCTCGCCGACAATTACACCATGAGCGACAACTATCATCAGCCGGTGATGGGCGGCACCTGGGCGGACAGCATGCCGCTCGGTTTTGCCGACCAGATCTTCTTCAGCGACGGTCACGGCAACGCGGTAACGCCGCCGGCCACGACCATCTACAACCCCGATCCATTGCCCAACACGCTGAACCAGTACACGGCGCGGAAGCAGTGGTTCAATTGCTCCGATGCGCCGACGCCGGGAACGCCGGCAATCCTGGCCTACCTCGCCAAGTTGCCCTACGCGCTGCCGACGAAATGCGATCCCGGTCACTTCTATCCTTCCGTGAACCAGTCGCCGGCCTTCACGCCGAAGGGTCTGCCCACCCCGGGCAACCCCGTTCCGCCGGTCACGATGACCAGCATCGGCGATCTCCTGAGCGCGACGAACATTCCGTGGAAATACTACGGTGGTGGCTTCAACGCGGACGGGACCAAAGATCCGTTCGCCGGCAGCTATTGCACCATCTGCAACCCGTTTGAGTATCAGGCGAACTATCCCTCGTTGGTCGCAGACCATATGCGTGACGTGACGGATCTGTTCACCGATCTGAAGAACGGCACCTTGCCGGCGGTGTCATACGTCAAGCCGGACGGCTTGCTGGATGGCCATCCGGCGTCGTCGAAGTTCGGCCTGTTCGAAGCCTTCGCCAAGAACATCATCGAACTCACCCAAGCCAACAGGGAGCTGTGGGAAAGCACGGCGATCTTCGTCACGGTGGACGAGGGTGGCGGTTACTACGATTCCGGCTTCATCCAACCGGTGGATTTCTTCGGCACCGGGCCGCGGATTCCGATGATCGCGGTTTCGCCGTTCTCGCGGGGCGGTCACATCAGCCACGTCTACGGCGAACATTCGTCCTTCGTCAAATTCGTCGAGCGGAACTGGCATCTCGGCAAGCTCAGCAATCGCAGCCGCGATAATCTGCCCAATCCGCGCGCCGACGATGACAATGCCTACGTTCCCGTCAACATGCCGGCGATCGGAGACCTGTTCGATATGTTCGATTTCGATGGGGATCGCGACCGCGATCACGACCATGACGACCTCAGGGATCACGATCGCGGCGACGACCGGGAGTTCAGGTAGTCGATCGGCTTAGAATAAGCCAAACGAGATCGGGGCCGGCATGGTGGTGCCGGCCCCAAACCATTACCGGCGGGCTTGCATTTCCTCGCTGGGCTTGACGTCCTGCGAGCGACTGTAGATCGCAACCGCCACGATCAGCACCGCGGCGAGTACGCCGAACAGCGCGCGGTATGCGGTTTCGCTGCGGGTGCCGTCTGCCAGCGGCTCGAAGGCGCCGACGATGATGCCGGACAGCGTCTGCATGCAGGCGACACCGAACATCACGGCGGTGTTGATGGTGGCGATGCCGCGCCCGATCAGCCGGTCCGGGATGATGCCGCGGCCGTGCGTCATCACCATGGTGCTGGAGGCGCTGAGGAAGCCGATGCCGAGGATGGCCGTGATGGGCACCCAGGTTGGCGGGTGGGCCGCGAGCGCCAGCGTGGCGAGGATGAAAACGGTCAAGAGGCTGCCGCCGATGGCGATCCATTTGCGCGTGTCGAGCAGACGGTCCATCGGGCCGAAGGCGAGCATGCCGACCTGGTAGGCCATGACCGCGACCAGCAGCACGTTGCCAGCCTCGATCGGGCTCATTCCATGCACCTCGCGCAGGAACGGGCCGCCCCACAGGCCCTGCACGGTGAACGTGCAGGCATAGTTGCAGAAATTCAGCGCCAGGATGGGCCGCAGGCGCGGGTTGCGCAGCACCTCCAGCAGGCCTTGCAGCATCTGGCGCGGCGGCTCCGGGGTGCGGGCCAGAAAGGGATGGCCGGGCGGAGCGTCACGCACCACCCACCAGACGGCGACGGCGGCGAGCGCAGTGAACACGACGGCGCCGCCGAACACGGCGCGCCAGCCGATGGCCTGCGAGGCCCAGGCCAGCGGCGTGGTTGCGGCCAGGTTGCCGAGCAGGCCGATCGACATCACCATGGCGGCAAGGGTGGAGAAGCGGTCCGGCGGAAACCAGCGCGAGATCACCACCATGGTCCCGATCAGCATGACGCCGAAGCCGGCGCCCATCAGCACGCGGCCAGTGAGCAGGATCGGCCAGCTCGGCGCCAGGGTAAAGATGATGCCGCCTGTCGTGGCGAGGATCAGCATGCCGGCGATGCTGCGGCGCGGGCCGAAACGGTCGAAGAACAAGCCGCAGGGGATCTGCATGGCGGCGAAGCCGAAAAAGAAGGCGCCGGTCAGCGCGCCCAGGGCTTCGGGTCCGATCGCGAGGTCGCGCATCAGGTCGAGGCCGATGGTGACGTTGGAGGCGCGGAAGAAATGGCTGGCGACATAGGCCGTGGCCAATGTCGTGACGATGATCAGGCCCCGGCGATGGGCAAACGCCCGCCGCTCCGTGGACTGTATCGATGGGGAAATGTTTGCTTGCTGTTGCAAATCGCCGGCAGGCCTTCTCGCTGGCCAAGCCTAGGCGGCCTTGACGTGCAGTTCAAGGTGCAGGCGCGGCAACCGCAGGCCACTCACTGATTTCGCAAAATCAGTCCTCGCCTGTGGCGCCTGGCTGCTTCGCCCTCAGGCGGCAACCCACTGCCGGGGTTTGGCCGGCTGGTCAACCGTCGCGAGCTCTTCTTCCGCGCGCTGCCGGGCGGTCTTGAGAATGCGGACAGCATCCGCGATGTTGTCAGGCGAGTGGTTGGCCATCACCTGCATCCGGATCCGCGCGGCGCCCTTTGGCACCGCCGGGAATTCGACCAGATTGGCGACCAGTCCGAGTTCGACCAGGTGCTTGCTGACGATGCGGGCGAGGCCCTCCGATCCCATCTTGACGCAAACGATGGCTGAGGGGTCGCCGTAGTAGTCGAGACCGGCTTCGCGCAGTTGATGCCGAAGATTCATTACGTTCGCCATCATTGCCGAACGCCGTGTCCGTCCTTCGTCTGATTCCACGATCTCGAAGGCTTTCAGGATGGTTGCCGCCTGCACCGGCGACAGCGCATTAGAGAAGGTTGCAGGCGCGCTGTAGAAGCGCAGATATTCCTTGACCGCACGGCTCTTGCACGCGACGAAGCCGCCGTTGGAGGCGAAGGTCTTTGAAAAACTGCCCATGATGAGATCGATCTTGCCCAGCATGTTCTGGATGCCGATATGCCCGCGGCCATCTTCACCCAGATTGCCGAGATCGTGCGCGACGTCGACAACCAGGGTCGCGTTGAATTCGTGGCAGAGTTTCTGTAGCGCGGAAAGATCCGGCGTGTCCGAGTCCATCGAGAACAAGCCCTCGGTCACCACCAGGATGCCGTTCTCCTTATCCTTCGCCCTGATCTTGGTCAGGATATTCCGGCAATATTCGGTGTCGAGGTGGCGAAACATATGGACGTTATGGGTGGCGGCACTTGCGCCTTCCTGAAGGCAGGAGTGCGCCAGCATGTCCATCACGACGTGGTCGGCCGAGCGAACGAGGCCCTTGATCACCCCGAAACCCGCCGCCCAACCCGTTGGGTACAGCACCACTTCCTCCATTCGCAGGAAGTCGGCGATCTTGCGCTCCAGCGCGACCGAGTGCGAGGTATTGCCGACCAGCGCAGGCGAACCGGCACTGTGCACGCCGCAATGATCGATCGTCTCCTTGGCGGCCGTCTTGATCGCGGGATGCGCCGAAAGGCTTAAGTAGTCCTGCGAGGCAAAATTGACGCCACGCATTTTGTTGCCGCGGTCGTCCTGTGCCGAGCAAACCGTTTCAGGTCCGGCTTCGGTCGAGCGGGAAAATGGCCAAAGGTCGTTCTTGCGGCGCAGATTTTGCCACTGGAAAAAACCTTCCGTGCGCCTGAGCAGATCCGCCCCACCGGGTACTCGGAAATCCCTCATGCTGCCGGTCAACGCTGCGGGCGGAATATAGGCGTTGGTTTTGTCTGACATCGATCCATGTCCCTGTACGACGCTTTTTCTTTGCGAGGACGATGTCGGAACGAAATTAATTTTCAGTGGGTGTCGGCGCAGAAAGCAGGAGTTCCGCACACCGAGTGGGTTTTTGGTTCCCGACCACTTAATTCAATTTAAGGAAAATTGCACTGCTCCCGCGCCGATATGCGCCGGCGGGGGCGAAGGGCGACGGCGTTAGTCGATCCTTCACCATACGGGCAATAATCGCGAAAGCTTGGATGAATATCCGGCGGTACGCCGCCCCGACCTGTCGACAGCATGATGCCGGCGAAGGCGCGCGCCGATAGCCCTCAGGCCACGGCGTCTTCGAATTCCGTAACCGGCAGACAGGCTCGAATTTTCCCCAGCAATCGCTGCATATCGACCGGTTTGGTATCGAAGTCTGAACATCCAACCTCGACGCTTTTCGCGCGATCGGTGGCTAACGCGTGAGCCGTCAGCGCAATGATCGGGATCGCCGATGTCGCGGGATTCGCCTTGATCAAAAGCGTGGCTTCCCAGCCGTCCATTTCGCCCAATGCGACATCCATCAGGATGACATCGGGCATTTCGCTGGCTGCCATCGCGACGCCGGCGGCGCCGTCATGCGCACAACAAATCTCGAAACCGTGACGCTGCAGGCGCCGTGTCAGCATGTCACGGTTGATCTCGTTGTCTTCGACAAGCAGAATCTTCCACTGCGATGATCTGGCCGGCCTCCGCAAGTCCTGATACTCGAGATCGGGGACCAGCGTCGCGGCGACGAATGCATCGGCCTTGCGCCGCCCCGACGTCAGCGGCATGCAGATCGTGAAGCAACTTCCTTTGCCGAGCTTGCTTTGCACCAGAATTTCGCCGTCCATCAGGTTGCAGAGTTTTTGGCTGAGCGCCAATCCCAGTCCGGTGCCGCCATATTTACTCGTGCTCGAATCGTCTCCGACTGTGAAGTTTTCAAACAGATCGGCGATCTTGTCCGCAGCGATGCCGATGCCGGTATCGATGATTTTAATCACCAGCCTGTCGCCGTGCCGCTCCAGCTGCCGGTCTGCAATGACCTCGACCTTGCCATCCTGGGTGAATTTTGCCGCGTTATCGAGCAACTGCCCGATCATGTTGCGGAACTTGCCGGGGTCGCACAGCGCCGTTCCGAGGTTGGGATTGAGTTCGACAGATGATCTCGTTTCCATTTTTTCTCGCTGCCGGTCCTGCGGTCTGGATAGCCTCCTCCAGCAACAGGGCGAGGTCGGTTTCCTCCAGGTCCAGTTCCATCTTGCCGGCCTCGATCTTCGATAGATCGAGAACCTCGTCGATCAGCTTGAGCAGATGCTGGCCGGCGCTGTGGATCCTGGTTAGATCCTCCATGTGCTTGCTTTCGAAATCGGTGTCTTCAAGCAGCTCCTGGCTGTAGCCGATCACGGCATTCAGCGGCGTGCGCAGCTCGTGGCTCATCTTTGCGAGAAACTCCGCCTTGGCCGCACCTGCGCGTTCGGCCTCCTCGGTAGCCAGCCGCAGCGCCGACGCGGTGGCCATGTGCTGGCGCATCTCGCTCTCAATCTCGGCCTGCGAGGCCTGTATCTTGGCGTAATAGAGCGCCATCATCGTCACATACAGCGATGCGGCGACGGTCGAAACCAGCCCGAGGCCCTGCATGGCCGCAAGCGGCAGGCTGTCCCTGACCGCGTGGCCGAACAGATAGAAACTGCTGAACACCGCCAGGTTGGCGGCGAACATGATCATCACGATCAGGCGCAGCGATTTGGAAGAACCCAGGTAGAAAAACGCCAGCAGCGGAATGACCAGGACCCAGGGCAGGGTTGGAGAAGTCACGCCGCCGTAGAAATAGCAGCTCCAGAGAATGCAGAATATCAGGTTCTGGATCGAAACCAGCGCCAGCGGATTGTAGGATGCGCCGGCCTTCAGCAGGAACGGAAATATCCAGAAGGCCGTGATTGAAATCGCCAGCACCGCCGTCTCATATCCCGGAGCCGGATCGAGAATATAAAGCGCGATCGGGACGACGTTTCCGATGAACGGTCCGAGAATATGGCTGACGAGAAACACGTGCGCGCGGTTTCGCGCGTCGCGATCGGCCGATAGTGTCGGAGGAATAAAGTAGTCGACGACGCGGTCAAGTGCCGCAATCATTTTTGCGAGTTCGGTTTTCATGAAACGATGCGCCCGCGTGAGTGTTCAAGAAACCTGCTTCGCGTGACGACCTTCCAGCTGCGCGTAGCAAGTATCGCCAATGCCATCTGAACGAGGATTTCAGGTCCCGCTTAAAGTCGCGTTAATCGATTGATATGGCGACGCTTAAACCAAATCTTAAAGGGCCGCGCGTTAGGCTTTCGATTTGATGGCAGTCATCGCGGGACGGCGAGAAATGTTAACCTGGAATCGCCTGATCGCGTTGATCGACTGGTTCATCCCGACCGCGTCGAAAGCGGAGCGTTCGGAACATGGCCTGGCGCGGAACTTCGTCTTCACGCACCTCTTTGGCCCGCTGCTGTCGCAATCGATCGCGATATTCCTTTATCTCAGCGACCCGCATCCAGGCCTGCCCTGCTGGACCGTCATCGTTTGCATATGGTCATTCTGGACGCTGCCGCTGGTCTACAAGCTGAGCGGTAGCCTGCAGCTGTCGGCTTTGATTTCAGTCGAGTTGCTCGCATTCACATCGTTGTTCGGAGCCTATTTCTACGGCGGGGTCAGTTCGCCGTTCCTGCCATGGTTAATCATCAGCCTGCTGCTCGGGTTCTTCTACCTGTCCGAGCATCCGCT
Source organism: uncultured Alphaproteobacteria bacterium (assembly GCA_963742425.1). Taxonomy (GTDB): domain Bacteria; phylum Pseudomonadota; class Alphaproteobacteria; order Rhizobiales; family Xanthobacteraceae; genus Bradyrhizobium. Next base: position 24,581 of record CAVULR010000011.1, read on the forward strand.
GCCCGTTATCGGATTATTCATCCTGAATATTTTCGGCTTCTGCTTTGCCTATTTCGAGTGGGGCTTTCCCGAGCTCGTTCCCCTGAAGCAGCTCACCACGGTCGGCTGGATCTCCATCCTGTCGGCAACGATCTATATGTCATGGATGGCGATCTATTACGCCAACATGATTGCGATGAGATCCGAACTCGAACGCGAAGCGGAGCGGCATCGCGAGACCGCGATCCGCCTGCGCCAGGCCAAGGATATGGCCGACAAGGCCAACCGGTCAAAATCGATTTTTCTGGCGAAGATGAGCCACGAATTGCGGACGCCCCTGAACGCCGTGATCGGGTTCAGTGAAATTTTGCTCGAGGACGCCGATCTGGACAGCAAGAATTCTGAAAAGAAAACCAGCCTTCAGCGCATCAACTCGGCGGGACAGCACCTGCTATCGCTCGTCACCGACGTGCTGGACCTCTCGAAGATCGAGTTGAACTTCATTGAATTGAAGATCGGCAGTTTCGACCTCAATGAGATGATCCGGGAAGTGGTGGCCAACGTGCAGCCGATGGTGAGCAAGAACCGCAACAGGCTCGTGGTCAAATGCCCGGACAATCTCGGCACGGTCTCTACCGACCAGACAAAGTTACGGCAGGCTGCGTTGAACTTGATGAGCAACGCCGCCAAGTTCACGGAGGATGGAACGATCATATTGTCGGTCCAGCGCCGCAAGAGTTTGGCCGGCGATTGGATCGAAATACAGGTGCAGGATACCGGAATCGGTATCGCCGAGGAGGATATTGGAACGTTGTTTCAGAATTTCGGCCAGGCAAATCACACTACATCCACCAAATATGGCGGCACCGGCCTGGGCCTTTCGTTGAGTCAGAAATTGTGCGCGTTGATGGGCGGCGGAATCTCGGCGACCAGCGTACTTGGAAGCGGATCATGCTTCACGATACGTGTGCTTGCCTGGATGGATAAACGGCAAGCCGCCGACGACAGCGAAGCGGTTCAGTTTGAATACGTGCCGGCAGTTTGAAAGAAATTTTTATGGCGACATCTGGTGCTCCAACGCCGCGCGTCACGATGCTGCGGCCGGAACAAAATCTCTCCGACCAGGCTGAGGGCAGCCACGTTGTCGGCGGGCGTCTACTCATAGTGGACGACATCCACGATAACCGTGTTCTCTTGAGGCGGCGTTTCGAACGTCGCGGGTTCGAGGTCGTGGAGGCCGAAGGTGGCTTGGTCGCGCTCGAGTTGATCGACAGGGAATCATTCGATCTCGTCCTTTTGGACATCATGATGCCCGGTATCGACGGGATCGAGACCCTCAAGCGTATTCGTCAGCACAGATCGCCGTCCGCGCTTCCGGTGATCATGGTCACAGGGAAGACTGCGAGCGAAAACATGGTGGAGGCGCTGCAACTCGGTGCCAACGACTATGTCACAAAGCCCGTGGATTTTGCCGTGGCGCTCGCCCGCGTCGAAGCGCAGATCAGCCGGAAACGCGCCGAGCAACAGGCGACGTTCGCCAACGAGGAATTATCCAAGGCCAATGAAGACCTGGAACGGCGGGTCGAGGAGCGAACGGGTCGCCTGATCGAGGCCAATCAACGGCTGAAGAAGGAAATCGCCGACCGTGAGGAGCTGCAGGCCAAGTCGCAATACCTGGCCTATCACGACTCCCTGACCGGACTTGGCAATCGTCTTTTGTTCAAGGAGCATCTCGAACAGGCGCTCAGGGACGTTTCATTGCCGCATCCATCGGCAGTGTTGTTCCTGGATCTCGACGGCTTCAAGTCAGTCAATGATACCTTGGGGCATTCGGTCGGCGATCTGCTCCTGAAATCGATCGCAGCCAAGCTTCGCAATATCCTGCGGCCGACAGACCGGATCTCACGGCTGGGCGGCGATGAATTTGCGATTTTGCAAACTGCCGGAGCCCAGCCCGCATCGTCGCTTGCGATGGCGGAGGAGATCATCGCGATCGTCGGGCAACAGAATATTATCGACGGTCACGATGTAACGGTAGGAGCAAGTATCGGAATCGCGTTCGGAGCGGCCGGCGAGACCGACGCCGAGATCATCCTGAAAAACGCGGATATCGCGATGTACAGCGCCAAATCCGATGGGCGCGGGACCTACCGTGTGTTCGATCCCGAGATGGATTCGATCGTGCAGGCGCGGCGCATTCTCGAACGAAATTTGCGGGCGGGGTACTCGAATAACGAATTCAAGCTGTTCTATCAGCCGTTGGTCAATTTGCGAACCAAGAAGGTGAAGGCGTTTGAGGCCCTGATACGATGGGAACACCCCGAGCGCGGCTTGATATCGCCTTCCGAGTTCATCCAGGTCGCCGAAGAAATGGGTCTGATCGTACCTTTGGGCGAATGGGTCTTGCGCCAGGCATGCGCGGAGGCTGTGGATTGGCCAGAGGAGATCTGTGTTTCGGTCAACTTGTCGCCGTTGCAGTTTGCCAAGGGAAACCTGGTTTCCACCGTCATGAACGCCCTGGCCTCGTCGGGACTGCCGGGCTCGCGTCTTGAGCTTGAAATAACCGAATTGGTATTGCTGGAAAAGTCGGAACGCAACATTTCCATCTTGAATCAGCTGCGAGAACTCGGCATTCGAATATCGATGGACGATTTCGGAACGGGCTATTCCAGTATCGGCTATCTCCGCAGTTTTCCGTTCGACAAGATCAAGATCGATCAATCCTTCGTTCGGGATTTGCTCGTCGATGACGGAAGTCTCGCGATCGTTCGGGCGATTGCCGGGCTTGGGGTGAGCTTCGGCATCATCACCACGGCCGAAGGGGTCGAGACCGAAGAACAAATGCGCTGTTTGAATCTTGAAGGCTGCACCGAGGTGCAGGGATATTTCTTCAGCAAGCCGGTGCCGGCTGACGAAATCGCCGAGTTACTCAAAAGTCTGGCGGATCGGGAATCAGAGTAGGCGGCGATCGGCAGGCCTTGCGGCCGGCTTTGATGCGACATCCACCGTCCAATCGGGAGATTGGCGTCATCTCGGGCGGCAGCCGCGTGCGTGGAAATCAGGCTGCCTTCGGATCGACCAGCCTTTGAAGACGCTTCAGCGTTCGCTTGAGCCCTGTAATCTCGTTTTCGAGGCGGGCCATGCGCAGAGAAAGTCCGTCGGCACTCGAGGAGGGGGCATCAAATGCGACGAGCGAGTTGAAAGAGATGCCGACCTCGCAATCGTCAATCCAGATCACCTTCGACTGCACGATTTGCCCCTTGGCAGGAACATGCAATTCAAAAAGCTCGCTGATCTGGGGCGGGCACCTGAATCTCAGCTTTGCCCCGGTTTGGGAAACGTCGCGCACAATACAATCGGTGGTCGCGTCGTTATCAGGCGTACGAATGAATCCACGCAAAAACAGGCGCTGCCGGTCAGATTTTCGCTTGTCTTTGATCATGGTCTGCCCCCGTCTTGGTTTTGCGCAGACATGCTAAATGATGCAGTATTTCAAAGCTCTAAGAGGTTAGGTTAATACTTTGCTAAAGTGTGAACCCGAAAGCGACAGGCGTTGGCGAACGCCAGCTTTGGCGCAGGCTCGACAGGATTGGTCCAGAAGACCCGCGCAACTGACCCGTTAGATCTTGCCGCCATCCTTTGAGCGTGAATTCGGTGCCTGCGGATTGGCTTTTTCCGCGTCCGCCTTGTTGGCTTCGTGCCTGCCGATCACGCAACCGGCCACCGCGCCGACCTTGCCATGTCCAGCGACGGAACCCGCGACACCCCCGACGATCGCACCCTTGATGCATCCTTTGGCGTCGGCTGGGGACGACAATGCGAGACCCAGGATGGCGACGGCGGCCAGAAGTGATTTCATGATGATTTCCTCGACGTGAATTTCGGAAACAATCAGATGCGAGGCGGTTTGTTCCCGAACATCGGCGTTGCCGAGGGTCGAGGTGGCTGCGGTCTTCGATAACCGGTCATTCGTCCGTGCCGACGAGGTGATCGAATGAATTGCGCCAGCAAGGCGCAGCAGACCGCCCCTGGGCAGGGAGAACTGCCCAACATGTTTGAAGACTAAGGTAAGTCGATCGGCACGAGCTGCTTTTCCCACTCGGCCGCGAGTTCCTTGATCTGCTCGAAATTCAGGATCGCTGGTTCGCCTTTTCGGACGATTGTCGCTCGCTTGCGCTCTTTGGGGAGCAACATCATCGCTCTTGATACGGCCAAGCGCAGCTTCATGGCGCCATGATTTGTCAGGGTCACCAGTTCTTCCGGGTCTAAGGCCATTGTCCACGCCCATGCTTGAAGGCTGGCCCGAAAGCCAGCACACGCGCCCCGAATGCCCGATTTCAGCTAACCAAACTTTGGTTAAGACAGGGTTTACCTTCACTCCCGGGTTTGAACGACGCAACGGGTGGGCGACGATGCACGCGATCGGCTGCAGATAGAGGGATCGTCAAGGAGCCGTCAGGAGCGGAACAAATGACTGTGGTTGATGTTTTCGGGATGGAGATATCGAGCAGGGAGTCTTCCATGCCCTATACGAGACCGAATAGGAGATTTTATTTAACGCCGCCCGCGGTCCCGACTTTCGTCATTTCAGTATTGCTCGCCGTGCTGGCCGTGCTTGCGGTCTACGGCCACATCCCGCAACTTCACAGCATCGGGGGTTTCACGCTCCTGCTGATCGCCTACGCTGTTCTGCTGCTGGGGACGCTTTTGCGGGGGATTTGAAGAAGCCGCCTGGTGTGAAAGAGGCCGCCAACCGCTGGCAAGCCTGCTCCCTTCCACTCTAAACTCCCGCCATCTTCCACCGTGCCAGCCGTTGGCCCGCGACATTGTGGATGGGCGTCTCTAATCGAACAAACTCGACACCGACTCTTCCGAAGCGGTGCGGCTGATGGCCTCCGCGATCAGCGGGGCGATCGTCAGGTGACGTATATTCTTCGCATTGCGGACCGCTTCGGTCGGCTGGATCGAGTTGGTGATCACCAGTTCCTTGAGCTTGGAGCCGGCGATGCGGGCCGCGGCACCGCCCGACAGCACGCCGTGGGAAATATAGGCGTAGACGTCCTTGGCGCCGTTGGCGAGCAGCGCGTCGGCGGCGTTCACCAGCGTGCCGCCGGAGTTGACGATATCGTCGATCAGGATGCAGGTATATCCGGCGCAATCGCCGATCACGTTCATGACTTCGGATTCACCGGCGCGCTCGCGGCGTTTGTCGATGATCGCCAGCGGCGTATTGATGCGCTTGGCCAGCCCGCGCGCGCGCACCACACCGCCGACATCGGGCGACACCACCAGGAGATTGCCGAGGTCGAAGCGTTCCTTGATGTCGCGCACCATCACCGGCGAGGCGAAGAGATTGTCGGTCGGAATGTCGAAGAAGCCCTGGATCTGTGCGGCATGCAGGTCGAGCGTCATGACGCGGTCGACACCGGCGTTGGTGATCAGATTGGCCACCAGCTTGGCGGAAATCGGCGCCCGCGAGCCGGCCTTGCGGTCCTGCCGGGCGTAGCCGAAATAGGGAATGACCGCGTTGATGCGGCGCGCCGACGACCGCCGCAGTGCATCGGTGATGATCAACAGTTCCATCAGATGGTCGTTGGCTGGAAATGACGTCGACTGGATGATGAAGGCGTCCGAGCCGCGCACGTTCTCAAGGACCTCGACGAAAATTTCGTTGTCGGCGAAACGGCGGACGCTGGCCTTGGTCAGCGGCAGATGCAGCCATTCGGCGATGGCCTGCGCCAACGCGGGATTGGAGTTGCCGGCGACGAGCTTGATGGAGCCGTTCTTGGCCGACATCGAGGCTTCTCCCCGCGGCTTGCCGGATACGACGTTCAGCATATGGGACACCCACGGAACCGGCGCGTTTCGATGGGCGAGGTGATATCAAGGAGGGGGCTTGGCTGGCAACCCGTCCTGCCCCGTTTTCCTGCGCAAATCGCCGCGCCGGCACGATTTGCAGGGTTAACGGGCGCTGTAGGCGAGCGCGCCGACGCTGACTTCGCCGACCGCCGGAGAGGGCGCTTCCGCGCTCGCCACCGCGGGGCCGCGTTTGCCCGGCGCGGGCGAGGGCTGGGGCGTATCGGTGGGTGCCGTATCGTTGATCATGCCGCTGAGGCCGCTCAGGCCGGCTTGCGCGATACGGCGCAACACCATGTCGTCGGCCCTGGCCCAGGGGTCGCGTCCGGCCTTTCCGGCGGGTTCCTCACCGGACAGGCGCAGCGCGCGCTGCTGGTCGCGGTCATAGACATCCCAGACCCAGGCGATGATGGTGCGGCCGTGGTTGACCTGGGCCGAGAGATAGCTCCGCACGCGGTACGATGCCGCGCCTTCGCGGGAGACGAATTGCAGGTTGCGAAGCTTCGTTTCGCTGTCGAGCACGCTCACCATCCGGTCGAACACTGGCGGTGGTGGGCCATCGATCGATTCGAACGCAACGGTGGGACCGCTGCCGCCGCCCGCCATCGCATAGGCGCCAATGCCCGCGCCGCCGCCGGCGCAGCCGCCAAGCGCACTCGCCATCGCGAACAGGGCCGCGGCGATCGCTGCGCGCGGCGCGCTCCGGCCGGTCCGAAATAGAGTGTTGCTGATGTCCCTCATCGCCCCCGAGCGATATCGTTAAAATGTGTTAAGGTCTAGGGCAGGGATGTGATCCGGTTCCGAAAAAGGTCGTCTGCGGAAGGTCCCTTTCGAACCCGAATATTTGTATTCTTCAGCCCCGCGAGCATGATCCGAGGGATTGCCGATGCGCGCATTCGTTCTTACCGGCTATGGCGCAGTATCGGACAATGTCCGGCTTGCGGAAATTCCGGACCCGGTTGCGGGTCCAGGCGAGGTCCTGATCGAAATTCATGCCGCCAGCCTCAATCCGATCGACTTCAAGATCGTGCGCGGCGACCTGAAGCGGATCTCGAAATACCGATTGCCGCGGCCGTTCGGCTTCGATGCCAGCGGCACGGTGATTTCAGCCGGCGCGGGTGCCAACAGGTTCAAACCGGGCGACGCGATCTATCTCCGCACCTCCCGCGAGGGCATCGGCACCTTTGCGGAGAGGATTGCGGTCGATGAAAAATTCGTCGCCCTCAAGCCCATAACGGTCTCCGATGCGGAGGCGGCATCCCTGCCGCTGGTCGGGCTGACCACGCTGCAGGGTTTTGGTCGCGCCGGCGCGCGCGCAGGGCAGCGCATCCTGATCCATGCCGGCTCCGGCGGCGTCGGCAGCTTCGCGGTTCAATACGCCAAGCATCTCGGCCTTCACGTCACCTCGACGACGAGCTCGAAGAACGCGGATTTCGTCACATCGCTCGGCGCCGACCGGGTCATCGCCTACGACCGCGAGAATTATCTCGAGCAGGGCGGCGGCTACGACATCGTCTACGACACGCTCGGGGGCGCCTTTACCGTCGATGCGTTCAAGCTGGTGAAGCGCGGCGGCGTCGTGATCTCGCTGAGCGGTCCGCCGGATCGCGATTTCGCACGACGGGAGGGCGCCGGATTGCTTGTCCGCCTTGCGGTCTGGCTGATGGGACGAAAGGTCTATGCCGCAAGCGCCAAGGCAGGCGCCGGGTATTGCTGGTACTTCACCGAGCCGAACGGCGATCAACTGCGCGACATCGCAGCGCTGGTCGATCGCGGCGCGATCAGGCCAGTGATCGATCGCGAATTCGCGTTCGATCAATTGCCGGCGGCGCTGGTGTATCTCGAAGCCGGCCGTGCGCGGGGCAAGGTCGTGCTGAAAGTGCGGTAGCATGGCTTTCCGCTGCCGCCCGCATGTGGGAATATTGTCTGGCTTGGGCGCTGGTAGGGCTATGAGACGACGCGACTTCATTAAAGCAATTGCGGGCTCAATGGCCGCCTGGCCGCTCGCGGTGCGCGCGCAGCAGTCAGATCGCGTTCGCCTGGTCGGCTCGCTCAATGCCCTTGCCGAGGACGATACGGAATCGCGGCTGCGGATCGCGGCGTTCAGGCAAGGCATGGGCGAATTGGGCTGGACCGAGGGCGCCAATGTGCGGATCGAGGAGCGTTGGACCGGTGGTGATGAGGGCCTAATTCGCAAATATGCGGCGGAATTGGCTGCACTCGCCCCTGATGTCATCCTGACGTCCGGCAGCGTCACGGTAAGGCCGGTGCAGCAGGCCGCCCGCAATATTCCCATCGTGTTTGTGCAGGTCGTCGATCCCGTTGGCTCGGGATACGTTGACAGCCTGTCGCGGCCCGGAGGCAACACCACCGGCTTCACCCTGTTCGAATACAGCTTGAGCGGAAAATGGCTCGAACTGCTCAAGGAGATCGCGCCGAATGTGACACGTGCGGCGGTGATCCGGGACCCGACACGCGGCTCCGGGATTGCTCAGTTTGCCGCGATCCAGACCGTCGCCTCGTCGCTCGGAGTGGAGTTGAGCACGATCAACGCCTTGGACGTCCAAGATATGGAGCGGGGTATCGCGGTGTTCGCGCGCTCCCCCAATGGCGGCATGATCGTGACCGCGGGCGGCACCGGGTTTCATCGCAATGTGATCATCCCGCTTGCGGCGCAGCTTCGATTGCCTTCGGTCTATCCCTATCGCTATTATGCCGTCGAGGGTGGCCTCCTCTCATATGGGCCGGATACCATCGGCCAATACCGGCGCGCCGCAAGCTATGTCGATCGCATCCTCAAGGGTGAAAAGCCCGCCGACCTTCCGGTGCAGGCACCGACCAAGTATGAGCTCGCGATCAACCTCAAGACCGCCAAGGCCCTCAGCCTCAATATCTCATCGACGCTGCTCGCCCGCGCCGATGTGGTGATCGAATGAAATGTCGGCTTCCGCTTTTCGGAGAGCGCCGTTCCGCAAGCCTGCCGTCGATCGAAAACCGCTACTCGCGCTCCAGCGCAATGGCGTGAACATGCCGGCCGTAATCGGGTTCTTTGCGGTGCACCGAGCGCCGGTAGCTGTAAAAGCGCTCGTCCGAATAGGTGTCGACGCCGATGTCGTCGATCATCAGCACGCCTGAGTTTTCGAGCCGGGTCCGGATGAAACCGGCAAGGTCGAACATGGCGTGCCCTTCGCGCGCGGACGGAATGAACCACACGCCGTTCTCCGCGTCGGCCTCGATGAAGCGCTCGACGAATTCGCCGCCCACCTCGTAAGAGTGCTGGCGGATCAGCGGCCCGATGGCGGCGACGATGCCGCTGCGTTCGGCGCCGAGTTTTTCCATCGCGGCTACAGTGGATTCCACGATGCCCGTCAGCGCGCCTTTCCATCCCGCGTGCGCGGCGCCGATCACGCGCGCGTTGGGATCGACCAACAGGATCGGTCCGCAATCGGCGGCGGTGACGCCAAGCGCGAGGCCCTCGATGCGCGTCACCATGGCGTCGGCGCGCGGCCGCGAGGCGTGTTGCCATGGACCGGACGCGACCACGGCATCGGGCGAGTGGTTTTGCCAGACGCTCAGTAGATGTTCGGGCGCAACGCCCATCTGCGCCGCCATCCGCCGCCGGTTCTCCCGGACACGGCCGGGATCGTCGTTCGAGCCGAGGCCGCCGTTGAGAGCGGCGTAGACGCCGTCCGACACGCCGCCGTCACGGGTAAAGAAGGCGTGACGCAGGCCGGGAATGGCCGAAAGCAGCGGCGAGGCGAGCCTCATGTGAGTTCGGCCCTGGTGTCCGGCCTATCGTCGCTCAGCCCGGCCAGCGAGGTGATCGAGGGTTCCGAGACCGCGAGCACCTTGAACATCGACCCCATGCCGCCGCGGCCGCCCCCGATCAGCCGTTTCATCGCGCCCGAAATATCCGCCGAAACCTCCGGTGTGGTCTTTGCCATCAGCGTCGCCGCGCGGGTTTCGATGCCGAGCCTTTTCAGGAAGTCGCCCTGCGCCACCGGGCCGTGGACATGCGCGCCGAGATCGTCGGCGGCGCGCGCCAGCGCTTCAAAATCGACATGGGCGGTGACGTCGGCCTGACCCGGATTTTTCAGAGGATCGGTGAAGCTGTGGCGCGCGATGGCCTGAAAGGTATCGCCGGCGTCGCTGCGGGTGTGGCCGTAATCGATGATCAGCGCTGCGCCATCCTGGTCGCGCACCCGGGCGGCGATCTTCATGATCTCGGCGTCAGGCCGCCACTCGAACACCGCGCCGGCCGGCGCCGCCCGCACCAATGGCGGCAACAGCGCCTCGAAGCGCGGTATCGGCTCGCTGGACGCGCCGAACACAAAATTGCCGCTGCCGTCCAGTTCCACCACGCGCTCGTGCCAGCCGGTCTCGCGTTTCACCGCCTGATGGATCGGCAGCACGTCGAAATACTCGTTGGCGAAAATGATCGCCGGGCCCTCGGGCACGTCATCGATGCCGTCGTGCCAGTCGACATTGCTCGCGGCCGACAACGCCGCCTTCTGCTTGTCGCGCAGCACCGGATTGATTTCGACCAGATGAATGCTGAGCGACTGATAGAGCGGCGGCAATACCCGCATCGCGCGCAACGCATCGGCCATCATGGTGCCGCGGCCGGGACCGAGTTCGATCAGGCGCAGCAATGGGGGCGAGCCCATCACCTTCCATACCGAGGCGGCCCACAGCCCCAGCAATTCGCCGAACATCTGACTCACTTCGGGCGCGGTGGTGAAATCGCCTTCGCGTCCCAGCGGATCGCGCGCGACATAATAGCCGTGGGCCGGATGCGTCAGGCACAGTTCCATGTAACGCCAGACCGGCATCGGGCCGGTCGACTTGATCAGCTTCTTCAGCTCGGACTGCAGCGGCGATTGTTCGGTCACGGCCTAGCCTTGAACGGGGTTCGGAAATTGCCTTGGCGTCTTGCGGCGCCATGCCACCACGACAAGGATCGCTCCCGCAACGATCATCGGCACCGACAACAGCATACCCATGGTCAGCCCGCCCCACAAAAATCCGAGCTGGGAATCGGGCTCCCTGAAGAATTCGCCGGCGATACGGGCACATCCGTAGAACGCGATAAAGCTGCCGAGGATCAGGCCGGGGCGCTTCAGGGCACCGGCGCGGATCATCACCGCCAGCACCGTAAACAGCAGGATTCCCTCGAGCCCCGCCTCGTAGAGCTGGCTCGGGTGGCGCGGCAGCGGCCCGCCATTGGGAAACACCATCGCCCACGGCAGGCCGGGATCCGCCGCCCGGCCCCACAGCTCGCTGTTGATGAAATTGGCGAGCCGCCCGAGAAACAGCCCGATCGGCGCGACCGCGGTTGTGATATCGCCAAGCGACAGGATCGGCAGGCCGTGCTTGCGCGAAAACAGTATCACCGCCGCGACGCAGCCGATGAAGCCGCCATGAAACGACATGCCGCCCTTCCACAATTCAAAAATCTCGGCCGGATGCTGGATAAAGAACGGCAGATTGTAGAACAGCACATAGCCGGTGCGGCCGCCGACGATGATGCCGACTGTGACCCACAGGATGAAATCGTCGAGCTGCAGCGGCGTGATCGGCGCCGGTCCGTCCCATAGCCCATCGTTCTTGATCAGCGCGCGCGCATAAATCCACCCCAGCACGATGCCGCCGATATAGGCCAGCGCATACCAGCGGATCGCGATCGGCCCGATCGCAATGGCGATCGGATCGAACACCGGGAAAGCAATGGTGAGGAAAGGCATCAGGCTCACAGTGATTTGGTGTACACGGCGTAGGCTACACCGAAGATCGGCGGAGCGTCATGAGCTTTAACGAAGCCCATCCGGAGATACATCGGCAGCGCGACCGTCATGATCGGACTGGTGTGGAGCGCGATGATTGACGAGCCATCGCGCTTTGCCCTGGCGATGCATTCCCTGCTCAAGGCGCGTCCAATCCCTTTGCCGCGAAATTCGGGATCGACGACGAGCATGCGGATAACCGGCCATTGTGGGTCGAAGAACGGCGCCTTCCGGCTGTGTTGGCCGAAATAGGCGACGGCGCCCGCCAGCCGGTTTTGAAATTCGGCAATGATGACGTCTCCGGTGGCACTGAGATCAGAAGTTTTCGACAGGCCCGCCAGCATTGCCGGCCAATCCTGATAATGATTGCAAAACTCGCCGAAGGCCGAGATTGCAATCCGGTTTACGTCTCCCGCATCCGACCTTCGATAGTCCCTGATTTTGATATCCGTGACCGGCATCCCGCGATCATGGCGAAAGGTTGCGGCGATAAAGCGCCAGCAGCCGTTCCCAATGCCGCTCGGCGGCGTCGCGATGATAAACCGGCCGCTTGGGAAACGCGAAGCCGTGGTGGGTGTCGGGATAGATCTCGACCTCGGCGTTGGCGCCGGTCTCTTTCATCCCCTGCTTGACCTTCTCGATGATCTCCGGCGGCGCGTAGACGTCGGTCTCCGCGCAACCGAAATAGAGTTCGGCCCTGGTCTTTTGCCCGGCAAGATGCGGACTGTCGGGCTGGTCGGTGGCAAGATGCGTCCCGTAGATCGAGGCCGCGGCCTTGACACGCCCTGGGAAATGCGTCGCCGCGTTGACGGCATAGCGCCCGCTCATGCAGTAGCCGACGGTGCCGACAATGTCGGTGCGCGCGGCGGATTGGGTGTCGGCATAAGCGAGCAGCGCGCGTGTGTCTTCCATCACCAGCGGGATGTTGATGGAGTTCATGAACCCGAACATGCGCTTGCGTTCGGGCGCTTCCGGGTCCGGCGGGATCGGCCCGATCTCCATGACGCCGGAGCGGTAATAGAGGTTCGGCAGCATCACATAATAGCCTGAGGTGCCGAGCCGCCGCGCCATGTCGCGCAGTTCCTCGCGGATTGCCGGCGCGTCCATGTAGAAGATGATGACCGGAAATGGGCCGCCGCGCTCGGGATGGGTGATGAAGGTGGTGATGTGGCCGTCCTTGGTGGGGATCTCGATCTGCTGGTCGATCATGGTGCTCTTTTTGCTCGGCGGTTGGCGGTTTGTCGGCTCAGGCGTTCGATACGATTGCAAGGAAACCGCGGCATGACAAGGCGAGCACCCCCTTAAGGCGACAATACCGGCCTTGAAGTGCGCCGCCGGGATCGCCATTGTCAGAGGTGCCGACCAGCCGCAGCCGACCGGAGATTTCGCTATGACCCAGACCAGCAATCGGTTTTTTGACGAGATCGGACGCTTGATGAACGACGCCGCCGGCGCCGCCCAAGGGGTCAAGCGCGAGGTCGACACCGTGGTCCGCAATCAGGCCGAAAAAATCCTGCGCGACCTCGATGTCGTCAAACGCGAGGAGTTCGAGGCCGTCAAGGACATGGCGCGGCTGGCGCGCGAGGAAAACGAGGCGCTGAAGGCGCGCATCGCGGCGCTGGAAGCGAAAATCGGGATTTCGTCGTCGACAGCGGATATTGTTAGCCCGAGGACGGATGGATAGGCTTAAATCTCCCTCGTAGCCCGTCGGGGCCGCAGAATAATCCCTCCATTTCCTTGTCATTTCCTGCCTTTGCAGCTAGAACGCCGCCACGTCCGCAGCCCCCGCACCCCTGGAGGCTTGCTGTGGAGTGCCACCGGGCCGCGATGCGGCCTTTAACTTTTAGAAAACAAGGACTTACGCAGATGGCGACCGTCAAGGAATTGAAGGCGACCGCGCGTCCGGCAGGCGGCAAGGGGGCCGCACGGGCAGAGCGTCGCGCCGGGCGAGTGCCCGGAGTGATCTATGGCAACAACGAGCCCCCGCTGACGATTTCGGTCGACGATGCCGATTTGCGCCAGCGCATCCTGGCGGGGCGGTTCCTCACCACGATTTACGACATCGATCTCGAGGGCAAGAAGCACCGCGTGATTCCGCGCGACTTCCATCTCGATCCCGTGCGCGATTTCCCGCTTCATGTCGACTTCATGCGGCTCGGCGAAGGCGCCACCATCCGCGTCAGTGTCCCCCTGCATATCCGCAACGCGGAAGCGTCGCCCGGGGTGAAGCGCGGCGGCACCGTCAACATCGTCACCCACAACATCGACCTCGTGTGTTCGGTCGACAACATTCCACAGTTCGTCGAGGCCGATGTCAGCGATCTGGAGATCAGCCATTCGCTGCATCTGTCCGATATCGAACTGCCGGCCGGCGTGAAGTCGCTGTTGCGCGATGATGTGACCCTGGTGACCATCGTGCCGCCATCCGGTTACGCCGAAGAAATGAAGGCGGCTGCGGCCGCTGCGGCTGCTGCCGGTACGGCGGCTGACACGGCTGTTCCCGGCGCGGCTCCGGCGGCGGGTGCGCCCGGTGCGCCCGGCGCACCCGGCGCTGCGCCCGCGGCTGCGGCGGCGGCGGCTGCTCCCGCAGCGGGTGCGAAAGCGCCCGCGGCCGGCGCCAAGGCGCCTGCCGGCGGCGATAAAAAGAAGTAACCGGACGCGGGATGCCGCGTCATGCGACTCTTTGTTGGTCTCGGCAATCCCGGCGCGAAACACGCGCATAACCGGCACAATATCGGCTTCATGGCCGTCGGGGAGATTGCACGGCGCCATGGTTTCGCACCGTGGCGCCGCCGTTTTCAGGGCGAGACCGCCGAAGGCACGCTCGATCATGAGCGGGTGATCCTGCTCCGCCCCATGACCTTCATGAACGATTCGGGGCGCGCGGTTCAGGAGGCGGCGAATTTCTTCAAGCTCGGCGCCGGCGAGGTCACCGTGTTTCAGGATGAGCTCGAACTGCCGCCGGCCAAGCTGCGCGTCAAGGTCGGCGGCGGCATTGCCGGCCATAATGGCCTGCGTTCGATCTCATCGCATATCGGCAACGACTATCGCCGCGTGCGGCTCGGGATCGGCCACCCCGGCATCAAGGAGCTGGTGCACAGCTACGTGTTGTCGGATTTCGCCAAGGACGATCGTCCCTGGGTCGTAGCGCTGTGCGAAGCGATCGCCGATAACGCCGGACTGCTCGCCACCGCTCGCGATGCGACGTTCCAGAACAAGGTGCATCTGGCGATGCAGGCCAAGGGATTTTTCGACACGGACGCTGGCGACGAAAAATAAATACCGTCATCGCCGGACTTGATCCGGCGATCCATCCTTCAAAACGGATGGATGCGCGGGTCAAGCCTGCGCATGACGATCTGAAATACGCTTACGCGCCGCGGAATGTCGCGCGAAGGATCGGGAGCACGATGGGATTCAAATGCGGTATCGTCGGATTGCCGAATGTCGGCAAGTCGACGCTGTTCAATGCGCTCACCGAGACGGCGGCGGCGCAGGCGGCCAATTATCCGTTCTGTACCATCGAGCCCAACGTCGGCGAGGTCGCGGTGCCGGATCCCCGGCTCGACAAGCTCGCCGAGATCGGCAAGTCGGCGCAGATCATCCCGACGCGGCTGACCTTTGTCGATATCGCGGGCCTGGTGCGCGGCGCATCGAAGGGCGAGGGCCTCGGCAACCAGTTTCTCGCCACCATCCGCGAGGTCGATGCGATCGCCCATGTAGTGCGCTGTTTTGAGGATTCCGACATCACCCATGTCGAAGGCAAGATCTCGCCTCTGGCCGACATCGAGACCATCGAGACCGAATTGATGCTCGCCGATCTCGAGAGCCTCGAGAAGCGCGTCGACAACCTCGCCAAGAAGGCAAAAGGCAACGACAAGGAAGCCAGGGAACAGCTCGATCTCGTCAACCGCGCGCTGGTGCTGCTGCGTGAGGGCAGGCCGGCACGGTTTCTCGAGCGAAAACCCGAGGAGGAACGCGCCTTCGGCATGCTGGGGCTGTTGACCTCGAAGCCGGTGCTTTACGTCTGCAACGTCGAGGAAAGCTCGGCCGCGACAGGCAACGCGTTTTCGCAAGTCGTTGCCGAACTCGCCAAGAAGGAGGGCGCCGTCGCGGTCGCCATCTCGGCCAAGATCGAATCGGAGATCGCGACGCTGTCGCGCGCGGAGCGCAGCGAATTTCTCGACACGCTGGGCCTTGAGGAAGCCGGTCTCGATCGCCTGATCCGCGCCGGCTATCAGCTGCTCGACCTCATCACCTATTTCACCGTCGGGCCGAAGGAGGCCCGCGCCTGGACCATCCACCGCGGCACCAAGGCGCCCGCCGCGGCAGGCGTTATTCACACCGATTTCGAAAAGGGCTTTATCCGCGCCGAAACCATCGCCTATGCCGACTACGTCGCGCTCGGCGGCGAGGCCGGCGCGCGCGACGCCGGCAAGCTGCGGCTCGAAGGCAAGGAATACGTCGTCGCCGACGGCGACGTCATGCATTTCAGGTTTAATACTTGATCGCTGGTGAAAACCGGTCTCGCTCTTCCACCGTGATTGCGAGAAAGCGACGAACAAATCCAGTTTCGCAATGACGTGGAGCGTCTAACGATCCAGGCCCTGATCGCGGATCGCGCCGAGATGCTCGTTGATACGAAACACGATCAGGACGAATTCGGCGGCAATGCGCGAGAACACCACGCCGACGATCGCGCTGGCGATCGAGGACAGCAGCACGATGAACCCGCCGAACGGGCTGATCGCCATCGCGGCCAGACCGGAAAAAATGCCGGAGATGCCGAGCAGTGCGATCAACGCGATGACCAGCCAGTAAAACGTCTTGATGATGGTGGGCGTGATGAAACGGTCCCACTGAAACAAATCCCGAAATTCAAACATCGGTTGTTCTCCCCCAGCCTCGAAAATGAAGTGTGTCCAAACCTGGCCGCACACGACCTTGCTTACAAATGCTGTCCCGGGCAAGATCGCGGACAAGCCCCGGTGGATGCTGCGTGTCCGCGGTGCAAGAGCCATGCAGCCCGGCGGGTTGAGATTGCTGCAAATAACGGCCACAATCGGGCTTTCCTCCGGCAATCCCCAACCATGACGCTGACCTTCGAAGACTTCTCCCCCGGCTATTTCGGAACGTTCGGGCCGCGCCGCGTGACCCGCGAGGAGATTTTCGCGTTTGCCGCGGAGTTCGATCCGCAGCCGATGCATCTCGACGAAGAGGCCGCCAACCGATCGATGCTCAGGGGCCTGTCCGGTTCGGGCTGGCATCTCTGTGCGATCATGATGCGAATGATGTTCGACGCTTTCATCGGCCGGACCGCCTCGCTTGGCTCGCCCGGGGTCAACGAATTGCGCTGGCTCGCGCCGCTGCGGCCTGGGGACGACCTGACGCTGGAGGTTGATGTGACCGAGGCCAGGATTTCCCGCAGCCGCCCCGAGACCGGCATCGTGACGTTCAAGTGCAGCGCCCGCAACGCGGCCGGGCAAGAATTGTGCGATTGGGTCTCGCCGATCATCGTGATGCGGCGCGGGCAGACCGCCTGATGCAATTCTTCGAGGACATCGAGATCGGGCAGCGTCGCGAAGTGGGATCGTTCACCTTTACCGCGGAGGCGATCAAGAAATTCGCCGCGGAATACGATCCGCAACGCTTTCATCTCGATGAAGAGGAGGGGCGCAAATCGCTGTTCGGCGGGTTGACCGCGTCGGGCTGGCACGTGGCGGCGGTTTGCATGAAACTGATGGTGGCCGACGGCAAGCGCCAGGCCGAGGAGGCCGCGGCGCGCGGCGAGAAGATCGCGGCTTGGGGACCCTCACCCGGCTTTCGCGAATTGCGCTGGCTCAGGCCGGTGCTGGCAGGCGACACCGTCACTTACGCCAGCGAGGTGGAATCGCTGCGATCGTCGGAGAAGCGGCCAGAATGGGGTATCCTTCAGGCCCGCAATACCGGCGCCAATCAGCGCGGCGAGCTGGTGTATTCCTTTCTCGCCACCGCCTTCGTGCCGCGGCGGAATGCCGGTTCCTGAGTACCCGACTGGAACAATTTTCCTGCTAACGCATTCTGAACCTTGTGCCTGTCATGATCGACGCAGGGGCACAAAGCAGGAGGGAAGATCGTGGCGGACCGTAGCGGCTTGAAATTTGTAGGCTTCATCTTCGCAACCGTGACGCTCGCGGTAATGCTTGCGACCGGGATGGTGGTGAAGGGTTCCGCCGACGGCGCCTATCTGCAGGACAGCGCAGCGGTCGCCGGCCGATAGTTTACGATCTGTTAACCGCAAAGCCCGGAAGTCAGCAGCTTCCACATCAGCACAAAACTCGTGCCCCGGATGCTGCGCAACACGCCGCTATCGCGGCGTGGTGCGCTGCTGATCCGGGGCCCATTGTTTTTCCCGACTATGATGGATCCCGGCTCTGCGGAGCAGCGCGAGAGCGCTGCACCGCGTCCGGGAAAGGAAGGCCGCGAATGTATCGTCGGCTATTCAGCTAATCAGCTATTGCGAAGGCCGTCGGCGGCAACCTTCCACTGCGCCACGTTGTCAGCGATCATGCGCGTGGATTTCATGGCGGCCTGGCTGAGCTGGGCGTAACCGGAAATCTCGCGCTGGACGCGCTGACCTTCGTCGTGCAGCAGGTCGCGCAGGCTTTCAAGCTCGCCAATCAATTTTTCGATTTCCGCGAGCGAGGTCCCTGCGACGCGCTGGATCAGCGAGTTGACGTTGTTGACAGTGGCCTCGGTGCTCTGCTCCGGGGCGGCCTCGGCGTTCGGCGTGTTTGGCGCCGGGCGCCGCAGATAGGCGACGTCGTTGCGGACGAAATCGCGGATACCGGCCTCGACTTCCGAAACCGCCGCAAGATTGGGATCCTCTTCGGCCAATTCGATTTTTTCGGAACGAACATTCATCTTCTATTCCCCTGTTTTGCGCCTCTAAGCGATGCGGATGTCCCCGCGCGGCTCAGTGACGCAACCCATCTGGGCTGCCGATTTTGACCGGATCGGGGCCAATATGCGGCAATGCTCGGCCATTAACCGCGTTTTGGCGCTAAACCACAGTGATTTCACCCATTTAGCGGCTGGCGTGCGCAACGCAGCCGGCGGGACGATGGGCCGGGCGAAGCGCTCAACCCCTGCTGCTGATCAATTCCTCGGTCATCCAGAAGGTGACGGCCTTGCCCTCGGCCAGCTCAGCCACGACGTCGCGTTCGACCATCTGCTGGACCAGATCGAAGAAATCCAGGAGTTGGCGTATCTGCGCGATCCGGCCGTCGCGGAAGGTGCAGAACAGCGCGATGTCGATTTGCACGATCCGGTCATTGCTTCGCTTTCGTAAAAACACCCGAAGCGTGAGCGCGACCTTGTTCTGCTCCGCGACAATGATGGGTATCTCGTAGCGCATGTCGGAATATCGGGCGTGGATGATCCTCCACATCTCGCCGACTTCCGCCTTGCCGCGGCGGTGGCCCATATAGGGCAGCAGGTCGACCGGCGCCTGCGCGATGAATTCGATGTCGTCGCAGCAACAGGCAAGCGCGCCCTCGATGTTTCCCGAATAGAACACATCGAGAAAATTCAGCATACGCTGCCGGTTGAGAATCTCGACCATGCTTGCCCCGCCGGATTAAACCCAACTCGCACCGCCAAAGAAACATTTTTGATCGAAAGTGAATCATAATCAATCGGCGGGAACGATCAATGTTTCAAAACATGATTTGGTTACAACCAAGGGCTGTATCGACTGATGATTTCGGCACGATTGGTGTGCCGCCGGGTCCAGTCTCGTTGCAGCAAATTTGCAGCATGGGTTGAGCTGTTTGTGAAACCCATCGCGAATCTGGTGAGGATGAGTTTTGCGAAGCGCTCAACTGATCCCGCGGATCCGCCGATCGATTTGAATCCGTGATCTAGATCGCGCCGGGTTTGCCGTCGGCCAGGTCGGCCGCGACGTCGCGCTCCAGCACCTGCTGCACCAGGTCGAAGGAATCCAGGAACTGGCGGATCTGCGCGATGCGGCCGCCGCGGAAGCTGTAGAAATCCCCGATGTCGATCTGCACCACCCGGTCGTTGCTTCGCTTGCGGAACAGCCCGCGGATGTAGGCCGCCGCGGTTTCGCCGTCGACAACGATGATCGGCACCTCGTGGCGCATCTCGGAATAGCGCGCATGCACGGTTTGCCACATCGCCAGGACTTCGGCCTTGCCTTTGCGGTGGCCCATATGGGGCAGGATGTCGACCGGCGCATGGGCAATGAAATCGATGTCGTCGCTGCAGCAGGCAAGCGCGCGCTCGAGGTCCCCCGCATAGAACGCCTCGAGGAAATTCAGCACGCGCTGCCGGTAAAGTTCGTCAACCATGTCTTTCTCCCCCGTGCCGGCAGGCAGACCGGGTCAACGACGGTTCGCAACCGCTGCAAGCGGCTGCGAGAGAACCGGGCCATCATCCGCAAACGGCGTGCCCCTCGGGGTTGACCCGAGGTGCACCCGGGCGGGCGCCGGGCCTTTAGCTCTTCTTGCTGTTGGGGCTCTGTCCCGCCGGCGTCTTGCCGGACGAGAACGGCGAGGGCGCGGGGCCGCCCTTTTTGAGATTCTTGTCGGCTTTCGGTTTCTTCTTTTCCTTGTTGCTGCGCATCTGACCCTTGGCCATGACGTGTCTCCCTCGCGCCCGGTTGAAGACGTTGGCGCTGTCGGCACAATAGCAAATTCCGGGGTGGTTGTAAGCACGTCGCGCGAACGTTGGCCGCCTCGGGGGAGGGACCCAGGCCCCCGATGAAGCCGGAGCTCAACGCCGTCATTGCGAGCGCAAGCGAAGCAATCCATAAGATTGCCGCGATGAGACAGCCGAACATGGAGCAGGCCATGCAAGCCTTGCCGACTGCGAACCCGGAGCTGACGCAGTTCTTTCGCCAGTGGCTGGACACCTTCGCGGGCTATGTGCGTGAGGTGGACTACGCCTCGGCGAGGCCGCTGTTTCATCCGGATGTGCTTGCCTTCGGCACCCACAACGATGTCATCCCCGGCCTCGATCAATGGGTCGCGACGCAATGGGACAAGGTCTGGCCGAAGACCACCGACTTCCGTTTCGTGCTCGAGCAGACCTCGGTTCTGGCGTCGCCCGATCGCAAGATGGCGATCGTGATCGCGCCGTGGACGAGCACCGGGTATCATCCCGACGGAAAGCCGTTTCCGCGCCCCGGCCGCGCCACCCTGGTGTTTTCGGGCAATGCCGACGGCTGGCTTTGTACGCATTCCCATATGTCGCTGAACCGCGGCGTGCCGCAGGCGAGCCACGCCAACCGACCGGTGAAGGCGTAGGGGATGGAAACCAGGCTGTCATTGCCGGGCGCCTGTCCCCGACTTGATCGGGGATGACCCGGCCAATCCATCGGTCTTCGAAAAGCCTGGCAGCCGTCATACCCGCGTATGCGGGTATCCAGTACGCCGCGGCCTTTCGTTTCTATCACTGACGCCTCGGAATACTGATCACCCGCACCCGCGGATGATGACTGCTGAAAGTTGCAGGCTACCCGGTGTCGACCGAAGCCAGAAATTCCTCGGCCTTCTCAAGCGATGGAAAACGGCCAAGCTCGCGATAGTCGGGATCGTGCTCGGCCGTATCGGGCGAGCGAATAGCGACAAACTCGTCGCCGTCCTGCTCGATCATCTCGGTCAGGTTCTCGCTGTCGTACGGCGTCATATCCCGTGCTCCGCAATGTGGGCATTCGTCGTCGCACATGCATGACCATTCGTCGGTCCATCGGCGCTTGCAGCGGGCGCATTTGTAGAAGTTGAGAAACCAGGCCATGCGAATCTCCTAGGATCGCAAGCGATAATTACCACGGGAGACGAACTCGATAAATCCACGATCACGCAGATATTGAAGTTGCTGACGTATCTTGGCTTTGACGTTCTGGTTGCCGGGATAGAGATCGCCGAGATGACTTTCGAACGCGTAGACATCGTCAAGCGCGAAGTCACGTTTGCCGAGTGACTCCACGCACTTCATGACGTCAAGCAGCCAGCCGCGGGTTTCGGGAGATTCGCTCCTGAGAAAAAGCGTCTTCTGCCATTCCGCGAGGACAAGCTCCTTCGCGCGAACAAGGCCGTTCTGTACGATATGTATCTTGCCTGACTCCGGGACCCGGCTGAGCAGTATATTCGACCCGATCCAGCCCGCGCGTCGCGCGGTCACGGCAAGCGGCTTTCGTTCCTGGATAATCTCGCGGACGAAAAAGTGCTTCGGCACAATGAACAGATTAACGACCGCAAGCGACTTGAGGTCGTAGTTCATCAGGAACAGGTTTGGATTGTTACTCGCAGCAAGACGCTCGCATTTCGTCTTGAAGGCACCGTCGACAACCCTCGTTCCGAATTTGCCTTTCTGGCTCTTAAGCTCGAACTCCTCGTTGCACGAGGTGCAGAAAAAATCTGCCAACGGGCTATTATTCGGGAAAGAAGAAATCTTCGCGTTGCCGCAGTGCGGGCAATATGCCTGTGCGCTTACCCAAGCCTCTGTCCACGTGCGCGCATTTTGCGAGCCGCTGGAATAAGTCGATTGAGCTTCTTCGAAGCCGAGCTTCATGACGTCAGCGTAGCCGAACTCGCTCGAATTGCCAGCGTAGCTAAACCTCTACCTCTTCTTCCACCCACCCCGATGCCCCGGTGCGCCGCCGCTGGAACGCGGGGCGGGGCCGAATTCGGGGCCGGATTGGCGGGAGTCGGTGGGCTGGAAGATTTTACTGCCGGTGCCCGCATCCGTGTCGCCGGGCGCGGGCGCGCGGCCGGGGCGATAGGGCAGGGATTCCGGGCCGTGCATTTCATCGAGATGGGGTTTGTGGACGCGGGAGCTCGAAGAAGAGTCTTCGCGTGTACCCCCACCCCGACCGCCCTTGGCGGTCGACCCTCCCCGCAAGGGGGAGGGTGAAAAGCGCTTCTTCATCGCGGCCGTGGGCAAATTCGCGGACTCGCCGTATTTCTTCATGCCGGCATAGGCGCCGGCCTTGTCCTGCACGGTGCGCTGCTTGGCGGTGGGATCGTCGACCACGGCCAACTCCGTGGCGCGCAGGCGTTTGACTTCGTCGCGCAGGCGCGCGGCTTCCTCGAAATTCAGATCGGCGGCGGCCTCGCGCATCCGGGTTTCGAGGTCGGCCAGCACCGCCTCGAAATTATGCCCGATCGAGATAACGTCGTCGGCCATACCGCCGTCGCCGATTTCCACCAGCACATGGTCGCGCTCGTAGACCGAGTTCATGATGTCGTGGATCGAGCGCTTGATGCTTTCCGGGGTGATGCCGTGCTGCGTGTTGTATTCGACCTGCTTCTCGCGGCGGCGGTCGGTCTCCGCGATGGCGCGCTGCATCGAACCGGTGATCTGGTCGGCATAAAGGATCACCTTGCCGTCGACATTGCGCGCGGCGCGGCCGATGGTCTGGATCAGCGAGGTTTCGCTGCGCAGAAAACCCTCCTTGTCGGCATCGAGGATCGCGACCAGCGCGCATTCGGGAATGTCGAGGCCCTCGCGCAGCAGATTGATGCCGACCAGCGCGTCGAACGCGCCGAGCCGCAGGTCGCGGATGATCTCGATGCGCTCGATGGTGTCGATGTCGGAGTGCATATATCTGACGCGGATGCCCTGCTCGTGCAGATATTCGGTGAGGTCTTCCGCCATCCGTTTTGTCAATACGGTCACGAGCGAACGATAACCTGCCTGCGCGGTGGCGCGGACTTCGCCGACGAGATCGTCGACCTGCGTGCGTGCCGGGCGGATATCGACCGGCGGATCGATCAGGCCGGTGGGGCGGATCACCTGCTCGACGAACACGCCGCCGCTCTCGTTCAGCTCCCACGCCGATGGCGTTGCCGACACCGCGACCGATTGCGGGCGCATCATGTCCCATTCCTCGAAACGCAGCGGCCGGTTGTCCATGCAGGAGGGCAGCCGGAAACCGTATTCGGCCAGCGTCGCCTTGCGCCTGAAATCGCCGCGGAACATGCCGCCGATCTGCGGCACCGTGACGTGGCTTTCGTCGGCGAACACCAGCGCGTTGTCAGGCACATATTCGAACAAGGTCGGCGGCGGTTCGCCGGGCCGTCGCCCCGTCAGGTAGCGCGAATAATTTTCGATGCCGGCGCAGGAGCCGGTGGCTTCCATCATCTCGAGATCGAAGGTGGTGCGCTGCTCCAGCCGCTGCGCTTCCAGGAGGCGGCCCTGGTTGTTGAGCTGGTCCAGCCGCAGCTTCAATTCGCTTTTGATCGACTTGATCGCCTGCACCAGGGTCGGCCGAGGCGTCACATAATGCGAGTTGGCGTAGATCTTGATGAATTCGAGATCGTCCTGCCGGTGGCCGGTGAGCGGATCGAACTCCTCGATATTTTCCACGACGTCGCCGAACAGGTTCACGCGCCAGGCGCGGTCTTCATAGTGCGCCGGGAAGATATCGATAACGTCGCCGCGGACGCGAAAGGTACCGCGGGTAAAATCGGCCTGCGTGCGCTTGTATTGCAGCGCCACCAGGTCCGATATCAATTGCCGCTGGTCGATGCGCTCGCCCTTCTTCAGCGCAAACGTCATCGCGGTATAGGTTTCGACCGAGCCGATACCGTAGATGCATGACACCGAAGCCACGATGATGACGTCGTCGCGCTCCAGCAGCGCCCGCGTCGCCGAGTGGCGCATGCGGTCGATCTGCTCGTTGATCGAGGAATCCTTCTCGATATAGGTGTCGGTGCGCGGCACATAGGCCTCGGGCTGGTAGTAGTCGTAATAGCTGACGAAATACTCCACCGCGTTGTCGGGAAAGAAGCTCTTGAACTCGCCATAGAGCTGGGCTGCCAGCGTCTTGTTCGGCGCCAGAATCAGGGCCGGGCGTTGCGTCGCCTCGATCACCTTGGCCATGGTGTAGGTCTTGCCGGAGCCGGTGACGCCGAGCAGCACTTGCGTGCGGTCGTTGCGCTGGATGCCCTCGACCAGCTCCTTGATCGCGGTGGGCTGATCGCCCTTCGGCTCGTATTCGGATTTGATGACGAAGCGCACGCCGCCTTCGGATTTCTCCGGCCGCGGCGGACGATGCGGCGTCCAGATCTTGAGCTGGCCGTCCTCGCCCCTGAATTCGGGGCGGCCTTCGCGGATCAGCGTCTCCAGCGCGTCGGCGGTGGCGGCGACGCCGAGCGCTTCCATCTTGTTGCGCGGCGGGCGCGCCATCGCGGCGGCGTCTTCCTCCTCGGTGGTGAAGCCCAGTTGCTTCGCCAGCTCCGGATCGAGCGCGGGGATCGTTGCGGAGGTGCCGAAATTGGCCGGCGCAAATTCGCGTTGCGGGGATTCGTTGAAGCCCGGACTCGTGGAGAGACCCCCACCCTGGCCCTCCCCCGCAAGCGGGAGAGGGGACGGTGGTTTCGCATTCACGAATTCATTTCGTGATTCTGCGCCCGCGGGGCCGTCTTTCTGAGCGCCCGGTGGTCGCCCTCTGGAGCCCTCTCCCGCTTGCGGGGGAGGGTTGGGTGGGGGTGGTGCAGCGGGCGAGGTGCCCGAAGCAACAGCCGCATCGCGCCTGGCCACATCCTCGCCGCTGCCGCGGGTCGAGGCGCGGGCGCGGTGCGCGGCGGCCTCGCCGCCGGCGCGGCGATCCCTTGAATTATCCGGCGGCGGCTGCAATCCGGTGGACGAGCCGATGCCGCTTTCGCCGCGGTTGATCGCGGGATTGAGCAATTCCGCCAGCGCCGGCCCGATCGGCTGCACGTCCGGCCTCGAGGCCCTGGAATTCGGCGCTTTCGATTTCGGGGATTTGACGGGCTTTTTCGGATGGTCGGGATGCTTCGCCATCAGGCGAATATGGGATGAGTTCGGCGGCCAGAAAAGGGCGTTGCAGGCGCAAACCGCAGCATCAGGCCGTCGACAGTTCCGCGTGCGGTTCGACCGTCATGTATCGGCCCAGCTTGAGACGGTCGATCTGGGTTTTGGCGTCCGCGATGGCCGAATCCGGATCGGACCATGCGAAGCCCACTTCGAGCGCGGAAAACAACACGCCATCGATCACGACCGGTGTCAGATCGGTCCGCCTGATCCGGGCGTGCCACAAACCTTGTCCCGCCTCGAAGGTCTCAATGTTGAAGCCGTCATAGTCGCATTGCATGCGGGCACTCCCGGCGTTCCCCGGATGCCGCGCGGCACGAAGGATTGCGCTGCTGGTCCGGGGTCCAACAAGAGAAACACGAATCTTTGAAGGCGAATGTGAACTGGTTCACATGCGGGGTGCTTTTTGTGGCCGAAAACGGGCGGGCGAACGACGGTAGTCCTGAGATGCCGTGTCCCGGACGCGGTGCAGCGTCCTTCACGATGCACCGCAGAGCCGGGATCCAGCGCGCAGTCGGGACCCCGGATCAGCAGCGCACCGCAAACGCGCTGCGCTGCATCCGGGGAACGCCACTCACGCGATCCTCATCCTGAGGAGGCCGCCAACGGGTCTCGCGGATGCGCGCTCCATGACACGGGGTTGATCTAACCCCGCGCCGCGATGTGGTCGGCGAGCACGGCGGCGTCGTCGCCGACACCGGACAGGATCGAGGAGTTCAATCGCGACAGCCATTGCAGGCCGAGAAAATACAGGCCCGGCACTTCGGTGACGCCGCGGCGATGAACCGGGGCGCCGCGCGCATCCAGTACCGGCACATCGATCCAGCCGAAATCGAAGCCGTAGCCGGTAGCCCAGAGGATCGTGCGGATGCCCTCGGCGCTGATATCGAGACGGCGCAGCGGTTGCGTGAGACAAAGCGGGTCCGGATGCACCTCGCGCGCGGCGGGGTCTTCCGGCAAATTCAGGCCGTGACGGCGGGCATGCTCATCCATCATGTCGAGGAAGATCGCGTATGAAGCGTCACCATAGGCCAGCCGTTCCGCCAGGTCCGGCGCGAAGTCGATCACGCCCTGATGCGCCGCCTCCATGCGACCCAACAGGGTAACGCCTTCCGCGGCGTAGCGGCGGAAATCGATGGTGTTGCCGCCGAGCGCGCCGGTGATCAGCGGCAGTGACCGGTCCGGCCCGCGCGCCTCGGCCGGCGTTTGATCGAGACCCATATCGGTCAGCCACCAGATCAGATCGCGCCCGCGATAGCGGCGCGGCATGCGGCGGTGGCTTCCGACCGAGAGATAGACCCGGCGGCCCGCATGCAGCAGCTCCTCGGTGATTTGCGCGCCGGAGGCGCCCGAACCGATCACCAGCACCGCGCCTGAGGGAAGCTGGCCAGGATTGCGGTAGGTGTTGGCGTGGATCTGGAACGTGGCATCGTCCTGCAACACCGCCGGCATCAGGGGGCGCTGATAGGGACCGGTGGCGATGATGACATTGGCAGCCTCGATCGGGCCATCCCAGGTCTCGGCGACGAAGCCGGTGCGGCCTTCGTGGCGTCGTAACGCGGTGACCGGGACGCCGCAGCGAATCGGCGCGGCGATGAGGTCGGCATAGGCCGTCAGAAAATCCACGATCTCGCCGCTGGTGGCAAAGCCCTCGGGGTCGGCGTGAGGAAACGGGAAATCCGGCAGGCGCACCGACCAGTTGGGAAACTGAAACCGCAACCCGTCCCAGCGTTCGCTCCGCCAGCGCTCGGCGATGCGGTGCCGCTCGAGCACGAGATGGGCAAGGCCGCGCTGCCTGAGGGCGTGGCTCATCACGAGCCCCGCCTGGCCGCCCCCGATGACAAGGGTTTCGATCCGCTCAACCGGCATGGCGCGGAATCTTGCCGGCGGCCTTGCCGCGCACGGAGGGCCCGGCCGCGGCGCGCATGATCCAGCGCCGGAACGCGGCGAAGTCGCGCTGCTCGGTCTGGAAGCTGCGGTAGACGAGATACCAGCGCATGCCCTTCGGTACGCTCAGCGCAAACGGCGCGATCAACCGTCCGGCGGCGAGGTCGTCGTCGATATAGGGCCGAATGCCCATCGCGACGCCGAGGCCATCGGCGGCGGCCTGCAGCGCCTGGCCGTAGAATTGAAATTCGAGCCCGCGCGCCGTCACCCGGGCGACGTTGGCGGCCTTCAGCCACGACGGCCAGTCGTTCGGCGAATGCGCGACGCGCAACAGGCTCGGTCCCCTGAGATCGCCGGGCCGCTTGAGCTGCGCGGCGAGTTTCGGCGCGCATACCGGCAACAGATCGGCGGCGAACAAGGGTTCGGCGACCAGGCCCGGCCATTCGCCGTCGCCGAGATTGATGCCGCAGCTCCAGTCCTCGCCGAACGGCGCCGCCACGCCGCCGGTGGTGATCCGCACGTCGATATCAGGCTCGGCCTGCCGAAAATCCGCAAGCCGCGGAATCAGCCATCGCATGGCAAAGGTCGGCCCGACGCCGATGGTCAACACCCGGACGGTGGTCGTGGCCGTCACCTGCGCGGTCAGGCTCGCCAGCGCATCGAAGATCGGCGTCAGCCCGCTCTGGTAGGCGCGCCCCGCCGCCGTCATCGCCAGCCGGTTGGCCTTGCGTTCGAACAAGGCGACGCCGAGCCGCTGCTCCAATAGATGCACCATGCGGCTGACCGCCGCCGCCGACACGTGGAGCTCCGCGCCCGCGCCGGCGAAGCTGCCGCTGCGCGCCGCCGCCTCGAACGCCTTGATGCCGTTGAGAAACAGCAGTCGCCGCACGTCACCCTCAGGAAAACTGATGCCAGGTCAAGATAACTCAGTTTGCGCAGCCGGCACAAGCGGGGCAAAAATCGATCCAGGAGATTCGAATGACGCCGCTGATGATTGCCGCGCTTGGCCTGCTGATGGTCGCCACCGCGTTCCTGTCCGGGCTGTTCGGCATGGCGGGCGGGCTGATCCTGATCGGGGTGCTGCTGACCCTGATGCCGTTGCCCGCGGCGATGGTGCTGCACGCGATCACGCAGATGGCCTCGAACGGCTGGCGCGCCTTCCTGTGGCGTCGCCACATCCGGTGGCGGCCGGTCTCGGTGTATCTGATCGGCTGCGCGGTGGCGCTCGCGGTCTGGTCGATCACCCGCTATGTGCCGGACAAGCCGATCGCGCTGTTGCTGCTGGGGGTGACCCCGTTCATGGCGCGGCTGACGCCGGCGAACCTGAGACCCGATCCCGACAGCGTCTGGCAGGGCAGCTTCTATGGTTTCATCTGCATGGGGCTGATGTTGATGACCGGGGTGTCCGGGCCGCTGATGGACACCTTCTTTCTCGGCGGCAAATTCGATCGCCGCGAAATCGTCGCGACCAAGGCCACCGCCCAGGTCGCCAGTCATTTCGTCAAGCTGATCTATTTCGGCGGCATCATCGATTCAGCAGCCAGCCTCGATCCGGTTCTCGCCGCCGTCGCGGTCGCGGCATCGATGACCGGCACGACTTTGGCGCGGCGCATCCTGGAGGCCATGACCGACCTGCAATTCCGCACCTGGGCGACGCGGCTGATCACGACGGTTGCGAGCTATTATATCCTCTACGGGAGCTGGCTGTTGTTGGCGCGCAGCAACGCCTTTGCCTTTTGACGGAAGGAAAAGCCCGATGACCGAGACGACCGACCCGCTGGTGCTCGATCTCGTCGAATGGATCGCGCGGGAGCCGCGGCTTTATTCCGAGGTGATCGAGACCTGGCGAACCTCATGTCCGCGGCTGACGATCTGGGAGGATGCGGTCGATCGCGGCTATGTCGCGCGCGAGCCCGTCGCCGGCAACGGTGTGAGAATAACGATCACCGCAGGCGGCGAGAAGTTTTTACGCGAGCACGGCCGCGTGCGCTGATCGCCGGCGGCTAGCTGCGCGATCCGCAGATCAATTCGCTGCGATACCAGACGCCCGGCATTGACTTCGCGCGCCTGATGCGGTGAGCTTCATGCAATCGCATTCAATTTGGGCAAGCGCCCCGAAGCACGACAGGAACCCCCATGATCGACCTTTATTACTGGAGCACGCCGAACGGCCACAAGATCACGATGTTTCTCGAAGAGACCGGGCTGAAGTACAACACGATTCCGATCAACATCGGCAAGGGCGACCAGTTCAAGCCGGAGTTTCTGGCGGTGGCGCCGAACAACCGAATCCCGGCGATGGTCGATCACGAACCGAAGGGCGGCGGCAAACCGATTTCGATCTTCGAATCCGGCGCGATGCTGCTGTATCTCGCCGAGAAGACCGGAAAATTCCTCCCCGCCGACCTCTACGGCCGCTACGACGCGATCCAATGGACGTTCTGGCAGATGGGTGGGCTTGGCCCGATGGCCGGGCAGAACCACCACTTCAGCAACTACGCGCAGGAAAAGATCAAATACGCCATCGACCGTTATGTGAACGAGACCAACCGTCTCTACGGCGTGCTCAACAAGCGGCTTCGGGATCGCGAATTCATCGCCGGCGAATATTCGATCGCGGACATGGCGAGCTATCCCTGGGTGGTGCCGTACAAGAACCAGAGCCAGAACATCGACGACTTCCCGCATCTCAAGCGCTGGCTCGAGACCATCCGCGAGCGGCCGGCAACGGTTCGCGCCTATGCGCTCGCCAAGCAGGTCAATCCGAATTTCGGCCAGCCCGCGATCCGCACCGAGGAAGAGCGCAAGCTGTTGTTCGGGCAGACGGCCGCGGTGGTGAAGTAGCGCACGTTGTGGTGAAGTAGCGCGTTGTTGTCATCATCCGCGAAAGCGGATGATCCAGTAAACGCAGCCGGTTCTGACTCACCCGGACGTCACGGCGTACTGGATGCCCCGCATGCGCGGGGCATGACGGATGATGGGGTTAAGTCATCATTGCGATGGCGTCTTAAAAGTCCGAGCAGGGAATTTCGTATGGTTCTAAGACTGTTCGAACTGGTCGGCACCGACCAAGCGCGTCCGTTCAGTCCGTTCTGCTGGCGGACGCGGATGGCGCTCGCGCATAAGGGGCTGCCGGCGGAATCGATCCCGTGGTGTTTTACCGAGAAGGTGGCGATCGCGCCGTACAATTCCGAAAAAGTGCCGGTGCTGATCGACGGCGAGACCTCGGTCGCCAATTCCTGGGCGATCGCGAATTACCTGGAAGACGCCTATCCCGACAGGCCGTCGCTGTTCGGCGGCGCGGGCGGCCGCGCGCTCGGACGCATGATGAACTGGTGGGGCGATATCGCCGTGGTCGGCGGCATGTTTCCGCTGATCGTCGCGGATATCCCTGCGCATTTGAAGCCGGTGGATGCGGCCTATTTCCGGCAGACCCGCGAGGCGCGCTTCGGCAAGCCGCTGGAACAGGTCGTCGCGGGGCGCGAAAAATCCGTCGAAGGCTTTCGCCGGGCGCTCGACCCGATGCGACTGACGCTGAAGACGCAGGATTATCTCGGTGGCGATGCGCCAAGCTACGCCGACTACATCGTGTTCGGCCCGTTCCAATGGGCGCGCGTCGTCAGCCCGTTCCAATTGCTGGCCGCGGATGATCCGGTCTATGCCTGGCGCGAGCGGCTGCTCGATGCGTTTGGCGGCATGGCGCGGAAATCGCCGGGCTATCCGGTGTAGCGGCCGGCCGCTGCCAGACAGGAACCCCGCGATGCCAGATGAAGCCGACACGATCTCGTCCAGGGCGGTCATCGCCGGTGCTGAACCGCAGCTATTCGTCGCCGATATCAAGGCGTCGTGCGAATTCTTTACCGGCAAGCTGGGCTTCGCCGTGGCGTTCACTTATGGCGAACCGCCGTTCTATGCGCAGGTCAAGCGCGACGGCGCGCGCATCAACCTGCGATGCATCGAGCGGCCGTTGATCGATGCGGACCAGCGAGACCGTGAGCAATTGCTTTCCGCTTCGCTTACGGTCGCGACGGCCGAGCAGATCGAGGCGCTCTTCCTCGAGTTTCAGGCCGCCGGAGTGATGTTCTTTCAGACACTCAGGCGTGAGCCCTGGGGCGCGCGAGATTTTATTCTCAGGGATCCCGACGGCAATTTGCTGCTGTTTGCAGGACCGGCGGAGTAATGGATCCCTCGCGGCCTATCGTAACTCCGCGACGCCTGTCGCCACCATCTTCCGCAGGCAATCCCGGCACAGGCAATCGCCGCCATCGTCGGGCATCGGCAGCCGCACGGTCTCCTCGGCGCACCAGCATGGCCCCGCCAGCGCGCAGGCGAATTCGGTTCCGCATTGCGCGCAGGAGAGGCGGCGCGAGGCCGGATTTTCTAACCGATTTGTCATGAATCGAACCGAATCCTGTCCGTGATTTTCATGCCGGGTTCATGCCAGGGCGCGTATGATGCCTCGAAGCGATT
Source organism: uncultured Alphaproteobacteria bacterium (assembly GCA_963742425.1). Classification (GTDB taxonomy): domain Bacteria; phylum Pseudomonadota; class Alphaproteobacteria; order Rhizobiales; family Xanthobacteraceae; genus Bradyrhizobium. The sequence goes on from CAVULR010000011.1 coordinate 56,398, forward strand.
ATACGCTGGGGATAGCGCAAGGGAAATCCAATGGCCCGGGATTCGCATCTCGCTTTGGTCGCGCTCAACCGCTTCGGACTGGGCGCCCGTGGCGGCGCCTCCGGCGATCTGGTCAACGCCGCATCCGACCCGCGCGGCTTTGTCCGGGCAGAGCTTGGCCGGCCCAACGTGCTGCTGGAAGTGCCCGGACTGCTGTCGACCCCGGAGCTTGCCAAGGCGGTGTTCGCCTATCAGGCGGACGTCAAGCAAGCGCGCGAGGCCACGGCGAAATCGGCGGCGTCCCCGCAGCCCTCGCCTGATATGTCACCGCCCGTGATGGAGGCGCCGGCAAAGGGCGGCGCCAACGCGGCGACGCCATCTACCGAAGCGATGCCGCCCAATGCCGCCAAACAACCGGCCCAGCCGCTCAACATCATCCAGAAAACCTACCGCGGCGAGGCGCTGGCGCGGCTGCAACGCGCCGTGATCGTCGAATGCGGATTCGTCGAGCGGCTGGTGGCGTTTTGGTCCAACCACTTCTGCATCTCCGCCAACAAGGGCGAATTGGGGCGGATGTGGGCGGGCTCGTTCGAACGCGAGGCGATCCGCCCGCATGTATTTGGACGTTTCGCAGACATGCTGAAGGCGGTCGAGCAGCATCCGGCGATGCTGTTTTTTCTCGACAATCAGCAATCGCTCGGGCCCGACTCCCGCGCCGGGCAAAACCGCAAGCGCGGACTGAACGAAAATCTGGCGCGCGAAATCATGGAGCTGCACACGCTCGGGGTCGGCGGCGGCTACACCCAGGACGACGTGACTTCGCTGGCGCGCATCATCACCGGCTGGACCTTTGCCGGGCGGCAGGGACAACTCGGCGCGCCCGGCAGTTTCGTGTTCTTCGCCAATGCGCATCAGCCGGGCGCGCAGCGTTTACTCGGCAAGGTCTATGAAGACAACGGGCTCGCGCAGGGCGAAGCGGCGCTGGCCGATATCGCGCGCCATCCCTCGACCGCGAAATTCGTCGCCAGAAAATTCGCGCGCCATTTCGTGGCCGACGAGCCGCCACCGGCATTGGTGGCGCGGCTGCACGACGTCTTCCGCAAAACCGACGGCGATCTGGGAGCGTTGGCGAAATCGCTTCTCGATTCCGACGAGGCCTGGCAGGCGCCGCCGACCAAGCTGCGCAGCCCCTACGAATTCCTGGTGGCGACCAGCCGGCTGCTGGCGCGAATTCCGGAAGATCCCGGCCCGTTTCTCGGCGGACTTAATCTCCTGGGCCAGCCGCTATGGACCCCGTCCGGACCGAACGGATTTCCCGATACCAACGCCGCATGGGCCGCGCCGGAGGGCATGAAGCTGCGGCTCGACATCTCGGCGCAAATCGCCTCGCGCCTCGGCGCCAACATCGATCCCCGCGATCTCTTGGAATTTGCCGCTGGTGATGCGGCATCGGCGGAAACGCGCCGCACGATCGAACTTGCGGAATCGCGGCAACAGGCGCTGGCGCTGTTGTTGATGTCGCCGGAATTCCAGAGGAGATGACAGCAATGGAAACGACAATGGATTGCTGCGAAAGCCTGACAACATCTGCGATATCGCGGCGTGCGCTACTGCTCGGCGGCGCGTCGTTCGCGGCCTGGGCGTACTTGCCGAAATTCGCCCGCGCTGCCGACGGGCGCGACCCGCGGCTGATCGTCGTCATTCTGCGCGGCGCGCTCGACGGTCTCGCCACCGTGGCGCCGGTCGGCGATCCCGATTACGCCGGACTGCACGGTTCGATCGCGTTGACGCGCGATGGCCCGCACGCGGCGACCATGCTGGATTCGTTCTTCGCGCTGCATCCCTCGATGCCGGAATTCGCGCGGATGTATCGGGAGAAGCAGGCCGCCGTGATTCACGCGGTGTCGACGCCGTATCGGGACCGTTCGCATTTCGACGGACAAGATGTACTCGAAAGCGGCTTTGCGGGGCCGGGCCGGGTGCAGTCCGGCTGGCTCAACCGCGCGCTGGAAGCCTTGCCGCGCGGCGAGCGGGTGATGAGCGGGCTTGCGATCGGCCCGACCACGCCGCTGGTGCTGCGCGGCGCAGCGCCGACCGTGGGCTGGGCGCCGGTCGCGCTGCCGCAAGCCGCCGACGATACCGCGACGCGGCTGGTCGAACTCTACCGCCATCGCGATCCCGCGCTGGCGCAGGCCCTGTCGCAAGGCTTGCGATTGGACAAGACAGCCCAGGGCGAGGACATGAAACCGAAGCCGGGCGTCAATGGCGCCGCTGCGATGCGGCTGGTGGCGCGCGGTGCCGCCAAACTGATGGCGGCCGACGATGGCCCGCGGATCGCGGCGCTCGCCTTCGACGGCTGGGACACGCACGCCAACGAAGGCGGCCCGGTGGGCCGGCTGGCGCTGCTGCTCTCGGGGCTCGACGGGGCGCTCGCCGAATTCGAAAGCGGGCTCGGTCAGCGCTGGCGCGACACCGTGGTGGTGGTCGCCACCGAGTTCGGCCGCACCGCGCGCATCAACGGCACCGAGGGCACTGATCACGGCACCGCCACCATCGCGCTGCTCGCCGGCGGCGCGGTGAAGGGCGGCCGGGTGATTTCGGATTGGCCGGGGTTGAAGCCCGCGAACCTCTATGAGGGCCGCGATCTTGCGCCGACCGCCGATCTGCGCGCGGTGATCAAAGGCGTGCTGCGCGATCACCTCGGCGTCGCCGAGCGCGTGCTGGCGGACAATGTTTTTCCCGACAGCGTACCGGTGAAGCCGATGCAGGGTTTGGTGGGGTGAGATCCTCTGGCGTGAGCGCAAGAAATTTCGTCGTCGCCGCGCACGCGGGGACCCATAGCCACTGATCTCCTTTGTTCTCGAAGGCGCATGCCGCAATGCTTCGACGAGAAGCCGCGGAGTATGGGTCCCTGCTTTCGCAGCGACGACATACTGCCAACAAGCGCATCTTTCGCTACTTCGTCATCCCGTCGATCTCCGCGAGATCGTCGGCGCTCAGGGTCCAGCCGATCGCTTTCACGTTCTGCTCGACCTGCTCGGGGCGCGTGGCGCCGGCGATGACGCTCGACACCTGCGGGCGCGAAGCCAGCCATGAGAATGCGAGTTCGAGCATGCTGTGCCCGCGCGCTTGCGCGAAGGCCTGCAATTTCTCGACGATATCCTCGTTGCGCGGCGTGACGTAGCGATCGCGCAACGCCGGCGATTTGCCGAAACGGGTATCCTCCGGCGCCGCCGCGCCGCGCTTGTATTTGCCGGTCAACAGGCCGCTGGCCAGCGGGAAGAACGGCAGCAGGCCGAGATTGTATTCCTGCGCCGCGGGCAGCAGATCCTTTTCGATGTCGCGCACCACCAGGCTGTATTCGTCCTGGCACGATACGAACCGGTTGACGCCCATCTGTCGTGCGAAAAGCTCGGCCTCGGCGATCCGCCAGGCCGGAAAATTCGAATTGCCGATATAGCGCACCTTGCCCTGCCGGATTAGGTCGTCGAGCGCCCGCAGGGTTTCCTCGATCGGCGTCAAGGGATCGTAATCGTGCTGCTGGTAGAGATCGATGTAGTCGGTCTTCAGCCGCGTCAGGCTGGCTTCGACCGCGGACATGATGTAGCGCCGCGACGCGCCCTGTTTGGTGCCATCCTTGCTCATCGGCTTGGAGTATTTCGTCGCCAGCACGATGTCCTTGCGGCGCGCGCCGAGCACCTCGCCCAGCACGGTCTCGGAGCCGCCCATGCCGGCATAGATGTCGGCGGTGTCGAACAGCGTGACGCCGAGGTCGATCGCCCTGTGAATCACCTTGCGCGAGGCTTCGAGGTCGCAGCGCTGGCCGAAATTGTTGCAGCCGAGGCCGACGGCCGAAACACGCAGGCCGGAGCGGCCGAGATTGCGAATTTGCATGAACTGATCCTGTGAGACGGCGCGTTCGAGACGGAAAAACGTATTGTGGCCCGCGCGCCGCGAAGCCGCAAGGTGCGGTCTTACCGTGGCGGCCAAAATGCGGGTCAAAAAAGCGGCCCCGGTCAGGCGCGGCGACTGACGGGACCGCTTGGGGGCGCGTGATCTGGGGATGGGGGGCTTGATCAGACGCGAGGTGAACCTAGCCCTGCTTTGTTACGCACCGATGACGGGAACGTGTCGCGCCCCAGGCCTCTCACAACAGCTTGCGATACACCACAAATCCGGAACGCTCCGCCACCTTGTCATAGAGCTGCATCGCGGTGTGGTTGGTTTCCTGAGTCTGCCAATAGACGCGCGGCGATCCCGCAAGCCTCGCCTGTCGATAGACGCCGTCGATCAGCGCCCGGCCCACGCCTTTTCCGCGCGCAGCCTCCGTGGTGAACAGATCCTGCAAATAGCAGGAGGGCTGGATCGCCGTGGTGCTGCGATGGAACAGATAGTGGGTGAGGCCGAGCAATCGTCCTTTGCATTCGGCGACCAGCGCATGCACCGGTTCATAGGCATCGAAGAAGCGCGCCCAGGTCATCGCGGTAATTTCAGGTGAAAGCGCGGTCGCACCCGAGCGGCCATAAAACGCGTTGTAGCCCAGCCACAACGGCAGCCATTCTTCGTAATCCTGCCGGGTCACAAATCGGACCGTCAACTCGTCGCTCATTTGAAAATTCCGCAGCTCGTGAAAAGGCGCGCCGCCGCCGCGAAGCGACCTTGCGATTCTGCTCTTCATTAGAGATCGAGGCCGAAAGGATCAATCGCATTCGGCGCGATCGACGCTGCGGTTATTCCGCCGCGCGCAGGTTGCGCGCAAGCCAGCGCTCCCTGCCGCCGCGCAGCGACCGGTAATAGTCGGCGTTGGCGGGGTCGTCGGTGTGACGGACGAGGTCGGTCACCGGAGTGTAGCTCAGCATGCGCCCGCCATCGGGCAGCGCCGTGCAACTGAAGCGCAGCACCTGTCCGTCCGCGAGGTTGATATTGATCGGCGTGGAATCGCCCGATCGCATCATCTCGGTGCGTTGTGCGATAAACGCGCTCAACTCTTCCTCCGGCATTTCAAAGGCGCCGGTATCGCGGCCGTGATACATCAGGGCGATAAACGGCGGCTTGCTGTCGGCTTTCTCGTCGGGAAGCGAAAAATAGTCGCGGAAGGCGCGGTTGATGAATTCGGCGCGGGTGTCCGGGTCGAGCAGCACGATGCCGATGTCGACTTGATCGAGCGCCGCCGACAGCCGCTCCGCGGTGGCATGATGCCTGCGCTCCCAGGCGAACGCATCGATCATTCTTTTTCGCAACAGGCCGGTGATCCCGGCGGTGCCGGCCGCGGTGATCGCCAGCATCAGCAGGCGGACGATATCGGCCGCGTCGTAGCCCGGCGTTGCGCGGTGATTGAGGAAGAACAGCGCCGACGCCGCGACCGCAATCGCCGCGCTGAGCATGCCGGAGGCCAGGCCCGAAATCGAGCCCGCGAAGGCGATGATGCACAGGAACAACGGCGCAGGATTGGGAACAATACGGAAATGATCGACAAGAAGCGCGATCAGCGCCGTCGCTGCCGTCAGGGCCGGACCGGAGATTGCGCGCCAGTCAAATCGCATGGTGTTCCCGTTGCTTCACCAGATTAAGGCGCGAGCTTTACCGAAAGGTGCGGCCGTAATTGGTTTTCTTGCGCCATCCTTAAGAAAAGGTTGACCGGATCGGCGCGGCTTTACGATTTCCGCGGCCAAATGATATCGATCGCGGATGAAACCGGGCTCCGCATCAGGTGTTAGCACCGGAATTTCGAAAGGATATCCATGCCCGCCATTTCACCGCAGGTCCTGCCGGTCCTGATGCTGTTCGCTTCCAACGTTTTCATGACCTTCGCCTGGTACGGCCATCTGAAATACCGCGAGAGCTTTTTGCCGCTCGCGATCATGGTGAGTTGGGGCATCGCCTTTTTCGAATACTGGCTGGCGGTGCCGGCCAATCGCTGGGGCAGCGCGGTCTACTCGGCGGCGCAGCTCAAGACCATGCAGGAGGTGATCACGCTGATCGTGTTCGCCGGCTTTTCGGTTCTGTATCTGAAGGAGCCGCTGGGGTGGAACCACGGACTGGGTTTTGCGCTGATCGCGCTGGGTGCGTTTTTGATTTTTCACAAATGGGGGTAAAGCGCGGTCAGCGCCGGGGCGCGTGAGTTTGTCCGGCCAGGTCGGCGGCGCGCGGGCCACGCGCATCTTCGCTGCGCGTCCCCGTGACGATCAGGAGTGAGGCTGCCAGCAGGATCGCTACCGTCAGCGTCACGGTAACCAGCAGAACAGGTGTTTTCATCATTGACCCGATCGCGGTGCGGCTCACCGCGCCTTGCCGCGCAGGAATTGCGAACGGCTGGAAAAAAGTCCTCGTTATGCGGGAAGCGGCATCGCCAGGGCGACCTTGATCGAAAGCACCGTGAGGGTGACGATCAGGCACAGCGACAGCGCGCCGATCGCCAGCGGAGCCGCGACAGCGTCGGTCAGCCGGGACGAGGCGACGGGCGCGGAGTGGCCATCAAAGCCGGCTGCGCCGATGCGACCGTATCATGGCCGGAAATCCTTCCGATGCGCGGGCGAATCACCCGCGGCTCTGCATAGTTCTCAGGAATCACTGGCAATATTGCGGCGAACGCTGTCTCGAAAATGGCGAAATAGCGGCGAGCCGTGCCGCGATGCCCGCGATATTCCGCATGGCTCAGGCGCTCGGCGGCAACGCCCGCGGAATCGTCGACTTCGGCGCCGGGGTGCCAATCCATCGGGACGAAGCCGGGGGTCTGTTCGACGCGGCGCAGCCATGCGCGGATCGCCGGGAATGTCGCGAGATCGTAATCGCAGCGGTCGGCGACATGGGTGTAGCCATAGAGCGCGATATCGGCGACCGTGAGCTGGCCGGCGGCGAAATATTCGATGGGTCTTGAGGTGATTTTCCATCACCTGCAGCGCGCCATAGCCGCGCTCCATCCAGTCTTCCAGCGCGTGGGTCTGCAGGTCGCGGCCGCCCTTGACCAGCGACAGCCAGAAATAGGCCGCGCCGATGTTCGGCTCCAGCGCGTGCTGCTCGAAGAACATCCACTGCAGCGCTTCGGCGCGTTCGATCCGGGATTCCGGCGCCAGCGAGGTACCGCCGGCGACATACCAGAGAATGGCGTTGGATTCGGCGAGGTAGCGGCCTTCCGCGACTTCCAGCAGCGGCACCTGTCCGCTCGGATTCTTCGCGAGAAAATCCGGGGTGCGGCTTTCGCCGCGCAGAATGTCGATCTCGATCGCGCGATAGGGCACATTCAACAGCGCCAGCGCAAGGCGGACCTTGTAGCTGTTGCCGGATCGTTGCATCGAATAGAGCTTGTACATCCCGAATTTCGCTCAACCGGAGGGCACCGCCGGATCGTCTTGTGACACCGCAACTCGGCTAAACAATGATGCCGATGCAGATGCCTCGCAAGGGCGGAAAGTTGGAAAAGATCGAAAAACCTCTACCGCACTGCAACCGCGAGATATTGTTCCCGCCATCGATAAATCAGATCACCCCTTGGTTAACTCCGCGGGCGGTTGAAATGAAGCTTGCATGGTCCTGCACCGCACGCCGCAATGTGAAAACATAAAGGGCGAGCATGACCAAAAGGCCGAGGGGTATGCCGGTTGCGCCGGCGAGGCCGCGCGACATCAGCGGCACGACCCACGCCGCCGCCAGCAGGCTGATCTCGAAGTCGCGGAAGCCGCGGCTCAATCCGTGACGCGCGTAAAACGCAATCGCGAGCGCGAGCACCACGAGATCGTAGTCGAGAACGTAGGGCGTTGCGAGCAGGCTGCCGGTCGCCAGCGCCGATGCCTTGATCTCGAAGGCGGCATCGCTTTGCCACAGCCAGGCGAGGCTGGCGGCGAGCGTCAGCGCCAGCGCGATCTGCACCGCATAGGCCGGTTCAACGCCCGCGCCCCACATCCGCAGTGCCGAAAATATCGACTGGATTTTTTCAAAGCCGGTGCCGCCCTGCTCGAGCACCACGGTTTGCGTAAAATTCAGGGAGCCCGCGAACGCCTGCCAGACGCTGTCGCCGAGCGTGACGAAGCTGAGGGCGACCAGCGCCGCTACCGTCACGATCGCCGCGCCGATCGTACTCCAGCGCCTGCCCGCCAATAGCGCGATCGGAATCAAAACGCCGAATTGCGGCTTGTAGGCGAGGCAACCGATCAGCACTCCCGCGAGCCAGGGGCGGCGATCGAGCCAATGCAGGGCGCCGCCGAGCAGCGCCGTGGTGAGAAATCCGTTCTGGCCATGACCGATGTTGACGAAAACGGCCGGGAAGGCGGCGGCCAGCAGCAGCGTTTCCGGCCGTGGCAGGATCGCGCGCATGGTCGCGAGATAGGCCGCAAGACCGGCCACCAGCCAGACCGAAAGCCCCCACGCATAGGGGATCGCGGCCACGACAAAGGCGATGGCAAAGAAGAACGGCGGATAGTGCCAGCCGAAGAATGGCACGTCACGGCCGTCAAAGACCGCCTTCTCCGCGGCATGCTGGAGCGCCGGCTGATAGGCTTGCGCGGGCCGGCCCTGCCAGGTCAGCGTGCCCGCGGCGTAGACGTTGGAAAAATCGGTCCCGAGCGGCTTGCCGTTGCGGTCGATCAGTCCGTCCGACAAGGCGATCCAGCCGGCCACCGCGATGGCTGAGATGCCGAGCAGGATCAGGCTGTAGCCGCGCGCACGCGCTGGTGTCAGCCATTGGCCGGTTCGCAGCCCTTGCCAGATATGAGTCATTTCGCCGCGGAATTTTATGAATATTGCGCAAACCTACCCGCACGCTTTTAACGTTCTCTAAAGTTTGGGTGCTGCGCGCCAAGCTTCTTGCGATGCAGCGTGACGCGCTTTAGGGTGGCTCGATCCCATCAAAAAGAGTCGTGGATTGGTTCGATGCACGACGCTTGCAAGGAGATGACGATGCCGTTTCTGTCCGCTGCGCTCGACCGTGTGAAGCCGTCCGCGACCATCGCGGTCACGGATAAAGCACGCGCGCTGAAAGCGGCCGGCCGCAACGTCATCGGCCTTGGCGCCGGCGAGCCCGATTTCGACACCCCCGCCAACATCAAGCTGGCGGCGATCCACGCCATCGAGGCCGGCAAGACCAAGTATACCGATGTCGACGGCATTCCCGAGCTGAAGCAGGCGATCGCCGGCAAGTTTCAGCGCGAGAACGGCCTGACCTACAAGCCGAACCAGATCATCGTCGGGACCGGCGGCAAGCAGGTGCTCTACAACGCGCTGATGGCCACCATCAATCCGGGTGACGAGGTCATCATTCCCGCGCCCTATTGGGTGAGCTATCCGGAAATGGTGGCGCTTGCCGGCGGCGAACCGGTGCCGGTGGTGTGCACGGCGGCGCACGGCTTCAAGCTGCAGCCCGAGGCGCTGGAGAAGGCGATCACGCCGAAGACCAAGTGGATCATCCTTTGCTCGCCGTCGAACCCGACCGGCGCGGCCTATACGCGCGCCGAACTGAAGGCGATCACCGACGTGCTGGTGAAGCATCCGCATGTCTGGGTGATGACCGACGATATGTACGAGCATCTGGTCTATGACGATTTCGTGTTCACCACGCCGGCGCAGGTCGAGCCGAAACTGTACGACCGCACGCTGACGGTGAACGGCGTGTCGAAAGCCTATTGCATGACCGGCTGGCGCATCGGCTACGCCGGCGGGCCGGCGGAGCTGATCAAGGCGATGGCGACGATCCAGTCGCAGTCGACCTCGAACCCCTGTTCGATTTCGCAATGGGCGTCGGTCGAGGCGCTCAACGGTCCGCAGGATTTCATCCCGGTCAACAACAAGGCGTTCAAGGAGCGCCGCGATCTCGTGGTGGCGATGCTCAACCAGGCCAAGGGCATCGACTGTCCGCGGCCGCAGGGCGCGTTCTATGTCTATCCGTCCTGCGCCGGCACCATCGGCAAGACCTCGCCGTCCGGCAAGGTGATCGCCAACGACGAGGATTTCGTCACCGAGCTTTTGGAAACCGAAGGCGTCGCGGTGGTGCAGGGTTCGGCGTTCGGGCTGGGACCGGCGTTCCGTATTTCCTATGCGACCAAGAATTCCGATCTCGAGGAAGCCTGCAAACGCATCCAGCGGTTTTGTGGCAATTTGAGATAGTCAAATCACGTCTGGTGTATGTCGCCGTCGAACTCATGATGTTTTGACGGCGGCTTTCCGGAAAGCGCCTTGTTTTGAACACGGCGCTTCCCTCCTGTCCGCTCCGCAAATTCAATTCCTCACGCGGAGACCAGATCATGCGAGTTTCGACCATCAGTATTGCCATCGCCGCGCTCGCGGGTTCGATCGCCAGCGCCAACGCGGTGCCGCCGGTGCGCGCCGGCCTCCTGCAATGCGCAGGGCGGCCAGAATGTCGGCTTCATCGTCGGCTCGACGACCAGCCTGGAATGCGTGTTCCAGAGCGAAGGCCACCGGCCCGAACCCTACATCGCGACCGTTCGCCGCATTGGGCTGGATCTTGGGGATCACCGACCAGACCCGGCTGACCTGGGCGGTGAACGCGCCGACCGGACGGGTTGGGCGCGGCGATCTCGCCGGCAATTATGGCGGCGTCGGCGCCAACGCTTCGGTCGGCGTCGGCTGCGGCGGCAATTTTCTGGTCGGCGGTCCGGCGAATTCCTACGCGTTGCAGCCGATCAGCGTGCAGGGCCAGACCGGGTTGAACGTCGCGGCCGGCATCGCCGACATCGAACTGGAGCCGGTCCGCTTCGTGCATGCCGGTCATCGCCGGGTCCATCATCGCCACCGCCATCACGGCTGAAATCGCAGCGTCCGATGAAAGAGGCCCGCGCAAGCGGGCCTTTTTATTTGGAACGAACGTCGTTCAGGCGCGCGCAGACAATGCGACGAAGTAGCGCCGCTCGAGCGCGCGTCCACCTCTCATCGTCATTGCCGGGCTTGACCCGGCAATCCATCTTTTCCAGGAGATGGATACGCGGGCCAAGCCCGCGTATGACGAATGCGCGTGGGTCTGGTCCTTCGGACCATCTCCCGGATGACGAGGCCGAAAGTGTCGAAATCTGGCACGGCCGCCGAGGTTGTGCCATAGAGAAGCGAGCGCCGCATTTCAGGGCGCTGTCCTGATTGTCCTGCTCGCATCACATCTCATCCAGCCGGAGACTTTCTTCATGCGCCGCTCATTCATCCTCGCCGGGGCCACCGCCGGCATGCTGGTCGCATTCTTCACCGATGCCCATGCGCAGCAGCCGATGCAGCGCGTGCAGGTCGGCATTCTCGAATGCCGCGGCGGCGCGAGCATCGGCTTCATCGTCGGCTCGGTGACCAATCTCGGTTGCGTGCTGCGCGTCGACGGCATGCCGGAGGACCGCTATGTCGCGACCATCCGCAAGGTCGGCGTCGATCTCGGCATCACCCAGGAAATCGGCGCTGGCCTGGGGCGTCTACGCGCCGGTCGCGCGGCTCGGGCCGGGCGATCTCTCGGGCGACTACGCCGGCGCGCAGGGCAGCGCGACGATCGGCGTCGGGGTCGGCGGCAATGTGCTGGTCGGCGGCTCGGACGAATTCGATCGCGCTGCAGCCGCTCAGCGTGCAGGGCCAGGTCGGCCTCAGCGTCGCAGCCGGGCTGGAAAGCCTGGAACTTCGGCCGGGAAGGTAATTTTCTCCCTCGCCCCGCTCTTCGCGGGGTCGAAACCGGCGAAGTTCGCGCTTGGAGGGTGGCGTCAGGGGTCTCTCCGCGGATTCAGAAAGAGAAATTGGCATCGTGCCTCGCCCCTCACCGGTTGCGAAGGCGCGGCGACCTCTCCCCGTAACGAACGGGGAGAGGTTAAGAAATGCACGATGCAATGTCAGCAGCGACGTTTTTCCTTCTTGCCAAAACGCCGATGTAGGGGGAGCATCCACCTGCCGACCCAATCAAGGGCCGAGCTCCAGACGAGGAGGCGGCGATGGGACAAGACGTCAGAAGTCCCCGCGGTCCACGGTGCATCGCGCTGGTGGGCCCTTTCCAAAGCGGTAAAACCACACTTCTTGAAGCGATACTGGCGCGCACGGGCGCCATTCCGCGTGCCGGCAGCGTCGATGCCGGAACCTCGGTCGGCGATTCCAGCCCGGAGGCCCGCCATCACAAGATGGGCGTCGGCCTCACCGCCGCCACGACGACGTTTCATGGGCGACAGTTACACCTTTATCGATTGCCCCGGCTCGGTGGAATTCGCGCACGACATGCGCGCCGCGATCCCGGCGGTCGATGCCGCGGTGGTGGTCTGCGAAGCCGACGAACGCAAGCTGCCGCAGCTTCAGATCATCCTGCGCGAACTAGAGGATTTGGGCATCCCGCGCTTTCTGTTTCTCAACAAGATCGACCGCGCCAGCAAGCGCATCCGCGAGACGCTCGCGACCTTGCAGCCGGCGTCGCGGATTCCGCTGGTGCTGCGGCAGATTCCGATCTGGAACGGCGATTTGATCGCGGGCTTCGTCGATCTGGCGCTGGAACGCGCCTTCGTCTATCGCGAACACAAGGCTTCCGAAGTCGTGGCGCTGGAAGGCGGCGATCTCGACCGCGAGAAGGAAGCCCGCTTCTCGATGCTGGAAAAGCTCGCCGACCATGACGACGCGCTGATGGAGCAGTTGCTCGAGGATATTACGCCGCCGCGCGATGCGGTGTTCGACGATCTCGCCCGCGAATTGCGCGAGGGATTGATCTGTCCGGTGCTGCTCGGCTCGGCGCTGCGCGAGAACGGCGTGCTTCGCCTGATGAAGGCGTTGCGCCACGAAGCGCCCGGCGTGGCCGAGACCGCCAAACGCCTCGGCGCGCCATCGGCCAAGGATGCGCTGGCCTATGTGTTCAAGACCGTGCATCTGCAGCACGGCGGCAAGCTGTCGCTGACGCGCCTGCTTTCCGGCCGTCTCGACGACGGCGCGACACTGCAATCCTCCTCCGGCGAAACCGGCCGGGTCTCCGGCATCCTGTCGGTGAGCTGCGCGCACGATACCAAACGCGCGGCCGCCGAGGCCGGTGAAACGGTCGCACTCGGCAAGCTCGACAGCTTCAAGACCGGCGATACGCTGTCAGGCGGCAAGACCGCGCCGAAGGCTTTGGTCAAGGTCGAGCCGTCGCCGCCGGTGCTGGCGATGGCGCTTTCGGCAACCGACCGCAAGGACGACGTCAAGCTCGGCCAGGCCTTGCTGCGGCTCAACGAGGAAGATCCCTCGCTGAGCATGATCCACAATGCGCGGACCCACGACATCGTGTTGTGGGGACAGGGCGAGATGCATCTGCGGGTGGCGCTGGAGCGTCTCAGCGACCGCTTCGGCGTCAACGTCAAATCGCAGCCGCCGGCCATCGGCTATCAGGAGACGATCCGCAAATCGATCACCCAGCGCGGCCGGCACAAGAAGCAATCCGGCGGTCACGGCCAGTTCGGCGACGTGGTGCTGGATATCAAACCGCTGCCGCGCGGCGGCGGCTTCGAGTTCCACGAAAAGGTCGTCGGCGGCGCGGTGCCGCGAAACTACATCGGCGCGGTGGAAGAGGGCGTGGTCGACGGATTGCTGCGCGGGCCGCTCGGCTTTCCCGTCATCGACGTGCAGGTGACGCTGACCGACGGTTCCTATCACAGCGTGGATTCCTCGGACCTCGCGTTCCGCACCGCGGCGCGGATCGGCGTCATCCGAAGCGCTGCCGCAATGCCAGCCGGTGCTGCTGGAGCCGATCCATGTGGTGGAGATCGTCTGTCCGACCGAAGCCACGGCGAAGATCAACGCCATCCTGTCGGGAAGACGCGGACAGATTCTCGGCTTCGACACCCGCGAGGGCTGGCCGGGATGGGATCGCGTCCGCGCCATGATGCCGGAGGCCGAGATCGGCGAGTTGATCGTGGAGTTGCGCTCGGCAACGGCGGGCGCCGGCAGTTTCACCCGCCAGTTCGACCGCATGGCGGAGGTCACCGGCCGCGCCGCCGACCAGATCATCGCCGCGCATCGCGTCGCGGCATAGCTCCGACTTTTCCGGTAACTACAATGCCTCGTCCCCGCACCTTGCGGGGACGAGATGCGCGTTCGCGTCGGTCCCTCAATGCCGATATCTTTCGCCCATGCCGAATGATTTTGATATATTTTGCATCTAAACTTATTGTTGATATAGTAATTAAGATGGGATAGACATATTCGGTAGCCATCTCACCAGAGGCCGCAATTTCATGATCACGGCCAATCAACTCCGGGCCTCGCGCGCGCTGCTGAATATGGATCAGCGACAAATGGCCGATCTCGCGGACCTTTCAGTTCCCACCATTCAGCGCATGGAAGCTAGCGATGGCGTCATCCGCGCCAACGTCGATTCGCTCATGAAACTGGTTTCTGCGCTTGAGAGTGCAGGGATCGAACTGATCAACCCGGGAGCGCCGAGTTCGACCGGTGGGCGGGGCGTTCGGCTTCGGGAGCATGTGGCAAACCCGAAGACCAGGAATCTCCGACAAGCCAAGGCGTCTTCTTCGCGACCTGTGTTGCGGGCTCGTTAGTTCCGACAGAATTTCACGTCGTGACGGGGTTCGCGTCCACCCGTTCCAGCAGCGCAAGCAGGCCCCGCAGTATGCTCGTCGGTGAAGGGGGGCAGCCGGCAATGTGGAGATCGACCGGGATCACCTCGGAGACGCCTCCGACGACCGCGTAGCTCCCCGCGAAACAGCCGCCATCCCGGGCGCAATCTCCGATCGCGACGACCCATTTTGGATTGGGGGTCGCATGATAGGTGCGTTCCAGCGCGTCGCGCATGTTTTTGGTTACAGGACCGGTCACCATCAATACATCGGCATGACGCGGCGAAGCGACGAAGCGCAGGCCAAAGCGCTCGACGTCGTAATAGGCGTTGTTGAGCGCGTGAATCTCCAGCTCGCATCCATTGCATGAGCCAGCGTCGACCTCGCGTATCGAGAGACTCCGGCCGAGTCGCCGCCGCGCCGCGCGGTCGACGGCCGTTGCGAGCTCGCGCACCGCGGCATCCTCCGGCGACGGCGCCGCTTCCGTGAATGGCCGGCGAAACAGGCTTTCGAAAAGCAGCTTACGCATCGCTAGATATCCTGGCCCGAATACGAACAGTTGAACGACTTGTTGCAGAGCGGAAAATCCGCAACGATGTTGTTCTCGATTGCCGCCTCCAGCAGTGGCCATTGAAACCACGAGGCGTCGCGCAAGTGGCATCGTTCGATCCGGCCATCCCGCACGCGGAGCCAGACCAGAACGTCGCCGCGAAATCCCTCGATGATCGCCATGCCTTCCCGCGCCTCCGGCCGATGCCCCGCATGCGTGCCGAACGCGCCACGTGGAAGGCGGTTCAATATCTGGTCGATGAGCGAAAGGCTCTGCTCGATCTCCCGCACCCGAATCCAGACCCGTGCATTGACGTCTCCTTCATTGAGTATCGGTACCTCAAAGCGCAGGCTGTCATACGGCGGATAGGCAAGGGTCCGGCGCGCATCGAAGGATCTGCCCGAGGCACGGCCAATATAGCCTCCAGCGGCATACTGTCTGGCCAATTCAGGCTTGAGCACGCCGGTATCGACGGTGCGGTCCTGTAACGAGGCGGTGTTGTCGTATAATTCGATCAGCGCGGGAAAGCGCAGGCGGATATTATCCAGCATTGTCAGGATGACTTCCGAGCCTCGATCGTCAAGGTCGCGGATCACCCCACCGGGGACAATGATATCCCGCATCAGCCGATGGCCGAATGCGGTATCGGCCGCGCGCAGGACGTTCTCGCGCAGCACGCTGCAATGGGCGTGGATCAGGGTGAAGGAGGCATCGTTGCAGATGGCGCCGATGTCGCCAAGGTGGTTGGCAAGCCGCTCCAGTTCTGCCAGCAGCGCGCGAAGCCAGATGGCGCGGTCGGGCACGGCAATTTCCAGAGCCGCCTCGGCGGCTTTAGAAAACGCGTAGGCATAGGCGACGGTGCTGTCGCCCGAGACGCGTCCGGCGAGCAGGGCAGCCCGCTCGAGACTGGCGCCGGCCATGAGCCCTTCGATCCCTTTGTGGGTATATCCCAGCTGCTGTTCCAGCCGGACCACCGTCTCACCGCTTGCCGAAAACCGGAAATGTCCGGGCTCGATGATTCCCGCATGGACCGGTCCAACCGCAATCTGATGCAGGCCATCGCCTTCCACCGGCAGGAAGCGATAGGGCGCAGCCTTCGGCAACGCGCCGATGCGATCGCCGAGCGGAAAGCGAACGCCCCAGCGATCGTGATCGAGCCAGGGGCGGGTGTCGGGCAGGCCCACTGCCGACAATCCGAACAGATCGTTGACGGCGCGCTCCAGCCGAAGCGCCGGCGGATGGTGCCGGCCGACCGAAGGATAGCTTCGATCGGGGCAATCCAGGCTGACGATGGCGATGTCCGCCGTGTCCCGGTCCATGATCGCCATATGCACCGTTGAAGGTTCTCCCCAAAGGCCGAGCAAGCCAAGACGTCCCTGCGCCAGCTCGTTGGTTGCAAATCTCCAAAGGTGAGCACCGACCGCGGCTCGTCGCCATGGATTGCGCGACTGGATCTCGCGACCTTCCAGCATGCGATCGATCAGCGATGCCATATCCTGTTGATCCCCGAGTTATCCGAGAAGACGAGCCACATGTTGGAACCACACCACAAGCGGCGCGGGAAGATAGATTCCCGCGCCGAGAACCAGCGAGAGATGCGCAAACATCGGCACGTAGGATGCTTCCGCGGAAGCCGTGCTGCCGCGAGGTTCGCCGAACGCGACGCTGGTCAGGCGCAACGTCAAGGCGCCAAAGGCCAGCAGAAGCCCGAATACCAGCACGATCGCCAGCAACGGTTGTCGCGCGAAGGTCGAACTCACGACGAGGAATTCGCTCATGAAGATGCCGAGCGGCGGCAATCCGGCGATGGCGATGACGCCCATCACGAACCCCCAGCCGAGCGCCGGATGGGTCACCGTCAAGCCCCGGATCCTGGAGATCCGCTGCGTGCCCTTGATCTGCGAGATATGGCCGACGGCGTAGAAGATCGCCGACTTGGTCAGGCTGTGCATCACCATGTGCAGAAGCCCGGCAAAATTTGCGAGCGGGCCGCCCATTCCGAACGCAAAGACGATAATGCCCATATGTTCGATCGAGGAGTAGGCGAACAGACGTTTGATGTCGCGCCGGCGGTAGAGCATGAATGCCGCGAAGACCAGCGAGACCAGTCCCATCGTCACCATCAGCGGACCGGGAGTAATCGCCGCCGGGTTGGCGGCGAGCAATATTTTGAAGCGCAGCAGCGCGTAGAGCGCGACATTCAGGAGCAGACCTGAAAGCACGGCCGATATCGGGGTCGGGCCTTCGGCATGGGCGTCGGGCAGCCAGGCGTGCAGCGGCGCGAGGCCGACCTTGGTGCCGTAGCCGAGAAACAGGAATACGAAGGCGACGTTGAGAAGGGCAGGATCGAAAGCCGCCGCATGCTGGATCAGCAGCGTCCAGACCATGCCGTCCTGGCCCTCGCCTACGACCGGGCGCGCCGCCATATAGACCAGGATTGTTCCGAACAGGGCGAACGCAATTCCAACGCTGCCCAGGATAAAATATTTCCACGCCGCTTCCAGCGCGGCATGCGTGCGATAGATGCCGACCATCAGCACCGTAGTCAGGGTGGCGATTTCCACCGCGACCCACATCAGGCCAATATTGTTCGATACAAAGGCGAGGTTCATGCCGAACATCATGGTCTGGTACATGGCGTGGTAGAAACGCAGGTATACCGGGGTCAGCCGGCCGCTATCGAGTTCGTGGGCAATGTAGCTTGCACTGAAAATGCTGGTGGTGAAGCCGACGAAGGTGTTGAGCACGATGAAGACGATGTTCAGATCATCGACCAGCACGTAGGGCCCGGGCTGCGGACGCTCGAGTGCAAACAGCGAAAGCGCCGAAAGAAATGTCGCGAGACTGGCCACCACGTTCAGCCGCGCCGTCAGCCGGTAGCCGGGCAGCGCGGCCAGCAGCGCCGCCGAGCCGATCGGGATCAGCAGCACGGCCGCGACGGGATCGAAGGCAGATACGTTCATGGCCGTTCGCCCCGAAAATCGTCGAGGGCGGAGACATCGACGGAATCGAAGCGTTCTCGGATGCGGAACAGAAAGATGCCGATGACGATGAAGGCGATCAGGATCGAGAAGGCGACGCTGATCTCCACGACGAGCGGCATGCCTTTGGCGCCGGTAGCTGCCAGTACCAGCCCGTTCTCGAGCGACATGAACCCCACGACCTGACTGACGGCATTGCGGCGCGTCACCATCACCAGAAGCCCGAGCAGCACGACCGACAAGGCAAAAGCGAGATCCTCGCGCGCCAGCGGATCGGCCTCGGCGGTTACCCGCAGCATCAGGACCATGGATAGGGCGACCAGCGCCATCCCCGCCAGCATGGTCGGGCCGATCCCCACGGCGGACTCGATGTCGCGATGAATTCCAAGCTGCTTGACGATGCGGTGCAGCGCCACCGGAATGACGATCGCCTTGAAGACAAGGGCGATTGCCGCGGTGATGTAGAGATGCGGCGCGTTCTGGATAAAAGCCTGCCAGGCGACGGAAAGCGCGAGCACCAGGGCATGCAAGGCAAAGACGTTGAGCAGCGAATAGAGGCGGTCCTGGTACAGCATCATGAAGCTGATCAGGACCAGGCCGCCGGCCAGCGCGTGCGAGATGTCGAAGGCGAGGCTGTGCATCTGCATCAGAAACTCCTCGACACGAACAGCAACAGCGTGCCGAGCAGACCCAGCATGAGCGCGGCCCCGAGAAACTGCGGAATGCGGAAAACTCTCATCTTCGCCGTAGCGGTCTCGAACAGCGCGAGCAGGAAGCCGGCAACCGTCAGTTTGACGATGTAGGCGCCGGCGCCGATGGCGTATGAAAGCGCTCCTGTCCCGAACAGGGCGATCTTCCAGGGGAAGAATACGCAGGCGATCAGCGAGACGTAGAGCAAGAGCTTGAGAAAAGCGCCAAATTCGATCATCGCAAGATGGCGTCCCGAATATTCGAGAACCATCGCCTCATGCACCATGGTGAGTTCAAGGTGCGTGGCTGGATTATCGACCGGGATTCGCGCGTTCTCGGCGAGCGCCACCATGATCAGTGCGATCAGCGCCATTCCCAGCGATACGCGCAGCCCGACGTAGGAAGAGCCCAGGAAATTGGCGACCGTCGAAAGCTGGGTCGAGCCGGCAACCAGCGCCATGCAAAAGAAAATCAGCAGCATGGCGGGCTCGGCAAGCGCTGCGATCATGACTTCGCGGCTGGAGCCGATGCCCCCGAAACTGGTGCCGACGTCCATTCCCGCGAGCGCCAGAAAGAAGCGCGCGCTTCCGAGCAGCGCAACGATGGCAATCAGGTCGGCAGTCCAGTTGAACAGCAGTCCGGTCGCAAACGTCGGCACCAGGGCGGCGGCAACCCAGATCGCGGCGAAGGTCACATAGGGTATGACGCGAAACAGCCACGAGGCGTTTTCCGCCAGCACCACTTCCTTGCGGAGCAGTCGCAGGAGGTCGCGATATGGTTGAAAAACCGAAGCACCCTGGCGGCGCACCAGCCTCGCCTTGATCTTGCGCACGAAGCCGGTCAGCAGCGGGGCGAGCAACAGCACCAGCAGCATCTGGATGCCCTGCACAAGTATGTCCGAGATCACGACCATATCGCGAGCACCAGGAGCAGCGTGACGAGGGTGGCAAAGACAAGACTGAGATATCGCCGGATGGTCAGGAACTGCAGGCGGTTGAGTCGTTCGGAAGAAAAGCCGACCGCGGCCGCGATCGGCGCATACATTCCCTCCCATATCAGATCGTGCAATTCGATCCGCAGTCGCGCCGGCCTGATATCTCCGGGCGGGGGCATCTCGACATGGTCGCGGGCGTGAAACACCAGCGTGCCAAATACGCGGCGGATCGGCTGCGCGAAGCTTGCGCCTGAATACTGGGCTGCAGGCGTCGGATCGGAAAACCCGCAGCCCCAGGCCGGTCCTCGCCGCAGGGCTCGCGAGGCGAAACGATGAATAAAGAAAACAGCTGATGAGGCGGATAGCGTGATGAACACCATCACAAGCAGTCCATTGTAGGAACTGCGACTCTCCGCGATCGGCACGATCGAAAGCCAGGGCTCGTTGGCCTGGACCGGCATCCGGCCCCCGAGGATCTCGATCGCAACAGGCGAAAGCGCATCGATCACCGGTCCCGGCAGGATTCCGGCCAACAAGCAGAGTGCGGCAAGGACGAACATCGCCGTAAGCGAGAATCGATCGACTTCATCGGCGGTTTGCGCTGCTGCGCTGCGCGGCCGCCCGAGAAAGGTTACGCCGAATGCCTTGACGAAACAGGCCGCTGCCAGCGCTGCGGCCAAAGCCAGCATCGCGCCTACGGCCGGCACCATTATCTTGAGGGCCCATTGCGGCAGGTCAGGACTTTGCAGCACGGCCTGGAAAATGAGCCATTCCGAAACGAAGCCGTTGAACGGCGGAAGCGCCGATATCGCAACGCAGCCGACGAGAACGGCGAAGCTGGTGAACGGCATGCGGTGAATAAGGCCGCCCAACCGGTCCATATCCCGCGTTCCCGTTGAGGTCAGGACGGCGCCGGCCCCGAAGAACAGCAAACTCTTGAAGAAGGAGTGGTTGAGCACGTGAAACAGCGCCGCCGTGAAGGCGAGCGCCGCCGCCAGCTTCAGGCCGTTGGCCTGAAAGCCCAGTGCAAGGCCCAGGCTAACGAAGATAATGCCGACATTTTCAATTGTGCTGTAGGCCAAAAGGCGCTTCAGGTCCTTCTCCATCATGGCGTACAGAATCCCGAGGACGGCGGTGATGCCACCAAGGAAGAGAACGATCACGCTCGCCGACCAGCTCGGTTGCCCCAGCAGATCGAACACAACGCGAATAAAGCCGTAGATCGCGACCTTGGTCATCACGCCGCTCATCAGCGCTGAAACGTGGCTGGGAGCCGCCGGATGCGCGAGCGGCAGCCAGACATGCAGCGGCACAAGACCGGCCTTCGAACCGGCGCCGAGCAGCATCAGGATCAGCACCAGCGCCGCCACGTATGGCGTGTGTTGCGCGCTACGAATGGCCGCGAATCCGTAATCTCCGGTCGGTCCCGCCAACAAGCCGAAGGCCAGCAGCAACGCGAGCGTGCCGAAGCTTGCCATCACGAGGTAGATATAGCCTGCCTTGGCGTTGCCCGGTTCACGGTGGTGCGCCATGACCAGCGCCCAGGAAACCAGCGACATGAATTCCCAGCAAAGCAGATAGGAAAACGCGTCATCCGCCAGCACCACCAGATTCATGCCGGCCAGAAAGGCGGGGAAGAAGGGGAGAACCCGGTGCGGCGCCGGATCGTGTCGGCCGTAGCCAAGAGCAAAAAGACTTGCCGCCGCCCCTCCAAAATTGACGACGACGAGGAAAAACGACGCCAGTGCATCGAGGCGGAAGCGGGCGCCAAGCCATGGCAATCCGACGGGGAGCGTCACGCCCGAGGCATCGGCCTTGCTGCCGATCAACCAGTACAGTGAACCGACCAGTGCGACCGCGCAAATCGCCGATGTGGTGCCGTAGATCACGGCGGTAGCGCGCGTTGAGCGGCTCATGACGATCGCGAGAATCGCGATGCCCAGCAATCCCGCGACGCACGACATTTGCAAGACGACGGCGGAGACAGGGAGGGCAGCGATCATGTCCGCGCCCCGGATTTGCCCGATACCATGGATCGAGCATCCGCGACGGCCTTATTTGAAGTTGGCTTGATCTTCAGCCGCACCCCGCGGCCCAGCGAACGGCTGGCGGCTCCCTCGTCGATCATCTCGATCCCGGCCGCCTCGAATGCGGCGATCAGCTTGACCAGCGAATCGACATTGCCCCGCACCATCGTTTCGCTAGCCTCCATGCGCTGAATGGTTGGTACCGAAAGCCCGGACAATTCCGCGAGCCGGCGTTGATCGATGCCGAGAAGCACCCTGGCGGCCCGCAATTGAGCCGCTGTGATCATTGACCTGCCTCACTGTGGGGACCCCAGCCGATATCCGACATTATCTTTGCATGATAATTAATGATGTTAAAATGTCAACAAATGATATCTGAGATATCTAATCTAAGGGATACTTCCTGGCCTTGCTTGCTGGTTTTGAGGGTTGGCGCATGCCAATTTCTGCGCTGCACCCGCGGCATTGACAGCGAACGCCGCTTGTCCGATTTGAAAAGCAAGGCGCTTGGCCCAGGCGCAACGGGATTGCCGATGCCAAATCTGACCAAAGCCCCTGCCGCATGCCTGATCGGGTGGCCGGCGGCGCATTCGCGCTCGCCGTTGATCCATCATTACTGGCTGCGGACGCTCGGCATCGAGGGCGGCTACAACATCGAGGCGGTGCCGCCCGAAGGCTTTGCCGAATTC
This sequence comes from uncultured Alphaproteobacteria bacterium, assembly GCA_963742425.1. GTDB lineage: Bacteria > Pseudomonadota > Alphaproteobacteria > Rhizobiales > Xanthobacteraceae > Bradyrhizobium. The sequence continues at coordinate 78,740 of CAVULR010000011.1, forward strand.
GTGCTGAACCTGTCGGCCCACGGCTTCGTCGGCGCCAACGTCACCCGTCCGCACAAGGAACGCGCGCTGGCGCTGACCAGGCCGGACCAGCGTGCCCGCGCGGTCGGCGCGGCCAATACGCTATGGTACGAGGACGGCGAACTGCGCTCGACCAACACCGACATCGAGGGTTTTCTCGATAATCTCGACGCCTGCGCGCCGGGATGGGACGCGGTGTCGGATGCGCTGGTGCTGGGTGCCGGCGGCTCGTCGCGCGCGGTGGTGTTTGGCTTGCTCGAGCGCGGCATCGGACGCGTGCATCTGGCGAACCGCACCGCCGAACGGGCCCGCGCGGTCGCCGATCAGTTCGGCGCCCAAGGTTCATCCGGTTTCCTGGGAGGCGTCGGCGAGCTGCTGCCGCGCGCCGGACTATTGGTCAACACGACGTCGCTCGGCATGCACGGCCAGCCGGCGCTCGAGATCGACGTCGGCCTGCTGCCGCCGCAGGCGGTTGTCGCCGATCTTGTCTACGTGCCGCTGGAGACGCCGCTGCTGTCGGCGGCGCAAGCGCGCGGACTGAAGACCGCCGATGGGCTCGGCATGCTGCTGTACCAGGCGGTGCGCGGGTTTGAATTGTGGTTCGGCAAGCGGCCTCAGGTCACGCCCGAGCTGCGCGCGCTGGTCGAGGCCGATCTCAAGAAAGCTTGAGCAGGTACCATGGCAGCTCCGCAAATAAGGGCCGCAGCATGAGGCTCAAATATGTCCCCCTCGCGGGAAGATTCTTGCAACTTCAGCCATTCGCACCCGATCTCAAGGCGGAGGTCCGCGCCGCGGTGGACTGCGACCCGGATACCTGGGCGATCATGCCGGTCAATCCGATGGGGGATGGCTTTGATGCCTATTGGTCGGCGGCCTGCGGCGCGCCGCTCGGCGAGCGAATGGCCTACGCGATCCGGCGATGCAGCGACGCTCGTGTGATCGGGATGTCGACCTACTATACCGGACTCGCAGAGCCAGGGCGGTGTCGAGATCGGGACGTCGTTCCTGCATCCGGACGTCCGCGGCGGCGCTGCCAATCCGGAGGCGAAGCTGCTGATGTTGGACCACGCCTTCGACTGTGGCGCGGTGCGTGTCCAGTTCAGGGTCGATACGCGCAACCGGCGCAGCCAGGCGGCTGTGGCCAAACTGGGCGCCGTCAGGGAAGGCGTCCTGCGCCAGGATCGTCTCACCTGGACCGGCTACATTCGCGACACCGTTGTGTACTCCATCCTCGCCCGGGAATGGCCGCCGCTGAAGGCCCGGCTCGAGGCGCGGGTAGCGAGCCTGATCAAGGCCGATCCCGGAAAGACTTGAGCGGGAATAGTGTGGAAGCCTCGGGGTCCATTGTCAGGTCATGCCACCGGAGACGCCGTCATGCCAGTCCGTCGTTCGACCTTGTTTCGCCCGCTTGTCATCCTTGCATGTTGTCGCCGTCTCGTCATTCTCTGCAATCGCCCAGCAGCCGCCGTCGCCGTCGCGGGTCCGCGGCACCATCGAAGGCATTGACGGGGATGTGCTGTCCGTCAAGTCGCGCAGCGGCGATGACGTCCAACTGCACATGACCGGCGATATGCGGGTGGTCGGCATCATCAGGATTTCGCTGGGCGATATCAAGGTCGGCTCCTTCATCGGCACCACCACGGTGCAGGGATCCGACGGCAACCACAACGCGGTCGAAGTGCATGTGTTTCCGGAAAACATGCGCGGCACCGGGGAGGGGTCGCGGCCCTACGATCTGCGTCCCGACAGCACCATGACCAATGCGACGGTGGAGACCGTCGCCGGCAATGATGGCCGCGTCTTGCTGGTGAAATACAAGGATGGAGAGAAGAAAGTCGTGGTTTCGCCGGATACGCCGGTCGTGACCTATGTCCCCGCCGACCGCTCCGACCTGAAGGCCGGCGCCAAGGTGATCGCCTTCATGAAAAAGCGGCCCGACGGCTCGTTTGAAACCAACCGCGTCAGCGTCGGTCGCGACGGGCTGACACCGCCAATGTGACGCAAAGCGCGTCATTTTCGGGCGCGCGTCGCGCCAACCCGGGGACGTCACGGTTGGGACATGCCGGAATAGCCTCGAAGGCGCGGGGTTGTCCCTTGGTCACAACAATTTTGGGAGGAGAGCAATGAGAATTTCTTCATTGATGCCGCGCGTGCTGATCGCTTCGCTGACGGTGATGTCCGTGTTTGCATCGGTGGCATGGTCGCAGCAGCCGCCCCCGGTCCGCATTCGCGGCACCATCGAAAGCGTCGACGGTGCCGTGATGACGATCAAGTCACGCGAGGGCGAAAGCATGAAGGTGCGCATGACCGACAACGTCGCGGTGTTCGGCGTCGCCAAGACGGATTTGTCCGAAATCAAGGCGGGCTCCTACATCGGCGTGTCGGCGATGCCGGAACCTGACGGCACGCAGAAGGCGCTCGCCGTCCATATTTTCCCCGAAAGCCAGCGCGGCGCCGCCGAAGGTTTCCGCCCCTGGGATCTCAAGCCCAACTCGACCATGACCAATGCGACCGTCGCAGAGACCGTCAAAGGCACCGACGGCCAGAATATCCTGGTGAAGTACAAGGACGGCGAGAAGAAAGTCGTGGTGCCGCCGGGCACGCCGGTCGTCACCTTCGTCGCCGGCGATAAATCCGAAGTGAAGGCGGGCGCCAAGATCATCATCTTCGGCGCGATGAAGAAGGACGACGGCATGCTGGAAGCCAATCGCGTCAATGTCGGCCGCGACGGGATCATGCCGCCGATGTGACGCTAACGTTTCCCTCTCCCCTTGGTGGGAGAGGGAAACTTCGTCAACAGGCCGGCGTGAAGCGCCGCCCGCCGCCTTCGGGTCAAATTCGGAAAGTCGGCGCTTGCGGGCTCGTCCGTGATTTTCGCTTTTTGCCAACAGCGGAAGTCAGCGGTGGGCGGCAGTTCTCCCAGCACTTCCACAAAACAACTGCGCGCAGCCGGTAGCCGCGCGCAGCATTGGTCAAGCGCAAGTTGCGCTACGAGCCGAGGCCCTAGTGCCGGTCCCCGCGGCCGTCATCGTCGTCATCGAAGTCATGATCGCCTTCGTGGCGACGGAAACCGGGATCGACACACACGAAGTTGCCGGCGTCGTTGGTTGCCCCCGAGCCCTTATACCGGGGGATCCGCGGGTAGACGCAAAGCGGACGGGTTCCATTGGCCGGAAAATTCATCGCGACCCGCGGGTCGAACAGCCCAATGTTCGATACGAACGGCGAGCTGGTGTTGTGGTTGGCCGCGACGATGCGGTCGGGGGCGACGCCGTTTTCGACCCAGGCCGTGATGGCGGCGAGCTCGTTCCCTGCGAAGTCGTTGGTGGCCGGCCCGCCTCCGCAGTGGGCCATGTTCGGCACCATGAACAGACGGGCAAAGTCGGTGGCGTTGCCGTCCATCTCCTCATTCATGTGGCGGTACCAGCGCGCGATGGAGGCGCCGGAGAAAATGCCGTCGTTCACGGATGAGGAAATGATGAGCTTGCCGCCATGCCGCTTGAATGGGCGCAGGTCGGTCGATATCGCGGCCATGAAGTCCATCGAGCTTTGGGGATAGTCCTTGGTCTCGGTGAAAATCTTCGGCGCGTCGGTATCAAAATTGAAGCTGAAAACGAAAGCCTCCTGGCCGGATGGCCCGTTGACCGGCGTGACGACCGGCGGCGTCTGGAAGATCATCGGAATGGCTCCCGCGCCCAAGGTCAGGTTGATCGCGGTGTTGACGCCCGGCACCGGAGCGGTGACGACGTTCCAAAAGCCCCATCCTGCTCCGCCGGCAGTGGGCGGCGTCCAAATGCCCGCATCCCAGAACCAGTTTGAATACAGCCGCTGGCCTTTTGAGTTGACAGGTCCGGCATAGATTTTCTTCAGCGCTCCCACCTGGGCACTGGTCAGGCAGGTGCCGCCATGCGGCGTGCTGCCGTGCAGGCCGGTCCCGCAGGTGTAATTGGCCAGAGCCGGGTACACCTTGTTGGCGGTGCAGGCGTGGAAGTTGTCGATGATGCCGTCCACCAGTCCGTCGAGCGCATCGCACGCGCTCAGGATGGCAGCCGAGGCCACCTGGAGGTCTTGCGAGGGAAACGTCGGAGGGATGAACGGTTGCCCATTGACGTCCGTGCTGGTTGCAAGCGTGCCGAGCACTTGCTCGTTCCAGGCTTCGGCCAGCCCGGCCTGTGGCAGGTTGAAGCCGGGGTTCTGCGAAATCACGCCGTCGAACAGCCGGGGGAATTTCTGAGACGCAACCATCGCATCGCGGCCGCCATTCGAGCAGCCGACGATATAGGAATAGGCGGCCTCAAGGCCGTAATACTGGCTGATGATCTCCTTCGAAATGGTCGCAGTCTTTTCGATGCCGTTGTAGCCGTAGTCGTTGCGGGCCTGGGCGTCGATGGCAAAATGAGCCGAACCGCCGGCATTGGCATCGTCGTCCTGATATCCGCCGAGCACGTTGGCGGACCTGTCTTCGTGGCCGCCGTCATCGGCGGCGACGGCCCAGCCCTGCGGGAGCTCGACGCCGGCTGCACCTTGCGGATCGCTGTTCAGGCTGCCATCGGTACCACCGCCGCCCATCATCTCGAAACGGCCGTGCCAGGTGTTGGGAAGATTGAGCGCGAAGCCGATTCCGTAGGTGAAATGATCAGGGTCCTGCGTGCTGGTCCGCTTGTTGATGATGCCGATCACGTTGCAATAGCTCGACTTCTGGGTCGCGCTCAGGATCTGCGTGTTCGGTAACGTCAGTCCCATAAGGCTCGAACACGCTGCCTGCGGGGCTATGCCGGCTGGCGGCAGCGTACCGGATGACGATGCCGTACCAAGCGACAGCCAACTTGCCGCGATCGTTGATGCAAACAAAAGGCGCTTCATGCCAGTTCTCCCTTCATTGTGATGGAAAAAAGAAGTCACCGCAGGACAGGTGACGCGACGGAAGAAGCTTCCCGCCGGGGATGAGCCGATGAAGCGAGCGTTCGACGGTAACTGAAGGCCCGACGCACAAGACAGCCTGGTAACCGGCTGCGTGATCGAGACGATCTCGCCGGAATGCCCACGCCAGATTCCACAGGGCAATGCCCATCGATCGTGGAAACACGGACGCTCTCTCCCTGGTGCCGCTCTTCATGACGGCGGTCTTGCAGTCTGGCTATCCGATGTAGCCATGTCAACATGAATAACATAATGAAAGATGGCCGTCATCGTAGCTGGCTGGTCTTGCTGCAGTGCCGTTTCAGAAGCCGTCATGTTTTTCTCAGTGCATTGCTGAGAGAATTTCTCTAACCGAAACCAGGCCGGACTTATGCTCGTCCGTTCGAATGCCAACGTTCGAAGGCCTCCGGTGTCACCATGAGCGGGGCGAGCAACTCGCGCGAAAGGAATTCTCCGATGGAGCCAAAAAGCCCGCGGGTCGGCAAACCGGCCGCCGATCCGGCTCGCGCGAGAGGGCGTGCGGGATCGCCAAAATCGCCTCCTCGGAAGGGCGCGGGAGAACTCGCGCCCCGAAAACGCAAACCCATTGTCTTGGGAGATCTGTCGCAGCTCCTCGGCTACCGTATCCGCCGCGCGCAGCTTTGGGTTTTCAAGGAAATCAGCCGAAAATTGGCGTCGTTCGAGATAAGCCCTGCGCAATTCTCCGTCCTGATCGTCATCGACGCCAATCCCGGCATTAATCAACTCGCCGTGGCCAAGGTGCTTTCGATCGAGCGGGCCGGTCTGGGAAGGCTTGCCGATCACCTCGAAGCGCGAGGTCTCGTGACGCGGGCCGCGTCCTTCATCAACCGCCGCTATTACGGGCTGTATCTGACCGATGCGGGTGCGACGCTGCTCGGACGGATCAGGCCGATCATCGCGGAGCACGAAAAGGATCTGGCCCGAAAAATCGGATCGAGTGCCTTCAAACAGCTGCAGCGGACACTGTCGATCTTTCTCGACGAATAGTGGCTGCGTCTCGGGAAATTCATTGAAATCCGCCAGGCGTCAGCCCAGCCCGACATGTCCGTGAAGTGCCACAAGGTGACATGGAGCGCACCAGCGTTGCGGTGGTCGCCCACGTATCTGCCGGAAATCAGGCGGCGCCGCCAGGCAACTGATGGTCGACGGTTGCGGTTGAGGTGGTCCTCGCAGATGCAGCATCGCGCGCGGTCTTTCATGGACGCTCGACAAAAGTCAGTGCGGCTGCAAAACTCTCCAATCATAAAATACGGAGGAAACGATGAGTATCAATCGTCGCAGCCTGATACTGCCGACCCTTGCCGTCGGACTGCTGGGCGTGGTCCCAGCCTTTGCCGGCGCGGATGAAGATGCGGTCGCGAAAAACCTCGAAGCGTTCCGTGCGGCGCAGGCGGTCGGCAATACCGAGGTGCTCGCCTCGCTCTGTGCGGCAGAACTCAGCTACAGCCACTCCAGCGGTGCAGTCGACGACAAGGGGTCTCTCATGGCCGGCGTCGCCAACGCAAAATACAAATGGACGTCGCTTGAATACAGGAATCCCACGATCCGTATCGTCGGTCCAGCCGCCATCGTGCGCTTCAACTTTGTCGGCGAGCAGGAATTTACGGCCGACGGCAAGAAAGTTCCTCAGAACCTGCACATCCTGATGAACTGGCAGAAGCAGGGCGCGGACTGGAAACTGCTGTCCCGCGCGGCGACCAAGCTCTGATCAATTCGCCGTTCTTGTCTAAAGTCCCGAAGATGTGGCCGGAGGCGCGGACGGATTTGCGCGATGTCGCGCCTGTACGCGCTCGCCAGACAACCGGCGCGGACGGGGGCGTACCCTGACGCGCGCCGCCGCCTTGTTCATTTCTGATACTGCGCAAACAGCTGCTTGATCCGTTTGGCCGCTTCCTCGGTGGCCTGTTCCGGGGTCATGTTGTTTTGCGTGATATTGGCTTCCGCCTGCGGCCAGACCTGCTCGGACAGCACGGCCGAATAGGCGGGGTTGTAGACCATCCACCACGGCACCGTTGGCTTGATCAGCCCCATATCCACCGCGACAGGGCGGTGCGGGTCCTTCGGGTCGGTCCAGTACGGATCGCTCTTCACGATGGAGGCCATCACCGGCAAATAGCGAGCGCGGGTTTCCTTCAGATAGGCGTTCATGTTCGCCGGCTGGATGAAATCACGCAGCAACGCCTTGGCGGCGTCAACATTCTTCGACCCTTTCGGGATGATGGTGGGGGAAATCGCCAGCACGCTGGCCACCGGCTTGCCGTCATTGCCCATCGGGATGCCGCGGGTAATGATCTCTTTGTAGTAAAGATCGGGCTTGTCCATCTGCGCCGCGGCAATGGAGATGGTGGCGTTGGGCGTCATCACGATCTGTCGGGCGAAGAAGGCGTTGTTGTTGTCGACATCGCCCCAGTTGATCGCACCTGGCGGCACATAGCCTTTCTTGAATGGCGTCGTCAGCCGCTCCAGCGTCGTGGTGGCCGCCTGGCGCACCGCGGGATCGTCGATATTGAGTTTGCCATCCGGCGTGACGATGCCGACGCCGCCATAGGCGACCAGGAATTGGTGGAACAGATTGCCGGCATCCGCCTCCTTTGTCGCCATCGAATAGCCAAGGCCGAAAATACGCTTGCCCTTGGCGCGCAGCTTGTCCTGCACGATCTGGAAGAAATCGAAGAATTTGTCCTGCGTGGGCGGCATGTCGCTCGAGGCGAAGCCGGCTTCCTCGATCAACGGGAGCCAGACCTCCATCAGCAGCGAGGAGGCTTTAGTCGGCACGGTGTAATATGAGTTTTTCTTTTGCTTGGCGTTATAGAGGCGCGCACTGATCAGCGCGGTTTCCATGAACTCGGCCTTCTGGGATTCCACAACGTCGGAGACATCCTCCAACTGATCGTTCCAAGCTGCGCGCGGCACCAGGAAGCGGTCGCCGGTGACGGTGTGCACCACATCCGGTACGTCGCCCACCTGCATGGCGGCGATCAACTTGGTGATCACATCCGGCCCGTTCATGATGGTCAAATCGACCCTGGTGTTGTTGCGCTTTTCCCAGTCCGCCATCCAGGCAATCACGGCATCGTTTTCGGCCTTGTAGAAACCCTGGGTCCACCAGACCGTGAGTTCCCCGGCCGCCTTGGCGCGGCGCGGCATCAGGCCAGTGCCCGCCGCGACCGCGACACCCACGCCGCCCAATGCCTGCCGCCGTGAAATGAGCTTCATCTTGCTTTCTCCGCCCACGAAGTTGGCGCCGCGTTCAACCTTTTATCCCGCCCATGGTCAGACCGCCGCTCATCTTGCGGCGGAAACCGTAGTAGATAAGCAACGGCGGAATGGCGTAGATGATTGCCGCTGCCATCAGATAATTCCAGGGTGCCTCGTCCCCCACCAGGAATTTGCCGAGTGTCACCGGCACAGTGACGACCTTGCCGCCCGATAGCAGCAGGAATGCGTACAGATATTCGTTCCATGACAGCAGCAGCGCGTAGGTGCCGATCGCCACCAGGGCGGGAGCCATCAGCGGCAGATAGATGCGCAAGAAAATCTGCAGCGGCGAGGCACCGTCGATGCGCGCCGCCTCATCCAGTTCGAGCGGGATCGAGGCGCTGTATTGCTGGAAGATGAAAATCGCATAGGGTGTGGCGAAGGTCACTTCAACCGCGATCACCGAGAGCGGATTGTTGGTCAGGCCGTACTTGCCCATGATACCGTAGAAAGGGATGGCCAGGAACGACAATGGGATCACATAGGTCAGCAGCGCCGCATTGGTCAGCATCCAGCCGCTGCGGATGCGCATCCGGCTGATGGTGAAACTGGTCAGGGACCCGACGGTCAAGGTTAGCAACGCGACAACGACACCGATGAAGAAACTGTTGCCCATCTGGTTCCAGAATGTCTCCAGCAGCCAGAAGGCCTGGCGGAACACGACGCTGAACGCATGCGGGCTGGGCGCGATCGGGTAGACGGAGGTGCTGAGCACTTCCTCCTTTTCCTGCACGGACACGCGAATGATGTTGTAGATCGGCAGCAGCGTCCAAATCAGCAGCACCGCCGACAGCAACGTCACGCCAATGCGACTGACCGCGCGCTTCAGGCGTCGCGCGGTCATATCGTGACCTCGCTGCGCCGCAACTGGCGCATCAGCAGGATCGCCAGCGGGATCAGCAAGGGCAGCGCCGTCAGCACCGTCGCCATGCCCAGCCTGGGATCGCCCAGTTCGAATGCGTTGCGGATGCCCAAGGTCGCGAGCACATGCGTCGACAGCGCCGGCCCGCCGCCGGAGATGAAGCGCACGGCGTTGAAATCACCCAGCGCCCAGATGGTGGAGAGCATCGTGCACACCAGGTACATCCCCGCCATCAGCGGCAGGGTCACATGCGTGAATTTCTGGATAACGCTGGCGCCATCGACATCCGCGGCCTCATACAGTTCGACCGAAATGGCCATGCGGCCGGCGAGGAAGATCAGGGTCCAGAACGGCAGCCACTTCCAGATATGGCCATAAATGACCGAACCCAATGCGAATCCCGAATTGTCGAGCCAGGGCGGCCCATCCACCTGCGCCACCTGCCAGATCAAATTGTTGATCAGCCCCCATTGTCCGTTCAGCATCCAGTTGATGGACAGATAGCTGGACAGCGCCGGCATCGCCCAGGGCAGCATGAAGACCAGTAGCAGGAATTTCGTCCACCAGCCCTTGCGCATGAAAAAGCCCGATAGCAGCAGCGCCAACAGCAGTTTCAGGTTCACGCCGAACAGCAAATAGACCAGGGTGTTCACCACCGTGCGTGGATAGACCGGATCGCCAAACAGCGCGCGATAGCTGGCCGGATCGCTGCCCAGCCAGAGCCCATAGCCGACCGGGTAGATCACGAAGGCTACGAATATCGCGACATAAGGGGTGGCAAAGGCCAACGCCCAGAGTTTGTCGGCGCCAAATGTGCGACGTCGCCGCGCAGAACGCGTGGTGCTCCGGGCCGCGACCGGGCCGTCGATCATGGTTGTGACCGCCATCGTTCGGCTCCCTCCACCTGCTGGCGCGTCCAGGCGCGCGGTGGCATTCCCGTCCGTTCGGCGAAGGCGGCCCGGATCGTCGTGGTCTGCCTCGGCCGGTTCGGTCTGGGTGCGAGTGTGGCAATTTGCCCCCTGCGACACAACTAGTCTTCCGGCGGGGGCGGCATTGTCACGCACCCGACCGAAGAACGCGAAGAGCCAGGGCCGATATGTCGTCAGGCGGCCGCAGCCGCCGTCCGCTCGCGTCCAATTTCGCGAGCGAGACCTGTTGCGGAAAGATCGCCGCGCGGCCCAAGTCCCGGGCTTTTCACGTTATATCCGCCAGCCTCCAACAGCCTGCAGTTACAACACTGGCAAGGTTTCGTTATGCTTCGCCACGTCAGCGGTTTGGGAAGGTGTCCATGGCAGGGATCAACGTCCTGAGTATTCAGCGTATCGGCGCCGACGATCGAGCGAAGATCGAGGCGGTCGATCCGGCGGTCGAATTGACCGATGCCGGGGGATGGTATGACGGGGAAATTCGCGAAACGTGGCCTGCCTTTACGGTGGCACGCTACCTGACGCCGGGCGCCACCGGCTCGGGGACCCGCGAGGAACGCGATCGGCTCCTCGCCGAAGCTGAAGTCATCCTTGGCGGCTGGCCATTTCCGCTTGATCTGCGTGCCAGGGCACCGAGATTGAAATGGTTTCATCAACGCCCCGCAGGCGCCAGCAATCTGCTCATGGGCGATCTGTGGAACAGCCGCGTCATGGTGACGACCTCACGGGGTTCGGGCAATACGCTGGCGATGGCGGAATACGCGCTGGCCGGTATCTTGTACTTTGCCAAGGGCCTCCATCGCGCCGCGGTCGATCGGGACGCTGGCGTGTTCGACTATCGCGCCTATCGACCACTTCTGTTGGAAGGCAAGACTGCGTGCGTCGTGGGCGCCGGCGGTATCGGACTCGATGTCGGTAAACTTTGCGCCGCCCTCGGCATGCGGGTCGTCGGCACCCGCCGCGAGGCGCACCCGGACCGGCCCCTGCCGCCGGGATTCAGCGAGCTTGGCGGGCCTGACGATCTCGATCGATTCCTGCCGGAGAGCGATTTCGTGGTGATCTGCTGCCAGTGGACACCGCAGACGACCCGCCTCTTCGACAAAGACCGCTTTGCCGCGATGAAGGCAGGGAGCGTGCTCGTCAACGTCGCCCGGGGTGAGATCGTCGACGAGGAGGCCCTGGCCGACGCGCTCCAGCGCGATCATTTGCGCGGCGCCGCGCTCGATGTTTATGCCGGCGAATTCGAGCACACGCCGACGTCGAGGCTCTGGTCCGATCCCAAGGTCCTGATCACGCCGCATATATCATCTGCCAGCGATCAGGACCGTCATGGCGCCATCAATCTCTTCTGCGATAATCTTCGCGCCTATCTTGAGGGCCAGCCGCTCCGGAATGTCATCGACTGGGAACGGGGCTATTGATAGCTCGCCCGCGCAACCCTTACAGCCGTTTCCATCCTTTCCGACGTCCGTTACTATCGCGATCAAAGAGCGATCAGCGGGAAGAGCAATGGAATTTGGTTTATTCCACGAATTTCAGAAATCCCATGACACGAGCGAAGCAGAAGCTTTCTCGCAGTCCTTCGCGCTGGTCGACGCCGCCGAGCAGTGGGGGCTCGACGCCATGTGGCTTGCGGAACTGCATTTTGTGCCCGATCGCTCGGTACTGGCATCCCCATTGATCCTTGCTGCCGCCATTTCCCAGCGCACACGCCGGATGAAGATCGGCACCGCAGTTCAGGTGTTGCCGCTCTGCCATCCCCTGCGGCTCGCCGAGGAAGCTGCCACCGTCGACCAGATCAGCGACGGACGCCTCATTTTTGGCGTCGGACGCAGCGGATTTGCGCACACTTACCAGGCTTACGGCGTTCCCTATGAAGAAAGCCGTGAGCGCTTCGCCGAGACGCTGGAGATTGTCAAACGGGCCTGGACCGAGGAGCGCTTCTCGTACCGGGGAAAATATTTTTCCTGCGATGACGTGGCGTTGGTACCGAAGCCTCGCCAGAAGCCGTATCCGCCAATCCGCATCGCCGCCACCAGCGTCGATACCTATGCCACGATCGGAACGATGGGTCACGCCATCTTCGTCGCCGCACGTCTCGGCACGCTTTCTGAGTTGGCGCCCCTCGTGCGCAGCTATCGTGAGGCCTATCGCGCCGCCGGCCATCCCGGTACGGGCGAGGTCTATTTGCGCGTGCCGATGTACGTCGCCGAGACCGACGAGCAGGCGCGACGCGAACCCGAAGAAAGCGTCATGCATCTGTTCCGCACAATCGGTGGACAGCTTGAGGCTTCTGCAAGTCTGGCGGGAACGCGCGCCATAGAGCAGCGCGCCGAGCGAGGCCAACGACTAAAGACCATCAGTTATGAGGATTCGCTGCGCGACAAAATGATTGTCGGCACACCCGGTCAAGTGACCGAAAAACTGCAGCGCCTGCGTCAGGAGATCGGGCTCGACGGTATCCTGGCCGAACTCAACCCCGGCAGCCTCATTCCGCATGCGCTTGTGATGAAGGCCTTGCGCCTGCTCTGCCAGGAAGTCGTGCCGCGCTTCCACTAGCGTCCAGCCGGCCGAGAGGAACCAGTGGCATCCGAGATTAGCACTTCGCGCGCCCCGGCATGACGGCCCGATCTAAATCGCCAGCGGAGATCAGACCGAATGTCCGAGAATGAGATGATCCGGCCGCGCTCCCGCCCCGCCAGAGGTTTCGGGTCAAACTCAGACATCTCGGCCTGACTGCCGGATGTCCGTTTCACTTCCAGGAGCGGACATCAGGCGAGCATTGCGGCATGTCCGTTCGTGCCGGAAGCCAATAGCGGAAATGGGACAATGACCACAACCGGCGTCATTCGGGAATACCGGCTTTGCAGAGGTCATCCGAAAACCTCTTAGTTAGGCGCTGATCTCGGATCACCGAAGGACGGTTCGCAATAGAAAAGGTGGGCGAAATGAGCAGGATGTGCCGCGCAGCCTCCTGCGCCTCATTCAATCTGCCAGTTCTGATTGAAGCTACCGCTACAGCACACCATGCCGACACCCAACGCGGCATTTCACGAGCCGAGCGACGCGCGTATTCGAGCGCCTTTTCGGCCTCATCCTTAAGCAAGTAAGCGTAAGCAAGCCCACCCAAAGGATAACCGATCTCCGGGTCTACAGGGCTCAATCGAATTGCCCGAAGCAGGTCGGGAATAGCTCGGTCAGCATCAGAAACCCATACCCGCAGCCATCCGCTACGGGTGAGGATATGGGCCGAATTGGGGTTTAGATGGATCGCACGATCCATCGCCGCGAGCGCCGTGTCGTAATCCCGTGCGAGCCACGCCAATGCGTGAGCTGCGAACGCAATTGTGGTCGGCTCGTCGCGGCTTGAAAGAAGCGCCTCTTGGGCAAGTCGGCCTCCTATGGCCATTTCTTCCGAAGTGGCCCAACCTTGACTATTGCGAACACAGTGAATGTATGCCGCGAATGCCTTGGCGAATGCGTAGTCTGGGTCGAGAGTAATTGCCTTGTCTAGCAACCGCAGCGCCTCGTCTAGGCTTTCCCGTGTATGCGCATAGTGCACTGACAGCGCCCTGAGATACAGATCGTAAGCATCGAGGTTGTCCGTCGGTTTAAAACTGGAGCGACGTATTTCCGCAACTTGAAGGCTCGGCTCGATAGCCGCGACAACCGTTTCGGTAATCTGGTCCTGCAATTCGAAAACGTCCTCGAGGCTTCCCTCGAACTTATCAGCCCAAACGTGGTTGCCTGTTGCTGCTTCGATGAGCTGTCCGGTGATCCTGACCCGGTTTCCAGATTTCCTGATCGATCCTTCGAGCACGTAGCGGACACCCAATTCACGCCCGACCTGCCTTATATCGACGTGCTTGCCCTTGTAAGTGAAGCTGGAGTTCCGGGCGATGACGAAGAACCATTTTACCCGGCTCAATGCGGTGATGATGTCCTCTACCATGCCATCTGAAAAATATTCCTGCTCGGGATCGCCGGACATGTTCTGGAATGGCAACACGGCGATAGAGGGTTTGTCGGGAAGCGGCAGCGGCTGAGGTTTGCTTACGGCCGAAGCCGATTGTACTGCCGAAGAGATTTGATCGGTCAACCGAACCCGCCACGCCCGCATAGGCTCGGCAATGTTCTTGAGCGTCTGCGGCCCAAGATCATCGCAGACAATTTCGACTTTTCCTCGAACCTGCCGATAGGCGTCATCGGATATGCAGACGCCGCCCGGCTCGGTAATACCCTCAAGCCGTGCAGCAATGTTTACGCCGTCACCGAAGATATCGTTGTCGTCGATGATGATGTCGCCGACGTGTATGCCAATGCGGAACTGGATCATTTGATCCACCGACAAGCTGGCATTTTGTTCAGCCATGCTGCGCTGGACTTCAACTGCGCTGCGCACTGCGTCTACGGCGCTGGCGAACTCGACCAGCATGCCATCGCCGGTCGTCTTGACGATCCGACCTCGATGGGCGGAAATGGTCCGGTCGACAATGGTCTTTCTAACGGCCTTGAGCCGGGCCAGCGTGCCTTCCTCATCGGCCCCCATAAGACGGCTATAACCGGCGACATCCGCCGCCAGCACTGCCGCCAGTCGCCGTTCCACCCGTTCGGCGGTCAAAGAGTACCCCTAGAATTGAAACCTGAGCCCTCGCATCAGAGCATATTGGGCCGCTGTTGGACTAGGGCCGACTTCCGTTGTGGGTCATTAGCCGGCATCGCGATCCGCTTGTGACATGTCTGCTCATGCTTCAAGAGCAGACATAGGCAACACTGTCTCCGCCCCATTTGCGATCGGTCTCAAATCGCCAGCACGTGATCGTCGATCTCGGCGATGGTGTTGACGCCGCACAGGCCCATGGTCACGTTCATTTCGTTGCGGATGAGGTCGATCGCCTTGGCGACGCCGGCCTCGCCGCCGGCGCCGAGGCCGTGGACATAGGCGCGGCCGATCATACAGGATTTGGCGCCGAGCGCGAGCGCGCGCACCACGTCCTGACCCGAGCGGATGCCGCCGTCGAACAGGATTTCCATCTGCGAGCCTGCGGCCTCGACAATCTCCGGCAGCACTTCGATCGACGACGGCGCGCCGTCGAGCTGCCGTCCGCCGTGGTTGGAGACGACGAGCGCCTGCGCGCCTGACTTCACCGCTTCATTGGCGTCCTCGACATCGAGGATGCCCTTGAGGATCAGTTTGCCGGGCCAGATGCTGCGGATCCACTCGACATCCTTCCAGGTCAGGGTGGTGTCGAACTGCGAGGCGGTCCATTGCGATAGCTGAGTGATATTCTCGGTCCCCTTGATATGGCCGACTATATTGCCGAAACTGCGGCGCTTGCCGCGCAGCACGCCCGCCACCCAGGCTGGCTTGGTCGCGAAATCGACGAACTTCGACAGCGTCCATTCCGGCGGCACCGTCATGCCGTTCTTGATGTCCTGGTGGCGCTGCCCGATCACTTGCAGGTCGACGGTGAGCACCAGCGCGCTGCATTTCGCCGCGATCGCGCGTTCGATCAGGCTTTTGATGAAACCGCGATCCTTCATGACGTAGAGCTGAAACCAGAACGGCTTGTCGACGCTGGCCGCGACGTCCTCGATCGAGCAGATCGACATCGTGCTCAACGTGAAGGGAATGCCGTTGGCCTGCGCCACGCGGCAGGCCACGATCTCGCCGTCGCCATGTTGCATGCCCAATAGCCCGACCGGCGCCAGGATCAGTGGCATCGCCGCGGGCTCGCCGAGAATCGTGGTGGAGAGATCGCGCTTCGATACGTCGACCAGGATGCGCTGGCGGAACTTGATCTGCTGAAGATCCTCGCAATTGGCGCGCAGCGTATCCTCGGAATAGGAACCCCGGTCCGCATAGTCGAAGAACGCCTTCGGCACGCGACGCTTGTGGAGCTGGCGCAGATCCTCGATGCAGGTAATGTGTTTCATTGGCGCTCCCGACCCCTTCTTGTATTCGGCGCTTTGAGGATTCATCTAGCATGCTTGAGCCCACCGCAACATCGCTCCGCGGTTGGGTTTGCGCGCCAGGAGAACACCGGTGAACCAACCACGCGACAATCCCAGGGACGCCAAACGCAGCGAGAAGCGCAAGCTGGATGAGGCCCTGGAGGAGGGGCTGGAGGAGACCTTTCCGGGTTCCGACCCCGTGAACGTCATCCAACCGCCGCCCTCGAAAGGCGACCACCACGTGAAGCGCAAGGATTAGGCCCAGGCCCTCGGCAGGGGCCTGAGCCATAATATCAGCGTTAACAATGTGTTAAGTGCTTATGGCGGATCAGTCCGGTAATGATTCATCATATTTTTTGAAGCCATTTTAGCGGCGAACGCATTATAACCCGCTACACGTCAGAATTAGCCGGCATTCAGGTTTCCTGCCCGGGTGGATCGAGGAAGACCTGATGGCTGCTGGGGGAACGATGAGCCGCAAATATTTCGGTACGGACGGGATTCGGGGCCTTGCCAACGGTCTGATCACGCCAGAGCTGGCGCTCAAGGTCGGCCAGGCTGCCGGGTTGGTATTTCAGCGCGGCGACCACCGCCATCGCGTCGTCATCGGCAAGGATACAAGGCTATCCGGTTACATGATCGAATACGCACTTGTGGCCGGCTTTACCTCGGTCGGCATGGATGTGCTGCTGCTCGGCCCGATGCCGACACCGGCGGTGGCGATGCTGACCAAGTCGATGCGCGCCGATCTCGGTGTGATGATTTCGGCTTCGCACAACCTGTTCGAGGACAACGGCATCAAGCTGTTCGGCCCGCAGGGTTTCAAATTATCCGATGATGTCGAAAAGCAGATCGAGCAGTTGCTCGACGAATCGCTCGACCGGCGCCTGGCGCAGAGCGCCAGCCTGGGACGCGCCCGGCGCATCGACGGCGTCCACGACCGCTACATCGAATTCGCCAAGCGCACGCTGCCGCGCGATCTCAGTCTCGACGGTTTGCGCGTGGTGGTCGATTGCGCCAACGGCGCGGCCTACAAGGTGGTGCCGGAAGCGCTGTGGGAGCTGGGCGCCGATGTCATTTCGATCGGCGTCGACCCCGACGGATTCAACATCAACAAGGAATGCGGATCCACCTCGCCGGAGGCGCTGATGCGAAAGGTGCGCGAAATGCGCGCCGACATCGGCATCGCGCTCGATGGCGACGCCGATCGGGTCATCCTTGTCGATGAACGCGGCCACCTCGTCGACGGCGACCAGCTGCTCGCGGTGATCGCCCAGAGCTGGAAGGAAGACGGCCGGCTCGCCAAACCCGGCATCGTTGCCACTGTGATGTCGAATCTGGGGCTGGAGCGCTTCCTTGAAGGTCAAGGCATCGAACTCGTCCGCACCCAGGTCGGCGATCGATACGTGCTCGAACAGATGCTGAGCGGCGGCTACAACCTCGGCGGCGAACCCTCCGGTCACATTATTCTGTCTGATTACGCCACCACCGGCGACGGCTTCGTCGCGGCGCTGCAGGTGCTGGCGGTCGTGCAGAAACATCGCCGCCCGGTATCGGAAGTCTGCCACCGCTTCGATCCGCTGCCGCAGATCCTGAAGAACGTGCGCTATCGCAGCGGCAAGCCGCTCGACGATGCCGAGGTCAAATCGGCGATCGACGCCGGGGAGAAGCGGCTCAACGGCCATGGCCGGTTGCTGGTCCGCTCTTCCGGCACTGAACCTGTGATCCGCGTGATGGGCGAGGGCGATGACCGCATCATGGTCGAGGAAGTGGTCGATCGTATCGTGTTCGCACTCGGTCAGGCCGCGGCCTGAGCGCATGATTCGCATCGCTGCCATTTTCTAATGGTGCTGGTCGATCGGCCGCCGCCATCGTAGGAAATGCGGGCTGCGTTGCCAATCTGTTGGGATCAATCACTTGAACAAGCCCGTCGTCGTCTCCGAAGAATCCCTGGTTGCGCCGGTGCTGGTGCCGGAGGTGAAATCGGGAGCTGCAAACGCGGCCGCGGCAGGGCCGGCCTATGTCGTGCTCGGCGGCATCAGCCTCTCGCACTTCCTCAACGACACCATGCAATCGCTGATTCCGTCGGTCTATCCGATCCTCAAGGCGAGCTATGCTCTGGACTTCGCGCAGATCGGACTGATCACGCTGGCGTTCCAGTTCACCGCCTCGCTGCTGCAGCCGGTGATCGGTTATTTCACCGACCGCAAGGCGCAACCGTTTTCGCTCGCCGTCGGCATGGGATTTACGTTTTTCGGCCTGCTGCTGCTCAGCGTCGCTGACCAATACCCCATCATCCTGACCGCGGCGGCCTTGGTCGGGCTGGGCTCGGCCGTGTTTCATCCGGAATCGGCGCGGATCGCGCGGATGGCGTCAGGCGGACGCTACGGTTTCGCGCAATCGGTGTTTCAGGTCGGGGGCAGTTTCGGAACGTCGATGGGTCCACTGCTGGCGGCGTTGATCGTGGTGCCGTTCGGTCAGCCGAGCATCGCGTGGTTTTCCTCGATCGCGTTCCTCGCGATCGTCATCCTGTGGCGGATCGGGCACTGGTACAAGCCGCAGATTACGGTGAAGAAAATGGCGCCGATCGAGACACATCCGGATGCGCCGAGTTCGCGCCGCGTCAGGATCGCGCTGCTGGTGCTGGTCGGGCTTCTGTTCTCCAAGCAGCTCTATGTTTCGAGCCTGTCGAGTTATTACATCTTCTACCTGATCGACAAATTCTCGGTCTCGACCCAGGCTGCCCAGCTCTATCTCTTCATCTTCCTCGCCTCGGTCGCGGCCGGGGCGTTCTTCGGCGGACCGCTGGGCGATCGGTTCGGCCGCAAATATGTAATCTGGTTTTCGATCCTCGGCGCGCTGCCGTTCACGCTGGCGCTGCCCTATGCCGGCCTGTTCGCAAGCGCGGTTTTGACGGTGTTGATCGGCTTTATCATTTCGTCGTCCTCGACGTCGATCATCGTGTTCGCGCAGGAACTGATGCCGCACCGCTTCGGGATGATCTCGGGGGTGTTTTTCGGATTTGCCTTCGGCTTCGGCGGCCTCGGCGCGGCGATACTCGGCAAGCTCGCCGACCACACCGGCATCGCCTTCGTCTATCAGGTCTGCGCGTTCCTGCCGGCGATCGGTTTGCTCGCAGTGTTCCTGCCGAAGCTGCCGAGAACCGCCTACTGAGGCGAAGCGGGCGCGCAACTCGCCGCAATTGCCGTCAATAGATTGTTAGCGATTGTGGCGAAGGCGCCATGTTTGGCGCTGCCGTCCGTCGAGGCGGAAAATTTTTGGAGATTATCAACCTTAAGAATTAGGGTTAAGCGGCGCTTAAACATTTGGTGCCATCGTCCGGGCGTGAGTTTGTAGATGTGGGGTCCAGCGTTGTCTGCCTCACCGGCCAAAAGGACGAAGCCAATGCGTAGCGTTAAGTCTCTCATTGCCGCCGGCGCGGCATCCCTGTTGTCATCGATGGCGTTCGCTGCTGACATGGCCATCATGCCGCCGCCGATGTACGGGCCGCCCCCGGTTGAGGAGTTCGGCGGCTGGTATCTGCGCGGCGATATCGGTTTCAGCAATCAGCGCGTCAATCATCTCGACACGCCGGGCTATCATGATCCCGGCATCACGGTTCCTCCGACCATCGGTCTCGGTTTCGACACCGCGGGAATCTTCGATCTCGGCGTCGGTTATCGGTTCAACAACTGGTTCCGGGTCGATGTGACCGGCCAGTATCGCGGCAACGCCAACATGCATGGGCTCGACATCGTCAGCTTCAACGGCGCGGTGATCGGAACCGACGAATATCGCGCCAGCAAATCCGAATGGGTGGCGCTGGTAAACGCCTACGCCGATCTCGGCACCTGGTGGTGCATGACCCCGTTCATCGGCGCCGGCGTCGGCATGTCGCGCAACACCATTTCGAATTTTGTCGACATCAATACGCCGAACCTCGGCGTCGCATTTGCGCCGACCGGCTCGAAATGGGATCTTGCCTGGGCCCTGCATGCCGGCGTCGGCTACAGGGTCACTCCGGCGCTCACGCTCGAACTCGCCTACCATTACCTGAATCTCGGCGATGGCGTGACCGGCTCGCTGACCGACTTCACCGGATTCACGCGCGGCCGGACCATGCAGTTCAAGGACATCACCTCGCACGACCTGACGATCGGCATGCGCTGGGAGCTGTTCAGCCCGCCGGCCTACGCGCCGCCGCTGGTCCGCAAGGGTTAATCGAACGTCGCATCTGTTAACGAATGCTAACGGTGCGGGACCCTCCCGCGCCGTTTTGTTTTGCGCAACGAAGCCCGCGACAACGATTGGTTAAGGTTAACGGGCGATGATCAGCGCAAGTCAGGGTGTTCGATGGGAGCGTTGCAATGCGTAAGGTTCTGCTGGCGGCGATGATGTTCGGAGCGGCGTCGGGCGCCCAGGCGGCCGATATGCCCGATTTTCTTCGCGGCAGTATTCCCCCCACCACCCTGAGCACGGCCAGCAGAAACTGGGACGGTTGGTACGCCGGCGGGCAGGTCGGTTACAGCTCGGCTGACATGGACTTCAGCCATTCCGTCAGATCATTGACGAATTTCATCGAGCGCAACAGCGTGCTGCAGGCGCCGCTCGCCGATTGGGCGGTGCTCTCCAAGAATCACGCCCAGGCTTTCGGTTTCGGCGCCTTTGTCGGGCGCAACTGGCAATGGGAAGATCTCGTCTTCGGTCTCGAGGCTAACTACAATTACACCCCGAGCCTGCAGAGTTCGTCGACCAATTCGCTGACCCGGCTGATCGTCAATCCCAACGGTGAGAATCCGCCGGCAGGCCATACCCATACCTATGTCACGACATTGAGCGGCAACGCCGGCCTGGAGGTCAAGGACGTAGCGACGTTGCGCGGCCGCGCGGGCTGGGCAACCGGCGACGCGCTGCCCTATGTGTTCGGCGGCCTGGCCGTCGGGCGTGTGGACGTCTCGCGGGCGGTCACCGTTGCATTCGACAAGTTCGACGACTTCGACACCACCCAGACTGTCGGGCTGGTTACGACCACGACTCACAACACGGTTTTCCTGGGATCCAGTTCGCAATCCGCGCAGGAACGCCGCTCCAACAGTTTCGTGGCCGGCTGGGTCGCGGGCCTCGGCATGGACTACATGCTGTGGGGCAACCTGTTCCTGCGCGGCGAGTGGGAATATGTCCGGTTCGTGTCGGTCAAGGACATCTCCTTCAGCACCAACAACCTGCGGGCCGGCATCGGTTACAAGTTCTGAGTCCTCACCCAAGCGCTGCCTTGACAGGAATTGACGCGGCTGGTCCGATGCCGCCTCTGTCCGGAGGCCAGCGCATTGATGAAAATCTACGGCGATACCAATTCGGGCAACTGCCTGAAGGTGAAGTGGGTCTGCGACCGGCTCGCGCTGCCCTATAGCTGGATCGCCATCGACACGCTCAAGCGCGAGACCCGCACCACGCCATTTCTCAAGCTCAACAGCG
Organism: uncultured Alphaproteobacteria bacterium; assembly: GCA_963742425.1. GTDB lineage: Bacteria > Pseudomonadota > Alphaproteobacteria > Rhizobiales > Xanthobacteraceae > Bradyrhizobium. Next base: position 100,175 of record CAVULR010000011.1, read on the forward strand.
CGGGCCAGGTGCCGACGGTCGAATTCGACGACGGCCGCACGCTGGCGCAATCCAACGCCATCATCCGCTATCTCGCCCGCGGCAGCGATCTCATTCCCGCCGACGCATTCGCCGCCGCGAAGATGGACGAATGGCTGTTCTGGGAGCAATACAGCCACGAGCCCTATATCGCGGTGTGCCGCTTCCAGATGATGTATCTTGGAAAACCGGCCTCCGATCTCGATCCTGACAAGATCAAGCGCGGCTACGCCGCGCTGGCGCGGATGGAGCACCAGCTCGCGGCGACGCGATTTCTGGTCGGCGAAAGCTTCTCACTCGCCGACGTGTCGCTGCTGGCCTATACGCGCCTGGCGCATGAAGGCGGCTTTCACCTCGACGGCTACGCCTCGTTGCGGCGGTGGATCGGCGAGGCCGAGAAATCCCTCGGCCTGCCGCCGGCGCGTTGAACGATCTGAACCATCATGGCGATGATTTGCTCCGTCACCATCAGGCGCGCCCGCCGCGACGACGTCGGCGTCATCGTGGCGATGCTGGCCGACGATCCGCTCGGCCGCGCCCGCGAGCGGCTCGAAGACCCGCTGCCGCCGTGCTATTTCAGGGCTTTCGAGGCGCTCGACGCCGATCCGAATATCCGCCTCGTGGTCGCGCAGGACGGTGAGGGCGCCGTCGTCGGCTGCCTGCAGCTCTGCATCCTGCCGGGGCTAAGCTCGCAGGGCGCCTCGCGGGGCCTGATCGAGGACGTTCGCGTCGCCACCCATTGCCGCAGCCGCGGCATTGGAGAGCAGATGGTGCAATGGGCCGTCGCGGAGGCCCGCACCAGGGGCTGCAAGCTGGTCGAATTATTGACGCACCAGAGCCGCGTCGATGCGCAGCGGTTCTACAAGCGGCTGGGATTTCAGCCGAGCCATGTCGGAATGACGCTGCGATTCTAGATTTTGATGCAGCAGCAAATCGCTATCGAGCGATCGGCCGTTGCGGGGATTGCGAAAAGCGGCTTGAGATTCCTTCTTGTTAACGCGCGGTAAACCATCAGATCGGCGCAATTCATCTCGCTGGAACGATTGCGAGAGTTCGGCGTCTCCCGTCCGCTTGGGGCTTCTCGGGAGCACAAATGAAAATCTATTCCATTGTCAGGATCGACAACGAGTATGTCGTGCAGGCGGACGAGAAAAGCGTCTTGAAAGTGGCGAGCCGGCGACGGGCGGCGAAACTCGTCGTCGATGCGGCGGAGCTGCTCAATTCGCACGCCGCGGTGGCGGAAGCGCAGACCGAGATCAATCGCCTGTGATCGATCCGTAGCTGATACCCGGCTCACAAACTGATGCCCCGGGCTCTCCGATCCCCAGAGTTATGCCTGAGCTCCTACCGGAGCCCGCCCGAAGTTCTTGACGATTCCGGCCGTTTGCCCTATCCACCGCGGCGGGACACCTCCCCCCAACGGGAGGCTCGCTATCTGGAAGGATAGAACATGACTGCAGCGAAGCCCGCTTTGCGGCCGAATGTGCCGCATTTTTCGTCCGGCCCCTGTGCCAAGCGCCCCGGCTGGAATTCCCAAAACCTCAAAGACGCAGCACTAGGCCGCTCGCATCGCGCGAAGATCGGCAAGGCCAAGCTCAAGCTCGCCATCGAGCTGACGCGCGAAGTGCTCGAAGTGCCGGCCGGCTACCGGATCGGCATCGTGCCGGCATCGGACACCGGCGCCGTCGAGATGTCGCTGTGGTCGCTGCTTGGCGCGCGGCCGGTGACCACGATCGCCTGGGAGTCCTTCGGCGAAGGCTGGGTCGGTGACATCGTCAAGGAATTGAAGCTGCAGGACGTGACGAAACTGCATGCCGGCTACGGCGAAATCCCTGATCTTGGCAAGGCCGATCCTGGCCTCCGACATCGTCTTCACCTGGAACGGTACCACCTCGGGCGTCCGCGTTCCCAATGCCGACTGGATCAGCGCTGATCGAGAAGGCCTCACCATCTGCGACGCCACCTCGGCGGCGTTCGCGCAGAGGCTCGACTGGGCCAAGCTCGATGTGGTGACGTTCTCCTGGCAAAAGGCGCTGGGCGGCGAGGCGGCTCACGGCATGCTCGTGCTTTCACCGCGCGCGGTGGCGCGGCTCGAGAGCTACAAGCCGCCATGGCCGCTGCCGAAGATCTTCCGCATGACCAAGGGCGGCAAGCTCAACGAGGGCATCTTCGAGGGCGAAACCATCAACACGCCGTCGATGCTGTGCGTCGAGGATTATCTCGATGCGCTGAACTGGGCGAAATCGGTCGGCGGCCTGAAGGGCTTGATCGCGCGCGCCGACGCCAACACCAAGGTGCTCGCCGACTGGAAGGCGAGGACGCCGTGGATCGATTTCCTGGCGAAGGATCCGGCCATCCGATCCAATACCTCGGTGTGCATGAAGGTGGTCGATCCCGCGATTACCTCGCTCAGCGCGGATGCGCAGGTAGACTTCGCCAAGAAGCTGGTGGCCGCGGTCGAGAAAGAAGGCGCCGGCTACGATTTCGCACATTACCGCGATGCGCCGGCGGGCCTGCGCATCTGGTGCGGCGCCACGGTGGAAGCCAGGGACGTTGCGCTGCTGACGCAGTGGATCGACTGGGCGTTCGCCGAGACCAAGGCGCAGCTTGCGAAGGCGGCGTAAGTTCGCATTCCATCATCGTCATGGCCGGGCTTGACCCGGCCATCCATCAAAAAGCATGGACCCCCGGGTCAAGCCCGGGGGTGACGATAACAAATTCAACGTCCCTCAACGGATCAGTCCAATGCCCAAACCCAAAGTTCTCATTTCCGACGCCCTGTCGCCCGCCGCCGTTCAGATCTTCAGGGATCGCGGCATCGAGGTCGATTTTCAGCCCAACCTCGGCAAGGACAAGGACAAGCTTGCCGAGATCATCGGCGACTATGACGGCCTCGCGATCCGCTCGGCGACCAAGGCGACCGCGAAAATCCTGGAGAAGGCGAAGCGGCTGAAAGTGATCGGCCGCGCCGGGATCGGCGTCGACAATGTTGAGATATCCGCCGCCACCGCGAGGGGCATCATCGTGATGAACACGCCGTTCGGCAATTCGATCACCACGGCCGAACACGCCATCACCCTGATGTTGGCGCTGGCGCGGGAAATTCCGCAAGCCGACGCCTCCACCCAGGCCGGCAAGTGGGAGAAGAATCGCTTCATGGGGGTCGAGATCACCGGCAAGACGCTGGGCGTGATCGGCTGCGGCAATATCGGTTCGATCGTCGCCGATCGCGCGCTCGGACTTCGCATGAAGGTGGTCGCGTTCGATCCGTTCCTGTCGCTGGAGCGGGCCAAGGATATCGGCGTCGACAAGGTCGACCTCGACGAGCTGTTCAAGCGCGCCGACTTCATCACGCTGCATACGCCCCTGACCGATAAGACCCGCAACATTATCGACGCGGCAGCGTTCGCCAGGATGAAAAAGGGCGTGCGCATCGTCAACTGCGCGCGCGGCGGCCTGGTCGACGAGCAGGCGCTGGTCGATGCCCTGAATTCCAAACAGGTCGCCGGTGCCGCGTTCGACGTGTTCGTCGAGGAGCCGGCCACCTCGAACGTGCTGTTCGGTCATCCCAACGTGATCTGCACGCCACATCTCGGGGCCGCGACCACCGAAGCCCAGGAGAATGTTGCGCTTCAGGTTGCCGAGCAGATGTCGGATTATCTCTTGAGCGGGGCGATTTCCAACGCGGTCAATTTCCCCTCGATCACGGCGGAAGAGGCGCCGAAGCTGAAACCGTTCATCGCGCTCGCCGAAAAGCTCGGCTCCTTCGCAGGCCAGCTCACCGAAACCGGCATCCTGAAAGTGCAGATCACCTATGAGGGACACGTCGCCGAAATGAAGACTAAGGCGCTGACCTCGGCGGTACTGTCGGGCCTGCTGCGGCCGATGCTGGGCGACATCAACGTGGTCTCGGCTCCGGTCGTCGCCAAGGAACGCGGCATGGTGGTCGACGAGATCGTGCGCGCGGCGCAAAGCGATTATGAAAGCCTGATCACGGTCACCGTGACCACCGAACGGCAGGAGCGCTCGGTATCGGGCACTGTCTATGCCGACGGCAAGCCGCGGCTGGTCGATATCAAGGGCATCCGCGTCGACGCCGAATTCGGCAAGTCGATGATCTATGTCACCAACGAGGACAAGCCGGGATTCATCGGTCATTTCGCCGGCATACTCGGCGATGCCAGCATCAACATCGCGACCTTCCACCTCGGCCGCAACAAGCAGGGGGGCGATGCCATCGCGCTGGTCGAGGTCGACGGTGCGGTGCCGGCGGCGGTGCTCACCAAGGTGCAGGCGTTGCCGCAGGTCAAGCAGGCCAAGGCTTTGGTATTTTAAGCGGCGTCGATATTCATGGGCGCCGGTGTTTCTACATAACAGGTTTGAGACCGCGGGGTTTTTGCCATGCCATATCAACACATTCTGGTCGACGATCCGAGGCCGCGCGTCCGGCGCATCACGCTGAACCGGCCTGAAAAGCGCAATGCGCTGAACAACCGGCTGCGCGCCGAGGTTTTCGAGGTGCTGGAGGCGGCCGATCGCGATACCGGTATTTCGATCTCGATCGTGCGCGGCGCCGGCCCGTGTTTCTCCGCAGGCTACGATCTGTCGTCGAACAATTCGGTGGATCAGCCGTATCATTCGGCGGCGGGGCCGGGCCAATGGTCGCGCCACGTCCTTGAAGGCTGGTTCTCGATCTGGGATCTGGCAAAGCCCGTGGTCGCCCAGGTGCACGGCTATTGTCTTGCCGGCGGAACCGAACTCGCGACCGCCTGCGACATCGTCTATGTCGCCGACGATGCCCAGATCGGATATCCGCCGGTGCGGCTGATGAGTCCGCCGGACATGCAGTATCATCCGTGGCTGGTCGGCATGCGCCGCGCCATGGAGCTGATGCTCACCGGCGACGCCATGTCCGGACGCGAAGCCGCCGAATGGGGCTTTGCGACGCGTTCGTATCCGCTTGCGGAACTCGAACAGCGCACGCTCGATTTCGCCGAGCGCGCCGCCAAGGTGCCGGTCGAATTGCAGCAGCTCAACAAGCGTTCGGTCCATCGCGCGATGGAGATCATGGGCGCCCGCGCGGCGATGCGCGCCGGCACCGAAATCCAGGCACTGGCGTTCACGACCGAGGCGAGCCGCGCCTACATGTCGACGTTCCGGCGCGACGGCGGCAGCGTCAAAGCGCAACTCGACCAGCGCGACACGACGTTCGGCGATTATCGCACGCGCAAGGAGTGAGCGCGCGGATGATTGCGTATCCCGTGGCCTCGTGATTCGAGACGCGCGGCGTTGCCGCGCTCCCCACCGTGAGGGTCTAAGACCTCATCCCCGGATGAGCGCGTTCGCGCTCACTCGGGAGGAGCGGCCTCTTGGCCGCGTCTCGAAGGATGAAGCCACCGTATTGGAAAAAGCGCTAGCTGTTCGGGCCGCGGTCCATGCTGACGGGTTGCCAGCGGCGGAGCGCGGTGTTTTGCAGCACCGACGGGTTGACGCAGCTCGCCGGCCACATGCCCGACAGCACCAGCGACAACTCATGGCCGACCCGGCGCTTGCGCGTCTCGTCGAACCGCGCCGAGGCCGAGGCGACATGAGCCGTCAGGGTGACGTTCTCCATGCCCAGCATCGGATTGTTGTGCGAGGGCGGCTCCTTTTCCAGCACGTCGAGCGCGGCGTGCGCGATCCAGCCCTCCTGCAGCGCCTTGATCAGCGCCTCCTCGTCCACCGTCGGTCCACGGCCGGTGTTGATGAAGATGGCGCCCGGCTTCATTTGCCTGAAATGCTTTTCGCCCAGCATGTGATGGACCTCGGGCCGCGCCGGCGCGTGCATGGATATGAAATCCGATTGCGAAAGCACTTCGGAAAGGGTTGCCGGGATCACGCCGTGATCTGAAATCAGCATTTCCTGGATAAACGGATCGTAGGCCATCATCCGGAGCCCGAACGGCGCGGCGCGTTTGGCGACCGCGCGCGCCACCCGGCCGAACGATATGAAGCCCAGCGTCTGCCCCATCAGCCGCGGAATCTTCAACAGCATCGGGCGACCCTCGGTCCAGCGGCCTTGCCGGACCATCTTGTCCTGCTCGACCAGCCGTCGAAAGCCGGCCAGCAGCAGCATCATGGCGTGATCGGCGACTTCCTCGATGAACGTGTCGGGAACGTTGGTGACGGGAATGCCGCGCGCGGTGGCCGCCTTGACGTCCACGCTGTCGACGCCGACGGTGCCGAGCGTGATGACCTTGCAGTTCTCCAGCGCATCGATGATCTTCTTGGAGATCGGCAAACCCTTGGCGTAGATGGCGTCGGCGGTCCGGGCGGCGGCGATGAATTCTGCCTCATTGGCCGGCGCCTCGATGATTTCGGCGCCGATCGGATCGAGCGCCTCTTTTTCAAACGCATAACCGCCGCCGGCAACCGTGAAACTCGCGCCCTTCGGCGTCACCACCCTGAATTTCGACATTTCGATTTCTCTTTCCGATTTGATATTTTCGGTGTTGGACCTTGCTGCTTTTTGATACCGGCGAACGTGCCGATCTGCTTCTTCCTGCGTTCTTGCCGGGCAGGCTAACCTGCTCCAGCTCAAAGCGAAAGCCGGTATAGCGCCTCGGCTCGGGGCTCATACCGCAGCCGACGCCGGCCGCGAGGCGATCACCACGCCCGCGAGCACCAGCAGATAGCCGATCAGGTGAAACAGCCGCGGCTGTTCGCCGAGCAGCAGGATCGCCATCGCCGAGCCAAATACCGGAACCAGATGAAGAAAAGGTGCGGCGCGGTTCGGGCCGATCAGCGCGATGCCGCGGTTGAAAAACAGATATGCCAGCGTGGAGGGAAAGATCACGACATAGACCAGCGTCACGACCGTCAACAGGTCGAACTTCAGTGTCGAGCCGATCGAGAATTCCCAGATCGAGAACGGCAACAGCAGCAGCGCGCCGCAGCCGATGGTAAAGGAGATCAGCGACAGCTGATGTGTTACCGGCCGCCGCGGCATCAGCGCCGAATACAGTCCGAAACTCAACACCGCGCCGGCGAACATCACGTCGCCCTTGTTGAACTGGATATTGACGAGGGCCGTGAGATCGCCGCGCAGGATGATGGTGAGGACGCCCGCCAGCGAAATGGCAATGCCGGCGAGTTGTGCCCAGGTCAGCCGCAGGCCGAACAGCGCGAGCGACCACAGCGCCACGAATAGCGGACCGGACGACTGGATCAACAGCGCGTTCAGGGCCTGCGTGTAATGCAGCGCCCAGTAGGAAAGCGCGTTGTTGAAAGCGAAACCCGTTGCCGACAGCCCCACCATCAGCGGCAGCCGCGCGCGCAGCGCCGGCCAGTCGCGTCGCAAATGAGGCCAGGCGAACGGCAGCAGCATCAGAAAGGCGCCGATCCATCGGACGCAGGAAAGCGTCATCGGCGGCACATGAGCGGCGACATAGCGTGCGAGCACGATATTGCTGGCCCAGAACAGCGAGGTCAGGCTCAGGAGCAGATAGGGCTGGTTGTTGAGCCATCGGAGGGGATCGCGGGCAGGCGGCGCTGGTACGGGTCTGGTCATCGGTTGAGGTGAAGTTGTGCCGGATTCATGCGGCGCGACAAGTGCCGTGCCAGCAATGCTACAATGTCCCGATATCGAGGCGTGCAAACGGGGAGCCGGCCATGGCGGTGGATTTGCTGAATATCGAGGGGCTTGGGGAGCTGAAGCACCGGGGACCGATCGTGATGGTGAACCTGATGCGGTTTCACGAGCGTTCGCTCGATGGCGACGGCTCGGGCTGGGATGCCTATTTGCGCTACAGCGCGCTGACGGTGCCGATGATCAAGGCACGCGGCGGAACGCTATTGTGGACCGGCGATGCCAAGGCGGTCGCGCTCGGCCCGCAGCACGGCAATCAATGGGACTACCTGGCGCTGGTCTATTATCCCGATGTCGCCGCCTTCATCGACATGATGACGTCGGCGGATTACGAGAAGCTGAGCGATCCACATCGCCGCAACGGCTGCGCCGAGCATGTGATCATTGCGACCGCCGAGGCCTACAGCAAATTCAAGATCGGCTAGTTTTTCGCGGGGCTCGCTCAGCTGACTTCGCGGCGCACGGTCGCCGCGGCGTCGCACATCGCCTTTAGTTTGCCGAAGGCGATATGGCGCGGCATGTATTTCATGCCGCAGTCGGGCGCGGGAATAAGCCTTTCCGCCGCAACATATTTCAGTCCGCGCCGGATCCGGTCGGCAACGACGCCGGCGGTTTCGATCTCGGGGTTTGCGAGATCGAGCACGCCGAGCATGATCTTCTTCGGCGCGAGCTCCCTGAGCACCCCGAGATCGAGCCGGGGCTGCGCCGCCTCGATTGAAATTTGCTCGGCCCGGGTGTCGGCGAGTTCCGCCAGAAACGAATAGGCGGCCGGCTTGGTTGAACCCGGCACGACCGCGGCGTAACCGAAGCACAAATGCACCACCGTCGGCACCGTGATGCCCTGCAGCGCGCGGTTGATCGCCTTCACCGCGTAGCGCCTGGCCAGTTCGGGGTTGTTGCGGACCCAGGGCTCGTCGAGCTGGATTACGTCGGCGCCGGCCTTTTGCAGGTCGATGGCTTCGGCGTTGACGGCTTCGGCGAATGCCATCGCCAGCTCTTCGTCATCTCCGTAGAATTCATCCTTGGCCTGCTGGCTCATGGTGAAGGGGCCCGGCAACGTGATTTTGGCGGCGCGGTCGGTGTTGCGGCGAAGAAACTGCATATCCCGCAATTCGACCGGTGAGGTGCGGCGGACCTTGCCGACGACGCGCGGCACCGGCGTTTGATATCCCGACCTTGAAACGATCATGGCAGGCTTGTCGCTGTCGATGCCTTCGAGCGCGGTCGCAAACCGGTTCGAGTAGCTCTCCCGGCGGATCTCGCCATCGGTCACGATGTCGATGCCGGCACGCTCCATGTCCCTGATGGCGACGACGGTGGCGTCATCCTGCGCTTGCTCAAGATGTTCCTGCCGAGGTCGCCAAATCTCGTGCAGGCGGGTACGTGGGACCGACTTTGACAGCATCGCGCGGTCCACCAGCCATTCCGGCTGCGGATAACTTCCGACGACCGTGGTGGGCAACAGATGCTTCGGCATGGTCACGATGCTCAACCGTGACTCGCGCTAAAGCCGGCGAACCAGGTCGGACGAAATCTCACCGATGCTTCGCACGCCCAATAGCGCCATGTCGCGACGGACCTCCTCCTTGAGCAGCGTCAGCGCGCGCCGTACGCCGGCCTCGCCGGCGGCGACGGCCGCGAACAGAAACGGCCGGCCGACGAAGACGAATTGGGCGCCGAGCGCAAGCGCCTTGAGTACGTCGGTGCCGCGCCGGATGCCGCCGTCGAGCATCACGGTCATGCCATCGGCCTTGGCGGCGATCTCGGGCAGCGTCCGCAGCGCCGACACCGTATAGTCGAGTTGCCGGCCGCCGTGATTGGAGACGATCACGCCGTCGACGCCGGACTCCCGGGCGATGTGCGCATCCGCCGGCGCGATCAGGCCCTTGACCACGAGCTTGCCCTTCCAGCGCCGGCGGATCAGCTCGACATGCTTCCAGGCGAGCTGGTCGCGCTGGCCGATGTTGCGCATCAGGTTTTTCGAAAGCAGCGGCGGCCCGCGCATCGCATCCATGTTCTCGAAATGCGGCATGCCATGCTTCAGCAACGTTTGCGCCCAGGTGCCGAACAGCCAGTGCGGATGGGTCGCGATGTCCCAGGCGACGCGCGGTGTGATGGCGAGGGGAACCTGGAACCCATTGCGGATGTTGTTCTCGCGGTTGGCGGGAACCGGTACGTCCGCGGTGACGACGAAGGTGTCGTAGCCGGCGGCGGCAACGCGATCGACCAAGGGCTCGATGCGCGCGGGCTCGCCTGCGAGATAAGCCTGATACCAGGCTGCCGGATTTTCGCGCCGGATGTCTTCCAGTTTGATCAGCGATGAGGCGCTGAGAATCATCGGCACATTCATGGCCGCCGCCGCGCGCGTCAGCACCAAGTCTCCGCGATAGGCGCAGAGTGCGGCAGAGCCCATGGGCGGAATGCCGAATGGCGCGGCGTAAGTCTTGCCAAACAGGGTTGTGGTTTGCTCGCGGCCCGATACGTCGTTCAGCACGCGCGGAACGAAACCGTATTCCTCGAACGCGCGGCGATTGTCGGCGAGCGCGGCGTCTGTCTCGGTAGCGCCGGATATGAAGCCATAGAGAAATTTCGGCAGGCGGCGCCGGGCGGTCACTTCAAAATCATCCAGCGAAAGGTAGCGCCGCAAGCCGCGTGGAACGGCGCTGGCGGCGCGCGTTACCGTCGTGGGCGGAGGAGCGATATTGGCTGTTTTGTCGTGCATGGCGGCAGGCGGTCCGTGTTTGAAAGGGTCGGCTGACAGGGTCTGCGGGCGAGAAAGGGCGGTCAATTCCGTCGCCGCACCCGGCCGATCTCTCCCGCCCGGCTGCGATGCATTAATTCGAGCACTATTTATCCGATTTGTTCCCTATACTACTATAAATACCTCAGTTGGGTCAGCGTCGCAGTACCGCGTCGATAAGGTGTTCATGACCATTCCCACCGAGCCGATAGGCAGCATTCCGAGGCCACTTCACCTGATTCATGCCATCGAGGCATCGGGAGACTACGCCGACCCGGCGCTCGATCCGCTCTACGACGAAGCCATTCGGGACACCATTGAACGCTTCGAAGCGACCGGCTCGCCGGTCATTACCGACGGCGAGCAGCGAAAATATCACAATTTCTGGACCTATTCCGTGCACGGACTTCCCAACACGTCGCCGGACGGTTTCAAGATTCCCTTCGCCGCCGGTCACACCCGTTACATGCCGCGCCTGAGGTCGGGGCCGTTCGGATACCGCCTGTCGGCCGATCGCTTCCTTGACGTCGCACGGCGCTACGCTCATGTGCCGGTGAAGCAGGCGGTCATTTCGCCTTCGGCCCTGAGCCTGATGTATCCCGCGGAAGGGGTTCCCGGCTACGCCCGCGACCAGTTCATCGGCGACCTGCTGCGCGAACATGAGACCGAGGTTCGCGCCTGCTTGCAGAAAGGGGCGCACAAGGTTCAGATCGATTTCACCGAAGGGCGCCTGGCGATCAAGCTCGATCCATCGGGTCAGCTGCTCAACAGCTTTATCGATTTGAACAATCTGGCATTGTCGCGATTTTCCGCCGAAGAGCGCCGGCGCATCGGGGTTCATACCTGCCCGGGCGGCGATCGCGATTCGACCCATAGCGCCGAGATCGACTACGCCGAGTTGCTGCCCAGCCTGTTCGAACTGCGGGCTGGAAATTTCTATGTCGCGCTGGCGGGCGAGCAGGATCGCCCGCGCGTTCTGAGAATTATCCGAAAGCACGTGAAACCGGATCAGCGGATATTCGTCGGGGTGATATCTCCGATCGATCGACGTATCGAGACCCCGGAGGAGGTTCGCGACCGCGTATTGGAGGCCGCGGAGTACATCCCGATCGAGCAACTCGGCACGACGGACGATTGCGGCTTCTCGCCGTTCAGCGACGATACCTCGACGAGCCGCGATACCGCTTTTGCGAAGATCCGGGCCCGCGTGCTCGGAACGGCGCTGGCATCGAAAAGGATCGCGGACCGCTGATGCCCAGTGACGAAAATGAAGATGAGGAAAAGCTCTTGCGCTCTGTCGCCTTGCAGAACGCCAAGAGCATTTTGCTCGCGCGGCACCGCGCGGAACGGGAACTCATCGAGTCGAAAGAGACGCTGGAACGCAAGACCGAAGAATTGACCGAAGCAAACCGGCAATTGCGCGAAAGCGAAGCGCGATACCGCACCGCGCTTTCGATCGGCCGAATGGGGACCTGGGAAACCGACCTGGTTGCCAGGACACGGATCTGGACCGCGGAAGGAATGGCGCTGTTTGGAATTTCTCTTGCCGACGGCCGCGGCCATGTCGGCGGCGACAACGACGAGTACAGAGCGGCGCTACACCCCGACGACCGTCATCTGGTGGACGAGTTCCATCAATTGGCGGACAAGCAGGACTCGTTTACATCCGAGTACCGGGCCGTTCACCCCGACGGCAAGGTCCTGTGGCTGCGTGGCCGCGGACAGGTTGTTGCCCGCGCGCCCGATGGCAAGGCGCAACGCCTGGTGAGCATCGTGACCGACGTCACCGAGCGCAAGGCGGCCGAGGATCACATCCAGTTTCTGATGCACGAGATTTCGCATCGCTCAAAGAATCTGTTGACCGTGATCCAGTCGATCGCTCGCCGAACGGCGCGCACCGCCGGATCGCTGGAAGAGTTCGAGGCGCGGTTCGAGCGGCGTCTGCAGGGCCTCGCTGCCTCGCACGACGTTCTCGTCAGCAAGAATTGGCAGGGCGCGCCGCTCGACGAACTCGTGCGTCAACAGCTGCTTCCGTTTGTGGAAATACAAAGCTCCCGTTTTGACCTTGCAGGCCCCGATGTCGTGGTGACTGCGGAAGCCGCACAGTCAATCGGCCTTGCCATTCACGAGCTGGCAACCAACGCCATCAAATACGGAGCGCTGTCGCAGCCGTCCGGCAAGGTCAGGATATCCTGGGCCTTCGAAGACAATGCAAGCGTCTCGCCGCAGCTGTCGTTGAACTGGATCGAGCACGGCGGGCCTTCGGTATTGCCGCCTTCCCGCAAAGGCTTCGGCCACGTGGTGATCGGAGAAATGGTCGAACGTTCCCTCAACGGCACGGTCGCCACGGAATTTGCGGTCGAAGGGCTGAGATGGAGCGTTTCAATTCCGGCGATCAATCTTGTGGGCGCGCCGCTGCCCTAGGAGCTACTTCGGAGCATTTGTCATACGCGAGCTTGACCCGCGTATCCATCCTCTTGAAAAAGATGGATTGCCAGCGATGGGAGAAATGGACGCGCTCGCACGGAGACCTGACGACTCGCCGGCTTTATCCGCCATCATGAACCTTCAGCGCCGGCCTTCGCGATGCCACGAAAACGCCCGTCAGCACCAGCGCGAAACCGATGATGTGAAACAGTTGCGGGCGTTCGCCGAGAAAGACGATCGCCATGACGGATCCGAACACCGGCACCACATGCAGGAAGGGAGCCGCGCGGTTGGCGCCGATCAGCTGCACGCCGCGATTGAAGCAGAGATAGGCAATCGTGGATGGAAACACCGCGACGTAAAACAGCGTCAGCAGGTTCCTTGCATCGAGCTGCATCACCGGGCGCGTGAACAATTCGCCGATCACCAGCGGTATCAGGCACGCCGCGCCGCAGCCGAAGGTGAAGCCGACAAAGGAAAGGCCGTGAATATGCCGGCCGCTTCAGCGACAGCACCGAATAGAGCCCGAAGATCACCAGCGCCACGGTGAAGATGACGTCGCCCTTGTTGAACGGGATGCTCGGCGAGCGCGCTGAGGTCGCCATGCAGCAGGATCACCAGCACGCCGGCCAGCGACAGCGTAACACCGGCTGCCTGCGCCAGCGTCATGCGGACGCCGAGCAGGATCAGCGACCACATCGCCACCACCAGGGGTCCGGCCGACTGCAGCAAAAGCGTGTTCAGCGCCTGGGTATATTCGAGCGCCCAGTATTGCAGGGTATTGAAGGCGCCGATGCCGGTGATGGAGAGCACGATCATGGTGCCGAGCTTGCCGCGGATCGCGGCCCAGTCGTGCTTGAGGTGTTTCCAGGCGAAGGGAAGAATGATGAGAAATGCCACCGACCAGCGCAGGAATGACAGCGTCACCGGCGGAATATGCCCGGCGGCAAGCCGGCCGACGATGGCGTTGCCGGCCCAGCACAGCGCGGTGATCGAGAGCAGCAGATAAGGCTGGTTGGCGAGCCAGTTGCCGGGGGCGGTGGCGCGGGAGATTTGTTCGGAAACAGACATAAGGCAGGGGTTCTGGGCCGGGTTCCATGATGCCGCGACCCGGCCCGGCGTCCGCCGGGCCGATTTTGCCCGGCCTGCCCACAGACACGGATTTTGGGCGCATCAATGGCGCGGGATGCATCGCGACCATGCGCGGGACCGCGGCCTGCCCGCTCGCACCATCGCAAGCGCGCGCCGGACGCGCGTGCTCAATCGGCGTCCCCGCGGCGATTGGCCTGACGCTGGACGATCCGCTCGGCGAGTTGAACCAGCATCCGTTTGGTCCGGTGATCCTGCAATTCGTGAAACGCCCGCAACAGCCGCAGATCGAGCAACGATTGCAGCGAACTGCCGTTCTGCGGCGATGACCGGTCCGGCTTTCTCCGAGCCGACAATTCGGCGGCACAGCCGAGCGCGTCGGCGACTCATCAGCGCGGCCGAGCCGCGCCACTCGAGCCGTCGTCGTCCTGCGATGTCTGCTGAAACGTGGCGCCGAGCACTTCGGCAAGGTCGGCTCTGCGAAAGCCCGATCGCGAGCCATCTTTCTTTCACAAGCCGGTCAATCGGCCCATCGGTGGCGTTGCTCATTGCGGCGCTCTTGTTGTCGTTGTGACGATCAGCCCGAGTTTCGACCGCGACTCCTTCTGAAAATCCGGCGAACAAATTCACCAGCGGCTCGCCCTTGTATGAATTCTGCAATTCGTTGGGATGAACGAACTCGTCCCGGAACCACGGATATTTGCGGCCGTCGAAGGATTGGATGGTCCATTCGATCAGTTGCCTGACGCGCGGTATTTTCTTCGCGTCCGGATGATAGGCGAGCCAGATATCGAGTTCGAAACTTGACGCCGAGATCGAGCGGGATCAGCGGATCGCCAAGCATCGGCAGATAGGTCGGCAACCAGCCGACGCCGGCGCCCTTGGCGATCGCCCAGACGTGCGCGCTGCTGACGTTGTTGCGCATCGCGACAAAGCCGAGCTGCTCGCGGCCGCGCATATTTGTCGTACATCTCCTTGCCTTTGGTCTGCTCCGCATCCTGAATGACGATCCGATGATTTTGGCGGAGGTCGTCCACGTCTTTCGGCATGCCGTAGATTTCGACATAGGACGGACTGACGAAGGGCATGATGTGAAGCCGTCCGATCTTGACGCGCTTCAGATCGGGCTTGTCGGGCTCCTCGAGCTGCACGGCAAGATCGGCTTCAAGACGAAGCACATCGGCCGAACGCATCTCACATTTCAGATCCACCAGCAGGCCGGGATAGACCCGCTGGAATTCGACCAGCCTCGGCGCCAGCCAGAATGTGCCCAGGCCCTCGGTGACGGCAAGCCGAACCTCGCCGCTCAGCGCGGGCGTCGTCTGGTTCAGCGCGCGGTCGAGCCCGAAGGAGGCCTCTTCCATCCGCTTGGCGGCTTCGAGCACCTGCAGGCCCTTCCGGCGTCAACCTGATGCCGTCGACGTGGCGGGTCATCAATGTCGTCTTGTAGGCGCTTTCCAGCGCCGAAATTCGCTTGCTAAGAAAGTTCGCGGACATGTTCAGTTGTTCGGCGGCAGCCCGGAAGCTGCCGATCCGGGCCACTTCCAGAAAGATACGGACCAGGTCCCAGTTCGCCATTCGCCCCGGGGTGTGCGCGCCCGCGTGCGCACCCCTGCGCTCAGGTGAGTGCATACAAACCACCTCCCTCTAATTCATTCCTATTCATTGCAGAACTACGGCCGTTTACACAATCCAGAGACGATCAAATGACTGCACTCGATATCGATTTGATCCGCAAAACCGCCCGGCGGAACGACGTCGCGGAAGCCGATCCACGGCCCATTCGCTCGACAGGATGACCGTCCTGCAGATGGCAAGACGCACGGTGATTTTCACCGTCGATGCCGCCGGCATCGCCGCATTGATGGACGCCGCGCGAGCGGACATCCCCGGTCTGACCTCCAATGCCATCGTCCAGGCGGTGGCCAACCACAACCCCGATACGTTCTGGGCGATCACGAAGAAGGATCATTTCGACATCAACGCGCCCAAGGGCGAGGGCTTTCTTCGCGGTGCTGCCGCTGACGCACAGAGGCATGCGGCGGCTGCTCGACGGCAGCCTCGATACGCGCAATCCGGATATTTCCTGTCATCGCGCGGCAATCGGAGCGGCCCGCCGGAATCTATGTCTGGGCGCATCCATGCCAAGGGTACGCTCGCCGCGGCGATCCCGCTGGTGCTGCAGAAAATCTCCGCGCCGCTCTACCGGGGCGTCAATCTCTATTCGCGGCCGGTGACCAAGGAAGGGCTGCGGGTACTGGAGCCGCTCGGCTTTACGCCGGGCGCGCGCTACGACGGGTTGTTCGCGCCCAATCTGCAGATGTTCGATCGTTCGCAGGATGTCTCGGCGGTCAAGTTCGTTCCCCGCAATCCGGTATCGGTGCGCGTGGTCCGCTCGATGGACGAGATGGCGCGCGTGATCGCGATCCGCGGCGCGGTCTACATGGGCGAGCAGCAATGTCCGTTCGAGGAAGAATTCGACGGCAATGATTTTTCGGCGACCCATCTGATCTGCCACAAGGGCGACGAGCCGGTCGGCTGCATGCGGATCCGGTACTTTGCCGACTTTGCCAAACTCGAACGGCTGGCCGTCCGCAATGAAAGCCGCAACGTCGGCCTGGCGGGTCAGATTGTCGATGCCGCAATCGAGCTCTGCCGGAAGAAGGGCTATCGCGTGCTGTACGCGCACTCGCAGAAGCGTTTTCTCAAGGTTCTGGGAGCAGCGCGGTTTCACGCGCATGACGGGCGCGCCGCGATTTCGTGTTTTCGGATTTCGACTATGTCGAGGTCAAGCTGGAAACCGAGAAGCATCCGCAAAGCATAACCTCGACCGACGATCCTTACGTGCTGATCCGTCCCGAGGGGCAATGGGAACATCCGGGCATTCTTGAATTGTCCGCGAGCCGAGGCGCCTGCGTTTCGCCGCTCGCGGGTTGATCGCAATGAGCTCGGTCATCGATTTGCGGACCTATGTCAGCGCATCGAATAGCCGCTTGCTGGTCATGGTCGACCTGCAGGAGAACAACTATGGCCGATTTGCGCAAAGACCATGCGCCGGATCTGGCGCGGTCGCTGGAGAATTGCATGTCGGCGATACGGCATGCGCGCAATCTGGGATTGCCCATCGCATTCACGCGACAGGCGGACGGTGCCGGGATCGATCGGAAGGCCGGTTCAGTCGGCATGGATTTCGGGTTTTGAGCCGAAGCGGTCCGATATGGTGTTCGAGCGGCCGCAGCCTTCCTGCTACACCAACCAGCTTTTCGACGACGTGGTTTCGCGGATCGGAAGCTTCGCGATCGCCGGTCTTGTCGCCGAAGAGAGCGTGTCTGGCAACCGCCATCGACGCGTCGCATCGCGGCCATCACGTCACCTTTCTGAGCGATGCCTCCGTGAGCCGCGGCCGGCGCGATAGCCGATGCGCAGGGCCGTCCATGTCGTGACCACGAAAGCCATGGAATTGTTTGCCGACATCTTCGACCACGCGCCACTGGCTGGTCGCGACGTCTCCGCGAAGTCACAAAGGGCAGCGATATGGATGAGGTCAGTGCCCGCCGTCTGCGCAACGTGATCCCGGTGCTGATAGCAGCAGCGCAACATCGTCGTCTCCGGAGGATTGCCTTTGCCGGCCATCTGATCGATCTGGCGATCATGCAGCTTCGCCTGACGCTTCACGATATTTCCGAGGAGGAGTTGTCGGAATTCTCCAATTTCCTGAGCGTGGATCCGTCCGGAGGCGAACGCTCGGATTGATCGGGAGGCGTTACGATGCCGGACCGAAGATGGATGATCCTTGCGGTCCTGTTTCGCGGCGCGGGCGGCGATCGGATTCCAGTTTCAGTCGGTCGGATCGGCCGCGCAGATGCTGATGCGAGGATCTGGGAATGGACTACTCCCAGATCGGCATGCTGTTCGGCGCTTATCTGTTGCCGGGCGTCGTCGTCGCGTTTCCGGCGGGGTTGCTCGGCCAGCGTTTTCGCGACAAGACGCTCGGGCTTGCCGGCCTCGCGCTGATGGTGATTTCCGGCGTGGCGCTGAGCGTTCGCGATGGCTTCATGGTGGCGCTTGTTGCGCGCACGCTCGGCGGCATCGGCGCGACCATCGTGGTGCTGGTCGCCACCAAGATGACGACGGACTGGTTCGACAGACGCGAGATCGTGCTTGCGATGTCGATCCTGCAGATGAGCTGGCCGTTCGGGGCGATGCTGGCTTTGCCGATCCAGGCCTATCTCGCGCAGGTTTGGGGCTGGCCGGCGGTGATGATATCCGGCGCGCTCTGCGCCGGGCGGTGCTCTGCGCGTTTGCGCTTGTTCCGAGCCGGCGCCGCAGCCGTGCCGGCGGACAGCCGATTGGCCGCGCGAAACTCCCCGGTGCCGTTCTGTCTCCCGGTCACCATCGCCGGGCACGATCTGGGGCGCGATGAACCTCGCCTGCATCCTGTTCTTCAGCTACGCGCCGTTGCTGACTGGTGGCGCAGGGATCCTCGCCGACCGCGGCTGCGTCGCTCACCAGCCTTGCGATCTGGTTCACGATCCTGGCCATCCCATCGGGCGGCTATCTCGTTCACGGCTCGGGCAGGCCGATCGCGGCGATCGTCGGTCTGTGCCCTGATCGCCGCTTCGGCGCTGACGCTGTTCGTCGCCGGGATTCATCCGACGATCTTCTGCCTGATATTCGGGGTTGCGGTCGGCCCTTGTCGGGGGCGATCCTTTCGCTTCCGGCAAAGGTGCTCGATGCGCGCGACCGCGCCGTCGGATTTGGCGTGTTCTACACCTGCTTCTACGTCCTGATGGCCGTCGGGCCTCTGGTCGCGGGCCACTTGCAGGATGTCTGGGGAACGCCGTCGGCCGCCCTGATCGCCGGCGCCGCTCTGCTTGTCGCGATCGTGCCGCTGTCGATTGCGTTTGAATTTTTGTCGAACCCTCTTCGCCTGGCCGGGCTCAACCGCGCGGGGCTCGCCCGGCGCCGTGAATGCGGGACACGCGCATCCCGTTAAATTGTGGATGACCGAATTCAGCCCCGGCGTGCTCTCACCGCCATCGTCCGGACACAAATATTCCGGGGATATCAAGGGCTTGAACCGCGTCCGGAGCCTCGGGAAACGACCGTTCCTGCTTGCGTCGATAGCCCGCTTCCTTTATCCGGTGGTATGCCTCGCATGCGAGCGGCCCCGGCCGTGATTTAGGCTGGGCGCATGATCCGGAAAAAACATGTCCTTGGACTTGTCCGAGGGCGGGCGCCGTTTTCCTTCGGGACAAACGGTACCGACTGCCCGAAGGATCATGCTCGTACTGGGATGGTTGCAGAGGGAATAGCTGCGAATGGCCAATGTCGTCGTCGTCGGCGCCCAGTGGGGCGACGAAGGGAAGGGCAAGATCGTCGACTGGTTGTCGGAGCAGGCCGACATCGTGGTGCGCTTCCAGGGCGGCCACAATGCCGGCCACACCCTCGTCATCAATGGCGTAACCTACAAACTGGCATTGCTGCCTTCCGGCGTGCTGCGTCCCTCGAAGCTGTCGGTGGTCGGCAATGGCGTGGTGGTCGATCCGCAGGCGTTCCTGGATGAGGTGACGAGGCTGAAAGGCCAGGGCGTCGCCGTCAGCCCGGAAAATCTGCGGGTCGCCGAAAACGTCACGCTGATCCTGCCGCTGCATCGCGAACTCGACGCGCTCCGGGAATCTTCCAACGCTGTCACCGCGATCGGCACGACGCGGCGCGGCATCGGGCCCGCCTATGAAGACAAGGTCGGCCGCCGCGCGATCCGCCTGATGGATCTTGCCGATCTCGATACGCTGCCGCACAAGATCGATCGTCTGCTGGCGCATCACAATGCCTTGCGGCGCGGGCTCAATCTGCCGGAGATCGACGGCGGGGAAATTTTGCGGGAATTGACGGCGCTGGCGCCGAAGCTTTTGCCCTACGCCGAAACGGTGTGGCGGCTGCTCGATTTGAAACGGCGCGAGGGCAAGCGGATCTTGTTCGAGGGTGCGCAGGGCGCGCTGCTCGACGTCGACCACGGCACCTATCCCTACGTCACCTCGTCCAATACGGTCGCGGCGCAGGCCGCGACCGGCACCGGCATGGGTCCATCCGCGGTCGGTTACGTCCTCGGCATTTGCAAGGCCTATACGACAAGGGTAGGCCAGGGACCGTTTCCGACCGAACAGGACAACGAGATCGGCCGCAGGATCGGGGAACGCGGACGCGAGTTCGGCACCAATACCGGCCGTCCGCGACGCTGTGGCTGGTTCGATGCAATGCTGGTGCGCCAGAGCGTGCGAACCTGTGGGATCAACGGCCTGGCGCTCACCAAGCTCGATATTCTCGACGGTTTCGACACCATCGAGGTCTGCGTGGGCTATAGGCTGGATGGCAAGGAAATCGACCATTTGCCGGCAGGCGAGGGCGCCCAGGCCCGGGTGGTGCCGGTCTATGAAACCATCGAAGGCTGGAAGGAGCCGACCGCCAATGCCCGTTCCTGGGCGAATTTGCCGGCGCAGGCTATTAAATATGTCCGCCGGGTCGAGGAACTGGTGGGTTGTCCGATTGCCTTGCTTTCCACCAGCCCGGAACGCGAGGATACTATCCTGGTCCAGAACCCGTTCGAGGCTTAACGCCAATCACCGGTGAGCACCAATTGTTGAGCAGAGATGGCTGATTATTATCCGTTGATCGCCCGCGCCATTGCCGGACTGGATCCCAGTGCCCCCGGCGAGAGCCGGCGTGCGCTTTACGAGCGGGCGCGCGCGGCGCTGATCGCGCAACTGCGCAGCGTGCAACCGCCGCTCAGCGAATCCGAAATTACCCGCGAGCGGCTCTCGCTGGAAGAGGCCGTGCGCAAGGTCGAATCCGAGGCCGCCCAGCGCGCCCGGGACACTACGCGCTCCGGAGACGCTGCGCGCTCCGGCGCAAGCGGCCGCGCCGGCGACGCCTTCCGCGGCAAGTCCGCCCCCAACGCGCGGCCCGGCGAACCGGCGGCGGCAGGATCTTCTCCGCCGCAGCGCCCACGCCCACCTTCGCCGCCGCAGGCGCGCGGCGATCGGGCGCCGCAGGAAGAGCGCCCGCCACGCAACCTTCGCGCCGATGCGCGGCCGCAGCAGCCGCAAGTCGCGATGCAGGACCCGCAGTTGCCGCCGACGCGCGAGCGCTCGGGCACGCCGCGCCGCGGTCCCGAGAACAGCGCGCCGCAGGCGCCGGGCGTGCGCGGCTTCCGCGACATCGCCGCCGATGCCGACGATCTCGGCCGCGCCGCGGCGCAGGCCTCGCGCGCGGCGCGAAAGACCTATGCCAACGTGCCGTCACCGTCGCCGGAATTCGACCGGCTCGAGCCGAGCATGGAAAACCGCGGGGCCGATCCGGATGCGCCCTATTCGTATGACGAATCCGTCGAGGAGGCCGAACGCTACGCCCCGCCGGCGCCGCGCCCGCGGGTCGCTCCCGACCGCGAGCCGAAGAAAGCCGTCCCCGCTAGCACGGCGTTTCCGTTCAAGAGCGCGATCGCCGTCGGCATCGTGCTGATCCTGGTCGGCGCTGCGGTGCTGTGGGGCAAGTCGGCCGTGACCGGGATCGGCGGATTGTTCAAGCCGCAGACCGCCGCGGTCGAAGCGCCGAAGGATTCGTCCACGCCGCTGTCGAAGCCGAAGATTCCCGATCGCGTCGGCCAGCCGTCCGCCCCCGAACAGGTGGCGCCAGTGGCGCAGCGCGTCGTTCTGTATGACGAGGATCCCGCCGATCCCAAGGGCAAGCAATATGTCGGCTCGGTTGTCTGGCGCACCGAACAGATCAAGGCGTCCGCCGGCCAGAAAGCCGATCTCGCCGTGCGCGCCGACATCGACATCCCCGACCGCAAGTTCAAGATGACCGTGTCGTTCCGCCGCAATACCGACACCTCGCTGCCCGCAAGCCACACCGCCGAACTCACCTTCATCCTGCCACCGGATTTCAGCGGCGGCGGCGTCAGCAACGTGCCGGGCATTCTGATGAAATCCAATGAGCAGGCGCGCGGCACGCCGTTGGCGGGGCTCGCGGTCAAGGTCACCGACGGCTTCTTCTTGGTGGGCCTGTCCAATGTCGAGGCCGATCGCGCGCGCAACCTGCAGCTCCTGAAGGAGCGCTCGTGGTTCGATGTGCCGCTGGTCTATGTCAACCAGCGCCGCGCCATCATCGCCATCGAGAAGGGCGCGCCGGGCGAGCGCGCCTTCAACGACGCCTTCACGGCGTGGGGCGAGTAGGGCAGATCCTGCGCCCGTCGAACGGAGAATGGATCGCCGACTGCCGGTCCCCTTGGGCACTATGGTCCACGCCGGCGTTGACGCAGTTCGAGCTCAAAAGCCAAACTGCTCTTCGGGAAAATGTAGGCGGAGGCGGCATGAAGCGGTATCTGATTTTTGCGGCGCTGGGACCGTTGTTCGGCGGGTTCCTGCTGCTGCTGGCCACCACCGTGATGTCCGGCTATTTGAGCCACCCGAGCGCTTCGCAGGTCGAAAAGCTGTTCGCCGTCTTCATCACGACGCTACAGTACAGCTATCTGTTCGGCATCCTGCCGGCGCTGATGATCGGCGCGGTGGACGACATCCTCGTCCACTTCAGGAGAATTGGCTGGGTGCTCCGGATCGCGATCGTCGGCGCGATCGCGTTTATGGCAACCGAATTGCTCTACGGCTCCCGCGGTCCGGACAGCGGCGCGCTGCAATTCATCCTTTACGGCCTCGTCGGCTTTGTCCCGGCAACGATCTCGTCCTGGCTGGCGCACATGTTGGTCGAGCCGCCACCGCTGCCCACTGCATAATCGACAAAAAAAGGCGGACCTCCCGGCCCGCCGAATGCTGTTCTCAGGTGACCCGAAAGCCGCTAGCAGCCGTTGCTCCTGCAGTCTCCAGTCATTTCGAAATTCTCCGTTGCGCCGGTTGGGCCAAGGGCTGTTCGTCAGCCGCCGGCAAACGCGATACCAGCGCGGACTTCCGCGATGGCCTGGTCGATCAGCGCCAGTCCGCGCTCGCGATGGCCGCCCTTGTTCGGGAGCGCGGCGGCGAGTTCGGCGCGCGCCGATTGCAGCAGTCCGATGGTCTCGGTCATATGCGGCTGCGCGCCGATCGCATAGCCGATGCCCATGCTGGCGGCGATGACGGCGCCGAGCAGCACCGTGCGGGCGGAAGATATCTTCATGGCGTTTTCTCCTTTGACAGGTTTTAGGAAAATCAGAAGAACATTCCCGGTTCTGGGAATGCGGCAGCCGAGCCCGACGTGCCGACGGCCGCTCCCGCCACATCGGTATGTCAGAAAATTTGTTTCGTCCATGCCGGTGCCAGTTTTACCTTGCGGCCGATGCGAACTGCGGTAGCCGGCGGCGGCGGATCTGCCGCCGCATGCAGGCCAGCGCCGCATCGGCGAGGGGGCGTTCAATTGCAGCATGCTGCGACGGCGTGACGCAACTTGTGCCGGTTCCCCGCGTTACCCATTTCATGGCGATGTCCAACGAGGAAATACTGGCTCCGCAACACGCGCGGACCGGCAAGAGCTCCCGCGCAACGTTTCGCAGGCAGCAAGCGCGTGGCCCGATCATCGATCAGGAGGGGCGCGAAATCAGCGAGGAATTGCTTGGTCCGCAATTTCGCGACTTCGGGTTCGATTTTGGCCATGCGAATGCCAATCCGTTTGCCAACCTCACCCGCGACCAGCGGCTGGCGCGGCTCGATGCGGTGGCCAGGCTTCTTGACGTCGCCTTCATCCTGCCAGGCACCAACATCCGTTACGGCATCGATGGCATCATCGGGTTGATCCCGGTGGTCGGCGACATCATTGCCACCGCGCTCTCGCTGTGGCTGGTGCGCGAGGCGCGCGCACTTGGCGCGCCCTGGCATGTCACCGCGCGGATGCTCGGCAATGTCGCGATTCAGGGCGTGGTCGGAGCGGTGCCCGTTGCCGGAGATGCGTTCGACGTGCTGTTCCGCGCCAATATCCGCAACGTCCGCCTGTTGCGGCGCTGGATCGACAGGCAGCCGCACTAGCCCTCGGACTTGATCCGAGGCGAGATCGTCAAAAGCGTGAAGTTACGCGGCGTCGGCGTCGGCGTTCGTGCCGGCAGGCGCGGGCTCCGGCGCGCGCGGGCGGCGCGGCAGCGGAAAATCCTGGCTCTCGTAGAGGGTGCGAATGCCGCTTTGGTCGAAGCGCGCTTCGTCGACCTGCAGATAGGCGCCGTTCAGCGAATCCGCGGGCAACTCCTCGATCGCGAAGCGAACCGCTTCGGCCGCAGTGCCAAACCGCCGATAGGCGAAACCCGCCCGCTTTTTCTTGCGGATCGCGGCGGGAAACAATTCGGCGGCAGTGTTGAAGCTGAAGGAAGCCATGGTCAGGGACCTCTGATCTTTTTAGTGAGCACGCGATCGAGATCGCGAACGGATCGTACGGGCCCGCCAAACGGGAGCGCGCCGGTACACGTCATTTCAGATACTTAATATAAGCTGGTTTGGCAGAAATGCAACTCCTGCCGGGTCCGATGATGAATCCGGGCACTGCCGTCCCAGTATCGAAATAAGACCTTTTATTTCAATGACTTGCTGGCCTAGAGCTTGCCCAGCAGCAGCAGGATCAGCAGGATCACCAGAACCACCCCGCCGATACCCATTCCGGAATGGCCCATGCCATAGCCATAGCCGCCAAAACGGCCGCTAAAGCCGCCCAACAGGTAGATGATCACGATGATGATGAGTATCAATCCAAGCGACATGGCACTCTCCCCAACGAGCGGCCGGCGAATGGAAATTCACCGCGCCCCCCGCGTCCTGGAGCAAAGCATATCCCGCCTTTTGGTTCCAGCGCGGGAACCGAAGGCGTCTATTTCGGCTGAAGTTTCAGCGCTGCCGAATTGATGCAATAGCGTAGTCCGGTCGGGCCGGGGCCGTCCTCGAATACGTGGCCGAGATGGCCGTTGCATTTCGAGCAGAGCACTTCGGTCCGGATCATGCCGTGGCTGACGTCGCGCTCTTCCTCGACATGGCTCTCGACCGCGGGCGCGGTGAAACTCGGCCAGCCGCAGCCGGAATCGAACTTGGCGTCGGATTCGAACAGCGTCTGCCCGCATCCGGCGCAGGTGTAGGTGCCTGTGCGCTGGTCATGCTCGTATTCGCCGGAGAACGGCCGCTCGGTCGCCTTCTCGCGCAAAACCGCGTACTGCATCGGCGTCAGTTCCTTGCGCCACTCGGCCTCGCTCTTAGCAATCTTGCCGGTCGTCGCCACGGTGTCCGCCATCGGGCCTCCTGTTCATGCAACAAGGCTTAGTTGGTGACTTTCGCGCTGCTCACCAGGGTCGGCTTCTCGATATAGTTTTCGGCGAAAATCTTCTTCAGGTTCTCGACCTTGGGAATATCGTTAAAGGCGATGTAGGGCTGGTTCGGGTGCAGCGTCAGGTAATCCTGATGATAGGCTTCCGCCGGATAAAACGCCACCAGCGGTCCGACCGTGGTCACGATCGGCTTCCGGTAGACCTTGGCCGTGTTGAGCTGGGCGATATAGGCATCCGCCACCTTCTTCTGCTCGTCGCTGGTGGTGAAGATCGCCGAGCGGTATTGCGTGCCCGAATCCGGACCCTGGCGGTTCAACTGGGTCGGGTCGTGCACCACCGAAAAGAAGATCTGCAGAATCTTGCCGTAGCTGATTTTCTTCGGGTCGTATTTGATCTGCACGGATTCGGCATGCCCCGTGGTGCCGGTGGAAACGATATTGTAATCGGCGGTGATCTTGCTGCCCCCGGCATAACCGGACACCGCGTTGAGGACGCCGGCGGTATGCTGGAACACGCCTTGCACGCCCCAGAAGCAACCGCCTGCGATCACCGCGGTCTGGATGCCATCGGAGGACTGAACATCCGCCGCGGGAGCCGGGATAATCACGGCGTCTTCCGCGGCGCGCAGCGGGGCAGTTGCGAACGCGGTGATCGCCAGCGCGCCGAGGGTGGCAGCACAGAGCGAAAGGCGGCTGAAGTGGCTACGGGGCATGGGGCTTCCTCTGGGGTCAAGGATTGAGGGTCAGTTTAAAGCGGGCAGGCCGCGGCTCGCAACCGGCGTCGGCTCTCCCGCATGCCCCAAGATACGCAACAAGCCAAGGGTTGTTACAGCGTTTCGCACACGAGTTCGTGAATAAAATCCGCCCCTTAACCAAGGGTTACTTGTTTCGTAACGGGCGATGCTCACATCGCCCGGGGAACGCCGCGCTGCGTCCGCGGAACGCGACTTCACACCACCACGCTCAGCCGTTTCGCCGCGCGGGTGATGCCGGTGTAGAGCCATCTGGCGCGACTGTCCTGGAACGCAAAACTCTCGTCGAACAGCACCACGTCGTCCCACTGCGAGCCCTGCGATTTGTGTACCGTGAGCACGTAACCGTAGTCGAACTCGTCATAGGGCTTGCGCTGTTCCCACGGAATGGTTTCGATCGCGCCGCCAAAACAGTCGCCGCGAACCGACACCTTGGTGACCTTGTGGCCGAAATCCTCATCGGGCGACAGCCGCATGGTGATGATCTTCGATTTCGACGCGGCGCGCGATTTCACCCGCCAAAGGCCGCCGTTGAACAGGCCCTTCTTGCGATTGTTGCGCAGGCACACCAGCTTGTCGCCGGCGACGGGCAGGGGATCCTCGATGTTCTGCTTCTGCCGCACCCGCATGTTGTAGGAGCGACGGGTGTTGTTGCGCCCGACCAGAACCTGATCGGCGCTCATCACCCGGCCGGGATCGAGCTCGGCGCGCGTCACCACCTCGCTTTCGCCGTAGCGGCCGATGTCGAGTTCGCGGCCCTCGCGCACGTCCATCGACATCCGGATGATCGGATCTTCCTGTGCCTGGCGATGCACCTCGGTCAGCATCACGTCGGGTTCGCAATCGGTAAAGAAGCCGCCGCCCTGGATCGGCGGCAGTTGCGCAGGGTCCCCGAGCACCAGCAACGGGCATTCGAACGACATCAGATCGCGGCCGAGTTCGGCATCCACCATCGAGCATTCGTCGATCACGATCAGTTTTGCCTTCGAGGCCGGCGCATCGTCCCATAATTCGAAGCTTGGCTGTTCGACGCCGGATTCGCGCGCGCGGTAGATCAGCGCGTGGATCGTCGAGGCGTTGTCGCAACCCTTGTTGCGCATCACCAGCGCGGCCTTGCCTGTGAAGGCTGCGAATTTCACTTCGCCCGCAACGCCCTCCGCCACATGCCGCGCCAGCGTGGTCTTGCCGGTTCCGGCATAGCCGAACAGCCGGAAGATCGGCGGCGTGCCGTTGCGGCCAGGTTTGGCCTTCAGCCAGTCGGCAACGGCCTTCAGCGCGGAATCCTGATGCGGCGTAAAGGTGGGCATGGGGTCTCGGTCGGAAGGGTCGTGCGTGGCGGCGACTCGCGCGGCCCACAAAACTAACCATTCAGGCCGTCAGTGCAAGCCGCCGATTCCGGGCTATTGCCAGCCGGGCACGCCGCGCATGTCAGGCAAGTGGTGGGCGATGCCCTTGTGGCAGTCGATGCAGGTCTTCTCGCTGGTGAACAGGAAGCGCTGGTGCGCAGCCGAAGCGCGCGGCGATTGCTTGGTGATGTCCATCGATTCCGCGCTGTGGCAGTTGCGGCATTCAAGGGAGTCGTTGGCCTTGAACCGTGCCCATTCATGCAGTGCCAACTCGAGCCGGTGATCGAGAAATTTCTCGCGGGTATCGATGGTACCGAAGATTTTGGCCCAGACCTCTTCTGAGGCCTGCATCTTGCGCGCGATCTTGTCGGTCCAGTTGTGCGGCACATGACAGTCGGGGCAACTGGCGCGCACGCCGGAGCGGTTGGAGAAGTGGATGGTGGTCTTCAGTTCCATGAACACGTTGTCGCGCATCTCGTGACAGCCGGTGCAGAATGTCTCGGTGTTGGTCAGTTCCATCGCGGTATTGAAGCCACCCCAGAAGATCACGCCGGCGACAAAGCCGGCGAAAACCAGCACGCCGAGTCCGAACACCGAACTCGGCCGGCGCAGCACGCCCCACAATTCGACCGCGAAATTCCAGAGCCGCGTCAGCCGCGATTGGCGCGGTGCCGCCGGATCGGCCGCGCTCATCGGCGTCCTCCCGGTGTGGCGCGACTGACCAGGGTGTCGATGTCGACGAAGTCATTGGTAACCGGCGCCTTCACCACGTTCTGCGGAACGTGGCATGAGGTGCAGAAGAACCGGCGCGGCGACACCGAGGCGAGGAACTGGCCGTCGCGATCCATGAAGTGGGTGATAGAGACCATCGGGGCCTGCGACTCACCGGTACGGGCGCGGGCATGGCAGGACAGGCACTTGTTACCGTTCATGTCGATTTGATAGCCTTCGATCGCATGCGGAATGACCGGCGGCTGCTCGGGATAGTTGCGCGTTTCCTTCTCCGATGTGTTGCGCATCGGCGTCATCGGCGGGGCAGGACCCTCCTCATTCAGGGGCGTTGAGCCGCGCAGGCCCGAATACAGCCCCTGCGCCAGCAGCGAACTCGATCCGGCCGCGATCGCGATGACCAGCAGGAAGATGAATGGTTTTCGGATCATGTCGTGCTCACCTTTTCAATACGCACGGCGCACTTCTTGTAATCGGTTTGCAGCGAGATCGGGTCGGTGGCGTCCAGCGTCACCTTGTTGATGAGTTGCGCCTCGTCGAACCACGGCACGAATACGAGGCCGCGCGGCGTCTTGTTGCGGCCGCGGGTTTCGACCCGGGTGCGGATAAAGCCGCGGCGGGACTGCACCTTGATCTCGTCGCCGCGCCGCAGCTTCAGCTCAGCCGCGTCGTCGGGATGCATGAAGCACACCGCTTCCGGGAATGCCTTGTAGAGCTCGGGCACGCGGCGCGTCATGGTGCCGGAATGCCAGTGTTCGAGTACGCGGCCGGTCGACAGCCAGAACGGATAGTCGCTGTCGGGGGATTCCGCAGGCGGCTCGTAAGGCAACGCGAAGATCCGCGCCTTGCCGTCGGGGAAACCGTAGAACTGGACGTCGGCGTCCTGTTTCACATAGGGATCGAGGCCTTCGCGGAAACGCCATTTGGTTTCCTGGCCGTTGACCACCGGCCAGCGCAGCCCGCGCTCGCGGTGATAGGTCTCGAACGGCGCGAGGTCGTGGCCGTGGCCGCGGCCGAACGCAGCGTATTCTTCGAACAGACCCTTGTGGACGTAGAAGCCGAACGCTTTCGACTCGTCGTTGGCGTAGCCGGCCTCGATGTCAGACAGCGGGAACTTGTCGACCTGGCCGTTCTTGTAGAGCACGTCGAACAGCGTCTTGCCGCGGTACTCCGGCTTCCTGGCAAGCAGCTCTTCCGGCCACACTTCCTCGGTCTTTAAGCGTTTCGAGAATTCCATCAGCTGCCAGAGGTCGGAGCGGGACTCGCCGGGGGCAGTGACCATCTGATGCCAGAACTGGGTGCGGCGCTCGGCATTGCCATAGGCGCCCTCCTTTTCCACCCACATCGCGGTCGGCAGGATCAGGTCGGCGGCAAGCGCCGTCACTGACGGATAGGCCTCGGAGACGACGATGAAGTTCTCGGCGTTGCGATAGCCAAGCCAGGTTTCCTCGTTTGCATTCGCTGCGGCCTGCAAATTGTTGTTGACCTGCACCCAGTAGGCGTTGAGCAGGCCGTCCTTCAGCATCCGGTTTTGCAGCACCGCGTGATAACCGGGTTTGTCCGGGATGGTGCCTTCGGGAAGTTTCCAGATCTTCTCGGCGATGTCGCGATGCGCCTTGTTGGTCACCACCATGTCGGCGGGCAGGCGATGCGAGAAGGTGCCGACCTCGCGCGCGGTGCCGCAGGCCGAGGGCTGGCCGGTGAGCGAGAACGGGCTGTTGCCGGGCTCGGAGATTTTGCCGGTGAGCAGGTGGATGTTGTAGACGAGGTTGTTGCACCACACGCCGCGGGTGTGCTGGTTGAAACCCATGGTCCAGAAACTCGTGACCTTGATCTTTGGGTCGGCATAAAGTTCAGCCAGCGCCTCGAGCCGGTTCATCGGCACGCCCGACATCTCCGAGGCCTTCTTCAGCGTGTAATCGGCCAGGAACTTCACGTAATCGTCGTAGCTCATATCGGCGGCATCGCCGGCCTTGGCGCGTCCGCTCGCCTTCTGCTCCAGTGGATGTTCGGGGCGCAGCCCATAACCGATGTCGGTCTGGCCGCGTTTGAACAAGGTATGCTTGTCGACGAAGTCCTTGTTGACCCGGCCGGTCTTGACGATGTGATTGGCGATAGCGTTGAGGATGTAGAGGTCGGTGTGCGGCTTGAACACCATGCCGATATCGGCAAGGTCGAACGAGCGTTGCTCGAAGGTCGACAGCACTGCGACGCGGACATGCGGCGCCGACAGCCGGCGATCGGTCACCCGGGTCCACAGGATCGGGTGCATCTCGGCCATGTTCGAACCCCACAGCACGAAGGCGTCGGCGGCCTCGATGTCATCATAACAACCCATCGGTTCGTCGATGCCGAAGGTGCGCATGAAACCAACTGCGGCGGAAGC
The DNA here is from genome assembly GCA_963742425.1 of uncultured Alphaproteobacteria bacterium. GTDB lineage: Bacteria > Pseudomonadota > Alphaproteobacteria > Rhizobiales > Xanthobacteraceae > Bradyrhizobium. The sequence goes on from CAVULR010000011.1 coordinate 130,569, forward strand.
CATACAGTGGCGCGCATTGGGATCGAGATTGTTGGAACGGAAGCCGGCCTTCATCAGCTTCAGCGCGGCATAGCCTTCCCAGATCGTCCACTGCCCGGAACCGAGCATGCCGACGCCGCTCGGGCCGCGTTTTTTCAACGCCGCCTTGAATTTTTCCGCCATGACGTCGAGGGCTTCGTCCCACGACACCGGCGTGAATTCGCCGTTCTTGTCGTATTTGCCGTCCGCCTTGCGCAGCATTGGCTGGGTGAGGCGGTCGTGGCCGTACATGATTTTGGAGAGGAAATAGCCCTTTACGCAATTGAGCCCGCGGTTGACATCGGATTTGATGTCGCCATGGGTCGCGACCACGCGGTTGTCCTCGGTCGCCACCATGACGCTGCAGCCGGTGCCGCAGAACCGGCACGGCGCCTTGTCCCATTTCAATTCGCTGTCGGCCCGCGCGGTGACGAGATTGGCCGCCACCGCCGGCGTGGTCATTCCTCCCGCCAGCGCCGCCATCGCGGCGGCCTCCAGTTTCAGAACCTGGCGACGGTCGAGCTTCGGCGCGGTCATGGCAATTCTCCCGAAAGATTCCTGTTTGAGCATGATCCTTTCCGAAAACCGGTTCCCAACTTGCGGGATCACGCTCAGGTGTCAGCCTCCGTCGATAGCGTGAAAGACGAGCGAGGCGGTGTAGACGTCGGGCAGCAACGCGATGGTGTTGAGCGTCGATCCGAGCGCGCCGGAGTTGGGCGCATCCACCACGACGACGAGCTTGCCCTTGGGATCGCGGCCGTAGATCTCGCATCCGGCCAATGCCAAGATGGCGGCTTCGACGCTTTCGAGGCTCTCCGGCCGGGCCTGGACGAGAATGCTCGCGATCTCGCCGCCGGGCGGCGCGACCACCTGGTCCGCCTTGAGCAGACGGCCCGTGATGAGAGCCCGACGATCGATTGCGGAGTGAGGACTGGCCACAATGATCTTCCTTGAAAAAGCCGGATTTACTGCTCGGGAGGACCGGGAGGACCGGCCACCATCTGATAGATCCACACGGCGAGCCCGTAGCCGCCGACGGTCGCGACTGCCAAAGCCGGCATTAGGACCGCGGTCACGAATAGAAACGCAAAGATTTCCATGCGCCTGCGGCGCGGCCGTCCACCTATGTCATCGCCAGCGGCAGACATGTCGTCTCATTCAAAATGTAACGATCGGCGGCATCAAGGCCGCTACCTCCGGATCAGTTTGAACGCCGAAGGGAAACGGGCCTTGATCTGGATCAACGGAAACTCGAAGGCCGCACGCGTGCCTATGCGCCGCCCGCGTTCTGGCTGCTCACCGTGCGCCGTCAACGGCCACGCCACGGCCGCATCGCTCCAAAGCCCGATGAACTCGCGCCGTTGCATGTCGGCCCCCGGAGAAACCATGCCGGCTGGGATCGAGCCCGCCATGCCGCAGTCAGGCGTGCGTCGACGACGCAGCGGGCGGCGAAGCGAGTTCATGGAGTATGGCGACGAGCTCAGTGTGCACAGGCGATGTCCGTTCGCTGAACGCCTCGATTGGATTTGCTTCAGTGAGTTGGTTGAGACGTGTGAGCAGGCGAATGCGCTGACGACGTGCAAGTTTGGCCTCGGACGAGCGCCAGCGGAAGAACAGCCGATACAGTTCGCCGTCTCCGAAAAGCTCGTTGAGTTCGTGTACCGTGACGTAGACAAGGAATAAAACCATCAACCATATCTGAATTGACAGAAAGCGCGCCACCGAAAAGTGATCAACCAAGTGGCTCCCGAAATCGGCGATTGCGCCGCCTGCAACGACGAAATGAACGAACTCCTCGGCCAGCCGCGCGATCAGTACGCACATCCAGTAGATCACGCTCTTGAACAATATGGGCTGGATCATTGGTGCGCCGTCGAAGCGGCGCATAAAGGCCAGGTTGTCGGTTACCAAAACGGCTTTTCCGACCAGCAACGCCGCTACTATCGCGGTGAGGTAGCCGCTGAACTCGACGCCATGCTCCTGCAAGATCAGGCGTTTGGTCCAGAGGATCAGATTGAAGCCGACGAAGAAGAAAATCGTCGGCGGAAGCGCATGCTTTACCTGTGCGAGCCACCAGATGACGGCCCGCCGCAGGAGCGGGGTCGGCCTGGAGGCAGCAAAAGCGGGCTGGCTCATGTGCTACTCCTAAAGGATTGCGTCGAGGCCGTTGTGACCATCGAAGTGGCCGGAAAGCTGACGGAACGAACTTCATTGATTCTCATCGAGGAACTGGTTTATTAATGGTGACCATATTGGAACGGCTTCAGCCGCATCGATCAAGAAGTCGCAATCGCTTCCGAACGGCGGGAGCATTCCGAAAACCCCGCTTTCCCGCCCGCCGCGTAAAGGCCTTGTGCATTCGATTTGCCAAGTCCGGGCATGTGTCGTTCTCTGAGTAAATCCAAAGCATTGGAATGCGGGATTTTTTGTTCGGCATACTATCGATTCCTCCGCCTCGGCCTGCTGCAAAGCTGATGATCGCTCGGGCCGATGACGGGTTCAGGCTGGACTTTCCATCCGCCACCAGCGACGCACGCCGAAACCAAAGAAATAATTTGCAAAAAGCTTCCTGGCATTTGCTTTGCTCCCCGCCTTGCTTGTTTCACGGGATGAACACCGCCCCGAGAGTCTTTAGGTTCGGAGCGCAATTTGTTGATCTGCATCAATGATGGTTGGGGAGACCGGCTTCGTAACGGTCACTTCCGGTCTGCCCCCGACTCCGGACATTCTCAGCGGCCGTCGGCACGTCTCAAAGGTGCCGATATTGTTGCAAAGTCTTTTTGCGAGGTGGGACTCCTGCATTCCCTGCCCCTCTGATCGGAGAGGGCGGGATGTCGATAGCAAACTCGAGCGAATTTCGCGCCGAGATCGCGAAGCCGTGCCTGCGAATGGAATCCGGAGCAGTACGTGGAGTGCGACTACATTACCTTATTCGCCGTCCCACTTCCGCTGGCACGGCGACCGGGCGCCGATCCGACGACCGGAGCTCGCGCCCGCACCGGACTTCTTCCGTCCGGCGGAATTGATCGAGGCTGGACTTAGGCCTTCCCGGGAATACACTGGCGCAAATAACCGGTCGGTCACGGGAGAGACGTCATGAAATTCGGCATCTTTTATGAGCTGCAATTGCCGCGTCCGTGGCAGGCCGGGGACGAGTTGAAGCTCTACCAGAACGCGCTGACGCAACTGGAAACCGCCGACCGCTGCGGCTACGACTACGCCTGGGTGGTGGAGCATCATTTTCTCGAGGAATATTCGCATTCGCCCTCGCCGGAATCTTTTCTCGCCGCCGCCAGCCAGCGCACCAAAAACATCCGGCTCGGCCATGGCATTTTTCAGCTCACCACCAATCATCCCGCGCGCGTGGCCGAGCGCGTCGCGGTGCTCGATCTCCTCAGCAACGGCCGCGTCGAGTTCGGCATGGGCGAGAGCGCCTCGATCACCGAGCTGACGCCGTTCGGCCGCGACATGGAAACCAAGAAGGAAGTGTTCGAGGAAGCGGTCCGCGCCATCTTCCCGATGTTCAGCGAAGGCGGCAGCGAGCATCACGGCAAGTACTTCGACATTCCGCTGCGTAATGTGGTGCCAAAGCCGGTGCAGAAACCGCATCCGCCGCTGTGGATGGCGTGCTCGCAGCTTCCGACCATTGAACGCGCCGGCCAGAACGGCTTCGGAGCACTCGGTTTCCAGTTCGTCAGCGCCGACGCCGCGCATGCCTGGGTGCACGCGTACTACAATGCGATCACAAAACGGCTGAAGAAGCTCGCCGATTACCAGATCAACCCGAACATGGCGCTGGTGTCGTTCTTCATGTGCGCGAAAACCGACGAGGAGGCGAGGGCGCGCGCCGACGGCGCGACGTTCTTCCAGTTCGCCTTGCGCTTTTACGGCGCCTCGCAGAACCGCCAGCGGCCGGCGCCCGGCGCCGTCAACATGTGGGACGAATACAACAAGTGGAAACGCGAAAACCCGGAGGCCCAGGAGGCGGCGCTGCGCGGCGGCCTGATCGGGTCCCCCGAAACCATCCGCAGAAAATTGCGCCGCTTCCGCAGCTCCCACATCGACCAGGTGATCCTGCTCAACCAGGCCGGCAAGAACAGCCACGAGGACATCTGCGATTCCCTCGAACTGTTCGCCAAGGAAGTGATGCCGGAATTTCGGGTCGACCGCGAGCACGAGGAATGGAAGGCGGGCGTCATGAGCGGGGCGATCAAGCTCGAGGAGATCGAGACCGAAGCCTTCAAGGATCGCTACGGCAAGCTGGCGGTCAACGTCGCGCCGAAGCCGTCCGTGGCGGCGGCCGGATAGCCGCGCATCGAATTCGTCCGGCCATTTTACGACGGCGCCACGTCGCCTGGGCGCAATTCCACCGGGCGCGAGCCCCGATTGAGGGGCAGTGGCTGGTCCCCAAGCAGCGTCTTGACGACGACGTCGCGAGCCTTCGCGGCGTCGAGCGCGTGCTGCGCGATCAGGTCGCTGCATTCGGAAACGATCTGGTCGGCGTCCTGCATCAGCTTGAGCTGCTTGTAGCGATCGTGCCGGTGCAGTCCCATGCTCTCGCCGACCACTTCAAGAATGTTGATGATGCGGAACGGCCAGTCGCGCTCGTGCGCGCAGAGTTCGCGATGCTCGGAATGATAGACGGTAACCAGCGCGTCGATATCAGCATCGCGCGCAGCCTGCAGCTCATTGAGCTGTAGCTCGCGCTTGAACGCCGGAAGGACGCCGAGATTGACGTTCTGCAAACCGACCGCCGGCTGCTTCAAATCGACGAGTTCGACGCCGGGAATTGCCCGCAGGATCTCCACGGCGGCTTCCATCACGCCCGCAACCCCGGGATGCCGGTGCAGCGCCACCCGCATTTCCAGCGGTCGCTGCAGATGCGGTGTCAACTGGGCGAGCCTGCCGTCGAGGAACCTCATGAACGGCGTCATCTCGAACGGCCGCGAGCGGCCCTGTCGCTCGATCGTCGGCAGTGTCGTCTCGGTGAACTGCACGTAGCAGCTCGGACACCAGGAGATCACCTGGCCGGACTTCGAGTGCGACAGTTTCTCGATTGAGCTCGAGCCCATGCGTCCGGACATCTCGGCGTCACCCGCGCGCAGCTGCATGACCCCGCAACAATGGCTGGGGCCGCCCATCACCTGATAGCTGATGCCGAGCGCATCCATGATATCGAGCGCGAGCAGGGCGATATGCGGCGTCTTGAGCACGTTGCAGCCGGTGTAAAATACGAAGTCCGGGGCCTCGACCGGGGTCGATACCGACGCCGATTTCTGACCGAGCCGCTCCAGCACCTCGCCGTCGAGCTGTAACCGCGAGAGCATCGTGACATCGGCGCCGAGACCGCGGTACTTTTCCACACCGAGGCGGCGCCGGTCGGGGAGTTCGCTTTCGGCTTTCGCAATGGAAAGGCGCGCCATGGCGAGCAGGAAGCGCGGATTGACGCCGTAATCGCAAGCCTTGATGCACTCGCCGCTGAGCATGCAGGATGCGGCCCATTTGCGCGACGCTTCCGGACCCTCGCCGCTGCGCACGATGTCGAGGATGCCGCCGATGATGTCTTCGGGCGCGGTATCCGAAATGCCGGCCGGCTTTACGCTCGGACAGACCTCGACGCACTTGCCGCATCGCGTGCATGCGTCGAGCATGTCCTCGACGCGTTCGCCCAGAGCCGTCTCGAAGGAGATGTCGCCCATCGGCTGCCCATCCGGCGCTCCGGCCAAACGCAGATCAATTTGCGCACCGGCCGATTTCGACCTTGGCAGCCTAGCCTACAAACCGCGGAGCGTAAATGATACCGCCCGGCTTACCGGGCTTGCTGCGGGAGTGGCGTTTTGTGGTATTGCAGACTAGAAACTTCGCAAATCCTCCGCGGCGGCAGCGAAGACGAGACCGAGGCATGCAACGCAACCTTCGTTACGGCACCCGAGCGGCGCGATCCCGTGTGTCGACCTGATGCAGCGCATCGCGGCCTGGATTTTTTACGGCATCGGCACGCTCGCGGTTCTCTACCTCGCGCTCCACGCCTATGCGGCATTCACCGGGCGCAGCCTGCAGCCGGGCGACCCGATTCATATTTTTCGCAAACCCGACGCGCCGAAATTTTCGTAATTGGCCATGATTTTGCAATGACGGAGGACCTAACTGCCGCACCGATTCAACCCGAACTCATACCGCTTCAGCGGGTTTATGCCGCCTCTTGCATCGCCTTTTTTGCTGCCTGAGCCAGGAAGCCCGATCTGGAAAGGCCGTGTGCTTCCGCGTACTTGTCGATTTGCTCCAGGATATCTCCGGGCAGAGTAACATTTACCCGGATAACTTTGGCTGCTTCTGTTTTTGCGGCAATCAAGATCGCAACGCCCGATCTATTGTCTGGATCGGACATGACGTCATCAAGGCTGGAAGCTTCGGGGATGGCTTCTCCATCCTGAACAAGCCCCTCGATATGAAAGGCCAGGGCTTCTTCAGCCATGGATCGGGCGTCATCCAAAGTGGTACCGGCGGTGACAACGCCCGGAAAATCCGGAAATGACACGCCGAAGTGGCTGTCTGCTTCCTTATGAATAAGACCAATATACTGACTCATGGCCCTTACCTCAGTTTAAGACCCGACTGCTTTTCGATACTTTTCAACGTCCCGATCGGGATGTGCCGTTCAGGGTGCGGAACGGTTACACGGCCCTTTTTCTCGGGGTGCTTGAATTGGACGTGGCTTCCTTTTCGGGCCACCTCGAACCAACCATCCCTTTGAAGGGCCGAGATAATTTCCCGACTTGTCATGATGTGTATAAATACACATCGTTCGACAATCGTCAACCCGAAATTAGGGGATTGGTTCCCCAGGGGAACGCGCCATCCACCGGTCGCGATCTAAGGCTGGGCGCGATCCGGCGCAAAGAAAAGCTGGATTGCTTCGTCGCTTACGCTCCTCGCAATGACGACGGTGGAATCAATCACACCGTCGCGGAAACGCGGTGATAGTCGCCGGCGCCGGCGGGGGTGACCGGTAGTCCGCCGTCGGCATATTCGTTCAGCTTGTTGCGCAGCGTCCGGATCGAGATGCCGAGGATGTTGGCGGCATGGGTGCGATTGCCGAGGCAATGCTTCAGCGTCTCCAGGATCAGATCGCGCTCGACGTCGGCGACGGTGCGTCCGACCAGCGCGCGCGTCACCTGTTCGGCGGCGAACGTGGCGTGCGCCACCGCCGGTACCGTCTTGGTAGTATCGAGACGGTCGCCATCCGGCGTCAGGATGGCGTCGGGGCCGATTTCGTCACCGTGGGCCATCAGCACCGAGCGGTGCATGGTGTTTTCCAGTTCGCGAACGTTGCCCTGCCAACGGTTGGAGGTCAGCACCCGCCTTGCATCCGCCGAGATCGGCCTTAGCGGCACGCCGTTGGCCTCGGCATATTTCTTGGCGAAGTGCTGCGCCAGTTCCAGAATATCCGCCGGGCGTTCGCGCAGCGGCGGTATCTTCAGGTTGACGACATTGAGCCGGAACAGCAGGTCCTCGCGGAACGTGCCCTCGCGCACGGCGTCGGCGAGATTGCGGTTCGAGGTCGCGATGATGCGGATATCGACCGGCACCGGCCGGGTGCCGCCGACCCGATCGATCACGCGCTCCTGGATGGCGCGCAGCAATTTGGATTGCAGCCGCACGTCCATTTCGGAAATTTCGTCCAGCAGCAGCGTGCCGCCGGTGGCCTCCTCGAATTTTCCGATCCGCCGCGCCACTGCGCCCGTGAAGGCGCCCTTCTCGTGGCCGAACAGTTCGGATTCCAGCAGGTGCTCGGGGATCGCCGCGCAGTTGATCGATATGAACGGCCGCTTGGCGCGATGGGACCGGGTGTGGACATAACGCGCCAGCACTTCCTTGCCGGTGCCGGATTCACCGGTGATCATCACCGAAGCATCGGAACCTGCGATCTGCTGCGCCAGCTTGATCACCTTGGCCATCGCTTCGTCGCGGTAGATCAGATCGCGCGAATCGTTGGCGACCGCGGCCAGCACCGCGGCGATCAATTCGGGGTCGGGCGGCAGCGGGATGTATTCCTTGGCGCCGGCGTGGATTGCCGCGACCGCGGCGCGGGCGTCGTTGGAGATGCCGCAGGCCACGATCGGCACGTGAATATGTTCGGCCTCGATCCGCATCACCAGGTCGCGGATGTCGAGGGCGACGTCGACCAGCAGCAGGTCGGCGCCCTTGCCGCCGCGCAACACCCGCATCGCCTGCTCGTGGTCCTCCGCATGCGTGACCGAAGCGCCGTTATCCATGGCGATCTTGGTGGCTGTCGTGAGCTGGCCCTTCAGTGTGCCAACGATGAGAAGCCGCATGGTAATCTCCTGTTCGTCTGTTCGCGCCCGTCATGCGCGTTTGGCCAAAGCCGTTAGCTGCGTTCCGCCTTGATGATTTCCGTCATGGTCACGCCAAGCTTGTCTTCCACCAGAACCACCTCGCCGCGCGCCACCAAGCGGTTGTTGACATAGATATCGATCGCTTCGCCGACGCGGCGATCGAGTTCGAGCACGGTGCCGGGCCCGAGCTTCAACAATTCGCCGACATCCATTTTCGAACGGCCGAGCACGGCCGAGACCTGGACCGGCACGTCGAACACGGCTTCCAGGTCGGCGGCGATGCGCGAGGCGTTTTCGTCATCGCGATAGGCGACGTCGTCGATGGCCGGCGTATCGGCGGCATTGAGATCCGGAAGCGGGACCTGTGTGTCGGTGTCGCTCATGATTCGATCCTCATGGCCTTCAGGTTTCGGCCTGATTGCGGGACGCGATGTAGCGTCCAACAAGTTCGTTGATCTTGGCTTCGATCGCCGCGCGCTCCAGCACGACGCCGCCATCGGCCCATTCGATTCTGCAATCGCCGGTCTCGATTTCCGGCTCTGCCAGGATCACCAGGCGTCCCTCGAAGCCGCTTTGCTTTGCCAGCCGCTCGATCCGCTCGCGCACGGCCTCATAGAGGGAATCGTTGATCCGAACCACCAGATGCGGCGTCGAAACCAGGTGCGCGAAACAATCCCTGACCAGTCCGGTGATCTCGGCGAGCGGTTCCGAGGAAATCAGCTCGCTGCACAATTTGCGCGCCACCGCGACCGCGACGTCGACGGCTTCCGTTTCCATCCTGATTTCGATGTTGGCGTAGCGCGCCGCGATGTTGCGGATGGCGATGTCGATCTCCTCAAGCGCCAGCGCGGCGCGGCGGTCGCTTTCCGCCTTGGCTTCGCGCTGCCCGGCCTCGAAGCCGTCGCGATAGGCCCTGGCCTCGGCGGAAGCCACCTTCTGCGCCACTTCCGATGGCGTGGCCGCGCGCTCGCGCGCCCTGTCCGGCGCCGAGAAGTCCATGTCGAACAGGAATTTTGCGGGCGCGGCCATCAGTACACCAGCTCGTCGTCGGCGCGGTTCTTGGTCAGCATGATTTCGCCCTTGGCGGCGAGATCCTTCGCGAGATTGACGAGCAGCGCCTGCGCCTCATCGACGTCGCGCAACCGCACCGGTCCCATCGCCGCCATGTCGTCGAGCAGCATCTTGCCGGCGCGGGACGACATATTGCCGAGGAAGAAGCCGCGGACGTCCTCGTTGGCGCTCTTCAGCGCGATGCCGAGCTTGTCCTTGTCGATGTTGCGCATCAAGGTCTGGGCCGAACCGGAGTCGAGCTTGACGAGATCGTCGAAGGTGAACATCAGCGCCTTGATGCGTTCGGCGGATTCGCGGTTTTCATCCTCCAGCGCGGTAATGAAGCGGGTTTCGGTCTGGCGGTCGAAATTGTTGAAGATCTCCGCCATCACCTCGTGGGCGTCGCGGCGTCTGGTCTGCGACAGGTTCGACATGAATTCGACGCGCAGCGTCTGTTCGACGCGCTCGATCACTTCCTTCTGCACCGCCTCCATCTTCAGCATCCGGCCGACCACATCGAGCGCCATGTCCTCGGGCAGAATTGCGAGTACGCGCGCGGCATGCTCCGGCCGGAGTTTCGACAGCACCACGGCGATGGTCTGCGGATATTCGTTCTTGAGATAGTTGGCGAGCACCTCTTCCTGCACGTTGGAAAGCTTCTCCCACATGTTGCGGCCCGCGGGACCGCGAATTTCGTCCATGATGCCATTGACGCGCTCGGGCGGCAGATAGAGCTGCAGCAGCCGTTCGGTGCCGTCGAATGTTCCCATCAAGGCGCCGGATGCCGACATCCGCGATACGAATTCCAGCAGCAGGTCTTCCACCACTTCGGCTTCGACGGTGCCGAGCGTCGACATGTGGATCGACAGTTCGCGCACTTCATCGTCGTCGAGCAGCGACCAGATCTTGCCGCCATATTGTTCTCCCAGCGCCAGCATCAGGATCGCCGCGCGCTTCGGACCGGGCAGCGTCGCCGGCTTCGGGCGGCTGCCCTGGCGGGACGCCAGCGAGGAAATCACGCTGGTGATGTCGTTGGCGTTGGTGGTTTGCGGTACGGCCATTTCAGATCACGCAGGTTGTTCGGAAAGCCATTGACGGACAATGTTGGCGGTTTCGTTCGGGTTTCGCTCGGCCAGTTCGCCGACGCGATGCACGGACTGGGCATGGACCTGGCCCTGCACCTCGGCGACGTCGATCGCCTGCGCGGTGGCGTTAATCCCGGGAATGAGCGGCGGGCCGGGCGCGCCGGGGGCCTGGGCGCTGCCGTCGGCCAGGAACGGTGTCGATCCGTCGGCGGCCGCGGCCGGGGCGCCGTTTTCGGACGCCAGGATGCGCTTGACCAGCGGCCGGATCACCATGAACAGCACCACCAGCCCGAGCAGCATCATGACGGCGAGTTCGATGCCGTACATCACATCGTCCTTGGTAAACTGCAGCATGGCGAACAGTCCGGTCGGCTCTGCGACCGGGATCACGGCCGGCGCTTCGGCGAATTTCAGGTTGACGACCTCGACCTGGTCGCCACGCTTTTGATCGAAGCCGATGGCCGAGCGCACCAGCGCCGCGATGCGGTCGAGCTGATCCTTGCTGCGCTCCTGATAGACCATCTCGCCCTTGTCGTTCTTGGCATAGCTGCCGTCGACCAGCACGGCGACCGAGATGCGGTTGATGCGCCCGGCCTCGGTTACTTCGGTCTTGGTGGTGCGGGAAATCTCGTAGTTGTTGGTTTCTTCGGTTTTCTTGCTCTGGTCGCGCGCCGGTGTCGCATTGTCCGGGGCCTTGTTGCCCGGCAATTCGTTGTTGACGGAGACCTGGCCACTGTTGTCGGCGGTGGCCGAGGATTCTTCGCGGGTCTGGCTCGAGCGCAGCACCCGGCCTTCGGGATCGAATCGGTCCGAGGTCTGGGTGATCTTGTTGTAGTCGAAGTCGGCCGAGAGCTCGACACGGGCGCGGCCGGTCCCGACCACCGACGACACGATCGCCTCGACCTGGTTGCGCATCCGCTTCTCGAGGCTGGCGCGGCGTTCGTCTGCGACCGCATTATCGGCGTCGTTGCCGGTGCCGCTGCCGTCGGCGAGCAATCGCCCGGCTTCGTCGACGATCGACACCCGCTGCGGTTTCAGGCCGTTGACGGCGGAGGCGACCAGATGGCGGATGGCGCGAACCTGTTGCGGTTCGAGCGCGCCGCGCACGCGAACCACGATCGAGGCCGACGGTTCGGGCATCTCGCGCGAAAACAACGGCCGCTCGGGCAAGACCAGATGCACTCTCGCCGCCTGAACGCGGTCGATGCCGTGGATGGTGCGGGCAAGTTCGCCCTCCAGCGCGCGCAGATGATTGATGTTCTGGACGAAGCTCGTGGTGCCGAGCGCATCCGATTTGTCGAAGATTTCGTAGCCGACGCCGCCGCCCTTGGGCAGGCCGCCCTCGGCGAGCTTCATACGCAGCCGCGTGACCTTGTCCTTTGGCACCAGGATCGTGGCGCCTTCGTTGCGCAGCTCGAAGGGGATCGCCTGGCGCTCCAGTTCCTTGACGACGCCGGAGGAGTCCTCGGTGCTGAGATCGGTAAAGAGGGTGGTCATCTGCGGCGTCGTGACGCGCAGGATCACGAACGCAAAAAAGCCGAGCAGGGTGGCGGTCACCGCCACCATCGCCATCAGGCGCGATGCGCCCAGTCCTCTTAGGAAACCCGCAAAACCCTGCAAACCAACCGCCCCTGAGATTCGGCCCCAAGAGCCGACTGGGCAATTATTGCCTATGGGATGGTTTCGATAAGGTTAACGAAGGTTAAGAGGCCGGCGGCAAAGTTCAGAAATGAAGAAAATCGACCTCGCATCGCGGGGCCGATTTTCGTCAAATCGTGCTGGATTTCCGGCGCGCGGTTATTGGCGATATTGCTGGATACGGGTGGTGCGCAATCCCGCCAGGCCGTGCTGGTCGATGGAAAACTGCCAGGAAAGGAATTCGTCGACCGTGAGTGTGTAGCGGCTGCAGGCCTCCTCGAGGGAGAGCAGGCCGCCCCGGACTGCGGCAACGACTTCCGCTTTACGGCGAATAACCCACCGTTTGGTCCCGGGCGCGGGCAAATCCGCGATCGTTAACGGGCTACCGTCAGGCCCGATGACGTATTTTACCCTCGGGCGATGGGGTTCTGTCATGGCGTACTCACAAACTCTCAACCACTGAACTCATTGGCAACAACCTACGCCCGGCTACTTAAAATTTACCTAAGCCAACGGCTTCAATAAGAATCTCCTTGAAAATGCCGGGCAAAGTCTTTTCCCCGGCGTCCGATGACGCCGGGTGAAACCGGATTTGTAAATGAACTGATAACCCTTTTTTCCACGCCCGCTCGCCGCGGGCGCGGCGATCAGCCGACGATGCTCTTGATCTGGTCGATCGTATAGGTCTGGCCGTCGATCGACAGCAACGGCGGCGACTGGGTGAGATCCACCGAATTCACCACACCCTGGACCTGGCTTGAGACGGCAACCGAATTGCCGGTGCTGTCGGTGGCGGTCGCGGTCAATTTGTATTTGCCGTCCGGCCACTGCGTGCCGTCGTTGCCCTTGCCGTTCCAGATGAAGGGCTGATTGTCGCCGGCGTTGACGGCGAAGCTGCCGGTAAACACGGTTTGCCCGGTGCTGTTGGTGATGGAGATGTTGACGTTGGAATTGGTGGGAACGCCGAGTTTCCACGTCGCCGAACCGTTGGTCAAAGCGGTGGTCGAGCCGTCGACCACGGCGGTCTTGCCGACGAATCCCAGGGCCTGCGTGGTCTGCGCAGTCTGCTGCAATGCGACCAGCGTGGTGAGCTCGCTGTTGGTCTTGAGCTGCTGCTCGACGCCTGCGAACTGCACGAGTTGCTGGGTGAACTGATTGGTGTCCAGTGGATCGAGCGGATTCTGGTTCTTCAACTGCGTCGTCAGCAGCGTCAGGAACGCCTGAAAGTTTCCGGCCAGCGTGCTGCCGGTGGTCGAACTGATCGAAGACGCCGTGGTGGGCGGAAGCGGCGTTGTTCCCGATACCACCTGGCTGGTCACACCTGTTGTCATGCCGGTCTCCTCACACCCTGATGTCGACGCCGCTGCTCGAGCCGAGCACGCGACCGTAGGTTTGTCCCACGATCGCCGCGGCGGTCGTATCTTCCTCGCTGATCACCAGGCGCTGCGCGTTGCGGCTGGCTTCGTTGCCGTTGTTCTGACCGGCAGAAGGCTGGTCGCGCAGGCTGAATTGCAGGCCGCCATCGCCGGTCTTGAATCCGGCGTCATCCAGCGCGCGCTGCAACTGCGGCGCGTCCTGCCGCAGCATCGACAGCGTTTCCGGTTTTTCGACCGTCAAATGCGACGTCACCTGGCCGTTGCGATCGACATCGATGCGAACATCGATGCGGCCCAGATCGGCCGGATCGAGCCGGATGTCGAAACGGCTCTTGCCGGCTCTGGCGGAAGCGGCGATCTCGAGCGCAAGCCCGTTCAACGGCACCGGTGCATTGGTCGCGAGCGAGACCACGAGCGGGGGCGCCGGCGCGGTGGTGGTTGCCGGGGAAGGCTGCGGCGGCAGCGTGCCGCTCGCTTGAACCCCGGTGTCGGCGGAATTGGTCGGCGCATTCGCAGCCGCAGTGCCGGGCGCATGGTCACGGGCAGCCGCGGTGGCCGCCGATGTCGATGAGGTCGCGGCGGCATCGGTTTTCGCCGTATCGATGGTGTCGCCCCCGGCTTGCTGTTTGGCCGCGATGACAGGTTGTTGCGCGGCGCCGGTACGGGTCGGCTCAGCCGATTTGGCGGCTGCGGATGGATCGGGCGCGGCTGAAATCGTATCGCGAGTGCCCGTTGCCGGGGCCTTCGCGGGATCCGCAACCGTGTTCTTGAGCGAAGTGGTTTTCGGCGCAGCAAGCGTGGTCGCGGCGACGGACGCGGTCAACGCCGCTTCGGTTGCCGCGGTTGCCGTCGTTGCGGCGGCGGTTGCGATCGGGGTTGCCTGCTGTGTGGCCGGAGTTGCGGCTGCCTCGCTCGCTGCCGCCTGAACGGCTACCTTTGCCGACGCGGCTACAGCCGCGGTGTCAGTGGTGGCAGCGGGCGTCGCGGGAGCAACCGCTGCGGCGTCTGCGGATGCGGCTGCCGGGATTGCCGATGGGGTGGCGGCTTGAGCGTCCGCCGCGGTGGCCGCCCCGATCGCCGGCGTCGCGGTGGCAACGCCGGATGCCGGCGCCACTCCGGGAGCATTGGTCAAAGCGATCGTCACGGGGATCGCAACCGCGACCGCGTTCGCATTCGTATTCGGCGTCGTCACCGCCGTTCCGTCCTGCGGCGCGGCGGCCGTCGTCGAGGCATCGGTTTGTGAAGTCTTGTCGGAGGCCGGCTTGCCGGCGGATTTCACGCCGTCGTTTTTCGGCGCACCTGATTTCGCCTGCGATGGCGGATCGGCCTGCGGGTTGGCGTCGGTGTCAGCTTGGGATGTTTGCCTCGCGGAGGCGTCGCGATCGTTCGGATCGTTCCGCGCCGGCGGATCCGCGGAAGCGGGGTCGCGGGGTCGCGGGTTATCGTTCGCCGCTGTGTCCTCTGCGCGCCGCGGCGGAGCGGGAGGCTGCACCGCCGCCGGGGTCGCGGTAGCGGAGGACGTGCCGCTGTCGACCAGCGCGCCGAACCGCTCGCTTGCCTGCAAGGGGTCGGGCCGCACAGCCTTGGGCGGTGCGATCTGAAAGGACACGCTTGCTGCTGCGAATTCGAACGGGACACTGACCACGGGCGGCCTCTTGCAGTGAAACTGGCCCTTTAAGTCAGCAAGGACCGGGCCAGCTTCGGTGCCAGATAAACACTATATATTTCAATGATTTGCCGTTTGTTCCGGTGGGCGGCGAAGGCGGACGGCGCCGCCTTTTCTGCCCGGCGGCAAGATTTGCCGTTGGCGGCGGGCAAAACCTTCTGACTTGATTGCCTCACGGGAAGGCGGCCTATATTAGAGAGAGGCTTTTCAGCCGCCAAATGGCTACCCGATCGTGCAAAGCGCCCGATGCCGCCGCGATCGCATCAATGACCGGAATCATGATCAACAGTCTGGATCTCGAAGGCCGTCCACAGGACACCCGGATCGTCGTCGCCATGTCCGGCGGCGTCGATTCCTCGGTGACGGCCGCGCTGTTGAAGTCCGAAGGCTACGACGTCGTCGGCATCACGCTGCAGCTTTACGATCACGGCGCTGCCACCCATCGCAAGGGCGCCTGCTGCGCCGGGCAGGACATCCACGACGCGCGCAACGTCGCCGAGCGGCTCGGCATTCCGCATTACGTGCTGGACTACGAAAGTCGCTTCCGTGAATCGGTGATCGACAATTTCGCCGACAGCTATGCCTCGGGCGAAACGCCGGTGCCCTGCATCGAGTGCAACCGCTCGATCAAGTTTCGCGATCTCTTGGCGACCGCGCGCGAGCTCGGCGCCTCCGCGCTCGCCACCGGCCATTATGTCGCTTCGCGTCCACTGGCTGACGGCTCGCGGGCGCTGGTTTGCGCCGCCGACGCCGACCGCGACCAAAGCTATTTCCTGTTTGCGACCACCCGCGAGCAGCTCGGCTTCCTGCGCTTTCCGCTGGGCGAGTTGACCAAGCCGCAGGCGCGCGAACTGGCGCGCCGTTTCGATCTCACGGTCGCCGACAAGCACGACAGCCAGGACATCTGTTTCGTGCCCACCGGACGCTATACCGACATCATCGGCCGTTTGCGGCCGAACGCGGTTCTGCCGGGCGATATCGTCGACCTCGACGGCCGCATTATCGGCAAGCACCAGGGCATCGTGCATTTCACCGTCGGTCAGCGCCGCGGACTGGGCATCGCCTCCAGCGCGCCGCTCTATGTGATCAGGCTCGATGCCGCCAGCCGCCGCGTCGTCGTCGGGCCGCGCGAGGCGCTGCGGATGGATCGCATCGTTCTGCGCGACGTCAACTGGATCGGCGATGGCGCGCTCGACCGCGCGATCGGCGCGGGGCTTGAGATTTTCGTGCGCGTGCGCTCGACCCGCGCGCCGCAGCCGGCGTGGCTGCGCGCGGCCGATGATGGCTATGAAGTCGAACTCGTCGCGGGCGAGGAGGGCGTATCCCCCGGCCAGGCCTGCGTGTTCTACGACGCGCCTTCGGGGCGGGCGCGCGTGCTGGGCGGCGGATTCATCCAGAGCGCAGCCGCGAAGGCTACGCCGGCGCGGCCGCTGGTCGAGGCCATGCGCGGATAGAAATCAGGGCGGGGGCATGGCGGCAGATATCGACCGCGCGGGGGTCGCAAAGGCTTATGGGCGCTGGGCACCGGTCTACGATCTCGTGTTCGGCAAGGTGTTCGACCACGGCCGCCAGTCGACCATCGCGGAAGCCGACAAGATCGGCGGCCGCATTCTCGATGTCGGCGTCGGCACCGGCCTGTCGCTGTCGGATTATTCGCCGGACACGAAATTATGCGGCGTCGATATTTCCGAGCCGATGCTGCGCAAGGCGCAGAGCCGGGTGCGCGCGCTCGGTCTTCGCAATGTCGAGACGCTGGCGGTGATGGACGCGCGAAATCTCGCGTTCAAGGATGCGTCTTTCGATGCGGTGGTGGCGCAATATGTCATCACCGCGGTGCCGGATCCCGAAGCAACCCTGGACGATTTCATCCGCGTGCTGAAGCCGGGCGGGGAACTCATTCTGGTCAATCACATCGGCGCCGAAAGCGGTCCGCGCCGCGTCTTTGAACTGGGGTTCGCGCCGCTGGCGCGCCGGCTCGGGTGGCGGCCGGAATTTCCCTGGGCGCGGCTCGCCAACTGGGCGGCGAAGCACGGCGGCGTCAGCCTGACCGAGCGCCGCCCGATGCCGCCGATGGGGCATTTTTCGCTGATCCGGTATCGCAAATCCTGATGCTTTCGCGTTTTGCGGATGGAACCTGCGCGCCGCCAGGCCGTTTTCCCGGCATGCGAATGAATCACTCCCTCTATCTCTTATGCGTCTTGATGACGGCGTCCGGGGCAAGTGCACAGGCCCCGCCGACGCGGGCGACGCCGGCGCAACAAACCGCAACGCCCGCGCCCACGCCCCCAAGCGATTGCGTGCCGACCAAACCGGTGCCGCCGCGCGGCACCATTGCGCTGGAAGGCACCACCGGCCAGCACATCGAGCCGATGGGCGATAAACTGGCGAGATTCGACGGCGTGCTGTGCCCGCCCTCCGGCGTCGACCCGGAAATCCGCGCACCGACGCCTTCAACCGGCGACAAGGCCGTGATGCCGCCGCCCGGCACCCCCGGCGGCGATTCCAGCGTGCGGCCGAAATGAAGGTGCTTTGAAGCACTTGGTTGGATGGCGCTTTGCTTGACACGCCCAAGGCCTGCTTCTTATATGCCGCGCGTTCGCGAGGGCAGTATATAAAGCCCGAGATGACAGACGCCGTGGCGGGGTAGCTCAGCTGGTTAGAGCACGGGAATCATAATCCTGGGGTCGGGGGTTCGAGTCCCTCCCCCGCTACCAACGATAAAGCCGACGATCCGACACCCATTAGACTGGCCAAATAGCTCCGGATATTGACCACACACTCTCGCTAGGCTCGCGGGGCTGAACAACGATGCTTTCGACAAGAGACCACTTGTTATTCTCGGGTCACCAATTGGACACCGAAATAGTTCGAGAAAGAATTGGTGCGGTGTCCAAACACCAGAAGCGAGCTCAAGTTACATGCGACAAAATCCAAAGCGAGTAGAACAAGCGATCAAACGGCTTAACAAGGAGATCGACGAGATCGGAGCTGCCATCTACGCGCCGGGCGATAATGAACCTGTGCTGGTTGCCACAATGTTGGAACGTAAGCGTGATGACATCGTGCGTTCCGCTGTCCTTCAATTGCACACGAAGATCGAAGACCTTCTCACATCGCTGATGTTGTACTGCGCGCTAGGCATCACCGATAAAAGGCTAAAGCACCGCTTATCAAGCGAAAGAGGAAAGGCTTTTCGCAGAATGCTCTATGATCGCGAAAGCCTCGGCTTCGACACGAAGGTGAACTTCGCGGTGGGACTCGGGTTGATTTCGGCGACCGGGCGTAAGCAGCTCATGGAGTTGAACACAATGAGAAACAAGTGCAGCCACAACTGGGTTTTGAATCGAGCGGTTCGCCGCGGCAAGCGACCGAAGCAACTTAAGCCGCCGCTGCTCCACTTTCGCGGTAAAGACCTTCACAAGGTCGCCGTGCTCAAAGAGTTTATTTCGGAGTTCACAGTCGTTTATCTTCGTCTGTACGCCAAGTGGGTGCAATAGAGGGCTTTTTGAATATGCGCGGGGAGAGTTTGAAACATGCGTCAACTGACCTAAGTGAGCCATGGCAGGTTCTGGCTTGCGTACCATCTTGTGATAAAATCATCATTCGAGATCACGCGCCAACTGTATGGCCATGAGCGCTTACCGTAGCAAAGAAGGGACACTGGTGCCACTTACAGCGTTGCGCTTGTGGGGACAGTCGCCGCTGCTGCTGGAGGCTGAGAAAGTAAAACGTTTTGCCCATTCCATGAAACAAGGGCAGGAATTCCGGCCAGTGCAGGTCCGAAAGGAGGGTGAGATTTATCACTTATTGGACGGTTATCATCGGCAGCAAGCTAGCCATCAATGCTCGTTCACTCATATTCCGGTCGAGATCATCGCAATGCCTGAAATATCTACAAAATAGAATGGCCTTGGACTGCGAAAACATATCATTTCATTGCTTGCAACAACTTAATCCCGCCGCGTCCCGATCTACGCCACAACGAAATTGCCGAGCAGCGCGGCAAGATCGTTTGCCTGGTCGATCGCCCAGAGCGCCTTCAGGTTCGCCTCGGTCTTCTCCTTCGGCCACTTCTCACCCACGTTCCCGCGGAATTTCCGCTCGACCTCGCTTCGATTCATCGGTCGGGCCGCAAAGCCCGGCGCGTGATCGACCTCTCGCGTGATTTGCTTCCCGTCGGAGAGAGTTGCGGTCACACGCGTGGGGACCGCCCCGCCCGTGCGTGCCGTCAGCGCGGGGTCTTCGCTCACCTCGATCTTTTGCATGAAGGCCAGAACCGCGGGATCTCGGAATTTCTGCTCCGCAAAACTTTCATTGCTGATGTCGCCGTCGAACATGGCCCGCGCCGTGATGTAGGCAAGGCTGTGGTCGGCGGTTTCTCGCGTCTTGGGGTCCCACTTCTCAGGCTCGCTGCCCGTGCGTTCGTAACCGCGACGTGACGTCGCGATGTCAATCGTCGCGATTCGATCGAGCGAGCCAGCCTCCCTGGCGACCTCGATGGCCGCGACGATGGCGGTCTGCGTGTAGATCACGGCCGGATAGAGTTTCAGGGTGCACTGATGGATCCGGAACGGCCTGTCACGCCCGCCGAAGCCAGCGACATCGATGTCGGCGGCGCCGGTAATCTGCTGAAACATGCCGGTTTTTCCTTCGAAGATTGGCGCCGGCCCGGTCAATCCGGCACGCGCCAGCCGCACGGCGAACACGGCATTGCGTCCCGCTTCGGCGACCGCGATCCCTTTCCACTCGGACAGGTCGCCCGCGCGGGTTAATCCGAGCGGAATGTGATCGTTGATGGCGAGCCCGACCGCGTGGGTCAGCTGTTCCGGAGTTAGCTTCATTAATCGCCCGGCCGCGAGCGCCACGGCCGGCAGCCCGAAGATGGGCGGGTCCCAGCCGCGCGCCGAAATGTCGAGGGCATCGGTCAGCCGGCAGTTTACTTCGTAAGCAATGACGATCGCCGTGATCAACTCCTGAGCGCTGGCGCGCTCGGCTTCCGCCACCGCGAGGCATGGCGCGATGTTGTCGCTTGGATGAACGGCGAACTTGCCGACATAGGTGTCGTTGAAGTCGAGGTAGCGAATGGCGGCGCCGTTGGCGAAGGCTGCGAGGTCAGGCGTCGTCCGGCGATTGGTCCCGATGATGGTGGATGTTCCACCGACCGATAGCGCGACCTCGCGGCAAATTCGCACCGCTGCTTCGTTCAGGGCGCCGACGCCGCAGCCCAGCGAATCGATGATATGAATTTTCACCCGCTCGATGGTCGCGGGATCGAGGTGCTCGTAGCGCAGGCCAAGCGCATAGTCGGCAAGCCGGCGAGCGAGCGGAGGTGCGCCTGCAGCCGAGACATCGGCCGCACCGGCGCTTTGTGACCGAAGAAGGTTCGCGGTGGCGAGCGGAAGCACGCTTGCCCCGGCACCCATATGCAGGACCGCACGGCGGGTAAGCTTCATCTGTACCTCACGTGGAAACAGCTGGTCTTCAAATCAAGCCGTTGATTGAAACACGCTTACGCCCGGCAGCCAACCGTGCAGGGGTAGACTGATGTCCGATCGTGGCTGCCGCACTTTAGCGGACATGCCGCGATGTCCGAGTTGTGTCCGCGTTCGAGCAGATCGGACGTCCGACCTGGGGGGCTTTCAGGTCGATTTTTTGACCCTTCTCGGACATCGGCGGCCGATACTTCTGTGATGCAAAACACAGCGCTCAATTCAGCGACGTGGTAGGGTGCAGCCGCCTGCCGAAGGGGGCGATCATGAAGCGACGCCAGTTCATCACGCTTGTCGGTGGCGCGGCGGCGACGTGGCCACTCGGCGCGCGCGCGCAGCAGGGCGCTATGCCGGTGATCGGCTTCCTCAGCAGTACACCGTCTGAGACGTATGGGGTCCGTCTACGCGCATTCCGCCAGGGGCTGAGAGAGGAAGGATATGTCGAGGGTCAGAATGTGGCTATCGAATATCGCTGGGCGGAAAACCATGAGGATCGACTGCCGATGCTCGCGGCCGAATTGGTTAGCCGTCAGGTGAGCGTGATTGCGGCGGGCGGTAGTCCTTCGTCAATGGCGGCAAAGGCGGCAACTGCAACAATTCCGATCGTGTTCGAGACAGCCGGTGACCCGGTCACGCTCGGCCTTGTAGCAAGCCTAAATCGGCCGGGCGGAAACTTGACGGGCGTGACCAATTTGAACGTCGAGGTGGTTCAAAAGCGGCTGGAGCTGCTGCGCGAAATACTGCCCGCGGCAACCATCGTTGCCGTCCTTGTCAATCCTTCGGCTCCGGCTGTTACCGAGCAATTCATGCGCGCCCTGCAGGCAGCGGCCCCCGCCCTCGGAATGCAGCTGCATTTTCTGCAGGCGAGCACCGATCGCGACCTGGACGCGGCCTTTGCAGCCTTACGCCAATTGAGAGCCGACGCACTCGTCATCGGCCCCTATTTGTTCTTCAATTCGCGCAAGGAGCAACTTGGCGCACTGTCACTCCGCCACGCGGTGCCCGCGATCTTCACTTATCGCGAGTTCGTCGCGGCCGGCGGCTTGATGAGCTACGGAGCCAATGAAGCGGAAACTTATCGTCTGGTCGGCATCTACACCGGAAAAATTCTCAAAGGAGCAAACCCGAATGATCTGCCGGTCCAAAGGTCAACCAAGGTAGAGCTGATAATCAGCCTCAAGACTGCCAAGGCACTCGGCATCGCTGTTCCGCTCGCGCTAAGCGGTAGAGCCGACGAGCTGATCGAGTAGAATGCCGTTTGCTGCGCTGCTTGAGTTCCTCAGCGGTACGGCCGCGGCGGCAGCCATCGCCGGGATCAAGCGGCGCGAGTTCGCGGCGAATTCCGCCGACGCTTCTTGGGAGCGCCGACGAGGGGATTGAATAACTGGTTGCTGGAACTTTATGGACATGCCGCGCCAAAAAATTGGCGCCGAAGGAGCACACAAAGCCATGGCGGAAAAAGCTTACTCTTACGCGACACACCTCGACATAAAATTTGATGCTCTGAAGCTTATTGACGTGTCGTTGCTGGCCAAAGCCGTTACGGACCCATGGTTCAATCAGACGCTCTGCAGGGTAAATGACACTGTGGTACGGCTTGGCGTTATGCAGGGTGAGTACCATTGGCACAAGCACGATAATGATGATGAGTTCTTCTTTGTGTTGAGTGGAAAGTTCATCATTGATCTGGAAGGTCGGTCTGTTGAACTCCTGCCCAATCAGGGCTTTGTCGTCCCAAGGGGTGTTATGCATTGCACACGTGCACCGGAGAAAAGCGTCATCTTGATGGTCGAGACGGCCTCAGTCGTGCCGACTGGCGATCCCTGAGCATGTTGTCTAATGACCGGTGCTTGCCGGAAACCTGTTGCGCCTCTTGTTGAAGCCAGTGCTGTCGATTGATCGCCGGCGGGCAGCACAAATCAAAATGCCGGATTTGCAATCATGCCACCGCTCGAGGCCGAGCGACCAGGTTCATTCCAGCGCTTTGAGCGAGCTTTCTTGAAACAGGCTGTTTGCGAGACCACGCAGGATCGAAATCGACTTCGATCCGCAAAAGCCCCGGTCGAAGCTGGGGCTTTTGATGGCGCCAATTTCGGGGCAACTCAGTATTTCGCGACCACCGGTCCGCCCAACCGAATTTGTAGCTCAATCTCGCCATCGCCAGCTGCACGTCGGCCTGGGCGTTGGTCACGCTGTCCGCATTTGTTCGGCAATACCTGCATACCGGCTGCCGAAGCCGGACATCAAACGTTCGCGGAAATACGTCACATCGAAGCTTCGCCGCCCCGGATGCGTTTTTTGACGATGCCTGCCTCGTCATAACTGATGGTGACATGATTGCCGGTCACTCGCCGGAATTGCGCGGCGCGTTCTCCCCGGAAACAGGCCCGCCGCCATGGCGCTCATGCGCTGATTGAATAGGACCGTTGCGGGCGGACTGCGCTTCTTCGAAATTGGGCTTTAACCCTTGCCCGAAAGAAGCGTTTGGGATCAAATTCGCTCACTGGAGCAATCCATGGGAGAGAACCATGCTCAGGAAAACGCTGTTAGCCGTGTTCGTCGTGATATTCGCGGGAGGTGCCGCGCTGGCGCAGGAGACTTGCGACAGCAAGGCGGTCGGCAAGGATGGCAAGCCGCTCGCAGGCGCGGCCAAGACCTCATTCATGAAAAAATGTATGGCCGACACCTGCGCAACCAAGGCGGTGAGCCAGGATGGCAAGCCGCTTTCAGGCGCCGCGAAGACCAGTTTCATGAAGAAGTGCGAAATGGGTGCCTGAACGGCGCCTTTAGCGACACTGACCGTAAAAGAAAAGAGCCGCCAAATTCCTGCTTTGGCGGCTCAAGGTCCCTGATCGGTTCCTGGCGAAAAGTCGATTTCAATCGCCGTGGCGGCACGAAACGGACGTGCGGCGGACCGCGCCACGCTTTGCGGGCGCCGCACTGGCAGGCCCTGAAGGTTCCGTCCTTCAGCGCAATCTTGGGCCAAACAGGCCGTCCAAACTCAGCAATTCGTCAGTTTCGAACCGACGCCGCTCGGCAAGTTTGATCTGCCTCAATGAACGAAAACAAAATCGTCCTCCTATCATTTTTTCGGTCTCCGCCTTACAGGGCGGAGCGATCTATCTGTGAGAGGTGTGTCGACCGATCGAGTTGAACAATCCCGAGCCGTCGACCCTTGGCGGGCGATTAGACAAGAACCGGCATTAGTTCTCGGAACGGACATTCCCCGATGCCGTCGGGGCATGTTGAAAAAAAGGGAGGAAATCCATGGTTCGTCCATTCAGCGCTTCGTTGCTCGGGGGGTTTGCCGTGGTTCTGTTTGTTTCAGGAGCCGCCGCCCAAAATGCAGCCACCGACATAGGCACGCTTGACAAGTCAGCGGCAGAGAAGGTTTTTCCTTCCAAGCCGATATATTCTCCCTACGCCGGGCGCAATTTCCCGACGCGACCGTTTTTTGGCGACACTCACCTGCACACCGCGGCATCGTTTGACGCCGGAGCTTTCGGCGCGCGACTTGGTCCGCGCGAAGCCCTCCGTTTCGCGCGCGGCGAGGAGGTCACGGCGTCGAGCGGACAGCCGGCGAAGCTGTCTCGGCCTCTGGATTTTCTGGTTGTCGCGGACCACTCGGACAACATGGGTTTCTTTCCTGACCTGTTTGCGGGCAAGCCGGGACTCTTGGCCGACCCGACAGGCAAGAAATGGTACGATCAGATCAAGTCCGGAAAAGGAGCGGAAGCGGCGATCGAAATTATCCAGTCGTTTTCGAACGGGACCTTTCCCAGCGACCTCATGTATTCCCCGGACACCCGGCCTTATAAGGCAGCCTGGCTGGACAACATCGCGGCTGCCGAACAATACAACGAGCCGCATCGTTTCACCGCGTTCATCGGGTACGAGTGGACCTCAAACACCGGCGGAAACAATCTGCACCGCAACGTCATCTTCCGCGACAACGGCGATAAGGCCAGCCAGATCGTACCTTTCACGACTTTGGCGCCGCTCGGCAGCGATAATCCTCGCGAGTTGTGGAAATGGATGGCCAACTACGAGCAGAAGACCGGCGGCAGTGTGCTTGCCATCGCGCACAATGGCAACCTCAGCAACGGCCGGATGTTTCCGATCATTAAATCGTTCACCGGCAAGCCGGTCGACAAGGAGTATGTGGAGCAGCGCGCGAAATGGGAGCGTCTCTACGAGGCCACCCAGACCAAGGGCGACGGGGAAGCGCATCCTCTGCTTTCACCGAACGACGAGTTTGCCAATTTCGAGCGTTGGGATTTTGGCAATCTCGACGGCAGCGTCAAGAAGACCAATGACATGCTCGAGTTCGAATACGCCAGGTCGGCCTTGAAGAATGGACTTAAACTGGAAAAACAGCTTGGCACCAATCCGTACAAGTTCGGCATGGTAGGAAGTTCGGACGCGCACACAGGTCTGGCGGCAATGGAGGAGGATAACTTCTTCGGCAAGACCACTCCGCAGGAGCCCAGCCCCGAGCGCATGACCGCCACCTTTTTCGACAATCCGAAGAGCGGCATAAAGGTCATGGATTGGCAGGTCAGCTCGTCGGGCTATGCCGCCGTCTGGGCCACCGAAAATACGCGCGAAGCGCTCTGGGATGCCATGCAGCGCAAGGAAACCTACGCCACCACCGGCCCGCGCATGGTGGTCCGGTTCTTTGGCGGCTGGGATTTTGAAAACGCGGATGCACAAACCCGCAGCCCCGCCATGGTCGGGTACGCCAAGGGCGTACCCATGGGTGGCAACCTCAGCCGTGCGCCCGCGGGGAAGGCTCCGTCCTTCCTGGTCGCCGCGCTGCGGGATCCCATCGGCGCCAATCTTGATCGGATACAGATCGTGAAGGGCTGGCTGGACGCCAAAGGCGATACTCAGGAGCAGGTCTATGATGTGGTCTGGGGTGGCGACCGCAAGCCGGGCCCGGATGGCAAGTTGCCGTCGGTCGGCAACACCGTGGACGTTCAAAACGCGATCTGGACGAACACGATCGGCGCGCCTGAACTCATCAGCGTGTGGACCGATCCAAAATTCGATGCGAGCCAGCACGCGTTCTACTACGCACGCGTGCTTGAGATTCCAACACCGCGTTGGACCGCATACGATGCCAAGCGTTATGGCACAAAGCCTTTGCCGGGCACGCCGATGATCATCACCGAGCGCGCCTACACATCCCCGATCTGGTACACGCCGGGCACGTGATGCTCCCTAAGGTGTTCGTGAAAAGACTTTTAAGAGAGCCGTTGTTTCACTTCTTGCTGCTGGGCACCGTGCTGTTCGCCGGCCATGCGGCACTGGTCCAACGTGCAACCAGCGAGCCTGGGAAAATCGTGGTTTCGCAGGTTCGAATCGACCACCTCAGGGAAGGCTTTGCCCGAACATGGCTACGCGTGCCGACGGCCGAGGAACTCGAAGCACTGATCCGCGACTACATCAGGGAGGAGGTATATTACCGCGAGGCGATGGCGATGGGGCTGGATCGCGATGACACCATCATCCGACGACGACTTCAGCAAAAGCTGGAATTTCTATCCGAGAACGTCGCCGACCCCACCGCGCCGACGGAAGCGGAGTTGCGTGCGTTTTTGCATGACCATCCGGATCAATTCCGCTCCCGGCGCCGCTTCAGCTTTCGCCAGGCGTTTCTGAGTTTGGAGCGGCACCGCGATAGAATCGCAGGCGACGCGGCGGAGCTGCTGGGACAGCTTAGGAACTCCAACAGCCCCGACGCGTCGAGGCTGGGCGATCCATCCCTGCTCGATCATCTCTTTACCGATATCGAAGCCACCGAAGTGGCGAAACAATTCGGTGAGAAATTCGCGAGCGCGCTGAACGACCTGCCGCTCGGCGAGTGGCAAGGCCCCGTCGAATCCAGCTACGGCATACATCTGGTATTGGTTGACGAACGAACGGAACTCCGAAACCCCGCGTTGGAAGACGTGCGCGACGCTGTGCGCCGGGAATTGCTAAACGTGCGGCGCCTGGAATCAAACAGGAAATTCTACGATGGTTTGCGCAAGCGATACGCCATCAGCATCGAGCCAGCACCGGCAATTACCGGCGCTGCGAAAATATCGGTGGCAAAGTGAGGGTAAAGCTTCTGATTTTAATGTGGCTCGTTGTGTTTGGGCACAACGCATTCGCGCACGAAGTTCGCCCTGGATACCTGGAAATTCGCCAGACCGGTCCTGAATCCTATGATGTGTTATGGAAGGTACCCGCGCTGGGCGAGGACGCGCGGCTCGCAATCTACATCGAATTGCCGGAAGCTACGCGCGACGAGGCTGAGCCTCGTTCCACGTTCAGCGGTGGCGCTTTCTTTGAGCGCCGCTCCGTCCGGCGGGACGGCGGACTCAACGGACAATCCATCGCAATCGAGGGACTGTCGGCAACGGCCACTGACGTGCTGGTGCGGATCGAAAATTTGGATGGGGTGACGCAAACCGAACGGCTTTCGCCGACGAAGGCATCGTTCGTCGTTCAAGCCGCGCCAGGCAAATTGGAGGTCGCCGCGACATATATGCGCCTCGGGATCGAGCATATCCTGTTCGGATACGATCATCTCTTGTTCGTCTTCGCCTTGTTGATTTTGGTCCGGACGTGGCGACGGGTTGCCCTTACCGTGACAGCCTTCACCGTTGCGCACAGCATTACCCTCGCGGCAGCGACGCTCGGCTTCG
Organism: uncultured Alphaproteobacteria bacterium; assembly: GCA_963742425.1. GTDB lineage: Bacteria > Pseudomonadota > Alphaproteobacteria > Rhizobiales > Xanthobacteraceae > Bradyrhizobium. The sequence goes on from CAVULR010000011.1 coordinate 157,943, forward strand.
TCGATGTGCCCGGCCCGCCGGTCGAGGCCGCCATCGCGCTCAGCATCGTGCTGGTTGCCGTTGAAATTGTTAATGCACGGCGCGGAATACCCTCGCTTACCGCACATTGGCCATGGCTCGTTGCGTTTTGCTTTGGTCTCCTGCACGGGTTCGGTTTTGCCGGAGCGTTAGCTGAAGTAGGATTGCCTCATCATGCCATTCCCGTCGCGCTGCTCTTTTTCAATCTTGGAGTAGAAGTCGGCCAATTGGCGTTCGTGGCAGCAATCTTGACGTTGGCCTGGGTGCTGCGCACCGCGGCGCTTCGCTTCAAACCCGACATTATCCAGCGATCAATCTACCGGTTCGACGTGACCGCGGCCTACGCGGTTGGCGCAGTGGCGGCCTATTGGCTGATCGGACGTGCCGCCGCGCTGTTTGCATGAAGATTGCAAGGGTGCTTCGAGCGATATAACACCCGCGACACCCGCACGCGAATGTCGCCTCATGGCACTATGCGGACCTGTGGCGATGTCCGAACTGAGTCCACGCGGAAGTCGGGCTTCGGGGACGTCATTTCCGATTCTTGGCCCGGAGCGGACGTGGAGGCCTTGCCCGGCTTCACGGGGGTCACCTCCATTTTGTAGGTGCCGTGCGACCTGGTCCCGCGTTAGGCTGCCAGCCGGATCAAGGGGCGTATTTTGGCGAAATCGATCGATACTGAGCGCAGGCTGGTCGCAATTTTTGCGGCTGATGTCGAGGGCTATAGCCGTCTGATGGGGGCTGATGAGGTCGGCACGATGCGGGATTTGACCGACCGGCGCACCATCTTGGATGGTCTGATTGCCTCCCATCGCGGTCGGATCGCTAATACCGGCGGTGATAGTGTGCTGGCGGAGTTCGGCAGCGCCGTCGATGCCGTTCAATGCGCCGTCGAGGCGCAGGCAGCCCTTACTGGAGCTAACGGCGACCTGTCACCGGAGCGTCACATCAAATTCCGGATCGGCGTCCACGTCGGCGACGTCATGATCAGGGGCGGCGACCTCTTTGGCGACAGCGTTAATGTCGCTGCACGGCTGGAGGGCATCGCCGAGTCCGGGGGAGTCTGCATATCGGATGACGCTTATCGGCAAATCCGGGGCAAGGTCGAGATCGCCTGTGATGACCTTGGGCCGCAGACCCTCAAGAACATTGCCGAACCGATGCGGGCGTGGCGGGTTCGGCTGACTGGTCAAACCCCTTCCGTAGTAAAATCGGGTTCGGCCGTGAGCCAGCCACGAACAATTCCGCTCCCCGACAAGCCCTCTATCGCGGTGCTGCCATTTCAAAACATGAGCGGCGATCAGGAGCAGGACTATTTCTGCGATGGTTTGGTCGAAGACATCATCACCACCTTGTCGAAGCTGCCGCGGCTGCGTGTGATCGCACGCAATTCCAGCTCCGTTTACAAAGGGCGTCCCATCGATGTCCGCGAGGCGGCGAGACAGCTTGGCGTGCAATACATCTTGGAAGGGAGCGTTCGCAAGAGCGGCAACCGTATCCGCGTCACAGCGCAGTTGATCGATGCGAACGATGGCGTACACCTTTGGGCGGAACGTTACGACCGTGCGGTCGATGATATTTTCGCCATCCAGGATGAAATCACTCTGGTTATAGCTACCGAGATGCAGGTCAAGCTCACGGAGGGCGAACAGGCCCGGCTGCGCTATACGACTACCCAAAACGTCGAGGCCTGGACGCTCTGGGTGCAGGGAATGGCATATTTCCAGCATGGACCCATCAAGGACAAAAACACTTCCGCTCGGCTTTGTTGGGAAAAAGCGCTGGCACTTGACCCAAATTCGGCAGCGCTCAACGCCATGCTGGGTTTCTTGCATATCATCGATGCCCGCTTCGACTGGTGGGACGATCGCGCAACAGCTCTTGGCAAGGCGCGAGCCTATGCTGACCGCGCGCTCGAACTCGATCCCCGCAATGCCGATGCCCACATTACATCAGGCTGCGTATTTCTGATGAGAGGACACCATGAGGAGGCCGCCGTCGACGCTCGAACGGCTATCGAGCTGGCGCCGGGCTCGGCCGATGTAGCTTCTTTTGCCAGTTTCATTCTCACGCCATCCGGATATCCCGAAGAAGCGGCGGTCCAGAGCGAGAAAGCGATTGCGCTTAGTCCGCACTATCCTGCGCACTATCTGGGTCCGCTCGGCGACGCCTATCGACTTTTGGGGCGACCCGAGAAAGCGATTGCCGCTTTTAACGCCTGTCATGCTCGAAGCCCAGGATTTGGCCTTACCGATCTTGTGATAACATATCAGGAGATGGGCCGGGCCGAAGAGGCGAGGCGAACGGCAGAGCAACTGATGTCGGCGCGTCCGAATTTCACGATCGGCGGTTGGCTCAAGACCCAGTTCATTCGCCGCGACACGGCGCGCGTTAAGACCGATACTGAAGCCCTTCGCGCAGCCGGACTTCCGATGAGTTGAGGGCGCCGCTGACCGGGGGAGAAGCGGTGGGCCGCACGTCGCAGATCGGCCGTCCTCCCCGGCGGCTTTCAGGTCGGCTTTTGACCTCATCTTGGACATTGTCGGCCCGGCGGCTAACGCTATCCCTGGACCCCTTTTAGTGCGATAATGTAAGCGGACTGGCCCTCCACTAACCCGGGGGATCAACTTGAGGCAGCGGGAATTCATCTCGCTTTTCGGCGGCGCGGCGGCGGCGCTGTCGCCTGGTGCGCGCTCCGCTTCTGGCACCTTTTCGGACTTCGCGCCCTGTCCGAACTCGAGTCCGTTTTTCAGATCAGCTTTTGACCCGGAACGGACGTCGGGCCGATGACACGCTACGCTTTGGCGCGGATTATTGCTTCATTATTGAAGGGCGCCGCTCATGGTTCGCGAGATATGGTACGCCTTCTTTTTGTGTTCTGTTTCAACGGTCGCGATGGTGGCTTCCCGCCGCGCGAAGCCTCATCACCTGGTAGGTACCTGAATTTCGAAACACCAGTGGAGAGTGAGTGATGCTGGGGATACCCTTACGCTATGTGCTAAAGCATCCCGTAATTGCCGCAGCTGATTTAGCAGCCGATCCACTTGAAGTCTGCACAACGATTTATGATGACTATGTATATAAGCGCGAACAGCGCGGACCTAGATGCCGATACGAGTCTGACAACAGGTGGGAACAGCGGCTTCATGAAGCGCTCGGGCTTCCATTGCCCTGCAGCGCGACTTCGGAGTTTTGGAATTTGTGGCCTGAGGTAATAGCTGAACTGGAAGCAAAAGGGATTCAGGCCGGCCCGGAGAGCTTTCTGGCCTGGAATGATGGCGACGCCGGATTGGTCCGGGCCATATGGTGTCTCATCCGTCACCTGAGGCCGAAAAAGGTTGTCGAAACTGGCGTTGCTCACGGTGTCACCTCGCGTATCATTCTTGAGGCACTAGCGAGGAACGGAGACGGTTATCTCTGGAGTATCGACCTTCCGCCCCTGGAGAGGGAGTGGCGCGACCAGGTCGGCGCGGCTGTTGGCAACCATCACTCAGATCGATGGTCATACATCAGGGGTTCGAGCAGGTCGCGCCTTCCCGAGCTGCTTTCTCGCCTCGGCCAGATTGATCTCTTCATTCACGACAGCCTGCACAGTGAGCGCAATGTGCGCTTCGAGCTGGATCGGGCGTGGCCGGCCTTGGGACCAAACGGCGCACTCGTCGTTGATGACGTCGATGCGAACAACGGCTTCCGGTCCTTTACCCAGACCTATTCCGGCCATCAATCCCTGATTTGCGAGGCCGAACCGCTCCACCCGGATCTGAGGCGCTTCAACCAAAAGGGCCTATTCGAAATCATTCTGAAGCGGCCGACGGCGCAATGCTAGTGCTTCGATTTTGTTCTGGTGCAAGCAAAACAGACCGGCGTGGTTCAGAAAGGAATCGACGCGAAGGGCCTCAGAGGTGTGAGCGTCGTGACGAAATAACAAAGGCCGCGCTGGGTCCGCTTCTGACATAAAGCGGAGCCTGAAGACTTGCCACCCGATGGCCGCCATCGGAAGCAAAGCATACGCGCGCTTTTAATCGGCCCTTATTCAGGCAGGTTTTGGCGTTTTCCCCCTTCCAGATCAGCATTCTGGGCCGATAAGATGGCTTTTCCTGGAGATATGGGGCTGGGCATGGCGCGGCTTTACTCGGCGCGCAAGAGCGCTCGCAAAGCACCGGGCCGCAAGGCTTCGAAAGAAAAGCGCGTCAACCCGAGCAAGGCCAGGCGCGGCAAGCAAGATTCTGCCTCTAATCTTCAAAACCAACTTAAACGCCGAACCGCAGAGCTGGTTGAAGCGCGCGCGCAACTGGCGGCAACCGCCGGCGCGCTGAAGGTGATCAGCCGCTCGGCGTTCGATCTCGATGCCGTGATGAATACGCTGACACACTCGGCGGCCGAACTGTGTAAGGCGGAACTTAGCGCGCTGTACCTTCGTCAGGGCGATGCCTTGATCGCCCGCGGTATGGCCGGAGTTGACGGATCGCGCATGGATTTCCTGCGCGAAACACCACTGCGAATCGACGTCTCGGCCGCTGGCCGCGCCCTGCAGACGGGTTCTATACTCAACATTGGCGAGGTGGAGCGTGAGGGCATCGACACTACCAAGAAATTCGGGGAGACTTTTGGTTTCAAGTCGATCCTGTTCGTTCCGTTGATGCGGGAAGGCCGCGGCATCGGAGTGTTCGCGCTCGGGCGCAAGCGCACGGGCCAATATTCGGGTCGCGAGATCGACCTGGTGCAAACCTTCGCCGACCAGGCAGTGATTGCAATCGAGAACGTCCGCCTTCTCAACGAGACAAAGGAAGCGCTAGCGCGGCAGACCGCGACATCAGACGTCTTGAAGGTAATCGCGTCCTCGCCATCGAATCTGCAGCCGGTCTTCGACGCCATTGCAGAGCGCTCGAACGAACTCATGAGCGGCCATGCGACCACCGTGTTTCGCTTCATCGGCGAAACAGCTGAACTCGCGGCCTTCACCTCCGTCAACAGGGAAGCCGACGCGGTGCTCCGTGCGGCGTTTCCCATGCCGATCTCGACCCTGCGCGACGTCGAGCAGGTTTCCCGCGGTCAGATTGCGGAGACCATCGACGCCGTGGCCGATACCGAGCCCGAGGCCAGCAGGAACATTGCTCGCGCGCGCGGCTTTCGAAGCCGCCTCATGGTCCCGCTCAAGAACGATAGCAGTATCATCGGCGCCATCAGCCTTACCCGAAGGCAGCCGGGTGCGTTTGCCCCGCAGGATGTGGAACTCTTGCGCACATTCGCCGATCAGGCGGTAATCGCGATCAAGAATGTGCGACTGTTCGAGGAGGTGCAGGCGAAGACGCGCGACCTTTCCGAGTCGCTGCAGCAGCAGACCGCGACGGCGGACGTTCTAAAAGTGATCAGCCGTTCAACCTTTGACCTGCAACCGGTGCTCGACACACTGGTTGAATCGGCGGCGCGCCTCTGCAGTGCAGATAAAGCATTTATCTTTCAGCGCTCGGGCGAGATTTATCAGCAGGCGGCAAATTACGGCTTCTCTCCAGAGTTTGAAGAGTTTGCGAGGCGAAATCCGATCGCGCCACAACGTGGGACGGTTACGGGGCGTGTCGCCGTGGAAGGCAAGACGATCCATGTGGCTGATGTGTTGAACGATCCTGAATTTACTGGCACCGAGTATCAATCGCGCGGAAACTTTCGAACCTGTCTCGGCGTGCCGCTGCTGCGAGCCAGCGAAGTGATCGGCGTGTTTTTTCTGTCGAGATCAGAAATCGCGCCCTTCACAAAAATCCAAATTGAGCTGGTCACCACATTCGCCGATCAGGCGGTAATCGCGATCGAGAATGTGCGGTTGTTCGAGGAGGTGCAGGCGAAGACGCGCGACCTTTCCGAGTCACTGCAACAGCAGACCGCGACGGCGGACGTTCTAAAAGTGATCAGCCGATCGGCATTCGACCTGCAGACCGTACTCGACACACTTGTCGAAATCTGCCGCGCGGCTGTGCGAAGCGGAAATGGCGTTCATCCACCGTCGGGAGGGGGAGCAATACCGGGCCGCAGCAACCTTCGGCTTCTCGCCGGAATTCTGGGCATTTATGCGAACCCATCCGATCACTCCCGGCCTTGGGTCCATCGCCGGTCGCGTTGCCCTGGGGCGGCGCGCGATCCAGATCGAGGACGTGGCGGTCGATCCGGACTATACGCTGAGCCAGGCTACTTCGCTCGCCGGGCAACGCACGACACTCGGCGTACCGCTGTTGCGGGAACAAGAGCTGATCGGCGTCATCGTGCTGGCGCGCCAGCGGGTCGAACTTTTTAGCGACAAGCAGATTGCGCTGGTCACGACCTTTGCCGATCAGGCCGTCATCGCCATCGAGAACGCACGGCTGTTCGATGAGGTGCAGGCAAAGACCCGCGACCTTTCCGAGTCGTTGCAGCAGCAGACCGCGACTGCCGAGGTATTGAAGGTCATCAGCCGCTCGGCTTTTGATTTGCCGACCGTCTTGCAGACACTGGTCGAATCGGTGGCGCGCCTCGCCGGTGCCGACGAGGCCATCATCACCCGCCAGAAAGAAGGCGCGTTCTATCGCGCCGAATCGTTCGGCTTCTCGGATAAATTCCTCGAATTCATTCGCACCTTGCCGGTCGTGCCGGAACGCGGCTCGGCGGTCGGTCGAGCTTTGCTCGAGGGCGTCGTGGTACACATCCCTGACGTCGAGGGTGATCCGGAGTACACCTTCGACAGCGCTCAACGGCTCGGCGACTTCCGCAGTCTGCTCGCAGTGCCGATGCTCCGTGAAGGCACGCCCGTCGGTGTGATCCTGATGACGCGCAAGGAGCCACGCCCATTCACTGCAAAGCAGATCGAACTTGCCATTACCTTCGCCGACCAGGCGGCAATCGCAATTGAAAATGTTCGGCTGTTTGACGAGGTGCAAGCGCGCACCAGGGAGCTGGCAGCATCGCTTGACGACCTGCGCACCGCGCAGGACCGCCTGGTACAGACCGAAAAGCTCGCCTCGCTCGGCCAACTCACCGCCGGCATAGCCCACGAAATCAAGAACCCGCTCAATTTCGTCAACAATTTCTCCGCGCTGTCGAAGGAACTGACGGATGAACTTAATGATCTGCTTAGGTCCGCCACGCTCTCGGACCGAATGCGGGAAGAAGTCGACCAATTGACCCGGCTGTTGAAAGGCAATCTCGAAAAAGTCGTCCAGCACGGAAAGCGCGCCAACTCCATCGTGAAGAATATGCTGCAGCACTCGCGTGAAGGTTCCGGCGAGCATCGTCCTGCCGACATCAACGCGATAGTCGATGAAAGCCTTAACCTCGCTTATCACGGTGCCCGAGCGGAAAAGGCAGGCTTCAATATCGCTTTGCAACGCAATCTCGATCCGTCCGTCGGGATGGCTGATGTCTATCCGCAGGAAATCACCCGAGCATTGCTCAATCTGATATCGAACGGCTTCTATGCAACGACGAAGCGCGCCCTCGAGGCCGGTGGCGACTTCAAGCCGACGCTTTCGGCCACGACGCAGAATCTAGGTGACACGGTCGAAATTCGCATTCGTGATAACGGTACCGGAATCCCCGAGGAGGTCAGGGAAAAGATATTCAATCCGTTCTTCACAACCAAACCCCCGGGCGAAGGTACCGGGCTTGGCCTGTCGATGAGTCACGACATCATCGTAAAACAACACGGCGGCAGCATCGATGTCGAGACGGAGCGTGGACTTTTCACTGAGTTCAAGATCGTATTGCCGCGGACGAGCCAAAGCTGATCCGCCAGGTCAATATCACGGCCAACGTCCGATTTGCTTCTGCAGAGAAACGGAGTTATCGGCGTCGCGGTTAGCGGCAGCTACCGCTGTGGAGGAAGCGCTTTGTGCGTCATAGTCATGTGCTCAGGCGAGGGGACGATGGGGCTCGCCGTTGGGCGCGAAATAGAGCTTGATGCGTTGACTGGAAGAGCGTGTTCTTCGAAGCGCAGATTTTGAGGAAGTACCATGAGCTACGAAGACATCAAGAAGGACGTCAAAGTCTGCATGTTCGATCAATACGGCACGGTCGTCGATATCCAGGGCGGCCTCACCGCAATCGCAACGCCCTTCCTCAGGGAGAAGGGTTGGCAGGGGAATCCGAACTCGTTCGTCACCTGGTGGCGGCGCACGCACTTTGAAAATTCGATGATCGACGCGCTGCTCCATCGCGAGCACACCCCGTACCGCGAGATCGGCCACCGCGCGGTCGCCCATGTCATGGATCGATCGGGCATCAAGTACACGAAGGATGAGGTCACGTATCTCGTCGGCGAGATCGAGAAGCTCAAGCCTTTCCCGGAGGTGCCGGCGGCCCTGGACAAGCTGCGGTCCAGGTACAGGCTGGTCGTGCTCTCCAATGGCGACCCCGACATGCTCGAGACGGCCAAGCAGTATCACAAGGTTTCGTTCGACAAGGTGATCTCTGTCGCGGAGGCGAATTCCTTCAAGCCGCATGTTGCGACCTACACCAGGGCAGCCGAGATTGTCGGTCTCAAGCCGAGCCAGATTCTCTTCGTCGCCAATCATGCCTTCGACGTCATCGGCGCGAAATCGGCGGGCATGCGCAGCGCGATGATCAATCGGCGCGACAGGCCGTTCGAGGAGACGCCGCACAAGCCCGATATCACCGTCCCGTCGATGAAGGATCTGGCGGATGCGATCGTCTAGCAAGAATCACTTCATCTCTTCCAGCAGCTTCCGCGCTTCGCCCAATAAAACCTGAATCCGCTTGCGCTCGGCGATCGCTTCCCCGGTGAACAGGCCGTGCTTGCGCGCGTTCCGGTTTCCTTTGGGCGCGCCGGATCCCTGTACCCAGTGCAGCGGGACCTCAAGGACCAATCAGGCTCACCGGCGCGCCTGGCCTCGCGGGCCTCAAGGACCGCAAGGTCCGGCGGGACAAACACAATCGGCATCGCATGCCAAGTAGCTAGCTTGGCCAAGTCCCTTGGAAAGGAGTGCTGTGTGGTTCGGGTGATCCACTGTCCGCGTCCCACTTGATATAGCTGTCGGATATGCACCAGAGGGCTTGATGACAGCGTGGCGATCACCCGCTAGGGTTGCCGAGGCAGGAATAATGAGGGAGGCCAATTTATGACAGCTCCATTTACGGTCGTTGCCCCAAAGGCCACCAAGGTTACGGTTTACAGCAACGCGCTTGGGAAACTTCCAGCGCTTCTCGTCATAAAAAACGTGGAGACGAAGGCGAGCAACGGTTCGGTCGAAGCGGAGGACGATAACGGCACACCATATATCGGTGCAGCATTGCAGCCTGGACAAGCCATCGCGATAACGGTGCCGGCTAATGCCGCCAACCTGCAACTATTCAATTTGAACGACACCCTAAAGGCCGAAGTTCAGATCAGGGTAGTATAGCAAGAGATTTTATGAGAGTCGGGCCTGTTGCCTGGCAGAGTGTCGGCAGCGTAGTTTCTGACGCTGCCGGATCTGGCATTTCTCTCAACGAGAGATTCGAATTTGCGAGGGTTGAGTGATCCCGATCAAGGCAAAATTGAACTTTGCACGGTCTTGGCGCTCAAGGGTTTAAATCTCGTCGAACAACGACGAGCCACCGGAGACGAAACCACAGGAGAGGAAAATATGAATCGACCACTGATTGGCGCCACGCTCGGCGTGAGCCTGTTCGCCGGTCTTGCGACATCCGCGCAAGCAACGGACGTAATGCTGACCCGTCTCGATTGCGGCACCCCACAGGCGCCGACGGTGGTCAATGAGCGATTCTCGGACACCTATGCCTTCCCGGGCCTGAAGGTTCAGTTCGTCTTCAGTTGCTATCTCGTCAAGCATGGCGAGGAGTATATGCTGTGGGATACTGGACACTCCATGACGGCGCCCAACGTTGCGCCCAAGGTGAGCGTGGTTGATCAGCTGGCCCAGGTCGACGTCAAGCCTGACCAGATCAAATATGTCGGCATCAGCCACTATCATGCCGACCATACCGGTCAGATCGACTCATTTCCGAAAGCAACCCTGTTGATCGGTGCCAAGGAATGGGAGGCGATCAGCAATCCCAAGCCCGCCCAGGGCGTGAACTTCAAGCCGTTCGAAGGCTGGATCAAGGGCGAGAACAAGGTCGAACCTCAAGCGGTCGACAAGGACGTATTCGGTGACGGTTCTGTGATCATACTGCGTACACCGGGGCACACGCCGGGCCATTCCAGCCTGCTCGTCAAGCTGGCACAGATGGGTCCCGTCATCATCACCGGCGATGCGGTCCATTTCCGCGAGAACTACGAGACGGACGGCGTGCCGGTATTCAACTTCGACCGCGCCCAGACGGTAGCTTCGATCGAGCGGTTGAAAAAAATCGCCGCGAATTTGAAGGCGACCGTCATCATTCAGCACGACGCGCGTGACGTCGAAAAACTGCCGATTTTTCCTGCGTTTGCAAAGTGATCAAGATTTTGCAGACTGGACGGCAAAACAGCCTCGTTAAGGGGCCGTCCCTCATGTTCCACCCCCTCAGAGGCTGCCGGTTTCATTTTGCGTCGAAAATTGGCGAGATCACTTCATCTCTTCCAGCAGCTTCCGCGCTTCGCCCAATAAAACCTGAATCCGCTTGCGCTCGGCGATCGCTTCGCCAGTGAACAGGCCGTGCTTGCGCGCGTTCCGGTTTCCTTTGGGCGCGCCGGATCCCGGCGCGCCGCCGTGCATGCGGCAGCGTTTCTTGCCGCGCACCGCCGGCGAGCGGCACGCGCCGCCGGAACGGATTTTCGCCCCGCAGCGCGGGCTCGCCAGCATCGGGCCGGTATTGCGCGTGCTCATGAGCACGCTTTCCGCCTCGCGTCCACGGGATCGTTTGGGAAGGTCAGCGGAGAGGGGCATCCGTCGCCGCGGGCGGACTGTTGTCCGAAACGATCACGCTCGCATGCTGCGTGACGTTGCCGACAATGGCCTTGCCGCCATCCCCGACCGAGACGTTCTGCACGGTGATGGCAGGCTCGCCCTGGTTCCGATAGCGATTGAGTGCCTCGATCTGGGCCGGAAAAATGCGGGTAAGCCTGCCGAACGCGCGCGCCGCGCTGTCTTGCTGCGCGACATCGTCCGCAATCGCCAGGCGATAGGCACATCGCATCGCCATCACGTGAACGGATGCCATCTGCGCCACCAGCATGGCCTCCACGCAATCCCTTGGCTTGATGTTTTTCACCATTGAAATCATGAAGCCGAGGTTGACTTCGTCCGGCTTCTCGCCCTTCACGCTGGCCTTCACCAATTGCCTGACGATGCCATACATCGCATCGCGATCCCCAACGCCCAGCGCCTCCACCATCAGCTGTTCGCCGAGTTCGGGATCCGGATGGTCGATGCCAAATCCGTGTGCCATCAGCTTGATCCGCGGGGCTGCCGCGGTTGTGGTTTGATCGGTTGCGGCGATCGCCGTTGCCGTCACGAGGTTCGGATTTGCGTTCATGTCGATACTCCCAAAGTGCACGCGCAGAAGTGCGGTTCGGCCTTGCGCCGGCAATCATTCGCTGCGGTGCCGGTGCTGTTCCAAATTTCGGGTAGGGATTTTCGCCTTAGTGGCGCCGAAGAACTCACTGCGCAGGGTTCTATTCGCCTCGCCCCGCTTGCGGGGAGAGGTCGGATCGCGCAGCGATCCGGGTGAGGGGACTCTCCGCGAGTCCGAGCCAGTCGAGAGAGCCCCTCACCATAGCCGATGCTTCGCATCGGCGTTCTTCTATCAAAAACGGCGGCCGTTTGGCCGCCTATGCCTCTCCCCGCAAGAACGGGGAGAGGGAGTAATGGCGATCGCCCTCGCACCAGCCCCAAAAAATATGCTAACTTGTCGTGGCTTTGGGGGTGGCATGCGGAGGCGTGAGTTCATCACATGGGTTGGCGGCGCGGCGGCCCTGCCGCTTGCCGCGCGCGCGGAACAATCTGCCGTACCGACGGTCGGAATTTTATGGCCCGGGGCGGAGCCGCCCGGACCGCCCCGCATGGAGTCGTTCCGGCAGGTGCTGCGCCAGCTAGGCTTCGTCGAAGGCCAAAACCTCGCAATCGAACTGCGCTACGCGCGGAGCGGTCTGCAACAGCTTCCGGAGCTCGCCGCCGAACTGGTCCGCCTGAAGGTGGACGTGATCATGACGTTCGGCGATCTCACCCCGAAAATCGCTGCGCAGGCCACCAGCACGATTCCGATCGTGGCGATTAGTGACGATATTATTGGCGCTGGCCTGGTGGCCTCACTGTCGCGACCGGAGCGAAACACAACAGGCTTGAGCATCATGGCTCCGGAACTCAGCGCCAAACGTCTCGAGGTGTTGCAAGAGATGGTCCCCGGAATGTCACGGGTGGCTGCACTGTGGGATCCGACGACGGGCGCCTCGCAGGTGGAATTAACCGAGCGTGCCTCGAAAGCGCTGAATCTCAATTTGCAGATTCTGGAAGTGCGGCAGCGTGATGACGTCGTCGCTGCCTTTCGCGCGGCGCGCGATCAACGCGTCGATGCCATCAACGTCTTTTCTTCGCCATTTCTCGCTTCGCTGTTTCGGGAAATCATCATTTACTCGGCTGAGTACCGGCTTCCGGCCATCTACCAGTGGAAGGAGCACGTCGAGGCAGGCGGCCTGGTTTCATTCGGGCCGAGCCTCGCCGCAATGTGGCGGCAGACCGCCGCGATCGTTGTCAAAATTCTCAAGGGCGCTACGCCTGCGAACCTCCCGGTCGAGCAGCCCACCAAATTTGAACTGGCGGTGAATGCAAGGACCGCGCACGCTCTTGGCCTGGGTATTCCCCCATCCGTCCTGGTGCGAGCCGACGATGTGATCGAATGAGCGTTGTTGCCAAATTGCGCGAGGGTGCACGAATGCCGCTGATTTGCCCGGCGTGTCAAATCGTTTTTTGAGCATCTCATGCGGGCTGCTGCCCGCTACCTTTGCATGGGGTTTTTCGATATTTTTAATTGGAGCAAGCGGAGAGGGCGCCAGCCTGGAGTCACCAGGCGACGGTTCGCTAGCTCAGCACGTGCCGACGCTGGCTGGCGCGGCCTCATGTGAGACCACGAGACTGCGCAAAGGCACGTGAGCGGCAAGAAGCCGGGGCGAAGCAGTCGTGCTGCAGTAGGCGCGATGGTCCGACCCACTGGCCGCAGCGACGGTCAGCGGTTTCAGGGCGGTAAAGAACAGAACGAAGCAGAACGCACCCATTCCGAACGTGAAGAGAGAGAGGATTTCCTTCATCTGCAACTCCTATGCATGTTCGAAATGTTGCGGCACTTGAGCGCCTGAGAGGTCGTCTCCCGGCACTGCCGGCGCAATCGAATGTTGGTGAGTGTCGTCGGCTGCGCGCTCCGGCTCCTTGATGCGGAACCAGGCGACATACAGCGCCGGCAGGAACAACAGCGTCAGCACCGTGCCGACGATGATGCCGCCCATCATGGCGTAGGCCATCGGCCCCCAGAAAATCTCGCGCGCGATCGGGATCAGGGCGAGGCTGGCGGCGGCCGCGGTCAGCATGATCGGCCGCATCCGATGCTCGGTTGCTTCCACGACGGCGTCCCAGGCCGGGCGTCCTTCCTCCTTCAGCTGTTCGATCTGCACGATCAGGATCACCGAGTTGCGGATCAGAATGCCGATCAGCGCCAGCACGCCGAGGATCGCAACGAAGCCGAGCGGGGCACCGCTCGGCAACAGCGCCATCACTACGCCAATCAGGGCAAGCGGCGCGACCGCAAACACCAGGAACAACCGATGGAAGCTTTGCAACTGAATCATCAGGATGGTCGCCATGATAAAGAGCATCAGCGGGACCACCGCCACGATCGGAGCCTGGCTCTTCGCGCTTTCCTCGACCGAACCGCCGATCGCAACCGCATATCCCGCCGGCAATCCCTTGGCGAACTCGTCGATTTTCGGCGCGAGTTGATCGGCGACCGTCCGCGGCTGCACGCTATCGAGGACACTTGCCTTGAGCGTTATCGCGGGGATCCGCGATCGCCGCCAGATCGTCGGCTGCTCGATTTCGTAGCGCAGTGTGGCCACCGCGCCGAGCGGAACGGATTGACCGCCGAGCCCGGTCAATTGCAGGTCGCGCAGCGTATCGATCGAGGCACGCTCGGCGGCGGTCGCGCGGCCGATCACATTCACCAGGTAAATGCTGTCGCGGACCTGGGTGATCGAGCTGCCTGCCAGAACGCCATTCAACGTCGTTGCGATGTCTTCCGAACTCACGCCAAGCTGGCGCGCCTTGTCCTGCAATACATCAACCTTGACGACCCGCGCGGGCTCCATCCAGTCAAACACCACGTGATCGAGATGAGGATTGGCGCGCACGATGCCGGCGAGCTTCTGCGAGAAATCCCTCACCTTGGCGATATCGGGCCCGCTCAGCCGATACTGCACGGGGCGTCCGACCGGCGGTCCGACCTCGAGCAGTTTGACGAAGGTATCCGTGCCCGGAAAGGTGTTCTTCAGATAGGTTTCGAATTGGGCCTTGGCGTGATTGCGCGAGGCAATGCCGCCCTTGGTGACGACGACCATCTGGCCAAACCAGGTGTTCGCTGTCTGCACGTCGAATGACAGCACAAATCGCGGAGCGCCGGTTCCGACGTAGGTCGACCACTGCTCGACACCGGGATTGCCTTGCAGCTGTTCCCGCTCGAAGCGGGCGATCTGCGCATTGGTCTCGGCGATCGACGCGTTCTGAGGCAGGTTCCAGTCGATCACCAGTTCGGCACGGTCCGACGACGGAAAGAACTGCTGCTGCACGAACGTCATGCCGAACAGCGCGAGCGCAAACGCCGCGGCCGTCACCCCGACGGTAATCCAGCGGTGACGCATGCAAACCAGCAGCAGGCCGGCGAACGTCTGCCCGAGCCGGCCTTTGGATTCATGATGGCCTTTGATCGCAGCCGGCAGGATCGTGACGCCGAGCAGCGGCGTGAACAGCACCGCGACAATCCACGACACCAGCAACGAGACGGCAATCACCACGAACAGCGTGAAGGTGAATTCGCCGGCGTTGCTGGTATTGAGGCCAATCGGGATGAAGCCCGCGACGGTGACCAGCGTACCGGTCAGCATCGGAAAGGCGGTTGAGGTGTAGACGTGGGTTGCGGCTTTCTGCAGGGGATCGCCGACTTCCAGCCGCGCCACCATCATTTCGACGGCGATCATGGCATCGTCGACCAGGAGGCCGAGTGCAATGATCAAGGCGCCGAGCGAAATGCGCTGCAATGAAATTCCGGCATATGCCATCACGACGAAGGTAATCGCCAGAACCAGGGGAATCGCGATCGCAACCACGAGACCTGCGCGAAAGCCGAGGCTCAGGAAGCTGATCCCGAGCACGATGATGACTGCTTCGAACAGGGCTTCGGTAAAGCCGGACACGGCGTGCTCGACGACGACCGGCTGGTCGGCGACGAGATGAACGCCCAGGCCGATCGGCTGATCGGCGAGAATCTTCGACATCTCGGCCTTCAGCGCCTCGCCGAATTTCAGCAGGTTCGCACCCGACTTCATGCCGATCGCAAGCGCAATGCCGGGTTGGCCGTTGAAACGAAACAGCGTCGTTGGTGGGTCGGCATAGCCGCGCCTGATGGTTGCCACATCCGTCAGCGGGAAAAAGCGGTCGTTGACCCTGAAGATTGATCGCCTTCAGGCTTTCTTCGGATGCGAACTGACCATTGACCCGCACGCTGATGCGCTCGGGTCCGTCCTGAAACACACCGGAGGGCGCGACGGCATTTTGCGCCTGCAGCGAGGAGACGATGGCACGGACGTCGAGGCCGAGCGCCGCGATCTTCCGGGTCGAAAACTCCAGGAAGATCAATTCATCCTGTGCGCCGAGAATGTCGACCTTGCCGACGTTTGGCACCGTCAGAACCTTGGCGCGAATGTCTTCGACCCGATCGCGCAATTGCCGCTGGCTCAAACCGTCGCTGGTGAAGGCGTAGATGTTGCCGAAGACATCGCCGAAGCGGTCGTTGAAGCCGGGGCCTACGACGCCTTGCGGAAAATCGCCCTTGATGTCCGCAATCATGTTGCGGACGCGTGCCCAGGTAGGCGCGACGTCGGCAGCCTTGGTTGTGTCGCGCAGATAGACGAAGACCGTTGTTTGGCCCGAAACGGTGACGCTCTTGGTATAGTCGAGGGTCTCCAGTTCTTCGAGCTTCTTCTCGATCCTGTCGGTAACCTGTCGCGTCATTTCCTCGGGCGAGGCACCCGGCCATTGCGCCCCGATCACCATCGTCTTGATGGTGAAATCAGGATCTTCCTGCCGCCCAAGCTGCAGGTAAGCGAACAGTCCCGCCGCCATGAATGCGATCATGAAGTACCAGATCAGCGAACGATGGCCGAGGGCCCAGTCGGAAAGGTTGAAGGTCTTCATGGCGTGGTGTCCTGTTCTGGTCGAACTTGTTGTCCCGGCTTGAGGCTGTGGATCCCGGCCGTCACGATGCGCGCTCCAGCGGCAAGACCGGCGGCGATCCGGAACTCTCCCTGGTCTTCGGAAACCTCGATCTGGCGCAGCGAAACCGTGTTCGTCGAAGCGTCGACGACCCAGACGGAAGCTTGAGCGCCATCTTTGAGGACGGCAGTTGCGGGCACACGGAGAGCCGGCTTGGGATCATCGCTCAGCCTCACGACAATGGTGCTGCCGAGCCGGAAGTTTTCGGGAGGATCGTTCAAGGCGATGCGAACGCGGCGCATGCGGGTCGCTTGATCGGCCTGCGGCGCAATTTCGCGAATTTGGCCCTGGATCTCGACGGCGGGAAGCAACTGCAAGCCGACGGTGAATGGCAAGCCGACAGTCAACGACGCGGGGAAGTCCGCGCCGATATCGACCACGGCCTCCCGGACGTCCGGCCGCGCCACGGCCACCACGCTCTGACCCGGCGCGACGACTTGTCCCACTTCCGCGCTCACGGCCGTGACGACACCGGCGAAATCCGCCTTGACCTCGGTATAACCCAACTGCTCCTGGGCTTTGCTCAGGTTTGCGCGGGCGCGGGCGGTCGATGCTTGTGCGCCTGCGCGCACCTGCTCTGCATCGTCAAGCATCTGCTTGGTCGCGGCGTCGGTCTTGATCAGGATGCGTTTCCGCTCCTCGGTCCCGATCGCGTTTTGAAGCAGCGCCTCGGCCTTTGAGAGGTCCGCTTTGGCGGACCGTACGGCGAGATCGAGCGCAGTCGGTTCGATCGCGGCAACCACCTGCCCCTTGACCACCAGATCTCCGACGTTGACGGGACGCGCGATCAGCCGACCCATCACGCGGAAGCCGAGATTGGTCTCGAAGCGGGGCTGGACGGTGCCAACCGCCACCGTGCTTCCCAAAGCAGCCGGTTGCAGGATGGTGGACAGCACGGGCCGGACAGGCTCCGGCGCCTTTGTCTCCTGCTGGCATCCGGCCATCGCCAGAGCCGAGGCGATGCTGCTCGCGACGATGAAAATCTGCGTCCTCATGATCGATCCCCATCAAATGTCACCGGCTGGCCGGAGCTCAAAAGCTTGCCGCCGTCGACGACGACGCGGTCTCCAGCTTCCAGCCCTTCCTTGATCAGCACCGCGCCGGCTTCGTAGACGTCAATCGTCACCGGCTTCAGCGACACTGTTTTCGTGTTGGGGTCGACGATCCAAACCGCAGGCTTCGAGCCCATCGCCGATAGCGCCGACCACGGCAACGTCAACTCGCTGGTCGGTTTGGTTCCGGCCGTTCCCTCGATAGCGCTTCCGAGCATCATGGCGGAGGGAGGATCCAGAATTGCGACTTTTACGCGAACGGTCGAGCTCTTGGGATCGATGGCCGGTGATATCTCCCGGACTTGCCCCGTCGCGGTCACGGCAGGGTCCGAGACGAGCGCCAGCGACACGCGGCCGTGTTCCACGTCACCAAACAGCATTGCTTCGGGGACATCGAATACCGCATCACGCTCGCCGTCTTGCGCCAGCGTGAAAACCGATTGGGTCGCCTGCACGACTTGCCCGACCTCGAGGTTTCGCGCCGTAATCACGGCTGCGGCGCCCGCGTGCAATTCCGTATCGCCGAGCGCCTCGCGGGTCTTTCCCAACTCCGTATTGGCCGATTCAAGCGTGCTTTGTGCGGTTCGCAAATGCTCTTGCGCCTGGTCGTAGGATGTGCGGGTGGTGAAGCCGCTCGCCAGCAGATGGCTCTGACGGTCGAAGGTCGCTTGCGCCACGCGCAGCTGGGCCTCGGCTGCGGCCACACCCGCGCTGGCGGCGTCAAAATCGGCTTGCTGCTCCGCCGGATCGAGCCGGGCCAGAAGGTCACCAGCCTCGACATGGGCACCTACGTCAACGAGGCGCGCCCGCACGCGTCCGCTGACGCGAAAGGAAAGGTCTGCGCTGAAACGGGCCCGGACCTCGCCGGTCAGCGTTACCGCAGCCTGTCCATCGCGCGGCTGCACCAGCTCGGTGCGCACCAGCGCGGCACGCTCGACGGGAGCGACAGAGCGGTCGTTACATGCGCCCAAGGGTGTCGCCAGAAGTGCAAGCGCAACTGCGACGCTCATGGGCTTGGCAAGAACCGGGGCAGGTGGGGCGGGCGCAAGAAGGTGCATGATGGATTCTCGGTTGGAGTTAGAGCCGTGGCTGCGCGGCAAGCGCTTTTGCCTGCTCGGCTGCGGCCGCAATCAAATGGGCAGGCATGGCTTTTGGTCGACGACCGGTTCTGGGGCGGCGGGCCGCGACCGCGCGATTGGCGCGCTGCTCGCGATCGGTCAAGGGAAAGTCGAGCGAGAACCAGTTCCACGTGGGGCCGGAGGCGCGGTCGATGCGGCCACCCAGGCTGTTCGCCAGTTCGCCGAGGATCCGCAGGCCGCGGCGAGGCTTGATCCTTCCGACGCGCGAGCCGTTGTCTGTCACCCGACAGTTCACCCGAGAGCCCGTCCGCATCAGCTCGACTTTGATCTTGCCGTCCCGGCCATCGAAGCAGGCGTGGCGCACCGCGTTGGTCATCAGTTCGTTCGTGGCCAAGGCCAACCGCCAGCTACGCTCCGGTTCCAGCGGCAGGGTGTCCGCTGACAGAGCGAGGCGGATGTTCATGCGCTCCAGCTTGCAACGGCTGGTGGCCAGCCCGAGCCTGCGAAGCAGTTCGCCGGCGTCGACCAGCGTGTCATGATCCGGCCTGGTCAACAGGTCGTGGACCTGCGCGTGCTGGTGAAGCAAATCGACGACGTTGCTCAGCTCTTGCTTGGCTTCGACGTTGTCCGTCCAGACGGCCTTGAACGTGACGAAGTTGATGACGGAGGCGAACTCGTTCCTGATGCGGTGATTGAGCTCATTCAAGAGGGTTTGTCCTCCGAAGGGGGCCGGGTGGGCGATCGAACGGGTCATTGGGGGTCTCCTTATATATAAACTATACCGTATAGTTTTATTTACTTGCACCCGGATCAGGAACGTGTCAAGTGGATATTGTCAGCGAGCTTGGCGCTCGCAGAATCGTGAATGCAGGGGTGAAGCCATGGTGAGCAAAAACAGTGAGGTGAAGCGACCGCGTCCCGGGAGACCACCCAAGGACCTGGCGGGCGATGTGAAAGCGCGTATCCTCGACGCCGCACAGCGGGTTTTTCTCGAGCGAGGTTATCAAAGCGCAAGCCTCGATGAGATCGCGGAGACGGCGCCGGCGAGCAAGCCGACGATCTATGCGCACTTCGACGGGAAGGCGGCGCTGTTCGAGGCGGTTGTCTCCCGTGTCATCGACGGATTGACCGATTTCGAGGGTTTCCGGCCCAAGGGACGTACCGTGCAGGCCAAGCTCGCAAGCCTTGGCAGCGAAGTCGTGGAAAGGTTCATCGAAGAGACGATCGGTGTCACGCGCGCCACGATCGCCGAAGCCGACCGATTCCCGGCCTTGAGTCGTCACGTCCATGAAGCGGGGCGGGACCGCGCCGCGGTTGCGGTGTCCCATATCCTGAACGACGCTATTCTCCCGGTCTCGCGCGGCCACAAAGGGGCCTTCGGCCCCAAACGAGGCGTGGCTACCACGCAGATCTTCATGGACCTTATTTTGCTGCCGATGCTGATGCGGGCGCTGATGGGCGAGGGCGCCAGGGAGCTGCGCAGCGAGCTGCCCGGTTTCGTGAGCGAACGCGTCAGCTTTTTCCTGGCGGCTTGTGAAGCCGATTGGGCAAAGTGATGTCGTTTCCGGCGCATGCGTCGATCGGCTAGCGTTCAGCCAAAATGGTGGTCTCGCTTCCGCGAATGTGCGTCTCCACGTCGCCGTTTTGCGCCAGTGCGGTAGCGGTGGTGTCCAACACCACGCGCTCGGGCCATTTATGATCCGTATGGATTCGGATGCGGATTTTCTGGTTCAGCGGCACATCGGAATGCGAGGCGGCAGCAATCGGTGCGGGAACGCACCGGTTCGCGACCACGAGCGCCACGAGAAGAAAGCCTCCGACCCACTTGAAATACTGAAGAACTGGCATGGAGCCTCAGCGCCCCTGCGAGGATTGCAGTTCGAATCGGCATGCCTCGCTGAAATCCCGCAGCGGGTCCATCTCGTTGATCAGATCGGGCAGATCGACGAATGCCCGGTTCGGCGAAAGATAGGTGTTCAGGATCAGCCGACCCGCCTTTTCGGCCGCTTCGACAACGGCATCGCTCGAGAGGATCTTCATCCGCGCGATGAGGGCATACAGGTCGACCAGTTTGGAAACCTCGGACTTGTCGTTCACGAGCGCATCGGCATACAGCCTCGATGATTCCTCGATGAAGTTCCTGTAAAGTTCTTCGCGCTGGGATGTGGCCCGCAACGAATGACGGACGCGATCCTTGCGGCGCTGGGTAACCCAGCCGGTGACGATCGACGCCATGGTCCCGGAAGCCGATCCGGTAAACGACGCAAGCGCCGGAATGTAGAAAAAATCCATCTCTTGATCTCCTTCAGGCTGGCCTGGGTCCAGGGCACTCCCGAACCTCACCGCTGTTCACAAAAAGCTGACCGGATCGCGTGAGTCAGGCTCCCTTGACAGGTCGGCTGGTTCGTGGTTTATATAAACTATACGGTATAGTTTAGTTCATCTGGGCAGAATGTCAACCCTCTTTTGTCTCGGCGAGTGGACACCCGCCCAGGGCAGAGGAGACACGATCCCGAAGCAATCGCTCGCAACGCGTCAAACCCAAAGGCACATCATGAATTTTCAGGTCCAACCCCATCTTTCGACGGCGAAGCGGCAGCTGCCGTTCGAATGCGTCACCCTGCTCCTGCAAGGCGGCGGCGCCCTGGGCGCATACCAGGGGGGCGTCTACGAAGCGCTCGCGGAAGCTGACATCCACCCCAACTGGATCGCCGGCATCTCTATTGGTGCGATCAACGCAGCCATCATTGCGGGCAATCCGCCAAATGCCCGCGTCGACCGGTTGCGCGAGTTTTGGACACAGGTGACCTCGAGCGCGCCCTGGGATTTCTCGGGCAATCCATTTGTCGATTTCGCCCAAAGCGACGACGTACGCAATCTCCTCAACCAGATGAGCGCCAATATGGCTGCGACGTTCGGCACAACGGGATTCTTTTCTGCGCGCGGGCTGATGCCGTGGATGCAACCCGTCGGCACAACGGCAGCGACGAGTTTCTACGATACGAAGCAGCTCAAGCTCACGCTGGAACGCCTCGTGGACTTTGATCGCATCAACGCAGGCATAACCCGCTTCAGCGCAGGCGCGGTCAATGTCAGAACCGGCAATTTTGTCTATTTCGACACGGCCACTCACAAGATCGTTCCCGAGCATGTGATGGCGAGCGGGGCGCTGCCGCCGGGCTTTCCGGCGATCGAGATCGATGGCGAGCACTACTGGGATGGCGGCCTGGTGTCGAACACCCCGCTGCAGTGGGTGATCGAGAGCAATCCCCGCCGTCAGGACACACTCGCATTTCAGGTCGATCTCTGGAGTTCGCAAGGCGCGATTCCGCGCAACCTGCCGGAAGTCGCAACCCGCCACAAGGAGATTCAATTTTCAAGCCGCACCCGCGCGAGCACGGCGCAATTCAAGAATGTGCACCGGGTACAGCGCGCGCTGGCTGCTCTTCTGCGCCGGCTTCCCGCCGATCTCGAAGAAAACGATGACCTCCAGATCCTGCAATCGGTCGCCAGCGACAAGGTCTACAACATCATCCACCTGATTTATCGGGCTCAGAATTACGAAGGTCATTCGAAAGATTACGAGTTTTCCCGCCTGTCCATGCAGGATCATTGGCGTGCGGGCTATCACGATGCGCTGCGCACGCTTCGCCATCCCGAGGTTCTCGCGCGCCCCGCGAGCCTTGACGGGGTGTTCACGTTCGATCTCGAACGCGACGGCCGCGAGTGAAAAGACAAGCCAACAAGCCAGACAGGAAAAGGTTTTCAAGATGCACGAGAAAGAAGTAGTCGAACGGGCCTTCGCGATGCCGCTGATGAGTCCCTCATATCCTCGCGGACCGTACCGGTTCGTCAACCGCGAATACCTCATCATCACCTACCGGACCGATCCGGTGATGCTCCGCACGGTGGTGCCCGGGCCGCTCGACATCGACAGCCGTGGGGCGCTGGTGAAATACGAATTCATCCGCATGCCGGACTCGAATGGCTTTGGCGATTACACCGAGAGCGGGCAGGTCATCCCGGTCTCTTTTCGCGGGCGCAGGGGCAGCTACACCCACTCCATGTTCCTCAACGACGAGGGGCCGATCGCCGGCGGCCGCGAGCTTTGGGGCTTTCCGAAGAAACTGGCGCAGCCGACGCTGCGGACGGATGTCGATACGCTGGTCGGTACCCTGGATTATGGATCCATTCGCGTTGCCACCGGCACAATGGGCTACAAGCACGGGCAAGCCGATCTGGCACAAGTCAGAGCCTCGCTCGCGGCGCCGGGCTTTCTGCTCAAGATCATTCCGCATGTCGACGGCACGCCGCGCATTTGCGAGCTGGTCGAATATCGGCTCGAGGATATCGCGATCAAAGGGGCGTGGACGGGGCCAGCGGCGCTCGATCTGTCAGCGCATGCGTTGGCGCCGGTCGCCGACCTGCCGGTGCTCGAGGTGATCTCCGCCGTTCACATTCTGGCCGACCTGACGCTCGGCCTCGGCAAGGTCGTGCACGACTACCTGGAACAGCCGAGCCGAAGGCTGCTGCAGGGCCGTGAGATGAGTTTGGTCGGGTGAATATGGTTCAAGACAAGTTTGCAGGAAACAAAGAGAATAAGTTGAATACTTTGAAGGATAAAGACGGCGGCTGGACGGCCGCATAGGGGCGGCCCGGCGAATCGCGATCATCCGCGCCCGTGGCGAATGGCTGTTGCCAAATTGCGCGAGGATGCACGAATGCCCCTGATTTGCCCGACGTGTCAAATCGTTTTTTCGAGCATCCCATGCCGGCGGCTACCTTGCATGGGGTTGTTTTCGATATTTTAGTTGGGAGCCGAGCATGCCGCCGCAGGCGCGCTGAACATCCCCTCCGGTCGGGAGTTTGAGGCTGTCCAAACCTGCGATCGTCGTTATGATGCCGCCGTGCGGCGATGGCGACGGAAAACGAAGGACTTATTTGCGATGACCGATTTGCCGAAGACCCACGTTCCGCGATCGGTGGGCGAGATCGCAAGCTACCACGCCCATGTCTATTACGACCCGGCGGCGACGCGCGCCGAGGCGGAGCGGCTGCGCACATGGATCGGCGAACGGTTTGCCGTCACACTGGGGCGCTGGCATGATGTGAAAGTGGGGCCCCATGATCAAGCCATGTATCAGGTGGCCTTTGCCGCGGAGCTGTTCTCGACGCTGGTGCCATGGCTGATGCTCAACCACGGCAACTTAAGCGTTCTGGTCCATCCCAACACGGCCAACCCGCGCCGGGATCATCTGGTGAATCCGATCTGGATCGGATCGCCGCTTGACGTGCATGGCGAGAAGCTGCCGGAAGACGCCGAAGCCGAGCACGCGCCCCAACCGAACACGCATCCGACCCTCCGTCCTTAAACCAAGCCGGCCGCGAAGGGCTTTCGCGGCAACGCGACATCATCGTGCGGCAAATAAGTCCATCTCGGTGCTGGAGCGGCCCGATCCGATGTCGTACTGATAAGTCCCCGAATGGATGGTTGCGCCGCTCATGAGCATTATTCTCACGCTGGTTCTGATCGTTGCCGTCATCGTTGCAGGCCTGGTCTGGTTCGCCGCCAATACCGCAGGGAAGGTCGAAGCCGCGGTGCCGCCGTGCGGTCAATTCATCGAGATCGATGACCAACGGATACATTACGTCGATACCAAGGGCACCGGCCCAGCCATTGTGTTGATTCACGGCCTCGGCGGCACCCTCAGAAACTACACTTACGCACTCGTGGACAAACTATCGCGCGAATTCCGGGTCATCGCGGTTGACCGGCCCGGTTCGGGCTATTCGACGCGCCCGGACGAGGCGCCGGCGAGGCTTGGTGCGCAGGCCGACACGCTGGCCAAGTTCATGCGCGCGCTGGGGCTGAAGCAGCCGCTGCTGGTCGGGCATTCGCTGGGCGGAGCCCTGTCGCTGGCAATCGCGCTCGATCATCCCGACTGTGCCGGCGCGCTGGCGCTGATCGCGCCGCTGACCCATGCGCAGGACAACGTGCCGGAACCGTTCCAGGGCCTCGTCGTCACTTCGCCCGTGCTGCGCAAGATCATCGCCTGGACGTTGGCGATCCCGATGTCGATCCGGCGCGCGCCGGAGCTGTTGAAGATCGTGTTCGGACCGGACGCGGTGCCGGCGGATTATCCGACGCGCGGCGGCGGCCTGCTCGGTCTGCGGCCGAAAAGTTTTTACAACACCTCCTCCGATCTGGTCGCGGTCAATGAAGATCTGCCGGGCCTGATGTCCCGCTATGGCGGGTTGACCATTCCACTCGGGATGATCTACGCGAAGGGCGACCGGATCCTCGATTACCGCCAGCAGGGGGAGGCGATGAAGCAAAAATGTCCCGCGCTCGATCTGGTGTTGCTGAACGAGCACGGTCACATGCTTCCGGTGACCGCGCCTGACAGCACCGCCGACCTGATCCGCCGCGTTGCCGCGCGGCGGCTGGCGCCGCGTGTCGCGAGCGCGTAAGGGGACGCCAAGCGCATGCTGAAAAATTCGAAACATCGAGAAAACAAAGGCATGAACGATGAAGCCTGGCTCCGCACGGCAGGTGACAGATCGTTCGAAATTTCCGAGTTCGATTACGTCATCGTCGGCGCGGGGTCGGCCGGATGCGTACTCGCCAACCGCCTCAGCGCGGATGGCAAGAACTCGGTGCTGCTGCTCGAGGCAGGCCCGAAGGACACCAATATCTGGATCCACGTGCCGCTCGGATATGCCCGGCTGTTCAAGGAAAAATCCGTCAACTGGATGTACCAGACCGAGCCGGAGCCGGGACTGAACGGGCGAAGCGTGTTTCAGCCGCGCGGCAAGGTTTTGGGCGGATCGAGTTCGATCAACGGGCTCTTGTACGTTCGCGGCCAGCATGAGGACTACGATCGCTGGCGCCAGCACGGCAACAGCGGCTGGGGTTATGACGACGTGCTGCCGTATTTCAAGAAAGCGGAGAACCAGCAACGCGGCGCCGATGATTTTCACGGGTTTGGCGGTCCGCTGCCGGTTTCCGACTGGCGCCACGCCGATCCGCTCTCCGAAGCGTTCGTGACAGCTGCAACTGAGGCAGGCATTCCGGCCAATCCCGACTTCAATGGCGCGACCCAGGAGGGCGCCGGATTTTTCCAGACTACGACCCGGCGCGGCCGGCGTGCCAGCGCCGCATTCTCCTATCTTCGCCCGGTAAAAACCCGGAGCAATCTGCGCATCGAAACCGCGGCATTGGCGCAGCGCATTCTGTTCGAAGGCCGACGCGCGCGCGGCGTCGAATACAAACAGCAAGGCCGCTTGCGCACGGCAAGGGCGCGCAAGGAGATCGTGGTCGCCAGTGGCGCGTATAATTCACCGCAATTGCTGCAGCTCTCCGGCGTCGGGCCGGCCGAACTTTTGAGCAAGCACGGCATCGGCATCGTGCTCGACGCGCCCGGGGTTGGAAACGACCTGCAGGATCACATGCAGGTCAGGCTGGTGACGCGTTGCGCAAAGCGGGTCACTCTCAACGATATCGTCAATCACCCGCTTCGCCGCATCCTCGCCGGGGCGCAATATGCCGCGCTTCGCCGGGGTCCGCTGACGATCGCCGCCGGCACATCAGGCGCGTTCTTCAAGACCAATCCGCGCCTTGCGACGCCGGACGTCCAGATTCACTTTCTGCCGTTCTCCACCGACAAGATGGGTGAAAAGCTGCATTCGTTTTCCGGCTTCACCGCCTCGGTCTGCCAGTTGCGTCCCGAAAGCCGCGGCTCGCTTCGCATCAAGAGCGCCGATCCGACGGTGGCGCCGGAAATCCGCATCAACTATCTCGCGACCGAGACCGATCGCCGGGTTTTCATCGACGGCATCAGGATATTGCGCAAGATTCTGGCCGCGCCGGCGCTGAAGGCTTACGCGGTGGAAGAAGTCGACCCCGGCGCAAAGGTTGTCAGCGACGAGGATTTGCTGGGCTTCTGCCGTCGCACCGGCAGCACGGTCTACCATCCAACCTCGACTTGCCGGATGGGCAACGATCCCCTCGCGGTGGTCGATCAGCGCTTGCGGGTGCGCGGAATCGAAAAGCTGCGCGTGGTCGACGCCTCCGTCATGCCCGACCTGGTGTCGGGCAACACCAACGCGCCGGTGATCATGATCGCCGAAAAGGCGTCCGACATGATCCTGGAGGATGCGCGGTAACGCGGGAAGGCATCGGCCGCCGGTTTTGCACGGCCTCAAAGGGAGCGTCAGCGGTGACAATTCGAATGCGGATCGGCACGCGCAAGAGCGTCATGGCGCTGGCCCAGACCGAGGAGATTGCGCGCCGCCTTGCCGTGACTGCGCCCGATGTCGCCGTCGAAATCGTCAAGTTCGAAACCTCGGGCGATACCGATCAAATCGGCAAGCTGCTGCAGCATGGCGGCAAGGGCGGTGCGTTCGTGGCCGAAATCCGCAACGCCGTTCGTTCAGGCGAATTGCACGCCGCGATGCATTCGCTGAAGGACATGCCGGGCAATGAAGACACTCCGGGACTCGTGATCGGCGCGACGCTGAAACGCGATCCAGCCGGCGACGTTCTGGTGCTGCGATCGGGGATTTCGCTCGAGGATTTCAGGCGCTCGGGCGGCAAGGGATTGAAGATCGGCACCAACGCCGTGCGCCGCGCCGCCTATGCGCGCCGGCTGTTTCCGCACGTCGAGGTGATTCACTATCGCGGCGCCGCCGACACCCGCGTGCGCAAGCTCGATCATCTGGAAAAGCAGCGGCTGCCGGACGGCGGCGCGGTCGGGCCGGCCGACGCGCTGATCATGGCGCGCTCCGGGCTCGAGCGCATTGGACTGGCCAACCGTATCGCCTATGAATTTCCAATGCAGGAGATGCTGCCGGCGGTGGGGCAGGGGATTGTCGCGGTGGAATGTGCCGCCGGTGATTGGCAGACCCGGCGTATCCTGTCGGGGATCGACGATCCCGCCACGCACCGCAGCGCCGATGCCGAGCGCGAGGTGCTGTGGATCCTCAACGGCCATTGCAATTCGCCGGTCGCGGGATTTTCCACGATCGACGGCGCCGAGATGCGGCTGACTGCCTCGGTGCTGGACGAGGCGGGCGACGAGATCATCGAGGCCTCGCGCTCCGGTCCCGCGAACCGCCCGCGCGAACT
The DNA here is from genome assembly GCA_963742425.1 of uncultured Alphaproteobacteria bacterium. Lineage (GTDB taxonomy): Bacteria > Pseudomonadota > Alphaproteobacteria > Rhizobiales > Xanthobacteraceae > Bradyrhizobium. Next base: position 185,658 of record CAVULR010000011.1, read on the forward strand.
CGGCCGCGCGGTGGGACTTGAATTGCTCAGCAAGGGCGCGGCCGCGATCATCGAACGCAGCCGGCCGGGGTGATTTTGTTACCTGTCTTCCCTGCGAAAGCAGGGACCCATATCCGCCGGCGTGCGCGATTACGAAAGGCATCTGCCGATTTGCCACAACGAGACGGCACGGCGTATGGGTCCCCGCGTGCGCGGGGACGACAGGTTGAGAAAGCGCAGCCTGTTACCCCTTATGCGCCCGCACCCGCTTCAGCATCAGCTCGACATGCGCGATCGGGGTTTCCGGCAGGATGCCATGGCCGAGGTTGAAGATCAGCCGGCCCTTGGCGTAGTTCGCAAGCACCTCATCGACCGCCAGATCGAGCGTGGCGCCGCCGGCGATCAGCGCCAGCGGATCGAGATTGCCTTGAACGGCAACGCGGCTCTGCACGCGATCGCGGATCAACGACGGCTCGGCCGTCCAGTCGATGCTGACCGCATCGACGCCGGTCGATTCCACATATCCCGGCAGCAACGCGCCGGCGCCCCTGGGAAAGCCGATGATTTTTGCACCCGGCACTTTCGCGCGCACGCCATCGACAATGCGCCGGGTGGGCTCGATCGACCAGCGTGAGAATTCCCGCGGCGGCAGTACACCTGCCCAGGTATCGAATATCTGCAGCAGGTCGGCGCCGGCCGCATGCTGTCCCAGCAGATAGGCGATCGAGTTCTCGACCAGCACGTCGATGATGTCGGCGAAGGCCTGGGGGTGGCGATAGGCCATCATCCGCGCCGGCGCCTGATCCGGCGTGCCTTGCCCCGCCACCATGTAGGTCGCAACCGTCCATGGCGCGCCGCAGAAGCCGATCAGCGCGATCTTCGGATCGAGCTCGCGCCGCACGCGCCGCAGCGCCTCATACACCGGCTCGAGCTTGCCGAAGTCGGCCTGCCGCGCCAGCGTTTTGACCTTCTCCGGCGTGTCCAGCGGTTCGAGACGCGGGCCTTCGCCGGCCTCGAATCGCACCTCGCGGCCGAGCGTATGGGGAATGACGAGAATATCCGAGAAGATGATCGCGGCATCGAAGTTGAAACGCCGGATCGGCTGCAGCGTGACTTCGGCGGCGTATTCCGGCGTGAAGCAGAGATCGAGGAAGCCGCCCGCTTTGGCGCGCAATTCGCGATATTCCGGCAGATAGCGGCCGGCCTGCCGCATCATCCAGATCGGCGGCACAGGCTGCCGGCGACCGGAAAGCACTTCAAGTATCGGTTTAACGGGATGAATTTGGGTCAAGTGCAGTGTCCGCGAATGGAGAGGTGCCCTTGATTACACTGCGGATACGGACTTGGCCAAGCGGCAGATGGAACTGCGGGTTATCCGGGGCGTTATCATGCCTTGGAGGTGCCCGATGGCTGAGAAATTCAATCCTGCGGCACACGACAAACATGCCGCCGATCCGCTCGAGGCCGCCTTGGCCGACCGGAAGACCCATGAGAATCTTGAAAGCGGCCTGATCGATAGCTTTCCGGCATCCGATCCGGTGAGCGCCACCCAACCGGCGCGCTCGAAGCCTGACGGCGATCGGGATGCATCCTTGTGGGACAAGGTGCTGGCGGTGTTTCGATAGTTACCGCTGTTCTCAATTGCGGCCCTGTTCATGAAAACCGAATTCAACCATGCGGCCAACGACTCCCCGCGTAGCGGGAGCACGAAACGGGTGACGCCCGCGGTATGGGGTACGGTCGTTTTGGCCATCGTCGCGATCGCGATCTGGTTTGCGATCAAGATGTGAAGTCGGTTTGCTTAATCTACCTCCGACGGAACCAATCAACGCAGCGCGAATTGCCTCCCCGACCATCTATAACTGAGGAGCATGCAATGTTTAAACGTTTTGCAATAGCCGCGATCGCAGTGGCCGGGATTTCCGTAGCGATGCCGGCTGGCGCGGAAGAAATCGGGATCGGCGTCGGCCCCAACGGCGTGACCGTCGGCACCAGCCATGACCGTTATCGCGATCGTGACCGCGACCGTGAAGTGATTCGGGAGCGTGACCATAGGGATCGCGACGACGCCGTCGTCATCCGCAGGGGTCGCGACCACGATCGGGATTTCGACCGTGATGATCGAAAGGTCATCATCGATCGCGATCGCTGATCATCCTGCGATCGACCACGTTCTGATCGGTAGAGCGGCCTCCTTTGGGGGCCGTTCTTTTTTTGCCGTCACCATCAGTAATGCGGCGGCGGTTCCTCGGTCGTGGCGGGCGCCTGTGCTTCCGCCTCGCGCAGCCGTTCGCCCAGGCTCGCGAGCTGACGCGCCAGCGCGTCGATCTGTTGCCACTGCGCGGTGATGGTCTGGTTCAGGGTCTCGATGGTTTCGTCCTGAAACGCGAGCTTTGTTTCGAGCGCATCGATGCGCTCGCTGAGCGTCTTCGGCTCACTCATCGGCGGGGTTTTCCATCGAGCGTTCGCGCAAACCCTGGCCGAGTGCCACGCGATCGTCAAACACGAAACATTCGCCGCGCCATCGGCTTTCGGTTTCCGGCACGTCTTCCAGATACTTCAGAATTCCACCCTTGAGGTGATAGACCTCGCCGAAGCCGCGCGACAGCAGATAGGCGCTGGCCTTTTCGCAGCGGATGCCGCCGGTGCAGAACAATGCCACCTTGCGGTGCTTCGCCGGGTCCAGATGGCGCGCGGCGAATTCCTTGAATTGGCCGAAGCTTGCGATGCCGGGATCGATGGCGCCCGTGAACGTCCCCATCGCCACTTCAAACGCATTTCGCGTGTCGATGACGAGCGTGTCCGGGGCGGCAATCAGGTGGTTCCAGTCGACGGGGTCGACATAGATACCGACCTGCCGCGTCGGATCGGCGCTCGCCGCGCCGAAAGTGACGATCTCCCTTTTCAACCGGATTTTCAGCCGCCGGAATGGCATCGCCTGCGCAGTCGAGAATTTCAGTTCGAGGTTGTCGAGCCGGTCATCGAACAGATCGCCGCGCCGCAATTCTTCGACCAGCGCGGCGATTGCCTCCGTGGCGCCGGCGAGCGTGCCGTTGATGCCTTCATGGGCCAGCAGCACGCTGCCCCTCAGCTTCAGGTCGGCGCAGATGGCGCGCAGGGGCTCGCGCAGCTCCCGGAAATCCGGCAGCGCGGCGAATTGGTAGAAGGCGGCGACCTTGTACGGCATGCCGGTGGTTTACCAGCAGGGGTGGAATGGGGAAAGGTAGTCCCGCCCAAGCATTGCCCAGCGCGGCCCGAATGTGCCATGTAGGCGCGCCTGATATTGGCGGGGAAGCAGAACCAGCAACAAGGTTAGCCTTTTCATGAGGAATTTCCATCTCGCCGGCCGGTCGACGGTCCACGCCCAGAACGCAATGGCGACGACCTCGCATCCGCTTGCCGCGCTGACGGCAATCGAGGTGATGCGCGCGGGCGGCACCGCCGCGGACGCCGCGGTTGCGGCATGTGCGCTATTGGGCGTGATCGAGCCGCAATCGACCGGAATCGGCGGCGATTGTTTCGCGCTGGTTCAGCCCAAAGGCAACGGCAAAATCGTCGCTTATAACGGCTCGGGCCGCGCGCCCAAGGCGGCGACCGCCGAATGGTATCTGGAGCGCGGCATGCATGCGATCCCGCTGACCTCGGCGCATGCGGTCTCCATCCCAGGCTCGGTCGACGCCTGGGAAACCATCCTGCGCGACCACGGCAAACTCGGGCTCGACAGCTTGCTGCAGCCCGCGATCAAGGCCGCGGAGCAGGGGTACGTCGTGACGCCCCGCACCGCCTTCGACTGGAAGAACCAGTTCGAGAAACTGAAAAAGGGCACCAACACCGGGCGCTATCTGCTGCCGAACGGCAAGCCCGCCGTCGCCGGCGACGTCATCCGTCAGCCTGAACTCGGCAAGACCTTGCGGGCGATCGCCAAGGACGGCCGCGACGCCTTCTACCGGGGCGCCATCGCCGAGGACATGGTGGAGACCTTGCGCGGCATCGGCGGCCTGCACACGCTGGACGATTTCGAGGCGCATACCACCGAGACCACGGCGCCGATCGGCACCATCTACAAAGGCCATGACGTCTGGCAGTGCCCGCCCAACGGCCCCGGCATCACCATGCTGGTGATGCTGAACATCCTGTCGCGCTTCGATCTGACGAAATTCCCCGCGATGAGCGTCGAGCGATTTCATCTTGAGGCCGAAGCCGCGCGCATTGCCTACATGATGCGCGAACAGCATGTCGGCGATCCCGCCTACGTCAATGTCGATGTGGCACGAATCCTGACCCCGGAATTCGCCGAAGAATACGGCAGCAAGATCCGGATGGATCGCATGCTCGATCTGCCAAGCGTGACGCCGCCGATGAATCCCTCGACCATCTACATCACAGTGGTCGACAAGGATCGCAACGTCTGTTCGTTCATCAACTCGATCGCGCACTCCTTCGGTTCGGCGATCGTCTCCGACAAAACCGGCATTCTCCTGCAAAATCGCGGCGGCGGGTTCCGCGTGCAGCCCGGCCATCCCAATTGCATCGCGCCGGGCAAGCGCCCGCTGCACACCATCATCCCCAGCCTCGTCACCCAAAATGGTCGCGCGGTAATGCCGTTCGGCGTGATGGGCGGGCAATACCAGCCGGTCGGGCAAACCCATGTGTTGACCAACCTGCTCGATTATGGCTGCGATGTGCAGGAGGCGATCGATATGCCGCGCGGCCTGCATTACGAAGGCGTCTATCAGCTCGAGGATGGCGTGCCGGCCGAAATCGTCGAGGGCCTCAAGAAGCTCGGACACAAGACCACCAGCGTGGTCGGGCCGCTCGGCGGCGGCCAGGCGATATGGATCGATTGGGACAAGGGCACGCTCACCGGCGGTTCCGATCCGCGCAAGGATGGTTGTGCACTAGGGTATTGATTGCATCGTTTGCGGATGCACGGGTTGGTCTTGCAAGGGGAAGGATATTTTTGGAATGCGACAGCTCCAGCGCGCGACAATATCGATGTTATCGGCGTTTGCCTTGGCAATCGCCGCTTCAGTGTATGCACCCGCGGTAGCGGTGGCCCAGACCGCAGGAAAAGCCATGACCACAAGTTCAGGCTTGCAGATCATCGACAATACGGTCGGCACCGGCGCCTCGCCGCGGCCCGGCCAGATTTGCGTGATGCATTACACCGGCTGGCTTTACGAGGACGGCAAGAAAGGCAAGAAATTCGATTCGTCGGTCGATCGCAACGAGCCGTTCGAATTTCCGATCGGGCAGCGTCGGGTGATCGCCGGTTGGGACGAAGGGGTTGCCACCATGAAAGTCGGCGGCAAGCGCACCCTGATCATTCCGCCCGCGCTGGGTTACGGCGCGCGCGGCGCCGGGGGCGTCATTCCGCCGAACGCGACGCTGCTGTTCGACGTCGAGTTGCTGGCCGTAAAGTAAGGCCGGGCGAAAGCCGAGGCTTCATTTTACAGCAAGCCTGGCTGCGGCAAGAAAAGACCGGCCCACGGGGGCCGGTCCTTGCAATTCAAAATTGACGAGAGCGGTTCAGAGTTTGCGGTTCGCCGCATCGGCCGTCTTGTTCACGGCGTCCTTGACCGCTTGCTTGACGTCGCCGACGGCCTTCTGACCTTTGCCCTTGATTTCCTGAGCCGCGCCTTCGCCCTGCAGCTTGTCGGAGCCGACGGCTTCGCCGATGCCTTGCTTGGCCCTGCCGAGAGCTTCGTTGGTCGCGCCCTTGACCTTGTCTTCCGTGCTACCCATGGAACTTTCCCTTCATCCTTTGAGGTTCGCCAAGACAAGAGCCGGATGACGCAAAAGTTCCTGATCGCATCTGGTTCGCGATCCCGGATTTCTGTACGGTTCGCCGAAATATCCCTGGAAAGCGCAGCAGGATGACCCACGATCATATCCACTCCGGCCATGCACATGATCACGACGGCGCGGAGCGCTGGAAGCACGATGGCGTTCGCGTTATTCCCGGTGACCAGCTCGATCCCAACGTACCCTCGACCCCCGGCATGGACCGCAAGGCCGCGATCAATTTCGCCCGCGCCGGCGCGCAGAAATTATGGGCGGGCACTGTGACCATCAAACCCGACGCCAAGACTGGTGCGCATCATCACGGTCACCTCGAGAGCATCATCTATGTCGTGAAAGGAAAAGCGCGGATGCGATGGGGTGAGCGTTTGCAATTTACGGCGGAGGCCAACCCCGGCGATTTTATTTTCATTCCGCCCTATGTGCCGCATCAGGAGATCAACGCCAGCCGTGATCAAGTGCTGGAATGTGTGCTGGTGCGCAGCGACGGCCAGGCGGTGGCGGTCAATCTCGACATCGAGCCGGTGGAGAAGCCGGAGACGGTGCTGTGGGTCGATCCCGTGCACCGCGATCCGGCGGAGACGAAGTGAACGTCATGGGTGAAGGCTTGGCGTCGAATTCGCAATGGTGTCGTGAAATTGCATATTTGACGATTTGATCCTTCGGACCATCAGGGATGACAAAAAATAACGCGGAGAGAACTCATGGCAAATCTCGATCGATCGCTGGCGCGACGCGCCGTCATCAAAGGTGCGGGAATAGGCCTCGTTGCGGGCGGCCTCGCGCGCGCCACCGCGACGCCGGCGGCTGCGGCGGCTACCCCGGAAGGTGACGAAATCTGGAGCGGCGAATACTGGGCCAAGAAGGGCGACATCCCCTTGTGGATGTATCGCAAGCGGCTCGGCGCGCCGAGAGCCGGCGAACCCTCGCGTCCGGTGTTGTTCTTCGTGCACGGCTCCTCGGTCAGCTCGCGGGTGTTCGATCTCAACGTGCCGGGTCATGGCGATTATTCTGTCATGAACGAGTTCGCCCGCCAGGGCTTTGACTGCTGGACCATGGATCACGAAAACTACGGCAAGTCGGGCCGCACGTCCGGAAATGCCGATATCGCCAGCGGCGTCGAGGACCTGAAGGCGGCGGTTGAAATCGTCGCCCGCGAAACCGGCCGGCAGAAATATCATTTCCTCGGCGAATCCTCGGGCGCGTTGCGCGCCGGTGCCTATGCCATGGTGGCGCCCGAGCGCGCGGACCGGCTGGTCTTCGCGGCCTTCACCTACAAGGGCGAGGGATCGCCGACGCTGACCAAGCGAGCCGAGCAGCTCGACTATTTCCGCTCCCACAACATGCGCAAGCGCGATCGCGACATGATCCGCTCGATCGCCACCCGCGACAAGCCGGGCACCAGCGACACTGCGGCCGTCGAGGCGCTGGCCGATGTCGAGATGCAATTCGGCGACCAGGTTCCGACCGGTACCTATCTCGACATGACCGCCAACCTTCCGGTGGTGCACCCGCAAAAGGTGCTTTCGCCGGTGCTTTTGGTGCGCGGCGAATATGACGGGATCGCCACCGTTGCCGATCTTGAGGAGTTTCTTAACCTGCTGCCGAACGGCGACCGCCAGTTCGTCATCCTTCCCGGCACCGCGCATTCGGTCGCGCTCGCGACCAACCGGCAATTGTTCTGGCATGTGACGCGCGCGTTCCTCACCATGCCGACGCCGATCGCGACGTAAGAAATTTCCTCCGTCATTGCGAGCCAACGGGTCGCGCGAATGTGCGCGCGATGACAGGCTCCTCGAAGCAATCCATTCGGTGCGGCATGGATTGTTTCGTTGCTATCGCCCTCGCAATGACGTCAAGCGATAGTCTTTTCGATCATTCGCGAAAAAAGCCAAATTAGGTGTCGGATTGACGCCGCGCCGCGCGTCCTTTGGCCTCTCGTAGCAACAAGAAGGAACTGCCGATGTCTAAAATCTCCCCCTGCCTGTGGTTCGACGGCGAGGCCGAGGAGGCCGCGAAATTCTACGTTTCGCTGCTGCCCGATTCCAGAATCGAGAAGGTGCAGAAAAACAGCGTCGATGGCCCCTCCGGAAAGGCCGGCACCGCGCTGGTCGTGGAATTCACGCTGGCCGGCCAGCGCTTTATGGCGCTCAACGGCGGCAAGCGGTTCGAATATACCCATGCGATCTCGTTCAAGATCGACTGCGCCGATCAGGCCGAGGTCGATCGCCTCTGGGATGCGCTGTCGGCCAATGGCGGGCAGACCGAACGCTGCGGTTGGCTCAGGGATCGTTACGGCGTGTCCTGGCAGATCGTGCCGACCGCGCTCGTGCAGTATCTCGGAGGTCCCGACCGCGCCGGCGCGCAGCGAGCGATGCAGGCCATGATGCAGATGGTCAAGCTCGACATCGACGGACTGAAACGGGCCTATGAGGGCAAATCGGCCGCGTAAGCCGAGCCCGGAGCATGGCGGCTTTCAGTCAAATCGGTTGCGCGAAGTGATGATTTTCCGGAATCGGATTTGAGCACTCACGCGCGACTGGCGATTGCCAACGTTCCCATCTTTGAAGATCGGCCTTGATAAGGCGTTTTCCCGGCACAATGGCGGTGGTTGCAAGCCGCCATTGCGCGCCGTCGGCTGTTTGCGGCGGCAAGTCGCAAAGCTGTCGCGCCAGCGCCGATCTGCGGACAACAAATCGGCCAGATGCGCATCTACCAACCTGGCTCTCCCAAGAAAAAAACAAGAACAGTAGAGTAGCAGCGCCTTGTTTCAGTCACCGAAAAGACCAAAGGAATATCAGGGGTCCCGTACGTTCATGCCGGATCGCTCGGCAAGTTCGATGGCGATATTGATCAGCGCAGGCATCATCGCGGCGGCCATTCTGCTGTCGACGCTGGTCACGGCCGTCGGTACGAGGTTTGTGGGCATGGAAAGCACCACTGATGAAAATATGTGGCTGGTCGATCGGCTCACCGGCAATGTCTACAAGTGCCGGGCCCCTGAACCCGGCAAGGCCTCATGCGCGGCCGAGATCGCCACGGGAAGCATCGCCGAACGGCCGAAACGGTGAGTGTTACTGGAGTTGATGGCTTACCGTCTAAACGGGTGTGTACATGCGGTTCGGCAAACCTCGCCCCGCTTGCGGGGAGACGTCGGCTCGCATCGTCGGATGCGAGACGGGTGAGGGGGACCTTCCGCGAGTCCGAACCAGTCGAGAGAGCCCTCGCCCCGTCCCTCTCCCCGCAAGTGCGGGGCGAGGGAGCAACGGCGATCGCCGCCGTGGCCCAACTTGGAATTCACCACGCCTAGGCAGGGATAATTTCCGCCGCCTGATCTCTGATAAACTGCCAAAGACGGTTGGCGATCGGACCATGCGGCGCGTTTCGCCGCCGCGCCGCGACCAGCTCGACCTGACCGCCCCCGAAATGCCTGCCGGCGATCGACAGCAGGCTGCCGTCGCGCAAGTTCTGTTCGATCAGATAACGCGGCATGTGGCCCCAGCCCATGCCCTGGAGAATGAGTTCCCGTTTCATCAGCTGATCGCTCACGGTCCAGCTGCGCGCGCCCTCGATCAGAAAATAGTCGCGCGGCCGGGAATGGCGGGCGGTGTCGCGGATCACGCACTGCACGTAGTCGCGCATCTGCTCCGGCGTGATCGATTTCGAAACCGGGAAGCGTAGAAATTTTGGCGCGACCACCGGCAGGATCTTGACCGCGAACAGATCGACGAATTCCAGCCGCGGATCGGCCTTGTCGATGTGATGCAGAATAAGGTCGGCCTCGCCGTCCAACAGCCGTTCAATCGGCCCGGAAATGGCCTCGAAATGAAGATGAAGTTTCGTGCCGGGGCAGCCGTCGAAAAAGCGGCGAAGCAGGCCAAGCGTTTCTGGCAGCGGACTGACGTCGCCGATGACGACCCTGAGTTCGCTTTCCTCGCCCATCGCCAATTGCGCGGCGTGGTCGCGCAGCCTTTCGGCGTCATGCAGGAAGACCCGAGTTCGCTCGTAAAAGGATCGTCCGGCTTCGGTCAGGACGACGCGGTAGCCGCTGCGGTCCAGCAGGTTGAGCTGCAACTGGTTTTCCAGGTTCTTGACCGATGACGAGACGGTGGGCTGCGAGCGCGAGAGCTTTTCGGCGGCGGCCTGGAAACTGCCCTCGCTGACGACGGCTTCGAAGCAGAGCAGTTGATGCAGCGTCAGTCCGTCCAGCATTATTGATCTAACCTATGTAGATGATCAATATTATATTCTTTTTTTCTATGATGCAATCCCGCACGCTGCCCCCCGTTCAACCCCAACACGGAGTTCGGCCATGCGCGCAATCGTCATCAAGCAATACGGCGGACCGGAGGTGCTGGCGCTCGAAGAGCGCCCGGATCCCGAGCCAAAACCGGGTCATGTCGTTGTCGAGGTCAAGGCCTTCGGCATCAACCGCGCCGAAACCTACATGCGGTCCGGCGCATGGGGCGATGTCGCGGAAATCAGTGGAATAGAATGTGTCGGCACGGTGAAAGCCGATCCCGACGGAAGGTTCGCTCCGGGGCAAAAGGTCACGGCATTGATGGGCGGGATGGGACGCCTGATCAACGGCTGTTACGCCGAGTTGGTGAATGCACCGGCCCGTAACGTGGTTGCCATCAAGACGGACCTTCCCTGGGAAGAGCTTGCTGCCGTGCCGGAATCCTACGCGACCGCATGGAGTGGCGCGTGCGGAAACCTCGCGGTTTCGGCAGGGCAGACGTTGGTGGTTCGTGGTGCGACCTCCGCTCTCGGTCAGGCTGCTATCAACATCGCCGTGGATATGGGAGCGCGCATCATCGCGACGACGCGCAATTCAAAGCGTGCATCAATGCTGGAAAAGCTCGGTGCGAAGGAGGTTCTGCTGGAATCGCCGACGCTTTCAAAACGGGTCCGCGACCTGCACCCGGAGGGCGTCGATGCCGTGCTGGATATTGTCGGCAACAGCACCGTCCTGGACTCGCTTGCGATGACGCGACGGGGCGGGCGGGTCTGTGTGGTGGGGTTGCTCGATCACGTCGAGTCCATCGCAAACTTCAATCCGATGTTCCAGATGCCCCATGTGGGGGTGCATTTCAGCTGCTTCGTTAGCTGGGCCTATGGCACGCCTGAATATCCTCTCACGGATGTACCCTTCCAGGACATCATGGATCGGGTCGCTTCCGGCGCCTACTGCGCAAAACCGGCCAAGGTTTTTGATTTCGGGGATATCCAGGCCGCCCACCGGCTGATGGAGTCGAATGAGGCCAACGGCAAGATCGTCATCCGGGTCTGATCGCAACACCGCGCGCCGGCTGTTGCCGGCCGGCGCGCACGGGCCCGGCTCGGTTCAAGGATGGACAACCATGACCGTCGTTTTTCGAAGTGCCGTCGTCGACGGCTGCAAGATCTTCTACCGTGAAGCGGGCCACCCGAATGCGCCGGCCCTTTTGCTTCTGCACGGCTTCCCGACTTCTTCGCATATGTTTCGCGATCTGATTCCGCTGCTCGCCGACCGTTATCATCTGATCGCACCCGATCTTCCCGGCTTCGGCTTCTCCGATGCGCCGGACCCGGCGACCTTCAACTACACCTTCGACAATCTGGCAGCGACGATCGATCGGTTCACGCAAGCGGTGGGTCTCAGACGCTATGCGATCTATGTTTTCGACTATGGTGCGCCAATCGGATTTCGGCTCGCGCTCGCCCATCCCGACCGGGTCACTGCGATCATCTCGCAGAACGGCAACGCCTATTCGGAAGGCCTCAGCGAGGGATGGAATCCGATCCAGGCCTACTGGAAGGAGCCGACGCCGGAAAATCGTTGGGCGCTGCGCCCCTTCCTCAGCTATGAGACGACCAAATGGCAATATGTCCACGGCATACCGGAGGGGCGATCGGTGGCGCCGGAATCCTACACGCTCGATGCCGCGCTCCTGGCGCGGCCCGGCAACGACGAAATTCAACTCGATCTGTTGCTGGACTATGCCAGCAATGTCGCGTTTTACCCGAAATTCCAGGCGTATTTTCGGGCCCGGCGGCCGCCGCTGTTGGCCGTGTGGGGCAAGAACGATCCGTTTTTTCTGCCGCCGGGCGCCGAGGCTTTCCGGCGCGACAACATCAACGCCGAAGTTCATTTCTATGAAACCGGCCACTTCGCACTTGAAACACATGTTCGGGAGATCGGAGCCGCGATCCGCAAATTTCTCGAGATACACACCGCTTGAAATGCGCGAATCCGGCTACATTGCCGCGCGATGTCCGATACGAAAACACAGGTTTCCCTGAGCAAGGCCGCGGCCAGGCGGATCTGGCTGCGCGCCCAGCGGCTCGACGCACCTGCGCCGTTCGGCGCAGGAGCAGCGGCGACGGCGGCGGCGGTCGAGCATCTCGGCTATGTGCAGATCGACACCATCAACGTCATCGAGCGCTGCCATCACCATATCTTGTGGAACCGGATACCCGACTATCGGCGCGCGGATCTGCGTCAGGCCCAGAGCGTCGACAAGAGCGTGTTCGAATACTGGACCCATGCGCTGTCCTATGTGCCGGCGAAGGATCTGCGTTTCTTCATTCCCGCCATGAACCGGCATCGTCGCGAGGGCCACAAATGGCTGAGTTCGGTGAGCCCGGCCGATTTGCGCAAGGTGCTTCGGCTGATCCGGCGCGACGGCGCGTTGACGATCCGCGACATCGATGACGATGTGCTGACGGAAAAGGAGCACCTGTGGGCGAGCCGTAAGCCGTCGAAGCGCGCGCTGCAACTGGCGTTCTATGAAGGCCGGCTCACGATCTCCGAGCGCAACGGAATGCTCAAGACCTATGAATTGATGCAGCGTCATTTCGGCTGGGAGAAACCACCGAAGCCCGCTTCGACGAGAGAAGCCTCCGGCTATCTGCTCGACCGCGCGTTGCGCGCGCAAGGCGTCGTCAGCCTCGATTCGATCTGCCATCTCGATGCGCCGAGCAAGGCTTCGGTCGGGCGGCTGATCGAGGCCAGGGTGCGCGCCGGCGAACTGGTGCCGGTCGCACTGGAAGGCGCGGGCAAGCAGGAGCACTGGGCTCGACCCGCGACGCTGGAGCATTCCGGTGACGGCGCCTTGCAGCTGGCGCACATCCTCTCGCCGTTCGATCCGCTGATCATCCAGCGCAAGCGGACGCAGCTTTTCTTCGACTACGAGCACCGCTTTGAGGCCTATGTGCCGAAGGAAAAGCGCCGCTTCGGCTATTTCGCGCTGCCGGTTCTGGTCGGCGAAGACATCGTCGCCGCGCTCGATCTCAAGACCGATCGCAAAAACAGAAAACTGTTGTTGCAGAAATGGAATTGGGTCGGCAGCGGCGCGCGGAAGGGCGCGCGCAAGGATTTGAAGCGCCGCATCGAGCAAGAGCTGCACCGCTTCGAGCGATTTCAGCTCGCAGAATGAGACCGCAGTCGCACGACGAGCTTGTTTGGAATTAACGCGCCGAGGCGATCGAGCCGCATTCGCGATCCCGTCCGCGAGCAATATTCCAGGGCGAGTACGCAGCCGCGAGCGGCGTACCGGCCATCGCCGCTGGCGCGGATATTGAGCGAGGGAAGGCCGGCGCCAACCGGCTATATCAAATTTCATTCACGAAATGATGATGTATGACGAATATTGACAATCGTCACTAAATAATCGACATTCCCCTTATGGTTATCGCAAGGGATGTCGCCGATGTTCGCCCGTTCAATTTTAGCTAGCTATTCCAGGCTGTTGGCAGGTTTGTCGTTGGCGCTATTGGCGATTGCGCTGACCGGCTGCAACGACAAGGTCGTGGAAAAGGCGGCCCCGCCGCGCCCGGTTCTGGTCGCAACGGCACATTATGAGGCGGAATCGCCGGAGCGTGGTTTCGTCGGCACCGTCCGCCCGCGGATCGAGACGGACATGGGCTTCCGCGTCCCCGGCAAGGTGGCCAGGCGCCTGGTCGAAGTCGGCCAGACCGTCGATGTCGGGCAGCCGCTGGCTACTCTCGACGAAGCCGATTTGAGACTACAGGCCGAACAGGCCGACGCGGAATTCCATGCCGCCACCGGCGTGCTGGCGCAGGCTGCTGCTGCCGAGCAACGCGCCAGGGATCTGCGCGTCAAGGGCTGGACCACCGACGCCCAATTGGATCAGGCGCGAGCCGCCGCGGACGAAGCGCGCGCACGGCTCAACCGCGCCGAGCGCTCGGTCGAGCTGACCAAAAACTCTCTTTCTTACGCGACCCTCGTCGCCGACACCCGCGGCGTCGTCACCGCGACCTTGATCGACGCCGGGCAGGTGGTGGCGTCCGGACAGACCGCGGTGCGTGTCGCGCGCCTGGCGGAAAAGGAAGCCGTGGTGTCGATTCCCGAAACCCTGGTGGGCCGCGCCAAGGATGGCGTCGCCAGCGTGACATTGTGGTCCGAGCCCGGCAAGAAATACACCGCGAAGCTGCGCGAGATCGCGCCGTCGGCCGACCCGGCGACGCGAACCTATCTGGCGAAATTCACGCTGCTCGACGCCGGCGACAATGTGTCGCTCGGCATGACCGCGACGCTGACGCTTGCGGATGCCGCGACGCAACGCGTGGCGCGGCTGCCGTTGTCGGCGCTGTTCAGCGCCGGCGGCGATCCCTCGCTCTATGTCGTCGACGCCGCCGGCGAAGTGGCGCTGAAGCCGGTCACGGTGAAGTCCTATGAGACCAACGACGTCGTCATATCAGGCGGCGTCGACGACGGCGCGAAAGTCGTCGTGCTCGGCGTGCAAAAACTCGATCCGGCCCAAAAGGTCAGGGTCGTCTCGTCGTTGTCGTTTTGATCGGGAGAGCGCGATGAAACACTTCAATCTCTCGGGCTGGGCGGTGAGCCATCCCGCGCTCATCCTGTTCCTTGTTATCGCACTCGGTGCCGCCGGTTTCTTCTCCTATCAGCGGCTCGGCCGCGCGGAAGATCCGTTCTTCACCGTCAAGGTCGTGAACGTCTCGGCGATCTGGCCGGGCGCGACGGCCGCCGAGATGCAGAGTCAGGTCGCCGATCCCATCGAGAAGAAGCTTCAGGAATTGCCCTATTTCGAGAAGGTGCAGACCTATTCGAAGCCTGCCTTTACCGCGATGCAAGTCACCTTCCGCGATTCGACCCCGCCGAAAGATGTGCCGTACCTGTTCTATCTGCTGCGCAAGAAGCTGGCCGACGTGCAACCCCAGCTTCCGGCGGGTCTGCTCGGCCCCGTGGTCAATGACGAATTCTCGGACGTCGATTCCATTCTCTATATGATGACCAGCGACGGCGCCGATTACGCGCAGTTAAAAAAAGCCGCCGAAGGCATGCGCCAGCGCCTGTTGAAGGTGCCGGGAGTGACAAAAGTCGATCTCTACGGCACCCAGGACGAGAAGATCTACGTCGAATTCTCTCATGCCAAGCTGGCGACGCTGGGGATTACGCCGCAGGCGCTGTTCAATTCGCTGGCCAGGCAAAACAATGTCGTGCCGGCCGGAACGGTCGAGACTTCTTCGCAGCGTGTGCCGCTGCGCGTCACCGGCGCGCTGGATGGCGCCAGGGCGGTGGCGGAAACGCCGGTCGAAAGCAATGGCCGGGTATTTCGCCTGGGCGACATCGCGACCGTCACCCATGGTTTCGCCGATCCGCCGAGCTTTGTGGTGCGTCAGGAGGGCAAGCCCGCGCTTGGCATCGGCGTGGTCACCGCCAAGGGCGCCAACATTCTGGAGCTCGGCAAGGACGTTGCCGGCGCCACCGCGGAATTCATGAAGGCGGTGCCGCAGGGCATCAATGTCGACCAGATCGCCGATCAGCCTGTTGTGGTCGAGCATGCCGTCGGCGAATTCGTGCACTCCTTTATCGAGGCGCTGGCGATCGTGCTTTTCGTCAGCTTCGTCGCGCTCGGCTGGCGCACCGGCATCGTGGTGGCGCTGTCGGTGCCGCTGGTGCTGGCGATCGTCTTTATCGTCATGAATGCGATGTCGCTGGATTTGCACCGCATCACGCTGGGCGCGCTGATCATCGCGCTCGGACTCCTGGTCGACGACGCCATCATCGCCGTCGAAATGATGGTGGTGAAGATGGAGCAGGGCTGGGACCGCGTTCGCGCGGCATCCTTTGCCTGGGACTCCACGGCATTCCCGATGCTGACGGGAACGCTGGTCACGGCTGCGGGCTTCCTACCCATCGGCTTTGCCAATTCGGCGGTCGGCGAATATGCCGGCGGCATCTTCTGGATCGTGGCGATTGCGCTGATCGCATCCTGGTTCGTCGCGGTGATCTTCACGCCCTATATCGGCGTCAAGCTGCTGCCGAACATCGCGGTCAGCCACAGTCACGATCCGCACGCGGTCTACGAGACGCGCGTCTATCGCATTCTTCGCGGCATGATCCGATGGTGCGTCGAACATCGCATCAAGGTGGTGCTGGCGACCGCAGGTGTCTTCGCGCTCGCCATCGTCGGTTTCGCTCATGTGCAACAGCAGTTCTTCCCGCTGTCCGAGCGGCCCGAACTGTTCCTGCAGCTGCGTTTGCCTGAGGGCACCGCCTTTGGCGTCACGGAAAAATCCGTAAAGACCGCCGAAGCGCTGTTGAAGGATGACAAGGACATCTCGACCTACACCTCTTACGTGGGCCAGGGCTCCCCGCGTTTCTGGCTCGGGCTCAACCCGCAACTGCCGAACGAGGCCTTTGCCGAAATCGTCATCGTCGCCAAAAACGTCGAGGCCCGCGAGCGCGTCAAGGCGCGTCTCGAGAAGGCGGTGGGCGAGGGCGTGCTGACCGAAGCGCGCGTGCGCGTCGACCGCTTCAACTTCGGCCCGCCGGTCGGCTTCCCCGTCCAGTTCCGCGTGATCGGGCCCGACGCCAATACCGTCCGCGACATCGCCTACCGGGTGCGCGACGTGGTCAGGCGGAACGACAAGGTCAGGGATCCGCAGCTCGACTGGAACGAGCAGTCGCCGTACCTCAAGCTCGTGGTCGATCAGGACCGCGCCCGTGCGCTCGGCCTCACCCCGCAGGACGTGTCACAGGCGCTGAGCATGCTGATTTCCGGTGCGCCGGTCACCACCGTGCGCGACGGCATCGAGAAGGTCGGCGTGGTCGCACGTGCGGTCCCCTCCGAGCGGCTCGATCTCGGCCATGTCGGCGATCTCACGGTGACCTCGCGCAACGGCGTTGCGGTGCCGCTGCTGCAGATCGCCAAGATCGAATATTCGCACGAGGAGCCGATCCTGTGGCGGCGCAACCGGGACATGGCGATCACCGTGCGCGCCGACGTCGTCGACGGTGTGCAGGCACCTGACGTGACCAACCAGATCTGGCCGCAACTAAAGGAAATCCGCGACAGCCTGCAGCCGGCCTACCGGATCGAAATGGGCGGCGCAATCGAGGAATTGGCCAAGGGCAACGCGTCGATTTTCGTGCTGTTTCCGCTGATGGTGATCGTCATGCTGACGCTGCTGATGATCCAGCTGCAGAATTTCTCGCGGCTGATCCTGGTGTTTCTCACCGCGCCGCTTGGCATTATAGGCGCCTCGCTCGGACTGAACGTCGCCAATCAGCCGTTCGGCTTCGTGGCGTTGCTCGGGTTGATCGCGCTGGCCGGGATGATCATGCGCAATGCGGTAATCCTGGTGGACCAGATCGAAACCGATGTCTCGCACGGACTGACCCGCCGGGAGGCGATCGTCGAGGCCACCGTCCGGCGCGCCCGCCCGGTGGTGCTGACGGCGCTCGCCGCGATCCTTGCGATGATACCGCTGTCGCGTTCCGCGTTCTGGGGCCCGATGGCGATCACCATTATGGGCGGCTTGTTTGTTGCAACCTTCCTGACCTTGTTGTACCTGCCGGGCCTCTACGCCCTCTGGTTTCGCAACAGCCTTGAAGAAAGCGGTGGGACTGAGCACGTCGATCTTGCGCCGCAGCATCAGGGCGAAACCCAACCCGTATTTGTGCTTGCTGCGGCCGCGGAATAATTGAACACTTGAGCAGGATCCGGAAGTGGTAACCGGTTCTCCGAAGTGATCTTGCTCAAACAAGGAATTGATACACTGAATTGAGCACGACAATGACGCTGGTTTCCGAACATATCGAGCCCGATACCCGCGAGCGGATTCTCGTGGTGGCGGAGCGTTTGTTTCGCGAGATCGGCTATCAGAAGACCACGGTAGCGGATATCGCCAAGGTGCTGCGCATGAGCCCGGCGAACGTCTATCGCTTCTTCGATTCGAAGAAGGCGATTCACGAGGGCGTCGCGCGGATCATGATGGGCGAGGTCGAGGCGGCAGCCCAGGCCATCGCGGCCGGGTCCGGTCCGGCGGCTGTCCGCCTGCGCGAACTCCTGAAAACCGTCCACCGCATGAACTCGGAGCGCTATATCGGCGATTCCAAGCTGCATGAGATGGTGGAGATCGCCATGGAGGAGAGCTGGGACGTCTGCGTGGCGCACATCGAGCTGATCACCAAGACCATCGGCAGCGTGATTGCGCAAGGCGCGGCGGCCGGTGAGTTCGAGGTGGCCGACGTGCAGG
This sequence comes from uncultured Alphaproteobacteria bacterium, assembly GCA_963742425.1. Lineage (GTDB taxonomy): Bacteria > Pseudomonadota > Alphaproteobacteria > Rhizobiales > Xanthobacteraceae > Bradyrhizobium. The sequence continues at coordinate 203,949 of CAVULR010000011.1, forward strand.
CAGCAGCGTTGTGCTCCTGTGCCGCGATGATCAAATTCTTCCATCCGCAGATGATCGCGCAAACCGCCGACAAGCCGGGGCCGTCGATCGACCAGATGATCGACTTCATTCTCGCAAGCCTCGCGCCGCGCGGTAAGACGAGTTAAGTGGTTAGATGTCATTGCGACCCGTTGGCTCCTCGCAATGACGGCTGAATTTCATTTGAATCTGGAAGGTGGCTTGGCGTGGACGCAAAAACCCCGAAAGACCTGCACTATTACGAACCGCGCAAGGGCCACGGTCTCAGGCACGATCCGTTCAACGCCATCATCGCCCCGCGCCCGATCGGCTGGATTTCCTCGCGCGACGCCAAGGGCAATATCAACCTTGCGCCCTACAGCTTCTTCAACGGGTTTTGCTATCACCCGCCGATCATCGGCTTTTCCTCTACCTCCTGGAAAGACAGCGTTGCCAATATAGAGGAAACGAGAGAGTTCGTCTGGAATCTCGCGACCATGGATCTGGCGCAACAGATGAACCTGACCGCGGCCCATGTCGCCCACGAGGTCAGCGAATTCAAGATCGCCGGGCTGACGGCGGCGCCGGGCAAGCTCGTCAACGTGCCCCGGGTTGCGGAAAGCCCGGTCGCGTTCGAATGCAAGCTGACGCAGATCGTTCAGTTGCAGGACGCCGAAGGCAAGAAGGCGCAGGCCTGGATCACCCTCGGTGAGGTCGTTGCCGTCCACATCGACAAGGCCTTCATCAAGGACGGCGTCTACCAGACCGCGTTGGCGCGCCCGATCGTGCGCGCCGGCCGCTCGGGCGACTATTTCGAAATCAGGCCGGATGCCATGTTTGAGATGAGGCGGCCGGACTGAACGTTCACCGGCATCGAAAACGCCGCCGGATCGCTCCGGCGGCGTCATCCTAATCCTGTGAAGCCTGCATCGCCTACCGGCCGCCACCGCCGCCGCCGCCGCCACCGCCGCCGCCTCCACCGCCTGCATTTAGCATCGCTTGGTTGTCGCGAGTGTCGAGGGCTTTGATGTAATTCGGCGAGGTATCACCGCGGCGCGCACGGACGGTCTCCTGGTACGTCCAATGATACCCGCAAGCCTGCCTCGTTACCTGTCCATCACACGGCCTGGATGCAGCGGAAGCCGGACTGATGGCGCTCATTGCAACGAGAGCGACCAGAGCGGCTGCGGAAAATCCTGATTTCATCGACATTTGAACTCTCCATTCCCTTGGTTCGGCGAAACCGGAATGGCTCGCACAACAATTCGACGGTGCCAGATGAAAACCGGTTCGAAGCGCCGATCAAAATGGTTTACGACCTGTTAAGCACACGCCAACGTGAACCGGCCCCGGCCCGAGCGTCCTTCGCTAAGTGGCCCACGCAACAGTATTTTTCGGAACAAGTCCGGCTGCGCGGTCTTTATAAAGAAGGTCAATTTCGCGACGCCCGGGCTGCGAGATATCCCGTGATTCCCTGGCTTTTCTGCTAAATTGAGTCGGCCGTTTTCCGCGAATGCGGCTGTTTTTGGCCACGCGCTCGCTTCGATCACGAGGACATCGCCATGACCTCCCAAATCTTTCGCCGCGATTTCATCACCAAACCGATCTTCGCCTGGGCGCGCGGTGTGTTGCCGCCGATGTCGGATACTGAACGCGAGGCGCTGGAGGCCGGCGATGTCTGGTGGGACGCCGATCTCTTCACCGGCGATCCCGACTGGTCGAAACTGCTCGACTATGCGCCGGCGACGCTGACGCCGGAGGAACAGGCGTTCCTCAACGGCCCGGTCGACGAACTCTGCGCCATGCTCGACGACTGGAAGATCAATTGGGAATGGCGCGATCTGCCGCCCGAGGCGTGGGACTTCATCAAGTCGCGCAAATTTTTCGGCATGATTATTCCGAAGGAATATGGCGGTTTAGGTTTTTCGCCCTACGCGCATTCCGAAGTCGTGCGCAAGATTTCCTCGCGCTCGCTGACCGCCGCCGTGACCGTGATGGTGCCCAATTCATTGGGCCCCGGCGAACTGCTGATGCGCTTCGGCACCGCCGATCAGCAGCAACGATGGCTGCCGCGGCTGGCCGACGGGCAGGAGATTCCCTGCTTTGGATTGACCAGTCCGGAAGCCGGCTCCGACGCCGCCTCGATGATCGACAGCGGCATCATCTGCAAGGGCAGTTTCGAAGGCCGCGAAGTTCTCGGCCTTCGCCTCAACTGGCACAAGCGCTACATCACGCTCGGTCCGGTCGCAACCCTGCTCGGGCTTGCCTTCAAGGCCTATGACCCCGACCATCTGGTCGGCACCGAAGAAGACCTCGGCATTACCGTGGCGCTGATTCCGACCCATCTGCCCGGCGTCGAAATCGGCCATCGCCATCTGCCGGCGATGCAGGTGTTTCAGAACGGCCCGAACTGGGGCCGCGACGTCTTTATTCCGATGGACTACATCATCGGCGGGCAGCCGCGTCTCGGCCAGGGTTGGAAAATGCTGATGACGGCGCTCGCCGCCGGACGAGGCATTTCGTTGCCGTCGCTGTCGGCCGCGGGCGCGGCTTACGCGGCACGCACCTCCGGCGCCTATGCGCGGATACGCGAGCAGTTCAACGTGCCGATCGGGAAATTCGAGGGCATCGAGGAGCCGCTGGCCCGGATTGCCGGCACCGCCTATCTGCTCGATGCGGCGCGGCGGCTGACCTGCGCCGCGCTCAATCAGGGGCGTCACCCGGCGGTGATTTCCGGCATCATGAAGCTGCAGGCCACCGAGCGGATGCGGATTGCCATCGACGACGCGATGGACATCCATGGCGGCAAGGCCGTGATCGACGGTCCGCAGAACTACATGGGCAATCTCTATCGTTCGGTGCCGGTCGGCATCACCGTCGAGGGCGCCAACATTCTCACCCGCAACCTGATCGTGTTCGGGCAGGGCGCGATCCGCGCGCATCCCTATCTCTTGGAAGAGATGAACGCGCTTGGCGATGCCGATCGTGCCAGGGGTCTTGACGCCTTCGACACTGCCTTCTGGAAACATGTCGGCCACAGCATCGTCACGCTGTTTCGGGCGTGGGGCCGAAGCTGGACCGGCGGCCGCTTCATCGCCGCGCCCGACGCCGGTCAGGCGACCGGGTTTTACCGGCAGCTCTCGCGCTACGCTTCGGCCTTCGCGCTGTGCGCCGACATGGCGCTGTTGACACTGGGCGGCGCGCTGAAGCGCAAGGAGATGCTGTCGGCGCGCTTCGGCGACATTCTGTCGGAACTGTATCTGTTGTCCGCCGCATTGAAACGCTGGCAGGACGAGGGGCGCCAGCCAGCGGATTTTGCCGCGCTGGAATGGTGCATGGCGAGCGGCTTCCGCACCATCGAAAACCGTTTTGCGGAGATTTTGGCCAATCTGCCGAACCGGTTCGTCGCCGTGGTGTTGAAGTTCCTGGTCCAGCCGTTCGGCGCCCGCGTGCTCGGGCCATCCGATCGCGTGGTCCATCAATGCGCGCAGCTTGTGCTGGAGCCCTCTGCGGCGCGCGACCGCCTGACATCGGATCTTTCTCATGTCGATGATGACCGCGGCCTCGCCCGGCTGGAAAAGGCGTTTCTGCTGGTCACCGGCGCCGAAGACATTGCCAAGCGAATGCGCGCCGCGCACCTCAGTGATTGGCAAGAGGCGGTGAAAAGGGGTGTCATTACGCCAGCGGAGGGTGATCGGGTCGCAGCCGCCCATCAGGCGGTGGCGAAAGTGATCGAGGTCGACGACTTCGCGCCGGAAGCCTTGTCGCCGATCTTCAAGAAACCGGCCGATGTGCATCAGTTCTTCCAGGAGCTCGGTGAAACGAGGGCGGCAAGCTGATGGCGCGGCCGGTTTACATTATCGACGGCAGCCGGACGCCGTTCCTGAAAGCACGCAGCGGGCCCGGCCCGTTCACCCCGGTCGATCTTGCCGTGCAGTGCGGCCGGCCTTTGCTGGCCCGCCAACCCTTTGCGCCGGCCGCCTTCGATCAGGTCATCCTCGGCTGCGTCAATGTCATCGCCGACGAGATGAACCCGGGCCGTGTCGCAGCGCTGCGGCTCGGCATGGGCGAGGCGATGGTCGCATTCACGGTGCAGATCAATTGCGGCTCCGGCATGCAATCGATCGACACCGGTTATCGCTATATCCGCGAGGGGGTTTCAGATCTGATCCTGGCCGGCGGCGCGGAAGCCCTGAGCTACGCGCCCTTGGTTTGGCCGCAGCAGGGCGTGCGCTGGTTCGCAGGTCTTGCCGGCGCCAAGGGCATTCTCGGCAGGCTGGCTGCGATCGCAAAAGCGCGCCCGGCCTATTTCAAGCCGATCATCGGCCTGGAGCGCGGGCTGACCGATCCGATCACCGAACTCAATATGGGGCAGACGGCGGAAGTGGTCGGCCACCTCTTCGGCATCACGCGCGAACAATCCGACGCTTATGCGGTGGAAAGCCACAAGCGGCTGGCGAACGCGCAGGCGCAGGGTTTTCTCAAGGGGGAGGTCGAAACCGCGTTCGCGCGCGACGGCAAATTTTACGATCGGGATGACGGGGTGCGGCCGGATTCCTCCCGCGAAAGCCTTGCGAAACTGAAACCGGTGTTTGAGCGCCCCTGGGGCCAGGTCACCGCCGGCAACTCTTCCCAGATCACCGACGGCGCATCGTGGACCATTCTGGCTTCCGAAGACGCGGTCGCCAAACACGGGCTGACGCCGAAGGCTGTTATCGTCGACAGCCAATGGTCCGCGCTCGATCCCTCGATCATGGGCCTCGGTCCGGTGCTGTCGGCAACCGAATTGTTGAAGCGCCACAAACTTTCACTCGGCGATATCGAAACCTGGGAATTGAACGAGGCCTTCGCGACGCAAGTGCTGGGCTGTCTGGCCGCCTGGAACGACGAGAAATTCTGCCGCGAGATTTTGGGCCTTGAGGGCGCCGCCGGGCCAATCGACCATACAAAACTCAATGTCGATGGCGGCGCCATCAGCCTCGGTCATCCCGTGGGCTGCAGCGGCAATCGCATCGTGCTGCATCTCGTCAATGCGATGAAGCGATTGGGCACGAAGCGCGGCATCGTCACCGAATGTATCGGTGGCGGGCAGGGCGGCGCCATGTTGATCGAGATGGTGTGATCATGGAATCGAGGATCATGAACGTTCTCGGCGACCGCGTGCTCGAACTCGGGCCGCAGCCCGGGCATGGCGCGCCCTATCGCAATTTCAAACTGACGCGCGACGAAGACGGCATTGCCTGGCTGCTGTTCGATCGCGCGGGCACCAGCGCCAACACGCTGTCGGCTGAGGTCATCGAGGAATTCGACGCGGTGCTCGCGGCGCTGGAAAGCCAGCGCCCTGCGGGGCTTGTCATTCGCTCGGCGAAGACATCCGGCTTTATCGCCGGTGCGGACGTCGGCGAATTTCGCGGCGCGACCGATCCGCAGCCGGTCGAGACCGGCATCGGCCGGGCGCATGCGGTGATCGATCGCCTGGAAGGTTTGAAGATTCCGACCGTCGCGGTGATCCACGGCTTTTGCCTCGGCGGCGGCCTCGAAGTGGCGCTCGCCTGCCAGTCGCGGATTGCGATTGACGGCGCGCGGTTTGGATTCCCGGAAGTCATGCTGGGTCTGCACCCCGGTCTTGGCGGCACTGCGCGCTTCACGGAGCTCATCAGCCCGATTCAGGCGATGAGCCTGATGCTGACCGGCAAGACGGTCGACGCGCGCAAGGCGAAGGCGCTCGGGCTGGTCGATGCCGTGACGCAGGAGCGGCATGTCCGCAACGCGGTGAAGGACGCCGTGTTCGGCGGATTGAAGCGCGCCAGGCCCGGATTTTTGCGCGGCATTCTGAATTCCGGTCCCGTCAGGGGCTTTCTCGGATCGCGCATGCGCCGTGAGGCCGAAAAGGCCGCGCCCCATGAGCATTATCCGGCGCCTTACGCGCTGATCGACCTCTGGGAAAAGCACGGCGGCGACAAGGCCGCGATGCTGGCCGCCGAAAAAACCTCGTTCGCCAATCTGATGGTGACGCCGACGGCGCAAAACCTCATCCGCGTCTTCTTCCTGCGCGAGCAGATGAAGAAGCGCGCCGGGAGCGGCAACAAGGTCGAACACGTTCACGTCATCGGCGCCGGCGCGATGGGCGGCGACATCGCGGCGTGGTGCGCCAGTCAGGGCCTGCGGGTCACGCTCGCCGACATGAAGCCGGAGCCGATTGCCGGTGCGATCAAGCGCGCAGCCGATCTTTTCGGCAAGATCATGCACAAGCCGACCGAAATCCGCGACGCGCTGGACCGGCTGATACCCGATCTCGACGGCGAGGGCGTCCGCAATGCGGATTTGGTCATCGAGGCGGTGCCGGAAAAACTCGAACTGAAGCAAAAGGTCTATGCCGGCCTCGAGCCCAGGATGAAGGCGGGCGCGATCCTTGCCACCAACACTTCGAGCATTCCGCTGCAGGATTTGCGCACCACGCTGCAGAAGCCCGCGCGGCTGGTTGGTTTGCACTTCTTCAATCCGGTCTCCCGGCTGCAACTGGTCGAAGTCGTCAGCCATGACGGCAGCGACCCCGATCTGCTGAAGGAAGCGCTGGCCTTCGTCGGCGCCATCGACCGACTGCCGCTCCCGGTGAAGAGTTCGCCGGGCTTTCTCGTCAACCGCGCGCTGACGCCTTACATGCTGGAGGCGATGGTGATGCTGGACGAAAAGATCGACAAGCTCGCCATCGACGCGGCCGCGGAAAAGTTCGGCATGCCGATGGGCCCGATCGAGCTCGCCGACCAGGTCGGCCTCGACATCTGTCTTGCGGTCGGCGACATGCTGCGCTCGAAATTCGGCGATCTTCTGCCGCCGACGCCGGCATGGTTGCGCGAGAAGGTCGCCAAGGGCGAACTCGGCCGTAAAACCGGCAAGGGTTTTTATACCTGGAAGAACAACAAGGCCGAAAAGTTCGCCGGCTCGCCTGCAACCGCGCAACCGACGTCGGAAATGATCGACCGGCTGGTGCTGCCGATGTCGAATGTCTGCGTCGCAGCCTTGCGCGAAGGTATCGTCGACAATGCCGACGCGGTCGACGGCGCCATGATTTTCGGCACGGGCTACGCGCCGTTCCGGGGCGGGCCGTTGAATTATGCGCGAACCCGCGGGCCCGACAACGTCGCCGCCACCTTGCGCGCGCTGGCGCAAAAATTCGGCGGCCGGTTCACGCCGGATGCCGGCTGGGACAGTTTCAAATAAGATTTCTCAAATCCGATTCGACGAGGCTTTAGAGATGACCGACACCCAAGCCGTGCACGCCCCGCCGAATTCGGAAATCGAGCCGTGCGGCGATCTTTGCACCCGCACGCTGGCGATGCCGGCCGACACCAACCAGAACGGCGATATTTTCGGCGGCTGGCTGCTCAGCCAGATGGATATCGGCGGCGGCATTTTTGCCTCCAAGATCGCGAAATCGCGCACCGTTACGGTAGCGATCGAAGCGATGAACTTCCGCAAACCGGTCTTTGTCGGCGATCTGGTCTCGGTTCACGCCAATCTGGTCCGGGTCGGCAGGACCTCGGTCACCGTCCATCTCGAAGCCTGGGTTTTGCGTCGCAAGGAAATGCATTCGATCCTGGTGACCGACGGCAATTTCACCTACGTCTCAATCGACGATCAGGGCCACCCGCAGGCGATCAAGCAGGAGCCGCCGCCGATTTCGGCGTGAAAGCACCATATCCGGGGCCTTATGGTTCGAGACGTGCGGCTTTGCCGTGCTCCTCACCATGAGGGTCTAAAGCGGAATCGGTATGGCAGCCAGGTTCTCCGTCATTGCAATCGAAGCGAAGCGATCCAAAGCCGCGGAAAAAGGGCTTGCTTCGGCGCTGTGCGCCTCGCAAGGATAGTTTCATAAACCGCGGCTTCCTTGCTATCGGGCCCGAATTCGGCCATGCCGAAGCCAGTCCATCGCGTCGTCGAGCCGGTCGTCGCCCCAGAATAATTCGCCGTTCACGGCGAAGGTCGGGGATCCGAAAATCCCCAGCGATTTTGCCTCGAGCGTCGCCTCTTGATATCGCCGTTCGACCGGTTCGCTGCGCGCCTGCTCGATGATCGCCGCCGGATGCTGCCCGACCTCGCGCAGGCTGTCGGAGAGGTTCGGCTCCGAGCCTGGCTCCTGTGCCTCTTGGAACCATCGGCGATAGGCGGCTTGAATGTACGCCTTGCCCCAATCGGCATTCTCGCCGACGATGGCGACCTTGTTGGCGAGATCGAATTCCCTGAGCGGATAGGGCGCGGGCAGCCGCGCCGGAAGCTGATACATTTGCGCGCGCCGCGCGATGTCGCGCCACATGTAATTCATCTTGACGGGCTTGTCCCGGAACGGAATGTTGTTCTGCTCGATCATGATCGAGCGCACGGAGAACGATCGCCAGCGAAATTTGATGCCGTTCGCCTTTGCGACGTCCTCGATCCGCATGACGGAAAGATAGGAATAGGTGCTGCCGATCGAAATCCAGAAGTCGATGGTTGGTGCGTCCATGCATACCTCCAGTCTCGCGGTGCCGCGGCGCTCCAGGGATCACAAAGCCTGCACGGCGCCTTTGGTCCAGAATTCGCGCAGCTTGAACTTCTGGATCTTGCCCGACCCTGTCAGCGGAAAACTCTCCACCAGGAACCAGTGTTTCGGTGTCTTGTGCGGGGCGAGGAGGCTGCGCATGTAGGCAGACAATTCTTCCTTGTCGATGACGGAACCGGGCGAGGGGCGGATGAAGGCTGCGACCTCTTCGCCCCATTTTTCGTGCGGCAACCCGATGATCGCGACCTCGCCGACCTTGGGATGGCGAAACAACAGTTCCTCGAGCTCGCGGGGATAGATGTTCTCGCCGCCGCGAATGATCATGTCCTTCAGGCGGCCCTCGACCGTGCAATAGCCGCGCGCATCCATCGCGCAGAGATCGCCGGTATGCAGCCAGCCGTCGGCGTCGATGGCAGCGGCGGTCGCCTCCGGCATTTCGAAATAGCCGAGCATGATGTGATAGCCGCGCGTGCAGAACTCGCCGATTTCCCCGATCGGCACCGTCTTGCCGGTGTCGGGATTGATGATTTTGGCTTCAATGTTCGGTAGCGGCAGGCCGATGGTGCCGGCCTTGTCTTCGATCGTGTCGGTCGTCATCGTCATGGTGGCCACCGGCGAGCATTCGGTCTGCCCGAACACGATGGTGAAGGGCGCCCCCAGCTTCTGCTCGAGCAATTTGACCAGCGAAGCCGGTACCGTCGAGCCGCCGGAACAGATCGCCTTGACCGAGGAAAGATCGGTTGACGCGAAGGAAGCATGCTCCAGCATCGCCACCAGCATGGTCGGCACGGCGATCATCGCATTGCCGCGATATCTTCCGAACATTTCGAGCACGAGACCCGGTTCGAACGCCTCCAGCAGCACCTGGGTTGCGGCTTTGGATACCGCGCCGAGCACGCAGCAGACGCAGCCGCCGGTGTGAAACAACGGCATGGTGGTGATGAATACGTCGCCAGGATCGATTCCCATTCGCTCCGCGGTATCGGCGCCATTGTTGGCGAGGCCGCGATGATGCAGCAGCGCACCCTTCGGAAATCCCGTGGTGCCGGAGGTGTACTGGATCATCACCGGATCGGTCGGTTTGACGGCCGGAAGCGCGATGGCCTTGTCGTCGCCTCCGGCGATGAAGGCCGGCCAGTCGTCGAAGCAGATGATTTCGCGAAGCCACTCGCAGCGCGGCGCAACCTGATGCACCGTCTCCAGCATCGGATTGCCGCGGAAGCCATTGACGACGAACACGCCGGCGGAGCGGGATTGCTTCAGCACATATTCGACTTCGTTGGCCCTGAATGCGGGATTGACCGTGACCAGCACCATGCCGGCAAGGCCCGCACCGAACTCGAGCATGACCCATTCCGGCAGGTTCTGCGCCCAGACGGCGACCCGCTCGCCCGGCTTGAAGCGGCGCAGCAAGGCGCGGGCGGTGCGCTGTGCCTCACTATAGAGTTCGGAATAGGTCCATTGGCGGCGCAGCGCCGGGTCGATCACGCCGGCGATCAGCGCGATCCGGTCCGGCGCCGACGAAGCCGCCTGTTCGAGCAACTGCCCCAGCGTGACGTCGCGCACGGCAGGTGTGGCCGGTCCCACGACGTAAGATTCCGTCAAAGCCATTGGCCCTCCCTGTGCAGGCTTTCGCCGGCGCCTGACGCGCCGTTTGACCGATCCGACTATGCCATCAGGCGGGCGTCATTGCAGCTATTTCGGAAAGAAGATTTGACGTGGCATCGGTCGGGCGGCGCCCGACAAACAAGAGGGCCTGGACGATCCCAGGCCCTCTCGAACGTCAGACGGCACACGCTGACGTCAGTCGTCATACTCCATCGAAATGTCCCTGCCGGTGTAGTCGGGCATGAACGACGCAGCCACAAGACTTATCACCGAGCAGGCGGCGATGTAGATGGAAATCGCATAGCCGGAGTGATAGGTGGCGAACAGCGCCGTGGCGATCAAAGGCGCCGGACCGCCGGCGATCACCGAGGCGAGTTGATAGCCCAGCGAAGCGCCGCTGTAGCGCAGTCGCGGCGTGAAAGCCTCGGCGATCAGGGCGGCCTGCGGCCCATATTGCATGTCGTGCGGGATCAAGGACAGCACGATGGCGATGAACACCAGCGCCGGAATCGCGGTGTCCACCATGCCGAAATACAGGAAGCCGAATACGCCGGTGGTCGCGGCCCCGATCAGATACATCTTTTTGCGGCCGATGCGGTCGGAGATATGGCCCGACAGCGGGATGGTGACGAACGAGACGCAGGCCGCAACCAGCACGGCGATCAGGATCAGATCGCGCGACATCTTCAAGGTTCCGACGCCGTAGGCGAAAATGAATGCGGTGAAGATGTAGAACGGCGCCTGCTCGGCCATCCGCAGCAATGCCGACAGGATGATCTGTTTCGGGTGCTTCTTGAAAACCTCGACGATCGGGGCCTTCTCGATCTTCTTGTTATCCAAAAGCTGCTGGAATACCGGCGTCTCCAGGATGCCGAGGCGGATCCACAGGCCGACGCCGACCAGTATGATGGAGAGCGCGAACGGAATTCGCCAGCCCCAGGTGGCGAACTGGTCACCCGACAATTGGCTGAATGCCAGCACCGCAAGGTTTGCCAGGAACAGGCCGCAGGGCACGCCGAATTGCGGCCAGGAGGCAACCAGGCCGCGCTGACCGTGGGTGCGCGACCACTCCATCGCCAGCAGCACCGATCCGCCCCACTCGCCGCCGACGCCGATCCCCTGAAGCATCCGCAACACCGTCAGAATGACCGCGCCCCAGATTCCGATCGAGGCATAGGTGGGCACGAAGGCGATCAGGAAGGTCGCGATGCCCATGCACAAAAGCGTCGCGATCAGTGTCGCCTTGCGGCCGATGCGATCGCCGTAGTGACCGAATATCGCGGCGCCGATCGGGCGCCCGACGAAGCCGATGAAATAGGTGCCGAAGGCGGCAAGCGTCGCCGTCAACGCATCTTCGTTGGGAAAGTACAGCTTGCCGAAAATGAGCCCGGCTGCGGTGCCATAAAGGAAAAAGTCGTACCACTCGATCGCAGTACCGATGGTCGAGGCGATGACCGCCTTGCGCAACTGCGCGCTGTGATCGGATTCGGACAACGTCCCTTGTGCGACTGCCATGGTCATTGCATACCCCTCCTGATTGATTGTCCCCTAAAGCCCCCTGGAAAACCCGGTTCTCTCATCGGGTCGGCGAGATTCTACAATCAGATCATCGCCCCCGAAAGGTGTGTCTCGCCGAAGGCAGCCATATTACTGCCCCGCAGCGCGTGCGTCATCGCAGCTCGCCATGTCGGGCTGAACAACTGCGCCGTCCTTCAATCCGGTGCCGAATTTTCGAAATTCAACTGGAATCAATGCCATAATTCCAGCGTCTCAGGGCGACCCGCGCTTCGCGACGCCGCCATGTCGGCCAACCGTCCCAGCGAGGCCAGAGGAGCCCACGATGATTCGTCGCGAATTCATGACGCTGATCGGCGGGATGACGGTGGGTTGGCCGCTGGCGGCTCGCGCGCAGCAAACGGCGATGCCGATTGTCGGATTCCTCAGCAGCCGGTCGCCCGACGAATCTGAAGTTCATGCCGCCGCATTCCGCCAAGGCTTGAGCGAGGCCGGATTTGTGGATGGCCGGAACGTCGCCATCGTCTATCGCTGGGCGGAGGGTCACTATGAGCGGCTGTCCGGGCTCGCCAGCGAGCTTGTGGGCCTTCGCGTGTCCGTCATGGTGACCGTCGGCGGTTCGGTCGCGGCGCTGGCGGCGAAACCGGCCACGGCGGCGATCCCGATCGTCTTTGTGGTGGGTGACGATCCGGTCAAACTGGGTATCGTCGACAGTTTCAATCGGCCAGCCAGCAATCTCACGGGCGTCGCCTGGCTCACCGGTGAACTGGGTTCAAAGCGGCTCGGATTGCTGTGCGAATTGTTGCCGGACGCCAGCGCGGTTGGTTTTCTTTTGAATCCCACCGCGCCGGAAGCGGAGGCAAAAAGGCTGGATGTGGAGACGGCGGCAAATTCGCTTGGCCGGCGGCTTGTTGTCCTGCATGCCAGTAGCGAGCCGGAATTAGAACAGAGCTTTGCAATGATGGCACGGGAGCATATCGGCGCGCTGGTCGTTGCAAATGATCCATTCTTCGATTCCAGAAGGGATCGGCTTGTGGCGCTTGCCGCGCGCACCGGGATTGCCGCGATCTACCACATCAGGGATTTTCCCGCCGCCGGCGGCTTGATGAGCTATGGCGCGAGCCTTGCCGATGCGTATCGACAGGCCGGCAGCTACGCCGGTCGTATTCTCAGGGGCGAGAAACCGGCCGATCTGCCTGTCATCCAGCCCACCCGGTTTGAGCTGGTCATCAATCTGAAGACTGCCAAGGCGCTTCGTCTGACGCTGACGCCCTCGCTGCTTGCCCGGGCCGACGAGGTCATTGAATAGGGCCGCCGCTTTCGCTCGTATTCACGGCCGATTTCCCGATCGCACCAACCGGCTAGTACTGAGCGCGAACCGCAGCCGGGCTTTCAACTGCGGTTTCGCTCTTCCGGGCTTCGAGCGCCAATCGCACTTCTTTGGCGCTCATCAGCGCGCGGCGGATATTCCTGTCTTCCGAACTGGTGTCGAAGGTGATCATCCTGTTGCAGTGCTGGCAGTTGGTCTGGTACCCGTTGCGGATTTTCTGCGCCCGCTCCCGGAATATCTGCGAGCATTTCGTGCATTTGATTTTTACTTTTTCGTCGATCATGAAATGCCCCTGAGCTCAATGCGCGGCAGTCTGCGCTCGATGGTTTAAGGGCCTGTTCACAGGTTTATTAAACCCCTAATGATAATGAAGAGGCTGCTAAGCCATTCCATTACCACAGCTTTTGGGGACTATCCGTACTGACACGGTCGCGGTGCGGCGAATCTATGTTAAAGAACAGTTTCAGATCGTTAGCGGGGATTGTCGGATCGCTATTCGGCTGACGAACGGAATCGAGGCTTCATGCGAAGCATCGCTGTTTTACTGGCCGCAGGCTTGATACTGGCCACGTGTTCGCCCGAACCCGAGGGGGCGGCCCAGACAAGCGCGTGCGCACGAAAGCTTTATTCCTCCTACAATCCGAAGTCGTTCGATCAGTGCGTCGATGTCTGCATCAGATGCGAGAACGGAAACATGGTCACCTGTTCGACATCGTGCACGTTGAAAGGCGCCATCCGGACAAAATGACCGCGCCAGGCGGCCCTCAATTCAAACTTTCGGCCATTGCAACGCCCTTGCACGCTTCGAAGACTGCTTTATGTGTGGTCCGCCGCCAAGCGGCATAGAGGCGAACGAGCAAAGGGATATCGCAATGGACCTGGGGTTGAGTGGAAGAAAAGCCGTCGTTCTCGGCGGCACGCGCGGCATCGGACGGGCGATCGCAGGCACGCTTGCCGGCGAAGGAGCAGGCGTTGCGGTCTGCGCGCGCAATCCGGATCAGGTCAAGTCCACGGTGGCGGAGTTGCAGGCCGGAGGTACCCGGGCAACCGGCGCGTCCGTCGATATTACCGATGGCGTCGCGCTGAAGGCGTGGATCGCCGACGCCGCTCGAGAACTCGGCGGCATCGACATTCTGTTTTCCAATGCCGGCGCCATGGCGCAAGGCGGAGACGCGGCCTCCTGGGAGCAGAACTTCCGACTTGACGTGCTGGGCGCCGTCAACGCGTTCGAGGCCGCCCGTCCGTTCCTCGAAGCGAGCGGCGAGAAGAACGGCGACGCGGCGTTTGTCATCATTTCCTCGGTGTCGGCGGCGCAGGCGGACACCGCCAGTTCGTACGGTCCGGTCAAGGCGGCGCTGGTGCACATGGCCAAGGGACTTGCGCGTCAATACGCCGGAAAGAAAATTCGCGTCAACGTCGTGTCGCCGGGCACCGTCTATTTCAAGGGCGGCGTCTGGAACACCGTCGAGCAGAACATGCCCAAACGATACAATGAAGCGCTCGCGCGCAATCCCACCGGCCGCATGGCGACGCCGCAGGAAATTGCCAACGCGGCCGTGTTCCTGGCAAGCCCCGCCTCCTCGTTTACGACCGGTTCAAATCTGGTGGTCGACGGTGCCATTTCAAATCGCGTGAATTTCTGAGACACGCCCGATTTGGATTGGTTCGAAATAAGGCCGCCGGTCTTGTTTTGGCGTTTCCTTGCGCGAACTTGTATCCACTCCGCCTGAAAACGCGATAGATTGCCGGCAGCAAGCAGATAGCTCCCCGGCAATCGCGGGAACAAACGATCTGCGCGAATGGGAGGATTGCTGCATGAAACACGTCTACGTGCCCCGAATGACCTCGTACGGCTTGAATCCGGACGATGAACTGAACGACCTGCGCATGTCGGATCAGGTCCGTCCGCTCTACGATCACGTGCGGAAATTCATCCGGGAAACCGTCGAGCCGATGTCGGTCGAGTTCTATCGTCACGGCGAGAACAAGACCGACCGCTGGTCCTTCACGCCGGCCCAGCTCGATGTGCTGGGCAAGGCAAAGGCCAAGGCCAAGGAGGTCGGCCTATGGAATTTTTTCCTGCCCGATGCCGAGACCGGCGAGGGCCTGAAGAATCTCGACTATGCCTATATCGCCGCCGAACTCGGAAAAAGTCCGCTGGCCTCCGAAACCATGAACTGTTCGGCGCCCGATACCGGCAACATGGAAGTGATCGAGCGCGTCGGCACCAAGGAACAGAAAGAGAAGTGGCTGAAGCCGCTGCTGAACGGGGAAATCCGCTCCGCTTACGCCATGACCGAACCCAATGTCGCCTCATCGGATGCGAAGAACATCTCGACGACGGCAAAACTTGTCGGCGACGAATGGGTGATCAACGGGGAAAAATATTACATCTCCGGCCTTGGCGATCCCCGCTGCAAGATCATGATCGTGATGGTCAAGACCAGCCCCGATGCGCCGCCGAGCAAGCAGCAGTCGCAAATCCTGGTTCCCAAGGACACCCCGGGCGTGGAGATCATCGGGCCGATGCACGTGTTCGGGCACGACCATGCGCCGCGCGGGCATATGCATTTGCGCTTCAACAATGTCAGGGTGCCGAAGGAGAACATCCTGCTTGGCGAAGGCCGCGGTTTTGAGATTTCGCAGCTCCGGCTCGGGCCGGGCCGCATCCATCACTGCATGCGCACCATCGGCAAGGCGGAAAAGGCGCTCGACCTGATGGTCTCGCGCGGCCTGACGCGGGAAGCCTTCGGCAAGAAGATCGCCCATCTCGGTGGCAATCTCCAGATCATCGCGCAGGCGCGCTGCGAGATCGAGGCGATGCGGCTGATGGTGCTGAAGGCCGCCAAGGCCATGGACGTGCTCGGCAACAAGGACGCGCGGATCTGGGTCAGCATGGTGAAGGCCATGGTGCCCGAGCGCGCCTGCAAGATCATCGACCAGGCGATCCAGATGCACGGGGCAACCGGCATATCACAATGGACGCCGCTTGCCGAAATGTACCAGGACGTCCGCCACCTCCGCTTCGCCGACGGCCCCGACGAAGTCCACTGGATGGTCGTCGGCCGCCACGAACTGAGCATGCCGTAGGTGTTTGGAAGCGTCTCACATGGAGTTCCCGAGGGGCGCCCCCACCCCAACCCTCCCCCGCAAGCGGGAGAGGGAGCCGATTGTGCCGCATGGTGATCGGCATCGTCGACGACAAAGATGTAATCTGTATCGTGCCTAGTTCAGCAAACACCGACGCGCCCCCTCTCCCGCTTGCGGGGGAGGGTTGGGGTGGGGGTGCCTCCGCATAGTAACTGATTGAGCATCCAGCCAACTCGGAAAGCCTGATTCAACCTGGAAATATACAATGCAATACGCCCCTGACGAACTCACGCATCGCGAGCGATACAAGGTGCTGACGGGATTCGTGCTGCCGCGGCCGATCGCCTGGGTGACGACGGTTGGAGCCGGCGGTGTGGTCAACGCTGCGCCGTTCAGTTTCTTCAACGTATTCTCCGAGGATCCGCCGCTGTGCATGTTCGCCGCCAATGCGAGGCCGGATGGCCGCGTCAAGGACACCGTGGTCAACATCCAGCGCACCGGGGAATTCGTGGTCAACCTCGCCGATGAGCCGCTGGCGCGCGCCATGCACGACTCCAGCGGGGACTTTCCGCCCGAGATCGGGGAGCCCGGCTATCTCGGGCTGAAATTGGCGCCCTCGAGGAAGGTCGCGGTGCCGCGGCTTGCCGACGCGCCATGGGCGATGGAGTGCAAGACCTGGAAGACGATCGATGTAAACGGCAACCGGCAGCTCATCATGGGCGAGGGCATCAATTTCTACATCCGCGACGAATTGTGGGATCGCCATTCGATGCGCGTGCACATGGACCGGTATCACCCGGTCGGCCGCATGTTCGCGGATCGATACTGTCGGACCGACGACAGAATAGAGTTCCCACCGGCAGAAGGCGCGCAAGCGGCGCCTGGGTTATGAGTTCGGCTGCTTCCCCGCAGGCGGGATCGGGGAACGTCTGTTGCACCGGAGGACACCGACGATGTTGCGCACGCGCCTGACCGAAAAGCTGAAACTCGTTCACCCCGTGATTTCGGCGCCGATGGGATTTGCGGCCGGTGGAAGGCTGGCGGCAGCGGTGTCGGCGGCTGGCGGACTGGGGCTGATCGGTGGCGGCTATGGCGATGAGGGTTGGCTGCGGGAGCAGTTCGCGGCGGCGGGAAACCAGCATGTCGGTTGTGGCTTCATCACCTGGTCGCTCAAAGAGCAACCGCATTTGCTTGACGTCGCGCTCGAACACAAACCGATTGTCATGTTCCTTTCTTTTGGCGATCCGGAGCCATTTGCCGGACCTATCCGGCAGGCGGGCGTGCCGCTGATCTGTCAGATCCAGACTCTGGCGGATGCGCGACGCGCGATCGATGTCGGTGCGGAGATCCTGGTCGCGCAGGGTGCCGAAGCGGGCGGCCATGGCGAGAAGCGCGCGACCTTTACGCTGGTGCCCGAGGTCGCCGATCTCTTATCGCGACGCGCGCCGAAAACCTTGTTGTGCGCGGCCGGCGGCGTCGCCGACGGCCGTGGACTCGCGGCCGCGCTTGTGTTGGGAGCCGACGGCGTCGTGATCGGCTCCCGGTTCTGGGTCAGCGAGGAAGCGCTGGTTCATCCGAACCTGCAAAAGGCCGCGGTGGCCGCCGGCGGCGACGATACGTTGCGTTCCCAGGTCATCGATATCGTTCGAAGTCGGAATTGGCCGGCGCGCTACGACTTGCGTTCCCTGAAGAGCGGATTTACCGACCGCTGGGCCGGCAAGGAGGCGGAGCTGCGGACTGCTGTGCCGATGGAGGCCGAGCGCTATGCGGAAGCCGCGACCGCAGGCGACACCCGAATAGCGAGCGCTATCGTCGGCGAGGCCGTGGGGCTCATTCATGAGGTAGCGCCGGCCGAAAAGATTTTGCAGGACCTGGTGATCGAGGCAGAGCGCATCCTGGGCCAAAAGGCGCCGCAATGGGTGTCGGCATGACGAGACGCAAGTCCGCTTGTCTGGACCGGACGCACTGACTTGGTCAATCGCCCTTTTCAGTTGCTTTCACGTTGGGCCGTGATCTAGTCAAAACGAAATTAGAATCTTCACAGCGAATTTAAGCGAATGCCGGGAAAAGACCTGGATCGAATCTTCGACCTCGCGATCATTGGCGGCGGCATCAATGGCTGCGGCATCGCGCGCGATGCGGCCGGGCGCGGAAACTCGGTTTTCCTGTGTGAAATGAACGATTTGGCGAGCGGAACGTCGTCGTGGTCGACGAAGCTCGTCCATGGCGGCCTGCGCTACCTGGAGTACTACGAGTTTCGTCTGGTTCGCGAAGCGCTGATCGAGCGGGAAATCCTCTGGAAAATCGCGCCGCACATCATTCGTCCGCTTCGTTTCGTGTTGCCGCACCATGACGGGTTGCGCCCGACCTGGCTGCTGCGGCTTGGGCTGTTTCTGTACGACCATATCGGGGGCCGAAAATTGTTGCCGCCGACGCGCTCGGTCGATCTGACGCGCGACGAGGTCGGAAAGCCGCTGGTTCCCCATCGCTACGTCAGAGGCTTCGAATATTCCGACTGCTTCGTCGACGACGCACGCCTTGTGGTTCTGACCGCGCGGGACGCAGCCGACCGTGGCGCGGAGATCCGAACCCGTTCGCGCGCGGTCGAAATCCGGCAGGAAAATCGAATCTGGCACGTCACGATGGAGGACACCGCAAGCGGTGCGCGCTCCACGATTCAAACCCGCGTGCTCGTCAACGCCGGCGGACCCTGGGTCGAGCAGGTGCTGGCGTTGGGCGCCGGCGTCAACGCGAAGGCAAAAGTGCGGCTGGTGCAGGGGTCGCACATTGTCGTGCGAAAACTCTATGCGCACGATCGCGCCTACATGTTCCAGAACAGCGACGGCCGGATCGTCTTCGTCATTCCCTATCAGGACGATTTCACTCTGATCGGCACCACCGACCGCGACTACGACGGCGATCCGGCAAAAGTCAAAGCCTCGAGCGAAGAGATAAAATACCTCTGCGATTCCGTCAGTGAATATCTGGCGAATCCAGTCCGGCCCGAAGATGTGGTCTGGACCTATGCCGGCGTTCGTCCGCTCTATGACGACGGCGCCAGCGAGGCCAAGGCCGCGACCCGCGAATATGTTTTCGAGCTCGATACGCCCGGCGGCACGCCGCTGTTGTCGATCTATGGCGGCAAGATCACCACCTATCGCCGCCTCGCCGAGGAGGCGCTCGAGCATCTCTCGTCTTATTTGCCGAGCGCCGGGGTGCGCGAGGGTTGGACCGCGAAATCTCCGCTGCCCGGCGGCGATCTCGATGTTTCCGCGATCGGCGCGCTGTCGGCGGAACTTCAGCGCAGCTATTCGTTTCTGACGCCGGCGCATGCCAACCGTATTGCGCACGCCTATGGCACCCGCGCCGGCAAGTGGCTCGGCAACGCGCGGTCGATGGCCGACCTCGGCAAGCCGTTCGGCGCCACCTTGACCGAAGCCGAGGTCCGCTACCTGATGTCGTCGGAATGGGCCTTCACCGCGGAAGATATCGTGTGGCGGCGATCAAAGCTTGGATTGCTGATGTCGTCAGCCGAAATCGCCGGCCTCGACGACTGGATCGCCGCGAACGGCGGTCGCGCCAGCGCCGAACGCACCCTGCCTGAAGCGCGAGGGCTGGCATAACGGAATTTCGTGATTGCGAGCGGAGCCAACGGGTCGCGCGAATGCGCGCCCGATGACAGGCTCCGCGACGAAGCAATCCATTCCCCCTCGCCCCGCTCTTG
Source organism: uncultured Alphaproteobacteria bacterium (assembly GCA_963742425.1). Lineage (GTDB taxonomy): Bacteria > Pseudomonadota > Alphaproteobacteria > Rhizobiales > Xanthobacteraceae > Bradyrhizobium. The sequence continues at coordinate 223,752 of CAVULR010000011.1, forward strand.
CGGGGAGAGGGTTGGGGTGAGGGGTTCTCTCGACGGGCTCGAACTCGCGGAGAGTCCCCCTCACCCGGCGCTTCGCGCCGACCTCTCCCCGCAAGCGGGGAGAGGTGAGATGAGATGAGCCAGACGTCCACGCCTCACTGCGCGGCCTGAAGCGAATCGCCCAGCATCGGATAATCGGTGTAGCCCTTGGCGCCGCCGCCGTAGAACGTCGCCTTGTCCGGCGCGTTCAGCGGCACGCCGCGTTTCAGGCGCTCGACCAGATCGGGATTTGCAATGAACGGCTTTCCGAACGCGATCAGGTCTGCGGCGTCGGCTGCGAGCACCTTGGCGGCGAGTTCGAAATCATAGCCGTTGTTGGCGACATAGGCCCCCTTGAAACGCTTGCGCAACGAGCCGTAGTCGAATGGCGCGATGTCGCGCGGGCCGCCGGTCGCGCCTTCGATGACGTGGATATAGACCAGCTTCAGCGCGTTGAGACGGTCGACGATATGATCGAACAGCGGTTGCGGATTGGAGTCGGAGATATCGTTTGACGGCGTCACCGGGGAAATCCGGATGCCGGTTCGCTCCGCTCCCGCCTCCGCGGTGACGGCCTTTGCCACTTCGAGCATCAGCCTCGCGCGGTTCTCGATCGATCCGCCATACGCATCGGTGCGCGTGTTGGTGCCGTCCTTGGCGAACTGGTCCAGCAGATAGCCGTTGGCGCCATGGATCTCGACGCCGTCGAAGCCGGCTTCCAGCGCGTTCGCGGTGCCGCGCCTGAAAGTCTCGATAATTCCCGGGATCTCCTCCAGTGCCAGCGCGCGCGGCTCGGAAATATCGGTAAACGTTCCGCCGACGAAAGTCTTGCCCTTGGCAGGGATCGCCGACGGCGCGACGGGCGCGCCGTTGCCCGGCTGCAGCGAGGTGTGCGAAATGCGCCCGACATGCCAGATCTGGATGAAGATGCGCCCGCCGCGTTCGTGCACGCGGCTGGTTACCTTGCGCCAGCCGGCGACCTGTTCCTTCGAGTAGATGCCGGGCGTGTCCTGATAACCCTGGCCCTGTTGCGAAACCTGGCTCGCCTCGGTGATCAATAGCCCGGCGGAAGCGCGCTGCCCGTAATACTCGATCGCCAACGGGCTCGGCACCATGCCGGCGACCGCGCGGTTGCGGGTCAGCGGCGCCATCACCAGCCGGTTGGGAAGGGTGATCGGGCCCAGCTTGAAGGGCGCGAGAAGTTTGGTCGGCGTGCTCATTTTGTTGTTTTCCGAGGAAATGACGGGTGCAAGGCAGATGGTATCCTTTATCACCGCCGCAATGCCGCGAGCTATTCGCGATACGCAGGCTAGCCGCGCACGATGGCGCCGCGCCTCGGCGGAGGAGGTTGCCACTCGCTTTGCTTCGCTCCTCGCAATGACGAGGAACGGTCAACTCACGCCCAGAAAATCGCGCTTGCCGATTTCCACGCCGTTGTGGCGCAGGATGCCGTGGGCAGTCGCGGCGTGGAAGTAGAAATTCGGGAAGGCGAAATTGTAGAGGTACTGCGGCCCCTTCAGCGTGATGGTCCTGCCGGGCCCGACGGGGAGGGAGATCTCGCGGTTCTCTGCGCCGTCGAACTGTGCAGGCTTGAAGGTCTTCACATAGTCGCTTGCCTTTGCAAGCCGCGCCTTCAATTCATCGAAACTCTTTTCGGTGTCGGGGGTGGTCGGCACCTCGATATTGGCAAGGCGCGCGCAGCTCTTGGCGGCGAAATCGCTGACGATCTGGATCTGGCGGGTGAACGGTAACATGTCCGGATAGAGCCGCGCGCCGAGCAGCACCTCGGGCTGAATGTTCTTTGCCTTGCAGTGCGACTCGGCCTTGGTGAGAAGGCCGGGGAGACTGCCGAGAATTTGCAGGAAGGCCGGAACACTGGCGTCGTAGAGGGACATGAGATGCTCTCTCGGTTGATGAAACTGTCTTGCTTGCAGATATCGGCTTAACGAACCGCGGGCAATCCCGGTTGGACAGGCGTTGCGCGCGGTCCGCGCATCCGCGCCAGCAATTCGGCCGTCGGCCAGGAGTCGGCGGGCAGGCCGTATTTGATCTGCATCGCCTTCACCGCGCTGCGGCTTTGCTGGCCCATGACGCCGTCGATCTTGCCGACGTTGAATCCTGCGCGCACCAATAGCTGCTGCAATTCGCGAAGCTCGTGGAACGGCAGTTGCGCAACCGGCGTCGCCGGGCGAAGCATCGGCGGCGCACCGGCGATGCGGGTGGCGAGATAGCCGGCGGTGGTCGAATAGATCAGCGAGTTGTTCCATTCGGTATAGGCCGCGAAATTCGGATAGGCCAGAAATGCCGGTCCGGTGCGGCCCATCGGCAGCAGCAGCGAGGCCGGCAGGTCGTCGTTCGGCAGCGGCCTGCCGTCCGGATAGCTCACGCCGAATTGCGCCCATTTCGAGCGTGGATGCTGGATCGTCAGATCGGCCTGATCCCACGGTAAATTCTGCGGCACGCGCACTTCCTGCAGCCAGGGCTCGCCGCGGCGCCATTTCAGTCCGTTGGCGATGTAGTTCGCGGTCGAGCCGATCACGTCGGCGGGGCTATGGAGGAGATTGCGCTGTCCGTCGCCGTCGTAGTCGACGGCGTAGTTGAAATAATGCGTCGGCAGGAATTGCGTCTGTCCCAATTCGCCGGCCCATGAACCGACCATCTCCTCCGGCGTGAGATCGCCGCGGTCGATGATCTTCAACGCGGCGATGGTTTCATTGGCAAACATCTGCGAGCGGCGGCAGTCATAGGCCAGCGACACCAGCGAGCGCAGCGTCGGCAGGCTGCCCATATTGGCGCCGAAATCGCTTTCGAGTCCCCAGAATGCGGCGATCACGGCCGGCGGGACGCCATATTCCTTCTCGGCCCGCGCAAAGGCCGCGGTATGGGTTTTGATGAGGGCCTGGCCCTGTTGCATCCGGTAGGGCGCAGCCATGCGGCCGGCGAACGCGGTGAACACCTGCCCGAACACGCGCTGGCCGCGGTCGCGGTTGACGATGCCCTGGTCGTAGACGAGGCCCGGCGAGGCTTCGGCGAGCGCACGCTGCGACACGCCGGCCGCGATGGCCTGCTGTTTCAAATCGGCGAGGAAGCGCTCGAACGTCATGCCGCCGTGGCAGGCCGCGCCGCCGCGCATGGCGGGCGCTGCCGCTTGCCTGGCGGGCGCGGCAATTGATTGAGCCGATGCCATCTGCGGAGGGCACAGCAGCGCCAACGCGACCACGCCAAAAATTCCGTCAAGAACAAATCGTTTGGTTGCAGGACTTCGCATTCGATTGCCGGTACCGTTTCGCGGATAGTCGGCACTGTCCCTAGCATCGCGGCGGGGCAACGTCATCAGCGGCCAAGGCCGTTCACCGTGAGAGGCTGTGAGCGATTGAGCTGCCGTGTCCCGGACGCGGTGCAGCGTTTTCGCGCTGCTCCGCAGAGCCGGGACCTCGCGCATGATCTGGACCCCGGCTCAGCAGCGCATCACTTCGTGGCTAGCGCTGCATCCGGGGAACGCTGCTCACGCCGTCTTGATCCCGCGTGCGGGGTTTTCGATATCTCAATTGTTGGACGGGCCGTGGGCGTTCCAGTTACGCCACGGCGCGTTGGCGAGCGTTTGAAAGTCGGTCGTCAGCGGACGGCGGATTTGCCGCTCATGGGCCGCGATGACCTGTTCAGAATCCCTGATCTGCTGTTTCAGTCGGGCCGCGGTCTTTTGCGTCCGGTCGATCGTCTTTGAGCCGGCAATCTCGCCCACGGTAAACCTCGCGGTTTCGAGATTTTTCAGGGCCTCACGGTGTTTCTTGATCTGGGCGCGGTGCCAGGCGATCTGGCTATTACTGTCTGCAACCATCTGGGGTCTCCCGGAGTCGGGCCCAAGCATAAGTGATTCTCGCTCCGCGCATAGGAGCAAGCCGCTTGAACCGGGCCCCGGAGGCTGTTCCAATCGTTTTTGCCCGTGTAGTGTGCCGCCTCTCGCAAGTCCCGGGAAAGGTGAGCCGACGGTCACTTGGGGTGCCTCTTGGGGCGGGCGAGCGAGAAAATAAGGGAGACGGCGGAACGATATGACGGATATCCGATACTTGAGCCCCAATACGCTCGATGAAGCGATCAAGGCATTTGCGTCAGCCGGAAGTGCCGCGCGCATCCTGGCTGGGGGAACCGATCTCTTGGTGCAAATGCGCTCCGGCGCGGTGCGGCCGGGCCTGATCGTCGATATCAAGAAAATCGCCGAGATGACGGCGATCGAGCAAACCGCCGATGGCGGCTTTCGCATCGGCGCCGCCGTTTCGGGGGCGGTCCTGGCCGAACATCCGCGCTTCGGCAAGGTCTGGCCCGGCGTACTGGAAGCCGTCAACCTGATCGGTTCCACCCAGGTCCAGGGACGAGCCTCGGCGGGCGGCAATCTCTGCAACGGCTCGCCCGCGGGCGACAGCGTGCCCGCGATGATTGCCGCCGGCGCCATCGTCACGGTGCAGGGACCGAACGGCCGCCGCGAAATGCCGGTGGAGAAATTCCCGGCCGGACCCGGCCGCACCAATCTTGCGCCAGGCGAAATTCTCGTCAGCTTCACTCTGCCGCCGCGGCCGCCCGGTTCCGGCGACGCTTACCTGCGCATGATCCCGCGCACCGAAATGGACATCGCGGTGGTCGGCGTGGGCGTCAGCCTGACGCTGAAAGATGGCGTCTGCTCCGCTGCGCGCGTCGGTCTTGGCGCGGTGGCGCCGACCGTGCTGCTGGTCGAGGCGGCCGCGAAAGCGCTTGTTGGCAGCAAGCTTGACGACGCCGCGGTCAGCGCCGCGGCCGGCGCGTGCTCCGCCGCTTGCCGTCCGATCGACGACAAGCGCGGCACCATTGCCTACCGCACCAGGGTTGCCGGCGTGCTGTTGAAGCGCACGGTTGCGATCGCCGCCCGGCGCGCAAGAGAAAATTGAGTTCGAGGACTGAGAAAATGGCCAAGCTACATGTTTCCACCACCATCAATGGCGAGCCGGCGGAGTTTCTCTGCGAGCCCGGGGACACCATGCTCGACGCGCTGCGCGGGCCGCTCGGCCTGACCGGCTCGAAGGAAGGCTGCGCCTCCGGCGATTGCGGGGCGTGCAGCATCACGCTGGATGACCGCCTCGTCTGTTCCTGCCTGATGCTGGCGGCCGAAGCCGAAGGCCGGCATCTCGGCACCATCGAAGGCATGGCCCACGGCGACACCTTGCATCCGCTGCAGCAGAAATTTCTGGAAATGGCGGCGTTGCAGTGTGGCATCTGCACCTCGGGCATGCTGGTCGCCTCCGACGCCCTGCTGCGCAACAATCCGCGGCCGAGCGAGGAAGAGGTGCGGTTCTGGCTCGCCGGCAATCTGTGCCGGTGCACCGGTTACGACAAGATCGTGCGCGCGGTTCTGGATACCGCGTCGGAAATGCGGGAGGCAGCACAATGAACGTCATCACCGACAACAAGTGGATCGGCCAGCGTACCATTCGCCCTGACGGCGTCGACAAGGTCACCGGACGCGCGGCGTTCGCCGCCGACACCACCATGCCCGGCATGATCTGGGGCAAGGTCAAGCGCAGCCCGCATCCGCACGCGCGCATCAAATCGATCGACACCACGAAAGCGATGGCGCTGCCGGGCGTGAAGGCGGTGGTCACCGCGCGCGATATCGTGGATTTCCCGATCGACAAGTCGGTGATGCTCGGCATTCAGGACATGCGCTGGATGTGCCGCAACGTGATGGCGCGCGAAAAGGTGCTGTTCCCCGGCCACCCCGTGGCCGCGGTGGCCGCGACCTCGGAGGCGATCGCGGCGCAGGCCTGCGACCTGATCGAGGTCAATTACGAAGTGCTGCCGTGGGCGATCGAGATCGACGATGCGCTCAAGCCCGATGCGCCGATCCTGCACGACTTCATGAAGTTCGAGGGCAAACCGTCGAACATCGGCGGGCGTCTCGAGGTCAAGAAGGGCGACGTCGCGCAGGGCTTCAAGGAGGCCGAAATCGTCGTCGAGCGCAGCTTCACCACCCGCCCGGTGCATCAGGGCTATATCGAGCCGCACGCCTGCCTCGTCAGCGTCGCCGCCGACAACAAGACCACGATCTGGAGCTCGAGCCAGGGCCAGTTCATGGTGCGCGCCATGACGGCGTACCTGACCGGCATTCCGCAGAGCGACATCCGCGCCATTCCGGCCGAAATCGGCGGCGGCTTTGGCGGCAAAACCATCGTCTATCTCGAGCCGCTGGCGACGCTGCTGGCGAAGAAGTCCGGCCGCCCGGTGAAGATGGTGATGACCCGCGAGGAGGTGATGCGGGCAACCGGGCCGACCTCGGGCTCGAAGAGCACCGTCAAGATCGGCGCCAAGAAGGACGGCACCATTGTCGCGGCCCAGGGCACCTTCTATCTGCAGGCCGGCGCGCTGCCGGGCTCGCCGATCCGCGGCGCTGTGGGCTGCAGCTTTTCGCCCTACGATATCCCGAACGTGTTGTCGGTCGGCTTCGACGTGCTCTCCAACCGCTCGAAGGTTGCGGCCTATCGCGCGCCGGGCGCGCCGATCGGGGCCTACGCGGTGGAGTGCGTGCTGGATGAGCTGGCCGAAAAGCTGAAAATGGATCCGCTGGAGCTGCGGCTGAAGAACGCGGCAAAGCAAGGCACCAAGGCCGCGCACGGTCCGGTGTTTCCGCGCATCGGCTATGTCGAGACGCTGGAGGCCGCCAAGGCGCATCCGCACTACAAGGCGCCGCTCGGCAAGTTGCAGGGCAGGGGGGTCGCTTCCGGCTTCTGGTTCAACGCCGGCGGCGAATCCAGCGCGCAGGTCAACATCACCGAGGACGGCAACGTCGTCGTCACCACGGGCCATCCCGATATCGGCGGCTCGCGCGCGGCGATCGCCAACATCTGCGCCGAGCTGCTCGGCATCGATTACCGGCGCGTCTCGGTCCTGATCGGCGACACCGCCACCGTCGGGTTTTCGAATTTGACCGGCGGCAGCCGCGTGCTGTTTGCCTCCGCGATGGTGGTGACGCAGTCGACCGACAAGATCATCGCTACCTTGCGCGAGCGCGCGGCGAAGATCTGGGAGATCGATCCTGAAGCCGTCAAATGGGAAAACGGCGCGGCGCATCCGGCAAGCCCGAACGCCGGCCAGTTCGAGCCGCTGACCCTGGCCGAACTTGCGGCTAAGGCGCCGCAGATGGGCGGGCCGATCGGCGTGGGCGTGCAGCTCAACACCGAGGGCGCCGAGGGCGGCTTCGGCACCCACATCTGCGACGTCGAGGTCGACGTCGAACTCGGGATCGTGCGCGTCATCCGCTACACCGCGGTGCAGGACGTCGGCCGCGCCATTCATCCGAGCTATGTCGAGGGCCAAATGCAGGGCGGGGTCGCGCAAGGCATCGGCTGGGCGCTGAACGAGGAATACATCTACAACCGGGACGGCAAGGTCGATAACCCCGGCTTCCTCGACTATCGCATGCCGGTCTGCTCGGACCTGCCGATGCTGGATACGGTGATGGTCGAAGTGCCGAACCCGAAACATCCGCAGGGCGTCAAGGGCGTCGGCGAAGTGCCGCTGGTGCCGGTCATGGCCGCGGTCGCCAACGCCATCCACAACGCGCTCGGAAAGCGCTTCTACAGCCTGCCGATGTCGCCGCCGGTGGTGTTGGCAGCACTTGAGGCGAAGGGGTGAGGCGGTAGCCACGCCCATTTCGTCGTTCCGTGGCGATGCCCCTCAACGCGTCGTCCCCGCGCACGCGGGGACGCATACGCCGTGCCGTCTCGTTGCGGCAACGTGGCAGACGCCTTTCATTATCACCAACGCCGGTGGCCATGGGTCCCTGCTTTCGCAGGGACGACAGTAGTGAGATTGCGCCCAGCGATAACCCGCGGCCTCACAGCACCGACACCGACTCTGTCTCGGTCTCGATCGACGGCAGCGGCTCGCCCTCGATGGTGGCCTCGAAGGCGCGCAGCCTTTTGTAGATCGAAATCAGTTCAACGATCGTGCTCCAGGAGTTGATGAGATACTGGAAGGAGGTTCGGACCTGCCCGAACGCCCGGATGATCTGATTCATGGTGCCGAGCGTGATCTTGCCGGTAACGATGGTGGGGGCGAGCAGGATATAGGCAAAGATCGCATCGGTTTGCAGGTAAACGATGCGGCCGATGTTGAAGTACATGAAGTTCAGATAGAGCCGGAAGTAGTTGTGGCGAATGGCGCCGAACAGCTCGTTCAGGGTGGGTGGATCGGCGCGCGCCGGGTCGTCTTCGCCGAGCACAAGCTCCTTGCGATAGGCCGCTTCGACCCGCTGGTTGAAAAACTCGATTCCGGGCAGCCGGATGCCGATCAGCGCCAGCGCGCCGGTTCCGAATACCGACCAGATCACCGCGGCGAACACCAGCGGATAGGGAATGGTGCCGACCAGCGGCAGCTCCGTGATGCTGGCGGAGAGTTTGACGAGCACGGGCAGGAACGCCACCAGCGTCAGTACCGAACTGATGAGATCGACGCCGAGATGCTCCATGGTGGTGGCAAACCGCATGGTGTCTTCCTGCACCCGCTGCGAGGCGCCCTCGATCTTGCGCAGCCGCGGCCAGTTTGCGACGTAGTAGTCGTTCATCGCGGTGCGCCAGCGGAAGATGTAATGGCTGACGAAGAACCGCGTCAGCACCCCGACCACGACCGCGACCAGCGCGATCGAGACGAAGGTCAGCAAGTGGCCGTAAAACTCCTCCAGCGAGACCTGCCGCGTTTTCGCAAGCGCAGCCTGCACCATGTCGTAGAACGGACCGAACCAGCCGTTGATCGCGACATTGACCAGCACCTGAAAATAGGTGGTGAACAGGATCAGCGCGGTGCCGACAATCGACCACCAGGCCCAGGGGTGTGGTGAAAACACCATCCAGGCGCCGGCGAAGATGGCGACGCTGAGCGCGAAATACAGGTCGAACCAGAGCGCGCGGGCCGAATAGAACAATCCCACGCCGACCGTTTCCGGCGCCGACGACCCGATCAGGTCGCTGGCGTAGCCATACCAGAACGCCATCGCCAGCGCCGACCAGAGGATGGCCGACAGAAAGAACAGTTTTGGCCGGGGAAAAAATGAAAGGAACATGGACTGGACATCCGCGTTTTCAGGAGAGTCGGATGGACCTCCTTTACAGGACCCCGCGGATCGGGCGAAGGGCCGAAACGCCGCGGGACGGCAAAAAGTGATCGCGCACGCACAGCATTCTCAGTCTCATCCCCGCATGCCTCATGCGAGCTTCCTGCGGTCCGTCGTGCCCGCGCACGCGGGGACCATAATCCTGGGCGTTCATTGTTGGATCAAGGTGACTGCCGCGACGAGAGGCCGCGGCGTATGGGTCCCTGCTTTCGCAGGGACGACAATGAATGACGGTTTTAACGCCGCTCGCAACCCTTACAGCATCTCTCGAAGTTCATGCGGGCTACTTCGCCGCCGTACCCATCACATACGGCTTCAGCATCGCATACATCATGCTGTGGGTCGGCGTCGGGATGGCGAACTGGCGGCCGAGTTCGGCGACCTTGCCGCTGAGCCAGGGTACCTCCAGCCGGTTGCCGCGATCGAGATCGAGCGCCATCGAGGCCTTCATGCCCGGCGGAAAATGCCGCGTGCTTTCGACAATCCGCTCCAGCGCGTCGGCCGGCAGCGCGACGCCCTTGGCGCGGCCGACATCGATCGTCTCCTGGTAGGCAGCGGTGAAGATCGGCCGCAGGTCGGGATCGTCGCGCAACGCGCCGATCGGCTGGCGCGCTAGCGCCATGATGCCGGCATTGCTGGCGAGCAGGATGAACTTCATCCAGAGCTCGGTCAGGATCTGATCGCTCAGGCTCGCGTCGAATCCGGATTTCAGGCACAGCGCGAGAAAATCCTCCGCCCGCTTGCTTCGTTTGCCGTCGAGTTCGCCGAACACCATGCGCATGAAGGTGCCGACCTGCTGGATCGTGCCGGGTGCTGTGATCGAGGCGCTGATCTGCGCCACGCCGCTCATCACGGCGTCACGCCCGAGGATCGGGATCAGCCGCTCGGCGGCGTCGACGCCGTTCTGCAGCGGGATCACGGCGGTGCCGGGGCCGACGATCGGCTTGATGCGCGCGCCCGCGCTTTCGACATCCCACAGCTTGACGCAAAACAGCACGATATCAGTCTTGCCGATTTCCGCGGGATCGTCGGTTGCGCGCGTCGGCACCAGATGGGTATCGCCGCGGGGGCCTGTGACTTTCAATCCCGCGCTTTTCATGGCGGCAAGATGGGCGCCGCGCGCGATGAAGGTGACATCGGCGCCCGCCTTGGCCAGCGCCGCGCCGAATCCACCGCCGACCCCGCCGGCACCGACCACCGCAATCCGCATGAACGCTCTCCTCGCCCGAATGCTTTCCGGGGCTGGAGTTACCATGATCGTTCGCAAGTGCGCCACACTTTCAGTCGTCATCGCCCGCAAAAGCGGGCGATCCAGTATTCCGTGGCGTCAGTGGTAGAATCGAAAGGTCGCGGCGTACTGGATACCCCGCATACGCCGGGTATGACGACCTCTTGGCTCAATGACGACCGAGGCTTTTTTGAAACCGAACCACCAAATCCGTCGTCCCCGCGGACGCGGGGACCCATAACCCCGAGCGTTCATTGTTGGGTGAAGGTGACTGCCGGTGTGCCGAAACGAAAGGCCGCGGCGTACGGGTCCTGGCGTACGCCGGGACGACAAACAGGTTCGATGGCGCAACGTCGCTGATGCCCCTTACGGCTCCCCCACAGGCGCCGGGGCCGCCTTTCACGGGCCTCGCGCCGAGGCGCCGACCGAAGTAAAGAAGCCCTCCGGCCCCTCCAATTCCCGGAGCTTCTTGTTTTCGATCAGCCAGAACCGGCTTGCCACCGTGCGCACGAAATTGCGGTCATGTGAAATCAGCAGGCAACTAGCCTCACGGCCCAGCAATTCATCTTCCAGCGCTTCCTGTCCCTCGATATCGAGGTGGTTGGTCGGCTCATCGAGCAGATAGAAGTTCGGCTGGGCAAGCCGCAGCAAGAGCATGCCAAGACGCGCTTTCTGTCCGCCGGAAAGCCTGCCGATCGGGCGGCTCTGCATCTCGATCGACAGGCCTGCGCCTGCAAGCAATGCCCGCGCGCGTTGATCGCCGACATCGAAGCGCCGGACGATGGTGCGCATCGGCGTGTCGGCTTCCGCGAGATCCGCAAGGGACTGATCGCAATAGCCTAGCACCAGCGACTGTGTGGCTTTGATGCCGGCTTGCGTGGTTTGCGGGTTTTCGATCGCCTTGCGCAGCATCGCCGCAAACCGGGTCTTGCCGGCTCCGTTCGGTCCCAACAGCACGATCCGGTCGCCCTTGCAGATGAACTGCTTGCCGGTCTTGAACAGCAGCCTGCCGTCCGGCGTTTCGACCGTGGCATCGTCGAGCGATACCAGAACCCTGGCATGGGTGCCGCGATTGGCGAGCTTGATTAATCCGGCGGATCGTTCGAGGTGCGCGGGCCTTGCGGCATCTTCCAGCCGCTCGGCGCGCTGCTTCAATTGCTTGGTCTTCGACAGAAGAAGATCGCTGCCGGAATTGATGCCGATATTGCTAAGCTTCGCCGCGTGCTGGCGAAGTTGCTGGGCGGCCTTGATGTCGCGCTGGTAACGGCGCTCATCCGATGCGTCGGCTTCGCTCAGCGCGGCCCGCGCCCGTGTATAGGGCAACGCAAAAATCTGCGACGCTTCCGGCCGCAGAAACACCGTCCGGTTGGTGGTGGCGTCGAGAAAGGCGCGGTCATGGCTGGATATGACGACCGGCATATCGCGCGGCAGCGAGTTCAGCCAATCTTCGAGCTGGCCGATCCGCGCGAGATCGAGGTGGTTGGTCGGCTCGTCGAGCAGCAGTACATCGGTCTCTCGCACCAATACGCGGGCAAGCAATGCAAACCGCTGCCAACCGCCGCTCAGTTGCTTCAGCGGCTTTTGCCGCAGCGCCTCGGGCACCTGCAGCGATTCCAGGACGACGTCGACCCGCCAGCTTTCGCTGGCCCGTCGTTCGGCGGACAGCGTCTCCAGCGCGGCCGCATAGAACGTCGTATCCATCAGGGCAAGTGGCACATCCTGCTCGACATATCCCACCGTAAGCCCCCGCGATCGCGTTATCTCGCCTTCGGTTGCCTCTATGATGCCTGCAATGCAACGCAGAAGCGTGGATTTGCCGCGTCCGTTGGCGGCGACAAGTCCGATGCGGTCGCCGGCATTGACGACGAGGTTCAGCCGGGAAAACAACGACGCGCCCAGCGTTACGCCGAGGTCGCGGATAGTGATAAGGGTCATGATCGTTCTCTGGTCTTGCCGGCATTCACGACGTCCGGGGCACGCGGGCCATCAACGGATGTTCGTGTCACGCGGCGATTTGGGAGATAGCAGGGCGCAAGCGAAAATCGCTTGGCCCCGCATTGCCACGGAGGGCAGACCAGGAAGAGGTTTTGGAAAAAGTCTCTGGTCAGCCCTGCAAACGCATTTGCAGGGCGTTAACCGGGCCACGCCGGCGATGGTGCCGAAAAGATGTCGTCATCACGCAGCCCTCCTTTCTCGATTCGAACCCGTCCTCAAAATAACCCAGCATTCAGGCAAGAGCAAGCAAGCGCGGCAGTGCGCGTTACCTCTCCCCTTCGTCATCGCCCGCGAAAGCGGGCGATCCAGTATTCCAGAGACGTTGAGGATGGAATCGAGAGGCCGCAGCGTACTGGATACCCCGCATGCGCGGGGTATGACAGTTGTTGGTAGCAGTGAACCCTCACAACTCCCGCGCATTGCTGAATGCGAACGACGATACCCGCCGGGTGTTCTCGTCGAGGATCAGGGTGCGCGTGATCGGCGGCTCGGCGCGCTGGCTGCAATTTTCGCGTTCGCAGAGCCGGCAGTTGACACCGATCGGCGTGCCCTCGGTTTTTTCCAGATCCATGCCGGAGGCATAGACGAGGCGCGCGGCATGGCGGATCTCGCAACCCAGTCCGATCGCAAAACGCGGTTGCGGCTGCGGGTGCGGCGCCACCGGCCGGCGCACCATCTGCGCGATCGAGAAGTATCTGGCGCCGTCGGGCAGCTCGATGATCTGCTTGAGCAGCCGGTCCGGCGTGTCGAAGGTCGAATGCACGTTCCACAACGGGCAGGTGCCGCCGAATTTCGAAAACGGGAAGGTGCCGGAGGAAAATCGCTTGGAGACGTTGCCGGCATTGTCGACGCGCAGCATGAAGAAGGGAACGCCGCGCGCGTTGGGCCGCTGCAGGGTGGTCAGGCGGTGGCAGACCTGCTCGAAACCGGCATTGAAACGCTGCGCCAGCACGTGGACATCGTAGTTCAGGCTCTCCGCCGCGCCATGGAAGGCCTGATAGGGCATCATGACGGCGGCGGCGAAATAGTTCGCGAGCGTGATCCGGTAGAGCCGGCGCGGCGTATCGTCGAGCGGTCCGGCGCGGCCAGCGATCGCATCGAAACTGCCGCCGCATTCGGAGAGGCCCGTCTGGAACGCGAGTTGGAAGGCACGGCCGGGTCCGTCCACCAGTTCGGAGATCAGCAATTGGCGGCGATGACGATCGAACCGCCGCAAGGTTTCGCGCATCACGTCGACCGGCATGATGCGGGTGACGATCGAGTGCTTTTCGCGCAAGCGCGTGCCGAGCGCGGCAAACAAATCCTCGGAGGACGCGTTCAATTCGTCGCGCAGATTTTCCGCCGCCTGCTCGAGCTCGGGAAAATAATTGCGGTTGGCCTCGATCAGGTCGCGGACGCGCTCGATCGGATTGGCCTCGAAGCGGCTGCCCTCGTCGCGGTCGGCCATTTGCGCCGCGACCAGGGTCTCGCCGCGGCGGGCCTCGGTATAGGCGGCGTAGAGCCGTTGCAACGAATGGGTGATCCCGGGGCACAATTCCGCGAGATCGCGCAATTCCTGCTTCGGCAGGTCGATCTGGCGGAACAGTGGATCGGAAAAGATTTCGTTGAGTTCGGCGAAGAACCGGTCCTCGTCGGCGGTGGCGAGATCGCGCAGATCGAGGTCATAGGTTTCCGCCAGCCGCAGCAGGATCTGCGCGGTCACCGGGCGCTGGTTGCGCTCGATCAGGTTGATGTAGCTCGGCGATATGCCGAGACCGCCGGCGATCTGGGTCTGCGACAATCCCAATTGCTGCCGGATGCGCCGAAAGCGCGGGCCGACGAAAAGCTTCTTTCCGGAATCACCCGCCATTTCTGCCTCGTTTTATAACGCTGTTTATGACAAAATTGACAACACAACAACCATTACATGTTTATATGTTACATGACATCATCATTAGATGACAAGACCCTATACGAATTAAAGAGTTTAGCGTTTAGCTCTCGCCGCGCATTTTGCAATGCACTGTCACGAATGTCGATTGGAGAAACACATGGCGAAGACCTTTGAACAGCTGGTTCCCGCGCCCAAGGGGCGTTTCGATGGCATTAGCCGTCCCTACACCCCGGCCGAGGTGGAGAAGCTGCGCGGCTCCGTGCCGATCGCCTATACGCTCGCCGAGAAGGGCGCCAATCGGCTTTGGCAGTCGCTGAAGACCGAGCCTTTCGTCAATTCGCTCGGCGCGGTTACCGGCAACCAGGCGATGCAGCAGGCCCGCGCCGGCTTGCCCGCGATCTACCTTTCGGGCTGGCAGGTTGCTGCTGACGCCAACACCGCGGGCGCCATGTATCCCGACCAGAGCCTGTATCCCGCGAACGCCGGCCCGGAACTGTGCCGCCGCATCAACCGCACCTTCCAGCGTGCCGACCAGATCGAGCACTCCGAAGGCGGCGCCAAGATCGACTGGTTCGTGCCGATCGTGGCCGACGCGGAAGCGGGCTTCGGCGGTCCCCTGAACTCGTTCGAGATCATGAAGGCCTATATCGAGGCGGGCGCTGCCGGCGTGCATTTCGAAGACCAGCTTGCGTCGGAAAAGAAGTGCGGCCACATGGGCGGCAAGGTGCTGATCCCGACGGCGGCGCATGAGCGCAATTTGATCGCGGCGCGTCTGGCTGCCGACGTCTGCGGCACGCCGACCTTCGTGCTGGCGCGCACCGATGCCGAAAGCGCCAAGCTGATCACCGCCGACGTCGACGAGCGCGATCGCGAGTTCATTACCGGCGAGCGTACCCCGGAAGGCTTCTTCCGGCTCAAGCCCGGCACGGGTCTGGCTCATTGCATCAAGCGCGGCATCGCGTTCGCGAAGTACGCCGATCTGTTGTGGTGGGAGACCTCGACCCCGAACCTCGATGAGGCAAGGCAGTTCGCCGAGGCTGTGCACAAGGTCTATCCCGGCAAGATGATGGCCTACAATTGTTCGCCGTCGTTCAACTGGGAGGCCAACATCGACAAGGCGACGATCGCGAAGTTCCAGCGCGAGATCGGCGCGATGGGCTATAAGTTCCAGTTCGTGACGCTGGCGGGCTTCCACTCGCTCAACCACGGCATGTTCGAACTGGCGCGCGGCTACAAGGCCGAAGGCATGGCGGCTTACTCCCGCCTGCAGCAGGCCGAGTTCGCCTCCGAGAAGCACGGCTATTCGGCGACGCGCCACCAGCGCGAGGTCGGCACCGGCTATTTCGATCTGGTCTCCACCACCATCACCGGCGGCACTTCCTCGACCACCGCGCTTCACGACTCAACCGAGGCCGCGCAGTTCAAGGCGCACGGTTCGGAAATCAAGGTTCAGGCGGCTGAGTAACAGTTGAACATCAGGAGACTGACATGACCACAGGCAGCAATTTCTGGGTGATTGGCGGCGAGTTCGGTTCGATGAACTTCCACAAGCTCGTGGAAGGCTCGGCGCAGGTGCAGGGTCCGTTCAAGACCCGCAAGGAAGCCGAGGATGCCTGGCGCGTCGTCTCGGAAGAAAACCGTCACAAGGCCGGCGTGCGATTTTCCATCGTGGAAGAGCCCTCGCGCATTTCGGCCTGACCGGCACAACGACAACAACGGCTAAAGAAGAGCGGCCCCATCGGTAATCCCGGTGGGGCCGCTGGCGTTTCTCTTCCCCCTCGCGCTTGCGTTTTTTCTCCCCCTCTCCCGCTTGCGGGGGAGGGCCGGGTGGGGGTCTCTCCACGGGTTTGGACTCGCGGTGAGAAGCCCCCACCCGCCGCGCTCTGTCGAGCGCGTCGACCTTCCCCGCAAGCGGGAGAGGTGACTATAAGCCTTTGAAAATAAACGGCCTTTGCGGAATACGTGGTTACTGCTAGGTTAAGCGCGGGCAGGGCATCAGGACAAAGGCGATCAAGCGGATGTCAGAGGCACAAGACACCGGAAGCAACGCCGTCGGCGAACCGCGTCCGGTCCGGCTGCGCGATGCCCTGCGGCGGGCGCGGATCGAGGCGGCCGATCGCACCAGCGTCGTCGTCGACCTGCGCGATGCGGAAGTGGCGCGGCTCGAAATTCTCAACGAGGCGCTCGACCCGCTGTTTGCGCAAGTCCCCGATCAGGTTGATCTGTTCGATCGCGGCATCAGCCAGGGCGATACGCCGCGGCTCTGGATCGACGTCGTCGCCCATGTTGTGATGGGGCGCGACAAGCGCATCTACCGCTTCGTGCAGGATACCCGGTTCGGCCGCATCGTGATCGCCGAATCCCACGATGCAGCCGCTATCGTCGATGCCGTCACCGACTATGTCGCCCGCCGCATGATCGAGCGCGAACATGCGATGGTGGCAACGCCGGCGCCGCCGCCGGCCGCGGTCGTGAAGCCGCCGCGCAGCCGGTTCTGGAGTTTTGCGCTCGGCTTCCTCGTCGGTGTACTCGCGCTGTTCGGCGTCGCGCTGTTTGCGGCCTTGCGCAGTCTCTAGTCCAGCCGTCATTCCATGTGGTCCCGGCGCAGGCCGGGACCGATACGCCGCGGCCTATCGTTCGGCACACCGGCAGTCGCCTTGATCCAACAATGAACGCCCGGGGTTATGGGTCCCCGCCTGCGCGGGGACGACGTTTTCAAATTAGTCGGCTATGCCGCAATTCCTTCATTCGCCGCGCACCGTCCATCCCGCGCACCATCTGCTCGCAGCGCCACGCGGTGCCCTCGCGCAGAATCGAAAACAAATTATAGGCCGCCGCCGGATAGCGGCCGTGCGCGAGCGCGGATGCCGAGGGCACGCCGACCACGGGTATGGTGCCTTTCGGCCCCTCGATCCATATCGTGGAATGAACATGATCGTGCCCGTGCAGGACCAGTTCCACGCCGTGCCGCTTCAGGAGCGCGAGCAGTTCGCCGGAATCAGTCAGGCGCTTGATGCGCGAATCCGAACGCAGCGGGTGATGAATCAGCAGCACGCGAAACGCCTCTCCGGCTGACAGCCCCGCCAGAATGCGCTCGAGCGCCTCAAGCTGGCTGCGCCCGAGCCATCCCGTCGCCATCAGCGGAGGCGTCGGCACCGCCGACGACACGCCGATCAACGCCAGCGGGCCGCGCCGGCGCACGAAAGGAAGCATGACGGCGCCTTCGGCCGCATCGTCGCCGGCGAGGTAATTTCCCCAGGCTTGCATGAAGCGATGGCGGGTCGTGCGGACGTAGGCGTCGTGATTGCCGGGGATCACCGTGACGCGATCGGGGGCGCCGACGCTCTCCAGCCATTGCTGGGCCGGGGCAAATTCCGTCTCCAGCGCGAGATTGACGAGATCGCCGGTGATCGCGATCTGGTCCGGCGCTTGCGCCTGCATGTCGGAGACCAGCGCATCGAGCACGTCGCGCTTGTGCACATTGCGGCGGTTGCGCGTCCAGTTCAGGTAACCGAAGGCGCGTTTTCCGGCGAGTTCCAAAGGCCGGGGCGCGGCCAGCAGCGGAAGATGCGGATCGGACAGGTGCGCCAGCGTGAATGCCGCCATCACAACCATCCGACCTGGAGATCCGCGCGCGCGCCCCACCGCGCCATGGTCTCGTGATAGCTTGTCAAAATCGCAGAACGTACTGGCAAGCCGATTTCCCCGCGCAAGGACCGAGCACAATGTCCGAATACCAGAGATTTACGTGGCGATGAACCTGCAATCCCTGCGAAGGCGCGCGGAGCCGGCGTTGCGGCGGGTATTTCACCTCTATTGGCGGTTCGTGCGCGGCATGACGCTTGGGGTCCGAGGTGTGGTGCTGGACCGCGACAACCGCGTGTTTCTGGTCAAGCACAGTTACGTCGTCGGCTGGCATCTGCCGGGCGGCGGCGTCGATGTCGGAGAGACCTTTCACGACGCGCTGCGGCGCGAGCTGATGGAGGAGGGACAGATCGAGCTTGCGGCCGAACCGGCTCTGCACGGGCTGTTCCTCAACAGCCACGTTTCCCGCCGCGACCATGTCGCGGTCTACATCGTCAGGGATTATCGGCAGGACCGTGTGCCCGAGCCGAACCGGGAAATCGTGGCCTGCGGCTTCTTTGAGGCGGGAGCGCTGCCGGCGGACACCACCAAGGGCACGCGGCTGCGGATATCGGAAGTGCTTGAGGGCAAGGTGCCGATCGCGACCTGGCGTTAGAGATCGTTAGCGATCGATCCTTATGATCGGGGGTCAAAACCCTAACGACTGTTAAGGATTTTCCGATGATCGCCGCGCCGGACACAAGACGCCCGCCGAAGCTTCGCGGCGATCTGGCCGGCATGGCGGCGGCGCTCGCGCAATTTGCGCAGCGGGAATTCCCCCAGGCCGAAACCGCCCAGCCACGCATTGCGGTTCTGGTGCCGTGCTTCAACGAGGAGGCTGCGGTCGCGACCGTGGTCGCCGATTTTCGAAAAGCCCTGCCGTCGGCCGAAATCTTCGTCTACGACAACAATTCGTCGGACCGCACCATCGCGGTGGCGCGCGAGGCCGGCGCCGAGGTGCGCAGCGAACGCCGGCAGGGCAAGGGGCACGTGGTGCGGCGGATGTTTGCCGATATCGATGCCGATATCTACGTGCTGGTCGATGGCGATGCGACCTATGATGCCGCCAGCGCCCCGCGCATGATCGAGAGGCTGGTGTCGGATCACCTCGACATGGTGGTGGGCTTGCGCGTCGATCAGGTTCAGGCCGCCTATCGGCCCGGTCATCGCACCGGCAACTGGATGTTGACCGGCTTTCTGTCACAGGTTTTCGGTCAGGCCTTCAAGGACATGCTTTCCGGCTACCGGGTGTTCTCGCGGCGCTTCGTCAAAACCTTCCCGGTACTGTCGGATGGTTTCGAAATCGAAACCGAGTTGAGCGTGCATGTGCTCGAACTGGCGCTGCCGGTCGCCGAGATCGAAACGCCCTATTATGCCCGGCCGGTGGGATCGTTCAGCAAGCTCAACACCTGGCACGATGGTCTGCGGATTCTCGGCACCATCCTGAAACTCTACCGCTCGGAAAAGCCGCTGCGGTTTTTCACTGCAATCGGATTCTTTCTGACGCTGGTGTCGTTCGGCCTCGCGATCCCCGTGATCGTCACCTATTTCGAGCAAGGCCTGGTTCCCCGCCTGCCGACGGCGGTGTTGTCGATGGGGCTGATGATTCTGGCGGTGCTGTCGGTGTCATCGGGGCTGGTGCTCGATACGGTGACGCGCGGACGCCGGGAGATGAAGCTGCTGGCCTATTTGTCGCAAACCCCGACCGGCAGGAACTGACGCGGGGTCGCAATTCGGCGTGGGCCGCCGACGATGGACCGCGCCTTCGCCAGATGCTATCCCGCGCCCATGAGCGAGCTCTCTCTGACAATATTGGCCGAGACCGCCAACGACGCGCAGGCGATCGAACGCCTGCACGAGCGCACCTTCGGACCGGGCCGCTTCGTGCTCAGCGCCTACCGGCTTCGCGAGCAGGTCGATCATCTCCTGGATCTGTCGTTCACTGCGCGGATCGGCACGCTATTGGTCGGCTCGGTGCGGCAATTGCCGGTTCTGATCGGCGACACCAGGGCCTTGCTGCTGGGGCCGCTGACGGTCGAGCCGCCGTTTCGCAGTCGCGGCGTCGGCCGTGCGCTGCTGGATCGCGCGCTGCGGGAAGCCAGGGCGAAGGGACATCGCCTGGTACTGCTGGTCGGCGATGAGGCCTATTACAGCCGCGTCGGATTCAAGGCGATCCCGAAGGGACGCGCCAGCATGCCCGGTCCGGTCGACTACAGCCGTCTGCTGGTGGCGGAACTGGTCGCAGGCGCGTTCACCGATGTCTCCGGTACGATCCGCCCGGATTGGAGCAAAGCGCGATAGCTTCGCGACGTCAGCGCCCCTCGCGCAGCCAGGTGGCCGCGAAGGCGCCGAGCAGCAGCAGCAAACCGATCAGTCCTGAAAAAAACGGCAAGACGCCGACGCCCCTGACGACGCTGGCATCGCGCATCTTCACGCCCATCCAGCCGTCGCCGTGAAACACGCCGGATGCGCGCACCGGCAGGATGCGCGGCAGGTCGACGCTGGAGCCGTCCACGACGCGCCGTGTGTCGCCGCCGGTCGCTTGCGTCAACGGTTTGAGCGTTTCGGTGGTGGAGGTGACTTCCGAAAATTCCTTCGGATTAGTCGGACCGACATTTATCAACGCTTTCAGCGTGCCGTCGGTTGCCTGCCACAGCCCGAGTTCGTTGGCCGATATGGTCGAACTCCAGATGCCAGGTTCGCCGGCGCTCAATGTCAGTTCGCGCTTGGCGCCGCCGGGTGAAGTCACCGTGACGGGTGCTACGCTATCGGCCATGGTCTGGCGCAACACCACCAGATCATGGCCGCGGACCTGCAGACGCAGCGCCTCCTCGTCGAGGTCGGGCTGCTTCATCAGCCAATGCGACATTCGCCGCAGCAGATCGAGATGCGGTCCGCCGCCTTCATAACCGCGCGCCCATAGCCAGATATGGTCCGTCAACAGCAATGCGACGCGGCCCTCGCCATATCGCGACAGCAGCAGCAGCGGCTTGCCGTCGGCGCCCGTCATGACGGGAGAGCCGGTTGCGTTGCGGGTCTCGACAGTGCGGAAGAACCGGCTCCAATGCGGCGGCTCGGTGGCTGAGCCTTCCAGCCCGCGCGTCACCGGATGGCGTTTGCCGGCCTCGCTGAGGTGCGCGTAATACGGCTTCTCGCTGATGCCCACGGGCTCTGCCGGCAGCACCGAATCCAGCGGCGTGCGCCAGATGCTCGTGGTCGAAGCGTAATCGGGCCCTGCCGACACCAGCACCGCGCCGCCGGCGCGCACATAGCGCGCCATGTTGTCGAAATAGGGGATCGGCAGCACGCCCTGTCGCGCATAGCGGTCGAAGATGATTAACTGGAATTCGTTGATCCGCTGCTGAAACAATTCGCGGGTCGGAAACGCGATCAGGGACAGCTCGTTGATCGGCGTGCCGTCCTGCTTTTCGGGCGGGCGCAGAATCGTAAAATGCACGAGATCGACGCTGGCGTCGGATTTCAGGAGGTTGCGCCAGGTGCGCTCCCCGGAATGCGGCTCGCCTGAAACCAGCAGCACGCGCAGCCTGTCCCGCACCCCGTCGATCGCCACCACCGCGCGGTTGTTGACCAGCGTCAGTTCATTCTCGAGCGGTGAAGCTTCGATCTCGACGATGTTGGGACCGGCGTGCTTGATATCGATCTCGACATTGACGGTCTGGCCGCTCAGCACGGTGCGTTCGTTGACCACTTCGCCGTCGCGGCGCACCACGATCTTGGCGCGATCGCCGCTGACGCCCTGATCGTCGAGGCGGTAGGTGATGGTCTGGGCCTGTCCGACAATGCCGAAACGGGGCGCGGCCGATATCGCGATGCGGCGGTCGCGCTCGTTCTTGCGTCCGGTGATCAACGCATGCACCGGGGCCTGAAATCCGATCCCCGCCGCGTTCGCCGGAATATCATGCACCCGGCCGTCGGTGATCAGGAAGGCGCCGGCGACGCGATCGACCGGGACGTCCGACATTGCCGCGGACAGCGCGCCGAACAGTTTGGTGCCGTCGGTTTCGCCGTCGGCCTGGCCGGCTTCGACCACGCGCACTTCCAGCCCCGCGATCTTCTTGAGGCTGTCGATCAGCGCCTCCTTTGCCTGCGCGGTTTCGCGGCTGCGCTCGCCGAAATCCTGGCTCGGGCTCTTGTCGATCACCACGGCCGCGACCGACGACAGGGGTTCGCGATCCTCGCGGGTGAACGACGGATTGGTCAGCGCCAGCAGCACGAGGGCGAGCGCGGTGACGCGCACCCCAGCGCCACGCGCGCGGCCGAGCAACAATAGCGCTGCGATCACGACGATGGCGGCGAGCGCGAGCCAGAGCACCAGCGAGGGAACCAGCGGGGTGAATGCGATGCCGTACTGCATGCCGCGCCCCTATTGTCCGAGCCGTTCGATCAGCGCCGGCGCATGCACCAGATCGGCCTTGTAGTTGCCGGTCAGCGTATACATCACGATGTTCACGCCGGCGCGGAAGGCGAATTCGCGCTGCTTCGGATCGCCGGGAACAAGCGGCAGCATATTCTGGCCGTCGGGGCGAACTGCCCAGGCGCCGGCGAGATCGTTGGAGGTGATGATGAGCGGCGACACGCCGTCGCCGCCCCGCGCCGGCTTCGAGGCGGCCTCGTCGTCGTCATCGCGCGGCAACGCCTCGACCCAGGTCTGGCCGGTTTCGAAACGGCCCGGAAAATCGCGCATCAGGTAGAATGTCTTGGTCAGCACGTGCTCGCGCGGCAGCGGCTCGAGTTCGGGTACGTCGAGCGAGGAGAGAATATCGCGCAACGCCAGCATGCCCGGCGTCTGCGATGCGCCGTTTTCGCCCGGCGGCGCCTCGATGGCATCGCGGGTATCGAACAACACGGTGCCGCCCTGTTTCATGTAGGCGTCGATGCGGTTGATGGCATCTTGCGGCGGCTTGGCAGCCCCGGGCATCACCGGCCAGTAGATCAGCGGGAAGAACGCAAGTTCGTCGCGCGCGGGATCGACGCCGACGGGGTCGCCGGCCTCCAGCGCGGTGCGCTGCGCCAGAAACAGGGTCAGTCCGGCCATGCCCGCCTTGACGATGGAGTCCACGTCGGCGTTGCCGGTGACGACATAGGCGAGCCTGGTTTGCGACACCGACCTCATCGCGAAATCGTCGTTGTTTTCGGCCCGCGCCGGCCAGGGCGCGGCAAGCGTCACGGACAGGATGAGCGCCAATGCGAGCCCAGCCGTAGCCGTGCGCCGCCGCAGCAGGGAGGCGATACCGCCGCCGAGCAGCGCGACGATGACGGCGTCGATCAGGAACAAAACCAGCGCCGACGATAACAGGATCCCGCGCAAGTCCCGCGGTTCGGCATTATGGTAACTGGCGCGACGCGCGCGCAGGCCTGAGGTATCGAGCGTGGCGATGCGATCGGCGGCCGCCAGCACGTTCACCGCGAGCGGACCGTCGGCCGGGCCGTAGAAGCCGGGCGGATGATCCGATGTCGCCCGGTCGCGGAAATCGGCGGGCAGGGGTTTTGCGGTCGGGGGCGGCGGCCCGAACGCGCCGAACCCATCGAGGGTGCGCAGCGGCGCCACCGTCTCGGCTTTGGCATCGCCGGCGACGCCTGCGCCCGGTGTCGAGGTGTAGCCGGAGCTATCGACGATCCGCCGCAGCATCTCGACGAAGCTGCCCGACATCGGCAGATCCGACCAGCGCATGTCGGCGCTGACATGAAACAGGCTTACGATGCCCTTGCCGCGATGCTCGCCGGTTACCAGCGGCGTGCCGTCTTCCAGCGAGGCCCAGCTTTTCGTCGCCAGCACCGAATCCGGTTCGGCCAGCACCTGCCTGTTGACGGTGATGTCCTTCGGCACGGTAAGGCCGGCGAACGGACCGTCGGCCGCGAAGGAGGCGAGATGCTGCGGCTTTTCCCAGGTGAGGCTGCCGCCCAGGCTGCGGCCGCCGCGGCGCAGCTTGACCGGCACCAGATCGTCATCCGCCTGCGCCAGGCGCGGGCCGGCAAAGCGTACCAGCACCCCGCCTTGCTCGATCCATGCGCTGATTCGTTCGCGAATTTCCGTTGACAGGGTTCCGACGTCGGCGAGCACGATCATAGGCAGCTTCTGATCGAGGAACTGCGCGATCGCCTGCTGCGGCGCGCCGCGATCGCCCAGCCGCACATCGGCGAACGGCGCCAGCGCGCGGGTGAGATAGAAGGTCGATGCCAACAGCGGCTGGGCGGTATCGTTGGTCGATCCGGTGACGATGCCGATGGCGCGCCGGCGCCAGCGCTTGTCGAGCAGTTGGACCGCGCCGGCCGATCGCTCGCCGGATATTTCAAGGCGCGCGATGTCGTTGCGCAGTTCGACCGGAAGATCGAACGCGGCTTCGGTCTCGCGGGCCTGCGGTCCAAAGGTGTAGCGGGCCTCTCCGATCGGTGAGCCCTTGGCGTCGATCGCGCGCACCACGCCCGCGGCAACGCCGCCATCGGGGCGCACGACCTTTACGATCATCTTGGCCGCGGCATTTTCGGCCGCGACCAACGCGAGCGGGGAGGGGGTGCCGCCTTCGAAAATCGTCAGTGTACGGTCTCCGATGGTCTTGACGAAGGCTTCCAGAAACTCCGGCCCGCGCCCGGTATCGACGCCGTCGGTGAGCCAGACGATCTCGCAGTCGCCGGTGGCTTTGAGGAAACGCTCGAGCGAGGCAAGCGTTTCGATCCGCTCGATCGAATAGGGCTTTGGCGCGAGCTGGCGCAACGCCACGCGCGCGGTGCCGCCGGGCATGATGGTGATGTCCCGGGTGGGTTCGGATAACGGCACCAGGGCGACGCCGCGGCGGTCGCTGTCGGCATTTGCAATCAATTCGTCCGCGGTCCTGATGCGGCTTTCCCAGCTCGAGGCCGCGCTCCAGCCGTCGTCGAGCAGAATCACCAGCGGCGCCTTGCTGCCGCCAAGCCCGGTCTGCGGATTCCAGATCGGCCCCGCGGCGGCCAAAATCACCAGCGCCGCGGCCAACAGGCGCAACGCCGTCAGCCACCAGGGCGTGCGCGAGGGGGTCTCTTCCTTCGGCGCGATGTCGAACAACAGCCGGGTCGGCGGGAATTCGATGCGCCGCGGCCGCGGCGGCATCACCCGCAACAGCCACCACAGCACCGGCAGGCTCAACAGACCCAGCAGCAGAAACGGCTCGGCGAAGCTGAGAGGGAGTAGCGAGGGTGTCATGCGCTTCGCCCTACCTTGACGGTCGCGGTGCGCGCGCTGCCCCGGCTCGCCATCATCCCGGAGTGCAGGAACAGCAGCAGTTCGGCGGCCGAACGGCTGGTGGTGTGGGTCGAAAACAGCCAGTCCAGCCGGTTGGTCTCGGCGCGAATTTCCTCACGATGCAGCGCCAGCCGCGCAGCGTAATCGCCGACCCATTTTTCCGCGCGGCCCGCGGTGATCACGCTGCCGTCTTCCGGTTCGACGAATTCGATACGGCCGGCATAAGGGAAGCTTTCTTCGGCCGGATCGACAACCTGGACCAGTGTGCCGTGCGCCCCGGATGCCGACAATCCCGCGAGCATGGTTCTGATTTCCGTCATCGGCGACCAGAAATCCGACAGCACGACGATTTCGGCCAGCGCCGAGGGTGCAAACGAGGGCGGCAGGCTCAGCCGCGCCGCCTCGTCGTGCAGCATCGCCTGCGCCATCTTGTCGATCACGCTGCGGCTCGCCGTGGGATTCATCAGGCCGGGGATGCCGACCCGTTCGCCGCCGGCGACCAGAAGCTCGGCAAGCGCAAACGTCACGATCAGCGCGCGTTCCAGTTTGCTGTCACGGGATTGGCGGGAGGCGAACGCCATCGACGGCGAGCGGTCCGGCCAAAGCCAAACGGTGTGCGAGGCTTCCCATTCCTGCTCGCGGACATAGAGATGATCGTCGCGCGCCGAGCGCCGCCAGTCGACGCTCTGCGACGGCTCGCCCGAGACGAAACGGCGATACTGCCAGAAACTTTCTCCGGCGCCGGCGCGGCGCCGTCCGTGCAGGCCGTGAACGACGTTGGCGGCGATGCGGCGGGCTTCAAGCACGAGGCGCGGCAGCGACGCGGCGAGCGTTCGGCTTTCGCCATCGGCACGTCGGATTGCTGCGATCTCCCCGCCTAACTGCCTGGTGTCCGCGGCCATCAACCGATCCGCGTCTTCAATTGCCTGATCACGTCGGGAATGGTGCGGCCTTCGGCGCGCGCGGAAAACGTCAGCGCCATGCGGTGTTTGAGGATGGGCTCGGCGAGATCGAGCACGTCGTCGATCGAGGGCGCAAGGCGGCCGTCGACCAAGGCGCGGGCGCGGACCGCGAGCATCAGCGACTGGCTGGCGCGCGGACCCGGTCCCCAGGCGATCAGCTTTCCGGCTTCCCCACCCTCGGGGCCCGGCCGCGCCGAGCGGACCAGCGAAAGTATCGCCTCGACCACGGAATCGCCGACCGGCAGCCGCCGAACCAGCCGTTGCGCCGCGATCAGGAGATCGGCGTCCATGGCTGCCTTGGCCAGCGTCTGTTCCGCGCCCGTGGTCTCGAACAGGATGCGACGCTCGGCGTCGCGATCCGGATAGTCGACGTCGATTTCCATCAGGAAACGATCGAGCTGCGCTTCCGGCAGCGGATAGGTGCCTTCCTGCTCCAGCGGGTTTTGCGTCGCGAGCACGTGAAAGGGCCGGGGCAGATCGTGACGCGCGCCCGCGACCGTGATGTGCTGTTCCTGCATCGCCTGCAGCAGCGCGGACTGGGTGCGCGGGCTGGCGCGATTGATTTCGTCGGCCATCAGCAGCTGCGCAAACACCGGTCCGGAAATGAAACGGAACGACCGCTTGCCAGAGCTGCTCTCGTCCAGCACCTCGGCGCCCAGAATATCCGACGGCATCAGGTCGGGCGTGAACTGGATGCGCTTGGCATCCAGCCCCAGCGTGATGCCGAGCGTTTCGACCAGCTTGGTCTTGGCGAGGCCGGGCACGCCGATCAGAAGCGCGTGACCGCCAGACAGGATCGTGACCAGGGTATTTTCGACGACCCGGTCCTGACCGAAGATCACGGTCGCGATCGCATCCTTTGCCCCGCGAATTTGAGCGGCGACCTGTTCCGCCGAGCGGACGATAACGTCCTCGAGCTTTTCGACACTGTCCGTGCCAGCCATTTCACTCTCCCAGGGCCTACGCTTGCCCAAAACCCGCGCCAATCCGCGTCGTTATGCCATGAACCTCATGCTAAACTTACGCGAAGGCCATGTATTCGTTGAATTAAACTATCCCCACATTATCGGTATTTCGGGGTATGAACGGCATCACGATGTGGCGACCTGAGCCCGGTTTTCAGGACCGGAACTCGCCCGGTGCCACATCGGAAGACTTGCACCAATCGTGCCAAATCGAGGCGGTCAGACTCAGGACAAACAATGGCGAAGCAAGGGCAGACCACCACTCAGGGGCTTGAAGGATTGACGGCTGCCGCCAGGGACGCCGCCGATGCCGGCGCCGCCACGAAGGGATTGCCGCCGGTGCATCTGTGGAATCCGCCATTCTGCGGTGATCTCGACATGCGAATCGCCAGCGATGGTACTTGGTTCTACATGGGGACGCCAATCGGACGGCTTGCATTGGTCCGTCTGTTTTCCACGATTCTGAAGCGCGAGAACGGCAAGCACTTTCTCGTGACTCCGGTAGAGAAGGTCGGCATCCGCGTCGACGATGCGCCGTTTCTTGCCGTCGAGATGCTCAAGGAGAGCGACGATCGAGGCCGGGTGCTGCGCTTCCGGACCAATGTCGACGACTGGGTGACGTGCGATTCCTCGCACCGCCTGCGGTTCGAGGCGGCCGCCGACGGGGGCCTGACGCCCTATCTCCATGTCCGTGCCGATTTGTGGGCCAAGGTTACCCGCGCGCTTTATTACGATCTGGTTGACATGGGCGAGGAGCGGGTGGTCGATGGTCGCCCAATGTTCGGAATCACTTCGTCGGGCGAGTTTTTCGCGATGGCGGGTGCGGAGCAGGTGAGGGGCGCGCTTTGATCGAGCCGATGCTGAAGACGAATCCCGCAGCTCTGGATTCGGCGATATTTTTCGACCGCAGCCGCGCCCGGCTTCGTTTCGACGTTCCGCCGGGCCTGATCGATCCCGATATCATTCCGCGCAGCGGCGATTGGGGCACCGACCGCATGCTGGAGATCATCGCCCGCGAACAGCCGGTTCGGCCGGCGGCGGTGCTGATTCCGGTGGTGGACCATCCGAAGCCGACGGTGCTGCTGACGCAGCGCGCCGCCCATCTCAACGAACACGCCGGCCAGATTTCCTTTCCCGGCGGCAAGATCGACGCGACGGATGAATCTCCGCTTCAAGCCGCGCTGCGCGAAGCCGAGGAGGAGATCGGCCTTTCCCGCGAATTCGTCGACCCCATCGGCTATCTCGATATCTACGGAACCGGATTCGGATTTCGTATCCTGCCGACGGTGGCGCGGGTGAGGCCGGGCTTCAAACTGCGCATCAATCATTCCGAGGTCGACGATGCGTTCGAGGTGCCGCTCGCGTTTCTGATGGACCCCGCCAACCACCAGGTCCACAGCAAGGACTTTCGCGGCATGGAGCGTTCGTACTACGCGATGCCGTTCGCGGAGCGTTACATCTGGGGCGCGACCGCCGGAATTCTGCGCGTGCTCTACGAACGGATTTGCCTGCCATGATCCGTCCGGCATTTACTGAAATCGGGATTTTCCTGATTCCGTTCGGGGTTTATGCGCTGTTCCTGGTCGCGACACGCTCCGGCCTGTTGATGCAATCGTCGTGGCCGGCGCATGTCCTCGCCAAACTGGCGCTGGGTTCGCTGGCGCTCGTGATCATTAGTTTCGTGCTGCTTGCGCATTTTTCCGGCGCGCCGCCGAGTTCGACCTACATTCCCGCCCATATCGAGAACGGCAAATTCGTTCCCGGAGCTGAAAAATGAAGCGCGCGCGCGTTCTCGCTTGTGCGATCGATCTGTTTGCCGGTGCTGCATTTGCGAAGTTCGCATAAGAGGGCGCCGCAGATGCCAGCGAACTTCGCAAGCGGAGCACTGGAAGCGCCCTGGCTCAGATCGGGTCCCGCCGCCCGCGTGCTTGCGATGCTCAACGGCAACGGCGAGGAAGCGCGCGTGGTCGGCGGCGCGGTCCGCAATGCGCTGATGAAGATTCCGGTTGGCGACATCGATATTGCGACCACCGCGCTGCCCGAGGAGGTGATCCGCCGCGCCAGGGCGGCCGGCATCAAGAGCGTGCCGACCGGCATCGAGCACGGCACCGTGACGCTGGTCGCCGATGGGCATCCGTTCGAGGTCACGACCTTGCGCGAGGATACCGAAACCTTCGGCCGCAAGGCCAAAGTGGCGTTCGGCCGCGACTGGGTCCGCGATGCCGAGCGGCGCGACTTCACCATCAACGGCCTGTCGGTCGATGCCCAAGGCGTCGTGCACGATCACGTCGGCGGCCTTGACGATATCCTGGCAAAGCGCGTGCGCTTCATCGGCGAGCCGGCGCAGCGGATCGCGGAGGACTATTTGCGCATCCTCAGGTTCTTCCGCATTCACGCCGCCTTCGGCGCGGGCGCGCCGGACCGCGACGGCTATCTTGCCTGCATTCGCGCGCGCGCAGGCCTTGCCACGCTGTCGGCGGAGCGGGTGCGCATGGAAATGGTGAAGCTGATGGTCGCCGAAGGCGCGCTCGGTGCGATCACAGCGATGGCCGATAGCGGGATACTGCTCTCGATTTTCGGCGGTGTCGCCTATACCGGGCCGCTGAAGGCGATGATCGGAGCCGAGCGCGCGCTCGGGCTGAAGCCCGACGCGGTGCGCCGGCTCGGCGCACTCGCGGTCGCCGTCACCGAAGACGCAAGGCGCGTCGCTACGCGCCTGCGGCTCACCAATGCCGAAACCAGGGCGCTGGATTCCATGGGCCATCGCTGGTGGCGGCTCGCCGGAATGGATGAGGCGACCGCGCGGCGGCGGCTCTACCGGCTTGGCGAGGACCGTTACCGCGACCGGCTGTTGCTGGCCCTGGCGCGGGCCGGCGGGGATGCCAATTCCGCGCAGTGGCGACAGCTCGCCACCTTGCCGGAGCGCTGGCGCGCGCCGAAATTTCCGCTGAAGGCGGCCGATTTCATCGCCCGCGGCATCGCCGAAGGCCCTGACCTCGGGCAGGTATTGGGGCTTGCCGAAGACGCCTGGCTGGCGGCGGAATTCACGCTCGACAAGGCCGCGCTGAAAGCCATTGCCGACCAGACCGTCGCCCGCTTCACCCGCGACATCAGGCCGTGAGCATCTTGTCGGGTTTCGCCGATATTTCCATTGCCCAGCTTTTCCTGGTCGCCGGCGTCGCGCTGTTTGCCTCTGTCATCGGCGGGCTTGCCGGCTACGGCACCGGCGCGCTGATGCCGCTGGTGCTGGTGCCGTTGATCGGCGCCGAACCGGTGGTGCCGATCATCGCCATCTCCGCGATCTTCACCAATCTCAGCCGGGCCACGGCGTATTTGCGCTATATCGACCGCCGCCGCGCGCTGATCGCGATCGCGGCGGCTGCATTGACGACCGCGCTTGGCGCCTACGGCTATACGAAACTGACCAATGCCGGCGCAGCGCTGGTGATCGGCGCCATGCTGATATCGAGCGTGCCGCTGCGACGTCTGGCACGGCGGCATGACGTCAGGATCGGTGACACTGGGCTCGCCGTGGCCGCGGTGGGATACGGCGTCGTGGTCGGTGGCACCGTGGGCGCCGGCGTGATCCTGTTGTCGCTGTTGATGGCGGCGGGCCTCGATGGCGCGGCCGTGATAGCCACCGACGCCGTGATCTCGGTCGCCACCGGCTTGATCAAGATTTCCGTATTCGGACTGGCCGGCGTCGTCACCGCGCAGGTGCTCGCCTTTGCGCTGCTGATCGGCGCGGTGGCGATACCCGGTGCGTTCTTCGCCAAAACTTTCGTCGAGCGCATGCCGGTGCATATTCACACCGCGATCCTCGATGTCGTCGTCATCGCAGGCGGCGTGATGATGATCTCATCTGCGCTGCGGCAGCTGTTGTGACGCCACCCGTCACCCGACATGCGGCAGCACAATTGTGCCGATAGCGCGTCGCGAGATGTGATAGCGTCGTTGCCGGCCACACGACGACGGGGGAGCATGGCATTGAAGCTCGGTATTTACCTGAACTCGCAGCACCCGGCAGGCGATGATCCTGCCCGTCGTTTCGCCGAAACAGTAGAGCAAGTGCGCCTGGTTCGTTCGCTCGGGTTTGAACTCGATCTGGGCCGGCGAGCACCACATCACGCCGGGCTTCCACTTCTTTCCACAGCTGCCGATGCTGCATCGGCTCGCCGCCGAGGCCGAGGGCCTGTGGATCGGGACCAACGTCACGTTGCTGCCGCTGCACAATCCGGTCGAACTGGCGGAAACCGGTGCCTTTCTGGACGTCATCACGGGCGGCAAGTTCCTGCTTGGCGTCGGGCTCGGCTATCGGCCCGAGGAGTTCCAGATATTCGGCGTGCCCATGTCGGAGCGCGTGAGCCGGTTCATCGAGGCCGTTGAAATCATCCGGCGGCTGTGGAGCGAGGACCGGGTCACGCATTCCGGACGTTACTGGCAATTCAGCGACGCCGCCATTGCACCGCGCCCGCTGCAGGCGCCGCGCCCGCCCATCATTATCGGCGCACAAGTGAACACGGCCATCGCGAGGGCGGCCAGGATCGGTGATGGCTGGCTTTCTGTGCCAACAACCACGCTCGACCAACTCGACGCGCAGATGTCGGCGTTCAAGTCCGCGCGGTCCGCGGCAAAGCTGCCGCCGGCGGAGCATTTCTGCCGAATGATCGAGGTGGGCTGCGCGGCCGATGACGAGACCGCGATCCGTCGCTCGGCCCCATTTCTCATGGAGAAATACAAATCCTATGTGTCCTGGGGCCTGGAGGGACTCACGCTTGATCCGAACGCCGCGCCCGAGCAACAGTTCCGCGCACTGGCGTCCAGGCGGTTCGCGGTGGGCGCGCCCGCAGGTGTCATCGACATGCTGGTCGCCCAACATCGCTGCGGCATCAACCACCTCTCGATGCGCGTGAGTTGGCCGGGGATGGGCCAGGAAGAAATCCTTGCAAGCATCGAGCTTGTCGGCCGCAAGGTTCTGCCCATGGTGCGGCAGCGAATCGCGGCCGCGGGGCCGTAGCACCGCCAACGAAGGCCTCGTGTCAGGGGTCTCGTGTCCGGCATTGAGGGGGAGCGAGGTTGAACCAGATCGGTCGTTTCGAAATGCGCCGATTGGAGGCGTTGAGCAACACCATCTTCGGCGTTGCGATGACGCTGCTCGCCTATGATCTGCCGAAGGCCAGCCAGTTCGCGAACGCGCCGGCCTGGATAGACCTTGTCCATGCCTACGCACAACCTGTCATCGCATTGGTGATCAGCTTTATCATCGCCGGCGTGTTTTGGCTCAGCCATCATCGGCGGCTCTCCTTCGCACCGGAAGGCAGCCGCGGCGAAGTCTTCCTCAATCTGATCTTCCTGCTGTCGATCGTCCTGCTTCCGGTGACGAACGGATTTTACGGCCTGTATCGGCTCGATAGCGTCGTCGCCGTAGGCTATGGCTTGCATCTGACGGTCATTGCCGGCTTGAATGCGCTGCTATGGATTCTGGCGCTGCGAGGTCGCCGCAATCCCGAGTTGCTGGTCACCGCGATCTTTCCGGTCTTTGTGTTGGTGTTCGGAACGGTGACGGCCGCCGTGGCGCCGTCGGTTGCGCAATTCACATGGTGCCTGGCATTTGGCGCGCCTCTGGCGGGATGGTTGGCGGCCCGGATTTGGCCACCGAGAACGAATTAGCCGGCGCGATCCCTGCAAAGCGTCCTCGTAGCCACTGCTTGACCGGCCTTGCCGTCAGACCGCGCGCGGTGCGTGCGATTTGCGCCAGTGCGCCGCGATGTCGACACGCCGGGCGATCCACACCTTGGGATGGTTTGCGAGCCACTCGAGCGCTTTTGCCAATCCAAAGGCGCGGCCGGGATGGCCAATGATGCGGTTGTGAAGTCCGAAGCTCAGCATCCGCGGCGGATCCTCGTCGATCACGCATTGGACGGCATTCTTGATGTAGTCAAAATAATCGTTGCCCGTGGTGATGCCTTGTCGGCTGAAGCGCACGTCGTTGTGCACCAGCGAATAAGGAATCACCAGCTGGTCGCGCGAGCCGACCTTCACCCAATATGGAAGTTCGTCGTCGTAGGCATCACTGTCGTAGGAGTATCCCGCGTCCAATAAAATCGTTCGCGTGGACAGCGATGGGGCATAGCGGGAGTACCAGCCTTCGGGGCGGCTCCCCATGCACCGGGTGATAATCTCGGTAGCAAGGCGAATATGATCGCGCTCGGTTTCGGGTGTGAGATTGGCATGCATCTCCCAGCGCAAGCCATGGCCGGCGACGTCCCAGCCCGCTTCGCGGATCGCGCCTGCCGCTTCGGGATTGCGCTCGAGCGCGCGCGCGATGGCAAACACCGTGCAAGGAAGGTTTCGCCTGGTGAACATCCGATAGAGGCGCCAGAATCCGGCCCGGCTGCCGTACATGAACATGCTCTCTGCCGCGAGGTCGCGGCCGACCACGGCGGCGGTCGCCCCTTCGGTAAGTGCTGCCTCGGAAACGGGGTCACCGTCAGGCACGGAATATTCGCCGCCTTCCTCATAGTTGATCACGAAATTGACGGCGACATGCGCGCCATTCGGCCAGCGAGGATCCGGCGGATGGCGACCGTAACCCAGGAAGTCGCGCGTACGACCCGCCTCCGCATCATTCATGTGTGGTCCCCGCTCTAATGGACTGGATCCAGCACCACCACCGGTATCTCGCGCTCGGTCTTGAGCTGATAGTCGGCGTAAGGCGGCCAAAACTCGAGCGCCTTTTTCCAGAGCCGCAGGCGCTCCTCGCCCGCCGCTGTCCTGGCCCGCGCGTTCAGTTTCTTGGTCCCGACCTGCACTTCCACGTCGGGGTTGGCGAGAATATTGCGATACCACCCAGGGTGCTCGGGGGCGCCTCCCTTCGAGGCGACGACAAAGTAACGGCCGCCGTCCCTTCCGTAAAACAGCGGGAAGATGAACTTGTCGCCAGACTTGCGGCCGGTGGTGGTCAGCAGCAGCGCCGGCGCCGTGATCTCACCTCGTTGGGGCACGGTGACTTTGTACAGATGCCCGTCAGTCCCGCCGCTGGCAAGATAGCGGTTCGCGTGCTCGACCATCCAGTTCGGCAGGTTCGGAGCGAGTTTGGCTTCAGCCATCGTGGCCTCCTTCAAGCTGCAGGGAACATACCACCGGGCGGCGGACAGGCCAATTCCGGCTTCAAGAGCGAGCCCGTTTTGCCGGGGCGCTTGGTCGCGAAATCGAGCGGCACTCCGCCAAAAATAACATGGTGTTAGGGCTGCCAAACGAGACAGTAATTGAGCCGACGCGTGGATCGGCTATCGTTTGCCTCAAGCGAACGCCGCGAGCAATCGCGGAGGAGTTAGCCCTGGAAGGCAATAGAGGAAATATGCGCCATGGATTTCAGGAGATCTACGATCGGAGCGATTTCGCTTACGGGCGCGCTGTTCGCCGCGATCCCATCCGCATCGGCGGACGCGATGATTTCGCTGCCGGGTGATCCGGTGGTGATCGTCAGCGGCAAAGTCTCAGGCACCAGGCTGAGCTCCGGGGTAAAGGCTTATCTCGGAATCCCCTTCGCGAAGCCCCCGACTGGCGAACTGCGCTGGAGGCCGCCGCAGCCGATCAGCTGGGACGGCGTCTGGAACGCAGACCGCAGGGGTCCTGAATGCATTCAGGTGCTGCGTGCCCACGACATCAATCATTACTTTGGCGAGGAGCCGAGCAGCGAAGACTGCCTCTACCTCAATTTGTGGGCACCGGCCGAAGCCAAGGCGGGCGAGGGCCGTCCGGTGGTCGTCTTCATCTACGGCGGCGGCGGAACGCTCGGCTCGTCCGGCATGGCCAATTACGGCGGCGAGAACTTGGCGAAGCGAGGCGTCATCTTCGTCAACTTCAACTATCGGGTCGGCATGCTCGGCTACATGGCCCATCCGGAGCTCACGCAGGAGCAGAGCGGGCATTCCGGCAATTACGGCTATCTCGACCAAAACGCGGCTCTGAAATGGGTGCGCGACAACATCGCCAAGTTCGGCGGCGATCCTGACAAGGTAGTCATCAGCGGTCAGTCGTTTGGCGCTGGCGCCGTGGCGGCCCAGATTACCAGTCCGCTGTCAAAGGGCCTGTTTCGCGGCGCGATGATGACCAGTGCCTGCAATTTCGGCGGCACGGGCATGATCGGGGGCGTGAGCCCACTGGCCGAAGGTGAGAAGACGGGCCTCGAACTGCAGAAGGCCCTTGGCGTTCCGGACCTGGCTGCCATGCGCAATGTCCCGGCCGACCGAATCCTCGCGCTTCAGGAGGAGAACCAACTTGGCCTTCACGTCTCCGGCGTTCGGGCGACCTCGGTCATCGACGGTTATTTCTGGACCGGCACGAAAGAGCAGGCCTTCGCCTCACACCAGGCAAGCGACGTGCCGGTCATCGCCAGCTCCAACGGCGACGACCTCGATTCGGCGCGGTATCCGCTAACCCGCGCCCGTAACGTCGCGGACTACCAGGCCATTGCGCGTCAGACGTACGGTGCCGACGCCGACCAGTTCCTGCAGTTTTACCCCGCGCAGAACGACTCCGACGTTCAGCCGATGGCACATCGCGCCGCGATGGAAAACGGCATGATGATGAATTCGCGAAGCTGCGCCGAGGTGCAGGCCAAATACGGCACGGCGCCGGTCTATATCGACACCTTCATGAGGAAGCATCCCTATGCGCCGGGCGTTACCATCGCCGACCAGAACACGGCTACCGTCGGGGCCTACCACACCGCTGACGTACCGTACTGGTTTGACACGCTCGATGCGTATAACTGGCAGCGGCCGACAAGGATGTGGACGGCTTACGATCGCGAGCTGACCGATCGCATGGCAGGCAGCCTCATTGCTTTGGCGGAGACCGGCTCGCCGACAACGCCTCAGCTCAAATGGCCCGCATGGTCGGTGCAGTCGCCGCAGTACATGGTTTTCGGCGACACCGTCGCGGTGCAGACCATGGACCTGAAGCGGATGGACTGGCTGGCGGCGCACCCGCCGGGGCCGGTGAATAAGCAGCCCCAGCAACCGAGACCGAGGGATTAGATCATCGACGTCATTGCGAGCGAAACAATGCAACGCCACGCGTGGAAGTCGCTTCCGCTTTGCGGACATGGCGTTAGGTCCGACTTGAGTTTGCTTTCAAGGTCGCCCTTTTGACCCACAATGGACTTTTGACCCAACTCAGACATTGGCGGCCAAATCTGCTGCGACGACCAGGGAGGCTTCCCAGGGATTGAGTGTGGTAGAGTGTGGGCCTCGGCCGCCGGGGGCACACATGAGACGGCGCGAGTTCCTGTCGCTGCATGGTGGCGCGGCAGGTTGGCCGATGTCGCGCCAAAAAGGGAGGATGGTCAATGAGTTTACGGCATCGACTTCTTCTTTTCGCTCTGCTTGGGTTGCCACTCGTGGCTCTCGACGCTGCGAATCTCGCCCACGCCCAGGTCGTCGCCATCGGCGCAAGCAACACCCTCGGTACGGGATATACCATGGGCGGCGTCATGCCACCGGAGGCATATCCTGCTCAGCTGGAGAAGCTCCTGCGCGCACGCGGGTTCAGCGTGACGGTCAAGAATGCCGGCGTGCCCGGCATCACGGCTGGCCAGATGCTGGGGAGCCTCGACTCCGTGGCTGATTCCAGCACCAAGGTTGCGATCATCGACCCGATGTGGAACGAAATGCGCCTGGGCGGCACCAGGCTCGATATGGAACGCAACGTCGCGGAAATGTCACGCCGGCTGAAAGCCCGCGGCATCAAGGTGATCGTCTTTCAGAAATGGCCACCGTATTTTAACGGCAGTCATCCCAGCGCCAAGGCTCATGCCATCGTAGCAGCGAGTTTGCTTCCAAAGGTTATGGCAGCACTTCGCTAACCTGCGCCGAACAAGTGCCCGACTTGCCGTCGAGGTACCCAACGATGATGATGCTTTCCGACAAGTTGACGAAATTATCGGTCGCGTGCTGAAGGGCGAGAAACCCGAAGATTTGCCGGTGCGACAGGTCACAAGGATCGATCTTGTGATCAACGCGAAAACGGCAAACTCCCCTGGCCTGGCGCTTCCGGCCGCGTTGCTTGCCCGCGCCGACGAGGTGATCGAATAGCGAAGGCGACTTCCGTTGCTGGCGCCTTTCGGATATGGCCGGATGTCCGACTTAAGTCCGCTTTCGGGGGTAAAGCGGAAGTCGCATTTTAGGGCCCTCAGGTCCGCTGTTTGACCCACTTCGGAACTTGCAACTTCTTGGGTGAAGTCCGGTCAGACCGCGGGCCACCCTTAGGTTTGATATTGACTTACATCAAAAAATAGCTTGGCGCGGCGTGTTAATCAGCAGCATGGGGCGGCACCATTCGACATTTATGGAGACGGGCAAATGGTTACGCAAAGCAATATTCACTTCTTTACAAATTGGGCCAAAGAACGTCTCGACGAAATGGACGCAACGGTGACCTCGCTTGAGGGCAAGGCTGCCGAGGTGCAGGCCGATGTCCGCGACAAGGCCAAGAAGGTTCTTGCTGACGTGCGCAAGCAGCGTAACGACTTCCGCGACACCATGAAGAAGCAGTCGGAAGCTAACGAGGCCGCCTGGATCCAGGCAAAAGCAAAACTGGAGGCTGACTGGCGCTTGTTCGAAGCCGAGGTCAAGAACTATGTCGAAAGCTTCGGCAAGCAAATCGAGCACCAGCAGGCGACGTTCAAGCTTCAAGCCGATGCCCAATTGAAAGCGTGGCGCGAAGCAGCCGACAAGCTTGGCAGCGATGCCAAAAAATTCGCTTCTGAGCGTCGGGGCGATATCGACGCCGCCGTTAAGCGAATGAACGCCGATGCAGTCGAGGCGGAGAAAAAACTCGAGAAGTTGAACCAGGCGGGGACCCAGTCATGGTCCGCACTCATGGCAGCTTTGACGGAAACGCGCACTGTCTTCGATCGCGCCAATGAGGCTGCGCGGGAAGCATTCAAGCGAGCTGCTTGATCGAGCACCGGTTAGACTGGGAGAGACCGCCGCGAGGCGGTCTTTCTTTTTCGCTCGACGAGGATCAAGAATTGACATTTGGCGGACTTCCGATATTGGCACTTTTCAGACATGACGCAATGTCCGACTTGAGTTTGCTTTCAGGGATAAGGCGGAAGTCCGACTGACGGGCGGTCAGGTCAGCTTTGACCCTGAGCGGACATCCGTGACAGAATCCGGCAGCAGTGAAAGCAGGGTTTCGGTCCCTACAAAAAGCCAAGCTGAAAAGATAGGATACTGTCTCGTGGGCCGGAGGCGAACATGAGGCGGCGCGAATTCTTGGGTGTGCTTGGCAGTGCCAGCATCGCGTGGCCGCTTGCGGCGCGCGCGGAGCAATCGGCGATGCCGGTGATAGGGTTTATCCGAGACGGGTCGGCCGACGGCTCCGCGCGCTTTGCGGCCGCGTTCCGCAAAGGCCTCAATGAAACCGGCTATGTCGAAGGCCAGAACGTGACGGTCGAATACCACTGGCTGGAGGGCCAATATGATCGTCTGCCGGCGCTAGCGGCCGATCTGGTTCGCAGGCAGGTGGCCGTGATCGTCACGCCCGGCACTCTGCCCACTGTCGCGGCCAAAGCCGCGACCTCAACGATCCCGATCGTCTTCGGCATCGGCGACGACCCTGTGAAGCTTGGTATTGTCGCGAGCCTTGCCCACCCCGGCGGCAATGCCACCGGCATTAATTTTTTCTCAACCGAGCTGACGGCCAAACGGCTGCGGCTTCTTCACGACTTGGTGCCCAAGGCCGTGCGTCTTGCCGTCCTCCTCAATCCCGCCAATCCTTCAGTCGCCGAGGCCACATTGCGAGAGGTGAGGGAAGCCGCCCCCACGATGGGGATGCAAATTCAGGTCCTTAATGCCAGTACCATCGGTGAGATAGACGCGGCCTTTGCCACCTTTACGCGCGAGCGCCCCGATGCCCTCTTCGTTGCAGGGGATGCTTTGTTCGTCAGCCAGCGCGCGCAAGTCGTCGCCTTGGAGGCGCGCCACAAGGTTCCAGCGGCTCATTCGATCCGCGAAATAGCGGCAGCCGGCGGGCTGATGAGCTATGGAGCCGACTTTGCGGACTCGTTTCATCAAGTTGGCGTCTATACCGGCAACGTCCTCAAGGGCGCAAAACCCGCCGAGCTGCCGGTGCTGCAGTCGACCAAATTCGAGTTCGTCATCAACCTTCAAACGGCGCGAGCGCTTGGGATCGAGGTGCCACCGGGCCTTCTCTTGATCGCCGACGAGGTAATCGAATGAGTTCGTTTATGGCACGAACCGGACCTTCAGCGATGTCCGCAGTTCGGTCGCTAACGAGGGTAGACCGGACATCAGGAGAAAAGCCGAATTCGGTCGAGATCCGGTTGCAGGTTTCCCCATCAATAGCCCGAATCGTCCATTAAAATCGTCAGCAATGCCAACCCATATCGAGAAAGCAGAAAAGCTAAAGATCGCTAGAGATGGCAATTGTGGCGGGTATTTGATATCTTGGTTTGTCCCGCATGCCGTCTCTCGCAGATGAACGTCGGATAGGTTTTCGCATCGGAGGACCGTCATGACCAATGCTTCAGACACCCTGAGAAATCCTCAAGCCGGCTCTGAGATGGCACCGCTACGCGCCAAGTGGGGCTGGATCGTCGCGCTCGGCGTCGTCTATCTGCTCGCCGGGCTTGTCGCGCTTGGCAGCGTGGTGATGGCCACAGTCGCGAGCGTCCTTGTGGTCGGCGTGATGATGATCATCGCCGGCGTCGCCGAAGTGTTTAGCGCCTTCCAGATCAAGAGCTGGGGCAAATTCCTGCTCTGGGTCCTGCTCGGGGTGCTCTATATCGTTGCCGGCTTCGTAACGTTCGAGAATCCACTACTCGCCGCCGCGCTGCTCACCCTCATTCTTGGCGCATCGCTGGTGGCCTCGGGCATCATGCGGATCATCCTGGCCTTCAGCATGAAACGGGAATCACCCTGGATCTGGGTGCTGCTGTCTGGCGTGATCACGCTGCTGCTCGGCTTGCTCATCTTGGCGCACTGGCCGGTCTCGAGCCTTTATATCCTCGGCGTGTTCCTTGGCATCGATCTCGTCATGGCTGGCGCAGCCTGGATCGGATTAGGTTTCGGCTTGCGCCGCGCCCGTTGAGGTGAATGAGGCGGGATGTCTGTTCATGGCGGTGGTCTCAACCGATGGACGCAACACTTTATCTTAGAGGGAAAGATGGAGTGTAGCGATGGATCAAGGATGTCGTCGAGCCCGTGGCAGCGCGGGTCGAACGAGAACACCAATGGCCTGCTCAGACAGTACTTTCCGAAGGGCACCGACTTGTCGGTGCACTCGCAAGCCTATCTCAACAAAGTGGCTCGTCAGCTAAACGAACGACCACGCGAGACCTTGCAATTTGAAACCCCAGCAGAGAGATTTGACGCCTGTGTTGCGTCGACCGGTTGAGCCGGCAACCCGAACCGGACATGGTGGCACTCATGTCGGAGCGAGATCGCCGAACCAGGCACGCCACCACAAGCAGGAGAGAGTTAGCGCGATCAACAATCCGCCTCCGGCGCCAAGAAAGGCGAAGCGGTAGCCGGCGAGGAAGTCGGCACCGGCTGCGCCATGGGCTTGCAATGCGGTCAAGATTGAAGCGCCGCTGACAATGCCCACGGTCCGGGTCAACAGCGCGAGGCTGCCCGCAACACCGCGGTCCCGTTCGGGCAGCGTGCCGGTCACCAGGTCTGTGTAAGCGACGTTGAGCAATCCTTGCCCCATTCCTTCGAGTACAAGCAGAAATGCCACGATGGGAACGGCAGCTGCGGCGCCCGTAAGCCCAAGCGGCAGGAGGCCCAGACCCACGAGCACGATGCCGGCAAAGACCGTCTTCCGCCGGCCGAACCAGGGGACCAGTCGCACCGCCAGAGACGCCCCTGCGAGCGTGCCCGTGTAGGCGAGCGCCAGCAGGAACCCCGTCATAATGGGAGACAGGTGCAGTACGTTCATGAGGTAGTAAGGCGTTAGCAGCAGGATGGCAAAGCCCGCCAGATTTGCTGATGCGTTCATCACGTTCGGAATCGTGAATGCGGCGTCAGCGAACAACTCTGGGCGGATGATGGGCTCCGCAGAGTTCAGGCTACGCATCACGTAGCGATGCAGGAGCACCAACCCAACGACGAGCAGGCTTAGCGCCATCCACCCTGAGGCCGTGGGACGCTGCGACAATACCAGCGCCAACAGTAGCATACCGATGGAAGCCGCGAGCAGGGTCGCACCCAATAAGTCGAAGTGCCGTGACTGAGTGTGAGATGACGGCAGCGCGCCGGACAAGGTGAGCGCGAGCAGCGCGATCGGCACGCGCACCCAGAACACCGCCTGCCAATCCCATATGTCGACAAGAATGCCTCCTAAGAACGGCCCCACCGTGGCGGCGAGCGACATGGCCATGGCATAGCCAGCGAGCGCCTTGACCCGCTGCTCTGGGGGGTAGACGGCTGTCGCTAGCGCTGGCGTGCAGGCCAGCGCTAACGCCGTTCCAACACCCTGAACGGTGCGAGCTAACAAGAACATTGGCCAGTCCGGCGCAATGGCGCAGGCGAAGCAGCCCACGGCAGTGACTACGAGGCCGGTGCGGAAGATCAGGCGATGGCCGACCAAGTCGCCCATCTTACCGCACACCAGCATCAGTGAGCCGTAGACCAGAACGTAGCAGACTACTAACCATTGGACGTCGCTGAGGGCGAGAGCGAAATGATCCGTGATTGCCGGCAGCGCGACGTTGACGGCGATGTCGAGTGGAGCAGGCGACGCTCCCAGCCCGACGATGCCGAGCTTTGCGATCGGCGATGTCATTCCTAGCGCGGCGGAGGACCTTTCATTCTCCATGTTGCCTGACTTTAAAGGTCCCCGGTCCGATCGATGCGAGACGTGTTGCCATTATTCCAAACGTGTAGGAGGTTCGGCGGAAGTTAACGGCTCAAAGATGCCTCGGCAAATGGGAGCGGCACCGTCGCTATAAAAGCTGCGGGAAAGCAGGGTGGAGCGGGAGCCATGACGGATAGCGCATTGCACAACGCCGCTGCTCGTCGCTCGGGTCCGCTCCTGTTACGAAACGGACATGCCGCAATGGCCGCCTGATGTCCGCTCCTGGAAGTGAAACGGACATCCGACCGTTAGGCCGAGATGTCTGAGTTTGACCCAAAGCGGACATTGGCCCTAGCCCACGGGCAACGCCCTATGCTTTGATATGTCCGCGGATCTACCGATCTCGGGAGGCCGTTTTGACCGACAATCGCGTTGAACGGCGGCTTGCAGCTATCCTTGCGGCTGATGTGGCTGGATATAGTCGCCTGACCGGCTTGGACAAGGAAGGGACACACGTCCGGCTGAGGGGCGCGCAATGAGACGGCGCGATTTCATCAAAACAGTGGTTGGTGGCGTTGCGGTCACTTGGCCAGTGGCCGCGCGAGCGCAACAAGGCGAGCGTATGCGTCGCATCGGAGTGCTGATCGGGGTAGAGGACGATGTCGAAGGACAAGCTCGCCTCGCGGCATTCCGCAAAGGGATGCGCGATTCGGGCTGGAGTGAAGGACGCGATCTACAATTGGACGTTCGCTTTACCGCAGGTAACGCCGATCGGGCTCGAATTTACGCCGCGGAATTGATCACGTCAGCGCCGGACGTAATCCTCGCCAACACTTCTACCGTGGTGACTGCATTAAAAGAACGGACAACAACAATACCCATTGTGTTTGCGCAGGTAGTGGACCCGGTCAACAGCGGCTTTGTGGACAGCCTTGCGCACCCCGGTGGCAACATGACTGGATTTGTTAGTCTGGATTTTGGCATCGGCGCGAAATGGCTCGAAATTCTCAAGCAGATTGCGCCGCGCGTAACCCGGGTGGGCGTGCTTCGAGATGCAACGATACCCGGAGGAACGGGCATAATGGGAGCAATACAGGCGGTCACATCGTCTTTCAAAGTCGAGTTGAAAGCATTGGATGTACGCGATGCCGTCACCATTGAGCGCGGGCTATCCAGTTTCGCGCGCGAGTCAAATGGCGGGTTAATTGTGCCCACTAGTCCAGCTGCTTCGGTTCACCACGAACTGATCGTTCGGCTCGCCGCGCGGTTTCGGATTCCGGCGATCTACCCATATCGC
This sequence comes from uncultured Alphaproteobacteria bacterium, assembly GCA_963742425.1. Taxonomy (GTDB): domain Bacteria; phylum Pseudomonadota; class Alphaproteobacteria; order Rhizobiales; family Xanthobacteraceae; genus Bradyrhizobium. The sequence continues at coordinate 266,916 of CAVULR010000011.1, forward strand.
TTTTTTGTAAAAAGTGGTGGTTTGCTCTCCTATGGAATCGACAATCTCGACCTCTGGCAGAGGGCTGCCGGTTACGTGGATCGTATTCTCAAGGGTGCGAACCCAGCCGAGCTGCCAGTTCAAGAACCCACCAAATTCGAGCTGGTGATCAACCTCAAGACCGCCAAGGCGCTCGGAATCACCGTCCCAGACAATTTGCTCGCCACAGCCGACGAGGTGATCGAATAGGCTTGGGCATGTCGCCTTCCGGCACTTTGCGGACATGGCGTGAGGTCCGACCTGAGTTCGTTTTCCTTTATTCGGCGGACGGAGTCAGGGCAGGCCTGTGATGCTCGGGTTTGACTGCAGATCAAACAAGAGGATTTAGTACTGCGAGGCCCGTGGCTCCGCATCCTGAATGACTGCCGCTGATTTGCCCGGCGTGTCAAATGTGGTCGCCGGCTGGCACAGCCAGCACCCCCCAGGCTACTTTGCATGGGGTTGTTTTCGATATTTTTGGTTGGGGTGTGGGAAGCGGCTCGAGATGAGCGCCAGTTTCACACGGCCTCATCAGGCAACAACTCCGCCAGCGAGCGGATGATGCGATCGGGCTTGACCTTGGTGTCCGCGGGCAGGCCTTCGCCATGCGCATCCATCCAGATCGCATAGATGCCGAGGCGCTGCGGCACCTCGATCTCCCATTCGAGATGGTCGCCGATCATCCAGGTCTCGGATGCGGTGACATCAAGTGCCTGCATGGCGTGCCGATAGGCGCGTTCGTCCGGCTTGCCGAACCCGTGCTCGCCCTCGATCTGGATATGATCGAACCGGTGCGTCAGTTCGAAGCGCTCGACCTTGGCGCGCTGGGTTTGCGCCGCGCCGTTGGTGACCAGCGCCAGCTTCACGCCGCGCGCCTTCAAGGCATCGATGGCGTCATGCGCGCCGGGGAACATGAACATCGCCTCTTCGCGATAGGCGGTGAAGCGGTCGGCGAGCCGGATCGCAAGATCAACCGGCAGCACGGCGTGGCCGGCGGCGGCGAGGGTGGCAAATCCGCTTCTGACAACCTCGTGCCGTGCCTCGGGAAGCTTCAATCGCCACTCGGCTGCGGCCGAAGCCCAGAACTGGCGCGCCGACTCCACGATCACAGCGGCAACCTGTTGCGGAGACAGGGGGGCGAATTCGCCGGCAAACTCGGCTGCGACCTCGTTCCATGCAATCTCGGGGCGGCCATAGGCCGACAGGATGGTTTCATCCATGTCGATCAGCATCGCGCGCGGTAGCCCTGTCATCGTGGTTATGGCCATTTCACCTCGGGCGGTAGGGACGACAGGATCGATTCGATGTTGCCGCCGGTCTTCAGCCCGAACAGGGTGCCACGATCGTGCAGCAGGTTGAATTCGACGTAGCGTCCGCGCTGGATCAGTTGTTCCTCGCGTTCCTCCGGCGTCCAGGGCGTGTTGAAATTCGCGCGCACCAGTTCAGGGTAGATTGCCAGGAAGGCGCGGCCGACGTCCTGGGTGAAGGCGAAGTCGGCATCCCAGTCGCCGGAATCGTGGTGATCGTAGAAGATGCCACCGATGCCGCGAGGTTCCTTGCGATGCGGCAGGTAGAAATATTCGTCGCACCATTTCTTGTATTTGTCATACGACACGATGGCGGCATGGGCGTCGCAGGCCCTTTTCATCGCGGCGTGAAAGGCGTGCGCGTCCTTGTCCTCCTGGGTACGGCGGCGGCGGAGCACCGGCGTGAGATCGGAGCCGCCCCCGAACCATGCCTTGGTGGTGACGATGAAACGGGTGTTCATATGCACGGCGGGGACGTGCGGATTGCGCATATGCGCGATCAGCGAGATGCCGGAGGCCCAGAAATGCGGGTCATCCGCTGCCCCCAGCATTTCGGCGCGAAACGCGGGCGCGAATTCGCCGTGCACGGCGACGATATGCACGCCGACCTTTTCGAACAGCCTGCCGCGCATCATCGACATGACGCCACCGCCGCCGGGATGGCCGGTGTGGTCGGTGCGATCCCAGGGCGTGCGCACGAAGCGCCCGGGCTCGCCCGGATAAAGCGATGCCGGCGCCTTGTCTTCCAGCCGCTCGAAGGCGGTGCAGATGTCGTCGCGCAGCGCCTCGAACCAGCTTTTCGCCCGCGCCTTGCGATCCTCGATCACGGACATGTCCATGGGCCGCCTCAGCCCCGCGGGCCGTAATAGGTGCAGCTTTCATTGCAGCTGTCGCGGTGCACGCTGACCCGCGCGATCCGGCCGGCGTGCTGAACCCGCTCCCAGACGAAACGCGAGAGGTTTTCCAGCGTCGGTGCTCCCAGCGCCTCCACCGCATTGAGCAGCTTGTGGTCGAGCATTTTCCGCACCTCCGCCATGCTGCGATCGAGAAGGCCGAGGTCGAGCACCATCCCCGTCGCTGGATCGGGCGTGCCCTGCACGGTGACTTCGGCACGGAACGAATGGCCGTGGATTTCCTGGCTTGCCGCGCCCAGCGTCGTTCCCGGCAGCGCGTGGGCTGCCTCGAACCGGAACGATTTTGTCAGTTCCCACATTTCCGACTGTCCAACCTTCATCTGATACCCAGTGTCTTGTGCGTCTGCAGGCTGAGCCGCCACTGCGGATGGCGCAGGCAATAGTCGACCGCGCGCGCGGTGTTCTCGATCAATTCGGGTCCGTCCATCGGCTGCAGCGAGAAGCGTTCGAAATCGAGATCGGCAAAAGCCTCCGGCGCGGCATCGGCCTGCGGGTAGACCAGCTTGAGCTCATGGCCCTGCCGTACCACGAGGTCCGCGCCGGCCTTGGGGCTGACGCAGATCCAGTCCATGCCGGCGGGCGGAGGGATCGTGCCGTTAGTCTCGACGCCGATCGAAAAACCCTGCCCATGCAGCGCATCGATCAGCGGCGCATCCACCTGCAGCAACGGCTCGCCGCCGGTCAACACCACGTAGCGGTCCTCGCGCCGTCCGATCCAGTGTGCGGCGATGGTTGCTGCAAGTTCATCCGCCGAGGCATAACGGCCGCCCAGCGTGCCGTCGGTTCCGACAAAATCGGTGTCGCAGAACCGGCACGTCGCAGTGGCGCGGTCCTGTTCGCGGCCGCTCCAGAGATTGCAGCCCGAAAAACGGCAAAACACCGCCGCGCGGCCGGCATGCGCGCCTTCGCCTTGCAAGGTCAGAAAGATTTCCTTGACCGCGTAACTCAAGCCTAACTTCTCCCTAAATCTCCGGAACCGGTTTGCCGCAACGCCTCGCCCAATGCCATCGCGGCGGCCACGGCGACATTGAGCGAGCGCAGGCCGGGCTTGATCGGTATCACCAGCCGCGCGGCGGCGGCCGCCATGACCTCGTCGGGCACCCCTGCGGATTCCCGTCCGAACAGCAGGATATCGGCCGCATCGTAGCGATACTCAAGATAGGAAGCGGCACCTTTGGTCGTGAACAGGATCAGCCGGTAACCCGCCTCGTTACGCCATTGCTCGAATTTTGGCCATGAGTTGTGACGCCTGAGCTTCACCTGATCGAGATAATCCATGCCGGCCCGGCGGAAATGCCGGTCGGACAGCGGAAAACCGGCGGGTTCGATGATATTGGCGGCCACATCGAGGCACGCGCAGAGGCGAAGAATTGTTCCGGTGTTCTGGGGGATATCAGGCTGGAAAAGCGCAATCTGCATTTGGCGACGGCCCTTCGGGTCCCCATGAAATGTCTGGATAATTCAACGCTCGCCGCGGAATTAGTGCATGGCACACGGGCCAGCCGATAGCGGGCTTGCGCTCGTCCGGCAAGGGTGCCAATAGAACGATTCTGGACTGCTTGTTCCGCCCGATTGGCTGGAAAAAGCGGTCTTTCTGCCGCCGCGGGGGTTCGCGGGCGCCGGCAGCCTCCCTCGGCTATCGTGTGTGTTGCCTGGGGCGGTTCCACCGGCTGCAGCTGAGAAAGGGTTTGGAATCGTGACGACAGCGTCTTCGGCGGATCATCCAACGCGCCGTGATTTCCTCTTTGTTGCAACAGGGGCCGCCGCTGCGGTCGGCGGAATGGCCACGCTCTGGCCGTTCATTTCCCAGATGAATCCGGATGCCTCGACGATCGCGGCCGGCGCGCCGATCGAAGTCGATTTGGCGCCGATCGCCGAGGGGCAGGACATCAAGGTGTTCTGGCGCGGCAAGCCGATCTACATCAGCCACCGTACCAAGAAGCAGATCGAGGAGGCGCGCAGCGTCGCCGTCGCAAGCCTGCCCGATCCGCAGAGCGACCAGGCCCGGGTCAAGGAAGGCCACGACCAATGGCTGGTCGTGATCGGCATCTGCACCCATCTCGGCTGCATCCCGATCGCGCATGAGGGCAATTACGACGGTTTCTTCTGCCCCTGCCACGGCTCGCAATACGACTCCTCAGGTCGCATTCGCCAGGGACCTGCACCTGCCAACCTGACGGTGCCGCCCTATCAATTCGTTTCCGACAGCAAAATCCAGATTGGCTGAGGCTTGGACCTGACGTCCGAGACTTGAACCCGTCGCCTCGTCTTACTTCCTCAGGATCGCATCATGAGCGGACCATCCACCTACCAGCCGACCAATCCCGCCTTGAGGTGGATTGAACGTCGCCTGCCGATTATGGGTCTTATGCACTCCTCGTTCGTGGCCTATCCGACGCCGCGCAACCTGAACTACTGGTGGACCTTCGGCGCCATCCTTTCGATGATGCTGGGCTTGCAGATCGTCACCGGCGTGATCCTGGCGATGCACTATACGCCGCATGCCGACATGGCCTTCAGGTCGGTGGAAAGCATTGTCCGCGACGTGAACTACGGCTGGCTCTTGCGCAACATGCATGCCAGCGGCGCCTCGATGTTCTTCCTCGCCGTGTACATCCATATGTTCCGCGGGCTGTATTACGGATCGTACAAGGAACCGCGGGAAATTCTCTGGATTCTCGGCGTCATCATCTACCTCCTGATGATGGCGACCGGCTTCATGGGCTACGTGCTGCCCTGGGGCCAGATGAGTTTCTGGGGCGCGACCGTCATCACCAACTTGTTCTCCGCCATTCCCTATTTCGGCGAGAGCATCGTGACGCTGCTGTGGGGCGGCTATTCGGTCGGCAATCCGACATTGAACCGTTTCTTCTCGCTGCACTATTTGCTGCCGTTCGTGATCGCCGGCGTCGTGGTGCTGCACGTCTGGGCGCTGCACGTCGCGGGCCAGAACAATCCGGCCGGCGTCGAGCCGAAGACGGAAAAGGACACCGTGGCGTTCACGCCCTATGCCACCATCAAGGATATGTTCGGCGTCTCCTGCTTCATGCTGTTCTTCGCCTGGTTCATCTTCTACATGCCGAACTATCTCGGCGACGCCGACAACTACATCCCCGCCAATCCCGGCGTGACGCCCGCGCATATCGTGCCGGAATGGTATTATTTGCCGTTTTACGCGATCCTGCGCTCGATCCCCAACAAGCTCGCCGGCGTCACCGCGATGTTCTCGGCGATCCTCGTGCTGCTGTTCCTGCCGTGGCTCGATACCGCCAAGACCAGGTCGTCCAGCTATCGTCCCATGGCGAAACAGTTCTTTTGGATCTTCGTCATCGTCTGCGTGCTGCTCGGCTATCTCGGCGCCAAACCGCCCGAGGGCATTTACGTGATTGCCGGGCGAATCCTGACTTTCTGTTACTTCGCCTATTTCCTGATCCTGCTGCCGCTGTTGAGCCGGATCGAAAAGCCGAGGGCGGTGCCGAACTCGATCGCCGACGACGTGCTGGCGAAAACCGGCAGCAGGGCTGCGCCGATGGTGTCCACGGTGATCGCGCTCGCGGTGGCCGGCGCGCTGTGGGCCGGAAGCGTGCAAAACGCCCGCGCCGAGGAGCAGGAAGCGCCACCGTCGCAGAAATGGTCGTTCTCGGGTCCGTTCGGCAAGTTCGATCGCGGGTCGCTGCAGCGGGGCTTGAGGGTCTACAAGGAAGTCTGTTCCGCCTGTCATGCGCTGTCGTACATCGCGTTCCGCAATCTCGCCGATCCCGGTGGTCCCGGCTATTCCGATGCGCAAACGGCAGCCCTTGCCGCGGAATACAAGATCAAGGACGGCCCGAACGATCAGGGCGAAATGTTCGAACGGCCCGGCCGGCCGGCGGATTATTTCCCCTCGCCCTTTCCCAACGAGCAGGCCGCGCGCGCCGCCAATGGCGGAGCATTGCCGCCCGACCTGTCGCTGATCACCAAGGCGCGCTCCTACGAGCGCGGCTTTCCGAAGATTCGTGTTCGACTTCTTCACGACGTTCCAGGAGCAGGGACCAAATTACGTCGCCGGCATCCTGCAGGGATTCGAGGACAAGCCGCCAGCCGGCGTGACCCTGCCCGAGGGCTCCTACTACAACAAATATTTCCCCGGCCACGCCATCAAGATGCCAAAGCCGCTCTCCGACGGCCAGGTCACATTCGACGACGGCTCGCCTGCGACGGTTGCGCAATATACCAAGGACGTCACGACCTTCCTGATGTGGGCCGCGGAGCCGTATATGGAAGCCCGCAAGCGGCTGGGGTTGCAGGTTTTCGTGTTCCTGATCCTGTTCACCGGCTTGATGTATTTCACCAAGAAGAAGGTCTGGGCCGACGCGCACTGAACCTTTCTCTCTTGATGCCGGTCCGAAAAGCCCCTGCGGGGGCTTCTTTGTTGAACTGACGGACGTTTCCCGGACGCGATGCGGTGCGTAGTAGCGCTTCGCGGATCCGGGACCCGTCGGATAATTGTGGGCCCCGGATCAGCAGTGCGCCACGCCGCGAGAGCGGCGCGCTGATCCGTGGCACGAGTTTCGCGAACTGATTGCATCCCGCGCGCACAGCGGTCAAAATGCCCGCCAATCGGCAACCCGAAAAAATCCGGAGGAACCCATGGGCACCAGCATTTCGTTCAAGCGCCCGGACGGCAAGGACACCAGCGGCTATCTCGCCAATGCCGGCCGCGGCAACGCGCCCGGCGTGGTCGTGATCCAGGAATGGTGGGGGCTGCAGGACCAGATCAAAGGGATGTGCGACCGCTTCGCGCTGGCCGGCTTCGATGCGCTTGCGCCCGATCTCTACAAGGGCAAGGTGGTGCCCTATCACGACACCGACAGCGCCGGCAAAGAAATGAACTCATTGGATTTCATCGACCTCACCACGCAGACCGTGCGGGGCGCGGCGCAATATCTCGGCCGCAACGGCGCCAAGGTCGGTCTGACCGGCTTCTGCCTCGGCGGCGCGGTCACCATCATCGGCGCCACCAGGATTCCCGAACTCGCCGCGGGTGTGGTGTTCTACGGCATTCCGCCGGAGCAGGCGGCCAAGCCCGCCGACGTCAAGATTCCGCTGCAGGCGCATTTCGCCAACAAGGATGACTGGTGCACGCCGGCAGCTGTCGATGCCTTCGAGAAGGCGATGAAGGCCGCCGGCAAGTCGCTGGAGCTGTTCCGCTATGACGCCGAGCACGGCTTCGCCAACGAGCAGCGGATGACGGTGCACGACCGCAAGGCTGCCGAGCTGGCCTGGGGCCGCGCCACGGAATTTTTCAAGAAGCACCTGGGGTGAAGTGCGTGCGAGTTGAAGCACGAGCGTGCCACGCGCACGCTGTGCTCTCTCCCCCCTTGTGGGGGAGAGCCGGAGAGGGGGGTAGCCGCGAACTCGGTGTTTGCGGCTTACCCCTCTCCCTAACCCTCCGCCACAAGGGGGGAGGGAACGACGCCGTCAATCATCCTGCCTTACCCACCCCATCCCACCACGGACAGGTACCCGGCATCAGCTTGTAATTGCCGTCCATCACCTGAACCGGCGCGCGCAGGCCGGCTGCCGCGGCGCGCATCCGCATTTCGCGTGCCACTTCGCGGTCGGCTGGCGGCAGCCAGATCCGTTCATGCCCCCACAGGCTCGGGCCGTCATGCATTTCGACCGGCTTCCACGTCGATGGATCGATCTCGCGGCCGCCCCAGCCGCATTCGACCATGAACGACGACGGCGTCCTCGCGTAAAACGACGTCATGAGATCGTTGGTGTGGCGGCCCAGGGTGACGTTGACGCGCTCGGGCTCGCTCAAGGCGACATCGTAGGACTGGCCGACATCGTCGAGCGAAAACAGCTCCACCATCAGATGATGCATGCCGTTGCGGCCGGTCTCGATCAGAGCGAGCGAGTGATGACGCGCGTTGACGTGAAAGAAATAGGCGCGAAACGGCTTTTGCATGTAGTCGGAAAGCCCGAAGCCGAGCAGGTCGACATAGAACGGCATCATCGCGTCGATGTTTTCCACCGTCAGCACCGCGTGCCCGAGCCCGAGCGGACCGGTGCGGAAGCCGGAAATCGATCGACCGGGACGAAACGGCGTCTCGTCCACCTCGGCGCCGTAAAACGCCTCCAGGCGATTGCCCGCGGGATCGTGAAACGAGATCAGCGCGCGGACGCGCCGGTTGTCGGCTGAGGTCTGCGGCTCGGCGGTAACCTCGACTCCGGCCTGCTCCAGCTTCGCCGCCAGCGCCTCCAGCGCAGCGGCGTCCGCGACCTCCCAGCCGAAGAAGCGCGCGCCTTCCGGCATCGAGCGGTCGATGACGATGCGCTGCTTGCGGTCGTCCATCCGGAACGCCAGCAGCGAGGGGCTGCGCTCCACCGCCTGCAGTCCGACCAGCGCGGTTCCGAACTGCCGCCAGTCGTCCAGCGCCGCCGATCCGAACCCGGCATATCCCAGAGCCTGCACCGCCATCGCGAGCCTCCGCCGTTTCAAACCCTCGGGTCGAATCTTACGCATATTTTCGGCGTTTCAACACCAAAAGATGCAACGAACCCGTGGGCCAGACGTCGGGCGCCGAGCCGCTGCGATCGCCTTACGGTGAGCAACACGGAACTTCTCCGCCCGCCTGGATCGGCGGGCAGGGCACGGAGCCGAACGAACAAAACACGCAGCAGTCGCCGGTCAATGGCTTGAGTTTCTCTCCGCAGCCTTTGCAGACATAGAAAAACTGACAGGCATCCACAGGCATCCGCTCGACCGACTGAAAGGCGCATTGCGGACAGGTTAGAACCGATTCCAGTTGCATCATGATCCCTACATAACCCGCATCCCGACCGTACTGCCGCCGCCGGCACGGTGGAGCGAATAGTCGAACAATCTCACATGGAGGTTGGCCGGCAAAGCCCTCGGGCGATGGGTCGGATCACAGTTCCGTAGAATCAAACCGAGCCGGCGCGGCGAAAAGCGCTGAACTGGAACCGTTGAACGGCGCCCCACGGCGTTACGTGGTCGTGTCGTCTTGTGCCCGTGAGGGTGAAGTCGTCTCCCAGAATTTTGCCCAGGCTGGCCGCGTCATGACGCACGATCGGCAGCCCACTGCATCGTTCCGGACCGTCGGGCGCGAACGTGCCGATGATGACGTGCCCGCCGGGCTTGACGGCCTTTTTGAGGCGATCGACGTAAGCCGATTGATCGGCGCGATCGGTCAGGAAATGGAAAGCGGCGCGGTCATGCCACACATCATAGGTCTGCACAGGGTCCCATTTCGTGACGTCGGCGACGATCCATTGCACATTGGCGCACCGCGCTCGCCGAGACGCGCCTTGGCGGCCGCAAGCGCGGCGCCCGAAAGATCCAGAACGGTGAGGCGGTGAAACTTTCGCGTCAAAAGATCATCAACAAGGCGTGATGCTCCGCCGCCAATGTCGATGATGGCCGCGTCCTCCGAGAGGCCTGTCGCGGCGATCAGCTCAAGCGATGGCGCCGGATTCTCCTGAAACCAGCTCACTTCCTTCTCGGTCTTGGTGGTGTAGACGTTTTCCCAGTGGGCTTGCCGGCTTGCATCGCTCATGGGCGGGTCCTTCGATCGTGGAAAGCGCGAGATGGGACAGAGATGGTCATGCTCCCCATGCTTGACAACAAGCATAGCTCGTCGGCTTCGCTTTTTTGCAGGGCTTTGCTGCGGGACGTACCGGAAGAACATTTTTGAATACGCGCTGTCTACCCTCTCCCCTTGTTGTGGGAGGGGGTGGCTCGCATCGCCAGATGCGAGACGGGTGAGGGATTCTCTTCGCGGATGCAGACCCCTCATCCGGCGCGGACTTCGCATAGCCGATGCGAAGCATCGGCGTCCTTTGAAAAGAACGGCGGCCGAAGGCCGCCTATGGCCACCTTCTCCCACAAGAGGAGAAGGAAGGAAGCGCCCCGGCAATGACAGCTCCGCCAAGCAATCCAGCCTTTGCCCGGGTGCCCCTTGACGTTCCCGCCGCGCCATGGTGTTTACCTTGCTTATGAGCACCGCCGTCCGCAAGACCCGTCTTTGGTGGCGCACCTCCTAAGAGGTGGCCGGTGCGATTTCATTTTCCAAGATCGTTCGAGGCCGTCATCGCAGCGCGACGGCCTTTTCGTTTGTCCTGTGTGGCGTTCCCTCGGCAAGTTTCGTAAGAGGATCACATGAACAGGACAGCCTTCTCCCTGCCGGCCCGTAGCGAATATCGCAGCCGTGGCGGCCTTGCGGTCACCCGCTCGGTGGAGCAATTCTCCGGCGGCGCCAACAGGCTCGATGACCTGATCGAGCTGCTCGATCGCCGCCGCGGCGTGGTGCTGTCGTCGGGCACTACCGTGCCGGGCCGCTACGAGAGTTTCGATCTCGGCTTCTCCGATCCGCCGCTGGCGCTGGAAACCGCGGGTTCGAATTTTTCGCTGCATGCTCTGAACGCGCGCGGAGAAGTGCTGATCGCATTTCTCGGCGACACGCTGCGCGAACCCTGTGTCGTCATTGCCGAAAAAAGCCCGGCCCGTCTTGCCGGCCACATCGTGCGGGGTGCGGCGCCGGTCGATGAGGAACAGCGCACCCGCCGCGCCAGCGTGATGTCGCTGGTGCGCGATCTCGTGGCGGCGTTCGGCGCCAATGACGACCCGCTGCTCGGACTGTTCGGCGCGTTCGCCTATGACCTCGTGTTCCAGATCGAGGACCTCGTGCAGAAGCGCGCGCGCGAGAAAGACCAGCGCGACATCGTGCTTTTCGTGCCGGATCGCCTGCTCGCCTATGACCGCGCTACCGGGCGCGGCGTGGTGCTGAGCTACGACTTCGCCTGGAAGGGCAAGTCGTCGGTGGGTTTGCCGCGCGAGACCGCCGAAAGCGTCTATGCCAAAACGCCGCGGCAGGGCTTTGCCGATCACGCGCCCGGCGAATATCAGGCGACGGTGGAGACAGCGCGCGCCGCCTTTGCCCGCGGCGATCTGTTCGAGGCGGTGCCGGGGCAACTGTTCGCCGAACCCTGCGAGCGCTCGCCGGCCGAGGTGTTCCAGCGGCTGTGCCGGATCAACCCGTCGCCCTACGGCGCATTGATGAATCTCGGCGACGGCGAATTCCTGGTGTCGGCATCGCCCGAGATGTTCGTGCGCTCGGACGGGAGGCGGGTCGAGACCTGCCCGATATCGGGCACCATCGCGCGCGGCGTCGATGCGATCGGCGACGCCGAGCAGATCCGGCAACTGCTCAATTCCGAGAAAGACGAATTCGAGCTCAATATGTGCACCGACGTCGACCGCAACGACAAGGCGCGGGTCTGCGTGCCCGGAACGATCAAGGTTCTGGCGCGGCGCCAGATCGAGACCTACTCGAAATTGTTTCACACCGTCGATCATGTCGAGGGCATGCTGCGGCCGGGCTTTGACTCGCTCGATGCCTTTCTAACCCATGCCTGGGCGGTGACGGTGACCGGCGCGCCGAAATTATGGGCGATGCAGTTCGTCGAGGACCACGAGCGTTCATCGCGGCGCTGGTATGCCGGCGCGATCGGGGCGGTCAATTTCGACGGCAGTATCAATACCGGGCTGACGATCCGCACCATCCGGATGAAGGACGGGCTTGCCGAAGTGCGGGTCGGCGCCACCTGTCTGTTCGATTCCGATCCCGCCGCCGAGGATCGCGAATGCCAGGTCAAGGCGGCGGCGCTGTTTCAGGCGCTGCGCGGCGATCCGCCCAAGCCGCTGTCGGCCTTCGCGCCTGACGCCACCGGCTCGGGCAAGCGGGTGCTGCTGATCGACCACGACGACAGTTTTGTCCATATGCTGGCGGATTACTTCCGCCAGGTCGGTGCCGATGTCACCGTGGTCAGGCACGTTCACGCCTTGCAGATGCTGAAGCAGAAGCAATGGGACCTGCTGGTGCTGTCACCGGGGCCGGGCCGGCCGGAAGATTTTGCCATCGCCAAAACCATCGATGCGGCGCTCGCAAACAAACTGCCGATCTTCGGGGTGTGTCTGGGCGTGCAGGCGATCGGCGAATATTTCGGCGGCGAACTCGGCCAGCTTCGCCAGCCGGCGCATGGACGGCCGTCGCCGGTCGTGGTGCGGGGCGGGCGGCTGATGCGGAACCTGCCCGATGAAATCGTGATCGGCCGCTATCATTCGCTTTATGTCGAGCGCGATAGCATGCCCGAGGTGCTCAGCGTGACCGCGAGTACCGAAGATGGCGTCGCCATGGCGATCGAACACAAGACCTTGCCGGTCGGTGGCGTGCAGTTTCACCCGGAATCGCTGATGTCGCTCGGCGGCGAGGTGGGCTTGCGGATCGTCGAAAATGCGTTCCGGCTGGCCGTGGATTAGTGGGGGATTCGTCATTGCGGGCACTCTTCCGCCGAAGCAATCCAGGCTTTGCCTGCCGCCCGATGGATTGCTTCGCGCTTGCGCGCTCGTAATGACGAAGAGATAGAAAAGAGACACCGATGACTTTCGAGCATGATTTGAAGGTCAGCCGTCCGCACCATTCCGGACTATCCGAAACCGGGAATCCTGTTTCGCGACATCACCACGCTGCTTGGCGACGCGCGGTCGTTTCGACGCGCGGTCGACGAACTGGTGCAGCCATGGGCGGGCAACAAGATCGACAAGGTCGCCGGCATCGAGGCCCGCGGCTTCATTCTTGGCGGCGCCGTGGCGCACCAGGTTTCCGCCGGCTTCGTGCCGATCCGCAAGAAGGGCAAGCTGCCGCATACCACCGTGCGGATCGCATATTCGCTGGAATACGGCATCGATGAAATGGAGATGCACGCCGACGCCATTCATCCCGGCGAGCGCGTCATCCTGGTCGACGACCTGATCGCCACCGGCGGCACCGCGGAGGGCGCGGTCAAGCTGATGCGTCAGATCGGCGCCAATGTGGTCGCGGCTTGCTTCATCATTGATTTGCCGGACCTCGGGGGTGCGGCAAAGTTGCGGGCGATGGACGTGCCGGTGCGAACGCTGATGGCATTCGAGGGACATTGAAGGATCGGAGGCGTCGCGTCTTTTCTGACCCCTCCCGCTTGCGGGGGAGGTCGACGCGCTCGAAGAGCGCGGCGGGTGGGGGCTCTCTCCACTGATGCCAGCATTCGCGGCAGGCCCCGCCCCGGCCCTCCCCCGCAAGAGCGGGAGAGGGAGGGGAGCTACGACCGCTGCAGGATCAAGCTCAGTTCGAGTTCGCGGAAGCTCAAATAGTTCCTGCGGATCCATTGATGCAGTTCGGTCGATGTATCCTGCTCGTTGCGCAGATAATCGGTGAAGGAGAACGTCAGCCGGTCGATATAGGTCTTCAGGAAAACCGGAAGCGCTGCGATGCGAAGCACCCGGCCACCGGCCATCGCAGAGGGCAGCTCGCCGCGCACCACGTATTCGTTGTCGACGGTGACGAGCGCGGTCGGGGGAATCTGCTGCTGCAGCGTCGGATAACCGCGCGCCGAGACCCGGTCGGTATCGGCAACGAACAGGATGACCGGGGAGACGCGGCGCCTTGCCGCTTCCTTCATGAACCCGATTTCCTCGGACATCTTGAAGAACTCGTCGAAGGCGTGGAAGCCGAGATCGATCACCTTGGCAACGCCGTCATTGACGATCAGGCGGTCCATCAGCGACATTTTGCCGAAGGTGTCGTCGACCTCGGCGGTCTCGGTGATGTCGGGCAGATATTCGAGCAGCGAGGGCTCTTTCAGATTGATGTCGAAGGCCGCGGCCTCGCCGTTTTTCAGAAGCAGGAATTCGCCCAACAGGCGCGCCAGCAGCGTCTTGCCGACCAGCGGGCGGGGCGAGCAGATGATGTAGACGGGCGTGTGGTTCATCACGCGCTATATCAGGCGAATTGGACGCCTAATCCAGCCAAATCAACTTAGGTCAGCAATTATTTTTCGCCGCGCCCGGATTTGCCGGAGCCGACCAGGTCGGTCAGCTTGATGCGGTCGAATTCGCTCCAGACCGCGGCCAGCCAGTGGCGGACATAGCCGCGCAGCACGAACGAATAATTCGCTGCCTCGTCACGCATGTCCTTGTTGGCGACGAATTTGAGGAACGGCACCGAGGCGACCTCGACCTGCTCATAGGCCATTTCGTTGAGCTTGGGGATGGTGAGCTCGGTGGCGTCCTTGATGCGGTGGAAATAGGAATTATAGGTCGCCTGGTCCCATTCGAAGAAGCTCGTATTGTTGATGAAGTTTTTCACCAGGAAATACTTCGCGCCCTGCATGAAATTCGCGGTCTCGGCTATTTCGTCGAGCGAGGCGATCGACGGGCCGAGGATGTGGAACACCGCAAAGGTGATCTGGCCGGATTTCGCGGCGTCGAGGAAGCCGATGTCGCGCAATGAAGCCAGCGAAGGCGACAACAGGCCGGCGCGGACGTCGATCACGGTGACGGAGGGACTGGCCGTGTTCAGCGTATCGAAGATCTTCATCTGGTCCTGCGTCGTCGTGATATCGACGATCTCGGTGGGATCAGGATGAAATCGCTTCAGCGTGCCGCGCGGGAATTCGGTATCGAAGGCGCGCGTCGGCACATTGTTGGCGCTGAAATAATCCAACAAGGTTCGCGAGACCGTGGTCTTGCCGACCCCGCCCTTGTCTGCGCCCACCACGATCACTACCGGCTTCGCCACTATCATGCCCCTCGAATTTCCGATTCGCCCTAGGCGATCGGACCGCCCCCAAGCCTGCTTTGGGCGCGAACATGGCAGAAACAGGGGAGAATTCAAATTCTTTAGAGAGCCCTGAGGTTTAATCCTCTGCCCCGTCCTCAACGGTGGGGCAAGCCGGGAGCAGGCAAAATCACCGTTTCCGGGGCCTAATGGCGGCCCCATGGCCCTGCCGGATTGACCTGGCGGACCTTCCTTACGTCACCGCATCGCCCCACCGCCAGCGCCGGGCGCGGGCGTAATCCGCTCTGGCACGGCGTGGCACCTTGGCGATGGCAAGACCGTCCGGGGTGCAGAGTTTCGCGGTCACCTCGACCTTGCTGATGAGGGGCTGGGCCAGCACGCGGGCGGGAGGCGATGCGACGGGGATGCGGGTCAGGGCGACATAGCTGAATTTTTCGTCCTCGAAGGGAAGTTCTGCGCCCTTGATCTGCTTGTGCGCGCGCAAGCGGGGCAGCCGCTGGGCGAAATGACACCAGTCGGGCGCCGTCAGCGGGCATTTGTCATTGTGCGGGCAGGGCGCTGCGACATGCGCGCCCAAGGCGATCAGTTGCTCTCTCGCCGCGATGATCCTGCCATAGCCCGCGGGCGTGCCGGGTTCGACGATCAGCAGCATGCCGCGGGTTTTTTCCCAGATCGACGCGACCAGCGCGCCTTGCTCAAGGCCACCCGTCTCGGCGATCACGTAGCTCGCCACCACAAGGTCGGCGGCTTGCGCTTCCGCCAGCGCTTCGCGCGCTTCGGCGCGCCGGTAGTTCATGCCGCGCAGGCGCGTATTGTCGCGGGCAAGGTCCAGCGCCAAGGCCCGCAAGGCGCTATTGGCGTCCAGCAAATCAAAGCTTTGCAGCGACGAATAGGCTTCCGCCGCCGCCCAGGTCGCGGTCCCCGGCCCGGCGCCGACGTCGAGCAGGCTTATCGGGGCAAAGTCAGGCGTGATTTCGCGCAGCGCATTCAGGCTTGCCATCACGGCGGCATAGGTCGCGGGCATCCGCGCCAGCGCGTAGGCGAGCGCATCGGCCGCCGAGGCGATCGCGCCGGAGCCGCCGCCATCGCGGTAGGTCCTGGAGATCAGCGCGGCGCGCCCCGCCACGTCTTGCGCGACAGGCCGTGCAGCCTGGCATCGAGCGCGGCTTTCAGTTCGGCGGGAAGATCGGGAGCGGTCATCTGCGTTTCTTCCCCTGCTCCCCTTGTGGGAGAGGGGGGCACGAAGGCGCGAAGCGCGTTCGTGACGGGTGAGGGGTCTGTCTCCGCGGATAAAGGACCTCATCCGATCCTCGCTTCGCGAGGATCACCTTCTCCCGCAAGGGGTGAAGGGAAGGGCGAGTCACGCCACGTTCTGGTCGAGGATTTTCACCGCGTCGTCGAGATCGACCGAGACCAGTTGCGACACGCCGCGCTCGGCCATGGTGACGCCGAACAGACGGTTCATCCGCGCCATCGTGATCGGATTATGCGTGATGATGATGAAACGCGTTTCGGTCGAGGCGGTCATTTCGTGCAACAGGTTGCAGAACCGCTCCACATTGTGATCGTCGAGCGGGGCGTCGACTTCGTCCAGCACGCAGATCGGCGAGGGGTTGGTGAGAAACACCGCGAAGATCAGCGCCAGCGCGGTCAGCGCCTGTTCGCCGCCGGACAATAGCGACAGCGTCTGCGGCTTCTTGCCGGGCGGTTTGGCGATGATCTCCAGCCCCGCTTCGAGCGGGTCGTCGCTTTCGATCAGATGCAAGGCGGCTTCGCCG
Organism: uncultured Alphaproteobacteria bacterium; assembly: GCA_963742425.1. Taxonomy (GTDB): domain Bacteria; phylum Pseudomonadota; class Alphaproteobacteria; order Rhizobiales; family Xanthobacteraceae; genus Bradyrhizobium. The sequence continues at coordinate 283,556 of CAVULR010000011.1, forward strand.
CCGCCGAACAATTCCACGAACAGCCGCCTGAAATGGCCGTTGACGACCTCAAACGAATTCAACAGCCGCTCGCGGGCCTCGCGATTGAGGCTCTGGATGCCCTGACGCAGCCGCTTGATGGCTTCCACCAGGTCGTCGCGCTCCGTGGTGAGGGTGGTGTGCTGGGCTTCGACCTCGCGCAGTTCTTCCTCGGCGCGAAGATTGACCGCACCCAGCCGCTCGCGGTCGCGGCGCAGCTTTTCGAGGTTTTCCTCGATCTCGTTGAGCGGCGGCAGTTCGGCGCCCGGCTTGATCTCGGCGAGCGCGGCCACGTCTTTGGGTTCGACCTCCAGCATGTCATGGATTTCGCGCTCGATATCGGCGAGGCGGCGCCTGGCGCCGTCCTTGCGCTCTTCGGCGCGGGCGCAAGCCTCGCGCGCGCTCGACAGCGCTTCCAGCGAAATCTTGGCGGCGCGGTCGGTTTCCGCCATCACGTTTTCGGCCGTGACAAGCGCGTCCGCGGCAACGCGGCGGGCATTTTCGGCGGTTTCGATCTCGCTGATCAGCGCGCGGCGCTTTTCGGCGAATATCGCGGGCGCATTGTCGAGTTCGGCGCGCTCGGCCCTGACCTCGGTGACGCGGGCCTCGATGGTCGATATCTGCGAGGCCGCGCTGTTCTTGCGGTTCTGCCACTCGCTGCGCTCGGCCGTGATCGCCTGCAGCCGGCGGTCCGCGAGCTCCGCCTCGCGCGCCAGCGCCTGCGCTTCGGCCCGCACCTGGGCCGCGAGGTGGCGATGGCCGTCGATCTCGGTGCGCACGGCCGCGAGCCGGGTTTCGGTCTCCAGGCTCGGCGGCAATTCGGCCAGCGCCGCGGTGGCGCTCTGATGCGCCGTAAAAGCCTCGGTGAGGTCGGCGTTGAGACGGTTGTGGGCTTCCGTCAGCGCCGACTTGCGCGCGGCGTGGCGGTTGATCTCGCGCTCGGTGGCCGCATGGGTTTCGCGCGCGGCGTCGGCGTCGTGCTGGGCGGTGCGCCATGCATCGCGCGCGGACGTCTCGGCCAGTGAGGCGGCCTTCAGTTCGGCCTCGGCGGTTTCCAGCGCCTGCCGTTTGGCCGAGGCATCGATACGGGCTCGCTCAACTTCGTGCTCGATATCGACCAGTCGCGCGCGCTCGGCAAGCCGCCGTGCCGCGCCGGTCGGCGCGTGGGCGGCTGCGACAAATCCATCCCAGCGCCAGACATCGCCTTCGCGCGACACCAGCCGCTGGCCGGTCTTGAGCTGCGATACCAGTTCCGCGCCGCGCTCCTTTGCCACCACGCCGATCTGCGCGAGGCGGCGCGCCAGTTCGATCGGCGCTTCCACATGCGCAGCGAGGGCCTCGACGCCGTGCGGCAAGGCCGGGTCGGCTTCGGCGGCGCCGGCATTGGTCCAGCGCATCGGCGCCGACGGGTCGACCGGGGCGTCGAGATCGTCGCCGAGAGCCGCGCCAAGTGCCTTCTCATAGCCCTTGGCGACGGTGACGCCGTCGATGATCGGCGGCCACAGATTTTTCGACTCACCGTTGACGATCTTGGAAATCGTGCGCGCTTCGGTCTCCAGCCGCTGCACCCGCTTGTCGGCCTCGGCAAGCGGCGCGCGGGCTGATTCCAGCCGCGAGCGTGCCGCGACGTGGGCCGCTTCGCTTTGCTGCGCACTAGCCTCGGACTGCACGAGACCCAGCCGCGCGATCGCCATGGCTTTGGCGAGCGCGGAGAGGTCGCCGAGGGCGCCCGTCTCCTGCGCCAGCTTCTGCTCTTCAGCGAGGACATTGGCGATATCCTGATCGAGCCGCGCCAGCCGATCGCGGTGGGCGCGCACGCTGGCCTCAAGCTGGCTCCGTTTGGCCGTGAGGTCGGCGAGAACGGTGGTCAGCTCCGCGAACAGGCGTTCTGCGGCTGCAAGCGTCGCTTCGGCTTCGGACACGCGCCCATCGACGCCGCTGCGTTTTTCGACGCGCGACTTGATCTCGTTCTTCAATTCCGAATCTTCGGCATCGAGCCGCGCCAGCGCCACCTCGGCGTCGGAGGTCTGCTGCTGCTCGCGCGCGATATCGGCGGCAAACTGCGTCAGCCGGCGATCGAGCTCGGCGACGCGCTCTTTTGCGCGCTCTTCCTCGCGGTCGAGTGTTTCGCGGGCATTGATGAGCCGTTGCAATCCGGCGGCGGCACGGGCCTCGGCCTCGCGCAGCGCCGGCAGTTCGGAAGCGCGCACGGCCTGGATTCGGGCAGCCTCGGCCTGTTCGCGGGTGCGCTCGGCCATTTCGCGAACGCTGAGGTCGTGGGTGCGGGCGGCTTCCTCCACGTCCGAATTGGCGTCCAGCCAGCGCAGGTGAAACAGCAGGGCCTCGGCCTTGCGCACCTTGGCGGCGACCTCGCGGTAGCGGATCGCCTGCCGCGCCTGTTTCTTCAAGCCGTCGATCTGCCCGGCCAGTTGCCCGATCACGTCCTCGACGCGGGTGAGATTGGTTTCGGCGGCCTTGAGGCGCAGTTCGGCCTCGTGGCGGCGGGCGTGAAGCCCGGCAACGCCGGCGGCATCTTCCAGCACGCGGCGGCGCTGCTCCGGTTTGGCCTGAATGATCTCGCCGATCTTGCCCTGGTGAACCAGCGCCGGGGATCGCGCGCCGGTAGCGGCGTCGGCGAACAGGATCTGCACATCGCGGGCGCGCACGTCGCGGCCGTTGATGCGATAGGCCGAGCCCGCCTCGCGCTCGATGCGGCGCGAAATCTCCAGGATCTCGCGATCGTTCAAGGCCGCCGGCGCGCTGCGATCGGAATTGTCGATCGTCATCACCACTTCGGCGTGGTTGCGCGACGGACGGTTGCCGGAGCCGGCGAAAATCACCGCGTCCATATCGGCGGCGCGCAGCGATTTGTGCGAGGTCTCGCCCATCGCCCAGCGCAACGCTTCGACCAGGTTGGATTTTCCGCAGCCGTTCGGGCCGACCACGCCGGTGAGGCCGGGTTCGATCAGGAAGTCCGTGGGTTCAACGAAGGACTTGAAACCGTGGAGGCGAAGGCGGGTCAGTTTCATGGACACGATTCTCTATTGGCAGGGCGCGAATCTCCCTGCCGGGACAATACCATAGAAGGCAATGCCGGTATGTGGGCGAGTCGTTTTTTGCGGCTCTGATGTCGCGACAATGGCGAGGCCGGGCCATAAGGGCAACCGCCGGCACGGGCTTTTCCCAAGGGATTTACGAGGCTTTTGCAGGACTTATGCGGGGCGCTTGAATCAGGGCCTCAGCGGCGAAGAATCAGCTCTTCAGAAGCGACTTGATCTTCTTGTCGAACTCCTCGAACGAGGTCTCGCCCCTGATCTTCTCGCCATTGAGGAAAAAGGTGGGGGTCGAATCGACCTTCAACACCTCGGCGGCATACTTTTGATCGGCCGCGATCTTGTCGAGCAGCGCCTGGTCCTTCAGGCAACTCTCGACGCCCTGCTGGCTGAGACCGGCCTGCTTGCCGATCCGGCTCAGGCTTTCGGTGGTGTTCTTCATCACCCAGTCGTTCTGCTGCTTGAACAGCATGTCGGTGACGGCGAAATATTTCGCGCTGTCGTCCTTGGCGATGCAGCGCGACAGCATGGAGCCCGCGGCCGCCTTGATGTCGAGCGGGAATTCGCGAAACACGTAACGCACCTTGCCGGTGTCGATATATTCCGACTTGATCTTCGGAAACACCGCTTCGTTGAAGGCCGCACAATGCGGGCAGGTCATCGACGCATATTCGGTGATCGTCACCGCGGCGTTGGCAGGACCGAGCGCCATGTCCGGCAGCGATACGGGCTTGGCGACATCGGCGGGGCCTTGCGCCATCACGTCTCGGATGAAGCCGAGCGGCGAGAAGCCGGCGAGCAGGCTAAGCCCGGTCAGCGACAGGGCGGCGGTGAAGGCGCGGCGCGTGATAATCAACGGTCTACTCCCCAGTGGCGCATTCACGCCCGATGAACCGACGATGAGGCCTGTTCGCTAGCTTGAAACGACAATTGTGGCAAGGCCGCGCTCCCCGCTGCTCGTGCCGGCCTCAATTTCGCTTGATCGAGGCCCCTAGTCGGGCGAGCGCCGCCCGCAATTCCTCGTCCTCGACCGCGGTCAGGGTTTTCTCGACTTTCGCCACCGAAGTTGCGTCCGGCGCGCGGGAGGGCGCCGCCCGGTCCCGGCGGGACAGCGGCGCCTGCCGCAGCGCGAGCCGGCCAACCGCGCTCCAGCCGAAGAAACGGTTGACCCGCTCCAGGATGACGTCGGAGGCGTGCTGGATTTCGAGCGCCATTGGACCTTCGACCCGCAAGACCAGCGTGGCGGGATCCTGGGCCTGGCCTTCCACCGGCCGCGGCCACTGGATTTTCAGGGGCTCGGAATGGGCGGCGACTTCGGGGCCGGCGATCTCGGCCCAGCGCGTCACCAATTCGCGCGCGGCGAAACCCTGCCGGGCATAGGCGTCGGAAAACACGTCGCTGAGCAGGACGGAAAGCGGTTTTGCCGAGATCGGGCCGGGCTTTGCCATTATTTCTTATAGCATGCCGCGGTTCGCGGGAGGAATTGCATAAGTGTCATGGCCGGCATAGCCACGGCGTCCCCGCTGCTCACCTATGCCCGGTCATCTACGCTCTAAACTGGAGGCGGTGAAGAAAGACGTGGATGCCCGCGACAAGCGCGGGCATGAGTTGGTGAGATTGTCATCCCAGGACTACACTGCCTGCATGAATACGGCCGTAGCCAACAAAGTAGAACGACAGGGAAGTGGTACGGCTAATCGTCCGGCATTGCTGCTCGCCTGGTACGACCGTCATCGCCGCCGCCTGCCATGGCGGCCGCCGGCGGGCCAACGCGCCGATCCCTATTCGGTCTGGCTGTCGGAAATCATGTTGCAGCAGACCGGCGTCAAAACGGTGGGGCCGTATTTCGAGAAGTTTCTGGCGCGCTGGCCCGACGTCGAGGCGCTCGGCCGTGCCTCGCTCGACGATGTGCTGCGGATGTGGGCGGGGCTCGGCTATTATTCGCGCGCGCGCAATCTTCACGCCTGCGCGGTGACGGTGCGGCGCGATCATGGCGGCGAATTTCCGGATACCGAAGAAGGCTTGCGCGCGCTGCCGGGGATCGGGCCTTACACCGCCGCCGCCATTGCCGCGATCGCCTTCGGCCGCCGGACCATGCCGGTCGACGGCAATATCGAGCGCGTGGTGTCGCGGCTGTTCGCGGTCGAGGAGCCGCTGCCGCAGGCGAAATCCCTGATTCAGCAATTAGCGGCGACGTTGCTTGGCCCGACGAGCGGGCGATGAGGAGCCTCGCGCCGGCGACGAGGAGTTCGCGCCGGCGATAGCGCGCAGGCGCTGATGGACTGGGCGCCTCGATCTGCACCCCGAAGAAACCGGCCTGCGCCTTGTGTCCGCTGAACTCCGATTGTGTCAGCCGCATGCGCGGCGATCAGGAGACTTATCCGCGCAAGGCGCCAAAGAAGACCGGCGCGCTGCGCCGCGGTGCCGCGTTCGTGGTGAGGCGCGGCGATCGGCTGCTGCTCCGCAGCCGCTCCGAGAAAGGGCTGCTTGGCGGCATGACCGAAGTGCCGGGCTCGGACTGGCTTGCCGCGCAGGACGACAAGGCGGCGCTGAAGCAGGCGCCGCTGGTGAACGGCATCGCGCGCTGGCATCGCAAGGCCGGCGTCGTCACCCATGTCTTTACGCATTTTCCGCTGGAGCTTGTGGTCTACACCGCCAACGTTCCGGAGCGTGCGCGGGCGCCGGAGGGAATGCGCTGGGTGCAGATTTCGGCGCTCGGCGAAGAGGCGCTGCCCAACGTCATGCGCAAGGTGATCGCGCACGGGCTTGCGAGGATAGATAGTGGTCATGCCCCCGCGCACGGGGCATCCAGTATGTCGCGATCTAAATTTGAATTGAAACGCCTGAAGGATACGCCTTCGCGGATGATGACAGTCGCTCGATTACCTCGCGCTGGAAAGTCTGCGGCGCAGCATCGGCACGATCGGCGGCTTGGCGTTGAGGCCTTCGACCTGAAAGCCGGCGACGCGCTTGTAGTTGGCGGCGATGTCTTCCAGCTCCTTGAGCGACAACACGTCGGTGACGACCTTGAAACCGTCGGGCGCGCGTTCCTCGACGAGCTGCATCACCTGCTCGGGCCCGTTGCGGCGGTTGAGCATGACGAGTTCGGTGGTGGCCGGCCGGCGCTCGGCCTCGTAGGCGACCAGCGCGGCGTTGGTCGGACCGTGCGCCAGAATTTCGCGGGTGAGGACGCGGGCGTCGAGGATCGCCTGCGAGGCGCCGTTGGAGCCGATCGGGTACATCGGGTGCGCGGCGTCGCCCATCAGCGTGACCCGGCCGAACGTCCATTGCGCAATCGGATCGCGGTCGACCAGCGGATATTCGTAAGAGTGCGGGCAGTTGCGGATCAGGCCGGGCACGTCGAGCCAGTCGAACCGCCAGTCCTCAAACCAGGGCAGGAACTCCTCCAGCCGCGCCGTGCGGTTGTAATCCTCGCGGCGCCATTGGTAGGTCGGCGGCATGTGCCGCTCGGCGACCCAATTGATCTGAGGACTTGCCGTTGGCGTCGGGCTCCTTCGAAATCGGATAGCAGACGAATTTCAGGGTTTCGTGGCCGGCCATGATCATGGTGCGGCCGGAGAGGAAGGCGTCGCGCGGCGGTGATGCCGCGCCAGAGGATGCGCCCGTTCCAGATCGGCGGGCCTTCCAGGGGATAGAGCTTTTCGCGGACCGCGGAGTGAATGCCGTCTGCTGCGATCAACAGCGCGCCGTCATGGCTGCCGGCGGCCTTGCCGGTCGCCCGGTCGATGAAATCGGCCCGGATGCCATCCGGTGTCTCCGACCAGTTGCTCAGATGATGGCTGGTAAGAATGTTTTCGGCGCCCAAGCCGCTCGGTCGCGGCGTCGAGCAGGATCTGCTGCAGCGTGCCGCGGTGGATCGAGAACTGCGGCCATTTGTAGCCGGCCTCGATGCCGCGCGGCTCGCTCCAGATCGGTTTGCCGCGCTTGGAGAAATAGGCGAGCTCCCTGGTCCGCACGCCTGATACATCGAGCCGGTCGAGCAGGCCGAGTTCGATCAATTCGCGAACCGCGTGCGGCAGCACGTTGATGCCGACGCCGAGCGGCTTCAGCTCCGGGACGCTTTCGAACACTTTGGCGGGAACGCCGATCTGGTGCAGGCTGAGCGCCAGCGTCAGCCCGCCGATGCCGCCCCGCAATAAGAACTGTCATGACATGCCCTCTGCCGTTCGGACGGCTTGGTGACATGAGTTACCGATGGGGCAACTGCGAAGCGGGCCCTTGCCCGTCCGGATGGACGGGATGGCGCGCGGCTAACCTTCGGCCTCCAATGAGGACCGAAAAATGCTCAAGCTCTATTACGCCCCCGGCACCTGCGCGCTCGCTTCCCACATCGCCCTGGAGGAGGCTGGCGCTGCTTACACCACCGAACGGATCGATTTCAAAAGCAACCAGCAGAACAGCGCGGAATATCTCGCGGTCAATCCCAAGGGGCGCGTGCCGGCCCTGGTGACCGATCGCGGCATTCTGACCGAGACGCCTGCGATGCTTGCCTTCATCGCGCAGAGCTTTCCGAAGGCGAAACTCGCGCCGCTCGAGGATGCCTTCGCATTTGCCCAGGCGCAGGCCTTCAACAGCTATCTTTGCTCGACGGTACACGTGGCGCATGCCCACAAGATGCGAGGTGCGCGCTGGGCAACGGAAGATCTCCTTTGCCGACATGAAGCGCAAGGTGCCGCAGACCGTCGGCGCGTGCTTTGCGCTGATCGAGCAAAAAATGCTGAAGGGACCGTGGGTGATGGGTGAGCAGTATACGATCTGCGATCCCTACCTGTTTACGCTCACGGGTTGGCTGGAGGGCGACAGCGTCGATCTCGCCGCCCTGCCAAAGGTCGCCGACCACTACAAAAGGATGTCGGAGCGGCCGGCGGTGAAGGCGGTGCTGGCTGGCGAGAAGGCCCAAGCCGCATAGTTCATTATCGCTGGATTGTCGGCGAAGCCGGCAAGCTCTGGCGGGAGTGAAAAAAGGAGACAGGGATGACCAAGGAGATTTTCAGCCCGGCGACGCTGCCGCCGCCGGTTGGTTATTCGCACGTCGCCAAGGTCAACAAGGGCACGCTGATCTATCTCGCGGGCCAGGTGTCGAGCGACGCGTCCGGCAAACTGATCGGCGAGCGCAATTTCGAGGCGCAGGCCGAGCAGGTGTTCCGCAACGTCAAGATCGCGGTCGAGGCGGCCGGCGGCACCATGGCCGATATCGTCAAGTTGAACATCTATCTGGTCGCGGAAGTCAGCCAGGATGAGGTGCCAAAGATGCGGGCGATCCGCGACCGCTACGTCAACAAGGAAAAGCCGCCGGCGAGCACACTGGTGGTCGTCAGTCGGCTGGCGCGACCGGGCTGGCTGATCGAGGTCGAGGCGGTGGCAGCTGACGATTGAAAATGAAAACGGCGCCCCGCAGGACGCCGTTTTTGCTGCAATAGCGCGATCTAGGCCGCCTTGGTCTTGAGATGGCGGAACATGATATTGCGCACCTCGTCGTCCATCTCGGCCTTGAAGGTGAACTTGTCCTTCAGCGCGATTGCCCGCGGCGCGGCCGGCCTTGCCGAGATCTCGTCGACCAGGCGTTTCACGTTGGAAAATTTGGCGTACGCCTCATCGCCGAGCACGAACGGCGCGAGGCGGGCCCAGCCCCAGAACGCCATGTCCGCGATGGTGTAGGTATCGCCGACCATGTAACGGCTCTTGGCGAGATGATCGTTGAGGATGCCGTAATGGCGCTGCGCCTCGAATTGGTAGCGGTTGTCAGCATATTCGAGGCCCTTTGCGAGTTCTTTCGGGGCATGGTGCTTGAAATGCACGGCCTGGCCGGAATACGGACCTAGCCCGCTTGCCACGAACATCAGCCACGACAGCAACTGCGCGCGGTTCTGGGGCGTATTCGGCGGCAGGAACTTGCCGGTCTTCTCCGCGAGATAAAGCAGGATCGCATTGCTGTCGAAAACGAACACGCCATTATCGTCGATCGCCGGGACCTTGCCGTTCGGATTCACCTTGAGGAATTCGGGCTTGAACTGCTCGCCCTTGCGGGTGTCGACCGGCACCAGCTCGTAGGGCAGGCCGGAACTCTTCCAGAAACAGCGCGACCTTGTTGGGGTTCGGCGCTCCATTGAAGTAAAATTTGAGCATTTAAAACTCCCTCGCTTCTTTGGTTGTCGAGAAATCGGGACGCGGCAATCATACCGGGTGCGACGTCCTTGCTCAAATTTTTCGAAGAACGCAACCGACGAGTTCGTGAGCCGGAGCTGCCGCTGCGCGGGCAAAGCGGAGGCGTCTCGCCCTTCTTTCGCAAGGCGGTCCAATGGGTACGGCGCACTTCTCGCCGGTCAGCCGATGCAGAAAAAGCCCAATAGCCCCGCAGCGATCAAGCCGGCCCCCGTCGCGTCCATCAGCGTTGAGAAACGAATGGCAGAGCGCAAATTCGAGGTGTGGATGGCCCGTTCCGACCTGCGCGCATAGCCGTGGACGATGATTTGCTCATTGTAGTTGCGATCGGCATCCATTCTGTCGGCCAAGCCGACGCAGATCATCAGAACTCCGAAAATGACCAGACCGGCAAATCCCAGGAAGCTCAACAGCAGCATCGGCGGCAAGCCGACCAGAAAGATCGGCAGCAGCGGCAACAGCAGAAATGACTCGGATTCTCGGGATCGCAACGGATCCTCCATCGTGGCCGAAATGACAGCCTGTGCGGAGTACGGATGCGGCAGGATATTACAGGAAATCAAGGCGAAATAGGGTGCGGCGGCGCGCAGAAATTACACGGCAGCCATCCCGGAGCGGATTTCGGCGCGCAATTCGTCGATCAGCTTGAGGCCCTTCTTGGTCTCGATGTGCCAGAAGGTCCAGCCGTTGCAGGCCCCGGCGCCTTGCGCCACCGCGCCGATGCGGTGAATCGAGCCGACCTTGTCGCCGAGCATGATGGCGCCGTCGGCGCGGACCAGGGCGCCGTGTCGCTTCCTGGAATCGACCAGCCTGGTGCCGGGCGAAATCATGCCGCGCTCGATCAGTTCGGAGAATGCCACCCGCGGCGCGTCCCGCGCGGTCATGAACGGCGCCAGCGTCGCTTCCGGCAGCGGTTCGATCGCGGCGATGCGCGCTTCCGCCGCTGCCGCGTAGCTCTGATCGCGTTCGAAGCCGATGTAGCGGCGGCCGAGACGTTTTGCCACAGCGCCGGTGGTGCCGGTGCCGTTGAACGGATCGATCACGAGATCGCCGGGCTTCGAGGAGGACAGCAGCACCCGGGCCAGCAGGCCTTCCGGCTTCTGGGTCGGATGCACCTTCTTGCCGTCCGCGCCCTTGAGGCGTTCCTCGCCGGTACAGAGCGGGATCAGCCAGTCCGAGCGCGCCTGCACGTCCTCGTTGGCGGCCTTCAGGGCTTCGTAGTTGAATGTGTAGCCTTTGGCGTTCTCGTCGCGCGCGGCCCAGATCATGGTTTCGTGGGCATTGGTGAAGCGGCGGCCGCGGAAATTCGGCATCGGATTGGTTTTGCGCCAGACGATATCGTTGAGAACCCAGAAGCCGAGGTCCTGCATGATCGCGCCGACGCGGAAAATGTTGTGGTAGGAGCCGATCACCCACAGCGTCGCCGACGGTTTCATGACCCGGCGGCAGGCCATCAGCCAGGCGCGGGTGAAATCGTCATAGGCGGCGAAGGATGCGAACTTGTCCCAGTCGTCGTTGACGGCATCGACATGGGATTCGTCGGGACGCTTGAGATCGCCCTTGAGCTGCAAATTGTATGGCGGGTCTGCGAATACCAGGTCGACGGAGCCGGCCTGAAGCTTCGACATTTCGGCGACGCAATCGCCTACGACGATACGGGTGCTCGATGGGGAATCCAATTTAGTGCGGGGCGCCTTTGCAGACGCCCCGCGACGCGACACAACCATGACTCAAATACTCTGACTCAGGCGACGCTGTCGGCGACGCGGGACCAAACAACCGACTGGCGATACATTGACCGGGCAAAGTAAAAATCGACTTAATCGATTTCGTTATCGAACGATTCCGGCCAGCGCTTCGCTGGAACGCCCGAACCGCGCACTAGGCAATTTTTGCCGGGCGGGTTATTGATTAATGCGATGGAAATTTTATGCGTCTGCCGCGTTGGCTAGCAGCGAATGCGCCGCCAGCGGCCGGGAATGAGGAAGAACCGCCATGCGTTACGATGATTTCCGCCGCAGCGACGACATCGAGGACCGTCGTGGCGATGATGGCGGCGGTTTGGGCGGCGGAGGCGGTTTCGGCATACCGATGGGCGGCGGCGGGCTCGGCATCGGCACCATGATTGTGCTCGGCCTTGTCGGTTACGCGTTCGGAATCGACCCGCGCATCCTGATCGGCGGCGCGGAAATTCTCACCGGCGGCGGTCAGTCGCCGAGCTATCAAACCGATCGCGGGTCCACCGCCAAGCCCGGCGCGCCCACCGACGAAATGGGCAACATGATCTCCGGCATCCTCGGCGAGATCGACGATCGCTGGAGTGAAATCTTTCAGGCCAGCGGGCAATCCTACACCGGACCGAAAATCGTGTTGTTCCGCAACGCCACCAATGGCGGACGCTGCGGCATGGCGCAGTCGGCGATGGGGCCGTTCTACTGCCCGCCGGAAAGGCGGATTTTTCTCGATACCGGATTTTTCCGCGAGGTCGAGACCCGGTTTCGCGGCTGTTCGGGCAATGCCTGCAAATTCACGACGGCCTATATCATCGCCCATGAAGCGGGACACCACATCCAGAATTTGCTCGGCATCCTGCCGCGCGTGACGCAACAGCAGCAACAGGTGGGCAGCAAGGCGGCGGCGAACGCCTTGCAGGTGAAGGTCGAGTTGCAGGCCGATTGCCTGTCCGGCGTCTGGGTCAACCGCGAGGAGAAGAAACGTCCGGGCTTCCTGGAGGCCGGCGACATCGACGCGGCGCTGACGACGGCGACCGCGATCGGCGACGACACCTTGCAGCGTCAGGCCACCGGGCGGGTGGTGCCGGATTCCTTTACCCACGGTTCGGCCGCCCAACGAAAGCAATGGTTCATGACCGGCTATCAGCAGGGGACGCTGAAAGCCTGCGACACCTTCAGCGCGGGGAATTTGTAGAGCTGCGGGCTCGTGCCCCGGATGCTGCGCAGCGCGCTGGCGATGCGCTGCTGATCCGGGACCCACATCAAGCCCGGCGTCGGTTAAGGTCCCGGCTCTGCGGCGCAGCGTACTGGACGATACTTGCGCATCGCCAGGAGGACGCTGCACCGCGTCCGGGACACGGGGGATGGACTGGAAATGTCAATCGAGGAAACAAAACAATTCGTGCCGCTCAACATCGCGGTACTGACGATTTCCGACACCCGGTCGCTGGAGGATGACAAATCCGGAAGCACGCTCGCGGAAAGGCTCACCGCGGCCGGTCACAAGCTCGCCGCGCGCCGGATCGTCTCCGACGACGTCGATGCGATCCGCGTCATCATCAAGGGATGGATTGCCGATCCCGCTGTCGATGTCGTCATCACCACCGGGGGCACCGGCTTTACCGGCCGTGACGTCACGCCGGAGGCGATCGAACCGCTGTTCGAAAAGCGGATGGATGGCTTCTCCATCGCCTTTCACATGCTCAGCCACGCCAAGATCGGCACCTCCACGATCCAGAGCCGCGCCACCGCCGGCGTTGCGGGCGCGACCTTCATCTTCTGCCTGCCGGGATCGCCGGGCGCCTGCCGCGACGGCTGGGACGGCATTCTGGCAGCCCAGCTCGATTATCGGACGCGGCCCTGCAACTTCGTCGAGATCATGCCGCGGCTGGATGAACATCTGCGGCGGCCGAAAGCAAAGGGCGCCTCGGCGTAGTACTTGCCCTGTGAGATTGGTCAGTCGCTTGCTGCCCATGCTTCGAGACGTTGCGCGCGCTCACTCCTCAGCATGAGGTTATTGTGTTTCAACAGGCGAACCTCATCCTGAGGAGCGCGCCCTTTCTTGGCGCGCGTCTCGAAGGATGGGCAGCAATACCGATTTGTGATTCCGCGCCCCATCCGCTGCCTGCAAAAGAAATTCCCGGACCCTGTCGATTTGGTCCCGGCCCGAACGACTGTAGAGGCCACGGGATCGCAAACTGCTGACCTGGGCACCGCACCCAAGGAGGCTAAGGTGACAACCGACCTCAAATACCTCGTCTACACGGCCATGCTGACCGCCGCATTGTGGATTCCCTACATTGTCTTCCAGGTGAAGACCAATGGACCACTGCAACCGGCGAACTATCGCGATCCGGCGCTGCCGCGGCCGGTCCCGCCATGGGGGCAGCGCGCCCACCGGACCTACCTGAATGCGGTCGAGGTTTTTGCGCCCTTCGCCGCCCTTGTCGTCGTCGCGCATCTGGTCGGAAAGGCTGACGCCATGACCGCGTTCTGGTCCGCGAGCTTCTTCTGGCTGAGGCTGGGGCACGCGGTGGTCTACTTCGCGGGGATTCCTTACCTGCGAACGGTGCTGTTCACGTTGGCCTTCGTTGCTGAGGCTGGAATTTTCTGCGAAATTATCAGGTAGCCGGTCTGGCCGTGGGCTTCGTCCTTCCGGGGCGCGTCGAAGACGCGAACCTGGAATCCAAGGTTTCCCCGATGTGCAATTGGACATCTGAGGTTTGTGTCCTGCGGACCATCCCGGAATGGCGGAGACCGAGAGCGTGATGCGCCGCGGTTGGTCGCGGCGCATCCCCGTTACAGTTCGAGCTCCCAGGTCTCGCCGACGAGATCGACCCCGAAACTATGGTGCTTCTCTTCACCGAGCCGGCGAAATCCGGCGCACTGATAGATTCCGCGCGCAGTTGTGAGAATACTCTGGGTCCACAGCGTGATCGAGCTGTAGCCGGCATCGCGGGCGAAACGGATGCACTGCGCGGTGAGCGCGCGTCCGATCCCGAGGCCTCGCGCCTTCTTCTCCACCAGCAGCAGGCGCAATTTCGCGACCTCGTCGGAGGCCTTGACCAGCATGATCGAGCCGGCCGGCTCGCCACCGACTTCGGCGATCCAGCAATGCTCGCGCGAGGCGTCGTATGATCTGATGAACTGCGCCGCAATCTCCGCGACCAGCGCCTCGAAGGTAATGTCCCAGCCATATTCCTGCGCATACAGCGCGCCATGCCGCGAGACGATCCAGCCGATGTCGCCGGGGCGATGGCTTCGCAGCAGGAATGAGGCCGGCCGCGGGGACAGTGGCTCCAGCGTCTGCTCGATGGTCGACATGGCGCTGACGACTTCAGCGCGTTCGGCGGCATCGATGCGATCGAGCAGGGTTGCAACGACGTCACGCGAGCGGCGGTCGAGATCTGCAAAGGCCGCGCGGCCTCTCGCGGTCAATGCAAGCTCGGTGGCGCGCCGGTCGGCCTTCGAAGGCTTTCGCGCGACGATCTGACGCCGCTGCAGCGCCCGCAAGGTGCGGCTGAGAAATCCGGCATCCAGACCGAGCGCGCGGACCAGGTCGGTCGCGGTGCAGCTTTGTCGCTCGGCGATTTCATAGATGATCCGCGCTTCCTGCAGCGTCCAGGGACTGTCGAGCAGCTTCGGCTCGATGATGCCGAGCTTGCGGGTGTAGAAACGGCTGAAGCCCCTGACGGCGGCGATTTGGCTCTCGAGCGCGGGGTCGGAGGAAATGTTTGATTTCATCAATGTATTATTTGATAAAATCAAGTGTATTGCAAGCGCTTCACGCGACCATGATCCGGCTGCGCAGCAGCGTGCGCGAGGAACGCCCGAGGCGACGCAGCAGCCTGGCCTCGGAGCGGCGGGCGTCCGGCGCGTGGCCGCCGAGCCGGTCGTAATGTTCGCGTGCGATCAGAAGGCCCTGGTCGGCCCAAGGTCCCGCGATCATCCTCGCCGCCAATTTGAACCCGTCGCGCCAGCGCGTATCGGCGTAGGGTGAAGGGGTGTAGCGGAAGATGCCGGCGCGGGGGCGGTCGCTGGTCGAAACGCGCTGGATAAACTGCGCGGTTTCTTCGATCCAGCCATGATCGAGCACGGCGCCGGCATGCAGGAACATCAGCCATGGCGAGCGGGCCTGGCGCGCGCCGGCCGCCAGCGCCGCGGCGCGTGATCCCTCGAACCGCAGGAAGCGGCAGCCCGCGACGTCGGCGACGCGCTCGATTACGCCGGTTCCCGCCCGATCGACCAGCAGTACCTCGGCTATCAGGCCCGCGGCCGCGCCCGGGACGAGCGCGGCAAGCGTCGCCACGGCCGGTTGCTCGACGCCCTCGGTGGGGATAATGACACTCAGCATGAATGGGGCTTGGTCGGTTCAGAACGGTGAAAAGCGCTGCACCGTTATCACCTTGCCAGCATCAAATCAGCCTGCTGGTTGCGGTTTTTTGAGGCAACTACCAACGGAGCCTGCTGCCGGTTCTTCCTGCACATCGGCCACGATTGTTGCTTCTTGTTCTTGATTTGTTCTCGAAGCATGCTATCTTGGCCTCATGAGCCGAGCATCCTCTCATGCCCTCAAGCACCCGCCGGTCACGGCGCCCTCCGAGCCGGCGGGTGCGCTTTCTCCTTTTCCGGAGCTTGCGGTTGCGATCGAGCGCGAAAGGCGGCGCGGCCGCGGCGCGCAATCCAACGCCAGCGGCCGCTTCGAGGCCGAGGCCCGGGTCGCCTTCGATGACGGCTGGCAGAGCCTCGATGAACTGCCGCCGTTCAAGACCACGGTCACGCTGGATACGGCGCGCAAGGTCATTACCCGCAACGACTCGCCCGATATCGGCTTCGACCGCTCGATCAATCCCTACCGGGGGTGCGAGCATGGCTGCGTCTACTGCTTTGCGCGGCCGACCCATGCCTTTCTCGGCCTGTCGCCGGGTCTCGATTTCGAATCCAAACTGTTTGCCAAGCCCGACGCGCCGCAGCTCCTGGAAAAGGAACTGGCGGCGCAGGATTACGAACCGCGCATGATCGCGATCGGCACCAACACCGATCCCTACCAGCCGATCGAGCGCGAGCGGAAGATCATGCGCGGCATCCTCGAGGTGCTGGAGCGATCAGGCCATCCGGTCGGCATCGTCACCAAGTCGGCGCTGGTGACGCGCGACATCGACATTCTCGCGCGGATGGCAAAACGCAATCTCGCCAAGGTGGCGATTTCGGTCACGACGCTCGACGCCGGGTTGGCACGCACCATGGAGCCGCGGGCTTCGACGCCTTCGAAGCGGCTTCAAGCGCTGCGGCAATTGTCGCAAGCCGGCATTCCAACCACCGTGATGGTGGCGCCGGTCATCCCGGCGCTGAATGATTCCGAGATCGAGCGGATTCTCGATGCTGCCGTTCATGCCGGCGTCAAGGAAGCCAGTTATGTGCTGCTGCGGCTGCCGCTGGAGGTGCGCGATCTCTTCCGCGAATGGCTGATGGCCAACTATCCCGACCGTTACCGCCACGTCTTCACGCTGATCCGCGACATGCGCGGCGGACGCGACTACGATTCGCAATGGGGGACGCGGATGAAGGGCACCGGGCCGATGGCCTGGATGATCGGACGAAGGTTCGAGATCGCCTGCGAGAAGCTCGGGCTCAACAAGCGGCGCTCGAAACTGACCACCGATCATTTCGCCCGGCCCAAGCGCAGCGGCCAGCAGTTGAGTTTGTTCTAGAACAGCATCGTCCCGGCGCACGCCGGGACGATGTCGTGCCGGGATTGAAAATCGTCCCTGAATAGCGGGAATTGCGCCGGGTTCCCGGTTGCGTCGCCGGGTTCGCTTGTCCACGATCCCCGCATGATTCGTAATAAACCCGGGAAAGATCAAGCCAGCCTGCTGGAAGGCGTGATCGCGGTCGCGCCGCCAAGCTTTCGCCGCGAGCGCGCACTGATCAAGCGCGGCGTCTGGCCGGTGGCCGGCTGCGACGAGGCCGGACGCGGTCCGCTGGCCGGACCTGTGGTTGCCGCGGCCGTCGTGCTCGATCCCAAGAGGATCCCGAAAGGCATCGACGATTCCAAGCGGCTGACGATCGAGCGCCGCGAGGAACTTTTCGAGGAAATTTGCGCAACGGCGTCGTTTGCGGTCGCCTTTGCCTCGCCGGCGCGGATCGATCGTGACAATATCCTGCGCGCCTCGCTGTGGGCGCTTGCGCGCGCGGTGCACGCACTGCCGGAAATGCCGAAACATGTGTTCGTGGATGGCCGCGACCGGCTCGATACGTCTTGCGACTGCGACGCCGTGATCGGCGGCGACGGGCTTGTGCTCTCGATCGCGGCCGCCTCGATCATCGCGAAAGTCTCGCGCGACCGCCTGATGTGCAAGCTGGCACAGGATTGTCCGGGCTACGGGTTCGAATCCCACAAGGGTTATGCCGTGCCGGAGCATCTCGAGGCGCTCGACCGCCTCGGCCCCAGCCTGCATCACCGCCGGTTTTTCGCGCCGGTGGTGGCGGCACGGGAAAAACATCAGCCGCAGACAATCGATGGCGGCGTCGTCGCGATCGGGACGCAACTCGCCCTTGAGATCGCGGCAGCGGGCTGACGGTGTTGCTTCAATCGGTCGCGGGCATTATTACCGTCCCATTGGCCTGTGCGAAGCTTGGTTCTCATCCCTGAAACGACCAAGACGTCATCAGGAGAAGAGGGACATTCCTGCCGGTCGGTCAGCTCGTATCAAAAGCGGTCCAGCCGTCTTATGCGTTTCACCTCCCTGATCATCGAACTGATCCGCGCCCGGCCGCGGCTGGTGGTCTGGCTCGCGATGCTGTTTCAGGCGGCGCTGTGGCTGGTCGTTGCGTTGCTGCTCTATCAAAGCCCTCCCGGCGATCTTGCAACCGTGCTCGCCTTCGGCCGGGAATACCAGGTTGGAACCGATCTCGGGCCGCCGCTGGCGTTCTGGCTTGCCGACATCGCGTTTCGCGCTGCGGGCAACCACATGTTCGGCGTCTATCTGCTCGCGCAGCTTTGTTCGATCACGACATTCTGGGCGCTGTACCTCCTGGCGCGCGCCATCGTCGGCGGTCAGCAGGCGGTACTCGCGGTTCTCCTGACCATGACGGTGGTGGCATTCAGTTCGCCCGGCCTCGAATTCGGCCCCGTTGTGCTGGCGCGTCCGCTCTGGGCACTGCTGCTGTTGCATTCCTGGCGGCTGATCGGCCAGGACCGCCGCAACGCCTGGTTTGCATGGTCGATTGAGGCCGGACTTTTATTGCTGACGAGTTGGGCTGCGATCGGCCTGTTGCTGCTGATCGCCGGATTTGCGCTTGCAACGGCGCGCGGGCGGCGCACGCTGACGTCGTTCGATCCGCTGTTTGCGCTATTGGTGATCGTGGTGCTGGCGCTGCCCTATCTGATCTGGTTGATCCGCGCCGACGCCATCGCGCTGCCGCACCTGCCGGCGCTCGCGGATTTGAGTGCAAGGGCGCTGCATTGGGGCCAGTTGATCGGCGGATTGCTGTTGGCAACGTCCGGCATCGTGCTGTTGGTGATTGTCAACTCCGGCTGGATCGGCCCCAAGACGGAAGAGGCGCCGATCATCTATCGGCCGCCGGTCGATCCGCTCGCGGGCAATTTTGTCTATTTCTTCGCGATCGGTCCGCTGCTGCTGGGAAGTCTGATCTCGGGTTTTTTCGATTTACGCGATGTCGTGGGAGGCACTGGCGTCGTGCTGTTGATGTCGGGACTGGCCGCGATCGTCGCCGCCGGCGATCTGGTTCACTTGCGGCACCAGCGGGTGCTACGTTCGATCTGGGCGGCCGCCATTGTAGCGCCCGCGATCGCGGTATTGGCGACCACGCTTTTTGTGCCCTGGACTGGCGGCGCCGAGGTGACGACGTCGCTGCCCGCAGCTTCGATCGCGCGTTACTTTGGCGACAATTTCGAGCGGCGCACCAATCAGCGACTGCGGGCGGTAGCCGGCGATCCGCAGCTTGCGACCCTGGTCGCGTTGGATGCCGGCCGTCCCCATCTGTTTCTCGATGCCGCACCCGAGAGGACGCCGTGGCTGACACTGGCCAGATTCAGCGAAACCGGCGGCGTCGTAGTCTGGCGCGCTTCCGACACGATCGGTACCCCGCCGCCCGATATCGCGCGGCGATTTCCGGGCCTCGTGCCGGAAGTGCCCCGTGCATTCGAATGGTTCGTGACCGGGCGGCAGCCGCTGTTGCGGATCGGCTGGGCCATCGTGCGGCCGAAGGGGCCGTAATTCGGGTGCCTCATTTGGGGAGCGAACGACGCGGGGCGTGGAAGATGTCCGATACGCCTTTAGCAGGCGGGGAATGACGATGCAGGAGGAACCCAATGACCCTGAAAGGAAGCTGCCTGTGTGGAGCGGTGCGTTATGAGGTCGACCGGCTGGACACAGCGATCGGTCATTGTCACTGCAAGACCTGCCGGAAAGCGCATGCGGCGCCGTACGCACCCACGGCACGCGTCACGCGGGACCATTTTCACCTGATCGCAGGCGGGGAAAAACTTTCGGCCTTCGAGTCCTCGCCCGGCCGAATGAGGCGTTTCTGTTCCGTGTGCGGCAGCCACATTGTCGCCGAGCGCGCCGACCAGCCGCATGTCGTGCTTCGGGTCGCGACCCTCGACGATGATCCGATCGTGGGGCCGGCCGTGCACATCTGGACCTCGCATGATCTGCCATGGCTGGCCGAAGGCGGGAATTTGCCGCGATTTCCCGAATGGCCGCCCGGACGCTAGACGGCGGCTCCCCGCTCCAGCGCTTTGGCGATTGCGCGCAAATCCAGCCACGCCAGGCGCTTGTAGGATGGCGAGCGCAATAGATACGCAGGATGGAAGGTGGCAAGCGCAGGGATCACCCGCGTGCCAGTGTCATAATCGAACCAGCGTCCACGGGTTTTCATGATGCCCTCGCGCGTCTGCAGCAGGGTTTGCGTGGAGGGATTTCCGAGCGTGACCAGCACATCCGGGTTTACCAGTTCGATCTGGCGCTGGATGAAGGGCAGGCAGATTTGCGTCTCCTGCGGGGTCGGCGTGCGGTTGCCGGGCGGCCGCCACGGAATGACGTTGGCGATATAGACGCTGGTGCGATCGAGACCGATCGCAGCGATCATGCGGTCAAGCAACTTGCCCGAACGTCCGACGAACGGCAGCCCTTCGATGTCTTCTTCGCGCCCGGGGGCTTCGCCGACGAACATGATGCGTGCCTTCGGGTTGCCATCGGCGAAAACAAGTCGCGTGGCGGTCGATTTCAGCGCGCAGCCGTCGAATTTTTCCAAAAGCCCCCTTAGCGCCTCGAGCGTGGGGGCGGTCCGCGCCGCTTCCCGCGCCGAGGAGATCGCAGCTTCCGGCGCCGGCGCGGCCTCGGCGCGGGGGGCGGCAATCGCGGCAGCAGACCTGACAGGTTTGAGCGGCGCCAATTGGTTCAGGACGATTTCAGGATCGGCCAACCGGTTGACCGGCGTTTCCGTCAGCGCGCAATCAACGCCTGCCTCGAGATAAAAGGCGAGCAATTGCTGTACGGTAGGGGCGCTGTCAGGCGTCATGGCTGAAAGTCACGGGCATCTGGCCAATCTAGAGCATGATCCGGAAAAGTGGAAACCGGTTTTCCGAAAAGATCATGCTCAAACAAGAAGATAACAACAAAGTCTGATTCAACTCCAGTTGAATCAAACTCTGTTGCGGATCGCGCCGCAACGAAACGTCTGCCTTGCGCATTTCCATGGTTGTTCTCAGGCGAAAAATCGGAAACAAACGATTTATCGGAGAGCTCTCAACCGGCCGAGACCAGACCATGAGCAACGAAGAATTGCCACCGCGCGAATCCATGGAATTCGACGTCGTGATTGTCGGCGCCGGACCATCCGGCCTGGCGGCTGCAATCCGGCTGAAGCAGATCAATGCCGAACTCGGCATCGTCGTGGTGGAAAAGGGCTCCG
Source organism: uncultured Alphaproteobacteria bacterium (assembly GCA_963742425.1). Lineage (GTDB taxonomy): Bacteria > Pseudomonadota > Alphaproteobacteria > Rhizobiales > Xanthobacteraceae > Bradyrhizobium. The sequence continues at coordinate 304,482 of CAVULR010000011.1, forward strand.
AAGTCGGCGCGCACATTCTATCCGGCGCGGTGATCGATCCGGTGGCGCTCGACCGGCTGATTCCGGACTGGCGCGACGACGCCGACTGCCCGCTGAAGACCCAGGTCAAGACCGACAAATTCTACTGGCTGAGCGCGGGCGCGGCGATCCCGCTACCGGCCATCGCGATGCCGCCGCTGATGTACAATCATCATTGCTATATCGGCTCGCTCGGCAACCTGTGCCGCTGGCTCGCGCGCAAGGCGGAGGCGCTCGGCGTCGAGATCTACCCGGGCTTTGCGGCGACCGAGGTACTTTACGATGAGAAAGGCGCGGTGCGCGGCATTGCGACCGGCGATATGGGCGTCGCCAAGGATGGTTCGCACAAATCCTCCTATACCCGCGGCATGGAATTGCTCGGCAAATACACGCTGTTCGCGGAAGGCGCGCGCGGCAGCCTGACCAAGCAGTTGATCGGAAAATTTTCGCTCGACGCCGGCTGCGAACCGCCGAAATTCGGTATCGGGCTGAAGGAGGTCTGGCAGATCGATCCGGCCAAGCACCAAAAAGGCCTGATCCAGCATTCGTTCGGCTGGCCGTTGAATAATTCGACCGGCGGCGGCTCGTTCCTCTATCACTACGACGATAATCTGGTGGCGGTCGGTTTCGTCGTGCATCTCAATTACGACGATCCGTATCTGTCGCCGTTCGACGAATTCCAGCGCTACAAGACGCATCCCGCGGTCCGCGACCTGTTCGAGGGCGGCAAGCGGCTTGCCTATGGCGCGCGCGCCATCACCGAGGGCGGGTACCAGTCGGTGCCGCGGCTGAGCTTTCCCGGCGGCGCGCTGATCGGCTGCGCGGCGGGATTTGTGAACGTGCCGCGGATCAAGGGCGTCCATAATGCCATCGGCAGCGGCATGTTGGCCGCCGAACACGTCTCCGCCGCGCTCGGTGCCGGCCGCGCCAACGATGAGCCGGTCGAATACGAAAATGCGTGGCGCAATTCGCCGGTTGGCAAGGATTTGTACCGGGTCCGCAACGTCAAACCGCTGTGGTCGAAGTTCGGCACCGTTGTCGGCGTAATTCTCGGCGGCATCGACATGTGGTGCAACACGCTCGGCTTTTCGCTGTTCGGTACCCAGTCGCACGCCAAGCCCGACCGCAAGACGCTCGATCCGGCCAAGGCCCATGCGCCGATCGCGCCGCCAAAACCTGACGGCAAGCTCACCTTCGACCGGCTGTCATCGGTATTCCTTTCCAACACCAATCACGAAGAGGACCAGCCGGTTCATCTCAAGGTCGCCGACATGAACCTGCAGAAGACGTCCGAGCACGATGTCTATGCCGGGCCCTCCAATCGCTATTGCCCTGCCGGCGTCTACGAATGGGTCGAGGAGGCGGCCGGGCCGCGCTTTGTCATCAACGCCCAGAATTGCGTCCACTGCAAAACCTGCGACGTGAAGGATCCGAACGGCAATATCACCTGGGTTCCGCCGGAGGGGGGCGGTGGACCGAATTATGAGGCGATGTGACCACGATTGCGTGAGGGGTGCCCGGCGGTCGAGGGCCCCGGCCACGATACGGCCACAGTGAAAGCGTTTTCAGGCGATCGGCGGCTATCCCGGCGCTCACTGCCACTGGTTTCGCCACCCCGTATCCTTGCGGTCGAACGCCAAACGCGGCATTGTCTCCGGGCTTGATGCCGCCGGTTGGGTTCGCATTCGAGATTGATCGCAAGATCTTGCCGTAAAATCCTGGAATTAAGGCGAACCGTGATGTCTTCTCTTCGCTATCATCGCTGGACGATTGCCGCATGCGCCGCCATGGCGCTGGCTGATGCCGGGCTCGCTCTCCGCGCAAACGCCCAATCACCCGGCCGACAATGCCGCGCAATTTCCCACCCGGGGCGATTTGAAATCGCTGACCATGTCGGGCAGCTACCTGGCCGCCCGCCATGCCAGCGTGGAACGGGACGCGGCTTCGGCAGCCACCTTCTATCGCTCGGCGCTTCGCACCGATCCGAAAAACAATGAACTGCTCGATCGGGCGTTCATCTCGTCGCTGGCTGACGGCGATATCGACGAAGCGGTGAGGCTTGCCGACCGCATCCTGGCGATCGATAAATCCAACCGCGTCGCCCGGCTGGTGGTTGGCGTGCGCGATCTCAAGATCAGGAAATATGCCAGCGCGCAGTCGAACATCAATCAGTCGATCCGCGGGCCGATCACGGACCTGGTGGCCACGCTGCTGTCGGGCTGGGCCAGTTACGGTGCGGGCGACGCGAAAACCGCGGTCGCCAACATCGACAAGCTGACGGGCCCGGAATGGTATCCGATCTTCAAGGACCTGCATGCGGGCATGATCCTCGAACTCGCGGGCAAGGAAAAAGACGCCGGCATGCGGTTCGAGCGGGCCTACAAGCTCGACGATTCCATGCTGCGGGTCGCCGACGGCTATGCGCGCTGGCTGTCGCGCAACAAGGATCCGGCGGCAGCGACGGCGGTCTACGAGACATTCGACAAGAAGCTCGCGCGCCATCCACTGGTACTGGAAGGATTGCGCGAGACCAGGTCCGGCAAGAAGCTGACGCCACTGGTGGATTCGGCGCAAGCTGGCGCCGCCGAGGCGCTTTACGGCATCGGCGCGACGCTGACGCGGCGCGGCGGCGAGGATCTCGCGCTGGTCTATCTGCAGCTCGCGCTGTATCTCGCTCCGAACCATCCGCTGGCGCTGTTGTCGCTGGCCGATCTCTATGAATCGGTCAAGAAGCCGGCGATGGCGATCAAGATTTACGAGCGCATGCCGGCGAGCTCGCCCTTGAAGCGCAATGCGCAGATTCAGCTCGCGACCAATCTCGATGCCGCCGACCGCAGCGAGGAGGCGATCAAGATTCTGAAAGCGGTGACGACGGAAGATAACAAGGATCTCGAAGCCATCATGGCGCTCGGCAATATCGAGCGTGGCCGCAAGAAGTTCGCCGACTGCGCCCAGACCTATTCGCTGGGCATCGATGCGTTGCCCCCGAATAACGACAAGGCCAACAGCGTCTACTACTATTACCGCGGCATCTGCGAGGAGCGTTCCAAGCAGTGGAGCAAGGCGGAAGCCGATATGCGCAAGGCGCTTCAGCTGCAGCCGGAACAGCCTCATGTGCTGAACTATCTCGGCTATTCGTGGATCGATCAGGGCATCAATCTCGACGAAGGCATGAAGATGATCAAGCGCGCCGTGGATCAGCGCCCGGACGACGGCTATATCGTGGACTCGCTGGGCTGGGCGTTTTACCGCATCGGCAATTATGAGGACGCGGTGAAGAATCTCGAGCGTGCGATCGATCTCAAGCCCGAAGACCCGACGATCAACGACCATCTCGGCGACGCCTATTGGCGCATCGGCCGCACGGTGGAAGCGAAATTCCAGTGGGCGCATGCCCGCGATCTGAAGCCGGAGCCGGAAGAGTTGCCGAAGATCGAGGCCAAGATCGAAAACGGGCTGCCCGAAGATACCTCGTCGGCGGCGTCCGCAGACAAGAAAAAAGAAGACGGCAAGGGCGGCTGATCGAACGTGCCTGCGCTTGTCGAGAATGGACGTGCCAAGGTCAACCTGACGCTTCGGGTGGTTGGCCGCCGGGTCGACGGCTACCACGATCTCGAAAGCGTAGTGGCATTCGCCGATTGCGCCGACCGGCTCAGCCTGACGCCCGGTTCGGAACTCAATCTCACGACCACCGGACCGCTGGCGCGCGACTGTGGCGAGACATCAGACAATCTCGTGCTCAAGGCGGCGCGGCTGCTTGGCGAGCGGGTGCCGGACCTCAAGCTCGGCGATTTCACCCTTGAGAAGGTGCTACCGGTTGCCGCCGGCATCGGCGGTGGTTCGGCCGATGCGGCCGCGGCGCTGCGATTATTGGCGCGGGCCAATGGCCTTGCCATCGACGATCCGCGGCTGATCGAGGTCGCGCAGCTGACGGGCGCCGACGTGCCGGTTTGTCTCGCCTCGCGCGCCTGCGTGATGACCGGCGTCGGCGAAACCTTGCTGCCGCTGAGCCTGCCGACGATGCCGTGCGTGATGGTCAATCCGCGCGTCGCCGTGGAGACCAGGGAGGTGTTTGAAGCGCTGGGCTTGCGCCACGGCGAATTGCTGGTCGGCGCAACCGACGTGATGCGGGCCACGGCCTGGCCGGAACAAGGCGCATCGCTCGAAGACTGGGTCGAAGTGCTCAGCGAAAGTCTCAACGACCTCGCAGCCCCGGCAACGCGCATTCAGCCCGTGATCGATGAAGTGATTTCGGCGCTGAGCGCCACCAACGGGGCCTGGCTGGCGCGGATGTCGGGGTCGGGCGCGACCTGTTTTGCGATCTTCGAGAACACACCCGAGGCCCAGCGTGCGGCACAGAAGATCCAGCTCGATCACCCGCAATGGTGGGTGCATGCGGGCACGTTGAGCTAGCCGGCAGCGGGCCGCCGCGCAAGCGCGAGCGAGAATCCCATTCCGGCAAGGAAGATTCCGGAGCCCTGCCTGAGACGCCGAACCAGACGTGGCCTGCTTGTGAACCGGTTGCGTGCGGCAGAAGCCATGACGACCACGATGACGTCAGCCAACGTATTGAGCACAACCGAGAACAGGCCCAGCGCCACGAACTGGAGCGCGGGATAGCCGGCCGTCGGTTCGAGAAACTGCGGTATCAGCGCCAGAAAGAATGCGGCGGTCTTCGGATTCAAAGCCTCGACCACGACGCCTTCGCGAAACGCCCGCGCCGCTCCGGCCGGGCTCGCCTGCACTGGCGGCGATTTGCCCGCCTCGCGAAAGGTCCTGATGCCAAGCCAAATCAGATAGAGCGCGCCAGCAAGCTTAAGCCAGGTAAAAAGCTGCGCACTGGCAAGAATGATCGCGGAGACGCCAAGTCCCCCCGCGACGACATGGACAAGTCCACCCAACGCGGTGCCGAACGAGGATGCGATGCCGGCTCGCCTTCCTCCCGACAGCGTCCTCGCCGTCACATAGAAAATGCCGGGTCCTGGGATGACTGCAATGATGATTGCGGCCAGTAGAAAAAGCGAGACGTTGCCGTCGCTCATCGCTAATGCGATCTCGCCAGGCAGAATGCCACCACCTGTTCGAGCGCGGTCTTCATCGATGAGGCCGGAAACAGCGCCAGCGCGTCGACCGCCATCGCCCCGTAATGGCGGGCGCGGGTGATGGTATCTTCCAGCGCGCGGTGCTTGTTCATCAGGCCGATGGCATGATCGAGATCGCCACTGGCGATCTCGCCGCGCTCCAGCGCCTTGATCCAGAAAGCGCGCTCGATGTCGTTGCCGCGGCGGAACGCCAGCACCACCGGCAGCGTGATCTTGCCCTCGCGGAAATCGTCACCGATGTTCTTGCCGAGCTTGGCGGCCTTGCCGCCATAATCCAGCACATCGTCCACCAGCTGAAACGCGATGCCCAGATTCATGCCGACCGAGCGGCATGCGGTCTGTTCGGCCTTCGGACGATTGGCGATCACGGGGCCAACCTCGCAGGCGGCTGCGAACAGTTCGGCGGTCTTGCCGCGGATCACCGCGAGATATTCGTCTTCCGTGGTGGCGGTGTTTTTGGCCGCCGCAAGCTGCATCACTTCGCCTTCGGCGATCGTCGCCGCGGCGGAGGAGAGAATGTCGAGCGCGCGCAACGAGCCGACCTCGACCATCATGCGGAACGCCTGGCCGAGCAGGAAGTCGCCGACCAGAACGCTCGCCTCGTTGCCCCACAGCATGCGCGCCGACAGCTTGCCGCGCCGCAATTCGCTTTCGTCGACCACGTCGTCATGCAGCAATGTGGCGGTATGCATGAACTCGACAGAGGCGGCGAGCTTGATATGGCCGTCGCCGGAGTACCCGGCGAGGCCGGCCATCGCCAGCGTCAGCATCGGGCGCAGCCGCTTTCCACCCGATGAAATCAGGTGGTTGGCGACCTCGGGGATCATGGTCACTTCCGAGCCGGTCCGCGACAGGATCGTGGCGTTGACCCGCTCCATATCGGCGGCGACAAGCGCGACCAGCTCATCTATCGAAGCGCCCGAGGGGCTTTCGAAGGGTACAATAACCGCCACGCTGGTCTCCACATTTGTCCAATTCGCACTATTCTTAAGGTATAACAATAGAAAGTGCCGGTAAACGCGGCAAGGGCACGATGCGGTGAATGCCTCGCGCAACGTGGCGCCAGGTCGACAAGGGAGTTCCGAAAAGGTGCGGGAATTGGTTCGGACCAACGATATCGTGCTGGTTTCAGCTGTTGGCGCGCTGCTTGACGGTGCAAATATCCATCATCTGGTGCTCGACCAGAACATGAGCATCATCGAAGGCTCGCTCGGCGTATTGCCGCGGCGCATCCTGGTTCACGAAGACGACAACCGCGAAGCGCGCCAGATCCTCGCCGATGCCGGTCTCGCCCATGAACTGCGAGCCGATGTCTGATCGCAGCAAGTTGACCGAGGATGCGTTTCTCGGCGGACAACTGCGCCTGCGGCAGCCGAAGTCGGGTCACCGCGCCGGTCACGATGCCATGCTGCTGGCCGCCGCGACGCCGGCGCATTCAGGCGATCGCGTGGTCGATTTGGGCGCGGGTGTCGGCGCCGCCGGGCTCGCGGTCGCCCGGCGGGTGCAAGGAATCGAGCTGGTGCTGGTCGAGATCGATGCGACGCTGGCGGAACTTGCGCGCGGCAACGCCGCCTCGAATGCGATTGCGGCCGATATCATCGTGCTCGACGTCGCATCGCAAGCCGGCGACTTTGCGAAAGCCGGTCTGCCCCCCGATAGCGTCGATGTCGTCCTGATGAACCCGCCTTTCAACGATCCGGGACGCCACCGCGCCTCGCCGGACAAGGCGCGCGAGATCGCGCATCTCGCCACGGTTGCCACGCTGGAAAGCTGGATTCACACCAGCAGGCGAATTCTGAAATCCGGCGGCGTGCTCGCGCTGATCTGGCGCGCTGACGGTCTTGCCGAGGTGCTGGCTGGGCTCGGGCGCGGCTTCGGCAGCCTCGTCATTCTGCCGGTTCATGCCGACGCGGTGACGCCGGCCATTCGCGTGCTGATTCGCGCCACCAAGGGCGGCAAGGCGCCGACCCGAATGCTTGCCGCGTTGATGCTCAATAATGAGTCAGCCGTGCCCAATAAACGGGTGCAGGATATTCTGGCCGGGAAGGGGGTATTGCCGCTGGCCGTGTCGTGAGGCCGGCGCGGTCGCTCAGGTTTTGGGCAGACGGCTATTGCGGAAGTGTTTTGGATCGCTGCTTCGGCACTGAAGTGAAGCGTATCGCGGTCAAAAGGGCGCCGATCAGCATCATCAGCAAATAGATCTTCATGTCTTTTCTTTCTCCGCGGCAACTGTTGCAGTCTGGTTCCCGCAACAATGCAAAAGGCATTCCATCTGCTAGATGACACCTTCCTGATAACAATTGGTTGATTTCGAGGTACCGGCATGACGGAACAAAATAATGATCGCCCTGGACGGCCGGCCCTGTTGGACAGGTTGATGCAATGGCTTCCGGCGCGTCTGCGGCCTGGAACCGTGGTGGTGCCCGTGGTCCGGCTGTCGGGATTGATTGGCGCGGTGACGCCGCTACGGCCGGGCTTGTCGCTCGCCGGCATCTCGAGGACGCTCGAGCGCGCCTTTGCGATGAAGCATGCCAAGGCGGTAGCGCTGGTGATCAATTCGCCCGGCGGTTCGCCGGTGCAGTCGCGCCAGATTTACTTGCGGATTCGCCAACTCGCCGCCGAGAAGAAACTGCCGGTGCTGGTATTCGTCGAGGATGTCGCCGCGTCCGGCGGCTACATGATCGCTTGCGCCGGCGATGAGATTATTTGCGACCCGTCCTCGATCCTGGGCTCGATCGGCGTGGTCGGCGGCTCCTTCGGGTTTCAGGAGCTGATCAAGAAGGTGGGGATCGAGCGGCGGCTTTATACGGCGGGCGAGCACAAGGCGATGCTCGATCCGTTCCTGCCCGAAAACCCCGACGACGTTGCGCGCCTGAAAGCACTTCAGCGCGAAATTCACGCGATCTTCATCGCGCTGGTGAAAACAAGCCGCGGCGATCGCCTGAAGGGCGCCGATGACGTTCTGTTTACCGGCGAGTATTGGGCGGGAGATACCTCCGTGTCGCTCGGCCTTGCGGATGCGATCGGCGACCTGCGCTCCACCTTACGCGCGCGGTACGGCGATAAGGTCATGATGCCCTTGATTGCCCCCGCGACCGGGCTGCTTTCAGGCCTTTTGGGCCGAAAATCGGCGGGTGCGGGAGCGCTTATGCAGCCGGACGGATTTACCGGCCTGCCGGATGAGCTGATTTCGGCGCTGGAGACCCGGGCAATTTGGGCAAAATTCGGATTTTGACGGCGCGCCAGCCCGCGCCATTTGGTCCCGGACAAGCCGATTGCGGCGCGGGCCAGCTTGCGCGAGAATGTCGGGGAGGGCGTGACGAATGAACGACAAGGATCGACCGATGCCGCCGCTGATCGCATTCGCGGGCGCCCTGGGTGGGCTCGCCGTAGTCCGCTGGGTCTATCGTACGGCCGTGCGGGTGAACCGGGAATTGGAAGAGGCGCGTCTCGCGCGGGTCGCCGAGGCCGCGCGGCCAACTGACATTCCGACGTTGCGGCGGGATCCCAATACTGGCGCGTATCGGCCCTCGTCCTGAGAACCAGGCGTAAGCCTCGTCTGGATCGATCGTACCCCGTCGCCTTGATTCCCGCTCCCCCCGCCGATACGGTCCCGCGCGCTTGCCTAGAGCATCCGGCAAAGACCTGACCTGACGATGGATTCGATAGCCCCGCATATGCGCCCGGAACGCTCGTTCCAGGGACTGATCCTGGCGCTGCAGCGCTATTGGGCGGATTACGGCTGCGTGATCCTGCAGCCCTATGACATGGAAGTGGGGGCGGGCACCTTTCATCCGGCGACCACGCTGCGCGCACTGGGGCCGAAACCCTGGAATGCCGCCTATGTGCAGCCGTCGCGACGCCCGAAGGATGGCCGCTACGGCGAAAATCCCAACCGGTTGCAGCACTACTACCAGTTTCAGGTGATCCTAAAACCGTCGCCGCCGGACCTGCAGGACCTTTATCTCAAATCGTTGCAGGCGATCGGCATCGACTCCGCGCTGCATGACATCCGCTTTGTCGAGGACGACTGGGAAAGCCCGACGCTCGGCGCCTGGGGGCTCGGCTGGGAATGCTGGTGCGACGGCATGGAAATTTCGCAGTTCACCTATTTTCAGCAGGTCGCGGGCGTGGAGTGCGCGCCGGTGGCCGGCGAACTGACTTACGGGCTCGAGCGGCTCGCCTGCTACCTGCAGGGCGTCGACCGCATCATGGATCTCAACTTCAACGGCCGCGAGGGCACTGAGAAGGTCAGCTATCGCGAGGTGTTCTTCCAGGCCGAGCAGGAATATTCCCGGCACAATTTCGAACACGCCGATACAGTGATGCTGTTCGAGCAATTCAGGATGGCGGAGGAAGCCTGCCGGAAATATCTCGAAGCGGGATGGAAGCCCGGCAGCAACCGCAATGAGCATCTGATGGCACTGCCGGCCTACGACCAGTGCATCAAGGCCAGCCACGTCTTCAACCTGCTCGACGCGCGCGGCGTGATATCGGTGACCGAGCGGCAGAGCTACATCATGCGCGTGCGCGAACTGGCAAAGGCCTGCGGCGAAGCGTGGGTGAAGACTGAAGCGGGTGGGGCGGGGTCGTTACCCTCCCCTTGAGGGGGAGGGTCGCTCGCCCATGAATGGGCGAGCGGGGTGGGGTGAAAGTGGTAGCGACATGGCAAGGAGGCCAATCAGCGACTTCAAGCGCAAAACAGCGAATCGGCTGCGCGCGAGCACAACAGTCGCTGAGCAAATTTTGTGGCGGCACTTGCGAAGATTAGATGTGAAGGGAAGTCACTTCAGGAGGCAGGTAGTTATCGGACCGTACATTGCCGATTTCGCCTGTTTGGCTGAGCGGGTCATCGTCGAGGTCGATGGATCACAGCACGGAGATGATGAGGGGCTTCGCCGCGACGACGTCCGGACGCGCTGGCTGCAATCGGAAGGCTATAGGGTGATACGATTTTGGAATAACGATGTGATGGGCAGGATCGACGCTGTGCTTCAGACCATCCACGACATCATCACTGTCACCCCACCCCGCCTGCCTGCGGCAGGCGACCCTCCCCCTCAAGGGGAGGGTAAGTAAATGCCCGATCTGCTTCTCGAACTTTTTTCCGAAGAAATTCCCGCGCGGATGCAGGCGAAGGCGGCCGACGATCTGCGCCGCATGGTCACCGACAGGCTGGTCGCCGAGGGGCTGGTCTATGAGGGCGCCAAGGCATTCGCGACGCCGCGGCGGCTGACGCTGACGGTGCACGGCATTCCCGCGCGGCAATCGGATTTGAAGGAAGAGCGCAGGGGACCGCGCGTCGGCGGGCCGGATACGGCGATCGCGGGATTCCTGAAGGCCACCGGGCTTGCCTCGCTTGAGGAGGCAAAAATCCAGCGTGATCCGAAGAAGGGCGACTTTTACGTCGCGCTGATCGAAAAACCCGGCCGCGCCACGCTGGATGTGCTCGCCGACATGCTGCCGGTCATCATCCGAACGTTTCCGTGGCCGAAATCGATGCGCTGGGGCGAGCGCTCGGCAAAGCCGGGCGCGCTGCAATGGGTGCGGCCGCTGCACCACATCGTCGCTACCTTCGGCCTCGAAACCGAACCGCCTGACGTGATTAAATTCGCGGTCGACGGCATCGAGGCCGGCCAGACCACTTTTGGCCACCGCTTCATGGCGCCGGCGCCGATCCAGGTGCGCCGCTTCGAGGATTACGACGCCAAGCTGCTCGATGCCAAGGTCGTGCTCGATCCCGAGCGCCGCAAGGACGTCATCCTCACCGACGCCAGGCAGTTGGCATTCGCGCAAGGGTTTGAACTGGTCGAGGATCAGGTGCTGCTCGACGAGGTCGCGGGCCTGGTCGAATGGCCGGTCGTGCTGATGGGATCGTTCGACAAGGAATTCTTGTCGATGCCAAGCGAGGTGATCCGCGCCACCATCCGCAATAACCAGAAGTGTTTTGTGGTGAGGACAGCGGCCTCACCTCTCCCCAAAGGGGAGGGGTCGGAGGGAGCCCTCACCAACAAGTTCATCCTCACCGCCAATATCGAGGCCTCGGACGGCGGTAAGGCCATCATCGCCGGCAACGAGCGCGTGATCCGCGCGCGATTAAGCGATGCGAAGTTCTTCTACGAGAGCGATCTGAAGACCAGGCTGGAAGAGCGGCTGCCGAAATTCGATAACATCGTGTTTCACGAGAAGCTCGGCACGCAAGGCGAGCGCATTAAGCGGATCGAACGGCTGGCGGCGGAGATCGCGCCGCTGGTCGGCGCCGACGTGGAAAAGACGAGGCGCGCGGCGCGGCTGGCCAAGGCGGATTTGCTCACCGAAGTTGTCGGCGAATTTCCGGAACTGCAGGGCTTGATGGGGAAATACTACGCGCTGGCGCAGGGCGAGGATGCCTCCGTCGCCGCCGCGAGCGAGGAACACTACAAGCCGCAGGGGCCGAACGACCGCGTGCCGACCGACCCGGTAAGCGTTGCGGTGGCGCTCGCCGACAAGATTGATACGCTGGTCGGTTTCTGGGCGATCGACGAGAAGCCGACCGGGAGCAAGGACCCGTATGCGTTGCGAAGAGCGGCGCTGGGAGTAATCCGCCTGATTGTTGAAAACAGTATCCGGATTCATTTGATTGCGGTGACGAACAAACATATCCCGACATTTTCCGCCGCACAGGTAGATCAGAAATGTATCGATCTTCTCGCCTTCTTCGCCGACCGCCTGAAAGTGCAACTCCGCGACCAAGGCGCACGCCACGACCTCGTCGATGCCGTGTTCGCGTTGGACGACCAGGACGATCTGTTGATGGTTGTCCGGCGCGTCGAGGCGCTCGGCAAATTCCTTGACACCGACGATGGCAAAAACCTGCTCGCGGGTACCAAGCGTGCCGCCAATATCTTGCGCATCGAGGAGAAGAAGGACGGCAAGGCCTATGACGGCGCGCCCGATCCTGCGCGCTACAGTCTCGCCGAGGAAAAGGCGCTGGCGAAAGCGATCGGTCAGGTGAAAACTGAAGCCAGCGGCGCGGTGGCGAAAGAAGATTTTGCCGGCGCGATGAGCGCGATGGCAAAACTTCGGCCGGCGGTCGATGCGTTTTTCGACAAGGTCAAGGTCAACGACGATGACGCCAAGGTGCGTGAGAATCGTTTGAAGCTCTTGAACGAGATTCGCGCGGCTACCCGCGCGGTTGCGGATTTTTCGAAGATACAGGATTAGGAGCTCGTGCCCCGGATGCTGCGCAGCGCCATTAGCGCGTACGCTATGGCGGTGCGCTGCTAATCCGGGGCCTGTTCCTTACTTTGCATGGGGTTGTTTTCGCAATTTTGGGTCCCGGCTCTGCGGAGCCGCCTAAAAGACGCTGCACCGCGTCCGGGACACGACGATCGAAGCGCCTCTTGCAAATCAAAAGCCCCGCCCGGTGGGGGGACCGGACGAGGCTTTCATGTCCGGTTCGCCGCTGCGGCATCCGGACAATTCGCTCAGGCTGGATATTCTCCATCGCCTGGACGACATAGCCTGCCAATTCCTCGCCCGCGGTATGGTTCCCCGGAAAATGGCGGCCTGCTTGCCGAATTTTCCGGCACGCTTGGGAAAAGCGGAACCGGCTTTTGCGTCCATTCGCGCTCTCGGATATTGAAAGGGCGCATGATCTTGTGGCCAACCGCTCACACCCGGCGAATCACGCGCCCACCATTTCCGGAGAGATTTCAATGATCATCACGACAGCCCATATTCCCGCCATCGTGGCTCTGATCGCCGGCATTTTGATTTTGATCATGCCGCGGCTGCTCAATCTCGTGGTAGCGATCTACCTGATTTTCATCGGACTGATCGGTCTCGGCCTGCTCAAATGGCTTCATATGTAGCGTTCCAGAGCGGGGACGCTCTGGCTTGCGCGGAACCCGGCAAAGTGGTGTAAGGCGCGCAACTTCCTCCCCTCCAGCGGATTATTGCAAGTCATGGCCAAAGCCCTCGCCAAAGCTAAGAAAATCGCTGCGAAATCAAAGTCCTCTGCACCCGCCCGGACGAAGGCCGCCCCGCCGGTTTCTTCCCGCAAGCGGCTGGTGAAGAGCAAACCGTCGCCGAAGTCTGCCGGCAAAGCCGTCGCCAGCAGGCCCTCACCCGATTCAGCAAAATCCGGCAAATGGGTCTTCACGTTCGGTGACGGCAAGGCTGAAGGCAAGGCGGGCCTGCGCGATTTGCTCGGCGGCAAGGGCGCCAATCTCGCCGAGATGGCCAATCTGGGCCTGCCGGTGCCTCCCGGCTTCACCATCCCGACCTCCGTCTGCACATATTTCTACGCGCACGGCAAATCCTATCCCGCGGCATTGAAGGCGCAGGTGGAAAAGGCGCTGGATCATGTCGGCAAGCTGGCCGGCAAGACTTTCGGCGATCCCAAAAACCCGCTTCTGGTCTCGGTGCGCTCCGGCGGCCGCGCCTCGATGCCGGGCATGATGGATACCGTGCTCAATCTCGGCCTCAACGACAAGACGGTCGAGGCGCTGGCCGAGATGTCCGGCGATCGCCGTTTTGCCTATGACAGTTATCGCCGCTTCATCACGATGTATTCAGACGTGGTGCTCGGCTTCGAGCATTCGCACTTCGAGGACATTCTCGATACTTTCAAGGACAGCCAGGGCTACACGCTCGATACCGAGTTGACCGGCGACGACTGGATCGATCTGGTCGGCCGCTACAAGGAGGCGGTGGCGCGCGAGACGGGCGCGGATTTCCCGCAGGACCCGCACGCGCAATTGTGGGGCGCGATCGGGGCGGTGTTTTCATCCTGGATGAACGCGCGCGCGGTGACCTACCGGCAGCTGCATGACATTCCGGAATCCTGGGGCACCGCGGTCAACGTGCAGGCGATGGTGTTCGGCAATATGGGCGAGACCTCGGCGACCGGCGTTGCGTTCACGCGCAATCCCTCGACCGGCGAGAGCAAGCTGTATGGCGAATTCCTGATCAACGCCCAGGGCGAGGACGTGGTCGCGGGCATTCGCACGCCGCAGGACATCACCGAATATGCGCGCAAGGAATCCGGCTCCGACAAGGCCTCGATGGAAATTGCAATGCCGGAGGCATTCAAGGAGTTGACGCGGATCTACACGCTGCTGGAAAAGCACTATCGCGACATGCAGGACATGGAGTTCACGGTCGAGCAGGGCAAGCTGTGGATGTTGCAGACCCGCAGCGGCAAGCGCACCGCCAAGGCGGCGCTGCGCATCGCCGTCGAGCTCGCCAATGAGGGCCTGATTTCCAGGAAGGACGCGGTGTCGCGGATCGATCCGGCGTCGCTCGATCAGTTGCTGCATCCGACCATCGATCCGGCCGCCAAGCGCGATGTCATCGCCACCGGCCTGCCGGCTTCTCCCGGCGCCGCGTCGGGTGAAATCGTATTCTCCTCGGATGAAGCCGCAAAACTGCAGGCCGATGGCCGCAAGGTCGTTCTGGTGCGGATCGAGACCAGCCCGGAGGACATTCACGGCATGCACGCGGCCGAAGGCATTCTGACGACCCGCGGTGGCATGACCTCGCACGCCGCGGTGGTCGCGCGCGGCATGGGCAAGCCCTGCGTCTCCGGCTGCGGCTCGATCCGCGTCGATTACGGCCGCGGCACCATGAGCATCGGCTCGCGCACCTTCAAGACCGGCGACGTCATCACCATCGACGGATCGCTGGGCCAGGTGCTGGCCGGGCGGATGCCGATGATCGAACCGAAACTGTCGGGCGAATTCGGCACGCTGATGGGCTGGGCCGATCAGGTCCGCAAGCTCGGGGTTCGCGTCAATGCCGACACGCCGGAGGATGCGCGCACCGCCATCAAGTTCGGCGGCGAGGGCATCGGGCTGTGTCGCACCGAGCACATGTTTTTCGAGGAAACCAGAATCCGCACCGTGCGCGAAATGATTCTCGCCGAGGATGAGCAGGCCCGCCGCGCCGCGCTGTCGAAGCTGTTGCCGATGCAGCGCGCCGATTTCGTCGAACTGTTCGAGATCATGAAGGGCCTGCCAGTCACGATCCGGCTGCTCGATCCGCCGTTGCACGAGTTCCTGCCGCACACCCAGGCCGAGATCGAGGAAGTCGCGCGCGCGATGAATACCGATCCGCGGCGGCTCGCCGATCGCGCCCGCGATCTGGCGGAATTCAATCCGATGCTGGGCTTTCGCGGCTGTCGGCTCGCCATCGCCTATCCCGAGATTGCCGAGATGCAGGCGCGCGCAATTTTCGAGGCCGCGGTCGAAGCCGGCAAGCGCACCGGCAAGGCCGTCGGCCTCGAGGTGATGGTGCCGCTGATCGCGACCAGGGCCGAGTTCGACCTGATCAAGACGCGGATCGACTCCACCGCGCAGTCGGTGATGAAGGAAACCGGCGCCAAGCTGAGCTATCAGGTCGGCACCATGATC
Organism: uncultured Alphaproteobacteria bacterium; assembly: GCA_963742425.1. Classification (GTDB taxonomy): domain Bacteria; phylum Pseudomonadota; class Alphaproteobacteria; order Rhizobiales; family Xanthobacteraceae; genus Bradyrhizobium. The sequence goes on from CAVULR010000011.1 coordinate 319,996, forward strand.
GAGCTGCCGCGCGCATGCCTGATGGCCGGCGATATCGCCAAGACGGCGGAGTTCTTCTCGTTCGGCACCAACGACCTGACCCAGACCACCTATGGCATCAGCCGCGATGACGCCGCGGGTTTCCTGGGCACCTACATCGCCAAGGCAATCCTCGAAGTCGATCCCTTCATTTCGGTCGATCGCGACGGGGTCGGCGAACTGGTGAAGATCGCCGTGGCGCGCGGGCGCAAGACCCGTCCGGGCATCAAGGTCGGCATATGCGGCGAACATGGCGGCGATCCGGCATCGGTCGCGTTCTGCCACGAGATCGGGCTCGATTACGTCTCGTGCTCGCCCTACCGCGTGCCGATCGCGCGGCTGGCCGCAGCCCAAGCAGCCCTCGGCAAGTTCGCCGCCAGCCAGGCGTGAGTCTGCCGGGTTGCCGTCATTGCGAGCGAAGCGAAGCAATCCAACGGCAGTGAGCAAGATTGCTTCGTCGCCCGCGCTCCTGCACCGACAGGGAACAATACGGTCATCCACATTGTGGAACCGCTGCACGTCCGTGACGGTGCCGTCTTAGCGGCAAAAAATCTTTAGCATTTTCGTTGACGGGATATTTACCACTTTATTCGAGCGGCCGTTTACCAAGGTTTTCGATGTGAACGCGCCAAGTATCGGCAATACTTGCGTGTATCTCGCGCGCAACGGCGATTAACTCCCTCGCAACCTAAATTCGATACCACAAAAAAAGATCGAATTGCACGGATGTACTGAGTTCGATCGCCTGTGTGTTGCGTGGCATGAGCGTGTCGATGTTAGTAGTGCGTAACCGGCCGAAGGGCGCGCGTTTCGCGTCTTTCGGCCTTGGTCTTTGCTTCTTCGCATTGATGCCGACTGAGGTCGGATACCAGGATATCGCTTCGCTGCTGGCGCGGCAGCCTGGCGTCGCCGAACGCTGGCAGAAACGGGTCTCCTCCGCCGCCAGCACCATCCAGCTCGCCACCTACAGTTTCGGCCGTCCGATCGGCACCTCCATGCCGCGATCGGTTAGCTATCGCCTGGCAAATCTCGACAACCAGGGCATCGACATCACCGGCTCGATCACACGCAATCCCCTGACGCAAGCGCCACCGCGCTATCAGCCGTCGGATTTTCCCAAGGTCGATCGCACGTTGAAGGGCGATCGTCTGGTCATCATGCCGCGCGAGCCGGTTCCGCCCGCCGCGGCCTCGCCCTCGAATGAAGACCCCTCGACATCCAATGCCTCGGTGAGGGGCGCTAAAACCGCCGCGATGCCGCCCGCGGATGGCGCCACCCTCGATCCGGAACTTCAGGCCGCGCTGAGTGCGCCGCCGCTGCCGCAATACGATGTATCGCTATCGCTCGAAGCCCAGCCGCTCGAGGATCTGAAAGCGCCCGGAGTCTCCGCGATCGCGCGTGAGCCGGCGCCGCCGCGCGACGGCTTTTCTGTGAAAACCGCGAGCCTGTTTTTCGGTAGCACTTCGCTGGGTGGGACGGTGGAGAGTATCGAACGCTGGCAGCCCGGCGAAGAGCCTTCGATCGTGATGCCGGGCGCGCTCGCCGATCCCGACATGAAGGCGATGGCATCGCTGCCGCCACCGGCGGACGAACTGGCGAAGGTCCCCGACAGCGGCGAGAGCATCGCCGCCAAGGGTGAGGTCAATTCCGACAATCAGCACGCCAAGACGCCGGCCGAACGCCTGGGCCTTTTCGACCCAAAGGCGCGCGCCAAATCGGAGAAGTGCCTGGCGGACGCGATCTATTTCGAGGCCCGTGGCGAAGCCGTGCGCGGTCAGATCGCGGTGGCGCAGGTGGTGATGAACCGCACCTTCTCCGGCTTCTATCCGACCACTGTTTGCGGCGTGGTCTACCAGAACAAGCATCGGCATATGGCATGCCAGTTCACCTTCGCCTGCGACGACACCCCCGACGTCGTCAATGAGCCCGACATGTGGGACCGCGCCAAGAAGATCGCGAAAGCGATGCTCGACGGCCAGCTCTGGTTGCCGGAAGTCGCCAAGTCGACGCACTACCACGCCTACTGGGTTCGCCCCTCCTGGGTGAACGAGATGAAGAAAATGTACAAGTTCGGCGTGCACACCTTCTATCGGCCTCGGGCCTGGGGCGACGGCAGCGAGGCGCCGAGCTGGGGGACGCCGGCGCAGACCGCCCAGATTTCGGCCGCGCTGACGGTCGCGGCGAAGAGCTCGGCCGAGCTGTCGGAAGCGACGGTGCGGCGCTAGCTCGCTGCCCGCACCGATTTGCAACGCTGCATTGCGCGGCGAGATTTTCCGGCGCTACCGATTGGGATTTTCATGCCGATGCATTAACTGTGTGCGCGCCTCCCTTAGTCGGTGGCAACCTCGAGGAATTTGCATGGCGGCAATTGCAGGCGACCTCAAACCCGCCCCCGGCGTCGGCAATTGGCGGACGCCGCTGGTGGTCATGGTCTGCGGTTGCGCGATCGCGCTGTTGACCTTCGGGCCTCGCTCCTGCCTTGGCTTTTTCATCCAGCCGATGGGCCGGGAGTTTTCGTGGGGCCGTGACGTCTTCGGTCTCGCGCTGGCGCTGCAAAACCTGTTGTGGGGGCTGGGCCAGCCGGTTGCCGGCGCCATCGCCGACCGCTTTGGCGTCATGCGCGTGATGTGTGTCGGCGCGCTGCTTTACGCCGGCGGGCTGTTGATGATGCGCTATGCCGCCACGCCCTTGTCGCTCGATATCGGCGGCGGCGTCCTGATCGGGTTCGGGTTGTCCGGCTGTTCATTCAATCTGGTGCTGTCCGCATTCAGCAAGTTGTTGCCGCCCGAAAAGCGCGGGATCGCGCTGGGCGCCGGAACCGCCGCGGGATCGTTCGGGCAGTTTCTGTTCGCGCCGTTCGGCGTGGCCATGATCGATCAGTTCGGCTGGCAGGCGGCGCTGGTGGTGTTTGCCGGATTGATGCTGCTGATTATTCCGCTTTCGCTCGCGCTGGCGACGCCGCCCGCGATCTCTGCCGAAGTGCCGGCGGCGGAGCAGCAGTCGTTCAAGACGGCGCTTGCGGAAGCATTCGGCCATCGCTCCTACGTGCTGCTGGTGCTGGGCTTCTTCACCTGCGGCTTTCAGCTCGCCTTCATCACCGTGCATTTGCCGGCCTATCTGTCCGATCGTGGCGTGTCCGCGCAAACCGGCGGCTGGGTGATCGCCGCCATTGGCCTGTTCAACATCGTCGGTTCGCTGAGCGTCGGCTGGCTGCAAAACAAGCTTCCGAAGCGCTACATCCTGTCGACGATCTATCTCCTGCGCGCGCTGTCGATCGTCGCCTTTATCTCGTTCCCGATCACCACGTTTTCCGCGATCGTGTTCGGCGCCGCGACCGGCCTCACCTGGCTATCGACGGTGCCGCCGACCTCGGCGCTGGTGGCCCTGATGTTCGGCACCCGCTGGTTTGCGACGCTGTATGGATTTGCCTTCGTCAGCCATCAGGTCGGCGGTTTTCTCGGTGTTTGGCTTGGCGGCATCGTGTTCGAGCAGTTCGGCTCCTACACCCCGATCTGGTGGCTTTCGGTGCTGTTCGGCCTGCTGTCGGCATTGATCAACCTGCCGATCGTCGAGGCGCCGGTGGCCCGCCCGGTTGCGCAACCGGCCTGATCCGGTAAACATCCCCTCATTCGAAAAAGAGTTTGGGAGACCCGGCGTTGGCAAGCTTCAAGGCGATCAGGATCGACAAGGCGGAAAAAGGCACCACCGCCGCGCTCACGCAGTTCGACGAAGCCGAATTGATGGAGGGCGATGTCACCGTGCGGGTCGAATATTCGGCGCTGAACTACAAGGATGGTCTTGCCGTCACCGGCAAGGCGCCAGTGGTGCGCCGTTTTCCGATGATCGCGGGAATCGACCTCGCGGGTACCGTGGAGCAATCGTCGCATCCGCAGTGGAAGGGCGGCGACAGGGTGATCTGTACCGGCTGGGGCATGGGCGAAACCCATCTCGGCGCGTATGCCGAAAAGGCGCGGGTCAAGGGCGATTGGCTGGTGCGCCTGCCGGAAACAATGTCGGCGCGCGAGGCGATGGCGATCGGCACCGCTGGCTTCACCGCTGGCCTCGCCGTGCTCGCGCTGGAAAGGCACGGCCTCACCCCGAAGCACGGCCCCATTGTCGTCACTGGTGCCGCGGGCGGGGTCGGGTCGGTCGCGACCGCGGTGCTGTCGAAGCTCGGCTATCATGTCATCGCTTCGACCGGCCGCATGTCGGAAGCCGGTTACCTCAGGGATATCGGAGCGGCCGAGGTGATCGATCGCAACGAACTGGCGGGGCCGGCCAAGCCGCTGGCAAAAGAACGCTGGACCGGAGGGATCGACAGCGTCGGTTCGACCACGCTCGCCAACCTGCTTTCGATGACGAAGTACGGCGGCGCCATTGCCGCCTGTGGGCTCGCCGCTGGCATGGACCTGCCGTCCTCGGTGGCGCCGTTTATTTTGCGCGGAGTGTGCCTTCTCGGCATCGATTCCGTGATGTGCCCGATCGAGCTGCGAAATACGGTCTGGAAACGGCTGGCGAGCGATCTGGATCCCGGCAAACTAACTGAAATCACTCAGGAAATTGGCCTCGACCAGGTCATCGCTGCCGGCGCCCGTATCCTCGCCGGCCAGGTTCGCGGCCGAATCGTGGTAAAAATTGTCTAACGCTGTTCAGACTTTACCAACCTTGCTGCTCCATTGTTGCCACGGTTGGTATGGTAAGCAGCGGGTAAAGACACCAGGCGTTGCCCGCGCTCGAGTAAGTCGGAGTGATACATGCTTGCGCGTTTTGTATTGGGGACCGTTACGGCCGGTGCGGTGATCGCGCCTGTGTTGGCCGGACAGATGATGAATGCCGATGAGGCCCGCAGGTTTGTTGCCGGCAAGGTGTTCGCATTTACCTGCTTCGATGGCACCCGCGGCGCGGGTCGCGTGCTTGATGACATGGGCGCCGCCGGCGCCGTGCAATTCTCAGGCTCCGGGCCGGTGCGCCACATGCGCCTTCCCGGCAATACGCTCCAGATTCGCGGCGAGGCCGTTTGTGCCTCGATCAAGGGCATACCGTTCGAGCCTTGCTTCAATCTCGACAAGCGGGATGAGCGCAGCTTCCGCGGCTCGGTCTCCGGCATGGCTTTCGCCTATTGCGATTTCCGTCACCAGGGCGCGGTGCAGATGCTGATGGCGCGCGCGGTGGCGCGTCCGCGTTCGCTGCTTCGACCGGAGCGGACCGGATCGGTGGAAGTGTCCGCACGCGTCGAGACCCCGCGGGTCGAGAGCACTGGGATCGAGCCGGTCAAATCCGAGACGAAGTCGGAGCCGGCGAAACCGGAAAGCACCCCGGAATTGCGCCGCTCGACCGACTGAACGGCGAGCCGGACTTCCGAACTTTTGGCGCGAACGCTGGGTTTATCGGCGCCTATGTTCCTTCTTGCGCCACCGGCATGGGTGGCAGCGCGGGCCTGCGAAACAGGATGCGCTGGTACAGCCAGCCGATCGCCACCAGCACCAGCCCCAGGCACATGAAAGACAGCGCGCGGTAGATGCCTGTCAGCGTCGACATGTCGATCAGGAACGCCTTCAGGATGGTCAGCGCGATGACGGCGGCCGATGCGAGCCTTGCACGCTGCGAATTGAAGATGATGCCGATGCCGAGCAGCGCAACGCCGAACGCCAGCCAGGCAATCGAATAGGTGTACTGCTCGGCGCCGGTGGTGTCGCCGCGGGTCAGGACCGGGCCGTGGTACAGCCTTCGGATTTCGAACGTCACGTAGGTCAATGCCAGCACGAGCGCGCCGGCCGCAATGACATTGGCGTAGCTGGCGGCCCTGCGGCCCGCGACCGCATAGGACAGCAGCAAAGCAAGCACGGCGGGCAGGGCGTAAGCCAGCAGGAGCAGGTTGAAGAACACACCCCCGACATTGGTAGGCCACAAGATCGGAGTTTCCAGCAGCATCAGGCCGAATATCGCGGTTAAGCCGGCAAAGACCGTGAGCAGGATCGCGGAGATGTTATGGACGACGCTACGCGTGCGAATCCGCAGCCGCTCCAGACCGATTGCCATCGCCAACGCCGCGCAAACCTGTAGCGCCAGTTCGGTAAGGCCAGCGGTCGCGCGGTAAACATCGCCACCGTTCACGGCATGGCGGATTTCCATGAACGCGAGAAGTACCGTGAACAGGATCGCCGCCGCTTCGAGCGTGCGCAACGGCGGGTCGTCGGCGCGGCGGCGCAGGAAGTGGCTTCCGATCCAGAATGACAGCGCCGGAACCCCGTAGCCCCATAGCAGCCAGTTGAAGATCGGGGTGGTCCCCACCGCATCGCCAACGATGCGCGGCTCGTAGCCGATCCGCAGCGTCACGATCCCGGCGAGGATGGCGGCGAGCGAGCGCAGGAAGGGTATCGGCCGCTGCATGGAAATCCACGCCGATCCCATCGACATCAGCGCCAGCGCAATCGTGAGCCAGCCTCTTTCGAGTGCGAAGGTCAGCGCCAGCGCCAGCGCGCCGAGCGTGCCGGTTGCAAACAGCGCGGTCGAAATCGCCAGTCCCGGCCGGTTGTCGCGCCGGGCGAGAGTTTCGGTCGCGGCACCATAGGCCGCTGCAAGCACCACCGCCAGAATCGCAAACGGGATCGAACGATCGAGATGCGCGATGCGGGCGTAGAGCGCGATCAACAGCGCCAGCGGCGTGAACACGGCCGCGGCCGACCATATCACCGGTATGATCGCGGTGACCGAGCGGCCCTGCGCCAAAAATCCTGCGGTGCCGAAACCCGCTGCAAAGATCGCGGCTGATACCAGATGCAGCGAAACCGAGCCATCGGTAGCATTCGGTCCGATGCCGGGCAGCGGGCCGCCCGGCAGCACCAGCATGTCCGGATTACCGCGCACGGCCCATTCTGCAAACACGACGAAGACGAAGAAGGCCGCGGCGCCGACCGCGCCGGTGGCGGCCTGCGCCCGCCATGCCACGAATAACGTGCCGGCCACGAGCAACGCGAACGCCATCATGGCGGCGTCGGCGTGGAAACTCGAAAGCACGATCAGGGTTGCGCCCAAAAGATAGGCTGCGAGCGAACCGGATGAGACCGGCTCGATCCGGCCCTCCTCGGCGGGCGGGCCGAACATGAAGCCGCACACCACCAGCAGGCCTGCGAGAACGAAGCCGGCGATGACATGGAACGCGTGGGGCGCGACCATCGATGGCCCGCATTGCAGGCAGGGCATCGTCCAGAGCAGTGCGGCCGCGATGGTGGTGACCGCGAGCCAGCGCCACAGCCTGATCCGCGCGAGCCCGAAAGCCGCCCCGGTGACCACCGCGAGATAGAGGTAAAGCGCCCAGTAATCAGGCTTTTCCGAAGAAACCAGAACAGGGGTGATGAATGCGGCGGCAATGCCGAGGCCCGCCAGCGCCGGCCCGTGCAGCAGCGCCGCGGCGAGTGTGCCCAGTGCCACCATGCCCAGCAGAATGAACGCGGACGCGGGCGCGAGAAAATCATACAGCGCGTAAGCGGCATAGACGGTTGCGAAAGCCACCGCGGTGCCGGCCGCCGTAAGAATTGCCGGAATGTTGGCGATCGGCAGCGCTTCGATCGCCGAGATGCTCTCCTGCCGGCGCGTCCATTCGCCGGCGGCGAGCAGTGCCAATGCGAAGGCACCGCCGAGCAAGGTGCGTACGCCGGGCCCGAGCAGCCCAGCGTCGATCGAATAGCGCACCATGAAAAAACCGCCAAGCGCCAGCGTCAGGCCGCCGACCCAGACCACCCAACGGGTGCCGATGCGTTCCTCGAAGCCGGGGCTGGGTTGCGGAAGTGGCGGCGTCGCGGCGGGGACCGGCGCTGCGGTTCGGTCTTCCGCGGCAGGCCCCGGGGGTTCGGCACCGGCGGCGGTCGCCGTCGGTTCTACGGCAGGCGAGGAGGCTGCAAGCGTTCGCTCGAGCTCTCCAAGAGGGCTGAGCGATGGCGGGCCGGGCTTCGGCTGCAATCCGGCGGCCTCCATCGCCTCGAGCCGCGCACGCAGCGCGGCCACCTGGTTGAGCGCCTTGCGCGCAACAACAAAGGCGACGATCGCAATTGCCAGTGAAAAAAATCCGAAACCGAACATCAGCCTCCCCTGCGAATCGGCCTGGTGTCGAAGCTTACCGCGTCAGATTTTCCGCGCCATGCGGCAGGCAGGGCCGTCCGCCGGTTTGTGTCGACATCGCGCCGACAGGTTCGACCGGGCAGATTTCAACGGGATTGGAGATTTTTCGCTTCGCGTCGTTCGCGGACCTCACATCAATCGAGTTCGATGCGGAACGGTCGGCTTTCCACCGTCATGCTGCCCGGACCCATTTCGTCGAGCGCGCGCAGCATGCGGCCCTCGCGCCCCAGCGCCTTGTCCGCCAGACTTACGATCAGACGGTTGGGCGATGCGATCGGGGAGGCGGCCCGTATTTGCCGCGCGATCGAAATTTCATCGCGGTGCGGATTGAGCAGGCAGGCGGCGGCAAAGGCGCTCGCGGTCGAGCGGCTGATCCCAGCATAGCAGTGCACGACCAGCGGTGCGCTGCGGTCCCAGCCGCGCACGAAATTCAGGACCTGCTCGATATGGTGGCCGGAAGGCGCGACGAAGCCGTCCATCTGTTCGACGATATCGTCCATCTGCACTTTCAGATGATTGGCCGGCAGTACCGATTCCGGCCGCTGCACCTGATCGACATTGGCCATCACGGTCAGGACATGACTGGCGCCGGTGGCCTTGACGGTATCGGGAAGGGCGGCGAGCGAGCAGACGTGAATCATGGCATTCCTTCGGTTGTAACGATTATAGGCCCGCGCGCCCGGTGACGAAAGGCAGCGCGTTCATGGATGCAACGTCTTGAACCGCGCCAGGAACTGCTTCTCGGCCTTGGCCGCCGACCAGGGCGTCAGGTATTCCTGCCGGGTCGCCATGGGCAGGCCGGGATCGCGGCCGAACAGGCGCCTCGCCTCGGCTTGCGCAAAGCCTGCCAGCTCAGTCGCCTCGAGATATGCCGCGCCCCTGTCGGCTTCCTTGATCCGCCGGACGATCTCGGCGCCGAGAACCGGCGGCAGTCCGAAGCGGATGTGGATCGCCGAAAGCAGCCGCGCTTCCACCGCCTTGTAGTCGCCGCCAAGCACCGCCTTGAACGGCGAGATCATGTCGCCGATGACATATTCCGGCGCGTCGTGCAGCAGCGCCGCAAGCCGCACCCTGACATCGACGCGCGGCGTCTGCTCGCGCATCACGGCTTCGACCAACAGCGTGTGCTGCGCCACGGAGAAAATATGCCCGCCGCGGGTCTGTCCGTTCCAGCGTGCGACGCGCGCAAGGCCGTGGGCGATGTCGGCGATTTCGATGTCGAGCGGCGAGGGATCCAGCAGGTCGAGCCGCCGTCCCGACAACATCCGCTGCCAGACGCGGGGCGAATTGTCAGGTCCGGGAGGTTTTTTTGCCGTCATTCGGCTTTGAGGCGCGGCGCGCGACGCTTTGCCGCGCAGGTGTCATGGCGGAAGCAGGTAACCAGATGGTCGTTGACCATGCCGGTCGCCTGCATGAAGGCGTAGACGATGGTGGGGCCCACGAATTTGAATCCGCGCCCCGCCAGTTCCTTCGACATCTTGATCGAAAGCGGCGTCGATGCCGGCACGCTTGCGGTGGTCTTGAATTGGTTGACCTTCGGTTTGCCGTCGACAAAATCCCACAGGAATTTCGAGAAGCCGGGCCCGTCCTCCATGATTTTCAGATAGGACTTCGCGCTGTTGACCGCGCCCTCGATCTTGGCCCGATTGCGGACGATGCCCGCATCGTTCATCAGCGCATGGACCTTCCTGGCGTTGTAGCGCGCGATCTTGGCAGGTTCGAAGTCGTCGAAGGCGCGGCGGAAATTGTCGCGCTTGCGCAAAATCGTGATCCACGAAAGCCCGGCCTGGAAACCGTCGAGGATGAGTTTTTCATAGAGCGCGCGGTCGTCAAATTCCGGCACGCCCCATTCGGTGTCGTGATAGGCCATATAGAACGGGTCTTCGCCGGGCCACGGGCACCGCGTCAGGCCGTCGGCATGCAGGCGCGCAGAGCGGCTCATGCGACGGTCTGCTTCGGCGGAGAACGCAGATCGTCCGGATCGGCAAGGCGGACGGCGAGGCCGCCCGCCGTCAATGCCGTGCCGGCCTCGAGCGCATCGGCGGCGCGATCGATCCTGATCAGCGCCAGACCGTGAGGACCAGCCGTCGAACCCATGGTGCCCACCGGCTTTTCGCCGGCGAGAATGGCAGCGCCCGGTTCCGGCGAAAAACCCTCGAGAATGACCCGCACGGTGCGGGTGCGCGCGGTGCCGCGGTGCTGCATTCGCGAAACCACCTCCTGTCCGACGTAGCAGCCCTTTTCGAAATCGACGCCGTGCAGGCGGTCCATGTTGGTTTCGTGCGGAAATGCGTCGCCATACGTGAAATCGAGACCGCCGCGCGGAACGCCGGACGCAATGCGGTGGGCATCATAGGCCGAACTGTCGACCAAATCCGCGCCGATCAGGTCGGCGGCCTTTTGCACGAGTTCTGGCGGGACAAGAATCCGCCAGCCGAGCGCGGTGCTGCGCGGATCGGAGAAAGCAAGCTCCGGCTCGACGGCGGGCTTGCCGTCCCATGCGGCAAGCACGCCGAGGCTGTCGGAGAGGTTTTCGACCGCGACCTTGGCGCGCAGTTTGTAAAAACCAAGTTTGTCGGCGAGAGCTTGCGCCAGCGCGCGCGGGCAGTCGATCAGGAATCCGCCGCCATGGCCGGCAGGCGCCTCGGTGATCAGGAAATCGACGATTATCTTGCCTTGCGGTGTCAGCAACGCCCCGAACCGGCCGAGGCCGGGACGAAGCAGCGTCGCGTCCGTGGTGACGAGGCCATTGAGAAAGTCGCGGGCATCCTCGCCGCTGACCTTGACCACGCCCCGGTCGGGAAGAAACGCCGCTTTCATAAGGAGTTCTCTGGCAAAGTTGTTGGGGAAACGCAGGTGCCGGATATCACACGGCAACCTAAGACGCTAAGGTATTGGGAACAAGGGCCCGCGACATCGAGTATGGCCCTGCGGGCCGCGAGGAACCATGAGTCAACGGTTTGATACCATTCTAAAATCCGGCACCGTGGTCAATCAGGACGGCGAGGGCGTGCGCGACATCGCCGTTGCCGATGGCAGGATCGCTGAAATCGGTTTCCTTGAACGGGCCTCGGCCGGCGAGGTGATCGATTGCAAGGGTCTCCACATCCTGCCGGGCGTGATCGACACGCAGGTCCATTTTCGCGAGCCGGGTTTGACCCACAAGGAAGACCTGGAAACCGGTTCCCGCAGCGCCGTCATGGGCGGGGTCACGGCGGTGTTCGAGATGCCCAACACCGATCCTCTGACCGTGTCCGAGCAGACCTTCACCGACAAGGTGAAGCGCGGCCGGCACCGCATGCACTGCGATTTCGCTTTTTTCGTCGGCGGCACCCGCGAAAACGTGGGGGATTTGCCGGAACTGGAGCGCGCGCCGGGCTGCGCCGGCGTCAAGGTGTTCGTCGGCTCCTCGACGGGCGCGCTCCTAGTCGAGGACGACGAGAGCCTGCGCCGGATCTTCAACGTGATCCGGCGCCGCGCCGCCTTTCACGCCGAGGACGAATACCGGCTCAACGATCGCAAGGGGTTACGCGTCGAAGGTGATCCGCGCTCGCATCCGGTGTGGCGCGATGAGACCGCGGCGCTGATGGCGACCGAGCGCCTTGTCAAACTTGCCCGCGAAACCGGCAAGCGGATTCACGTGCTGCATATCTCGACCAAAGAGGAGATCGAGTTCCTCAGGGATCACAAGGACGTCGCGTCCTGCGAGGCGACGCCCCATCACCTCACATTAGTGGCGCCCGAATGCTACGAGCGGCTCGGCACCCGTGCGCAGATGAATCCACCGGTGCGCTCAGTCGATCATCGCGCGGGCATCTGGCGCGGCATCGAACAGGGCATCGTCGATGTGCTCGGCTCCGATCACGCCCCGCATACCCTGGAGGAAAAAGCCAAGACCTATCCCGCCTCGCCGTCGGGAATGACCGGGGTACAGACGCTGGTGCCGGTGATGCTCGACCACGTCAACGCCGGGCGATTATCGCTGGCGCGCTTGGTCGATCTCACCAGCGCGGGTCCCGCGCGTCTGTTCAACATCGCCTGCAAGGGCCGGATCGCGGCCGGTTACGACGCCGACTTTACGGTTGTCGATCTCAAGCGGAGCGAAACCATCACCAACCAATGGGTAGCCTCGCGTGCCGGCTGGACGCCGTATCATGGCGTCCGTGTCACCGGCTGGCCGGTCGGCACCTTCGTTCGCGGCCGCCGCGTGATGTGGCAGGGCGAGGTGACGACGCCCTCGACCGGCGAGCCGGTGCGGTTTCTGGAGACGCTGAAGGCGTAATTCTTTGCCCTCTCAGATGGGGGCGAGGCGCTGCGCCAATCCTCAGCTGTCATGGCCCGACTTGATCGGGCGATCCAGTATTTCAGAAAGGCTGGTGGATGAATTGAGGCGCCGCGGCGTACTAGATCACCCGCCTTCGCGGGTGATGACGACCGAAATTGGGGAAAGGTGCCTACTGCTTCGCGCGCGTGGTCGAAAACTCGCCGTTGCGGACACGCATCGGAAGGCCTTCCACGAATTTCGCCACCGCGTCTTCGCCGTAGGTACCGACCAGTTCGGCGAACGCCGTAAACAGGCTTGCCTGCGCGAGGCAATCGCCGTCGACGCCATCATGCCGCGCTTCCGCCCAGGCCTCGCTGAGATAGCCGAGTGCTGCCTGTTTCTGCTCGTGATCGGGCAACGGATCGCGCACGGGCGTGAAGGAAACCGGATGGCTCATGAAACTCAGCAGGCTATACGCAATCCAGGGAGGAGCGCGTCCGACGCGGGAGGTTTAGCATGCGCCATGGAGCCGCCTAGACCAGTTCTTTAGGAAAGGTTAACGGTCCGAAACAACATGAAATCATCGCTCCAGTCCAAAGCCTTAAATCCCTGGTTTGACACGTTATCCTTGATGCGGATCAGACGCCTAGTTGGCGTAGCGGGCGGTCAGATCCCGCGAGATTTTCGAGCCTTCCTCGATATATCGGCGGATCGCGACGGAGGCCGCCGGCGTGCAGGCCCGATAGGTTTGCTGAAAGCCGTTATAGCCCCGGTTGAAGCCCGCGATCATGCGGGCGCGGCGATCGCCCGAGGGGGTTTCGGCATCGATCAGCGCCTGCATTTCGTTGCGCCATTTCGCGCCTTCATTGCTGCCGCAGATGCCCCGGAGATAATGCAGCGTGCCGAGGATCTCGGCCAGCCGTTGCAGGTCGCCGTCGAACGGCGCCGCCGCATCCTGGGCCCGCGCCGGAGCCGAAATGCAGGTCGAGATCAGGATAACAAAGGCCAAAAAGTGCTTGAGCATGAGCCCGCACGATATGCCTTTTCAATGCGCTGGAAGCAAGGCGGGAGTACCGCAGATGTGGCAGCGCCGTTTCAAGTCTGCAGCAGGCGCCTGGCCGAGGCCACGACCTCGTGCAGGCCGCCGGTGACCTTGAGATCGCTCAAGGCCTCGGGCTTGAGCCACCTGAAATCGTCGAGTTCATCGTTGAGGACCGGCTCATGGGCGATCCAGCGTGCCGCGAACGACATGATCAGATAGTGGCCGCCGCCGCCGGTTCCCGGCACCACCTCGCGCCATCCGGCAAGGCCGACGATCTCGATCATCAGCGCGGTTTCCTCCTCGACTTCGCGAAGCAACGCTGCGTGCAGCGTTTCGCCGAATTCGACACGGCCGCCCGGCAGCGAATAATAACCCTTGGCGGGCGAGCGCGCCCGCCGCACCAGAAGGATCTTGTCGTCGCGAAAGATCGCCGCGCTGACGGCAAGCTGGGGGTGCGGCGGTTGCACGAGAGAACCAGGGGACATCAGTGATTCATGATGTATTCGACATCGGTCTCGACGCCACGGCCATTGATGATGCCGCCGGCCAAGGTCACCAGCGGTTTGACCCATCCGGTGGCCTGTTCGGCCAGTCTGGCACGGGTAATGTCGTCGTGCCCAGCGCGGATCGCCGCGCCGACCGCATTCAGGATAGCGGTCATTGCGCCCGTGATCTGGTCGAATTCGGCGCGAATTCTGGCGTCGGCGGAATCATAGGCCGAGATCGCAAGGTCGCGCGCCTTGAAATTGGACGCCATGAAATGCTCGCGATAGGACAGCGGTTGCCAGCCCAGGAAATCCTCGGCGCATTCCGGTATGTCCGGAATCATCTCGAGCAGCATGATGGCTTCGTTGAAGTGATTCAGATAATCGGTAGCGAGGCCGGTGCGGGGATTGATGTTGGCGGCGCGCAATTGCGCCGCCCGCGCCCGGCCCTCAGGGCCCGGCCGTCGCGGCGTCTCGAGATCCGTTCGAACCGGATTGGCGGCCATTGATGTCATCTCCCGCAGTGTTATCGGTCGGGGTTAAAAGGTACTGAACGGATGCCTATCTGGACCGCCGAATGTGCGGACGCTTCGTAATTACATCGCCTCCGGAGGCGTTGCGGCAGATTTTTGGCTATGTCGAACAGCCCAATTTTCCGCCCCGGCACAACATTGCACCGACCCAGCCGATACCTGTGATTATCGTCGAAAACGGCGTCAGGCATTTCCGGCTGATGCGCTGGGGGCTGTTGCCGGCCTGGGTCAAGGACATCAATACGTTTTCGTTATTGATCAATGCGCGCGCCGAAACGGTCAGGGAAAAACCGGCCTTCAAGAATGCTATCAGGCGGCGGCGCTGCCTGATCCCGGCGGACGGCTACTATGAATGGCAGGCTTCCGAAAAGCGTAAAAAGCCTTGCTTCGTCCATCGGCGCGACGCTCGCCCGATCGGTCTTGCCGGGCTTGCCGAAACCTGGATCGGTCCCAACGGCGAGGAGCTCGATACGGTGGCGATTATTACCGCGCCTGCAAATGCCGATCTTGCAATGCTGCACGCGCGCGTGCCGGTGACCATCGCCGAAACTGATTTCGAGCGCTGGCTCGATTGCCGCGCCGACGATGCCGAGGCGGTGATGGATTTGCTGACGCCACCCGGAAAGGGAGAGTTCGCCTGGCATGAGGTCTCCACCAGGGTCAATCGCGCCGCCAATGACGACGCGCAACTGATCCTGCCCATGACGGCGGAGCAAAAGGCAGCCGAGGAGCCGACACCGGCCAGGAAAACCGCATTGCGCAAGCCGCCGGCGGCATCCAACGATGACGGGCAGGGGTCGTTGTTTTGAACTTGTCGTTCCGCGAAAGCGTAGCCGGGACGACAGGATTTTTCAAATCAACCGATAACGCCGAGCAATTGCTTCAGCTTCAACACGGCGCTATCGGGCGTGGTGAGGACCGGCCGCCCCGATGCTTCGGCAACCAGCGCCGCCGCCGGCGCCATACTGTATTGGGCGAGCGCAATCACGTCGCAGTCGCGCAAATCGCGCGAGGCTACCGCGACCAGGCGATCATGTTCCGCGCGCTCGCCGCGATCCAGTGCCGCAAGCGCGCCTGCCGCGAGTTTCGGCACCACCTCGACGGCGCCGGGAAATTCCGCCGGCATCGAGACAAGCGTCGGCGGGAACGTCGAGAGCAGGCCGATCCTGTAGGCCTGCGCAGCGGCCTGCTCGATCATCGCCTCGCTGGGTTTGAGCACGGGCATCGGCGCGTGCTCGCGCGCAACCGCCTCGATGCAGGGGCCGAAGGCCGAGCATGTGAACAGGATCGCGTCGGCGCCGGTCAAGGCCGCGTAGCGTCCGAGCGCCAGGAAGCGATCGGTCATCGCAGCGCTGAGAGAGCCATCGCGGGCGAGATCGGCCGACAGGCTGTCGTCGAGCAAATTCATCAAAACCGCTTCCGGCCAAAGCCGCGCGAACGAGGCCTCGATCGGGACAATCGAATGTTTCAAAGCGTGGATCAGGGCGATGCGCATCGTGTTCAATCCTGCATCCTCAGCGGAAGATATTGAGCGCTGCATATTGCAGCAGCATGATGGTCTTGGCATCCGCGATGCGGCCGTCGCCGATCATGGCCAGCGCCTGATCGATTTCCAACTCCAGCACCTCGATGTCCTCACCTTCATCGGCGACGCCCCCGCCAACACTGACGCGCATGCGCGGTTCGTATACCGCGACAAAGAAGTGCAGCTTTTCGGTCACCGATCCCGGACTCATGAAGGCTTCGAATACTTTCTTGATTTCGCCAAGCCGGTAGCCGGTTTCCTCCTCGGCCTCGGCGCGGATCCGCACTTCCGGAGATTCGTCGTCCAATAGCCCGGCCGCGGTCTCGATCAGGAGGTCGTCATGACCGTTGACGTAGGCCGGATAGCGAAACTGCCGGACCAGCACCACGCTGCGCCGCGCCAGGTTATAGGGCAGCAGCGTGGCACCGTTGCCGCGGTCGTAGGTCTCCCGAGCTTGCGTCTGCCACTCGCCGTTGGCGCGCCGCCACACGAAAGTGGTGGTCTTCAGGGTGTAGTGATTGTCGGAGAGTATGCGGACATCTTGGACGCGGATGCGGTCGGAAACGGTCATGGTTGCCTGCTGAGGGGTATCGATCAGGGAGTTGGCTCGCGGCCGTCGAGCCATTTGGCGAAAACAATCGTCTGCGCTTCGGCATAGCCGATCGATTGGTAGAACGCTCCCGCCTGGGCGTTTTCGCGCCGGACCAGCAATTGCAGTTTGGCGATGCCGGCTTCGCGCAGCCAGTTCTCGGCCGCATCCATGATGGTGCGGCCGTAACCTTTTCCGCGGCAGCCGGGATCTACGGCGACGTAGTAGACCCAGCCGCGGTGGCCGTCATGGCCGAGCATGGCGGTGGCCACGATCGCGCCTCCGGCACGGCCGATCAGCACCGACGAATTCGGCCCGCGCCGGGCCAGCGCGATATCGGCGGCGGGATCGTTCCAGGGCCGTGTCAATCCGCAGGCCTGCCACAGCGCAATCACGTCGGCGACATCGGCATCCTCAATCGCGGCGATGGTGAGCGCCGGGGTGGCGGCTGCCGGCGCCACGGCTAAAGCACCTTGCCGGGGTTCATGATGCCGGCCGGATCGAGCATCGCCTTGATGGCGCGCATCAACTCGATCGCGACCTTGTCCTTTACATCAGGCAGTTCGTCGCGCTTGAGCACACCGATGCCGTGCTCGGCGGAGATCGATCCGCCCATCCGCCGCACGATGTCGAACACGACCGCATTGACCTCGTGCCAGCGGTCCATGAAATCGGCGGTGTCGCCGCCGACGGGCTGGCTGACATTGTAATGGATATTGCCGTCGCCGAGATGGCCGAACGGCACCGGCCGCGCGCCCGGAATCAACTTCACCACGGCGGCGTCGGCCTGTTCGATGAAATCGGGCACCGCGACGACGGGCACCGAAATATCGTGCTTGATCGAGCCGCCTTCCGGCTTCTGCGCGGCCGACATCTCGTCACGCAGCTTCCAGAACGCGCCGCGCTGGCGCAGGTTCGCCGCGATCACGGCGTCGTCGACGATGGCCTGCTCGAGCCCCTGCGCCAGGATCGATTCCAGCGCGGCGCGGGCGTCGTCGCGCGGCGACGACAGTTCCATCAGCACATACCAGGGATGCCGGTTCGCCAGCGGCGCGCGAACGTCGATGCCGTGGCGCACGCTGAAATCCACCGCGAAATCGGAAAGCAGTTCGAAACTGGTCAGCGTGCCGGCGGCCTCGTTCTGCGAGATCGAGAGCAGCTTCAGCGCTTGCGCGGGCGATTTGAGGCCGACGAAGGCGGTTTCCACCGCGCGCGGCTTCGGAAACAGTTTTAACGTCGCAGCGGTGATGATGCCGAGCGTGCCTTCGGCGCCGATGAAGAGGTTGCGCAGATCGTAGCCGGTATTGTCTTTCTTCAACTTCGACAGCCCGTTCAAAATCCGCCCGTCGGCCAGCACCACTTCCAGCCCGAGCGCCATCTCGCGCGCCACGCCATAGGCCAGCGCCGTGGTGCCGCCGGCATTGGTGGAGAGATTGCCGCCGATGGTGCAGCTTCCTTCGGCGCCCAGCGACAGCGGAAACAGCCGGTCGGCTTCGGCGGCGCGCTGCTGGGCTATCTGCAGCACCACGCCGGCCTCGCAGGTCATGGTGTTGGACGCGGTATCGATGTCGCGGATCTTGTCCAGCCGCCGCGTCGAGACCACCACCTCGCCATGATGCGGGGTCTGGCCGCCGACCAGTCCGGTATTGCCGCCCTGCGGCACCAGCGCGATGCGGTGTTCGCTCGCAAGCTTGCAGATCGCGGATATCTCGGCGGTCGAGCCCGGCCGCAACACCAGCGGCGAGTGGCCGCGGAACAGCTCGCGCTCCTCGGTGACGTAGGGCGCGATGTCGGCTGCGTCCGTTACCGCATATTTGTCGCCGACGATCTTGCGGAAACGCGCGATCAGCTCAGACGACAGCGGCGGGCTTGCGGGCTGGACGATATTCATCTTGGTCTCTTGCATCCTATTCCCGCCCCATCGCGGCGCGGCGCAGCCGATCGTTGATCGCTTCGCCGAGCCCGTGATGCGGCACGGGCATGACCGCGATGGCGCGCGCAGCCCTGGCGTCGAGGGCGCGAAGATAGCCGAAAAGAT
Organism: uncultured Alphaproteobacteria bacterium; assembly: GCA_963742425.1. Lineage (GTDB taxonomy): Bacteria > Pseudomonadota > Alphaproteobacteria > Rhizobiales > Xanthobacteraceae > Bradyrhizobium. The sequence continues at coordinate 338,608 of CAVULR010000011.1, forward strand.
TGGCGGCGGCCTCATCGAGATCGCCGCGTGCGGACAAATTCATCACTGCGGCCGCCACGTCCGCGCCCGGCACCGCATCCGGGCCGAACGCCAGCAGCGCCTCGCCCGCTGCAACGCGCGCCGCTTCGAGCCGCAGGGGCGTGCGCGGCGCGTAGTGCGAGGCCAGCATGCCCGGCGCCAGCGGCTGCGCGGTCCCGCGCTCGGCGTCCTCGGGCGGCTGCGTCAGCGTCCGGCCCAGCACGCGTTCGATCTCGCCGCGCGGCACGCCACCCGGGCGCAGCAGCATCGGCTCATCGAAGCATCCGACGATGGTGGATTCGACGCCGACCTCGACCGGACCGCCATCGACGATCAGGTCGATCCGCCCCATCAGGTCGCTTTGCACATGCGCGGCTGATGTCGGCGAGACGTGGCCCGACAGATTGGCCGACGGCGCCACCACCGGCCCGCCGAATGCGCGCAGGATTTCCCGCGCGACGGCGTGCGCGGGCACCCGGATCGCGATCGTCTCCAGCCCGGCGGTGGCGAGATCGGCCACCGCGCAGTCTCTTGTCTTCGGCAGCACCAGCGTCAGCGGGCCCGGCCAGAACGCCTCGGCGAGCCTGATCGCGATTTCGTCGAAGCGGGCGATTTTCATCCCCGCGCCGAGATCCCCGACATGGGCGATCAGCGGATTGAACGCGGGCCGGCCCTTGGCCTGATAGAGCCGCGCAATCGCGGCGGGGTTGGTGGCATCGGCGCCGAGGCCGTAGACGGTCTCGGTCGGGAACGCGACCAGCCCGCCGCCGGCAAGAATGCGCGCGGCCGCGCGCACCGCGGCCTCGCCGGCGGGCAGAATCTGCGTTGTCAGGCCCACATTCACGGGGTTTGGCGTCCTTTATCCGGCTTCTTGCGGTGTGCGAAACCCAAGGCTATAAGCCGCGTTCTTGTCGGAGTGTGGCTCAGCCCGGTAGAGCACTGCGTTCGGGACGCAGGGGTCGCAGGTTCAAATCCTGCCACTCCGACCAAGACATCATCAGGCGTTTTGCCTTTTTTCCCGAGCACTTTCAAGGCCATCCGGCGACCGTTCCAGGTCCCCGCACACCGTCACAATGTCTTTCGCGGCGTCTCCGCTTCCATGGTAACGAAAAAGGCCGCGCCACGACGCGCGGCATTTGAAGAGACGGGGGGAAAGAAGCATGGCCAAGGCACCGCCATCCGCCAAACGCGACCGTATCAAGGCATTCACGCCCGCACTGGTCGATTACACCAACGACGTCATCTACGGCGATCTGTGGGAGCGTAAGGCGCTTTCCAAGCGCGACCGCAGTCTCATCACGGTAGCGGCGCTGGTCGCCACCTACCGGCCGGAGCAACTCGTCTCGCATCTGTCGCGCGCGATCGCCAACGGCGTCACGCAGGAAGAGATCACCGAGGTCATCACCCACATGGCGTTCTATGCGGGCTGGCCTGCCGCGATGTCGGCCGCGCAGGTCGCCTACACCGTGCTGGTCGAAGGCAACAAGGGGGAATGACGATGGCCAAAGAAGTTGTCGTCGGCTTTGTCGGGCTCGGCACCATGGGCGGCAGGATTGCCACCAACGTTCTGAAAGCCGGATACAAGGTCGTGGTGCACGACCTGCAGCGGCAATCGGCGGGCCATCATTTGCAGGCGGGCGCCGAATGGGCGGATACGCCGCGGGCGCTCGCCGAGAAGTCCGACGTGATCTTTACCTCGCTGCCGGAACCGGCCGATGTCGAGCGCGTCGCGCTCGGGCCCGATGGCTTGATCGAAGGTGTGAAAAAGGGCGCGACCTACTTCGATCTGTCGACAAACTCTCAAAGCGTCGTGAAGAAAATTCACGAGGTCTTTGCCGCCAGGGGTGCGCACATGCTCGATGCGCCGGTCAGCGGCGGCCCGTCCGGCGCGGCGTCGCGCAAGATGGCGATCTGGGTCGGCGGCGACAAGGCCGCATATGACAGATGCAAATCCGTTCTCGACGCGATGGGCGATCGCCCGGCCTATGTCGGGCCGATCGGCAGCGCGACGGTCGCCAAGCTCGTGCACAACATGTCCAGCTATGCGATAAGCTGCGCGCTTGCCGAAACATTCACCATGGGCGTGAAAGCCGGCATGGACCCGGTGGCGCTGTGGGAAGCCGTACGCCAGGGCGTCAGCGGCCGCCGCTTGTCGTTCGACGGCCTGCTCGATCAGTTCCTGACCGGCACATACGATCCGCCGAACTTCGCGCTCAAGCTTGCCACCAAGGACGTGCGGCTCGCGACCGAATTGGGACGCGAACTCGGCGTGCCGATGCGCATCTGCAATCTCGCCTACGCCGAGATGACCGAAGCCTGCAACCGCGGCTGGCAGGGGCGCGACTCACGCGCCGTGATGCTGCTCGAGCAGGAGCGCGCAGGCGTCAAGATAGCGGCCGATCCGGAGCGCGTGAAGCAAGCGGCGGAACGCGCGAAGTCGGGCTGAAGCGCGCGACGGAATATGTCGACGGGGGAAAACGCAAGATGACACTCGCAACGCAGAGCGTCCCGGGCGATCTCGGCGCCGCCAAGGAGGCCGGTTCGGAAGCGGCGCTGCAAAGTGCGGTTCACAAAGCGGCGTTGCGCTTCGTCCCGCTGCTGACGATTGCCTACCTCTTCAATTATCTTGATCGAACCAGCCTCGGTTTTGCCGCTCTCACCATGAATCAGCAGCTCGGCCTGTCGCCGAGCCAGTTCGGTCTCGCTGCCGGCATTTTCTTCGTCGGCTATTCGCTGTTCGAGATACCGAGCAACCTGATGCTCTATCGGTTCGGGGCGCGGCGCTGGCTGGCCCGCATCATGATCAGTTGGGGCATCGTGTCGACGGCGATGATCTTCGTCGTCGGACCGAACAGTTTTTATGCGCTGCGTCTGTTGCTGGGGATCGCGGAAGCCGGATTCTTTCCTGGCGTGACCTTCTTTCTCGCCGCCTGGTTTCCGGTTCAATTTCGCACCCGGATGCTGGCATGGTTCCTGATCGGAATCCCCCTGTCCTCGCTGATCGGCGGCCCGATTTGCGGGTTGCTGCTGCAAATGGACGGGATCCTGGGACTGGCGGGATGGCAATGGCTGTTCATCGGCGTCAGCCTGCCGTGCATCCCCTTAGGGATGCTGACGCTGCGCTGGCTTGCGGATCGGCCGGCGACCGCGACATGGCTCTCCCCAGAGGAGCGCGACGCGCTCGATCGCACGCTTTCCCAGGAAGTGCGCGAGCGGTCGCCCGCGTCGTGGCTCGCCGCCTTGCAAGACACCCGCGTGCTGATTCTGGCGGCGATCCAGTTCGGCTTTACGCTGGCGTCCTACGGCATCGGCATCTTTCTGCCTCTGATCCTGAAGGAGTATCATCTGTCGACATGGGCGATCGGCTGGATCGCGGCCATTCCTTATTTGTTTGCCTCCGCCGGCATGATCCTGTGGGCGCGCTATGTCGACCAAAAAGGCCGGCGCATCGTCAACCTGGCGATCGCGTGCGTGCTTGGTGGCGCGGGCCTGGTCGCGCCGGTACTGTCCGGTTCGCTGGCGATGGGGCTCATGGGGTTCAGCGCCGCGTTGATCGGCGTTACCGCGGCGCGGGCGATCTTCTGGTCGATCCCGACGCGATTTTTGACCGGCGTGGCCGCCGCGGGCGGGCTTGCTTTCATCAACAGTATCGGCACCGTCGGCGGTTTTGCCGGTCCTTTCATGATGGGCTGGCTGAAGGAATTGTCAGGCTCCTACATCGTGGGCCTGACCGCGGTCGCCGCCATCATGGTCGCCGCGGCCCTCGCTTCGATGTCGCTGAAACTCGTCATGACGAGAGAGTGAGCGCAGGCTAGGCAACAGGATCGATACAATCCGCAACACAGGTGGAGCGATGCAGTTCGGCATATTCGATCAAAACGACCACGGGCCTTATCCGCTCGGCGAGCAATATGAAAACCGTTTGAAACTGATCGAATTCTACGATCGGGCCGGTTTTCGGACCTACCATATGAGCGAGCACCATTCGACGCCGCTCAGCCTGACGCCGTCGCCCAGCGTGTTTCTGGCCGCGATCGCCCAGCGCACCCGGCGCCTGCGCCTCGGACCGTTGGTGTATGTGCTGCCCGCCCATCATCCGCTGCGGCTCGCCGAGGAAATCTGCATGCTCGACCATCTCAGCAACGGGCGGCTCGACGTCGGCATCGGCCGCGGCGCTTCCGCCCATGAACTGGCATATTTCGGCGTCGATCCGGATTCCGCGCAGGCCATGTATGTCGAGGCCTACAACGTCATCAAACAGGCGCTGACGCAGCCGCAGGTCAGCTTTTCGGGCAAGCACTATCGTTTCGAAGCCGTGCCGATCGAAATGAAGCCCGCGCAGCTTCCGCATCCGCCGTTCTGGTATGCGGTGCCGGTGCCGGAGGGCGCGGCGTGGCCCGCGCAAAACCGCATCAACGTGGTTTGCGGCGGTCCGCTGCAAAGAGTTCGCGAAATCACCGACCGTTACCGCGCCGAATGGACGGCTTGCGGGAATTCGCCGGATGATCTGCCGCTATTGGGCATCAACCGCTTCGTGGTCGCGGCCGATACCGATCGGGAAGCGATGGAACTCGGTCGTCGGGCCTGGCCGTTATTTTACGCGAGCTTCATGAAGCTCTGGAAGAAGCACGGGACACAGCCGCGTTATGCGAGGATTCCGGAAGACTTCGACACCATGGTCGAAAATGGCGGCGCCATCGCCGGCTCCCCCGGCACGATCGGCGAAACCGTGCGTAGAATGGCCGGCGAGGCCGGCGCCAGCTATTTCATCTCGCAGTTTTCGTTCGGCGATCTGTCGCAGCAGGAGGTGCTTCACTCCGCCGGCATATTCGCCCGCGAGCTGATTCCGGCGTCGCGGGAGCGCGTCGCGCAGGCGGTCTGAACGATCCTGGATGGGTTTTACGCGGGCTCTTGCGAGGGCAAACCGGCATCACCATCTGACGCGCGAAGGAATTTTCGCATGTTGGATGTTACACGCGACGGCTCGAATGAAGACTTCGCCGACGCAAGCCGCCAAAGAGGCCGTTGCCGACGATCGCGCCTGGCTCGACGCCTATTCGAATGCGGTGATCGGGGTGACCGAACGCGTCGGACCCGCCGTGGTCCGGGTCGAAACGGGATCGAAGGGACCCGGCACGCGTCAACGGGGCGGGCTCGGCTCCGGGATCGTGATCTCACCGGACGGCCTGGTGCTGACCAACAACCACGTCGTCGGATCCTCGAAAGCCATCAGGCTGCGTGACAATGAAGGCATTGTCACCGATGCCCGCGTGCTCGGCGTCGATCCCGACACCGATCTCGCGTTGCTACGCGCCGACGGCGCGCGCGATTTGCGCTACGCTTCGCTCGGCAATTCCAAAAACCTGCGCCGCGGCCAGCTCGTGGTCGCGATCGGCAATCCGCTCGGCTTCGAATCGAGTGTCACCGCAGGCGTGGTGTCGGCGCTGGGCCGCTCGATCCGCTCGGTGAGTGGCCGGACGATCGAAGACGTCATTCAGACCGACGCCGCGCTCAACCCGGGCAATTCCGGCGGGGCGCTGGTGTCTTCCAGTGCCGAGGTGATCGGCATCAACACCGCCATCATCAGTGGCGCGCAGGGCATTTGCTTTGCGGTCGCCAGCAACACCGCGCAGTTTGTCTTGTCCGAAATCATCCGCCACGGCTATGTCAGGCGCGCCTATATCGGCGTGTCGGGCCAGACGGCGCCAATTCCACGAAGGCATGCGGTGGTCGCCGGCATCGAAAACAAGATGGGTGCTCTGTTGGCGCAGGTTGAGCCCGACGGGCCGGCAGCGCAGGCCGGCCTGTTGCCCGGCGATGTTGTGATCAAGCTCGACGGGGTCGACGTCAACGGCGTCGACGATCTGATCCGCGCTCTCGATCGCGACCGTATCGGTCGCACGCTCGAGATGGAGGTGCTTCGGATGGGGCGGTTGCGGGCCGTCGAGATTCATCCGGTCGAACGCAAGCCTTCGGCCCGCTGAGTTTCAGGCGGCGTTGGCGGCGCCAAGCACGCGAATGGCCTCGGCGGCGAGGCGACTTCGGTCGAGCGGCGCGAGCAGAACCTTGCGGCATCCAGCCGGCTCGATATTTCAACTCGGTTTATTGAGCTCTGCGAGCATCGCGGTTGAAAATTTGACGCGCTTGGCGTGGTCCAGCATCTTGCGGCCGTTCACGCGACGGGTGATCTCGGCCAGGTTCCAGGAGTCGGCAAAAGGAAGGCACCCGCGCGAAGAGAGATACCAGCATCCGGAAATCGCAGCGCCCTCCGGGGTTTCGCAATAACCGGAGACTTGTTCGGCGGTCATGCCGATTGCGGCACCGAATTCGCCGTATTCGCTGCGCCCGGTGAGCTGGATGAGGCCGCGTCCCCGAAACCGGAAGCCGTCACCGGAAGCCTCGTTGCCGTTGCCGAGTTTGTTTGCGTAGATGAAATTTCCCAGTTTCTCCGGGTTGTGAACGTAGGGTTCCGCGTCGGCTTCGGTTCTGAATGTCGATGGCCAAACCACCATCATTCGTGCGGCGCTATAACTCATATTCTCTATGACTTCGCCGAACGACTCGCCGGCTTCCACCATGAACTGCCCGATCGCCGCCGCGATGCGTTGATTGCTGGTCAGGGCGAATTTCTGAAAGCCCGGAGTCAATGCCGCTTCCCATTTTGTACGATCGATGCCGGGCGCGACGCGGTGAAGCGCCGGCCCGAACGCCGGTACTGTCCCGGTTATGATGGAGGGTGCCGGAAGCGACGAAATCGCCGCGGCTTGCGGCGATGCCGCAAGCTTGTGAACGGCGCTGGTCAATGCCGCGGTATTGGCGTTGAAAGCGGCAAGGTCAGTTTGCAGGTAAACCGGTTGAGGACTTGCCGCGGCGACGGCGCCCTGGGCCGATGCCGTATTGGAGGCCGGAATGATGATCGAGAGCGAGTTCTCGATGAAATCAGCGCCGGCGTAACCTGACGCGGCAATCCCCAAAAGCACCTTGAGATCGCCGGGATCGATCGTGAGTAATTTTTGCACTCCGATGACCAGGCCGGCGACCACGCCCGCGATAAAACCAATCATCAGGCTCAGTGCAAAATATGCCGCGCTAAACGCGGTCTTCGGGTCGGGGTCGCCTGTTGGCAATCGCGAAGCGCTTTTGAGCCCGACGGCTGCCCTGACGCCCTGACCGAGTAATCCCATTAATCCGCAAAGCAGGAGCGTGGTGAGAATATTTCCTGAAGAAACCGTGTCCATGGCAACCTCCAGCGACGTTCCCGTAAAACGGTTCTATAGAAGCGTTTGCAATGACAGCGAGCAAATGGTTTTTTACCAAATTGCCCGCGGTGAGGGCTTGATCTCCTGAATCAACTCCCGGTAGTGCGGGCCTGCGACCACCGCATGGAACCTTGCCGTGATCTTCAACTGGCAAATCCGCATTCCGCTTCCTAAATAAAGTGCATTCCCATTCTTGAGCATTTCCGGAAAACCCGATGATTCTGAAAAATGTTTTCTCCGCCCTGATCTGCTTGATGCTGCTGGCATGGAGCGGTCTGGCTGTCGCGGATGAATACCGTGCGGACGAGTTCCTCGGCCTTGACCTTTCGACGGCACTGCTTTCGCCCAAGCCGCTCGGCCCCTCCAGCGAGTTCGTGCCGGTTCCGGTGCAGGCAAAGGCCGATCGCGATATCGAGACCGTGCCCGTGCACGTGACGCGCATGATCCATCCAAAACTGCGCGTGGCGCACCCGCAGAAGGAGCGGCAGCATGCGGTAGCGCAAGCCAGGCCGGCGCGTCATCAGTCGAACCCGCTCGACGCGCAAGCCTTCGATACGCGGGCTCAAGTCTGGCCATGCAAGTCGGGCGGCATCTGCAATTGGAGGCGGTAGCCCTGACACGGCGGAATACGCACGCCTGCCTTGCGCACTGAAACTCGATCTTGATTTTGAGGGCGCGCTGCGGGCAGACTATCGAGACGGTCGATCCTCTATCTTCATCCTCTCCATTCTCTCAACGAATTGCCCGTTCACGCGGCCGCGCCGGTTGTCGATCCCGGCGGTTCAAATCATCAGGAGCCATCATGGAATATCTGCTCACCCAGGGCATCAGGATGCCGCGGCTCGGGCTCGGTACCTTTCGCATGCAGGGCGACGCCTGCCGCGCGGCGGTCGAAAGCGCGCTGGCGCTCGGCTATCGCCATATCGACACCGCGGAAATGTACGGCAATGAAGACGCCATAGGCGCTGCGATTGCCGCATCGCGGATCGCGCACGGGGATTTACACGTCACCACCAAGGTGTGGAACGAGAACCTCGCGCCGGATGCGATCCGCCGGGCATTCGATGCTTCCTTGAAAAAACTCAGACTCGATCGCGTCGATCTCTATCTGGTGCACTGGCCGGCGAACAACATGAACCTGCCGAGGATGTTCGAAACCTTGGTGAAGCTGTACGCAGAGGGCCGCACCCGCGCGATCGGTGTCGCCAATTTCAATATCGCGCTGCTGAAGACCGTCGTCGAGGAGATCAAGGCGCCGATCGCCTGCAACCAGGTCGAATACCATGTGATGCTCGATCAGACCAAGTTGGCCGGATATCTCTCGGCGAAATCGATCCCGCTGGTGGCCTATTGCCCGCTGGCGCAGGGCCGGGCCGCATCCGACGAGACGCTGATGGCGATCGGGCGCAAGCATGGCGCGAGTGCCGCGCAGGTGGCGCTGAAATGGCTACTCGACCAGGACGGGGTTGCCGCGATTCCGAAGGCGTCGCGCCCCGAGAGCCAAAAGGCCAATCTCGACGCGCTAAAGTTGACGCTCGACGATGCCGACAGAAAGGCGATCGCGGCATTGCCGAAAAACCGGCGCTGCGTCAATCCCGGCTTCGCGCCGGCGTGGGATTGAGGGGGACCTTATCCTGAGGGGCGAGTCTCGAAGGATGATCGAAGTCGCAGCCTTCAGGTGTTGATGCAAAAGAGAATGGCCCCTCGCGGGGCCATTCCTTTGGCTTGCCTTAGTCGCGGTCGTGGTGGCGATGCTTGACGATCACCACCCGGTCGGCGTGGCGATGACGCCAGCCTTCGTGCCAGCCGTGATCGCGATGTTCGCGGAATTCGGCCCGCGCGCCATCACGGTGATGATCGCCGCGCTTGATCACGACGGTTTCCGCGCTTGCAATCGACGGCGCCGCGATCGCGATCGCGCCGAGTGCCGCAATAATGTAACCAAACTTCTTCATAGTCTCCTCCAGGGTTGAGCGAGAATTAAACTTCGCACCCCCGGGGAACGTTCCCGCGGAACCCCAAGAGAATTCTGAACAGCCGTTCAGCAACGCTCGCGCGCGATTGAATGAGCGTTGCCATACGCGCTGAAATGGCCGCTGTTCATGGTATCCGCCTTTTGTCGAGGCGCGGGTGTCGTCTCGCGCCGTTCCTCGGCGGCTTGCGGAAGGCCGGCGTCGGGGGCATCATCTGCCGGCAAAAATCATTTGGGGGAGCGCCAGCATGTCCGCATTATCGCGCCGCAATTTTCTGATGCTTACGGGATCGGCCGCCGCCGCCGTGACGTCGGGTCGCCTCGCAACGCCTGCCGGGGCGGCGATGGGTCCGGCCGACAAGTTCGACCTTGTGATCAAGGGCGGCAACGTGCTCGATCCCAGCCAGTCGCTGCGCGGCAAGCGCGACATCGGTATCCGCTGGGGAGTGATCGAGGCGATCGAGCCGGAGATTGCGCCCGCCCGCGCCTTGAAGACGATCGACGCGGCCGGCAAACTGGTGACGCCCGGCCTGGTCGATCTGCATTGCCACGTCTACCCCTACGGCTCGGCGATCGGAATTCCCCCGGATGAACTGGTGCAGTTTCAGGGCACCACCACGGTGGTGTCGGCCGGCGACGCCGGCGTCAACAATCTCGCGGCGCTGCGTCGCTTCATCGTGGCGCAGTCGCGGGCGCGGATTTACGCGTTTGTCCATATCGCCAACAACGGATTGTCGGCTTTCCCGGTCGCCGAACTCTACAACATCGACAGCGCGCAAATGGAAGCCTGCGCCATGGCGCTGGCGGAAAATCCGGATTTCCTGCTCGGCGTGAAGGTGCGGATGTCGGAAAACGTCATCTTCAAGCACGGTCTTGAACCGCTCAAGCGCGCGATCCAGGCCTGCGAGCTTTGCGGCTGGCCGGCCAAGATGATGGTGCATATCGGTGGCGTCGAGACCAAGGAGCTGATGTCGCAGATCCTCGATCTGCTGCGGCCGGGCGACGTGCTGACCCACTCCTATTCCGGCTTCCCGAACATGTCGGGGGTCTTCACCAACATCGTCCAGGACGGCAAGCTGTTGCCGGCGGCACTTGCCGCCAAGCAGCGCGGCGTGATCTTCGACGTCGGCCATGGCGGCGGCAGTTTCGACTTTACCGTGGCCGAAGTCGCCATTCCCGGCGGCTGCACGCCGGACACCATCTCCTCCGACATTCACGTATTTTCGGGCAATTCACCGGGCATGCCTTATCTGCCCAACGTCATGAGCAAATTCATGACGCTCGGCTTTTCGCTGGAGCAGGTGGTGGCGATGGCGACCACTGCGCCGGCGAAGATCATCAACCGCGCGCCGAAGATCGGCACCCTGCAGATCGGCGCGCCCGGCGACGTCGCGATCATGGAGCTGGTGGAAGGGCCGGTTACCTTCGTCGACACCCGTAACAACCAGCGGGAGGGCAAGGCATTGCTGAAGCCGGTGCAGACCGTGATCAACGGCGTGCCGTTCGGCCGGCCGTATCAGGCGCCGTTTGCGATAAGGTAGGCGAGCGATCAGGCGGATGTCTTCCGCGCGCGGCTATCGCCGATGATATCGGCGATGACTGCCGCCATCACCAGGGAGCCGCCGAGCAGCGCCCGGTCGCTCGGGATCTCCTGAAATGCCAACCACACCCAGAACGGCATCAACGGTGTTTCCAGCGTACCGATCAGGGTCGCTTGCCCCGACGGCAAAAAGCGGGAACCGAGAACGAACAGGCTGAGACCGAGCCCGACCTGGCAGAAGCCGAACATCGCCAGCGTGACAAGCTCGGTTGCGGTTATCCCGGCGATGTCATGCGCAAAGGGCAGGCTGATGGCGCTGCCGAGCAGGTTCGACAGCGCCGCGGCCGCGACCATCGGCGTCCCCTTGTGTCGCCGAATCAGCACCGTCATGGCCGAGACCACAAGGATCATGAAACAGGCGAGCGCGATCCCGATCTTGTCGGAACCGCCACTGGCGCCCCCGACAATGATGATGACACCGCAGAACGCGACCAGCATCGCCAGCAGCGTTCGCGATTGCAGCCTTTCGCGCAGCCATATCCACGCAATCGCCGCGGCGACAAACGGTCCGGTCGCGATGATGATCGCAACGTTCGACACGCTGGTAAGCTGCAGCGAGGGGATGAATGCAATCATGCCCAGCATCGACAGGGACGCCACCAGCCAGCCGCTCCTGCCCATGTTGGTAAAATCGCGAAGGCCGGCCGGGCCTTGCGTCAGTACCAAGATGACGCTGATCGCGGCTCCCCCGAACAGCCCGCGCCAGAACAAGATGGTCCAGGAATCGAGCGGGAGGAGTTTTGTGAAAAAAGGCGCGGTGCTCCAGGCCACAGCCGCGGCAATGACAAGGGCGATGCCCGTGCGGCGCTGCGAAGCTGTTTCGCTCATTGAGGATTTCGCAAGCCCTACGCCCGGGCGTGCTTCTCCACATTGGCGCTTCTTGCCGGCACGCCGAACTCCTTGCGACATACCTCGGCGAGCACGGCGACACCTTCGCGGATTTGCTCGTGGGAGGGACTGGCGAAGCACAGCCGTAACCGGCTGCCGGCATAGGCCTTGTCGGTGGACCATTCCGGCCCCGGATTGATGGCGACACCGGCGGCGAGCGCCGCCTGGTAAAGTTTTAGCGTATCGACTTTGTCCGGGAGTTTCACCCACAGGAAGATGCCGCCTTTGGGGTCCTCGAATTCGGCCGACGTGCCGAATTGCTCGTTGAGCGCTTCCATCAGCGTGTCCAGCTTGGCGCGCAGGCCGCGCGTCAGCTTCGGCACATGCGAGGCGAAATGCGGCGTGCAATATTCCGCCAGCACCATTTGCTCGAGCGCGCCGCTGCCGGCGTCGGTCTTCAGCGCCAGCATGCGCGACAGCAAAGCCCAGGGTGCGACGATGAAGCCCACCCGCAATGCCGGCGCGATCGATTTGGAGAACGAGCCGATGTGGATGACCCCGCCATTGCCGCTCATGGCATAGAGCGCGGGCGGACGCATGCCGTTCCAGATCAGGTCGGCATAGCAATCGTCCTCGAAAACCGGCACGCCGTATTGTTCGGCCAGTTTCAGGAGTTCGGCGCGGCGGGCCTCCGGCATGATGGTGCCGGTCGGGTTCTGGACGGTCGGAATGGTATAGATGTATTTCGGCGTGATGCCGCGGCGCCTGAGATCGGCAAGCGTTGCCGCCAACGCGTCCATTCGCATGCCCTCATGATCCAGCGGAATGCCTGCGACATTGACCCCTAGCCGGGTCAGCCGGTTCAGCGCGCCCTGATAGGTGTCCCGCTCGATAATCACGGTGTCGCCGCGGGCGAGCAGCGACGCGTTGACGAGGTCGAGCGCCTGCAGCGAGCCCGAGACGATCAGGATGTCGTCGGCGCCGCAGCCGATGCCGGCGTCGCGCTTGAGCTTTTTTGCCAGGAATTCGCGCAGTGGGCGATAACCCTGCGGGCCGCTGGCGAGCCCATAGGTCGCGAGCGTCTTGCCCTCGCGCCCGAGCACCGCGTTTACCGCGTCGATCAGGCCGGCGACCGGGACCTGGTCCGGATCATTGTTGCCGCCGACGAAGCTGTATTTCGCAAGCCCCGTCCACTTCGCCGCGGGCGCGGGCAGGCCCGCAGGCAGCAGTGGCGCGAAGTCGAACGTTGCCGAGGTCATGGACGCCGTCTCCCTTGTTCTTTGTTGGTTCCGACCTTAGACAAGTTCGTAGCGCTTGTCTCGCCGTTGCCGCCAGCGAGGCCCTACCTTGCAGAATGATGCTGGCGCGGGCGCAGGAGTCCGGTTAATGGTCCCGGCAGAAAAGCGAGACCCGTAATGGCCGATCCGATTCAGGAAGTTCTGCAAGCTTTCGCCCACGGCGAACTCGTCGTCGTCACCGATGACGACGACCGCGAAGGCGAGGGCGATCTGATCGTGGCGGCGTCGCTGTGCAGCGCCGACAAGATGGCCTTCATCATCCGCCATACCTCGGGGATCGTCTGCGCGCCGATCACCTCGGAAGACGCGCGCCGGCTGCGGCTCGACCCGATGGTGGCGCATAATGAGTCCAATCACACCACCGCGTTTACGGTGTCGATCGACTACAAGCCGGATGGCGGCACCGGGATTTCGGCGGACGAGCGCGCTTCCTGCTGCCGGGCGCTGGCCAATCCCAATGCCGGCGCCAGCGATTTTGCGCGGCCCGGCCATGTATTCCCGCTGATTGCGCGCGACGGCGGCGTGCTGCTGCGCTCCGGACATACCGAGGCTGCGGTCGATCTCTGCAAGCTCTCGGGCCTGCCGCCCGTCGGCGTCATCAGCGAATTGATGAATGACGACGGCACCGTCATGAAGGGCGAGCAGGTGGCGCGGTTCGCGGCCACCCACAAGCTCAAGCATGTCACCATTGCCGACATGATCGCCTACCGCCAGGCCCGCGAGAAGCTGATCGAGCGGGTTTCGACCTTCGTCACGGAAAGCCCGATCGGACCGCTGCAGGGTTATGCCTATCGCTCGCCGTTCGATTCCATCGCGCATGTGGCGTTCGTCTACAATGGCATCGGCGACGGCAAGAACGTGCTGACCCGGTTTCACAAGCCCAACATCGTCAGGGATATCTTCACCGGGCCGAAGCGCATGGCGGTCGTGCTGGAGCATTTCAAGAAGGCCGGCAGCGGTGTGCTGGTGTATTTGCGCGACGGCGCCGCCGGCGTCCCGGTTGCGCCCTTGCCTGAGGAAAATTCCGCGGAAGCCGACCGCAACAAGCAATGGCGCGAGGTCGGTGTCGGTGCGCAGATCCTGCGCGATCTCGGCGTCACCTCGATCCGGCATCTGACCTCGTCGGTGCACGACTACAAGGGATTGTCCGGCTTCGGCATCGAGATCGTCTCCAATGAATTGCTCGAAGGTTAAGTTGCTTGCCGATTCCTTGATGCGCGATGCTACAAGATTGGCCATCATCACCCGCGAAAGCGGGTGATCCAGTAAACGCCGGCATCTCGGCTCTCATATGCATCACGCAGTACCGGATGCCCTGCTTTCGCGGGGCATGACGATAGGCGTGCCTTCGCGCTCCGGAATGACGGAGAACAATTGCGCTTCTGCCACGATCGCTCTAAAATAAAAATAATGACACGAAAGGAATTCTCATGAGCGTGCGCCCTCAAACCAAGGACAAGCCGTCGCCGGTGAATTTCCAGTGGGACGATCCGTTCATGCTGGACGAGCAACTCACCGAAGACGAGCGCATGATCCGCGATACCGCGCGCGCCTATGCGCAGGACAAGTTGCTGCCGCGGATCACCAAGGCCTATCTGGAGGAAAAGGTCGACCGCGACATCTTCCACGAGATGGGCGAACTCGGTCTGATCGGCATCACCTTGCCGGAGGAATATGGCTGCGCCAACGCCAGCTACGTCGCCTATGGCTTGGTGGCGCGCGAGATCGAGCGCGTCGATTCCGGCTATCGCTCGATGAATTCGGTGCAGTCCTCGCTGGTGATGCATCCGATCTATGCCTATGGCGACGATAACCAGCGCAAGAAATATTTGCCCAAGCTCGCCACCGGCGAGTGGGTCGGCTGCTTCGGCCTGACCGAGCCGGACGCCGGCTCCGACCCCGGCGGCATGAAGACCCGCGCCGAAAAGACGCCCGACGGCTATCGGCTGACCGGCACCAAGATGTGGATTTCCAACGCCCCGATCGCCGACGTGTTCGTGGTTTGGGCGAAATCGGCCGAGCACAACAACCAGATCCGCGGCTTCATCCTCGAAAAGGGCATGAAGGGCCTGTCGGCGCCCAAGATCGGCGGCAAGCTTTCGCTGCGCGCTTCCGTGACCGGCGAGGTGGTGATGGAAGGCGTCGAGGTGCCGGCGAGCGCGCTGTTGCCGAACGTGTCCGGGCTGAAGGGACCTTTCGGCTGTCTCAACCGCGCCCGCTACGGTATTTCCTGGGGCGCGATGGGGGCTGCCGAAGATTGCATGGCGCGCGCGCGGCAATACACGCTCGACCGCAAGCAGTTCAACCGGCCGCTGGCGGCAACGCAGCTGGTGCAGAAGAAGCTCGCGGACATGCAGACCGACATTGCGCTCGGCCTGCAGGCCTCGTTGCGGGTCGGCCGGCTGATGGACGAAGGCAAGATGGCGCCGGAGATGATTTCCATCGTCAAGCGCAACAATTGCGGCAAGGCGCTCGACATCGCGCGGATGGCGCGCGACATGCACGGCGGCAACGGCATCCAGATCGAGTATCACGTGATGCGCCACACCGCGAATTTGGAGACCGTCAACACCTATGAAGGCACCCACGACGTTCACGCCCTGATCCTGGGCCGCGCCATCACCGGCATTCAGGCGTTTTCGTAAGGACCTTCGACAGGAATTCGGAAAGTGGCTTCGTATCTTGCCGTCATCGCCCGCGAAGGCGGGCGATCCAGTACTCTGCGGCCTTTCGTGTCACTCTCCGGTGTCGATGATTACTGGATACCCCGCTTTCGCGGGGTATGACGATTGCGGTGCTTTGCGCTCTCACCCGACGCACGCAGGACCCCATGGCTGACAACGACGACGTCCCGTTCAATCGCGATTTTGCGCTAAAGCCCGGCGTGGCCGATCAGGTCCGGCCCGGCGTGCGGCGCATTCTTTGCAACAATCCCAGTCCCTTCACCTTTACCGGCACGGTGAGTTACATCGTGGGCAAGGGAAAGGTCGCGATCATCGATCCCGGTCCTGACAACGAAGCCCATGCCGCGGCACTGCTGGATGCCGTGCGCGGCGAGACCGTGACGCATATTCTGGTCACCCACACGCACCGCGACCACTCGCCGAATACCGCGCGGATCAAGGCGGCCACCGGCGCCACCGTCTATGCCGAGGGCCCGCATCGCGCCTCGCGGCCGCGCTACGAGAGCGAAAAAATCTCCTCGGAATCCGGCGCCGACCGCGACTTCAGGCCCGACGTCGAGGTGCGCGACGGCGAGACCATCGAAGGTAGCGATTGGGCGCTGCAGGCGGTGGCGACGCCGGGCCACACCGCCAATCATATGGCGTTCGCCTGGCCCGATCGAAAAATGCTTTTCGTAGGCGATCATGTGATGGGGTGGTCGACGTCGATCGTGGCGCCGCCGGATGGATCGATGATCGACTACATGGCCTCGCTTGAGGGACTGTCGGGGCGGAACGAGGACTTGTATTTCTCCGGCCACGGGCCGGAGATCACGGAAGGACCGCGCTATGTGCGCTACCTGATCAGGCATCGCCAGGCCCGCGAAGCCTCGATCCTGCACCGGCTCGCAAAAGGCGAGGCCGACATTCCGACCATGGTGCGCGCCATTTATATCGGCATCGATCCGCGCCTGACCGGCGCCGCCGGCTATTCCGTGCTGGCGCATCTGGAGGATCTGGTCGCACGCGGGATCGTTGCGACCGACGGCGACCCGGTGATCGGGGGAAGCTATCGGCTGGCGGCCTCTTGACCTCTCCCCGTTCTGAGCGGGGCGAGGGATGAGCGCGCCGTCGCCGCTGCTTACTTCTTCTTCGCCTGAATCTTGGCCGGCGCCGGCACCTTCACCGCCGGTTTGGAGCTGGCGTTATCGACAGCGTTGTTGATGTCATCGATCAGCTTGGAGACGCGCGCGGCGTTGCTGCCCAGATCGCTCTCGAAATAGCGTGACGAGGAGCGGATATCGACCCGCGATCCCTCGCCGTCGGGCGTCACCCGGATCGAGACGTCCTCGCGGAATCCCATGACGAGCGTCCGCGCCACCGCCTCGATGCGGCCGATGCGGCGCGGCGGCGATGGCGCGCGTTCGTCGATGATCAGCCATTTGCGCTTGATGACGATTTGCCGCGTCACGTCAAAGGCGCGATCGGCGGGAACGTCGAGTTCAACGGTCTCGATATCGGGATAGTACAGCCGCTGCTGTTCGGCGGAATACAGCCCCGCATAGACGGCGGTGTTGGCGCCGTCGCCGGTGCGCAGCCGCGCCAGCGCCTCGAACCGCGGCGGATCGATCGGATCGGTGGTGATGTCATGGATCGGCGGCAGCTTGCGATATTGCAGGGCGAGATAAGCGGGATAGGCCAGGACCGCCGCGTCGATCAGAAGCGCCAGCAGGATCCGGCTCATGCCGCGCGAGCCGTTCTGCCAGATCGCGCCAAAGGCGGCCAGTCCGACGAGAATGGAAAGACCGGCGCAGGCCAGCGCGCCGAAGAAGGTTGCCAGTGCCGGTTTTATTTCGAGGAAGCCGAAGCGGACGATGACGATCGAGAAGAGCACCGCGACGACCGAGAACACCGCGAGATTGCGCGCCCATGAGGCAAGGCTGGACACGGGCTCCGACTGATAGGGAGTGGAAAACCTGCGGGCCATCGCTCAAATCTGCCGGATTGGGATCTTGCCGGCAAATGACGCCGGGCTGCCTTATGGCTCGTTTGAGACCACGGACCTGCGGCGATTTCAAGGGAACTCTTGAGAGTTCGCGGCCTCATGGTTCGAGACGCGCGGTGCTGCCGCGCTCCTCACCACGAGGGTCTGGCAAGCACCTCATCCCGAAAGGTGTGAGCGATCTGAGATGCCGTGTCCCGGACGTGGTGCAGCGTTCTTTACGATGCACCGCAGAGCCGGGACCCAGCCCACGGTCTGGACCCCGGATCAGCAGCGCACCGCAAGAGCGCTGCGCTGCATCCGGGGAACGCTGCACACGCCAACCTATCCTGAGGAGGCCGCAAGGCGGCCGTCTCGAAGGATGAGGCCCTTGAACCGAAAGAACGCCCTCACGCCGCCGCGTTCGGGAAACGATAGGCCTTGAAGGTCTCGCGCAGCGCGGTCTTCAGGATCTTTCCTGTGGCGGTGTGCGGGATGGCGTCGACGAACACGATGTCGTCGGGCATCCACCATTTGGCGATCTTGCCGTCCATGTATTTCAGGATGTCCTCGCGGGTCGCGCTTTGTCCCTGCTTGAGCTGCACGATCAGAAGCGGCCGCTCGTCCCATTTCGGATGATAGACGCCGATCACAGCCGCTTCGGCAACCGCGGGATGGCCGACCGCGAGGTTTTCGAGGTCGATCGAGGAAATCCACTCGCCGCCGGACTTGATCACGTCCTTCGAGCGATCGGTGATCCGCATATATCCGTGCTTGTCGATGGTCGCGACGTCGCCGGTGTCGAAGTAGCCGTCCTTGTCGAGGATATTGGCGTCGATGCGGAAATAAGCCTTGGAGACCGCAGGCCCGGCGACCTTCAAGCGGCCGAAGGTCTTGCCGTCCCAAGGCAGTTCCTTGCCGGCATCGTCGGTGATCTTCATCTGCACGCCGAACGGCGGGTAGCCCTGGGTCTGCAGCATGTCGAGCCGGGCCTCGCCGGTGAGTTCGGCAAATGGCGGCTTCAGCGCGGCAAGCGTGCCGATCGGGCTCATTTCGGTCATGCCCCAGGCGTGACGCACGGTCACCCCCATGTCGACGAACGACTTGATCATCGAGCGCGGCATCGCCGAGCCGCCGCACACCACCATTCTCAGGTGTGGCAGTTTCAGATTGTTGGCGGCGATATGATTGAGCAGCATCAGCCACACCGTCGGCACGCCGGCGGTATGCGTCACCTTCTCGGTATCCAGTAGCTCGAACACGGATGCGCCATCGAGTTTCGCGCCGGGAAATACCAGTTTGGTGCCCATCGAGGGCGCCGAGAACGCAATCCCCCAGCTATTGGCATGGAACAGAGGGACGACCGGCAGCATTGTATCGGCGGCGTTGGCGCCGAGGGAGTCGCCGCTATTGGCCATCAGCGCGTGCAGCACGTTGGAGCGATGCGAATACAACACGCCCTTGGGATCGCCGGTGGTGCCCGATGTGTAGCACATCGCGGCCGCGGTATTTTCGTCGAAGGTCTTCCATTGGAAGTCGCCATCGGCTTCCGCGATCCAGTCTTCATAGGCGACCGCGTTCTTCAGCGTGGTCTGCGGCATGTGCGCCTTGTCGGTGAAGACGATGAAGCGTTCGACGCTGGGGAGCTTGTCGGCGATCTTCTCCAGGATCGGCACAAAAGTGGTGTCCGTCATCACCACACGGTCTTCTGCGTGATTGATGATCCAGGCGATCTGTTCAGGGAACAGCCGCGGATTGACGGTATGGCAGATCGCACCGATGCCCATGATGCCGTACCAGGCTTCCAGGTGGCGCCAGGTGTTCCACGCGATGGTGGCGATGCGGTCGCCGAGCTTGATGCCGTCGCGATCCAGCCGCTGCGAGACCTTCAGCGCGCGATCGCGGATTTGCGCGTAATTGGTGCGATGGATGGGGCCTTCGACCGATCGCGTCACCACCTCCTGGGTGCCATGGACCGCCGCCGCATGCTCGATAATCCGGTGACAAAGCAAAGGCCAGTCTTGCATCAGTCCGCGCATACGGTCGTTCCTCCAGAAATGTGTGCTCGCTTGTGACAGGTCTTGGATTTGGCATGAAGTTTAGCCCGGGGAAAGCACGCCGCAAATGGCCTTGTGGCGGTTTGACCGCCGCAGGGGTGGCCATGGTTACCGTCGCGGCGGTCCTGCTGCTTGGCGCGCGAGCGGAAACCACCGCCGCGGCCCGAAAACCGGGTGGCTCCTCGCAGGTACCCCCGAGCGAGCTGTTCGAAAAGGGCCCGCCGAAGCTGCGTGGAGCCTTGCTGCCCACCTCTGTGCCGCTGCCGAAGCCGCGCCCGGCGGATGCCCCGGTCGCCGAGCGGGAAGGAACGGCCGCTGGAAATAAGGCGCCGGCCGCAAGCGACAAGCCGGCCGCAGAGGCCGCGCCGCCACCACCCTCGGCCTGCCGGCTGGCGTTGTCCGAAGAGATCGCGATCGCCCCGAGCATTCCCGATATCCATGGCCCCGGGGATTGCGGCGGTGAGGACCTGGTGCGGCTGGAGGCGGTGGTGCTTGCCGACAAGCATCGGGTCTCGCTCAAACCCGCGGCGATCCTGCGCTGCGCCATGGCGTCGGCGGTCGCGGATTGGATCCGCACCGACGTGGCGCCGATCGGCGTAAGCCTCGGCAGCGTCATCAGCGATCTCGACAATTTCAACTCGTTCGAATGCCGCGGCCGCAACCGCGTCGCCGGAGCCAAACTGTCCGAACATGGCCGCGCCAACGCGCTCGACGTTCGCGCATTCAGGCTCGCCAACGGCCAATCGATCTCGCTGATCGACCGCACGGTGTCGCGCGATATTCGCGAGAACCTGCTGCATTCGGCGTGCGCAAGGTTTTCGACCGTGCTGGGACCGGGCTCGGACTGGTACCATGAGGACCACATCCATCTCGATCTGATGGAGCGGCACAACAACTACAAGATCTGCCAGTGGAGTATATGGGACCCGCTGCCGCCGATTGCGCCGCTGTTGCCGGCCGGGCGGCCGGAGGAAGCGCCGCCACGCGAGGTCGCGGCCAAATCCGATGCCGCCAAAGCGGGCGCTACCAAGGCCGAGGCGCCCGAGCCGGCCGCGGCCGGGACTACGCCATCCGCATCGACGAACACGCCCGCAACGAAAAAGCGCCGGTAAAACCGGCGCTTTGGTCGCATCGTGGCGGCGTCATCGACGCCTGCAAATGGCAAGCGATTACTGGAACGTGTTGTTGCCGCCGCCTTGTAGCGCCATCTGCGAATTGAACGGCGAGTCCCCGTGTTTCGGCTCGAGCACCACCACGATGGTGCCCATCTTGACGCGGTTATAAAGGTCGATCACGTCCTCGTTGGTCATCCGGATGCAGCCGGAAGAGATCGACGCGCCGATATATTCCGGCTGGTTGGTGCCGTGAATCCGGAACAGCGTGTCCTTGCCGCCGGAATAGAGATAGAGCGCCCGCGAGCCCATCGGATTGTCCGGTCCCGGCGCCACGAAAGTGGGAACGCCGAGCCGCTCGATCTCGCTCTTGGTCGGATGCCAGGGTGGCCACTCGGTCATGCTGCCGATTTTGGCGATGCCGGACCATGCCATGGCTTCCTCGCCGACGGTGATGCCATAGCGGATCGCCTTGCCGTCATTGAGCACGTAATAAAGATAGTGGTTATCCGAATCGACCACGATCGAGCCGGGGGCTTCCCTGCGATGATAGTCGACGATGGCGCGGCGGAATGGCTCGGCAACCGGCACGTTGGTGTAGCGAATCTTGGCCAGCAATTCCTTGTCGCGAGGTTTGAAATTGGTCTGGTTGGTCGCCTCATAGGTGGTGGCCTGCATGCAGCCTGACAGCATCAGGCCGGCGGCCAGGACTCCGAATTTTACTGCGAACGACGTCATCAGCGTATTTCCGATCGACAGCCAAGCGGGCGGCGCGGTTATTGCGCCCGAACCGCCACGATTCCAAGGGTGCATTATGGCTGAAATCGGCAATAATTCCAGAGCTTAGATGCTTGTCCCGCGATGCGGGAGACTAGCTGTGTCTTTTTTGCCGCAGCTGTCGAGCCGCGCCACGCCAAAAGCGGTTCGTTAGCCACAAATATCGACCGAATGCCAAGAGTTGGGGGTATGAAGCGCTTGCCAGAATCGAGCTAAGTGCTGTCGGGTGGCTTCGCGCGCCCAGCCCTGGAGCCCCTCCATGTTGTCGGTGTTCGTCCCTGCCGAATCCTCCCTGAAGAAAGTCGCCGCCGCCGACCTCGCCGCCCTGCCGGAGAGCGCGGTCTGGATCGACCTGGTGAAGCCGAGTTCGGCCGAAGACAAGGCGGTGGAGCGGCTGGCCGGTATCGCGGTGCCGACCCGGGAAGACATGCAGGAGATCGAGATTTCGAGCCGGCTCTATGTCGAAAACAGCGCGCGCTACATGACGGCCACCCTGATGTGCGCGGCCGATACGGAAAACCCGCGCACCACCGCGGTGACCTTCATTCTTGCCAACCATCGGCTGGTCACTGTGCGCTATGACCAGCCGAAGCCGTTCATGCTGGTGGAGAACAAGCTGGCGCGCGCCTGCGCCCCCGGCGTTACCGGCGAAATGGTGCTGATGGAATTGCTCGACGCGGTGATCGACCGCAATGCCGACATTCTGGAGCGCGCCGGCAGCGACATGGACAACATCAGCCACGATATTTTCGAGCCCGAGGGGGCGGCGCGCACCGGCCATGCCAAGCGTTATTCCGATATCCTGATCGCGATCGGCCGCAAGGGCGATCTCACCTCCAAGGTGCGCGAGAGTTCTGGTGTCGATCGGGCGGGTGGTGACATTCGTCGCCGCCTCGGTCGACGGCATTAAATGGTCGAAGGAAATGCGCGAGCAGTTGAAAACCATGCAGCGCGACGTGATCTCGCTGACCGACCACGCCTCCTATCTCTCCAACAAGATCACCTTTGTGCTGGACGCGATGCTGGGCGTCGTCAATCTCGAACAAAACAACATCATCAAGTTGTTCTCGGTGATGGCCGTCGTGTTGATGCCGCCGACCCTGATCGCCTCGATCTACGGCATGAATTTCAAAGCGATGCCGGAACTGGAATGGCAGCATGGCTATCCCTACGCGCTGGTCGCCATGCTGCTCGCCGCCGCCGGGCCCTATCTGTATTTCAAATGGAAAAAATGGCTGTAATTGCTCCGGAACTTTTGGCACCGGAACCGGCGTTTGCCGAGTAAAAATCTTGCCTCAATTTCTCCGCTAAAATTTGAGCGTTGGGCTGAACCTTTATGCGACGGCTTTCTGCAATAGTACCGCTTCAGTTCGCAAGGACCGCAATGGTTGAAAAAGTCATAATGCCACTGCCGAACGTCGTTGATTTCGCGCGCTATCAGGCGGGCCGCAACGCCGTGGGCAACGCGCTGCCGATCTCGGCGCGGGTCTGCCGGCATTGCGGCGCGGCGCTGTCGGAAGGCGAGAACGAGGACGAATGCTCCGGCGCCATCAATCTGGACGCCGCAAGCCTTTGTGGCGGGCCGCGCATGTTTCGCGCCGATTGAGTTAGCTGCCCGCTTCCGTCCTGGAAAGCCGCCAGCGCGCCCGCGCCAGGCGTGGCCCGACAAAACCGCACGGACTTGACCGGGGCGCGTACAGGGCCTCGCGGCCTCTCTACGGGGCAGCCGTTTTGCTGTAAGCAATCGACGGCGGCCTGGAGGCGCCCGCAATGGCGAAAATCAGGATCGGTCTGGTCGGGTGCGGCTTCGTCTCGGAGCTGCACATGTACGCTTACAGACGTGTCTACGGCGTCGACTGCGAAGTCACAGCCGTCGCGGCGCGGGGCGACCATGTCGTCGATTTTGCCGGTCGTCACCAAATACCAACCGTCTACCGCAGCTTCCGCGACTTGATCGACGATGGCGGGTTGGATGTGGTGGACATCTGCACGCCGCCCAATTTGCACACCACGATGATCGTCGAAGCGATGAGGCGCGGCAAGCATGTCATCTGCGAAAAGCCGTTCGCCGGCTATTTCGGACGGGATGACGACAAGGCCCCGATCGGCAAGCACGTGCCAAAAGCGCTGATGTACCAGCGCGTGCTGGAAGAAATGGAAAGAACCCGCGCGGCGATCGCCAACAGCGGCAGGCTCTTCATGTATGCGGAAGACTGGATCTATGCCCCTGCGATGACCAAGACCGTGGAAATTCTCAAGGCGACCAAAGACAAAATCCTGTTCATGAAGGGCGAAGAAAGCCACAGCGGCTCGCACGCCGCTCACGCGGCGCAATGGGCCATGACCGGCGGCGGTTCGCTGATCCGGATGGGATGCCATCCGCTTTCCGCCGTGCTCTATCTCAAGCAGGTAGAGGCCAAGGCCCGCGGCGAGACGCTCAGCGTTGCCAGCGTGGTCTGTGACGTTGGCAATGTCTCGGCCTGCCTGCGGCCGGACGAGCGAGCCTTCATCAAGGCCAATCCGGTCGACGTCGAGGATTGGGGCACGCTCAACCTGACCTTCTCCGACGGCACCAAGGCGAGCGTGCTTTCCGGCGACATGATCATGGGCGGCGTGCGCAATTTGATCGAAACCTATACCAGCGGCGGCTCGCTGTTTGCCAACATCACGCCGAACACGCACATGATGAGCTATCAGACCAGCGAGGAGAAACTGGCCGGCGTCTATATCACCGAAAAAGTCGATCGGAAGACCGGCTGGCAGTTCGTCTGTCTCGAGGAGGAATGGACGCGCGGCTATTTGCAGGAAATCCAGGATTTCATGGAATGCGTCGCGAGCGGCCGGCAGCCGCTCTCCGATCTGGCGCTGGCCTTTGAGACGACCAGGGTCAACTACGCCGGCTACTGGGCGGCCGAAGAAGGCCGTCGCGTCACGTTGTGACACCGTCTGTAGCTCGCGACTTGCGACCTACGACGCGTAAACCGAGGATTTCGGCAGCGGGAACACCGGATCCTGGGTGCGGATATTGGTCGGCCAGACCACCGAGATATGCTCGCCGGCATTTTGCATCACCACCGGCGTCGAGCGTTCGTTCTGGCCCGACATCGGCGTATCGGGCGGGAAGAATTTAACGCCGTAGCCCTGGATGGTGCCGCCGGGCGGGATATCGACGTCGAGCGCCGCCTTGCGCACTGCCTCGGGATCGAAGCCACCGTATTTGTCCTTGGCGACGGGCAGGACGTTGTTGAGCAGGACCCAGGTCTGGTTGAAGCCCATCGAGCAGTGCGGCGGAATTTCGGTGGCGCCGGTTTTCGCCTTGTAGCGCTCGACCATGGTCTTGGTGAGATCGCCGATGCCGGGTGCGAGCTTTGCCGGGTCGAGCAATTGCGCCGGCACCGGATCGATGTTGCAGAAATTGTCGATGTCCGCGCCGAAGCTGGTGCGCAACTTGTCGAGCTGGCTGTAGCCGGCGCCGGCGCCAAACAGCATCTTGAAATGCAGGCCGTTCTCGCGCGCCTGGCGCAGGAACAAAGTGATGTCGGGATTGTATCCGGCGTGCGAGATCACGTCGGGGCGGGCGCGCTTGAGCTTGGTCACCAGCACCGAGAGGTCGGGGGCTGAGGCCGAATAGCCCTCTTTCGACACGATCTGCAATCCGGCCTGCTTCGAATAGGCCTCGTCCGCTGCGGCAACGCCGACGCCATAGGGGCCGTCCTCGTGAATCAGCGCTACCTTGACGTCCTTGGGCTCCATGCCGAGTTTTTCCTTGGCGTGCTCGCTCAGGAAGCCCGCGAAGGCCTGGCCGTACTGATCGGAGTGGATCTGCGCGCGGAACACGTAATGCAGGTTCTTGTCCTTGAACACGGCGGTCGCAACCGCCGTCGTGATCCAGAGGATCTTCTTCTGCTGCTCAACCCTGGCCGACAGCGGGACCGCGTGCGAACTCGCATAGATGCCGTTGATGATGTCGATCTTCTCCTGGCTGATCAGGCGTTCGGCCTCGTTGATCGCAACATCGGGCTTGCTCTGGGAATCGGCGTTGATGGGGACGATCTTGTACTTGCCGCCGACGCCGCCCTTCTCGTTGACGAGATCGATCGCAATCTGCGTGCCGACGGAGCAGGCAACCGAGCCGCCAGCGGCGAACGGGCCGGTCAGATCGTAGATCACGCCGATCCGCACGGTTTCCGCTTCCGCCCGCGCGCGCGTCCAGTCGAGATTGAGTACGGCGGCGGCGCCCGCGGCATTCTTCAGCAACGTTCGGCGTGAAGTTGGCATTGCGTTCCTCCCGACTGGTTCATCGCGTTTGCGACGGCCGATTTTCGTTCGTTCGGCCAAGTATTTAAGGCAAGTATTTAAAGGATGGGCGCGAAAGTCAACACATCGCGCTCATATGAAGGATTAAGGGCAGTGCGTTCCAGGCTGCGAGCTGTGCAATTGGACTTGGGAATCTCGCCAACATCATCTCGATACCGGGTTTTTTGCGAGTTTCATTCGCAGCGGGAACGGTGGGTTGACGATCAAACGTGCTGGCCGCCGTTGATATGGATTTCCGCGCCGTTGACGTAAGAACTGGTCTCCGTGCACAGCACGTAGATGATCTTGGCCACCTCGTCCGGCGTGCCGAGCCGGTGCAACGGAATCTGCTGATCGACGATCTTCTCGGTGCCCGGCGACAGGATCGAAGTGTCGATTTCACCCGGCGCGATCGAATTGACGCGAACGCCGACGCGGCCGAAATCCGACGCCATCTCGCGGGTCAATGAAGCCAGCGCCGCCTTCGAAGTGGCGTAGGCGGCGCCCGCGAATGGATGCACGCGCGAGCCCGCAATCGAGGTGACGTTGACCACCGAGCCCTTTGCCGCCTTCAATTCCTCGATCAGCCCGCGCGCCATCATGATGGGGGCGAAGAAATTGACCCGGAATACATGGCTCCAGGTATCGATGTCGGTATCGATGGAGCCCAGTCTCGCGCCGCCGTTGGCCTTCGGCGAAATCGCAGCGTTGTTGACGAGCGCGTGCAGCACGCCGCCTTCGAGCCGGCCGCGGATTTCCGAAATCGCCCGCGTTGTGTCGGCATGGTCGGCAAGGTCGACCTGGATGTGATCCTCCGGCCCGGCGCCCCACGGACATTCTTCCGGGAAAGGATGCCGGGAACAGGTGAGCACGCGCCAGCCGGCGCTGGAAAAGCGAATGACGGTCGCATGGCCGATGCCCCTGCTGGCTCCGGTCAGAAGCAGCGTGCGCCGTGGCGTGTTGGCGGAATTCGGCATCAACGGTTCTCTCGTTCTTCGTCATGCCGGCCTCGTGCCGGCCATGACGCCTAAGCCTCTACGGATAAAGCCGCGTCTTGGACCATGGCCGGTCCGGCGCCGCGCGGCGGAATTCGATGCGGTCGTGCAGGCGGAACGGGCGGTCATGCCAGAATTCGAACTGCAGCGGCGCGATGCGCCAACCGCTCCAGCCCGGCGGACGCGGCACTTCGCCGATCAGGTGTCGGGCTGCGAAGCCAGCGATCGCCTGTTCGAAGGCGAAACGGCTCTCCAGCGGCTGCGACTGCTTGCTGGCCCAGGCGCCGATCTGCGCCTGCTTCGGCCGGGTCGCGAAATAGGCGTCGGCCTCCGCTTCCGTGACCGGCGACACGTTGCCGCGGATGCGGACCTGACGGCGCAGCGACTTCCAGTGAAATAGTAACGCCGCCTTAGGATTTGTGGCGAGTTCGCGGCCTTTTTGACTTGCGATGTGGCTGTAGAAGACAAAACCGTCGGCATCATAGCCCTTCATCAGCACCATCCGCACATCGGGCATCCCCTCCGCGTCGGTGGTGGCCAGCGACATCGCGTTGGGATCGTTGGGTTCGGCCTTCACGGCCTCCGCGAACCAGTCGCCGAACAGCGCAAACGGCTCCTCCGCGGCGGTGAAATCACCGGATGTTAATGGTGTGGGGTGTTTGATGGAGGTCGTATCGGTCATTTCAGGGGTCCGAGTTGCGTCCGCCCGCGATCCAGTACGCGCTGCCGTCCCGGTTCAGGCCAGTCCTATATAGGCCATGGGGACGCGTTGGCCTATCGGCCACCGGGCCCTTCGGCGCCGTGATGTCGTTGATTCTGATCGGGGTAGTTACCGGCGGCTGCAGCCTCTCCCGCCCTGACGCTGCTTTCGCCCGGATGGAAGACCGCGAACCGACGGCCTCGATCGGCGAGGGCACCCCGGTCCCGACCGAGACCGATTTGGCCTTTGCCCGCAATGCCGCCTCCGACGTGTTGACCAAGGGGACCAAGGATTCCAGCCAGCCCTGGGAAAATCCGGAAACCGGCGCGCGGGGCTCGGTGACGCCGCTGGCCCAGAGCTATTCCTCCGACGGCCACATTTGTCGGGACTTTCTGGCGAGCTATGTCAACGGCCGGTCGGAAAGCTGGCTACAGGGCGCCGCCTGCCAGACCGAACACGGCCGATGGGAAATTCATACGCTGAAACCGTGGAGACGGGGCTGAAGGCGAGGTTCCCCGTTGCAAAAATGCCACGAAGACCCCAAATGAAAATCGACGTGGCGGGCCGCGCCCCAAGTTTAACACCTGATTTCGCTGAAGGAGACGTGACGGATGCGCGACCCCTATGAGGTCTTGGGGGTGCCGCGGGGCGCCAGCGCTGCGGCGATCAAGAGCGCCTATCGCAAGCTTGCCAAGAAGCATCATCCTGACGCCAACAAGAACGATCCCAAATCCGCGGCGCGCTTTTCGGAGCTCAACGCGGCCAACGAGATCATCGGCGACGAGGACAGGCGCAAGCAGTTCGATCGGGGCGAGATCGATGCTGAGGGCAAGCCGCGCTTTCAGGGCTTTCCCGGCGGCGATCCGCGGACGCGCAGAGGCCCCGGCGGCTTCGAGACCCACACCTTCCGCACCGGCGGCGCCGGTCCTGGCGGCCTTGGCGGTGCGGGCTTCGAGGACATCCTCAACAGCATGTTCGGTGGCGCGGCGGCGCGCGGCGCGCGGCCTGGCGCCGGCGGTACCTTTGAATTCGATACCGGCGGCATCGCGCTCGATCTCGATCTCAACGTCGCCATGACGGTGTCGCTGGAAGAGTTGGTCAACGGCGTGGAGAAGCGCATCCGGTTGCCGACCGGCAAAGAACTCAACGTCAAGATTCCCGCCGGCGTCACCGCCGGCCAACAGATCCGGCTAAAAGGTCAGGGCGAGACCGCGCCGGGCCACCGCCCCGGCGATCTCCTGATCACGGTCGGCATCGCGCCGCATGCTTTCTTCAAGGTCGAGGGCAGCGACCTGCGCGTCGATTTGCCGATCGCACTGTATGAAGCCGTGCTCGGGGCCAAAGTTCGCGTGCCGACGCTGGGCAGCGCCGTCGAATTGTCGATACCCAAAAATACTTCGAGCGGCCGGACCTTTCGTCTGAAGGGCAAGGGACTGCCGAAGGCTGCAGGCAACGGCGACCTCTTCGTCACCACCCGCATCATGCTACCGGACGGGAACGACGCGGAACTCGAAGCGTTGATGCAAAAATGGCGCGACGGACATCCCTACAATCCGCGCGGCGATCTATAATGATTCCAGCGAAAACTTGCCCGGGACGTGATCTAATCGCGGCGCGTGCCGCGTTCTGAAAAAAGTGCGGCCTCGACCGGGGGACCAGCGCGGTACCAAACCCCAGTCGAAGCCGCTTGCGTCGATCGGCGGATCGAACGCGCCTCAATTTCGCGTGAATACCTGGTGCGATAATGAGACGCGCCGGTGTTTTGATTCGAGATTTTCGATGTCTTGATTCCAGATTTTCAATGTCGGAATTAGGACGACGGCGGCCGTGACGCAATTTGCCCGCAATTTGGCAATGCATCCGCCGCGTTTATCGGCCTGCTCGCGCCCGTCGCCCGGATGAAGTCCCCGTAGCCCGGATTTCGCTTCGCTTCATCCGGGCTACGACTTCGTGTCACCTCATCCGCCGCGTTTTTCGGTCTGGTCGTAGACCAGACGGGCGACCTGGTTAAGCCGATCCTTGTCGACCGGGCCGGACAACACATAACCGACGCCGTCCTCGGACCAGTACATGGCGCCGGAGTTCTCCGCGGCGGTATAGCGCATCTGCGCGGCTCGGATTTTCGCACGCGAGGTATAGAGCGTGAAACGCTCACCCGATGCGCTCTCATACATCAGGAACGATGCGGGTCCGGTCGGGCCGGGCAGCAGCCGTCCTCCGACGAGCTTCAATCCCGTCATGTCAAGTTCCGGTGCACGGACATCCCAGCCGCAGCGCTTGGTCAGCCATTGCTGGAGGTGGGTGCGTTCGCTTCCCGGCACCTCGACCGGATGGCGGACTTCCACGACATAAAGCCGGTGCGCGTCCAGCGCATCGAGCGTTAGCACCTGGAACGCCGACGGCGAGGCGGCCGCGCCGCGCGCGATCCAGCCGGCGCCGCCGCCGCCAATGAACGCCACCAACGCTGCGGCGATCGCGCCGTAAATCCATTTGCGCGGCTGCCGCACCAGCCGCTCGATCTCAAGCCGCCTCGGCACCGGTTCGTCGGCAACGGAATCGTAACGCGCGTGCAGCGCTTCCGCCATCGCGCGCCATGACTGCACCCGCTCGGCTTCGTCGGGATGCGTTGCCAGCCATGCCTCGACATCGCCGCGGCGCTCCGCCGGCAACTCATTGTCGATGTAGGCGTGCAGTTCGTCTTCGGTAACGGGAATCTTGCGGTCAGTCATGGTCGTCGTCTCTGTTCAGGCTCATCGAAAAATTGTGTGCCGGCCGGCCGAAACCGAGGCGGCTCAGGCTTCCTTCTTCGTATCTCTTCATCGCATCCATATTCATCGCATTATATTACATGCATAATCCTTGCCATCACTTAACGCGCCGGAGCGAGGGACGCTCACCCTCGAGCGAGGCTTTCACATGGGCACGGGCGCGGGCGAGGCGCGACATCACTGTACCGATCGGAACGCCCTGAATGTCGGCGACCTCGCGGTAACTCAGCCCTTCCAGCATCACCAGCAGCAACACCGCGCGCTGCTCCTCCACCAGGGTCGCCAGCGCGCGCGCAATGTCGCGGCTTTCCGCCTCGGTCCCGCTGGCATCGGGATTGTTGTCGAGCAGCGGCATGAATTGCGGCCGCCGCGCCAGCGACCTGCGCCGGTTCTTGTTGAGGTTGGTCAGGATGGTATAGAGCCAACTCCTGACGTCGCCTCCGAGAAACAGCCCTTCCGAGCGCAGCGCCCGCACCAGCGTATCCTGCACCAGATCGTCGGCGACATCGGCATCGCGCGTCAGCGCACGTGCATACCGGCGTAGCGCCGGAATCATGGCTTCGACACTCTGGCGAAACGCGCTCATAGACGCCTGATTCCAAGGGTTGTCCGGCAGCGTCCAAAATCGACAACGCGAACGCCTCGTGGAATATAACACCAAAATGACGCGGCTATTCCGGCTTTTGACGCGGCTCGGTAAACACCTCGATTCGAGGATGGATTGGGGCTGTACCGGCCGGAAGCACTGGTGTACCTCCGAGATCTCTGAGACTTCGATTGGAAACCGGATGGCGCAAAGTTCAGGTCTGATGCAGGGCAAGCGCGGAGTTATTCTCGGCGTCGCCAACAATCGGTCGATCGCATGGGGCATCGCCAAGGCTTGCCATGCGGCCGGCGCCGAGATCGCGCTGACCTGGCAGGGCGACGCGCTGAAAAAGCGGGTCGAGCCGCTCGCCAGGGAGCTGAACGGTATCTTGTTAGGCCACTGCGACGTTACCGATCCCTCAACCATCGACGCGGTGTTCGACGTACTCAGGGAAAAATGGGGCAAGATCGACTTCCTGGTCCACGCAATTGCGTTCTCCGACAAGGATCAGCTCGACGGCCGCTATCTCGAAACCACCGCCGACAATTTTTCAAAGACGATGTTGATTTCCTGCTACTCGCTGACGGCGATCGCGCAGCGCGCCGAAAAGCTGCTGACCGAAGGCGGCTCGATCCTGACGCTGACCTATTACGGCGCCGAGAAATGGATGCCGCACTACAACGTGATGGGGGTTGCGAAAGCGGCGCTGGAGGCCAGCGTGCGCTATCTGGCGGCCGATCTCGGGGAAAAGAACATTCGCGTCAACGCGATTTCGGCGGGACCGATCAAGACGCTGGCCGCCTCCGGCATCGGTGATTTCCGCTACATCCTGAAATGGAACGAATACAACTCGCCGATGCGCCGCACCGTCAGCATCGAGGAAGTCGGCGACAGCGCGCTCTATCTGCTTTCGGATCTGTCGCGCGGCGTCACCGGCGAGGTGCATCACGTCGATTCCGGCTATCATGTCGTCGGCATGAAGCGGCCGGACGCGCCCGACATTACGCTGGCGAAGGATTGACTAAGGGCGCGATTACATAGTTCTCGTCATGCCCGGACTTGATCCGGGCATCCATCATTCTTCGAAGAACGCTTACGAAGTGGATGGATTGCCGGGTCAAGCCCGGCAATGACGCGGAGGGAATATGCCGACGATCTATTACATTCGCCATGGCGAAACCGAGTGGAACCTGCAAGGCCGCCTGCAGGGTACGCAGGATATTCCCCTGAACGATCTCGGCCGCAAGCAGGCCGAAAAGGCCGGGGTCATCCTTTCCGATCTGTTTGCACGCGACGGGCGCGACGAGTCCTCGCTGGCGTTTGTCGCAAGTCCGCTGGGGCGCGCGCGGCTGACCATGGAAATTGTGCGCGGCAGGCTGAAACTGCCGCCGGATGATTATGCTCTCGACGATCGGCTGCGCGAGATCGGCTACGGCGACTGGGAAGGCTCTACCTACGCGCAGATGCAGGCTTCAGATCCCGAGGTTTTCGCCCGGCGCCAGGCCGACAAATGGATTGTGCCGCCGCCGGGCGGCGAGAGTTATGCCGCGGTGCAGGCGAGGGTAAGCAACTGGTACAAGCAGCTGTCGACCGACACCGTGGCGGTGGCGCATGGCGGCACGGCGCGGGCGCTGATGGTGGTGCTCGGCATCGAGACACCGGACAGCGCGGCGGATCTGACCATCGAGCAGGGCGCCGTCTATCTGTTCGGCGAGGGCGGATTGGTAAAGTATACTTGAATTAGGGACGGCAATCCTTTTCCGCCGTCATGCCCGGCCTTGTGCCGGGCATCCACGTCCTGTCTAAGGCCAGGCAAGGCGTGGATGGCCGGGCGTAGGCGAGCGGAAGCGACGCCGTCCTTCGGACGGCTATGCCCTGCCGTAACGATTGAGAGGCTATTTGACCCTCCGTACTACGCGCGTTACGACATGTCATAGTAAAGTGTCGCTTGCCTACCGGACCACCTCACATGTCCTTCAACACTTTCGGCCACATGTTCCGGGTCACGACCTTCGGCGAAAGCCACGGGGTTGCGATCGGCTGCGTGGTCGATGGCTGCCCGCCGCTATTGCCGTTGACCGATGCCGACATCCAGCACGATCTCGATCGCCGCCGCCCCGGGCAGTCGCGCTTCACCACCCAGCGCCAGGAAGCGGACGCCGTAAAGATTCTCTCCGGCGTGATGGCGCATCCCGAGACCGGCCGGCAGGTGACGACCGGCACGCCGATCGCGCTATTGATCGAGAACACCGATCAGCGCCCAAAGGATTATTCCGACATCAAGGACAAGTTTCGCCCGGGCCATGCCGATTTCACCTATGAGGCCAAATACGGCCTGCGCGATTATCGCGGCGGCGGGCGCTCTTCCGCGCGCGAGACCGCCTCGCGCGTCGCGGCCGGCGCTATCGCGCGCCGAGTCGTGCCCGATATCAGTGTGCGCGGCGCGCTGGTGCAGATGGGTCCGCACAAGATCGATCGCCAGAAATGGGACTGGGACGAGATCGCGCGCAATCCGTTCTTCTGCCCGGACAAGGACAAGGCCGCCTTCTTCGAGGGCTACCTCGACGGCATCCGCAAAAAGGGATCGTCGATCGGCGCGGTGATCGAGATCGTGGCGGAAGGCGTGCCGGCAGGACTTGGCGCGCCGATCTATGCCAAGCTCGACGCTGAGCTTGCCGCCGCGATGATGAGCATCAACGCGGTGAAGGGTGTCGAGATCGGCGCCGGCTTTGGGGCCGCCGAATTATCCGGCGAGGAAAACTCCGACGAAATGCGGATGAGCAATCGCGGCGTCAGCTTCCAGTCCAACCATGCCGGCGGCGTTCTCGGCGGCATTTCCACGGGGCAGCCGGTGGTGGTGCGGTTTGCGGTCAAGCCGACCTCGTCGATTCTGTCGCCGCGCCGCACCGTCGATCGCAGCGGCGCCGATACCGACATCGTGACCAAAGGTCGCCACGACCCTTGCGTCGGCATCCGCGCCGTGCCGGTCGGCGAGGCCATGATGGCCTGCGTACTGGCCGATCATTTCCTGCGCCACCGCGGACAGGTGGGCGGTTAGAGCGGAACGGCTCATCCGCCCGCGTGCCTTGCGCGCCTTGACGTTTTCGGGAGTTGAGCTGCAAATGCGCCTCTCATGAGCGCATCGGATTTGCAAGGTATCACCGACTGGCTGATCGACGGCGCCCGGTCGACAACCCGCCCGCCTCAGATGATGGCGGAAACCTGCCAGCGCCTGGTAGATGCGGGTCTGCCGCTCTGGCGCGTCGGGGTGTTCGTGCGGACCCTGCATCCCGACATGTTCGGTGTTGGATTTTTCTGGCGGCCGGGAGCCGAGGTCGTCGTCAATCCCGCGGATTTCGATGTCCAGGATTCGCGCGAATTCAAAAGCAGCCCGCTCGCGATCCTCTACGAGAGCGGGCAGGAAGTCCGATACCGCCTCGACGATCCCGCGAGTAGCCGCTTCCCGTTTTTCGACGACATGCGCGCCGAGGGGGTTACCGACTATATCGCGCTGCCGCTCCTGTTTACCGACAGCTCACTCCACTCATGCAGCTGGACCACGAAGCGGCCGGGCGGCTTCAGCGATGAACATTTGAACGATCTGCGCGCGCTGGTACGGCCGCTGGCGCGGGTCATCGAGATCGTCAACCAGCGCCGCATCGCCTCGAACCTGCTGGATACCTATGTCGGCAACCGGGCCGGCGAGCGGATCCTGGGCGGGCAAATCCGCCGCGGCCATACCGACACCATGCATGCGGCGATCTGGCTGTCGGACTTGCGCGGCTTTACCGCGCTTTCGGACCGGCTGCCGGCGGAGATCGTGGTGGATGTTCTCAACCGCTATTTCGATTGCCAGGTGTCGGCGATCAGGACGCATGGCGGGGAGGTGCTGAAATTCATGGGCGACGGCCTGCTCGCGGTGTTTCCGATTTCGGAACATGACATTCGGGAGGTCTGCTCGCGCGTGCTGGACGCCGCGCGCGAATCCCGCACCAACGTGGCAGCGATGCGATATTTGGTCGGTGACACCATCGAGCGCTTCCGCTTCGGCGTCGCATTGCACGTCGGAAATATCCTGTTCGGCAATATCGGCGGCGGCAACCGGCTCGACTTCACCTGTATCGGTCCTGCGGTCAATCTCGCGGCAAGGCTCGAGAAGATGGCCGGCCGCCTCAATCGCACGATTCTGGCGTCGGCGGAGTTCGCTCGCCTAAGCGGCGGCGGCGGCTGGACTGATTTGGGCGAGTTTCCGATCTCGGGCCTTTCAAAGGCCGAGCGCGTCTATGGCCTGGCTGACGAAGCGCAAAACCACTCGTAACCCGAAGCGCGCGTATCTTCCGCCCATTTCAGAACCGGCGTTGGTGCCGGCGATCGCCGACGTCGAGAACAACAATAACCCAACGGCGAGGGCATCTCTTATAACGCGTTATTCCTCCGGCTCGGTGGTGAACAACAGCGGATAACCCTTGGCGCGGCCGGCGTCGGTGGCGCGCGTCGCCTTGGTCTCGGCAACATCCTTGGTGAACACCGCGACCACGCAGACGCCGAGCCGGTGCGCGGTGATCATGACCTTGTGGGCCTGGTCTTCGGTCATGCGGAATTCCGCCTTCAGCACCGTGACGACGAATTCGCGGGGCGTGAAGTCATCGTTGATCAGGATGACCTTGTGCAGGCGCGGCCGTTCGGTCTTCGTCCGAACCTTGGTTTTAGGCTTGGTGACGGCGTCGATCATTCGAGCTAGCACCTCCTGACATGATCGCGTGGGGCGTCCTTGATAAGAATACCGTCTCCCGGCCCGCGGTGGAACCGGCTGTTTTCAAGAAAGCCATCAGTGCAGCGGCGGCACCGTACGCAGGTAAGCGACGATATCGGCCAAATCGGCTTCTCTTAGTCCGGCATAATAACCATAGGCCATCGGCGGCTTCAGCATCCGCCCGTCGCGCCCGATTCCCTGGGTGATGGCGCGGCCGATTTCCCGATCGGTCCATGCGCCGATGCCGGCGGCCGGGTCGGAGGTGATGTTGGGCGCGATACTTCCGGACGATCCCTCCGCGGACCCCTCGCGGGCCGGAAAAACCCTACCGCCGCGGCCGAGCCCGGTTTTGAAATCGGACGAGCCGTGCGACCACGCGGAGTGGCATTCCATGCAGTGGCCAATGGTGACCAGATAGGCGCCGCGCCGGACCGGATCGGCGGACGCGGGGTTTCCGAATCCAGCCTCGGCGTCGGGATAGGAATCGCGGCGCACCGGAGCTTTGTAGATGGGATCGGGGACCTCGCGCCGGATCGGCTTTACGGTGCGGAGGTAGGCGACGATCGCATCGAGATCCTTCGGCAGCAATGCCTTGTAGAAATTGGTCGGCATGATCGGCGCCAAGGGCACGCCGGCCAGCCGGCCGTGATCCGGACGCGCTCCCTCCACCAGCGCGCGCTTGATCTCGGTATCGCTCCAGCTTCCGATTCCCCTTTCCGCATCGGACGTGACATTGGAGGCGGTAGCGATGAAAGCAGGCGTCGTGAAGGTCAGCCCGCCGGAAAACGCCTTCTCGGCAACCGGCTTGCCGTCGGCGTCGCGCGGGCTGTGGCAATTGCCGCAGGCCATGATGGTGTTGACAAGATAGGCGCCCCGCTCGGCAGGCGATTCAGCCGTCGCACCCGCCGAAGCCGCCAACAATAACAGCGAAGCGATACCGATCCGAAACATGACGCGCCCCCTCGCATTCGTGGCGCTGTATCGCATAGGCGCATCATGCCGGACAACGATTTCCGCGACATTAAGGCAGGCTCCGCTAACCGGAATGTGTTGGGAACAAGCCATGTTCGCGCTTTCCGAAGACGGCATTGCGTGTCACCATCGTTACAAGTCGACGGGAGGGCCGCAATGCGCTGGTGTGTCTCGATCGGAGCGGTGCTGGTCGCAGGCGCGATCGCAGGCGGCAACATCGCCGGTTTGGCCGCGCCGAATTCCGCGATCGGCCCCCGGATTATAACGGCCCCGCAATCGGCGCCGCGTTTCGTCGATCAGGAAGCCGCGACTTCCGTCGATGTCGAACTGGTTCTTGCCGTCGATGTCTCCTATTCCATGGATATGGACGAACTGGCGATCCAGCGCGAGGGATATGCGCAGGCCATCATTTCAAAGGAATTCCTGCAGGCCCTGAAGACCGGCCCGCACGGCAAGATCGCCGTGACCTATTTCGAATGGGCGGCATCGAGCGACCAGAAGATCATCATTCCCTGGCGGGTGATCGACGGTCCGGAAACCGCCGACGCGGTGGCCAACGAGATCATGAAAACGCCGATCCGGCGGGCATCGCGCACCTCGATCTCGGGCGCGATCTATTTCGCGATGCCCTTGTTCGAAGCGAACCCGTATCGGGGCTTGCGGCGTGTCATCGATATTTCCGGCGACGGCCCCAACAACAACGGTGCTCCCGTTACCGGCGCGCGCGACACGGCGTTGGCAAAGGGTATCACCATCAACGGCCTGCCGATCATGGTGAAGGAGCCATCCTATTCGACGATGGATATCGACGATCTCGATTTGTATTACGAGGATTGCGTGATCGGCGGTCCCGGCTCCTTCGTGGTGTCGATCAAGGATCGCGACAAGTTCAAGGAAGCGATCCGGACCAAGTTACTGCTCGAAGTCGCGGGCCGCACGCCGGAGCGCCGGATCGTTCCGGTGGCCGGCAAGGAGCCGCGCGTGCCCTGCCTGATCGGCGAGAAAATCTGGCAGGACCGGTGGGGCAGGTGAGTCTTGGATGAGTCCGGATAAGTCCCGGGCTTTAAACCCGCGCCTCCAGGATCAGATTGAACGGTGTTTCGGTGGCACGACGGAACCTGGTCAGCCCGGCCTGTCGGGCGACTTCGCGAAGCCGGGCCTCGCCGGCTTGCGCGCCGAGCGCCAGGCCGATCTCCTGCGCCTTCGAGGCCGGCGTGCAGATCATGGTGGAAGCCGCATAGAAAAGGCTTCCGACCGGATTGAGATTTTGTTCGAGCTTGTCGTGGGCGAACGGCTCGACCAGCATGCAGGTGCCGTCTTTCGCCAACGTGGTGGCGACATGCTTCAAGGCGCCGACCGGATCGCCCATGTCGTGCAGGCAGTCGAAGAAGCATACGAGGTCATAATTGTTGGACTGAAATGTCTTGGCGGTCGCGGTCGCAAACGACACGCGCTCGCCGAGCCCTTCTTCCTTCGCGGTCTTTCGCGCGGCCTCGATGGAGCCGGGATGGGCATCGAACCCGAAGAAGCGGGAGTTTGGAAATGCCTTGGCCATCAGCCGGGTCGAGATGCCATGGCCGCAGCCGACGTCGGCGACCTTGGCGCCTTGCTTGAGCTTATCGACCACGCCATCCAGCGCGGGCAGCCACTCCTGCACCAAATGATGCTTGTAGGATGCACGGAAGAAACGCGCGGTGCCGCAGAACAGGCATTCGGCGCGATCGTTCCAGCCGACGCCCTTACCGGTCTTGAAAGCTTCGGAAATCTTTGGCTCGTCGAGTACCATGGCCGATAACACGTCGCCGATGGCGCCGATGAAGACCGGACTGTCCTCGTCGGCAAATGCCATTATTTGCTCGGGTTGCATATGAAATTTGGCGGTCACGGGGTCGTAGTCGATGTAGCCGGCCGCCGCCTGCGCCGATAGCCACTCGCGGACGTAACGCTCGGTCGTGCCGCTGGCTTGGGCAAGGTCTGCCGGCGTCATTGGGCCTTTAGCGGCGAGCTCCCTGTAGAGCCCGAGACGGTCGCCGACCTTGATAAGGGCTGCGTTGGCGGCCGCGCCCATGTCGCCGACCATCTTGCCCATGAATGCATTCAGTTTGTCGGGATTGACGTCCATCATGGCCTCCCTTGGATGTCTTGAAATCTTTCGGCACGGTGGCTTGATCGCGCCGCACAATGGGACGATTGCCCGATGAGCAATAGCGGCGGACAGCTCTGCCAGTCCTTCACCTGATGTGTCACGAAGGCTGCGCGAGAGGTTCAACGTCTCTCGAACCGCGCCACCAACTCGAGATGCGGGGTGTGGCGGAACTGGTCCACCGGCGTCACTCCCTCCAGCCTGTAACCGCCATCGGTCAGGATTCGCGCGTCGCGCGCAAACGTTGCGACGTTGCAGGAGACCGCAATCACGACTGGAACTTTGCCCGCTGCGAGCTGCCGCGCCTGCGCTTGCGCGCCCTGCCGGGGCGGATCGAACACGATCGCGTCATAATCGCGCAGCTCCTGGGCCATCAGCGGACGGCGGAACAGATCGCGGGCCTCGGCCTTGAGCGGCTTCAGCCGGGAAGTCGAGCTCGCCGCCTTTTGCAGCGCTTCGATTGCGCCGGCATCGCTGTCAAATGCCGAAACCCGCGACCTTGCCGCCAACCTCAGGGCAAAAGGCCCGACCCCGCAAAACAGATCGGCGATATGCCGAGCGCTTTTGCAATGATCCAATACCAGCGCCGCCAGCGTTTCCTCGCCGGCAACGGTGGCTTGCAGGAACGAGCCCGGCGGCAAGGTTACTCGCGCGGTACCGATTGCGATCGTGGGCGGCGTGCGCACCAGCACCAGTTCGCCGTGGCGTGTCAGCCGCGCCAGGCCATGTTTCTCCGCAACCCCCGACAGCATCGCGATCATTTTTGCCGGCAGCGGTCCCGAGCCGCGCACGTCGGCATCGAGGCCGTTATCGGTGGCGGTGATCTGGATATCGAGCGGCTTTCCGGTCGGCGCGAGAGGTTCGGCGAGCGCCCATGCCGCATCGAGCGCGCCGCCCAGACCGGGATCGAGCACGGGACAACGGTCGACCGGAATAATGTCGTGCGAGTTTGCCGCGGCAAAGCCCACCTTGAGCACATCATGCGTGCCCATCCGGGCATGCAGCGTGATCCGGCGGCGACCGAGGCCGTGCGCATCGATCAGCGGATACACTTCACAAGCGAGTTTCGCCTGCGCCAGCGTCTCGACGACGAGATCGCGCTTCCAGGCGCGGTAGCGCCCCGGCTCCCAGTGCTGGATCGCGCACCCCCCGCAGATTCCAAAATGCGGGCAAAACGGCGCGATCCGATCGGGGCTGGCGTGTTCGACCTGCACCAGGCGACGACGGTCGGGATGGCCCGGCACCGGGGCAACCGCCACCGTCTCGCCGCCAAGCGTATAGGGCACATATACGTTCCCCCCGTCGGCAAGCGCGACGCCATCGCCAAAATGGCCGACATGATCGATCACGAGACGTTCAGCCACGGCGCGCACCGAGGAAGAATTCGATGTTGCCGTCGCCGCCGGCGATCGATGAGGCAAAAACCCTGATATCGGTGCATCCGAGCGAAGCGGCGAACGCGGCGATGTCGTCGCAAACTTCCCGATGCACCGCGGCGCTTCGAATGATGCCGCCTTTGGAATGGCGTCGCGGCGCTTCGAATTGCGGCTTTATCAATGCCAGTAGATTCATCGGCGAGGCCGCCAGCGACAGTGCCACCGGCATCACGGCCTTCAGCGAAATGAAACTGACGTCGATGACGACGATTTCGGGGCGCATCGGCAAACGCTTGCCTTCGAGGCTGCGGATATCGGTCCGCTCCAGGGAAACGATCTTGGGATGGCCGTGCAACGAGGGATGCAGTTGCCCTTGCCCGACGTCGATTGAAAATACCAGGCTGGCGCCATTGGCGAGCAATACCTCGGTGAAGCCGCCGGTCGATGCGCCGACATCGAGACAGACGCGATCCTCGAGGTCGATTGGATATTGCTCGAGTGCGCCGGCGAGTTTGACGCCGCCTCGC
This sequence comes from uncultured Alphaproteobacteria bacterium, assembly GCA_963742425.1. Lineage (GTDB taxonomy): Bacteria > Pseudomonadota > Alphaproteobacteria > Rhizobiales > Xanthobacteraceae > Bradyrhizobium. Next base: position 379,289 of record CAVULR010000011.1, read on the forward strand.
GAGACGAAGGGATGCGCTGGCTGCGACTGCACTTTCGCATCGCCGGCGATGGTTTGCGATGGCTTCACGACCTGCTTGCCATCGGCGGTCACGAGGCCGGCTACGATGGCGGCCCTGGCCCGCGCCCGGCTCTCGAACAGCCCTCGCTCGACCAATAATATGTCCGCGCGTCTGCGGGGAGGGGGCATGCTCCGGTCGCTCTCGTCCGGGTTCAACTCGATGTCGGTGGGCGCCCGCCGACAGTACCGCCGCGGCCGCGCAGATCGAGCGCATCGAAGCCGTCGGGCGGGAAAACGTCGGAACCGGCCAGGTCAAGTTTCATTGTTGATTTAGGCCAATGGCCTCGTGGTTCGAGATGCGCGGCGTTGCCGCCTCCTCACCATGAGGGTCTGCTCCTCACCATGAGGGTCTAAGGCCTCACCCTGGGGAGCGGCCTCTTGGCCGCGTCTCGAAGGATGGAGCCAGCGAAGGGGAAAATTCCCTTGAGCGCCCGAGTGTCAGGCCAGCTTGACCGTTTCGATCTTGAAGTCCTTGCCCAGCGTCTCGAACACCTTGGCGACGATGCCCTTGGCGTCGAGGCCGGCGCGGGCGTACATCGCGTTCGGCGTGTCGTGGTCGAAGAACACATCCGGCAGCACCATCGCCCGCATTCGCAGGCCGCCATCGAGCATGCCGTGGTCGGCCAGCATCTGCATGACATGGGAGCCGAACCCGCCGATCGCGCCTTCCTCGATCGTCAGCAAAATTTCATGGTCGCGCGCGAGTTTCAGGATCATGCCGACATCGAGCGGCTTCATGAAGCGCGCGTCGGCGATCGTGGTGGACAATCCATGCGCGGCCAGTTCGTCGGCGGCCTTCTCGCATTCGGTCAGCCGCGTGCCGAACGACAGCAATGCGATCTTGCTGCCCTGGCGGATGATGCGCCCCTTGCCGATCTCGAGGGGAATGCCGACTTCCGGCATCTCGACGCCGCGGCCTTCGCCGCGCGGATAGCGCACCGCGCTCGGGCGGTCGTTAATCGATACCTGGGTTGCCACCATGTGCACCAGTTCGGCCTCGTCGGAAGCCGCCATGATGACGAAATTGGGCAGGCAGCCGAGATAGGCGTTGTCGAACGAGCCGGCATGGGTCGCGCCGTCGGCGCCGACCAGGCCGGCGCGATCGATCGCGAAGCGCACCGGCAGGCTCTGGATCGCCACGTCGTGGACCACCTGGTCATAGCCGCGCTGCAGGAAGGTCGAATAGATCGCGCAGAACGGCTTGTAGCCCTCGGTCGCAAGGCCGGCGGCGAACGTCACCGCATGCTGTTCGGCAATGCCGACGTCGAAGGTCCGTTTCGGGAAGGCTTTCGCGAAAATGTCGATACCGGTACCCGAGGGCATCGCCGCGGTGATGCCGACGATCTTTTCGTCCTTCTGCGCCTCCTTGACGAGGCTGGCGCCGAATACATTCTGGTAGGCGGGCGCGTTCGGTTTGGCCTTGGCCTGCGCGCCGGTTGCGATGTCGAACTTGACGACGGCGTGAAACTTGTCGGCGGAAGCCTCCGCCGGGCCGTAGCCCTTGCCCTTTTGCGTGACGACATGGACCAGGATCGGGCCGGTCTCCATGTCGCGCACGTTCCTGAGCACCGGCAATAAATGGTCGAGGTTGTGGCCGTCGATCGGGCCGACATAATAAAAGCCGAGTTCCTCGAACAGCGTGCCGCCGCCGACCATGAAGCCGCGGGAATATTCCTCGACCCGCTCGGCGCGGTCGGCGATCACCTTCGGGAGATGCTTGCCGAGCTGCTTGGCGGCCTCACGCAGCGAGCGATAGGTCTTGCCTGAATAGAGCCGCGACAAATAGGCCGACATCGCGCCGACCGGCGGCGCGATCGACATGTCGTTGTCGTTGAGAATGACGATCAGCCGGGAATTCATCGCGCCCGCATTGTTCATGGCCTCATAGGCCATGCCCGCCGACATCGCGCCGTCGCCGATCACCGCGATCACGTTATTCTTGCCGCCGGAGAGATCGCGCGCCACCGCCATGCCGAGCGCCGCGGAGATCGAGGTCGAGGAGTGGGCGGCGCCGAACGGGTCGTAGTCGCTTTCGGTGCGCTTGGTGAAGCCGGACAATCCGCCACCGGTGCGCAGGGTGCGAATCCGGTCACGGCGCCCGGTCAGGATTTTGTGCGGATAGGCCTGATGGCCGACATCCCAGATCAGGCGGTCGCGCGGGGTGTCGAAAATGTAGTGCAGCGCAGTCGTCAATTCGACGACGCCGAGGCCCGCGCCGAAATGTCCGCCGGTGACCGAGACGGCGTCGATGGTTTCCAGCCGCAGCTCGTCGGCGACCTGCCGGACCTGGTCCACCTTGAGCCTGCGCAAATCGTCGGGGGTGCGGATGGTGTCGAGAAGCGGTGTCTTACTGAATACGGTCACGGCGATATTCCAATTTTTTCATGTCGGGACGGGCCCGATGGGAGATGGGTTGCGCATGGTACAGCGCAGCGAAAACCCGAACGCCTGAATCCCCTGAGTAGGCCGGCGCCGATGTGAAAGTCTGGATACGCTCCGGATCGGTTAATGAGATATGGCATCAACCCTTGGCAATTTCACCCTCTCAGCCATTTTTTTAGCTTTTTGAAGAGCTTACCGTCGCGAAGAGCCCGCGGCGGACAGCTTTCAGCAGCCCATAGTACCGCGAGCTTTACACTAAAGCAGAGGTTAAAGCCAACCCGAGGGAACCCTAAGGCGCCAAGGGTAGGCCTGAACTGGGGGCGGATTTCAACCGCTGCGGCGTGCAGTTGGTTCCATTTCGCTTAAATCTGCGGCGTCGGCGGGGCCGGGGGCGGCGTTTTCAAGCCTTTTCCAGGCCCATTCGCGGGCAGCGGCGTCGCCGGTCGCGATGATCAGCGCCGCGTCGGGATGCGCCATGCGTTCTCTCAACGGGATCGGCCCGCAACCGATCATGAAAAAATCGTAGGCATGCGGCCGTTCGTTGGCCATCACGAACTGGAAATGGACGCGAAAGAACTTCCAGCGGAACAGGTTGTAGTGCTCGGGCTTGATGATCTCGCGAAACCGGACCGGTACAATCGTGGGGTTGCGCCGGGAGCTGCCGACATCGATGCCGTGGGCGGCGATGGGATCGAACGGATAGAAATTCATCACATCCTTGCGAGACTGGCAGTCGATCCAGTCGATCGAAGGCTCTACCGCCAGCTCGCGCAGATGATCGCGAAAATCCTGCGATACGGCATGGAATCCGACGATCGGAAAATTGCCGCCGATCGTCAGCAAGACGATACGCGGGCCGTGACGCCCGAGCGCGGGATCGAGTTCAAGCGCACGTGCCAGAATTTCGGTCCCCAGGAAGGATCCCGAACTGTGGCCGACGATGACGATTTCTTCGGCGTCGCTTGAACGTGCGACATCGGCGAGATATTGGGCAAAACGGTCGATGCGCTGATCCCATTCCGGCCGCTGGCGGTGCGAGAATTCCCAGGTCCAGATCGTGTCGGACAACAGATAGAGCAGATAGGTCAGGTTTTCCGTGTATTTCAGGGTGGCGCCGAGCACGCCGAGGAACAGGGCAGCCGAGGCGGCGATGCCGACCAGGTCGGGAATGCCGAGCGCCTCCAGGCCGCCTGCAAATGCGAGCGCGATCGCCAAGGCGCACAACGCTTCGGCGAGCAGCAGGACATGCGGGTAGGTGATGAAGGTTGCGAACCTCCAATGGGCTTGCCAGAACCGGGCAATCGTGCCGCTGAAGACCAGGCGCCAATAGATCCATATCGCCTGCAAAACCGTGCGCCAGATCGGCGCCGCAAGGTCGCGCTGGATCAGGTCCTCGAATCGCAGGAAATCGTAACTGGTACGGGTCTGCCAGTCCTCCGCCGCGGTCTCGATGGTCCAGGACGCGGTCTCGCCGTCGGGTGTGCTCTTGGGGCGGCTGATGGTCGCGGCGAGCCGATACAGCCTTCCGAACTTCCGCAGTTCGGTTCTGAACATGCGGTAATATTGCGCAAGGCCGCGCGGATCATATCCTTGCACATAGATGATATGGCGGTGCTGAACGCGCACTGAGCTGATGATCCCCGGACTACCCGGACTATATCAGGCCGCGTAACGCGCCAAGAGCTATTTCAGCCGCCCGCCGGCACCGGGTAGCGTCGAATTCGCCGAATATTCTCGCCTGTTGCGGTATCGGCCGTCGGTGGCTCGACCGGGAATCGATGGCCGACTGGTTCGATGACGGGCAATTCATTTGATCGTTGGCCCGGGCGGGGTCAAAGTCCGGCTTTAACCTGGGAAAATCTCGCCATGCACCGCACGCTGATTCTCTGCATCGTCATGCTGGCATCAACCGCCGCCATCGCCCAAACCCCCTATGCCGGGATGCAGACGCGACCGATCAAGGCGCTTTCGGAACAGCAGGTCGCCGATCTCGGCGCCGGTCGCGGAATGGGCCTTGCGCTTGCCGCCGAACTCAACGGCTATCCCGGGCCGTCCCATGTGCTTGAATTGGCCGATCGGCTGGAGCTTTCAGCCGATCAGCGCGCCCGCGTGCAAGCCCTGTTCGATTCGATGAAGCGCGAGGCGTTGCCGATTGGCGCCAGATTGTTGGAGCAGGAAGCCGAACTGGACAAGCAATTCGCCGGCCATACGGTCACGCCGGATAGTCTCAAGGCGTCGACGGCAGCGGTTGCGGTGACGCAGGGCGAGCTGCGCGAAACCCATCTCAAATACCATCTGTCGACGGCAGCCCTGTTAACGCCGGTTCAAATGCAGCGATACGCCGAACTGCGCGGCTACGGAAACACCGATCGGCCGATGATGCATCAGCATCATCATCATCAGGATTAAAATGTCAGGTTCTGACCGCCGGGCCGCGGCAGTCCGGCGTTGCCCATGCCGTCATTGCACGTCCAGCGGCTCGGTACCGGTCACCTGACCGTTGGCGTCGGTGGTGATCTTGTCGACCCGCGCTTCGGCCTGCCGCAACAGCTCCTCGCACCGCCGTTTCAGCGCCTCGCCGCGCTCGTAAATCGTCACCAATTCCTCCAGCGGCACCTTGCCGTCCTCAAGCCGCTTGACGATCGTTTCGAGTTCTTCGAGCGCGCGCTCGAAGCTCAGATTCTTGACGTCAATTTGGGTGTTTTCGGCCATATGCTGATCCCGGATGCGGCGTCTTACTCAGACCTGACTGGGTTGATCCGGATGGATAATCCGCCGGATTTCACGCGCCCATCAACGCAGTGACGTGGGCTGCGACCGATTCTTTCAGGCCTACCAGATCATAGCCGCCCTCGAGCACCGATACAATTCGCCCTCCCGCGCTGTGATCGGCGATATCCATCAGTTTGCGCGTGACCCAGCCGAAATCTTCCGCCTTGAGGTTGAGCGATGCCAGCGGATCGCGGTGGTGCGCATCGAAGCCGGCGGAGACGATGATCAGTTCGGGGGCGAATTTCTGCAACTGCGGCAGGATCGCGTTTTCGAACGCGGCGCGGAATTTGGCGCTGCCGTCTTCCGGGGCCAGCGGTGCGTTGACGATGGTGTCATGCTCGCCGCGTTCGCCGCGCGCGCCGGTGCCGGGAAACAACGGCATCTGGTGCGTCGAACAGTACATCACGGTCGGATCGGCCCAGAAAATATCCTGGGTGCCGTTGCCGTGATGCACGTCGAAATCCACCACGGCCGCGCGGGCGATGCCGTATTTGCGCTGGGCGTGACGGGCGGCGATCGCGGCGTTGTCGAAAAAGCAAAATCCCATCGGCTTGCTGATCTCGGCGTGATGGCCCGGCGGCCGCACCGCGACGAACGCATTGTGGTGCGTGCCCGACATCACCGCGTCGGTGGCCGCGACCGCGCCGCCGACGCCGCGCATCACCGCTTGCCAGGTCCCCGGCGACATCGAGGTATCGCCGTCGAGATAGATCAGGCCGCTCGACGGCGCGATGTGGCGCAGTTCCCCGACGTAATGCTCGTTGTGGCACAGCGTGACCGAATCCAGGCTGCCTTGCGGCGCCTCGCCGCGTACCAGCGTGTTGAAGCGATCCTCGGCCAGCACCGCGTCGACCGCGCGCAACCGGTCGGGGCGTTCGGGGTGTCCCGGAGGCGTAAGATGCTCAAGACATGCCGGGTGGGTCAGCAGCAGCGTGGTCATGAAAGTTCCTGGCGCGCGAACCGCGCTTTTCGAGATGCGGCCAATCTAGGGGCTTGCGGCTGGTTCCGAAAGAGCCGGGCCGCGCATATCACGGTGCATTTCAGTTCAATCGAGCGATGCGATCGGCTGCCGCGGGTGCGAGGGGACTGTTAGCCTGGAAGTAGGCATACAACGCGTCGACGTCGTAGATACCGACTTGCGGGGCGGTCGCTTCCTTGAAGACGCTAAAACCGTCGCCGCCGACCGCGAGAAAATTGTTCACCGTCAGGCGATAGTTCATCGCGGGGTCGATGCGCGCGCCGTTCAGCGACATCGACTCGGCGATCACGCGCTCGCCATACGCCCTGGCGCCATCCCATGTGTAACTGAAACCCTTCGAGAGCTGAAGAATCCGCGGGCGCTTCGGATCGAGCCATTGCTGTTCGAGCAAAGTCTTGATCTGCGCGCCGGTCAGGGTGAGCGTGACCAGTTGATTGCGGAACGGCTGGCAGGCGAAGACGTCGCCGTAGGTCACGGCGCCATCCTGCTTTTTGGCGATGTCGGCGCGGATGCCGCCCGGATTGGTCAACGCGATCACGGCTGCACCTTGGCCATCGGCGCTTGTTGCGGCCAATTGGGCATCGGCGATGATGTCGCCGAGCGCGCTCTCGCCGGCGTCGTTGGGCGCGCGCGACAGCGTCTCGGTGATCGATCCGGCGTGGCGGTTGGCGATCGGCCCGGCGAATTTGTCGTAGGATTGAAGCAGCGCGGTCTGTTCCCGATCTCTCGCATAGGTGCCGGTGCGCACGATGACGTTGTCGGCCCTGGCGCTGACGACGTCACGGGTGACGGAATCGAGCTTGAGGTCGATCGCGGTAACAATGGTGCCGTATTTGTCGCCCGAGGTGACCAACCGCCCGTCGATCTCGCAGACATAGGCGCGGTGGGTGTGGCCGCTGATGACGAGGTCGACCGCGCGATCGAATTTCTTGACGATATCAACGATGGCGCCGGATATGCCGGGGCATTCATTATAATCGCCGGCCGGAAAACCGCCTTCGTGGATCAGGACCACGATGGCCTCGACGCCGCGCGCCCTCAGTTCCGGCACCAGCGCGTTCACCGTCTCGGCTTCATCGCGGAATTCGAGACCAGCCACGCTTGTCGGCGAGACGATGTTGGGGGTGTCTTTCAACGTCAGGCCGATGAAGGCGACGGGGATGCCTTCGAAATCCCTGACCTCGTAGGGCGGAAACACCGTCTTGCCGGTGTTCCCATCGAACGTGCTGGCGGCAAGGTAGTGAAACCTGGCGCCCGAAAACGGCTGCGGGCCCTGGCATTTATCGACGGGGTGACAGCCGCCGTTCTGCATCCGCAACAGCTCGTCCTTGCCCTCGTCGAATTCATGATTGCCGACCGAGCTGATGTCGAGCCCCATCATCGACAGCGATTCGATCGTCGGCTCATCGTGAAACATCGCCGACAGAAACGGGCTGGCCCCGATCAGGTCTCCGGCTGCCACGAAAATCGTGTTGTTGCGGCCTTCGCGCAGTTGCTTGACCAGCGTCGCCATGTGCTCGGCGCCGCCGGCCGGGACCGCGATCTTCCTGGTTTTGTCGTCGGGATCGGTGACCGCAATCCCGCCGACGGGCGGCCGCAGGTTGCCGTGGAAATCGTTGATGGCCAGAATTCTCAACTCGACCGGCGCGGCTTGCGCGGTCGCGCGCGGGACGGGAGGGAGCGCGATCGCCAGCGTCACGGCGGCGACCACCTGACAAAGCGAATGTTTCATGGCGTTACACTAAAGCATTTTCCAAAACCGTCATTGCGAGCGCAGCGAAGCAATCCATCGTGCCGCGCAAAGAGAGAATGGATTGCTTCGTCGCTTCGCTCCTCGCAATGACGCCGAATATGCCCTGCAATTTCGATCTTGCTGCCAGGATCAGGTCCGATCCTCACGGTGCGGAGCGCGGCAGCGCCGCGCGTTTCGAACCGTGACGCCCGTGCATGCCTGGCACAGTGTTCGGCCCAATGGGAATGCAGGAAGCGCCGGCAAAAACGATTTTGCAACGTGGCCTCTATGCCTTCCTGCGCGCGAAGAACGCCTTGAACGCGGCGACCGCCTCGCTGGAGCGCATGCGTTCGCCGAACAGATGGGCCTCCTGATCGATCCTGCGGGTCATATCCTCGGGCGGCAGCTTCAGGAGCTTGCGCGAGATCGCGACCGCTTCGGCCGGTAACGCGCAAATCTCGCGCGCCACCTTGCGCGCCTCGGCCTCGGTGTGACCGGGCGCCACCACCACATTGACGAAGCCTGCGACGCGGGCGTCGTCGGCGCTGACGGTGCGTCCCATCACCAGCATGGCGAACGCGCGTTGGTGTCCCAGGGTGCGCGGTATCAACAGGCTGGACGCACCTTCCGGAACCAGGCCGAGATGGATGAACGGCGTGGAGAACGTCGCCGTCTTGCTGGCGAGAACGTAGTCGCAATGAAACAGCATGGTGGTGCCGATGCCGATCGCGACGCCATCGACAGCCGCGATGATCGGCTTGGTGTTGTGCGCGAGCGAATAAAGGAATTTCGTGGCATTGGAGGCGCGCGGGGTGCCGGCACTTGAAGTGCCGTCTTTCAAAAAGTCCTCAAGATCGTTGCCGGCGGTAAACACCCCGGACCCGCCGGTGATAATCATGCAGCGGATCGCCGGATTATTCTGCGCCGTGTCGATCGCCGCGCTCATGGCGCGATACATTTCCTGGTTGATCGCGTTCTTCTTTTCGGGCCGCCGCAACGTGATGACCCGGGTCGCGTCCTCGTCGGTGACTATCAGGTGCCCGGCCATCATGCAGTCCCCGGAATCGCGGCAAAGGATACCGCTGGCGAGTCTCCAAATCGTACCCTACAACATCTCCGGGGAGGCCCAAACCGGCTCTGCCGGTTTTCAACGGCGACGGAACGACGCGTGAGGGACATGCGATGCAACTGACCGGGATTCATCATCTGACTGCGATATCCGCAAAACCGCGTGAGAATCTCGCGTTTTATACGGGATTGCTGGGCATGCGGCTGGTCAAGAAGACGGTCAACCAGGATGACGTCAGCGCCTATCATTTGTTTTACGCCGACGGACGGGCCAATCCCGGCACCGATCTTACGTTTTTCGATTTTCCGGTGGCGCCCGAACGGCACGGCGCCAACAGCATTTCCCGCACGAATTTGCGCGTCGCCGGCGAAAAAACCCTTGGCTATTGGAAGGACCGCCTGAAGCAAGCGGGCGGCCCAACCGGGGACATCATCGAAGTCGATGGCCGGCTGAGCTTGCCGTTTGAGGATGGCGAGGGCCAGCGGCTGACGCTGATCGATGACGGGGGCAAGGGTCCGGTCGCGCCATGGGAGCGCAGCACGGTGCCGGTGGAGCATCAGATTCGCGGCCTCGGTCCGATCGAATTGACCGTGCGCAATCTCGCAAGCGCGGCCCTTGTGCTGACCGAGGTCATGAACATGCGCCGGGTGCGCGATTTTGCCACGACCGACGCGCGCGGGCAGGTGCACGTGTTTGCCATGGGCGAGGGCGGACCGGCCGCCGAGCTGCACGTCATCGAGCACAAAGATCTGGCGGTGGCGCGGCAGGGCGCCGGCGGGGTGCATCACGTCGCGTTCCGCACGCCCAATGAAGAGCAATATCATGCCTGGACGCGGCGGCTCGCCGAACGTCGCATCCCCAACAGCGGCGAAATCGACCGGTTCTATTTCCGCAGTCTTTATTTCCGCGAGCCGAACGGCATCCTGTTCGAGATCGCCACCGATGGACCCGGTTTCGCCACCGACGAGCCGATGGCGACGCTCGGCGAGAAACTCGCGCTGCCGCCGTTCCTGGAACCACGGCGCGCCGAAATCGAGGCGGGGCTGAAGCCGATCGGGTAGCGTATTTTACGGTGTCTTGCACGGCGGGTTTTGGGACGCGCCACCAATTGGCATTTGCGCAGTTCACGCAACCGGAGGATCGCGATCATCAGGATTGATTGCAATTCAGACCGCCGGCCAGGTTGCAACTGGCCGGCGCCGCACGCGACGGCGTGGTCCGGATCAGGCGCTGTAGATCTTGACCATCTCTCCATGCGCCCACTTGACCGCATCGGCAGGCGACATGCCCTGGATTGCTTTCGCGTACATGTCGACGACGATGTACTTGGTCTGCGCCTCGGCGGCTTTCTGGTTGGGTGGTCCGGCATAGCCTCCCAACCGTCCCGTGACTGGAATCTGCTTGAACGGTGCGAGGACCGGATCGGCCCGCCACACGGGATGATCTTCCCAAACCTTGGTGGGACCGGCGGTGTAGCCCTGCTGTGAGACGAACCACTTGTCGAAGATTTCCTTCGATGAGATCCACCGTAGGAATTGCTTCGCCGCATCCTGATTCTTCGAGTATTTCATAAGTAGGTTGGTGAACGGCCCGGGTAGATTGAACTGACCTCCTGGGCCGGCGGGGATGCTGGCATGAAGGATATCGTCCTTCATTGGGGTTCCCCGCTCGGTTTTGTAGGTATCCGGTTTTTTCTTGGCCTCCAGGTAGATTGACGCGCCGTTGTTGGTGGCGCTGATCGTGCCTGACAGGAAGGCGCGGTTGTTGTTCGTGTCGTCCCAGGCAAGCCCGCCCTCGTCCATCGTCTCCTTCCAAAGCGGCACGGCGAACTTGACCGATTCGAGCGTCTCCTTGCTGTCGAGCACGACTGTCTTGCCGTCGGCCTCGACCTCCTTGCCACCCCACGACCACAGGTACGGATACCACCATCCAGGCGCGTCGCCGAACGTGTGCCCGGCAGTTTGGCCATAGGGCCGGCCCGCTTTTTTCAACTTTTGGCCTGCGGCGCGAAATTCATCCCACGTGGCTGGGAACTTGCCGTCGAACCCGACCTCGGCCAGCCATGACTTGCGGTAGGAGACGAGTGTACCGCCGACGCACCATGGCACCCCGATCCACTTGCCATCGACCGTCGAGACAATCTTGCAGATGTCGTAAAAGCCCCCCTGCGCCTTGCCGAGTTCGTTGGCGATGTCGCCCACATCGGCGCAACTCTCAGCATAGAGTTGCGGCCAGTTGTTGAGGGTCATGAAGATATCGGGGCCGGCGCCCGACTGGATCGACGAAGTAATACGCGCCTGGATATCGTTGGCGTTAATGGTCTCGACCTCGAGCTTGATACCGGTCGCCTTTTGGCATTCTTCGGTGATCTCACCCTTGAGCAGTTGGTCGGAGGCTGGCACGAAATCGGCCCAGCGCAGCCAATGCACGTTCTTGGCTTGCGCAAAGGCGGGCGCTCGCCCGGTGGTCAGAATGGCGGCAAGGCCGCCGGTCCTCGCTGCGACGGCACCGGCTCCGGACAGCTTCAGAATTTTACGCCGTGTGATGCGTGCCATGTTTCCTCCTGTTAATTGCTGTGCGACGGAATCGCGCGTGCTCGGTCGCGTTCTTGCGCGCACCGAGGCGTCCAACAGGGGCTTCAGGGCCGTTGCGTCCAGCCGAGTGCACCTCGATGCGACGCCAGTTGAGAATACGCCCATTCGGCCCGGGCCGCATCCCCAATCCGGGCGGGGACGGCGTGGTCGCTCTGGGGTGGGTTAGGTGGCAAGGCGTGCTTGCTCTGGCTTGTCCCGGCAGTTGCGCGCATTAAGTCAATGCCAGCAAGGAGGATAGCGATGGAAATCAAACGCAACGGCTCGCGGCCGTCCGTGAAGGGGCCTGCCGATTATTTTAGCGGCACGGTCCGCATCGATCCCCTGTTTCAAGCGACCGAACCGGCGCGCACAAACGGCGCCAGCGTGACGTTCGAGCCGGGTGCGCGTACCGCGTGGCACACCCATCCGCTCGGGCAGACTTTGATCGTGACGGCCGGCTGCGGCTGGGCGCAGCGCGAGGGCGGGCCGGTTGAGGAAATCCGGCCAGGCGACGTCCTCTGGTTTTCGCCCGGCGAAAAGCACTGGCATGGCGCCACGCCGACGACAGCGATGACGCACATCGCCATTCAGGAATCGCTGGACGGAAAGGCCGTCGCCTGGATGGAAAAGGTCGGCGACGACCAATACCGGGCGTGACGAGCTACGCCTTCAGGCGCGTCGCGGTGCGCGAACACCGAGTTCCCGAAAGGGCGGTTCCATCCGGCCCCATACTCTCCATCGTATCGCCTTGCTTTGGTCAAACCACGATGAAGTTTGGGAGGATGTCGCTGGCGCAATCGTAAATCCGCCGGCTCGCCGTGACATTGGACCTGGGTATGGAGCGCCAATGAATTCCACGCTAATTCCGAAACCGAGCGATGATCCGCACGATGTTGTCGTGGTCGCTGCCGATGCCATCGGGGTAGCGCCTTCGGATGAAGAGCTCTCCGATCTCCTGCACCAGGCCGCGCGCCATCGTTCGTCTGCCCAGACCGATGTCACCCCTGATGTCCCTGACCGCCACACCGGTCCGTCGGTCGATACGACGTTTCGCCCTACCGTCGTCAACGATCATCCGGTGGGCGAGCCTTTCTCGGTGGTAGGGCGCGTCGTGCGCGCCTTGATGGCGTTGCTGTTGGCGGTGTGCATCGGAGTTGCCGCATTTGCGTGGCGTGCTTACGGCGATACGGCCGAAAGGAAGATCGCCAAATGGGTGACGCAGTTTGTCTTGACGGCATCGCCGGCGGAAAAACCGGCGCCCGCCGCGCAGCAGGGCGCGGCTGCCGTTCACGAGGCCGACGCGGCGAACGCGGCGCCTGCGCAACCGGCAGCTCCGGCTCCGAACTTGGCGGCAGCCGCTGCGCCTGTCGCCGCTGCTCCCGCTCCCGGTTCGCCGCAGTCGATGCAATCGATGTCGCGCGATCTCGCAAGCCTCGGGCAGGAGGTCGAGCAGCTCAAGGCCAGCGTCGAGCAGCTTAAGGCCGGGCAGCAACAAATGTCGCGCGAGGTTGCCAAGGCTTCCGAGGCCAAGGCTTCCGAGGTTAAGGCTTCCGAAATCAAAACTTCCGAGCCGAGCCCGCGGCCCCGGATATCGGCGCTTCCGCCGCGGCCGGCCGCGATGCGCTCGCACAGGCCGATCGCGCCACCTCCGCCCCCGCAAGCCGCCGTTCTTCCGCCCCCGGCGCCAGCGCCCTACGTGCCGCGGCAAATCGAACCGCCACGGCAGCCCACGGCTGCGACCTTAAGCGATCCGGAATTATCATCGGTGCCGCGGCCTCCGATGCCCGTGCGTTAGAGCTCGAACCGCGATCGATCGAACACAAAGCACGGCATAGAAGATGACGACTGCGAAGGCGGCGGGGTGTCCGGCCGCCTCGCCGATCCCAGTTGTCCAACGGTTCTTTATTTTCAAAAACGCCCCCGGTCTTTCGAGCCGGGGCCTTGCGCGTTCCAGGGTTGGAACCTACGCGCGCTCAGGCCGTTGTGCGTTGATACCATAGGGAATGCGGTCGATCGCATGTCGATCAAAGGGGTAACCGATGAGGATTCTTCCGATACTACTGGTCGGCATTTCGATTTCGCTCGCCGCATGCGGCAAGGATCCCGGTCCCAAGGGTGACCCGGGACCCCAAGGCCCTGCCGGGCCACAGGGCGCACAGGGCATTCAGGGCGTGGCGGGCGCCCAGGGTCAGCCCGGAGCTCAAGGGCCTCAGGGACCGCAGGGCGCTCCCGGTGAGAAGGGCGCGAAAGGTGACAAGGGCGATAAAGGCGAGAAGGGCGATCGCGGCGACGCTGCGGTGGCGAACCTGCGCCCGGTCGAAGTCGATGGCGCGGTGAGCTGCGAAGCAAGCGAAACGCTGGTGTCGGTATTCTGTCCGAAAGGCGGGGCGGCCGATGGCTCGAAGTGCGCGATGCCCCCCACGGTTGGCTTGTGCTTGAAGAAGCCCTGACAGCTTGCTCATGTATTCGTCAGCACCGGGCGCCTGTCCCCGATCAAGTCGGGGACAGGCGCCCGGTGCTGACAATCTCAAAATCCCATCGCGCATTGGCTGTTTGAAATCTAGAAATCGTCATACGCGGGCTTGACCCGCGTATCCATCGATCTTCGATCAAGTCTTACGTAAAGGATGGATGGCCGGGTCAAGCCCGGCCATGACTGCGAGATCGGCTGGCACCGTAGTCCGCTGATGCCGCTACGCCAGCAGCACCGCGTCCGCGGCGTTCACGGCTTCGGCGCTGTCGACAACTGTCTTCTCCAGCGCTCCCGCCTGCACCGAGATGTTTTCGGCAAAGTATCGCGCCAGCGTGACATAGCGCTGCGGGTCGCCGGCGCCTTCGCCGGGATCGCGCGCGGCGAGCGCCTCAGCGGCCAGCATGCATCCGCCGAGCGTCGATCCGAACAGCCGGAGATAAGGCGTCGCTCCCGCCAACGCCTCGTTCGGCGCCGAGGTGACGCGCTCCAGCAGCCAGCGGCTGGTGCGATCGAGCGAGCCCAGCGCGTCGCGCAGTTTTGCGCCGGTCGTGCCGAATGCCGGGTCGTTCGAGGCCTCGACCTGGCTGACGGTGGCTTTGAGTTCGTCGAGCAAGGCCCAGACCGCTTCCCCGCCATTGGCCGCGAGCTTGCGGGTCACCAGATCGATCGACTGGATGCCGTTGGTGCCCTCGTAGATCGCGGTAATGCGGGCATCGCGATAATGCTGCGCGGCGCCGGTCTCCTCGATGAAGCCCATGCCGCCATGGATTTGCACGCCAAGCGAGGTGACCTCATTGCCGATGTCGGTGGAAAACGCCTTGGCGATCGGCGTCAGCAGCGCGCCGCGCGCCGCCGCGGCGCTGCGCACTTTCGCATCGGTGGCCCGCACCGCGACATCGAGCGCGACCGCGGTGGCGTAACAAATCGTGCGCGAGGCGGCAGTGAGCGCGCGCATCTGCATCAGCATGCGCTTGACATCGGGGTGCGCGATAATGGGATCGGAGCCGTTGCCGGGCCGATCGCTTGCCTTGCCGACCGCGCGGCCCTGACGGCGCTCCTGCGCGAAGGCGAGCGCCTGTTGATAGGCGCGGTCGGCGATCCCGACGCCCTCGAGGCCGACGCCGAGCCGTGCCTGGTTCATCATCGTGAACATGCAGAGCATGCCGCGGTTTTCCTCGCCGATCAGGTAGCCGATCGCCCCGCCGTGATCGCCCATCGTCATGGTGCAGGTGGGCGAAGCGTGCATGCCGAGCTTGTGCTCGATGCCGCTGGGGTAGATGTCGTTGCGCGCGCCCAACGAACCGTCGGCGTTGACGAGGAATTTCGGGATCAGGAACAGCGAAATGCCCCTGGTGCCCGCCGGCGCATCGGGCAATCGCGCCAGCACGAAATGCACGATGTTATCGGTCATGTCGTGATCGCCATAGGTGATGAATATCTTCGTGCCGGAAATGCGATAGCTGCCGTCCGCGGTGCGCTCGGCGCGGGTGCGCAGCGCGCCGACGTCGGAGCCCGCCTGCGGCTCGGTGAGCTGCATGGTGCCGGTCCACTCGCCGGACACCAGTTTTTCGAGATAGATCTTCTTGAGCTCGTCGCTGCCATGGGCGTCGAGCGCCTCGATCGCGCTCAGTGTCAGCAGCGGGCAGAGGCCGAAGGCGATATTCGAGGCGCTCCAGATTTCGGTGCAGGCCGCGTTGATCGCGAGCGGAAGCCCCTGGCCGCCGAACGCTTCGGGACCGGACACCGCGTTCCAGCCGGCGGCCGTCCAGCGGCGATAGGCATCGGGCCAGCCCGGCGCGGTGGTCACCTTGCCGCCGTCGAGCTTGATGCCGCTTTTGTCGCCCAACCGGTTGAGCGGCGCCAGCACCTCGGAGGCAAACCGTCCGGCTTCTTCCAGTACGGCCGTCGTGATGTCGGCGTCGAAATCGCCGTAATGGCCGGCTTTCACGGCTGCCTGCAGGCCAGCACCATGGTTGAGGGCGAGCAGCATGTCGTTGATCGGCGCGCGGTAAGTCATATCGGTGTCTCGCGAAGGCATTTGAGGCGCTGGCTGCCGTCTTCCCACGAAACCGCTGATCTCTCAACACTCGCGAGTGGCAAAATCGAGCCTCGCGGCCGAGGCGGGACCGCATTTTCGGGAGAAGCCGGGGATCTATCAGGCTGAACCAACCCTCAGTATAGGGCGAGTAAATGTCAGGTCTAAATCGAGGCGGTATTTGGCCTCCAGCCTGTTGAAATGGCTCAACTCCCTCTATAGACCGGCGGTGCCAGGAAAATTCGCGCGAGGCATCGTCCCGCCGCTTTCCGAAACCGTCTGTTGGGGCGTCGCCAAGTGGTAAGGCAGTGGATTTTGATTCCACCATGCGGAGGTTCGAATCCTCCCGCCCCAGCCAGGCAGTCCGGTGCCGGGAGTAATAGTCCCCAGTACTCGCAGAAAGGCCCGCCCATGGCGGGCTTTTGCAATCCGATGCCCGTCTCTGAACACCCAAATTCGTAAAGTGCGGGGGCAATGAGCCGAAAGTCTCCAGACACCACCGCGAATATTCCCGTTTTCGGGAGACTGGCGGCGGAGACAAGGTTTGATCAGTACTGGTTCGCCGGCGCGCAGTGCGAACTCGCCAAATTTTCCGGTCCTACCACCGGGAAATTGGGAATTCGGAGCCCGCACTGCGCGCCGAGGTCTGAAGTGCAAGTTTCGCGCACTGATAAGGTTTCTAACAAGTCGGTTCTCAACTGGATATCGGTCTCCGACCGGTTATGTTTTGAGAATTTTCTTATCAGTCTTCCGACTGACTCAACACGAGGACATCCGCGACCCCTCGTGCTCCCTTGTACAGTCCCGTTTGTCTTGAGCACCAACGGAAGCTCCATGCCCGTGAGCTAGAGTTGCGAAGGTCGCTTCGCGATGCAGCAAATGGATCTCGGAAGTGGACAGGCCGACTGATAAGGAAATTACACAAAGCTTATCAGTTGCCGCCGCTGTGTCGCTACGCTTTTGTTCCATAACATTCGATTTGCGAACGCTCGCTTGGCGATACACGATTTCTGCTAAGTGCCCTCAAAACAAAAACGGATTGACCGAAACGATAACCTTCCCGTCCGCCGCCTGCCTCACCTTAAATTCAACCTCCTTTTCCGCGGTTGTATCCTCAACGGTCACATACAATAGCCCACTGCAGCTAACTTCTTGCGCAACTCGATTTTTTGAATTCACGATTATCGTATCATCCAACCGATACACCGCGCCTTGCCTTGCTTTTTCCCAAATCTCCAATCTTTCAGTTTCCGATTTCGTATTGCTCGCCATGGCGGCAATCGAACTCGAATTTTTCAAAGCGTAAGCCACGAGTGCGTTATTATTATCGTCCGAAATGATCTTGACTACTGAGTTGCGGATATACGCAGATTCACATTCAGGTCCCGCGGCTCCACAACTGCTCAATAAAAGTGAAGCAGCAAAACACCTTAAAACCAACGACTGTTCTTTCCTAAACAGCTTCATCGGATGCCCGCGATATCTCCACGCTTTCACTGCGATGTTTTGCGGGCATGTCGTGCGGAAAGCCCTTGGAGATCCTCACCGATCTTCAGCAGCTCCGACGGCATGGCGCGGAGGTCGGCGGTGAAACCGGTCTCGAAGGCGACGATGCCGTCGCAGTGGGCTTTCAGCAAGCAGCCCAGCTCCGTTCTCTTGATCAAATTTCAATGAAAAACCGGACCGTTATGCAGCAGCCAACTGCATAAGGGTCCGGCCTGA
The DNA here is from genome assembly GCA_963742425.1 of uncultured Alphaproteobacteria bacterium. Lineage (GTDB taxonomy): Bacteria > Pseudomonadota > Alphaproteobacteria > Rhizobiales > Xanthobacteraceae > Bradyrhizobium. The sequence goes on from CAVULR010000011.1 coordinate 397,085, forward strand.
CTGTTGGTCGGATATTCTGTCAGCGAAAGCCGCCGCCTGTCCGCTGTTGTGAAGGCGTAACGGACCTCAGGCGCTTCCGTGTGCTTGAGGTTTCGTCGAACGGTTACTTCTTTTTCTTCTTGGCTGACTTCTTTGCCTTCTTTGCCTTCTTCGATTTCTTGGCCATGTTGCCCTCCATAGTCCCAGTTGTTGGTTTAATGCGAGTCGATAGTCGACTGCATTCATACAGAATACACCACAACTGCAAAATTGATACTGCACGCTTCGAAGAAGGTAAACGACCGCATCTTGTCTTAACCGGGAGGACAACGAGGTATGGGTCCCTGCGTTCGCCAGGACAACTACGGTGTGGAACACCATATTCGCACCGCGCATAAGCAATCGCTGCCCGTTGTTAGTGCTTGATGTCAGCGGCAACCGGTGTTCTGTTAAGGGAGCCGCTGGAGCACTTAGTCTTTGTCGATCTTCGTCGCGCTACATCATGTCACGCAATACAGATATGACCGCCCGATCAACCTCGGCCCGCAAACCATTCGCCTGCGTCCGGCGCCGCACACGCGCACGCCGATCCTCAGCTATTCGCTCAAGGTCACTCCTTCGAACCATTTCGTGAACTGGCAGCAGGATCCGCAAGGAAACTGGCTGGCCCGCTTTGTTTTCCCGGAGAAAGCCACGGAGCTGAAGATCGAGGTCGACTTCACGGCGCAGATGACCGTGATCAACCCCTTCGATTTTTTCGTCGAACCGTACGCGGACAGTTTTCCTTTTGCCTATACCGCCGATCTCAAGACCGAACTCGCGCCCTATCTCGCGACCGTCGAGCCCGGGCCGCTGTTATCAGCCTATCTTGCGGGCATTCCCCGCGAGGCACCGAGTACGGTCAATTTCTTGGTCGAACTCAACGCACAACTGCAAAAGAAAATCAGCTACATCATTCGCATGGAGCCGGGCATCCAGACGCCCGAGCAGACGCTGGCGTCGGGAGCGGGATCGTGCCGTGACTCGGCATGGCTGCTGATTCAAATCCTGCGGCATCTCGGGCTCGCGGTCCGCTTCGTCTCGGGCTATCTCATTCAGTTGCGTCCCGATATCGACCCGGTCGAAGGGCCGCGCGAGCTCGAGAGCGATTTTACGGATTTGCACGCCTGGGCCGAAGTCTATCTTCCCGGTGCGGGATGGATCGGATTTGACGTCACCTCGGGCATGCTGACCGGGGAGGGGCACGTTCCCGTCGCCGCCACGCCGCATTATCGCACCGCGGCGCCGATCAGTGGCGCGGTGGGATTCGCGCAAGTCGAATTCGGCTTCGAGATGAACGTCAAGCGGATCCGGGAAGCCCCGCGGATTACGAAGCCGTTCTCCGACGCATCCTGGGCGCGTCTCGACAAACTCGGCGAGCAAATCGATGCCGATCTCCGGGCCGGGGACGTACGGTTGACAATGGGCGGCGAGCCGACCTTCGTTTCCGTCGACGATCTGGAATCGCCGGAATGGAATATCGCCGCGGTCGGGCCGACCAAGCGCGGTTTGGCCGACGAACTCATCCGAAAATTGCGGGCGCGGTTTGCGCCCGCCGGCCTGCTACACTATGGGCAGGGCAAATGGTATCCCGGCGAGAGCCTGCCGCGCTGGGCGTTTGGACTGTATTGGCGCAAGGACGGCGTGCCGATCTGGAAAAACCCCGACCTGATCGCGACAATCCAGAACCCGCGTAAAGCCAAAATCGAAGATGCCGAGCGCTTCGTCGAAAGTACGGCCAGAAAACTCGGCGTCGATTCCGAATTCATCATGCCGGCATTCGAAGATCCCTCGCACTGGCTGCAGAAGGAAGCCGCGCTCCCGCCGAATGTCGACCCCAGCGATTCCAAACTATCCGATCCGGAAGCGCGCGCGCGGATGGCGCGGGTATTCGACCAGGGGCTCAACGTTCCGAAAGGGTTTGTGCTGCCGATCCAGCGTTGGAACGCGGACGCCGGACGCTGGCGTAGCGAGCGGTGGAAACTTCGACGCGGCAACCTGTTTCTGACCCCGGGCGATTCCCCGCTCGGACTGCGGCTGCCGATCGCTTCTCTGCCACATATTCCCGCCGACGAATATCCTTACACCGTCGAGCAGGATCCGCTGGAGCCGCGCGCAGCGCTTCCGCTGTACGACGCTGCGGCGCCGACACAACCCGCTCCGCATCAGGAGGTACAGGAGCAGCAGCTCAGGGGCGGCGGCGTGCGCACCGCGATGTCGATCGAGATCCGCGACGGCGTTCTCTGCGCCTTTATGCCGCCGGTGGCGAAGCTCGAGGATTATCTGGAACTGGTGACGGCGGTGGAGGCGACCGCCGAAGAAATGCAGATGAAGGTGCATATCGAAGGCTACCCGCCGCCGTTCGACCCTCGCGTCGAGGTGATCAAGGTGACGCCTGATCCCGGCGTCATCGAAGTCAACATCCAGCCCGCTGCAAATTGGCGCGAAGCCGTCGATATCACCTTCGGCCTTTACGAGGACGCCACCCAGGTCCGGTTAGGAGCCAACAAATTCCTGATCGACGGCCGTCATATCGGCACCGGCGGCGGCAATCATGTAGTGGTCGGCGGTAGTACGCCATCGGATTCGCCGTTCTTGCGCCGGCCGGATTTGCTGAAGAGCCTCGTGCTATACTGGCAGCGGCATCCGTCGCTGTCATATTTATTCTCAGGCATGTTCATCGGTCCCACCAGCCAGGCGCCACGCATCGACGAGGCCCGGCACGACGGGCTCTATGAACTGGAAATCGCGCTCGACCATGTGCCGCCGCCGGGAATCAAGGCTCCGCTGTGGCTGGTGGATCGCCTGTTCCGGCATATCCTGGTCGACATAACCGGCAATACCCACCGCGCCGAAATCTGCATCGACAAACTCTATTCTCCCGACGGCGCCACCGGTCGGCTCGGGCTGGTTGAATTTCGTGCGCTCGAAATGCCGCCCGACCCGCGGATGTCGCTGGCGCAGCAATTGTTGGTCCGGGGACTGATCGCAAAATTCTGGCGCGAACCGCAGCAGGGCAGGTTCGTGCGCTGGGGTACGACGCTGCATGATCGTTTCATGCTGCCGCATTTCCTCTGGGAGGATTTTCTGGACGTACTCGCCGAGCTGAAACAAACGGGTTACGATTATTCGCCGGATTGGTACGCAGCACAGCTCGAATTCCGCTTTCCGGCGTTCGGCCGGGTGCATCATGGTGGCGTTGCACTGGAAGTGCGCCAGGCGCTGGAGCCTTGGCATGTTCTGGGCGAAGAAGGCTCGGCCGGGGGCACCGTGCGTTACGTCGATTCGTCGGTCGAGCGTTTGCAGGTCAAGGCCTCTGGCTTTGTCGAGGGCCGCCACGTCGTTACTTGCAATGGCCGGCGGATGCCGATGACGGAAACCGGGCGCTCCGGCGAGGCGGTGGCGGGCGTCCGCTTCAAGGCGTGGCAGCCGGCCTCCGGACTGCACCCGACCATCCCGGTTCACGCGCCGCTCACCTTTGATTTGATCGATACCTGGAACGGCCGGTCGCTGGGGGGCTGCGTCTACCATGTCACTCATCCCGGCGGCCGCAGCTACGATACCAAGCCCGTCAATACCTATGAGGCCGAGGCGCGCAGGCTTGCCCGGTTTCAGGATCATGGCCATACGCCCGGCAAGATCGATCCGCCGCGCGAAGAACGCACAATTGAATTTCCTTTGACACTCGACTTGAGGACGGCCCTCCTGCATTGAGGGTGGGTGGGAGAGTCGGAAATGGCGGGACAGGCCGGCCAGGGAAACGATCGAGCAAGCAAGGCCCGTCCGGAAACGCGGCGGGTGGCGCAGTGGACGCGCGGCTATAGCCGGCTGCCGGGAATTCCCGACGAGTACATCGCGCAGAATGGGGAGCCGCGCGCAGTCTGGACGAATTTCTTGGATGCCTTCGCCGCGCTGACGCCTGCCGAGATCGAAAGGCGATTCGGATCCGCCGACCGCCATTTGCGGGAAGCCGGGGTGACCTATCGCGCGCCTGGAGAGACCGCCGATCGGCTTTGGCCGCTGAGCCATCTGCCGCTCCTGATCGATGAGGCCGACCGGCAGCAATTGACCGCCGGCATCGTGCAACGCGCGGAATTGCTGGAACTGGTCCTGAGCGACCTCTATGGCGAGGGCCGTCTGGTTGCCGAAGGCGCGATACCCGCAGCGGCGATTGCCGGCAGCACCGAATTTCTGCGCTCGGTCTGTGGCATCAGACCGCCGGGCGGGCGATATATGAGTATGTATGCCGCCGATGTCGGCCGCGGGCCCGACGGACGCTGGTGGGTGCTGGGCGACCGGACCCAGGCCCCATCAGGTGCGGGCTATGCGCTCGAAAACCGGCTGGTGCTGTCGCGTGCCTTTGCCGCGCTTTACAAGTCGATGAACGTGGAGCGGGTCGCGCCATTCTTCGAGGCGTTTCGCGACTCACTTCGAGCCAGCGCCGACCGCGACGAGCCGCGCATCGGGCTCTTGACGCCGGGCGCATTCAGCGAAACCTATTTCGAGCATGCGACGCTCGCGCGCTATCTCGGATTCCTTCTGGTCGAGGGCGACGATCTCGCCGTCAGCGGCGATCGCCTTCATATCCGTACCGTCGCCGGCCTAAAGCGACTTGACGTGCTGCTGCGCCGGGTAGATTCAAATTCGCTCGATCCGCTGGAACTGGACGCCTCCTCGCAGCTCGGCGTGCCCGGCCTAATCGATGTGCTTCGCAAGAACGGCGTGGTGGTCGCCAATATGCCGGGTTCGGGGGTGATGGAGGCGCGCGCTCTGCTGGGCTTCCTGCCCAGCCTGTGCCGTCGTTTTTTCGGCGAAGATTTGAAGATGCCGCATATCGCGACATGGTGGTGCGGCCAGAAGGCCGCGCGCGAGGAAGTGTTGTCGCGGCTCGATGAGGTCGCCATCGAGGGCGCTTACGGGAGGGGCGTTCCCGGTTTCCGGGGCAACGGACCCGTACTGGCCGGTCAACTGTCGTCGAGCGAACGCGAACGGCTCAAGGCAGCGATCGGCGATCGCGGCATCGATTATGTCGGCCAGGAAATGGTGCGGTTGTCGACGACCCCGGTGTGGGACAACGGGCGCATCACGCCGCGCCCGTTTGTCTTGAGGGTTTTTGCGGCCGCAACGCCCGGTGGCTGGACCATCATGCCTGGCGGCTTCTGCCGGATCGCCGATCAGCTCGATGCCCGCGCCGTGTCGATGGGCGATGGCGCGCGGGCGGCGGATGTCTGGGTGGTCTCCGACAAGGCGGTTTCGGCGGCAACGTTGCTGCCGGCGGTCGATACGGTGCGGATCAGGCGCATCGCCGGCTGGGTCCCAAGCCGTGCCGCCGACAATTTATTCTGGCTCGGCCGTTATCTTGAGCGCGCCGAGGCGACGCTGCGGTTGGTGCGGGCGCTCGGGACGCAACGCGATCCCGGCAAGGGCTCTTCGACTTTGCCGCACTCGATAGAGCGTATCCAGCGGCTCCTCGTAACGTGGGGGGCGATCTCGCAGGCGTCGCGGACACAACCTGCGAAAGTCGCCGCTGAAGCGTTGCAGGCCGAGGACAAATTCGGCTCCGCGCTGTCGCTGGTGCGGGCGGCGCAGCGAACCGCGACGTCCTTGCGTGAGCGGCTTTCGCCCGACGCCTGGCAGGTCATTACCGAGATGGTGGAGCGCCTTGGCCAGGAGGTTGAAGATGACGACGGCGTGGTCAGCGCCGCCGAACTGACGTTGCAGGAGCTTGCGAGTTTCGCAGGGCTGGCGCAGGAAAACATGAACCGCGCCGCCGGCTGGCGCTTTCTCGAAATGGGCCGCCGCGCCGAGCGCGCGATCAACACGGTGCGCTTCGCGCGCCAGTTCGCCTACGATGAAGCCGGTAACGAGGACCTGGACATCCTGCTGACGCTGGTGGATTGCCAGATCACCTATCGTTCGCGCTATCTGGTGGGGCCGCTGCTGGCGCCGGTGCGCGATCTCGTGGTTCTCGACCCCTACAATCCGCGGTCCGTCGCGTTTCAGGTGCTTGCGCTCAACGATCACATCGCGAGCCTGCCGACCTTGAAAGAGGGAGGGTTGATCGAGCGGCCTCAGCGTCTCGCTGTCGCGCTGCAGGCGACGCTGACGACTTCGGAGGCCTCGAACCTGGATAGCAAGACGCAGTTCGCGCTGGAACAGGATCTGCTCACTCTCGCCGATGCCATCGGATCGTATTATTTTCCGCACGGACCCAATGCGAGCCGGCCCGAGAAGCTGACGGGTCTCGCGTGATCTACGACATCCGTCACGTCACGACATATAGCTACGAAAATCCGGTCAGTTTCGCGCGATGTTCGCTGCGGCTGGAGCCGATGAACAGCGACGGACAGCAACTTGTCTCGCACACCGTCGATATCAGGCCGCGGCCCGCGGACCGCACGACACGTCGCGACTTCTTCGGCACATTCACCGAGAGCATCCTAATCGAAACCCCGCATCGCAATCTGCGCATCGATTCACGGTCCAGGGTTTCGGTTTCCCGGAGCGCTCCTGGCCGCGCCATACGAACTCCGGCCTGGCAAAGCGTTCGCGATGTGGCATTCGAGGCCACCAGTCTCGGTCCCGCCTCGCCGATCGGGTATGTCTTTGCGAGCCCGCTGGTGCCGGTGCAGCAGCCGGTCACCACATATGCCTCGCTAAGCTTTCCACCGGCGCAGGGCATCCTTATCGGCGCGTTGGATCTGATGCGCCGGATCCACACCGATTTCAAATACGACCCGAAGGCGACGGTGATCTCCACCCCGCTCGAGGAAGTGTTCGAGAAACGCCACGGCGTGTGCCAAGACTTCGCCCATGTGATGATCGCGGGTCTGCGTGGCCTCGGCCTGCCGGCGGCCTATGTCAGCGGCTATCTGCGCACCATCCCGCCGCCGGGCAAGCCGCGCCTGCAGGGAGCGGACGCGACCCACGCATGGGTCTCGCTGTGGTGCGGTCCCGAGATCGGTTGGGTCGGCTTCGACCCGACCAATGACATCCCAGTCGAGAACGATCACATCGTGCTAGCCGTGGGACGGGATTTCTCTGATGTCTCCCCGGTCGATGGCATCATCGTCGGATCGCGCAAGCAAAAGCTCGCGGTGGCCGTGGATGTGATTCTGGTGAAATGACGAGAGCGTTTTCAAGCGCAGTGGAAACCGGTCCGAAGGGCACCGACTTGTGGGTGCACTCGCAAGCCTATCGCAACAAAGTGGCTCGTCAGCCAAACGAACGACCACCCGAGACCTTGCAATTTGAAACCGCAGCAGAGAGATTTGATGCCTGTGTTGCGTCGACCGGTTGAGCCGGCAGCCCCATAAGGCGACATTCCCGAGTTTGGTCTGGCCACTTCCAGACCACCAGCCGGAATAGGCACGTTACGAGCCGATGAGACGGCTAGACTTGATCATTGCACTTGATGCGCTGAGGTTTGCCCGCTTCCTGCTCTGGGACAACAGGCGGCTTTGCAACGTCTGGGCGTCGTTGAGTTTGTATCGCTCGAAGGGCGCTCTATTCGTTCGCCCGCCACACGCAGTTCCTGGAACTTCGTCGCATCATCTTCTCACCATATATTAAGACAGTTTCTCCCGCCTCCAAGAGAAAGCATGCTTGGGCTTTTGGTATTGCAAACTGAGATCGCGACACCCAACCAACTGCAACAGCTTTTGCGGATGCGGGTCGTAACCACCGACGCTGTAAGTATTTTGCAGAGGCATAGGGCCTTGATGACGCTCACTGTCGGCGCTTACGTCCCGGTTTGGCGAAATTTGAGCGGCCACCATTTTATGAGAAACCATGAGATGTCTCCTCGCCCCGCAAAACTACAGGACAAGTGAATTCAGAAAACAAGTGAGGGCTACTGCCTGATCGTCCCGGGATAGGCGGGTTTCCCATTTTACGAGATGACGAAAACGGGGCCGACTAATTTTGCCTGTGAACTTTGGGGATAACCACCACAATGTCAGGATCGCATCATCTGGCTGCGCAGTTCTGATCAGACCCAACGGCGGCTAAGATGCGAACAGCGTTCCGCTGCGCGCCTTGAGGGGCCGCGGTGAAGCGTTCCAAGCCGAAGCCCTCAAATGACTCAAGCTAAGCGCTCGTGGTGGCGGACTCCGCTTGTCCTCATAGGGTGGGGTTTGGCCATAGCCGTCACGTATGTGGCCTTCGCAGATCGGAGCGGCAATTTCCCGACCAGCTTATCTCGTAATCGGCGTTTTGGCCTTCAACTACGCAGTCAGTACGCTCGCGTGAAAACTGGATGCCATCCTTTGGAAGCTTGAGGACATTGAACAAAGGCTTCGAGAGCCGCCGGAATACGACAGGTATCCCTAATGGAGTGCACTCGTGGAAATCAAAGGAGTGTGGGGCGCACACACACTAGTCTTGTCGAAGGCAACGGAGAGCGGACATGGCCAATCATTCGTCCGAAATCGTGGAAGCCATCTTGCCTGCTATTAGTGCCGAGTTTCACCCGAGTAAATCAGTCAGGCCGGCCTCAGTTAGCAGCCTCTTTCAGGCTCGGCGATTCTGAAAACTTGCGACCGACGAGGATGCGCGCACCTTCCGATCCTATGGACTCGTCGTGCAACTGTCCCTCCGCTTCCGAGAATATCTGCCGACAGCAGGGCGACGTAAAGTTTCGCAAACGGCACCAGCGCGTGGGCCGGCTTGGGCAGAAAAATCCAAACAGCAGTCCAGAGACGACCCCTGCGATGATGGTCGCCGGATGCGTGACGATTCTCAGGACTTGACGCAGCAATCGATTGTCTTTGGCGGTCGCGGACCTCCTCCGCAAGGGGTGCCGGGGCGCCTGGAGTTTTTGTTGATCCAGATCAATCCGGACCACCAATGGTTTCCCAAATGTCGGGCGCTCCGGAAACTCTTCGGACACTGCGAGAGAGGATGGCGGAGAAATTCCTGGGCATGCGACATCTGGGTTTGGGGAAGTGCATTGGATCAAGCGGCTGTTGAAACGAATAAGGCCTCTCCGCACCATTCCGGGCACAGCCGTGCTGCGCTGAGTTTGGCTGCCCTTGGTGTAGTTTATGGCGATATCGGCACAAGCCCGCTCTACACGCTCAAGGTCGTGCTTGGTGCCACGGGCGAGCATCCCGCGCCGGAGGCCGTTCTTGGTTCGCTGTCGCTGATTGTGTGGACGCTCATCATCATCACGACGGTAAAGTACATCATCCTGGCACTCCGGGTGGACAATGAAGGCGAAGGTGGCGTTCTCGCATTGATGGCGCTGCTGAGCCGGAAGCCGGGACGGCGCTTCATCTTGTTCAGCGGCATGTTCGGCGCAGCGCTGGTGTACGGCGACTGCGCCCTCACGCCGGCGATTTCGGTGCTGTCGGCATTGGAGGGGTTGGACGTCATAGCATCAGAGCTCGACCGCTTTGTATTGCCGGGGACCGTGGCAATTCTCGCCGGTTTGTTCGCCGTGCAACGACGCGGGACGGCTGTGCTCGGTCGATATCTGGGGCCGGTTATGGCGATCTGGTTCTCGGTGCTTGCCCTGCTCGGTCTGTGGGGGATCGCACAATATCCGGCCGTGTTATGGGCCATTAATCCGGCACTGGGTCTGCACTTTCTGTTTTCCGGTGGTGGCAACGTCATGCTGGTGCTCGGCGGCGTGTTCCTTTGCGTCACCGGAGCCGAGGCGCTCTATGCTGACCTCGGCCATTTCGGCCGGGCGCCGATCCGGTTGGGCTGGTGCGCGGTTTTCCCGGCGCTGGTCCTGAATTATGCGGGGCAGGCGGCGATCGTGCTGGCCGGAGGGCCGGTCGAGGGAAGTCTCTTCTTCCGCCTCTGCCCCGCGCCGATGTTGTTGCTGCCGCTGGTCATACTCGCCACGATTGCAACTGCCGTCGCGAGCCAAGCGGTCATCACGGGTGCCTTCTCGATGACACGCCAGGCGATCCAGCTAGGCTGCCTCCCGCGGATGCGAATCGCCCAGACGTCGGCCGCGGGATTTGGCCAAATCTACGTGCCCGCGGTGAACTGGCTGCTGATGGCTGCAACGCTCGCGCTTGCCATCGGCTTTGGAACCTCAGAGAATCTGGCCGCTGCCTATGGAATAGCGGTGTCGGCGGACATGGTGCTGACAACCTTCCTGCTTTCGATTGCCCTGCGCGAGATTTGGGGCTTGCCGCTGCCAGCGGCGATCGCAATTGGCGCCGGGTTTGCCACGGTGGAGGGAGCCTTCCTCGCCGCCAACATGTTGAAGTTTGCCGAGGGCGGATGGGTGCCTGTGCTGCTTGCCATCGTGCTCTTCGCGCTGATGCGGATCTGGCAAGCGGGCAGCACCGCGGTGCACACATTGACGGATGAAATGCAAATTCCGATCGGCGATATCATAGCGCAGATCGACAGAGGCGAAATTCGGCGCGTGCCGGGCACTGCTGTGTTCGTGGCACGCATCACGCGCGAGATTCCGCCGCTCGTGGTCTGGCACCTCAGACACACTCACGCGTTGCACGATTCCGTCGGGATCCTGAATGTTGTCACCGAGATGATCCCCTACGTGGCAGAGGCGGACCGGTTAAAGGTACGCCAGATCGCTCCGCAGGTGTGGCGAAACCAGGTTCATTACGGTTTTATGGAGCAGCCCGATCTCCCAGCATTGCTGGAGCGCGCACGCGCAGAAGGCTATCCGGTCGATCGCTCCAACGTGACGTATTTCATCGGGCGCGAGACGGTCGTCAGGCGCAAGGATGGCAAGGGGCTGCCGTGGCTGGCAGAGGTCGTGTTCTCGTTCATGTTACGCAATTCGAGCGAGGCGATCGACTACTTCAAGCTACCGAGGGATGAGGTTGTCGAGATTGGACGACAATTTGCGATTTGATTCCCCGGCAAGACGCCGAGTTCCCAATACTGGGTACGCGAGTAGAGCGCTCGAAAGCCCGCAGATTTATGGCCTCCGGCGCGCCAGCCGGCGAACGCCTAAACCGACGCGATTGATCCATGCGGGACTTCTGGCCGATCGCGGGACAGGCTGCAGCTTTGGACAAAGCCTATTTCACAACCGGGCGCCTCGTAGGCGCTATCGCAGTAGGCGCGGTCGGGGAAATGGTGAACGTCAGCCACGTATTCCATCCCGACGGGCGGCTGGCTGCACCGAATTCGCCGTATCCCCTCAGGCTAAGGGAGCCCTGCATGTCTCCGACCGGGAAGCTGTATCCGATTTGTGGACCGACACCGAAAACGCGTGACCTGAAGCCACCGAGGATCGGGTTCTGGCCGGAATCGTCGGCGATTTGCTGGTAGGCGTATCCGGCAATGCCGACGAAAAGCTGCTTGGTGAGGTAGTGCGATGCGCCCCAGTCGAAGTGGAAATCGATGCCGCTCCGGTACTGGGTGTCTGGATTCCTGAAATTGTAGGTAAGGCCGGCGACGCCCGAGAATTCGTTCCCTGTCGCTTGGTTGAAGTAGGTATAGGCGCCTCCAATGTCGAACGCGCCGTGCCCGAGTCCGATATTGGGAATCCGCGTCGGATCATAGTCGCCAACGGGAATATTGCCTGTGACGTAAGCCATGAAATTGTTGACGCCGTGGTTCCATAGCAGCTCCGCGAATGGTGCGAGGTCGCCGTAGGAGACAAGCGAGCCTTCCAGCACTCCGCCGCGCGTCACCACAATCGGTCCGGCTATTGCCGTCAGGGTTCCGGCGATACTGGCGGCCGCCCTGCCGTACTGACCGGCGATTCCGGCGACCAACTGACCGCCAAGCACCGGCGTCGCGAAAGTATAGGATGGCGCGAGGGTGATCAGATCGGCCCGCCCGATCAGGCTCAGATTTAGATTGACGTTGACGGTCGCGGGAATTCTGCCGGCCTGGATCTCTCTGGCCGCAGCAGCGCTGCCCGCGGCGGCGACGCTGGAATGGTAATCGATGACACTAAGCGCCCAGCCTGGTGTCTGCTGCACGGCGGCGAGGCTCGCAAACTGACCCGGAAACCAGAATGAGCTCCCGCCCTGGTCGGCATGCGAAACTTCAGAGCAAAACACGAGAGCCGCAACCACTGCCGCATAGTTGATGACGCGGCTTCCTGGTATGTTTGATCCCATTGCAAACCTTTGGGCGGTATTTGCAACCAGTGGCGGCTACTGCAAGCGCTCCGCGAACCGCGGAGCTTTAGGTTACGACGGGCATTCAATAGTAGGACACAAGCAGCGCCCAAAATCCGTGACAGAAAGGTAACAGCGGATGACATTTTGTATTGCGGCGATAGCGCAGTCTCGGCCCGACCGAGAGTTGGTTACCCTGGAGATGTTCGGTTTCTTTTGCCCGAGCGAGGTCTGTTCCTGGCACGATTGAGACATGCCCGGCTGGCCTGACGATGTCCGTTGATTGGGCAATTCCGGAAGCCAGCGGCTAAGGGGCATGCGGACGCGTGCGCACCGGCATCCTGGCCGCAAAAGCCAAAATATTGGCGTGAAACAGCAAGACAGGCCGGCGTCAGCCTCGCTATTCGCCTTCGGCGAATGAGGGATCAGCAAAATGCACGATGACGACGACTGGAAAGCCGCGAAAGCGGCTTTAGAGAAGGCTCGCAGTTTGCCCGGCGGCCCCGAGCGCATCGACGCACTCCGACACGCTGGAAAACTTCGTTTTGCCGCTGACAGAAAGCGCCACAAGAAAGAGCAACGCGAGATCAACCCAGAAAGCAAATCTACAAAGCCCCAACCCCTAGCGGCTTTATTCCGGCGCCGATCGGCGGAATTAACAATGATGGTAAGGTTACCAGCGTTTGATCTCCCAAAGATTGGACTGCGCGGGACTTGACGTTCAAGTTGCGGCAAGAAAGAACGGCTTCTCGGCCGTTGGCCGGCTTATGTCATAATGGGTATGCAGGCGTTCGACCTGCTTCCCTAATATCCATCGCCCCAACGATACTGCCACGCGAGACCGACAGCACTGAATTCGCTTCCTGTGCGAGTCGTAATGCCGGTGCTGGCAGAAAGCTTCAGCGAGTTGCGTCGATCGATCGGCAGGGCGAGGGTGAAGCCAGCCCGCGTGTTCGCTTGCTCGTTGTCACTCTTTACGCCGTTGATGGCGGTAAGGCCGCCCGCGAAATAGATCCCGTCCAGCGCCACCCAGACGCCGGACTGGAAAGTGTAGAGGATATGTCCCTGCACAGCATAGATCGGCGACTGCGAGAAGGTGTTGCCTCCGAAAAAGTCGGTGTTGTCGCTGAAGAGAGTCACGCTGGGGGCGACCTCGAATGTCCATGGACCCCAGGCCTTTGAAATCCCGAGCTCGGGTCGGATGGACCAGCGATTGCCTCCAAGGTTGAGCAGCTTGGTGTTGTCGTACTGCCCGAGCGGCGCGGAGACCTGCAGGCTCACTCCTACAATGAGATCCTGCTGGTACCTGGCGAATTCCTTCGCCGAAAGCGAGGGAGCGCCAAACAAGTTGACCGAGACACGAAATCGCGGATCGCCCAGGCCCGACATCTCGCGCTCGCGCGGCTGGCCGTTCAGGAGCCCTTGCGCGGCGAACGACGACGCCGGCACGATCACGTCGAACTTGGCCGACTGGCCCCCGAGATCGAAGGACCGGGCATAGGCCAGCACCCCGCTATTGGAGTGGAATGTGGCGTCGGCGATCGCCGCGTCGGGGTCGAACGCGATCTTTCCTTGGGAGTAGACGTAGCCCGAGATCAGGAAATTCAGTCCAACAGGCGTATTCGAATACGACCGCGGTTCTGCCTCCTGCGCTTTCGTGTCCGCGACCCCCGACAACACAGCGATCATTCCGACTGCCAGGCAAAGGGAAAGCCGGTTTGCAATACGCGCTTCGGGCGCATCGCAAGTTCGATCAACCATGAGAGGCGCGTCACCGACCGCCCATTGCAAGGCGCGATACCGGTACATCGAAGTATCGTACCAAGCATCCCGGTCGGATCAAGGGCTCGGCGCCCCACCGGCCATCTTGATTCTGGTTTCGGAACCAACGTTGTCCAAGCGACCAACGTCCGCAATTCGGCCGGTGTCGAGGGGAAGCGTCGCTCCGGCAGAGGGCTACTGCCAACCATATTCGAGCTGGTTGACAGTCTGAAATCGGCCAGAGCTATCGGCTTCACTGTGCCAGCTTCGTTGCTTTCACGCGCCGTAATCGAATGAGCGCATGTCAGGACCGTTTTTGACCCGCAGCGGACATTTTGGGCACACAGTAATTGCAGCCTCTTTCGTGCCGTTATCCATAATCATGATCCAGGCCGTCATATCGGAATGTGATATCTTTTAGGGCGGAGGGGAGTTCAACAGGAAGTATTCATGAAGCGGCGTGACTTCATCGCTTTTCTAGGCGGCATGATGCTCGCCGCGCCGTGCGAGACTATCGCCCAGACCTCCAACGATCTGCTGCCGTTCTGATACACGCGGTTCCAAGTTGGCCGGCTTGATCTACATCAATGAAGCAATGGCACAGGGCGCAATGCTATTGGGGCAGGTTGCGGCTCTCTGGCGCAACCTGTTCCAAAATCGTCTGGTCGGCCCGCCGGAGGAACACGTTTTTTTGGCAACCGTGGAAGGACAGTAATCATGTCACGTCGAACGATCTTCTCATTGGCTGCATCAGTCATCATCGGCATCGGGTGCATTGCCATGATTTCAACTGATGCATTCGCATATCGCGGTGGGCGCGCTGGTGTCGGCCGCGCCGGCGTTTATCACGGCGGTGCTTATCGCGGTGCTTACCGTGGCGCAGCCGTACGCCGTGGCGTGGCGGTCGGTGTCGGCGCCGCTGCCGTCGGTGCCGCTGCCTATGGCGCTTACGGAATGCAACGCTGCGGATACCATCCCTACGGACCTTGCTACTAGAAACTGTCGAGGAGCCTGCCCTCTCCGAATGCGGATCAAAGGCGTACTCGTGTGTCATTGGCGTCATTTTTGCGCGCCCGAAATGCGCCTTGCTTTAGGTCGCTGTGCAAGAGCGTCGCCCGGACAAGATAGCCGGGCGCTTCGACTGCACCGATTGCGGGGGGATGATCTATGCCTGGTCGGTGCGTATGATTATCCGATCTGGCGCATCTATCCCAACACGGAAACGTTTTCTGGAGGATGCTATCGTGCCGATGTGTCAGTCGCCAAGAATCGTCAACGTCCTGGTTCACGCAAAGAGACTTCCCGCGAATGACAATTGCCGCTTCGCAGAAGCCAGCGTGAAATCCTTTCAAGCAAGAGGTCTCTTCGCGGTAGTCTGCATGGCCCTTCTTGGGCTCCTTTGTGTCGGCGTGCTGCTTCTTGTTTGAAAGGTGGTTGCCTTGAGAGTGAGGAGGGTATCGTGACCCACGTTCTGATCGTCGTCAGCTGGCTCGGCGGGGCCGTCCAAGGGGCCGCGATATCTACACAGGAATTTACGAGCGCGGAGCGCTGCGATGAAGCCCGACTGTCACTGATTGATTACGCCAAGGCCCGTGGCGTCGAAGAGACGGTTCGGGCATTCTGCACGCAAAAGTGAAAAGAGAGCGCGACACGCACAAGGACAGAACGTAGAGAGTGGCGCGAACCTTTTTGAACATGAGAGCCGGACCTGAGAGGTCGGAGTGTTAGGACGGCTAAATTTTGAACAGGGCGTGAGTGCCACGTCGAAATCATTTCAAGCCTTCAGAGGTCAGGTGATCAATGCTGGATCCAAAGGACGTGATTGAATTAGCAGCGGGCAAGCACTTTCGCGCCATCATTCGCCAGGACACCAGGTCGACGGAAGATCACCTGTCGGTATTTCGGCGCGATCATAGGGCGCAGATCGATGCCGGCAGGGTCAAGCCGCAGGCGGCTTCGAGGTAACGTTGAGTATCTTGGCGGTTTGAGATCGATGATCATCTCACTGTTCGTAGGCTGCTGTTGTTTGCTGATGCGACATCTGAGCTTCCCGTTCTTTACCTTCGTAATATTCGGCTGAAAACTGAATTGACCATCGCGAGAAGAACGAACGCAATCTCTGAGTGGGCTTTTCGACGCCGAGATGTTCGGCGACGTGCGCGTTGCGCAGCCACCGCACCGCCGATGTGAGGCCGGCCGTGCGCTCGAGCCCCTCAACCGCCCCAATGCCGGCGGTCTCTGCCTGCCGATAGCGAAAACCGACCTTTTTGATCACATACAGGCACTTGATGGTTTTATAGCTATTGAATACGAGCTGAACGAACGGATGTTTTCTCGCCTGTGGCCAAGCTGCCGGGTAAACCGGTAGCACCAAAAGCTTGCTCTTGGCGATGACCGTTGCCAATGGATGCAAGAGTTGCGTCCAGGCTGGCCAGGACGTGACCTTGGCAAACAATACCGCGTGCATCGCCGTTGCAATCCCGAAGGAGATCGGGAGCCAAAGTGCGGCGCCCAGGATCACGAGCAATGCCTTGCTCGGCGCGAGATGCCGGCATTTTCGGAATACCCACGCCATGCCGCTTTCAAGGGCAATGTGCACGGCTTGTTCGAATCTCCGATAGCTGACCCTCCGCCGGAGGCGCGACCAGTGCCGGCGGATCGACGTTCTCCACTGTCGACGCTTGTTCTCGGAAAGAGGAAGGAAGTGCAACGCGCCGCTTAAGACAGTAACGATGATATTGCCAAGAACCCTGGCCGCGAAGAGCGGAAGCCACACAATCTGCATTGCCAGTGGGAAGGCGTAGTCGAACAGCCGCATCAAGATCGAGAGAATGAAACGCAGGATTTTGTTTGCGGCCAGAGTGACAAGAACAAGCGGGATGATTAGCACATCGTCGAGGTTACCGCGGAAGCGGCTTTCCTTGGCATGGTAATCGGTCACGGTCCACGGTTCCCGGCTGAAAAATGGCATCGTGCCGGATCGAAGCTCCGGATTTGCTTGATCTACATCAAGGCCACAGTGGCCTCGTCAGTTAGGCCTCAAAACCCAACAGGAGGCTGTGATGACTGAAAAGATCAAGTCGGAAGTGATTTCGCGTCGAAGGCTTTTTCCGCTGCTCGGACTCGCGATCGCGTCCAGCTTCGCAGTGCCGGCGACGCTGATGACTGCAACGGATGCAGAGGCCCGCGTTGGTCAGCCGCTCTCCCCCGTGAGCGTTGCCGGCGCGGCCCGGCGTGCCGACCGGCGTGGCTATAAGAAGAAAAAGATGAAGGCAGGGCCGGACACGCCGGCGGCACAAAAGTAGCCGCAACCCTGCGAAACCATGGGCGGATCGATTGATGGGCCACCAAGGGTGGCCCATTGGACATCGAACGTCCCCGCGCATTGCCGCCCAAGGCACTTTTCGGACATGCCGGGCGCGGCCACCGCACGTCCCCTTTTGGAGGGCGGTTTCTCTCATGACTCTGGGAGTTCCCATCAAGGTATTTGTCGTGCTCCTGATCCTGATGGGCGCGAGCCTGAACTCAGAGTGTGCAGCTGCCGAGAAATTCTCGGCTTTGCGGGCGGATCGGATTCAGATTTCTTATGTGCCACCCAAAAATTCGGCCCATCAAGCTCTGTTTCAACTGCTGAAGGAGCGACGGATTCTCGAAAAATTCAAAGGTCTTTTGAGCGCATTGCGTCTACCGCGAGCGCTCCTGTTGAAGGTTGAGGGATGCGATGGAGAATCCAACGCTTGGTACGGTGATGACGCCGTCACTGTTTGCTACGAATACCTTGAAGACGTCCTGCGGAACGCTCCCCGGGAAACGACGTCAGCGGGCGTCACCCGATCGGACGCTATAGTGGGGCCGATACTCGAAGTGTTCCTGCATGAGGTCGGCCACGCGGTGTTTGATTATCTCTCCGTGCCGGTTTTGGGACGCGAGGAAGACGCAGCAGATCAGTTTGCCGCATACGTCCTCTTGCAGTTCGCCGGGAGCGATGCGCGGAGATTAATTTACGGAGTAGCCTACTCGTATAACATTGACGCATCTCAACCGAGTACCAAAAAGAACCCGTTCGCTGACGAGCACGGCCTTCCGGCGCAGCGCTTCTACAACGTGCTGTGCATGGCATACGGGGCGGATTCCAAGCTGTTCGCCGATCTCGTAGATAAAAAATATCTACCCAGCGAAAGAGCCGAGGGTTGTGCCGACGAGTACGACCAGGTCATCAGGGCGCTGAACAAGCTCATCGGGCCCTATATCGACCAGACGAGGGCCAAACAGGTGAGAGCCAAGCAATGGTTGAAGTTTGATGTGCAGTGATCGCCGTCTGAATGCGGCCCCAAGCTTGAAGCGACATCATAGGTTAGGGCGCCCTGCGTCTTGAACCTTCGTATGATCGGCGTAGCAGCGCGAGCAGGCTGCCGCCCGTCGCGGCACCCAGCAGGCAGGCGATAGCGACCAACAGCGCGAGTGGGACGCGAGCAACGAAGCCGAAAAGAGATATTATGATGATTTCGAGGCTCTGCAGCGCGAAGATGATCGTCGCTACGGCGAACAGAATGATGATGGCGAGGTAGATCCAGCGCGACAGCGTGCTGTTCCGACCGTGATTTCTCACTTGCCGCTCAGAAGGTCCAGTCCGTTCCGAGGGTGAAGATGCCGCTGGGCTTCAGCTGCAAGCCGACGTTGTCCAGAACGACATCGATCCATGCGGCGAGATTGGGCGCGTCGGGCCGCACGGCAATGGCGATCTGGTCCCTCTGCTCGCCCACCAGGCAAAGCTTGAGTTTGATACGAGCCGCCGGGTGCCGGGCGAACAACTCGCGCAACTCGATCTCGCCGCCCAGACCGGCGAGTAGCCTGTCGGTTTCCAGGGCGTCTTGGAGTTCCCCTTCGGTGTCGAAGACCACCGGATTGATGTTTTTGTCCTGGTTGCGCAGAGCCTGTTCATAGGCGCCTCCGCGCGTGACGCCGAGCCCGCTCGGCCGCGCCGCCAGTGCCGCCGCATCGGCCGGCGTGTCCGGACAGGAAACGTTCTCCCGCAACGCGCGCACCCGGTTCAACGCAACGGCCACCGACTGCGTCAGGTACGGACGCGAAAAGCGCACCGCTTTGGCCCGCTCAACGGTCCGCGTAATCGAAGACACCGCAACGTCCACTTCGCCGGCAGCTACCTGGGCCACCAGCTCATCGTGGGTCGCAGCAGTGCGCACGAACTGAAGCTTGACCTCCAGGCGCTTCGCCAGGCCGTTGGCCATGGAAACCTCGATGCCGGCAGGCTGACCGTCGCTTCCGGTTACCAGCAGCGGCGGAATGTCCTTGGCGACCAGGCCGACGCGGAGCGTGCCGCGCTCCTGCACCTGGCGAATATCGGGAAAGCTCGAAGGTGCCGCCGTAACGGATGGCGCCGGCGGAAGTATCGCCAATGCAAGCAACGCGCCCATCACGCATTTACGCCTCGGTCTTGCAGTCATGCGTATTTCCCCGGCTTCGCTGTGATGACGGTCAGCGCGGCCGTACCCAGCACGGTGAGCAGCGAGACCATCGGTGCTACTGCCGGCTGCGTGGTCGCTAGCACCACAACCGCCAGCGCGTCGGGGACCTGCGCATTCAACAGGATCGGCGCTAGGATCGGCACCAGCGCCGGGCCTCCTCCGACTGCCGCCGCGCCCGAAATCAGGCACGAAACCGCGACGATGACTATCGCCGCCGCGCCGAGCGAAACGCCGTAGACCTGTGCGAGAAAAATGACGGTAAAGGTCAATAGCAGCACCTGGCCGTGCTGGTTGGCGAGGACGCCAAACGGCGTGACCGTGTCGACGATGCGACGGTCTACGCCGAACCGCTGCTGCAAAGCTTCGATCGCGGAATACAGTGCTGCGAGCGGGTTGTCGGTGGCAAAGGCGATTACAAGGGGCTGGCCGAGATCAGACAGTACCCGCAGGGGCGTCTTGCGGCATAGGATCGACAGAACCGCCGTCAGCCCGGCTACCGCCACCAGTCCCGCCAGGTAGAAATAGCCGACGTAGCGTACCAGCGCGACCAGCAAGTTCCGATCGGCCTCCGCCACGTGAGCCGCGCCGAGCGCGAAGAGGCCGAGCGGCAGCGGGATCAGCACCCAGTGAAAAATGGTCGCAAATGCCTCGTAGAGGGCGTTCAGCATCCGCAGCGTATCGTCAGCACCGGAGGACTTGACGACGCCGAGCGCCAGTCCGAGCAGAACGCAGAAAAAAACGATGCTGATGAACTGCGCCCCCGACAGCGCGGCGAAGATATTGGGCGGTACCATGCCCTGCAGAAACGCCATGATCGGACTGCCGGATTCGACCGCCGGCTCGCTGGCGAGCTGTCGGCCGAGCGCCGCGGCGGCGCCGTCGCCCAGGCTTTCGCCCGGGTTGAGAACGACGCACACCAGCACCGCTGCTGCGCTTGGAATCAGCAGCAGCAATAGATAGGACCAAGCCATGCGCGGGAAGACCGCGCGGGTCGTCGCGTTGCGCAACATCTGTCCGATGCCCCAGGTGAGCGCAGTCACGAGGATCGGCAACATGCTCATCGACAGCAGGGCGACGTAAAGTTTCGCAAACGGCACCAGCGCGTGGGCCGGCTTGGGCAGAAAGAATCCAAACAGCAGTCCAGAGACGACCCCTGCGATGATGGTCGCCGGATGCGTGACGATTCTCAGGACTTGACGCAGCAATCGATTGCCTTTGGCGGTCGCGGACTTCCTCCACAAGGGGTGCCGGGGCGCCTGGAGTCTTTGTTGATCCAGATCAATCCGGACCACCAATGGTTTCCCAAATGTCGGGCGCTCCGGAAACTATTCGGACACTGCGAGAGAGGATGGCGGAGAAATTCCTGGGCATGCGACATCTGGGTTTGGGGAAGTGCATTGGATCAAGCGGCTGTTGAAACGAATAAGGCCTCTCCGCACCATTCCGGGCACAGCCGTGCTGCGCTGAGTTTGGCTGCCCTTGGCGTAGTTTATGGCGATATCGGCACAAGCCCGCTCTACACGCTCAAGGTCGTGCTTGGTGCCACGGGCGAGCATCCCGCGCCGGAGGCCGTTCTTGGTTCGCTGTCGCTGATTGTGTGCATCGGGCGTATCGCGGCTTTATCTGGTATAGGTCAGTGTCACGATCACGTGGAGACGGGTGCGATCAGCACTGCGTCGCCAGCCAGCCATTCCTGCATTCGGCCGAGCTGCCCGAGAGACGTGGCAATGGCCGCAACTAACCGCGGAATCGATCGCCGGTGATTACTTCGCCTTGACGCCTGCCGCCCTGATGTTCGGCCACCATATCTCGCTGTCGGCTTTTTATAATGTTCAATGGTCGCCGCCACGGTCGCGGTCGGCAGTTTTGTGTTTCGACCACGACAATTGACGGTTACGATCGGCTGCGATCTCAGCCGGCGTGACGCGCCGTTCGAGATCCCAACGGAAATTTGCAAACTCACTCAGGAGGAACGCCACGATGACCGATAGCCCCTTGCGCGCTAAAGGCCGCGCCATGCGCCGCAATCTCATGGGCGCGGCCTACGCCGACAAGCTCGATCAGCAGCTCTACACCGATCCGATCATGGAGAAATTCGCGGCGCTGACGCAGGAGACAGTGTTCGGCACGCTGTGGACGAGGCCCGGGCTCGACCTGAAGACCAGAACGTTGATCTGTGTCGTCTCCGATACCGCAACGGGGCGCACCCCGGAGCTGAAACTGCATATCCGCTTTGCGCGTAACCACGGCTGGACCGAGGACGAACTCGTCGAGGCGATTCTGCACCTGCTCGGCTATGTCGGCGCGCCTCTTGTGCGCGAGGCGCTGCTAGTGACGAAGGAGACCTTTGCGGAGATGCGTGCCGAGAATCCGGTCACGTCATGACAGCGAGCTTGCATCCTGCGCCAGTTATGAATGCCGCGGCGCGCGAAGAAGAAGTGAATCTTCTCCGCTGCCTGACCTGGCATTCCCCGGAACTGCTGATTCAAGCTAAGATCAATCGCGCTGCGGCGAGTCTGCTTCCGGCGCCGCCCCTTCTCTGATGTGATGAAGCTTGCTTTCAATCTCGCTTCCTTGACAAAACTGGTCATCGCGTAAGCCGCCAGCGAGCCGTTGACGCGGCAAGCTACCAAAGGGGTGGGAAGGGTGGCGATGCGACAGTGCATTCGCGTTAAAATTAAAGGAGAGAAGCGATGGACCTGAAGGGCGTGGTTGCATTAGTGACGGGCGGCAATGGCGGGCTGGGGCAGCGCATCTGCCATGCGCTCGCGCAGGAGGGCGCACATGTGGCTGTCATGTACGCGCGCAGCCGCGACCAAGCGGAAAGCGTCGCTAGCGAACTAGCATCGCGTTATCAAATCAACGCTCGAGCTTTCGCCTGTGACATAACCGACGGCGCGGCTGTGGATCGGCTGTTAGGCGAAGTAACCCAGGCCTTCGGCCGCCTTGATGTTCTGATCAATGACGCCGCTTACAACGTCTCGATCCCCTTCGGCGATCTCGATAATCTGACGCTCGAAGTATGGAACAAGATCATGGCCATCAACCTGACCGGGCCGATGCGCCTGACCAAGGCGGTAGCCCCTATCATGAAGGCCCAGGGGCGAGGCCGCATCGTCAATATCGCTTCGGTAGCCGGCCTCAGCCCTACCGGCTCTTCTATCGCCTATGCCGTGTCGAAGGCGGGGCTCATTCATCTGACGCGTTGCATGGCGGTCGCGCTAGCGCCAGAGACGCTTGTCAACTGCGTAGCACCGGGCCTGCTGGAGGGCACTCGCGCGACAGCCAATCTCCGGTCCGAGCAGATCGAGCGCTCCGCATCGGGCTCACTCCTGAAGAAGCCAGCCGACAAGGACGACTGCGCCGACATGGTGGTCGCCATGTGCCGCACCGAGACCATGACCGGTCAGACCGTTGTCATCGACGCTGGACGCATCTTCCACTGAGACGAGTGCTGATGCACGATGGCACCCTGAGACATGCCCGCCAAACCCGAGAACTTCCGTTCACGGAGGCAGATCGGACGTCGCCATGGTCCGGTCAAACCGACGCGAATGACCCGAAGCGGTGGTCGCCTGAGCCGCATCTAAGGTCGCATTGGCTTACGGCGATGCTTTGGCGTCCGGTCGCCGCGCAACGAAAGCAGTGGCTATACCGGGCGTCCCAGCGATTGCGTTAGCTCGGGACGCTACCGTAGCGTCTGTTCTGGCTACTCTCGGGGCTCTTGATGTGAAGTTGGTGCCGCATGGAGTGGTGGTGCTGGCATCGTGATTATAGAGAACGGTGCGATGGAGGAGGCGTCTTCTTCGTGCACCTGGTTTCCAGAGCGAAGCCGTATTGCCTCTGCAGTGCGACGGCCCTGTTCCTGCTCTAATTGGCGGAGGTCACGCCTCAACTCGTCTATTTGTTCCTGCAGGTGGGCCGATTGCTTCCGGGCAACTACGACGCCAACTAACCCCAATCCGCACCACAGGACAAAAAGAACCGCGGCATAAATTTGCTGCGGGAAACGCTCAAACATCGAACCCGCAAGGTTACTGACATCATTGATTTCTTGCATCCCGACTACCTCCCGCGACCGCCTCCCTCGGCCGCCGAGCAGAAGCATCGCTTGTCTTTGGTCAGGTCCGGATAACGCATTTTACTCGTGCGCCTTGCCAAACAGAGAGCCATTGACATGGATCAACCCAAGACTTGGATCAACCCAAGACTTGGATCAACCCAAGGCGCGCCACGCGAAAGTGCTGCACCAGCCTGCCGCCGCACTGTATTCAAATGCCCGCAGAAACGCCCAAATGCGCGATCTTCAACATGCATCCGGCTTCCGTCCGGGTCCGCGTTGAACACTCGCTCGACGTGGCGGTTCAGCGGTCTGGATGGAAATAGGCGACCCGATTTCCGGGTTTGGCACAAAACGGACATGCCGGGGCGACCTGATGATGTCTGCTGTTGAGGGTAGAGCGGACATCCCGATAAAGCGGGCAGACTTCGGCTTTTGACCCAAAGGAGACACTGACGGCTCGCTTCGACAGGCCACTCCGGCTCGCGCCCGACCAAAACAATTCAGCCTTCGGGGCGCAGGGCCGCCTCGACGCGCTGGATCAGCCGCTCCCGCATGTCAGGCATGGCCCCGCCGAGCAGGAGGAAGACGCGAACGATCGGCAAATAGGGCTGCATCGCCGCGGTCAGCGCCGCAGGGGCTATGCCGGCCAGCCGCGCATACTCCGCCTGCAGAACCGAATTGACCGTGGCCCGCTCCGGATCGTCGGCGTGTTCCGGGTCAAGCTCGGCAATCAGGACATGGCATTGTGCAATCTCGTAGGCGGCGGGCGCACGAGTTCGCGCCAAGCCAGTCGATCAGTCTCGGACCCTGCGCCGTCATAATCACGTTGTCGGGGCGAAGATCGGAATGGCACAGCACGTCATCGGGCGCGAGGTGCTCGATCAGCGCGAAGACGCCGGTGGTGATGCGCTCCGGAAGCACGCTGCCGCCGAACCGCAATCTGGCGTCCATCGCCTCGCGCAGCGAGAGTGCGTCCGGCGGCGGTCGCGTCTTGTGAACGGCAAGGCAGAGCGTCGCAAGGATTGCGCCCGCTTGTTCATGCGTGATGGCGCCGGTGCGCGTGGCCTGCGTCAGGGTCGGCCCATCGA
This sequence comes from uncultured Alphaproteobacteria bacterium, assembly GCA_963742425.1. Classification (GTDB taxonomy): domain Bacteria; phylum Pseudomonadota; class Alphaproteobacteria; order Rhizobiales; family Xanthobacteraceae; genus Bradyrhizobium. Next base: position 421,566 of record CAVULR010000011.1, read on the forward strand.
ACCGCGGCAACACGATGCCGAAGCGGCCGTCCAGGGTGACTTCGCCGAGCACCTCCGGCGCTGGGCCGCCGGCGGCGAACACCGCGCGGGTCATTTGCGTCTCGTGCTGGACGACCCACTGCGGGATACCTGGCTTGGACAACTTGACGACCTGACCGGGCGCCCAGGCGTGGACATCAGCGAAGACGCCTGCGCCGATCTTCTCTCCCAGCGATCCCTGCATGCCCGTTCTCCGCCGTGCAGAAGAAACACCGGCGGCGAGCAAAAAGGAACCCCTCCCGTCGCGGGCCCGCCGTACATTATGATTGCCTTCAACTTGCAGAGGCCTTCGTCCACTCCGTTGAATGGTCCCAAGTCCGGTTGTGGCCCTTAACCGACATGACGACGTATTCGCTCCTTGTCCGCTCCTAGGGGTAGAGCGGACATGCGGCGTAGCCCTCGTCACTTCCGCTTCTGACCTGGAACGGAAGTAGGCCCTAGTCCAGCAGCGGCCCGATATGCTTTGATGCGTGGGGGGCAGGAACTCCCAATCTAGGGGTATGCTTTGACCGCCCAGGAAGTGGAACGGCGACTAGCAGCGGTGCTGGCGGCGGATGTTGCTGGCTATAGCCGCCTCATGGGAGCTAATGAAGAAGGCACGCTGGCCCGCCTAAAGGCTGTCAGAAAGACCCTCGTTGACCCCGCCATATCCTCCCATCGCGGCCGCCTAGTTAAGACGACCGGTGACGGTATCCTGGTTGAATTTGCCAGCGCCGTTGATGCCGTGCGCAGCGCTGTTGAAGTCCAGCGCAGTATGGCCGAGCAGAACGCCGCCGTGCCGCAGAGCAATATGATCCAATTCCGCATCGGCATCCATGTCGGCGACATCATCATCGACGACAACGACATCTTCGGCGATGGCGTCAACATTGCCGCTCGCCTGGAGGGATTAGCCGAGCCCGGCGGGGTTTGCCTATCCGACGACGCTTATCGCCAAATCCGAGGTAAGGTCGAGATCGCCTGTGATGATCTCGGACCGCAGACCCTCAAGAACATTGCTGAGCCGATGCGGGCCTGGCGGATCCAGCTTGGTGGTCAAAGTTCTGCGGCGGTGAAACCGGCTTCGCTCGCGAGCCAGGCTCCGACGCTCGCACTTCCCGAAAAGCCCTCGATTGCCGTGCTGCCGTTCCAAAACATGAGCGGCGACCCTGAGCAAGAGTATTTTGCTGATGGTATGGTGGAAGACATAATCACGGCGCTCTCACGCTTCGGACAGTTATTTGTTATCGCGCGCAATTCCAGCTTCACGTATAAGGGTCGAGCCGTTGACGTAAAGCAGGTCGGCCGCGAGTTAGGTGTACGCTACATCCTTGAAGGAAGCGTGCGCAAGGCGGCCAAGCGCGTACGCATCACAGGACAGCTGATAGATGCAACGACGGGTGCGCACGTGTGGGCGGACCGCTTCGAAGGTGGGATCGAGGACATTTTTGATCTCCAGGACCAAGTAACTGCAACCGTAGTCGGGCAACTTGCACCCACCCTGGAGAAAGCCGAGATCGAACGCGCCAAGCGCAAATTGACCGAAAACCTCGACGCATACGACTATCATCTCCGAGGACTTGCCAAGTTTTACCAGACAACGAAGCAGTCGACGGACGAGGCGCTGGCCTTGTTTCATAAAGCAATCGAACTCGATCCTGAGTTCTCAGCCGCTTACGGCATGGCCGCGCGGTGTTATGCGGTGCGAAAAATTAACGGCTGGGTGACTGACCGAGCGCATGAGGTCGCCGAAGTGGCACACCTCGCGGGACGAGCGGTCGAGTTAGGAAAAGATGACGCCATTGCGCTATGCACAGCCGGGTTTGCACTTGCGTTCGTCGGCGGCAATCTCGACTTCGGTGCGGCCTTGGTCGACCGGGCCATTTCGCTTAATCCCAACCTGGCAATCGCGTGGATGTTCGGCGGGATGGTCAGAAACTACCTTGGTGAGCCAAGCAATGCGATTGAATATTTTACTCGAGCAAAGCGTCTTAACCCTCGTGACCCGCGTATTGCCAATACGCTAAGTGGGCTCGCGCAAGCCTACCTATACTTGGGCCGCTACGACGAAGCGGCTTCGTGGGCCGATCAAGCAATTGGACACGAGCCCAATTATTTAAGCTCACTGCGCGCGGCAGCGGCAAGCTACGCTCTTGCGGGACAATCGGCCAAAGCTGCAGAAGTCATGGGTCGTTTGCGCAAGATTGATCCAGCACTTCGCCTTTCCAATCTTCAGAACTACACGAACTCTCCGACGACCGGAGGATTTCGCCCGCCTCGCCGAGGGCTTGCGAAGAGCCGGGCTACCCGAATAACGGCCGCCGCGGCCTCTTTGCTGCGCCACGGGCCTAGAGCAGGACGTTAATTGATCGAACCATTTGGCGATCACTTCTGCTGGCCGAGGCATGGTAGCGGTTGCCACCTTGCCGCGGAAACCATTCCCTGTAATCTGGCGGAAACATAGGATAGAGGGTCGATGGGGGGAGTTCTGAAGGGCGTGCGCGTCCTGGATTTCGGGCGCTATATCGCGGGGCCGTATTGCGCGGCATTGCTGGCCGAATTCGGCGCCGAGGTCATTCGCGTGGAAAAACGCGACGGCAGTGAAGATCGCTTTGTGGCGCCGGTCGGCGAAGGCGGCGAAGGCGCATTGTTTCTACAGATCAACCGGAACAAAAAGTGCATCACGCTCGATCCGATGAAGCCAAGGGGCCAGGAGGTGACGCGTCGGCTGGTTACTACCGCGGACGTGGTCGTCGCCAATCTGCCGCCGCAAACTCTGCGCGCGATGAAGCTCGACTATGAATCATTGAAGGCGATCAAGCCCGACATCATCCTGACGACGGCAACTGCATTCGGCGGGCCGGGGCCTTGGTCCGACCGCGTCGGCTTCGACGGTGTCGGGCAGGTCATGTCGGGTTCGGTGTACATGACCGGCGCCGGCGATCCGCCTTACCGGGCCGCGGTCAACTGGGTTGATTTCGGAACCGCGCTGCACTGCGCGTTCGGGACACTCGCCGCTCTGATTGAGCGCGGCAAATCCGGACGCGGACAGATCGTCGAGGGGGCATTGCTTGCAACCGCGTTGTCTTTCACCAACGCAACATTGATCGAGCAGGCCGTGATCAAGGCCAATCGCATTCCGACCGGCAATCTCGGCCAGACCGCCGCGCCGTCCGACATTTACCGCACCAAGGACGGCTGGGTGCTGTGCCAGGTCACGGGTCATCCGCTGTTCATTCGCTGGGCGAGGTTGATGGGTGAGGAGGACCAGTGGCTAAGCGATCCCCGATTTGCGGACGATATCAAGCGCGGCGACAACGGTCCTGTCATCAGCGAGCGGATGGCGCGCTGGTGCGCCGAGCGCACCACGCAGGAGGCAGTCGACACGCTGGGCGGAGCGATGATTCCGGCCGGACCGGTGCTCAGCCCGCAACAGGCGCTGGATCATCCGCATATTCGCGCCGCCGGCTTCATGCAGGATGTCGATTATCCGGGCTTACCGATACCGGCGCCGGTCGCACGAGCTGCCGTCCGGCTGTCGGAAACGCCTGGTGAAATCGTGGCGCGTCCGCCGATGCTTGGCGAGCATACTGATCTTGTGCTCGCCGAACTCGGCTACGACAGGGCTGCGATTGCGGAGCTTCGACAAAGCGGCGTCATTTAGCTGATAACACCATCAACCCGGCGGGCAAACCTTCGGCGTTCGGCGTTCGGTCAGACACGGTCCAACCGATCGGTCGCTGCACAGCCTGAAATAAGCCGGTCAACGGCCGGGATCGCGGCCGTTGTTCGGTTCGGCGAGGTTCACTCCACCGATATCGCCGTCACTTTAACCCAATCCTGTCCGTCGAACTTCTGCACGACAAGCTGCTTGAACGGGACGTAATTATCGGGGCTCGTGTTGTAGGCCGTGCCCGGCAGCAAAGAAGGCGCCGGCACGTTGTTCAAATGCGTTGCCTGGTACAGGAGATTCTCGCGGGTGAGATCGTCCCCACACGCCTCGATAATCTTGCCCATCACGAAAGCGAATGAATAGACAGCAAAGCCGATTTCATTCTTGGAGTCTTCGTTCGGCAGATATTTTTTCATGAAGGCCTGATAGGCGAGCACGTCAGGGTCGTCGGCCCATTTGGGACTCGAAATTTGTTTGTACGGTGTCGCGGCGACGATACCCGTGACGGTCTCAAGTCCTGCAGCTTCGAGAAATTGACGCCCGACCGACGGGCTGACGACGAGCTGCAGCGGTTTCCAGTTGAGTTCCCAGGCCTTCTTGAAGGATTGCGATGCGGCCTTGCCCAGCGAGACGTTGAAGAACGTGTCGGCTCCCGACGCCTTGAGCTGTGCGATCGGCGAATCCAGCGTCGGATCGGTAAGCTCATATGAGACTTCCTTCACGATCATCGTCGAGGCCTTGTCGCCGAGTCCCTTCTTGAATCCGGAGACGTAGTCGCGGCCGAAGTCGTCGTTCTGCATCAGGATCGCGATCTTGGCGTCGGGTTTGATCGAAAGCAGGTATTTCGCAAGTATTTCGCCCTCGGTGCCATAGAGGTGGAAGGCGGGGGTCGACCAACGAAAGGCTTTGGGCTGGTTCCACTTGTTCGCACCCGTGGAAACCAGCAATTGCGGCACCCCTTTCGAGTTCAGATACTTCTGTACCGACGATTGCGCTGCCGTACCGGAGGACCCGAACATCGCCAGAACGCCGTCTCCTTCGACGAGCTTGCGGGTTTGTTCGACCGTCTTCGGCGGCGAGAACGCGTCATCGAGCGAAATCAGGTTGATCTTGCGTCCGTTGATGCCCCCTTTCTCTTCGTTCAGCATGCGAAAATAGGCAACCTCGGTGCGTCCTTGAATGCCATGGATCGACAGAGGGCCACTGTAGGGCATGGTTTGGCCCAGCTTGACCTCCGTGTCGGATGCACCTTCGTCGTACTTCTTGTCCGCCGCTTGCGCGCCCGCGGCGAGCAGGAACACGGCCGCGACCAACGTGAACGTCGATATGATCTTTCTCATTTCGTTCTCCTGATTATTGTTTGTTAGTTTCTTTTCCGAGTGACGTTCCGAAATTATCAGCGATCTCCTGACGGAGCCGTGTCTTGACGATCTTGCCGCTGGCGGTGCGGGGCAGCTCGTCCATGCGTATATCGACGTGCACGGGCAGCTTGAAGGCGGCCAGCCTTGGCCGCAGGTGCTCGATGACGTCGTGCGCGCCGAGCGTCGCGCCGCTCTTCAACTGAACCACTGCGCCGACCAGTTCGCCGAGCACGCGATCGGGAATGCCGACGACCGCGGCGTCGAGGATGTCGGGATGCGAGAGCAGGGCGTCTTCTATCTCGACGCAATAGATGTTTTCGCCCCCGCGGATGAGCATATCTTTTGCACGATCGAGCAGATACACGAAACCTTCGTCGTCCATGCGAACGATGTCGCCGGTACGATACCAGCCTTCCCGGAACGCTTTGGATGTCGCTTCCGGATTGTTCCAGTAACCCTTGACGACGTTCCCGCCGTAGATTTCGAGTTCGCCGATGGCGCCGACGGGGAGCACGTTGCCGTCGGGGTCGATGACCCGCAAATCGCATCCGGGTACTGCCGGTCCGACGGAATCCGGTCGCGCGAGATAGTCCTCGGCGCCGTTCGAGGTCGAGACCGATGACGTTTCGGTCGCCCCATAGCCCTGGCTCGCGAACTTGCCGGGAAACAGTGCCGCGATCTTGCGGGCGAGTTCGGGAGACGCGGCAGCTCCGCCGTACGACAGCCCTTCGAGATTCGTGAGATCGCGTTTTTCGAAGTCCGGTGATTCGATCAATTGCCAGGTCATCGACGGTACGCCGGACATCGCCGAGACACGTTCGCACTCCATCAAGAGAAGCGCGTTTTCCGGATGCCACTTGTGCATGAGCACGATCTTCGAGCCGTTCGCGACGGCGGGAATCATGGCGGAATGACACCCCGTCACGTGGAAGAACGGGACGGGCAGCAGGATTGATTTCTGTACGTCCGAAGGAGCAGGCAGGGGGTCGCCCCGCCGGAGCGCGGCGCGCGCGCCTGCGAACGTGATATTGACGAGATTGCACGCGATGTTCCGATGCGTGCCGAGCGCTCCTTTCGGGCGCCCCGTCGTGCCGGATGTGTAGAGGATCGTGGCGTCATCGTCGGGCTCGATACCTCGATCCGGCGGCGCGCGATCGGGCAGCGTTTTGTAGTCTTCGGGACGGCCGATCAGGTCCTCCAAAGCCGTCGCGGCGCCGAGCTCGCTGCGAGGCGTGCGCACCGCAATGAGCGCGGCAGTACATTCACCTGATGGCAACGACCCGAGACGCTTCAGTCGCTCACCGTCGACGATCGCGACCCGGGCGCCGGAATCGCCAAGCCCGTACGCGAGATCGGCGCCGGTTCCCCAGGCATTGAGCGGGACCGCGACCGCGCCGATCACGGTCGTCGCCCAGAATGCGATCGGCCACTCCGGATAATTTCGCATGGCGATGGCTACGCGATCGCCTTTTTTCACGCCGTAATCTTCGGCCAGGCGCCAGGCGAGCGCGGACGCGGCCCGGTAGTGATCTTCGAAGGACAGGCGTTCGTTCTCGTAGACGATGAACGCTCGATCCTTCCATGCAAGGCTACCGTCAAATATCGCGCGCAGATCCCGGGGAGCCTTCTTGTAGACGCGAACCGGACGCCCATCGACGCCGACCGTTTCCATTTCAAAGGGAGCACCGGGCATCGTGAGAGCGCGACAAGCCTCTGCAAGCGAAACGACCGGCCAATCGCGTCGCTCATGCGCCATTGCAGTCACCAAACCGGCCGACGAATAAGTGAGCGCCGCGAAAAACGCGTCATGTTCCGATACTCTCCCAGGTCTTCCCGTTGAAGCGCTCCAGCCTCATATACTTGACGACCCGGTAATCGGTGGGACTGGTGTTGATCAGGCTGCCCGGCAGCAAGGCGGGATTGCGAAAATCCTTCAGGCTGGTGGCCTGACGCATGATGTTTTCCCGCGTCAGGTCGTCGCCGCACTGGCGCAGCACCTGTACCAGCATTTGACCGTACGTCCATCCGGACAGGTAAAAGGTGTCCGATGGGTTCGCGGTGGGCACGTATTCCCTGAGCCATTCGTAGAACGGCTTCAGCTCCGGATCGTCCCGCCACTGCGGATCCGATGCATCCTTGGCGTAGCGCGCGGTCTTGATCCCGATGGAGAGCTCGAGCCCGGCCGGCGCCAGCGTGGCGCTCACCGAGGAGGCGCCGGAATGCAGATAGGTGTCGGGCTTCCAGTTCAGCTCGTAGATCTTGCGGATCGCCTGGGCGGCCTGCTTGGCATAGCTGAACAGCATGACGGTATCGGCGCCGGCGGACTTCAGCTTGACGATCTGTAAATCGATCGTCGGATCGATCGGGCTAAAGCTCTCCGTGGCGATGATCGCTGCCGCTTTGGCGCCGAGCCCGTCGTTGAGGCCGGATAATAGTTCCTTGCCGAAATCGTCATACTGATAGAGCACACCGATCTTCGGCTCGGCGTTGACGGCCAGGATCTGCTTGCCGAAGAAGTTGCCCTCCGAGCGCAGCGTCGGCTGAAAGCCGATGGTCCAGGGGAATTTCTCCGGGTTGGCGAACTGCTCGGAGCCCGCAGCAACGAACAGTTGCGGCACCTTTTTGTTGTTCAGATAGGTGCGGGTGGCCGAGATTCAGCGGCGTGCCGAGCATTCCGAACATCACGGCCACTTCATCCTGCTCGACCAGGCGGCGGGTCTGCTCGACCGCTTTCGGCGGGCTGTAGCCGTCGTCCACCGAAATGAAGGTAATCTTGCGACCGTTGATGCCGCCGCGGTCGTTGATCATCTTGAAGAAGGCGGCTTCGGCCGTACCGATCTGACCATAGGCGGAAGCCGGCCCGCTATAGGCGATGGTTTGGCCGACCTTGATTTCGGTGTCGCTGACACCGGGGCCGTATTTCTTCTGCGCCCAGGCGCGATCCTTCGGAGCAAGGGCTGTGGCGAGCGTGGCAAGCGAGGCGAGGGCGATTGTCCGTCGCGTGATGTTCGGCATGATTTCCTCCATGAGTTTCCCAAGGGAATCCGCCCGTGCCGTACGCGCGGGCGTATTCTGGTTTCAGGCCCTCTTGTTCGGGCCCATGAAGCCGAACAGATAGCCCGCCACCTTGCGCATCTGGATTTCCTCGGAGCCTTCGGTGATCCGATAACGCCGATGGTGGCGGTAGATGTGTTCGAATGCCTTGTGACGCGAATAGCCGATCCCGCCATGCACCTGCATCGCCCGGTCGGCCGTTTCGCAGCACAGCCGGTTGGCCCAGAAATTACACATCGAAACCTTGTCGGAGAGCCGCTTCTCCACTTCGGGATGCGGCATGCTGTCCATTTCCCATGCGGTTTTGCGGATCAACAGGCGCAGCATTTCGATCTGGGTAGCGATCTCCACCAGCGGGAACTGAATGCCCTGGTTGACCGACAGCTTCTTGCCGAACGGCTTACGCTGGTTGGCATATTTCACGCTCTCGTTGAGGCAATAGGCGGCGGCCCCAAGCGAACTCGCGGCCTGCCGGATTCGGTTCTCGTGCACGAAGGCCTGCGCCAAAGCCAGGCCGCGATCAATCTCGCCGAACATCGTGCTTTCGGGCACCCAAACATTGGTGAAGCTGACGCGCGGGTGGTCGGTCGGCATGTTGAAGGTCCACAGATACTCCTCGACCTTGACGCCCGGCGAGTCCGCCGGAACCAGGAAAGCCGTGATGCCCCTGGCATCGCCATCCTTGCCGCTCGTACGCGCGAACAGGCAGCAATGGCTGGCGGCGTGCATGCCGGTGGTCCACATCTTCTCGCCGTCGATCCGCCAGCCCGCTGTCCCGTCGCGGGTTTCGCGTACCGCACGGGTTTCCATGTGGGTGGCATCCGAGCCGTGATGCGGTTCGGTCAGGCCGAAGGTGACGCGGATCTTGCGGGCCAGCGAGCCGCGGATGAATTTTTCCTTCTGCTCCTGGCTACCGAAGTCGCGCAGCATCACGATGAAGGGGAAGTTGCCGACCACCGAATGTTCGTTCTGCAGGTCGTTGTGCAGTCCGAGGCCCTGCGTCGCCAGATGCTCGCGGATCACGGCCATCCAGAGGTTGCCGCCCCCCTGTCCGCCGAACTCGGTGGGCAGCGAGAAGCGGAAGAATCCGGCCTTGTCTGCAAGCGCTTTGGCCTTTTCGAGCAGGGCTTCCCATTCCGGGCGGGGGAGGCCGCCATTGTCGAAGTCGGTCCGCGCCCATTCCCGCCGGTGATCGAAGAAGCGCTCGTTGTCGTCCTGCGCCTGCAGCGGTTTGATTTCAGCATCGACGAAGGCGTCGATCTTGGCCAGATATTCCACCAGCTCCTTGGGTACGTTGAAATCCATTGCTGCTTATTCCTTTGTTTGGCGTTGTTGTTGGCCGACGCGTGCCTCAAGCTCGCGCCGGTAGCTGGCATAATTGGGCTGGTCGATCTTCATCTTGGCCAGCGTGGTTTGCCACAGATGCTCGGCGAGGCCCTCACTTTGTAGATCCAGTTCGCCGTTGCGAATGCGCAGCGACAGCTCGCTCTCCAGCTCCTGCAGCGAGCCGTCGCGGTGGAGCAGCGCCTGCAGCCGTTGCAGGGCCTCGCGCTCGGCGAGCTCGCCGAATTCTGATTTCGCGGGCAACCAGGTCCAGCGCGTTGGCGGCGACCCTGGCCTGGAAAACCGTGTCGGCCGGCAGCCGTGGCATCAGCGTATCGCGCAGCAGCCGCGAGACTGCGTCGAGGATATCGGCGCCGTGAGGCTGATCCAGCATGTCAGTCACTCCCGGTTAGAATGCGCATCAGGTCGAGTTCGTTCTCGGAAACACGCCGCGCGATCATCGCGCGCTCCACGGTCTGGTCGCGGCCGCTGGTGAACCAGTCGAGCATGCTGGCGCAACTCACGCCCCAGCGCAGGCTGCCGAGCACCTCCCAGTAATGCACGCGCGCCGGGTCGACGCGTTCGCCGGTGGTTGCCTCATAGGCCTCGAACAATTGCTCGCGCGAGCCCAGCCCGCCGACTGGACGATCGAGCTCGCCGAAGCGCCATGGCGGCGCGCAGATCCAGGCCAGATCCTCAGCGGGATCGCCGACATGGGCAACCTCCCAGTCGAGCACCGCGCGCACCCCCTCGCTGCCGAAGATCATGTTGCCATTGCGGAAGTCGCCATGGACCAGGCGGTACTGCGCGAGTTCGGCTGGCGCGTTCTGCCGCAGCCAGCGAAAGGCGATTTCGAACACCGGCCGCGCCACGCCCAGGCTCTCGTAGCGGTTCGAAAGGCGCGTCGTGATGACTTCGGCGGATTTGAGCGGCAATGGCGGCAGGCGCGCAGTCTCGATCTTGCTGATGGCGCCGAGGATCGCGCCGAACTGGGTCGCGAGGTGAGGTCGTATCGCGGCGAATTCGGGGTCGCGCAGGATCTTGCGCGGTATCGTCTCGCCTTCAATGCGGGTCATCAGGAAGCCGTCGCCGAGCCCGTCCTCCGGCACCAGCGTATGCAGCACGGTTGCGACCGGCGCTCCGCTGCCGGCCAGAGCCCGGATCAGTTCGGCCTCGACCTCCAGCGATAATGACTCGGTGCTGCGCAGGCCGCCCGGCGAACGCCGCAGGATCAATGGATGCAGTAAGGTGTCGTCCTTCATCGCGTCGAACGACCATGTCTGCAACGTCGCACCGGCCGATAGCCGGCGCAGATTGGCAAGGTCGCGTGCGCCCGGCACGATCCGCGCGGTCATGACCTGCAAAGCCCGGCTGAAGGTTTCGTCGACCGCACTCATGCCTGTTGCGTCCGTTGCCGCTCGAATTGTCTGGGCGCGATGCCAGCCTGGACAATCATGGTGTTTCCTTGGAATCGAATTTGCCGGAGCGCAGCAACTGGCGCAGTTCGGCCTTGAGGATCTTGCCGGTGGCGCTCTTGGGCAGTTCCTCGACAAAGATGTAGCGGCGCGGGCGCTTGTATCCGCCGATCCGCGCCTTACAAAATTCGTCGAGCGCAACTGAGGTGGCGGGGCTGCGCAGGCGCACCAGTGCCACGACCGTTTCGCCCCATTTGCTGTCGGGGGCGCCGACAACAGCGACTTCGGCAACCGAGGGGTGTTCGTACAGGAGGTCCTCGACCTCGCGCGAATAAATATTCTCGCCGCCCGAGATGATCATGTCCTTCTTGCGGTCGACGATATAGTAGCGTCCGGCCTGATCGCAGCGGCCAATATCACCGGTCAGGAACCAGCCATCCCGGAACGATTCCTGCGTCGCTTTTTCGTTGCGCCAATATCCGGCAAACACTTGTTCGCCGCGCACTATGATTTCGCCGGCCTGACCCGGGACGACGTCGAGGCCCTCGGCATCGACGATACGAACGTTGGACAGGGGATTCGCCTCCCCGCAGGACGCCAGCACCGACTGATCGTGTGCGAGAGCGTAGTCATGATGTTCGCGCGCCAGATAAGTGACGTTACCTGCCAGTTCGGTCATGCCGTAGGCGGTGCGGAACCCGACATTCGGCCAGCGTGCCATCGCGGCGCGCAAGATTTCCGGCGCCATCGCCGAAGCGCCATACGAGATGTTGCGGAGGCTCGATGTGTCGAAGCGCTCGGTGCGAGGATCGTCGAGCACCATCGCCAGCATGGTCGGCGCGATCGCATGCTGGGTGATGGCATACCTCTCGACATTGGCGAGGTAGGTTTCAACCTCAAAACCCCGCATTAGCACGATGGTGTAGCCGCGCAGCAGGTAGCCCGGCAGCACGTATCCGGCGATGTGGAACATCGGGAACATGAACAGCGAGACTTCGTTGCGGCCGAGGTCGGATCCGCACAGCATGTTGAGCACTGCCGCCATGATGTTGCGATGGGTCAGCAGCGCGCCCTTGGCGCGGCCCGTGGTGCCGCTGGTGTAGAGCAGCCACGCCGGTTCGTCTTCGCTGGGGCGTTGCGGCCTATCGCCGGCATGTCCGCGTTCGAGCAGCGCCTCATAGTCCAGTTCGCCTGAAGGTGCTGCGCCGAGCACGACGAGGCTGACATCGGCGGGAAGGTCTCCGCGGAGCGCTTCGATCAGCGGCAGGTAAGTCGGTTCCACCATGACGACGGTCGGCTCGGCGTCGCGCAGGATATGCCCGAGGTCGCGCAGGCCAAGACGGAAATTCAGCGGCAGCAGGATCATGCCAGCGCCGGGGACGCCGAAATAGCACTCCATGAATTCGGGCCGGTTACCGGACAGCACCGCGATGCGCGCGCCGCGCGGCGCCAGGGCCGTGAGCGCGCGGCTCAATTGGCGGCATCGGCTGGCGAATATCTGATAGGTGATCGCACGGCCTTCGAAATGGATCGAGCGGTCGGCCGGAGCGTTGTGCGCCGCGAGGCTGGGAACATCGGAGACCAGCATGCCTGCTATCTCCCGCGCTTGCCGTCAGCGGGGGCGGTGGCGCGTCGCGGCTTTTCGGCGTCCGGCAATTGCGAGCGGTCCGGATCGATGTAGACTGCGCGGCACCAGATTTCCGACACCTGGGTGCAGAGCTTCTGCAATTCAAGCGGCTGTTCGAACGGCTCCATCCGCAACACGGCAAAGGCTTGTGCGGTGCCTTCGACCATCATCGCCAGCGACAGCGCGGCGGCGTCGGGATCGATCGGCCGGCAGCGGCCAAGCTGGCACTGACGCTCGAGATGATCGCGCACCCGGATGATGTAGGCGCTGCGCATCTCGGCTCGAATCCGGCCTATCTCGGGGTCGACGTAGCTCGCCTCGAAGAACGCCCTTAGGATACCGCGGTTGGCGCCGAAAATCTCAAAGTAGCGCAGATTGCTGTCGTAGACCCGCTGGCGCAGCGTGTCGCCGGAGCGCACCCGCGAGGAGGCCACGATTTCATCGACAACCTTGGTGATGGTCCGGACAAAGATGTCGTCGGTGCTGCGGAAGTGCAAATAGAACGTGCCGCGGCTGAACCCGGTGGGTGCGATGATGTCCTGCACGGTGGCGCGGATGTAGCCCTTCTGCGCGAATACGCGTTTGGCGGCATCGAGCAACAGTCGTTCGGTGGTCTCGGCCGAATTGCGGGTGCGCCGCAATTCGCCTGTCAGCGCGCCCCGGCGCACAACAGCCGAACGCGTGATGCATCGTTTCCCTGGCACGTCCGGCTCCCGTCTTATTTGTGAGGCGCGTCCCTGAACAAGGCCTAACTGACATTGATGTCAGTGTCAATTTTGCTTGCTTTGGCCTCCAGAATTGTGTCATGCGGGACGGGCGGGCCGTTTCGCGTGGCGATGTGCCGGAGTGCCGGCGCGGAACCGGGAATCGGGCGAAAGCGGGCCAGCCGTACGGGAGAAAAATCGATCTTGGCAGGCGTTGCATGCCCGCGTCGGGCTCGCCAGCATCGCGATCGCGCTGCAGCCGCTATGGACCGTAAGCGCCGCGGACAAGTCCGGTATCAAGATCGGCAATCGCGCGCCCTGCAGCGGTTTGGCCGAATGAGTGACTTTCAAACGGCGCGCGCCGTGGACGCGGCGACGCCGCCAGCAAACGGGGTAGAGGGAGCACGCATCGCGATGAGCGAAAAACCGACCATCTCGCCGACTGAATTCCAGTGCCTGAAGTATCAGGTGGCTGACCATATCGCGCTGGTCACGCTCAATCGGCCGGAGCGGCGCAACGCGCTGAATCGGCGCGCCTATGACGAGGTCGAATCGGCATTCAGGACTGCCTCCAATGATCCTCTGGTGCGCTGCGTCGTCGTCACTGGCGCCGATCCTGCGTTCTGCTCCGGCGAAGACGTGAAGGAGATGATGACCGGCGAGAAGAAAACGCCGCCAGCAACGGTGCGTCGTCCGCCAACTCCGGCCGCGATGGCGGTGCTGGAATGCGAGCTTCCCATCATCGCCGCGGTGAACGGCTCTGCGGTTGGCTGGGGCATGGAGTTGGCGCTTTACGCGGATATCCGCCTGGCGTCGGAGAAAGCAAGCTTCGCCGAACTGTTCATCCGGCGCGGGCTGATTTGCGACGTCGGCGGCCTGTTGCGGCTGCCGGCGATCGTCGGCCCCGCAAAAGCGGCTGAATTACTCTACACCGGCGATGTGATCGATGCGTGTGAAGCCGGCCGCATTGGCCTCGTCAGCGAGGTGACACCGCATACCGATCTCTTGCCGAAGGCGATGAATCTGGCCGGACGCATCGCGCGCAATTCGCCGCTGGCCCTGCGCTTCATGAAGGAAGGGCTGCGACGCACCAGTCACGGGGATCCGCGCGCGACCGGCAGCTGGGCCATCGAGGTGATCTACAAACTGTTCGATACCGAGGATCACCGCGAGGGCGTGCGCGCCTTTCTCGAGAAGCGTGAGCCGGTGTTCACCGGCCGGTAAAACAGGGCGGCAAGGAACGCGCGCAATGCGTTGTTCACAAGCATCCGCCCAGTGCAATTTGTGCTTCATGCGCCGGCTTATTTTGTGACACAAGGGTTGATAGCGACGCAGCAGGCGATGATTGTGAGCAAGACTATACACGCAGCGGGTGGAATCGTGGTGCGCAGCGGGACACGACCGAAAGTCGCGGTCGTCCAGCGCAGCAAGGACCGGCTCTGGGTGCTTCCGCGCGGCAAGCTCAGGCGCAACGAACGTCCCGTTATCGGCGCGCGGCGCGAGGTGGTTGAAGAGACCGGCTTTCGCGTAGAGGTTTGCGAATTTCTCGGGGCCATCACCTATCTGGCAGGTGGCCGGCCAAAGGTCGTTCAGTTTTGGGTCATGCGGGCCGCGGCTCGACCAAGTTACGAGGTAACGAAGGACATCGCGGCGGTCGAATGGCTGCCGCTCGCCGCGGCGGTCAAACGACTAAGCCATCCTCTGGAAAGGTTATTCCTGACCAATGTCGGCCGTCATGCGATTCTCCGGCGCAGACGTCCTGCGCGGCGCAAGGCGCGAGCGCCCGCCAAGGCCGGCCCGCGGCGGTCCCCACCCCGCAGGTTCGGCAGAACAAAACCAAAATAACTGGTCAAGAACCACGGCGCGGGAGCCGTTTTGAGGATCGCTTTGGGCGTTCCTTACCTAAGAAAACTACTCCGGCTTTGGTACGACTACGCGCAACGGGCTTTCCAGCGTTTCTTCGATGATACGCCATCCCGAGGGGGTTTTCCGTGCATCGACGGTCCAGGTGCCCAACCCAAGAACGGTCGCTCCATCCTTGCGAACATGCCAAGCTTGCAGATGTGCGTTGACGCGAGCCCGATCTGGCGCGGATTGTTCGATGCCGATGCTCGTTAAATGATGGCTTGTCGCCACGTAGCCGGCGCGCTCATAGGTATTGCGCGCAGCGGCAACCCTACGGTCGATTCCGCTCATCGAAGCCGGCAATGGACATTTCTCTCCAGGGCAGGTCATCGAAAACGAGGTGCCGAAGATCAAGGTGAACTTCGTATCCTCGGCGAAACACTGCCGCCACCGGGTTGCTCCGGCATCGCTCTTGCCGTTACCAATCATGTCGATACCGTCCGCATAGCAGGCGGCGAGATTGGAGAGCTCGACGCTATCCGGCTCGGCCGCCGAAGCGGAATGATGTGTGCCGAGAGCAAATATCGTTGCAATGGACAACAAGCCGAGATTTCGTGAGAGCAACACGGGGGACCTCCAGTTCTTATTTTGCGCTTGAGAAAACGTCCGCCGCGTAGACGACCTTGCCGCCCACGACCGTCAGCAGAGACGCCGTAGCCCCAATTTGCTCGACGGGGACGGACATGAAATCCCGATCGAGAATGACGAAGTCGGCGAGCTTCCCGCTCTCGAGCGTCCCGCGTCGCATCTCATCGAAGCAGAACCACGCACTGCCCACCGTATACAGGCGCAGGGCATCTTCGCGACTGGGTGTTTCGTCCGGGCCGCGCGTCGACAGCCCGCCGACCGTCTTGCCGTCGAGCATCCATTGCAGCGCAACGAACGGATTGTAGGAGGCGACCCGATGTGCATCGGTGCCGGCTCCTACATGCACGCCCGCGCGCAATGCCGTGACGATCGGCGGCATGCGTCGCGCGGCTTCGCCGGCCTGCGCAGCGATACGGTCGCCTCCCAGGTACATGGCGTCCTGCATGGTCCAGCCGAGACCAAGGGCTTTCATCCGCACAAGTGTATCGGATGACGCGTTGTCGAGATGAGCGATGGACCAGCGCAGTGGCGCGATCGGCGTCTCCTTGTTGACCTCTTCATAGAGATCGAGGAGGTGATGGACGGATTTATCTTCCTGCCAGTGGATGGTGACAGTAAGCCCTTGTTTCGCCGCCCAGCGAATAATCTCTAGGAACTCGTTCTTTGCGGCCGCATTTGGGGCGTTGTTGTTGTACATGGCGCCGGTTATCCGTTCACCGATGCCGTTGAATCGCAGCAAGTCGTCGCCGTATCCCATCGGCAGGAATTGCGTGAGATTTTTGTACTCCTCCAATTCAGCGCCGATGTTCTGGGCGAAGAGGCTGTAGGCGACCCGAACCGAAAGCGATTTTTCACGCCAAAGTTTCTGCAAGGCAGCGTAGTGGCTCGGATAGATGCTGAAGCCGCCGGGATCCACCACACCGGTGATTCCCAGGCGATTCAGCTCAGTGAAGAACTGTTGGGTTCCGGCGACGTTTTCCTCAAAATTCGGCCGCGGAAGGCGATCGAACAGTGCGGAGATGCTGACGATGGTGCCGCCAAACCAGCCCGTGGCTTCGCCCGACGCGGCGCGTTCGGTCGTGATGCCGGCCGGCAACTGATCCGCCGAAATGCCAAGCGCCTGCTGCGCCTTCGGCGTCATCAGCACGGCCGAATAGAACAGCTGGATGTAAACCGGATTGTCGGGAACGGCTGCCATCACCTCGGCGAGGGTTGGCCGTCGCTTCTCCGCAAATTGCAATTCGCTCCAGCCGCCCGCCACGATGATCCAGGACGACGGGCGCGCTTTGGCCGCCTGGCGCAGCCGTTCCATCGCCTCAGTGATGGTCTTGGCACCGATCCAGCTAACCTCGACTGCATAGGTGAGGCCGGCGCGCACCGCGTGAATATGTGAATCGATCAATCCTGGAATGACCGTGCGCCCGCCGGCGTCGATGCGGCGTGTCGCCGGCCCGGTCAGGCCTTCCATCGCATCGTTGCCGCCAACGGCAACAATTCTGCCTTCGCGGACCGCGAGCGCCTGCGCGATCGTCGATGCAGGATCGAGCGTTACGATTTTTGCGTTCGTGACAATGAGGTCGGCCTTTTGCGCGTAAGCCAAAGTTGCCCAGGACGAGATGACGAAAATCGCCAGAAGTTTGCGCATATTCAGCCCCGAAAAAGGCTACCCCAGAGCCGCGCCACATAGATCGGTCGCGCCGGGCGCCGCATTTTGAAGATACACGGAATTCGGGACAACCCCCATGTTGTGGAGACCACATGCACTGCAGCACATTGGTTTCTTGCCGCTCATGAACCACGGCGCGGTCCGCCCGGCCTTTTTTGACCTAGTCGAGCGCGGGACTATCGTAAATCGACACTTGTGCCAGCGCAATGCTGCGCCGTGGCGGC
This sequence comes from uncultured Alphaproteobacteria bacterium, assembly GCA_963742425.1. Classification (GTDB taxonomy): domain Bacteria; phylum Pseudomonadota; class Alphaproteobacteria; order Rhizobiales; family Xanthobacteraceae; genus Bradyrhizobium. The sequence goes on from CAVULR010000011.1 coordinate 439,124, forward strand.
AGCTTCCAAAAGGGCTTCGCCGTATTGAAGCGCGAATAGGCTTTGCGCGCCCGCTCGATCAATTTCTCGACCTGGGCCTGTTGGTCCCCGATGACGAGACCCGCCGCAAACGAGCGGTGACGGTTCTGCTCACCGGTCAGACCTCTCGCGGGACTAGCGATGATGTCAGCGAAAAGAGCTTTGTGCGTTACAATGTCATTCATCTTGCCCAGGCAATTCTGCAATTGCATCAAGGATGACTTGATCCTTTTGCCGTGCTTCTTCGACTTTTTGCCGTGGAATACCGTGGCAAAGAATTCGGTCGCGTATCGGGCTTTTTTGACCTGAATGCGCAGCCTGTGCAGTTGATGAGGACTCATGCTGCTGATTTTTGCGCCCCGTCGCCGGATTTTTTTTCGGCGTTGCGAAAGCTGTTCGGCAGCAAAAAGCTCGATCGGCATTTCACGACGTTCGCGCGTCAACGCGTCTTCAGAAGTGGCCCAGGGACCGGCCTCGACCCATTCCGCGGTATCAAGCACAAGTCTGCGGAAACGTGCCGATTGAACCGCCTCTTGCGCCTGCAGATATCCCTTTAGGCGCTTGCGAGCGAACATATTGTTGATACTGACCAAGCCCGGTTCTTTTGTATGCTGCTTTCGCAGTGGCTTGATGACTTCGACAAGAAGTGTATCCAGGTCGCGAGCCGGCCCAAATTCCTGTGCGAGCCATTTCAGTTCGGTCTTTATCGCGCTCGCTCGATCGTCGCCTACCACCACCGAAAAAAGCGAAATGGCGGCGCGCAGCCGGCGCAGGGCGACGCGCATTTGATGCAATGCGTTCCCGTCACGGCCTAACATCGCTGGAACGTTGGCGACCAAATGGCGCAAGCAGGCCCGGCCGATCAATGTGAACGCGCGACCCGCACTCATGCCAGGGCTTAGCTCGGGATCACGCGCGGTTTCAGCGGCAACGGCGGCCTTCTCAATCAGTTCATAGCCGCGCTCGGCATTGCTCTTAAAGTCGAGATTGGCCGGTATTATATCGAGTATGTCACGCGCGATTTTGAACAGGTCGGCTGGGTTACCGTGCTTGAGCTCAAGCTCAATCTCGGAGACCGGTCGCGACGAACCGGCCGCGGAAATTTGCCCCTGGTCGATCGCCAGGATTATATCGGCGCCGTTTCCATTCATATGGTAGGCCGTACGCTCGATCCGGGTTTCGAAAACCCGCTTCAACGCGTTGTGTTCTTCATCGATGAGTATCGGGTCGAGAGCCGTACCCTTCACCCGCGAGAGATCCGGTTGATCATCGTCAATCGTCTGCTCCCACTCGGAGCGCTCGAAGGCGCCCACGCCGCAATTGATAGCCTTGACGGTTTGGACGTGTTTGTCGCCTTTGTGGCGGACCCGCAGGGTCAATCCGTGATCGCGGAGAAACCGATTGTCGGAATCAAAATAGACGGACTCCAATGTTTCGCGAACGGGATCGCGAAGAATGTCCGAAAAATGCGGATGCTTGCGGAGCGCAACGATGTCGCCAGGAGTTGCCCCAAGCTTCAATTCCGTAGGTTCACCGACCATTGCATACCAACCAGATGGAATTCAATCTTAGGTTGCCATCTGCAGCCTACCGATCGTCACAAAACTATCACAAAAAAACGGGCCGCGGCAGCATCCCGACTGCCGGTCCCCGCATTCTTTGTAGCGCGGGTGGCTTGAAGTGACCTGCGGCGCTCGCGCACGAGAAACTCAATCTGAGGGGGCAGAACGTACCCTAAGTGCAGCGGTTTTGTCTGCTTTTTGATGAACTGTGACAGTTTGATGAAACGTAGTCTTGATATTGCTCACTTTTGGGGCGATTCGAATATGCGCAGGAAAAATCTGGAAGTGTAACAGTTCGGAAATCCGTGCCGTCCCGCGTCGGCATCGGCGATCGTCGTCGAGCAACTGGCCCGTATTTTTCGATACTCAACGATCTGCCGCCCGAGCCGGAATAGCTGGCATCGTAGACGCCTGTTCGTCGAGGGACTTTTCCGCGAGGGGTGCGTGTCGCATGTTCCAAAACGGCGCGTCGATGAGCCGCCGCCAAGAATTCCTGGCTCCTCGAAAGGTATTTCCCTGTTAATTTGCGCAGGGAAATGCTCTACAAATCCCTGCAGAACAGCGTTTTCCTGGCTGCGAAACCTGCCCGGGAAGTCTTAAAATCGCAAAATTTCCTGTAAAATTCCCTGATTGCAGGGAGTTTGGGTGGAGACGGCTGCGATCAGCACTGCCTCACCAGCCAGGCCGCTGCGTTGGCAACGACCGTGCTAAATTGTATTCACGTCCTCAAGCAACTTTCGGGCAGTCATCATGAGCATAGCGTTATTACCGGCTTCCGTGGATGTCATCGTGGTCGGCGCCGGCAATGCGGCGTTTTGCGCGGCCTTAGCTGCGGCCGAAAGCGGCGTCTCGGTGTTGATGCTGGAGCGCGCGCCGGAGGATGAGGCCGGCGGCAACAGCCGTTTTACCGCCGGCGCGTTCCGCTGCGTCTATGACGGCGTCGAGGATTTGCGCGCGCTGATGCCTGACCTCAGCGACGAGGAAGTCTCGAAATCCGATTTCGGAACCTACACCGAGGAAAAATTCTTCGACGATATGGGACGCATCACCGAATACCGCACCGATCCTGATCTGTGCGAAGTGCTGGTCACGCGCAGCAAGGCCACCATGCTCTGGATGCGCGAAAAGGGCATGCGCTTCATGCCGATCTGGGGGCGCCAGGCCTACAAGATCAAAGGAATGTTCAAATTCTGGGGCGGGCTCACGGTGGAGGCCTGGGGAGGCGGGCCGGGGCTGGTCGAAGGCTGGACCAGGATCGCCGGCAAGAACAAGGTCGCCATCGCCTATGGCGCGCGCGCGCTGTCGCTGATCTCCGACGACGAGGGGGTGAAAGGCGTCAAGGTCAAGCACAACGGCAGGACCGTCGAGGTGCATTCGAGGTGCGTGGTGCTCGCGGCCGGCGGCTTTCAGTCCAATGCCGAGATGCGCACGCGCTACCTCGGCCCGCTCTGGGAACTCGCCAAGATCCGCGGCACCCGCTTCAACACCGGCGATGGCATCAGGATGGCGCTCGACATCGGCGCGATGCCGACCGGCAACTGGTCGGGCGGCCATGCCGTCGGATGGGATCGCAATGCGCCCGAGTTCGGCGATCTCACCGTCGGGGATAATTTCCAGAAGCACTCGTATCCCTGGGGCATCATGATCAATGCCAATGGCGAGCGCTTCGTCGACGAAGGCGCCGACTTTCGCAACTACACCTACGCGAAATACGGCCGCGTCATCCTGATGCAGCCCGGGCAGTTCGCCTGGCAGGTGTTCGACAGCAAGATCATCCCGATGCTGCGCGACGAATACCGCATCAAGCGCGTCACCAAGGTTCGCGCCGATACGCTGGAGGAGCTGGTCGGCAAGCTCGACGACGTCAACGCCGAAAAAGCGCTGGACACGATCAAGGCCTACAACAAGGCTGTCATGACCGAGGTGCCGTTCGATCCGAACGTCAAGGACGGTCGGGGCACGAGGGGTCTTGCGATCCCGAAGTCGAACTGGGCGAATACCGTGGATCAGGGGCCGTTCGAAGCCTATGCCGTGACCTGCGGGCTCACCTTCACCTTCGGCGGATTGAAGATCGACACCAGCGCGCGCGTCATCGACACCGACGGCGCGCCGATCCCCGGCCTTTTCGCGGCCGGCGAGCTGGTCGGCGGTATCTTCTACTTCAACTATCCCGGCGGCACCGGCCTGATGAACGGGGCGGTGTTCGGCAGGATCGCCGGCACCATGGCCGGGCAACGCGCTGCGCAATCGCCGTAAAGGCTAGATCGCTCGCGACCATCCTCTCGCTGGGAGCCGACCGATTCCACGAAATCTCTTCTGCAGGCGCGCATGTCCATCAAGATCGATCCCATCACGCGGTCCGTCGTCCAGCACCGGCTGAGTTCGATCGTGAAGGAAATGGGCGAAGCCATGCTTCGCACCTCCTATTCGCAGATCCTCAACTCCAGCCGCGATTTTTCGCTGGCGATTTGCGACACGGGCGGCCGCCTGATCGCGCAGGCGGACCACATCCCGGTTCACGTTGGCGCGCTGCCCTGGGCAACTCTCGCCGTCGAGCAACGATTTGGGGACGTGCGGCCCGGCGACGTCATTCTGCTCAACGATCCCTATCACGGCGGCAGCCATCTGCCGGATCTCACCGCCTTCGTGCCAATCTTCGACGGCGAGCGGCGTCTGCTCTGGACCATCGTCCGCGCCCATCAAAGCGACATCGGCGGCGCCACGCATGGCGGCTACAATCCCGCCGCCACCGAAATCTGGCAGGAGGGACTGCGCATTCCCCCAATCAGGCTCTACGAAGCCGGCCGGCCGCGCGACGATCTGCTCGACCTCCTGGTCCTGAATGTTCGTAATCCCCGCGAGTTCCGCGGCGATCTGGCGGCGATGATAGGTGCGGCCCATCTGGGGGAACGCAGCTTGACGCGGCTGTTTGCGGAATTCGGAGGCCCGGTGGTCGAAGCTGCGATCGAGACCATCCTCGATGCCGCCGAGCAACAGGCGCGCGCCGTGGTCTCCACCTGGAAAGATGGGGTATTTCACGGCGAGGCATTCCTGGATGATGACGGTCATGGTCGCAAGGACATCCGGATCGCCGCCAAGGTCACGAAGAAGGGGAGCGATATCGAAATCGACTTGTCGAAGTCAGATCCACAGTCAACGAGCTTTGTGAACTCCTCGCATGCCAATATGCAGTCTGCCGTGGTGATGGCCTTTGCCTATCTGATCGATGCCGATATTCCGAAAAATGCCGGCGCCATCCGGCCGTTGAAAGTGATCGCCAAACAGGGGACCGTCGTCTGGGCCGATCAGGGACGCCCGGTAACCCTGTGCACCAGCCATCCCTCCAACGAGATCGTCGAGGCCATCGTCAAGGCCCTGTCGGCCTCCTGTCCGGATCGTGCCATGGCGGGATGGGGCCGCCGCTTCCGGATCGCCATCCAGGGAGAAGACCCGCGCACCGGCCGCAATTTCATCTGGCACATGTTTCAGGCCCGCCCCGGCGGAGGCGCATCGTCGGGCGGCGACGGCTGGTCGTCGATCGGCGAATGGCACTCCGTCGGCGGAATCAAGTTCGGCAGCATCGAAGTTGCCGAGGTTCGATTCCCCTTGCACTTCCGTCAGCATGAATTCCGGCCGGGTTCGGGCGGCGATGGACAGTTTCGCGGCGGCCTCGGTGTCGCGCTCGATCTGGTGCTGGAAACGGCGAAGCCCGCGCGCGCCAATACTGCGGGCGATGGTGTTCGCTACGGCCCGTGTGGAATGCTCGGTGGCGAAGACGGCGTTCCGCACGATTATCGCCTGATATCTGCGGGCCGCGCGCCGCGCATCCTGCGCACGAAAGAAGTCGGTATCGAGCTTCTCCCCGGCGATTGTCTTGAAGTACGCTCGTCCGGCGGCGGCGGCTGGGGACCATCAGCCCGACGATTGCCGCACGCCCGTCAACGCGACCGCGAGCAGGGCCTTTTGTAAGCCTGCAGGGAGCAAGGGTTCCTGACAATGTTCACCATCGGGGTTGACGTCGGTGGCACCTATACCGATTTGGTGGCGATCGATGAGAGCGGACGAACCGTTTTCGCAAAATCGCCATCGACGCCTGCGGATCAGTCTGTCGGTGTCTTGGCGGGACTGGACGAACTGGCGCGAAGATTGAAGCTCGCGCGCTCCGAAATGCTCGCCGGCACGGACCGGATCGTTCATGGAACGACGGTCGCGACCAATGCCTTGCTGGAGCGAAAGGGCGCGAAGGTCGCGCTGATCACCACTTGGGGGCATCGGGATGTCATCGAAATGCGTGAAGGTCTCAAGGGAGACCGCTACGATCTGCGCTCGCCGCCCTCGGAACCACTGGTGCCGCGCGAGCTGCGTTTTGGAGTGAAAGAGCGCCTCAAGGCCAACGGCGAGATCGCGACAGCGCTTGATGAAAGCTCCCTCGAGGAGGCCATCGCCGCCATCGGCCGCTCAGGCGTGACCTCGGTCGCGGTTTGCTTCCTGCATTCCTACCTCAACCCGATTCATGAAATTGCCGCGGCCGAACGCCTGACGCGCGAATTGCCAGATATCAGCGTTTCCCGTTCAAGCGACGTGTTGCCGCAGATCAAGGAATACGAACGGGTGTCGACAACGATCGTCAATGCTTATGTCGGACCGCTGGTAAAGCACTATTTGATCGGTCTGGAGCGGCGTCTCATCGAAGCGGGCTTCAAGGGCAGTCTCTTTATCATCATGTCGCATGGCGGCATGGCTCCTGTGGAGGAAGCAGCGCGGCTCGCCGCGGGCACGGTGCTGTCGGGGCCCGCCGGTGGCGTTTCGGGCAGCCGGCGCTGCGCCGAGCTTCTTGGCATTGCCGATCTGGTGCCGTTCGACATGGGCGGCACCAGCACGGATATCTCGCTTGTTTCGGAGGGACGCGCCTCGCTTTCCGCAGACGGAATGATTGCAGGCCAGCGCATTGCACTGCGCAGTCTCGACATCGCCAGTATCGCGGCGGGAGGAGGATCCATCGCCAGCGTCGATGCGGGTCGGATCTTGCGGGTAGGCCCGGAAAGCGCAGGTTCGGCGCCGGGACCGGCCTGCTATGGCAATGGCGGTCTCGCCGCCACTGTCACCGACGCCAATGTCGTGCTCGGCCTTCTCGATGCCGCCGCCTTCATGGGAGGCCAGCGTCCGCTTGACCGTGCGGCGTCGGAAGCCGCGATCGACCGCCTCGCGGCTTCGCTCGATCTATCGCGGCTGGAAGCCGCCGCCGGCGTGTACCGGATGATCAACCTGAAGATGGCGGACGGGATCCGGTTGATGACGCTGCGCCGCGGCGTCGATCCGCGGCGCTTTGCGCTCCTGAGTTTTGGCGGCGCCGCAGGTCTGCACGCCGCCGAAGTCGCGCGCGAATTGGAGATCAGGCGCATCATCGTGCCGACCGCGGCTTCCGTGCTGTCGGCGTGGGGCATGCTGACCAGTGACTTGCGCTATGAAATGAGCCGGACGCATTATGGCGCCGGCGCCCGAATTTCGGATGATGAAGCGCGCGGCCTGTTCGCACAGTTGGAGCAACAGGCCGCGGGCAGGCTTCGTTCCTGGTTCGGGGGGCCAATTACCGTCGAGCGGTCTGCCGAGATGCGTTACGGCGAACAGATTTTCGAGATCGACGTAGCGCTCAACGATCTCGACTGGAGTGCGGCCGGCCTGGTCGATCGGATCGAAGACCGTTTTCACCGGCGCCACGAAGAGCTCTACACCTATGCATCACGCGATCAGGAAGTGGTGTTCGTCAATGCGCGTGTCGCAGCAATCGGCCAGGTGGCATCGCGCAGCGGGGATGCCGGACCGGCATCGGCGTCCGCCGCCTGTCTGCCGCGCGCAACGCGCCAGGCCTTCCTTGGCAAGTGGTGCGAGGTTCCCGTTTATTCGCTCGAAGCCCTGAAGCCCGGTCAAACATTCGAGGGGGCTGCGATCATTGAAGCCGAAACGACGACGATCGTCGTCAACGCGGCAGATCGGGTCACGGTCAATGCCCGCGGATGGCTGGACATTGAACTCGCCTAGTCGGTTGCCCGGGGCAAAGGTATCAATTTACCGCGTCTGCGCCGGATGGCTGCCGCCCGCTACTTTGCATGGGGTTGTTTTCGATATTTTTGTTTGGGCCGACGTCAGATCGGATTGATCGAACGGAATTTCGGCGGGTGATCGTTCACGCGGCGGGGCGGGGTCTGCTCCAGGATGTCGATCAGGCGACGCCGGGTGGTGCGCGGATCGATCACGTCGTCAACGCCGAATCCCTCGCCCGCATGCAGCGAGCCGGTCAAGGCGCGCGTCGCCTCGATCATTTCCTGCCGTCGTCCTTGTGGATCGGGTGCGGCCAGATATTCCTTGCGGAAGGCGACATCGATCGCGCCTTCGATCGACATCGCGCAGATCTGCGCGGAAGGCCAGGCGAAACAGGCGTCGGCGTCGAACGAGCGTCCGCCACTCATGGCAAAATAGCCGAGCCCGAAACCCTTGCGGATCACCACCGACACCCGGGGCACGCTGATGTGGCCCCATTCGTAAATCAGTTTGGCGCTGCGCCGGCCGAGCGTCGTGCGTTCGGCGCCCGAGCCGATGTAGAAGCCGGGCACGTCGATCAGGGAAATCAGCGGCAGCCCGAAGGCGTCGCACAGGGCGATGAAATGCGCGGCCTTTTCGCATGCGCCGGCGTCAAGGATGCCGCCGGCCCGCAGCGGCTGGTTGGCGATAAAGCCGACCGGCCGGCCGGCGAGCCGCGCAAAGCTCGTAATGATATTGGCGGCGTAGGTCGGCTTGAGTTCGAAGCCGCTGTCGACGTCGGCGATGGCGGCGATGACCTTGCGCATGTCGTAGACGCGGCGCGACGAGGCCGGAACGATATCGAGCAGCGCCTCGTCGCCGCGCTCGCGCGGATCGTCGGTCGCAACCGTGGCGGCCTCGGCGCGCGCATTGCCAGGCAGGAACGACAGCAATCGCCGTGCCGCGGCGAAGGCCTCGTCTTCGTTGTTGACACCGAGGTCGGCGAGACCCTGTTTGTCGACCTGAACCTGGGCGCCGCCCAGCGTCTCGGTGTCGGTCTCCTCGCTGGTGGCGGCCTTGACCAGCGCGGGTCCGGCAATTCCCATGGTCGAAAGTCCGCGCACCATCACCACGAAATCGGCGAGCCCGGCATAATTGGTAGGACCGGCGAAGCCAGCGCCAAGCATCAGCGCGACCATCGGAATCCAGCCCGATGCGCGTGCGAGATCGTGGAACATGCCGTTGGCGTGTGCGAAGTGGCGCGAGTTCTGGCCATCCTGGATCCGGTGACCACCGCCGTCGAGCATCATCACCATGGGAATGCCGCGGCGGATCGCGATATGCAGCAAGCGCCGCGTCTTGGCGCTGCCGAGTATGCCGATGCTGCCGCCGAACACGCTGAAGTCCTGCGACACGACGGCAACCGGGCGCCCGTCGATGCGCGCGGTGCCTGTGACCACGCCGTCGGCCGGCGATTTGTCGCGCGGGTGCGGCTCGCCCGGTTCGGCTTCCGCCGAGGCAAGCGCGCCGAGTTCCTCGAACGTGCCGGGATCGACCAGCCGCGCAATCCGGGTGCGGGCGGTGAGCCGGCCGCGCTCGGCCAGCAGCCGAACCGCATCCGGTCGCGCTTCGTCCATCAACGTCGCACGAACCGCCTCGATCGATTCCAGCAGTTCGCGCTGCGTGGGATCTTCATTGCTCATCGATCGTCTCCATTCAGTGATCCGGCCGCGCGGCTATCCCGTGTTCGCCCATATAAGCCGTGCGCAGCGCCTCGCTCGCGGCAATTTCCTGCGCCGGCCCGTCCGCGATCAGGGCCCCGTTCTGCAGCACGTAGCCCCGGTCGGCGATCTCGAGCGCCCGCTCCACCATCTGTTCCACCAACAGGATGGCAATGCCTTGAGCCCGCAAGTTCAAAATGGCGTCGAACACCTGGTCGACTAGAACTGGCGCCAGGCCGAGCGAGGGTTCGTCGAGCATCAGGAGCTTCGGCTCGCGCATCATCGCCTGCGCGATCGCCAGCATCTGCTGTTGTCCGCCGGAGAGGGCGCCGGCAAACTCATGCTGTTTTTCGCGAAGAATCGGAAACAGCGAATGGATCAGCTCAATCCGCCGTTTGTGATCCGCGGCCGCAAGGCGCAGTCCATAGCGGCCGAGTTCAAGATTGTCCGCGACGCTCTGGCGTCGAAACAAACGCCTGCCTTCCGCAACCTGCAGCAGGCCAGCAGCCACGATCGAATGCGGTTTCGCGCCGCCAATGCTGCGGCCGTCGAACCGGATTTCGCCCGATTTGGGCCGGATCAGGCCGGAGATTGCGCGCAGCACCGTCGATTTTCCCGCACCGTTGCGGCCGACCAGCGCGACGATCTCGCCGGCAGTGACGTGCAGCGATACTTTTTCGAGCACGCTGACGTGTCCGTAGCCGGCGTCGATTTGCTTCACTGACAACAGCGAAATCTGGTTTGCGGCAGCTCCTGTCATACGCTCGCTCCGCGCTTGAGCGCCCGTTCGCCCATATAGGCGCGCAGCACGCCTTCGTCCTTGAATACGGCTGCGGGTTCGCCGACCGCCAGCACCGCCCCGCGATCAAGCACCATGACGCTGCTTGCGATGTTGGCGACAAGATCGAGATGATGTTCGACGATCACGATCGTGGCGCCCAGGCCGCAAATGCGCGCGATCAACCGTTCGAGCCGGTCGAGTTCCGCCATCGACAGGCCGGCCGCCGGTTCGTCGAGCAGGATCAGGCGCGCGCCGCCCATCATGGCCCGCGCGATCTCGATCAGCCGTTGCTGGCCATGGGGAATTTCTCCGGCTTCCGACTCGGCACGGTCGGCGACACCAACGAACGCCAGATAACCCATCGCTTCCTCGCGCAAGCGGCGCGCCTCTGCCCGTGCGGCGGGCAGCCGCAGCGCGATCGCCGGCAGGCCTGCGCGCTCGCGGGTGTAGGCGCCGAGCAGAACGTTTTCGATCACGGTGAGGTCGTTGAGCAGGCGAGGGGTCTGGAACGTGCGGCCGACACCGCGGGCCGCGATCTTGTGGGCGGATATGCCGAGCGTCTCGATGCCACCGATGCGCACGCTGCCATTATCGGCATCGTAATAGCCGCTTGCCAGATTGAGCAGTGTCGTCTTGCCGGATCCGTTTGGGCCGACAATGGCGACGCAGCTTCCGGCCGGCGCGGAAAAATCGACGCCGTCAAGCGCAAGCACGCCACCGAACCGCTTTCGAAGTCCGCGCACCTCCAGCGACAGGCCCGAGATCGGCGGGTGCGCGACCCGTTCGGCGATGGCGTCCGGGTCTCGGGACGTTTCGGGCCTCGGCGCGAATCGCTGCCATCCCTTGCGCAGCGCGCCGAACAGCCCGTGCGGGGCAAATAACATCAGCGACAACAGCAGGCAGCCGTAGATCAGCATGCGCCAGCTCTGCAATCCCGCGAGCAGTTCAGGTATGAGGAAGAACACCAGCGCGCCGATCACCGGCCCCCACAGCGTGCCGAGGCCGCCGAGCACCACGGTGAGCAGGAAAAAGATCGAGAAATCCGCGGTGAAATCGTCGGGGGTGACGACGGTCTTTTGCACGGCAAAAAACGCGCCGGCTCCGCCTGCGAGCGCCGCGGAGATCACGAAGGCGATCAGCTTGGCGCGTTGCGGCGACACGCCCACCGCAAGCGCGGCCGGCTCCGCATCGCGCACCGCCACGAAGGCCCGGCCGAATCGCGAGTGCACGATGTTGCGCACGACAAGAAACGAGACGATGGCCGCGGCGGCGACCAGCCAATAAACCGGCTTCGGTCCGAACTGAACGCCAAAGGCCACAGGCGGCGGCACGCCGACGACGCCGGCAAACCCCTTGGTGAGCCAGCGCCATTCGACGATCATCTTCTCGAACACCAGCGCAAAGGCGAGCGTGATGAAGGCGAAATACCAGGTGTTGAGACGGAAGGAGGGCAGCGCGGCAAGAACCCCAAGTCCTGCGGCCAGCGCCATGCCGACCGCGGCCGCGGCCCAAAACGACCAATGATGATCGACCGTCAGCAGCGCGACCGAATAGGCGCCGATTGCGACGAATGCGCCATGGCCCAGCGAAACCTGGCCGGCATATCCGGCCAGAAGGTTGAGGCCGATCGCGGCGATGATGTAGATGCCGAGCTGGGTCGCCACGAACAGGGCATAGGAGTTGGTGCCGACAAACAAGGGCAGCGCCAGCGCGAGCGCCACGAAGATTGTCTTGGCGGCCAGCGGAACGGCGTCAAGGACGCGCGACCCCATGGTCAAACCGTCCGCGCGTGAGCGCGACCGAACAGCCCTTGCGGGCGCAACAGCAACAGCGCCAGCACCACCACGAAGATCACGGCTTCCTGATATCCCGGCGACAGCAGCGAGGCGCCGACGGCTTCGGTGACGCCGATCAGATAGCCGGCGATCAACGCACCGCGGTTGTTGCCGATCGAGCCGACCGCGGCGGCGGCGAAACCCTTGAGCAGCAGGTCCGGTCCAAGCGAAGTCGAGGCGTAGAGGATCGGCGCCGCCAGGATGCCCGTCATTGCCGCAAAGGCCGCGCCGATAAAGAACGACCAGCGGCTGAGCCGGCCGGGATCGATGCCACGCAGCAATGCCGCTTCGCGATCCTCTGCGACCGCCATCACCGCCTTGCCCTGCAAGGTGCCATAGCCGCGTTCGACGATGACGACGAGAATGATGGTCATCGCAGCGAGCGCGATCTCGTAGGAACTGATACGGATGCCGCCAATGCCAAGCGCCTCCATGCTGAGCGGGGCTGGCGGCTTGACCAGAATCGGATCAGGTCCCCAGACCCGCCCGACGAGATTGGAGATGATCAGTGAGATGGCGAGGGTCGTGATGACCCAGCCGGTTCCATGCTGCGACTTGGCAAGGATTGGCGCGACCGCGATCCGCTCCTCGACCAGACCGATAACGCCGACGGCGAGCAGGGTGACCAAAAAAGCGACCATCCACGGCAATCCAGCCAGCGAGGTGGCGCTTGCGAACAGCATCGCGCCGAGCATCACGAGTTCGCCCTGAGCAAAATTGAACACGTTGGTCGGCCGGTACAGGATGTTGAAACTGACCGCAACCAGCGCGTACAGGCTGCCAGCAATCAGGCCGTGGGTTATCGTGTCGATGTCCATCCGGGCCCGGCCGTCACTGGCCGGGGGCGCGTGCGCGCATGCAGCCCATGGCGCGCGGATCCTGGCCCGACGCCACGGAGACGAGTACGACGTCCCTGGTTCCGATCCCCGAATGGTTTTCCGGCGTGAAGGAAATGTCGCCCATCAGCCCCTTGAAGCCCTTCAGATTGTCGAGATGGCGCTTGATTGCTTGCGGCTCGAAGCTCTTCTCGGATTCAATCGCAGCTTTGAGGAGATAGACGAAATCGTAATAGGGCGCCGCCGCCACGTTGACTTCGTAGCCCTTGGCTTCCGGGTATTGCGCAAGTTTCCTGGCGAATTCGACCTGCCGCGGACCGGGTTGTTCGGTGTCGGTCCAGGTGAAGTTTCGATAATAGGTCGCGAACACGTTCTTGACGGCTTCGGCCGGCACGAGGTCGAACAGCGCCGGCAACATCAGTCCGCTGTGCCCGGTCACGGCCGGAAACCATTTCAGCGTCTTCATCGCATTGAAGATCATCGCTGCATTCGGCACGTTGGCGATCCAGCCGACGACGCCCTCGGCGCCGGCCTTTTGCAAATTGTTGACATAAGGCGAAAGGTCCGGCGCGCTGATCGGGTAGACCTGTTCGCTGACCGGCGTCAGCCCGAATTTTTTCTGCAGGACAGCCTTGGTCGAGGCTGCGGCCTGTTCTCCGAATGCGGTGTTCTCCTGGAGAATGCCGACCTTTTTCACACCGAGCGTGTTGACCATGTAGTCCACGCAGACTTCCGCTTGCTGATCAGTATTGAACATGACCTGGTAGTGGTACGGATATCGCTTGCCGTCACCGGCTTCGGCGGCCGCGGCATAGGCCGACTGGATCATGTTGGCCGGCGTGGTGGCCGCGAACGAGGCGAGCGATTGCGAGCTACCGGTTGGACCGATGACGCAGCCGATATCCTGCTCGCGCAGTTTGCGGATGATTCCGGGTTCCTTGGCCGGCGAGGCTTCGTCATCCTCCTCACCTCGGACAATCTGGCGGCCGAGAATGCCGCCGCTTGCGTTGATTTCATCGACCGCGATCAGCCCGCCGAAATATAGCGGAGCAAAGGAGGAGGCGAGGCGGCCGGTGGTCGGCCTGATCCAACCAAGCTTAAATGCTGGTTGCTGTGCAAACGCTGGCCCGCCAACCGATGCACCGAGGGTGGCGGCTATACCACCATGCGCCACATACCGGAGCAACGTGCGCCGGTCGATCGATCCATCACGCAGCAACTGGATTGCAGACCGTGAGCGCATGCGAGTTCCTCCATTGCGACGGCCTTGTGTTCGGCCGCTCGACACCAGCATAGTTCTTGCTCGGATACCAGCAAGTGCTAAATAACCTTCATGGACCATGCCGATCGGATTACGGAAATTTCAACGCCGCAGCGCGTGCATCGGAGCGTCTGCTGGTGTCGATTGCCGTTTCGGCAGGGGATCAAGTCGCGGAAGCCCAACTGAGCACAATAGAACACTCACCGCCAAAAGGCGTCGCATCGGGAGGAAGTCATGAATGACCGCGTTGGCGCCGAGCGATATGTCTTGCGCAATCTGATCGATCGTCACGCCTCGGAGCGCGGCGACAAGGAATTCGTGCTGTTTTCCGACGATCAGTCCTGGACCTATCAGCGGTTGCGGCGAAACGTGCGGCGCGTGGCGGCGAGCCTGCAGGCGCTCGGGGTGAAGCAGGACGACTTTGTCCTGTCCTGGCTTCCCAACGGCCCGCACGCGCTCGCCGTCTGGTTTGCGCTCAACTATATCGGCGCCGTCTATGTTCCCGTGAACATCAGTTATCGCGGCCGCCTGCTTGCGCATGTCATCAAAAATTCGGGCGCGCGCCTGATGATAGCGGATGGGCGCCTGGTAGAGCGGCTTGCGGAAGTCGACCGCGCCGCGCTCGACACCCTCGTCGTCATCTCCGGTACCTCGCCCGAACTGAGCGGCATCAGATGCCTGACGGAAGAGGCGTTATCAGGCCATGACGAACCGGCGCCGCCGCCGCGCGAGATCATGCCGTGGGATACCCATGCTATAATTTACACGTCCGGCACGACAGGCCCCTCGAAGGGCGTGCTGTCATCCTATCGCCACCTCGGCGCCACCGCCGAAGGGCTCGACACCATCGGCGAAGACGATCGCGCGCTCGTCAACCTGCCGCTGTTTCATGTCGGCGGCACCAATGCGATCTACCGGATGTTCATGTGTGGCGCCTCCATCGCTCTCGTCGAATCCTTCGATACGGCGACGTTCTGGGACACCATCCGCAAAACCCGCACCACCAGCATGACCTTGCTGGGGGCCATGATCCCGTTTCTCATGAAAGCGCCGCCAAGCCCGCGCGATCGCGATCACACGTTGCGGCAGGTCGTCATGGTGCCGCTCAGCGAGGACGCGCCGGCCTTCACCGCGCGTTTTGGCGTCGACATCTTCACGGTCTTCAACATGACGGAAATTAGCTGCCCGATCGTGTCCGAACGCAACCCGAATGTACCGAAAACGTGCGGCCGTGTTCGCGACGGTTTCGAGGCACGCGTGGTCGACGAATTCGACATGGAGGTTCCAGACGGCACCGTCGGCGAACTGATGGTGCGGGCCAGGGAGCCCTGGACGATGAATCACGGCTACAACGCCAATGCCGAAGCAACCGCGCGCGCCTGGCGCAACGGTTGGTTCCATACCGGTGATGCATTCCGTCGCGACGAGGCCGGCAATTTCTTCTTTGTCGACCGGATGAAGGACGCGATCCGCCGCCGCGGCGAAAATATTTCGTCGTTCGAGGTCGAGGTGGAGATAGGCGCCCACCCGAAAGTCCGGGAAGCGGCCGTCGTCGGCGTGCCGAGCGAGTTCGGTGAGGACGAGGTGATGGCGATCGTCGCCCCAGTGCCGGGCGCCGAGATCGATCCGGTCGAGCTGATCTCGTTCCTGACGACGCGACTTGCCCATTTCATGGTGCCGCGATATCTGCGGTTTCTCGCCGATCTGCCGAAGACGCCGACGCAGAAGGTGGAGAAGCATCTGCTGCGAAATGACGGCGTGACCGAGGACACCTGGGACCGCGAAAGCGCCGGCATTCGTCTCAAGCGCGAGAAACTGAGCGCAGGCCCGATGAGGATGGCCGAATGAACGAGAAATCCCCTGTGCGAGCCGAGCTGCAGATCGCGCTCGACGCCCGAGCGGCCCGGCTCGACTCGGCGCGTCCGGATTCCGTCGAACGTCAGCGCAAGCGCGGCCGCTGGACTACGCGTCAGGCGATCGACGCGCTCGCTGAAAAGGACTCCTTTGTCGAATATGGCGGGCTGGTCCGGCCGGCCGTCGCCGGGATGACCGGTGCGGCCGATGGGCTGGTGATGGGAACCGCCAGGGTCGCCGGGCGTCCGGTCGATCTCGTCTGCTATGACTATACCGTCTATGCGGGCACCCAGAGCGCGATGAATCACGCCAAGATCACGCGCATGTTCGAGCACGCCGAAAAGCATCGTCTGCCGGTCATCTGCTGGCTGGACGGCGGTGGCGCCCGCCCACACGACATGGCCGTCGAAGCGCGACCATCCTCGCCGACTTTCGTGGTTTTCGCGCGGCTGTCCGGACTTGTGCCGACCATTGGCATCGTCCCTGGGCGCGCCTTTGCCGGGCATGCCAACCTGGCCGGTCTTTGCGATCTTCTGATTGCGACGGAGGATTCCGCAATGGGCATGGCGGGCCCGCCGCTAGTGGAAGCCGCGCTCGGCACCAAGTACACCCCGGAGGAAATCGGACCGGCGGCGGTGCACTGGGCGTCCGGAGTGATCGACGTCCTCGTCAAGGACGAAGCCCAGGCGGTCACGACCGCGCAAAAATATCTTTCGTATTTCAGCGGTCCGCAATCCGGCGGCGAAGCGCCCGATCAAGCGCCTCTGCGGACTATCGTGCCGGAGAACCCGCGCCGTGCCTATAACGTGCGCAACGTCATACAGACGCTGGCGGACCGGGACAGCGTGCTCGAGTTGAAAGCGGGCTACGGCAAGGCGGCCGTGACCGCGCTCGCGCGTCTCGACGGCCGCGCGGTTGGGATCGTGGCAAACCAGCCGATGCATATGGCCGGCGCCATGGATACGCCGGCCTGCCTCAAGATGGCGCGCTTCATCCAGATCTGCGACGCGTTCGATATTCCCGTGCTCATCCTCTGCGACACGCCCGGGCTGATGGTGGGACCGGACGTGGAGAAAACCGGACTGATGCGCCACAGCGCGCGCGTTCTTTCGGCGCTCGCCAACGCGACCACGCCGGTGCTGACGGTCGTGCTGCGAAAGGCCTACGGATTGGGTTATTACATTATGGGGTCGCGCCCGCTCAATCCGTCGATCCTCTTGGCTTGGCCGACCGCCGAATATGGCGGGATGGGACTGGAGGGCGCGGTCAACATCATCTACAAAAAAGATCTCGAAGACGCTGCAAGTCCCGAAGAGCGAGCCGATCTACATGCCGGTCTCACCGCGGGCATGAAGAAGTCCAATACCGCGATCGAAAGCGCGGCGAAATTTCTATACGACGATGTGATCGATCCCGCCGAGACCCGCAGGATCCTGATCAGGACACTCGATACGCTCCCGGTGCCGCCAAGGCGCGAGGGGAGAAAGAGGATCATCGAGCCGTTTTGACGGCGAACGCCATTTCGTTGCGCGAAGCGGACACGTCGCTCAAGGGCATCGCGTTGCCGACGCCGATGGAGGTGATCGGATAACTCGCCTGCCTCGGACGCATCCGTCGCCTCATGGATCGATCAGCACTCCGGGATTGAGCATGCCTTGCGGATCGAGTTCTCGTTTTGCTGCCCGAAACGCAGCCGCGAAAAGCTCCGGCCGCTGACGATCGTACCAGGGTCGATGATCGCGGCCGACGGCGTGATGATGTGTAATCGTGCCGCCCGCTCCAATCAGCGCGTCACTGGCGGCATTCTTGATGGCCTGCCACTGCTCCAAGAGGGCACCGTGGCGGCCGAGTGCGTGGAAGGAAAAATAGGGCGCGGGCCCGTCCGGATAGACATGGGTGAAGCGGCACGTGACCTCGCCTTTCACGCCGGTCGCCTCGAGAATCGCACGTTCCGTCGCCGTCTTCACGGTGTCATGGAAATTCTCGAATCGATCCCAGGTGATCGCGGTCTCGAACGTGTCGTTGATCAGACCTGCAGGCGTCAGAAACTCGCGCGCATAGGGCATGCGAATGAATGCATTGCGCCAGATGCCTGCCGCGCCTTCGAGATGCGCATCGTCGGCGCTTGCCTGCTCTGGCGCCCCGCCATGATCGGCGCAGCACTCGATCGCACGCGCCATCCAGGCGTCTGGCGGATGATCGCCGGATTCAAAGCCGAGCACCATGATCGACACACTTCCGTCGGCCGCGCCGGTGTTGAATGCTTCTTGCGCGTCAAGGATGCGACAGTTCGATGGATAGAGTCCGGCCTGCGCGATCGCGCGTACCGCCCGCGCGGCATCGAAGAACGAATGAAAACGAACCGATGCGCCGGCGCGGAATTTCGGACGCGGTTGCAGGCGCATCCATGCCCGCGAAATCACGCCGAGCGTTCCTTCCGAGCCGATGAACATGCGATCCGGGCTCGGTCCCGCGCCGGAGCCCGGTAACCGACGCGTTTCCAAGATGCCGCGCGGCGTCACGACACGCAGGCTTTCAACGAAATCGTCGATATGCGTGTAGAGACTGGCAAAATGCCCGCCGGACCGTGTCGCGATCCAGCCGCCCAGAGTTGAATATTCGAAACTCTGCGGAAAATGCCGCAATGTGACGCCATGCGGTTTGAGCTGGCTTTCCAGCGCCGGGCCATATGCGCCGCCTTCGATCAGCGCGGCGCGCGATGCCAGATCCACCTCGACGACCTTGCCGAGATTGCGCAGGTCAAGCGTGACGGCCGCTTTTTGGCGCGCGCTGTCGACGCGGGGCTCAACACCGCCACAGACACTCGAACCGCCTCCGAAAGGCGTCAGCGAGGCGCTCACGGCGCCGGCCCAATCCATCACGGCGGAAATCTCCGCCTCGTTGCGGGGATAGGCGACAACGTCAGGCGCGCAATCGTAGTCGCCGAGCATCGCCCTGACGTAGTCCGGATAGGATTTGCCGTAAGAGTGGGCAACCCGGTCGTAGCGTTCGCTGGTGCAGAAGGGGGCAAGGGAGGCAGGTGGTGTCACACGTGGCGCGCGCAGGGCCAAGTCTTCCAGGCGCGGCACTGCTATCGCTTCGAATTCATGGCGTGAGAATTTCGCGCGGTAACGGTCGAGCACGAACGCCCGCTCCGCGGGCGTCATACCCTCACCCTCACGGCCCCAGCCGTAATGTTTCAGCCTTGCGCCATTCATGGTCGCTCCCTGAGCCTGGACCCGAATTTTGAGGTTCGCGGCAAATACTGTTCTCTGATTTTACCGCGTGGCGCAGCAGAACTAAACCGGCAGTGCGGCGCTTTCTCGGAATTAATATGCGGCAATCCGGGCCTGGCTCATCGGCAGCAGATGCTGCTCGAGGCGGCCGTCGGCAAATTCAATCGTTCGCAATATCATCATCACCGGCTTTCTGTGATGTTCGACCTGCCGGATTTTTTCGGGCTTGCTTGCATTCGCTTTCGGTTTGTCGACCGCCGCATTGCTCTTCAACTTGCCGGCGTCAGTCTGCCTCGGCGCATATTTGGCGGGCGAGCCGATCCTCTCGGCGGACTTCTCTGGCTCGGCGGCAGGCTTCGGACTGTCGGTGAATTCGCCTGCGTTCGGCTTGGTTTCCGCCAAAGCGGGTGGAGCGGCGATTTCTGTTTTCGTATCCGCCGCAGCTTCGACGGCCGCATCGCCGGCAGAAGGCGCCTCGACGGCCGCGACCAGTTCCTGCTTCGGATGCGGCTTGGGAGTCGGAATCCCGGCTGACCGGATCGGCGCATCTTTCGCCGCTGGGCTGACGGCCCAGTTCAGACCAGCATACGCCCCGCCCAAAAACACGGTGATGGAAACCAGATAGGCAATAAGTGCTGGCATGGCTCTTCCCTTCCAGTCCCCGATGCGTGGGTGGCTGGCCGCAACGTCACCAATAGACATTACAAACGGCGGCAACGGCGGAGGTTCCCGCTATCGCTCGAGTTAAACGAGTTCCTCGGCTGGAACAACGGCGATCATTACTCTGCCGCATTCACCGCATCAAACCTCCCGGGCCGCGCGCGTGGATCGCGGTATCATCAAAACTCATCGGGGATTGATTGAATGCGATTGCTGATCGCTGCTCTTGTCGTTGTCGTCGCCGTGTCGCTGGATTCGGAAGCTGGTTTTTCAAACGATCAAACAGTTGCTCCCTTAATCGAGGAGCAGGTCGCTGCGCCCGAGCAAATTCCGGAATCACCCGGCAAGAACTTTTGCGAGGCTCTCAAGGAGGCCGCTGAATCGAGCGATATTCCCGTCGCATTCTTTGCCCGTCTGCTTTGGCAGGAGAGCAGGTTCAATTTCCTCGAAGTCAGCCATGTCGGTGCAAAAGGCGTCGCGCAATTCATGCCGGATACCGCAGCCGAGGTCGGGCTCGAAGACCCGTTCGATCCGTTCGAGGCGCTTCCCGCGTCGGCGAGATTCCTGCGAAAATTACAGGATCAGTTTGGAAATCTCGGACTGGCGGCCGCGGCATACAATGCGGGCAGCGGCCGAATCCAAAAATGGCTTTCCCGCCAGGGCGGACTCCCATCGGAGACGAAAGACTATGTGAGGATCGTGACAGGCAGCGCTGCGAAAAACTGGACTGAAGAATCCAGGACGGTCTCGCTGCATTTGGAGTTACCTCGCGGCGCGCCCTGCGAAGGCGTCGGTGGCTTATCCAAAGCAAAGGACGTGGCCGCTATCCCGGTTGTGCTGGCTCCCTCCATCAGCGATGCCATCAAGAAGGCCGAGGCGGAGGCAAAAGCCGAGGCCGCCGCCAGAGAAACGGCCAGGATTGCACGGTTGCAGAAGAGGTCACAGACTTCCCTCAAACTGGCTCGTACCCGCAATGCGCATAAAATCCTGGCGGGCGCACAACATGATGGAACGAAGGCCAGAAGGATTGTTGTCGCCATGAGGAGCGGGGTACGTCCGCAAATTAAAGCAGCGAGATCACGCAATGTGCGCGTCGCATCGGCCTCCAGCCGTTAGCCGACCTGCACACGGCCTGCCCATTGACGCCGGCAAACCGGCGTAGGACATTTCGATCGACGCGCGGGGCGATCGGGAAAAGGCCATGGATCTCTACCATTTCAAGAATTTCGAAATGCTCGATCCCGTGGCCGGGGAATTGCGCGGTGGCCATGAGCTGATCGTCGAAGGCGAAACGATCAGGGAAGTCTCGGCCAAACCGATCAGGCTCGCCACGGCCGAGCGTGATCGACTGCGGCGGGCGCACGCTGATGCCCGGCCTGATCGACAGCCACGTGCATGTGGTGCTGTCCGACGTCGTGATCCGCAATATGGAAAACGTCCCGCTGACGCTGATGACGGCGCGCGCCGCCAAGCTGATGCGCGGGATGCTCGACCGCGGCTTTACCAGCGTGCGTGACACCGGCGGCGCCGATTGGGGCCTGAAGGAAGCGACGGAAAAATGGCTGTTGCCGGGGCCGCGGCTGTTCATCGCCGGACGCGCGATCGGTCCGACCGGAGGCCACAGCGACGGCCGCCGCCGCACCGACCTTGGCATGCGCTGTCAATGCTGCAACGCCCTGACGTTCGCCATGGGAATCGCGGATGGCGTTTCCGAAGTCCGCCGCGCGGTGCGCGAGGAAATGCGCCAGGGCTGCGACCAGGTGAAGATCATGATGTCCGGCGGCGTCGCTTCGCCCTACGATCCGCTCGACAGCCTGCAGTTCTCGGAAGGCGAGGTGGCGGCGGCGGTGCAGGAGGCGCACGCCTTCGGCCGCTATGTCTGCGCCCACGCCTATACACCGCAGGCCATCACGCGCGCGGCCAACGCCGGCGTACGCACCATCGAGCACGGCAATCTTATCGACGATGCGTCCGCCAGGCTGATGGCCGAGCAAGGGCATGTTCCTCGTCGCCAATCTCGTCACCTATTTCGAGATGAAGAAGCATGCCGCCGAATACGGCATGAGTTCGGACATGCTGGCCAAGAACGACCTCGTCATCGACGGCGCCTTGAAGTCGCTCGAAATCTGCAAGCGTCACGGCATTCCCGTCGCCTACGGCACCGATCTGCTCGGCCAGTTGCAGGTGGCGCAGTCGGAGGAGTTCACGCTGCGCGCGCAGGTGCTGTCGCCGGCCGAGATCATCCGTTCGGCCACCACGATCGGCGCCCAGATCGTGCGCATGGAGGACAAGCTCGGCTGCCTGAAGCCGGGCGCCTTTGCCGATCTGCTCGTCGTCGACGGCAACCCGCTCCAGAACCTGAAGCTGTTTCAGGAGCAGGGCCGGCACCTTTCGGTCATCATGAAGGGCGGACGCTTCCACAAGAACCGGCTATCCTGAGCCCGCCGATGTCCCAGCAAATCCTGTTCAGGAATTTCGAATTGCTCGAACCTTCGTTCGGCGAGCTTCGCGGCGGATATGAATTGCTTGTCGAGGGCGATAGCGTCAAGGAACTCAGCGAGAAGCCGATCAGGACGACCGACGCCGACGTCATCGACTGCGGCAAGCGCACCTTGATGCCGGGACTGATCGATTGCCACGTGCACGCCATCCACAGCGAGGTCAATGTCCGCTTCATGGAGATGTTGCCGCTGACGCTGTCACCGCGCGCGCGGCGACGCGATTGCGCGCCATGCTCGACCGCGGCTTCACGACCGTGCGCGACACCGGCGGGGCCGACTGGGGCATCAAGACCGCGATCGAAACCGGGCATATCATCGGTCCCCGGCTTTATATCGCCGGCCAGTCGATCGGCCCGACCGGCGGCCATTCGGATTCGCGCCGGCGCACCAACCGGGGCGGCGAATGCGTCTGCTGCAACGGCCTGCAATTCAAATCCGCCATCGCCGATGGCGTCGACGAGGTCCGCAAGTCCGCGCGCGAGCAGATGCGCCAGGGCGCCGACCACGTGAAGATCATGATGTCCGGCGGCGTCGCCTCACCCTACGATCCGCTCGACAGCCAGCAATTCTCGGATGGCGAGGTCAGCGCGGCGGTGGAAGAGGCAACCGCCTTCGGCCGCTACGTCTGCGCCCATGCCTATTCCGCGCGAATCCATCACCCGCGCCGCGCGCCTCGGCGTTCGCACCATCGAGCATGGCAATCTGATCGACGATGCCTCCGCAAAGCTGATGGTCGAGAAAGGCATGTATCTGGTAGCGAACCTCGTCACCTATTACGCGATGAAGGACCGGGCGGCGAAGTTCGGCATGATCGGCGAAAGCCTCGCCAAGAACGAAATCGTATTGCAGGGCGGGCTGAAGTCGCTGGAGATCTGCAAGCGCCACGGCATTCCCGTCGCCTATGGCAGCGATCTCCTGGGTGAGCTGCATTGGGACCAGTCGAAGGAGTTCACCATCCGCCAGGAGGTGGTCTCGCCGATCGAGATCATCCGTTCGGCGACCACGATCGGCGCCGAGGTCCTGCGCATGCCGGGCAAGCTGGGTACATTGCAGCCAGGCGCCTTTTCCGACGTCATCGTCGTCGACGGCAATCCGCTGAAAGACCTTGCGCTGCTTGGCGATCAGGGCAAACATCTCTCTCTGATCATGAAGGCCGGCAGCTTGCACAAGAACCGGCTGAATTGACTGCAGGCGTTCGCAGAGAGACGATCTTGACCGTCGTACCCGGATGGACGTCGTCACGCTTGGTCGGCCGCGATGGCGCTTCGGACCGCGGCCGGCGTGTCGCTTGCGTATATCCTGCTGCCGATGTTCTTCGTGATCTGGCTGGCGTTCTTCGCCCAGGAAATTCCGTCATTCCCCCCGGAAGGCTATTCGCTGAAATGGTTCCGCGCCATTCCCGGCAACGACAGGTTCGTCACCGGATTTCTGCTCAGCCTGCAGGTCGCGGTGGTCGCGACCTCGATCGGCCTGGCGATCGGCGTTCCCGCCGCCGTTTGCCTGGTGCGAGGGCGCTTCCGCGGACGCGAGGCGGTGAACAACCTGCTGTTGCTGCCGCTGATCGTGCCGGGCATCGTGCTCGGCATCGCGCTGTATGTCTTCCATGTCGAAACCGAGATCGCGACCGGCTGGCCCGATCCTCGGTTCACTCGGCGGCCTGATCGCCGGTCACGTCCTGATCGCGATACCCTGGACGGTGCGCCTGATCACGGCGAGCCTCGTCGGCATGGATCGCGCCGTCGAGGAGGCGGCGCAAAGCCTCGGCGCCGATCGCCTGACCACGTTCCGGCGCATCACGTTGCCCGGCCATTCTGCCGGGCATCGTCGCGGCAGCCTTGTTTGGCTTCATCGCCTCGTTCGGAAATCTGGAAATGAGCCTGTTCCTCGTCGGTCCCGGCCGCACGACCCTGCCGATCGCGATCCTGCAATACCTCGAATGGAAGATCGACCCGACCATCGCGGCGGTGTCGGTCCTGCAGATCCTGTTTATCGGCGGCGCCATGCTGCTGACCGATCGCTTCGTCAACATCGGCCGCGTGGTCTGACCATGGCGCGCCTGCAGTTGACCGGCATCACCAAGTGCTACGGCGACTTCAAGGCCGTCGATGACATTTCGCTCGACATTGCCGATGGCGAGTTCCTGGTCCTGCTCGGCCCTTCCGGCTGCGGCAAGACGACGACCTTGCGCATCGTTGCCGGCTTCATCGAACCGACGTCCGGCAGCGTGCGCCTCGGCGAACGCGACATTACCGCGCTGCCTCCGTGGAAGCGCAACGCCGGCCTGGTGTTCCAGAGCTATGCGCTGTTTCCGCACATGACGGTGGCCGAGAACATCGCGTTCGGCCTCGAGATGCGCAAGATGCCGAAGGCGGAGATGGCGCCGAAGATCACCGAGGCGTTGCGCCTGGTGCGGCTCGATCATCTCGGCGACCGGCTGCCGCGACAATTGTCCGGCGGCCAGCAGCAGCGCGTGGCGCTGGCCCGTGCGCTGGTTTTCCGCCCCGACGTGCTGCTGCTCGATGAGCCGCTGTCCAATCTCGACGCCAAGCTGCGCCAGGACGTGCGCGTCGAAATCCGCGAACTGCAACGCAAGCTCGGATTGACCACCGTGATGGTGACCCACGACCAGGAGGAGGCGCTGACCATGGCCGACCGCCTCGTCGTCATGAGCGAGGGCCGTATTCGCCAGATCGGGTCGCAGCAGGACCTCTACGAGCGTCCTTCGGAAAAATTCGTCGCCGATTTCGTCGGCCGCTCCACCTTCATCGATGGCCGCATGGATGGCCCCGGACGCTTCGTCTCGGCCGGCGGCCTCGTCATCGCCTGCGAAGGGACCGGCACCGGCAACGCCTCGCTCGCGCTGCGCCCCGAGCGTCTTGCGCTGACGACGGCCGGCGGCGCCGGCGATGGACAACAGCTTTCCCGGAGCGGTCGAATTCATCTCCTATCTCGGATCGCAGGTGGATCTGCACGTACGCCTGTCGCCAAAGGAGCGGGTCATCGTGCAGATCCAGAACCGGCCGGAACAGCCGCTGCCGGTGATCGGAGAACAGGTCCATATCGGCTGGAGCAAATCGACAGGCCGCGTATTCCAATCATAACTTACCGCCCATCCGATCAACGCCCGGAGGTACCCATCATGACCAGATCGAAATCCCGCCGTGAAGTCTTGCTCGGCGCAGCCGCACTGGCCGGCACGGCCAGCCTGCCGCGCACGGCATCGGCGCAGAGCCAAAGGCCGCATCGTCGTCGGCACCTGGGGTGGCGACTACGCCCGTCTGCTCAACAAGAATATCGAGGTGCCGATCCTGATCAAGGACGGCTGGGAGGTGGTGCAGGACCAGGCCGGCGATCCCGAGCGGCGCTCGAAAATGATCGCCGAGCAGCGGCTGCCGCGCGGCACGTCCGATGTGCAGGGTCTTTCGGCGCTCAACATGTTCCAGATGCAGGACGCCGGCACCGTCATGCCGATCGACTACGGCAAGCTCAAGAATGCCGGCAAATCTGCTGCCGGCGATGAAGTATCCCTATGGCGTCGGCCACATCTATTCGGGCAAGGTCGGCGTCTACAATCCAAAGATGATCACGACCGCGCCCGTCAGTTACAAGGACGTGTTCGATCCCGAAGCACGGCAACAAGCTCGGCATCATCGACATCCAGTATCAATACACGCTGGTCTGCGCGGCGCTCGCCGCCGGCGGCAAGGTCAACGATATCGAGCCCGGCAAGAAACTGCTGCTGGAATGCAAGAAGGCCGGCATGCGGATCTATCCGACCAACGAGGCGTTCGCCCAAGGCCTGAAGTCGGAGGAATTCGGCGTCGGCGTGATGTGGAAGGCGCGCGTCGTGCAATGGCAGAACGCCGGTATTCCCGTGACCGCCGTTGCTCCCACGGAAGGCACGCTCGCCTACATCTCGGGCTTCGTCATGCCGAAGAACGCGCCCAACAAGGACGGCGCCTACGCCTATCTGGACGCCATGCTCGACAAGAGCGCGCAGGAGGCCTTTGCCGTCGACATGGGCTACAATCCCACCGTCACCAACGCCGTGGTCGCGCCCGATCTCAACAAGCGCATCGGTTTCACCCCCGACGAGATCAAGAAACTTGTCGATCTCGACTACGACTACATGAACAAGAACGACATCGCGTTCAAGGAATGGTGGGACAAGGTGCTGAAGAGCTGAGCGAGCACCGCTCGCGCGATGGCCACGGCATCGACAGGGCAGTTCCAGTCGGACGAGACGCCGACGTCATTGCTCTCGGCGACGACGCTGGTCGGGCCGGCGACGGTGTTCGTGGCCGTCGGCCTGCTGGTGCCGCTGGCGATCCTGTTCCGCTACAGCTTCAATCATCTCGACCCGCGGCGCATGATGGTGGAGACGTTCTCGCTGGACAACTACGTCAAGTTCTTCGCCGATCCCTATTACACCGGCGTGCTGTGGACGACGTTGCGCGTGGCCGCGCTTTGTACCGTCACCTGCCTCGTCATGGGTTTGCCGCTCGCCTACGTGCTGGCGCGCACCCAGTCGCGGTTCAAGAATGTGCTGATCATGCTGGTGGTGCTGCCGCTGTTCGTCGGCAATGCCGTGCGTGCGGCCGGGTGGATGACGCTGTTCGGCTCCAAGGGTTTTCTCAACGTGACCCTGATGCAGTTCGGCGTCATCACCGAGCCGCTGCAGATCATGTACACCGAGGGCGCCGTCGTTGCCGGCATCATTGCCGTCAACCTGCCCTACATGGTGCTGACGTTGCAGAGCGTGATCGAAGGCATCAACCGCAACGTCGAGGAGGCCGCCTTCAGCCTCGGCGCCGGGCCGATGACGATGTTTCGCCGCGTGCTGCTGCCGCTGTCGCTGCCGGGCATCCTCGCCGGCACCATCCTGACCTTCATCCTCGGCATGAACGCCTATGCGACGCCGGTGCTGCTCGGCGGCCCCAAATTCAAGATGATGGGGCCCCTGGTCTACGGGCAGTTCCAGCTCAACAACTGGCCGTTCGGCGCGTCCGTCGCGTTCGTCCTGATGACCGCAACGCTGGGGCTGACGGCGACGGCAAATATCCTGGTACAGCGCCGGTTTCGGCGATGACAATTGAAAGGGGCTTGTCATGACGGTTGGCGTCGGCGGATCGACGGCGGAGGCGGAACTCGCCGCCATGAAGAACATGCGCGGCGACGTGCCGCCGATCGGCGTCGATGAGCGGCTGCGGCGCATCGCCCGCGCCCAGGCGATCATGCGCGAGAAGGGCATCGACGCGCTCTATCTCGATGTCTCCTCGAGCATGACCTATTTCACCGGATTGAAGTTCCGCCGCACCGAACGCATGCACAGCGCGGTTCTGCCGGCCAGGGGCGAGATCGTCTACGTCTCGCCGGCATTCGAGGTCGAGAAACTCAAGACCATGATCTCGTTCGGCGACAAGATCGCGGTCTGGGAGGAGGACGAGGATCCGACCGCAACCGTCACCGAGACCGTGCGCGCGCTCGGCTATCCCAGCGGCACGATCGCCGTCGACGAGGCGACGCCGTTCTTCACCTTCGACGGACTGCGCCGCGCCGGCAACGCCTACACCTTCATCAACTCGATCGACGTGACCGCCGGTTGCCGCATGATCAAGTCCGAGCACGAACTCGCGCTGATGCAGACGGCCAAGAACATCACGCTCGAAGCCCACAAGGCCGCTGCCCGCATCATGCGCGAAGGCATCACCACCACCGAAGTGCAGGCATTCATCACCGCGGCGCACCGCAAGCTCGGCTCGGAAGGCGATCCACCGTTCAACGCGGTGCTGTTCGGCGAGGCGTCGGCCTATCCGCACGGCGTGCCCTATCCGCAGACGCTCAGGGACGGCGACATGATCCTGATCGATACCGGCGCGCCGGTCGACGGCTATCTCTCCGACATCACGCGCTCCTACGTGTTCGGCGAACCGACCAGGCGCCAGCGCGACGTCTGGAATCTGGAGAAAGCGGCGCAGGCCGCGGGCTTCGCCGCCGCCAAACCCGGCAACCGCTGCGAGGATATCGACATCGCCGCCCGCGGCGTCATCAACGGCGCCGGCTTCGGGCCCGGCTATGCGACACCCGGCCTGCCGCACCGCACCGGCCACGGCATCGGCCTCGACGTGCACGAATGGCCCTATCTCGTGAAGGGCGACAAGACCGTGCTGAAGCCCGGCATGACCTTCTCGAACGAGCCGACCATCTGCATCTACGGCGAATTCGGCGTGCGCCTCGAGGACCACATGGTCATCACCGAAACCGGCGCCCGCTGGTTTACCCAGCCGGCGCATTCGGTCGACGATCCCTTCGGCCTGGAGAAGTAAGAAGCCGGAGTGCCGGGACGCGGCAGGTATCAGTATCGCTGCCGCACCACGGCGCTAGCTCCTCACTTGAAGGGAATGGCGTACATCAGACCGCCCTTGTTCCAGGTCGCGTTCAGGCCGCGGTCGAGCTTCAGCGGGCTTGCCTGACCCACATTGCGGTCGAAGATCTCCGCATAGTTGCCGCCCGCTTTGATGACCTGCACCATCCACTTGTTGTCGAGGCCAAGGCGCGATCCGAGCTCGCCGGCGCTGCCGAGCGAGACGCTGGATCGCCGGCACGTTGCTGGATTTTGCCATCTCGTCAACGTTGGCTGCGGTAACGCCGAGTTCCTCTGCCTCGATCAGGCCGTAGTGAAGCCAGGCGATGATATCGGTCCACACTTCGTCGCCGTTGCGCGTAAATGGCCCGAGCGGTTCCTTGCTGATCGTCAGCGGCAGGACGATGTAGTCGGCAGCGTTCGGAGCCGCCGTTGCAACCGCGCCGGCAAGCGCGGATGCGTCCTGGGTCATGGCGTCACACCGCCCGCCGAAAAACGTCTGGTACATGGTGTCAACCCGATCGAACACCAACGGCTTCCATTCGATCCCGTTGGCGCGACCGTAATCGCCCAGCGTCACCTCATGGGTTGTTCCCTGCGCGACGCAAACGGTGGCGCCGTTGAGCCCCTTCAGATCCTTCACGCCGCTGTCGCGCCGGACCACAAAACCCTGGCCGTCATAGAAATTGATCGGCCCCTGCCGCAGGCCAAGCGTCACGCCGCGCAGATAGGTCTGCGTCGAATTGCGATAGAGTACGTCGATTTCGCCCGATTGCAGGGCGGTGAAGCGGTTTTGCGCTGTGAGTGCGACATAACGCACCTTGCTGGCGTCGCCGAGAACTCCCGCTGCCAAGGCACGGCAGTAGTCGACGTCCAGGCCCTTGTAGTTGCCCTGGGAGTCCGGTGTGGAGAACCCGGCAAAGCCCGCGCTGACGCCGCACACCAGCGTGCCGCGCTGCTTGACCGTGTCGAGCGTTCCGGCAGTGGCTCCCGAAAGCCATGCCGTGAGCAATCCTGTAGCAATGATAATTCTTTTCATTTTTCGCTCCTCCTCCTATTGACCAACCGATTTCAGTGCGCTGTCTACGGCAGAGCCGAGCCTGTCGACAATCATGTCGATGTCGTCCGACGACGCGATGTAGGGCGGCGCGAGCAGGACATGGTCGCCGCTGCGGCCATCCACCGTCCCGCCGGACGGATAACAGGCAAGGCCGCCTTCGAACGCCGCGGCCTTGATCCGCTGGTTGAGCTTGAGGGCGGGATCGAACGGCTCGCGGCTGCCGCGATCGGCGACCAGCTCGATGGCCTGAAACAGTCCTCGCCCGCGGATATCGCCGACGTGCCGGTGATTGCCGAAGCGCTCGGTCAACCGTCGCTCGAGGTGACTGCCGAGAATCCCTGACCCGCTCGAGCAGCTTCTCTTCGCTTATGATCCGCTGCACCTCAAGCGCCGCCGCGCAGGCGAGGGGGTGCGCGAGATAGGTATGGCCGTGCTGGAAAGCTCCCGAGCCCTGCCGGATCGTGTCGATGATGCGCGCAGCTTGCGAGCATGGCGCCGATCGGCTGGTAGCCGCCGCCGAGCCCCTTGGCGATGGCCTGGATGTCGGGCGCAACGCCCTCCTGTTCCCAGGCGTGAAGCGTGCCGGTGCGGCCCATGCCGCACATCACCTCGTCGAGAATGAGTAGCGCGCCGTGCCGGTTACAGATGTCGCGCACGGCCCTGAAATAACCGTCCGGCGGCGGCACGCATCCGGCGGTGGCTCCGACCACGGGTTCGGCAATGAATGCGGCTACCGTGTCGGGGCCGAGGCGCTGGAATTCAGCCTCCAGTTCGGCCGCCAGCCGCGCCACAAAATCGGCTTCGGATTCATCGTCGCGCTTTTCGTGATACGCGAATGCAGGTGTCACATGGCTGAAGGCGGACGACAGCAAGCGGCGCATAGGGTTCACGGCGCCAGGCGTTTCCGCCTGCCGCCAACGCGCCGAGCGTGTTGCCATGGTAGCTTTGGCGACGGGCGATGAAGCGCTGGCGTTGCGGCTGACCGTTTTCGATAAAATATTGCCGCGCCAGTTTGATGCTGGCTTCGATCGCTTCCGACCCGCCGCTGACCAAGTAGGCGTAGGCGAGGCCGCCAGGCTCATCGACCGACCAGAAGGTCGGCCAGCGCCTCCGCCGGCTCCGAGGAGAAAAAGCCGGTATGGGCATAAGCAAGCTTCGACGCCTGGTTGGTGATGGCCTCGATCACCCGCGGATGTTGATGTCCGAGACAGGAAACCGCAGCTCCGCCGGAGCCGTCGATAATCCGGCGGCCATTCTCGGCAATGAGCCACACGCCGTCGCCGCCGACGGCTTTGGGGGGCAATTCGCGCAGGCTTCGATGCAGTACGCGGCTGGAGCTGGTGCCCATCCTGTTCAACCTTTCTCGGCAACATTTTTTGACATCGCGGCGAACGGGCTTTCGGTCTTTTTCGCCATGGCATCGCCAGCCCGCAAGGCACTGCAGACTTCATTGAGGGGGAGAACTAGCGACCGGGCCATGGAACATATGTTGCATAAAACCCATTTTATGCAACATATGAAGCGCGCCAGTTTGCGCATGGCCGAAGATCGCTGCTGTCGGAAGGATCTTGTGCTGTGACGACTTCCACGTCCGAACCCGCTCGACGCAGGCGGTTGCGCGTTTCAATGAGCAGAGAGCGCCTGGCAGGACTTTTCTGGCAGCTCGCCGTGGTGGGGATCGCGATCGCTGTCGTCGCCTGGCTGTGGTCGAACGCCCTTCATAATCTGTCGGTGCGCCGTATCTCGACCGGTTTTGCCTTTCTCGGTCGAGAGGCGGGGATGCCGATTGCCGACGCCTGGCTCGACTACAGCCCGAAGAACACCTATCTGCGCGCGTTCATCGTTGGCCTCGTCAATACGCTCCGCGTCGCCGTCATCGGCGTCGTGCTTGCGACGTTGTTCGGGACGATGATCGGAATTGCACGACTGTCGTCCAATTGGCTGTTGTCCCGGCTGGCGGCCGTCTATGTCGAAGTGCTCCGTGATCTCCCGCTGCTGCTGCAGCTTCTGTTCTGGTATGCGCTGATTCAGGGTCTTCCGGCGGCCCGCGCCGCATGGATGCCCATCGACGGCGTATATCTTTCAAATCGAGGCCTCGTTCTCCCGTCGATCCCGATCGCGCAAGGAAACCTTTGGGTAATCGGGTTGGGCGCCGCCGGGCTGATCGCGTCGTATGCGCTGCACCGGCGATTGGTCGCGCGGCAACTGCTGGACGGCAAGCCGCGTCGGCTATGGCCATACGCGCTTGTTTTGGTGATCGGACTGCCGGCGGTTCTGTCCTGGGGTTTGGGCGTATCCTGGACCATCACGATGCCGGAGTTGCGGGGATTCAATTTTGTCGGTGGATTGACGTTGACGCCGGAGTACTTCGCGCTCCTGGTGGCGCTCGTCACCTATACCTCGGCGTTCATCGCCGAGATCGTGCGCAGCGGCATACAGGCCGTTCCCAGGGGTCAGTGGGATGCCGCCAAGGCGCTGGGCTTGCGCCGCAGCTTCGTTCTTCAGCAGATCGTCTTGCCGCAGGCGCTTCGCGTTATTATTCCGCCGATGACCAGCCAGTATTTGAACCTGACCAAGAATTCCTCGCTGGCCGTCGCAGTCGGTTATCAGGACATCGTGTCGATTGCGAATACCACGCTGAACCAAACCGGGCAGGCGATCGAAGCCATCGCGCTGATCATGCTGGTGTTCCTGGTCATCAGTCTTGGCATCAGCCTGTTCATGAACTGGTATAATGCGCGCATCGCGCTGGTGGAGCGCTGATCGATGACCTCAGTGACGGATGCGCCGGAAAATCCGCTTCCCCTCGGCCGCTCACGATCGCGCAGGGCCGGAAGCAGCGGCCTGATCGGATGGTTGCGCACCAATCTATTCTCCTCGATTTCCTCGACAGTCATTTCCCTGTTGCTGATCCTGGTTCTCGTAAAAGCGAGCGTGAGTTTCGTGCAATGGGGTTTCTGGAATGCGATCTGGACGGTTCCAGCCAATCAGACCAGCGTTTGCCGGGCGCTCCGTGGAGTTGGCGCCTGTTGGGCCGTCATCCCCGAGAAGTATCGCTTCATTCTGTTCGGTACTTTTCCCTTCGACCAGCAGTGGCGACCTGCGCTCGCGATATTGACGTTCATTGCGCTCTTCTTCGTGTCGAGCCGCCGCAACTGGTGGAGGAAGGAGCTCATGGCTGTGTGGGCCGCGGCGCTGGTCGTGATCGGTTTGCTGATGTGGGGCGGCATCTTCGGGCTGCCCTTTGTTTCGCAGGATCGCTGGGGCGGGTTGCCGGTGACGCTTATCCTTGCGACCTTCGGGCTTGCCTTCGGCTTTCCACTCGGCATTCTCGTGGCGCTCGGCCGCCGTTCAAAGTTGCCCGCGATCCGGTCGCTTTGCGTGCTCTATGTCGAGCTCATCCGTGGCGTTCCGCTGATCAGCCTGTTGTTCATGGCGAGCGTGATGTTTCCGCTGTTCATGCCTGACGGCATCAACATCGACAAGCTGCTCCGGGCCCAGGTTGCGTTCGTGCTTTACGCCGGCGCCTATCTTGCGGAAGTCATGCGGGGCGGGCTGCAAGCCATTCCCAGAGGACAGCACGAGGCGGCCGACGCGCTCGGCCTCTCGTACTGGCGGAAAAACGGCCTGATCGTTTTACCGCAGGCGATCCGCCATGTGATCCCGCCGCTGGTGAATACGTTTATCGCGTTCTTCAAGGATACCAGTCTGGTTCTGATCATCGGCATCTTTGACCTGCTGACGACAGCGAAGACGGCGATCATCGATCCCGCCTGGCAATCGTTCAGCGTCGAGGTCTACGTGTTCGTAGGATTGATTTATTTCGCTTTCTGCTTTGCCATGTCGCGCTACAGCCGGAGCCTTGAAGGGCAGGCCATTTCCACGTGACGCGTTTAGACCATCTCCATATCAACGCGTGACCAGCTTATGTTCGATCGTGCGGGCCTGCTTGTAATGTTGAAAAGCGGCAATGGCGCGGTTCGACAGCACAAGTTTGTTGCGCTGGCCCTGCTCAATCATGAATTCGATTTTCTTGGCCAGAAATTGAATCGTCTCCTGGGGATCGTCGATCTCGCCGGCGCGCTCAAGGAAATTCCATGCGATCTGCACGGCGCTTTCCATCACCGAGGGGTCGCCTTCTCTAAACCATGCCGACATGTCATTCCTCCTGAACTCATTCAGGGAACCACGTGAACTGACATTGGTTCCTCAGCACGACGGCGGGGCCAAGTCGGCGCCCCAGCGCAGGCCGTCGGGCCGGCGGGATTGTTCCGCGGAAAGTCTAGCGGTTCTGGCAAGCCAACGCTCATTTCAAGATGCGATGGGTCCGACCTTTATATGGGGAGCTTGGAAATCGAAAAAGTTGTTGCCAGCTGCTGCCATGGATGCCGCGATTCTTGTTTCAAGGTTGGCGGGATGAGGATAGCCGAAATTCTTCATTGCATTGGCTTGCGACATCAGCACAGATGGCCTGAGCTGGTTCGGCAGAGAGCAAATGATAAGAATTGCCTTCGTTGGTCCGCTTGCCGGGTCGTTCGCCGAGGCGGTGCGGGCCAATGTCGATATTCCCTGCGAAATTGTCCTGAGCGATGAGGCGGGCATTCTTTCGGAGATGCCCGATATCGACGTCGTCGTGACTTTGGTCTTCACGCGGGAAATGGGCGAGAAGTCCGGGCGGTTGCGTCTGGTGCAAGTGCCCGGCGCCGGTCTTGACCGGATCGACCGTACCGCGATTCCGGCGGGTGCCATTCTGGCGAATGTATATGGCCACGAGACCGGCATCGCCGAATATATTTTCGGCGCGATGCTGGCGCTGTCGCGGGGATTTCCGACGCTGGACAATGCGTTGCGGCGCGGCAACTGGCTGAGCCAATGGGGCGTGGGAATTCCGACGCCGCCGCCCTGGCCGGAACTCGCGGGCAAAACCCTGGGGATTCTCGGTTACGGGCGGATCGGTCACGCATTGGCCAAACGTGCCGCCGCTTTTGACATGAAAGTCCTTGCGATACGTCGTGATGTTTCCCGTGCCGATGCGTATGCCCAGATTCGGCCGCCCGAATCTCTCGAAGAGATCCTGGCTGCCTCGGACTTTCTGGCGATCACCGTGCCGCTGACGCCGTCGACCAAAGGACTGATCGGCGCACCGCAGTTGGCGCAGATGAAGCAGACCGCCATACTGATCAACGTCGCGCGGGCGGCCTTGATCGACGAGGAAGCACTCTATTCTGCTTTGCGCGAAAAGCGCATTGGCGGCGCCGCGCTCGACGTTTGGTACAAATATCCGTCGACGCACGGTCAGACCAAACCGTCGGTCTTTCCCTTTCATGAGCTGCCCAATGTCTTGATGACCCCGCACGTTGCCGGCTGGACCGACGGAAT
Organism: uncultured Alphaproteobacteria bacterium; assembly: GCA_963742425.1. Lineage (GTDB taxonomy): Bacteria > Pseudomonadota > Alphaproteobacteria > Rhizobiales > Xanthobacteraceae > Bradyrhizobium. The sequence continues at coordinate 474,210 of CAVULR010000011.1, forward strand.
GCTTGAGGCGCGTGCGACGTTGATCGCGGAAAACATAAAGCGCATTTCCCTGGGACTCGACCCCGCGAATATAATTTCAGTCTAGTTGGCCGGTGCGCGGGAATTGGAAAATGATGCGAGAAAAGCGATGACAGGTTCGATCGATCTACGCGGCCAGGTGTCAATCGTGACCGGCGGCGGACGCGGCCTCGGCCGGGCCTTCGCGCAGGCGCTCGCGGCAGCCGGTTCGGCAATTGCGGTGGTTGCGCGCTCGGCCGTCGAAATTGCCGAGACGGTCGCGCTGATCGAGCGAGCGGGTGGGCGCGCGCGGGCGTTCACCGTGGATATCACCGATGCCGACGCTGTCGACATCGCATTTGGGGAAATCGAGCGGTCGCTCGGCGCGGTTGACCTGCTCGTCAACAATGCAGGCATTGCAGGACCCATAGGCCCGTTCAGCCAATCTACGCTCCAGGACTGGTGGCGGACCATGGACGTCAATCTAAGGGGCCAGGTGATCTGTGCGCATCGGGTCTTGCCGGGCATGATCGAGCGCCGCCGTGGCCGAATCATCAATATCGCGAGCGGGGGCGGAGCCTACATGCTTCCCCATTTTTCCGCCTACGTGACCAGCAAGACCGCGCTGATCCGGTTCGCCGAATGCATCGCCGCGGAAGTCGCGGCAGACGGAGTTTCCGTTTTTGCGATGGGGCCGGGGACCGTGCGCACTGCAATGTCCGAATACTCGCTCAATTCACCGGAGGGGAAGACCTGGATGCCATGGTTTCGAACGATATTCGATGAAGGCCGTGATCTTCCGCCGGAGCGCCCGGCAGCGCTGCTGCTGGCGCTTGCCTCCGGCAGGATGGATAGCCTGTCGGGGTGTTTCCTAAGGCCGGATGACGATCTCGACGCCATTCTCGCGGCAGCCGAAGCGGCGAAGGAGCGGAAATTGTACGCGCTGAAAGTCGACCGCCTCTGATGTTGCGGTCTTGCAATTGCTGCGGACATTCAGCGTCCTTCGTGCTTCGCTGGGCGTGATTGCTTTTCCAAATCCGGGGATCGGGCCATGGAACATGCATTAAAAGGCGCGCGCGGTGGCCTGCGGGTTGCGGTTGCGGGGCTGGGGCCGATCGGAACGCGGGTCGTCAAGGCGCTGGACCGGGGTATCGATGGAATGGTTCTCGCGGCGGTATCGGCACGAAATCCCGAGAAGCATCGAAGCTGGCTTGCGGAGTTGAAGACAGCGCCCGCGATCCTTCCGATCGAGGCGCTCTGCGGCGTGGCCGACATGGTCATCGAGTGCGCCCCCGGCAACCTGCTGCGCGGAATCGTGGCTCCGTTTGTCGGAAGTGGAAAGACCGCGGTCGTTCTCAGCGCGGGAGCCTTGCTCGAGCACGAGGACCTGATCGAGCTTGCCAGGCAAAAGGGGGGCCAGATCATCGTGCCCACGGGTGCGCTGATCGGTCTCGACGCGGTGACGGCGGCCGCGGTCGGCGAGATCCATTCGGTCCGGATGGTCACGCGCAAGCCGATCGCCGGGCTCGCCGGCGCGCCCTATATCGTCGAAAACAACATCGACATCGAAAGCATTACCGAACCGCTCAGGATATTCGAAGGCACCGCGCGCGAGGCGGCAAAGGGATTTCCGGCGAATTTGAATGTCGCCGTGGCGCTGTCGCTGGCCGGAATCGGTCCCGATCGCACGCGGCTGGAGATCTGGGCCGACCCCACGGTGACCCGCAACGTGCACCGGATCGAGGTCGAATCCGACTCCGCGCGCTTCTCCATGGCGATCGAGAATATTCCGTCGGAAAATCCAAAGACGGGTCTGATCACCGCACTCTCGGTGATTGCCTGTCTTCGCAAGCAGGGCGCATCGCTTCGCGTCGGGACCTGATCGGCCTCAGACATGCACCGCGCTGCGAACGCGGCCGGCATTGCCGAACACCCGCAGATAACGCTCGACCTCCGATGCGCTGCCGGTCGCCTTTTCCGGATTGTCGGAAAGCTTCACCGCTGGTCGCCCGTCGACCGAGGTCACCTTGCAAACGATCGAGATCGGATCGAGATCGACCGAGCCGTCCGGGGCGCAGCCGACAAAATCATTGGTGAGGTTGGTGCCCCAGCCGAAGCTTATCCTGACGCGGCCGGCGAAATGACGAAACGTCTCCTCGATCGACCCGACATCCATGGCGTCCGAAAACACCAGCAGTTTCTCCCGGGGGTCGCGGCCCTTTTGCTTCCACCATTTGATGATTTCCTCACCGGCCGCGATTGGCGGCGCGCTATCGGGGCGAAAGCCGGTCCAGTCCGCCACCCATTCGGGCGAATCCCGCAGGAACGATTTGGTGCCGAAGGCGTCGGGCAGCGCGATCAGCAGGTTGCCGCCGTAGGTATGGCGCCACTGATCGAGAATGCGGTACGGCGCCCAGCGCAGTTCATCGTCATCATTGGCGAGCGCCGCGGCAACCATCGGCAGTTCATGGGCATTGGTTCCGATCGCTTCCAGATCGTTGTCCATCGCCAGCAAGACGTTGGAGGTGCCTGTGAAGGAAGGCCCGAGGCCTTCCTTGACGGCCTCGACGCACCAGCGCTGCCACAGGAAGCCATGACGCCGCCGCGTCCCGAAGTCGGAAAGGCGCAAGCCTTCCAACTGGCGCAGCCGCTCGACCTTGCTCCAGAGTTTCGCCTTGGCGCGGGCATAGAGAACATCCAGGACAAACCGGCCTTGTCCCTTCATCACCTGGCGCGAGCGCAATTCGTTGAGGATCGCAAGCGCTGGAATCTCCCACATCGTGGTATGGGTCCAGGGCCCGTGGAAGTGCAGTTCGTATTGGCCGTCCACCTTGCGAAGCTCATATTCGGGAAGGCGGAACGCGGCGAGCCAGTTGATGAAGTCGGGTGAAAACATCTGGGTCTTACCGTAGAACGTATTACCGGCGAGCCAAATCAACTCCTTCTTGCTGAAGTGGATGCTGCGCGCGTGATCGAGCTGGGCACGAAGCTCTCCCTCGTCGATGATCTCGGCGAGCCGCACATGCCGGCTGCGATTGATGACCGAAAAGGTGACGCGCTGGTCCGGGTAGAATTCCCGGATCATTTGCTGCATCAATAGTTTGTAGAAATCGGTGTCGAGCAGGCTGCGCACGATCGGGTCGAGCCGCCAGCCATGATTATAGGTTCTGCTCGCAATATCGGTGACTGCCATATCGGAACTTTATCCTGCCAGAAGCCTCGCAACCAGTGCCTTTCGGGCGCGCGTGACGTGCATATCACGGTGAAATCCGTTGCCTCGCCCGGCTGACGGCCTCGTTTACACCGCTCCAGGGCGACTTGTCCGGGGCGAATTGCCGCCGCAGATAGGACACCAGCTCCGCGAGCTGATGGTCGGTCATGCTGTCCTTGAAACCCGGCATATAGCCGAGGTCGCTAGATACCGGGGACGTGATGCCGTGAAGGATCACCTCGATCAGATTGTCCGGCACGGCGCTGTGCAGATTGCTGTTCAGCGCCAGCGACGGCCGGCTGCCGAACAACGGCGGGCCGCCAATCTGATGGCACACCGCGCAGGCGCCTTCGTAAAGACGCGCGCCGAGAGGGGAGGCCGAAACGGCCCTTGCGCCGGTCATCGCTTCAAGTCTGGCGGCCAGTTCGCCCTCGGCCGGCTTGCTCAGCGCGGTGTCATTGAATGAAGCGAGATAGACCGCCATGGCGCGGATGTCGGCGTCGGGCAGGTTTGCCAGCTCCTTCACTACCGGCGTCATCGGGCCGGCGGCTACCCCGTGGAAACGGGATTCGCCTGATCGCAAATAGGCGTACAGCTCGTCCTCGCTCCAGGGGATCGGCGCCTGCGAAAGCGACGTCAACGCCGGCGCTTCCCAGCCTTCCGCGAAACCGCCGGCCAGGTAAGCATGCGCTTTTTCCGCGCCGAGCACGTTGCGCGGCGAATGGCATGCGCCACAATGACCGAGGCCTTCGACCAGATAGGCGCCGCGATTCCACATCGCCGACTTCGTTGCGTCGGCTTCAAACGGGCCGGACTGATGGAACAGCGCGTTCCATCCCGCCATCAACGGACGCCAATTGAACGGAAAAGCCAGCGTTGTTTTCCGATTGTCGGCGCGGACCGGCGTTTGCGCCATCAGATGGGCATAGAGCGCCTGCAGATCGGCGTCGCTTGCCCTGGTAAAATGCGTGTACGGAAACGCCGGATAAAGATGCCGGCCGTCGCGATGGATGCCTTCGCGCATGGAGCGTTCGAAGGCGGGATACGACCAGTTGCCAATTCCGGTTTCGCCATCGGGCGTGATGTTGGTGGAGTAGATGATGCCGAACGGTGTCTCGATGGCTCGGCCTCCGGCATTGACCGTGCCGTTCACTTCGGTATGGCAGACCGCGCAATCGCCGAGCGCGGCAAGCTGCCGGCCGCGGGCAAGGGTTGCTTCCGAGTAGACCGAGGCATCCGGCCGCGCGATCGGCGCGATCGACCGCCACGGCAACACCGCCGCTGCGATTGCTCCGACCGCGGCGCACAGGGCTGCGACACCCGCCAGCGCGCCGCGACGTTTTGCAAACGGGTTTCGCCACTTGTCAGGCGAAACAGGGAGCTTGGGTGCAGCCAACGGTGGTCCGCTCGGTGCTGCATACCCTTCGCCGCGCAACCCCCTGAGAATGCGCTCCGGCGTGAACGGTAATTCGCGAAAGCGAACACCGGTCGCATCGAAGATGGCATTGGCGATCGCGGCGGCGCTTGGGACGGACGCGGATTCGCCGACACCCAGTGGCGGCTGGTCCTGCCGCGGCAGCATCAGGACGTCGATCTCAGGCAGGTCGGGAAAGGTGATGATGGGATAGGCGCCCCATTCACGGCTCACCACTGAGGTCCGATCGAACGACACTTCCTCCATCAGCGCACGGCTGGTCGACTGGATGACATTGCCATGAATCTGATGGCGGACCCCGTCGGGGTTGATCATCAGGCCCGAATCCTGTCCGGCAACCACGCGGGTCACGCTGACGTCGCCGGTCGTCTTGTTGACGGCGACGTCGGCAATCCAGGCGGACCATGCCGCGCCGTAGCCCGGAAACTTGCTGTGAACATAGAGCGCGTAGGCAAAGCCCCGTCCGCGCACGATATCGTTTTCGGCGGACGGTTCTTTCCAGACCGGGCGCGGGGTCCAGCCGGCGCGCTCCGCAACGGCGTTGACCAGATCGATCGCGCGGGGATCCCTGAGATAGCGCAGCCGGTATTCGATCGGATCGACGCCGGCCTCGGTTGCCAGTTCGTCGATGTAGGATTCATGGGCGAACGTATTGGGCAGTGCCGAGACGCCGCGAAGCCAGGAGGCGCGCACGATCGGCGGCATATCGTGCGCCACCACGCGCATGGCTTCGTAATCGTAAGGAGGAATGGCGGTGCGGTCCCCCATCTCGAACACGTCAGGGACGGGCTTGGCCGCACCCGTCAGCAGCAGGGCCAGCGTCGGTGCGCCGTTGGACGGGTAACGCGTCGCAAAATCATAGCCCGCGACGCTGCCATCGGCGTTCAATCCGCCGTTGACATCCATCAGTTGCGCGCTGCCCTTTGGCTCCCAGGCGTGCTCCTGTTCTCGCGTTAACTGCACGCGAACCGGACGGCCGACCGCGCGCGACAGCAGAACCGCATCCGCTGACACATCGTCGGCGCAGTTGCGGCCGTAGCAGCCGGCCGCCTCCATCCGGATCACGTCGATTTCGATTTCCGGCCGCGCCACGAGCAGCGCAAGGTCCGCGCGCAGGGCGTGAGGATTTTGCGTGCCTGACCAGACCCGGATACTGGCGTCTTGATAGTCCGCCACCGCACAGGACGGGCCGATCGAGCCGTGCATCTGGTACGGCCAGATATATGTCCGCGGCATCGGCTTTGCGGCAGCGGCGATCGCGGCATCGACGTCGCCCTTGTCGATCAGGGTTCGCGGCGTCGATGGGTTGGCGCGCAGCGCCGTCTCGATATCCTCCAGGTCGGGCAGCGTCGGCGTCGGCTTCCAGCTGACCCTGAGCCGAGCGGCGGCCTTGACGGCGTTTTCCTCGCGCTCGGTGACGACGCCGACGAAATCGCCGATCCGCACCACCGCGACCAATCCCGGAATATCGCGGACCGATGCCTCGTCGACCGCGATCAGACTTGTGCCGACAAAAGCCCCGGCATCGACGCCGGCATAGGGCGGGCGCACGACGCGACCGTGCAGCATGCCGGGCAAACGCACGTCGTGAACATAGACGAGTTCGCCGGTCGCCTTCGCCGGCAGGTCGGTGCGCGGCACCGACTGCCCGACGATGGTGTAGGCATTGACGGCCTTGACCGGAACGTCGTCGGCAAGCTCGAGGCGGATCGTCTCGTCGGCAATCAATTCGCCGTAGCTGACGCTGCGGTTATCACGGCCGCGGATCAGGCCGTCTTCGATCGCGAGGTCTTCTGCGGAAAGCTCGAGCCGCGCGGCGGCGCGCGCCAGCAGGAAATGTCGTGCCTGTGCCGCCGCCTTGCGCAACGGCACCGCTGTGATCTGGATGGTCTCGCTGGCGATGGTCGGACCTTGGTTGGGGACGCGCGAGGTGTCGCCGAGCACGACGACGACGCGCGCAAAGGACACGTCGAGCTCTTCGGCGACGATTTGCCCAAGCGCGGTGCGAATGCCGGTTCCGAGGTCGACATGGCCGTTGAAGGCGGTCACCGAACCGTCGGCTGTTATCTGGATGAAGGTTTCGAATCCATCTTCGGTGCCTGACGTGGCCGGGCGTACGACCGACAACGATCCGGGCCGATGTTTGGCATCGATCGGAAAGTCCGGCGCGGCCATCAATCCCTGGCCTCGGGGACGTGACCCGCCGCCCGCATCGCGGCGCGTATGATTTCAATATGCGCGCCGCACCGGCACAGATTATAGCGCAGCGCCTCGAGCACCTCCGTCTCGGAAGGGCGAGCATTGCGATTCAACAGCGCCCGGGTGGTCATGATCATGCCGTTGAGGCAATAGCCGCATTGCGCGGCCTGTTCGCTGATGAAGGCTTGCTGCACCGGATCGGGATAGTCGCGTGAACCAAGGCCCTCAAGCGTCAGGATCTCGTGCTCGACGCAGCCGCCGATCGGGATCACGCAGGAGCGTGCCGCGACGCCATCGATGAGTACGGTGCAAGTGCCGCATTCGCCGAGACCGCAGCCGTATTTCGGTCCGTTCAATTCAAGGTCGTTGCGCAGCACGTAGAGCAGCGCGGTGTCCGGCGCGGCCTCGACGTCATGAATCCGGCCATTGACGGTCAGGCGGATCGTGGCTTGCGTCATTCCTGTGATCCCGCCTCGATGATGGTGGCTCGCACACCTCGCATCAAACCTTGCGGCCAAGATACCGCTTGCGTCCCAACGTGCAAGCACGGCGGCTTGCCGCGAAACCATTCCGTCGGTTTGTGGACAGGCATGCCAGCCAGCCGGCGTTTTTAGCGAGCACCGCGCATTCGCCTGCAACGGCGCTTGACAGCGTTGCGCGGTGGGCGCAACATCGTTCGTATACGAACGATAGGCTGGCCGGCAAGACGCCGCCGGTACCGGCCTGACTTTACGTCTACGACGCGCCGCTACCCGATGAGCTGTCCTGCAGTTTGACGCTGGCTTCGAGAGCTTGTTCATGCTGACCGATACGACGAGCGCTGCCGCCGACGACAAGATCCGCTGCGATGCCTGCCCGGTGATGTGTTACATCAAGCCGGGGGCGGCGGGCGCCTGCGACCGTTACGCCAATCACAATGGCGAACTGGTGCGCGTCGATCCGCACATTATTCTGGAGCGGACGGTATCCCATGGTGGCCGGCTGGTGCCGTTCCAGGCCGGTGGCGATTGGGACGGCAAGATCGTGCACGAGCCGAATGTGTTCGTCACCGCGATCGGCGCCGGCACCACCTATCCCGACTACAAGCCCGCACCCTTCATCGTTTCTTCCGAGATCGACGGCGTCGACATGGTCACCGTGGTCACGGAAGGCATCTTCAGTTACTGCGGCGTCAAGGTGAAGATCGACACCGATCGTCATCTCGGGCCCGAGACCGCCACGGTTCGGGTCCAGGGAGAGGCGGTCGGTCATGTGACGACCGGCGAATATGGCTCGCAGATGCTGTCGTTGGGCGGCGTTCACCATCTGACCGGCGGGTCGAAGAAGGAAGGCCGCGTCACCTGCGACGCGCTGATGGATTTGAGCAATTGCAAGCCGGTCGAACTGACCATCGACGGCGGCGCCACCGTGGTGGTGCAGGCCGGTTACCCGCCGATCGTCAATGGCGTTCCAGAGGAGCGAATGCGGGTCGGTTGCGGCTCGGCGACGATCGGCATGTTTGCCAAGCAATGGCACGGCAAGGTCGATGAGGTCGTGGTGGTGGATGACCACATCACCGGCGTGCTCTCGGAGCATCAGGCCGGCAAGCTGCTCGATATTCCCGACACCGGCATCAAGATGAAAGGGCGGCGTTCGACGCCGGGCCGCTATTTCCAGGTGGCCGAGCCCGGCACCGGTTGGGGCGGCACCCGGATTTCCGATCCGCTCTCAGTGCTCGGTCCATTCGATTCGAAGAAGGCGCGTGCCGGCATGACCATGCTGATGGTCTCTACCACCGGCGAACATGCGGCCTATTACGAACTCGACGAGAAACTTGTCCCCGTCGAGAAACCGATGCCGGCCGATCTCCGGCAATCGGTCGAGCGGATCCAGGAGAATTGCGAACCGGCGCTTTGCACCGTGCTGTTCATGGGCGGGGCGGGCGGATCGCTGCGCTCGGGAGTCACCGACAATCCGGTGCGCTTGACGCGATCGGTCAAGGAAGCGCTGACGCGGGTCACGAGCGGCGGCGCGCCGGTCTATGTCTGGCCGGGCGGGGGCATCACCTTCATGGTTGATGTCACGCGGTTGCCGGCAGGCGCCTTCGGATACGTACCGACACCCGCGCTGGTAGCCCCGATCGAGTTTACGATGCGGCTATCGGACTATGCGGCGCTGGGGGGACATATGGATCATGTGCGCCCGCTTGCCTCGTTAAAGAACAATGGTGAAATTCGTCAAACGCAATTGCCGCCGTCCGAGCGGGGACAGCGCGCATGACGCGAGCTCCGCAAATTTCGTTTCTCGCCGATGGCAAGCGGCTCCATCTGCAGGACGGTCCGATCGACCTGATCATCGAGGCGAGCGGAAGTGAGACCGACGTGCGTATCGCCTATGAGGCCGCGGCGCGGCGCTTCACCGGCCTGCTCGATGAACTCTGCGGCGAGTTGGCGCTGCTGCGCGCCGCCGCCCATCCGGCGCTGTCCTTGCTGAAAGGCACCGTCGCGCGCCGCATGCATGCCGCCGTGGCGCCGTTTGCCGCCGAACATTTTATCACGCCGATGGCGGCCGTCGCTGGCGCGGTTGCGGAGGAAATTCTTGGCGCGATGCTGTGCGAGGCGACGCTCGATCGCGCTTACGTCAATAATGGCGGCGACATCGCCCTTCATCTTGCTGCCGGCGAACGCTTCACGGTGGGCCTGATGGACCGGTCGGACCGGCACGGCCTGATGCAAACCATGGTCATCGACGCCGAATGTTCCGCGCGAGGGGTTGCCACCAGCGGACGCCATGGCCGCAGTTTTTCGCTCGGCATTGCCGACGCCGTGACCGTGCTGGCGCGGACGGCATCGCAGGCCGATGCCGCCGCCACCATCATCGCCAATGCCGTCGATTTGCCGGGACACCCCGCCATCGCCCGCCGTCCCGCATGCGATCTGCAGCCGGACAGCGATCTCGGCGCGCGGCTTGTTACTCGCGGCGTCGGCGAATTGTCGGAGTGTGACGTCGAAGATGCGCTCGAATCCGGTGCGGCTTGCGCCCGCCGGCTAATGGTGGCGGGGCTGATCGAGAGCGCTGCGTTGCGTTTGCAGGGCGAGACGGTCACTGTACCCATGAACGGGATCGAGATGCTCCGGCCGGCCCTGGTTGCCTGCGGGACCATAGCAGAAAGCCTGATACATGCCTGATCCGGATGTTTTCGGAATTCAAGAACAGGGCCGACAAGCATGAGTGCCGTCATTCGCAAAATTGTCACGGTGGTCGAGGAAACCTTGCTTGAGATGGGACGGACCGTCGCGCCGCCGACCCGGCGGGCCGCCGCCGTCGCCGTGATCGAAAATCCATTTGCCGGGCGATATGTCGAGGACCTTGCGCCGCTGATCGCGATCGGCGAGGAACTCGGCGAATTGCTCGCGGCGAGAGCGGTCGCTGCGCTTGGGATCGAAGGCGCGAAGGCTCAGAGCTACGGCAAGGCGGCGGCGGTCGGCGAAAACGGCGAACTCGAGCACGCGGCTGCGATCCTGCATCCGAAGATGGGCGCGCCGGTGCGCAAGGTCCTCGGCAAAGGCGCAGCGCTGATTCCGTCGTCCAAGAAGCGCGGCGGCCCGGGGACCATCCTGAATATTCCGCTCGGCCACAAGGACGCGGCATTCGTGCGAAGCCACTTCGACGGCATGGAAGTGCAGATCAACGATGCGCCGCGCGCCAATGAAATCATGGTCGCCGTTGCAATCACGGACAGCGGCAGGCCGCTGCCGCGCGTCGGCGGCCTGACGATCGCGGAAATCAAGGGTGAAGACGGTCTACGGTAATTTTTTTTGAACAGTGGAGGTAACGGATGCGACGGAGCAGATATTTCCTGGGCGCGGGGCTGGCGATCATGGTTGCGGGCATGGCGCATTCCGCCTTTGCCCAAAGCGAAGTCAAGATCGGCGAAATCAACAGCTATTCGCTGCTGCCGGCATTCACCGAGCCGTATCGCAAGGGCTGGCAGCTCGCGGTCGAGGAAATCAACGCCGCAGGCGGCATCAACGGCAAGAAGCTGGTCGTTGTCTCCAAGGATGACGGCGGCAAGCCGGCCGACGCGCAGACCGCGGCCAACGAACTGGTGTCGAGCGAAAACGTGGTGATGCTGGTCGGGACGTTCCTGTCCAATATCGGTTTGGCGGTGAGCGATTTCGCCAATCAGAAAAAGGTTTTCTTCTTGGCGGCCGAGCCGCTGACCGACGCCATCACCTGGGCCAAGGGCAATCGCTATACCTTCCGCCTGCGCCCATCCAACTACATGCAGGCCGCGATGCTGGTGGAGGAAGCCGCAAAATTGCCGGCCAAACGCTGGGCGACGATCGCGCCGAATTACGAGTACGGCCAGTCGGCGGTCGCGGTGTTCAAGAAATTGATGTCGCAAAAGCGGCCCGATATCCAGTGGGTCGACGAGCAGTGGCCGCCGCAGGGCAAGATCGACGCAGGCCCGGTCGTGCAGGCTGTCGCCGCGGCCAATCCGGAAGCCATCCTCAACGTCACCTTCGGCGCCGATCTCGTGAAGCTGGTGCGCGAGGGCAATACCCGCGGGCTCTTCAAGGGCCGTGCGGTGGTTTCCTTCCTCACCGGCGAGCCGGAATATCTCGATCCGCTGAAGGAGGAAACGCCTGAGGGCTGGATCGTCACCGGCTATCCCTGGTACGCTATCAAGATGCCGGAGCACGATGCGTTCCTGAAAGCCTATCAGGCCAAGTACAATGATTATCCCAGGCTCGGTTCGATCGTCGGCTACCAGACTATCAAATCGGCGGCCGCCATTCTTGGAAAAGCCAACTCTACCGATCCCGAAAAACTGATCGCCGCGGCGGAAGGATTGTCGGTCGCCTCACCGTTCGGCGAGATCACCTTCCGCAAGATCGACCATCAGTCGACACTGGGTGCGTTTGTCGGCAAGACCGTGCTGAAGGACGGCAAGGGTGTGATGGCGGATTCGGTCTATCGCAAGGGCGCCGACTATCTTCCGAGCGACGCCGAAATCGCCAAGCTCCGCCCGCAAGAGTGAGGCCGTTGGCTGCGGCGCTTGAGTGCCAGCAGCCTGTTGAAGCGCCGAGGCCTCGTGGTTCGAGACGCGCGGGCGTTGCCGCGCTCCTCACCACGAGGATCTAGACCTCATCCTGAGGAGGCGCGCAGCGCCGTCTCGAAGGATGGAGCCAATGCACTGAAAAGCGCGCTAGCCGCGGACCGCCAATGGCCTTTTACGTCGTACAGTTCCTGACCGGTCTTGCAAGCGCAGCGTCGCTGTTTCTCGTGGCATCGGGCCTGTCGATCATCTTCGGCGTGACGCGCATCGTCAATTTCGCCCATGGCGCGTTCTATATGGTCGGCGCCTACGTTGCATTTACCTTGACCGAGCGATTTTCCGGCGTAGTCGGGTTTTGGGGCGGCATTCTTGCCGCGGCGTTGATCGTCGCGCTGATCGGCGTGTTGGTCGAGATAGTGTTGCTGAGGCGGATCTATCACGCGCCCGAACTGTTCCAGCTATTGGCGACTTTCGGCCTGACCTTGATGGTCGAGGACCTTGTTGTGTTGATCTGGGGGCCGAGCGACCTGCTGGGTCGGCGCGCACCGGGGTTCAAGGGCGCGGTCGATTTTTTCGGCCAGAACATCCCGACCTATGATCTGTTTCTGATCGCGCTGAGCCCGATCGTGCTTGCAGTTCTGTGGCTGATGTTTCGGCGAACGCGCTGGGGCGTTCTGGTTCGCGCGGCGACGCAGGATCGCGACATGGTGGCAGCGCTTGGCGTCAACCAAAAATGGCTGTTCACCAGCGTGTTCGCGCTCGGGGTATTTCTGGCGGCGCTTGGCGGCGCGCTACAGATCCCGCGCGATGCGGTAAATCACGCCATGGATCTTCGGATCATCGTCGACGTGTTCGTGGTGGTCGTGATCGGCGGTCTCGGCAGTATCATCGGCGCCTTTGTCGCCGCCGTATTAGTGTCGGAGTTGAACGCCTTCGGCATTCTGATCTTTCCAAAAATATCCATCATCCTGGTGTTCCTGGTGATGGCCGTCGTGCTGATCGTGCGGCCATGGGGTCTGTTCGGAAAACAGGAGGCCCCCGCGCGGCGCACCCCGGGCCTGACCGTAAATCCCTGGCGCCCGCTGACACCGCGCGAGCGACTTGCAGCGATTGCTGCGCTGGCCGCAGCCGCAGCCCTGCCTCTGGTCGGCGGCAACTACGCGCTTGCGGTCGGCTCGGAGATCGCGATCTTTGTGATTTTCGCGGCCAGCCTGCATTTCCTGATGTCGGTCGGCGGGCTCGCTTCATTCGGCCACGCCGCGTATTTCGGGCTCGGTGCCTATGGCGTCGCATTTCTCGCCAAGCTTGCCGGCCTGCCGATGATCCCCTGTCTTCTGCTTGGTCCGCTATTGGGATGTCTCGGCGCGGCAGTATTCGGCTTCTTTGCGGTGCAACTGTCCGGTGTTTATTTCGCGATGCTGACGCTGGCATTCGCACAGATCGTCTGGTCGGTCGCGTTCCAGTGGGTTGAGGTGACCGGCGGCGACAACGGTATTCTCGGCGTCTGGCCAGAAAAGTGGGCGGCGGGACCGGCAAACTTCTACTGGCTGTCGATCGGTGTCGCCGCGCTTGCGGTTGCCGCACTTCGGGTCGCCGTGTTCTCGCCCTTTGGCTTTGCGCTGCGGGCGACGCGCGATTCGCCATTGCGGAGCGAAGCCGTTGGCATCGACGGCAAGCGCATCCAGTGGACCGCTTTCGTGATCGCGGGGACGATTGCCGGCGTCGCCGGGGCGCTGTTTGCCTATCTCAAGGGCAGCATTTTTCCCGACAGCCTCGGCATATCGCTTTCGGTCGACGCGCTGGTCATGGTGCTGCTCGGCGGCGTCGAGACGGTTTCCGGCGCCGTGGTGGGCGCCATCGTCTACAAGGCGCTCAGCATCTGGCTGGTCAGTCAAACCGATCTGTCCAAACTGGTGCTGGGTGCCGTCATCGTTCTGATCGTGGTCGGCTTCCCCAAGGGCATCGTCGGGATGCTGGAAACGCTCAAAAATCGCCGCCACACACGACCGCCAGGGCCAGCGCTCGTTGTCCCCCATGCGGAGATCGCCGAATGAAGAACGCAACCACGCTGCTTTCGGTCGAAGGCCTCAGTAAATCCTATGGCGGCGTCCATGCGGTGCGCGGCGTGTCGTTTGCGCTGAAGGCCGGCGAAATCCTGGCGCTGATCGGTCCCAACGGCGCCGGCAAGAGCACGTGCTTCGACATGCTCAACGGTCAAACCACCCCCGGCGCCGGCCGCGTCAACCTGCTCGGCCAGGACACCACCGGCAGCAAGCCGCGCGAGATCTGGCGTCTCGGCGTCGGCCGCACCTTCCAGATCACGGCGACTTTTCCCACCATGACGGTGCGCGAAAACATCCAGGTGGCATTGGTTTCGTACCGCCGGCAGTTGTTCAATCTCTGGGCTTCGACACCAAGGTTCGAGCGGGAGGAGGCGGCTCGTCTGCTGGAACTGGTTGGCATGAGCGGCTATGCCGAACGTCCCTGCGGCGAACTCGCCTATGGCGATGTCAAACGGCTGGAGCTTGCGATTGCACTCGCCAACCGACCCAAGCTGCTGCTGATGGACGAGCCGACCGCCGGCATGGCGCCGCGCGAGCGCATCGAACTGATGCGCCTCACGGCAGGCATCGCGCGTGAGAAGTCGATCGGCGTTCTCTTCACCGAGCACGATATGGATGTGGTGTTCGAGCACGCCGATCGCATCCTCGTGCTTAATCGCGGCACCCTGATCGCCGAGGGCACGCCGGAGGAAGTCCGGAGCAATCCGCAGGTCCGCGCCACCTATCTCGGCGAGGGTCTCGTTTACGATGCCCGGCACCGCGAGGGAGCACCGGCATGAAGCTCACGGTTCAGGGACTCAACAGTCATTACGGCCCCGCGCACATCCTGTTCGACGTCGCGCTAGAGGTCGGCGAGGGCGAGGTTGTGGCGCTGCTCGGGCGCAATGGCGCCGGCAAGTCGACCACCTTTCGCTCCATTGTCGGCCTGGTCGAGCAACGCAGCGGCCGCATCGTGTTCGAGAACGAGGATGTCTCGGCTGAGCCCACCCACGCGATCGCGCGCCGCGGTCTCGGCTACGTGCCGGAGGAGCGACGCATCTTCACCGACCTGACGGTCGACGAAAACCTTGAAGTGGGCCGCCAGCCGGTTCGCGCGAACGCGCCGCACTGGACGCGGGAGAAGCTGTTTGCGCTGTTTCCGAACCTTGGCGAGATGCGCGGCCGCCAGGGCGGCCGCATGAGCGGCGGCGAGCAGCAGATGCTGACGATCGCGCGGACCCTGATGGGGAATCCGTCGCTGGCGCTGCTCGACGAGCCGTCGGAGGGGTTGTCACCGAAGATCGTGGAGCAGATGGTCGAGGCCATCCTGACCATGAAGAGGGCGGGAGTCAGCCTGGTGGTATCGGAGCAAAACCTGCATTTCGCGCGGCTGATCTGCGACCGCGCCTATATCATCGAGCGCGGCCGCATCTGCTTCAGCGGCACCATGAATGAACTGGACGCGCGCCCGGATATTCGCGACGCGCATCTGGCGTTGTGATCCATGGCTACGGAAAAACAGGGGCTGGGAACGCAAATGACGAGAAGCCTTTCGGCCAAACGGAGCGTCAAACCGTCACGGCCGGCGTATATTCTCGACGAGCAGATCGGCTTCATCCTGCGCCAGGTGTGGCAGCGCCATGCCACGATCTTCGCGCGCGAAATAGGAATCAACGTGACGCCGACGCAATGGGCGGCGCTCGCCAAGCTGACCGAGACCGGACCCTGTTCGCAGAATCAGCTCGGGCGGCTGACCGCGATGGACGTCGCGACCATCAAGGGCGTGATCGACCGCCTCACCGCCCGCGGCCTGACCGAAACCAGCCCCGATCCCGAGGACGGCCGCCGTCTGCTGGTCAGCCTTACGCGCGCCGGGCAGCAGATGGTCGAAAAGACCACCGCGAACGCGCTTGCGATCACCAGGGAGACGCTTGCGCCGCTCGACGCCAGGGAGCGCGAGTTGTTGATGGCGCTGTTGAGCAAGCTGCGGTGACGATGCGCGGGCTGATACGCCCATAAGCGCTCCGGCGCTCGCGTCAGCCTAGGTGCTTGCTAGATCTTGCCGGGGATTGCGGCCCGCGGAAGAGTGATTCTGAATTCGGTGAATTCGCCGGGCTGTGTCTCGACCTCGATCGACCCGGCGTGCTGCTTGACGACAATATCGTAGCTGAGAGAGAGCCCGAGGCCGGTACCCTCGCCGGCGGGCTTTGTCGTAAAGAAGGGATTGAACATCTTTTCCTTCACGTCCGGCTCAATGCCGGTGCCGTTGTCACGTATCCTGATCTTCACGCTGTCGCCGAGATTGTTGGTCGCGATAGCAAGGGTGGGCTCATAACCGCCGCCGTTTGTCTGCCCCTTGCGCTTGGTCGCGGCGTAGAAGCCGTTGGAAATCAGATTTAGAAGCGCCCGCGTGATTTCCTGGGGAAACACGTCGACCTCACCCGCCTTCGGATCGAAGGACCGCTTCAGGACGATGTTAAATCCAGGCTTTTCGGCCCGCGCTCCGTGATAGGCGAGATTGAGACTTTCTTCGACAAGAGCGTTTAGATCGACAGTTCTTTGCTCGCCGGAACCCTCGCGCGAATGCAGCAGCATGTTCTTGACAATCGAGTCGGCGCGCTTGCCGTGCTGCACGACCTTCTCAAGGTTACCTTTCAGCATCTGCGTAAGCTCGTCGATTTCCTCTCGCTTTTTGTCGTCCAAGGCAACCGGTTTGAGGGCATCGCCCAGTTCATCGACCAGTTCGTTGGAGAGTGCGGAGAAATTGTTGACGAAATTGAGCGGATTTTTGATCTCGTGGGCGATGCCGGCGGTGAGCTGGCCGAGCGAGGCGAGCTTCTGGGTCTGGACGAGGCGATCCTGCGCGGCGCGCAAATCGTCGAGGGACTTCGACAACTCCCTGGTACGTTCCTGCACCTCCTCGAACAACCTGACATTCTCGATTGCGATGGCGGCCTGGTCGGCGAATGTCGCGACCAGTTCGATTTGCTTGTCGGTGAATGGCCGCGGCTCGGAGCGCGTCAAGGTCACGACGCCTATTGGCGTGCCTTCGCGCATCATCGGAACGCCGAGCAGGGTGCGATAATTGCCCAGCCTCAACGCCTCGTCAAAACGATAATCCGGATCCGTCTGCACGTCTGGAATATGTACTACCACACCTTCAAGCAGGGCGCGTCCCGTGGCCGATCCCCGATTCGGAGCAACCGGAATGTCCCTGACGTAATCCATGAACTCGCGAGAGAAGCCGAAGCTTTCGGCGCGAAAAAACACACCGTCCTTTTGCCGGGTGATGGTAGCCTTGTCGGCTTCGCACAGCCGGGCCGCCGAACTCGACAAGCGTTTGCAGCACGGTTTGCAGATCGAAAGCCGAGCGGCTGATGACTTTTAGTACATCGGCGGTCGCAGTTTGTTGCTGAAGCGACTCGCTCAGATCGTCGGTGCGCTGGTGCAACTCCTCAAGCAGGCGCGCATTGTCGATTCCGATCACGGCCTGCGCCGCGAAATGCTTCAAAAGCGCGATCTGCTTGTCGGAAAATTCACGCGACTCCTGCCGAAAAATCATGACGCAACCGACGACGCGCTCATCCTTGAGAAGCGGCACGGCAAGCAGCGTGCGTGCCCCTCCAAGCTCGACCAGCGCGCGTCGGTTGGGCTCTCCCGTGCGATAGGCATCGGAATTCATCAAATCCAGGATATGGACGAGGGGTTCTCCGTCGAGAAGCTGCGCTGGCGCCGTGCTTGGACCGTAGTCCGGAATGTTATTACGCCGAAAAGCATCGTATGCGGGGGGCAAGCCGCGCGTAGCCGCCGTGCGAAAGAAGGCGCCGTCATAGGTGTTAAGCACACCGAATTGAGCTTCGCACAGGACCATCGCCTTGTCGAGCATCGCATCGAGAACTCGGGAAAGATCGCCTGCCGAGCTGCTGATGACATTGAGAACCTCGGCCGTTGCTGTCTGCTGCTCAAGCGATTCAGCGAGATCTTTAGTCCGCGCCTCGAGCTCGGCGAACAGCCGTACGTTCTCGATTGCAATCAGCGCCTGGTCCGCGAAGGTCGTCGCGAGTTCGATTTGCTTTTCGGTGTACGGCCTCAGCTCCGAGCGGGTGAGGGTAAAGACGCCGATGGTCTCTCCATCTCTCATCAGGGGAACGCCAAGAGTGCTGCGATATCCGCCGCGCTCCTGATGTTCGTTCGCGGTGTATTCCGGATCGGCCAAGACGTCCGGTATGTGAACGCTCTTGCCCTCAAGAGCCGTCCGTCCGGTTGTTGTCCCACGTGTCAGCGCAAGTGGGTTCTGGCGGGCAAACTCCACGTATTCGGGAGAAAAGCCATGCATTGCCGATGCCCTGTAAACATCACCGGAGCGCTGGTAGATGAAAGCCCTGTCCGCGTCGCACAGGTGCGCAGCCAATTCCACGAGCGTGTCGAGGACCGGCTGCAGGTTAAAAGTGGAACGGCTGATGACCTTGAGCACATCGGCGGTCGCGGTTTGCTGCTGCAGCGATTCGCGCAGTTCCTTCAGTAGCCGCGTATTCTCGATGGCGATGACGGCCTGCTGGGCGAAATTACCGAGTAGGTCAACCTGCTTATCCGAAAACAGTCGGACTTCCTGGCGATAGATCGCGATCGTGCCGATCAACACGGTGTCTTTAAGCATCGGCACGATGGCAAGTGTGCGAGCCCCGGCAAGATCGGACAATGCCACGACGGCTGGGTTGCCTTCGAGATAGGGCGGCTGGGTTCGTATGTCCTCGATGTGCACCATCTGCTTGGTCCGGGAAACGATGCCAAGACCGCTTTTCGGATGCGGGCGGATGGGCGAGTGAAGCTGGGCAGCGGCGTACGCTTCCGGAATGTTATAGAGCGCCACGGTATTGAATCTCTCGCCGTCGTAGAGATTCAGCGTGCCGAAGTTTGCGCCGCAGATACGCGTCGCGTTCTCCAACACGGTTTGGAAAACCGGCGTGAGCTCGCCGGGTGTACTACTGATGATCTGCAGCACCTCGGAGGTCGCCGTCTGTTGCTCCAGCGATTCAGTGAGTTCCCGGGTGCGGGTTTGAACTTCGTCGAACAGCCGCACGTTCTCGATTGCGATCACCGCCTGGTCGGCGAAAGACTCCATGAGCGCAATCTGCCGGTCGGTAAACGGTCTGACCTCGAGCCTGTAGATAGTGATCGTTCCCACCAGGTCCTGACCTTTGAGCATCGGGACCGCAAGCGTGGTTCGGATCGGATCCACATCGCGCAACGCATACGCGTATTCGGGATCCGCCTGAACGTCAGGGATCTGCACCGTCCGCCGCTCGAGCGCGGCGCGTGCCGAGACGCTGTGCCGACCGGGTGCTATCGGGTTGCTGTACACCCATTCCTTGTTCTCGGGTCCAGCGTTGTGGGATGCCACGGCCCGCAGGACCTTGCCGTCGAACCGGAAGATGTAGGCCCGCTCGGCGCCGCAAAGCCTGACGGCATTCTCGGCTATTGTGTCGAACACCGGCTGCAGGTCGAAGGCGGAGCGGCTGATGGCTTTGAGCACTTCGGCAGTGGCTGCCTGCTGCTGACGCGCCTCGAACAACTCGCGCCGGAGATTTGTATTTTCCTTTTTGCGGTCGATGGCCGCAGGGGCGCGTCGGCGCGCCGGCGCGCGCTTGCGCGCGGCCGGAAGTTTGCGCACCTTTTGCCTGCGCTTGGCCATTAATGAAAGCCCCAGCCCGAAAGCCACGAAAACGAGGCGATGCTACTCAATCTGTATTCGGCCGTACAGTCCGAGGAAGCCGCCTTGGCTGGCAGTCAGCACGCGATTTCAAGGCCCTTCGATGCCGACGCAGAGGTGGGACGTACGCTTCTCCTGAAACTGGCCCGGTCGCTATTGATATGCCGCCACGATGTCCGACACGGCGCGTTCGAGCTGCTTTGCTGTCGCACATTGCCGCACCACGCTGCAGAACGCGGAATATCGCGGCATTTCGGAATCGCCCCATCCCCAGGCCATGCGCCCCTCGGGGTTGAGCCAGACCAACCGTTTGGATCGCTCCGAGATGCGGCGAAGGATGTCGGCGCGGGGTTCGAGGTTGTTGGTACGGGCGTCGCCGAGAACGATCACGGTCGTCTTTGGCGTCACCGTCCGGATCCAGCCCTTTTCAAAATCGACGAGCGAACCGCCGTAGTCGGACGAGCCGAAACCTACTTTCGACATGATCTCGCTCATGGCCTCTTCGGGCGACTTGGTGTCGAGAATGTCGCTGACTTCGATGAGATGGCCGGAGAACGCAAACGAGCGGACGTCGTCCACCACCTCATGCAGGCTGTGGATCAACAGCAGGAAGAAGTCCGATACCTGCGCCACCGATCCCGATACGTCGCAGATCGCCACGATCTTCGGGCGGTCGCGATGGCGGCGCTTCCATGAGGTGAGGAAGGGAACGCCGCCCCAGGCGGCGTTGCGCCGCAACGTCTTCCTGGTGTCCAGATGCCCGCGCCGCTGCCGCTTGCGGGGCTTGCTGTAGCGCTCGCGCAGCCGCCTTGCGATGGCCCGGATCAGCGCCTTCATCTGCTCGACCTGTCGGCGTTCGAGCCGCGCAAGCGGCGCGTTGCGGAGGATTTCATTGCGCAGGTTTTCCGATTCTTCGCGCCCGTAAAGGGCCAGCGCCTGATTGACGACGTCGCGCACGTTTTCGCGCAACGCCTCCAATGCGGCCGCGAGGCGTTCGGCGTCCGCTGGATTTGCAGCCGTCAGCGCCTCCAGATCGTCGCGGAGGCGTTCGATACCGAGCAGGTCGAGGATCCGCGTCGAAAAGATTCCACGCTGGGTAAAATAACGGATGTCGGAAAGCGAAGCGGCGTTCGCCGCATTCGCCATTGCGGCCGCAATCGAAGTGCGATCCCGCGACATCAGCATTTGCGCGAGCTCACCGAGCTCCGGCGATGGCGTGCCGGCGCCGCCAGCCGGACTGTCGCTCGCCGGCGAATTCGGCCCGTCGCTCTCGGCGGCATCCTCCGGCGCACTCTCTTCCTTTACCTCCGGCTGACTGAAGAACAGGTCGAAGCAATCGCCGAGCGCCTGCTTTTCATCCTCGCTTTTGGCGAGCGTCAGCAGCAGCGTGTCGCGCAGGATACCGCGGTCGGCAAATCCGACATCTGCCACCGCTTTCATGGCATCGATGCTTTCGGCGGGCGATACCCGAACGCCGGCTCCGCGAGCCGCCCGGAAGAAACGATGCAGTTCCTCGCGCATCAGCCGAAAACGCCTTGCCGCCCGGATTTGGCGACGAAGGTCGTCACTTGCGGCAGCGTGGTCTCGATGTCTGCTTCGTATTTCAAAAGCACATTGAGCGTTTCCTTGACGGTCTCGTGATCGAGCTCCGCCGACTGCAGCAGCACCAGGACGCGCGCCCAGTCGATGGTCTCGCTGACCGAGGGCAGCTTCTTCAGATCCAGCGCCCGGACCTGGTTGATGAAGCCGACTATCTGGGCACGCAGCGTTTGCGAGATTCCGGGGACGCGGCTTTCGACGATGCGTTCCTCGAGCTTCTGCTCGGGGAATCCGATATGCAGATGCAGGCAGCGGCGCTTGAGGGCATCAGAGAGGTCGCGTTCGCCATTGGAGGTCAATATCACCGTCGGCTTCACCAGTGCCGTGACGGTTCCGAGTTCGGGGATACTGACCTGGTAGTCCGACAGGATCTCGAGCAGAAGCGATTCGAATTCGGCGTCCGACTTGTCGATTTCATCGACCAGCAGCACGCACCCGGTGGGCTGCTCCAGCGCCTGCAGCAGGGGACGCGGCTCCACGAACTCCTTGGAGAAGAAGACGTCGCCGAAATCGTGCAGCTTGTCGAGCGCCGCCGCCAGCGTATCGGCGCCGCCGAGCACTTCGCCAAGCTTGTCCTTCAGAATCTGGGTGTAAAGAAGCTGCTTGGCGTACTTCCATTCGTAAAGCGCCTTGGCTTCATCGAGTCCTTCATAGCACTGCATGCGGATCATCCTGAGCCCGCGCCATGCCGCGAGCGCCTTGGCAAGTTCGGTCTTGCCGACGCCCGCCGGACCTTCCACCAGGATCGGCTTCTCAATGCGCTCGGCCAGATAGACCGCAGTTGCGATTTGCCGGCTGGCAATGTAGCCGGCCGATGCCAAACCACGGGTGACCGCCTCGATCGAATCCGCCGGGAGATTGTTGTTCATTGCTGTTTCACGCTCCAAAGCGCCGGCTCACGGCTTGATCTCGGGTATAGCCCGGGATTCCGAGCTTGCGCCTTCGAGACGGTTTTAGAGCACATGGATGCCGGCGGCGAGTTCATTTTGCCGCGGCCGCCGTCGCGGCAGGCATGCATGCTCGCGGCGCGATAGTCCCTGAGCGCCGGACGCCAACGTTGCCGCGATCAGGCTTTTGAGCCATCCCGAGCATTGGCAGGTCGAACGCGCACGCTATCTTGCCTTGAAATAAAACCCTTGTGCCGAAAGCTGGCCGTAGGTGAACGGCTCCTGTTGCTTGTCGGTGCCCGCATAGACGTCGTCATGCACCAGGCGAAACATTTGACTGATTTCCAGTCCGGGCATCGCCATACGCTGGACCAGCGCGGTGGCGAAGGGGCTGTCCTCCCCCGTGCCGTCGGCTGCGTAATGGCCGTGCTTGGTCGCGAATGCAACCAGCGTCCCGCTTTCGGGTTCGATGCGGGCAAGACCGCGCCCGGCCCCGGAGGCCTGCCCGGCTTTCAATTCCGCCACGAACGGATTTTCACGGCAGGCGTCGAGAATAACGAGGCGCAATTTGCTCGCAGCACCGACGGCGTTGAGAATTTCGTCGAGCGCAAGGCTTTCCCTTGGAATGTCCGCGTCGTTTTCATATTTGACATCGATCGGAACCAGATAGTTGCTGCCGTCCAGTTCGATGCCATGTCCGGCGTAGTAAACCACCGCCCAGTCCGCGTTGGCGGCATCCGCCGCAAAGGATTTGAGCGCCGCGAGCAATCCCTCGCGGGTTCCGTCGATCACAAGCTGCACCTTCACAAAACCGGAGCGGCGGAATGCATCGGCGAGCAGCTTCGCATCGCGCTCCGGATTGGCCAGCGCATCGACCGCCTTGTAATGGGAATTGCCGATCACCAGCGCCACGCGTACGCCCGCGTGATCGATCACGGGGCGTTTGGCTCCGGAGGCAGCGGCGATCTTTCCGTCGATCCGCTCGAGTCCCGCAGTCGCAACGCCGTGCGAGGGTACGATGGTCAAAGCCGCCTGAAAGTCGGCGCGCGCGGCGCTCAGGTTTCGTGACAGTTCAAAAGCCTTGGCACGCTGCAGCAGCGCGCCGATATTTTGCGGTTCAATGTTCAGATCGTCGGTGAAATCCTTGATCGCACGCTCATATTCGCCCTTCTCGAGGTAGAGGCGGCCGCGATTGTTGAGAGCGCGAGTGAATTTTGGATTCATCTCAAGCGCCTGGTTCAAATCGGCGAGCGCCCGCTCAGGCTCCCCCAGGTTCAAATAAGCATACCCCCGGCCGTTGAACGCGCCAAACCCGTGAGCGTCGCGTTCAATCGCCTTATCAAAGGCCGCCACCGCCTTGTCGTATTGCTGTAATTTATTGTAGACCGAGCCCATATTGGAATATGACGACGGTAAATTCGGGTCGAGCTGAATGGCCTTGTTCAATTCGCTCAGCGCCCGGTCCTGCTCGCCCATGTCGGAATAAATCAAGCCGCGGGCAGCATACGGGTTGGCCAGCGACGGATCGATTTCGGTCGCCGCATTGAGGTCGGCCAGGCCCCGGCCATTGTCTTTCAGTCCATAGTAGGCATTGCCCCGATTGGTCAGGACCCGGGCGCTCCTGGGACGAATGCTTAGCGCTTTATCGAAATCGGGGATTGCTTCGGCATATCGGCCCATCCGGTTGAACACAAAACCTCGCCAGCCATAAGCCGGCTCCGAGTTCGGATTTTGCGCGATCGCCGCGTTAAGCTCTAACAGGGCTTCCGGATATTTTCCTTGGGTGATCAGCGCGCGCGCGCGCTGGATTGCGGCGCCGACCGAGGATCCCTGGGGGTCACCAATGGTATCGGCTTTTGGTCCGGGTGACGGCTTCCCACCACTGCCTGCGCCCCCGCCGGCGGCCCGCACACAGGCCATCACTTTCGGCTTCGCCTGCTCCTTGCATTCATCCAGATTGCCACCGGCCTTGAGACAGTCTCGGACGCTCGGCCGGCCCACACTCTGCCGGCAAATTTCAAGGACGTCTTTTGTTTGTGCGGCTGCTGTTTTCACACCGGAAACAGAAGCGACCAGGACGGCAATAAACATTGTCGAAAAAGAAAAACTGGCTCCAAAAACGAAACTCTTGTGACGCCGCATTTTCGTTTCCCCATCGGACCCGGAAGGCATCGATGGTATCAAGTAAAGAATAGTCGCGAAAGTGGATTGGCGCGGCTTCGCCGGCCCGTGCCGTGCGTTACTTGTCGCCGCATTGGATGACGTATCAACCGCAACTTGTTCGAGGCAATCCTGCGCGCGCTTGACTTGAACCGATAAGCGCCCCCCGCTACGCTCGGGCAACAATTCGGGGAGGCAGGGTTGAGACAGCTCAGGATCGGAGACATTACCATCGACGCGGTGATCGAGCGCGAAGGCCCGTGGCGGCGGCCACAGGATTTCTTCCCGGCGTACGACGAGGCCATATTCAAGCGCCATTTGCCCTCGATGGAGCCGGAGGTGTTCGACGCGGCGCTGGGTATGATCGTGATTACCTATCAGACCTTCGTGGTGCGGACGCCGCGTCACACCATCCTGGTGGACACCTGCACCGGCGAGAACAAGGGGCATCCGCCGCCGTTCGATTTTCCCGGTAAGGAACGCTGGCGCAACGAGCTGTTCGCGCTCGGCATCAGCTACGACAAGATCAACTACGTCTTCTGCACCCATCTGCACATCGACCACACCGGCTGGAACACCACATTGCGGGATGGCCGCTGGGTGCCGACTTTTCCGAACGCGAAATATATCTTTCACAAAGGGGAATATGCGGCCTGGGAAGCGGAGAACGCCAAAGGCGCCAATCCGCCCGGCACCGTCTTTCGCGACAACTGCCTGCCGATCGTCGAAGCCGGTCAGGCGCTCTTGGTCGACGACGACTACGCGCTCGACGATACCATCACGCTGACGCCGACGCCGGGGCACTCACCCTGCCATTGCTGCGTCAACATCTCCTCCCGCGGGCAACGCGCCGTCGTGACGGGCGACATGATGCACCATGTGATCCAGTGCCGCGAACCCGACTGGTCGGCGCGGCCCGACTGGGATGCCAAGCAATCGGCGCGCTCGCGACGAAGGTTTTTATCCGCGGTCGCCGACACCGATACTCTGCTGCTGCCGATTCATTTCCCGACACCGACCGCGGGATTGGTCACGGCGGATGGGGATCGCTTCAATTACCGGTTCAAGCGCGATTGAACTGGCTTCTTCATCGGTTAGAAATCTGGTTCGGCCGCGGCTTCACAAAAATGGACGGCAGAATCCGGAGACCCGAACTGCCTTGTTTGGTTCCGGTCTCCGGGTTCTTGCAACGACCGTTCAGGGCTAGGCAGCCTTGCTCGGTGCAGCGGTTTTGTTCGATATGGGACTCGCGCTCGGCGGAGCACCCGTCTTGATGTTAATTGTCTTGGTGGTTTTCACCGCTTTGGCGGGCTTCTTGATCTTGAGATGCAGCACACCCTTGTCGAAATGAGCTTCGATGGCCCCGTCTTCCGGTTCGAAAGGCAGGAACATCGATCGATAGAATGAGCCGTAACTCCGCTCCTCGATATGCCAGTCCTTTTCTTCTTTCGTGCTCTCCGCCTTTTTCTCCCCGGAAATGACCAGCTGATTGTCGTCGAGGCTGACGTTGATATCCTTTTCGTCCACCCCGGGAAGTTCGGCCGTCACTTCGAAAGCATCGTTCGTTTCCGCCACATTGATTGCCGGTGCGCCAGCCCCAATGTCGGGAGAAGTGGGCTTCTGATCGAAAACGCGAAAGGCGTTTTCCATTTCGCGTCGCATGACCCGGAACGGGTCCAAGTCTTGGCTCCTGGTCCATAATCTCGGTAGGTTCATCTGTTCTCTCCATCCTTGGAAAAATACTAAAAGTATCTTGGTCTCCCAACGGCTGGCCGCGTTGATCTGGCTCAAAACGGCCGAATTATTTCAAGGCAAGAACCCAGCCATGCCGTGCGGCGATTACGCTTCGTACGGCTCGTAAAATCAGAATCAGTACCTATCTAAATAAAGCGATTGGGGAAACTCGCAGGAGCGCGTCAGTGAGATTGACCTAATGAAAGCCACATGCCCGTCAAGTTTCCATCGCCGCATGGAGCGGCAGTTTGTGGAACGCCTTGAGGCGCTAAGAAACATCCATGGTCAAATTCTCGCCGCAGCGAAGCGAACCTTGCAACGCTCATTCAACAATGATGATTCGTTGATTCCTGTCCGGGTCAGAACGGTCGCGTACCGGCGACGACCTGAGCGGTCTCGGCCGAATGATTGATTTCCCAAATCACAGTCGTTCCTATGACCTGACACGGCGTGCCGTGCGTTTTTGGGGACACGATAGCGCCATAGAAGCATCTTTTTTCATAAACGAAGATGCATTGAGGCGCCTTCAGCCAGATGCCCGCCTCGATGAAGCGGGCTTTCTGAGCGCGTTCGATTCCAACCGGGATTTGATATGTGCCGCCGCGGCCAAGCTCTATGTTCGCGGCAGCAGAGGCTCTTACGACCTGGTTGCCGCTAATTTCTAAGGGCAATTACCCGCGTTTCGCGCGCATCGCACTGTTGGTTCCCGGTCAACACCGATTGCCCGGAAATGTCTGCCTTCCCGAGCGGACATTCCCGTTGACGCGCTCGAAACACTCTTCCGCCGGCGCGCCACATGGCTTAAGAGCGGCCGAAACTTTTTTCGGGCCCATTTCCATATGATCCGTCTCGACAACATCTCCAAACAAATCGGCCACCAGATCCTCTTCATCGAAGCCTCCGCTACACTCCAAAAGGGCGAGAAGATCGGTCTCGTCGGGCCTAACGGCGCCGGCAAGACGACACTGTTCAGGATGATCACGGGCGAGGAGCAACCCGACTAGGGCCAGGTGGCCGTCGATCGGGGTATCACCATCGGTTATTTCAGCCAGGACGTCGGCGAGATGTCCGGCCGCAGCGCGGTGTCCGAGGTGATGGACGGCGCCGGCGCTGTCAGCACCGTGGCCACCGAGCTCGCGGAGCTCGAGGCCGCCATGGGAGATCCCGACAGGACCGATGAAATGGATGATATCGTCGAGCGCTACGGCGAGGTGCAGGCGCGCTTCGAGGAACTCGATGGCTATGCGCTGGAGGGCAGGGCGCGCGAAGTGCTCGCCGGACTAAGTTTCAGCCAGGAGATGATGGACGCAGACGTGGGCGCGCTGTCGGGCGGTTGGAAGATGCGCGTGGCGCTGGCCCGCATCCTCTTGATGCGCCCCGACGCCATGCTGCTGGACGAGCCGAGCAACCATCTCGACCTCGAAAGCCTGATCTGGCTGGAGCAGTTTCTCGGAAGCTATGAGGGCGCGTTGCTGATGACCTCGCACGACCGCGAGTTCATGAATCGCATCATCAACAAGGTGGTGGAGATCGATGGCGGCCAGCTTACAACCTATTCGGGCGGCTACGAGTTTTATGAGGCGCAGCGCGCGCTGAGCGAAAAGCAGCAGCAGGCCCAGTTCGAGCGTCAACAGGCGATGCTGGCGAAGGAAATCAATTTCATCGAGCGCTTCAAGGCGCGCGCCTCGCACGCGGCCCAGGTGCAAAGCCGGGTGAAGAAGCTGGAGAAGATCGATCGGGTCGAGCCGCCCAGGCGCCGCCAGACGCTGTCCTTCGAGTTTCAACCGGCGCCGCGTTCCGGCGACGACGTCGTGAACCTGAAGAATGTGCACAAGGGCTATGGCGTCAGGAGCATTTACGAGGGATTGGACTTCCTGGTGCGCCGCCGGGAGCGCTGGTGCGTGATGGGCGTCAACGGCGCGGGCAAATCCACGCTATTGAAGCTGGTGGCGGGCGCCATGCCGCCGGATGATGGCACCGTGGCGCTCGGCGGCAGTGTGAAGATGGGCTACTTCGCCCAGCACGCCATGGATCTGCTGGACGGCGAGCGCACCGTGTTCCAGTCGCTGGAAGACTCGTTTCCGCAAGCGGGCCAAGGTTCTCTGCGCGCCCTGGCGGGCTGCTTCGGATTCTCCGGCGACGATGTCGAGAAGAAATGCCGGGTGCTGTCGGGCGGTGAAAAAGCCCGGCTGGTCATGGCGATCATGCTCTACGACCCGCCGAACTTCCTGGTGCTGGACGAGCCCACCAACCATCTGGACATGGCGACCAAGGAGATGCTCATCGCAGCGCTGTCGCAGTATGAAGGTACCATGCTGTTCGTCTCGCACGACCGGCATTTCCTGGCCGCGCTGTCCAATCGGGTGCTCGAGCTGACGCCCGAGGGCGTTCACCAGTACGGCGGTGGCTATACGGAGTATGTGGCGCGCACCGGCCAGGAGGCCCCTGGCCTGCGTCATTGAGCCGGGGATCGCGGTAGTCCTTTCCTGAATCGAGCTCTATTCCATTGCCCAACTAAAATAATTGGCTTGAGACATCGTGCTGGCCTACGGAAGATCGCGTCAAACGGGATCGGCGGAAGAACCGCCCCCGAAAACCCCAGGGAGCGACGCATGCTGCATAAGGTCCTTACCCTCACCGCCCTGACGCTGTTGGCGCTTACCGGCATCGCCACGGCGCAGACAACCGCACCGATCTTTGCGACGCGCAAGGTAGAGGGCACCGACAATGTCTATATCTTTCGCTACCAGGCCCATCAGTCGATGTTTATCGTTACCCCCAAGGGCGTGATCGCGACCGATCCGATCGGGCGCTATCGTCCGGAAGCGGTTACCGCCTATCTCGCCGAAATCAAGAAGATCACCGACCAGCCCGTCAAATACCTGATCTACAGCCACGCCCATTTCGACCACATCGCGGGCGGCAAGCCGTTCAAGGATCAAGGCGCGACCATCATCGCACACAAGAATGCCAAGGCACATTTCGAGTGGGCGAAGAAGCAGAACGCGCTGCTCGACTCGGTCGTGATGCCCGATCAGGTCGTCGACCAGAAGAAAGTCATCTCGCTCGGCGGCACGACGCTCGAGCTTATCTATGTCGGCCGCAACCATTCCGACAGTTCGCTCGTGATGCGCCTGCCGAAGGAAAAGCTGATCTTCGTTGTCGACTTCATTCCTATCGAAGCCGTTCAGTTCCGCAACATGCCGGACAATGTCTCGCCGGTGGAATATGAGGACTCGATCAAGAAGGTGATCGCGCTCGACTGGGACCGCATGATTCCCGGCCATCCATATGCGGGCGGGCGTCTTGGCACCAAGAAGGACGCGCAGGACCATTTGGCGTTCCTGCAAGAGCTGTCGGCGGAAGTGAAGAACGCGGCGCCCACAAAATGCATCGATACCGCGATGAAGGAAATCAAGCTGCCTAAATACGAGAAATGGGGGAACTACGAGCAGTATCTCCCCGGCAACATCCAGCGCTATTGCTACTGGTGGACCCAGTCGTATTGAGGCCGGCGCCAATTTCTTCTGCCTGACCGGTCCCCCTTTGCCGGCACCCGAAGCTGTCCTATGCTTGCTCGCCGGCAACGGCGGTGCGGGAGTGAGACGATGGCTCAGCAACAGGGGCTACAACGCGCGCTGACGTCGATCGACGTCAGCGATCCCAGGATTTATCAGGAAGACTCGTGGCGGCCGCTATTCTCGAAATTGCGCCGCGACGATCCCGTGCATTACTGCGAGGCGTCGCAGTTCGGACCCTACTGGTCGGTGACGCGCTACGATGACATCTTTGCGGTCGAGCTCGACCATGAGAATTACTCGTCGAGTTCGGAACTTGGCGGCATCCAGATCGCCGATCAGGCAAAGGGCCGCGAGCTTGCGAATTTCATCCGGATGGATCCGCCAGGGCACACCGCGCAGCGGCGCACCGTGGCGCCGATCGTGGCGCCGTCCAATCTCGCGAATTTCGAGCCGCTGATCCGCAAGCGCACCACCGAGGTGCTCGACGCACTGCCGCGCGACGAGACGTTCGACTGGGTCGGGCGGGTTTCGGTCGAACTGACCAACATGATGCTGGCGACGCTGTTCGATTTCCCCTGGGCGGATCGGCAGCTGCTGACCTGGTGGTCCGATGTCGCAATCGCCAATATCAATTCGCCCGATGCCGTCGTGCATTCGGAGGACGAGCGTTTTGCGGAGCTGACCAAAATGGGAGAATATTTCCGCAAGCTATGGGACGCGCGCGCAAGCGCGCCGCCGGCCTTTGACCTGATTTCGATGCTCGCCCATGCCGATGCGACCCGCAATATGCCGCCGCGCGAATTTATCGGCACGCTTGCGCTTCTGATCGTGGGCGGCAACGACACCACGCGCAATTCGATGAGCGGCGGATTGATGGCGCTCGCCGAAAACCCGCAACAGTTCGAACTTTTGCGCAGCAGGCCCGCCTTGATCCCGAATCTGGTTTCCGAAATCATCCGCTACCAGACGCCGGTGCTGCACATGCGCCGCACCGCGCGCAACGACGTCGAGCTCGCCGGCCGCAGCATCGCCAGGGGCGACAAGGTCGTGATGTGGTACATCTCCGGCAACCGCGACGAAGAAAAGATCGAGCACGCCGATCAGTTCATCATCGAACGTGTCAAGCCGCGTCAGCATCTGGCGTTCGGCGCCGGCATTCACCGCTGCGTCGGCGACCGGCTGGCCGAGCAGCAACTGCGGATCCTCTGGGAAGAAATCCTGCGTCGGAATTTGCGTTTCCAGATCATGGGCGCGCCGCAGCGGCTCTATTCGAATTTCATCCGCGGCATCCGCGCGTTGCCGGTGCGGATCGTCGCCTGATAATCCCTTATGTTTATGCACCGCGTTCCAGCAGCGCCTTGAAATCGGCGCGCGCGCGTTGCGCCTCGCGCCGCGCGGTCTCCGAGGCTTCGCCCAGGCCGAAATAACCGTGAATCAGACCGGCGCCATGATAATATTTCGTCGTGACGCCCGCGGCGGCAAGCGCGTCCGCATAGGCTTTGCCCTCGTCGCGCAAGGGATCGAACCACGCCGTGCAGACGATCGCAGGCGCGAGCCCGGCAAGATTTTTGGCGCGCAACGGCGAAACGCGCCAGTCCGTGCCGTGCTTGGCATCTTCAAGATAATGGCCGGCGAACCATTCCATCACCGCGCGCGACAGGAAATAGCCTTCCGCATTCTCCGCGCGTGAGGGAAAACGTGCATTCTCCCCGGCGTCGGCATAGCTTCCGGCGACGTCGGTCACGGGATAGACAAGCAATTGCGCGGCGAGATCGACACCAGCGTCGCGGCAGGCGATCGCAACCGTTGCTGCCAGATTACCGCCGGCACTGTCTCCGGCCACACCGACGCGCGCGGCATCGCCGCCAAATTCGGCGATACGCGCAATAACGTCGCGCACGGCGGCGAAGCCGTCCTCGAACGCGCCGGGAAAGCGCGTTTCCGGCGGCCGCCGGTAATCAACGGAAACGACGGCGGCGCCGGTCTCGATCGCGAGCAGGCGCGCCTGCCGGTCGTGGGTTTCGAGATCGCCGGCGACCCAGCCGCCGCCGTGAAAAAACACGACGGTCGGCGAATTGCCGGGGGAGACGCGGTAGACCCGCGCGGCAAGCGGCCCGGTCGCGCCCTTCACCTGGATATTGTCAGCGCTCGCCACCTGCGGCGGCGGAATCGCCGCCCGGGACGCGGCAAGCGCGCGGAGCGCATCGCGCGCGCCCTGCGGGGTCATGGTATCGGGGTCGCGCAGCGGCAGAAGCGGAATGATTTGAGCAATGACGGGATCAAGCGGTGCGGTCATATGGGCCCCGGACGTTGGAAACCGTTTCAGCATAGGGTCCGCCCGGCACCCCGGCAACATCCGGGCATGCGCTGGGGGCTTACCTTTCGGGCACATATCGCAATGGACTTCGGAGCCAATCCGGCTACCTTTTGACACGGCCCACAGGATGCGACCATGACTGCCGACACCACAACGCGACGAGAGAACCCGGCCGAAGCGGCAGCGGTTTTCGACGCCGTTGTCGTCGGCGCGGGCTTTGCCGGCATGTATATGCTGCATCGACTGCGCGGGCTTGGCTTTTCCGCACGGGTGTTCGAGGCTGGCGGTGGGGTGGGCGGCACCTGGTACTGGAACCGTTATCCCGGTGCGCGTTGCGACGTCGAAAGCATGCAGTACTCATTCTCCTTCTCGGAGGAACTGGACCAGGAGTGGAACTGGTCCGAGAAATACGCGCCGCAGCCTGAAATCCTCTCTTACGCCAACCATGTCGCCGATCGCTTCGATCTTCGCCGGCATATCGTGTTCGACACGCGCGTTGTCTCAGCGACGTTCGACGAAAAAGCCAAAACCTGGCTTGTCGAGACCGACCGCGGCGATAGCGTCCGCGCGAAATTCCTGATCATGGCCGTCGGCTGCCTGTCGGCGCCGAACCGTCCGAATTTCAAGGGCATCGATGATTTTCGCGGGCCTATCTATCACACCGGGCAATGGCCGCATGAGGGGGTGGACTTCACGGGCTTGCGGGTTGGCGTGATCGGCACCGGCTCCTCGGCGATCCAGTCGATCCCGATCATCGCCGGGCAGGCTTCCGCCCTTACCGTCTTCCAGCGCACGGCGACCTGGTCGGTGCCGGCCTGGAACGAAAAGCTGACGCCGGAATATCTGCAGGCGGCCAAGGCGGATTATCCCGCGCTGCGGGCGAAGGCGCGCGCGCGTCCGACCGGCTTCTATTTTCCCTTCAACACCAAGCCGGCGCTGGAGGCCACCCCCGAAGATCGTGAAAGGCAGTACGAGGAAGCCTGGACGCGCGGCGGCTTGCCGTTTCTCGGTGCCTACGGCGACCTATTGTTCGAAAAGCCCGCCAACGACACCATCGCCGACTTCGCCCGCCGCAAGATCCGCGCCATTGTGAAGGATCCGGTCACGGCCGATCTGCTGTGCCCGGACAATGTGCTGGGCTGCAAGCGCCTCTGCGTCGATACCGGTTATTTCGAGACGTACAATTTGCCTCATGTGAAGCTGGTCGATGTATCGCGGACGCCGATCGAACGCTTCACGGCAGATGGCATCGAGGTCGACGGCACCGAATACAAACTGGATGCCGTGGTTTGCGCCACGGGCTTTGCCGCCATGACCGGATCGTTCGACAAGATCAGGATTACCGGCCGCAATGGCCTGACGCTTTCCGAGAAATGGCGGGCCGGCCCGCGCGCCTATCTCGGGATCGCGTCGGCGGGCTTTCCCAATCTGTTCATGATCACCGGTCCCGGCAGCCCTTCGGTGCTGGCAAGCATGATCCAGGCGATCGAGCAGCATGTCGATTGGCTGGTGGATTGCCTGGCCCACATGCGCGATGTCGGCGCAACCTCCATCGAACCAACCCTGGAAGACGAGAACGCCTGGGTCGAGCACGTCAACGACGTATCGACGGTCTCGTTGCGATCGACCTGCAGCTCCTGGTACGTCGGCACCAACATCCCCGGCCGGCCGCGGGTCTTCATGCCGTATATCGGCGGCTTCCCGATCTATGTGCAGAAATGCAACGAGGTCATGAGCGGCGGCTTCGATGGCTTTGTTCTGGAAGGCGCGCAGGCGAGCAACGCGCCGCCGCAGGTGCGCTACACCGAACGCTGGCGCGTGCCACTCGATATCGACGTTATTTCACCGGCGGCCGTCGCCGCCAAACGCGTTCCGATGGTTTGACGGCTCGCCGAATCATGACGGTGATCGGAGCCGTTACCGTGAGCGCGGTGCCCACGATCCCCTTTGTGTTTTCAATTGTGGGTGCTAATTTTATCGAGGATCGTCCTGGCATTCTTAAACCGCCGCGCAGGATGGCGGGCAGTCGGGCGTCCGGGGGGAGAAATGGCCGATGTTTCGCTCGACGCTCAAGGCGCCGTTCAACGCGGTGGTGCGGACAAAATCCAGGCAACCGGCCAGAATTATTCCAAAGGTGACGCGCAGGATTGGATCAGCTCGATCGAGAAGGCCAATCTGAGCCCGCGCTACTACCTGACGATGGGGCTCCTCGTCTTCCAGGAGATGTTCGAATTCTACGACTTCTTCCTGGTGGGGTATCTCGTCTCGGTGCTCGCGCCAGGCTGGCATCTCACTTACGGCCAGGGCGCGATCATGCTGTTGTCCTCTGGCGTCGGCGCCATCGTTGGCTCGCTTGTCGGCGGCCGGATGGCCGATGCGCTCGGTCGCAAGAAGATGATCTGGGGCGGTGGCCTGATCTTTTCGTTGGGCGCCGCCGGCTGTGCACTGATACCGGACGGCGCCTGGATTCTGTTTTCAATGCTGCGTTTCGTCGTAGGCTTTGGATCAATCGCCGCGGTGAGCGCCCAGAACCCGCTGGTCGTCGAAATTACGCCGACCAGATACCGTACATTCGTTTCCAGCATGATGGTGGTTCCGGTCGCGCTCGGCACGATGTTCGCCGCCATGATTTCGGCGAACCTGCTGCCGGTGATCGGTTGGCGCGGCGTTGCGGCCACGGGTGCGATGCCGATCGTGACTTCCCTGCTGATCGCGTGGATCGCGCCGGAATCGGTGCGCTGGCTGCTGTCGCGCGGCCGTAATGCCGACGCGCGGCGTGAGGCCGCCAAGCTTCTTGGCGTCCCCGAAACCAGCGTCGCATTGCCGAATGCGTTGGAGCCGAGCAAGAATCCGGCATCGTTGTCGGAGCTGTTCCAGGACCAGAGGCGATTCTGGTGGGTCGTCGTCATCTGGATCGGGATTTCAACGGGTACCTATGGCGTGCAGCTGTGGGGACCCACGATTCTGTCCCAACTTCTGAAAATAACGGCGCATGAGGCCGCGCGGTACTTCGTCTACGTAAGTATCGCCTCGATCCTCGGTCGTGTGCTGTTTTCGTTCCTGCCGCTCTATATCGGGCGCCGCCGCGCGGCGCTGGTCGGGACGTTCGTCTCTGTCCTGGTCATGCTGGCGATCTTCGCCTTTTATCGCGAGTTCATCGCGGGCTGGTCGGTGTTCGCGCTGCTGCTGGTTTTTGGCGCGGCCTTCTACAGCGGCGCCTTCTCCAACATGACGCCGTACGTCGTCGAAGTGTTTCCGGTCTCGCTTGGCGCCCGGGCGTTTGGATTGGCGCAGGCCGCCAATGGAATAGGCAAAATTCTGGGGCCGGTTTGCCTGGCGCTGATCGCGGGAAGCGGCGATGTGGTTTCGCCGAAAGCGACCGCCGATGCCGTGGCGCCGGCCTTCCTGTTTCTCGCGGCCTGCGAATTTGCGGCGCTGATCGCGATCTTCGTTTTTCGCCGGGAACCCCATGGCAAGCCGATGGAGATTGGATAGTTCAGCGCACGGCGATCCAACACGGAGTAAACATGCTCGACGTCCCCGTTCTTATTTCCGGCGGCGGTCCGGTCGGCCTCACGACCTCATTGCTTCTGTCCCGGCACGGAGTGAACTCGCTTCTCGTCGAGCGTCACCCGGGCACAGCCCTCACGCCGAAAGCACGCGGGATCAATGCCCGCACGATGGAAGTCTTCCGGCAATGCGGCATCGATGCCGCGATCAGAGACGCAGGATTGGCGGAAGGACGGCTGGGGCTGATCGTCTGGGCCGAAACCCTTGCCGGCAAGGAGATCGAGCGCCGCGTGCCCGGCCGGGCCACGCCGAAGAACATGGCAGCCACGCCCGTCAAGAATTGTCTTTGCGCTCAGGATGACCTCGAACCGGTCATCCGTCGATTTGCCGAGCAAGCGGGCGGGCCGGGAGCGCTGCGCTTCAATACCGAGCTGACTTCTTTCAGTCAGGCACCCGGTGCCGTGACCGGCACCTTGACCGATCGCACGACCGGAGCGGAGACGCCCTTCAAGGCGCGTTATTTGATCGCTGCAGAGGGCGCGCAAAGCCGTGTGCGTCGGGCGCTCGGCGTGAAGATGAACGGAGAACAGAACGTTTACGACAGCGTCAATATTCTGTTCCACGCCGATCTCACCCAATGGGTCGAACATCGGCCGGCCGCGCTGTATTTTGTTGAGCAGCAAGACCTGCGCGCCACGTTCCTCACCATCAACGGCAGGGACCGCTGGGGCTTCCTGATCCACAGCCCCACAAAATACGGCTGGCAGCCGCAGGACTTCACGCCGGAATTTTGTTCGGCGCTGATCCGCAAAGGCGTCGGCGTGCCGGACCTGGACGTATCGGTGCTGGGCATCGGCCCGTGGCAAGCGTCTGCCATTGTTGCCGACCGGTATCGCGTCGGCAGTGTTTTCCTGGCCGGAGACGCGGCGCATGAGATGCCTCCGACCGGGGGATTTGGCCTCAACACTGGCGTGCAGGATGTCCATAATCTGGCGTGGAAGATCGCCGCGGTGCTTCGCGGAAAAGCCAATGAGTCGCTGCTCGACAGCTACCACGCCGAACGCCAGCCGTTCGGCGAGATTGTCACCCGGAATTCACTGGCCAACGCCTTGTCGATGGGACGCGACGCGCGGCAAAGCAACGTCCTGCCGCGACGCGAATTTCTGAACGAACAGGGGCTTATCTTCGGCGCCAGCTATGAATCGACGGCGGTCGTTCCGGACGATACGCCACGGGTCGTTGTCGACGATCCCGTCACCGAATATGTGCCCTCCGCCCGGCCCGGAAGCCGCGCGCCCCATGTCTGGCTCACGCGCGACAACGAACGGATATCGACCATCGACCTGTTCGGGCCACACTTTGTGCTGTTTGCCGGTGCCGACGGCGACGCGTGGCAAAGGGCCGCGCAAGCCATCGGCCCGTCCTGGCCTCCGCTCCGTGTTTTTACTGTTGGAAAGGACGGGGATCTCGGCGATCCCGACGGCAACTGGCACGAAGTTTATGGCGTTGACGCTGGTGGCGCAGTACTGGTTCGACCGGATGGCCATGTCGCGTGGCGCAGCCGCTCAGGCGCTTCGAATCCGCTACAAGTTTTGCGCGCGGCGCTGGATTGCTTGTTCGGCAGGATGCCCGCAATCGCTTGACCCGAAGTATTGCAGCGGATGGTTACGAATCTCGCGGACGGTCCCAGCGTGATCAATGCCCGACAATCACAGGCACTTTCGTCGCCGGCGGAGTATTGCGGCTGCGCTGGGTACGCACGATGCCGTCGATGATCGTCATGCCGATGCCGGGCAAGTCGCCGAGTTGAACGCTGTGCAAAATGTTCTTGCCGGGCGAATGTTGTGCTCTGTCCATGATGACGAAATCGGCTGCCCGGCCGACCTCGATGATTCCGCAATCCAGCGCGCGCATGCGCGCGGTGTTCCCGGTGGCGAGGCAGAACGCGATTTCCGCCGGCAACTCGCCGAGCGATGACAATAGCGATACCATGCGCAGAATCCCGAGCGGCTGCACGCCGGAGCCGGCCGGCGCGTCAGTGCCCAGGATCACGCGGCTGAGATCGCCCATCTCGCGCGCGACGCGCAAGGTGTAAAGCGCCGAGCGCTCGTTGCCGTTGTGAACCAGTTCGAGCCCGCGCTTGCAGCCCTCGCAGATGCAGCGGATCTGGTCATCGGGTAGCGCGGTGTGGCCGCCGTTGATGTGGCCGACCACATCGGTGTCGGCTTCCAGCACCACGTCCTTGTCGATCAGGCCGGAGCCGGGAATCGACGGACCCCCGGTGTGGATGGTGCTCTGGATGCCGTATTTGCGTGCCCATCCCACCATCTTGCGCGCGGTGGGGCCGTCCTTGACGCCGCCGAGGCCGACCTCGCCGAGCAGTTTGACGCCGGCCGCGGCCAGCTCCCTGAAGTCGTCCTCGACCATCTCGTTTTCGATAACGGGAGCGCCGGCGTGAATCTTCACGCCGCCGGGGCGCAGCGTCCAGAACGCGCGCTGCGCGAAGATCGCCATTGCCTTGAGGCCGACAACATCGCGCGGCCGTCCAGGCGTGTGGACTTCGCCGGCGGAAATCATGGTAGTGACCCCACCGTGGAGGTAACTGTCGATCCAGCCGATCTGGTTTTGCCGCGGCGTCCAGTCGCCGGCGACGGGATGAACGTGGCTGTCGATCAGGCCGGGCGCGAGAGTCGTGCCATTGGCATCGATCACGGTGGTGGCGCCTTCGGCGTCAATATCCTTGGCGCGTCCGATTCCCGTGATCTTGCCGTTGTCCGCGACGATGGTGTCGGCATCGAGGATCGGCTTCTCCATGGCGCCGGAGAGCAGCAGTCCGATATTGCGGATCACCAGCCGGGTGGGGCCTGCTGCCTTGGGTTCATCGTGGGCCATCGGTTTTGTCCTTTTCTTCCAATGCCTTCGCGGTTCCACGCCCCATCTTGCGCGAGGCTTGACGGCGGGATCAAGCTGCATTATTTGTTCGTATACAAATGAATGTATACAAATGAATTAGCCGGCACCACCTGCGGGATCTGCGAGGGGTCGGCGCCTCAACCCCGATCGAGCGCCATGAGCAACTTCAACCTGGAAAGCGTTCTCAGCGTCCATCACTGGACCGACACCTTGTTCAGCTTCACCACCACCCGCGATCCATCGTTTCGTTTTCGCAACGGCGAATTCACGATGATCGGCCTGAAGGTCGGTGAAAGGCCGCTGCTGCGCGCCTACAGCGTGGCCAGCGCCAATTATGAGGACCAGCTTGAATTCTTTTCGATCAAGGTGCCGGACGGGCCGCTGACCTCGCGTCTCCAGCATCTGAAACGAGGCGACGAGATCATCGTCAGCCGCAAGGCGACCGGCACCCTGGTGATCGACAATCTCGAGGACGGACGGAATCTGTATCTCATCGGCACCGGCACCGGGCTGGCGCCGTTCCTGAGCGTCATCAAGGACCCCGAGACCTACGACCGTTTCGAAAAGGTGGTGCTGCTGCACGGCTGTCGCCGCGTCGCGGAACTCGCCTATGGCGAGATGATCACGGAACGATTGCCGAACGACGAGCTGATCGGCGAACTCGTGCGCGACCAGCTGATCTACTATCCGACGGTGACTCGCGACCCGTTCCGCAATCGCGGCCGCATCACCGACCTGATCGTTTCCGGCAAGCTGTTCAGCGATGCCGGTCTTGCGCCGCTTGAGGCGAGGCATGATCGGGTCATGATCTGCGGCAGTCCGGCGCTGGTTCATGACACGCGCGCGCTATTATCGGGCAGGGGATTCGTCGAAGGCAATCACGGCGAGCCCGGCCAGTTCGTGGTCGAAAAGGCGTTCGCCGAACGCTAGTGCGTGATGAATTTAGGTTGGAGCGTCTCGCAAAACCGTCATTGCGAGGCGCGCAGCGCCGAAGCAATCCAGCCTTTTTTCCGCGGTTCTGGATTGCTTCGCTCCGCTCGCAATGACGGAGAATCTGGCTGCCGCACCCATTCAACCGGAACTTAAACCGCTTTAGCTAACTGGATACGCCGTCAGATTCTTTTTGTCGCGGCGGCGGCGAGAATTGACTTTGAAATTCGATCGGCTCCAAATGTCGGCAAATCTAATCCGAAGGGAAACCCCATGGTTGACGCGCTGATCATCGATGCCTGCAGGACGCCGCGCGGCATTGGCAAGGCCGGCAAGGGCGCGCTAGCGGGGATTCACCCCCAGCAGCTCGGCGCGACGGTATTGCGGGCACTGGCCGATCGCACCGGCATCGACACCTCGGATGTCGACGACATCGTCTGGGGCACCAGTTCCCAGCGTGGACCGCAGAGCGGCGATCTCGGCCGGATGTCAGCGCTCGACGCCGGCTACGACTTCCGCGCCAGCGGTGTCACGCTCGACCGCTTCTGCGGCTCTGGCATCACCAGCGTGAACATGGCCGCGGCCTCCATCATGGCGGGCTCGGAGGATCTGGTCATCGCCGGCGGCACCGAGATGATGTCGATGGAAGGCCGCCGCGGCGAGGGGCCGTTCATGATGGATGCCGGCAATCTTCGCCTGCGCGCCCGGCATCCGCAATCGCATCAGGGCGTCTGCGCCGATGCGGTTGCGACGCTCGAAGGAATTACGCGACAGGACGTCGATGCGTTGGGGGTGGAGAGCCAAAAAAGGGCCGCCAACGCTATCAAGGGCGGTCATTTCGACAAGAGCCTGGTTGCGGTTTATCGCGAGGACGGCAGCCTTGCGCTTGATCGCGAGGAATATCCGAGGCCGCAGACCACACTCGAAGGGCTTGCCGGCCTGAAGCCTGCCTTTACCGCGGTGGCGGATTATCCGCTTGACGACAAGGGCACGACCTACCGCAACCTGATTCTGCAAAAATATCCCGATCTGGACATCGATTTCATGCATCACGCCGGGAATTCATCGGGCGTGGTCGATGGCTCGGCAGCGATCCTGCTGGCGTCGCCTGCCTATGCGAGGGCGCACGGGTTGAAGCCGCGGGCCCGCGTTGTCGCGATGGCAAACATGGGCGACTCGCCCACGCTGATGCTCAATGCGCCGGTCCCGGCGGCGCGCAAGGTTCTGGCCAAGGCAGGCCTCACACTGGACGATATCGATCTGTTCGAGATCAACGAGGCCTTTGCGGTGGTGGCCGAGAAATTCATCCGGGATCTCGATCTCGACCGCGACAAGGTCAATGTCAACGGCGGATCGATTGCGTTGGGTCATCCGATCGGCGCGACCGGTTCGATCCTGATCGGAACCATCCTCGACGAGCTGGAGCGCCGCGAGCTCAAGCGCGGCCTCGTCACCATGTGCGCCGCCGGCGGAATGGCGCCGGCGATCATCATCGAACGGGTCTGAGCCGGCGAGGGCTATCTTCGGCGGGACGATAATCGCCGCGCTCGCAATTATTCAGCGGCGACCGCGAAGCGGCTGTTTTCGAGTTCGCTCTCCAGCCGGGCTTTTTCGGTCCTCGATTTGCTGATGCTCTGCTCCTTGATGTGACCGTAGCCACGGATTGTTTCCGGAAGCCGGGCCAATTTGACGAGCACAGGGATCTGTTCGCTTTTCAGCGTTGCGATGCGCTGCTCGATCATGACCAGATAGTCGTCGATCAGCTTGCGCTCGGATTTGCGCTCGGCGGTGTAGCCGAAGATGTCAAGCGCGGTGCCGCGCAGGAATTTGAGCCGCGCCAACACCCGGAAGGCGTGGATCATCCAGCCGCCATATTCTTTCTTTTGCAAATGCCCCGTCACCTTGTCACGGCGCGCAAGCAGCGGCGCGGCGAGGTGGAAGTGGAGGCGCACATCGCCCTCGAATTTTTCGCCGAGCTTTTTGGCAAAGGCGCCATCCGTATAAAGCCGCGCCACCTCGTACTCGTCCTTGTAGGCCATCAGCTTGAACAGATTTTTGGCCACGGCTTCCGTGAGTTCGCTGGAACCCGGCGAAGCCTGGGCCTCCGCACTTCGAACCTTCGTAACGGTCGCGAGATAGCGGTCGGCATAGGACCGGTTCTGGTATTGGGTTAGGAATTCGGCTCGATACGCAATCGATTCATCGAGGCTCCGCGTTGTCGTCCCGGCCCGCGCCCGGAACTGGGTGACGCTGCGAACCCGCGCCATATCGTGCGCGGCGAGCCGCCCCCAGCCAAACGCCTGCTTGTTCATCTCGATTGCGGCGCCGTTGATTTCGATCGCGCGCAGGATGGCTTCCAGCGAAAGCGGAATGGCGCCTTTCTGGAAGGCGAAGCCCAGCATGAAGGCATTGGTAGCGATGCTGTCGCCCATCAAGGCCGACGCAAGACCCGTTGCGTCGATGATGTCGAGATTCTTGTCGCCGATCGCATCGTGCAAGGCGCCTCGCATCGCGTTCATCTCGAAATCGATATCGGGATTCATCACGAAACTTGCGGTGGGCTGGAGGTCGGCATTGACGACGGCGAGCGTCGCCCCGCGCTCGACCCGGCTCAGCGCCGTGGCGTTGGCGGAAACCACGATATCGCAGCCGAGGATGAGGTCGGCGCCACCCGAGGCGATGCGGACGGTGGCGAGGTCTTCCGGAGCGGGCGCTATCCGGACGTGGCTCATCACGGCGCCATTTTTCTGCGAGAGACCGGTGAAGTCGAGCGCGGAGCAGCCGCGGCCGTCGAGATGGGCGGCCATGCCCAACAGTGCGCCGATCGTGATGACGCCGGTGCCGCCGATGCCGGTGACGAGGATGTTGTAGGGTTCTTGCAGCTCGCGCCGGGGCGGCAACGGAAGATCGGTGAATAGCTGACCGGAATCGACCGCGGACGTCTCCGCTTTCTTCAACGTTCCACCGTGGACGGTGACGAAACTCGGACAAAATCCCTCGACGCAGGAATAGTCCTTGTTGCAGTTCGACTGATCGATCTGCCGCTTGCGGCCGAATTCGGTATCGAGCGGCTGGACCGAGACGCAGTTCGAGGTCTGCGAGCAGTCGCCGCAGCCTTCGCAGACGAGATCATTGATGAAGACGCGCTTCGGCGGATCCGGATACAGCCCCCGCTTGCGGCGGCGGCGTTTCTCGGCGGCGCAGGTTTGATCGTAGATCAGCACGGAAAGACCATTGACCTCGCGCAGCTCGCGCTGAACCCGGTCCAGCTCGCGGCGGTGATCAACGGTCGCACCTTCCGGAAAATAGTTTTTGGCGGGGTACTTGCCGGGGTCATCCGAGACGATGGCAACGCGCTTGGCACCCTCGGCCCAGACCTGATGGGCAATCTGCGAGACCGTCAACCCGCCCTCGGCGGGCTGTCCGCCGGTCATGGCGACCGCGTCGTTATAGAGAATCTTGTAGGTGATGTTGACGCCGGCGGCGGCCGCGGCGCGCAGCGCGAGCAGTCCCGAATGCGTATAGGTGCCGTCGCCGAGGTTCTGGAAAATATGGGCCTCGCTGGTGAAGGGCGCCTGACCGATCCAGTTCACGCCCTCGCCACCCATATGGGAGATGGTCGCGGTGCGCCGGCTCGGGATCGAGAGCGCCATGCCGTGACAGCCGATGCCGGCCATGGCGCGGCTGCCTTCCGGCACCTTGGTCGAGGTGTTGTGCGGGCAGCCGGAGCAGAAATAGGGCGTCCGCTGCAGCGCCATCGGAGCGCGCGTCACGGCCGGATGCTCGAACGCCTCAAGCCGCGCCAGCCTTTGCTCCAGCACCGGACTTTGATGACCGAGCCGGCGCAGGCGCGAGACCACGGCCGCGGCCACCATGGTAGGCGTAAGTTCGCCTTCGCTTGGCAACAGCCTTGCGCCTTGCTCGTCGCGTTTGCCGACCACGGAAGGACGCCGGGAGGCGTCCATATTGTAGAGAATCCGCACCAGCTGATCTTCGATAAAGCCGCGCTTCTCCTCGACTACCAAGACGTCCTGCAAGCCCTCGGCAAAATGTCTCGCGCCGCTCTCTTCGAGCGGCCAGGTCAGCGCGACCTTGTAGATGCGAAGGCCGATTTCCTGGGCGTCCCGCTCTGAAATTCCGAGGTCCGCGAGCGCCTGGCGCAAATCCAGATAGGCCTTGCCGGTGGCGATGATGCCGAGCCGTGCCGGCTTGCTGTCGAGCACGATG
This sequence comes from uncultured Alphaproteobacteria bacterium, assembly GCA_963742425.1. GTDB lineage: Bacteria > Pseudomonadota > Alphaproteobacteria > Rhizobiales > Xanthobacteraceae > Bradyrhizobium. The sequence goes on from CAVULR010000011.1 coordinate 517,643, forward strand.
CGATCGAGCTTGTTTGCGCGCGCGAATGCCGCAATCGCCGCCATTTTCGGACCGTGCAGCCGCCGCTCCTGTTCGAGCGGCGGATCGGGCCATCGGATGTTCAGTCCGCCCGGCGGCATTTCGAAATCCGACGGCAGCACGATCTGGACGCGCGCCGGATCGCTGTAGATGGAGGCGGAACTCTCGACGGTCTCCGAGATCGCCTTGAAGCCGACCCAGCAGCCGGAGAAGCGCGAAAGCGCAAAACCGTAGAGGCCGAGATCGAGATAGTCCTGCAGCGTCGCCGGATTGAGAACCGGCATCATGGCCGCGGCAAACACCGGCTCGCTCTGATGCGCAAGGGTCGAGGACTGGCAACCGTGGTCGTCGCCGGCCAGCGCAAGCACGCCGCCATGTCGCGAAGACCCGGCCGAATTGGCATGCTTCAGGGGATCGACCGAGCGATCGACGCCCGGTCCCTTGCCATACCAGATGCCGAACACGCCATCGACCTTCGCGCCCGGAAACATTCCGACCTGCTGGCTGCCCCACACCGCGGTTGCCGCAAGATCTTCGTTCAAACCCGGAACGAATGCGATGTCCTGCGATTGCAGGAACGATTTTGCGCGCCACAAGGCGTTGTCGTACATGCCGAGCGGCGATCCGCGGTAACCGGAGATAAATCCGGCGGTGTTGAGGTTCTGCAGTCGATCCCGTTCGCGCTGCAACATCGGCAGCCGCACCAGCGCCTGGATTCCGGAAAGATAAATCCGCTTGGCATCGAGCCGGTATTTGTCGTCCAGCCCGGCTTGCATCAGCGTCATCTTGTTGCTCCGTCAAGTCGCGGATCGATCGATCCGCTCAGTGAAAAGAATGTACCGCCGATGTCAATATCATCGGGGTGATTATCGAGCCGCATGGCGGCGAGGACGTGCGGTGCCGGCCGCGGTTCTATTGACATTAACAGTGCCATATTATCTGATAATTCATCGGACGGAGCCGGATGTCAGCGCTGCCGTGGCTGCTCGATTGGCGAAGTCATTGCGACGAGGACCGCGCGACGGGGATTCCATGAACGATCTCGGCAAAACGTCTCAGTACCGGATGACCGCGGACAAAACGCAGGAAACGGATGGCCGAAAGCATCGCTCACAGAAGAGCCAGATGCTGATCGTCAATGCCATGCTCGAATTGGTCGCTCAGGGCAATCTGGCGCCAAGCGCCGAACAGATCGCCGATATCGCCAGGGTCGGACGCCGCTCGGTGTTCCGGCATTTCAGCGACATGGATACGCTTTATCGCGAGATGAGCGACAGCATCGCGGCGACCATGGAATCGCTCGTGCAACGGCCGTTCGAGGCGGCAGACTGGTATGGGCAAGTCCTTGAACTGGTCGAACGGCGCGCCATGGGTTTCGAGAAAATGAAACCGTTTCTGCTTGCCGGACAGCTTCACCGCCATCGTTCGCCGTTTCTGAAGGCAGCGCATGCGCGGTTCGTGGAAAGGCTCAGAAATATTCTCTTGGGAATCCTTCCTAAAGACGCTTCCCGCAACGCGGTTGTGGTCGAGGCGCTCGACATGTTGCTCAGCTTCGAAAGCTGGAACCGGCTGCGCGAAGACCAGGGTCTCAGCATCGCGAAATCCAAACAGGTCCTGAAACAGGCGATTGAATCGCTGTTGAAAGGCGAGGCCGGGCCGGATACCGAACGCTCCGGCGCGTGAGTTCACGCAAACCGGGATTGATTTACAACGCCCGCGCTGTCACCCAAGGCCAAACGGAAACCGACACGCCGTGATCTTCCATCAGATTTCCGACTGGAATGACGCCTATGCGAACGGCCCCAACATCCCCGGCGGCGAGCGTTGGCCGGCGGCATGGGTAGAGCCCGCCCAGGCCTATCGCGATGAACTCAAGGCCGGCGGCTGCGCGACGCTCGACATTATCTATGGCGAGCGGCCGCAAAACCGCTTTGATCTGTTCCGCCCCGAAGGCCGGCCCAAGGGGTTGGTGGTGTTTGTCCATGGCGGGTTCTGGCGCGCCCTCGACAAGAGCTTCTGGTCGCATTACGCGCGCGGGTCCGTGGAAAGCGGCTATGTGGTGGCCATGCCTTCCTACACGCTTTGTCCGGCCGTTCGCGTCGCCGACATCACGCGCGAGATTGCCGCCGCCATTGAACTGATGGCCTCGATGATCGAAGGCCCGCTTTTCCTGACAGGCCACTCCGCGGGCGGACATCTTGTGACGCGGATGATCTCGGCGACGTCGCCGCTGCCTGATCTTGTTCGGGCGCGCATCCGCCATACGCTCTCCATCTCCGGCCTCCACGACCTTCGCCCGCTGCTGAACACCGCCATGAATGCCGACCTGCGGATCGATGCGGCGGAAGCGCAGACAGAAAGCCCGGCATTGCTGGAGCCTTTGCCCGGGGCCCGGGTGACCTGCTGGGTGGGCAGCGCGGAGCGCCCGGAATTCATCCGCCAGAACGCCCTTCTCGCCAACATCTGGACCGGGCTCGGCGCGCAGACCCTTGTGATCGAAGAGCCCGGCCGGCACCATTTCAATGTCATCGACGGTCTCGCCGATCCCCATCATCCCCTCGTCGAGGCTCTTTTATCCGGCTATTAGGACGGCTATCTCTGCAATCGAATTTTTGAGAACCACAACGGGGAGTGGGCTTATGTCTGGCAATGCGGACATCGTTGCCAGAGGGGCGCGGGTAACGCGTTTGGGACGCGAGTTTCGCTGGCCGGGCGACCGCCGCGTGGCGGTCGTCTTTAACGTCGCCTATGAAGCGTGGTCCGACGGCAAGGCCTCCGGCATCAGCCCGATGGGCAATCCATTGCCCGCGGGCGCGTTCGATACCAATTCGCTGTCCTGGGGAAGCTACGGCTCCGAACGCGGTATCGAGCATCTGATGGATGTACTTGCCCGCACCAAAATTCGCGCAAGCGTGATGGTCAGCGGAATCCTGGCCCGGCGTTTTCCGCAAACCGTTCGCGCGATCGCCGGGAGAGGCCACGAGATCGTCGCGCATTCCTGGGCGCAGGACATTATTCCTTCGACCCTGACGCCGGAGGAAACGCGCGCCGATATTGCGAGGACCACGGACATCCTGACCGAAGTCGCCGGCGTCCGGCCCCGCGGCTGGATCAGCCCGCGCGGCACCGCCAATTTCGACAGCGCGCGTTTTCTGGTTGCCGCCGGCTATGCATGGCAGGGGGACGCCTTCGACGATGATCGGCCCTATTTGCAGACGTTCGAGAATGACAGGAAGATCGTCGCGATCCCGCTCACCATGGAGCTCAACGATCTCCCGCATGCCATGCGATTCGGCCGCTCGCCACGGGCCTTCATCGAGCTATTTGACGACTTGATCGGCCATTCCCGCAGGAACAAGGTCGAGGCTGTCATGGTCGACGTGACGGCGCATGCCCACGTCTATGGCCGGCCGAACGGCGCCTGGGCCTATGAAGAGATCGCCCGCAAGACCAGGAGAATGAAGGACGTCTGGATCGCGACACGCCAGGAGATTGCGAGCCACGTCTTGAAATTGACCGGCTAGGAACAAAACCTGGCGCGTAGAACGAAACCATTCCGAGGAAACGCATATGGCCAGACGACTGATCGACATTTCCGTGCCGCTGCAAAACGACGTGCCGGCCGATCCGCCGGGAGGCCACCCCACGATCCAGTATATCGATCATCAGCAGGGGCTGCCGCGCATGCTGCAGTTCTTCGCGGGCCTGAAGGCGGAGGATCTGCCGGACGGGCAGGGCTGGGCGGTCGAGCAGGTGCAGCTTTCCACCCACAACGGCACCCACCTCGATGCGCCCTGGCATTTTCACCCCACCATGAACCGCGGCGAGCGGTCCTGGACCATCGACGAGGTGCCGCTGGAATGGTGCCTGCAGCCCGGCGTGAAGCTGGATTTTCGTCATCTGCCGGACGGCTATGTGGCGACCGCGCGCGATGTCGAGAACGAACTCAAGCGCATCGGCCACACGCTTTCGCCGCTGGAGATCGTCGTGGTCAATACCAGCGCCGGCGCCAAGTATGGCAGACCGGATTATGTCAGTTCCGGATGCGGCATGGGTTATGAGGCGACGATGTATCTGCTCGAACGCGGCGTGCGGCTCACCGGCATCGACGGCTGGAGCTGGGATGCGCCGTTCGTCCACACCGCCAGGAAATACGCCGAGACCGGCGATGCCAGCCTGATCTGGGAGGGCCACAAGGCCGGGCGTCACATCGGCTACTGCCACATCGAAAAGCTGCACAACCTCGAGCAACTGCCCGCGATCGGGTTCACGGTGTCATGTTTCCCGGTCAAGATCGAGCGCGCGTCCGCCGGCTGGACGCGGGCGGTGGCGATCATCGGGGGGTGAAACGATGGTTGGCGGAAGGGAAGAGGATGTCATGAAGGCCAAAAATCGATGGTCGTACCGGGGATGCGCCTGTTGCGACGGGAGCCCGCTTTCGCTCTCAGGCGCGACATTGAGCCGGCGCCATTTTATCGCGGGCGCCGCAGCCATCGCGGCCGCCGGTCTGGTCCGGCCGGAGCGCGCGGCCGCGCAGGCGATCGAGGCGGCAAAACCCTATCGCATCGACGTCCACCATCATTTGTCACCGCCGACCTACGTCGCCGCATCGAATGCGGGCAATTTCGGCGAACCCCCGATGAAGAACTGGACGGTGGAAAAAACCATCCAGGACATGGACCAGGCGGGGGTCGCGGTTGCGATACTCTCGGTGACGACACCGGGCGTCAATTTCACCTCCGGCGACGCCGCGCGCAAATTGGCACGCGAATGCAACGACTACGCCGCCAAACTGGCAACCGACCATCCCGGCCGCTTCGGAAGCTTCGCGATGATCCCGCTGACGGATATTGACGGCAGCTTGCGCGAAATCGAATACGCGTTCGATACGCTGAAGGCCGACGGTATCGGCTTGATGACGAGCTATCATGACAAGTGGCTCGGCGATCCCTCGTTCCTGCCCGTGATGGAAGAACTCAATCGCCGCAAAGCGCTGGTCCGTACTCATCCGACCACGGCCAATTGCTGCGTCAATCTGGTCCGCACGCAGCAGCCCCAGATGATCGAATGGGGTACCGACACGACCCGCACCATCGCCGACATCGTGTTCAGCGGCAACGCGCAGAAATTTCGCGATATCAGGTGGATATTCTCGCATGCCGGCGGCACCATGCCGTTCCTGATCGAGCGCTTCGTTCGCAACCCGCTGGTGGACCCAAGAGCGAAAGCAACGGTGCCTGAGGGAACCCTGGCCGAACTCAGGCGCTTTTACTACGATACCGCCCAGACCTCGAACAAAGCCGCGATGTCGGCGCTCGCGGCAATCATTCCGCCCTCGCAGATCGTGTTCGGCACCGATTTTCCGTATCGAACCAGCGTCGAGCACGTCAAAGGGTTGCGCGAGGCCGGCGTTTTCACCGACGCGCAAATCCTGGACATCGAACGTGGCAACGCGCTCAAGCTGCTGCCGCGGTTCGCCGCTTGAACGGTGGGCTTGCTGCGCGAAGCTACGTCTTGATTTGCTCAGTTCGCCAGCGGGTCTGGCCGAATCTGGATGTGCACGGCGCGCGGCCTTGAACCCTTGCCGCCTTCCTTGAGCCAAGGCGTGCGGTCGCCGTTCGTGCTCCACAGCCCGCGGCCTTTCCAGCCGGCGTTCGGATCGTCGATACGCCCATCGAGGCCCTTGGCGTAGAAGCTGAGCGGATAGGGAATCCGGATTGTGATCATCTTGCCGTCCTTCAACGCCACGAAGCCGTCTCCGAGATTGGCGGTCGACATCGGGATATTCTCGCCAAGCCCAAGCGTGTTGTGCTGGTCGACCCAGGTGTAGTAGCTCGAACTCGGCGCTGTTCTCACCGATATCTTCGAAGCCGGGGCCGGGATACGGATAGAGCGTCCAGCCTTCCGGACAATGGTTGCCGGTGGCGTTCGGCCCATTGAGCGGGCCTTTGCACTTGCGGCGGTCGAAGCTGCCGAGGTGACCACTCGATAACGATGCCCAAACCACGCCGTCCTTGTCGATATCGCCGCCGCGGATTCCATACGCCGGCGCGGGAACGTTGAACACTTCCGACAGGCCAGTGGTCGGGTCAAATCGCAGGAATGCCGGAGGGCCGCCGAACACACCGACGGTGTACCAGATCGAACCGTCCACCGGTGACGGCATCACGGCGTAAGGTCCCGATCCCGGGACGATCCGCTTGTCCTTGCTCGCATCGAGCGGCGCGTTGGGTTCGACATAATCGTCGCGCTTGCCGTTGCCGTTGGTGTCGAGCACGAAGGGTGACCAGCCTTGCGACTTCGCCGCATCGCCGGTTTCATCGAACATTTTGGTATTGATCCAACCGGCAACCGGGCCGGTGCCGCTGAGCCACAGCGTGTCATTGGCGTCATAGCCAAACTGCAGGTGGTGGGTGGCAAAGCAGGTGTTGATGAAGCTGTACTTCATGGTCTTGGGATCGAGCATCGCCACCTGGCGCGTCGACTTTTCCAGCGGGAACAGCTTGGCCGACGGATGGTCGGAACCTCGTTTGCAGAACGCCGGGTTATCCATGCCCCGCACGGTGGCGGCGAGCCAGAGCCGGCCCTTGCTGTCGAACATGGAGTTGTGGTTGTTCGCGCGCGTGTCCCAGAGTTTTTCCGCGCCCCAATAGGCCGACGGTTCCAACGGCTTCACGCTGCCGGCATGTCCGGGGCCCAACGATTCCGGCATCTCGGGATCCGCGACCGGCAACTTGAAATACGACACTTTGTTCGTGTTCGGATCCAGGATCGGCATGTTGTCGGTCGAATATTCCGGCGAGCCGTAAAGCGGACCGGAGGCATTGACCGTCGGATTGCGCCGGTCCGACGAAATCAGGTCGTGCAGATATTTGTCGGGCGTCGACCACTCCCATGAAGTGATCACGATATTACGTTCGATGCCTTGCGGGCGCGGCGGTTTGGCCTTGGGTAGTTCGCCTTTGGCGATGCGGTCGGTCCAATCTCCCAGATATTTAAAGGGGACGCCGCCGAAATTTCCGGCAAGCTGGTTGGTCATCTGCTCGCCGGACTGCCCCGCTTGAACGCGGCGCATCCAGGCATCCGCGCCGGAATCGAACTTGCCGAAAGCTGCGGGAATGTTCCGGGTAGATTCCTGGCCAATCTGATGACAACCGATGCAGCCGATGTTCTTCATCTGCTTCAACCAGTCATTCTGCGTAAGCTTTTCGGGAATGTTGCTCTTGCCGCCGAACTCGCTGGCGGGTGGAATTTTCATCATCGCGTACCAGTAGATCGCCGGATAATAATGCGCCGCCTCCGCTTCGCTCGGCGCAGGCACCGCCGTGTGATCGAGAAACTGGCCCGGCTTTGCGCTGAGCTTGGCCGAATCCACCAGACCGTAGCCGCGTACCCAGATGGTGTAGGTCGCATTCGGGAGATCGGGCACGAGATAGCGGCCCTGATCGTCGGTGACGACGATGCGCGCGAATTTGGTCGGCAGGTCAGTGGTTTCGGCGATCACCCAGACCCCGGCTTCAGGGCCTGCCGGCCCGGTGACAGTTCCGCCGATGTCGGTGGCGCCCACCGGCACGGTTGGCTGCGCGTAAATCGCGGTAGGGATTGCACCTGGCAGCGCCACCAAGCCAGCAAACATTGTCAATCGCGCAAGCGCTTTGGTCACGAACATCGACCGCCTCCCGCTATGGAACCGGCTCGCTGGCCAGTTTTTGTTGCCGCCACTTTAACAAAAAGGTCGGAAGGCTCCAATGGCTTCAATGAGCCTCTTCATCGTGGCCGTTGGCGGCGCAAGTCGGGCGGGCCGGGGAGGGCGCTGTTTGCAAGGGTCGATCGTGCGCTAGCGCGTGATGATGGATAGTAGCTCACATCCGCCAACGCCCTCACTCCGCAGGTCAGACAATTGCGGCCCTCCACGCGACTTTCTGACTACTTCCCGCGACCCATGCCATCGACTAGGCTTGATCGCATAAGAATAAAGAAAGCCACTGGGGCGCTGAGGGGAAGACGCTTTGGACGGACAGGCGAGCCGGCGCATCGAAATCACGCGCAGCGGCGGTGAGGGCACACGTCGGCGCGTGTGGGCTGGTCTGTGGGTCGTGCTGCTATTGGCGATCCTGGGCTTTCTGGTCATCTATCCCGTTCTCACGCTGCTCTTGGGCGCGCTCACCGACACCAATCCGGTGGTCGATGGCTTCAGCCTGCGCCATTTGTCGATCGCGAATTTCCTGGTCGTGCTCGCCAACCCGAACGTGGCGGAGGCACTGTTCAACACGCTGATTGCCTGTGGCGGCGGAACATTGATCGCGGTTGTCATCGGGCTGGCGTTCTCCTGGATCGTCGTGCGCACCAACACACCTTTCAAGGGCTTGATCGCGGCAGCCAGCATCCTGCCGCTGTTCGCGCCGCCGCTGGTCGCGGGCGTGGCGTGGACCATTCTCGGATCGCCCAAGACCGGGCTCATCAACACCATGTTCAAATGGGCCGGTCTCGACTGGCACGTGAATTTCTATTCGCTGTGGGGACTGGTGTTCGTATTCGGCATCTACTACGCGCCCTACGTTTACATGTTCACCTCATCGGCGCTGCGCAACATGGACCCCAGCCTGGAAGAGGCCGCGGAAATTTCCGGCGCCAGCGCGTTTGCGACCACGTTCTCGGTGACCTTTCCGCTGATCATGCCGGCGATCGTATCGGGCATGCTGCTGTCGTTCATTGTGATGCTCGGCATCTACGGCATTCCGGCGGTATTGGGCGCGCCGACCAATATCAGCGTATTGACGACCTACATTTTCAAGCTCACCAACTGGTCGCCGCCGCTCTACAATACCGCGGCCGCGGTCGCGATCATCCTGATGGCGGTGACGGGCCTGCTGGTGTTTCTGCAGCAGAAGGTGATTAGCGGTCGCAGCTATACCACCGTCGCCGGCAAGGCGTTCCGGCCGCGGCATCTCGATCTCGGATCTGGCGCTGGTTCACGTTCGCGCTCGGCCTGATTTATCTGCTTGTCGTCGTGATCCTGCCGAGCCTCGCGCTGATCGTCGCCGCGTTCCGGAAATTCATGTTCATCCGCGATGCCGCCAGCCTGTTCGACATGCGGCAGTACTCGTTGATGCATTTCAACGCCATCTTCGACAATCCGTTGACGCTGAATTCGATCTACAACGCGGTCGAGGTCGGCATCATCACCGCGGCGGTCGGTGGCACGCTCGCCTTTGCGATCGGATACACCATTCATCGCACCGATGTCGCGGGCCGGCGCGGTATCGATATGGTATCGACCTTGCCGGTGGCGATTCCCGGCCTTGTCATCGGTGTCGCCTATTTGTGGGCCTGGATCGGCATTCCCGGCGGGCTTTACGGCACCATCTGGATTTTGGCGCTGGCCTTTATCGCCCGTTTCATGCCCGATACGGTCAAGGCGCTGTCGACCTCGTTCCTGCAGATCCATCGCGAGCTCGAGGAGGCCGCCTGGGTCTGCGGCAAGGGCATGCTCGGCACCATCAGAACCATCGTATTGCCGCTGGCGCGGCCCGGCGTGATTGCCTCGATGACGCTGTTGTTCGTGCTGGCGATCCGCGAACTGGGCTCGTCGCTGTTTCTTTACACCAGCAACACCATGGTGATGTCGGTACTGCTGCTCGACTATTACGAAGGCGGCAATCTCGGCAAGACCGCTGCATTCAGTCTGGTGCAAACGGTTCTGCTCGGCATCCTCATCGGCGGCGCCAACTGGCTGTCTCGTGGGGCAGCCCAGGGCAGCGTTGCGACCAGGATAAGATAAAACAGGAGGATCGGCCGTGACCAAAAAGTTCGTTGCCCGTATCGCCGCACTCGCCGGCATCACGGGTCTCGGCATCGCGCTCAGCGCCTTACCCGCAGGTGCGCAGGAATTCGGTTCGCCGGAATTGATCGCGGCGGCGAAGGCCGAAGGCAAACTGGTGTATCTACACCGCGAATTTTGCCGAAGTCGAACAGCAGGTCATCAAGGAATTCAACAAGCGCTTTCCGGAGATCAAGGTCGAGATGGTGCGTGCGCCGGGCGGCCAGCTCATCACCCGTGTGAAGACCGAGGCGGCGGCCGGCAAGCTGATCGCCGACGTGGTCGATCATTCCGACCGCGCCTGATGCTGCCGCTCGCCGACATGTTCCAGGACTATGCGCCGCCGAACGCCGCCGATTACGATCCGGCGGCGCTGATGTCGCCAAAGTTCTGGCCGCGCGCTCACCGCTGGTCTGGTCGATCGCCTACAACACCGAACTGGTGAAGAATCCGCCAAAGACCTGGATGGATCTGACCAAGCCCGAATACGACAAGTTGATCGGCGCAGGTGTTCGCGCAGTCCGGCGGCACCACCTGGACCCGCATCATGTTCGAGCGCCAGGTGCTGGGCGAGGATTATTGGGCCAAGCAGGCGGCGACCCATCCGGTGCTTTATCCCTCCGGCGCGCCGATGTCGGATGCGATGGTGCGCGGCGAAATCGGCATGGGGCCGCTGATCTATAACGCGGTCTATCCGAAACAGAAGGAAGGCGCACCGTTGAAGGTCGTCTTCCCGCCGGAGGGCGTGCCCGCCAATCCCTATGCGACGGGAATCCCGAAGACCGCTACGCATGTCAATGCAGCAAGGCTGTACCTGAACTGGTGCCTGTCGAAGGAGGGCCAGACCTTCATGATCAAGGAGCAGGGCAACCTTACGTCGCTGAAGGAGGTGCCGATCAATCCCGAAGGTTTCGACCCCAAGGTCGTCAAGGTCTGGTATCCGAATTTCGACCAGTATATGAAACTGCATGCCGATTGGGTCGCGGAATGGGACAAGACCTTCGGCTATCGGCAGTGAGCGATCCCTTCACGAAGCGCGTGAGTTCATGACGGCGACGCTCGAGGTCACCGACCTGCGCAAGCAATTCTCGATCGGCCGGCCGGCGGTCGACGGCGTCAGCTTCGCCGTGCCGGCCGGTGAGATCGTGGTCCTGTTGGGGCCGTCGGGCTGCGGCAAGACCACGACCTTGCGCTGTGTCGCGGGCCTCGAGCATCCGACCGATGGCGAAATCAGCATCGCCGGGCGGCTGGTGTCCTCGCCCGCGCGCGGCATTCTGGTGCCGCCGCGATTGCGCGACCTCGGGATGGTGTTTCAATCCTACGCGGTGTGGCCGCACATGACGGTGCGGCAGAACGTGATTTATCCGCTCAAGCACCGCAACATCCTGCGCAAAGACGCCAACCGGAAGGTCGAGGAGGTGCTGGAACTGGTCGGCCTGTCCGAATATGCCGACCGGCCGGTGGTGGCATTATCGGGCGGTCAGATGCAGCGCGTCGCGCTCGCCCGCAGCATCGTATATCGGCCGCAGCTTTTGCTGCTCGACGAGCCGCTGTCCAACCTCGATGCCAAATTGCGCTTGCGGTTGCGCGACGATCTCCGGGTCATTCTCAAGCAGACCGGCATGACCGCGCTTTATGTCACCCACGACCAGGCGGAAGCTGTGGTGCTCGGCGACCGCATCGGGGTGATGCGCGACGGCAAGCTGTTGCAGATCGGCACACCGGATGAGATTTACAACCGGCCGGCCGATTTGTTCGTCGCCAATTTCACCGGCGCCACCAACGAACTCACGGGCACCCTGGTCGGACGCAGCGGCGAATTCGGCGTAGTCGATTTCGGCCAAGGCCGGCGCGGGGAGGCGGCGTTGCTGCACGCGATCAATGTCGGCGAAAAGGTTCGTATCGCGTTGCGTCCGGAAAACATCAGCATCGGCGGACGGGACGGCGCCAACATATTTCCGGCGCAGGTGGTCGATCGCCGCTATCAGGGCACGCAGACCGTCTACGACATCGATTTGTTCGGCCGGCGGCTGGAGGTGCTTGAACTCGGCACCGCGGCCCGCCATCAGGTCGGGGCCGAGACGTCGGTCTCACTGCCGCGGGATGGCTGCTGGGCGTATCGCGATACGGGGCCGTCGAACTACGATTAGAAGGCCTGGGGCGTCGCCTGCAATATCACGGATGCAACGCGGCACGAGCGCTACGATCCGGGGGCTATTCTACTGTGCATGGGGTTGTTTTCGCGATTTTGTGTCCGGCTCAACTCCACCCCATCCTAGAACTGATACCGGCGAAGCCCGCCGTCGACGGGAATGACGGTGCCGGTAATGTAGCGCGCCACCGGCGAGGCAAGGAACACGGCAAGCGCCGCCAGATCCTCGGGCTCGCCCCAATAGCCGACCGGGATCTCTTCCTCGGCAAAGTGCTTTCGAAAATCTTCCGGATAGTTGCGGCGAATTTGCTCGCTCATGATTCGGCCGGGCGGAATGCAATTGACGGTGATGCCGTGTTTTCCGATTTCGCGGGACAATCCCTTGGCCCAGGCATGCACCGCGGCCTTGGCCGCGAACGCGGCGTTAAGTCCCTCCGGCTCGGATTTGCCGGTGATGTTGATGATGCGTCCCCATCGGCGCTCGATCATTTGCGGCAACAAAGCGTGGGCGATCTTGCGGTAGCTGGTAAAATTCAGCGCGATGGCCTCGTCCCAATCGCTGTCGGGCGCATCGACCGGCAAAGGCCGGCTGCCGCCGGCGTTGTTGACCAATATATCGACGTGCCCCAGACCGGCGACGGCCGCGGCCACCAGCTTTTTGGTGGCGCCTTCCGCCATGATGTCTTGCGCCAGCGGGATCACGGCGGTGCCGCCGGCCGCGCCAACATCCTGCACGAGCTGCTCGAGCAGATCTTTTCGCCGGGCAACCGCGACCACGCGCACGCCCTCCAGTGCCAATGCCTTGGCGATGGCGCGGCCGATGCCGATGCTGGCTCCCGTCACCACGGCGGTCCTGGACTTGAGATCGAGATCCATGTTTTGCGACTTTCTTTCTGTCAGCGACGTGCACGCGCCGGGATGATTTGGTCTACCTGCGACCCGACAACTGTAGTACTGCTGCCGCCGTTCGAGGAAGAAGAAACAGGTCCCGGCGATGGTATGGAATCCGCAGCAATATCTCAAATTTTCCGGGCATCGGCTAAGGCCTGCGGTCGACCTTTTGATGCGCATTCCGGATTTCAAGGTCGGTCGCGTCGCCGACCTCGGCGCCGGCGCCGGCAATGTTACCAGGCTGATCAAGCAACGATGGCCGGACGCCATGGTGATCGGCATCGAAGGCTCGGCCGAGATGGTGGCCGCCGGAAAGAAGGCGGCGCCCGAGGTCGAATGGCTGCACCAGGATTTGGGATCATGGCATCCTTCCCATCGCCTCGACGTGATCTACTCGAACGCGGCGCTGCACTGGCTGCCTGATCATGCCGGCCTTTTTCCCTCGTTGATGGAAATGCTCACACCGGGCGGCATTCTCGCAGTGCAGATGCCGCGCAATTTCGAAGCGCCGTCGCATTTGTTGATCGCGGAAACCGCGCTGAACGGACCGTGGCGCAGCAAGCTGGAGCATCTCGTAACCGCCCCACCGGTCGAAGCGCCGGCGTTCTACCACGGCCTGTTGGCGCCGCTGTCGCAAAACATCGATATCTGGGAGACCGAGTACCTTCAGGTACTGGAAGGCGAGAATCCGGTCAAGGAATGGACCAAGGGCACCTGGCTGACGCGATATCTGGATACCCTTCAAGGTCCTGATAAAGCAGCCTTTGAGGCAGCATACGGTGAGCGCGTCGCAAGGGCCTATCCGCGAAATTCGGCGGGCCAGACACTTTTCCCGTTCCGGCGGTTGTTCATGGTGGCCCAGCGCAAGAGCTGATATCGGCGCACCGTACACTGCGTCAACGCGCGCGGTGGAACGAGGCGGAAAACCTGCCTATACACGCGTTGTTCCGCCCTGACGGCCTGCCAATCCGGCTTAGGTCTAGTTGTTCGAATACCCGTTAGCTGCCACTACTGGCGCGAAAAGCCAAAAAGAGCCGGTTTTCCGCGTTAATCTGGAGGAGAGTTCATGCGCAAGTTGATTTTGGCGGGAATTGCCGCCGCCGTCTTCATCGCTCCCGGCGCCGCCAAGGCCCAGGCGCCGATCGTCATCAAATTCAGTCACGTCGTCACCAACGACACGCCGAAGGGCAAGGGCGCGCTCAGGTTCAAGGAACTCGCCGAGAAGTACACCGACGGCAAGGTCAAGATCGAGGTCTACCCCAATTCCTCGCTGTACAAGGACAAGGAAGAGATCGAGGCGCTGCAGCTCGGCTCGGTGCAGATGTTGGCGCCCTCGACTGCGAAATTCGCGCCGCTTGGCGCCAAGGAATTCGAGGCGCTCGATCTGCCATGGCTGTTCAAGGATGAAGAGACCTACACCAAGGCCATGAAGGGGCCGGTCGGCAAGTGGCTGTTTCAGAAGCTCGAGTCCAAGGGCATCAGCGGCCTCGCTTATTGGGACAACGGCTTCCACATGACCTCGGCGAACCGACCGTTGCTGATGCCGGCCGATTTCCAGGGACTCAAGATCCGCATCTCCGGCTCCAAGATTGCCGACCAGTATTTCCGCAATGTGGGCTCGATACCGCAGATCATGGCGTTCTCCGAAGTCTACCAGGCCCTGCAGACCGGGGTGGTCGACGGCTGCGAGAACACGGCGTCAAACTATCTGACGCAGAAATTCTACGAGGTGCAGAAAGACATCACGGTCTCCTATCACGCTCACCTGCAATATGCCGTCATCGTGAACTCGAAGTTCTGGAACGGGCTGCCGCCCGATATCCGTAAGCAGCTCGAAAAGGCGATGGACGAGGCCACCGAATACACCAACTCCATTGCGGTCAAGGAAAACGAGGATGCGCTGGCTGAAATCAAGAAGTCCGGCAAGGCCACGTTGCACTATCTGACCGACGATCAGCGCAAGGCGTGGCAGAAGGCGATGGCGCCTACTTATACCTGGGCCAAGGGCCGTGTCGGACAAGAGGTGCTCGATCTGATCGCCAAGGAACTCGACGTCAAGATGAACTGAGGGCGGACCTTCGCTTAACAACAAAAAACGGTCGGGAGTGATCGCACTCCCGACCGTTTCGGTCCGATACGGGGGAACTAGCGTGCTCAAAGGGCTCAATCGTGCGCTCGACCATTTGGAAGAGTGGCTGATCGCCAGCCTCATCGCGGCTGCGACCGCGCTGATCTTCGCCGCGGTGCTGCATCGCTACGGCACCGGCGTCTCGATCGATTTGTCGAAATGGCTGACCGCGCGCGGCGTGCCTGTCCTGCCCGAGATTCTCAAGGATATTTACCTGTGGCTTGCCGCCCTCGATGTCTCGTGGGCGCAAGAGCTCTGCATCTACATGTTCATCTGGATGGCGAAGTTCGGCGCCGCTTACGGCGTGCGCACCGGCATCCATGTCGGCGTCGACCTTCTCGTCAACCGGGTGCCGCTTCATTCGCGCAAGCAGGTCATCCTGTTCGCCCTGTTATGCGGGGCATTCTTCACCGGGATGATCGCCTCGTTCGGCGGCTCTTTCGTCGGCGAGATGTACAAGACCGGCCAGCAGTCCAACGACCTCGAAGCGCCGATGTGGATCATCTACCTTGCGATCCCGCTCGGCTCGGGCCTGATGTGCTTCCGCTTTCTGCAGGTCGCCTGGTTCTATTACTGGACCGGCGAACTGCCGCACCACAATGAAGCGCATGTCGAGGGCCTTGAAGTGCCGGCGCTGCACCCCTCGACGGCTGATTCCACTGAGGGCTCCGGCCGCAAGACGAGCCCGCTCGGCCTGATCCTGATCATGGCGCCGATCCTGATTTTGATGGTGTGCCTCGGCGACAAGGCGGGCGTCATCGTCATGCCGCAGGCGCTGCGCGCGGCTTCCGTCTTCGCGCTGCTGATCGCGTTGATGCTGACCGGCATCCCGGTTTCGATCGCGCTCGGTCTCACCGTGCTGACGTTCCTTTTCGCGCTGACCACGGTTCCCATCGAAGCGGTGTCGATGAAGCTGTTTACCGGCATCGAAAGCTTCGAGATCATGGCGATCCCGTTCTTCATCCTGGCCGGCAATTTTCTGACCCATGGCGGCGTCGCGCGGCGAATGATCGATTTCGCGACCTCGCTCATCGGGCACTGGCACGGCGGGCTGGGGCTAGCCGGCATCGTGGCGTGCTCGATGTTCGCGCTGGTGTGCGGGTCGAGCGTAGCCACCGTCGCCGCCGTCGGAGCCATCGTGTTGCCGGAGATGGTGCGGCACGGTTATCCGATGCGGTTCGGCGCGGGCATCATCACGGTCGCCGGCTCGCTCGGCATCCTGATGTTGCCGTCGATTCCAAAGATCATTTATGCGGTCGCCACCGGCACATCGATCGGCGCGCTGTTCGTGGCTGGCTTGCTGCCCGGCATGGTGTTGACCTCCATGCTCTGTGCGGTGACCTGGTATCTGGCCAGGAAGCGAAACTATCCGCGCATGACGAAGGCGACCTGGGCCGAGACCTTGCACGCGTTCCGGGAAAGCGTCTGGGGGCTGATGCTGGTCGTCATCATCATCGGCGGCATCTATAGCGGCCTGTTCACCGCGACCGAAGCCGCTGCCATGGCGGCGGTCTATTCGTTCTTCATATCGGTGTTCGTGTACAAGGCGCTCAAGTTCAAGGACGTGCCGCGGGTATTGCTGCGGGCCGCCAACACCAGCGCGATGCTGCTCTATATCGTGACCAACGCGGTGCTGTTTTCGTTCGTTCTCAGCAACGAGAATATTCCCTCGGCGCTTGCCGACTGGATCACGGCCCAGGACCTGGGCTGGGTCGGTTTCCTGCTGCTGGTCAACGTGCTGTTGCTGCTGGCCGGCAACTTCATGGAGCCGACCTCGATCATCCTGATCATGGCGCCGATCCTGGCGCCGGCGGCGAAGCGGCTCGGCATCGATCTGGTCCATTTCGGCATCGTCATCGACGTCAATATGGAGGTCGGCCTCTGCCATCCGCCTGTGGGTCTCAATCTCTACGTCGCATCGATGATCGCCGGCATGCGCATTACCGATCTGGCGATGGCGGTGATGCCGTGGCTGCTCACCATGCTGGTGTTCCTGGTGATCGTGACTTATTGGCCGGCTCTGACGCTATTTCTCCCGAAGGCGCTCGGGATGTACTAGCTGCGACCCGGCCCCGGCCCGGGCCGCGATGGCTGGATCCGCCTGCAACGATGCTATCTGGTAGCCTTTGATTGATCGGAATTTCCGACTGCTTCATCCGGTTATGGCCGGATTGTCGAACATCGGTCCGAGTCCTAATTCCCGACTCTAACGACGCTTGCGTCGGCTTGCTCGAGTGCATCGAGTGGCTGCAGCGAGCTTGCGTTCGCCCTGGATCAAGGAAAAGGCCATGAATCTCAAACAAGCCAGATTGGTCACGAATGATGTTCAAAGGCTCACAAGCTTTTACGAGAAGCTGACCGGAGCAACCGCCGAAATCATCAGCAGCGGCTATGTCGAATTCCAGCAAAGTCCCTGTTCGGGGCTGGCCATCACAAGCACCGAGACCGCGGATTCCTACGGGGAAGGCGTCCTCGGCTCCGGCGCCAATCGATCGCTTGTGCTTGATTTCGAGGTCAAGAATGTCGACGCGCAATACATCCGTCTGCGCGAAAGCGTCAGCGAGTGGGTCCAGCCGCCGACCGATCAACCCTGGGGCAACCGCACGATGCTGTTCCGGGATCCCGACGGCAACCTTGTCAATATGTTCGCGGTGGCGCGCGGTGCCACGAAGGCGTGAAGATCATGCACGGAAAGACCGTTCTCATTACAGGCGCCAATAGCGGCATCGGCTTTGCCACCGCGCGTGAGCTTGCGAAGATGGGCGCGCGCGTTCTAATGGTTTGTCGCGATAACGAGCGCGGCAAACGCGCCGTAGCCGAGGTAGCACAGGTCGCAACGGGAGCCGCGCCTGAACTCCTGCTCGCGGATATCTCGTCCCAAAAGGCCGTTCGGCAACTCGCCGACGAGCTGCGTCAGCGGTTTCCCAAGATCGACGTCCTTATCAACAATGCGGGCGGCATTTTTTCCGAACGCGGGTTTTCCGTCGACGGCATCGAGCGGACCTTCGCGACCAATCATTTGGGGCCGTTTCTGCTGACCAATCTTGTAATCGATCTGGTGACGGCTGGGGCCGGAGGACGCATCGTCAACGTCGTCGCGGACGGCTATCCGTCCAAGCTCGATTTCGGCAACCTTCAGGGCGAGAAGAGCTATGGCTTCCTGAGCGCCTATTTTCGCTCGAAGCTTGAAAACATCATCTTTTCGTTCGACCTGGCGCGCCGGCTTGGGGGCGCCGGGGTAACAGTCAACTGCATGAGTCCGGGTCCGACCAGCACGCGGTTCGGAGATAACATGACCGGTCTCGCCGGGCTTTTCCCCCGGCTCTTGAAAAAACTGTTTCCGAGCCCCGAAAAGGGAGCCCGCACCCTGATTTATCTGGCGTCTTCTCCCGAGTTGGACGGCGTCTCCGGCCGGTTTTTCCTGTGGCAAAAGGCGCGGCGAACCAAGCCCGTGACATTGGACACGGAGGTTGCCGCGCGTCTTTGGCGTATCTGCTCCGAGCTGGTTCACCTGCCGGTTGACGTCCAGCCGGCCGAGCAGCCCCGAGCGGCGATCAATAGCTCCTCGCGGAGCGTGGCATGACCGGGTTCTGGAAAATTTCGCCCTGGCTGAGCCGCCTGATCATCCTGGCGGTCGCCGGTCTGTTCATCAGGATCAGTCTCAAATTTATTTTCGATCCGCTGCAGGCCGCGGCCAATGCCGGCATCGTCATCGAGCCCGGTTTAGGTTTTACCACCACCCGCGCGGGGTTTGGCGGCTTTCCCCTGGGATTCGCGCTGATCCTCGTATTCTGCCTGTTTTCCTCGCGACGGTTGTTGGCGGGGTTATCCTCCATCGCGACCATTGTCGCTGTGATTTTGGCGGTGAGGCTTTACGGGACGACCCAGGACGCGACCTTCGGTCAAAGCGCGCATATCCTGATTCCGGAAGCAATACTTCTAGTCGTCTCGCTTGTTGGTGTGGCACTAGAGATGAAGCGTCGCGATCACCACGAAGCGACGGCCTGATGGAGGTCGACAGTCACGGAGGGACAGATATTTCGACGCGCCCGCCCCTCAACGGACCTCGTATCGCGCTGGTGACCGGGGGAACGGACGGAATCGGCAAGGCGATCGCGCATGTTTTGGCCGGTCAGGGGATCGGCCTTGTCATCGTCGGCAGCAACGCCGAAAAAGGCGAGACCGCGGCAAGCGAACTGCGCCGGTCGTCAGGCAGTGATCAGATCGAGTTTTTGCAGGCGGACCTCAGCCTGATGCGCAATGTCAGCGCGCTGGCGGTGAATGTCAGGCAGCGTTGGCCCCGGTTGCACTATCTGGTGCTTTCTGCCGGCATCATGCGCGGGCAACACACGCTGACGGCGGAGGGAATCGAAACCAATTTCGCGATCAATTATCTCAGCCGCTTTGCGCTCACCGAGGCGCTGCTTCCCAATCTTGCAGCCGGCAGCGTTGCCGGCGAGGCTTCCAGGATTTTAGTGATCAGCGGCGCCGCGCAAGACGGGACGGTTCGCTATGACGACGTCAATCTTATCGGAAGATTCAGTATCGTGCGCGCCGTCTCGCAATTCTGCGAGGCCAACGACCTGTTCGTCCTTGAGCTGGCGCGCCGATTGACTGCGAGCGAGGGGCCGCCGTTCGTCACCGTCGCCGTGCTGAAAGTCGGCGCCGTCCGAACCAACATACGTGCGCAATTTCCGCGATGGATGAAGCTGCTGGTGCCGCTCGTCATCGACCCCTTGCTTTCGCAACCCGTTGAAGCCGTCGCAGCGTCGGCGCGGCGTCTCTTGCTGGGGCCGGAGTTTGAAGGCGTAACCGGGGCGATGTTCCGTCATATCAAGCGCTTCAGGGAACTACGGCCGGGACCGCGCACCGGAGACCCCGAACAAGGACGGCAGGTGTGGAAGTTGAGCGAACAACTGATCCGCAAGGCGCGCAACATCGCGACGTCCTGATGGAACGCCAACCCTCGATCAGGGTTCGTAAACCTCGCGACTGGCCCCTGAGACAATCGCTTTAAGCTTGTCCGGGTTTGAAACCGCGAACACAGAATAAATGCGCTCGCCGTCCGTTTCGATGACGATGGCAACGACGGGGCGCCCGCCGGCTTTCAGGACCAGCCCGGGCGCGCCGTTGAGTTCGATGACCTCCGCGCTGGCATCGGCCGGCAGGGTCCGGTTCACCGCGATCACGAAATGGGCAACCGCGATACCGCCCAGGACCGGCTTTTTCAGGGCAAGCGCCTTGCCTCCGCCATCGCCGTGCAGCACGACGTTGTCGTCGAGCAGCGAAACCAGTTTTGCGGTATCGCCGTCCCGTGCCGCGTCGGCAAAGCTTCGCAACAACGCGCGGTGACGCTCGCGGTCTATGGCAAAGCGCGGCCGGTCCTCCCGCATGCGCGCGCGGGCCCGGCTGAAGATCTTGCGGCAGCTGACGGCGTCACGCCGCACCACCGGGGCGATCTCTTCGAAGGTGAGATCGAATGCATTGTGCAACACGAACACGACGCGCTCCAGCGGCGAGAGGCGTTCGAGCACGACCAGCAGAGCGAACGAGACGTCTTCGGCGCGAACTCCGGTTTCACCCTCGGTTACGAGGGGTTCCGGCAGCCATTCGCCGACGTAGCTTTCGCGGCGCGCATGCCGGTCGCGCAGGCGATTTAGGCTCAGGCGCGCCGTGATGGTGGCGAGATAGGCCTTAAGCGAACGCACGGCTTCTTTCGGCCGGGCGTCGTGCAGGCGCACGAATGCGTCCTGCACGATTTCCTCCGCGTCAGCTCCGTTGCCGGTGATCCGGTACGCCAGCGCGAACATGGCCGGACGCAATTCGGCAAAGGCTCGATCGACGGTCAAGCCGTCAGGACCTTCTGCGTTGCGCGGGTCTGTTGTATCGCCTCGTTTGCCTGGTGCCATGACACTCGCCGCCGTCCGGGCCAGAAGAAGAAGCCGGGCATTCTACGCTCGAGTTTAAGCGCATAGGCGATGAACCACACGAAGAAATTGCGTACTGTGCGGGCAGTTGTGCCGGTGAGGATGAACCAGCGCTGTTTGTCGTCGGGATAGCTGGTAAACCCGACGCCGCCTTTACCGATCGCGATGCCCTGGCCGAAGGTGGAAAAGCTGAAGGGATCGAGCTGCCGCTTCGCGCGCTGCGCCAGGATCACATCCGCGGCATAGGCCCCCGATGCGATCGCGACGAACGCGGACATCCGGTAAGGCGCGCCGGTCGGCGCGATCGGATGGGCAGCATCGCCGATCGCCATGATATGCCGGTGAGAGACCGAGCGCAGGTTGGCGTCTACCCAAATCCGGCCCTGCGGGTCGGTTGCGAGTCCGGCGCCGCTGGCGACGGGCGCCGAGCGCAATCCGCCCGACCACACACAGATGTCAAAGGGAACACATTGCCCCTTTTCGGTCACGACCTCGGCTGGACGCACCTCCACAACCGTTTCCCGGTCGATCATTCTGACGCCCAACCGCGCGAGTTGCGATCGTATGGCGCTTTCCACGCGGGCTCCCTTGAAATCACCGCATCGTGAACTGGAGATCATGGTCACCTGCGCGTTCGGCCAGGCGGTCTTGATTTCGCCTGCTACTTCGACGGAGGTTTCGGCGCCGCCGACCGTGATGACGCGTATCGGCCGATCCGCATTTTCATGCAATCTGGTCCGCAGCGCCGATGGAGATCGCAAACCTTCGGCGGCCTCCAGACGATAGGCGTGCTCGGCGGCGCCCGGCACGTTGTCCACATCGACGCGCGAACCCAGCGCGTAGATCGCCCGATCGAACACGATCTCCTGCTCCTGACCGCCGGAGGCGATCCGAATGCAGCGCCGGTCCGGGTCGAGCGAAATGACGCTGCCGCAAATGAACGCGATATTGCTGCCGCCAAGGAAGGTTGAAATCGACGCGATGCGCGGGGTGACCTCGGTCACGATGCTCTCCTGCAGCCTCACGCGTTCCAAAAATCGATCGGAGGCATTTACCAGCGCGATGCGGAGCGTCTGTTTCTTTCGATCGAGACGCAGCGCAGCCATGAGCCCGGCGTAGCCGGCGCCTAAGATCACGATGTCGTAGACGGGAGAGTTCCCCGTCGTTTCAGCCGTGTTCATATAAATCTCCACTTATTGGTGTCCCTTGTAATGAGACACGCCGGCACGCCGAAACGTGACAACGGGGCGCGGAGATTGATTTGCCTGTCAGGATTGGGGGGCGCCGTCGGCTCGCGGATGCGCCTTCACGAAGCCGATAAAGGCTTTGAGCGCCGCGGGAATTTGGCGCCGGCTGGGATAATAGAGGTAGAAACCGACCGAGCGGGGCATCCAATCTCCCAACAGGGGAACCAACCGCTTTCTGGCGAGATGGGTTTCGATCCCGCTCAGCGGCAGGCGGGCAATCCCGATCCCGTCTAGCGCGGCACGGAGCGCGAGGTCACCGTCGCTGACGACGAGCTGCCCTTTGACAACCACCTCCATGTTCTTTCCCCGCTTTTCGAATATCCAGGGCTGCATCGCGCCGCTGGCGAAGCGCAACCGGATGCAATTGTGTGACTGGAGATCTTCGGGCACTTTCGGAGCGGGATGCCGGCGCAGATAGTCCGGTGACGCAACGACGGTAGGACGCGCGTCCTCGCCGACGCGAACCGCAATCATGTCGCGCCCCACGCGATGGCCAGGCCGGATGCCGGCGTCGAAGCGATCGCGAACGATGTCGGTTAACGCGCTGTCGGTGATGATCTCGAGGCTGATCGCGGGATACGCGGCGAGAAATTTCGAAAGGATCGGTTCGATCACCGATTTTGCGGCGGGGCGCGGAACGGTGAGGCGAAGTTGGCCGCCCGGCTTGTCACGAAATACGTTGACGGACTCCAGCGCCGCCTCAAAACTGTCGAGCGCCGGCCGCAATTCCGAAAGCAGGCGCTCGCCGACCTCGGTCAGAGCCACGCTGCGGGTAGTCCTGTTGAGCAGCCTCACGCCGAGCTTCTCTTCGAGACCGCGAATGGTTTCGCTGAGTGCGGACCGGGAAGTACCGAGGTGAATGGCGGCCTTGGCGAAGCTCGAACGCTCCGCAATCGCCACGAAGGCGTTCATTTCCGCAAATCCAAGTTTCCGCATTGTTCGTATTCTCCGACGGCCTCATACGGATAATGCCAGATTGTCGAACAACCGGCAAAGCCTTAATTCCCCCACAGGTAGAATGCGGCTTTTGCGACGTCCACGCCTCGGCGTCTCTGCCGCGCATTCGACGGAGAACCTGTCATGACCCTGGTTTCACGTTACCATCCATTATTGGTGGCACTGCACTGGATACTGGCGGTCTTGATCGTCGCCGCGCTGGCGCTCGGCGCCCTGGTGATGGTCAAGATACCGAACACCGATCCCATGAAGGTGGAAGCGCTTCGCAGCCACATGATCGGTGGCTGCTTGATCCTGGTGCTGATGCTTGTCCGTCTGTTCGTGCGGATACGGACCGAGCATCCGTCGCCACCCTCGACCGGTGTCCGGGTGCTGGATCGGGTGGCATGGCTTTCGCATCGAATGTTGTATGGTGCCGTGCTGGGCCTTGCGACAAGCGGCCTCATCATGGCGCTGCAGACCGGTCTGCCGGGAATCCTGTTCCGCGGCGGCACCTTGCCGGCCGACTTCTGGGTCTACCCGATCAGGACGGTGCATTATCTGATCTCGCGGGTGCTGATGGCGGTGATCGCGCTGCATATCGTGGGCGCGCTCTACCATACCCTGATGCTGAGGGATGGACTGATGCGGCGGATGTTCTTTGGCCGCCGTGTCATTACCAAGAACGATTTCCCTCCGGCACTTGCCAAATCCGTTTCGGAGACGACGTCATGAATTTCCTGACCCCGGCGCAGGCATCCGCGCAATTCATCACCTTGTTCGTGCTGGTCATGGTAGCGCGTTGGTACGTGATTCCATGGCTCAAAAGCCATGCGCGAGCCGACGCGCTGATCGCGCTGCTCTGGGTGCACGTCTTCCGATATATCGCCCTGCAGGTGTTCTCCGCGCAACAGTCCGGCTTTCCGATATCCGACGGCGGTGCGATGGAGATTGTGGTCGGTGACGTCGCCGGCGCGGCCATCGCATTCCTCACGATTGCGCTGCTGCGCAACCGGGTCCGCTTTGCGATTCCGCTGGCGTGGCTGCTGGTGGCGGAAACGGCCTACGATACCGTGTCCAATATCCATGGTGGCATTCAGGAGCATCTGATGGGCGCCGCCAGCGGCGTCACCTGGATGGTCCTGGTGTTCTTCGTGCCTATGGTCGTCGTGAGCGGCGTGCTGATCGCTTGGCAGCTTTATGCGAGGCGCGGAGAGCAACTCGGCGACTCGCGGGACCGCGGCCTGAAGGCAAGCGATCCGTCACTGCGCAGGGCGTTTTAGGGAGACCAGATTGATGTCTGCAAGTCAGAACAGGTCGGCGGACCATCATCCGAGACGACGCGTCGACATCCTCGACACCGAGATGAGTTACATTGACACCGGCGTCGGAAGCCCGATCGTATTCCTGCATGGCAACCCGACCTCGTCCTATCTTTGGCGCAACGTCATTCCGCACCTTAGCGATCGCGCGCGATGTCTGGCCCCTGACCTGATCGGGATGGGCCGGTCGGGAAAGTCGCCAACCAGGAGCTATCGGTTCGCGGATCACGCGCGCTACCTCGATGCTTGGTTCGACAAAATGCAACTGACGAGCGACGTCATCCTGGTCGTGCACGATTGGGGATCGGCACTCGGGTTCTATCGGGCGTTTCGTTATCCCGACCAGATCAAGGCGATCGCCTATATGGAGGCGATCGCCTCGCCGCGGCGGTGGGAAGACTTCGGCGAAGCGGCCGGCATTTTCCGGGCTCTGCGCTCGCCGCAGGGTGAACACATGATTCTCGACGAGAACGCCTTCGTCGAAAAAGTGCTGCCACGCAGCGTCATCCGTAAACTGGACGACGCGGAAATGGCCGCTTATCGGGCGCCGTTTCTCGAACGGGAGGCGCGTCTTCCGACGCTTGTCTGGCCGCGCCAGATCCCGTTCGAAGGCGAGCCCGCGGACGTGACCGCGATCGTCGAAGCATATGGAGCCTGGCTCGCCGAAAGTGAAATCCGCAAGCTCCTGATCCTTGGCGATCCCGGTGCGATCATCACGGGGCGCACCCGTGACTTCTGCCGGACCTGGCGAAATCAACGCGAGGTCATGGTCCCGGGCAGGCATTTCCTGCAGGAAGACTCGCCGGACCTGATCGGAATTGCGCTGCGTGATTTCGTGCAGTCGCTGGGGCCTCAACAACCGAAGTCAAAACGAAGCGACGCTCAGGGAGCGCCTGAGCTGTTCACCCGCGAGCGAGGAATAAATCCATGATCGATATCGCCATTATCGTCGGCAGCACTCGGCCGGGTCGCAGGGCGGTGCCCATTGCGAACTGGATCCACGGTATCGCCAGCAAGCGCAGCGACGCGCGCTTTCAATTGGTGGATATCATGGATTTCGACCTGCCGTTGCTCGATGAACCGGCGCCCGCGATGATGGGGAAATACACTCGGCCTCATACCCGTAATTGGGCCGCGAAGATCGACTTCTTCGACGCCTTCATCTTCATAGCGCCGGAGTACAATCATGGAATGTCGGCTTCACTGAAGAATGCAATCGATTTCCTGTACAAGGAGTGGAACGACAAGGCGGCTGGCTTCGTCGGCTATGGCGCCGGCGAGGGCGCCCGCGTCGTCGAACAGCTTCGCCTGGTGATGGCCGAAATGCAGGTCGCAACTGTGCGGGCGCAGGTCGGGCTCTCGCTTTTTACGGACTTCGAAAACTATCACACATTCAAACCGGCGCCGCACCGGGAAGCCGCCGTGAACCCGATGCTCGATCAGCTCATCGCATGGGGCAGTGCGCTGAGAGCCGTGCGCCTGAAACCGAAGGATTCGGTGGCAGCCTGACGCGGGACGTGGGCCCGGTTCGCTCGCTCCGAATACACGGAAGGGAATACGGATATGCAAAGATTGGATTCAGTCGATCCCGCCACCGCCGGCGGCAGGACCAAGGAACTTCTCGATCTTGTCCAGCAGCGAACAGGGCGCATCCCCAACATGGTGCGGCTGATGGCAAATTCTCCGGCGGCTCTTGGCGGATACCTGAATCTTGCCACCGCGCTTGCCGATTCGAAGCTGTCGGCGGAGGTCCGCGACTTCGTCGCTATCCTCGTCGCAGCGGATGGTGAGTTGGATTATACACTTGCCGCCGTGTGTGCCCTGGCGCGAAAAGGCGGGCTCAACGAGGACGAGATCGCGGCGGCGCAGCAGGCCCGGGCAACAAATCCAAGAACCGCCGCGGCGCTTCGCTTTTGCGAAAATCTTCTCGAGAAGCGCGGGCAGGTTTCGTCCTCAGAAGTCGACGAGTTGATGGAGGCCGGCTTCAGCGACGGTGAAGTCGCCGAAATCGTCGGGGCCGTAGTCCTGAATATCTACAGAAACTACTTCAATCTTGTCGCCCGGCCTGAGCTCGATTTTCCGGCTGCGAATAAAGCCGCCGCGGTCGGATAGAATTGCCGCCTGTCGCGAGCGATCCGGGCCGGTCACGTAGGCGATTTGAACATCACAGCCACAGGATTTTCTTGCGGTATTCGAGGTCGGTCGATAGCGGAGCCGCCGGCCCCTGGTGAAATACCGTGCCGTGTTCCAGCGCGAATACGCGGTCCGCCAGCGCCAGCACCAGGTCAAGATTGTGCTCGACGATCACAATGGAAGTGTGTTGGCGCAGCGAGTTCGAACGCCTTGAACATCTCAAGGATCACCGTCGGCGCGAGGCCTTCGAACGGCTCATCGAGCAGCAGCAGTTTTACGTTGCCCGACATGGCCCGCGCCACCGCCACCATCTGCTGCTCGCCGCCCGAGAGATAATCCGCCGCAACGTCCAGCCGTTCTTTGAGGCACGGGAAGTACTCGAGAATCCGCTCCTCGCTCCACGCCACGCCGTGGCTGCCGTCGGTCTTGCGCGCGAGCCGTCCAAGCGAGAGATTTTCGCGGACCGTCATGCCCGCGAACAGGCCGCGCCCCTGCGGAACGTAGCCAATTCCCAGGCGCGAAATATCCGGCGCCGGAAGCTTGCCGATATCGCGACCTTCATATTCGATCGTCCCCGATGCCAGCGGGACCAGTCCGGTCAGGGTTTTCAATAGCGTCGATTTGCCGGCGCCGTTGCGTCCCAACAGCGCAACGATCTCGCCCTCGCGCACGTCAAACGTCGCGTCGTGGAGAATATGGCTCTTGCCGTAGAAGGTGTTGACGCCTTCGAACCGCAGGATCTGCGCAGCGCCTTCGCGGGCCTCGCCGCTGCGGCTGTGCTCGACCTCGGGAATGCCGGTGCCGGTGTAGATCTCCTGCACACGACGGTCGGCACGAACGGCGTCAGGCGAACCGCTCATCAGCACCTCGCCCTGGTTCATCACGGTGACGGTCTGCGAAAACCCGAGCACGCGGTCGATATCGTGCTCGACGATCAGCACCGGAATGTTCGCCGCCACGCTCTTGATCAGGTTCGAGACGCGCTCGCGCTCCGCGGCGGCGAGCCCTGCGAGCGGCTCGTCGAGCAGCAGCACCTGCGGCTTGGAGCCCAGCGCGATGCCGAGGTCCACCAGCCGTTGCCCGCCATAGGACAGCTCGCCGCCTTCGATCGCCTCGATGCCTTCCAGGCCCAGGAATTTCATCAGTTCCGAGGTTTGCGCGTGCACTTCGCCGTAGCTGTCGGCATCACGCCATATATTGAATCGCCCGGGGCTTTGCGCCTGCAGCGACAGGCGCAGATTTTCATAGATCGAAAGTCCGCGGAACAGGTTGGTGATCTGGAACGAGCGTGCGAGCCCGCGGTGGCAGATTCGATCGGACGGCACGCCTTGAATTTCCAGACCGTTGAGGCGAACGGTGCCGCTGTCTGCCGGATACAGGCCCGATATCAGGTTGAACAGCGTGGTTTTTCCGGCGCCGTTTGGCCCTATCAAAGCGTGAATCTCACCGGCGCCGATTTGAAGGGATGCGCTGCTGACGGCGCGGATGCCGCCGAAGTGTTTTGAGATGCCTTTAACTTCCAGAACCGTGTCCTTGCGGCCTTCGGCGTCAGGAAAGTCGGCAGCGGCAACCCCTCGTAGATCCTTCGCTTGCTCATGGCGGCCGCTTCTTCCGGTGCCGGCCACCAGCGACGGGCGAACGTAGCCCAGATGCCGACCAGACCCCCCGGCGAGTACATCACGAAGGCGACGAAGATCAATCCGAACCAGAGCAGCCAGTTCGGCGTCCAGATCGAAAACAGCTCGCGGAACAGGATGAAGAACAGCGCGCCGAGCGCCGGCCCCAGCATGCTGCGCATACCACCGATCACGACCATCGCCAGCAGTTCACCGGAGAAGGGCACCGAAGCGGCTTCTGCCGAAACCAGGTAGGTCTGGAACGCGAGCAAGGCGCCGGCAAGCCCGGTCACCACCGCCGAGATCACGAAGACGCCCAGCTTGTAGCGCTCGACGGGATAACCCTGGAACGTGGCGCGCAACTGATTCTCGCGGATCGCCACCAGAGCGTGGCCAAACGGTGATCGCGCCAGGCGAAGCAGGCCATAAAGGACGCCCAGCCCGATCAGCGCCACGGTGACGTAGTAGGCCAGCGCATTGTCCAGGCTGAAGGCGCCGACACTGCCGCGCTTCAAGCCGGCCAGACCGTCTTCGCCGCCGGTCACGTTGCTCCAGCGGAAGGCGATGGTGTAAGTGAGCGCGGCGAGCGCCAGCGTCAGCAGTGAAAAGTAAACACCGCGCCGCCGCAAGATGACGATGCCGGCGATTGCCGACAAGACCGCAACGATGGCCATCGAAAAAAGCAGCGGCAGCCAGATCTCGCCGCCAAATCCGTGCAACTGGATCAACCCCGCGGCATAAGCGCCGATGCCAAACCAGGTGCCGTGGCCGAACGACACCAGTCCGGTATAGCCGACGCAAAGATTGAGCCCCATGGCGGTGATGGCGAGGATGACGACCATGGTTCCGGTGTTGGTCGACAGACCGAGTGACGGCAATGCGATCGGCAGCGCGATCAGCGCGATGCACGTCAATAGCAAGGGCCGGTACTTTGCGGCGGGCGAAGCGGTCTTCATTCGAATTTCTCAATACGCTCACCGAGCAGTCCGCGAGGACGCGCCAGCAAGATCAGAAACATCAATACGTAGATCGATGCTTCGCCGGCAGCGGGGAGGAAATGAATGGTGATGCCACGCACCACGCCCACCAGAAGTGCCGCGATCACCACGCCCCAGAAGCTTCCCAAGCCCCCGATCACCACCACGACAAAGGCAACGGTGATGATCTCGGCCCCCATCGCCGGATGCACGATCGTGATTGGGGCAAAGAACGCGCCGCCCATCGCGGCCATGCCGACGCCGAGCATGACGATCGCGGTCATGTACGGCTGCAGCCGGATGCCGAGGGCCGCCACCATGTCCGGCCGCTGGATTCCGGCACGCACCACGCGGCCGAACGAGGTTTTGTGCAGCAACAGCCAGACCCCGGTCAGCACCACCGCCACCACCGCCAGCAGCATCACGCGGTAGCGCGAAAACAGGAAGTCGCCGACGATCACCGATCCGCGAAACACCGGAGGGATTGACGCCGATAAAGGAGAGGCGCCCCAGATGATGCGGATCGCCTGCTCGGCGACCATCGCAAGTCCAAAGGTCGCCAGCAGGCTCAGGATCGGATCCGCGGTATAGAAGCGGCGAAGTATGTATCGTTCAAACAGAATGCCGAGCATCGCGACCGCGATCGGCGACAGCGCGACCGCCGGTCCGAAGCCGAGATATTTGGTGATTTCAACGGAAGCATAGGCGCCGAGCGCGTAGAACGCGCCATGCGCGAGGTTCACTATGCCGCCAACGCTGAAGATCAGCGACAGCCCGAGCGCGATCAGGAGGTAATAGCCTCCGAGCACGAGGCCATTCACCACCTGTTCCAGCAGGAACCCGAACTGCATTCTCGCTCCAGGGAGACTGTCCAGCCGCGCCGCAGTGTACCTTCACACGCGGTCACCGGCTGTGCGCCGCGACAACGGCGCACCGGCAACCCACGCGCGGTTATAATGAGCAGGGATTCTGCTCCTTCGTCGGATTGATGACTTCCAGTGGCTCATTTGCCCCGGGCACGGCCGCTCCCAGTGTGATGAGATCCCATTTGTCTTTGGCCTCGCCCTTCGGCCTGGGCGAGAACGTATAGGCTTCCTGGACCAGCTGATGGTCCCAGGATCGGAAATAGGCCTTGCGCGCCTTGAGGACGTCGAACTGGGTTTCCTTTTCGAAATAGGCGATCAACTTGTCGGTATCGGTCGACTTGGTCTCGTTCATGGCCTGCGCCATCATCTTGAACGTGACGTACTCGATCCAGGCATGGTTTTCAGGCGGCTTGCCGTTCTTTTTGGTGAAGTTGTCGACAAAGGCCTTGGAGGCCGGAACGTCGAGGGTGTGATACCAGACCGTCGGCCAGGTTCCAGCGAGATTGCCTTCACCCGCCGCCCAGGCGTCGGCAGTATTGAGGTTGAAGCCGACGATCGGGTAGGGCAGATCGAATTCGGCATATTGTTTGATCAGGGTCGTAACCTGATTGCCGGCGAGGTTCGAACAAACGACGTCGGGCTTGGCCTGACGTATTTTCAGCAGATAAGGGCTGAAGTCGGTGACGTCGGTGGCGATCAACTCGTCGCCGATCAGGTTGCCCTGATTGGCGCTGAAAAACCGCTTGGCCGCGCCCAGCAGGTCATGGCCGAAAATATAGTCGGCGGTCAGCGTGAAGAATTTCTTGTCCTTCACCATGTT
The DNA here is from genome assembly GCA_963742425.1 of uncultured Alphaproteobacteria bacterium. GTDB lineage: Bacteria > Pseudomonadota > Alphaproteobacteria > Rhizobiales > Xanthobacteraceae > Bradyrhizobium. The sequence continues at coordinate 548,496 of CAVULR010000011.1, forward strand.
GTCGCGGAGCAGCGCCTTGCCGACGGTGTTCACCATCACCGTGTTCGGGATATCCACGTGGAATGTGTATTTGTTGCAGTTCTTGCCGCGCAGCGCGTCGGAGCGGGCGCCGATTTGCATGAAGAGTTTCTTGTTGCGAGCGGCAACCTGCATGATGGTCAGTGCCGAGGCCGAGTTGATCTCGCCCATCAGCACCGTCGCGCCGTCCTGATCGAGCATGCGCTGCGCCTTGGTGGCGGCGGTGGCCGGATTGACGGAATCTTCCGACATGACGTCGAGCTGGCGACCCATGATGCCGCCGGCCTGATTGATTTCCGCCTCGGCCAGTCGCATGCCGAGGGTGGCGTAGGCGCCGAGCGCGCCGAGAAAGCCGGTCAGCGGCGTCAGATGGCCGATTTTTATCTTCTCGGTCTGGCCGCTGACGACGGAGGGAAATCCAATTGTCGAAGCGCCGGCAAACGCGGCGCTGGCCTTCAGTAGAGTTCGTCGGCTGTAGCGGGTCATGGTGGATCTCCTCCCGGGGCCAGGTCGCGACGCCCGCACATGCGAGAATGTGAGAGACGGTTTTCTATTGTTGGATGATATTTCCGGACGCGGTTGTCGCTGTCAACGCCAAAAGCGCCGTTCGGCTTCGCCTCAGGAAGATTTCGCCACGCTTTTGGCGCCAAATTCGGCGGACAGCCGGTTGGCGGCCACTTGCACAATCTGGGCGCTGCTGTGTAACGCCTGGTTGGACAGCCGCCAGATCGGGCCGGAAATCCCGAGCGCGCCGACGACCTGGCCGGTGAAATCGGTTACCGGCACGGCGACACAGCGCACTTCCGGATTGAATTCGCCGTCGTCGAAGGCGATCCCGGTGCGCCTGATCTCGGCGATTTCGCGCAACAACACGTTGGCATCGATGATCGACTTCTTGGTCGACGGTTTCAACTCGACCCGTTCAAGGAAGCGCTTCAGTTGATCGGGCCGCAGCGAGGCGAGGATGATCTTGCCGAGCGCGGTGCAATGGGCCGGTCGGACCACGCCGACGCGGTCGGTGAGTTGAAACGCGCCGGGGCCGCTGGTGCGGGCGATCACGACGACGGCGTCGCCCATACGCACGGCAAAATGGCTGCTTTCACTGGTTTCGCGCGACAGCTCCTCGAGCACCGGGATCGCGAAATTGACCATCTCGATTTCGTCGAGTGCGCTCGCGGCCAGCGCAAACAGCGGCCGGCCGACGCGGTAGCGCTTGGAGTCTTTCTCCTGGCGCAGATAACCCAGCGACACCAGTGTCTTGGCTAGGTGGAACGTGGTCGAATTGTGCAAGCCAACCAATTTGCTCAGTTCGGCGAGCCCGATGCCCTCCCGGTGACGCGCGACCTCCTCGAGGATCGCAAACGCGCGGCCGAGCGACTGCACACCGACCCGCTGCCGATCGTCGGCATCATCGTCGATATCGCGTTGCGCCGGCTGTACCAACTTGGCGATCGCCTTGCGCGGGCTCACCGGCTTCTCGGTGGCCTTCGGCTTGGTACGCGGTCTCACAGGGACAGGTCTCCAGGAATGATGCCGGACTGTAATAGGCCTGCGCGTCGCAATCTCGCCGGTCGTCCGGCAGAATCGCGTGCTCCGCTTGCAGTCTACCACAATATAAATTGACGTACAGTATCATGGGAAATAGGGTGCCGCGCGCCTGAGCAGTCCCGGCAAGTCAAATCAATAAACGGCGCCGATCTCCTCAAGTCGCCGAAACGGGTAGGAGTGATCCGATGTCGCCGCGAAATGCGCTCAATGGTGCCCAGGTCATCGTCGACTATCTGATCCAGGAAAAAGTGCCGCAGGTATTCGGCCTGTGCGGCCACGGCAATATCCAGTTCATCGACGCGCTGTTTGAGCGATCGAGCGAGCTCAAGACGATATCCGTGCATCATGAGAGCGTCGCCGGCTTCATGGCGGACGTCTACTACCGCGTTTCGGGTCGGCCGACGGCTACCTTCACATCCTGCGGGCCGGGTTCGGCGAACCTGCCGATCTCGCTCGGCAATGCGTTTCTCGACTCGGTGCCGTTTCTCGCGGTGACCGGCAATGTGCCGACCAGCCAGTTCAATCGCGGCGCGTTCCAGGAGCTTTACCGGCACTATCAGGCCGACTTTCCCTCCACCGTCCGGTCCTATTGCAAGAAGGTGTTCCAGCCGACGCGTGGCGAGATGGTGCCACTCGCGATCCGGCAAGCCTGGAAGACCATGACCACGGGCCGTCCCGGCCCGGTGGTGCTGGATGTTCCCTTCGACGTGTTTCTTGAATCGGCCGCCGAGGAAGCGCCGAACGCCCAGGCCTGGAACGGCAATATATCCAGCCGCTGCGGCGCCGATCCCGAAGGCGTCGTCAAGGCCGTCAACATGCTGCTCGGCGCCGAGCGGCCGGTGATGATCGTGGGCCAGGGCGTGCGCTATGGCGGTGCTGCCCAGGAGCTGCTGAAACTCGCGGAACGGCTGCAAATTCCGGTGGCAGCTTCGGCAAGCGGCCTTGGGGCGATCGACTGCAATCATCCGCTCGCGCTCGGTCTGGTCGCGCGTGCCGGGCATTACCAGGCCAATCATGCGACCCGTCAGGCCGATGTGCTGCTGGCGCTGGGCGTGCGCTTTGACGATCGCACCTCCAGTTCGTGGATTCCAGGTTATTCCTTCACCATTCCACCCACGAAACTTATTCACGTCGACATCGATCCCGAGGAGATCGGCCGCAATTATCCGGTGGCGCTCGGCTTGATGGCCGATGTGCGCACGTTTCTGCGGCAGATCCACGGCGAACTCGATCGCCGCGCCGATCTCTCCGGACGTGCCGATGCCCGCAAAAAATGGCTGGCGCAGATCGAAACCTATCGCAAGGAATGGGACAAATTCGTCGCTCCCGGTTTTTCCGACGACACCACACCGATCAATCCGCAGCGCGCGGCGCGCGAGATCGACAAGGCGCTGCCGGAGGACGCGATCCTGGTCAGCGACATCGGCGTGCACCACAATTGGTTGTTGAGCTTCTGCACGCCAAGGCGGCCGGACTCCTTGATCGGATCAATGGGCTTTGGTCCGATGGGGTTCGGTGTTGCAGGTGTAATGGGGGCCAAGTTTGCGGCTCCCGATCGTCCCTGCGTGTCGGTGTGCGGCGACGGCGCGTTCTTCATGCATGCCAACGTGCTGGGAACCGCGGTCGAATATAATCTGCCGGTGGTGTGGGTGGTCTGGAACAATTACGCCTATGCCTCGATCAGGGGCTTGCAGCGCGGCTACCTCGGCGGCCGCGAACTCGCCACCGACTTTCATGATCCGCAAAGCGGCGAGCGCTACAATCCGGATTTCGCCGCCATGGCGCGCTCCTGCGGCGTCGAGGGCGTGCGCGTCGATCGCGCCGGCGATCTGGGCGAAGCCATTCGCAAGGGCATCGCTGCCAACAAGCCCTATCTGATCGACGTCGATATCGCAGCCGATATCAATCCCAGCGGCGCGGGTGTCTGGGAGCTTCCGGGACTGGGGCAAAGCAAGCCGGGAATTGGAGTCAGGTACGAACCGACTTGAGACCCGTCCACGGGCCTCTTTCGTAACGGGGAAATCGAACTGATCCGCCGACATCCGATTCGACTTTAAGGAAAACGACAATGGCCTCAGAAAACAACGGCGCTTTCATCCGCAACATCGCCGAAGTGCCGTGGCGCGAATTTCCCAACCACTTCGGCGGCGCGCTGTCGAAGCCCCTGGTGATGCCCGAAACCGCCGGCTCGCGTCACCTCGATTACCGGATTTCGATGTATCAGCCGATGGCGCGTGTCGCGAGGCACAAGCATCAGGTTCAGGAGCAGATCTACCATGTGCTCGAAGGTGAAGGGCTCATGGAGATCGCTGGAGAAAACCACATCGTGCGCAAGCATGATTTTATCTTTTTGCCGCCCGGCGTGGAGCACGCGATCTCGAATTCGGGCCTGGTCGATCTGGTGTTTCTGGTAATCACCTCGCCGGTGTCCGACGGTTAGGGGCTGGAACCAAGCCCCAGGCTCGCGTAAATCCGCCTCGCGTAGACGCCGAATTCATCGGTAGTCTTGATCGGCAGCGCCCGCGGAAACGGCAAGTCGATCCGGAAATATTCCGCCATTCGCGCCGGGCTTGCGGTGAGAACGGCGCAATGCGAGGCGAGGAATACGGCCTCCTGGATGCTGTGCGTCACAAAGACGATGGTCTTGCCGCTTTCGCGCCAGATCCGCAGCATTTCGAGATTCATCTGTTCCCGGGTCAGCGCATCGAGCGCGCCAAACGGCTCGTCCATCAAGATCAGCTTGGGATCGTGGATGAAGGCGCGCGCGATCGCCGTGCGTTGCTGCATTCCCCCTGATAGCTGTTGCGGATATTTGTCCTCGTGGCCGGCAAGCCCGACCAGGTTGAGAAGATCGCGCGCGCGCGCCCGAGCCGCCTTGATCGGCAGGCCGACGATCTCGGCAGGCAACAGCACGTTGTCGAGGATGGTCCGCCATTTCAACAGTAGCGCCTGCTGAAACACCATGCCGATGTCGCGCGCCGGATCGAACGGCGTCCGCGCGTTGCCGATCTTGACGGTACCGCCGTCGGCGTCGTGAAGCCCGGCCAATATCTTCAACACGGTGGTCTTGCCGCAACCCGACGGCCCGACCAGCGAGATCAGCTCGCCCTCCTGCACGTCCAGGGTGACGTCGGAGACGGCGAGAAATTCCGCGCCCGGCGAGCGATAGACCTTGCGCACGTTGCGCAAGCGAATGAAAGGCTCCGGCAACGCAGTCATGCGAGCCACTTCTGCAAGTGGGCCGCAACGAAATCGTCATCGCTGAGATCGGCATGTTCATTGCAAACGCGGTCAATCTCCCGCATCTGTCCGGGGCTGAGGCCCTCGTTGGGATCGAGGCACCAGATTCCATCAAGCAGTCCCTGGCGCCGCAGGATTTCGTGACAGCCGGCGATGCAGCCGTGAAAATCATGGGCGACATCGAAGAATGCGCTGTTGCAGTCGGTAACGCGGGCATCGAGCGCCAAAAGGTCCGACGGCACCGTATCCTTGTGCCGCGCCGCGCGGCACATCTCGAACTGCCTGATGGCGCTCGCGGTCCATACCGACCAATGGCCGAGCAGGCCGCCGCGGATATGGGTGCGGATCGTTACGCCGCGATCGCGGAGATCGAACGGCACCGTGAGGTCGAGCAGGATATGGTCGTCATTGCCGGTATAGAGCGCAATGCGGTCGAGCGCGCCCGCGGCGCAGACGCCGCGCAGGACGTCGAGTGTGCGGTAGCGATTGAACGGCGCGATCTTGATGGCGATGACATTGTCGATCGCCGCAAAACGCCGCCAGAAATCCGCGCTGAGGATGACGCCGCCGACAGCGGGCTGCAGATAAAATCCGACCAGCGGGATTTCGCGCGCGACCGCCTCGCAATGGGCGATGATGTCATCTTCGGACGCGGATTTCATCGCGGCCAGACTGAGCAGCCCCGCATGATACCCGATACCCAGCGCGATCCTTGCCTCGGCAATGGCCTGACGTGTCGGGCCCGCGAGACCTGCGACCATTGCCAGCGGCTTCTTGGTCCAATTGGCAGCCGTCTCGGCCGCCAGTTCAAGCACCGGTTTGTACAGACCGACGTCGCGGATCGCGAACTGCGTGGTATGGACACCGACCGCAAGACCGCCGGCGCCAGCGTCGATGTAATAGCGCGTCAGGGCCCGCTGATGGATGGTATCAAGCGCGCGGTCGGCATTGAGCGCGAGCGGATGCGCGGGGAGAACCGTTCCATCGGCAATCAGACGCCGCACGTCGGAATTGATCTGGCTGTGATGCATGGCGGCGATCCGTTATCCGAATTCGGGGCCGGCGACGGCGAACGGTGGTTCGGCGGCCCGGGCGGGAGCGCCGCCGAACCGCATGCGCAGAAACGGCCGTTCGAAGACCCAGCCGACGCCGGTCAAGCCCCTAAGAAATTCTTCCTGCTGGCCGACGGCATCGATCAACAACGGGCCTGATTTCGGATCGAGCGATCTCATCGACCAGGGCGAGCGCCCGATCCGGCGGCCCTGCGAACAAGGGTCCGATATGCCGGGCTTTGCGGCCGGCGCGGACCAGCGCAACCGCATCACCGTTCGACAATAGCCGGGAGCCCGGACGCTGGCTGAGTGCCGCAAGCAGCGTATCGCGTTTGAAGCCCATGGCGCGGTCATCCCGCGCGATGAATTCCTGGAGATTGCAGGCCGCCGGCCCCGGAGACGCGCCGGCGGCTTTCGGTAGGGCGGAATTCTCGAGGCGCAGCCGCCGCAACTGCAGCGTCGGGGCAAATCCCAGCGCGCCATAAACCTTGGCGCCCGCCGGCGTGGCATCGAGCCACGGGGTCAGACCTTGCTTCGCCGCGGCATCGAGGCAGGCGTCGACCAGTCGGGTCGCAACGCCGCGGCGGCGCCAGGCCGCGGTGACCAGCACCATGCTGATCCAGGCGTTGCCTGACGTGTAGGACAGCAGCGCCGCCGTGGCGATCAGCTGCCCGTCATGGTCGCGCACGCCGAACGCGGTGCCCTGCGTCAGGAAAAAGCGCCAGTCGGCCTCGTTCTGATTCCACTGCGCTTCCGCCGATAGTGCAAGGCCCGCGCGCGCGTCGGCCTCAGCGAGGCGGACAATCGCAAGCTGATCAGTACCGGCCATCGCGCACCTCGTATTTGGTGGGCTTGCCGAGGCTCGGCATCGATCGGGCGACCCAATCCGCGGTCCAGGCGATCAATTGCGCGGTGTCGACGATCGGCAGGCCGAACAGCTTGACCGCCTGCGAGGTATCGGTGAGCCAGGCCGTCGGCTCTTCGGTGCCGACGATGATCGGCTCGCGGCCGAGCCGCGCGCCGAGTTTTGCGGCGAGATCGCGGACGCGCAAAATTTCATGCCCGCTGACATTGATCGGCGAGGTCGGCGTTTCGCAATACGCGAGGCAGCGCAGCGCCTGCGCGCAGGCGTCGCCTTGCCAGATGAAATTGACGTGTCCGAGGCTGACATCGATCGGCGTACCCCAGAGGATTTTTGTCGCGATGTCGTGCAGCACGCCGTAACGCATGTCGATTGCGTAGTTCAGCCGGAACAATCGGCCTGACGTTGCGAACTTGCGCGAGAAATATTCAAACATGCGCTCGCGTCCGACGCAGGATTGCGCGTATTCGCCGGGCGGATTAGGCGGTAGCGTCTCATCGGCGCCGTTGCCGTTCACCGGAACGAACGGATAAACGCAACCGGTCGAGAACGCCACGATCCGAGATCCTGCAAAGGCCTGAGCTACCAGCGCGGGGACATGCGCATTCATCGCCCAGGTCAACGACAGATCGCCCTCCGCGCCAAACTTTCGTCCGGCCATGAAGACGATGTTCGGCGTTCGCGGTAGCGCCTTGATAGCGGCCTCATCGAGCAGGTCGCAATGCATGGTCTCGATGCCGCGCGTTCGCAACCAGTCCTTCACGCTGGCCTCGCTGAAGCGGGCAACACCGATGATGCGGCGGTCGGGCAGGGCGGCCTTGGCGAGCCCGGCGAGCGTCGGCCCCATCTTGCCGGCGACACCGAGGATCATGATGTCGCCGTCGACCCGCCGCAGGTCGTCGATCAGCGCCTGGCTCGGCCGGCACAGCAAATCGTCGAGCGCCGCGATATCGGCAATCGTGTCCGGCAGACTGTCGCGCGTGAGCAGCATTTCTCTTTCTCGAATATTCCTATTGCAGCCGTACGTCCCTGACCACGAACAGCCGTTCGCAGCCAAGCACGAGGCCATAGAGCGCCACACCCAGCAACGTCAGAAGCACGACCGCCATCACCATGGCCGGGGTGTCGAGCGAGGACTGCACCTGAATCATCAGATAGCCCAGCCCGCGTTCGGATGCGATGAACTCGCCGACGATGGCACCGGCGACCGCCAGAATGGCGCCGACCTTCATGCCGGAGAAAACGTAAGGCAGCGCGCCCGGCAGCTGGATTTTGCGAAACAGCGTCCACCGCGAGCCGCGCAGTGATTTTACGAGGTCCAATAGATCGGGCTCGACCTCGCTCAGTCCGCGCGCGGTGGTCAGCAGGATCGGAAAGAAACAGATGCTGAACGCAATCAGGATATTCGGAAAGATGCCATAGCTGAACCAGACGATGACCAACGGGCCGAGCGCCACTTTCGGGATCATGTTCAGCGTGACGAACAGCGGCAGCAACAAAAGGCTTACCAGCGGCGACCAGCAGAACATGACCGCCAGCGCCACGCCCACGAAAGCACCGAGGCAAAAGCCGCCGAGAATTTCCGCCGCGGTCACGGCAAGGTTGGAAAGCCATGCATATTTGGCCGATGTCAGGGTCGCAAGCGCGGCAAGCGGCGAGGGCAGTATGAATTTCGGCACATGGAAGGCGTCGACCAGAAGCTGCCAGAGCACGATTACGGCGAGATGCACGATCAGGATGATCGCGAGAGTTCTGGTTGATCGCATTCCTTCTGTGAACACCGTGTACTCCGGTCGCGATCGTCCAACGAGCGCGGGTCATCCCAATCTATCGCGATGAGGCATTTCCGGCCAGACGGTTGACAATTGCAGCTGTCCCTTGTTGCATTCGTAGCTCCCCGGGCGTGCAGCGACAAGGCCGTCAGGCCGATCGGGCGCCAACCATCGGGCCGCAAAGCAGGAGAGTTGCCATGAAGGGTTTTGGAATTGCAGGATTGGCACTCGCCTTGCTGACGCCCTCGATTCCTGCCTCCGCCGAGTCCGTCAATCTGATTTTGAACTGGACACCGACGGCCGATCATTCGCCGTTTTATTACGCCAAGGCGCAAGGCTGGTACGAAAAGGCCGGCATCGATTTGACGATCGAGGTCGGCAAGGGGTCCGGGGTTTCGTCGCTCAAGGTAGGTTCGGGCGGTTCGCCGTTCGGCATCGCCGATCTCGCCACCATGCTGGTCGCGCGCAGCAAGGGCGCCGACGTCGTGGCGCTGATGAGCATCTACGCCAATACCGGGCAGACCTTCTATTGGCTGAAGAGCTACGGCGTAAACGGCGTCAAGGACTTCCCCGGACACAAGATCGGCAACCCTCCGGGCGATGCCTCGCGGGTGATGTGGCCGGCATTCGCCAAGGCTGCGGGGATTGCGCCGGATGCGGTCAACTTCGTGAACGTCGGACCCACCGCGAAGATCGCGGCGCTGAAGAGTCACACCGTCGATATCATCAGCGATTTCTACAACGAGCACGATTTGAAGGTCATCGAGTTCGGCAGTGATCTTGGTTCCCTGAACTGGAAGGAGATCGGGCTTAATCCTTACGGCAATTCGTTGATCGTCAACGGCGCTTTCCTGGAGAAAAACCCGAAGCTGACCGAGGATTTCGTCAAGATCAGCCAGAAGGCTTTCGCCGCCTGCGTTGCCGACGTTGCCCCGTGCCTGAAGGCCTTGCTCGATCAGGCCTCCGGTCTCGACAAGGAGAATCAGGAACGGCAGTGGGAACGCATCAAGTTTCTGATGACCGACGATTTCACGACGACCAAGGCGCTTGGCTGGATCGACGCCGAGCGGATGAAAAAGGACTACGAGCTGGTACAGACTTATCTCGGCATGGAGAAGCCGTTCGCGGTGGAAAGCGCGTTTACGACGAAATTGCTCGATACCTCGATCAAGATGGACGCGAGCAAGGTCAAGAAGTGATCGTCATTGCGAGCCAACGGATCGCGCGAATGCGCGCCCGATGACGGGCTTCGCGAAGCAGTCCAATGACGCTCGTGTCATCGAAGCTTATTGCACCGTCATGCCCGAGGTCTTCACGACAGTCGTCAGTTTCTCATAGTCGGCTTTCATCAGCGCCGCGAGCTCGCTGAGCGGCATTGCCTTGCCCGGGATGTCGGCGACCGCAAGCTGGCGTTGAACGTCGGGGTTCTGCAGCGCCTTGTCGATCGCCGGGTGAATCTTTTCGACCAGTGCGTCCGGTGTCGTCGATGGCACGTAGATGCCGTACCAGGGCACATAGGCCGCTTCCGGATATCCGGCTTCGGCGACGGTCGGCACATCAGGCAGATCGGGGACGCGCTGGTCGGTGAAGACCGCGAGCGGCTTGATGGTGCCTTGTTTGATGTGCGGCAGCGCCAGCGCCAGCGAGACGATCTCGAAATGCATCAGGTTAGTGATCAAATCGATCAATGCCGGCGGCTGACCCTTGTAGCCGATATTGGTCAGCTTGATATTGGCGGCCTCGAACAGTTTCTGCGCGCTCAGGTCGATCGATGTGCCGATGCCCGGATTGCCGAAATTGAGCTGGCCGGGCCTGCTGCGCGCGAGTTCCACGAATTCGCCGAGCGTTTTGGCCGGCATCGAGGGGTGTACGACAGCGACGCTCTGATTCCAGACGGCGAGACCGACGCATTTGAAGTCCCGCATCGCGTCCCAGCCGGCGTCCTTGTAGAGCGAGGGGTTGACCAGTACCGCTGGCCCGGTGATCAGCCAGGTGTAGCCGTCCGGTTCGCTCCTTGCGACCGCCGATGTGCCGATGTTGCTGTTCGCGCCGGGCCGCGCCTCCACGACGATCGACTGCTTCAGGTCGCGGCCGATCTGCTCGGTAATCGCCCGCGCGACGATGTCGACGATGCCGCCCGCCGGATAGGGCACGATGACGTGGATCGGCCGGTTCGGAAAATTGCCTTGCGCGTGCGCCAATGGGCCAAGCAGTATCGCGGCCACGCCCGCGGCAAAGCCCAAGGCCCTGATCGCCCCCATGGTTTGTCCCCCTTGTCGCGCATCGCCATGGCGACGGCGATATTCCCGTCCCGGTCTGACGCGCTCGCGCGCTCCATTGTTGGCGGCAAGTTACTCGAAAAGCATCCGCGCGTTCCCGGACTTGCCCGCAGCATGCCGCTCCGCTACAGCGTTTTCAAGCGAGAGCCTGCCCCGCACTTGATGCGGGGTAGAGACTTGTTCACGTCAGGAAAACGCGTCAAATCGGGAATTTGCAAGCCGCCTGTCGTTTCGGACAGAAAAGGCTTCTGGGGAGGCAGCATTGGATTTCGATCTATCCGCACGGTCGGAAACCTGGCGAGCACGGCTGCAGTCGTTCTTCGACCGGGAGGTGCTGCCGCGCCATCGCGCCTGGGTCGAACACACGGCTAACAGCCGCGAGACCGTGCCGTTCATGGATGAGTTGCAGCAGAAGGCGCGGGCGGCGGGATTATGGAATCTCGGACTTCCGGAGCTTGGCCCTGACGAGCCGGGGACGCGGCTTTCGAACCTCGAATATGTTCCCTCGGCCGAGATCATGGGGCGGCTGTTCTGGGCCCCTGAGGTCTTCAACTGTCAGGCGCCTGACGTTCCCAACATGATCGCGCTGCAGAACTGCGCAACGCCGGAACAGAAGGCGCGCTGGCTGCGGCCGCTGCTCGAGGCCAAGACCCGCTCCGCGTTTGGCATGACCGAACCGGATGTGGCCTCTTCGGACGCGACCAATATCGCAACCCGCATCGTCCGTGAAGGTGACCACTATGTGATCAACGGGCGCAAGTGGTTCATCACCGGCGCGGCGCATCCGCAATGCAGCTTCCTGATCGTGATGGGCGTGACGGCGGCCGACGCCGAGCGGACGCGCCGCCATTCCTGCATCATCGTTCCCATGGATACCCCGGGCGTCCGCCTGGTGCGGCGGCTGCGCTGGATGGGCTGCGAGGATCACACCGCGCCCATCGGCGAACTCGCCTTCGACAACGTCCGTGTGCCCGTGGCGAACCTGCTTGGCAAAGAAGGCGAGGGTTTCAAGGTGGCCCAGATCCGCCTGGGGCCCGCGCGAATCCATCATTGCATGCGCTCGATCGGACTTTGCGAACTGTTGATCGAATTGATGATGGTGCGGTCGTCGGAACGCTCCGCGTTCGGCCGCACCGTCATTCAATACGACACGGTACAGCGCTGGATCGCGGAATCCCGCATCGAGGTGGAGCAGGCGCGGCTTTTGGCGTATCGCTGCGCCTGGCAGCTCGATCGCGCCGGTCACCCGCGCGCAAGTTCAGCCACGAAAAATTGGCGCGACGTGTCGCTGATCAAGGTTGCGGTTCCTGCGATGCTGCAGCGGATCGCCGATCGCGCCATGCAGGTGTTCGGCGCGATGGGCGGCTCCGACGATACGCCGATTCATCAGGCGCTGGCGTGGGGACGCCTGCTCAGAATCGGGGATGGACCGGACGAAGTGCACTTGCGGCAAATCTTCCGCCTGGAGGCGATGCCGTCCTGGTCGATCGCCAACTCGCCCTATCTCGCGGCGCATCCGGCGTGAAATGATCGATGGTGCGGAATTCAGATATCAGCAAAGGCGCTTTTCAATGACCATCATAGACGAACCCCAAAATCTGCGCAGCCGTCCGATCGACAAGGAGCGGTTACGCCGAAAATACCTGGAGGAGCGCAACAAGCGGCTGCGCGCCGACGGCAACGATCAGTATCTCGAGTTCAAGGGGCGGTTCGCCCAATATCTTGAAGACCCCTACACGCCGGTCGTGCCGCGCGAGCCGAAAACCGACCACGTGACTTTCGCGTTCATCGGGGGCGGTTTCGCGGGGCTCGCCACCGCCGCGCGGCTTTCGCAAGCCGGCATTCCCGTCCGTATCATCGAGAAGGGCGGCGATTTTGGCGGGACATGGTACTGGAACCGGTATCCGGGAGCCCAATGCGATACGGCATCGCTGGTGTATATGCCGCTGCTCGAAGAAACCGGGCACATGCCGAGCGAAAAATATGCGCATGCGCCCGAGATTCTCGCGCATTGCCGGCGCATCGGCAAGCAATTTGGTCTCTACGACGACGCGCTGTTTCACACCCAGGTCGTGAATCTCGAGTGGGACGAAAGCCATTCGCGCTGGAACATCGACACCAACCGCGGCGACAAGTTCACGGCCCAGTTCGTCGGCATGGGGACCGGGCCGCTGCACGTACCCAAGCTCCCGGGGATCCCCGGCATTGAATCGTTCAAGGGACACGCGTTCCATACCAGCCGGTGGGATTATGAATACACCGGCGGCGATCCGTCGGGCGCGCCGATGGATCGGTTGGCCGACAAGCGGGTCGGGATTATCGGGACCGGTGCTACTTCCGTTCAGTGCGTGCCGTATCTGGCGCGCGCCTGCAAGGAGCTCTACGTTTTCCAGCGTACGCCGTCTTCCGTCGACGTGCGCGCCAACGCGCCGATCGATCCCGAATGGTTTTCCGGGATCGCTTTGCCCGGATGGCAGCAGCGCTGGCTTGAGAATTTTACGGCGAACCAGGCAGGCGGCACGGCGGAGGAAGATCTCGTGCAGGACGGCTGGACCGACCTGTCCCGGCGAATTCGCAGCAAGATCATGCAGCTGCCGCGCGAGGAGAGAATCCCGCAAAACATGCGGGCCGCGTTCGAGGACTCCGACTTCGAAAAGATGGAGGAAATTCGTGCAAGGGTCGACACGATCGTCAGGGATCGCGAGACAGCCGAGAAGCTGAAGGCCTGGTATGGCCAGCTCTGCAAACGGCCGTGCTTCCATGACGAGTACCTGCAAGCTTTCAACATCCCCGGAACGCATCTGGTGGACACCAACGGCAAGGGGGTCGAGCGGATCACCGAAACCGGCGTCATGGTCGCGGGCAAGGAATACGGGGTGGACTGCATCGTCTACGCATCGGGCTTCGAGGTCGGCACCGAGTATCGGCGGCGGTCCGGATTCGATATGTCGGGCCGTGACGGCGTCAGGCTGTCGGACTATTGGGCGGCCGGCATGCGCACCAAACACGGTATCCATGTGCATGGCTTCCCGAACGCTTTCTTCGTGCAGCCGACGCAGGGAGCAAATCTCATCTCCAATGTACCGCACAACCTCACCGAGGCCGCCAAAACCATCGCCGTGGTGGTCGGGCACGCGCTCAAAAATGGCTTCAAGGAAATCGAAGTCACCCGGGAAGCCGAGGATGGCTGGATCGAACTGCTGTTGATGAATCCCGGCATGATGATCGGTGGGCCGGACTGCACGCCCGGCTACTATAACAATGAGGGGCATGAGCCGGGCCCCGCGGCCCGCCTGAACGTCGGCTATCCCGCGGGAGCGATGGCGTACTTCAAGTATATCGACGCGTGGCGCAACACGGGAGAGTTTGAAGGGCTGCGATTTCGCTGAAGGCTTTGGCTGCACTTCTCGTCCGCTGTCGGACCGGGCGGGCGTATGTCATGGCCTCGTGGTTCGAGACGCGCGGCTTTGCCGCGCTCCTCACCATGAGGGTCCAGGACCTCATCCTGAGGAGCGCGCACTTGCGCGCGCCTCGAAGGATGAAGCCACCGAACTAGAAAATGCAACTGACTTGGAAGGACGACATATGACCCAACCAGGCAATAGCGAAGCGCCCAAGGAAGCCTCTCCATCCGTCATCGCGCAGCAGGCGGCCGTGCTCAACGCGCTGCCGTTTGCCGACACCGCCGATTTCGATGACGCCTCGCGCGGATATCTCGGCACGCTGGAACATGCCCGCGTCGCGAACGCGCAAGGGCGCGTGGTCTGGAGTCTTGAGCCATATGGCTTTCTCGCCGAGGCGAAGGCGCCCCCGAGCGTCAATCCGAGCCTGTGGCGGCAATCGCGCCTCAACATGAACCACGGGATTTTCGAGGTGGTGCCCGGCGTTTATCAGGTGCGCGGCCTCGACATCGCCAACATGACGCTAATCGAGGGCGACACCGGCGTGATCGTCGTGGATACGCTGACCTCGATCGAAGGCGCCCGCGCGGCGATGGATCTCTATTTCCAGCATCGCGGCACACGCAAGGTCGCCGCGATCATCTTCACCCACACCCACACCGACCATTGGGGCGGCGCGCGCGGCGTGCTCGATGACGCGACGCTGGCGAGCGGCGAAGTCCCGATCATCGCGCCCAATCTTTTCATGGAGCATGCGGTTTCGGAAAACATCATCGCCGGCCCGGCGATGCTGCGGCGCGCGCAATATCAATTCGGGCCATTCCTGGCGAAAGGCCCGCGCGGACAAGTCGATTGCGGACTGGGGAAATCCATGGCGGCGGGTCAGGTGGCGCTGTTGCGTCCGACCGATCTCATCATGGCGACCGGCGACACGCGCAGCATCGACGGGCTCGAATTCGAATTCCAGATGGCGCCGAACAGCGAAGCGCCGGCGGAAATGCATTTTTTCATTCCGCGCTACCGGCTGCTCAATCTGGCTGAGAACTGCACCCACAATTTCCACAATCTGCTGCCGTTCCGCGGCGCCGATGTCCGCGACGCGCTCGCCTGGTCGAAATATCTCGGCGAAGCCTTGCAGATGTGGAGCGGCAAGGCGGACGCGATGTGCGGCCAGCACCATTGGCCGGTGTGGGGAAAGGAGCGCATCGACAGCATGATCCGCCAGCAGCGCGATCTCTATAAATTCGCTCACGACCAGACCATCCGCCTGATGAACCACGGGCTGACCGCGGCCGAAATCGCCGAGACGATCAAACTGCCTGACAGCCTTGAAAGTGCGTGGCACGGGCGCGGTTACTACGGCCATATCCGCCACAATGTGAAGGCGATCTATCAGAAATATCTCGGCTGGTATGACGCCAATCCCGTCAACCTCGATCCGCTGCCGCCGGTCGAGGCCGGCAGGAAGTATGTCGAATATATGGGCGGCGCCGATGCGATCCTCGAGCGCGCGACTAGGGATTTCGCCAAAGGCGAATTTCGTTTCGTGGCGCAAGCCTTGAGCCACCTGGTATTCGCCGAACCCGACAATCGACCCGCCCGCGCGTTGCTATCGGATACGCTCGAGCAGCTCGGCTATGCCGCCGAGAGCGCGACCTGGCGCAACGCCTACCTGTTCGGTGCGCAGGAATTGCGCCAGGGCATGCCGAAGACACAGCCGCGCCCGCCGATGCCGCGCGAAACGCTGGCCGCGCTGCGCACCTCGCAGCTATGGGACGTGCTCGGCGTCCGGCTCAACGGGCCCAAGGCCGAAGGCAAGCGCATCGTGTTGAACTGGATCTTCACCGATACCAATGAGCGCTTCATCCTCAACCTCGAAAACTCGGCGCTGACCTATGTCGAGGGCGCTCAGGCCGAGGTGGCCGATGCCGGCTTCACGCTGGCGCGCGGCACGCTCGACGAAGTCATCGCCAAACAGACGACATTTCCGGAAGCCGTCGCGAGCGGCAGGGTCAAATTTTCCGGCAACCCGCTGCGGCTCGGCGAATTGATGGGGCTGATGGACGAATTTCCGCGGATGTTCGAGATCGTCGAGCCGAAGCGGGTGGCGGTGAGTTGAGGACGTCTTTGCTGTCTGAAATTTGAATCTGTGGCCACTCATCGAATTTGAACGCGCCACACCCCCAATTGTCATCGCCCGCGAAGGCGGGCGATCCAGTATTCCGCGGCGTCAGTGATGGAACCGAAGCGCTGCGGCGTACTGGATACTCCGCTTTCGCGGAGTATGACGGTCTTGGCGAGGCAACACCGGACGCCGTGCGGCGAACCGCCAGCTGCGCCCCTAAATCCCCAGATACGCCGCCTGCACCTGCTTGTTGCCGGCAAGCTCCGCGCTTGAGCCGTGCATGATCACTCGGCCGCTTTCCAGCACATAGGCGCGCTGCACCAGGGACAGCGCGCGGCTGACGTTCTGCTCCACCAGCAGGATGGCCGTGCCCATCTTGTGAATTTCACCGATTTTTTCGAACGTCACGTCGGTCATGACGGGGGCGAGTCCCAGTGAGGGTTCATCGAGCATCAGGAGCCGGGGCTTGAGCATCAACCCGCGGCCGACCGCGAGCATCTGCTGCTCGCCGCCGCTCATGGTGCCGGCAAGCTGCTTCCTGCGTTCGGCCAGTCTGGGAAAGATGCTGTAGACGAGATCAAGGGTTCGGCTGCGTTCCGCCTTGGCCTTCGGCACGTAAGCGCCGATCTCGAGATTTTCCTGCACCGTCATTTCAGGAAATACCTGGCGGCCCTCCGGCACGTGCGCGATGCCGAGTTCCGGAATCCGGTGCGGCGGCAGCGACGCGAGATCGGTGTTTGCGAAGGTGATTGTGCCGGACCGAAGCTTTACGAGACCCGAGATCGCCCGCAAGGTCGTGCTCTTACCGGCCCCGTTCGCGCCTAAAAAGCCGACGGCTTCACCTTCGCCGATCTCGATGCTGACATCGTGGATCGCAGGCACCGAGCCGTAACTGGCGCTAACGCCGGCCAACTTAAGCACGGGGTTCTCCCGCGCTCGGGGGATGCACGTAACTGCCCAGATAGGCACGAATGACTTCCGGATTCTCCACGATCTGCTTCGGCGTGCCTTCGGCGATCTTCTGCCCGTGATCGAGTACCACGATGTGGCGCGCCACCGCCATGATGGCGCGCATCACGTGTTCGACGATGACGATGGTCAGGCCTCGCTGGGACAGCTTGCCGACCAGCGCAACCGCCTGGTCGACTTCGGAAGGGTTTAGTCCGGCCATGACTTCATCGAGCAGGAGAAGCCGGGGCTGGGTTGCCAGCGCGCGCGCCATCTCCAGCCGGCGCTGATCGATGGTGGTCAGATCCTTTGCCGCGGTTTGCTCCCTGGCGCCAAGGCCCACGAACTCGATCGCCTCGCGCGCCTTCTCGCGCGCCGCCGCGGTATTTCGGTCGCGCAGGAAAGCACCGGTCATGACGTTGTCCAGCACGGTCATGGCGCCGAACGGTTTTGCCACCTGAAAGGTGCGCGCCAGGCCGTGCGCGCAGATGTCGTGCGGCTTCAGGCCGACGATATCGCGGCCGTAGGCCGAAACTGAGCCGGAGTCAGGCCGTTGAAATCCGGTAACGAGGTTAAAGCTTGTGGTCTTGCCGGCGCCGTTCGGCCCGATCAGCGCGACCGTCTCGTTTTCCTTTACGGTAAAACTGACATCCTGAACGGCGCGCAAGCCCCCGAACCGCTTGCTGAGGCCGCGAATGACGAGCGCGTCTGCCATCGGATGCCCTTACGCCCGCGCCGGCTTGCGGCTGACATGGTTCTGCCAGGCCTCGCGCATCATGCCCATCAGCCCGGTCGGTCGCCAAAGGATCACGGCCATCAGGATCAGGCTGTACACGGTCAACTGCACCCCGCCGATCGAACTGCCGAGCCAGCTTTGCAGGAGCGTCGAGGTCGTTTCCAGCAGCACGGTGCCGATCACCGGGCCCCATAAGGTCCCGATGCCGCCGACGATCGAGACCAGCGCGGCCTCGATGGAAATGCTGAAGCTGAACGCGGTCGCCGGATCGATGAAGTAGATGTATTGGGTGTAGAAGGTGCCGGCGAGCGCGGTGAGAAACGAACTGATCAGGTAGATATCGCGCTTGATCCTCGGCGCGTTGACGCCGATCGCTTCGGCCGCATCTTCGTCCTCGCCGATCGCGACGAGGTAATAACCCATCCAGGAGCGCTCGATCAGCCAGGTGATCGCAAGCCCGAGCGCGAGCAGGCCGAGCACGACGTAGTAATAGGCTGCCTTGGTCTCGAACTGCATCATCAGCGGCGCGCTGCCGAGGTTGGGGATGGTGGTGCCCTCGGCGCCCCACGCCAGATCGCGGAATTTGAGGAAGATCAGCATCAGGGCCTGGGCGGTCGCGATGGTGGCGATGGTGAAATAGGGCCCGCGCAACCGGAAGCACAGCCAGCCGATCGGCAGGCTCGCCAGCATCGCGACAACACCACCGGCGATCATCCCGATCCACGGCGAGATGCCGAAATCGATTTGCAGAATCGTCGAGGTATAGGCGCCCAGTCCGAAATATGCGGCATGCCCCAGCGAAAGCTGCTTGGCGTAGCCGCCCATCAGGTTCCAGGCGACGCCAATGAACGAGAACATCAGGATCCTGATGAAGATTTCGATCGCAAACGAGCTTTTCACCACCAGCGGCAACGCGACGGCAACCGCGATACCGATCGCAAGCAAGACGAGGTTGCGCGCGCGGAGGCCGTGCGTGATCATCGCGCTTTCCCCCCGAGGCCGGTCGGCTTGAAGGCGAGCGTCAGAAGCAGCATCGCGAAGACCACGATCAATCCGGAGTCGGCGCCGACATATTGAATGCCAAGGGATTCGGCGATCCCCATCATCAGGCTGGCGATCAACGCGCCGATCACATTGCCCAGCGTACCCAGCACCACGGCGACGAAGGCCATCAGCACGAACACCTGTCCGACGAACGGGTAGGCCGAATAGAACGGCATCAACAGCGAGCCGGCGGCGCCCGCGAGCGCGAGCGCGATGCCAAGGGCGACGCAAAAAACCCGGTTGGGGTTGATGCCCATCAGGGTTGCGACGTCGCGGTTCTGCGCCGCGGCGCGCATCGCCTTGCCGAGATCAGTGGTGTGCAGGAACACCCAGAGCGCGCCGCTCAGCAGCATCGCCACGACAAAGGCGATCAGCTTGGCCACCGGGATGTAAAGCCCGCCGAGATGAAACGCTTCGTCCGAGTAGGATGTGTGAACGGTGCGGTAGTTCGCCGAGAACAGCATCAGCGAAAGATTCAACAGTAATAGCGACAGCGCGAATGTCAGGAAGATCTGGGGCATGTCGTTCGGCCCCAATACCCGGCGGATCAGGAAATGCTGGATCAGGACGCCGGCTGCGAACAGCACCGGCATCGACACGACAAGCGATACCAGGGGATCGATGCCGAACTGGTTGGCGAGAAAAAAGGAGATGTACATCCCGATCATCACGAATTCGCCCTGGGCGAAATTGACGATCTTGACCACGCCGAAGATCAGCGTCACGCCGATGCTGACGAGCGCGTAGATGCCGCCGATGAGCAGGCCGTTGATGACGGCCTGGGCCACTGTCTCCCACATCTGACGCGACCGGCGTTCAGGTTTTCATCAGCGGCGCGCGGGCGAATTCCTTGGGAAAGACGCTGGCGAGATCCCCGTTCTGCCACTGCACGCCGATCGGGCGGCCGTAGACGTTCTTGCCGTCGGGCCCGAACTTGACCTTGCCGCCGGGCGCCATCGCGGCATAGCCGGAGGAGACGTCGAGCGTCGACAATGCTTCGCGAACCTTTTGCGGATCGGCGGAAGCCGCCCGCTCCAGCGCGTCGGCGATCATGAAGGTCTGCGCCACCAGGCCGCCGGCATATTCGAACAGGAATTCGCCGGTGCGCTTCTTGTATTCGGCGTTCACTTTCTCGGCATTGGCGTCCATGTCGTGGTTCCAGTGCGCCACGCCCTGCAACCCTTCGGCCAGCTTGCCGACGTTCTTGTAGAAGTCGGGGATGACGAAACCGCCGGAGCCGCCGTTGATCGCGATATTGAGACCGACCTGTTTTACGGTGCGCACGATCAGAATCAGGTCGTTGAGATAGGAAACCGAGAACAACGCGTTGGCGCCGGACGACTTGACCTTGTTGATCAGCGGGCTCGCGTCGGTGAACCCTGCCGAATAGGGCTCGAACATCACGATTTCGACGCCCTCGCCGGGGGCCAGTTCCTTCAGCCCGTTCGAGGTCGCGGTGCCGAACGCGGTGTTCTCGAAGATGACGGCGACTTTCGGCTTGTCGCTGACGAGCTTCGACATCTGCAACTGCGCTTGGGCAAACTGCGACGCCCGCGCAAACGGCGTGAAGGTGTAGGTGCGGCCCTTGTTGAGCTGGTCCGTGCTCGATCCGGTGATCAGCGGCACTTTGGCTCGCTCCGCCACTTCGCTGGCAATCAGGGTAAGGGCGCTGGCGAAGCAGCCGTGGATCGCGGACAATTTATTGCCGGTTATGAGCCGATCGGTCTCGGTGCGGGTCACCGTGGTGTCGCTCTGCACGTCGGAGATGATCAGATTGAGCTTGGCGCCGCCCAGCGATTTGATGCCGCCGGCATCGTTGACCATCTCGACCGCGAGCTTGGCGGCGGCGACGCAGCCGACGCCGATTTGCGCCATGCTTCCAGTGGTGGGGTAAAGCGCGCCAATATTGACGGGATCGGCCGCCCAGCCGCGCAGCGGCACCGCGCCGAACGCGCCGGCAGCGAGGATGCCACCCGTCTTGATGAGAAAGTCGCGGCGGCGTTGCTGCTTCAGCAATATCTGTTTAACGCCGCCCTTGTCCGTGCCAGCCTTGCGATCTTTTTTCATGCCGTCTCCCCATGCGCGATCGCGGTACGGGCTGTCCGCTCGCCTTTTCAGGACGGTAGCGCCTTTTAAAATTGTTTACAATACTGTTTACGATATTATGATCGAAAGTCCAATATCGGGGAAATGATGGCCGGAAAAGCAGCCAAACAAGTAACAGCCCGAACGCCCAAGTCCCGTCGGGCAGCGCCCGCTGTGCGAGAACCGGCGGCTGTCATCATCGCCAAGAGTATCGAGGAGGACATCGTCCTGGGGCGACGTCAACCAAGGGAACGCCTGGTCGAGCAGGATCTCTGCGACCGGTTCCAGACCCATCGCGGCGACGTGCGACTGGCTCTGTTCGAACTCGAGAAAAAGGGTCTGGTGGAGCGCATCCCCAATCGCGGCGCGCTGGTTCGCGGCCTGACGCCGCTTGAGGTGAAGGAAATTTATACGGTGCGTGAAGAACTGGAGGTGATGGCGGTCCGCATCATCCCGTTTCCGGTCAGTTCCAACGATATCGAGAGACTGGAAGAATTGCAGCGGCAGCATACCGCGGCCATTGCCGCGGGCGACTTGCTGACCGTCTTTTACAGCAACCTCAGTTTTCACCGGGTATTGTACGGTCTCTGCGGCAATGCCTGCCTGATCGAAACCATCGATCTGTTGGCCCAGAAAGTCTATGGGATCAGATCCTATGCGAATGCATTTCCCGAATCCCTCGATCGCGCGCGCCGCGATCATCTGGATATGATCAAGGCGCTTCGCGGTTCGCGTCGGGACGATCTGGTGGTGCTCACCCGGCGGCATCTCGTGCCCTCGCCGGAAGCCTACATAAAGGCTTATGAACGGCGATTTGGCAAAGCCGTTTAGCCGCCAAACATTGAATCCGGAAAAGTCGGACCAATCCTGGGGGAGGAATCACTTCCCCGGCATGGCTGCGCACTTTAAGATCACGCCGCGCCAGGTACGCGCGGAGGGAGTTTTTTGCAAAATGGCAATCGCGGCAAAAGAGGGGAATTCGACAAAGAGCTTTCAGGGCCTTCGGGTGCTCGATTTTGCCACCACGATTGCCGGTCCACATTGCGCACGAATGTTGGCCGACATGGGAGCGGAGGTCATCAAGATCGAAACCGCCGAAGGCGAGACGATGCGAACCCGTCCGCCGCTCCGGAATAATTTCAGCACGGTCTTCGGCCAGCTCAATGTCGGTAAAAAGAGTCTCGTGCTCGATCTGAAATCACCGGAGGCGATTGAAGTAATCCGCCGGCTTGTCGGCGGCGCCGATATCGTCGTGGAGAATTTTCGGCCCGGCGTGATGCGAAGGTTGAAGCTCGATTACGCCTCGCTGCGTGAACTCAACCCGAAACTGATCTATTGCTCGATCTCAGGGTATGGTCAAACCGGGCCGTCAGCCGAACTGCCGGCCTACGCGCCCGTGATCCATGCCGCCTCGGGTTACGACATGGCTCATCTGTCCTATCAGCCCGGGCGGTCGCGGCCAGATTATTGCGGCATTTATCACGCGGATGTGCTCACAGGCGTTTATGCCTTCGGCGCCATTTCGGCGGCGCTGTATCAGCGTCAAAGCAGCGGCAAAGGTCAGCACATCGACGTTTCGATGCTGGAATCAATGCTGAGCCTGACGCTGAACGAGCTGCAGTGGTCGCAATTCGAGGTCAGCCTGCCGAAACGGCCGATGTTCGGGCCTCTTGAGACGGCGGATGGATATGTGATGGTCGCCGTCGCCAGCGAGAAAACCTTCCAGGGTCTGGTCAACTCGGCCGGACATCCCGAATGGATCGCCGATCCGCGCTTTGCGCGATATGCCGATCGCCGCAACAATTGGGAAGCCCTGTTTGACGGCATCGAATCATGGTCGCGCACGTTGACTACGGAAAAATGTCTCGTCAAACTGAACGACAACCGGGTTCCCTGTTCGGCCTATCGCACGGTCGCCGAAGCATTGCGTGATCCGCAAATCGCCCATCGCGGGGCGCTATCCGAGGTGGAGGATGGCGGCGGCACGTTCAAGGTTCTGAACCTGCCGTTCCGCATGTCCGGAGCCGACGTCTCCGCCGGAAAGCGGATCGCGACCTTGGGCGAACACACGGTTGCGTTCCTGAAGGAGAGCGGTCTTTCGGCGGATCAAATAGCCGGCTTCTCGGGAAAGATGCCCATGGCGCACCGGGGCTGACGCCAAGCGTGCGTGGTCGAACGGGCGGGGGGCCATCCGGCGCCCACCTCCGGTCTTGCCGGGGACCGCGATTCCGGCCAACATGACCGACAGTCACCAATGATCCGGAAATACCGGACGGACTGAATCTTGGAGGAGATCACATGACCGCGGCAACCCGCTCACGCAAGCTTGCGCAAATTTTCCTTGGTACGGTATTTGGCGTTGCCTTATTGGCAACCCCCGCCAGCGCTCAAAAGCCGGGCGGCAGCCTCACGATAGGCCTCGAACTCGATATTCCAGGCTTCGATCCCTTGAAGGTCGGCGTATTCGATACGGCGGCAGAAACGGCGGCGGCGGCGATTTTCGATACGCTCACCTATCTCGACGAAAAGGGCCAGGTGCAGCCAAAGCTTGCGCTCTCCTGGACCTCCTCGGAGGATTACAAGACCTGGACCTTCAAGCTGCGGCCCGGCGTCAAATTCCAGGACGGCACGCCGTTCAATGCCGCGGCGGTGAAGGCCAATTTCGACCGGCAGAAGGATCCGGCCAACAAATGCCGTTGCGCATTTTACATCTCCAACGTCAATAATGTGCAGGCGCCCGACGAACTGACGGTGGTCTACAATTTGAACGATCCGGCGGTGAATCAGCCGGCGCTGATGACCATCCAGAGCTCCAATAATGTCATCCAGTCGCCGACGGCATGGAAGACCAAGGGCGACGACTACAATCGTAACCCCGTGGGTACCGGTCCCTACATCCTGAAGTCGTGGACCGCGGGCGATCGCATGGTTCTCGAAAAGAACCCGGACTACTGGAACAAGGGCCATCCCTATCTCGACCGCATCACCCTCAAACCGTTGCCGGATGCGCAGTCGCGCTTCGCCAGTCTGCAATCCGGCGAGGCGGATATCGTCTGGGACGACGAATATGATGCCGACAATATCCAAAAGGCCCAAAAAGACCCGAAAATGACCGTGCACACCTATACCGGCTCGGGCGCCGCGGTTTACGCCTTCAACACCAAGGTCGAGCCATTCGACGATGTGCGCGTGCGACAGGCGCTGGTGATGGCGATCGATCGCAAGAGAATGTCACAGGCGATTACCAATGGCCTGGCCCGGCCGACCACCAATCCCTATGGCGACGGTTCGTGGGTCAAGTGCAAGGACGATGGCGCGCTGCCGAACGATGTTGAAAAAGCCAAGGCGCTGATCAAGGATTACGGCAAGCCGGTCGAATTCAAGATGATCGTCACCGCGACGCCGCGAGGACGAAATGTCGGCCAGGTTCTGCAGCAATTCTGGAAACAGGTCGGCGCCAACATGGAGATCGAGCAGGTCGATCAGGCCACCATTGTACCGCGGGCCTTCATGCGGCAGTTCCAACTGACACCGTGGCGCATCGTCGATCTCGCCGATCCCGATCCGCAGATGTACGCAAATTTCCATACCGGCAGCCCGGTCGCGCTTGCCAACTATTCCAATCCCGAACTCGACAGGCTGCTCGAACATGCGCGGGTGACCGCCGATCCCGAAAAGCGGACCGAGGATTATTGTGCGGTCAGCCGGCTGATAAATAAGGAAGCGATCTGGTTCTGGACCTTCCAGAACACCTATTACGCGATTTCCAGTGCCAGACTGAAAGGCCTGCCGAAGATCTATAGCGGGGTGATCGACGTATCCAACGTCTGGATGGAATAGCAACCCATGTTGGGCTTTGTTGCGCGAAGGCTGCTGTATCTGCTGCCGGTCCTGGTCGCCGTATCGCTGCTGACGTTTCTGATCGCTTCGCTGCTGCCGGGCGACCTCGCTTACGTGATCCTGGGCGATCAGGCGACGCCGGAGAAGGTGGAAGCGTTGCGCCACGACATGGGGCTCGATCAGCCGATCTGGTGGCGTTACATCAGCTGGCTGGGTCACGTGCTGCAAGGCGATTTTGGAAGGTCGTTCCGCACCGGACAAACCGTATTGCAGGCGGTGGCGGAACGACTGCCAGTTTCGATCGAGCTGATGATCTTCGCCGAGATCATTGGCCTCGCCATCGGCGTTCCTCTCGCCATCGTGTGCGCGGTACGCAGCGGCAGCGAGTTCGACCGCTTCATGACCGGCACCGCCTTCGGTATGCTGTCGGTGCCGGCGTTCCTGTCTGCAATCCTGCTGATCTACCTGTTTGCGGTGGAGCTTCGATGGTTGCCGGCGACCGGCTACGTCCCGTTTCAGGAAGATCCAGTCGGAAATCTACGCTTCTTCGTGCTGCCCGCGCTGACACTGGCGCTCGCGGAATGGCCGGGGATCATGCGCGTGCTTCGTTCCGACATGATCGCGACCCTGCAGGAAGACTACATCGCGCTCGCCAAGGCCAAGGGATTGAAAGCGTCGCGCATCCTTTTCGTGCACGCCTTGAAGCCTTCATCGCTGACGCTGGTTACGATAACCGGAATCAACATCGGCCGATTGATCGGCGGCGCGGTGATCGTCGAAACGATCTTTGCCTTGCCGGGGATCGGTCGGCTTCTTGTCGGTGCGATTTCAACGCGCGACCTGATCATCCTGCAAGGCGTGGTGCTGTTGGTCGCCGTTGGCTTTGTGGTGATGAATTTTATCGTCGACATGCTCTACGCCGTTCTCGATCCCAGGATCCGCCATGGCCACGCTTGAGCTCAGCCTCGAGGGCGATGTCATCGACAGTCCGGTCAAGTCGACGCGGCGGCTAGGGCCGTTGTTCTGGGCCGCAGTTACCTGGATAATCTTCGTGTTTGCCGCAGCCGCCCTCGCAAGCCTGTTGCCGCTGCCCAGCCCTACCGACATGGACATGCTGGAACGCCGGGCGCCGGCCTCGTTTCTGCACTGGCTCGGCACCGATGGGCTTGGGCGCGACGAACTGGCCCGGCTCATTTATGGCGCGCGGATTTCGCTCACTGTCGGCCTTTGCGCGCCGGTGATCGGGATCACGATCGGCGGCGCGCTTGGAATGCTGGCAGGCTATTTTCGCGGCCGCTTCGAGACCCTGGTGATCGGCAGCATGGATGTGTTGCTCGCCTTTCCGCCGCTGATTTTCGTGCTGGCTGTGATCGCCTTTCTCGGACAATCGATCCTCAATCTCACCTGCATCCTCGGCGTGCTCGGTATTCCCGCTTTCATGAGGGTTGCGCGCGCCGCAACCCTCACTCTGTCACGTCGCGAATTCGTGATCGCCGCCCAGGCGCTCGGCGCGACGCATGCGCGCATCCTGCTGCGCGAATTGCTGCCCAATGTCTTTCTGCCGCTATTTGCCTTCTTCCTGCTTGGCGTCGCCATCACGATCGTCGTCGAAGGTGCGCTGTCATTCCTCGGTCTCGGTGTGCCGCCTCCGATATCGAGTTGGGGCAGCATGATCGGGGAGGGGCGAGAGAGCCTGGAGGTGGCGCCGAGGCTCGCCTTCCTCCCCGCAGTCACGATGTTTCTGACGGTGCTTTCCTTCAATCTGGTCGGTGACACGCTGAGGGCGCTCACCGATCCGCGTCAGGGCGCGCTGTGACCGAACCTGCCTTGCTTTCTGTCGAAGGTGTTTCGGTCGATCTGCCGACCCCGCGCGGCAATCTTCGCGCGGTGGATCAGGTCGATCTGTCCATCGGCGCCGGCCGAACCCTCGGCATTGTCGGCGAATCCGGTTGCGGCAAGACCATGCTGTCGCGCGCCGTCTTGCAACTGCTGCCGAAGAAAGCCCGGCTTTCCGGCCGCGTGATGTTCGACGGACAGGATCTGGTGCGGCTCGATTCCGAACGACTGCGCAAGCTTCGCGGCAGGTCGCTTGCGGTCGTTTTCCAGGATCCGATGACCTCGCTCAATCCGGTCCTGACCATCGGCACTCAATTGATCGAAACGCTGCAGGAGCATCTTGAGCTCGACGGCGCCACCGCGAAAAGGCGCAGCGTGGAACTCCTGGCTGCTGTCGGCATTCCCGCGCCGGAGCAGCGATTGATGCAGTATCCGCATCAGCTTTCCGGCGGCATGCGGCAGCGGGTGGCGATCGCCATTGCGCTGTCGTGCGAGCCGAAACTCCTGATCGCCGACGAGCCGACCACTGCGCTCGACGTGACCATTCAGGCCCAGATTCTCGATCTGCTGGCGCGCGAACAGCGCCGCCGGCACATGGCGATGATCCTGATTACGCATGACCTCGGTGTCGTCGCCGGACGCACCGACGAGGTCGCCGTGATGTATGCCGGACGCGTCGTGGAACGGGCGCCGACGCCAGCGCTGTTCAAGAAAATGCATATGCCCTACACTGAGGCGTTGCTCGCGGCGATCCCCAAGATCGACGCCGCGCCGCATGCGCCGCTGCCGGCGATCTCCGGAAGGCCACCCGATCCGACCCGGCCGATCCAGGGCTGCTCGTTTTCGCCGCGCTGCCGCTATGCCGACGGCCGATGTCATCGGGAAAAGCCGCGGCTCACGCCGGCGCAATCGCCGGATCATCAATATGCCTGCTTCCACCCGATACAGCTTCTGGCCGACGTTGTCGCATGATGCAGGATACCCGGCATCCCGGTTCGCAAGATCCGCTTCTTAAAGTGGAACACCTTGTCGTCGAATACGCCGTCGGCGGCAGGACAGTGCACGCAGTGTCCGATGTCAGCCTCGAAGTAGCGCGGGGCGAGACGCTCGGTCTGGTCGGCGAGTCCGGCTGCGGAAAATCCACCCTCGGTCGCGCGGTGCTTCAGTTGCGTCAGGCGGTCTCGGGACGCGTCCTGTTCGACGGCCAGGATCTCACCGCGATGCACGGCGATAGCTTGCGGCAAATGCGTCAGCGCGTGCAGCTTATCTTCCAGGATCCGATCGCTTCTCTGAATCCCAGACGCCGGATCGGCGATATCATCGCCGAACCGCTGGTGATCGCGGGCGTCAAGGATCCCAATAAGCGCCAGGAACTCGTCCGCGAGGTACTCAGCGCGGTGGGCCTCGACCCCGATCTCGTAATCGGACGCCTGCCGCATGAGTTTTCCGGCGGGCAATGCCAGCGCATCTGCATCGCGCGCGCGCTCGTCCTCAATCCGGAATTCATCATCTGCGACGAGCCGGTTTCGGCGCTCGACGTTTCCATTCGTGCCCAGATCCTCAATCTGCTCGAGGATATGAAGATGCGCTTTGGTTTGACGCTGCTGTTCATTGCCCACGATCTGGCGGTGGTGAAGGCGGTCAGCGACCGGGTGGCGGTGATGTATCTTGGCAGGCTGTGCGAAGTGGGTCCGTCCGAACAACTGTTCGCGCGCCCGGCGCATCCCTATACCGCGCTGTTGATCGAGGCCATTCCGGTGCCCGATCCGGATGTGCGTCCGGCCGAAAGTGTGCCGGTCGGCGAGCCGCCGTCGCCGATTGCACCGCCCTCCGGTTGCCGTTTCCGTACCCGATGCCCGCGCGCGGATCAGCGCTGCGCCAGCGAGATGCCGGAACTTCGCGAGGTGGCGCCCAGCCAGTTCGCCGCCTGCCATCATCCATTGATCGCGGCGGACTAAGCGTCTAACAACGGCGCGTAACTGCACGGCATGTCCGGTCAAGAACAAGAACCATCGGGAGAGACGCGATGAAGAGTTTTCAGGTCGCCGATTTCAACGCCCCTTTGAAAGAAGTGGACCAGCCGACGCCGCAACCATCGGGTACGCAGGTTCTGATCAAGGTGAAGGCGGCCGGCGTCTGCCACAGCGATCTGCATATCTGGGAAGGCGGCTACGATCTCGGCCATGGACGAAAGCCGCTGTCATTGAAGGATCGCGGCGTGTCGTTGCCGCGAACCATGGGACATGAATCGGCCGGCGAGGTGCTGGCGTTCGGGCCGGATGCCAAGGCCGTTGCCGGCGATCTCAAAGTGGGCGACGTCGTATTGGTCTATCCCTGGCTGGGTTGCGGCAAATGCGATGTCTGTCTTGGCGGCGACGAGAACATGTGCGTCGTCAAGCCGAATTCGATCGGCGTCTATTGCGACGGCGGCTATGCCGACCATATGACGGTGCCGCATCCGAAGTATCTGCTGAATTTGAAGGGGCTCGATCCCGTGACGGCCGCGCCATATGCGTGTTCCGGCGTCACCACCTACAGCGCCCTGAAGAAGGTCGAGGCCCACTTCAACACGCCCATCGTCATTTTCGGCGCCGGCGGCCTCGGCCTGATGGCGCTTTCGCTTTTGAAGGCGATGGGCGGCAAGGGCGCCATCGTCGTCGATATCGACGCGCGCAAGCGCGAAGCCGCCGAGAAGGCCGGCGCGCTTGCGACCGTGGATGGCGGGGCGCCCGACGCGCTCGAGCAACTGGCCAAAAAAGCCGGCGGGCCGATCCGGGCGGTGATCGATCTGGTCGGTAACGCCAAGACCACGCAGCTCGGCTTCGATTGCCTGACCAAGGGCGGCAAGCTGGTGATTGTCGGCCTGTTCGGCGGCGGCGCACCGTGGGCGCTGCCGCTGATTCCGATCAAGGCGATCACGATCCAGGGCAGCTACGTCGGCAATTTGCGGGAAACCCAGGAACTGCTCGACCTCGTGCGAGCCAAGAAGATCGGGCCGATCCCGGTGACGCCGATGCCGCTCGCAAAGGCCAATGAGGCGCTGGTCGACCTGCAGAAGGGCAGGTTGGTCGGGCGCGCGGTGCTCACGCCGTAAGACCGTTTTCAATTCCGGTGGCTTCATCCTTCGAGACGCGCACAAATGTGCGCTCCTCAGGATGAGGTCTACCACCCTCATGGTGAGGAGCGCGGCGACGCCGCGCGTCCCGAACCATGCGACCACCGACACTCGCAAATCTGAGGAATCCCCATGTCTGCCAACAACGCCCTTCACATCGCCGTGCTCGGCGGCGACGGCATCGGTCCTGAAGTGATGGCTCCGGCGCTTGAAGTATTACGCAAGGTCGAGGCGACCTCGGACTTGAAGTTCCGCTTCACCGACGCAGCCGCCGGCGCCAACCATTATCGCGAAACCGGCAAATCGATGCCGGACAGTACGATCCGGCTGTGCGACGAGGCGGACGCGATCCTGCTCGGTGCCTGCGGGCTGCCTTCGGTGCGCTACCCCGATAACACCGAGATCATGCCGCAGGTGGAATTGCGCTTCCATTTCGACCTCTATGCCGGCGTCCGTCCGGCGCGGCTCATTCCGGGCGTGCCGAGCCCGATCGTCGGCGCGGACCGGCGCGGTATCGATCTGATCGTGATCCGGGAGTCCACCGAGGGGTTGTTCGCCTCGATGGGCAAGGGCGTCGTCACCGACACCGAGGCGCGCGAGACCCTGGTCATCACGCGGAGGACCTCGGAGCGGTTGTTTGAATTTTCCTTCCGCCTCGCCGAACGCCGCAAGGCGCGTGGCCGGCCCGGGCAGCTTACCTGCGTCGACAAGGCGAACGTGTTCAAGGCGTTCGCGTTCTTTCGCGAGATGTTCGATGAAGCCGCCAGGCGGCATCCCGGCGTCAAAACCGACCGGCTCTACGTCGATGCCTGCTCGGCCCTATTGGTGAAACGCCCCTGGGACTTCGACGTGATGGTGATGGAGAACATGTTCGGCGATATTCTCTCCGACATGACCGCCGGCCTGATCGGCGGCATGGGCATGGCGCCTTCGGCCGATATTGGCGACCGTCACGCGGTGTTCCAGCCGTGCCACGGTACCGCGCCCGACATCATGGGGCAGGGCAAGGCCAATCCCACCGCGATGATCCTTTCCGCCGCGATGATGCTGGACTGGCTCGCCGACAAGCACGGCCTTGAGGCCGCAGCCGAAGCCGGCGAGCGCATCGAGCGCGCCGTCGACAAGGTTTATGCCGCCGGAATCAAGCCGATGGAATTCGGCGGAACTAACGGCACCGCCGATATCGCGAGGGCGGTGTTGGCGGCGCTGTAGGTATCTCTAAGCGCAGCTTCGCGATTTTCGTGGCGTTTTTTCCTCCCTGCTCGAGGCGCATTGGGCCTGAAGTTTGCCAGCAATTTTCCTCAACTGGCAGGCGCCGTTCGTCGATCAAATCACCCGCGCCGCCTTCAGCTTTTCAATCTCGTCCGATCCATAGCCCAGCGATTGCAAGATCTCGTCATTGTGTTCGCCGAGGTCCGGCGTAGCGGTCCGAATCTCGCGGTCGAAGCCCGTGATCTCGCAAGGCTGCGCCACCAGATCGAGGTCGCCGAGGCGGGGATGAGCGACCGATCGCCGGATGCGCAACGCCTGCACCTGCGGATCGGCGAAAGCCTCCTTGATATTGTAAACCGGCCCGCAGGGCAGACCGGCCGCAACCAATAGCTCAAACCATTCTGCCGTGGTCTTCGCCCGCAGCGCGCTTGCGATCTGGTCGTTCATCGCTTCCTTGTTTTGTCGCCGCAACGCGGTGGTGGCAAAGCGCGGATCGGCTGCCATGTTGGCGCGGTCGATCAGCCCACAGAAGATCTGGAAGTTCTTGTTGCTGGTGGCGGCGATGTTGAGATAGCCGTCGGCAGTGGGAAAAAGCCCCATCGGGGTGTTGGTGGGATGGTTGTTGCCTTCCTGGGGCGGAATCTTCTTGTCCATCGTCCAGCGCGTCGCCTGAAAATCCAATAGCGTGATGCCGGCCTCGATCAGCGAGGTCTGCACCCAGCGGCCTTCATTAGAAATTTCGCGATCGAGCAGGGCGATCAGGATGCCTTGCGCAAGGAAGGCGCCGGCCATGATGTCGGTGACGGCGACACCGACGCGGACCGGACCCTGACCGGGAATCCCCGTTACCGACATGATGCCGGTCATGCCCTGCGCGATCTGGTCGATCGAAGGCCGCGCCGAATAGGGGCCATACTGGCCAAATCCGGAAATGCTGCCATAGACGATACGCCGATTGCGTTTCCGCACCGATTCGAAATCGACGCCGAGCCGTTTGGTGACGCCGGGCCGCATGTTCTCGACGATGACATCAGCCTGTTCCGCCAGCCGCATCAGGATTTCGCGGCCCTGATCGGTTTTCAGGTTCAGCGTGATGGCGCGTTTGTTGCGATGCAGGTTCTGGAAATCCGAGCCGTCGCGTCTACCCACGAGTTCGCTGGCTTCCGTTTCATCCGGCGGCGGCTCGACCCGGATCACATCGGCGCCCCAGTCGGCCAGCGTGCGGACGCAAGATGGGCCGGCGCGCGCCAGCGTCAGATCGATCACCTTGAATCGCGACAGTGGCAGCCGCGGCGCTTGGGTTTGCAGGCTGCCGTTGGCGGACGCTTCGACGGGCTTATGCATGATAATCATCCTCGGTAGGGTGGGTTGGCCCATCGGGTCGAGCAAATGCGTGGCCCGGCGACAAGCTCCGGCGTAACCCACAGCCAGAAGAAACATGGCGGATTACGCGTGCGCTAATCCGCCCTACAGAGTTGTGGGGCTACCTTCCCCTGAACTGCGGCTTGCGCTTTTCCATGAACGCCTGGCGGCCCTCGCGGAAATCCTCGGAGTCCATGCAGGCGGTACCGATCGCCTTGATCGCGTCCATGTCGCGCTTGTCGGGATCCTTCAACACCTGCGCGATGGTGATCTTGGCGGCTTGAATGGCCAGTGGCGCGTTGCCTGAAATGGTGAGGGCGATCTCCATCGTCGCACCCCACAATTCGGTGTCGGCCACGACGCGATCCACAAGTCCGATCCGTACCGCCTCCGCCGAATCGATCCGCATCCCCGTGTACATGATCAGCCGGGCCCAGGACGGCCCGACCAGCGAAACCAGATGCTTGAGGCCGTCATAGCCATAGGCGATGCCGAGTTTCGCGGCGGGAATGCCGAACTGACTGTTTTCCGAGGCGATGCGAATATCCGCCAGCATCGCTACCTGCATGCCGCCGCCGAGGCAGAAGCCGCGAATGCAGGCGATGGTTGGCTTCGGATATTCCGCCAGCAACGCGCGCTGCGCGGCGCTCTTCCTCGAATATTCCTCCGAGGCTTGCGCGTTGTGACGGGTTTTCTCGAACTGGCTGATGTCGGCGCCCGAGACGAAAGCCTTGTCGCCGGCGCCGACCAGGATCACAACGCGCACTTCCGGATCGTCGCGCAATTCGGTCAGTGCGCGGCCGAGCCCCTCCCACATGTCGAGCGACATCGCGTTGCGCTTTGCGGGATTATTGAAGGTGATGACGCCGACGCCCTCGGTGACGCTTCGAAGGATCTTGCCGTCGGCGAAGGATTTTTCGGTATTTTTGGGAACGTCCAGCATCGGGGGCGCTTTCGGGGGTTGGAGTTTGATCATAGAAGCATTGCTTCGATGTTTCGGCAACGGCGGTGAGTTCCCTCTCCCCCTGCGGGAGAGGGTTTGGGTGAGGGGTTACTGCCTATCGATAGACCTTAATCCCTCACCCGGATCGCATCTTGCGATGCGATCCGACCTCTCCCACAACAAGGGGAGAGGTGCTACAGAGTTCGTGGCGCCGGACGATTCCAACCATCAATAGGAGGAGCCGCCCTCACAACTCCAGGAACGGCCCGAAATTCGCCCGCGCGAAGGCCGGGCGCGCCTGTATGTTAGTCCACCAATCGCTCGCGCGGGGATGGTTCCTGGCAGTTATTTCATCCGGCGCAATTTCCTCCTCGATCCGCTTCACGAAAGGGACGGCAGCGATATCGGCAATCGAATAGGTCTTGCCGACCAGCCAGCCGGACGGATTTAGCGCATCCTCCATCTTGTCCAGCAACTGCACCAATCTGGCCCGCGCCCCCTCGCGCTCTTCCTCGGTGTAGGGCTTGCGCGCCACCCGCAGCCAGGATTCCTGGCGTTCCTTGCTCGGGATATTCTTCAGCTTCGCGGCCAATTCCTCGTCCGACCATTGCGACGCCACCTTCTGCAGATGGTGCCGCCAGTTGAAAATAATGAGATTGTGAATGAGCCCGTCGATGTGCCTGATCCAGTTCCGCATCTCCGCGCGCTCGTAAGGTGTTTCCGGGCGCAGCGGCGGATCGGGATAGCTTTCGTCGAGATATTCGCAAATCGTACCGCTCTCGTGCAGCGGACGCCCGTCATGGATCAAGGTCGGGATCACGCCCAACGGATTGATCTTCAGATATTCCGGCGAATGATGCTCCATATTCGCCATGTCGACGACATGGCTTTCGTAGGCGAGCCCCTTCTCCTCAAGGCAGAGCCGCACACGGCGCGACGCGCTTGAGCGCCAGCCGTGGTGAAGGATCATCATGGCCTTCTCCCTTATTCGATTTTCCGATTGAAGCATTGCTTCGGTGTCTCGGCAATGACGGACGGCCTCCGCCTTGCGTTTGCGGCAACCCCCGCCGCGACGGTCCGCGGTGCCGGACCGGACGATGTTGGGTCTTGTGATGAGTGGCCCGCTCGCCGATGATGGCGCGCCAACAAGAATATGTCTGGGGAGAGCGCTACGATGCGCCTTTTGCACGGGATCTTCGCAGCCGCGTTGCTATTGGGCGGTGTCGCGCCATCATGGGGGCAGGGGTATCCGAACCGGCCGGTGCGCGTGGTCGTGGGCTTTCCGGCCGGCGGTCCTACCGACGTTATCGCCCGCCTCGTGGCGCAAAAACTTTCCGAAAGCCTGGGCCAGCAGTTCTTTGTCGAGAATATCGGCGGCGCGGGTGGCAACACCGCAGCCGGTCAGATCGCGCGCGTGACCCCGGACGGTTACACCATCATGGCGATCAGTACCGGTTTCCTGGTGAACCCCAGTCTCTACGCCAAGGTGCCGTATGATCCGATCAAGGATTTCTCGGCCGTGACTCTGGTTGCGATTTCGCCAAACGTCGTGGTGGTCAACCCG
Organism: uncultured Alphaproteobacteria bacterium; assembly: GCA_963742425.1. GTDB lineage: Bacteria > Pseudomonadota > Alphaproteobacteria > Rhizobiales > Xanthobacteraceae > Bradyrhizobium. Next base: position 583,478 of record CAVULR010000011.1, read on the forward strand.
AACGTCGCGGCCAGGACACTGCCCGAGCTGGTGCAACTGATCCGGGATAATCCCGGCAAGTTCAGCTATGCCGGCCCCGGCGTGGGTTCGACGCCGCATCTGGGCGGCGAGCTGTTTCGCCTCACATACAAACTCGATTTGGTTCACGTCCCCTTTACGGGCGCTGCGCCCGCCGTGCAATCAACCATCGGTGGCCACACCCCCATTGCTTTCACCGCGTTGCCGTCCTCGCTTTCGGCGATCCAGAGCGGTCAAGTGCGGGCGATCGGGATTGCGGCGAAAGAGCGCGCCGAGGCCATACCGGATGTGCCGACCTTCGCCGAACAGGGCGTATACGATCAGGATGCCGATACGCTCACCGGCATCGTTGCACCGGCAGGCACGCCAAAAGAGATCGTTGAGCTGCTTTCTCGCGAGATTGCCAAGAGCGTGGCACAGCCCGACGTCAGGGAGCGGCTGGCGGTGCTGGGCTTTAAACCGGTCGCCAATACGCCCGACGAATTCGCTGCGCGCATCAAGCTGGAGATGGAAAAGTGGGGCAAAGTGGTGCGCGACGCGAATCTGAGGATCGAATGACCGGCTGAAGCGATCGACATTGCACGCGATCTACTTTCTCACTCCCGTGTCCCGGACGCGGTGCAGCGTTCTCCTGGCGGTCGTCCGGTAGGATGCACCGGCAGGGTCGGAACCTATCGGTTCCACGGCATTGATGGAACCCGGATCGGCAGCGCACCACTTCGTGCTGGCAGCATCCAGGGAACACCCTGTCTCGCGGCTGCGCAGGTGAAAGCGAGGCAGAATGGGCCTGCCGTCATTTTCATGCGTGTGCAGCCGAGATCCAGTGCACCATGGAACTTGCGCGCAGCAGTTTTTTGCTGCGTCCACCTTGTGGGTTGCTTTGACGGAATGACTGCTTTAATGCACGTACCCCGAGGCTGGCGATAAAACTCCGCGTCGCAGGCCAATCTCCGTTAACCGTCATTGTTTTATGTCCCATGGCAGCGGCTTGCGCGGTTGCAGGCTGTGATAGTGTAACTCTTGCGTTGCTTTGAACATTTGTATCAGGTTCCGGTGCCATGCATTCGTTAACGATAACCATCGCCAGTCTTGATAAGGAAATTCTGCTGGCGCTCAATTCATTCGGTGGAGGAAATAAGGACCTCTGGGAGTTCGCGAACAATTCATTGTTCAGGGGGTTTCCATTGTTTTTTTCTCTTTGCGCCCTGTGGTTCTCCGGTGGTGACCGGGAACGCCGCGGTCGGATGCTGGCCGGATTGTTGGCGGTCTGTTTGGCGACGATCTTTTCGGTTTGGTCACAGTTTCACATCGCGGTTCATACCCGTCCAATTCTGGACTCGGCGCTACATCTGGAAACCGTCATTCCGCCATGGACGTGGGACCGAACGAGTTCGTTTCCGAGCGACACAGCGACACTGTTTTTCGGCCTTGCCGCTGTAGTCTTTGTAGAGAAGCGATTGGTCGGGTTGTTTTGTTTTGTCTGGGTCGCAGCGATTATCGCGATTCCTCGGGTGATTTTTGGGTTTCACTACGCAACCGACATCATCGGTTCGCTTGTTCTGGGATCGGCATGCGTTTTCCTTTTTGCCGACAGCCCACACCTGAGGAGCCTGTTTGAACGCGTACTGATTTGGTTCGAGCACCGTATGTATGTTGTTCACGCACTTTTATTCGTGTTTTTGGCGGAAGCGTCCGACTTGTTCCTGAGCTTGCAAGCGCTCGGAAAAGAGCTTGTGCGATTGGTTCATTCCTAGGCCGTAAAGCTATCAATCTGCCGGGCGGACCGCTTGCCAGAGTCCGCCATGCGGCGATCGCGACCAAATTCTTGCAGCGCAGCCAAGATGACGCGGTGGGCCAGATCCGGACATCCAGGATGTTGCCGCTCCCCGAGAGCTGTTATTGTTGAGCGGTCTTGCGTCCAGGGGATGACGATTGTGTCTCCAGCAGAACTGTCGAGCAGCGAGGCGGAACGACTGCGGGCCTTCGAACGCCAGGGGCATGACGCCTTGGCAAAGAGCTATCACGCGTTCTTTGCGGCGGTGACGGCACTGGCTACCGAACCTCTTTTCGACGACGTGCATTTGCAGCCCGGTACGCGCTTGCTGGATGTCGCGAGTGGACCTGGTGCTCTTACGGCCGAAGCCGCAAATCGCGGCGCACGCGCGGTCGGCGTTGACTTGTCGCCGCGGATGATCGAGCTGGCGCAGCGACTGTACCCCACGATCGAATATCGCGAGGCTGACGTAGAACGCCTGCCATTTTCCGATCATACGTTTGATGCAGTCGTCTGCGCTTTCGGGCTTGGACATTTTCCCCGGCCGGAACTTGCTATCGCAGAGTGCGTTCGAACCTTATCGCCCGGCGGACGCGTTGCGTTTTCGTGGTGGGATGATCCGTCGCGCCAACGTATTCAAGGCATCTTCCGCGACGCCATTGCGGAGATTGGCGTGCCGGCACTGCTGGACGTGCCACAGGGCCACAATGTGTTTCGCTATTCCAATTCGGGCGAATTCCTCCGGTTACTGGACGGAGCTGGCCTCACGGAGGTGAAGGTCACAGAGCATGCTGCAACCTACTTCGTCCCCGATACGGAGACCCTTTGGCGAGGTGGGTTGGGCAGTCTCGTTCTGACCGGCGCTGTCATCAGGAAGCAAGATCAGGCGACCCAAGACTTGATCCGAACCGCGTTCGAACGTTGCGCCAGCGTCTACAGATCAGCCGACGGGCTGAACCTGCCTATCGCATTCAAAACTGGCTCCGGCCGGCGACCGACCTGATGGGCGCACAAACGAAGTCGGCAATGCGTCGTTCGCGACCACGTCTCCGACTACTGCGCCAGATGCGCCGTCAACGGGTGATTGCCGGCCTGGTTGAAGAACGCCGCCTCTTCGGCGGTGGCCTCCAGGAGCTGCTGGTCCTGATCGTAAATGTCGTTGCGGAACTGGACGGTCTGGTCTTTGGTCATCCACGCCGTGAGATAGATCCAGGCCACCGGAACTTTCTTGGGTAAAACGATATCCTGCCGTTCGCCGGTGGCAATCGCCGCATCGATGGCGGCGCGGTTCCATTTCGGCAGCTCCGCCTGCAACAGCCAGGCCGCGAGGTCGCGTACATTATCGACGCGCGAACAGCCGTGGGAGTCGAAGCGGTAGTCGTCGTTGAACAGATTGCGCTGGTTGGTGTCGTGCATATAGACCGAATACGAATTCGGCATGTCGATCTTCAAGGCGCCGAGCGCGTTCCAGGCGCCGGATTGCTGGCGCACCGTGAAATTCGGCGTGCGCGTGCCGGACCAATCCACCGAATGCGGGTCGATCGGCGCATCGTGGGCGTCAAGCACGTCCATGTGCATGCGGGCGAGATAGCCGGGGTCTTTGCGCATATGCGCCGAGATTTCGGTCTTCGAGATCGACGGCGGAACGGTCCATGTCGGATTGAGATTGACGCTGGTGATTTCGGCGGTCAGCGTCGGGGAAGGTTTTTCGGTCTTGCCGACGATCACGCGGTAACGCCGGACCACGCGATCGTTTTCGACGGCCTCGGCAAAGGTAGCGGGGATGTTGACGACGACGTAGCGTGGTCCGAAGGCGAAGTTCAGATTGGCGAGACGTTCGAGCGACGCCTCGAGCTGTTTGATCCGCTTCTGCGCGGGAACATTTAGCTCCGCGAGGGTGCGCGGGGTGACGGTGCCCGTTGCGGCAAGCCCGTGGCGTAACTGGAAGCGCTTGACGGCTTCCGTGACGACATCGTCAAAAGGTCCTGACGCCTTGTCGTCGGCCAGGTCGCCGCTGATCAACAGGCGCTTGCGCAAGAGATCGTCGTGCGGACCCTGCGCACCGAGGACGAATTTGGCCTCGGTTGGAATCGCAGGCCATCCGCCGCGCACCGCAATATCGGAATAACTCAGCGCGGCCTCCCTGATCCGCTGCGCAGTCCCCTCGTCGTAAGTCGGCTCGTGCGACAGCGCCAAGGCGGCTGCCGAACGCGATTCGGCGGTGGAGGCGGCGGCGGCCGGCTTTGCCGGCGCTGCCGCTGCCGGCTTGACCAGGACCGGTGCCTGGCCCGCGGCGCCCTCGCCAAAGGCGGGTGGCGCCGCAAGCATCGCGGCAACCGCAACGATCGTCATTCTCGGCATGTGATGCCCCCAGGAGATGCGCCCGCGATGGCGCTGAAATAGAAATCAATTGGTTTGGCGGTTCAGGGCCTTTGATATGTCACGGCAGTTGTTAGACTGGTTCGCGATGATGTGGAGTGAATGATAACAATTTGCCGATGGAGAAACCATGCTGTTGACGAGCCGCGAGGCGATTGCCGGATACGGCGGGGGGTTCGTTTTGCTGACGGTGCAGCCGGCCTTGAGGTGCGCCGCTTTGGCGGAGGCGGCCTATCCCGCCCGGACCATCAAGATGATCGTGCCCTATCCGGCCGGCGGCACCACCGACTTCCTCGGCCGGCTGGTCGCCGATCAGCTCAAGACCGGACTGAACGCGACCGTCATCGTCGAGAACAAGCCGGGAGCAGCGACCGCGCTCGGTGCCGAACAGGTGGCAAGGGCGGAACCCGACGGCTACACGCTGCTGATGGCAACCTCGACCACGCTTGCCATCAACAAGACGCTTTACAAGAAGCTGGGCTACGATCCCGTCAAGGATTTTACCCCGATCGCACTGGTGGCGGCCGTACCCTTCGCGCTGATCATCAATCCAGAGATTCCGGCGAGCACGCTGTCCGAATTCATCGCCTACGCCAAGTCGAAGCCGGGACTGGCCTATGGCTCGGCCGGCAACGGCAGTCCGCAGCATCTCGGCGCCGAAATGCTGAAGGCGGCGGCGGGCGTCGATATCCGCCACGTGCCATACCGCGGCAGCGTGCCGGCGATGCTGGATGTGATCGCCGGGCACATTCCCTTCATGGTGGTGGACCTTCAGCCCGCGCTGCAGCAGATCCGCGAGGGCAAGCTCAGGGTTTTGGGCGTGACCACTTCAAGGCGCGTCGCGGCGGCGCCCGAAATTCCGACGCTTGCCGAAGGCGGCCTTGCAGGCTTTGAACTTGTCGCATGGCAGGGAGTCGTTGCGCCTGCCGGCTTGCCTAAAGCGATCGTCGATCAACTGGCGGCGCAGATCGGAAAGCTGGTCGCCGATCCTGCGACGCGCGACAAATTTACCACGATTGCATTGCAGCCGCTGGCCGGTTCGACGCCGGAAAGCTTTGCAAGTTACGTCAAGACCGAGGTCGATCGCTGGGCGGTGATCGTCAAGAAATCCGGCGCCGAGCTGGAATGAGCGCATGTTCCCGGCAAAGCCTACTCCGCAAAATGCGACGCATGCCCGAACATGAATGAGTCCGATGTACTTATCGTTGGTGCAGGGCCGGTCGGGCTAACGCTGGCGATCGATCTGGCGTGGCGGGGGATCGGCGTCACCGTCGTGGAAACGCGCGCCCGCGCCGAGCCTCCGGAGCCGAAATGCAACCACGTCGCCGCCCGTAGCATGGAGATCTTCCGGCGGCTCGGGATTGCCGAAAAAATACGCAACGCCGGCCTGCCTGCGGATTATCCGCACGACGTCAGCTACCGCACGACCTTTACCGGGCAAGAATTGACGCGCATTCCGATTCCCTGCCGCCGCGACCGCTTCACGGTCAAGGATGGGCCGGACTGCAACTGGCCGACCCCCGAGCCGCCGCATCGCATCAACCAGATCTTTCTCGAGCCGATCCTGTTCGAGCATGCGGCTTGCCAGCCGCGGATCCGTATCGTCAACCGGACATCCGTCGAAGAGGCTGCGGTCGAGAACACATCCGCCAGTGTTGGTCTGCGCGATCTCGAAACCGGTGCGATGCGGCGCTTGAGCTGCCGCTATCTGGTCGGATGCGACGGCGCGCGCTCCGTCGTTCGCAAGGCGATCGGGGCGGAGTTGGCCGGCGATGCCGTCGTGCAGCGCGTGCAGTCGACTTATATCCGCGCACCCGATCTGATCGACCGCCAGAGCTGCGAGCGCGCCTGGGGCACCGGCGTCATCAATCCGCGGCGCGCCGGCATGGTGTATGCGATCGACGGCCGCGAGCGATGGCTGGTGCACAATTACATGAAGCCCGGGGAGGGCGATTTTGAGTCGCTCGATCGCGACGCCTGCATTCGAACCATCCTTGGCGTCGGAGCCGACTTCAAATACGACGTCATTTCCAAGGAAGATTGGTACGGACGCCGCCTGATCGCGAACCGGTTTCGCAACCGATGCGCCTTCATCGCCGGCGATGCGGCCCATATCTGGGTGCCCTATGCCGGATACGGCATGAACGCCGGCATTGCCGACGCCATGAACTTGTCATGGCTGCTTGCGGCCCATCTCAATGGCTGGGCGCCGTCTGCCATTCTCGATGCCTACGAGGCGGAACGCTGGCCGATCACAAGCCAGGTCTCGCGGTTCGCGATGTCGCATGCGGAAGCCGAAATTCGCCGCCGCGGCGCGATTCCCGATGATATCGAGGATGCGGGACCGGAAGGCGAGCTTGCTCGGCGCGAGGTCGGGCGTCAGGCTTACGAGATCAACGTCCAGCAATATGCCTGCGCCGGCCTTAATTTCGCCAGCTACTACGACCGCTCGCCGATCATCGCCTATGACGGATCGGAACATCCCGCCTATACGATGAACAGTTACACGCCCTCGACCGTTCCCGGCTGCCGCACGCCGCATCTGTGGTGCAAGGACGGCCGTTCACTGTACGACGCGATGGGACCGGAGTTTACGCTACTGCGATTCGATGCCGCCCCCGATGTCGTTCCGCTCGAGGCCGCGGCGCGCAGCCGGGGAGTACCATTGAAGGTTCTCGATATCGAACAGCCGACGACCTATGGCAGCGCGCTGGTATTGTCGCGGCCGGACCAGCATGTGGCCTGGCGCGGCGATGCACTGCCGGCGGATTCGCTCGCGTTGATCGACCACGTCCGCGGTGCCGCGAACCAGCCTTGCGAAGCGCCGGACCGCCGAGGCGGTCCCGCCGACGCCTAGGCTTCGTTCGCGGCGATCGATTCCATCAGGGACACCAGTTGACGCTGCACGGTCTGGTCCTTGATCTTGCTGTAGGCCCGCAGCAGCCGCAGGCTGAAGGCGCTGTCCAGAAACAGCAGGCTTTCAACCTCACGAGCCTTGCCGTCGCCGTCGTAGAAGAACGTGACGGGCACATCGAGCGCTGTCGCGATCTGTTGGAGACGGGCGGCGCCGACGCGGTTGACGCCCTTCTCGTATTTTTGAACCTGCTGGAAGCTGACGCCGAGCTGGTCGCCAAGTTCCGCTTGCGAGATCCGTTGCTCAACGCGCCGCAGACGAATTCGCTTTCCCAGTTCAATGTCCGGCTTGCCGGCACTTCGCTGCTTCATCTTCTTTGCCGCTGATTTGTTCATTCTGGTCTTACCGTCCTTCCGTCGAGAAGCCCCCGAATAGATGGGTCAGGGATTCGCCCATGTATACCGCGCTAAATTCGCCGGGATGGACGAATTCGTCCTTGAACCAGGGGAATTTCACGGGATTGAAAGCCTCTATCAGCCAATCGATCATATGCCTCACCCTGAGGATGCGATCGCTACCCGGATGATAGGATAGCCAAATGTCGTACGGACGCCGCAGCTCGATTTCGAGCGGTATCATGCTCCCCCCGAGCGCGCAGGCGTAAGTCGGAAACGCGCCGATGCCGGCGCCGTTGGCAACGGCCCAGTAGTGGGCGCTGCTCGCATTGGTTTTCATCACCGGCAAGTCGTGCTGCGAGTAACCGGGAAACAGGCTTTCGAGATATTTTGCGGCGCCGGCCTCATCGGCAACCTGCATCACCAGCCGATGTTTCATCAGTTCGTCCGGGGTTGTCGGGGCGCCGTAAGTGTCGATGTATTTCTGACTGGCAAAAAACATCAAATGTATTCTGCCGAGCCGCACCAGCTTGACGTCGAGCGCGGCCGGTTTCGACAGATGGATCGCGACATCGGCCTCGTGCCGCGATACGTCGGCCGAGCGCATCGCGCATTGCAGGTCGACAATAATATTAGGAAACGATTGCTGGAATTCGACGAGGCGAGGGGCCAGCCAGAATGTACCGAGGCCTTCGGTCACGGCGACCCTGACTTCGCCCGAGAGCGTGTTGGCGACGGAATCGCCGGCGCGGATCAGATCGAATGACGCCGCCTCCATGCGTTCGACCGCGGAAACCACCAGCGCCCCTTCGTCGGTCAGGCGGGTGCCATGGGGGTCGCGCGTAAACAAGGTGGCGCCGATTTGCCGCTCAAAATCATCGATCCGCCGGCGCACCAGGTTGATCGAGAGGTCGAGCCGTTCGGCCGCGGACCTGAAGCTGCCGCGGCGCACGACTTCCAGAAAAATCCTGGCCGCATCCCAATCGGTGAGACTGCCGAGAGCGGCCCTGTGGCGTTCTCCCTGTGGAACGCCCCCTTCCAGCGCCAGACGCATACACAGCCCCTTTCGCCCGCTAAAATTGGCAGAATATCGAGCGAGCCACAACCACGGCGGGTCCCGGCTCGCGACGTATCACGCCTATATAGTTAGCATCGAGGCCGATACCCCGGTAAAATACGGGTGTCCGACCCGCCATCGAGAAGGGGGACTGCTTGACCTCGATTTTGAGCGTCAGGGCGTCAGCGAGTTTATCCGGCGTTCCGATTGTGGTGTTGGTCGATATGCAGCGGGAATATCCGGCAAAGCCGCGGGTCACTATTCGTGGGACACTTCCACCCGTCATGACTTCAGCGACATGCCGGCCGACCAACCTTCACCGCGGCGCTTCAAGCATGACCGAAATCTACGCGGGCGCAATTGAAACGACGGATTGGATCGAACGGTCCTCATCTCGCATGCTCGGCATCGGAAAAAACGCGCGTGGCTAATTCAGAAGAACGGTTGTTGTCGGTTCTCGCAGCGCTCGAGGAATCCCGCGCGCAGCTTGCCGCTGGCGGCGAGCGCGAAACGGCGCTGTTGGTTTCCGTGGCAATTCTCGAACTGCGGATGAAACTCAACCGAATCACAGGCCTCGAACTGAAGGCCTTGTGCGAGGCGATGCTGCCGGAAGACGCAGCCGGGGAAAGATTGCACGAGCTGAAAGTTCCGGAAGGCCTACGGCGGCGCCCGCTTTTGAAACTGGTCAAGTAGCGATACGGTTTTCCGGCAAGGCTCGGTACCGAAATCATAAATCTGTATGCAGCTTGGCCCAGTGGTTACAATTGCCGATAGCTGACCGCTGCACTCCGATATGTTCACACTATCCGCCCGGTTCCGGCAACTCCAGGCGTAACGCGCGGCCGCGATGCCGCATTGGTGATCGATAAAGTCCTCGCCCATCACCCCGTCCATCCGCTACATCATGGCGATCGACCCGGCACTCCCCGATGTCGGGTCCTGACCGGGGTCGCGAATGTCAGAATACCGGCGATGGCAATGACTGCATGATCCACGATGTTTCGATCCCCGCCGCGCTGATCGCCGGCCTGGTCAGCTTTCTGTCGCCATGCGTGCTGCCATTGGTGCCGCCATATCTGGTCTACCTCACTGGTGCCACCATCGAGCACGTCGCCAACGACGAAACGGTGCCGTCCTCGAAGCGCGCGGTGATGCTATCGGCCGTCATGTTCGTGCTGGGTTTTTCCACAATATTCGTGGCGCTCGGCGCCAGCGCGTCGCTGATCGGAAGGCTGATCCACGCCTGGTCGCAGCAGCTCTCGATCGTCGCCGGTATCATCATCATCATCATGGGCCTGCACTTCCTCGGGCTGACCCGAATCGGGCTCTTGATGCGGGAAGGGCGGTTGCCGATTCCGAAGCCGGTGGGCTTGTGGGGTGCCTATGTAATGGGGCTCGCGTTCGCTTTCGGCTGGACCCCGTGCATCGGCCCGATCCTTGCCGCGATCCTGTCGGTGGCCGCCGCCGAGGCGACAGTGACCAAGGGCGCGGGCCTGCTCGCGGTCTATTCCGCCGGGCTCGGCATACCTTTTCTGGTAGCGGCATTGATGGTCGAACAGTTCTCTTCGCTGTTTTCGCGGATCAAGGGGCATCTCGCCAGCGTCGAGCGGGCGATGGGCGTGTTGCTGGTGATCACCGGCATCGGATTTCTTACCGGCGCGGTTTCTGGCGTCAGCATCTGGTTGCTGGAGACGTTTCCGGCCCTGCAGAATTTCGGCTAACGATCAGACGCGTCCGAAGCGCCGACCTTGTCACTGTCACTGTTTCTGGCCGGCCAGGATCAGTCGAGCGCCGGGGACAGCGCCGAACGTGCCGCGGCGAACTTGAGTTCGGGCCGACTAGTATTGGTGTCGCACGGTGGGCGCCACGTCAATCATGCCTAAATCGACAAGGGTACGATGGAAGCGGCGTTTACGTTCTGAAGACGATGCGAAGTAGGTTCCGCCGCAATGCTCAAGCAGGCTCGCGCGCGTGGCGAAGATCTCGTCAAGCGGCAGACCAGACTGCTGCAAAGCCACGGTCCCGAGGAATGCAATATCCAGGTCCGTGCCCCGTCCGGAAATAAGTCGATCAGAGCAGTCATTCAAAGTTTCGATGGCATAGAAAGTGCGGAACTGGCGCCGCGCATCTTTGGGGAGCTTGAGTCTTGCCTCGATCCGCCGCGTCATGACGGGCTGATGATCTCCATAATGTACAATCAGCGTTGGACGCCTGGGAAAACAGGCTGAAAGCTCGGCCTTGAGCCTATTCCAGGTCACGGCGGTCTCTGCGAGTCGTGCGTAGTATTCAGCGTAGCAAGCATCGGGAAGGCTTTCGGCAGCAAAGGCACGCTCGCTCTCAAAGTGTCCGGGCGCGACCAGCCTTCGGTTGTGAGGGCCGTGATTGAAGTTAGTTAGCGCATATAGAAAACGCGGCGCTGCATCGCCGGTAATCCTTTTCATATGGACACCGAGTGCTGCTTCCAGAAACAATGCATCGGAATTTGTCGTTTCGAATCGACCGACATCGAAGGGCGGAGAAAAATCATCAGTGAAAATGCGCTCGCTGATGCCAATCGAACGGTAAAACTCATCGTAATTGAGAAAGCTGCGGCGGCAGCTCGACGTAAGCATGGTTCTATACCCGAGCGCAGCCAGTGTCTTTGGAAGGCTGTTATGGAATCGGCCGACGCCTCTCTTGAAAAGAAAATAGGCGTTTGAACCGAAGCTTGCGCTGGAAAGGCCGGTTAGTAGACTAAATTCGGATTGCCACGATCCTCCGCCAAAAATATCGACGTTAAGACTTCCATAGAGACCGTTTTTCGGAGACAGAAATGCTTCGACAATCGGCTCGACCGGGAGCCCAAATACGCGCGGATCGAAGATCGATTCATGCTGAATGACGATAATGTCGGGATAATCGAGGCTGCGCGCCGGTACGGCTGGCATCAGCGGCAACGGATCCTCAGCCATATCGCTCAGAACGAGCCCGCCGAACTGTCGCCACGAAAGTGGGTCGAGAAGGGAGGCTATGAAAGTCGAGAAGAAGCACCGCGGCTGAGCCGCAATGCGCTGGAGAGAAACGGCCCCGCCTGCCCTGTATTCCGCTACCAAACCAACAGACGCTATGCCGAATAGAAGAACCTGGGTTTCCACCGAAACTGGCGGCCCGGACACGTAGAGCAGCGTCGCGACTGCGGCCAGAACGAGCAGGATACCTCCGGCGAGAACAGCTATTATTGCGAGCGGGTATTGCACGATAAAAAACGGAACGGTTCCTGCAAACGCCAGCGGCAGATCTGTTACGGTCAGTTTCAGCCCGCTATGATTGTACTTGACGTTCGACGCTCCGAAGATTGCTACCATCAGGATGGACGATAGCAAAAACGCTCTTTCGACATCGGTAACGACGAATAGCAGCACAGCAGCGATGAGACACAGCGCGGCAACTGCCAACCTGAGATGCTCAATGCTGCGCTCTGCCAACCAGGTGGCGGCGATGGCGGTCACGATTATTAAGGTCAATGTCATATCGATAAGATGACCAGGTGCCTGACGAAATTCTATAACTGCTACACCATCGGGGCAGGCTAAGACAGCGGCGTTTCAATCGTCTCGATTGCAATCAAGACCCGAGGGCCGAATTTGACCCGGATGAGTCATTGTGTTCTGAACAATCGCTTCCGGCGCCCTCGGCGAGCCCAATTGAACGCATCGCCAGCCGGCTGCGACAGATGCAGATATCTCGCGCCCAGAGTCTGGCCATGAAAAGCATCACGATCGTCTGTCTCACCTTGCTCTCCGCCCTTCACGCGACCGCAGCAGTCGCGAAATCGATCACCTGCACCTATCCCCAGGACCAGGAGCTTGCCTTCGATGTACCGAAAAAGCTCGGCGGCTTGCCGCCGATCGAGTTTGACTATTCCTCCAAGGTCACGCGCTTCAGCTTTCGAGACAACAATCTGCTGTTGGTCGCCATGGATGAGGTTGAGAAGACCCGGGTGCGGATCGTCATCTCGGCGCAACTCGACAAGGCGAAAGGCGTCTACAGCGGGCAGATCGTAACCGATGCGGGCGGCAATCAGCTAATGCTCGATAACGGCCCCGTCACGTGCAAGGTGAAGGGCTGAAGCCTCGGTACCGCCCGATTTGCGGCAGTGCGTTGGTCGGAAAAGTCCGACTTAGGATCCGTTAGGTCCGCCTTTTGACCGAAGCCGACATCGGTCTCCGAGGATACCATGGTCGGGGGAACGCTAACGGCGCTAGCCCTCGCCTTCAAGCGAGCAAAGTATCGTATAAACCACGCCACGCGGCCGAAAATCGGCGGTTGCCTCGCCGTTGAGCTGATCGCGAACGCTGCGTTCGATCAGTTGTGATCCGAAACCGCGATGCACGGGGGCTGCGACATCAGGGCCGCCGGCCTCGGTCCAGATCAATCGCAATTTCGGCTTGTCGTCCGCCTTGATGATTTCCCAATCCACCGTCACGGTGCCGGCGTCGTTCGACAGCGCGCCATATTTTGCCGCGTTGGTCGCGATCTCGTGCACGATCATCGACAGCACCACCGCAAACCGGGGAGACAATGGAACGTGCGGTCCGAACATCCGCATCCGCTGCGGATTGTTAAGCAAATAGGGCTGCATCACCCGTCCGATCACGTCATGCAATTCGGAGCCCTGCCATTTCTCCTTGCTCAGGAGATTGTGCGCCTCCGCCAGCGCGCCGAGCCGGCCTTCGAATTTCTGGCGTTCGGCCTTGCTGGCGCTTCGAAACGTTTGGGTAGCGATCGATTGCAGAATGGCCAGCGTGTTCTTGACGCGGTGGTTGAGTTCTTCGATCAAAAGGTCATGCAGCGCCTCGCCGCGGGCGATCGCGGTCGCCATCCGAACCGCGAAGGCAAGGCCGGTCAACAGCAGCACGCCACCGATCAGGCTGGTGACCGCGAGGTTTTGCCACAGCGGACCGACCAGCGAGCCTTCCGCAACGCCGGCGGCCACCGTCCAGCCGGTAAGCGAGGAGCGTGCAAACGTCGTGATCAGCGGGACGCCTTCGAGCGACACCGTCTGCAGGGTTGCTTCGGGTCTTCGAAACATTTCCGCATACAGCGATGGCGAGGCGCGCTTGCCGATCGTCTCCTGCGGATTTGGCACGCGCGCGAAATTGATGCCGTCACCATCGAAGATCGAGATTGTCCAGTCCTTGCTTGGGCGCTGCTTTTCGACCAGGGCCTGGAAAATTCCGATGGGAGGACTGAAGGAAATATCATAGAGGACCTCGCCGTCCTCGCGCAGTACCGGCACCTCGACTGTCACGATCGGTTGCTTCTTCACCGCGCCAACGAACAGGTTGGAATATTGCGGGCTCTTCGTCGCGAACACCTTTTCCACGATTGCGCGGTTGTTGCGGACGGGGAGGCTGGCCGTGTCCGGTGTAAGCGAAGAGAAAAGCTGACGGCCTGCGCGGTCCGCGATCAGCAGGACTCCGCCCTCGCGATATTGCTCGAGGAAGCCCTGCGAGATGCGGCGGAATCCTTCGAAATCGCGGTCCCGCAGCGCGTTGGTCAGCGCCAGCACCTGCAGCGCGCCGGTCATGCGCTGAACCTCGGCGTCGAGCACCAGGCGAGTACTGCGCACGGTATCGACTACGCGCTGTGTGGCACCTTGCGGTCCTGTTCGTAATTATTGAAAACGATGCCGGCGGCAAAAACGATCAGCGGCAGCGTGGTTCCCGCGACCAGCAGAGCGAGGCGAACTGACAGTGAGGATTTAGGCACGCGGCTTCCGGGCATCCGGCGCGGGTGCGCCGGGTCGCCGGAAGAATAGGCGAGGCGGCTTAAGTTCGCCAAGGAGTAGTTTAGCCCGACGAGAACTCCCTCGCAGGCCCGGGACCTGCAGTCGGAAAGTGCTTTTCGTCAGAGATTGCTGTCGGTGATGGCGGCGTAGACCATGGTACGCAGTTCGCGCCGCACCGGATAGGTGCTCGATGGCGTTAGCTGGGTCATGAAGATGGCGATCAGTTCTTCAGCGGGATCGATCCAGAACGAGGTGGTCGCCGCGCCGCCCCAAGAGTATTCGCCGGCGCTGCCGGGAATCAATGTCCGTGCGGGGTTCATGGTCACGGAAAAGCCGAGACCGAAGCCGATGCCGTCATAGGTCGCCTCGGAGAACAGCGACCTCGACATTTCCGGCAGGTCGCGTCCGCCGGGCAGATGGTTTGACGTCATCAGCGCCAGCGTCTTCGGACCGATCAGCCTGACGCCGCCGAGTTCGCCGCCGTTGAGCAAGGCGCGGCAGAAGGTGAGATAGTCGGCAGCCGTCGAACATAATCCGCCACCGCCGGAGATAAACGATGGCGGCGAAAGGAATGAGCTGTTGGTGGGGTCGTCAGAAAGCTTCATGCCGCCCTTGTCGGCGGAGTAACATGCCGCCAAACGATGAGCCTTGTCGGCCGGCACATAAAAGTCGGTGTCGTTCATGCCGAGCGGCTCGAAGATGCGTTGTTTCAGGAACTCCTCGAACGGCTTGCCGCTGATTTTTCCGACGAGATAGCCGATCACATCGGTGGAGACGGAATAATTCCAGGTCTCGCCCGGCGAGAATTCCAGCGGTGTTTTTGCAAGCCCATCGATCATCGATTGCAGGGTGCCGGATTTTTCCATCTCGCCGATCTTCAGCTCGCGATAGGCGGCATCCACGTTGGACCTTTGCTGGAAGCCGTAGGTCAGACCGGAGGTGTGCCGCAGCAGGTCCACGATCTGCATCGGCCGCGAGGGGGGCCTGGTCAGAAACGCCGGCGCTGTTCCGGCCTGGAACACGCCAAGGTTCTTCCATTCCGGAATGTATCTGTGGACGGGCTCGTCGAGGGCGACCCGGCCTTCCTCGACCAGCATCATGAAGGCCACGCTGGTGATCGGCTTGGTCATCGAATAGATGCGGAAGATGGTATCGTCCCTGACCGGCGCCTTGCGCTCGACGTCGGCAAAACCCTGCACCGCGCTATGGACAACCTTGCCGCGGCGATAGACCAGGAGTTGCGTTCCCGGAAAGCGGCCGGCATCGATATAACGGCTCTTGAGGTGCGCTTCGAGGCGGTCGAAAGCGGGCTTGGACATGCCGGCGGATTCCGGCGAGGCGGGGGTTGGGGCTAACATCGGGGGGTCATCTCCGGGGCTCGGGCTATGTGTTGATAGCCGAAAACCATGGCATGATCCAATCGCCGTCGCGCTTACCCAGGCACTGCCGCTGGTGTAGGCTTGGGGCGTTAGTGCCAAAACCCGCAGGACCCGCGCCATGCCCCAGTTCAACGACACCGAGCTTACCGCCGCCGTAGTCAACAGCTTTGAGGAAACGCCGGACCCGCGTGTCAAATTCCTGATGGAGGAACTGGTGAAATCGCTGCACGATTTCGTGCGGAAAACCGATCTCACCTTCGACGAGTGGAACTATGCCATCGATTTTCTCACCCGCACCGGGCAGAAATGCACCCCGAGCCGCCAGGAGTTCATCCTGCTGTCGGACGTGCTCGGGGTTTCGATGCTGGTGGATGCCGTGAACCATCGCGAGCGCGACGGCGCCACCGAGACCACCGTGCTCGGCCCCTTCTATGTCGGCGAACACAAGCCAATGCCGCATGGCACCGACATCTCGCCCAACAACCTGACGGGAGAGCGGATGTTTGTGCAGAGCCGCGTCACCGATCTGCACGGCAAACCGCTGGCGGGCGTGCCGGTCGATGTCTGGCACGCCGACGATGACGGCTTTTACGATTTGCAAAAGCCGTCCTACGAGACTCAGGGGCCGTCATCGCGGGCGCGGTTTGTCACCGATGCCGATGGCCGGTTCTTCTTTCGCACCATCCTGCCCTGCAGTTATCCGATCCCGACCGACGGCCCCGTCGGCGAAATGGTTTTGCAAGTCCGGCGCCATGCGTACCGGCCGGCGCATGTCCACTTCCTCGTCAACGCGCCCGGCTATGAGCCGCTGATCACCCACGTCTTTATCGAAGGCGACAAATATCTCGATTCCGACGTGGTGTTCGGGGTCAAAAGCGACCTGATTTCCCGGGTCGAAAAACGCAGCGATGCCGTGATGCCCGACGGCAAGCCGGCATCCGCGCCCTGGCATTTGATGACCTACGATTTCCGAATGAAACCGGGCAAGGGGGCGGCGCCAAAACCGATGATGGCGGCGACCGAGGACGCCTGAAAAGCACCTGCTCGAACGCCTGCTTATTTCTTGTGCGCCGCACAAGAAATAAGCAAATCGCAAATTTTGGGTGCGATGCCGTGCTTCAGAGTGCAGGCCACCCACACCTGTAACCAATTATAATCAATATATTTTTTGCGTCGCAGCAGCTTGGCACAAAGCTTGAATAGTTTGTGCTGATGCCATCGAAACCTTCGCTCGAGAACCATTCATCGGAATTTTGACACGGCCGAACTGGGGCCTCCCCAGCGCGCCTCTATGCCCGCTTCAGAAAGGTAATTCGCCCATGAGCCAGCAAGACCCGACCTGGATCACAGATTGGAATCCAGAGGATGAGACCTTTTGGAACTCCAAGGGCAAACTCATCGCCCGACGCAATCTCATCTGGTCGATCGTCGCGGAGCATATCGGATTTTCGGTCTGGCTGATCTGGAGCATCGTCGCAACCAGGTTGCCGCAGGCGGGATTCCACTTCACGACCGACCAGCTGTTTCAGCTGGTGGCGCTGCCCGGGTTGATCGGCTCGCTGATGCGCTTTCCCTACACCTTCGCGGTAACAACGTTCGGCGGCCGCAACTGGACGATCTTCAGCGCCGCAGTGCTGTTCATCCCGACGATCGCGCTGGCCTATTTCGTAAGCCAGCCCGAGACGCCGTTCTGGCTGATGCTGCTGGTGGCCTCCACCGCAGGTCTCGGCGGCGGCAACTTCGCCTCGAGCATGGCCAATATCTCCTTTTTCTATCCCGACCGCATGAAGGGCTGGGCACTGGGCTTGAACGCCGCCGGCGGGAATATCGGCGTCAGCAGCGTGCAGTTGCTGACGCCTATCCTGATGGGGGTAGGGCTTTTCAACCTCTACCAGGCAACGCCGGTCGCAGGCGTCTACCTTCAGAATGCCGGACTGATGTGGATGCTGCCGCTCGCGGTCGCGGTGTTCGGCGCCATCTTCTTCATGAACAACCTGACTTCGGCCAAGTCCTCGTTCAGGGACCAGCTCGCGATCGTCAAGCACAAGCATACCTGGATCATGTCCTTCATCTATATCGGGACGTTCGGATCTTTCATCGGTTACTCAGCGGCGTTTCCGCTGCTGATCAAGACGCAATTCCCGGCGGTCACGATCGCGATCGCGTTCCTCGGGCCGCTGGTGGGTTCGCTGGCGCGACCATTTGGCGGCTTGCTTGCCGATAAAGTGGGCGGCGCCATCGTGACGTTCTGGAATTTCATCGCGATGGGAGCGGCCACGATAGGCGTGCTATATTTCGTGGGCATCAAGGACTTCACCGGCTTCCTCGGGATGTTCCTGATCCTCTTCGTCACCACCGGCATAGGCAACGGCTCGACCTACCGGATGATCCCGTCGATCTTCCGTGAGGAGAATCTCCGGAAGGCGCAAGGCAAGGGTGAAGCCGGCCGAGTGCTCGCCGTGAAGACCGCCGGCATCCAGAGCGGCGCGGCGCTCGGATTCATCGGCGCGATCGGCGCCTGTGGCGGCTACCTGATCCCGAGCGGCTTCGGCAAGTCGATCGCGATCACCGGCGGACCGCAGCTGGCGCTCGAAATCTATCTGGCGTTCTACGCGGTCTGCCTGGCGTTGACGTGGTGGCACTACCTGCGCAAGAGCCCTGCGGTGTCGGGCGCGACGAGTCTTGCCGAAGCGCGCGTGTGAATAGCGAGCGTCCTCGCTCCGCCTGCGGGGAGAGGTCGCCGGCCTGAGCGGAAGCAGGTGAGGACGCACGATGAGTGAACCGCTGGTCATCATTGGTAACGGAATGGCCGCTTTGCGTCTGGTCGACGAACTGGCGAAGGTCGCGCTGGGACGTTACGCGATTGCGGTCATCGGCGACGAGCCGCGGCTGGCCTATAATCGCGTGCTGCTGTCGTCGGTGCTCGCGGGCGAGAGCGGCGTCCCATGACATCGAGCTCAGGCCGGCCAATTGGTGGCGCGATCGTGGCGTCACGCTGAAATATGGATGCGTCGCCACCGAGATCGATGTCGGCCGCCGTGAAATCAAGATTGAAAACGAAGAGAGTATCGCCTTTTCAAGGCTGGTTCTTGCTACCGGCTCGACGCCGCTGCGGCTCAAAGTGCCCGGCGCCGATCTTGCCGGCGTGCACACCTTTCGCGACAGCCGGGACGTCGATTTGCTGCCGCGCTCGCCGCCCAAAAGAAGCGCGTCGTCGTGGTCGGCGGCGGATTGCTTGGGCTGGAAGCGGCTTACGGTCTCGCCAAGGCAGGCGCGCAGGCGACGCTGGTTCATCTGATGGACCGGCTGATGGAGCGCCAGCTCGATGCGCCGGCAGCCGATTTGCTGAAGTCCCTGGTCGAGCGCAAGGGCATCAGGGTTCTGCTCGATGCCAACACCGCCCATATCCACGGCGCAGACGCGCGTCGAAGGTGTCGAGTTGGTGGACGGACGGCGGATCGAGGCCGACGCGGTGATTTTCGCGGCCGGCATCCTGCCGAATATCGCGCTCGCTAGGGACGCCGGTATTCCCGTCAATCGCGGCGTCGTGGTCGACGATGTCATGCAAACCGGCGTACGGGATATTTTCGCACTCGGCGAATGCGCCGAGCATCGTGGGGTCTGCTACGGCCTGGTCGAGCCAGCCTACGAACAGGCGCGCGTTCTGGCGAGGCATCTGTCTGGCGGCGCGGCCATGTATGGCGGCAGCGTCGTTGCGACCAATTTGAAGGTCTCCGGCGTCAGCGTATTTTCCGCTGGCGACTTCATGGGGGTGGAGGGAAGCGAAACCATCCTGCTCAACGATACGAGGGCCGGCACCTACAAGAAGCTCGTGATATTCGGTGGCCGCCTCGTCGGTACGGTGCTGGTCGGTGATGTCGGGGATGCGCTCTGGTATCTCGAATTGATCCGCGGGCCGCGAGCCGATCGCAGCAATTCGCGCTGATATGATGTTCGGCCGCGCGCTCGCGATCCCCTCGAGGGCGGCCTAGCCCCGATGACCAGATCGTTCAAATGACACCGGACGATCCCGCGCGGAGTTTATCATCGGGCCGCGTTCCGCGCGGACCCGTTGGCGCCACGCGCACCATCTGTCCATATTGCGGCGTCGGCTGCGGCGTATTGGCGACGCCTGACAATCGCGGCGGCGCGGCGATATCGGGCGATCCAGAACATCCCGCCAATTTCGGACGGCTGTGCTCGAAAGGCTCGGCGCTCGGCGAAACCCTGGGCCATGAGGAGCGGCTGCTCTATCCGATGATCCGCTGCAGCAAGGGCACCATGGAACGGGTGGCCTGGAACGACGCGCTCGACCATGTGGCGCATCGCTTTGCCCACATCGTCGCGCGCGACGGTCCCGACGCGGTGGCGTTTTATCTCTCGGGGCAATTGCTGACCGAGGACTATTACGTCGCCAACAAGCTGATGAAGGGATTCATCGGCAGCGCCAATGTCGATACCAATTCACGGCTGTGCATGGCGTCCTCGGTCGCCGGCCATCGCCGCGCGTTCGGCGCAGATACCGTGCCCGGTTGCTACGAAGATCTCGACGAGGCTGACCTCCTGGTGCTGGTCGGCTCCAACGCGGCGTGGTGCCATCCGGTTCTGTTCCAGCGCATGCTCGCCAACAAGCTTGAGCGCGGCGCGCGCGTTGTGGTGATCGACCCGCGCCGCACCGATACGGCGGGGGATGACGATCTGTTTTTGGGATTGAAGCCCGGCACCGACACGGTGCTGTTTAGCGGGTTATTGGCCTATCTCGCCGACAACGGCGCGCTCGATTACGATTATATCGAACGCCACACCTCCGGTTTCGAAGACGCGCTGGTGCAGGCGCGCAACATCGCCGGCAGTATTGCCGCGACCGCGCTGGCGACCGGACTCTCAGCGGAGTGATGTCGCTGATTTCTTCCGAATGTTTGCCGATACGTCGCGCGTGGTGACGCTGTATTCGCAAGGTGTCAACCAGTCGGCGCAGGGCACCGACAAGGTCAATGCGATCCTCAATTGCCATCTCGCGACGGGGCGGATCGGCAAGCCGGGCGCGTCACCGTTCTCGTTGACCGGCCAACCCAATGCGATGGGCGGACGTGAGGTCGGCGGGCTTGCCAACCAGCTCGCCGCCCATATGGGCTTCACGCCGCCGGACATCGACCGCGTGCGCCGGTTCTGGAAAGCACCGCGCATCGCGACCCATGAGGGACTGAAGGCGGTCCAGATGTTCGAGGCGATCGCGCGCGGCGAGATCAAGGCCCTGTGGGTGATGGGCACCAATCCGGCGGTGTCGCTGCCGGACGCAGACGTCGCTCGCGACGCGCTGAAAAAACTCGAGCTGTTCGTGGTCTCCGAGAACGTGCATTCCAACGACACCGTGAACGCCGGCGCGCATGTGCTGCTGCCGGCGCATGCCTGGGGCGAGAAATCCGGAACCGTGACCAATTCGGAACGGCGGATTTCGCGCCAGCGCGCGTTTTTGACGCCGGCGGGCGAAGCGAAGCCGGATTGGTGGATTGTCGGCGAGGTCGCAAAACGACTCGGTTTCGGCGCGGCATTCGATTTCAACTCGGCGGCAGAAGTTTTCCGCGAACACGCAGGCCTTTCGGCATTCGAAAACAACGGCGGCCGCGATTTCGACATCGGCGCGTTGAAGTCGCTGTCGGATGAGTCGTTCGATGGGCTGGCGCCGGTGCAGTGGCCGGCCCGCCAGGACAGCCAGCCCCAGCAGCGCTTTTTCGCCGCCGGCGGATTTTTCTCACACGACTTCAAGGCTCGCTTCGTCGCGCCCGGAAGCCCCCGCGCTGCGAACCGAGATCTCTGCCGGAAGGCCACTTCGGCTGAACACCGGCCGCCTCCGGGATCAATGGCACACCATGACCCGCAGCGGCTTGAGCCCGCGGCTGGGCCTGCATTCACCGGAGCCGTTCGTCGAAATCCATCCCGACGATGCGACAAGGTGCGGGGTGGTCGACGGCGGCTTCGCGTGCGTCGTCACCGACTACGGTCAGTGCGTTCTCAAGGTGGCGGTGAGCCAGCGCCAGCAGCGCGGCATGTTGTTTGCGCCAATTCACTGGAGCGAGGACAACGCCTCCGCCGCGCGCGTCGGCGCGCTGGTAGCGCCGTTTACCGATAGATTTTCCGGCCAGCCCGAGACCAAGGCGACGCCGGCGTCGATTGTGCCTTGCGAATATGTGTTTCGTGGCTTCGCACTGTCCCGGATGAAGCTGGACCTGCCGCCGCATACCTGGTGGGCACGCGTGAGTCTTGGCCGGCGGTTATGGCTATCTGTTCGCCGACAATGCAGACCTTGCAAATTGGCAATCATGGTTCCGGTCAGCCGCCGGCAGCGATCTCGCCGAATACAAGGATTTTGGCGGGGGCGTGTACCGCGCGGCATCGTTTGCCGAAGAACGCATCGAAACATGCCTGTTCATCGGCCCCGCGCGGGACGCAGGCGATTGGGACGTAGTCAAGAACTTGTTCGCTGCAAATAGGCTCAGCGACGATCAGCGCCGGATGTTGCTGTCGGGCAAATCCGCCGACGGATTGGCCGGCGCCGGTCCCATCGTCTGCGCCTGTTTCGCTGTCGGCCGCACCACGATTTTCGACGCTATCGCGGCGGGCGCGCGCAACGCCACTGAGATCGGCGTGCAATTGAAGGCCGGCACCAATTGTGGCTCGTGCGTCCCGGAATTGACACGGATGATCGCGCAGGCGGATGTCACCAATGCCGCGGCCGATCCGGACCGACGTCGGTTGGCGGCCGCGGCTAACTGAACAAATCGTCTCGTTCTTGATGACGGCGGATAATGTCATCTAAGGTGCCTCCGATCGGACAGGACGGATGGACCCACGCGAGATGATGTTCCGGCAATTCGGCCAGAGCGGGCCACAGGTGTCCGTGATCGGGCAGGGCACCTGGTATATCGACCGCGGGGATCGGCGCGGCGCGATCGCGGCCTTGCGCCGCGGCGTCGATCTCGGCATGACGCACATCGATACTGCCGAGATGTACGGCGATGCCGAGTTGGTGATCGCGGACGCCATCGCGGGCAGACGGGACGAGATTTTTCTGGTCTCCAAGGTTTTACCCGGTAACGCTTCGCGGCGCGGGACCATCGCGGCGTGCGAACGATCGCTGAGGCGGCTCAAGACCGACCGGCTCGATTGTTATCTCCTGCATTGGCGCGGATCCTATCCGTTTTCGGAAACCGTGGCCGCGTTCGAAGAGCTGGCCGACGCCGGAAAAATCCGCAGCTGGGGGGTCAGCAATTTCGATACGGCCGATCTCGATGAGATGCTGAAGGTTGCCGGCAGCGGCAAGATCACCTGCAATCAGGTGCTTTATCATCTAGCGGAGCGCGCGATCGAGCACGCGGTAATCCCCTGGTGCGCGCGGCACGGCGTCGCGGTGGTGGCCTATTCGCCGTTCGGTCACGACGATTTCCCGCAACCCGACAGCAAGGCCGGTAAGGTGCTCAAGGCGATCGCCGAAACGCACGGCGCAACGCCGCGCCAGGTCGCGCTCGGCTTTCTGACGCGCGATGCTTGCGTGTTTGCAATTCCGAAAGCCGCAAACGAACTGTACGCCGCCGACAACGCGGCCGCTGGAAAACTGCGCCTGAGCGAAACCGAGATAGCCGAGCTGGACCGGGCTTTTCCACGCGGTCCGAAGCCGCGCGGCCTGCCGATGCTTTGAGGTGGTCCTCGCATTGCGACCGGGCGTCATCTCGTCAATGTATCGATGGATGAAGCGGAATTGCCGCAACTCAAACATCTCCGCACCACGCATCAAATGATCGGAAGACAGGTCTTCTGGTGACGAAGGCGCGAAAATAGCCAACCATAGCCAGGTTCCGATGGGTTGGTTACGCCGATCGCGGTTGATCCGCGCGCCGTCTCCGTGACCGGCCTCACGACGTGACTGTTTGACAAAACGGCGGGCCTTGGCCGCGCAATCTTCATGCGCGCAATCGCGCATATCGGCTTCCTGTTTTCGGACCTTGTTGACGACGGGCAATTATCGTTCTCTGGAGCCTCGCCCGATTCGATAATTTCTGCGCCCGAGTACAGCCGTGACCCCGCCACCCGCCGCAGCCGCAAGGCTGGACCGTACTCCATTGCCCCTACCCGAGAAGAAGTCCCCCGTTGGTGCCGCGCCTGCGCGCGCCGACCGGCCGTTTCGCGGCATCGCGCTGATCCTTGCCTCGACGGTGTTTCTCGGGGCCTCCGACGTCACCGCGAAATATCTCTCGGCGACGCTGCCGTCGATCGAGATCGCCTGGATCAGGTTTTTGGTATTCGCGCTGATCATGTCTCCGGCGATGATGCCGGGTTCGCCGTTGTATGCCTTGCGTTCCCACAGGCCCGGCCTGCAAGTGATGCGCGGCGTCACGCTGCTGGCGTCTTCGCTGTTTTTCATTTCCGGCTTGCGGTTTCTCCCGATCGCGGAAGCCTCCGCCACCGGCTTCGTCTCGCCGCTGTTCGTCACCGCGCTCTCGATTGTCTTTCTCGGCGAGAAAGTCGGCGTGCGCCGCTGGCTTGCGACCGCGGTCGGGTTGATCGGCGTACTGATCATTCTGCGGCCCGGCTCGAGCGCGTTTCACCCGGCGGCGTTTTTCCCGATCGTCTCCGCGCTGGCCTGGGCTGGCACCCTCATCATGACGCGTATGATGAGCGGCAGCGAACCTGCGGCCACCACCATGACCTATTCGTCGATCGCGGGCGTTTGCATTTTGTCGGCGCTGGTCCCATTCGTCTGGGTGACGCCGAGCTGGCACGATATTCTGTTCGGCGTTTTCATCGGCATAGCCTCGACCGCGGGGCAGTGGATCGTCGTGCTCGCATTTCGTTATGCCGACGCCTCGGTGCTGGCGCCGTTTTCCTACACCCAGCTGCTGTCGGTCAGCATTCTCGGTTTTGTCATTTTTGGCGAACTTCCCGATATCTGGACCGTGACCGGGGCGGCGTTCATCGTCGGCCAGCGGACTTTATACTGCGCACCGCGAGCGCGTCAGGCGGTCGCAGCTCTTGGCGCTGCCGGGCGAGCCATCGCCCAACGCCTGATCCCGGCTGGCCGAAACCTTCGCATTGCTGTTAGATGAGCAATAAACAGGGGAGGGGTTCCGATTGCGCGCTGCCATCTTCAGGAACGGCGAGATCGTCGTCGATACGCTGCCCGAGCCGAAACCAGCGGCGGGGCAGGTTTTGGTCCGCACACTTGCCTGCGGCATTTGCGGCTCCGACCTGCATGCGCGCCAGCACGCTCACCGTATGGTCGAGCTCGCAAGGCATTTTCCCGGCCGCAAGCCCATGGACCTCACCCGCGATGTCGTGTTCGGCCACGAATTCTGCTGCGAGATCATCGATTACGGCCCAGCCACGCAGCGCAAGCTGAAAACCGGCACGCGGGTGTGTTCGCTTCCCGCGCTGCTGACGGCGGAGGGACCGAAAGGCATCGGCTATTCCAATGACAATGTCGGCGGCTATGCCGAGCGCATGCTGCTCAGCGAGGCCTTGCTGCTGGAGGTGCCGAACGGACTGGCGGCGGAGCACGCGGCGCTGACCGAGCCATTGGCGGTCGGGGTCCACGCCGTCGCCAAGGCCAATATACGTGGCGACGAAGTGCCGCTGGTGATCGGCTGCGGCCCGGTCGGGCTGGCGGTGATCGCGGCACTGAAACTCAGGGGGTTGCACCCGATCATTGCGGCGGACTATTCGCCGGCGCGCCGCGCCTTGGCGGAGAAGCTCGGCGCCGACATCGTCGTCGATCCCGCGCGCGCGCAGGCTTTTGCGACCTGGGCCGAGCACGCCGCGATGTCGCCGGAGCAGAAGGCCGCGCGGCCGCCGTTGCAGGCGTGGCTGCCGGCACTCAAGCCCGCCCTGATTTTCGAGTGCGTCGGGATACCCGGCCTGCTGCAGCAGGTGTTCGAAGGCGCGCCGCGCGACGCGCGCATCGTGGTGGTCGGCGTCTGCATGGAATCCGACCGCGCCGAGCCGATGCTCGGCATCATGAAGGAGCTCAATGTCCAGTACGTGTTGGGATATACGCCCGACGAGTTTGCCCATTCGTTGCGCCTGATCGCCGAAGGCCAGGTCGACGCCGCCGCGCTGGTGAGCGCAACCGTCGGCATCGATGGCGTCGCCGCGGCGTTTGCCGATCTCGCCAATCCGGAACGTCACATCAAGATCGTCGTCGAGCCCTGGCGGTAGATGTCACCGAGCGACTTAGATCGTCCAGACGTTCTCGCGCATCGGCGTTTTCTCGAGGAAAGGGAATCCTTTACAGGCTTGAATCTCGCGCAGCGCTTTCGGCGCATCCACGACACCAATATGTGGGGTGCCGCGGCATCCGCCTCCGGCCTGGGCTCGGAGTTGGACGCCACCGCCGTGCTGCGCGCTGAATTGCCGCGGCTTTTCAAAAAGCTCGGCATAACCTCGCTGCTCGATGCGCCCTGCGGCGATGCCGGCTGGATCAACCGGGCCGACCTCGGCGTGCGATATGCGGGTATCGATATCGTGCCCGCATTGATCGAAAGCCTGCAGGCCCGCGCAGCCGCCGGAGAAATCAAGGGCGAGTATCATCTCGCCGACATCACCTGCGATTCCCTGCCGAGATGCGATGCCATCCTCTGCCGCGATGGGCTGGTGCATCTGTCGTTCGCCAACATCGCCCGCGCGCTTGCGAATTTCCACCTGTCCGGCGCGGCATGGCTGATCGCGACCACGTTTCCGGAGTGGCAGGCCAACGCCGATTGCGAGGATGGCGACTGGCGCGCGCTGAATTTCGAGCGATCGCCGTTCGATTGGGGAGCGCCGCTTCAACTCCTGAACGAGAACTGCCTGGAGGCCGGCGGCGGCTGGCGCGACAAGAGCCTCGGCGTATGGCGGCTTGCCATGGTCGTCCCGGACAAGTGAGCTCCAGGGAAGGCTGATCCGGGACCCATACGCTGCGGCAGTCGCTGTTCGGCGCAATGGTTGACGGCTTCCTTCCCGCATTGAGCAGCGGTGGTTACGGGTTCCTGCTTCCGCAGGGACGACAAGTGATACCGGCAGCGGGCCCGAATACTTTACTGACTCAAGCCTTGTGGCTGACGACATTGACGACGACGCCATTGGGATCCCGGACAAAAAATCGCCGGACGCCCCATGGCTCGTCGGTCAGGGGATACACGATCGAATATCCCTGCAGTCGGGCGGCTGCGTGGCAGGCATCGACGTCAGCCACTTCGATACTGATATCCGCGTGCGGTTCATCGCGGGTATCGGACGCCACGACACTCACCTGCGCCGTCGGGTTGGAGGGGGAAGCAAAGGTGATGATCCAGCCCATGTCCATGGCGGTATTGAGTCCGAGAATGCCTTCGTAGAACGGTTTCGAAGCTGAGGGATCGGCGGAATTGATGTTGGGGACGATTCTTCGAATAGTCATGATGGCCTCACACCGGCAGCGCGATCGAATATTTGACCTGGCTCAGCGCAAAACTCGACTCGATCGAGGCGATGCCGTCGAGCCGGGTCAGCTTGTTCTTCAGGAACGCCTCATAGGACGACAGGTCGGCGGCGACCACGCGCAGCAGATAATCGCGGTTGCCGGTCATCAGATAGCACTCCAGCACCTCGTCCCATTTCGAGATCGCCTTCGCAAAGCGGTTGAGATCTTCTTCCTTCTGCCGCGCCAGCTTGATCGAGATGAACACGCTGACATGCAGTCCCAGCGATTTCTGGTCGACGGTTGCGATATAGCGCGTGATCACGCCGCGCTCTTCCAGGAGTTTGACGCGGCGATGGCACGGCGATACCGACAGGCCGACCTTGTCGGCGAGTTCCTGCATGGTGGTGCGGCTGTCGGATTGCAGCAGGCCGAGGATTTTGCGGTCGATGGCGTCCAGCGTGTGCATTGGGATAAACTCTGATGATGAGACTGGAAAGTGGTAATTTATCCCAATTTTGCAGGTGTATGTCGCGAAAATTTGAGATTTTTGACGAAGGCCGACGCGTTAACATCCCGGGCATGATCACTGTGCCGGGAGTGCCGTCGATGCCGATCGAGCCCGCACGCCTTGAGATGCTGTCCGCGCTGGCGCGCAAGGTCCTGTGGCTGTCGTCGTGGACCATCCATCACGCCAATCACATCCGGCCCAATGCCGACGGCTTGAAGGTCGGCGGCCATCAGGCCTCCTCGGCCTCGCTCGCCACCATCATGTCGGCGCTGTATTTCTCGGTGCTGCGGCCGGAGGACCGCGTCGCGGTGAAGCCGCATGCGAGCCCGGTGTTCCACGCCATCCAGTATCTGTTCGGACACCAGAGCCGCGACAAGCTGGAAAACTTTCGCGGCTTCAAGGGCGCGCAGTCCTATCCGTCGCGCACCAAGGACACCGACGACGTCGATTTCTCCACCGGCTCGGTCGGGCTCGGCGTGGCGCAGACGTTGTTCTCCTCGCTGGTGCAGGACTACGTCAAGGCGCATGGCTGGATGAAGGATCGGCCCGAGGGGCGGATGATCGCGCTGGTCGGCGATGCCGAGATGGACGAGGGCAATATCTTCGAGGCGCTGCTGGAGGGCTGGAAGCACGGCCTGCGCAACACCTGGTGGGTGGTCGACTACAACCGCCAGAGCCTCGATGCCGTGGTGCGCGAAGGGCTGTGGGAGAAATTCGAATCGATGTTCCGCAATTTCGGCTGGGACGTGGTGATCGTGAAATACGGCCGGCTGATGCAGGCGGCGTTCGCCGAGCCCGGCGGCGAGGCGCTGAAACGCTGGATCGATGCCTGCCCGAACGCGATGTATGCGGCGCTGTGTTTTCAGGGCGGCGCCGCGTTCCGCAAGCATTTGCGCGACGAAATCGGCGACCAGGGCGCGGTGTCGCAACTGATCGAGCGGCGCAGCGACGACGAATTGCTGGCGCTGATGTCCAATCTCGGCGGCCACGACATGGCCAGCATGTGCGAGGCGTTCGAGGCGATCGATCACGACCGCCCGGTCTGCTTCATCGCCTACACCATCAAGGGCGTCGGCCTGCCGTTCCAGGGCCACAAGGACAACCATGCGGGGTTGATGACGGTCACCCAGATGGAGAAATGGCGCAGCGCGCAGAATATCCGCCCCGGTCACGAATGGGAGAAGTTCGAGGGGCTGTCGCAGCAGCCCGCGGCGCTGGAGGCGTTTCTCGCCGATGCGCCGTTCAACCGCGACGGCCGCCGCCGCCTGACCGCACCCGTGATCGAGGTGCCCGAGCAGCTTGCGTTCACGCCGTCGCGCGCAGATGTCGACCCAGCAAGGCTTTGGGCTCGTGCTCAACGAACTGGCGCGCGGCGACAGCGAACTTGCCTCGCGCATCGTCACCGCCTCGCCCGACGTCACGGTGTCGACCAATCTCGGCGCCTGGGTCAACCGGCGCGGGCTGTTCGCGCGCGCCGAGAAGGCCGACCTGTTCCGCAGCGAAAAGATCCCCTCGACCTTCAACTGGGAATTTTCGCCGAAGGGACAGCATATCGAACTCGGCATCGCCGAGATGAACCTGTTCATCCTGATGTCGGCGCTCGGGCTGTCGCATGCCATCAACGGCGAGCGGCTGCTGCCGATCGCGACCCTGTACGATCCCTTCATCCAGCGCGGCCTCGATGCCCTGAACTATGCCTGCTATCAGGACGCGCGCTTCATGGTGGCGGCGACGCCGTCGGGCATTACGCTGGCGCCGGAGGGCGGGGCGCATCAGTCGATCGCGACGCCCCTGATCGGCATGGCGCAGGATGGGCTGGCCTCGTTCGAGCCGGCCTTTGTCGACGAACTCGCGGTCATCATGGCCTTCGGATTCCGCCACATGCAGCGCGAAGGCGACGAGGGCGGATCGGTCTATTTGCGGCTTTCGACCCGCACCCTCGAGCAGCCGCAGCGGATCATGACGCCGGACCTGCAAAAGGGCATCACCGACGGCGCCTATTGGCTGCGCAAGCCCGGCGAAAATTGCGAAGCGGTGATCGCCTATACCGGCGCGGTCGCGCCCGAGGCGATCGAGGCGATCGGCCTGATCGGCGAGAGCCGCCGCGATGTCGGCCTGCTGGCGGTCACCTCGGCCGACCGGCTGCATGCCGGCTGGACCGCGGCGCGGCATCTGCGGCGCGACCGTCGCGGCGTGGCGCATCTCAGCCATATCGAAAAACTGCTGGCGCCGCTGCCGCGCGACTGCGGCATCGTCACCGTGATCGACGGCCATCCGGCAACGCTCGGCTGGCTCGGCAGCGTGCGCGGGCACCGGGTCGAAGCGCTCGGCGTCGAGCATTTCGGCCAGACCGGCACCATCGGCGATCTCTACCGCCACCACGGCATCGACGCCAACGCCATCATCGATGCGGCGGAAAGCCTGACCGCCGGCGCGCCGGTGCGGCACCGCAAGATGGCGGTGTGAAAAATAGGCGTCGGAGCAAGTCGGCCCCCACCCCAGCCCTCCCCCGCAAGGGCGGGAGAGGGGCTCACCGGTTGCGTGCAAGCGCCATCGCCACGTCCCACACTGAATTCAGGCATGCGACCTCCCTTGCGCCGGACGTTTGTCGTCGGTCGCAGCAAGAGCGGCCTTCCCCCTCTCCCGCACTTGCGGGGGAGGGCCGGGGTGGGGGCATCTCTCCGTGCGCAGAGATGTGTCTTGTCACGTTCACACCGCGGTCTTTATATGCTGCGTCCGCCGCGACTGCGGCATCCCGCATATGGCGGGTTCAATTTCCCGGTGTTTCGTGCAAGGATGCTTGCCGAACGCTCCGTTCCCCCTGCCAATAGCCCCGAAATAAAGAGGTTTACGATGGTCAATCGCATGCAATTCTACATCGACGGCGCCTGGGTCGATCCCGTCGTCAAGAAATCCACGCCCGTCGTCAACCCGGCGACCGAAGAGGCGATGTATGAGGTTGCGCTCGGCTCCAAGGCCGACGTCGACAAGGCGGTCGTCGCCGCGCGCCGGGCCTTCGAGAGTTTTTCGCAGACCAGCCGCGAGGAGCGCGTGGCGCTGCTCGCGAAGATCATCGAGGTCTACAAGACCCGCATGAAGGAAATCGGCGCCGCCGTCTCCGACGAGATGGGCGCGCCGCTGCCGATGGCGGAGAAGCTGCAGGCCGGCGCCGGCCTCGGCCACATCGCCGCCACGCTGGAGGTCCTCAAGAACTACCACTTCGAGGAGGCGGTCGGCTCCGCGGTGGTGGTGCGCGAGCCCGTCGGCGTCATCGGCATGATCACGCCGTGGAACTGGCCGCTGAACCAGATCGCCTGCAAGGTCGCGCCCGCGCTCGCCGCCGGCTGCACCATGATCCTGAAGCCCTCGGAATTCACGCCGTCGTCGGCCCTGATTTTCGCGGAAATCCTGCACGAAGCCGGCGTGCCGAAGGGCGTGTTCAACCTGATCAACGGCCTCGGCCCTGAAGTCGGCGCCGCCATGAGCGAGCACCCGGACATCGACATGATCTCGTTCACCGGCTCGACCCGCGCCGGCATCGATGTCGCCAAGCGCGCGGCCCCCACCGTCAAGCGCGTCAGCCAGGAACTGGGCGGCAAGTCGCCGAACGTCATCCTCGAAGGCGCCGACCTCACCAAGGCCGTCACCGGCGGGGTCATGCACATGTTCAACAATTCGGGGCAGTCGTGCAACGCGCCGTCGCGGATGATCGTGCCGCTGTCGAAGATGAAGGAAGTCGCCGCCATCGCCAAGGGCGTCGCCGAAAAGACCAAGGCCGGCGATCCCCGCGCCGAAGGCACCACGATCGGCCCGGTCGTGTCCCGCATCCAGTGGGACAAGATCCAGAAGCTGATCCAGAAGGGCATCGAGGAAGGCGCGACGCTGGTCACCGGCGGCCCCGGCCTGCCGGAAGGCGTCAACAAGGGCTTCTATGTGCGCCCGACCATCTTTGCCGACGTCACCAACGACATGACGATCGCGCGCGAGGAAATCTTCGGCCCCGTGCTCACCATTCTCGGCGCCAAGGATGAAGCCGACGCGGTGAAGATCGCCAACGACACGCCCTATGGTCTGGCCGGTTACGTCACCGCCGACACCGTGGAGCACGCCCGCAAGGTCGGCCGCCAGATCCGCGCCGGCAACGTCAACCTGCAGGGCGTGCCGAACGACCGCACCGCGCCGTTCGGCGGCTACAAGCAGTCCGGCAACGGCCGCGAATGGGGCAAGTACGGCCTTGAGGAATATCTCGAGGTCAAGGCGGTCGCCGGCTACAACGCCGCGTAACGCGTCAGGCCAATGACACCAAAACGCCGGGGCGGGTCATTCCGCTCCGGCGTTTTGTTTTGCGTTACCGTCGTCATTGCGAGGAGCGATGCGACGAAGCAATCCACACTTTCGTTGCCGCCCCGATGGATTGCTTCGCTTCGCTCGCAATGACGAGCGCTGCACCTATCCCCCCGGCGCGCCCTGCGTGTTCACGTACAGCGCATAGATCGACTGGCTCGCGGCCATGAACAGGCGGTTGCGCTTCAATCCGCCGAAGCAAAGATTGGCGCAGCGCTCGGGCAGTGCGATGCGGCCGATCATCACGCCGTCGGGCGCGAACACCACCACGCCGTCGAGTTCGGGATCGCCCATGCCCCAGCCGCACCACAGATTGCCGTCGATGTCGGCCCGCATGCCGTCGGGGGTGCCGGGGCCGGCGTCGACGAAGATGCGCTTGTTGGAAATCGTATCGCCGCCGGCCGCGACGTCGTAGGCGAGAATTTTGCGGTTCGGCACGCCGCGCGATTCGATGACATAGAGGATCTTTTCATCCGGCGAAAAGCACAGTCCGTTCGGCCCGAGCACGCCCGTGGCGACAATGCTGGATTTTCCGGTCTTGCCGTCGATCCGGTAGACGTTCATGTCGAGTCTCGGGTTCGGCCTTGTAGCCTTCGTAGTTTCCAAGCAGGCCGAAGACGGGATCGGTGAACCAGATCGAGCCGTCGGATTTCACCACGACGTCGTTCGGCGAATTCAGCCGCTTTCCCTCGAAGGAATCCATCAGCACCGTGATGGAGCCGTCATATTCGGTCCTGACGACGCGGCGTCCGCCGTGCTCGCAGGTGACCAGGCGTCCCTGGCGATCGCGGGTGTGACCGTTGGCGAAGTTCGACGGCTTGCGGAAGATGCTGACCGCGCCGGTTTCCTCTTCCCACTTGATGATGCGATTGTTGGGAATATCGCTGCACAGCAAATAGCGTCCGTCGCCGAACCACACCGGACCTTCGGCCCAGCGCAGGCCCGTGGTCAGCCGCTCCACCGCCGACAGCTTCAGCCAGTATTTTTCGAAGCGCGGATCGAGCGCGTGAATTGCCGGATCGGGATAATACGTCGCCGGCTGCCAGCCGGCGCGAATTTTTGCCTCGGACATTTGCTTGTTCTCGTTGTTGTCTGAATTCCTCGCCAGTCCTGGTCTGCTATCACTGCCGTTTCACAACGGCAAGTGTCCGTGTCCCGGACGCGATGCGGTACGAAGTACCGCTTCGCAGAGCCGGAACCCAAGCGCGCTCGCCATCTCACGGGCCCCGGCTCTGCGGCGCATCACTTCGTGCTGCGCAGCGTCCGGGGCACGTGAGGGTGCGATGCTTGCCGAGTACCGATCACCGCGCCATACTCGCTTCAAGCCATAACGAGGGAAGAAATGCCACGCATATTGATGACCGGCGCGTCGGGCGGTATCGGCACGCGCTTGCGCAAATTGCTGCCGGCGATCTATCCGGATCTGCTGTTGAGCGATTTGAAGGCGCCTGCGGATCTCGGCGCCAACGAGAAATTCAAGGCGGCCGAACTGTCCGATCTGGCGCAGGTCGAGGCGATTTGCGAAGGCGTCGACGGCATCCTGCATTTCGGCGGGTTTTCGGTCGAAGGTCCGTGGGACACGATCCTGCAGTCCAACATCATCGGCTGCTACAACCTGTTCGAGGCCGCGCGGAAGAAGGGCGTCAAGCGCATCGTGTTCGCATCGTCGAACCACGCGGTCGGGTTTTATCCGCGCCATCACCGGATCGGAACCGACGTGACGGCGCGGCCCGACAGCCGCTACGGCGTCAGCAAGGTGTTCGGCGAGGCGCTGGGCGCGCTCTATGCCGACAAGCACGGCCTCAAGGTGACCTGCCTGCGCATCGGCAATTTCGGCGACAAGCCGCTGGATCACCGCCGGCTGTCGATCTGGCTCAAGCCGGAAGACCTGGTGCAGCTCTGCCGCATCGGGCTCGAACATCCCGACATCCATTTCGAAATTCTCTACGGCGCCTCCTACAACGAGCGCTCGTGGTGGGACAATCACCGCGCCTACGACCTCGGCTATCGCCCGACCGGCCGGGGAGAGGATTTTCGCGAGCACGCCTTTGCCGAACAGGCCAAACTGCCTCCCGATCCCGTCGGCGATTTCTACCAGGGCGGCGCGTTCTGCGGCATGGAATTCGATGGCGACATGAGTGGGATCGTGGACTGGAAATCGTCGTAAAGCGCGATCACGAGCTTGAAGTGTTGCTTCGGTATTGCCACAACAGAGGTGCGTTCCCGCTCCCATCGGGAGAGGGTTGGGGTGAGGGGTGACGATCTATCGATAGATCGTAACTCCTCACCCGAATTTCTCGCTAACGCGCGAAATTCGACCTCTCCCGATGGGAGAGGTGAAGCAAGGCGCAATTCGACGAAGAGGACAAACACGATGGCGGACGGGCTTCGCAAGGGACTGACGAGTTACGGCGACGCCGGGTTTTCGCTGTTCCTGCGCAAGGCCTTCATCAAGGCGATGGGCTATTCCGACGACGCGCTGAACCGGCCGATCGTCGGCATCACCAATACCCACAGCGACTACAATCCCTGTCACGGCAACGTGCCTGATATCATCGAGGCGGTGAAGCGCGGGGTGATGCTCGCTGGCGCGATGCCGATGGTGTTCCCGACCATCTCGATTGCCGAAAGCTTCGCGCACCCGACCTCGATGTATCTGCGCAACCTGATGGCGATGGATACCGAGGAGATGATCCGCGCCCAGCCGATGGACTGCGTGGTGGTGATCGGCGGCTGCGACAAGACCCTGCCGGCGCAAATCATGGCCGCGGTCTCGGCCGATCTGCCGACCGTGGTCATCCCGGTGGGACCGATGGTGGTCGGCCATCACAAGGGCGAAGTGCTGGGAGCCTGCACCGATTGCCGCCGCCTGTGGGGCAAATTCCGCGCCGGTGAAATCGACGAGGTGGAAATCGAAGCCGTCAACGGCCGCCTTGCGCCATCGGTCGGCACCTGCATGGTGATGGGCACCGCCTCTACCATGGCCTGCATCACCGAGGCGCTGGGCCTGTCGCTGCCGATGAGCGCGACGATACCGGCGCCCCATGCCGAGCGCTTTCGTTGCGCGGAAGCCAGCGGCAGGATCGCCGCCGGGATGGCAAAAGCGAAGGGGCCGAAGCCCAGTGAATTGCTGACAAAGGCCGCGTTCAGGAATGCCCAGGTGGTGCTGCAGGCGATCGGCGGGTCGACCAACGGCCTGATCCATCTCACCGCGATCGCCAACCGCACCACGCACCGCATCGATCTCGAAGCCTTCGACATGCTTGGCCGCGAGGTGCCGGTCCTGATCGACCTGAAACCGTCCGGCGAGCACTACATGGAGCATTTCCATCATGCCGGGGGAGTGCCGAAGCTGATGGCGCAGCTCGGCGAACTGATCGACCTCGATGCGAAGACCATCACCGGCGCAACCTTGCGTGACGTCGTCGGCGGCGCCGAGCAAGTGCCCGGACAGGATGTCATCCGCGGGCGAAACACTCCGATCAAGCCGGAAGGCGCGATGGCGGTGCTGCACGGCAATCTCGCGCCGCGCGGGGCCGTCATCAAGCATTCGGCGGCGAGCCCCAAATTGCTGCAGCACACCGGCCGCGCCGTGGTGTTCGATTCCGTGGAAGACATGACGCTGCGGGTCGACGACCCCGGGCTCGATGTCGGCGCCGAGGATGTGCTGGTGTTGCGCAACGCCGGCCCGAAGGGTGCGCCGGGCATGCCGGAGGCGGGCTATCTGCCGATCCCGAGGAAACTCGCGCGCGCCGGCGTCAAGGATATGGTGCGGATTTCCGATGCGCGCATGAGCGGCACCGCGTTCGGCACCATCGTTCTGCACATCACGCCCGAAGCCGCCGTCGGCGGCCCGTTGGCGCTGGTCAAGAACGGCGATTTGATCCGGCTCGATGTGGCCAGGCGAAGCATCGATCTGCTGGTCGAAGCGGCCGAGCTTGAAAAGCGCCGTGCCGCCCTCAGGCCCGCGGCGACGCCGGATTGGGCCCGGCGTGGCTATGCGCATCTGTTCAACGAGACCATTCTGCAGGCCGATCAGGGCTGCGATTTCGATTTCATGACGGGTACAGGGAAGGGCGGTGAATAGCCCCATCGGCGTGATGTCTAATTGACATTCGAACAACCACGATGGGATGCTTCAGAAAATTAAAACAGGGGGTGAAATGCCATGAGTAATCCAGGCAAGCTTCTCGGAACTGTCATCGCCGCAACGGCGATGTTGTTTGCCGCCAGCGCTGGCGCGCAGGAGGTGAAGCATTACCGCTTCGCCTACGACCAGCCGAAGACGACGGGTTACGGTATCCTCGGCGATATCTTCAGCGACAAGCTCAAGGCCGTGAGCAAGGGCACCATGCTGATCGATCAGTATCCCGGCGCGCAGCTTGGGCAGGAGCCGCAGGTCCTGCAATTGGTGAAAGCGGGAGACGTCGAGTTCTGCATTTCGTCGTCGGCAAATGCCGCGACGCTGTCGCCGCAGGCTGGCGTGATGTCGATGCATTTCCTGTTCCGCTCGGAGGCGCATCTCGTCAAGGCGATCGCCGATCCGGAGGTCTCCAAGGCAGTCAAGGCGATGATCGCCGAAACCGTGCAGGGCGCGCGCGTGATCGCGCTCTCGACGCTCGGTCTTCGCAACATGTATTCCAAGCGCGAGATCAAGAACGTCGCCGACATGAAGGGCCTCAAGGTGCGCGTGCAGGCGACCCCCACCGAGGACATCACATTCCCCGCCTATGGCGCGCAAATCGTGCATATGCCGTTCGGCAGCGTCTATACTTCGCTGCAAACCGGCGTGGTGGACGTCGCGGAAAACGGCGTCAACGTCTATCTCGCCAACAAGCATTACGAAGTGGCGCCGGTGCTTTCGATGACCGAGCACGAGGCCAACAACAGCCTGGTCTGGGTCAGCGACAAGGTCTGGAACAGCCTGACCCCTGAACAGCAGGGATGGGTTCAGGCCGCGGCCGACGAGGTCAACAAGAACCAGCCGGCCAAGGCGATCGAACTCGAGCATCAATCGCAGGACAAGCTGAAGTCGATCGGCGTCAAGATCGTCTCCGACGTCGACAAATCGGGCTTTGTCGCGGTGGCCGACCCCTTGCTCGACAAGCTCGCCAAGGAACTCGGCCCGCACGCCGAAAAGATCAAGAACCTGATCCGGGCGATCAAGTAAGATCAAGACGCCGATCCGGGCGATCAACCGAGGCAATTCCCGGCGTCGTCCCGGCGAAAGCCGGGACCCATACGCCGCGGCTTATCGATGGGGCAATCGGGTAGGCACCTTTGCGAACAAATACGCCGGTGGCTATGGGTCCCTGCTTTCCGGCCTTCGCTGAAGCTTCGGCGGACTGGCACCGAACCCCGGCGAAGCCTCCGGCGCAGACGGGTCGCAGGGACGACGAAAGGATTGAACATGACCATCGCCGACAAACTGGTGCTGCAACGTCAGCACCATCTGAAATGGCGGTCATTCGACAAGCTCGAACTGGTTCTGATGATGCTTTGCGGGCTGTTGTGCTTCGGCTTCTCGCTGTCCGTCATGTTCGACATCGTCACGCGAACCATCGGCCACCCCTGGCTGTGGCTGCAGGAAGTTACCTCGACGCTGTTTATCTACGCCATTTTCGTGGGCGCCGCGGTCGCCACCCGCCGCAACGATCATCTGTATCTGACCGCGATCTCTGAGGCCTTGCACGGCACGCCGCGGCTGATCGTCGAAATCGTCATCCGCCTGGTGGTGCTCGGCGTTGCGGTCTGCCTGATCTGGTTCGGCTACATCAACTATCTCAGGGGGTTCGGCAGTTTCCGGCTGCCGTCGGGGACGCCGATTGCGTCGCTCTATGCAGCGATTCCTTTGGCCGGATTGCTGATCGGGCTGTTTGCGATCGAACAACTGGTCAACGGCATCACCAAGGGATTTGACCATCCTGAACCGCCGGACGAAGATCTCGCGATTCCGCCTCTCGACACCGGTATCAAGCCGAAGGTGGGCCTGTGAGCGCGCCGGTCATTCTCGCGCTGATGTCGTTCTGCTTCCTGTTTTTCGGCTATCTCGGCGTGCCCGTGCCGTTTTCGCTGATGGCGGGCGTGTTCATCGGGGCGCTGCTCACCGACGTGTCGCTCGCCGCGATCATCCAGAAAATCTTCGACGGCATGGATTCGGAGGCCCTGCTGGCAATCCCGTTTTTCCTGCTGGTCGGCGAACTCATGAGTTCGGCCAACGTCGTGGTGCGGATCGCCAACCTGTCGTTGTCGCTGGTCGGGCACATCAGGGGCGGGCTGTCGCAGGT
The DNA here is from genome assembly GCA_963742425.1 of uncultured Alphaproteobacteria bacterium. Classification (GTDB taxonomy): domain Bacteria; phylum Pseudomonadota; class Alphaproteobacteria; order Rhizobiales; family Xanthobacteraceae; genus Bradyrhizobium. Next base: position 621,674 of record CAVULR010000011.1, read on the forward strand.
CGTCGTGGTCTTCAGCATGTTCTTCTCCGAGATGTCGGGCTCGACCACGGCCGATGTCGCCGTGATGAGCCGGGCGCTGGGCGGCCCGATGAAGCGCGAGGGTTATTCGCCGGCCTTCATCGCAGCGATTATCGCCTCTGCGTCCACCATCGCGGCGCTGGTGCCGCCCAGCATCACCGCGGTCGTCTACGGGGCGGTCGGTAACGTTTCGATCGCCGGGCTGTTCATGGCGGGCGTGGTGCCCGGCTTCATGATCGGCTTCGGGCTGATGATCTATTGCTATTTTTTCGGCCCCTCCGGCATGCGCAAGGCCCGGGCGCCGTTTCGCCAGGTCGTGTTCGCCGCCGGCGACGCCGCACTTCCTTTGATGATTCCGGTGATCCTGCTCGGCGGTATTCTCACCGGCTGGTTCACGCCGACCGAAGCCGGCGTGGTCGCGGTGATCTGGATCATCGCGGTCGTGATCCCCGCGCTCAATCGCGGGCACTTGCGGAAAATTCCCTATGACTTCTGCCTGGCCGGGCTGATCTTTTCGCTGCCGCTGATCACCATCGGCGCCGCCAACGCCTTCGGCTGGATGCTGGCCTATCTGCGCGGCGCCATCGTGATCGCCGACTGGATCATCTCGATTGCCGGCAACGATCCGCATTACATGATGCTGCTGCTGGTGCTGCTGTTCACCGTGGTCGGAGATTTCATCGAACCGGTGCCGACCATCATCATCTTCATGCCGCTGGTCAATGCGCTGACCCAGGCCGGCGACATCAACGGCGTGCATATGGGCGTGGTGCTGATCGCCACGCTGGCTTTCGGGCTGATCACGCCGCCTTACGGGCTCGTGCTGCTGATGGCATCGAAATTCGTCGGCGTCAGTTTCGGCAAGGCGCTGCGCGCGGCGCTGCCGATCTATGTGGTGTTCCTGGTGACCATCACCTTCACGATCTATTTCCCCAAGGTGGTGCTGTGGCTGCCGAAGCAGGTGATCCCGGAATCGGTCGGCTGCTTCAAGTCTCCGGCGGGCACCGGGTATATCTGTCCGCAATGAACACTACGTCGTCCCTGCGAAAGCAGGGACCCATAGCCACGGGGCTTTCTTGTTTCAGAAAGCGTCAGCCAGCTTGCTTCAATCGCAAGCGCAACGCGGTATGGGTCCCTGCTTTCGCAGGGACGACGATTGTGAAGACGTCCTCACTTCCCCTTGCTCGTGAACTTCTTCACGGCGACGCGAAACTCTTCGGTTTGCATGGAAGCGATGATCTTCTCTTCTTCCGCCTTGAGTTGCTGCCTGGTCGGGGTGAGCGGGGACTGGTAGACCAGTGACTTGGTGCCGCCGATCGCGGCCGGGGGATTTTGCGCGAGCCGCTCGGCGAATTTTTGCGTCGCCGCCTTCAGTTCTGCGGCCGGAACCACCTTGGCGACCAAACCCCAGTCATAGGCCTGCTGCGCCGAAAAACTGTCTTCCGCCAAAAATATCTGCAAACTCCGGCGGGTGCCGACGGTGCCGACGATGCCGACCGTGCTGCCGCCATCCGGCGACACGCCGATCTTGGCATAGGCTGGCGTGAAGCGGGCGTCATCGGCCGCGATGCAGAGGTCGCCAACGAAGGCCAGCCCCATGCCGGCGCCGGCCGCCGATCCGTTGACGCTGGTCAGCACGACCTTCGGCATCCGGCGCAGGGTCTCGATGAAGGCGTGATAATGCTTGAGCAACTCACCCACGACAGGCGCGATGGTGTCGGCGGCCGCGGCGGCGCCAATGGTCTGCAGATCGCCGCCGGCGCTGAAGCCGCGGCCCACGCCCTCGATCACCAGCACGCGAATGTTGTCATTGGCCTCCACCTCGGCACTGAGCTGCTCCAGCTTCTTTGCGATCGACAGATCGATGGAGTTGAAAGCCGCCGGCCGGTTAAGCGTGATCGTTGCGACCGGGCCTTCGATCCGGAGCAGCGCCGGGTCGTCGGGAAGCGAGGCGGTAACTGGAGCGGGCGTCGGCATGTGAAAGGCCTTGGGCTCGATGATGTCGCCGGGCATTTAAATAGCAGAAGGCAAGAGGTGACAATCCCCGGCGAAGCCTGCAAAATGCGGACAAGCGGCGAGGACGGACAGTGGCATCGAACAGCCGGAAACGGGAGCAGGGGTGATGAGTGTGGATGCGATCGTTGGCCGCCCGGTCTCCTCAATCGATCCGTTTTCGCATGAATTCCTGCGCGATCCCTATCCGCACCACGAAGCGCTGCGTGAAACCGGTCCGGCGGTGTGGCTCGAGCAATACGGGATATGGGCGATGGCCCGGCATCAGGAGGTCCGTGACGGCCTGACGGACTGGCAGACCTATTGCTCGTCGGCCGGGGTCGGCTTGAGCGACTTCCGGAAGGAACCGCCATGGCGTCCGCCAAGCATCATCTTGGAGGCGGATCCGCCGCTGCACACGCGCACCCGCGCGGTGTTGACCCGGATCATGTCGCCGGCCGCGATCAATATCCTGCGCGCGACCTTCGAGCGCGAGGCGGAGCGGCTGGTTACGAGCCTCGTCGAAAAGCGCGAATTCGACGGTATCGCCGAACTTGCCGAAGCCTATCCGCTGAAAGTGTTTCCGGACGCGGTTGGAATTTCCGAGGAGGGCCGCGAGAACCTGCTGCCCTATGGCAGCATGGTGTTCAACTCGTTCGGTCCCCGCAATGATCTGTTCGAGCGCGCCATGGCCAATGCCGGCCCCGTGCGCGACTGGATCATGTCGAAGTGCAGCCGCGCGGCGCTGGCGCCAGGCGGATTGGGAATGCAGATTTTCGACGCCGTCGATTCCGGCGAGCTGACGGAAGCCGAGGCCGGCATGCTGGTACGCTCGTTTCTTTCGGCCGGTATCGACACGACCGTTTATGGGCTTGGCAACGCACTGTACTGCTTTGCCACCAATCCCGCGCAGTGGACCATTCTGCGTGAAAACCCCAATCTGATCCGCGGCGCCTTTGAGGAGGTGCTGCGCTTCGAGGCGCCGGTGCAGACCTTCTTCCGCACCACCACCAGGGCGGTGGATGTTTCCGGTATCCGGATCGGCGAGGGGGAGAAGGTGCTGCTGTTTCTGGCCGCGGCCAATCGCGATCCGCGGCGATGGGACAGGCCGGATGCTTTCGACGTCAAGCGGCGTGCCACCGGGCACATGACGTTCGGTACCGGCATTCACGGCTGTGTCGGGCAGGCGGTGGCGCGGCTCGAAAGCGAGGTCATCTTCGCAGCCTTCGCCAGGCGTGTGGCGGCGTTCGAGCTGACGGGCAAACCGGAGCCGCGGCTCAACAACACGCTGCGCGGATTAGACACCCTGCCGCTTCGCATCGTGCCGGTCTGACCTGATGGCCGAGGGGAGCGTTCTGATCGTCGGCGCCGGCCATGCGGGCTTTCAGCTCGCGGCCTCGTTGCGCCAGCACGGCTATGGTGGGCGCGTCTGCCTGATCAACGATGAGGCTCATCTGCCGTATCAGCGGCCGCCTCTGTCTAAGGCCTATCTGAAGGGCGAAGGCCGTCCCGACAGCCTGATGTTCCGTCCGGACAGGTTTTATCGCGAACAGAACATCGAATTGATCGGCGATCACGCCGTTTCCATCGATCGCGCCGCGCACCGGCTGTCGCTCGCCTCCGGCACCTCGCTCGACTATGGGCATCTGGTGCTCGCCACCGGGGCGCGCAACCGTCTACTCGACATCCCCAACGCCAAACTGCCTGACGTGCGCTACTTGCGAATCCTCGACGAAAGCGAGGCGCTGCGGCAGCGCATCGGCTCGGCGCGGCATGTGGTGGTGATCGGCGCCGGCTTCATCGGGCTGGAATTCGCCGCTACCGCGCGTGCCAAGGGCCTCGAGGTGGATGTGGTCGAGCTCGGATCGCGCGTCATGGCGCGCGCGGTGACGGCGGAAATCTCGGAATATTTTCAGCAACGCCATACCGCGGCTGGTATTCGCATTCATCTCGGCGTGCAGGCCACCAGCATCGAGAGCAATGGCACCGATGTGACCGGCGTCAGCCTCAGCGACGGCCGTCACGTGCCGGCCGACCTCGTGGTGGTCGGCGTCGGCGTGTTGCCCAATGTCGAACTGGCGGCCGAGGCCGGCCTGCCGGTCGCTTCGGGAATCATCGTCGACGAGCAACTGCTGACGTCGGATCCCGACATCTCGGCGATCGGCGACTGCGCGTTGTTTGCGAGCCCGCGCTTCGGCGGATCGCTGCGGCTCGAGGCCGTGCAGAACGCCACCGATCATGCCCGCTGCGTCGCCGCGCGGCTGACCGGCGATGCCCGGACCTATGACGGCCAGCCGTGGTTCTGGAGCGATCAGGGCGACGACAAGCTGCAGATCGCCGGTCTCACCACCGGATACGATCGCGTCGTGGTGCGGGGCGATCCGGCACAGCGATCGTTTTCGGCATTCTGCTACAAAGCGGGGCGGCTGGTCGGCATCGAATCGATCAATCGCGCCGCCGACCACGTGTTCGGCCGCAAAATCCTTGCCATGAACCGGTCGATCGAGCCGGACCAGGCGGCCGATCTCAGTTTCGATTTGAAGGCGGCGCTGAGGTAACCGTCGTCCCTGCGAATGCAGGGACCCATACGCCGCCCGGTGCGGATTTAGCGCTGGGGTTAGACGGCTTTCTAACAAGTGCTTTCGGTGGTTATGGGTCCCCGCGTCCGCGGGGACGACGAAGGACTGTCGCAACTTCCTCAGCTGTCGGCATCGACGGCGCCGCGCCCATCCGCTGCACGCAGATCGATGCCGCTGTATTGGCGTCGTCCAGCGCGTCGCGAATCGTTATGCCCTGAGCAAGTCGCGCCGCAACCGCGCCGACAAAACAATCGCCGGCGCCGGTTGTATCCACGGCTTCGACCGCGCGGCCCGGAATTCTCAACGGTTCATCGCTGATCAGCGCCAGCACGCCACGCTTGCCCAAGGTCACACAGATGATCTTGTCTTTGCCGAGGCCTAGTGAACCCATGGCGCCGATGAAGCGCGCATCATCGTCGGTGTCGTGAAGTTCGGTCTTCGCCAGCAAACCCAGCTCGGATTCATTGAGAACCAGGATATCGACGAGGTCGCGCAGTTCACGATCGAATTCGATCGCAGGCGCCGGATTGAGGATCGTTTGCGCGCCCGACTCGCGCGCCCGTTTGAAAAAGGCGCTGATGGCGGGCAGGGGAATCTCGAACTGGCTGACGGCGATGTCGCCCTTTGTAAGCTTGAGCGCGGCAGTATCCGTGGCGTCGACCAGCGCGTTGGCGCCGGGAACAACCACAATGGTGTTGTCGGCATTAGCGATGGTGATGAGCGCGGTTCCGGTGTGGGCCTCGGCTGTCTCCCGCACGGAGCTCAGGTCCAGCCCCTGCGCCGCGAGGAATTCCTTCAGGTCACGGCCGAACGCATCCTTGCCGAGGCAGCCGATCAGCGTCGTCGGTGCCCCGAGTTTTGCGGCCGCGACCGCCTGGTTGGCGCCCTTGCCGCCCGGAAAATAGCGCACCGCTTTGCCTGCGACGGTCTCGCCGACCCGCGGATGCCGACCGGCGGTCGCCACCACGTCCATGTTGATGCTGCCGGCGACGAAAACGCGGCCCATGCTTATCCCACAGCGACGGTCAGACCGGAACGCTGAATTCCTGTTTCACGAGATCAATGTCGGCAACGGTCGGTAATCCGGCCTCGTTGCCGAGCCGCTGGATTTTATAGGTCGAGGCCGCGCGCGCAAAATCGAAATGGTCGTGCCAGCTTTTGCCGGGATTGCTCAAATAGGAATAGATATAGGCCCCGTGAAACACGTCGCCGGCGCCATTGGTGTCGAGCACGCGCTCGGGCGGGATTGGAAGCGCTGGAAGCGAGTGAATGGTGCCGGTCTCGTCGTACCAGAGCAGCCCGCGTTCGCCCATGGTGACGCCGCCGACCCGGCAACCTCGGCTCTTGAGATAATCCAGCATTTTTTCGACCGTAAGGTTCATTTGTTCGCATAGCCGCTCGGCGACGATCGCAATGTCGATGAACTCGAGGAGCTCATGGGTGTTGGTTCGAAGGCCGCCGCCATCGAGCGACGTCAGGATGCCGGCCTCGCGGCACAGTTTTGCATAATGGATCGCGGCGTCCGGCTGATGGCCGTCGAGATGCAGCGCGCGGCAGCCGCCGAGATTGAGCATCGGGAAAGGGTGAATATGCTCGTCGTCACGGCAGCGCACGATCGCCCGCTTGCCGTCTTTTGGCATGATGAACGACAGCGACGAGGAATTGACCTTCCGCGGATGGATCGAGATTCCATACTTCGCGCTCATATCCTGAAACATCCGCCCCAACCAGTCGTTGGCGACGGTCGCGATCAGGTCCGGCACGATACCGAGCTTGGCGCAGCAGAATGCCGCCGTGACGGCGTTGCCGCCGAACGAAACCGCGTAGGCCTTTGCGACATACTTCTCATCGCCGGTCGGCATGTGGTCGGTGATGAAGGTAACGTCGATATAGGTCTGTCCGATGAAGAGGGCCTGCATTCGCTATCCGTGGTGGCTCTAGGGGTGATCCCGGCCGGCGCCGTATATTAGCACCTGATATCGCCGGAGTTTCGCTGAAATTATTCGTCAAGCCACAGCCCAAATCGCTTGAGATAGACTGAAGCCCGGACTACGACCGTGCGAGGGCGTCGTCGGCGTGCCGCACCGGGTTCAACGTCCTGCGGCTGTTTTCTGTTCCGGACAGAAACAAGGGAGGGAGCGATGACCGTCTATTCCGGTCCGGTGTTCGAAATGGCCGTGAACCAGTTCGGGGTGATCGCCAATCATCTGTCGATCCCGATGGACGAGCGCGATCGACTGCTGCTGCCGAAACGGGCGATCACCGTTTCCTGCCCGATCCACCGCGATGACGGCACGATCGCGGTGTTCGAGGGCTATCGCGTGCAGCATCACCTCACCCTTGGCCCGACCAAGGGCGGCACTCGATTTGCCCCCAGCGTCGATATCGGCGAGGTGGCCGCGCTGGCGATCTGGATGAGCTGGAAATGCGCGCTGGTCGGGCTGCCCTATGGCGGCGCCAAGGGGGGCGTTCGTGTCGACCTTGCGACGATTTCCAAGCGCGAACTGGAGTCGTTGTCGCGGCGCTATATGCAGGAAATGATTCCGTTCGTCGGGCCGCACACCGATGTGATGGCGCCGGACATGGGCACCAACGAGCAGGTGATGGCCTGGTTCATGGACACCTATTCGATGTATCAGGGCCGCACCGTGACCGAGATCGTCACCGGCAAGCCGGTGTCATCAGGCGGCACGCTGGGCCGTCGCGAAGCCACCGGTCGCGGCGTCGCGCATCTCGCCAAGCGCGTGATGAGGGAACTTTCGATCGACCCGAACAATGCCACTGCCGTCGTTCAGGGTTTTGGCAATGTCGGTTCCTACGCGGCGCTGGAGCTGTATCATCACGGTCTCAAGGTGATCGCGGTCTCGGATCATACCGGCGCGCTTTACGATGCGAGGGGCCTCGATATTCCGGCCTTGATGCGGCACGCCGGCACCCACGGCAGCATTGCGGGTTTTTCGATCCAGCTTCAGTTCGATCCCGCTCTGATCTTCAAGCTGCCCTGCGAGGTCCTGGTGCCGGCGGCGATGGAGCGCGTGATCGACGCGCATGTTGCCGAGAACCTGCGGTGCCGGGTGTTGGCGGAAGGTGCCAACGGACCGACCACGCCGGATGCCGATCTGGTGCTGGAGAAACGCCAGGATGAAATCTTCCTGATCCCGGACATCCTGTGCAACTCCGGCGGCGTCGTGGTCAGCTATTTCGAATGGGTGCAGGACCTGCAACAACTGTTCTGGGAAGAGGAGGAAGTGACGCGGCGCGAATACCAGATCCTCGATCGCGCCTTCGACCTGATGGTGGCGCGATCCCGGGCCGACAAGATCCCACATCGCACCGCGGCGATGGCGATCGGCGTTGAAAAGGTCCGCGCCGCCAAGAATACGCGGGGCCTGTTCCCGTGATCACCGGCCTTGACCACATCGTCGTGCTGCTTGGGGATCTCGAGGCCGGCGTCAAGGCCTATGAATTGCTGCTGGGACGTGCGCCGTCCTGGCGAAGCGAGCGCGACGGCGCGGAAACCGTGCTGTTTACGCTCGACAACATGTCGCTCGAACTGATGGCGCCGTCCGGTTCTTCCGAAACGGCCGATCGTATCCGCAGCGCGATCAAGAGCTCCGGCGAGGGGCTCGCCAGTCTTTGCTTCGGTGTCGGCGATATCGCGAAAATGCATCGCAGGCTCGATCGCGTGGCGCTGCAGCCGGACGCGGTTGTCGACGTCGAGAGCCGCGATTCCGGCTCCGGCGCAAGCTTGCGCTGGAAGCGCATCCGCGCGGCGACCGAACTGACGAGGGGCGTGCGATTGTTCTTTCTCGAATTGGGAGCGCCACGCCCGCGCTCGGCTGCGATCGCCGCGGCGCCGATTCTCGGCCTCGATCATGTCGTGGTGTCGACCGAGGATCCGGAGCGTGCCGCGGCACTCTATGGCGCGCGTCTCGGCCTCGATATGGCGCTCGACCGCTCGCACCAGGCCTGGGGCCGGCTGATATTCTTCCGCTGCGGCGACCTGATCGTCGAGGTGGTGCACCGGCCGGTCGCCGGCGGCGACCGGGCCCACGATAAATTGTGGGGATTGAGCTGGCGCGTCGCCGATATCGACGCTGCGCAGGCGCGGCTGGCCGCGGCGGGCCTTGATGTGTCCGAAGTACGCGCCGGCCGCAAGCCGGGCACACGGGTGATGAGTGTGCGCAGCGGCACCTGCGGTATCCACACGCTGGTACTGGAGCGAACGGCGCGGAACTGATCGTACTATTTGTCCCAGGGGAGCATGTCACATGACGACGCAACGCCTCGGCGTGATCATGAACGGGGTCACCGGCCGCATGGGGCTGAACCAGCATTTGATCCGCTCGATCATCGCGATCCGCGATTGCGGCGGTGTCGTGCTCGGCAACGGCGATCGCATCATGCCGGATCCGATTCTGGTCGGCCGGGATGCCGACAAACTCGAGCGTCTTGCGAAACAGTTCAACGTGCAGCGCTGGACCACCGACCTCGACAAGGCGCTGCTGGAGCCCAGCGATACCGTTTTCTTCGACGCCGCGACCACGCAGGCGCGGCCGTCGCTGCTGACCAAGGCGATCAATGCCGGCAAGCACATCTATTGCGAAAAGCCGATCGCGACCAACCTCGATGAAGCCGTGGCGGTGCTCAGGCTTGCCGGCGCCAAGGGTATCAAGCACGGCACCGTGCAGGACAAGCTGTTCCTTCCCGGCTTGAAGAAACTGGTCTTTCTGCGCGATTCCGGCTTCTTCGGCCGGATGCTCTCGGTGCGCGGCGAATTCGGATACTGGGTGTTCGAAGGCGATTGGCAGGAGGCGCAGCGGCCGTCGTGGAATTATCGCAGCGAGGATGGCGGCGGCATCATTCTCGATATGGTCTGTCACTGGCGCTACGTGCTCGACAATCTCTTTGGCGAGGTCGAAAGCGTAAGCTGCTTCGGCACCACGGATATTCCCGAGCGCTGGGACGAGAAGGGGAAAAAGTACAAGGCGACATCGGACGACTCGGCCTACGCGACCTTCAGGCTGAAAGGCGGCGTGATCGCCCATATCAACATGTCATGGGCGACGCGGGTCTATCGCGACGATCTCGTCACCTTCCAGGTCGATGGTACCCACGGCTCGGCGGTGGCGGGGCTTTCCGACTGCGTCATTCAGGCCCGCCAGGCGACCCCGCGGCCGGTATGGAATCCGGACGAGAAGCGTGCCCACGATTTCTATGCCGACTGGCAGAAGCTGCCGGAGAACGCCGTCTACGGCAACGGTTTTAGGGAGCAGTGGGAAATGTTCATCCGCCACGTCTGCGAAGACGCGCCATATAAATACACGCTGCTGGAAGGCGCCAAGGGCGTGCAGCTGGCGGAGTGCGCGCTTCGAAGCTGGCGCGAACGGCGCTGGATCGATGTCGCTCCGATCAAGGTGTGAGAAGATCTCATTCTTGAGTTGAGATCGCAGTACGAGCGAAGCCATGTTGTTTCGGCAATGGCGGTGCGCTCCCTCTCCCGCGCTTGCGGGGGAGGGTCGGGGTGGGGGCAGCCACGAATTCCGGTGCCAGCCGCTCCCCCACCCCAGCCCTCCCCCGCAAGCGGGAGAGGGGGTCGACCGCCTGCGCGGCGCGAGCGTGTATCATTGCGGGCGACCGCGCAGTGACTTGGTTCGGATTCGATTGCAGACAGGCCTCTCCCCGCAAGGTAAGATCCGAGCTGTCGTACATCGGTACGTCAGCTCGCGCCGGCCTTCACCCTCTTGGCCGCGCCGCGAAGGTTGAGTACCATGGTTGCCTCGTGGTTCGAGACGGCGCCCGCGCCTCCTCACCATGACGTCGTCGCCGACGATTGAATTTACGCCCGCCCGCCTGACCAAAGCCCTGAGGATGCCAGATGGATTTTGTGGAGCTCGTGAACTCTCGCCGAAGCGTGCGTGGTTTCAAGGCCGAGCCGGTGCCGCGTGCGGTGATCGAGGAGATCATCGAGATCGCCAAGCGCGCGCCGTCTTCGATGAACACCCAGCCCTGGCATGTGCACGTTTTGACGGGGGAGCCGCTGGAGCGGCTGCGCCGGCGCAACATGGAAGAGATGGTCGCCGGCGCCAAGCCGAAGCGCGATATTGTTTCGCACGGCGAATATCAGGGCGTGCATCGCGGCAGGCAGGTCGACATCGCGAAAAAACTGTTTGGCGCGATGGGAATTGCGCGCGACGACAAGCCGATGCGGCAGGACTGGGTATTGAGGGGATTTCGGCAGTTCGATGCGCCGGTCTCTCTGGTCCTGAGCTATGACAGGATTCTCGATCCCGGCGCGGTGTGCCATTTCGATCTCGGCGCGCTCTGCTACGGTATCGTGCTCGCCGCATGGGACCGCGGCCTTGGCTCCGTCATCAACGGTCAGGGAATTATGCGATCCGATATCGTGCGCGAAGTCGCCGATATCCCCGAGGATCAGGCCATCATGACCTGCGTGGCGATGGGGTATCCCGACGACAGCTTCCCGGCCAACGCCGTCAAATCAGACCGCGAGGAAAACAACGATTTCGTGCGCTATGTCGGCTTTGGCGACTAGAGAGGCGCCACGTTTCAGCGCTTGCGTGTGTGACCCCAGGTCTCGTCCCAATCCTCGCCGGCGGCATCGACGACGCGGCCGTCGGCCTCGAAGAACTTGTTGGGAACCTGGAAGATCGCGAGCATCAACCCGCCCTCTGGACACCACGCCACATGGCGGCTGCCTTGTTCTCGCCAGATGAACTCGCCGGCCCTCGCCTCGATGCCCTTGGCCGGGCCTTCCTTGTCGACCAGATGGCCTTCGAGAACGTAGGTCTGCTCGATATTGACATGCTCGTGGTCCGGCAGCACCGAGCCTGGCGCAAACCGCATCAGCGCGGTCATCAGGCCGGTCGCGCGATCGAACAGCAGCGTCTTGGCCTCGCAGCCGGGGAAGCGGGTCTTCTGCCACTCCATGTTTTGCGGGCGAACGAGGTGGGAATGCGCGTCCGATGTCTGAGCGCCCTTCGGCGTTACGGCGTCCATGGCAGTGCTCCGTTCCAGTCAATATCCAGGGATCATAGCAGCCCCGCGGACGTCCGTCAGCCGGTGTTCACGACGCACGGCACGCTCAAAAATCCGCGAAAACGGACGCGGCCGCCGCGCACCGGTGGGCCGTTCAGTGTGTAGCCGGGAAACCGCGCCAGGAATCGCGAGATCGCGATCGCGCCTTCGAGCCGGGCCAGCGCCATCCCGGCGCATTGATGGGCGCCGGTGCCAAACGCAAGATGCCGGTTCGGCGTGCGGCCGACGTCGAGCGTTTCCGGATCGGTGAATTGCAGGGGGTCGCGGTTGGCAGCCCCGATGCACAGCGTCACCAGTGTGCCCGGGGGCAAGTTGACGCCGCCGAGTTCGACTTGGTCCGTCGTCATACGGTTGCCGAGCTGGTTCGAACTCTCAAATCGCAGGATTTCCTCGACCGCGGTCCTGATCATTTCCGGGTTTTCGATCAGCCGGTTTTTTTGCCCGGAGTTTTCCGACAACGCCACCAATCCGTTGCCGATCAGGTTGGTGGTGGTCTCGTGGCCGGCGTTGAGCAGGAAGATGCAGTTGTGCAGCAATTCCTTTTCCGAAAGGCGCTCGCCATTGTCTTCGCCCTGAATAAGGCGGGTCAGCACGTCCCGCTCGGGATTGCCGGGCCTGGCGCGCCGCCGCTCGACCAGGATTTGCAGATAGGCGAGAAAATCTTCCACCGCCTTGTTGCCGCGCGCAAAAACCGCCGCCGATATCACGGGCTCGAGCGCGCCCAGGATCGCAAGCGACCAGCCGCGCAACGGCTCGCGTTCGGCTTGCGGCACATCGAGCAGGTTGCCGATCACCTCGATGGGGATCGCAGCGGCGAAGTCGTCGATCAGGTCGATGTCGCGCTTTGCCGCGATGGTTTCGAGCAGCCGATCCACCAGCGCGACCAGATCGGGCTCCATCGCTGCAATCGCGCGCGGCGACAACGCGCCCATGATCAGCCGCCGCACCCGGGTGTGTGCCGGCGGGTCGTTGAAGACGAGGCTGGTGGTGTGGTGCTCGTAAAGCAGCGAGGCGCCGTATTTCGGCGCAAACTCCTTCTTCTTGTCGGAAGAAAACAGCTTGGTGTTTTTGTAGGCGCCGACCAGATCGTCATAGCGCGTCAGAAACCAGGAGCCGTTGGGCATCAGCTTGACAGGCTCATATTCCCGCAGTGCACGATAGGTCGGGTAGGGGTCGGCATAAAATTCCGGCGTCAATTTCTCGATGTCGAAATCGGCGGCCAGCTCTCGCGCGTTCGCATTCATGCTGCCATACTCCCCGGGGTAGACCGATATGCCGTTTTCGCGCTTTCGCAAAGCGCGGTTCGCTTTAAAGTGCCGCGGCGAAATGCAGCCCGCTGTTTCAACCGGAAATGAAAATGCACGCCCGTACTGATGCACCCTCCGAAACTGCGCCTGAAACCGCGGCTTCCTGGCCCGAGGAAATCTTCGGAATTTTGCAGCGCTTCGATGTCCGCCAGGTGCCTTATGTGCCCGATGCCGGGCATTCGCAGCTGATCGAGCGCGTGCTCGGCGAAGCCTCGATGCGGGCGATTCCACTCACCACGGAAGAAGAAGGCGTGGCGCTGTTGGCCGGCGCCTGGGCCGGCGGCCAGCGCGGTGTGCTCCTGATGCAGTCGAGCGGGGTTGGCAATTGCGTGAACATGCTGTCGCTCACCCAGATTTTGCGCTTTCCGTTCCTGACGCTGGTGACGATGCGCGGCGAATGGGGTGAATTCAATCCATGGCAGGTGCCGATGGGGTCGAGCACGGCTGCCGTCTTCGAACTGTCCGGCATCAAGGTATTACGTGCCTCGCACCCGCAGGAGGTGCACGAGGTCGTCGAAGCGGGTGCCGGGCAGGCTTACAACGCCTGCACGCCGACCGCCGTTCTGCTGTCGCAACGTCTGATCGGGGCAAAGGTATTCAGCAAATGAGCAAGGCCAATCTTCTCAACCGGCGCAGCGTGGTCGCGAGCCTTTTGGCCGGGCGCAAGGACGCCATCGCGGTCGGCGGGCTGGGCGCCTCGACCTACGATATTGCGGCGGCCGGCGATCACGACCGCAATTTCTACCTATGGGGCGCCATGGGCGGCGCGGTCATGATTGGCCTCGGCATTGCGCTCGCGCAGCCGAAGCTGCCGGTCGTGGTGATCACAGGCGACGGCGAAATGCTGATGGGGATCGGCAGTCTCGCAACCGTTGGCCTGCAGAAGCCCGGGAATCTGACCATCGTCGTGCTGGACAATGAAGTCTATGGCGAGACCGGCGGGCAGGCGAGCCACACCGCCGCCACCGTCGACCTCGTCGGCGTCGCCCGGGCTTGCGGGATAACGGATGCCCGCGCGATCGCCACGATGGCCGATATCGAGGCCTATGCGGCCACCATGCAGGACGTCTCGAGCGGGCCGCGCTTTGCCAGTGTCAAGATCGACAGCGCCAACCTCGAGCGTGTGCTCTCCAGCCGCGACGGCCAGTTCACCGTGACGCGCATGCGCGGCGCACTCGGGTTCAGGCCGATCTGACCATCGTCGCACCCAGGTCCTCACTTGAACGTCTTCACTTGAACGTGTGCGTTGCAGCAGATTGACTTTTTCTTAGGTGAGTGCTTACTCACAAGCATGACCACACTTCGCATGACCGGCGATCTGCGGCGGCAGCTGATATTGAGCGCCGCCAAGCGTTGCTTTGCTCGTTATGGCTTCGCGGGAACCACGACCAAGAGCATCGCGGCCGCGGCCTCCATTTCGGAAGGTTTGCTGTTCAAGCATTTCCAGAGCAAGTCGGCGTTGTACGCTGAAATACTTGCCGAAGAGTGCGAGGCGGATCCGGCGCTGCACCGGTTGCTGGAGTTGGAACCGTCCACGGAAACGCTGGTCGTGCTGATTCGTGAAATGGTCCGCCACTTTGAGCAGATCACGGATGCGCCGGACCAGCAGGAAGCCCAGCGCCTCAGGCTGATGGTCACGAGCCATCTCGACGACGGGGAATTCGCGCGGCTGATCTATGAGAAGGTCGGCGGTCTGATCGGGCCGGTGTTCACCGCCTCGCTGGAGCGAGCGATAGCGGCGGGGGACGCCTCGCGCATCGGAGGCGAGCCGCTGAACCTGTTCTGGTTCGCCCATCATACCCTGCTGATGGCCGCGCTTGCACGCCTGCCGTCGGTACCGTGCCTGTCTTACCGCAACGCCGCCGATCTCGAACGGCAGCTTTGCGATTTCATTCTTCGCGGCATCGGACTGCACGAAGCCGCCATTGCCTCCCATCGGGATCGCGAACTGCCGCCGGATCCGGGACACAAGATAACCGCAGAAGGTGCATGACATGAACATCGTGACCGAAGCAAATATCGCGGGCCAGCCGGTCGGCGAGAAGCAGCGCAAGCGCCCGGTGCGGATGACGCGTTGGTTCATCATCGTCGGCACGCTGCTGGCGCTCTTGGTCGGCGGGCTGGTCGGTTTCAACGCGTTACGCAGCTACGGCATCGCGAAGTTCTTTGCCAACAACAAACCGCCGCCGGCGACGGTGACCGTCGCCGAGGCCAAATCCGAGGTGGTACCTAATTTGTTGGTCGCGGTCGGCGATCTCGCCGCCGTGCATCAGGTCAACGTCACCTCCGATGTCTCGGGCCGCATTACCGACATCATGTTCACTGCCGGCTCCAATGTGAAGGCCGGCAGTCCGCTGGTGCAATTGTTCGACGGCCCCGATCAGGGCGATCTCGCGAGCTTCAAGGCACAGGCCACCGTGGCGCAGTTATCGCTGGAACGCGCCAAGCAACTGGCAGCGCGCCAGTTCGGCCCGCAGGCGACGGTCGATTCGGCGCAGGCCGCCTTTGACCAGGCCAATGCCGGCATCGCCAAGACCGAGTCGATCATCTCGCAGAAACTGGTGCGCGCGCCGTTCGACGGCGAACTCGGCGTCCGCCATGTCGAAGTCGGCCAATTCCTGACCGCGGGCACGCAGATCGTGACCTTGACCGATCTGTCGCAGCTTTACGCCAACTTCACGGTGACGGAAAAGGACAGCGCGGCGCTCAAGGTCGGACAGACCGTACGTGTCGCGGTCGACGCCTATCCCGGCCGTACCTTCGAGGGCAAGATCAACGCGATCGAGCCCCAGATCGCCACCGATACGCGCAACATCCGCGTCCAGGCCACGCTCGAAAATCTCGATCATATCCTCAAGCCCGGCATGTTCGCGACCGCGACGGTGGTGCTTCCCGACAAGCCGCCGGTCATCACCGTGCCGGAAACGGCCGTCGACTACACGCTCTATGGCGATTCCGTCTACCTGATCGCCGAAAAGAAGGAGGATGACGGCAAGACCAGCCTGAGCGCCGTGCGCACCTTCGTGCGGACCGGCAACCGGATCAACGGACGCGCCGAAATCCTCGACGGGTTGAAGGCCGGCGATCGTGTGGTCGCGGTAGGCCAGCTCAAGCTGCAATCGGGAGCGGCGGTGACGATCTCGAGCGATCCGGCGCCCTCGATTCCGAAAAATCCGCCGCGTTACTGACAAGGAGCCGCATCCGATGGTCTGGACCGATATTTTCATCAAGCGGCCGGTGTTGTCGGTGGTCGTCAGCCTTTTGATTCTGCTGATCGGCTTTCGGGCCGCGACCAGTCTGCCGATCCGGCAATATCCGAAACTGTCGAATACGGTCGTCAACGTCACCACCGTTTATCCCGGCGCCTCCGCCGATCTGATCCAGGGTTTCATCACCACGCCGATCGAGCAGGCGGTCGCCTCCGCCGAAGGCGTCGATTACATGACCTCGTCCTCGGTGCAGGGCACCAGCACGATCCAGGTCTATATCAAGCTGAATTTCGATCCGAACCAGGCGTTGACCGAAGTCCTCGCCAAGGTGAATTCGGTCAAATATCTGATCCCGAAGGAATCCAACGATCCGATCGTGACCAAGACCACCGGCCAGACCACGGCGGTAATGTATCTCGGCTTCTCCAGCGAAGTGCTGACGGGGTCGGCGATATCAGATTATCTGACGCGGGTGGTCCAGCCGGTGCTTTCGACGGTCGACGGCGTCGCGTCGGCCGATATTCTGGGCGGCCAGACTTTTGCGATGCGGCTGTGGCTCGATCCAGCCCGCATGGCCGGCCGCAACGTGTCGCCGGATGACGTTGCCATCGCGATCCGGGCGAACAACTTTCAGGCCGCGGCCGGTCAGGCCAAAGGCTATTTCATCGTTTCCAACGTATCGACCAATACCGATCTAAAGAATCTCGATCAGTTCAAGCGCATGATCGTCAAATCCAAGGATGGCGGATTTGTGCGGCTTGAAGATATCGCGACCGTCGAGCTGGCGGCGCAGAGCACGGATGCCAGCGTTGCCTTCAACGGCGAGCATGCGATCTTCATCGGCGTGCAGGCGACGCCGCAGGGCAATCCGCTGACGCTGGTCAAGGGCGTCCGCGCGTTGTTTCCGGAACTCGAGCGCAACCTGCCGCCATCGATGAAAATGAAGGTGGCCTACGATTCGACCAAATTCATTCAATCCTCGATCGACGAAGTCGAGAAGACGCTGGGCGCGGCGGTCATCATCGTGGTCGTGGTGATCTTCCTGTTCCTCGCCTCGTTCCGGTCGGTCATGATCCCGGTGGTGACCATTCCGCTGTCGCTGATCGGCGTCTGCAGCCTGATGCTGCTGGCGGGATTCACTTTCAACCTGTTGACGCTGCTGGCGATGGTGCTGGCAATCGGGCTCGTCGTCGACGACGCCATCGTGGTGGTGGAAAACATTCACCGGCATCTGGAAGAGGGCAAGCCGCCGGTACAGGCCGCCATGCAGGGCGCGCGCGAGATCGTCGGCCCGGTTATCTCGATGACGATCACGCTGGCCGCGGTGTACGCGCCGATCGGCTTTCTTGGCGGTCTCACCGGCTCGCTGTTTCGCGAATTCGCGTTCACCCTGGCGGGCTCGGTGATCGTCTCGGGCGTGATCGCGCTGACGCTTTCGCCGATGATGTGCTCGGTCTTCCTCAGGAGCGCCGAGGAGGGACGATTTGCAAAGATCGTCAACCGGATATTTGGAGCGACCACGCGCTGGTATGGGCGGCAGCTCGACCGCTCGCTGGACTATCGTCCGATCACCGCGCTGTTCGCGCTCACCATTCTCGGGCTGGTCGGATTCCTCTACATGCACACCTCGAAGGAACTCGCGCCTGAAGAAGATCAGGGCATCGTGTTCTCGGTGATCAAGGGACCGAAATACGCCAACATCGACTACCTGGACTTCTACGGCGAAAAGCTGGACAAGGTTTTCGCCAGCTTTCCGGAGACCGATCTGCGTTTCGCGCTCAATGGAATCAACGGCCCGCAGAACGGCATCGCCGGCATGCTGCTCAAACCCTGGGACGAGCGGCAGCGCTCTTCGATCAAGCTGAAGCCGCTGGTGCAGGCGCAACTCAGCAAGATCGAGGGGGTCAATGCCTTCGCATTCAACCTGCCGCCGTTGCCGGGCGGACCGGGTGGCCTGCCGGTGCAGATGGTGATCAATTCCACCAGCGGCTTTCAGGCGGTCTACGAACAGATGACGAAGCTGAAGGACGCCGCGCGGAAGAGCGGGTTGTTCATCGTGTCCGACAGCGACCTCGACTTCAATCAGCCGGTGGTGCGTGTCACTGTCGACCGCTCGAAAGCCAGCGATCTCGGCATCACCATGGCGAGCGTCGGCAATACGCTGGCGACGCTGCTCGGCGGAAACTTCGTGAACCGGTTCAATCTCGAGGGGCGATCCTATCAGGTGATCCCACAAGTGCCGCGCGACCACCGGCTCTCGCGCGAGGCGCTCGGGGGATATTATGTGCCGACGGCGACGGGTCAGCAGGTGCCGCTCTCGACCATCGTCTCGATCGAAACGGGGACCGATCCCAACGCGTTGACCCACTACAACCAGTTGAACTCCGCAACTTTCCAGGCGGTGCCGATGCCGGGCGTAACGGTGGGGCAGGCGGTCGATTTCCTCGAGGGCCTCGCGCGGGAACTGCCGGCCGGCTACAGCCATGCCTATCTGGCGGATTCCCGTCAGTACGTGCAGGAGGGAAATCAGCTTGCGATCACCTTCGGCTTTGCGCTGATCATCATCTTCCTGGTGCTGGCGGCGCAATTCGAGAGCCTGCGCGATCCCCTCGTGATCATGATCAGTGTTCCCATGGCGATCGTCGGTGCGCTGATTCCGTTGTTCTTCGGCGCCGCGACGATGAACATCTACACCCAGGTGGGGCTGCTCACCCTGGTCGGCTTGATCAGCAAGCACGGCATTCTGATGGTCGAATTCGCCAACGAATTGCAGCTCAATGAGGGTCTCGACCGGCGCTCGGCCATCGAAATGGCGGCGCGGGTCAGGCTTCGCCCGATCCTGATGACGACGGCGGCGATGGTCACCGGCTTGCTGCCGCTTCTGACCGCCACGGGCGCGGGCGCGGCGAGCCAATTCTCGATCGGATTGGTTGTGGTCGCGGGCATGTCGATCGGAACCGTGTTCACGCTGTTCGTTCTGCCGGCGGTCTATGTGGCGATCGCCACCGATCACCGCGGAACGGCGGTATCCCGGCGGAGCAAGGAGATCGCGGAGTTCGATCTCAGTCAGAAGGCCCTCAGGCCGACGTAGGCGCGGGGCCGGTCCAAAGCGGCGGAAACCGGCCTGATCGCCATTGGCGTCGTTCCCTTCGTCAGGCTCCGTGATATCCTGTCCCGGCAGGCGCCTCCATTGCCAGGCGTCGGAGGCAGGATTAGGAGATGCAACGCCGCGAATTCATCACCCTCGTTGCTGGCGCGGCGGTGGCGGCGTCGCGCCGGGCTCGCGCGCAAGCGCCGGCGAAAAACCATCGCATCGGAATATTGGAGACGGTATCGGCTTCGTCGAATGCCCGGAATCTAGACGCGCTGCGACGCGGGTTGCGCGAATTGGGTTACGTCGAAAACCAGAATTATAGCCTCGAGTACCGGTCAGCCGATGGTGATGGACGGCGTTTTCCGGCCCTGGCCGCCGAATTGGTTCGGCTCGGGGTCGATTTGATCGTCACCCGGGGCACGCCCGCAGCGCGCGCCGCAAAGGAGGCGACGGAAACGATCCCGATCGTGATGGCGGCAATCGGCGAGCCGCTCGGTGTGGGCGTTGTCGCCAGCCTGGCGCGGCCGGGTGGCAATGTGACCGGTTTGAGTGCGTTCGTGACGGAACTCGCCGGCAAGCGCGTCGAATTGCTCAAGGAGCTGCGGCCTGGAAAATCGATCACGGCCTTTTTGGTCAACATGGAAAATCCCGTTTCTCATTTGCAGTGGGAAGAGACCAAGAAGGCAGCGCAGACGCTCGGCATTGAGGCTGCCCTGCTGGACGTGAAGACCGAGGATGACATTCCCGGTGCATTCGAAACGGCGAGCGCCCGCCATGTCGACACGCTGTTGGTCGGGATCGATGCCCTGACCCAGGAATACCGGCAATTGATCGCCGATCTCGCCGCGAAACATCGCCTGGCGGCAATCTATCCGTCCAAGGAGTTTGTCGATATCGGAGGGCTGATGGCGTATGGGGTGAGTTATCCCGATCTGTATTTCCGTGCTGCGAGCCTGATCGACAAGATTTTCCGGGGCGCCAAGCCGGGCGACCTGCCGGTGGAGCAGCCAACCAAGCTCGAACTCGTCGTAAATCTCAAAGCCGCGGCGGCGCTCGGCCTCACTGTGCCGCCCGCGATGCTTAGCCGCGCCGACGAGGTGATCGAGTGATCTTGCCGCACTGCGGCAAGAGACAAGCCCGGCGCTTCTTGCTAACTTGGCTCGAATGAGCATTTCCCTCCACCCCGATACGCCTCAGGGCCGAACGTTGGGTGCATCGCCCGTTGCGGGTGCGATGCCGGACGCCAAACCGTCGGGCACGAAAATCCGCACCCGGCTGTTCACCAAATACGTCGCGCTGTTTGTGGCGGTGGTCGGCGTCGCGCTGCTATCCAACGGAATTTTCGAGGTTTTCTTCTATTACCGCGAGCATAAGGCCTCCCTGATCCGGATTCAGCACGAGCAGGCGGAAGCGGCGGCTGCCAAGATCGGCCAGTTCGTCAAGGAAATCGAAAGCCAGTTGGGCTGGACCACCCAGTTGCCCTGGTCGGCCGGATCGATCGAAACGCGCCGGTTCGATGCCTTGCGGTTGCTGCGGCAGGTGCCGGCCATCACCGAACTGGCACAAGTCGATTCGACCGGCAAGGAGCGTCTGAGGGTGTCCCGGCTGGCCATGGATGTCGTGGACAGTGGGCTCGACCTTTCCAAGGAACCGAAGTTCACCGAAGCCGTCGCCCACAAGGTCTATTACGGGCCCGTCTATTTCCGCCGGGAATCCGAGCCTTACATGACGCTGTCGCTGGCCGGCACCCGCAAGGATGCCGGGGTCAGCATCGCCGAGGTCAATCTCAAGCTGATCTGGGACGTGGTTTCGCAGATCAAGGTCGGCGAGCGCGGACACGCCTATGTCGTCGGCACACAAGGCCGTCTGATCGCCCATCCCGACATCAGCCTGGTGCTGCGCAATACCGATATGTCGAAGCTCGTGCAGGTGCAGGCGGCATTGGCAGCGCAGGCAGCTTTAGCCGAGCAAAACGCGTTGGCCGAGCAGGCCGCGCAGGCCGCGCCCGGGGCTCGGACAGCGCCGTCATCGCCGCCACCGGCACCGTTGGTACCGCGGGTGGATTCCAGCGCCGATTCCTTGCAGGGCGCGATGAACATCCAGGGCCAGGAGGTGCTGACGGCGTCGGCGCCGATCGCGCCACTGGGCTGGATCATGTTCGTGGAGCTTCCGGTCAAGGAGGCCTATGCCTCGCTATATCTCGCGTTGCAACGCCTCACCATCGTGCTCACGGCGGCGTCGATCTTCGCGGTGCTGGCCGGGATTTTTCTGGCCCGGCGCATGGTCGGCCCGATCCAGGCGCTGCGCGCGGGCGCCGAGCGGATCGGCGGCGGCGATTTCGCCCAGCGCATTTCGATCAAGACCGGTGACGAACTCGAAGGCCTTGCCAACCAGTTCAACGACATGGGCGCGCGGCTGCAGGAATTCTATGCCGACCTGGAGAAAAAGGTCGATTCGCGAACGGCGGAATTGAGCGAATTGCTGGAGCAGCAAACCGCGACATCCGAGGTTTTGCAGGTCATCTCGTCCTCGCAGGGCGAATTGGGGCCGGTGTTCCAGACCATGCTCGAGAGTGCCACCCGCGTTTGCGGCGCGAGTTTCGGTACGATGAATTTGTGGGACGGAGAAAAATACAACATCGTTGCCACTCACAACATCCCGCCCGCGTTCGCAGCGTACCGGGAGCGGGCGCCGATCGTTCCGCAGCCGGGATCGTCGCTTGCGATCGTTGCCGAGACGCATCGGCCGAGTCAGGTGCCCGATCTCAGGGACACTCCGGGCTACAAGGCCGGTGTTGCCAATGTTGTCGGGCTGGCCGATGTCGCAGGCGCCCGAACCATCCTCGTCGTGCCCATGCTCAAGGAAGACGAACTGATGGGCGCGATCACAATTATTCGCCAGGAAGTGCGCCAGTTCACAGACAAGCAGGTCGCGCTGGTGGAGAATTTCACCAAGCAGGCGGTTATCGCAATCGAGAACGCGCGATTGCTCAAGGAGCTGCGTCTGCGCACCGATGACCTGACCGAATCCCTGCAGCAGCAGACCGCGACCGCCGACGTGCTCAAGGTCATCAGCCGCTCGGCGTTCGACCTGAAATCCGTGCTGACCACCCTGATCGAATCCGCGAAATCCCTGTGCAGCGCCTCGCTTGGCATCATTTGCCTGCGCGACGACGACGTGATGCGGCTGCAGGCCGAATCCGGCTGTACCCAGGCCTTCATCGATTTCATGCACGCCAATCCGATGCGGGCCAACCGCGATACCATCACCGGCCGGGTTTTCATGAACGGCAAGCCTGTCCACGTTGCGGACGTACAAGCCGATCCCGAATATAATTTTGGCAACGCGCCGACGATCGGCGCTTACCGGGCGGTGCTCGCGGTTCCCCTGATGCGCGATGGCGCAGTCGAAGGCGTGCTGCTCTTGGGAAGGCCGGGAGCCGGAGCGTTCAGCCAGCGCCAGGTCGATCTGGTCCAGACTTTCGCCGACCAGGCCGTCATCGCCATCGAAAACGTGCGTTTGTTCGAACAGGTACAGGAGCGCACCCAGGAGCTTTCTCTCTCGCTCGAGGACCTGCGCACCGCGCAGGATCGCCTGGTACAGACCGAGAAGCTGGCCTCGCTCGGCCAGCTCACCGCCGGCATCGCCCACGAGATCAAGAATCCGCTCAATTTCGTCAACAATTTCTCGGCGCTTTCGACCGAACTCGTCGACGAGCTGAACGACGTGCTCAAGCCGGCCGCGCTCGACGACAAGATGCGGGAAGAGATCGACGAGCTCACGATGATGCTGAAAGGCAATCTCGAGAAAGTGGTGCAGCACGGCAAGCGCGCCGATTCGATCGTCAAAAACATGCTGCTGCATTCGCGCGAGGGTTCCGGCGAGCACCGGCCTGTCGACATCAACGCGATCGTCGAGGAAAGCCTCAATCTCGCCTATCACGGTGCACGCGCCGAGAAATCCGGTTTCAACATCACCCTGCAGCGCGACCTCGATCCCCAGGCCGGCATGATCGACCTGTACCCGCAGGAGATCACGCGGGTGTTTCTCAATCTGATTTCAAACGGCTTTTACGCCGCCACCAAGCGCAAGGAGGTCGGCGACGACGGCTTCGAGCCGACCCTGAGTGCGAGCACAAAGAGCCTGGGCAACCGGGTCGAAATCCGGATCCGCGACAATGGCACCGGTATTCCGCAGGAAGTGAAGGAGAAGATGTTCAATCCGTTCTTCACCACCAAACCGGCCGGCGAGGGTACCGGCCTTGGCCTGTCGATGAGCCATGACATCGTCGTGAAACAACATGGCGGCAAGATCGACGTCGACACCGAGCCGGGCGCATTTACCGAATTCATCATTACGCTGCCGCGAACGGCGGCGGCGCAAGCATAGGCTGGAGGCAAAAATTGAGCGTTTACATACTCGTCGTGGATGACGAGCCCGATGTCGAAGCCCTGTTTCGTCAGCAATTCCGCCGCGACATCAGATCCGGCCGGTTCCTCATGGAGTTTGCGCCCTCGGCGCCCGCGGCCCTCGTCCGGGCCCGCGAGATCGCGGACCCGTCGCTGATCCTGATCTTGTCGGACATCAACATGCCCGGCATGAGCGGGCTTGAAATGCTCCCGAAGGTGCGCGCGGAGCGGCCTGACGTTCCCGTTATCATGATCACCGCCTATGGCGATGCCGAAACACGCCGCAAGGCGATCGAGCGCGGCGCGATAGGCCTTTTGACCAAACCGATCGATTTTGCGCTGCTGCGCCACGAAATCGATACACGGCTCGAGCAAGCCGCATGACCGCAACCATCCTCGTCGTCGATGACGAGCCCGATCTCGAGGCTCTGATCCTGCAGAAATTCCGCCGCCAGATCCGCGACGGCGTGGTGGCGTTTGTGTTCGCCCATGACGGCATCGAGGCGCTGCAGTCGATCGAGGATCATCCCGATGTCGATATGGTGGTATCCGACATCAACATGCCGCGGATGGACGGGCTGTCCTTGCTCGCGCGGCTGCAGGAGGCCGAGGACAAGAAATCGACGATCATCGTTTCCGCCTATGGCGACATGAACAATATCCGTACCGCGATGAACCGCGGCGCTTTCGATTTCCTGACCAAGCCGATCGATTTCGGCGATCTGGAAATGACCATCGACAAGACCATCCGTCACGTCGAGATGATACGCGATGCGCGCCGCCGCCAGGCCGAGGCCGAACGTGCCCATGCATCGCTGTCGCGGTATTTTTCGCCACAGATCGCGAGCCGGCTTGCTTGCGATGCTGAAACTGACGGCATGGCGGTGCATTGGCGCGAGGTCGCGACCATCTTCACCGATGGTACAAGTTTCACGTCGCTGCTGGAAACCGCCGCGCCCGAGGTGCTGGGTGCGTTGCTCAACGAATATGTCGGCGGCATGACCGACGTTGTGTTCGCGCATGAAGGCACCGTCGCCAAGATCATCGGCGATGCGCTCCATATTCTGTTCAACGCGCCCGGAGACCAGCCGGATTATGCGACGCGCGCGATCGCCTGCGCGCATGCTCTCGATGCCTGGTCCGAGGAGTTTCGCGAGCGCTGGAAGGCCAAGGGGGTGAATATCGGTGCGACACGGATCGGCGTTCACTCCGGCCCGGCCCTGGTCGGCAATTTCGGCGGCAGCCGTTTCTTCGATTACACCGCCTATGGCGACACCATCAATATCGCGGCACGTCTTGAAGCGGCCAACAAGTTTCTCGGCACCCGCATTTGCGTCAGCGCCGCGGTCGCCGACGCCACCGAGAATTTCAAGGGCAGGCCGGTCGGCGATCTCGTGCTGCGCGGACGCGGCGAACCGCTTCGCGCTTACGAGCCACTGGCGCCGGCGGCCTTCAAGAAGCCGGCTGCGACGCAATATTGCGAGGCCTTCGCCAAACTGGAAGCCGGGGACGCGGCCGCGATGCCGGCGTTCGCGGCACTGGTGGGACTGCATGCGGACGATGCCCTGGCTGGTTTCCACCTCAGACGGTTGCTCAACGGCGCCAAGGGCGTCCGCATGCAACTGGAATAGGACCAGGACAGGAAATCTGAGAGATGATGCGTGATTTTGCAGCCGGCAATTACCGGTTCATCCCCGCGGTGTTTCAATATTCCAGCGGCGCGGCCGCCGATGCCGGCTATGAAATCGAACGCGTGCGCTTCGACAGGTTGCCGCCATTGGCTGAAGGTTTTGCGCAGATCGCCAAATATATTCAGGCCGCGGGCCGGCCGTTGACGTCGTTTTGTGCCTGTGAGTTGCGTTCGCCGGGCGCCTTTACCGAGGACGGTTTCCTGAGATTCAACCGGCATTACGTCAAGACGCTTGGGGAATGGGGCCTGTTCGATGGCACCGTCAATCCGGTGGCACGCAGCAACGTCTGCCCGGAGATCGATCCGCCGTCCGAACCGTCATTTTTTGCGTTTGCTTTCACGCGCCCCAGCCGGGTGGCGACGCCGACATTCGTGATCGCCGGCGGCGCTGAATTGCGCGAGGGGACCGCGAGCTATTCCGAGCGCACGGTGCGCTACCGTGACCTCAGCCCGGACGGCATGAGGGAAAAAGTCAGGTTCACCGTTGGGTCGATGGAAAGCCGCCTCGGCGCGTTCGGGCATGGCTGGAGCGAGACGACGGCCGTGCAAGCCTACACCGTGCACGACTTTCACCCGGTCGTTGCCGATGAACTGGTTCGCCGCGGCGCCGTGCGATCCGGATTGACCTGGCATTTTGCCCGCCCGCCCGTGATCGACCTCGAATACGAGATGGATTGCCGCAGAGTGATGCGTGAAGTGGTGATTTGAGAGCCTCTTTTCCCTCTCCCGCTTGCGAGGGAGGATGCCGAGCAAAGCGAGGCGGGTGGGGGCCGCCTCCGCGAATTCCGCTGCCGAGAGAGAGCCCCCACCCCAACCCTCCCCCGCAAGGGCGGGAGAGGGGGCGCAGTGCGCTCGCGATGACGCAACTCGTCGCGATGGAACCCTCTCTCTCTCTCTCTCTCTCTCTCTCTCTCCCATCGGGAGAGGGTTGGGGTGAGGGGTACGGTCTATCGACAGAGCGAAACCCCTCAACCGGATCGCATCTGTCGATGCGACGTAGCCGAAGCTTTGCTTCGGCGTTCTTTTTTTCCAAGAACAGCCGCCGAAGGCGGCCTATGCCTCTCCCCATGGGAGAGGTGAAGCAGGCGGTCACCGCTCGCGCGGATCGAGGGCGTCGCGCAGGCCGTCGCCGACCAGGTTAAACGACAGCACCACGAGGAAGATAGCCAACCCCGGCCACAGCGCCATCCATGGCGCATTGGTGAGGAAGCGCTGCGCGGCATTGAGCATGCTGCCCCAGGAGGGCGCGGGCGGCTGCTGCCCGAGGCCGAGGAACGACAACGCCGCCTCGGCGATGATCGCAGCCGCGATCGAAAGCGTCGCCTGCACCAAGAGCGCCGGCATGATGTTCGGCAAGATGTGGAACAGCGCAATCCGCCAGCGCGGATTGCCCATGGCGCGCGCGGCCTCGACATAATCCTCGACCTTGACGCTCATTACCTGGCCGCGGGTCAGCCGTACGAAGATCGGCGTGGTGGTGATGCCGATGGCGATCATGGCGTTGCCGAGGCTCGGGCCGAGAAACGCCGATAGCGCAATGGCCAGGATCAGGAACGGGCAGGCCAGCATGGCGTCGGTGATGCGGCTGATCAGGGCGTCGATGAACCCGCCGCGATAACCTGACAAAAGTCCGAGCGGCACCCCAAGTCCGAGTGCAATCCCGACCGAGATCGCACCCGCCATCAGCGAAGCGCGCGCGCCATAGATCACGCGCCCCAAAATATCGCGGCCGAGGTCGTCGGTGCCGAACCAGTGCAGCCCCGAGGGAGCTTTTCGCACCAGCGTCCAGCTGGTCGCGATCGGGTCATAGGGAACGATCACGGGCGCAAATATCGCGAGTACGACGAAGGTGGCGATGACGAACAGCCCGGCGACGGCGCCCTTTCGGCGAAACAGCCGGCGCAGCGCGCGCCGAGCCGGGCTCTCCAGCTCGTCGGTGCCGGCAAGAGCAATTGCGCCGATCGCTGCGTCGGTCATGGGCTCAAGCCCTCAGCCTTGGGTTGACAAGGAAATAGGCGATATCGGCGATCAGGTTCAACGTGATGTAGATCGTCGCCGTCACCAGCACGACGCCCTGTACGACCGCATAATCGCGATTGAAGACGGCATCGACGATCAGCTTGCCGAAACCGGGGATCGAGAAGATCTGTTCGGTCAGCACCGCGCCCGATAACAGCGTGCCGAGTTCGAGGGCGCCGAGCGTGATGACCGGCGTCAGCGCGTTGCGCATGGCGTGCTTGAGGATGACGGAGCGCTCGGACAGGCCCTTGGCGCGGGCGGTGCGAACATAATCGCTTTCGAGCACCTGCAGCATGGCGCTGCGCGTATGCCGCATCAGGATCGCCGCGATGGCGTTGCCGAGCACGAAGGCCGGCATGATGGTGGAGGCGAGGCTGGCGCGCCAGTTCTCGGAGAGCGCGACGTAACCTGAAGCCGGCAGCCAGCCGAGTTCGATCGAGAACAGGAAGATCAGCATGATGCCGAGCCAGAAATTGGGCGTCGAGATACCCCATAGCGCGAACAGGTTCGCGCCATAGTCCCAGGCGGTACCCTTCTTCACCGCCGACACGATGCCGGCGGGAATTCCGATCAGGAAGGCGATGACGATCGCCATCGACGCCAGTTGCATCGTCACCGGAAGTTTCTGCTCGATTAGTTCGCGCACCGGCACCTTGATGCGGAGCGATTCTCCGAAGTCGCCGGACATCACGCCCTTGACCCAATAGAAGTACTGAATCGGGATCGGCTGATCGAGCCGGTATTGCGCGCGGATATGGGCGATGACGTCGGGATCGCGCTCTTCGCCGGCCATCACAAGCGCCGGATCGCCGGGCAACAAATGCTGCAGCGAAAAGATCAGGATCGACACGAAGAACAGCGTCGGGATCAACTGCAGGATACGCTTGCCGAGAAAATTCAGCATGGGGCGGTTCGTTTCCCGGGCGCAGCGCAGCGCGTAACGATGCGCTGCAGAACCGGGATCCATGTTCGAGGGGCAGGCTCTGCGGCAGAGGTGGATCCCGGATCAGCAGTGCACCGTTGGCGCGCTGCACTGCATCCGGGACACGAAAGGGTCGCGATCCGACGTGCGGGAATATCAAATCTGGCTGAATATGGCTGGCGCGTTCCCTCCCCCCTTGTGGAGGAGGGATAGGGAGGGGGGTAACCCAACGGGATTCTGTGTTTGTGGCGCCCCCCACCCGAACCCATGAGAGCGAGCTTCGCTCGTCTCGACCCCGCAAGGGGGGAGGGATATGAAAGGAGGCCCGCGGTAATCGTCCTCATTTCAACGTCAGTCCGTTCACCCGCACCAATCCGTCGGGCATCTGCTTGTAGCCTTCAAGCCTGGTAGTGTGCGCGATCAGGATCTTGCGGTGAAAGATGTAGAGGATCGGCTCTTCGTCGAGCACGAGCCTGGTCAGCTTTTCATAGATTTCCTTGCGTTTCGCCGGATCGGTGACAAGGCGGGCGTCTTCGAGGGCCTTGTCGGCATCGGGATTGGACCAGGCGCTGTAATTCTGCGGCGCTCCGGTTTTCTGGAAAATGTAGGAATTGCCGTCGGGATCGATGCGTCCGCTCCATGCCAGCAAATAAGCCTGATACTCGCCGGCTTCGGCCTGTTTCAGCGACGTCGCGAATTCGGTGACCCTGATCTTCATGTCGAAGCCGGCTTCGGCCGCCATCGACTGGATAACCTGCGCAACCGCCTCGGTCTCGGCGCCCTTCGGCACCATGAAGTCGATGGTCACCGGCGCGGTCGCGCCCGCTTCCTTTAACAGCGCCTTCGCCTTGGCGACATCGCGCGCGCGTACGGGGAAGGACTTTTGATAGTAGGGATGGTCGGGATTGAGCCACTGGTTGCCGGGTTTGAATTCGCCGTTGAACACGACTTGATTGATGGCCTCGCGGTCGATGGCGAGGTCAAGCGCCTGGCGCACCTTGGCGGACTGGCTGAGCGGTCCCTTGGCCTTGTCCTTGCCGATGTTCAGCGTCACGCCCTGATAGCCGAGCTCGATCGCGCTCGACAACTTGAGTTTCGGGTCCGTCTGCACCGCCTTGATATCGGTGGCGAGCAGGCGTTCGATCAGATCGAGGCCGCCGGATTTCAGGTTGGCGAGGCGAACCGTCGCGTCTACCAGCGGCAGGTATACGATGCGGTCGATATGGATCTTGTCCTTGTCCCAATAGTCGGCGAATTTCTCGAACACGATGCGGTCCTGTTGCACGCGCTCGACGAATTTATAGGGTCCGGCGCAAACCGGATGTAGTCCGAACTTGTCGCCGGCCTCTTTCGCGGCCTTGGGAGAGACCATCATCCCCGAGCGATCGGTGAGTTGGGCGATCAGCGGTGAATATGGCGTCTTCAATACCAGCTTGATGGTGAGGGGATCGACGACGTCCACATGATCGACCGCGGCCAGCTCCGGCTTGCGGAACGACGTCGGCAGCGTCAGGTGACGGTCGAGCGAGAATTTCGCGGCCTCGGCGTTGAGCGGCTCGCCGTCGTGGAATTTGACGCCGGGCCGCAGCTTGATCGTGACCTCCTTGCCATCCGCCGAGGTCTCGTGGGACAGCGCGAGTTGCGGCACGATGTTGAGCTTTTCGTCGATGTCGAAGAGCTTGTCGCAGAATGATGCAAATACGATCCGGCCGACATAGGTGCGCCCGAGCGTCGGATCGAGAATGTCCGGATCCTCGGCAAGCCCGATACGCAGCGTGGTCTGGGCCTGAACGCCGGCCTGGAACGACAGCAACGCTGCCGCCGCGATAAAAGCCAAACGCAAGTTCTTCATTGGACTGGTCTCCATCTTCAAACACTGGCCGAAGGCATGGGCTCGATCATATCAACCCCGCCGCGACCGGGTACTTCCGCATGCGCGCTGAAGGCGGCCACCAATCGTTCCAGCGCGGGCGAAAAGCCGCCGTCGGTGGGCACGATGTTGTCAGGCGGCGGCAGTCCGGCCGTGCGGTGGCAGGCGGTGGCATGCCCGGTCTCGTCGGCGAGCAGTTCCGGCGGCTCGACGCGGCAGCGGTCGATCACATAGGGACAGCGCGTGTGAAAGCGGCAGCCCGACGGCGGATTGAGCGCGCTCGGCAATTCGCCCTGCAGCAGCATCCGGCTGCGCTTTGCGCGCGGCTTGGCAACCGGGATCGCCGACAACAGCGCGCGGCTGTAGGGGTGGCGAGGCGAGGCGAACAGCGCCTGCGTCTCCGCGGTCTCGACGATCACGCCGAGGTTCATCACGGCGACGCGGTCGGCGATGTGTTTCACGACAGCCAGGTCATGGGAAACGAAGATGTAAGCCAGTCCAAGCCGGTCCTGCAGGTCGCGCAGCAGGTTGAGGATTTGCGAACGGATCGAGACATCCAGCGCCGATACCGGCTCGTCGCAGATGATGAGTTTCGGCTCGACCGCGAGCGCGCGCGCAATCGCGATGCGCTGGCGCTGGCCCCCGGAAAACTCGTGGGGGTAGCGGCGGGCGAAGCGCGGTTCGAGCCCGACCAGGCGCAGCAATTCCTCGACCCGCTCGCGGCGCCGCGGCGCCGGTACCAGATCGTGCAGCGCCAGCGGCTCGCCCAGGATCTGGCCGACGGTCATGCGCGGATTGAGCGAGGCGTAGGGATCCTGGAAGATGATCTGGGCGTCGCGACGGAAGCTGCGCAGTTCGTTCGCATCCAGCGCGAGCAGATTGCGGCCCTCAAAGCGGATACGGCCCGAATCCGGCTCGATCAGCCGCAACACCAGCCGGCTCACGGTCGACTTGCCGCAGCCGGATTCGCCGACCAGCGCCAGCGTCTTGCCGGCCTGCACGCTGAAGCTGACGCCGTCCACCGCCTTGACGAATGCCGTCGGGCG
Source organism: uncultured Alphaproteobacteria bacterium (assembly GCA_963742425.1). GTDB lineage: Bacteria > Pseudomonadota > Alphaproteobacteria > Rhizobiales > Xanthobacteraceae > Bradyrhizobium. Next base: position 652,888 of record CAVULR010000011.1, read on the forward strand.
GCCAAAGAGCGAGCGGTCGGCGACAAAGTGTTTTACGAGATCCTGGACTTCGAGCAGGGCGGTCACTTTCTGACCTCCCAAGAGTCACAACTGTCGTCACAATTATCGTGTCCCGGGCGCTGCGCAGCGCAACGCGGTGGGCTGCAGAACCGGGACCCACGTTGCCGGGAGTCAAATCTGGATCCCGGTTCAGCGGTGCACCACCGCGCTGCGCTTGTGCTGCACCGCGCCCGGGGAATGGAGATCGCCGCCATCACGACACCAGCCTCTCGAGCGGCGCCTTGATGCAGCGCGACCAGTGCGCGGGGCTTACCGCCACCATCGGCGGCGGCGCGTCGGTGCAGACCTTGCTCACGAAGGGACAGCGCGCGGCGAAGCGGCAGCCGGCCGGCGGCGTGCTCATGTTGGGAACCACGCCCTCGATGGTGGCGAGATGCGAGGCGCGGCGATCGAGCCGCGGGATCGAGCCGAGCAGGCCGACGGTGTAGGGATGCTGTGGCGAGGCGAACAATTCGTCGACCGGCGCGCGCTCGACGATCTCGCCGGCATACATCACCGCGACCTCGTCGCAGACCTCGGCGACAACGCCGAGATCGTGGGTGATCAGAATGATCGCGGCGCCGCTCGCAGCCTTCAATTCGCGCATCAGGTCGAGGATTTGCGCCTGCAGGGTGACGTCGAGCGCGGTGGTGGGCTCGTCGGCAATCAGCAGCATGGGATCGCAAGCCAGCGCCATCGCGATCATGACGCGCTGGCGCATGCCGCCCGAGAGCTTGTGCGGATAGTCGTCGATCCGCCGTTCCGGCGAGGGGATGTGGACGCGGCGCAGCAGTTCGATCGCACGCTCGCGCGCGTTTCGCCGCAAACCGCCGCGATGACGCAGAATGGTCTCGATGATCTGATCGCCGATCGTGAAGCTCGGATTGAGCGAGGTCATCGGCTCCTGGAAGATCATCGCCAGGCGATTGCCGCGGAGATCGCGCAGCGTCTCGTCCGGCACATCGAGCAGATCGAAGCCATCGAAGCGGACCGAGCCGGTGACTTCGGCCGATTGTTTCGACAATAGACCCATGATGGCCAACGAGGTGACGCTCTTGCCGCAGCCGGATTCCCCGACCAGCCCCAGCGTCGCGCCGTTGGCGACGCTCAGATCGACGCTGTTGACGGCATGGGTGGTGCGGCCATCGTCGCCATGGAATGTGACCCGCAAACCTTCGATCTCGATCAGCGGGAGGGCGGTCATTTCTCGCTCGCAATCGCCGCTTCGATGGTCGCGTCGATGATGGCGCGATCGGTGATGCCGGCAGGATTCCGCCGCGTCGGGAGAAATTGGCGGAAATGCACCCAGCGTTCGCGGCTGACCGCCTCGAGGCGGCCGAGTTCGGCAAGCGGGTCGCCGTGGTCGTCGACCCGCAGGTCGAGATCGGACCATTCCTCGTGGCCGTGAATCAGAAGCGCGGCCGATTGTTTGCCGCGCTTGTCGCCGCCGGCGGCCTCGCCGGCCCGCATCGCCGCGATCAGGCGCTGCGCGAACGGCAGCCTTTCGCCTGCGAGGTAGGCTTTCGCGGTATCGTCAAGCACGCGCGCGCCCGCCAGCATATTGCCGGCAATGGAGAAACCGTTGCCCTCGAGGTGCCCGCACCAGTCGACGCAGTCGCGCCCCGTGTGGGAAGCGATGCGGCCGGATGCATCCAGGATGTGGAGCTGCCGGCTCTCGCGGCCGGCATCCGTCGCAATCAGGGTGTCGATGATGTCGCGGGGTTTGCGTCCCTCGCGCAACAGTTTCACCCCGTCGATGCCGTAATACGGATTGACCAAAGCCTGCGTCGCGATACCGCCGCGCCCGGCCGCGATATGCGGCACGCGGGCGCCGACCGCGAAGAACCGGGTTGCGACGGCGATGCCGAACTGGCCGGTTGTTTGATCTCGGGCGATGATCGACCAGGTCATCTCGGTGCTTTCAACCCATCGCAGCCGCTCATCGCCCGGCCGCGTAGCCCTGCATGCCGCGCGGGTTGGCGGCGGCACGCCGCCGGCGGCCGACTTTCGAGGCCGCGGTGAGGCGGCCCTCCGACCAGTCGGGCCCGGTCTCCACGATGTGACCGCGGCTCTTCAATTGATCCGTGGTCGCCTTGGGCACGCGGTTCTCGACCACGAGCACGCCGGGCCGGGCGGTGCGCGGCCAGAACGAGATCGGGAAATGTTCGGAATGCCACGCCGGCGCGTCGATCGCTTCCTGCAGGTTCATTTTGGCGTGGACGTGCCGCAGGAAGAACTGCGTGGTCCATTGGTCCTGCTGATCGCCGCCGGGTGAACCCCAGGCCAGATACGGCTCGCCGTCGCGCAGCGCCATGGTCGGGCTGAGCGTGGTGCGCGGGCGTTTGCCCGGGGCCAGCGCGGCCGGGTGATTTTCCTCGAGCCAGAACATCTGCGCGCGGCTGCCGAGGCAAAAGCCGATTTCCGGGATCACCGGCGAGGATTGCAGCCAGCCGCCGGAGGGCGTTGCCGAAATCATGTTGCCGGCGGAATCGATGATGTCGAAATGCACGGTATCGCCGCGCACTTCGCCGAAGCGGCCGACGGTCGGCTCGCCCGCGCCCATGGCGCCGACGGCCTCGCGGCTACCCTCCTGGCGGCGCAGTTTCACGACGGCGCCGAAGCCCTCGACCGAGCCGGGCACGAAATCGAGCGAGGCCTTGTCGGAAATCAGCTTGCGGCGCGCATCGTTGTAGGCGTCGGACAACAGCGTCGCGATCGGAATTTCGGTGAATTTCGGATCGCCGTAGAATTTCTCGCGGTCGGCAAAGGCGAGCTTGGCGCATTCGGTCTGCAGATGAATGAATTCGGGTCCCGCGGGGTCCAGCCCGTCGATTTCGAACCCCTTCAACAGCGCGAGCTGCTGCAGCATCACCGGGCCCTGGCTCCAGACGCCGGGCTTGCAAACCGTGTAGCGGCCATAATCGTATGTCAGCGGCGCTTCGACGCCCGGCTGCCAGCGCGCCATGTCGTCGGCGCGCAGCACGCCGCGGTGCGGTGAGCCGCTGACGTCCATGACGTCCTGGGTGCGGCAGAATTTGTCGATCGCCTCGGCGACGAAACCGTGCGACCAGGCTTTGCGCGCGCGTTCGATCTGCGCGACCCGGTCGCCGCCCGCGCTTTCGGCTTCCTTCAGGATGCGCGCATAGGTTTCAGACAGCGTCTTGTTGGTGAAAAGCGTGCCGGGTTTCGGCACTTCATTGTCAGGCAGGTAGACCGCAGCCGAAGTCTTCCAGTGCTTGCGGAATAATTGCTCGACCGTCGCAATCGTGGCCGAGGCGCGCTCCACCAGCGGGTAGCCATTCCCTGCATAGGCGATGGCGGGCTCGAGCACATCCCGCAGCCGCAAGCTTCCGTAATCGCGCAACAGCAGCATCCAGGATTCGAAGGTGCCGGGAACGCAGGCCGCCAGCAATCCGGTGCCGGGCACCATCTCGAGGCCCTCGTTTCGGTAATGCGCGATGGTGGCGCCAGCCGGGGCAGGGCCCTGGCCGCAAATCACCTCGGTGCGGCCGCGTTTGGTATCGTGCACGATGATCGGCACGTCGCCGCCGGGCCCGTTCAAATGCGGTTCCACCACCTGCAGCGTAAACGCGGTGGCGACGCCGGCGTCGAACGCATTGCCGCCCTTCTCCAGCGTGGCCATCCCGACCGCGGTGGCGATCCAGTGGGTAGAGGTCACGACCCCGAAAGTGCCCTCGATTTCCGGCCTGGTCGTAAACGGATCGGGATTGATCTTGCTCATGATATTCCATGGGTGTGCGGGTGCCGCGGCGCGCGCGCACTTGACCACAGCCGGGGCTGGCTGCCAACCGGCCTGGTCCCGGGCCGCGCTCCCAACCCTGTGATCAGGCGGGGACTGTGGCGTGCGTCCCCTGATTGACCGCATGGCAGGCGACGCCGTCGGTCAGCGCCGGAGCCTGCTTGCGGCACAGGTCGAACACCAGCGGGCAACGGGGGTTGAACGCGCAGCCGGGCGGCGGATCGATCGGATTGGGGATTTCACCCTTGACCGGGATCCTTTGGCGGCCGGACATCGCCAGATCCGGCACCGCGCCGAGCAGCATCTTGGTGTAGGGCATTCGTGGGTTATCGAACAGTTCGCGCGCCGGCGCGATCTCGACGATGCGGCCGAGATACATCACGCCGATGCGGTTCGCCATGTGGCGGACCACGGCAAGGTTATGGCTGATGAAGAGATAAGTGAGCCCGAACTTGTCCTGCAGGTCGCGCATCAGATTGAGAATTTGCGCCTGCACCGAGACGTCGAGCGCGGAGGTCGGCTCGTCGCAGACGATGAACTCGGCTTCGGATGCGAGCGCCCGCGCGATCGCGATCCGCTGCCGCTGGCCGCCGGAAAATTCGTGCGGATATTTCAGGCCGTCGTCGGCATGCAGGCCGACCAGGTTCAACAGTTCGCCGACGCGCGCCTGGATGTCGGGCTCGCCCTGGATCAGGTCGAAGGCGCGGATCGGTTCGGCGACGATGGCATCGACCCGAAAGCGCGGGTTAAGGCTCGCATAGGGGTCCTGGAAAATCATCTGGATGCGGCGGCGCAGACGCTGGCGCGCCTGCGACTGTCCGGCATCGCTCATCGAAACGCCGTCGATCACCACCTCGCCCGAGGTCGGCGGCAACAGCCCGACCACCATCCGGGCGACGGTGGTTTTTCCCGAACCGGATTCGCCGACCAGCGCGAAGGTTTCGCCCCTGGCGATGTCGAAGGTCACGCCATCGACGGCTTTGAGGAATTCGAGACGGCCGCCTTCGAGCAGGCGGTTTAGCCACGGTTTTGATACGTCGAACACGCGACGCAGGTTCTTGACGTCGATAAAGGGCGTCGATGTCATGCCGCCGTATCCTTGGCGGCCGCGTCGTAGAGATGACAGGCCACGGCTTGCGTGCCGTGCCGGATCGGCTCCGGCCGTTCGACACGGCAGCGATCGAATACGAACGGACAGCGCGGGTTGAACGAACAGCCCGGCGGAATCGCGGAAAGCCGCGGCATCGAGCCCGGAATTTGCACCAGGCGCGCGGCCTCGCCGGCAAGCGTCGGGATCGCGCCCATCAACCCCTTGGCATAGGGATGCAGCGGGTTCTGCACGACATCCTGCACCGGGCCGATTTCGGCGATGCGGCCCGAATACATCACCGCGACGCGGTCCGAGGTTTCGGCGATAACGCCCATGTCGTGGGTCACCAGCATCACGGCGGTACCGTGATCGCGGCCGAGCCGCTTGATCAGCGAGATGATCTGCGCCTGCACCGAGACATCGAGCGCCGTGGTCGGCTCGTCGGCGATGATCAGTTCCGGTTCGGCGCAAATCGCAAGCGCGATCACGACGCGTTGGCGCATGCCGCCGGAAAATTCATGCGGATAGGCGTCGATGCGTTTTTCGGGTGCGGGAATGCCGACCTCGGCGAGCAGATCGATGGCGCGCTTGCGGGCGCCGGAGTCCGAAAGATCGAGATGGGTCTTGATGGTCTCAACCAGCTGGTCGCCGATCCGGTACAGCGGATTGAGGCTGGTGAGCGGGTCCTGGAAGATCATTCCGATCCGCTTGCCGCGGATCCGGCGCATCTCTTCCGGCGGCAAATTGTCGATCCGCACACCCGACAGGTAGATTCCCCCGCCGGCAATGCGGCCCGGCGGATCGATCAGGCCGATCACCGCCAAACCCGTGACGGATTTGCCGGCGCCGGATTCGCCGACCACGCCCAGCACTTCGCCCTTGGCGATATCGAAGGAAATTCCGTCGATCGCGCGCAGCGTGCCGCGGCGGGAGACGAACTCCACCTGAAGGTTGCGCACTGAGAGAACCGGCTCGGTCATCGCTGATATTCGCAGATCGCGGCGCGTCGCATCATCGAAGCTTCGGATTGAGCGCGTCGCGCAGCCAGTCGCCGAGCAGGTTGATGGAAAGAATCAGCGCCGCCAGCGCAATTCCCGGAAAGGCCACGATCCACCACTCGCCGGCGAACAGATAATTGTTGCCGATCCGGATCAGGGTGCCGAGCGAGGGCATGGTATCGGGCATGCCGGCGCCGAGGAACGACAGCGTCGCCTCGGTGATGATCGCGAGCGCGAGATTGATGGTCGCGATCACGAGGATCGGTCCCATCGCGTTCGGCAGCACATGCCGCAGCATGATCACGGGCGCAGGAAGCCCGATCAACTGCGCCGCCGCGACGTAATCCCGGTTCTTCTCCACCATCACCGAGCCGCGCACGGTGCGCGCATATTGCACCCAGAAACTCAGTCCGATCGCAAACACCAGCATCGCCAGCGTACTGATGGCGTCCAGTCGGTTGCCAAACACCGATTTGACGACGCCGTTGACCAGCAGCGCGATCAGGATGGCCGGGAAGGTGAGCTGCACGTCGGCAATCCGCATGATCAGGCCATCGACGGCGCCGCCGACGTAGCCGGCGATCAGCCCCAGCGCGATGCCGAGCGCGCCCGAGAACAACACCCCGAGAACGCCCACGGCCAGCGAGATGCGCAAGCCATAGAGAATGGCGGAACAGACGTCGCGGCCCTGTTCGTCGGTGCCGAGCAGGAACGGGCTTTGGCCGTCGGCGGTCCATAGCGGGGCAATTCGCGAATTCAGCAGTTGAAGCTGCGCGGGATCGAACGGATTTTGCACGGCAAGGACGGAGGCGAATATCGCGAGCAGAAAAAACAGCGCGGTCACCGCCGCCGCCACCATGGTCAGGCGCGAGCGCCGAAACGAGTAGAACAGGTCGCTCTCGATCGCGCGGGAGAACCAGCCTCCCGGCTGCGCGCGCACGGGCGGCGCGTTCGGTTCGATCTTGTGCGGGAGGGTAACTTCAGTCATGGCGGTCTCGTGTTCAGGCCGGTCGGCGGATGGTGGAGCGCAGGCGCGGGTCGACGACGGTGTAGAGAATGTCGACAATCAGATTGATGGTGACGAAGATCAGCGAAACCATCAGCAGGTAGGCCGCCATGATCGGAATATCGACGTTTTGCACCGCTTGCACGAAAAGCAATCCCATGCCCGGCCATTGGAATACGGTCTCGGTAATGATCGCAAATGCAATAACCGAGCCAAACTGTAGCCCGGCGACGGTGATGACCGGCACCAGCGTATTCTTGAGCGCGTGACCGAAGTGGATCGCGCGCGTCGTCAGGCCGCGCGCCCGCGCAAACCGAATGTAGTCGGTCCGCAACACCTCGAGCATCTCGGCCCGCACCAGCCGCATGATCAAGGTCATCTGGAACAGGCCGAGCGTGATCGAGGGCATGATCAGGGCCTTGAGGCCGGAGATCGTGAGCAGCCCCGTGGTCCACCAGCCGATCCGCACCACTTCACCGCGGCCGAACGAGGGCAGCCAGCCCAGGATCACGGCGAACAGATAGATCAGAAGAATGCCGATCAGGAAGGTCGGCAGCGAGATTCCGATCAGCGACACCGCCTGGAATATCTTGGCAAGAAGCGTGTCGCCTTTCAGCGCCGAATAAACCCCCATCAGGATCCCGAACACCATCGCCAGAACCGTGGCGCAGGTGGCGAGCTCCAGCGTCGCCGGCATCCGCTCCATCAGCAGGTTCGAGACCGGCTGGCGGAACTGGTAGGACACGCCAAACTTGAACTGCATCGCGTTGCCGAAATATCGCACGAACTGAACCGGCACGGGATCGTCAAGGCCAAGAGACAGGCGGATCGCGGCGCGTTCGGCGGCCGGGGTATCCAGTGAGACCATCTGGTTGACGGGGTCGCCCGCGAAGCGGAACATCGAAAACGAGATGATCCCGACCGCGATCATGACGCCGATGGCCTGAATTGCGCGGCGAAGAGTGAAAGCGAGCATGTGATCCTTTCACTTCTCTTTAACAGTGGCGGACGTCGCTTTGGGCCGGAAACGAAAAGTCCCGGAAGCGCGAGGCCGCCGGGACTTGTTTATCGAAGCTGCCCTATTCCTGTTTGACCATCCAGTAGGGCAGAACCTGATTATCGGCGCGCTGCACCACTTTCAGCTTTTTCGACACACCCCAGGCCAACGCCTGCTGGTGCAGCGGGATGTATGCGAAATCCTTGGCCGCGATTTCGAACGCGTCCTTGATCAGCAAATCCCGCTTGGCCATGTCGGGCTCGAGCAGCACCTTGTCGGTGATGGCGTCCATCTTCTTGTTGCAGTAACCGCCAAGATTGGCCTCGCCACGCGAGGATTTCGGATCGTCACGGCAACCCATGATCTGAAACAGTACGTCGTGGGAATCGAGCGTACCGGGTGTCCAGCCCAGCAAATAGAATGAGGTTTGGAAACCGCCGGGCTTGAGTACCTTGGCGAAATACAGCTGCTTCGGCTGCGCCAGCAAGGTAACCTTGACGCCAATGCGGGCCAGCATGCCAACCACCGCCTGACAGATCGCGGCATCGTTGACATAGCGGTCGTTGGGGCAATCCATCGTCACCTCGAAACCATCGGGGTAGCCGGCCTCGGTCAAAAGCTTTTTGGCGCCGTCGGGATCGAATTTCGGACGGGTGAAGTCGCCAGAGAGCTTGAAAACCTGCGGCGCGATCATCAGCGCCGATGGGGTCGAGAGGCCGCGCATGACGCGGGTCTTGATCAGCTCGATATCGATCGCCTTGAAGAAGGCTTCGCGGACGCGGATGTCCTTGAAGGGGTTCTTGCCCTTGACGTTCGAATACAGCAGTTCGTCGCGCACCTGGTCCATGCCAAGGAAGATGGTGCGAATTTCAGGCCCTTTCAGCACTTGCGCGTTCGGACTGGCATCGACGCGCGCAATATCCTGGATCGGAACCGGTTCGATGATATCGACCTCGCCCGAAAGCAATGCCGCAACCCGGGTCGCGTCGGAGCCGATCGGCGTGAAAATGATCTCTTTCAGATTATGCTCGGGTTTCTGCCACCAGTTCGGATTTGCCTTGAACACGGTCTTGACGCCGGGCTGATGACTTTCGACGGTGAAGGCGCCGGTGCCGTTGGCGTGAAGCGAAGCAAAACTCGGCGTGGTTGCCGCCGCCGGCGTCGGGGCCACCGCGTTGTTTTCCTCGCACCACTTCTTGTCCATGATGTACCAGGTATTCCATAGCGAATTCAGTATGGGATTTGGCGACGTCAGGATGAAATCCACGGTGTAGTCGTCGATCTTGACGACCTTGGCATCGGCGGGAACGTAGGATTGCAGGTTCGATCCTTTGGCGCGAACGCGATCGGCCGAGAAAACCACGTCATCGGCGGTGAAGGGATCGCCGTTATGGAATTTGACACCTTTGCGCAGGTGGAAGCGCCAGCGGGTAGGCTCCGGTGTTTCCCAGCTTTCCGCCAGTCCCGGAACGATCTTCAGGTCCTTGTCGCGCGCAACCAGGCCTTCATAGACCTGCCCGTTATGGGCATGGGTGGTGCTTTCATTGAGCGTATAGGGGTCGAGCGATTTGAGTTCGCCCTGGTTGGCGTAGCGCAGGGTCTGGCTCGATGCCGGCGATGTCGCAAAGGCGGCGATTGCGACCGTGGTCGCGGCAAGCAGGGTTTGACGTACCGACATTTGTTCACGTTCTCCGCTGTGGCGTGCTGTTCATTTTTACAATATGGACAGGCTTCGCCGATCCATGTTGCCAGAGTTTGGCCGCTACGCAAGCGCCATTTCGAAAGTCAACCCGGTTTGCGCGGCAGTGCCGCAATAGCTAGCTATAGGCAGCAAACGCCCGCGCCTTACATTCAACTTTCGGAGTGCCGGATGGCGGAACTGACGGCCGATGTTCTCGTATTGGGCGCTGGCATGGTCGGCGTGGGCGCGGCCTTGCACCTGCAAAGGCGCGGGCGGGACGTGATCCTGGTCGACCGGCAGGAGCATGCCGGGGAGGGGACCAGTTTCGGAAACGCCGGGATCATCGAATCCGCCTCGGTCTTCCCCTATATGTTTCCCCGGGATTTCGGACAAATCCTGCAATACGCGATGAATCGCGCGCCGCATGTGCGCTACAGCATCGCCGATTTGCCGGCTTCGCTGCCGTGGCTGGTGCGCTACTTCCTGGCTTCCTCGCCTGAGCGAGCGATGCACAGCGCGATGGCCGAGCTGCCGCTGATCCAGCGCAGCCTCATCGAGCATGAAGCGCTGATCGCGGAGGCCGAAGTGCCGGAGCTCTTGCGGCGCACCGGCTGGATCAAGCTGTTTCGCTCGGAAGCAACCCTGGCCAACGCGGTGCGCGATCTCGAGCGCGCTCGAAATTACGGCGTCGACGGCGAGGTCCTCGACCGTAACGCGATCGCGCTGCGCGAGCCGAATATCAAAGGAGATTTCGCGGGCGCCATCCATTGGCCGACGCCGGGTTTCGTGCCCGATCCGGGCGGGCTGGCGAGAGCCTATGCGGCGCTGTTCGAGCGCAAGGGAGGACGCTTTCTCGTCGGCGACGCGCGAACGCTCGTGCAAGGCGCCGGCGGCTGGCGCATGGCCGGACCGCAGGGTGCGGTGACCGCGCGCGAAGCCGTCGTCGCGCTGGGACCATGGTCCGACCTTGTGTTTCGTCCGCTCGGATATTCCATCCCGCTCGGCATCAAGCGCGGTTACCATCTGCATCTGGCGGCCAGCGGCAACGCCGTGCTCAATCACCCGGTCCTCGATTCAGATCGGGGTTTTGTGCTGGCGCCGATGAACCGCGGTATTCGTCTCACCACCGGTGTGGAGTTTGCGCGTCGCGATGCACCGCCGACGCCGATCCAGCTCGAACGGGCATTGCCGCGGGCGCATGATCTGTTTCCGCTGGGAGAGCCGATCGACGCCAAGCCCTGGATGGGGTCGCGGCCCTGCCTGCCGGACATGCTGCCGGTGATCGGGAAAGCGCCTCGCCACGCCGGGTTATGGTTCGATTTCGGACACCAGCACCACGGCCTGACCCTGGGTCCTGCGACCGGCCGCCTGCTGGCGGAAATGATGACCGGCGAGACGCCGTTCGCCGATCCCAGCCCCTTCGCCGTCGAGCGCTTCGGCTAGCCGGTGTCGCCGAACGGAGGGTCCGGCGTGCTCGCTGGCGCCGTCAGGTCGCTTGCGTCGTGCCGTCGCTCGCGGCGATACTGTAACTCTATCAAATGATCAGGAGCGGACATGAAGGTAAACGTTGAAATAGATTGCACGCCGCTCGAAGCCCGGCAGTTTTTCGGACTTCCGGACGTACAACCGGTGCAGACGGCGGTGATGGAAAAACTTCAGCACCAGATGATGTCCAACATTGAAAAGGTTTCGCCCGAGGCGCTGATGCAGAGCTGGTTCACGTTCGATCCGAAGATCGCCGAGCGGTTTCAGGACATGTTTGTGACCATGGCGGGGCTGGGCGGTCCGCGCTCCGGCGACAAGAAATAGCGATGCCGGTCGAGGCGAGCGAAACACCGGCCGCGGAACGGCTTCGCGCCCCGGGTCTCGGCCTGCTGCTGGCGGAAGCGCGAGGCATCATCGAGTTCAACGCCAGCCTGCTGCTTGCGCCGCTCCTGCTGCGGGCGCCGAGAGGCGACGGTCATCCGGTGTTGACGCTGCCGGGATTCCTCGGCAGCGACCTTTCGATGGCGCCGATGCGGCGATATCTGAAGGAACTCGGATACGACACCAACGCATGGAATTTGGGCCGCAACATCGGCGGCGTATCGCGCATGCGCGCAAGCTTGCGCGACCGGCTTGCCGAAGTTCATGACATCACCGGCCGCAAGGTCAGTCTGGTCGGTTGGAGCCTGGGCGGGGTCTATGCACGCGATCTCGCGCAACAGGTGCCCGACATGGTGCGCTATGTCGTCACCCTGGGCAGTCCGTTCGCCAACGATGTGAGAGCGACCAATGCGACGCGGCTGTACGAGGCGCTCTCGGGCGAGGCGGTCGAAGAAAATTCCGAGCTTCGAAAAGCGATCGCCGGTGATCTTCCGGTTCCCACGACATCGATCTATTCACGTTCCGACGGCATCGTGAACTGGCGGACCTGCCTGCTGCGCCCCTCCGATACCGCTGAAAATGTCGAGGTATATCTGGCCAGTCATGTCGGACTGGGCGTGAACGCGGCAGCGTTGTGGGCGGTGGCGGATCGTTTGGCCCAGGAGGAGGGCCAATTCAGGCAATTCGACCGGTCGGGCCCGTTTGCCATTGCATATGCGCCTCCGGAAAATGCACAATCCTGAGGTCCTGACCCCCAGGACCAGCGCCAGAAGCGCCGCCAGGCCGCTGCGTAATCTGTTCGCGGGAGGAACGCATGAGTGACGCCAGGAAACTGTCCTCGATGGACGCGTCGTTTCTCTACCTGGAAACGCCGGAAATGCCGATGCATGTCGGGAGCATGGCGATTTTCCGTCTGCCACCGGATTACAAGGGCGACTTCTTCGAGGACTTCAAGGCGATGATTGCCTCGCGCCTGCACGTGGCCCCGATCCTCAAGGCGCGCCTGGAAAAGGCGCCGCTCGACATCGACCATCCTTCCTGGGTCGAGGACGAGCAGTTCGATATCGACCGCCACATCTTCCGCGGCAGCCTTCCGGCGCCGCACGATCGGGCCACGCTGGAGCGCCTGGTCGGCTGGATACATGCCAAGCTTCTCAATCGTGCCCGGCCGCTTTGGGAGTTCTATGTCTTCGAAGGCATGAAGGACAACGAGATCGGACTTTATTCCAAGATGCACCACGCCTGCATCGACGGCGGCGCCGGTGCTGCCCTCACCAGCATGATCTACGATGTGACGCCGGTGCCGAGGAAAATCGAGCCGCCGACGGCGAAAGCCAAGGTCGGGCAGGAGCCGCGCGACATCGCCGCCAATTTGATCGACTCCTATCGCCAGATCTGGCGCCAGCCCTTCGATGCGGCGACGGCCGCCAAGGGCATCGACCTGCCGCGCTCGGGAAAAAGCGATCTGGGCTCGATCCTGTTCGACAACGCGATGTTCCAGATTGAATCCGCGGTGAGATTCGTCGGCAGCGTGCCGACCATGCTGAAGAGCGTATCCGACGTGGTCGGGAAGATCTCGGATCCGAAATCGCGCGACAGCATCGCCAGCATGGTGTCGCCCTCGACCATCCTGAACAAATCGATTTCCTCCGAACGCAGTTTCGCCGGCGTTTCGGTTTCGCTAAGCCGCGCCAAGGCGCTGGCCAAGCAGGCCGGCGGCAAGCTCAACGACGTGGTGCTGGCGATTTCAAGCGGCGTAGTCAGGCGCTATCTGCTGGAGCAGGGCGCGCTGCCGACGAAATCGATGACGGCTGCGGTGCCGATTTCGCTGCGCGAGGAGGGCAACACCGAGGCCAACAATCAGGTGTTCGGCATGATCTGCTCGATCGCCACCAATATCGAGGATCCCAAGGCGCGGCTGGAGACGATCATCGCGCAATCCACCAAGTCCAAGGAGATGTCGCATCCGTTGCGGGCCCTGATGCCGCAAATGTCCAACATCTCGATGCTGGGCGCGCCGATCCTGGTCCAGGTCCTGGCGCTGCTCTACAGCCGCTCCAGCCTGTCGGATGTGCTGCCGCCGGCCGCCAACATCACGGTGTCCAACGTGCCCGGACCGCGCCAGACGCTGTATGCGGCGGGGGCTGAATTGCTGCACATCTTCCCGGTGTCGATCTCGACCCACGGACTTGCGCTCAACATCACCGTGCAAAGTTATCGCGACCAACTCGATTTCGGCTTCATCGCCGGCGCCAACATCATTCCTCATGTCCAGGTACTCTGCGACATGTTGCCAGGAGAGTTCGCGGCACTCGAAGCCGCGTTCGCGCCGCCGGCCGATATCAAGAGCGTGGCGAGCTAGAGGGGACATGATCTCGAAAGAAGGGAGACCGGTTTTCCGATAGGATCATGCCTGGGATCAAAGTGAGATATCGACAATGATCGAGATGCCGCCGCCGCAGTTCGCCCGGACCAACGGAATTCGCATGGGCTATTACGAGGCCGGTCCGAAAACCGACAAGCCGCCGGTCATTCTCTGCCACGGCTGGCCGGAAATCGCGTTTTCGTGGCGCTACCAGATCAAGGCGCTGGCTGCGGCCGGCATTCGGGTGATCGCGCCGGATCAGCGCGGCTATGGCCTCACCGACCGGCCCGATCCGGTCGAAGCCTACGATATGGAGCACCTGACCGGCGACCTCGTCGGCCTGCTCGACCAACTCGAGATCGACAAGGCGATCTTCGTCGGCCACGACTGGGGCGGCTTTGTCGTCTGGCAAATGCCGCTGCGTCATGTCGATCGCGTCGCCGGCATCGTCGGCGTCAATACGCCGCATACCAACCGGGCGCCGGCGGATCCGATCGAACTGATGCGCAAGCGCTTCGGCGAACAGATGTATGTTGTGCAGTTTCAAAACCCCTCGCGCGAAGTCGACAAGATCTTCGATAGCCGGGTCGAGCAGACCTTTGATGCCTTCATGCGCAAGCCTGCGCCGCGCAAGGAGACCGTCGCAGCGGACCCGACGACCGCGGGGATCGGCGCTTCCCCCAGGCTCAATCTGGCGTTTCCGCAAATGATCGCCGGTTATGACGCGAGGCACGATCCGCGTACGCCGATCCTGTCGCCGGAGGAAAAGAAGGTCTTTGTCGATACCTTCACCCGGACGGGATTCACCGGCGGAATCAACTGGTACCGCAACTGGACCCGTAACTGGCAGCGCGCGGAGGGGCTCGATCACACGGTGCGGGTACCGGCGCTGATGATCATGGCGGAAAACGATCACGTGCTGCCGCCATCGGCGGCCGACGGCATGGAAAAGATCGTTCCCGATCTCGAGAAATACCTGGTTCGCGACAGCGGCCATTGGACGCAGCAGGAAAAGCCCGACGAAGTCAGCGCCAAGCTGATCGAATGGCGCCGGCGGAGATTTGGATAGAGCATTGTGTCCCGGGCGCGGTGCAGCGTTCTTGACGCAGCTCCGCAGAACCGGGACCCATAACGATCACGGTGTCGTCATGGGCCCCGGATCAGCAGTGCAGCACTTCGTGCCGCACAGCATCCGGGGCACACAACACCGACAGGGGTTAGTATCACAATGGCGTCGACCAACAGGCTGAGTCCGATTCCCCGTCCGCCGACCAAACCCGTGGTCGGCAACATGCTGTCGCTGGATTCGACGGCGCCGGTGCAAAATCTGGCACGGCTGGCGAAGGAGTTAGGGCCGATCTTCTGGCTCGACATGATGGGCGCGCCGCTGGTGGTCGTGTCCGGCCATGATCTCGTGGACGAACTCAGCGACGAGAAGCGTTTCGACAAGGCGGTGCGCGGACCGCTGCGGCGGGTGCGCGCGGTCGCCGGCGACGGGCTGTTCACCGCCGACACCACCGAGCCGAACTGGAGCAAGGCGCACAACATTCTGCTGCAGCCGTTCGGCAACCGCGCCATGCAGTCCTATCACCCCAGCATGGTCGATATCGCCGACCAGCTGGTGAAGAAGTGGGAACGGCTGAACGGCGACGAGGAAATCGACGTCGTCCACGACATGACTGCGCTGACGCTCGACACCATCGGACTGTGCGGGTTCGATTACCGTTTCAATTCGTTCTATCGGCGCGATTATCACCCCTTCGTCGAATCGCTGGTCCGCTCGCTCGAAACCATCATGATGATCCGCGGCTTGCCGATGGAAAATCTGTGGATGCAGAAGCGCCGGCGCGATCTCGCCGGTGACGTCGCCTTCATGAACAAGATGGTCGACGAAATCGTCGCCGAACGCCGCAAGAACGCGGCAGCGGCCGCGGACAAGAAAGACATGCTCGGCGCCATGATGACCGGTGTCGACCGCGCAACCGGCGAACAGCTTGATGACGTCAACATCCGCTACCAGATCAACACCTTCCTGATTGCCGGGCACGAGACCACCAGCGGCCTGTTGTCATGCACGCTTTATGCGCTGTTGAAGCATCCCGAGGTTCTCAGGAAAGCGTATGAGGAAGTCGACCGGGTGCTCGGGCCCGACCTCGATGCCAAACCGACCTATCAGCAGGTCACCCAGCTCACCTACATCACGCAGGTCCTCAAAGAGGCGCTGCGGTTGTGGCCGCCGGCGCCGGCCTACGGCATCTCGCCGCTGAATGACGAGACCATCGGCGGCAAATACAAGCTCAAGAAGAATACCTTCATCACCATATTGGTGCTGGCGCTGCATCGCGATCCCTCGGTTTGGGGACCCAATCCCGATGCCTTCGATCCGGAGAATTTCAGCCGCGAGGCGGAAGCCGCGCGTCCGGTCAACGCCTGGAAGCCGTTCGGCAACGGCCAGCGCGCCTGCATCGGTCGCGGCTTTGCGATGCATGAAGCAGCCCTTGCGATCGGCATGATCCTGCAGCGCTTCAAACTGATCGATATCAACCGCTACCGGATGCAGCTCAAGGAAACGCTGACGATCAAGCCGGAGGGATTCAAGATCAAGGTGCGGCCGCGCACCGAAAAGGATCGCGGCGCTTATGCCGGCCGGACCGCCGCGCCGGAAGCGGCATCGGGTGCCGCGGCGACGCCGCGCGCACGGACCCGGCCGGGGCACAATACGCCGCTTCTGGTGCTCTACGGATCGAACCTCGGCACCGCCGAGGAACTCGCCATTCGGGTCGCCGATCTCGCCGAGGTCAACGGTTTTGCGACCAGGCTTGGTGCGCTCGATGACTACGTCGGCAAGCTGCCGAACGAGGGAGGCGTCCTGATCTTTTGCGCCTCCTATAACGGCGCGCCGCCCGACAATGCCACGCAATTCACCAAATGGCTCGGCGGCGAGCTGCCGAAGGATGCATTCGCCAAACTGCGCTATGCGGTGTTCGGCTGCGGCAACAGCGATTGGGCTGCGACCTATCAATCGATCCCGCGGCTGATCGACGAACGGCTGGCGGCGCACGGCGGAAAAAGCGTCTATCCGCGCGGGGAGGGCGACGCCCGCAGCGACCTCGACGGTCAGTTCGAGGACTGGTTTGCCAAAGCGGCGCCGCAAGCGGTGAAGCAGTTCGGCGTCGATTCCAGCTTCAGCCGCAGCGCCAACGACGAACCGCTTTACAGGATCGAGCCGGTCGCGCCCTCCGCGGTCAACGCGATCGTGGCGCTCGGCGGCGTTTCGCCGATGAAGGTGTTGGTCAACACCGAACTGCAGAACAAGCAAGGCGCCCACGCCTCCGACCGGTCGACCCGGCACATCGAGGTGCAACTGCCGTCTGATATCGCCTACCGGGTCGGCGACCATCTCAGCGTGGTGCCACGCAACGATCCGGCGCTGGTGGATTCCATCGCACGCCGGTTCGGATTTTTGCCGGCCGACCAGATCCGGCTGCGGGTCGCCGAAGGCCGCCGCGCGCAATTGCCTGTAGGCGACGCCGTATCGGTCGGACGGCTGTTGACGGATTTCGTCGAGCTCCAACAGGTCGCGACCCGCAAGCAGATCCAGATCATGTCGGAACACACGCGCTGTCCGGTCACCAAGCCCAAGCTGATGGCCTATGTCGGTGAAGACATCGCCGCCTCGGAGCTTTACCGCTCGGAGGTGTTGAACAAGCGCAAATCGGTGTTCGACCTGCTGGAGGAACACCCGGCCTGCGAATTGCCGTTCCATGCCTATCTGGAAATGCTGTCGCTGCTGGCGCCGCGCTATTATTCGATTTCGTCGTCGCCCTCGGGCGATGCCGCGCGCTGCAGCGTCACGGTCGGCGTGGTCGAAGGCCCCGCCAACTCCGGTCGGGGCACCTACAAAGGCATCTGCTCGAACTATTTAGCCAGCCGCCGCGCCGGCGAGACGATCCACGCCACGATACGCGAGACCAAGGCCGGCTTCCGGCTGCCGGACGATGCGTCCGTGCCGATCATCATGATTGGTCCCGGCACGGGTCTCGCGCCATTCCGCGGTTTTCTGCAGGAGCGCGCCGCACTAAAGGCCAAAGGCGCGGGCCTCGGCCCCGCGATGCTGTTCTTCGGCTGCCGGCATCCCCTGCAGGATTATCTCTACGCCGACGAGCTGAAGGCCTTCGAAGCCAATGGCATCACCGAACTGCACACCGCGTTTTCGCGTACTGATGGCCCGAAAACCTACGTGCAGAATCTGGTCGCGGCGCAAAAGGAACGCGTCTGGAGCCTGATCGAAAACGGCGCGATCATCTACGTCTGCGGCGACGGGGGGAAAATGGAGCCCGACGTCAAGGCGGCACTGGTTGCTATCTACCGCGAACGCAGGGGCGCCGACGCCGATGCCGGACAGCGCTGGATCGACGAACTCGGCACGAAAAACCGCTACGTGCTCGACGTCTGGGCGGGGGGCTAGAACAGTTTTCGACAGTTACCGTTTCGGCAACCGCTCGAAGCTCGGCAACCCCTCGGGTATTTGATGGAACGCTTGCTTATCGATCGTGTAGATCGCCATCTGTGGGCCGCCGAACAGGCTGGGATCATCGAGCGCGCCGACTTTCAGGATCACCGCGGGCAGACCCGGCCGCCGCGTGGTTAAATGCGTGCCGCATTCGGCGCAGAATTCGCGCGTCACCGCCTTTTCGAGATCGCTGCGGGTAAATTGCTTCGGTTTCCCCTTGGTATAGCTGAAACCGTCGATCGGCATCAGCATGAACATGTTGGGCGAACCGCCCGTGATGTATTGACACTCGCGGCAGTGGCATTGCGCTTTGAACGAGGGCTCACCCTCCGCCACATAGCGCACACTTCCGCAATAACATCCGCCTTCCAGTTTCATGACACCCTCCTGATGCCGACGCCTCGTTTCAACCTATGCCGCCTTCGCCGAGGCCGCATGGGCATGCCTGTCGATGGCCTCGATGATCTGCGGCCACATCGGGATCGGCAACGCGTGGCCCATGCCCTCGATCATCAGAAGCTTGGCGCCGGGGATCGAAGCCGCGGTGTCCTTGCCGCCTTCGGGGCGCACCAGCGGATCGACGGTGCCGTGAATGACAAGCGTCGGGGCCTTGACCAGACGCAGCCGCTCCTTGCGGCTGCCCGAGGCCAGCACCGCGCGCAGTTGCCGTCCGACGCCGGCCGGGTTGAGACCGCGCTCGAAGGTGCGCTCAGCACGCGAGCGGTCGCGCGCCTCGTCTTCGGGAAAGCTGCCAACCCGCAGGATCTTCCAGGTCTGCGCAAAGCGCGCGAAATATTCTTCTTTGGTTTTGGGCGGCGGCGCCATCAGCATGGCGGCGGCCTCGCGGGTCGCCTGCGGCAATTTCGGATTACCTGTGGTCGACATGATCGAGGTCAGCGAACGCACCCGCTGCGGAAACGAGATTGCGACTTCCTGGGCGATCATGCCGCCCATGGAGGCGCCGACCAGATGGGCCGACCTGATGCCGAGCACGTCCATCAGGCCGGTCACGTCCTCCGCCATGTCGCGCAATTTGTAGGGTGCCGCGACCGGGATCTTCAGCAACCGCAGCTTGAGCAGTTCGACCGCGGTCAGTCGCTTGCCGCCGGAAAGATGGCTCGACTTGCCGATGTCGCGGTTGTCGAAGCGGATGACGCGGAACCCGCGCGACGCAAGCTGCCGGCAGAAATCGTCGTCCCAATGGATCATCTGGGCGCCGAGCCCCATGATCAGCAGCATCGGTTCCGCGCCGGCGTCGCCGAAGATTTCGTAGCAAATGTCGATGCCGTTGGCGCGGGCGATCTGCGGCGGCTGGTGGGCTGATACATTCACCTTGGCTGTTCCCTGAATTACGGTATTGCGATGATGACTCTATGGCACGGTTTTTCACGACGCAGAAGGCTTGCCGGGCCTGTAAATCGACCGCCGCGATTGACCGCGATGTCGCAACAGTGTGGTATGATTGAACGTAGCGGGTTCCGATCCCCCGATGATCGTGCCGGAGGCGCCGATGGCAGACAAGAGCAACGATCCGGTCGTGATCTGGCAAAACTTCATCGGCGAGATGGAGAAGGGATTCAATTCCCTCGCCAACCAGGCAATGGCCTCGCCCGAATTCAGCAAGGTTGTCAATCAGGTCGGCGGCGTCACGGCGGGCGCGCAAAAGCAGCTCGGCGATCTCATGGAGAAATATCTCGTCAGCATGAACCTGCCGAGCCGGGCGCAGATGGTCAGCATGGGCGAGCGGTTGCAGACGATCGAGGGACAGCTGAACGAGATCAAAGCGCTGTTGCATCAGGCCCAAAATTCCGGCGCGCCGGAAGACGGACATCCGGCGCCGCCGAGGCCGCCGCGGACCAGGCGTCCGCCGCCAGCCGGCGGGGAGCAGAAATGAACATGGCAGCGGGCCTGGACCTTCAATCGATACCGG
Organism: uncultured Alphaproteobacteria bacterium; assembly: GCA_963742425.1. Taxonomy (GTDB): domain Bacteria; phylum Pseudomonadota; class Alphaproteobacteria; order Rhizobiales; family Xanthobacteraceae; genus Bradyrhizobium. Next base: position 673,133 of record CAVULR010000011.1, read on the forward strand.
ACCGGATTCAGTCCGAGGTGCAACGCGCGATCCAGCGCAGCATCAAGGGTGTCGAATATATCGCCTCGTCGGGCCCTGCGCTCGGCTCGACGCCGAAGGACATATTGAGCGTCCGCGGCACCATGAACCTGTACCACTACCGGCCGATCGCGGACGAACTCTACCGGGTGCCGGTCCTGATCGTGATGGCGACCACCAACCGCGGCTACATCCTCGACATGGTGCCCGGCCAGAGCTTCATCGAATTTCTGCTCAAGCGCGGCTACGACGTCTACATGCTGGACTGGAGCGCGCCGCGGCCGGAAGAGAAAAGCCTGCGGATGGAGGATTACGTCCTCGACTTCATTCCCGATTGCGTCCGCCGCGTGCAGCGCGATTCCGGCGAAACCGACGTCACCGTGATCGGCTATTGCTTCGGCGGCGTGCTGTCGCTGCTCTATGGTTCGATCTTCGCCGACGGACCGATGAAGAACCTGATCTGCTTCACGACGCCGGTAGATTTCCGCGAGATGAAGCTGTTCCAGAACTTCTCGGACCGGCGCTATTTCGACGTCGACCGGTTGATCGACAGCGTCGGCAACGTACCGCCCGAGATGATCCTGTCCTCGTTCGAGATGTTGCGGCCGGCCTCGCGCGCCGTGAGCCAGGTGCAGTTGTGGGAAAACATCTGGAACGACGAATTCGTCAAGTCGTACCGGATGTTCGATCGCTGGGCCACCGACACGCTGCCGCTGGCCGGCGAGTATTTCCGCACCATCACCAAGGACCTGATGTGGGACAACAAACTGTTCAACGGCACCATGTCGGTCGGCGGCCGGCCGGCCGATATCTCAAAAATCAAGGTGCCGATCCTGCACGCGGTGGCCGAGCACGATCACATCGTTCCCTATGAGGCGGCAAAGCCGCTGATTCAAAAGATCGGCTCGACCGACAAGGAAGAGGTGATGCTGAAAGGCGGCCACGTCAGCCTGGTCGCCGGCGCCAACGCCATCAAGCGGCTGTGGCCGAAACTGGACAACTGGTTAGGTGGAAGATCGATATGAGTGAAACACGTTCCTACCCGCGCCACGTCAAGACCGATGCCGGCGACATTGAATTCCGTCTGATGTCCCGGGCGGACGAATCCGCCGTGCTCGCCTTCGCGCAGAAACTTCCGACCCATGATCTGTTGTTCCTGCCGCGCAATATCAGCCAGCCCAAGGTGCTGTCGGCCTGGATCAACGAGATCGAGCGTGGCGCCATCGTCAGCCTGCTTGCGGTGAAGGCGGGCGCGGTGGTCGGCTGCGGCACGCTGGTGCGCGATCCGCATTCCTGGTCGCCCCATGTCGGCGAAATCCGGATGGTGGTGTCGCAGGACGTTCGCGGCCAGGGCGTCGGCCGGGCGCTGTCGCAGGAGACCTTTGCGCTGGCGCTTGGCGCCGGCCTTGAAAAGCTGTCGGTGCAGATGACCGTCGACCAGCAGGCGGCCATCACGCTGTTCGAAAGCCTCGGCTTCAAGGCCGAGGCCCTGTTGCGCGACCATGTCCGGGACGTCGATGGCAAAAAGCACGATATCGTCGTGCTCGGGCACAATGTGGCGCAGGTCCGGGCCCAAATGGAGGCCTATGGGCTTCCGGGGGCCGTGCAGCATTAATCGGGTTCCCGAGCCCGATTACCGGGCAAATCGCATCATAATCGAGCTGATCACGAACTCGTGATATCGCGACGCAACATTCATGTTGCGTCGCACCATTAGCTATGACACAACGATCTCGCCCCGGGCCAATCCGGACGGGGTGAGCCCATAGCTCAAACCTGAGGATGGAGAGACCCCATGACCACCGAAACCAATTCCACGCTGAACACCGTCAAGGAAGCCTTCGCGCCCGTCACTGACGCGCTCAAGAACCTCCAGAACATGGAAGTTCCCGAGGCTGCCCGTGAGTTCGTGAAGAAGCAGGCCGAATCCGCCAAGGAGCGCGCCGCCGACTTCCACGCCGGTTCCGAGAAGGTGACCGCCGCGATCGAGACCGCCGTTGCCGGTTCGGTCACCGAGGCCGCCAAGATCAGCCGCCAGATCCAGCAGGCGCTCTATCAGGACGCCGAGGCGTTCTTCGCCGGCATCGACAAACTGGCTTCTGCCAAGTCGCTCAACGAAGCGGTCCAGATCCAGTCCGATATGGTCCGTGCGCGCGGCGAAGTGTTCATCTCGCGGGCGAAGTCCACCACCGAATATCTCGGCAAGCTCGTCGCCGACGGCGCCAAGACCGCCCAGGACAATTTCTCCAAGGTCTACACCAAGACCGCCTGATCACTTTCGTTCAGTTGCGTAAGCGTTAGTTCGAAGGCCCGCTTTCCACGCGGGCCTTCTTTTTGACACGGAGCGTTCCCCGGATACTGCGCAACGCGCCGCAGTTGCGGCGTGGTGCGCTGCTGATCCGGGGTCCATTTATCCACTGCAAGTGGGCCCCGGCTCTGCGGAGCAGCGTGGAGAGCACGCTGCTCCGCGTCCGGGACACGTATACATTGCTCGCCTCTGTGTGACGTTGGCTAGGCCAAGGACACCATGTCTTTACCAACTACCTTTTCGCCCGCCGACGCCGCGCGCGCGGCCGAACTGCGGCGCGTCAAGGCGCTGGCCACCTCGGTACTGGCGGGGACGCTGGCGCTGTTCGTGACGGCGAAGGCGTTGCTCCAGGTGCATCCGGTGTTCGGCTTCATCGCGGCATTCGCGGAAGCCGCCACCATCGGAGGCCTCGCCGACTGGTACGCGGTGGTCGCGCTGTTCCGCAGGCCCCTGGGACTACCGATTCCGCACACCGCGATCATCCAGAGCAATCAGCACCGCATCGCCGACACGCTCGGCGAATTCATCGAGGTGCATTTTCTCGAAGCAGCTCCCGTCGAGGCCAAGCTGCGCCAGATCGACTTCGGTTCCTTCATCGCCGACTGGCTGCGCGACCGCAAGCGCAGCGCCGACCTCGCCCGCTTCACGCTGCGGCTGTTGCCGGAGGCGGTGTCGGCGACGGAAACCTCGGGCCTGATGAGCTTCATCACCCGCCGCATCACCACGCAATTGCAGGGGATCGATCTGGCGCCGCTCGCCGCCGGCACGCTGCGCGGCTTCGTGAGGGAGGGCCGGCACCAGGGTATGCTCGATGACATCCTGCGCGCGGTTCATCGACTCCCTGACCAAGCCGGAAACCATGGCGATGATCCGCGCCAAGATCCGCGACGAACTGCCGACGCTGCTGAAACTCTATCGCACCGACAAGTTCCTGGTGAACAAGATCGTGGCGTCGGCCACCGCCTTCTTTGAAGAGGTTCGGGGCAATCCGAAGCATCCGTTCCGCGGCGAGTTCGACCGCATGGTATTGTCGTTCGTGGACCGGCTCGGCAGCGACAAGAGCTATGCCGATCGCATCGACGGCTTGAAGCGCGACCTCCTGGCGCGTCCCGAACTCGGCGACCTCGCGCACAATATCTGGTCGAATACGCGCTCCTTCATCGAGCGCAGCGCCAGCGGCGAAACCCAGGTGCTGCAGCAACATCTTGCCGGAATGTTCGTGAAGGCAGGCGAGGCGCTCGCCGCCGATCCCGAACTGCGGAGCGAGATCAACCAGGGCCTGGTCGCGGTGCTCAGGAGTTTTATCGCCGACCAGAAAAGCGGGGTTTCGAGCTTCATCTCCGATCAGGTCAAGGCCTGGGACATGGGGCAGTTGATTTCCCTGATCGAGATCAACATCGGCAAGGATCTGCAATACATCCGCTTCAACGGCGCATTGATCGGCGGCCTTGCCGGACTGGCGCTCTACAGCATCGAAATGCTGCTCCGATGGCTGTGACTATTTGATCACGGCGGGATTTTTAAAGGCGGCCGTGTCAACATGCGCCGCTTGTAAGGGGAGAAGCGGTTCCCTAGCTTTGATGAACCGATTTGTTGCACTGCGGAACGATTCGACGAGGTGTGCGTCTTCCCTTGGTCCATCGGCCGGCTGCCGAAACGTGAAGGGGCCGGCCCAGAGAGGAGCTACGATGTCCGCGACTGCCCAGAGACTGCAACCGCCATCCAGAGCGCTGATGCTTCTGGAGGGGCGCGCCATCCACGAACTCGGCGCCTTTCTTGGCGCGCTGCCGTTGCTCAGCCTGACGCCGAAAGGTGACGGTCATCCGGTTCTGGTCCTGCCCGGGCTGGTCGCCTCCGACACCTCGACGCGTCCATTGCGCAGCTTTCTGAAGAACCGCGGCTACGCGGTCAGCGGCTGGCGTCAGGGCCGAAATCTCGGGCTGCGCGACGGCGTGCAGCACGCGATGACCGATTTGGTGCGGGAGCTCAGCGACACCCACGGTCGAAAGATCAGTGTCGTAGGCTGGAGCCTCGGCGGTCTCTATGCGCGCCAGCTCGCCAAGATGATGCCCGATCGCGTGCGTTCGGTGATCACGCTCGGCAGTCCGTTTGCGGCGGGCCCGAAAGCGACCAACGCCTGGCGCGTCTATGAGATGGCCAGCGGCCGCAGCGCCGAGCAGGAGGATCGCCGGTTCGGCGGATCGCTTTCCGCAACGCCGCCGGTGCCGACCACCGCGATCTTCAGCCGCACCGACGGCATCTGCGCGTGGCAAGGCTGCATGGAAAAGACTTCGGCACAATCGGAAAGCATCGAGGTCGAAAGCAGCCATTGCGGCATGGGACATCATCCCGCCGTCGTCTATGCCGTGGCCGATCGCCTCGCCCAGCCCGAGAACAAATGGAAGCCGTTCGACCGCAGCGGCTGGCGCAGCCTCGTCTATCCCGATCCGAACAGGTAACGGCTCGGGTAAATTTCCAACCCGGGCCTTATCCTTCGAGACGCGCGCAGGGCGCGCTCCTCAGGATGAGGTTAGAGCAACGTTCCCCGGATGCAGCGCAGCACTCTTGTGGTGCGCTGCTGATCCGGGGTCCAGACCCCTGCGCTGGATCCCGGCTCTGCGGAGCAGCCCAAGAACGCTGCACCGCGTCCGGGACACAGCATCTCAATCGCTCACGCCTCCTTTTGATGAGGTTCTGGACCCTCATGATGAGGAGCGCGGCAACGCCGCGTGTCTCGAGCCAGGAGGCCTCTATAGGCCGGCGTTTTCGCAAATTCAAAAAACGCGCTATGCGTTGCCCATGGCGCATCCGCTTGCCCGCATCATCGAACAGCTCAAGCGCGAACCCTCGCGCACCGGCTCCATTGTCATCACCGTGTTCGGCGATGCGATCGCGCCGCGCGGCGGTTCGGTCTGGCTCGGCACGCTGCTTGAGTTCTTCGTGGCGCTCGACATCGACAGCGGTGTGGTGCGTACCGCGATGTCGCGGCTTGCCGCCGACGGCTGGCTCGAACGCGCCAAGGTCGGCCGCAACAGTTTCTACCGGTTGGCGAGGAAAGGGCGGCAGACCTTTGATGCCGCGACCAAACATATCTACGATCCGCAGGCCTCGGGCTGGACCGGACGTTTTGAGCTTTTGCTGATCGGCAATGGCGGTCATCGCGACGCATCCCGCGAGGCGCTGAAGAATGCCGGTTTTGGCAGCCCGCTGCCGGGGGTGTGGGTGGCGCCGTCAGGCGTGCCGATCCCGGAGGAAGCGGCCGCCGCGATTCGCCTGGAGGTTTCCGCCGAGGATGAAAGCGGCCGGCGGCTGCTCAGCGAAAGCTGGCCGCTCGATCGCACCGCGGAGGCCTACCTGAAGTTCATGAAAACCTTCGAACCGTTGCGCGGCTGGATCGGCCGGCGCGCGCGGCTGTCGGACACCGATGCGTTCACGGCGCGGATTTTGCTGATCCATTATTACCGCCGCGTGGTGCTGCGCGATCCGCTGCTGCCGACGGTTTTGCTGCCGACGGACTGGCCGGGCCGGGCCGCCCGCCAGCTCTGCGGCGAAATCTATCGCGGGTTGATTCCTGCATCTGAACAATGGCTTGACCGGAACGGTTCGAACGAAGATGGAGCGTTGCCGGCGGCCGGCGATGTGCTGGCGCGCCGCTTCGGGAACTAACATGTTACAGAATTATATTGTTTGTTGATATTTGTGTTATATATGTCGGCCCGACAACCCGGGAGTCCGGCGCATGTATACCCAGGCGCTCAACACGTCCGACGGCGAAGACCGCAATATCGAGGACGCCGCGCGTGCGGCGCAGTTTCAGGCGCGCATCGATGTGGAAGAGCGCATCGAGCCCAACGACTGGATGCCCGCGGCCTACCGCAAGACGCTGACCCGACAGATTTCGCAGCACGCGCATTCCGAAATCGTCGGCATGCTGCCCGAAGGCAACTGGATTACGCGGGCGCCGTCGCTGCGCCGCAAGGCCGCGCTGCTCGCCAAAGTTCAGGACGAGTGCGGACACGGGCTCTATCTCTACGCCGCTGCCGAGACGCTTGGCACCTCGCGCGAGGAACTGGTCGACCTGATGCTGGCCGGGAAGGCGAAATATTCCTCGATCTTCAATTACCCCACGCTGACCTGGGCGGATATCGGCGCGATCGGCTGGCTGGTCGACGGCGCGGCGATCATGAACCAGATTCCGCTGTGCCGCTGTTCCTACGGTCCCTATGCGCGCGCGATGATCCGCGTCTGCAAGGAGGAATCCTTCCACCAGCGCCAGGGTTTCGAGATCATGCTGACTTTGGCGCGCGGCTCCGAGGAGCAGAAGGCGATGGCGCAGAACGCGCTCGATCGCTGGTGGTGGCCGGTGCTGATGATGTTCGGACCGCCCGACAAGGCAAGCCAGCACAGCGACACCTCGACGAAATGGAAGATCAAGCGCTTTTCCAATGACGAACTGCGACAGAAATTCGTCGATGCGACCGTGCCGCAGGCGCAATATCTGGGGCTTTCGATTCCCGATCCCGGCATGAAGCAGAATGCGGCCGGGCACTGGGAATACAGCGCGATCGACTGGAACGAATTCAACCAGGTGCTCGCCGGCAACGGCCCGTGCAACCGCGACCGGCTGGCGGCGCGGCGCAAGGCGCATGACGAAGGCGCCTGGGTGCGCGAGGCAGCCGAGGCCTATGCTGAAAAACGCAGGGGCCGCAAGGCCGCGGCATAGACCGCAAATCAATTCAGGGAGGTCACGATGACCACGCCGAATACACCGCTATGGGAAGTCTTTATTCGTAGCCGTAACGGGCTTGCGCACAAGCATGTCGGCTCGCTGCATGCGAGCGACGCGACGCTGGCGTTGCAGGCCGCGCGCGACATCTATACCCGCCGCGGCGAGGGCCTCTCGATCTGGGTGGTGCCGTCAAACGCGATCACCGCCTCCGATCCGAGCGAGAAGGGCATGATGTTCGAGCCGGCGGAATCCAAGATCTATCGCCATCCGACCTTCTACGATGTGCCGGAAGAAGTCGGGCATATGTAATCAGCGCCTCATGGCGAGGCCGCGGGCAACAAACGACAGACCTCATCCTGAGGAGCTTGCGAAGCAAGCGTCTCGAAGGATGGAGGCAAGGCAGTGACTCGCGGCCATCCTTCGAGACGCGCGCTAAGAGCGTGCTCCTCGGGATGAGGTCGGAGAGCGAACGAACAGGTTGAACGATATGGCCGTCGCCTCGATCCAGGTCTCCGAAACGCCGCTGGTGCTTTATGCGCTGCGCCGCGCCGACGATGCGCTGATTCTGGGGCATCGGCTGTCGGAATGGTGCGGCCACGCGCCCATGCTGGAAGAGGACATGGCGCTTGCCAATATGGGCCTCGACCTCCTGGGCCAGGCGCGCGAACTCTATGGTTACGCGGCCAAGGTCGAAGGCAGGGGTAACGACGAAGACAAGTTCGCCTACCTTCGTGACGTCAGGCAGTATCGCAATCTGTTGCTGCTGGAGCAGCCGAACGGCGATTTCGCGCACACCATGGTGCGGCAGTTTTTCTATGCTGCCTTTGCCGATCTGTATTGGCGCGCGATGATGAAATCCGCGGACGCGACGTTGGCTGCGATCGCGGCGAAATCCGAGAAGGAAAGCGCCTACCACTTGCGGCATTCGTCGGAATGGATCGTGCGGCTCGGCGACGGCACCGACGAAAGTCACGCCCGCGCGCAAGCGGCGATCGACGATCTCTGGGCCTATACCGGCGAGATGTTTCAGGTCAACGACAGCGAGCGTGGCCTGATCGACCGCCACATCGCGGTCGACCCGGCGAGCCTGCATGCGCCATGGCTGAAGACGATTTCAGATGTCGTGGCTGAGGCGACGCTGGCCTTGCCCAAAAGCGACTGGATGCAGCAGGGTGGCCGCAGCGGCCGGCATAGCGAACATCTCGGCCATCTCTTGAGCGAATTGCAATCGATGCAGCGGACGTTTCCGGGGGCCACATGGTAACGGCTGCCTTCACCGATGCCGAGTTGCGGCAACGCGCGTGGGACGTCGCGGCCGGCGTGGTCGATCCCGAAATACCGGTGCTCACCATCGCCGATCTCGGCGTGCTTCGCGATGTGACGGTCCAGGATGGCCGCGTCGAGGTCGCGATCACGCCGACCTATTCCGGCTGTCCGGCGATGAACATGATCACGCTTGAAATCGAACTCGCGCTGGAACGCGAGGGCTTTCGCAACTCGAAAATTCGCACCGTGCTGTCGCCGGCCTGGACCACCGACTGGATGAGCGAGCAGGGCCGCCGCAAGCTCCGGGAATACGGCATCGCGCCGCCGCAAGCGGCCGGTTCCCGCCGCGCGCTGTTCGGCGTGCAGCAGGTGGCGTGCCCGCAATGCGGCTCGGGAGATACCGAAGTGCTCTCGGAATTCGGTTCGACCTCCTGCAAGGCGCTATGGCGCTGCAAGCGCTGCCGCGAGCCGTTCGACTATTTCAAATGCCACTGATGTCCCACGCCCCGCGTTTCCATCGCCTCGCCGTCAACGATCTGCGCCGCGAATCGGCTGACGCGGTGTCGCTGACTTTTGCGATTCCCGAAGCGTTGGCGGGCGATTACCATTTCGCCCCCGGACAATATCTCACCCTGCGCACAACGATGGACGGCGAGGAAGTCCGCCGTTCCTATTCGATCTGCTCCGGTCCCGATGACGGCGAATTGCGCATCGCCGTGAAGAAGGTCGATGGCGGCGCGTTTTCGAGCTGGGCCGCCGACGAGCTGAAAGCCGGCGACGAGATCGACGTCATGACGCCGACCGGCCGCTTCGGTGTTGCGCCCGCGCCCGACGAGGCGCGAATGTATGTCGGCTTCGCCGCCGGCTCCGGCATTACGCCGATACTTTCAATCGTGAAGGGCGTGCTGGCGCGCGAACCGAACAGCCGGTTTTTCCTGTTCTACGGCAACCGCACGACATCCGGCATGCTGTTTCGCGAGGCGCTGGAAGAACTCAAGGACCGCTTCATCCAGCGGCTCTCGGTATTTCACGTGATCTCGGGCGAAGAACAGGACATTCCAATCCTGCACGGCCGGCTCGATGGCGAAAAGGTGAGGGTGCTGCTGCGCTCGCTGGTCCCGGCCGCGAGCGTCGATCACGTCTTCATCTGCGGGCCCACCGGCATGAGCGAAGATATCGAGGCGACCTGCCGGGATCTCGGCATCACTCCTGAACGTATCCATGTCGAGCGATTCGTGTCCGGGCTCGGCGGCAAGCCACGCCCGAAAACCGTGATCGAGGCGAGTGCGCCGCCGAAGGCATTGGCATCACTCGTCATCGACGGCAAGCGCCGCGAGGTGCCGGTCGCCGAAGGCGAGGCCATTCTCGATGCGGCATTGCGCGCAGGTCTGGACCTGCCGTTCGCGTGCAAGGGCGGCATGTGCTCGACCTGCCGCGCCAAGCTCGTCGAGGGCGAGGCGCAGATGGAAGTCAACTATTCGCTGGAGCCGTGGGAGCTCAAGGCAGGGTTCATTCTCACCTGCCAGGCGCGGCCGGTTTCGAAAACGGTCGTGGTAGACTACGATCACGTCTAGCGCGTTTTCGAGCGAAGTGGATAACCGGTTCGCGCAAAGAAAAGGCATCAGAACAAAAGGATAGAGCTTGGTTCTGATCAAATCAGAACCAAGCTCTGGAAAGACAGGGAGTTCGCCGTGAACGTCAAGGCCGCACTTTCATCCGATGATCTCGCGCGTGCCTGCGCGGAGGCGATGTGGAAGGAAGACTTCGCCAGCAAGGGCCTCGGCATGGAACTCGTCGAGGTCAAAGCCGGCCAGGCTGTCCTGGCGATGACGGTCCAGCCGCACATGGTCAACGGACACGGCATCGCCCATGGCGGTTTCATTTTCCTCCTGGCGGATTCGGCCTTCGCCTTTGCCTGCAACTCCCATAATGAGCGCGCGGTTGCCGCGCAGTGCGACATCTCCTTTATCAGGCCCGGCAAAACAGGCGATCGGCTGATCGCGACCGCGCGGGAAATTTCGCGCACCGGGCGCTCGGGGATTTACGACGTCCGCGTTACTGTCGATGATACCGCGATTGCCGAACTGCGCGGCCATTCCCGCACGCTTGGCGGCAAATGGCTTCCGGGCGCAAACATGAACCAGGCGTGAGGAAACGTCCGATGGCTTCGACGCAACGTCAATCCCGGGGAAGCGGCTACCGCGCCGAGTTGGACGACGCCGAACGGGCGTCGCGCGACGAGATCATCGCATTGCAAACCAGGCGTCTGAGCTGGACGCTGGGGCACGCCTACGACAACGTTCCCCATTACCGGAAGGCCTTCGACAAGGCCGGCATGCATCCCTCCGATTTCAAGCAGCTCGCCGATCTCGCCAAATTTCCCTTCACGGTCAAGACCGACCTGCGCGACAACTATCCCTTCGAGATGTTCGCCGTCGCCCGTGAAAAGCTGGTCCGCGTCCACGCCTCTTCCGGCACCACCGGCAAGCCGATTGTGGTCGGATACACCAAAGCCGACATCGATACATGGTCTGATGTGATGGCGCGCTCGATCCGCGCCGCCGGCGGGCGCAGCGGCATGCTCATGCACAACGCCTATGGCTACGGCCTGTTCACCGGCGGCCTCGGCGCGCATTACGGCGCGGAACGGCTGGGCTGCACCGTGGTGCCGGTATCCGGCGGCATGACCGAACGCCAGGTGCAGCTGATCAACGATTTCAAACCCGACATCATCACGGTGACGCCGAGCTACATGCTGGCGATATTGGACGAATTCAGAAAGCAGCGGCTGGATCCGCGCAAATCGTCGCTGAAATTCGGCATCTTCGGCGCCGAGCCATGGACCAACGCGATGCGCGCCGAAATCGAGCAGGCTTTTGACATGGACGCGACCGATATCTACGGCCTGTCCGAGGTGATCGGCCCCGGCGTGGCGCAGGAATGCGTGGAAACAAAGGACGGCCTGCACATTTGGGAGGACCACTTCTATCCCGAAGTGATCGATCCCGAGACCGGCAAGGTGCTGGCCGACGGCGAAAAGGGTGAGCTGGTTTTCACTTCGCTGACCAAGGAAGCGTTTCCGATCATCCGCTACCGCACCCGCGACCTGACCCGGCTGTTGCCGGGCACCGCGCGACCCGGTATGCGGCGGATGGAAAAGGTGACGGGGCGCTCCGACGACATGATCATCTTGCGCGGGGTCAACGTTTTTCCGACCCAGATCGAAGAAGCGTTGCTCGCGACCGACTGGTGCGGCGGCCATTTCATCATCGAACTGACGCGCGAAGGGCGGATGGACGAAATGACGGTGCTGGCGGAAGCGCGCCCCGAACACTGGGACGGCACCGGACTTGCTGTTCAGGCCGAAAAGGTTTCGACCTTCATCAAGAACACGATCGGCATTACCGCGAATATCAAGGCGGTGGCTCCCGAGACGCTGGAGCGCTCGCTTGGCAAGGCCCGGCGCGTTTACGACAAACGGCCGAAGGAATAGCGCCTGCGCGTTGGAGACGTCCCTTGAGAAATCAGGAACAACCGGTCCCCGTTCCCAACCGTCCGCCTGCTGCGGTCGAGGCGCGCTGCGTGCGCCTCAAGGCCGTGGCCGGCGATCTCTCGTCGCTCGCAGCCGTCGTCGAGCGGCGCCCGCTGTCGCGGGCCGAAAACGAGGTGCTGGTCGAGATCAAGGCGGCGGCGGTCAATCCGTCTGATGTCAAGGCCGCCACCGGCCTGATGGCTTACGCGGTGTTTCCGCGCACGCCCGGCCGCGACTACGCGGGCATTGTGGTCGACGGCCCGGCCGGCTCCGTCGGGCGCGAGGTGTTCGGCTCCTCGGGCGACCTCGGAATCCGGCGCGACGGCACGCACGCCACGCATCTTGCGGTCGAGCTTGAGGCCGTGGTGGAGAAACCGAAAAACCTGTCGTGGGACGAGGCCGCCGGGATCGGCGTTCCCTTTGTCACGGCGATCGAAGGTTTCCACCGCGCCGGCATGCCAAAAAAAGGCGAGACGGTGCTGGTGATGGGCGCCAACGGCAAGGTCGGGCAGGCGGCGGTGCAAATCGCGAGCTGGAACGGCGCGCGCGTGATCGGCGTGGTGCGCAAGAACGAACCCTATGAGGGCCACGCCAATTCAAAAGTCGAGGTCGTCGATGCCTCGGCGGTTGACGTCGCCACGCGCGTTCGCGAACTGACGGACGGCAAGGGCGCCGACATCGTATTCAACACCGTCGGTGATCCCTATTTTCAGGCCGCCCACAAATCACTGGGCCTGCGCGGGCGCCAGATCCTGATCGCCGCCATCGAGCGGATCGTGCCATTCGATATCCTGGAATTCTATCGCGGCCAGCACACTTATGTCGGCATCGATACGCTGGGCCTGTCGTCGATTGCGACCGGCGCGGTGCTCAGGGAAATCGCCTCGGGCTTCGCCAGCGGACATCTCAAGCCGTTCCCGATCAAGCCCGGCGCCGTCTATCCGTTGGAAGACGCCAAGGCCGCCTTTGTCGCGGTCGCCGGCTCGTCACGCGACCGCGTGATCCTGCGGCCCCGACCTTAAGCCCGTCATCCCCGCGGAATGACGGAAGACGGCCATCGTGCTATTGACTGAAGATAGCTTTGAGAAAGCGGCCCATGGATTCTGCCCACATCGTCGTCATCGCTGGCCTTGCGATCGGTCTCGTTTACGGCGCGGTCGGTCTGTTGAGCGGCTTTTGTCTGCTCAGCGGCCTGCGCGGCTGGTGGGCCGATGGCGACAGCCGCCTGATCCGGACCTATGCGTTGGCGCTAGGTGTGGCGATTGCCGCGGTCCAGCTTCTCGCCGCCGGTAGGTTCGTCGATCTCGGCAAGTCGATCTATCTGCAGCCATCGTTTTCCGCGCCGCTGATGCTTGCAGGCGGGTTGCTGTTCGGCTACGGCATGGTGCTTGCCAACGGCTGCGGCTCGCGCGCGCTGGTGCTGCTTGGCCGCGGCAATCTGCGTTCGTTCGTCGTCGTGATCGTGCTCGGCATAACGGCGCAGATGACCCTGAAGGGCCTGATCGCGCCGTCGCGGATCGCGCTGTTGCAGGCCTCGCAGGCCACGCCGGCGGCGGTTTCGCTGCCGGCGCTGCTGTCGGCTTTCGGCCCCGGTGAAATATTCGCGCGCACATTGGCGGCCGCCGTGATCTCGGGAGCCCTGATCATCTTTGCGTTCGCGCATGCCCCGTTCCAGCGCGCGCCGGGACAGATCGCCGCCGGGATTATTGTCGGCCTGCTGGTCACCGCCGGCTGGTTTTCGACCGGCTACCTCGGCGCCGACGACTTCAATCCCACCCCCGTCACCTCGCTCACCTTCATCGCGCCGATCGCGGATGCGGTGCAATACGCGATGTTGTCGACCGGGCTGACGCTCAATTTCGGCATCGCCATGGTTGCCGGCGTATTCGGCGGAAGTTTCCTGACGGCGCTGGTCACCCGCCGCTTCCGCTGGGAAGGCTACACTTCGCCGCGTCACATGCTGCGTTCGATCGGCGGCGCGGCGCTGATGGGCGCGGGCGGGGCGATGGCCTATGGCTGCTCGATCGGGCAGGGCCTGACCGGCCTGTCGACGCTGGCGCTGGCCTCGTTCGTGGCGGCGGCCGGAATCCTGCTGGGGACCGGCGCGGGCCTGCGCGGGGTGCTCCGCGTTCAGCCGCTGGTGCATATTCCGGCCGAACAAAATCCGGTTGGCCGTAACAAGACGATCTAGCGCAGTTGCCGAACCCCATTTTCAGCGTTCCGCTGAGAAAATGCGCCAGTCACCGCGGATACCTTTGAGCGATTGGATGCCGCGGTCGCCGAAGCGCAACCCGGAGCCGGCTACCAGATCTTTCACAGTACCCGAAACCAGAACCTCGCTTGCACCGGCGAGGGCCGCAACGCGCGCGCCGATGTGAACAGCGATACCGCCAACATCGTCACCGATTATTTCACACTCGCCTGTATGCAACCCGGCGCGGACTTCTATTCCAAGCGGCCTGATTTCTTCCACCATGGCACAAGCGCAGCGAACGCCGCGCGCTGGACCGTCGAAGGTCGCGAGAAAACCGTCGCCGGTCGTCTTGATCTCATGGCCGCGAAAGCGCGTGAGATTGCGGCGGATTGTGGCGTGATGGCTGTTGAGGATGTCGCGCCAGCGCTGGTCGCCGAGTGCGGCGGCCCTCTCGGTCGAGCCGACGATGTCGGTGAAGAGTACCGTGGCGAGAACGCGATCAACGAAGACCGGAGCCCGTGACCCGGTCAAGAACTCCTCAATGGCGTCGGCGATTTCATTGGCGTTCTCGCCGACATAGAAAATGTGGTCGACACCCGGAAGCTCCAAAAGGCGCGCGCCGGGAATATGGGCTGCTACATCGCGGCCACCCGCCACACTGACGGTCTGGTCCCCACTGCGGTGGATCACCAGAGTTGGCACGCGAACCGCCGGAAGAATACCGCTGATGTCGATCTGGCTGTTCATGCGCATGAGCGCCTTCACGGCGGCGGGGCTGGCGCCGAGCCGCTCGTTGCGTCCCCACCAACGCTGGAAGGCGGCGTCGTTTGCGCGCGAGGGTGCGAATTTTTGCAGGCTTCCGCCGGTACCCCATGCCTGCTCGACGTAGCCAAAGAACGCCTCGAGCGCCTGCTCGGTCGGGAACCAATACGAAAACCGGGAAAAACTGCCGTAGAGCATCAGGGCGCGGCAACGATCCGGGTAGGTTGCCGCGAACAGGATCGACAGCGGAGCGCCTTCCGAAATCCCGAGCAGCGCCGCCTGCTGCATGCCGGCGGCATCCATCACCGCCCTCAGGTCGTCCATGCGTTGTTCGAGGCCGGGAAGCTCGGCAACCCGATCCGACATGCCGGTGCCGCGCTTGTCGAAGATGACGACGCGCGCGTAGCTTCCGAGTCGACCCAGAAAGCGAGCAAAGTCAGGCTGGTCCCAATAATTTTCTATGTTCGATACAAACCCTGGCACCATGACCAGATTGACCGGACCGTCGCCAAACGCCTGATAGGCAATGTGAACATCGCCGCTCTTGGCGTACTGCGTAACGGGCTGCATGGATGGTCCCCGCAAGTCCGCCGGGGTTTTTCCCGACTCTAACAACGAAATCAGGCTGAGGCCCGCTGACTTGAGGTCGCCAGCCGCATCACGTCGAGATAACCGGGACGCACTTCCATCCGCGCGATCAGGCCTTTTTCGATCAGCAGCCGGTGCGTTTCAGAGAGCCGGTAGCACGGCAGATACATAAAGAGATGATGTTCGGCGTGGTAGTTCACCCAATAGGGCGCGATCAGCAGCCGCTCGAGCGGACCCGCACGCGTGGTGCGGGCATGAGTGAACGGGTCCTCCCCGGTTGAGGTGCACGCG
Source organism: uncultured Alphaproteobacteria bacterium (assembly GCA_963742425.1). Taxonomy (GTDB): domain Bacteria; phylum Pseudomonadota; class Alphaproteobacteria; order Rhizobiales; family Xanthobacteraceae; genus Bradyrhizobium. The sequence continues at coordinate 688,821 of CAVULR010000011.1, forward strand.
TGTTCGGCGATGTTGCGGATGCGCGTCACCAGCGGCAGCCAGGTGGCCATCGCGAACACCCAGACGCCCCAATACCAGATGCCCGCGCCCGCCAGCCAGAACAGGCCGAACAGCACCGCATTGGCGGCGAGGAACCGCGCCATCTTGTCGGCGCCGCTGGTGACGAAGCTCTCATGTGTCACCGCCTCGTCGCCGCTGCCGCGCCGGAACAGCGACAGGAACAATGGCAACCGCTGCTTGACAAACGTTTGCCCGGTGAGATCGCGGATCGCCTTGCGGGTATAGCTCTCCTTGGTGATCGGAAACGGCGCCGACAGCGACAGATCGGGATCCTCGGGCTGCTGGGTGAATTTGTGATGTTGCAAATGATAGGCGCGGTAGCTGGCAAGATCGGCGCCGACCGGCACCGCGCACAGCCATTGCCCGATCCATTCATTGATCGCCTTGTTGCCGTGAAGTCCGCCATGGGCGGCCTCGTGCATCAAGATCGCGAGGCCCAACTGCCGGGCGCCGACGACCATCACCGCGATCAGCCAGGTCAGCGGATTGGGCCATAGCGTGACCAGCGCAATCGCGGCGGCAATGGTGCCCCAGGCATGAACCACGAGCCACAGGCTCCGCAGCGCGCTGCGCGACGTCAGCAGATTCCATTCCGCTGGCGTAAAAACGGTTTTGGGATCGACGCGTGCCACAATGGGCATCAGGGTTCCCTTAGCGAGTTTCGTGCCCCGGATGCTGCGCAGCGCCTCTTGCGATGCGCTGCTGATCCGGGGTCCATAGCTCAGCAGCTAGAGGGTCCCGGCTCTGCGGTGCATCGTGAAGAACGCTGCACCGCGTCCGGGACGCGCAAGCCCGAATGATACCCGCGCGCGGCGGTTCGTCAATCGGCGGCACGGGTGACGATATGAATTTCCGAGGTGAGGGTGCGATGCACCGGGCACTTGTCGGCGATTTCCATCAACCTCTGCCGTTGCTCGGCGTCGAGCGCGCCTTCCATCGCAATGACCCGTTCGATCTGGTCGAGCATGCCGGTTTTGGTTTCGCACTCGGCGCAATCTGCCGCGTAAATCTTGCTGTGGTTCAGCGTCACCGTCACCCGATCCAGCGGCAGCGATTTGCGGTCGGCATAGAGCCGCATGGTCATCGAGGTGCAGGCGCCAAGGCCGGCCAGCACGAAGTCATAGGGCCCGGGTCCAGTGTCATCGCCGCCGGCGGCGACGGGCTCGTCGGCGAGCATGTGATGCGGCCCGACGGAGACCATTTGCTGGAATTTTCCATTGCGGGTTTCGCGAACCACCACACGGCGCGGCGCCTCGCTGCGATCAGCCACCAGCTCGGGCAGTGCGGGTTCGATGTAGCGCTCGGCCCAGGCGGCGATGACATCGGCAACATAGGCCGCGTCGCGCTTGCCGCTGAGCAGATGATCCGCGCCGGCGAGCGAGACGAAACTCTTGGGATGCCTGGCCGCGACAAAAATATGCGTGGCGTTGTCGATGCCGACGGTATCGTCAGTCGGCGAATGCATGATCAGCAGCGCCTTGTGCAGCTTTGCGACGTGCGCCATCAGGCCATGCTCGGCGATATCGTCGAGGAATTCGCGGGTGATGTGGAACGGACGGCCCGCGAGCTGGACTTCCACCTTGCCTTGCGCGCGGATGTCCTCGATGCGATCCTTGAACAGGCCGGTGACATGGGCGGGATCGGAAGGTGCGGCGATGGTGACGACGGCGCGCGCATCCGGGATTCGGCCGGCGGCGGCAAGGACCGCCGCGCCGCCGAGGCTGTGGCCGATCAGGATCGCGGGCGCCTTCCGGGTATCGCGCAGATGATCGGCGGCGTGCACGAGATCGGCGACGTTGGAGGAGAAGGTGGAATTGGCGAAATCGCCTTCGCTGGAGCCGAGCCCGGTGAAGTCGAACCGCAGCACGGCGATGCCTTTTTCCGCCAGCGCCACCGCGATACGCTTGGCCGCCAGCACGTCCTTGCCGCAGGTAAAGCAATGCGCAAACAGCGCGTAGGCCTGCGGCTCCCTTTCGGGCAGATCGAGCGTCGCCGCCAATTGATGCCCGCCCTCGCCGGTGAATTGGAAACGTTCAGTCGGCATGTGAGGCCTCCCTTACTTCACCTCTCCCGAAGGAAGAGGTGGGCAGTGAACTCTGACCGTCAGTCTCCGGAATAACGCTCTTCTTTCCAGGGATCGCCGCGGTTGTGATAGCCGCGGACTTCCCAGTAGCCCGGCGCATCCTGCTCGAGGAACTCGATGCTCTGCAGCCACTTCGCGCTCTTCCAGAAATAAAGATGCGGCACTACCAGCCGCACCGGGCCGCCGTGCTCCACTTCCAGCGGCGCGCCCGACCAGCTATGCGCGAGCAGGGCGTCCTCGGCGGCAAAATCTTCCAGCGCAAGATTGGTGGTGTAGCCGTCGTGGGAATGCAGCACCACGAACCGCGCCGCCTCGCGCGGCCGGCAGGCGTCAAGGAGATCGCGGGTCGCCAACCCCTCCCATTGGTTGTCGTAGCGCGACCAGGTGGTCACGCAATGGATGTCGGAGATGAATTTCGCCTGCGGCTGCGCGATGAGCTGCGCAAAGTCCCAAAAGATCGGGTTTTCCACCGCGCCGTAGACATCGAGCCGCCAGCGCTCGCGCGAGATATTTGGCGTCAGGCCAAGGTCGAGGGTGGGCCAGTCCCGCGTCAGGTGCTGACCCGGCGGCAAACGCTGCTCCCCAGGGCGCGAGATCTTGCCGGTGAGGAAGCGGCCCTCGCGCGCCCAGCGCTGTTTGCTGCGCGTCAGCTTGCTGATCGGCGGCGGCTCGTTGTCGTCGGTCATATCCGGGCCCGGGTTATCTATTCATGCCGGTGCATCGCCGATTCATGCTTGGTGTCGCGCATGGTCGAATAGATGATCAGCGACAGAAAGATCATGGCGCTGAGATAATAGTAGAACCAGTCCTCATGCCCGAGGCTTTTGCAATATAGCGCAACCGCCGGCGCCGTGCCGCCGAACAGGGACACCGTGATCGCATAGGGAAGACCGACGCCGAGCGCGCGGACGTTGGTGGGAAACAGCTCCGCCTTGACGATGGCGTTGATCGAGGTGTAGCCGGCAACGAAGATCCAGGCCGCGCAGATCAGCAGGAAGGCCGTGAACGGCGACTTGGCCTCCTTCAGCGTGGTCAGGATCGGGATCGTCGCCAGCGTGCCGGCCACGCCGAAAAAGATCAGGAGCGGCTTGCGCCCGATGCGGTCGGACAGTGCGCCATACAACGGTTGCAGCAGCGTCGCAAAGATCAGCGATCCGAAAATCACCGACGTGGTCTGGTCTTCGCTCAGCCCGACCGACAGTTTGACGAAGGTCTGCATATAGGTCGTGAAGGTGTAGAACGCCGCGGTGCCGCCGGCGGTCAAGCCCACCACCAGCAAAAGCTCACGCGGATATTTCAGCAGACCGCGGATCGAGCCGGTCGGCTTGACGATTTTGCTGGCTTCGACAAACGCATCGGTTTCATGCAGCTTGCGCCGCATCACCGCGGCGAAGATCGCGAGCCCGGCGCCGATCACGAACGGAATCCGCCAGCCCCAGTCCTTCAGCTCCTGCGGCGTCAAAAAAACCTTTTGCAGCAACAGCAGGACCATGATCGCGGTGAGCTGGCCGCCGATCAAAGTGACGTATTGAAAGCTGGAGTAGAAGCCGCGATTTTTTGCGTCGGCGACCTCGCTCAGATACGTGGCGCTGGCGCCGTATTCGCCGCCGAGGCTCAAGCCTTCGATGACGCGCGCCAGCGCCAGAATCGCTGGCGCAGCGATGCCGATCGAGGCATAGGTCGGCGTAACCGCGATGATCAATGAGCCGAAACACATGCAGACCACCGACAGCGTCAGCGACAGCCGCCGGCCATGGCGGTCGGCGATATAGCCGAACAGCCAGCCGCCGAGCGGCCGCATCAGGAATGTCGCGGCAAACAGCACGGCGGCGTTGAGCTGCTGCACCACCGGGTCGCTGTTCGGAAAGAAGGCCGGCGCGAAATAAAGCGCGAACGCGGTATAGGCGTAGAAATCATACCACTCGACGAGATTGCCGACCGAGCCGATGAAGATCGCCTTGATCCGGCGTTCCACGTCGGCGAGATCGAGCCGGTCGGCTCCCGGTTTTGCGGCTTCCACGGTCATGCTGGCCTCCGGCGGCCAGCATAGCAGAGGCGCCGGGGCTGCGTTAGCCGGCCTTGCCGAACAGCAGCGGGAGCTGGCGCGGTCCGCGCACGGTTCCTTCCGACCATTTGACCTGACCCGCGGGGTCAAGCCTGAAATCCGGAATTCGCTTCAGCCATTCCTCGATCGCCACCGTCATCTCCATGCGCGCGAGGTTGGAGCCGACGCAGCGGTGAATCCCAAGGCCAAAGGCGGCGTGGCGGTTCTCCTTGCGGTCGATCAGGACCTTGTCGGCATCGGGAAACATGGCGGGATCGCGGTTGGCGGCGGGGAACGACAGCAGCACCATGTTGCCGGGTTTTACGGGGCAGCCGCTGACGACTGTCTCCTTGATCACCTCACGCGCCATCGTGACCGGCGAGTAGGCGCGCAGCAGTTCCTCGACCGCGGTCGGTATCAGTTCCGGCTTCGCGACAAGACGCTCGCGATCGGCGGGCGTTTTCGCCAGGTGCCACAGCGAGGCGCCGATCGCGCTCCAGGTGGTGTCGATGCCTGCGATCAGCAGCAACCGTAGCGAGCCCAGCACGTGGGAATCGTCCAGGGGCTGGCCGTTCCTGTCCTTGGCGTTCATCAACGTCGAGATCAGATCGTCGGTCGGGTGTATCTTGCGCCGTTCGATATGGTCGGCGAAATAGGCGGTCATATCTTGGACCGCTTGCATCAGCATGCTTTCGTCCTTGATGCCGAGCTCGAGGATTTCGTGGATCCATTTGACGAAGAGGTCGCTGTCCTTCTCGGGGATGCCGAGCATGTGGGCGATAGTGCGCACCGGAATGTGCTTGGTGTAGCGCGCCGCGGCGTCACATCTGCCGTCATTGATGAATTCGTCGATCAACTCGTTGCAGATCGCGCGGACTCGCGGTTCCAGCTTTTTCATCGCGTCGGGCGTGAACGGCGGCAGCAGCAACTGCTTGGCCGGCTTGTGCTCCGGCGGATCGGAGGTGATCGGCGGGGCGGCGTTCCTCGTCACCTCCGGCCGGACGTCGCGCACGACGACGCGGCGCGAGGAAAAATGTTCGGTGTCATAGGCGACCTGCTTCACCGCTTCATAGGTGGTCGGCAGATAGCAGCCGAGAAAGCGCTCGGTGTGGACCACGGGCGATGCCGCGCGCAATTCCTCCCAGATCGGAAACGGATTTTCCGTCCAGCGCGGATCGGTATGGTCGAAATCGTGAATCCAGTCGGTGACGGGCGGATGATCGGGCATCGCGGGGGCGGGGGTGGGATCGGGAATGATTCGGGCAGTATCGGACATCAGGCAATTCCTCCGTTCGTTCGCTCGATTAACATCGTGCGCGGAATAAACAGTTTCGAGGCGGGACTCATTCCTCGATCACTTCGATCGCAATTTCCGGGCAATTGGCCTGGGCGAGCCAGGCCTTGTCCTCAAGTCCCGCCGGCACGGTGCCGTCCCCGATCTCGTGGGCATTGCCGAATTCGTCGAGGTTGAACAACTCCGGCGCCAACGATTTGCAGCGGGCGTGCCCCTGACACTTTTCCTGGTCGACGCGCAGCCTCAATCGGGGGGATTTCGACATTCGACCCAACTCCCTCTGGTATCGCGGCTCGGCCGGTGCTTTGCCGGACTGCGGCAGCCAGTCGCGCCGCACGCTCGATCGATTGCGACGGTCACGTTGTTTTTGTTGTCATGAATTATAGGCATGGCTATAATATAGTCGTCAATACAAATTTGGGGCGATCATGGCGGCGGATATGCAATCGATCGACTGGTCCGCCGTTTGGGATCTTCCGGGCATCCTGCCGACACAGCAGCGCCGCAGCCAGGAAACCACGGTGGCGCTGCTGGAGGCCGCCGCGGTGATGCTGCGCGAGCGTTCGCTCGACGAGTTCTCGATCGAGGATTTGTGCACCCGGCTCGGCGTCACGATCGGCGCCTTCTACGGCCGCTTCGAAAGCAAGGATGCCTTCTTCAGCGCGCTGATGTCGCTTGCCGCCAGGAAAGCGCTGGCCGCGGTTCGCGCCGCGGTCGCCGATGCGGACGATCTCGGCGCCGGGCTGCAGGAGGCTTGCCGACGAGTGGTCGAAGTCGCCGTCGATGTCGTTCGCCGCAACGAAGGCGTGGTCCGCGCGGCCTCGCAATATGAGAGTATCTATCCCGAGCGATGGGGAACGATCCGCGCCACCGGAGGCGCCATGATCGATCTCGCCACGCCGCTATTGCTGGCGCGGATGGGGCGCGGCCGGACCGCGGCGAAGACGCGGAGCATCGGCTTTGCGTTTCAGATGATGTTCGGCACGTTGCTCAACGCGGTTGCGCACAAGCCGAAGCTTGTCTCGCTCGACGAACCTGAAATGGTCGACCGTCTTGCGCTGGCGATGTTCCTCCAGCTGCGGCACGAAGCGCGGCCGGAGAAGTTGGCGCGATAACTGCTCCTCGTCGTCCCGGCTCAAGGCCGGGACGACACTTGAGCCGCCCTCGGCTCGATCGGCGTGGTGCCGCGCAGGCCCAGAATATCCTCCAGCAGTTTGGCGCCCGCGAGAAGCCGTGCTTCGCCGCGCGGCGCCGCCACCATCTGCAATCCGACCGGAAGGCCCGTGGCGGTAAACCCGCATGGCAAGGACAGTGCCGGGCAGCACACCAGCGTGATCGCATAGACGATGCCGAGCCATTCGACGTAGTTGTCGAATTTCTTGCCGGCGCATTCGGCGACATAGCGGTTCTCGACCGGAAACGGCGCGACGATGGTCGCCGGCGCCAGCAAGAGATCGTAGGTCTCGAAGAATTCGAGCGTGCGAGCGGTCATCGCCACGCGCTGGGCTTCCGCGCGCTCGAGCTGCTCGACCGTCAGCTTCAGCCCTTCCTCGATATTCCAGATCACCTCGGGTTTGAGCAGGTCGCGCTTCGTGCGCAGCAGCGCCGCCTTGCTGATCGCAAAATCGAAGGCGCGCAGCACGTGGAAGCATTCATGGGCCTCGCGTAGGTCGGGATGGGCTTCCTCGACGATCGCGCCGGCTTCCGCGAAACGCATGGCCGCCTTCCGGGTGATGGCCGCGACTTCGGGATCAACCGGCGTGATGCCGAGATCGGCCGAGTAGGCGATGCGCTTCGGCTTGTTGCCGGCGCGCGCGGCAGACAGAAACGACGTCGGCAGGGCTGGTAGCGACAGCGGATCGGCCGGGTGTTCGCCGCTCATGGCGTCCAGCAGCAGCGCCAAATCCTCGACATTGCGCGCCATCGGGCCCTGGACACCGAGGTTGCGGTCGATCTTGGCGGCAGGCGTATGGGCGACGCGGCCGATGCTCGGCCGCATGCCGACGACGCCGCAGAAGCTTGCAGGGTTTCGCAGCGAGCCGCCCATGTCGGAGCCATGGGCAAGCCACGCCGTGCCGGTGGCGAGCGCCGCCGCCGCGCCGCCGGAGGAGCCGGCAGCGGAGCGCGACAGATCCCAGGGATTGCGCGTCGCGCCGAATACCTCGTTGAAGGTATTGGCGCCAGCGCCGAATTCCGGCGTGTTCGATTTGGCGTAGATCACCGCGCCACGATCTTCGAGGTGTTCCACCAGCAGATCGGAGCGCGCAGGGATATTGTCCCGATAGATCGGCGAGCCCTGCGTGGTCAGGACGCCCTCGACATTGGTCAGGTCCTTGATCGGGATCGGCAGCCCCGCGAGCAGGCCGCGCTCACGGGGCGGCTTTTTCATCAGCGCACTCGCATAGGCGCGGGCGCGATCGAAGCACAGCGTCGGCAGCGCGTTCACCTTGCCGTCGACCTCGGCGATCCGCCGCTCCAGCACGTCGAGCAGATCGAGCGGGGTGACTTCGCCCGCATTGAGCTTGTCGACGATGGTGCAGGCTGTCGCCCGCACCAGTCCCTGATCATTTGACACTTTAACTTCTCTCCCCAACCGTTTGCGTTTTCTTGGGCGCGGATGGCCTAGTCCTGTAAAACATTTTCCGGCAAAGTGGAAATGCGCCTTTTCGCTGCGACCGGAGATTTGAGGATGAGCACGCCGTTTGACGCGCCCGACTGGCGCGATATGAGCCAGGACGAGCGCGACCTCGGCCTCAACAACGGCCTTGCGGTGGTCGGAAGCGCCGACCTCATCGCCGGCTGGGAGCGGCGTTCGGCCGAAATGCGCGCGCGGCATTCCTCTCATCTCGATCTCCGATATGGCCCGCGCGAGCGCAACCGGATCGATTTCCTGAAAGCGCCGGGCCAAGGGCCGACCCTGATGTTCATCCACGGCGGCTACTGGCAGCATCGGTCCAAGGAAGTCTTCACGATGTTCGCGGAAGGTCCGATGGCGCATGGCATCAATGTCGCGCTGATCGGCTACACGCTCGCGCCGGATGCAACCCTCGATCAGATCGTCGCCGAAATCCACAGAGGGATCGACCATCTTGCCGGGCAATTGCCCGCGCTCGGCGCCGAGGCCGGCGGGATCGTGGTGTCCGGATGGTCGGCCGGCGGTCATCTGACGTCGATGGCGCTGTCGCATCCGCAAGTGCGCGCGGGCGTGGCGATATCGGGCATCTACGATCTCGAACCGATCCGCCACAGCTACCTCAACGTGAAACTAAAACTCGACGACGCCATGTCGCGGCGCAACTCGCCGATGATGCAGGCCGGCGGCGCGCCAAAACCGCTGGCGCTGGTCGCAGGCTCCGCGGAATTGCCGCTGTTGCGCCGGCAGACGGCGGATTTCGCCGGCCACCGCGCCAAATACGGACTGCCGGTCACTTACGAGGAAATCCCCGGCGCCGACCATTTTTCCATCATGGACGAACTGGTCTCGCGATCGGGGCGGATCACCACCCTGATCCGGCAATTGTCGGAGCGGACGGCGGGTTGACCTCATCCTGAGGAGCGGCTTTTTGGCCGCGTCTCGAAGGATGAAGCCACCGCTGCGGCCTCATGGTTCGAGACGGCGCTCACGCGCCTCCTCACCATGAGGGGCGAAAGCCTGCGCGCCTCGCAATGAGGCGTTTCCCGGATGCAGCGCAGCGCCTCAAGCGCGTTCACGCGCGTCTTCGACGCGCGCTATGGCGGTGCGCTGCTGATCCGGGATCCCAACGGATTCCGGCATTCGCAGTGGTCCCGGCTCTGCGGAGCAGCGTAAAGTACGCTGCACCGCGTCCGGGACACCAGCGCTACCCCCAGCCGGCGCTGATGCCGCCGTCGACGGTATAGATCACGCCGGAGGTGTAGCCGGCGCGGTCGGAGGCGAGGAACGCCATCAGGTCGCCGATCTCGCGGGCATGCGCGGGACGGCCGAGCGGAAAACCCTTCTGAAATTCCTTGTAGCGGCTCTCGTCGCCGAACTGGTGCTTGGCGCGGGTCTTCAGCAGCGTGACGTGGCGGTCGGTGCCGACCGGACCGGGATTGATGCCGACCACGCGAATGTTGTCGGCCAGACTCTTGCCGCCGAGCGCGCGAGTGAACGCCATCAGCGCGGCATTGCCGGCGCTGCCGCAGATATAGTTGGCGTCGAACTTTTCACCGGCCGCGCCGATGTCGTTGACGATCACGCCATGTCCGCGTGCTTTCATTTGCGCGTAGATCGCACGCGTGATGTTGATATAGCCGAACACCTTCAACTCCCAGGCGTGACGCCAGGTCGGCTCGTCGATCTTGTCGATCGCGCCGCCCGGAATATCGCCGGCATTGTTGACGAGGATGTCGATATCGGCGGCATCCTTCACGAGCCCAGCGATATCCTCCGGCTTGCGCAGGTCGACGACATGGGAGGTCGCGTCGATTTGATGGGCGGAACGCAGGCGGTCACAGAGCGCCTTCAGTTGATCGCCGCTGCGGGCGGCGAGCCGGAGATGGCAACCTTCTTCGGCAAAGGCCTCCGCGGCGGCCGCGCCGATGCCTTTCGAAGCGCCCGTGATGAGGACGCGTTTGCCGCGCAAATGCAGATCCATGGAATTGCTCGCTTGGTTGGGAGACGTCTGGTGGGAGTGACCCGTGAATTTCAACTGTTAGGCTGTTGCCGCCGAGGCGGTCAACATTGCACTGCAGCGTTGCGCCGCGCCCGACTTTGGTCCATTGCAATCCCTTCGTTTGGACCTGGGCGGCCGGCCCGCGAGACCTAAAGGAATTTCTCGATGAGCAACGAAAAAAAGCAATACCGGATCGCGGTCATCCCAGGCGACGGCATCGGCAAGGAAGTGGTGCCCGAGGGTTTGCGGGTGCTGGAGCAGGCCGCAAAAAAGCACGGCGTCGGCGTGCATTTCGACCATTTCGATTTCGCGTCTTGGGATTATTACGAAAAGCACGGCGAGATGATGCCGCAGGACTGGAAGGCCAAAATCGGCAAGCACGACGCGATCTATTTCGGCGCGGTCGGCTGGCCCGCGAAAATCCCGGATCATATTTCATTGTGGGGATCGCTGATCAAGTTTCGCAGGGAGTTCGACCAGTACGTCAACCTTCGGCCGGTGCGGCTGATGCCGGGGGTGCCGTCGCCGCTCGCCAACCGCAAGCCGGGCGACATCGATTTCTGGGTGGTGCGCGAAAATACCGAAGGCGAATATTCATCCGTCGGCGGGCGGATGTTTCCGGATACCGAGCGCGAATTCGTCACCCAGCAAACCGTCATGACCCGCATCGGGGTCGATCGCATCCTGAAATTCGCGTTCGAACTGGCGCAATCGCGGCCGAAGAAGCATTTGACCTCGGCCACCAAATCCAACGGCATTTCCATCACCATGCCGTATTGGGACGAGCGCGTGGAGGCGATGGGCAAGAATTATCCCAAGGTGAAGTGGGACAAGTATCACATCGACATTCTCACCGCGAATTTCGTGCTGCATCCGGACTGGTTCGACGTCGTCGTCGGCTCCAACCTGTTCGGCGATATCCTCTCCGATCTGGGCCCGGCCTGCACCGGCACCATCGGCATTGCGCCATCCGGCAACATCAATCCGCCGGGGCTATTTCCTTCCGTGTTTGAGCCGGTGCACGGCTCCGCGCCCGACATCGCAGGGCAGGGCATCGCCAATCCCATCGGCATGATCTGGTCGGGTGCGATGATGCTGGAGCATCTCGGCGAGAAGCAAGCGGCGGCCTCGATCGTCGCCGCGATCGAGCGCACGCTCGGCGAACGCACCCTGCGCACGCGCGATCTCGGCGGCAACGCCGACACCGTCGCCTGCGGCAAGGCGGTAGCCGAGATGGTGGAGTAGCAACCGGTCATTGCGAGGAGCGAAGCGACGAAGCAATCCATTCTTCTAGCTCGCCGTTCGATGGATTGCTTCGCTTCGCTCGCAATGACGGGATTGCCGCCTCAGCCTTCACAATCGGCCGTCTCCGCCACGTTCCCCGGATGCTGCGCTAGCCACGAAGTGATGCGCTGCTGATCCGGGGTCCATGAATGCGGTCCCCGGTGGATCCCGGCTCTGCGGTGCATCGTGCTGGACGATGCTTGCGCATCGCCAGGAGAACGCCGCACCGCGTCCGGGACACGGAGCGTGCGCCTACCCCCTCACAATTCTCCGGCAATGCTCCCATGCCGCCCCGATCAAATTCTCGCTCGCCTCGGGCGTGCGGAATGCCGAGTGGGCCGACAGGGTGACGTTCGGCAGTTTGGTCAGGGGATGATCGGCCGGCAGCGGCTCGATATTGAAGACGTCGAGGCCGGCGTGGCGGATGTGGCCCGATTTCAGGGCGTCGATCATGGCGGCTTCGTCGACCATGGCGCCGCGCGCCGTGTTGACGAGGATGACGCCGGGCCGCATCGCAGCGATCCGTTGGCGCGACAGGAAGCCGCGGGTCTCATCGTTCAGCAACAGATGCAGCGAGACCACGTGGCTCGCGACCAATAGCGTGTTCAGATCGACAAAGTCGACGCCCGGATGGGTCTTTGCCGACCGGTTCCAGGCGATGACCCGCATGCCGCTGCCGAGCGCGATCCGCGCCACCTCAGTGGCGATGCCGCCGAAACCGATCAGGCCGAGCGTCTTGCCGGTGAGCTGCATGCCGTCCTCGCGCAGCCAGTTGCCGGCGCGCATCTCGCGATCCATTTGCGCAATGCCGCGCGCGGCCGCCCACATCAGCGCGATCGCGGCTTCCGCCACGGCCGTGTCGCCATAGCCCCTGATCAGGTGAACGGCGATGCCGAGTTCGCCAAGTTCTTCCGGGTTCATGTAGCTGCGGGCGCCGGTGCCCAAAAACACCACGTGCTTGAGGCCGGCACATTTCCGGGCAATATCGGTCGGCAGCGCGGTGTGATCGACGATCGCGATCTCGGCACCGTCGAGCACTTTTGGCAGTTGATCCGGCTTGATGTCGGGGTCGCGATGAATGCGCACCTTGGGATCGCCGGGCTTTTCCAGCCGCTCGAAAATAACCGCCAATGATTCGTTGGCGTCGACAAAAACTCCGCGCACTGAATTCTCCGTCATTTGAGTCTTGCGAACATTTGCTGTCATTGCGAGGAGCTCCGCGACGAAGCAATCCACACCTTCGATGTTGCAGCCATGGATTGCTTCGCTGCGCTCGCAATGACGGTTCTAGGATCTCATTTTTTGGTCTCTTATGACGCAACGCCTGCAAGCGCGAGCACGGTATGCATCAGGACGTTGGCGCCGGCGGTGCAATCGGCTTGCGTGGCGTCTTCGAGCTCGTTGTGGCTGACGCCGTCCTTGCAGGGAACGAAAATCATCGCGGCCGGTACGACGTTGGCGAGGTTGCAGGCGTCGTGGCCGGCGCCAGAGGTGATGCGGCGGTGGCTGTAGCCAAGCGCTTTGGTGGCATTTTCCACGGCGTCGACCAGCCTGGCGTTGAAAATCGTCGGCGGCTTGCGCCAGATCGCGTCGAATGCAATCTCGACCCTGCGGCGTGACGCGATCTCGGCGATCGCGCTGCGCAACTCGCGGTCGATCGCCTCGAGCGTTTCCGAAGAAGGACTGCGGATATCGGCGGTGAAAGCGATTTCGCCGGGGATGACGTTGCGCGAGGGCGCGCCGATCACGGCCTCGCCGACGGTGCCGACCGCGTTGGGGCCATGGGCTTTGGCGGTCCGCTCCACCGCCAGCACGATTTCCGACAACGCCGCCAGCGCGTCGCGGCGCAGCGGCATCGGCGTGGTGCCGGCGTGACTTTCGAAGCCGGTGATCTTGCCGTCATACCAGGCGATGCCCTGGCCGCGATCGACCACGCCGACGGTCTTGTTCTCGGCCTCGAGTAGCGGTCCCTGCTCGATATGCAGTTCGACGAAGGCGCCGAATTTTTGGCTACCCACCGCCTCGCTGCCGCGATAGCCGATCCCATCGAGCGCTTCGCCGACCGTGATGCCGGCGGCATCGGTGCGCGCCAGGATGTTGTCGGCGGTGTAGTCGCCGGCATAGGCGGCAGACGCCATCGTTGCCGGCGCGAAGCGCGAGCCTTCCTCGTTGGTCCAGTTGACGATGCAGATCGGCATTTCCGTCTCGATCCCGGCGTCGTTGAGCGTGCGCACCACCTCCAGCGCGGCCAGCGTGCCGAGCACGCCGTCGAACTTGCCGCCGGTCGGCTGGGTATCGAGGTGCGAGCCGAGGCCCACCGGCGGCTTCGACATGTCGCGGCCCTTGCGCAGTCCAAACATCGATCCCAGCGCATCGACCTGCACCTCGAGGCCCGCGGCCTCGCACGCCCGGCGAAACCAGTCGCGCACCTGCTTGTCCTCGGCGCCGAGCGTCAGCCGCCGCACGCCGCCTTTTGCCGTGGCGCCGAATTTCGCGGTTTCGTGGATCGTATCCCAGAGACGGGCGGAATCGATTTGCAGATTGGACGCGATCTTTGTCATTTATCCTGCCAGCCTGGGTGCTCACACACGGATGCATCGTCTTGCTCCGCATGGTAGAACTACGGGGCATGTCCTGTCGAGGCACGGAGCGCGATCGATGATTGCAGGTTTGGCGAAACAAGAACAAGGCGGCCGCGGCGAGCCGGAGATGCTCGCGAGCCTTGCGGCGCGTCTGGCCTGCCGCGCCGGCATGGCGGCGACCACATCAGGCATCGCCAACGGATTTGTGCAAGGCAATCTTGCTGTTCTGCCGGAGAAGCTTGCAGGCTCGTTTCACCGGTTTTGCCAGCTCAATCCAAAACCGTGTCCCGTGATCGGCATGTCCGACGTCGGCGATCCCCGGATTCCCTCACTCGGGATCGACCTCGACATCCGCACCGACCTGCCGCGCTACCGCGTCTGGCGCGACGGCGAGGTGGTGGAGGAACCGACCGACATCCTATCGCATTGGCGCGACGATCTCGTGGCTTTCGTGCTCGGCTGCTCGTTTTCATTCGAGGAGGCGCTGTTGGCGGAGGACCTGCCGATCCGCCACATCGAGCGCAGGGTGCGCGTGCCGATGTACCGCACCAATATCGCGTGCCTCCCGTCGGGGCCGTTCGCAGGCCCCATGGTGGTGTCGATGCGGCCGTTCAAGCCGGCGGATGCGATCCGCGCGGTACAGATCACCTCGCGCTTTCCGGCCGTGCATGGCGCACCGGTTCATCTCGGCCATCCGCATTCGATCGGCATTGCGGATATCGCCAGGCCCGACTACGGCGATCCGGTGCCGGTGGAAGCCGACGAGATTCCCGTGTTCTGGGCCTGCGGCGTCACCCCGCAAGCTGTGATCGCAGCTGCGAAACTGCCCTTCGCGATCACCCACGCACCGGGTTTGATGCTGGTGACCGACCTGCGCAACAAGCAGTTGGCGGTGCTCTGAGGCGTTTTACAGTCGGGCTTTTTTCAGTCGGGCTTTCATCCTTCGAGACGCATCGCTTCGCGATGCTCCTCAGGATGAGGTCTGACCCCTCATGGTGAGGAGCGCGGCAACGCCGCGCGTCTCGAACCATGAGGCCCGTTGGGCGTGATGAGGGTCCGTGTTCGTGCCCATGTTCGGGCAAGGCCGGTCCCGTAGCCCTACTTTGCATGGGGTTGTTTTCGATATTTTGTTGGGGATGGCCGGGACAAGCCCGGCCATGACGCGGAGAGGCTAATCGTGCCCGTGCTCGGGCAATGCCAGCCCGAACGTCTTCGACAAGTCCGCCACCTGCGCCGGCGTCAGAAAGCGGGGGTTGAGCCCGCGCAGCAGCAGATAGAGTTTGGCGGTCTCTTCCAGCTCTTCGATGGCGAACACGGCGGCTTCCAGCGTTTCGCCTGATACCACCGGCCCGTGATTGGCGAGCAGCACGGATGAATATTTGCCGGCCAGGCCCTTGATGGCGTCGGCGACCGCGGGATCGCCGGGCCGATAATACGGCACCAGCGCGGTCGAGCCGCACTTCATGAGATAATACGCCGTCATCGGCGGAAGTGCGGCGCGCGGATCGATTTCGGGCAGCATCGAGAGCGCCACCGAATGCGTCGAATGCAGATGCACTACCGCGCGCGCGGTGCCGCGCGTCTGGTACAGCGCGCTATGCAGCGGCACTTCCTTGGTCGGGGCATCGCCAGAGGCGTGCCGGCCGTCGGCATTGAGCCGCGACAGCCGCGCCGGATCGAGCGAGCCGAGCGACGCGTTGGTCGGCGTCACGATGTAGCCGCCGTCGTCAAGTCGCACGCTGATGTTGCCCGATGAACCCGGAGTCAGTCCGCGCTCGAACAGCGAGCGGCCGAGGCGGCAGATTTCCTCGCGTAGCCCGGTTTCGGTCATGGCAATATCCCGGCGGCATCCCTGTTTTTAGACTTCTCTCATGCTTTGGCAGCGCGGCCAAGCCGTGATACCCAGAAGCCAAAGCCGTTTCCGAAATGGCCGGTGATCGACGAAACTCTCTTTAAGGGAATGCCGCATGCCCGAAACGCCAAAACCGCGCGTCGCCGTGATCGGGCTCGGCTCGATGGGTTTTGGAATGGCGACCTCGCTGCAGCGGGCAGGTTTTGTCGTGACCGGCTGCGACGTGTCGGCGGATACGGTTGCGCGGTTCGTGGCCGACGGCGGCGGTGGCGCAAAAACGCCGGCCGAGGCCGCCGGGCAGGCCGACATCGTGGTCAGCGTGGTCGTCAACGCCGCCCAGACCGAAACCATTCTGTTCGGCAAGGACGGCGTCGCGCAAACGCTCGCCAAGGATGCGGTGTTCGTCTCCTGCGCGACAATGGACCCCGACGTCGCGCGGCGGCTGGCCAGGCAGCTCGAGGCAAGCGGCCGGCATTATCTCGATGCGCCGATCTCCGGCGGCGCGCAGCGCGCCGCGCAGGGCGAACTCACCATTCTCGCATCGGGTTCGCCCGCGGCTTTCGCGAGGGCGCGTCCCGCGCTCGATGCGATGGCGGCCAAACTCTACGAACTCGGTGATGCCGCAGGCGAGGGCGCCGCCTTCAAGATGATCAATCAATTGCTGGCCGGCGTGCATATTGCGGCAGCCTCCGAAGCGATCGCATTTGCCGCCAAACAGGGCCTCGATATCCGCAAGGTGTACGAGGTGATCACGGCATCCGCCGGCAATTCCTGGATGTTCGAAAACCGCATGCCGCACGTGCTCGACGGCGACTACACCCCGCGCAGCGCGGTCGAAATCTTCGTCAAAGACCTCGGCATCGTCCAGGACATGGCGCGCACGGCGAAATTCCCGGTGCCGGTGGCGGCAGCCGCGCTGCAGATGTTTCTGATGACGGCGGCCTCCGGCATGGGCCGCGACGACGACGCCTCGGTAGCGCGGATGTATGCCCGCGTCACCGGCACGAAACTGCCGGGTGAACCGAAATAGAGCGAACCAACAACAGGATGCCAGATGCCCCGTTTTGCCGCCAATCTCTCGATGATGTTCAACGAAGTGCCGTTTTTGGACCGTTTCGAGGCGGCGGCGAAAGCGGGGTTCACGGCGGTCGAATTCCTGTTTCCCTACGATCATCCGGCGGACGTCGTCGGCGAGCGGCTCGCCCGCAACGGTTTGACGCAGGCGCTGTTCAATCTGCCGCCGGGCAATTGGGAAGCCGGCGAAAAAGGATTTGCCGCGTTGCCCGATCGCTTTGCCGATTTGCAGCAAAGCCTGCGCACCGCTCTGCCTTATGCGCAGGCGACCGGCGTCAAGCGGCTGCACCTGATGGCCGGCATTGCCAGCCGCGGCGACCGCAAAGCGGTGGAGGCGTTTTACAAATCGGTGGCATGGACAGCGGAATTTTTCGCGCCGCACGGCCTCGACGTCGTGATCGAGCCGATCAACCCGCGCAACGTGCCCGGTTACTTCCTCAACGATTTCGGATTTGCGCGCGACCTGATCGCCGAGCTGAAGATCCCCAATCTGAAACTCCAGTTCGATATCTATCACTGCCAGATCATCCATGGCGACGTCACCATGCATCTGCGCGAGATGATGCCGATCATCGGCCATATCCAGATTGCCAGCATTCCCTCGCGCAACGAACCGGACGGCGAGGAGCTGAACTATCCGTTCGTGTTCGGCGAACTCGACCGGCTCGGTTATGGCGGTTTTGTCGGCTGCGAATATAACCCGCGCGGCAAGACGACCGACGGTCTCGGCTGGTTCAAGCCCTATGCCGGAGCCAAATCGTGACGCTGGCGCTGGGCTGCATTGCCGACGATTACACCGGCGCCTCCGATCTCGCCAACACGCTGACCCGTTGCGGCCTGCGCACGGTGCAGACCATCGGCGTCCCCTCCGGCGATATGGCGCTGCCCGAGGTCGATGCGGTGGTGGTGTCCCTCAAGAGCCGGTCGATCGAGGCCGGACTTGCCGTGTCGCGCTCGCGATCGGCGGAAAAATGGCTGCGCGGGCGCGGCGCCGATCACGTGCTGTTCAAGATCTGCTCCACTTTCGATTCCACCGACGCCGGCAATATCGGTCCCGTGATGGATGCACTGCGCGACGATTGCGGCGAAGCGATCGTATTGGTGACGCCGGCATTTCCCGAGACCGGCCGCACCATCTATCAGGGCAATCTGTTCGTCGGTTCCGTGCCGCTCAATGAAAGTCCGCTGAAGGATCATCCACTCAACCCGATGCACGATTCCAATCTGGTGCGGGTGCTGGCGCGCCAAAGCGAGACCAGGGTCGCGCTGGTCGATCTCGCCGACATCGCGCGCGGGCCGGATGCCGTCCGCGCGCGGCTTGCCGGTCTCTCCGGTAAAGGTTTTGGTGCCGCCATCGCGGATGCGGTGTTCGAACGCGATCTCGAAACCATCGGCAAGGTCGCGCTGGATCATCGCTTGTCCGTCGGCGCCTCCGGCCTCGGGCTTGGCATCGCCCGCGCGCTGGTCGCCTCGCGCAGGCTCAAATCGTCTGCGCCGAATGCGATTACGGACGCGCCGGTCGGCGGGCCGGCGGCCTGTCTTGCCGGCAGTTGTTCGCAGGCGACGCTACAGCAGATCGCAAGCGCGGAATTTGACATGCCGGTGCTGCACCTCGATCCCGAGCAGGTCATCGCGGGCAAGGACGAAGCCCGGCGCGCGCTGGGCTGGGCGCGAGAGCGGCTCAAGGAAGGGCCGGTCCTGATCGCCTCCAGTTCGACGCCGGACCTGGTGGCGGCCTTGCAGGCGCGCCACGGCCGCGATGCCGCAGGCCACGCGATTGAGCAGGCGATGGCCGACATCGCCGAAGGATTGGTGTTGTCGGGCGTGCGCCGGCTGGTGGTCGCGGGAGGCGAGACCTCCGGCGCGGTGGTGGATCGCTTGCGGATTCCCGGCTTTCTCGTGGGTGCAGAGATTGCCGCCGGCGTTCCGGTGCTGCGCGCGGTCGGTGCCACGGAAGGCGACAACCGCGGCGAAATGCTGCTGGCGTTGAAATCCGGTAATTTCGGCGGGCCGCAGTTCTTTTCCGATGCGCTCAAGCTGATGCGCTGAGCATTTTCTCCCCCGTCCAATTGCATGCCGGAACCGCAGCCGGACGTTAGCTATTTCGGTACGTTTCGGGTAAATCAGGCCGAGCGAATGTCCTTTGGGCGCGCGGGTCTCCCGCCCTTCAGCCGAACCGGGGAAAGCTAGGGTTTATGATTGCACTGGTGCGCATTGCCCTCGGCCGGCCGTACACCTTCGTCGTGCTCGCGCTGCTTCTCTTGATTATCGGGCCGCTCGCGGCGCTGCGCACGCCGACCGACATTTTCCCGGACATTCGTATCCCCGTGATCGGCGTGGTCTGGGGCTATACCGGCCTGCCGCCGGATCAGATGGCCGGGCGGATGATCACGCCGTTTCAGCGGGCGCTGACGACGACGGTCAACGACATCGAACATATCGTCGCCAATTCCTATAACGGCGTCGGCATCGTCAAGATCTTCTTTCAGCCGAACGTCGATATCCGGATCGCCAACGCGCAGGTCACCGCGATCTCGCAAACCATGATCAAGCAGATGCCCCCGGGGGCGACGCCGCCGTTGATCCTCAACTATAGCGCCTCCACCGTTCCGATCATCCAGGTTGCGCTGTCCGGCGAGGGGCTCACCGAGCAAAATCTCGCCGACATCGGCATCAACCAGTTGCGCACGCCCTTGGTCACGGTGCCCGGCGCCGCGATCCCTTATCCGTTCGGCGGAAAGCAGCGCCAGGTGCAGATCGACCTCAACCCGCCGGCGTTGCAGGCGCGCGGGCTGTCGGGCCAGGACGTCGCCAACGCGCTCGCCGCGCAAAACCTGATCACGCCGGTCGGCACGCAAAAAATCGGCGCCTTCGAATACAACATCCAGCTCAACAACTCGCCGCTCAGGATGGAAGACCTCGGCGGCCTTCCGATCAAGGCCGTGAACGGCGCGATGGTCTACGTCCGCGACGTCGCAAGTATCCGCGACGGCAATCCGCCGCAGACCAATATCGTCCATGTCGACGGCAACCGTTCGGTGCTGATGATGGTGCTGAAGGCGGGCTCGATCTCGACGCTCGATATCATCGCCGGCATCAAGCAGAAGGTGATCGACGTCAAGGACTCGCTGCCCGAGGCGCTCAGGATCGGGTTCATCGGCGACCAGTCGCTGTTCGTGCGCGGCGCCATCACCGGGGTTGCCTATGAAGGGGTGATCGCGGCGTTATTGACCAGCGTGATGATCCTGCTGTTTCTCGGAAGCTGGCGTTCGACGATTATCATCGCCGTCTCGATTCCGCTCTCGGTGCTCGGCGCCATCGTCATGCTGTCGGCGATCGGCGAGACGCTCAACATCATGACGCTCGGCGGCCTCGCGCTGGCGGTCGGTATCCTCGTCGACGATGCCACCGTCACCATCGAAAACATCAACTGGCACCTGGAGCACGGCAAGGGCGTCGAGACATCGATCATGGACGGCGCCAACCAGATCGTGACGCCGGCCTTCGTCTCGCTGTTGTGCATCTGCATCGTGTTTGTGCCGATGTTCTTCCTGCAGGGCGTGGCGCGCTTTCTGTTCGTGCCGATGGCCGAAGCCGTGATGTTCGCGATGGCCTGGTCGTTCCTGCTGTCGCGTACGCTGGTGCCGACGATGGCGAAATATCTGCTGCGGCCGCACGCGGATCACAGGGAAGGCGAGGGGCCGCCGCCGTCGCGCAATCCGCTGGTGCGGTTTCAACGCGGTTTCGAAGCGCGCTTCGAGCGCGTCCGCCGCGGCTATCGCGACCTGCTGATGCTGGCGATGCGGCGGCGGTCGCTTTTCGTGGCGGGATTTCTTGGCTTGATCGCGGCGTCATTTCTGCTGGTGCCGTTTCTCGGACAGAACTTTTTCCCCTCGGTCGATTCCGGGTCGATCCTGATGCATGTGCGCGCCCAGGTCGGCACCCGCGTCGAGGAAAGCGCCAATCAATTCGCCGACGTGCAGAAGGCGATCCGCAAGATCATTCCTCCGTCCGAAATCGTCACGCTCGCCGACAATATCGGCATGCCGATCAGCGGCATCAACATGACCTATAACAACACCGGCGTGATCGGTTCGCAGGACGGCGATATCCAGATCAAGCTGAGGGAGGGGCACCGGCCGACCAGCGAATATGTGCAGGCGCTGCGCGAGCAACTGCCGCGCGCGTTTCCCGGCATGACGTTTGCGTTCCTGCCGGCCGATATCGTCAGCCAGATCCTGAATTTCGGCGCGCCGGCGCCGATCGACCTTCAGATCCGCGGCGCCGACGTCAATGCCAATTTCGCCTACGCCAACAAATTGCTGAACCGAATTCGCCGGATCCCCGGCATCGCCGACGCGCGGATCCAGCAGTCGCCCAACAATCCGAGCTTCAACATCGATGTCGACCGGACGCGGGCGCAATATGTCGGATTGACCGAGCGCGACGTCACCAACAGCCTTGTCGTCAATCTGGCCGGCAGCGCGCAGGTCGCGCCGACATACTATTTGAATCCCGACAATGGCGTATCCTATTCGATCGTGATGCAGACCCCGCAATACCAGATGGATTCGCTAAGCTCCCTTGAGACCATGCCGATCACCGCGGGCAACGCGGGCACGCCGCCGATCCTCGGCGGCATCGCCGACATCAAGCGGTCGACTTCGAGCGCGGTTGTTTCCCAATATGACATCCAGCCGATGGTGCAGATCTATGCGACGCCGCAGGGGCGCGATCTCGGCGCGGTCGCCGCCGACGTCAAAACCGCCATCGCCGAGACCGCCAAGGAGGTGCCGAAGGGCTCGTCGGTCGTTCTGCTCGGCCAGGTGCAGACCATGAACAGCGCGTTTTCCGGGCTGCTGTTCGGACTGCTGGCCGCGATCGTGCTGATCTACTTTTTGATCGTGGTGAATTTCCAGTCCTGGTCCAACCCGTTCGTCATCATCACCGCGCTGCCGGCGGCGCTGGCAGGTATCGTCTGGATGCTGTTCACGACCCGCACTACGCTGTCGGTTCCGGCGCTGACCGGCGCGATCATGTGCATGGGGGTTGCGACCGCAAACAGCGTGCTGGTGATCTCGTTCGCGCGGGAACGTTATGAAGCCCTCGGCGATCCCATCGCTGCAGCGATCGAGGCCGGCTTCGTGCGTTTTCGCCCGGTCGTGATGACCGCGCTGGCGATGATCATCGGCATGGCGCCGATGGCGCTGGCGCTGGGCGAGGGCGGCGAACAGAACGCGCCACTCGGTCGCGCGGTGATCGGAGGGCTGATCTTCGCGACGGCCGCCACGCTGATGTTTGTTCCCGTGGTTTTTAGTATGGTACACAAGAGGCACGACACCAAAGCTGTCGCCCTGCCGGAGACATTGCATGCCCACTGAACAGAACTCTCCGGTCGCTCGCCGGAAGTTGGGCGTTATCGGACTGGTGGCGGCGATCGTGGCGGTGCTGGTCGTGGTGACGGGCATTCGCGCTCGCGAGGATGCAAACGCCAAGCTGCGTGAATGGACGGACAATCAGGCCATTCCGACGGTCGCGGTGGTGCTGCCCGACGCTAGGGTTCTTAACGCCACCATCGATCTGCCGGGCCGGCTTGAGGCCTATTCGCGCGCACCGATCTTTGCCCGCGTCAGCGGCTACTTGAAGAGCTGGAGCGCCGACATCGGCGCCAAGGTCAAAGCGGGCCAGGTGATCGCCGAGATCGAGGCGCCGGACCTCGACCAGCAATTGCTGCAGGCGCGCGCCGATCTCGCCAGCCAGGAGGCCAGCGCGAAATTGTCGGAAGCAACGCTTACCCGCCGCAAGTCGCTGATCGCCTCGAATTTCGTTTCGATGCAGGAAATCGACGAGCGCTCCGCCGACCTTTCCAACAAGAAGGCGGCTGTCAAATCCGGGCAGGCCAATGTCGAGCGGCTGGAGGCCCTGGCCGGCTACAAGAAGATCACCGTGCCGTTCGATGGCGTCGTCACCGCGCGCGAGACCGATGTCGGCGCCTTGATCAATGCCGGCGGCGGATCGGGTCCGGCGATGTTCGTGGTTTCCGACATCAGCAAGCTGCGCGTTTATGTCAACGTGCCGCAAAGCTACGTGCCCGCAATCAAGATCGGCGCCAGGGCCGTGATCTCGATGCCGGAATATCCCGAGCGGACCTTCGCGGCAACCGTCGAGGCCTCGTCGCAATCGGTCGATGTCGGCTCCGGCACGACGCGGATGCAGCTTGCGCTCGATAATGCCGGCGGCGAGTTGATGCCGGGCGGTTATGCCAATGTGCGCATGAGCCTGGTGCGCGATGCCGTGCCGCTGCATATCCCGGCGAGCGCGCTGATCTTCAACCAGAGTGGCATGCGCGTTGCGACAGTCGGTTCGGACGACCGGGTGCTGTTCAAGACCGTGACCATCGCTCGCGATCTCGGTCGCGACATCGAGCTGGCGTCGGGAATTTCACCTGACGACCGCATCATCGTCGCGCCGCCGGACGGCATCGCCGACGGCGATCAGGTCCGCGTTGCTGGCGCCAAGGGCAAGCCTGCCACGGTTTCGGAAAAGCAGGACGGCAAGGGGTAGGGGGCGGAGGCGTGGAACGAGGCAGCAGTTCCTCATGTCATCGTCCGGCTTGCCGGACGATCCAGTACGCCGCGGCGGATGTATTTGAACATAGGCGGCTGCGACTACTGGATACCCGCTAGAGCCTGTCATCGGGCGGCGCGTCGCGCCGACCCGTTGGCGGGTATGACAAGCTACGCGTGGCGCCACTCCAGCACGCCATCGTCGGCGCCGACGATATTGCCTGACGAGCCGACCGGGGTGCGATCCAGGTTCAGAAGATGCGCCAGCGTCGCGCCGTCATGGGCAGGCACCCGCGCCAGCGCGCGGGCATTGTCCGATGTCCGCAGCATCACCACGCCGTGTTCGACATTGCCGTTGCGGCCATAGATCACCGTAAAACTCTCGACTTCGCCTTTGCCATTGGCTTCAGTCACGAACTCCGGCACCGGGCCGCGATGCCGGTCGGCCTCGGCCTGCACGCTGGTATCCTGCGCGAGCGGACCTTGCGGCGGCTGCCGCGATAGCACCAGCCCGTGATGCTTGGTGACAAAACCGCCCTGGCCGTAGAGCAGGCCGAGCCTTGCGCCGCCGCGCAGCTTGCGCACCATCGCGCACGCCGCGTGCGTCATGTAGGTGTTGAGCGGCGCGCCGAAGAATGTCAGCCCGCCGGTCACCGTCGGCTGCACGTCGGCGCCGAGCCCCAGCGTTCGCCGCGCCATCTTCGGCACGCAGGGAAAGCAGCTATAGAGTTCGATCGCGTCAAATGCCTTGCCATCGCCGCCGACGAGATCCATCACCGCCCTGAGCACGGCGTTCTGCGGGTGGCTTTCGTGGAACTGGTCGCGCAGTAGGTAATCGCGTTGCTCTTCCGCCGAGGCCCCGCCCCAGACGTAAACCAGGCGGTCCTCGGGGATGCCGGCCGCGCGCGCCTTCGCAAGGCTGGTCATCACAACGGCGCCGCCCATGTTGACCATCGGGTTGGCCACCATCAGTTTCGTATACGGCCATGCGATCAGGCGATTGTCCTGGCTGGGCGTCGTGATTTCGTCTGATGCGATGCGCCGCTTCAGCCAGGCGTTGGGATTTTGCGACGCCACTTCGGAATAGGTCGACCACAACGAGCCGGATTCGGCCATCGCCTCGCGTGGGGTCTGGCCCCAATGCGCCGAGGTCGCCGCCTCGTAGAACGGATAGACCGTCACCGGCCTGAAGACGCCGAGCGCCACCGCCATCGGTTTCTGGAACGCGGCGCCGCGCTTCGGCTCGGGGACGTCGTGCGCGAACGGCGTCCAGGGCAGCGAGACGCCGGCGCGTTCGGCCTTGGTGGCGGTGGACTGAGCCTCGGCGCCGCAAACCGCGGCGACATTGCATTCGCCGCGCGCGATCCGCTGGGCGGCTTCATGCAGATAGCGGATCGGGCTTTCGCCGCCGACCGGGCCGTAAAACGCGTGCTTCGGCTTGATGCCGAGACGGTTCGAAAGCAGGATTTCCGGATCGCGGTAGCGCCAGCTCAGGAAATTGACGATGTCGAGCGAGTCGATCTCGCCGAGCAGTCTGCCGCCGCTATCGGCTTCCGCGCGCTTGAGGGCTTGTTCCAGCAGCGCGAGCGGCTCGAGCCCTGCTGCGATTTCTTTCGGGCGATCGGTGATTTCACCGACGCCGACGATGACGGGAATGCGGTCGTCGGATTGCAATGAGTTCGCCATTATTCTTGTTGTTACCTTCTCAAATACCAGCGGACCTCATCCTGAGGAGCGGCCGCTTGGCCGCGTCTCGAAGGATGAGCCACGGGCCCCATGGTTCGAGACGGCGCTGGCGCGCCTACTCACCATGAGGATTCTACTCCGCCACCAGCGCGTTCATGTGTTCCACCGCCTCGGCGAAATCTTCCTTGAATTCCTGCACCACGGCGCCGGCGGATTTCACGCTGTCGATCAGGCCGACCCCTTGGCCGACGAAATAGCTTACGAGGTCGCGCGCCTGCGCGTTGCCGGCAGCCGCGGCGCGATCGATCGAGTTGAAGGCGTCGCGGCTGATGATGCTCTGCAGCGGCATCGGCAGCGCGCCGGGGCTGTCGGCGCCGCGATCCCACGCATCGGTCCAGATCGAGCGCAACTGCCGCGCCGGCTTTCCGGTGCGGCCTTTGGAGCGGACCGCGTCGCGCGAGGATGCCGCGATCATCTTTTCGCGGAAGATTTCGGTGGTCTCGGATTCGACGGTCGCCAGCCACACCGAGCCGGTCCAGGCGCCGGCCGCGCCCATCGCCATGCACGCCGCCATCTGCCGCCCGGTCATGATGCCGCCCGCGGCCAGCACCGGCACGTCGCGGATCGGCTTGATTGCCTTGATCACCTCGGGCACCAGCACCATGGTCGAGACCTCGCCGCAATGGCCGCCGGCCTCGGTACCCTGCACCACCAGAATATCGACGCCGGCCGCGACCTGGCGGAGCGCGTGCTCCTTGGCGCCGACCAGGGCTGCAACCGGCACGCCGTGCTTTCTGCCCATATCGATCATCGCCTTCGGCGGCACGCCGAGTGCGTTGGCGATCAGGCGGATCGGATGGCGGAACGATACTTCGAGTACTTCCATCGCGCTCTGCGCGTCGAATGGCTGCGGCTGGTCGTCGTCGACCTCGGTCGTGGTCAGTTCGATGCCGTATTTCTTCAGAAGGTTGCTGGTGAAGGCGCGATGTTCGGGTGAAATCCTGCGCTCCAGGCTTTTCCAGGTGACGTTCTTCTCGCCTGCGGTCGAAATGTTCTCCGGGATCAGCACGTCGAGCCCATAGGGCTTGCCGTCAGTATGGTCGTCGATCCATTTCAGTTCCTGCTCGATGGATTTGGGCGAGTGCGCGGTGGCACCGAGCACGCCGAACCCGCCGGCGCGGCTGACGGCGGCGACCACATCGCGGCAATGGCTGAAGGCCAGCAGCGGAAATTCAATTCCCAGCATGTCGCAGATCGGCGATTTCATGGTTAGGTCACTCCCGGCGGCTGCCTCTCAAGGCTGCCCTTTGTTGGTCTAAATTTTGCAAATTCTTTTGGTGACGCTAGCGCATCATGGGCACGGAAGCCAAGCGCCCTCTGACCTCATCCTGAGGAGCGGCCTTCAGGCCGTGTCTCGAAGGATGGTTCAGGGGCCTCATGGTTCGAGACGGCGCAAGCGCCTCCTCACCTTGAGGAGCGAGAGTTCCGCGACGCAGAATATCCGCCGCGCGTTTTTGTCTCTTGCGCTTTTGCGGCGGCGGGTGGAATGCTGGCCGGCATCACCGGAAATAATCCTCAAAGGGAGCGCGAATAGATGTCCTCGGTGCAATCCGTTACCGGCAAAAGCCAGCCCTCGGGCCAGGAGGCCTACGATGTCGTGGTGGTCGGCGCGGGCTTTGCGGGAATGTACATGCTGCACCGGCTGCGCGGGCTGGGATTGTCGGTTCGGGTCTACGAGCAGGGCGGCGATGTTGGCGGCACCTGGTACTGGAACCGTTACCCCGGAGCCCGCTGCGATGTCGAAAGCATGCAATATTCCTATTCGTTCTCCGAGGAGCTGCAGCAGGAATGGAACTGGAGCGAGCGCTACGCGCCGCAGCCGGAGATCCTGAAATACGCCAATCACGTCGCTGACCGCTTCAAATTGCGCAGCGATATCCAGCTCGATACCCGCGTCGACCGGGCCGCCTTCGACGAGAGCGCCAATTCGTGGGAGGTCGCCACGTCTGACGGAAAAACCGTGAGCGCAAAATTCGTCGTGCTCGCCACCGGCTGCCTGTCGAACGCGCGTATGCCCGATATCAAGGGCCTCGCGGATTTCAAGGGCAAGGTCTATCACACCGGCCATTGGCCGCATGAGCAGATCGATTTCACGGGCTTGCGCGTTGGCGTGATCGGTACGGGATCATCGGGTATCCAGTCGGTGCCCGTGATTGCCGAGCAGGCCAGCCATCTCACGGTATTCCAGCGCACGGCGAATTTTTCCATTCCCGCCCGCAACGCGGTGCTGACCGCGGAGGAGCGGGAAGCGTTCCGGGCCAAATATCCGGAAGTCAGGCGCTTTGCGCGTGAGGAGTCGCGCAACGGCATCTATACTCCGATGCCCGATCGCGGGGCACTCGAGGACGGCGATAACGAGCGGCGCGCCAAGTACGAGCAGCGCTGGAGCCACGGCGGCCTCACCTTCATGTCGGTCTACAACAACCTCGGGCTCGACAAGGCGGCCAACGACACCGCCGCCGATTTCGTTCGCGAAAAGATCGCCGAGATCGTCAGGGATCCGAAGACGGCAAAACTGCTGCAGCCCAATAATCACCCGATCGGATCGAAGCGTATCTGCATCGATTCCGATTATTTCGCGACCTTCAACCGTCCGAACGTGACGCTGGTCGACATCAGATCCAGTCCGATCGAGGAAATCCTGCCGAACGGGGTACGCGCCGGAGGTAACGATTACGCGGTCGATGCGCTGGTGCTGGCGACCGGCTTCGACGCCATGACCGGTTCGGTGGCCAAGATCGATATTCGCGGCCGCGACGGACAGACGCTGAACCGGAAATGGGCCGAGGGACCCAAGACCTATCTCGGCCTGATGAGCGCGGGCTTCCCCAATCTGTTCATCATCACAGGCCCCGGCAGCCCGTCGGTGCTGAGCAACATGATCGTCTCGATCGAGCAGCACGTCGAATGGATCGCCGACTGCATCGGCTGGATGCGTGACCGCGGTTTTCAGGCTATCGAAGCGAAAAAGGACGCCGAGGAAAAGTGGGTGGCGCATGTCAACGAGGTCGCGCACACCACGCTCTATCCGCAGGCCAATTCCTGGTACATGGGCGCCAATATCCCCGGCAAGCCGCAGATCTTCATGCCCTATATCGGCGGCGTCGGGCCCTATCGCCAGATCTGCAACGAGGTCGTGGGCAAGGGCTATGAGGGATTTGCGATGACCGCGACGGCAGAGCGGCCGCAGAAGATGGCGGCGTCATCCTGAGAGCGCGCAGATAAGGTCGCCGATACTAACGACTTGGGTGGGGGCATCATGGGTACGTACGAAAAGGGCGCGGTTCGCATCCACTTTGAGGAGGCCGGCTCCGGTTTCCCGCTGTTGCTGATCGCGGGCGGCGGGCTGAACTCGACGATCGCAGGCATCACCGGCAGCTATCCGCCCTTCAATGCGATGGCGGAATTCAAGGACGAGTACCGCTGCATCGCTTTCGACCTGCGCAACGCCAATCCCGGCCAGTCCTCAGGCCCGCTCGAGATCGAGCGTCCCTGGGATTCCCACACCGATGACCAGCTTGGTCTGATGGATCATCTTGGCATCGACAAGTTCATGGTGCTGGGCTTCTGCATCGGCGGCCCCCTGATCTGGAATCTGCTGAAGCGCGCGCCCGATCGCGTGGTCGCGGGCGTTCTGGCGCAGCCCAGCGGCTCGCGTCCGGAGCTGCGCGACCTGTTCTACAACAACAACATGAAGGGCTGGGCTCCCGAGCTGGTCAAGCGCCGGCCCGACATCACGATGGAAATGGCCGAAAAGTTCCTGACCCGAATGTACCGCACCAACCCCGACTTCGTTTTTACGGTGACGCGCGATTTCGTGCGCAACTGCCAAACGCCGGTCCTGATCCTGCCCGAGGATATCCCCGCCCATCCCTATGCGGTTGCCATGGAGGCGGCGATGCTGGCGCCGAAGTCCGAAGTCAGCATGTTCCCGTGGAAGGAGCCCCCGGAGCGCATTCCGCTGGCGGTGCGCCAGATACGCTCCTTCCTCCGCGCCCATCGCGGCCGATAAAACGGCGGTTACGCCGATCTATCCCTTGACCGCTCCCGCGGTGAGCCCGTGGATCAGGTGGCGCTGCAGAAAGCTGAACAGCACGGCCACCGGAACGGTGCTCAAAATCACGCCGGCCGATAGCTGGCCCCATTGCACCTCGTATTGCCCGACCATGTAGAGCAGCCCCGCTGAGAGCGTGCGCATGTTGGTGTCGGTCGTAAACGAGATCGCGAACAAGAGCTCGCTCCAGGACACGACGAAGGCGAAAATGGCGGTCGCCGCGATGCCGGGGGCGGCAAGGGGCAACACGATGCGACAAAGCGCGCCGAAATGATTGCAGCCGTCGATCATCGCGCTTTCCTCGAGATCGCGCGGAATGGAACTGAAATAGCCGACCATCATCCAGACGGTGAACGGCACCGTGAACGAGAAATTCGAATAGATCAGCGCCTGGTAGGTGTTGATCAGGCCGAGCGCGCGCCATTGCGTCAGCAGCGGGGCGATCAGGAGTACGCTCGGAAACATCTGGGTGGCCAGAAAGATCAGCAATAGCGCATCTCTTCCTGCGAAACGAAATCGCGCGATAGCATAGCCGGCAAGCACCGAGACCACGGTGGTTGCGACCATGGTGACCGAACACACCCACAGGCTGTTGAAAAAGAAACGGCTGAACGGGGTGACCGGCGAGGTCCACGCATCGATATAATTCTCGAAGGTGGGGTGGACCGGCAAATACTGCAGCGGCGTCGCGTAAAGTTCCTGGCGATCTTTCAGCGACGTGAGCAGCATCCAGATGAACGGCGTCAGCGCAAAGGCGGTGAGCACCGCGAGGCCGATCCAGACCACCGGGCCGCCCAGCAACCGCTCGGCAAGGTCTGTCGCGTTGCGGCGGCGGGTCATCCGGTTTCCTCGACGCCCTTGGTGACGCGCAGGTAAAGCGCGGTGAATACCAGCATGACCAGCAGCAGGACCACCGAGAGCGCGCCGGCATAGCCGAAGTCGAGGCTCGAATAGGCCTGCAGCAAGGTGTAGGTCGACGTGATCTGGGTGGCGTTGGCCGGCCCGCCGCCGGTCATGACGAAAATCAGGTCGGCATAGTTGAATGTCCAGATGATGCGCGTGGCCGTGGCGACCACAATGATCGGCCGCAACAACGGCAGGGTGATGTGCCAGAAACGGGCCAGCACGCCCGCGCCGTCGACGTGGGCGGCTTCGTAAAGCTCATCCGGCACCGACTGAAGTCCCGCCAGCAGCATGATGGCGAAGAAGGGGATTCCGCGCCAGACATTGGTGAAGACGACCGCCGCCATCGCGGTATCAGGCGAGGACAGCCAGGCGATACGCTCGTGCATCCACCCGGCCCGGATCAAGAGGTCGTTGATGACGCCGTAATTCGGTTGATAGAGCCACTCCCAGATCAAGCCCACCACGACCCCCGGGATGATCCAGGGCAGCAAAGTGAGCGTGCGCACCAGGGTGCGTCCCCTGAAGGCCTGCTGCAGCAGCAGTGCGGCGGCAAATCCGAACACGAATTGCAGGATGACCGAGCCGAACACCCAGACGACCGAATTCCATAACGTCAGCCAGAACACGGGGTCCTGGACAAGGCGGACGTAGTTGCCGAGCCCGATGAAACGGTAGTCCTGAGGTTTGTAGAGGACATCCGCATAGAGGCTCATCTTGACCGCGAGGATGATCGGCACCACGACGGTCGCGAGCATGCATAGCGCGGCCGGTACGAGGTACGAATAACCGATCAGGAGCTTGCGCATCCGCCAGCTGATCAGCGGGCGGGTGCGGGGTCTCGCGAGAGTTACTGTGGTCATGAAGGAATCCGAGAAGCGAGATGTGACTGATGTCGCAAAGCCGGCCGCGGGCTCCCTTCACCTCTCCCTATGGGAGAGGCGAACGGCGCGCGCGGATGCAGAAGCACGACCACACTACGCCCTTACGACATCTCCTTCTTCAAAATTTCGGCGAAGCGGTCGAGGCAGTCTTTGGCGGAGATCTTTCCAAGGATCGCCTGCTGGATCAGCGGCACGCCATCGGAGTCGATCTTGCCGCCCCAGCCGGGGTAGGCGAGATATGGGCTGACGATCCCGATGTCGAAGGAGTTGACGAAGCCGGCCAGCGCCGGGTCGTTGGCAAATTCCGGCTGCTTGAGAATCGACTGGCGCGCTGGCAACAGGCCGAGCGTCGAGTTGTATTTCAGGCTGGATTCGTCCTCGAGCATATAGCTCATGAATTGCCAGGCGCCTTCCTTGTTTTTGGCTCCCTTGAACATGGTAAGCGTTTCGGAGAACCAGAACGAGGCGCGCTTCTTCGCAGGCCCGATCGGCACCGGCAGGGTGGCGAACTTGTCGGCGCCGACGTTCTTCTTCTGCTGGCCGCTCGAGCCGGAATTGTGCTGGTACATGCTGGTGACGCCGCGGCCGAAGGTCTCGACGATTTCGACGAAGCCGTCGGTGGCCGCACTCGGCGGCGTGACCTTGTGCTTGAGCGCGAGATCGAGATACCAGGAAAGCGCCTCGACGGCCTCCTTCGAGTTGATCGTAACCTTGCCGTCCCTGAGGACCTCGGCGCCGTTGGCGTAGGCGAATTCGCTGGGATAGAGCAGCGCCCAGGTGCCGCCGCCGCGCATCCCGTAGCCGTACTGGTTCTTGTCCGCCTTGGTGAAGGCTTTGGCGAGGGCGAGAAACTCATCCCAGGTCCAGTCCGGCATCGGCTGCTTGAGGCCGAGCTCCTTCAGACGGTCGGTGCGGTAATAGATCCCGTCGAGCGTCACCGCGAGCGGAAGCGAAACGATCTGGTTGTTGATGGTCACGGTTTGCCAGGCGGTCGGCGCGACGTCGGCGTAATGTTTCCAGGATTTTGCGCGCGCGGTGAGGTCCTCGACGGCGCCCATGCCGTTGAACTGGCCGACCCAATTGTCCCAGACCTGGCACAGGTCGGGCGGACTGCCGCCGGAGATCGAGCTGATGAGTTTTTGACGCGCCTGCGCCTGCGGCACGTATTCAATCTGCACCGCAAAATCCTTTTGCGACTGATTGAACCGCTCGGCCATCGAGTTCATCAGCGCGATGCGGGTTGGCTCCGGAACGCTCCACTGGAACCGTACGGGCTCGGCGCCCCACGCCCTGCGCGGGCCAATGTAGGGAGCGTCCCACCAGGCCAGATCGGCCGCGGCGATGACGCCGGTGCCGGCCAGTGTGTGCAGCAGCTTGCGACGAGATAGCGATGTACGCTCATCCATTTGCAACCTCCCTAGCTTGTTTGCGCCATCATGGCACAGCAGTTCGGGCGGGAAAAGCACAAGTGCCGAAGGCTGCGACTGCGGCGAGCACCGCTGTCCCCCACGCTTTCTGTTTTGGGCCGAAGGATGGACGCACAACGGGGCGCGACCGGCGGCGCCGGCGTGACCCGCATTTGCCGCGAACCGCGTCTTGCCTAGCTGACGGAACGAACCAATTGCGCCGCGAGCCTGCGGTGTCCCTCGGCGGTAAGGTGAATTTGGTCACCTTGCAACATGCCAGGCTGACGCATAATCGAGGTCATGATCCCGAATGCATCGATGACTCTGATACCGCGATCCCTTAGTTGCTTCTTGATCGTGTTGAGATTCGTGCGCGCGACGTCGGTATTGCCCCCCGTTCTCAGGTCGTTAAACGGGCCGATGGCCAGAATGACAAGCTTTGTTCCATCCGGGACCGCGCTTGAAAGACGAGCAAGCACCTGGCCAGTGGTGTTGCCGGAAATTCCCGCATTGGCTACGTGGGTGCTGGAGCCTTTGGCCCTCAGCATGCTTTCCAGTTGAGCGGGCCAGGCTTCCGTGGAGCTGACACCATAGCCCGCAACGTTACTGGCCCCCAGGGCCACAATTTGCGCCGAAGCGAAACCTGTCAGCGCAAGACTGACGGCAATCAGCGCCGACACCAACATCACCGCTTTCGCAAATTTCATTGTTGTCCCCACATTTGATCCGCTTTGTCGCGTGGGGACCTAGCGGCGAACTGCAGCCAATACGCGCGACGCGAGCGACGCGGCAAGCATATGGTAGCCCTCCGGGGTCAAATGCTGGCCGTCGGGCTGGTGTGGCAATCCACGCAGCATGCTGTTTGCGAGTATGATCACCCTGATGTGTCGGGCAGCGAGACGGCTTTGAATGTCCGCCGTGCGATCAGGCCGCCCCTTACGTCGATCGTTGCCACCGGGGTGCAAAATAACGAGGCTCGTCCCGTCTGGTACCGCCTGGTCCAAACGCGCCAACATCCCTTCCGTGGTGTCGCCGTTAATGCCGGCGTTCACCACCTGCGCGTTCAACCCTTTCGCCCGCAATATCGCCTCGAGCTGGGCAGGATAGGCCTGATCGCGTTCCACGCCCTTGCCATAAGTATTGCTTGCACCGAGCGCTACGATCGTTGCGGCCTCCGCGGACGCAGCGCCGAAAGTCAATAAGGCCAGCAATGCAAGCCATCCGCAATTCCGAACCGAAGCGCGATTTCATGCCTGCCCCCATGATTGAACCAACCAATTCTCTGGCTGACGTCACATCACCTGCCAATTGCGCCTAGTGATGCCGACCTTCACCTCAAAACGCAGTATAGCCACCGTCGATCACAAAACAATCGGCGGTGTGGTACGACGATGCCTTGCTCATGAGATAGACGGCGATGCCGCCGAAATCCGAGGGCTCGCCGAACCGCCGCACCGGAATGCGTGGCATCACATTGGCCACGAATTTTTCATTGGTCATGATACCGGCCGTCATGTCGCTCTTGATCCAGCCGGGCAGGATGGCGTTGGAAGTGACGCCGTGACGCGCGAGCTCCACCGCAAGTGCGCGGACCAGTGCGTTGATCGCAGCCTTGGTCGCGGCGTAATGCTCGTTGCGCGCGGTGCCGAAAATCGAGGCCAGGCTCGAAGTCGCGACCAGGCGGCCGAAGGGATCGCCGGATGTGGCGCGTTCGGTCATGTGGCGCGCGGCCACCTGAAACACGTGGAAGACCCCGTCGAGATTGGTCGCGAACATGTTGCGCCACTCTTGTTCGGTGCGGTCGATGAAGGCGCGGCGTCCGCCGCCGCCGATGCCGGCATTGGCAAAACAGCCGTCGACCCGGCCGAACCGCTCCAGCGTAGCGACCATCGCCGATTTGACCGAGGCGGGATCGCTGACATCGCAAACCCGGGTGTCGACCTTGCCGGGGCTGGCGGCCATCGCCGCGGCGGCATTCTTGTTCTTCTCGGCGTTGCGGCCCCAGATCGAGACGTTGCATCCGGCGGCGGTCAGCGCCTGCGCGATGCCAAGCCCGATGCCGCCATTGCCGCCGGTGATGACGGCCACGCGGCCGGTGAGGTCGAAAATACTCATGAGCGTTTCCAGTTTGGTTTGGCGCGCGTCAGGCCGAGCGTCCGGTGAAAGGCAGATGTTCCCATTACAACCATGGACAAGCCCGCCCGGAAAATCAAATATGGGTTCGAGATGAACCCCTTTGTACCGCGGGACGAAATAACGCGGCTCACAGCTCCATGAGGAAACAAATGCAATTCAAGCACGTCACGCTCGATATCGACGCCCCGGTGGCGATCCTGAAGCTCGACCACCAGGAGGTGATGAACGCGGTGTCGATGGACATGCTGGGCGGCCTCGCCGACGCGCTCGACACGATTGACGAGAAGAAGTCCGATATTCGCTGCGTGGTGCTGACGGGCGCGGGCCGCGCCTTCTGCACCGGCGCCAACCTGCAGGGCCGCAACAACCAGAAGCCGGGCAAGAGCAACGCGGGCGCCTCGCTCGAAACCGGATTTCATCCGTTTCTGCGGCGATTGCGCAACCTGCATTGTCCCCTCGTCACGGCGGTCAATGGACCGGCGGCGGGCGCCGGCATGAGCTTTGCGCTGATGGGCGACATGATCCTGTGCGCGCGCTCGGCCTATTTCCTGCAAGCGTTCCGCCGCATCGGGCTGGTGCCGGATTGCGGATCGACCTGGCTATTGCCGCGGCTGATCGGCAAGGCGCGCTCGGTGGAACTGTCCTTGATGGGCGAGCGACTCCCTGCGGAGAAGGCGCTGCAATGGGGCCTCGTCAATCGCGTCCATGACGACGCCGCGCTGATGGAGGAGGCCATGAAGCTCGCCCATGAGCTGGCGAACGGTCCCACGGTCGCGCTGTCGCTGATTCGCAAGCTTTATTGGGACAGCCCCGACAATTCGTTCGAGGATCAGCTCAATCTCGAATTCGCTTCGCAGCGGGTGGCGGGGGCGGCGGAGGATTTCAAGGAAGGCGTCACAGCCTTCCTCGAAAAGCGTCCCGCGAAGTTCAAGGGCAAATGATCGAACAGCAACTGAGACGTTCGGTAGCCTCCTGGTACCCGGGCGCAATCGGTGTAGCCAATTCACTCAGGCTGTCCGGTGGCGCCAGCCAGGAGACCTGGTCGTTCGACATCATGCTTCCCGATGGCCTTGTCGGCGCGATCCTGCGCCGCGCACCCGCGGGTTATGGTGCGTCACCATCGCGGGCGGCCGGGCTCGACGCGGAGGCGACGCTGATGCAGCTCGCACACGACGCTGGTGTGCCCTCGCCACGCGTGATGCATGTGCTTGCGCCGCAAGACGAACTCGGTTCCGGCTTCATTATGCAGCGGGTCGAGGGCGAGACCATCGCACGCAAGATCCTGCGCGACGCGCAGTTTGCCAAGGCGCGTCCGATCCTGGCTCGGCAGCTTGGCAAGGTTGCTGCCGGCATCCACAGCCTGCCCGTGTCGAACTTGCCCAAACTACGCCAGATGACGTCGACAAAAGAGCTCGCCGAACTGGAACGGGATTACCGCAGCTTCGACTGGCCGCGGCCGGTGTTCGAACTGGCGCTGCGCTGGCTGCGCGACCGTGATCCCGGTCCGTCCCGGGAAGTGACGCTGGTGCATGGCGATTTCCGCCACGGCAACCTCATCATCGGCCCCGACGGCGTGCGCGCGGTGCTGGACTGGGAGCTCGCGCACACCGGTGACCCGATGGAGGATCTCGGATGGATCTGCGTCAATTCCTGGCGCTTCGGCGAGATCGACAAGCCGGTCGGCGGCTTTGGATCCCGCGAGGAGCTGTTTGCGGGATATGAGGCCGCCGGCCGCCGCGTCGATCCCGAACGCGTAAAATTCTGGGAAGTGATGGGTACGCTGCGCTGGGGTGTGATGTGCTGCGGTATGATGCGGAGCTTTCGCACCGGCGCCGACCATTCGGTTGAGCGCGCCATGATCGGGCGACGCTCATCGGAAACCGAGATCGATCTGTTGCGCCTGTTGGCACCGAGAGGGATGTAAGATGCAGGACGAACCGACCCCGGAGGAACTGATTAAGGCGGTTGCCGATTTCCTGCGCAACGATATCGCGCCCGCGATCGGTGGGCATAATGCATTCAAGCTGCGGGTCGCAATCAACGCGCTCGATCTGGTGACGCGGCAGTTGAAGCTGGAGGAGGACGGCGACGCCGCGGAATCTGCGCGGCTGTCGCAATTGCTGCGGATGCAGGGATCGCTCGGCGACCTCAATCGCGCGCTCGCCGACAGGATCGCCAAGGGCGAGGTCGACCTGCAAACACCGGGGCTTGCCGACCATCTGTGGCAGACCACGATGGACAAGCTCGCGGTCGATCAGCCGAATTATGGATCGTATCGCAGGGAGCTGGGAACGAAGTAGGGGGCGACAGTCCTGGTCGCCGTTCCCCGGATGCTGCGCAGCGCGCCGCACTTGCGGCGTGGTGCGCTGCTGATCCGGGGTCCAGGGTTTGAACGAAGTGTGGGTCCCGGCTCTGCGGAGCAGCGCCAAAAGCGCTGCGCCGCGTCCGGGACACGATATCGGGTTATTTCCCCACCCATTTCGGCGGGCGTTTTTCCGAAAATGCCTTTGGTCCCTCGATGTAATCCTGCGACGCCGCCATCGCCTTCACCGCGGGATAGTCGCGCTGCTCCGATATCGCCTGCTCGAGCGAAACCGAAAGACCCCGCTGAATGGCTTGCTTCGAAGCGCGGATCGACATCGGCGAGTTCTTGCAAATGGTTTCCGCCCAGCGCTCCGCTGCGCTCAACGCCTCGCCTTGCGGCACCACCTCGTTGACGAAGCCGAGTTCATGGCCTTCGCGCGCGGTGACGTGGCGCGCGGTGAGGATCATGCCCATCGCGCGCTTGAGTCCGATCTGGCGCGGCAGCCGGTGCACGCCGCCGGCCAGCGCCGCCAGGCCGACGCGCGGCTCGGGCAGCG
Organism: uncultured Alphaproteobacteria bacterium; assembly: GCA_963742425.1. Taxonomy (GTDB): domain Bacteria; phylum Pseudomonadota; class Alphaproteobacteria; order Rhizobiales; family Xanthobacteraceae; genus Bradyrhizobium. Next base: position 726,284 of record CAVULR010000011.1, read on the forward strand.
CGAAAGTGGCATTCTCGGCGGCTATGATGAGATCGCAGGCCAGCGCGATTTCAAAACCGCCGCCCATGGCAACCCCGTTGACCGCGGCGATGATCGGCTTGTCGCAGTCGAACCGCGAGGTCAGTCCGGCAAATCCGCCTTTATCCCAGCCGCGTTTTCCACCTGCCGCCTGCCACTTCAGATCGTTGCCTGCGCAGAACGCCTTGTCGCCGGCGCCGGTGACGATCGCGACCCATTGTTCGGGATCGGCGGCGAAATCGTCGAACACCTTGTTCAGTTCGAAATGCGCATCCGTATGCAGCGCGTTGTAGACTTCGGGACGCGACAGCGTCACGATCGTGATCGCGCCCTTGCGCGTGACCTTGGAAAATTTCGTGTCCATGTTTGCTCCCCCGGAGTTTTTCTGTGTCGTGGAATGTTGGCGGCGATACTAGCTTGCTCCCGCCCTCCGGCGCCATCCAATTACGCAAGGCGCCTGCGCGTCATCTGCCCAATTCCATTGCTTGACTTGGGGTCGGGGTTGTCACCTTAATCGAGCGGCGCCAGCCAGCCTCGTCAGGGTTTCGCGACAACGACAAAAACGATTTCTGGGAGAACTGCCTTGGATTTTGCATTGCCGGCCGACCTCGTCGCCTATCTCGGCGAGCTCGACCAATTCATCGCGCGCGAGATCAAGCCGATCGAGGATGCCGATGACAACATCCGCTTTTTCGATCATCGGCGCGAATGGGCGCGTACCGATTTCGACAATGGCGGGCTGCCGCGGCGTGAGTGGGAAATGCTGCTGCGGAAGGTGAAGAACCTCGCCGACAATGCGGGACATCTGCGGTTTGCGATCCCGAAACGTTACGGCGGCAAGGACGGTTCCAATCTCTGGATGGCGGTCATTCGCGAGCATTTTGCCTCAAAGGGACTTGGCCTGCACAACGATCTGCAGAACGAGCATTCGATCGTCGGCAACCTGCCGCTGGTCACGATGCTCGACCGCTATGGCCGCGACGACCAGAAGGCGATGATCGAAGGTTCGATCACGGGAAAATACCGCATCACCTTTGGCCTCACCGAACCCGAGCACGGTTCGGACGCAACCCACATGGAAACCCGCGCGGTGCAGGCGACGCGCGACAACGTCAAGGGATGGGTGATCAACGGTCAGAAGATGTGGACCACCGGCATGCATGTCGCGACCCATTGCGCGCTGTTCGCACGCACCTCGGGCAATGACGGCGACGCACGAGGCATCACCTGCTTCCTGGTGCCGGCGAAATCTGCGGGCGTGAAGGTCGAGGAATATATGTGGACCTTCAACATGCCGACCGACCACCCGCGCGTCAGTTTTAGCGACGTGTTCGTTCCCGACGATGCCTTGTTCGGTGAGATCGGCCGCGGATTGTCGTTGGCGCAATGTTTCGTGCATGAGAACCGGATCCGGCAGGCCGCCAGTTCGCTGGGTGCGGCGGTCTACTGCATCGAGGAAAGCGTCAAATACGCCCGCAAGCGCAAGCCGTTCGGCCGGGCGCTCGCCGAAAACCAGGCGATCCAGTGGCCGCTGGTCGAACTGGCGACGCAAGCCGAAATGTTGCGGCTGTTGATCCGCAAAACCGCCTGGGAGATGGACAAGCTGACGCAGGCGCAGGTCGAGCACACGCTCTCCGACAAGGTCTCGATGTGCAATTTCTGGGCGAACCGGCTGTGCTGCGAAGCCGCCGATCGCGCCATGCAGGTGCATGGCGGCATGGGTTACTCACGCCACAAGCCGTTCGAACACATTTACCGGCATCATCGCCGCTACCGCATCACCGAAGGCAGCGAGGAGATCCAGAAGCGCAAGGTCGCTGGTTTCCTGTTCGGCTACATGGGGGCAGGGAAGCATTAGCGGGCTCGTACCCTCACCACGTCGTCCCCGCGAACGCGGGGACCCATAACCCACAGGTCGTTGTTGTTGCATAAAGCCGTCGCCCCGAGTGCCACGACGAAGAGCCGCGGCGTATGGGTCCCCGCGTTCGCGGGGACGACGACGGATTGCTTCGTCGCTTCGCTCCTCGCGACGAAGACCTAATTCACTTGCCTGTCCTTGCCGGCCCAATAGGGATCGCGCAGATGGCGCCGTAAAATCTTGCCGGAGGCGTTGCGCGGCAGCGCCTCGATGAAGTCGACGGTCTTCGGCGTCTTGAAGCCCGCGATGCGCTCGCGGGTGAAGCCGATGATGTCGGATGGCGTCGCCTTCTTGCCGGGCTTCATCACCACGATCGCCTTGACGGCCTCGCCCCATTTCTCATCGGGCACACCGACCACCGCGACCTCGGCGACGTCGGGATGATCGCAGATCGCGCTTTCGACCTCGGCCGGATAGATATTTTCGCCGCCCGAGATGATCATGTCCTTGATGCGGTCGTGGATGTAGAGATAGCCGTCTTTGTCCATGTAGCCGGCATCACCGGTGCGCAGCCAGCCGTCGCTGCTGAGCGTCTTTGCTGTCGCCTCCGGCAAATTCCAGTAGCCGGCCATGTTGGAGCCGGAACGCGTCGCAATCTCGCCGACTTCGCCAGGCGGCAGCCGGTTGCCGTCGGCATCCAGGATCGCAAGTTCGATGCCCGGCAACGCCTTGCCGGCCGACCGCATCCGGTCCAGTCCCTCGACGTGATCTTCCGGCGGCAGCGCCACGATGGTGCCGGTGGTCTCGGTCATGCCGTACATCTGCACGAAGCCGCAGCCGAACACCTCGATGCATTCCTTCAGAAGCGCCGCCGGAATGGGGGAGGCGCCGTAAAGCATGTATTTCAGCCGCGAAAAATCGACTTGCCGGGCACGCGGTTGCCGCACCACGAACTGCATCGCGGCGGGGACCATAAATAGCTTGGTTATTCCGGACTGTTCGAAGAAATCCAGCACTTTGGTGGGATCGAATTCCCGGGCGATCACGCCCTTGGCGCCGTAATAGAGGCCCATCACGCCCCAGCCTGAACCGCCGATGTGGAAAATCGGCATCGCCACCAGCGAGACGTCGTCTTCGGCCCATTTGTTCCAGTCGGGCTTCTCGTCCCTGCCGGTTTCCACCAGGTTGAGAAAGTTGGCGTGCGACAGCATCGCGCCCTTGGGTTTGCCCGTAGTGCCGGAAGTGTAGAGCTGGATCGCGATGTCCTTGCGGTCGATCGGGACTTTCGGGTCCTCGCCGCTTTGCGCGTCGCGCCAGGCCGTAAAATCCTGCCATTCCGGTGCGCCGCCCTCGGTGGTGATGACGGTGCGCAGGCTCGGCAATTGCGGCTTGACGTTGCGGGCCTGGGTGACGAATTCAGGTCCGACGAACAACACGGGCGCCTTGCAGTCATCGACAATGAAGGCGACCTCCGGTCCGGCCAACCGCCAGTTCACCGGCGCCATCACCACATTGGCCTTCATCGCGCCCAGCAGCAGCTCGAAATAGATATCGCTGTTCTTGCCGAGATAGGCGATGCGCTCGCCCGGTTTGACGCCAAGCGCCCGCAGCGCGTTGGCGACGCGATTGGTCTTGATATCGAGTTCGGCAAAACTGGTCTGGCGCCCCTCGAATTCGAAGGCGATGGCGTTGCCGCGGGTCTTCGCCCGTTCGCGCAGCATTTCGACCAGGTTGGCCGGGTGTTCCGAGACGGTCATGTTTCTCCCGCAGGTGTTGTTATTTTCTTGTGACGATATTGGCTTGAACCGCTTCGCGCAACCGCCGTCATTGCGAGGAGCTTCAGCGACGAAGCAATCCATTGTTCCTCACGTTCCCATGGATTGCCTCGCTTCGCTGGCAATGACGAGGTCGGCATCAACCCCGCGCGGCGCGGTCCTTTTCGTTCTGCGCCTTGATCGAATCGCGCGCCTGGGTCCAGTCGGCGTCGGACCAGTCGCGCAACTGGTAGAAATTGCCGCCCATCGCCAGCGCCTGGGCGCCATCCATCGCGATGGTCTCGCCGTTGATCCAGTCGCAGCCGCCCGAAATCAGGAACACCGCGAGGTTCTGCAGCTCCTCCATCTTGCCGACGCGCCCCATCGGATTCATGGCGATGGTGCGCGCGCCGGCCTCGTCGCCGGGCTTGATGCGCTTGCTCATGCCTTCGGTCGGAATTTCGCCGGGCGCGATGGTGTTGAGCCGGATGCCATAACGTCCCCATTCCGTCGCCAGCGACATGGTCATGGCATGGATCGCGGATTTGCTCATCGCCGAGGGCACTACATAGGGGCTGCCGTTGCGGACCCAGGTCACGGTGATCGACACCACATTGCCGCGCTGCCTGGCGGCGATCCACCGCCGGCCGACGGCATGGGTGACATAAAACGTGCCGTGCATGACGATGTTGGCGACGGCATCGAAGCCGCGCGGCGTCAGGTCTTCGGTGCGGGAGATGAAATTGCCGGCAGCGTTGTTGATGAGGTCGGTGAGCGGGCCTTGGGTGAAAATCGTCTCGATCATTTCGTCGACCGCAAGCGGGTTTCTGATGTCGACGCCGTGGGTGGTCACCCTGCCGCCATACTGGTCCATCAGTTCCGTCGCGGTTTCGTCGCAGACGCCCTTGCGGCGGCCGCAGATATGGATCTCGGCGCCGAGCTCAAGGAAGCGTCCGGCCATCGACTTGCCAAGCCCGGTGCCGCCTCCGGTGACGAGGATGCGCCGGCCGGCGAGTAGCTTTTCCTGGAACATGGGAGGTGCCCGATTTAGGAGGAACGAGCCTCAATTGGTTAATTGACTAAATCCGGACAACGCCTTTCTGTAAAGCAGCAACAATCAGGAAATGCAGGAGAGAACTCCGATGGATGGTCGGGTCGAGGTCACGATCTCGCAAGGTGTCGCCGATGTCCGCCTGGTGCGGGCGGACAAGATGAATGCGCTCGACGCCGCGATGTTCGATGCGCTGGTCGCCACTTCCGACCGGCTTGCCCATGAAAAAGGCCTGCGGGTGGTAGTATTATCCGGGGAGGGACGCGCCTTTTGCGCCGGCCTCGACATGGGCCGTTTCGCCGCGATGAAGGAGAAGGGCGGCAACGGGATGGCCGAAGGGGGCAAACGCGACCTGGCGGCGCGCACCCACGGGCTGGCCAATTTCGCGCAGCAGGCGGTTTGGGGATGGCGGCAGCTTCCGGTGCCGGTGATTGCCGCGATCCAGGGCGTGGCGTTCGGCGGCGGCTTTCAACTCGCGCTCGGCGCGGACATGCGCTTCCTGACGCCGGATGCGCGGATGTCGATCATGGAGATCAAATGGGGGCTGGTGCCCGACATGGCGGGGACGCCGATCCTGGCGAGCCTGGTACGCGACGATATCCTGCGTGAACTGACCTATACCGGGCGGATCTTTTCCGCACAGGAAGCCCTGAGCTATGGCCTTGCGACACGGATCTGTGACGACCCCCGCGCCGCGGCGTTCGAGGTCGCGCGCGAGATCGCAGGCAAGAGCCCCGAGGCGATCCGCGCCGCCAAGCGCATGCTGAACAATCTCTCGGTCGATCCCGGCCCGGCGCTGTTGGCCGAATCCGTCGAGCAAATGAAGCTGATGGGCGGGGCCAACCAGCTTGAGGCGGTCCGTGCCAATATCGACAAGCGGGCCCCGCGCTTCGCCGACCTTTGACCGCAAGCTCCGTCATGGCCGGACTTGTCCCGGCCATCCACGTCCTCGCTTGACGACAACGGAAGTAAGGCGTGGACCCCCGCGACAAGCCCGGTGATGACGAAGACACGCAGTGTTTCTCTAATGACGAAGAAGTCGATGACCGAAGCACCATCCCTTTTCCTCGGCGTCATCAGCGGTCCGCGCCGGCGCACCCATGCCGAAGTCGCCGACCGCGCCGAGCGCATCGCCGGCGGATTGCAGAAGCTGGGCGTCAAGCAGGGCGACAGCGTCTGCATCCTGATGCGCAACGACATCGCCTTCATCGAGGCGGCCTATGCCGCGATGCGGCTTGGCGCCTATGCGGTGCCGGTCAATTGGCACTTCAAGCCGGAGGAAATCAGCTATGTCCTGAAGGACTCGGGAATGCCGGTCCTGATCGGCCACGCCGACATGCTGCATCAGCTCCGCAATGCCATTCCCGACGGCATCACCGTGCTCAGCGTTTCGACGCCGCCCGAAATCCTATCCAACTACAAGATCGACCCCCGCCATCTCGCCACGCCCGATTTTGCCAACGATTTTGAACCCTGGCTCGCCCGGCAACCTTCCTATGACGGCCCCGTGCTGCCTCAGCCGGCCAACATGATCTATACCTCGGGCACGACGGGACATCCCAAGGGTGTCAGGCGCAGCGCGCCGACGCCGGAACAAAGCGTCTCCGCGGAGCAAATGCGCGGGTTGATCTACGGCCTAAAGCCGGGCGCCCGCGCGTTATTGCCGGGGCCGCTCTATCATTCCGCGCCGAATTCGTTCGGCCTGCGCGCCGGCCGCCTGGGCGGCGCGCTGGTATTGATGCCGCGGTTCGATCCGGAAGAATTTTTGCGGCTGGTCGAGACCGAGAAGATCGATACCATCTTCATGGTGCCGACCATGTTCATCCGGCTGATGAAACTGCCGGAACAGGTGCGCAGAAAATACGATATGTCCTCGCTGCATCATATCATCCATGCCGCAGCACCTTGTCCCGCCGACGTCAAGCGCGCGATGATCGAATGGTGGGGGCCGGTGATCTATGAATTCTACGGCTCTACCGAATCGGGCGCGGTGACCTTCGCCAATTCGCAGGACGCGCTCAAGAAGCCCGGCACGGTCGGCAAGATTTCACCCGGCGCCGAGTTGCGCTTTATCGGCGATGACGGAAAAGTGCTACCGCAGGGCGAGATCGGCGAAATCTATTCGCGCATCGCGACCAATCCGGATTTCACCTATCACAATAAGCCGGAGAAACGCGCCGAGATCGAACTCGAGGGCTTCATCACCTCAGGCGACGTCGGCTATATCGACGAGGACGGTTACGTCTTCATCTGCGACCGCAAGCGCGACATGGTGATCTCGGGCGGCGTCAACATCTATCCCGCCGAAATCGAGGCCGCGCTGCACGCGCTGCCCGGCGTCCACGACTGCGCGGTGTTCGGCATCCCCGACGAGGAATTCGGCGAGGCGCTGATGGCGGTGGTGGAACCGCAACCGGGCGTGACGCTCGACGTCGCCGATATCCGCGCGCGATTAAAAACCTCGCTCGCCGACTACAAGGTGCCGAAGCACGTCGAAATCCAAAGCCATTTGCCGCGCGAGGATTCCGGCAAGATATTCAAGCGGCGCCTACGCGATCCCTATTGGGAAAGGGCAGGCCGGAGGATTTGAACTCGCCCTCCCGGCCGAGCGCAACGCTCCCTACCTCTCCCATTGATTGGGAGAGGTAGGCCCACAGTGCGCAGTTTTCCGATTTCGCAATTGACTTATGCTCATCGCTGGACGAGCCGTCGAACCATCCCAGGAACCAGTGCGAAGTCAGTTCTCAGGGGTGGTGGACCGGAAGTTGACGGCGCGACGCCAAAATGGCGCGATTGACCCTGAACGGACATTGGCAAGCCGCTTGAAACTTGCGCCTGACCTCACCAACCGGTCTTCTAAACTGTGCTAGTTTGAGCCGTTCGACGCTCGGTCCCTGGGGGAGACAATGCGACGGCGCGATTTCGTCCGACTTCTTGGCGCGGCGGCGGCTGGGCCGCTGGCCGCGCGCGCACAGCAGCCTGAGCGGATACGGCGGATTGGCGTGCTCCTGCCCGGCACCTCTGACGACGCCCTATATCAGGCCCGCCAGGCGGCGTTCCGACAGGCGCTGCAGCAATTGGGCTGGAGCGACGGCCGCGACGTGCTGATCGACACCCGCTGGGCCGCAGGCGATGCCGATCTTATTCGCAAATATGCCGCCGAACTGATCGCGCTTGCACCGGATGTTATCCTAACCTCTGGCAGCGCGACGTTGGGCCCGTTGTTACAAGCGACCCGCACCGTGCCGATCGTATTCACGACCGTCCTCGATCCGGTGGGCGCCGGCTTCGTCGACAGCCTGGCCCAACCCGGAGGGAACGCCACCGGTTTCATCGCGTTCGAATACGGCCTGAGCGGGAAATGGCTGGAACTGCTCAAGCAGATCGCGCCCAGCCTGACGCGAGTGGCGATCCTTCGCGATCCAGCCACAGCCGCCGGGATCGGGCAGTTTGCCGCAATCCAGTCCGTGGCGCCGTCGTTCGGTGTGGAACTGCGCCCGATTGACGTGCGCGAAGTTGGTGAAATCGAGCGCGCTATCACGACGTTCGCGCGTGTTTCGAATGGCGGTTTAATCGTGACATCGAGCTCGGGCTCGTTAATTCATGGCGATCTGATCATCTCGCTTGCCGCTCGGCACAAACTGCCCGCAGTTTACGGCGACCTTCACTTCGTCACCGGCGGCGGCCTGATCTCCTACGGACCTGATCGGGTTGACCAGTTCCGGCGCGCGGCTGCTTACGTCGATCGCATTTTCAAAGGCGAGAAGCCGGCCGACTTACCGGTGCAGGCGCCAACAAAGTATGAGCTGGCCATCAATCTAAAGACCGCGAGGGTCCTCGGCCTCTCGGTTTCGCAGGCGCTGCTTGCCCGCGCCGACGAGGTGATGGAATAACGATTATCTCTGCTGCGCCGCTATGAGTACGCTTGTGGCACTTTTGACACATGCGCGATGTCCATGAGGGCAGTTCTTGATCCGACCAGCCTCTTTCTTTGCCTTGCGCGAAGCTTAAAAAATTGCGACTCCGGTTTGCCGGGGAGCGGAGCAGCAGGCCATGTCGTCCCAGATCGCACCTTCCGACGCCAACCTTCCGACCCGTCGCGCCGACGAAGCCTCCGGGGCTGAAGGCTTGGCGCAAGAGGAAGACGCCCGGCTGCGCAACGACATCCGCCTGCTCGGACGCATCCTTGGCGACACCGTGCGCGACCAGGAAGGCGCCGACGTGTTCGATCTGGTCGAGCGCATCCGGCAGACGTCGATCCGGTTTCATCGGGACGACGACAGGCCGGCGCGACGCGAGCTGGAAATCATCCTCGATGGCATGTCGACCGACCAAACCCTGCGCATCGTGCGTGCCTTCAGCTATTTCTCGCACCTTGCCAATATCGCCGAGGACCAGAACAACATCCGCCAGATGCGCCGGCGCTCGACTGCCGGCGGATCGCCGCGCCCGGGAACGCTTGCCTCGACATTGTCGCATGCGCGCGCGGCCGGCCTTAGCCCGGCCGATCTGCGCAAGTTCTTTTCAAGCGCGCTGGTCAGCCCGGTGCTGACCGCGCATCCGACCGAAGTCCGCCGCAAGAGCACCATCGATCGCGAGATGGAAATCGCCGCGCTATTAGACCGGCGCGAACGCGTCCAGCTCACCCCGGAGGAACTGGCCGCCAGCGACGAACAATTGCGCCGCGAGGTGCTGACACTGTGGCAGACCAACCTTTTACGGCGAACCACGCTCACCGTGCTCGACGAGGTCGCCAACGGCCTGTCGTTCTACGACTACACCTTCCTGCATGAGGTGCCGCGGCTGCATTGCGCGCTGGAGGATCGGCTGAACGAGGACGATCGTGGCGCGTCTGAAGAACTGGCGTCTTTCCTGAGGATGGGAAGCTGGATCGGCGGCGACCGCGACGGCAATCCCTTCGTGACCGCGGATGTGATGCGCGCGACGTTGCGCCTGCAGAGCAGCCGCGCGCTGCGGTTTTATCTCGAGGAACTGCACGTCCTTGGTTCCGAACTGTCGCTCGCCGCACACTTGGCCGGAATCTCGAACGATTTGCGCGCACTTGCCGAACGTTCGCCCGACACCTCGCCGGGCCGAAGCGACGAGCCGTATCGATTGGCGGTATCAGGCATTTACGCAAGACTTACCGCCACCGCCAAAAGGCTGGACGTGGAAACGATCCGGCCGCCGGTGGGCGAAGCCGCGGCTTACGCCAGTGCCGGGGAATTCAAGGCCGATCTCGATATCCTCTACCGCTCGCTGGTCTCGAACAATTCGGCGGTGATCGCGCGCGGACGGCTGCGGCTGCTGCGCCGTGCGGTGGATTGCTTCGGCTATCATCTGGCAAGCCTGGACATGCGGCAAAATTCCGCGGTCCACGAGCGCACCATCGCCGAGTTGCTGGATGCGACCGCGCCGGGCACTTCTTATCTCGCCCTGAATGAAGATGCGCGGATCGCGCAGCTCGCCGGCGAATTGCGCAACGCCCGGCCGCTGACGTCGGCCTTCGTGAAATACAGCGCGGAGACGCTGGGCGAACTCGCCGTCTTCCATGCGGCCGCCGAAGCGCATGCCAGGTTCGGCGCTGACGTGATCCCCCAATGCGTCATCTCCATGAGCAAGGGCGTCTCCGATCTGCTGGAAGTAGCTCTATTGCTCAAGGAGGTGGGCCTGGTCGACCCTTCCGGCCGCAGCGCAGTCAATATCGTGCCGCTGTTCGAGACCATCGAGGATTTGCAGGCCTGCGCCGCCATCATGGATCGGCTGTTGTCGCTGCCCGAATATCGCCGCCTGGTCGACAGCCGCGGCGCGGTGCAGGAAGTGATGCTCGGCTATTCCGACAGCAACAAGGACGGCGGCTTCGTCACCTCCGGCTGGGAGCTCTACAAGGCCGAAATCGGCCTGGTCGGCGTGTTCGGACGTCACGGCGTGCGTTTGAGGCTGTTCCATGGCCGCGGCGGCTCGGTCGGCCGCGGCGGCGGGCCGAGTTACGATGCCATCATTGCGCAGCCGGGCGGTGCGGTGAACGGCCAGATCCGAATCACCGAGCAGGGCGAAATCATCTCCAGCAAATATTCCAACGCCGAGGTCGGCCGCGACAATCTGGAAATTCTCGCCGCCGCGACGCTTCAGGCCAGCCTGTTGCAGCCGCGGCAGAGCGCGCCACGCCGCGAATATCTCGAGGCGATGGAGCAATTGTCGGCGCTGGCCTTCAAGGCCTATCGCGGCCTGGTCTACGAGACCGAGGGGTTCGTCGATTATTTCTGGGCCTCTACCGTCATCACCGAAATCTCGACCCTCAATATCGGCAGCCGGCCGGCATCGCGCAAGAAAACCCGCGCCATCGAGGATCTCCGCGCCATTCCCTGGGTATTTAGCTGGGCGCAATGCCGGCTGATGTTGCCGGGATGGTACGGCTTTGGCAGCGCGGTCGAGACCTGGATTTCGGAGCATCCGGACCAGGGCATGCCATTGCTGAAGGAGCTTTATCGCGAGTGGCCGTTCTTCCGGACGCTGCTGTCGAACATGGACATGGTGCTGGCCAAGAGTTCGATCGCGATCGCCTCGCGCTATGCGGAACTGGTTCCGGATCAAGCTTTGCGCGAAAATATCTTTGGGCGCATCCGGCGCGAATGGTCCGCCTCGATCGCCATGTTATTGGACATCATGGGACAGGAGCGTCTGCTGCAAGGCAATCCGCTGTTGGAACGCTCGATCCGCAACCGCTTTCCCTATCTCGATCCGCTGAACCACGTGCAGGTCGAACTCTTGAAGCAGCATCGCGCGCAGAATCCCGACGAGCAGGTGCTGCGCGGGATTCAACTCACCATCAACGGAATTTCGGCGGGGTTGAGGAATAGCGGGTAAGGCGAGGGATGCGAATAGCGAATGGCCAATTGCGAATGGCAGAACCCTGTTCGCCATTCGCCACTCCCTATTCGCCCCTCAAATCGCGTCCCAGTTAAAGACATCCGCCGAGCGGTCGAGCTTGTAGAACGACGATTTGAGCGCCGGCATGCCGTGTTCGGCGATGGTCTGCGGCGTCCAGCCTCCGTCGCGGTGCACCGAGCGCAGCGGGCGCGACTGGCTCATCAGGAAGATCTCGTTCATCCGGACTGCAAAAATCTGCCCGGTGACGTCTTTCGCGGCATCGCTGAGCAGAAAGGCACAAACGGGTGCGATCTTTTCCGGGCCCATCCGCTGGATTTTTGCCACGCGCGCCTTCTCCTCCTCGGTCTCGGTCGGGATAGTCCCGATCAGGCGGCTCCACGCAAAGGGCGAGACACAGTTCGAGCGCACATTGAAGCGGTTCATATCGAGCGCGATCGATTTCGACAGCCCGACGATGCCGAGCTTCGCTGCGGCGTAATTGGCCTGGCCGAAGTTTCCGACCAGACCGGAGGTCGAGGTGAAGTGGACGAACGAGCCGCTTTGCTGCTCGCGGAACAGCCTTGCCGCGGCGTGCGCGACATAGAACGAGCCCATCAGATGCACCTTGATGACGGACTCGAAGGCGTCGATGCTCATGCGATGGAAGATCGCGTCGCGCAGGATGCCGGCGTTGTTGACCACGCCATCAAGCCTGCCAAAACTGTCGATCGCGGTTTTCACGATTCTGCTGGCGGGGATCGCTTCGGCGACGGTTTCGAAATTCGCAACCGCCGTGCCGCCGCGCTTTTTGATCTCCTCGACCACCTCTTCGGCCGGTGTAGCGCTCGATCCCGAACCGTCGGCGGCGCCGCCGGGATCGTTGACCACGACCTTGGCGCCCTCGGCGGCGCAGAGCAGCGCGATTTCGCGGCCGATGCCGCGCCCGGCGCCGGTGACGATGACGGATTTTCCTTCGAGTGATTTCGTTGCCATGATGCTTCTCCGTCCTGGTTTGCCGGGGCTGAAGCAAAGTCCAAATCGTCATGCGCGGGCTTGACCCGCGCATCCATCAATTTTCAAGGGAAGATGGATTGCCGGGTCAAGCCCGGCAATGACAGATTGTGGACTGTGCCTGAACCGGTCATTTCTAGTTTTGGTTCGTGAAAATGATGGTCCCCGAAGCGGCGAACATGCCGCCGACGCCGTGGCAGACCGAAATCTTCGCGCCCGGCACTTGCGCCGGGGCAATGCCGCGCATCTGCCGCACGCTCTCCTGCAGCGCGTACATGCCGTACATGCCGGAGTGCATATAGCTCAGGCCACCGCCATTGGTATTGAGCGGCAGCTTGCCGCCGGGGCGGGTGTGGCCGTCGGCAATGAATTTGCCGGTTTCTTCGTGCGGCATGAAGCCGAGATCGCCGAGGCCATACAGCGGCAGATGCGCGAAGGCGTCATAGACCATGAGATGGTCGACATCCCCGTGCTTGATGCCCGCTTCCCGGAAGGCAAGCGGGCCCGCCACCTTGAAGGCGCGCGAACTGTCGAAGGTCTGCATCTGGCTCACCATCGGCGTTTCCACGCTCTCGCCGGTGCCCAGGATATAGACCGGCTTCCTGGGAAAGTCCCTGGCGCGGTCGGCTGACGTCAGGATCAGCGCGCCGCCGCCGTCGGTGACGAGGCAGCATTGCAGGATACGGAACGGATAGGCGATCATCCGCGAGTTCAGGACGTCCTCGACCGTGATCGGCGCCTTCATGGTGGCGCGCGGATTCTTCGCGGCCCATTCGCGCTGCACCACCGAAACCATGGCGATCTGCTCATGGGTGATGCCGTGGGTCTTCATGTAGCGCAGCACCGGGATCGGAAACATGCTGGCCGGCGTCGAAACGCCGTAGGGCAATTCGAACTGCCCGTTCAGGCTGTCGGGTCCGGTCATGCGGGGCGTACGGCCGATGTTCGACTTGCCACTTTCGGCGTGCGTGATCAGCACGGTCTTGCACAGCCCGGCCTCGATCGCAGCCGCGGCGTGGCGGACATGCAGCATGAACGAGCAGCCACCGACCGAGGTGCCGTCAACCCAGGTCGGCGTGATGCCGAGATAATGCGCGACCTGCTGCGGCGTCTCGACCGCGGTGGCGAAGCCGTCGATATCGGACAATTTCAGTCCGGCATCGGCGATGGCGTTGAGCGCGGCGTCCGCATGCAACTGGATCTGCGAGACATTGGGAATGACGCCGAGTTCGGTGGTCTCGGCAGCGCCGACGACGGCGACCTGATTTCTGCGCATGTGCCTAGCCCTTCGCCGGACGGAACAGGGGAAGGGTGATCTTGTCATCGAGTTTTTCGAACGCGACTTCCAGCTTCATGTCGAGTTCGAGCGCCTCGGGCGTCTGCGGGCAATCCACGATGTTGCTCATCAGGCGTGGACCTTCCTCCAGTTCCACCACCGCGATGGCGTAGGGCGGCGTGAAGCCCGGCACCGGGCGATGGTGGATGACATAGCTGTACAGCTTGGCCTTGCCGCTGGCCTTGAAGATGCTGACCTTGCGCGAGGCGCAGGCCGGGCAGAACGGCCGCGGCGGGAAATAGACATTGGCGCAGGCGTCACAGCGCTGCAGGCGCAACTCGTTTGCCTGCGTGCCATCCCAGAAATGCTGGGTTTCCGGCGTCGGTTTCGGTCGCGCGCGCATGGGCTCGGCCATTGCAGTTATTCCTCCCGATTGCAGTCCGGGCCGCGTGACCCGCTGGTTCGCTTCTCAATGCGACATTGGACTGGCCGGCGTCAACGGTCCAGCGGGCCTACTGCATGGCCGCATGCGCAGCAGCCCGGCGCGCTTGTATGCCAACGATCCCGCGCGCTAGGGTGCACGTCATTGCAATGACGGTGGGGTTGGTGTTGCGAACAATTCGGATCGGATCCGGGGCAGGCTATTCGGGCGATCGCATCGAGCCCGCGCTCGAGCTCGCCGAAAAAGGCGATATCCAGTATCTCGTGTTCGAATGTCTCGGCGAGCGCACCGTTGCGCTCGCCCAGCAGGCGCGCATGAAGAATCCCGATAGCGGCTATGATCCGCTGCTGGAGGAGCGGATCCGAGCGGTGCTGCCGGCCTGCGCCTCCAAAGGTATCAAGATCGTTACCAATATGGGCGCGGCCAATCCGGTCGCGGCCGCTCGCAAGACCGCCGAGATCGCCAATTCGCTTGGGCTCTCCTCGCTCAGGATCGCTGCGGTGGTCGGCGACGACGTGCTCGATGCCTGCAAGGACGGCGATCTTCCGATCATGGAATTCGAGGGCACGATCAAACAGCTCGGCAACCGGCTATTGTCGGCCAACGCCTATCTCGGAGCCGCGCCGATCGCGGAGGCGCTGGCCGGCGGTGCCGATATCGTGATCACCGGCCGCGCTTCCGATCCCGCGTTGTTTCTGGCGCCGATGATTGATGCCTTCGGCTGGGCGATGGACGACTGGAATCTGCTGGGACAGGGCACCGTCGCCGGTCATCTGCTCGAATGCGCGGGCCAGATCACCGGCGGCTATTTTACCGACCCTGGCTACAAGGATGTCCCCGGTCTGGCGCGGCTCGGGTTCCCTATCGGCGAAGTCGGCGAGGACGGCAGCCTCGTGATCACCAAGGTCGCGGGCTCCGGCGGCGCGGTGACGGCGCGGACCTGCAAGGAGCAACTGCTCTACGAGGTGCATGATCCCACGCAATATATCCAGCCGGATGTGGTCGCGGATTTTTCGCAAGTGAAGGTCGAGGAGATCGGAAAAGATCGCGTGCGCGTCAGCGGCGGCCGCGGCACTAAACGCACCGGCACGCTGAAGGTCTCGGTCGGCTATGTCGACGGCTTCATCGGCGAGGGACAGATTTCCTATGCCGGCCCCGGCGCGCCGGCGCGCGGCAGGCTGGCGCTTGAAATCGTTCGCGAGCGCCTGAAACTCACCGGCGTCGCCGCAAGCGAATGGCGGTTTGAACTGATCGGCGTCGATTCCCTGCACGGCGCCAATCTCGCGGCCAAGGCGAACGAGCCCTACGAGGTGCGCGTTCGCGTCGCGGGTCGTACCGAAAATCTGCGCGAGGCGGTGCGCATCGGCAACGAGGTCGAAACGCTCTATACCAACGGCCCCGCCGCGGGCGGCGGGGTTTTCAAATCGGCACGCGACGTCGTCGCGGTCGCCTCCGTGTTGTTGCCGCGGCAGCTTGCGAAGCCATCCATCCAGTTCGTGGGGGGCTGACGCGATGAAGCTGCGCGACATCGCCCATTCCCGCACCGGCGACAAGGGCAACATCTCCAATATCTCGGTGATCGCCTATGATGCGAAACATTACCCGCTGCTGGTTGAGCAGGTCACCGGCGCGCGGGTGAAGGCGCATTTTACCGGCGTTGTCGAAGGCGAGGTTGTCCGCTATGAACTGCCCAACATTGCCGCGCTGAATTTCGTGATGGGCGGGGCGCTTGGCGGCGGTGTGACGCGGTCGCTCGCGCTCGACGCCCACGGCAAATCCCTGAGCTCCGCGCTGCTCGATCTGGAGATCGAGGGTGACCTCAATTCGTAATCGTCATGCCCGGGCTCGTCCCGGGCATCCACGTGCTGGGATATGAAAAGCAAGGAAATACGTGGATGGCCGGGACGGGCCCGGCCATGACGGAAAGAGTGGAAACATGAAGAACACACCAACCCTTGCCTCACTGGCCGATGATCTCGAGAACGGCCGCACCAGCGCCCGCAAGCTCGTCGACGAATGCCTGGCGAAGATCGGCGACAAGGCGGGCGAGGGCGTCCGCACCTTCATCCATGTCGATGCGGAAGCGGCGATCGAGGCGGCCGAAGCCATGGACCGGCTGCGCGAGGTGAAGGCGGCGCCGTCGCCCTTTGCGGGCATTCCGGTTTCGATCAAGGACCTGTTCGATATCAGGGGGCAGGTGACCCGCGCCGGATCGCGCGCGCTTGAAGATTCAGCGCCGGCGGAGGCCGACGCGCCGGTGGTGGCGCGGCTGCGCCGCGCCGGTTTTGTGGTGATCGGCCGGACCAATATGACCGAATTCGCCTATTCCGGAATCGGCATCAATCCGCACTTCGGCACGCCAAAGGGGGCATGGCAGCGCAGCGTCGGCCACGTGCCCGGCGGATCGTCATCGGGCGCGGCAGTCTCCGTCGTCGACCAAATGGCGCACGGCGCGCTTGGCACCGACACCGGCGGATCGTGCCGGATTCCGGCTGCCTTCAACGGTATCGTCGGGTTCAAGCCGACGCAACGGCGCGTGCCGCGCGAGGGCGGCGTGCCGCTGTCGTTCACGCTCGACAGCTTTGGCCCGCTTGCGCGGACGGTCCAGTGCTGCGCCGTGCTCGACGCCGTATTGGCCGATGAGGCGATCGTTCCCTTGGCGCCGCGTCCGATCAAGGGCATGCGCCTGGCGGTGCCGACCACCATCGCGCTCGACGATCTCCAAGATGAAGTGGCGCGGACATTCGAGCGCGCGCTGGAGGTGTTGTCACGCCATGGCGCGCTGATCGAGCGGATCGCGGTACCGGAATTCCATGATGTGACGCAGATGAACGCCAAGGGCGGGTTCACCGCGGTCGAAAGCTATGCCTGGCATCGTTACCTGATCGCCAGCAAGGGCGACATCTACGACCCCCGGGTATCCTTGCGCATCCTTCGCGGCGAAACCATCAGCGCCGCGGACTACATCGATTCCCTCGCCGCACGAAAGTCACTGATCGCGCACACGGAACAACGCTTTGCGCCTTATGACGCACTGGTGTTGCCGACCACCGCCAACACGCCGCCGCGAATTTCGGATCTCGCCGACGACAAGGCATTCATGAAGGCGAACATGCTGGCGCTGCGCAATTGCACCCTGATCAACATGCTCGACGGCTGTGCAATTTCGTTGCCGGCGCATCGCAAAGGCGACGTTCCCGTCGGGCTGATGCTGGCGGCATCTGGCGGCGCCGACCGCCGCATTTTCGAACTGGCGGCTGGAATGGAGGCTGTGATCCGTGGTTGAGATTTCATTCACATTGGACACTGGGGGCAAGCGCGCGCCACTGACGCTGTCGATCCGGCAGGCCGTCATCGCCGGCTGGACCGGCCGCGACCCGGTGGCGCGCGACAAGCATATTGCCGAACTCGCAACCATCGGCATCAAACCGCCGGCTTCGGTACCGATCTTTTATCGCGTTTCGTCCCGGCGGCTGACCACGGCGGACAGCATCGAGGTCAGCGGCGGCGATTCGAGCGGCGAGGTCGAGTTCGTGCTGTTCGGCGCGCAGGGCCGCATTTTTGTCGGGCTTGGTTCGGATCACACCGACCGCAAGGTCGAGACCTACAGCATCACGGTGTCGAAGCAGATGTGCGACAAGGTGGTGGCGCCCGAGCTGTGGGACTTGGCCGATGTCGCCGGTCATTGGGACCGGATGATCCTGCGGGCGCATGCATGGATCGGCGGCAAGCGCGTGCTGTATCAGGAGGATACGCTCGACTGCATGCTTTCGGTCGAGGAACTGATCAAGCGCGGCTTCGGCGGCGCGGGATTTCCCGACGGCTGCGCGATGTTCGGCGGCACTTTTGCCGCCAAGGGCGGCATTCGTCCCGGCACCCGCTTCGAATGCGAACTCGAAGACCCCGTCCTCAAACGAAACATCCGCCACGCCTACGATGTGATCGAACTGCCGGTGTTGGGTTGAAGATCAAATTGTAGTGCCGCAGCAACGGCAGTCTGCTCCCTCTCCCGCTTGCGGGGGAGGGTCGGGGTGGGGGTGCCTGACGAGAATGCCGATGCAGATAGAAGCCCCCACTCGCCGCGCTCTACCGAGCGCGTCGACCTCCCCCGCACGTGGAGAGGTCAAAGTCCCCGGGAAATCGGGTGGCGCGGACCCATTCGATTTGCGAAACTGGTCGCCATGAAATCAGCCGCAAAGAACCTCGCCCAGCGCACGCCGCCCTCAGACATCGCCGCGCGTGTCAAGGCGATCGACTGGCTGCAAGCAGGCCACGAACTCGACACGCAGGGCTGCGCCGTGCTGAAGGAATTGCTTTCGGCGGAGGAATGCCGCGCCTTCGCCGCGCTCTATCCGGACGACAGCCGTTTCCGCAGCCGGGTCGTGATGGGCCGCCACGGCTTCGGGCGCGGCGAATACAAATATTTTGCCTATCCGCTTCCAGATTTGATCGCGCAATTGCGGCCCGCGCTGTACGCGGAGCTCCGCGGCGTCGCCGATCGCTGGAACGAAGCCATGGGGATCGATATCCGCTATCCCCCGGGCCATGATGCGTTCCTGAAACGCTGCCATGCCGCCGGGCAGGCCCGCCCGACCCCGCTGCTGCTGCAATATGGCGAGGGCGACTACAACTGCCTGCATCAGGATCTCTACGGCGAGCACGTGTTCCCGCTGCAGGTCGCGATCCTGCTGTCGGAACCGGGCCGCGATTTCACCGGCGGTGAATTCGTGCTGACCGAGCAGCGGCCGCGCATGCAGTCCCGCCCCGAGGTGGTGCCGCTCGCCCAGGGTGACGCGGTGGCTTTCGCTGTACATGTCAGGCCGGTGCAGGGGACGCGGGGTTTCTATCGCGTTAATCTGCGCCATGGCGTGAGCCGGATCCGCTCCGGCCACCGCCACACCCTTGGCGTGATTTTTCATGATGCAAAGTGAGCGGTTGCGTACGGATCTGTTCGAAGACGTTCCCGATGTCCGCGCCTCGCAGGAAAAGATGGCAGAGGGCGCCGTGCTGTTGCGCGGGCTGGCGAGGCCGGTGGAAAGCGCTTTGCTCGCGGCGTTGCGCGATATCGTGAAAGACGCGCCGTTTCGCCACATGATGACGCCGGGCGAGCATCGGATGTCGGTGGCGATGACGAATTGCGGCAGCGTGGGCTGGGTCACCGATCGCAGCGGCTATCGCTACGATGCGAGCGATCCCGAATCGGGAAAGCCGTGGCCACAAATGCCGCCATCGTTTCGCGAGCTCGCCGGGCAAGCGGCGGCGGGCGCGGGCTTTGGCGGGTTCTCACCGGATGCGTGCCTGATCAATCTTTATCGCCCGGGCGCCCGCATGTCGCCGCATCAGGACAAGGACGAGAACGATCTCGGCGCGCCGATCGTGTCGGTTTCGCTGGGCCTGCCCGCGATTTTCCTGTTCGGCGGAATGAAGCGCAGCGACAAGCCACGCCGCTTCCGGCTGGAGCACGGCGACATCGCGGTGTGGGGCGGGCCGGCGCGGCTCGCCTTTCATGGTGTCGCTCCGCTCGCCGATGGCGAGCACGCGCTGTTGGAGCGACAACGGATCAATCTCACGTTCCGGAAAGCGCGGTGACCTTCGCGTCGCCCGGAAAGACGGCGCCTACGGCTTCGCCGGATGGATGAAGGCCCAGGGGCTGACCTCGGAATCCCGGGGTACCTCGATGTCGATGAGATAAGGACCGCCGTCCGCCAGCGCTTTTTCCAGCGCCGGACGAAATGTTTCTGGTGACGTCACGCGGACCGCGTGTACGCCAAAAGATTCCGCAAGTTTTACAAAGTCCGGATTGACCAGATCGGCCGCCACGACGCGGCCGTCGAAGCGCTCGCGCTGGTCGCGCCGCACATTGCCATAGGCGTTGTTGTTGAAGACCAGTGTCACTACACCGATCTTGAACTGCACCGCGGTCGCCAGTTCCTGCACGCCGAACATGAACCCGCCATCGCCCGTGATCGCCACCACCGGCCGGCCGGGGTTCGCGACCTTGGCGCCGAGTGCGGTGGGAAAACCCGAACCGAGCGTGCCCTGATAACCCGAGCTGATGAAGGTGCGTGGCGCGTAGACCGGAAATCCGTACCAGGAGGCAAAGCCGACCTGCGACAACTCGTCGGTGACGATGGCGTCGTGCGGCAGCACCTCGCGCAGAATGTTCAGATACGCCATCTGCGGCTGAATCTTCTGGATTTGCTCAAGCGCCGCCGCCGAAGCCTCGCGGATCACAGCGCGGCGGCCGCTGGTCTTCTTGTAGCCGTTGTTTCTGACTGCGGCGAGCAGCTCGATGGTGCCGGCCTTCGCGTCTGAAATCACCGCAGCATCCGGTGTGAACCGGCGCATTTCCGATGGATCGATATCGATCCGGATTGATTTCAGGCCCTCGGGCCGATACGGCCAGCGCGTCATGGTCGGTAATTCCAGTCGTGTGCCGATCCCGATCATCAGATCGGTGTTCGGCCACAGCCGATAGGCCGCCGCCATCGTCAGCCCCAGCTCATGCGCATTGGAGACGATGCCGCGGCCGCTGCGAAATGCCACGACAGGCGCGTCGATCAATTCCGCAAGCTCGAGAATTTCATCGCGCGCGTGAATGGCGCCACTGCCGACGAAGATCATCGGCGTTTTGCTGCCGGCGACCAGCGAGGCCGCGGCCTTGATCCGCGCGGGATCGGGCAACGGCGCCGGATAGGGATCGAACGGTTTCGAGGCGCCGGTGGCCGCACGCTGGGTGAACACGTCCCAGGGCATTTCCAGCGCAACCGGTCCGCGCCGTCCCGACAGCATTTCCTGGAACGCACGCGAGACCAGCGCCGGGGCGGCATCGGGATATTCGATGCGCTCGGCCCATTTCACGAAACTTCGCAGCGTCGCGAGCTGGTCCGGCATCTCGTGCAGGTGGCCGCGGCCTTTGCCGAGGAATTGCGTCGGCACCTGGCCGGTCAGGCACAATACCGGCTCGTTCGATCCGAACGCGGTGAGCAGCGCAGCGCCGGCGTTGAGCACGCCCGGGCCGGGCACCACGCTGAACACGCCGGGTCTGCCGGTGGAACGCGCGTAACCATAGGCCATGTAGCCGCAGGCCTGTTCGTGGCGCGCGCCGATCACCTTCAGCTGCGCCTGGTGGAACGCGTCGAACAGGCCATAGACCTGGGCGCCCGGCAGGCCGAACACGGTATCGACGCCGTGCGCGACGAGGCCGCTGACGATCGCTTCGCCGCCGGTTGCTGAAGTCATGGTTTCTTCCAATCGCTTGTGAGCAAGATCATGAGGCCTCGTCGATCACGCCATTGCGCAGCACGCCGATGTCATCGGCTTCGACCTCGACGATGTCGCCTGGCTTCAGATAGCGCGGCGGATCGAACCGCGCGCCGGCGCCGGTCGGCGTTCCCGTCACGATAACGTCGCCGGGCACCAGTGTGGTGAAGGTGGAGATGTAGCTGATCAGATAACGGAAGCCGAAGATCAGCCGACCGGTGCGGTCGTCCTGCCGGGTCTCGCCATTGACCCGCGTCGTCAGCCTGATATCCGCGATCTGCGATTCGGCGGTGTAAGGAACGAGCCACGGGCCGAGACTGCCGGTACAATCAAAATTCTTGCCTTGCGTCACGTTGAATTTGGCGTGCCTGACCCAGTCGCGGATGGTGCCTTCATTGCACAGCGTAACCGCGGCGATGTGATCGAGCGCCGCATTTTCGGGAATGTGCCGGCCGGCCTTGCCGACGACGAGAACCAACTCGCCCTCGTAATCGAGCTGCGTCGAGGCGCGCGGGCGAACCAGCGGCGTAAGGTGACCCACGAACGAACGCGGCGTGCGCATGAACATGCTGGGGTATTTCGGCGCGTCCTGGCCGTCTTTATATTCGGCGTTGCGATCCGGATAATTCACGCCGATGCAGATGATCTTTTCCGGCGCGGGAATTGGCGGCTGCCAGGTGATCGCCTCGAAGGCATGGTCGGGCGAACGCTTCGCGGCATCCTCGCCAAGTCTGATCAGCGCGCCGGCCGCGATGGCCTCGCGCAAACTGGGAAAATCCTTGCCGAAGCGCGCGGAGAGATCGACGATCCCGCCGTGTATCACGGCGCCGTATTTGGTCGAGCCATTGATCGAGAAGGTCGCGATGCGGTGTGAGGCCATGAGATGTCCGATAACGGTGCGCTGGTGCTTATCCCGGGATCATGCCTTTGGCCTTGATGACATCAGCGGCGGCCGGCGTGGTCAGAAAGTCGATGAAGGTCCGGGCGGCCCCGGCTTGCTTGCTGTCTGCCGCGACGGCGGCTGTGAATAACAGTTCCTGCTGTAGCTCGGCTGGAAACGGACCGGCCAGCTCGACGCCGGGGGCGATCAGTACGTTCACGAGAAATACCCCAAGCTCGGCTTCGCCCCTGGCGACTGCCGGCGCGATCTGGGCCGGCGCGGTCTGCGGCCTGGTCTTCGCCTTCATGGCCTCGCCGATGCCGAGCCGGTCGAATGTCCTTAGGATGTAAGCCCCGGCCGCACTCTCCGGCACGAAGGCGATGGATGGCGCCTCGAGCAGTGTCCGTTTCAGTGCGTCCGGTGTGCCGACGTCGGGTTTGGGAGCGCCTGAGCGGACGACGACGCCGTAGCCGACGCGCGCGATATCCTTGGTGGGGCCGGGGATGAAGCGGGCCTTGGCGGCCTCGTCCTTGAATACATCGACGGGCACGACTGCGAGATCGAACGGCGCGCCAGAGATGGCCTGCTTGATCAAGTTGGGGGTGGAGTCGAAGTGGATGACGAGCTTGTGGCCGGAGGCCTGCTCGAATTGAGGAGCAAGCTGGTTCATCCAGCCGACCGTGGAGCCGCCCGCCAGGATTCTGAGTTCAGCGGCCGCAAGGTCAGTCGTGGGTGACATGGCAAGGCCCAGCATCGAAGCGGCCGCAATGAGCCAAAGCTTCTTCATGATACCCCCAAGGATCGCAGCCGATGTTCAAGTCACGCATCCTAGTCGGCAATCGTGACGTCGGCTATGAATTGCGGCTCGCGTATCTTCTGTCCCGCAAACGGCGATCCCTGCTCGAACCAGGAACGCGGCGCAGGCGCTCCCCACAAGGTTTGCCGCCGCGGATCCTTCAGCGACCAGCGCATCGGCGCATGATCGTGATCCATGGTGAAGTAGTCGCTGGTGTAAAACTCCAGCCGATGGCCGTCGGGATCCCTCACATAAAGGAAAAACGCATTGGAAATCCCGTGGCGGCCGGGGCCGCGTTCGATATTCTTGAGAAAACCGCTGGAGGCCATCACGTCGCATAAATGCAAAATGTTCATGGCAGTCGGCACCCAATACGCAAAATGGTGCAGGCGAGGGCCCTTGCCATTGGTGATGGCGAAGTCATGCACATTGCCCTTGCGATGCAGCCACGCCGCCGCGATCCGGCCATTCGGTCCGTCTTCCTCGGCATATTCGGTCAGCCGGAAACCGATCCGTGCATAGAAATCGACGGTGTCCTGAACTTCGGCGGCGAATACATTGAAGTGGTCGAGCCGTTGCGGGTGGCAGCCCTTGTAGAGATCGTAGCGGCGCAACAGATGCGGACGCTTCTCCATCGTGGCATAGAGTTCGATGAGGAAGCCGAACGGGTCGGTGAATTGCAGCGTGCGGCCCTGGAACGGCTGCTCCGCGAACGCGTAAACGATCCCGTTGTCAGAAAAGAAGGTCGCGGCTTTGTCGAGATCCCCTTCATTGCCAACCTTGAAGCCCAGCCGGTTGCAGGCCGCAGCCGGCGCCTTGCGCAGCACCAGCGAGTGATGCTGATGCTCCTCGCTGCCGCGCAGGTAAACCGCCTTTTCATCGCGATCCTCGACATGTAGCCCGACCGTGTTTTCATAGAACTCGCGCGACGCATTCAGGTCGACCACGTCAAGCACGACGTGGCTGCACCTGATGATGTTGAACGGCGGGTCGAAGATGTGTTGCGGAACGGGCATGTGGCGTCCTTGGTGAAACTCGGTCGAATACTCCGTCATTGCGAGCGAAGCGAAGCAATAAATGTTGTTGGTAGTGAGAGATGGATTGCTTCGTCGCAAGTGCTCCTCGCAATGACGGAAAAAATCTGATGCGTTTTACTTTCAGGATGAAGAGACTCCCAGCTTCTGAATCTTGTGCGTTCCCCGCGCCAGCGAGACGTGCTTGGTTTCCATGTAGAAGTCGAACGAATAATCGCCGCCGTCGCGCCCGATGCCCGATGATTTCATGCCGCCGAACGGGGTCGGCAGATGGCGGACGTTTTCCGAATTCAGCCAGATCATCCCCGCCTCCAGCGCGTCGGCGACGCGCAGCGCACGGCCCATATCCGCGGTCCAGACGTAACCGGTGAGGCCATACTGCACGGCGTTGGCGATCTCGATCGCGTCATGTTCGTCGCGAAATGCAATGACCGTCAGGAAGGGACCGAAAACTTCCTCTTGCGCGATCCGCATCTTGGCATGCGCGCCGGTGACCAGCGTCGGCTGCACGTAATGGCCGCCGCCGGGTCCGTCATGCACCTTGCCGCCGACCGCGATCACCGCGCCATCCTTCCGTGCGACATCGAAATAGGAGCAGACCTTTTCCAGGTGCCGCTCATGTATCAGCGGCCCGATTTCGGTCGCGGGATCCAAGGGATGGCCGACCTTCAGCGCCTTGACGCGGGCGGTGAGTTTTTCGATGAATTTTGCCGCGATATTTTCCTGAACCAGCAACCGGCTCGATGAGGTGCAACGTTCGCCGTTCAGCGAATAGATCATGAAAACGACCGCATCGAGCGCGCGTTCGAGGTCGGCGTCGTCGAACACGATTACCGGGTTCTTGCCGCCGAGTTCGAAATGCACGCGCTTTAGCGTCGGCGCGCCCTGCGCCATGATCGCTTTTCCGGTCGAGGTCTCTCCGACAAAGGCGATTGCCTTGATGGCGGGATGCTCGGTCAGCGCCTTGCCGGCCTCTTCGCCGATACCGTGGACGGTGTTCAGCACGCCGTCCGGCACGCCGGCTTGCTTGACGAGTTGCGCCAGCAGGTCGGCCGTGACCGGCGACCATTCCGCCGGCTTGTGAACCACCGTGCATCCGGCGGCAAGCGCGGGCGCGATCTTCCAGGTCGAGAGCATGAAGGGCGTATTCCACGGCGTGATCACGCCGACCGGGCCGATCGGTACCCGGGTCGAGACGTTCCAGTGCTCATCGCTGGGCATATTCAGGCCGTCGCGGGCATCGGTGCATTTATCGGCGAAGAAGCGGAAGTTTTCGGCTGCCCGGATCGCGGCCTTGGCCATGAAGCGATGGGCCTGGCCGGTATCGATGCATTCGAGCACGGCGATGTCATCGGCGCGGTCCTCGATGGCGTCCGCAATCCGGTGCAACAGCTTCTTTCGCGTGCCCGCTTGCATGTCGCGCCAGGCCCTGAAGGCGAGGGCTGCCGCGGCCGCGGCGCGATCGATATCCTCGGCCTTGCCGCGCGCCACCGTTGCCAGCACCGCGCCGTCGATCGGCGACTTCGTCTCAAAGGCTTCCCCCGAGATCGAAGCCGTGACCTTGCCGCCGATAACGTGCCCGATGCCGTCAGCTCTTAGTTGCTTGAGCAACGGCGCGGCGCGGTCGCGATTGGCCTGAAATACATCCGCCGATTTCGGCGTGATCTTATCCATGCGCGGCCTCCGCCTTCAGGAGGTCGTGGATGTTGTTGCGCTTCCAGCTGGTCTCCTTGTCGTTGATCTGCATGTCGAACGACAGCGCGAACTTGCCCTGGGCAAAGACGGGATCGAGATAAGCGGAAAGGGTACGAAAAATATGTTCGCCGGCTTTTTTGCGGGTCGCGAGATCGCGGCCCTCGCCGAGCCGCAGCACCATGGCGAGAAACCCGAATTGCGGGTTGCCGTCGGCAATCGCGTAGTGCTCGCAGCGGATCGCGCGCACGCGAATGCCGCCGAGCGGAAAGATCCCGGTTTCCACCGCGGCCTTGCGGACGACCTCGACGACCTCGGCCATATCGAGGCGGGCATCGAGATTGGCTGAATATTCGAGTGTGAAATGCGGCATGACCGATCACTCCAGTGACTTTTCGGGGCCGGCTTGGATCGTCGAGCCACCAGATGACTAACATCGTTCGTGATTGGCGATCAACGGAATTGGGTGGTGAGGCTTGTGCAGTGCACGTATTTGGGCGTCGGGTGTTGTTCGGTTTCAGCGAAACAGCCGGGGACTTGAGAGCGCAAATTTGCATGCTGCTATCGAGACCATGCATAGCGGTTGTTCAGACCGGCGCAATCGCCCGCCGCGCATCGTCGAGACCATGGACACGCACGCGATTTTTCGCTCAAAGTGCCGAGAAGCCGGTCATGAAAGCCGGCGAGGGGACTGGTAGCGCTGCACCTGCCGCAGTCCGGATATAAGTACAAGGCGAAAATCCTCAGATGGTGACGATACAACTTAAAAACCTGATCGATTTCGTAGCCGACGTTTTCGTCCATGCGAACTCCTCGCCCGAAGAAGCCCGGCGCATCGGGACCTATCTGACAACAGCCAATCTCACCGGGCACGACAGCCATGGCGTGATCCGTGTCCCGGTTTACATCCGGTGGCGGAAGATGGGTTCGGTCGTTCCCGACCAAACCGTCGAACTCGTCGTCGATACGCCGTCGCTGGCGGTGGTCGACGGCAAATTCGGCTACGGGCAAACCGTCACGCCGCAGGCGGTCAGGATCGGCATCGAGAAATGCAAGGCGGCGGGCCTTGCCGCCGTGGCGCTGCGCAACGCCGGACATATCGGCCGCGTTGGCGACTGGGCCGAAATGGCGGCCGCCGCGGGACTGGTGTCGGTCCACTTCGTCAACGCCGCCGGCTCGCTTCTGGTGGCGCCCTTTGGCGGCGTCGAGAAGCGGCTATCGACCGCGCCTTATTGCGTCGGCATTCCGCGCCGGGGACAAGATCCGATCGTGCTCGATTTCGCCACCTCGATCGTCGCCGAAGGCAAGGTGCTGGTCGCAAGCCGCGGCGGCAAGAAATTGCCGAAGGGCGCGCTGATCGACCGTGATGGTACCTTGAGCGAAGATCCGGCGGTGCTGTATGGGCCGCATACTTCAGATGGGCCGCGCGACCACATCCAGGGAACCGGCGCGATCCGCGCATTCGGCGAACACAAGGGTTCGGGCCTCGCTTTCATCTGCGAGTTGCTTGGCGGCGCTTTGACCGGTACCGGTGCGACCGCCCCGGACCGGCGCTTTGCCAACGGCATGTTCGCGGTTTACATCGACCCCAAGGTGGTCGACACCGCCAATTTCTTCGACGGCGAAATCTCGCGCTATGTCGATTTCATCCGGACCACCAAGCCGGTGGCCGGCGTCGACGCGGTGCTGATTCCCGGGGATCCCGAAAGGAAAATGCGCGCCGATCGCACCCAAAACGGCGTGCCCTTGCCGGACGATACCTGGGCGGCGATAGTGAACACCGCGCGTGAAGTCGGCGTCAGCGAAGTGAGTATTCAAAGGGCTACGGCGTGATGCGCCGCAACGAAAGTGACCTCATCCTGAGGAGCGGCAAACGGGGCCGCGCTTCGCGCGGACCCGGTGGCCGCGTCTCGAAGGATGGGCATCGAACCTCATGGTTCGAGACGGCGCAAAAAGCGCCTCCTCACCATGAGGACTCAACCTCAAACTGATTGAAAGCAAAAAGGGAAACGCGAGCGATGGCAAACAACGTCAAGAAAGTCTGGGCCTCGGGCAAGACCGTGGTGAACGCGTGGCTTGCAATTCCCTCGGGGTTTTCCGCTGAGGTCATCGCGCAATGCGGTTTCGACAGTGTCACCGTCGACATGCAGCACGGCATCCAGGACTATATGTCGATGGTGCAATGCTTCCAGGCGATGCACGGACACCCGGTGACGCCGATGGTCCGCGTGCCCTGGAACGAGCCCGGCATCATCGGCAAGGTGCTGGACGGCGGCGCCTATGGCGTGATCTGTCCGATGATCAACACCAAACAGGAAGCCGAGAACCTCGTCGCCTACAGCAAATATCCGCCGCGCGGTACGCGTTCCAACGGCCCGATCCGATCCGGCATGTACGGGGCGGCGGGCACCTATCAGAAGACCGCCAACGAGGAAATCGTGCTGCTCCCGATGATGGAGACCAAGACCGCGGTCGAAGGCATGGAATCGATCCTCGATGTCGAGGGCATCGACGGCGTCTATATCGGTCCCTCCGATCTCGGCCTCTCCTATGGGCTGGTGCCGAAGCTCGATCGCGAAGAGCCGGAGATTCTCAAGATCTATGAGAAGATCGTGAAGGAATGCGGCAAGCGCGGCCTGCACCCCGGTATTCACTGCAGCGGCGCCGAGGGCGCGGTGCGCGCGATCAATATGGGCTTCAGGCTCGTGACGCTGTCGAACGAGAGCGGCCTGATGATGACCTACGCCAAGATGCAGGTGGCGCAGACGCGGAAGGAATCGGGCGGCAAGGCTTAACTTACTTCTCCCTCGCCCCGCTCTTCGCGGGGTGAGAGGCCCGCTATCCACGAATGCCGTGGCAGCGTTTGACATTGTGCCTCGCCCATCACCCGGATCGCTAACGCGATCCGACCTCTCCCCGTAAGGGACGGGGAGAGGTGTAAGAGAAACAAGGAGACATCCGATGGCGCCAGCGCCCGTGATCCGCCTGCATCCCGACGATGGCGTGCTGATCGCGCGCTCAAGCCTGCCGCCGGGCATGGTGGTGGCCGATGGCGTGACCACGCTCGAGCGCATCCCCGCCGGTCACAAGGTTGCGATCCGGCCGATTGCGGTGGGCGAGCCGATCCGCCGCTACGGCCAGATCATCGGTTTTGCGACGGCGCCGATCTCACCGGGCCAGCATGTGCATACTCAAAACTGCGGCATGGGCGATTTCGCCAAGGACTATGCCTTCGGTGTCGACGTTACGCCGACGCCGAATTTCGATCTGCCCGCGACATTTGACGGCATCCGCCGTCCCGACGGACGGGTGGCGACCCGCAACTATATCGGCATCCTGACATCGGTGAATTGCAGCGCGCATGTCGCCGGCCTGGTGGCGGACATCTTCAAGAAGAATCCGTTCACCGGCGACAATCCGCTGGCCGATTTCCCCAACGTCGATGGCGTGGTCGCGCTCACCCACAAGTCCGGCTGCGGCATGACGCAGGACGAGCCGCTGACGATCCTGCGCCGCACGCTCGGCGGCTACGCCCGGCATGCGAATTTCTCCGCGGTCGTCGTGCTGGGTCTCGGCTGCGAGGTCAACCAGATCGGCGGATTGATGCGGGAACAAAAACTCGCCGGCCGCCTGCGCGAACTGGAAATCCAGGAAATCGGCGGCACCCGCAAGACCGTGGAAGCCGGCGTCGCCTTTGTCCGCGAGGCGCTTACCGATGCAAACAATGTAAAGCGCGAACCCGTGTCGGCAAGCGAGCTGACGGTAGCGCTGCAATGCGGCGGCTCCGACGGCTATTCCGGCGTCTCGGCCAATCCGGCGCTGGGTGCGGCGAGCGATCTCTTGGTTCGCCACGGTGGCACCGTGATCCTGTCGGAAACGCCGGAGACCTACGGCGCCGAACATCTCCTGACACGCCGTGCGGTCAGCCGCGAGGTCGGCGAGAAGCTGGTGGCGCTGATGCGCTGGTGGGAGGAATATACGATGCGCGAAGGCGCCGAGATGAACGCCAACCCCAGCCCCGGCAACAAGGCCGGCGGCCTCACCACCATCCTGGAAAAATCGCTGGGCGCGATGGCGAAAGCCGGCAGCACCAATCTGGTTGACGTTCTGAACTACGCCGAAGCCGTGACCAAGAAGGGTTTTGTCTTCATGGACACGCCCGGCTACGACCCGGTCGCGGCGACCGGGCAGGTGGCGGGCGGCGCCAATCTCGTTTGCTTCACGACCGGGCGCGGCAGCGTGTTCGGCTGCAAGCCCGCGCCCTCGATCAAGCTTGCAACCAATTCGGCGATGTTCCGGCGGATGGAAGACGACATGGATGTCAATTGCGGCACCATCCTCGACGGCGAGGAAACCGTGCAGCAATGCGGCCAGCGCATCTTCGATCTCATGTTGAAGACCGCGTCAGGTCAGCCGACCAAGAGCGAGGGTTTCGATTTCGGCGGGGCTGAATTCGCGCCTTGGGTGCTCGGCGCCACGATGTAGTTCCGCGTTGCGCAGCGGCATCAGAGTGCGTTCGAATTCCGGCTTGTTGATCTAGGGCATGGACTCATTAGCACGCAGCCAAATTCGGATTGATGCGAGCTTGACGAACGCCAGATGGTTGGCTGCGAGTTTGTCATACCGGGTTGCGACACGCCGACATTGCTTGATCTTGTTGAAGAACCGTTCGATCAAGTTCCGCGCGCGATACAGATACGGGCTAAAGCAGATCGGATCCTTGCGATTTCGTTTCGGCGGAATGTTCGCCCATGCTCCTTGCTGGCGGGCAAGCTCCCTGATCCAGTCCGCGTCGTATCCACGATCCGCGAGTAACATCGTTTGTGGGAGCAAGGCGCTGAGGAGAACCGAACACAGCCGATTGTCATGCGCTTCACCGGGCGTGAGCGCGAGATGGACCGGCAGGCCATTAATGTCCACCACCGCGTAAATCTTGCTCGTGAACCCTCCTCGCGACCGACCCATAGCTTGGTGATTGTTGTCCGAGATACACGCTCCGTGCTGGTGCACGCGCACGACGGAGGTATCGATCATCTGCACCGCCGCATCATGACCGGCGGCCAGCGCATCCATGATCCGGTCCCAGACGCCAGCCCGCCGCCACCGCACGAAGCGATTGTAACAAGTAGTGCGGGGACCAAAGGTCTCGGGCAGGTCGCGCCATGGAGCACCTGAGCGGAGGACCCAGAAGATGCCACCGAGCACACGACGGTCGTTTACACGCCGGACCCCACGGGGTTTGTTCGGCAGCACCGGTTTGATGGCAGTCCATTCGTAGTCGCTGAGTTCGTAGCGCATGATTCGAGGCTCCGGTTTTGGAGCTTGAATCACGTCTCGGGCAGCGCCACCAACCCGCAATGGCCGGTCGCGGTCCTGCTAATGCTCTGAGTTTATTTCCGTTTCCGGTGGCATAAGGGACATTGCCGGACTTGCTGCTGGCCCGGCCCCATCGCGAATGACCGGGAGCAGACATTTAGAGTTGGAACCTGCACTATGGCTTTCACCCCCACTCATTAAAGTCGCTCCGATAAGGTGTGGTATATTGTTTTGATTTCTGGTGGTCCCGAATGGCGGGAGGACTACATGAAGCGGCGCGAGTTCATAGCGTTTGTCGGTAGTACGGCAGCATGGTCTTCTTTGGCCCTGGCGCAATCGAAAGGCCCATGGCGGCTCGGTGCACTTCTCTACAGTGATCCTCAAAATGACCCGCAGATGGCGGCCATCGGTCGCCGTCTAGGCGAGTTGGGCTATGTTGAAGGACGAAACATTGCAATCGAATACCGATATGCGGAAGGTCGGCTGGATCGACTTCCAAATTTGGCAGCCGAGCTCGTGGCCCTTCAACCGAATGTGATCCTTGCCGTCGGAGGGGACGTCGCTCCAATCGCGAAAAGGGTTGACCAGAAGATTCCTCTCGTATTCGTCAGCAGCGCTGACCCGGAGCAGCTAGGCCTTGTCGCGAGCCTGCGCCAACCTGGTGGAAATGCGACGGGAGTTACGCTGCTTCAAGACGTGCTCGCTTCCAAGCGGCTCGAGTTGCTTAAGGAGGCGCTCCCTAATATCTCTCGAGTAGGCTTTGTGTGGTATCCTGACCACCCGGATAATGAGTACCGGGAAGCTGAGCGAGCTGCACAAACGCTCGGTTTACGGCTTCATTCGGCTGAGGTGCGCAGTTCCGATGATTTCGAGGCGGCCTTAAGCAGAGCCAATGACGAGGGAATAGACGCTATATATGTTGTCTCGTCGAGGCTTACGGTGCTGAATTTAAAGAGGCTGGTTCAGTTTGCGACACAACATCATCTTCCTCTGGTAGGCGGTTGGGGAGCTTGGGCTAAAGAAGGCGGCTTGTTTTCGTATGGACCTGACGGCGTTGCCATGGCTGGTCGCGCCGCCGACTACATCGACAAGATATTTAAAGGTGCCAATCCGGGTGACCTTCCCGTCGAGCAGCCGACAAAATTTGAATTGATCATCAACCTCAAAACCGCGAACGCTTTGGGTCTCAATCTCCCGCATTCGCTTCTTTCGCGTGCTGACGAATTAGTAGATTAGCTAGCCGTTTTGCCTCGCCGCGCATTTCTGCTCTTGACCCATCGCGTCATTTCGCTGCGATGCGGATTTTGATCGCGACCGGGGGCATCGCGGACTCTCGCGAGTCGTCAGCGATTTATGGGTTCACGGCCTAATCGGCGAAGTCGTCGTCGCCATCTCGGAGCCTGAGATTCTCGCAGAGCCGCATCGGGCGTCGCCGATGACAGCAGTTTGATCTCCTGTGCCGGATTGCTTCACCCTGGCTTCGAACTGGCAACCCCGCTGATTGATCGGGCCGCCGTGAACGCTGCTCCGACAAATCTCAATTTATGTTGAACGCGCTGTCGGAACCATGCCCGCTTTGGGCAGTAGCATTCCAACAACTCCGCCTCCGATGGTGATCTTTCACATGAATCGTGCCGCCGAATATACCTTGACTAAAGTTCCCGAGGTCACCCTCGTTTTCTGGATCATCAAAATCGCCGCAACGACGTTGGGAGAGACCGGCGGCGATACCGTGACCATGACGCTCAATTGGGGATACCTCGCCGGAACGCTTCTGTTTCTTGCGGCGCTGGTAGCGCTTGTTGCCGCCCAGATTGTAGCGAAGAAATTTCATCCTTCCCTTTACTGGGCAACGATCATCGCTTCTACGACTTTCGGCACCACGATGGCCGACTTTGCCGACCGCTCGCTCGGGATCGGTTACACCGGCGGTTCATCGATCTTGTTACTCTGCCTCCTGGCGACGCTTGCCCTTTGGTACTGGTCGCTTGGCTCGATCTCGGTCGACACCGTTGGCACGCCAAAGGTGGAAGTCTTCTACTGGGCAGCAATCACATTCTCGCAGACCCTGGGCACAGCGCTCGGTGACTGGATGGCCAATTCAACGGGTCTCGGATATGAGGGCGGCGCGGTCATATTCGGTATCGCGCTGGCTGCGGTGGCAGCGGCCTATCATTGGACCAAAGTATCGCGCGTCACGCTATTTTGGATTGCCTTCATTCTCACCCGACCACTGGGAGCCACGGTTGGCGATTTTCTCGACAAGCCCGTCAACCATGGTGGTCTCGCGTTGAGCCGGCCGATTGCATCGGCGGTCATTGCCACCTTTATCGTCGGATGTCTGCTCGTTTTGCCGCAGCGGGCTGGCTCGCATCCGAAGGTATCCGAAACGGTGGCGTGACGAAGCAATCTGAGTCTCCGGTAGCTAAGCGGATCGGTTCATTGCGCGTACGGCTCAATTTGCATGCGCGAGGTATACCGACAGTTTTGTTCAAGCATCACCGTGGGCGGTGATGTCAATCTCAGTTTGCCGTGCCGGTCCGCCGTGTCGCAGTGCGATCCAGTGCATCGGCGCCCAGATTGTGGAAGAACTTGTCGACTTCACGCGAGAGGGTTTCCGCCGTGGAGGTCAGTTCGGTCGAGGCCGCGAGCACCGACGTCGCGGTCTTGTTGGTCTCGCCGATGGCCTCGCTGAGCGAACCGATATTGGCAACCAGGGTCTCGTTGCCTTGGGCGGCCGATTGCGCATTGGCGGAGATATCGCGGGTGGCGGCGTCCTGTTGCCCAACGGCGCTGGCGATATTTGACGTGACTTCATTGATGTCGCGCACGGCATTGCCTATTTCGCGCACGGAATCCACCGCATTGCGCGTCGATGACTGGATCAGGGTGACATTCTGGCCTATTTCGGAGGTCGCTTTCGCGGTCTGTTCGGCCAGCGCCTTGACCTCGTGGGCGACCACCGCGAAACCGCGACCGGCCTCGCCGGCGCGCGCGGCTTCGATCGTCGCATTCAGCGCCAGAAGATTGGTTTGCTCGGCGATGGTCTGGATCAGATTGAGTACGCCGTCGATGCGCTGGGTCGCAGCCGCCAGGCTTTCGATCTCGGCCACCGATTTCTCCGTCCGCAAGCCCGCCTGCTCGACGACACCAGCCGATTGACGGACCTGCCGGCCGATCTCCTCGACGGAGGCCGACAGCTCTTCGGCGGCGCCGGCGACCGCGTTTACATTGCTGGAGGCCTGCTCGGTTGCGCTCGCCGCAGCGATGGCGCGTCCATTGGCTTCCGATGCCACTTTGGTGATGGACTGCGCGGTATCGCGCATGGCCGACGCGTTATCGGTGACCGCGCGCAGCACATCTCCGATCGCGCTCCTAAACTCGTCGACGGAGATTTCAATGTGCCTGGCGCGTTGTTCGCGCGCCTTGGCATCCTGCAAGACCTGCGAATTGAGATTGCGGTTGCGATCCATCGCTTCCTGGAAGATCCGGATCGCTCGCGCCAGGGCTCCGATTTCGTCCGCCCGTTCGGCGTGCGGAACTTCGACGTTTTCGTCGCCGTCGGAAACGCGCTTGATGGCATCCGTAATCACCGAAAGCGGCCGCGCGATCGAACGGGAAATAATCAGAACCCCGATAACGACCACGATCAGCGTCAGGCCGCCGAGGCCGGTCAGCAGAAAGCCCAGGGTTCGGTTGACCTCGCCTTGCCGGACGATCTGCTTGCCGCGTTCGACATATACCTTGGAAAGCGCCTCGAGATCCTTGTTGAGGGCCGAACGCACCTGGCGATTGGCGTCGTTGTCGCCCCACTCCCGGCCCGCGGCGGCGCCGATTTCGACCCCGCGGCGAACCAGTTCCTTGCGGAATTCAACGAACTGTTCGATGCGCTTCTTGAAAGTGGCGAACTGCTCGGCGTCATCCGCCTGGACGATGGATTGCCAGTTCTTGACCACGGCAAGAATCTTGTCGTTGAACTTGAGAAGTCCGTCGCCGTATTTCTTTACGTCGGCAGGCGCCGAGGACATGTAGACGCCGCGGGATTCCATGACCACCGCATAGACCAGCGAATTGACGAGTTCGACGTTGAGCGCGGCGAGGTTGGCGGTCTCGATGGATTGTGTGAGTTCCGCATTCCGGCGGGTATTGTAATCGGACAGAACGGCGATCGCCGCAGTCAGGAACGCGATCAGAGCGAAGATCGAGTACAGCTTGGCTGCAAGCGAAAGGCTTGACCCAAAGGCGGAGCCCGCGGGGCGGCTGTCAGGCTGCACTATTTCCGGCATCGCACAGTCTCTGATCCGAGGCCGCTAAACGGCCGGCCGGTTAAAAGTTATCTAAAATGTTCGTGTAGAATTCATTAACCCTGGCTCGGGCCGAGGCGGGCGCCCGCCGCCGCGGAAGTCATCCCTGGGGCCGTTTTCAGACACTTAACGGATGGTTCGCTCTTTTATGACAGTTTTCATGTTGGCAGTCATGCGACCCCCGCGAACCCAATCAATCGGAGAAGAAACATGAACAATTGGAAGAGCAAGTCAGTGATTCCCGCCCTTGCAGCCATGCTGGCTTTTGCCGGGGCCGCCGCCGCATCCGATGGCGCAAGCAAGGACGAAGCCGTCGCGATGGTCAAGAAGGCGGTTGCCACCATCAAGGGTGAGGGACCCGAGAAGGCCTACCCCGAATTTACCAACAAGGATGCCAAGTTCATCGATCGCGACCTCTACGTCGTCGTCTATCAGCTCGACGGCAAGGTGCTGGCCCATGGCTCGAACCCTAAATTCGTCGGCAAGGACATGAGCGACGCGCAGGATGTGGACGGCAAGTTCTACGTCAAGGAACGCGTCGAACTCGCCAGCAAACAACCGTCGTTCTGGCAGGACTACAAGTTCGTCAATCCGGTGGACAAGAAGGTCGAGCCGAAGCAGATGTACTGCGAAAAGCTGGAAAATACCGCGGTGTGTGCCGGCATTTACAAGAACTGACGCGCAACAAGCCGTTTTGCAGATCGAGTGTCGCAGTGAAGGGTTGATATGTTCGGTTGGATCAAAAATGTCGGCCTGTCCTGGAAAGTTCAGCTTGCGCCCGCCTTCCTGATTCTGTTTCTGATCGGGGTCGGCGGTTATGCCTTGCAGGCGCTGCGCTCCAATCAGGCCGCCGTCGACGCGCTTGTCTCAGGTCCGGTCCGGCAATCGGAACTCGCCGCCGATCTCACCACCGCGGCGTGGATGGCGCATGCGAAGCTGTATCGATTGACGGCTACCGCTGCCAATGAAAAGGATGAGAAGAAGATCGAGGCCATGGCCAAGGAAGCCGCTTCCGCCGCTACCAGGATATCGGAGGCCTTGAAGGCGGTCGAAGGCACGCGGGGCGACCTCAAGCCGGAGGCGCTGGAAAAACTGAAGGCCGCCGTTGCGGGCTATATCAAGAAATCGAAAAATGCGATCGAGATGGCGGATGGTGACGCCGGATCGGCGCTGATGTTCATCAAGGGCGCCGAACAGAGTTTTTCCGACATCGAGAAACTGACCGACGATCTGATTATCCGCAGCAGCGATAGCAAGGATCGCGAGATTGCGCGCGCCGGAATGAGGCTGGAGCAGCAGCAGATGACGCTGATGGCCGTGCTTCTCGCAATGGCCTTCGCCGGCGTCGCCGTTTCGTTCTTGATCGGCCGGAATATATCGCGGCCGGTGGTGGCGATGTCGAGCGCGATGCGCGAACTTGCGGCCGGGAATTTCGATGTTCAACTGCCCGGACTCGAGCGCCGCGATGAAGTCGGCCAGATGGCCCACGCCGTTCAGGAATTCAAAGTGCAGGCTGTCGCCAGGGCCGAACGTGAAACTGCCGAACGCGAGGAAAAGAATCGCGAGTTGCAGGCCACCCGGCGTGCCGAGCTTTACAGTCTGGCCGAAAGTTTCGAAACCGCGGTTGGCAACATCATCGAGAAAGTCGGCTCCGCGTCGATCGAACTGGAAAATTCCGCCGTGGTCCTGACCAAGAGCAGCGCGGCGACCCAGCAGCTCAGCACGGTCGTCGCCACGGCTTCGGAAGAAACCTCTGCCAACGTGCAATCGGTCGCCTCGGCGACGGAAGAAATGGCCGGCTCCATCAACGAAATCGGTCGTCAGGTGTCGGATTCCAACAGGATCGCCAACGAAGCGGTCGATCAGGCGCAAAAGACCGACGCGCGGATCGCCGAATTGTCGCTTGCCGCAAACCGCATCGGCGACGTCACCCAATTGATCACCACGATCGCCGAGCAGACCAATCTGTTGGCGCTGAACGCGACTATCGAAGCCGCGCGCGCCGGCGACGCCGGCCGTGGCTTTGCGGTGGTGGCACAAGAGGTCAAGGCGCTGGCCGCGCAAACCGCCAAGGCTACCAGCGAAATCAGCACGCAGATTGCGGGGATGCAGGCGGCAACGCAGGATTCGGTGCACGCTATCAAGGAGATCAGCGGCACCATCGGGCGGGTGTCCGAAATCGCCGCGGCGATTGCGGCGGCGATCGAGGAGCAGGGGGCGGCGACCCAGGAAATCGCCCGAAACGTACAGCAAGCGGCCATCGGTTCCTCGCAGGTTGCGACCAGCATTGCCGACGTCAACCGCGGCGCCGGCGATACCGGCTCGGCGTCCTCCCAGGTGCTTTCGTCGGCGCAATTGCTTTCAAGCGAGAACAAGCGGCTGAAGGCCGAGGTCGTCAAATTCCTCGAAACCGTCCGGGCTGCTTAAAACCTTCGCAGCTGATAGTCTTGCGACCGTCATCGTGCACCGGCCCGATGGCCGGGAGCCGCCATGGTCTATCGCCACGCCATCGATGCCACCACCTATGTCTTCGATGACTTGCGGGATCTGCTGGCCAAGGCGACACCACCGCGTTCCGGCGACCGCCTCGCTGGGTTGGCCGCCGAAAGCGCGGAGCAGATGATCGCGGCGCGGATTGCGCTGGCAGACGTTCCGCTCAAGCAATTCCTGCACGAAGCCGTCATTCCCTACGAACACGATGAAATTACCCGCCTGATCGTCGATACCCATGACGCGTCGGCTTTCGCCGCCATTTCCTCGCTGACGGTAGGCTCGTTTCGCGACTGGCTGCTCTCGGATGCAGCCAGCGGCGAGGTTCTCGGGAAATTGTCGCGCGGCATCACGCCGGAAATGGCCGCGGCGGTTTCGAAATTGATGCGCAATCAGGATCTCATCCTGGTCGCGAAGAAATGCCAGGTGACCACGCGATTTCGCAATACGATCGGGTTGCGCGGAAGGATGAGCGTGCGGCTGCAACCCAATCATCCCTTCGACGACGCCAAAGGCATCACCGCATCGATCCTCGACGGCATCATGCTGGGATCAGGCGATGCCTGCATCGGCATTAATCCGGCAAGCGACGATCCCTCGGTCATCGGCAGTCTTTTGCGATTGCTCGACGAAATCATTACCCGGTTACAGATTCCAACCCAGGCCTGCGTGCTGGCCCATGTGACGACGACGCTCGGATTGATCGAGCAGGGGGCGCCGGTCGATCTGGTGTTTCAATCG
Source organism: uncultured Alphaproteobacteria bacterium (assembly GCA_963742425.1). Classification (GTDB taxonomy): domain Bacteria; phylum Pseudomonadota; class Alphaproteobacteria; order Rhizobiales; family Xanthobacteraceae; genus Bradyrhizobium. The sequence continues at coordinate 765,080 of CAVULR010000011.1, forward strand.
ATCGCAGGCACCGAAGCGGCCAACAAAAGCTTTGGCGTCGATCTCGCGCTCTTACGGCAAGCCTGGCAGGCAGGGCAATCGCTGCGGCGCGGTAGCCTCGGCGACAATGTGATGTATTTCGAAACCGGGCAGGGCTCGGCGCTTTCGGCCAATGCCAATCACGGTGTCGACCAGCAGACCTGCGAAGCGCGCGCCTACGCGGTGGCGCGGGCCTTCGATCCGCTGCTGGTCAACAGCGTGGTCGGCTTCATCGGCCCGGAATATCTCTTTGACGGCAAGGAGATCATCCGCGCCGGTCTCGAGGACCACTTTTGCGGCAAGCTGCTCGGCCTGCCGCTCGGCGTGGACGTCTGTTATACCAACCATGCCGAAGCCGACCAGGACGACATGGATAATCTGCTGACCCTGCTTGCGGCCGCTGGCGTAACCTTCATCATGGGGGTACCCGGTGCGGACGACGTCATGTTGAATTATCAATCCACCTCGTTCCATGACGCCCTCTACATCCGCGATCTTTTCGGGCTGAGGCGAGCGCCGGAGTTCGACGACTGGCTGTTGCGCACCGGGCTCGCCGGCGCCGATTTTCGCCTTGCCGCCAATCCGGGGCTGCTCCCCGATTTTGCCTCGCGACTGCTGACCTGACGGAAACCGTGGCTTTCGGGCAACCATGCCGTCACCACTGCATTGGAATCGCGTCACAATCCTGAGGAATTTGTAGCCCAGCCTCAGGCCGCGTGCTTAAATTGCGGCGACGTGCAGAGGAAATTCCATGAGAGCTGAGGGCATCGAGACGGTCCGGCGCATCCTTTGCGTTTTTCCGCGCTATACGTCCTCGTTCGGCACATTCGAATACGCCTATCCCCTGACCGACGGCGTCAAGGCCTTCATGCCGCCGCAGGGGTTGCTGCTGATTGCGGCCTATCTGCCCGCGAACTGGCCGGTGCGGTTCGTCGACGAGAATATCCGGCCTGCCACCTCGGAAGATTTCGAGTGGGCGGAAGCGGTGCTGGTCAGCGGCATGCACATCCAGCGCCAGCAGATGAACGATATCTGCCGCCGGGCGCACGCGTTCGAACTGGCCGTTGCAATCGGCGGCCCCTCGGTCAGCGCCTGCCCGGATTACTACCCGGCCTTCGACTATCTCCATGTCGGCGAACTCGGCGATGCGACGGACGAGTTGATCGCCCGGCTGGCGCGCGATCCGTCTCGCCCTCAACAGCAGGTGGTGCTGAAAACCAATGGTCGCGTCGACATGAGCGACTTTCCGATTCCGGCCTATGAGTTGGCCGAGACCAGAAAATATCTGCTCGGCAGCATCCAGTACTCGAGCGGCTGTCCCTACCAGTGCGAATTCTGCGACATCCCCGGTCTCTATGGCCGCAACCCGCGCCTGAAGACGCCAAAGCAGATCATCGCCGAACTCGACAAGTTGCGCGAATGCGGCATGACCGACACGGTGTATTTCGTCGATGACAATTTTATCGGCAACCGGAAGGCGGCGCTGGATCTGCTGCCGCACCTCATCGAGTGGCAGAAGAGAACCGGCTACATCACCCGGCTCGCCTGCGAGGCGACACTCAACATCGCCAAGCGGCCGGAGATCCTGGAGAAGATGCGCGAGGCCTTCTTTGTCACCGTGTTTTGCGGGATCGAGACTCCCGATCCCGAAGCGCTGAAGGCGATGCAGAAGGGCCATAACATGATGGTCCCGATCCTCGAAGGCGTCCACACCATCAACAGCTACGGGATGGAGGTCGTTTCCGGCATCATCATGGGACTCGATACCGACAAACCGGAAACCGGCGATGCGCTGCTGGCCTTTGTCGATGAATCCCGGATTCCGCTGCTGACCATCAATCTGCTGCAAGCGCTGCCGAAGACGCCGCTATGGGATCGGCTTGAGCGCGAGGGCCGTCTGATTGATGACGACAGCCGCGATTCCAATGTCGATTTCCGTTTGCCTTATGAACAGGTCGTCAGTTCATGGCGCAAATGCATGGAAGTGGCCTACGAGCCGGAGAGGCTTTTTGCGCGCTATCGATACCAGTGCGATTACACCTATGCCAACCGGCTGAAAGTGCCCGTCAGCCCCGAGATGAAAAGCTGGGCCAATATCAGGCGCGGCCTGATCATGCTGCGCAATATTATCTGGAAAGTCGGCGTGCTCGGCGACTACAAGAAGGCGTTCTGGAAGTTTGCGCTGGCACGCATACGGCGTGGCGATTTCGAGGGCTTCATCGGTTCGGCGATGATCGCCCATCACCTGATCAGTTTCGCGCGCGCGGCCTCGGGCGGTCAGCAAAACGCGTCGAACTACTCGATCCGGCTGCGCGAGGTGTCGGTCCCTGCCGAGTAAGGACGATACGAATGCGCCGGCGCCGCCGTCCCGTTCGCTGAAACATTTGCGGGATTTCACGCCGGCGCGGGTCGGGCTTGGCAGGGCGGGCGCGAGCGTACCGACGGGAGCGCTGCTCGAATTTACGCTTGCGCACGCCCGGGCCCGCGACGCGGTTCATGCCACTTTCGATATTTCCGCTGTGACCGCCGGTCTTGCCGGGCTCGGCTTGCGGCCGATCCAGGTCTTCAGCCGGGCGCCCAACCGCGGGGATTATCTCAGGCGCCCCGACCTCGGACGAACGCTCGATCAAGCGTCGCATCGATTGCTGGCAAGCGGTAGCGGCCGAGCCTGCCGGCTTGCGCTTGTCATCGGCGATGGCCTGTCGCCTTCGGCGGTCAACGCTCACGCGATACAGCTTGTACGGAGCCTCGTTCCCCTGCTGGCCGCCGATCGGATTGAAATCGGCCATTGCGTGGTTGCGACCGGCGCGCGGGTCGCGCTAAGCGACGAAATCGGCGCGATCCTCGGCGCGGACATGATGGTCATGCTGATCGGCGAGAGGCCGGGCCTCTCCGCGCCAGACAGCCTTGGTGCGTATCTCACCTTCGCCCCGCGCGTTGGTCTCAGCGATGCCGCGCGCAATTGTGTCTCCAACGTTCACGGCGCCGGGCTCGGCTACGAGGAAGCTGCTTTCAGGATTTCGTGGCTGGTCCGCGAGGGCCTGGCCCGGAGAATCACCGGCGTCGCGCTCAAGGATGACAGTGGCGCGCAATCGCCCCAGTGGGCGATCCCGAATTCACGCTGACGCCGCAAATCCGGCGTTCTGGCTCAATATCGCAGGGGTTGCGGCGATTCGCACCGGGAGCGCGCTTGCGAGACTCCGGCAAGAACTGCTAGACCTGTGGCGGCAAATTTACCGTATGTTTTCAAGAGCTAGCGCCGGTCAGACATGGCCGATCAACGCCTCATTCGCGCGCCGGGAACTCAACGCTATACTGATTAGGCCGATGTGAGAATTGGACAGGGCATGCTCGAAAAGAACAGCGACAGCGAAGTCCATGTCGAGAAGGTCGAGCAGGGACCTACATCCAGCATCGCCTTCGGGCTGGAGCGGCTGGGGCTGATTGCGGTTCAGGCGCCGATCCTGTCCTGCATCGTACTCGTTGGCCTGTTCATCGGCGCGGTGATCGGCATCGACCACATCAAGATCGACGATTCTCTCAGTCAGCTGTTCCGCTCCAATTCCAGGGAATACCGGCAATATGAAGCGGTCACCAAGCGCTTCCCGGCGACCGAATTCGACGTGTTGGTCGTGGTCGAAGGCAAGACCCTGCTTGCACGCAGCAATCTCGAGAAGCTGCGCGATCTCGTCACCGATATTCAACTCGTCGATGGCACGCGCGGGCTGATTTCGCTGTTCTCGGCGCGCCAGGCGCCGGCGCCGGGCAAGTTGCCCGCCGCGCTGTTTCCGCAGGATCTGCCGCAAGGCGCCGACTACGACAAGTTCATCGAAACCGTCAAAACCAACGAAATCATCCGCGGCAAGCTGTTGTCCGAGGACGGTACGCTTGCGCTGGTGGTGCTGTCGCTCGAACCCGAGGTTGTCGCCAGCAACAAGCTCAAAAAGACCATCGGCGAGATTCGAAAGCTGATGGCCGAAGATCTCTCCGGGAGCGGTCTCAACGCGGAGTTATCCGGCGTTCCCGTCATGCAGCTCGAAATCCGCAACGCGGTCAAGCGCGACGGGCTGACCTACAATATCCTGGGCATCCTGGCCGGCTGCATCATCGCGATCGTTTTCTTCCGCAAGATATCGTTCATGATCGTCGCGGCCTTTCCGCCGATCATCGCGATCGTGCTGGCGCTCGGCGGTCTCGGATGGGCCAATTTCAATCTCAACATGTTCCTGAACGTGATGACGCCGCTGATCATGGTGATCAGCTTCTCCGACTCGATGCAGCTTACTTTCGCCGCGCGCGACCGGCTGATCGCGGGCCAGGACAAGTACACCGCGTTCCGGAACGCGATCCTCGTGGTCGGGCCGGCCTGCGTGCTCACCCATGGCACCGCCGGCATTTCGTTTATCGCCCTGCAATTTTCGGATTCCGACCTGATCCGCAAATTCGGTGAGGCCGGCCTTGCCGCCACCATCATCGCGCTGATCGCGGTGCTGTCGCTGGTGCCGGTGTTCGGCGTGCTGTTCGTGCGCAACGAAAAGGTCTTCGCGGTGAAGTTCCAGGGCGCCGACGCCGGCGTTCAGATGCTGCGCAATTTCTGTTACTGGATCGCGGTGCGCATGGTCAGCCGCCCCGGGCTGTTCAGCCTGATCGCGGTTTTGTTCGTCGGCGGACTAGGGGTGATCTATGCCAATCTCGAGCCTCGCTACCGGCTCGCCGACCAGGTACCCGACAAGCAGCAGGCGGTAGCCGCCAGCGGGCGCCTCGATGCCAAGTTGACCGGCGCCAATCCGATCGACGTCCTGATCGAATTCCCCAAGGGCGCCTCGCTCTATGCGCCGGAGACCTTGAAGACGATCGCCGATGTTCATTCAACGGTCGAAACCCAGGCCGGCGTCGGCAATGTCTGGTCGCTGGAGACGTTGCGCCGCTGGCTTGCGGAAAAAGCCGGCAGCTCGGATGTTGCAACGCTGAAGGAATATGTCAGCGTGATTCCGGAGCATCTGGTCCGGCGTTTCATTTCCGCCGACCAGAATGCGGTGGTGGTGTCGGGCCGCGTTCCCGACCTCGATTCAAGCCAAATTCTCCCCGTGGTCGAGAAGCTCGATCATGCGCTGGACGCGGTGCGCAAGGATCATCCGGGTTACGAGATCGCGGTCACCGGTCTTTCGGCGATTGCCGCCCGCAACAGCGCAAGCATGATCGAAAAGCTCAACCGCGGGCTGACGATCGAATTCGCGCTGGTTGCGATCTTCATCGGGCTGGCTTTCCGCTCGGTGGTCGTGATGTTCTCATGCATCCTGCCCGGCATCTTCCCGGTGGTATTGTCGGGCACCGTGCTCTGGCTGCTCGGCGAAGGACTGCAATTCGCGAGCGTCGTTGCGCTCACCGTGTCTTTCGGCCTCGGGCTCAGCGCGACCATTCACTTCCTCAATCGGCTAAGACTCGAGACAACGCCCGGTATTAGTTCGGAACTGGCGGTCGAGCGTGCGACCGTACTGGTCGGTCCGGCGCTGATTCTGACGACGGTGGTGCTGGCCTGCGGCCTTGTCGTGACGGTATTTTCCGATTTGCCGTCGTTGCGCCTGTTCGGCTGGCTCAGTGCGTTCGCGATGATCGCCGCTTTGGTCGCGGATCTTTTCATTCTGCGGCCGACGGCGATGTTCCTGATCAACCTGTCACACCGGCTCCGCGGGACAGTTAATCCCGTTCAGCCGGCCGAGGGAACCGGCACAAACCGCTAGAAAATGCGGCTTAGCCCTTCACCATTGTAATATTGACGCCCTTGATCTCGCCTTTGGAACTGATCATCACGGTTTGTCGGTTGCCGTTGGTCCGGAGCGTCAGATTGGCCGCAAATGCGTTCGCCTCGACGAAGACCTCGATCTGGCCGCCTCCCGCCGTACCCTGCAGGCTGCCGAAAACGTTCCGGCTGGCTTCGCTCCAATTGCCATAAATCCGCTCGCCCTGACTGGTGACGTCGCTGCTCAGATCGAACTTGTAGCTGTCGCTGGCGCAATGCAGATTCTGCTTCAGGGCAAGTCCGTTGCCGCTGACCTTGTAGTCGGCCTTGCATCGGATGCGCTCGGTGGTTCCGTCGGAAAGCGTAACCGTTCCATTGCCGGACCAAGCGCCGTCAAAACCGGCAAACGGCCCGGACTGCGCGTTCCCCGCCGATACCGACATCATGAGCGCGGCGCCGATACCAGCAACCCTGATCGCCCGTCCGAACCAGTTCGAGCCAAACAGTTTCATAGCGAGGTTCCCATTCAAATTGACGTTCTACGATTAGAAACGTCGCCGCATCGAGGATTTAGTGTCGCCACAGAGGGTTAGGTTCAAATGCCAATCGATATCACCGTTGCCCAAGCTGTCGCGAAGTTTGCACAAAATACACAAACCGATTGAGCCGGGCGAACCGATTTGGTGTCTGCACGATATCAGGTCGGGTTCCGATATCTCCTTCGTTTCATCAGCAAGATGTACGGTCGCCCGGCCTTCCCTGCAACAGGCCGCCTGTGAAAAACACTGGCCAGATAATAGACGTTTGATATCAGATTGTTACAGCTGTGATGAGGGAAACATCGAGGGTTGCGGCATTCCGCATCGGGCCGCCGTAAATTTGGCCGCATTTGCCAGCGCTTCTGGTTCGCTCGCTGCTGCGGTTCGCGGCGTTTTTACAATCCGAATCGTCGGTCCGGTCGTGCCATGCGCGTTTCGAGATTGAGATTCTCTGCGTCAGAATGAAGGAACAAGATGCGTAAATTATTCCTGATACTAACCCTGTTGTCGACATCGATTCCCGCTGGCGCCATCGCGCAGCAGCAGCAGCGCAGCGGCACGCCGGAGGAGCAGAGGGCATGCTCGCGCGACGTTCAGCGCTTCTGCCGCCCAGTGATCGATCAGGGCGATTTCACTATTCTGGCTTGCCTTCAGCAAAATCGACCGAAGCTGACCCAGGCATGCGGCCAGGTGTTGAAGGATCACGGACAATAAAGGAAAGCCTTATTCGCAGAAAGATTGCGGCTCGCGACACCGCTATTGGCCTCATGCGGGCGCCGCCGGAATCTGCTGGAAATCGCAGATAGCGTTGGTTTTGGCCTCGTATTCCCCTATATGGGATTTGCGAGCCAATCCCGCATGCGCGGGGAACACATGCAAAGACCAAGTAGCCCGTGCTTTGATGACCAGCGCGAACGAACTGCGATCCGGCAAGACTCACCGCGACGAAAATTTCCCTGTTGCCTCGTGGATCATTGATCCGCGGCACCGGGCGCTGATCCTTGCGTTCTATAATTTTGTCAGGACTGCGGACGACATCGCCGACCACTCGACGCTGGGCGAGCGCGACAAGCTGTCCTATCTCGATCTGCTGGAAGCCGAACTAACGGGCAGCGGCGACAGCCAGCCCGAGGCCGTCAATTTGCGGCAGGCGCTGGCGGAGCGCTCGATGCCGCCACGCCACGCCCTCGATGTCCTGACTGCCTTCCGGATGGATGTGACCAAGCTTCGTTACGAGAACTGGGAAGAGCTGATCCATTATTGCCGCTATTCCGCGATGCCGGTTGGTCGCTTCATGCTCGATGTCCACGGCGAGAGCACCGCGACCTGGGCGGCGTCGGATGCGCTTTGCGCGGGCCTGCAGATCAACAACCATCTACAGGACTGTGGCAGGGACTACAAAAACCTCAACCGCGTCTACCTTCCGCGCGATGCGCTTGCGGCGGCGGGGGCGTCGGTCGAAGCCCTCGGCGAAGGGAAGGCATCAGCGCCCCTGCGGCAATGCCTGCAAGCGTTGGCGGTGCGAAACGAGGCGCTGCTCGATGAAAGCAAATCGCTCTGCGCCGAGGTGAAGGATTTTCGGTTGGGACTTGAGATCTCGGTGATTCAGGCGTTTGCCGACAAGATCGTCGGCCTTTTGAAGGTGCGCGATCCTCTTAGCGAAACCGTGCACCTCGGTCCCCTCCAGTTGCTCGCCCACAGCTTCGGTGGGGTGGCCGGCGAGATGATCCGCCGGGCGATGCGGCGGCGGCCCGTGTCCAGACCGGCGGCCGGCGCATGACTGAGGCAAAGGTAGTTAACCCCGGTTACGGGACGACCGCCTCCGGCAGTTCGTTTTACGCCGCGATGCGCATCCTGCCGCGCGAGCAGCGCGAGGCGATGTTCCAGATCTACAGCTTCTGCCGGCAAGTCGACGACATCGCGGATTCCGATGGCCCGCGCGAGGCCCGGCTCGCCGCCCTTCAACAATGGCGTGACGACATCGACGCGCTGTATCGGGGCCATCCACCGGCGCGGCTGCGCGACTACGTCGCTTCCGTTCGAAGCTTCGGTCTGCAGCGGGAGGATTTCCTGGCCATCGTGGACGGCATGGAGATGGACGTGCCGCAGGATATCAGGGCCCCGGATCTCGCAACGCTGGACCTGTATTGCGACCGTGTGGCGAGCGCGGTCGGACGCTTGTCGGTACGAGTGTTCGGTCTTCCACCCGATGAGGGGATTTTGCTGGCGCATCATCTCGGGCGGGCGCTGCAATTGACGAACATCCTGCGCGACCTCGACGAGGACGCCGGCATCGGCCGGTTGTATCTGCCGCGCGAAGGGCTCTTGCACGCAGGCATTACCGCAACCGATCCGCGCCAGGTGATATCAGATCCGAAGTTGCCGAAAGCGTGTGCACCGCTGGTCGAGCGGGCGCGCACCCATTTCGATAAAGCCGATGAAATCATGGGCCGCAATCCGCGGCGCATGGTGCGCGCGCCGAAGATCATGTCGAAATATTATCGCGCGATCCTGGAATTGCTGATCGCGAGAGGGTTCGCAGCCCCGCGCGCGCCGGTTCGTCTCAACAAGATGGCCCGCATTGCCATCATCCTTCGCTACGCCTTGATCTGATGCCGGATGTCGCCCACATCATCGGTGCCGGGATTTCGGGGCTCTCTGCGGCCGTTCGGCTGGCGAATGCCAATTACAAGGTGCATGTTCACGAGGCTACGCAACAGGCCGGCGGCCGTTGTCGCTCATATTTCGACGCGGCGACCAACCTGACCATCGACAACGGCAACCATCTGCTGTTGTCCGGCAACCGTCACGCGCTCGCTTACGCACGATCAATCGGCACCGAAGCAGGGTTGGTGGGGCCGAAGCACGCGCAATTTCCCTTCGTCGATCTCAAGACCGGACGGCGCTGGCAGCTCGATCTCGGGGAAAGCCGGTTGCCGCTGTGGGTGTTCGACGACAAGCGTCGCGTCCCCGATACCGGCCTGCGCGATTATTTGGCACTGGCGCCTCTGATCTGGGCATCGCAAGGTAAACGGGTTTGCGACGCGATTCCGTGCGAGGGCACGCTTTACAAGCGGCTGGTGCAGCCGTTGCTGCTGGCGGCGCTCAATGTCGACCCGCCCGAAGGATCCGCGGGCCTCGCGGGCGCGGTAGTTCGGGAAACGCTGCTGGCGGGAGGACAGGCTTGCCGGCCGCTGGTCGCGCGCGATGGCTTGAGCGCAGTTTTGATCGAGCCCGCGATAAAACTCTTGCAGGCGAGGGGCGCGAGCATCCGCTTGGAGCATGAATTGCGCGAGTTGGGGCTGTCGGGGCGCATCATCAACGAATTGAAGTTTGGCGATGACAAGGTCGCTGTCGGACCCGATGACGCCGTGGTCCTGGCTGTTCCGCCACGGCCGGCTGCCTTGCTATTGCCGGGCTTGAAAACGCCGTCGAAATTCCGGGCGATCGTGAATGCCCATTTCCGCTTCGATCCTCCGGCGGGCATCCCTCCGATCCTGGGAGTGATCGGTGGCCTGGTGGAATGGCTGTTTGCGTTTCCGCAGCGGCTTTCGGTCACGATCAGCAATGCCGACCGCCTGGTGGAAATGCCGCGTGAAGAACTCGCGCGCGCCATCTGGCGGGATGTCTGCCAAGCCGCAGGGGTCGAGAGCGAACTGCCGCCATGGCAAATCGTGCGCGAGCGCCGCGCTACGTTCGCGGCCACGCCGGAGCAGAACGCCTTGCGGCCGGGCGCCTCCACCGCCTGGAAAAACCTGTTTCTCGCCGGCGACTGGACTGATACCGGGTTGCCGGCGACCATTGAAGGTTCGGTGCGGTCGGGAAACCGCGCCGCCGACCTGGTCCTCGCCATGGCGCGGGCCTGATAGGGAACCAGCCGCGATTTCGGGTATAGTCCGGGGTGAATGAGGGATATCGAGCGACATGCATTCCGGCAACCAGTCCATTGGAATCAAAGGCGATAACGCGTTGGAGGCGAGCATTTCGTCTGCGACCCGGGCGGTGCTGAATTACCGGCAGCCGGACGGACATTGGGTATTTGAGTTGGAAGCCGACTGCACGATTCCGGCGGAATATGTGTTGCTTCGCCACTACCTGGGCGAACCAGTGGATGCAGTGCTTGAAGCCAAGATCGCGACTTATCTGCGCCGGGTTCAGGGCGCCCACGGCGGCTGGCCGCTGGTGCACGATGGCGATTTCGATATGAGCGCCAGCGTAAAATCCTATTTCGCGCTGAAGATGATCGGCGATTCTACCGATGCGCCGCATATGGCGCGGGCGCGCAAGGCGATCCACTCGCGCGGCGGAGCCATTCACAGCAATGTCTTTACGCGGTTCATGCTGGCGATGTTCGGCGTGCTGACATGGCGCAGCGTGCCGGTGCTGCCGGTCGAGATCACGCTATTGCCGATGTGGTCGCCGTTTCATCTCAACAGGATTTCGTACTGGGCGCGCACCACCCTGGTGCCCCTGTTGGTGTTGGCGGCAATGAAACCGCGTGCGAAGAATCTCAAGGGGATCGGGATCGACGAGCTTTTTCTGCAGGCGCCGCATTCGATCGGGATGACCGCCAAGGCGCCGCATCAAAGCTGGGGTTGGTTTACGCTGTTCCGCGGATTGGACAGTGTGTTGCGGGTGATCGAGCCGCTGTTTCCAGAGTCCCTGCGCAGGCGCGCGATCGATAGCGCCGTTGCATTCGTCGAAGAACGGATCAATGGCGAAGATGGCTTGGGGGCGATCTTTCCGCCGATGGCCAACGCCGTGATGATGTACGATGCACTCGGCAAGCCCGCGGATTATCCCGCGCGAGCCATGACGCGGCGGGCGATCGACAGGCTTTTGGTAATCGGCGAGCAAGAAGCCTATTGCCAGCCCTGCGTCTCGCCGGTGTGGGATACCGCACTGACCTGTCACGCCCTGATCGAGGCCGGAAGCCCGGAGGCGTTGGCTTCGGTCAAACAGGGGCTCGACTGGCTGAAGCCGAAACAGGTGCTGGACGTCAGGGGCGACTGGGCGGCGAAGCGACCGGAGGTTCGACCCGGCGGCTGGGCCTTCCAGTACAACAATGCCTACTATCCTGATCTCGACGATACCGCGGTCGTCGTGATGGCCATGGACCGGACCCGGCACGCGAATCAAAGCCACGAATATGACTATGCGATCGACCGCGGCCGGGAGTGGATCGAGGGGATGCAGAGCCGCGACGGCGGCTGGGCCGCCTTCGACGTCAACAATCTCGAACATTATCTCAATAACATCCCGTTCTCCGATCATGGCGCGCTGCTCGATCCGCCGACCGAGGACGTGACCGCCCGCTGCATGTCGATGCTGGCTCAGCTCGGCGAGACGGCTCAAAACAGCAAGGCGGTAGCGGCCGGGGTGGCCTATCTGCGACGGACCCAACTTGCCGAGGGATCGTGGTATGGCCGATGGGGGCTGAACTACATCTACGGTACGTGGTCAGTCCTGTGCGCGCTCAATGTCGCAGGCGTGAGCCACCAGGACCCGGCGATCCGCAAGGCCGCCGATTGGCTGCTGTCGATCCAGAACGATGACGGAGGCTGGGGTGAGGATGCCAAAAGCTACCGGCTCGACTACCGGGGATACGAGAGCGCCCCTGCCACAGCCTCACAAACGGCATGGGCCTTGCTTGGACTGATGGCGGCGGGTGAGGTCCGGCATCCGGCCGTGGCCCGTGGTATCGAGTATCTAATAGCCACACAGGCCAAAAATGGGCTATGGGACGAGCAACGCTATACCGCAACGGGCTTTCCTCGGGTATTCTATCTGCGCTATCATGGATATCCGAAGTTCTTCCCGCTCTGGGCGTTGGCGCGGTATCGGAATCTCAGGAACACCAATAGCAGGGTGGCAGGGGTCGGAATGTGAAATTGGGGGCGAGGGGCGGCGCGTTCGCGGGCAAACCAATTGATCCGCGGCCGGTATTGATTGTGACTGGTCTGGTCCAGGAGGCCCGCATCGCGGCGGGGCCGGGCATGACCGTCATATGCAGCAGTAGCGACCCTCAACAGTTGCGGGCGCTTCTCACGGTGTTTGATCCTGCGACGATCAGGGGCGTCATCAGCTTCGGCGTCGCCGGCGGTCTGGACCCCACATTGAAATCCGGCGACGTCGTGGTGGCCACCGAGGTTTTGGCCGGCGACACCCGCTGGCTGGCCGGGCTGGCGCTGAATGACGACCTGATCGAAAGCGTCGCGTTGGGTAGCCGGCGCGTGGTGCGAGGTGGTCTGGCGGGTGCCGAGGAGGTGGTCGCCGCCAAGGCCAGCAAGGCTGCGCTGCACTCGGAGACGGGGGCCGTTGCCGTCGACATGGAGAGCCACATCGCAGCCGCCTACGCCGCCGAGGCAGGCCTTCCATTTGCCGCCCTTCGCGTCATCGCCGACCCCGCGAGCCGCGCGTTGCCGGTACTGGCGAGGGCCGCGATCAAGCCGAACGGCGATATCGATCTTCGCAAGGTGCTGCGCGGCGTAGCGCGCGATCCATCGTTGCTGCGCGCGCTGGTCTCGACCGGAATCGATTTCAATCGCGCGTTGCGCACCCTACGCGGCTGTCGAGGCTTTCTGCTGGGCGGCGAGAGCCTCGTCACGGCGGATCTCTGACAGGCGCTTCTGCACTTCGGCCGAGAAGATGTACTGGGCCGGACGCTGATTATCGAGATTGATCTCGGGCGCCATCGGCCCCGTGGTACGCACGCCGCGCAATGCCACCCACATCGCCTGCAATGGATTGCTCAGGGCAGCGTTGGCCGCGGTCGGCTCGTAGCCGCAATGCGCCATGCAGTCGGCGCACTTCTCGTACTTGCCGGTACCGTAGGTCTCCCAGTCCGTGGTCTCCATCAGCTCCTTGAAGGTCTTGGTGTAGCCCTCGCCGAGCAGATAGCAGGGTTTCTGCCAGCCGAAAATGTTGCGCGCCGGCATGCCCCAAGGCGTGCATTCGTAGTTCTGGTTGCCGGCGAGGAAATCCAGGAACAGGCCGGAATGCATGAAGTTCCATTTCTTGCCCTTGCCCAGCGCAAATACGTCGCGGAACAGCTTCTTGGTCTTGGTGCGATTGAGGAAGTGTTCCTGGTCGGGGGCGCGCTCATAGGCATAGCCGGGCGACATCGAAACGCCGACCCCGAGTTCGGTGGTGAAGTCGAGGAACTTGGCGATGTCCTCGGCGGCGTGCCCATCGAAGATCGTGGCATTGACGTTGACGGTAAATCCCCTTGCCTTGGCCGCCTTGATCGCCGAGACCGCGCGATCGAACACGCCCTTCTGCGAGACTGCCTTGTCGTGGTGCTCCCTCAGACCATCGAGATGCACCGAGAAGAACAGGTACGGCGACGGTTCGAACAGATCGAGCTTCTTTTCCAGAAGCAGGGCGTTGGTGCACAACGAAACGAATTTCTTGCGCGCCACGAGCCCGCGCACGATCTCGCCGATTTCCCTGTGGATCAGCGGCTCGCCGCCGGGGATCGCCACCATCGGCGCGCCGCATTCGTCGGCGGCATCCCAGCATTCCTGCGCCGACATTCGGCGATTGAGGATGGCGTCCGGATAGTCGATCTTGCCGCAGCCGACGCATGCAAGGTTGCAGCGAAACAGCGGTTCCAGCATCAGCACGAGCGGATAGCGCTTTCGGCCAAGCAATTTCTGCTTGATCAGATAACCGCCGATGCGGATTTCCTTGAAGAACGGTATGGCCATTACAGGTTTGCTTTCTGGATCCAGTAGAGGAATAGATCAGCCGGCGGCCAATTCGGCCGGCAGCCGGAATTCGATATTTTCTTCGCGGCCCGGCAGCACCGACACTGTGACCGGCCCGATCCGTCTCAAGGCCCCGATCACATCATCGACAAGAACTTCGGGCGCCGAGGCGCCGGCGGTGATGCCGACCGCCTTCGCGTCCTTCAGCCAATCCGGGTTCAACTCGCTGCCATCGGCAATGAGATAACTTGCAACTCCAACTTCCGTGCCGATTTCCCGAAGCCGGTTCGAGTTCGAACTATTGGCCGCACCCACCACCAGGATAACGTCGACCAGCTTGCTAAGGTCCCTTACCGCAGATTGGCGGTTCTGTGTCGCATAGCAGATATCCCGGATGTCCGGGCCTTGAATGTCGGTAAAACGCTGCTGGAGAGCGGCAATGATGTCCTTGGTGTCATCGACGCTAAGCGTGGTCTGGGTGATATAGGCCACCGGTGTGGCCGCCGGCAGGGTCAGGGCGGCCACATCTTCGACATTCTGGACCAGCAGCACCGGGCCTGGAACCTGACCCATGGTTCCCTCGACCTCGGGATGCCCGGCATGACCGACCAGGATCAGGGCCCGGCCCTTCGACATGTAGCGCTTGCCCTGGTTATGGACCTTGGTCACCAGCGGGCAGGTCGCATTGAGGACCGGCAGGCCGCGGCTGGCCGCTTCCTCCTCCACGCTGCGCGCCACGCCATGGGCGCTGAACACGGTCACGGCGCGCGGCGGCACTTCCGACAAATCCTCGACGAAGATGGCGCCCTTGTTCTTGAGGCTTTCGACGACGTACTTGTTGTGCACGATTTCGTGACGCACATAGACCGGCGGGCCATATTTCTCGAGCGCGCGCTCCACGATCTCGATCGCGCGCACCACTCCGGCGCAAAAGCCGCGGGGTTGCGCGAGATAAACTTTGATGGGTTGCCCGTTACGCAAGTTCAAACTCATTTCCGTAAATCTCCGTCCCGCTGCGATATACGCAATATCCGCATCACGTTCCGGTTCCGCTGCCGCTCCATGCGTGGAGGAACAGGGCTTTGTGTCAAAAAAAGCACGAGTGGAAAAGCCGGGCGAAAGGATGAACGGTAGTATGGTATGGTATTCGGGATTGCGAAGCAAATAAAAGCCATCTGCCTTGCGTGGATCGTCACTTTACCGCCGGGCCGGGGCGGCTATATCAGGCTTTCCCGGATTTCCGCATGATCTGCGCGGTTTCGCCGCCGGATTGAAGAAAAACCATCAAAAAACAACATAGATCGGCTCATTGAGCTCCGGTAACGAGGCGGGCGTTCACGGCAAGTCGTTAACATAGAAAGAAAAAATGTGCTGACCAGGATTGTTGTTTCGATTGTCAAAGGCTGCACGCGGTTTGCCTCTCTCACCCTCCTGGTCGCGCTCATTTTGGCGATAGCGGCCGGCTTCTATGCGGTCCGGCACTTCTCCATCAACACCGACATCAATACGCTGATTTCGCCCAATCTGGATTGGCGCAAGCGCGACAATCAATTCGGTGAAGCATTCGATCGCGAAAGAACGATCCTTGCCGTGGTGGAGGCCCCAACGCCGGAACTCACGGGCGCGGCGAGTGCCGCGCTTGCCCAGAAACTGTCGGGCGATACGCGGCATTTCGAATCGCTGCAGCCGCTCGGATCCGGAGAATTCTTCGAAAAGAACGGGCTGTTGTTTCTTCCCGAGGCCGAAGTCGGCAGGTTGACCGGACAATTGGTATCCGCCGCACCCCTGATCGAAATCATGGCCGGCGATCCCAGCATTCGGGGATTGACCGGCGCGCTTGAAACGGGGCTTGCCGGCGTCAAGCGCGGGCAGGTCAAGCTCGACGGCACCGAGCGGCCCTTCAACCTGATTGCTCAAACCGTCGAGAACGTTTTGAACACGGGTTCGGCGACGTTCTCCTGGCGCGAACTCACCAGCGAAAAACCCCTGACCGATTCCGATCGCCGCGCCTTCATCGAGTTCAAGCCGATGCTTGATTTCAACGCGTTGGAACCCGGCAAGGACGCTACCGACGCCATCCGGCAGGCGGCGAGCGATCTCAATCTCGCGGGAGTATATGGCGCGCGGGTCAGGCTGACCGGGCCGGTTCCGATTGCCAATGAAGAGTTCGCGACCGTGGCCGACGGGGCCGTTCTAAACGGGGTCGGCACCGTTCTCGTCGTGCTGTTGATCCTTTGGATGGCTCTGCATTCGCCCAAGATCATCCTGGCGGTGTTTACCAACCTCTTTATCGGTCTTTCCATCACCACCGCCGTCGGGCTGATGATGGTGGGTTCGCTGAACCTGCTTTCGATCGCGTTTGCCGTTCTCTTCGTCGGCCTCGGCGTCGATTTCGGCATCCAGTTCAGCGTCCGCTACCGGTCGGAACGCTTCAAGAGCAACGACCTGCAGGCCGCGCTGGTGCAGGCGGCTGAACGCTCCTCGGTTCCGCTTTCGCTGGCGGCGATGGCCACCGCGGCCGGATTCCTCTCGTTCCTGCCGACCGATTACAAGGGCGTATCGGAACTCGGCGAGATCGCCGGCCTCGGCATGCTGGTTGCGTTTTTTTCCAGCATCACGGTGCTGCCGGCATTGTTGAGCTTGCTCAATCCGCCTGGGGAAAAAGAACCGGTCGGCTATGCCTTCCTGGCGCCGGTCGACCGCTTCCTCGAAGACCATCGCGTCATCATCATCGTCGGCACGCTGCTGATCGCGCTCGCCGGATTGCCGCTGCTTTATTTCCTCCGATTCGACTTCAACCCCATCAACCTGCGCAGTCCCCGCGTAGAATCGATCGCCACCTTTCTCGATCTGAGAAACGATCCGAACACCGGCGCCAACGCAATCAATGTACTGACCAATTCGCAAGCCGATGCGAAGAAGATCGAAGCCCGGCTGGAAAAGGTGCCGGAGGTGCTGCGCGTGATGTCGCTGGACAGCTTCGTGCCTGAAGGCCAGCCGGCGAAACTCAAGCTTATCGCGCAAGCCGCCAAGGTGCTCAATCCGGCGCTCAACCCGGATTCCATCGATGCCGCGCCGTCCGATCAGGAAAACGTCAACTCCTTGAACGGATCGGCGGAAAGCCTGCGCAAGACTGCCGGCGATGCGAAGGGACCGGGCGCGGTGGCATCGCGGCGGCTCGCGGACGCCCTGACCAAGCTCGCCAATTCGGACCAGGCTACCCGCGACAAGACGCAAGCCATCTTCGTCAGTCCGTTGAAGGTGACGCTCGACCGGCTCAAAAATTCGCTGCAGGCCCAGCCCGTCAGCCTGAAGACCCTGCCGGCCGATCTGGTGAACTCGTGGAAAACCAAGGACGGCCTGGAGCGCATCGAAGCGCTGCCGCGCGGCGACCCCAACGACAACGAAACGCTGCGCAAATTCGCAGCCGCGGTGCTCGACGCCGAGCCGAACGCGATCGGAGGTCCGGTATCGATTCTCAAATCCGGCGAGACCGTCGTGAGGGCGTTCATCCACGCGGGCCTGACCGCGCTGATCGTCATCGGTCTTCTGCTTTGGCTGGCGCTGCGGCGAATAACCGACGTGCTGCTGACGCTGGTGCCGCTGCTGGTGGCGGGCGCGGTAACTCTGGAAATCTGCGTGCTGATCGGGATGCCGCTCAACTTCGCCAACATCGTCGCGTTGCCATTGCTGCTCGGCGTCGGCGTCGCTTTCAAGATTTATTACATCACGGCGTGGCGGTCGGGCAGGACGAATCTGCTGCAATCCAGCCTGACCCGCGCAATTTTTTTCAGTGCGCTGACGACGGCAACGGCGTTCGGAAGCCTTTGGCTATCCAGTCATCCCGGTACGGCGAGCATGGGAAAACTGCTGGCGCTCTCGCTGCTCACGACGCTTGCGGCGGTGCTGTTGTTCCAGCCTGCGCTAATGGGCAAACCGCGCAATATCGGGGAGTAGACAGATATCGCCGACGGGATCGGCGAGCGGCACGGACGTCGCCAGTTTTTGGCCCGGCGTCCTGGGAGCCGCGCTGACGGATCCGGTGGTCTTCGGTGCCGCGGTCTTGGGCAACGCGCCCGTCGTTATCGGCGGGCCCTTGGCCATGCTGTTGGCAATTTTGTCTGGAACGGGACTAGCAACGCGGGTCCAGGTTTCGCCGCCACAGAGAAAGCCCAACACGCAACCTTGAATCTCCAGTTGATCGGGACCCAGCGGCTTGATCGTCGAGCTGTAGAATTGTCCATCCTTGGCGTTATAGACTTGACCTTCCCATGCATCGACCCCGGGCTTCTTCTTCATGTCGATCAAAATAGGCATGCCAAGCGTCGGCCTGTTCTGTTTTGATACATCCGGATTGTGGATGTCGCGGCCGCCGGGTGTTTTTTCCCATGCCACTGCGCCCCACATGCTTCCGTTGCATTGTGCTACCCGGATAGTTGCGACATCATCGGCCACCCGCCAATCACCTGTCGGGTCCAGGGCCAGCGCGGGAGCAACCCCGGCCGCAAAAACCAGTGCCGGATATAATATGTTTTGCAAGATGTTCCGTGGGCAGTGCAACATGTTTCGAGCCTGTGCTTTAAGGATGACCGGACTGCGGACAAAACGCCGCATTGCGCGTTTTCAGTTGACGCGATGGCCATCAACCGAAGTATGTAGCTGATGCTATATTCGAATTTAGACGTTTCCGAGATGTTCGAGGATCGGCAGTCGCAACGCAGTTCCATGCATGCGCGTCATCTAAACGAGCAATTGGTCCGGGTACTGAAGACGATCGGTTACGATGTCGGCTTTCAGAAGGGCCAAGGCCAGTACCTGTTCGATCGCTATGGCGCGCGTTATCTCGATCTACTGAGCGGTTTTGGCGTTTTTGCGATTGGCCGGAACCATCCGGCATTGCGGACGGCGTTGAAGAGCGTCCTCGATAGCGACTTGCCCAATCTCGTGCAACTCGATGTTTCTACGCTGGCCGGGGTATTGGCGGAACGCCTGCTGGAATACGTGCCTCATCTGGATAAGGTCTTCTTCGCCAATTCCGGGGCGGAATGTGTCGAAGCCGCGATCAAGTTCGCGCGCGGCGCAACGGGCCGGCCGGGCATCGTGTATTGCGCGCATGCCTTTCACGGCTTGTCCTATGGTGCGCTGTCGCTGACCGACGATCCGAATTTTCGCGGCGGGTTCCAGCCGCTTTTGCCGGGGTGCACATCGATCCCTTTTAACGATCTTGCCGCTCTCGAACAGGCGCTGTCGTCGCGCGAGGTTGCCGCCTTTATCGTCGAGCCGATCCAGGGCAAGGGCGTCAACATGCCCACGGATGAATTTCTGCCGGGCGCGGCCGCGCTTTGCCGCAAATACGGCACGCTGATGGTGGCCGACGAAATCCAGACCGGCATGGGACGGACCGGGCGTTTCCTCGCGGTCGAGCACTGGAATGTCGAACCCGACATGGTGCTGCTGGCGAAAGCGTTGTCGGGCGGCCACATTCCGGTCGGGGCGCTGCTAACCCGCAAGAGCATCTTCGACAAGATCTTCAACCAAATGGATCGCGCTGTCGTGCATGGCTCGACATTTGCGAAAAACGACCTCGCGATGGCGGCCGGCATCGCGACCCTTGAAGTGCTGCAGAGCGAGAAACTGATCGAAGCGGCCGCCAGGCGCGGCGCCGAATTGCGGTTGGCGCTGAACCGCATGGTTCCCGGCTATGAATTGATGAAGGAAGTTCGCGGCAAGGGACTGATGATCGGCATCGAGTTCGGCCAGCCGAAATCGCTGCGGCTGAAGGCCTCGTGGAACGTACTCGAGACCGCCAACAAGGGTCTGTTCTGCCAACTCATCACCGTGCCGCTGTTCAAGGATCACAAGATCCTCACCCAGGTCTCCGGCCACGGCAGCCACACCATCAAGCTGTTGCCGCCGCTGACCATCAACAGGGAAGATTGCAACTGGATCGAGACGGCGTTCGATAGTGTCATCGCCGCCAGTCACAAGGTTCCCGGCGCGATCTGGTCGCTCGGCAAGACGCTGGTCGACAACGCGGTGCGCAAGTCGGCGTAACACCTGATAGTGGCGCCTTTTAAATTCCCCCCAGATTGATTTAGCGCAAAGGCAGGAGTGCCCGATAGGGCCAGGATGCCTCCATAAACAATGGAGGTGGCTATGCCTTTCTGGGGTGGAATGTGGGGTCCCGGGCCGTTTCCTGTGGTCCCTTTTGGCTTCATGATCCTTTGTATGGCCGTCATGGCAGCATTGATGATGTACATGATGGGCATGGGGCCGTTTCGCACGAGATCGCGAGCAAGAGCATTGGACATTCTCAATGAGTGCCAGGCCAGCGGCGAGATCGACCGAACCGTATATGAAAAAAAGCGGCGAGCCATCGCCGATTGACTTGTGCGCTATCCGCTGTCGCGTTCCGGCGCGATAGTTCTCAGGATGGGTTGAGCACTTGCGAACCCATCAGCTTGCCCGCGCCCGCGAGCTTAGGACGCGGCGGAATCTCCGCCGCTATTCGAAACACCGCCCGTGCCCCCCATCGATCGGTTGACTCAAGCGATCCTGCGAGCCGCCAAATCCTACCCCGCCGCACTCGCTCGCATTGCCGTTTCAAACTTCTCGCCGAAATCGGCGAGTTCGTCCTTGGCGAGATCTGAGACCGCCCAGTAGTTCAATCCGCGGTCGCTCCAGCGCCTGATATTGAAACCCTGGGTGTTTTCGATCCTGGCGGGGCGGCGTTCGCTGCTGGAGGTCTGGGCGACGAATAGATTGATCACATGCGACCGCCGGCGATAGACGATGGCGCCGATCGGGCGGGTATCGACATAATCGAGCCGGCCGCCGATCAGCGTGAAGCCCTGCGCGGTCAGGTCGACCACCGGGGGCGCCACGTCGAGTTTACCGTTGAACCACGGCTTTACCGTATGCTGGTCGGTCGAAAGCACGTCGGTGAGATGGCCCGCCTGCAATGAACGCAGATGCGCGGAGACGACCTCGGACTGGATGCGCGCTTCGTCATCGCCGCGCAGCACGATGGCGACGAGCCCGGTCGCCGCGATCGCGGAAACCGCCGATCCCATCGCAAAACCCCTGAGCACCGCACGCCGGCTCGGCGCCAGCGTCTGCGCCTGCGGCAGCGCCGTCTCGATGCGCCGCCGAAGCATCGGCGGCGCCACGTAATGAAGATCGGCGCGGGCGACGGCCTTGCTCATGGCGCGATAGGCGGCAAGCTGCGCGGTGCAGCGGGCGCAGCCCGCGATATGGTCCTCGACTTCGCGCGCGTGCCCGGCGTCGAGTTCGCCGTCAATCAGCGCGTGAAGAAGAATTTCAGCCTCGTCGCAAGTCATTTCGGTTGCTCCTCTTCCGCCATCCACGCCGTTCGCAGCATGGCGCGGGCGCGGGCGAGACGGGACATCACGGTGCCAACCGGAGCCTCGATCACGTCGGCGATTTCACGGTACGAAAGATTGTTGATTTCGCGCAGCACGAATGTCTCCCGGAAGGGTTCGGCAAGCGCGGCCACCAGCCGCCGGATCGTATCGGCGTCCCAGCGGCGCAGCATCTGCACTTCCGGCGTTTCCTGCGCTTCATGCCAAAGCGGGGTTTGTCCGGCGTCGTCGGGCGTGTCCTCGATCGTGGTGGTCGGCGAACTCGCACGGCGGGCATATTCGGCGCGACAGACATTGCGCAGGATCGCGAACAGCCACGGCTTCATCGCCGGCCCGCGGTAGCCGTCGAAATGTTTGAATGCGCGCAGATAACATTCCTGCACCGCGTCCTCGGCGTCGGTCGGGTCGCGAAGCAGGTAGCGCGCCAGCGTGTAGGCCTCGTCGAGATACGGCAGCGCGGCGTCGCGAAACCGCCGCGCCCTGTCCGGGTCGTCGTTCGAAGTGCTGACCGGCATCGCTCTTTGTCCGGCTTTTGCGGAAAACGTCTTTGCCCGGCCGGTCTGGATCCACCGGCCGGGCATCACTGTGATGCCTTGGTTTTGCCTGCTACTCAACCTTGATCATTCCGGTCATATGCGGATGCAGTGAGCAAAAGTACTTGTAGTCGCCGGCAGCCGTGAACGTGAACGAGAAACTGTCGTCGGTATCCAGCGTTTTCGACCTGAATTTACCCGCCGAAACCACCGTGTGCGGTATGTCGTCGTGGTTTTTCCAGGTCACCGTGGTGCCGACCTTCACCGTCAGCTGCATGGGCTGAAAGGTGAAATTGTCGATCGTCACGATGGTGTCCTCGGCATGTGCGGTGGCGCCGCCGAGGAACAAGGCTATTGCCGCAGCGATGGCCAGTCCGCCAAGGCTGCGCAGGGTTACTGAAAGCATCTGAATTTCCTTAACCCTGCAGCGGCGTGTCGATGATGGCGAGGCGTTGATCGCCGGGCTTGAAGTTGATGCTGGCGACGCCAAGCAGCGTACGAAGCTTGTCGTCGGCGACTTTCATCGGCCCGGGGGAGGGGGCGCTGCCGGGCGCTGGCTGCGGGAAGGCGGTCGATCGCGCGGTGTGGAACGTCACGTTGCCTTCGACCTTCTGCATCACCTGGTGGATGTGACCGTTCAGCACCGTGACCGAACCGAAGCCCTTGAGGTAATCCAGCGCGCGGCCGCCGTCCTCTGTGCCCCAACCCCAGCTCGGATAGACCGTCCACAGCGGGATGTGGGCGAACACGACAATCGGCGTCGATTTCGAGCGTCCCTTCAGATCGTCCTCCAGCCATTCAAGCTGCTCGTTGCCGAGATTGCCGAGGCCACCGGCCTTGAGGTCGACCACGTTGACGAGACCGATAAAGTGAACCCCGTTGGCGTCGAACGAATACCAGCCGGCACCCTTGGTGCCCTTGCCATAGCGCTCCTTGTAGAGCTTGACCTCTTCATCGATGAAGTCGTGCTCGCCCGGCACGTAGTGAACGTCGAGCTTGGCCTGCGAGATGATGCGATCGGCGTTGTCGAATTCGGCCGCCTTCGACAGATGGGTGATGTCGCCGGTGTAAATCATGAATGAGGGTTTTGCCGGAATGGCCTTGATCCGGTTGATCGCCTCTTCGAGGGTGCCGAGCGCGTTCGGATTGGCAGGCTTGTCGAAGCCGACATGGCTGTCGCTGATCTGCAGGAACGTCATGCCGGCCGGTTCGGCCGCTTGCGCCGAGCCGACAAGGCCGAGCGAGCGGGGCACGCCGCCCGAAATGGTCCAGAGTACTCCGGTACCGGCCCAGGTCATGCATTCCAGTACCCGCCGGCGGCTGACGGCGGGGTTGTCATTTGGGCTTTCATCTTTGTGATCGTGATCGAATTCGCTCATCGCCAATCTCCGTGGACCCTTGATTGGGTTTCCAGGGACATGATCAGGCGGGCGCAGGGTTTATTCCCGGGTCTCGGAGCCCGAGATGGCAGGCCTATAACGATTCCGTGATTCGGTCGCAGCCCCGCAAAAGGGGCCCCTTTATCGCGAAGTCCTGCAGGATCATGGCAGCGCCTTTTTCCGCGATCATCGCGGTCGGGGTGTTTGTATTTCCGGAGGTAATCGTCGGCATGACCGAGGCGTCGGCGACGCGAAGCCCGGCAAGCCCGCGAAAACGCAAGCGCTCGTCGACAACGGCCATGGCATCGCCAGCCGCACCCATCTTGGCCGTTCCAACGGGGTGGAAAATCGTGGTGCCGATATCGCCGGCGGCTTTCGCCAGCGAGGCATCGTCGTCGCCGACCGAGGGGCCCGGCAGATATTCCTGCGGCCGATAACGAGCCAGCGCCGGCTGTTTCATCAGCCGGCGCGTGGTGCGGATGGCGTCGGCGGCGACCTCGCGGTCTGCCGCGGTCGACAGATAATTCGGCGCGATCGCGGGCGCCTCGTTGGCAAGCGCCGAGCGGACGCGCACCGTGCCGCGCGAGGTCGGTTGCAAATTGCAGGCGCTCACGGTGATGGCGGGGAAGCGGTGCAGGGGGTCGCCGAACTTGTCCAGCGACAGCGGCTGCACATGGAACTGGATGTTGGCGCGCTCGCGACGTGGATCGGAGCGGGTAAAGATTCCGAGCTGTGACGGCGCCATGGTCAACGGCCCGCGGCGGCGGAATGCATAATCGAGGCCCATCAGGCCGCGTCCTGCGATCGAATAATAGGTTTCGTTGAGCGTGCGAACGCCCTCGACCTTGTAGATCGCGCGTTGCTGCAGATGGTCCTGCAGGTTGCGCCCGACGCCCTGCCGGTCGAGCACGGTTGCGATGCCGAGCGGCGCCAGCCACTCCGAGGGTCCGATGCCGGAACGGTGCAGCACCTGCGTCGATCCGATCGAGCCGGCGCACAGGATCACTTCACCCTCGGCGCGCGCCTCGATGGTCTCGCCATCTCGGATGAATCGCACGCCCACGGCGCGGCCGGTCTCGACGATCAGGCGATCGACCAGCACGTTTTTTTCGAGGCGCAGGTTGGGACGCTTCAGCGCCGGTTTCAGGAAGCCGCGCGCCGACGACCAGCGCCGTCCGCGCTTCTGATTGACGTGAAAATAACCGACGCCTTCATTGTCGCCGGTGTTGAAATCCGAAATTCTGGGGATGCCCATTTCGACCGCCGCGTCCCCGACCGCGTCCAGAATGGCCCAGGACAGCCGCGGCGCTTCGATCCGCCAGCCGCCGCCCGTCCCGTGATGCTCGCTCTCGCCGAGAAAATGATCCTCCAGGCGCCGGAACGCCGGCAGCACGTCGTCATAACCCCAGCCCGAAAGACCGAGCTGCCGCCAATGGTCGTAGTCGGCGGCCTGTCCGCGCATCGAAATCATGGCGTTGATGGCAGATGAACCGCCGATGACCTTGCCGCGGGGATAGGCCAGCGAACGGCCGTTAAGACCGGCTTCCGGTTCAGTCCTGAACATCCAGTCCGAACGGGGATTGCCGATCGCAAAGAGGTAGCCGACCGGGATGTGAAACCAGATCCAGTTGTCGTTGCCGCCGGCCTCCAGGATCAGGACGCGGTTTTTGGGATCGGCCGAAAGCCGGTTGGCGACGATGCACCCGGCGGTACCCGCGCCGACGACGATATAGTCGAAACTGCCTTCGAGGCTTTTCGGCATTTCTCGAGTTTCCGCCGGTCGTCATGGACGTGATGTCCGGCCTTATACCGGGTCCACATTGGCTTTTCCGCCTTTCAATATCAGTTTTTAGGCCTCGCGGGCCGGAATGGCCGTCATTCGCTGGAGATGTGTTGGGCGGATCGCGGGCGCATGCTAGACAACGCCGAGTACCCAACCCGCAAAAAGCCGAGAAATCTCCATGCCCATCGTCAACCGCGTCGCCGATCTGCAACCCGATATTCAGGCCTGGCGCCGGGATATCCACGAACACCCGGAATTGCTTTACGACGTGCACCGCACGGCGGCATTCGTGGCGGACCGGCTGCGGGAATTCGGCTGCGACGAGGTCGCAACGGGCCTGGGACGTACCGGAGTGGTCGGCGTCATCAAGGGCCGCAAGCCGGCGGGTAAGGGCGACATCAAGGTGATCGGGCTGCGCGCCGATATGGACGCACTGCCGATCGAGGAAGAAACCAACCTGCCTTACGCGTCCAAGACATCGGGCAAGATGCACGCCTGCGGCCATGACGGCCATACCGCGATGCTGCTCGGAGCTGCCCGCTATCTCACGGAGACGCGGAATTTTGCCGGCGATGCGGTAGTGATCTTTCAGCCCGCCGAAGAGGGCGGCGCCGGCGCAGCCGCCATGATCAAGGACGGACTGATGGACCGCTTCGGCATCGAGCAGGTCTACGGCATGCATAACGGCCCGGGAATTCCGGTCGGCTCGTTCGCGATCCGGTCCGGGCCGATCATGGCCGCAACGGACGCCATCGATATCAAGATCGACGGGCTCGGCGGTCACGCCGCGCGGCCGCATAAATGCATCGATTCCGTATTGGTCGGCGCACAGTTGATCTCGGCCTTGCAGTCGATCGTCTCGCGCAGCGTCGATCCGCTCGATTCCGCTGTCATTTCGATGTGCGAATTCCATGCCGGCAATGCGCGCAATGTGATCCCGCAAACCGCCGAATTGAGGGGCACGGTGCGGACGCTGACGGAGGAAGTGCGCGCGCTGGTCGAAAAACGCGTGCGCGAGATCGTCGAAGGCGTGGCGAAGATCACAGGCGCCAGGATCGATCTGGTTTATGAGCGCGGTTATCCCGTCACCGTCAATCACGCGAGGCAGACCGATGTCGCAACGCGGGTGGCGAAGGAAATTTCCGGCGACGCCAATGTGCACGAGACGCCGCCGCTGATGGGCGCGGAGGATTTCGCCTATATGCTGGAGTCCCGGCCGGGCGCATTTATCTTCTGCGGCAACGGCAACACCGCCGGCCTGCATCATCCCGCCTATAATTTCAACGACGACGCGATCGTGTTCGGCACCTCGTACTGGATCAAGCTGGTCGAGAACACGCTGGCGGCGTGAAGCCGGGCCGCAGGCTTAGCGGATTTCTTCCGGCGGTTTGGTGTGCCGGAACATTCCGAGCAACGTCAGGTCGTAGCCGATCTTCAGGCATCCGCAGATGACGAGCGGCAGGCCGGAAAAGGGTCCGGCCAGCATGAATCCTGCCATCGCGGGACTGATCGAGGATGCCAGGCTGCGGGGCACGGCGGTCACACTTGCCGCCGCGGTGCGCTCGGCCGGCGTCACCACCGCCATCACGTAGGATGACCGGGTGGGAACGTCCATTTGCGACAGGGCCGAGCGGATCAACAGCAGCGCCAGCACCACGCCAAGGCTTGGCGAAAACGCCGCGGCGATCAGGCAAAGGCTGGAGGGGATGTGCGTGAACACCATGGTGTTGATGAGGCCGATCCGCCCGGCGAGCCAGGCGGCAACCGGAAACGAAAATGCGCCCAATAAACTCGAACAGAAGAAATACAGGCTCGCCGCTTCGAGCGACAGGTCGAATCGCTGGAACAGCCAAAGCGCCAGCAGCGACTGCACGACGAAGCCCCCGGCAAAGGCATCCATGCTGAACAGCGCCGCAAGCCGGTAGACGATATTGCGCGACGGCCCGAGCGCGGTTTTCGGAGCGCTTGCCGCATGGCTGTGGTCGCGCGGCAGCCGTCGGTAGAGAAACGCTGCCACCAGACCGAGCGCGGCATATCCGTAGAACATCGCCTTGATGGCGATAAGCCGTTGCCAGCCGTGCGATGCCAGGATCTCCGGCAAGGCTGCCGCCAGCGATCCGACGGCCGACGTCAGCGCGCCGATCAGGCTGTATTTCGCAAATATCGAGGTGCGGTCCCGGTCGGCCGTTTCCTTCGTCAACAGCGCATGCTCGAGCGGCACCAGCATGCCGAGATCGCCCGCGGAAGGATTGATGCTTCCGATGAAAGCGATCAGCAGAACCGGCGCGATGCTCTCCGCCGCCGGGAAAACCAGGCCGGTGAAAACGATCAATCCGGCGCCCGCGAGAAAAAGATTTCTCAGTTCAAACCGGGGCGCGATGAAGCCAGTAATCAAGGTGAGCGCCGCCGTTCCAAGCAGCGACGCGCTGGCGACGATCCCGATCTGCTGCGGCGAGAATCCGATGGCCGACAGGTAAACCGGCAGGATGAGGATCGCAAAGCCATCGCCAAATCCGCGAAGCGCCCGCGCGCCATAGAGACACTGAATATCCGGCGGCATTTTCGTCGAGGATGAAACCATCATCGCCCGGCGATCCCGGCAAACGGCTTCGCAGCAGGGAGATCATGTGAGGTCATGATGCAGGCGGTGCCGTCGCGGAACATGTCTCACCTCCGAAAGTGGAGCGAGACAACGCTTGGCTGCGTGACAGCTGACCGGGCGGTTGCCGATGGCCCGAACAGCACCCCGTAGCATAACGGTCCCGGGCGGGCAACGCTCCGCGAGAGACGGACGCGGGTCTGTTTTCGGACCGCCCTCCGCCGCCCGCGCGAATGAACCCCCTTTTCAAAAGCCGCAAAGCAAGAATTCGGAGGAACCTTCGTTCTCGCTGCCGCTTAATGCGGCATGCGGCTCTGGTGACCGCACTAGCGCTGGGAGAAGAACATGATCGATACCGTCGTCATCCAACCGGGTTCAGACACGGGTGAACCCTCTGTCGCCGGGGTTTCCTGGGCGGCGGTCGCCGCCGGCGCAGTGGTCAGTTGTGCACTCACCCTGGTCCTTCTCGCGTTCGGTACCGGGCTTGGTCTCTCCGTCGTTTCGCCGTGGGCCGGCTCCGGCGTTTCGGCCACGACCTTCAAGATCGGCACCGGGCTCTACCTCATCGTCATCGCGATGCTGGCCTCCTCGATCGGAGGCTATGTCGCCGGCCGGCTGCGTTCGCGCTGGGTCGGCGTCCACAGCGACGAGGTGTATTTCCGCGATACCGCGCATGGTTTCATCGCCTGGGCATTCGCTTCCGTATTGGGAGCCGCTTTGCTGGCCTCGCCCGCGTCCAGCCTATTGGGCGGCACGGCGGCTGGCCTGTCCCAAGGAGCGGTTTCATCTGCAAGTCAGGCGGGTCCGATGGACGGTTATGTCGACACGCTTTTGCGCTCAGACGCGCCGGCGTCGCAAAATTCCGCCAATGCGTCCGATTCACGCGGTGAAATGGTTCGGCTGTTCACCTTCAGCTTCCGCAATGGCGGCGAGTTGAAGCCGACCGACCGGGAATACGTCTCCAAAGTCGTCGCTGCCCGGACGGGCCTCAGCCAGGCGGATGCCGACAAGCGCGTCAGCGACGTCGTGACCCAGGTGAAAGCCGATATGGACGCGGCCCGCAAGGCGACCGCCCAGCTTGCGTTCTGGCTGACGGCATCTCTGCTGCTCGGAGCGTTTTGCGCGAGCCTCGCGGCGACCGAGGGCGGCGGGCTGCGCGACGGCACCTGGCATCGCAGACCCGTCCGATAACTCCTCAAACGTGAAAGGAAAGTCACATGCCCATTCTTCTCTGGTTAATCGGTATCCCGATTCCCCTGATTATCCTGATCTTGCTGCTGCGTTAGACGCGCAGCCAGCGAGAAACCCGTTCGGTTGTGGGGAGACGACCGCGCAGGGCCGGGGCGGACCCGCGAAACCACCTACCCGTTGATGTCAAATTTTGAAATGAGTATGGAGACCGCCCGTGGCTAAAAAACCGAAACTGCTGAGCGACCTGTTCCATGATACGCTCAAGGACGTCTATTTCGCGGAGAACAAGATTCTCAAGACGCTGCCGAAAATGGCGAAGGCCGCGCAGTCGAAAGGCCTGAAGGCAGCGTTTGCAAAACACGAGAAGGAAACCCGCGGACACGTCAAGCGGCTTCAGGAAGTATTCCGCATCATCGGCAAGCCCGCTCGCGCCAAGACCTGCGATGCCATTGTCGGCATCACCGATGAGGGCGCCGAGATCATGACGGACTACAAGGGAATGCCCGCGCTCGACGCAGGCCTGCTCGCGGCAGCCCAGGCGGTCGAACACTATGAGATGTCGCGCTATGGAACGCTGCGCACATGGGCCGAGGAGCTCGGAATGCCCGATGCCGCCTCGCTTCTGGAAACGACGCTGGAAGAAGAAAGGGCCACCGACGTTGCGCTCACGGCGTTGGCGCAAACGGTCGTGAATGTCGGAGCCGAGCAGGAGCTCTAGAGATTGCGCATCGAACGCGGTCGCCTTGTCTTGAGGTTGTCTCGGATCGCGCGCGTTGGTTCGCCGGTCCATTGGACGGAGGTTAGCATCTCGTTTGGAAAAGGCGTGTTGCTTTGGCTGATCGGAATTCCGCTTTCGATTATTCTGCTTCTTGCCTTGTCCGTGCATCGCTGACGCGGCCCCCGGCTGGTCATGCCGCGTTGCTCTTCTGGCAATCAGCGCACGTACGAAGATGACGCGTTGCCGGCAATATGAGGCCGCGGGGCGAACATGGCAGCGGTGATTTCGGGTCGGCTGGAAACATATTGCTGGCCTGCTACCAACATCACCGCGGACAACGCTAAAGCCAGCATGGCGGTGAAAACGTCGTCCATTGGACGCTCCAGATTGTTTTGCGATTGACAACAACGAGCGGAGTCAATCGTTCCGCGCCTCGCCTCCCTTGGCGGAACCATTACCGGCTTTCGCGCTTATCCAGATTGAAGCGTCCGGGTTATCACCGCGGAGTTGGGTTATGAATGGATCGGCGCGATCAACGGTACCGTATGGGGCGGATCAGGCCCTCTACCTCGTCATCGATCGCTTCGGCGAAGCGGGGAACGCTTGCCGGGAAAGAGAAGCCGAGCGCACGGACCTCGAAACAGTCATCACCGATCTGATGTCGGGGCAATTCAATGACCCCGTCCGCATCGTCGCCTTCAACACGCTCGAGCATTGGTTAGACAATATTTCAGAGGAAATCGCCCTTGAAATCCAGACCCGCTGCGACATCGACGGCGAAGACGTTCCGGAATCGATCCGGGACTTTGTCCTCAGATACACGGGGCCGGATCGCCGGCACCCCCATGGGCTGGCGCAAAATGATCGTTTCGATCGGAAGCAAGCCTAGCGAATGCCCAGGCCGTGCCTGCTTCCAGGCGCGACGATTTTCGCGATGACTTCTGCAAGTTGCTGTTGAAGAAAAGGCTTGGACAGTTTTGGCAGGCCTTCGTCGGCTCCGGGCGGGAGCTCTGCAAATCCGGTCGCGAGGATAATCGGAAGGTTCGGTTGTTCCGCCCGGATCGCGGCGGCGAGATCGGAGCCGGTCATGTTCGGCATCGCCTGGTCGGTTATGACGAGGTCGATGCTGCTCTCGCGCCGGATCAGTTCGAGCGCTCGTTTGCCGGAAGTCGCCTCCAATACCGTGTGTCCGAGATCTTCGAGCATGGCCACGGTATTGAGCAACACCAGCCTGTCGTCATCGACTGCGAGCACGACGAGCGACGCATCTCTTCCATATAGCACCTTGTTATCGATTTTGGCCGGCATCTGGTCAGAACCAGCTTCGGCAACGGGCAGCCAAAGCTCCGCGGTCGTGCCTTCATCCGGCCGGCTCTTCAGCACCAGTTTGCCGCCGGATTGGCGAAGGATACCGTGAACCATGGGCAGTCCCAGTCCCGTCCCCTTGCCGACGCCCTTGGTGGTGAAGAACGGTTCCAGCGCCCGGCTGCGCGTGGCTTCATCCATTCCGGAGCCTTCGTCAGTGACTGAGAGACACACATAGCGTCCGGCCTTCAGATCTGGCGCGGCCTCGACGTGTTCTTCTCTCGCGGCAATGACAATCGACCCGCCACTTGGCATGGCGTCACGCGCATTCACCGTCAGATTCAGAATGGCCAGTTCGAGCTGGTTCGGATCAGCCAGAACCTTGGCTAATCCGCGCGAAAAATCCATCTCGATCTGTACGGCTACCCCGAGCGAACTCTGCAGGAGGTCTGTCATTCCGCCGACAAGGCTCGCGAGGTCGACTGCCACCGGTTTAAGTTCCTGCCGGCGGGCGAAGGCAAGCATGCGCTGGGTTAAACTCGCGCCGCGCTGAGCCCCCTGGATGGCGTTGTCCACAAGACGCATCACTCCGGGATTGTCCGGAAGACGTTTGCGCAGAAGTTCGAGACTGCCAAGGATCACCATCAGCAGATTATTGAAATCGTGCGCGACGCCGCCGGTGAGCTGTCCGATCGCATCCATCTTCTGCGACTGGAACAGTGCCTCGCGGGCCTCTTGCAGCGCGCGCTCGGCCGCTCTCAGTTCGGTAATATCCCGGGTTATCTTAGCGAAACCCAGAAGCGCTCCATCGGGCGTGCGGATCGCGTCGATGACGACGTTCGCCATGAACTTGCTGCCGTCCTTGCGGATGCGCCAGCCTTCCTTTTCGAACCTTCCCTCTCGCGCCGCGGTGTCGAGCGCCACCTGCGGAAGTCCCGCTTCTCGGTCCTCCCGAGTGTAGAACCGGGAAAAATGTTCGCCGATAATTTCCTCCGCGCGGTAGCCTTTGATCCGCTGCGCGCCCGCGTTCCAGCTGGAGACCCGGCCTTCCGGCGTGAGCATGTAAATGGCGTAGTCGGTGACGCCGTGAACGAGCAGCCTGAACTGTTCCTCGCTTTGCCTGAGCGTGTCCTCCGCTCGTTTTCGCTCGGTAAGATCGCGCGTGATTTTGGCATAGCCGACCAGATTGCCGGCGGCATCCTTGATAGGATCGATGACGACATAGGCCCAGAACTGTGTACCGTCTTTTCGGCAGCGCCAACCTTCGCCTTCGAATTTTCCTTCGCGCTCGGCAATCTCGAGCGCCTTTTGCGGCAGCCCCGCTTTGCGATCGGGCTCGGTATAGAAACGCGAGAAATGCTCCCCCAGGATTTCAGATTCCTCGTAGCCTTTGAAGTGCCGCGCCCCCGGGTTCCAGCTCGTAATGGTGCCGTCCAGATCGAGCATGTAAATGGCGTAATCGGTGATCGCTTCTATGAGCATCCGGTAGCGGCCATTGTCGGACAATGATGCCGCGAAACGCTCTTTCGGTTGCATTGGAATCCCTGCCACTAGCCCCGCGTCAACCAGAACGCGCGGTCGAGAGGAAGAGTTCCGTTAGTCAGGGCGGTCCCGGGAGAGTTCTTTCATTCATTGGAGTATCATAATACCGTAGATGCGTGATTGACTACCAGGGCGGGCAGCGTCCCACGGAATTCCAGGCGTCGCCAACGGCATTTTTTTCTGAAACCCACGGAACCTTTGGGAAATGAAGGGGTTTCGCTTCGAGCCAAAAACCGTCTTCTTTTTGCTGTCCAGGGGGATTAATGACCGATATCGCGCGGGCCGCACCGTCTATCCCACGTAAATCGAGAAACGAAGGTCACAAGAACGGAAAACTAAGCTCGTCACAGGAGCTTTTGCACGCGCTGCAGGCTATGCGCGGCGGAGACTTTTCGGTTCGAATGAGCGGCGATCACCTCGGCATCGAGGGCAAGATTGCCGACACTTTTAACGAAATCGCAGCCGCCAACCAGAGAATGGCGCAGCAATTGGAGCGTGTCGGCCGCGTCGTCGGTCGCGAGGGAAAAACGCGCCAGCGCGTGAAGTTCGATCTGCCAAGCGGGTCATGGGCAGAGATGGAGGGCTCGGTCAACACCCTGATCGATGATTTGCTTTGGCCCACTCGCGAAGTCACCCGGGCGGTTGCCGCCGTGGCGCAAGGCAATTTGCTGCAAACCGTGCAACTGGACGTCGATGGCCGCCCGCTGGGCGGCGAATTTTTGCAATCGGCCAATATCGTCAACACGATGATCAAGCAGCTCAGCGTATTCACCTCGGAGGTGACGCGCGTCGCCCGCGAGGTGGGAACCGAAGGCAAGCTCGGCGGTCAGGCGCAGGTTCCGGAGGTTACCGGAGTCTGGAAGGATCTGACCGAAAGCGTGAACTCCATGGCCAACAATCTCACCGGCCAGGTTCGAAACATCGCCGAGGTCACCATCGCGGTTGCCAACGGCGACCTTTCCAAGAAAATCACCGTGGACGTGCGCGGCGAAATTCTGCAGTTGAAAGAAGCCATCAACACCATGGTGGACCAGCTGCGCTCGTTCGCCTCGGAAGTCACCCGCGTCGCGCGCGAAGTCGGCACCGACGGCAAGCTGGGCGGCCAGGCGATCGTTCCCGGCGTCGCCGGAACCTGGAAGGATCTCACCGACTCCGTGAACGCGATGTGCGGCAACCTGACCGCGCAGGTGCGCAACATCGCCAACGTCACCACCGCCGTGGCGCGCGGCGACCTTTCGCGCAAGATCACGGTGGACGTGCGTGGCGAAATTCTGGAACTGAAGGACACCATCAATACGATGGTGGATCAGCTCAACTCGTTTGCATCCGAAGTCACCCGCGTCGCGCGCGAAGTCGGCACCGAGGGCAAGCTCGGTGGTCAGGCCCAGGTCCCGGGCGTCGCCGGAACATGGAAGGACCTCACCGACAACGTGAACTTCATGGCGTCCAATCTGACCGCGCAGGTGCGCAACATCGCCGATGTGGCGACCGCCATCGCCGGCGGCGATCTTTCCAAGAAGATTACGGTGAACGTTTCGGGCGAGATCCTTCAGCTCAAGGAAACGCTCAACACGATGGTCGACCAGCTTAACGCCTTCGCCGGCGAAGTGACGCGCGTCGCGCGCGAGGTCGGCACCGAGGGTCGGCTCGGCGGTCAGGCCAACGTGCTCGGCGTGGCCGGCACCTGGAAGGACTTGACCGAGAGCGTCAACTCGATGGCCAGCAACCTGACGGCACAGGTCCGGAATATCGCCGATGTGACCACCGCGGTGGCGAATGGCGACCTTTCCAAGAAGATTACCGTCGACGTGCGCGGCGAAATTCTGGAACTGAAGGACACCATCAACACGATGGTCGACCAGCTCAACGCCTTTGCCGGCGAAGTGACGCGCGTGGCGCGCGAGGTCGGCACCGAAGGCAAGCTCGGCGGCCAGGCGCTGGTGCGCGGCGTTGCCGGCACCTGGAAGGACCTCACGGACAGCGTGAACTCGATGGCGAGCAACCTGACGGGCCAGGTCAGAAACATTGCCGAGGTCGCCACTGCCGTGGCGAAAGGCGACCTGTCGAAGAAGATCACTGTGAACGTCTCGGGCGAGATCCTTCAGTTGAAGGAGACGCTCAACACCATGGTGGATCAGCTCAATGCGTTTGCCGGCGAAGTCACGCGCGTCGCCCGCGAGGTCGGCACCGACGGCAAGCTCGGCGGCCAGGCCGAGGTGCCGGGCGTCGCCGGCACCTGGAAAGATTTGACGGACAGCGTCAACTCGATGGCCGGCAACCTGACCGCGCAGGTCCGAAATATCGCCGAAGTTGCGACCGCCATCGCCGGCGGCGACCTTTCCCGCAAGATCACGGTGGACGTGCGCGGCGAGATCCTGCAGTTGAAGGAAACCCTCAACACCATGGTGGACCAGCTCAACCGCTTTGCCGGTGAGGTGACGCGCGTGGCGCGCGAGGTGGGCACCGAAGGCCGGCTCGGCGGTCAGGCCAACGTGCCGGGCGTTGCCGGCACCTGGAAGGATTTGACCGACAGCGTCAATTCGATGGCGGGCAATTTGACCGCTCAGGTCCGCAACATCGCCGAAGTGACCACCGCGGTGGCGCGCGGCGACCTGTCACGCAAGATCACCGTGGACGTGAAAGGCGAAATCCTCGAGCTCAAGAACACCATCAATACGATGGTCGACCAGCTCAACGCATTCGCGTCCGAAGTGACGCGCGTGGCGCGCGAGGTCGGCACCGAAGGCAAGCTCGGCGGTCAGGCCGAGGTGCCTGAAGTCGCGGGCACCTGGAAGGATCTCACCGACAACGTCAACTTCATGGCTTCCAATCTGACCGCTCAGGTCCGCAATATCGCTGAGGTCGCGACCGCGATCGCCGGCGGTGACTTGTCCAAAAAAATTACGGTCGACGTCCGCGGCGAGATTCTGCTGCTCAAGGACACCTTGAATACCATGGTCGAGCAGCTTCGCTCGTTCGCCGCCGAAGTGACGCGCGTCGCCCGCGAGGTCGGCACCGAGGGCCGGCTGGGCGGCCAGGCCGTGGTGCCCGGCGTTGGCGGCACCTGGAAGGATTTGACCGACAACGTCAATCTGCTCGCCGCCAATCTTACCACCCAGGTCCGCAACATCGCCGAGGTGACGACGGCGGTGGCGAGAGGAGACCTGTCGCGCAAGATCACGGTCGATGTGAAGGGCGAGATCCTCGAGCTCAAGAACACCATCAATACGATGGTGGACCAGCTCAACGCCTTTGCCGGTGAAGTCACGCGCGTGGCGCGCGAGGTCGGCACCGAAGGCAAACTGGGCGGGCAGGCGCAGGTTCCCGGAGTGGCGGGAACATGGAAGGATTTGACCGATACCGTGAATTTCATGGCCGCCAACCTCACCGAGCAGGTGCGCGGGATCGTCAAGGTCGTGACCGCTGTCGCCAACGGAGACCTCAAACAGAATCTCACGGTGAAGTCGAAGGGCGAAGTCGCCGCGCTGGCGGAGACCATCAACAACATGACGGACACGCTGGCGACGTTCGCCGATCAGGTGACCAGCGTCGCGCGCGAGGTCGGCGTGGAAGGCCGCCTCGGCGGTCAGGCCAACGTGCCCGGCGCAGCCGGTACCTGGAAGGATCTGACGGGTAACGTCAACCTGCTTGCGGCCAACTTGACGTCGCAAGTGCGCGCCATCGCCGAAGTCGCGACCGCCGTCACCAAAGGTGACTTGACGCGCTCGATCCAGGTTGACGCGCGAGGCGAAGTCGCCGAGCTCAAGGACAACATCAATACGATGATCGGCAATCTTCGGCTGACCACCGATGTCAATACCGAACAGGATTGGTTGAAAACCAACCTGGCCAGATTTACCAACATGCTGCAGGGCCAGCGCGATCTCGTCACCGTGGGTCGGCTGCTGCTCACCGAGCTGACGCCGCTGGTTAATGCCCATATGGGCGTGATCTATCAGGTCGAAAACGAGGACCATCCGCACCTGCGCCTGTTGTCGGCCTATGCCGGCGACGGGACGGCGCCGCATCAGCAGTACGTGCAATTTGGCGAAGGCCTGGTCGGGCAATGCGCCATGGACCGGCGTCAACGGGTCGTCTTCGACATCCCGCCGGATGCGGTCCCGATCAATTCGGCGCTGTTGCGGGTGGTGCCGAAAAATCTCGTCGTGCTGCCGGTGCTGTTCGAGAACGAGGTGAAGGCCGTGATCGAGCTTGCCTCCATCAGTTCGTTCACGACTTCGCAAATGACCTTCCTGGAGCAGCTCACCGACAGCATCGGAATCGTGCTCAACAGTATCGAGGCCACGATGCAGACCGAAGGCCTGCTGAAACAGTCTCAACAGCTCGCCGGAGAATTGCAGACCCAGCAGAAGGAGCTGCAGCAGACCAACGAGCAGCTCGAGCAGAAGGCCCAGCAGCTTGCCGAACGAAACGTCGAGGTCGAACGCAAGAACCAGGAAATCGAACAGGCGCGGCGCGCGCTCGAGGAAAAGGCGACCGAGCTTTCGCTGACGTCTAAATACAAGTCGGAATTCCTGGCCAATATGTCGCACGAGCTGCGCACGCCGCTCAACAGCATATTGATCCTGGGCCAACAGCTTACCGAAAACCCCGATGGCAACCTGTCATCCAAGCAAGTCGAATTCGCGCGCACCATCCACGGCGCCGGCACCGACCTGCTCAATCTGATCAGCGACATCCTGGACCTGTCCAAGATCGAATCCGGAACCGTGACCGTCGACGCCGAGGAAATTCTGACCGCCAACCTTTTGGAAACCGTCGGCCGTCCGTTCCGTCACGAAGCGGAAAATCGTCATTTGTCCTTCAACATCGATACCGATCCCAATCTGGGGCGCAGTATCGTCACCGACTCCAAGCGGCTGCAGCAGGTGCTGAAGAATCTGTTGTCCAACGCGTTCAAGTTTACCGCCGAGGGCGGGGTCCGCCTCAGCGTTTCGGCGGCCATCGGCGGCTGGAGCGCCGAACACCCGGTGCTGAGCCAAAGTCCGGCCGTGATCGCCTTCGAGGTGTCGGACACCGGCATCGGTATTCCCGCTGAAAAGCAGAAGCTGATCTTCGAGGCGTTCCAGCAAGCCGACGCCGGCACCAGCCGTAAATATGGCGGCACCGGTCTTGGGCTCGCGATCAGCCGCGAACTGGCGAGCCTGCTCGGCGGCGAAATTCATCTGCGCAGCACGCCCGGCAAGGGCAGCACCTTCGTGCTGTATCTGCCACTGAAATATTCGGGCCCGACGGTGGCGCCGCGCGTCCCTGCCGTGTCCTCGCCGTACGGCACGGTTCCGCAGGTGGTCTCGCAAGAGCGCGTGATCGAGCAGTTGCCCGACGACCGGTTGAATCTCGAACCGGGAGACACGATTCTGCTGATCGTCGAGGACGACCCGCATTACGCGCGCGTGCTGATCGACCTCGCGCGCGACAAGGGTTTCAAGGTCCTGGTCGCCGCCCGCGGGGCGGAGGCGCTGGATCTTGCCAAGCAATTCCAGCCGGCGGCGGTTTCACTCGACGTGTTCCTGCCGGACATGCTGGGCTGGACGGTGCTCAGCCAGTTGAAACATAACCCGCTGACCCGGCACATTCCGGTTCAGATCATCACGCTTGACGAGGATCGTCAGCACGCATTGACGCGCGGCGCGTTTTCCTTTGTCAACAAGCCGACCACCACCGAAGGCGTCAGCGATGCGCTATCCCAGCTCAAGGAATACGCCACGCCACGCCGCAAACGTCTGCTGATCGTCGAGGACAACGCGGCGGAGCAGATGAGCATCACCGAGCTGCTGGGTCACAGCGATATCGAGATCGTGACCGCGGGTACGGGCGCGGGCGCGCTTTCCGCCTTGCGCGACACCCCCTGTGATTGCGTCGTGCTCGATTTGCGGTTGCCCGACATGAGCGGTTTCGAGGTGCTCGATCAAATCCGCAAGGACCAGTCGCTGTCCAATGTACCCGTGGTGGTCTTTACCGGCCGGGAGCTTTCGGTCGAAGAGGACGCCGAATTGCATACGATGGCGCGAAGCATCGTGGTGAAGGGCGTCGAATCGCCGGAACGCCTGCTTGACGAGACGGCCCTGTTCCTGCATCGGGTGATCACGGAGCTGCCGATCGAAAAGCAGCGCATGCTGGAGAAACTCAACAGTTCGGACGAGGATCTTGTCGGGCGCACCGCGTTGCTGGTCGACGACGACGCTCGCAATATCTTTGCGCTGAGCAGCGTGTTGGAGCGCCGCGGCATGAAGGTTCTGACCGCGACTACGGGCAGCGAGGCGGTCGCGCTGGTCGAGTCGAACCCCGATATCGCTGTCGTGCTGATGGATATCATGATGCCCCAGATGGACGGCTATCAGACGATCGGGGTGATCCGCGAAAACCCGGCGCTTCGCCGGCTCCCCATCATCGCCCTTACCGCCAAGGCGATGAAGGGGGACCGCGAGAAGTGTCTGGAGGCAGGCGCCTCGGATTATCTGGCCAAGCCCGTAAACACCGAGCAGTTGCTCCTCGCCATACGTATGTGGCTGCACCGCTGAATATGTTGTAGCAAAACGTTGATCGGCGCGAGCAAATGACAGACCAGGACAACGTAAACATTCTGCTGGTTGACGATCAGCCGGCGAAGCTGCTCGCCTATGAAGTGATTCTGAAGGAGCTCGGCGAAAATCTCGTCATCGCCACTTCCGGCCGCGAGGCGCTGGAGTACCTTCTCAAGAACCCGGTCGCGGTGGTTCTGATCGACGTCTGCATGCCGGAGCTGGACGGGTTCGAACTCGCCTCCATGATCCGCGAGCATCCGCGCTTCCGCAAGACCGCGATGATCTTCATCTCCGCAATCCAGGTCAGCGATATCGATCGCCTTCGCGGCTATGAGATGGGCGCCGTGGATTACGTTCCGGTACCGGTCATTCCGGAAGTGCTGCGCGCCAAGGTCAGGGTGTTCGTCGAGCTTTATCGCAAGACCCGGCAGCTCGAACTGTTCAATGCCGATCTCGAGGATCGCGTTCGCGCCCGCACCGCGGAGCTCGAGGAATCGCACGCAAGGCTTCTCGAGAGCGAGCAGCGCCGCAGCCTCGCGATCGCCGCCGGTCGAATGGGTTCGTGGGATTGGGACTGGGTCAATGGCGACTGCATGCTGGATGAAGGGCAATACGGTATCTTCGGAGTCGATCCGAAGACCTTCGTCGTGACCCCGGCCAGCATTCAGGCGCTGCTTCATCCGGACGACGTCGACGAACTGCGCATGGCAATGGCGCAATTGGCCAAGGGTGCGAGGTCGTACGAGGCGGAGTTTCGAATTAATCGGCCCAATGGCGAGACGCGCTGGTGCGTCGGCACCGCGGCTGCGACGGTCGACAAGGACGGCCACGTGGTGCGCGTCAGTGGCGTCACCATCGATATCACCGAACGCAAGCTCGCCGAACAGCGTCAAAACCTGCTGGCTCAGGAGGTCGATCATCGCGCCAAAAATGCCCTGGCGCTGGCCCAGTCCATCGTAAGGCTAACGCGCGGCGAAGACGTCAGGGCCTACATCGCGGCGGTTGAGGGACGGATCAACGCGCTGGCGCGGGTCCATACCATCCTGTCGCTGTCGAGCTGGCAGGGCGCAGGAATAAGAAGGCTGGTCGACGAAGAGCTCGCGCCTTATTCCATCGCCGACCAGATCGCATTGTGCGGTTCCGAGGTTCAGTTGCAGCCCGCCACCGCGCAGACGCTGGCATTGGCGCTGCACGAACTGGTTACCAATTCGGCGAAGTATGGCGCCCTGTCCACATTGGCGGGCCAGCTCTCGATCAACTGGGAGACCAAAGGGGGCGTTCTGCTGGTCACCTGGGAAGAGAAGGGCGGGCCACCGGTTCGCAAGCCGACCGCGAAAGGATTCGGCACGACAAGCGTGATCGCCAGCATCGAGTCGCAACTTGGCGGCAAAGCCAAGTTTGATTGGCGCGCCGAAGGTCTCATTTGCCGCCTTACCGTGCCGTTGTCGTCGCATTTTTCCGCGCCGCAGTCCGATCCCCGTCAGAGCGTAGCCCACGGATAGCCGCGATATTTTAGCTGGGCCGAGGGGTTAGCCGGTTTCGATCCTTAGGCTGCGCGAGCCGATTTTCGCAATAGCGCGGCGGCCATCTTCAAATCGTCGACGAAGCGCCGATGCTCCCGCGCCTTGGCGTCCGCATCCGGCAACCGCAACAGGTAAGACGGATGCACCGTCACCAGCGCCTGGACCCCGTCATCGAGTTCGATCAGGCGTCCGCGGTTTTTGTTGATGGGGGTGATTTTGCCGAACACGCTTTGCGCGGCGGTAGCGCCCATCGCCACCACCAGCGCCGGTTTGATCGAGGCCAGTTCCCGTTCGTACCATTGCCGGCATGCCCTGATCTCGGAAGTGTTCGGTTTCTGATGCAGGCGTATTTTGCCGCGCGGCATGAATTTGAAATGTTTGACCGCGTTGGTGACATAGATCTTGCTGCGGTCGATGCCGGCTTCCTCGAGCGCGCGGTCAAGCACCTGGCCCGCCGGCCCCACGAAGGGTTTGCCGGCCAGGTCTTCCTTGTCGCCGGGTTGCTCGCCGACCAGAACCACCCGCGCATGCTGCGGGCCTTCGCCGAATACGGTTTGTGTTGCGCCTTTCCAGAGCGGGCAGGCGCGGCAATCGGCGGCCTCCTGGCGCAGGG
This sequence comes from uncultured Alphaproteobacteria bacterium, assembly GCA_963742425.1. GTDB lineage: Bacteria > Pseudomonadota > Alphaproteobacteria > Rhizobiales > Xanthobacteraceae > Bradyrhizobium. Next base: position 806,199 of record CAVULR010000011.1, read on the forward strand.
TTTTGAGGCTGGATGATGCAGTCGCCATGAGCATTTTCAGCTTGCCGGGGGAGGACATCGTGCCTCTGGCCGGGCTCAATGCAAGCAGGGGCTTACGGGTTCCCGATCCCATTGGGATTGCTGAGAAAAATCATGAATACCGATCGCCATTGACTCTCCCGGGGATGTTAGCTTTATATTAGAACATATCATGAACAAATGAGCGGCTGCGGGTTACTCGAAAGAGGAGGAGCGCATGATCGGCGCACGCACGAGCACGCTGGCGACCCTGCGCGGCAACATCGAGCGCATCGAGACCCCCAGCGATGCCTATGCGCCTCGCAAGGTGGCGCTCGGCCATGTCGAAGCCGACGCGACGCTCCAGGGCGGCCTCGCCATGGGCGCCGTGCACGAGGTGTTTGCCGAAGCGGGCCGGCAAAGTGCCGCGGCGACGGGTTTTGTCGCGGGCCTTGCGGGGCGGGCGGCCGCGCGGCGGCCGCTGCTGTGGGTGCGCCAGGATTTCACCGAAATTGAATCGGGCGCGCTGTCGGCGAGCGGGCTGGCCGAACTCGGTCTCGATCCGCGTCTGCTGGTGACGGTGCGCGCCGCCGATGCGGACACCGCCTTGCGCATCGCCGCCGACGCGCTTGCTTGCGATGCGCTGGGCGTCGTGGTGCTGGAAGTCTGGGGGCAGGCGCGACAGCTCGATCTCGTCGCCAGCCGCAAGCTGACGCTGGCGGCGCAGGCCTCGGGCGTCACCGGTCTGTTGTTGCGGGTGGCGGCGGAGCCTTTGCCCTCGACGGCGGAGACCAGGTGGATCGTGCGCGCGGCGCATTCGCCGCCGGCGGCGTTGTGGAGCGCGTGGGGCGCGCCGGTGTTCGACGCGCAGCTTGTCCGCAACCGTCATGGCCCTGTTGGGCGCTGGATCATGGAATGGAAATGTGATGAGTGCCTTTTCGCGAAACCGGCGGCGTATCCTCAGCCTGTGGCTGCCGCGCCTGCCCATCGACCGCATCAAGCGCCAGCTTTGCCAAAGCAACGCGACTTCAAGCGAAGTGCGTGAGAAAATCTCTCACGACACGGGAGGTCGGCTCCCTCCCCCTTGTGGGGTCGAGACGAGCGAAGCTCGCTCTCTAGGGTGGGGAGAGGGGGAAGCCACAAGCACCGCCGTTGCCGCCACCCCCCTCCCTGGGAGGAGGGAACAACAGCGTGCCCAGCATCGTCGTCGCCAAACAAAACAATGCGCTGCAGATTTTTGCGCTCGACGAAGCGGCGGCGCGCCTCGGCCTTGAGGTCGGCCAGCCGCTGGCGAACGCCCGCGCCATCTGTCCGCAATTAAGGGTGTTCGATGCCGATGAGGTCGCCGACCTCGACGCGCTGAATGCCATCGCCGACTGGTGCGACCGCTTTACCCCGCTGGTGGCGCTGGACCCCCCGCATGGCCTGTTCCTCGACATCACCGGCTGCGTGCATTTGTTCGGCGGCGAGGCCGCCATGATGCGGCTGATGTGCGAGGCGTTGAGCGCGCAAGGCTTTGCCGTCAGCGCCGCCATCGCCGGCACCTCGGTATGCGCGCGGACGATGACCCGTCATGTCCATGGCCGCATCGTAGGCGACGGCGAGGAAGCCGATGCGCTCGCACCCCTGCCGGTGTCCGCGCTCGGCGCCGGCGATGCGATCGTCACGGGCCTGCGCCGCGCCGGGCTGAAAACCATCGGCGACGTCGCCGCCCGCGCGCGGCATGAAATCGCCGCCCGCTTCGGCGCCGGCTTCACGACCCTGCTGGAACAGGCATTGGGGCAGGGCGATGCGCCGATCAGCCCGCGCAAGCCGCTGCCGGAATACATCGTGGAGAAGCGTTTCGCCGATCCGGTGGCGACCGACACCGTGATAGCGGCGACATTATCCGGACTGGGCGGGATGCTGGTCGCGGCGATGGCGCAGCAGGGCAAGGGCGCGCGGCGGCTGGAAGCCCGTTTCTTCCGCACCGACGGCGCGGTCCGCACCATCATGGTCGATACCGGAAAACCCGTGACCAGGGCTGAGGTGATCGACCGGCTGTTTTGCGAGAGGCTGAGTGCCTTGAACGACCCGCTCGATCCGGGTTTCGGTTTCGATCTCATTCGTCTGTCCTCCAGCCGCACCGAAATCGTCGTGCAGCAGCAGCGCGATCTCGATGCCAATGTGCATGACAATGACGAACTGGCGGCGCTGATCGACCGTATCGCCGCGCGTATCGGCGGCCGGCGCGTGGTCGTGCACCTGCCGCAGGACACCCATATTCCGGAGCGAGCGGCACTCGCGGCACCGGCGCAGCATCATCTGGCCGCGGCCACGCAGGCGCTCTGGCCGGCGCGCGCGGACGGTGAGCCGCCGTTGCGGCCGTTGCGGCTATTCGAGCGGCCGGAGGAAATCAAGGTCATCGCGCAGGTGCCGGATGGCCCGCCGGCCCGGTTTGTCTGGCGCCGCGCCACCCACGCCGTGGTCCGCGCCGAAGGCCCCGAGCGCGTCGCCATGGAGTGGTGGCGAACGCAGGGCGAGATGCTGACGCGCGATTATTTCCGCGTCGAGGACGAGGCGGGCCTGCGGTTCTGGCTCTATCGCGACGGGCTTTACGACCGCGAGATCGTGCAGGAAGAAGGCAAGGCGGTGCAGCCGCACTGGTTCATGCACGGATTGTTCGCATGACCATCTCCGGCGGCATCGAGCCCATGCCTGTCGGCGTTGACACCACGCCCGGCGGCGTTGAGCCAACGCCTGACTATGTCGAGATCGGCGTCACCACCAATTTCTCGTTTTTGCGCGGCGCCTCCCATCCGCAGGAATATGTGCATCGGGCAGGCGAATACGGCTTGCCGGCCATCGGGATCGCCGACCGCAATACGCTGGCCGGCGTGGTGCGGGCCTATGCCGAACTGAAAAACCCGGAACTGCAGTCCCGGCCGAAACTGCTGATCGGGTCGCGTCTCGTCTTCATCGACGGCACGCCGGACATTCTGGCCTATCCGCGCGACCGCGCCGCCTATGGCCGGCTCTGCCGTCTGCTCAGCAAAGGCAAACTCGCGGCCGACAAAGGCGAGTGCCGCCTCGGCTTCGATGATCTGCGGGAATTCAGCGAAGGGCTGTTGCTGGTGCTGATGCCGCCGTACCGGTTTACGCACGAGGCACTGAGGCGGATGCTGGAGACGATGGGTGGCACGCGCGCCGATGGCGTGTGGCTCGCCGCCAGTCCGTTTCATCGCGGCGACGACCGGCGCCGTCTTCTGAAATTGCAGCGCATTGCCGCGGCAGTCGGCGTGCCGCTGCTTGCCACCAATGATGTGCTGTACCACGACTGCGAACGCCGGGTGCTGCAGGATGTCGTCAGCTGCATCCGCGAGAAGACGACCATTGAAAAAGCGGGCCGCCTGCTGGAGGCCAACGCCGAGCGGCATCTGAAACCGGCTGCCGAGATGGTCCGGCTGTTTCGCGATTATCCCGATGCGATCGCCGAGACGCTGCGGTTCGCCGGCCGCATCGGCTTTTCGCTGGACGAATTGAAATACCGCTATCCCGACGAGCCGGTGCCGCCGGGCAAGACCGCACAGCAGCACCTGGAATTTCTTACCTGGCAGGGGGTCGCGAAATATTTCCCGCAAGGCATCGATGAAAAACTGCGCGCCACCTTGCAAAAGGAATTGGCGCTGATCGAAAAACTCGGTTACGCGCATTATTTTTTGACCGTTCATGACATCGTGCGCTATGCGCGCTCGCAGCACATCCTGTGTCAGGGCAGGGGATCGGCGGCCAATTCGGCCGTGTGTTTCATGCTGGGGATCACCTCCGTCAATCCCGTCGAGGTCGATCTTCTGTTCGAGCGGTTTCTCTCCGAGGAGCGCCGCGAGCCGCCCGATATCGACGTCGATTTCGAACATTCGCGCCGCGAAGAGGTGATGCAATATGTGTTCAATCGCTATGGCCGCCACCGTGCCGCGATCGTGGCCACCGTCATTCATTACCGGCCGCGCAGTGCGATCCGCGACGTCGGCAAGGCGCTGGGCCTGACCGAAGACGTCACCGCTCTGTTGGCCGATACGGTCTGGGGAAGCTGGGGCGACGGCCTCGACGAGATGCAGGTCCGGCAGGCCGGCCTCGATCCCCAAAACCCCATGATTCATCGCGCGGTGCAACTGGCGTCCGAACTGATCGAATTTCCGCGTCATCTGTCCCAGCATGTCGGCGGCTACGTGCTGACCCAGGACCGGCTCGATGAATATGTGCCGATCGGCAACGCCGCGATGGAGGATCGCACCTTCATCGAATGGGACAAGGATGACATCGACGAAATCAGGATGATGAAGGTCGACGTGCTGGCGCTGGGCATGCTGAGCTGCATCCGGAAATGTTTCGATTTGATCGAGCTGCACAAGGGCGAACGCTGGGAGCTTGCGACCATTCCGCGCGAGGTGCCGGCAGTCTACGACATGCTGTGCAGGGGCGAATCGCTCGGCGTATTCCAGGTCGAGAGCCGCGCCCAGATGAACATGCTGCCGCGCCTGAAGCCGCGCACGTTTTATGATTTGGTGATCGAGGTCGCGATCGTTCGTCCCGGGCCGATCCAGGGCAAGATGGTGCATCCCTATCTGAAGCGCAGGGGGATGAAGCCGGAAGACATCGAATATCCCTTTCCGAAATATGGCGACAAGAACGAACTTAAGGCCATCCTCGGAAAAACCCTCGGCGTTCCCCTGTTTCAGGAACAGGCGATGCGGATCGCCATCGAGGCTGCGAAATTCACGCCCGACGAAGCCAACCAGTTGCGCCGCGCGATGGCCACGTTCCGCCATGTCGGCACCATCCATAAATTCGAGGAGAAGATGGTCGGCAATCTGATCGGTCGCGGTTATCCGGAGGAATTCGCGAAAAACTGTTTCAACCAGATCAAGGGCTTTGGCGAATACGGATTTCCCGAAAGCCATGCCGCCGCTTTCGCGCAGCTCGTCTATGTCTCGTCATGGCTGAAGCATTTTCATCCCGATGCGTTCGCCTGCGGGTTGTTGAATGCGCAGCCGATGGGATTTTACGCGCCGGCGCAGATCGTCGGCGATGCCCGCAAGAATGGCGTTGTCGTGCGCGAGATCGACATTTCCTTCAGCCATGCCGACAACATGCTGGAGGAGAAAAGCGGAAAATATCACGCGCTGCGACTCGGCTTTCGCCAGATCGACGGCTTCAGATGGACCGATCCGGACGAGGCGCGGGTGAAGCAGAGTCAATCGTCATTCCGGGACGTGCCAGAAGCAAAATCCCATTTGGTCAACCACGAAAGGACTGCGCTCCCTCTCCCGCTTGCGGGGGAGGGCTGGGGTGGGGGTGTCGCCGCGAGTCACACTGCTCGTGTGGAGAGAGTTTCCCCCACCCGCATCGCATCTTTCGATGCGATGCGACCTAAGAGCGAGCTTCGCTCGTCTCGACCCCCGCAAGCGGGAGAGGTAGAGACCGACTGGGCGATGCGCATCGTCGCGGCGCGGGCGCGCCGTCCGTTCACCTCGCTGGAAGATTTCGCCCGCGACACGGGCTTGCCCAAGCGCGCGCTGATCCTGCTGGCGGATGCCGATGCGTTTCGCTCCATCGGGCTCGATCGCCGCGCGGCACTTTGGGCGGTGCGGCGATTGCCCGATGACGTGGCGCTGCCGCTTTTCGAAATCAGCCGCCGCGCGCGAACAGCCGGACGAGCATGCGCAGCCGTTGCCGCTGATGCCGCTGCCGGAGCAGGTGGTCGCCGACTATCAGACCATCCGGCTGTCGCTGAAGGGTCACCCGATGGAATTTTTGCGGCCGATGTTTGCCGGCGAAGGCGTCATCGCCTGCAAGGACGTCTGCCACGAACGGGACAGGCGTCATGTCCGCTGCGCCGGCGTGGTGCTGGTGCGCCAGCGTCCGGGCAGCGCCAAGGGCGTCGTCTTCATGACGCTGGAGGACGAAACCGGCATCGCCAATATCGTGGTGTGGCCGAAAGTGATGGAGCGGTTTCGCAAGGAGGTAATGGGCTCGCGGCTGGTTCTGGTCGAGGGATATATTCAAAGCAGCCCCGACAAGGTCGTGCATCTCGTTGCCGACAGATTGTTCGACCGCTCCCGCGATCTCAACCATCTTGCCAACGACGCGCTCAGCCGCAAGCATGCCGTGCCGGCAGGGCCCACGCTGATCGAACCGCTGCACGACGACCGGCGCCAGCACCCGCAAAACCCGGCCCAGAAAATCCGCCATCCGCGCGACGTGCGGATCCTGCCGCCCTCGCGGGATTTTCATTAGGCGGGATGAGGTTAGGTTGGATTTTCTACCCCTGTGCCGGACGCACCGCAGCAAGAGCCGGGGTCCACGCTACTTTGCATGGGGTTGTTTTCGCGATTTTTTGCCCAGGCCCCTGCCGTGCACCGCCGAAGGGACGCAATGCCGGTCCGGGACACGAGATCGTTACAGCCTCGCGCTTGCGAGACCAATCGATCCAACTCCAACACATCACGCTCAGGAGGGCGCGGGAGCTACCAGGTGAAGAACGAACCGCCGGGAGGCGAGCGCCAAAAAGGCAGGCGATCGCGTGCGCGTGCATAGCCGAATTCGGCCGGCGGATTGCGCCGTCGGCCCTTGATGCCGCCTTGCGGCTCGCCGCTCAGCAGCACCACGAAATCCGTGCCCTTGCCGGTCTCCGAGCTCAACGCCTCGTCGGTGACGATCAGGGAAGAACGCGGCGCGATCCCGGCGATGCGATCCAACGCGTCCTGCGGAATGACGATGCGATCGAGTGCGGCCTTTGCACTGTCCGGTTCGGTCTGCAACGGCGAGGGGTCGCGACCGCTGGCCCCGCGCCCCCGGCGCTGCGGCTCAACGGCGCCGCCGTCGGAGCGTCCGCGGTCCAGGGTTACGACGTTCCATCGCAAGTTGCTGTCGCCGGCCTGCTCGATCGCGGTGAAGACATGGGTGCCGATCGGGCGATCGGGATCCGCAATCGTCACAGCGCTTTCGAAGACAGGCTCAAAGTCTTGCCGGACATACAGCCGCTGGGTCTTGCGGCTGATCAATACCGATGCCGGTTCGAGCTCCCGCGCCATCTGGTGCGCCGCCTCCGCTGCCGCGGCCCGTGCAGTTTCCGCAGTGGCGGCGGCCTCACGCGCAGCCGTGGCGACATCGAGTTTCGATTGCAGCACCGCGTTAGCGGCGTCCCATTGCACCTGCAGCTCTGCGATCCTGGCGGCCGCCTGCGTCCTGGCGCCTTCGGCCTGCTCCTTTGCCTCGGCCGAGGTGGCAGAACCGAGCGCCGTATCGGCGGCCGTCAATTGTGCCTCGGCTCTGAGTTTGAGATTTTCCGCCACACGCACGGTCATCTTTACCTGCGACGCCTCCCGGAAGGCCTTGACGGCGGCAAGCCTCGCCTGATCGGCCTTCTTCGCCGCCTCGTCTGCCTCTGCGGCACGGGTGGCGGCCAGGGCAGCGGCGCCCGGTTTCGCCAGAAACAGCAGAGGATGGGTTATCGCCACGGGCGTCACATCGCTCGGCGCCACGATTACCCGCAAGCCCAGCGAGGTCTCGTCGAACAGGCGGGCTGCGAAATCGAAAGGCATCCGAACGCAGCCGTGAGATGCCGCATATCCCGGCAAGGGGCCGCCGTGCAGCGCGATGCCCGACCACGTGATGCGTTGCATGTGGGGCATGTAGGCGTCGTCGTACAGGTTCGAATAGTGCTCGGCTTCCTTCTGGATGATGCTGAAAATCCCGGCTGGCGTCTCGCGACCCTTCTGCCCGCTCGACACCGGCGCCCGCAGGATCCAGCCATTGGCGTCGTAGACCGTGATCCGCTGGCTGTGGAGCGAAACGATCGCCATGATCGGCTCGCCGGCGCTGCGCGACTGGATGGACTCGATCGCGCGTTCGCCGCGGTCGCTGGCGCCTGCATGATCCCCGGCCGCCCCAAGCGCCATCAGACTGGCAATGACAAGACGGGCGCGGCGCAGTCGGGATGACTTCAGCAGGAGTGCAGGATAGTTGGTCCCCATATCTCTCTCGGAAGGTCGCGCTTACGTGCAGCCATCGGCAAGCACCAGTTTACTCGTCGTCGTATCGTGGCGCAGTTTGAAAAGATCCTGGATTTCAGGGTCGCTTAGAAACGTTTCGGCCTTTTCGCGTTCCGGAAATTCGATGATGACCATGCGTTCCGGTTTCCAATCACCCTCAATTACCATGGGTTGAACGCCTTGAACGATGTATTTTCCCGAATGCTTGGCGATGAATGCAGGGATTTCGGCGATATATTTTCTGAAACCGCCGAAATCGTTCACCGACAGGTCGAGCACCAAATATGCTTTCATTGCCCACCTTTGAAACCTTCGTCTGGCCAATTCGTCCTGACGGCGGGAGCAGAATAAGACCCAAGGCCTCAAAGGCAAAGGCCACTTTCCTCAAAGCCGGCATCACCAAAAAGTTCCCTTCGCGAATTGAATTCAGTTGCGGATTTGGTCGTTTGACGGTGGCATCCGGCATTCTCCACGCCCTTCTTGGGCGAGAGAACACGCACAACCGGGCGCAATCGATTTTACTCGTCATCACCCGCGCATGCGGGTGATCCAGTATTCCGAGACCTCGGTGATAGAATCGAAAAGCCACGGCGTACTGGATACCCCGCATGCGCGGGGTATGACGGCTGATATGGAGGCGCACGACACTCCGCGCACGCGCCGACGCGCGTCACCTCTCCCTTTATTATGGGAGAGGCATGGACCGCCTGTGGTGGGGTTACGGTCTATCGAGGACCCGGACTCCTCACCCCAACCCTCCCCCGCAAGAGGGGAAGGAGCTCACCGCCGTTGCCGAGACATCGAAGCTCCGTTTCCGCAGATTGCTTTCGCGGATGATGACGGCAGTGATAACCTCGCGCCGCGACGTCTCTCTCAAGGACACCCCATGCAAGCGCCTCGCGAAATCCTCGCCGACCTCTGGACATCGGCCGGCGGCGATCTCGCCGCGCTTGATGCCGTCACGCTGAGCGGAGAAGAACCGCAACTGCCGTCGTCGTTTCGTGTTGCCGCGGCGGCGCAAACCAGTATTGCCGCGGCGGGACTTGCGGCGGCGCAAGTCTGGAAGCTGCGTAGCGGCCAAAGCCAGGATGTTACCGTCGATATGCAACATGCCGTCGTCGAATGCCGCAGCGAGCGCTATTTGCGCGTCGACGGCAAGGGTGCTCCGGCGGTTTGGGACTCGATCGCCGGAATCTACAAAACCCGCGATCGGCGCTACGTGCGGCTGCACACCAATTTTCCGCATCATCGCGCGGCCGTTTGCAAGGTTCTGAACTGCAAGCCGGAGCGCGAGGATGTTCAGGCCGCGCTGATGCAATGGGATGGCGAGGCATTCGAGACCGCGGCCTACGCTGCCGGTGGCGTGGTCGCGATGATGCGCTCGCATCGCGAATGGTCCGATCTGCCGCAGGCCAAAGCGCTGGCCGCGCTGCCGCCGGTCATCATCGAAAAAATCGGCGAGGCGGCGCCCAAGCCATGGCCCGCGGGAGACCGTCCGCTCGAGGGATTGCGCGTGCTCGACCTGTCGCGCGTGATCGCGGCTCCCGTCGCCGGCCGCACGCTCGCCGCGCACGGCGCCGATGTGTTGTTGATTTCCGGTCCCGACCTGCCGGCGATTCCCTGGCTCACCATCGACACCGGCCGCGGCAAGCTGACGAGTTTTGTCGATCTCAAGAGCGAAGCGGGGCGGGGTGTGTTGCGCGATCTGCTGGCGAGCGCGGATATCTTCTCGCAAGGTTATCGACCGCAAGCGCTCGCAAGCCTTGGTTTCGCGCCGCAGGATGCCGCGCGGATCAACCCCGGCATCGTCTATGTGTCGCTGTCGGCCTATGGCCATGCCGGGCCGTGGGCGGAGCGCCGCGGCTTCGATTCGCTGGTGCAGACCTCCACCGGTTTCAATCACGCCGAAGGACAGGCTGCGGGAATCGAGGGCCCGAAGGAATTGCCGGCGCAAATGCTCGATCACGCCACCGGCTATCTGATGGCATTCGGCGCCATGATGGCGAAGGCGCGCCAGTCGCGCGAAGGCGGCAGTTGGCATGTTCGCGTCTCGCTGGCGCAGACCGGACGATGGCTGTGGAAACTCGGCCGCCTGGCCGACGGACTCAAGACCGAGGATTTAAAGGGCGAGAAGGTCAGCGGCTTTATGGAAGACGTGGCGTCCGGCTTCGGTCCGCTGCGGGCCGTCAGCCATTCGGCGGCGCTGTCGAAATCAAGGGCGTTCTGGGCGCGTCCGGCGATGCCGCTCGGCAGCCATCCGGCGCAATGGCCGGCGCGTAATTGAAGCTTCGGGGTGGCCTCTCGAAATTTTAACTTTAACGCTAGCGCCAATCGCGTTTTTTAGGTTGTTCGAAACAACAATTAGGCACTATTAGCGGACCGATGAGGCAGTCATTGCCGGAATCATCGCCGAAGTGACTGGGCCCCATGGCGTTGGAATTTACCAAGCGATTGCAGATGCTTAGCGGGCAACGGCTGGCCGTCGCTGCGGCGCTGCTGGTGCTTGGCGGCGCGGCCGTCTATGGGCTTTCGCATGTCAGCGGGGCAAGCAAGGCAAATTCCGAGGTATCGAGCCAATCCCGCAAGGGATTGCGGCGCTACGCGCCGACCCCGGCCGAATGGGCCTCCCTGACCATCGAGCCCGTCACCGAGCGAACTTTCCGGGCCGAACATGTGACCGAAGGCAAGGTCGCGGTCGATGAGGATCGCTCGACGCCGGTGTTCTCGCCCTATGCGGGCCGCGTCACGAAACTGCTGGCGCGGCCGGGCGACAGCGTTACGCAGGGCCAACCGCTGTTTGTGATCGAGGCCGCCGACACCGTGCAGGCCCAGAACGACTTCATCACCGCCATGACCGGACAGAACAAAGCGAAATCGGCGCTCGATCTCTCGCAGCTCCAATACAGGCGCGCCAAGGATCTGTTCGAGGGCAAGGCCGTTCCGCAGAAGGATTATCAGCAGGCCGAGGCAACCCTGATCCAGGCGCAGAACGATCTGCGCTCCTCGCAGACGGCGCTGGAAGCCGCGCGCAACAAACTGCGAATCCTCGGCTTCACCGACGAGGCGATCTCGAGCTTTCAGGAAAAAGGCAGCATCAATCCGAATACCACGATCTTCTCGCCGATTACCGGCACCGTCGTGCAGCGAAAGATCGGGCCCGGCCAATATGTGAACTCCGGCGCCAGTGACCCGGTCTTCGTGATCGGCGATCTCTCCACGGTCTGGCTCACGGCTTTCGTCCGCGAGACCGACGCGTCAAACGTATCGGTGGGGCAGGAGATTGCATTCAATGTGCTGGCGCTGCCGGGCCGGCCGCTGACGGCGCGCATCAACTACGTCGCCGCGGCGATCGATCCGGCGACCCGCCGGCTTCTGGTTCGCGCCACGATCGACAACAAGGACGGTCTCCTGAAGCCGGAGATGTTCGCCAATGTCACGATTTATTCCGCCGGCGATCATGCGGCGGTCGGCGTGCCGAAACAGGCTTTGATCTACGAGGGCGATCAGGTTCGCGTCTGGGTCGCGCACGAGGACAAGTCGATCGAACTGCGTCAGATCAAGACCGGCCTCATCAATGGCGACCTGGTCGAGGTCGAAGGCAATTTGAAACCCGGCGAGCAGATCGTTACCAAGGGCAGCCTGTTCATCGACCGCGCCGCGTCCGGCAGCTAATCTCAGTTCATTGAAAGCGCCGATCTGAATGGATCGTCTTGTCGACATTGCCGTCAGCCGCCGCTATTTGATGGTGGGCCTGCTCGCCGTCGTACTGATCGGCGGCCTGATCGCGTTCAAGCAGCTCAATATCGAAGCCTATCCCGACCCGACGCCGCCGATGGTCGACATCGTGACGCAAAGTCCGGGATTGTCGTCGGAAGAGATCGAACGCTACATCACGATCCCGATCGAGACCCAGGTCGCCGGCATCAAGAACCTGCGCACGATCCGCACGATCTCGCTGTACGGATTGTCCGACGTCAAACTGCAGTTCTCGTTCGATTACACCTATGACGAGGCGCTGCAGCAGGTGCTGAACCGGTTGTCGCAACTGGCGCCGCTGCCGGGCAACGTGCAGCCCGGCATTTCGCCGCTCAGCGCGATCGGCGAAATCTACCGCTACCGGCTGGCCGGGCCGCCGAATTACAGCGTGCTCGACCTCAAGACGTTGCAGGACTGGGTCTTGCAGCGCCGCTTTCGGGCAGTGCCCGGTGTGATCGACGTCACCGGCTGGGGCGGCAAGACCAAGACCTACGAGCTGCAGGTCGATTTCAACAAGCTGATCGCCTACGGCCTGACCTTGCCTCAACTGCTGCAGTCCGTCGGCAATTCCAACATCAATGTCGGCGGCAACACCGTCAATATCGGCACGCAGTCGGCGGTGGTGCGCGGCGTCGGCCTGATCCGTTCCATCGACGACCTTGCCAACACCATGATTGCGCAAAGCGGCGGCAATCCGGTGCTGGTCAAGGATGTCGCGACCGTGACCGTCGGCGAGAAGCCGCGGCTCGGCATCGCCGGCCTCGATCAGGACGACGACATCGTGCAGGGCATCGTGTTGATGCGCCGCGGCGAACAGAGCTCGCCGACCATATTGCGCGTCGAACAGCTGGTAGCCTCGATCAACAATTCCAGCATCCTGCCGCCGGGCGTGCGGATCGAGCGCATCTACGACCGCAAGGATCTGATCGACATCACCACCGCGACCGTGCTGCACAACATGGTGGTCGGCATTATTCTAATCGTGCTGCTGCAATGGATCTTCCTCGGCGATCTCAGAAGCGCGTTGATCGTCGGCGCCACGATCCCGTTCGCGCTGTTTTTCGCCGTCATCATTCTGGTGCTGCGCGGCGAATCCGCCAATCTGCTGTCGGTCGGCGCCATCGATTTCGGACTGATCGTGGACGCCACGGTGATCATGGTGGAGGCGATCTTCCGCCGGCTGGCGCAAACGACGGCACTGTCGGAGGCCGAGCAAAGTCATATTTCGACCGACACCGCCATGGGCATGAAAAGCCATGCCATTCTCTCGGCGGCTGCCGACGTGTCGCGGTCGATCTTCTTTGCCGCCGCCATCATCATCGCGGCGTTCCTGCCGCTGTTTACGCTAACCGGCGTTGAAGGCAATATTTTCGGTCCGATGGCGCGCACCTATGCCTATGCGCTGGCCGGCGGCCTGCTTGCGACGTTTACCATCACCCCGGCGCTGAGCGCGATCATCCTGCCCGCGCATATGCACGAGACCAACACCCGGATCATGGCGTTCCTGCATCGGCTCTACGTTCCCGTCCTGAACTGGGCGGTCATCAACCGGACGGTCGTGATGGCGGGCGCCGCCGGCCTCGTGGTCATGACCCTCGTATTAAGCCGCCTGCTCGGGCTGGAGTTCCTGCCCAAGCTCGAGGAGGGCAATCTCTGGATTCGCGCGACCCTGCCGCCGACCATCTCGCTGCAGGAGGGCAACGCCTACGTCAATGAGATGCGCAAGTTGATCCGCAGCCGCCCCGAAGTGGAGGCGGTTGTGTCGCAGCATGGCCGTCCCGACGACGGCACCGACGCCGCGGGCCTGTTCAACGCCGAGTTCTTCGCGCCATTGAAGCCGGTCAACGAATGGCCCGGCACGCATGACAAGGAGGAACTGACCGGGCAGCTGCTTGGGCAATTGCAGGACAAGTTCCCCGGCGTCGAATTCAATTTCTCGCAATACCTCCAGGACAACGTTTCCGAAGCGGTGTCCGGCGTGAAGGGCGAGAACTCGATCAAACTGTACGGCAACGACCTCCAGGCGCTGAGCGACACCGCCAACAAGATCAAGTCGGTGCTCGCCACCGTGCAAGGGATTACCGATCTTGCGGTATTCACCTCGCTCGGCCAGCCCACCATCCAGATCGATATCGATCGCGCCAAGGCAGCTCGTTACGGACTGGCCCCCGGAGATATCAATGCCACCATCAAGGTGGCGATCGGCGGCGACAGCGCCGGCGACCTCTATGAACCCGGCAGCGACCGGCATTTTCCGATCATCGTCCGCCTCGCACCTGAATATCGCAAGAGCGCCGAGGCCATTCAAAACCTGCGGATCGGCGCGGCTGGCCCGAACGGCACCATTACGCAGATTCCCCTGAGCGAGGTCGCCTCGATCAACCTGGTCTCGGGCGCCGCCTATATCTATCGGGAACAGCAGGAGCGCTATCTGCCGATCAAGTTCTCGGTGCGCGAGCGCGATCTCGGCGGCGCCATCAGGGAAGCGCAGGACAAGATCGCCAGCCAGGTTCACCTCCCGCCGGGCTCGCGGGTCGAATGGGTCGGCGAGTTCGGCAATCTGCAGGACGCCATCAAGCGGCTGTCGATCGTGGTGCCGATCAGCCTGACGCTGATCGCGGTGCTGTTGTGGTTCAATTTCGGTTCGATGGTGGACACGCTGCTCGCCATGAGCGTGATTCCGATGGCGATCTTCGGCGGCGTGCTCGGGCTTCTGATTTCGGGAATTCCGTTCAGCGTGTCGGCCGCGATCGGGTTCATCGCGCTGTTCGGCATCGCCGTCATGGACGGCATCATCATCCTGTCGCAGTTCAACCAGTTGATCGACGAGGGCCTTGACCGGGTGACCGCGGTGATCCGCACCGGCGAACTGCAACTGCGGCCGGTGCTGATGACCTGCGTCGTCGCCGGCGTAGGGCTGTTGCCCGCGGCGTTGTCGGCTGGGATCGGATCGCAGGTGCAGAAACCGCTGGCGGTGGTTGTCGTCACCGGCATGATGCTGGCGCCGCTGGTCATCCTGGTGACGCTGCCGGTGCTGATTTCGGTCTTCTCGCGCCGGCCGCGTTAGCGGTCAGATCAGGCGCTTGACCTATTGCCCAGACGGCGTGCGCAGGCCGTGCCAGGCGTCGCGCACCTGATGGTAATGCACCTCAGGCAGATAGTCCGGCGTATTGAGGCCGAGCGTCTTGACGTCGAGCCTGCCGATGGCGCTCAGCAGCGTGTAGGAAGCAATCACGCGGTCGCGCTGCGCACCGATCAGTCGCGCCTTGGCCGAGATCAGATCCTGCTGCGAGTTCAGCACGTCGACCGTGGTGCGCTGACCGCCCAGCGCCTCCTTGCGGACGCCCTCCAAGGCCACGCCGGCGGCGCGTACTTCGGATTCCGACGCCGCTACCGCGACCTTGGCGCCTTCATTCGCGGCCCATGCGCCGGTCGCTGCTGTGCGGGCCTGGTTGCGGACCTGTTCAAGCACCAGCCGGCTTTGCGCGGCAAGCTCCTTGGCCTGCCGGGTCTGTGACGCCGCGGTGCCGCCATCATAGATCGGCGCGTTCATCTGACCGAGGATGGAGGCCTGATCGGTCCGGGAGGTGCCAAGTGTCGGATCGGACTGGCTGCTGTGGCTGGCATTGCCTTGCAGGGTAATAGTGGGCAGCAGGCTGCTTTCGGCGACGTGGATGGTGGTCGAAGCCACATCGACGTCGAAGCCTGCGGCCATCACCGCCGGATGCTCCCTGAAGGCAAGGTTGGTCGCATCGTCGCGGCTGCGCGGCAGATAGTAGTCGACGGTTTCCGGCGGCCGCAAATGCCCCGGAGGATTGCCGATCACCTGGGTGTAGGTGGCTTGGCTGATGGCGAGACTGACTTCGGCGGCGTTCAGATCCGCAAGGCCGCGGCTCAGCCGCGCTTCGGCCTGCGAAGTGTCGGTCGGGGTCACGTCGCCGGCATTGAGACGTCTCTGGGTGACGCCGAGGGTTTCCCGCAGGAAGGCGACGTTGGAGCGTTGCGCCTCGACCAGCGACTGGTTGGCCAGCACGTTGGTGTAGGCGGTGACGGCGTCGAGCAGGACGCCCTGGCCGACATTGCGCAAGGCCTCGCGGCCGGACTGTACCTGGAGCTCCGCTACGCGCACGCTATTGGCGGTCTTGAAGCCGTTGAACAGCGTCTGCGTCACCGTCACCCCGATGGTCCAGGGTTTCAGGGTCGCGGATTGAACGGTATTGTCCGGCAAGAGGTTGCGCACCGCCTGCAATCCGCCGCTAAGGCTGGCGATGATCTGGGGGCGGTAGCCCGCAAGCGCCTGGGGGACGTTCTCGTCGGTGGCGCGCTGCCGCGCCCGTTCGGCGTTGAGCTGCGGATTGGTTTGATAGGCCTTGGCCAGTGCCTCGGGGAGGGCTTCGCCCCGGGCCGGGCAGGCGGCAAAACCGACGCAAGTCACCACACCAAGACAAATGCCCGATCGAAGCACGCGCCTTGCCAAGTGGCCAACTCTAGCCGCACGCCCAATCATATGATCCCGTAAGTCAACCCGGCCGTCCGCCCCCGCCGACGACCCGACTTATCTACCTGTTTAAAGGGCGGTGCTGCCACAGGCAAACCTTGGCGCGTGGCAACCCCCTGAATTCAGCGCCTCGCTGTTGCCTGTTCGTCACAGACCAATACTGGCTGCGAAATAAGCTATAGGTGCAGGCGGCTGCTCTGATTCCGGCGCGGCCGGCCGTCCCCGATCCGCCTGGGCTTGCAAGCGATGCCGAAACTGTTCACCGATCCCGATGACATCGCGGAAGACATCATTGGCGATGTCGGGTCTAATCTGGTGGTCGGGTTGCCGCTCGGGCTCGGCAAGGCCAACCATATAGTCAATGCGCTTTACGCGCGCGCCTGCGCCGACCGCGCCATCAGCCTGACCTTTTTTTCCGCGCTGACGCTGGAAAAACCGACGCCGGCAAACCTGCTTGAACAGCGCTTCATCGCGCCCGTCATCGACCGCCTGTTCGGCGGCTACCCCGATCTCGCCTACGCCGACGCGCTGCGTGCCGGCGCGCTGCCCCCCAATATTAAGGTGATCGAATTCTTTTTTCTGGCCGGCAGATGGCTGCACGTGCCGTTCGCGCAGCAGCACTATATTTCGGCAAACTATACCCACGCGGCCTCCTATCTGCTGGCGCGCGGGCTCAATGTCGTCACGCAACTGGTGGCGAAACGCGTTGTCGATGGCGTCGCCCGCTATAGTCTGAGCTGCAACACCGACACCACGCTGGATATATTGCGCGCCCGCGCAGAAGGCGCCGCGTCGTTCAAACTGATCGGTCAGGTCAATTCCGAGCTGCCGTTCATGCCGGGCCCCGGTGACCTGCCGGCCGAGCAGTTCAGCGCGGTGCTCGATAGTCCCGAGACCGACTTTCCGCTGTTCGCGCCGCCCTCCGAGCCGATCACCGACACCAAATATGCGATCGGTCTTCATACCGCCGGCCTCGTGCGCGACGGCGGCACGCTGCAGATCGGTATTGGGCAGACCGGCGATGCGCTGGCGCAAGGGCTGACCGTTCGCCACCGCGACAACGGGCAATTTCAAGAAATCATGAAGCGGCTTTCGCCCGAAGCGCAAGAACTGGAGACCGGATCGTTCGAAAAAGGTCTGTACGGCATCAGCGAAATGCTGACCGAGGCATTTCTCGGATTGATCGACGCCGGTATTCTCAAGCGCGAGGTCGAGGGCGTATTGCTGCACGGCGCCTTTTTCCTCGGGCCGAAATCGTTTTACCGCGCATTGCGCGAGATGACGGCGGCCGAAATCGCGCGAATCCGGATGATGCCGGTATCGTTCACCAATGAGCTGTACGGCGATGAGGCTGCCAAGCGGCGCGCCCGCGTCGATGCGCGTTTCGTCAATAATGCGATGATGGCAACGTTGATGGGGGCAGCCGTTTCCGATGGCCTCGAAAACGGACAGGTCGTCAGCGGCGTCGGCGGCCAGTATAATTTCGTGGCTCAGGCGTTCGCGTTACAGGGTGCGCGCTCGATACTTACGGTGGAATCGACGCGGCAGGCCGGCGCAAGGGCACAGTCCAACATCCGCTGGAGCTACGGTCACGAGACCATTCCGCGGCATTTGCGCGATGTCATCGTCACCGAATACGGTGTCGCCGATCTCAGGGGAAAATCCGATGCCGATGTGATCGCGGCGATGCTACAGGTCGCGGACAGCCGCTTTCAGGCCGAGCTGGCGCGGCAGGCCAAGGACGCCGGCAAGCTGCCAAAGAATTTTGAGATTCCCTCCGCGCACCGCGATAATCACCCCGACCGGATTGCGACAGCTTTAAAACCCGCACGCGAGGCCGGCCTGTTGCCGTCGTTTCCGTTCGGCAGCGATTTTACCGATGTCGAGCAGCGGCTGATCCCGGCTTTGCAACTGTTGCAGGATGCGCAACGCGCGCCGCGGCGGCTGCCGGGATTGCTGTGGCAGGGCTTGACGCGAACCCCGGATCCCGACGACAGCGAATGCCTGGCACGGCTCGGTCTTGACCGGCCGGCGACTTGGTCCGAACGCGCCTACCGCGCGCTGGTCGCCGCGGCGCTGGCGAGGTGCAAAGCCCGGTGATCCCCGCCTACCTGTTCTTGTTCTCCGGCTTCCGCTTCTCGATGAACGCCGCCATGCCCTCGGCGCGATCTTCCAGCGCGAAGGTCGAATGAAACAGGTTGCGCTCGACATTAATTCCTTCTGAAAGCGGCGTTTCGAACGCGCGATTGATGGCCTCCTTGGCCATCGCCGCCGCGGGGCGCGACATCGAGGCGATCTTTTCGGCGGTCGCCAGCGCTTCGCCCATCAACTTGTCCGCAGGGACGACGCGGCTGACGAGCCCCGATCGCTCGGCCTCGGCGGCATCCATTATCCGCCCGGTGAGACACAAATCCATCGCCTTGGATTTGCCGATAGCGCGCGTCAAACGCTGGGTACCGCCGATGCCGGGAATGGTGCCAAGCGTGATTTCCGGCTGGCCGAACTTTGCGGTGTCGGCTGCGATGATGACGTCGCACATCATTGCCAGTTCGCAACCGCCGCCGAGCGCATAGCCGCTGACGGCTGCGATCGTCGGCTTGCGACACCTGGCGACGCGGTCGCCGCCGATTGCGGTGAAATCGCTGGAAAACATATCGATGAAAGTCTTCGGCTGCATTTCCTTGATATCGGCGCCCGCGGCGAAGGCCTTTTCGCCGCCTGCCAGCAGGATGCACCCGATCGTGTCGTCGGCTTCGAGATCATCGATGGCGGCGGCGATTTCCCTGAACACGCCGAACGAGAGCGCATTGAGCAACTTCGGGCGGTTGAGCGTAATAATGCCGACCGCGCCTTTGCTTTCGACAATGATATATTCAAACGTGCTCATGGCTCACCCCGGTTCTGATTTCGCGGGCAATCTGCCCGCTGGCGGGGTGTGCTTCAAGAGGGAGATTCCGACACCGGACTCGTGCACATTGCACTCACTTCCGGAAGACGGCGGAAATTCTATGCCATGAACATCCGTGCGGCCGAGGCCATCGTCAGCAGCGCGCCAAAGCCGATGAAGATTTTTCCGATCAAGGAGGTCTCGTCCCAGGGCGAGTTTGCGCTGTTGCTGGCGATCACCGGCGCCGTGGCAGCGACGGGCGCGTCGGCCGAAGCCATCGCCGCTGGGGCTGGCGAGTTCTCCTGCAGCGCGCGATCGACCTCGTTAAGCTGATCGGCGGCAACCACCTGGGCGTCCGTGGCAACCTGAACGTTCGCCAGATTGGCCAGGATGTCGTTGGCGCGCACGGACATCGCTTTGGCGCTGCCGCCGGCCGGGGTGTCGGCGGAAGCCATTTGTGCATTCGCGTCAGCCACCGACGGCGGAATCACGGATGATTTATCGCTGTCATCGGCCGCCGCGGCCCTGTTGGCGGTGGGGGATTCCGCCACCACCTCACTGGATTTACGATGCGCGTAGCTTTTCCGATGATGCGAGGTGTGTTTGGCGTGTTGGGGAAGCGCCGACGCACGTTCCGGTTTTGAACCTGTGGCCGCATTTTCCGCGCCCGCCGCCCCCAGCGATGACCCTGCCAAACATACAAAAAGCCCTGAAACCAATATCAATGCCGAGCGCCCGCCGGGTTTGGTCGTCATGCGGCAATCTCCCCAAGTGTCAATCCCGAGGGCGAAATGAGCCACAGAGCGTGTCCGCACCGGGGCAGAAAAAGGGAAGTTTCAGGCTGGACCGGGCGGAAACAGGGCAGTGACATCACGTGGGGCCACCGGAGATTTCCGATGCGTGACCTCTTGTAATCGATGCAACGGGTGTCAGCCGCACCGATCGATGTTATGAGCCTGCCGATACGGAGTTGGTCATCCCGCATCCATTATGCGCGGGTATGCCGATTGCGAAGCGCGGAGGCCGTAATCACGAATTCGTGATTAAGCTTCCAGCAAGTAACAAATTGAAAGATCGACCGAATTGCAGTGTGGGAGCGCGCGTGCGCCAACGTGAAGACGAATGGACCGATCTGATGCGGTCGGCCATTTCAGGAGACAGCGCCGCGTATCATCGGCTGCTCAAGGCCGTCACGCCGGTGCTGAGGGCTGCGGCGCGTCGCGGGCTGGCGCGGGCAGGGCAACCGGTCGATCAGTCCGAGGACATCGTGCAGGATATTTTGTTGGCGGTTCATTTGAAGCGGCATACCTGGGATACCGACGCGCCGTTCGCGCCATGGCTGTTTGCGATCGCCCGCAACAAGCTGATCAATTCGCTGCGCCGCCGCGGCCGCCGGGTTTTCGTCAACATCGACGATTTCGCCGAGACGATTCCGAGCGAACCGCAAGCGGAGAGCGCACCGGCGAGCGAGGTCGCAGCCCAGCTCAAATCGCTGCCGGCACGACAGCGTGACGTGCTGCAGTCGATCGCGGTCGATAGCGCATCGATCAAGGACACGGCGGCGAAATTCGCGATGAGCGAGGGTGCGGTGCGGGTAGCATTGCATCGTGGGCTAGCCAGCCTCACCGCCAAATTACGGGAACAATGAGAATGGATACCGATCAGCTCATTCGAAGCCTCGCCGCCGACAACCTGCACCGGGCTCGCCCGGTCGGCTTCGTGCTGACGCTGGCTTTGCTCGCCGCCGCTCCGGTTTCGGTTTTGATGTTCTTCGCAGGGTTGGGCTTCCGTCCAGACGTCATGACTGCGATGCACAATCCGTTTTTCGATTTCAAGTTTGTGGTGACGCTCGCGCTGGCAAGCTCGGCCGTCGCCGTCAGTCTACATTTGTCGCGGCCGGAAGCGTCGTTGCACGGCTGGGCGTGGCTATTGCTGATTCCGGCCGGACTGCTCGCAACCGGAATCGGAAGCGAGATGATGATGCCGCAGCGGCTGCCGATGATGACGCGGCTGGTCGGAAGCAATTCAAGGATCTGCTTGACGGCGATTCCGTTAATGTCGTTGCCGCTGCTGGCGGCGGCGCTGTTCGGCTTGCGCCACGGTGCGCCGGCGCGGCCTGCGGTTGCGGGCGCCGTCGCCGGGTTGTTGTCGGCCGGATTGGCGGCGACGCTGTACGCCTCGCACTGCACCGACAATTCGCCGCTGTTCGTGGCGACCTGGTACACGATCGCCACCGCGCTGGTCACGGCCATCGGTGCGCTGGTGGGATCGAGGATGCTGCGATTCTAGTCGGGCTCTGGGTTGCGCGTCATTCGGCGCTCGCGGGGACGCCCTTGAATTCGGCTGCCCGCGGCGTCGGCGCGGCGGACTGCTGCATGCGGTGAAAGCGCAGCACCTGCTGCGCTGTCGATGGTCGCAGCCGCTCGTAGGTGGCCTTGCATGCCACCAGATCGGTCGGCTCCGTGCCCGAGAGATTGTCGCGCAAATTGATGATCGCCCTGACGGTCGACCATGACAATCCGCCGACCTTTGCCAGGATCATAACGCCCTCGGCGCGTGTTTCGATCATCATGTCCTCGGCAACCGACACCGAGACATTGGCGAGCGCTGCGACCGCGGCGTTGACTTCGTCGAACTTGCCGGCCTCGGCAAACACCGCCACCTGATGCTCATCGAGCCTGCCGTCCTCGAACAATGATTTGACCAGCTCGTGCGCGATGACGGTTTCCGGCGTGACGGCCGAGGCCGCGGTCCGCGCCCGCCGGGTTGCCTCCCGCACCGCGGTCGGCACGTCGCCCAGGGGCGGGCTGGCGGCCTCCAGCCGCTCCCGAACCGCCACCGAGGCCTTGGCGATTAATTTCAGGTAGAGGTGCCGGGGAATTGTCGGACGCAGGCCGATGCAGGTCGCGAGGTTGTCGTCGCCCTCGGCGCGATCGACCAACCGAGTGAAGCCGCGCTCGGAAAATTCCGCGCCAGGATTATTGACGGTGCTCTGGATCACCTCATCGTTGCCGCGCAGCACGAGCACGTCGGTGACCGCGCCGCTCAGTACCCTTCGCGTCGAAATCGCCAACAAATGCGCCTGGCTCTTGTTGCGGGCGGTCTCGATCAGCACCTCGTCGTCGAGCCGTTCCGACCGGGAGAGCACCGGTGCTGCAACCTCGATGACATCGTCGAACGCCAACGCGCGAATGGTACGGGGCGGTGCGGTATTGATCGGAGCAAGGCGATTGGCGAGCAGCGCCTTGGCGGAGGTCTCGATGTGATCGATCAGGCATTTGAAGACGTCGTCGAACAACCCGATCTGCTCGTCCGAGAAATCCACCGCTCCGTCGATAAAGAGATCGGTCACCCGGCGCAGGGTTTCTACCCGCCGCGCGACGGTCCCGTGCGCGAGGGTTGCTTGCAATTCATCCAGCAGACTTTCGGAGGTGGCGGCAGATTTCGAATTCATGGCTCTTTCCTGGAGCGGTCGGGTAACTCAGACCGGTGATCGCTTCTTCGTCGCCGGAATTGCAAGTGGGTCGGAACAGGCGCTGGCGATGCGGTTGCGTCCCTCCGCCTTGGCTGCGTAAAGCGCGGTGTCGGTGCGCGCGAGAAAACTGTCGGGAGTTTCATCCGGCTGCAATGTCGCGACCCCGGCGGACATGGTTACCTGCATGCCCGGGGAAAAACCGCTCCAGTCGAGATCGGCGACGATCGCCCGCAACCGATCGATGATGCGGGCGGCGACCTCACTTGGCGTGTCAGGAAGCACCAGCAGGAATTCCTCGCCGCCGTAACGGCCGAACCTGTCGATGTTGCGAATGTTCGCGAATACGGTGATGGCGAATGTCCTGAGCACCTCGTCGCCGGTAGGGTGGCCGTAGGTATCATTGATGCGCTTGAACCAGTCGAGATCGATCAGCGCAATCGAGCAGGGCATCTTGCCACGACGAGCGCGGGCAATCTCGTCGTCCAGCATCCGCATGATGCAGCGGCGATTGAACGAGCCCGTCAGTTCGTCGAGTTCGGCGAGCTCTTCGATGCGCCTGTAGGCGGCCTTGAGTTCGAAGCTGCGGTTTTGAAGCATCTTGCGCATCGAACTGCCGTAAAGGCCGACGAAGGCACACTGTCCGATGGTAAGGACAAAGCAGAGCATCGCGGCGACACGTTCGGTATGCGTCGTCGCAGGCATGCCGATCGGCGCGCTGGTGAGCAGAAAGATCGGGGCAAATCCCATTGTGGTGAGAGTCCAGGCGACGGTGGCCTGCCGGGACGTCATCCGAAGCGCGCCGAATCCGAAGATCAGAAACACGACGCACAGAAAAGCATAGCCGATTTCGGGCGCTGCCAGCAGAAAGCCAAGCTGGAGTGCGACATGTCCGCCGACCTGAAAGAGCGTGAGATAGTGGTCCTGAAACCTGTCATTGAGGTGGGTTTCGGACAGGGCAAGGAAAAATCCGATCAACGCGATGCCGCACAGGAAATACGCCGCGGGAATGACGATCGTGACGGTGCCCGCGTAAAAGTAGACCAGCAGAGCCAGCGTACTGAGCGAGCAACTTACGGCCTGCACGGCGAGCATCTCGCGGCGCTGGCCCACGCGGCGCTTCAAGATATCCGCGGGCAGCTCCCGGGCCAGCGTTAGCGCGCCGCCAGAGCCCTGATCATGAAGCGATGAAGCCGCGCTGCCCATGTTCCGCCGTCGAGGGATGCAATGGCGGAACCTTAAGGAACAAAGCCTTTAGGTTTGGTATCTTTGCGGGCGATTCTGGTCATCCGAGGCCTCCACTGCCCTTGTTTCGCAATGGAAATTGGCGGGATCGGCTGGCGTCACATGAATTGCCTCGGTCAGCGGTCAACGAAGAAAGACCAAAGTTTCGAAACATTGTTTGCCGACCAAGCCTGTAGTTGATGGTTGGTACATAGAAAGGAATGTCTGTATTATAATACCGTCATTTCCGCTGCCCGGGACTTCGCCCTCAGCGCCGATGGTGTGTTGCCGCCTTCCGTGCGCTACATCTTCCATGCCATGAGCGGGGGATGATTTGAAAAATCTTGCCTTTTCCATCGAACCGGCCGCCAACCAGAGCCGACCAACCTTGCGAGACGGCCATTGAGTGCGACACAGGCGGCTTCGGACGATGTCCTGATCGCGCGCATCGCTCAGGGTGACCGACTTGCCATGCAGGTGCTCTTCGGAAGGCACCACGTCAGGGTATATCGCTTCGGGCTCCGGTTCGTGCGGGATGAGCAGGTCGCGGAGGATCTCGTTAGCGAAGTTTTTCTCGATGTGTGGCGCCAGGCCGGCAAGTTCGAAGGCCGATCGGCCGTTTCCACATGGCTGCTGGCAATTACGCGATTCAAGGCCCTTTCCGCGCTGCGGCGCAGGAAGGACGACGAACTGGACGATGAAGCCGCCAACGCGATCGAGGACACGTCCGACGATCCCGAGGTGGCGGTGCAGAAAAAGGATACCAGTGAAGCGCTGCGTGAGTGCCTGACGGCACTTTCGCCAGAGCATCGGGAGATCGTCGATCTCGTGTACTACCACGAGAAATCGGTGGAAGAGGTGGCCGAAATTATTGGTATTCCGGAGAACACTGCGAAGACGCGCTTGTATTATGCGCGCAAGAAATTGGCCGAACTGCTGAAGGCGGCCGGCATAGAACGAGGCTGGCCATGATGGCGACGAGCGAGAAAATGCTGGAGCGAGAGCCCGGTGAAATAGAGATGCTGTTGCCTTGGCATGCGGCCGGCACGCTGAATGCGCGCGATACCCGCCGCGTCAATGAAGCACTCGCCCGCGATTCCGAACTGGCGAAGCAATACGCGGCGATCCGCGAAGAATACGCCGAGACCATTCATCTCAACGAAAGCCTCGGCGCGCCGTCCGCGCGCGCCATGCAGAAGTTGTTCGCGGCGATCGATAGCGAACCAGCCGTGAGGCCGTCGGCGTCGTTGAATTTTTCCGCGCGGATAATCGAATTTTTCGCGGGCCTGTCGCCGCGAACGCTGGCCTGGTCGGCGAGCCTCGGCGGGCTCGCGCTGTTGTTGCAGGCAGGCCTGATAGGTGCGGTTCTGGTGACGAACCAGACAAGCTCGTTCCAGACGGCCTCGTTAAGCACGAACGAGACCGCCCGGCAGGAAGCGCCGCCGCGCGCGCTGGTGCGTTTCGCGCCCGATGCGCGCGTCGCCGACATCATGGCTTTGCTCGATAGCTATCAGGCATCCATCGTCGATGGTGCCAAGGGCGGCATGTTTCGGTTGCAATTCGGCAACAAGGCGATGACGAAGGGCGAAGTCGCCGCCCTGATGGGCAAGCTGCAACAAGAGAAGATTGTCAGCCTCGCGGTGGCAACGCCTTAATGCTGCACGGGACCTCACAATCGACGCAAGCGCCCGAGGTCGCATGGTCCACGAACCCGTGAATTGGCTGCTCAAGGCGCGGCACGCCGCGCTGGCGCTGGCTTTGGTGACAGTGCCGTTGGGGTATCTAGACAGCCCGGCCGCTCATGCGCAAAGCATCATGCGCTCGCCTAACCTCAACATCGGATCCCGGGCCCCCAGCATCAACATGGCGCCCCGGATCGACCCGAACATCGCCGGCCGGGCGGTGATCGGGATCGGCAGAACCATACCCAATCTAAAAACCCGTCAGGGTTGCGGCTATGCCGAGCGCGATAGCGACGGGTGCAACCTGGACAGTTCGGCCGGTGGCGGCGGTGCCGGCGCGGCGGGCAGAACAGGCAACAACCGCGCCGGCCGCAACAACGCGCTGACAGCGTTCAATCCGGGTGCGATCACGGGCGAAATCGTGGCGGAGATCGACGGCGCGCTGTCCGAGGCACAGGCAGATGTGCTGGCGCGGCGTCACAGGCTCGTGCGCATCATGTCGCAGAAATTTCCGCTGATAGACGCCACCATTGGTCTGTTCCGCATCACCGACCGCCGCTCGTTCGAGACCGTTAGCCGCGAACTCGCCGGCGATGCCAGCTTTCGCTCTGTCCAGCGGAATCTTCGCTATGTCCTGCAGCAGCAGAACAAAACGGAATTGTCCGAAGGCGATCCCGCCCAATATGCGCTCGCAAAACTTCGTTTGCCGTTGGCGCATACGCTGGCCCACGGTGCCAACGTAACGATCGCTATCATCGATTCCGGAATCGATCTCAAACATCCGGAGTTTTCGAACGCAGTTGCAGACAGCTTCGATGCGCTCGGCAGCAAGGAGGGCCCGCATGCCCACGGCACGGGTATCGCCGGCGTTATCGTGGCGCACGCGCGGCTGATGGGGAGCGCCCCGGCGGCGAGGATTTTGGCGATCCGCGCATTCGGCGCCGCGCCGAACGGTGCCGAAAGCTCGTCGTTCGTTGTCCTCAAAGGTCTGGATTACGCGGCTGCTCACGGCGCGCAGATCGTCAATATGAGCTTCGCCGGTCCGAAGGATGCGCTTGTCGAACGGGGCATCGCGGCCGCCGCCGCCAGGGGCATCTTGATGGTTGCCGCCGCCGGCAACGCCGGGCCGAAATCGCCGCCGCTATATCCCGCGGCCAATACGAACGTGATTGCGGTCAGCGCAACCGACGCCCAGGACAGACTGTTTACCGCGTCGAACCGAGGCAGCCATATCGCCGTCGCCGCTCCAGGCGTCGATATCTTCCTGCCCGCACCGGATAACAAATATCAGATGACGTCCGGCACGTCGTTTTCGGCCGCCTATGTCAGCGGCCTGGCTGCGCTGATGCTGGAGCGCAATCCCTCATTGAAGCCGGCGGAGGTACGCGCGATCCTGATGAAAACCGCCCGCGATATCGGCGTCCCCGGCCGCGACGACCTGTTCGGGGCCGGCGAGGCGGATGCCTATGCCTCGGTCTCGGCCACCGCAGCCGAGTTGCCGGCAGCCGCAATCTCGGGGGCGCCCGCCGAAAATGCGCCGGATCGGCACGATATCCCGGCAACCCGAGCCCTGAATGAGCCCGAAGCCGCCTTGGCGTCGGACAAATCGGCCGCCGGCAACGCCAATCGCCCTGCGGCGCAGTAATTTTGCGGCTAAAACGCCTGCCAAAAAGGGTGAGAAAAATCGCTGAGCCGTTTGAACGTTCCGCGGCCTCCGGCGACCTATACAAGTGGGAGCGGTAATTCCTCCCCAGAGGCTGTATTCGGCGCGAGCGCCCATCCACCCCAGCGCCCATATGGCTTGACCCGTCCGGTGTCCCCCCGGACGGGTCTTCCGTTTTTGGAGGCAATTTCGGCCGCTTCCGCCCGGTCGATAGCCGCCTCGCAATCCCCCGAAGGTCTCATCGCAGAACGTGCGCCATGCCGCGATGCAACTTGACTGTGCATAAGGGGGAAAACCCGGGTTTTTTGAGGCGGCTCGTCGAGGCCCGCCGTCTCGCAGGGGTCGCCGCTGGACAATACGAAAGTTTTCCACAAAATATCGCGGTCATACTGGTTTGATTCGTCTGGGTTGCGTCCGCGTCGTTTCTCTCCTTGCGGGCTGGGTTCATGACACATCGACTGGACGTGACGCGCGGCCGAGACATCGTCGCGCGCTGGAGCGCGCTTGCCGAGCAGCGACTGGAATATCTCACCGAACTGTTCGAGACCGGCCGCTGGCGCCGCTTTCACAGCGAACTCGCTCTTCTCGAAAATATCCAGGAAGCCAAGACCGCGGTGGAAATCTGGCGCCATCTGGCGATGCGCGAGGCCTCCGGATCTGATTCCGCCCTCGACATCTCATGGCCCGGCGGCTCCCGGGTGAGCTTGCCGCGCGCCGAAGCAATGCGCGATCGGGTTCATCGGTGGGAGCCGCGGCAGAGCGAGCTTTCGGCCGAGCCCGTGCGAACGACTATTTCGATCGTCCCGGAAGCCGATCGTGATTGTTCCAGGGAAGCGCCGTCCGCGCCGGTGGCGAACGTCATACCCGAACTGGCGCCGGACCGGACGATAGCAGAACGCTATCCGGTGCTGAGGAATGCGCTGTAGGATCTACCGGCGCACCGCATTCGTCCCGATGATCACCTGGGCAAAGCGCTGCGCGCCCTCGGCCGACAAGTCAGGCGTAACCGGCCGTGCGTGGTGGAGACCGACCACCGCGCCGCCCGGGGTTTCCGAGATCATGTTGTTGTTGACCAGCGCCGTTCCGGCGCCCGGCATCACCGACACGCCGATGCCGACGAAGGCATTGCGGATGACGTTGCCGGAAATCGCGACGTCGCGCAGATACTTGCCCCAGCCGGCGACGATTCCGAACGCGGGCGCGTTCTCGATCACATTGCCGGTAACCGAGGTGTCGGCCTCGACATAGATGCCGATACCGGCGTCGTCGTCGGGCGCGGTGCCAATGGGGCGCTTCGGCTTCAGGTTGCGGATGATGTTGCCCTGTACGACTGCGATGCGCCCGCCCTCGTTGAAATTGCAGACCGAGACGCCTAGCGCTGCGCCGTCCACCGTGTTGTTGGCGATCACCGCGCCCTCGAAGGAGAATTCGGAATATAAGGCCACTTCGCCGACGTCGCTCACGCTGTTGCCTGTGATCTGAATGTTGGATGCGGAATTGCCGCGTACCGCGGAATAATCGCAATTGCGAACCCGGTTGCCGCGTACGATGACGTTGCCCGCGCGAAACACGTTGATGGCGTTACCGTATTGCCCGGAGCCGCCGGCACCGGCCTCGATGTCCTCGACGCGATTGTCCGCGACTATCGTGCCGTCGTCACCGATTGTGGTGCGCAGGATCTCGATGCCGTTGTCCTTCGTAAACTGAATGGTGTTGCGCGAGACCAACAGGCCCTGCGCGTCGAATGACACGATCGCCGTGGTCGCCGACCTCGTGATGATGTTGCCGCTGACGTCGCCGGACACGTTTTCGAACCAGATGGCGTTGCCGCCGCTGCCGGTGATTTCGCAATCGGTGATGCGGATGTCGCGCCCGCCGAGGCAGTGCACCAGGCCGCGTCGCGGTGGCAACGCAATGCCGCCGCCGTCGAGCGTGATGTCGGTGAGCCCGACGCTGCCGGCGCCTTCGCCTGACAACATCGACGCGCCGCCGTTGAACACAAGTTTGGTCGCGCCGCGCACGCCGATCAGTTGCGTGCCGCTTTGCAGCCGAAGCATGCCGGTCCGATAGACGCCCGGCGGCAGCGCCAGCGGAACTTGCGCGCGTGCGGCCTCGTCGATGGCGCGTTGCAGGATTTTGGACTGATCGTCGGGGCTGCCGGGCCGGACCCCAAAATGCGTGGCGTCTCGCCCGAGCGCCGAGGTCAGAGGCGTTGCCCGTGCGGCATCCGGAGACATCGCGAGTGCGCCAGCAACGCCGGCGGCCGTCCCGATGAGATGGCGGCGATTGACGTCCATGGTCGCATCTCTCCTGGGGTGCGCATCCGCAACGCAGGAGTAACGCAAAAAGCCGACGGCGCGTGCCGCAGGCGAGCGCGCACGCGAACGATTGTTGCGAGTAGGGTTAATCGTTCGCGGGCGCAAATTAACGATCGAGCATGGCCCCGCGCGTCAGCCGCACTATCTCAAACAGCATCGCCTCACCGGCATCGACCAGCTCTTCAGGGGTGATGCGGTGGGCCGCAGCCTTGTGCCGCGGCGAACCGCCGCGTCCTACCAGTGGAATATGTACGAAGGCGGCGAGGCGGGGATCCTTGCCGCTACAGGTCGCCTCGATCGCCCGCCAGCTCAAATAGTTGCACAGGTAACTCCCGGCATCGCGCGAGGCCCGCACGTCCACGCCGGTTACGTCGGCCGCGCGAAGCAATTTTGCAGTGTGCGGCCCGAACATCATGGCGTCGGCGCCGCTGACGATCGATCCCTTCCGAGCCAGGTTGCGATCGGCATCGGGAAAGCGCGTGGTGACCGCGTTGCGCGCCCGCGT
Organism: uncultured Alphaproteobacteria bacterium; assembly: GCA_963742425.1. Lineage (GTDB taxonomy): Bacteria > Pseudomonadota > Alphaproteobacteria > Rhizobiales > Xanthobacteraceae > Bradyrhizobium. Next base: position 836,234 of record CAVULR010000011.1, read on the forward strand.
TTCGATCCGGACATGCTTGGTGCGATCGGCGAGGCCGAACATCAGCAGCGCCTGCGGACGGTGTCGGGCGATCAGTTGCGGGAGTTCGCGGTCGACCGTGTTGTAGGTGACATGGAAAATGTGGCCGATCAGTTCGACGTCGCTGAACGCGGGGCGGCGCAGCCGCGTCAGCCGCTTCACAAGCGGCATCGTTGGGTTGAAGGGTGCGCCCGGAAACGGACCGAAGCCCGTGATGAGAATGCGAAGTTTCTTTGTCAATCAATCCTCTCCCGTCATGCCCGCGAAGGCGGGCATCCAGTTGTCGCCTGTGCACATGTGTTTCTCAATGACTGCTCTGGATCGCCTGCCTTCGCGGACGAGGACGACAGAAATCATCTCAGCATCTCCGAGATGTGTTCTGCCCCGAGTGACGGCGTGATGCGGCCGTCACTCACCTCGGATTCGGTCTTCTTCACTTTGGCACGGATTGCCGGATCGGCGCGCAGCCGCGCCATCATCCGTTGTTCCAGCATCGACCACATCCACTTGACCTGCTGCTGCCGGCGCCGCGCCGCGAATTCGCCCGAAGCACTCATGGCGGCGCGGTGATCGAGAATTTTCTGCCAGAGCACGTCGAGGCCGGTGCCCATCAAGGCCGAATAGGTCAGAACCGGCGGATGCCAGTGCTCCGAACGCGGCGCGAGGATATGCAGGGCTCCCCGATATTCGCTCGCCGCGAGATTGGCGCGCTTGATATTGTCGCCGTCGGCCTTGTTGACCGCGATCATGTCGGCGAGTTCGACCAGGCCCTTCTTGATGCCCTGCAGCTCGTCGCCGGCCCCCGGCAGCATCAAGGCCAGGAAGAAATCCGTCATGTCGAAGACCGCGGTTTCGGATTGCCCGATGCCGACGGTTTCCACTAGCACCACATCGAAGCCCGCGGCCTCGCACAAAAGCATCGCCTCGCGGGTCTTTGCCGCGACCCCGCCAAGCGTGCCGGACGCCGGCGAGGGCCGGATGAAGGCATGATCGGACGCCGCAAGCCGCGCCATCCGCGTCTTGTCGCCGAGGATCGAACCGCCGGTACGGGCGGAGGAGGGGTCGACCGCCAGCACCGCAACCTTGTGACCGCGGTCGATCAGGGACGTCCCGAGCACGTCGATGGTGGTGGACTTGCCGACGCCGGGCGAACCGGTGATGCCGACGCGGATCGCCCTGCCGGTATCGGGCAGCAGCGCCTGCAGCAGATCGCGCGCCGCGGCCTGATGGTCGGAGCGCCTGCTTTCGATCAGCGTGATCGCGCGCGCCAGCGCCGCACGGCTGCCGCCGCGCAGTTGCTGTGCCAGCTTGCCGATATCGAGCTGACTACGTCCGGTCATTGTGCCCCGTCATCGTCGCCCTCGGAGCGCGCGCCGCCGAAAATTCTCGTTCCCTCCGGCGTTAAATAGGATTTGAAGGTTTCCCACGGGACGAACGCGATATACTCGCCTTCGGCATAGGATCCGACCGCATATGGCGGATAATGAAAGGTGAGACCGGAACTCTTGCCTGACACGGTTGACGGCGCAAGCGTCACCGCGCCGATCTTGAGGAGTTTCGGCTCCAGGGTCTTGTACCATTCGGCGCCGGCGGTTTCGCTCGAATCGCGTTTCTTCTTTTCGATATTCAGCGATGCGATCGCGCCTTCCAGCATCGCTTTCATGGTCGCGCCGTTATCGGCGGTCTCGGCGAAGAATGGGCGAATGCTGATGCGTTTCTTCGCCTTGGTATCCCACAGGATGGTGTCGACGTCCGAATTGGGATGCGCGCCGCCGGTGTCCATGTAGTCCGACCTGACGATACTGACATATTGCGCGCCGATCACAGACCGGATGGCGTATTTACGCTCGAAGGCCCAGCGGCCGTTCCCAAAGAGTGCGGGATCCTGCTTACGCGCGGCCTTGGCTTCCGCCGCTTTCCTGTCCATCCATCCTTTGCCCTCGGCAAGACAGTCGGCCGACATCGCCGGATCGGCCTTGATCCGGTTGTCGAGGAAGACGGAAATATCGATCGCGTTGTTTCTGATCGCGGCGTCTGGCTTAGGTTCAGCGGCCAAAGCCGTCGCCAGCGATGCGAGGCATGCGAGGGCGCCGACAAAGCATATCCTGGGGGCGAACGTGAATGCACCGGGGCGCAAGGGAATTCCTTTGGGCAGAATTTCGCGTGCAGAAGCTACTCCGCCGCCTCGCTATGCCCCAGTCTTGCATTGAGCTTGTGGATCAGTTCTTCGGCGGCGTCCGCGATCACCGTGCCCGGTGGGAAAATCGCCTCGGCGCCGGCCTTGTATAGCGCCTCGTAGTCCTGCGGCGGCACCACGCCGCCAATAATGATCATGATGTCTTCGCGGCCCTGCTTTTTCAGCGCGGCCTTCAGCTCCGGCACGGCGGTAAGATGCGCTGCCGCCAGCGACGACACACCAAGTATGTGCACGTCGTTTTCGACTGCCTGCCGCGCGGCCTCCTCGGCGGTCGCAAACAGCGGCCCGATATCGACGTCGAACCCGACATCGGCGAAAGCCGACGCGATCACCTTCTGGCCGCGATCATGGCCATCCTGGCCGATCTTGGCGACGAGAATGCGCGGACGGCGGCCCTCGGCGTCCTCGAAGGCGTCGATCAGCGCCTGCACTTTTTCAACCCGGTCGGACATGGTTGACGCCTCCCGCTTGTAGACGCCGGTGATGGACTTGATTTCGGCGCGGTGTCGCCCGAACACCTTTTCCATCGCATCGGAAATTTCGCCGACGGTGGCCTTGGCACGCGCGGCATCGATCGCCAGCGCCAGAAGGTTGCCGTTGCCCTCGCCGGCGCTGCGGGTCAGCGCCGCCAGCGCGTCCTCGACGTCCTTCTTGTTGCGCTCTTTCTTCAGGCGCGCCAGCTTGTCGATCTGCAAACGCCGTACGGTGGAATTTTCAACCTTGAGCACGTCGATCGGCGTTTCGTTGACCGGCCGGTATTTGTTGACACCGATCACGGCCTGCTTGCCGGCGTCGATCCGGGCCTGGGTTTTGGAGGACGCTTCCTCGATCCGCAGTTTGGGAACGCCGGCCTCGATGGCTTTCGCCATGCCGCCGAGTGCTTCCACTTCCTGGATATGAGCCCAGGCTTTCGCCGCGAGATCGTGGGTCAGCCGCTCGACATAATAGGAACCGCCCCAGGGATCGATGATGCGGTTGGTGCCGCTTTCCTGTTGCAGAAATAATTGCGTATTGCGCGCGATGCGCGCGGAAAAGTCGGTCGGCAGTGCCAGCGCCTCGTCGAGCGCGTTGGTATGCAGCGACTGGGTATGGCCCTGGGTTGCCGCCATCGCCTCGATGGTCGTGCGCATCACGTTGTTGTAGACGTCCTGCGCGGTCAGCGACCAACCGGAGGTCTGGCAATGCGTGCGCAAGGACAGCGAACGCGGGTCCTTTGGGCCGAACGGCGTCAACAGCTTGGCCCACAACAGCCGTGCAGCGCGCATCTTGGCGACTTCCATGAAGAAGTTCATGCCGATCGCCCAGAAGAACGACAGCCGCGGAGCGAAGCGATCGACCTCGAGCCCGGCGGCGAGGCCGGCGCGGAGATATTCGACGCCGTCGGCCAGCGTATAGGCGAGTTCGAGATCCTGCGTCGCGCCGGCTTCCTGCATGTGATAGCCGGAAATCGAGATCGAATTATATTTCGGCATTTTTTGCGAGGTATATGCGAAAATGTCGGAGATGATCCGCATCGAGGGCGCCGGCGGATAGATGTAGGTGTTGCGCACCATGAACTCTTTCAGAATGTCGTTCTGAATGGTGCCCGACAGTTTTTCCGGCGGAACGCCCTGTTCCTCGGCCGCCGCGACGAATAGCGCCAGGATCGGCAACACCGCGCCGTTCATGGTCATCGACACGCTCATCCGGTCGAGCGGAATGCCTGCAAACAGCGTGCGCATGTCATAGATCGAATCGATCGCCACGCCGGCCATGCCGACGTCGCCAGTGACACGCGGATGATCGGAATCATAGCCTCGGTGGGTAGCAAGATCGAATGCTACCGACAGACCCTTTTGCCCGGCGGCGAGGTTGCGGCGGTAGAACGCGTTGGAATCTTCCGCCGTGGAGAAACCGGCGTATTGCCGGATGGTCCAGGGCTGGTTGACATACATGGTCGGGTAGGGGCCGCGCAGATAGGGCGCGATGCCGGGCCAGGTCTCAAGGAAATCGATGCCTTCGAGATCGCTTTCCGAGTAAGCGGATTTGACCGGAATTCCTTCCGGCGTGAGCCAGGGCTCGGCCTCGCCGACGGGTTCGGCGCCGGCAGCCCTTTCAAAAGCGACATTCGCGAAGTTCGGTATGCGGCTCATTGTTCCCATCATAGCACAGGCGACCCCCGGAGGTCGCCACCCCCAGAGCCCTTCCCGTTTCGATGGATCGAAGCGGAAAGGGCTCCAGATTCTTGTTTTGACGCGTTTTCTTAACGCGAACCGGTCTCCACTTCGCTTGAAAACGTCCTAATCGTGGTCCGGATGCTGGTGGCTGACGATGCCGTTAAGCTTGTCCGGACCATAGCTCTGCAGGGTGGTCTGGCTCGGCAGGTTGGCGATGCCCACCACCCAGCCGAGCCGGGATTCCGAGCCGAACTGCTGGATCGGTATCACCCGATCCGGCCGGTCGAACGCGCCCGTCATGATCTCGATCCTGGGGCCCTCGATGCGGCGAAAGCTAAGCGGCGTGCCGCAATCCCTGCAGAAATCGCGCGCCGCGATGGAGGAGGAACGAAACGCGGCCGGCGTGCCGCGGGTCCACGCGAAATCGCTTTTTTCAATGTCGGCGAAGGAAGCGAACGGCGCACCGCTTGCCTTCTGGCACATCCGGCAATGACAGATGCTGACTTTCACGGGCGGCGCCGACAGCGCGAAACGAATGGCGCCGCATTGGCAGCCACCCGTCAGAACGGGTTTGGTCTCAGATGTCATGTTCACTCCGTCAGTCGGTAAGCCGCTTGCAGCGTCGCGAGCGCCTCGCCACCGGCAAAAATAAAACCTTTGACACCGGCGGCACGAAGGGCGGCCTCCTGCTGGCCGGGCCGCCCTGCCAGATAGATATGTTTGGCACCGGCGGTTTGCAGGGCCCTTGCCGCGGCCGCCGCCTGTTCTCCATAGACCCTGTCGGAGGAGCAGATGCAGGTCAGCGCGGTGCCGGAGGCCTTGAACGCGGCCGCCAGCGCCGCCGGATCGGTAAACCCCTGGGTGTCGACGGCCTCTATGCCGCCGGACTCAAAAAAGCCTTTCGCGAACGCGGCGCGCGCGGTGAAATCCGCAGGCGTGCCAAGATTGGCGAGAAAGATTTTCGGCCGTGCGCCCCTGTCTTTCAGGATTTTATCCGACTTGTCTCGCAAGCTCTCGAACGGCGCCGCGAGCCGCATGGGCGGGAGTGCCTTAAATTTGATTTTGGCCTCGCCATAGGGCGCAAGTGCAATTGGCTTGATGTCCAGCACCGCGACCTCAGCCTCATGCAAGTTTGGAAACTCGCTGGCGCCGGTCAGCACTTCCTTGCGCCTGGCAATGTTGGTTTCGCGCAACGCCCGCGTCGCCGCGATTTTGTGCTGGATCAGGCTCTGCTCAAGGGAAGCGAACACGCCGCCGGCCTTCTCGGTCTCCTGAAACAGCGCCCATGCCGCTTCGCAAAGCTGTTGTGTCAGGGTTTCGATGCCGCCGGAGCCTGCCGCCGGATCGGACACTTTCGCAAGATTGGACTCTTCCAGCAGGATCAACTGCGTGTTGCGCGCCACGCGGCGCGCGAACGGATCGGGCAATCCCAGCGCCAGCGTATGCGGCAGCACGCCGATGGCATTGGCACCCCCTAAGCCTGCGGAGAAGGTCGCCATCGTCGCGCGCAGCATGTTCACATAGGGGTCGCGCTGGGTCAGCATCCGCCACGCGGTGTCGGCGGCGATGAACAACGGTTTTGGTGCTAGGCCACAAGCCTGTTCGATCCGCGCCCACAACAGGCGCAACGCGCGGAATTTCGCGAGCGTCAGGAACTGATCGGCATCGGCGGCAAGCCGGGCATAGATCATCCTCTGCGCCTCTGCGAGCGCAACACCGGCACCCTCGATCGCGCGCAGATAGGCGATTCCGGCGGCGAGCACGAACGCCAGTTCCTGCACTTCCGATCCGCCGGCGTCATGGATCACCCGGCCGTCGGCAACCGCGAACGGTCCCTTGAATCCCATCGCCGCGAGGCCCTTGATGGCGCCGGTGACCGCAGGGACGATCTCGGGCCAGCTATAGGGGCTGGACCCCCAGACCGCGCACGCGCCGATCGGATCGAGCCCGAAGCGGATATCGCAGGCCGCGGGGTTGAGGCCCTTGCGCTTCACATATTCGGCGAGGTGGATCGCGGCCATCCGCGACTGCGGGCCGACCTGAAGTTCGATCGATATCCCGGCATCGATGAAGACGCCGTCGAGAACCCTCGCGATCGTTTCCGCCGATGGCTCGAGCCCGAACCCATAGGCGCCATTGGCGCCGGCGAAGACCAGCGTCAGTCCGCTCGCGCCGTTTTCCAGATCGTGCAGCGCTTGCGCATTGGCGAGGGCCGCGTCCGGATGATCGATCCGCTGCATGATTTGCCAAGGCCGCGCCGCGCCACGGCCCGCGATCGGCGCGCCGTGCGCACGCCGGTAGATCGGGTCGATCTTCAGCCCGTCATAGGTCTTTCCGACCAGCGTCTCAATTGGCGCACCCTTCAGCACGCCGTCGACCAGCTTGCGCCAGTCGTCATAGGTTGCCGGCGCGAAATCCGCTGCCAGCCGCAGTTCTTCAGTAGCAGATGTCATTCGGCAGGGCGCTCCGTCGTGCCGGTCTTTTGTCAGCGGGAAATTGCCACGTGCCGACCGCCAAGCCAAACGGTTGTTTTTGGCCCAAACCGGCCGTTTTCGCTCAGGCGAGGGCAGCTAACCGCTCGATTCCCAGGGTCGATAGCTCGGCAAGCGCGTCTGCAACGCGCCGTCCAGCAATGACGCGATCGGGCGCGATCTCCGCCAGCGGCACCAGCACGAAGGCGCGTTCGAACAGTCGCGGATGGGGCAGGGTAAGTTCCGGTTTGTCGATCACGACGTCGTCGTAGGCGATCAGATCGAGGTCGAGGGTGCGCGGACCCCAGCGCGTTTCATGAGCACGGTCGCGGCCGAACTTGTTTTCTATCCTGTGCAGCGTGAACAGCAGCGCGTGGGGATCGAGGCCGGTTTCGATTTCGATGCAGGCGTTGATGAAACGGGCTTGCTGCTCATGACCCCAGGGCGGCGTGGCGTAATCCGACGAGCGCGCCAGCAGTGCGCCCTGCGTCATGCCGCAGACGTTGGCGATCGCCTTTTGAAATGTCGCGCGGACGTCGCCGACATTGCCGCCGAGCGCGATCAGAACGTTAGCCATGAGACGGGGGATGCCGCGTGCGCATCAGGACGACGCCGACGTCTTCGAAAATCGCGGCGATCGGGGCGTGCGGCTTGTGAACGGTGACCTTGATGGCCGTAACGCGGGAAAATGCCGCCAGGATGGCGTCGGCGACCGCGCCGGCGGCGCGCTCCAGCAGTTTATAATTGGCGTTTTTGAACGCCGCTGTCGCCGTAGCGACCACGTTGGAATAGGACACCGTGTCGGCGAGGCGATCGGTACGCGAGGATTCCGACAGGTCGACCGACAGCTCGAGATCGATCACGAAGCGCTGACCTACTTCGGTTTCATGTTCCATCACGCCGTGGCGGGCGTGAATGACGACGCCGGTGATGAAGATGGTATCGCTCATCGCCTGTCCCAAATCGCCGCCGCCACGCGCAACGCTTGCACGGTTTCCGACACATCATGGGTCCGGATGATCCGCGCTCCGCCCTCGGCCGCCAGGAGATGCGCCGCAATCGAGCCGCCGAGACGTTGATGCGGCTCCGACGGCACGATCGAGCTTATAAAGCGCTTGCGCGATGCGCCGACCAGCAGCGGCAGCCCGAATGCTGCCAGCTCGTTCAGCCGGGCCAGCGCCGTCATACTCTGCTCGGGGGTTTTGCCGAAGCCGATACCGGGGTCGAGCACGATACGGTCAGACGAAATGCCGGCCTTTGCCGCGATCTCGAGCGAGCGGGTAAAGAAGGCTGCAATATCTTTCATGATGTCGATATCGGCATCGACGTTAAAGCGGTTGTGCATGACGATGACGGGCGAATGGCGCGCCGCGAGCAGCCTGGCCATTTCCGGATCGCGCTGCAGGCCCCAGATGTCGTTGACGATGGCGGCACCGGCATCGAGCGCCCAGGCGACGACGGGAGATTTCATGCTGTCGATCGATACGGGGATGCCGAGGGCAACGACTTCGGCCAGGATCGGCTGCAGGCGCCTTAGTTCTTCATCGACCGAGACCGGCTGTGCGCCATAGGGCCGGGTCAATTCCGCGCCGATGTCGATGATGTCGGCGCCTTCGGCGATCATGCGTCTGGCCTGCGCCAGCGCGCGCTCCGGCGCGATAAACAGTCCGCCATCGGAAAATGAATCCGGCGTGACGTTCAGGACGCCCATCACGGCCGGATACGGCCTCGACAACAGCGCCGGCAGCCCCGGATGATCCGCCGCGCTGGCGGCCGGGGCGGGTCTGGAAGTGGTGGCGATCATGCGGTCGCTTTGCGCGGTCCGCGCAAGGGAGTCAAGATGCCGCGCGCGATGCCGGGATGCCCCGCCGGGCCGCTTTTGGCAGGGCTAATAGGTGATTTTCGGCTGAAGCTTGCGGGCCTGCGCGATCAGTTGCTCGACGGATTTTTCCGAAGGCAAAACCCGGACGAGTTTTCGCCTGATATTGACGTCCTTGAGGTTCTGCGCCAGACGCGCCGGGTTGCGATGCGCGAGTTCGCGAACCGTGGTGACTCCGGCTGCGCGTACCAGCCCGATCTTGGCCTTGCCCATGCCGGGAATCCGCATGTAGTCGGAAACGTTGGCCCATTCGAGCAGTTGCTGCGCGCTGATGCCGGTCTTCTCTGCCAGCGCCTTGCGCCCCTTGACGGTCCGCGCCGCCTCAAGCAGCCCGTCCGTGGTACGAATGCCAAGCGATTTCAGTTTGGATGCGGCGAAGGCCGGCAGGCCGTCAATATCGGAGATGGGGTATGTCATGATGTTCTATGAATGTGCTTCAAGCGAACTGACTAAGGCCAGGTGTCCCGGCGATGATCTCGCCCATTCGATCCGCTCCGATTTTGTCTCGGCCGAACCTGAAAAGTTCACGAGCGATGTTCTGGATCTCGCTGACGCCCAAACCGAGCCCCATCAACCTGGTGCCGAGCGCCAGCAGGCCGCCGCCCATCAACTTTCCGAAAGCGCCATTGTTGTTTGAAGCTGCAATCGCTGATTCCGCGCCCGGAATCTTGTTGATCAACGCTTGAACTATGTCGGAAGGCCCGTCGGTGCGAAGGAAACCCAGAATGATGCCGGCGGTTTTTTCCGCAACAGCATCGTCGATGCCGGCTTTTGCAGCCAGCCGCCCAACCAACTCGTCCATGTTGCCTGCCCTCAACCGGTTACTTGCCGGATCCTCAGCCTTGTGAATTATCTTGATCTTCTGCGATACGAAATACAAGCGATGACCTCATTCGAAGGCGCGATAGCGCGGCGAGTGTTGCAGCAATGCAAGAGTGCGCGCCGAAATCGCGAAGGAATTGTCTCCGGCCGAGACTTTCGTTGCAGTTTTCGCCGGTAGAATGCGCGAAGCCGGTCGTTCTCATCTCGATGACACGGGTTATCCATCCCCCGAGGGGGCGTTGACCCGTTTCAATCGGCTTGCAAGATGCAGTATGATCGGGGTGCCAGGCGACCGCTGGCGCGCGCGAGGCGATGCGATGGCGACATCCGACAACAAGTTGGCCGATACCGACGAGAAAATTTTCATCGGAAAGGGCGAAGCGCCGGTTTGGTTGACGCTCGGGCTCGCAAATCGCCATGGCCTTGTCACTGGCGCCACCGGCACCGGAAAAACCGTCTCGCTGCAAGTGATGGCCGAGGGATTGGCGCGTGCCGGCGTTCCGGTTTTCGCCGCGGATATCAAAGGCGACCTCTCGGGCATCTCGGAAGCGGGTGAGCCCAAGGATTTTATCCTCAAACGGGCCGCAGACATGGGCGTGGCCTTCCAGCCCGACCGGTTTTCGACGGTATTTTGGGATGTCTTCGGCGAGCAAGGTCACCCGGTGCGCGCCACGGTCTCGGAAATGGGGCCGCTGCTGCTTTCTCGCATGATGGACCTCAACGACGTCCAGGAAGGCGTGTTGAACATTGCGTTCAAGGTCGCGGATGAGCAGGGGCTGCTGCTGCTGGATATGAAGGATCTGCGGGCGATCCTGTCATTCATCGCAGAACATGCTGCCGACCTGACTACCGAATATGGAAATGTTTCGAAACAGACGGTCGGAACCATCCAGCGCCAGCTTCTGGTGCTGGAAAACCAGGGCGGCGCCAAATTCTTCGGCGAGCCGGCGCTGGCGCTGAAGGATTTTATGCGCACCGACCGCGATGGCCGTGGCATGATCAATATCCTGGTAGCTGACAAGCTGATGCAGAGCCCCCGGTTATACGCGACTTTCCTTCTGTGGATGCTCTCGGAGCTGTTTGAAGAATTGCCGGAGGCCGGCGATCCGCCGAAACCCAAGCTGGTGTTCTTCTTCGATGAAGCGCATCTGTTGTTCAACGACGCGCCGAAGCCGCTGATGGACAAGATCGAGCAGGTGGTGCGGCTGATACGATCGAAGGGCGTAGGCGTCTATTTCGTGACGCAGAACCCGATCGATGTTCCTGACAAGGTGCTCGCCCAACTCGGCAACCGCGTGCAGCATGCGCTCAGGGCGTTCACGCCGCGCGACCAGAAGGCCGTCGCGGCGGCGGCGCAGACCTTCCGACCCAACCCGAAGCTCGACACCGCCCAGGTCATCATGGAATTGGGCAAGGGCGAGGCACTGGTGTCGTTTCTGGAAGGTAACGGCATCCCGGCGATGGTCGAGCGTGTCATGATCCGGCCGCCGACGGGGCGGATCGGACCGATCACACCGGAGGAACGCAAAGCCATCATGGACAACAGCCCTGTGAAGGGCAAATACGACACCACAGTCGACTCGGAGTCCGCCTCCGAGGTACTCCAGAAGCGCGTTGCCGCAAATGCTGCCCCTGCCGGCGGCTCCGGCGGGGGAGGGATCCTCGGACAGATCGGCTCGATCGTCGGGACGATTTTCGGCACCAACGTGTCGCGCGGCAAGATGTCGACCGGCCAGATCATCGCGCGAAGCGTCACCCGCTCGGTCACCAACAAGGTGGTCGGCGGGGTCGTTGCCGACCTCGGCAAATCGGTGGGGGGATCGACGGGCGGCTCGATCGGCCGGGCGCTGGTACGCGGCGCGCTGGGCGGGTTGCTACGACGTTAAAATCTTTCTCATTCAGCGTTGGTGCGGCGTGATTTCCCCCTGAGTTTTCGGAAAGTGCAAGTGTGCTGAGATATCCGTCGTTGCGAGCGCCGCTCGATATTCTGTTTCTGATCTGCTGTGTCGCGCTGACCGCCGACGTGCTCGTCCCGGAAATCTGGGGAAACGGGAAGACCAAGGACTATCCGCTGTGGTTCTGGGCGGGACAGCAGGTGCTGGCGGGACGCGATCTCTATCCCCGCGATCCCAACGCCTATTTCGAGTTCATCTATCCGCCGCTGCCGGCAGTGCTGCTCGCGCTACCCGCTTATTTCGGCAAGGTACCGCTCTATCTATGCCTGTCGGCTCTCAACGCGGTCGCGTGGTGGATGACGGCAGTGTTTTCGAACGCGATGACAGGCTCCGGCCGAATCCCCGGCCCATGGCTGTTCGCGTTGCCGGGCTTCGTCACGATCTCTTTCGTGTTTGATATGTTCGATCTCGGGCAGCCCAATCTCATTCTGCTGGCGATGATGCTGTTCGGGTTCTGGCTGCTGCAACACAGCCGCCCGTGGATGGCGGGAGGCATGTTCGCACTGGCTACCGCGATCAAGGTTTTCCCGGTGGCGGTGTTTCCCTATCTCATCTGGCGCAGGCAATGGGCGTCGGCCGCAAGCATGGTCGTCTTCCTGGGCATGCTTCTGTTCGTGGTGCCGGCGCCCGTGCGCGGCTATCAGCACAATATTGCCGAACTGAAGACCTGGTTTCAGGGAATGGTGGGATCGAGCTCGGAGCAGGGCTTCGGACAGCGTGGCGAGCAGAATTGGTCTTGGGTCAATCAATCGATCGTCGCGGTGACGCATCGGCTGGCGCGCCCGGTGAATTACAACCAGGACAATCCGGCCAAGCCGCCCGAATACATGAACCTGGCCAATCTCGATTTCAGGACGACGAATTGGGTGGTACTCGCAATCTCGTTGGCGATCGGGATCGGATACGTCGCCGTCATGCCGGCGCGCACGCGGATAACGCCGCGTTCGAACGCCGAGGAACTTGGCATCCTGTTCTGTCTTATGACGGTGGCGTCGCCGCTGGCACGGCAGTATTATTTCATGTGGCTGTTCTTTCCGATCACCGTCCTGATACACCGCGCGGCCTATGATCCGCGTCGCGCCACGCAGGCAGGCACATGGATCGCGCTGGCGATCGCGGGCCTCCTGATGTGTCTGTCCTTTCCGGTTTTTCCGAACGATCTGCAGGCCTGGGGGAATAACCTCGCCGCCACGGCCGTGATTGCCGGGGCGCTGGTCTGGCACCTCCTGCATCCGGCTTCAGACGGCGCGGACGCATCCTTGTTTCCGGCGGCGGGCAAGCTACAACAGGGAATGCAGAACAACCCAAACTAGCCAGAGGGATATCGAAAATGTCCAGCGTGCCGCAACTTCAATCGGTTCTCGATCGCATCGACACCGATTTCGACAACTGTCTCGAGCGGTTGTTTACCCTGCTGCGCATCAAATCGATCTCGGCCGACCCGGCTTTCGCCGGCGATTGCAAGGCGGCAGCCGATCATCTCGCCAAGGACATTGCGACGTTGGGGTTTTCGACCGCCGTCAGGCCGACCGCCGGCCATCCCGCCATTGTGGCCAGCAGTAACGGCAAGGGCAACGGCGGGGCGCGTCCGCATGTGCTGTTCTACGGTCACTACGACGTCCAGCCGGTCGATCCGCTCAGCCTCTGGCATCGCCCGCCGTTCGAGCCGGTCGTCACCGATCATGCCGATGGACGGAAGATTATCGTCGCGCGGGGCGCCGAGGACGACAAGGGCCAGTTGATGACGTTCGTCGAGGCCTGCCGGGCCTGGAAATCGGTCACCGGCACGCTACCGATCGACGTCACCATGGTCATCGAGGGCGAGGAAGAAATCGGATCGAAAAATTTCGTCCCGTTTCTTGAAAAGAACAAGGCCGACTTCAAGGCCGACTTCGCCCTGGTTTGCGATACCGGCATGTGGGATCCGAATACCCCGGCGATTACCACCTCGCTGCGCGGGCTCGTCTACGATGAGGTGAAGATCAAGGCCGCCAATCGCGATCTGCATTCCGGCGTGTTCGGCGGCGGCGCGCAAAATCCGATCCGGGTGCTGACCCGCATTCTCGGCAGCCTTTTTGACGACAACGGCCGTGTCACCATCCCCGGCTTCTACGATGGCGTCAAAGATCTGCCTCCGGATATTCTTGCGCAATGGAAGAACCTTAATCTGTCGTCGGATTCATTCCTCAAGCCGATCGGGCTTTCGATTCCCGCGGGCGAAAAGGACCGCTTGCTGATCGAACAGGTCATCTCCCGCCCCACATGCGACGTCAACGGCATTATCGGGGGGTACACCGGCGAGGGCTCGAAGACCGTGATCCCGGCAGAGGCCTCCGCCAAGATCTCATTCCGCCTTGTGGAAGGGCAGGACCCCGGCAAGATCCGGAAGGCGTTTCGCGATTACGTCACGGCGCGGCTGCCCGGAGATTGCAAGTGTGAATTCGGCGACCATTCGAGCGCGCCGGCGATTGCGCTCGACTGGAACATGAAACCGCTTGCCGCCGCCCGGCGTGCGCTGACCGAGGAATGGGGCAAGGAAGCGCTCCTGATCGGCTCGGGCGCATCGATCCCGATCGTTGCGGATTTCAAACGCACCCTTGGTCTCGATACGGTGCTGGTCGGTTTTGGACTCGATGACGACAACATCCATTCGCCGAACGAAAAATACGACCTGAAGAGCTTTCATAAGGGTATTCGCTCCTGGGCGCGTATTCTCGGCGCATTCGCGGACGCGCCGCGCTAATCGCTGCAGCATTCAAAGCAAAAACGCCGCCCGGAATTGGACGGCGTTTTAATTCGTAGTGCAGAGGTCGTTCGGGAGTTATTCTACACCGGAATCCAATAATCTCAAGTCCGGTAGCTCGGATCGATCCGGTCGAGCTTGCGCAGCAGCGGTGGCCATACCAGGTTCGTGGAACGCATTTCCAGACCATCGGAATTCGAAAACATCGTTTCGTTTTTGTCGACCACGGCCTTTTCGATCGGATACGCGGTCGGCCCCAGCATGCGGGTGCGCACCTGCATCGTGCAGGCCCGCTCCAGATGGTACATGCGCTCGAAGGCGGAAGCGACCGAGCGGCCGACTGTGAGCGTGCCGTGATTGCGCAGCAGCATGTGATTCTTGTTGCCGAGGTCTTTCTGCAGGCGCGGACGCTCGTCATGATCCAGCGCCACGCCCTCATAGTCATGATAGGCGAGATCGTGAGTGACGAAATGCGCGGTCTGGTTCATCGGCAGCAAGCCCTCCAGGCAGCTTGCCACGGCGGTGCCGTCGGGGGTGTGCAGATGAAGCACGCAGCCGGCATCCTCGCGCACTTCGTAAATCGCCGAATGAATTGTAAAGCCGGCCGGATTGATGCTGTAGTCGCTCTTGGTGAGCTGATTGCCGTCAAGATCGACCTTGACCAGGCTCGAGGCGGTGATTTCGTCGAACATCAAGCCATAGGGGTTAATCAGGAAATGATGCTCGGGTCCCGGCACGCGCGCGGAGATATGGGTGTCGACCAGATCGTCCCAGCCATAATGCGCGACAAGACGGTAGCAGGCGGCAAGATTGATCCGCTGATTCCACTCCGCATCCGTCATATTCGACGGCGCATCCTTGAGGCGGGCTTCCGCTGGTGACATCAAAGTCTCCTGTCCGAATTGTCGATTTTCATGCAAGCCTAGCCCCGCATGTCTCTTGCAGCAAGGCCGCACCCGCGCCACCCCTGCTTTTGTAACGATGGGAGCGATCTCAGGGTGCCGGAATCGCCAGCAGGCTTGAAATACTACGGCCGCGGATATCGTAGACGCGCGCGAACACCACGTCGTCGCGCTTGATCTCCACCAGGATCGGAGCGGTGAGGCCCTTGCAGTAGAATTCGCCGAGCGTCATGGCGAAGTCGGCGGCGTGGCTGTCCCATCCGATCGTGAAGTCCGGGCCGAGCGCGACCTGCGCGGGTCGCTGCGGACCGCACACCGCGACCTTCCATTTGCGGCCGCGTGGCGGCGCTTCCTGCCGTTCAGTCAGTTGCTCGCGCAGGCCATCGGATGCCTGCTTCAACGCAAGTCCCCAATAGTCCAGCATGTAGCGATCGTCGGCGCCGCGAACCGTGCCGGCGATATGGTTGAAGTGGGTGTACTGGTAGGGGTGCAGGCGGATCATTTCGCCGAGCGGTAACAGCAGGCCGAACGAGAACACGGCCAACGCCGCCGGCTGCCAGCGACGGTGATTTTCCTTGAGCCAGTTCATTCCCCACGCAAAGGTTACACCGGCGAGGACCGTCATCGGAGGAATCACGAAAATGAAATGGCGGATGCCGTTATAGAGCGCGGGCCGCTTCACCATCGCAATCACCAGCGGCAGCGTCGCCGCAAAGGTCAGCATCAGGAGGATGCTCTTGCGGCGGGCCGGTACGTCGCTGCGCGACAACGACATCAGCGTGCCGAGGAGGCCCGCCGTCAAAAGCCCGAGCAGCACTTCGGGAAGCTGGAGCGCAAACAGGGTCGGTAGATACGACCACGGCATATCCGGCACCGACACCAGCGCGCCATCGAACATTTCCTTCCACGGCTTTTCGAAGAAGTGCGAGAAATAGGTCAGCGCCTGAAACGGGTTGCCTGGCTCCATGATCGACCAGGGCCAGATCAGCCCCATCACGAGATAGCCGAAGATCAGGCCTGGCAGCAGTACATAGATCACATGCAGGAAGCGCCTGATGGCTTCGCCCGCGTTGTGGGCGCGCACCTCTTCCAGAAACAATGGCAGGAAACCGGCCAACGCGTAGATGAGCGCCAATCCGCCGAGGATGCGTGAGCCGACCGAAAGCCCGGCACCGAGCCCGACGATCAGGATGGTGCGGGGCGAGGGTTGTGGATATTCCTCGGCCAACCGGACGAGGCCGAGCATCAGGATCGCCATCGCAACCGCAAACGGCGCATCCTTCGGGTTCATGAACATGTGCCCGTAAAAGGTTGGACACAGCGCCAGCAGCAGCAGTGCCGCGAGCCCCGCAACCGACCCGCCGGCACGCCGGCCAAGCCGCCACGTCACCGCAAGCCCGATCAGGCCGACAATCGCGCCCAGCAGCCGGCGGGTTTCAAATAATTCTAACGGGATGATTTTGTGCAGGAGGGCCGCGGCCATGTCGAAACCGCCGCCGTACATGTAAAGATTGGCGAATGACAGCGCCCCGGTGTCCGTGAATCCGGACCCATACATGCGCAACAGGAGATCGGCATATTCGGCATGGGTGTAATCGTCCCAGCCGAGTCCGTAATCGCGGAACGTCAAACCGGCGATTATTGCGATCGCAGCCAGCACCAGGATGGCGAGGTCGTCGCAAACCCGGTCTATCGAGCGCCGCGACGGCGTATCGATAGCCGAACTAGTGATCGAGGACATGGCTATGGGTAACCCGGCATACCTTCGGCCCAGTCGCTTGGGCCTCGTTCCCCTTATCCATATAGCGCAATTCCCTTTCCAAGTAATTGGAAATTGTGGCCTAATTGCCCTGACTTGATGCAGCAATCAGCGCAGGCCACCCCTGCAATGCCGGTTGCGTCTGCGGGAACCCGCGGTTTGAGTTGCGAGGGCCGGCTCAGCGCAATTGCTGATTGGAGATGTGGACATTATGACGGTATCGTGGCGAAAGCGGCTTGCGGGCATTTCAGGTCCGGCCGGGGGGTAGGTTCGATGATGGTTGCGTTGTTGATCGCCGGGACGGGCCTTCTGTTGGGCGGTCTCGCGACGGTCGGTGTTGGAATCCAGCTGGATCTCAGCTTCGGCAATACTCTGGTCCTTACCGGTGCGGTGGTGGCCTGCACCGGAGCGATATTGCTCGGCCTCTGGACAGTCGTGCGCGAACTGAAGAACCTCGCAAGGCAGCAGCTTGGTTCCGGCATCCCTTTGGGATCGCGCACAGGCGACGCGCAGACGGCCGTGGCGGGGACCTCGGGCGATCAGGCGCCGGAAGACGTCGGTTTCCTGTTCGGTCGCGAAGGGCAGGTGATAGCGAAGAATGCGGCCAGCACAGATCCGGCAGTCCAGTCGGGATCGCCACCGCCATGGGAAGCCGCCACGCGCGGGCGCGGCGACGCAACGGCGGCGCCCGAGCCTGCCGCGGCCGCACCGGCTGCCAAGCCAAGGCGCAATTTGTTGTTCTCTTCCTCATCACGGAAGGAACGAGAACGCGCCCAGGCACGGGTGATCGACCCGTCCACGCTCGATATTCCTCCCGCGGTGCCTGCCGCGCCGCCGGCTGGCGAACCAAACCGGCCGCAGCCCGCATCGTTCGACGACGCCTGGCCAAAACCGGAGCGCTCGAGGGCGTCGGAAACGCCGCCGCGATATAGCGGCCGGTCGCCGTCAACATTTACCGAACCAGGCGCGGACCGGCCGGCCGCGCCCAGTGAGGATCGGCCGCCGGTAACGATTCTCAAATCGGGCGTCGTGGATGGAATGGCCTATTCGCTTTATTCTGACGGCTCCATCGAGGCGCAGATGCCCGAAGGCATGATGCGGTTCGCGTCCATCGATGAACTGCGCCAGCATCTCGAGCAGCGGCCATGAAGGCCGAAATTCCGGTGAGTTGCACCTGAAAAATTAAACGTCACCGTTCTTGTCACATCGGCAGTAATCCGCTCATATTCGGCAAGTAGTGGAATGCTCCGGAGCGTATTTGCGCCGGATATACTATGTGATCCCTCCTTCTCCGGCGCGATTTCAAGCTCGAAAGGTTCAGGCCATGACTGAGGCGGCCGGCAAAAGTTTCATCGATCTGACGGCGGGCATCGTCTCAGCCTATCTCAGCAACAATCCGACGCCGGCCTCTGAAATTCCAAACCTGATCAGCCAGGTTCACGCGGCGTTGCTGCGGGTTTCCACCGGCCGTATCGATGCGCCGCTCGAACCCGCAAAACCGGCGGTATCGGTGAGGAAATCGATGACCCCCGATTATCTGGTATGTCTGGAGGACGGCAAGCGCTTCAAGTCATTGAAGCGGCATCTGCGCACGCGGTACAATATGACGCCGGAGCAGTACCGCGACAAATGGGGCTTGCCGGCCGACTATCCGATGGTTGCGCCGAATTACGCCGTGGCGCGCTCGGCGCTCGCCAAGAAAATGGGGCTCGGCCAGCAACGCCGGCGGCGGAAATAGTCTGCATCGCGAGGGCCGGTTTTCATCAGGTGGCGGCAAGTGTCGCGCGCGCGTCGGTGCGAATCCGCTCGACCATGGCGCGCAGGCCGTTGGAACGCTGCGGCGTCAGATGCTCGCGAAATCCGAATTCGTCGAACACGGCGAGCGCATCGGTTGCCAGAATATCGCGCGGCGTGCGGCCGGAATACAACGTCAGCAGGATCGCAATCAGTCCACGCACAATATGCGCATCGCTGTCGCCGCGGTATTTCAGCAATGGTTCATCGTCATCGGTGCGGACGAGTTGCTTCGAGAGCCAGACCTGGCTGGCGCAGCCCTGCACCTTGTTGGCGGCCGAATGTTCCGCTTCCGGCATCGGCTCCAGCGTACGGCCGAGTTCGATGACATACCGATAGCGGTCGTCCCAATCTTCCAGCAGCGCAAAATTGTCCCTGATTTCCTCGATCGTCATCGTGCGCCCTAGGCCTGATTACAAGCCATATATAGGGTCGCCGGCGATCGAAAGCGACATTTCGGTGCGAAAAATGCCATTGGTTCCGGGTTGGAATCCCGTCTATGGCGCGGCACGCCATTCCACCGCCAGGTCATCCGGCGTCAACGTGTCGCGCGGTACGGCTTCTGCCAGCGTATCGGGTGCATGTGCGACCCCGTCAATCGAACCGGTATGATCAGGCGGACGCTTGTCGGTGATGATCTGGTACAGCTTGCGTGCGCCGTCCTGGGCACGCTGTCCGATCACGGTTGCTGCCTTGCCTCCGACTTCACACGCGGCCGGCTGGCGTTTGCAGAACTGACCCATGTCCGACACAGCGGCGGTCGCAGCCGACACCGCTTGCGAGGCTCCGAGCTGCGGCAGCTTTTCCGATTCAGGCGTCTTTTCTCTGGGCAACAGCACGAGCACCAACCCGAGCCAGAATGCCATGCGAAGCAGAAAAAACATTTTCGCGACCCTGCCGTTTCTTTTGTTTGCGTTGCAATTGATCCCGCAGTCAGTCTGCCTGACTAACAGCGCTCGATAAATCGCGCGTGTCGGTATTGAACCTAAATCGCCGAAAATTTGCGAAAAATCCGATTGATTTTTGATTCGGTGTAAATTTTCGATTGATGGTGTTTTGGTCTGCGACAGAGCCCATCCGGCGCATCCACCATTTCGAAACCATACCTGCGCGCCACTGGAAACCTCGCGTTCACCATCCGCATCGAATGACCCCTCTCTGATGCTACGAAAGCTCCGCCAAAACCCGGTCTTTGACCGCGAAACTGTGTGCCCTTAGCGTTCGCTTAATTTCGCTCTGACAGGTTGAGGCAAATGATAAAGGGGGCGTTTTCCGGCGCGTCTTTTCGAAGATCGAACGGAAACGCGAGTGCCGTGACAGTTTTCAACATTTTTCGCGATTGCATAGATGCCCTGTTGCATCCGTCGGCGCGATACGACGCGCTGGCGCGCACCCGGCATCGCGCATTCATGGCGCCGCGGCTGCTCGGAAGTCTTGCGGCATTCGCGGCATTCCCGGTCTATCTCGCGACGCGCGGCGCGCCGACCGCACTTGAGGTCGCAGCCTTCGCCTGGCTGATCGCTCCCATCCTGTTGTCTTGGTTCCTGTCGCGCACCGGCCGCTACGAGGGCGCGCATGTATTGTCATCGCTGGCGATGACAGGCCTCGTCATGACGGTGGCGATGACCACGGGCGGCATCGAATCCTTTGCCGTGATCTGGCTGGTCGTCGTTCCGCTTGAGGCAGCGCTTTCGGCTTCGCGCCGCGTGATCGCGTTCGCATCCGTGCTGGCGCTGACGTGCTGTGGGCTGTTGATCGTTCTCGGTCATCTTCAGATGTTGCCGCCGCCGGAGGCGAACCCGCTGTTCCGCGATCTCTTCATGGCGTTCGGGGTGGTCTCGGCGACACTCTATGCCGCCGGGCTCTCGCTTGCCGCCGAGACGCTCGCGCGCGCCAGTATCTCTTTGCTCTATGCCGAGGAAAATCGCTATCGTCTGCTGGCGCAAAACATGAGTGACGTGATTTCCCGGCATCGCCGCAATGGCGCGGTAGCGTTCATTTCGCCCGCGGCGGAGACCATGCTGGGCGCTCCGGTGTCGCGGCTGCTCGGCCACGGCCTGTTCGACCGCGTCCAGGTTGCCGATCGTCCCGCCTATCTCACGGCGCTTTCGGATGCGGCGCGTGGCGGCGAAGCGCGCAGCGTTGAATTTCGCGTCAGGCGCGATGTGCCGCGCGGCGAGCGGGGCGAAAACGGTTCGCTCGATTTCATCTGGGTGGAAATGCGCTGCCGGCCGCTCGAACAGGCGTCGCGGACCACGGCCGGACCTGAAGTCGAGGTTGTCGCCGTGATGCGCGATGTCACCGATCGGAAAATCCAGGAACATGCGCTGGAGCTGGCGCGCACCGCCGCCGAGCAGGCTGACGCGGCCAAGACCCGCTTCTTCGCCACGATGAGTCACGAATTGCGCACGCCCCTCAACGCCATCATCGGTTTCTCCGAAATGATGGTCCAGGAAGACGCCCTGATGCTGAACGCGGCGCGGCGCAAGGAATATGCCCGGCTAATCAACGATTCCGGCCAGCATCTCCTGTCGGTCGTCAACGGCATCCTCGATGTGTCCAAGATGGAGTCCGGCAATTTTGAAATCTCGCCCGAACCATTCGCGCCGCTCGCGGCATTGATCAATTGCTCCAGCCTGCTCGCCTTGAAGGCGCGGGAAAACGGCATCGACCTCGTGACCCGCACGCCCGAAGATTTGCCGGTCATGACCGGCGACCCGCGCGCATTCAAACAGGTCCTGCTTAATCTGGTATCCAACGCCATCAAGTTCACCGAACGCGGCGGCAAGGTAACGGTTTCCGCCGGAGTGGAGGGATCGCGTCTGATGCTCCGCGTTACCGACACCGGCGTCGGCATCGCCGCCGACGATCTCAAGCGGATCGGCGAGCCATTTTTCCAGGCCGGCAAGACCTATCAACGGCGGCACGAAGGCACGGGCCTCGGACTGTCGATCGTCAAAAGCCTGGTCAACTTGCATGCCGGCGAACTGACAGTGCAAAGCAAGATCGACGAAGGAACGACCGTGACGGTCGCCTGGCCTTTGTCGTTTGTGCGGGCCCCTGAGCTATCGAGCAATATCGCAATGCTGAAGCCCGCGGTCCGATCCGCAACCCACGACCGGGTCTATCAGGTGAAGAAGAGTGCCTAGACGAATTGCCAGAGACGACGACATGCCGCGCCGCCGCCGTGGCGCAAATGCGCTGGATGGGGAAGCCGAACGCGGCCCCGCGATGCGTATTTTGCTGCATAGTCCGAAAGATCTGATTGCGGGGGCGATTGCCTTTACAGCCGTCGCTGCCGTCATCGCCAACGCGCTGTTCCTGCAGGCGGGGCACCATCCATCTCCGATGTTCGGTTCGGTTTCCCCAATGCCGGCGGCCAGCCCGTTGCCGCGGCCGCGTCCCTTTGATGCGGACGTCGCTGCGTTCGAAGCAAAGCCTGCCGAGTTCAAGCCTCCTGAATCCAGGCCGGCGGATCCGCTGGCCAACATGCTCAAGGCGCCCAGTGCCCCTCAGGCGGCGCCATCCAGTATCGTTCGGCCGCCCGCGCCGATCCCTGCTTCATCCCGCGCCGATACCGTGACGGGTTCGGGTTCGCGCCGCGTGGCCGCCGTGCAGCGGGCGCTGACCGAATATGGCTATGGCCAGTTGAAACCGACCGGCACTGTCGGTTCGGACACCCAGGCCGCGATCCAGAAATTCGAGCGCGAGCGCAGGATTCCGGTGACCGGGCAGATGTCCGATCGCCTGGTGCGCGAATTGACCGCGATGATCGGTCATCCGATCGACTAAGAGACAACGATGCCCGCGTCCTCGGACGAGGGCGTTGCGTTAGCCCATTCGGTGCAGGGCGCAGATCTTGTTGCCGTCCGGATCGCGCAGATAGGCGATATAGAGTTTGCCGGCCGGGCCTTCGCGCACACCCGGCGGGTCTTCGCAGGTCTTTCCGCCATTGGCGATGCCGGTCGCGTGCCAGGCGTTGGCCTGTTCGGCCGAACTGGCGGCAAAACCGATCGTGCCGCCATTGGCATGGGTAGCAGGCTTGCCATCGATCGGCTTGGATACTGAAAAAACGCCGGTCGGGGTTCGGTAGAAAATCCGATGGCGGTCCACCCTTCCCGGCGGAACGCCGAGGGTGCCAAGCAAGGCGTCATAGAACGACTTGGCTTTTTCCAGATCGTTGGTTCCGATCATGACATGCGAAAACATTCTGCATTCCCTCCCAATGTTCATCGAACGATCGAGCCGTTCTGCCTAATTTTTTACTGGCCTACTTCTTCAGCGGAATCAACTGCCAGCGCGTCGGGGAGGCCCGTTATTCCGTCGATTTCTCCGATCACTTTCTGTTCGCCGGAGCGAGGCGGGTGGGATTGCCAATTGCGGGAATTTGTTGACCACTGAGAGCGTTCAGAAGTTTGGAGCTAACAGGAATGACCGAGCCAACGGAATACGCGCCGCCCAGGGTCTGGAGCTGGAACAAGGAGAGCGGAGGCAGGTTCGCCAATATAAACCGTCCAATCGCGGGGCCCACGCATGAGCGGGCGCTCCCGGTCGGCCGCCATCCCCTGCAGCTTTATTCGCTGGCCACGCCGAACGGCGTAAAGGTCACGGTGATGCTCGAAGAACTGCTGGCGCTTGGTCACGGCGGCGCGGAGTATGATGCCTGGTTGATCCGGATCGACGGCAATCAGTTCGGCAGCGGCTTCGTGGCGGTGAACCCGAACTCCAAGATACCGGCGCTGATGGACCACAGCGGGCCGACGCCGATCCGGGTATTCGAATCCGGCGCGATACTCTTGCATCTAGCCGAGAAGTTCGGGGCATTGCTGCCGACCGCAGCCGCGACCCGCGCCGAGTGCCTGTCATGGCTGTTCTGGCAGATGGGCAGCGCGCCTTTCCTCGGCGGCGGATTTGGCCACTTCTATGCCTACGCGCCGGCGAAGATCGAATATGCCATCGATCGGTACGCGATGGAGGTGAAGCGGCAGCTCGACGTTCTCGACCGGCGCCTTGCCGACAATGAATATCTGGCAGGCCGCGACTATACGATCGCCGACATCGCGGTCTGGCCCTGGTACGGCGCTCTGGCGAAAGGCCTGTTGTATGGCGCGGGCGAATTCCTGGCCGTGCACGAGTACGCAAACGTGCAGCGCTGGACCGACGCCATCGCCAGACGTCCGGCGGTGCAGCGGGGGCGCATGGTCAACCGCGCCTGGGGCGATCCCTCGAGCCAATTGCATGAGCGCCATGACGCCCGTGATTTTGAAACCAGGACGCAAGACAAGATCGGAAATGTCGCCGGAGCATGACGGTCGACGGCGCGAGCACTAGCTTCGAAATATCCGCTGGCTTATCGTCAGCCTTATGCGATTGAAATCCAGCATATGGGTGGCGGCTTACTTGCGCCGCTGCCAGACCGAGGGAATTTTCGGCGCCGTGCGCAGGCGCGGCGCGGAAGAGGCCGGCGCGGTGTTCGTAAAGGTCGGGCTGCTCGACGGCAATGCCATGCTTTACGTTCCGGCGCCGCAGACGGTCTATGACGAAGGCCGGCCGGTCGAGCGCATCTTCACCTCGACGTCGCCGCAGCCTGTGCCGGAAGCGGCGGTGGAAGAACGTCTCGCCAAGGAAATCCGTTTCGACCCGGATGTCTGGATCGTGGAGACCGAAGACAGGGCAGGGCGGCATTTTCTCGATCTGGCGCGCGCCTGAACTTTCAATCCGGTTTGTATTCGCCGCAAGCCGGGGTCGAGTCCGGGACTTCTTGCGAATGGGCGCCAGCCCTCAGCCCGTGCGTGGCACGACGCCGGTTCCTGGAAACGGCGCCGTCGGACGTGCCTGCGCGGGCGCCGCGCGCGCGCGATTGCGCTCGTCGTCGTAGAGCGTGGGCCGATACCTGGCGCGGGTGGTTGCCAATGTCGAACCACGCCATGCCGCCAACATGACCAGTGCCGATCGTTCGCTCAACCGGTCGTACAGCCGCGACAATCGATAGACGTAAGGCACCGAGCATCCGAATTCGGGATTGAGAAACAGCAATACCCGCTGAAAAACCGGGCTCGGCATGTCCAGTGCCCTGAGCGCGCACGCCAGCGGTTCGCCGCTGGGATCGTTGACCACCTGGGTCGCAATTCGCCACGGCAATATCAGGGTCTCGCCGAGCTCGAGCGTGAAGTTTTCGATGTCGGCGGCGAACGCAGCCATTTCCAGCGTTTCAATTGCGCGCCGGGCGCGTGCCAGGGGAATTCGCGCGGAAGCTTTCAAGGGAGTGTTTTGGAGATCTTGCAGGATTTGCACGCGTTCATTGGCACTGGCGCGGGAAAACATCTCGTTGATTTCGGCGGCGTCCTTCGGCTGCATCGACAGATTGGACGCCAACCGGATTTGCGCATCGGTGGGCGCCTTGGCCGGCGGCGCCTCTTTTGCGGCAGCGGCAATTGCCGGGGCGACGGGCACGCGATGTTCGGGATTTAAGGGTTTCAGCCCCAACCGCTGCAGGACTTCGGCCGGCGTACCCGGATAGATCGCCAGCCGCGCACGGACGGCCGCACGGGTTGCGTCGTCGACCTGATCAATCAGGCGGGAAGTGAGCTCGACAAATTGCCGCTCCTCGTCGCCGCTGTGAGAATCAGCCTGAACGTAGAGGTCGGTCAGTACCCGCAGCAGGGTGGGCCGGATATCGACGCCCTCGCGGCGGGAGAGAGTCATCAACCCGTCGAAGCCTGGAAAAAATGGAGGTGTGGTCATGTCAGGGTACGCGACTGAGTAATCCTCCTCTCAGCCTACGCGGGTTGCTTTAACAGCTCGTTAAGGAAAACAATCCGTGAAGAGCGCGCTGCCGTTCGGGGCTTCATTGTTCCGGAATGGGCAGACTTTTGCGCAGCTCCATCAAATCGCGCCCGCGAAGCCAAATTAAGATGCCGTTAACCACGTCCTGTTCTTAATGACGGCATGTCGCCGGCCAGATCGTGCCTTGGCGGCAACCAGAGAGACGAGTTCGACATGGGCACCATCATTGAATTTCCGGCAGATGCGGCCTCGCGGCGGCTGGGCATTGATGGCGCGCCACTCGAAGGCATGGGTACCCTGCTGATCCTCCCCGTCGTGCGCATCGAACGCGAACCCGATGAAACCGACGGGGGCAGCGGACCGGAAGAGGGTGCCGCGCCGGGCCGTCGTCGCCGCAGACGGTAACGTCAGGACATCTGATATGCCGGAGACGTGCATTCCGATCCGGGCAATTCGGCAGCATCCGGTCTCATCGCCGGCGCTCGCCTTGCTTCTGGTGGGCGTGACACTCGGTGGCTGCAGCGGCGGCGATTTCGGCCGCACCCGCCAGGATCTTCTCAACGACGACATGCATCGCTGGCTCGGCGGGGAGGCGACGTCAAGCGTCGGTTTGCGTCCGTCGCAATTCCAGCTCACGGACAATGAAAGGCTGCTTCGCGATCTGGCCTACCCCCTGATCGAGCCGCCGCATTCGCGTCCTGCCTGGAAGAGTGTGTTCGGCGATTACAAGCCGCTGCCCTCGCCATGGCGGCAGGCGGTGGTATTCGATCACACCGCCTATGGACGCGTGCTGATCGACGAGCCGCACCGCTCGCATTCGTCGCGTTATGCCCAACTGATAGAAGATGTACGCGACGATATCACCCGGTTCGAGCCGTTCTTCGCCGATGCCGTGCGCGTGATCGAACTCGACCGCAAGCGTAACGCGGTGCTTTCGCAAATCTCGGAATTATCGCCGCGCGAACGCGCCGACGCGGTCGCCCGCATGGAAGAGAACACCTTGATCGTGCAATGGGTGCAGCAGTGCCTGGAACGGAGGATTTCGTCTTACCGGTGGGCGCTGGAGCGGCTGGCGATCCAGGCACCGGACGGCATGGCGGCCGATGCCGATCGCCTGATCGGCGAGCTCGCCGCGCAGACCGCGAATCCTCCGGTCGCCGCGCAGCCGGTGATCGGAGCTGCGCTGAGCGTGCGCGGCTGACTTTCAGAAGGAACGATCGGAGACAGATCAGCGCTTGGTTGCCGGCGGGGCTTCCGCTTGTTTGGCCGGCGGCTCGGTCTGTACCTTGCAGCTCGACGCGGCGAGGGCGGCCTGGGCCTGCGGCATCAGGCTGGGCTCCGCCGCCAGCGCCTTCAGCACGATCAACCCGG
Source organism: uncultured Alphaproteobacteria bacterium (assembly GCA_963742425.1). Lineage (GTDB taxonomy): Bacteria > Pseudomonadota > Alphaproteobacteria > Rhizobiales > Xanthobacteraceae > Bradyrhizobium. Next base: position 863,087 of record CAVULR010000011.1, read on the forward strand.
TCGTGGTCGGAGAATCGATGATCAGCCGGTCGGCTGCGGTCACATCCTCGTCCTCGGGCAACTCCGCGTGCTGGGTCTCGGTCATGAGATCGAGCTCGATCACCTTGCGTCCGGCGGATCGGTCGTTGATGGCGTAGTAGGCGACTTCGTTGCGCGTATAGAACGACACCGAGGTATAGGCCTGGCTGACCGGGACCGAAAGCTTGATCGACCCCGTGGAGAGATCGTAACGGCAGACCGCGATGGCGAAAGCCGGGTCCATGAACGGCATGGGGGCGTTGCCGGGATCGGCCAGTGGAAGCGGGCTGACGGCGTTGAGTTTCGTCAGCGGCGTCAGGCGCGAATAGGCGTCCTGGGTCGCGATGCGCGGCAACGCCAGGACGCTGACGAGATGCACGACGCCGCCCAGCAGCACGCCTGCGATGATCGTGAACAGCAAGCGGATCATGAGCAACCCACCATGGTAATGGATGGCATCGGCGCGTCGCGCTGCGTCCGCGTCGCCACGCCGACCGGCGTATCGTAAAGCCTGAGCATCAGCGCATACCGCTCGATTCCGCCGGTCGGGAGCCAGTTCCCCGCCCGCGATCGCGACGCCACCCGGATCTCGAAGGCGCCGTCCGCCCCGCGGATGATTTCCTGGCTGGTGAAGCCGTAACGTTGCAGTGAATTGGCGACCAGATGTCCTTTCTGGTCGTACAGCGTCAACGTCCAGAATCGCGCCGCCGGTGTGACGCCGCTGACGACCACGTCGCAGCGCCCGTCGAGCGGCCGCTTGCGGTCGTCCGTCGTCGCCGTGAATGCCACGCCATCGCCGGTGCCGACTGGCAGTTCGCCGCTGCGCGCGATCGAGGCGCGGGAATAGGGATCGACATCGGCGGTGCCGGTCTTGGGCCGGGCGGTCCAGGCGCCGATCGTCAGCGTGCCGAGATCGGTACCGCGCGTCGCGGTCATCCAGGTCGCTCCGAGACCGACGACGGTGGCCATCATCAGCGCGAGCAACGTTATGAAGATCAGGCGCACGGTCAGTTCTTGCGCGGCACAGGTGCAGCCGCATTGCCTGAGGTTGCCGCCGCAAAGCTATCGGGGAACGGAACGGCGGTCGACGAAACCGGCTTGACGGGCTTCGCCGGATCGGCCGCCGTCTTGGCGGCCTCGTCGAGCAGTTTCTCCACGCGCACCAGAATATCCGCGCCGCGCTTGGTCAGGATCGGCGGCGGGCCCGGCTTGATCTCAGGAGGTTTGGCAGCGCCGTTCGCTGCAACCAACGCAGAGGCGGCCGGGGCAGGCAACTTCGTGCCGGCGCCGACGCCCGGAATTTCCTTGATCTCGACGCCCTGATGAGCCGCGGACATGATGTCGTGCCACGTCTGCGCCGGCAACGAGCCGCCGGTCATGCGGTTGGTCGGGGAGTAATCGTCATTGCCGTACCAGACGGCGCAGGTGAAGTTGCCGGTATATCCGACGAACCACGCGTCGCGATAAGCGTTGGTGGTGCCGGTCTTGCCCGCGGTCGGAATACCGTCGAGCGCGGCGCGGCGTGCGGTACCTTCGCTGACGACGTGGCTCATCATGCCCGCCATGTCGGAAGCCACCGATGCGGGAATGGCTTGCAGCGGTTTCTTGCCATCGCGGTCGAAACGCCAGACCAGATCGCCGGCGCCGGTGCGAACCTCCAGCACCGCATGGGGCGTCACAGATTTTCCCTTGTTGGGGAAGGTCGCATAGGCCACGGCATGCTCCAGCACGGTGACTTCGTCCGCCCCGATCGGCAGTGACGGCGTATCCGGCAGCGGCGCCTTGACGCCCATGCGGCGGGCGACCTCCACGATCTTGGCGCGGCCGGCCTTCGGTCCGCCCTTGCCGCCCATCGCAATCGACAGTTTTACCGGGACGACGTTGATCGAGCGGGTGATCGCCTGGGTCAATGTCACCGCTCCGGAATAGGAGTGGCCGTAATTCTGCGGGCACCAGTTTCCGATGCAGACCGGGCCATCGACCACGATCGAGGTCGGCTTGAAGCCGTTCATCAGGGCCGTGGCGTAAACATAGGGCTTGAACGAGGAGCCTGGCTGCCGGTAGGCGTCGACGGCACGGTTGAACTGGCTGGCGCCGTAGTCGCGTCCGCCGACCATCGCCCGTACGCCGCCGTCGAGATCGGCCACCACGGTAGCAGCCTGGGTCGCGTGATAGTCACGCCCGAACTGACGCAACTGGTTTTCGATGGCCTCTTCCGCGGCGCGCTGCACGTTCATGTCGATCGCGCTGCGGACAACGAACACGCGCTCGGTGTAGGATTTCGGGAACGTGTCGACCAGCTTGCGCATCTCGTCGAACGCCCAGTCGAGATAATAATTCGGTGAATTTTCGTCGCGGCGATCGACCGCGGTCGCCGGATTGCGCCGCGCGCCGAACACCTGGCCCTCGGTCATGAAGCCGGCGTCGACCAGATTGTCCAGCACCACGTTGGCGCGGGCGCGGGCGGCGGGCAGGTTGATATGCGGCGCGTATTTGGTTGGGGCCTTGAACAGTCCAGCCAGCATCGCGGCTTCCGCGAGATTGACGTCGCGCGCCGACTTGTTGAAATAGAAATGCGCGGCGCCGTCGACGCCGAAGGTACCGCCGCCCATATAGGCGCGGTCGAGATAGAGTTTCAGAATCTCATTCTTGGTGAGCCGCGTCTCCAGCCAGACCGCGAGAAACGCTTCCTTGACCTTGCGCTCGATCGTGCGCTCGTTGTTGAGGAACAGGTTCTTTGCAAGCTGTTGGGTGATCGACGATCCGCCCTGCCGCACGCCGCCGGCCTGCGCGTTGGTCAACAGCGCGCGAAACGTGCCGGCGACGTCGATGCCGAAATGGTCGTAGAAGCGGCGGTCCTCGGTGGCCAGCGTCGCCTTGATCAGGTTGTCCGGGAAATCCTCGAGCGGGATCGAATCATTGTGCTTGATGCCGCGGCTGCCGATCGGATTGCCGTAACGATCGAGAAACGTTACCGCCAGATCGGATTTCTTCAGCCAGTCGTCGTCGGCGGTTTCGCGAAATGCCGGGACCGCAAGCGCGAGCATCAGGATCAGGCCGCCGAGCCCGATGGTGGCAGCCTCCGACAATGGCTCGATGAATACCCAGCGTTTCCAGCGTCCGACATGAAAACGGTCCATGAAGGTCGAGAACCGTTCATAGAGTTCGCGCGCGCCCTTGCCGGAGGAAAACAGCGTCGAGTTGATGCGCGCGTCGAAATCCAGCAGCCAGTGCCGGAATTTCATCTTCCATTGAGGTGGTACGATCTGGCGCACTGGTGCCCGTTTTTTCGAACTTCGCTTTACGTTTCAGGACCCTGTGTACGGCTGGGCGGCCTCGAGTCGTCTTGCGGGAATGTTGCGGCAAACCCAAGGCGCTTTTGCGCCGTTGAGGACTCACTTCCTATCTAACCGAGCGCAAGTCATAAACCAATGGCCGGGCTCACGATTTCGCTGGACAGCACTAACCCCGCGCACCCGGCTTTAACTGGCTTGCAAACGCCTTCTTGCGCCATTGGCATCGCTGCCCCTAGAAGGGCGCTTGGCAACACCGCCCGCAGAACGTCAGGACTGATGACCGCAGCAAACAAGCCGCCCTCCAGCCAGGAGGGATTCTTTTGGAAAACCAAGACGTTGGAGGAAATGTCCAACGCTGAATGGGAAAGCCTGTGCGACGGCTGCGCACGCTGCTGCCTTGAAAAGCTTGAGGACGAGGATACCGGCAAGATCTATTTTACCCATGTTTCCTGCAAGCTTCTGGATGCCGGTCTGTGTACTTGCAAGGATTATGCGAGCCGGTCCGATCTGGTTCCGGACTGCGTCAGGCTCACGCCGGAAAACGTTCGAACCCTGAACTGGCTGCCGCCGAGTTGCGGCTACAGGCTCGTCGCAGAGGGCCGCGATCTCTATTGGTGGCATCCCCTGATTTCGGGAGATCCTGACACGGTGCATGAAGCCGGAGTCTCCGTGCGTGGACGGGTGCAGGGGACGGAGAGCGAGATTGCTGACGCCGATCTCGAAGATCATATCGTGCAATGGCCGGCGCTGTTGCCCAAGCGGGCGCGCCTCAAAAAACGACCCTAGTTTCAGAAAAAAGCCGGCGTGGTCGATTGGGATGGCAGCTTCCCGGGACGCACCCATGCGCCTAACCCGCTGCCGCGGCTTGGATTTGCACCCTACATTGTGGGGCGTTGAAGCGATTCCCGCGACCTCCCGCCGCGCACCCGATAAACGCAACACCGCATGAACAAGTTCGAACGGCAGAGCCGTCACCCGGCCGATAATGAGGCCTTGTCCGAAACGATCGCGGGCAAGCTGCCGGAATTGACGACCGAGGTCGTCGCTGTCGCGGATGCGCCGCCCATCGCGGCGCGGGCACCGCTGACGCCGGGCGAAGTCCGCGCCGTCCTGATGAGTCTGATGCTGACGATGTTTCTGGCAGCCCTCGACCAGACCATCGTCGCCACCGCGCTACCGACGATCGGCCGGCAATTCCAGGATGTCTCCAGCCTGTCCTGGGTGATCACGGCGTATCTCCTGGCGGCGACCGCGGTGGCGCCGGTATTCGGCACGCTCAGCGACATCTACGGCCGCCACGCCATGATCATCGTAGCCCTCAGCCTGTTTGTCGCGGGCTCGATCCTGTGCGCGCTGGCGCCGAACATGCCAGTGCTGATCCTGGCGCGCGGGCTGCAGGGGCTCGGCGGCGGTGGCATCATGCCGATCGTACAAACCGTGATTTCCGACGTGGTTACGCCGCGCGAACGCGGCCAGTATCAGGCCTATTTCAGCGGCGTCTGGGTTGTCGCTGGAATCGGCGGGCCGATCATCGGCGGCGCATTCGCCGAGCATTTGCATTGGTCGATGATTTTCTGGATCAACGTGCCGCTCGGGCTTGCCTCGCTGGCATTGCTGCTGCCGAAGTTGGCCAAGCTCCCGCAGTTTCACCGAAGACGCAGGGTCGACTGGCTCGGTGGTGTGCTGTTGATGGCCTCGGCGGTTGTCTTCATGCTGGTGCTGACCTGGGGCGGCAACCGCTATCCCTGGCTTTCGCCGACGATCACCGCGATGGTCGGCGCATCCATTGCGCTCATGCTCGCCTTCGTCTGGCATGCCGGAAATGCCGACGAGCCGTTTCTGCCACTGCCGTTGATGGGCGGGACGGTCGTACCCTACGCGATGGCCGCCGGCGGCTGTGCGATGGGCGCGATGCTGGGGTTGACCGTGCATCTGCCGCTCTACTACGAGGTGGTTTATCGTCTCACCGCCAGCGAGGTGGGACTTGCGCTGATTCCGCTGGCCGCGGTTTCGACCGTCGGCGCTGCGATCGCCGGCCGCACCATGGCCCGCGCCAGGCACTACAAGCGGGTCGCGATAACGGGAACGGCGATTGCGGCGCTGGCGGCTTGTGCGCTCGCGCTCACGGTGCTGCCGCTGTGGGCGCTGCTCGTGGTGCTCTCGGTGTTCGCGACCGGGCTCGGCACGGCCTTTCCGATCAGCGTCGTGGCGCTGCAGAATGCGGTGACGCGCTCGCAGGTCGGCACCATCACCGGCGCGATGAATTTCTTCCGCGCGCTGATGGCCTCCCTGACGGTGGCGGCATTCGCCGCGATCCTCCTGATGGCGCTCGGCGCCGATATTTCGCTCGGCGGCGAGCATCGGGGGCCTGTGAACTCGATAGCCGCCGCCGACATGATCGCGGCCTTCCGTTATGTGTTCGCCGCCGCCGCCGCACTGCTTGCCTGTTCGTCGCTATGCATGATCCTGATGGAAGAAAGGCCGCTCGCCGGCCCCGCCGCACCGGCAGAGATGCCGGAGTAGGCGCCGACTATCCCGGGGCCGCGATTTGATCTAACAGCGGCGCCGTCAAGCCAACGTTCAATCCGGAGGAGCCAGCCATGAGCAAACCCACCATCGAGCAGTCCATGATGGGCAGCGAAGGCATCGCCTTCTGCATTGCGCGCACCTTGATCGAACGCGATCCCTCGCTGAAAGCGCCGATGCGCGCCAATTTGCGCAAGATGTGGGAGCTTCTGGAAGAGCGCGAAGACCACGGCGCCGCTGACATGGTCGACATCATGATCAGGGCGCTCAACGATCCCGCTTTCTTCAAGCCATAGTCTCGCCGCCGGCGCTGGCGGTGTGGTGTCCGAACCGGCCCACCTTCTGAAAATTTCCGGTACCCGCGGGCAGGGTGGCCCGTTTGCGCGCCGAGGCGCTATTCCGCAGCGAAAGACCCCCTTGCTCGCTCCCGGCAATCCAGTGAAGGTGTGGCAAACTGGGTCGGTAAATTTCGCTGACTTCGCAGTCGCAAAAACGGAATCGGGAGGGCCTTGCCATGACATCGACCGCAACGGCCGGCGAGGCGGCCAGCACGTCGCCGAGAATCGATCGCCGCAGCCTGGTATTGGGCGCCTTGGCGTCACCCTTTGTGGCAGGACGGCTGCGCGCAGCCGAAGCTCTGAAGGCCTATTCGATCTGGCCGGAGAATTACGCTCGCCCTATGCTGGAAGCGTTCGAGAAGGCCAGCGGCATCCACGTCAATTTCATCCGCTTTTCCTCCGGTGAAGCGCTGGCGCGGCTGCTCGCCGAAAAGGGAAATCCGCAAGTGGACGTGCTGTTCGGCGGCCCGGTCGAGACCTTCACTGCCGGCGAGGAGCAGGGCATCTTTGAAGCCTATACGCCGCCCGGCGCCGCCGACCTGCCGAACCGTTTCAAAAGCGCAAAGGCAATGTGGACCGCGATTGCCGACGATCCACTGGTCTTCATGACCAACACCAAATTCCTGCAGGAACACAATCTGCAACCGCCGGCTTCCTGGGACGACCTTCTCAATCCCGCCTACAAGGGTATGCTGCAAATGGCCGACGCGCGCACCTCGGGCACCGCCGTGACGCGCATTTTCTCGATCCTGCAGGTCCATAACCGCGACGAGGATGCGGCCTTCGCCTATATGAAAAAACTGCGCCAGAACATTCAGGCCTATACCAAGAGCGGCGGTGGCGGAACCGTGCCTGTCGGGCTGGGGCAGGCGGCCGGCGGTATCTTCTTCATCGTGGATGCGCTGTTTACGAAACAAAAAGGCTACGACGTGCAGATCTCGTTTCCCAAGGAGGGGATCGGTTCGGCCGCGGAATGTATCGCGCTGGTCAAAGGCAACAAGAATGGCACCGAGGCCAGGAAGCTGATCGACTGGGCGGCAAGCCCCGCAATGCAGTCGCTGCTTGCGCCATCGAAGATCAACTTTCTTCCCGCCCATCCCAAGGTGGCGCCGGATCCGGATCTCGCCGCGGTCCTGAAGCAGGCCAAGATCATCGAGATCGATGACCGCTGGGCAGGCGATAACCGCAAGCGCATCGTCGACCGTTGGGTGGCCGAAGTCTTGAACGCCGGCTGATGACGGCTTCCGCTCGCAGAAACGGGCTTCGCAACATCGTCAGATCGCAAATTTGGCTGCGGGGAGGCGGCCTGCTCGCGATATGGCTGCTGTTGCTGATCTTCATCGTCTATCCGCTGCTGATGCTGCTGTCGCGGGCGTTTATCGACGACGGTCAACTGAATCTCGGCGCGCTTATTTCCGCGATCACCGCGGCAAAAAACCTGCGCGCGCTGGGCAACAGCCTGCTGCTGGCAATGCTTGTGGGGGTGACTGGAACGCTGGCGGGGCTGATCTTCGCCTTCACCGTCGAAAGGGTCAGTGGCGCACGCCGGGTCGCCGGGATGATCGATTTTTTCACCTTCCTGCCGCTGATATCACCGCCATTCACCACCTCCATCGCGTTCGTGTTCTCGTTCGGACCGCGCGGCCTGATCACCTACGATCTGCTCGGCATGAAGGGCGTCCAGGTCTACGGTCTCGCCAGCACGTTTGCGGCCGAAACCCTGACCTATTTTCCGATCGCCTATCTGGCGCTGCGCCCGATGCTGGCATCGATCAGCACCAGTTTCGAGGAAGCCTCCTTCAGCCTTGGCGGCTCGCGCTGGCATGCGTTCAGGACCGTGACCCTGCCGCTGGTAATTCCGGCGCTGGCCAATGCCTTCCTGCTGCTATTCGGGTGCTCGCTGGCGGATTTCGCCACGCCGTTGATCCTCGCCGGCAGCGACTTTTCGGTGCTGCCGACCGAGGCCTACCTGCAAATCACCGGGATGTTCGATCTGAAGGGCGGCGCAATCCTGTCGCTGCTTTTGCTGGTGCCGGCAGGGCTCGTTTTCTACGCACAGGAACGCCTGGTTGCCGGCCGCTCCTACGTCACCGTGACCGGCAAGGCCGGTGTCGCTGCGCAGCACGATTCGGTCTCGACCGGAGCTGGACTTGCGCTCATCGGGTTCTGCATTCTGGTCACGATGTTGATCCTCTATTTCTATCTGCTGTTGTTCTATGCATCGATCGTGCTGGCCTTCGGCGCCAATCACACCATCACGCTGGAGCACTACCGGGTCATTTTCAGCGAGGGCCTGCCCGCGATCCGGGACACCCTGATCATCGCGCTGGTCGGCATGCCGCTCGGCGGGCTCTATGGCATCGCCATCGGCTATCTTGTCGGACGAACGACATTCATGAGCCGCAAGGCGATGGAAGTGGTCAGCATGCTGAACTATGCGCTGCCCGGCACCATCGTCGGCATCGCCTACCTGCTCACGTTCAACGACAAGCCGCTGGCATTGACGGGAACCGCAACCATCCTGATTGCCTGTTATGTGTTCCGCTACAGCCCGATCGGAATTCGCACCACGATCGCGCTGTTGCAGCAGATCGACAAAAGCATGGAGGAAGCCTCCTTAAGTCTCGGGGCCGGCAACCTCATGACTTTCCGGCGCATCATGCTGCCGCTCATTCTGCCGGCCTTTTTTGCGGGCCTTGGCGTGGTCTTTATCCGCTCGATGACCGCGATCAGCGCAACGATCTTTCTGGTCTCGATCAACTGGACACTCATCACCGTCAAGATTCTCGAAAACATGACGGAAGTCGCCCTTGGACCGGCCGCGGCCTTTTCCGTGTTCGTCATCGTTGTCGTGGTGTTCGTGACCTCCATGCTGAACATCCTTCTGCAGCGCCTGACCGCTCCAAGTCTGCGCGTCGCCCGGATCGGAGCCTGAAGACGGTGGCCACATCGATCGAAATCCGGCTTTCGGGCATCTCGGCCATCTTTCATCACGAGGGGCGCGGCGACATCACGGCTGTCAGCAATCTTGATCTCGAGGTCAGGCCCGGCGAGTTTCTCACCCTGCTTGGCTCGTCGGGCTGCGGCAAGACCACGACGCTGCGGATGATTGCGGGATTCCAGAAGCCGTCATCGGGACGCATTTCTTTCGGCGGCAAGGACGTTACGCAGCTCCCCGCCAACCGGCGCGACATCGGTTTCGTGTTCCAGAATTATGCGTTGTTTCCGCATTTGTCGGTGTTCGAGAACGTCGCCTACGGCCTGCGGGTGAAACGCCAGCGTGCGGCTGCGATCGAAAGCAGCGTGAATGCAGGCCTGCGGCAGGTCGGGTTGGATGGTCTCGGCGGGCGGATGATCAATGAATTGTCCGGCGGCCAGCAGCAGCGGGTGGCGCTGGCCCGCGCCATCGCAATCAGGCCGCGCGTGCTGCTTTTCGACGAGCCGCTTTCAAATCTCGATGCGCAATTGCGGGTGCAGATGCGCGGCGAGATCGTCCGCCTGCAAAAGGAACTCGCGATCACGACGATCTATGTCACGCACGACCAGGAAGAAGCGATGGCGATCTCGGACCGCATCGCCATCATGGACAGCGGCCAGATCGCGCAGATCGGCACCGGTGAGGAGCTTTATCAGCGGCCGGCGTCGCGATTCGTCGCGAGATTCCTGGGCAATGCGAACTTGCTGCGGGGAACCGTCGTCTCTGGAAAGCCGGACAGCACGGCGATCGAAATCTGGAATCATCGCTGGGAGCTTGCTTCGAAAAGTCCGGTTGCAATCGGCCAGCCAGTCGATGCGGTGGTTCGTCCGGAGGCGTTGACGTTGGCGAGGCAGGGATCCGGTCCGACCGGGCTTGTGGCGCGTCGGACCTATTTTGGCGACAAGGCCGAGTATCTGGTGCGCGTGGGCGACGAGTTGATCCAGGCGATCCAGTGGAATCCGTCGATAGAGGACGAATTTCGCGAGGGTCAGCAGGTTACATTGAGGCTTCCAACCGCCAACGTGCAGCTTCTCGACGTCAAGTGAACGGCTCTCAGCTGGCCCGTTCCAACCGGGTGTCGATTTCGTCGCGCAACAAGGTGAAGTCGATCGGCTTGGTCAACAGGCCCTCGGCGCCGCCTTCGATCGCCTTGCGTTTGGTTTCGGCATCGCCATAGGCGGTAATCATGATGACGGGAACGTCTGGTCGCATGGCTTTGACCTTGGGCAGCATTTCAAGTCCGGTCATTCCTGGCATATTGATATCCGACAGGATCAGGATCAGCGACTGCTCGATCGTGCTGGCGATGCGCGCCAGCGCGTCCGCGGCGGAAATGGCAAAATCCATCACAAAGCGTTGCGCACGCAGGTCGCGCCGGAATTGCTGGCGGAACAATGCCTCGACGTCGGGCTCGTCGTCGACCACAAGTACCAAAACGCTCACGTCGGACCCCTTGTCTTTGAAAGATTACTCATCCGCGGCAGAACGATGGTGAATTCGGTATACCGCCCAGGCTCCGTCTCGACTTCGATTGTGCCGCCATGCTGTTTCACGATGATGTCGTGGCTCATCGACAGGCCGAGCCCGGTCCCTTCGCCCGCCGGTTTGGTCGTGTAGAACGGATTGAACATCTTTTCCATCACCTCGGGTGGAATGCCGGTGCCGTTGTCGCGGATACGGATTTCGACCTGGTCGCCACGGTCTTTGGTGCTTGCGCTGACAATCGGTTCAAATCCCGTGCTGTCATCGGCTTTACGTTTGTTCACGGCGTAGAAGCCGTTTGAAATCAAATTCAGGAATACCCGGGTAATTTCCTGTGGAAATACCTCGATCATGCCGGCATTTGGATCAAGGTTGCGCTGCAACGTGACATTGAATTGCGGTTTTTCGGCGCGCGCGCCGTGATAGGCGAGGTTGAGACTTTCGTCGACCAGCGCATTGATGTCCGCGGGCCGGTGCTCCCCGGAACCTTCGCGCGAATGCAGCAGCATGTTTTTCACAATGGAGTCGGCGCGTTTGCCGTGCTGCACCACTTTTTCAAGATTGTCCTTCAAAAGGCCTGTCAATTCATCGACTTCCTGGCGGATGTTGTCGGCGAGCTTGGCGGACTTCAGAGTGTCGTTGAGCTCGTCGGTCAATTCCGCTGACAAAGCGGAGAAATTATTGACGAAATTGAGCGGATTCTTGATCTCGTGGGCAATGCCCGCCGTGAGCTGGCCGAGCGATGCCAGCTTCTCGGTTTGTATCAGCCGGTCCTGCGCGGTGCGCAGGTCGTCGAGCGATTGCGACAATTCCTTGGTGCGCGCCTGCACCTGTTCGAACAGACCGACGTTGGAGATCGCGATCACCGCCTGATCCGCGAAGGTCTCGACGGCCTCGATCTGCCGTTCCGTAAACGGCTTGAGGTGGGACTGGCGCAATGTAATCCCGCCGATCACTTCTCCGTCGCGCATCAGCGGAACCGTCAGCAGGGCACGCGGCCCGCCGCGGCCGGTCAAGCCCTGGCTCAATTCGGGGTCGTCGGCAACGTTCGGAAAATGAAGCGTGCGCTTTTCGCGGGCCACGCGCGCGAGTATTGAGCCCGGCTGATCGACTGCGGCCGGGTTGGCCCGCAGGAAGTCCAGATGGGTAGGCAACGACCCCGATACAGCCGCGACCTGAAATTTCCGGTCGCGCAGCAGGAAAATCGTCGATGCGTCCGCACCGCAAAGCTCGCGGGAAGTCGCGACAATGACATCCAGCACGGGTTGCAGCGTGTCGGGAGAACGGCTGATCACCTTCAGCACTTCTGCGCTCGCGGTCTGAAATTGCAGCGCCTCCGTGAGGTCGCGCGTTTTCGCCTGCACCTCATCGAACAGCCGGACATTCTCGATCGCGATCACGGCCTGATCGGCGAACGTGGTGACAAGATCGATTTGCTGCTGGGTGAACAACTCGACGACACCTCGCGTCAAAAACAGCGCGCCGATCGGATTTCCTTCGCGCATGAGTGGAACGCCAAGCACGGTGCGGAAGCCGCCGCGCCTTTGGGTCTCTGGGAGGGCAAATTCGGGATCTGCCAGGACATCGGGGACCTGGACAGTTCGGCGTTCAAGGGCGACCCTTCCCGAAATCGATCCGCGGTCAATATCCATCGGATGCGCCAGCATGTATTCCTTGAATTGAGGAGAGAAGCCGTGGGTTGCCACAACGTGAAGCTTGTTATCCCTCAAGCGAAGGATGCTGGCCTTGTCCGCGCGGCAAAGCTGGGCTGCGGATTCGACGAGCGTTTCAAACACGGTCTGTAGATCGAACGCCGAGCGGCTGATCACCTTGAGCACGTCTGCGGTGGCGGTCTGCTGTTGCAGCGACTCGCTCAGATCGTCGGTGCGCTGGCGCAATTCTTTCAACAGCCGCGTATTTTCGATGGCGATGACCGCCTGCTTGGCGAAGTTGGCGACGAGATCGACCTGCTTGCCGGTGAAAGACCGGACCTCCTGACGATAGATCGCGATGGTGCCGACCAGTTCGTTTTCCCGGAGCATCGGGACGATGACAAGCGTCCGCGCCCCCGCCACATCGGAAATTGCGAGGACGGCGGGATCACCCTCAAGATAGGGCTGCTGGGTCCGAAGATCCTCAATCTGGATCGCCTGATGGGTCCGCGCAACCGCGCTAAGGCCGCCTTTCGGGTGCGGACGGATTGGCAGCTTCCTCTGTTCGGCGAACGCTTCCGGTACATTGTAGAACGCAACGTTACGGAAGCATTCTCCGTCGTACAGACTCAGCGTGCCGAAATTCGCGCCGCAGATGCGGGTCGCATTCTCAAGCATCTTCTGGAACACCGGATCCAGTTCACCCGGAGATGAGCTGATGATTTCAAGGACCTGCGACGTCGCGGTTTGCTGTTCCAGGGATTCGGACAGATCGCGCGTCCGCGCCTGAACCTCTTCGAACAGGCGCACATTCTCGATCGCAATTACCGCCTGATCGGCAAAGGTCCGCAGCAACTGTACATGATGGTCAGCGAAGTCGCCGGGCTGAATCCGCGTCACGGCAATGAAGCCGATCGACACGCCGTCATTCATCAGCGGCGTGAACAACATGCTGCGGAAGCCGCGCGCCCGCGCGATGTTCCGAATCTCGTCCAATAAGACCTCGGTGTCGGATATTTGCGTGACTTCACCGGCTTGCGCCATTTGAAACGGCGGGAAGTCGGAAACGGGCCGCGGGAATACGGCCTGCAACGCTTCATCCGCGGCGGGGTTCGTTGGTGTGAATGCCTTCAGGTGAGCGACACCATCGATGAAACGGAAGACCGTGCTCGAGAAACCGCCGATCAGCCTGTTGGCGCTGGCTGCGATGGCCTCGAATACCGGCTGCACGTCCGACGGCGAGCTTGCGATGACCTTGAGGATGTCGGCCGTGGCAGTCTGTCGCTCCAGCGCCTCCCTGGTCTCGTTGAACAGCCGTACATTCTCGATCGCGATCACCGCCTGGTCGGCAAAATGATGCAATAGAGCGATCTGCGAGGGAGAGAAGGGTCTGACTTCCTTGCGGTACATCGTTATCGCACCGCGCAACGATCCACTTTTGCGAAGCGCAACCACCAACGCGGATCGCGCACCTCCGAGATCCACCACGGCTCGGCGCAATGGATTTCCTGCGCGGTAAGCGTCCTCGTCCTTCTGATCCAGATTGTGAACCAGGTCCTCCCCGGCCATTAATCGCCAATGCGCGTCTCCCAGCCGCGGCTGATCCATTCCGGCGCCGAAATGTTGAACGAGTTCTTCGGGTACGCCCCGCTGCGCCCCGAGCTCAAATCGTTGGCCGTCGTAGATTGTCAGAAATCCGAACGCCGCTTCGCAGAGATGTAACGCGCGATCGAGGATGGCCTCGAATACCGGCCGCACGTCGGACGGCGATGAAGCGATCACCTTGAGGATTTCGGCAGTGGCGGTTTGCCGCTCCAGCGCCTCCTTGGTCTCGTTGAACAGCCGCGTGTTCTCGATCGCGATCACGGCCTGGTCGGCAAAAGTCTGAAGCAATTGCACATGATGGGCCGCGAACGAGCCGACCTCCCTCCGCGTCACGCTGATCATCCCGATGAGGGCCCGATTGCGCAGTAACGGGACGAAGAGCAAGCTGCGGAAGCCGCGCAACCGCGCCACCTCTAGAAGGGCGGGTAACGTCGCCCATTCGGTCATAGCATCGGCAATGTGGACGACTTCACCTTTGCGGAGTTCCTCGCCCCAGCCAAACGCGGACAACGATCGGGGGTATGAGGCTTGCAGAGCCGCATCGGCTTCGGGATTGTTTCGCGTGAAGGCCATCAGTTGCAGTCGGTCATCGGCATGGCTGTACACGGCGGTCGACAACCCTCCGACCAGCCGGTTCGATCGCTCCGCAATCGCCTCGAACACCGGCTGCACATCCGAAGGCGAACCTGCGATGACCTTCAGGACGTCGGCCGTCGCTGTCTGTCGCTCCAGCGCCTCCTTGGTCTCGTTGAACAGCCGCACATTCTCGATGGCGATCACGGCCTGATCGGCGAAGGTCTGAAGCAGGCCGACCTGTTGATCTCCGTAGGCCCCAGGCTCGGCCCAGCCCACCGTGATCGCGCCGATCGATTCACCGGCGCGCAACATCGGCACCGTCACCTGGCTGCGCGTTCCCAGCGCCTCGATCATCTGCCGCGACAGGGCAGGCACGGATGGGGCATGTTGGATGTCGGTGACAAAGTAGGGCCGGTGCGACAGCATGACCTGTCCGGCGATCGTGTCGTCGGTCGCGGGTCTTGGAAAGACCTGCTGCACCTTGCCGAGACCCGGCGTGCTGAGGCCGTGGCCTGCCACCATCTGAATGATGCCGTCATCGTAGCGATACACGCGCCCCATCCGGCCCCCGCACAGCCGCACGGCGCGCTCGACGATCACGTCGAAAACCGGCTGCACGTTCGACGGCGATGAAGCGATCACTTTCAGGATTTCGCTGGTAGCGGTCTGCCGCTTCAGCGCCTCCTCGGTCTGGTTGAACAGCCGGGCGTTCTCGATCGCGATCACGGCCTGATCGGCAAAGCTTTGCTGAAGCTCCAGCTCTTCGTCCGTGAACGGTTCGGGGCGGTCGCGATGCACGACGAGTACACCGATCGGCTTGCCGTCATGCCGAAGGGGCGTGCCTGCGATGACACGGCTACCAGCCGCGCGCGCCGGCGGCAGACCGGGCCAGTCGGCGATCGCCGGATCGACATTGTGGACATCGGGAATGTGGATCTGCCGGTTTTCGAGGAAGACCGTGCCGGGCAGGTTACGGGCGCCAATCCGGAGCTGTGCGGCCGAAACCTCCAGGCCAATTCGTTTCGCGCCTGGACCGACATTGATCGTTCGGGCCCATTCGTCGCCGCTTGCGATGCGAAGCGCGACGCTCGAAGCGCCGAACAGGCGCGCGGTGGTCTCGGCGATTTGTTGCAACGCCTGTTCGGCATCGCCCGACGTGTTGGCGATTGCGCGCAAGACCTCGGCGCTGCCGGACTGGCGATCCCGGGCGGCACGCAACTCGGCCCGTAACCGGGCATTCTCCTGCCTGAGATCGGCTGCCATGTCCGCTGGAAGGGCGGTCATTCAGTTAAATCCATCCGCGCGGGTTGCCACACCGCGCCGAAAACAACGAACCCAGGCCATTCAGGGCCCCGGTGCCTGGCTGGCCGGTAAATCCACAAAAACTGCCCGATTATCCCATTTCGGGCCCATCTCGGCCAGCGCCGTTTTTTGTGGAGGTTAAGGCGAAACCCGGTCTGGCCTTACGTTCCCGGCCGCGAAACCTCGGTCTCCTTTGAGGTGATGAACTCCAGCAGCACCGGGATGCCTTCTTTGGTCTTCGCGATGCCCCGCTGAATGGCCGGAACGATATCCTCCGGTTTTGTCACGCGCTCGCCATGGCCGCCAAAGGCCCGCGCCATGGCGGCATAGTCGCCGGAGATGTCGGTCGAGCGATATTTTTCGGTCGAAACCGGCATCACCTTCAACTCGATCGCCATGCTGAAATTGTTGAGCAGGATCGACATGATCGGGATGCGCTCGCGCACCGCGGTCTCGAAATCCATGCCGGTGAAGCCGATTGCCGCATCGCCCCAGACGTTGATGCAGAGCTTGTCCGGTTTTGCCAATTTGGCGCCCATCGCGAGCCCCAGACCGTAACCAAGCTGCGTGGTCTTGCCCCAGCCGATATACGACAGCGGTTCGACCGGCTTCCAGAACGGCGAAAGCTGGTCGCGCGGGCTGCCGGCATCATGGGTGATGATGGTATTTCCGACGTCGACGGTATGCTGCAAATCCCAGAGCACCCGGTAGGGGTTGAGCGGCGCGTCGTTGCTGGTCAGTTTCGGCATCCATTTCGCCAGCCACTCCTTATGCGAGGCGGCGATCTCGGCGGCGACGGCCGATGCATCGCGGTCGGATGTGACGCTCTTGCAGACCTCTTCCAGCAGCGCGTCCAGCACCAGAGCGGCATCGCCGACCAGCCCGATTTTGGCCTCGACATCCTTGTTGAGATGCGCCGGGTCCAGCGTCGAATGGATGATGATCTTGCCCTTCGGCATGGCGATGCCGAAGTTCGTCTCCGTAAACGAGCAGCCGATGCCGAAAATCAGGTCTGCCTCACCGAGGAATTTCGGCACCGCGCGCGGCACGGCAAGACCCCCCGAGCCGAGCGAAAGCGGATGTGTCTCGGGGAACGAGGACTTGCCGCCGAGGCTTGTGGTGACGGGGATGGCGAGCCGTTCCGCAAGCCGTCTCAGTTGCGGCCAAGCTTGCGCGTAATGCACGCCCTGGCCGGCATAGATCACCGGCCGCTTGGCCCCGATCAGAAGCGCTGCGGCTTGCCTGACATGCACCGGATCGGCGCCATAGCGCGTGCGCAGCACCGGGGTGTAGTTCAGCGGCTCCGGCACTTCCTCATTCCACATGTCGGCCGGGATTTCGACGATGACGGGTCCGCCGCGGCCATTCTTGAGCTTGGTGAAAGCGCGGCGAAAAATATTGCCCACTTCACCGGCGAGGTTGATCGGTTCGGCCGACTTCGCAAACGCGCGCATCGCCTGGCTGGAATTGAAGTTCGGATCGATGTTGGCAAGGCGCCGCGCATACCCCATCGGCAGCACCAGCACGGGCACGGATTCGCCGTAACATTGCGCGACGCCGCCCATGGCGTTTTCCGCACCGGGGCCGTGCTGCATGCAGAAGGCACCGATCTTGCGACCGGAGGTAACGCGCGAGATCGCATCTGCCATGTGGAGGCCGATACGTTCCTGCCGCACCATCACGGGACGGATATCTGCGCTGGCGGCGAATTCGATCAAATGATTGACCGGATAGCCGCACGAGAATCTCGATTCCCTCGCGTTTCATGATTTCCGCGATCGCGGTGCCGAGCTTCATGCCGTCCCTCCCCAGATTGATGGGAGATAGTTGGAACAGGAATCGGCCGGCCGGTAAAGCGCGCGTGTAGTCTGCCTGCGGAAGCCCTGATATGCGTCCTGCGCCTTGTTTCCGGCGATCTAGGCGGGTCCTGACACGTCAGGGTGCCAATCGAGAGGCGTCAGCGCTTCAGGGACAAGCCTGCGGCGATGCCATGTCGGCGCAATGCCGCTTAACGCTGCGGCTCATCGATAAAAATATATCCAAGGTCTTAACCCAACTTTCAGCGTGTTCGTCAACGCGTCGGCAACCAATGCGACCTAGATTTCGTCGGTGCCGTTCGCGCGGGAGAATCCCGCGGGGATCGTCGACAGGAGTTTTAAATGAAGCAACTGCTTTCAAGGTTCCTGCGCGACCAATCCGGTGCGACTGCGATCGAGTATTGCCTGATCGCGGTCGGTATCAGCATCGTGATCGTTGCTGCCGTCAACGGGATCGGCACCACTCTAAACAGCAAATTCACCTCGGTGAATGCGTCGCTGAAATAACGGCAAGGCGAGCAACGTGCCGCGCCCGCGAGGGCGGTCGCATTATCCTGCTTTTTTCGACCGGGCCGGCGCGCGCACCGATTTATCGGCCTTCTTCGGCGCTTGCCCTTTTGCTTCATCTTTCGCGCGCTTGCCGCTGATCGGCAACAGCATTTCGCGCTGGCCGGAGGGGGTCGCGCGCGACTTCTTGCCCTTGGCAGAGGGGGATTGTTTCTCGCTGGCGAGGCTGCGCTTGAGCGCGTCCATCAGATTGATGACGTTGCCGCTTGTCTTCGGCGCCGCCTTCGCGGTGGTTTTGACGCCACTGCGCTTCTTGTTGATGAGATCGATCAGCGCGGATTCGTAGTGATCTTCGAACGCCTCCGGCTCGAACGATCCGGATTTCTGCTCGACGATGTGTTTTGCGAGATCGAGCATGTCCTTGGTGACTTTCACCTCCTGGATGTCGTCGAAATATTCCTTCTCGCTGCGCACCTCGTAGGGATAGCGCAGCAGTGTGCCCATCAGGCCCTTGCCGAGCGGCTCCAGTGCGATGATGTGTTCGCGGTTGGTCAGCACCACGCGGCCGATCGCGACCTTGTTCATGCTACGGATGGTTTCGCGAACCACCGCGAAGGCGTCGTGACCGACCTTGCCATCGGGGACGAGATAATAGGGCCGGATCAGATAGCGGTTGTCGATATCGGTCTTAGGCACGAACTCGTCGATTTCGATGGTGTGGGTCGACTCCAGCGCGATGTCGTCGAGTTCATCCTTCGACACCTCGATGTAGGTGTCGGTATCGACCTTGTAGCCCTTCACGATGTCTTCGGGCGCGACATTCTCGCCGGTATCGGCATCGACCCTGTTGTATTTGATGCGATGGCCGGTTTTGCGGTTGATCTGGTTGAAGCTGACCTTTTCGGTATCCGATGTCGCCGGGTAGAGCGCGACCGGGCAGGTTACAAGCGAAAGGCGCAAAAAGCCTTTCCAGTTCGCACGGGGGGCCATGGGATACTCCGAAAAACGCAACGGACCGGGGACCAAGGATAGCACCGGGGGAGGCGGTTTCAAGCGAGCCGGGCGGAGTTTCTCTCAACGGCGTTAACCGTCCCGATGTTGCGGAAGGAGGCGGCTTTCGGGCATTGGCGAAGCGGGGCGACCGAGCGCGTCGGCTGTGAAGCTCTGATTTTTCGTTGTGGTTGCAATTCTTCCCACGCGCTCGTCCAGCGTCAGGTCGAAAATCCGCAGCCGCTGAGGTGCTGGCCTCAGGTGCTGCGCTGGCGCGCGCAATCGCGTTTGCAGAATTAACTCGCAACTCTGACATCAAGCTTAATGCAAGAGTTTCGTTGCGGTCGCGCCAAAACGACGGTGTAGTCGTTGGTATCGGACATTGTCATCGTCCGGACATCCCGGGCGAAGTCGTCAGGCGATCATACTCCGCCTGGCGACTTCGTTTTACCAAGTTGCATATGATCACAGACAGCCACGACATCGATCATCTGATCCCCCGCCGCTCCATGCCGGCGTGGGCCGAGGTTTGGCACCTATGGACCGTTATTGTTCCGAGGCGTTCGATCACGGGGCGATTGCTTTTCGGGAAAGTCTGGCGCCGCCATGACGGGCGCCGCTGGATCTACAAGAAGTTCGTCGAGTACAGATATGAACACCCGAAGTGAGCGAAGATCGGTAGGCAGGACGAAGATTGCGAAAAGCGCCTTGCTGTTTTTCGGTTCCCGGCGCGGTGTATTCGGTTGCAGCTTGCGCGACGTCACCAACATCGGCGCCGGAATCCGGCTGGACAACATCAACGTGTTGCCACCCGATTTTGAGCTGTCCTTCGACAATTTCCGCACCATCCGGAAGTGCCGGCTGGTTTGGCGTCAAGGCGACTTCACTGGCGTCGCCTTTCGGCAATAGCTGGCACTGTGCGCGGCGATGCCGTCAGCGACGTGGGTGGAGCGACTTTAACTCTTTCCTAACCATGATGGCTCAACCTGATTTATTGCACCGAATGCCGTGGCGTCGGACCGGATCAGACGATGTTCCAGCTGTTCTTACGGGCTCGCTTCCAAAAGTATTTTGGGGGTAGGGCAGCGGAGCGTGATTTCAAGGCGCGCTCGGCCGATCGTGACGCCGAGACCGATCGCCAGCGCGTCGGCTCCATCTTGCATGCGATCGAGACCGCACTGGCCGCCGCTGAGGCCGAGCAATCGGGCCTCACGCGACGGGTTGACGATTTCCTGGCGCGCGCCGCGGTGACCTTCGGAAACGGCACCGATGAGTATTTGACCCGGGAAGCACTCGACAGCCATCATCACGACCTCTTCGACAACGAGATTTCCAACGGCCAGCGTCGCCTTCAGGAACTCGTGCATATGATTACGCACCTGAAATTTCTGAAGGCGGCAACGCTCTCCAGGTTTCCCGACTTCAAACCGCCGGCTGTTAGCCATCAACCGGCAGCGCTACCGCCGCTCAATCATCAATGATTCCACGGCGAAGCGACCCGCGACGGGCTTTGCCTCGATCGCCGCTCCCGGTCCCGGATTAGCCCGCTGCCGGCGACATCAAGCACACCGAGCGGGTTTCGCGTCGTTGTCATCTGCGCGCAATATCGATGTGGAATGAACCGGACAGACCAATCCCCGGTTCGGAATTAAGGCAGGATAGCAAAGGCCTCTTGGGGAGTTGCTGCGTCGGCCGCCCGAACAAGTAAAGCTATTTTTCTTGCGGAATTCGGCGAATTGGATCGAACCGGAGGGCAAGTCGCGGCGACAAAAGTCGAGCGAGCGAAGAGGGGAATTTGCGTGTCCGAGCAGCTTTTCGGTCTGGAGATATCCGACGAAGCCTACACCGACGTGGTTCCCGCGAGGGGTGGAGTCTTTTGCGCCGCCTACCTCGCCGCAATCGGGCTCGCCACGGCCGGATGGGTTTGGCTCATCGGCTGGTGCATGCTGAAGTTTGTCTAGTCGGGCTCAACCGGCGCGCGCCACAATAAATATGCCATCAATAAAATGCATGGCGTCCAGGACAGCATCATTCCGAATATCACAGCTTCGATGGTTGTCACCGAAATCTCCCTCGGCTCCTCCACTTACCGACTCGGGTTCTCCACTGATTCGTGATCGACCCAGTCTGCGCCGAAACCTTCTTTCGACAAGCAAAAGAATTTGTGCAGCGCAACCCCGTAGCGCGCAGCCGGCAGTGGGACGAATTGCGTGAATGCCACCTGGCAACCAACGGTGCTCGCGGTTGCCAACAGCAGTGCGACGGCTTCACTGCGACTGGTGTCGGTCAACGTAGGAGACCCGCTCGTCAAGCTTGATGTCGGCGCATAGTTGATCGGAAATACCCGAACGCGCGGAAGCCTTGGATCGGCCGGCTGTTGATCCTGTTGATCAACCCCGATCGCGCTCGACTTTTCGCATGCTGAAGGTGTGACGCGGGGCGGGATTGCATCCGGCCCCACATTCGCCTGCGCCCGTTTGTCGGACGAACTTAGACACAAGGCTCAAGCCCAATCGGCGGCCCTGCAGAAGGCGGGCCGTCGGGCGTTAACTCGGGCCGTCCGTCAGGAGTTGCCGTGCAGACGCGCGGTGGAGGAGGTGAGAGGTGACGTCCCGCTCGACCAATTGACCACGACGACGTGATGAACGGCGACCCCTACCAGGTAGCCGATTTGAATGCATGCGGTGGCCGCGGCGACCATCAGGACGATCGACCAGGCCGTTTGGGCCTGCGCCACCCCGGTTCCGATCGCAACCACAAGCAAAATCGCGGTCGCAGGGATCAGGACCAAAACCCTGTAGATCTGTCCGAGTCCCGCACCAACCAACAAGCTGACTATCGATAAAGTTAGCATCGCGTGCGCCTCCCCACGTTTAACCTGTTTCCCCCCGCAGCCAACATAACTGCCCCCCTGCGGCTTGGTTCCGTCCCGCCTACGAGTTTTTTGGAAAAAGGATCGCGGCTCGGAACCCCAGCCGGCGCGCCCTCCCATCCCCAAGACAGCAGTTGGGTCCCGCTTTTCGGCGGAATTCAGGTCGCAAACCGAAGAGTTCGTGAACATCCCCGACTGCCTTGCGTGCGGTCACATTCGATCGGATCGAGGCGCAGCACACATGCACGGGCCATTCGATGAAGCTGTGCCAGCGCTTCCAAGAGGCGGCCCGTTGCGCGAGGAGTTCCGGGGGTCGGCAGGACGGGGCGAAGAGCTTTGGGAAGTTATTCAAGCCCTTAACAGCCGGGGCTGACCGCGACTAGGCGATCATCGATCGCCATGTTCCCAGCATCACGCGCGGCCAAGAACTCCCCACATGGGAACCAGCCAGGCCGGGATGCCGACGCGCCGGCCATCCCCCTACCGCCCTGGTGACGGTGGCGAGGTACGGGGTGGCAACACGATGCTGCCATAGTTGGAGATCGCCACCCCGCTGATGAATACCGATCCCTGTTTGACCGAACGTGGCAAGGAGGAAAGGCGAGGTCCGGTACGCCTCTGGCTTTTCCCTGGAACTGTCGAGACCGCGCCCGCCCTGGAGCTACCTTGGAAATCTCTTTCGAGATCAAATCCGTCGCTGCGCTTCGTCGGCCGGGACGGATTCCCGCCGCCGACGAGGATTTTTCTTGTTCGCTTCCAAACTGCCAATCACAAATTCCTCGATCGTTTGACCGCTCTTGAGGGCGGCCGTCAACCAGCGCGGCTGTTTTCCGCGCCCCGACCAGGTCTCGAAAGGTTTGTTCGGATTTCGGTATTTGGGAAATACCGTCGGATATTTGCGCCGCTCCCGAGGCGCTTCTTTCGGCCGCTGGACCGCCGGCTTCGATTGAGAAATCTCGCTTTCCCGGCGAAGCTGCGCCAGTCTCTTTTCGAGTTCACGTTTTTCCGAGGTTAATCTGACCGACAAGACCCGGCCGATTTCCTCGTGCAGTTGCCACATCTCGTCAATCGTCATGGCGTCAAGATTCAATTTCTTGACGCGCAGCTTTTGCTCGCGATTGGGCAGCCGATAGGTAAATGCCACGTTGGGGGTTTCCGGTTCAAATGGCTATAAATGGACTCCAGAAGTGAAGATAAACCATTAATATTTATATTCCAGAGAAAACGATCGCGATGGAAATTTCCATGCGCTGATAGTTAATTCCGGCGAGATTTCAATGACCTGATCAAACCGTCGAGCAACGCGGCAAATAATCCGCGACGCTCAATAGGCATTCCGCTTTCGCAAGACTTCAAAAAACGTCCTGATCAGTATCTGGATGTCGAGCCAAAGGCTCCAGTTATTGATGTACCAGAGGTCATGCTTCACGCGTTCCGAAATATCTTCGATCGAAGGCGTCGCGCCCCTCGCGCCGTTGCATTGCGCCCAACCGGTAATGCCCGGTTTGACGTGATGGCGAAACGCGTAGTCGCTAAGGATGTTTTCGAAATAGCTGTCGTGGGCCAAGGCGTGAGGGCGCGGACCGATCAAGGACATGTCGCCTTTCAACACATTCAGCAATTGAGGCAGTTCGTCGATACTCGCCGATCGCAGCAGCTTACCGATGGCGGTTACTCGCGGATCGTCACGCGTCGCTTGTGCGACGGTCGGCCCGTTCTCCTGGACCCTCATGGTCCGGAATTTAAATATAACAAATTGTCTGCCGTTAAATCCTCGGCGGTTCTGCCGGAAAATAATCGGGCCCGGACCGTCCAGTTTGATGGCAATCGCAGTCAGCGTCATCACGGGCAAGAAAAATATCAACGCCAGCCCAGCCACACAGATATCCATGATGCGTTTGACGAGACGCTGCGGCCCGCTAAGCGGCGCCCGCTGGATTTCGATGGACATTACTCGCTGACGCGCCGACGATTCAAAATTGGACAGCGATCGAACGCGCATGTCCGGCAGCAATCGTGCCGTGACGGGAAGCGTCTTGATTTGATCCCGGACGAGCTCGATGCGGCAAGCATCGTCCCAGGGCAGCGCAAGCAGGATCTCCCGGCAATTGTTACGCCGCACGAAGCCGGCGACGGACTCGATAGTTCGGATGTCTGTCACTGCACGCGCGGTATGATCGGCTTCCCGGCCCAACGTAAAGCGATTGACTTTCGCTGCGCCAAAAAACGCCAGCAAATCCTTCGGCTCCAGCGCGGCTATTTCATCAAAATCGCCGATCAGCAAGGTGTCGCGCCGGCCGATCGCGCCGCGGGCTAGCGCTGCCGTCAGGGCGATCTTCGTGAGCTTGCGTACCCCCAGCAATCCTACGGCCGCCAGAAAATAGAACACGACAAAGGCGCCGCGCGAATAGGCGACGCTGACCTTCAGAAGAAACGCAATAAATGCAAGCAGCAGCCCCGTTGTAAACCAGCTGACGAGTATTTCGACAATCTCGACCCGCGGCTTGGCGTTTTCCGGAAAATCGTAGTAGCCGCTCCCGCGCATTCGCAGAATGTGAATAAAGCTGGCGAGCAGACCGACGGCAACGTGGGGAAGGAAATCGGATATCGCATAGCCGACCGATAGTTGGTAGCCAATCGCACCAACCAGGCTCGATAACACGATGATCAATGCATCCGCTGTATATAAAAAATACGGGATCGCATCACTGGAAAAACCCGCCGCGGGCTCGCTCGAGAAATCTTCGAACTGGCCCGTTTTGTGACGAAGGTCAGACCCGATCGACATTCCACGCCCGCCAACTTTGGGTACTATTTCTCGTCGGTAGGAAGCACAAACTGGATGAACTGCCAATTAACAAAGTAACTTTTCGTTAACGGATATGACGATAAGCTAAGGGAGGGTGCAGCGCAACAATAATATATCGCCTGAACCCCGATTTGGAGCTGTTCCAAAATGTTACCGCTCATCGCCTGCGGCGCCGGCATTTACCTGGGACTTCATTTCAATATTTTGGTGCTGTTGCCGGTCTCGATACTTGGGGCCGGGGCATTTATTTTCTCGGCTTGGTCATCGGGGCACAGCCTCCTCGACAGTGCCGTAATTCTACTGGTCCCCTTGATCTCGGTTCAAGCGGGTTTCATGCTCGGACTGACTGCACGCGAGAGCTACGGACAGCTTCGTGCACGGCTGAGTTTTCGTCAATCCAGACGAATCTAGCGCACCTTGACGCCATGACCGGTTGCCTCCGGGTCTCGCGCCCGGCGCAGGACGAACTGTGACATTATTTCCCGCCTTCGCCGGGTTGGCAGGTCATCTTTCGTTGCCATCACCAACGGTTCCAAATTCGGAACTAGTGTTGAACTCATCACGATGGTTTTGTCAGTTTCGTCGGATGTCTGACTTCGTTCTTCGCTGAGTTCGGAGGCAACGCGCCCCGAATCGGGCGCGTCAAAATGACCCGATCCGACACCCCAGGCCCCAGGGAAACTGACGGCTCACCCGTCACTCGATGGCTGCTGGCGAAAGGCGCTTGGCCGGCCGTCCGATGCTCGCATAGGTGAAGCCGTGTTCGGCCATCTCGTCGGGGCGGTAGATGTTGCGCAAGTCGACGACTACCGGCTGCGCCATCTGCTTCTTCAGCCGAGCCAGATCGAGCGCGCGGAACTGCTCCCACTCGGTCACGATTACGATTGCGTCCGCTTTCGCCGCGCAGTTGTAGGGACTGTCGCAATAGGTGACATTGGGCAGCTCAAGCTTCGCCTGGTCCATGCCGACCGGATCGTAAGCCCGTACGGTGGCGCCCAGGTCCTGCAGCGCGGTGATCAGCGGGATCGACGGCGCTTCCCGCATGTCGTCAGTGTTCGGTTTGAAGGTCAGGCCGAGTACGCCGATCGTCATGCCGCGCAGATTGCCGCCGAGTGCGGCCGCGACCTTGCGCGCCATCGCACGCTTGCGGATGTCGTTGACCGTGAGCACGGCCTCGACGATGCGCAGCGGAACGCCGTAATCGTGGGCGGTCTTGACGAGCGCACGGGTGTCCTTGGGAAAGCACGAGCCACCGAAGCCGGGGCCGGCATGCAGGAATTTGCTGCCGATGCGGTTGTCGAGACCGATGCCGCGCGCAACCTCCTGGACGTCGGCGCCGGTGCTCTCGGCAAGATCGGCGATCTCGTTGATAAAGGTGACCTTGGTAGCGAGAAAGGCGTTGGCGGCGTATTTGATCAATTCGGCTGTGCGCCGGCCGGTGTACATGATCGGCGCCTGGTTGAGGTAGAGCGGGCGATAAATCTCGGCGATCACCTTGCGCGCGCGATCGTCCTCGGTGCCGACCACGATGCGATCGGGATGCTTGAAGTCGCGGATCGCCGCGCCCTCCCGCAGGAATTCCGGATTGGAAGCGACGATGACGTCGGCCTTCGGATTGGTCTCAGTGATGATGCGCTCGACCTCGTCGCCGGTTCCGATCGGAACGGTCGATTTGGTGATGACGACGGTGAAGCCTTCCAGATTTTCTGCGATTTCGCGCGCCGCGGTGTGGACGTAGCTCAGGTCCGCATGACCGTCACCGCGCCGCGACGGTGTGCCGACCGCGATAAAGACCGCGTCGGCCTGCGCCACCGCGTCCTTGAGATCGACGCTGAAATCGAGGCGTCCCGAAGCAGTATTGCTCGCGACGAGCTGGTTGAGGCCGGGCTCGTAGATCGGGATTTCGCCGGCCTGTAGGGCCGCGATCTTTCCCGCATCCTTGTCGATGCAAGTGACCTGATGGCCGAAATCGGCGAAGCAGGCGCCGGACACCAGTCCGACGTAACCCGTCCCGATCATTACGATGCGCATGCCGTCGTCCCCGGTCTGTTCGAGGCTTTGGAAATAGGCGGGCCTTCTAACAGGTACCTCATTGCCTGACTAGGCCTGGGTAACTCGACGCCGATGGATGTGGTTGCCGCCAAAGGGGAAACTAGGTCGACGTAAGAATTCCACCCGCTTAGTTAATGGTAGCTGATTGATCTCACGAAGCAGAAAGATGCGATGGCTGCACGCAGAGGAATACGGCTCGGAAATCTTCAATAACGGAATCAAATTGGATCAGCCCGTGCGATGCATGTGTGTCCGCAAGACAAATTGCGAAAAGCCAATCCCGCAGGTGCCGCCCGCTGCCTTGACGAGCGCATCGAGCAGGCGGCCGTGCCGGTCCGGCGTGAGCAGTTGCAATGTCTCCAGCGTAAACGCGCTTCCCACAACGATTGCGAAGACCAGAAATATCCGGTTGGGATAGGCCAAACCGAATGCCAGTCCCAGAACCGCAAATGCCGCGAAACGTTCAAGCTGCGCGCCGACAAGGATGGGGCGCGCTTCGATAGGAGATAGCGTTGCATAGACGATGAAAGCGAGTGTCAGCCAGCTTGCGGCAATGCATACCCTTTGAAACATCACCGGTAGATAAGCTACAACGCGGTTGTTCTCAACCTTTTCGCTGTCGTAAGCGCTGGTTCCAGGAGCGAATGGTTGAACATCGTTAATCCGCGCACGCCAACCGGAATAGCCGCCGGCAGATGAACCTGACTTACGTCATTCCGGACATTCACGGCAGATACGATCTGCTCAGCGATGCTCTGGCCGAGATCACGGCGCGTTCACAGGGCAGCGGCGGTTCAATTGTCACGATCGGCGACTACGTCGACAAGGGCCCGCAAAGCAAGGAGGTCGTCGAGCGGTTACTGTCCGGCATCGCCGAAGGCTGGCGGCTCATCGCGCTGAAGGGCAACCACGACGCGATGATGGTGGAGGCATTGCGAACGCCCTCGAGGATGGCGTCGTGGATGGCAAAGGGCGGCGATGCCGCGCTGGCATCCTACGGCGGCGATCCCGCCGCCGTGCCGCAAACCCACATCGCCTGGCTCGACCAGCTTCGGCTGATGCATCTCGACGCGCACCGCCTCTACGTTCACGCCGGCGTCGATCCCGAGGTCCCGCTCGATCGGCAGCGCGAACCGACGCTGCTGTGGAAGCGCTATCCGAAAGGATTTTCCGGCGGCTTCGGCAAACTTCATGTCGTTCACGGCCATGATAATTTTCCCGATGGGCCGCTGCTATATGAAGGCCGCACCAATCTGGACACGCTGGCCTGGCGAACCGGGCGACTGACGATCGGAATCTTCGAAGATGACAGAGCCGGCGGTCCCGTCGATTTTATCGTGGTCAGGGGCCCGCCCGCCGAAGCTTAGGCGTCGCGGCGGGGCGGTCGGTGGTCAATTGGGGCTTCCGACTCGGCATGTTGGACGGCTAGATTATCGGCTGGCGGAGCGTGGCTGGCGCGCCAAGCGGCCGTTGCAGGCAGTTATGAAGAAAAAGTAACATTGCGGCACGCGCTCTGTTCATAGCCGGTTCACGCCGGCGAGGTTCATCTTGATGGCAGAATTCGTACGGCCCACATTCGGAGATAAGCGTGCGCCTGCTCGTCGTTGAAGATGATCCCGATCTCAATCGTCAGCTGACCACTGCGCTGACCGATGCCGGCTATGTGGTCGACCGCGCGTTCGACGGCGAGGAGGGGCACTATCTCGGCGACAGCGAGCCCTACGATGCGGTCGTCCTCGACATCGGCCTGCCGAAGATGGACGGCATCTCGGTGCTGGAGGCCTGGCGCCGCAACGGTCGCGCCATGCCGGTGCTGATCCTCACCGCCCGCGACCGCTGGAGCGACAAGGTGCAGGGTTTTGACGCCGGCGCCGACGACTATGTTGCCAAACCCTTCCATCTCGAGGAAATCCTGGCCCGGATCCGTGCGTTGCTGCGCCGATCCACTGGCCACGCCCAATCGGAGCTGACCTGTGGGCCGGTCGCGCTGGACACGCGTACCGGCCGGGTCAGCGTGTCCGGCAACCCGATCAAGATGACCTCGCACGAATACCGGCTGCTGGCCTATCTCATGCACCACACCGGGCGCGTGGTGTCGCGCACCGAGCTCGTCGAGCATCTCTACGACCAGGATTTCGACCGCGATTCCAATACCATCGAAGTGTTCGTCGGCCGTATCCGCAAGAAGCTGGACGTCGATATCATCCAGACCGTGCGGGGGCTTGGCTATCTGCTGACGCCGCCAACGCCGGGCGCCTGATCTACGGTGTTGACCGGGCGCCAGACACATTCTCTGGTTCAATCATGACCTTGTCCGAACACCTGCTTTCATCAATCGGGTCGCGGCCTTGGGATAAGCTTTCCAGGATCGCGTCCTGATGCGCGGAAGCTCGCTTGCCACGCGGCTGTTCCTGTCGGCAACCGCGTGGGTGGTGGTGATCCTGGTTATCACCGGCATCGTGTTGTCATCGGTATATCGCAGCGCTACCGAGCGCGCCTTCGACCGTCGGCTCAATCTCTATCTGCGCACCCTGGTCGCCGAAGTCGCTACCCCCGATGAGCCGCCCGACCGTCAGTTCCAGTCGCTCGGCGAGCCGCTGTTCGAACTGCCGCTGTCCGGCTGGTATTGGCAGATCGCTCGCACCGATTCGGAGAAAACCGAGGTGCGCGTCTCGCGCTCGTTGTGGGACAAGAAGCTGCCCAAGCTCGAGGACCGCGGCGCCGAACTGACGGCGGCCGGGATCCGCCTCGGTTACGTCGATGGTCCCGAGGGACAGAACCTGCGCATGGTCGAACGCCCGGTCGATCTCGGCGCCGACGGCAAGTTCCTGGTCAGCATCGCCGGCGAGGCGTCGGAGATTTTCGACGAAACGCGCAGCTTCGATTATTATCTCGGTGGCACCTTCGCAGCGCTGGGAATCGTGCTGCTGCTGACCACGATCTTCCAGGTCCGCTTCGGTCTTGCGCCGCTGAAACGCATTTCGGAATCGATCGCGGACATTCGCTCCGGCCGCGCCGAGCGCCTTGAGGGCGAATTTCCCGTCGAGATCGCGCCGCTGGCGCGCGAGACCAATGCATTGATCGACGCCAACCGCGAAATTGTCGAACGCGCCCGCACCCATGTCGGAAATCTGGCGCACGCCATCAAGACGCCGCTCTCCGTCATCGTCAATGAGGCTTCATCGCACGCCTCCGATCCGTTCGCGACCAAGATTCTCGAGCAGGCCGACGTGATGCGCGACCAGGTCGCCCATCATCTGGAGCGCGCGCGCATCGCCGCACGACTCACCATCATAGGCACGGTCACCGAGGTCGCGCCGGTGATCGATGCGCTGCGCCGGACCATGGAGAAGATCCATCGCAGTCGCGACGTCATCATCGAGGTCAAGGCCGATCCGCAGGCCAGGTTTCGCGGCGAGCGGCAGGACCTTGAGGAGATGGCCGGCAACCTCGTCGACAACGCCTGCAAATGGGCCGAGTCGCGCGTATTCATCGAGGTTCTGGTGGAACCGCCGGACGGGCTCGACGCCGTGCCGATGCTGCGCATCATCGTCGACGACGACGGCCGCGGGTTGTCGGCAGCCGAGCGCGTGCAGGCCTCGCGCCGCGGCCAGCGGCTCGACGAATCCAAGCCGGGCTCCGGGCTGGGCCTTTCGATCGTGGTCGATCTCGCAAGCCTGTATGGCGGCAGCCTCTCCCTCGGGGTCGCGCCGATCGGGGGGTTGCGGGCGGAATTGGCGCTGCCGGGGGTTTGAGCTGCCCCGGACTGGATTCTTCCTAAACGACTTCTTAACGCGGCGGCTTTTATGATGCCGGATGGACGGTTTTGCCGTCGGCATGACACAAATGTGCACCTGCGCCTATGAGCCAGACATCCATCGAGCGGCTGAGAGATTATCTCGCGCAGCTTCCGCCGCAGTCGCAGGCGCTGCTGATGCGGGAGTTCGAGCGCGCCATCGAACGCGGTGAAGATACGACGGTCGCCACCTTTGTACTCGAACAATTGCGAATCGTCGTGCGCGGAACCGATGAGGAAGAGACGCGGCCTCGGATCGACGATCCCGCGCGTTTGCTGTTCCGTCCGCTTGAGCCGTTTCTTGTCGAAGGCAGCCTTCCGATGCGGCCGGGCCAGATCAGCCGGGCATCGCTGCTGCCGGTGTGGCAATGGCTGGTTCGCGACGGTGCGCCCGATCAGGCGCGGGAATTCGACGCCGCGCTGGCGCTGATGCGCGAGACCGGAGCCTCGGCCGGTCTCGAACCCGCCGTTCGTAAATTACAGCTCGCCGCGGCGGAAGCGATCTTGAAGATCGCCGTGCCCGGCGGCGATACGCAACGCGCGCTGTCACGCGTCGGTTCACCCGAAGTGATCGCGGATCTGCTGCCGATCGGTTCGGTGTTGCAGGCCCGCGAAGCGCTCGACGGTTTCAGCGGCCGGCTGCCGAGCTATATGCGGGTCTTCGGGGACGCGCAGACGACGACCACAATTGCTTCCCTCAACGTTCCCTCGCTTCAGACGCCGCAGGTGTTGCCGTTCGCGCTGTCTCTGGTCATGCAGCGGTTGTCCGCGCCATGGCAGATTATCCGCCTCGCCATCAAGATGGCTGCGTCCGACGATGAAATCCGCGTGGCGGCAACACCCTATGGCGTCGCCGTCACCATCGCGCTGCATGATCTGTTCTGCCTGGCCGCCGGGCTGCGGATGGATATCAGGCGCGGATATTTCGAAAATGTCGCCCAGCATCTCAAGATTCTTCATGACGGGGTGCGCGGCCTGCGGACCGAACTCGATCTTCGCAAAGATTCCAACTGGGGCAGAAAACTGGCATCGATCCGGACCGATATTTCCGACACGCTGCAATCGGAAATCGACAGCGTCCCCGGTCGTGTCCGGCGTCTGTTACGCCAGCGCCCCGCCAAGGATATTCCGGCCGGCGCCAAGATCGACACCGATGAGGTCGAGGAAACCGTCGCGTTGATCGATTTCGTGGCGGTGTGCCGCACCTATGCCAGCGAGCTTGCGATCAACGAGGTTACGCTGCGGACTTATTCGGACCTGCAGCATTATGTCGAGCAATCCACCGAGACGCTGGTGCAGTCGCTTCGCGGCGGCGACGCCAAGATCCGTGCCTACCGGCAGATGCAGGTCTCGGCTGCGATCCGCTTCTGCGACGTGCTGTTCGGCCACGACTACGCGTCGCTGATGAGCAGGGCTGCGGAAAACGCGCTGACCGACGAACGCAAGCCTTCGCGCGCCGACAGCAGATAACCTTTATTTCATGCAGCCGAATCGCCGGGCTGACCATCGATTGGCGCCCGAATGGCCGGGATTTCGGGCCTTGCCCACCCCGGTTTCGAATTCATAATTGTCAATTGCCGGGTTCGCCTGCCATAGTGTAAAGCGGCGTACCGGCGCTTCGCGGCCCCGTGCAGTCGGAACCTATCTTGATGACATTGTGGTTTGTGTTCGCGCTGATGACGGCTGCGGCGATCTTCGCCGTGCTCTGGCCGCTGCGCCGCGGCGGCGGCCCCCAGGGCGAGGGAAACGACGCAGTCGTCTACAGGGATCAACTCGCGGAGATCGATCGTGATGCGGCGGCGGGATTGATCGGTCCGGCAGAAGCGGACGCCGCACGGGTCGAGATCGGCCGCCGTCTGCTATCCGCCGCGGACAGCCCGCGCGATTTGCCCGGTTCATCGAACATCAGGTTGCGGCGTACTGCAGCTGTCATCGCCCTGGTCGGGCTGCCGATCATGGCCGTCGTATTCTATCTATCGCTCGGCTCGCCGCGGCTCGGCGATTTTCCGCTGGCGCAACGGACCCGCGCGCCCGATGCCGCCCAACCGCTCGACAATCTGGTAGCGCAGGTCGAGGCGCACCTGGAGAAAAACCCGACCGATGGCCGCGGCTGGCAAGTGCTTGCGCCGGTGCTGATGCGACTAGGCCGATATGACGATGCGGTCCGGGCCTATCGCAATTCGATCGCTTATAATGACGACAATTCCGAGCGCCGGGCCGATCTCGGCGAAGCCATGACGGCGGCCGGGGGAGGCGTCGTCACGGCGGAGGCCAAGGCCGAATTCGAGCGTTCCGCGGCGTTGAATGCGGACGAGGCCAAGCCGAGATACTTCCTCGGCCTCGCCGCCGAGCAGGACGGCCGCATCCCCGAGGCGATATCGATCTGGCGCGCAATGCTCGCCACGGCGCCCCCGGATGCGCCCTGGCGTCCGCTGGTTCAGGACGCGCTCGCGCGGGTCGGCGGTTCCGGTGCTCCGGCATTGTCCAACGAGGCGGTCGCCGCGGCAAAAGAGATGAACGATACCGACCGCGGCGCCATGATCCGTGGCATGGTCGAGCGCCTCGCCAGCCGATTGAAGCAAAATGGCGACGACGTCGAGGGATGGCTGCGTCTGGTCCGGGCCTATATGGTGATGGGCGATCGCGACAAGGCAAACAGCGCGCTCGCCGAGGCCCGGCAGGCGGTTGCCAACGACGCCGAGCGGTTGCGGCAATTGAATGAGGGCCTCAAAAATCTCGGACTCGATGGATGAGCAAGGTGCCGAAAAGTGTGAAGCGGTTTTCGGTTAACATGATGCGCGCGATTACGGGCGCATGATGCGGAGAAGTATTAAGCGAGTTTCCGATAACATCGTGCACTGGAAAAAAGGCCACGCATGACGCGCAAGCAGCGGCGTTTGACATTGATCGGGGGCTCGCTCGCGGTGCTGGCCGTCGCGGCGGCGCTGGTGCTGAACGCGATGCGCGATTCGATCGTATTCTTCTCGACGCCTGCGATGGTTGCCGAGAAACATGTCCCGGCGGGCAAAAGGTTCCGGCTGGGTGGCCTCGTGCAGCCGGGGTCGCTGGTCCGCGGCGACAACCTGGCGGTAACGTTCCAGGTGGCCGACGGCAGCGCCGCCTTGCCGGTTTCGTTCAAGGGAATTCTGCCCGACCTGTTCCGCGAGGGGCAGGGGGTGGTGGCCGAAGGTGCGCTCAATTCTTCCGGGGTGTTCAGGGCCGACACCGTGCTCGCCAAGCACGATGAGACCTACATGCCCAAGGAAGTGGCGGACGCGCTGAAGAAGCAGGGCCACTGGAAAGACGACTACGGCGCAAAGCGCGGCTATGACGCAACGCCCGCGAAGACATCGGGAGTATCGCAGTGATCGCGGAGGCCGGACATTACGCCCTGGTGCTTGCGCTTGGCTTGGCGTTGATCCAGTCAACCCTGCCGATCCTGGGCGCGCGCTGGCGCGACCCTGCCTTGATGAATCTCTCGCGCTCGACGGCGCTGGCGCAACTGCTGTTCGTGGCAGCCTCATTCGCCGCGCTCGTCACCGTGCACGTCACCTCGGATTTTTCCGTTGTCAACGTGTTCGAGAATTCGCATTCGCTGAAACCGCTGATCTACAAGATCACCGGGGTCTGGGGCAATCATGAAGGCTCGATGCTGCTCTGGGTGTCGATCCTGGCGCTGTTCGGCGGCCTGGTCGCGGCCTTCGGCAACAATCTGCCGCTGTCATTGCGCGCCCATGTACTGGCAATACAGGCCTGGATCGCCAGCGCGTTCTATCTGTTCATCCTGATCACCTCGAACCCGTTCCTGCGCATCGCCAATCCGCCGATCGAGGGCCGCGACCTCAATCCGGTGCTGCAGGACATCGGTCTCGCGGTGCATCCGCCGATGCTCTATCTCGGTTATGTCGGATTTTCGATTTCCTTTTCATTTGCCGTCGCGGCATTGCTGGAAGGCCGGATCGACGCGGCGTGGGCGCGATGGGTGCGGCCGTGGACGCTGATGGCGTGGATCTTCCTCACGCTCGGCATCGCGATGGGTTCGTACTGGGCCTATTACGAGCTCGGCTGGGGCGGCTGGTGGTTTTGGGATCCGGTCGAGAACGCCTCGCTGATGCCGTGGCTTGCGGGCACGGCGCTATTGCATTCCGCAGTAGTGATGGAAAAGCGCAACGCGCTCAAAGTATGGACGATCCTGCTCTCGATCCTGACATTCTCGTTGTCGCTGCTCGGCACTTTCCTGGTGCGCTCCGGTGTATTGACCTCGGTGCACGCGTTCGCCACCGATCCGACACGCGGAGTGTTCATCCTGTTGATCCTCTGCGTCTTCATCGGCGGCAGTCTTTCGCTGTACGCCTGGCGCGCCTCGGCGCTGAAGCAGGGGGGCCTGTTCGCGCCGATCTCGCGCGAGGGCGCGCTGGTGCTCAACAATTTGTTCCTCACTTCCGCCTGCGCTACCGTTTTCATCGGAACACTTTATCCGCTGGCGCTGGAAGTCCTGACCGGCGACAAGATCTCGGTCGGCGCGCCGTTTTTCAATCTCACCTTCGGGCCGCTGTTCCTTCCGTTGATGATCGCGGTGCCGTTCGGCCCGTTGCTGGCGTGGAAACGCGGCGATCTTCTCGGTGCGGCGCAACGCCTGACCGCGGCCGGCGCCGCAGCGTTGATCGCGATTGCGGTACTGTGGGCGTGGACACGTGGCGGCAGCGCCTTCGCACCGCTTGCGATCGGGCTCGCGGTGTTCGTCATTGCGGGCGCCGTGAGCGACTTCGCCGAACGCACCGGCCTGTTCCGCGTGCCGTTCGCAGCTTCAGCACGGCGTGCGCGTGGATTGCCGCGCTCGACCTGGGGGACCATGTTCGCCCACGCGGGCGTCGGCGTGGCTTTGATCGGGATCGTCTGCGAGACCACGTGGAACACCGAGTACATCGGATCGATGAAAACCGATGATGTCGCAAGGGTAGCCGGTTACGAATTGAAGCTCGACGGCCTGTCGCCGCGGCAAGGGCCGAATTATCGTGAAATGGTGGCGCGGTTCACGGTCCGTCTTGATGGCGAATGGCTTGCCGACATGACGCCCTCGAAACGCAGCTTCACAACACGCGGAATGTCGACCACCGAGGCCGCGCTGCTGACGCGCGGGGCGAGCCAGCTCTATATTTCACTCGGCGACACCGCCGCCGACGGGGCGATCGCGGTCCGCATCTATCACAAGCCGCTGGTGTTGCTGATCTGGTTCGGTCCCGTGCTGATGGCGTTTGGCGGCATGCTGTCGCTCTCGGATCGCCGCTTGCGGGTCGGTGCGCCCAAACCTGCGAAGTCCCTGCGCGGCCTTCAGGCGGCGGAGTGATCATTTGAAGCAAATCCGCGCCTGTGTGCTGGTCGTGAGCCTGCTAATGGGATCGTCGGCCGCTTTTGCCGTGCAGCCGGACGAAATCATGTCCGACCCCGTCAAGGAATTGCGGGCGCGGAATTTGTCGCGCGAACTGCGCTGCATGGTGTGCCAAAACCAGTCGATAGACGATTCCGACGCGCCCCTGGCGCGTGATCTACGGCTGCTGGTGCGCGAGCGGATCGCGGCCGGCGACAGCGATGTCCAGGTCATCGATTTTCTGGTCGCGCGTTACGGTGAATTCGTGCTGCTGAAGCCGCGCCTCGAACGCCATACGCTGCTGCTGTGGCTGTTGCCGCCGCTGGCGTTGTTGGGAGGCGGCCTCGGGCTGTGGATTTACGGCCGGCGGCGAGTGAAAAACGCGGCGTTTGACCAGTCGCCGTTGACATTGACTACCGAGGAAAGAGCGCGGTTGGAGCGGCTGATTGCATCGGAGTCCTCGTCCGACCAGTCCGTTCAGCGGTAAGGTTTTTGTCAGGTCCCCCAATCGCTTAAGGTCCTGCGATAAACTGCCGCATCATTTGCCCCCATCATTACCAAAGTTTAATTCCCCCGCCAGCGCACGGTAAGGCGGAGATACCCATCTTCAGGCCATCAGGTGCTTGCCCCGCACCGCCGATTATTCAGGCTCTGGAGATTCCGCAATGACTGACCGACCCATCGATCTATCGACCCTGCCACCTTATCAAACACAACGCCGGTCACTGTTCTCCGCGCGCAAATTCGCCCTGATGGCCTCGGTCGTCGCCGGCCTCGGTGTCGCGGTTTACGGCTACGGCCCGTCGCAAGGTCCGGTAGACCTGTTCACCAGCCCGGCACATGCGCAGGTCAATAACGAAGTGCGCAAGGTGGAAAGGCCGATCGGCTTTGCCGACATCGTCGAGCGCGTGAAGCCGTCGGTGATTTCGGTGAAGGTCAATATCAACGGCAAAGCCTCCAAGGACGACAGCTCCAACAACGATGATTCACCGTTCCAGCCGGGCTCGCCGATGGAGCGCTTCTTCCGCCGCTTCGGCGGACCCGATGGCTTGCCTCCTGGTATGCGCGGTGGACCCCGCGGCGGACGCGGCGCGGTCACCGGTCAAGGTTCCGGTTTCTTCATTTCCGCCGACGGTTATGCCGTCACCAATAATCACGTGGTCGACGGCGCCGACAAGGTCGAAGTGACCACCGACGACGGCAAGACCTATAGCGCGAAGGTGATCGGCGCCGATGCGCGTACCGACGTGGCCCTGATCAAGGTCGAAGGCGGCTCGAATTTCCCGTTTGCCAAGCTTTCGGACGGCAAGCCCCGGATCGGCGACTGGGTGCTCGCGGTCGGCAATCCCTTCGGTCTCGGCGGCACGGTCACGGCCGGCATCGTCTCAGCCAACGGCCGCGACATCGGCAACGGCCCGTACGATGATTTCATTCAGATCGACGCGCCCGTGAACAAGGGCAACTCCGGCGGTCCGGCCTTCAACACCGAAGGCGAAGTGATGGGCGTCAACACAGCGATCTATTCGCCCTCGGGCGGCAGCGTCGGCATCGCGTTTTCGATCCCGGCATCGACCGTGAAGAACGTGATAGCCCAGCTCAAGGACAAGGGCTCGGTCAGCCGCGGCTGGATCGGTGTGCAGATTCAACCGGTCACAGCCGAGATCGCCGACAGCCTCGGCCTCAAAAAGGCGGAAGGCGCGCTGGTTGCGGAACCCCAGGCCAACGGTCCGGCCGCCAAGGCCGGCATTGAATCCGGTGACGTGATCACGGCGGTGAACGGCGAGACGGTCAAGGATGCCCGCGAACTCGCCCGCACCATCGGTGGCCTCGCTCCCGGCAATGCGGTGAAGCTCAACGTGCTTCACAAGGGCAAGGACAAGGTGATCAACCTGACGCTTGGCCAGTTGCCGAATTCGATTGAGGCCAAGGCCGACGTCGACAACGGCGACCAGGGCAGCGCAACCCGCGGCACGGACGTGCCGAAGCTCGGCCTGACGGTCGCGCCGGCCAACAGCGTTGCCGGCGCCGGCAAGGACGGCGTCGTCGTCACCGAGGTCGATCCAAAGAGCGCGGCGGCGGAGCGCGGTTTCAAGGAAGGCGATGTCATACTCGAAGTCGCCGGAAAAAGCGTTACCAGTGCAACGGATGTGCGGGAAGCGATTGCTAACGCGCGCAATGACAACAAGAACAGCGTTCTGATGCGCGTCAAGAGCGGCGGGTCGTCGCGCTTCGTCGCTATCCCGCTGGCGAAAGGATAAGTGCTCTTGCGAGATGGAGGGTGTCGCCGGCATTAGTCGCCCCCGCCGACGGCGCTTTCCGGGGGGCGGGTGAAATAACCCGCTCCCTTAGCTACCTTCCGGTGGAATAAGCCCCCCTCCGTCGGAAGGGCCTAAGGGCGGTGGAGTTCCCCAGCTTCACCGCCCGCTTTTTCGTAAAAACGGGAAGCGACCGGTCGCCTTGCATGAGAATGCCGACCGCGCCATGGTGACAGCGAGCTGACCACTTGACCGCAACCGACTCCCATATGCGCCTTTTAATCATCGAAGACGACCGCGAGTCCGCCGACTATCTGGTCAAGGCGTTTCGCGAAGTCGGCCATGTCGCCGATCTTGCCGGCGATGGCGAGGAAGGATTGGCGCTCGCCGATACCGGCGACTATGACGTGCTGGTGGTGGATCGGATGCTGCCTAAGCGCGACGGCCTGTCGCTGATCGGCGCCTTGCGTGAGAAGGGCGATCGCACGCCCGTCTTGATTCTGTCGGCGCTCGGACAGGTCGACGACCGCATCAAGGGCTTGCGCGCCGGCGGCGACGATTACCTGCCAAAACCCTATTCATTCGCCGAACTGCTGGCGCGGGTCGAGGTGCTGTCGCGCCGCCATGGCGGTCCGGCCGAGGAAACCAGCTATCGGGTCGGCGATCTCGAACTCGATCGGCTGTCGCACCGGGTGGCGCGCGGCAAGGACGAGTTGACCCTGCAGCCGCGCGAGTTCCGGCTGCTGGAATATTTGATGAAGCACGCAGGCCAGGTGGTGACGCGCACCATGCTGCTGGAAAACGTCTGGGATTATCATTTCGATCCCCAGACCAATGTCATCGACGTGCACATTTCGAGGCTGCGTTCCAAAATCGACAAGGGTTTTGAACGACCGCTGCTCCATACGATTCGCGGCGCGGGATACATGATCCGTGACGGCATTCGGTAAGCTGATCCGAACCACGGCGTTCCGGCTGACGCTGGTCTATCTGTTTCTATTCGCGCTGTTTGCGGCCTCGTTGCTCGGCTATTTCGCCTGGAACACGCGCCGGCTGATCACCGAACAAATCACCACGACCGTGAACGCCGAGACCGGCGAACTGTCGGATATCTTTGGACGCCGGGGACTGCGCGGGCTGGTGTTCAACATCGAAAACCGGGCGTTGCGGCCCGGCGCCAATCTCTATCTCGTGACCACGCCGGCAGGGCAGGCCATCGCCGGCAATGTCGGCTCACTCGCGCCGGGGGTGATGGCGACGTCAGGATGGTCCGAGACCGCCTATCGTCGGCTTGACGAGCAGGACAGCGCGGACCATCGCGCGCTGGTGCGAGTGACCGAACTGACCAGCGGCTTCCGGCTCCTGATCGGGCGTGATCTGGAGGAACGAAGGCGCCTGTTCGGTATCGTGGCGAACGCAGCGCAATGGTCGGTGCTGATCGTCGTCGTGCTTGGCCTTGGCGGCGGTATCTTCGTCGCGCGGCGCGTGCTGCGGCGGATCGATGCCATGACCGGCACTACCCAGCGCATCATGGCGGGCGATTTGAGCGGGCGGTTGCCGGTCGGGCGCAGCGGCGACGAACTCGATCGTCTGGCGGAAAACCTCAATGCCATGCTGGAGCGGATCGAAGCCTTGATGGTGGGCTTGAAGGAGGTTTCCGACAACATCGCCCATGATCTGAAAACGCCGTTGACCCGGCTGCGCAACCGCGCCGAAGAGGCGTTGGCGAAATCCGGCAGCGAGGCCGAATATCGCACCGCGCTGGAGCGCACCATCGAGGAATCCGACGGTCTTATCCGCACCTTTAATGCGCTGTTGATGATCGCGCGCGCCGAGTCCGGACAGGCACGCGGCAATATGGACGATTTCGATGCCGCCGACGTCGCCAAAGGCATTCAGGAGCTCTACGAACCGCTGGCCGAAGATCACGGCATGAGCTTGCGCGTCAAGACGGCGCCGACACATTTGTACGGCAACCGCGAATTGATCAGCCAGGCGCTGGCAAATCTGGTCGAGAACGCGATCAAATATGGCAAGCCCGTAGCATCAGCGCAGTCGCTGAGCGCTGGCGCGGCCGCAGGGCCCGACGGCAAGGAGATCGTGATCGAGGCACGGCGCGAGGATGATCAGGTGCTGCTCGGCGTCACCGATCAGGGGCCGGGGATTCCGGAAGCCGACCGCAAGCATGCGGTGGAGCGATTTGTGCGGTTGGAGGCAAGCCGGACCCAGCCCGGCTCCGGTCTTGGATTAAGCCTGGCATCCGCGGTGGCCACCCTGCATGGCGGGGAACTCCGGCTCGGCGACGCCCATCCCGGCTTCGCAGCGACACTGGCCATCCCGGCGCGCGCGGGCGGGAGCGAAGGGCTTGCGGCTCAAATGCAGGATGTGCCACAGAAGGTGGCATGAATTCATCTGCGACCGGTGACGCGGAGCCACGTCGTCTGGCCGCGCGTTTCGTGGACGGACCGTATCTGTCCGCTCCCGCCAAGGCCGAGCAGCGGCTGGCCGACTGGCTGACCGGCCTCGCAGTCGAAGAGGCTGCTGCCGCCGGCGATTTGATCGCCCGCTTTCCCCGCGCCAAGACCATTTTGCTTGGGATCGCGGAGGCCTCTCCCTATCTTTTCGATCTTGTGCGCGCCGATGGTGCGCGCGCGATCCGGTTGCTCGAATGCGAGCCGGAACGGCATCTGGCCGACCTGATCGAAAAGACCCGCGCCGGCATATCGGCGGCATCGAGCGAAGCCGATGTGATGCAGTCGCTCCGCCGCATGAAATCGGAAGCCGCGTTATTGATCGCGTTGTGCGACATCGGCGGGGTGTGGCCGGTGATGCGGGTGACGGCGGCGCTGACGGAACTCGCGGTCGCCTCGGTGCAGGCAGCATTGCGCTTTCTGTTGCGGCAGGAGGCCGCGCGCGGGCGGCTGTCGCCTCCAAGCCTCGACCGTCCCGAGGACAAAAGCGGTCTGGTCGTGCTCGCGATGGGCAAGATGGGCGCGGGCGAACTGAACTATTCCAGCGATATCGATTTGATCGTTTTTTTCGATCCCGCCGCGCCCTCGCTTGCGCCTGACATCGAACCGCAGCCGTTCTTCGTGCGCATGACGCAAGCGCTTGCCCGGCTCCTGCAACAGCGCACCGGCGACGGCTACGTGTTTCGCGTCGACCTGCGGCTGCGGCCGGATCCGGCCTCGACACAGGTGGCGATCTCGACCGAAGCGGCGATGCATTATTACGAACGGGAAGGGCGGACCTGGGAGCGCGCAGCCATGATCAAGGCGTCGCCCTGCGCCGGTGATCCCAGGGCCGGCGAGGCGCTGGTTGCGGAGATCGCGCCCTTCGTCTGGCGCAAACATCTGGATTTCGCCGCACTTGCCGACGTCCATGACATGAAGCGGCGGATGCAAACCTATCGCGGACAAAGCGCAATCGCGGTGGAGGGCCACAACGTCAAGGTCGGCCGCGGCGGCATCCGCGAAATCGAGTTCTTCGCGCAGACCCAGCAATTGATCGCGGGTGGCCGGCATCCCGAATTGCGGGTGCGGCCGACACTGCAGGCGTTGAGCGTATTGGCCTCCAGCAACTGGATCACTTTCGAGGCCCGCGACCAGTTGACCGCGGCCTATGAATTCCTGCGCCGGGTCGAACATCGCCTCCAGATGATGGCGGACGAGCAGACCCATGCCCTGCCCGACAGTGTCGAGGCGGTGGAATGCTTCGCCCGTTTCCTGGGCTATGACAGCCGCGCGGCCTTTGCACAGCACCTGCTCGGCCATCTTCAGATCGTGCAGGGGCATTACGAAAAACTGTTCGAAGGCGACCCGACGGGTACCGAGAAGCT
Organism: uncultured Alphaproteobacteria bacterium; assembly: GCA_963742425.1. Taxonomy (GTDB): domain Bacteria; phylum Pseudomonadota; class Alphaproteobacteria; order Rhizobiales; family Xanthobacteraceae; genus Bradyrhizobium. The sequence continues at coordinate 905,163 of CAVULR010000011.1, forward strand.
GCCGGTGGTGGATTTTGGCGCCGGTCCGGGCGACTCGCGTCTGCTCGAACATCTGGTTGTGCTCGGCTTCAAGAAGCCGGTCATGGTGGCGCAGACGCTGCAGCAATGGATCACCGGGGACTATCGTGTCTTCAGGCAGGAAATCGACGCGGAACGCCTTTATCGAGTTCGTGCCCGCATTGATCGACGGGCTTTCGCGCGCCGAACAGCCGGACGCCGCGGTCACTGCCTTCGACCGCTTCCTCGGGGCGTTGCAGCGCGGCGGGCGGCTGATTTCCCTGCTCGGCCAGAACCGCGACCTCGTCGCATTGGTCGCGCTCGTTCTCGGCGCCGCGCCCCGGCTGGGGGACATGCTGGCGCGGCAGCCGCAGATCATGGACGGGTTGATCGATCCGCGTTTTTTCGGCGCGATGCCGGACCGGCGCGAATTGTCGGCACGGCTGGCGGCGACGCTGGCGGATGCGGATTCCTACGAGGAGTTTCTCGATCGCCTCAGATTGTTCGGCCAGGAGAGCCTGTTTCTGATCGGTACGCGAATCCTGTCCGGTACGGTCTCCGCCCAGCAGGCGAGCATCGCCTTCGCCGATGTCGCCGAGGGCATCGTCCATACCGTGCATGGCCTGGTGACCGACCGGTTCGCGGCCCAGTACGGCCGGATCGCCGGGCAACAGACCGCGATCCTTGCCATGGGACGACTTGGCGGCCGCGAAATGACCGCTTCCTCCGACCTCGATCTGATCCTGCTCTATGATTTCGATGCCGAGCTTGCCGATTCCGACGGCGCCCGATCGCTGCATGGCGCGCAGTATTTCGCCCGCTTCACCCAGCGGCTGATCAGCGCCTTTACGACGCGGACGAACTACGGCGTGCTCTACGAGGTCGATATGCGGCTGCGTCCCTCGGGACGGGCAGGGCCGGTGGCTTCGCACCTGCGGTCTTTCGCCGATTATCAGGATCGCGAGGCCTGGACCTGGGAGCATATGGCGCTGACCCGCGCGCGCGTGATCTCCTCGCCGCCGGAATTCCGCGCCCGAATCGAGGCTGTCATCCACGATGTGCTGACACGGCCGCGTGATGCTGCCGGCGTCGCGGTTGATGTCGCGGAGATGCGCCGCGCGGTGGCGCTGGAGAAGGGCGAAGACGACATCTGGGACCTGAAATATGCCGCCGGCGGCATGGTCGATATCGACTTCATCGCCCAATACCTCCAGCTCGTTCACGCCGCCGACAAACCCGACATTCTCGACGTCTCGACGCTTCAGGTGCTCGACAATGCCGCGCGGCTTGGTGTGCTGCCGCAATCAGCGGCGGAGATCCTGCGTCCGGCAACGCGTCTCTACCATGACCTCACTCAGATCCTGCGGCTCTGCGTCAGCGACGGATTTAGGCCGGAAAACTCCGGCGACGATCTGCTGCGCCTGATGGCGCGGGCCGGCGATGCGCCGGATTTCTCCTCGCTTGAGGCCCGGGTCAAGGAGACCCAGAGCGAGGTGCGGCGGGTGTTTCGCGAGATCGTGGAAGGTCGATAACGAGCGGCGCTACGCCGCCGCCGCAATCTTCACCTTGGCCTTGCGCGCGTCGCATGGCAGCGACACGCAGACGACGGTACCGGCGCCGAGCTTGGAGCGCAGCCGCATCGAGCCGCCATGCAGCTTGGTCAGCGATCGCGCGATCGCCAGCCCCAGCCCCGAGCCGTGATAGGTTTTGGTGAGCTGGCTCTCGACCTGCTCGAACGGCCTGCCGAGCCGCGCCAGCGATTGCGGCGGGATGCCGATGCCGGTGTCGGCGATGGTCAGCACGATCGAATCGCCAGACAGCCGGCTGCGCACCACCACCTTGCCGCCGTCGGGCGTGAATTTGACGGCGTTCGAAAGCAGGTTGACGATGATCTGCTTGATCGCGCGGCGATCGGCCACCACCGGAATGGCGCCCTCGATGTCGGCGTCGAGTACGAGGTTCTTGTCCTCGGCGCGCCCCGACACCACGCGCAGCGATTCCGCGAGCGTCCTCGACAGATCGAGCTGCTCCATGTCGAGCTTCATCCGCCCGGCCTCGATCTTGGACATGTCCAGGATGTCGTTGATTACTTCGAGCAGATAATGGCCGCTGGTGAGGATGTCGTGACAGTATTCCTGGTACTTCTCCGAGCCGAGCGTGCCGAACATGCCGCTTTCCATGATCTCCGAGAAGCCGATGATGGCATTGAGCGGGGTGCGCAGCTCATGGCTCATATTGGCGAGGAATTTGGATTTGGTCTGATTGGCCTCCTCGGCGCGGTTCTTTTCCTCGGAGTATTTTTCGGCCAAATCGGCAAGTTCGATGGCCTGGCGCTCCAGCTCGCTCTGCGAACGCTTGAGGTCGATGACGGTAGCGCGCAGGCGCAGATCGTTATCGACCAGTTTCTGTTCATGCTCCTTGATGCGGGTGATGTCGGTGCCGACCGAGACGTAGCCGCCGTCCTTGGTGCGGCGCTCGCTGATGTGCAGCCAGCTGCCGTCGTCGAGTTGCGCCTCGAAGGTGCGGGCGCCCGGCGCCTGGGTGACGGCCTCGTGCAGCCTGGTGCGGACCTCGGGCATGCTGCCGACTTCGATCACGGTTTCATAGGATGTCCCCGGCGTGACGGCCGAATCCGGCAGTTTGTGCAGGCGCTGGAAGTGCGAGTTGCACAGCACCAGGCGGTCGGCGGCGTCCCACAGCACGAAGGCTTCCGGAATCGTCTCGATCGCGTCGCGCAACCGCAGATCGGCCTCCACCGTCTTCTCGGCGAGGCTTTTCTGCTCGGTGATGTCGACGGCGATGCCAATCAGGTGCAGGCCGGCGTCGGCGGCGCCCTGGCTGAGTTCGCAGCGCACCCGCAACCAGATCCAGTGGCCGTCGGTATGGCGCATGCGGAAGGTCTGGTCGATGTGATTGATTTTTGCAGAAATGAGCTGATCGGCGATCGAAAACAGGTCGATGTCGTCGGAATTCACCAGCGCATTGACCTCGCCGAATGTCAGCAGGTCGCTGCGGGTGTCGAGCCCCAGCATCGTGAACATCGATTGCGACCAGAAGATCCGGCCGCGCGAAAGGTCCCAGTCCCACAATCCGCATCGCCCGCGGTTGAGCGCGGTATCTATCCGTCCGCGTACGGCGTCATTGATGAGATCGCCTTCGCGGGCGCGGGTCGACTGCCAGTGAAACGCAAAGCCCAGGATCAGCACCACAAAGCCCGTTGTGGCGGACAGCGTCACCGACAAGGCCGCATCCGACTGCCAAAGCGAATCGAGCCTTTCCTGGATGACGATGACCTGGCCGGGCAGCGATTTGATCATGTGCCGGGCAGCCAGCGCGCCGCTGCCGTTTGGCAACGTAATATCGGTGATGCCGGCCTGCTGGGCCGGCGCGGTCAGGGGCAGCGCCGCCCCGATGACATCGAGAATGCTGGTGGTGTCGCCGATCCCGGCTTCGATCGGAACCCGCGCCAGCACGCGCCGATCTGCCCCGATGACGATGACGTGCCGGCCGGCGGCGGAGCCCCAGGACGGAATCAGACCAGGCAGCAGAAGCTGCAGGCGATCGAATGTCGCGCCGCGATCCTGCCGGACCGAGGCAATACGGTCGATACGCTCGGCAAGATAGTCGGCGACCGCGGCGAGGTCGCGCTTGATCGACGCGCGCTTTTGCCGGCTTTGGTCGACCACCTGCACGAAGGCGCCAAGACAGATGGTGATCAGGAACGCGATGATCAGGGTCGGCACGGCGCGGCGCAACGCGGGTTCCGCCACCAACAGCCTGTGATAGGCTGGTTTCGCGATCGACTGCGCCAATCCCTTGATCGAATCGGATTGGACGCACGCGCTCGCCGCGTGTGCGCGCGCCATGCCTTGGCCCCCTGGCAAAACTTTATTGCACCTGTGTCGGAGCGACCCCAGTCACTTTCCGAATCACAGTGATTTAAATCCAGTTTTTACGGGCTGTCGAGAGTCAACAATTCGTTAATGCAAAATAAATCTTGTCCCACGGAAAATCAGGACTCCACGTCGCGGAAAAACATCTGCCAGGTGAGTCCGAAACGGGAACGCACCGTCGAGGTGGCGTTGGAAGCCGGGTCGCTTCTGACTTGATTAGAACCCAGGCGTCGGTTGCTAGGCGTTCGGCGGCTCGGCGTGACTGATGACGCGTCTGACGGTCGGGAAGGCGCGGCGCAGCGCACGCTCGATCTCGTCTACGTTTTCATGCACCTTGATCACGCTCATCGAAGGTGCGGCGCGGCAATGGAAGTTCACGATTTCGCCGGCGTCGGTAATCCGCACCCGCACGCTATGGATATCGTGGATCGCGGTGTCGGCGGCGAAGCGCGACAGCACGCTCCGGATGGCCTCGACGCGGTCCGGTGCGGCGTCGCTACCCATCGGCAGTTCCGGTTCCAGCGGCTCGATGTGGGTGTCGACCTCGACGTCCTCGCCGAACTCGTCGAGGATGCTGCGCTCCAGTTCATGGGCGATGTCGTGGGCGGCGGTGAGCGCCATCTCGCCGTCGACCTCGAGGTCGATGCTGACGGTGAGCTTGCCGCCGAGATCGTGCACGGTGACGTGGTGGATGGCGAGGCCGGAATTGCGGGCGATCACCATGACGCGCTCGCGGACGCTCTCATTGTCGCGCGCCACCGGCACGGCGGTGAATGTCAAATCGGCGTCGTCGAGAGCGCGCGCGACCGCCTGCTGCGCCTTTCGTTTGATCTCATCTACTCGATCGATCGGAAAGGTGCGCGGCACCTCCACGATGGCGTCGATGAAGTGGGTCGATCCGACCATGCGCACCCTCAGGCGTTCGACGTCGATCACGCCGGGCACCGCCTTGATCGCTGCCGTGGCCTTCTCCGCGGCGCCTTCCGGCGCCCGATCGAGCAAGGTTTCGACGGTGGAGCGCGCCAGCCGCATCCCCAACAACGCGATCATGACGGCGACCGCGACGGCGGCGGCGGCATCGCCCCAGGCATAGCCCAGGCCGGAAAGCGCAAGTCCGACGATGACGGCGACCGAGCCCAGCACGTCGGATGCGAAATGCAGGGCATCGGCGGCCAGCGCCTGGCTTTTGGTGTCATGTGCGGTGCGATGCAGCGCCCGGGCGCGCCAGAAATTCACGGCGATATCGACAAGCAGGACGATGAACGGAATCGCCGAGATCGTCGGGGGAGGGGCGCCTTCGCGCAAGCGGCTCCAGGATTCGACGAGAATGCCGCCCGCCAGCACGTAGAGCAACGCGATGATACCCAGCGCCGAGATGCTCTCGAGCTTGCCGTGGCCGTAATGATGTTCCTCGTCCGCGGGGCGATCGGAGATGCGTACCACCAGCCAGGTGACGATGGTCGCGACCACATCGACCGACGAATGCAGCGCTTCGGAAATCAGCGCGAGGCTCCCGATCCCGATCCCGACCACGAATTTGGCCGAGGCCATGCCGGCGCTGGCGAAAATCGAAATCGCCGCGACGCGGGATTTGAGTTGGTGGTCGGATGGCTTCATAGGCGGCGGTTTAGCAGCCCGTCCGCCAACATTAAAGAACGATCAGATGCATTAGTTGCCAATCGATTGCAGCAATGATTTGGTTGCGAGTGATTCCGACTTTTGCAAAACTTGACCATGCGGCCCGACGGCAAACTCCGCCGCATCACGGATAGCCAGCACCGGGAATATCGACATCGATCGCATCGATGCGGGCGGATGATTTGCGTTGCCGGAGTTCCTGGTGAGACGTCGCCGCACTCAGGCAGAACAGCGTCCGCCGCTCAGGGCCGCCCAGCACACAGGCGATGGCCCGCCGGCCGGGCACCTCGATTCGCCGCAACTCGCGCCCGTCGCGGCTCACCCGGATGAAGGCATCCTCGTCGAAGGAGGCGACCCAGGTTGCGCCCTCGCCATCGAGACCGATGCCATCCGGTGACTTCATGTTTCCGAACCGGCGCCGAAAATTCAAGCCGCCGCCCGCGTCGATGTCGTATTCGGCGAGGCAAGCGCCTTCCATCTCGGCGACGACCAGCCGGCGGTTGTCGGCCGACACCGCAATGCCGTTGGGAAATCGCAATCCGTCGGCCACGATGCGGGTCGCGCCGTCCGGCATCACCACAATGATCCGGCCGTCAGCGCCCCGATCGGGCGGCGGCGGCAAATCGAAGCCGAGATCTCCGACATAGGCGCGGCCGAGCCCATCGACGATCATGTCGTCGATCGTACCTTTGGCAACCCCTGACAGGTCGGCATAGAGCGAAAGCCGGCCGTCCGCGTAAGCCATCAGGCGCTTGCGGAACATCGTCAAAACGACAAGGCGGCCATCCGGCAGGATGCCGAGGCCGCATGGCGTGTCGTCATCGAACTTCGCATGTTGTTCGCAACTGCCGGACAGGTCGACACTGAGAAGCGTCCGCTCCATGCAATCGACGAACCAGAGACGCCCGGCGTGCCAGCGTGGCCCCTCGAAATAGCGCCCGCCGTCGAATAGGCAGTCCAGCTTGGTCGCTGTCGTCATCAGGTTTCGACCCTACAACGTCACGACGATCTTGCCGAGATGCCGGTTGGCTTCCATGTGCTCGAATGCGCGGCCGATATCGTCGAAGGAAAACACCTTGTCGACAGGCAATTGCAGTTTCCGCTGCTCCACCGCCGGCCAGATATCCTTGCGGACTTCGTCGAAAATCTCGCGGATTTCCTCGATCGAGCGGGTGCGGAAGGTAACGCCGATATAGTTGATGCGGCGGGCGGCGTGCAGATCGAAATTGAAGTCGGCATGGGCGCCGCCGAGCCGGCCGACGTTGACGATGCGGCCCTTGATCTTGGTGGCGGCCAGATTTTGGCTGGCGACCTTGCCGGAGATCTGATCGACGATCAGGTCAACGCCTTCGCCGCCGGTGGCCTTCAGCACCTGATCGACCCAGCCGGGATCGCTGGAATCCACCGCGAGATCGGCGCCGAAATCCTTCAGGCGTGCCCGGCGGCCCGCATCGGTTGACGACCCGATGACCATCTTGGCGCCCTTCAGTTTTGCAATCTGCATCGCCATCAGGCCGACGCCCGAACTGGCGCCCTGGATCAAAACCGACTGGCCGGGCTGCAAGGCGCCGTTGGTCACAACCGCGTTGTGCATGGTGGCGAGCGCGACGGGCAGGGTGGCCGCTTCCTCGAAATTCATGTTCGAGGGCGTGCGGAACAGCCGGCCGTGATCGGCCAGCGTATATTCCGCAAACGCGGCGGCGCCGGAGCCCATGACCTTGTCGCCGGCCTTGACTCCCCTGGCGTCGGGCCCGACCTCGGCGATCTCGCCCGCCCATTCCATCCCCAGCACGGTGCCGACGCCGCCGGCGCTGCCGTGGACATGGCCCTTGGTCATGCCGAGGTCGGCACGGTTGAGAGCGCAGGCGTGCACGCGCACCAGAACCTGGCTGCCCTTCGGTGTGGGTTTGGCGACATCGGCGATGGCAGCGCCGCTGGCGCCGTAGACATAGGCCTTCATGGGATCATCTCTGTCGGTTGGTGAAGCGGGATCGCTTATTCCGCGGCTTGACGGCGGCTGCCCGACATCATGCCCGCGAACCGGCCTTGAATGATGGCTTCTGCGTCGCGCATGATACGCGACACCAGCTCGGCGCAGCTCGGGATATCGTGGATCAGGCCCTGCACCTGTCCGGCCGACCAGATGCCTTCATCGGCGTTGCCGGTGGCGTAAACCATCTTGCCGCGCGCGCCGGCGACGAGCTCGCGGACCTGCTCGAAAGTCGCGCCTTCCTTTTCCATGGCGACGACCTGCTGGCTGACGGCATTTTTCGCGACGCGCGAGGTATTGCGCATGGTGCGGAAAATCAGGTCGGTTTCACGTTCGTCGTTGGCGACGATTTTTTCCTTGATCACCTGGTGAATCGGGCTCTCCTTGGTGCACATGAAGCGTGTGCCCATGTTGATGCCCTCGGCGCCGAGCGCCAGCGCCGCCACCAGGCCGCGGCCGTCGCCGAAGCCGCCGGAGGCGATCATCGGGATCCTCACCTTGTCGGCGGCTACCGGGATCAGGATCAGGCCGGGCGTATCGTCCTCGCCGGGATGGCCCGCGCATTCGAAGCCGTCGATCGAGATCGCATCGACCCCCATGCGCTCTGCCGATAGTGCATGGCGGACGCTGGTGCATTTATGCACGACGACGATGGCGTGCTTCTTGAATTCGTTCACGTGTTCCTGCGGCTTGTTGCCGGCGGTCTCGACGATCTTGATGCCGCTTTCGATGATGGCCTGGCGATATTCCGCGTAAGGCGGCGGCTTGATCGAGGGAAGAATGGTGAGATTGACGCCGAACGGCTTGTCGGTGAGGCTGCGGCAGCGCGCGATTTCTTTTGTCAGGTCCTCAGGCGTCGGCTGCGTCAGCGCGGTGATGAAGCCGAGCGCACCGGCATTGGCGACGGCCGCCACCAGTTCGGCCCGGCCAACCCATTGCATGCCGCCCTGCACGATCGGGTGTTCGACGCCGACGAGCTCGGTAAATCGCGTTTTGATCATTTGGACCCCTGATTGTTTTCATGAGCATTTTCCAACCGAAAATGCTCTCACGTTTGAACTTTTCGAATTTTCACGGGCAGGATGCCGTCACACCTGGCAAATGTCCATCGGGCACAGGACGGGGCAAGCCCGTGCAATCATGCCAAAACTGGAGATTTTGCCTCCGCCGGCCCGGCTGCTCCATACAGCCCCGCGATCTTCGCGCGCCGTGCAACCAGCGCTAGCACAGTATCGAACGCAGGTGTCGTCAATCTCCCAGAGGACACGACATCATGGACCCCTGATCAGCAGCGCATCACTTCGTGGCTAGCGCAGCATCCGGCGAACGAGACCGCGCTCGAGCTTTTCAGAACTTCAATTCTTGCAATTATTCATCACCGCGCCTGTCCCGGACGCGGTGCAGCGTCCTTCACAATGCACCGCAGAGCCGGGACCCCCGTCAAGCGATCGCCGCGGTCGCGGGCGCCTGTCAGGCGGGGACGGAGTGTCCAGCGGCAATCGCCGCGTCGTCGAACGCGGCCGAGATGTCGCGGATGCTGATCACGCCGATCAGGCTGTAGTCCTCGATCACGGGCAAATGGCGGATGTGATTCTTGTTCATCAGGTGACGAACATGCTCGAGGGTATCGGTCGACTTGCAGGAGACCAGTTGCTGCACGGAGATTAGCTGCGAAACCTTCAGATTGGCGCCGGCCGCGCCGTGCTCGGCAATCGCGCGGACGACGTCTCGCTCCGTGAACATGCCGGCGGCGGTATTGCCCTCGGTCCGTACGACGTCCTTGACCACGAGCGCGCTGATATTGCTGGCGCGCATCAATTGAGCGGCAATGGCGACGGTCTCGTTCATGCGAACCGTCGCGACACGGCCGGTTTTCTTGCGCAGGATGTCTCCGACTTGCATCGCAACCTCCTTCAGTTTAGCCGCGGCACCTAAGCGGATTGGTATACATTATACCAAGACTAAATCCAAATCATTTTTAAAAGTCCGCGAAAAAAGGCAGCAATACTGACTATTATCGATACTTCACGCGCAAAAGTCCGGCGCATCGCGGCATGCGATAAGCCGCCAGAAGGCGGAAAGTATACCAGACATTCAGAGGGCGGTCCCCGCAAAAAAGCGCCCATCCGTTTCGGGATGGGCGCTTCTTAGGGGATGAGGGCAGGGCGGACCAAAGCGCAACGACCCTCGCAGCTATCTTCTTCAGCCACGGCCTGAGCACAGGCAGTGGTCGAGAATCTACTCAACCTCTGGCCATCATTCGCGCGCGCATCGGTTTGAGGACGAACAGCGCAATCGCCACCACGATTATGTTCATGGCCGCGGTGAGCAGGAATACGAGGTGCCAACTGCCGGTCGCATGCTCGATCATGTTGGCGACCGGAACCAGGAAAGCGGAAGTGCCTTTCGCCGTATAAAGCAGGCTGAGGTTCACCGTCGCGAATTTGGTTCCGAAGGTATCGGTACAGGTTGAGGGAAACAGGCTGAAGATTTCGCCCCAGGTGAGGAAGATCAACGCTGCGAAAAGTACGAAAGCCCAGGGCGCGGTTCCCAGTGTCCCCAGCAGCCAGTAAGCGCCGGCCCCGAGCGCGAACGCAATAGCCATCGTGTATTCGCGGCCAATCTGGTCCGAAACCCATCCGAACAAAGGACGCGCCGCGCCGTTCGCGATGCTGTCGATGATAAGCGCCGCCGTCAGGGTCGTGGCGCCGAAGAAGATGACGGTATTTGCGACGTTGAAATCCTTGGCGATTGGCGCGATCTGCGCCGTCGCCATCAAGCCGCTGGCGGAAACCATCACGAACATGACGTAGAGAATCCAGAATATCGGCGAGGCCAAAACTTCCTTTGGCGTGAAGTTGCGCGTTGATTGCACAACCTTCGCAGCTGGCGCTCCCGCCAATTCACTCGGCTCCGGCGCCCTCAGGAACCACGCCAGGATGAAGACAATTCCGCCCTGGAATAACCCAAACCACAGAAAGGCGGCTTCGTAGCCGCTGGTGCTGATCACGTACCGGATGGGGATGACAGTCAGGGCGGCCCCGGCGCCGTAACCCGCGGCGGTGAGGCCGACCGCAAGACCGCGCTTGTCCGGGAACCATTTAACGGCAAGGCCGACGCAGGTGGCATACACCGCACCGCCTCCGATACCGCCGACAATCGCGCCGATGTAAAGCATGGTCAATGTTTCGGCATACGCATTGATGACCCAGCCGATTGCGACGGTGATCCCGCCGAATGCGACCATCAGCTTCGCTCCACTGACGCCAAGCTGGTCGACAATCCAGCCCTCGACCGGAGTAAGCCAGGTCTCGAGAGCGATGAAGATGCTGAAGGCAAGCTGGATCGCGGCGATCGACCAGCCATGCTTGGTCGCAATGGGATTGACGAAAAGCGTCCATCCGTATTGCAGATTGGCGATCATCACCATGCAAAGGATGGCACAAATAAGTATCGTCCATCGCACACTGGTAATTGCGACTGGTCGCGCGTCGACTTGACCTGCGATTGCCATTTGTTTTCTCCCCGGCGTATTTTCGTTTTGTAAGCCTGGATCGGAACATACCGCCCAAAACCGACCTTTGTATACGAAATAATGCATTCCACCTCCGCTTGCGTTTTTCCGCCGGCTCCGCGGCGCAATGTCGCAAACAAGGAGGTGGCATCGATACCCACCAATCGTGCTTCGGGAACAGAGCTCGAAGGATCACCGCTTGGAAGCTGTTCGGAGCGCGCCTTCATAGCATCATCGACAAAACCGGTCCATTTATCCGGGCTCACTCAGCGGGACGTCGCGTCCCTTTCGCTGCGGTGCAACGACTTGTGGCTATCGAGACCGGGCAATTGTCGAGAAAGCAAAAGGGCCGCCGGAAAACCGGCGGCCCCTGAACATTAAAAATTCGAGTTGGCTATTCAGCCGCGACCTTCCGTGGCGGGTCGAGCGCGCCGGAATCATGGATTTCGGCCACCTGATGGTCGGTGAAGCCCAGAACCTGGCGGAGGATCTCGTCGGTATGTTCGCCGAGCAGGGGCGAACGCAACACCTCGGTGGGACTGTCGGACAGTTTGATGGGGTTGCCGACAGAGAAGTATTTGCCGCGTTCGGGATGATCGACCTCGACCACGGTGCCCGTGGCGCGCAGCGATTGATCCTCGATCAATTCCTTCATCGACAGGATCGGACCGCAGGGGATGTCGTCCTTATTGAGGATATCCATGGCCTCGAACTTGGTCTTGGTCATGGTCCATTGCTCGATGCGCCCGAAGATTTCATTCAACCGCGTCAGTCGGGCCGGCGGCTTGGCGTAGTCGGGGTGGGTCTTCCAGCCGGGCTCGCCGATGACGTCGCAAATCTTTTCCCAGACCTGCGCCTGGGTGATGAAATAGATGTAGGCATTGGGATCGGTCTCCCAGCCCTTGCACTTCAAGATGCGGCCCGGCTGGCCGCCGCCGGAATCGTTGCCGGCGCGTGGCACCGCGTCGCCGAACGGAATTCCTTCGCCGTACTGGCTATATTCCGTCAGCGGACCATGGGCGAGGCGCTGCTGATCTCGCAGCTTGACGCGCGCGAGATTGAGCACCCCGTCCTGCATCGCCGCGGTGACCTTTTGTCCCTGGCCGGTCGTCGTGCGCTGGTACAGCGCCGCGACGATGCCGAGGGCCAGATGCAGGCCGGTGCCGCTGTCGCCGATCTGCGCGCCGGTGACCAGTGGCAGCCCGTCGCGGAAACCGGTGGTCGATGCAGCGCCGCCGGTGCATTGGGCGACGTTCTCATACACCTTGCAGTCTTCATAAGGCCCGGGGCCAAACCCCTTGATCGAGGCCACGATCATCTTCGGATTGAGGGCGTGGATCTTCTCCCAGGGAAATCCCATGCGATCGAGCACGCCGGGGCCGAAATTTTCCACCAGCACGTCGCAGCTCTTGATCAGAGCGGTGAGGACTTCCTTGCCCTTCGGATTTTTGGTGTCGAGCGTGATCGAGCGCTTGTTGTGGTTGAGCATGGTGAAATACAGGCTGTCCACCTTGGGTTTGTCCTGCAGTTGACCGCGCGTGATATCACCGACACCGGGGCGTTCGACCTTGATCACGTCGGCGCCAAACCACGCCAGCAATTGCGTGCAGGTCGGTCCGGACTGGACGTGGGTGAAATCCAGAATACGAATACCCTTCAGCGCCTTGGTCATCTTACGTCTCCATACAAATGTTGTCGTCATGCCTGCGAAGCAGGCATCCAGTAATCACCCTCGGTTCGTTTCGTCGGGCATATTGGTCTCACGATAGTTCGGTAGCTACTGGATTCCCTGCCTGCGCGGGGAATGACGTTGACAAGGTTTCGGTCTCACTTCTTGCGTAATACGCTTTGCGGGTTGAGGTTACCGATGCGGCCGCTCTCCGAGCCGGCCCCCGGATCGATCGCCGCGTTGACGAGGGTCGGCTTGCCGGAATCCATCGCTGCGTTCACCGCGCGCTTCAATTCATCGGGCGTCGTCGCGTGAACGCCGACACCACCGAATGCCTCCATCATCTTGTCATAGCGCGAGCCTTTGACGAATACGGTCGGCGCGGGGTCCGAGCCAACGGAGTTGACGTCGGTGCCGCGATAGATTCCGTCATTGTTGAAAATGACGACGCAGACCGGCAGCTTGTAGCGGCAGATGGTTTCGACCTCCATGCCGGAGAACCCGAAGGCCGAGTCGCCCTCGATGGCAAGCACCGGCTTGCCGGTCTCGATGGCGGCTGCGATGGCATAACCCATGCCGATCCCCATCACGCCCCAGGTGCCGACATCCAGGCGCTTGCGCGGCTGATACATATCGATGACACCGCGCGCGAGATCGAGCGTGTTGGCGCCTTCATTGACCAGAATGGCGTCCGGCCGTTCCTTGATGATGGTGCGCAGCACGCCGAGCGCGCCGTGATAATCCATCGGCGAGTTGTTGTTCATCAGCCGCGGCGCCATCTTGGCGACGTTCTCTTCGCGCTTTTTGGCGACCGCGCCGGTCCAGTCGGACGGTGCAACCGCCCACTTCGCGCCCATGCCCTCAAGCAGCGCCGCGACACATGAGGCAATGTCGCCGACCACGGGGGCTACGATCTCGACGTTGGAATCCATCTCCTTCGGTTCGATGTCGACCTGGATGAACTTCTTGGACGCCTCGCCCCAGGTCTTGCCCTTGCCGTGGGACAGCAGCCAGTTGAGGCGCGCCCCGATCAGCATCACGATGTCGGCGTCCTTCAGTACCGTCGAGCGTGCCGCGCCCGCGCATTGCGGATGGGTGTCAGGCAACAGGCCCTTGGCCATGCTCATCGGCAGGAACGGAACGCCGCTTTTTTCGACGAAATTGCGGATCGCGTCATCGGCCTGGGCGTAGGCGGCGCCTTTGCCGAGGATGATGAGCGGACGCTTGGCGCTCTTGAGGACATCGAGCGCGCGCTTGATCGCATCAGGTGCCGGAAGCTGGGCCGGCGCCGCGTCGATCACCTTCACGAGCGACTTCTTTCCAGCCTCGGCGTTCATCACCTGACCGAAAAGCTTGGCCGGCAGATCGAGATAGACGCCGCCTGGACGCCCCGAGACGGCCGCGCGGATCGCACGCGCCAGGCCGATGCCGATGTCGGCTGCGTGCAGCACGCGGAACGCCGCCTTGCAAAGCGGCTTGGCGATGGCGAGCTGGTCCATCTCCTCGTAGTCGCCTTGCTGGAGGTCGACGATCTCGCGCTCGGACGAGCCGCTGATCAGGATCATCGGAAAGCAATTGGTCGTGGCATGGGCGAGCGCGGTGAGGCCATTGAGGAAGCCCGGAGCCGAAACCGTCAGGCAAACGCCGGGCTTCCTGGTCAGGAATCCGGCGATCGACGCCGCATTGCCGGCGTTCTGCTCGTGACGGAACGAGATGACGCGAATGCCTGCGGCCTGCGCCATACGGCCGAAATCCGTGATCGGGATGCCGGGCACGCCGTAGATCGTGGTAAGGCCGTTGAGCTTCAGCGCATCGATGATGAGGTTGAAGCCGTCGGTGAGTTCCTGCTGCGCTTCGGGTGTTTTGGCATCGATGCTCTGTGCGATCGCCGACATACCGCTTCTCCCTGATCTTTTCTTTGATGCGGACGAGTTCGTTGCTTCGTCCGTGATAAAAGCTGTCTTCGTTAAAAGAGTTCCTGGCCGTGCGCTTCGACATAGGCGGCAAGGCCGAGCGTGTGGTCGCGCGCGCGCTTTTCAGCCAGTTCGGTGTCACGCTCTTCGAGCGCTTCAATGATTCGCCAGATGTTCGGGCAATGAAATCGCGATCCGGTCGACGCGCCCGATCGTGAGCTGGCGATAGCCGCGAACGTGCAGCAGGATATCGTTGGTCATATCGATCAGCACCGGCGACTCGCTGAGCGAGATCAAAGCCTGGTGGAACGCGATATTGGCTTTCGAGTATTCCTCGATGTGATCCTGCGGCCGGCGATCCCTGCTAAAATTGCTGAAGAAGTCGCGCAAAGCGGAGATATCCTTCTTGCGCGCGGTCGTCGTGATCAGGCGCGCCGCCATGCTCTCGAGCGCGGCCCAGGCGCGGATCATGTCGACAATCTCGTTCTTGGTCCGCCGCACCACGACGATACCGCGCCGGGGCACGGTCTTGACGAAGCCGTCCTGCTCCAGCATCGCGATCGCTTCGCGGATGGGGGTGCGGCTGACGCCGAGCCGCTCCGACAACGCGCGCTCGTCGAGCATGACCGGATCCGGCGTCGCATAGATGTCCATCTTCAAGATGGCTTCTTTCAAGGCCTCATAGGCCTTGTTCTTGAAGCTCGTCTCCGGGGCAATTCGGACGATTGCGATTTCTGCCTCGGTCATGCTAGGCGGCACCTTGATTTGCTTCCGTGAGGGCACGACGGATCTCCAGCGCAGGAGATGCCTTCTAACAGAAATTTATCCGATTATTTTTGGCATACCAAATGCCAGAATGTCAAGTTACCCGTATTTTCGGCACTTCCGCCCGGTGCACTACCTTGACAACTCCGTTTCTGGCATACCAAATGCCATAACGAGCCAATCATCGGCCTGAAATAGAAAGTCGTTGCAAGCGCGGACCCGCGTTTGCGATCCCCGGGAATGCCAATTGGGTGAGATCGCGCAAATTGCGCTCTCGACGGCTGCGGGCGTTGCCGACAAATTAGAAACGTACGTCAAGGAGGAAGCTGATGTCGAATTCCAAAGATGCGGTCCGCAAGATTCTTGATCTGGTCAAGGCGGACAAACGCACAAGCCTGACGGCGCCCGAAGGCAAACTGGTATGCGACGCCTACGGAATTCCGGTTCCGAAGGAGGGCGTGGCGCAAATCCGCGGGCGAGGCGGCCAAGATAGCGACCGACATGGGCTTCCCGGTCGTCATGAAGATCGTTTCCCCGGATATTCTACACAAGACAGAAGCCGGCGGCGTGATGGTGGGGGTCAAGACCGCCGCCGACGTCGAGAAGAATTACGCCGACGATTCTGGCCAACGCGAAAAAATACAAATCCGACGCCAAGATCGAAGGCATTCAGGTTCAGCAGATGCTGCTGGGCGGCCAGGAAGTCATCGTCGGCGCCGTCACCGACGGGTCGTTTGGCAAGCTCGTGGCGTTCGGCCTGGGCGGCGTGCTGGTCGAGGTTCTCAAGGACATCACCTTCCGTCTTGCACCTGCCTCCAAGCAGGACGCGCTCTCGATGCTCGATGGCATCCAGGCCCACGAGATGCTGAAGGGCGTGCGCGGCAGCGATCCGGCCAACCGCGATGCGATCGCCGATATCATCGTCAACGTCTCGCGCCTGATCACCGATTTTCCCGAAATCGCCGAGATGGATCTGAACCCGGTGTTCGCCACCAAGAGCAACGCGATCGCCGCCGACGTTCGCATCGTCGTCGATTTCGCGCCGAAGCCGCCGCGGCCGCGCCCCAACCACGACGACATCGTGCGCCAGATGAACCGGATCATGAAGCCGAAGTCGGTCGCGGTGATCGGCGCCTCGGCCGAAAACGGCAAGATCGGCAACTCCGTGATGAAAAATCTCATCAATGGCGGCTACAAGGGGGAGATCTATCCGATCCATCCGAAGGCCGAGGAGATCCTGGGCAAGAAGGTCTACAAGTCGGTCAAGGACATTCCCGGTGAGGTCGACATCGCGGTTTTTGCGATTCCGGCCAGTCTTGTCGCCGGCGCGTTGATCGAATGCGGTGAGAAAAAAGTGGTCGGCGCGATCCTGATTCCCTCCGGCTATGCCGAGACCGGCAACATGAAGGGCCAGGAGGAAATTCAGGCGATCGGACAGAAATACGGCATTCGCCTGATGGGGCCGAATATTTACGGCTTCTATTACACCCATGCCAATCTGTGCGCGACCTTCTGCACCGCCTACGACGTCAAGGGCTCCGCGGCGCTGTCGTCGCAGTCCGGCGGCATCGGCATGGCCATCATCGGCTTTTCGCGCTCGGCCAAGATGGGCGTTTCCGCCATCGTCGGTCTCGGCAACAAGTCCGACATCGACGAGGACGACCTGTTGACGTTCTTCGAGCAGGACGACAACACCCAGATCATCGCGCAGCATTGCGAGGACCTGAAGGACGGCCGCGCCTTCGCCGAAGTCGCCAAGCGCGTGTCGAAGAAGAAGCCGATCGTGGTGCTGAAGGCCGGCCGCACCTCCGCGGGCGCCAAGGCGGCAAGCTCGCATACCGGCGCGCTTGCGGGTAACGACAAGATCTATGAGGACGTGTTCAACCAGTCCGGCGTGATCCGCGCGCGTTCGCTGCGGGACATGCTGGAATTCGCGCGCGGCATTCCGGTATTGCCGACCCCGAAAGGCGAGAACGTCGTCATCATCACCGGAGCCGGCGGCTCGGGCGTGCTGCTGTCCGACGCCTGCATCGACAACAAATTGTCGCTGATGACGATCCCGCCGGATCTCGATGCAGCGTTCCGCAAGTTCATTCCGCCGTTCGGCGCCGCCGGCAATCCGGTCGATATCACCGGCGGCGAGCCGCCGATCACCTATGTCAACACCGTCAAGCTCGGGCTCGAAGACCCGCGTATTCATTCGCTGATCCTGGGTTACTGGCACACCATCGTGACGCCGCCGATGGTGTTTGCGAAGAACATGGTCGAGGTGAAGAACGCGATGAAGGCCAAGGGCATCGAAAAGCCGATCGTGGCCTCGCTGGCCGGCGATATCGAGGTCGAGGAAGCCGCCGACTATCTCTACCAGAACGGCATCGTCGCTTATGCCTACTCGACCGAAATCCCGGTCGCCGTGCTGGGGGCCAAGTACAAGTGGGCGAGGGGCGCGGGCCTGCTGTAAGCCGGTTGGCGCAACAGCGCACGAAAAATGCCGCTCGGGTTTTTCCGCGCGGCATTTTTGTATGGCGCCCGTTACCTGGAGAAGCTACAGCGCCTGCCGCACGCCGAGGCCGAGCATGAAGCGCTCCCTGATCTGCACCGGATCGCGGCGCGTCGTGCCGACGCCCGGCTTGTCGTCGATGCGCGCCGCAATCAGCGTCGGCGCGTTTGCCGACAAGGACTGATCGACCAGACGCTCGAAATCCTCTTCGTCGGCCGCCCAGGCGCTATTGGAAAGTCCGCAGCCGGTCGCGATGGCAACGAGATCGGACACGGAAGCGGCGGGGGTCGGCTGCGCGCCGGTGATCTGGTAGAGGCCGTTGTCCATCACGATCATGCAGAGGTTTTTCGGCTTGAGCATCGCGATGGTCGACAGGCAGCCCATCTGCATCAATAGCGAGCCATCGCCCTCCAGCGCAAAAATGCGGCGCGCCGGCTGGGCCAGGGCGACACCGAGTGCGATCGGGAAGGTGAGGCCCATGCTGCCGAGCATGTAGAAATTCTGCGGGCGGTGGCCGGCTGCCCACAGGTCGAAATTGGTGTTGCCGATGCCGCCGATCACGGCTTCCTGGTGCTTCAGCTTGGCGACCAACCGCGACGTGAGATCGAACCGGTTCATCACCTTGGTATTGCGGACGGGGGCGGCTCTATCGCTCATGTGCTGCGCTCAATTGTCGAACACTTTGCCGCCGGTGAGCAGCGGGGAGAGGATCAGCGCCACCGGCGCCTGCGTGGTGATGGCCTGCTTGATCGAGCGATCGACGATGAACGCGAACTCGTCGAGCCGGGTCGCGGTGTGATGCTCCATCGCCAGCGAGTTCGAGCACCGGGCGCATGGTGCGGCAAACCAGCGACTGCCCGTAATTGAATTCGCCGAGCGTGCCGCGTTCGGATACGAACATGATCAGCGGGATCTGGTAGGGGATTGCCAGCGAGGCCAGCACGTTCGCCAGCGTCGCAAATCCGGAAGTCTGCATCAGCACGGCGCCGCGCATGCCGCCCATCCAGGCCCCCGAAACGATGCCGACCGCTTCTTCCTCGCGCGCGGTCGGAAAGGTGGTGAAGAACGGATCGGCGTGAATATTCCTGATCAGCGTCGTCAGCACGCGATCGGGAACATAAGGCACAAGCCTGATGTCGTTGCGCTTGAGCGTTTGCAGCACCACCTCGTGCCAGCTCTGCTCGCGCACGGTCGGGGGCGAGGTCTGTCCCTCGGCAGCCGCCATCGAATTCTCCATTTCCCGCGACGATCGTTTTGCGCGACGTGATCGCGGCCGTCCTGTCAAGGCGCCGAAACTTGACGCGATCTAAGGGATTGTCAACATGTCCGGATCCAAGATTTCGTGGCGATTACAGGAAGTGGGGCCGATCATCGAGGCCGTCAGCATCAAGGGCGAATGAGCGAAATGATGCCAGTGTACGGTTTGCCGAACTGAAAGTCGCAAACAACGATGTCCGTCAACAACAAGCGTGTGTTCTACGTCAAATATCTGTCGCACGAGATCTATGCCGACATGCTGCGGGCGCGCCCCGATGTGCGCCTCGACCGGCTTGAGAACGAAAGCCCCGAGGCGGTCGCGGCCCCGATCCTGGCCGCGGCGCACGCCTATCAGGTCGGTGCGGCGCGCGATGAACTCGCCAGACATTTTCACGTCGATGCGGACCTGCTGCGGCGGGCGCCGAACCTCCTGATCGTGTCGAGCAATGGCGCGGGCTATGATCCCGTCGATGTCGAGGCCTGCACCGCGGCCGGCGTGCTGGTCGTCAATCAGTCCGGCGGTAACGCTCACTCGGTCGCCGAGCACGCGCTCGCGATGCTGCTGACGCTTTCGAAACGGATCATCGAGGGCGACCGCGCGCTGCGGCGCGACCCGAACGTCAATCGCAATGCCCTGATCGGCACCGAGGCGCAGGGCAAGACCATCGGCATTGTCGGGCTCGGCAATGTCGGCCGCCGCATCGCCGCGCTCTGCAACGGTCTGCTCGGCATGAAGGTGCTGGCATACGATCCCTATCTCTCGGCCGCGGAGATGGCGGCACGCGGCGGGGAAAAGGTCGAGCTGGACGAGCTGCTGCGCCGTTCCGACTACGTTTCGATCTCCTGTCCGCTGACCAGGGACAACCGCGGCATGATCGGCGCGCGGCAATTCGCGCTGATGCCGAGGCATGCCTATTTCATCACGACGGCGAGGGGTTTTATTCACGATGAGGCCGCGCTGCTGGAAGCGCTGCGCAGCAAGCAGATCGCCGGAGCCGGCCTCGACGTCTGGTCGAGCGAGCCGCCGCCGGCTGATCATCCGCTGCTGAAGCTGGATAACGTGCTGGCGAGCCCGCATACCGCCGGAGTGACCAAAGAGGCGCGCGCCAACATGGGCAGGATCGCCGCCGAGCAGCTTCTCGACGCGCTCGATGGCAAGCGGCCGCCGCGTATCATCAACCCCGAGGTCTGGCCCGGCTATGCCAGGCGTTTCGAGCGGACCTTCGGCTTTACGCCGGCGTAGCCGTTCCGGCAGGCGGATCGCGGGAAGCGCGCGCGGCCTGAATTTTCGCAGAGAAGATTTCGACCGTGGCCGGTCCCGGCACGGCAAAAAATCCACTGCGAAGCCGCGACCAGGCGGTGGCGGCGTTGCTATTTTTGCCGCGCCCTCGACATCGACCCTCGACGGTCCCATTTTCCGGTTTGCGCCGGTTGTCGCGGAATAATGCTTCCGTTGGCGCGGAAGGAACTTGCAATGCGCCAGTTGAAATCATTGCTGCGTTCGACGCCGTCACGCTTCGGGCGTCGGTTCGCCTTGATCGTTGCCATTGCGGCCGCCAGTTTGCCCTCGGCTGGCGCATAGGCCCATGCGACCGCCAGCCGCTCAATGCGGCGGCGATTTCGCCATTGGCAAGGGTGTCAGTCTGAGCCGTAGGACGCCAGCGCTGCCGCCGCGGCTTGCGCGTCCGGAACCACGTCGTGATCATAGAGCCGCTTGCGGAATGCGGCGTGCGCGGTGATCTCGGCGTCTCTGAGGCCCAGATCGGAATAGGCGGAATCATAGCGAAGCCCGTTCTCGCGCGCGCCACGCTGGACCTGGGCTACGCGCTCGCGGCGAAGCCGCTCGTAGGCGAGCAGCGCGGAAGGTGCGCTCGCCCGGTTCGCCCGGGTGAGGATCGTCGCAAGCGCCATGCCATCTTCGATCGATTGATTGGCGCCCTGTCCGAGATGCGGAAGCATCGGATGCGCGGCATCGCCAAGCAGGCTCAGCCTTTGGCTGGTCCAGATCGGTAGCGGCTCGCGGTCATATAGCGCCCATCGAAACGTTGTCTGAACTTCTTTCAATAACTCGGGGATGCGCGGGTCCCAGCCGGCAAAGGCCCGCCGCAGAACCTCGGGATCGCCGGGGGCCGACCACGATTCCTTCATCTGCTCATCGGTCGGCACGAACCCGACATAATTGATCAGCTTTCCCGCGCGCACGGGAAAGGCAAGGAAGTGCCTCCCTTGGCCGAGCCACATTTGCCAACGCTCGGTCGGCCAATGCGGAACGCGCTCGTGCGGCACCAGGCCGCGGTAGGCGACTGATCCTGAAAAAACCGGTTCGGAAGAAGCAAAGACGTATGGCCGAAGCTCGGAATGGATACCGTCCGCGGCGATCACGACCTCGGCTTCGGCAGAGCCGCCATTGGCAAACGACACCCGGGCCGTGTTGTCGTCCTGATCGAACCCGGTGCAGCGGTACCCGGTATGAACGGTGCCGGCGGGCAGGGCGTCGGCCAGCATGTCGACGAGATCGGCGCGGTGCATTCCGAACGTCGCGTTCCAGCCGGAGGAGTCGGTCACCTGGACCGGTGCAATGGGGGTTCCGTCGTGGCGGAAGTAGCAGGATTGGTGGCCGACGCGGGCGCCCCACTTCTCCACCGCCGGTCCCAATCCGATCCTCTGGAGATGCCGCACGCTGTTGGGCGTGAGAAACACGCCGGCGCCGACTTCGCCGATCGCGGGAGCCTGTTCGTAGACCGATACGGGGATTTCGTGTGCGGCCAGTGCATTGGCTGCGAACAGGCCTCCGATCCCGCCTCCGATGATGGCGACACGGGGAGGGGAATGCACCATCATCGACTCCGGATTGGTGAACGCTTGAAACGGATCAGCGCTCGCGTTGTATCCTCACACAGACCAAGGTATTTTGTCATCACGTGCGGTTGCGGCCGGAATAAGGGGAATCATCAATGCGCGACGCGCGGGTCCGACCTTGGTTGTTTGCGGGATGGATGGGTGCGCTATCGCTATCGATGTTGTTGTCCGCAATGGCCGCCAACCCGGCGCGTGCAGGGGACTATCCTGATCATGCGGTGAAAATCATCGTACCCTTTGCGGCGGGTGGGACCGCCGACGCCGTTCCGCGGCTGGTTGGAGACTGGCTCTCTCGCAAATGGGGCCAACCGGTCGTGATCGAGAACCGCACCGGCGCCGGGGGAAATATCGGCGCGGAAGCCGCTTACCATTCGGCGCCCGACGGATACACGCTGCTTTCCTCTCCACCACCGCCATTGGTGATCAACCAGAATCTCTATCCGAACCTCGGGTTCGATCCGGCCAGGTTCGAACCGATTATCGTGATGGCGCACGTGCCGAATGCGCTGATCGTCAATCCGGGCAAGCTCAAGGCCTCGAGCGTGGCCGAACTCGTCGAATACCTGCGGAACAACCCTGAGAAAGCCACGGCTGCCACCCAGGGCAACGGCACCACCTCTCACCTCACGGCCGAGCTTTTCCAGGTGATGGCCAGGGTGAAACTGCGCTTCATCCCCTATCGGGGGTCGGCGCCCGCGCTTCAGGGCCTGCTCGCCGGCGATGTCGACCTGATGTTCGACAATCTCGGTGTCTCCTTGCCGCTCGTGGAGGCAGGTCAACTCAACCTGCTTGCCGTCGCCTCAACCCGGCGCCTGCCGTCGCTGCCCGACGTGCCGACGATCGCAGAGATGTTGCCGGGGTTCGAGGCGGTCGCCTGGTATGCGATTGTTGCCCCGCCGGGAACTCCGGCAAGCATCACCGAAAAAATCAACGCCGATGTGAACGAAGCCCTGCGCCAGGCTGAGATGCAGGATCGGCTCAAGAAACTTTCCGCGGAGATTTTCGGCGGATCCCGGAGAAAGGCGGCGATCTACATGCGCCAGGAGGTCGAGCGTTGGGGCGCCGTGATCAAGGCCGCTGATATCAGGCTTCAATAGCCGGTCGCGCCACCACGAAAATTCAGGATTTGGCGTCGCCGGTAAGCAATTGAGCAAAACGGCGCGCCGCAGAATCACCGAGCATTTGTTCGGGCAGGATCAAAAACAAGTCCTTGGCTATATCGATTTCGGACACCGCCAGCGCACGCAGGGATCCCGAACGAACTTCGGCTTCAACCGCCGAGGCGAACACCAGCGATACTCCCAATCCGGCTTTCACCGCCGCTTTCACGGCCTCGGTGCTCCCGACATTCATTTTGATACGCATCTTCGATGCTTTTTTTCCGAATATCGCCTCGAGCAATGTCCCCGTGCCCGTGCCCGCTTCGCCACCGATCATTGGCTCTTCCAGCAGTTCCGAGGCACGAACGGTTTTTTTCCTGGCCCATGGGTGGTTAGGAGAAACGATCACGACCAATTTCTCCTGGCGCCATTTCCTGGCGGTGAAGCCCTCTCTTTTGTCCCACCATTCCATCACGGCGATATCCAGTTCGCCCCTGCTCAGCGCATCGGCTATTTCCGGATTGCTCGCAATTTTTAGTTCAATACTGGTCTTAGTGCCCAATACCTGGGCCATTTGGGCGACGTAGGGCTGCAAGAGGTAGATTCCAATATTGCTGCTCGCGCCAATGGACAGCCGCTGCCCGGTCACGACATCGCGCGCCCGTTCGGCGGCCCGCAACAGCGAGCGCGCCAACGGAATCAGACGCGCACCCTGGAGGGTCGGGGTGGACAGCAAGCGACTTCTTGCGATCAGTTGCACCCCAAGGAATTCTTCGAGTTTTCGCAGTTGCTGCGACACGGTAGGCTGAGAGCAGCCAAGTTGTTGCGCGGCGCCGCGAAAGCCCTGCGTATCGACGACCGCGACGAAGGCTTCGAGTTGATCCAGGTTCAACATACGATTGCCGAGTCCCTGGCGAGTGGTTTATTCACCGCGCCGCGGGGCGCGCGTCCATCAAGATAGTCGAGAATGCTGTGGGCCATTTCCATCTCCGCAGTATACCGTGCGCGGCGATCGGCCGACCCGACATGCGGGGTCAAGAGTGTATGTTCGACGTCGGCAATCAGCCGGGAAGAGATTGTGTTCGGCCGGTCCTTTCGGGCCCAGTCTTCCATCTCGAAGACGTCTGCAGCGTATCCAGCCAGTTTGCCCGAAGCCAGGGCGTCAGCCACCGCGTCTTCTTTCACGATCGAACCGCGCGCGGGATTGATGACATAGCAGCCGGTTTTCATCATGCTGATGGTATCGGCGTTGATGATATGTTGCGTGCGGCCGGTCAGCGGCAGTGCGATGACCAGGAAGTCGGACACCTTCAGAAGTTCTTCAAAGGGTGCGAACCGTGCGCCGATCGAAATGGCCTGATGCGGTGGAATTTGACGCTCATCGAAATACAGGGTCCGGCAGTCAAATCCCCGCAGTCGCTTCGCGACCGCCTGGCCGATCTCCCCCATTCCAAGGATGCCAACCGTGCTGTGTTCGAGCCCCTGGCCGTAGAAGATCGGCCTCCAGCCTTCGTATTTGAGCCGCACATGAGCGTCGGCCTCAACCAGGTGCCGGGATATTCCGATCATGAGTCCGATCGTCAACTCGGCCGTGGCAGAGGTGAGCCCATTGGGCACCACCGTGAACCAAACACCGTTGCGGGTACATGATTCGACGTCGAAATTATCGTGGCCTTTGAGAACGCTGGCGATGATACGAAGATCAGAGCAGTGCGCCAGAAAGTCGCGGTCGATGCAATCGGTCATGAATGCGACAATTCCCACGGAATCGCGGGCTTTTTCGAGAAACTCGGCGCATGACCATGGCTCCGGGTCTGAATTCACCTCCAGGCGACAGCGGGGTCGCAAAAGGTCCACCACATCGGAATGGACCCGATTGGTAATGACGATCTTCGGAGCCATCGGCTTTTCCCTGACGGTTGGCGCTCCCTATTTCTTATGATTCCAAATCGATGCCCGTACAAGCCGCGCGAAGGTCATTTCGACAGCTTTGATTAATCCTCCCGGGCTACGCACGCCTGCCGGCGATCATGAGGAGCGCACCGATCGCCAGCAGTACCGCGACCACGCCGAATACCAGGGTCCAATTGCCGTTGGACCAGTGCAATATTCCCCCAATCAATATTCCCTGCACGCCGGCGCCGAGGTAGTTGAAGCCGTTGTAGAAGCCGACAGCCGTTCCGGCCAATTTTCGGGCGCCGCTATCCATCGCCATTGTCCATTGGCTTCCGATCACGCCGAGGATGAAGAAACCCGAAAAGAACAAGAGTACCATTGCCCAGAACAGACCCATGGTCTGAATGGGGATCGAAGCCATCAAGGTCAGGCAGATGATGGCGCCGGCAAGGTAGCCAACGATGACTTGATGCCGGGCTGCCTTGAAGAACTTGTCGGAGATAATGCCGGCAAGGAAAGGTCCGAGGATCATCCCCACCGGCAGGGCGAACGTCATGATCGGAACGTCCTTGAGCTTGATGCCCGCGGTCTCGGCCCAGTAGAGCGGCGTCCAGGTCAACAATCCGAAACGGCCGATATAGGTGGTAAAGGCGGCAAGACACATCGACATGAAGCCCCAATCCTTCATCAGGATCAGCCACGCCTTCGAACCTCTTACCTCGTCCTCCGTCAAGGCTTCTGCCCGCGTCGAAATGGTGTCTTCATCGGGCTCCTTGTACGGCGGAAAACCCGCATCCTCCGGCTTGTCCCGAACCAGGAAAAACAGCGCTATCGTCGTCGGCAGCACGAACACCAAAAGCGGCCAGGTAAATGCCGCGCGCCAACCGAAATTCGCAACGACGTAGCCCGTGATAGCCCATGCCACCAGCGTGGACAGGCTGAACGACATGACGAAGACGCCGTTAGCGAAACCACGTCGCGCGCGCGGATACCACTGCGCATTCATCCGCGTGGTGGGCGCCGATGCCAATCCTTGCACCAGTCCGTTGCCCCACATGAAGATCAAAACACCCGTCGCGGTGCTTTGCAGCGCGACCAGGATATTCATGACGGTGGTACCCACGCCACCGAAGACCTGAAGGAAACGCGCACCCAGCCTGTCGCTGGCCCGCCCGGCCAGCAAGGTTGCGCCGGCGTATCCCCAAAAGAGCGCGGCTTCGCCAATCCCGGCTTCCAGGCGGGTAATACCAAGATCCTTGATGATCCAGGGCAGCGAGATGCCCCAATTCAGGCGGCCCAGATAATAAAAGCTGTACCAGATCGCTACCGGAAGCAGTACGCGCCAAAACCGAAATCGAGCGAAGGCAAGTTGTTCGCGCGGCGACAGCCCCGCGGCCGCGAGTTCGGGAAACAACGTCTGGCCGAGAACCGCCCGGCCTTCGAATACTGCGTCTGCCATCTTTACTTCCACCTGCGCATTTTTGTCTTCTCGAAAACTATGGCGATGTTACGCGGCGATCGGCCGCGGCAATTTGAGACGGAGTTCCTCGGCGTACCAGGGGATTGTCTTGCGCAGTCCCTGCTCAAGCGTCGTCTTCATTTCCCAACCGATGAACTTTTTCGCATCGGTGGAATCCGATTTCGTGTGGATCTTGACTTCGCCGGTGCGTAGCGGCCGGAATTCAATTTGCGACTTGCTGCCGATGATTTCGATGATCATCTCGGCAACCCGTTTGACGCTGGTGCTGACCCCGGTACCGATCTCCATGATTTTCCCGACCCCGCCGTCGGCCGGTGCTTTCATGCAAGCGTCGACGACGTCATCGATGAAGATAAAATCGGAGGATTGTTCGCCGTCTCCCATCACCGGAAGCGGCTCGTTCCTGATCGCGGCTTCGATAAAGGTCGCCATCATCTTGCGGCCTTCGCCGGGCTTCAGCGTATTTGCCTCGAGAACCGCTCGCTCGCGCGGACCATAGATGTTCGCGATATTGAGGCCCACGGTCGGCAGGCCGTACACCTGATGATACATCTGGGTAAACTGCGTCGAAGCAGTTTTGGAAATGATGTAGGGCGTAAGCCAACCGGTCTCCATCGGACGCGGCGGATATACGAAGTATTTCACCTTGGCATCGAGCGCCGCCTGGCAGGCGTGCAGGGTGCCGAGCACGTTTACTTCAACCGTGCGCACTTCCTGTCTGAAACGCGAGCTCGTGCCCATCAGGGCGGCGAAATGGTAGACGATGTCAGCCCCATCGATGACTTTCTCGACCGATGCCTTGTCGCAAATGTCGCCGCTCACGAAACTGACGTTCTTGCTCCTCTCCAGCAGATCGAGCGTGTACCGCGGCATCTTGTGTTCTCGTTATTGTCGAACAGCACCACGTCGGCTAGCGGGTGAGCGGAGCGGAAGCGGAGAAAGTCCGTTCAGAGTACCTGAGATTTTCTGAAATGGCTTGAACATAAGTGCGCGACCGGGACACCTTCATTGTCAGGCATCAACGTCATTCCTGCGTCTCAAATCATCCCGAATACGTCTTGAACCTTCCCCGCGCGTAGGCATGCGACACAGCTTGCATCAGATTGCAGACCTCCGCCTCCAGGAACTCGTTCGCCACGATCAAGGACTTCACCGCGTCACGCGCGTGTCGCCCAACGCCGCATATTGCTTCGTCGGTTGCGACTTCGAGCCAGTCGGGTTCGGGCGTTGGTTGGTCTGCGGACGACTGGCATAGGACAAGATAAAACCGGTGCCGCCGGTAAGTACTATTTTGTTCTTGTTGTCAATCTGTTCTTATGAGAATGGGGGTGCTGTCCGCATTTGCTCCCGGTGTCCTAGTTTAAAGTTAGCGGTGTCCTAATTCGTTTTTTTGTTGCTAGGGAACTGACAACCAGCGAGGGGCATATTAAGTTCGGAACTTGCAAACCATGCGGTTAGGACCCGTAGCAACGAGGTGGTGTCATGCGGCGTCGATCCGTCTCCCAAGCATTTGAAGATCGAATTGCAATCGAAAAGGCCCGACTAGAAGCACAGGCAATCGAGCTAAAGCCAGGCCCTCAGCAGGACGTGCTGCTCAAAAAGATCAGGCAGCTTGAGACCGCAGCCCATATAAGCGAGTGGCTGAATTCGCCGGGGCTTCAACCGCCAAAGCCTGCCTAGAAGTAAGGCCGCCTCAGTTGTTCAGTTGCCTGGCATATATCCGGTACCGCCCTCTCGTGGTCATCCGCAGCCTGCCCTCAAGATCGACCATGTAACCCAGCGCGATCAATCGGGCGCTATGTGCGGTGGGAATCGAGGGCGCAGGACCACTTGCAGCCGCGTTGCCCACAGTAAGCAGGGATGCGAACTCTTCAGGCGTTAGCTTGTCAGCGGCCATAGGGCGAGTATGGCCCCGTTTCGACAATTCCGGTGTTCAATTTCGCTCACCTTGGAAATAAAGGCCGCCTCAGTTGGCGGCCTCATCTGTTTCCCTCATCAGCGCCGCCCCGAGCGGCACACTAAGGCCGTGTCTCGCTTGAATTGTTCGACTCCGTCAAGGAAAGGGGAATCGATTGATTGGCGCGGCTGCGTATTCAACACCGTCAACTTGCGCCTTTCAGCTTGCACGACGTGCTGCAGGTGACCGTGTTACCTTTCATGCAAGCTTTACAGACATCAACGCACTGAGGCAGCTTGCTTGCATCGAACCGGCTGTACCGCTGCGCGATGCAATCTTTTTGTTCATCTGTATATTCCACTTGGCCGCGCGAATAACTTAGTAAGAATGCCACCAGGGTCACCGCGACAATAACGACCGCCGCAAGTACAAGTCGCCGAGCCACGAAGCGGTCTCGCGTCCGGCGGGGTGGTCTGTCCCGCTCGCGACGCGGCGGGATGTAGCGGGCATCCTGATGGCCAGCCATCTCAATTCCGGTAGCAATGGAACGCTAATAATAACGCCTAATCTTTAGAGCGGTTT
Source organism: uncultured Alphaproteobacteria bacterium (assembly GCA_963742425.1). Classification (GTDB taxonomy): domain Bacteria; phylum Pseudomonadota; class Alphaproteobacteria; order Rhizobiales; family Xanthobacteraceae; genus Bradyrhizobium. The sequence goes on from CAVULR010000011.1 coordinate 934,113, forward strand.
CTTCTCACTGGAACGAATCGCCAGCTTCGAGCTTGAATCTCGGTTCTGTTGCGTACTTTGGAGTTTGCGTATGGCACCCCGCGCCAATTGGAAAGGCTTTCTGCGCCTGTCGCTGGTTACCTGCCCAGTCGCTTTGTATCCGGCCACATCCGATTCCGAAAAAGTCAGCTTCAATCAAATCAATAAAAAAACCGGCCATCGGGTCAAATACCTCAAGGTTGATGCTGATACCGGTGAGGAAGTGCCGAACGAAGAGATCACCAAAGGCTTCAAGGTCGATACCGATACATACGTCGAGGTAACGAAGGAAGAGCTAGAGAACGTGGCACTGGAATCAACGCGCACAATCGATATCAACGAGTTCGTGCCGAAAGCCGATATTGATCCCCGCTATCTGATCCGCCCCTATTACCTAAGACCCGATGGCAAGGTTGGCCATGACGCCTTCGCGGTTATCCGCGAAACAATCCGTAGCATGAATATGGTTGCAATTGGCACGGTCGTGTTGACCAGCCGTGAACACATCATCGCGCTCGAACCGCTGGACAAGGGATTGATGGGAACGTTGCTTCGCTACCCATACGAGGTACGGGATGAGAAGGAATACTTCAACGAAATCCAAGACGTGAAAGTCACAAAGGACATGCTCGATCTTGCGAAGCAAATCGTAAACCAGAAGGCGGGCGGTTTCGAACCGGAGAAATTTGAAGATCATTACGAAACCGCGCTGGTTGATTTGATAAATCAGAAGCGCGCCGGGAAGACCATAACGCACAAACCGCGACCGCGCGGTGAGAATGTGGTTGACCTGATGGACGCCTTGAAGCGTAGCGTCAGCGGCTCGCCGAAAGAGAAGGGCCGCAAGGGACCGAGCGACCAAAAAGAAATGCTTATGTCCGTAAGCGGCGGCAAAAAACCGGCGAAGAGAATAGCGAAAAAATCGACAAAATCAGATCGACGGTCGGCATGATGCGGGATGAGATTATTCGCCGAACAGATTGAGCAGTCCGCAAAGTCGCTGGTGAATCTCGTTACTTAGATTCAGGCCAGTCTATCGGCTTAAACAGCAATCGCCGCCGGTCCATTTCATCGCGAAGCCGGTCAGCATATTGCCTAGCTGTATCGCCAACGAAGCGATAACGCAGGTCAATCCGCATGTCGGCTTGAACCTGCCGCCGAACATTTTCGTAGAAGGCGATTAGACTTTCGTCCTTAGCATTTGAAAAATTCATTCAACCTACCCTGCACTGACCCAGGAAATTTTAGCCACTTGGCGAACGGCGTCTAGGCCGAATTTGGTCGGCTATCGGACGTTGGAACCAAGGGTCGGATTTCCGAATTATGAATTCGGAGACTAGCCATGCTCGTAAATTCCGTTCCAGTTTATATCATCGATCATGCCTACGATATTGCCGTGACTTACCTCAAGGCGACCGGTCGAATTCCACGCGAGTTTGACTTTTACCCGCCGCTGTTCGACTGGATTGCAAGAGATTTCCATGCTGGCACCACGAACAAATTGCGCCTTGCCAACCGCGCCATCGCGCACTTTGAAAAAGCTCCTGCGGTTGAATTGATACCTGAGAGTGTTGCGAAGAAAATGGACAGATGAAGAAATCAATAAGCTGCTCGCAATCGTGGCGGCTGGCGGAACGCCAGCGCGGGCATCTGCGGCCTTGAAGCGCAGCATCGCAACTTGCCAAACTCAAGCGCGCGTCATGGGAAAGCCTTTTACGCCGAAGCGCGTCAGGCGAAAGAATTTCGAGGCTAAAGTTGCTGCGGCTGAAAAAGAGTCGGCACCGTAGCGCCCTAATATTTGGGCACACGTCCTTTGCCAGAACATTGCTTGCAAGGCGCGGGGTATATTTTACGACCCGGCTGTGATGGCTGTGCGACGGGCGGAAATCCGGTGCCGCCACACGCGGGGCAGATAACCTCTGCTTCTTTTGGTTTAGGTCTTTTCATGCAATTTGCTTCTTTGAAACGCCGTTAGTGCTTCGGCACAAACTCGATTTGCGCCATGTCATTGTGATGAATCGAACTCATGCGTCCATTGTCCCACTCTATTGTTACGCCACTCCATCCGTTGGTAGTGACAGTGCCCTGATCGTTCTTATCAGCATCCCAGCAAACACGGTCGCCGATTTTTAGCAGTCTGGATTGGTCGCCGGTCATTGGTCTTCCCGCAGTCGCACGCCGACGCCTTTCCCGTTCCGGGCAGGGATGAATTCAACTCCGCCATCTTCTAGCGCGCGGCGGATGATCCGTAATTATACTACAACCAAAATATCAAGAATGAGGTATCTAAATGAAAATGCCTATTGCCGCAAACGACAATCAACCGCGCCCGAGCACAGTGTTTCTGCTAATGGCCCAGTACAATGGAAAGGCCGTTATTTCCGTAAACGAAATATGTAGGGATTACTTCCCGCACTTGGATACGGCCAAATTTGTGCGCAAGGTCGGGGCAGGGGAGATTTTAATCCCCATGATAAGGATGGAGAACAGCCAGAAGACTGCCAAGGGCGTTCACATCAATGATCTAGCAGAATACATTGACAAGCAAGCGGCCGTTGCGCGCAAGGAGCGCAACCAGCTTGCGGCCTAACTCGCCACAGCGTCAAGCCACTTCCACCCGGCATATTTGTCGCCCGTCTGTCTTAGGTGTGTGTACCGTTGCAAGCTTTGCCACGACTTGTGACCTGATATTGATGCGGCCTGTGGAATTGTCTTTCCCATTTCGAACAGCCGAGAAATTCCGTCATGGCGCAGATCATGGAAGTGCAAGTCCTCAATTCCGAGAAGTTTGCACGCGCGCGTAAACGCTGCGCTGATTGCGTCGGTGGTGTAGGGAAACGGTCGATCCTTGCTGTTCATGGCTTTTATGATCCGCAACGCTTCATCGGGCAACTCGCACCAAGTATCGTTCCCGAGCTTTTCTCCCGGGTGCTTCATATCCCGCACCAACAAACGGCTGTGTAACACATCTACATCAGACATTGTTTGCCGTGTAATTTCTTCCTGCCTTCGTGTTGAGAAAATCGCGTATGCAATTACGTAGTGCATCAGCGCCGCGTTTGGGTCGCGCTTGGATCGATCAACGAAGTGCTGCATTAACAGGTCGAGTTCGGGGAGTGTCGGTCGCCTATTGCGCGATTTGCTCTTGCCGATGACACCAAGCCGTCGAAGTACCGTCTGAGCGTCCGCCATTTGAGTTTCGTCAAGCCGGTAGCCCCATGCTGGCCGGGCACCGCAAAGATGGCGGCAAGGTGACTGATATAATTTCGAACTGTGGAAGGTTGGCGACCATCGGCCAGAAGTTCGTTTGCGAAATCCACAATGTGCTGGCTTCGAATTTCGCCGCAGTCCGTGTTGGCAATGTCGTGCTGTTTGATCGACGCGAGAACCTGAGCCTTGGTCTTGCCGATGGTCTTGCGCGACTCTGTGATGTAGCGGTCAATGGCCGTCGCCAGAGTCTTGTCGGGAGTCTTCGCCCGCTCAATTGCGCCCGGTTCAGACAATTCAGTTTCGCGGCGCTTCAACCAAGCGCTGGCTGCCTGTTTGCGGTCGAAAGTCCGGGCTTCGCGATGGACGATTTGGCCTTTTCTCTTGCGAAGAATTTGGGCCGTGTAGCCCGTGGAACCGTCATTTCGCTTACGTGCTGTAATGGTTCCCATTGACGTGCTTTCGTTTGTAGTGCCAGTCGGGCCAGTTTTGAGAAGACGGACTCAAAGACGGTACGACAGAGCGAAAACGGTACGACATTGTTGTACAGGTACGACGAAAGCAGTCAAGCGTGGGCAATTATGGCTAGTTTGAGCACGATACATGCGGTCATCCCGTGAGAGCACAGAAGATAGCATTTTGAAAAAGGATTACCGCTTCTGCGTCGCGCCGATGATGGACTGGACCGACCGGCATTGCCGCGTCTTCCACCGCCTGATGACGCGGCGCGCCCGGCTTTACACGGAAATGCTGACGACCGGCGCCATCATCCATGGCGATCGGCGGCGGCTGCTCGGCTTCGATTCAAGCGAACATCCCGTTGCGCTTCAGCTCGGCGGCTCGGATCCGCGCGATCTCGCGACGGCTGCCAAAATCGGCGAGGATTTCGGCTATGACGAAATCAATCTCAATGTCGGCTGTCCGTCGGATCGGGTGAAGGACGGCCGCTTTGGCGCCTGCCTGATGGCGGAGCCGGCGCTGGTCGCCAGAGGCGTTCAAGCCATGAAGTTGGCCGTGAGCGTTCCGGTCACGGTGAAGTGCCGGATCGGGATCGACGATCAGGATCCGGAAACGGCGCTGGATGCGCTGGCCCGGGGCGTCGTCGAAGCCGGCGCCGATGCGCTGATCATCCATGCCCGCAAGGCCTGGCTCGATGGATTGTCACCGAAGCAAAATCGCGACATCCCGCCGCTCGACTATGACAGGGTCTATCGGCTGAAGGCATCGATGCCCGAGGTTCCCGTCATCATCAACGGCGGCATCGCAAGCCTCGCTGAAGCGAAAACTCACCTGGCTCGCGTCGATGGCGTCATGCTGGGGCGTGCGGCCTATCAGGAGCCCTGGCGTTTGCTCGCAGCCGACCCCGAACTGTTCGGCGAAGCCGCGCCGCATGCGACCATGAAGGGCGTGTTCGAGGCCATGATGCCGTATATCGATCGCGAATTGGCGCAGGGCACGCGGCTGCATTCGATCGCGCGGCATTTCGTCGGCGCGTTTCATGGGGTAGCCGGCGCGCGCGCATTCCGCCGCCATCTCGCCGAGAACGGCGTCAAGCCGGGGGCCGGGGCGAACGTTCTGCGAGATGCGATCGCGCTGGTGGAAGATCGTTTGGTAACCCCGATCGCCGCCTGATGGGATAGAACCGGGGCTCTACGGATAACCGTGCAGCATGAGCCGGTCGGCGCGCACCTCCCAGCTTTCCAGCCGGTCCAGAAAGCTCATGCCGAGCAGATTGGTCTTTATCTGACCATGCGGCACCACAAGGGCCGGTACCGAACGCTCGACGAGCTTGCCGATTGCGAGGCGATCGAGGGTGAGACGCGCCGCTTTCGTGCGCCCCCCGGCCGTTTCGACGTCGACGTCATACTCCAGCAGTTCCAGCGGCAGCCCGGCGGCTTTTGCGGTCTCGTAGGTCAGCACCACCGACGTCGCGCCGGTGTCGATCACCATCGGGGCGCTCACACCGTTGATTTTGGCGCGCAGCGCGAATTCACCGCTTTGCCCGCGTGCGACCTGCACGGCGCGCGCCGAAGACACTGTGCCCGTATGCAGCAATTCCGCGACGGCATCACCGGCGCGCGCGACTTTTGCGGGATCCTTGTAGGCGGCCGCGCCGATCGTCGCGGCGAACACGACAGCGAGCAGTAAACGGTTCACCGCGCGGCTCCCTTGCAATCGGCTGTCAGGCAGGCTTTGGATTGCCGGCCATCTCCGGCTGGACCAGCCCGGCGTCGGCCATGCGTTCGGCGAGCTGCGTCATCACGGCTTGCCGCTCGGAACTCGTCATGCGGTGCCACCGCGCGATCTCCGGTAGCGTACGTCCACAGCCGAAACAGAGGCTGGTTCTGGGGTCGATCATACAGACTGCGATGCACGGCGTTTCTTTGCTCATGTTGTGATTGTGAAGCGTATTCGGTGGTTTGCGCAAGCACCCTCATATTCCGGTCCCGGCGCTCATGATCGGCTTGTTGCGTGGCCGGCGTTTCTCATCGGAGGTCGCAAGACCGGCGGTTTCGGGTTGCAGGGGCGGGGCTTCCTCGGACATCGGCGCCAGCGCCGACATCACGCGTTCCGGCGGGAAGGTGACGACCACCTCGGTGCCGATCCGAAGCTTCGACTTCAGCGTGAACGTGCCGCCATGCATGTCGATCAGGCTTTTTGCGATCGGCAACCCGAGGCCCGCGCCCTGCTCTGCGGATTTGATCGAGTTCGAGCCCTGGCCGAACGAGGCGAGCACGATCGGGATTTCGTCTGCGGCAATGCCGGAGCCGGTATCCTTGACGCTCAGATATTGTCCGCCGGAAGCGGTCCATCCGACCTTCAACCAGATTTCCCCGCCCTGCGGGGTGAACTTGATGGAATTCGACAACAGATTGAGCACGATCTGTCGCGTCGCGCGCTCATCGCCCCAGATTCGCGGCATGCCCTGCTCGAACACCTCATGAATGATGATGCCGCGGCTGGAGGCGCGCAGTTTCAGCAGATGATGGCAATCGGCGACGACATGAACCAGCGACACGGCTTCTTCGTTGAGCTCGTACCTTCCGGCCTCGATCCGCGACAGGTCGAGAATTTCATTGATGAGATTCAGGAGGTGCACGCCCGAATTGTGGATGTCGCCCGAATATTCCTTGTAAACCGGCACGGCATGCGAGCCGAAGATTTCGCTCTTCATGACCTCGGAAAATCCCAGGATCGCATTGAGGGGCGTGCGCAACTCGTGGCTCATTTGCGCGAGAAAGCGCGACTTCGCGACGTTGGCCAATTCGGCGCGATGGCGGGCTTCATCGGAAATCGATTTCGCCTGCTCGAGCTCGCCAATCAGGGCGTCTTTTTCCGCGCGGGCCTCCAGCGTCGCCAGCGTCGTCGAATGCAGGCGATGCGCCAGCAGCGCGAAATATCCTTCCGCGGCGAGCGCCAGCAGCGCGAGCACGTAATTGTCGATCGTCCCGCTCAGCACGAAGTTCAAAGCAATCGCCGCCGTTACCGGCGCGGTTGCCGCCAACGCCGCGATCGGCAGGCTGGCCGCCAGCATGCTCGATACCGCGATCACCAGCAGCATCAAAAACATCATCAGCGTGTTCGAGACCATGTCGGGGCTGGCCGGGTGGATCAGGATCGCGGTCCAGCACAGGCCGTAGAGCAGATCGAGCAAAACGAACCGCGTTCGCCACTTGCGGGTCCCCGAGCGCGTAGGCGGCTCGCTTAGAAACCTTCCGCAATCGCGAATGATGACGGCATGAATGCAGAGCATGCCGCAGGTCCAGGCTGCCGCCGAGACCGGTTGCACCCACAGGCCGAACAACCCTCCGGTCGCGACCACCAGCAGCATCACGACGAAGGATGCCGACATCCGGGTCTGGGCGTATTGCTGCAGGAGTTCGCGGTCGAAAGCGGGACGGGTTCCGCTTGAGGACGTTAACCGATCCCGGGCCTCGCGCACCCGCTGCGCGGCCGCACGGCGGTTGCTGACGGGCGCTCCGGCTGGTGTTTCAGCCGGAAGCTGCACGACTTCTGGCTTGTCCGCGGGATTACTCATCAAACAACACAAATCCTGCCCGCCGATCACGCGAGCTTTTGCATTGTCTATCTCTGGCGCTAAATCGTTAAGAGCTGCCTTAAAGCGCTAAACAATTACGTTAATAAGTGGTTGAATTAACCTCTCGCGCGGCCCCCTCGATCAGCGTTCCAGCCGCGCCAGCAGGCTGGACGTGTCCCATCGCTTGCCGCCCATTTTCTCGACCTCGGAATAAAACTCGTTGACCAGCGCGGTGACCGGCAGGCTGGCGCCGTTGCGCCGGGATTCCGCTAGACAAATCATGAGATCCTTGCGCATCCATTCGACCGCGAAGCCGTAATCGAATTTTCCCTCATTCATGGTCTTGTAGCGGTTGTCCATCTGCCAGGACTGGGCAGCACCCTTCGAGATCGTCTCGACCACCTGGTTGACGTCGAGTCCGGCCTTTTTTGCAAAATGAAGGCCTTCCGAAAGCCCTTCAACCAGCCCGGCGATGCAGATCTGGTTGACCATTTTTGTCAACTGGCCGGAGCCCGCGGGCCCGAGCAGCTTGCACATCCTTGCATAGGCCGCGATCACCGGCTCGGCGCTGGCATAGGCATCGGCGCTGCCGCCGCACATCACCGTCAGCACCCCATTTTCCGCGCCCGCCGAGCCGCCGGACACCGGCCCATCGACGAACCCAAATCCCGCCTTGCCCGCGGCAGCGTCGAGTTCACGCGCCACTTCGGCGGAAGCGGTGGTGTGATCGACGAAGGTCGCGCCCGTCTTCATGCCGGCGAAGGCGCCGTCGGCGCCGAGGGTGACGGCGCGCAGGTCGTTGTCGTTGCCGACGCAGCACATCACGAAGTCCTGGCCTTGTGCCGCGGCCTTTGGCGTCGGCGCGGCGCGTCCGCCGAATTTCTCCGTCCACTGCTTCGCCTTCGCCGCGGTGCGGTTGTACACGGTCACCTCGTGGCCCCCTTTTTTGACGAGGTGTCCTGCCATCGGGAAACCCATCACGCCGAGACCGAGAAAAGCGACTTTAGCCATGTGTGCTACCTTGAGGTTCTGCCGGCGATATCGAACGGGCCGGGTGTTCTGAGGGAGGTCGGCGGGCCGGTTCGATAACCGAACAGGCCGGCTGGAGATGCGGAAGGCCGCACCATAAACCCTGCGTCGGGGAGGGCAACGCCTTCGTTTGGCGCGCGGGCAGGGTTTCGTGCTAGGATCGGCCTACCCAATGAATTCACAAAAAGGAGTGTCATCGCATGGACGTCAGTGTGGGCGTGCTCGATCATTTCAATATCCGGACCCGCAAGCTGGGCGATACCGTCAAGTTCTATGAGGATGTTCTGGGCCTGGAGAAGGGGCCGCGGCCGAACTTCGCCTTCCCGGGGGCATGGATGTACAGCGAGGGCAAACCGGTCGTGCATCTGGTCGATATTTCCAGGACCGACGAGCCGCAAAAGCCGGATTCCGGGGTCGTCCATCACGTCGCCTTCATCAGCCGGGGATTTGCCGGCATGAAGCGGCGGCTGCAGTCGGGCGGCTTCGACTTTGACGCGCGTCAGGTTCCCGGCGGCGATCTCTGGCAGATCTTCGTCAATGACCCCAATGGCGTCATGATCGAGTTGAATTACGAGGCCGCCAAGGAAGAGGGCGGGTCGGCGCCCGCCGAGCGCAAGGACGATGTCGGGGCGAGGTAGCTTAAAGCCTTGCCGCCAGCGGTCGCATCCGAATCTAGCATGGCGTTTTCGAGCGAAGTGGTCTTCCGGTTCGCATCGCAACCGGGTTTGCGCAGATGGCGCTGGCTTGTTTGCGGTAGAAGACGCGTCACAAATGAATAGAGCCCGACTCTGATCAAAGCGGACCCGACAGGCTCTCAGGAGATGCGCCTTGAGCGTGACGCCACAACAGGTTCTTGATTCACTGCGCAAGGTGAAGTCGCCGCGCGGCGTGGCCCTGGCCGACGCCAATGTGCTGTCGGCGATCACCGTCAATGACGGCAAGGTGTTCTTCTCAATCAATGTCGATGCGACGGAAGCCCGTGCATGGGAAAACGTCCGGGCCGAGACCGAGGCGGCCGTGCGCGCGATTCCCGGCGTCACCGCCGCCATGATCGCGCTGACGGCCGAACGCAAGGCCGGACCCGCCGCGGCGCCGCCGCCGCATCGCCATGCGCAGGGCGTGGCGAACGTCGCATCGCACCGGCCGCCGCAAAGTCCGGTATCGCCGATGTCGAAGCAGTCGGAAATTCCCGGCATTGCCGCGGTTATCGCGGTGGCCTCCGGCAAGGGCGGCGTCGGAAAATCGACAACCGCGCTCAATCTGGCGCTGGGACTTCGCGATCTCGGCTTGCGCGTCGGCCTGCTCGACGCCGACATCTACGGGCCCTCGGTGCCGAGGCTGACCGGCATACGCGAGAAGCCGAAGCTGAATGACGACAGGAAGATGATTCCGTTGCAGCGTTTCGGCCTCGCCATCATGTCGATCGGATTTCTGGTCGAGGAGGATAGCGCGATGATCTGGCGCGGGCCGATGGTGATGTCGGCCATTACCCAGATGCTACGCGATGTCGCCTGGGGCACGCTCGATGTTCTCGTGGTCGATATGCCTCCCGGCACCGGCGATGCGCAACTGACGCTGGCGCAGAATGTACCGCTAAAGGGTGCGATCATCATTTCGACGCCGCAGGATCTTTCCCTGATCGACGCGCGGCGGGGACTGGCGATGTTCAAGAAGGTCAATGTGCCGGTTCTCGGAATTGTCGAGAATATGAGCTATTTTCAGTGCCCGCATTGCGGCACCCGATCGGACATCTTCGGTCACGGCGGCGCGCGGCAAGAGGCCGAGCGGCTTGGCGTGCCGTTCCTCGGCGAAATTCCACTGCACATGTCGATCCGCGTCACCTCCGATTCCGGAACGCCCGTGGTGGAAAGCGAGCCCGATGGGCCGCATGCCGCGATCTACCGTGCGATCGGTGCAAAGGTCCGCGACCAGCTCCAGGGCGTCATCGCCGCCGCTTAAGCTCGACCTCTCCGCCATGCGACTTTCGTTTAGACAGTACTGTCATGCCTTTGTCGCGTATTCCGGCGCCGGGCTTCTGTGTTAAGCCCCCGCCGAGCCCCTTCGGTTGACGCACTGGCCATCGCTTCGCCGACCGACCTGCTCCAGAAATGGGAAACGCCCCAACAAGGAGATGCCTTGAAATGAAGCGTCGTGATTTTTTGAAAGTGTCGGCAGCCGGTGCCGCGGCGACCGCCGTTGCCTCGCCGGCGATTGCGCAATCCTCGCCCGAGATCAAGTGGCGCATGACGTCAAGTTTCCCGAAGTCGCTCGACACCATCTATGGCGGGGCCGAATATTTTCGAAACAGGTTGCCGAAATGACCGACAACAAGTTTCAGATTCAGGTCTTTGCCGGCGGGCGAGACTCGTTCCGGGATTGCAGGCGCTCGATGCGACCATCCAAGAACACCGTCGAGATGTGCCATACCGCCTCGTATTACTACGTCGGCAAGGATCCGACCTTCGCCATCTATGCTTCGGTGCCGTTCGGGCTGAATGCGCGCCAGCAGAATTCCTGGTGGTATCAGGGCGGCGGCATGGAACTCGGCAACGAGTTCTTCAAGAAATTCGGCGTGATCGGATTTCACGCCGGCAATACCGGCACCCAGATGGGCGGCTGGTTCCGCAAGGAGATCAAGACCGTTGCCGATCTCTCCGGCCTGAAGTTTCGCATCGGCGGAATTGCCGGTCAGGTCCTGCAGAAGGTCGGCGTCGTGCCCCAGCAGATCGCCGGTGGCGACATCTATCCGGCGCTCGAGAAGGGGACGATCGATGCGGCCGAATGGGTCGGGCCGTATGACGACGAGAAGCTCGGTTTTCAGAAGGTCGCCAAATATTACTATTATCCCGGCTTCTGGGAGGGCGGCACGGCGGTGCACGCTTTCTGCAACCTGGAGAAGTGGAATTCGTTGCCGAAGAACTATCAGGCCATCCTCACCAAGCGGCGCGCGAAGGCCAATAGCTGGATGGCCGCGCGCTACGACATGCAGAATCCCGGGGCGTTGAAGCGGCTGGTCGCGGGCGGCACGCAGCTTCGTCCCTTCACCACTGAAGTTTTGGAAGCCTGCCTCAAGGCGACCAACGAATTGTGGGCTGAAATTTCGGCGAAGAACGCCGACTTCAAGAAGACCATCGATGCGATGCAGGCCTATCGCTCCGACCAGTATCTGTGGTGGCAGGTCGCCGAATATACCTTCGACAGCTTCATGATCCGCTCCCGTACCCGCGGCTGAAGCGGGAAGCGAACTTACGTCTTAAGTCGTAGAACACCAAGCCCGGCCTCCGCGAAGGCCGGGCTTTTTGCGTTGCGGTACAGCAGTTCGGCATGGAAATCTCGCGACCGGATGTTCCATGCTGACGCCAAGCCTCGAAACGAAGGCTAACCGGCACACATCGCATCACAAGGAGGAGGGAATTCCATGAAACGACGAGACTTTATCAAGGTCACCGGATTGGGCGTGGCGGGCGCCGCGACTATTGCCGCGCCGGCGATCGCGCAGTCGATGCCGGAAATCAAATGGCGCATGACGGCGAGCTGGCCGAAATCGCTCGATACGCTGTACGGCGGCGCCGAGGTGCTGGCTGCAAGGCGATCGCCGAGGCCACCGACAACAAGTTTCAGGTACAGTTGTTCGCTGCCGGCGAAATCGTGCCCGGACTGCAGGTGCTCGATGCCGTGCAGAATGGAACCGTCGAGATGGGCCACACGGCGTCGTACTATTACTTCGGCAAGGATCCGACCTTCACCTTTGGCACTTCGGTGCCATTCGGACCCAACCAGCGCGTCAACCAGGCCTGGTATCTGCTGGGCGGCGGCAAGGAAGCTCTTGAACGAGTTCTACAAAAGCTACAACTGTCACGCATTTCTCGCCGGCAATACCGGCTGCCAGATGGGCGGCTGGTTCCGCAAGGAAATCAACACCGTCGACGATCTCAAGGGCCTGAAATTCCGCATCGGCGGCTTTGCCGGGCAGCGTGCTGCAGAAGCTTGGCGCGGTGCCGCAGCAGATTGCCGGTGGCGACATCTATCCCGCGCTCGAGAAGGGCACCATCGACGGCGGCCGAATGGGTCGGTCCCTATGATGACGAGAAGCTCGGATTCTTCAAGGTCGCGCCGCACTACTACTATCCCGGCTGGTGGGAAGGCGGCCCGCTACTTCAGGCTTCGTCAATCTCGACAAATGGAATGCGCTGCCGAAAAACTATCAAAACGTCATCGAGCAGGCCGGTCACTATGCCAACAACTGGATGATGGCGAAGTACGATCAGGACAATCCGGCGGCGCTGCGCCGGTTGCTCGCGGGTGGCACCAAACTGCATGCCTTCTCGCCGCCGATCATGGAAGCCTCCTTCAAGGCGGCAAAGGAACTGCACAGCGAGATCGCCGCGACCAATGCGAATTTCAAGAAGGTCTACGATTCGCTGACCGCCTTCTCGAACAACGGATATCAATGGTTCCAGGTCGCGGAAGTCGGTTTCGACAACTTCATGGCGCGACATTCGCACGGCTGATTCTGCACAATTGAGTCTATCGAGCGAGAACCCCGGAGCAGTGCTCCGGGGTTTTCTTTGGCTGGTCGTGGAATTCTCTGCCTCGCAATTCGTAGCTCCTGCCCGTTCATTGCGCCGATCGGTCACGGATTATTTTTCTTGCATTTTTTTGTTCAGTTCGCGCAAAAACGCCCCCCGGCTGAAATTCCGGACAAAGCCATCGGGCTTTTTTGCCGAGCGAAAAATCCAATTCAAGGCAATGGCGAACACCGCTCCTGCAAATAAAGCCTCTACCATCAATGAAGCAGCCTGTACTGCACGATATAAGCGGCGACCCCGCCGAGATAGCCCATCAGGGCTAACCCGCTAATACGCCTAACGTACCAGAAAAAGTGAATTTTTTCGAGTCCCATCGCAGCTACGCCTGCGGCCGAACCGATGATCAGGATAGATCCACCGGTCCCGGCACAGTAGGCGACAAACTCCCACAAAAAACTGTCGGTTGGGTATTGGGCTAAACTGTACATGCCCATGGAGGCTGCAACGAGCGGGACGTTGTCGACGATGGCGCTGAGCAAGCCCAACAAAACCACGATGGCGTCCTGGCGCCCAACGTTCGCGTCCAGCCAACCGGCGAGCATTGCAAGAACGTGGGTGTGTTCCAAACAGGCCACGGCTAACAGAATTCCGATGAAAAAAACGATTGAACTCATGTCAATGCGCTTCAACGCGTGAGCCAGGGTGAGATGTTTCTTTTCATCTTCCTCCTTTTCCCGATGGATCAATTCACCGACCATCCAGAGGATTCCTAGCCCAAAAAGTATTCCCATAAACGGGGGTAAATGAGCGATGGCCTTGAATGCTGGCACCGTTACGAGGATGCCGAGCCCCAGGTAGAACGTTAGATTGCGCTCGAATATGTTGGCTCGCAAGCGCTCGCCCTCCTGCTCGCGGGGCGGAACAATGTATCGACCCCTCAATAGAAAGCTCATGACTGACAGCGGAACGAGGAGGTTGATCAGGGCGGCCAGAAAAACTCCCGCGATAATGGAAAGCGGCGTGATCTGCCCTCCGATCCAGAGCATGGTAGTAGTGACGTCTCCAATGGCCGACCAAGCCCCGCCGGCGTTGGCCGCGATCACGATCATTGAGGCGAAGAACAAGCGGTCGCTCTGGTTATCCAGCAGCTTCCTCACGAGCGAGATCATAACGATCGTCGTTGTCAAGTTGTCCAGCATCGCACTCAGGAAGAAGGTCACAAAACCAACGAGCCACATCAGGTTGGCTTGCTTCCTGGTTCGGATCAGCGAGGTGATTACCTCGAAGCCGTTGTGAGCATCGATCACCTCGACGATCGTCATTGCTCCGATCAGGAAGAATACGATTTGAGCGGTTGAGGCAACCGAACTCGTTGAGCCCCTGCTCGACGATGGCGTGACTCGCCGCTTGATATCGCGTAAACCGTCCACAGCAGTCCGGCGCCGACCAGCGCCGAAGCGGACTTGTTGATCTTGATCGGATGTTCCAGCGCGATGGCGGCGTATGCGATGATGAAAATCGCAACAATTGCAGCTAACAAATCCAGTCCCCCTGAACCTGACGCTAACCTGAACCTAACGGTAGGCGATCACGGTCAGACCTTGTCCGAAAGCTGCGATCATTTTTTTGGCGAAGTACTGAAATCGAGCGGCGGAAGCTCCATCTGCGGGATATCGATCTTGATCGTATTGGGATCGACCGTCGACGCGGCGCCCTTGTAGTGCATCACCATCGACGGGAACAGTAATCACCAGCAGCACCATGATCGACCTGGATCACGACGAACGGCACGGCGCCCCAATAGATCTGGCCGGTCGTGACCGGCTCCATCCGCTTGCCGGTGACGCGGTCGACGTACGTCTCCTTCGGCGCTACCGAACGCAGGTAGAACAGCGCGAACCCGAATGGCGGATGCATGAACGAGGTCTGCATGTTGACGCCGAGGATCACGCCGAACCAGATCAGGTCGATGCCGAGGTGTTCGGCGGCTGGCCCAAGCAGCGGGATGACGATGAAGGCCAGCTCGAAGAAATCGAGGAAGAAGGCGAGGACGAAGACGAAGGCGTTGACGAAAATCAGGAAGCCGACCTGGCCGCCGGGCAGGGAGGTCAGCAGATGTTCGACCCAGACGTGACCGTTGACGCCGTAGAAGGTCAGCGAGAAAACGCGCGCGCCGACCAGGATGAAGACCACGAAGGCCGACAGCTTCGCGGTGGATTCGGTCGCCTGGCGGATCAGGTCCCAGCTCAGCCGTCGCTTGGCAGCGCCGAGAATGATCGCGCCGGAGGCGCCCATCGCGCCGCCCTCGGTCGGCGTCGCTACGCCGATGAAGATCGTGCCGAGCACCAGGAAGATCAGGAACAGCGGCGGCACCATCACGAATGTGGTCTGCTGCGCCATCGCGGACAGGAACCGGAAGCCGGTGAGCTTGTCGATGATCCAGTTCAGAACCGCGACGAAGAACGCGAACAGGATGCCGAAGAACATGCTGAGCACGACGAAGTCGGCGCCGTGCGTCTCGGAATTCCGCATCATGAACCAGCCGAAGACGCAGCTGGCGATGAAAAGAGCCAACAGCGACCACAATCCGCGGCTGCCATCTTTCTCGCGAAAGCCGATCGCCTCCGGCGGCAGGCCGGGAGCCGCCTTGGGAAATATCAGGGTGACGAGAAATGCGTAGAAGGCGTAAAGACCGGCGAGCACCAGTCCGGGAATGAAGGCGCCCTCGTACATGTCGCCGACCGACTTGCCGAGCTGGTCGGCCATCACGATCAGCACCAGCGACGGCGGAATGATCTGCGCCAGCGTGCCGGAGGCCGCGATGATGCCGGTGGCCATGCGGCGGTCGTAGCCGTAGCGCAACATGATCGGCAGCGAGATCAGGCCCATCGAGATCACCGAGGCCGCGACCACGCCGGTGGTGGCTGCGAGCAGCGCGCCGACGAACACGACGGCATAGGCGAGGCCGCCACGGATGGTGCCGAACAATTGCCCGATGGTGTCGAGCAGATCCTCCGCCATGCCGGATCGTTCGAGCACCAATCCCATGAACGTGAAGAACGGAATCGCCAGCAGCGTGTCGTTGTTCATCACGCCGTAGACGCGCTCGGGGAGCGCCTGCAGGAAGTCCGGCCGGAACTCCCCGAGCTGGATGCCGACGAGGGCATAGATCAGTCCGACAGCGCCAAGCGAGAATGCCGCCGGATAACCGAGCAGCAGCACTACAACCAGCGACGCGAACATGATCGGCGCCATATTCGCGATAAGAAAAGCTGCCATCTAATTCCCCCTGCGACCGTCGTCCGCGATCAGTGTTTCTCGATCGCCTCGACGAGGTGCTCGACTTCGGCCTCGATGGCATGCACCTGCGATGCGTGTGGATCCGGGATAAGACCGCGCATCACGGCAATGCGCTTGATCAATTCGGATATGCCCTGGACCAGCAATAAAGCGAATCCGATCATGATCAGCGATTTGGCGGGCCATTGCGGCAGCCCGCCGGCGTTGCCCGATTGTTCGTTGATCTCGAACGAACGCAGAAAGAACGGAACGCCGGTGATGATCATAATGACGGTCAGCGGCATCAGAAAAAACGCGTGACCGATGACATCGATGATGTCGCGCACCCGTTTCGGCAGCAAGTTGTTGACGATATCGATCCGGATATGCTCGTTGTCGAGCAGCGTCCACGACGAGCACAGCAGGAAGACGATGCTGAACAACACCCATTGAAGTTCGAGCCAGGAGTTCGATGAGGTGTCGAAGATCTTGCGCACGATCGCGTTGAGAGTGGACACCACCACCGCGACCAGGATCAGCCACGCCAGGCGTTTGCCCGTCCACCTCGTGAACGCGTCGATTCCGCGGCTCATTTTCAGGAGCGATTGCAACGATGGTCCTCCCCCTATTGCGCCCTTTGCCGTCTTGACCGCACCCTCAAGGCGCAGCGGCTTGTCCAGCCGAGCAAGCATAAAAGCAACCGCACCATTTCAGCGCGTGGTGGCGGCGTCAATTGGAAAATGGCGAAATCTGACGCGGGGACAAAGAGTTGATTGCCCGGCAGCGCCGGCGCCGGAAAACTCAACCGCCGGTAACGCTCATGTGGCGGTTGACGCTCGGGCGGTTGTGGCGGCGATCGATGATGAAGTCGTGGCCCTTCGGCTTGAGGCCGATGGCGCGGTCGATCGCAGCCGCGAGCAGCTCGTCGTCGGCGGAGGCCCGCAGCGGTTTGCGCAAATCGGAGGCATCCTCGTGCCCGAGGCAGGTATGCAGAGTGCCGGTGCAGGTGATCCGGACCCGATTGCAGGACTCGCAAAAATTATGCGTCATCGGCGTGATGAAGCCGAGCTTGCCGCCGGTCTCGGCGACGCTGACATAGCGCGCGGGCCCCCCGGTATCATCGGCGAGGTCGTGCAAGGTAAATTGTTGGGCCAGGCGCGCGCGCAGCAGCGACAACGGCACGTACTGGTCGATGCGGCCCGCGCCGACGTCACCCATCGGCATCACCTCGATCAGCGTCAGCGCCATGCCCTTGCCATGCGCCCATTGCATCAGCGAGGGGATTTCATCCTCGTTCATATTCTTCAGCGCAACCGCATTGATCTTGACCGCGAGTCCGGCCGCTCGCGCGGCCTCGATGCCGCCCAATACCTTGTCGAGATCGCCCCAGCGGGTGATGGCCCGGAATTTCGCGGCATCCAGCGTATCCAGCGAGACGTTGATGCGGCGAACCCCGCAATCGCGCAGCTCAGCGGCAAAGCGCGCCAATTGCGAGCCATTGGTGGTCAAGGTCAGTTCCTTGAGCGCTCCCGTGCCGAGATGGCGCGACAGCGAGCGCACCAGCGACATCACATTGCGCCGGACCAGGGGTTCGCCGCCGGTCAGCCGCAACTTCCGCACACCCTTGGCGATGAATGCCGAACAAAGCCGGTCGAGTTCTTCGAGCGTCAGCAAATCGGCTTTGGGCAAAAACGTCATGTCCTCGGACATGCAGTAGAAGCAGCGCAGATCGCAGCGATCGGTGACCGACACGCGCAAATAGCTGATCGTCCTGCCAAACGGATCGGTCATGGGAAGAGACCGCGGGTCGGGAGAACTCAACGAAATTCCGGTCATTCGATACGCCTTGTCGCCGCGGCAGGCGCCAACAGGCATGGCGCGGGTTCCGCAAGCCGCAATCTATGCATCTTGGGACCCGCGCACAATGCAATGCTTGTCGCGAGCGGTACCCGGTGATCAGCGGGTCGGCGGCGGCGGCGGCGGCGGCGCTGGCGCCGGATTGGGGAAGGGCGATCCCGCAGGCGCAGCGGCGGTGGCCTTAGGCGGTTTCGGCTTTTTCGGTTTTACCAT
This sequence comes from uncultured Alphaproteobacteria bacterium, assembly GCA_963742425.1. Classification (GTDB taxonomy): domain Bacteria; phylum Pseudomonadota; class Alphaproteobacteria; order Rhizobiales; family Xanthobacteraceae; genus Bradyrhizobium. The sequence continues at coordinate 952,284 of CAVULR010000011.1, forward strand.
TTTTCGGGGCGGCGGTGGCGGCGGGGTCGCAGGAAGCAGTTCCGCAACCACGGGGTTGGGGTCGATCATGACAGACGAAGGCGTCAAGAAATCACCGGGGGTGCGCAGGACCTGCACCGCGACAGTAGCGGGCTGGAACCTGTTGAGGGTGTAGGTGACCGAGAAACCGGCATCGGGGGCGGGCACCGCGACCGAGCATGGTGTCCTGCACCCCGGGCCCAGGGAGGTGCGGGCATCAGCGCCGGTGGGCACCGAGTTCGAGCTGGATCTGCAGGGTCGGCGGGGTTGGTTTGAAGGCGTCCCAGGAAGAAGTCGAACAGCCGGCGAGACTGGCTCCCGCAACTGCAATCACGATGACACGATGCATGATCCGCCACTCTATTGCGGCAAAACGGCCGCAATCCCCGCAGCGACCATATGAGCGTCGGCAGATTCACGCAACCTGGCGGCGCGGCATCGTTAACAAATGGTTAACGCCGTAAGTCATAAATATTATAATATAACCAATGCCTTAGATCGCGTTCCGTTGCAGCATCAGGCTTTCGACCGCTGCCGGCAGTTCGCTCATGTGGTTGATCACCCGATCAGGTTTGAAATCGGCGATGGGCACCTCGGTGTATCCGAATTCGACGCCGATCACGGGAATTCCGGCGCGGCGCGCCACGCCAATATCCGGTCCGGCATCGCCGACCATGATGGTGGAGGACAATTGTCCCCCCGCGCGTGCGATCGTCTGCCGCAATATGGCGGGATCGGGCTTGGAGACGCCGAAAGTGTCCGCGCCGCAAATTGCCGAAAACCGCGAACTCAATCCGAGCCGGTCGAGCAGCAGCTTCGACAACCACTCAAGCTTGTTGGTGCAGACGGCGAAGCGATAACCGAGCCCCTCGAGATCGTCGAGCGCGCCTTCAACGCCCTCGAACGGGCGCGATGCTTCCACGATATGGGCGGCGTAAAAGTCGATGAAATCGCGGGTCAGGCGCGTGATGTCATCGGCGCCGGCGGCGCGGCCCTCCAGCTCTAGCCCACGCTCGATCAGCCTGCGCGCGCCCGCGCCGATCAGGTTGCGCGCCAAATGCAGGGGGACGGGGGATAGACCCTCGCGGCCGAGCACAAAGTTGAGCGCGTTGATCAGGTCGGGCGCCGTATCCACGAGCGTGCCGTCGAGATCGAATACAACAGTGCGGGCAGGAATCATCGGGATTGGCTATCGGTCCCCGTGGAATCGTGCAAGTAGGGATGGCAGGACGCTGTCATAATGCCGAGAAAACCGGGGAAAAACATGCGGGAGTTCGCAGGCAAGACGGCATTTGTCACGGGTGGGGCCAGCGGCATTGGGCTTGCGCTGGGCCGGGCCTTTGCGCAAGCCGGCATGAATGTGATGCTTGCCGACGTCGAGACGGAGGCCTTGGCGGCTGCGGTCAAAAGCCTGGAGCATGCCGGGCCTGGCGCGCGCGGCGTTTCTTGCGACGTTGCCGATCCCCTGAGCGTCGAACGCGCGGCGAAAGCGTCGTTCGAGGCATTCGGAAACGTCCATGTCGTTTGCAATAATGCCGGCGTCGCCGCCGGCGGCGGCATCGACAACATCTCGCTCGACAATTGGCGATGGGTGCTCGACGTCAACCTGATGGGCGTGCTGCACGGCATCCGTACTTTCCTCCCGCACATTCGTGCCCACGGCGAGGGCGGCCACATCGTCAACACGGCGTCGATGGCGGGGATGAATAGCGGGCTTGGTTTTAGCCCCTACGCCGCGAGCAAGTTCGCTGTGGTCGCGATGTCGGAGGGGCTGGCGGCGCAGCTCAAGCCGCTTGGCATTGGCGTGAGCGTGCTCTGCCCGAGCTACGTGCGTACCCGGATCGGCGAGAGTGGCCGCAACCGGCCCGGGCGCTACGGCCCGGTACCGCCCCTGGATCCGGCAAGCCCTGCGGCTGCGATGGTTGCCGAGATTGGCAGGCGTCTGCAGGCCGGGCTCGACCCCTCGGACGTTGCCGCGCGCGTTCTTGCCGCGATCCGGAACGACGAGCTCTATGTGTTCACCCATCCGGCCATGCGTCTCGAAGTAGATGAGCGGTTTGCAGCCATACAGGCAGCGATGGATAGAGTGGTTGGTTGACCCCAACTCACCGCATTCAGCCAGGGATAGCGCTGTTCCTGTCCGGAAAACGACGCTAGAAGGGCCCCGCCGGGCATCAAGAGATCGCATGCCGGCGGCGGCAATTGGGGTTTCGTCAAACCGTGAATATGGATCAGTTGAAACGGCAAGCGGCGGCGCGGGCGCTCGAGGATGTGCGCGAGGGCATGAAGCTCGGCCTTGGCACCGGTTCGACCGCGAAGCATTTTGTCGAGCTTCTCGGCGAACGGGTTCGCGCCGGTCTCGATGTCATCGGCGTGCCGACATCGGAGGCGACCCGCGCCGACGCGGTCAGGTGCGGCATTCGCTTGACCACGCTCGATGACGTCGATCGGCTCGATCTCACGGTCGATGGCGCCGACGAGATCGATCCCGCGCTCAACATGATCAAGGGCGGCGGTGGCGCACTGCTTCGCGAAAAAATCGTGGCCGCCGCGTCTGATCGCATGATCGTGATTGCCGACGACAGCAAATGGGTCGATGTGCTCGGTCGCTTTCCGCTACCGATAGAGGTCATTCCATTCGGCCTCGCGGCGACGCAACGCGCCATCGCTGACGCATTTGCGAAAACCGGCGTTTCCGGGCAAATGGTGGTCCGAAAGGGCAAGGACGGCCACGTTTTTGTCACCGATGGCGGCCACTGGATTATCGATGCCCATCTGGGCCGAATAACCGATGCGCCGCGCCTGGCAGGGTTGCTGGCCTCGATAGCGGGTGTCGTCGAGCACGGATTGTTCATTGGTCTCGCCGGCACGGCTATCCTGGCGGGCGCTCGGGGAATACGCGTTGTTGAACGGTCATGAGGCCGCAATCCTAGGAGAATCGGAATGAAGCGTTTTTCAGGAATTTTGTCGGCAGCCGGCCTTGCCCTTGGGCTGGCTCTGAGCGGTATTCCCGCCGTGGCGCAATCGCCGGCGCCAAAGCAGGCTTCGCCGGCTGCCATCGCGGCGGCCAAGGAAATTCTGACCATGAAAAAAGCAAGCGCGATGTACGCAAACGCGGTGCCAAATGTGGTCGCGCAGACCAAGGATGTGCTGCTGCGGGCAAACCTCAACTATCAAAAGGACCTCAACGAGGTCGCGGTCATCGTTGCCCAGAAGCTTGCCGGCCGCGAAAAGGAAATCGCCGACGGCATGGCATCGGCCTACGCCAACGAGTTCTCCGAGCAGGAGTTGAAGGACCTCGTGACGTTCTACAAATCCCCGCTCGGACAGAAATTGCTCACCGCGGAGCCCAGGGCCATTGAACTCAGCATGGGCTATATGAACCAGTGGGGGCAGAACTTTGCCGGAATCGTCAACGGCGAATTCCGCGCCGAGATGCGCAAACGCGGCAAGGAAATCTGATTGCTTATAGCGTTTTCCAGTGAAGTGGGTACCGGTTCGCGTGGAGAAAGCGCGTCAAACATAGATTGCATTTCCGGGCAAATGAAATCCGGTTTGCGTCAGGAAAACGCGTCAACGATTTCGTGAGGGGCGTGCGCCGGCATGGCTGAGTTCGACGTCGATCTGTTCGTCATCGGAGGCGGTTCGGGCGGGGTGCGCGCCGCCCGGATCGCCGCCGGTCACGGCGCGCGCGTGACGATCGCCGAAGAATACCGGATGGGCGGCACCTGCGTGATCCGCGGCTGCGTGCCGAAAAAGCTTCTGGTCTATGCCTCCCACATCCACCACGAAATCGAGGATGCGGCGGGTTTCGGCTGGACCATTCCGTCCGCCACCTTCGATTGGCCGACCTTGATTGCCAACAAGGACAAGGAGATCGCGCGTCTGGAGGCCGCCTATACGGCCAACGTCGAAAAATCCGGCGCGCGGATCGTCAAGACGCGCGCGGTGTTCGAGGACGCGCATACGCTGCGGCTCGGCACCGGCGAGACTGTGCGGTCGAAATATGTGCTGATCGCGACCGGCGGCGCGCCAAATCACGGGGCTGCCATTCCCGGCATCGAGCACGTGATCTCCTCGAACGAGGCGTTTCATCTGCCCGCCTTGCCCAAGCGCATCGTGATCCAGGGCGGCGGCTATATCGCGCTGGAGTTTGCCTGCATCTTCGCCGGTTTCGGATCCGACGTGACGCTGGTCTATCGCGGTGAAAACATCCTGCGCGGTTTCGATGAGGACGTCCGCACCCATCTGCGCAGCGAGATGGAGAGGGAGGGCATCACCATCCTCACGGGCTGCACGGTCGACAAGGTCGACAAGCACGGCGAGGAATTCACGACGCATCTGTCGAACGGCTCCAGCATCGCCTCCGATCGGGTGATGTTTGCGATCGGCCGGCATCCCGCCGTTGCCAATCTCGGGCTGGAGAAGATCGGTGTCGCCATCAATCCCAGAAATGGCGGGATCGCGGTCGATCATTTCTCGCGCACCTCGGTGCCGCATATCTACGCGATCGGCGACGTTACCCATCGCCTTAACCTGACGCCGGTGGCGATTCGCGAAGGTCATGCGTTTGCCGATACCGTGTTCGGCAAGCGGCCGGTCGAGGTCGATCATCAGAATATTCCGACCGCGGTGTTTTCGCAGCCGGAGGTCGGCACCGTCGGCCTGACGGAAACCCAGGCCTGCGCGCAATTCAGCCGCGTCGATATCTACAAGGCGACCTTCAAGCCGATGAAGGCCACGATGTCGGGCCGCGACACGCGGATGCTGATGAAGCTGGTTGTCGACGCCACCACCGACCGCGTGGTCGGCGCTCACATCGTCGGCGACGGCGCCGCAGAGATGGTGCAACTGCTTGGCATCGCCGTCAAAATGAAGGCGACCAAGGCTGACTTCGACGCGACGATGGCGCTGCATCCGACCGCGGCGGAGGAACTCGTGACCATGCGGACGCCGACCGCGCGGCATGTGCGGCAGGCCGCGGAGTAGCCGCCTTCGAGCGAACCAGCGCCAATTGCGGTCACTGTTACCGTTTTTGCAACGCGGTGTAACAATCGACGCATCGCTGTGGAACAAGTAATCCGGATAACGGTTGCCCAGCGAGGATACTGACCGGCATAAGTTTTCAACGCGAAATCAGTGAGAGACTCCGGGACCACGGGAGAATGGGCCATGCGTGCCTTGATTCTTGCACTGTCAGTACTGGGAATTCTCATCAGCGCGGATGCTGCCAAAGCCGGCCCCAGCACGACCGCCCGTGACCCATCGGTCGATCCGGCGACCTTTACCGAAGAAGCCACTCCGGACACCGAAGCTCGGATCACCCTGGACAAGCGGAAGCGCCGCGACGTGCAGCGCCGGCTGACCGGTCTCGGCTTCAAGACCCGGGTCAACGGAAGGTTCGACGATTCGAACTCGTGCCGCGATCACGCGATGGCAGGAGGCACGCGATTATCCCAAGTCCGGCTTCCTCAACACGCCGCAATATCAGGCGCTGCAATCGGAGTCCGTCTCGGCAGCGCATGCCAGCCTGAGGAGTAGCGATGCATCCGATGTTGAGCGTCCGGCAGGTCATCGCGGCGGAAATCATGCTCGCCATCACCGCCGGGGCGGCATCGGCGGTCCAGTCGGCCTGATCGGCGGCGTGGTAGGCGGGCTGTTCCGGTAACTCGGCGTGTTTGGTGCAGGCCTTCGGCATTCGAGCCGGCGGATTAACGCGCTCCCATTGCGCGGTATTGAAATCGAAATCGGCCTCGCTTGCTCGAAGCTGATTTCAAAGTAGGTCAGCCTTGCTGACCGAGCTCGATGGCAATCCTCGAAATGCCGCGTCGTTGGCGAGTACACTTTTGCTCACCCGTACGGTACCGGCTCGATTTTCTTAGCAAAATTGCTAGCTGGTCCGGCGCGCCAATAGCGGCAACACTGGCCGCCTAGGGACTAAATCCAGTGGGTGAGGCGATTCTCTGATCTGGATCAGCCTCATCCAACCGAAACCAAACAGAGGAGGAGCCCAAGGTGAGCACGAACAAACCTACGTCTGTCACGAGGCGCCGATTCCTGAGGAACACGGGCCTCACGCTTGCCGCGGCCGGCTCGGCACCGGTGCTCTCTGCACCCTTCGTGTCGCGCGCGATGGCCGACACCAAGGAGCTGTCGATTGTGCAATGGAGTCACTTCGTCCCCGAATACGACAAATGGTTCGACAACTTCGCCAAGGAATGGGGCGAGAAGAACAAGATTTCGGTCACGGTCGACCACATTCCGGTGCAGAACGTCGCCGCGCGCGCGGCCGCGGAGGCGTCGGCCGGATCGGGGCATGATCTGTTCGGGTGGAACGGGGCAGGCGGCGCGCATCTGTATCGCAAATTCCTGGTCGACGTCGGCGATCTCGTAAAATCCGTCGAGAAAAAATATGGCAAGGTCAGCACCATCGGCCGGCAGCTCGGCTTCAACCAGGACGACGGAACGTGGTCCGCTTTTCCCGATTTTTACATCAATTTCCCGGGCATGTACCGCAAGAGCATGTGGGACGAGATCGGGATGAAGCCCGACACATGGGATAATCTGCGGATCGGCGGCGCCAAGCTGAAAGCGAAAGGCAACCCGGTCGGCATTTCACTCGGTCACAGCAACGATCCGAACACGACGTGGCGCGGCCTGTTGTGGAGTTACGGCGGGGCAATTCAGGACGAGGCCGGCAAACAGGTCGTTCTCAACAGCAAGGGGACGGTCGAAGCGGTCAAGTACGCCGCCGCCCTCTACAAGGAAGCGATGACATCGGACGTCCTTTCGTGGAACGACGCCAGCAACAACCAGTACATCGGTTCGGGAGTGAGTTCGTATATCGTCAACCCGATCTCGGCGTATCGGTCGGCCCAGAAGTCCAACAAGCAACTGGCCGACGACATTTTCGTCATAAAGCCGCCGAAAGGCCCGGTGCGCCAGCTCATGGGCGGCGCTTCCGAATTCTACGGAATCTGGAAGTTTGCCAAGAACAAGGAGGCGGCGCTCGAGTTCCTCAAGCACTACAGCGATAACTGGCCCGAGGCCTTCAAGGCGAGCGAAGGCTACAACAATCCGTGCTTTGCCAATCTTGTCCCGAAGCCGATGCCGATCCTGTCTAACGATCCGACATCGACTCCGTCCGACAAGCTGGCGCTCCTGCAGGATTCGGAGGAGTGGTCCGCCATTCCCGGCTATCCGGGGCCGGCTACGCCTGCCACTGACGAAATCTACAATAACTTCACCATCCCCGACATGATGGCGAAGGCGGCGACGGGCTCGCTGAGCGCCGAAGATTTCGGTCAAATGGGCCACGCAGCAATGCGAGGCCGTATTCAAGAAGTGGGCGGGAAAGACCTGATCCCCGGCAACCGGACCGCGTGCGTTCCCGCGCGCGGTCCGGTCACGCCGGCCTGCGGGGCGTCGGCCAAACAGGCAGACAAAGAATGGCGCGCCGCGATAGATTCGGCGGAGCGGGTGCGTTACGCTGAATTCCGGGAGGTTCAATGGCTGCGGTATTGACCAGGGATATCGTCAAGATGTTTGGCGAGGTTCCCGCTGTGGACGGCATCAGCCTGGCGGTGCCGGATGGCGAGTTCATGGTGCTGCTCGGCCCGTCGGGCTGCGGCAAGACCACGTTCCTGCGCATCATCTGCGGGCTCGAAAAGCAGACCAGCGGCGATCTTTTGATCGGTGGCGATATCGTCAACGATATTCCGCCGCGCGCCCGCGGCGTTGCGATGATGTTTCAGAGCTACGGCCTTTATCCGCATTACTCGGTGCGCAAAAATATCGCCTTTCCGCTGCGGACGCAGCGCGTCCCCAACGCCGAGGTTCAAAAGAAGGTCGAGTGGGCCTCGCAACTGCTCGGCATTGGGCATCTTCTCGAACGGCGGCCGCGTCAACTTTCCGGCGGCGAACGCCAGCGGGTCGCGCTGGCGCGCGCGCTCGTGCGCGAGCCGACCGCGCTGCTACTGGACGAGCCACTCTCGAACCTTGACGCCAAATTGCGCGCCTCGGCGCGCCTTGAGATCAAGCAGTTCCAGCAGCGGGTCGGTGTCACCACCATTTATGTGACCCATGATCAGGTCGAGGCGATGGCCATGGGCGACCGCATCGCCGTCATCGACCATGGGCGGATCTGCCAGGTGGGAACGCCGACGGAGATTTACGACGACCCTGCCGACCGCTTCGTCGCGACCTTTGTCGGCACGCCGCCGATGAACCTCGTCGCGCGCAACGGTGGATTTCTCGGCTTCCGCCCGGAAAACTTCCTGCCCAAGGATATGATCGACGACGGCGCTTTCACCGAATTTTCGTTCCGCGTCGATCGTTCCGAATACCTCGGCTCCGAGCGGATTGTGTACGGCGCGCTCGAGGGTTTCGACCCAAATCAGGTGGTTACGGCAAAATTGCCGCCGGCGCACGTTGCCGAGGAGAGTATCAGGCCGGGGGAGTGGCATCCTTTCGCCGTGCGCAATGACGCGCTCCGTCATTTCGACAAGGATGGCAAGCGGACCAGCCGTCACTGAAACGAGGTTCTTTCTATGGTCGCCATCGCTGACTCAGTACCCAAGCCGGCCTCGCGTTTTCGGTTCATCCTGGACCGGCGCGACGTGCTCGGCGCAATCTTCGTCGCCCCGGCCGTCCTTTACGTGCTGCTGCTGGTTGGCGTGCCGTTGTTGCTCGCCATGTATTACTCGGTCAGCGCCTATACGATCTACGATCCCTCATGGCGTTTCGTCGGCTTGGCGAATTTCGAGCAGATCATCGAGAACCCGGTTTTTATCAAAACGCTGACCAACACTTTTATCTTCACGTTCGGATCGCAACTGCTCGGGCTCATTCTGGGCAAGTTCGGCGCGCTGTTGCTGTTGCGGCCGTTCCCGGGCCGCAAGATCGTCAGGGCGCTGATCATACTGCCCTGGGTGGTGCCGGTCGCGCTCGCCACGGTCGCCTGGCAGTGGATGTTCAATTCACTCTATAGCGTCATCAACTGGACACTGATCGCGCTCGGCTTCATCGACCGTTCGCAGGCGCCAAACTGGCTCGGCAACCCGCAACTGGCGATGTTGTCCGTGATGGTCGTCAATGCCTGGCGGTTCTTCCCGTTTGCCATCGTCATCTTCCTCGCCGGCATCACCGCGGTGCCGCAGGACGTGATCGATGCGGCTACCGTCGATGGCGCCGGTTTTTGGCGCCGCAACTACCAGATCATCGTGCCGATGATCCTGCCGATCGTGGCCATCGGCCTGATTTTCGGCGTCGTATTTACGTTTACCGATCTTTCCATCGTTTTTCTGATGACCATGGGCGGTCCGGTGGATGCGACCTCGGTGTTGGGCTTTGAGGGTTTCCAGGTCGGCATCATTTCCGGCGACGTATCCCATGGCGCCGCCATCTCGCTGTTCATGCTGCCGGTGCTGTTTGTCGTCGTGATCTTCATGCTGCGCTTTATCCGGCGACGGGAGATCTGACATGCCGGGCGCCATGGCGAGAGCTGTCAAAGAGGTCCCGTTCTACGCAGCGGTGGCATTCTTCGTCGTTCTTTCCACTTTCCCGTTCTATTGGATGGTGATCACCTCGTTCAAAACCAATGGCGATCTTTACAACCTTAAGAATATCCCGTTCTGGTTCAACGACCCGCCCACCCTCGAGCATTTCAAATATCTCTTCCACGAGACCTTGTTCACGACCTGGCTGTTGAACTCGTTGATCATCGGCGTCTGCGTCGTCGCGATCACCCTCGTCACGGCGCTGCCGGCCGCCTATAGCCTGGCGCGGATGACCGGCCGCAACGGCGAGACCCTGGGCATCGGCATTTTCCTCACCTATCTGGTGCCGCCGACGCTTCTGTTCCTGCCGCTGGCGCGGGTGATCTCTGTACTCGGGCTGCAGAATTCGATGTGGTCGCTGGTGCTGATCTACCCGACCTTCACGATCCCGTTCTGCACCTGGCTATTAATGGGGTTCTTCAAGGCACTGCCGCCCGAGATCGAGGAGGCGGCGATCGTCGATGGCTGCAGTCTGTTCGGTGCCTTCATCAAGATGGCGCTTCCGCTGTCGCTGCCGGGGATTTTGACGGTGGTGATCTTCACGTTCACCCTGACCTTGCAGGAATTTGTCTACGCCCTGACCTTCGTCTCCGCGTCGGCGCAGAAGCCGATCACGCTTGGCGTCACGACCGACCTCATTCGCGGCGACATCTTCTACTGGGGCGAGATCATGGCGGGAGCATTGATCGCCAGCATCCCGGTGGCGATCGCCTACAACTTCTTCCTCGATCGCTTCATCGCCGGCATTACCGGCGGCGCCGTCAAATAGACGAGCCGCCTTGACCGGCCGGCGTATATGCCGGCGAGACGACCATCACGTCGCTTCACGGCCCTGCGCGATGAACAGCCAGCCAATCAGGACGGCGCCGATGATCATGGCGATTGAGCCGATGGCGGCGATCGTGACGCTCCCGCTCGTCGCAATGAAATAACTGCCGATGATCACGCCGGCGGTGCCGATCGCCGAGATCCAGAATTGTGCCTGAGCCAGCGGTGACTTCTTCATCGCCGGCCACATACGGTACAGAAGACCGTAAAGCGCGAGTGTCACGAAGCCCGACAGCATCATCGCAACGTGCACGGTGAGCAGCTTCAGGTTCTCCGCAATCCCCATATAGAGGCCGAGCAGCATCCCGACCACAGCCCACAGCAACGCAATGACAACGTAAGCCCTATCGATCTCAAGCATTTCCCAGCCCCCTTGTTGATTGGTTGTGATTCTAGGTCACTCCTTGGCCCACTTCAACCGTCCGTTGCGCTTCGAAGACCAATGTCCGTTGTCTCCTTTGGGTCATATGCGGCTTCCACGATGCCCCCGAAAGCGACATTGCCCCATGTTCGCCAAGCGCCATCAAGAAACTCGTGCACCGAGCAATAACAGTCTCACCCGATCACTTCGTCGGCGGTCGCCAACATGGTCGCCGGAAATTCGAGACCGAGCGATGACGCAGCGGTTCGATTGAGCACCAGCTCGAATTTAGTTTGCTGCTGAAAGGGGATTTCGCCCGGCTTCGCGCCTCCCAACACCTGACCTGTCATATCCGCAAGGCGACGCATTAGATCCGCAGTGTCTACCCCGTAAGACAGCAGTCCGCCGGCCTCTACAAACTCGCGAAAAGGATAAACGGCCGGCAGGCGATGCCTGGCAGCAAGATCGACAATTAGTTGACGGTTCGTCACGTGCTCTGGAGAATCGCTTACTATAAGTCCATCGACCCGGTCTTTTTCCATCGCATCAAATGCCCGCTCAAATGCTTCTCGATCCATCTTCCCGTCGAGGATGGCAGGGGTGATTGTGATAGCGGTCTGGCCCGCCGCTTGTCGAATCGCCGCGACAGTCGTCTCGGACATTCTTGCCCCTGCTGCGGGGCTAAGAAACCGCACATTGGACAGGCGTCGTGCGGTCTCACTAAGCAACTGCAGACGTTTGCCGTTCACTTCCAAGCCGGCATCGGCGCTTACTCCCGTGATATTGCCCTCCGGTCTCGCCAAATTCGTCACAAGTCCGACGGCTATCGGATCAGCGCTCGTTGCCAAAATTGGAACTGTCGCCGTGAGGGGTTTAAGCAAGCGCGCCAACAGACCGCTCACTGACACGATGAGATCGGGGTGGCTTGCGACGATGTCGCGGGCCATATCGCCGTAACGCGTCTTGCTGACCAAGCGCCGAGTACCGCTCAACAATCAGGTTTTGCCCCTCAATGTACCCGAGCCTGTTCAACTCGGTAAAATAGGTTTTGTACGCCCGACGACCGTCGATGGTCAGTCCCGCAGGCGGTTCGGTGGGGTGGAAAATGGCAATGCGCTTTGTGACCGCCGAAGAAGCGTTGGTCTGCGCGCAAATCGGTTGAGCAATGCCCATCGCCGCTGTGGCGACCGTCCCAGCAATGAACTCCCGCCGCCGCATGTGTCCTCGAAAAAAAGAGACAACGCCCGTGGGTAAGAAGCTTAGCACTTCGGCGCGAGTCGGCAATTGCCGCCTCAAGCGTCATTTCCTGGGGCTGGGACAGGGACCAAGTAGGCTTCAGCCTCGAGTCATTTCCGGACCTCGGGCGTAGTCCACTATGCCCCGGCAGCCGACCTGTTGCTACATGGCAGCGAAAACGACGTTATGTGCCAAAAGTTGACGCCCGTGATATTCATTTCGGCAGGAATTGCGCTGTGTCGGAGGTATGACTGCCGTGCTCGAAGCGACAGACTATGACACCATTGCCGGGCGTTATTCGGCGATGATCGATGACCGACCTTGGAATGCTCTTTACGAGCGACCAACGACTTTGGCGCTGCTGCCGACGGTCAATCATATCGATGTTCTTGATGCCGGTTGCGGCCACGGCTGGTACGCCGAATGGTTGGTGCGCCATGGTGCTCGCGTGGTTGCTGTCGACCGTAGTGCCGCAATGGTTGCCCTTGCGCAAAAGCGCGTTGGCGGTCGCGCCCGGGTAATCCAGGGTGACATGAGCAATTTGCGAAATATCCTCGCCGACGAATTTTTCGACCTCGTGCTATCTTCGCTCGTGCTCCATTATCAGGCGGACCTACCAAAAGTTTTTGCCGAATGTGCCCGGCTGCTTCGACCAGCTGGCACACTGGTATTTTCGACGCATCATCCCGTTCACGATCAAGCCAGCATTCTCGATCCCGGATATTTGAATGCTGAATTAATCGAAGAGGAATGGGAATGGCTCGGGGAGAAGATGCGCTACTACCGAAGACCGCTGCGCGATCTGATTGATCCTCTTACGGATGCCGGATTTGTCATCGAACGGATGTGCGAGCCGACGCCAGGTGAAGAACTGAGGCTGAAAGATCCGAAGGGATATGATCGACTTTGCCGCCTCCCTGCCTTCCTTTTCGTGCGCGCCCGGAAAAACTGCTTGTGCTCGTTACCGCCCAAGCCAAGCAACACATCGATATGAATTCGGCACGGACTATGCCAGCGTATCGAGCCCACGAGATCGCAGAACATCACGGTGACCTGGCGCCGTTCGGCGGAGTCTTCGCCAGACCTGTCGATCGCGGAAAGCACCTCGGGCGCGGCCGCCCTCGCATCCGGATCAGCGCGCAGGGTGGCGATGGCGTCCAGCAGCTTACGACGGTGCCCAACGAATCCGACACCGAGATCTTTCAAGTCCTCCGCCGTCAACCGCGGCAGGACCGAGTTATCGATCGCGTTCTCGCGGAAGGGCCCGTTCGTATTGTTCGAGGCCCAGGCTCCGAAGCCAACCTGCGACGTCCATGATGGCGCCCTAACCCGCCGGGCGCACATGATCGTCGAGGTGAAGCGCCGTGTCCAGCGCCCTCGCACTGGGGTGTCGCAGACGGGGATGCCGGCTCAACCGGCCTCATAACTCCGTCTTCTCTGCAGCGGTAGGCACGAAATTTGGCCTCATCGGATACTCGACAATAGCAACGCTTCGCGGCCGGAAGTCGCTCCTAGAACTGCCCTGATACCCGGCACCCGACCGGCAACATACGCGACGGAAAAAGCCGCGACCGTCCCCAGCAGAGACACGACCGCAAACTTGGCGAAGGCGACCAGCAAAACGCCGGTCATAACAACTTGCAGCCCGACGATGATTGCGGGGTGCAGGATATACGCGCCGAAGCTCGCAGCAGCCATCCGCTCAAGCAGGTGATTGGAACGATCGAACAGTTCGCGAAAGGCGACGATGAGTCCAACCGACAGCCCGACAGCGATGACCGTCTCCCAACTGCTCCGGATCAATGACGCCAGGCCACCCCCGCCGGTTGCCATCAATTCCGACCACGGCCCGAACGCGTAAGCAACGTAGATACCGCCGGCAGCGATCCCACCGACGGCGAGCCAGATCAACCCGGTAACGGTGCGCATTCTGCGGAACCAGTCGCCGCGATACGCCATGACGCCGGCAGCGAATAACGCCGCATATTGCGGCAGATGTGCGGGCTCTGCAGGCATGATCCAAAGGAACGGCACCCATTTATCGACGGGATACCAAATACGCACAAACCATGTGATCAGCGCGAGCACCACGATGAAGGAAGCAATGCCAGCGTGTCTCGGCAAAGCTACCTTCCGCGGAGCCAGTTCGAACAATCCGGAAACCTGGCGCAAAGCCGCGTAGGCAAGACAATACAGCAACAGATGTGCGACGAACCACAAATGCAGATAGATCGGCTGCCAGCCGCGCTCATAGAGGCCTTCGAAGAATTGCAGCAGTGCCGGCATCCCTTCAAGCACATAAACCACCGGCAGGTGCAGCAGTAATACGAGGCTTGCGAGCGGAATGCCGATACGCTGCCATCGCCCCATGAGAAAAAGGCGCGCCCCTTTGCGATCATAGGACGGCGGCACAAAATATCCGGCCAGGAGAAACATCAATCCCATGCCGAACGCCGCATTCGCGGTATAGAACGGAGTGAACCAGTCACTTTGCGCGCGATCATGCACGGGCCAAGAACCACCCGTCGGGCCGTAGGCTTGAGCGGCGTGATGGATGATGACAAAAACGATCGCTGCAACACGCAGCGCATCGATGAAGACCAGCCGCTTCTCGCCGGCGTCGTGCTGAAAATTAGCTTGCAAAGCCATGCCAGGCCTCGGAGCTTCGAATGAGGGTGCGCGTTTACTCTGCCCGCCGCCCGAAAACGCGCGTTGATGCACATCAACCATCGAACTCCATGTCCAGGTGCTTCGGAATTCGCCCCTGCAGACAAGTTGAACGACGCACGGACCAAGAGGCGATTTGATCCGGTGTCGCTCACGAGATGGAGCATGAAGCCCCGGCCACCCAAGCCGGGGCCTTCGCGAAAACACGCACAACCCGGACGCCAACGCGCCGCGGGATGGCGAAGTCATTTCTTGACGTCTTTGCGAGGAACGGCAGCGATGGAGCAATCCAGCTTCCCACGCGCGCGGCTATGGATTGCTTCGCTAGCGCTCGCAATGACGAACTCGGCCGTTGCGGCGAGAGCTTGCGGCAGGCTGCCGAATTCCAACTGGCGGTTCGCTTGCAGCCTGTGTATAAACCGGCCCTTCGCCGCCACGGACTCGGCCACGCTGATGCCTGACCGGGTTTTGCTGGTTCGCCGAATCCTTTAGCGAAGGCGGATAAGTGGCGGTTTTTGCTCAGGAGTTAACGTTATGTCCGAGCGGTGGACACCCGACAGCTGGCGCGCCAGGCCGGTGCTGCAAATACCCGATTATCCCGATGCGAAAGCATTGGCCGATGTCGAGGCACAGCTCGCCACGTTTCCTCCGCTGGTTTTTGCAGGTGAGGCCCGCAACCTGAAAAAGGCGCTTGCGCGCGTAGCCGCAGGCGAGGCCTTCCTCCTTCAAGGCGGCGACTGCGCCGAAAGCTTCGCCGAGCATGGCGCCAACAACATCCGTGACTTCTTCCGCGTGCTGCTGCAGATGGCGGTGGTGCTGACCTATGCCGGCGCCGTGCCGGTGGTGAAGGTCGGCCGCATCGCCGGACAGTTCGCCAAGCCGCGCTCGTCGTTGACGGAGACGATCGACGGCGTCGAATTACCGAGCTATCGCGGCGATATCGTCAATGATATCGCGTTCACGCCGCAGGCGCGCACCCCCGATCCGCAACGTCTGCTGATGGCATATCGGCAGTCGGCGGCGACGCTCAATCTGTTGCGCGCCTTCGCGACCGGCGGCTTTGCCAATCTCGGCAGCGTGCACCAGTGGATGCTTGGCTTCCTCAAGGATTCCCCGCAGGCACGGCGTTACAAGGAACTGGCGGACCGCATCTCGGACGCGCTCAATTTCATGCGGGCCTGCGGGCTCGATCTCGAAGGCCACCCTGAGCTGCGCGCCACCGATTTCTACACCAGTCACGAGGCGCTGCTGCTCGGCTATGAGCAGGCGTTCACCCGGGTCGATTCCACGACCGGCGACTGGTATGCGACATCGGGCCACATGATCTGGATCGGCGATCGCACCCGTCAGCTCGACCACGGCCATGTGGAATATTTCCGCGGTATCAAGAACCCGATCGGCTTGAAATGCGGTCCGTCGCTCAAACCGGACGAGTTGCTGCGGCTGATCGAGGTGCTCAACCCCGACAACGAGCCCGGCCGTCTCACGCTGATCAACCGTTTCGGTTCCGACAAGGTCGGCGATCACCTGCCGCCGTTGATCCGCGCCGTGCAACGCGAAGGCCGCGTGGTGGTGTGGTCGTGCGATCCCATGCACGGCAACACCATCGCATCGAACAGCGGCTACAAGACCCGCCCGTTCGACCGCATCCTGTCGGAGGTGAAATCGTTCTTCGGCATCCACGCCGCGGAGGGCACCCATGCCGGCGGCGTGCATCTGGAAATGACCGGACAGGACGTCACCGAATGCGTCGGGGGCGCGCGCGCCATTACCCATGAAGATTTGAGCGATCGCTACCACACCGCCTGCGATCCCCGCCTCAATGCCGAGCAGTCGGTCGACATGGCCTTCCTGATCGCCGAACTGCTCAAGCAGGAACGCGGCGGCAAGGTCAAGCCGATGCCGGTCGCGGCGGGACTGTAGCGTTGCTGCGGTTCTGGCGGGCCACGATCAATACGCGCAACGGCCTGGCCTTCGCCATCCGCTCGGAGCAGGCCGTCCGCGAGGAACTTGCAGCCCTTGCGCTGGCCTTGCCGCTGGCGTGGCTGGTCGGCACGACCACGATGCGCCGCGTCGAGCTGGTCGCCGCGGTCGCCCTGGTGCTGGTCGTCGAACTGCTTAACACCGCAATCGAGAAGCTCGCCGACCGGCTGACGACCGATCACGATCCGCAGATCGGGCGCGTCAAGGATATGGGCTCGGCGGCGGTCGGCGTGACGCTGGTGATGGCCGGCCTGTTCTGGCTGTTCGCCATCGCCGAACGCATGGGCGCGATCTAAACCATGCGATTGCAGTTCGTCCGCGCGCAAGGCACCATCGTTCCATGACCGAACCCGCCGCTCAGTTTACAATCACGCTCGCTCAGTTGAACCCGACCGTGGGCGATGTCGCCGGCAACGCCGCGAAAGCGCGCGCGGCGCGTGCGCAGGCCCAAGCCGACGGCGCCGACCTCGTGGTCCTGCCCGAACTGTTCATTGCCGGCTATCCGCCGGAGGATTTGGTTCTGAAGCCGGCGTTTCAGTCGGCCTGCCGCGCCGCCGTCGAAGCCCTCGCAAGGGACACCGCCGATGGCGGGCCGGCGATGCTGATCGGCAGTCCCTGGGTCGAGGACGGCAAACTCTATAACGCCTGCGCGTTGCTGGACGGAGGGCGGATCGCCGCCATTCGTTTCAAGGCCAATCTGCCGAATTATGGCGTGTTCGACGAAAAGCGCCTGTTCGCGCGCGGTCCGGCGGCCGGTCCGGTCACCGTCCGCGGCATCCGGGTCGGGGTCCCGATTTGCGAGGACATCTGGCTGGAGGAGTCGGAAGACTACGAAAACATCGTCGAATGTCTCGCCGAGACCGGCGCCGAAATCCTGGTGGTGCCGAATGGTTCGCCTTATGCGCGCGACAAGAACGATTTACGGTTGTCGATCGCGGTGGCCCGCGTCACCGAAAGCGGGCTTCCGCTGATCTATCTCAACCAGGTCGGCGGCCAGGACGAGCTCGTCTTCGACGGTGCGTCGTTTGCGCTCAATGCCGATCTTTCGGTAGCGGCGCAATTGCCGGCATTTACCGAAAGCATCACGACGTTGCGCTTCGGCAAGACCGCCACTGGCTGGCGCTGCAGCGGGCCGATGGCGAAGGTGGTCGATGGCGACAAGGCCGACTACGCGGCCTGCGTGCTCGGCTTGCGCGATTATGTCGGGAAGAACGGATTTCCGGGCGTGCTGCTGGGTGTCTCCGGCGGCATCGATTCGGCGCTGTGCGCGGCGATCGCGGTCGACGCGCTCGGTGCCGAACGCGTCCGCGGCGTGATGCTGCCGTTTCGTTTCACCGCGCAGGTGTCGCTCGACGACGCGGCAAAGCTCGCCAGGGCGCTCGGCATCCGCTACGAGGTGCTGCCGATCGCGCCGGCCGTGAACGGCTTTGAAGAGATATTGTCGGGCACATTCGCGGGCCTGGCGCGCGACATCACCGAAGAGAATTTGCAGGCCCGCGCGCGCGGCACGCTGCTGATGGCGATTTCCAACAAGACCGGCGCGATGGTGGTTACGACCGGCAACAAGTCGGAAATGTCGGTCGGCTACGCCACCCTCTATGGCGACATGAACGGCGGCTACAATCCGATCAAGGATATCTACAAGACCGAGGTGTTCCGGCTCTCGAGCTTGCGCAATTCATGGAAACCGGACGGCGCGCTGGGACCATCGGGAGAGGTCATTCCGCCTGATATCATCAAGCGGCCGCCGACCGCGGAGCTGCGCGAAAACCAGACCGATCAGGATTCGTTGCCGCCTTATGACATGCTCGATGCCATCCTGGAACGCCTCGTGGAGCGCGAGGAGCCGCTGGCCTCAATCGTGGCGGCGGGGTTCGACCGCGAGGTGGTGGTGCGGATCGAGCGTCTGCTCAATATCGCCGAGTACAAGCGCCGACAGGCCGCGCCTGGCGTCAAGGTGACCCAGAAGAACTTTGGGCGCGATCGCCGCTATCCTATCACCAACCGGTTTCGCGACGCGGGCAAGCCGCTGCCCGAACCCGACGACACCCTGCTGTCGCGCGCCGGCCGCGGATCGGCGGAAGCCTTCGATGGATAAAGTTGACGCGTGATCGCATTAACGCGCGGGGATGAAGGTCGGGCCCACTGACCGGATCGGCTTGTCGGTGGCAGGGCCGGCTGGAGCGGGTGCAGGCGCAGGCGCCGATGCATCCGGCGCGGGAGCCGCGGGCGTCGACGCCGCGGTGCCTGGGGCGCCCTTCTTCGCAGTCGCCGGAGGGCTTTTCGGCGCCGGCGGCCGCGCCATCTTCTTCGCGCTCTCCTCGGTGACGATGATGTCGCCCTGCTGTTCGGCGGCGGCCTTGTCGTCGATGCTCTTCAGGGCGTCCGACCAGGTCTGGCCGGCCGCCTTGCAGGCGCAGGACGGATTGAACTCCTGACGGAAGCGAAACGCGTTCGGCGACGACGTATAGGGCTGACCGTTGATCGACACCGCCTGGTTGATGTCTTCGCCGGGGTTGCGATAGCTGAAGAGGGTCGCGTCTGCCGCCGGGCAGAGCGCCTTGCAGGTCCGCTCGTCGTCGGGGAAGCGGGCGGGCACGGTCGCAAACGAGATCGGAAAATAAGCACCGTCGCAGGCGCGGACGCAGACGGTGCGGAAGGTGCCGGATTGCGGACCGAAGTCCGTGCCCGGCGGGGGCGGATTGTTGTTGCCGAACAGATTGTCCAGGAAATTGCCCGGGCCGCGCGCGGCGTTGGCATATTGCGGTCCGCAATTATTCTGAGCCAGCGCCAGCAATACCGAGCGGCGTTGATTGTCGCGATCGGCGCCGCCGAGGCCGCCGCTGCGCAGTCGCTCCAGGCTGGTCGTGATCTGCTCCAGATTGGCCCGCATCTGCTGAATCTGGTTGTTGACCGGACCGCATTGCGCCGACTGCCCGGAAAACAGTGAAAAGAATCCCGAACTGTCGCAGCCCATGCGTTTGGCCTGCGAGGTCACGCGATCGAGTTCGCTCTGCTGCTTGGTCGCGGCATCTTGATAGCGGCGAATTTGCTCTTCCTTGGCTGGATCCCCGCCGCCACCGCCGCGGTCGATGGATACCAGTTGCGCTTCCAGCCGCGGGCACACCGGATTGACGGCAGCCGCCGGCGGCGGCGCGGCCGGATTGACTTGCGCCTGGGCGTCAAGGCTCAGCCCACCCGCGATCGCGAGCGCCAGGCAGGCCAAAATCCATCGGGAGAGGGGGATGATCGACGTTTCCTGCATATCCGGCCATTGAGGGGCGAATCGGCGCTGGCCGCGAAACCAAAGACGCGGCCGACGCGGCCTCACATAGCTGCTTCTCGGGGCAGCGTCACGTCGTTTCCGGGGCGGCGATATGGCGCGGGGATCGCGCGCAGCACGCTGTGGATTTAGCGCTGGCAGGTAATGGCGACGTATTCATTGCAGCCGGCGTGATTGCAGTTGCCGCCGGCCTTGGGAACCGAGCCGGTGATTTCATCGGGTTCGACGCGCCGGTAGGACGTTGCCTGCGCAAAGTCGCGCGATTGGCAATAGGACCGCGCGGCGTGCGCGCCACATGTCTCGCCCCTGGCAAGACACTGGTCGACGCCGTAGCCGTCAGCCTGGTTGGCGATGATGAACACGTGGCTGTCGGCCCATGCAACGGGGGCGGTGAGCAGGAAAACACAGGCCAAAAAAGCTGCTACGGATCGCATGTCGCCCCGCCGGATGTGAGGATTGCCTGATTCGATAAGCCCAAATCATTAAGAATGATTAACCCTCGCCCAGCCGCCGGTTTCATGGCCCAAAGGGGTTTTTCTGGGGCACTTGACGCAATCCCCCCGGCTGGCCCATGGTAGTGCGCATGAACGGTTTCCTCGCCATTTGTGGCATTTGCCGCGAGATTATGAGCTAGCGATTCGCTGGCTGAGGCCGTCTTTTCTCACGCGAGATCACTGGACGCCCGGCCGCAAGGGAACGGATGTCCATGGATTTGCGCCTTTACGATACGTTGACACGGCAAAAGCGTCCCTTCGTGCCGCTCGATCCGGCGAATGTGCGCATGTATGTCTGCGGGCCGACGGTCTACGACTTCGCCCATATCGGCAACGCGCGCCCGGTCATCGTATTCGACGTGCTGTTCCGTCTGCTGCGGCACATCTACGGCGAGGATCACGTCACCTATGTCCGCAACATCACCGACGTCGACGACAAGATCAACGACCGCGCCGTGCGGGATTTTCCGGGGCTAGCGCTGAACGAAGCGATCCGCAAGGTCACCGAGAAGACGGCTGCACAATTCGCCGCTGACGTGACGGCCCTGGGCTCATTGCCGCCGACGTTCGAGCCGCGTGCGACCGACTTCGTGCTGCCGCGCGCCGACGGCAAGACCGACATGGTGACGCTGATCAGGCAGTTGATCGCGCGCGGCCACGCCTATCAGGCTGGCGGCGAGGTTCTGTTCGATGTCCAGTCGATGCCGGATTATGGCGCGCTGTCGGGCCGCAAGCTCGATGAGCAGCTCGCCGGCGCGCGCGTCGCGGTCGAGGCCCACAAGAAAAATCCCGCCGACTTCGTGTTGTGGAAACAATCGGCCGGCGACGAGCCGGGATGGGAAAGCCCGTGGGGCAGGGGACGTCCGGGCTGGCACATCGAGTGCTCGGCCATGAGCGCCGCTTATCTCGGCGACGTCTTCGATATTCACGGCGGCGGCATCGACCTGATCTTTCCGCATCACGAGAACGAAATCGCGCAGTCGCGCTGCGCGCATGGCACGACAGCCATGGCGAATTACTGGATGCACAACGAATTCCTGCAAATCGAGGACACGAAGATGTCGAAGTCCCTCGGCAATTTCGTCACCATCCGGGACTTGCTGGCGGATTGGCCGGGCGAAGTGCTGCGCCTGAACATGTTGAAGGCGCATTATCGTTCTCCGATGGACTGGACATTGAAGGGATTGGAAGAAAGCGCAAAGACGCTCGACGACTGGTACTGGGTTGCCGCGGACCTCGGGGGTGGTCAGCCTTCCGATCAAGTCGTTGGGGCGCTGTCGGATGACCTCAACACGCCCCAGATGGTCGCCGCACTGCATGCGTTGCGGAACACAGCGGCCTCCGGGCATGAACGCGATCGCGGCCATTTCGCCGCTTCGCTGCGGTTTCTAGGCTTCCTGTCGGAAAGTGCGGCGGAATGGAAGAGCCGGAAACAGCAAGCGAGCGGCGTCGATGCCAAGCAGATCGATAAATTGATTTCGGATCGTACCGCGGCCCGCGCCCGAAAGGATTTTTCCGAATCCGATCGGATCCGCGACCAGCTCGCGGCAATGGGCGTCGTCATCAAGGATTCCAAGGAAGGCACCACATGGGAGATCGCCCGATGAGCAAGCCGGATACGCCGTTTCCAAAACACTGGCGTTATTACATCGTTCTCAAATGGGCCGTGATCGCGGCAGCCGTCGTGCTCGCGCTGAAACTGTTGGGAGCATTTTGAGGCGATGGGACAGACGATGCCCAGACCTGCGTTGCGGCCGTTCCTTAGCGAGGACACGCCCGTGCTCGCGGCGATCTTCGTTGCCGCCATCGAGGAGTTGACCGGCGAGGATTACAGCGAAGCGCAGCAGGAAGCCTGGGCCGGCGCCGCCGACGACGAGGAACAATTCGGCAAGCGCCTGGGCAGCGAGCTTACGCTGATCGCGACGTTGCAGAATTCGCCGGTTGGATTCGCCTCGCTGAAGGGCGCCGATCATATCGACATGCTCTACGTCCATCCCGGCGTGGCCGGGCAGGGGGTGGCCTCGATGCTGTGCGAGGCGCTGGAAAAACTCGCCGGCGGCCGCGGCGCCAAGGCTCTCACGGTCGACGCCAGCGACAACGCGGAAGGCTTCTTCGCAAAACGCGGCTATCTCGCCAAACAGCGCAACACCGTGACGGTCAATGGCGAATGGCTCGCCAACTACCACGATGCAGAAGACGCTTGCCGAGAGCGCATCGCCGGGAGGCCCCACATGAGCCGCGAACGCCTCTATCTGTTCGACACCACGCTGCGCGACGGCGCGCAGACCAACGGCGTCGATTTCACCCTGCACGACAAGCAATTGATCGCCGAGATGCTCGACGAACTCGGCATCGATTATGTCGAGGGCGGCTATCCCGGCGCCAATCCCACCGATACCGAATTCTTTGCGACCAGGCCGAAGCTCGATCACGCGCGCTTCACGGCGTTCGGCATGACGCGGCGTCCCGGCCGCTCGGCCTCGAACGATCCGGGCCTGGCGGCGCTCCTGGAGGCCAAGGCCGACGCGATCTGCTTTGTCGCGAAATCATCGGCCTATCAGGTGCGCGTGGCGCTCGAGACCACCAACGAGGAAAACCTGGCCTCGATCCGCGACAGCGTGAAGGCCGCGAAGACGGCCGGCCGCGAAGTGATGCTCGACTGCGAGCATTTCTTCGACGGCTACAAGGAAAATCCGGAATTCGCGCTGGCCTGCGCAAAGGCGGCCTATGATTCCGGCGCGCGCTGGGTGGTATTGTGCGACACCAATGGCGGCACCATGCCGCATGAGGTCGAGAATATCGTCACCGAGGTGTGAAGCATATCCCGGGCGATCACGTCGGCATTCACGCCCATAACGACACCGAGCAGGCGGTTGCCAATTCGCTGGCCGCGGTGCGCGCCGGCGCGCGGCAAATCCAGGGCACGCTGAACGGGCTCGGCGAACGCTGCGGCAATGCCAATCTGTGTTCGCTGATCCCGACGCTTCGGCTCAAGCGCGAGTTTTCCGATGCCTTCGAGATCGGCGTGTCGCCGGACAAGATGGCGACCTTGATGAAGGTTTCGCGGACGCTGGACGACATGCTCAACCGCGCGCCCAATCGTCATGCGCCCTATGTCGGCGAAAGCGCGTTCGTCACCAAGACCGGCATTCATGCCTCCGCCGTGCTCAAGGATCCGCAGACCTACGAACATGTCGCGCCCGAGGCGGTCGGCAATCATCGCAAGGTGCTGGTCTCCGATCAGGCCGGCCGCTCGAACGTCATCGCCGAACTGGAACGCGCCGGCATTGCCTATGACAAGAACGATCCGAAGCTGGTTCGTCTGGTCGAGGAATTGAAGGAGCGCGAGGCCGCGGGCTACGCCTATGAATCCGCCAACGCCTCGTTCGACCTGCTGGCGCGGCGCACGCTCGGCCGGGTGCCGGAATATTTCCGGGTCGAGCAATTCGATGTCAATGTCGAGCAGCGCTACAACGCCAACGGCCAGCGCGTCACGGTGGCGATGGCGGTGGTGAAGGTCGATGTCGACGGCGAGAAATTGATCTCGGCGGCCGAGGGCAACGGTCCCGTCAATGCGCTCGACGTCGCGCTGCGCAAGGATCTCGGCAAGTATCAGAAATACATCGAAGGCCTGAAGCTGATCGACTACCGCGTGCGTATCCTCAATGGCGGCACCGAGGCGGTGACGCGGGTGCTGATCGAGAGCGAAGACGAGGCCGGCGAGCGCTGGACCACGATCGGCGTGTCGCCCAATATCATCGACGCGTCGTTCCAGGCGCTGATGGATTCGGTGATCTACAAGCTGGTGAAATCCGGCGCGCCGGCGTGAAGGGCCTGACCGTCATTCCGGAGCGCGCGAAGCATCGCGAGACCGCGGCATCTGCGACGGCAGCTCCGGATGCTGGTCGCTTCGCCATCCTCGCAATGACGGCAAGAAGCGGGACATGCCATGATCGATCACGTCTCCGTCGGCGTCAGTGACCTCGAACGCTCCGCGCGCTTCTATGAACCGACGCTGGCGGCGCTCGGCCTGTCGCGGCTGGTGACGCGCCCGGCGACGATCGGTTTCGGCAAGAGCTATCCCGAATTCTGGATCAATCTGCGCAGCGCGCATGGCGCCGGTCGCGCCGGGAAGCGGCGTCCATATCTGTCTTCGCGCCAAATCGACCGGCGAAGTCGATGCATTCCATGCCGCGGCGCTGAAAGCCGGCGGCCGCTCCGACGGCGCGCCGGGCCTGCGCCCGCACGAGCGCGTGCGCTATTACGCGGCGTTCGTCATCGATCCCGACGGCAATCGCATCGAGGCGGTGACGTTTCCGACGGAGTGATGCGGATAGCTAGAGCCGGCGCGCCATTTCGGGCGCCAGTTCCTTGGTGCTCTCGGGCGCGCGAGCGGCGGCGGCGCGCAGCCGCGGCAGGATATCCTCGACCCGTTCGGCCTTCAGAATATCGACCGCCAGCGAGGGCCGAATGAATTCCGTCGCGCGCATATGCGCGAGCAGCGCCAGCAGCGGCTCCCAGAAGCCGTCGATGTTGGCGAGCAGGATCGGCTTGGTGTGGCGGCCGAGTTGCTGCCAGGTCAGTTGCTCCACCAGTTCCTCCAGCGTGCCGATGCCGCCGGGCAGCGCCACGAACGCGTCGGAACGCTCGAACATCAGCCGCTTGCGCTCGTGCATGTCGGGCGTGACGATCATTTCCTGAACGCGCTTCAGGGCGTTTTCGCGGGAGGTGAGGAAGTCCGGAATGATGCCGGTCACGGTGCCGCCGTGATCGAGCACCGATGTCGCTACCGCGCCCATCAGCCCGATCGAGCCGCCGCCATAGACGAGGCGGATGCCGTTCTCGGCGAGAGCCTTTCCGAGCGCGATGGCGGCTTCGACAAAGCGGGGATTTGTGCCGGGGCCGGAGCCGCAATAGACACAGACGGTTTTGATTTTGTTCATGCCGGCCATGTGGCACTGCAGCGTAAGAGCGTCAAGCCTAGGCGATTCGCAGAAGCCAGTTGAATCTATCCGTAAATGCCGCGAAATCGCGAAAGAATTGCGCTCCGCGAGGGTGCACGCGGCGTTCAAACACTCTATATGACGGGCAGAATGCAGATAGAAAAACGACGCGCGACAGCGATTGCTCCAGGCTCTTGATTGATGGCTCACACTGATTCGTCCCACCGGCGCGCGAAGCGCTGCCTCCCTCCGACAAATCCATCGAACAGGCGACCCTGATCGGGACGCTGGTGCATCTGTGGCCGTACATCTGGCCCGGCGATCGCGCCGATCTCAAGATGCGCGTGGTCTGGTCGGTGGTGCTGCTGCTGGTCGCCAAGCTGGCGACGCTGTCGGTGCCGTTCACGTTCAAATGGGCGATCGACGCGCTGACCGGCGCGGATACCGCTCCGGTGCAGTCGTCGAACTGGACGATGTGGCTGATCGCCTCGCCCTTGATCATGACCCTGAGCTACGGCGGCGTGCGCGTGCTGATGGCGGTCCTGACCCAATGGCGCGACGGAATCTTCGCCCGCGTGGCGATGCATGCGGTGCGCAAGCTCGCTTATCTCACCTTCGTCCACATGCATGAGCTGTCGCTGCGCTTTCACCTGGAGCGCAAGACCGGCGGACTGACGCGCGTGCTGGAGCGCGGCCGCCTCGGCATCGAGGTCATCGTGCGGATGGTGATCCTGCAACTGGTCCCGACCATCGTCGAGGTTTCGCTGCTGATGGCGCGTGCTGCTGTGGCAGTTCGACTGGCGCTATGTGCTCGTCACCATGATCACGGTCGTGGTCTTCATGTATTACACCTACATCGCGACCGAATGGCGGATCGAGATTCGCCGCAAGATGAACGATTCCGACACCGAGGCGAACACCAAGGCGATCGACTCGCTGCTGAACTACGAGACGGTGAAATATTTCAGCGCCGAGGAACGCGAAGCCACGCGCTACGACCGTTCGATGGAGCGCTACGAGCGCGCCAGCGTGAAGACCTATACCTCGCTTGCGGTTCTCAATACCGGGCAGGCGATCATTTTCACCGCCGGCCTGACCGCGACCATGCTGATGTGCGCGATCGGCGTCCGCAGCGGCACACAATACGGTCGGCGATTTCGTCATGGTCAACGCCATGATGATCCAGCTTTACCAGCCGCTGAATTTCATGGGCATGGTCTATCGCGAGATCAAGCAGGCGGTGATCGACATCGAGAAGATGTTCGACGTGCTGTCGCGCAATCCGGAGGTCAAGGATGTTCCCGGCGCCAGGCCGCTGATCGTGACCTCGGGCAATGTGCGCTTCGAGGATGTGCGGTTCTCCTACGATCCCGAGCGTCCGATCCTGAAAGGTCTCAGTTTCGAGGTGCCTGCCGGCAAGACGGTCGCGATCGTCGGACCGTCCGGCGCCGGCAAATCGACCATCTCGCGGCTGCTGTTTCGTCTCTATGACGTCTCGGGCGGCAGGATCCTGATCGACGGCCAGGATATCCGCAACGTCACGCAGGCCTCGCTGCGGGCGTCGATCGGCATGGTGCCGCAGGACACCGTGCTGTTCAACGACACCATCCGCTACAACATCCGCTACGGCCGCTGGGACGCCACCGATGCCGAGGTCGAGCAGGCGGCGCAGCTGGCGCAGATCGACGGCTTCATCCGGATGTCGCCGAAGGGTTATGAGACCCAGGTCGGCGAGCGCGGCCTGAAACTGTCCGGCGGCGAGAAGCAGCGCGTCGCGATCGCGCGCACGGTTCTCAAGGCGCCGCCGATCCTGGTGCTCGACGAGGCGACCTCGGCGCTCGACAGCCACACCGAGCAGGAAATCCAGGATGCGCTGGAGCGGGTGTCGCGCAACCGCACCTCGCTGGTGATCGCGCATCGGCTGTCCACCATCGTCGGCGCCGACGAAATCATCGTGCTCGATCAGGGCCGCATCGCCGAGCGCGGAACCCACTCCCAGCTTTTGGCAACGGGCGGACTTTATGCCAGTATGTGGAACAGGCAGCGTGAGGCCCAGGAGGCGCGCGAGAGGCTGGCGCGGATTGCCGACGAGAACGAGGCGCCGAACCGGGTGCCGCCGCCGGTCGACGATGTGCTGGTGACGCCCCGCCGCGGCGGAATGACCGAATGCGATCCCCTCTCCGACAAGGGGAGGGGACAAACGACAGTGAATTCTGATGTCCATCGCCAATTCCATCCGCGCGCAAATTCCGCCGATCCATCCCGAAGGCTATCCGTTCATCGGCGGCTTTGCGCTGGCCAGCCTGATCCTGTTCTGGATCTGGTCGCCGCTGGGCTGGATCGGCACCTTGCTGACGGTCTGGTGCGCGCTGTTCTTCCGCGATCCGGTGCGGGTGACGCCGGTGCGCGAAGGCATCGTGGTGGCGCCGGCCGACGGGCGCATCTCGATGGTGACGCAGGTGTTGCCGCCGGCCGAACTCGGTCTCGGCGACAAGCCGCTGCCGCGCATTTCGATCTTCATGAGCGTGTTCAACTGCCATGTGAACCGCAGCCCGGTGGCGGGGCGGATCGACCGGATCGCGTACCGGCCGGGCACCTTCATCAATGCCGAACTCGACAAGGCGAGCGAGGACAATGAGCGCAATTCGCTGGTGATCTCGACGCCGAACGGGCGCATCGGCGTGATCCAGATCGCAGGCCTGGTGGCGCGGCGGATCGTGTCGTTCGTTCGCGAAGGGCAGTCGATCGGCGCCGGCGAGCGGTTCGGGCTGATCCGGTTCGGATCGCGTCTCGACGTCTACCTGCCCGAAGGCACCAAATCGCTGGTTTCCGAAGGTCAGACCGCGGTCGCCGGCGAGACCATTCTGGCCGATTTCAGGCTTGGCGACGGCGGCCGCACCTACCGCGCCGATTAACCATTTCGTCCGGAACCGGGCCGGTTGCCGCGCAATGGCGGAGCAGGCCTGCGCTTGCTATATGTAAGCCATGCAGATGCCTTTCGATCCCAAATCTCCGGAAATGCGCCGCCGCCGGTTTCGCCCGATCCCGGTGCGGATGCTGGTGCCCAACGTCATCACCTTGCTCGCGATCTGCGCCGGGCTGACGGCGATCCGGCTGTCCACCGAAGGGCGGATGGAACTCGCGGTGGCGGCGATCGTGTTCGCCGCCGTGCTCGACGGCATCGACGGCCGCGTCGCGCGCATGATCAAGGGCCAGTCGAAATTCGGCGCCGAACTCGACAGCCTCGCGGATTTCGTCAATTTCGGCGTCGCACCAGGCCTGATCCTGTACTTCTGGCAGTTGCATGAACTGAACAATGGCGGCTGGATCGCGGCGATGGTGTTCGCGATCAGCGGCGGCCTGCGGCTGGCGCGTTTCAACGCCACCATGGACGATCCGAACAAGCCGGCATTTGCGGCGAATTTCTTCACCGGCGTTCCGGCGCCCGCCGGCGCGATCACCGTGCTGCTTCCGATCTATCTCGCGTTCCTCGGCCTGCCGAAGCCGCCGGCGATGCTGACCGCGCTCTATACGCTGTTGATCGCGTTCCTGATGGTTTCGCGGCTGCCGGTGTTTTCGGGCAAGACCGTGCGCATGCGGGTGCCGCCGGAAATGGTGCTGCCGGTTTTCGTCTCGGTGGTTTTCTTCATCGCGCTGTTGATCGGCTATCCCTGGTACATTCTGTCGGCGGGTTCGGTGCTTTACCTGCTGAGCCTGCCGGCCGGATGGAAGTCCTATCGCGACCATGAGCGCAAGGCCGCGGCATCGGCGCGTAACGCGCCGGCCGACGTCGCGCCGGCAAATCCGGCGCCGCCGTTTGCTTCGCCGTCGCCGTCCGAGCCCGAGCAGGACGATCGGCCGGCGCGGCTGAACTGAGCGGCCTGGCGCGGCCGGCACCTTGCTGCATCACTTGTTAGCCGATTTTCCCCAACGGTACCGCATGCATCGGGGCGAGGCAGGCTTTCGCCAAACGCCCGAATATCTGCCATGAGCGATCGCCGAGTTGGGTTCGCTCCCGATCTCGGCTATATGGCTGCCGATACGGCCTTCGAAAATGGCCGGCCCCTGAAATTCTGGAGAAAACGCCGTGACGAATTCCGCCAATGCGCCGCTGCCTGCTTCGCTCCTCGAAGCGCTGGCGCGCTACGACACGCCGACGATCTGCAACGCGATGGAGATCGTCGCGCCGGAACGCCGCCTGATCGGCTACACGACCAAGCCGCTGGTGTGTCCGTTTCCCCGATCTGCCGCCGATGGTCGGTTATGCGCGCACGGTGACGATCCGCTCGGTGCTGCATCCGGCCTTGCCGGCCGCCGAACAGCAGAAGCGGCGGATCGCCTATTACGAATATGTCGGCACCGGCCATGGCCCGCGCATCACCGTGATCCAGGATATCGACGGCGCCGATGTCGGCTACGGCGCGTTCTGGGGCGAGGTTCAAAGCACCGTGCACAAGGCGCTCGGCTGCCTCGGCGTCATCACCGACGGATCGATCCGCGACATCCCGCAATGGGCGCCGGGTTTCCAGGCGCTTGCAGGCTCGATCGGTCCGTCGCACGCCTGGGTCCACGCCGAAAGTTTTGGCGGCGAGGTTCGCGTCGCCGGCATGACGGTGCGCTCCGACGATCTCATTCACGCCGATCGTCACGGCGCGATGGTGATTCCGCTCGATGTCGCCGCGAAGCTGCCCGGAGGCCGCCGAACTCTGCGGCCGCCGCGAGACGCCGATCCTTGAAATCGCCCGCAGCCCGTCATTCACGCTCGAAAAACTGAAAGAGGCGCTGACCCGGTCGGCCGAAATTCACTGACGGTCTCGGAGGAAGCCTCGCGATGAACATGGACGGCAAGACGGTGCTGGTCACGGGCTCGACCGACGGCGTCGGCCGCTATGTCGCCGCCAAACTGGCCGCCGCCGGCGCCAAGGTCCTGATCCATGGCCGCGACAAGGCGCGGGCCAAAACGCTTGCCGATGAGATCAGGCGGCGAAGGGCACGGCGAAGCGGTGTTCTACCGGCCGATTTGTCGTCGCTGGCCGGCGCGCGACAGCTCGCCGAAGCGGTGACTCGCCGATCACAAGCGGCTCGACCTCTTCATCAGCAATGCCGGGATCGGATCGACGCAGCCCGGGCCTGAGCGGCAGACCAGCGCCGACGGTTATGAGCTGCGGTTTGCCGTCAATTACCTCTCCGGCTTTCTGCTCGCCTACCTGCTGCTTCCGCTGTTAAAGGCGAGCGCGCCGTCGCGCATCGTCAATGTCGCTTCGCTCGGCCAGCATCCGATCGATTTCGACGATGTGATGATCACCAAAGGCTATAGCGGGACCCGCGCCTACGCGCAGAGCAAGCTCGCGCAGATCATGTTCACCATCGATCTCGCCGAGGAACTCAGGGGTCGGGCGTGACGGTGAATTCGCTGCACCCGGCGACCTATATGAACACCACGATGGTGCGCGAAGGCGGCATCACGCCGATCTCACGGTCGAGCAGGGCGGCGAGGCGATCTTGCATCTGGCCGATCGGCGACGACGTCGCCGGCAAGAGCGGGCTGTTCTTCAACGGCATGCAGCCGGCGCAAGGCCAATGCCCAGGCCTATGACGAGGCCGCCCGCCAGCGATTGCGTG